>CAWHUG010000008.1:0-220060 GCA_963832405.1 uncultured Isosphaeraceae bacterium
AGGACGGCACGCTGTACCACGGCCGCATCCTCGATTACGGCTATGCCGGCGGCTCCAGGAGCACGCCGTGGTGCTCATCGCCCAGCCCTCGGGCCGGATTCCGTTCGTGAACGTGACCTACGCGGGGTTCGTCGGCAAGCAGCGCGACCGGCATGAACGCCCGGCAGGTCGCCATCGGCGAGATGGGCGGGCGCGGCGGCCTGGGCCAGTGGGCCGGCATGCCCATGGTGTTTTTGCTCCGCATGGCCCTCGAAGAGGCCGGCGACCTCGACGCGGCCATCGCCGTGTTTCGCGATCATCCCCGCACCTGCCAGAGGTTTTACGTGATCTCCGACGGCAAGACCGGCCAGGCGGTCGGCATGGAAGCCTCGCACGCGGCCTTCGGCGTGATCCGCATGGGCGAGACGCATCCTCTTCTGCCGGAGGCGGTTCCGAATGCCGTGGTGCTCTCGGCCGGCGATCGCTACAAGGAGCTGGCCCGCGCGTCAAAGAGGGGCTGGGCACCTTCGACGCCGACTCGGCCCGGCACCTGATGGACCTGCCCGTGGCCATGAAATCGAACCTGCACAGCGTCCTGTTCGCGCCGGCCTCCACCCGGTTCTGGGTGGCCAATGCCTCCAAGGACGGCCAGCCGGCCGTGACCCAGCCCTATCGCGGCTTCCAGCTTACCGAATTGCTGACGCGTGTGCCCGACAGCTCGGCTCCATCCTGCCCCGGCCCCGCGAATCCCCCGGAGCGGCACAGGCCGAACCCGTGGGCGGACCGTCGGAATAACCGCGCGTTGCTAGCGAATACCCTGCCAACATGGGCCGTGTTTTTTTCCCCACGACGAGCGGCCCCAGGGGGCCCGTTACGGCATCGCAGCCGCAGACCAGACACGTAACGGGCCGAGAACCGATCGAGGAGGGTCAAACGATGGGCGGCGAAGATTCTCTCTACTATCCCGAACCACCGCCGCGCAGGGACCGGGTCCGGGACGAGCACGGATGCCTCTACTACGGCTGCCTGATCGCCGTGGTCTTGACGGCCGTGGTGGCGGTGGTCGCGGTCGTGGCGACGTTCTATGCGTATCGGTTCGTCAGCCGGACCGTCGAGCAGTACACCGACACGGTGCCGATGGCGCTGCCCGTGACCAAGCTGCCGGAGCCGGAACTCAAGGCGCTGAAGGATCGGGTCCAGGACTTCAAGAAGGCCACCGAGGAAGGCCGGGCCGAGACGTTGACGCTGACCAGTGACGAGGTCAACGCCCTGCTGGAGAGCGAGCCCCAGTTCGCGGGCAAGTTTGCCCTGACGATCGACCAGGACAAGCTCAAGGGGCAGATGAGCTATCCCTTCGACCTGCCCCACTTCGGCCGCCGCTACGTCAATGGCAAGGCGACGTTCCGCGTCAGTCTTGAGGACGGCACCTGCAAGTTTACCTCGAGGATCTCGAGGTCAAGGGCAAGCCCGTGCCCGAGGACTTCATGAAATCCGTCCGGGGCCAGAACCTGGCGAAGGACGCCTACAACAACGAGGAAAACGCCCGCGTGCTCCGGCGCCTGGCGAGCGTCGAGATCAAGGACGGCAAGGTCACGCTCAAGTCGAAGCGAAAAAGGAAAAGACGGCCGAGCCCTCAAAGGCCGAAACCCCGGCCGCGGGCGAACTGCCGTCGAATCCGTTCGCGCGGGACGAAGCCCCGGCCGAGCCGTCGACCAAGGTCGTGCCGGTCTCCGTACCCTGAAGCGGAGAAAGACCGATGTCAAATGCCTGATGACTGAGTCTCGTAGGGTAGGCTTCAGCCTGCCAATCCCATGTTCGAATCCCACGGAAATGTCGAATGCCTGATGACTGAGTCTCGTAGGGTAGGCTTCAGCCTGCCAATCCCATTTGAATCCCACGGAAATGGGATTGGCAGGCTGAAGCCTACCCTGAGACTGTCTCGTATTACGAATCGCCCGTCGGAAGACTCCGGACGCCGCCTACGAACAGGGCCGAGACCATGCGCTGCTCATCTGTGCCGCGGGATGCGTCGTGGCTTGGGGGCTTTGCCCGACCGGCCGCCGCCGATTCCAAAACGATCGACCTTCGCACCCAGGAGGGTGTCCAGGCCGTCCAGGGCCAGTGGCGCTTCGCCAACGCCAAGATTGTCGAGATCCCGTGGAAAGTGCCGACGGTGCGCCGAACACGACTTACGACATCAGCCCGCACGCCGAAACGCCCGATTTCGACGACAGCGCCTGGGAACTCGTCAATCCGACGACGCTCGGCCAGCGCCGCGGCACCGGCCGCGTCTGCTTCTGCTGGTACCGCATCAAGGTGACTCTGCCCGCGGGCGTGTCCGGGAAAAAAGTCACCTTCACCACCACCGTCGATGACTACGGCAAGGTCTGGGTCAACGGCAAGCTGCCCTACCAGGTCGGCCAGTCCGGCGGAACGGTCGTCGCCGGCTTCAACTGCCCGAACCGCGTCGCGTTGCCCGACCCCGTGCCGGGCAAGACCTACGCGATCGCCGTCTTCGGCATCAACGGACCGATTTCCGTCGGACCGAATAATTATATTTTCCTCGGAAAGACGTTTCTGGAGATCGTGGATTAGCCTTGTAGGGTGCGTCAAGTCCGCGCGACGCACCTTCGGCTCTTCCACCCCATCGAGGCGTGGGTCCAGAAGGTGCGTCGGCGCGGACTTGACGCACCCTACAAGAAACCTACCTTCCGCGGAGGATGTTCCACAGGAGCCACAATCCCAGCAGGCCGGCGAGGATGTAGCCGAGCGTGCCGAGCGTGACGAAGCCGGTGCCGGCGAGGACGATCACCGAGGAGCCGACGATCAGGCCCGCGATGATGATGCCGGCGGCCAGGCTGTGGCTGGCGTGGGTGAGCTGGCGGACCAGATTCTCGAAATGCGTGAGGTCGAACCGCACGTTCAGCTCGCCGCGCTTGATCGACTCCAGCGACTGACTGAGCACGTCGGGCAGCAGCGTGGCGATGCGCTGCAGGTCCTTGCCGGTGCGTGCCGTCTGGCCCAGCAGCCGCCAGGGATGGAACCGTCGCAGCGTCAGCTCGCGCAGAAACGGGTGAAGCTGCGCGGCGATGTCGAAGTGGGCATCGAGGCGGCGGCCCACGCTCTCGATCGTCACCAGCGAGCGGATCAACAGCACCAGATCGGGCGGGATGCGCAGATGGTGCGTCCGGATCAGCGTCACGAGTGCGCAGCAGGTGGCCGAGGTCGATCGTGTCGAGCGAGAGATGCGAATAGGCGGCGACGAGCTCGCTGACATCGCGTGCCAGGGCTTTGGAATCGACGCTCTCACCGCGAATATCGAGCGCGTCGACGCGCGCAGGACCCGTTCGGTGTCCTGGGCGAGCAGGCCGATCAATAAATCGGCGATGCGCTCGCGGACGCGGGCGTCGATCTGGCCGAACATGCCGTAATCGAGGGGCACGATCACGCCGCCGGAGAGCACGCGGAGATTGCCCGGGTGGGGATCGGCATGGAAGAAGCCGAAGTGAAAGATTTGCGTGAGCAAGATGCGGTCTCCGCGCACGGCGACGTCTTCGGGACGGACCCCCAGGCGAGCGATGCCGTCGAGGTCATCGACGCCCACCCCGTCGATGAACTCCATGCAGAGAACTTTCGTGGTCGAGTAGGCCGGGAAGACCTCGGGCACGCGCGCATAGGGCAACGTGGCGAGCTGGCCGCGGCAGCGTTCCATGGTGCGGCGCTCGATGCTCAGGTCGAGCTCGCGCTTGAGGCTGCGCTCGAACTCGCGGGCAATCGCCGCCGGCTGATACGGGGCCAGCGCGGGCAGCCGGCGCTCGATCAGGTGCGCCAGGTTCCTCAAGATGTCGAGGTCGGCCTGGACGATTTTTTCGATGCCGGGGCGGCGGATCTTCAAGGCCACGTCGCGGCCGTCGAAGAGGACGGCATGATGCACTTGCGAGATCGACGCCGAGGCGACCGGCTCGGGATCGATCGTGGCGAAGACGTCCCCCACGGGCCGGCCGTACTCGCACGCCAGGATCGCCTCGGCCTGGACGAACGCGAAGGGCCGCACGTCGTCCCGCAGCGCGGCCAGCTCGGTCGTGTAGGCTTCGGGGATCAAATCGGGGCGGGAGTCAGAAGCTGCCCCAGCTTGACGAACGTCGGCCCGAGATCCTCGCACACCAGCCGCAGCCGCCGGGGCCGGTCCTGGGGCGGCACGTCGTCGCCGAGCGCGGCCCGCTCGAAGGGCCGCACCAGGCCCTCCAGATGCAGCGCCGTGACCACGTCGCGATACCCATAACGCAGCAAGGTCGCCAGGATCTGGCGGTACCGGGGCAGGTCGCGCAGATGGTTGACCGTTTCGCGCAGCACGGCGATCTCCGCGCCGGGTGCCACGGGTTCCGTCCGCGGAACCCGTGCCGGATGGCCCCGGACACGGGTTCCGCGGACGGAACCCGTGGCACCCGCCGTCGTTTCCGCAAGGAAACCGAAACCGACCCGATATCCTCGCGACAGTCTCGTGTTTCCCAGCCTATCGCCGCGTCCCGCCGGTCCACAAGACCGACGCTCCCGCCGTTGGCCTTGCGGCCGGCGTCGGTTCCTCGTAAAGTGGTATAGATACGCTTTGACAAACCGCCTGCTGAGAAGACGGTTCCAGTGTCCCTCGGGGGATTGATCCATGCTGGTTAAGGATCAGTCGGTGTCGATGCGCACGATTGAATCGCCGGATGACCTTTCCGAGACACGCCTGGAGGCCGTTGGCTACGTTTTTCACGGCACGATGCCTGAGAACAACGGCAAGCGCCTGCGCACGGGTTCCAACCTCCTGCACTTCGCCCGCTGCCCCAAGCTGGACCGGGCCGCGGAGAACGAGACCAAGATTTGGTTCCGCACGATCCGGATCGCCAGCCAACATCTCAACGAGAAGCTCGGCCTGAGCCGATGGAAGTGGTGCAAGGTCTGCGAGCGCGAGATTACCCAGCGCATGATCAATGAGTGACACCTCTCAACCGGACTGTTCAACGGCGCCACCACAGGATCGAGGTGATCGTCCTCGGTAGCACGGAAGCCGGTTTTTTCACGGTGGGGACCGGCGTGACGCGGAGCGTGGGATTGGCCTCGCCGCCCGTGAACGTGACGGTCGTCGTCGTGCCGTCGTCGTACGTCAGGCGGATGGTGAACTTCCGGCCCGTCTCCCGCTGATAAGGCTGGATGTAGACGTTGGCCGTGGTCGCGCCGGGGGTGCGCACCAGGGCCGCGCTCCAGTTGCGCGAAGACGGGACGTTGTAATCCCAGAGGCCGCCCCCGATAGCACTGATGGTCAGCGACGCGATGGCGTGGTCCGGGCGCAGGTTGCCCATGACGATGTGGACGTCCTGGATGCCGTCGCCGCCGGGCGTCGCACGCGGGCCGACGTAATCGGCGCCGTCCTGGCCGAGCCAGGAGGCCGTGACCGGCGCCGGCGGCGCGACCGTGATGACCACCGTGGCATTGGGCCCGACGTTGCCGGCCAGATCCACGGCGTGAACGTACACCTGGTTGCGACCGACCACCAGACCCGCCGGCGTGAAGCTCGTGGCATTCCCGAGCGACTGGTACGGGCCGCTGGTGCCGACGCGGTATTCATACACGTCCGTGGACTGGGTGGCGCGGAACTGCACCTTGCCATTCGACAGCACGGTCAGCCCGCCCACGGCCGCGGGCGGGGTCGTGTCGATCGTCACCACGGTGGCGCGACTCGTGCTCGTCGGGCCGGCCAGGCTCGTCCGGGTCAGCGTATAGGAATACGAGCCGCCCGCCGACACGCCCGGGTCTTGAAGAGGGCCCGGTCCGGTCCGCGAGGCAATCAGCTTGCCGCCACGGAACAACTGGATCAGGTCGGTCGCGGCGCCGGTCACATTGAAGACGGGCTGCTTGACGGCCGTGATCCGATCGCTGTTCGAGCGGCCCGTGTCGCTGGCGGGATCGAGGACCGGGGGATCAGCCACCGGCGGCGCGGTGCTCAGCACGAAGCTGATCGTGGCGACCGGCCCGCGCGTGCCCGCGGCATCGACGGCCCGCACGGCGAGCGTGTTCGTCCCGGCGGCCAGTCCGGCGGGCAGGAAGCTCGTCGCCGTTCCCAGCGGTCGGAACGCGCCCGTGCCGCCGACCTGGTATTCGTAGCCGGCCGCCCCCAAGACGGGATCAAACTGGAGATGGCCGTCGCTGGTCACGTTGTCCGTCGCGCTCCGGCCGGTATCGTGGACCAGCCGCAGCGACGTCGGCGCGAGGAGGGGAAGGGGGGCCGGGGAAGTCAGCGCCGACAGAATGAGCTGGCCGTCCACCGTCGCGGTGCCGTTGACATTGGCCGACGGGACAGACACCGTTGCGCTCGGACCGGCGGCGGAATTGCCCACGAAGGTCACGGCGGACTCGTCCGGGTCGATCGACAGGGGATCGCCGAGCACGGCCGCGGCCGGTCCAGAGGCCGTGCCCGTGCTGGGGGCGAAGACGTTGCCGGAGACGTTGGCGGTGAAATACAGACGCCCCTGGTTGGACTTGATGTACGGACCGCGCTCGACGCCCAGCCAGACGGGGTCGGCCCCGGGACCGAAGACGTTGTTCTCCACGTCCGAGCCGAACGAGGGCGAGTGCGACCAGCCCCACTGAACGGGCGCCTCGGTGGTGGACGCCACCAGCTTCAGCGGCGACTGACCGCCCAGGATTTGGTTGTCCTTGACCGTCAGGCCGAAGTGGTTGCCGACCAGCACCATGTCGGCGGCCGTCGCACTGCCGCGGCAGTCGATCGTGTTGCCCTCGAAAGTCTGGTTCACGAAGCCGGTGGCGATCGAGAGGGCGGTCGTGCCCGCGGGCAACGGGGCGGACAACACGAACGTGTGGGCGTCGATCACCTGCGCGATCGTGCGCCACTGGCCGGCGGCGGGGCCGGCCAGCACCGCCACGACCGACCCGCTGCGCGGCGCGGTAGCCCTGCAAGTCCGGGATCTGAAGAATCAACCCGTCCGACGAAACGGCTGTTGGCGCGCCTTCGAAGTGAATACGGTACGACTCGGTGAGCACGACCTCGTTCGAGTTCATATTCGGGATGGTGTCGTCATCGTGCGGGCCGACGCCGATGACCGTGTTGTCGGCGATCGTGTCGTTGTAGCCCGAGTTGGTCAGCACCAGGAACCGCCAGGTCTTGCCGCCGCTGGCCGCGGGGGTGATCGTGTTGCCGCGGAGGTCCAGATCGTAGGTGTCGTGCGCAAAAGACCCCGTCGTTGTAGGTGCCGGCCGGCGTGCCCAGATCGGTGTTGCCCACGATCGACCACGGCCCGCGCAGAAACTGGATCATGCCGCCCATCAAGGTGTTCTGCTCGATGCGGCCGGAGTCCGCGCTGATCAGCCGGATCAGGTTGGGGGCATTCTCCCACGTCGTGGTCCCCGACGCGGGCGGTCCTTGCAGATCCAGGTGGGTGAAGGCCAGGTTCACCTTCAGGCCGCCCTGGTTCGGGTCCAGATTATCCGTCGTACCGATGACGGCGGGCCCATAATTGACACTCCAGTTCCACCGCACCGGGCCGGCGAAGCGCACCGCGAAGCCGTCGAGCGTCGTGTTGCCGGCGTGGATCTTGATGGCCGCCGTCCAGGGCGCGTCGTTCGGGTCCTGCGCGAAGAGCAGCGTGGCGCCGGGGTCGGCGGTGATCGTGACCGGGTTCGACAAAACCAGGGGATGGGTCAGGGTGTATGTCCCGGCCGACAGGCGCACCGTCCCGTACTGATTGGCCAGGACGTTGAGGTTGTCTCCAGGATGCGCCGTGACGCTCGTCGCGGCCGGCGCCGCGCGCGCAGGCTGGGATCGGCCGCTCCGCCCGCGACCGGCACCAGCGCCATCGTGCCGTCATCGAACATCAGCCGCAGCGTGAGCGTCCCGCCCGTTTCAGCGCGGACCGGCGGGAAGCCCAGATCGGCGCTGGTGCCGTTCCGCCGCACTCCCAGCGGCAAGGGGAACGGGTCCTGCCAGACGAAAACCGCGGGACTGCTCTGATAGACCCACGAGCGGCCCGCCGGATCGGTCAGCACGGCGGCCGTGATCGTGCGGGCCGCCGGCAGACCGGCCAGCTTCAGGTGCACGTCGCCGGGTCCCGCCAGGTTCAGCCCGTCCTGCCCGATCCAGGAGGCACTGACGCCCGCGACCTGCGCCGGCGGTGGCGGCGGGGCGGGCATGTGCAGCGCCGGGTCGGTATGCCCGGCCGTCACCGCGCCGGCGTCGATCTGGCCGTTGTTGTAGACGACCTGGACGCTGAGCGCCTGGCCGGTCAGATCCCGATCGGGGCTGAAATACAGATCGGCCTGCGTCGTCGTATTATTGGGCCGCACGAGCTCGGCGTTGGCGTCGGCCTGGCGATTGAGAACCGTATTCCCACGAGATGCCGGGCACGCCATCCACCAGGACCGACTGCACGTCCAGCCCGTTGCGCAGACCGGTCAGCACCAGGTGGACATCCTGCATGCCGTCCGGCCCGACCGCGGCCGAGGGACCGGTCAGGTCGTGACCGTCCTGGCCGTCCCAGGCGACTCCCAGGGTCGTCTGGACCAGCCGCAGGTGGGGATCGGCCGTGCCCCCGGCAGAATCCGCCGCGGCGGTCGAGCCGTCGTCGTAGTTCAACGTGACCGTCCACGACCGCCCGGTCTCGACCTGGTACGGCTCGATGTACACGTCGGCGGTCGTCGGCCCCGAGCGCACGAAGGCCGCCGCCCAGTCATGGGTGATTCCCCCGAACTGAAACGCCCCCCCGCCCAGCCCCGTCACCAGCGCCGACGTGACCGTGTGCCCCGACGCCAGGCCGGTCAGGGCGATGTGGATGTCCTGAATGCCATCCGGCCCGGGTTGCGAGGAAGGGCCGACCAGGTCATGCCCATCCTGACCGAGCCAGAGGCCCGCCAGGCCGCCGTCGAGCAACCGGCGCGTCTCGAGCGGATTCACGACCGGACGGAGCGAACGATTCGGGAGTCGCTTCATGGCTGCGGTTCCAGAGGGTCGCGACATCCCTGAGCGACAAATTGATCCTTCCCCTTCCAGTGGTCTAGGTCGCCGTCGGGGACCCGTGCGCCCGGTTCCGGCCGCGCGGGTCCAGATCCCTCCGCACATTCGCGCCCGACTCGGGGCGCACATCCCCCGCCCACACTTCCGCCGCACCGTGACGGTGGCCAGAAGCGCACCCCGATCGCCCCCGAGCACACTCGGGCCCGAATAAGGAGACTGGGAGGAAGAGCGCGAAGAAAACGCGCAGGGGACCAGATTCTGTTAATATAGGTAATTTGATCCGCCTGGGCAAGATTCAGTCTATCTGGCTTGGGGGCATGGACTCAAGGAAAAAGGCGAGGAATCGGCTGGGCGAGTTCCGGTTTTGCGGGTTTGGGCGGGGATGGGAGATGCGTGCAACGTGCGGGGTGGCGGGGCTGTGCCTGTTGCAACGGGGGTTGACGGGAGGCAACGGGAAAAGCCTGACCCGGCGTGAACGCCGGGCCTACGACCGCTGCGCGGAGCGCCCGGTCAACCGGGCGGAACACCACGCGTTCATCATGCCCATTCCCCAGCCCGGTTTACCGGGCTTGCGGCCCTCTTCGGCCCGGCGTTGACGCCGGGTTAGGCCGGCCCGACCCGGCGTGAACGCCGGGCCTATGACCGCTGCGCGGAGCGCCCGGTCAACCGGGCGGAACACCACGCGTTCATCATGCACATTCCCCAGCCCGGTTTACCGGGCTTGCTGGGCTGTTCGGCCCGGCGTTGACGCCGGGTTCCGAGCGTCCCGGCGTGAACGCCGGGCCTACGACCGCTGCGCGGAGCGCCCGGTCAACCGGGCGGAACACCACGCGCTCATCATGCCCATTCCCCAGCCCGGTTTACCGGGCTTGCTGGGGCTGTTCGGCCCGGCGTTGACGCCGGGTTCCGAGCGTCCCGGCGTGAACGCCGGGCCTATGACCGCTGCGCGGACGCCCGGTCAACCGGGCGGAACACCACGCGCTCATCATGCCCATTCCCCAGCCCGGTTTACCGGGCTTGCTGGGCTGTTCGGCCCGGCGTTGACGCCGGGTCAGGCCGGCCCGACCCGGCGTGAACGCCGGGCCTACGACCGCTGCGCGAGCGCCCGGTCAACCGGGCGGAACACCACGCGCTCATCATGCACATTCCCCAGCCCGGTTCACCGGGCTTCGGCCCTCTTCGGCCCGGCGTTGACGCCGGGTCAGGCCGGCCCGACCCGGCGTGAACGCCGGGCCTATGACCGCTGCGCAGAGCGCCCGGTCAACCGGGCGGAACACCACGCGTTCATCATGCCCATTCCCCAGCCCGGTTTACCGGGCTTGCTGGGCTCTTCGGCCCGGCGTTGACGCCGGGTCGGTTCCTTCGCACATACAATGACGTGAGACGCCCGCACGAGTCCCGAGCACGAGGAATCCCCATGTCCGCCGATCCCGCCGCAGCGCGGCTGAACTTGTTGCAGCGGCGGGAGATCGAGGCCCGCATCGTGGGGCCGCTCATCCGGGCGTTCGAGCGCGAGCTGGGGCGGGAGAAGACGATCGCGCTTCTGCGCGGCGTCATCGCCGACCTGGCCCGTCAAGCCGGCGCCGAGCTGGCGCGAGAACTGGGCGAAGTCAGCCTGGCGGCCTTCGCCTCGTGCCTGGAGCGCTGGAAGGAGGGCGGGGCCCTGGAACTCGATGTGCTGGAACAAAGCGCCGACCGGCTCGATTTCAACGTCACGCGCTGTCGTTACGCCGAGATGTATCGCGCCCTGGGCCTGGCCGACCTGGGATCGAGCCTCTCGTGCGTCCGCGACTTCACGCTGGCCGAAGGCTTCAGCCCGGACATCGCCTTGACCCGGACGCAGACCATCATGGAAGGGGCCGCGTATTGCGATTTCCGCTTCCGGAACAAGGCCCGCTCCGGATGATCCCGCCGGTCCTCAAGCTGTCTGCCGGTCGTGCCGATTCTCCATATCATGCCGACTGGGTCGGGATATTACCCCGGCAAGAAAGTAGGTCGGACAATCCTGTCCGACTCCCCCGGCCTGTCGGACAGGATTGTCCGACCTACAGGAGGATCTTCTTTGCCGGGGTAATAGTAGGCCCGACCACGCCCACGGAGGGGCTCGCCCATGTCTCGAAGCGTCCACCACCGCTCCCGGCTGATCTATCCCGGCACGCTGGTCATGCTGGGGCTGGCTTTCGCCTTCCCCATCGCGTTGATGGTGACCAACCCGACGCTCATGTTCGAGCGCGGCTGGGAGCAGTACGTCGGGACCTCGATCTACCTGCTGGCGGTCCTGCTGCTCGGTCGCGAGCTGCTGCGACTCTGGAAGGACGAGAGAGCGTGCGACCAGGCCGCCACGTTTCTGGATGACCCCGGCGCCATCGTCCCGGGAGATTCCCGCCTCCTGCCGTCGCGCCTTCGCGGCTTGATCGCCCAGGCGCCGGGCCGCTCCACGCTGTCCCAGTTGATGGAGCTCAATCGTGAGGCCAGCGCGCTCGATCAGGAGCAGGCGCACGGCCAGTTCACCGTCACGCGCTACATTCTCTACCTGCTGCCCATCATCGGCTTCATCGGCACCGTCGAGGGGATCAGCAAGGCCCTCATGAAGATCAGCGAGGTCTTGCCGCAGATCAAGGAACTGGATGGGTTTTTGACCAACCTGACGGGCGTGACCTCGGCCCTTCAGATCGCCTTCGACAGCACCCTGCTGGCCCTCTTTTTGAGTGCCGCCCTGATGTTCGTGCAGACCCTGGTGCATCAGCGCTCCGAGCAGATGCTGGCGCGGGTGGACCGCTGGATTGTCGAGCACGTCTTGCCGCGCGTGGCCAGCCCCGAGGCCTCGGCCGGCGAGCTGGCGGCGCTGGCGCCGCGACTGGAGCGCATCGAGCAGGCGCTGGGCACGTTCACCGAGCGGCTGGCCCCCCTGGTCGGCCGGTTCGCCGAGGCCATGGACCGCCTGCCGCCCGCCCTGGCCAACTTGCAACGCGGCGCGGACGCGATGGGCCGCGCGGGCGGTCATCTCGAAGCGTTGTCGCAGACCGTGGAACTCGCCCGCAAGACCCTGGCCGCCCTGAACCGGATCGAGACCGCCCTGGCCGCCGAGGCCGGTCCCGACGAGCAGCTCGAGCAGCTCCGGCGCGGCCTGGACCGCGCCTGCGCCGGCATCGAGTCTTTGGCCGGCCAGTTCGCCCAGGCCTTCGAGCGCAACAGCCGCGTGACCCAGGAGCAGTTCGCGCGGACCCTGGACAGCCTCAAGGACGCGCTCGACATGCTGAACGTCAGCATGGAGCAGGGCAACGCGTTGTATCGCAGCATCGTCAAGAAAATCCTACCCGTCTACAACGGGTCGCCGTCCGAGGATATCGCGGCGTGAGTTCACCGTAGGGTGGGCATGGCCCACCCGGAGAAGCCATCGTGCAAGGTGGGCGGTGCCCACCCACCGAAAGGGCCTCAACCATGCGCCACACACGTCGGGGCGGATCGGCCGGGATGGAGTTTGGCGGGTCGGGCGAGGATTCGTTCGTCGCCGTCGTGGTCACGAAGCTCACCGGGGCCTTGCTGTTCATCCTCCTCTTGACGATGGTCATCATGGCCCTGATCCCGCGCGGTGGACGTGACGAAGAACGAGCGTCCCGACCCGGCAGAGGCGCCGGCACTGGCGATCGTGACACCCGAGCAGCTCCCCGAGGCGATCGCGGGGCGGCCCTATGCGGTGGCGCTGGCGGCGGCCGGAGCCAAGGGACCGCTGCGCTGGTCGGTCGAGGGCCGGCTGCCGGAGGGTCTGGAACTGGACGCGGCGTCGGGACAGATTCGCGGCACGCCGTGCCGGCACGCCGCGGCCCGTGCCCCTGGTCGTGCGCGCCCGCGCTGGCGTCGAACAGGCCCGGCGGGGGGTCCAACTGGTGGTGTATCAGCCCGATCGACCGTTGACGACTCCCGGCCGCTGGTCCCCGGGCTTGCCGCCGGTGCCGGTACGCGCCTGGCTGGAGCAGGGCTTCGGGTTCCTGGTCGTGATCCTCGTGCACCTCGTGGGGATGAACACTCTGACCAGCCTGGAACGAGGTTACGGCGCGGCGGGCGAGACCAAGCCGGCGCTCCGTCACCGGTTCGTGGCGTACCGGATCGTGGTCCGGATCGTCACGCTCGGCGTGCTGGCCGCGCTGGCGGTCTGGCTCTGGTCGCACCACGGGATGCGATCGTGAGCCCCGCACCCATGCCGCCTTGAGGGAAATCCCGCCGAAAGATCGGGCCGGACGGGTGTTGTATGTCGCCTATAGGCGGAAGTATGGTGTCATTATGCGCTGCTGGCGAGTCGCGTCGAGGCCGACGGCGGCGGCCATCCCCCCTCCCTCGCGACGCATCCCAACCGACGATCGTGGAGGACAGCAATGACTCATTTCCTTGTCCGAGTGCCGATTCTGGCATCGAGTCTGGTTCTGACGGTAGCCGCTTTCTGCCTGGCGCAGGCCCCTGCTACGCCTCGCGCGACAACTCAGCCCGGTCCTGGTGCCATTCCCGGCCAGGCGGGCGCCCAGACCAAGCCGGGCCAGCCTCCCTCGCCTGTCCAGGACCCGGCCACGCAGAAGCGCCGGCTGCGGCAGCGGATCAGCGGCCAGGGCTTCGGCGGCCGGGGCGGTGGTGGCGGCGGTGGCGGCGGCGGTGGCGGACTGGCCGCCATGCTCAGCCTGTTGCAGGACTCGAAGGCCCTGCAAGCGGAGCTGGGCGTCAACCAGCGGCAGTTGGATCAACTCAAGAAGTCCGCCGATGACACCAATCAGCAACGGCGCGACATGTTCCGCAGCATGTTTCAGGGGGGAAATGCCGCTGGTGGCGGCGCCGCTGGTGGCGGCCCCGGCGGTGGTGGTCGGGGTGGCCGGGGTAACCGGGGTGGTGGCGGTCCCGGTGGTGGCGGTCCCGGTGGTGGTGGTCCCGGCGGCCCCGGCGGACCAGGTGTTCAGCTCGATCCCGCCGCCAGGGCGGCGATGTTCCAGCAGATCCAGTCCCAGGTGGGAGTGCTGAATCAGCAGAGCGAGCAGAACGCGTCGAAGATCCTCACCAAGGCGCAGCTCAAGCGTCTGGAAGAGATCGACCTGCAGATCGAAGGCCCGACGGCCGTCGCCAAGGAGCCGGTCGCACAAGCGCTGAACATGACCGAGGGACAGCTCCAGATCGCCCAGCAGGTCGTGCAGGAGATGAACGACGCCTTGCGCACGCAGATGCAGGCCATGTTCGCGGCCATGCGTGGCAATCGCGGCGGGCCGGGTGGCGGTCCGGCGGCCGCTGGAAACGGGGGGCCGGGCGGCGGCCGTACTCGCGGAGGACAGAACGCGGCCGCTGGCAATAATGCCCAGGCCGGCCCCAACGCCACGCCGACGGGCCGGCCGGACCCCGCCGTCGTGGCCCAGCAAATGCAACAGGCCGGTGAGAAGGAAGACCAGCTCTTGAAGGCCGCCGAGGCGAAGATCGGCAAGCAGCTCACCAAGCGGCAGAAGGAAAACTTCAACAAGATGCTGGGCAAGCCGTTCGACCTGACGCTGCTGTTCGACGCGGTCGCGCAGCGCGGTCCGGGTGGTCCGGGTGGTCGGGGTGGTCAGGGCGGTCCTGGCGGCCAGGGGCGAAATGCTCCGGCCGCTCCGGCCGCGGCGCCCGCCGCGGATGACGGCAGCGGTGGCGCGGCCCCGGGGCCGGCTGCCGCGCCTGCTGCCAACGCGGCGGCCTCCTCTGCCGACGATACCACCGCGAGCAAGAAAGCGGCGCCACGCCCCCGCGTTCGCGCACGCTGAAAAGGGTGTACGAAAAGGATACGGACTGGCGTGTCTGTGTAGTGGCGGCCGTCCCGGCCGCTCCGGATCTCGGGGACACGGAGCGGCCGGGACGGCCGCCGCTACACAGAAGAGCCTTCTCATACACCCGCTGAGCGGTGGCGGTAATCGGGCGGAGGGGGCGATACGTCGTCTCCCCGCTCGTTTCCCACGGCCAGGGTGAAAAGTGGACTTCATCCCGGGTTCCGGGGAGCTTGGCCTTCCCGCAACCTGGGACATTGACGTATAAGAAGGCCCCGGGTCCCGGTCGTCCGCGAGGGCCCGACAGCTTCGTCCGCCCGGGGAACTTCCCATGCGTCACGGATCGACGCGTACCTGGATTTGTGCTCTCCTGTTGCTGGGGGGCGCCGTGGCCCGCGCCGGTGATGGGGCCCCGAAAGACCCGCTCGACGCACGACTTGGCGTGCGGACCGCCCCGCTACTGCTGTTGAGCCGGGCGGATGTTCAGGCGGACCTGGCGATGTCGCCCGAACAGATCGCCGGGGCTGAGCATGCCATCCGCGAGCTGCACGCCCGGGCGGAGGCGTTGCGGGGACGGCCCAACACGCCCGAGGTCGTCGCCGGCGCCAGGCCATTGACGAGAGCCAGCGCGGCTGGCTGACCACCGAGTTGACGGCCGCGCAACAAACGCGGTTGATCCAGATTGACCTCCAGTGGGAAGGCCCCGCGGCCCTGGCGTCGCGGGCCAGTCTGGCCGAGGCCCTGGCGTTGACGCCCGAGCAGCTTCAGACGCTCCGGGCGGCGGTCGCCGCATGCCGCCGCGAGGCCGACCAGCCCCAGGCGGAGCATCGCCTGGCACAGCGTGCCCTGGCCGTGCTCAAGCCCGAGCAGCGCGACCGCTGGAAAGCCATGCTGGGCCAACCCTTTGCGGTGGGAAAGGCCGTGGCCGCGGCGCCGGGCAATCCCGTACGCTGAGAGTCTGTTCCGAAAGCCCCGCAGGGGCGACAGTGAATAGCCAGGGGCGTCAGCCCTCGTTGTTCTACACAAGCCGCAAGCCACCGTTGGGCTGTCGGGTGCCACGGGTTCCGCTTTGGGAACCCGTGCCGATCGACCCCCAGCCCGCAGACACGGGTTCCCAAAGCGGAACCCGTGGCACCCAGGCGCGTCCTCCCGCGACGAACCCCCCGCAACCGGATTGTCACAGAACCGATGCGTGGCCTATCGGATAGGATCGTAAGTTCGCGCCCGCGCGTGCTGGGCTTTTCTCGGTGCCACCCGTCGGGGTGCCGTCCGGTCGGGGTCACTCCCGGATCGGAGAACCGCGCGGACCGTTACCGTCGGCAGATCCGCTTCTCCCGGCGGAATCCTGGTTCGAGGCCGGTCCTGAGTGCGGCCGATGGGTTTAGGAGGGTATCTCGTCGCGCCGACCGGTGAGACCGGCCGCGGTGCGCGGAGTGCGGCGCGACGAACCTCCCCAGACGCCAGGCCCGGTGCGATCATGGACCGATCCCAGCGGCGGAATCCGCGGGCGTTTCGACCACACGGCGAGGAGATGGAGCCGCGCTGGCTGCTGAGCACCCGGGCCCTCCCGCAGCGCGATGCCTTGCGGGCCATTCTTGGCCAGCCGGGCTACTTCCAGGTGCTGCGGCCCAACTCGGTGGTCGTGCCCATCACGCAGATCGCCAAGTTCGCGACCTTCGTGGACCCGACCGTCCACGTTGACAACGGCGGCCACGTGGTGGTGAGCCACAACGGGTTCGTCGCGCCGTTCGCGGTGCTGGATGCCACATTGGGTTCCATCAAGATCGGCGTGGGCACGGAGATCGCCGACAGTGCCCAGCTCATCGCCAATCCCGGCCGCCGGGCGGGGACCATCGGCATTCAGATCGGCGACCAGACCTACATCGGCGAGAACGCGACCATTCGCGGGCCGAGCGTCGTCGGCGCCTATGGTCCGGCGGCCCAGGCGACGTTCGTCGGCCCTGGGGCGGTCATCGAGGGTGCCACGATCGCGCCGGGGGCAATTGTCTCGGCGGTGCGCGGGTCGGTCCGGGGGTGACTGTTCCCACCGGGTTCCGCGTGCTCCCGGGCAAGAACGTCACGACCAACGCCCAGGCGTCCGACCCGGCGCTGGGCAAGGTGGTCGCCGTCGCGGCGGCCGATTTGACCGCCATCGGCAAGGAGCTCACGGCCGCGACGGGTTCCGCGGCGGGCAGCACCAGCTCGCTGGCCGCGAATTACACCACGCTCTACAACGGCAACACCTCGACCGTGCTGGGCGCGGGTCCAAACTCGGCGGGGTCCTCGGCCCTGACGCCCAGTTTCGTGAACCCGACCGCCAGCCTGCTGCCCACCCCGCTGGCCAGCCCTCTCTTCCACGGCCGGGCCACGGGAGGCGTGACGTTCGGCACCGTGCCGCTCCTGATCAACCCTCGGCTCGGACAGGCCAATTCGTTCCGGGGCGACGAGGGGCAGCCGATCATTGTTTCCTCCATCCTCAAGACGGGCAATCACCTGGTCGTTCGTGCCCCGGTGAGCGGGTCCGTGAGCATCGGCAACAACTTCCAGGCCGGCGACAACGTCGTCGTCTGGGGCAGCACCGTGCTCACCGCCGCCGGCACGGCCCAACCGGCCGCCAGTCCCCCGGCCAAGCTGGGCGACAAGGTCACGCTGCAATCCGGCGTCATCGTCGATGAGTCCACGATCGGCGCGAACTCGACCATCGGCGCCCGTTCGTACATCGCCGGCTCGACCCTCCCCGCGAATTCGAATGTCCCGCCGGGCACCATCCTGATCCAGAACAAGGTTGTTGGCAGCGTCGAGTGGTGAGGATCGATGGCAGATGGCAGATGACTGATGGCTGATGGCTGATGGCTGACTCAGATGGCTGACTCAACCGCGCGCCGCGGCGGCGAGGGCGTCCTGAAGCGCGTGCCAGGCCAGCAGCCAGCACTTTACCCGGATGGGGGTCAAGTAGATTCCCTCCAGCAGGCCGAGCATGTCCTCGGTGGTGAGCCGTTGGGCTTCGGCCAGGGGACGGCCCTCGATGCGCTCGGCCAGCATGGACGCGCCGGCCTGGCTCAGGGCGAAGCCGTCGCCCTCGAAGCGCACGGCGAGAATGCGGCCGTCTGATCCCAGGGCCAGTTCCAGCCGGACATGGTCGCCGCACACGGGGTTGGCCCGCGTCGCGCTCAGGTCCGGACGGTCCAGGTGGCCGCGGTACGGCGAAGCCCGCGCGTGGTCGAGGATCTCCGCACGGTACAGAGGATCATTCATCGCGGTGGCTCAGGCGTTCGAGACGACCCGGCATCCCAGGACAAGCCATGACCGGTCTATAATAGCGACTGGCCACGGCGAGCATTCGTCCGAAACGCGTCTTCCAGAGGTCCAGGTTCCTTGTCGTTACATCAGCGCCTGGCGAGCCGGTTGCGGTTTGCCCAGTATGTGAAAGACCGCCGCGCCCGGTTGAGCAAGTCGTCCGAGCCGGCGCCGAGCCAGCACCGTTCGCTGCGGCGGCTGTACCAGGAGCTGTACCGGACGCTCGAAGGCGGCCGCGCGACGCTCGTCGCCGCCCTCGGTCTGCTCTCGTTCGCCACGCTCCTGAAGCTGGTGCCGCCGGCCGCGACCAAGCTGGTCATCGATTACGTGCTGATCGGCAAGCCGCTTCCCAGGAAGCCGGCGCTCCTGGCCGCGCTGCCCACCGACCCGCAAACGCGGCTGGTCGTGCTCGTGCTGGTCGTGATGGTCGTCTCGACGGTGGGCACGGCGGTCGGGCTCTGGAGCCGCTGGCTGGCGACCCGCACGAGCAAGTGGGTGCAGGTTTCGGTGCGCCGGCGGGTCTTCGAGCACGCGGCGCGGCTGCCGCTGCACCGGGTCTATCAGCTCAAGTCGGGGGGCGCGTCGAGCCTGCTGCGCGAGGATGCCGGCGGGGTCGGCGAGCTGGTTTTCAGCATGCTCTACAACCCCTGGCGGGCGGTCGTGCAACTGCTGGGAGGGCTGGTTGTGCTCGCCTGGGTGGACTGGCGTTTCTTGCTGGGGGCCTCGTGCCTGGCGCCGGCCGTGTACGGCTCGGATCGGCTCTGGAACCGGCTCCTGCGGCCGATTTTCCGCGACGTGCGCAAGCTCCGCCAGGAGATCGACGCGCAGTCGGCGGAGGTCTTCGGCGGCATGCGGGTGGTGCGCGCCTTCGGCCGTCAGCGCACCGAGGCCGCGCGGTTCGTGGGCGCGAACGATCTGTTAGTTCGCCAGGAGGTCTATGCCTGGTGGTGGTCGCGGACCATCGAGGTGCTCTGGGACCTGCTCGTGCCGGCCGCGTCGGGCGCGCTGTTGTTCTACGGGGGTCTGCAAGTACTCGCCGGCCGGCTCTCGCTGGGGGACCTGATGATGTTCCTGGTCTACCTGGCGATGCTGCTCGAGCCGATCGCGGTGCTGGCGACGAGCGTGACGCAGCTTCAGAACAACCTGTCCGGGTTCGACCGCGTGCTGGACCTGCTGGACGAGCCCCGCGAGCTGGCCCCGCGGCCGGGCGCCGGACGATCCGCAAGCACGAGGTCGCGGGGCGGATCGCGCTGCGGGATGTCCGGTTCCGCTACCCGAACACCGAGGCGTGGGTCTTGCGCGGGATTGATCTGGAGGTCGCGCCGGGCGAGGTCGTGGCCCTCGTGGGACGCAGCGGGGCGGGCAAGACCACGTTGTGCAACCTGATCGCGCGGTTTTACGATCCCGACGGAGGGTTCCATCGTGCTCGACGGCGCCGACCTGCGCTCGATCACCGTCGAGAGCTACCGCCGCCTGCTGGGCATTGTCGAGCAGGACGTGTTTTTGTTCGACGGCACGGTGGCCGAGAACATCGCGTACGCCGACCGGCGCGCGAGTTCGGCCGCGATCGACCGCGCGGCCCGGATCGCTCATGCCGCCGGGTTCATCGCGGCGCTGCCGGAGGGTCCCGACACGATCATCGGCGAGCGCGGCGTGCGGCTCAGCGGCGGCCAGCGGCAACGGCTGGCGATTGCCCGCGCCGTGCTGGCCGACCCGCGGATTTTGATTCTCGACGAGGCCACCAGCAACCTGGACACGGAAAGCGAGCAGCTCATTCAGCGCGGTCTGGCGGCCCTCATGCGCAGCCGGACGACGTTCGTCATCGCCCACCGTCTGAGCACCATCCGCCACGCCGACCGCATCCTCGTGCTGGAGGCGGGCGCCGTCATCGAGGCCGGCACGCACGGCGAGCTCATGGCCCGCAGCGGCCGCTACCGCGACATGGTCGAGCTGCAACGCATGGAAGGCAGCCTCGATTGACCTGGCTAAGAGCCTCTCTCAGAGGCTATCCGGGAAACCCCGAAGGGGCGTCTGTTTTTAGCCCCGAAGGGGCGACAGTGAATAGCCCGGGGCGTCAGCCCCGGGACGGGGAACGACGCGCCACGAACCCCCTCCGCAGCCCCGAAGGGGCGACAGAACCCATGGTCCCGCAGGATCTTCGGTCGCCCCTTCGGGGCTGCGGAGGAGGCGGGCGCAGGGGCGGCCCCGGTTCCCGGGGCTGACGCCCCGGGCTATTCACTGCCGCCCCTTTGGGGCTAAAACAGACTTCCCGGATAGCCTCTCAGTAGGGTGCGTGAAACGCACCCATCTCTTCGTCGGACAAAGACTAGGTGCGTTTCACGCACCCTACTGAGAGAGGCTCTAAGCCAAGGTAATCCATCGTTGCTTGCTTCCCACGTCCCTGTCCGTTTCCCACCACGCCATGGCCGTCCTGGGATAGGGTTGGGATGGAAATCGTGATGACGCAACTGATGTCGGGCACGACAAGGCATCCGCGCGACCGGGTGATCAATGAGCGCATTTTTCCGTATCACGCAGTGGGACGCCTGGGGAACTGGGCCGGTGGAACATCCTCAACGCCTCCCCATCCCGTTGCTGGAGACCCAATTTGCCCGCATCGGCTGGCTGGCGGGAGTCCGGCCGCAGTTTTCCACGGCTCTGATCGTGACCGCGAACGAAACAGGATTGCTGATCCTGGCCGACGCCGCGCCTCCCCCCGGCCGACGCCTCGTGGTGTGCTGGCCGCGATTGATGCCCGGGCTCTGGGTCAACGTGCGGTCGCGGTCCGTCCGGCGCATGCGGTCCGGGCCCTTCCAAGTCCGCCTGCGCTGGGAGGATCGGCCGCCGGGCTGGCTCCTGGCGGCCCTCACGTTCACGCCACGCGTGGAGAACTGAGAGTCTGTCCCCGAAGTGACGATCCGGTCATTCCGGTTTTAGCCCCAAAGGGGCGGCAGTGAATAGCCCGGGGCGTCAGCCCCGGGAACCGAGACCGGTCCCACACCCCCTTCTCTTTCGCCCCGAAGTACGTGTTTAGCGTCTCGAATGCCTGTTTTTCCGGACTTTTCTGTGTAGCGGCGGCCGTCTCGGCCGCTCCCAAGGGGACCTATCCCGGAGCGGCCGAGACGGCCGCCGCTACATAGAAAGGACTTACGGCCGACAGGGGCGCTGAACACGTACGCCCCGAAGGGGCGACAGAAGAGGCTGCGGAGCCCGGGGTTCTGTCGCCCCTTCGGGGCTGAGAAGAAGGGGTCTCGCGCGGTTGTTTCCTCCCAGGGCTGACGCCCCGGGCTATTCACTGCCGCCCCTTTGGGGCTAAAACCAGACGCCCTCGGGGGGCTTTCGGGACAGATTCTCAACGACGAGAAGCCGTCCCCGCTCTCAGGATCGCTTGGGGCAGGTCATCGATTTCCGCGGAACTCGATGACCGCCTCCCGGCCGCCACTGGCCATGAGACGATGAATCCGCACGTCGGTCGCCCCGGCCGGGCGCCGGTGGGGACCCAGGCGCGGGCCGCGCGGAGCGGCGCCAGGTGTGAAAGGATGGTCGCGTCATCGACCCCGCCGCGCTCGTCGAGAGGGCCGGCGCCGCGGCGCGACCGGGCCGGGTCGGGGTGATCTCCCACGTTGGCCAGGAACGCGAAGCCCTTCGGCACCGCCTCCTTGTTGCCGGAGTTCATGTTGCAGCCGATCAGGCCGCCGTGCGCCGGGGGATCGGCCCGGTTCTGCCAGACCGTGTCCGCGGTCGTGCCGGGGAGTCTCGACCCAGAACTGATCGTTCAGCGCCAGCACGCTCGCCCGGCGGCCGTCGCCCCGCATCTCGAAGCGGCAGGTCTGCTTCGTCTCGACGGGCATCAGCATGCAGGTCGCCAGCGTGAATTGCCCCTGGAAGCCGTCCACCAGGATCGTCGGCGCCGTGGCCGAAGTCGCATAGGAGAACCGCGTCGCGTCGATGCTCAGGACGCCGCGATCGGCCAGCTTCAGCCCGGTCAACGCTTCGGAGCTGCGCTCGTGATAGACGCCCCGGACCACCAGCCGGCCCCCGCGGCGCACGTCATACTGACCGGCCGCCGAGCCGGTGGCGCCGGTCAAGAGGCTGACCTGATTGCGGGCGGCGTCCGCGTCGGGACCGCCCAGGACCTCGACCCACGCGCCGGCGTTGCCGCTGCCCTGAAGGGCCCGCAAAAGGACATCCGTCCGGTCCAGGCCGTCGACCCGCAGGGCCGCGGTGCGGCCGTGCGCCTGGTCCGTCGGACCGCTCGTATTGAGCTGATCGGCGAAGAGGCGCCCGCCCGGCTGATCGGCATCCTCGACCAGGAGGGCACGGGCCCCGGAAGCATGAATATAAAAATCGCGCAAAGTGGCCCGGCTCGGTCCTTCCAGACGGAGGACCACGCCCTCGGGCGCACCGGCCCACTCCAGCCGGGTGGCGGTCTCGCCGGCCCCGTCGCCGACAATCTGAAGATCGCGCTCACGAGGCACGACCAGGGTCGTCGCGATCTTGTAGCGGCCCATCGGCAGATGCACGACCGGCCGTGGACCGGCCGAGCGGGCGGCGTCGGCAATGGTCTTCTGGATCGCCGCGCCGTCGCTGTCCGGCGGCACCTCGAACACCTTGCGCTCATGATGAGCGGGCGTGGGAGGAAGCGGCCGGATCTCGTCGGGAATGGCTGCCGACTCGACCACCTCTTCGGCGATCCGGCGGAACCGGCCTCGTTCTTCCACGGCGTCTTTTCGGGTGTATTTGTTGCCGACCAGCGTTTGATCGGCCCAGGTCATGCGCACCCCGCGCGTCTTGTCGGACAGGCGGAACTGGTTGTCCACCACGAGATACGGACCGGCGTTATCGAGGATCACCGCCCAGTCCCCTGTCGGATCGAGCACGCGGTTGCCGGTCAGACTGACGGGTGATCCCCAGGTGTGTCCGGTCGAGAAATCGAAGAACCGGCGCGATCCCTGGCTCGTGTTGCCCACCGCCGAAAAAGCCATCAGGTTCTGCGTACTCATGTCGGCGGTGCGGGAGCGCAGAAACAGGCATTGCCAGACGTGCCAGTTGCCCATGACGTTGTGGACCCCGCGCCGCAGTCCTCGAACCGCGCGTACCACACCCAGATGTCCATCGAGTTCCAGTTGACGGTCTGCACGCCGGTCTCGCAGCGCAGGAACTGACAGCGCAACACTTCGTTCTCCGCCTGCCCCTGGGTTTGAGGTCCGCCGAAGACCAGGCCGTTCGTCGCATCCCGGAAGACGATGTCGCTGGTCTCGTTGTAGGTGGAAAACGCGGGACCGTACAGCAAAGCCGTCCCGGCACGCTTCGCGCCGTCGAGGGTGAGCCGCGAGAACTTCGAGTACCAGGCGTCCCACTGGACCATGGTCCCGCCCGCCGGTCCGTCCCAGACGAGCACGGTCTCGGCCGGGTCTTCGCCGATGAGGGTCACACCCTGGCAGTCGGTGTGCGCCTTGCGGAGCGTCCGGATGGTGCTGGTCAAGCGGTACGTCCCGCGCGGAATGAACAGCACACAGGCTTTCTCATGCTTGATGAGATCGTCGAGGGCGCGCTGAAGTGCCGCCGTATCGTCGGCCCGGCCATCCCCGACCGCGCCATAGTCCCGGCGCACGTCGCGCCAGCTTGGAAAGGGGCCGACGAATTCCTCGGGAGTCTCGCCCCCAACGACGGTGGGCGCGATCAGGGCCAGTGTCCCCAGGATCACGACGAGTCGAGCGAACGAGCGGGAGCGGTTCATGATGTGTTCTCCCCCGGTGGGTCACTTCGATCGCGCGGTCTGTAGGCTTGTAGGCTGGGTCTAGACCCAGCCTACAAAAGACCCAGCCTACAAAAGACTCAGCGTACGACTAATTCCGGCCGACCGTGATCACGTACCAGGTTGTAGGAGGTGTCCCCAGCGGAAGCTGCCACCCCGTATCGGTCTTGAGCGCCGGGATGGTCGCGCCCAGCGCCCGGCCGTCGCCGTCAAGCGGCTGGGCGGTCACGGATTGGACCGCGCCGTCAAGGTGGCGCAGCACGATCGTACCCTTGACGGGCTCGATGCGCGCCGGCGGCTTGCCCCAGGCTTTGAGCGTGTGGCGGCCGGAGCCAGGGGACGGCTCATCCCAGGTCATGTCGGTATTCGCGACCCGGCCGCACGCGGTCAGCAGCAGCCGTTCGCTGGCGGCGATGGGCCGATCGTCGAGGCGCGGAAAGCGTGACTGCGCAAAAGGGTGTTGTTGTGTACGCGGCCAGGTTCGCGGTCGTCCGGTCGCTGGAACGGCGGCTGTGGCCGATCAATGCCTGCGACCGGGGCGTCTGGATGGTCACCAGGCCATCGAGCTTGGACTGGGCGTCCCAGGTCAGCTCGCCCGTATCCGAGCGGATCGGGTCGCGGGCCACGCGCTCGAAGGAGCCGGTGGGCGGGCCGTCGAAGGACCCGACCCGGACCTCGTGGGTCAACGGGATGGCCGGATCGAATCCCGGCGTGAACCAGGGTGACTCCGAGTAAGGCAGGCGGAGGCTCTCACGCACTTGCTCACCTGAGTACGTCACCGTCACCGTTTTCCGGGCCGGGCTCACATCCCCGCGCAGGAACAGCAAGGCGCCCGCGCAACTGGGCCATCTTCACCGGATCGGGGGCCATGTCGAAATGCTCCAGCCGCGCCGGCGCGGCGGCCACGGGATCGGCATGGCCCAGCGTGTACCAGAAGATTCCGTCCCAGTCCTGGAACGCCGCATACGCGGCCAGGATCGGGATCCCCTCGCTGGCGTTCTCGGCCGGGAACGGGTGGTTGACCTCCGAGACGGTGTAGGGCTTGCCGGCCACCGCCGAGGCGCGAGCTGGACCACCGTGGAACGCGGCGGGTCCACCACCATCGGCGTGTTGGCGATCCGGAATCCCGTCGTGCGGCCCGTCTTCGGGTCGAGCGTGTAGGAGGGATGCTGCCAGTAGACATGGCCGTCCACCACGTCGAGAAGACGGGTCGAGGCTCAGATGAGGCGAGCCGGACTGGCCATGATTGTGGTCGCTGCTGCCGATGAGCGGGGCCTGGACTTTCAGCTCGTCGCGCAGAAATCGGGCCATGTCCTCGAAATACCGGCGCTCGATGTCCATGTAAAACGACGCTTCGGTCTGGAAACGAAGCGGGGAGGCCTTCGCAAACTCCCTGGGCTGAAGGCGGGGCAGGGGGGCGTCCTCCGCCGTGCCCGCCTCGGCACGCAGCGCGGCCCGCTGTGCGGCCCCGATGTGCTCGTTCAGCCACGCATTGTACCGCCTGGTGAGATCCTGCTCATAACTGGCCGGGATGTCCGTCCAGGTGCCCGGATGCCGGGTCGTGTTCCGGCCCAGCAGGCGGCCTTGAACCCAGGACTCCACCAGCGAGTTCTCGTTGAAGATCTCCACCAGCGCGACCGCCGGCTCGTCCGTGTAAGAAGACCCGGTATAGGGGTTGCGATGGGTCAGGAACTGCCGGGCGTAATCCTTCTGGAGCTCGATCAGCCGCGGATCGAAATAGGTCAACGCCTTGGCGAAACCGAGCAGCTCGCTATCGCGGACGCCATCACCCGGCTTGTAAGGGTGGGCGACGTTGAGATTCAGATCCGAGTAAATCCCGCACTTCTTGAGCTCGGCGATGAAGGTGTCGAGCCGGTCCAGTTGCGCGGGGTCGAGGTGCTGGGTGTCGTCTCGATTCGCGGCGATGAGGCCCCGGGGCGCGAGGACATCGAGGAAGTGAAAGCGCACGCAGTTGATGCCCGCCTCGGCCAGACGTCGGGCGATCCCAGGCGCGTGCTCCTGGGCGGGCAGGCCGGCGGCCATGGTCGCGTTGAGGCCCCAGAGGCGCAGCCGCTGGCCGTCCCCGCGCACCAGGTGGCCGTCGGCGATGCGGACCCGCCCCGTTTTCCCCGCGGGCGCATCCAGCAGAAACGACAGGTCCGCGGCCGCGCGGCCCGCCGCGTTCCAGCGCACCGGAAACGGGACGAAGTCCTCGTCGGCCGCCATCGCGGTCGCGCCCGACGCGATCAGGAAAACCGTACACGCGAAAGAAAGACGCCAGGGCATGAGCTCATCCTCTTCGAGGTTCGTGCGGACGACGGCTACTCAGAGGGCCGGGCGGAGGAGAGCGTCAGCCGCAGTCCCCAGTCCGTATCCTCGGGGAAATCTGGCAGCGTGATGATGCCGATCGCGCTTGATTTCAGCGTCCCGCCGCCCACGTCGCGCCAGGAGGCGGTGCGGGGATCGAACCATTCCGCGCGGTAGAGGCTGTCGAGTTTGGCCCCGCGGACCTGGCTGCGCGGACAGCCCTTCTCGAAGTAGAGCAGGAAGAGGTTCTTGTCCGGCGTGCGGGCGCAGTAAGCCCAACCTTCATACGACTGCAAGACGGGCGTCTTGTTGGGCGAGACCAGATCCGCATCGGGCACCAGTTCCTGGTACCGCTTCCCGATGGAAAACGCGAAGGTCCGCAAGTGCGGCATCTGCTTGGCGGAATTCCACTGGAACGCGTCCCACATCTTGACCGGCGCCTGGTCCTCGATATCGCCGCCCCAGATCCCTTCGGCGCCGTAGACGTGCCCGGCGAGTCCTCCCGAGAGAAAACAACCGTACATGGCCGAGCGCACGAATTGATCGTCTTTCTCGGTGCCGCCGGGCGCGCCGTGCTTGTAGCCCACGGAGCGCGCATCGACGTAACCCGAGTAATACGGCTCGCCGTTCAGCGCGGGCCGGGGATGGGGTGTATGGAAGATCTCGGTCAGATACCAGTAATTATTGTGCTCGCGCATGTTCCCCGTTTGATGGAGCGTTACCCAGGAATCCTCGCCCCAGTTCTCCAACGTGGAGGGATTGGAGTTGGCGGAAAGTAAGGTTCCAAAAGGCGGCGGTCCGTACTTCTCCAGGACGATCCGGATCGCGGCCAGGTAATCCTTGGGAGGGACGGACTCGCCGAGCGTGTCCAGGTGAATCGGGCTGAGAACGGTATTGTTCGCCTGGTAGCGGGACCAGATGTACTGGATGAACCGGGCGTAAGAATCCGGCCAGGCGTAATACTTTTTCCAGCAGAGGCTGGCATCGCGCCGGGAGACCTCGATGAAGGGAACAAATCCCTGGTCGTTCAGGTAATCGACCTTGCGGTCAATATAATGAAAGTAGGCCGGGTTGATCCGGTCCACGTCAGGGAACATGTTTTCATAGCCCGGGACCTTGCCCGGGAAGAGGAAGGGCCGGCCGCCTTCGTTGTCCATGTTCTTGGCGCTGTTCGCCCCGAATTCGAGCCAGGCCGAGCGGACCGTGGTGTGCGCCGGGTCGTTCATGACGACGCGCCACGGCTGGCCGTCGGTCATCCAGTTCGGGAACGCGGCGATCATGTTGATCCAGTTGAAGCCCTGCGCCTTGCGGTAGCGGACGTAATCCTGGAAGCCCGCCGTGGGTCCGATCGGCCGCTCCTGGTCGTCGTCGTGCCAGCGGAAGCGATTCGTGCCCAGCGACCACCAGGTATCGCCGAGGGCGAAGAACGGCGTGCCATCGGCGTGTTCGAGGGCGTGATGATTGGCCGTCGGCCGCAGAAAACCGCGGCGCAAGGGGTTGGTTTCTCTCTCCGCCTCGCTCCAGGCCACCGCCTCGAACGAGCCGCTTTTTCCCGCGAGGCCCTCATCGGCCGGAGTCGAGCCGCTGCGCCACGTCCAGGTTCCCGGCTCCGTGGCCACGAGTCGCACGCGAAACGTCTGGCCGCCATCCCAGAAGCCGTAGACCCGTTTCTGGAAGTGGGGGCCGTTGAGATCGACCCAGACCACGGCGTCGGTGTAGGCGTTCGTGAAGGCACGCTGCGAAGTGAAGGTCAGTTCCTGCTTCTCCCAGACGTGCGCGCCCAGGGCACTGGGAGCCAGAAAAGCGGTCGCGGCCAGCCAGAAGGCGAGCTGGATTCTATGATGCGAGTTTTTCATGTGGATGTCTCGTGTCGGGGAAGTGCGAAACGGTCTTGTAGGGTAGGCTTTAGCCTGCCAATCCTATTTGAGAACAGAAAAGAGTCTGGCAGGCTAAAGCCTACCCTACAAGACCGTTTCGCACACCCTCCCATGCCGCGCGCGGCGGGATCAGCGGAACAACCGCGGGGCGAAGTCGCTCAGGTAGTGCCGCCAGTTGATCCAGGAGTGCCCGCCGCCGCTCACGTGCAATTCCTGTTTGAAACCGTGTTTCTCCAGCACTTCGTCGAGGCTCTTCGAGCCGGCCAGCAAGGAATCCTTATCGCCGACGCTGATCGAGAACAGCTTCACGGTGTAGTTGAACTTCTCCGCGCCGGCCAGGAAGTCGGCGTAGCGGGATTCCAGGTCCGTGGTGGTCCGGCCGAACACGGCGGCGCTCCAGAGGCCCACGTAGGCGAACTGGTCCGGGTGCGATGTCACCACCCGCCACGTCTGGCCGCCTCCCATCGACAGGCCGGCGATCGCGCGGTCGCGCGGGGTGGTCTTCACGCGATAGGTTTTCTCGACGAGGGGAACGATCTCCTTCATCAACTCGTCGGTGAACCGATTCTGGAGCGACTCCATCCGGGCGCGGACCTCGGGCGCGGGCGTGACGCCCGGCTCGCGCGGCGGCATGTTCGCCGGCTGCGGCAGGCTGCCGTTGGGCATGACGATGAGCATGGGCACGGCTTTTTTCGCCGCGATCAGGTTGTCGAGAATGAAGCCGGCCCGGCCGACCGTGCTCCAGCCCGAGTCCTCATCGCCGGCGCCGTGCAGCAGGTAGAGGACCGGGTAGGTGTCCTTGCCGCCTTCATAGCCGGGCGGGGTATAGACATGCATTCGGCGTGATGTGTCGAGCGTGCCGGACCGGTACCAGACGGCGCGCACCTCGCCGTGCGGCACGTCCTGGAGCGTCTCGAAGTCGGCCTCGTCGCCGGGGACGAGGAACAGGCTGTCCAGGCTGGACAGCCCCGGCTTGGTCATCGGGTTGCGCGGGTCCACGACGCGCACGCCGTCGATCGTGAACGAATAGCTGTAGAAATCGGGCGTGAGCGGGCCGACGGTGATCGACCAGACGCCGTCTTCGCCCCTGGTCATCTTGCCGCCCGCGCCGAAGTCTCCGGAGACCGAGAACCTCATTCACCTTGGGCGCGTAGATACGAAAGATGACCTTGTGATCGGGCGTCACTTCCGTCGATTTCAGCGACATGGCGGCTCCCGGCCGCCGTGCCTGCGCAACGGGCCGGCCCAGGGCCTCGGCGATCGCTCGTTCGACGAGCGGCTTCATGATCGCGTAGCCGGCCGCGTTGGGGTGGATGCCGTCGCCGGAGAGCTCGGCCTTCAGGCCCTGCCGCTCGTCGGCCATCGGCGTATGATAATCCACGTAGATGAACCCATTCTTCGCCGCGTAATCCTTGATCCACGCGTTGAGGGCGACGACCTTGCCGGCCGGTTCGAGTCCCTTTTTCCAGGGGAATTCCCAGGCCGGCAGCACGGAGCAGAGCACCACGCGGATGCCGCTGGCGCGGGCTTGCTCGGCCATGGCCTTCAGGTTGTCCTCGGTCTGTTCGAGCGTCATCGGCCCGGTATTGCCGGCAATGTCGTTCGTACCGGCGAGGATGACGATCACCCTGGGCTTCAGGTCGATGACATCCTGACGAAAGCGCGCGAGCATCTGCGGCGTCGTCTGCCCGCTGATGCCGCGGTTGACATAAGGCTTGCCGGGGAAGAACTTGTCGGGTCCGTGACCCCAGCCGTCGGTGATCGAGTCGCCGAGGAAGACGACGCGGTCTTCACCGGCGGCGGGCGGCCCGAGTTTTTCGTTCTCGGCGCGATACGCGCGAGATTGGCCCAGTTCTCTCCGCGTCCCTGGTCCTGACCGGCGGCCCCGAAGGGCAGAACCATCAGGATCACCGCCCACGCACCCAGCCACGTCACCTTCATGGATCACTCCTTGTCACGACCACCTTGGAGAAGCCGACGTCCGCGCCGAAGGCCAGCAGCGCGAACGCGGTCTTGCGCTCGGAAAAGAACATGTGTGATGCTGTCAATGTCGCGTCGCCGGCCTGGACGTAGACGTTCTGGCCGCGGAAGCTGACGCGGATGGGGGTCCACGTATCGGGCTTGAGCGTCACGCGGCGTTCCGACAGGTTGGCGCTTTTCGCGGGATTCTTGCCCGCGCCCGGGTCGGCGATGGCCATGCGCCGGGTCGAGATGACGAACATGAGAATGTGGTCGGGGTCCTGGCACGGGATGCGCAGGGTATGGCTCATGCCCGGCGGGAGGTTCACGTTGTACTGGATGTCGCCGTCCGTGATGGCCAGCGGTCTGCGCAAGGCGGCCGGGCCCGGCTCGGCCGGTTTCTGCGACGCGCGCAACGCCCCGTCCTGGGCCACCCACTTGCCGCGCACCAGGACCCAGGGCGCATCGGGCACCCTGCTCAGCGGTTCTTGCAGCACGACGTTGGAAGAGACAGCCGGGAGTTCCACGGTGGACTTCGGCGCCACCACGGGCGGCAAGGCGCGGCTGTAGCCGCCCGCGCGATAACGTTCGAGCAACGTTTCCAGCTCGCGGGCCACGTCGGGGTGCTCGGCCGCGACGTTCTTCGTTTCGGCCGGGTCGTCCTTGAGGTTGTAGAGCTGCGCGTGGTACTCGGCGGCCCGGGCCTTGCGCGCGCCCGGCAGGATATCGTCCACGGGGTTCCCCTCGATCCACTTCCAGGGGCCCTTGCGGATGGCGAACACGCCGTCGGCGCTGTGCACGATCATGTCCGGGCGGAGCGGCTGGTCGGAGGACGCGCCGACGATCGCGGGCAGGATGTTGTAGCTGTCTTCGGCGGCCTGGTCCGCGGGCGGGAGCGTGTCGCCGACAAGGGCGGCCGTGGTGGCCAGGATGTCCGCCAGGCTGACCATTTCGCGGCACTCCGTGCCCGCCGGCGCCCGGCCCGGCCAGCGCACCAGGAAGGGCACCTTGAATCCACCCTCCCAGATATGATGCTTCCCGCCGCGCAAGGCGCCGTTGACCGCCAGGCCGGCATTCAGGGCGATCGTCTGCGGGCTGGTGGTTTGTTGCGGCTCGCGCACGCCGCCGTTGTCGCTCGTGAAGATCACCAGCGTGTTCTCGGCCAGGCCCCGCTTGTCGAGCGTTTCCAGCACGCGGCCGACGGAGCGGTCCAGCTCATGAATCCAGTCGCCGTACAGCCCGGCGCGGCTCTGGCCCGCCAGGTCCCGCGCGGGTGTCACCGGATTGTGGACCGCGACCGGCGTGAAGTAGAGGAAGAACGGCGTGCCGGGCTGCTGCCGTTCGAGGAACGCCACCACCTTGTCGGTCAGCTCGGGCATGACCCGGTCGTTGACGCGCCTCGGCGCGTCGATGTCCATCGGGTCGATCTTCCTGGACTCGGTGTCCTCCTTCGTGTACGACGCCTGGAAGTTGTCCGTGTCGGCCACCGGCCCGGCGGGCTTCATCCCGGGCGGGATCTGGCCGCTGCGCAGGCCATACACGAAGCGGTTTTCCACGAAGACGCCCGTCAGGTCCCCGTGGTTGCTGGGCACGCCGAAGTGATAATCGAAGCCCACGTCGAGCGGGCCGGGCGACAATTCGGCCGAGAAATTCGTCCGCCACCGGGGCGTGCCGTCGGCGGTGCCGTAACCGAGATGCCACTTGCCGATCGCCGCCGTCTGGTAGCCGTGCCTTTTGAGCAGCGACGCCACCGTCAGCCGGGTCGTCTCGATGTGCAGCGGCGCGAACGTGCCGAGCACTTCATGCGTCAGCGAGGTCCGCCAGCAATAGCGGCCGGTCAAGAGCGCGTAGCGCGTCGGCGAGCAGACCGAGGACGTCGTGTTCGCGTCCGTGAACCGCCGCCCCTCGCGCGAGACGATCCATATTCGGCGTGCGGACCAGCCTCCCATCGGCGCCGTAGCATCCGCAACTGCCGTAGCCAAAATCGTCGGCGAGGATGATCACGATGTTCGGCAGCCGCGGCGGCGCGGCGGATGAGACGGCGGCGCCGGGGACACTCCAGGCCGCCGCGCCGAGCAGCGTCCAGAATAGTGAATGAATTCTCATATTTCACCGTAATCGCAAGCGTGGACGGAAGTCGCCATCGTGCTCGTCCCCCCTGGTGGGTCACGAGAGAACCACCATACCCGAGCCCCGGCGCTCCACGAGACCCCTGTGACCGGCCGGCCGTCGTGCCCGGCTCCCGGAGAAACTCATCCGGCCGCGTGCCTCTTCCGCTGGCGTGTTTCGAGCTATAGAGTCTGTCCCAGAAGTGGCGATCCGGTGATTCCGGTTTCAGCCCCGAAGGGGCGGAAGTGAATAGCCCAGGGCGTCAGCCCTGGGACCGCTGCCGCCCCCAAGGGGCTGAAGAGAAGACGCCTTCTGCCGCCCTGGTTCCCAGGGCTGACGCCCTGGGCTATTTACTGTCGCCCCTTCGGGGCTGAAGAAGAGCGCGCCTTCGCTTTGACGGGGCACAGACCGGAATCGCCGGATCGCCACTTCGGGGACAGACGCTAACTTTACCGTCTGGCGCCGACGTCCGGAGCGGACGCGGCGGGAACTCGACTCAAAGGATGTATGAAAAGGTATGGAGCGGCCTTTCTGTGTAGCGGCGGCCGTCTCGGCCGCTCCGGAATCCCCAATCCGGAGCGGCCGAGACGGCCGCCGCTACACAGAAAAGACCCTTCTCGTACACACTCTCAGGAGTCATCAGGACATGCTTCGTAGCAGCTATCCCGTGGCGGTCGTCGTCGCGCTCGGCGGCGTGTTCACGCTGGCGGCCCCAGCCCCGGCCGCCGACCTCGATGTGCTGGCCCGCGCCAAGGCCGGCGTGCATCGGTTCGCCACGCTCGTGACCGCGCAGAACGCCCGCGATCGGCTCAAGACCGACGCCGGCATCGACGCCGCGATCGACTGGTGCCGGAAGACCGGCGTCACCAAGATCTATCTGGAAGAGTACCGCGACGGCTACCAGGCGCCGCGCGACCTGCTCGTCCCCGCCCGCGACCGCCTCCGCGCGGCGGGAATCACGGTCTCCGGCTGCGTCACCACCACCCGCCTCGGCAAGAAATCCAACGGCTGGAACGGGATCGCCTGTTACACCGATTCAGGTTCTCAAGAGCAACTTCAACAGATCTTTGAATATGCCGCCAGCCTTTTCGACGAGATCATGATCGACGACTTCTGGTTCACCGACTGCACCTGCCGCAGTGCGACGCGGCGCGGCAGGCGAAGACGGCGACGGTCGGCGCGCGTACGTTCCCGGTCGCGGGCGACGCGTGGGAGGACTACCGGTGCGAGCTGATGTACCGGGTTTCGCAGGAACGGATTCTCGCGCCGGCGAAAAAAGTCAATCCGAAGGTTCAGGTGATCATCAAGTATCCCCAGTGGTACGACCAGTTCCACGAACGGGGCTACGACGTGGCGCGTGAGACCGCGGCGTTCGATCGGATCTGGGTCGGGACGGAGACCCGCGACTACGGCAATCGCCAGTGGGGCGGCACGCCGCAATTCGAGGCGTTCTTCATCATGCGCTGGCTGGGCGGCATCGGCGGCGCGAAGTGCGGCGGCGGCTGGTTCGACCCCTATGGCACCACGCCCAGGACGTATCTCGAACAGGCGCGGCAGACGGTCCTCGGCGGCGCGAAGGAGTCGGTCTTGTTCTGCTACGGCTCGCTCCTGGAGCAGACGGGTCCGGCGAACGTCGCCGCGCTGCGCGCGGAGATCCCCGCGCTGCTGGACGCGGCCGAGCAGGTGCAGCGCCGGCGGTTGATCGGCGTGGCGGCGTACAAGCCGCCCAGCAGTGCGCCGGGGTCCGAGAAGCGGGTCTTCGACTTCGTGGGCATGATGGGCGTGCCCCTGGCGCCTTGCCACGAATTCCCGGCCGACGCCCGTGCCGCGTTCTTCTCGATCCACGCCTTGAAAGACCCCGACCTGGCCGCCAAGCTGACCGCCTTCCTCCAGAAAGGCGCACCGGCGTTGATCACGGATGGCCTGGCCAAACAGCTTGAAGGCCGTGTCGCGCTTGATCGGCCGAACGTCCACATTCTGCCGGTTCAAGGTGATCCCAAACGTCTGCTCGGCCTGTCCGACAGCGAGGTGAGCGCACTCCGCGCGCCGCTGCTCAAGCCGTTCGGCCGCACGTTCGCGGCGCCCAACCGGGTCGCCCTCTACGTGTTTGACGACGGCAGCGCGGTGATCGAGAACTTCCGCGATGAACCGGCGGCGGCGACCCTCGACGGCACGCCCTGGACGATCGACGCCCGTGCCTGGCACGCCTCCTGGAAGTAGAGCGTTTCACGCTTGCACGGCCCGCCTGTCCCTGGAAGCCCGACGCGCCAGCGAGTGCATTCCGCCGCGGGATTCCTCCAGGAATGCACTCGCTGGCGCGTCGGGCTGGCAGGACCTGTACGCAACCCGAGGGTGAACCGCGATCGAGTTCATGACACGCACTAGCGCCGCGCGGCCGTCCCCGCACCCTCGATGACGACGCGGAACCCGACATAGCTCTGCGGCTTGTCGCGAAACTCGGACAGGGCGGGTTCCGCGGCGATATCGTCATAGGTGAGCGGATCGGGTTCATCGAAGTCGTCGAACCGGCGCCCCCGCAGGATGACCTGGTCTCGGAGATCATCGGGGGGACGGGTCCATTCCTGGCCGTTGCCGGCCATGTCCCGCAGGCCGAACCGGCTGATGTCCAGGGAGGCTTGCCCGACGGGCAGAGGCGTGTGTTGATGCAAGGCGATCTGTCCGGCGGCGCCCGGCGACCAGCCGCGCAGGAAGGGCCCGCGCTCGTCGTGCGCGGGGCTGTCGCGATCGTAATAGCCGGCCGCCTTGTCCCACTGCTCGCGCGTGGGCAAGTCGCCCCGGAGGCCGGCCCCGTGGACGAACCAGGCGGCGAACTGTTGCGCCTCGATGGCGGTCACCTGGAACACGGGCCAGGAACCATCGTCGTGCTCATGGCCCTGGCGGTGGCGAGCCTGACGCTGGGCGAGTTCGCGCGTGGTGTCCGGCCGGGCCTTCAGGTAGACGTCGAACAGGTCATTCCAGACCTTGTTTTCCATGATGTAAAACGGCGGCAGCGCGACCCGGCCGGCCTGTCCCGAGACCAGCACGAAGGTCGCGCTGAGGTGGTCCGAGAGGCGGCGGACAATGTGGTCGGGATAGACCTGATTGTTCACCCGGGTCAGCCGGGCGCCGGCCGCGGGGACGAAGCCGTCGGGCAGGGGGACGAGTGCCGGCGGCCGGATCGTGTACGGGATGGCCAGCGTGGTCCGTTTCGTGCCGGCCCGGACCGTCACGAGCAGGGTGCGCGGTTTCGCGCTCGGCGGCGCGTTCAGGTCGCCCGCGATCCGGAGCGCGCGAAGATCCCCGTCGGGAGGTCCGGACTTCTCGATCACCAGATCGGGCGGCTGCTCCGGCCAGGAGATCTCGACCGGCGCCACGGGCTTGAGGCCATGCAGTCGCAACCAGACGGACAGCGGCTCCTGGCCGGCAACCAGTTCCAGGTGGGAAGGGTCGATCGTGACCGAAAACGGTCGCAGCCAGACCCAGGCCAGGGCCAGACCCAGGCCCAGGACCAGAACAGCCGTCAGCAGCCAGAGAACACGCGGGAGGAGTGCGCGACGCGGTGGGGGCAGGCTTCGCGGCAGGCGGGCAGACCAGCCGGTGAAACTCATCGGCCACGCCGCGAATGGACGAGGGACGCCGGCCAGGGTCCTTCTCCAGGCAGCGCCGGACCAGCGCCTCGACGGCCCGAGGAACCTGGACGGCCGGGTTTCGATCCGCCATTTTCGGCGGCGGCACGGACAGGTGCGCGCCGAGCACCTGATAGCGCGGGCCGGAAAACGGCAGGGTCCCCGTCAGGAGCTGGTAGAGGATCACGCCCACCGAGTAGATGTCGCTGCTGACGTTCACGCTCTCCTGTTCACCCGCGATCTGTTCCGGGCTCATGTAATGCGGCGTGCCCAGCGACTCGCCCGGCCGCGTGAGGCAGCCTTCGGGATCGCTCGAATTCAAGATCTTGGCGATGCCGAAGTCGAGGATCTTGAGCACCTCCGTGCCCGGTTTCGGACCCTCTTGAAGCATCAGGTTCTGGGGCTTGAGGTCGCGATGGACGATGCCGATGTCGTGCGCGGCCTGAAGTCCGTCGGCGAGCTGCCCCAGAAGGCCATCGATGCGCTCCAGCGGCAGGGGCACGCCGGGCTGAAGCCGCTTGTCGAGGCTTTGCCCGCGGACGTATTCCATGTCGATGAAGGCGTCGCCTTCGGGCAGCACCTCGGCGTGATGGATCGCGACGATGTGCGGATGATTCAACTGGGCCATCGCCTGCGCTTCACGGATGAACCGGGCCCGCCACTCCGGGTCGTCGGAGATCGTCGGCGAGATGGTCTTCAAGGCTCGTTTCACGCCGAGCATGCGATGCTGGACCAGATCGACGCGACCCAGACCGCCGGCGCCGAGCTCGTGCAGGAACACATACTTGCCGAACAGGACCGGGGCGTCGGGGGCAGGGGCCACCTGGGACCCCGAGCGGGACGGGCACTGCTGTTCCCCGCGGGCGTGGCGCACGCCGTTGCCGATGCCGGACGGGTCGGTGCCTTCGCGTCCCTCGGGGGATAGGCGGCCGTCTCGTCGTCGTCGGCGCGCGATTCCGGGAGCGCCTTCGTGGTCCCTGGCGTCGGCCTGGGATCATCGTGGGGCGGCGAGACCGCGGACTGCGCCTCCGGAACCGTGGCGTTGGGCGGGGTGGCCGTATCCGTCAGGGTCGCCAGCGCCTCGGCTCCAAGCGTGGAGCGGTCCACGTTCCTCAGGTCGTCGTGGCGGCTCGTGCTGTTCGTCCCGGACTTGAGGAAACCGGACATCACGCCTGGACTCCAAAGGTCCATGACACCAGGGGCGTGCAGGTCGCATCAGGTGAGCGACGCTTCGGCGCGAAAGAAGTGCTTGGCTTCCGCGAAGATAACTCGACTGTAACAGCGCCGATAGTGGGCCGGCAACACCGCTGTACGTGTTTAGCGTCTCGGTTGGCTGGTTTTCTGGGCGTTTCTGTGTAGCGGCGGCCGTCTCGGCCGCTCCGAACTGGTTCCCCTCCGGAGCGGCCGAGACGGCCGCCGCTACACAGAAAGGACTTACGTCCGATGGCGAGACGCTAAACACGTACGGTGACACCGCTTGCCGGCCCACCATTCGGGACGCTCGTCTCTTCAGTCCAGTCGGGTGCGTCCTCGCAGCCTCGACGCACCCGACTCGGCTGTTGGTGGCGGCTCCGCCGCGCTACGAAGCTCAGGGTCTGTCCCAGAAGTGACGATCCGGTCATTCTGGTCTTAGAGGCTATCCGGGAAGCCCCGAAGGGGCGTCTGTTTTTCGCCCCGAAGGGGCGAAAGTGAATAGCCCGGGGCGTCAGCCCCGGGACGGGGAACGACGCGCCACGAACCCCCTCCGCAGCCCCGAAGGGGCGACAGAACCCATGGTCCCGCAGGATTTTCGGTCGCCCCTTCGGGGCTTTGGAGGAGGAGGGCGCAGGGGCGGCCCCGGTTCCCGGGGCTGACGCCCCGGGCTATTCACTGCCGCCCCTTTGGGGCTAAAACAGACTTCCCGGATAGCCTCTTAGCCCCAAGGGGGCGGCAGTGAATAGCCCGGGGCGTCAGCCCCGGGAGGGAACAACGGCGCAAAAACCCCTTCTTCTCAGCCCCGAAGGGGCGACAGAACCCCGGGCCCCGCAGCCTCTTCTGTCGCCCCTTCGGGGCTGAGAAGAAGGGGGGGTGTGGGGCCGGTCTCGGTTCCCGGGGCTGACGCCCCGGGCTATTCACTGCCGCCCCCTTGGGGCTAAAACCTGACGCCATCGAGGGGCTTTCGGGACAGACTCTCAATAGAACCAGGTCAACTCGGTGCGCACCATGTCCTTGTACCAGACGTCCCCGGTGAAGGCGCGGGCGTAACCGACGAACCAGTCGAGGCGGTCGTTCAGCGGGCTGCCGCCGCCGGCGCGCCGGTATTCACCCAGGGCCAGGCGGAGGCCGAACTTGCCGTTGACGATCGTGTCGCCCGAGGCCGACTTGAAGCCGGCCTTGTTGGCGGTGGTATCCTCCAGCCCGCCGAGCACCGTCCAGCCGACGAACTCGGCCGTCGGCGCGAGCCGGAAGTTGTCGGTGAGGACCACGTTATAGATCAAGCCCATGCCATAGTTGAGGATGTTGCCGGCAAAGCTCCGCCCCCGGCCCTCGCCCGTGCCGGCCGCCCCGACGAACTTCGAGCCGTTGATCGGAATCCAATCGACGAATTGGCCGATGAAGTACAGGCGATCGCTCAGCCGCTGGAAGACGAGCAAGCCCGGTTCCAGGCTGGGATGGTTCGTCCCCAGGCCCAGATCGCCGGCGCCGGTCGGCACGTACACCTTGAACTGGAAGGTGTAGAAATAGTTCGGGTCGACCAAAAAGGCGTACTTGAAGCCCGTGCGCAAATCGCCAAAGCCCGAGGCGTTGCGGTTGACCTGGGGGTTGATGGACCGCACCGGCACGTCGATGAAGGCCGAGAAATGGGTCAACGGCGCGTATTCGAGGTAGGTTGAGTACTCTTGAAAATCCACGTTCTTCTCGGGCTTGGGCGGGCCGTAGGGATGAGCCAACTGGCCCAGCAGTCCCGATGTCAGCCCCACATCGCCCAGGGTCTTGCCCGGGATGGTGGACGGGAGCTTCGGCAGGCCGGAGATGAAGAAGCAGCCGCACTGCGGATAGAAATACTCCGCGCGATCGGGCACGTTGTCGCCAAAGCCGGCGTCGAACCGGAACCGCAACCGGTTGCGCGGAATGGCGCTATCGATATAACCGCCCAGGCCGCCGATCTGCTCGTTGGCCGCCATGGCCGCGCCGGCCCCTCCCAGGGCGGCGAATTGCGTGCCGCCAAAGGCCGGCTCCAGGGCGGCGCTCGGCGCGGCCACCGGCGCGGCCGGGGCGGCGGCGGCTCCGCCTTCGATCGGCGTGGGAAAAGTGCTCTCTGGCAACGCCAGGCCGTGGCCCGGTTCCCGCATCGTCGCGCCGGGCGTCGTTTGAGGCGTCTGCGCGATCCGCGGAACCTCGTCCGTGCCCGGGTCGTCCTGACCCAGGACCTTACCCCCGGAAAACATTCCGATCGCCAGACCCAGGGCCGCGATCATCCCGAACACGTATCGCTTGGAGCAAGGCTTCATGCCCATCCTCCTGGACTTCCTGTCCCATCCCTTGTTTTCGCTCCGGCGCATTTCCCAAGGCAGTCACGTCTTGGTGCGGTACACGTACCGTTCATCGACCGGGTGACGAGGGATCTTAACCCCAACAGCCAGCTTTAACCATTCTATCGAGAATGCCCGTCTACTCAGGTGTCACGGCGAGGCCGATGATCAGACCCTCAAGCGACGGAGGCAGCGTGGAGGTATAGGACACGTTCTGATACTGGCCGTAGGTCCGCCGCATGGCGGTGTCGAGCTGTTCGAGGGTCGTGGCCTGGGGCAGGTTCTCCCGGAGAACGCGCAGGAGGCGGGCTTCCGGCCGGACCGAGCGCGGGCGCGGTGGTCGTGCTGTTCCAGGTGATACGGAACAGGACGGGCGTGGACTCGTCGGGCTCATGCGCCATGGAGTCGAGGGACTCAAGGAACGGCGGGACAAGGATTGGGTTGTTTTGTTCGGCGTTGCTCACGGCATCGACCAGGTAGATCTCGGTTGCCCCGCGTGCCGTCGAAGGCGCGGGCGATCTCATCGATGCCGATCTCCTCGCCCTCGTCGTGGCCGAGCCGCAGCACCGTGGTCGTGCGGGTGAGGCGTTGCTCTCCCTGGTAGCTGACGAACACGAACTCGGTGGGCGCGTCCTCGTAGGTGACGTCGGGCCGGATGAGCGTCTTGCGGATCTCGTTGAGCCAGGCCAGCACGGCGTTGCGCCGGGCCTGGCGGCCGATCAGAGGACCATAGAGCCGCGCGCCGGCCTGGTACGCGGGTGTTTCAAACCGCCCGGTCGCCGGATCGAGGTCGTGGCCCATGAAGGCCTGGAGGGCCTGGGTGCGCAGCGACTGGGTGTCGGTGGCGCCGACGCCGATGACCAGCAGGTGGAGCCGTTGCCGCAGGGTGGCGGCCGGGCAGGAGACGGTGAACTCGCCCGCCGTGCGCGCCTCCTCGGGGGCGCCGGCCAGGCGCACGGAGAGCCGGCTGGTGGTCGTGGCCAGCCGCACGTCCATCTCGAACGGCTCTTCGAGCCCGCCGTCGGGCCGGTGCCGCAATTTCTGTTGCCGCCAGAGCGTGCCGTTGACGCGGACCTGCAAGGGGGCGTCCCGGAGATGTTCGCGCACGGAGGCGTGCTGCCAGATGACGCGCCCGCGCAGCCGCACCCAGCTACTGCGCAACGGCTCGGGGAAACTCAGACCCTGATCGGGAGCGAAATGCGGCTGCACGATCTGCTCGCGGCCGTCCTGCGCGTCACCAGATCGTCGACCAGGACCTGCACGGGCGGGGGGACATACTCGATCTTCACCCGCGCCGTCGCCAGGCCGCCCGCGTTGACGGCACGCACTTCGAGCGCGTTGTCGCCGGCCACCAGAACCAGATCGAGCGTCCGTTCCAGGTGGTCGGCCGGTCGAGCCGGCGGAGGCTCGTAGTGAAACAGGGACTCGGCTGCGCGGTCCGACTGGTCGCGGCGCCGCACGAGCTCGACCGACCGCAGGGGACTCGTCGAGCGCACGCGGAACGCGAACGGACAGCGCGGTACCCGCAACGGCAGATCGCGTCCCGGCTGAACAATTTCGACGAACGGCGGCGGGGGCGGCGGCTTGCGGTAGCGGACCGGCTGGGACTGACCGGGCACGAGGCTGCGGCCGTCCCGGTTCCAGGCCCAGACCCGCACGCGATTCTCGCCCTCACCCAGCGGCAGCGCGCGGGCCGACAGGGTCCAGTGGTCCCCGACGCGCTGGAAAGACGCCTCTTCCACGATCACGGGGTCGCGGCTGCTCGATCCCGTGATTTCCAGCCGGGCGCGCGTCGGGTCCAGGCCGGACGGCGTCTCGACCCGCGCCGACAGGTCCGCGAAGGGACGGTCCCCCAGCGGCGTGACGGTCGACGGCACCGATGCGCGGCGGGCGCAGGTAATGGACTGTGACCGGCTCGCTGACCACCGTGGCACCCCAGGCGTTGGCGAGTCGGAGCCGGACTTGATTGTCACCGGGCCGGGGAGTGACCCAGGCGGTGACGGTACCGTCGGCCGGATGGAACTCAGCCGGCGCGGGCAGCGCGGTCCCGTTGAGCAAGACGGCGTTCTCGAACGGTTGCCGATCCGCCGGCAGGGTCAGCCGGGCCACCATCTGTACTCGCGGCGGCGTGCCGTCGGGATTGTCATAAACGACTCCCTCGGCCGGCAGCAGCGCCATCTGGTCGATCGCCGGCACGGGCGGCTGATATCGGAGCGTCAACGACAGCTCGGCCGGCGCGCTGTCGCCGGCACGCGCTTGCAGCCGGATCGTGCGCGGTTCGACGGCGGGAGCCAGATCCAGCGTCTCTTGAAAATCGAACGACCGGGCCGGACCGGGACGGAATCGCTCCAGGGTCTGCCCCGGGCCGGCCGCCGCGTCAAACCGTGCGCGCCGCGCTGAGGGCGGCCACGCCCTCGATCCGTCCCACCAGGCGGACCCGCGGTACATCGACGACGAACGCCAGGGGCTCGTCCGGCCGGGGCGTCAAGGATTCCTCCCCGTCGGCCAGCGGCTCCACGGCCTGAAGCGTGATTCTGGGGGGCGGCGTCGGGATCTTGGTGAAGACGACGACCAGCGGCGCCGCGCGACGGGTCTCGAGCGCGGTGTCGTCGGGGAGCATGTCGGCCGGGCTCGCCTCCAGCTCGATCGTGTTCACCCCTTCCCGCAGCGTGATCGTCTCCAGGACCGTCAAGGGACTCGGACCGGAGAGGGTGCGCTCCACGTCGGGAGCCGTCCCCGTGTGATGCCGCAGGCGCACGCGCAGTGGCTCTTTCTCCCATGCGCCCGGACTCGGGCCGACACCACGAACGCATCATGATTGACGGCCAGGAGACGCGCGGCCTGGTCCACGTCGATGACCGGCGGCTCGGGTACGAACCGGAAGGTGTGCCGGAAGGTGAACACGCGGGGCGTCGCCTCGCTGGTCAGGATCGACACCACCGCCTCGTGCCACTGCCGTGGTTTGAGCTTCTGCGCAACGAGATCGGCCGTCCAGAACCGCTCGGCCGCGCGGGGCAGGGGGCCGAGATCGCGGCCGTCGAGCGACCATTGGACCTGGCCGAGAAATTCGAGCGGAAACCGCCGATCCAGGAGCATCAGGCTGAGCGCGCGGGGCGGCTCGCGGAGCAGACCGCGCCCGTCACGATCCGGCTGGGCGGGCGGATCGAGCAACAGATTCCGCCCGGGGCGGCGGCGGGGGCGGTGGCGGCGGGCGCGGGCCTCCCAGAATCACCTCGTCGAGCAGGCCCGCGCACCGCGACTTGCGGTAGTTCGCCGCCACGGCGAAGGAGGTCGGGGCCTCGGGCCGGCCCGTGTTGAAGTGCCAGCCCAGCAGGTTCTCGGCGGCCAGGTCGCTCAGGTCGTAATTCCCCAGCGGGGTCCAGGCCACCCAGCGCGGGGTGGGATCGGCCCCGCCCGCCGCCGTCGCGAGGAACAACGACGCGGCCGGCTTCCGCTCGTCGATCGCCTGCGCGAGCTTCAGATTCACGTCGGCCGGGTCCGCGCCGGGCCGCTGGCGCCGGAGCGTGAGGGTCTGGCCCGGCTCATGCGCGAGGATCGCCTGGACCAGGCCCACGGGCGAATCGAACCGGCGCTCCTGGCCCGCTTCCACGAGTCCCGCGATCCGGTCGCCGACGCGGAGGGCGTTGCCGGGCACCGCCGCGCTGTCCGCCACCGATTCGACGGTCAGGCCGTTGTCGTCCAGCTTCAGCTCCACGCCCTCCAGCCGCTTGAGCCGCTCCCGGCTGGCTTCGAGATCCGCGACGTTCCAGAGGGAAACGATCTGGTCCTCGGCCGCCGAGACGAGCCAGCGGCCGTCGCTGGAGAAGCTCAGGCTACGGACCGGGCCGGTCGGACCGCTCAAGGCGCGGACCTGGGCGCCGGTCGAGGCATCGTAAAGGCCCAAGCGCGGCGCGCCCTGGCGGTCGAGCACCGCCGCCGCCAGCACGGGCCGACCGCGCCGCGCCGCGCGCGGCGGCAAGAGCGCGAGGTCGGTCGGCACGTCGCCCGGTTCCAGCCACACCCGCGTCTCGTTGCCGGCCGGGCGCGGAGCACGACCGCCGGCCGTATAAGCTGCTTCTCGTCGCGCTCGTTGGGGACGAACCGGATCGACCAGCCCGCCGACGAGGCCACGGCCAGCGTCCAGTCCCCGGGCTTCGTCGCGAAGGCCCGGTTCCGGAAGTCGAAGACGCGGCTGCCCGGCCTCACGGCGCGCGGCGGCTGGCCCTGACGTTCCTTGGGACGCTCATCCAGAAGCAATCCCGAGTCCTCGCCCTTGCGGACGAAAGCCGCCTGGAGGACCGTCAGCCCCGGACTGCGCAAGCTTGCGCCGGCGGCGATCGACCCGCGAGCAGATCGGCAATCGTGAAAATCTCGATGCGATGATCGGGCCGGAACGCGACCGCCAGGCGACGGCCGGTGGGGTCCACCGCCAGGACGGGCATCGGCGGCCGGGTGCCGGGGACCGTGCCGAGCGCGAGGTGGGCCAGGATGGTCCCTGAGCGCGCGGGGTCCAGCGGCCGGAGTTGCAGGATCGTCTCGAACTGCGAGGCGGCCGCGCCGCCCGGCCGTCGCAGCGGGAGCCGGGCCAGCAGGACGGCGGCGATATCGGGGGCATGGCCGGGAACCGTTGCCAGCAGGCCCAATGCCACGGGGGTATCGACCTTCAGGCCGTCCGGCGCCGGCGGGAACCGCAACGGGGGATGCCCCGGCCATTCCGCCGTGTCCGCGCCGCGCGGTGCCCAGAACTTCAGACGGCCGCCGAAGGCCGGGTCCTGAAAGCCGCCCGTGATCAGTCCCACCGGCGCGAACCAGGCCAGAGTCCCATTGAGCTTGCTGTCGTCGATCACCACGGCCGCGGCGGGCTCGCGGGCGACGTCCCAGAGCCGCAGTTTCCCATCCCCCCAGGCCACCGCCACGTCCATTTCACGCGGGCCGGCGCCGCGATGCCGCACCACCAGGGCCGGTCGCAAACCGCGGTCGGGATCGAGCCGGGGCAGGCCGGGCAAGGTCGCCAGGAGTTCGCCGCGCTCGACGTCCCAGACCCGAACCACGCCCTGCTCGCCCTCCTGCGCCGCCGACGCGAGCACGAGGGGCCGTCCGGGCTCGTTCGGGGTCAACGCCAGGGCCAGCACCGGCCCGCGATGTCCGCGCAGCAACCCGACCCGCGGCGGGATACCCCGCGTGTGAAACACGCAGATCAGTCCCTGGTCGCGCTGCATGGCCTCCGAGATCGCGGTCAAGGGCACGAAATGGCCGGGCCGCCGGAACCCCGCCGTCCCGCGCATCAATCCCTGGCCGGCCACGGCGAGCACCTCGCCATCAGAGGAAAGCGCCAGGCTGTTGATCACGCCGTCCAGTCCGGGTCCGATCGGCACGCGATACGTCGCCCGGGCATTGGGCTCGAAGGCGCCCCGGGCCGGATCGAGCGTCCACACGCGCACGATCTTATCCCAGCCCGCGGCATACAGGCTGCTCCCGTCCGGCGCGAAGGCCAGTCCGGTCACCAGGCTCGTGGCGCCGCTGGTTTCGAGGCGAAAGATCGGCTCCTCCTCGCCGGGTGGGAGCGGACTCTCGGGGATCGCTCCCGCCCCCTGGTCTGCGCGGGCGCTCATCAGCCCGCACAACAGGGTGAGCAAGACAGCCCATGGCCAGCCCCAGCCCGCCCGGTGCCCGGGAGAAACGCGCTTTGGGCGGATTCGAGTTCCCACGCAGAGTCTCGATTCCATGTGGTGAGTGGCGACACCCAGCGACAAATGCCGCCGCCGAGAATCCGGATCGTCGGGAATCCGGAACGGAAGAAGGAATGTGATTCCAGAAACAGGGACTTGCGAAACTCGAAGGCGGCTGAGGCGGATCGCCGCGTGCGCTGAGGACTACTGTTAGTCTATAGAAGTCTGCCCAATTCGCAAGGTTCGGCTCCTCGACACGCGGACCAAAGGGATGGAGGAGGGTGTTCGATCGGCGCTCGCAGGGATCGAGCCGGCCCGGTGCCACGATCCTGGAACGCCACCGCGCGGCTGGCTTTCGTTCTCGCAAGATGGTAGATGTTTGGCGTGCAAGGTATGCATTGACTCTCGGCACGGTGTGAGAAGCTGGCCTCGGGCCGAACCGGCGGGCCGCGCCTCTCACTGCGGCGACGCCATCCAGGACGGTGCACCATGAAGCTCTCCCGCCGATCGCGACTGCGGCTCTTTGTCGTCCTGCTCGTCGTGAGCGGTCTGTTGCGGTTCATCCCGGTGGCCGGCGCGACGGTGCTCTACGTTGCGACCAGCGGCAGCGATCGCTGGTCTGGCAAGCTCGCGGAAGTGAATGCCGACCGCAGCGATGGGCCGCTGGCGTCTCTGATGGGGGCGCGGGACGCGATCCGGCAAGCGCGCAACGGCCCAGGCGCGCCCGAGCCGATGACGGTGCAGATTCGGGGCGGCGTCTATCGCATGGATGCCCCATTCGTGCTCGAGCCGGTCGACTCGGGCACGGCGAACGCCCCGGTGGTCTTCGAAGCCTACCGCGGCGAGCGGCCGGTGTTCAGCGGCGGGCGCGTCCTCAGCGGCTTTCGCCAGCACGGTGCCCTGTGGGAAACCGTCCTCCCCGAGGCTCAGCGCGGGGGCTGGTACTTCCGGCAATTGTTCGTCGGCGGGCACCGCCGGACGCGGTCGCGAGCGCCGAACTCCGGGTATTTCCGCGTGGCCGATCTGCTGCCCGGTCCGCGCGACGCCCGGGGGAAGGCGACCGCCCGCGACCAGTTCGTCTTCGCGCCCGGCGACCTCAAGCCGTGGGAACGCTTGAGCGACGTGAACCTGGTCCTCATGCATTCCTGGGAAACCTCGATCCATCCGCTCGCGTCCATAAACGAGAAGACGAACGTGGTCACGTTCGCGGCGCCCTTGAAGGAGTGGTGGGGCATCGGCTACTGGGAACACGCGCAGCGCTACTACGTGGAGAACGCGCTCGAACTGCTCGACCAGCCTGGCGAATGGTACCTGAACCGCGCGACGGGCTCTTGAGCTACGGGCCGATGCCCGGCGAGACGCTCGGCGAGACGGAGGTCGTCGCGCCGCGCCTGGGCGAGCTCGTGCGCATCGCCGGCAACGCCGACGAGGGGCGGTTCGTCGAGCACGTCACGCTGCGCGGACTGGCATTCCACCACGCGGACTGGGAGCTCGCGCCGAAAGGCAACAGCAGCACGCAGGCCGCCGTGGAAGTGCCCGCGGCGATCGTGGCGGACGGTGCGCGAAACTGCGCGCTGGAAGGCTGCGAGGTGGCACACGTCGGCACGTACGGAGCGTGGTTCCGACGCGGTTGCAAGGACTGCCGTATCGAGCGGAACCGTCTGTTTGACCTGGGCGCCGGCGGCATCCGCGTCGGCGAGCCCAACCCGGCGCACGGACGCGGGCGAGTCGAGCCGGATCCTCGTGGACAACAACCACATCTTCGACGGCGGCCATGTCTACGCGGCGGGGATCGGCATCTGGGTCGCTCAGAGCAGCGGCAACCGCATCGCGCACAATGACATCCACGATCTGCGCTATTCCGGCATGAGCATCGGCTGGAACTGGAATGACGCCCCGAATCGCACGCACCATAATGTGATCGAGCTAAACCATGTGCACGACATGGGACACGGCGTACTCAGCGACGCGGGCCTGATCTACTGTCTGGGCGTTTCGCCCGGGAGCGTCATCCGCAATAACGTCTTCCACGACATGTGGCCGTATTCGAACCCGCCGCTCGGCTGGGGCATCTACCTCGACGCGACCTGCGGCGGCTACCTGGTCGAGAACAACCTTGTCTACAACACGCTCAGCGGCGGGCTGATGTACAATAATGGCGGTCACGAGCATGTTATTCAGAACAACATCTTCGCGCCTGTCGGCCAACGATGCCCTGTGGCCCTGCAATGAGAAACGCCCGAACACGTTCAAGCGCAACATCGTGTACCTGACTCAAGGCGAGCTGCTCATCCCGATCGGTGAGCACTGGCTCAACGATCGGCTGGCGGCCAGGGAGCCGCTGGGCACCTGGGACGAGAACGTCTACTGGCACACGGGAGGCGCCGATCGGCTCCGTTTCTACCGCCGGACCTTCGCGCAATGGCAAGAACTGGGGCTGGATAAAAATTCCTTGATCGCCGATCCGCGGTTCGTCGATGCCGCGCACCGGGATTTTCGCCTCAAGCCTGACTCTCCCGCCTTGACGCTGGGCTTCCAGCCGTTTGACATCAGCAGCGTGGGCCTTCATGGCGACCCTGCGTGGGTGAGCGAGGCCAGCCACTCGAAGTGCCCCGTCATCGCGTTGCCGCCCCCGCCCGCGCCGCCGGCGCCTCTGCAAATCGACGACGATTTCGAGACCACTCCCGTCGGCAGGCACCCGGCGCATGCCCGGGTGAGCGGGGAAGAGCAAGGGGCCTCGATCACCGTCAGCGACGAGAAGGCCGCCCGCGGCAAACACGCCTTGAAGGTGGTCGATTCGAAGGCCCTTGAGCCATCGTGGCAGCCCCATTTTTACTACGAACCGCACATCACCGAGGGGCTCGTGCGCCAGAGTTTCGACGCCTGGCTCGAACCGGCGGCGCAGTTCTTCACCGAATGGCGCGACACGACCGCGTATCCGCGGAATGTCGGGCCCAGCGTGCAACTGGAAGGCAACGGCCACGTGAGCGCGGGCGGCGCTCGTCTCGCCACGCTTCCCACCGGCCGGTGGGTTCACGTGGAGGTAGAAGCCCGGCTCGGCAAGAAACGCGCCCGGACGTTCCAGCTCACGCTGTCGACCCCCGACGCGCCCGCTCAGCGCTTCGACAAGCTGCCGATCACCGGTGCGGATTTTCACGAGCTGAACTGGCTGGGCTTCAGCAGCACCGCGCTTCAGGACACCGTCTTCTTTCTCGACAACATCCAAATCCAGCGCGCGGGCGCCGATCGGTGAGATAGGCCCGCCGATCTGGGCCATGATGGCGTGGGCCTGATTCCGATCCCGCTCCGCACTTCTCTCCGGCACCCGGCACCTTGCCGGGACGAGCGCGGAACGCTCTAATAATATTGACTACCGATATCGGAGCGGCAAGACGTGAGCGATGTGCTGACCAGGATGTTCTTCGGGGGGTTCGTACGGATGCACATCCTCTACCACGCGACGCGGGAGGACATCTTCGGCGTGGAGATGATGGAGGAGCTGCGCCGCCACGGCTACGACATCGGGCCCGGCACGCTCTACCCGCTGCTCCATCAGCTCGAGGAGCTCGGCTACCTCACAACGCGCGCCGAGGTCGTTGGCGGCAAGCAGCGCAAGTACTACCGGGCCACGCCCGAGGGGGCCGAAGCACTGGTGCAAGCCAAGGCCAGGCTCCGCGAGCTGGTCAAGGAAGTCTTGCACGACGACCCGCCCACGCCCTCGATCCGCCGGACGGCGCCCGGGCCGAAGGATCGGGTGAAACACGATGATCCCTTTTGACGCCACGGCACTCAACGACGGACGGACCTCATGAACCCGATCGTCTTCGCGATGCGGCGACCGTTCACGGTGATGGTCCTCGTCGCCGCCATCGCGCTGGGGAGCGTGCTCGCCGTCCTCCGGATGCCGATCGACATCTTCCCCAACCTGAACCTCCCCGTCGTCTACGTCTGCCAGCCCTATGGCGGGATGGACCCGGCCCAGATGGAGGGGCTCCTCACCAACTACTACGAGTATCACTTCCTCTACATCACCGGCATCCATCACGTCGAGAGCCGCAACGTCCAGGGCATGGCGGTGATGAAGCTCTATTTCCACCCGGGCACGAACATGGCGCAGGCGATGGCCGAGACGATCGGCTACGTCACCCGGGCCCGCGCCTTCATGCCGCCGGGGACCGTCTCGCCGTTCGTCACCCGCTTCGACGCCGGCAGCGTCCCGGTCGGCTATCTCGTGCTCTCCAGCGAGACCAAGTCGATCGGCGAGATCCAGGACCAGGCGCTGTTCAAGGTGCGGCCGATGTTCGCCAGCCTGCCGGGCGTCTCCGCGCCGCCCCCCTTCGGCGGCAACCAGCGGACCGTGGTCGTGCGCGTCGATCCCGACCGGCTCCGCGCCTACCGGATGTCGCCCGACGAGGTGATCGCGGCCCTGAGCGCCGGCAATACCATCAGCCCCTCGGGCAACGTCCGCATCGGCAAGATGATGCCCATCGTGCCGATCAACTCCCTGGTCCGGCAGGTCCAGGAGCTGGAGACGATCCCCATCCGGCCCGGTCAGGACCCGACGGTCTACCTCCGCGACGTGGCCACCATCCAGGACGCCAGCGATATCCCGACGGGCTACGCGCTCGTCAACGGCCGCCGCGCGGTCTACATCCTCGTGACCAAGCGGGCCGACGCCTCGACCGTCTCGGTGGTCCACAACGTCAAGAAGGCCCTGCCCAGCATGCAGGCGGTCCTCCCCGACGACATCAAGGTCAGCTTCGAGTTCGATCAATCGCCGACCGTCACTCGGGCCATGTGGAGCGTCGTGATCGAGGGCCTGATGGGCGCCGCGCTCACCGGACTGATGGTGCTGCTCTTCCTGCGCGACTGGCGGAGCGTCATTGTCGTCGTCCTCAATATCCCGTTCGCCCTGTGCGGCGCCTTGATTGCGCTGTGGCTCACCGGGCAGACCATCAACCTCATGACCCTCGGCGGGCTGGCGCTGGCCATCGGCATCCTGGTGGATGAGTCCACCGTCGAGGTCGAGAACATCCACCACCAGATGGAGGGCACCTCGTCGGTGGCGCGCGCCGTCCGGCGGGGCAACCAGCAGACGGCCGTCCCGCGGCTGTTGGCGATGCTCTGCGTGCTCGCGGTCTTCATCCCGTCGTTCTTCATGCAGGGGGCGGCCCAGGCGCTGTTCGTCCCGCTGTCGCTGGCCGTCGGCTTCGCGATGGTGACCTCGTACCTCCTCTCCAGCACGTTCGTGCCGGTCCTCTCCACCTGGCTGCTGCGCCACCATCACCATCGTCCGGCGGCGGGCGAGCACCGGCGTTCCGCGTTCGAGCGGGGCCGCGACGCCTATGGCCGGGCCATCGGCGGTGTCGTCCGCTGGCGCTGGGTCGTGGTCCCGGCCTACCTCGTCGCGACCCTCGGCGTGATCGTCGTCGTCGGCCGCTCGCTCGGGCTGGAGATCTTCCCCAAGGTCGACGCCGGCCGCTTCCAACTGCGCCTGAAGGCGCCGACCGGGACACGGTACGAGGAGACCGAGAAGCTCGCCATCGCGGCCCTGGAGACGATCGGCAAGGAGGTTGGTCGCGACAAGGTGGCCATCTCCATCGGTTACGTCGGGCTCATCCCGTCGAGCTACCCGATCAACGCCATCTACCAGTGGACCGGCGGGCCCGAGGAGGCGATTCTCCGCGTGGCCATGAAGGCCGGGGCGCAGGTCGATATCGAGCGGCTCAAGGAACGGCTCCGCCAGGAGCTCGCAAAACAGATGCCGGACGCGCGGCTCTCGTTCGAGCCGGCCGACATCGTCAGCGCGGTGATGAGCTTCGGCTCGCCCACGCCCGTCGAGGTCGCCGTCACCGGCCCGAGCCTCGCCGACGACCGTGCCTTCGCGGAGAAGCTCCGCCAGCAATTGACCGAGATCCGCGCGCTGCGTGACCTCCAGTACGGCCAGTCGCTCGACTACCCGACGATCAGCATCGACGTGGACCGCGAGCGCGCGGGCTCAGCGGCGTGACGATGCAGGACGTGGCGCGCTCGGTGGTCGCGGCCACGTCGTCCAGCCGTTTCGTCGTGCCGAATTACTGGCCCGACCCGAAGACCGGGATCGGCTACCAGGTGCAGGTCGAGATCCCGTACCAGGTCATGGACTCGATCGAGGAAGTGGAGACGGTGCCGATCCAGCCACCCGGGGCCGGGCGGCCACTGCTGCTCCGCGACGTGGCGCAGGTGCGCCCGGGGACGATGCCGGGCGAGTACGACCGCTACAACATGAAGCGCACCGTGAGCCTGACGGCGAACATCGCCGGCGAGGACCTGGGGCGAGTCGCCGGCCACGTCGAGCGGGTGCTCAAGCAGGTCGGCGCCCCTCCCAAGGGCGCGACCGTCGATGTGCGCGGGCAGATCGCCCCGATGGAGGAGATCCTCCAGGGCCTGGCGATCGGTCTCGGCATGTCGATCGTCGTCATCCTGCTGCTCCTCACCGCGAACTTCCAGTCGGTGAAGCTCGCCCTGGTCGTCGTCTCGACCACCCCGGCGGTGGTCGCGGGCGTGGTCCTGATGTTGTGGTGGACCGGCACGACGGTCAACCTCCAGTCGTTCATGGGGGCGATCATGGCCATCGGCGTCGCGGTCGCCAACGCCATCCTGCTCGTCACCTTCGCCGAGGGGCACCGCCGCGAAGAGGCAGCCGGCGCGGACCAGGCCGCCGTCGCCGGCGCCCAGGGCCGGCTCCGGCCCATCCTCATGACCAGTTGCGCCATGATCGCCGGCATGGTGCCGATGGCCCTGGTCCTGACCGAAGGCGGCGAACAGACGGCCCCGCTCGGCCGCGCGGTCATCGGCGGCCTCGTGGCCGCGACCATCGCGACCTTGACCGTGCTCCCGACCGTCTTTGCACTGGTCCAGGGGAAGGCGGGCCGGGAATCGGCCTCCATCGACCCGGACGACCCCGCGAGCCCGCATTACCACGAGGAGGAGCGTGAGGCGCCCGAGCCGGCCCGCCCGTCGGCCGACGGCGTGCCGCAGGCCCTCCAGCCCCAGGGGCCATCGGGTGGACCCGGGGCCCAGACCGGCCGTGGCCCCGAGCCGATCCTCTGACCTCTGGCAGGAAGAAACGTCATGCCGCGCACGACTCGCCCCCCGGTGATTCGTCTTGCAAGCGGAACGATCCTGATGGCGCTCATCACCGGTTGCGCGCGGCCCTCCGAGGGCCAGGCGGCCCGGACCGCGCCACCGGTGATGCGCGTGGAGGCCGTCCGCCCCGAGCGGCACACCGTCCGCCGGAGCGTCGGCGAGCCGGGCCAGATCCAGGCGTTCGAGACGACGGCGCTCTACGCCAATGTCCAGGGCTACGTCAAGAGTTGGGCGGTCAACATCGGCGCGGCGGTCAAGAAGGGCCAGGTGCTCGCGGAGCTGTCGGTCCCCGAGCTGGAGGCGGAGCTCCGGCAGAAGCGGGCGGCGGTGGAGCAGGCCGCCGCCAAGTACAAGCAGGCCGAGGCCGCGGTCCAGCTCGCCGCGGCCAACGACGCGGGCGCCGAGACGAAACGCGACCGAGGTCCGGGCCGGGATCACGCGGGCGAAGGCCGACCTCGCCCTCTGGCAGGCCCAGTTCACGCGCGTCGAGCAACTGTTCCGCGAGCGGGCGCAGACCGGCAGCCTGCTCGATGAGACCCGGAACAAGCTCCGCGCGTCGGAGGCGGCCGAAGCGGAGGTCGAGGCCCAGGTCAAGACGGCCGAAGTGGGCTTGATCCAGAGCCAGGCCGCGCTGGACCAGGCGCAGTCCGACCTCGGCGCCGCGGCCGCCACCATCGAGGTGGCCAAGGAGGATGCCCGGCGCGTCGAGGCGCATCCTCGGCTACACCAAGATCCAGGCCCCCTTCGACGGCATTGTGACCCGGCGCAACGTGGACACCGGCCAATTGACCCAACCCGGAGCCACCGGCGAGCCCCTGTTCATCGTGGCCCGGTCCGACGTCGTCACCATCACGGTCGACGTCCCCGAGGCGTTCGCCCCGGCGCTCAATCCCGGCGACCGCGCCGAGGTCAAGCTCCAGGCGATGAAGGGCCGGACCGTCGCGGGGAAGGTCTCTCGGATCTCCTGGGCGCTCGACCCGAAGACGCGGACGATCCGCGCCGAGATCGACCTGCCCAATCCGGGCGGCACGCTCCTTCCGGGCCTGTATGCCTATGCCACCGTCATCGTCGAGGAGCATCCCGACGTCCTGACCGTGCCGACGACGGCCGTCGTGCAGGAGAAGGACAGTAGCTACTGCGTCGCGATCGTGGGCGGCAAGGCCGTGCGCCGGCCGATCGAGATCGGGCTGAACGATGGCACGCGGACGGAAGTCGTCTCGGGCCTGGAGGGCGGGGAAGCGGTGGTGAAGGCCAACGCCGCCTCGCTCACGGACGGGCAGCCCGTCGACGTGGTCGCTCCGGCAAATCCTCCCGCCGCGGGCGCGAAGCCTTGACGGCGGCGCGGATTCTCCCGGCCGACCTGGCTCTTCCTGGCGTTGCCCACGAGACGATCCGTCATATCGGACCGTGATATTGACCGATCACACTTCTTAGAGCCTCTCTCAGTAGGGTGCGTGAAACGCACCCAGTCTTTGTCCGACGAAGAGATGGGTGCGTTTCACGCACCCTACTGAGATAGGCTCTAAGCGTCTGTCCCAAAAGCCCCAAAGGGGCGAAAGTGAATAGCCCGGGGCGTCAGCCCCGGGAACCGGAGCCGCGACGAGAGAACCTTCCGCCGCAGCCCCGAAGGGGCGACAGAGAGGTCCGCAGGACAGAGAACCTCTGTCGCCCCTTCGGGGCTTCGGAGAGGGTGTGTGGCGCAGTCGTTCCCTGTTCCCGGGGCTGACGCCCCGGGCTATTCACTGCCGCCCCTTTGGGGCTATTGGGACAGACTCTGAGCGAAAGCTCCGGAAGCGCTTTTCTGGTCCCCTCCCCCCCTCGCGGGGGAGGGTGAGGGAGAGGGGGAGTGGCGCGTCGCCCGGCCCTCGATCCTTCCCCCTCACCCCAGCCCTCTCCCGCAAGGGGAGAGGGGGTCCGAGAGATCGTTCGCGCACTTCGAGGACTTCCGGAACAGACTCTACCCGGCGGGCTCGCGCCGGAGCAGGCGTGTTCGCAACGTCACTCGCTTCCAGACGGCGGTCGGACCAGGAGGGTCTCCCCGTGGACTCATCGGCAAAGCCGCACCGGGGCCTGGTGGCCACGCTGCTCTTGCTCGCGGCGCTCGGGGTCGGGGCCGCACCGCCGCAGGAGGCACGCCCCTCTCCGGTGTCGAGCCCCTTCGCGGTGAACTCCGCGACCGCCCCCGCCGCGCCGCTCCCCGCCGCCGCGCCGCTGCCGCTGCCGGCCGGCCCGGTGGTCCAGCCGATTGACCTGGCGACCGCGCTCCGCCTGGCGGGCGCGCGCGACCTGGACATCGCCACGGCCCGGCAGCAGGTGTTGCAGGCCCTGGGCGAGCTGGACGAGGCCCGCGGGCTGTGGCTGCCCAGCCTCTTCACCGGCCCGACCTACTACCGCGTCGACGGGCAGGTCCAGGGAATCGATGGTCGCGTCCAGACGGTCAGCCGCGGCTCGCTGTTCCTCGGCACGACGGCCAGCCTGGCCAACAGCTTCCCGGCCGCGCCGCCGGGGAGTGGCTTTCCGCCTCTGAACACCCTGAGCGGGGTGCTGCGGCTCTCCGACGCGATCTACGGAACCCGGGCCGCGCGGCGGGTCATCGCCGCCAACGAGGCCGGGGTCCAGGTGGCGACCAACAACGCCCTGCTGGCGGTCTCCGAGGCGTATTTCGACCTCCAGCTCGCCGCCGGCAGACTGGCCATCGCCGCGAGGCGGCCGGCAACGCCCAGGTCCTGGCGGACATCACGGGGACCTACGCCCGGTCCGGGGCGGGTCTGGAGGCCGATTACCACCGCATGCTGACCGAGCTGCGGAGTCGTCGCGGGGCGATCCGGGCCACCGTCGGCGAGCTGGAGGTCGCCTCGGCCAACCTGGTCCGCCCGCTTTTGCTCGATCCGCACGTGGTGGTCGCGCCGGTCGAGCCGGCCGAGACCGTCCTCCGGCTCGTCCCCGAGCACATCCCGCTCGACGACCTGATCTGCCAGGGCTGGCGGAATCGACCGGAGCTGGCGCAGGCCCGGGAACTGGTGGAAGCGGCCGTGCTCCGGTTCAAGCAGGCCAAACTCCGCCCGTTTGTGCCGAGCGTCGCGCTCACGTACTCGGGGGGCGGCTTCGGCGGGGGCCCGAATGCGTTCTTCGGCAACTTCAACACCCGGGGCGACGTCGCCACGAGCCTGTTCTGGGAGCTGCGGGGGCTCGGCCTGAGCGACCGCGGCTTCCGCCGCAGTGCGGAGGCCCAGCAGCGGACGGCGGACATCGACCTGGTCCGCGTCCAGGCGCAGGTGGCCAGCGATGTGGTCGCGGCCTACAAGGCCCGCGCCGCGGCCGTGGACTGGATGGATGAGGCCAGAGAGTCCGTCACCGAGGCGACCGCGTCACTGGGACTGAACCTGACCAACATCCGTCGCGGGGCCGGCCTGCCCGGGGCGACCCGGCCGATCGAGGTCCTCCAGCCGATCCAGGCGCTGGCCCAGGCCCGTGCCGACTACCTCAACGCCGTGCTGGCGTACAATCGGGCCCAGTTCCGGCTGCTCCGAGCGATCGGCCGCCCGCCCGTTCTCACACCTTCCGCCCCTCCCCCGGGCTGAGGATCTGTCCCCGAAGTGGCTATTCGGTGATTCCGGTTTCCGCCCCGAAGCCCCGTAGGGGCGGAAGTGAATAGCCCAGGGCGTCAGCCCTGGGACCGCGAAACAGGCACAAGAAACCCTCTCCGCAGTCCCGACGGGGCGAAAGGAAGACGCGGGCTTCTACCGCCCTGGTTCCCAGGGCTGACGCCCTGGGCTATTCACTTCCGCCCCCTCGGGGCGGAAACCGAATCACCGGATCGCCCCTTCTGGGACAGATTCTCAGAGTCTGTCCGGGAAGTCTGATCTTAGCCCCGAAGGGGCGGCATCGAATAGCCAGGGGCGTCAGCCCCTGGAGCTGGGGCCGCGACCGCGCCAGACGCTCCGCAGCCCCGCAGGGGCGACAGAAGCTGGGATGCCACTTGGTCTTCTGTCGCCCCTGCGGGGCTGCGGAGGGGTCCTGTATCGCGTCGTTGACCCGTTCCAGGGGCTGACGCCCCTGGCTATTCGATGCCGCCCCTTCGGGGCTTCCCGGATAGCTTCTCAGTCAAGACCCCCCGAAGGTGTCACAAGGCGGCTTCTTCCTCTTTGGGATGGCTCTCATTTGATGAGACGCGCTTCGATGTTCGCGATCTCGCGGTTGGCGAACTCGTCGGTGAGGAACCACTCTTGATAGAGACTTTCGATCTGTCTCAGATACCAGTCGACCGACGATTTCTGCAAGGTGGGCTGGACACCCTTGGGCCGATCCTCGTCCCGGATCGGCGGGCGAATGCGATCGGCGGGTGGTTGGTAGGAGGGATCGAAGACCAGGGCCGGCAGGTTTTCCGCGGGCAAGAGATGGCGCCACAGGAAGGCCTGCATTTTGTCTTCGGCCGGCACGGCCTCATGGACGAGTTCCCGGTCGCCGATTTTCGCCGTGCCCACGACGGTGAGGTTCACCGGCTTTTCCATCGCCGTCAGGCTGGTTTTCACCCCCAGCCCCACGGCCTCTTGTTTGGCCGCCAGCGTGGCGCCCGGCGATTCGAGCCCCTGCGGCAAGTTCGGGAAGCTCAGGGTGATCGGCCCGTCGAAGCCGTCCTTACGGATGGCGAAGACGGTCACCGCGGCGGACCCCTTGCTGGGCAGAGAGATTCGGGAAGGGATCAAACGCAACGCGAAATCGGGTTGCGGCTGGCTGATCCGGAGCCGGTAGGCGTACTCCTTTCCGCCGTGTCGCGTCTTGTTCGCCGAGGTGGATGAAGTATTTTCCGTCGGCGGGCAGCTTCACCATGAGGTAGGAATCGGCGTGGTTGGTGTTCAGCCCTGATCCCGCGTCGAAATGATCGTCGTTCAGCGCGATGATCTTGCCATCCGCGCCGGTGACCTTGAGGAAGGAATCGTACGGGGAGCCGAGCCGGCGCGCGGACACTTCCGCGACGATGGTCTCACCGGCTTTTCCTTCCACCTCGAAGACGTCCCAGTCACCCGGTCGATCCGCGCGCCCGTTGACGATGATGGGAAGGCTCACCTTCTGTGCCTGGGACGGCTCGTCGTTGGGTTCGTTTTCCAGGCACTCGGGCAGCGTGTCCTGGGCGAAGGGCACGTAGTTGGAGACGAACTTCCCGTCGGTGGCGGCAATCAGATACTCGCCTGGCTTGGCGTCCCGGGGAGGTGGCGAGAGCGTCGCCTTTTCCAGGTTCCAGCCGTCCATCTCGATCTTGACCGGCTCGCCCACACGGCCGCCCAAGCGGGAAGATGCTGGTCACGAAGGGCAGCTCATCGACGGTGATGCGATACACGAAGCTCTCGCGGCCGCGAAACAGCGCCTCGTTGATGGTCAGCACATACTCGCCGTCCTCGGGGACCTCGAAATAGATCACCGGGTCGGGGTTGAAACGGAAATCGTCGTCGTAGGCCACCTCCTTGCCGTTGGCATCGCGGAGCCGGAGCACGGCCTGGAACCAGCCGGGAACGCCGTCGGCGACGTAGGGCACCAACTCCCGAGCCTTGGCGGAGATGACCAGGCGCTGCCCCTTGCTCGCCGGAAAACGATACCGGTTCACCTCGCCCGGGGCGACCTGGCCGTTCATCGTGCACGGCACCGTGATGCGCAGCTCCACTTCTTCCGGCGGCCTCTTGCGCTGGGCCAGATACTCCTTGCCGAGCACCGGGAGCTGACAGGTCTTCATCGGCTTGCGGGCGACTTCGGGCACCTGGCCCACGTAGAAGGGCAGCGGGTTGGAGACCCCCTGTTTGGTGATCACCCGGATCTCTCGCCGGCCCGGTTTGGCGTCGGGCGCCACCGTGATCTCGGCAAAGACGAGCTCGGTCTGGGAACGAACGGCCGGATTGCGCTCGTCATCCGCGAACACCTTCTGGATCCGTTCGATCAGCTTCTGCTTGGCCATTTCCTTCTCGGACTTGGGAGGTTCCGGCTTCGCCTCCTTCTCGCCCGGTTTCGGCTCTTCCACCGGGCCGATGGGCGCGGGAAACTCGAACGAGGCCATCTTGGCGGCCATCACGTCGTCCAGCGTCGCTTCCTTCTTCTGCAACTCGGTCGAGTTGCTGTCGGAGCAACCCGTGCTCCTCGTTGCTCATCACCCGGTTGTAATCGACCAGCCGAGCGGAAACCCCGTCCCCGCTCACGACCACGTCCGAAGCATGAACGAGGCCCTGTCCACCCAGCCGGATCGGGAAGGTGGTGCCCTGCTGGCCGCCGGCGGGATAGACGTAACCGATGTACTGGTTCTGCGCCCTGACTGAGGATGCAGCGGCCACAAGGATGGCCAGCCCCAGGATCGGAAGCCTATTGAGTCGACTCATGAACTCCTCCATTATCTGCCGTTTCGGCATCGGCGAAAACTCCTGCGAACGCTGCAATCGGGCCGGGAACACGGCCTGGCAGCCGTCTTCGCACGACCATGCCGCCACGCTCCGTCGCTGGTCTACATGATCTCTTCCAGCAGCCCGGCCGACTTCATGCCTTCGTTCTCGGTGTCCAGCACGTGGGCATCCAGCCCCCAGGGATGGGGCAGCTTGGCCGTGGCGTCGATGCCCGCCAGCAGGTACATGCTGCCCAGCAGGTCCGCCGGATAGACGGGTCTTTCCTTGACTTTCTCACCTTTCTCATCGGACGAGCCGACGACGCGGCCGCCCTTGAATCCGCCGCCGGCGACCAGCACGGTGAAGACATCGCCGTAGTGATGGCGACCCCCGTTCCAGGGCGGCTCCCAGGAGATCTTCGGCGTTCTGCCGAACTCGCCGGTGCACCAAACCAGGGTGCTATCCAGCAAGCCGCGCTCGCTCAGGTCCGCGAGCAGCGTTGCCAGTCCCTGGTCCAGCATGGGACACTGTCGCCTGCATCGTCGCGAAGTGGTTGGCGTGCGTGTCCCAGCCGCCGGGGAAGCTGATCGTGACGTAGGGCACGCCCGCCTCGACCATCCGCCGCGCCGCCAGGCATTCCTGCCCGAACGTGTGGCGGCCGTAGCGATCCCGGAGTTCCGTGGGTTCGTTGTCGAGGTTGAAAACTTCCTTCCCCCTGCCCAGGATCAACCCGTAGGCTTTCTGCTTGGCCGTCTCGGCGGCCGCCATCTCCGGGACGTCCGCCAGGCCGTAGCCCAAAAGATCGATCTTGTCGACCAGTTCACGGCGGGCCTTTTGCCGGCCGTCGTCGATTCCCCGGTTGACGATTCCCTGCACCTCGAAGCGGGCCGCGTTGGGATCGCCGCCGGTGGCGAACGGCTTGTACGCGGGGCCCAGGAAGCCCTCCTCGGAAAACCGCCCGGCGGCCTCGAGCATCACGACGTAAGGCGGAAGCAGCCCCTTGTACTGGTCCTTCTTGAAGAAGGTGAAGATGGCGCCCACGCTGGGATAGGCCAGCCGCCCGCCAGGCAGGTGGCCGGTTTGCATCAGGTAGGCCGCCGTCTCGTGGCCGTTGTTGCCATGGGTCATGCTGCGGATCAAGGAGTACTTGTCCGCCTGCTTGGCCAGCTTGGGGAACAGCGCGCCGAGCTGGATTCCATTCACGTTGGTGGGGATGAATTTGTCGAACTCACCCAGGTAGTCGTAGCCCGAGCCCGGCTTCGGGTCCCAGGTGTCGTTGTGCGACATGCCGCCCCACAGGAAGATCTGGATGACCGACTTGGTCTGGACTTTCTTGGTCTTGGCCTTGGCTTTGGCCGCCGCGTCCTGGCGTCCTTGGCCGCCTTCTCTTCGGCGGCTTTCTGCTGGGGCGTCTTGTCGGCCGGGGCCGCGAAGACGCGGGAACTCAGACCGCCGGCCGCGATCAGGCCCGCCGTGCCCAGACGCCGCGTCGCATGACCTCGCGCCGGGACACATGCTCCTGGTTGTCTGGATTGTGGTTGGTGCTCATGATTCCGTGCTCCTTTCGCTTCCCTTTGAGTGTCGTGCAGCAACCGACCGTTTCGCGTCATGTCTCGCGACGTCGGCGGCAATCAATGCCGCAGAAGAAACTCGGGGCTATTGATCAACGCCCAGGCAAGATCGATCCACACGTCGCGCCCTTTCGCCACTCCGGTCTTGGCATATTCCTCCGCGGCCTTGACGTCGGCATCCGTGGGAAACCGCGAGAGGATGGTCAGGTAAAGCTTCTCGGCGATTTCCTTCGCATTGCCGCCCGAAGCGAGCATCGCCGCGAGCTTCGGGCCGCTCTGAAGCTTGCTCTGGATCGTGGCCGAATTCAGCATGTGCAGCCACTGGGTCGAGGCCAGCTCGTTGACGCGCTCGCTTTCCATCCCCGTGGCCCGCGCAGAACGTCCGAACAACGTCAGGAAGGAACTGGTGATGCTGCCGTCGGCCAGCTCCACGGCAGACATGTCGTTGGGAATATACGTGAAAGGCTCCGGCACAGCGCTGGTGTAAAGGTCCGAACTGCCGGTGATGTCGTTCAGCGCATCGATCAACACCTCGGCCTCCACGTCGCCGCAACTGGTAGCTGGCGAAGTTGGCTGTCGCTTCCGGCCCCTTGAACCGCGGAATCGACGAGAACTGGTACGTGGTCGAGGTGAAGATCAGCCGCTTCAGATGCTTCAGATCGTAGCCGCTGGAGACCAACTCCTTCTCCAGGTAGGCCAGCAGTTCGGGGTTGCTCGGTGGGTTGTCCTCCCGGATGTCGTCCGGCTCGTGGATGATGCCGCGTCCCATCGCCCACGCCCAGGTGCGGTTGACGATGTTCCTGGCGAACCAGGGGTTCTCCGGCCGGATCAGCCAGTCGGCAAACACCTCCCGCGGATCGCGGTTGGGCGGAATCGTGGTCTTCGTGCCGTCCGGAAAGACGGCCGCCAGCGGCCCGTTTTCGCTCAGCGGTTGGGCCAACGCCTGAGGAATCTGGTTGGTCGCCGTCACGGCCTTGGCCACGGCGTCCACTCCCGGCGCGGTGCTGCCGGGCACGGCGATCGACTTGAGGGGATCCCAGAAGACGATCTCCTCTTTCCACTCGCTGGTGGGCTTGTAGCCGACCTGCGAGAAGAACACCGCCATGCCGGCGCGACGGTCTTCCGGCCATAGGTGGACGCGCGTGCCCATCAACGCCAATCCCACGGCCGCGGCGATGCCCTCCGGCGTCTTGTCCTGGATGGCGCGGTAGAAGTTGACCGGCCCAACGCGGAAATTGCTGCCACTGGAGGTGAGCAGTTCCCGGGCGAACTGGTCGTACGGCTTGTTCTGGGCGATCGATTCCCACACCCAGCGGTAATAGGCCTGCGCCGCGTTGGGCCAGATCTTGACGGGGAACTCCGCCTTGACTCTGAGGATGTCACTCCATTTCATCGCCCAGTAATCGACATGCTCGGACCGGTCGAGGAGACGGTCGATCAGGGCGACGCGTTTGTTCTTGTCCGGATCCTGGATGAACGCTTTGGCCTCTTCCGCGGACGGCAGCCTGCCGGTCAGGTCCAGGTAGGCGCGGCGGACAAACACCGGCGTCGGAGCAGAGGAGCGGTTTGATCCCCAGCGCCTTCAACTTCGCAAACACGATTTCATCAATCCGGTTCGCCGGCTTCGGCGGATCGGAACTCTCCATGAGGCTTGCCACCTGCCGGGCGGCGACCAGCCGGTAGAGCGCGGCCTTGGCCTGCTCGGCCAGGGCGCGCTTGTCGTCGGCGACCTCCATGGCCGCCGTATACGCCGCCCGGGTTTTGTCGGCTTCCGACTTCAACGGAGCGGCCACGCCTTCCGCCGTCCTTGGCTGCCTGTTCGTCCGCCACGTTGGTCTTGATGGCCGCGGCGATCCGCTTCTTGAGGTTCGCCAGGCCCTCTTCGGCCGACTTCTTCCGCGTTTCGGCCCTGGCCAACTCCTGCGCGGCGGCGTTGGCCTGAATCGCCGCTTGCTCCAGCTTCTGCTGCACGGGGGCGAGAGCGGCCTTGGCCGCATCGGCCGCTTTGCGCTTGGCGGCGGCATCGGCGGTGGCCTGCTTGCTGGCCGCATCGAGCTGGATGAGTTCCTTGGCCGCTTCCTGGGCCGCCTGGTTCGCGGGGGTGGCGGCGGCCACCTGGTTCTTGGCGTTCGCCAGGGCCTCGTCGGCGGTCTTCTTCTGCGCCTCGGCTTCGGTCAGTTTCTGCGCGGCGGCCGTGGCCTGGGCCTGCGCCGCTGGCTCGCTCTGCTGCGCTTTGGTCAGAGGCGGCCTTGGCGTCGTCGGCCGCTTTGCGCTGGGCGCGGCTTCGTCGGCCGCCTGCTTCTTCTCCGGGTCCGGCTTGGCGGCATCCGCGGCGGCTTGCTTGGCCTTGGCCTCGGCGGTCTGGGCGGCCTGTTCGGTGGTTTGAGACGCCGTGGCGGCCGCGGCCACCTGGTTCTTGACGTTCGTCAGAGCCTCGTCGGCGGCTTTCTTCTGTGCTTGCGTTTCGGTCAGCTTCTGTGCGGCGGCCGTGGCCTGAGCCTGCGCTTGCTGCTCGCCCTGTTGCGTTTGAGCCAGGGCCGCCCCGGCATCCGCCGCCGCTTTGCGCTTGGCGGCGGCTTGGGCGGCCGCCTGATTCTTTTCCTCGGCCGATTTCGCCGCGGCCTGGGCAGCTTGCTCGGCGGCCTGGGACGCCGTGGTGCGGGCGACAATCTGGTTCTTGACGTTCGCCAGGGCGGCGTCGGCCAGTTTCTTCTGCGCCGTCGCCCGGGCCAGCTTCTGCGCCGCGGTGTTGGCCAGGTTCTGCGGATTCTGCTGGGCGGCCTGTGCTTGGGCCAGGGCCGCCTTGGCCGCGTCGGCTGCCTTGCGCTTGGCGGCCGCGTCGGCTGTGGCTTGCTGCTTCTGCTCCTCGGACCTGCCGGCACGCTCGGCCAGCGCCTTGACGGTGGCCTCCGCCCCTTGGGCGGCCTGCTCGGCGGCCTGGAAAGCGCCGGTGGCCGCGGCCACCTGGTTCTTGACGTTGGCCAGGGCCTCGTCGGCGGCTTTCTTCTGCGCCGGGGCGTCGGCCAGGTTCTTGGCGGCGGTGTTGACCTGGGCCTGTGCTTGCAGCTCGTTTTGCTGTGCCTGGGTCAAGGCGGTCTTGGCCGTGTCGGCCGTCTTGCGCATGGCGGCCGCATCGTCTGCCGCCTTTTTCTTTTCCTCCGGGGATTTGGCCGCATCCTCGGCCATCGTCTTGGCCGCGGCCTCCGCCCCTTGGGCGGCCTGCTCGGCGGCCTGGAGAGCGCCGGTGGTCGCGGCCACCTGGTTCTTGGCGTTGGCCAGGGCCTCGTCGGCGGCTTTCTTCTGCGCCGGGGCGTCGGCCAGCTTCTGGGCGGCCGCGGTGGCCTGAGGCTGTGCTTGCTGCTCGTTTTGCTGTGCCTGGGTCAAGGTTGTCTTTGCCGCGTCGGCCGCCTTGCGCTCAGCGCCGGCCTCGGCTGCGGCCTGCTGCTTCTCCGCCTCGGAAACCACCTTGGCGTTGGCCTCCGCCGCCAACGCGGCCTGCTCGGCGGCCTGGTACGCCGTCGTGGCCGCGGCCACCTGGTTCTGGACGATGGCCAGGGCCTCGTCGGCGGCCTTCTTCTGCGCCTCGAGTTCGGCCAGCTTCTGCGGGAGGGTGTTGGCCTGGACCGTGGCTTGCTGCTCGTTTTGCTGTGCCCGGGTCAGGGCGGCCTTGGCCGCGTCCGCCGCTCTGCGCGTGGCGGCCGCCTGGGCTGTGGCTCTCTTGGCTTCGTCGTCGAGCTTGTTGGCCGCGTCGGCGGCGACCTTGGCCGCGGCCTCAGCCTCCTTGGCGGCCTTCTCGGCCGCATCGAAAGCTTGCTGCAGTGGGAGCGCGGCGGCCTTGGCGTCGGCCAACGCCTGGTCCAGGGTGGGCTTGGCGTTGGTCGCGTCGGTCAGGGCCTTGAGGGCAACGGGCACGTTGGCCTCGGCCTGCTGCAATTCTTTCACGCCCGGCTCGCCCGCCAGATTCTTCGCATCCGTGGCCTGCTGTCGCTTCGTGTTGGCCGCTTTGCTCGCGTTGGCGTAAGCCGTATCGGCCTGTTGCATGGCGGCCTTCAGGGGGGCGACCGCCGCTTCCGCCTCCTTGGCTACCTTCTCGGCCGCATCGTGGTCGGCCTTCGCCTTGGCCTCCGGGCCTGCCGCGGCCCCCGCGTCGGCCGGCTTCGCTTCCTCCCCGGCGTGAGCCGAAAGGCCAGAGGGAAATCGCGAAGGTCACCACAAATAGCAAAGTGCTCTTGATTCTCATCGCAAATCGCCTTGAAGATGAACTATGAAGGGACTTGTCACTACCCGTGGAGCCCTTCGTCATGGAGGAAGCGGTCTCCATATCTTGCGGAGCCCAGTATCTGGCTATCCAGAACCGAATCGTTCAGGCAGGGTTTTCCGTCCAGACCTTGCTGGGTGGGTCCGTTTTTGCGAGCACGCGGGATCGATCCGCGTCGTGGGGAGGTCCCGGCAGTCGCGGCCGACGTCTTTCGGCTAGCAGGCGCATCATCGGGATGCGACTCCGACGTCTGGGTTTCAACCGAGGCCTGTGTCGTGGGCTGGATTGAAGGCGGGGCATCAGGATTCAGGGTATACCCGACAGGTCGCCGTCTTGCAACACCCCAGGTCACGCCGCGCCGCGCGCCCACTTTCTCAAGGTGTCGCCGCTTCCATGTGACTGTGCGGTTGCGCCCATCGCGTCTTGTACGGGAGAACGCGGTGGAAGTGGACCGGGCCCACCGATAGAGGGCAATGAGAGCGGTTCACGGTTGGGTGGCGTACGCGCCGGAAAGCCCAAAGCGCCAGCGAGTGCATGGATTTGTCGGGTTCCAGGGCGGATGCACTCGCTGGCGCTTCGGGCTTACAGGGGCGAATGGGCAACGCCAGCGTGTTGTACGTGGGTTGATGCTCCTGTGGGTTTCCGTTCTTGTTTCGAATCAGGCCCCGTACGTCTCGTCGGTGACCTGCTCCATCCACTCGGCGGTCTTGCCGTCGAGCTTCTCCTGGATGGCGATGTGCGTCATGGCCGTGGTCGCCGTGGCGCCGTGCCAGTGCTTCTCGCCCGGCGGAAACCAGACCACGTCACCCGGCCGGATTTCCTCGATCGGCCCGCCCCAGCGCTGCGCCCGGCCGCAACCGGCCGTCACGATCAGGGTCTGGCCGAGCGGATGCGTGTGCCATGCCGTCCGGGCGCCGGGCTCGAAGGTGACGCTGACGCCGAGAACACGCCCCGGCTCGGCGGCTTCGAACAACGGATCGATCCGCACCGTGCCGGTGAAGTAATCCGCCGGCCCCTTGCCGGAAGGCTGGGACCCGCTTCGTTTGATCTCCATGCGTTTTCCCCTTCCGCCTGATCCTTCGCGGGTCGCTTCGTGGCCGCTCACCGACCGGTCATCTGTTCCAGCTTCTCGGGGTACCGAGCCCCTTGCACCGTGATCTTCGCGGCGGCGCTATCGATGTCACGCAAGTCGTCCGGCGTGAGTTCGACGGCGGCGGCCCCGAGGTTCTCGTCCAGGCGATGCCGCTTCGTGGTGCCCGGGATTGGCACAATCCAGGGCTTCTGGGCCAGCAGCCAGGCGAGCGCGATCTGAGCGGGCGTCGCCTTCTTCCGTGCGGCGATGCCGCCGAGCAGATCCACCATGGCCTGATTCGCCTTGAGCGCCTCGGGCGTGAAGCGCGGCAGGGTGCTGCGAAAGTCGGAGCTGTCGAAGGTCGCGTTCTCGTCGATCTTGCCCGCGAGGAAGCCCTTGCCCAGCGGGCTGTAGGGCACGAGGCCGATGCCGAGTTCCTCAAGGGCCGGCAGCACCTCCGCTTCGGGGCGTCTCCACCACAGCGAGTATTCGCTCTGGAGGGCCGTGACCGGCTGGACGGCATGGGCGCGACGGATCGTTTGCACGCCTGCTTCGGAAAGGCCGAAGTGCTTGACCTTGCCCTCCCGGATCAGCTCCTTCACCGCCCCCGCGACGTCCTCGATGGGCACGTCCGGGTCAACCCGGTGCTGATAGAGCAGGTCGATGACATCGACCTTGAGCCGCTTGAGCGAGCCCTCGACGGCCTGCTGGATGTGCTCCGGCCGGCTGTTCAGGGCCGCCTTCCCCGGCCGGTTGTCGTCTCCGCTGAGGTCAAACCCGAACTTGGTGGCGATCACCACTTGATCACGGAAGGGGGAGAGGGCCTCGCCCAAGAGCTCTTCGTTGGTGAACGGGCCGTAGACCTCGGCGGTGTCGAAGAACGTGACGCCGCGTTCGACGGCGGCCCGCAGCAGTGAGATCATCTCCTGCTTGTCCTTGGGCGGGCCGTAGGAAAAGCTCATGCCCATGCAGCCGAGGCCCAGGGCCGAGACTTCCAGGTCGCTGTTGCCGAGCGTGCGCTTCCGCATGTGCTGCTCCTTCGAGGTGACTCGGATCGGAGAGACGCCATTTGCCCTGACCACCGCCCTCTCCACCGAGCTTAACCTATTCAGGGCGCACTTCACGATTTTGTCGTTGACCTTGTCAATGACCTTTACTACTATTTGGTGCATGGACGACTCAAAAGGCACCGCCTTCGAGGAGCTGCGCCACCGAGGTGACGAGCCGCACCTCCTTCGAGAAGTTGTCCGCGCCTACCAGGTGCTCATGATCGGATTCGCGCGGGAGATCGGGATGCCGGCGTCGCGGTTCGCGCTGATGCGGCTTCTGGCCGCCGCCGAAGCCGACGTCGGTGTCATGGACCTGGCCCGCCAACTCGGCGTCAACGCGGCGGCGGTCACGCGGCAGGTGCGGGAGCTGGAACGTGAACGGCTCGTCCGGCGGCGCGCCGATCCCAGGGACGGCCGGCGCAGTTACGTCCGTCTGTCGCCGAAAGGGCGAAAGCGGTTCGTTCAAATCCACGATCGCAGCCACGAATTCGAGCGGTCGCTGTCCTCCGTGCTCGGCGCCGAGGAGATGGCTGTGGCAACGGCGGTTCTCGCCAAGCTGCGCACGTTCGTCGAGGGTCTTCGCCAAGACTTGAAGGGAGTCGAACCATGAAATCGGAGACGAGGACACGGAAGCTCAACACCCGGGCGTTCGTGGTTCTGATGATCGGATTCAGCGGTGTCGGGCTGCCCGTGACCGGTGTCGCCAACCACATCCTCGGGTTCTCGCCGATGTCGATCGCGCGCCATGCCTGGATGGCCGCCCACAACATCCTCGGCCTCCTGTTCCTGGCATTTTCGATCTGGCACATCGTGCTCAACCGCCGTGCGCTGTGGAACTACATGAGGTACTCGGCCGGACGGATTCCGGCCGTGAGCCGCGAGGTGACACTCGCCGGCATCGTCGTCGCTCTGGCGTTGCTGGTGTTCGTGGGGCACGCCTTCCATGGAGGGCCGTGAGATGACGACCCCGCGGGGGAACAACGACCTGGAAAACCCGGCGCGGCCGCTCGCCCATCCGCTCCCTCATCCACATGGGCGAACCGATGCGCCCGGGTTCCGGCGCGAGGTCGCCGAGACGCTCGGCGGCCGCGTCTATTCCTTCTACGGCACCACCGAGACCGGCGGAATGGCCGGCGAGTGCGACCGCGGCGCCGGGTGCCGAACGGTCCGAAAGAGAGCCGCAACCCGTCGCGGCCTGACAACGGGAGGACCGCCCTGAGCCGGTGGTCAGCGCAGCGCCACCCCCGGACAGACTCTCATCCCTCCGGGATGCAGGAAGAAGACATCACAGTTGGTACTTCCGAGACTTGATAACATCAATCATCGGTCACACCCTTCCGGGACTTCCTGGGCATCGAGAATTGGGCCGACCCCAACGACATCCCGCCGGCAGCCACCGCCGGCAAGTCCACGTCGCGGGCATCCGGAAGGGCGAGCTGCATCCCATCACCGGGTTCCGCATCTTGGAATCCGGCATCTCGAATCCGGCATCTCGAATCCGGCATCCACCCTCAGTTCGCCCGACATCGTGCGCGGACGCGATGCACGCCCGCGACGGCCAGCACCACGCCGAACAACGCCATTGTGCTCGGCTCGGGGATCGTGGTCGAGATGAAGGCCGTAAGCGTCGTCATTCCACCGTGGGTTCCCCCCGGCGCGAGGAGCAATGCCGACGTGTTGAGCTGAACCGTCGAGGAGGGGAGTAATTCGGAGAACGAGTGCCAGGGGCTTACCTGTGTGATCGTCGCCGTCATGGTCGAGGAGCTGGACCCCGTGATGGTGCCGTTGAGAACGCCATAGATGTCCAGGTGCAAATCCGCCGGAAACGCCCCGAGGTTGGCGTCTTCCTGAAAGCTAGCCCAGATTCTGGAATGGCATGTCGTGATACGTGACACTGGCCCCTTCCGGAAGGCTCTGGACCTGGAACGTCCCCAGGTTGACCGTTCCTGGTGTCACCAGCGGCTGAGACAGCGGTCGGCTATTGAGCGTCACCTCACCCGTATTGCTCGGCCCCACGACGCCGTCGGCACTGTACGAAGAGGGAATCGGCGAGGCCGCCACCACCGCAACAAGAAGACCGTTCAGGGCAGTCGCCAGCATCAGGGCGGGTGCGAAGATCGGACGGTGTGCGGTATGCATCCCTGCATTCATCTTTCTGGCTCCTCAAGGTGTGGTTGCCCGGCACGCGCTCAGGGCGGGGTGATCTTAAAGCGTGCTAACGAGTCTGTCCATGCGTATCGACGAATGTTTCGGAAAAACCCGGCCGACCGTCAGGAAGCACAGACCCGACCAGCGTGGCATCGACGCCGAGATCACGCGGCGCACGAAGATCCTCCGGCCCGGTGATGCCGCCTCCGGCGATGAGCTCGATGTCCCGGGGCAACATGCACAAGGCGGCCAGAAGAGGCAGCGTGCCCAGGCCCTGGCCGGTGCCGACGCGGGCCAGGTCGAGCGCGATGAGCTGACGCAGCCCGGCCTCGATCGCCATGTGCGCCAGCCGTCGCGGGCCGCCGAGTGGCGAAGCAGACCCGGGTGCCAGAATGGTATCTCGGCCCGCCGACCACGATACACGCTGCTCGTGAGATCGAGCAGCGTGATCGCACGTCATTCTTGAGGAGAGAACGACGGAAAGGCCCATCAGCCGAAGAACAGGCCGCTGACGACCGCGTTGGGATACCCGTTGTTGGTGATGTGCAACACCACGTGGCCGGAGATGTTCCAGGTCAGGTACGCGCCGTTCTGGAAGCTGGTCAGCGTCTCGCTGTCCAGCACCGTGCCGCTGGCCGCGTCGAGCACGTCCACTTGCTCGGAACGGCCGCTGCCCTCCCAGTTCAGTGCGTAGAGGCTGACCTTGTGCGTCTGGCCGTCGGTCAGGTTCACGTCCACGGTGAAGGAGGAGCCGCTATACCAGCAGGCGGACACGCGGCTGGAGGCGGTGACGGACGAGAGCGGGGCGCGGATGTCGGCGGTGCTGGCGGCCCAGGTCCAGTTGGATTGTCCGGCGGGGGTGACGCTGGCATAGGAGGGCAGCGCGGTGGTGCCGCCGACGACCTCGTAGCCGTCGCCGCCGTAGGAGGCCGTCCAGTTGCCCTGGGTCGTCATGTCGCTCCCCACGAAAGCTGGCCGTGGACGAGGGGGGTGGCGGCGGCGTGGTCCGGGCCGTGCCGCCGAAGAACAGGCCGCTGACGACCGCGCTGGGATACCCGTTGTTGGTGATGCGCACCACCACGTGGCCGGAGATGTTCCAGGACAGGTACGTGCCGTTCTGGAAGCTGGTCAGCGTCTCGCTGTCCAGCACCGTGCCGCTGGTCGCGTCGAGCACGTCCACTTGCTCGGGGCGACCGGCCCCGTCCCAGTTCAGCGCGTAGAGGCTGACCTTGTGCGTCTGGCCGTCGGTCAGGTTCACATCCACGGTGAAGGAGGAGCCGCTATACCAGCAGGCGGCCACGCGGCTGGAGGCGGTGACGGAGGCCAGCGGGGCGCGGATGTCGGCGGTGTTGGTGGCCCAGGTCCAGTTGGATTGTCCGGCGGGGGTGACGCTGGCATAGGAGGGCAGCGCGGTGATGCCACCGATGACCTCGTAGCCGTCGCCGCCGTAGGAGGCCGTCCAGTTGCCCTGGGTCGTCGTGTCGCTCCCCACGAAAGCGACCGTGGACGATGAGGGCGGCGGCGTGGTCCTGGCCGTGCCGCCGAAGAACAGGCCGCTGACGACCGCGCTGGGATACCCGTTGTTGGTGATGCGCACCACCACGTGGCCGGAGATGTTCCAGGACAGGTACGTGCCGTTCTGGAAGCTGGTCAGCGTCTCGCTGTCCAGCACCGTGCCGCTGGCCGCGTCGAGCACGTCCACTTGCTCGGGGCGACCGGCCCCGTCCCAGTTCAGCGCGTAGAGGCTGACCTTGTGCGTCTGGCCGTCGGTCAGGTTCACATCCACGGTGAAGGAGGAGCCGCTATACCAGCAGGCGGCCACGCGGCTGGAGGCGGTGACGGAGGCCAGCGGGGCGCGGATGTCGGCGGTGCTGGCGGCCCAGGTCCAGTTGGATTGTCCGGCGGGGGTGACGCTGGCATAGGAGGGCAGCGCGGTGGTGCCGCCGATGACCTCGTAGCCGTCGCCGCCGTAGGAGGCCGTCCAGTTGCCCTGGGTGGTCGTGTCGCTCCCCACGAAAGTGGCCGTGGACGAGGGGGGCGGCGGCGGCGTGGTCCTGGCCGTGCCGCCGAAGAACAGGCCGCTGACGACCGCGCTGGGATACCCGTTGTTGGTGATGTGTACCACCACGTGGCCGGAGATGTTCCAGGACAGGTACGTGCCGTTCTGGAAGCTGGTCAGCGTCTCGCTGTCCAGCACCGTGCCGCTGGCCGCGTCGAGCACGTCCACTTGCTCGGGGCGACCGGCCCCGTCCCAGTTCAGCGCGTAGAGGCTGACCTTGTGCGTCTGGCCGTCGGTCAGGTTCACATCCACGGTGAAGGAGGAGCCGCTATACCAGCAGGCGGCCACGCGGCTGGAGGCGGTGACGGAGGCCAGCGGGGCGCGGATGTCGGCGGTGCTGGCGGCCCAGGTCCAGTTGGATTGTCCGGCGGGGGTGACGCTGGCATAGGAGGGCAGCGCGGTGGTGCCGCCGATGACCTCGTAGCCGTCGCCGCCGTAGGAGGCCGTCCAGTTGCCCTGGGTGGTCGTGTCGCTCCCCACGAAAGTGGCCGTGGACGAGGGGGGCGGCGGCGGCGTGGTCCTGGCCGTGCCGCCGAAGAACAGGCCGCTGACGACCGCGCTGGGATACCCGTTGTTGGTGATGCGCACCACCACGTGGCCGGAGATGTTCCAGGACAGGTACGTGCCGTTCTGGAAGCTGGTCAGCGTCTCGCTGTCCAGCACCGTGCCGCTGGCCGCGTCGAGCACGTCCACTTGCTCGGGGCGACCGGCCCCGTCCCAGTTCAGCGCGTAGAGGCTGACCTTGTGCGTCTGGCCGTCGGTCAGGTTCACATCCACGGTGAAGGAGGAGCCGCTACACCAGCAGGCGGCCACGCGGCTGGAGGCGGTGACGGAGGCCAGCGGGGCGCGGATGTCGGCGGTGTTGGTGGCCCAGGTCCAGTTGGATTGTCCGGCGGGGGTGACGCTGGCATAGGAGGGCAGCGCGGTGATGCCACCGATGACCTCGTAGCCGTCGCCGCCGTAGGAGGCCGTCCAGTTGCCCTGGGTGGTCGTGTCGCTCCCCACGAAACTGACCGTCGCGAGTGATCGGGAAATGTATTGGAACGGGGCCGATGCGGCGGAGATGCCGTAGCCGAAGACCGCGTTGTTCACATTGCTCGAATCCGATGCGGTCGTGATACCGGATTGGACACGGACATTGACCGTGCCCGCGCCGACGGGCACGACCGCCGTGACATGGGAGTCATCCACCACGGTGACGTTGGTTGCGGGCGTGCTGCCGAACAGAACCTGAAGATGTCCGGCGGCGCCTGAGAAATTCTGGCCGATGACGGTCACCGTCGAACCGGCCGTCCCCGTCGACGCACTCAAGCCGGTCACCACGGGCCGCAAGTCCACCATCTCGAAGTCGCTGAAGGTCAGACTCTTCAGACCGTGGACGAAGTCGAACAGGTCGTTGTTGTCCCACGTCAAGGTCGTGTGGTTGTTGGCATCGACCGAGGCGCTGGCGCCGCTGAAGAAGAAGTCCGGCCCGTTGTCGGCCACGATGAGACCGTAGTCTTTCATCGCCTGGGCGAGGATCTTCGATTCCGGATCCAGTTGCGAGATATCGACGCTGGCCTTGAGCCGGAAGCGAGCGCCCATGGGTGGTTGGACGGCGGGGTTGGCGTTGCCCGGGTCGGCGACGTGGGAGGCGGGGTAGAGGAACTGGTCGAGGATGACGCTGTTTTGCAGCGAAACGCGCAAGGCGTGGTTGATGACTCCCTGACCGCCCTGACTGACGGGCAACCCTTCGTCCGGCCGTGCCAGGCCAGGCAGGATGGCCAGACCGCCGGCATCTGCGGACGTCCAGTCCAGCGTCCGGAACGTATTGGTCTTCATGTCCCAGACTGCCTCCCCCCCGGCATGCCACTGGCCGTCGGCGTTCTCGCTGGGACGAGAGGCCGCATAGAACTCGTAGGCGATGTTATTATCCTCGTCCCAGACGATCAGGTGCGAGTCGCCACGGTTGGCGGGGGGCGATGGTCCGTTCTGCATGTCTCCTTCGAGGACCGCGTTCAATGGGATCGGGGCGTCCTGCAGGTCGCTCTCACTGGCGTAAGGGCTGATGACGACGTGAACCTTGGGCTGGGTGTTGCCGTGGACGATGTTGTAGGGAATCCCGTAAAGCGGGATGTTGACACCAAAGTTCTGGCTGAAATCGGGGTGCAGGAGGCCGTCGCCGCCGTTCTGCGTGATGATGTTGTTGATGACCGCGCTGGAGTTGGCGGCGACCGGAGCGTTGGCGATGTTCTGGTTCCAGGGATTGTTCGAGGGGAATAGTTGCTGCCCGAGAAGGCTGAGCAAGCGACGCTCTTCAAGCTGTTCGATCGCCGTGGGGCGGAAGGATTTGTCACGAAGCGACGCGATCCTCGAGCCGCGGCGCGCGCGGGGATTCATTATGCTCATGGATTCGAAACTCTCGTCCTCGAGAAAAGGGACCTGATGGGAAAGGATGCCTTGATGCGATCGAATCACGCCGAAATCATCGCGCGACTCGTGCCGATCGCAACCGCTCGGAGACCCCGTTCTGTATCCAGGACGGAAGCCCGATCGCCAGCACGAACCTTCTCCGCATCATCGCGTTGCGAAGTACCTGCGACTCCTTGGCCGTCGTCGTTCGTTCCTTGAAACCCCGCAAGTGATGCCAGAGGCTCGGCTCAGCGGGCTAGCGACGATGCTAAACTCTCCAAACGATGAACATCGACTTTAATAACCAAATCCCGAATTTGCCAGAGCCCGCCGAAGAGTTGTTTATTTTTTTCAGCATGGTCGGCTCGACCGGTTCCGAGCGTCAAGTCGCCGAGGGATGTCCGAAGGCTCTGGCGGGCCGCTGGTCGCCTCGGACGGATTCGGGCGAGCGGACGCGCCAGGGAGGCCGCCAGGGCCGGTTCTCGACATCAGGTGGGCGGAGCGCGACGATCAGGGTTTGACCACTTCAAACGGCAGGGCCGGCAGTGGGCCGATCAAGTTGCGGACCTCGCGGGTCTTTCCGTCTTTTTCCGTGACCGTGGCATGAAGGAAGGCATTGGCCATCAAGTTGCCTTTCAGCCGCGGCTTCGCCTTTGCGTCGCCGCGCAGGACGAGGGCCAGCCCCTTCTCCGTCCACGAGGCACGGTCAACCGCGATCCCCTCCGGCGGATCGTTGAGCTCGACCTGGATCTGACCGTCGCGATTCCAGCCCAGGCGGACTTGCACTTCCACCGTCCCACCGACGGGAATCCGCACCGGTTGCTCGCTCAGGATTTCCATCGGCGTCTGGAACGTGCGGCGTGCCGCGGGCGGCGGGAACGGCTTGTTCTCCTTGGCCGCGCGCGCGGCCTCCTCCCGGAAGCGGACCCGGTCTTCAGGCACGAGGATCAGATCGTGGGCAGGAACCACGTGCTTGTAGAAGAACGCCTGGGTCATCTCGTCGGCCGGGACGGCCTGATGCACGACCTCTTTCCCATCGATCAACGCCTGGCCTTCCAGGCACAGACGGATCGGGTCCGCGGACAAGAGCGGCGCAACCGCCAGCGTCAGACGTATCTGGTCCTGTCCTTCCGGCACCACGCCGCCGCTCAGTGCAAACCCGAAGGGGTCGTCCTGGAAATGCAGCGCGATGTCGCCCGTGAACCCGTCCTTGCGCAGTGCGTACACGGCGATGGGGTTGAGCCGCCAGGTGATCGCGTTGATGCACGAGGGCGCTACCCGCAGCTCGAAATCGGGCCGCGGCCCGCTCAGCCGCAGGCGATACGCATACTCCGGGCCGCCGTGTTGCTGGGCGTCGCCCAGACGCACGTAATAGATCCCCTCTTTCGGCAAGGTGAAGCGGATCAGGGAATCGGCGTGGTGCGTTCTCAGGTCGTCGAATGTGTCTTCATGGTCGTCGTTGAAGGCCAAGCGTCCACCGGCGGCGTCGAACAGCTCCAAGATACTGTCCAACGGCGATTCCAGCCGACGGGCGTCCACCTCAGCCACGATCTCCTGGCCGGCGCGGCCTGCAAAACGGAACACGTCCCAGTCGTCGGGCCGGTCGATCCGCCCGTTGACGATCACGGGAAGCGTGACCGCCTGGGCCGTTTGCGTCGCATCGTTGGGCTCCTTTTCCAGGTCTTCCGGCAGGGTGTCCACGGAAAACGGCAGCGTGTTGGAGATCATCTCTCCCTTGCGCACCGACAGAGGGTGGATCCCCGGCGTCATGTCCTTGGCGTCGATCGTCAGCGCATCGGTCGGCAGGTTCCACCCGGAGAGCTTGACCGTGGTCGCCGCCCCGGCCGGACCGCCCAACGGGAACATGCCCGTCATGAAGGGCAGCTCACCCAGGGTCATGCGGTAGACAAAATCCGGCCGGCCGCGGTAGATCGCGTCCTTGATCTCGACCACGTACTGTCCGTCCTCCGGAACCTGAAAGAACAACACGGGATCGGGATGGAATCGGTAGTCGTCGTCGTACGCCAACTCGTTTCCCCGGGCGTCGTACAGCGCCAAGGTGGCTTGGAACCAGCCCGGAACCGCGTCGGCCAGGTACGGAATGAGTTCCCGGGCGCTGGCGGCGATGACCAGTTGCCGCCCCTTGCGGGCCTCGAAACGGAAGCGGTCCGCAGCGCCGGGGGTGAATCGCTCGGGCGAGTAGTAAACCATGTACGGCTCGCGGGGAATGATCTGCCCGTTGACCACGGCCGGCAGCGTGATGGGCGTCTCGGTCCTGGGCGGCTGGCGAATCCGGCCCTCGAGGAACTCCTGCGGTTCGAAGGTGGGTTCCGCTTCCTTCTCGAGAAATTCGGGCAGCCGGCCGACGTAGAACGCCAAGGGGTTGGACACCCCGCGCGGCGTTTCCACTCGCAGTTCGCGCCGTCCGGGCTCGGCATTGGCAGCCAAGGTGATCTCCACCGTGACGCTGTCGGCCAGGGCAGGTTGAGCCTCTCTTCTCGTGAACTCGGAGCGGGCCCGGCTGAGCTTCTTCTGGACCTCGAACATCTCCTTCAAGGTCTCGACATCCTTGGAGCCCTTCTTCCGTAGTTGGTCGAGTTTGTCCTGCAGGACCTGAGTTTCCGGCTGCGTCAAGTGCCTGATGTCTTTTCTCACGGTGGCCTGGATGCCGCCCCCGGAGAAGTGCGCCTGAAGGACGTCGATCTGATATTCACCCTTCCAGGAGCCCAGAAACTGCCCGCCGACCGTGACCAGGAACGTCGTGCCCTGCCGGCCGCCGGCCGGAAAGACGTAGCCGATGCGCGGACGCTCCTGAGCGATCGCGGCGCATGCCCAAAAGGACGCGAAGACTGTCATCGGCCACAGCAAGGAATGCCAGGGGCGTCCGCGCATGGTGTCGTTCCTTTTCGAGAAATCTGCCTCGCGGTAGGCCGGACAGGGCTGTCCGTCGGAGGATGAGCCGGACAGGGCTGTCCGTCGGAGGACGAGCCGGACAGGATTGTCCGGCCTACTGAACATGGTGGCAACAGAATGCTGTAGGCCGGACAATCCTGTCCGGCTCCGGCTCATTCGTCCACAAAACGCCAGCCCAGCGCCTCCCAGTCAGGATGAATCCAGCGACGCCAACCCTTGTGATCGAGCCCGGCCCGACGGGGATTTCGGCCCATATACGCAATCGCTCGCCAGAGATGCTCGTCGTCACGGACGATCCGGTCATAGCTTTCCTCCTGCCAAATCGAGCCCCTCCTGCCGATGACCGAGTTTACCCGATGGGCCACGACGCCCTTCAAACCTTGTAGCACATCTTCCAACTCCCACCCTGCGAACGGCCGCATCAGGGCGTGGCAGTGATTCGGCATCACGACGTAACACGAGACGTAATATCGTTGCTCCTGAAAGTGCAACAGGGCCTCTTCGAGTTGTTCCGCGTGGCGGGGATCGCGGAAGAAGCAATCGCCGTAACCTTCGTCAAGCCAAGCTTCCGTCCGGCGGGCGACCTCGCGGGCGTATTCTTCCCACGTCTGTTCGTTGCGGGGTGGCGGATGGGTGCGTTCCCATTCCGCGCGCAGACGTTGCAGGTACTCGAGTTTCTCCTGGGGTAGGGCGTCGCCGAGTCGGAACGTCACAAAGTAAGTCGCCCCGTCCTGCCGCCAGTGCGGCAAGTACCGGTAATAAACACGAATCGGCTTGTCAGGATCCAGGCCACGGAAGTTTGGTGGTGCCGACAGGTTGAGCATTGGAAATCGCATTTCCATCTGAAATGCTGTTGTACGCGGAACAAACTCTGTCGTAGGCCGGACAATCGTGTCCGGCGGTCGTTGACGAACAGATTGTCCGTGCTACAGGCTGCCCTGACGGACAGGATTGTCCGTCCTACCGGTAGTCTATTCTCCGGTGGTCGCTCGAAGCCAAAGCTGTTCTTTTACATGATTTCCTTCAACCGTCCCGCCATCGGGATGCCGTCCGCGGCGGTCGGCGTCACGGTCAGTGGCAGTCCCATCGGATTGGTCAGCTTCCCCTCGGGGTCGATGCCCATCAGTTCATAGATGCTGCCGAGGAGATCGCACGGGTAGACCGGGCGGTCCTTGACCTCTTCCCCTTTCGCATCCGAGGAACCGACGACGCGTCCCCCCTTGAATCCGCCTCCGGCGACGAGCGCGGAGAAGACCTTGCCGTAATGGTTGCGTCCGCCGTTCCAGGGCGCTCCCCAGTCGATCTTGGGCGTGCGGCCGAACTCGCCGCAGCACCAGACGATTGTACTTTCCAACAGGCCGTGCTCCGACAGATCGGCCAGGAGCGTCGCCAGCCCCGTGTCCAGGTCCGGCAGCAATTGGCGCATGGCCTTGAAGTTGTCCGTGTGCGAATCCCAGCCGCCGAAGTTGATGGTGATGTAGGGCACGCCGCGCTCGACGAGACGCCGCGCCGCCAGGCAACTCTGGCCGAACCGCGTGCGGGAGACCCAGGTGCCCCAGTTGACGTCGTATCGCTTTCGCACCTCGTCGGTCTCCTGGGAGAGATCGAACGCCTTGGCGCCGTCGCCCAGGATCATGTCGTAGGCCTGGTCCTCCGCTTGATAGAAGACCGTGAGCGCCGGGTCGTTTTTGAGCGCGTTCCCCAGCGTGTTGAGCTTGCGGAGCAGCTCGCGCCGCTTGGCTTGCTGCTGGTCGTTGAGGCCCGGGGAAACGACGCCTTCGACCATGAACTTCTGCTGCGCCGGGTCGCCGCCGGTGGCGAACGGCATGTGGTGCGCTCCCAGAAAGCCGGCTTCGGAGAATCGCCCCTGCGACTGGGTGAGCACGATGTAGGGCGGAATCAGCCCCTTGTATCCGGCCTCGTAGCCCTTGAAGAGCGAGACCACGGCCCCGGCGCACGGGAAGACCAGCCGGTCGCCCGGCCGCCGGCCGGTCTGCGTCAGATAGGCCGCCGTTTCGTGGCCGTTGTCGCCGTGGGTCATGCTGCGGATGATCGAGAACTTGTCGGCCTGCTTGGCCAGCAACGGGAGCAGCTCGCCGATGCGGATGCCATCCACGTTGGTGGCAATGGGGTTGTTCAACGGCCCGCAGTAGTCATGGCCCGCGTCCGGCTTGGGATCGAATGAGTCCAGGTGCGACGGCCCGCCGGACAGCCAGATCTGAATCACCGACTTGGCCTTGGCCGGCTTGGCGTCGGCGGCCCGTCCGGTACGGCCCGCCAAAAGCGCTGCGCCCGCGCCGCACCAGCCATACCGCAAGACGTCCCGACGCGACAGCCGCGCATCGGACCTGCCGGATAGCAGATGTCTTCCCTCCGGCGATTCATATTTGATGCTCATGGCATTTGCTCGAGTGTGCAGTCAGGTATGAGGAACTGGGCGAGCGGCGGAAGGCGATTTGTCCGGCTGTATGTAATGTAGGACGGACAATCCTGTCCGTCGGCGGAAAGACGGACAGGATTGTCCGTCCTACTCTTTCAATGTCGATAGCCAAACTCCGGACTGTTGATGAGCGCCCAAAAAAGGTCTCGCGGCCCCCGTCGGCCCAGGTCTCCTTGACGTGCGTTTCGGCAATTTGCCGCTCCTCTTCCGTCGGCATCCGCGAGAGGACCGTGAGGTAGATTTCCACGATGTTCTCGGGCCTCTTGGGGTCGGGGCCCAGCAGGGCCCGCAGCTTCGGGCTGGTCTCCATCTTTCGCCGGACATGGCTGGAATTCAAGAGGTGCAGCCGCTGCGCCGCGGTGGGGCGATTGTTGCGGTCCGACTCCAGACCGGTATCGCGCGACGACCGCCCGAACTTTTCCAGGAACGGACTGGTGATGCTGGCGTCGGCCAGGGCCACGGCGCGCTGGTCCTCGGGCATGAAGGTGTACGGCTCCGGAATGATGCTGGAATACTGCTCGGTCGTGCCGGTGATCTGGCACAGGGCGTCGATCAGCACCTCGGCCTCCAAACGGCGCAGTGGATACTGCGCGAAATTCGCCTCCTTCCGGGGATCGTCGCTCCTGGGGACGCACGACAACTGATACGTCGTCGAGTTGAGGATCTGTCGGAACAGAGGCTTCAGGTCGTATCGAGTCGTGATCAGGTCCTGTTCGAGAAAGGTCAACAGTTCGGGATTGGCGGGCGGATTCTCCGGACGGAGATCGTCCGCCGGATGGATGATGCCCCGGCCCAGCAGCCAGAACCAGACACGGTTGACGACGTTGCGGGTGAACCAAGGATTCTGGGGGCGGATCAACCAATCGGCAAACGCCCTGCGCGGATCCTCACCCGGCGCGAGTCGGACGGGGGCCGAGTCGGGAAAGGCGGCCGCCCGGAGCGATTCCAGGCTCGGCTGGCTGCGGGCCTTCTCGAGATCGAACATCACGATCTCTTCCTTCCATTCCACGGTCGGCTTGTACGCAATCTGCGAGAAGAAGGCCGCCAGGCTGGACCAGCGCTGTGGGGGCCAGCTCTCCGGCCGCACTCCCATGAAACAGAGCGCCACGGCCTGGGCGATGGCCTGCGGCTCGCGGCTCTGCACCGCGCGGTAGAAGTTCACCTGGGGGGTGCGGAAATTACTGCCGCTGGCGGTAAGCATCTCGCGGACGAACCGGTCGTACGGCATGTTCTCCTTGATGCCCGTGCGAATCCAGCGGTGATAGGCCTGCACCGCGTTGGGCCAGAGCTTGATGGGGAACTCGGACTTGACCCGCAAAAGGTCGCACCACTTCATGGCCCAGTAGTCGGCGAACTCGTCGCGCTCCAACAGGCGATCGATCAGCTTGCGGCGCTTGTCGCGATCCGCATCCTGCAAGAACTGTCGGGACTCTTCGGCCGTCGGCAGGATTCCGATCACATCGAGGTAGGCCCGGCGCACAAACACGCCGTCGGAACAAACTCTGGCGGGGGTGATCCCCAGTTGCTTGAGCCTGCCGAAAACCAGCTCGTCAATGCGCCCGCGGGCAACCGGCTCGGCGTCGCCTTCAAAGGGACTCACCGGTGACCCGGCTTCGGCCCGTTGAGGAATGGCCACGGCCGTCACGAGGACAACGACAACAACCAGGGATCGTTTCATGTGATTGTTCCGGCAGGAATGCTTTCGGCGTTCTTCCTCCAGTTTGCCATCTCTGGACGGTCGGTCTGTCTCATTCCCATGTCGGAGTACCCCAAGGCTACGCCAAGCGAGAAGTTGAGGTCCTCATCCTATAGCCGCGCCTGTTCTGATACAACCGGGGGGAGCGGCAACGGCCTCAGACTCGTGGAGACGCGGAGAAAAGCTTGTGGCCTCCGCACGCCTTGCGAATGGCAATCGGAAATCCGCAGCGCAGCAGTTCACGAGAGATGGTCGGTCGAGTTGCGGGGATCTGGAACCTGGTTTCAAGGGGCTGAAGTCCCGGGCCGGTGTGCTGCCGAACATGGACATGGACCGGAGCAGCCGGAGGGAATCGCGGTCGTTCGCCAGCGCTCTGGACGGTTGTCCCGCGGACGTACGGTCGTGCCGCCAGAAGGCGAGCAAGACCTCATCGACCGAGATGTCGTGGCCGTCGATAGTAACGACCGCCTGGCCGCTGGGCTTATGGTATGGAGGCGGTACGAGGGGAGTTTCCGGGTGAGTCGGGGCATCCTGGGCGGCTCCTACCGGGCGCAAAACGTTTTTTTTAGGCGCTCATTTCCAGGCGTGGCATAACCGGCATCGCCAGCGAACAAATCAAGACTTACTTGTCTTGTTTCTGCACCTGATCCATGAGCGATCATCTCGGCAGCAATCGTGCGGATTGCCGTGTAGCGCTCGATGTCGTAGGGGTTCTCGGCGAAGGTCAAACCGGACTGGGCATGGGCATTGAGCCGGCGTGCCCATGCGAGCCACGCTGGGTCCATGTCGTCTGCCCCCTCGGATATCGAATTCGCTCGTCGCTACCAGACTCCAGGCACCAGCCGATATCGGACCCGCTGGGCATATTCTTTGGAACCAGGCAACTCGGCCTGGAGGGTTCGGTCTTCCAAGATGGTTCGCACGACCAGGATCAGGCACGAGGAGATGGCGGGGATCAGAGCCCAGAACGACCCCAGGGAAAGGGACATGCCCAGGAAGAGGAGACAGGCAGCGACGTATCCCGGATGACGGATGAGAGCGTAGGGACCGCTGTCAATGACCGTGTGCCCCCGGTCGGTCTGGATGCGGACGGTCGGTTCGAAATGCTTGTTCACCGACTCGGCCCAGGTCATACCCACCAATCCGGCCATGAGCAGGACATAGCCGATCCCGCAGACCCACCAGGGCACGGGGAGCCAGTGATACCGTCCGTCGTCCAGGGCTGCCACCGGGAGGATCGAAACCATCACCGGGAACAAAATGCCCAGCACCCATCGGTCCCAGGGTTTCGTCCCGTCATGACGGTTCACCCGAGCGGCGACGACATCGGGGTTGACCCGTCGCAAGCACAGAGAGATCAAGACCAGAGCCCCAACTGCCACGACGAAGAACAGCCAACCCCGTGTCCACGCCCAGGTTCCGGCAGGAAGGAACAGGACGAGGACGAAGATGAGTAACGTCCAGCCGACGCCTTGGATCAAACGGCGACGGTCGGTCGCTTCAGGCTGCCGTGGTTGATCGCTGATGGTCGCCATGACGATGACATTCCTGAAAAATGGGCTTTGTCTGGACCGCCCAGGGCTTTCTCAGAGGCTATCCGGGAAATCTGGTCTTAGCCCCGAAGGGGCGGCAGCGCATAGCCAGGGGCGTCAGCCCCTGGAGCTGGGGCCGCGGCCGCGCCAGACACTCCGCAGCCCCGCAGGGGCGACAGAAGCTGGGATGCCACTCGGTCTTCTGTCGCCCCTGCGGGGCTGCGCAGGGGCCCTGTATCGCCTCGTTCCCCGGTCCAGGGGCTGCCGCCCCTGGCTATGCGCTGCCGCCCCTTCGGGGCTTCCCGGATAGCCTCTCAGTTAAATCGAAATCGAAACTGGCTCTGTCTATCCACCCGAGTGCCGGGAACGCCTCAGCGGGCTTCCTGGACGTTATAATGAAATGCTCTAACGATTATTGTCAGTTGCATCCACCTTCATGACCTGCCTGCCCCGCTATTCCGCTGCCGGCAAATCTCCGTCGCATCGTCGCCCAGCCGGGTGATACCCTCGATGGTGCGGGTTGTACGACCGGCTGGCAAGTCCAGACCCATCCCGAGGAGAACTGGCGGCATCGAGCCGCACAGGCCCCCGCTGGACGTACAGGCGGATAGCCTCTCACCGCCGATCGTGACGAACCAGGGACGCCCTGCACGATGTCTGCTCGGACAGGAGCATGCCACCGAGGCGGATGAGAAATGCCTTCCTGAAGCGATACGGCGGTCAACCAGTGGCCCGGTCGGGAGGAACAGCCATGGCGATCGTGCAGAAGATGCGGGAGCAGTTGCGGGAGTCGATGAAGGCACGGGATGCGGTCAGGACCGGATTCCTCCGCTACTGGATCGCCCAGTTCGTCACCGGCACGGGCGAGGAGGTGCCCGATGACCAGGCCATCAAGAAGATGCGGGGCGTGCTCAAGGAGGCGAGAGCCGGCCAGACGTCGTTCAGCCCCGAGGAACTGAAGCTGATCGAGAAATGGGTGCCGGCCACGCTGGGCCGGGAGCAGATCCAGGAGGCGTTGGCCCCGATCGCCGACCAGATTCGATCCGCTCCGAAAGAGGGCCAGGCTATGGGCATCGCCATGAAGCACCTGGCGGGCCAGCCGGTGGACGCCGACGCCGTGAAGGCGGTGGTCGCCGGGTTGCGGCAGTGAGCGAGGACCGATCCGATCCCGAGAATCTGCCGTCCAGCCAGGGGGGCCTGCTCAGCGTTTGACCTCGACCGTGGAGAGATCGGCGAAGCAGAACCCATCCCGCTCGACAACTTCGCCAGGTCGGACGGAGATGTCAGCGCTAAACTCCGGGCAGCGGTAGCAGAACGTGTGGAACTCGCCCCGCTCACCGCACGGGTCCACCTCGGCGGGCAGTTCCGCCAGGAGCGTCTCGTCGTACTGCCGGCCCACGAACCGCTGACCCAGTTGCTTGGGGTCCACGCAGGTCAGGACCGCACGAAGACCGGCTGCCACCATTTGCCGAGCCAGGTTGGGTGTTCTTTCGGCGGTCGTCCAGATCGGGAACAGCGGCTCGATGTCCGACCCGTCGAGGAGGCGGACCCGATAGGCCCGTACGTCTTCGAGGAACAGGTCGCCGAAGGCCATGTGCGTGACGCCCGCCGCCTTCGCCTCGGCGAGGGCCGTCTTCATGCGGTCCTCGTAGACCTCGTTCGTGCAGGGCCAGGGCAGCAGGACCGGGACCAGGGGCAGGCCCGCAGCCGCCGCTTGGGCTTCCACGAGTTCCCGCCGGACGGCGTGCATCGCCACCCGAGAGAACGCCTCGTTGAACGTGGTCAGCAGGCCGACGACTTCGAGGTCGGGCTTTTGGCGAAGGACGTGGAGTGCCCAGGCACTATCCTTGCCGGAACTCCAGGACAGTAGGACTTTCGGTCGGGAATTCATCATGATCGGATCATGGGCCTCGGGTTTCGTCTTACTTGCCGGACTGGGACCGGAGGATTGATTGTCCCGGCAGGATGATCGGGCAGCAACCGACTCAAGGCCGGGTCAGGCAATACTTCCCGGCCTGAACTCGGCAATGACTTCGATGGGGCCGACGAGGTTCCGGTTGAACTCCTCCAGGTCCTCAGCCGGAATCCAGTACTCCTGATGGATCGAGCTTCCGACCGTCTGCACGTCGAACTTTCGCAGGTAGTCCGTCCGAACCCAAAACCGGGTGACATAGCCGACGAAACCCGACACGGCATCCCTGGTGTTCCAGTCACGGGCGATCTGGACGGCGTACTCCTCGTTGAGCACCGGATAGAAGATAGGCTGATGAGCGAGGCGGGGCGGGAAGGCCAGGAAGCCGCTGTCCCGGATCAGGTCCAGTTCTTTCTGGCCGACTGGGCGGTACAGGATGGTCGCTTCGTCACTCATCGACGGAATGTCCCCTGTAATGGCCTGTTCTCGCTGGCAGGCGGGATCGAGAGAGGCTGCCTACCCCTCGATCAACCACCGCTGTCAGGCGAGCGTGCTTCCCAGCTACAGGGTATCATGAGTGGGACAGAAGTGCAGGTTGTCTGGTCCCGGCAGTCGAGGTCCCGGACATGACCGACGAGTTTCCGCTGGCGATTGTCCTCTTGCCCGCCCTGGTCGGCCTCGTCATCTGGAGCATCGTCTCGTACCGATGGGCGACCCTGGCGGCGGCATCCCGGTGGCGGGAGTGACCGACGATGGGGGGACGGCGAGTTCCTGATGCGGTGCGAGATCCCCGATGACCCGCTGATGGTCGGGGTCGCCCTTGCGACCCGTCGGGTGATCGCCGACCTGGGGACGGTGCCCAACGAGACGATCCATCCCGCCGACTCGTTCGCCCACGACCTCGTGCAACTGCCGTTCCGGGACAGCCTGGATTGGCTGAGCCTCATCCTCGGCATCGAACAGCAGTTCGACGGCAAGGTCTTCTTCCCCAACGGCTCCGTGATCGACGAGGCGTTCAAGCTGGCCGGTGGTCGTCGCTCGGACCTCCAGGTCAAGCATGTGGTCAAAGCAATCGCCCTGGCGGCGAGCTATCGTCCCAAGAAGCTCCCGCTCGACGAAGATTGGTAGGAGGTGAGTTTGCCGTGCAGCCCCACCCCTTGTCGGCAGAGCGTCCCCAACATGGCAATAAGCAGACCCAGCAGGCAGGCCAGCCCGAGGCCGAAGAGCAGGTCGGTCCGGCTGCCGGGGTGCCTGATCAGGGCCACGACCGCCGTGGGGACGATAGCGACGGCCCCGAAATAGCAGGCCACTTGCCCCAGGCAAGCGTCGAGGGCATCGTGGCTCAAACGGTGACTCAGCACCCTTCGGATCGTCGTCATGGGATCATCCCCTGACGGTCGTGGGACGGGCCGGAGAAAACGTGGTCACGACCCATCCTACGACAAATGACAGAGGGTGGCAACTCGTTGCCACCTGCCGGATGAATCGGCACGATCGGGGCACACGATCGCCGTCCCGAGTCTCCCCGGATCGGTCGTCCCGGTCCTGCCAAGGTCGGGCGTCAGCGGTTCATACCTGAGAAAGCAGCCCGAACCGAGTCGCCACCGGCTGCGGCCACGAGGTTCTTCGCATCTCCGATCGCGACCTCATCCGCATCCCCTTCGAGGCTCTGGATCGTCTCGGCGATGAAGACGTCCAGCGGCATCGGCTGGGGACCAACTGGCACAGTCGTCTTGCTCTCCCGGCCCAACTCCGTGGCGACGTAGGGCGGGATCAGTTCGACGACCTTCACGCCGGTCGCCCGCAGTTGATGCCGCAGCGACATCGTGAACGAGTGGACGGCGGCCTTGGTCGCACAGTACACCGGGAACCGTGCCAGGGGGACGAAGCCGAGCCCCGACGAGACGTTCACGAGCGTGGCCGCCGGGTTCTTCCTCAAGATGGGCAGGAACGTCGATGTCACCCGGATGACGCCCACGAGGTTCGTGTTGATCTCCTCAAGGAGGGCCTGCTCGTCAAGCGGTTTGTCCGAGGCGAAGTCATGGGCCTTCTGCACCCCGGCGTTGTTGATGACGCAATTCAGGTCGGGGAACTCCTGGGCCACCCGGCGGGCGACGTCCCGGATGGCGGCGGGGTCGGTCACATCGAGGACGAAGAAACGCATCCCTGGGTTCGCCTCGCAGATCGCCTTCAGGACGGCTTCCCGTCTGCCGCTGATGATGACCCGGTTGCCCAGCTTGTGGAACGCCTCGGCCAGGCCCCGCCCGATGCCCGACGTGCCGCCCGTGAGGAAGATCGTGTTCGAGTGCATTCGCATGGAAGAATTGGTCCCGTTCGGGAAGGAGGGAGGTCGCTGGCGGCACTCTACGCTCCGTCTTCTGTCGATTCAAGGCGACCGGGCATTCGGAGATCGTGGGTCACGAGTCCCGGTTGAACTGGGTCCGATGGTAGCATGAGGACCGGCACGGTGAGATCCTGATGGATGTCCAACGGGAGCTTCGAGATGAGCCGACGAAAAGCCATGATCCGGCTCAAGCGGGCCTACGAGCCACCGACCGAGGAGGACGGCACCCGCATCCTGGTCGAGCGGCTCTGGCCCCGAGGGGTCAGCAAGGACCAGGCAGCGATTGACCTGTGGCTCAAGGAGATCGGCCCCAGCACCGAACTTCGCAAGTGGTACGGCCACGAACCGGACAAGTGGGAAGAGTTCCGCAAGCGGTACTGGGCCGAACTCGAACAGAAGGGCGATCTGCTCGACGATCTGAAGCAGAAGCTCAACCAGGGTCCAGTGACGTTCGTCTTCGCCGCCAAGGACGAGGAGCACAACAGTGCCGTCGCCCTCAAGGAATACCTGGAGCGGGCAACGTCATGACCCGTGAGGCCGTCACTTGCCCTGATGCGTCAAGCCTTCCTCGACCGGCCAGCCCAACTGCTCCCACATCGACTGCTTGGCCCTGGAGACGTGAGGCCGAAAAGGAGCCGTACCGGGAAGGATCGTCGAGTCGGCAGGAGATCCTGCTCATCGACTCAGGAATCACCCCTATCTCCTGCAAACACGAGGATCGAACTTGCCTTCCGGGGCGGCTTCGAGGTGGTGCGAATCGTCGCCTTTCGCCGGTTCCCTGACAGGGATCTGAGGGATGTCGAAATCACGAGCCAGCGCCGGACTGCTGATGTATCGCCTGGGCGGCGGGGACTTGCAGGTCCTCCTCGTCCATCCCGGCGGCCCGTTCTTCCGCCACAAGGACGAGGGGGCCTGGTCGATCCCCAAGGGCGAGGTCGAGGCCGGCGAGGAGCCGCTGGCCACTGCCCTCCGGGAGTTCGGGGAGGAGATCGGCGTCACCCCCACCGGCCCCTTCCTCGCCCTGACGCCGGTGAAGCAGACGGGCGGCAAGGTCGTCCACGCCTGGGCCGTCGAGGGGGACTGCGATCCGGCGGCGATCTCCTGCAGTATTACCCCGGCAAAGAAGATCCTCCTGTAGGTCGGACAATCCTGTCCGACAGGCCGGGGGAGTCGGACAGGATTGTCCGACCTACTTTCTTGCCGGGGTAATAGCTTCACGATCGAGTGGCCGCCCCGTTCGGGGCGGCAGATGGAGTTCCCCGAGATCGACCGGGCGGGCTTCTTCGCCGTCGCAGAGGCGAGGCGGAAGATCAATGCCGGGCAGGTTCCCCTGGTCGATCAGCTTGAGAAGATCGTGCGGAGCGGGACCTGAGATGGTTCACTGGCCCTCGCCCTCGTCCCGGAGCGTCTCCCCGTTGTTGCGTAGCGCGGATGGTCCAGCGCCAGGCAGGTCGTGGTGCTGGCAGGTTACGCCTCGGGCATCGGAACCGTCTACGATCGGGCAACGGGATGACCTCGGCGACTTCGACTTGAACTCGGAGTCCCGCTCCTGGAATTGCTCGCCGCTGATCCTGTCGGTGATCACTGATTTCGAGGGTCCGCCGATGAAGAGCCGCTTGCCGCTGATCGTCACGATCCTCTTCAGCATCGTGGGCGTGGCCGGCGATTACCTCCTGAAGATTGCCAGCGACCAGAGCAACCCGCTGAAGGCCGGCTCGTTCTACCTCGGCTTCGCCGTGTACGCCTCGACGGCCTTCGGTTGGGTCTACGTGATGCGGCACCTCAAGCTGGCGACGATCGGGGCGGTCTACTCCGTCTCGATGATCCTGCTGCTCACGGGCCTCGGTGCGGTCGTCTTCCGACAGCCACTCAGCGCTGCTGAAGTCGTCGGGCTGGCCATGGCCATCGGCTCCTTGATCCTGCTCATGCGGTTCGCCTGAAAGGCGAGTCAGATGTCGGTCGCTCTCATAACTCCGCAACCTGAGAGGCTATCCGGAAAGCCCCGAAGGGGCGGCAGCGCATAGCCAGGGGCGTCAGCCCCTGGAGAGGTGAACGGCGCGACACGACGCCCCTTTTCCGTTCCGCAGGGGTGACAGAAGACGGGGTCCCGCTGGGTTTTCTGTCGCCCCTGCGGAGCGGAAAAGGAGGATGGCGCGGTCGCGGTCCCGGCCCCAGGGGCTGACGCCCCTGGCTCTACGCTGCCGCCCCTTCGGGGCTGAAAACCATCTTCTCGGATAGCCTCTGAGAAGCAGATAGCTGGACACATCTTGGCTTTCCGATTCTGTCCTTCGCTGTCCAGGCCGGGCTTCCGGCGGTAGTCTCGTGGCGTAGCGGGGAACCGCAAGAGGGGAAATCATGAAGCGTCAACTTGCCTGCCTGATCCTGACCTGGGTCGCCGCCCCGGCTATCGCTCCGGCGGGGGATCGGGTCCACAGGGACGTCGGTCTCTTGCCCGTAGCAACAGCCACCGTGAGGGCCGAAGCCCCCGCTACGAGGCCATCCTGGGACTGGACCACGGCCTCGCCCGAGAGCCAGGGGATGAATTCCTCGGCGCTCGAATCGGCCTGGGACGTCCTGAAGGATCGGCACACAACGGCCTTGCTCGTCATCCGCCACGACCGGATCGTCTTCGAGCGCTACGCCGCCGGCTTCGACCGGCACGAAGCCGCACGGCACCGCCTCGCTGGCCAAGGCCCTCGTCGGCGGCGTCAGCCTGATGGTGGCGATGGGCGACGGACGCATCCGGCCCGACGACCCGGCCTGGCCGGTACGTGCCGCAGTGGCGGGACGACCCGCAGCGGCAGGCGATCACCGTCCGGCACCTGGCGACCCACACCTCCGGCATCGAGGACGCCGAGGCGGACGACCTGCCCCACGATCGCCTGACCGGCTGGAAGGGGGACTTCTGGAAGCGGCTGCCGCCGCCGCACGACCCGTTCACGCTCGCCAGGGATGTCGCCCCCGTGCTCGACGTGCCCGGCACGAACGAGCGCTACAGCAACCCCGGCATGGCGATGCTCGGCTACTGCGTGACGGCGAGCCTCCGGGGCACGGGCGATGCGGACCTCCGCTCCCTCCTGAAGCACCGGATCATGGAGCCGCTGGGCGTGCCCGACGCCGAATGGTCGGTGGGCTATGGCATGACGATGACGAGTGGACGGCCTGCCCCTGGTGGCGACCTGGGGCGGCGGCTCGTACAGCCCGGACGCCGTGGCCAGGGTCGGTCGGCTCCTGCTCCGCAAGGGAGACTGGGAAGGGCGCCGGATCGTCTCCGCCCCGGTCGTCGAGGCGGTCACGAGGCACAGCGGCATGCCGGGCCATTCGGGGCTGGGCTGGTGGGTGAACCGGGCACCGGACGGAACGAGGCTGCTGGACGTCCGCCCCCGAGGATGCGTTCGGCGGGTGCCGGGGCCGGTCAGCAGTTGCTCCTGGTCGTCCCCAGCCTGGATCTGATCGTCGTCCGCAACGGCGAGACAGCTGGACCCGGCGCTCTCCTTCGACGGAAGGGCTGGATCGGTACGTCGTCGGCCCGGTGGTGCAAGGCGATCCGACGAGCCGCAAAGCTCCCTATCCACCCAGCCCGGTGATCAAAGAAGTCCGCTGGGCTCCCGACGGAGTCGATCATCCGCAAGGCCAGGGGCAGCGACAACTGGCCGCTGACCTGGGCCGACGACGACGCCCTGTACACCGCCTACGGCGACGGCAACGGCTTCGAGCCATTTGTGCCGGAAAAGCTGAGCCTGGGCTATCGCGAAGGTGATCGGTCCGCCCGAGGACTTCACCGGGATCAACATCCGCTCGGCGACCGGCGAGCAGAAGGGGGACGGGGCCAGCGGCAAGAAGGCCAGCGGGATGCTCATGGTCGACGGCGTCCTGTACCTGTGGGCCAGGAACGCCGGCAACTCGCAACTGGCCTGGTCGTCCGACCATGCCCGGACCTGGACCTGGTGCGACTGGAAGTTCGAGACGAGCTTCGGCTGCCCCACGTTCCTGAACTTCGGCAAGGACTACGCCGGGGCCAGGGATGATTATGTTTACATCTACTCCCCCGACGGCGACAGCGCCTATCGGGCCGCCGACCGGATGGTCCTGGCCAGGGTGCCGAAGGACCGGATCACCGAACGGGGGGCCTACGAGTTCTTCCAGGGGTTGAGCCCGGAGGGTGATGCCGCTCTGGACCGATGACATCGCTGCACGTAGGGCGGTCTTCCACCATCCGGGGGGATGCTGCCGCTCGGCGATCAGCTACGATGCGGGGCTGAAGCGGTATCTCTGGTGCCAGACGTCGCCGGGGGGACGCCCGGTTCCGGGGCGGGTTCGGCATCTACGATGCCCCCGAGCCGTGGGGGCCATGGACGACGGTGTATTTCACCGAGGACTGGGACGTCGGGACCGGGCGAGACGTGCAGCTTCCCGACGAAATGGATGAGCGCCGACGGGAAGACCGTTCACCTCGTCTTCTCCGGCGACGACTGCTTCTCCGTCCGCAAGCGGACCTGACCGTGGCAGGACCGTGATCGGCCTGGCTTCACCCTCCGGCCCGGCACACGGGATGCACTTCGGCCATCGACGGCACGGTTGACGTACGCTCTTGATACGAGGGATCGGCTTGAACGCCAATGATCTCGTTCGACGGTTCCACCAGCACCGCATGTGGGTCGATCACCTATCCCGACGACAATCGCAGGCGGGTCTGATGATGTCCCAGGATACCGAGACATTCACCCGCCTGGTCGCCCGCCACCTCGGGACGGCCCGGATGAACTTCCTCTTCGTCGCATCCCGACCGGCAAGTTCAACACGAGCTACATGGTCGAGGGCGGCTCGGCGCCCCTGGTCCTCCGCATCGCCCCTCCCGACGATCGAGCCCGGATGCTCTTCTATTACCCCGGCAAAGAAGATCCTCCTGTAGGTCGGACAATCCTGTCCGACAGGCCGGGGGAGTCGGACAGGATTGTCCGACCTACTTTCTTGCCGGGGTAATATGAGCACCGCATGATGCGGCAGGAGCCGGGTCTGCATGCCCTGCTACGGGAGCAAACAGGAGCGCCCGTGCCCGCCATCCTGGCTCACGACTTCAGTCATGCCGAGATCGGTCGGGACTATCTGCTCATGGAACGGTTGCCGGGCACGCCGCTCTCGCACCACCGGGGCCTGACCCAGGATGCCCTCGGTGATCTCCTCCGGGAAGTTGGTCGCTGTTTGCGTCAGGTCCATGCGATCACAGGGGACCACTATGGCTACGTCGGCGAGCACCATCCGATGGAGCCCCAGCCCGCTTGGGCCTCGGCCTTCCACGTCATGTGGCATCTGCTGCTCGACGACATCGAGCGGTGCGGCGGCTACAGCCCCGAGGAGGTCGCTCACATGAGACGCCTCCTGGACCGGCACATGGTCGTGTTCGATCGCCCGGTGCCTGCCTCGCTGCTGCACATGGACGTCTGGGCCGAGAACATCCTGACCGACGAACGGGGTCGGCTGACGGGGCTGATCGACTGGGACCGGGCCTGCTGGGGCGACCCGGAGATCGAGTTCGCCGTCCTGGACTACTGCGGCATCAGCGAGTCGCCGTTCTGGGAGGGCTACGGGGTTGACCGCTCGCCCGAGGCTGAGGTGCGGCGAGTCTTCTACCTGCTCTACGAGGTCCAGAAGTACATCGTCATCCGGCGGGTGAGGAGCGACGATCCCGTGCGGGGCGACGCCCATCGGCGGCAATCACTGCGTCTGGCCGAGGGGCTGACTGGACTCGGGGGAATTCGATGAGGCGGAAGATCGGGATGGGTCTGCTCTACGTCACCGGCAGCATGGTCATCGCCGGGTCGCTGTACGACCTGTTCGTCCCGACCGTGCCTGCGAACCTCCTGGCGTATCAAGGGGTCACGCAGGCGACGATCGACCCGAGGGATGCCGACCTGGATCTCGGGCTGCTGCGAGCCCTGGGAGGGTGTCTGCTCGCCATCGGGGCGACGGCACTCGTCCTGGTTCACGGGCCGATCCGGCGTGGCGAACGATGGGCGATGCTCGCCCTGGTGATGCTGGTCGGCGTGTCGGAGGGGATCAACGCCTCTCAGATGATCCGGTTCGGGTCGCCGTTCTACGCCCCGCTGACGTTCGTCGGGATCATGCTGGTCGGTGTCGGTCTGGTTTGGTCTATGAGCCGGTCCGTCCGTCGTTGAGTGCCTTTGACGCCCGTTCTCGGAATTGCTCACCGTTGATCTTGGCACCCCAGGTCGGCGGGATCTTCACGGCCTTCTTGACCCCATCGTACGAAAACCCGCTTCGACGAGTTTCTTCATAGTCGGCAAGAACACGTCGTCGAAGAAGTCCCCCATCTTGTTGGCCACCTGATGGTCGAACGACTCGGCGGTGATCGTGGTCTTCTTTTTCTTCTCGGCAGCCTGCTTCTGGGCCTGGAAGTCGGACTCGTGCTTTCCCCTGATGCCCAGCCGGGTCCTGGCTCCCATGATCGCCGCCACCATACCCCGCTGCTTGGCCTCGTCCTCGCCCAAGCCGTCGAGTATTACCCCGGCAAGAAAGTAGGTCGGACAATCCTGTCCGACTCCCCCGGCCTGTCGGACAGGATTGTCCGACCTACAGGAGGATCTTCTTTGCCGGGGTAATAACGCCCTGGTGTAGGCGTATATGGGAGGGATCTCGAACTTGCCGATCAATATGTCGTCTGATGGCTGCTTCTTACCCATGCCGGTGACTTCCTGGACGTTCGCAAGTCACATCTTCGCCAGATAGCCGTGCGTCACGGTGTCGGTCAACCAGACCCCGTTAGCCGACAGATAGAATCTGTGTCCATCTCGGTGCATCCGCCCGGCATCGACCGTGAGGATCACCGGCTTGCCCCGCCTCGCCCCGACCTTGCGGGCCGTCTCCACGTCCATCGAGAGGTGGACGTGGTGCCGCTTCCCCCGGACCAGGCCCTCTACGATGATTGAGGACAGGAACCGCTCGACCGTCCCGTGGTACAGCGTTTCGGGCGGCTCTCGCTCTTCGAGTTGCAGGTCCACTTCGACGCTGTGACCCTGATTGGCACGGATCATTTCGCCCGACACGTCAAAGGCGAACCGCTGCTTGTCATTGGTCTCGACGCACTCGACCAGTTCATCGTAGGTGATCGGGAACCCGTGCCTCGTAGCGGCGGTCAGCAGGTCATCGACCGGCACCCAGCCGCCTGGTTGCAGCGTGAGACCCAGATCGTGTGGGGCGTGTCGCAGATACTTCGCCAGGTACTTGCTGACCCGGATCAGCCTCTTGTCCACCATCGAAGGGATTCCAGGAGCTTCTTCTCGTATTCAATCGTCGTAGCTTTCGACCTCGTAGGACGTGAATCCAAAGTCGCCGTTGCTCTCGCCGACGCCGTAATTGAAACCCATCCCCGGATTGCCTTCGCTGTACGTGTCGTCCGTGGCGGTTATCACCTCCACGCCGTTGACGTATCCCTTGATCATGTTGCCAGCGATCGTCGCCTGGACCAGATCTCCGTCCTCGACCCCATACTGTGCCCCGGTGTGTTTCTTCAGTGAAGTCCAATCGCCGACTTTCCCGTTCCACCGCACGATCTCCACATACGCATTCGGGGTCTTGAGACACCTCCAGAACACCTCGTATCCGGTGCAGTGGTGCGGCGTCAACGTGCTACGCAGGCGGATCTCGACCTCCTGGTAGTACTTCTCCGTCTGGTTCCGGCTGAACACCCTCGCCTTCACGGTCTGGTTCTTTCCCCAGGTTCCCGTCAGCACGGCGGTCGGGTCGGTGTACGCTCCCTGGCTCACCGCTCCGTAGGCGACCCCGCTCCGGGTGATGACGTTGTACCAGTCGATCCCATCTTTCCTGCCGTTGACCCACCTTCCGCCCTCCGAGATGGGCTCTTCATCAAGCTGAAAACGGGTGGTGTATGACCTCTTGGCCCGGACGAACAAGAACAATTCTCTCGTCGGCTCGTCCTCAGGCTTGCCCAGATCGGCGTTGATCGTGCCGTGGTTCTTGCCCTGGGCGGGATAGGCTCGTGCTGATACGCCCGCCTCTTGCAGCGCTTTGACGAGCCGCTGGGACTGAGCCGACGTCTCCGGGTGATCGGCGACGTGGAGGATCAGGAACGGCGGGATGTCCTTGTCCTTGGCGACGTGGGTGACGGGCGACAGGTCCTTCTGGCTGGCCTCGTCCCCGAACTTGCGAGCGTAGGCGTCCTTTCGTTTCTGCTCGACCGTGGCGATCTGCATCGGCACATCGTAAGTGTCGCCGTCCACCGGCACGCAGCCCTTGAGGATGGCAAAGGACAGCCCCTCGGCCTTCAGGTAGCGATCATCGGTGCAGACCAGTGCCGCCAGTTGAGCGCCCGCCGAATGTCCCATGACGAAGAACCTGTTCGGGTCCCCGCCGTACTCCTGGGCGTGATCGTGGACCCAGCGGATCGCCTTGGCCACGTCGCCGCCCATCTCCTTGATGCTGGCCTCCGGCAGCAGGCGGTAGTTCGTCGAGGCGAAGACGAAGCCCTTGTCCACGAACGCCTGGGGCTTCACCTGCACGTCGTCCTTATTGCCACCCTGCCAGCCACCGCCGTGAATCCAGAAGACGATCGGGTGGTTCTTGCCCTCTTTGGGGGCGAAGACGTCGAGCGTCTGACGCTCATTCTTCGGCTCGGTGTAGGCGATGTCCCGATGCACCTGCGGCTCATCGGCCAGAGCCGGGGTGGCAAGAAGCAGAAGCGTTAGGATCGTTCGCACGGCGGTCAGCCTCCGTTGAAGGACGTAGCCCATTTCCACGACGCTCACGACGACAGCCCCGGCAACCAGTCATCCGTCCCGATCCGGTCGATGCACTCCGGCACATCATTCACTGGGTCGTTCACCAGCTTGCTGACCGGATATGCCTCCATCTGATCATTGGGGAACGGCACGAGGAGCGGCTCCAGCCGTTTCGGATCATGCATGTTCGGGTCGAGCCAGAGGTCGTAGGCAGACCTCGGAATGATGACCGGCATCCGGTCATGGATCGGTGCCAGGACCTCGTTCGCCCCGGTCGTCAGCAGAGTGCAAGAGTAGATCGGCTCCTCGCCTTTCTCCCAGTGCTCCCACAGCCCGGCGAAGGCAAAGAGACGATCGTCTCTCATGTGGATGAAGTAGGGGCGTTTGCCGCCATCTTGACTCTGCCACTCGTAGAAGCCGTCAGCAACCACGAGGCAGCGCCGGATTCGGAACGGGTGCCGGAACGCCGGCTTCTCGGCAATGGTCTCGGCACGGGCGTTGATCAGCCGGTCGCCGATGCCGGGATCATCGGCCCAGGAGGGAAGCAGGCCCCAGGTCAGGAAATCGAGCCGGCGTGTGCCCTCGTTCGGATCGAACCGCACAACCGCCACGGGCTGGCTCGGGGCGATGTTGAAGGCAGGTCGCAGCGTGGGGACGTCCGGCAGGTCGAATTCCCTGGCGACGGTTTCGGGCCTGGCTCGGAGGGTGTACCGTCCGCACATCTGTTCTCAGCCTCCTGTGGGCCGCCACGATCTTGACTTCCCGGTCACTGCGGCTCGACGACCACCTCGGTCTTGACCGAGTTGGCGATGAAGCAGGCGTGATGGGCACGGTCGTGAAGTTGCCGGAGTTCTTCGGGGCTCGGCGTCTTCTCGCCGCCGAATCGGACTGCGGGACGGAGCGTGACCTTCGTCATCGCCAGGTTGCCCGCCGCATCCTTGTCCAGCACCCCGACTGCCTCATCCCGGTAGCCGTCCACGACGTACCGCTTCCGGGCGGCCAGGGCCAGGAAGGTCAGCATGTGGCAACTCGACAGACTGGCGACGAACGCCTCCTCGGGATCGACGCAGGACTCGCTCCCCAGGTAGGCGGGGTTCGCCGAAGCCCGGACGGTGATTCCCGAATCGAACAACCAGTCGTGGTCCCGGTTGTAGGTCTCGTAGGCGAAGTCGGGCGTCTCCCGCTTCCAGTCGATCGTGGCGTAGTGCTCGGACATGAGAATGGCCCTCCCGGAAGTGATACCGATCCCATCCCTATTCAGCGAGCGTGATCTTACCAGATCCCCGGAAGCCACTTGAAGCGGACCCGCTGCGTGTACGCCTCGTACCCCGCCAATTCGGCCTGCAACATCCGGTCCTCCCACCGGGTCCGCACGAGCAGCAGCAGCGAGGCACAGCCGGCGCGGATCAGCGCCCAGAGCGAGCCCAGGGACAAAGAGATCCCCACGAACAGGAGGCCAGCGGCGACATAGCCGGGATGCCGGATGACGGCATAAGGGCCGGTGTCGATGACCTAGTGACCTCGATCAGTCTGGATGCGAACGCCCGGCTCGAAGAACCTGTTGACCGCCTGTGCCCAGGCGGTGATCCCCATCCCGATCAGCAAGACGACGTAGCCGAGGCCGCAGACCCAGGAAGGCACGGGGGACCAGTGGAACCGAGCATCATCCAGGGCCGCCACCGGGAGGATCGCTGCGATCATCGGGAACAGGAGGGCGAGCAGGATGCGGTCCCAGCGCTTGGTCCCCTCGTGGATGCGGCTGCGGGCGACGAAGATGTCGGGATTCACCCGCCAGAGATAAAGCGCCATCAGGACCATCATCAAGAAGAAGACCAGGATGAACAGCCAGCCCCTCGGCCAGGTCAATGTCCCGGCGGCCAGGAACAGGAGGAGAGCCATGCAAAACAGGGTCGCCAGGAAGGACAACGCCAGGCGTCGTCGATCGATCCGCACGGGCGTGGGTCCGGGGTTGTCGCTGGCGATCATTCCGCACCTGCCTCGTTGTCAAATCGCTTCCATCGCTCGCCCCGCCGCCAGGGATCAGGGTGAAGTCCGGCCACCGCCTGCGGAAATCGCTGCGGTGAGAGCCCCTCATGCCAGTGCAGCCCCTCGGTCGGCGGCTTCCACCGAGTAGGTGGGGTCGGCCTCATGCCACGTCATGTCTCCCGAGGGACCGTAGATCACTGGCACAGGCTGCCAGGGTTTACGCATCAGCCTGGGCTGTCTGGGTGTTCTGGGAAATTGCGACTCGCCTCTGTTGTCCAGTCCGGCTGGCAGGGTATCGGACGGCTTTTGTAGCATCGACCACCTGGAGATTTCGACTTCTTCAGGGATGTCCACGCGAGGACCGTCGGCTCAGAGACGACCGCCATGACTCCGGCCAGCAACCCGGTCTCCATCCTCGATCATTTCGCGGACTTGCCCGATCCCCGCCGCGAACAGGGGCGAATCCACCGACTCGATGAGATCGTCTTCATCGCCACCTGCGCTGTCTTCTGCGGCGCCGATACCTGGGTGCAGATCGCCGACTACGGTCACTCCAAGCGCAACTGGCTCGAGACCTTCCTCACCTTGCCTGGCGGCATCCCCTCGCACGACACCTTCCGACGAGTCTTCTGCCGGCTCGACCCGGTGGCCTTTCAGAAGGGCTTCTCCGCCTGGATCACGGCGCTGAGGGCTCGAAACGGATTGACTCCGATCGCCACGGCTCCGCCCGAACTGACACGGATCGCCATCGACGGCAAGGCCCAACGCGGCTCCGCCCGGCGTACCGTCGGCCGATCGGCGATCCCTGTCGTCGCACGGGTCGGTCGAGAATCATTTGACCTTGGGGCAAGTGGCCACCGACGCCAAATCCAACGAGATTACCGCCATTCTTCCCGAGTTGCTCGAACTGCTCGACTTGAACGGGGCCGTGGTGACCATCGACGCCATGGGCTGTCAGAAGGAGATCGCTGCTGACATCGTCGGCCGAGGTGGTCACTACGTGCTGGCCGCCAAGGAGAATCAGCCGCATCTCTACGAGGACATCAAGCGGGCGTTCGATACCGCGTTGGATCAGGGCGAACCCGGGGTGGACTTCACCGAGTGTCAGACGGAAGAGGTTCGCAGCGCTCGCCAGGAAACCCGCACCTGCTGTGTGATCACCCATCCGGAGGGGATCCGGAACGCGGACCTTTGGATCGGACTGACGGCGATCGTGATGGTGATCAGCCATCGGCTGGTCGATGGTGTGGCGAGCATTGAGATCCGTTACTTCATCAGCAGCACGGCCGCGACGGCGGAGCAGTATCTGCGATGGGTGCGGGGTCATTGGGGGATCGAGAACTCGCTGCACTGGGTTCTGGACGTCTGCTTCCGTGAGGATGACCAACGGCACTGGGCCGGGAACAGCGCGATGAACTTGGCGTGGCTCCGCAAGCTGGCGTTATGTCTGCTCAAGGCGGAGAAGACCAGCAAAGGCAAGAGTATTGCCACTCGGCACTTGATTGCGGGATGGAAGAACGACTATCTCTTGAGAGTACTGGCCCAAATCCCCGAGAAACCTGGTGCGTAAGCCCTGGGCTCCGGCCCGAGGGCACGTCGTCAGCGAGCGGACGATCAATCGACTCCTCCATGACCTGGGCTACAGTCTCCAATCCAATCGCAAGACGATCGAGGGCAAAGGTCACCCGGATCGGGATGCCCAGTTCCAGTACATCAACCGAAGGGCCAGGGCGTTCCAGCGACAAGGCCAGCCCGTGGTCTCGGTCGATACCAAGAAGAAAGAGCTTGTAGGGCAGTACCGCAACGGCGGGCGGGAGTGGCAACCCAAGGGGAAGCCCGAGAAGGTGAAGGTCCATGACTTCATCGACAAGGGCCTGGGCAAGGCGATCCCCTATGGGGTCTATGACATGGCGGCCAACGCCGGTTGGGTCAGCGTCGGTGTCGATCACGACACCGCCGAGTTCGCCGTCGAGACAATCCGCCGGTGGTGGTATCGGATGGGCCGCCGGGTCTACCCGCAGGCGAAGAAGTTGCTGATCACGGCCGACGGCGGCGGCTCCAACGGGAGCCGCTGCCGCCTCTGGAAGGTGGAGTTGCAGCGACTGGCCGACGAGATCGGGCTGAGCATCTCGGTGTGCCACTTCCCGCCGGGCACGAGCAAGTGGAATAAGATTGAGCACCGGATGTTCTGTCACATCACGGAGAACTGGAGGGGACGCCCGCTGGTCAGCCGTGAGGTGGTCGTCAACCTGATCGGCGGTACGAAGACGAAGGCTGGGCTGGAGATCAAATCGGAGTTGGATGGCGGCAGCTACCCGACAGCCCGAGAGGTCACGGATCAGCAGATGGACGGTCTCTCGATCAAGCGAGAGAAGTTCCACGGCGAGTGGAACTACACCATCCGCCCAAAGTAGCAAACGAGCAATCTAATTTGGCGAGCCGCCTAAGCGTAGTGCCGCATGACTGTATTTTGGGATCACGCCCCTCCGTTCCTGCCAGCGCGTGCTGCACCGTTCCTGCTTCGACGGTTCGTTGACCTTCAGGTGCTCTTCGATCACGCCCGCGATCAGTTGCCGGAGGCGCGGTGTGCTCAGCGCAGGGGTCTGGATTTTTTCCCCGCCGCGTCTCCTGATTCAGGAACCACGCGGCCAGCAGCGCCAGGGTTTGGTGATGATGCCAGGCCATCCCGTTCCGCACCTGATAGTCCCCCAGACCAGCCTCCCCCTTGGCTCGCTCGAGACATTCTTCAATCCGGTGCGCCGCCTTGGCCACGCGGGCAAATTCCTCCAACGGCACCTTCGGATCGGCATTAGACATATAATAATCATGCTTGAACGTGCCGTTCGCCTGACGCTCCCGCGTGAGGAACAGGACCTCGTCCGGACCCGTTCCGCCCGTCGGCGTCCGCGCCCGCACGCGGCACTTCACCGCCTCCACCGTGAGCGGTCCCTTCTCGCCGTCCCGGACTTCCATCGTCGTCCAGGCGGACTCCGGCACCGCGGCGCACCAGCGGTCCACCCGCACGAACGGGTTCTGGGGATGAGGGCCGTGCCCCGCGTACTCCGGTGGTGCCGCGTCGAGGTCGCGCATCAGGGTGTTCGAGGGGACCGCCCACAGATACCGTTCGCTCCGATCGCGCAATTTCCGGCGAAAATCCGTGGGACGGCCCCTCTCATCGTCGCCGGCCACCCAGGTGTGTGGCAACACCGCGCCGTGTTCCTCCAGCATCTCCCACGCCAGTTCGTGGCGGGTGCGGAACGGGACCGTCTTGGGGACTCCAGCCGCCTTGCACCGTTTCCGGTCGTTCGTCCACTCCTTGGAAAGATAAAGACGTGTACTGACGATCGTATGTTCTTTACGCGATACATACGCCATGGACACGCCAACCTGGCAGTTCTCCTTCTTGCCGAGCCGGCCGCACCACGGCCGTTGGACACCGACCGAAGCGGTCCCCTTCTTGGCAAAGGCCGAGGGGTCGAACACGATCACGCCATCGGACTCGCCCAAGTCGGTACCGACCTGCCGGGCGAGCGTCTGGAGCAAGGGTGGGTCGCTCCAGGGGACAAAACCCAGGAACTTCTGGAGTCCTTGCCGTTCTTGGTCATGCAGGTAGGCGATCCCTTCGCCGGTCTTGTGCTCGAGTTTTGAGAGCAGGCCGGTCAGGTATTCGACGGTGTGTTGTCGCTGCTCGGGCTCGGCCAGCGACGCGGTGAACGGCGCAACGAAGGTCTCCAGACGCGAAAGCAAACCTTTGGTCAATTCCGGAGAAACCTGCGCCTGCTCCAACATCTCCTGCAACCGGGCGTCGAATCGCCGATCCATAATGCGTACCCTCCGGGGAGCGAGCCAATGCGGGCCTGGTGGAATGACCTCGACCGGATCTTGCGGGGGGAAGCAACCCGCCTCGGTGCCTTGAAGCGGAGCCGGATCGAAGTGCCCGCCAGGGGGATCGCCGTGGTCCTCGTCCTCCTGGCGATGAGCTACGGCGTCTGCATGGGCTGCTTCGCCCTCTTCAAGGACGGCGGCCCCTCCGTCTGGCAGGTGGTCGCCAGCACGGTCAAGGTCCCCGCCCTGTTCGTGCTGACGCTCCTGGTCACGTTCCCCTCGCTCTACGTCTTCAATGCCCTGGTCGGCTCCCGGCTCGTCCTATCCTCGGTCCTCAGGTTGCTGGTCGCCGCCCTGGCAGTCACCGTAACCGTCCTGGCCTCGCTCGGACCCATCGTGGCGTTCTTCTCGGTCAGCACGTCGAGCTACCACTTCATGGTCCTCCTGAACGTCCTGATCTTCGCCGTCTCGGGGTTCCTCGGGATGGCCTTCCTGCTCCAGACCTTGCACCGGCTCAGCCTCGTCCGCCCGGAGCCGCCCGTGACCGAAGCGACCGAACTGGTGGGCGAGGAGAAACCCGACGATGCGGAGGACCCGCCGACCGGCCCGCTGGATCGCATCGAGGATCAGGACCTCAGCCGGCACGTCAAGACGGTCTTCTGGTGCTGGATCATCCTGTTCGCCTTGGTCGGCGTGCAGATGGGCTGGGTCTTGCGTCCGTTCATCGGGGCGGCGGATCAGCCGGTGCAGTTCTTCCGGCATGAGGTCTGGGACAACGCTTATGTGATCGTGGCCCGGATGATCTGGGAACTCATCTCGGGCCGGGGATAGCAGGGCGTCCTTGGCCGTCGGCTGGACATCGAACTGATCGGCTGGGATGATCAACAGAACGATCCAGGTTGATCACGACGAGGTGAGGATCATGCCGCCGGGTCCGTCGCCGAACCCGGCGAGCTTCTTCGCTCACGAGGCGACCACGACACTGCCGTGGAGCATGGCCTCCTCGAACACCAGGGCCGAGGCATGGGTCGTCGGATCGGGATCGGTGCGGAACTCCTGCCCCTCACCGACCGCCGGGGCACTTTCCCAGGGTTGGCTTCGCAGCCGGGACAGCAAACCAGAGACATCAGCGGCTTCGGCCACCTGTTCCGCCGGGGGTGCCTCCAGGGCGTCCATCACCACTCCCGTCAGGAGCCGCTCCCAGACCTTGCGGCAGGTCTCGGCCTTGTCGAACACGTCCACGGCCACGATCTGCCGGCCCACGGCCACCGCCAGGCCGGTCGCTCCCGCCACGTACAGGAGCCGATCCTGGTACTCGGCGAGCCGGTCCTGGTAGGCCCGGTAGGTGTCCGCCATCGCTCCGGTGCCGGAGGCCGAGTCGAGGGCATCCATCTGGCGGCTGACCTCCCGCCAGACCTCACCCTGGTCCGACGTGTGCCCCAGCCCCTCCTTGAGCGATCGGGCGACGGATCGCTTGAGTTGGTGCCGCAGCTTGGAGGACGAGTGCGTACCCTCGGAGAGGAACTGCCGGGAGCGGTAACGCCAGCGACCCTGCTCGACGCAACTGACCGGGATCGGCGTGCGGCTGTGGGCGGCGACCAGGACGGAGGTATTCAGGACCCGGTTCTGCTTCGCCCCTCGCAGTTCCTCACCCTCCAGGAACAGGACTCGGGAATCGGTGTTGTTGACGACCAGCAGGGTCGGGACGGAGCCACCCTCGCTGACCTCCTCAACGGCGACCGATCCGGCCTTGATGGCCTCATCCGAGAGGAGATAATCGGCTCGGGAGTCACCGGCAGCGAACAGCGGGAAGATCGTCAGGGCCTCGTATCGCATCGGCTCGCCGACCTGGACCTCGGGCAGCGGGATCATGGCGTACTCCTGTCCGATCCAAGGAATCATGGGATCAATGTGTCCAGACACGGCGAGGCCGAGGTCGGTTCGGGGTCGGGCAGCCGGTCCCCGCATGGAGATCGGATGGTGATCGACGTGGACCTTTCCTCGACGGTCCCTGGGTATTTCGGCCATCGAGGAGGATTATCCGCCGGAATCCGCTCGTCACGTCCAACCGACGGTCTGAAAGTGACCCGAGGACGGCTTCACGGACTCTCATCGTTCAGCAGCCAATCCCTCGCCAGTTCGATCAGCAGCAGTTCCCTGGCCGAATGACGGATGTCGTCCTGCCGATACATCTCGACATCATCGGGATCGTCCTCCTCCTCGTCGTCGTAGAGGTTTGGGTCAAATGGCTCGGTCTGCCGGGCGGTTTCGAGATATTCGGCCAGTTGCAAGGTCTCGAAGATCGTCTTGATCTCGGCGGCGAAGGCGGGGACTTCCGCCCGGAACTCGGGGTCCGACTCGGCAACTTCGAGGAAGTTGAGGAACTTCTCGCCGACGAGGTAGTCGAGGGCGTTCTGAACCCCGAAGCGATCCTCAATGGTTCGTGTGGCTTCGCACTGCTCGATCCAGACCTGGCTTGGGTTCATGGCTTCGACCCTTTTCCTTAGAGCCTATCTCGGTAGGGTGCGTGAAACGCACCAAGGCTTTGTCCGACAAAGAGAATGGTGCGTTTCACGCACCCTACCGAGATAGGTTCTTAGTGGCTCCTTCGGTCGGACCAGGACGCATCTCACGCATGCGGCAAGCTCCCCGGCACGTCGGGCAGTCCGGTCAGGAAGATGGCATCAAACTGATGATGATGGTAGGCCAGGAAGATGAACTCGTTCCAATGGTTCGGCTCCCGACCGTACTTCAGCAACTCGAACAGCCGACGCCGCTTCTCCGGGCCGGTCAGCCCGATCAGCGACTTGCTCAGGTAGGCCGTCCAGTCCGCCTTGCCGAAGCCCATCAGGATGTAGGGCGTCGTGAGCACGACATGGTAATCCAGCGGCTCGATCGGCGGGCAGAGCCGCACGTACCAGAGTTCCCCTGGGCGACCGAGATATCCGGCGGGGACGTCGCACTCGAACTCGTCGTCGGTGATCAACTCCTTCAGCAGGCACCGCCCGCCCCTGGTCCCGGTGTGCTCGTAGACGCCCATGCGGGTATCGGACAACCGGCGAATCGCATCGGTCACGTCCGGTCCCAGCCCGAGCAGATCACCCACGTCCAGCAGACAGGTCCCGATGGTTTCCTGATCGGGACCGAACCGCAGATCGAAGAAGGCCCAGGTGGTGAAGTAACTGCCCGTCAGTGGGCTCATCGGCGGCCCGCTCGGCAGATACTCGTCCTCGGCGTGGGCCGCCGCCTGGTAGTACGGCTTGAACTCGGGATAGCCGCTGACCCGTTCGGCGAAGAGCGACGTGACGTTCTGGACGGCGACGTAGACGGCGTGCAACGGATCGAGAGGTTCACCTTGAGAAGACCGACCAGTCGTTGCCTGCTTGACTGCATCCAAGGCGTTCTCGATCGAGACGGCTTCCTTGCGAAGCTCGCCAACGAGCTTCCGGCTCCGGCTCAGCCGCTTGCGGAGCTTCTCGCTGATCTGGCCCATGGAGGACGTGCCCAAGGATTGCGATGACGGATCAGGGACCGCTCAGGACATGGTCGCCAATCACGGGGCGTTTTGCCAGACATCGGGAGGGCTGAGCGATCATCGAAGGGGATGGTCCCAACCGATCTTGCTGGTTTGGGGATCTCGAACCCTGGTATGCTGAGGCCATCTCACGTCTTCACCCGGTCCCGAACGGGGTCTCCCATGGACAACCCTCAATTCGATCGGCTCGTCGAGGCCAGCAGTTCGACCTCCAGTCGCAGGGATTTCTTGCAGCAAGCGGCGGGGATCGCCACCGGCATCGCCACGATGACCACTGCGGCCCAGGCTGGCGACCCACCGGCTTCGTCGTCCCCGCTGCTGCCGACCATTTCCCTGGGTTCGCACCGAGTCACCCGGCTGATCATCGGCGGCAATCCCGTCTACGGCTACTCTCACTTCAACCACCTGTTCAGCCAGCATCAGACCGCCTGGCACACACCCGAGCGGGTCGTGGACCTGCTCAATCGCTGCGAGCAATGTGGGATCAACACCTGGCAGAACAGCTACTCGGAGCGGACCCTCGCCGACCTGGAGCGTTACCGGACGGCAGGCGGCACGCTGAACTGGCTCTGCCTGGGCAATCCCGACTGGGACCAGCACCCCGAGTTCATCGACGACGCCGCCAGGCACAAGCCGCTGGGCATCGCTCCCCATGGGGCACTGGGCGAGCGGTTGCACCGCCAGCAGAAATACCCAGTCCTGACCGACCTGCTCAAACGCATCCGGGACCAGGGCGTGCTGGTTGGCCTCTCAGCCCACGACCCGAAGCTGATCGAGATCGCCGAGGAGAAGAACTGGGACGTCGATTACTACATGTGCTGCCTGTACTTCCTCACCCGGACGAGGGAGGAGTACCGGGCCATCCTGGGCGACGACCTGCCCCTCGGCGAAATCTACCTGCCGTCCGACCCGCCCCGGATGTTCTCGATGATCCGGGCGACCCGCAAGCCGTGTCTGGCCTACAAGGTCCTGGCGGCGGGGCGGCGGATCGGCAGCCCGTCCGAGGTGCGAGCCTGCTTCCAGGAGGCGTTCGCCCGGATCAAGCCGACCGATGCGGTGATCGTGGGGATGTACCAGCAATTCGGGGATCAGGTGGGCGAGAACGCCTCCCTGGTCCGTGAGTTCGGCTCTCGGGCCTGAGCGATGGATCTCGTGACCCCGGACCAGGCTCGTGACTTCTACCGGGCGGCGGCGAGCTTCTACCGCCAGGCTCCCTGGCGTGCCGTGGGCAGCGACGAACCCATCCAGGTGAAGTATGAGCCAATCGAAGGCGGTCCCCGGTTCGCCATCGTCCTGGGGAAGAAGGGCAAGATCAAAGGGCTCTGGCTCTGCGACGACTGGAAGACCTGCTTGCTCATCGAGCGGGGTGATTACGAAACCGTGGCCGACCATCTCCAGTACACCGCCCTTCACTTCGGCAATCGCACGGAGATCAATTCGGACGATCTGGAGTCAGTCCGACGGCTCGGCTTCGAGATTGCCAGTCCCCGAGCCTACCCCGCCGTTTTCCGCAAGGAGCGAGGTAGTGACTTCCGCAGTCCCGATGCCGGGGAACTGGAACTGCTGGAGGCATGCCTCTGGGTGCTCCCCGACTTCCTGAAGCGAGCCGAGGACCGCAAGCCGGACGTGTACGAATACGCCTTCAAGGGGATGGCCGGCAAGATGACGCTGGACCTGTCGTGGGTGCCGAAGAAGCGGATGGAGGTGAATCGTCCCGAGGACCAGCCCGAGGGGGAGCACCATGGCTGAGAAGAGCGTCTCGCTGGAAAACGAGTGGACATTCGGCCCGGACGTGCAGGGTTTACGCATCAGCCTGGGCTGTCTGGGTGTTCTGGGAAATTGCGACTCGCCTCTGTTGTCCAGTCCGGCTGGCAGGGTATCGGACGGCTTTTGTAGCATCGACCACCTGGAGATTTCGACTTCTTCAGGGATGTCCACGCGAGGACCGTCGGCTCAGACACGACCGCCATGACTCCGGCCAGCAACCCGGTCTCCATCCTCGATCATTTCGCGGACTTGCCCGATCCCCGCCGCGAACAGGGGCGAATCCACCGACTCGATGAGATCGTCTTCATCGCCACCTGCGCTGTCTTCTGCGGCGCCGATACCTGGGTGCAGATCGCCGACTACGGTCACTCCAAGCGCGACTGGCTCGAGACCTTCCTCACCTTGCCTGGCGGCATCCCCTCGCACGACACCTTCCGACGAGTCTTCTGCCGGCTCGACCCGGTGGCCTTTCAGAAGGGCTTCTCCGCCTGGATCACGGCGCTGAGGGCTCGAAACGGATTGACTCCGATCGCCACGGCTCCGCCCGAACTGACACGGATCGCCATCGACGGCAAGGCCCAACGCGGCTCCGCCCGGCGTACCGTCGGCCGATCGGCGCTCCCTGTCGTCAGCGCCGGGTCGGTCGAGAATCATTTGACCTTGGGGCAAGTGGCCACCGACGCCAAATCCAACGAGATTACCGCCATTCCCGAGTTGCTCGAACTGCTCGACTGGAACGGGGCCGTGGTGACCATCGACGCCATGGGCTGTCAGAAGGAGATCGCTGCTGACATCGTCGGCCGAGGTGGTCACTACGTGCTGGCCGCCAAGGAGAATCAGCCGCATCTCTACGAGGACATCAAGCGGGCGTTCGATACCGCGTTGGATCAGGGCGAACCCGGGGTGGACTTCACCGAGTGTCAGACGGAAGAGGTTCGCAGTGCTCGCCAGGAGACCCGCACCTGCTGTGTGATCACCCATCCGGAGGGGATCCGGAACGCGGACCTTTGGATCGGACTGACGGCGATCGTGATGGTGATCAGCCATCGGCTGGTCGATGGTGTGGCGAGCATTGAGATCCGTTACTTCATCAGCAGCACGGCCGCGACGGCGGAGCAGTATCTGCGATGGGTGCGGGGTCATTGGGGGATCGAGAACTCGCTGCACTGGGTTCTGGACGTCTGCTTCCGTGAGGATGACCAACGGCACTGGGCCGGGAACAGCGCGATGAACTTGGCGTGGCTCCGCAAGCTGGCGTTATGTCTGCTCAAGGCGGAGAAGACCAGCAAAGGCAAGAGTATTGCCACTCGGCGCCTGATTGCGGGATGGAAGAACGACTATCTCTTGAGAGTACTGGCCCAAATCCCCGAGAAACCTGGTGCGTAAGCCCTGGGCCGCGGTGGTGGTCAGCATGATTTGGTCTCTCTTGCCTGTGGTGTGTGCCGGGACCAACGACATCCTGGAACATACCGCAGGAAGAGAGCCCTTTCGAAGACCCCTCCGACAGGATCAAAGTCCTAAAGCATTGAGAAACAAGTACCTGCGCCATCAGAGGGGAGGGGGTTGGCAGGAGTTACGCCCCTCGGATTAGGCCGGGGCCTTGACCTCCGCGCATGCTTCCTCGTGTCGCCCATTCTTGGACGCGGCGGCACTCGCGTCATCCCGGCCGCTCCCCAGGAACGGTCGCAACAGTTCGAGCGGCAACGGGAAGATGATCGTGGAATTCTTCTCCGAGGCGACCTCCGCGAGGGCTTGGAGGTAGCGCATCTGCATCGCCATGGGATAAGGCGTCATGATCTGGGCGGCTTGCCGGAGTTTGTCCGCGGCCTGGAACTCCCCCTCGGCGTTGATGACCTTCGCGCGCGGTCGCGCTCGGCCTCCGCCTGATGGGCCATGGACCGCTTCATGGCCTCGGGGAGGTCCACGTCCTTGACTTCCACGACCGAGACTTTCACCCCCCACGGCTCGGTGTGCCCATCGATGATCTCTTGCAGGCGGTGGTTCACCTTGTCCCGCTCCGTGAGAAGGTCATCGAGTTCCGCCTGACCCAGTGTGCTGCGCAAGGTCGTCAACGCCACCTGGGAGGTGGCGAACAAGAAATCGGCCACCTCCAAAACGGACCGCATCGGATCCACTACCCGGAAATAGAGCACGGCATTGACGCGGACCGAGACGTTGTCCCGGGTGATGATGTCCTGAGGCTCGATGACTTTTGTGATGGTCCGCAAGTCCACGCGCATCATGCGATCGACCGGCCAGAAGACCAGGATCAGCCCCGGTCCCTTGGGCTTCGGCATGGCCCGGCCCAGCCGGAAGATCACACCGCGCTCGTATTCGTTCAGAACCCGGATGCAGGTCAACAGGTACATGACGACCAGTGCCAGAGCGATTGCCAATGCAATTGCCGCGATCTCGATCATTCCCATGATTCAACCCCCCGTTGAAAGAATTTCGGCTTTGTCCTCGCTCGGATCACGGATCTCCTGGTCGAGTCCCGCTCCAGGTTTCCAGAAGGGCGTTGCCGTCCAGCAAGAACACCTGCAAGACGGTGCCGGTCGTGAACCCCTGCACAACCGGACCGCTCGCCGGTTCGACCTCCGCAGACGCCTCGCGCACGTCCATGCCGGTGATGCGCTTGATCTCCTGCCGAATCGCATCGGAATCGCTGGCGAACACCTGTCGGTAAAACTCCTGCATCTGGGCGGTGCCTTCAGGAGTCTTGGCCAGGGCCTTTTCGGCCGGCGACAAAGCCTCGTGGAGCGTGACCCCTAGCGTGTCTTCACTCACGACCACGGTCACCGCTCGGGGCACGTGGCCCGGTCTCTGCTCCTGAAACCTGGTCGCGGCCTTGGCCACTTGCTGCGCCATGGTGGATTTCAACATGACCATCGAATTCGTCCTTATACGTCGATCGTCTCGTGGACGAGAGCCGGTCTCCGAGTAGCGTTGGACATGGAAAAGCTCTGGTCGCCACCAAGGTGTCCTTGGTATACGACGGCTCCCACAACAGCCAGCGCGACAAGCAAGTACAAGATGTTCGGCCGAGATTTGCTCTTGAAAAACCACCACCGCCATAGAACGAGGCCGACGAGGAGCACCGCCAAGGTAGTACCGAGCCACTTGTGGATAGTCATGCCGGGAACACCATCGTCGTCATTCATCCAGAACAGCCAGCCGGTAATTGCGGTGAACGGCGTGATGACCGCGGCGAAACACAGCGTCCACCAGCCGGTATCGCGGAGTGTCTGCTTGTCGAAGACCCGGGCGAGGATGTCGCTGCCGACTGAGACCGGAATCAGCGCAGCTGTGAAGTTGACCAGGATCGGGTGGACCTTGTAAACGCTCACGAACTGGTGCAGGGTTTCGTAGATCGAATGGGCGAATATGTCGGTCGACATTGCGCTCTCCTGCTGTCTGCTCAGGGTGAACGTTGTCTTGATCGTCCCACCGTTTCCTCTCTCGCTCCGAGCGATCAGCAGTGGAACGTGGCCGAAGCTGCCATGCGGCCAGCAATTCATGCGTGTTGACCGGCTTGCTGGCTGCCCTGGCCAATATCAACCATTCGATCACCAGTCGAAGCCCCGGCGTTGTCGGCCTCCCTGTATCCCTGGGACTCACGGATCTGCTCGGCGACGGTCGCGTGGGTCGGCACGGGTTTGCCTCCCTTCCCACCGCCGGCCGTGCGCGAAGTTGGCGACTGGCATCCTAGAGTTTGAACTTGCCGAAACTCGCCATGGTGGGTTTCCCTTGCCGGTTTGCGGCACCCTGTATCCTCGGAAATCGATGCTCCGCATTCCCGAACGCGAAAAAAAACCGACGTGCACGATCACCCTTGTCGGGCGTTCGTGCACGTCGGTTTACTCTCTAACTGACCCCTCGGCACAGCCGAGCTGTCTTTTAGCAAGTCCTCCAACGATTTCAATTTTTGATTGTTGGCGCTCAGAGCGAGGAAGGCAAGAGTTTCTTCCTGACGCTCGCCGGTTGGCGCGTAAAATAGGGGAGATGCACAAAATAGATAGAGTGGTTTCCGACGAGATATCGGGCCGGGGTGGCGGCTATCGCTGCCCGATCAATAACAGAGTACGCAGCATGAGCCCTCATAGTACCGGTATGGAGACACACCATGCGTGCCACGGACGGCCTTCAGACGACCATCACCCTCGGTCCCGTCAAGGATGACGGTCAGGCATTCGCGCTCGAGATGTCGCTGGGGATGTCCTTGCCCGTGCCACCACAGGACGAACATCTCCCCGACCAAATCGAGGTGTGCGTTCATCACGTCGGTCTCGAAGTGCAGCGCCGGGGCCAGCCCGGAGAGCGGCTCCGTCGTGGCGCGAAGCGGGGAGGCCGTGATCTCCACACGCTGCGGGGCCTGCTATTGCTGCATGCACTCGCTCTGGCCCACATATATGGCGCAGAATGGGAAAAGCAAGGCGCCGTGTACCGGCTGCGGATGATGCCCCATCTGTAGTTGCGGACCGACAACGCATCGCTTAGTCCGGAGGGTGTTTCAGTCGCCACTTTGTCACCTCCCTGAATGTCTGCGGGAACCGACAGCGGCCGTGTTGTCAGGTGTCGGTTAGTCGTTCAACAGCTTGTAGGGCTAGCGCTTCAGCACGCGGCCGTTCAGGTACGCCGCCAGCCACCCGAGTTCGGTGTCCACCACCAGCCGCAGGTACAGACCCCGATGCCTCTCCCCCACCCGGAACGACTGGCTCAGTTCCGTGACCGTCCCGGCCACACTCACTCGCCGGATGAAAGTCAAGCGTTCCTCCGCCAGAGGCAGCCGCCCCGTCGGGAGCTCGCGGGCCGCTTCTGCAGCCGCAAGCCCGACGGTGCCGCGCCGGCGTCTGGCCCCATTGCCGCGGATGGACGTGCTGCGTGTTGACCGCCTCCTGCAGCCGCGTCAGCTCCCGGAACAGGTCGGTAGACCGCCTGAAACGCCGTTGGAACAACGGCTCCTGGAACCAGCCGTTGAAGTTCTCCGCGCTGCCGTTGAACTGGGGCTCCCCGGTCGGGATGAAGACCGGCCCGGCGCCGAAACGTAGGCAGAGCCGGATCACCCGCGACAAGGAACGTGCCGCCGGACCCCAACCAGCCAGCTTTCCGAGTGCTGGCTTGCGCAGGAGTCCGGGCGTTGGGTCACAATCGCGTGGCTAACTGATCACGCACGATCGGGGCGGACAAGTCGGGCGCCACGGCCTTCATACTTTCTTCTTCGTTTCGCGGACAAGGGGGGACTCAGCCAAAGTGAAGATCAAGACCTCTTCCCCGGTGACGGTGCTGATGTCGTGGTGCAAGCTCACCACCTTGACACCGGTGACCTCCTGAACCACCGCCTCCATGAGCGGACGCGCCGTTTCGATCAGATGGGTCCGCACTTGTTTGAGCAGGTCCCTCCCCTTCTCGGCCGGGAGCGACTTGACCAGATGCTGTTCGGCGGCGGTCAAGACGCCTTGAAGGCGGACCACGAGAAGATCACCTATCAAGTGTGCGTGGATGTCTTTGGGGCCCCGGCCCATGTATTCCTGCTCAAAGCGACTCGTCCCTTCACAGATAGCGGCCTCAATTTCCCCCTGCGTTTTCATGGCAACCTCCGGCGTGCGTTCCCACTCCCTGTCCGAAAGCCTTCACGACCGATCGCAGGTACGCCGTGACAGAAAAATGGGGGCAATCGTCTCCCAGGCTCCCTGAGAAGCATGATACCCGGCCCGAAACGAAAAAACCTCTTGCGTTCCTCGTTTCGAGTCCTACAATGATATTTGAAGCTGTTGGATGACTAGATGAAGGGCGACCCGGCCATGCCGGGGGGTCCGTCAGCGAGTAAGCCGACGTGCTCGAATACTCCCATTGAGTATTCGAGCACGTCGGTTTTTTTTTGGCCTTCGGACATGGGGTTTGCAAACGATTGATGGGAGAGAACCATGGGCTTGATCTTGCTCATCATCCTGATCGTGTTGCTCCTGGGGGGCTTGCCCACCTGGGGGTACAGCCGAAATTGGGGCTACGCCCCCAGCGGCGGCCTGGGGTTGGTGCTGGTGATCGTGGTGATCCTTCTGCTCTTGGGGTACATCCCCCGCGGTTTCTGATCGGGGGCGGATCATTTCCGGCGCCTCGGTCCCGCACCGCAGTTCGTGTCAGCGGCCCGTGCCGCCCCAACTCCATCGCCGCCGCATTGCGAGAAGTAATCGAGGACATATCGAACCAGCAAGGGAAACCCATCATGGCGGGGATGCGCAAGCACAAGCTCTCGGACGCGATTCACCAACCACCGCGCAAGGTCGGCGGCGAGAAGGGCGGCAAGCCGGTGCCGACCCACGAGACCGCCGCCGAGCAGGTCCGCGAGGCCAACGAGAGCGAGGAGGCCGGCGGCGCCGGGGTGTCTAGCCGGGATCGGATGGTGGACATCGGGCGGGGCAACCAGCAAGCGGGACGACAGGGCCAGTGAAATCCATTAATGGAGGTGCGCCATGAACTGGGATCAAATCGCCGGCGACTGGAAGCAGTTCGCGGGCAAGGTGAAGGAGAAGTGGGGCAAGCTGACCGACGACGAGCTCACAACCATCGCCGGGAAGCGCGACCAACTTGCTGGCCTCTTGCAGCAGCGGTACGGCTACGCCAAGGACCAAGCGGAAAAAGAACTCGACGCGTTCGCGCGGGCGCTGAAGCTGTAGGCGTTCCTCAGCCGGGTGGAGCGTTCGACCGATGGTCGTGGTCCACCTGAATCAAGGATGGCCACTCCGCAATGACCTCAAACCCAATGACCCCGAAGGAGATGAGAGCAATGGCGGCAACCACCAAGCACCCCGCCTCCGAGCACCATCACCAGGCCGCCGCCCACCATGCGGCCGCCGCCCACCACCACTTGGAGGCGGCCCACCACCACGAGGTGGGCGCTCACGAAGCGGCCAAGCAGCATGCCGACGCCGCGCTCCAGCACAGCGAGCACGCTCATAAGCACACAACCACCGCGCACCAGCACTCGCACAAGTGAGACTGGCGCGTCGAGGATCCGCGTTGCACCCGCAGTGTCGTGATCTCTGGCTGTTCAAGAAAGGAAGCAATCCCATGCTGTACTACGCGATCGTCTTCGCGGTCCTCGCCCTGCTCGCCGGCGTCCTCGGCTTCGCAGCGCTCGGCGGCACTCTCGCCTGGATCGCCAAGGCCCTGCTGCTCGTCTTCGTGGTCCTGTTCGTGGTCTCGTTGATCTTCGGCGGAAGGCACAGGGCGGCGGTCTGATTCTCGTGGGAGGGACACGGCCCCACCTCGCCAGGTCCACCCTTGTCGTCGTTTCGCTGGGACGGAGGCACTCACCAAGGACGAACCCGATGGGCGAGCCAAAATCCACCATGGCGCAGCAGGTTGCCCGAGCGGCGGCCACGTTTCAGCAGCAGATAACGGGCCACATGCCCGGAGCGGTGACCGTGGTGCTGAGTGGGGACACACTGGTGGTCACGCTGCAAGGCGCCTTGTCGCCAGCCGAAAAAGCCCTGGCCAAGACCCCGGAGGGTGCCGCCCAGGTGCAGGAGTTTCACCGTCAGTTGTTCAAAGGTTCCCTCGACCCGTTGCGGCAGGAGATCAAGAGAATCACCGGGGTGGAAGTCCGCGAAGCCGCCGCGGAAGTCGAGCCGACGACCGGCGCCGTGGTGCACGCCTTCACGACAGGCACCACGGTGCAAGTATTCTTGCTTGCCCAGGGCATACCTGCGGCCACCTGGGACGGAAGCGGACGAAACGATTCCTCATGAGAATGGAGTTGACACGATGTTAGTCCTGACCAGGAAGAGCCAGGAAGCCGTGGTCGTGGGAGGCTCCGTGGGCTTTGAGCGGTTGCTCAAGGTCACGGTACTCCAGATCGACCGCGGGAAGGTGCGACTGGGTTTCGAGGTCGATTCGGCGGTCCCGGTCCACCGCTGGGAGGTGTGGGAACGGATCCGCGACGGTGGCCCGGAGGAAAACTCCACGGCGTCTGATGCCCGAGAATAACCCTGGACGGCGGAGGGCTCTCGTCAGCGGGCCTTGAGAGCAAACCAACCCAGACGCGCTCATGTCCTCTCGGAGGCATCCCATGCGTGTACTCCACTTCCTTATCCTGCTCTTTCTCGTGGGCGTCATCGCGGTCTTCGCCGTGCAGAACCAGGCGTGGATCACACTTCGGTTCCTCGACCGGAGCGTTTCGAGCCCCGGCTCGCTGCTGATCGTCCTGGTCTATCTGCTGGGGATGGTGAGCGGTTGGACGGTGGTCGGCATCGGGCGTCGCGCACTTCAGCATGTCGTGACACGTTCCTCGCGTGAATAAGCGCACGATGCGTTCCATCGGGCTCGCTGACGAAGCCAGCAGGTTGAAGGCGATATGTAGATTACTCACGAAGCCCCGCACGGTTCGAGCGGGCCACGAAGCCCGCACGGTTCCTGCCGATTAGGGCCGAGAGGAGCCGCTGCCCTCTGACACAACTTCCAACCGAACCGGGAACGACATCAGGAGATCATGCGTGGATACCGTGCGACCCCTCTTTGTCTCAACCTATCCACCCGAGGAGTGTGGACTGGCCACGTTCACCAGAGATTCCGCCGACGCGGTGGACCGGGCGGCGCGAGAGCCGGTGTCATCCCTGGCGGCCATTCAGAAAACCCGCTCGGTTCGCTACCACGAGGACGCGCACGTGGTCCACGTCATCGACAACGGCCGCCGGGACGCCTATCGCCTGGCCGCGGAGGTGGCCAACGACGGCCCCTTTGACGTGGTGAGCTTGCAGCACGAGTTCGGCCTTTACCCGGGCGAGTGGGGTTCGGACGTGCTGGACTTCGTGCGGAACTGCCGCAAGCCCATCGTCACCACGTTTCACACATTGATGACTCAGCCGGCCGCGTTGCCCAGGCGATTGATCCAGCGCTTGGCGGCCCGTAGCCAGGGCATCGTGGTGATGACGCACGTCGCCGCACGGCTCCTGGCCTCCGTCTTCGGTGTGTCGGGCGTGCGCGTGCGAGTGATTCCGCACGGCGTGCCGGAAGTCCCTTATGAGCGCGACGACGCTTACAAGGACCGTCTTGGACTCACGGACCGGCGCGTCATTTGCACGTTCGGCCTCATCAACCGCGGCAAGGGGCTGGAGTACATGATCGAGGCCATGCCCAAGATCGTGGCCTCTTGCCCGGAGGTCGTTTACCTGATCGTGGGCGCCACCCACCCGCAGGTCAAGCGCCACGAGGGAGAGGTCTACCGCGAAAATCTCGCCGCGATGGCCCAATCGCTGGGCGTGGGCGCACACGTGCGATTCGTGAACCGATATCTCAGCCTTCCCGATCTCCTGGCTCACTTGCAGGCTTGTGACGTGTATGTCACTCCCTATCCCGGAAAGGACCAGATCGCCAGCGGGACCTTGGCGTATGCCCTGGCCGCGGGGGGAGCGGTGGTCAGCACGCCTTACCTGTACGCCGAGGAAGTCCTGGCCGACGGGCGGGGCCTGCTCGTGCCGTTCGCCGACAGCACTGCGCTGGCCGAGGCGACGTTGCGATTCCTGAGTGATAACGCCTTTCAGGCGGAAACGCGGCGCAAGGCCTACGCCTACGCCCAGCCGATGTTCTGGCCGAATGTGGGCCGGCAGTACCTGAAGCTCTTCGGCCGGGTGGCACGCGCAAGGGTGAAGAGGCAGGGCGCACGATCCCACAGGGTCTTGGCCATGGCCGAGACACCGGCCCAGAGCGGTGCGCGTGGTTCTGAGTAAGGGGCGGATGTTATCAGGGAGAAAGCAAAGCGTCGTCTTAACCTTGGGAGGAGAGGGACTCATGGCCGAAACGAGCAGGCCCAGCGCGGCCGACCTGCTGGCCGTGCGCAGTCGCGTGAGCTGGGGCGCCATTGCCGCCGGGGCGATGGTGGCTCTGACCACCTACATCGTGCTGACCATGCTCGGCGTTGCCCTGGGCATCGAAATGGTCCTGCGCGGATTCCGCCGCCGACCTCGCGGTCGGGACGGCGATCTACTCGATCCTCGTCCTGCTGCTGGCGATGTTCTTCGGCGGCTGGACCACCAGCCGGCTGGCGGTCGGCGAGAGCAAACTGGAGGCCGTCCTCTACGGCCTGATCCTCTGGGGCGTGCTGTTCATCGGGATGGTCTGGCTGCTGGGCTCCGGCATGCGCACCGGGTTCGGCGCCCTGTTCGGGGCGGCCTCGGGGGCGTACTCGACGGAGGAGGGCCGGATCGACGTCAACCAGGTCGCCCGTGACCTCAAGCAGGCGGGCGCCGACGAGGCAACAGTCAACAAGTACCGCGACTACTACGAACGGGTCCGCGACAAACCCGGCGCCGCGGCGGACGTGGGCCGCGAGATGAGCGGCGAAGCGGGTGTGCGGCGTGTGGCGCGGCAAGCTTCGTGGTGGTCACTGGTCGGCATCCTCGTCTCGCTGACGACGGTCATCATCGGGTCGCTGATCGGGTCCGGAGAGATCCTCCAACCGGTGCCGATCCTGGGCGTGCGCCGTGTCCCCGGCGACCAGCGTAACCGAGTCACCTGACGCCACATGCCTATTTCATCTTCGCGGATACTCCGTCCAAGAGGCCGCCGCCGGCCCATACATCAACTTCCGAAGCGCGTCGATCAACCGCTTGTGCTTTCAATTTCCGTTGTCGGCCTGAACTCCCCAGGCCGACGTCGGGCCGATTTCTTCGGATTCCAAAGGCATTGACCGCTTGGAGAATGGCCAGAGAGGCCCCGGCTTCGGTTGATGGGGGCCCACGGGGCTTCCAAGGCGGCCGGCAGTTGGGCCGAGCAGAGGTATGCGAATGGGTCCTGGGACCGGCCTTAAAGCCGAAAGGGATGCGGACGTGTCGGGTGCTCCGGTGCCGTTGGGTAGTGGAGCGGATGTGCGGCTGGCTCGACCGCCGTCGGCGGTTGAGCCAGGACTACGAGCGGACCAGTGAGTCATGTGAGGCTATGAATCACCGAGCGACTATCTATTATCAATTTTCATGTATTTATAACTATAACATCGAGATGGCACCTATGCGCATCTCTCTGTGGTCCATGGACGGCGGAGCCCGCAGCGAAGCAGGCCGCGGAGGGGCACGGCGTGCCCCGGCCACCCGCCGCTCTCGCTGCGATGGGGCGAGTTCCGGGAGGCACCATGACTGATCCACTCCGAGTCGTGATTCTCAAGCCCAGCAAGTACACGGCGGACGGCTACGTGGAGCGCTTTCGGTGGGGGTTCATGCCCAACAGCACGGTGCCGTATATGCGGAGCATGACGCCGGCCGGGCTGGGCGGCACGCCGGTGGAAGTCCACACGATCGACGAATACGTCCATACCGACCTGGGGTACCTGTCCCTGCTCGGACGGCCCCGGGGCGGCCGGACGCTGCTGGCCCTGGTGGGCGTGCAGAGCCACCAGTTCCATCGCGCGCTGGACCTCGCGGCGTATGCCCGGCGGAACGGGTGCATGGCGGTCATCGGCGGCCCCCACGTGATGACCTGCGACACGTCGATGCTGCACGGCCGCGGGGTGAGCTTCGCGCTGGCTGAGGCGGAGTTGGTCTGGCGGGAGATCCTGGAGGACGCGGCCGGCGGGGAGTTGCGGCCGGTCTATGGCGCGGAGAGGCGGTGGCAGCAGGAGCTGGAGGCGCCGGTCGTCGTGCCGCCCGGCCGGAAAGACCTGCGCCGGTACGTCATCCCGATGCTCGGGCTGTACCCGGCCCGCGGGTGCCCGTTCACGTGCAACTTCTGCTCGGTGATCAAGATCGCCGGGCGGCGGATTCGCAGCCAGAGCATCGCCACCACCCTGGCCAGCCTCCGCGCCGCCAAGGCGGCCGGCGTACGCAATGATCATGTTCACCTCCGACAACTTCAACAAGTACCCCGAGGCCGAGGAGTTGCTGGAGGCCATGGTCGAGGAGCGGCTCGGGCTCGAGTTCTTCGTCCAGTGCGACACGCAGATCGCCAGGCAGGAGCACTTGGTGGCGCTGCTGGCCAAGGCCGGGCTGCTTCCAGATGTTCGTCGGCGTCGAGTCCTTCAACCGCCAGACCCTCCTGGCGGCCAAGAAGGGACAGAACCGCCCGGAGACGTACCGCGACATCGTGCGGCTGTGCCGCGAACACGGAATCAGCTCGCACTTTTCCAACATCATCGGCTTCCCGCAGGACACGGAGCGGGATGTCGACCGAGCACCTGGAGATGCTGCGCGAGCTGGGCCCGACGTTCGCTTCCTTCTACATCCTCTGCCCGATTCCCGGCACCGAGCAGTACGACGAGTTCATGGCCGAGGGGCTGATCACGGAGGACAACCTCGACCGGTTCGACACGACGTGCCTGACCTGGCGCCACCCTCACTTCTCGCGCGAGCAGTTGGCCGGGTTGCTGTTTCGGTGTTATCGCAAGTTCTACTCGGCGGGCCACGCGGTGCGCAAAGCTTGATGCACCTGGGCTGGCTCAGGAGCGGTGTACTGGCGGAGACGGTGGGGATCACGGCCATGTCGCTGTTCAATCGGTATTGCGCGTGGCGGCGGACCCATCCCATGTCCGGCGGGGTCATGCGCGTGCTGCGGGACCGCGTGGACGACTACCTCGCGCTGCGCAAGGAAGCGTTCGGCTTCGAGCTGGTTCCGCTGCCGCGCAGCCTGCAATTGTCGGCGGCGGACAGCTTGCTGAACCGGGTCATCAATCCGCATGTGCGGGCGAGTTCGCCACGCGCAACCCGCCCCCTCATCACGTGATCCGGTCGTCATCAGGTGATCCTATCGGTCCCGAGCCCGGTATGGATCCTCAACCGACGGTTGGCCAGTTCGCCTCGGAGGCTGCCCAACAGCCCCAAGAGACGGACCAAGACTGAGAACGGGATACTTTCCAGGCAGAATTCGCCTCTATAGGGCGATGGCAGCGGTGGTCTCAGCCTCTTCGGGGGCAAGAAGGAGGACGGCGATGGGTTTTCTGTGCGCGGCGATCGTGCTCGAACCGGGTGGGATCATCGCCTGGCTGGTCGTCGGCCTGATCGCGGGCTGGCTGGCGGGTCGGGTGATGAGGGGCGGCGGCTACGGCATCGTCGGTGATATCGTCGTGGGCCTGATCGGCTCGTTCCTCGGCGGGGTGCTGATGAGCATCTTCGGCGGGGGGGCGTATGGGTTCTGGGGCAGCGTCGTCGTCGCCTTCCTCGGCGCCTGCGCCTGATCATCCTGGTGCGGGTCGTCAGCGGTCGTCAGACGGCATGGCGGATGAGGTAAGCGACGGTTGCCAATGAGGTGGATCAATCTTGCCGTGCGACTCCGCGTGCCTTTCGGTGGCACGAAGTCCAACGGCAAATTCGAAGGGAGCTTCGGATGACCAAGAAGGGGAAGCATGGGCTCTCGCTCCTCGCCGCACTGCTGTTCGGAGCGGTCGCGACCTTCACCGGGTGTGAGTCCAAGGGGCCTGCCGAGCGGGCGGGCGAGAGCATCGACAAGGGCATCCAGAACGCGAAGGACACGATCAATCCGGCTGGGCCTGCCGAGAAAGCGGGACGGAGCGTCGACAAGGCCCTCAACAAGTGACGCGATGATCAGGCCCCTGATGGAGCCCGTCCTGATTACTGAGCATTCCAGGAGCGGGCCGGCAGTCGGCCTCCACGACGAAAACGACGGACCGGAATCTTGATTTCGCACTCCTCCCTCCCGAATCGAAGGTTCCGCATGACGACTTCCCTGATGCGGCGCGAGTCGGCCGGCCTGGCCTGGGGGGCCGTGCTCTGGATTGGGGGCTTGCACCTCGGCGCCCTTCTGGCCTTCGCGCCGCGGTTTTTCTCCTGGTCGGCTCTGGCCGTCTGCCTCTTCCTGCACTGGTTGACCGCCAGCATCGGCATCTGCCTGACCTACCACCGGCTACTGACCCACCGCAGCTTTGTCACCCGACCGAAGTGGCTCGAGTACGTCCTCACGGCCCTCGGCTGCTGCGCTTCCGAAGGTGGGGCGATCGGCTGGGTGGCCGACCACCGCCGCCATCATGCCCACGCCGACGACGCGCTGGATGTTCATAGCCCCAACCGTGGGTTCGCCTGGGCGCACATGTTCTGGTGGATAACACCCGACATCACGACCATCCACACGCCCGAGTACTACGACAAGTGGGCCCCCGACCTCAACAAGGACCCGGTCCATCGCTGGCTCGACAACTACCACCTCCTCTTTCCCATCCTGATGGGCGTCGGCCTCTACTTGCTCGGCGGGCTCCCCTGGCTGGTGTGGGGGGGCTTCGTCCGGTCCGTCCTGGTGCTGCACGTGACCTGGCTGGTCAACTCCGCCACCCACCTCTGGGGTTCCCGCCCTTACGCGACCCGCGACACATCGAGGAACCTATGGTGGGTCGCATTGCTGACGTACGGCGAAGGATGGCACAACAACCACCATGCCTTCCCGACCTCAGCGCGACAAGGATTGCGTTGGTGGGAGATCGACATGACCTACGCGGTCATCCGCCTCCTGTCCTGGGTCAAGCTCGCCGGTGACATCAAACTTCCGAAGGTCACCCGTGGGTCGTACGCCCCGGTGTCGCTGGCTCCCGCCCAGGACCGGCGCGGCGACCACGAACCGAAACTCGTCGGAGGCCCTCTCAGTGGAGCGGCGGGAATGACGCGCCGAACACGTTACCTCGATGGAGGTGTGCAGGCTCCCCTCACCCGTCCCGACCACCAAGCAACGCGGAAACGACTTCGTCTCGATGGAGGCAGTTGATGTGCGCGGTTGCGGGGTCGGCAGGAGGAAAGATCTTTTTTGAGCTGTCCCGCGTTCCCGCCTCCGGGTAGATGGGCGATGGCGGCACCCGTGCTCCGAATGCCGTGGCGTCGCTCGGGGCCACGATCATGAATACCTCCTCCTGGTTCGTCAAGCTGGATCAAGTTCATTCGTCGTATGTGCTCTTGGCGACACTTGCGGGGCTGGGGTTGGCGGCCGGCGTCCTGAACCAGATCGGGCTGATCGGCTGGGTCTTGCGGGGCGTCGGCCTGGTGGTGAGAGGGGGCATCCGGAAGGGCTTCTTGCTCTGGGAGCGTCTGCTCGCGTGGGCTCGGTGGCCGCAGTTCCTGGCGATCGTTTTCGGATTCCTCGTCGTGGGTGGAGTGGCCGGTGCGTGGTCGCCGGGCGTGCGGGTCGTTTGCGGCCTGGCCGCGCTGATGATGGGAGCCATTGCCTGCCTGGCGTACATGTTCATCGATCTGGAACGGTATGAGGTCGAACGGGGTCACAAGGCCGTCCACCACCCGCTGAAGGGCCAAGTGCTGGCGATGCATCTGGCGAAGTACGGCCCGCAGGTCCGCATCCCCTTGTTAATCTCGGCCACCGTGGCTTTGATCAGCGGGTTCGCGCAGCTCAATCAGGGCCTCTATGAGACCATCGGCCGAGACTGGTATCGGGTAGCCGACGAGCGAAGGGAGCCGATCTACGCCGACTTCCTGGCGTACGCGCTCACGAACGTGCTGGGCATCGTGGACGTGCTGGACCTGGCCAGCTCGCACCATGTATTGGGGGCCGCGGACGTTCGTCAAGCCCGATGGCCGACCTCCACGCTGCTGGTCGGGTTCAAGGCGTTCTTCTCCGTCGTGTTGCTTCAACAACTCTTCGCCTCCCTGCGACAGGGGAAACTGCTGGCGGAGACGATCACCGATTTCTGGAGCCCGCACGAGCCGATCCACGAGCGGGCGCGGCACGCGCTGCCCCAGTACGGGGCCATGGTCATCGGGCCGCTGCTGATGTCGCTGCGCTCGGTCCCGTCGCTGACCAAGGAGCAACGGGACCAACTGCCGCTGATCCTGGCGACGATCGGCCCCTCGACGATCCCGACTCTGGTCCGTCATCTCCACGATCCGCACGAGCACGTGCGGGCCATCGCCGCAGCCGCGCTCGGCCAGCTCCACGCCCTGGACACGGTGCCCTTGCTGGCCGCGCTTTTTCCAGGACCCCAGCGACGTGGTGCGGCAGAGCGTGGTCGAAGCCCTGGGGATCCTCGGCGGCGCTGCGACCGGACCCGCCCGCAAGATGCGCCGCCTCGGCCGGCGCCACGGGTTGAGGGGGCGGAGAATCGGGTGGTGGTCTCGGTGGAGAAAGCACGGCGCGCCGGCGCCATCCCTCAACCCGGTCGAGCTGGCCGTGGCGACGCTGGAGTCGGCCCTGGCCGACAACTCCGCGGCGGTGCGGATTCAGGCCGCCCTGGCGCTGGGACGGATCGGGCCGCCCGCCGCGGCGGTGACCCCTGGGCTGATCGGCTTGTTGAAGGACGGAGACGAAACGGTGCGCTGTCAGGCGGCCGAGGCGCTGGGCCAGGTCGGAGGGGAAGAAGGATCGACGGTCGCCGCGCTGGTCGAATTGCTGCAAGACGCCAGTGCTTCGGTCAAGGAGTCGGCAGCACGGGCACTGGGGGCGCTGAAAAAGGCGGCCGCCCCCGCGGTCGCGGCTCTCGTCCCGCTGTTGCAGGACCGGGAGGAGTCGGTGCGCACGGCGGCGGCCGAGGCCATCGCCCAGGTCGGGCCGTTGAACGAAGCCGCCACCGACACCCTGGTCGAAGGACTGGAAAGCCCGGACAACGTCGTGCGCGCCCGGACGGCCGAGGCCCTGGGGACCATCGGCGCGGCGGCCGAGGAGGCCGCCCCGGCCCTGGTCGAGGCGATGGCCGACAGCAACGACCGGGTGCGGGCCAAGGCCGTGGAGGCGCTGGGCAAGATCGGCGAATCCGCGGCGGCGGCCGCCGTGCCCGGCCTGGTGCGGGCGCTGCGGGACCAAGACAACTGGGTCAGCGCCCTGGCGGCGGAAGCCTTGGGCCAGATGGGGGAAATGGGCGACGGGACCATCACCGCGTTGGTCCGCTCCCTGGGTCATCTCAACCCGCGGGTGCGCGGCAACTCCGCCGAGGCGCTCGGCAAGATGAACGGGGCCGCGGCCGGAGCACGGCCGGCGCTCGAAACGGCGGCCCGGGACGAGGACGGGGGTGTCCGCAGCCAGGCCGTCCGCGCCTTGGGTGCGATCGGCCGTCCCACACCGGCGTCGGCGCAGGCGGTCCTGGCCGGGTTGGAGGACGCCGATCCCCTCGTGCGGGTCGCGGCCGTGGAGTCCGTGGGCCGGTGGGACGAGCCGAGCGCCGCGGCCCTGAGCGGCCTGGCACCCCTGCTGGAAGACCCGAACGACCAGGTGAAGGCGGAGGTGACCAAGGTGCTACCCCGGCTGGCCGGCGCCACGCCGGCGGTGATCGATGGCTTGTGCCGCCGCTTGCTCGAAGACGACAGCGCCTGGGTGCAGGTCCACGCCGCCCTCGCCCTCGGCAAACTCGGCCCCGCAGCCAAAGTCGCGGGTGGGCCGTTGCTCCACGCCGCCCAGACCGGGGAAGTCAGCGTGCGCGAACAGGCGATGCGGGCGATCGCCCTGATCCAGCCGCCCGAGACGGCGCAGGCCTTCGCCGCCGGCCTCAAGGACGCCTGCGGCGATATCCGCATGGTCGCCTCGGCCGGCTGGATGAAAGCGGCGGCCATCCCGGACGAAGCCATTTCCGCACTGGTCGAGGCCCTGCGCGACCCGGAGCTCCAGGTCCGGGCGAACGCGGCGCACGCGCTGGCCCGGCTCGACCCCTTACCGGCCGAGGCCATCTCTGTGCTCATCGAGTGTACGGCCGAAGCGCACGACGGCCTGCGGATGAACGCGGCCATGGCGCTGAAGCTCGCCCCCGCTGGCGCGGTCGGCGAGGTCATGCAGCATCTGGTCGCGGACCCGAACTCGCGCGTCCGTTTGATCGCCGCCAGTTCTCTTCTCTCCGCGGAACCAGGCAATGCGAAGGCGTGCGCCGTTCTGGTGGAGGCCCTGGGAGACCCGGCCCTGCGGGTCCGCAAGGCGGCCCTGGAGCTGGTCGAGTCCCTCGGCACGGGTGGCGCGGCGTTTCTCGAGGGATTGAAGCAACGCGACGGGCTGGAAGAAGAGGCGGAATTGCGGGACACCCTGGCTCGCATCATCGAACGCCTGGATAATGAGGATGCCTCTGATGAAACGAGAACCCCTGATTGAAGTGGTTCAATTCTACGCCCAGAACATCGTCGATCCGGTGCGCGATCCGCTGCTGATCCTCGACGTCACCTTGCGCGTCCGGTCCGCCAACCGCGCCTTCTATCAGACCTTTCACGTCTTGCCCGCGGAAACGGAGGGTCGCCTCATGTCACTACGAGAACCTGATGAGTCGATTTAAGATCGGGATCACGAGGACTTCTTATGTCCGCCGCATTGTTCACCCCTCTAGCCGTACCTCCTGCCAGCGGCGACGCACGTCGCTGGGAGGACGAGATCGTCTATGTCGTCATCATCGAGAAGTTCTTCAATGGAGACCCCGCGAATGACATCATGCGCGACCGTTTCTTCAAGGAACGCGAACGCTACGAGGGGGGTTATTGGGGAGGCGACTTGAAGGGCGTGATCGCGAAACTCGACGACCTGACGGACCTGGGCGTCACGACGCTCTTGCTCTACCCCGTCATGCAAAACGACGAGAGTCCGGTCGGCAAGTTCCTGCCAACCGGTTATCGCCCGAAAGACTATGAGCACGTCGATAAGAACTTTGGCGACAACGCGACTCTGCGCGCGCTCGTCGACGCGGCCCACGCTCGCAATCTGCATGTCATTCTCGACATGCCTCTCGCGATGCCCGGGTTTGAGCACCCGTTTCTGGTCGATCCCGCGAAGCGCGACTGGTTCGCCGCTCCGACCGAGTACGGTGCCCGCCGCTGGAAGGTCGAGAATCCCGAGGTTGCGGACTATCTGATCGGCGTCTCCAAACGCTGGAAGGAGCGATCGGGGTGTGACGGTTTCCGCCTCGATTCCGCTCATCTTCAACCCGTTTCCTTCTGGAAACGCTTCATTGCCGAGCTGAAATCGGCACCACCACACAAGGATTTCTTGCTCTTGCCCGAGCTCACGATCAATCCGAAAAAGATCGGCGAGTTCGTGACCGAAGCCGGTTTTGACGGTGCCTACGACTTCAGCGCCATGACCGTTCGCGACGTCTTTGGTAAAGATGAAGACGTCGGCAAGCTCTCTTTTATTGCCAGGGAAGCCAAGCAGTTCTATCCCTCTCCGCGAACGATGATGGCGCCGATCGACAATTACGAAAGCGCGTTCGCCTCGATCGCGAAGAAGCCAAAGGCAAAGCGAACCAAGCTTGCGTTGACATACCAACTCATGCTGGACCGCGTCCCGTTGCTCTACGCCGGAAATGAGCTGGGAATTGCCTTCCGCGAAGTGGGCGCGGCGTTCCCGGCCGATCGGCAAGACTCTTCGTTCTTGAAAGACGTGAAGGCGCTCATTGCTCTCCGCAAGCGCGAGCCCGCACTGCGACGGGGGAACTTCGACGAGGTTTTCTCACGTGATGCCATGTACGTGTTCCTGCGCACTTTGGGCGACGACCGCATCTTGGTGGTGCTGAACGGCTCGTACAAGCCGAAGACGTTTGCCATGCCGATCGGCAGATCGTGCCTGGCGTTCCTGCCAGCTTGACGATTTGATCGGTGGCGGGGTCACGAAACCTGCCGGAAGCGATGCGGCGATGGAAGTGCAGGCGTTTGGGGCAAGGATCGTGCGGGTCCAATGAATCGGTCAGGACCCGAGATTCGAGGCCAGAGGCCGGCGCGGAGTCGCCCCGAATCGCCATTCGGCTCAAACCCTTGTCGTCGCGGTCATCGCCATCGCCGCCGTCGCCGGAACTACGGAAGCGGCCCTGGCCAGGATCTGGTCGCAGGCATCGGCCAGCGTGAAGGCCACGTGCGTGGCCCCGACTCCGGAGAGTCCCTCGGACGCCGCGTCCCTGCTGGCCTCCCCCCAGCGCCCGACCAGGATCGGCAGCTCAGCGAACCGCGCCCGGAGCCGCCGGACCTGGTAGCGGGCCTGCGCAAGGGCCTCCGGAGGCAGGTGCGACAGGACGACCATCGCGGGGGATACTTCCGCCACGCGCTCGGCAAGCAGCATCGGCGAGCCACCACCCTCGATATTCACGAGTGTACACTTCGAGGGGGCGAGGATCTGTCCCAGCATCCGCAGCGCCAGGGCGTCGGAGGTGCCGCTCGCCGCCACGCCCGCGACCTCGAACGGTGGCGGCGTCCCTGTCCCATCGGCCCGCCCCGGTTCTTCTTCGCCCGACCGGGCAGGGGTCTTCAAGCCGATTATCTTCCGTCCCTTCCAGGTCGTCGAGGATCTCACCGATGACCCGCCGGATGAAGGCCATGTCGCTCTCCTCCAGCTCCCCCCGCGCCGCGTCGCGCCCGGCACGCGAGAGGGCCGGGATCAGGATCTGATCGAAGACCTCGGCACGCGGGCGTTCCTTCAGGGCGGCTTCGACGACCGCGGTCGCCCCATCCTGGTCGAGCGAGACGAGCCGCTGGTAAAACCTGATGTTTTGGTCCAGCTCGGCCTCCTCTCCCAGGAGCGTCGCGAAGAAGCCCAGGCTCGGAACGTACTTGCCCAGAACCGCCAGGCAGAGCGTCATGGGCGTCGACAGCAGGGTGCCGAGCAGCCCCCAGAGCCACGTCCAGAACATCGCCGCGACCAGGAGTCCCAGGGCCGACACCCCGGTGGACTTGCCGTAGATGACCGGCTCCAGATAGCTCAGCGCCACCTCGACCGCCCCGAAGAATGCAGCCACTTCCAGCGGCTGCCTCCAGCCGGGGAAGTGTGCGGCCGAGAAGACAAACGGCAGAAGGAACGCCACCGCCGCCCCGACGTAGGGGACGTACCGCACCATCGCCGCGAGACAACCCCAGAGCACCGCGTACGGCACGCCGATCGCCCAGAGGCCCAGGCCGACGACAGCCCGTACCCCGAATTGACCAGCGTGATCATCGCCAGGTAGCGGCTGATCCGCTGGCCGATCTCGCCCATGGTTCGGGTCGTGAGGTTGATCTGGCGCTGGCCAAAAAGCTGGACGATCCGGTCCCCCAGGACTTCCCGGTTCATGAGCATGAACAGGACCAGGATGAGCACGAAACTACCGACGCCGATGAACTCCAGGGAGGGACCGACGGCCGTCTGGAGGCGCTGCCGGAACGTGGGCTCCTCGAGGACCCGCACGTCCATCGCCTCGTGCCCTGGGATGACCGGCGTGTCGAGCGACTTGGCCACGTCGCTGGCGACTTTCTTCGCCCGATAGAACGCCGTGTCGTCCGAGGGTTTCAGGAAGTCCACCTTCTTCTGGATTCTCTCCTGATAGCTCGGCAGTTGGTAGGCCAGCATGGAGAGCTGCCGCACGACGACGTAGCCGATCCCGCTCAACAACCCGAGCGCGAGGGCGACCGTGAGGAGGACCGCGGCGGCCCGCGGCACCCGACGCCGCTCGAAGAACCCCGCAAGGGGCGCCAGTGCGAAGCTGAGGAGCACCGCCAAGGCCAGGGGCTTCAGCACTTCGGCCGCGAGCGACATCGCGCCGATGATCGCCAGGATGAGGAAGGTCACGACGGCCGGATGGTCCATCGGAGACTTGCGTTGACTGGCCATGATGGCGTTCCTGTGCGGGTGACCTGGGCTTCCCGGCGACGCTCGTCAGGCGGATCGCTCAGGAAGCGTCTGCATGGAAGCCGTCAGGCAGGACTCAACGGGCTCGGATCGCCAGCCCGGTGATCAGCCCGGCCACCAGGCCGATGCCGAAGGCCGCGACCACCGTCTCCGTCGGGTGGTGGCGGACCAGTTCCTCGGCACTGTCGTAGCGTTCGCGGAGCCGGTCGCTCGCCTGGTGGGCGTACTGGCCGGCGGCCTCGGCCGCATGCGCGACGGCCGATGAGCCGCGCGAGGTCATCTCGGAGAAGAATGTCTCGATCGCCTCACGTCCCTCGCCGGTCTTCTGCTGGATCCGGGCGACGAGCTGCTCGATGTTCCCCTCTTGCACCCGGAGGTCGTCCTCTGTCAACTGATTCCAGCGCTGCCTTGCCAGAGCGCAGAGGTGATTCCACTCTCCTTGAATCGTCTGCACGTTGATCGCCATGGTCGTTGAACTCCTTGTTGCGGGATCGGCCGGTGCGATTCCGGCTCCCCTGGTGGATATCGATTCAACCTCAATGAGCCGTCGGGCAATACCCGCGACCTGCGTGCGGCCGTTCTCACGAACGACGCCGCGGGTGCGTGCGTGTGCTGGCGCTGGTGACAAGGACGGTCCGGATCCAGGCCAGGTTGAGCCACAGTTGCTTGCGCGAGCGGCGGAAGCTGTCGAAGCTGTGGCGGAGCCGCATCCCGCCCAACTCCCGCCACGAGTCCCCCGAGGGCCATCGCCGCTCCGGCCGTCAGGAGCATCGCCCAACCCTGGTGGATCTTCAGTGCGGAGGCGAGCAGCCAGCCGGCGCCGAGGAGGGCCACCGGGACACTGGCCACCACCACGGTGAGGCCCACCACGGTCAGCACGATCGGAACCGCCGACTTCCGGGCGGCTTCCCTGAAGTCGACGGCCGCGAGCTTGGCCTGGAGTTCGGCAAGGGACGCGAGGTCGTCGACGAACTCGGCGACACCCTCGAATTCCAGCCGAGCTGGAACCGGGCACACGAGCTGTCCCGCGACCGTTCACCGACGCTTGATCAACCATCCCAGGACGACTCCTACGCAAAGCGCGATACCCAGGGCCTTCACGGGTTCCCTGACCACATAGTCCCTCACGATCGCCCTCCGCTCGGCCAGCCGCTCACGGGCGACCGCCACGTCCTGGCGCACCATCGCCTTGATCTCTTCCAGTTGCGGAGTAAACTCCGCTTTCGTGCCTTGAACGCGGTCAATCATCGTCCTGACCTCCAAGAAGCTTGGTTTCGATCGAAGCCGCTGCTGCGACTCAATCCCCTACCGCTCCGCCTGGCCCATCCGGCCGCCCCGCTCCGCGGCCGACGGTGAGAGACCGGTCCGGTCCCGCTGTCCTCGTCGGGATATTGTTGTTCGAGCCAATGCAGCACGTAATTCTGGCCCGCACGGACGGCCACCGGGAACAAGATGCCCCAGGCGGCGAGCAGGAGATTCTGGCCGGTCCTCGACCTTTCCCGACCCTTGGTCCTGGCTCCCGTGACCGGTTCACCAGCCTCGGCCCCATCGGCCAGGCTTGCGGTGTCGGCCGCGACCTTCTGATGACCGCTGGTGTAGATCAGATAGCCAACCGCAGCCGCCGCGCCCAGGGCGATCCAGGGATACGTCCATGTGTACCGTCCCCAGTCGACGACAGCCTCGGCGCCGGCGACGGATTCGCTCACGTTCGTATGAGGCTCGCGGCGGATCACCGCCATCCGATGGTAGATCTCATCGACGTCGTTCGATCCCGTGACCACGGTTCTCTCCCTGCGGTTTCCCGGAATCTGCCCTGAATCTCTCGCGAAGGACCGAGCCATTCGCCGCCAGTACTTCAGAGACGTCTCAACGCGATCGCAGCGCCAGCCCGGCGATCAGGCCGGCCGCCAAGCCGAAGCCGAAAGGTACGGCTACCGACCGCTTCGTATTGTGTCGGACCATGACCTGGCCCCGTGGAATTGAACTGGCACCTCGTCGGCCATTCGGCCGGTGTTCTCGCGGAGTCGATTACTTGCCTGATGGGGGAAGCTGTCGATCGTCTCCGCAGCCTGGGAGATGATGGACGGCCTCGCGCGCGGCCAGTTCGCCGAGGAACTGCTCGATCGTCTCCCCGCCTTCACCCGTCCTCTGCTGGATCTGGCCGACAAGCTGGTCGACGTCGCCTGCTGGGATCTGAAGGTCATCGTCCGTCAGTTGCCCCCAACGATCCTTCACCTGGCTCCGCAACGTGTTCCACAGACCATGAAGTTCTTGAGCGTTGATCGCCATCGTCGTACGGCTCCCTTGTTCCTGGATCGGCCGGCACCAAAATAGCTGCTCGCGTGGTCACCAAGACAGCCGCGGGTCCCGCCTTCTAGGCGCAGTGTATATTTGGTGTCTCCCTCATGACCGAGACCGTCCTGCGCCACCCCAAGCGAAACAAAAAAAGCCGACGTGGTGGAACACCCAGAGGCATTCGACCACGTCGGCTTACTCGTCAACGAGCCCCCGGCCAAACCGGGTTGCCCTTTGTCTAGTCATCCGACAACTTCGATTCAGATTTTCATCGGAGGCGAATGTGGCTCCACACGGACTCCGTGACTACCTACATCGTCCCGCGCGAGAAGCGAAAAGCAAGTAAATTCTGGCTCTTCGGGGAATCGTGTGGGTGATTTCGTGGCCGTGAGGGGCAGTTTACCCCTGTTTTCTGAGGGCGGATGCCCCTTTCCACAGCACCGGAAATCCGTCACGATGTTGGGATGGGCAAACTCAAGCGACTCCAAGATATCTACAGGTTCCCGCACTTTGTGCCGAAGGCCGAAGTGCGGGGCATCTTCGCCGATTTTCGGTGATCCTTACGCGGTGGTCATCACGCTCCGCCGTCGTCAAAAAAAAACGCGCTGCGGGGTCTGCGGGCGGACCTGTCGCACTTTCTACGATCAGCGGCTGCGGCGCGTCCGGGACATCTCGTGCGGCGACAGACGGGTCTACCTCGAGCTTTCGGTGCGCCGGAATGCCGGAAGATCCGCCTGGCCGTCATGGACATGTGGAAGGCCTTCCGCAACTCCACCCTCAAGGAGGGCCACGCCCCGCAGGCCCGGATCATCTACGACAAGTTCCATATCCTCAAGCACCTGGGGAAGGCCATGGACGAGGTGCCGCAAGCGCGAGTACGCGCGCCTCTCGGGGAAGGAACGCCGCTTCATCAAGGGGCAGAAGTACAACCTCCTCTCGCGCTGGGAGAACCTCACCACCGAGGGGAGGCAGGCCTTGAAGCTGCTGTTCCGGGCCAACAGGCGGTTGAACAAGGCCTACCTCCTGAAGGAGTCGTTCGGCCAGCTCTGGGACTACAAGCCGCCCCGGCTGGGCGCGCCGGTTCTTCGACAACTGGAAGGACGCCTTGAAGTGGCAACGCCTGGAGCCCTTTCGGAAGTTCGCCGCGATGGTCGAGGCCCACTGGGACGGCATCGAGGCGTATTGCCACGAGGAGAACAAGGTCGCCTTGGGCTTCGTCGAGGGCCTCAACAACAAGATCCGTGACCTTCAAGGCCGAGCTTACGGCTACCGTGACGAGGAGTACTTCCGGCTAAAGATCCTCACCTGCATGCTGCCAAAACTCTGAAAACTACCCACACGATTCCGCGAAGAGCCACTCTTGCCAATCGCCCCGGAAGCCCCGCCTGTGGCAGATTGTCGGGGGCTGGAATCTCGCCTCGGGACGCCGCTTGAGGACGCGGGTCGCCGAGATTTTCCTGTTCCTGCCCTTGTTGGGTCGCCTCCACTTCGACCACGAGGCCCTCGGCCTCTTCGCGGGCCTCAACATTTTGCCCAAGGCCACGTTCGCCACCGACCACTCCTACCACACCCAACGGTGCCACCAGGAGCAACCCCTCTCCGCGGTTCCCACTGTCGCGCTCGCAAACCCCCAGACGGCCTCTGCTCGATCGACTAAGAAACTATCTCAAAACCCGGTTCCGGACCCTGTTTTCAAGTCTGTTTTCGAGGTTTTGAGATAGTCTCTAAGTGATTAGAGACCGGGACAAACCGGGAGCTACGTTGTTACGTTGGGAGATTCAACTGCCGGCCGGGGATCTGGTCCCGTGTATAACGTTCCACTGCCGCTACTTCGGCCCGGAGGCCGACGGCGAACCAGTCTGGATGGAAGCCCTCAGCCCCCGGTTTGTCCCGGTTTCCGGGTAGTGAAACATAAAGGCGCCCTATCGGACGAAGACTGGGTACGCCCGGCGGGACTCAGGGCAGCGTCTCCAAGTCTACGAGAACATCGCGACCGTGCACCGAAGGGCTTGGGGGGTCGAGCCGCGGCATCCGACGGGCATCGACGACCTAGCTAAGATGCCTCAATTCCGCACAACCAGACGCTGGGTTAAGACCTGTGTCACGCTCTTGGACTTGAACCAGCAGCATTTGACGTGAACCGACCGACAAGTCGAATGGCTACTGCATAAGAAATGCAGAAACTGGACTTGTACCGGCTGAGGTTCAGCGGTACACTTCCTCAAGATGGTTGTCTTGCTGCATGTTCGATGCAGCAAACGAGCGTACCCCGCGAGGAAAACCCGGATCGATGCGTCAACATCGAGCCGGGCAGGGCCATCACTCAGGCTCGATAGGACCTGTTGCGACGGCATCATTCAAGGCAAGTTCCATGGTGCGCGCCGTTTCTCCGCAGGTCAAGGAAGTCTGGGGCCCTTCCGTGCGGTCGTGCCCGGAAAGCCATCCCGGCGTCGGTGCAGCCCTCGGTCCCGCACGTGTGAGACCGGCACCGAGCCGACTGTCCTGCCCGGAGGCCCCTGTCGTGGGCTATGAAGTGGATTTCCTCCCCGTCGGGTCTGGGGAGAAGAGCGGCGACGCGATCGCGCTACGGTTCGGCGATCTGAACGGTCCCCGCGACCGGCAGATGGTCGTGGTCATCGACGGTGGGACCACCGAGTCGGGCGAGAATCTCGTCCGCCACATCCTTACCCACTACAACACGGACGTCGTCGATCTGGCGGTCAACACCCACCCCGACGGTGATCACGCCAGCGGTCTCGAGGTGGTCCTGGAAGAGCTCCGGGTGGGTCATCTTTGGATGCATCTCCCCTGGGACCATTCGGCCGACATCCGCAACATGTTCCGCGACGGCCGCCTCACCAACGACGGCCTGAGCGCAAGATGTGGAAGGCCCTGGAGGATGCCTCCGACCTCGCGGATCGCCCGGCGCAAGGGCACCCCCATCACCGAGCCGTTCGCCGACGGCGAGGCCAACCTCCAGTACCCGATCATCCGGGTTCTTGGGCCGACCCGGACCTACTACGAGAGCCTCTTGCCGGACTTCCGGGACATGCCGAAGACGCACGAGACCCTCGCGTATTACAGCCGAGGTGGCGCCGCGACCGCCCTGCTCGAGGCCGTCAAGGCGGCCGCGACCAAGGTCGCCGAGAACTGGGGGGTCGAGACCCTCGCGGACCCGGACGACGACGCGACGAGCGCCGAGAACAACTCATCGGCGATCCTACTGTTCCGCCTCGACGGCCGCGACCTGCTCTTCACCGGGGATGCTGGGGTGCCGGCGCTCGAGCGGGCCGCCTAATGGGCGGAGGCCAGCGGCATCGATCTCAAGGGCTGCAGCCTGACCCAGATCCCGCACCACGGTAGCAAGCGGAACGTCGGGCCCCACGATTCTCAACCGGATTATCGGCCAAAAGCAGCTGGGCCGCACGGGCTTCACCACCAAGACGGCGGTCGTCTCGGCTGCGGCCGAAGGCGCGCCGAAGCACCCGGCGAAGAAGGTGACGAACGCCTACATCCGCCGTGGTGCCAAGGTGCTCGCCACCCGGGCTAACACCATCCGTGTCCACCACGACGCCCCGCCGCGTCAAGGCTGGGTGGTCGCCACCCCGGTCCCCTTCTACGACCAGGTCGAGGAGTGAGACTGATGGCGTGGGACAGCTACACCTTCCAGGCCCGGCTCCGGCCGGGCCTCCTCGTGGTCCTGCCCGTGGGCCTGGCGCTGACCGCCTGGTTCCCCGACAAGTCCCTCGGTTGGGGCCTGATCGTCCCGCTCGCGACGACTTGCGGGCTCACCGCTTTGGTGGCCCAAATTGCTCGCGACCAGGGCAAGCGCAAGGAGCCCGGCTCTTCGAGCTCTGGGGCGGCTCGCCCACGACGCGGCGGCTCCGCCACCGAGACACGACGCTCGATTGGATCAGCCTGGCACAATGCCACGCCGCTCTCGAGAAGGCCTTGGGGCTGCCGGCCCCGACGCCAAACGAGGAGCAGGCCGACCCAGAAACGGCGGACGCCCTGTACGAGGCCTTCACCCGACACCTGCGGAATGCGACGCGCGACGCGAAAAAGCACCGCCTGGTTTTCGCCGAGAACGTCAACTACGGCTTCCGCCGCAACGTCTGGGGAATGCGGCCGGCCGGGATCACGCTCGCCGTGCTCGGCGTCCTGGCCGGCATCACCGCGATCGTGACCAACGCCAACGCTCCGACCGCAACGATGGCCGCGCCGATCATCGCGGCGTTCCTGAACGTTGGACTTCTCGTATTCTGGATCTTCCGGTTCACCCCCGACTGGGTCCGGATCGCTGCAGAGGCCTACGCCGAGCGTCTCCTCGAAACGGCCGAGGCGCCGCCCCCGCCAACGTCTGAACCCGGAACCCCATTGGCCGACTCCTGCCGTCGACCGTCACGACCCTGAACGACCCGGCCGGGGGCCGCGGTGCACCGTGCCCCCGGTCCTCTCCTTCTGCTCCGCCCGTTGAGGGCCCGACCGTCATGAAGAAGCCCATCAAAGACATCGCCCGAGTCCGGCCGGGCTACCAGTTCCGGGGCAAGGTGGAACCCGACCCGGCGGGCAATGTCCTGTTTATCCAGATCAAAGACTTCGACCAGAACCACCGCCTTCAGCCCGACGACATCATCACCATCAACTTCCGCCGGCCCATCGAATCGTTCCAGGCCCGTTCCGGCGACGTGCTGTTCTTGTCCCGGGGCCATCGTTTGTTCGCCACCCCGCTCGACCATTCACCCGAGAACGCTGTCGTCACCGGCTACTTCTTCATCGTCCGGCCCGACCGAGACGTCGTCCTTCCCGAGTACCTCGCCTGGTCGATCAACCAGCCGGCCTTCCAGTCACGGCTCACTCCGCTCGTGAAGGGCTCCCACATGCCCCAGATCGCCCGTGCCGACTTCGAGCAGCTCGATATCGTTCTCCCTCCCCTGGAGACCCAGCGACTCGTTGTTCAGCTCCACAAGCTCTGGGAGCGTGAGCAGGACCTTGTTGCCCGGATCCAGGAGGCCCGGGAGCAACTGATCCAGACAGTCACCCTCGGCATTTCGTCGGGACGGTTGGCACTGCCGCCAGCCGGATCCACCCCTCCCCGAAAGGACGGCCAGCCGTGAGCGGCATCCAGAGCGAGCTCTTCAACGTCAGCAAGCCGCATACGCGCGACGAGATCAACAACGTCGTGTGGAAGGCCTGCGACACCTTCCGCGGCGCCGTCGACCCGTCCGAGTACAAGAACTACATCCTGACCATGCTCTTCCTGAAGTACCTGAGCGATCTCTGGAAGGACCGGCAGGAAGCCTATCAGAAGCACTACAAGGGCGACGAGGAGCGGGTGAACCGGGCGATGGCCCGGGAGCGGTTTGTCGTGCCCTCCGAGAGCGACTTCGACTTCCTCTACTCGAAGCGCGACGCCGCCAACCTCGGCGAGCTGATCAACGTCGCCCTTGAAAACATCGAGGACGCGAACAAGGCGAAGCTCGAAAACGTCTTCCGCAACATCGACTTCAACTCCGAGCCCGCCCTCGGACAGACGAAGGACCGCAACCGCCGGCTCAAGAACCTGCTCGACGACTTCGCCAAGCTCGACCTGCGGCCGTCGTTCCTCGGCACCCGCGACGTCATCGGCGACGTCTACGAGTACCTCATCGCCCGGTTCGCCGCCGGGGCCGGCAAGAAGGCCGGCGAGTTCTACACGCCACCCGAGGTCTCGATCCTGCTCGCCAAACTCGTCCGTCCCAAACCGGGCGACCGCATCGGCGACCCGGCCTGCGGATCGGGGTCGCTCCTGATCCACGTCGGCAAAGAGGTCGGCAGCAACGACTTCTCGCTCTACGGCCAGGAGTCGAACGGCAGCACGTGGGCGCTCTGTAAAATGAACATGTTCCTGCACGAAATGGACAGCGCCCGCGTCGAGTGGTGTGACACGATCGGTAACCCCCAGCTCGTCGAGGACGACAGGCTGATGCGGTTCGACGTCGTGGTCGCCAATCCGCCATTCTCGCTCGACAAATGGGGGGTGGAGACTGCCGAGCACGACAAGTTCAAGCGGTTCTGGCGCGGGGTGCCCCCCAAGAGCAAGGGGGACTTCGCGTTCATCACCCACATGATCGAGACGGCGGTGGAGGCCGAGGGCAAGGTGGGCGTGATCGTCCCCCACGGCGTCCTCTTCCGCGGAGGCACCGAGGGGACCATCCGCAGGGCCTTGATCGAAGAGAACCTGCTCGAGGCCGTCATCGGCCTGCCGCCGAACCTCTTCTACGGCACCGGCATCCCGGCCGCCATCCTGCTCTTCAACAAGGGGAAAACGACGACCGACGTCCTGTTCATCGACGCCAGCCGCGACTTCGTGGACGACAAGAAGCAGAACCGACTGAGCGACCGGAACATCGCCGACATCGTCGCCGCCTTCCAGGCCTTCGAGTCGAAGCCCAAGTACGCCCACCGGGCCACGATCGAGGAGATCCGCGAGAACGACTTCAACCTGAACATCCCCCGCTACGTGGACACGAGCGAGGCCGAGCAGGAAATCGACATCGCCGCCGTGCAAGGCGAGATCGACGGGCTGGAGGCTGAGCTGCGGAAGACGCGGGCGGAGATCGAGCAGCATCTCAAGGAACTCGGGCTGGTAAAGTGATGGGAGACCCCACGAAAGGAGAACGACCATGAGCACCATCAAAGCCATCGTCCGCAACGGCCGCATCGAGACCGAGGAACCGCTCGACCTGCCCGAGGGGACCGAACTCCTGATCCCGATCCCGGATCGTTCCGGCGACGACGAGCCCGGCTGGGACAACAGCCCGGAGGGCGTCGCGGCCTGGCTGAACTGGGCCGACTCGCTCGAGCCGCTCGTCCGCTCTGAACAGGAAGAGTCCGAAGCCGAAGACTGGCTGAAGCGGTGCGACCGGCACGCCGCCCAGAAGCTGGAGAAGGACGTCGAGGGGCTGTTCCGATGAGGCGCTACCTGCTCGACACCAACGCGGTCGGCGACTGGATCAATCGGCGGCACGGGGTCGATCTCCGGGTCCGCGAGGCCCGCGGCCGAGGGGCGGTGATCGGGACCTGCGAACCGGTGGTTGCCGAATTGTTCTTCGGCGTCGAGAACAGCGACACCCGCAACGAGAACGCCGAGCGCCTCCAACGGGCGCTGGCGGGCTTGAAGTGCTGGCCGCTGACACGGGAGGCGTCCCGGGAGTTCGGCCGCGTCATGGCGACGCTGAAACGCGCGGGGACCATGATCGGCCCTATGGACGTCCTCATCGCCGCCATCGCCCTGACACTCCCGGATTGCGTCGTCGTGTCCAAGGATACCGATCTGCTTCACATCCCCGGCCTGACCGTCGAGAACTGGGCGGAGGCGGTATGAAGAATCGAGTCCCAACCGGAGACCGTCCCCCTTTCACAGATCGTCGCGGCCCTGGAGTCGGGGGTCAGCGTCAACGGCGAAGGTCGCCCGGCCGTCGCCGATGAACCAGGAGTGCTGAAAGTCAGTGCTGTAAGCAACGGTCATTTCCTACCGGATGAGAACAAGGCCATACTTGCCGACGAGGTGCATCTTCCGACGTTGTTTGCTCGCAAAGGTGATCTGCTTATCAGCCGCGCAAACACATTCGATCTTGTGGGCGCATGTGGTTACGTAGAAAACGACTATCCAAACCGCTTCCTGCCCGACAAGCTCTGGCGAGTCGTGCTCGCTGACCCTGATCGGGATGAAATGCTCTGGCTGCTTCAGGTTCTGAACTCCGCCCCGGTTCGCGCAGAACTCAAGGCTCGCGCGAGCGGAACCGGGGCAAGCATGAAGAACATCTCGAAAGAGTCGTTTCTTGGGATTCGTGTCCTCCGTCCCGCGCTCCCCGAGCAGCGGGCAATTGCCGCGGTGTTGTCGGCGTGGGATCGGGGCATCCGGCAGGCGACCGACCTGATCGCCGCCAAACGCCGCTTCAAGCAAGTGCTAATCCAACAGTTGCTCTCGGGAACGCTGAGTTTTGGCGGGGAAGACCCGGCATTCCAGCAGGTCACAGTCGGAGAGATCGTCGAAAAGGTTGCCTCGGCAGTCGAGGTCGATGCGGCCACAAAATACCGCGAGATCGGGATACGGAGTCACGGCAAGGGCATCTTTCATAAAGAGCCTGTGCTTGGATCCGTGTTGGGGGACAAGCGAGTTTACCGAGTCGTGCCGGGATGCCCAGCGGTCAACATCGTCTTTGCCTGGGAACAGGCCGTCTGCGGTGACACGACGGCTGAAACCGGGTTCATCGCCTCACATCGGTTCCCGATGTTCAAGCCCGACACGTCACGGGCAGAAGCGAAGTATCTCCTCCGCTACTTCCTGTCCCAAAAAGGCTCAGAAGCGTTGCAGTTGGCATCACCTGGCGGGGCAGGGGCGCAACCGCACAATGAGCCAATCGGCGTTCCTGAAGCTGAAACTTCCGCTCCCCAGCATTCGCTTTCAACGGCAATTCGTCTCGTTGGTCGATCATCTCGATTCGGAAATCACACTTCTCACCAGGCAACTCACGGCCCTCAAGACGCAGAAGAAAGGGCTGATGCGGAAACTCCTGACCGGCGAGGTCCGGGTGAAGGTGGCCCCATGAGTCACGACCTCCCGTCGTTCCTCGAGGACGATATCTCCCAGGTCCCGGCGCTCCTGCTCCTGGAGAACCTCGGGTATCGCTACCTCACCCCGGCCGAGGCGGACGCCGAGCGGGGCGGACGGCGGTCGAACGTCCTCCTGGAGGGCATCCTCCGGGCCCAGCTCCGCCGGCTCAACAAGGTCCGCTTCAAGGGCGCCGAGCACGAGTTCACCGAGGGGAACATCCTCGCGGCCGTCGAGGCGCTCAAGGATCCCGCTCCACGACGGGCTCATCCGGACCAACGAGAAGATCTACGACCTGCTCACCCTGGGCAAGAGCCTCCCCCAGTCGATCCAGGGCGACACCAAGAGCTTCCCGCTCCGCTACATCGACTGGGACGAGCCGCGGAACAACGTCTTCCACGTCGCCGAGGAGTTCGCCGTCGAGCGGACCGGCAGCCACGAGACCCGCCGGCCCGACCTCGTGCTGTTCGTCAACGGCATCCCGCTCGTCGTCATCGAGTGCAAGCGCCCCGACCTCGACGAGGCCCTCGAACAGGCCGTCTCGCAGCAGATTCGCAACCAGCGCGAGGACGAGATTCCCGGGCTTTTCGTCTATGCGCAGCTCCTCCTGGCCCTCTCGAAGAACGAGGCCAAGTACGGCACCGCCGGCACCGCGTCGCGGTTCTGGTCGGGCTGGAAGGAGAAGGTCGACGTCGACGCGGAGCTCGCCCGGCTCATCCATCGTCCCTTACCGCGCGAAGAAGCCGACCGGCTTTTCGCCAACCGATCCGGGTTGGTCCGCGCCCACTTCGAGGACCTTCAGCGTCAAGGCGGGCGGGCCATCACGGCCCAGGACCGGGCGATCCACGCCATCTGTGCCGGCCCGAACGGCTGCTCCGGTTGATGTTCCGCTACACCCTCTTCGACGCCGGCGAGAAGAAGATCGCCCGCTATCAGCAGTTCTTCTGCGTCGAGCGGATCCTCGAGCGGATCCGCACCCGCGACCACGAAGGAAAGCGCACCGGGGGGGTGGTCTGGCACACCCAGGGGAGCGGCAAGTCGCTCACGATGGTCATGCTCGCCCAGGCGATCGCCCTGGAGCCGGGCCTCGACGACGCGAAAGTCGTGCTCGTGACCGACCGCGTCGACCTCGACGACCAGATCTACAGGACCTTCCGGCACTGCGGCACGGAGCCGGTCCGCGCCCGCTCCGGCCGCGACCTCGCCGCGCAGCTCCTGGATGTCAAGGCCCGGATCATCACCACGGTCGTCGACAAGTTCGAGACCGCCGTCGACAAGGTCCGCGTCCGCAACGAGAGCCCCAACGTCTTCGTCCTGGTGGACGAGGCCCACCGCGGCCACTACGGCGAGATGAACACGCGCATGCGGAAGGCCTTGCCCAACGCCTGTTTCATCGCCTTCACCGGCACCCCTGTGGTCAAGCGGGAGAAGAACACGATCCGCCGTTTCGGCGGCCTGATCGACACGTACACGATCACCCAGGCCGTCGCGGACAAGGCCGTCGTGCCGTTGCTCTATGAAGGCCGCGACTTCGAGCAGCACGTCGATCGAGTCGCCATTGATAGCTGGTTCGAGAAGCTGACCTCAAGTCTCACCACCGAGCAAAGGGCCGACCTCAAGAAGAAGTTCGCCACCGCCAACCAGCTCAGCAAGACCGAACAGCGGGTGATGCGGATCGCATGGGACATCAGCGTCCACTACCGCGACAACTGGCAAGGAACGCCCTACAAGGCCCAGCTCGTCACCCCGGACAAGTCGACCGCCCTCCTCTACAAGAAGTACCTTGACGAATTCGGCCTGGTCAGCTCCGAGGTCCTCATCTCCGGTCCCGATGACCGCGAGGGCAACGACGACGTCTTCGAGGCGAACCCGGACGCCGTGGTCGTCTTCTGGAAGAAGATGATGGACAAACACGGCAGCGAGCGGGCCTACAACGTCAACGTCATCAACGCCTTCAAGCACGCCGACGAGCCGGAGATCATCATCGTCGTTGACAAGCTGATCACCGGCTTCGATGCGCCCCGCAACACCGTGCTCTACCTGACCCGGACGCTCAAGGACCACACGCTCTTACAGGCAATCGCCCGGGTCAACCGGCTCTTCGAGGGCAAGGACTTCGGCTACATCATCGACTACCAGGGCGTGCTCCAGGGATTGAGCGAGGCGCTCGACCTCTACGGCCAGCTCGCCGACTACGATCGAGCCGACCTCGATGGGACGCTCACCGACGTGGGCGAGGAGGTCCGCAAGCTCCCCCAGCGGTATTCCGACCTCTGGGACGTCTTCAAGGGGGTCCGGAACAAGAAGGACGAGGAAGCCTACGAGCGCCACCTGGCCGAGAAGGCCGTGCGCGACCAGTTCTACGAGCGGCTCTCGGCCTACGCCCGGACGCTGGCCATCGCGCTGTCCTCGGTGCGGTTCCTCGAAGATACTCCCGAAGAAAAACGCGCGAAGTACAAGGCCGACCTCGAGTTCTTCATGAAGCTCCGCTCCGCGGTGAGGTTGCGGTACGCCGAGGTGGTCGACTTCAAGGACTACGAGGCCAAGATCCAGAAGCTACTCGACACCCACGTCGGCACCGGAGAGGTCGAGCCGATCACCGGCCTGGTCGACATCTTCGATAAGGAGGCGTTTGCCGCCGAGGTTGCCAAGCTCGGAGGAGACGCCTCGAAGGCCGACACCATCGCATTCCGCACCAAGCGGACCATCACCGAGCGGTTCCAGGAGGACCCCGCGTTCTACCGCAAGTTCTCCGAGATGCTTGAGGACGCCATCCGGGCATTCCGCGAGAAGCGGCTTTCGGACGCGGAGTATCTCAAGAAGGTGAGCACGATCCGGGACGCGGTCCGGGACCGCCGGTCGGACGGCCTGCCCCTGATTCTGCGGGACCGCGACGTTGCCCGAGCCTACTACGGGGTGATCCGGGAAACGCTCACGGGGCAAGTGAACGACAAACACGACGTGACCGACACGAGTGCCGAGGCGGCGGTCCGCATCGACGAGATCATCGGCAAGAACCGCATCGTGAACTGGACCCAGAACACCGACATCCAGAACCGGATGAAGAACGAGATCGAGGACTACCTCCACGAGCTGAAGGCCGAACGGCACTTCGACCTCTCATTCGGCGCGATCGACACCATCTTGGAGAAGTGCCTGGATATCGCCCGGGTGCAGGTCCCGTCATGAGCCACTCGAACGGGAAACGACCTGGGCCGCTGGTCATCCGATACGGTGCCGAAGAAATCCCCGTGGAAGTGTCGTTCCGGGACCGCAAGGACCTCACGATCAGCGTGCATCCGGACCGCCGAGTCGAGGTCGTGGCCCCAATCGGGGCCGACCTCGAACTGGTCCTGCAAAGGGCAACGCGACGGGCTCCTTGGATCGTCAAACAGCGTCGTTTCTTCGAGCAGTACCAGCCGAAGCTCCCCCCACCACGTTACGTCAGCGGTGAGACCTTTCTCTATCTCGGGCGCCAGTACCGCCTCAAAGTCGTCCGCGGGTGTCCCCCTGGGGCGAAGCTCATCGGCCGCTTCCTTACGGTAATGGTACCCGAACCAGGCGTGACGGACGCGGTCCGTCAGCAGGTTCTGGAGTGGTATCGGAGGCGTGCCCAAGTCGTTTTCCCGACCCGCTTGGCACTCTGCCTCGATTCGGCCCGCTCGTTGGCTCTCTCTCCTCCCCGACTGGTCATCCGCCGGATGGCCAAACGGTGGGGGAGTTGCACCAAGGACGGGACGATCCTTCTGAATACCGAACTGGTGCGCGTCCCTGTCCACTGCATCGACTACGTTATCATGCACGAACTCTGCCACCTGGTCATCCACGGCCACGGCCCCGAATTCTATCGTCTCCTCGGCCGGGTAATGCCCGACTGGAAAGCGAGGAAGAAACGGCTCGACAGCGGGGTTGGCGCCGTCCAACTCGCCGATGACCTTGCCCGTGAAGATAGGATCGGAAGCGGCTGAGGCACGGGTCGAAAGGAGAACCCAGAAGAAGTTGACGCTGGTGGCAGACCGAGATCGGGGCACGGTGTACGAGTCCTCGGAGGCTGTCCAGCTTACCGCACGGCCGAAAGCGGAGTCACGGGTCGCCCTGCCGCCGCTGCTCACAGAGCGCAAGACGCCCGTCGGTGCCTCCTTCTATTCGCCGACGGGGCCCTGGCCCAGCAAGGCGCCCGTGCGGACGTAATACTTGCGCAGCGTATCCCACGACCCCATCACGAGGATGCACTCGATCCCCAGGAAGCCGATACCGAGCCAGACCTCCCGGCGGCACCAGGCCGGCAGGGCCAGCAGCCGAGACACATACGTGAACCAGATGTCGACTAATGTGTTCGCATAAAATTGATAATAGCGATAGTGATTTGATACGAGCGTTTCGTAGGCTGCGAGTCGTTCCGCGAAGAGCGTGAAATCCCACTGCGGCGGGCGCACCCCGTACCAGCCCAGAATCCGATCGACCACCGCCCACCGCACGGCGCTGAGCACCAACCCCAGGGCCGTCGACGCGAGCGTGGCATAAAGGAAGCCCCCGATCGTCGGGGCATCGGGGGACGTGGACCGCAGCCACAAGCGCACCGCTTCGATATGGTACGCGGCCCCCCACAAGGCGACGAAGCCCGGCAGGAGATACGCGATCAGCAGACCAAAGTTGTCCCGCGTGATGTCCCTCATGATCGGGGACTCTACCCCGAAATCATGCGCACGGCAAAGCTATCGCAACCCGTGGCCAAGGCCGAGGGATCCGGCGGGCGGGGATTGGTCCCGAGTGACCGCCGGCACGCGCGCGGCCACCCCCGCGCGGGTCTCAACCACGTACCGGCTTCCCCTGACCCGAATCCCTCGACCCGGGCGGCGGTGGTGCCACTGGCGCCGGCCCGTTCTCCGTTTTCTTCCCCTGCTGCCCCGAACCCGCCTGCTGGGTCGCCGGCCGGTTGTCACCGCCCGCATCCGTATGGCCACCGTTGGTCATCTCGCGCCTCCTTCCCCGCGGTCGGACCGACTTGCTGCGGGCGATATCCAGCCCCGGGCCACGCACCCGCGGGGGCATCACCCGTTTCCCCGGCCGAAAGACGTCGGCCGACGAAATTTCCTATCTTGGGAAATTCTACCCGCGGGCCGTAGGCTCCGGCAAGGGGAAACGGACACCGGCCGACGATGGAAAAGTCCCAACACTCGCGCCAGTACGGACAGTTGCTCAAGGCCCTGCGCCAGGCCCGCAAGGCCGCCGGGCTGACGCAACTCGACGTCGCCAGCCAGCTCGGGACCTACGCCTCGTACGTCTCGAAGTGCGAGTCGGGGGAACGCCGCATCGACGTCGTGGAACTGGCCGAGTTCTGCCGGCTCTACGGCGTGACACTCGTCGAGCTGCTGACCGCCGCCGGGATCGCGTGAGTGCGGCCCGTCTCGGCGACGTTCCCAGGGCTGGCTTTCATCATGCCGATGTGATAAAGCTGGTCTCATGAAAGCGTACGTGGGACAAATCAATCCCGTCGGCCTGCGCCGGTTTCTGCGCGACGATGCCGTCCCCGGGGACCTCCTCCGGCAACTCGCCCGCACCTGGTGCTCGCGGTCGACGACCGTCGTCTGGGCCCTCGTGGATGATGACAATGCCGAGGCTGTCCGTCGCGCGCTGGCCGCAGGGCACCACCAAGCCGCGTGCGGTTTGCTGTTGAACCACGCCGCCGAACTCCTCCCCGTCACCGCCGCTCCCGAACTCCGCTAGTTCGCGGCTTCAGCACCGCGGCCCTGCTCACAGATCCAGGTATGGGCCAGGTCGAGCACCTTGGCGGCCACGAGCAAGTCGTCCCGGCCCAGGCTGTCCGTCGTCTTCCACTGCCCCTCGTCATCTTTGTACAGGCGGCCCACGGTCACGTTGTACCGCGTCGCCCCTCCCTCCGTCTCGTTGGCCCAGATGGCGGCCTTGATCCCACCAAGTCGCACTTCATGAGTTGGTTTTGTTTTGCTCATAGTTCCTCCTTTTTCACACGAACGTCTTCCTTTGCCCTTCCTTCGATGGCATTTTTCACGCTCCCCGTACCGAGCGCTTCCCGGCGGGACCGGCCCACGCTGGGCCCCGGTGAGCGTGTACACTGTAATAGACTCTGATGCGATTATCAATTTCTGATATATTTTTATTTTTGATTACCACGCCTCGTGACTTTTTTGTTCCACTACGCTAGATCTCAGTGAGTCTCGTTCATTCTCATTTGCCATTGGGTAGATCCGCACCGTGCCGCTCTCGACCTCGCGCCCAAAGCCCAAGGCCGAGAGCACCGGTGGTGTCGAAGAGGTTTTCGACGCACGCTGTGCCCTCGGTCCCAGTCCCGGCCCCCGATCCGGGGCCACGGTCCCACCAGAGGAGGGAGGTGCGGTGTGCTCAAGGTTCAAATCACCCCCAAGCGATTTCTCGCCAGCCTCAAGGCCGTCGCCGCCTTCGCGGCACGCTCCGGCCCCAAGGCCATCTTGCAGTCGATTCAAATGGAGGCCACCCAGGGCGGCCGGCTCTTGCTCCGGGCCACCGACCTCGAAGCGTTCGTTGTCCTGAAGCTTGAGTACCACAAGGTCCTCCGGCCCGGTACCGTGCAGGTCCCCAAGGACCGCATCCTGCCGCTGCTCGCGGAAGCCCGCGGGACGCCCGTCCTCATCGAGGAGATCGAACCCGAAAAACTCCCACTGACTCCGGAACCCAGCGCGCTCACCCGGAAGATCGTGGTCCGGTCCGTGCGGAGCAGGACCACCCTGCCCACCTTCGACCCCGCGCACTTTCCCGTGCTCGCGGCCGAACCGACCACGGGATCGGTGACGCTGCCCGCCTGGCGACTGCTTCAGCTCATCAAGCGGACCCAGTTCGTTTCCGACCCCAGTTCCACCCGGTACGCCCTGGGCGGCCCCGCCTTTGAGTTCCGCGGCGGCGCCCTTGAGCTCGCGGCCACCGACGGGCACTGTCTCGCCTCTGCGTCCGAGCCCGCGACCGGGACAAGGCTCGAACCCGTCACCGAGATCACGGTCGATGACGAAACCCGGTGCGTGGCCCCCGCCGTCGCGGCTCGGCCACTCAAGGCCTTGGCCGGTATTCTGCTCGGCCGGGAGACGAAGGTCGAACTCGGCTTCACCGCCACGGGCCGGCTCCTCGTCCGGGGGAGCGGGCTCGTCTTTTCGGCCCGGCAGCTCCCAGGGCGCTTTCCCTGCTGGAGAGAGGACATCCCGGATCCGCCCCGGGCGGCCTTCCAGGTCGACGACCCGGCCGGGTTCCAGAAGGCCCTCAAGGAGACGGCGCGGCTCCTGGTCCCGGGACAACGGAACATGAGCCTGCGCTTGCACCGCTATCTGCTCACCCTGGCGGTCGACAACGACGAGGCCAGCACGACGAGGGAGATCCCCGTGCGCAACCTCTCCGAGGACATCGAACGCGCGGCCTCCCTTGTCATTGACCCGGCCTACCTGCTGCCCTACCTCGCGGCCCAGTGCGGGCCGTTCGCGTTCGCCTTTCCCCCCGCTCCCGGCCTGCCCCTGTGCTGCCTGAGCGAGGGGTGGCGGTTCCTCGTCCAGCCCAAACCGCAGGAGGAGGACGCGGCGGCCGCGGCCCCCGATACCGACGAGCACGAAGTGTGGACGTCTCCGGAACCGGAGGCTTTGACCGCGTGACTTCCTATCCCCAAGGAGAAGACGATGCCGAGCTGACCCGCAAACAACGCTGGGGAAACACGAAGGTTTTCCCCGAGGCACCGGCACCACCGGGGCCTCGATCACACCCGTGATCGAGCGCTTGCCTATCCCCCCGCCCTGCCCTCTCAACTCCGAGAACCCGGGTTCAGAAGTGATGGAGGCGTGCGTCGAAAGGAGGCGCCAAGACGAAGGGGACCGGAAGGGCCGACCGGAAGCGGGCAAGGGCGCACGGATCCCTGGTGTCGATCCCGCGGACAGCCCGGACGAAGCCAGGTCACGGATCGCCCCGCCGCCGCGGGCCTCGTGAGGGGCCCACGGCGGGGCGACCGGAACGCGAAGGGAAAGGCGCCGATGATGAGCGAATCCGGAACGGACAAGGGCCAGCCAGTTTGGCTGGCCCTTATCACGGTAAAACCACAGTGAGTTCGTTACACGATACGTCCACTCATTTGATGCACGTTACGGTCCCCGGCGGTGCCCTCATAGGCCAGCCGACGCGCATAGTCAACTTTGGCCCAGCGCTTCACGTCCTCGATGGCATTGGGCGGATCGCCTCGTTCCATCCCGACCACCGAGTCCGCCACGAGGTAAACCTCCGGGCAGCCTGCTTCCAGCAGCGCGAACACCGCCAGCGGCTGGAGCATCTCGCGCACCAGCAGGATGCTCCCCACGTGCGGGTCCTCGGGCTTCCCCCGATTCCAGCTCTCGGGAAGGACCAGGTTGGTCATCCCGAGGCATTTCTCGATGGTTTTCCTCCCCTGCTCCGTCACGTCGCACAGCAGTCGGTAGCCCAGCCCGCAGGCCTCGCCCGTGAGCAGCTCTTGTGTGGTCTAATCGGTTATGTTGCCTAGCCTGCCTTGCATCGTACTGATGAGGACCGCCCCCCTTCTCTCCGCCACATAATTGTCTACAATCCCGTCGAACCACATCTCTCAAGACCGGCCCTTCAGGAGGTTCGACGATGTTCGAGGAACTGTTCGTTTACTCCCGTATACACGTCCGCCACCGCACTGGCCCAATGGTCAACGAGCGCCTTGCTTTCCTCGAACACCTCGCTCGCGCTGGTCTTTCCCGCGCTACTCTGCGGGGGATCGCCGACCATATCCTCACCATCGCTGAGCAACTCGACTTGGCCAGTTGCGCGGGTGAGCTCATCCATCACGAGGAGATCCTACGAGCGGCAACGGTCTGGGCTGACAGGCCACCCGGGTCGCGTCACCGCAAGGGCGGTCCCATGTCCTGCCGAAACTTCCGTCTTCTTGCAACTCGTTGGCTTCGGTTCTTGGGCAGCCTCGAACAAGAGCCAACTCCGCTCAGCCCTTACGCTGAGCAGATCGCAGATTTCGCCGATTATCTGCACACCGAGCAGGGCTCTCGTTCCCCACCATCAACAAGCGCAGTCGGTTCATCGAGAGATTTCTGGGTCGATTCGGCACCAGCGGCTCCCTGGGCGAGATCACCCTGACCCAAATCGATCAGGCCCTCATGGAGATGATCGCCGCTGGCCGTTGCGCACGAGTCACAGTTCAGACCTACGCCAGCAATTTGCGGTCCTTCTTCCGCTATGCGGAGATGCGCGGCTGGTGCCGCAAAGGCCTGACAGGGGGTATCCGAGGTCCCCGAATCTTCGCTCAGGAGGCATTACCAGCCGGCCCATCCTGGGACCAGGTACAGCAACTACTCGCAACCAGCAAGGGAGATCGACCATCCGATATCCGCGATCACGCCATCTTGATGCTTCTGACCAGCTATGGGCTTCGGAGCGGTGAGGTAAAGGCCCTGCGACTGGAGGACTTCGACTGGGAGCGTGAACTGCTTTCCGTGAGGTGCTCCAAAACACGCCGGACACGCGCCTATCCTCTCTCACGTCCGGTAGGCGATGCCGTTCTCCGCTACCTGAAAGACGTGCGACCACACTCGGAATGCCGCAACGTGTTCTTGTGTCTCCATCCACCAATTCGACCGCTTACCGAACTGTGGCCCATCGTCGGTTATCGGTTGCGATCCCTGGGAGTGCCGCTCAATCATCACGGTCCCCATGCCCTCCGCCATGCCTGTGCCACTCATCTGCTATCCCAGGGTCTTTCTCTGAACGAGATCGGCGATTACCTGGGACACCGGCACCCCGATGCCACGGGTGCAATCGCGCCACTGCCAAAGGTTTCCCCGGGAATCGCGTGGTTTTTTGCCCACAAGGGCCTTTAGTTCCGCTGTTTATGCGGCCAGCGGCTTGAAGAATGAGCCGGCTTCTCGGTGAGTTGGAGGTGAACAAACCTTGCCACCTCACCAGAGAGGCCGACTCGATGGACCATGCTACGGCCGCTGCCGCGCTGCTCGCAACGCACTTCGCCACCTCTTTGTTCCCGCTGACCGTTCGCTTGATCCCCGTGATCGCTCAGATCGGTCCCCTCATCGTCCGGTTCCGCAGGGCGAGGTGACTCCCCAGACCTGCCACCAGTTCGAGACCCAGTTGCAAGTTCTGCTTCGGGAACTGGGTCGGCTCCTTGTCGAATGGACCTTCAATCACCTCGAACCGCATGACCGTCGGGACATGCCCAACCAGATGTGCTTCCAGGGAGTGGGGTATCGCCGCCGCTTCAAGTCCCCCAACCGCACCGTGGCGACCTTGTTCGGAACGATCACCCTCTGGCGGATGCTGTACCAGCCCTTGCACGGCATCGAACGGTCGATCGTTCCGTTGGAGATCCGCTTGGGACTGGAAGCCGGCTTGGCCACGCCCGCCTTGGCCGAGCGCGCGGCGCAGGCGGCGGCCGTCTCCACCCAGAGCGCCGTTTTGGCCCACCTCCAGCGTGCTCATGGCGTGTGTTGGTCGGTGGCGAGTTGCGCACCGTCCTCGCGGGAGTCGTCGAGGGTATGGATCCTCACCGCCAGGACGCCCAGTTGGCTCACGTCTTGAATCTGTTGGAACAGGCGTTTCAATCCCGGGGTGGCCGCAAGCCGGTGTTGGCGGTGGGTCGTGACGGGCTGATGTTGCCGATCCGTGATCACGAGTGTTACCGGGAAGGCGCGACGGCGACGCTCTCGGTGTACGACCGGAGGGGTCGGCGGTTGGGGACGGTGTACCTGGGCCGGATGCCTGAGTCCGGTCAGGAGACGCTGTCGCGGCAGTTGACGGCGTTGCTCGTGGCGGTGTTGGAGCCGTGGACGGGACCATTGCCGCGGTTGGCCTACATCACCGATGGGGGATACCAACAGACGCGGTATTTCCGCCGGGTGCTCAAGCGGATGTGCCATCCCCGTCATTCCGGTCAGCGGCTGGAGTGGGAATGGGTGATCGATTTTTATCATGCGTGTGAATACATTTACAAACTGGCGGAGGCGTTATTTTCGGACGCGAAGCGTGCCCAGGGCTGGGCGCGAAAGATGTGCCGCTGGCTGAAGACGAAACCGCGGGGGATCAACCGCGTGTTGCACTCGGCGGCCGCGATCCGACGACGGCGGATCGTGATGGGGAAGAAGCGGGAGCAATATCGCAGCGCTTACAACTACTTGCGGAAGCGGATTCGGTTCCTGGATTATTGTCAGTACCGAAACAACCACCTTCCCATCGGCAGCGGGGTGACCGAGGCGGCGTGCAAGACGGTGTTCACACAACGGCTGAAACAGTCGGGCATGACCTGGAAACTGGAAGGGGGTCAGTGGATCGTGGACCTGCGCGTGATCCAACTGAGCGGGATTTGGCCGGAGGTGTATCAGGCATATTTAGAAGCGAAAACTCTTCCCGACATGGGGACTCAGGGGGGTATCGGGAAGAACAAGTCCAAAAAGGTCGCGTAATCGATGGCACTGGCGCGATTGCACCCTTTCTCTTTGAGGAAGCCGACGACACAGGCGGGGTTCTGCAGGACCTGAATGATCGCGTTGAGGAGGATGCGATCGAAGCAGGAGTAATCAAAGCGGATGGCCTGCTGGTGGTGTTCGATGAAGGCGTTCATGGCGGACCTCCGTGGGAGTGGTGATCACCCCCGATGATATCGGAATCCGCTTGTTCTTTGGGGATTTCAAGGGGCACAGCCCCTTGCCTAGTTACTACTTCGATACCATCGCCGGCATGATTAGCACCCTCGACAGCGAGGAAGACTTCCTCAAAGCTTGGCTCGGGACCGAAGGCGGCGGAATGCTCGGTTACATCAGCGGCCTGCTCGACATAGTTTCATTCATAAAGACACTTGTCACAGATGGAATTGATAAACTAATTCAAGAATGTTACATCAACTATGAAGATGTCCTGACCGCCTCCAACAACTTGGACCAAGCGTACCAGGATTACCAGTCGACGGTCCAGCAGGTGGCCAGCGACCTCGCGGCCTACAAGCAGGCCTATGACGAGTGCCTGAACAATCATGGTAGCGGCAGCGGCTCCGGGTCGGGCAGCGGCAGCGGGAGTGGGAGCGGTTCCGGGTCGGGCAGCGGGAGTGGGAGTGGGAGCGGCAGCGGCTCCGGGTCGGGCAGCGGGAGTGGGAGTGGGAGTGGGAGCGGCAGCGGCTCCGGGTCGGGCAGTGGGAGTGGGAGCGGCAGCGGCTCCGGGTCGGGTAGCGGCAGCGGCTCCGGGTCGGGCAGCGGCTCCGGGTCGGGTAGCGGTAGCGGCTCCGGGTCGGGCAGCGGAGGAATCGGCATTCCGGCACCGCCCTACCATCATGGAAACGACGGACATGGTGATACGCGTGGGTCCTTTGATCCCAATGACAAGCTCGGCACGGCGGGGAGCGGTGACCGCCACTTCGTCCCGCTCGGCGGGCAGATCGAGTATCAAGTCCGATTCGAGAACCAGGCTTCTGCGACCGCGCCCGCTCGCGAGGTACTCGTCGTCGATCCGCTTGACCCGAACCTCGACCTCAACACGCTCCAGATCGACACCATCTCCTTCGCCGGTTACACCATTACTGTCCCGGACGGCCTCGATGGCTACCAGGCCGCTGTACCGCTGACCCTCCAGGGTCACAGTATCTCCGTCCAGGTCAACGCGCATCTGGATAGGGCGGCCCACACGCTGACCCTTTCGCTCCGCGCGTACGACCCGGCCACCGGCTGGTTCTCCGAGGACCCGCTCGTGGGCCTGCTCTACCCCGACGACGACACCGGGCACGGCCAGGGATCGATCAGCTACCGTATCAGTCCCAAGGAGGGCCTGCCCTCCGGCACCGTCATCCAGAACCGCGCCGTGATCACATTCGATTACAACGACCCGATCGATACCCCGCTCGTCTCCAACACCCTCGACGCCGGCACGCCGACCAGCCAGATCGACTCGCTCCCCGCGATCACGACCGACTCGACCATCACGCTCAACTGGTCCGGCCAGGACGAGACCAACGGCTCAGGCATTGCTGGCTACGATATCTACGTCTCGGTCGACGACGGCCCTTACACGCCGCTCTTGACCGACACGCTCGATACCTCTACGACCTTCACCGTCCAGTCCGGCCACACCTACGCCTTCTACAGCATCGCGACGGACAATGTGGGACATCAGGAGGTCGCTCCGGCTGCGCTCCAGGCCCGCACGCTCGTCCTGAATCAGGTCGCGACAACGACCTCGGTGCAGTCCAGCCTGAATCCCTCGCAGCCAGGCGATGCCGTAACCTTCACGGCCACCCTGGCGACGACAGACCCAAGGACCGATACTCCTAGCGGCTCCGTCCAGTTCGTCATCGATGGCATCGATTTCGGCTCTACCGTCCCCCTGCTCAACGGCACCGCCACGATCAACATCGACGCGCTGTCTCAGGGCACGCACGCCGTCACGGCTCAGTACATCCCGGACAGCGACGAATTTGCCTCCAGCACCGGCACGCTCGCTGGCGGCCAAGCCATCGGCGGAGCGGGCACAACGACGATGGTACAGCCCAGCATCTCTGGCCCCACCTACGGCCAGGCGCTGACGTTCACGGCCACTGTCTCGGCGACCGGCACGGGCTTGCCGTCGCCCACCGGCACGGTCGAGTTCCGCATCGATGGCCAGGGCTTCGGCTCGGCCGTAACGCTGACGAGTGGCGTCGCTACCATCGCGGCCCCGGCCACGCTTGGCGCGGGCGACCACACTATCTCGGCCGTCTACTCCGGCGACACGACCTTCGTGACCAGCACTGCACCCGACCAGCCCTTGTTTGTCGCCAAGGCCCACTTGATCGTCATGGCAGTCGATCGGGACAGGCTCTATGGCCAAGACAATCCAACTTTCACCTACTTGTTGAGTAGCTTCGTCAACGGCGAGGATGCCAGCAGCGCTGGCGTCTCCGGCAGCCCTGTGCTCGGCACCACTGCGACCCCAGGTAGTCCAGTGTCCGGCAGCCCTTACACCATCACCGTCGCCGCGGGCTCCCTGACGGCGGCCAACTACGACTTCCCGAACTTGGTCCCCGGTGCCCTAACGGTCAACAAGACCCACCTGACCGTTACGGCCGATGAAAACAACCGGCCGTACGGTCAGGACAACCCGCCCCTGACCTACACGCTCAGCGGGTTCGTCCTCGGCGAAGACGCCAGCACGGCCCTCGTCACCGGCGCCCCGATGCTCAGCACCACCGCCACGTCGGCCAGCTCCGTGGTAGGAAGCCCTTACGTGATCCAGGTGGACTCCACCGGCACATTGAGTGCGGCGAACTACGATTTCCCGGTGCTGGTCAACGGCACCCTGGTCATCGCCAATGCGGACCAGTCGATCAACTTCGGGCCGCTGGCCGACAGAACGTTCGGCGACGCGCCGTTCTCGCTGATCGCCACGGCCACCTCGGGTCTGCCGGTCAGTTTCCAGGTTCTCTCCGGGCCTGCCACGATCGCGGGCAATGAACTGACTATCACCGGCGCCGGCCTTGTGACCATCGAAGCCAACCAAGCCGGCGATACCGACTTCCATGCGGCACAGGCCGTTGACCGGTCGTTCCAAGTCGCCAAGGCGACCGCGACGTTGGCGCTGGGCAGCCTGAACCAGACCTACAACGGCTTGCCCGAGCCGGTTACGGTGACGACCAGCCCACTGGGTTTGAGCGGCGTGACGGTCACCTACAACGGCTCGACCACGGCGCCGACCGCCGCGGGCCATTACAGTATCGACGTCGCGCTCGACAACCCGAATTACCAGGCGGCCGACGCGATCGGAACTTTGATCATCGCGAGTGCCAACCAGACGATCCAGTTCGAGCCGTTGCCGGACAAGACCTATGGCGACGCACCGTTCTCTCTCTCCGCCACCGCCAGCTCCGGCTTGCCGGTGAGCTTCCAGAATCCTCTCCGGACCGGCCACGATGTCGGGCAACACGGTCACGCTGACCGGCGTGGGCACGGTGGTGGTCGAAGCCAGTTAGAGCGGCGACGACAACTTCAATCCGGCTCCCTTGATTGATGAGACCTTCCAGGTCGCAAAGGCGACCGCCACGGTCACCCTGGACACGGCCAGCCTGGATCAGACCTACGATGGCACGGTCAAGGCGGTCACGGCCACGACGAGCCCGCCTGGCCTGGGGCTCACCTTCGCCTATAGCCAGGGCGGCCACCCTGTGACCAGCCCGGTCGCTGCCGGCATCTATAACGTGACGGCGACGAACCTCGACCCGAACTACCAGGGCAGTGTGACGGGAACGCTGACGATCGCCCAGGCCACTCAGCAACTGACCTTTCTTGCACCGTCCGACAAGACCTACGGCGACGTGGCCTTCTCCCTGTCCGCCTCCGCCAGTTCGGGGCTGCCAGTCCAATTCGAGATCCTCTCCGGCCCGGCGACAATCTCGGGTAGCACGCTGACGATCACCGGCGCGGGCGATGTGGTCGTCGAGGTGGACCAGCCAGGGGACAGCAACACCAAGCCGGCTTCCATCGAAAGCTCGTTCACAGTTCATCCCGCCCCCCTGACCATCCAGACGAAGGACGTGACCAGGGTCTACAGCGCGCCGAATCCGACGTTCGACGTGAGCTATCTGGGCCTGGTCAACGCCGACGGCCCGAACGCGCTCAACGGCAGCGCGTGGTACGCGACCACCGCGACAGCCACGAGCGACGTCGGACAATACGACGTTACACCGGGCGGTCTGGTTTCGAGCAATTACGCCATCTCGTTCCAGCCCGGCAAACTGAGCGTCACTCCCGCTCCGCTCCTGGTGACCATCGCCAACGGCAGCAAGACCTATGGACAGGATGATGCTGGGTCTCTCACCGGCGCGATCAGCGGCGTTCAGAACGGCGATGCCATCAGCGCCGCATTCGTGAGCACCGGATCGGCCACCACCGCGGACGTGGGGAGTTATTCGATCACGGCCCATCTCACGGGCGCCAAGCTGAATGACTATGCGCTCGCGATCCATCCAGGCATCTTGTCCGTCACCCCAGCGCCCTTGACGATCCGGGCCGTGGATCAGGCCAAGGTCTACGGCGCCGGCCTGCCGTTGTTGTCGTACCGCTGTGACGGCTTCGTCAACGGCGAGACCTACGATTGCCTGAGCGTGGAGCCCCACGTGTCCACGACGGCCACCACGTCCTGCCATGTGGGCAACTACCCTATCACTGCATCGGGTGCCGCTGCGCCGAACTACACGATCACGTATCAGTCCGGCACGCTCCGTGTCACGCCTGCGACCTTGACGATCACGGCCCCCAGCGTGAGCAAGGTCTATGGCGCGGCCGTGCCTCATCTGACACCGTCTTTCAGCGGCTTCGTCAGCGGTGACTCGCAAGGCTGCTTGAAGACCCAGCCCTCCTGCGCGACGACAGCCACGAACCGCAGCCACGTTGTCGCTGGCGGCTATCCGATCACGCTCGCCGGCGCATCCGCCACGGACTATACGATCCGTTACGTCAACGGGACCCTGACCGTCACACCCGCCCCGCTGACCATCACGGCGGACAATGAGACGATGACCCAGGGTGGCGCGGTGCCGACTCTGACGGCCTCTTACGCGGGCTTCGTGAATGGGGACGGCCCTTCTGTCCTGAATCCGCCGGTGCGGCTGAGCACCACGGCGACCAAATCGAGCGCGGCTGGCAAGTACGCCATTACGGCCAGCGCGGCGGCTTCGCCCGACTATGCGATCACGCTCCGGCCCGGCACGCTCACGGTCACGCCCAGGGCCACGCCGCCCGTCGTAACGCCACCGACCGTGTTCGGGTACTGGAACTGGGCCCAGTGGTACTACCAGGCACTCATGGCCCGCCTGGCGATGCGCTGGGAGATGGCGCTCTCGGGCGCGTTGGTGGCGGTGAGTCTTGCCGGGAACCGTCAGTCGCGACAAGGCGGCCCTATGCTGATACCGCCCAACAGGACCTTGCGAGGTGGGTGGACGACCCGCGTGGGACCGGCGGAACGATCTACCTGGAGTGGCTCAGCCAGCTGATCGCCGAGACGCGGGCGTACAAGATCCCGTAAGCCCGTTGGGGCGCGACCGGCCCTCGTGGCTGCTTGTATCTGGTCGCCCCCGCCCGTGCGTCAGTACAGCCGCCGCCCAGGCCGTTTGACCGGCCTTCCGCGGGTAATGTCTTGGTAATGCCGAACCCCCGGTAGTAATGCCATTCTTTGCGAATCTTCGCTACGGAATGCGACCACTTGCGAAACGGTCAGGATGCCGTAAACTACTGGTAGCTCCAAGCTTTACGGGGTGATGCGGCGGGACTGAAGGAGAGTTTCCCAAGCTGGACGTCGAGGGTTCGAATCCCTTCGCCCGCTTTGACTTATGGCGACTCTGATCCTTGGCTGCACCTCTGGCTGCACCTCTTTTTGACAGGTGCAGCCACCATTTGGCAGGCTCTGGCAGGACCCCGCTGGCAACGCATGTCCGCCTCAACGCGGCTGCGCCCAGGAAACCCGGAGCCGGTCCGTCGAAATTCTGGCAAGGCGGCTCCCTCTTCTCAGCAAGCTGACTGCCCGAGGATCACATCGCGTTTTTCGACTCTGCCGGCCCACCGGGAATGGTGCGAGAGAACGGCCTGCCCGCAACCGCGACGCCGGGAACTTCACGATCGCGGTTGGTACACGCTGGGACCGCAGGTGGCTCTGGCTGCGCGGTACATCATTCCGATGTATGCTCGGGTTATCGGCATCGAACGCGTGCCGTGGCGGAGCCGTGGCCATGGCCATGCCCCGTTCCGACGAAGCGGTGAGGAGCGCGCTCGCTCCTCCAGAGGTCTTGGTGATCTGGGCCAGAGCCGCCCAGGCCGGTCCCGAAGGTCAGCAGCCTGTTCGTTCTGGTCGCCTCTCTAGGATCAAGGAGAGCCTGTCCCCCCCACGACCGGTTTGCTAGTCTAATGTGTGGCGGAGGCGCTCGTCAGGGGCGACGATGTCCGGCTATGGCGGCTCCCCAATGCGGCTCAGCGCACCGGTAGGGCTTTTTTCATGCTCTACCAGTCTCAAGCCCCGCTGAGTCGTCCGTCGACCGAAGTCCTCGGCTCCAGCCGTTCGACGGCAGGAATCCCATGAGGAAACGCGAGCACTACCTGCTACGTCACCCGCGGCAGATCCGGCAGCGGACCGCGGAGTTGGTGCGCAGCCAACGAGGCCTTGGCGGCGGAGATCCGCGAACGTCAGAGGGTCGATCGGGCCCGCCAGGCCCTCAGCCGTTGCAACCAGGCCCTGATCCGGGCCGGCGACGAGTCCGCAATTCCTTCGGGAACTCTGCCGCGTCATCGTCGAGGTCGCCGGCTATCGCCTGTGCTGGGTCGGCTATGCCGAGCACGATGAGGCCAAAGTCGGTGCGCCCCGTTGCCCATGCCGGCTATGAGGAGGGTTATCTTGAGACGGTCCACGTGACCTGGGCCGACACCGAGCGTGGCCATGGCCCGGTGGGCAAGGCCATTCGGACTCGCGAGCCGGCGGTGTTCCGGGATGTGACCCGCGATCCCGATTTCGCCCCCTGGCGCGTGGAGGCCCTGCGGCGCGGCTACGCCTCCGTGGTCGGCATCCCCCTGCTGTCCGGCTCGGAGGTCCTGGGGGCGCTGGCCATCTATGCCGCGGATCCCGACGCCTTCGATGAGGACGAGGTGCAGCTCTTGAGGGAGCTGGCCGACGACCTGAGCTATGGCATCGTCGCCTTGCGCACGCGGGCCGCGTGCCAGCGGGCGGAGGAGGCCCTGAGGCAGGCGCACGACGAGCTCGAACGCCGGGTCGAGGAACGCACCGCCGAGCTGTCCCGGGCCAATACCTTGCTGACGCGGGAGATCGCCGACCGCGAGCGGGCCGAGGCAGCGCTGCGGACCTCGGAGCGGCTGTACCGCCAGCTCGCGGAAGGGATCCTCGAAGCGATCGTCGTGGCCGACGAACGCGGCCGGATCAAGTTGTTCAACCCCGCCGCCCAGCGGGCCTTCGGCTACGCGGAGCACGAGGTCCTGGGCCAGCCCCTCAGCCTGCTGATGCCGCCGGACGACCGGGAGGCCCACGAGCAGGCGCTGCGACGTTACGTGGAGAACCGGGAGGTTCGGGCAGCATCGGTCCGCACGACCGAGCGGCAGGGCCGGCGGAAGGGGGGCGAGGTCTTCCCGCTGGAGCTCTCGCTGTCGGCGATCGACCTGCCCGAGGGGATCGTCTTCCTGGGCGCGATTCACGACCTGACCGAGCGCCGGCGGATGCAGGCGATGATCGTCCAGGCGGAGAAGCTGGCCTCGCTGGGCCTGCTCAGCGCCGGGGTGGCGCACGAGATCAACAACCCGCTCGCCTACGTTGCCAACAACCTGGCCGTGCTCGAGCGCGATATCCGCGGCCTCGCGGAAGTGCTGGAGGCGTACGAGCAGGCCCACCCGGCGCTGGCGGTGGCCTGCCCCGAGCTTACCGGGCGGATTGACCAGATCGGTGAGGCCATCGACCTGCCTTACATCCGGGCGAACCTGGGGCGGATGCTTAGGCGGCTCGCCAAAATAGATCGTCCGTTTCGACCTGTATTTTGTTACAGTATGGTTCATGCCGAACCTACTCACTCAGGTCGTCGAAGCGAAGTACATCACCCTCAAACCGCTCCTCGATGAGCGGGCTCGCCGCCTCTGGGCCGCCGTTGAAGCCCGATCGCTTGGCAGGGGCGGGATCATCCGGGTCGCCGAGGCCACCGGACTCGCACGGGCCACCATCCGAGCGGGATTGAAGGAACTGGATCTCCCCACCCCGGACGATGACGGACCACTCTCGGGTGGGCGTCTCCGTCCTCCCGGGGGCGGACGCAAGCCGCTGACCGAGCATGACCCGGACCTGCTGCGTGAATTGGAAGCCCTCGTCGGTCCGGTGACCCGTGGCGACCCGATGTCTCCCCTGCGGTGGACGTGCAAGAGTGCGGAGAAGTTGGCAGAGGGGCTCCGGGCCCGAGGGCACGTCGTCAGCGAGCGGACGATCAATCGACTCCTCCATGACCTGGGCTACAGTCTCCAATCCAATCGCAAGACGATCGAGGGCAAAGGTCACCCGGATCGGGATGCCCAGTTCCAGTACATCAACCGAAGGGCCAGGGCGTTCCAGCGACAAGGCCAGCCCGTGGTCTCGGTCGATACCAAGAAGAAAGAGCTTGTAGGGCAGTACCGCAACGGCGGGCGGGAGTGGCAACCCAAGGGGAAGCCCGAGAAGGTGAAGGTCCATGACTTCATCGACAAGGGCCTGGGCAAGGCGATCCCCTATGGGGTCTATGACATGGCGGCCAACGCCGGTTGGGTCAGCGTCGGTGTCGATCACGACACCGCCGAGTTCGCCGTCGAGACAATCCGCCGGTGGTGGTATCGGATGGGCCGCCGGGTCTACCCGCAGGCGAAGAAGTTGCTGATCACGGCCGACGGCGGCGGCTCCAAGGGGAGCCGCTGCCGCCTCTGGAAGGTGGAGTTGCAGCGACTGGCCGACGAGATCGGGCTGAGCATCTCGGTGTGCCACTTCCCGCCGGGCACGAGCAAGTGGAATAAGATTGAGCACCGGATGTTCTGTCACATCACGGAGAACTGGAGGGGACGCCCGCTGGTCAGCCGTGAGGTGGTCGTCAACCTGATCGGCGGTACGAAGACGAAGGCTGGGCTGGAGATCAAATCGGAGTTGGATGGCGGCAGCTACCCGACAGCCCGAGAGGTCACGGATCAGCAGATGGACGGTCTCTCGATCAAGCGAGAGAAGTTCCACGGCGAGTGGAACTACACCATCCGCCCAAAGTAGCAAACGAGCAATCTAATTTGGCGAGCCGCCTAAGCAGCACCCGGCAGGGGGTCAAGCGGATCGCCGACATCGTGGAGAACCTGCGGGGATTCGCCCGGCTCGATCAGGCTGACGTCGATCGGGTGGACCTGCATGAGGCGATCGCCAGCAGCTTGGAGCTGATCCAGGGCCAGTTGGAGCGGCGCCACATTATAGTCGAGCAGCCGGAGGAGGGACTGCTTCCGGTCGTCTGCGCGCGGCGCAGATCAACCAGGTGGTCCTGAATCTCCTGGTCAACGCCCTGCAGGCGATCGAGGCCGCGGGGCGGGGCGGCGGGCGGATCACGATCGTGACCTGGGCGCGGGGCGAGGAGGTGATCTTGGAGGTGGCGGACGACGGCTGCGGTATCCCGCCGGAGATCCTACCGCGGATCTTCGACCCGTTCTTCACGACCAAGCCGGTCGGCCAGGGGACGGGACTGGGGTTGGCGCTCAGCCACGGGATCGTGGCCGACCACGGCGGTCGGATTGAAGTCGAGAGCACGCCCGGCCGGGGGAGCCGCTTCCGTGTGATCTTGCCGGTCGGGGGTAACGGACGGGGCTGTGGGTCGGCGGGCCGCGTTTTGGCCGCTGGTGAGGGAGGACGATCGGGAGATCGGCAGCGGGCCTCCGACCTGCCGTGCTCACCGCTCCCGTGAACTGGACCGTGGCCGCGGACTGCTCCGCGGCCGCTGAAGCAATGGCACGCGCACCGAGTCGGTAGGAGTTGGCAAGGCCGGGAGATCGTCTCAGCGGATGCCCGGGAACGGTTCCGGCTTCGGCATGCGGACGGTCCGTGAGATGAGCGGACCGGGCTGCAGGTGCAGCTTCTCCGGCGGCGCCCCGCCACCGGTGCTTCGGAAGACATTCAAGGTGTAGTCCCCACCGGGCACTTGATCGACACGGTAGTGACCGGGTTTCTCCGGCTGGGGCATGGCCGGATACTGATCACCGGCGCTGGAGGCGAGGCTGACCCCGACGTCACGCGCGGGCTGGCCCGCTTCGTCCAGCACGTCGATGTCGGCACGGGATTCTGTCGAAAGCACAACTGCGAGTTCGGTTTCTCCTTTGCCCCAGCCGACGCGCTGCCGGGCGAAGCCCGGGACCTGCACCAGCACAGTGGCCTCGCCGAAGGTCAGCGCCGGGAACGCGGCCCACCCATCGCGATCGGATCGGCCGCGAACCGTGTCTTCCCAGGAGGCATCGTGATAGCCCCACGTGAAGGAACGGTCGAGTTCGGGATCGCCGTTAACCAGCGTGACGCGGGCCCTCGTAACCGGCTTTCCATCGGCCCCCGTGACGTGGACGCGGAGCGCGTGGGCCGGACCCAGCTTCAGTGTCAGCGCCTCGGCAGGCGGCTGGTTCGTGATGGGGTAGGCTTCGACCCGGTCCTCGTCCGCCTGGCCGTACCCCTCGGCCAGCGCCGAGATGCGGTGAAGATAGCCGGCCTGCACGCCCGTGACGACGAAAACCCCATCATCCGAGGTGTACGACAGGCCGATGCCGCAGTAGCCGGCGAAGAACCCGCCGACCTTCTCGGACGGAACGCGCTGATGCGGGATGTTGACCAGGATGCAGAAGGAGCGCACCGGCTTGCCGTCGGCATCGACGACCCGGCCCCGGATCGCGCCGCCGGCCTCCATCTTCACCGCGTTCTCCACTCCCCCGATCCTGAGTTTCTCGTTCCGCAGATCGGTCAGGCTCTCTCGCAGGAAGTCGAACTTCGCGCCGGCCTTCGGCACGCCGGTGACGGTGAAGTGGCCGTCGGTGTCGGTCGTGGCCGTCAACTCAGTCAACCAGAACGGGTTGCGACGACGCTCGGACCCGCTCGACATCGAGCCGGGTAGCATGCTCACCGCCTTCACCCAAACGCCTCGTAATCTTCGGGCTTGTGGTACACCTCCGCGCGGGTGCGCCGGTGGTCGGATAGCGCGGACCATCGCGAGACGATGTGCGCATTGTTGAGCCATCCGATCCAGTAGCCGCCCTCAGTGGCTTCGAAACGCCGGGGCCGTCCGTCCGTGTGATTTCAGCCACGTGGGGGCGATCCCGGCATGATGACGGCTCGGAGCGAGTCTCGATTCTGAACCCGGCTCACGAAGCGCTGACGTTGCCCTTCAGGTTGATTGCGCTGAAGAGCGTGTCGATTGTCGTGCGCAGTGCGGCGGGTATCCGGCCGTTGACGGCGGCGTTGTTGACGACCTGGAGGTATGTCAGGACGCCGTACTCCTTGCCAATGGTGAGCCCCAGCGCCGCGGTGGCGGTGGTGTCGAGGAGCCCTCGTGAGAGGAGGAAGGTGCGCGTTCCGGCGCCGGCCGTGTTGAAGCCGTTTCCGACGGGGCCGTCCGTCAGGGATGGGTTCGTCACATACGTCGCCAATGCGAGCGCCATCACCTGGGCCTCTGCCTTTGGTGCGGCCCCGTCTGTCGCACGGCTCGCGGAATCGAAGGCGGCCCAGACGCTCTGGTTGGTGGTGCCGACTCGTCCTGTCGGGAACAGCTTAGGGAAGCTGGCGGTCAGCCACGAGGCCAGGCGGGGCGAATCCGGGCCGCCGTTAAGGCCCAGGATCACTTGCTTGCCGACATCGCTTTGCCAGAACGCGATGCTGGCCGTGTCGCCCTGCCTCAGGGCATTCGATGCGGCCGCCGGCTGGACGCTCAGCTCGCCGAAGTTGTAGTCGACGGCCAAGTTGCCAGGAGCGAGCTTGATTCCCGCGATCTTGACGGCGTCCGCCAGACCGGGCGCATTCGCGCCAGTCCCGGCGGTGTTCCGGGTCGAGCCGAACCCGGTCGGCTGCGTCTCGGTGACCGTGTAAGTGCCTGCTGGCAAGCCCTTGAAGCTGTAGGAACCGTCGGGCGCGGTCGTCCGCACGAGCGCGAGCGTCTTGTTGTCGAAGGTGACGCCGCTCAGCTTGACGGTGACACCGGCGAGGCCCGCTTCCGTCGTCTGCCTGGTGCCGTCCGCATTCTGGTCCGCGTAGACGAAGCCGGAGAGCGCGGTCGGCACGAAGCTGTTCTGAGGACGAGTTCCGCTGTTATCCGCGCTGAAGAGCCGGCCCTGGGGCGTGTAGAAGATGTTGCTGCCGTCCGGACCGAGCTTGTCGATCGCATAGCCGTTCACCATGTCGATCTGATAGTATGTGTTTGGGTTCTGCACGGTCAGGGTGTACGTTCCGCCCGCCGTCACCACGATCGTCGAGAGGTCGAAGATGGCCTGCTGGCTGGCCCGGCTCGATACGAAGGTCGGATCGGGCGCGGTGTAGGTCACGAGGCTGAGCCGGATCGGGTTCGTCGGCGTGACAGCCGACGAGACCGTGATGATGGCCTGGACCTGATCGCCCTGCTTGGTCTTGCCGCGCAGGTCGTTGACGGTTGTCGTGTCGTTGATTCGGTAGCTGATGCCAGTGACGAGTGCCTTGTCAGTCGGGATGCTACTGGCGAAGTCGCGGCTCGACTCGACATCAGCCTGGCTCAGACTCATGCCGCCATGAACCGTGACCGTGTACGTACCGCCCACCGGCCAGGTCTGGACCGCCCGACCGCCGGGGCTGCCCTGCTTGACGGTGTACGTGCCCGGCAGGAGATTCGGGAAATGGTAGGAGCCGTCGATCGGTGATGTGGTTGTCGTCGCTACTAGGTTGTTGTTCTGATCGAACAGGCGAATCGTCACGGGCTTCGTGTTGAGGCTGGCGAGAAGGTCACCGGTCAGCGGCAGATCGGCCGGTGCGTTGGGAGCGTCGGTCGTGTTCAGACCGTTGCCGGAGACATCCAGGTACCACGTCCCAGCGATCTCGGACGGCACGATCTCACCGAAGTTGTAGCCGATGCCGTCGGTGGCCGAGCACAGCTCGATGCCGCTCAGAACGTCCGGACCGGGACCGACCCGGCCGCTCGTGACGCCGGCCACGGTGCCGACCGTGTTCTTGCCTTGCAGATAGCCGTCGGGCTGTGTCTCACGGATCGTGTAGGTGCCCGGCACAAGGTTCGTGAAGCGGTAAGAGCCATCGTCTCCGCTCACGGTCGTAGCGACGATCGCCCCCTGGGCGTCGGTCAACGTCAGGACCACGCCCTTGATGGGCGCCTCGCCGCTGTCCTGGATCCCGTTGTTGTTGGCGTCGACGTAGACGACGCCGCTGAGGCTTGCGAGATTCACCTCGGCGAAATTGTTGCCCTGGCCGGAGACGCCCGCGCCGAGGCGGATCTGGCTGATGGTGGTGGGTGCGGAGACGATTCCCGAGGCTTGCGTGCCGACGCTCACCACGCCTGGTTGGTATCCCGCGGGCTGCGTCAGAGTCAGCCCGTACGTTCCGGCCGTGAGGTTCGGGAAGCTATAGAACCCGGAGGCATCGGTGGTCGTCGTCGCCACGACGTTGTTCTCGGCATCGCTGAGCGTGACGACCTGGTTCGCCAAAGGTGTCTCGCCATCATCAAGGATGCCGTTGTTGTTGGCATCGACGTACACGAAGCCGCCGAGGCTTGCAGGTTTCACCTCGGCGAAATTGTTACCCTGGCCGGAGACGCGGTCGCCAAGGCGGATCTGGCTGATGGTGGTGGGTGCGGAGACGATTCCCGAGGCTTGCGTGCCGACGCTCACCACGCCTGGTTGGTATCCCGCGGGCTGCGTCAGAGTCAGCCCGTACGTTCCGGCCGTGAGGTTCGGGAAGCTATAGAACCCGGAGGCATCGGTGGTCGTCGTCGCCACGACGTTGTTCTCGGCATCGCTGAGCGTGACGACCTGGTTCGCCAGGGGGCGCTTCCGCGTCATCGAAGATTCCATTGTTGTTGGCGTCGTCGAAGACAGACCCTGACAGCGAGCTTGAGGTCTGATTGGCGAAGTTCAGGCTGTCCCGCGCAAGGAAGCCCTGGCCGATCGTGGTGGGGTCCATCGAAGTGGCATTAAGGAACGCGACCGGCTCGAAGTTCGTATAGCTGAGGTTGTGCAGGTAGTCATTCGCCGCGTCGAGGACGTCCTGGTCCGCCTGGATCACTCGGAAATTGCCAGTGCTCAGATCCGTGCTGAACACGTCATACTCCAGCTTCCAGATCGCAAGTTGCAGGCCGGCGGCATGGGCGCTGTCGAGATCCGTGCGGCGAAGTTGGTTGTAGAGGAAGCCGATCTGTCCCGAGTTCACGACCCAGCCGGGAGGAAGCGGGCTGTTGGAGGGTTGGACGGGATAGGTGTCGCCGGGCGCGACCGGGTGAATCGCGTCGACGCTGAAGGTAGGGAAAGTCGCGTCCGGATTGGCGATGCCCGGCCCTTCGAGTGAGACCTGACTCGTGCCGATCTGAAGTGTTGTCGGACTTCCCTGAGTCGAGCCGTAGTTGGGAGAGACCGCCACCGTGACGGTCCGTGCCTGGGTTCGAGCAACGTACTTCGCCTGAATGGAGTTGAGATCGACGAGTGTCACGTCGATCGTCTGCGCATCGACCGCGGTCGCAGGGTTGAACTGCGAGAGCACTTCCGTGCCCGAGTTGAACAGGGACGAGTTTCGAAGCGTCTCCGCCAGGCGATAGTCACCAGGGGTCAACTGGTCGTTGAACAGGTAGTACCCGTTGGAGTCGGTGTACTGCGTCTCGATGGGCGTGAGCGTCTCACCGTCCTTCCGATACAGAGTGATCTGCGCATCGGGCAAGAGCTGATCGTTCTGGTCGTAGGTTCCGTTGGCGTTCACGTCGATGAAGGCCACGCCTTGAAGGAACAGGCTGCTGGCCAGCAACTGCCGACGTTCCATCTCCGCGACGGCGGGCTTGATGCCACGACGGCGGGCTCGGATTCGACGCGACCGGAGCGAGAGACTGTTGAAGAGTGAGCTCTTCATCGGTGCGTTCCTCAGGCTCGTTGAAGACGACAAACGCACTTCCGCTGAACGGTGGTGCACGACGCCCCCCGGGGTCGTAAACGTTGATCAGTTTCCGGTTCAGTCTTGTCAGGAGCATTGCAGTGCGCCGATCCCGCCGCGATGGCGCGTCATGAGCAGGCCAGTGGATCCGGCATCGAATAGTTCGTCATCGATCGAACCGATTCGAGATGCCGCAGCCCGCCTGCAACGAGCACCGGCGCTTCGTGACACATCGAGGTCCCTTGGGGATGACGCTCGGATTCTGAGAGACGAGGACCGTTCTGCGGAAACGCGACTGCTCGAAATCAGGGCGATCCGCTCGCGATGTCGTGCTCGATCGGTTCCGCCGTGGTCCGGTTGCTGCTCTTCAGCGAGGCCGTTCGGGTCAGTCCGCCCCGCGTTTATGGGGACCGTCTGACCAGCTCGGGACCTGGTGTCTCAAAACCCCTGCGACCGAAGGTTCTCTCTGGCATACCAGGCTTGTTCGGGAACGCGCGGCGATCACCTCTCTGCAACGCAGGATCGTCCTCGACCTCCATCGCCGGTGGAGTCGATCGGAGAGAGATCGCAATAAGTCTGTTTAGATCACTTATTCTGTACTTTAGTTTTTCACAGTTGTCAAAAATTTCTTGCCGGTCGCCACTCTGAGCCCTGTCTGAGAGCGAAAAGGGGGCTAGCGAAAAGAAGATACTTCTCTCAGACTGGCCAGATACCAGGGGTTCAGGAACCGATTTCTGGCTTCTTCTTCGGACTCGGAAATCGCTATCGGATCACTTTCCCGCCACTCCCGCCCCACACTGGGAGTACTTCTGCGACGCGAGTCGGGTGCAAGAGAAATCACCTGAGGCCCACCTACTCCATCCCGCCGGGCGCCACCACCCGGCAGGTCAACGTCGCGGGCATCCGGAAGGGTGAACTGCGTCCCCGCGCCGGGTTCCGCATCTTGAAATTCGAGGATTGAGCATGTTCGTGGGTTTCGTGCAACTCGGCGACACGTTCCAGGGTGGCGTCATCGCCCTGGACAGCGCGAACCATCCCGTGGCGCCGTCGCCGCCACCCGCCTTCGCGGTCTATGGACCCGGCGGCGCCATGCCGCATGGCTCCGGATCGGCGACCCCGTTGGGCGTGGCTACCGGGCTCTACGGTTTCCGCGTCGTGGCGGACCCGGCCGATGGCTACGAGCTGGGCCAGACCTACATGGTGCTCCTGTCCTGGGCGACCGGCGAGAGCACCTACAGCCAGATTCAGCGGTTCACGGTGACGTGAATCCCGGAAGCTGGCACGATGAGCGACCTCGGGCGCATGCGGCAGGGCAGCCTCTTCCACTTCGCCGTGTTCACCGGCCAGGCCGGACCCCTGGACAGCGAACCCACGGCATCGTTCTACGCCGACGACGGCTCGCTCGCGGCCCAGGTGCCGGCAACCCGCCTCGATGGCGTGGCGTTCCGCGTCCAGACGCGGATCGACGAGCGCTTCGGGGTTGGTAGGTTTCGCCTGGATGTGCGCTGGAGCGTGCGCGGACAGGAGTACGCCGAGCTGGAGTCGCCCCTCGACGTGCAGAACGAGGCGACCAAGACGTCCCGCAATCCTCCTTCGAGTTGAAGAACCGAGTGATTGCTGGTTCGATTCAGCTTGCTGACTCAACTGGAGCCTTTGATCACTCGATGTGAGGCTTCAGGGAACCCGAGTTCTGTAGTCGCATGAAAAACCCCTGTAAAAACAGGGCGATCATGAAGTCGAAAGCCTCATGACCGCCCCGATTGTGTACCAGATTCCGTGCCAGATGCAAGCCCCTGATGGAATTCCAAAATGTGGAATTCCATCGCGGAGCCACTACCAATCCATCTCGTCGCTCTTCTCCCTGGTGTGCAGTCCCAGGTCCAAGTCGTCCACGCCCAGGTCGGCGAATATGGCCCGGTAGTCGTTGTCGCTGAGCTTGCCCTTGCTCTTCACCTCCTTCACGCCCTTGGGCATTGGCTTGACCTTATCCGGCTCGGGCTTGGGCCGGGGCTTGTCCATCTCGGCGAGGATCATGGCGATAAGTTCGTCGTCCTCGCTCGGCGTGGGTGCCAGGCCATGGTCGTGCATGGTGTGCTTGGCCAGCGAGATAATGCTCGCCACCTCATCCCCCGCCGCCTGGTCCTCGGTCGGCACGTAGCACGAACCCGTGGCCAGACTCGGGAACGGCACCACGTCGGGCGGCTCTTCCGGCTCGGGCGGCGACCCTGGAACAACCGCCGCCTCCGGCTCCTCCTTCAACATTCCTTCGAGCATCTCCTCCATCTCGCGATGGCGGCGCTCCTCTGCTTCCGCTCTGGAGGCGGCGGCTGCCTTCTCTTCCTCGGTAGGCTCGGGCTTGGGCGGCTTCCGCGTGCCGAACTTCACCCGGCCCCACTTGCGCTGGATGTCGTTGTCGTCGATCTTCTCGGCCAACGCCCGCACCATGGCCATCTGGGCGTTGTCGTCCCCGGCGAGCGCGGCCAGGCCCTCGACCGAGACGTCGCCCTCCAGCGAGGTGGCAGCCTCGGCCTTCTTCGCCATGAGCAACATGGCCCGCTGCTCCATGGTGCTCCGGTAGTGCAGGTAGTGAATCTCGCAGTCCTTCGGCTGGCCGATGCGCCACGCCCGCCGACTGGCCTGCCGCATGGTGAACAGGTTGTAGCCCGTCTCGAAGAAGACGAGCACGTTGTAGTTGTGGCCACCCTTCTTGCTGAACAGGTCCAGGCCCGTGCCCACCAATTGCGGGTGGCTGAGCATGACGTCGTAGTCCAGGCCCTTCTCGGTGATCCACGCGGCTCGCTCCCGCATGTCCACGTCGCCGGCCCGCAGGATGCCCGCCCGCAGTCCTTCGGCTTCCAGGAGCTTCTTGAGACGGGGCATCACGTTGCGCTTCTGCGTCTGCTGGCAGAAGACCCACACCTGATTCTTCTGTGCCGCATGCGTCTTGCAGAGGTCGATGAGCTTGCGCTCCTTGGGCAGGATGCGTTGCTCCAGGTCGAAGTTCCAGGGCGACACCACGCCCTTCCAATTCTCCTGGGTGAAGAGCTTGGGAATCTCCCAGAAGCCCACCGTCTGCTCGCCCTCGAAGTGCGGCTCCCACCCGTAGGGGTGATCCGGGTAGGCGAGCAGGGTGTGGAGCATGGTGCCCAGGAGCTTGATGCTGCCCTTGGCCATCATCTCGCGCGCCCGCTCGACCAACTTCCGTTCCACCCGCAGGTACTCGGCGTGGATGTCCACCGGCAGGTCGCACGCCCCCTGCGCGATGAACTCTTCCAGCGGCGGGAGTTCCTCGGCCAGTTCGTCGAGCGAGAGGAACATGGCGATAGGCTGGACGATCTGGCCGAAGAGCGTGGGCATGATGCCCGGCCGCACGCTCTTGCGCTCCTGCGAGTTGCCGATGCGCTGCTTGCGCATGCTCTTCTGGCCCCTGGTCGTGACTACCTCGGCGGCGCACTTGCTGGTGATGATGCGGTCGATGCGGCCGAACTGCTGCGAGAACTCGAAGTCCTCGCCCCACTCGAAGCCCCGCGCCTTCATGTCATCCGGGGCCATCCGCATCATGAGCGGGAAGAGGTGGTTGGCGTAGCCGCCGATGAAAGTTCCCGTCAGGGCCAGCATCTTCGAGGTGGACGCCAGCACCTTGCCCATCGCCATGCTCTGGTGCTCTCATCGCTCTTTTGTTCATGCACCTCATCAACCACAAGGTACGAGAACATCCTCTTGAGCTTCTTGTGGATGATCTTGGCGGGCGCCCACCGCCGGGGCTTGGGCACCCACTGCCAGAGCGGTTCGCCGCACGCGCGGACGATCCACTTCCGCCCGCCGTGGCTGGTTTCCGCGCCGAGTGGACGCTTGAAGCAACTTGGCGAGACGTCCGGGTCGCCCTCCATGAGGAAGTCCCGGCCGTTGCCCTGGTGATTGTCGGGTCCGCACACGGACTCCAGGTAGCGCGCCTGGCAGGTGTGCTTCTTCTTGGCGAGCGTGGCCGCACTGATAGGCATGCCCTTGCTGTCCACGGGCACTGACCCGCAGCGCGGGCAGCACGTTCGCTTCTCGGTGATGATCTTCTGCTTCGCCTCCTTCTGCCACTCGGACTGCCCCGGCTTCAGGGGTTTGTAGACGGTGCGGCCGAACTCGTCTGTGACCGTCACCTTGTCCACCGCGATGATGCGATGGCTGAACCCCTCGTGGACCTTGGAGTCGAACATCCGCTGGGGTTCGCCCACGCCGATCCAGTCGGGCTCCCACTTGATCTGGTTGCGGCCCACCAGATACCACTCCGCACCCTCGGGCCGGGGCCACCGCGCCCCGTTCGCCACCTCGGCGGCATGACCACCTGCCGTACCCCGCCGAGGGTTCTTGTCCATCAGGGCGAGGAAGTCGGACCACTTGCCGAAGACGAAGACCTTGGCGTCGGGGATGCAGTCGATGATCTCATCCCGCCACTTACCCGGCTTCTCGGGCGTGCCGATGAGGTGGTCGGGCGCGATGACGATGGCCCGGTAGTTGCCGCCCTGGCCACCCTGCCACTTCGACTTCATGGCGTGCTCGTGAATGGCCAGGATTGCCATCTCGCTCTTGCCGACCCCGCACTCGCCGATGATGAAACCGGCCGAACGATCCCCCAGCATCTTCTCGCTCGCGGCGATCAGGTGCCGCTGCGGCTCGAACGGCTTGCGGCCCTCGGGCACGTAGTCGAACTCCCGGATGGAGTCGCGGCCGGGAACGTGGAGCGGGTCTAGGCTCTGGACCGCCTTGGCCCCGAGCAGGGCCCCGTACTTGACGAGATACTGGTCGAGACCTTTGATGCCAGACAGACTCATGAGTGTTTCTCCTGGGTGGTTGCGGGATGGAACTCGACGCCGCTTGATCCAGGCCACGCGGCTCCAGTCGCTGCCAGCCTGACCCCAGAACTGGCGCAGCCCTTCCGCGTCAGCGAAGAGGTGGAGGGTGCCGTCCGTCAGCATCATGCCCGTGGCCTTCAGGATCGTCGTCGCGGTTGCTCGCGGAGCGTTGCAGCGCTGTCTGGTACGATGCATCCTCCAGCCGTAGTCGTCCCTGCTCTGACTTCCTCGGCGCCGCCGAGAGCGGCCACGCCGCATCCGTGAAAGCTGAATCTCCAACTGATCGCATCGGGCTGCGAGGCGATCACGCTCGGCTTTGTCGGCGTTGTCGGCCATGAGACAGCAACTCGTAGTTCGTTCTTCCAATCCGGCTCTGGAGTGGCCGCGCTCGAGCATTGATGGGTCAGTCTTCAAGGGTGGTTCCTCCGAGTGCTGCGCGATGGAATTCTCAAAATATGGAATTCCATCGCGGTGCCAATGAAATCGGACGTAACTCACGCACTGCATTCGAGTTGCAGCGGAATGTCGAGCGGCTGGATGGTGGGCGGTTCCGGGATGGAAATCTCCCCGGTCTGGAGTCCCTCGCTCACGATCGTGTCGAGGTGCTCGGAACTCGCCGTGATGAACCCGGCGTTGCACCGGAAGCACCACGCCTCTTCCAGCAGGCTCTTCTTCCGCAGTTTCGTCTCCAGGTACGGCATCCACTCCCGCAGGATGGGCGTCGTGAACCGGGTGTCGTTGAGTTCCTCCCAGAGGGCCTCGGGCGTGATGGTGGTCATGAAGCCCGGCTCTTTGGAGATGAACAGGGCATGGCAGAGGCCATACTCCAGCTTGTTGACGTAGATGCGGTAGCCGGTCTGGGTCGGCGACAGCCGGCCGGGATTGCGGCCGCTGTAGTCGTAGTAGTAGTCATGGTCGGACAACCGCCGCACCCGGCCGCCCGTGCATTCGATGGTGAGCTTCTGCGCCGCGCTGTTGAGCATGGCACGCATGGCCCTGATCTTGTTGGCGTAATCCACCACGCCGATGAGCAGGATTTGGCCCCGGTTCCCATACGCCAGCCGGTCATACCGGCTGGGCATGGATGGCTGGTCCTTCAGGCAGAAACTGGCATCGCCGAACGACAGCGGCGCCTTGGTGCCCTTCTCTTCGGTTCCACTCTCATTCTGCGCATTTCCCCGTAATGCTCTTTTGTTCCTTGATCTGCAAAATCAACTCCGCCCGCCAGGCACGCATAATGCGGTCGGCGGTCCACTCGCGCCCCTTGCGCGTGCGCACCTTCATCTCGTAGGTGAGCTTCTGGCGGCACTGGTCCCACGACAGCGGCGGGTCTTGGGCCCGCCACGCGACGATCCGCTTCATGATCGCGCGTTCCTCGGGATCGGGAATCTGGAACCACTCGTGCCGGCCCGTGTCCCGATCGTACTTCTTGACCCACTGGAAACCGTAGTTGGCCCAGCCGCTCACGCGCCGGCCCTTGCGCTTGATCTTGGCCATGGCGTCCTTGGTGCGCCTCCGAGATCATCTCGCGCTCGAACGCGGCGAACTCGGAAAGGATGCCCAGAATGAGGCGCCCGATAGGCGAACTCATATCGACCGAGCCGCCCGCCATGTTGCAGATATGGAGACGGACGCCGAGCTTCTCCATGTACTCCAAGACGTCAATCACATCCCGCCGCTTCCGGAAGAGCCGGTCGAACTTGGCGACGATGATGTTGTCTCCCCGGCGCACGCGGCGGAGAAGTTCCCCGCCCGCCTCCCGCTCCTTCATGGGGTTGGTCGCCGATACGGCGGAGTCCGTGAAGAACATGGGTTCGGGGAGGTTGTTGAACGCGACGTACTTCATGATGATGTCGCGCTGCACTTCCGTGCTGAGCACCTGCTTATTGGTGCTCGCACGAAGGTAGCCGTAGGACTTGGGGCCGCTTCCTTGCGGCGACCAAACACTGTCTCTCATGGTTCAGGCGCCTTGAGATTCGACTCGTTGGGCCAACGACAGGGCGGCGTCGTCAAGGAACGGCTCGCCCCTGGACACCCTGAAGCGGTGATAGCGCAGAATGCTCTCAATGTCGCCCCGCCGATGCTTCAAGATGTCCTCGCACGCCGTCCACACGCGGATGGCGGTCGAGGCGGCGACGCCCATGGAATCCACGACGCGCTTCTGCTCTTGCGTGTCAGGCTCAGGCGCCCCCTTGGCCTTGGCCGCGATCGCCTGGTTGCGGTGCCTGAGCACCTGGGCCAGCGCCTTCTTGAAGATGCGCGGCGGCTCGCTCTGGTTGGTCCAGTCGGACCACGACTCGTTGAGCCGGAGCCGGGCGACGCTCACGCGCTCGCCGCTAGGTTCCACGCGGCTCACATGGAAGATCGGCTTCGTCGGATCGGTCCTCTGGATCACGAACCAACCGTAGGCGTGGCCGCAACTACGGTACGTGCCACTCCCCACGAAAGCGGCGATCTCGGTGACGAGCTTGGCGAAGGGGCTGTCGCTGTCGAGGCCCTTGAGTTCAGGCTGGACGACCTTGCCGTTGCTGTTGCTGGCTGGTCCGTTGTCGTTTTCGACGGATTGGATGAACTCGTTCAAAGTCATAGTGCTGCTCATGGATGCTGCTCCTCAAGTGACGGGCGTCCGTGCCCTGGTGCTCTCCTTCACGAAGGAAGCTGACGGACCTTCTGGTTGTTGCCGATGGGGCGGTTCAGGTTGAGGTTGCGCCCCTCCTGGTAGCCCGCCTTCATCGCGCCGCCGTGGTCGATGACGGGCGCGTATTTCGTGACCTTGCCGAGCTTGCCGTACTTCTCCTTGAACGCGACGGCAGTCTTCTCCTGGATGCTCGCCAGGACGATGGCGGTGCCGGGGCCGCTGTGCCCTTGTTCGCGGGCGAGCATGTCGCGCTCAGCCTCCATGACCTTCCGCCCTTGCTCCATCTTGTCGGAGAAGCCGTTCCACACGCCCAGCACGAAGGCGCGGCGATCGCCCCGGCCGGCGCGTGAGCGGACACGGCAGGGCCAGCGCGCACTGTAGGTAATCCTGGTAATCTGTGGCGCTCTGCGCCCTCGGTGATCTCTCGATATAACATCCCCGTGTGACTTCTCTCGCAGCGTGGCACCGGGGGTGAACCATGGCGGATGATCGGCGCATCGGGTTGGACGAGATCGTGCGGCACTTCCAGGAACTCGAGGACCCGCGCTCCTCCGTCAATCTCCGGCATCCTCTGATCCGTGTGGTCGTCCTCGCCCTCTTGGGCGTGCTCGCCGGCGCCGGCGGTCCCACGGGGATCGCCACCTGGGCCGCCACGAAACAGGAACTCCTCCAAGAGGTCCTCGATTTGCCCCACGGCGTCCCCGGCAAGGACGTCTTCCGACGTGTCCTCAGGACGCTCCAGCCGGGCGCCTTCCAAGCGTGTTTTGCCAACTGGCTGCAGTCCTTGCGTGCCACGGCCGCGGCCGCCACCGGCATCGAGCAACCGGTCCTGCCCATCGACGGCAAGACGTTGCGCCGCAGCCACGATCGCAAGAACGGCTTGGGCGCACTGCACTGTGTCAGCATCTGGGCCAGTGAATATGGCCTCTCGCTGGGCCAAGTGGCCTGCACCGAGAAGTCCAACGAGATCACGGCCATTCCCGAGTTGCTGCGGTTGGTGGATATCCAAGGCGCGATCGTCACGATCGATGCCATGGGTTGTCAGACGGCGATCGCCGCGCAGATCGTCGAGGGGAAGGCGGATTTTGTCCTGGCGTTGAAGGGGAACCAGGAGACGCTCCATCAGGCCGTCATCGACTATATCGATGAGCAGGCGGAACAGGACTTTGCGGACGCGAAGCGCGTTGGTACGAGACCCGCGAGACCGGACATGGGCGTCAGGAGACGCGCCGTTACATCCAGATGCCGGTTCCCCAGAGCCTGCCCGGACGGGAGCGGTGGAAGGGCCTGAAGTCCATCGGTGTGGTGAATTCCACGTGCTTTCGCGACGGAAAGGAGACTGTTGAGACACGTTATTACATCAGCAGTCTTGATGTGGGCGTGAAGAAGTTCGCGCACGCGGTCCGGGGTCACTGGGGCATAGAGAACACCTGCCACTGGAGCCTGGACGTGACCTACCGCGAGGACGAGTCGCGCATCCGGGAGAAGCACTTGCGCGAGAATTTTGCGTGGCTCAATCGCTTCACGCTCTCGCTGTTGAAGCAACATCCCGGCCGTGGAAGCCTCGTCATGAAACGCCGAAAGTGTGGTTGGAGCCCGGAGTTCCTGTTGGAAGTTATTACTGGGGCAATGGTTTAGTGAGTGCTGGCCCTGGCGGACACGGTAGTCGTTCCAGAGCCGATCAAAGGCGTCGAGCAGCGCCAGGTACACCCATCGCGCCGTCTCGACGTTACTCTTCTTGCCGAAGAACGTCATGCGGACGAAGCTCTTGCGCACGAGCCGTCCCCGCTCCATCACCTCTTTGGTGGTGATGTTGCGGTAGCGCTCGACGAAGAAGAATCGGTTACAAATGTCGCCGGCGCAGGAATACTCGAAGTTCCAGCGCCCGCTTGCCTCGCCGACCGGGGCTTCGTCCCAGCCCTCTTCGGCGTCGGGTGCGGCCTGGTCCACTTCGTCCATGGTCAGGTTGTGCTCTGCCATGATGCGGCTGGCCATCTTGAAGGCCGCTTCCGCCTCAGCCTGCGTGCAACCCGCCGCTTCGGTCTTGATGAGGAGCTTCTTGACGCGCTCGATCACGTCCTCTCTCGGTCTCTCGTTCGGCTGCACAGGGTATCTCCCGGTGGTGGCGGGCGTCCGTGCCCTGGTGTCAGGGCCAGCGCGCATAAATAGGTAATCTGTACAGTCTGGCGCGATCGACCGCGCCATGTTACATCTTGGCGTATCACGGTGCTCGCGTTCTGGCGTGATCCAGGGTTGCGCCGCGAGGCCGTGCACCTCATGCCAGGATGCGTTGCATGGCAACCCGATGGATAAACATTGAAGCGATCGGTTCCTACTTCGAGTCGCTCTCCGACCCGCGACATCTGAGGAATCGCAAGCATCTGTTGGTGGACATCGTCGTGATCGCGGTGTGTGGCATGGTGTGTGGCTGTGATGGTCCCACGGCCATTCATCGCTGGGCGTAGAACCGCCACGAGTGGCTGGAGCAGTTTCTGGCGCTGCCCAACGGCATCCCCTCGCGCGACTGCATCCGTCGTCTGTTGATGGCGCTCAAGCCCGAGGCCTTCCAGAAGTGCTTTCAGGAGTGGGTCATCGACGCGATGCCGCCCGACGAGAGCAGCCCGGACCGGCTGATCGCCATCGACGGCAAGACCAATCGGGGGTCCCACGACGCGTCGCAGGACCTTCGTCCGCTGCACATCGTCAGCGCGTGGGCCAGCGAGGAAGGGATCGCCCTGGGCCAGGTCGCGACCGAGGAGAAATCCAACGAAATCACGGCGATCCCCCAGCTCCTGGAGCAGATCGAACTGACGGACTCGTTGATCACGATCGATGCCATGGGGTGCCAGAAAGAGATCGCACGCGACATCGTCGACGGCGGCGGCGACTTCGTGATCAGCGTCAAGGACAACCAGCCGAAGCTCCGCGAGACGGTCGAATCGTACTTCGAGAAACATCTCGAGCGCGACCTGGAGGATCTCAAGTATCGCAGCTATGAAACCAGCGAAGCCGCGCACGGCCGGATCGATGAGCGGTCGTACTTTCTCACCAAGGTTCCGCCCGACTTCGCGCTCAAGAAGGAATGGCCGTGGGTCAAGGCCATCGGCTACTCCCTGCGGGTGACCCAGCACGCCGACGGCCGTGAAACCGACGAGACGCGATACTACATTCTCAGCCGGTATCTCAGCGGCAAACGATTCTGCGAGGCGGTGCGTGGTCATTGGGGCATCGAGTCAATGCACTGGGTGTTGGACGTGAACTTTCGCGAGGACGACAGTCGCACGCGCGAGCGAACGCTCGGCAACAATCTCAGCTGGTTGCGGCGCTTCGCGGTGACGCTTCTGAAGCGTCATCCCGTCAAAGACAGCCTCCGCGGCAAGATGGCCCGTTGCATGATGAACACGGCGTTCCTCACGGAAGTCCTGACACTTCAACGACATTGATATGCGCTGGCCCTGGCCCTGGTGTGCGGTGTCAGTCGTAGTCGGGGTCTTGGCCGAAGTCTCCGTAGTCTTCGTCCGTGCCGAAGCCGGCGCTGGCCAGGCCGGACTGATGGTCGCCGTCCATGCTCTCATCGGGGCCGATCTCGGCAGTACAGGTGCAGTCGCTGGCCAATTGGCCGCAGACGTCGCACCAGCAGCCTACGTTCTCGTCGTCGCATTCGTCGGCGTGGAGGCACGCCTCGCAGTCGCCGAGGCAGTCGTCGTCGTCATCCAGTTCCGGGTTTTGCTCCGGGTCCGAGCGCCAACACTCGCACTCACCGCCTACGCGGTAAGGGCAATCCGGCGCATGACTGCCGCCGAAAGGCAGGTTGTCGTCTTTCGGGCGGTAGTCCTTCACCGTGTCGGCGTCTGATTCGTCCAGGCCGTCGTCCTCGATGCCGACCTGGAAGCCTCCCTCTGGAGCCGGCTCGACGCCACCGACGATCCAGACGCCACGGTCAATGCTGCGGTTGGTGGCGTACTCCAATCCCAGCAGGAACCCCAGAGCCTGGTCCTCGTTCTCGAACAGGATGCGTCGCTTCATGGTCTACTCCTCTTCCTCGTAATCGTCGTCGCCGTCGTCCTCTTCGAGGGCGTAGCCGTACTCGTCGAACTCGTCCTCGTCGTCCTCGTCGAAGTCGCAGTCACAGTCGTCGAGGATCATCCCGCAGTCGCCGCAGCAGTCGTTGTCGAAGTCATCGTCATTGCACCCGCAGCAGCCGCCGTAGCAGCCGCCGCACTCCGGACAGAGAAGGTCCGGGTCGGTTTCCTGCCCGCAGTCCGGGCAGGGGACAGGTTTCTTCGCCTCTTGAGGCGTGTCGTCGCCCTTGGCGCACTTGCAGTTCGCCCAGGTGAGACCGCAGTCGTTGCAGAAGACAGCACTCATAGTTCACTCCTCGCTGGTTATGCGCTGACCCTCTCCGGCTCCACCTGCTCCGCCGTGAATTTGACGCCCTCCTTCATGGCCGCCATCCGTGCCTGGGCCTGCTCTTCCTCGGCGGGAGTGCAACCGTTCGCCATGGTCATCCGAGCGAGCTTGGCGTACATCTCGTAGTCGAAGTCCTTCGGGAATCCGTTGCCCGTGCCCACGTCTTCCGGGTGGACGCTGCCCGTGGTCTTCTCCTGCTTCGGGCCGCGTCCAGCATCCGGCAGACGTCATGTTAGTTGGTGGTACAGACGATCAGTTGAGGGAGAAATCGCGTCCCCAGAAGGCCTCCCACTGTCCTTTCTCGCTGCGGTAGAGCGCGCGGAGGTGGCAGACGGCATGGGCTCCGTCCTCGCCCCAGCGCATCCCGGCCAGCTTCAGACGCTGGCCCACCACCGTCTTGCAGGCGCTCTCCACCGCGCCGCTACCGAGGCACCAGCCTTTGGCCAAGTAGTCCGGATACTCCATCCGGTGCGCGTTCCGCTCCAGGTAACCGATCACCTCGTCCACCGCCTCCTTCAGGCCGGCCCGACGGGGCCAATCCCATTCGCGCAAGATCGCTGCCAGCACCGCGCCCCCTTCGTCCTTGAGCCACGCGCGCCACTGCCGTGCTTGATCTTCGGCGTGCTCCTCGTCCTGGGGGTACAACCGCCGCGCCAAGCCGGTGAGCTTCTCCGCGGGGTGGTAGAAGTCGAGAATGATCAATTCCACACGAGGAAAGTTCTCCTGGAGTCGAGCCTCCAAGCCCGAACCGCCGTCGCTCAAGCCGATCCAGCGATCGGCGCGGTCCATACCCACATGCCCGGCGAGCGGGCGCAGCAAGGGCGTGAAGTCCTCCAGGGGATACAGTCCCGAGAGGTAACGGGCCGGCATCGGCTGGGGCTTCTCGTCGGGCCACGGCCAGTCCGGGCAGGGGTTGCAGACCATCCCCACGTAGGCCATGCGCCCCTCGGCCGGGCCGCCCCCGACGCCCTGTTGACGGACGCCGGTGGCGTCTAGTTCGACATAGGCACACGTCTTGCCTTCATAATCCTTGTGCCAGGACCAGTCTTTCTGAGGACCGAGTGTCGTGCCCGCCGCGACGGCGTCGGCCAGACGCTCTCCGGCGTCTTCGGTGGTCCGCTCCACGGTCGACTCCGAGAGCCGCACACCGGCCATCTCCTCCAACAGTTCGGCGCCTTTCTCGAAGCTATCGGCGACCGCCCCGGCCAAGGTGGCGACGCGTTCCAAGGCCGGTGTCAGGTCACGGGTCGTCAGGCCCGCATCGCGATCGAAGGGGAACAGGCCTTGGCCGCAGCGCCGACAGAGGTAGTAGGCGCGGCGGTAACGGATGGGTCCCACGAGGCTCAGGGAGGTGTGCGTGCGGTGCGAGTGGAACTCGGCGGCTTGGCCGCAGTGCGGGCAAGTCACGGAACTGCCTTCGTAGCCGTTTTTTTTTCCGCCAAGTGCTGCTCGACCGCCTTGGCGGCGATCTTGTGGGCGAGCGCCCGGATCTTGAACTCGTTCTGGCCAAAGAGGTGGGCATCGTCGGTCGTGGCCAGGTTGGCGGCCAGTTCGCTGATCTCGGTGTCGACCGCCTCGCGAATGGCGTGCGCGAGCGTCTCGATCTCGGCTTGTTTCTCGGGCGAAAGAGGTTCGGGCAGCATAGGTGGACTCCGGTTCCTTCGTCAGGTTCTCCTCAACGATCACCACTTTCGCTCTTGTGTACAAAGATTCCGCCAACTTTCAAGATGCCCGCCGCGGTCTGTTCGATTGCGACGATGGCCTCGGCCAGATGCTCGTACGTGGCTGCTGTAGACTCCTCCACCGCCTGGGGGCCGCCGACCCGACCCGTCCGCGACGCTTCGGCCTCCCCCTGCTGCGCGGCCCGGGCAGGCAGTGCGGCCAAGGCGCTGCCACCAAGCATGATCAAGGCGAAAAACCAGGCTTTCATCCGTCCTGCCTCCCCTGTCCAACCTGATACAATACCGCCGCTTCACATGCGACGGCGATTCCAGCGATGTTCTCCGCCCCCGTCTTCTCTTCAAGCAAGGGGCGACGCGGTGAAAGCGTGGGAACGAGGAGGTTGCACTCCCGCCAGCCCACGGCACCGTTCCCGCAACGAGTCCGAAGAAATGAGGGCATGACCCGAATGGCACTTCCTGAGAAGTCTAACCCGTTGCCGCCAAACGCCTTTTGGCCTCTGCACGAGGGATTTTCATCACGGGATATTGCTTCGGCCGTCGCTTCCGCACCCGAGGCTCGAACCGGTCCGGCCGATCCCCGACACGGTGCGTCGCGATCGCCTTGGACAGGACCCCGACCAAGACCTCATACTCCGGACCCGATGCGCTGCGGAGAATCTCGCCGAAGGCCACCAACGTCTGACGCGCGCCGCAGAAACTCAACGTCCGGGGCAACACCTTATGGGTCGCGGCCGCCCGGGCGATCGTGGCACGTATGAGGTTATAAATGAGCATGTGACCCCAGATTTCCTTGCGTACCAGCGCGGGCGTCTTGCATCGCAGGACATCCATGCATAACGTTTGCTTGAGCGATCGAATGTCCAATTCAATGTTCCAACGGGCCCGGTAAAGAGAGCCGATCTCCGAGGTCGTGTACACCGACGCATCTAAAAGTGTCGTCGACACGATCAGTGATCGCGTGCGAAAACCACGCTGCGCCACGCGCACCCGAAACGCACGCACGTCGAGACCACCCGGCAACGACGCATAGGTGGCCTCGTCCATCCATTCCGGTCGCGCCGGCTTGCTCCACGTGACGATGTGGTCTTCGTGCCCCAGGCGCAGCCCGAGGGCGAAATCCACCTTGCGCAACTGATGCATCCGCATCACGGAATCCACGCCCCGGCGGTGCAACAGCGCCAGCTCCCAATACGAGCCGAAATAGCGGTCACCCAGCACAATATCCCCTTCCTCCAGGCCGTCATGCAGACCGCGGAAGAGCATGTTCTCGCCGGTCTGTTTCCCCTTGCCGGGGCCGATGGCCGCATCGAGGATGACGCCGCACGCCAGGGACAAGACGAGGACCACGCGCACCACGGGGAAGCCGCACCCCGGCGCCTGGTTCGAGGGTTGCGGGTACGCGGCCTGGTTGGCGGCCGTGTCGGGCATCGAGGCGCCCGTGCCGTCGACGATCTTGACGTGCCGACCGTGGAACAGCCACGCCTCGGGGAGCTCCGCCTCAAGGCGGCGACCGCTTTCCCGCGCCAACCGCGGGAGCAAAGATTCAGGGAGGCGCTGGCGCGCCTTGCAGTAGCCGCCGGTGTTGGCCGAGCAGGCGCGCGACCCCGCGGCGGTCCGCCAGGCGAGGAATCGGGCGACGGCGGCGCGGCAGGAGTGGTCGTCGGAAAGGATCTGGGAGAGGAACATGCAGAGCGTGGCCAGAGGCGTGAAGATGGGTTCGTCGATGTCGACGACCTCCTCCTGGATGGCCTGGAGGACGGCATCGACATCGAGGACCGCGCCGAAGGGCAGGCCTTGCCCCAGTGCGAAAGCTTGGAGGATGGCGATCAGTTGCGCGTGAGACGCTTGGTGGCGAGAATTCGTCACAACGAGCCCTCCCTTGGCCAGATCGGTGTGGTGGTATACATCCGATTAAGGCCAGGGCGGGCCTGTTTTGTCTATCATTCACCACGACAGACGGTTACGAGTCAGGAAGTGCCATTCGGGCATGACCCCATATTATCAGAAAGGGAATCCTGCGCGGCTGAGACTGGATTGCTTTCGCCACGGCTGAAAAAACAGGTTAAAGGTCGTCTTCCTCCAGAGTCGAGGACTTTTCCATGGCGCCCAGCGACCGAGGACTCAGCAATGGACCCCCTGTCACGACTCCCTGACCTCCGTCAGCGACGGGTGGAGACCGAGTGGATGGATCAGCCGGGCTTGGATCCGGCAGAGCACGTCCGCGCTCGAAGGCCTGCGCCGATTGCACTGGTGGAATGGGACGGTGTCTGCAATCTGGTCGGCGATCCGTTCGCTGGCCCGGAAGCAGGCGGACCTCGCGCCAGGAGGTTCGCTCCGGGTGCTGGACCTCGCGACCGGGGGAGGCGATGTCGCCGTGGGACTGGCACTCCGTGCGCGGCGGGCTGGACTAGCGCTCGCCATGACCGGCCTGGACCGCAGTCCCATTGCGCTGGTGCGAGCGCGGGATCGGGCCTGTGCTGCCGGTGTGACAATCGACGTTTCTCGAGCGAGACTTGCTGCAGGATACGTGGCCGCAGGGGTACGATGTGGTGATCTGTTCGCTGTTTCTCCACCATTGCCCAATGCGGAAGTGGAGCCGTTCTTGCGCCGGATGATCGAGGCCGCCGAAACGCGGGCGATCGTGTCGGACCTGACGCGGACGCGACGGCCTGGCTGATCGTGCGGATCGGAACGCGGTTGCTGAGCCGCGTCGCCGATCGTCCATGTGGACGGCCCGCGGTCGGTCGCCGCGTCCTTGCGGCCGGCCGAGGCGATCGCATTCGCCCGCAACGCGGGCTGGCGCGACCTGGACATCCGGCGGGACGGCCCGTGCTCTTACTTGATGACGGGAGCGCGGTGATGAGTGCGGAGACCGTGGCCGCTGCCAAGTGGACGGTATGACGCGGCCGTCGTGGGTGCGGGCCCGGCCGGCTCGGCCACGGCGATCGGCTTGGCCCGGCACGGCCTCGACGGTGCTGCTGGTCGATCGTGCGGTCTTTCCCCGGGCGAAGGTGTGCGGCTGCTGCCTGAATCCCCGTGCCCTCGGCGTGCTGGTGGGAATGGGCCTGACGGATGCGTCCGAGATTCGCGGCGCCCACCGGCTGGAGTCACTGGCCCTGGCCGTGCGCGGGCGGCTGGCGATCGTGCGTCATCGGCTGGGCGTCGCCCTCTCGCGGGAGGTGTTCGACTTGGCCCTGGCCCGGGCCGCTGCGGCTGCGGGGGCCGACGTCGTCATGGGCACGATGGCCCAGTTGCTGCATGCCGAAGATGGGGAGCGAAGACCGTCGGCTCCGTCTCCGACGCGGGCCCGATGTGGGAGAGGTGCGGGCGCGGTTCGTGGTGGACGCGGCGGGTCTATCAGGTCGCCTGCGGCCCCGGCACGAGCGCGGGATCGGTCGGTCGCGGCGAACTCGAAGCTTGGCGCAGGCACGATCGCACCCGCGCTTGCCGCGCGGCTACGAGCCCCACCGCATCCACATGGCGTTGCGGGCGCGACGGATATGTCGGGCTGGTCGGCCTCGAGGACGGCCGCATGGATCGTGGCCGCCGCGCTCCGGCCCGAGGCGGTGCCGCTTGCCGGCGGGCTCGGGGCGCTGGCCGGCCGGATTCTCGGACGAGGCGGGCCTGCCGCCCGTACCGGGGATCGCGACGCTCCCGTGGAAAGGGACGCCGCTAGCTCACGGATGCTGCGCATCGCGATCGCCGAGCGGTCGGTCTTTCGCGTCGGGGATGCCGCGGGTTACGTCGAGCCGTTCACCGGCGAGGGCCTGGCCTGGGCCCTGGCCGGAGGCATGGAGCTCGCCAACGATCTTGGCGGATGTCCGGGCCGGCACCGAGGCCACCCGTGCGCAGGAGGTGGATCACCGCGTACCGGCGCCTGGTCCAGAACCGGCAGGCGGTTTGCCGAATGACCGCGGCGGTGCTCCGCGATGTGCGGCTGACGGAATGGCTGGTCCGTGTGCTGAGGCTCGCCCCGGAGGTGGCCCGTCCTGTACTCTGGCAGCTGCACCACGCGTGAGGAGCGCGCGATCGGAGTTGGTCCTGTCCCGTCGAGAACCGCTTCCCGGCAATCAGGAGTCCTTGCGATGGCCTTGCTGTTGGGACTCGGAACGGCCGTGCCCGAGGAACGTGTGACCCAGGCGGAAGCTCTCGCCGTGGCGCGGGTGATGTGCGCAGAAGACGACGACCACGCGCGGGTGCTGGAGGCGCTCTACGAGCAGTCGGGCGTCGCGTCGCGCCACGTGACCTTTCCCCCGGAAGCGGTGGACTTCCTCGCGCGGGGCCGGGGGACGTGCGATTCGCCGTTCATCCCCGCCTACCGCGGTGCCCCCGGTCCCTCGACGGCCGCGCGGATGCGGCGTTACGAGCAGCACGCCCTCCCTCTGGCGCTGGCCGCGAGCCGTGCGGCGCTCGCGGCGGCCGGGCCGACTGCGGACGGGATCGCGCATCGTGGTCACGGTCTCCTGCACGGGCTTCGCGGCCCCCGGGGTGGACCTGGGCCTGATCCGTGAGCTGGGGATCCCGCGGACGACGGCCCGTATCCACGTGGGCTTCATGGGCTGTCACGGCGCGCTGAACGCGCTGCGGGCGCGCGCGGTTTGCTCGCCGCGGAACCGGCGACGCAGGTGTTGCTCTGTGCCGTCGAGCTGTGCAGCCTGCACTACGCCTATGGCTGGAACCCGCGCCGGATCGTGGGAAACGCCCTCTTTGCCGATGGCGCGGCCGCCGTGGTCCTGGGGTCGAGTGCGGGAACTGCGGATCGGAACTGGCGCCTGCGCCTCTGGCTCGTGTGTCTTCCCAGCCTCCGAGCAAGCAATGACCTGGCAGATCGGGGACCACGGTTTCGACATGGTGCTCTCCTCGCGGGTGCCGACGCTGATCCAGCAGCACCTGCGCGGCTTCCTCGAAGTGTGGCTGGCGCGCCAGGGGCTCGGACTCGGCGACGTCGGCTCCTGGGCGGTCCATCCCGGCGGTCCGCGGGTCATCGACTGCATCCAGCAAGCGCTGGGGCTGGACGCAGACGCGCTGGTGGTCTCACGAGGTATTCTGGCGCGCTACGGCAACATGTCGTCGGCGACGGTGCTGTTCATCCTTCAGGAATTGATGGTCCGGGGTGCCCCCCTTCCGTGCCTCGCCCTTGGTTTCGGCCCGGGCTTGTGCGTAGAGGTCGCTCTTTTCACGTACCCTGGGTCGTGATCGCGGAGGCGCGCCTGTTGGTCCACGGGGGCCGTGCGCCGGAACTGGTCGACACCGGGCCGTCCGAGGAGTAATCTGAAGGGGCCCGGTGCGGCTGTTCGACCGGCCCGGGTGGCGTCCTCTCGGCGCGTGTCACGCCCCACCTCTCGACCCCAGACTCCTCCATCCATGATCCACGCGCCATTTCGGGCGGGCGACGTCGCGGCTCATTATGACGACCTCGATCGTTTCTACCGGGAGATCTGGGGCGAACACGTTCATCATGGCCTCTGGCGGTCCCGTGGGAGCACGCTCGCGGAGGCCACGCGCGCACTGATCGCCGAGGTGGCGGCGAAGCGCGCATCCAGGCCGGCGACCGCGTCTGTGACGTGGGATGCGGTTATGGCGGAACCGCCCGCGTCCTGGTGGCGGATTATGGGGCTACGGTCACGGCACTCACGATCTCTCGCGCCCAATACCAGCACGCCTTGAGCCTCGATCCCGACGGAACCAACCCCCGTTATTACCTGCGCGACTGGCTCTCCAACGGTCTTGAGACCGCCTCTTTCGACGTGGTGATCGCGATCGAAAGCTCGGAACACATGGCCAGCCTCGAAGCGTTCTTGGCGGAGGTGGGGCGGGTTCTCAAACCCGGGGGCCGGTTCGTCGTCTGCACCTGGCTGTGCCAGGAGAATCCCCGCTCCTGGGAGCGGCGGTTCCTTCTCGAACCAATCTGCCGTGAAGGGAGACTGCGAAGCCTGGAATCGGCCGCCGAGTTCGACCAGTTTGTTCGCGCCGCCGGCCTGCTTCCTGTCGGCTTTCACGATGTCAGCAGACAAGTCAAGCGGACATGGCCCGTCTGTATCGGACGCTCTGTCCAGGGTCTGATCCGCCAGCCCTTCTACCGTCAGTTCCTGCTCCGCGGACGCAGCGCGCACAAGATCTTCGCCCTGACGATCCTCCGCATCTGGCTGGCTTACGAACTGGGCTGCATGAGATACGGCATCCTGGCCGCCGTGAAACCTGGACGTATCGAACTTAGTCAATAGTGAGCTTATGGAAAATCAATTTTGGACATATAACCTAACCATGCTTGGACTCTACGACGACCAGCCGGATGGGGAGCGTGATCGGGTTCGACGCCCCCTGAACTTGCAGGGCGTAGGGGGACGACGGCAAGCGAGCATCTGGGGCGGGCCCAGACGGTATGTTTCGCGCCCATCCGGACGGCCCCTGTGCGGCGCCCTCCGGCGTCCATGGTGGTATCCGGTGGCCTCCTCGGGCCGGAGTCGTTGTTCCATGGGAAGTTCCCGGAACAAACGTACGCTGGACCGGACGTCACCGGCCCGTTTGTGCGCCAGGTTCCGGCGGAACCCGTGACGCAGTACCGCCCTCTGAACGACCGGGTGCTCGTCGTGCGGCCGCGGCCGCAGGGGTTATGCCGGTACCTGCCAGCCGTAGAATCGAAGCCGATCGGCGGGCGCGACATGTCGCCAGGCGGCAAGGCACCGACGCCTTAGAGAGAGCCGGAGACCGCCATCCACGACAACAAGGTTTGAAACCCTTCCCAGACGAGCCAGCGCTGATCAGGCCAAACGTCGCCGGAGACCACGATCCACGACAATAAGGCCACAATGCACGACAACAAGGATTGAAACACTGATGTGGGCAACCGCCCGGTCTCCCGGCCGATCGCTCCGGAGACCAGGCTTTTGCCGCACGTAGATACCGACCGATCCGTGAACGCGCAGAACGAGCCAGCCGCGCGGGATCGCGGCGATCCTGGGCGGCGCGACTTGGTGGAATGTCTTGTTACTTCGAGCACGGCTTGGTCTATGAGGCACGGGTCCCATCAAGGACACGGCGCTCGTTCGGGCCACTCTGCGCGGGAATTCAGAGGTTGCGCCGAGCCGTTCGATACGAGGTTGTACCCGTGCCCGGGAGGCCGGCCCCCGCAGAGGTTTGACTGGATCGCAGGGCGGACGCGCCCAGGGGACCGATGATGACGGCGGCACGCCGGTTACGGGCTAAAAAATCATCATAATCGAGTCACTATAGTTTGATGTGATTAGCTACTCTGCCGATTCCCCCGGCGCTGAGCCTCGATGTCCCATCGCGTGGGCTTCGAGGCTCTTCACGTTTACGGCCGCCTCTTTCCAGGCGGTGTCCAGTCCACGATGGAGGCCCATCCCTTGAGTCACATTGTCCAGATCCAGACCGAGGTCCGCGACCCCGTCGCGGTCACGGCCGCCTGCCGCCGACTCGGCTTCCCTGAACCCATCACCGGCACGGATAGGCCATTTTCCGACACGGCTGCCCCCAACGCATTGAGCCAATTCTGAGTCCCTATCCTGTCGGAACCCTCGGCCACACAGGCAGCGGGTTTCGTTTCTTCGTGTCCCTGCGGGGACGGTTCTTGACCGGACCGTCCCCCGCGTGGGGGCGGTCTTTCTCTTTCCAGGAGATCGCCTCCATGACACTCGCCCTGACCTTGTCGGACACGGCCCTGACCGGGGCGCAACAGGCCTTCGAAGCCGAGTTGCCCGAGTTCGATCGCATCTTCCAGAAGGTCTTCTCCCGCCGCCTGGGACGGCAGTGTGAAGACGCGGTGGCCGAGGCTCGCGCCGGCGCCTGGAAGACCTGGCTGAGCCTGACGGCCCGCGGACGCGACCCGCGTGCCATCGGCCCAGCCCCCATCGCCGCGTTCACGATTCGCCACGTCCTGAACGGTCGCACCGTCGCCCGCCGCTCCTGTGGGCGCTCCAGGCGCGACATCTATCATCCGCTGGTACGCCGCCGGCATGGCGTCGAGGTTGTCTCCTACGATCAGCCCGTGCGCGATCTGGAGACGGAATCGGCCCTCTGGAAGGCCCTCCTGCGCACCGACCTGAACACGAGCGTGCCGCGGCAGGTGGCCTTCAAGATCGACTTTCTCGATTGGCTGGGCGCATTCCCGAACGCAAGCGGCAGATGGCGGAACTGCTGGCCGAAGGGCATGACACGACGGCGGTGGCAAAGCTTCTGGGCGTGACGCCCGGCGCGGTGAGCCAGTCGCGGTGAGCCAGTCGCGCACGTGGCTGGAGCAGAGCTGGCGGCAGTATCAGGCGGGGCCGACGGCGGGGAAGGTCGAGCCCCGGCCGCGCGATCCGCGGGGACGAATACGAGGTTACCGTCCCCGGGTAAAGGTTGCGGGTGTGGTGTGATCGAGGGGGAAGAGGTCGAGCCATGCCTGCGGTCGTTGGAGGCCCAGGACGGCCGCAGGCAAGAGCGTCAACGTGGCGGAACGGGGACTTTGTAGGCGAAGAGAACCTTGGCGAATGTCGCGGATCGTCCATCCAGACTCCGCAGCGCGTCGCGGTCTATCTTCGAACGACAAATGCGTGGCCTTCGGCCCGCGACACGGGCGCGACGAGGACCGTGGACGAACGAATTCACCAGCCTCGATAGCGAGGACGGTCCCGTCCGTCATAGCCTGAGACCGGCGGGACGTAGTCGCTGAAACCGGATGATCGCCCATACGGGTTTTGGCCCAGTCGCCCTGGGAATAACCGAAGTTCGGCCCCTTTCCGACACCACGACATCAACCATTCCGGGACCGACATGAGCCGGGTCAGGATGTAGTCAGCCGACGACCATGTGGGACGCGATCCGGCCGTGATCTTGTGGCGGGGGCGCACCGGTCCGATACGGCGCGAGGGGACCGCGACGATCGCCTCGGGACCGGCCCGGCCCCGTCTCGTACCGGGTGGATCGAGAGGAGCGCGGCAAGTCCGCACGCGTGCGGAATTGCCCCTGGCCCACCCTGAGCTGGACAGGACAGCAATTCTCTGGCTTTTTGGCAAGGTTGCCGAGTTGGGGCACCACGCGGCCGGCGTCTCCCACCCCGGCCCGCTCGTCGCCGCCGATCGACCCCAGCGGCTTGAGCGCGAGCGCATCGCCCGCACCAGCGCACACCCTCTTCCGCCTGCGTGTGCGGGGTCCGCTCTGAGGTTGTGCACGCATGGGGACCAGCCCCGAGCTGTCGCGAGGACCCGATCCGCCTTGGGGTTGGGCTGGGCCGCCCGGGCGGGCAAGGGATCGGTTCTGGGAACAACTCACCGCAACCAACGTTCCAGACTTGCCCTGCGGCTTCGGTCGATCAGACCGAAGATCGCAAACCTCCGATCATCGCAAAACCTGCTGGTCGGTTTCAGCTATCGAGGCGAGCTCCCTTCCGAGCCATAACGACCGTCGCGGTCCACGTTCGAATCGGTTCAAGGAAAGAGGCTCTGACAAGACCTCGACGCGAGCCCATGGCCAAGCTTCGCGGCGGGGTATCACAGACGGCCGGGGCGATGTATGGTGGGCATGGACGTTCCGGCTCCTGCGCAGCGCGTGCCGACGGGTCTCGCGATCATCGACGAAGAACGCCGCTTTGGAAGTGCCCCCAGGTCCACGCTCACGCCCGAGAAGAGTGGACGGCTGCGGGGCAGGCATCGACCCGACGCCCAGAAGACGAGGCGGGATGGGCGCCTCGTGCCATGCGCTTCGGAAGCAGGGCCGACAGAATCTCAGACGTGGATGCGGAGGGAAAAGCGATGCACACAAGGGATCACGACCGCCGAGAATTTCTGGCCGGCATGGGGCTGGGAGTCGCGGCATTACTCGGGGGCCCGGCGCTCCGCGCTGCGGACGCTCGGTCCGATGACGGACCGTTCGTGTCCATCAACCAGTGGTCCGTGGGTGCCATGCGCGGGCGTGACAAGAGCAGGCGGGACCTGCCCCTCGAGGAGGAACTGGCGGAGCTGGCCGCGTGCGGCATCAACGGTCTGGAGCCAGGGCTTGCTGACTCCGCGCAGGCGACGGCCCTGGCCGCCAACCTGGCGAAACACGGGCTCGCCATGCCATCGGTGTACATCGGCAGCGAGCTGGTCGATCCGGCCGGGGTTGAAAAAGAGATCGCTCGCGTTGTCGCTCTCGCCCGGTGTGCGAAGGCCCTCGGCGCCAGGATCATTGTCACCAACCCGAGCCCCCTGCCGGGCCGGCGCGGGAAGACCGACGCGCAGTTGACAGCCCAGGCCGCGGGCCTCGATCAGCTCGGGCACGTGCTGGCCGCCCAGGGCTTGACCCTGGCCTACCACAACCACGACGTCGAGCTCGAGTACGCCGCGCGCGAGTTCCACCACATGATGCTCGCGACCGATCCGGCCAACCTGTCGCTCTGCCTCGACGCCCACTGGGTTTACCGCGGTGCCGGGCATTCCCAGGTGGCCCTGTTCGACGTCGTGAAGCTCTACGGCAAGCGAGTCGTCGAGCTGCACCTGCGGCAGTCGAACAACCACGTCTGGAGCGAGGCGTTCGGCGCGGGCGACATCGATTATCCGGCCCTGTGGAAGGCGCTGAGTGCACTCGGGGTCAAGCCGCTTTTGGTCCTGGAGCAAGGCCCGGAGCAGGGAACGCCCCAGACGATCGAGATCGCGGAGGCTCATCGGCGGAGCTGCCGCTATGCGCGGGAGGTGTTCTCCACGAAATCTTGACCGGAGGTTTACGGATCGAGCTGGTAACCACTCACGAATGCTGGAGAGAATCCGATGAGCTCATCTGATGGCAGAACGACCCGGCGCCAGGTGCTCCTCCGGGGCAGCCAGGCGGCCCTGGCCCTGACGGTGGCTCGGATGGAGCCACTGCTTGCGGCCCCGGCCGCACGGTGGTTCAAGATCGGCGGGTGCGAGTGGATGCTCGGAGAGTGCACCCCGGCGACGCTCGAGCTGGCCAGGGGGATCGGCCTGGACGGCCTCCAGCTTGGCATGGGCACGGGTGTCGGCGGCGGCGTCGATCTGCGTAAGCCCGAGGTGCAACAGGCGTATCGCGACGCGGCCCGGAAGACCGGCCTGGAGATCAGTTCCATTTCACTGGCGTGGATGAACACCATGCCCCTGAAGAGCGACCCCCGCGCGACGCAGTGGCTGGACGAGTCGATCGACGTGGGCAAAGCGCTCGGCTTGCCCAACATCATGCCGGCCTGTTTCGGGCCCGGCGATCTCGTCATGGCCAACACGCGGGAGATGGACCAGGTCGTCCGCGTGCTCAAAGGCGCGACATCGAAGGCGGAGAAGGCGGGGATGATCCTCGGGCTGGAGAGCTACCTGAGCGCCGAGGAGAATCTGAAGATCCTCGAGCGTGTCGGCTCGCCGGCGCTGAAGGTCTACTACGACGTCGGCAACTCGACCGACAAGGGGCGCGACGTGCTGAAGGAGATCCCGCTCCTGGGCAAACAGATCTGCGAGTTCCACTTCAAGGAACGGGGGCTCCCGGCTGGGTCAGGGTCGCATCGACTTCCGCAAGGTCCGGTCCGCGCTGGAGAAGATCGACTACAGCGGCTGGATCCATATCGAGGCGGCCACTTCTCACGGAGCGTTGGTCGATTACGCAGCGGATTACCGTTATCTGCGCGGGATCTTCCCCGAGCGTGCCGGTCATTGAGCGAGAGAGTCGGGCACGATGATCTGGACCAGGACCATGCGCCGGAGTCGACAGCGAGACCGCAGACTGCCAACTACGGCCCTGCGCCCATCGGTCCGAGGCGCACCTCGGGCGATCAGACCGAAGAGCACGGTGTTGCTGGCTTTGGCCCGGACGATGACGTAGTCCGCCGCGGTGGGAATCCCGCAAGGGGCTCGAGTGAGGTGCGCCCCCGGGATCGGACGGACCAGGGCCACTGTCATGGCTCAGCGACTTCCTCGGGCCCGACGACAGTCAACGCGCCGAATCGTCCGGTGGCTCCCAATCGGCTCCTTGCCCAAGGTCCGAAGCAGGTACTCGGGGATTTGCGCGCATCGCCGCCGCCGACCACACTTCCAGCGCCGCCCGGTCCGCGTGGTCGCTTCGGGTCGCATGACCTGCATGGCACTCCGCACCGAGCACTCCTCGCGGGTTCCGATCCGATCGAGGGACGCAACGCCCGGTCAGTCCCTCACCCGCCTCGCGGTGAACGTGACGCTCCTCTCGTCGCCGACCTTCAGGCCCTTGCCCGCGTCCCAGATGATCGTCTCCCCCGGCAAGACCACCTTCGAGAAGTCGGTCTTCTCCACCTTCACGTCGGTCACCTGGTACGGCAGCAGGTAACAGAAGATCCGCCACCCGTCGTACTTCTCGGCCGTCCTCTTGTTCCCCTCGCCGACGAAGTTCACCTTCACCGTGTAGGTCATCCGCACGACATCGTTGTCCCCGGTCTCCCGGACGTCGAGCGTCTCGGCGAGGGCCGGCTCGCGGGCCTTCTCCACCCGCCCCTCCAGGGCCGGGTCGCCGTACAGGACGAAGATCCCGTCCGTGAACTCCGTCCCTTCCCTGTCCCGGCCGGACACGACGTTCTCGGCGAGCAGGTAATTCGACCACTGGCGGAGGAGGAACAGCGACTCGGAGAACGTCCACCGCCCCTCCTGCTTCAGGAACCAGTCGGCCATGTTCCAGTTCAGCTCGTACCAGGTGGACTGGACCGCGCCGACGTACTGCTTGGCCCCGTTCTTCATCCAGGCCAGGGCGTAGGAGTCCTTGAAGCTGTTCCGGCTCGTGTTCACCACGCCGGTCAGGCAGTTGCCGACCGCCCAGTAGATCTTGGGCCTCGACGCGGTGAGCGGCAGGTCCACGCCCGGGGCGGTCATGGTGAGCCGGCCGTCCTTGGCGGTCAAGTAGCCCTTGCCGCTGGGGTACATGAGCATCCAGTTGTGATGCCCACCGTGGCCGGACCCGATGATCAGGTCGAACTTGTCCTCGGACAGGAGCTCATGGACGTACCGGGCGTCTTCCGCGTCGCTGGTCGGCCCGCCGGACTTCAACGCGAAGTCCTCGCCCGCCTTCTTCTCTCCCAGCTCGCCCCGGTCGCGGGTCCACTCGGTCACGTAGTCCCCCTCCGGCACCCAGTTCAGCCACGCGCCGAGGGTCTTGGTGAACGCCCGCCGGATCACCACCGGTTCGGCCTTCGCGAGCTCCAGCGCATGCTCCTCGTCGAACCCGGTGAGGATGCCCCAGATCGCGTCGACGTACGGGTCGTCGTCGAGCGTGCGGCAGAACTTGTTGGCCACCAGGGCGAAGTCCGGGAAGTTCTCGGTCGGCTGGCAGACGAAGCAGACGTAGCGGGGATGGTACGCCCCGACGTCCCGGCGGACGTCCTCGGGGGACTTGTCGTAGGCGAAGGCCTTCCCCTTGTACTTCGCTTCGAGGGACCGGACGACCTTGCCCCACGGGCCGGCCGCGACATCCTTCCTGACGACGATCGCGTACCGCCCGGCCGGCTCGGCGGCCCCGGCCACCGCGTCCGACGCGACGAAACCGGCCACCGCCACCAACCCCGCGACGAACATCCGAGTCATGGCACCCCTCCCAAGGAGAAAAGCGGCCCCAATCGGCCGATCGTACCCGCTCGCCCAGGCAGGGTCACGAAAGAATCGCCGCCCGAACATTGCCGCCGGAAACGGAAGGCGGTCACTCCAGTCTGCACCGCCCCGCAGGTCGGGCTCGCCGATACCCGCTTCGGGGAGGACACTGCATCCGACCGGACTCTATGAATCCGCAACCACTCCGGACGATGTGACCGACGCGCGCACCACGCCTCCAAGCCTCTGGTTTTGGAGGCGGTGGAGAAGACCATCGTCGTTCTTACGCCGACATTTTGCGGGGGAATGGCGAGGTTGCCCTCGGCTTGCTGAAGAACAAGAATCGCTTTGCGGAACACGTGACCACTCATGATGAGCCGAGGCGGAGTGAATCGCCGCAATCCTGACCAGGCGTCTATTATCGCTTTGGTCGGAGTTTCCGCGGCAAGCGATACGTTTCGGTCGAGCATATTCCCGATGACCGCGAGGCGATCACTCTGATAGCCCCTGTGGACCACAGAAACGTCGTGGTCGGCTTTGCTTCTTGCCCCCCGTCAAGAGCGTCATCGCGGTGGCTCTTCTTTACGGTTCTTCCGCGGAATCTGTGGGTGGAATAAGCGAGGGCAGGCTTGGCTCGAGGTCGACAGGAGAGACCGGAGTTCACACCCGAAAAGGCATCGCTTCCCGGACTCGATTCCAGGTGCGACAACCGTAGGAGTCCGGTTAACACCACCCTCGACCTTGCGAGCGAGTTGAGCGCCGGCCAGCCGTCGCCATCCCCGTCACCGAGGCTCTCCTGAAGCGGCAGGCAGACAAGTTCGCCTGGCGATGGCCGGGAACTCGAACGGCGTCAGTCGTCAGGAGGCACTGCGGCCCGCCCCCTGTCACCGGTTGCCCGACCACGGCCGGGTAAGCACGCGTGACACACCGGGGCTGGTGTTTCATCAACACGCGCGAGGCTACTGCGCGTTGCATAAAGAACTAAAGTTCTTCGGACTCGATCGAGCCATTGTGGGCGGTACGATCAAGCCGAGGAACCGAGAGTAGCCCTTGTTTTCAGGCTTTCCGACTGTCCTATGTCTTGGATCGTCTCATGATCGCCGGTTGAAGGGATGCTGCCGAAAGTTTACTTCTCTATGCAACGCTCAGTAAGACTATGTTCGAGGCTCCCTGTCTTCCGCTTCGCCCCCCCGGCTTGGTACGATCCAGGTGTCTTTCGAGGCCAACCCCGCGAGCGCCCGGCAGGTGACCCGCAGGGGCCACCTCGTTGCCCCCGAAGGTCCCCGTTGATGCCGATCACGATCGTGTGCGAGAACTGCGGCCGGCGCTACCAGGTCGACGATGCCCTGGCCGGGAAAACAGGCAAGTGCAAGGCCTGCGGTCACCGGCTGCAGATCCCGGCTGCGGGGCAGGCCGCGCCTGTATCTCCACCCTCGACCGGTCGGGAGCCCGCGCGAATACGGCCGGTTGCGTTTGAGCGAACGGGACATGACGTGAGTCCGTCGCCGGCTGGTCCGGCGCGGAGCGAGCAGCACCGATTGCGGCGGTATTTTCTCTGGGCTCTCACCGGTGCCGGCGTGCTGGTCGTGACGGCCCTCGTCGTGTGGTTCCTATTCCCATCCGCCGGCGGCGGGGGGGCGGGGCGCGGGCCGGTCTTCCCCGTTCCGCCCAAGACGCCGCCAGGGCCGGCCACGGTCGCGAGCACTTCGCCCCCCGTTCTGGCCGCACCCGCCCCGGGTCCCGGCGCTGCCGTCGCCGTCACCCCGGCGAAAGTCGCCACGCCCTCTCCGAGGCCCGCCGTGCCCGCCGCCCCGAAGGTCGGGGAGATCCGCAAGTTCGAGGGGCATGCCGACAGTGTCTCCGTCGTGGCGTTCTCGCCCGACGGCCGCCGCGCCCTGTCGGGGGCAACCGACGGGACCGTACGGCTCTGGGACGTCACCACCGGGCGAGAGCTCCTGAAGCTCCAGGAGCCGGTCGGCAACATCGTCGGCGTGGCGTTCTCACCCGACGGCCGCCGGGCGGTCGCCGGCTGCTACGACAAGACGCTCAGGCTCTGGGACCTGGAGAGCGGCAAGGAGATCAAGAAACTCCAGGGACACACCGAGCCGGCCAACCGCGTGGTGTTCTCGCCCGACGGCCGCCGCGCCGCCTCGGCGAGCTGGGACAGCACGGTCCGCCTTTGGGACCTGGATGCGGGGACCGAGTTGCGGCGGTTCGAGGGGCACGCCGGGGTCGTCTTCGGGCTCGCCTTCTCGCCTGATGGCCGCCGCCTCGTCTCGGGGAGCTGGGACCACACGGCCCGGCTCTGGAACGTCGCCACCGGCAAGGAGCTCTGGAAGCTCGAGGGGCACACGGCCGAGGTCGGCGACGTGGCGTACTCGACCGACGGCCGCCGCGTGCTGACCGGCAGCAATGACGGGACGCTGCGGCTCTGGGACGTGGAGAGCGGTCACGAGGTCGCGCGTATGGACACCGGTGCCAACACCGCCTGGGCGGTCACCCTCTCGCCCGACGGCCGCCGCGCACTGACGTCGCACGACCACGACGTCGCCCTCTGGGACGTGCCGACGCGCCAGCGCGTGCAGCTCTTCGAGGGTCACACCGAACAGGTCACGGGTGTCGCCTTCGCGCCGAACGGCCGCACGGCCCTCTCCTCGGGACGCGACCGCCTGCTGCGCCTCTGGGGCTTGCCCCCGGTCCCCTCCGGCCCGCTGGCCGCGACGCCTGCGCCCACGCCTGCTGCGGCGCCGGCACCGGCGGCCACGCCCGCCGACGTGCTGGCGAAGGCGGCCGGGTGCGCGCCGGCAGGTCGACACCAACGAGAACGGCGACCGGCAAGAGCAACTCCAGCTCGCGTTCAACGCGGCCCTCCGCGCCGCCGCGCCGGCGCTCACCGAGATCACGACCGGCACGGCCGAGCAGCCCTCGCGGTTCACGCGGGTCGTGCTCAACAGTCGACGGCTCGGGTTCGACGGCCTCCGGTTCAAGGCGCCCGCGGGCGGGCCACGACACGACATGAAGTGGGAGTTCATCATGCCCGCCGTCGAGAACGACCGCGGGCGGACGATGAAGGCCTGGTACATCATGGCCCTGAGGGGCGACATGATCGGGTTCAGAAATTACACGCTCGGCAAGGACGACCCCACCGAAGGGGTGGACTTTCCCGAGAAGTTCCACGTGGTTCAGGGCCTCGAAGGCGGCGAGAATCCGGCCTGGGAACGAGTACCTGATCTGGTTCAGCTTCGAGGCCGGAGCACGGCGGTGCCCACCTACGTCAAGATCGACCTCGTCCCGCCGGCCCCGGAGGTGCGGGCACGGATCGCGACGACCGAGGCCGCGCTGCGGCGGACGTTCGAGCTGCCGGAATCGGTCGGCGGCCTGGGCGTCGGCCCCGACGGCCGTCGCGCCCTCTTGGCGGCCGGCTCGTCGCTGTACACCGGCGACCTGGAGTCAGGCCGGGTGGAGAAGTTCTGGGACGGGCCCGCGGGGAACGTCCGCGGCGCGGCGTTCGCGCCCGACGGCAAGCTCGCGGCGGTCGGCTGCGGCGACGGCAAGATCCTCCTCGTCGACGTCGACGCCGGCAAGGAGCTGCGGCGCTGCGAGGGACACACGGCCGGGTTACGCTGCCTCGCGTTCCTGCCCGACGGCAAACTGCTCGTCTCGGGGGCGGAGGACCAGACGGCCCGGCTCTGGGACGTCGCCACCGGCAAGGAGGTCCGCACGTTCACGGGGCACACCGACCAGATCCTCTCTCTGGCCGTCTCCCCCGACGGCCGCCGGTTCGCGACAGGTCCGAGCATTGGCGACAAGGTGGCGCGGGTCTGGGACGTGGCGACCGGCAAGCTCGTGGCGCGCCTCGAGGGGAACGCGGAAGCCGTCTACGCCCTGGCGTTCTCGCCCGACGGCAAGGCGGTGCTCACCGGCGGCGAAGACATGACGCTCCGACTCTACGACGCCACCACCGGCCGGCCGATCCGCCGGTTCAAGCCCGACCCCGGCGCGAAGGTCCACGCGCTGGCGTTCCTTCCCGACGGCCGCGTGGTCGTGGGCAGTGAAGGGAACTTTGTCGGGTTCTGGTCGGGTCTGTCGGGCCGTGCGCTCAGCTTCTACGAGGGGCCGCTCGGGGGCATCCCGCTCGTCGCGCTCGCCCCCGGGGGCCGCTTACTGACCGCACACGGCGACCGCACCGTGCGCGTCTGGTCGCTCCCGCTCTTCGACGCGGCGGCCGCGGTCGCCGCCTCGCCGACGAAGGCCGACCTCGCCTACCTCAAGTCGGTCGTCGACGACCTCGAGGCCACGACCCCTGAGGAGCTCGGCGACCTCACGCGCCTCGACCTCAATGCCAGGACCGACGACGCGGGCCTGACCCACCTCGCCCGGTTGACGAACCTGGAGACTCTCTCGATCGCCGGCGCCCCGAAGGTCCGGGGCGCCGGGCTCGCCCACCTCAAGGGTCTGACCCGTCTCCGCGACCTCGACCTGAACCACACGGGCGTCGGCGACGCCGGCCTCGCCCACCTCGCGCCCCTGACCCGGCTGGAGAGCCTCAACCTGGGTGACACGAGGGTTACCAGCGCCGGGGTCGTCCACCTCAAGGTGCTCACGAACCTGAAGGTGCTCGACCTCCAGAACGACGCCGTGGCCGACGTCGCCCTCCAGACCCTGGTCGGCCTGCCGAACCTCGAGACCCTCAACCTCGCCGGGACGAAGATCGACGACGACAGCCTCTCGCGGATCCGGGGGTTCAAGAAACTGTCGAAGCTAACCCTCCGCGCCACCAGGGTCACCGAGCCTGCCGCGGAACAACTCCGTAAGACGCTGCCGAAGCTGAACGTCGAGGATTGAGCTGGCGAGCGCTTCCGAAGAGTCATTCGACAATCACCGATGTCATTCGGCGACACTCATTACAAGCTGAGGCGGCACGTCCTGCCGCTGCGCTGGATTTCAGATGCGGCTCGCCCACCTAGGAACTCCCCCGGAGCCGGCGGGGCATGGCGGTTACCTTGCGCGCGTCGGTCCGACACACCGACGCATTTTGGCGAAGTCTCCCTCGATGCTCCCCTGGCCACGCTCTGTTCTTGTTCGCAACCGGGAAGCAGGATTTGTAGCCTGCGATTCCGATGTCATGCTCTCAATGCTCTTGCCGCCATCACGATGAGTGTCCTCGCCCCTTATGTGCCTTACCGTTTCGCCGTGGGTCACCGGGAGCGCTGCCGCACGGACGTCGCGCGGCGGGCGCTGGGCTCGGTCGGCCGGTTCTGTTCGAACGTGCCTGGCGTGGTCCTCGCGGCGCAGGGGCTCGACCCGCTCGACATGGAGCGGGAGATCGCCCGGCTGGCGGATCTCTTTTCCAGGGCGAAGGCTTGCCCGCCTCGGTGTGGGACCGACGGCTGGGTCCCCGGACGCCGATACTGGGCGTCTTCCGGTGCGGCGCCGGTACCTCTCCGGATGGTGGCGTCAACGGCCTCAAGGGCCGCGACGCGGCTCAGGAAGTGCGAGAGGCCGGTCCGCTCGGTTGATGTCCAGCTTGGATCACGGAGCGGCGGCTGCTTGTCCTGGCGGTCGGGCCACGAGGAGCGAACCGGGACGGGCCCGGCCCGGACGCACTGCCAAGGACCGAGCCCCGAGTTTCAATTCCGCAGAAATACGGGAATGGTGCGGAGCCACCCCCGCGCCGGGAGAGGGCGACGCGCCTGCCGGCCTTTCCGGCAAGTTTGCTGAAATGGCAACGCTGCGCACTCCGAACCCTCGATCCCGGCCGGATCGGCGCGGCGCCGCCCGGCGAACGTGCGCGGCATGAGGCCGAACGCGGCGCCCGACACCTGCAGGCCACGCGCGGTGGATCCGGAAAGTGCCACGTGCGCCTCTTATTCGACCAGGTTGGTGCCGAAAACCAGTTCCTGGAGCTGCCCCAGGTGGTGCCTCAGTTGCCCCAGCTGGACATCCTGCCGGATATCGGCCCGTTGGGCCTCGAACAGAGCTTGCGTGCGTTCGCTCTCCAGCTGGAAGATACGGTTCCACAGGCTGCGGATCTCCGCAAAGAGATAGCGATTCTCGGCCGCCAGCTCCGAAAGGATCTTCGACCCGTCCTCGGTCTTGGGTTGCTCGCCCGACATGATCCTGCACTCCTTTTTGAGGCGTGTCACGCTTCCGCGCGTGACCGACGCGACCGCACGATCCAGAACGACAAATCCCACGAGCACGGAGCGACTCGTCATGCGGGCTGGTCCCAGGGCATGGAGAGGCAGATCCCGGCGGCGCGGCCGGCCAGGGCCTGCCGCCCCAGCGCAAGGACGGGATCGCGCTCGTCCGGCTGCGAGCCTGACGCGATCGGCTGCGGTCGCAGCTTGCGCAGCAGGGCCAGCGCCTTGACGGCCGCCAGATACCGTTTCTGGGCGCGCTCCTGCCGACGCAGCACGAAGCGTGCCTGGGCGTCCGCCTTCTCGGCGACGTGCGCCGCCAGCGCGTCCGCGTGCGTGATTTGCAGCCAGGCCGTGGCCACGTGCATGGCGAGCAGTTGCTCCAGGGGGGTCGGCGACAGGCCGGCGTGCCGGGTTTTCAGCGCCGCGAGCTGGCGCACCAGCACTTCCTGGGCGAACGGGTCGGCGCCGGCCGCGATCGCCACCCAGGCGCGCTCGACCTGGGTCGCCAAGTCGCCGACATGTTCGACGAGATCAGGATTCGCGTCGAGGAAACCGCCGAGCTGTCCGACGGCGACCGGATCACCGCTGCGCGCCTGCTCGACGAGCATCACGAGTTCATCCCATAAGGGATGAGGATGCTCCGAGTTCGGATCATCTTGGAGCACGGCGGCGCCCCCATGCGCGACCGCGGGGGCAATGATAGCCAGCGGCCAGCAGATAACCTTCCAGGAGCAGCTGGCAGGCCCGATCCAGGGTGAGGGCCAGGGCCTCGGCCCGCTCGTAGACGGCCCGTCGTGCCGCGTGCTCGGCCCGTGCGGCCGCCTTCTCGGCGCGGATCGTCTGGTCGGTCTCGGCCGCCATGGTCCCCAGCGCGGCGCGGCCGAAATAAGTCTTCACGACGCGGCCGCGGATCTTGCGGGCTCCGTAGTAGTACCGACCGTGGACACGCCGCTCCCAGGACACAACAAACCTCCTTTATGTGCAACCTCGCGCGCGATTCCCCGCTTTCCGGACATTGTACCATCGGCCGGTTTGCGTCCCCGGAGTTGGCGTCCGGGACCGGCTCGTGGGTCAGACCGGGGCGGATCACGGGCCAGGAAGGCCCTGGGGCCGGCGCCACCGCATCGTGGCGCGATCCACACGGCCCTGGGTTTGCGCGCAGCCGGAGGCTTATCAACCCGCCCGGGTGCCCTGGTTGGCTTCGGCGTGGTCCGCCGCGGCGGTGCCGCTGTCGGTGGGTGGGGTCGGCGGCGGCGCCGGCGGCTGAAGCTCCGCGCCGAAGCGTACGCCGAGCGCGGCCATGTCCTGGGGCTGCAGATGGAACGCCAACGTCGCGGTCCCGACGTCCGCGCGTGAGATGCGCGCGGCTTGCAGATCCAGGACTTCCAGCAAGCGGTCGGCCAGCTTGAGCACGCGCAGGCGCCGTGCCGCGCGTCCACATACAGGGAGAGCACGGCCTGGAGCCGTGCCAGATCACTGGTCAGCGCGGCCGAACGTGCCGGGTCCAGCAGCCCATCCGCTGTGACGGGTCCACCGTGCAGGCAGAGCAGCTTGAGCACGGCGTTCTCGGTCATCGGCACTTCTGGCACATACAGGGCTTCACCGACAACCAGGAACTGCAAATAGTCCAGGCTCTCCAGATGCGGCCGGACGTCAAAGAAAAGGAGGGAGCAGATCGGGATCGACTCGGCGGCGAGGTCCATGCGCGCGGCGATCGTCGCGTCGTCTTGACCGGCCAGGAGGCGCATTTCCAGCTCCCGGCGCGGCCGCGGGTCCGGTGCCTGCCAGAACTGGACGGCCGCGTCCACGACCCGGTCGATCGGGACACGGTCCGGCGCGGTGGCCGCTTGCCGGCGGCGGGCCTGGCGCACGTAGCGGGCAGCCCGACGCACGGGCGCATCGATCCAGGAAAAGCGTCGCCGGCATCCGGGACGCGCGCGCGACCTGGGCCAGCCGCCAGCGCCAGTCCACTGGTCGCCACGGACAGTGCGGACTGCACTCGATCCCCTCCGGTGCCGCGGCGCACGACTCGGTCGTCATGAGGTGTTCTCCTGCCGGCTCAGCCGGTCACGCGCGGAGCGGCCGACGGGGCGGTGAGTGGTTTCTCCTCCATTATTACCCCGGCAAGAAAGTAGGTCGGACAATCCTGTCCGACTCCCCCCGGCCTGTCGGACAGGATTGTCCGACCTACAGGAGGATCTTCTTTGCCGGGGTAATATCGAGCCACCCACACCGGTCACGAGCTCACGCCGGGTCGAGGCCGATCGAAGGTCAGCGCCCAAGCCGTGACACCGCGCTCGGATTCCCCTGCGCACGCCATCGTCTCGGCAGAAGAGGTGTCCGGGCCGGCCCGGACCCCCGCGCGCATCAGGAACCCGCCACGGCATCGATGAGGCGCATAGGAGCTGTCCGGCAGACTTCCCAGATCGGCTGCGCCAGTAACGCGTTACTGGAACACGCGCCGGTACGATGCCCTCCAACACGCCGGATCCGGAGGTCATGAAGAACACACCGGCCCCCAGAAGGGTGTGTGCGCGACCGAACCCTGCTGTGGCGTGGACCGTCCACCAATCAGGACCAAGCACCACCAATCGGGTTCGATCCTGATTGGTCAGCAAGTCATAACCGCCAGCACCAAGGAAACTTGCATCGAGCGCCTGACACCAAGCACCAAATCGGGTGGAAGCGGCTGAGAATCCACACAAGGACGCGCTCGCACGCCCAGCCTTCCACACTCGTTCTCGCCCGATCTGGCGACGGGTGGCCATGGGCGCGACGGAACAACCCGTGCCGTAGCGCTCATCGTGAAAGCGGTACGCCCGTTCTGTTCGACGCAGAACGCAGTCAGCGATCTGGGACATCCGCGAGGGAGGGCGGCTGGTCCTGATGCGCGGGACTCACTCGTACGTCGGCCCATACGCTCCACATGCAGGATCGTCTCTGGCCCGATCCTGGCCATGCTGTGAACCGATCCGGGACGCCGATCTTGTTCTGGATTGACGCGAGAGAGCCGGCCAGAAAGAACGGAGGGGCACGCGCCAGTTCGATTCCTAGGTTCCACAGAAAAAAGAGAACGGAATCGGCCGATGTTTTGGCTCGACATCGCCGGTATACATATCGCCAATCTGCTCACCGTCTCGTGATCGGTCCGTCTCGCCTGCGTCCTCGACCGCTTACGTGTCGTCACCGGATGACCAGGCCAGCAGACAAGATGTATGGTTGATTGCGATCTCGCCTGCTCCTTTCGTGGGCGACCAAGCGCCTCCATTCGAGTCGGCCACTCGCATGGTCGATGATACTTAAGTCTCATCATAAGTGATACTTGCGACGATATTGTCCAACCATTCGACCATTCGAGTCGACACGCGTACTCGGTCGTGCTCGACCACAAGGACTCGTTCAGACCCGCAGGGGCGATCAGCCGGCACGGAGCGAATGTGAGCAAGAGGATCGTGTCCGGGTGGCTCCAGCCCTGCGGTGGAGGCGCCCTCCGCGTCTACGTCGCACCGCCCGATCCGTCCAGTGAGATCACATTCGAGCCACAGGCTGACGCCCACGGCGCGCCAAGGCCGCCGATCCTCCGGGAGATCCTGGAGACACAGAACAACCTCCAGAAGGCAGGAGCTTGTTGACTGCACTCGGGTCGGTTTCAGCATGCCCGTCGGATGCGAAGGGTGAACGCCGCTTGAGGGTTGTCCACCGTGAGTTGGCGGATCTCCGCGGTGGTCAGACCAGCTACTTTCAGCGCGGGCACGAACTGAGCCATGAGCGTGTCGTAGGGCCGAAAGGTTCCACCACCCGGCTCGCCGACGTGGTACCAGCCTGCGTCGTGTGAGAGCAGCACCCGGCCCAGCAACCCACGTGCCTTCAGCGCCCGGACCAACTCCACGTGCCGGTGGATCGTCTGGGGGCTGAGGCCATCGAATTCCACCCAGGCTCCGGACTCGGCGGCCCGCCCGTGCAGGGCCGGGTCCCGCTCGTTCTGGGCGTGAACCCAGATGAACGCCGACGCGTCCACTCCCTCGTCCTTCAGGATCGCCAACTCCTCGATCGCGGCGGGACCGTCACCGGTGTGCGCGGCGATCGTCAGGCCGCTCGCTCCATGGACGCGCGCCGCCGCCCGGACCAGCTTGCGGTTGACCGCGGGCAGCGGCCCGGCATCGGTGCCGATCTTGAGGAACCCGGGCCGGATGCCGCTGCCCTCGATCCCCTCCTGCCATTCGCGCAGCCGACCGCCCGGCCAGTTCCTCGGCCGATTCGGTCTGCGCGTGGGCAGGCAAGTGCTTGCCGCCATTGGCCCCGTAGTAACCGGTGTTGGTCAGCACGTGCAGACCGCTGGCCTCGGCCAGGCGCCGCAGGAGAACCGGGTCGCGTCCCAGATAGGCCGGGGTGCATTCGACGAGCGTTCGCACGCCCTGCTCTCGGATACGCCGCAAGTGAGGCAATGCCACGCGCACCACCTCATCGGCGTCGTAGCGGTCACGTCGGACACGGGCCGCGCCGATGAAGTCCACAAGGATATGCTCATGGGGCAGCGTCAGGCCCATCTGCGCGGGGGCAATAGGACCACCGACGGTCATCACGCGCCCCGGTTCCTCGGCAGCGCAGAGGATCTGTCGGATGGATCGCAGTCCCGTCGCTACCGCGACGGTCCCCAGGAGATCACGTCGGTTCATGGGCTGTCCCTATCTGTGTGCTCTGGGATCGGCCGCGCCCCAAGAATGCTCGAAGCGCGGCATCGCCTCGTCGCGCTGCGGAAAGCCGGCTGCAAGCCCCGAGGCCACGCCGTCCGTCCCCTGCGAAGCGTGGGCCAATCGGGTAGACTCTCATTCGCGAACGGACAAGGCCCGTTGTTCCCCGGGAGCCCCGCGCGATGATGTCTCGAGTCCTCGGCCTGGTCGTGATCGTCCTGCTGGTCGCCGAAACCACGACAGCAGGGGCGGACGCTCCTGCCCGTGGCAGCGGCCCGTTCGCTATCGCCACGTTTCATTGCCTGGGGGTTTACTGGTCGCCACCGGGCGGGAACGCGAACAGGGATGTTCTGGTCCGCTACCGGCGGCAGGGAGACGCGGAATGGAGCGAGGGGCTGCCCATGCGCTACAACCCCATCCCCGGGACCGATGAGGACTTGACCGACTACCGTGGCAGTCTCGTCCATCTCACGCCGGCCACCACCTACGAGATTGAGCTCACCCTGTCCGGGGCCGCCACCACCGCGACGCTGACGGCCCGAACCTGGAGCGACGCCTTCCCGATCGGCGAGACGGTCCGGGTCCGCGACCGGGATACGCCTCTGATGGTCACTGACTCCGGCACGCCCGAGGCCTATCGGCTCTATGACGGCCGGGGCGCGACGATTGATGTGCGGCACGAGCAGGAGGCCTGCATCACGGTCCACGCCTCCTACGTGATCCTGCGCGGGTTCACGCTCAAGGGGGCGGGGACCGCCAACCGCACGCCCAAGGGGATCATCGGCGCCGTCACGATCGAGGGCGGGCACGACATCATCATCGAGGACGGCGACATCTCCGACTGGGGCCGGCTGGACCCCAAGACCGGGTTCGGCAAGGACTACGATGCAGCTATCTACTCGCGCAGCGCCGCCCTGGAGCGCCTCATCGTCCAGCGCTGCAAGCTGCACCATCCCCGCTATGACGGCAGCACCTGGTACGAGCCGAAGTACCCCACGCACACGCAGGGTCCCCAGTGCATCACGCTGTTCAACACGGGCGGCAACCACGTCTTTCGCTACAATGAGTTCTATTCCGATTTAGATCATATGTACAATGACGTCATTGGCGGCGGCAGTAACGGCAGCTTCCGGGCGCACCGGGGCCGGACTCGGACATCTACGGCAACCTGGTGAGCCATGGCTGGGATGACGGCCTGGAGGTGGAAGGCGGCAGCCGCAACGTGCGCATCTGGGACAACTACATCACCCAGTGCATGATGATGATCGGCAACGCGCCGGCCTCCATCGGTCCCCTGTACATCTGGCGCAACGTGGTCGCGCACAGCCAGTCTCAGCCCGGCGCCGGCGGCGGCAACTTCCTGAAGATGGGGTTCGCCGACGGCGAGAAGTGGATGACCGGCCACATGTACATCTTCCACAACACGCTGTTCCGGTCGGACGAATGGTTGCCGACCGGCGGCCTGGGCGGCAATCGGATCGTCAAGCACACCATGTCGCGCAACAACCTCCTGCAAGTCCGTTCGCCGCGCGACTACAGCGCCAGCGCGAACAAGCAGAACGTCGATAACGACTTCGACTATGATCTCTACAACGGTCGCATTCCCGAGGGCCAGGAAGTCCATGGCGTTCGTGGGGAGCCGGTCAACAGCGCCGATGCCGGGTTTGACCTGGCCACGCGGACGGGCCGCTTCCAGCTTGCGCCGGACAGTCCCGGAGCGGCGGCGGGCCAGGTCATCCCCAACTTCAGCGCCGGCTTCACCGGGCGCGCGCCGACATCGGGGCGCATCAGCGAGGCGCCCCTCCTCTGCGGTATGGTGTCGCCGCCGGCCAGCCGGCCGCGGCCCCTTGAGCCGCTGTTGCATACCCCGGGGCTCCTTTTTCGTCGCCGGGCGGCACAACCCGCCTGAGAAATCAGAAGGACAGGACAGCCGCTTCTGGGAAAGACCCTGACCGGTGGCCGCGGCGGCATCGGGCCGGCCATAACTTCTTGAGCGCTTGATCGACGAATGCGAACAGCGCCTTCGTGGCGGGGTCCTCGGGCAGGCCGAGGTCGGCATTGATCTTGGTGTGCCAGGTTTCCCGGGCGCGGGAGGGCGCCCAGGTCAAGCACGCCCACCCCGCCGCCGAGACGTCCGGTCGATCGCTCGGTCGCCTATTCGGCCGCCCCGACGAACTCACTCGGGTAGGGTACGCCATCGCCGCGGGCCGCGTGCCAGAGGATCCGGTTGAACATATCCTCGTCGGCCTCGTCCGCGTCGTCCAGGTCCAGGTCGAGCGACGCCTTCGCCCAGTGCAGGGCCTCGCCCCGCAGGGCCTCCAGCGGCGGATTCTTCTCGTCGAGCGGGATGCGGTTGGGCACCGCCGTGAAGCTGGTCAGGTCCGGCTCGGGCTGGAAGCAGCGCGCAGGGCCGTCGCCGACAGGTCGAGCTGATTCATCGGCGGCAGGCCGAGCATCAGCTCGATCGTCTTGACCAGGCCCGTCTGGTTGTAGCACGTCGAGTCCACGAACCCGCGCCTGGTGTACGGGCTGATGACCAGCGCGACGGTGCGGTGGCCGTCCACGTGATCGAAGCCATTCTGAGGGTCGTCCTCCACCGAGACGATGCAGGTGTCCTTCCAGAACCGGCTGCGGCTGACCGCCTCGACCACTCGCCCCAGCGCCAGATCGTTGTCGGCCACCGTCGCGCGGGGTGTGGGCTGACCGGGCCGCGTTCCGTTCGTGTGGTCGCACGGCAGGTAGAGATAGACCAGGTTCGGAAAGGCCCCTGCACGCTCGCACGCCGCCAACTCCTCGAGGAACAGGCGGGCGCGGTACACGTCCGGGATCGACAGGACGAAGCCGGGGTAAGCCGGGTGCGTGTAACGCTCCAGCGACGCGACGTTGACGCGGGCCTCCACCCGGAACTTGTCGGCGCCCGTGCGGGATTCCTCGTACATGGCGAACCAGTCCGCGCCCTTCGGGGCCGACTCGCGGACGAACTCGCCGAAGTTGCGGAAGGTCTTCCCGTGCGCCAGCGCGTTGTCCCAGAGAAACCCGCTGGAGGCAAAAGCCAGCGGGTCGCTGCCCTCGTAGGGATAGCTGCGCGTGAAGCCGCCGAAGGCTTTCTCCAGATAGTCGGTGACGTACGCCTCGTTGACCCACTGGTGGCCGTCGGCGCTCGAGTACGCCGCTGCAGTAGAAATTGTCGAAGAGGGTGAACTCACGCGCCAGCTTGTGCTGGTTCGGCGTGACGTCCTCGCCGTAGAGCACGAGGTGCGGGTCGCCGTTGCCTTGCCTCATGTCGCCGAAGACCTGGTCGTAGGTGCGGTTCTCCTTGATGACGTAGATGACGTGCTGAAAGAAGGACGGCTCGCCGTGCGCGCGGGCACGGGGACGGGCCTGGCCTCGGGCCGCGGCGGCTCCAGGCCGGCGAGGCTGTACGCCAGCCGGTTGTTCGCATGGACGGTCTCGGTGTCGCGCGCGAGCTGCTCGTCGTCGGGCACGGCCAGGATCGACACGCTGCCGAGATGGTCGTGCGAGTTCCGGCCCTTCTCGGCGGCGCGGCGGCCGCCCAGGGCGCCGACGCCCTTGACGTTGGCGACATACAGTGTTTTCCCGTCCTCGGAGACGAGCACGGCGCCGGGGTACCAGCCGGTCGGGATCAGTCCCGCGACTTGGCTCCGCTCGGGCCGCGTGCCGCCGGCGCCGCACGCCCGGCGCCGAGGCGGACGACGCTGAGGGCGTTATTCGTCCCGTTGGCCACGTACAACGTCTCGCCGCCGGGACTCAAGGCCAGCGCGTTGCAGCCGCTGCCGAAGGGGAGCCGGCCGTCGGGACGGCAGGCGATCGTCTCGACGACCGCGTCGCAGTCCGTGCGGATCACGGACACCGTGTCGCTGTTGGCGTTGGCCACGTAGAGGAAGCGCCCGGACCGGTCGAGCGCCATGCCGCTCGGGTGGAGACCGACCGCGATGGTTTTCTCCTGCCGCCACGCGCCGTCGTGCCGGCCGAGCACGGAGACGGTGCCCCGGTTGGCGATGCCGCGCTCATCGACGTGTGCCGGTGTGCCGGAGCTGCCGGCCTGGCGGTCGCCCTCCGCCGGCCGGTCGCCGCCCCAGTTGGTCGCGTAGCCACGGTCCGGACGCGCGACGCAGACGGTATACGGCGCCACACCCACGGCGACCTCCTGCTCGACTTTGCCCTCATCCAGGTTCACGAGCTGAACGCAATTCCCGCGCGAGGACGCGACCCAGACTCGCCCGGTATCGAGACGCGCGATCCCGGCCGGGTAAGAGGCACCCTGGACCTGCGGGGCATTCAGCCGGATCGGCTCCTCCCAGGTGAAACGGCCGTCGTCACCGCGCACGGCGCGGCGCAGATGGTCCTTGACGTCCGTGGCGAGGAGGGATCGGTCCTCGGCCACCAGGCCGACGACGCTGAACCCGGCCGGCGAGGCGAGCGTCTGCTTCACTTCGCCGCTGGCCGTGTCGATGAGGACGAGATTGTTGAGGTTCTTGACGACGAGCGTGCGGCCTCCATCGATCAGCGCCAGGTCCACGGGCCGGCCGGAGAACTCGACCTGCTGGCCCGCCGGCGCGAGGACCTGGTTCGTGGGGACCGCGATGCGTCCGTCGGCGAGCCGGCCGATTGTGAGCTGCGGGGGCTCCTCCGCGGGCAGGGAACATGGCACCAGGACGAGGAGCGAGAGGGCGAGGATCGCGCGGGAATGTGCGGGCATGAAAGTCGAGCTCGCTTCGGTCGAACGCCCGGGGTCGCGGCGGCGCCGACCGCTCCGAGATCCGCCGGGAATACTGGAGGGGATCCTAACCCGGAGTCGCGCCCCGGTCCACCGCCCGCTCCGTGGCGCCCGACCGGTCGCGCTCACCGCAATCACGTGCTCTGCGCGCCGGGGCCGTCCTGACGAGAGTGGTCCTGGTTCCGTCACTATCCTTTTCCCCTCACCCTAGAGCGGTTCACGCTTGTGTTGCGCCAGAGAGATCCTGGAAGCCCGAAGCGCCAGCGAGTGCATTTTTGTGTCGGCTCAGAGAGAATGCACTCGCTGGCGCTTCGGGCTTCCAGAACACCAGCGCCACTCAACTGTGAACCGCAGTAGGATGCGCCGCACCGAGGTCCGACCGAGCGCTGAGCAGGCAGTTTCCGGAGGTCAGACGCTCTGTACGTCGGCCATGTACACATTATCGCACTTGCCGGCGTCGGAGTTGTAGATGACCCAGCGGTCGTCGGGGCTGAAACTGGGATGGCCGTGGCTGGCCTGGGTGAGCCAGGAGCTGCCGTGCCAGGCCAGACGGCGGATCTGGACGTCACCATTGACGTGCGTCATCAAGCCGATGTACTGGTTGCCGTCCTTGTCCTTGGGAGAAAGGTAGGCCCCATCGCCGACCACCAGGCTGTTGTCGGAGTTCGACTGCATGTGGCCCGGACGGGGACCGGGGAAACGGTACTGACGGATCCACGTGCCGTCGGGGCGGATGAAGGCGTTGTACTCCTCGCGGTGGCCCGCGCGGTCCAGCGTGTACTGGAAACCCACGTCGCCCTGCTGCGTGAAGTACTCATGCACGCACGACTCACCAGGCCGCTGGGGATATAGCGGCGCGGCTTCGCGCACCTGCTGGTGGCGCAGATCCACGATCCACATCCGCTGCTGGACGCACGTGCTCCCGCCCTCGTGGCAGAAGAGGATCAGGTTCGGCTCGGTGGGGTGGATCAGGACATGGCTGATCCAGGTCGCATCGCCCCAGGCGGCCAGCGCCTCGCCCGTTTCGGTGTCGATCCGCATGATGACCGAATGGGGGTGCTGATAATAACGCTCGTGCATCGTGGAGTAGATGCGGCCGGTCTCCGTGCTCAGCGCTGTCTCCTGACTGTAGGCAAAGGCCACGTAGCGGCCGTCGGCAGTGCAGGTGGGCAGGGCCGGTTTGAACCCGGCCGGCACGCGGTACAGTTCACGGTTTTCCAGCGTGTCGGTATGGACCGATCGGAGCACCTGGTCGTCGAAGTAGAACAGCCGGCCGCTCCGCGCCAGGCACGCCAGGTTGGGTGAGAGCTTCTGGCCGGCCGTCAGTTGCACCAGGCGCACGGTGGGGATGTTCAGCAAGTGCCACTGGTACGCGCCGGTGCGGTTCGAGATGAAAACGGTGTTGTCGGCGTCCGGGCCCACGAAGGCGCAGGAGGTGAAGTACGGGTGGATGTTGCTCGATCCGTCGCCGGTGAGCCGGCGGACGCGACCGCCTGTCTTCGGGTCCTTGTACTCCTTGATCTCGCCTCGGACATCCTGGACCTTGCCGCGATCACCGGTCGCCGCCGGCACGGTGCCGCCGGTCGATGGTCTCGGTTCCTGCGCGGGTTCGGCGGCAACCAGCGAGTTCGTCGCCGCCGCCGAGACGGCCGCCACGCCACCGACTGCGGCCAGATCCGTGAGGAAGTGCCGGCGGTCGACCCAGTTCTCATTCGAGGTGCCACGCACGGACGCGGACCGCTCTCTGCTCGCCATGATTGTTCCCCTTCTGCCTGGCAGGATCTCCCCCGGGCCACAGCCTGCACCGCAGTCGGCTGGTACCCGGCACGGCCACGGGCTCATTCGGTCCGTTTCTTCAACCAGAGCAGCCACGGCCTCCAGTCCAGCGCTGCCAGGTTCAGCACCTGGGCACCCTCGAGGCTGCCGCCGAAGGCGTCGAACACGGTGCCCAGGCTCAGGCCGATCCACCTGGCGTCAAACCGGCCGGGGGCGTCGGAGAGGTCCAGATGAAAGGCCCCGCTCAGGAACCCTCGGGAGGGATCACCGGGTGGCCTGCTGAGCATGGAGATCAGATAGGCCTGGCCCGGTTCGCCCAAACACCAGACGACCTCCCGGTTGTCCACGATGTCCAGAGGCCGCATGCGCGGCAGGTCGGCGGCCAGGTGCGTGCGGAGGAACTCATAAACCGGCAGGATGTGCTGGCAACCCAGCGGAATTTCATACGTCGCGGGGTACTCACGCACGTAGTCGAGTCCACGCAGGAGCATGGATCCTCCGGCCATCAGGAACGCTATCGTCTGCGCCTGATCGGCCCCGATCGTGTGCAGGATGGCCTTATCGGGGCAGAGGCGGCGGTACTCTTGGACCTGGCGGTAGATCTGCAAGGGCGTCATTCGGTCCGCGCCGCCGACGTACCGGCCGGGCACGTCCTGACCGCCCCGCGGTGCCACCAGGCTGCCGTCGGGGGTCGAATGCCAGTAACGTAGGTCGATCGTATCGATCCGTGGATGGTAGCGGCCGTCTTGAAACACGGCGTCCACAATGTCCTTGGTCGCGCCCAGGCCAATGTGCACCTTCCGGCCCGCCTGCCGCTCCCATTCCAGGATCGTCTCGAGCCAGAACTGCATGAACGCGAGTGGGCCGGTGTATTCCAGGCTCGTCAGGAACACGACATTGCGGTTGTCCCGCAGATTGTCCAGGCAATGCCCGATGTACTGCCGATGCAACTCGCGCCGCAGGGGATGGGTTGTATCGTAGAAGGCCTGGGCCGCCGGCGTCGTGTCGGGCAGGTCCGTGGCCTGGAGACAGTTCACCGGACGCCAGGGGAAGTCGCAGTAATGGGCCTGCGTCTCCAGCAGATTGTGCTGATTGTAGAAGTTGAAGAAGAGGATACACCCCTTGCGGTCGCACAGATCGGCAAACTCCTTGATCCGGGCAAAGTACCAGGGGTTGAATGTCGTCAGATCGTACAGGGGCAGGCCGTCCCACGCCTGACCTTGATGGCTGCGGCCCCAGGGCATTTCCAGGAAGGGGCCGACGACGTGGCCATCGTCGCGGCGCTGCACGTCATGGGCATCACGCCGGCGGTCATACCACAACGGCGGAGTATGCTCGAAGCCGGGGAAGCCATACGCCAGCATGCTGTCGGTCAGCCGGGCCAGATCCTCGGTCAGGTTGGGCCCGGACCGCCCCGGTGCGTTGCGGACGAGACTGGGACGGAGCGGAGAGTCCGTCCACCAACCGGTGGGGAGGCCGCGATACCCTCCCCACCAATCATTATGCAGAGCATCGCCCCAGATGGCCCGCCCGTTCTGGATGTACCAGCCGTTGGAGGTCGCCAGGTGAGCCGAGTCGCGAGATTCCTGGCGTTGGTCGCTTGCGCCGCGGCCGCCTCGGACCTCGGTGGGGCCGGTGGCGACCGAGGCCATGCCCGACGGCGACGATCCGGATTGTGGTGGCACCGGGGCGGCATTCCGCCACGGCGCGGTGGACACCGCGATGGTCACGCCACCTCCCAGGGCGGCCAGACCCTCCAGAAACCGGCGGCGGTCCACCGGTTTCCCCTTCGAGTCGTCCGACGTCGACACCGGGGTTCGCCGCATGTTCGCACCTGAGCGTTCCAGTCGAGAGTGCCACGAGCACCCACCTTCGTACCAAAGGAACGCCTGACTTTAGCAGCGCGGCGGTGTTTCCGAAATGGGGTTGGAGACCGAGCCAAACCGGGTGCTGAGCGACGGGGTCCTGCGTGGGCTCGAGGTCTGGCTTCAGGCCCGGATACTGGCGTTCGAGCGTGTCCCACCGACGCGCACCCGGTTTGGCCCGGTCTCGATCGGTCTGGGGAGACCCCGGGGAATTCGGTTCGCCTTCACCGCAACGGCGGCGCGTGCGTGAACGGTTCGTAATCCGGCAACACGTCCCAGGCCAGTCGTTCATCGGCGGCGGGCACGTAACGCGGCTCCACACCGAGTTCCCCCAGCACGATGTTACGAGCCAGTGGAATGCCGACGGTCTTGTAGAAGGCCAAGTGGCGATTGAATCCCTGCCGGCCGAACCCGCAGTCGGTCGACAGGGCCAGCTTGTCGGCTGGGATGTACCTCAGGCACTCGCGGATTCGCCCGGCGATGACTTCTGGGAAGTCCGCCTGCAGTGTGCGGTGGCTGATGACCCCGACCGCGATTTTTTTCTTCAGTGAGTTCTTGTACGGTGCGAACAGGGGCAACTCGCGGAAGTTGTTCTCGGTGGCTTCGATGGTCCACACATCGCCCTTCAACCGTTCGAGGTAGATCTCTACCGAGTTGGCATAGGATTCGTCGCTGAACACCTTCTGCATGTTCGGGTTGCCCCAGCAGGTGTGGATCCAGATCTCCACGTCGTCCAGGCCCTGCACTTCCCGGTTGAACGCCTCGACGAGAAAATCCAGCAACTCCTTCTTCTCCGGGCTGTAGCGGGCCATGAAGTGCAGCGTCGGTTCTTCGACCTGGATCACCTTGCAGCCGGAAACCGCCAGTTGTCGCAGTTCCCGGTTCATCGCCTCGGCCATGTCCCAGATCAGTAGTTTCTTGTCGTCCAGGTCGTAGTGCGGCGTGTGGCTATCCAGAAAGAAGGCCAGCACCTGGGCCGAGCACGTGCCGAACTTGACGGGCCGGCCGCTGGCCGCGATGGCCTGCTGCGTGATCCGCCAGATCTTGGCGTACTCCAGCGGGTTCTTCGGGTCGTGCTCGACCTTGCCCACCACGCGGGGCCAGCGCCAGGTCTTGTAGATCGAATCGAGCATCGTCCCCACCGGATAGGACAACAGCGGCGACCGCGTGCGTTCCGTCTGCAGCTCTTCGTGCTCCAGCCCTTTCCAACGCTGGAGCGGGTAGTGGTGCCACGACCGGCCGGCGACGTCCTCGTCCAGGTGATAGTCGCCGGTGGTGAGGATGTCCAGGCCGGCGCGGGCCTGGTCGGCGGCCACGATCGCATGGGCGTCCGTGAACTGCTCGCGGAACCAAGGGTCCATCATGGCGCTGTCCAGCGGCCGGCCCCACAAGTTAGCACTGTACCAACGCGGTCGCGGCCAGGAGCCGGTCACGGTGGCGGGCAGGAGCAAGTCCCGGGTGGCGGTGAAAGCCATGCCGATTCTCCTTGTTCAGACATGCCCGGCGGCCGGAGCGAGCGATCCGCAGGCCGACGGCAGGCCACGCGCCGTCTGGCCGATGGCGAAACACGGTGCTGCGGGCATGATAGGCGCGCGGCAAGCGTGTTGAGTTCAGAGCGAACTGTCGTACTTTCGGTGCGCGCACGCGTGGTCCGGCGTGTGTTCTCGAGCGTCCACGAGGGCGGGCATACCGAGACGGCCCTGCAGGCGGACAAACCCTGGGACGCTCGCCCAGGCGGGTGCGAGCGACCCGCACGACCGTTATCATGGGCCGGGGAACCATCGACCACCAGCATGAGGAGGGGACCGATGACCGCGTGCCTGAGCCTGACCGTCCTGCTGGCCGCCCTGGCCGGCATGCCCGATACCACGAAGATGAATATCCTGTTCATTGATATCGAGGACTGTAACGCCGGGGTCTGGGGCTGCGCGGGCAACCCGATCTGCCAGACGCCACACCTCGACCGGTTCGCCCACTCGGCCGTGCGCTTCGACTCGGCGTATTGCCAGGCGATCTGCTGCAACCCGACACGCACCTCGTTCCTGACCGGCCTGCGGCCACTCTCGACGCACGTGTTCACCAACAGCGACGTGATGAAGGACCACCTGCCGCCAGGGGTCCTGACGTTACCGGAGTTCTGCAACGCCAAGGGGTTCACGACGGCCGATGTCGGCAAGCTCTTCCACACGGTCGAATATGCTCCGAAGCAAATGGCCGCGTTCGACCGGATCGAGATGTACGAGAAGCCGCCGGGGTGGAAAGGACCCAAGCCGATTCTCACGTTTCCGCCGCCGAATCGACCCTCGGGCTGGAAGCCTGCCGCCGACAGACAAGACGAGTCCCGAGTTCCGCGTCTGGAGAATGCAGCAGTCCGACCGCTACGGCGATTCCGGCCTGGCCCGCGAGGATGAGCATGACTACCGGATGGCCCGCACGGCGGCGGCGCTGCTGGAGGAGTTCGCCCGCACGGGCGAGCGCTTCTTCCTGAGCGTCTCGCAGAGCCGGCCGCACACGCCCCTGATTGCTCCGAAGCACTATATCGACATGTATGACCCGGCCTCGATCCCGCTCCCACCGGCACCCCGTCAAGCCTCGTCGGTTTTCCCCGGGCGTATGTCAATCGTGCGTCTGGAATGAATCCCGACGTCTTCACGCAGGGCCAACCGACGGAGAGGCAGGTCCGTGAGGCCATCGCCGCGTACTATGCGTGCATCAGCTTCGTGGATGACAACGTGGGCCTGATCCTGGACGCTCTCGACCGGACCGGCTTGGCCGAGCGACACGATCGTCGTCTTTTTGGGCGACCACGGCTTCCATCTGGGTGATCATGGCTTCTGGTCGAAGTACTCGATGCTCGAGGCGACCCGGCGCGTCACCCTGTTCGTGCGCATGCCCGGCGCCCGGGCGAACGGCCAGGTCTGCCACCAGTTCGTCGAGTTCGTGGACCTGGTGCCGACCCTCGGGGACCTGGTCGGACTCGACCTGCCCGAGAACCTGGAAGGGACCAGCTTCGTCCCCCTGCTGGCCAACCCGGATCGGCCCTGGAAACGGGCTGTCTTCATGGTGGGGAACAACCCGGACGAGCAGGCCGTCCGGACGCGGACCCACAGTTACTTGACCTTCCGCGACCGGGCGACCCCAGCCGCCCTGTTCGACCTGGAGAAAGACCCCTGGGAGACGGTCAACGTCGCCAACGACCCGGCCCATACCGCAGTCCGGGAAGAGCTGGCCGGCCTGCTCCGCGTGGGCTGGAAAGCAGCATTGCCGCCTGCTGGGGCCGTGTCCCCTCGCGGGGCAGCGCAGTCAAGCGCGCCCCCGCGCTATGTCGACTCTTCTCCAAGGCCAAGGTCAATCTCCCCAAAAGGAAGCATCATGAGCCGCCCTCTCCTCATCGCTCTTCTCGCCTTGCTGTTCGTTCCCGGATCGCTTCCCGCACAGGAGACCGCACGCCCGACCGCTGCCGGACACCGGTTCGCATGCTGCGACTACAGCCAGGGAAAGGTGTCAGGGCTTACGCACCAGGTTTCTCGGGGATTTGGGCCAGTACTCTCAAGAGATAGTCGTTCTTCCATCCCGCAATCAGGCGCCGAGTGGCAATACTCTTGCCTTTGCTGGTCTTCTCCGCCTTGAGCAGCATAACGCCAGCTTGCGGAGCCACGCCAAGTTCATCGCGCTGTTCCCGGCCCAGTGCCGTTGGTCATCCTCACGGAAGCAGACGTCCAGAACCCAGTGCAGCGAGTTCTCGATCCCCCAATGACCCCGCACCCATCGCAGATACTGCTCCGCCGTCGCGGCCGTGCTGCTGATGAAGTAACGGATCTCAATGCTCGCCACACCATCGACCAGCCGATGGCTGATCACCATCACGATCGCCGTCAGTCCGATCCAAAGGTCCGCGTTCCGGATCCCCTCCGGATGGGTGATCACACAGCAGGTGCGGGTCTCCTGGCGAGCGCTGCGAACCTCTTCCGTCTGACACTCGGTGAAGTCCACCCCGGGTTCGCCCTGATCCAACGCGGTATCGAACGCCCGCTTGATGTCCTCGTAGAGATGCGGCTGATTCTCCTTGGCGGCCAGCACGTAGTGACCACCTCGGCCGACGATGTCAGCAGCGATCTCCTTCTGACAGCCCATGGCGTCGATGGTCACCACGGCCCCGTTCAAGTCGAGCAGTTCGAGCAACTCGGGAATGGCGGTAATCTCGTTGGATTTGGCGTCGGTGGCCACTTGCCCCAAGGTCAAATGATTCTCGACCGACCCGGCGCTGACGACAGGGAGCGCCGATCGGCCGACGGTACGCCGGGCGGAGCCGCGTTGGGCCTTGCCGTCGATGGCGATCCGTGTCAGTTCGGGCGGAGCCGTGGCGATCGGAGTCAATCCGTTTCGAGCCCTCAGCGCCGTGATCCAGGCGGAGAAGCCCTTCTGAAAGGCCACCGGGTCGAGCCGGCAGAAGACTCGTCGGAAGGTGTCGTGCGAGGGGATGCCGCCAGGCAAGTTTACGCATCAGGCCTGGGCTGTCTGGGTGCTCTGGGAAATTGCGACTCGCCTCTGTTGTCCAGTCCGGCTGGCAGGGTATCGGACGGCTTTTGTAGCATCGACCACCTGGAGGATTTCGACTTCTTCAGGGATGTCCACGCGAGGACGCGTCGGCTCAGACACGACCGCCATGACTCCGGCCAGCAACCCGGTCTCCATCCTCGAGTCATTTCGCGGACTTGCCCGATCCCCGCCGCGAACCAACGGGCAAATCCACCGACTCGATGAGATCGTCTTCATCGCCACCTGCGGTGTGTCTTCTGCGGCGCCGATACCTGGGTGCAGATCGCCGACTACGGTCACTCCAAGCAGCGACTGGCTCGAAACCTTCCTCACCTTGCCTGGCGGCATCCCCTCGCACGACACCTTCCGACGAGTCTTCTGCCGGCTCGACCCGGTGGCCTTTCAGAAGGGCTTCTCCGCCTGGATCACGGCGCTGAGGAGCTCGAAACGGATTGACTCCGATCGCCACGGCTCCGCCCGAACTGACACGGATCGCCATCGACGGCAAGGCCCAACGCGGCTCCGCCCGGCGTACCGTCGGCCGATCGGCGTCCCTGTCGTCAGCCCGGGTCGGTCGAGAATCATTTGACCTTGGGGCAAGTGGCCACCGACGCCAAATCCAACGAGATTACCGCCATTCCCGAGTTGCTCGAACTGCTCGACTTGAACGGGGCCGTGGTGACCATCGACACCATGGGCTGTCAGAAGGAGATCGCTGCTGACATCGTCGGCCGAGGTGGTCACTACGTGCTGGCCGCCAAGGAGAATCAGCCGCATCTCTACGAGGACATCAAGCGGGCGTTCGATACCGCGTTGGATCAGGGCGAACCCGGGGTGGACTTCACCGAGTGTCAGACGGAAGAGGTTCGCAGCGCTGCCAGGAGAACCCGCACCTGCTGTGTGATCACCCATCCGGAGGGGATCCGGAACGCGGACCTTTGGATCGGACTGACGGCGATCGTGATGGTGATCAGCCATCGGCTGGTCGATGGTGTGGCGAGCATTGAATCCGTTACTTCATCAGCAGCACGGCCGCGACGGCGGAGCAGTATCTGCGATGGGTGCGGGGTCATTGGGGGATCGAGAACTCGCTGCACTGGGTTCTGGACGTCTGCTTCCGTGAGGATGACCAACGGCACTGGGCCGGGAACAGCGCGATGAACTTGGCGTGGCTCCGCAAGCTGGCGTTATGTCTGCTCAAGGCGGAGAAGACCAGCAAAGGCAAGAGTATTGCCACTCGGCGCCTGATTGCGGGATGGAAGAACGACTATCTCTTGAGAGTACTGGCCCAAATCCCCGAGAAACCTGGTGCGTAAGCCCTGGCCCAGGGTCCTTCGCGCGAGCAAACGATGAAGACACTCCACCGCGCCAGGCCGCGATGATTCCCGGTGGTGGTGCTAAAGTCTCGAATTCAAACGAGAAATCAAACGCCGCCGAGACCTCAACCTTTCTCAGTGACTTATGTGCCTGACCGAATCTTGAAAACCCCCGGTTTTCAAAAGGAACGCCGATCCGCCAGTAAGTACCCTATTGCGCCCTGATACAACAGTATGCGACAATACGAGTGTGCCCAGCGCACTCCAGATGAGGGGAGATGAGGGAATGGCATCGTACCGAAAGAAGCGGGGAACGTGGTTCTACCGCTACGTTGACGGCGCCGGCCGCCAAGTGGAGCGGAAGGGACACCCCGACCTTGTGACCACAAAGCTGATGGCCGCCAAGGCGGAATCCGAGGCTGTCAAAGTCCGGAGCGGTTTGATCGACGCCCGGGATCAAGCCTTGGCGACGGACGCAGCCCGCCCCCTGGCCGATCACCTGGACGCTTGGGAAAGCGATCTTCTCGCCAAGGCGCGACGCCGAAACATGCGGGAATGACTTCGGACCGCGCCCGCCGCTTGGTGGCCGTGATGCGGGGTGGCCGGTTGTCCGACCTGGACGGGAAAACCTTGACCCGGGCGGACCGCCTCACGGTCCGGCAACGCGTTGCCGAAATGGTCAAGGCCGCCCGGCTGTCCGACCTGACCCCCGACCGGGTTCAAGCCGCCCTGGCTTCCATCCGGGCGGAAGGCCGATCACTCCAGACTTGCAACCACCACCGCGCCGCCATCCGCGCGTTACCCGCTGGGCTTGGAAGTCCGGCCGGCTGACGTCAGACCTCCTGATCGGGGTGGCGGGGTTCAACGCGAAAGAAGACCGGCCACGACTGGCGGACCCTCTCCCTGGACGACCTGCGCCGCCTCATCGACGCGGCGCAACGGGGACCGACCTACCGCACATGACCGGCCCGGCCCGGGCGCTGTGCTATCGGCTGGCCGTCGCCTCGGGACTGCGATACTCCGAAATCGGGTCGATCACGCCCGAGGCGTTCGACTTCGGGACCGCCCCCAGCGTGACCGTGGCCGCGTGCTACACCAGAACAGCGAGCCCGCGACGCTGCCCCTACCCGGGGACGTGGCCGCCAACCTGGCCGCGTTCGTCGCGGAACTGCCCTCAGGCGCCCCCGTGTTCACCTTGCCCAATACTGTTCGGCACGGAATTTGCGCAAGCGGTTTGGCATGGCATTTGCGCGATGCCTTCATGCGTACCCGGTAACTGCCGGGATGGCATGGAGGCAATGATGGCCCGACCACGACGACGCATTTGCAGCCCAGTGACATCGAAGGGCTGGAGTATTTCGACACGCTGGTGCCCTTGTTGGCGCGACTCAAGGACATCGGTACCCAGCGCGATCGGGCCGGCAACCGCCAGTTGTTCTACGACCAGTACGTCTGCCTCCTGCTGCTCTACTTCTTTAGTCCCACGATTACCAGCTTGCGCGGCTTGCAGCAGGCTTCGACCCTCGAGGCCGTCCAACGCCGACTGGGCATTCGGCCCACGTCGCTGGGTTCGTTCAGCGAAGCCGCGCGGTTGTTTGACGCCAAGGCCCTGCACCAAATCCTGCGGGAACTGGCCGGTAAGGCTGCGCCGATTGTCGATGGGCCTGACGCGCAACAGTTGCTCCATCTCACCGCCGTGGACGGCAGTATCTTTCGCGCGTTTCCGCGCATGGCCTGGGCCTTGTGGAAGGATGCCGAGCATCGAGGAGTCAAGCTGCACCTGCACTTCGACGTCTTCTGCGGGGTTCCCCTGGATGCCTCCATTACCCACGCCTCTGGTTCGGAAACGGATCAACTGCGGGCCATGCTGCGGCCGGGACGCCTGTACGTCATCGACCGCGGCTATCTCGATCACGGACTTTATCGGGAGATCCTCGAAGCACGCTCGTCGTTCATTGGACGCATCAAGGACAACGGCTCTTATACGGCGGAGTCGGAATGCCCGCTCTCCGCGGCCGACCGTGCGGCAGGCGTCGTGAGCGACGAGCGCTTGAAACGCCTGGGCACGCCGCATCACAAGAACGAACTCAAGGACCATGAACTTCGGCTGATCAAGGTGCAACGTACCAACGACGAGGGGGTGTTGGAGACGTGGTGGCTGCTCACCAACAAGCTCGACCTGCCCGCCGAACTGGTGGCTCTGGGATATCGTTATCGGTGGACGGTGGAACTGTTTTTCCGCTGGCTGAAATGCGTTCTGGGCTGTAAGCAACTCCTGACGACATCGGAGAACGGCGTTGCCCTGCAGATCTACACCGCCCTGATCGCCAGCCTGCTCATCGTCCTGTGGACCGGACGCAAGCCCACCAAGCGAACCTGGGAGATGCTGCAGTTCTACTTTCAAGGTTGGGCCTCGCTGGAGGAAGTCCAAGCACATCTGGAAAAACAAAAACCGATCGCGACCGATCGCCCGAACCCCGACCACCCTTCGGAGTAAGCCTGATCGCTTGCCGCCTGCACCTCAACACCGCCCGGTTCCCTGCCCAGGAACCGGCCGCGGTGTTCGGCGCTGCGCCGGCCGCCAGAAGGGCCTCTTTGAACATGCCTGGCGGAGTTCGCATCGTGTCGAACCCACCCGTTTCCAGCCCGTCAACTTGGCAGTTCACGGACCACTCTGGCGGCCGGGCCGAAGACCAACTGCCACCAATTGCGGCCGAGAGCAAATTTCGAGCCGAACAGTATTGCACCTTGCCCGAGAAGGGGGCGGACATGCTCCGGATCGACCTGGACGCGGCCGGCATCCCTTACCGCGACGCGGCCGGTCTGGTCTTTGACTTCCACGCCCTCCGGTGCCAGTGCGCCGCGCTGGCCGATCAGGCGGGGGGATCGCCCCGAGTCGTGCAACGCCTCATGCGGCATTCGACCTTGGAACTGACCGGGCGCTACACCCGGCCCCGCCGCCACGACATCGACGCCGCCGCCGCGGCGGTGCCGACCCTGCGCCCTGCCCCGGACCAGCCCGAGTCGGCCGCCGCCACGGGTACGGACGGCCCGCATATAAGCAACCCCTTGTCCCTTCCCTGGCCCTACGGAGAGGGTGGAGAGGGGCGGAATGGGGCGGATACAGGCGGAACGCCTGATATCAGTCCCTCCGAACCCGTCGGCCGCAAACCCTTGAGTGGCGGAACTATGCGGCCCCTGTCGCAATCTGTCGTAAATACACCCGATTGGATTCGAACCAATAACCTTCGGTTCCGTAG
>CAWHUG010000009.1:0-491846 GCA_963832405.1 uncultured Isosphaeraceae bacterium
CAGATACTTCCGCCCGGATCGTGGGACGGAGATGCGGCCGGCTTTGAGCTGAACCGGCGCTGAAAACGCCTCTGCTTGTACCTGCCCATCCGCGAAAGCACATTGATCGCCGTCGTGACGAGCTTGGCGAACTCGGCGCGGTTGATCGGATCATTGGGCCGCACCGTCGTCTTCTTGTCATCTCCGCTCATGATGCCGAGGGGAGACCAACGTGTTGATGTCGGAGGCGAACGGGTGACTGGCCGGCAGGTCGGAGAAGCGGACGGAGCGGTCGCCGCCGGAATCTGGAATGCGTCGACCAGGTGCCGTGCGATGGGCCACGGGTGGCGAAGCCGTTGCCGTTGAGGCTCGTCGTCAGCAGCCGCCACTTGCGATCCTCCGCCGCTTTGAAGTACGAGGAAAACCACTGACCCTTGGCCAGGTATTCGTCGGGGTGCTCGCTCACTTTCGTCATGTCAACCTTCGTTGCGAGGAGGAGCATCTTGATGGCTTCGGCGTGGGTGACGGGCATTGCGGGAGCGAAGAGAGCCGTCGGGACGCCGCCAGCATCACTCTTCCCCTGTGCCAGTCCCGCAGCGAGCAGGAACCGGACGAACGGGAAGAACCACTGCGTACTCAGCACGTCTTGGATCCGGATGGCAGTCCCGCGGTAGGAAACCGAGAGCGTCTCGCCTTTCACCGGAGCACTCAGTGCCTGCAGCGCGAGTGCTGCGATATCCATTGTTGCCGGAGCGGCGGCGTGCAGTCGAGGACGAGGAGGATGAGGATGATCCGCCGATGGTCTTGCGGACTCCAGCGCCCCCTTCCGGTGCAGACGGCGGTCGGCGTGCCGTCGATGGTGCCGCCTTCGCCTCCTCCTCCGCCGCCTCCACCTCCACCTCCTCCACCTCCACCAGTCGGTGGCGGAGCGACAGAGGAAGCCGGCGGAGCAGACGAAGAGGACGGCGCGGAAGAAGTCGGACAAGTGCCGCAGTCCGCCGGACAGCTGGCGAGGGTCTCGGTTCCTGCCGTGCAGACACTGTCGCCGCAGGAGGGCGTCTGGCCTGACGACGTAACCGTGTACGACCCGTTCGCCACGGATTGCAGGATGTTGCCGCCGTTCTCCGGCTCCAGTACCAGAGACGTTGCCGGATCAACGGTGACCGTGGCCGCGCCCGCACTGACGGCGCGGAAGGTGAGGCGCACAATCCGGCCGCTGCCGGTGAAACCGCTGTCGAGCCGCACCCGGGAGAACGTGAGCGTGCGGTTTGCCGGATCGGACGTCGTGAGCACTTCCTGCGGCAGGACACTTCCCGCACTGTCGGCGCTCACAAACGCCAAATTCGATGAGTACTGCAGGTGCTCTTCCGTACCGGCAACGGCCTGGCCGCCGGTATTCAGCACGGCGTCGACCATGAATGTGCTGCCGGACGGAACGGACAGGGAAGCGGGACTGAGGCTGAGAGTGGCGGATGGGGACGCGGGTGGCACGGTGCTTGCCGCAGGATCGAAGAACAGGCCGCTGATGACGGCGTTTTGGATCAGGTCTCCGGTGTTATTCGTAGTGGTATTGGTCATCCGGAACACGACGTGGCCGGAGACATTCCAAGAGAGGTATGTACCGAATGCCGCGAAGTTAAGCCGCAACTTGTTTAGCGGCCAATTGTTTACGGAGCGCCGACCGCGGCTTCTTCATCAAGGGGTACTGTTTGGGACGGCGCTTCCTCACGCGCGGCTCGACCCGCCCGCGCCGCTCCGGGTTGACGCGCAGGACCGACTCGTCCTTCTCCCCGTCCCCCACCAGCCAGCGCCACGTGTCCACCAGGCTGATCCGCTCCGGGGCCACCCCCTGAAGGCGCCCCGATTCCACCATCGCCGAGCGAATCAAATTGTAAACCAGCGAAAAAACCGCCAACTCCTTCAACACCCCGTCCACCGTCTCGCACCGCAACACGTCCATCTTCATCGTGATCTTCATATGCCTGAAATTCAGTTCCACTTGCCAGCGACGATAGTACAAATCTGCCAGCGCCTCCGCCGGGTAGACCGCCGCGTCCAGGAGCGTCGTCACCAGCGTGATCTCCGTCGTTCGGTATCCCGGCGCCTCGATCCGATAACGCAGCTCACGCACCATCATTTCCTCAGGCAACTCCGCGTACTCCGCCGCCGTCATCCACTTCGGCTTACTCTTGGGCTTGTACCAGATCACCACCTGATCCGAATCACCATAGGCCCGCACCCACCGCGAGTGGGGCAGTCCTGCCGCCCGCGTCCGCTTCGACTTCGCCGGGGCCTGGGCACGCCCCGGCGTGAAGTCGACGATCCGCCGCTGATGCATGCGGAACACGGCGTGCAGGCCGCGCACGTGCAATTTGGCAAGATGAGCATACGAGCATAATCCACAGTCGCCCAGAACAACATCACCTGATTTCAGGTCGTCGGCGACGTCCTTGGCCAGGGCCATGTCGTGGGTCCGCAACGGCACCGTCGCCGCGCGGAGCAGCATCCCGGTCGCCAGGTCGAACAGCGCCAGCCAACGGGCGACGGGGAAACCGCACCCCGGTTTCTGGTTCCCCGGTTGGCCGAACGCGCGTTGCAGTTCGGGGGTGTCGGGCATCGAGAACCCCGAGCCATCGAGGACCCAGACGCGATGCCCGAACCAGTCCGAGGCACCGGCCGTGGCGTCCCGGAACGTCGCGGCAGTCCGCTCCAACAGCGCGTGAAAGACCGCCAGTGGCAGTCGCTTGCGGGCCTGACAGTAGGCCGAATCGGTGAACGACCAGTCGCCGAAATGGACGACATGCGAGACGGCCGTGTTGCCGTGGAGGACCTGCATGAGGAAGAGATAGAGGGTGGTGACGGGGTCGAGGAGACGTTTCCGCCAGGAGTGTCCGGCCTGGCGCGCGGCGGTCTGGATGGCCTCGGGAGTCAGACAAGCGGCGAGGTCTTGACGCAGTCGGCCCAGGATGGTGACGATGCGGTTCGGCATGGGAGGGCTCCGTCCAACTGGGAGGTGGCTGTTGTGATCCACCCCTCAGAGTGCGCGGAGACCCTCCCGTGCTCAAGGAGCGATAAAACGTTCAGTAGCCGGGTGTTAGCGCTATCTTCACGGCATTCAGGTATGTACCATCTATGAATACGGGGACTGCCCGGCTGTCGAGTACGGTGCCGTCCGTATCGAGCACGTCCACGCGCTCTGCTGGCTCTTCCCGTCCCAGTCCACCGCAAAGAGACTCACCTTGTGCATCCGGCCATCTGTCAGGTTCATATCAATCGTGTATGCATTGCTCACGCCGGTATACCAAATGCTCGCAACGCGGCCGGTATCCGTAGAAGATTTGTACAATGCCCGGGTATCGGTCGTGTTATCGGCATAGGTCCAACTCAACGCATCTGCGGGCGTGACTGTGGCATAAGAAGGTGTGTTGGTTCAGCGGGAATGGGACAAACAGGGTTGCTCGTTAAGCTAGAGACTGGGGATAAGAACTGTGAATGGATTTATCGCTTTCGGGCCAATCCCGGTAGGCCGTGGGGCGGCATCGTGCCGCCCTCACCGGTCTTGGCACCTGGGTCGGCGCTCAGGTCGCGTCCCCGCGTTGCCCTATCCTCCGCCCAGGTCCTCTCAATGTAACTCAGGGGACTGTGACTGAGCAAACGTCTTCTCCTGGGTCTTGGCGCGCCGCCGGGCATCGGCCACTGCCAGTTTCTCGCGCCGCGCCGCCCAGATGGCCTCGGCGCGACCGGCCAATTTGTCGGCCGGCGTGATGTAGGCGATTGCGCTATGCAAGCGCACTGTGTTGTAATAGGTCACGAACTCGGCAACCAAACGCCGTGCGTCCTCCAAGCTCAAAGGCGTCTGGGCACGAATGCATTCTCCTTTCAGGGTCTTGAACCAGCGTTCGATCTTGCCGTTGCTCTGGGGGTAGTAGGGCGACGTCTTGACGTGCGTCATACCGCAGATGCGGATGAAATCCTTGAAGTCCCGGGCGATGAACTGCGGGCCGTTGTCGGTGATGATCCTGGGGCGTTCACCGGGGAACTGCTCGCGCGCCCGCTGGATGATCGTCTCGACCTCGGCTTCCTTCCTGGACTCGCGGATCTCCCAGTGGACGACGAATCGGCTGTAGCCGTCGAGGATGCTGCACAGGAAGAAAAATGTGCCGCAGATGTTGATGTAGGAGACATCGACGTGCCAGTGCTCATGCGGTCGCTGGGGCTGCTCGAAGCCCTTCCCCTTCTTGGAGGGCTTCCCACTTCGAGGAGCCAGCTTGCCAGCCGTTTTGAGCACGCGATAGACGCTGGAGGGGCTGACAGCCACGACATCGGCGTCGAGCATCATGTACGCCAACCGCCGATAGCCCTCCAAGGGATAGAGGTCGTGGAAGGCGATGATCTGGGCCTTCTCCCAGTCCTCCAACCAGAAGTCACGGGGAACGGTCCCGTTGTGCTGGTTCGGTTTCCCCAGCCGTTGGCGCCAGCGGTCGAACTTGCTGCGGGCCATTCCCAGCCATCGCAGCAATCGCCCGGCCGGCAGTTCGGTGCGCCCCGCCCAGTGGCTGATGAACTGGACGACCGCATCACGAAGGGACTGGGGAACCCAGGCTCCATTCAGAGTTCCCCAAGTTCTTTTTTTAGTTTGATATGTTCCTCCATGAGTTCGGAGAGGACCTCGTGCTTGCGCTGGAGCTTCTGCTCCAGGAGTGTGATCCTCCGGTCCTTGTCGTCGTTGACGCGGCGGGAGCGGGGCTCGAACGCAGCTGTGGCGTTCTCGAAGAACTCCTTCTGCCAGCGATAGAACATGGTGGGGTGGATGCCGTGCTGGTCACACAGATCCGAGACCGGCGTGTGTTCCAGGAGGTGAAGCCGCAGGATGGCGACCTTCTCCTGGGACGTGAAGCGCTTCCGGGTCTTCTTGGTCATGGGAGGATCTCCGCTCGATGTTGTAGCTTATTCGAGCAGACGATTTGTCCCATTTCAACTGAAGCAAAACACCCTGTCATCGATCGTCGCTTGCGCCTTTGCGATCGCGGCCTCGCGTGCTTTGAGGTCGGTCTCTTTCCGCGAGACCGCGGCATCCTTCTGTGCGATCTGCTGCTCGTACTGGCGACGAGTCGCCTCAAGCAACGGTGCGGCCAGCGATTCGGTAAGCTTTATCTCACACTTACACTTGGGACAGATGATGGTGGGTTCGGCCATAGCGTGGGCCACTGTACCGTGGGTGTACGATCGTGTCACGCCGAAGTCGCCATGAGACCGGGTCCGGTGGGCTCTGGCTGAGTTGGCGCGGGCGTATCCCGCCGCGTACGCGCCTGCGGTGGGATGGGATGGGCCTATGCGGGCCTGAGGTGCGAGTGCTGCTCCAGCCGGCGAATCCGCTGTTCATGGTCCGCGATGCGGTCGCGGTTCGCTCCCTTCCCACACGGAAGGGGGCGGCTTTGCGATTGAACTCAGGAGTGGAATCGAGAGGAACGGAGTCGCAACCGCTCCGTGGCTGAGATTGCCACGCGCGATCGGGGTAGTGATGGTACAATCGCATCTGGAGGACCATCATGATCACGACCATGACCGGACTGACCCCCGAGCAGCGGCGACTCATCGAGCAGGCGGGCGACCGGCCCGTCCGGATCGAAGACCCCAACCTGAATCAGGCGTACTTCCTCGTGCGCGAGGATGTCTACGCGAAAGTTCGCGACATGATCGAGCCGAAGCCCGCTTCCGACATCGACGTGCCCGAGGGCATCCGCAGGTCACAGGAGGCATTCTTTCGAGACTTGCCGGAATTGCTGAAGGACCGGAGGCTGCGGGGCCGGTTCATCGCGTACCACGGTGACGAGCGGATCGGCATTGCCAAGGATGATGAGCCGCTGATCCGAGAGTGTCTGCGGCGGGGGCTCAAAGATGATGAGTACGACCTGTTCGTCATCAGGCCCCAGAGCCCGGAGCCGGAGGAAGTCGACTATCCATCATCTTGGTACGACCTATGAGAATCTTGGATCGGCTGCCGTTTTCGGAAGAACCAACGGAGGTCTGGACACCGGATGGCATCGCGGAAGTGAAGCCCTACCAGATCGTCGTGTGGGTCAGCCTCGCGGCACGACGGGTGATCCATTCCCCAAGCGGTCTGCCGCGTTTTCCAGCCGTTCTGGACACGGGAACAAATCACAACTTCGTCATCAGGCAGGAGCATCTCGAGCGATGGGCCAAGCTGCCACTGTCTGATCGTGGGAGAGTGCGAGCGGGCGGCCGTCCGGTGCCGCTGATGGCCGGACAGGTGTGGATACATCCGAACCAAGCCGGGAGCGCGACACCGTCGGATCGCCACCCAGTTCGCTTGAAAGTCACGGAAGGCATCGTCGTCTTCCCCGAAGACGTGGCCAATCCAGCCCGACTGCCAGTCCTCGGCCTTCGCGCAATTGTACGGAACGAGTTGAGTCTCATCATCGATGGGAAACATCGCGCGGTCACGCTCAGGACAGCCGGGTGGTTCTGAGCAGGATCACGGCGCGGCCAACGTGATGCTGCGAGAGAAAGTCGTTGCGAAAAAGGACCCCACGCGCGAGGCGTGGGGCCGGGGCCGAAGATCGAAGTTCCTCATGCGCCGGGGCTCCGTCGGGATCGGGAGAGCCGGCCGTTGCTCGATGGTGGACGGATCGACCGCCTCTTTCGCGGCCCGGGACAGCGGTGGGCGGGGCAAATCTCGCCCGGAAACGTCTCGGCGAGGAAGAAGAACACGCGCTGGTAGCCGTCGGGCAGGAAGAGGGTCATCCTGCCGTCGGCATCGAGATGGACGGGCACTTCCTGAGCGCGGAGCGGGGCGGCCAGCGGCGTCCAGTCGCGCAGCGCACGGCCAGGACGCGCCGCGATCCGTCGCGCCGCCGCTTGCCCAGGATCAGGGTGCCCTCGGCGGCGTAGAGTCGCATGGCACACCTCTTGGGATAGAGACAGAGAACGGTGCTGGGAAGGAACCGACGCTTCGGCGTCGGCCTGTCCCGAAAGGGACAAGCTCCGAACATCGTGCTCCCGGTCGCTGGAGGGCGCAATCAGCGCACGAAAAACCCCCGCGACTCGATCGTGGGGGTTTGGTCTCAGGAGGGATAACCCTTCATAACTTCAGGATTCGAGCTTCCGGGATGAGGTCATTCCTTTCACGATGTATTGGGGCGTTTCGTGTTTTTCAGTCGCTGCCCAGTTCGAGATGGAAGTTGCAACACGGGCTCATCGGCCCTTGACCTCGGCCGGGATCTCGCCGAGGTCGACCGGCACGTCATCATCGCCTTCGGCCACGTAAACGGGGACCTTCACCTGGCCGAGCTCCTTGACCGGCCCAGGCCGGTTCAGCACGGGGGGAGCGTCGATCGTGACAGTCAGCTCGTAATGGCCGGGTGGGACGTCGTCGATCCGAAACCGGCCATCCTTGTCGAGGCTCGCAGCGAACCGGTCGAACGGGCGGGGGTCCTGGGCGAGGGGATTGAACAGATGGTTGAGGCCCCGCGCCTTCTCGATCGTCGCCGGCCGGTTCTGGCGCCAATCGACATGCGACTCCGGGCGCCGCTTGCAACACGACCCGGCCGACCACCGGCCGGCCCGTGCCACCGATGTGGACTTCAGCACCGTCTGGCCCGGCGCGACGTCGACCGGCTCCTGCCAGCATCCCATGTGCATGCTGACTGCCGTTGCCGAGACTCGGTGACGATGACGCGAGCCACTTCACCTGCGCCGGGGATCACCCGGTCGAAGACGAAGCGGCCCTGCGCGTCGGTCCGCGTCTCGGGGTTGTAGAAGGAGTGCACCGCACCGGGCCGGCCCGGTTGATGGTCGCGGCGGAGGACGGTGATGACTTGGTTCGCGGCCGGCTTCCGGCCGATCAGCGCCTCGCCCTTGATCTTGCCCCAGGCTTGCAGGGCGAGCGTTGCGGATTTGGCGAGTGTTTCGGGCGTGGCCTCGCCGTAGCCGTCATCGCTCATCGCGGCGAGCAGGTACGGACCGCCAGGCTTGCTAAACGAGAAGCGGCCGTCGGGACCAGTCTTCGCGAACGACATGCCGTTGCCGCGGCCAAACCGCATAATGCTCCATTCTCGAAAAGGAGAGGATGATCGGGCGTCGCGAGCGCGACCTCGGCTCCGGCGGCGGGCTGGCCGTCGGGGCGGAGAACGATCCCAGTCAAGAGGTCGGCGTCCGCGGCTCGGGTCAGCGCGAAGTCGAACGTCGGCGCGTCCTCGCCGGGCTTGAAGACGCGCGATTCGGCCGGCTTGTATCCGGCGGCCTCGACGCGGACGGCGTAGCCGGCGTAAGGTTCGGAGTGCTTGACAATGTAACGCCCGCCCGTGAATTCCGACGCATCCTGCATCATCCAGCTAACACGCGGGCTGTTCGAGAACACCAGGCCCCGGACGACGCGGAACGTCGGCACCGGCTGGCCGGTCGCGGCGTCGGTCACAAGGCCCGAGATGACCAGTTCCGGGTTGAGCGTGACGACCTGCTCCGTGTCGGAGCGAGTCAACGCGATGCCCCGGCGGTGACATGTAGCCGGTCTTGCCGACGCCGTAAAGGACAACGTCGTCCGGTGCATCCGCCATTCGAACCGGCCCTCCTTGTCGGTGTCGACGCGGAAGTCGAGCGAGCGGTGCTCGCGCCAGGTGTCGGCGGCGATGGTCGCACCAGCCACGGGCTGGCCCTGCCGGTCGACGACCTTCCCGCGCAACGTATGCCCCGGCCCGAGACGGAACTCCAGCACGGGCTGGTCCTCGGGGTGGATCGCCCGCAGGTCGGGCGCGAAGCCGTTGGCCTGCACGGTGACGAGCGACGCCCCCGGCGGGCAGTTCTCCACGCATGAACTCCCCGCTCCCGTCGGTCGTCGTCGGCTTCGACTCGGAGCTCCAGTTGTCTCCGACGCTGACTCGCGCACCGGCGACCGGCTTGTCCTGAGTGTCGAGCACGCGGCCCTTGACTCGTGAAGCCCCGCTTGAGAACGGTCACCGCGTCGAGGTCTGCGCGACGGCGGACCACCGCCCCGGAGGAACCCGGGGGCCTGGATGCCGACGTTCACGCCCGTGAGATCCGCGGGTGCGTCGTCGAACCGCCAGCGGCCCCGGTCGTTCGTCTGGGCCTCCGCAAGGTCGGTGGAGTAGTACGACGCTTCCGTCTCGGTCGGCCGGGCGTTGACCGTGATCTTGGCCCCGGCGACCGGGTGGCCGGCCTCGTCCTGTCACCACGCCCCCGATCGTAACTCCCGGCACGAGCCGGAGCACCTTGACGGCGGGAAGGAGGAGCGGGTGTGTGCTGTCATCCCAGAGGATCGTGTAGGGTACGAAACCCTCCTTCCGTGCCGTCAATTGGAGGCCGTTGACGGTCGCCCCCTTGGGCCATTCGAGGATGGTCCGGCCATCGCCTCCGATGGAGTTCGTCGTCCTCTTCCATCGTCCTCCGTTGACACGGAGGCTCCAGACGACCGTGCCGCCTGCGACCGGCTTGCCGGTCGCGGCGGCGACGGCCTGGATTTCGAGGCGGCCGTCAACAGCCGGGGGCGTGGGCGAATCGTCGCTCACCGCGGCGGATGAGGCCGTGGGGGACGGCTTGGTGTTTGCAGGAGGCTCGGCGGTCGTGAAGCCCACGCCGCCAATGAGGACCACGCAGAGCCCGAACGCGATGATTGCCGGCATGACAAACTTCCGGGGTAATGGGGAGCGAAAAACACGCTGCTGGAGCGACTCGATCCTGCGGCGGACATCCGAGACGCGGGCCATGGCCAAGCCCGGAACGAACGGCGTGGCAGCGGCCCGAAGTGCCAGCCGGGCGAGCACGCGAGTGTAGGAGCCGACGTCGCCGAGTTGGTCCGCGGCGACCGCGTCACACACCGCGTCACAGGCAGATGCGTGGACTTGGCGCACTCGCCACACGAGCGGATGAAACCAAAAGAGCATCGAGATGAGATGCAGAACCTCGTTCCAAGCCAGGTCGTGGTTCCGCGCGCGTGCGCACAACTCATGGGCGAGGACCGCGTGCACCTCGTCCCGGTCGCAATCGTCGCGGCAGAACCTCTCAGGCAACAACAACACCGGCCGCCATGCCCGGGCCAGGCAGGGTGTGGGGACCTCCGCCGACTTCCGGACACGCACGGTGAGTATGTCCGTGGGAACGGCCCAGGCTGCCATTGTCTCCGGCGCAATGTCTTGAGAACGGTTGATGATCCCACAGAGCCGCCGGAGATTCTGCGCATGGCGAGCCAAGAGCGCGACAACTCCCGCCCCCCAGAGGCAGAGCGGCCAGAAGCCGTACCCGAAAGTCATGGAGTGCCCTGCTTCTCGCGCTCGCGTCGTGACCGCCTGTCTGGCCCTCGATGCGTGGCCATTGACTGCCAACGCTGCCTGCGCTGCCAAGGGCTGGTCTGCTGCCCCCGATCTCGCGGCTTGCGAATCAGGGCCTGTGGGTGGTTCATCGGGAGACGGTTTTTGAAGATCCCACGCGGGGGAACGAAGGCTCGCAGGGGCATGCGCAGGGGAGGGTTTTACCGACTGGTCCGAGGCGGTCAGTTGCCAACGGACGACCGGTGGGGCACACGCAAGGAGGAGGATTACGCCCACGCCGATGGCCACCGCCCGCCAGAGCGCGACCCTCCATCGGGGGTTTCGGCCCGCGAGCGCTGCGTGGACGGCCCAGGCGACGGAAAGGAGGAGCGTCCATCGCAGGAACAGAGAGAACAGATGAGGCGCCCTCGTCAGGTCCGGAAGCGATACCGAATAGGTCCGTTAACATGCTCATCCTTCACCTCACAGTTCGGCTTGCGCTTCGGGGTCAAAGCGGTGTCTTCGGTCCCTGCTCGTCCGCGAGCCGTTTCAACGCGACGAGATCGTCTTCGCTCAGTTTCTCCAGCCGGATGATGTTCATGACCAGCGCCTGGACCGAGCCGTTGCAGTAGGTCTCGACCAGTTCCTGGAGCGTCTTTCGGAAAGCGGACCGAGACCGAGTCAGTGCTTTGTAGTAGTACGCCTTTCCGACCCGCCGGCGCGTCACGTGCCCTTTCTCGATCAGGATGCTCAGATAGGAGCGGACCGCTGAGTTCTCGATCGGCTCGGGGAAGCGCTCCTGCAGCTCAGCGGGCTTCAGCTCGCCGTGTTTCCACAGCAAGCGCATCACTTTCAATTCACCGGACGTGAAACTGGCCATAGTCTTCCCTCCGCGACGGTCCATGTGCGGAATATACTGCACATCGAAAGGCGGCACAAGCCCAAGTGCATCTTTTTCTGCACTTAGTTCGCGTTTCGCATTTTTCACAGCGATGAGATTCGCCAACGATTATCGGAATTCTCCCGGATGCGGCTCTCGCTTTCGCGCCCTCTCCCGGGAGCGTGCTCGGGAATGGAGGTCGGCTTCAGCGCCGGGGATCGGCATACTGTCTGGGTCTCACTCCGGACAACGAACCCCGAGCAACGGAAGCCGACTCATGGAACTTACACCCTCCTTCGTCGCACTACTACAGCACTTCGTCCCCGTCTTCACCAACCCCACCTACGCGACCTTCGTCGCGGTCGTCACGGGATGGATCCTCTCGCATCGTCATCGTTACGTCACCGAAGTCATCTTCTCCAGCGGCCACGTCGGCCACGGGCATTGGGGCCGGTTCCATCGCTTCTTCAGCCATGCCGCCTGGGACCTCGATACGTTTTCCCTGGCTCTGGCCAAGCTGGTCGTCACGATCCTCGCCCCGGGGGCCACGCTCCTCTGGGCCGTCGACGACACCCTCTGCCGCAAGCGGGGGTTGACCCTCTACGGCGCCGGCATGCATTACGACCCTCTCATCTCCAGCCGCGCCAAATCCCTGGTCAGCTGGGGACATGACTGGGTCGTGCTCTGCCTGATCATCGCTTACCCGTTCTGGGCTCCCACCAAGGTGTTTGCCTTGCCCGTCGCCATGCGGCTGTACCGCAATCGCCAAGGCCTGACCAAAGGAAAGAAGAAGAAGTCGAAACTGAAGCGGAAGAAGGGACGGAAGAAGTCGTCTCCCTCCCCGCACGATGCGAATCATCGCACGCGGCCGGAACTGGCCCTCGAACTCATCCCGTTGGTCGCCACGTGGTTCCCGGAGGATGAGATCCTCGTCACCGGAGATAGCGCCTATGGTGGACAGAGCGTCCTCGCTCATCTCCCTCGGAACGTTCATCTCATCAGCCACGTCCATCCCAAGGGGGCCCTCTACGAACCAGCGCCCCCCAAGAAGGAAAAATCCCGCGGACCGGCGCGCAAGAAAGGAAACCGCCTGCCCGGCATGAAGGCCTGGGCCGACGATGCGAAACAACCCTGGACGCACCTGGAGTTCGACCAGTTCGGACTCCATGCCACCTTGGCGGTCAAGACGATCTCTGCGCTGTACTACAAGGCCGGGCGGGACCGACTCCTGACCATCGTTTTGGTGCATGACCTGGAAGGGAAACGACCCGATCAGATGTTCTACTGCACCAAGCTCGATTGGACCGCCCGGCAAATCCTCTCGGCCTACGCCTGTCGCTGGGCCATCGAATGCACTTTTGAAAACTGCAAGCAATTCAGGCTCTTCTCCAAAGCGTGTGGGTAAAAAACCGTGTGTGACGGCCGCGAAACCCTTCGTTTCAAGGATGTTTTGGCTTCTCCTCGGCGCGAAGAATCTGGCATGATGACCGGATGCGAAAACAACGTCGGCTGGATGATGCGTACCGGTTTATCGGTTTCCGTCCGGAGCCCAGGGTCCGTGGCATCTTCGGAGATCCCAAGGCGCGGATCGTGCGGCTCCTGCGCCGGGGAAAAAAACGGACTGCGGAGCCTGTGGGCGGAGTCAGCGAACCTTCTACGACCGCACGACCCGTCGAGTACGCGACCTCTCCTGTGGCGACACCCGGGTGTACCTGGAGTTCGAGGTGCGGCGCGTGTCTTGCCGGAGCTGCGGCGCCGTGAAGCGGGAGCATCTGCCGTGGTTGGCCAACAACCCCTTCTACACCAAACGGTTCGCCTTCTATGTCGGGCGGCGCTGTCGGGCCTCGACGATCCGGGATGTGGCTCGCGAACTCCGCCTCGATTGGAGAACGGTCAAGTCGCTGGAGATGGAGTACATGCGCGAGCAACTCCGACGGGCCGGGACGCCCGGTCCGAAGGTGCTCGGCATCGACGAACTCTCCATCGGCAGGGGACACAACTACCGCATCATCGTGAGCGACCTGGTCCGCGGCCGGCCGATCTGGTTCGGAGGTACGGACCGATCCGAGAAGAGCATGGATCTCTTCTTCCAGTGGCTGGGGCCGCGGAAATGCAAGGGAATCCGCCTGGCCGTCATGGACATGTGGAAGCCGTTCCGCAACTCCACCCTCAAGGCGGGAAACGCGCCTCAAGCCGGGATCCTGTACGACAAGTTTCACATCCTCAAGCACTTGAACGAGGCCTTGGACAAGGTTCGTAAGAGCGAGTACGCCCGGCTCTCGGGAAAGGACCGGCGAGTTCATCAAGGGCCAGAAGTACACATTGCTGTCCCGCCGGGCCAACCTGTCGCAGGAGGGGCGTCAGTCGTTGAAGGCGCTGTTCGAGGCCAACAGGAGGTTGAACAAGGCCTACCTGCTCAAGGAGATGTTCAGCCAACTGTGGGACTACAAGCGAGAGGTGTGGGCGCGGCGATTCTTCGAGCGCTGGAAGTCGGCCTTGAGGTGGCAGCGCCTCAAGCCGTACGAGAAGTTCGCGCGGATGGTCGAGGAGCACTGGGACGGGATCGCGTCGTATTGCCAGGAGGAGAACAAGGTGCCCTTGGGGTTCGTCGAAGGGATCAACAACAAGATCCGCGTCATCCAACGACGGGCCTACGGACTTCGAGACGAAGAGTACCTCCGCCTCAAAATCCTCACGTGCATGCTGCCAGAAATCTGAAAATCGGTCCAAAGTTACCCACACGCTTTGCAGAAGAGCCGCAATTCTTGGGTCTGGAGGATCCCGCCAATCGTCTTCCCAAGGCGGTCGAACGAACGGCACCGATGGCGTTGATCCTGTACAGCTTGGTGGTGGTTTGGTTCCACCAGACGGGTCACCGCTTCCTGTGCTTTCCCTTCCGCCCGTGGTATCGCCAGAAGGACGAACCGTCGTTCGCCGACCTGTTGACGACCCTGAGACGCGTCAGTTACGACGAGAAAACCGCGGGACTGCTTTCTCAACAGTATGGTCTGAAAACCTGGATCGCCCAGCTCACCGAGCTTCTCAGCCGTACGGGTTGAGTCAGGCTTCCGCCGCGGATTGCGGCCTACCACAACAGATCACGAGGGATTCGCCGGGAGGAAATTCACCCCCGGGGCCGCTCTCGATCCGTCTCGAAATCTGTGAAACGCGAACTTAGGCGGCTCGCCAAATTAGATTGCTCGTTTGCTACTTTGGGCGGATGGTGTAGTTCCACTCGCCGTGGAACTTCTCTCGCTTGATCGAGAGACCGTCCATCTGCTGATCCGTGACCTCTCGGGCTGTCGGGTAGCTGCCGCCATCCAACTCCGATTTGATCTCCAGCCCAGCCTTCGTCTTCGTACCGCCGATCAGGTTGACGACCACCTCACGGCTGACCAGCGGGCGTCCCCTCCAGTTCTCCGTGATGTGACAGAACATCCGGTGCTCAATCTTATTCCACTTGCTCGTGCCCGGCGGGAAGTGGCACACCGAGATGCTCAGCCCGATCTCGTCGGCCAGTCGCTGCAACTCCACCTTCCAGAGGCGGCAGCGGCTCCCGTTGGAGCCGCCGCCGTCGGCCGTGATCAGCAACTTCTTCGCCTGCGGGTAGACCCGGCGGCCCATCCGATACCACCACCGGCGGATTGTCTCGACGGCGAACTCGGCGGTGTCGTGATCGACACCGACGCTGACCCAACCGGCGTTGGCCGCCATGTCATAGACCCCATAGGGGATCGCCTTGCCCAGGCCCTTGTCGATGAAGTCATGGACCTTCACCTTCTCGGGCTTCCCCTTGGGTTGCCACTCCCGCCCGCCGTTGCGGTACTGCCCTACAAGCTCTTTCTTCTTGGTATCGACCGAGACCACGGGCTGGCCTTGTCGCTGGAACGCCCTGGCCCTTCGGTTGATGTACTGGAACTGGGCATCCCGATCCGGGTGACCTTTGCCCTCGATCGTCTTGCGATTGGATTGGAGACTGTAGCCCAGGTCATGGAGGAGTCGATTGATCGTCCGCTCGCTGACGACGTACCCTCGGGCCCGGACCCCCTCTGCCAACTTCTCCGCACTCTTGCACGTCCACCGCAGGGGAGACATCGGGTCGCCACGGGTCACCGGACCGACGAGGGCTTCCAATTCACGCAGCAGGTCCGGGTCATGCTCGGTCAGCGGCTTGCGTCCGCCCCCGGGAGGACGGAGACGCCCACCCGAGAGTGGTCCGTCATCGTCCGGGGTGGGGAGATCCAGTTCCTTCAATCCCGCTCGGATGGTGGCCCGTGCGAGTCCGGTGGCCTCGGCGACCCGGATGATCCCGCCCCTGCCAAGCGATCGGGCTTCAACGGCGGCCCAGAGGCGGCGAGCCCGCTCATCGAGGAGCGGTTTGAGGGTGATGTACTTCGCTTCGACGACCTGAGTGAGTAGGTTCGGCATGAACCATACTGTAACAAAATACAGGTCGAAACGGACGATCTATTTTGGCGAGCCGCCTAAGAAACTATCTCAAAACCGTTATGCGGCCTTGAGTCGGTGAAGCCTGCGGTACCAGAGCAAGCCACAGGCCAGTTGGATCAGGCCCAGATAGTTCTGTCATGCTTATCGTAACGCACCAACAACGCCCGGCATTTCGACAGCCAGGCCAGGGTCCGCTCGACCACCCAGCGGCGGGCTTTGCGGCGGCCCGGCCGTCGCTTCCCCCGGCGGTCCGCACCGATCGGCCGGATGTGGTTGACGTAGCCGAACTTCTCGACCACCTCATGCCCGGTGGGATTATCGTACCCCTTGTCCAGGCATAGGTGTTGCTCGACCGGCTCGGGATCGGGCCGCTCGACCACGATCGCCTCGATGGTCCCCTCCAACAGCTTCGGATCGTTGACGTTGGCCCCGGCGATGACCACCCCCAGCGGACCACCGCCACCCTCGACCAAAAGGCTCTGCTTGGTCCCGGGCTTGCCCCGGTCGGTGGGGTTCGTACCCACCTGTTCGCCTCCGAACCGAGCCTTGCCGAGCCTCCCGTCGGCGGCCTGCCACTTCCACTCGACCGCCCCGAGTTCGTCGCACTCGGAAACCAGCACCGCCCAGATCCGCTGGAAGACGCCGTTGCGGCACCACCGTTGGAACCACCGGTGGATCGAGCGATCGCTGCCGAAGTGCCGGGGCAGTTTGTTCCACTGGCAGCCAGAGCGAAGGCGGAAAATGATCCCGTTGAATGCCGTTCGCCAGTTGATCCGCTTGCGCCGCCATGGCTCTTGGGCAGCGGCGGTGCATCCTCCAGGAGGATCGGCTCGATCCGTCCCCAGAGTTCGTCGGAGGCCTCCCAGATGGTGTCCAGGGGCTTGATCTCACACTTCATCCTTGCCAAGGGCATATCTCCTGAGGTCGTCTCTATACCTCAAGATACGAAGCCCGAGGGGTTTAGGTTTTGAGATAGTTTCTAAGCGGTCGAATTGGTGGATGGAGACACAAGAACACGTTGCGGCATTCCGAGTGTGGTCGCACGTCTTTCAGGTAGCGGAGAACGGCATCGCCTACCGGACGTGAGAGAGGATAGGCGCGTGTCCGGCGTGTTTTGGAGCACCTCACGGAAAGCAGTTCACGCTCCCAGTCGAAGTCCTCCAGTCGCAGGGCCTTTACCTCGCCGCTCCGAAGCCCATAGCTGGTCAGAAGCATCAAGATGGCGTGATCGCGGATATCGGATGGTCGATCTCCCTTGCTGGTTGCGAGTAGTTGCTGTACCTGGTCCCAGGATGGGCCGGCTGGTAATGCCTCCTGAGCGAAGATTCGGGGACCTCGGATACCCCCTGTCAGGCCTTTGCGGCACCAGCCGCGCATCTCCGCATAGCGGAAGAAGGACCGCAAATTGCTGGCGTAGGTCTGAACTGTGACTCGTGCGCAACGGCCAGCGGCGATCATCTCCATGAGGGCCTGATCGATTTGGGTCAGGGTGATCTCGCCCAGGGAGCCGCTGGTGCCGAATCGACCCAGAAATCTCTCGATGAACCGACTGCGCTTGTTGATGGTGGGGAACGAGAGCCCCTGCTCGGTGTGCAGATAATCGGCGAAATCTGCGATCTGCTCAGCGTAAGGGCTGAGCGGAGTTGGCTCTTGTTCGAGGCTGCCCAAGAACCGAAGCCAACGAGTTGCAAGAAGACGGAAGTTTCGGCAGGACATGGGACCGCCCTTGCGGTGACGCGACCCGGGTGGCCTGTCAGCCCAGACCGTTGCCGCTCGTAGGATTTCCTCGTGATGGATGAGCTCACCTGCGCGACTGGCCAAGTCGAGTTGCTCAGCGATGGTGAGGATATGGTCGGCGATCCCCCGCAGAGTAGCGCGGGAAAGACCAGCGTGAGCGAGGTGTTCGAGGAAAGCAAGGCGCTCGTTGACCATTGGGCCAGTGCGGTGGCGGACGTGTATACGGGGGTAAACGAACAGTTCCTCGAACATCGTCGAACCTCCTGAAGGGCCGGTCTTGAGAGATGTGGTTCGACGGGATTGTAGACAATTATGTGGCGGAGAGAAGGGGGGCGGTCCTCATCAGTACGATGCAAGGCAGGCTAGGCAACATAACCGATTAGACCACACAAGACCCGTTATGTGGCGCACCACATAACAGCTCGATCCCATAGGGCAGTAGGTCATTCCAACAACTGATCGTCTTCATGGGCAGGGCTCCAGGGTGGGAACGAAACGGGTTGTGTCACGAGCACGGCGAGAGCCGCGACATGCGCACCTCCTTTCGGTGCGGGCCGGCATACGGTGATGGAAAAGGGCACGGTTCGATCGGGTGCCTGTTCCAGGGAAGGAAAGGCAGGGATCATCGTGCGCGTGCCCACGGACAGAGCGCAAGGGAATCACGGGGCGTGCCGGTCGTGGCGCACGTTCGGAGGCGGGATACTTCCCGATGATGCCGCCGATAGGAGCGCGGATCACTTCCTCAGGTACATCCGCTCAGATCGTGGGACGGAGATGCGGCCGGCTTTGAGCTGAACCGGCACCGGAAACGCTTCTACCGGTACTTCCCCGTCCGGACAAGGACATTGATCGCCGTCGTGACGAGTTTGGCGAACTCGGCGCGGTTGATGGGATCGTTGGGGCGGACGGTCGTCTTCCCGTCGTCGCCGCTCATGATGCCGAGGGAGACCAACGTGTTGATGTCGCTGGCGAACGGATGATTGGCAGGCAGGTCGGAGAAGTGGGCGGGAGAGGTTGTCACCGGAATCTGGAAGGCGTCGACCAGATGCCGCGCGACGGCCCCGCGGGAGGCGGAACCATTGCCGTTGAGGGTCGTTCGTCAGCAGCCGCCACTTGCGATCCTCCGCCGCCTTGAAGAAGGAGGAAAACCACTGTCCTCTGCGCCGACAGATTCTCGGGCGCCCCGCTCACTGTCGTCATATCGACCTTCGTTGCGAGCAGCAGCATCTTGATGGCTTCGGCGTGCGTGACGGGCATCGCGGGAGCGAAGAGGCCGGTGGGGACGCCGCCGGCATCACTCTTCCCCTGTGCCAGTCCCGCAGCGAGCAGGAACCGGACGAAGGGGAAGAACCACTGGGTGCTCAGGACGTCTTGGATGCGGATGGCAGTCCCGCGATAGGAAACCGAGAGCGTCTCGCCCTTGGCCGGTGCATTGAGAGCCTGCACGCGAGGGAAGCGATATCGGTACTCGCCGGAGCGGCAGCGTGCATCGAGGAAGACGAGGAGGATGAGGATGATCCGCCGATGGTTGTGCAGACTCTCAGTGCTCCCTTTCCTGTGCAGATGACCGTCGGCGTGCCGTCGATGGTGCCGCCTCCGCCTCCTCCGCCGCCTCCGCCTCCACCTCCTCCACCTCCGCCAGTCGGTGGCGGAGCGACAGAGGAAGCCGGCGGAGCAGACGAAGAGGACGGCGCGGAAGAAGTCGGACAAGTGCCGCAGTCCGCCGGACAGCTGCGGCAGGTTTCGGTTCCTGCCGTGCAGACACTGTCGCCGCAGGAGGACGTCTGGCCTGACGACGTAACCGTGTACGACCCGTTCGCCACGGATTGCAGGATGTTGCCGCCGTTCTCCGGCTCCAGTACCAGAGACGTTGCCGGATTAACGGTGACCGTGGCCGCGCCCGCACTGACGGCGCGGAAGGTGAGGCGCACAATCCGGCCGCTGCCGGTGAAACCGCTGTCGAGCCGCACCCGGGAGAACGTGAGCGTGCGGCTCGCCGGATCGGACGCCGTGAGTACTTCCTGTGGCAGGATGCTGCTTGTGACATCGGCGCTCACAAACGCCAAATTCGATGAGTACTGCAGGTGCTCTTCCGTACCGGCAACGGCCTGGCCGCCGGTATTCAGCACGGCGTCGACCATGAATGTGCTGCCGGACGGAACGGACAGGGAAGCGGGACTGAGGCTGAGAGTGGCGGATGGGGACGCGGGTGGCACGGTGCTTGCCGCAGGATCGAAGAACAGGCCGCCGATGACGGCGTTTTGGATCAGGTCTCCGGTGTTATTCGTAGTGGTATTGGTCATCCGGAACACGACGTGGCCGGAGACATTCCAAGAGAGGTATGTACCATCTATGAATACGGGGACTGCCCGGCTGTCGAGTACGGTGCCGTCCGTATCGAGCACGTCCACGCGCTCTGCTCGGCTCTTCCCGTCCCAGTCCACCGTGTAGAGACTCACCTTGTGCATCCGGCCATCGGTAAGGTTCATATCAATCGTGTATGCATTGCTTACTCCGGTATACCAGATGCTCGCAACGCGGCTGGTATCCGTAGAAGATTTGTACAATGCCCGGGTATCGGTCGTGTTATCGGCATAGGTCCAACTCAACGCATCTGCGGGCGTGACTGTGGCATAGGAAGGAAGGCTCGTCGTGCCGCCGATGACCTGGTAGCCGTCGCTGCCATAGAATCCCGTCCAGCTGCCCTGCGTGACCGTGTCCGTTCCCAGGAAGGTGACGGGGGAATCGGCATGGACGTTCAGTAAGTACGCCGCCGCGCCGGCTGCGATGAGGAGGCAGCACACGATGATCCCTATGATCGGCCATGTGCGGCTGACGTTTCGAGGGAGAATGTGCATAGAGACAGGGAGAAGGGGGTGCAGACGGAATGCTCACGCATGTGGCGGATGAGCCGGACGATGTCGCTGAATGCGAGCGGCAGGAGCGGCGTGAGACTGTCTCCGCAGTTCGTCGCCGACGCGAGGCACTGGATCGCCTGTAGCACGGAGGACGACGTCACACTGCTGCTCCCGCCGGACAAATCGCCGAACGTGAGCGCGGGGAGCGCAACCACTTTGCCGCTGACACCACCCGTAACCTGTGTGTTGACGGTGGTGTAGCCCGGCGCCGTCAGTGTCAACGTCAGTGTATGCGTATTGTTCTTCACATCATGGGGTTCTTTGCCCATCCCCGCAAAAAGGTTCAATCCAGCTCTCAGGCGGCCAGAGCACAGCGTGCGGGTGAGCCAACCAGGTTGTGCACGATGGCTTCAACATTCAGGACGTCGGGTTGCTTCTGGAACTCGTAACGTCCGTGCAGGTTGATGTGCTGCCACGCGATGGGAGAGGCCTTCTTGCTCGCTTCAACGCCCTGCGTATCGCCGGTTCTTTCCTGGTGCTCCAGGAGCCGGGACAGGATGGAGGCGTTGTAGAGAATGATGCAGTTGGTGATCAGACGACTGCATTCCGACCAGAGATCCTGCTCATATTCGGTCTTGAAGCGGAGCTTGCCGAAGCTCGCGAAGGAGACCGCCCGACGCAACTGATGGTAGCTCTCTCCCCGGTTCAGTGCCTTTTGAACATTCTGTCGCAACGAAGGTGAGTCAATGTAGTTCAACAAGTACATGCTGCGGTGAATGCTGTCATATTCCCAGAGTGCGCGCTTTCGTCCGGTTGTTGCGGGCATGGGAACTGAGCTTGCGGACGATCGTGCTCTGCGTGGTTTCCTTCGGGTGCAGAGTGTTTGGCTGAAAGCCTGTGATGTTCATGCTGCATGAGGGAGTTGAGTGGGAGTCTTGCTCCGGATCTGAACGATCTGTCCGCGCTCAAGCTCTTGGGTGCGTTGCTCTTGGCTCCACTTCATGAACGCCTCCCAGTCACCGTTGACCTCGATGCATCGCAGCAGCAACATCGGCTCCGCACGTTCTTCGATCCACCTCATCCCACTGTTATCGAGCCGCTCGCCCACCACGTACCGCGCCGCCCCTTCCACCACACCACTGGCGATCACAAGATCCTCCTTCCGCAACCGGCCGTAGTCCATCAGCTTCACGCGCGCCTCCAGGTACGCCATGACCGTCCCCAGGATCTTTCGTTTCTCCTTCGTCCCGGGGCCACGCAGGCTCACACCTCGCAACTCCTGCTCCAGCCGTTGCAGCAACGCACGCACATGCCCTTTGTACAGCAACTCTTCCAACTCCTCGACCCAACTCGACAACTCCGTGCTGCCTTCCGGGTGGAACAGCCGACCGACCTCCCAGAGTTTCTCTTGCGCGTGACGGACGTCCAGCGTCAGGATCGCCTTGCGGAACAACCGGCGGAGCCGCTGCTCCAGGCAGGTCTCGCCGTCGATGACGATCTGCACCGTCTTGTCGGTCTCCGGGTGGAAAGCCGCGGCGTGTCGCCTGGGTCCGCGCCCATTGAATCGCCGACTTCCGTGAACCGAACGTCCCGAACACCTTCTTGTTGCATGGACCGTGGAGCCGACCGTCCTCACCCCGCCGCAAGGTGTACATCACCACCAGCGTGGCGCTGCGGCCGTTCTTGCTCTTGTCCCCCTTCTTCCGCCGCTTCTTCCGGCCCCGCCGCTGCCGCTTCGCCCGGCCACGATGCCGCTGACACTGGCAGCCTTCAGCACATCGCGTCTGCGGCTTGCGGCGGCGTGCCAGCTCTTGGTCCGTGGCCGTCGGGACCGCCTTGCCGTCGATCTCGATGACCAGCACGTCGCCGTCGTCCTCGGGCAAGGGGCCTTCGCTCAGGAAGACATAGGCCGGCCGGGCCAGGCCCAGGACCCACTCCTCGATCGCCGAGGCCGGCGGCGCGGACCCCAGGAACATCCCCCCGAGTCCGCTGGCGACCTGGAAACTCACCCGGGTGGCCAGCCGGCAGAACCAGCCGATGACCAGCGGGCTGTAGCCATCGCGGGTCAGGCCGAGCGCGACATCCAAGGGGTGGACGCCGGGGCCGCCACCGGAGCGTGGCACGAGGTAGGCCCGCAGATAGGTGACCGCCCCGCAACTGGTCTTGAGCGTCCGCTCGGCGGCGTGGTCCGCGACGCGATAGCCCCGCGCTTGCGTCCAGGCCGCCAGATCGAGCCGAGCGTGGCGTGCCTGAAGGAACAGTGGGATCAGCAGACAGCCCAGCGACCGCAGGAGCACAAGCAAGGCCGTCTCGAAGTCGAGGAACGATGTGGACCCTGGGTCTTGCAGGCCATAAGCGATGATCTCGTCGAGCCGCTGATGGGTCTGCTGCCGCAAAGGTTCGATGTCCGGTGGACACGCCGTCGCGGGCGGGTTAACTCTGACAATCGCTCATGGGGACGGACTCCTGATCGTTCCCGTTTGGGACATGTAGATCAGCGGTCAGGATAAGTCCCCTGAGCCTCACCTTTCATCCCATCGCTGCGAATAATGGCCCGTTGCGAGTGCCGTCGGACGAGGTCCCTCAGTCCGAATACGTGCTTTCTTGCGATAATTCAGGCTCTTCTCCAAAGCGTGTGGGTAAAAAACCGTGTGTGAGGGCCGCGAAGACCTTCGTTTCAAGGATATTTTGGCTTCTCCTCGGCGCGGAGAATCTGGCATGATGACCGGATGCGAAAACAACGTCGGCTGGATGATGCGTACCGGTTTATCGGTTTCCGTCCGGAGCCCACGGTCCGTGGCCTCTTCGGAGATCCCAAGGCGCGGATCGTGCGGCTCCTGCGCCGGGGAAGAAAACGGACTGCGGAGCCTGTGGGCAGAGTCAGCGAACCTTCTACGACCGCACGACCCGTCGCGTACGCGACCTCTCCTGTGGCGACACCCGGGTGTACCTGGAGTTCGAGGTGCGGCGCGTCTCTTGCCGGAACTGCGGCGCCGTGAAGCGGGAACATCTGCCCTGGTTGGCCAACAACCCCTTCTACACCAAACGGTTCGCCTTCTATGTCGGGCGGCGCTGTCGGGCCTCGACACTCCGGGATGTGGCGCGCGAACTCCGCCTCGATTGGAAAGCGGTCAAGTCGCTGGAGATGGAGTCTATGCGCGAGCAACTCCGACGGGCCGGGACGCCCGGTCCGAAGGTGCTCGGCATCGACGAACTCTCCGTCGGCAGGGGACAGAACTACCGCATCATCGTCAGCGACCTGGTCCGCGGCCGGCCGATCTGGTTCGGAGGTACAGACCGATCCGAGAAGAGCATGGCTCTCTTCTTCCAGTGGCTGGGGCCGCGGAAATGCACGGGGATCCGCCTGGCCGTCATGGACATGTGGAAGCCGTTCCGCAACTCCACGCTCAAGGCGGGAAACGCGCCTCAAGCCGGGATCCTGTACGACAAGTTTCACATCCTCAAGAAATTGAACGAGGCCTTGGACAAGGTTTCGAAGCGCGAGTACGCCCGGCTCTCGGGAAAGGGTGCAATCGCGCCACTGCCAAAGGTTTCCCCGGGAATCGCGTGGTTTTTTGCCCACAAGGGCCTTTAGTTCCGCTGTTTATGCGGCCAGCGGCTTGAAGAATGAGCCGGCTTCTCGGTGAGTTGGAGGTGAACAAACCTTGCCACCTCACCAGAGAGGCCGACTCGATGGACCATGCTACGGCCGCCGCCGCATTGCTCGCAACGCACTTCGCCACCTCCTTGTTCCCGCTGACCGTTCGCTTGATCCCCGTGATCGCTCAGATCGGTCCCCTCATCGTCCGGTTCCGCAGGGCGGAGGTGACTCCCCAGACCTGCCACCAGTTCGAGACCCAGTTGCAAGTTCTGCTTCGGGAACTGGGTCGGCTCCTTGTCGAATGGACCTTCAATCACCTCGAACCGCATGACCGTCGGGACATGCCCAACCAGATGTGCTTCCAGGGAGTGGGGTATCGCCGCCGCTTCAAGTCCCCCAACCGCACCGTGGCGACCTTGTTCGGAACGATCACCCTCTGGCGGATGCTGTACCAGCCCTTGCACGGCATCGAACGGTCGATCGTTCCGTTGGAGATCCGCTTGGGACTGGAAGCCGGCTTGGCCACGCCCGCCTTGGCTGAGCGCGCGGCTCAGGCGGCGGCGGTCTCCACCCAGAGCGCCGTCTTGGCCCACCTCCAGCGTGCTCATGGCGTGTGTTGGTCGGTGGCGAGTTTGCGTACTGTCCTCGCGGGAGTCGTCGAGGGTATGGATCCCCACCGCCAGGACGCCCAGTTGGCTCACGTCTTGAAGCTGTTGGAACAGGCGTTCCAATCCCGGGGTGGCCGCAAGCCGGTGTTGGCGGTGGGTCGTGACGGGTTGATGTTGCCGATCCGTGATCACGAGTGTTACCGGGAAGGCGCGACGGCGACGCTCTCGGTGTACGACCGGAGGGGTCGGCGGTTGGGGACGGTGTACCTGGGCCGGATGCCTGAGTCCGGTCAGGAGACGCTGTCGCGGCAGTTGACGGCGTTGCTCGTGGCGGTGTTGGAGCAGTGGACGGGACCATTGCCGCGGTTGGCCTACATCACCGATGGGGGATACCAACAGACGCGGTATTTCCGCCGGGTGCTCAAGCGGATGTGCCATCCCCGTCATTCCGGTCAGCGGCTGGAGTGGGAATGGGTGATCGATTTTTATCATGCGTGTGAATACATTTACAAACTGGCGGAGGCGTTATTTTCGGACGCGAAGCGTGCCCAGGGCTGGGCGCGAAAGATGTGCCGCTGGCTGAAGACGAAACCGCGGGGGATCAACCGCGTGTTGCACTCGGCGGCCGCGATCCGACGACGGCGGATCGTGATGGGGAAGAAGCGGGAGCAATATCGCAGCGCTTACAACTACTTGCGGAAGCGGATTCGGTTCCTGGATTATTGTCAGTACCGAAACAACCACCTTCCCATCGGCAGCGGGGTGACCGAGGCGGCGTGCAAGACGGTGTTCACACAACGGCTGAAACAGTCGGGCATGACCTGGAAACTGGAAGGGGGTCAGTGGATCGTGGACCTGCGCGTGATCCAACTGAGCGGGATCTGGCCGGAGGTGTATCAGGCATATTTAGAAGCGAAAACTCTTCCCGACATGGGGACTCAGGGGGGTATCGGGAAGAACAAGTCCAAAAAGGTCGCGTAATCGATGGCACTGGCGCGATTGCACCCCATCGCTTCGATGGCGAAGGTAAGCAAGCCGCTCTTCAGACAGCGGGCCATCACGATGACGAACTATCAGCTCCTGCGTGGAAAACAAGGATTCAAAAACGTGACACCTCCACTATTCATGGGGCTTCGGGTCACCACCGCCCGCGGACGTACCTGATCTTGGCGTAGTGGTTATGTTGCACCGGGACACCGTCCATCAAGCAACGGACGTCTCTTTCGGATACAACCTCACATAACACCCTAGCTCACAGAAGCCCATGAGGATGGCGAGCTTGCCGTTCGGTGCCAGTACACCTTTGCAGAGCCGGATCACCCGCCGGAGCCGGACGTAGAACGCGGTCATGTCCGGTGCGTTACTGAGGCAGCGGGGGTCGTTCGAATAGACCTTCATCCGCCAGTACGGGGGATGGAGCCAGATGAAGTCGAAGGGCTCCAGTCCCGCGTAGCTCTTGGGGTCTGAGGCGTCGAAACCGGTGCGGACATCTCCGCTCTTGCAGAACAGGCGGAGTTCCCGGCAGACGTCGGCGCAGGTGCCCGAGCCCGTCATGGGATCGAAGACGCGGTGCGGCTGGAAGTAGAGCAAGAGCTCGCGGATGATGTGGCCGGAGCAATTGCCGGGGTAGTTGGATCGTCCCCACGGTCCGCGCATGGGGGTCGAATGGATCGAGGTGAGGTGCGGGACCGGAGAGGTCGTCTGCGGTGCCGCTGGGAGGGTGACGGTAAGCATGGAAAAACAGGGGGAAATGAGCGGATAAAGCGGAAGAGGGGAGAGCCGAAGCCCTCCCCTCTGTGTGTCAGGCCGCGACCGGCGGACGTTTCCCGTGGCAGGAACATTCCCGATACGTCAGCTTCAAGTCGGGAAGCTCGATGAAGGCGTTCCACGTCTCGACGAGTGCATGCGAGATGTTCCGGTAACCCGGCAGCTCGTCCCAGAGCTTGCTGGAGTCGTAGTCGCCGATCATGACGATCCGATCACCGGCCCACCGGCCGACGATGGCATCGATTGGCACGGGGCTACCCTCGCCGTAGCCGTTGTGATAGCCGAAGAAGTCACCGCCTCCGCCCTCGTCGCTCTTGCGGAGCAGGAGGATCAAGATCGCGCCCTGCGGGTTGGCGGCCCATTCCCAGAGTTTGGCACCGCCGGAGAGACACCACGGGCAGACGTACTCTTTCTTGTCTAGGTTCACGGGTTGGAAGTACTGTCCCATAGGAAAGTTGGAGAAATGGCGGATAAAAAATCAGTCGTTGTTCCAGCGGTCCTCGGCGGGGCCCGGCCGGAATTCGTTGCGCTCGCTGGATGCGAGTTGTAGGATGATCGGGAGGTCAATCCCTTAGGGTTGGCTTCGCTCTGCCCGCTGGATTTCCAGCAGGTCTTCGAAGAGTCTCTTCATGGTGCTCATGATTGGTTGGGAGAAATGGGAAATAGAGAATGGATGTGTGGTTGGATGTTTCGCCGATGGTGTGTCGCGTCATGTGGGAAGGGGGAAGTGGATGGTCAAAAACCAGCAATGACGCAGCCCAGAGGCAGGGGAGCAGGCTGGATTTCTGCGTGCAAATGGCAAGCGGCCTTCCGCTATTGAAATGACAATGCCGCGCCGCCATTTCCGCCGCAGAAACCGGAATGCGACCTTGCCGCCGGGACCGTCATTGCTACACTGCTGCATCCACACACCCAGGTGGGCAAACAAAACAACAAACAGGAACTAGGGACTGGGGGCACCAGGAAGGGCACCAGAATTGGATGTAAAGGGCACCAATCCTAGGAATTCGTGTGAAGCGTGGACGACGTAAACTCATAGATTCCACGACGTTAAAAGAGTTACATCGAGTTGCCCTCCTCCCTCGGGGGGGGCCGGGCCTTATTGATTTATCGCCGTAATCTGCTGAAATTCCACAGTTTCCAGATTCCATCATTCCTATGATTCTCACGTTTGGGTATCCATTTCGATCGTTCTGGGTATCCGCGTGGGTATCCGGATCGACAACCGACACACGAGCATTGTATTACATCGGCAAATAACATTATCACAAATTACTGCGCAGCGGCATAAGCCACACTGGGATGGAGGAAGTAGCTCATGACGTGGCCGGGCAGGTGAAGCAGCTTACGCATGAAGGTCTGCATGAGAGAGCGCAGCTCTTCCTTGTTGTGCGGCAGACCAAACGTCTTGACGTCCCCCTTCATGTCATTGTTCAAATACTCGTCGGCGTTCCACTCCGGAGAATACTTCGGCAGCGGCACCAACTCGATCTGGTCCTTGTGTGCGGCCAGCCACCGCCGCACCGCCTCGGTCTCGTGGGCCTTCAGTCGGTCCACGATCAGGTCGATCTTCCTCCTCGCCCCATGTAATAACCGCTCCAGGAACACCAGGAACAAAGTTCCATTCATGTACCCCTTGTAGGTCATGAACCGAAGCAAACCGGCGTTGCTGATCGCCGAGATCATGTTGACCCGGAGGTGCGGCTTCGGCACCTCCAGAATCGCCCGTTGGCCTTCCCGAGCGGAACCGTAGCCGGGGTATTCGTCCGCCGCCACCCCGGTCTCATCACACCAGAGGATGTCGGGCCCTTCTTTCTTGGCCTGGCAGGCCAGGTTCGGGTAGGTCTCATTGAGCCACTGTTCTACTTCCTCGGGGTCCTGGTCGCGGGCGTGGCGGCGGGGTTTCTGGGCGGTATAGCCCCAGCGCTTCAGATACTCCCCGACCGTCCGGACCGGCATCGTGATGCCATATTCCTTGCGGATCAGGTCCCGCACGGCCCGGCGGGACCACAAGGGACTGGGGATACCCAACTTCTCGGGAGTGTGGTTATCGATCAGGTCCTGGAGGTGCTGAGCCTGGTCGTCGGACAGGGTGCGACCGGTGCCCACCGGACGCCCGGTGCGATCCCCCGGCAACGCATCACGCCCCTGCTGAGCGAAGGCCGACCACCAGCGGGACACGGTTTCCCGCGTGATCCCGAGCAGGTCGGCGACATCGGCTTCGGTGAAGCCCAGTTCACACCCATGAATGGCACGCAGGCGGAGCGCTTCCAGGACCTCATCAGACAACTGGCGGGCGTCGGGTAAGGTGATGGCCATGTCCTCTTCCTTTCCCCTTTGTTATTCTACTCCGCCAGCCTATCCGTTGCTTGTTTCCTTGAGTATCTTTCGTGCCGAGGTAATAAGAGCCGAAATCGACCACGTCAAGACCCCAAAACAGTAAAGCGTCTGAATGGTCGGAATGAGGTTGCAAATGGTTCTCGCCGGGTCGCGGGATGGAAAGAAGCAACGCCACACCATCTCTTGGGGAAGCGGAAGTCGACGAAGCAAGGTGGGCGACATGGCTGCGGCCGGCTACTGGAGAGTCCAAGGGCGTGCCTCGGCCTCCTCGGTGCGCAGTCAAACGGCTTGGCGCAGCACCAGGCAAGTATTGCTGCCGCCGAAGCCGAAGGAGTTCGAGACCGCGACCCGGACAGGCCGTTCGATCGCTTCGTTGGCGACGTGGTACAGGTCGCAATCGGGATCGGGGTCGAGGAGGTTGATCGTCGGCGGGATCGCCTGGCGCTCGAAGGCGACCAGGCAGGCGATGGCCTCGACGGCCGAGGTCGCTCCCAGCAGATGCCCCGTCATGCTTTTCGTCGAGCTCACCGGCACCGTACGCACCGCCTCGCCCAGGGCCTCCCGGATCACTCGGGCCTCGAAACGATCCCCTACCGGCGTGCTCGTCGCGTGGGCGTTGAGATAGTCGATCGAGCCGGGTTGAATCTGTGCGTCTTCGAAAGCGAGTTTCATCGCTTGTGTGCAAGGGCCAGGATCGGCACTGGGGATGACGCTATGGAAGGCATCGCTGCTGGCGCCGAAGCCGGCGATGGCGCCGTAGGGTTTGGCGCCGCGGCGTCGGGCCTGGGAGGCCGCTTCGAGGACGAACAGGGCGCCGCCTTCCCCCATGACGAAGCCGTCGCGGTAACGGTCAAAAGGGCGCGAGGCACCCGCCGGGTCGTCATTGCGCCGGGAGAGGGCCCGAGATTTCCGAAACCCGCCATGCCCATGGGAGAGAGGGAGCGGTCGCAGGCACCCGCCAGACAGACGTCGACCCATCCTTGCCTGATCCAGCGGCGGGCCTGTCCCAGGGCGATATTCCCGCTGGCGCAGGCGGCGGCGACCGTGCTGACCGGGCCTCGCAGCCCTAACTGCCGATGGAGAAAGGCCGCCAGGGAAGTCTGGTCGCGTTCCGGGCAGGCGATGCGCTGACCGCCTTGGTGCAGGTCGGCTTCCCACTCCAGCATCCACTCTGATCCCAGGCCGATGACCAGCCCGATCCGGAGGTCATGGCGGCGGTCCCACCAGTCCGCGTTGTGAAGTGCCGCAACGCCGCACCAGAGCAGGAGTTGCTCCCAGTGCCCCAGAGATCGGAACGGGCTATCGGACCATCCTGCCGGTACCGGGATCGGGTCCATCGTGGCGGCGACCCGGCAGGGCTGATCGACGGGGTCGAAGTGCGTGACCGGGCGCACGCCTGACCGGCCCGCCAGCAGGTTCGTCGCCAGCTCGTCGAAGGAAAAGCCGAGCGGCGTCGCGGTGCCGATGCCCGTGATCCAGACCGAGTCTTCCCTGTGCACGGGCATCGCGGGTTCTCTCCTGTCATCCGGCCTGGGCGGTGAGCCGGCCCGGACAGGCCGATTCCAGGACCAGCTCGATCGTGCCAAGGCCGGGGAGCGGATGAAGCCAGAGCCGGTCCGCGGGTTCTCGTGAGCCGTCTTCGAGGCGCGTGACGAGCCCCGGCAGGCCGCCGACGTTCGCTTGCTCAAACAGGGAGGCGGTGGAATTGAGCCGGAGCGTGCCGAGGCGAGTCTCGACCGCCGCGGGCACCAGGCCGAGTGCCAGGGCGTAACCAACTGAAGTGCTGCTACTGCCGCCAGTTCCGTCTGGAACTGGCTCGGGGTCCCAGGTGGTGGCGACGATCCAGAGGCCGGGCCATAGCCGCTCCTGCAACGTGGCCAGACCCGCGAGCAGGGCCTCGCCAAGATGTCCGATTCCGCCGCCGGTGCCGAAGTTGATGCCGTGGGACTGCAAGGCCAGGCTGATCGTGCCCGACATCGAGTGCAGCGAATAGTTGGGGATGAGCAGGGGCGAGACCGATGACGGCCCTCTCTTCTGGAACTTGGCCAGGGCGCCGGCGAAGGTCAGTCGGCCCAGAAACCGGGGCGCGGCGATCACGCCCCAGTTGGCGAAGGTCGCGGGCGGCAGGCTCGCCGCGACCATCGCGCGCAGCACGGCGGCCAGCCCGAGCACGGTCTGGTCGTCGGCGTGCTTGATCAGCGTGGGGGCGACCTTCGGCCCGCCGGGAGGGAGGACGAAGCTGCTTTCGAAACGCCGGCAGGTCCGCCAGCGCCTCCCGGACGGTCCCCACCGCGGCGATCCCGCAACCGTTCTCGGTCTGTCCTCTGCCCTTGTCCGGCATCGCCTGGCCCGCTCCTTTTTCTGCAAGGCCCTTGCAGTTAACGACCTACGACATCATGTCAAGCGGCGTGCGCCGTCGAAGGGGGATCGGCCAGCTTGGCCTGGACCATGTCGAGGTAGTCGCCCACCTTGGTGATGCTCATCAGCTCTTCGCTGGCGATCTTGATGCCGAAGCGCGACTGGGTCTCGACGACCAAGCTGAACAGGTCGACCGAGTCGAGGCCCAGCCCGTTGCGCAAGTCCTGATCGTCGGCGATGTGTTCACAAGGCTCGCCGGTGGTTTCCGCGATCAGCTCCTTGATAACACCGGTAATGGACTGCCGATCCATCGACTCGCCTCCCCTCTCGGGTCTGGTCATGGGTTCTCACGGACGACGGCCTCGTCCTGGGCCGGGCGGTGTGCGGGGACATGCGGTCCGGCGACGGCGCAGGGACGCCCCGCCAGTTCCTCGGCCCAGCGCTCCGCGGCGGCGGTGACGCGGCGAAATTGATCATCGACTTCCGTACGGTACCGCTCCAACGCTTCGCGGTCGAGATCAGGCGGGATTGTGATCGCCGGCCCCGCCATCACGGTGATGCGGCTGAACGGCAGCGGCACGGCGAACCGATCCCAGCTTCGCGCCCGCCATGCCCAGGTGTAGCCGATCCCGATCGGCACGATCGGCAAGCCGGTCTGCGCCGCCAGGGCGATGATCCCCTTCTGGACCTTGCGGCGTGGCCCCTGGGGACCGTCGGGCATCAAGACCGGATGGGATTGTTCGCTGCGGCGCTGCATCTCGAGCAGTCCCCCGACACCGCCGCGCGTCGTCGAGCCGCGCGCCACGCCGATCCCCAGATGGTGGCACACCCGCGCGATCAGCTCGCCGTCGGCGTGCAGGCTGATCAACACGTGCACCGGCACCCGGAAGACCACCGGCGCGAGCAGAGTTTCGTGCCAGAAGGCATAGATGTACCGTGCCTTATGCGGATCGGCCGGATGCAATCGGGCCGTTTCGGCGTCGCGCCGATAGCGTACCGTCGCCAGCCAGATCCGGATCACCTGGGCGAGGCACCAGGCCACGATGCGGATCAGTCGCGGGTTGCGAAGTTTCATCCGTCGGCATCCTTGCCCGTCGCCAGACACCACCCGCCCTCGGAGCGCCCGGCGACCATACCACAGTGGGCCCGCTGTGACCAGACCGGCCCCCAGGAACAAGCGGCTTGATCGGCGGCTGCTTCTCGAAAGCCTCATCGTCTGACGCCCGCTCCCCACATGACCGCGCCGCGAACCAGGGACAGACCCATCGATAACGTCGTAAGCCACTACTCCCTATACGGATCGGTTGTGCCTGGGCGTGGCTTCGAAGTCGCGATGCGCACGCCTCCACAGGCCGCAAAAACCAATAAAAGCGCAAGACACCTGGTTTCCGGGACAAAGTCAAGGGGGGGGTTGGCTTTGTTTGGCGCCCCGGAATTGGGTTCGATCGGCGCGCCACGAGGCAGGATCGGCACACTCTGTCGTCGGCTTGTCAAGGATCAGGGACGACGCAAGCGCGGTCGCTCCTCATCAAGATCGTGGCTCGGCCGCCCGGCGTTCACACGAAAACCTCGTGAAAACCGAACCGGAGGACACGCATTCGATCACGCACGCCTCGATCCGGCATGCATCGTCTTCTGGACGGGCGGGCTTGAACCAGCCTCATTTCTTCGACTATGAGCCTCGCAGCGAGTCTCTCCAGTCCACCATGGCCAGTGTCAAATCGGCCGAGGTCTGGGAAAAGTGACCGCCGCCCGCGAGTCCTCGCTCGGCCTCGGCTTTTTTGCCCGAGACGGCCAGGGCCAGGATGCGCGCAGCCTCCTGGTGGAACTCGGTGTGCAGACGCTTGATGTTTGCACAGCGCGGCTCGTCGCTTCCGGCGGCTTCAAGGAGTAGAGCCACTTGCCGAACTCACAGGCGTCATCCGTTCGGATCGTGTCGGCACTCCACTCACTCTGCCCGGTATCAACGGCTTGTCTGAGGCGGGCTTTCCACAGGCCGTGCGCGGCGATGGCACGATTGAGGTTATCGGTGACGCTCATGGGGAAATCTTGCGCCTTCCAGAAAGGGAAGCCCCGAAGAGGAGGACCGGGCAACATCCCGGTCTGACGGACCGCTCCGGCGACGCACTCAATAGTAGCCGGGACCGAGATGCGCGGAAAGCGGCTGCCGCCCTTCCCGTCTGTGCGTGCGCCGCGGGCACGGGAGTTGCGGAAAACCAATCCAAGATCTCGACCGTTTTATCTATGCGTGTTCGAACATGTATAACCACGTCAAGAAGTTGATGTACACCGTCCGCGTCGGCGAGGAATGTCCAAAAAGACTTCACGGACAAATCCCCGCGCGCGGCGCCTTGACAAACGTCGGAGGGCTGGGGATAGTCACAGAAGGGGTTTGTGTCGGGTCGGTAGGGAGGGCGTGATGCCCGGGTTCTTCTTCGATCTTGGCGGTAAGGCCAGCAAGGCGCTGCGCCAGGGCAACTGGATGTGGCAGGCGCTGACCGGGACCGACGTCGATCGGATCGCCGCCGAGGAGGCCTTTGGCCGCGACATGGCCCTGGCGGTGCGTGCCGAGCTGAACGTGCCGGACGGGCCGACCGACCCGTTGCGTTCGCCCTGGCTGGACGCGATCACGGCCGACCTGGCCGGTCGGCTCAAGGAGAAGCGGCGGCGGTTCCAGGCCACGCTTGTGGACCCAGGTGAGCCGAACGCCTTCGCTCTGCCCGGCGGCTTCTTGTTCGTCCACCGAGCGCTGCTGGAGCTGTGCGGCTGGAACCGTGACGAGGTGGCCTTCGTCCTGGGCCACGAGATGGCGCACGTGATCCATGAGCACACGTTCCAGCGGCTTGTGGGCGGGCAGGGTCTGGCCCAGGTCGCCCGCGCCGTGCCTTTCGGCGGTCCCGCGGCGTTGCTTGTGCGCCAGGTCGGCCTGGCCCTCTTGACCAGCGCCTACAGCCGTGAACAGGAGTTTGACGCCGACCGGTTCGGCATCCGCCTGGCCACCGCCGCCGGCTTCGACCCGAAGGGCGGCATCCGCCTGCTGGGACGTCTCCGAGAACTCGCCCATCGAGTCCCGGACGCGAAACTGGCGGCGTACTTCGCGTCGCACCCGCCGCTTGCTGAACGGATCGCCGTCATGACGCGGATTGTTCATGGGTAGTGGTTCATCTTGTAGGGTGGGCTCGGCCCACCATCCGGGATCAGAAAATGGTGGGCCGAGCCCACCCTACAAGACCCGTACCGAGGAGCCGACATGCGGGAAGCGCCCGGGGAAGCGTTCCGACAAGGACTGGCGGGGCTCGATCCATCGAACGCGCGGTTCGCCACGGAGGTTGTCGAGCTGGTCCTGGCCCGGGCGCGGGGGGCGAATGCCAGCGACATTCACCTGACACCCACGCCGGAGGGTCTCGAGATCCGCTGGCGGATCGACGGCGTGCTGCATCTGGTCGGCCGGCTGCCGGCGGGTCTGGGGCCGAACGTGGTCGCCCGGCTCAAGGTGCTGTCCGAGCTCTTGACGTATCGCATCGACATGCCTCAGGAGGGCCGGATTCGCACCGCGCCGGGGACGCTGGAGACCCGTGTCAGCACGTTCCCGACCTTGCACGGCGAGAAGGCCGTGATCCGCATGTTCGCCGCGTCGGATCGGTATGCGCGGCTCGATGACCTGGGACTGCCCGAAACGATCAGCGGAACGTTGCGCCGGCTGCTCGGCGAGACCTCGGGCATGATCGTGCTCTCGGGACCGGCCGGCAGCGGCAAGACGACGACGTTGTACGCCTGTCTGCGCGAGATCGTGGCCGTGACCGCCGGCAGCCGGAGCCTGGCGACGCTGGAGGACCCGATCGAGGTCGCCGTGCCGGGCGTGTCGCAGTCGCAGGTGAACCCGGCGGCGGGTTTCACGCTCGAAACCGGACTGCGGTCGCTGATGCGGCAAGATCCGGAAGTGATCGGCGTGGGAGAGATCCGCGACCGGGCGACGGCCGAAGTCGCCTTCCAGGCGTCACTGACCGGCCATCTCGTGCTGACGACCTTCCACGCCGGCAGCGCGGCGGGTGCCTTGGGACGCCTGGCGGACATGGGACTCGAACCTTACTTGCTCCGCAGCGGCCTGCGCAGTGATCTTCCAGAGGCTGGCGCGGCGGCTGTGCACGTGCGCGGCGGTGATCACCGACCCGGTCGGCTTCCTCGGACTGCCCGTGACGTCGGCACGCATGCCGACGGGGTGCCCTTCGTGCAACGGAACCGGCTACCAGGGCCGTCTCGTGCTGGCCGAGTGTGCCCTACCCGATCGCGGCGCGATCGCGCGGGCCGTCCTGGCGCGCGCCGACGTGGAGGCGATCGAAGCGGCCGCGGTTCAGGATCACATGAGCACGCGATGGGAGGATGCCGCCCGCGCTGTCGAGCGCGGCCAGACCGCGCCGGCCGAGGTGCGGCGGGTGCTGGGATTGGGGGGCTAGAGAGAATGGATTCCAGATTCCAGATTCCAGATTCCCGATGCCAGATTCCCGATGCCAGATTCCAGATTCCCGATGCCAGATTCCAGATGCCAGATTCCAGATTCCGGATTCCCGATGCCAGATGCCGGATGCAGAAGGACGCAGAAAGATCTGGAATCCGGAATCGGGAATCCGGAATCCGGAATCCGCCATCCCATCCAGCGGCTCCGAAAAAATTCGGCAAGAGGGCCCTTGCACTCCTCCGACAACTGTGATAGCCTGACTCGTGACATCCTCGGACAGTTGTGGTACGAATTCCATCGGGGTCGATCAGGAAGGGAAGGTCGCGGATGAGCGTCTCCTCGGAATCGGCCGGCCGGCGCTCGGGGGATCTGTCGCTCGACCAGTGGATCGCGCTCAACGATGAGATCACGGCCCTGGTGCGGGCCGGCTTGCCGCTGGAGCGGGGTCTGGCCAGTGTGGCCGGGGACAACCGCGGGCGCATGGGCGCGATGGCGCAGGCCCTGGCCGGGCGGCTCGACCGGGGCGAGAGCCTGCCGGAGGCGATCGCGTCGGAGGGGGACCGCCTGCCGCCCGTGTATCGCGGGGTGGTGCTGGCCGGGGTGCGCTCGGGCCGTCTGGGCGCGGCGCTCGAAGGGTTGGCGACGGCGGCCCGGAATCACACCGAGCTGCGCCGCGTGCTCAGCCTGGCGCTGATCTATCCCCTGATTGTCGTGTCGGTGGCGTATGCCCTGTTCATCGGGTTCCTGCTGTTCGTGCTGCCGCGGTTCGTGGGGACCTTCGCGTCGTTTCGTCTGCCCGGTTTGACGGTGCTGGAAGGGCTGGGCCGGATCGGTGCGACGGCTGCATACTGGTGGCCGGTCGGGCCGGTCGTGCTGGTCATGCTCTTGCTCTGGTGGGCCTGGTCGAGCCGGGCGCGGGCCTATCCGGGCGGGGGCTGGACGCCGGTCTCCTGGGTGCCCTGGATGCGAGGTCTCTTGAAGCAGTCGGCGGCGGCGAGCTTCGCCGACCTGGCCGCGCTGCTGGTCGAGCACGACGTGCCGCTTCCCGAGGCCATCGAGCTGGCGGGCCGGGCGGCCGGTGATAAAGCGCTGGGGCGGGCTTCTCAAACCCTGGCGGTCGGTCTGCGGCGCGGTCAGGGCGACCTGGGGCAACTGCCCGCGGGGTTCCCGCCTCTCTTGGCCTGGCTGATGGCTTATGGCAATCGACAGGGCATGCTGGCCCCGGCCTTGCGCCACGCAGGCGAGACCTACCGCCGTCAGGCCTGGCTCCAGGCCGAGCTCCTGCGCACGCTGCTGCCGATCGTCCTGATGATCGTCATCGGCGGCACGGCCGTCTTCACGTACGCGTTGTTGCTGTTCGTCCCGTTCTCGACGCTGCTCAACCAGCTCTCCGAGAGCATGTAAATCGGTGTGGGATGCGGTGCGGATTCGCGATTCCAGATTCGCGATTCCAGATTCCAGATTCCAGATTCCAGATTCCAGATGGCAGATGTTGGGTGGCGGATTCAAAGATCCGGAATCTGGAATCGCGAATCTGGAATCCGGAATGAACCCCGAGAGCGGACATAAGGAAAGAAAGGCCGGGACCCATGCCGCTGTATCGTTACACGGCCGTCAACGCCTTGGGCGAGCGCCACACGGGCGAGCGCGACGCGGACAGTCCGCAAGCGTTGGCGACGGCTCTCGAACGGGACGGCTGGACGGTCCTCGAAATGGACCTGGCGGCCGAGCTGTCGCGGGCGCAGGAACGGCTCTCGACCACTGAGGCCGGCGAGTTCGCGCAACACCTGGCGGGCCTGACCGAGTCCGGCCTGCCGTTGCCGGAAGGGCTGCGGGCACTCGCCGAGGAATTGCCCAGGGGGCGGCTGCGACGGGTGGTCTTCGACCTCGCGCGGCGGCTCGAGCGCGGTCAGCCGCTGGAGAAAGCCCTGGAGGAAATGCATCAGCGCTTTCCCAGCCATCTGGCCGAGCTGGTGCTGGCGAGCGTCCGGTCGGGGCGGGTCGGGATCGCGCTGGGAGAATTTGCCACGTACTCGCAGATCGGCGCCGCGCTGCGCCGGCAGATGTGGCTGAGCCTGACGTACCCGATCGTGCTGCTGGCGTTTTTCACGGTGCTGGTCTCGCTGTTCTGCATCTACGTGGTCAGGAGCTTTCAGTCGATCTTCGCCGACTTCGGCGTGGATCTGCCGGGGCTCACGAAGGGCGTGCTGATCTTCTCGAATGCCGTGACGCAGCAGCCGCTGGTCGTGCTGGTGATGCCGCTGGTGGCGCTGGCCGTGTTGTGGGTCGTCAGCCTCTTCTTTCTGGACGCGGCGCAGCGGCGGCGGTTCTCGTGCCGGGTGCCGCTCTTCGGGCCTTTGCTGCGCTGGACGGCGCTGGCGGAGTTCTGTCACGACCTGGGTTTGCTCGTCGAGTGCGAGGTGCCCTTACCGCAGGGCGTCGAGCTGGCCGCGCAGGCGTCGCACGATGCGGAGTTGGTAGCCAGCAGCCGGCAGATCGCCGCGGACCTGGAGGCCGGGCACTCGCTAGCCGACGCGGTGGCCTCGACCCACACGCTCCCGCTGGGCATGACCGGGCTGTTACGCTGGGCCGACAAGCGGATGGCGTTGTCGGAAACGCTGCACATGATCGGCCAGATCTTCGAGGCGCAGGCGCGCACCCGGGCCGAGTTCGTCACGACGGTCGTCACGGCCGCGGTGGTCATCTTCGTGGTCATGGGCGTGGCGATCTCGGTGGTGGCGTTGTTCCTGCCGTTGCTCCAGCTCATCAGCAAGCTGTCGGGATGAGTCTTGTAGGGTAGGCTTCAGCCTGCCAATTCCAAATTCTTCAAAGAGGCAGGCTGAAGCCTACCCTACAAGACTCGGAAGAAGATGGTGGGCCAGGCCCACTCGATGAAGTGCCCCCCGATCCGCGGTTCCACGAAAGGTGAGGCCGGCGATGACCAAGGTTGAGCCGCCGAAGTCCGCGACGAGCGTCCCTCCTCCTGAGAGGTCGTCCCGCTTTGGCGTTCGCCACGTGATGGTCGCGATTGCTCTGATCGCGGTGTTGCTGGTGGCGCTGAGGTACTGCGGGATTGGTCTGGTGGTGTTTCTCTTCATCACGTTCTCGATCCTGCTCATCGGCGCCGTGGTGGTCGGCGTGCTGCGTCTGCGGTCCACGCAGCAAGACGGGCTGCTCTCGGTGCTGACGATCGCGGCCGAGCGCGACTTGCCGCTCTCGCCGGGGGCGAGCGCCTTTGCCGGACTGTGTAGCTCGGGATTCCGCCGGCGCATCGCGGCGCTGTCGTACCTGCTCGACTCGGGCGTCGCGCTGCCGGAGGCCCTGGCGAACGTGCCGGGCTTGCTGCCCCGGGGCGCGACCGCCCTGGCGTGCGTCGGCTGGGTGCAACACGCGCTGGGGCTCGGCTTGCGCGAGGCCCTGACCGCCCAGGAGAACCGCCGCGCGTTCCGCGCGCGGTTCATCGGCAAGCTCGCCTACATGATGGCGCTGATCGTGGTGATGCAGACGATCGGCGGGTTCATCATGTATTTCATCATCCCCAAGTTCGAGGCGATCTTCGCGGATTTTGGCGTGGACCTGCCCTGGGTCACGAGGGTCGTGATCACGGCCAGTCATCTCTTCATCAAGTTCGGCTGGTTCTTCTTCCCGTTGGAGCTGGCGGTGGGGGTGGCGATCGTCCTCGGCTTCTTCGGGGTCATTGGCTGGCGGGTGCCGGGCACCGACTGGCTGTTGCGGCGGCGGGACACGGCGGCCGTGCTGCGGGCGCTGGCGATCACCGTCGAGGCGAACCAGCCGATCACCGCGGGCATGGCCTCGCTGGAGAAGTTCTACCCGGTGCCGCGGGTGCGCCGGAACCTGAACCGGGCGCTGGTGCTGATGGAGCACGGCGTCCCCTGGAGCGAGGCGCTGGTCGAGCGCGGGCTGTTGCGGCGCTCCGACCTGGACGTGATCGCCGCGGCGGAGCGCGCCGGCAACCTGCCCTGGGCCTTGCGCACGCTGGCCGATGGCGCGGAACGGCGGCTGGGCTACCGCCTGGCGATGTTCGCGCAGTTCCTGCTGCCGATCATCGTCTTGGCGGCCGGGAGTCTCGTCTTACTCGTGGCGGTGGGTTGCTTCACGCCCCTGGTGATCCTGATCGAGAGGTTGGCGGGATGAACGCGCAAAGAAATCTCCGGCGATGTGCGGGCCTGCCGCCGACCCGGTCGCCCGAACGCGATCGCTCCCACGGCGGGGCTTCATGCTGGCCGAGATGGCGGCGGCGCTCATGGTGATCTTGATCGTCATGGGTGTGACCGTGCAGGTGCTGGGCCTGGTCGCCGCCGAGCGCCGCGCCGTCGAGCGTCGCGCGTGGGCGATCGAAGAGGTCCAGAACGTCCTCGAACGGCTCAGCGTGCTGCCCGCCGATCAGCTCACGCCCGAGGCGATCGCCGCCTTGAAGCTGGGTGAGCGGACCGAGCAAGCCTTGCCCGGCGGCAAGCTGGACGTGACCGTTCACGACGGGGCCGGGGAGCACGCCGCGACGCGGCTGACCGTGGCGATCCGCTGGCGCGACCGTTCCGGAGCCCTCGTGGCGCCGGTCCTTTTGACCACCTGGGTCGAGCCGTTCCGGAAGGAGGCGCGCTGATGGCCGCAAAGCGCGGCGGATTCACCCTGATCGAGATGCTGGCCGTGATCTCGGGCCTGGCGGTTATCCTCGGCCTCTGCGCGACCGTGCTCCAGGGGCTGCTCGTGACCGAGCGGTCGGAACGTCGGAACGAGAGCGAGCGTGCGGCGCTGGTCGCGCTGGCGCAAACGTTCCGGGCCGACGTCCACGCGGCCACGAACGACGCGGGCAGGGTGCCCTTCGTCGGGACGCCCACGGAGGCGTTGAAAACACTGGAGTTGAAGCTCCCCGATGGGCAATCGGTGGAGTATCGCCCCGGTCCGGACGGCCTGACCGTGACCCGCCGGGGCGCGGGGCCCGATCCGTTCCAGGTGGTGAAGTACCCGCTCCACTCGGGCCTCGCGCCTCGGTTGGAGGAACAGGATCTCGGATTCTCCGTCGTCGATCGGCTGGTGTTCGAGAAGGCGGACCAGCCCCGCGCCGAGGCGCTGCGCATCGAGGCGATCCGCGGCCGGGATCGAGGACTCGAGCAACGGGAGGCCGCGCCATGAAAACCCACACGGCACGCGGACACGGCCGCGGTTTCGCGCTCATCCTGGCGATGGTCGTCCTGGCCGTGGCCAGTCTCTTGGGCGGCCTGATGCTCCAGGGGCTGGCGCGCCATCGCCAGACGCTGCTGCTGGCCGAGCGTCAGGCGCAGGCCGAATGGCTGGTTGCGGCCGGTCAGCAGCGCGGCCGGGCGCGGCTTCTCGAACACGACGATTACAAGGGCGAGACCTGGGAGATTCCGACCGCCGAGCTGGGCGGGCGCGGCGCGGCCCGGGTGATGATCGCGGTGACGGCGGAGGAGGGTTCGCCCTCCCGGCGGCGCGTGGCCGTCCGGGCTTTATTTCCGCTCGGAGAGCTCCTCCAGGCGCGGCGGAGCCGGTCTTTCACGGTCGATGTGGGCCGTCCGCCCACGGGAGCACAGCCATGACGATCCGGTCGCGGGGACGAAACGGTTTCACCCTCATTGAATTGCTGGTGGTCATCGCCATCATCGGCGTCCTGATCGCGCTCTTGCTGCCCGCCGTCCAGGCGGCGCGCGAGGCCGCCCGGCGCATCCAGTGCGTCAACAACCTGTCGCAAGTGGCGCTCGCCCTGCACAGCTACGAGGACTCCCACGAAGTCCTGCCCCCCGGCGTGGTCAACCCCACCGGGCCAATCCTCGACCAACCCAACGGCTACCACTTCGGCTGGATCACCCAGATCCTGCCCTACATCGAACAGCGCAACGTGTACAACCACCTGAATTACCAGGTGAGCGTCTACGATCCGTCCAACACCACCTGCCGCAATACGGCGATCCAGTGCCTGCTCTGCCCGTCCGACGGCTATTCCCATCGCTACGGGTCGGGCGAGACGCCCAGCAATTACGCGGGCTGCCACAACGGCGTGGAGGCGCCGATCGACGCCGACAACCACGGCCTGCTCTTCCTCAACAGCGCGATCCGTGGCGAGGACATCCCCGACGGCCGCGCCTTGACCATCCTGGTGGGCGAGCACCGTATTGTCGAGCAGCAGCCGATCCCGTACGGCGCGGCTCCCGCCCCCGCGCCCGACCTGGGCTGGGCCTCGGGCACGCGGGCCACGTTGCGCAACACCGATGATCCGCCGAATGTCTACGGGCAGGGGCGCTATCCGTCCATCTTCGGCGGCAATCCGCCCCCGCAGCCGCTGCCCCCGAACTTCGTCGGCGGCTATTCGAGCTACCACTCCGGCGGCGCGAACACCGCTTTCGCGGACGGCTCGGTCAAGTTCATCAAGAACTCGATCAGCCGCGCGGTCTTCCACGCGCTCGGCAACCGGGCCGACGGCGAGGTGATCAGCGCGGATTCCTACTGACCTGTGGCGGGTGGCATGCCCACGTCTTCGTGGGCATGTTCCCGAACGCCTCGGCCCACCCCCATGCCCACGAAGACGTGGGCATGCCACCCGGACACAAGGGGTTGCGACTCCGCCACCCTACAATAGAGGCATATCCATGTCGGTCCGATCGCGATCGCGCAACGGCTTCACTCTGATCGAGCTCATGGTGGTGATCTCGATCATCGGCGTCCTGGTCGCGCTGTTGCTCCCCGCCGTGCAAGCGTGCCGCGAGGCGGCCCGGCGCACCCAGTGCGTCAACAACCTGTCGCAGATCGCCACCGCAATGCACTCCTATGAGCTGTCTTTCGATGTTCTGCCCCCCGGCGTGGTCAACCCCACCGGGCCGATCCTGAACCAGCCCAAGGGCTACCATTTCAGTTGGACCACCCAGATCCTGCCCTACATCGAACAGCGCAATACGTATCATCATCTGAACTTCCAACTGAGCGTCTACGATCCGGCGAACACGACCTGCCGGCAGGTCACGATCCTGTGCTTCCTCTGCCCGTCCACGCTGTATCCCTTCGCCCCGGGCGAATTCCCACCAGCTACGCGGGTTGCCACAACGACATCGAGGCGCCGATCGACGGCCGACAACCACGGCCTGCTGTTCCTCAACAGTGCGATTCGCGGCGCAGGATATTCTCGACGGCCGTTCGGAGACGATCCTGGTGAGCGAAAAACGCATCGACCAGAAATCCGCGCTGGCCGGCTTCCCCGAGTTGGGCTGGGCCTCGGGCACCCGGGCCACCCTGCGCAACACCGACCAGCCACCCAACGCCGGACGGACCGTTCCGCCCGGATTCTTTCTCGTGCCGCCTCCCACGCTCAATTACGTCGGCGGCTTCTCCAGCTTCCACTCGGGCGGTGTTGTGGCGGCCTTCGCGGACGGGTCGGTCAAGTTCCTCAAGGACAGCATGGTTCCCGCCCTCTTCCAGAACCTCGGCAACCGGGCCGACGGCGAAATTGTGAGTGCCGAGAGTTTCTGACATCCGAGCTACATCTCGATCGGGTGTTTCCACCCACCGAGTTCCGAAACGCATCTTGCTGAAATCCCGCAGATGTGCACAATCGAGCGTGCGTTTCGTACGCCTCTCGTGTTCGTACACGAGTCTGCACCCAACGAGGCATGTTGCCGGGTCCGGATTTCCGGCCTTCCGCGGGCCTTCGGGACAGAATCACTCCCGCCGCCCGGGACCAGGCCGGGACGAGGCGCCGTCAGGCGAGGAACGACCTCATGGACGACCCCTCGTTACAGCCCGCCGCCCCCGGGCATCGAATGTTGGAGTGTACTCAGGCCCAGCACGTGCTGGACCACTTCTTTCATCTCGCTCCCGATCTGTTTGCCGTGGTCGATCTGACCGACGTGCGACTCCTCAAGTTCAACGACGCCTGGTGCCAGACCCTGGGCTACTCGCGCGACGAGCTGCAAGCCCTGCCGAGCTTGCTGGCACTGGTGGACAAGGACGATCTGGAGCGTACCGAGGCGATCTGCAAGCAGGTCTGGACGGACGCCGAGTTGATCGGTTTCGAGAACCGCTACCGTCACAAGGACGGCAGCCTGCGATGGCTTTCCTGGCGTGCCACCCAGGTGGGCCATATCAGCTTCGCCGTGGCCCGCGACATCACCGATTGGCGGCGCGTCGAGGAGGCCCAGCGACGCAGCGAGGAGCAGTTTCGCAACGCCTTCGATCACGCTCCCATCGGCATGGCCCTGATCCGGCCCCCGTCCACGTGTCTCCAGGCCAATCATGCCTTCTGCGACCTGGTCGGCTACGCCCCCGAGGAGTTGGCCGGCTGCGATCTGCTCACGATCACCCATCCCGCGGACCGGCATGTTCACAGAGAGCTGGCCGAGCGGCTGATGAACGGCCAGGCGCAGGACGGCCAGATGGAGAAGCGCTATCTCCACAAGAATGGCCCGGCGATCTGGTGCCAGGTCCATGTCTCGAACGTCCACGACGAGCAGGGGCGGCCCGTGCAGACGATCGCCCAGATCCAGGATATCACCCAGCGCAAGCGTGCCGAGCAGGAGATGCGGCGGGCGCGCGAAATCGCCGAGGCCGCCAGCCGGGCCAAGTCCGAGTTCCTGGCCAACCTCAGCCACGAGATCCGCACCCCCCTGACCGCCATCCTCGGCTTCACCGAGCTGCTCCTCGACGATCCCTCCGTGCAGAACCTCGCCGCCGAGCGGCTGGAGGACCTGCACACGATCCAGGAGAACGGCAAGCTCCTGTTGAACCTGCTCAACGACTTGCTCGACATGGCGCGGATCGAATCGGCGCGGTTCACGATCCAGCCGGGTCCGTGTGCGCCGTTGGAGGTCGTCGCCGACGTGCTGGCCATGATCCGGCCCCGGGCCGCGGCCAAGGGACTGGTCCTGACCGTCGAGCAGCTCGGCCCGATGCCCACGCTGATTCGCACCGACGCCACCCGGTTGCGGCAGATCCTGAACAATCTGGTCGGGAACGCGGTGAAATTCACGAGTCGCGGCGAGGTGCGCATCCAATCGCGTTGGCTGGCTCCGGAGACCTCGGACGCGGAGCCGTGGCTGGAGTTCGAGGTCTCGGACACCGGCATCGGCATCGCGCCCGCGGGGCTCGCCCGAATCTTTGAACCGTTTTTCCGAGGGACCGGCCGGCAGGTGCGCCAGGCGGGCGGGACCGGTCTGGGCCTGACCATCAGCCAGCACCTCGCCCACCAGCTCGGCGGCTCGATCCAGGTGCGCAGCCAGGCGGGACAGGGCAGTACGTTCACCGTCGCCATCCCGGCCCCGCCGATCGAGCCGCGCGACGCGAAGGCGTCCGCGCGGTCGGCCTCGGCCGTCACGCCTCCCCCGGCGCCGTCAGGGACAGCCGGCTCTGTCTTGCTGGCCGAGGACAACGAGGATACCTTGCGCGTGTGCACGATCCGGCTCGAACGCGCCGGGCTGCGCGTGACCACGGCGCGGAACGGCGCGGAAGCGGTCGTCGCGGCCCAGGCCGCCCACACCGCCGGAGAGCCTTTCGACGTGATCTTGATGGATCTTCAGATGCCCGTCCTCGACGGCTACGAGGCCATTCGACAGCTCCGGACGGGGGGATATCACGAACCGATCGTGGCCCTGACCGCGTTCGCCATGCAGGAAGACCGCGACCACTGCCTGCGCCTGGGCTGCAACGCCCACGTCGGCAAACCCATCGATTGGCCGACGTTGCTCACGACCATCGAAATGTTCTTGATCAAGAAGCCCGAAGCACCCGCGCGTGCGTGAATTTCCACGAGGGAAAGGCCGACTCGCTCGGTGGCACGGCGGTCTTGCAGGGCGAAGAAGCCACGCCATCGTGAACCGCTCGGGCCTTGCCAAGCGAGGGGAAGCCCGGTATTGATGAATCCACCGGGCTGGGTCCGCATCGATCGGCGGCGCGCCGGTGGGTGGGGACAAGGGGCCACGTGTGTGAGCGGGCGACGCTGGAAATCGATTCTCAAGCCCGCTCTGAAGGCGCTGCTGGCCGCCATCGTCCTGGTGGCCGTCGGCCGGCAAGTGGTGCGAACGGGTCACGACCTGGCCGGGCATGAGCCGCCGCTCCGCGTCGAGATGGGCTGGCTGGTCGCCGCGGTCCCCTTGTACCTGATGGGTCTGACGGCCTTCGGCGCCTATTTCTGCCGGCTGATGAAAGCCAGTCCCAGCCCGGTCGCCACGGTTCCGGCCGTGCGCGCCTACCTCATCAGCCACCTGGGGAAATACGTGCCGGGCAAGGCGATGGTCGTCGTGATGCGTGCCGCGCTGGCGGTGCCCTTCGGAGCCCGTCCCGCCACGGCGGCCTTCGCGACGCTCTACGAAACCCTGGTGATGATGGCCACCGGCGGCTTCATCGCGGCCCTGGGCTTCGCCTGGCCGCCTTTGCGCCTGGGTGCATCTGAAGCTGGGCGGCCTGGGTGCCGTCGATGTGCCGCTGGCGGCACTCGGACTGGCGGCCGGGCTGGGGTTCTTGATCCTCGTCGAGGTGCGCGTCTTCCCGAAGCTGTCCGCGCTCTTGACGCTGCCCTTCCCGAACGTCGGTCTGGACGCCTTGCCGCATCTGACCTGGAGGCGGCTCGGTGAAGGCATGCTCTGGTCGGTCGTGGGCTGGAGCCTGCTCGGTCTGAGCCAGGTGGCGGTGCTCCGGGCCGTGTTGCCGCACGGGGTGCCGGTGGACCTCTGGCCGGTCGTGACCGCGAGCGTGGCGCTGGCGATGGTCGCGGGCTTCGCCGTGCCGATGCCGGGCGGTCTGGGCGTGCGCGAATGGGTCCTCTGGATGGGTCTGGGCGCGACCATCGTCGACCTCGACCGCGCCGTGGTCGCCGCGCTGGCGCTGCGGCTGACCTGGGTGCTCGGCGAGCTGCTGGCCGCCCTGGTCTTGCTCCCGCTTCGTCCCCCGCACCCAGGACCGGATGCGTCATGATCAGCGTCGTCGTCCCCGTGTTCAATGAAGCCGACAGCCTGGCGACCCTGCACGCCGAGCTCGATCGTGTCTGCGCCGCGGCGGGCCTGGACGCGGTCGAGTTCGTCTTCGTCGATGACGGCAGCCAGGACGACTCCTGGGCGGCGATCCGCGGCTGGCGGCGCGCGATGCGCGTGTGCGGGGCGTCCGCTTTCGGCGCAACTTCGGCAAGGCGGCCGCCCTGACGGCCGGCTTCCGGGCCGCTCAGGGTGAGATCGTCTTCACGCTCGACGGCGACTTGCAGGACGATCCGGCCGAGATCCCCCGCTTTCTGGCCAGGCTCGACGAGGGCTTCGACGTGGTCAGCGGCTGGAAGCAGAAGCGGTACGACCCCTGGCACAAGGTCGGTCCCAGCCGGGTCTTCAACGGGCTGGTCAGCCGCCTGACCGGCTGCCACCTGCACGATCACAACTGCGGCTTCAAGGTCTACCGCCGCGCGGTGCTCGACGAGGTGGACATCTACGGCGAGCTGCACCGCTTCGTGCCGGTGCTGGCCTTTGCGCGCGGGTTCCGCATCGCGGAGATCGTCGTGCATCACCGGCCCCGGACGTTTGGCCGGTCCAAGTACGGCTTCTCGCGGTTCTTGAAGGGCCTGCTCGATCTGATGACCGTGCGGTTCCTGACCGGCTTCAGCCATCGCCCGCTCCACTTACTCGGGGGGCTTGGTCTGGGGATGCTGGTCCTGGGGGTGCTCGGGCTGCTCTATCTCGCCCTCCTGTGGCTCGAGCCCGCGAACCGTCCGATCGGCGGCCGGCCGCTGCTGATCTACTCGGCGGCCTTCTCGGTCGTGGGCGTGCAACTGCTCTTCATGGGCATCCTGGCCGAGCTCTTGACCATGTACAGCATCCGTCCCGAGAGGACCTACAGCGTCGCCGAATGGACCGAACCCGCGGCGGTGAAACCGCCCCGAGCCGACAATCCGGAGTGACCAACCCATGTCCACGACGGAACTCCCCCCCGAGGCGACCGGGCGCCCGCAGACCCGGCAGTTTCTCGCCCTGCTGGTGATCGGCCTGGCCACCGCCCAGGTGCTGGGACTGACCCTGCGCGCGCCGACGTTCCTCGAAGCCAACGACATCTCGCGCTGGTGTACCGTCTGGAGCCTCCTGGAGCGCGGGACGTACGCCATCGACGATTGCCCCTGGCAATCGCGCACCCAGGACAAGGTCCAGAAGTCGAACAAGCTCGCCAAGCCCGCCGCGCATGCCTCGAAGCTGAAGTGGTCCGAGTATCGTCTGGCGCCGCGGTCGTGGAAGACGGGCGAGCCGGTCCCGCACTTCTATTCGAGCAAGCCGCCGCTGTTGCCGACGATCATCGCGGGCGTCCTGTACCCGTTCCGCACCGTGACCGGGGCCCCGCTGGAATCGGCCGTCGCGGAGGCACGCCACCCGCGTTACGTGCAGAAACCCGTCGAGGGGCAGCCGGGCAAGACCGAACCGGTGCTCGAGACTCCCAAGGAGCCCGTCCAGTGGCCCGTGTCGGTCTTCTACTTCAAGCCCGTGATCGTGCTCCTGAACATCGTGCCGCTGCTGGTGATGCTGATCCTCTACGGCCGGCTGCTCGATCGCCACGCGGAGACGGACTGGGCCTGGTTTCTGAGCTTGTTCGCGGCGGCCTGGGGAACGCTGCTCTTCACCTTCGACCAGACCCTGAACAACCACACGGTCGCCGCGTACAGCGGTTTCTTCGCGCTCTATGCCTTGATCCGGATCTGGGATGACCGCCGCACATCGTGGGGCTGGTACATTCTGGCCGGCTTCGCCGGCGCATTTTGCACCTGCAACGAGCTGCCGGCCGCGCCGTTCGGGGTGCTCTTGTTCCTGGCCTTGCTGCTCCGCTCGCCGAAGCGGACGCTCCTCGGCTTCGTTCCCGCGGCGGCGGTGCCGATCCTGGCGTTTTTCCTCACGCAATTCCTGGCGTTCGGCCAGTTCACCCCGGTCTACGAGGAGTTTGGAACGAAGGCGTACACCTACGCGGGAAGCTACTGGAACGCGCCCCTGGAATTCGATTACCTCAATAAGGTACCCGAGCCTTATCCGGTTTACCTGTTCCACATGACGCTGGGACACCACGGGATCTTCTCGCTGACGCCGATCTTCGTGTTCGCGCTCTGGGGCGCGCTGGTCTTGGTCGCGAAGCGCAAGCCGCTCGGTCTGGTCGCCGGGATCACGCTGGTGCTGACGGCGGCGATGTTCGCCTTCTACACCTGGAATCCGAAAGCGCGCAACTACGGCGGCTCGACCCAGGGCCTGCGCTGGCTGTTCTGGCTCATCCCGTTCTGGTTGATCGTGCTCCCCGCCGGGGTCGCCGCCGGCCAGACGAACAAGCTCGTGCGCTGGCTGACGCTGGCCGCGCTCTGCGTTTCCGTGTTCTCGGTCGGCTATGCGCTGCACCATCCCTGGAGCCACCCCTGGATGCTGGATTTGCTGGAACATCTGGGGCTCTACAGCCTGAGGAGGTAAACGCCTTCTCGGGATCGCTTCAGACTCGTAGGGTGCGTCGAGTCTGCGCCGACGCGGACTGGACGCACCCCACAAGCTACAAGACACGGGACAAGAGAGTACCATGCGACGGATCAGCGTGACGTGCGCCTGCCTGCTGGCGCTGTGGGGGATCAGCCTGCTCGGCGCCGGCCCGCGCTCCGTGGAGCGTGCCGAGACGCCGATCACGATCGTCATTCTGGGAGATTCCACGGTCTGCGATTACCCGGCCGACTCGAACCTGCGCGGCTGGGGCCAGATGATCGGCCCGAGATTCAAGGAGGGCGTCCGCGTCCGCAATCTGGCCGTCAGCGGGCGCAGCACCAAGACGTTTCTTGCCGAGGGCCGGCTCAAGAAGGCGCTGGCGGAGCACGCCGATTACGCCCTGATCCAGTTCGGGCATAATGACTCACACGGCAAGGACCGGCCCGAGGCGACCGACGCCGAGACCGACTTCAGGGCCAATCTGCGCATCTACATCGACGGCTTCCGCGCCGCGGGCACGCGGTCGATCCTCGTCACTCCGATGCACCGTCGCACGTTCCGCAACGGCAAGCTCACCGACGAGCTCCGGCCCTATGCCGACGCCATGAAGACAGTCGGCCGGGAGAAAAACGTCCCGCTCGTGGACCTGTACACGGCCAGTGGAGAGCTGTTCGAACGCCTGGGCGACGCCGCCAGCGCGGACCTGAATGGCAGCCCGCAGGACCGGACGCACTTCTCCGCAAAAGGCGCCCAAGTCCTGGCGGACCTGGTGCTGGAAGGACTCCGAAAGCAGTGTCCCGAGCTCGCGGCTTCGATCCGCTGACCGACGCGGGCCGGAAGTACGTAGGCTGGGTCCAGACCCAGCCTACATCGACATCACTCAATGCGGCAATTCCGGCCAGAGCTTCCACGGCCCTTGCGAGTGCCACATGCGCGAGATGATCAGCTCGCGGTGCAGGAGGAATTCCTTGGGCAGCTTGCCATAGAGGTTGAATTCGAGCTCCTCGACCGAGACGGCCTCGCGCAGCCAGGCTTCGCGGTCGATTTCCATGAGCTGGGCGAAGTCCTCGGCGGTGAAGTTCTCCATGCCGGTCAGGTCGATGTCCTCGCGGCGCGGCATCCAGCCGACGGGGCTTTCGACGGCATAGGCGCGGCCGCGGGTGCGCTCGACGATCCATTTGAGCACCCGCATGTTGTCGCCGAAGCCGGGCCAGAGGAAGCGCCCGTGGGCGTCCTTGCGGAACCAGTTGACCCGGAAGATGCGCGGCGGATTGGGGAGCCGGCGGCCCATTTCGAGCCAGTGGTTGAAGTAGTCGGCCATGTGGTAGCCGCAGAACGGCAGCATGGCCATCGGGTCGCGGCGCACCTGGCCGACGTTGCCCGTGGCGGCGGCGGTCGTCTCCGACGACATGGTCGCGGCCAGGAAGACCCCGTGGCTCCAGTTGAACGCCTGGCAGACCAGGGGGATGGTCGCCGAGCGGCGGCCGCCGAAGATCAGGCCGCTGATGGGGACGCCCGCGGGGTTTTCCCACTCCGGATCGAGAATCGGACACTGCGCGAGAGGGGCGGTGAAACGCGCGTTGGGATGTGCGGCCTTGCGGCCGCAGTCGGGCGTCCAGGGCCGGCCGGTCCAGTCGGTGAGGCGGGCCGGGGGCGACTCGCTCATGCCCTCCCACCAGACGTCGCCGTCCTCGGTCAGGGCCACATTGGTGAAGATCGTGTTCTTGCGGATCGTGGCCATGGCATTCGGATTGGACTGGTCCGACGTGCCGGGCGCGACTCCGAAGAAGCCGTTTTCGGGGTTGATCGCGTAGAGCCGCCCGTGCTGCCCACGCCGGATCCAGGCGATGTCGTCGCCGACGGTGGTGATCTTCCAGCCCTCAAACTGCTCGGGCGGGATCATCATGGCGAAGTTGGTCTTGCCGCACGCGCTGGGGAACGCCGCGGCCAGGTACGTCTTCTCGCCCTGGGGCGATTCCACCCCGAGGATGAGCATATGCTCGGCCAGCCAGCCCTGGTCCCGCCCCATGCACGAGGCGATGCGCAGCGCGAAGCACTTCTTGCCCAGCAGCGCGTTGCCGCCGTAGCCGCTGCCGAACGACCAGATCGCGCGCTCCTCGGGGAAGTGAACGATGTACTTATGATCGTGGTTGCAGGGCCAGGGCACGTCCGCCCGGCCGGGCGCGAGCGGCACGCCCACCGAGTGCACGCAGGGCACGAAGAAGCCGTCGCCGAGGGCGTCCAGGGCCGCGCGGCCCATGCGGGTCATGATGCGCATGGACACCACGACGTAGGCCGAGTCGGTCACCTGCACGCCGATCTGGGAGAGCGGCGAGCCGACCGGCCCCATGCTGAACGGCAGCACGTACATGGTCCGCCCGCGCATGCAGCCCGCGAACAGGCCCGCGAGCGTCTGCTTCATGGCGATGGGATCGACCCAGTTGTTCGTCGGCCCGGCATCGTCCCGGCGCAGGCTGCAAATGAAGGTGCGGTCCTCGACCCGCGCCACGTCCGACGGGTCCGACAACGCCAGGTAGGAATTCGGCCGCTTCTCCGGGTTCAGGCGGCGGAAGGTGCCCTTTTTCACGAGCTCCTGGCAGAGGCGGTCGTATTCCTCCTGGGAACCGTCGCACCAGACCACCTGGTCCGGCTGGCACAGCTCTTTGAGCTGCTCGACCCAGGGCCGCAGCAAGGGCCGTTCCAGCTTCACTTCAGGCAGCACCCCGGGCAACATCGGTGCTCGTTCGGACACCATGCGGTCGTCTCCTCAAAGCGTCGTCGCGTCTGATCCATCGAGCGCGTTTTCCGTGTTTCACGCATCGAACGCCAAGACCGGGCCGCATCCGCCAAGTCTTCCGGTCGCCACCCGATAACCAAGGTGCCTGTGCCATGGCCTGCGAGGCATCGCGGAAGCACCCGAGCAAGACCGTCTGGGGAACGGTGCGGGGAGCACGCCGCCTGGGCCATCAAGACCGTGGGTCACCGAACGAACGGATCGAGGTCGGGCCAAGTCCACGCCAAGAATCCCGACAATCATACACGACGGCGGCACTCCGCATCCAGAATCTGGTTTTCTGTTCCGGTGGACCGGCCGGACGGATGACGGGCGTGTGGGTAGGGGTGCGTTGCGCCCGTGATGACGCGCCTGCTCCTACTGAGAGGCTATCCGGGATGCCCGGTTTTAGCCCCGAAGGGGCGGCAGTGAATAGCCCAGGGCGTCAGCCCTGGGGAGCGGGACGTCGTGACGAGATCCTCCTCCGGAGCCCCGAAGGGGCGACAGAACGTCCTGCGGGGCCGTGGTTTCTGTCGCCCCTTCGGGGCTCCGGAGAGGGTTGGTGACGCGTCGCCGAGGTTCCCAGGGCTGACGCCCTGTACGTGTTTAGCGTCTCGACTGGCTGTTTTTCTGGCCTTTTCTTTGTAGCGGCGGCCGTCTCGGCCGCTCCGGAGGGGACCCATCCCGGAGCGGCCGTGACGGCCGCCGCTACATAGAAAGGACTTACGGCCGACAGGGGCGCTAAACACGTACGACGCCCTGGGCTATTCACTGCCGCCCCTTTGGGGCTTTCCGGACAGTCTCTGAGCCATTGGGGCTCGAAGGGGAAGAGGTGCGTCAAGCGCGGACGCGACGCACCCGACAAGCCCGCCGTCGCTCACCGCCGTACGTGCAGATATCCCCAGACATAGATATTCGGCCACCACCGATCCACGGTGAACTCGTTGATCATGGGATACATGAAGATATCCCAGTATGCCTCAGGGATAGGCCACTCATAGGCCGAAGGCACACATTCCTTGCCCAGGAACCATTTCATGGGCCAGTTCATGCCCTCGTCGTTCCAGCGTTCGAAGTCGAGGTTGCCGTAGACGGTCAGGCCCTCGGGCGCGGGCTGGCCGGTGCGGCGGGAGTCCAGGTGCAGCGGGTGCCGCGTCCAGTTCGAGCCGACACCCACGGTGTACGTCATGTTGATCGGGTTGCAGCCGGCCGCGAACTGCGTGGCCTGCACCGCGCCGGCCAGGTACTCCGGCTTGCCGGTGAGGAAGTGGGCGCGCACCAACTCGGCGGCGTCGGGCGTGCTGTAGAACCCGATGAACATGGGCCGGTAGCGGTCGTTCGCGGTGATGTTGAACGCGTTGTCCTTCGCGTAAACGAGCGATTTGTCGGCTTGCACTTCGAGGCCATGGACCGCCTTGGCTTTCAGCGCGGGATCGCCTTTGTCTTTCGGCAAGCGCGCGTAGACGAAGGCCGCGTCGCGCTGCACGTGCCGGCCCCAGACGAAGAGGTCGGGCTGCGGGTCCTTCAGGCACGAGTCTTCGAGGAAAACGTCGTGCCAGTGTTTCTCTCCCGTGAGGTCATACAGGACGATGGCCGCGAGGTTGCGCTGATCGATGATGTCCCAGTTCAATTTCGCCAGCGTGCCGGCGGCCTGGCGGCGGGCGCGATCAGCCTCGGCCCATTTCATCGCCTTGAGGGCGCTTTCACGGTACTTTCCGGCGAGGTCGGCGTCGTACTTCGCGAGCAGCTTGGCCGCGCGGCCCGCGGCGGTGGCATAGATCCAGCTTGAGGAGGGATCGGCGGCGAAGACATACGCGGGCATCGATTGCAGCCAGCTCACCTCGCCGTCGATCGGGTCGCCGGGCGTCTCGATCCCGTAGGAGACGCCGCCGTCGGGCTCTTGCAGACGCCGGAAGCAGTCGATCTCGAAGAGCGCCTCCGTGAGCATATCGGGCACGTGGGGCGGTCCCGCAGGGATGTTCAGCTTCAAGGCGCCGAACACATCGGGAAACATGTCGAAGATTTCCAGTTGAGCCAAAGTCACCTGCAAGTGTGTCGCCCGGCGCGGGTTCCAGTCGCCCGCGTCGTGGTAGCCGCCCCAGGCGTCCGGAACGGGCTGGCCGGTGTCCCCCTTCGCCAGCTTCTCGAAGGCTTCACCGCCGCCATCGAGCACCGAATACGTCGATTTCGTGATGCGCACACCGTCGGCGGGGTGAAAATCGCGAGGCTTCGTGAAAGGCGTGTACGGCGGTCCCAAGGCGACGCCGCTACGCTCATTGTAAAGGCCCTTCATCTGAGTCAGGAACGCCTTTTCCCAGACCTTCGGGCCGATCTCGAACGGATATCCGCAGCCGATCCCCTCGACACAGACGCGATACCGGCCGGGCTTCTGAAAGGAGGAGAAATCCAGGCGCGCGACCGCCGTCTTGGGGAAGTTCTGCTCCCGGAACATCTTCTCCTTCTGGTCGGCCCCGAGGATCGTCTCGACTTCGCCCCGGAACACAACAGCGCCGGTCGCATCGTCGCGCAAGGTAAATGTCAAGCCGGATGGATACGTGTATGCGCCCCCCGTGCCGAGCCAGATCGACAGGAAAGCCCGCTTGACCGGATCATCGGGACGATAGCCGATCTGCTGGGAGTGGACGGCCTCGCTGCGGATCTTGGCCGGGTCGCACGTAAAGGTGCCCCGGGGCTGCTGGACGTTCAATTCGCCCAGGTCGTAATCGTAGTGCTTGCCGGGCGCCAGCGGCTGCGGCATCACGAGGTAGAGCGTGTGGCGCATCACGAACTGTTTGCCCGGCTGCGCCCAGTCGGTCGGCTTGCTCTTGCGATGGATGGCCGTCGGGTTCAGACCCTTTGCAAAAGCGGGATCCTCCTTCGATTGGATCGTGAACCGGTCCGGGTCGCCCGTCACGTCGTCGCACACGAGCGGATCGCCGGCGAACTGCTCGTAGCGGACCAGTTGATCGCGCTTCGGACCGATCAGCCAGCCGATCTCCTCGCCGCCTGGCGTTTCAGAATCAATTGCCGGTCCTTGTCGCGCGGCAGGCGCTCGTCCCCTGGTTCGGGCTTGTAAGGCTCCAGGGAGCCGGGCGTGATCTTGCCGGACTGGATGTCGATCGCCAGGATCTTCGGCGCGACCAGACTGACGCGCTCGACCGTTGGCGAGAGTTCCGTTCTCTTGCCGTACTTCTGCCGGATCGCGGTCTGTTCGGCGCGGCGGCGGTCGCGCTCTTCTTGCGCGCGCTTGACCTGGGCCGTGCGCGAACCCAGAATGTCCGCCGAGGGCTCGACGACCACGATCGCGTCGATATCGACATCAAGGGGCCCGTCGCCGGCCCAATCGCCGCCGAGCTGCCACTGCATGATGTGCGCCAGGTCGGGCGGGCCGATTTTCTCGACGGCCGTCGGTTTCGAGAGGGATTCTCCATTCTTGGGAACCACAAGTTGAAACGACGACGAGGGCGCGGGCAGGGCGAAGACCCAGGAGCCGACGCGGCCGTCCGTGTCCACGAGCAAGAGGCGAATCGACCTGGCGGTATTCGCCGCGCCCGTCTTGAGGTTCAAGGCCGGGCAATCGTTCTCGTGGCCCTTCAGGTCGACCTGCGCGTTACATCCGGCACCACCCTTCGGCGTGACGCCCGGACCGCGCACCAGGGCGTGACCCTTCTCGATGCGCACGCGGCTTTCCCAGGAGCCGTAAGCAAACAAAAACGGGGCGTCGCAATCCGTGATGGTCGCGACCGGGTGGCTGGGACTTTCGGCGCCCGTGGCCACGATGGCGGTGAGAAGCAAGGAGGCGATGCAGGTTGGCATGAGCATGATGGAGCAGTTTTTTTGGTGGCGGAATCGAAGTTGTGCAGCGGGTTGAGGGCGGCAAGTCGATGGCGGTTCCATGCAGAGCATAAGGATGAGGTTACTATCGTTTCAACCCCCTCACGACTGCCGGTTTTTCTCTTCGACGGCCGGATTCACCACGGAGGCACAAAGAACACGGAGACGACACGGAGAAAAGACGCTGTGAGAGTCTGTCCCAAAAGCCCCAAAGGGGCGAAAGTGCATAGCCCAGGGCGTCAGCCCTGGGAACCGCGGCGACCGAACTCATGGCCCCGCCGGATCTTCGGCCGCCCCTGCGGGGCTTCGGAAGAAGATGTTCTTTCGTCGCCGCGGTTCCCAGGGCTGACGCCCTGGGCTATGCACTTTCGCCCCTTTGGGGCTGAAACCGAAATCACCGGACAGCCACTTCTGGGACAGGCTCTGAGAACTTCGCGGCCTCGGTGTCTCTGTGGTGAAGAAGGCCGTCCGCCGGCGCCCCAGCCACCCGGACGTATCGCAGTTGAAACTCGCGCGGCAATCCGGACAATAGGAGCTCCCCGACTCTCGGAGACCGTATCCAACCGATGATGACCGCGCGACCACGCCTGTGGACTCTTGCCGCCGTCCTGGTCCTGGCTTGCGCCGGGGTCGGGGTGGTCACGTGGAATGGGGTGCGCGGGGGGGCCGCGCCGTTGTTCGTGAGGAACCTGGGAAGCAAGGCCGTGCTGGGGGCGACCGAAAAGGTCGAGATCGTTCCCTGGCGGGTGACGGTCCCGGCCCGGATCGACACCGGGGCGGCGCATTCGTCGCTCGACGCCCGCAGCATCGAGCCCGTGGGCGAGAACGAGGTCGTCTTCACGCTGCCCGAGAAGCTCGGGGGCCGTCGGGTGCGCAGGAAGCTGGTCGGCTGGCACGTGGTCAAGTCGTCCGATGGCGGCAGCGAGCGCCGGCCGATCGTCACGCTGCCGATCGTGCTGGGAGGCCAGCGGGTGGTGTCGCAGTTCACGCTCAACGACCGCAGCCACATGGACTACCCGCTGCTGATTGGCCGCAACACGCTCTCGGGGCGGTTCCTCGTGGATGTGACGCGGAACCCCGGCCCCGCGCGGGAGGCGTCGGCCCGATGACCTCCCAACGCGCGGTTCCCTGGGTGGCAGCGGTGCTGGCGCTGCTGGGGTTCATCACCATCGCGCTGCGAGCCAGCCAGCGCGGTCAGGCGGCGCTCGAGAAGGGCGACTCGCTCTGGCGCGTGCGCTACCTGGCGCGGTTCCAGGCCACGCGGGCCGGGGCGAAGTTGCAGATCTTCCTCCCGTCGGACACCGAGCACGCCCGGATCTTTCACGAGGACGTGCTCTATGCCGACATGTCCGCGCACCGCCTGCGGTCCGCGCGGCTGCCGGCGCGGCAGATCGCGCTGGTGGCGCGGCGCCGCGCGCGCATACCCTGAAGGCCCGCTTCGACATCCACATCAGCCCGTCCGCGCTCTGGCATACGCGCCTGGCGAAGGCCCCGGCACCCGATGGGCGGGCCGAGTTCCTCCTGGCCACGCCCATCTATCCGGTCGGCGATCCGCTCGTCGCCGACACCCTGCGCACGATCCGCGCCGAGTCCGGGGCGGCCGCGGACCTGCTGCCGAGACTGGGCGAGTACACGTCGACCCACCTCGGGCCGGGCCGTTACGGTGCCTCTTCCGATGTGATCCCCGCACTGCGCCGCCAGGAGGCCTCGCCACGGGGCTGCGCCCGCGTGCTGGTCACGCTCTGCCGCGCAGCCAGGATCCCGGCCCGGCTGGTCACCGGCTTTTTCATCGAGCCCAGCGACGACCTGCGCGCCCGATACTGGGTCGAGGCGCTGGCCGGCGACCGCTGGGTCTCCCTGGATCCCGAATCCGGCCGCCCGCTGAACCCCGCGGCCCGGTTCGTTCCGGTGCGGATCGACAGCACCGAGGTCGTCGGCGGCACGGACATCTCCGCGCTCGAAACCGGCATGAGCGTCATCTCCCTGCCGCCCGTTCCCGGCGCGGTGCGGGTCGGCCATGGCCCGCTCGGGGCCATCTTCGACCTGACCCGCCTGCCGCTCGAGATGCATAACGTCCTGACCGTCCTCTTGATGATGCCCCTCGGCGCGCTGGTCACGGTGATCTTCCGCACGGTGATCGGCCTGCGCACGTTCGGCACCTTCACGCCCGTGCTGCTCGCCCTGAGCTTCGTCTACGCCGACGCGCTGACCGGCCTGCTGACCTTCGCCATCGTGCTGGTGCTCGGCCTCAGCAGCCGCACGCTGCTCGACCGCCTCCAGTTGCTCATGGTGCCGCGGCTGAGCGTGATCCTGACGCTGGTGACGCTGACGATCGTCTTCACCGTCTCGGTACTCGACTATTATGACCTGACCCCCAGCGCCCAGGCGGTACTCCTGCCCATGGTGATTCTGACGATGACCGTCGAGCGGTTCTTCCTGACCTCGGAGGAGGACAGCCGGCTCATGGCCGCGCGGCTGCTCGCCACGACGCTGTTCGTGGCCGGCTGCTGCTACGCGGTGCTGCGCTGGGAGACCGTCGGGCGGGTCGTGTTCGCGTTCCCGGAAATCCACTTCCTGACGGTCGCCGTGCTGATCTTGCTGGGTCGCTACTCGGGCTATCGTCTGACGGAACTATGGCGGTTCCGCGATCTGGTCGGGCGGGGGACCTGACTTCTCATGGACCTCCGCCGCTGGCTCCGGCAACGGTTCGCGCGCCCGTCCGAGCTCCGGTCCCTGGGCATCCTGGGGATGAATCAGCGCAACGCCGACTTCATCCTGCCCGGCAACCCGCGCGCCGCACTATCCGCTCGTGGACGACAAGCGGCAGACCAAGCGGATCTGCGAGGCACACGGCATCCCCGTGCCGCGCACCTACTTCATCCTGGAACGGTTGCGACAAATCCGGGGGTTTGTCCAGGCGGTAGCCGCGCAGCGCGAGTTCGTGCTCAAGCCCGCCCAGGGCGCCGAGGGACGCGGCATCCTGGTCATTGCGGATCATGACGGCCTCGTCTGCACGACCTCCAGCGGCCAGAGAATCGGCTTCGAGGACCTACGCTACCAGATCGAGAACACGCTCGCCGGCCTCTATTCGCTCGCCGGCCAGCCGGACTGCGTGATCGTCGAACAGCGCATCGTGCGGCATGCCGTGTTCGCCGCGGTGGCCGTCGGCGGCACGCCCGACATCCGTGTGATCGTCTTCCGGGGCGTCCCGGTCATGGCCATGGTCCGACTGCCGACCGCCGCCTCGCGCGGTCGCGCCAACCTGCACCAGGGAGCCGTTGCCGCCGGCGTGAACCTGCGCCACGGCCGGACGTTCGGCGGCGTCTGCCACGACCGCGCTGTCACGACCCATCCCGATACCGGCGCGCCGGTCGCCGGGATCGAAATCCCTTACTGGAACGACCTTTTGCGCCCGCCATGACCCTCGCCGACGCCCTCGGCATGCACTACATCGGCGTCGATTTTGTGCTCGACGCCGCGATGGGCCCGGTCGTGCTCGAAGCCAACGCGCGCCCCGGCCTGGCCATCCAGATCGCCAACCGGCGCGGGCTGGTGCCGCGACTCCAGCACGTCGAGAGCGCCGGGGATGGGGCTTGCGACCATGCGGCGCACCTCGATCTCGCCGCCCACCTGCCGGGCCTCGACGACGACCTTTGAAGTTTTGTAGGCTGGGTCTAGACCCAGCTTTCCTCTTGATGGGCTGGGTCTGGACCCAGCTTTCCTCTTGATGGGCTGGGTCCAGACCCAGCCTACAAAACGGATCCATTCGCATCGACGCACTCGCTGGCGCTTCGGGCTTCCCGAGCCAGGACTTGTCGCGCTCCCGGCTAAGACGGTTCCTGGTAAGATGCGGGGGAGCGTGACGTCGTCCCATGTCGCGCGCCCGGTCTCGGACGATCGAGAGTCCTGTCATGGAACGTCTCGCCACGTCTCCCACGCCGATTCGAGATGCCTTGCGGCGCACCCGATCGGTGGCGCGCAAGGAGGTCCTGCACCTGGCGCGCGACCCCTCGACGCTCTTCTTCGCGCTCTTCATTCCGATCCTCCAGTTGCTCATGCTGGGCTACGCGATCGACACCAACGTGCGGCACATCCCGACGATGGTGCTCGACCTGGCGCGCACGCAGGAAAGCCGCGAGCTGCTCCGCGAGTTCTCCAACACGGAGGATTTCCAGATCGTCGGCGAGGTCTTCACCGACGCCGCGCTGAACCGCGCCATCGTCGCGGGCCAGGTGCGGATCGGCATCATGATTCCCGAGGACTACTCCCGGCGGCTGCAGGCCGACCAGCAGGCACAGGTCCTGATCCTGGTCGATGGGTCGGAGTCCAGCGTGGCCGCCGAGGCGGTCAACGTCGCCAATGCGCTCGCCTTGCGGGCGTCGCTGGCGCAGGTCTTGAAGGACCGTCCGCTCCCCGTCGATGTCCGGCCCCGCGTGCTGTTCAATCCGGATACCCGCTCCCCCAATTTCTTCATCCCGGGCCTGATGGTCGTCCTCAGCCAGATGATGGCCGTCATGCTCACGGCCACCGCCGTGGTGCGGGAAAAAGAGCGGGGCACGCTCGAACAGCTCTTCATGACTCCCGTGCGCCGGCGAGCTCATCCTGGGCAAGCTGTCGCCCTATCTGGTGCTGGTCGTCCTCGAGTTCAGCTTCATCTCCTTTCTGATGCGGTATTTGTTCCAGGTGCCGATCCACGGGTCGTTCCCCACGCTGCTGGCGATGGACTTGCCCTTCGCCTTGACGATGGTGGGCGTCGGCCTGTGGATCTCGACCCGCGCCGCCACCCGCGACGCCGCGCAGCAGATTGCAATGGGGACCGTGCTGCCGTCGATCTTCCTCTCCGGCTATATCTTCCCGCTGGCCTCGATGCCCTGGGTGTTCCGGCAGCTTGCGCTCGTGATCCCGACGACCTGGATGATCGACGCCGCGCGCGGGGTCATCCTCCGAGGCGCCGGCTGGGCCGAGCTGAGTCAGCACGTCCTCGTGCTCTGGATCATGGCGGCCGTCATCCTGGTCATCAGCTCGTCCCGGTTCCACAAGCAGGTTTCGTAGGGTCGGCGCGCACCCCGATCCCGACCGCTCAGCAAGCTGTCCTGTTTGGATCGCAATGGTTTCGTTCAGACCGCCCGCTGGGGCGTGTCCGACCGGTCGATCAGGGCGAGCGGGGCGGTCGCGACCGGCTCGGAGGGGGTGGTCGAGCCGCGGCCGAAGCAGCGCAAGATCCCCGGGACCCGGGGTGCGGCGTCGGAACTGGTTTCTTCACAAGGAGTTGTGTCGGATTTGGCTTCGTTCGGCGCCGCCGTCTCGACGAGGCTCTCGGCGGGCTGGCCCGGGCCGTCCTTGGCGCGGCGGCGCTGGAGCGTGTCCAGCATGCGGAGCGACTGCATGAGCGTGCGCTCGTGGTGCGTCAGTGTAACGCAAGCGCAACGCCGCCGCCGGATCGGCCAGGGGATCGATGGGACGCGCCGCGGCGGGGACGGGACACGACGGCGCGGACGTGGGAGAAACCGCCCCGAGGCTCGCCAACTGTTCTTCCACCAGCGCCTCCAGATGCTGCCGCGCCTCCGCGATTGTCTCGGGCGCCTCATCCTCCAGGTCCTCGGCCAGGCGCGTCAAGAGGGCCGGGTGGAGGAACGGGTCCACGTACAGAATCTGCGCCAGGGGGTTTTTCCAGGGGTTGTCCTCGTCGCACGCCTCGTCCGGCTCTTCCTCGTCACACGCCTCGTCCGGCGCTTCCTCGTCGTACTCCTCATCCTGCTCTTCCTCGTCCCAGCCGACCATCAGCGCCCAGGTCAGCACTTGCGTGGCGAAGGTATCCTGCCGCAACGCGAGTCCGGGATCGCGTCCCAGCAGCCGCAGGGCCATCTGCACATCCTCGGGTTCCCACATATCGCGGCGCTCCAGGGCCGTTTTGAGCTGTTGCCAGCGCTGGCGCAGCCAGGCGCTGCCCGCGGCGCTCTGGCGGAAGCGGGCCACGGCGGCGGCCGGGTCGCGCATCAGTTCGCGGTTGGCCTGGTCAAGCTGGAATGGCGGCGGGGCGGCCGCCTGGACCTCCTGGGCTTGTTCCTTTTCGGTGGCGGCGACAGCCGCGTCGGCGGCGCGCATGCGGGCGCGGTCGAGGGCGAAGGAGGCGGCGAGGGCGGATTCGACCAGGTACAGCTCGATGGCATTGGCCGGCTGGGCGGTCTCGACCCAGGCCTCGCGGCGCACCTGCATGGCGTCGGGATCATCGCCGGGGAGGATGGGGATCTGGGCCCGCAGGCCGTGTTTGAGGGCGTTGAAGCGCGAACGATTCTTGCCTTCCTCGGTGATCGGTCCGGTGGACCTGGCGGCGTTGCGGCGGTTGGCCTGGGTCTGGGCGTCGGTGGCCATGGTGCCTCTCTCGGATGAGTTGGGCCGCGTGTGTGGCCGGCCTCGTACACACGTACGAGAGTACCCGGCGGAGCGGCGGCCGTTTCATCCGACACCATCGTGAGAGCTTGCCCGAGCCTTCACCTCAAATGGGGTCGGCGTGGGGCGTTTGGGCGGGATATCGGAGGTGTAAGAAGTAATGCGGGGCGTCTGGTTTTTCAGCCCCGAAGGGGCGGCAGTCAACCCCTGGAGGGATACGCGGGGACGGCCGCCCCGTTTTCCTTCCCAAAGATAGCCGGCGCGGTCGTCGAAGTACCCTTTTTTCCCTGCTTGCAAGATTGGCTGGATTTTTCTTGACTCGGAGTGCAGGTCGCCCACTCTAACATTGAGGGTCTCGATACGGAGTCTACTTATGGCGCCGAAGCCGATTCCGGACCAGAACGGGACGGTTCCGGAGTTGCTGGGGCACCACGATGTCTTCGACGACCACGATCTACACCCACGTTTGGAACCGTGAAGGCCGGGGGGTGAAAAGCCCCGCGGATCGGCTCTGAAGCGTCCGCCGATGTGTTCCGCGTTTGTCCCCCGTATTCGGCGGCCCGGAATTCCGCCGAATTCCGGTACGGCAATCGCGGCCGAAGAACATCAGAACGGCTGGACAAGGGGTTCGCCCCTGTGGGCTTGGCAAACGCGGTCCCGAAACGCGGTTGACTTTAGCCGCGTTTGGGGTTTCTCATTAGGGTGTTAGGCGGACATGTCGTTCCGCCGAATTCAAGTTAGGCAGAAACGCTGCAGGGGCCTGGCGTGCTCTTGACTGCTCCGTTACGCTCGGCGGGCGTGACTCACGGGCACCGGTTTCCAATTTGGGGAAGGAAATTGGTGTCAAGATCGAATTTCGCGGTGCATCACCTCCTTTAGCCGCGCTGATTGCTACCGCCTCAAAGGAGGTATGATACGGGTCTCTTCCCTGTCAGTGGCCAGCCGTCTCGGCCGCTCCGGACGCCGAATCCCAGAGCGGCCGAGACAGCCGCCACGACACAGAGGAAACGCTCCGAACCCTCTCCCGCACACCCTCTTACACGACCGGCAGCGACCACGGCTCGCGATACGGCCGGCTGAGCAGCGCGGCGGCCTCGTTGTCGTCGATGATCCGCTCGGTACGCGGGTCCCACCGCAGCCGTTCTCGACCCAGGCGCATGGCGATATTGCCGAGGTGGCAGATGGTGATCGACCGGTGCGCCACCTCGACCGGCGCCGCCGTGGCGCGCGCGACAGCACGCAGTCGATGAAGTTGCGGAAGTGGTCCTCGCTCGCGTACAGGTGGATCTCGTCGGGGCCGATCACGCTCTCGAGGATCGACTTCGGCCGGGCGTCGTGCTGGCCGCGATTGGCGTAGACGGTGCCCTCGGTGCCTTCCCAGGTCACGCCGCCACGCTCGGTGTTCGAGATGATCATCGTCACGCCGTTCTCGTAGAACGCCTCGAAATGGAACTCGGTCGCCGTGTTCCAGAGCTCGTCCGGCGGGAAGGCGCCCTTGGCGTTGCGGATCTCGATCGGGCCGGTCAGCTCGGTACCCATGCCCCACTGGGCGCAGTCGGGATGATGACCGCCCCAGTCCGTCACCTGGCCGCCCGAGTAGTCGAGAATCCAGCGGAAATTGACGTGGCAGCGTGCCGGGGCGTAAGGCGCATGGCGCGGGACCAAGCCAGCGGTTGTACTCGAAACCCTCGGGAACCGGCTCCGGCTTCTTGCGATCGCCGGTCTTGGCGAAATCGGGACGACCGCCCGGCAGTCCGACGCGCACCGTATGCAACCGGCCGATGCGGCCGTTGCGGACCAACTCGCAGGCGCGGCGGAAGTTCTTGTCGGAACGCTGCTGGCTGCCCGTCTGGAACACGACCTTGTACTTGCTCGCCGCGTAGCTAGTGCCTGTCCGGAAATGGGCTGATTTGGGATCTCGATGTTCCCTTGATCAGTTATGGCTGCAGCTCTTTACAGTCCACAGGGTGGGTGTGCGCGGTTGGTGCTCGGATTTTCTGATCTTCAAACGGGATTTCTGCAACTCCGTTGCGTACTTTCCACTCAACCCGACTCCAACGTCGAGTATGACAAGCTCATCCCACCTGACTTACGGCCTTAGCCGCACTGCCGGCCGCGCTGCGATTGCCCGGCCAGACACTTCTTGTCCTCACGCGCGAGCAACAGTTTCCCCAACACCTGAAGATTGCGGCCCAGGATGCCCAGGCCCACATATCGGCAGTAATTGCCGAAGGAATGGTCCCGGCACCGATCCAATCCATTGCCCGACTGCAACGCCCCGATCGCCGATTCGATGCCCGGATGGTTCTGCCGTGCGGCGCGAAACTCCACCGTTGCCCTGTTCCTGGCGCTGCGATTGGAGATGCCCAGGCATCGGCAGGCACGGGTGCTCGACCAACTTCGCCAGCTCGCGTTGGTTCTCGGGAGAATGGAACCCTCGATCAAAGGAGGCCCTGCGCCACCTGACCCTCGAGCCGTGCTTGCAGTTGCTTCATCTCAGCGACCACCACATCACGGTCTTCGACACCATGGGGCAGGATTGTGTAGTGGCACACAAACCCCACACCGTCTTCGATGACCAGGAAACGATGACCAAACTCGACGGGCTGCGGTGTCTTCCCACGCATGATCAATTGGGTCTGCGGCTCGAACACACTGAAGAGTTTCTCGTCATTGGAGAGCGTCTCGTCCTGAAGCACGCGGCGCCGGGCCTGATCACAGGCTTGAAGTGTCAGGTTCAACGCGTCGGTGAGCTTCGTTCAAGCTTCTCCACTCGGGCCGAGTGGATACACGGGATGACAATGATCCAGGCAGGATCGAGCAATTCCAAGGTGCGAGCCAGAATGCGATCGGCCAAGTCCAATAACAACCGGTAAGCCTCCCGAAGTCGCTTCCGGAAGTCGTTCCCCTTGCCTGCAGCGATGCGATTGATCACGCGGAGTTGCTTCTTCACCTCTGCGCAGGTGTTTGTGCTGACGCCAGCCTGCGATACCAAGAAGGTTCGCCAAGTGCTTCGCCAAGGGTACGATTTGGCCCAAGCCATCACCGATCAGGCTGGAGTCGGTGGGATAGTGGACATTGGTGGCGACGACAAAACTGTCACCGCGAACGGACTCCGCTGCTGTGGGTTCGAGCCGATGTCCTTCGGCCACGATCACGTGATTGAGTTGCTCGATGGTTCGGCTAAAGCAAGGTGATGTTCTCTTGGATGCGTCGCCAGTCCCAAGACCGATCGTCATCCCAACCACCAATCCCCATGATGGCACGCAGCGACCGGTGTTCCTCAGCCAGGTTCTGGAGCTTGTCGTAATCGAGATTGCAACCGAGCCGGACGGCAGCCAAGACGATGATCTCCCAGTACGTCATCCCGGGACGGCCGAGGTCGGCACACGTGGTGGCGTTGACGTTCCGCGCGACAAGATCAAGAAGCTCGTCACGCACGGTGGAGTTCCCATAAAGGTGCTGCAACGCTTTGAGGATCGGGACGATCTCGTCCCGACACGCCGTGTTGAGGCGGACATCGAGTATGGGGCTGCAGACCAACCGCAGTTGGGGATCGAAAGGGATGCGCATTGGGTGCTCGCTCGAAGATTGCCGCTCTGGAAACCACGTAATCCGTGATTTCCCAGGATAATCGTAGGCAAGGCCCTGCATTCTTCGAGGGCGAACCCGAGCAAAATACCCTGGAATTCGAGAGAACTTCGAGATTACGGACAGGCATAGCTCATCGCGCGGCCTTCGGCGATCGTCAGCGCAAGCGGCTTCTGGCAGTAAATATCCTTCTTCGCCTTGCATGCTTCGATGACCGGAATGGCATGCCAGTGATCGGGCGTGGCCACTTCCACGGCGTCGATGTCGGCGCGGCCGAGGACTTCGCGGAAGTCCACGTAGGCATCGCAGCCGTGATACGTCCCCGACGGCTTGTTCTTGGCGTAGTGCTCCTCGATCATCTGCCGGGCGGGTTCACGGCCGCCGACCTTGCCGTCCCAGTAGCCGGGACTCCCGCGGTTCACATCGCAGACGGCGACGATCTGCACGCGATCATCCCCCAGGAACGAGCGGATGTCGTTGAAGCCCTGGTTGCCCGTGCCGATCACCGCCAGCGTGACCCGATTGCTGGGCGCGACACGGCCGCCGCGTCCCAGCGCCGAGCCGGGCACGATCGTCGGGAAGACCACTCCGGCCGCAGCGGATTGGGCAGTCATGCGGAGAAAGCCGCGGCGCGTGGTTTGTCGAGCGTTCATTGGTTCTCCTTACCTTGTAGGGTGGGTCAGCGGCGCTTCGCCGCGCAACCCACCGCTGTTGGCAAGTGCGAATGGTGGGTGGCGCGGCGAGGACGCCGCTGACTCACCCTACAAGACGACAAGACTGACGGGAAGAGACCGCACACTTGCACCCGTCCCGCCATGGCCCGAGAATAACTCCCGTTCGTTCGGGGTTTCGGGCGCGCATGCCACCACGATGGTGAGGGAGGCCATGATCATGTTCGATCAAGCGATCCATCGACGCCGCTTCCTGCAATCCACGGCGGCCACCACGAGCGGCGGACTCTGGCTCCTGGGACGAACAGCCGCGGGCCGCCGCGGCGCCGGCAGATGTCCGCATTCTCGATCCCTTCCACGGCGCCGTGTTGAACCACCGGCACGGCAAGCAGGACGAGAACGGATTGACGATTCGTGTCTCGGGCGAAGCGCCTCCAGACGATCGCGTCACGGTCAACGGCACGCCTTGCCGGCGCGAGGGAAACCGCTTCGATGCTGACGTGATCCTGCGTGCGAAAGAGACCGATCTGGTCGCGGTGGCCGAAGGTCCGAACGGCCGGCACGAGAACCGCGTGCGGGTCGTCTGGGACCGCCAGAGCGTGCCCCGATATCGCTTCTCCATCGATGACAACAGCTTCTTCCTGCGCGATGTCGCCCAGAAGAATTACAAGTCTCTGTTCGACTGCTCTTACTTGAAGATGCTCCGCGACCTGCACCAGAAATACGGCGTGAAGTTCACCGTCAACATCTACTACACGACCGGCGAGGACTTCCGCCTGCCGCAGTTTCCCGACCGCTACAAGAGCGAGTGGCGCGACAATGCCCACTGGATGAAATTGGCCTTCCACGCCTACGCCGACAAGCCCGACCGGCCCTATCAGGACGTGCCGCCCGAGAAGCTGATCGCCGACCTCGACCTGGTGGCGAGCGAGATTCATCGCTTCGCGGGTGAAGAGAGCTACGCTCCTCCCACCGTGATTCACTGGGGAATGACCCGCCATTCGGCGTTTGCGCCGCTGGTGAGCCGGGGCGTGCGCGCGCTCAGCGGGTATTTCCGCAAGGGGAATGATGGCTACGACGTCAACTACCGCTGGGATGAGGCGGTCTCCGAGTACCTCTCACGGCACGACGCCTGGAAGGATTTCGAGAGCGGCATCGTTTTCTCCCGCGTGGACATCGTGTGTAATACCGTTCCGCTGGACCACATCGTCGGCACGCTGGAGCCGCTGACCAAGGACCCGAATACCGCCGAGATCATGGACCTGTTCACGCACGAGCAGTATTTCTGGCCGTTCTATGTCAATTACATTCCCGATCATCCTCAGCGGTGCGAGGCCGCGATTCGTTGGGTCACCGAGCAGGGTTACAAGCCGGTCTTCTTCCATGAAGGTTTCCTCGGCGGGCAGGAATAGTCGTCCCGGAGAGTGGTACCATGAAACCCAGCAATCCGTGGCTGATCCCGGGTGCATTGCTTGTGTCTGACTGCGCCATGGCGTTCGGCGCCGTGGGGAACGATCCGCAAGTCAGCGTTGTGACGGACTCCAGGCTCGGTCCTCCCGCCGCGCATGGACGGGATAAGGTCCTGGCTGCCCTGCGCTGCCGGGGCATCACGTACGAAGCGGCCAGTTCCCTGGCGGATGCCCGTGGGAAGATGCTGATTGTTGCCGGCCTGGTCCGCGGTGACACCCCGGCCGCCCGGTTGCTGGGGACGACGCCAAAGCCCGTCGTGCAAGGGCCGGAGGCATTGGTCATCCGGAAGAGGCAATGGCAAGGAAGGCCCGCCTGGGTCATCGGCGGCTCGGACGATCGCGGCTTGATGTACGGTGGGCTCGATGTCGCTGATCGGATCGGCTGGAGCACCAATCCGGACGCTCCGTTGGAAAAGCTGCGCGAAACCAGTGAGAAGCCGGCCGTGTCCGAGCGGGCGCTGTCCTTGTATACAATGAACCGCGCCTACTGGGAGAGCCGCTTCTACGACGAGGCTTACTGGACGCGCTACCTCGATTTGCTGGCGCGGAACCGTTTCAACACGTTGGTGGTCATCTTCGGCTACGAGAACGGCGGCTTTCTCGCGCCACCATATCCTTACTTCTTCGATGTCGAGGAGTATCCTGACGTCCGGATGGTGGGCCTAAACGCCGAGCAGCAGCAGCGTAACCTGGACGCGCTGAACCGGCTGATCGCGAATGGCTCATGCCGCGGGCTGAGTGTCACGCTCGGCATCTGGGACCACATCTACCGCGGGGGCGTTCAGACTGGCGGCGTCCCTGGCGCGGATGAGGCGAAGAGCAAGCCCACGCCCGGATTGGTCTGGGGTGTGACGGAGAAGAACCTGACCTCTTACACCACCGCGGCGCTGGTGAAGTTCCTTCGCCTCGTGCCGGCCGTGGATGCCATTCAGTTTCGTATGCACGATGAGTCCGGATTGAAGGGCGGCGAGCAGGTGGAATTCTGGCGCAGTGTCTTTCGGACCATGAAAGAGCACGCCCCCAACGTCCGCATTGATGCTCGTGCCAAGGGCATGTCCGATGCCGTGATCGACGCCGGCCTGGATCTGGGTGTGCCGCTGCGCATCACCACCAAGTACTGGATGGAGCAGATGGGCCTGCCATTCCATCCCACACACATCAACGTGCAAAATCAATTCGACCGCCGTCATAGCTATGCGGACCTGCTGCGCTACCCGCAACGCTACAAGATGCACTGGCGGCTGTGGAACGGCGGCACCGCGCGGGTCCTGTTGTGGGGCGATCCTGAGTATGCGAAGCGATTCGCCGCGAGCACCCACCTCTACGACGGCGACGGCTTCGAGGTCAACGAGCCGCTCTGCACCAAGATGGAAGCCCAGCCGCACGACGCGCAGCCGTTCGCCTTGTTGAAGCCGGCTGCGTGCTATGACGATTACGAGTTCGAGCGCTACTGGCACTTCTTCCAGGTCTTCGGCCGTGTCGGCTACAATCCGGATACACCCGCGGAGGTCTGGGATCACGAATTCGAGACGCGCTTTGGTAAGGAAGCGGCCCCTTACATCGAGCGTGCCTTGCACCGCGCCAGTTGGGTCTTACCGCGGATCGTCGCTGCCTGCTATCCCTATGGCGCGTTCCCCATGACCCGTGGCTGGGCGGAGAAGCAACGGCTCGGCGACCTCCCCGCTTACGCCAAGGCGGAAGGGAGCGACATCGCCCAGTTCGCCAGCTTCGACGAGGAGGCACAGAACCTGATCGCGGGCCGCGAAACGGCCAAGACGCGCCCGATGGAAACGAGCCGCTGGTTCGCGGAGACCGCCGCGGATGTTCTTACTCAAGTTGCCGAGGCCGAACAGCGGGTCGGCGCTCACCGGAACAAGGAATTCGACTCCACCATCGTGGATCTGAAGATCCTGGCGAACCTGGCGCTGTTTCACTCGCGCCGCATTCCGGCCGCGATCAGTTACCGATTGTATGAACGTACCCGTGATCTTCCCGCACTGGGCGAGGCCGTCGTCGCCGAGCGCGAGGCGGTTGCGGCCTGGCGGAGCAAGGGAATGCCAAGACTAAAGAAGGAAAGCAACATCCCGACCGAGATGCTCAGTTTCGCTACATCCAACGCCAGAGCGAGTCGTCTTGCGCCGAGGCTGGCCCGTCATCTCGGTCGACACCAAGAAGAAGGACTGATCGGAAACTACGGGAATTCTGGGCAGGAATGGCAGCCCGAAGGGCAACCTGTTGAGGTAGGCGTGCATGATTTCCCCGACCCGGCCATTCCCAAAGCAGTGCCTCGTGGTGTCTACGATCAGCAGCGCAATGTGGGGTGGGTGACCGTGGGTTGTTCTCATGACATGTCCAGTTTTGCCGTGGAGAGTATTCGCCGGTGGTGGAGAGAGATGGGCCACCCTCTTTATCCCAAGGCAGGGGGGATCCTGATTTGTGCTGATAGTGGGGGCAGAAATGGCTATCGCCTTCGGCTCTGGAAGTTGGAATGCAGCGTTGGGCAAACGAGACGGGGTTGGACGTCACTGTGTGTGATATCCGCCAGGCACCAGTTAGTGGCCGCCGCGGGTGATGTCTATACGGATGACCTGATGATGGGCCTGCGCGGCGCGGGCCTGTGCGGACATTGGAAAGATGAGCTGGCGGCGCTGGAACAAGGCCTCGGCCGTCTGGAGAATCAATGGCGGGTTTCGAGTCCCATCTTCCGGCACCGGGTAGCTCCTCGACTCCCGCACACAAAACCGGGCGACGATCATGAACCGCCGACGGTGGTCCACCAGCCCATCACGTCCGCCCCCGCGGGACAGCCCTTGACGGTGACGGCCGAGGTTCGCGACCCCTCTGGAGTGAAGTGGGTACGTCTGCGTTACCGCGGTGTCAATCAGACGTTCGATTACCAGACCTTGCCCATGCAGCCGGCGGGTGTGCAGGATCGCTATCAGACCACTGTTCCGGCCGAACAGATTGTGCCCAGGTGGGACTTCATGTATTACATCGAGGTCATGGACAACCAGGGGAATGGTAAGATCTATCCCGATTTCAACAAGGAGACGCCGTACGTGGTGGTCCGGTTGGTGCGGTAACACCCAATGACCGAGCAACGGCTTCGTCTTGAGGAGAACCTATGTCGCTATTGACATTTGCCATCCTGCTCGCACTGCCGGCGCAGGGAGCGCAGCCTGTGGGCGAACCGCAACTGGAGCGGCCGACGCTCCATTCCTTGGGCGTCTACTGGATCGTGCGCGGCGATGCCGACCAGAAGGCCACGATCCCGCTGGAATATCGCCAGGCGGGGGGCTCGCAGTGGCGGCAAGGGGCGCCGTTGTTTCGCGTCGAGCGGCGTGCCCATTTGACCGAGAAATACGGCAGCCAGCTCGACGTGCCGGACGACGGCTGGCTGTTCGCCGGCAGCGTGTTGCTGCTGCAGCCGGGGACGGATTACGAGCTCCGGCTGACCGTTCAGGACCCCCGCGAGGAGAAGCCCGTGAGCCGGGTCCTGAAGGCGCGCACGCGGTCCGAGCCCCGCACCCCGTCGGGCATGACCCGGCGCCATGTCGTCCCCGGATCGGGCGGGGGCACGGGCACGGCCGCGGACCCGTTCCGAGGGCTTGAGGCGGCCGAAAAGGCCGCGAAACCAGGAGACCTGTTCGTCGTCCACGCCGGTCGCTACGAGGGGACCTGGCACGTGTCGCACAGCGGCGCGCCGGATCGTCCCATCGTCTGGAGCGCGGGCGACGATGGCGAGGCGATTGTGGACGGCCAGAAACCGGAGGCGCCCCGGGGCAGCGTTGTCATCTCGGCTTCGGGGACGCACGATGTCTGGTACGAGAACCTGACCGTCCGCAATGCCGATTATGGAATCGTGTTTCACGACGCGGCCCGGATCGTGGTGCGCCGCTGTCACATCCATCATGTCTCTTACGGCATTGTCGCCACCCGCGATACACACGGCACGGCCGACGATCATTTCCTCGCGGACAACGTGATTGAGGGCTTGTCCACCTGGCCGCGCACCAAGGGCATCGAGGACGCGCGAGGAATCCAGGTGTCGGGGCAGGGACACGTGGTCTGCTACAATCGCGTGCGAGGGTTCGCCGACGCCATCGACACGTTTCCGTCCCGTCGCTGCGCGGCCATTGACTTTTACAACAATGACCTGAGCGAGTTGACGGATGACGGGATCGAGATGGATTACTCCGAGCGCAACATGCGCTGTTTCTTCAACCGGATGACGAATGTGTTTCAGGGTATTTCGGAACAGCCCATTTTTGGAGGGCCGGTCTATATCTTCCGCAACGTGATGTACAACGTCGCCGTCGAGCCGTTCAAGCTGCACAACAGCCCGTCGGGGGCATTGATCTTCCACAACACGGTCGTGAAGAACGGCATGCCGGATCTGCTCATGACCAATGAGCCGGTACACCATTGCCTGATGCGGAACAACCTCTTGATCGGCACGACGGCCCGCTATGCGTTGGAGTTCACGGCGCCGATGGTGGATTGCGATTTTGATTACGACGGCATCGGCGGCGGGCCGTTTGATCTGTTTTTGAGCTGGAACAAGGTCCGGTACGCGACGCTGGATGAAGTCCACCGCAAGGCGCCGGTGTGGCGGCACGCCGTGCCGATTGATGCCTCTTCCGCGTTCGCGTCGGGCGTGCGCCCGCCGTCGGAGGTCGCGCACCAGTACGAGTCGACGATCGATTTGCGATTGTCACCGAAAACGGCGGCCGTGGATGCCGGTCAGATCCTGCCGGGTCTGAATGATGGCTACCGTGGAAGCGCGCCCGATCTGGCGGCGCATCAGCTCGGCAGCGAGCGGCCCCATTACGGGCCGCGCCCTTGAGATTATCATACTCGTAGGGTCCGCTGTGCGGACCGTCCGGTCGGGTGGCATGCCCACGTCTTCGTGGGCATGTCCGGTGGTGTAGACGAGATCGGCGGACATGCCCACGAAGACGTGGGCATGCCACCCCGACCTATTCCTCATATGGGATTGGCAGGCTGAAGCCTACCCTACAAGACAATTTCACTCCCCCGTTACCTCACATGCGCTTGTAGCGCGGTCCGCCGGTGCCCTCGGGCACGGTCCAGCGAATGTTGTCGAACGGGCACTTGCGCTGGCAGGTCTTGCAGTGCAGGCAGTTCGAGGCGTTCGCGGGCAACAGCGTGCCCTGGATGCTCTCGTACACGCCGGCCGGGCAGAACGTGACGCAGGGCTGACCGAACTTCGCCTGGCATTGCTCGCCGCAGATCTTCGCGTCACCGATCTTGAGGTGGCTGGGCTGCTCCTCGCGGTGCTCGGTGTGGGCCAGCGCGATGAAGGTGTTCTTGTCGAACTCCTTGTTGCCCTTGTAACGATAGTGGCGGCCGGTCATGGCCTTGAGGTCAGGCTCGACCTGGAACCGCGGCAGGATGTTGGCCATCACCGAGAGCGGCAGGCCGACCGTGTTGCCGAACTTGGCGATCGTCTGGCGGAAGTTCCGCGCCGACTTCATCTCCTTCAGGACGGTGGAGTCGGCCATCATGGCGGTGTACTTCGCGGCAGCCTGCTCGGGCGCTTCGAGGCTCTGGGCAACCGCCTGACCGGCGAGGATGCCCGAGTCAATCGCGTTGTGCAGGCCCTTGATCTTCGCCATGTTGACGAAGCCGGCCCCATCGCCGACGAGCAGAACGTTGCCCTTGCCGATCGTGCCCGTCGCCGGGTCGCGGGGAATGGCGTAATAGCCGCCCTCCGGGATCATCTTGGCGCCGGCCTCGATGACCGTGCCGCCGTCGAGGAACTTGCGCAAATAGCGGTGATTCTTGAAATGCGTCAGGGCGTCCTGGGGGTTGAAATCGCACTCTTGCCAGTCGAGCCCGACGATCATACCGACGGCGATGGAGTTGTCGCCGTAAGAGTACGCCAGACCGCCGCCGAAGATGCCGGGGCCGATCAGGGGGGTCCAGATCGGATACCCCATGGCGTGGATCACGCGCGTGTCGCCGAAGCGGCGGTACTGCTCGTCGCTAACCTTGATGAGTTCCTTGACGCCGACCGAATACAGTTGCTGGCCCTCGCGTTTCAGTCCGGCCTGGGGCAGGAACTTCTCGGTCAAGAGTCCATCGCAGCCCTCGGCGAGGATGACGATATCCGCCTCGACCACTTCACCGGGGAAGCAATTCGGCTGGGGGTGTCCCTCGCGGTCCAGTCCTTGATCGACGAGCTTGACGCCCGAGGCGCGCGCCTTTCTCGTCGTCCCAGAGGACCTCCGACGCGGCGAAGCCGTTGAGGACCTCGATGTCGAGACTGTGCGCGATCCGCCCCAGCCAGCGCGTGAGCTTGGACAGCGAGACGATGTAGTCGTTGTGGTGGCTCATCTGGCCGATGCTCAGGTTCATGAGCCGCGCCAGCTTGATGAGCGGGGCGAGCTGAATCGCCAGGCTCTGCCCGGGGAGGAAAAAGATGTCGTCCCGCACGACCCGGCGCGCAGCAGGTCCTTGGCCTCGTCGGTCTCGCGCCAGTTCAGGCCGGTCAGGTCGAGCAGCCGGTGAATGGAGGCCGCTTCGAGGACTGCGCCCGACAGGGAATGATTGCCGAGCTCGGCCGCCTTGTCGATGACGACGATGTCGGTCTGCGGGCGGGCCTTTTTCAAGGCAATCGCCGCCGCGAGTCCCGCCGCGCCCGCGCCCACGACGATCACCGAAGCCTTGTTGTATGAGTTGTTCTCACTCATTTCGATGATCCTTCCAAGGCCGCGACGAGGTCGGGGACCACGTGCTCGACGTTGCCGATGAAGTAGTAATCACACTGCTTGAAGATAGGAGCGTTGGGGTCGTTGTTGACCGCGATGATGGTTTCGGTGTTGGCGACGCCGATCATGTGCTGGATGGCGCCGCTGATGCCGAGGGCGAGGTACAGCTTCGGTCCCACGGCCGTGCCGGTCTGGCCGATCTCGACGGCCGCGCTCGGCGAAGCCCTGCTCGACGGCCGTGCGCGAGGCGCCTTGCTCGACCTTCGTGCCCAGCGTCTTGACCAGGGCGTCGCGGAGCGAGTCGAGGAGGCTCTGGTAATTATCGCGGTTTTGCAGCCCCTTGCCGCCGCTGACGATCACGTCGGCGTTGAAGTCCACGCGTGCGCCGGCGTATTCGGTGCGGATGATGTTCATGCCAAGATCATCGGGGTTGAGCTCGACCTGTTCGCGGACGATCTCACCTTTGCGCGTCGTGTCGCGCGGCGGGCGAACCAGGACGCCGGGCCGCATGGTGGCCATCTGGGCGTGCGAGTCCTTGGTGCAAATCGTGGCCATGACGTTGCCGCCGAGCGCCGGCCGCGTCTGGAGCAGGATGGCGACCTCGCCCTTGCGCGAGCGGTCGCGGATCTCCAGCGAGGTGCAATCGGCCGTCAGCCCGCAGCCGAGCCGGTAGGAAACCATCGGCGCGAGCACGCGGCCCGCGGGGGTCGCCGCGAACAGCACGATCTGGGGCCAGTGCCGCTCCACAATCGCCGAGACGGCCTTGCGGTAGGACAGCGGGTCGAAGTTCTCGAGCACGTCGTGCTCGGCCAGGTAGACCCGGTCGGCGCCCGCGTAGAAGAGCTCCTCGACGAGTCCCTCCACGCCCTTGCCGACGAGCGCGACGCCGACCTGCACGCCCAGCGAGTCGGCCAGGTCGCGTGCCTTGCCGACCAGCTCGAAGGTGGCGGGGATGATCGCGCCCCGGCTGTGCTCGGCGACCACCCAGACCTCGCCCTGATAAGTCGGATTGAACAGCTTCATGCCGTCGAAGAGCTCGTCGAGCGCCTTGCCGGCCACCTGGGCGCGCAGGTCCTCGGCGACCTTCGCGCGGGATTCGTCGTCGATGTCGTAGAGGTCCTTGATCCCCCGCGCTTCGAGCTTGCCGGCGAGGAGCTTGAACTGTTCGACATCCTGGGCGACGGCTTCGTAACTGCGGTCGAAGTTCGAGTCGCGCTGGCCGGGCAAGATGTAATGCCGCCCCGCCGACGTCCCGCGCTGCCGCCGTTCGCCGCTGGAGCGGTAGCTTTCCACGATCAATCCGGCCAGTTCCTTGGCATCCATCACGTGCCGGCATTTGCGATTGGTCTTGCCGGGCGGGAAGACCCGCGTGACCTGCGTCTTGGACCCCTTGGCGCCGATCTGGGACGCCTTGATGTCGGCGGCCCCCCATTGCAGGACCTTGACCCGATTGGCCTTGCGCGTGGCCGCGAACCCGGCGTAAAGGGGGTATTCATACTTGGCCACGGTCAGAACGGCCGGCAGGCTGCGCGCGGCCACCACCTGGTTGCCGCCGCTGAGAATCCTCGTGAACTCGAAATGGCCCTGCTCGAACGCGGCATGGGTCAGGTACGGGAGGCAGCCGACGCCGAGATCCTCGGCGATCTGCGCGGGCACCTGCGCGGTGTCGCCATCGACCGACTGCATGCCGGCGATGACATAGTAATCCTTGCTCCCGCCCAGGATCTCGGTCTCGATCGCGCCGGATCGCACAGGCGAGCGGGTTCGCGGTCGCCACCGTGTCGGCGCCGCCCAGCGCGCGGTCGGTCAACAGGATGGCCAGATCGGCGTGGCGGCTGAGACTATACTTGAGGACCTCCTCCGCCATGGGAGGCCCCATCGACAGGCAGATCACGCGGCCTTGCTGGTCGCCGCTGATCTGCTTCATGTGGTAGGCGAACGCCAGCGCCTGAGCATCGAGCTCATTGATGACGTTCTCCAGACGGCTTCGCACCAGTGTCCCGGTCTCTGGATTGAAGGCGTTGTCCGTGATCTGGGAAATATCCGGGACCTGTTTGACCAAGACGATGTAATCGCTCATAGCATGGGGCCTGCTTGTACGAGCGTGAGAGGCGTCAGCACGGTCATCCTGGGCGCAGCGCGAACGACGTCCCATCGACCGCGATCAAAAAACGAGGAAACGGCGGGAAAGAGGCGGCAACGCCTGAAATCGAGTCGCTTCAATATAACAACATCGGGAGCGGGATGCCAGAGCCGACGTATCCCACAACGGGGCGTGGGCCATGGCCGGATTCACCACAGAGACACAGAGAACACGGAGTTCTCACAGAGAATGCCTTCCTCTGTGTAGCCTCTGTGTTCTTTGTGTTTCTGTGGTGAATCCGGTCATGGCCCGCGACCAGCGCGAGGCCCGGCGGGACGGGCACGGCGGCCGGCGTTTCCGCGCTCGTTCCCTGGTTGGACCCGGACGACCTGTGGAGCGAAAGGCCATACAAGTAGCTGCAAAAGCCCACGACAGAGGCCACATCGAAGTGCCTGCTCACGAGGCGACTCTTCGCCAGTCAAGAGAAAACGGGCACCACCGCGTCCCGCTCTCGGTAATCTGACATTCATGGATTGATGCTCGAATTCCCCAGGACGAAATCCACGGCCGCCGAGTAGATCTGGGCCTGGATGACGATGATGGCGGTCCCCTGCTCGATCACGCCCGGCGTGTGGCGCCCGCTGGGAATGTACTTGATCTGCATGACGCCTTGCGAGAAGGCTTCATCATAGACGCCCGCGCTTTCGTTCACGTCGATGGACATCTGGGTCAGCCGGTTGGGCCGGCCCGCCTGATCGACGTTCGATTGCGGCGACGTGACGTCGAGACCCAGCACGGTGTTCGAGTTCAGGTTGCGGTCGAAGATCGCGGCCACGCCGCCGATCGGGATCGTGGGGTCCTTGGGGGTGATCAGGCGGAGCTGGAGGTCGCAGTGCAGCATGGTGTTGGCGGTGCCGGCGGCGTTGATGTGCGTCTGCATGGCCTCGGTGTCGGTGCGGCCGGGACCGATGGTGTAGGTGCCCTTGAAGACCGCCACGAACCGCTCCCGGCGCTGTTCGCGGGGCGTCAAAACGCCGGTGGGCGCGAAGGCCAGATTGATGCCCTGCGGGTTCTGGTTCTCGGGCACCGCGACCGAGACCGGCGAGGGCACGAATCCGCCCTGGGCCTGCGTGACGGCCGACACGACCGCCTTTTGCGGTTGATTGTGGCCCTGGCGGTGCGGCTGAGTGGCCAGCATGTTCGTGATCGAGGACGCCGAGAGGCGCGGCTCGCACGCTTCCAGGTTCGGCCGCAGTCGATGGATCGGACGCCCTTGCATGATCTCCTCCGCAAACCACACGGCCGGATGGGACGGGACTGGCCGGAGCGTTCCTTCACGGCATGACCCGCCGCCCGACGACGGTGTTTAACGCCAGCATGCTGCGGCGGTGCCGGATCGCGGTGTCCAGAAACTGCTTGACGACCTGGTTGTAGTCGAGCAGGGCGTTGGTGTAATCGATGATGCTGGTCTGCCCCGCGTTGAAAAGCTGCTGCGCGCTGTCGCGCATCTGCCGCGCGGCGGGCAGGATGTCCCGCAACATCTCGCCCGATTCCTGGCGGGTCACGGCGTACTCGTTGATCGCCTGATCGAGGTCAATCTGGACCTGCCGTTGGAGGTCGGCCAGTTGGATCTGCGTCTGCGACACGTTCAGCGAGGCGCGCTGGATGGTCCCCTGGTTGCGGTTGTACACCGGCAGGGGGACCGACACGCCCATCGCCCACGAGTAGGCGCTCTTCAGGCCGTAGGGGGTATTGTCCTGATATGTGTACGGCTGAAGCAGCACGAAGACGTCGTTCATGCGGTTGGCCTTGGCGAGCCGGACGTCGGCCTCGGCGCGCTTGAGGCCGAGCTGGAACGCGAGGATGTCCGGCCGCGCGTCGAGGGCGATCTTTTGCAGTTCGTCGCGGGGCGGCGGCGGGGGCGCCAGGTCGAAGATCGTGCCGCGCAGGTCGAGACTGTTCGTCTCCTCGGGACTGAGATTGAGCACGGAGGCCAGATCGAGCTTGGCCTGACGATAGGCCACCTGGGCATCGAGCAGGCCGAGCCGCGCCGTGCGGAGCTGGATCAACACCCGGCTGAGCACGTTGGCGGGCACCTGGCCGCGTTTGAAAAGCTGGCTGGTCTTCTCGACGAGCAGGGTCAGTCCGCGCACGCTCTCGGTGGCGTAGCGCACGGTCTGCCGGGCCGCCAGGGCGTTGACATAGGCGGTGTAGAGATCGTTGAGCTTCTGGCGCACGGCGTCCTGGTACTGGGCCTCGATGACCTTCCTGGCCCGGGTGGCGACCTCGGTACGGGCCAGGCGCTTGAAGGTCACGTCAACCGGATAATTGATGTTGATGTCATACTGGGACGGCCCGCCGGGCCGGGAGCGGTTGAACTTGCCGTACTGCTCGAGCTGACCATCCGCGTAGAAGACCGGGTTCGAGCGCAGGCTGGCCTGGAGGATGTCGGCCTGCGCCTGGGGGATCTCGTAGAACTTGTTCCGCAGGTCGAGGTTGCCCTGGAGCATCCGGTCGATGGCCTGGTCCAGGGTCAGGCCGTTGGGGGGACCATCCTCATCGGGACGGGAGGGGATTTCCAGCGTCCCGAGCAGCGGTCCCGCGGCGGGCGTGATCGGCTGCGCCGGCGGAGCGGTGATGGCCGTGCTCTCGGTCGAGGGTGGGGCACCGCCCGGGTTCCCCAGCGCGGCCGGCAACCCGTGCGGCATCGAGGCGCCCGGGCGAGCGCCGAGAATCGCCCCGGCGCCCGGCTGGTTGGTGGTGAACACGCCACCGCCCGCCCCTGGCGCCGGTCCCAGCGCCGATCCCGGGCCGCCCGGCCCTGCCGGCAGCGAACCGGTGTCCGTGACCGGTGCCTGAGCGCGCACCGGCGGCACGGCCAGACCGCACGCCAGCGCAAGCAACAGGCCACGGCGGATCATTCTCAACTTCATGAGTCATCCTGGGTCCGGGGCAAGGAACGAATGGCCGAATCCCCTCGCTCTCCAGAAATGCCACGAAGGCTGCGGAACGGCACAGGGCGCGCCTGCGGCACGACCGCGAGAATCGTTAAACCGGATATCGGCCGCCCTACCCGGAAAACTGAAAGTCCCACGCGCAAAGACACGATCTCAATGAGATTGGGACTTCGTGGCATTGCGAGCGGCGGGCAGCGCGGCGATCCCGTCGACCAGGATCTGGCTCAGAACCGGAGACTGTCGCAAGGATATCGGGTTGATTACGGCCTCCTCGCGGAAACGGTCGTGGGTGCCACGGGTTCCGCTTTGGGAACCCGTGGCTGTCCGCCCCGGACATGGGTTCCCCAAGCGCCGGGTGGCTGGGGCAGAATGCCCCGGTTCCCCGGGTTCGGAAGCACCGGGGCGTCGCAGACTCCGCCCCAGCCACCCGGTCCCACCCGTCAATCGAAGGTTGACGGAACAGTAGGTTCCGTGCAAGTCGAGCGCCTGGCCGAACACTCCGCGCACGCGGGGCAGCGGCCGGCTGGCCTTTGCATCCCCACTGCGGCCGAGGGCATCGGCGATCAGGTCGCCTTCCTTCTCGTCGAAGCTCCAGTGATGAAGCAGGCCCCCATTCGATTCGTCGGGTGTGGAACCGGCAAGTCCGCGACCACCACTCATCACGATACAAAGGCTGGCCCATATCGCGGTGCCAAGGAGCACCCGGGCCGTGCGAAATCCACGTGACAGCATGGTGATTCGCTCCTCGCGAGACTATCCTGTGGCGGGATCGGTCTGGGTGGCATGCCCACGTCCGCGTGGGCATGTCCGCCGCACCGGCGTCCAGCCGGGGATCACGGACATGCCCACGAGGACGTGGGCATGCCACCCGACCAATGTGGCAGTCTCCTGCGCGAAAATCCAGCCGGCACCGGGGATCTCGGGGAAAGGTGATGTTCATGAACACGAAATCTGCCTCGCACCGGGAAGGAGCGCGGCTTCTTCTCGCTTTGATCGCGTGTCTGGCCTTCCGTTCCGTCCGGGCGGACGATCTGCTTGAAGGCCTGGCCCGCCCGCAAGAAGGGCGGAGCATGCGGGCCACCTCGACCTTCCGGGCCGGGGCCGACGGAAAATATGACCCGAAGGCCGCTCCCAAGGGCGACCTTGAGGAGGCGTCCAATCGCGACAACTTCCGCGTCGCGCCGGGGGCGACTCACGTCCTGATGGACGAACAGGGTCCCGGGGTCATCACTCATATCTGGCTCACCTTCCTGGGACCGGAACCTCAGGAATGGGCTCCCAACGGCTCGGCCAATCACCAGGAAATGCTCCTCCGGATCTACTGGGACGGCCGCGACGCGCCGGGCGTCGAGGCGCCCGTCGGCGACTTCTTCGCCAATTGTTTCGGCCGGCGCCGCGAGGTCATCAGCCTGCCCGTCATCGTCGAGGATGCCGACTCTTACAACTGTTTCTGGCGCATGCCGTTCCGCAAGTCGGCCCGCATCGAGATCGTCAACCAGAGCGACAAGCCCATCAGTCTGCTCTACTACAACATCGACTGGATCAAGAAGGACCGTCTGCCCGACGACACGCCCTACTTTCACGCCCAGTACCGCCAGGAATACCCGGTCCAGCAGGGTCGGGATTACGTCCTTCTGGATACAAAAGGGAAAGGACATTACGTCGGCACCGTGCTGGCCGTGCGCACGCGCAGTCCGGCCTGGTTCGGTGAAGGCGACGAGAAGATCTACATCGACGGCGAGGCCAAGCCCTCCATCTGGGGAACGGGCACGGAAGATTATTTTCTGTCCGCATGGGGCCTCAAGAAAACGAGCACGCCCTATTTCGGCGTGCCCGACTTCGACCAGTGGGGGATCGTCGGCGGCCACACGAGCGCCTACCGCTGGCACCTGAACGACCCGCTCGTTTTCAACACCGGCATCAAGGTCACGCTCGAACACTTCGGCTGGATCGCGCCCGATGAGAACCCGGATCACAAGAGCACAAGCTGGAACGAGCGCGAGGATGATTACGCCAGCGTCGCTTACTGGTACCAGACGGGCGAGCCGACCTTCGCGGCGCGCGCTCCGGACGCTCGCGAGCGCAGGCTTCCCAGCCTGGAACGCCTCATTGCTTATGCCCGTGACTTCAATGACGACCAGCACCACGGGCCGGGGGAGACGATGTTGCAGCGCCTCGATCTGTACGACGGCGCGCAACTGCTCTACAAGCCGAAGCAACCGGAGGACGCCTGGATCGAGATCCCGTTCGAAGTCAAGAAGAAGGAGCCGCTCCGGCTGCTGCTCGCTCTGACAAAGTCTTATGATTTCGGGAAATACCAGGCGTTTCTTGACGGCGTGAAGCTCGGCGAACCCGTGGACCTTTACAGCGCCGAGATCGCCAGCACGGAACATCACCTGCTGGACTTCTGGCCCGAGCCGGGTGTCCACACGCTGCGATTGGAGTGTACCGGGAAGAATCCACTATCCACGGGTTATTACCTGGGAATCGAGTCCGTCCGCCTGCGCGAGCGCCGGCCCCGGGTGGCCGAGTATGGACACGAGAAGAACGACGACTGGAAAAAGAAGCCGGTCCTCTATCGCTGACCGGCCCTTGATCCGATGGCGTATTACTCGCCCACCCGGCGCAGGATGATACCGTCCATCGGCGCCAGGTCGACGCTCGTGGTGGGTTGACCGTTGTTGTAACGCGCATCCGACGTGACATGGAGGGCGTCGGCCACGCAGGGCGCGCCATCGAGAGCATGAACGCGGACGAGCACGCGATCGCCCGGCCCGGCTTTCACCTCGCCGATCGCGTGCCATTGATCGCCGCCCTCGTGCTGATTGACTTCGGCGCGGGCTGCGACCGTCCCGTTGCAGACGATCTCGTAAAGGACCTTTTTGCTCCACGATTGCTCGGGCGCGGCGGGCCACCAGGCGGCGACGTGATACGTGTCCTTGACGGGAATGCGCAAGGTCCACTGGGCCGATTGCGAGGGCCCGGTGGATGTCCGGCAGGTCTTGCCCCAGTCGTGGAAATACGGTCCGCGCGCTTTCCACTCGCCGCTATCGAGATGCTCCGTGCGCCAGGAACCTTCGGTTTCAAACGCCGGCTCATCGTCGTCGGCGATGTATTCGACGAGCGGGGCCTGGGCACCTTTCAACCGCGCCAGCCCGGGGCCGACAGACACGGTCTGAGGAGACTGCGTGGCATTGAGGAACACCACCCCGCGCTCGAAGTCGCGGCGATAGAGATCGGGGCCGCGCTCGCGCAGAGACACGTCGGCCACCCATACGCTGCCCTTCTCACCGCCGAGGAGGAACTGCACGCGTGCGTCGCGGGCGTCGGCCGTGGATGTGAACGGAACCACAAAATCGGTCCATTCCGTCGTCAGATCGACCTTGCGGTCGAGCCCGTAGTTGTCCCACTCGGGCTTATCTTTCTGGGTGCTCAGCCGCAAGGAGCGCGGATGGTCGCCGCGCGCACGGAACTTGAGCTCGTACCCGACGCCCTTGCGCAGCACGGTCTGGAAGTGCGCCAGCTCGATCTTCCAATCGACCTTGTCGGTGGCCGCAACATCGACTTGCACGGCCGGCGTGCGTCCCGCGGCCGCGCCGGTCACGCGGGTCAGCGTTGCCTTGTAGCCGTGCGGTTCGTCGGTCTGCAGCCGCCAGCGCGGCGGAATGTCGCGGGCAAACGTGTCCTCGGCGAGCAGATCCGATCCCGTCTTGCCGAGCCGTTCGGCCGGTCCGCGCGGTTTGCCGAGCGTGTAGTCGAGCTCGTCGTACCACCAGTCGTCGCCGTGGTCCGTGTCGCCGATCTCGTGGGTGAAATAGCCGTCTTCCAGCAAGGTGAAGCAGAGGCCGAATCGCATGTACGGATAGTAATCCTGCGCGAACTTCATGGTGGAGGGCGGCACCGTCCTGTGCGGCGCGTAGCCGTAGCCATAGGCGATCTGGTTGGGGATGGCCGACTCCACCATGGTCACGCGCGGCGCCCGGGCACGCGTCATCCAGTCCTTGTAGAAATCGAAGGCCCGCTGGAACGGCATGCGGCCCTCGATCACGTTGGGAGGCTGAAAGCCGATGCTGATGCCGTTGAAACACGTGCGAATGACCGGCTCATCCAGGTCGAGCGCGTGGCCGCACGTCAGGGCATCGGGCATGAGCTGGCGGAAGAACTCGATCTCGTGCAGCACGCCCGCGCGCCAGCGGCGGTCGAGCTCGCGGGGATCGTCGGGCTTGCCGTCGCCGTCGGCGTCGATCGGGAAGGGAGCGCCGTAGATGTCGTGGTTCTGCCACGACTGGGACAGGAACACGTTGTCGAAGAAACATCCATCAAACATCATATCATTCTTGCGGATCAGGTCAGCGGCGAACCGGGCCTGCGTTTCGGCGACCTCCGGCTTGGTCAAATTGAGGCGGAACATGTTCGGCCAGACCTCGACGCGGTGGCCGTGAATGTCCTTCAGATAGGCGTCGGGCGGCAGGTTCGGCGCTTCCACGGCGTTCATCGAGGTCAGCACGAGAACCTGCGGATTGAGCCGCCGGAGCTCGCGAATCCGGTCGGCCGGCATGCCGTTGGCGCCCAGCCAGAGGTCGATCCGGGCGAGCTTCTCGGCGGGCTGTTTCTGGAACCTCCACCAGCCCCAGAGGTTGCCGGTGCGCGGAAATCGCGGCTCGACCTTGGGAAGAGACCGATAGCGCAGGTGCAGCGTGAAGCGCGGATCGGCGGCGGACCGCACGTAGACGTGATTGACGACGGCAGGATCGGCGGAGAGTCCCGAGACCTGGGCGACGTGGCGCAAGCCGCCTGTCTTCCGCGGTGAACGCCCGCATCTTGGCCCAGTCGGTGGTCTCGTCGAGTGCGTAACGGCACTGCGACGCCGCGCGGGTCTTCACTTCAAGGCGGAGCGCGGTCGTGCCCGCCGGCAGCAGCGTGCTGTCCGGGCTGGGATCAAACACGGCCGGATCATCTGCGCCCGTCAGCGCCATCAGCGCCAGCAAGCACACCAGGGCGGCAGCCGGCCGGGAAAAGTCAGGAGGTTTCATCGGGAGTCACCGTTCTTCTCGTTCGCGTGAGGGAAACAGTTCACCGGCCCATCGCCAGGCAGGTCAGAGCGGCCACGATCGCCGGCGTGCCGAACAGGGCGAGCAGGGCGATCATCACGAGGATGCCCCTCGCCCCGCGTGTCCAGAACAGATACCAGACGATGGAGAGAGGGAAGAAGAGGTAGACGAGAAAGCCGAACTCGTGACAGGGCGTCCGGCCGCGCCGATGGGCATCGGACTCGACCCACAGGATCGTGAACAGGCAGAAGCTCACCGAGGTCAACGTCTCCGCGCCGTCCGAGATGGGCACGCCCCGGAGAACATAGGCGATCCAGAACGCGGAAAGGCCCGTCGTCAGCAGGACCAGCGTCGACAACCTCACAGGCAACCGCATGGCCTTCCTCGGAGAAGGGCGCCGGACTCGTCAGTGAGCAACCCCGCGCTCTGCGCTGTCGGTGTCTCGTCATACCTTGCGGCGGAGGCTTCGTCCAGTACCCAATGGGAGTTCGGGGTCGGTGAGAGTCTGTTCTGAGAGCCCCGAAGGGGTGTCTGGTTTTAGCCCCAAAGGGGCGAAAGTGAATAGCCCGGGGCGTCAGCCCCGGGAACGAGGAACGACGCTTCCAAAACGCCTCTCTCAGCCCCGAAGGGGCGACAGAACGGTCCGTGGGACAAAGGCATCTGCCGCCCCTTCGGGGCTGCGGAGAGGGGTGCGTGGCGCGTTGCTCCCGGTTCCCGGGGCTGACGCCCCGGGCTATGCACTGCCGCCCCTTCGGGGCTGTCGGAACAGACTCTCACTGCCGCCCCTTCGGGGCTGTCGGAACAGACTCTCACTGCCGCCCCTTCGGGGCTGTCGGAACAGACTCTCACTGCCGCCCCTTCGGGGCTGTCGGAACAGACTCTCACTGCCGCCCCTTCGGGGCTGTCGGAACAGACTCTGAGTCGTCCCCGGGACTTCGGGGCTGTCGGAACAGACTCTGAGTCGTCCTCGGGACCCGCGCCGATCGGTCGATTCCCGTTTTTGCTGGCTTTTTCCGGTCGTCTTGGACACGATAGGCGTGTTCCTGCCCTCCACGTCGACGCGCTGAGGATGGCCGTGGGGGCATTTTCCGATCGATGCTCCGTCCCAGGCATTGTTCCGCCCGTCTCGCAGGGAGTCCGTTCGATGAGAGGGAAGCATCTTGCGCTGGTTGCGATCGCCTGCTGGGCACTCGTTTCACCAACACTTCGGGGTGATGATCCGGTCGCGGATCAGCCGAACGGCTCAAGCCGATCGGGGAAGCGAAAGGGATTCATCCCGGCCGGGTCGTGTGGGTCCATGACCCGAGCGTCCTCAACTGGAAAGGCCCCGGCGACGGGCACTGGTACGAGGCCGCCCACATTCATCAAGATCGCGTGGACGCCATGATGACGCGGGCCGTGCTCGACCTGACCGGCGAAAGCACCGTGGCCCAGGCCTGGGACAAGCTGTTCCGCCACCTGAACAAGACGCGCGGCAAGGGCGACGTGGGGTATCAGCCCGGCGAGAAGATCGTCATCAAGCCGAACTGGGTGGGCATGATCTGGCGCGAGGGGGCGGTGGATCCCGCGACCTACACGCTCATCAAACGCCAGGATTACATGAACACCTCGCCCCAGATGATCATTGCTTTGATCAAACAGCTTACGGGCGCGGCCCACGTGCGCGAGGCGGACATCACCGTCAGCGATACGCTCGGGTATCTCGTCAACGAGTATTACGACATCCTCTACGCCGCGTTCCCCGGCGTCCGCTACGAGGATTTCGCCGGCAAGTTCGGCCGCATCCAGGTCAAAGCCTCCAACGTCCCACTGTACTGGAGTTGCCGCCCCAAAGGCACGAACCCCGACTCTCTGCCGACCTCCTTCGCCGAAGCGGAATACCTGGTCAACTTCGCCCAGCTCAAGGCCCACACCGCCACGGGCGTGACCCTCTGCGGCAAGAACCATTTCGGCTCGCTCGTGCGCTGGCCGGTGCAGGAGGGGTTCTATGACATGCACAAAAATTCCTTCGCGAAGGAAGTGCATATCTATCGCGAACAGGTGGACTTGATGGGACATGCCCACCTCGGCGGCAAGACGGTACTCTACCTGATCGACGGGCTGCTCTCGGGCAAGCACCCGATCGACCCCGCGCCTCGCAAGTGGACCTCGCACCCGTTCGACGGCAACTGGACGAGCAGCCTGCTGGCGTCGCAGGACCCGGTGGCCATCGATTCGGTCGGCTTTGACTTCCTCTGGGAGGAGTATCCCGATTACCCGCACGCGCCGGGGCCGATGATTACTTGCACGAAGCGGCCCTGGCCAGCAATCCGCCCTCGGGCACGTTCTACGACCCGGACCATCCCCGGCCGACCAAGCGTTTGCCCAGCCTGGGCGTTCACGAGCACTGGAACAACGCCGCCGAGAAGAAATACTCGCGCAACCTGGGGACGGGCCCGGGAATCGAGTTCAAAGCCGTCGAACTGGGCGGCACGGCGGCCCAGGATCGCCAGTGATTCCGGGCTCGAAACGTGATCAACCCCAGCGGGTCCAACGCCCATCGACCACCTTCGCATCGAGAGTCTGTCCTGGAAGTCCTCGAAGCGCGAACGACCTCTCTGACCCCCTCTCCCCTTGCGGGAGAGGGCTGGGTGAGGGGTCTGGGGAACCGCCCTGGCCAGACCCCATCCCCCTCTCTCTAACCCTCCCCCGCAGAGTACGTGTTTAGCGTCTCGCCATCGGACATAAGTCTTTTCTGTGTAGCGGCGGCCGTCTCGGCCGCTCCGGAGGGGAACCAGCCCGGAGCGGCCGAGACGGCCGCCGCTACACAGAAACGCCCAGAAAACCAGCCATCCGAGACGCTAAACACGTACCCCCGCCAGGGGGGAGGGGATCAGAAAGACGCATCCGAAGCTTTCGGGACAGACTCTCAGTGATTGCGCCCGGCGGCTTCGACCAGGTCGGGATCGAGGCGGCGGGCGGTTTCCCGATCGTGGCGGGCGCGGTCGGTCTGGCCGAGGGCCTCGAAGGCGAGCGCGCGATTGAAATAGGCGGGGGCCGAATTCGGCGCCAGCGCGATGCAGGCCGTGAACGAGGCGACGGCCTCGGTATACCGCCCCAGTTGGAAGGCGGCGAGTCCCCGGGTGAAGTGCGGCCAGAAGCGACCCGGTTGCAGGTCCAGGGCCAGGTCGCACTCGGCCAGGGCGGCGGAAAAACGGCCGGACCGGAAGAGAGACCGCGCGAGCAGGTCGTGTTCCCACGCGGAGCGTACGGGGAGAGCCGCGGCGCGATCGGCCGCGTCCTGCGCCCGTTCGTGGTCGCCCAGGGCGAGGGCCTGTTCCTGGATGGCCCGGGCCAGCGCGGCCGAGGGACCCAGGTCCCGCTCCGCGCTCTGTAGCCGTTCGAGGGCCTGTCGCGCGCGGTGACCTTCTGCGCGGGCGGAGCCAGCGCGACTTCGAGCTCGGCACCGACCAGAACCAGGGCGAGCAGGTCGGCGCGGACCTGACGCTCTCGATCGGCTTCCGATCCCGGCTCGATCAGGTTGAGGATCGTCCGCCGGTACTTCCAGAAGGAGTCGATCTGCTGGAGCAAAGCCGCGGACTCCTCCCCGGGCGGCAGCGATTCCACGTCGAGGACCGACCGGACCTGCTCGGCGAGGGCGTGCAGTTCACGCGCCCTGCGCGCCGCTCTGCGCGCTGAAGCGTCTCGGCCAGGTCGTGTCTCAAGGTGGCATGGCTCGGCAGGCCGGAGATCAGCTCCAGGCCGCTGGAAAGGGTCGAAGACGCGCTCACCGGGTCGTCATGTGCGAGTTGCTTACGGCCCTGGTCCAAAGCCAACCAGGCCCTGTCGGCAAGCTGGCGCTGGTGGCTGAAGACGCCGCTCACCATCAACCCGGCCACCACGAGGAATCCCAGCAAGCCCGCGCGCACCAGGAGCAGCCCGAGGGCGTGCGGCTGGCGCCGCCGCCACTTGTGGAATCGCTCCGAGAGGCTGCGATTGGGCGCACCCTTCAGGGGCAAGTCGGCCAGGTGTCGCCGCAGGTCGTCGGCCAGGGTGGCGGCATCGCGATAACGCTGGTCCGGGTCCGCGGCCAGACACTTCTGGATGATGTCGGACAGTCCCACCGACACCCGGCGGTTGTAACGCGACAGGGGGGGGTGCGGTCCGGAGACGGTGGTCGGGCCCCCCAGCAGCAGATACAGCAAGTACCCCAGCCCATACAGGTCGCAGCGGCCATCGACCGGGCAGGGCACCACGCGGCCATGGCGTACCGCCTGCATGGCCCGCTCTTGCTCGGGGGCCAGAAAGCCGGGAGTTCCTCCCAGGTTGGCCGGCGGTGGCTCGCCCGCCTGGATCGGACAGCGCGCCAGGTGGAAATCCAGGAGCATCGGCTGACCGTCGGCCGCCAGGAGCACGTTGGCCGGCTTGACGTCCATGTGGACCAAGCCACGCTCATGGGCGTGCTGCAAGGCCTCGGCCAGATGCAGTCCCAGCCAGCACACCGCCTCGATGTAGGAGACGCGGCCCAGGAACCGCCGCGACGGTCCTTCGGTCGGCAGACGGATCGGGACCGGCAGTTGCAGCGCGTCGATCGCCGCGACGAGATCCCGGCCCTGACGCCGCTCGACGGGCGTTTGCCGGAGCCGGTCCAGAATGCCCTGGAGCGAGGCGCCGCCCAGGTACGGCATGGCCATCGCGTGCAGGCCGCGCTCGGGGATGTCCTGCACGCTGTAAAGCGGCATGATGTGCGTATGCTGCAAGCGGGCCAGCGAGAGGTGCTCGACCTGATCGCGTGGCATGACCTTCAGCGCGATCGGGCGGTCGGCCAGGGCGGGCTGGGCCGCCAGGTAGGTTCGTCCCAGCGCGCCCTTGCCCAGCTCGGCGATCAGTCGGAAATCGCCCAGCTCCTCGCCGACCTCGGGAAATCGTGTCGCCTCGACCATGGGGCCGACCAGATCGTCGCACGCCAGGAGCATCTCCAGCTCCGAACGCCAGGCCGGATAGCGCCGCACGAGCGACTGCGGATCGACCGGCAAGCCGGCGTCGCGCCGCTGGCAGATCTCTTCATAGACCACGCGCAAGGCCGCCTGGGGGCGCTCCGCCAGCGCGGGATGGTGCGCCAGGAAGTCCTCGGCCGTGGGCCGCTCGCCCTGTTGCCAGGCCAGCGCGAGAAGCTCGGCCACCTCCGAGGCCAGCGCTTCGACCGGGTCGCGCGCCGAGGCCGTGTGGGAGTCGGAGTCGACCGACAGAGCAGTATCCGATGTGGGAAGCGACACGGGGCGACCTCGGCGGGGCGGTGGAGTGGGAGCAAGTGTTCAGAGTCTATCCGAACGGCCTTGGTCTGGTCTTGAGAACCCTCTCCCCTTGTGGGAGAGGGGAAATCGCCGGGTGCCACGGGTTCCGCTTTGGGAACCCGTGTCTGCCGGCCCCGAACACGGGTTCCCAAAGCGGGTACGTGTTTAGCGTCTCGGAAGACTGATTTTCTGGGCTTTTCTTTGTAGCGGCGGCCGTCCCGGCCGCTCCGGGCTGGCTCTGTTCCGGAGCGGCCGGGACGGCCGCCGCTACAAAGAAAGGACTTACGGCCGACGGGGGACGCTAAACACGTACCAAAGCGGAACCCGTGGCACCCCATACCGTGTCCGCAAGGAATCCCCAATCAACCCGGTCTCCTCGCGACAGTCTCCATTGAAGAGGCAGGCTAAAGTCTACCCTACAAGAGGGAAAAGCGTTCGGGCCGCGTCATTCGGTGTCCCGTTCGTCCTCGGCGCGGCGGGCGGCCAGGCGGCGTGCCAGTTCGTACAGGATGCGCCGGACGCTCCCTTCGTGCAGACCGGTCCGCTCGGCGATCTCGGCCAGGCGCAGACCCTGCCGCTTCAATTCGAGCAGTTCGCGGCGCTCGGGCGGGCAGAGCGCGAGCAGCTCCTCCCAGAGCTCGCCGGCCTCGGCGACCTCGCTGGGGCTGGGCTGCTTGGCGGGCGGCAGCGCCTCGGCCACGCGCTCGTCCAGCAGCGTCTCGCGTTCCAGCGCACGACGATTCTGGCGCAGCCGGTCGATGAATCGGTTGTAGGTCGCGCGGGTCAAGAAGGCGCGCAGGTGCGCGACGTCCGGAAACCGGCCATCCGGCTGCCGCAACGTGCCCAGCACGTCCGCCCAGACCGACTGCACCACGTCACACGAGTCAAACTTCGACCGCAGACGCGGTGTGAGCCGCCGGCGCACCACCATGCGCAGATAGGGCTCGCATTGAAGGAAGAGTTCCGAGGCGGCGTTGTCGTCGCCCCGATCGAGAGCCGCGAGAAGTGCGTCGAGTCGGTCGCCGGTCATGAATTCGCCATCGGCATCAGCGCGGGTATTCCAGCTCCGCCACCAGGTGGGATTGCTCCCACGACTTGCGTTTCAGTTGTCGCCGACCGATCTCGAAGACCGCGGCCGACGCCGCCAGGGCGAACAGGCTGGTTTGCAGGTTCATCTCCTGGGCCCAGTCGGCCAGGTTCAATCCCAGATCCGGCAGATGGCGGAGATACTCCTCCAGCGAGCGTTCCAGCGCCCGGCCATCGAACGGCAAGACGCGCCAGATCAGGCCGGGACCAGCCATGTCGGGGGTCAGCGCTTCGGCATCCGCGTTCGCCGCGGGGGCCGGGCTCCCGGCGGACGTGAGCGTGAGCCGCGCTTCGAGCGGGGACGCGGACACACTGGTGACCGCACGGGGTCTCTGCCGATGCGGTGGCAACCCCGCCCTGTGCCGGGGCCGTGGCGGCGGCCGACTCCACCGGCACGCTCTGCGCGGGCAGCACGCCGAGCGTGGAGACCGAGTTCGCCACCCCCAGGAGAATCGCGCCGGGAAGAGGTGCCAGAGCGGCCGTCACCTCGTGATCGAGGCGCGCGGCCACCTCGGGGGCACCGACCAGGCTCGAAGACAGATCCGTATGGGGGGCCGACGCGTGCGCTGCGGATGCATCCACCCGGGACGAGTCGGACGAAGACACGGCCGGGCTGAAAAAGTGGTCCAGAACCGTCGCCACCCGGCTGGACAGGAAGGCCGCGGGCGCGCTGGGGACCGTCGCGGCGCGCTCGTCTCCGCCGCGGACGGCGCGCCGTCTCCGCCCGGTGCCTCGACGCGGCTGGCCAGCCGCAGACCGCTGGGCGGACTCATCCAAGGAGGTGTGGACGTCTCCGACGCCGCCGCGGAGGAATTCAGCTCCGCGCCGTAGGTGTCCCCGCCGGGAGGAAGTGCGAAGCTCACGTGGACGACCAGAATCGGCGGCGGAGCCGGAACCACCACGACGGTGCGCCCTCCCGCCGCCCCGGAATCCGCAGTGATCACAATCAAAGGCGCGGGAGGCTGGACCCATTGGGAACCGGGCCCGCTCACCAGGACGGCTTCCTCATGCCCATGAAACTGGTCCGATGGGACGGAGAAACCGGAGCCCGACCCGCTCGCGGATGCCGGATGGAGAGAGACGTCCGACAGGGAAGGGGGTGTGCTCGTCAGCGGCCGATCGGCATTCATCAAGATCGGCGCAGGCGCCTCCCCGTTCGACACCGACAACACGAGAGGAGGCGTGTTCGGGGCGCCGATCTCCTCCGGCCCATGATCAGGCCGGTCCAGAACCGTCACCGCCAGACCGGGGACCGCCACGCTGGGAAGCCACCACGATTCGAGACACTCGGTCGCGGGGTGGTATGAACGGCATCGTCCCATCCGACGGTGCGGAGGTGTAGCCATACGTCGGCTCCCGGAAGTGGTCGTCAGCGAGTAGCGAGATTCGCAAAGAAAGGAAAGCAGAATCTTCCAAATAGCATGAGGATAACAATTGCAACATGAAAAAGCCAGAGCCATCTCGCCTCCCCCGGACGTTGCGTGCCTTCCCGGCGCGCGCCACCAGATGGCGCCCATGCCGGCAAGGCAACATGACTCAAGTCCGTGACATCGCTTCCTCACGCACCTGTCGAGGAAACGACGGCGATGCCGGTCCGGATGCCTGCGGGACCAGGCCGAGATGGGGGCCAGGTTGTGACCGTTGTGGGAATTCGACAACATCGTGGTCCCGAAACCAGTTCGTTTCCCCGCACCGAGCCCGGCGTCGTCCTCGACCTCAACAACGCTCTCCTCAAGCGCGCAGTACCGCCCCAAGTCTGAACGGAAAGCAGGACCGAGAGCACGCGCCAGAGAACATCTAGTTAGTAAAAAAAGAATATTCCAATTTAGCGCGCGCTGCCATTACTGAAGCCGTTCTCTCTAACGGTTCCCAGGCTCGGCTCTCGAAACCGGGCTGCTGGTCGCCATTTCACATCGCGTGGCCCAACTCTCGTCTCTGCTGATGCCACGCATTCAGGCACTCGCCGAGGAGTTCTGCCCCATGCTGTGCCGCCATGCTTTTCCGTTCGGTCGAAGTCACCTCGTGGCGGTGATGACCCTGGCTGGTCTCACCGCGCTTGTGGCCGCGTTGATTTTTCACCCCGGTTTCGCGAGCGAGCGTCATAGCCGGCGCAGGCCGCCGCCACCGCCGCCGACGACGCCACCCCCACCCCCGCCCCCGACCACGACGCCGACGACGCCGGTGGTCAAACCCGGTTCGATGGTGGTACTCGGGTTCAATGACCTGGGCATGCACTGCATCAACCCGACCTTCGGCGAGCTCTGCATCCTGCCGCCTTACAACAATTTGCACGCCCAGGTCATCGACCGCAGCAGCGGCTCGCCGCACATCGTCACCAGCGGCGTGACCGTGCAGTATTCCATCCCCGGCAACTCGTTCTCCGTGGGCAAGACCGACTTCTGGAACTACGCCCAGAAGCTCTTTGGTCTGACTACGCCCCTGACGCCCAACATCGGTCTGACCGGCAACGGCTTGACGGGCACGATGACACCCACCGGCAACGGCGACTGGGCCGCCACGGGCATCCCGATCACCCCCATCGACGACCAGACCTACAATGCGAACCTGGGGAAGATGGCTCCCGTGAACATGCCGCCAAACCCCTACATGTTGAGCCAGATCACGGTCAAGTCCGGCGCCACCGTGACCGGCCAGACCGCGGCGGTCGTGCCCGTCTCGTGGGAGATCAGTTGCTACCTCTGCCACAACAACGGCGCGATCGTGCCCCAGATCAACCCCGGCACGTCGATGGAGAATCGCATTCTCTCGCTCCACGACCTCAAGCACGGCACCAATCTGGTCAATTCCAAGCCGGTGCTCTGCGCCTCCTGTCATGCCGACCCGGCCCTGGGCACCACCGGGGTCAAGGGCGTGACGAACTTCTCCGCCACAATGCACGGCTCGCACTCCGAACTGGCGGCCGACAATCGCTGGGGGAAACTCATCACCTCGCTCGGCAACACCCCGCTGGCCCAGCAGGTCAGCAACAACCATTGCTACGCCTGCCATCCCGGTTTCGTCACCAACTGCCTGCGTGACGTCCACGCCGCCAACGGCATGACCTGCACCGATTGCCACGGTTCGATGTCCAAGGTCGCCGACCCGACGCGCACCCCCTGGGTCAGTGAGCCGAGCTGCGGCGGCTGCCACCAGACAATCAACCCGCGCTTCGCCTACGAACAGACCGGCAAGCTGTTCAAGCAATCGCGCGGCCACAACGGCGTGATGTGCGCCTCGTGCCATGGCAGTCCGCACGCCGTCACCCCCGCGACGACCCCCAACGACAACTACCAGTCACTCTCGCTCCAGGGCGTCGCGGGCCCGATTCCCTACAAGCTCGATCGCACCAAGTGCACGATTTGCCACCAAAACGGCGCCCCGGACGACAACTTCAACCACAGCCTCGATGATTGAACGGGACGGGTCGCTCGGCCGATCATGGATCCAGGACGGGGGACGGTCGGTCCCCCGGGAGTTTTCCCGCGGTGCATCGACTGCGCTTGATCGGCGGCGCCCCGGCGACTAAAATTGGACGTGTTGATCTAATTTTATTCGCAGGGAGCGCCGCCGGTGTTGTCTCAAACCGCTGAGTACGCGATTCGCGCCGTGGTGGCGCTGGCGGCCGACGCGGGCCGATCGATGACGACACGCGATCTGGCGCAGCGCACGAAGGTGCCCGCCGGCTATCTCTCCAAGGTGCTGCAATCGCTCGGCCGGGCGGGTCTGGTCAAGGCTCAGCGCGGTCTCGGGGGCGGCTTCGTGCTGGCCCGGCCCGCCGAGGGGCTGACGCTGCTCGATGTGATCAACGCCGTGGACCCGATCCAGCGCATCAAACACTGTCCGCTGGGGCTGTCCGCGCACCAGGGGAACCTCTGCTCGGTACACCAGCGCATCGACTCCGGCATCGCCCTGATCGAGGCCCTGTTCCGCTCGACCAACATCGCGGAGCTCATCCGGGAATCGGCCGCGGCGCGACCGCTCTGCGACGACCCCACGATCACCAGAGTATGACGGATGGCGGATGCCGGATGGCTGAGAGGGTGTACGAGAAGGGTCTTCTCTGTGTAGCGGCGGCCGTCCCGGCCGCTCCGGATTGGGGATTCCGGAGCGGCCGGGACGGCCGCCGCTACACAGAAAGGCCGCTCTAGACCTTCTCGTTCACCCTCTGAGGACTGAGGGGCGATGAGGCGCAACCGTTTCCGCTGTCAGCCATCAGGCATCAGGCATCCGCCGTCAGGCATCTGTCCTTTCTTCCCCGATCGCTTCCCCGGTCCCCCTGGTTTCAAGGGCAGTGCTTTTCGTTAAGATGGAGCGGTCCGGGAGGCCGGCCTTCCGTTGTCGCTTTGTGCCGTCGAGTGTCGAGCGATGCCCTGGATTCCGCATCTGATGGTCCTGGACGACGACCCGCGCGTGCTCGAGTCGCTCGTCCCGAGTTTCATTCATGGACTGGCGCGGGAACTGGCCCAGAGCGGGGTGGTGTACGAGGCGTTGCGACGGGGCGATCCCGGCGCGCCGGGACCGATTCAGGTGAAGGTCACGGCGCATGGTTTCGAGAGTGAGCGGCTCGGCGCGTATCGGTATCGGCCGCCGCACCATGTCCATCTGCACCTGGTCCGCGAGTCGGGGGGCCGGTTCGATCAGGCGCGCCGGCTGCTCAACGAACAGTTCTTCGCGGTGGTGGTCTCCGACTTGCGGTTCTCCGACCAGGCCGGCGGCTTGCGCCGGGCAGCTTTTCGTGGAAGAGGTGCGCCGGGTTCATCCCGAGGTGCAAGGGCTGCTCTATTCCGCCTATCCGATCCCGCCGGGTTTTCCTCCCGAGCGGTTCGTGCGGAAGGGGGGCGAGGCGGCGGGCGAGCCGGCGCTGGCCGAAGTGGTGGCCGGCGCCGTCGGGCGGCACCTGGCCGATCCGGCGGTCTCGGCCTTCGTGCGAGCGCTGGCCGAGCAGGGGTTGATCTATCAGTCCGAAGCGTTCGGCCGGACGCTGGCCCAGGTCTTCGGCCTGGCCCGGCTGCTCGGCACGCAAGCGGGTCATGCCGCCGGCCGGACGCGGCGGCCGTTGCCGTGCGTGCTCCTGGACGGCGAAAGCGGCACCGGCAAGCGCGGCCTGGCGGCGTTGTTTCATGCCGCCAGCGACCGTCGCAAGGCCCCGCTCGTGGTGGCCTCGTGCAACGAGCTGACCAACGAAACCCTCTTGCGGAGCATTCTCTTCGGCCATCGGCGGGGGGCGTTCACCGATGCGCGTGAGGACCGTCCCGGACTGGTGACGGCCGCCGGCAAGGGGACGCTCCTTCTGGACGACTTCCACCGCCTGCCGCAGTCCTGTTCGGCCATCTTGCACTCGTTCCTGGAAGATGGCGAATGCAGCCGCCTGGGCGAGGAAGAGGTGCGCCGGCAGGCCGAGTGCGCGGTCGTGTTGTCCGTTGAGACCGGGCCGTGGTCGGAGCGTCGGCGTTCTGGCGAGCTGCCGCTGGCGTTCCTGGCGCGGGTCGAGCGGCTGCCGCTGTCGGTGCCGCCCTTGCGCGAGCGTCCCGAGGACATCGAGGCCCAGGCGCGCTGGCTCTGCCGGGCGGTGGCCGCCGAGGTCGGCGCGGAGCTGGATTTGAGCGACGAGGCCGTGGCGCGGCTCCGGTCGCTGCCGTTCGCCGAGAGCAACAGTCGGGAGCTGCGCAACGCGATCGAGCGGTCCGTCTACCGCCACTACCGCGAAACGGACCGGCTCGACTGGCCGCATTTGCAGCCCTTCTTGGCAGGCACGGAAGGGCTCGCGCGGGTGCCTTGGGCGTACGCGCCGCGCGGCTTTCGGCCACGCCGCCGAAACCGATGCCGGTCTTGAACGAGTGGCAGCGGCGGTTACGGACGCTGGCGGCGAAGATCCTGGCCCGCGGGCTGAACGTACCGCTGTCCGAGGCGGAAACCCTGGCGGCCCATCTGTTCGATCAGCAATTGCCTCAGACCTGGGCGGCCTTCGAAGCCGCCCGCGCGGTGCGCGCCGGCGAAGGTCCCATTCCGCTGCCGGTCTGGGAGGACCTTTGGCGTTGTTTCGCCGTGAGCTGGCTGGGCGGCCCGTCGCCCGCCGAGAAAGCCCTGGGCATCCCCGCCAACACGTTGCGCCAGTGGATCAGCGACCGTGAAGCTCGATGAGGGATCGCCGAAATGAGCAAAGAACGTCCGCTCGTGGCCTTGACGATGGGGGATGTGGCCGGAGTCGGCCCGGAGCTGATCGCGCGGGCCTGGAACGAGCCCGCCCTGCGCTCCTGGTCCCGGCCGTTCGTGGTGGGATCGGCGGCCGTGCTGAGAAGGGCGGTCGCCCTCTGTGCGGACGATGCCCTGGAGGTCGTGCCGATCGCCCGGCCCGAGGAGGCGCGCGGCTCGGAGCATCAGAATCCCGTGTCTCGACGTCGGCGCGGCCGGGATCGAAAAGGTGCCTCCGGGCCGGGTGGATGCACGCGCTGGGAAGGGGGCGTTCGATTTTCTCATCGCCGCCATCGACCTGGCACGGGCCGGGCGGATTGACGCGATTGTGACCCTGCCGCTGAACAAGGAGGCCCTGTGGCTGGCGGGCGTGCCGCATCCCGGCCATACCGAGATCCTGGCCGAGCGCTGCGGCGTGAGCGACTTCTCGATGATGCTCTACCTGGGGCCGCCGGTCGTGGAAGGACCGGCCGGGCTGGGAGTGGTCCATGCCACGCTGCACGTCCCGCTGCGTCAGGTCTTCGCGTTGTTGACCATCGAGCGAGTTCACGACACGATCGTGCTGGCCGACCGGGCCTTGCGCCCGCTGACCGAGGGGCGTCCTCCGCGTGTGGGCGTCGCCGGGCTGAATCCCCATGCGGGCGAGCACGGCCTCTTCGGCGACGAGGAAGCACGAATCATCGAACCGGCGATCGCGCGGGCCGCGCCGAGGGCGTCCTCGTGACCGGACCCGAGCCCGCCGACACGCTCTTTTATCGCGCCGTCACTGGCGACTTTGACGCCGTGGTGGCCATGTACCACGACCAGGGACATTGCGCGCTCAAGACGGTCGGCTTCGACCGCGCCGTGAATGTGACGCTCGGCCTGCCGATCGTCCGCACGAGCGTGGCCCACGGCACGGCCTTCGACATCGCCTGGCAAGGCCGCGCCGAGACGACCAGCCTGATCGAGGCCGTGCGCGTCGCCGCGCGAATCGTGGCGGGGCGGAAGGCGGGATGAGGGAGGTTCAGGGGTGTACTTCGTAGCGCGGCCGAGCCGCGACCGACCCCGGCGCCGCGCGACCCGGCGTGAACGCCGGGCCGAAGAGGGCCAAAGCCCGGTGAACCGGGCTGGGAGATGCGCACCGGAGCGCGTGGTCTTTCGCCCGGTTCACCGGGCGTACCGCGCAGCGGTCATAGGCCCGGCGTTCACGCCGGGTTCCGGACGACCCGGCGTGAACGCCGGGCCGAAGAGGGCCAAAGCCCGGTGAACCGGGCTGGGAGATGCGCACCGGAGCGCGTGGTCTTTCGCCCGGTTCACCGGGCGTACCGCGCAGCGGTCATAGGCCCGGCGTTCACGCCGGGTCGTTCTTCTTGCGATTGTGGGTCAGGACCGCTCGGCCGCTCGCAGTCCCGGAAAGGCCCCGAGGATCTGGGCCTCGGAGAGACCGAGACGACGGTACTGCTCCAGGGTCCACACCGGGATGCGCGTGCCCGCGATCCGCGGATCGCCCCCGCAGACCCCGGGCGTCGCCTCGATCCCGGAGCCGAGCCCGGCCACCAGTTGCTCCACCGTCGTCGCCATCGGCGGAAGTCCTCCCGCTGGTCATGATACGGGGCGTGACCATGAGCGGCAATCCGCCCCGCCTCACCGAGTCTGCGGCAGGTGGCCCTGGTGGCGCCTCGCCATTATGAAGGTATGCGAGACGGGTCTCTTCGGTGTAGCGGCGGCCGTCTCGGCCGCACCGGTTTGGGAGCCCAGAGCGGCCGAGACGGCCGCCGCTACACGGAAAAAGCCGGGCCATCCTCCTTCTCGTACACCCTCTCACAGGTCTCTCGTCACTGCGCGGCCCGGATCACTTTGTTTTGAGCTGGAACACGTTGATGCCCCCGGGCCGTTGCATGAGGAGTTGGTTGCCCTGGAGTGTCCCCCAGAGGTTTTGGTTGGGGTCTGGAGGCGGTCCTTTGATCACTCGGGTGTCCCTGTGAGACCAGGAGATCCGATTGCCACGGAACGTTCCTCGGATCTCGCGGACGTAATCCGGACCTTCGTTCCGCGCTGTGAAGTGGTCGCCGTCACGATTCAGAACGGTCATAGTGTAGTTGCCATCTTCAGGATTGACCCAGACGGAGCCAGGCTGGAAGGGATCCGCGGCGCTAAGAGTCTGGTCGTCCTTCAGCCCGAGCTTCTCCTTCTGCGCCGGAGCAAGCCATAAAGCGCCCGATACGTATCCCCGTCTTCCGGCCGGCCTTCGGCCGAGGCGAACAGCAAGCGGTACTTGCGCATGAACGCCAGCAACTCGCCGACGTTCTGCGGCTGGTAATCGTGCGCGTCCTTGATCATCTCCTGGGCGAAGTCGATCGTCGAGGCATCGAAGATCTTGGTCGCTTTCTGCATGTCGCCGACGTAACGCACGGCGGCGACGCGGAAACCGCGATCGGCTGGCACCGCCTGGTTCACCTTGTTCATCAGCACCGTGAGGGCGCGGTCCAGGCCGAGCACCGTGTCGAGCTTCAGTTCGTTCTTCTCGCACTGATCGAGCACGCGCTTGTGCGCCGCCTCGTACGTTTTGCACTCGGCCCCCACGCTCTCGGGCGGCAGGTAGGTCGGCCAGCCCTTGACCGGGTCGAGACGGCCCAGGGCGATCAGTTTGCCGCTGAGCGACCCGGAGTTCTTATCCCCCAGCCGGGGCGCGAACTGGAAGAAGAGCGCGCGGATGGAAATGCCCTCGGATCAAGGGCACGGCGGAGGTCCGCCACGTCGAGCTATCGATCGCGGGGGAGGAAAGGTCCACCAGGAGGGCGTTGAGGGCCTCGCCGCTGACGATGTCCGCATCGGTGGGGTTGGTCCGATAGCGCTTCTCACGCTCCGCGAACTCGCGTCGCGCCCGTTCCTCGACGGCCTTGGTGACGCCGACGCGGTGTGTGGATCGGGCCGCGCGGCGCGGAGGTAGGACTCGTAGACGTCCCGGTTCCAGCGGTCGATCTTGATCGCGGTGTCGGCATCGACCGACCGGCCCTGGGCGGAGTAGAGATTGTACATGCCCGCACCCTCCAGGTACCGCCCGCCGCCCCGGAGGATGTCGCCTTGCGGCGTCGAGCCGCGAGGCTGAGCCCGGATCGCGGCGGTTGGGAGCAAGACCAACACGAAGACGCAGGCCCAGGTTCGGCGCGTGCCCATGATGTGGCTCCGAGGGCAAATCGGAAAGAGATTGGTTATCCGATGATCAATAAGAGCGAAATGATTCCGCCACGGCAAGGTGTACGAGAAATATGAAGAGGCCATGAATACAAGAGAGATCAAGAATCATTCCGAACTCAGGGTCTGTCCCAGAAGTGACGATCCGGTCATTCTGGTATTAGCCCCAGAGGGGCGGAAGCGAATAGCCCGGGGCGTCAGCCCCGGGAACCGCGACCGGTCCCACTCCCCCCCTTCTTTTCAGCCCCGAAGGGGCGACAGAAGAGGCTGCGGAGCCCGGGGTTCTCTCGCCCCTTCGGGGCTGAGAAGAAGGTTTTTTTGCGCCGTTGTTCCCTCCCGGGGCTGACGCCCCGGGCTATTCGCTTCCGCCCCTTCGGGGCTAAAACCGGACGCTCTCGGGGGGCTTTCGGGACAGACTCTCACCGCCGGCTGATCCGTGCCGGACACCAGTCGGTGAGGATGTCTCCCGGCCAGACCGAGCGCACGTCGGGATCGGCCCAGCCGAGATGCGGGCTGGCGGTCAAGTGAACGCGCAGCCGGCACTCGCCCGGGTGGTCGATCGTGCCGGGGGGGAGACTCGATACGGAGTCGATGGGAAAAGATGCCGTCCCCGCGGGTCCGCCGGTCCCTTGTCCGCTCAGAACCACCGAACCGGCGGCGAACAGGCCCGGCACGCCCTCGAACTCGATGGCCGCGGTGTGGGCCAGGTCGCAGGGCAGGGGGGTGGCCACGCGGAGGACGGGCGGATCGCGGAGCGCGAACTCCGCGTTGAGGGGCACGAACCGCGGCTGGGCTTCGGAAGAAGGGGCGGGCTCCAGCCGCACGGCGCGGGCGATGGACTGCGGCACGTACTTCATCGGGCAAAGTCAGAATCGCCTCGGGCTTCAACGTGCGGGTCGAATTCGAAGAGGAAGGGCACCTGCGGCAGGGGCTGTTCCCAGGTGTCGGTCAGGCCGGTGGTGCGGACGCGGGCCTGAAAAATCAGCCGGTGGGGGCCGTTGTAGGGAAAGTCGCCCGGCTCGATCTCGAACCGGACACAGACCGGGCCGGGCGTCCAGGCGCTGAAGGTCTCGATGGCCGCGCTCGGCGCCGGTGACGCGGTAGGACCATTCCAGGTTCGACGGCCGCACGCCCGGTTCGTCCGCGCAGGAAGGGAACGTCGCAACGGACCATGATCGGGATCGGCGCGTGGATGGCCCGGGGATAGCGGCGGCGCGCGGCCCAGACGACTTCGAGACCGCGCGTGACGATCGCTTTCTCTTCCTCGGCGATGAGCTGATCGCGTGCCCAGAGGGTCGCCAGGGCGCGGCCGGCGGCCTTGCGCTGGGAGGCCTCGGGCGCGGATTCCAGCAGCCGGAACAGGTCCGTCACGCCTTCGCGGCCGAACGCGGCGACGGCCTCGATCGTGGCGGGCGCGACGTTCACCTCGGCGAGCCGGGCCACGGCCCGCCGCGCCCGTACGCCGTGGTACCAGCGCCGCAGGCCACCAATGAGCACGATCGCGCCGAGCGCCGCCAGGACGGCCGTGCGCGGGTCCGCCAGTCGCCAGCCGGTTCGGATCGAGAGGGTTGCCAGGACCTCGATGATTCCCATGGGTCGTACGCAGGTTCTTTCTGTGTAGCGGCGGCCGTCCCGGCCGCTCCGGATCTCGGCCCCGGAGCGGCCGGGACGGCCGCCGCTACATGGAAAAGCCCAGAAGATCAGCCCGGCCGTGTCCGCGCCGGGGTCGTTTCCGGCTTGGAGCTGGTGTTGCCGGGTTGCTCCTCGATGATCGTCGGTTTCCGGATCGGCCGCTCGGCGCGACGGTCTGATAGAGGCTTTCGACCAGGTCATCCAGGTCGCGGACATCCGCCCGCAGTGCCCGGAGCCTCGGCCAGGATCTGATCCGTCCGGTCGATCGATCCCTCGCGGTCGGTGAGGACCAGCAGGTTGTCGTCCGGGATGACACGGTAGGTCATGCCCACCTGGTCCAGCAAGAGCTGGAGCGACGGTCTTGAGCCGCACGCCTTCGAGCTTGAGCTGCACGGTGTCCTTGGGGCGTCAGCTCCTGGCGGCGGAGGGCGGCCTTATCGAGTACGACGGGGGCGTGCAGCGTCTTCTGAAGGTAGGCGGCCACGTCGGCCAGCGTGGTCGGTTCGGCGAAGGGCAACGTGCCGCGGCGCTGCAAGATTTCCTCGACGGTCCGCTCGGGCTCGGCTGCCTTTGGCGCCTGTTGAGCCGGCGGTTTCGCGGCCGGGGCCTGGGCGCTCACGAAGCTCCAGCCCGCCCCGAGCACGCCCAGCGCCACGCCGACGGCCAGGTACCCGCGAATGCGTCGCATGAGGCTTTCTCCTGGGTTCCGGCATCCTCCCCGGATTGTACCCCGGCGGCCCAAAACCGGCGATCCCATTCGCCTTGCCGCGTGTCTCGCGTTAAGATGTTCCATTCCGCGCCAGCCGGAAAGAGGAAGGGGGACAGTGGTGGCCACGGACCTGTCGGTGGAGTCGCTCGATCACCCGGTCGACAACGCTCCGGTGCGCACGCTCTCCCACAAGGGGCTGACGATCGAGGGGTATTCGCGCGCCGCGGTCCAGACCTACTGGCGGGTGCCCGAGATGAAGCTGGGCTTCGACCTGGGCGTTCAGCCCTGGTCGTTCATGGCGACGCCCAACTGGTTCGTCTCGCACACCCATCTCGACCACATCGCCGCGCTGCCGGTCTACGTGGCGCGGCGGCGGATGATGAAGATGGAGCCGCCGACGATCTACCTGCCGGCCGAGCGCCGTCGAGGACGTCGCAGACGCCTGCTTCGCGTCGTTCCAGCGGCTCGACCGCGGGCGGCTGCCGGCCAACCTGGTGGGCGTCGAACCCGGGCAGGAAATCGAGCTCTCGCGCGAGCTGGTCGTCTCGGCGTTCGCCACCCGGCACACGATCCCGTCGCTCGGGTTTCTGGTCTGGGAGCGGCGCAAGAAGCTCAAGCCCGAGTACCACGAATTGACCGGCGACGCAGATCCGCGATCTGCGGCTCTCGGGCGTCGAGGTCTCGGCCGAGATCCGGCTGCCGAAGGTCGCCTACCTGGGCGACACGACGCCGGCCGGGCTCGATGCCTTTCCCGAGGTCTACCGCGCCGAGATCTTGATCATGGAGATGACCTTCGTCGCACCCCGGCGAGCGGCCCGAGCTGATCCACAAGTACGGCCACACCCATCTCGACGACATCATCGAGCGCGCCGAGCGGTTCGAGAACGAGGTGATCATCGCCTCGCACTTCAGCACCCGGCTGCACCCCGAACCAGATCCAGCGGATCATCGACAAGCGGCTGCCGGAGAATTTGCGGCGGCGGCTGAAGATCTGGCTCTGATGAGGGCGTACGAGACGGGTCTTTTCCATGTAGCGGCGGCCGTCTCGGCCGCTCTGGAGTCCCAAAGCGGAGCGGCCGAGACGGCCGCCGCTACATGGAAAAGCCAGTCCGTTCCCTTCTCGTATAACCTACAGAACCCAGACCTCCCCGTCGCGGACCTCGCACCGGAACGGTGAGACCGACTCACCGCGGACGGTCGTGCAACGGCCGGTCGCCAGCTTGAAGCGCCAGTGGTGGAGCGGACAAACCGCCTCGCCGTCCTCGATCCAGCCGTGTCCCATCGCGCCGCCGGCATGCGGACAGCGGCCGAACAGCGCGAACACCTGATCGCCGTTGACGAAGCAAGGCCACGCGCACCCCGTCGCACCTCGACGGCCATGCCCCGCCCCTCCGGGATCTCGCTCGACCCGCCCCACCGCGACGAACTTCGGCCACGCCCCGGGTCGACTCCAAAACCGAAATAGTTCGGACTTGCGTCGGGGCTCGTCACAAACACGATTACAGTCTACGTGTTTGCGAGAGGCGTGACCAGGGACCGATGATGAGGGTCGCGACGTGGCACGAGCATGGCGCGGGTCCTGGCTGGGAATGCTGGCGCTGGCCGTCCTGGTGCCGGCGGGCTGCGATCCCACTCCACCCGGGCCGTCCCGAGCTGGTCTGGGGCATGCACGGCATCAAGCCGGGCTGGCTGCACAAGCCGCGGGTCGCCGCGTTCGACGCCGAGGACCACCTCTATCCTCGCCGACCTGACCGACCGGATCCAGGTCTTCGACCGCGACGGCACATTACCTCCGCGGCTGGCGGACGCCCGAGTTCAACGTCGACGGGCCCAGCGGCCTGACCGTCGACCGCTACGGCCGGCTGCTGGTGGCCGACACGCATTTCTACCGCGTGCTGGTCTATTCGCGCGACGGGCGAGCTGCTGTTCCAGATCGGCGACGGCGTGCAGGGCACGACGCCCGGGCCGGTTCGGCTATCCGACCGACGTGGTGATCGACCGCGCGGGCAACTTCTACGTCGCCGAGTACGGCGAGAACGACCGCATCCAGGTCTTCTCGCCCGAGGGGAAGTGGCTCCGCCAGTGGGGCGGCCACGGCTACGAGCCGGGCGAGTTCCTCAAGCCCCGGGCCCTGGCGATCGACGAGAACGACCGGCTCTTCGTCGCCGACAGTTGCAACCACCGCATCCAGGTCTTCGACACCCAGGGCAAGCTGCTCGAATTCCTGGGGCTCGCGGGGCGACGAGCCCGGGCAGATGAGCTATCCTTACGACCTGGCGATCGGGCCGGACCATTGCCTCTACGTCTGCGAGTACGGCAACCACCGCGTCCAGAAGTTCACGCTCGACGGCAAGCTCGCTGGGCATCTGGGGCGCGCCGGGCCGCGGGCCCGGGCAGCTCTACAACCCCTAGGCCCTGGCCGTCGACAGCCGGGGCGACGTCTCGGTCGATCGACTCGAACAACCATCGCGTCCAGCGGTTCCGGATGTGACGCAGGCTGACGGAGCGGATCGCGGGAGGTCGATCGGCGACGACGATGCTCGGGCAACCTGCTCGGTCAACTGTCGTCGGTCGGCAACCCGTGGTGGCTGATCCTGATCCCGCTGATCCTGCCGCCGCTGATCTGGATGAGCTACCGCAGCCTGGCCGGGCTGGGCCGGTCCGCCGGGCGCTGGCGATCCTGTTCCGCGACGGCGGTGATCACCCTGATCGTGCTGGCCCTGGCCGAGCTCCAGACGGTCCGGCGCACCGACCGGCTGACGACGATGTTCCTGCTCGACGCCTCGCAACAGCATCCCGCACGAGCAGCAGAAGGCCGGCGCTCGACTACGTGACCGAGGCGTCGAAGAAGCGGCGGCAAGGACGACCTGGCCGGCGTGGTCGTCTTCGGCAAGGAGCCCGGGTCGAGGTCCCGCCGGCGCCCAGCGAGCTCAACCTGCTGGGGATCGAGAGCACGATCGACCCCGAGAACACCGACCTCGGCGCGGCCGTCAAGCTGGCCCTGGCGACGCTTTCCCGAGGACACCGCCCGGCGGATCGTCGTCCTCTCCGACGGCAACGAGAACCGCGGCAACCTGCTCGAGCAGGCCCTGGCCGCCAAGCGCTGGGCGTCCAGGTCGACGTCCTGCCGATCGAGTACTTCTACGACCGCGAGGTCCTGGTCGAGAAGGTGTCGATCCCTCCCGACGTCAAGAAGGGCGAGACGGTCAACATCAACGTCGTGATCCGCGCCAGCGAGCCGACCCGCGGCACGCTCCAGATCTTCCAGAAGGCCGACAACTACCGCGCCCCGGCCGCCGGCAACGAGCAGCCCGAGCCGGTCGAGCTCCAGCGCGGGATCAACGTCTACACGCTCAAGCAGCTCATCACCGAGCCGAACTTCTACACCTTCACGGCCGAGTTCATCCCCGACAAGGGCAGCGGCGACCGCCGGGCGATCAACAACATCGCCGAGGGGTTCACCCACGCCCGCGGCAAGGCCCAGGTCCTCCTGATCGAGGGGACGCGCGGGCGAGCACGCCGAGCTGGTCAAGGCCCTGCGCGAGAAGGAGATCGAGGTCAAGGTGCTGGCCGCCCCCGAGATCGACGGCTCGGGCGGCGTCGGCGGCGACCCGCTGCCCGACCGACCTGGCCCAGCTCCAGCCGTACGACACGCGTGATCCTGGCCAACGTCCCCAAGGAGGCGTTCACCGAGAGCCAGCACCAGCTCCTCGCGGCCAACTGCCACGACATGGGCGCCGGCCTGGTCATGCTCGGCGGCCGCGACAGCTTCGGCGCCGGCGGCTGGATGAACACGCCGGTCGAGAAGGCCCTGCCGGTCGACATGCAGATCAAGGCGCTCAAGGTCCAGGGCATCGGCGCCATGGTCCTGATCATGCACGCCAGCGAGATCCCCGAGGGGAACTACTGGCAGAAGGTCGTCGCCAAGGCCGCGATCAAGGCGCTGTCGAGCTACGACTACGCCGGGCATGCTCCACTGGGAGGGCCAGGAAGCCTGGCTCTTCACCCTGCGGCCGATCGGCACCGGGCGGAGCAGCATGCTCCGCGCCATCGACCGGATGACGCCCGGCGACATGCCCGACTTCGACCCGTCGCTCCAGATGGCCATGAAGGGCCTGAACGGCGATCAAGGACGCGATGACCAAGCACATCGTCATCATCAGCGACGGCGACCCGACGCCCCCGACCGCCGGCGTCATCAACCAGCTCGCCGCCAGCAAGATCACGGTGACCACCGTGCTGACCGCCGCGCACGGCAACGACCCCGGCGCGATCACCGTGATGCGCAACCTCGCCAGCAAGACCAAGGGCCGGTTCTACAACGTCACCAACCCCAAGGCCCTGCCGCGGATCTACCAGAAGGAAGCCCGGTCGATCTCGCGGCCGCTTGATCTTCGAGCAGCAGACCCCCTGGCTGCCCAAGCTCAACTACCCGATCACCGAGCCGGTCATGGGCCTGCCCGAGCAGCTGCCGGCGATCACCGGGCTGGTGCTGACCTCGCCCAAGGAGAACGAGCTGGTCGAGATCCCGATCGTCTCGCCGCTGCCGGCCGGCCAGGTCAACCCGGTGCTGGCACACTGGACCTACGGCCTGGGCCGCTCGGTCGCCTTCACCTCCGACGCCGGCCGGCGCTGGGCCAAGGCCTGGCCCGACTGGCAGAGCTACGCCGCGTTCTGGTCGCAGGTCATCCGCTGGTCGATGCGGCCGGCCGACCGCGGCAACCTCACGCTGAACGTCCGCCGCGAGGAGGGGCGGATCAAGGTCGTCGTCGACGCCCTCGACAAGGACAACCAGTTCCTCAACTTCCTCCAGATCCAGGGCAACGTCGTCGACCCCGACCTGAAGTCGGCGCCGATCGAGCTGGTGCAGACCGCCCCGGGCCGGTACGAGGCGACGATCGAGAACGCCGAGGCCAGCGGCAACTACTTCGTCAACCTCGGCTACCGCGGCGCCGGACAACGTCCAGGGGGTGATCTCCACGGGCGTCTCGGTCCCCTACTCCGACGAGTACCGCGAGCTGCGGTCGCAACCCGACGACGCTCGAGACGCTGGCCACCCTGACCGACGGCCAGGTCGTCACCTGGAAGTTCCTGCCCGACGGCCGGGTCGACCTGCCGCGCACCGTCGCCGGCGGTCGACCACTTCCGCCGCGACCCGGGCCTGATCAATCCCCGCGTCGTTCGCCGCCCTCTGGCCGACGCTGCTCTGGCTGGCGGCGTGCCTGTTCCTGGGCGACGTCGCCGTCCGCCGGATCGCGCTCGACGTCGACCGGATCAAGCAGCGCTGCGCCAACGAGTGGCAGAAGCTCCGCGGCCAGGAGGTCGCCGCCGCCAGCGAGTACATGGAGAAGCTCAGGAGCCGCAAGGCCGAGGTCGACGAGCAGCTCGACCGCACCGCGCGTCGCCGCCGAGCCGAGCTTCGAGCGCTCCCGTTCCGCCGACGCCGCCCGCCGGTCCGATCGGCGAGCCGCTGCTCGAAGGGGGCGAGATCGCGCGACCGCGCCGCGGCCGGCCGCGGAAGACCGGCCGAGCCCCAGCCTCGCCGCGCCGATCGCCCGAGAGCCGGCAAGACGAGAGCTACACCAACCGCCTGCTCAAGGCCAAGCAGACGCGTCTGGGAGGAACGGGAGAAGGACAAGGAACGGACAAGAAAAACCGTCGGTCCGTGAACCGGCGGCCGTTCGAGTCATCGCATTGAGCATCCGCATTGCGAATCATCAGCCAACCTCATCGAAAGGATCGTCGTCGATGGCCGCACTTCCCGACCGAATCGATGGAAGCCCGCGCCGAGGAGTTCCGCACGGCCTACGACCAGGTGAAGGCCGAGATCGCCAAGGTGATCGTCGGCCACGACGAGATCGTCCACGGCGTCTTGACCTGCCTGTTCATCGGCGGCCATGCCCTGCTGGAAGGCGTGCCGGGCCTGGGCAAGACGCTGCTGGTGCGGACCCTGGCCGACGCCGTCGACGCTCGACTTCAACCGCATCCAGTTCACGCCCGACCTGATGCCGGCCGACATCATCGGCACCAACATCGTCATGGAAGCTGCCCGACGGCCGCCGCGTCTTCGAGTTCCAGCCGGGCCCGATCTTCTCGCAGATCGTCCTGGCCGACGAGATCAACCGCGCCACGCCCAAGACCCAGTCGGCCCTGCTCGAGGCGATGCAGGAGCACTCGGTCACCGTCGGCGGCACGATCCACCGGCTCAAGGAGCCGTTCTTCGTGATGGCCACCCAGAACCCGATCGAGCAGGAAGGGACCTATCCGCTGCCCGAGGCCCAGCTCGACCGGTTCCTGTTCAAGCTGGTCGTCGGCTACTCGACCCGCGACGAGCTGACGCACGATCCTCGACCGCACCACCCGCGGCGAGCAGCCCCAAGGCCGAGAAGGTGATGGACGGCGAGACGCTGATCCGGCTCCAGGCGCTGGTCCGCGAGGTGATCATCGCCCCTCACGTGCAGGACTACGCCATCCGCCTGGCCCTGGCCACGCACCCCGAAGGGCCGTTCGCCGCCGACGTCGACCAACCAGTACATCCGCTGGGGCAGCAGCCCCCGCGGCGTGCAGACCCTGGTCCTGGCCGCCAAGGTCCGCGCCCTGCTCGACGGCCGGTACAACGTCAGCTTCGAGGACCTGCGCCGGGTCTACCTGCCCGGCCTGCGGCACCGCGTCCTGCTGAACTTCGAGGCCCAGGCCGAGGGGATCGACCCCGACGAGGTCTTGCTCAAGGTCCTCGACGCCGTGCCCGAGAAGGCCGAGGAAGCGCGTCGCGGCCGTGGCCTGGTTGACGTCGATCGTCTGCCGACTATCCGCAGCCTGACGCCGACCGACCACCATGCACGACATCTACGATCCGCCCCCGGCGCCGATCCGGACTGGACCCGCCCAAGCCCGAGCCGCTGATCTTCACGACCGGCGACCTGATCTGCCTGGTCGGGCTCTGCGCCGTGCTGTTGGCGCTGTCGGCTCGTCGGCCTGGCGGATCGAGCCGAGCTGGCCCTGGCGATCGCGCTGGGCGGGTCGCTGGTGATCCTCGAGAGCTGGTTCACGGCGCTCGGCTTCCTGCACCGGCTGCCCGCCGCTCGGCCTCAAGCGCGCTGGACGATCTTCCTGGCCGCGCTGGTGCCCTGGCTGGTCGGCCTGGGCGTCGCCGTGACCGTTGATGCTGTCGCTGTTCTGGATCTCCGATCGCATCGGCTGACCGGATCGACGGCCGTCCTGTCACGGCGCATCGACCGAGGAACCGCCATGGCCGCGTCCGCTCCGATCCAGCCCGACCGCGATCCGCCGCTACCGCCGCGATCCTCGAGCGGCGATCCGGCTCGCGCCCGCTGCTCGACCCCGAGTTCCTGCACAAGCTCGAGCAGCTCGAGCTGGTCAGCCGCAAGATCTTCGTCGGCCGGATGAAGGGCGAGCGCAAGAGCAAGCGGCGGGGCTCGTCGGTCGAGTTCGCCGAGCATCGCAACTACACGGTCGGCGACGACCTGCGGCACATCGACTGGAACGTCTACGGCCGGCTCGACAAGCTGTTCCTGAAGCTGTTCCTCGAAGAGGAAGACCTGCACGTCTACACGCTGCTCGACACCAGCCTGTCGATGGACTTCGGCACGCCGACCAAGCTGCGCTACGGCAAGCAGGTGGCCGCGGCGCTGGCGTTCATCGGGCTGGTGAACCACGACCGCGTGCTGCTCGACACCTTCAGCGCCCGGCTCGACGCAGGGGCTGCACGAGCATCCGCGGCCGGTCGCAGATGTGGCGGGTCGTCCAGTACCTCGACCAGCTCGAGGCCACCGGCGCGAGCAACCTGACCGCCGCGGCCCGCGAGTTCGCCATCCGGCACGCCGGCAAGGGGGTCGTCGTCGTCATCTCCGACTTCCTCGACAAGCACGGCTACCAGGACGCCCTGCGCTACCTGCTGGCCCGGAACATGGACATCTACGTCATCCACGTCCTCAGCCAGGAGGAGGTCGAGCCCGAGCTCGTCGGCGACCTCCGCCTGGTCGACGCGAGGACGACGAGATCGCCGAGATCACCATCAGCGCCCCGCTTGCTGAAGCGCTACAAGGACAACCTGAACGCCTTCGTCGGCGGCCTGAAGGAATGGTGCACCAGGCGCGGAATCACCTATATCTTCACCACCAATCAGTATCCGTTCGACAAGCTGATCCTCAACTACCTGCGAGAGCGGGGGCTGGTGAAATGAACGGTTGCGAGTCGATCACATGAATCCCTGGACGATCTTCCTGCGGTGTTCTTCGGCGTGGCCGCGCGTCGTGGCGTATCTGCTCTACATGATGATCCGCCGGCGCAAGGGCGAGCGGCCGGCGTGCGCGGACCGCGAGCCGGAGCTGTGAGCGACGCGGGAGGCGACTGCGGCATGATGAATTTCTGGAATCGGCTCGGTCGCTGAGCTTCCCGATCGAGCTCAACTCGCCGCTGGGGCTGGCCGCGTGGGTCGGTGCTGGCCGGCGTGCCGGTCGGGATCATCGCGCTCTATTTCCTCAAGCTGCGGCGGCGGCCGGTCCAGGTGCCGAGCACGCTCCTGTGGCGGCGGAGCCTGGAAGACCTGCACGTCAACAGCCTGTTTCAGCGGCTGCGGCGCAACCTGCTGCTGTTCCTCCAGCTCCTGGCGGTGGCCCTGGCGATGCTGGCGCTGGCCGGCCCGCGGATGAAGGGGCACGGCCGGCCAGGGCCAGCGGTTCGTGCTCGCTGATCGACAACTCGGCGAGCATGTCGGCCACCGACGTCGCGCCCAGCCGGCTGGCGAAGGCCAAGGAGGAGGCCAAGAAGGTCGTCGACGAGATGGACGCCGACGACCTGGCGATGGTGATCGCGTTCTCCGACACGCGCGGGTCGTGTCGAACTACACCGGCGACCGCCGCGCTCTTGCTGCAGCGGATCGACGCGATCGAGCCGACCGCAGGCGACGACCTCGCTCCGCGAGGCGCTCCAGGTCGCCGCCGGGCTGGCCAACCCGCTCCAAGCAGATCGGCGAAGGGGTCGTCGCCTCGTCGGTCTGTCACGCCCAAGCTGATCATCTACACCGACGGCGGCTTCCCCGACGTCGAGGGCTTCAGCCTGGGCAACCTCGAGCCCGAGGTCGTCGTGATCGGCCCGCCGCCGCCGCCCCGATCCGCGCCGAGGATAGCGCGACGCCAGCACCACGAACGCCACAGAATCCGTCCGACAACGTGGCGATCCTCGCCCTTCAGACCCGCGCGCAACGAGGAGCAAGCCCGACCGTCTACCAGCTCTTCGGCCGGGTCCACAACTACCGCGCCGCGGCCGTGCAGACCGAGGCCCAGCTCATCCGCCACAGCCCGACAAGCCGGGCGATGCCGGCACGCTGATCGACGCCATCGCGCTTCAAGCTCGCTCCGCAGAGCGACCAGTCGTTCAAGTTCGACCTGCCCGACACCGGCGCTGACCGCCGCATGGAGGTCCGGCTCGACGTCGCGGACGCCTTCGCGCTCGACAACCGCGCCTTCACCGTGGTCGGCAACCCGCGCAAGGCCCAGGTGCTGCTCGTCAGCGAAAGCAACCGCTACCTGACCGACACCCTGAAGACGCCCACGTTGACCGAAGTCGCCGACGTCGAGACGATCACGCCCGACGAGGCGAAGGCCGACGACCGGCGCCGGCTGGTCCAGGCCGGCCGGTACGACCTGGTGATCTACGACCGCGTCCGCCCGGAGACGCTCCCCGAGGCCAATACGCTCTTTTTCGGCGCCTTCCCCCCCGGCACGGTCTTCAACGCGCCACGCTCGGTCGAGCATCCCGTCATCCTCGACTGGGACCTGGCGCATCCGCTGATGCAGTACGTCCGCGACCTCGGCCTGGTCCGCATCGCCAAGGCGAGCGTCGTCGAATTGCCGCTCGGGGCGGTTCCTTGATCGAGAGCAACCGCGGCCCGCTCGCCTTCATCGCCCCGCGCGGGGGTTACACCGACGCCGTGTTGACCTTCCCGCTGCTCGACGGCAAGTCGTTCAACACCGACTGGCCGGTTCACATCAGCTTCCCGCTGTTCCTCTTCAACGCGTGCAGGTGCTGGGCAACGCGCGGGAAACCGGCGGCGAGAGCCGCACCAGCCCGGCCAGCCCGTCGTGCTCCGCGCCGACGCTCTGAGCGACCACATCGAGGTCATCGCTCCCGACGGCCGTCGGACACCATTGACGCGCACGCCTCAGGGCACGTTCGTCTACAACCAGGCCGACCGCGCGGCCTCTACCACGCTCACTGGGGCAACGACGGCGCGCTGCCCTTCGCGGTCAACCTGTTCGACTCCCGCGAAAGCGACCTGGCCCCGCGCGGGCTGGTTCCCGAGGGCACTCCACCCGACCAGCAAGACCCGTACAAGATCAAGATCGGCTACACCCCCGTCGCCGGCACCCGTAAATCCGCGCCCGCGGAACGGAGCTGGTGGCCGTACTTCGCGGGCCTCATGCTGGCCGTCGTGCTGTTCGAGTGGTACGTCTACAACCGACGGGTCTACATCTGAGAATATCTTGTAGGGTAGGCTTCAGCCTGCCATTCCCATAAGAGTCAAACGGAAATGGGAATGGCAGGCTGAAGCCTACCCTACAAGACATCCAGACTCAATTGTCGCCGGGGCCGCCGAAGAACAGGTGAGTCTTCCAGTTCGCGTCGTCGTGCCCCACATCGACGGTATAAAGCTGGGGGTGGGTGGCCTGCGGGGTCAATCGAGCGGGCTGGAACGCGTCCCCGTTGAGAAAGGCGATCTCTTTCTGGAACGCGGCGAATCCGTACCCCTGGCCCGAGAAGGCCCCGCTACCCATCTGTCCGGTGGTGGGGACGCCGGGAGGGGCCGCCACCTCGCCGCCGAAGTCGATCCGGGAGGCGAATCGCGACAAGGGACCGGTGCCGAACAGCGAACGGGGATAAAAGCCGATCGGCTCGGGAGCGCCGGAACCTTGCAGGAAGAGCCACCAGTGGCCGGTCTGCGGATCGCGTTGCCAGTGCATGCGAAATCCGCGCTGGGGCCCACCGGCGACGCTCCACGACGGCAGCGGCCCGCCGATCGTCCACGAGGCACCGGTCTGGACAAACGCCGGGACCTCCAGGTTGTAGCCGCGGGACCCGCCGTAGGCCGGGTTGTAACCGGCGTTGGTGAAGAACAGGAACAAGACCGGCTGATCGTGGCCGTAGTGTTCGGGGTAGACCTGCCAGCCTCCCTCGATGGTCTGAAAGACCGCCCCGGACGGGTCCCCCGCGCTGGTGATCCACAATTGAGAGAGGGAAAACACGCCGGGCGCGGCCACAGGCTTCCAGACGTTCAACCAGGCAGACGCGCCCTGGCACGATCCGACATCATACTGGTACGCATGGGCATATCGGTGCTCCTCGATGAGTCCGGTGCCCGCGCCGAACCCGCGCACCGTGGCGGGCCGATCCGCCAGCGCGATGGTGGGCGGCCGATCGCCGCCGGGCGCTTTTTGCAGGAACTGATCGAGGGTGGCGAACCGCGTCAGTCGCGCGAGCGTCAGCCGGCGCATCGGGATCGTCCCTTCGGGACAGAGCCTCGGCTGGCCGAACGGGTCCACGTCCGGTCGGCGCGACGACAGACCGACGACATCCTGATCCTCGGTGTTCGGGCCGGCGTAATCGGGCGGCGTGAACGGAACGGACCGTTCCTGCCGCGTCAAACGTCCCAGGGCGGGTTGCTCCTCGACCGGGATGCAATCCACGGGCTCTCCATCGACGTCCTGATAACTGTGTCGCGGATGGACTCCCTGGTAGAGCCGCTGGATGTAATTCCGCATCCGTTCGAACTCCGTGCGGCCCGGTGAGGTCGCCGCGAAGTCTCTCCCGGTGTGGCTTTCGAGCAGACGCCGCCGCGTGGGAGGCCGCGCCCGATCCACACTCTCCAGGAACCGATCAAAGGTCAGGAATGTCGGCATCGAGGACGACTCCTTTCTTCAGGCCAGGTGGCGAACGCTTCTGGGTGGCATGCCCACGTCGGCGTGGGCATGTCCGCGAGTTCAGGAGGGGTTGGCAGACATGCCCACGCCGACGTGGGCATGCCACCCCGTCCGGGGAGAGGGTTCAGAAGACCGCACCCGCGCGTTTCGTACACTCTCTCACCGCACGGCGGGCGGGCCCGAATCACCCAACGGAGAACTGGAATTCGCTCCCGCCGCCGGGGCAGGAGGGGGATCGGCGGGCCGCGCGCCGCCCGCTTGCGTGCTGCCGGTTTGCGGGGCGCTCGTTTGCTGAAGGAAAATGTTGGCGGTGGGAGGGATCGTGACCTGGATGCTCGTCGCGTTGATGATCAGGCTCGACGGCGTGGCGGTCGTGGTGCTGCCGCCGCCCGAGGCCGTGGCCGTGGCCGTGCCCGAGGCCGTGGCCGTGCGCTCGCCGAGCACGCGCAGGACGAGATCCACGATGGTCCGGAAATCCGCCGAATTCGGCTGGAAGCCGCCCGTGCCCTGGGCGAACAGGCTCAGGGCGCTGTCCAGTAGGTCCTTGAACAGGGAGGTCTGATCCGTGGTGGTGGTGGTGGGTGTCTGGCCCGCAAGACGGCTGCGCAGACCCTGGAGCAAGAAGTTGCCCAGTTGCTGGACGACCGTCGCGCCGACCGCGGGCATGGCCGGCGCGTCTGGCTGGAATCCGGCCAGGTAGGACTGCGTGGCCACCGGGTAATTCGACGTGGTCGCCGCGGGCGGCGCGCTCGGCGTGGGGCTGGCGATCGCCAGCGCGCCCGGGGCCGACGAAACCAGGGCCAGCGGATAGTAGGAAACCGCCGGCGGCACGTACACGGGTGCCGGAGAGGAGATCACGACCGGGGCCGAACTCCGCGGCACCGCCGGCTGCGGGGACCGGAACCATCTCCAATCGCCGGCCCGCGCGACCCCGCCAGCGACACCACGAGCAGCATGAGACTGGCCGCCCGGACAAGAGATTCAAAACGTGTTGTGCGTGAAATCACGGTCTGCAATTCTCCAAGTGGATATGTTCATCCTGGTGAAGACCCACGGTCCGCTCTCTCCGGAGTGACCTGATTTCCGAACTCGGCGCGGTCATGGTCGGGAAGACGTATTCGTAGCGCGGCGGGTTCTTGTGAGCGTCCGTGGCCCGCCGCGCCGGGGTCGAATTGTCGCCAGGTGGCCGGCCTGGATCGCATCATGGCGAGGCTGCGAGCCGTGGTCCTCCATGGTCTGGGACGGGAACTTGGGATTCAGAGGGTGTACAGAAAGGGTCTCTTCTGTGTAGCGGCGGCCGTCTCGGCCGCTCCGGGCCCCAGAACTGAGCGGCCGAGACGGCCGCCGCTACACAGAAAGACCGGTCCGTACCCTTCTTGTAAACCCTTTCAGTGCTGGCTCGATGGGAGTGTCGGCGCCGCGGGCAGCGGCGGCAGCGTCGGTGCGACGGGCGGCACGGCCGGCGCCGCCGGCGCGACCGGGGCCACATAAACCGGCGCCGCGGACGGTTGGACCAGGGTCGTCGTGGTGGTCGCGCCGGGGACGCGAGGATATTGATACTTGATCAGAACTTCACCCAGCTTGCCGATCAGCCGGCCGAGGCGGCTGGCGGGAATGGCTGTCACCGGCGCGGCCGGGGCCGGCGCCACGGCGCCGCGGCCACGCTGACCGGCACCAGCGTGGCCGCCGGCGCCAGCGGTGCCACGGCGGGCGCGGCTGGCGTCGTGGTGAGAAACAGGTTCGCGGTCGGGGCCGGCGCCACGGGCACGTAGATGTGCGGCGGGGGTGTCGGGCCGATCAGGATCGTCGGTGCCGTCGGTTGAAACAGCACGGTCGGCGAGGGCACCGTCACGACCGTCGGCGTTGCCGGGACATAGGCCGGTGCCACCGGAATGGCCGCGGGCGCCGGCGGAGTGGCCGCCGCCGGGGGCGGGGGCGTGGTGGCATTCTGGGGTGAAGGCGTCGCGTATTGCGTTCGCACCACCGCCGGATCGCGGTGGCTCGCGGCGGGACCGGCGGCGACATCCGCCCGCGCTGAGTTGGTCCGGGAAGCCAGCCAGTCCACTCCCCCCACGCCCGCCGCCAGGGCGGCGATGGTCCCTGCGGCGCGGCACCAGCGGTTGAGCACGTTCATCGATCGAAACTCCTCCCTGCGTGATGATCAACGGGCCGAGAGCCGCCCGGCGCTCCGAGCGCCGTCGGCCATGGTACGGAACAGCGTGGTCAGCCGCGTTTTTTGCGACGCGGTCAAGGGGGCCGCCTGCCCGTCGGGAAGACGGAGGTCCAGCCCATCGCCCCGCAAGCTCTCGACCACCCGCAGAGTCAGCGGCTGAAATAGCCCGTCGATCCAGGCCCGGCGCCGTACGGCATCGGCCGGCACGATGGCGTCGAGTTGCCTGGACATTTCTTGAAAGGCTTCGGCATAGGTCGAATACAGCGTCATGCGTTGCGCCACACGGTCAAACACGCCGGCCAGCGCCCCGGCCTGCGCGGGTCCCTCGGGCAGTCCCATCACGCTGGCCCGCACCTCGTCTTCCAGGGCGGGCGGCGCGCTCACCTGCGCGCCGCCGCGCGGGTCGGGCTCGACATTCACCGTCACGGAGGCCGGCGCCGAAATCGCGCTTCCCGCCGCGACCACCAGCGCGAACTGATAGCGTCCCGGCGTTTCCGGCACAAAGCTCAAGTAGGGCCCTTGCTCCAGCTTCAACCGCACCGGTGGCCCGGCGGTCTGGACCCAGCCGATACCCGATCCGCTCGCGCGGCCGGCTGCGAATGCCCGCGAGCGTGACCTGCCGGCCCACGATCGCGGCCTGATCGTCGCCCGCGTCCGCCACGACGGCCGAGTCGCCCGCGGGCGTTCTGGGAGGCCCCGGGGCCTTTTCTTCGGCCCCGGACGCGCTGGCGATGCCTCCCAACCAGACGAGTACGGCTGCGCCCAGAACCGTTCCTCGCCTTCGCCTTCGTCGTGTCCGTGTCTGTTCGGTCTCGGTCATCGCCCGCCCCCTTCCGGCCGCCCTCGGAGAGCTTGACTCGACTGCTCAATAAGGCGGCTATTGAAGGATCGTCTAGTAAAGCCTGTGTCTTAAAGCTTAACTAGGAATTTCTGGGACATAGCCCTGCGGCCAGACGGTCCAGGAGCGAAGAAGCGCGGAAAAGACGCCGCGAGGGGAATTGCCTACCGTGTTTTCTATGGCGGCCTCGGCGCGCCCTGCTCATTTCCGGTCGAGGCGTCTCTTGTGGGGGGCCGGCGCGTCCATTACAGTTGCGCGCCGGCCGCTTGGCCGACACGGGCCGGCCGTGGCCCGGGGTTCCGACTCTCTTAGGCTCAACGAGTACGACGATGGTCATTCGAACTGGCAATCGACGCGACTTCCTGCGCGTGTCGGCGACGAGTGCGTTGCTCCTGCCGATGACGGCCCCGGTCGGCCGCACGATGGCGGACGAAAGCAAGGCCAAGAACGACCGGCCGCGCCTCGGCCTGATCGGCTGCGGCGGACAGGGGTCGGGCGACGCCTCTGCGGCGTCTCACTTCGGCGATTTCGTGGCGGTGTGCGACGTCGACAAGAAGCGCGCCGAGGCCGCCCGCACCAACGGCAGCATCGGCAAGGGCCAGGCCGAGGTCTACGGCGATTACCGCAAGCTGCTCGATCGCAAGGACATCGACGCGGTGATCGTGGGCACGCCCGATCACTGGCACACCAAGGTCAGCATCGACGCCATGAAGGCGGGCAAGGACCTCTACTGCGAGAAGCCGCTGACCCTGACCATCCTGGAGGGCAAGCAGCTCGGCCAGGTGGTCAAGTCGACGGGCCGGGTGCTCCAGGTCGGCACCCAGCAGCGCAGCGATCACAACAAGGTCTTCCAGCTCGCGGTGGCGATGGTCCGCGCCGGGCGGATCGGCAAGATCAAGAAGGTGATCGCGGGCATCAACGGCGCGCCCTCAGGCGGCCCGTTCAAGAAGGAAAACCCGCCGCCCGAGTCTCAACTGGGAGATGTGGCTCGGCCAGGCGCCCAAGGTCGAGTACATCAAGCAGCGCTGCCATTACGAGTTCCGCTGGTGGTACGAGTACTCCGGCGGCAAGCTCACCGACTGGGGTGCGCACCACGTCGATATCGCCCAGTGGGGCCTGGCGATGGACAACTCGGGCCCGCACACCATCGAGGTCGGCAAGGGCCTCCTGCCCGTCCCGTATGAAAAGGGCTGGCCCCAGGTCGATGATTGCTACAACACCACGACCGAGTTTCTGGTCAAGGCCACCTACGCCAGCGGCGCCGTGCTCGAAATCCGCAGCGACGGCGAGAACGGCGTCACGTTCCAGGGCGAGCACGGCCGCATCTTCGTGACCCGCGACCACATCGATCTCGATGGCGGCGCGGTCGACGCCCTGTACAAGGACCCCGTGCCCGAGAGCGAGCTCATCGCCCTGCGCAAGGGTAAGCGGCTCGACGGCCACATGGGCAACTTCTTCGAGTGCATCCGCGACCGCGCCGTGCCGGTGTCCGACGTCTGGAGCCACCACCGCTCCCTGACGGTCTGTCACCTGTCGAACATCGCCATCCGCCTCGGCGGCCGCAAGCTGACCTGGGACCCCGAGAAGCAAGAGATCGTCGGCGATCCCGAGGCCAACGCCTTCCAGACCCGGCCGCAGCGCGGGGTATGAGATCACGGTCTGATCCTGCGATCCGACAGAGGGTGTACGGTCAGGGGCGTCTCGTACACCCTCTCGGAGGCTATCCGTGAAGTCTGGTCTCAGCCCCGAAGGGGCGGAAGTTCCTAGCCCAGGGCGTCAGCCCTGGGGAGAGGGACGCCGCGACAAGATCCTCCTGCGCAGCCCCGAAGGGGCGACAGAACGTCCCGCGGGGCCGTGGTTTCTGTCGCCCCTTCGGGGCTCCGGAGAGGAGTTCGAGACACCATTCCTTGGTTCCCGGGGCTGACGCCCCGGGCTATGGACTGCCGCCCCTTTGGGGCTAAGACCAGACTTCCCGGATAGCCTCTCACTCCAGCACCAGCAAACGGTCCTGCGCACCGCCGCGGATGATCAGCCGCAAGCCGGTCGCCGCGGGTTCCGCTCGGTACTCCCATCCTGTCGGTGGATAGTGCTCCACAACGCGCGTCACCGGCGCGCGGTCGCGGTGGAGCTGGACCGTGTAATCACCGTCGGCGATCAGGTGGAGCACCCAGCGCCGCGCTTCTGTCAACCGCGTCAGGATGACGGGGTTCTTCTCCGCCGGGGTGACCGTCACCGGCCGCGGCCCGCCCCGCGCGTCGATGACCGCCTGGGTCAACGCGAGCGAATCGAGCGACGCGAGGAACACGACGCGGCCGGCGCCGAGGGATTGCTCGTGCCACAGCGGCCAGGATGTCGCCCTGATCCCGGACCACCATGCGCGTTTCTCCCGCCGTGGAACGGACGCGGACATATTGCCGGACCTGGGGCGCAGCCGGCACGCCTTCCTCGGGCGCAGAACCTCACACGGCAGATCCTCCTGCGCCGTCACCGCTTTCTCGAAGTGAAGTCCCATCTCCGACGCCAGCGCGAAATCGGGCTGTTCCTCGCCCTTCTCGCCGTGGCGGAGGGCTTCGCCCGCGATGAGCAGACAACCGCCTCCTCGCACGTAGTGGAGCAGGCTGTCCAGTTCCTCCGACCGGAGCCCGGACGTGAGCGGCAGAATCAACAGCGAGAACGACTCAAGCGGTTTCTGGGGGTCGGTCAGGTCGAGCCGGTTGAGGAATTCCAGCGGCAGGCTTCGCTCCAGGCACGACTCGGTGATCTTCTGGAGCGCGGCAACGTAAGGCGCTCGGTCATACTTGGGGTACCGGAACCGCGTATTCTCGGAATAAACGACGCCGACCGGCGCGACCGGCCGGACGCCTTCGAGCCACGGTTGAATCTCGCTCACCATGGTGTAGAACGGGGCCAGTTGTTGCCGGTGCCAGGGCAACATTGCGGCGCCGGGCATCACGGTGCGAGGGTCGGTCAGCTTGTGTCCGTAATACGAGTAACACCGCCCTCCCAGCGCCAGGCAGAGCCGGAACGCGCGGCGGTCCAGGTCCGCGCCGACGGGCGCCTGGTTCATCAAGCCGTTGATCGCGGCCCCCTTGTTCATCACGCCCTTGAGCAAGAGCAGGCGGAACGGGTCGCCGTACTCGTTGTAGGCGATGTCGTAGAGCCTTCCCAGATCGAGCAGGTTCGGCGCGTAGGTCTGAATGGAGTTTTGCCAGATCTCCACCGAGGGCTTGATCCGCTTGCAAATCGCCTGCAAGCGCGTGGCCGCGCACCCCGTCGTGGCCAGGTAGAAGTCCTCCTGCCGCCGCCAATCGACTTGACTCCAGCTTTCGAGCGGCTCGCCGTGGAGTTCCTGGTAGAACGCCTTGCACCCCGCGCACGTACAACCCCGGGCCGTCGCGAGGATGTCCCAGCGCATGCCGTCCACGGGATACCGTTCGAGCACCTCGCGCGTGTACGATTCGACGAGGTCGAGATACCCCGGGGCATTCAAACAGATGTAACCCGTATCAAAGGAACCGTCCGGCTTGCGCTTCGCGTGGATGAACGGTGCGCCTTCGTGATCGCGTATGTATTTCCAGTTCCAGTTGAGCGTCACATATCCGAACGCGGCGATCTTGCGCTTGTGTAGTTCGGCGATCGTCTCGCCGAACCAGTCGCCCCGCATGCCCGGGAACTTCGTGCCGACCTTCGTCTCGTAGCTGCAATAGCCATGATGCGGTACGGCCATGACGATCGTGCCGTCGAGATGGATTTCCTGGCAAAACGCGGCGAACGCCGCCGGATCGGCCTGGCTGAGAAACTCCGTGATCTGCTCGGGCCGGTTGCGGATCCAGCTCCAGTCGATGTTGAACTGCCGGAAGCAGTGCGACGGCCCCTTCGGGCGGTATTCCGCGACTGAGGATGCGGGCTGGAACCAGTCGTCCGCCTGCGCATTGTTGCCGCCGCCGATGACGCCCAGCGCCGCGGTCAGGATGACGAGACGAGTGGTCCGCACAGTCGTGCGCCCCTTTCCGGTTCTTGTAGGGTAGGCTTCAGCCTGCCAATCCCATGAGAGTCAAACGGAAATGGGATTGGCAGGCTGAAGCCTACCCTACAAGACAGTCCCCGCAAGACCCGGCCGAACTTTCGAGAGGTTGGATGAAACCCACGGGCTTCTGAGTTAGACTCAGCGCCCATGAGGCCCGGCGTCGCGCCTCTGCGCTTACAGGATCATTCGCATGAGGGTTCGTTTATGATGCGGCTGGCAATCAAGGTGATCGGTCGGCAGAGCCTCGTGCTTCTCCTGTTCCTGGCCCTCATCACGACGGCCCCGGCGCTGACGGTGCGCGTGGACCCGGCCAGCAGCGCACCCCGGTTGGTCGTCAACGGCGCACGGTCCGCGCCGGATCTTCTGGGCGCGCCCGGATCGGCCCCAATCCCGATTTCACCGCAAGCCCAGGAAGTCGCGTTCGAGTTCGTCGCCAGCGGCAGCGCGACCAACGGCACGATGCACTTTCGCTTCGGTCAGACGCCCGGCGACATCTGGCTTGATGACATCCACGTGGTGGATCTCGACAACTCGCAAGAGGTCGTCAGCGAGAACGACTTTGAGAGCGGGCCGGGCAGCTTTGCGCACAACTGGACGGTCTGGCCGGTCGGCGAGAAGAACACGGTGGGCACGGTGCAAGTGGCGCCGGGGAGTGGCCGGAACGGGTCGGCGGGTTTGCACGTGCAATTGAAAGCGCCGGCCGGCGGCCACTGGCCGGATTTTCACATCTACCATCAGCCGCGCCTGGCGATCCAGCAGGGGCATCGCTATCGCGCTAGCTTCTGGGTGCGGGCGGTGCCGGCGCGGGACATCCTCGTCGCGTTCTACCGGCCGGGAACGACGTACACCCACCTGGGAGGCCCGCAGGATCGTTTCGCCTCCCAGATCCAGCTCGCCGCGAACGTGGGTGTGAACCTCGTCAGCTTCCCCATCAGCACACCCTGGCCGAAGCCGGGCGCGGCGGCGGACTGGTCCGAGGTGGACCTGGCATGCCAGGCGGTGCTGCGGGCCAACCCCAAGGCACTTCTCCTGCCGCGCATGGGGATGGACCCGCCCGCCTGGTGGCGCGAAGCCCATCTCGACGACGTGATGAAATGGGAGGACGGCCACCGCGACGCCGCCGTGGTGGCCTCGCCGCTCTATCGGCACGACGCTTCCGAGCGCCTGGCGGCGCTGGTCGCGCACCTGGAGGAGAAGTTCGGCGAACAGATGGCCGGCTATCATCCGTGCGGCCAGAACACGGGCGAATGGTTCTACCGCGACACCTGGCTCCGGCCGCTCAACGGCTACGCGCCCGCCGACCTGACCGCCTGGCGGCTCTGGTTGCACGCGCATTACCCGAGCGACGCGGCCTTGCAAGCCTCCTGGCACGATCCGGCCGCGACGCGCGCGACCGCCGCGGTGCCTTCGCCCGCCGCGCCACGCGGCGCCGGCCGGCATCTTCCGTGATCCTCAGAAGGAGCGGCCGATCATCGACTGGGGCGTATTTCAACAAGAGAGCATGGCCGACTGCGTGCGCGACCTGGCCCACGCGGTGCGCACGGCCTCGCACGGCCGCAAGCTGGTCGTGTTCTTTTATGGTTATGTCTTTGAGTTCGGCGCGATCCAGAACGGTCCGGCCGTTGCCGGCCATTACGCGTTGCGCCGCGTGCTGGACTGTCCGGACATCGACGTGCTCTGCTCGCCCATCTCGTACCTCGATCGCGGCCTCGGCCAGAGTGCGCCGGCGATGTCGGCCGCCGAGAGCGTCGTGCTGGCCGGCAAGATGTGGCTCAACGAGGACGACACGCACACGTACCTCGCCACCGGAAATCAGCCGGGCTTCCAGGAACACGTGACGACGCTCGAAGAGACCAACAACGAGCTGCGGCGCAACGTCGCGCAGGAAGCCTTGCGCAACTTCGGCACCTGGTGGATGGACCTCGGCGCGACCGGGTGGTTTAACGACCCCGGCATGTGGAACGAGATGGCCCGACTCAAGGCGCTCGACGAGCCGCTCTTGAAGACGCCGACGCCCTTCCATCCGGAGGTTGCCGCCGTCATCGATGAAAAGAGCATGCTTCGCGTGGCGGCGGGAGGCACTCTCGTCACCAGGCCGGGCATTTACGAATCGCGCATCGCGCTGGGAAGAATGGGGACCCCCTACGGGCAGTACCTGCTCGACGACGTGCTGGCGGGCCGGGTGCGCACGAAGGTGTACGTTTTCCTCGATGCGTGGTGTCTCGATGCCGACGCGCGCCAGGCTCGCGCACGCCACCCAGGGAGCGACGTGCGTCTGGTGCTACGCGCCGGGATACTTTGACGATCGACACCGTTTCGCTCGACGCGATGCGGCAACTCACCGGCTTCACGTTGAAGCCGGCCGCAGTCGCGAAAGCCATGGCGACGCCCACCGAACAAGGCCGGCAACAAGGGCTGCAAAAGGCTTTCGGCGTCGCCGCCGCCCCGCGTCCCTTGCTGGCCGCCAGCGATGCGACCGGCGAGGAAATTCTCGCCTCGTACAGCGACGGCTCCGCCGCCGTGGCCCTGCGGCGCACAAACACAGGGGCCTCCCTGTTCGTCGGCACGCCCGGCCTGACCTCGGAACTGCTCCGCGCCGCGGCCCGCGTGGGAGGCGTCCATCTGTTCACGGACACCGACTGCAACGTCTACGCCAACGGCCGCTTTGTCGCGCTTCATGCGTCGCAGGACGGCCCCTTGCAAATCGATGTCGGCTCCCGCGGGCCGGTCACGGACGTGTTGACAAAAACCGTGGTGGGGGAGGGACCCCGCTTCATGTTGCCGATTCGCCGCGGTGAGACGCGGATCTTTGGCTATTGAGATTCGTAGGGTGGGCTCGGCCCACCATCCGTATCCGGGGGCACAAGATGGTGGGCCGAGCCCACCCTACATAGGGACATAACAATGACACCTTCCACCCGCAGAACCTTCCTCGGCCAGACGATCCGCGGCGCCGCGCTCGCGACGGCGGCGCCCGCGATCATGACCCGGGCCGACAGTCCCAATGAGAAGGTCGTCCTCGGCCTGATCGGCGCTGGCGGCCGGGGGACGCACGTCATCGAGGGACTGGCGAAGCTCGCCAACGTGGAGATCAAATACGTCTGTGATCTCGAAGACGCCCGCGCCGCGGCCGCCGCGCGGATGCTCGCGCCGATTCAGGGCAAGGCGCCGCAGACGACCCGCGAGATGCGCCAGCTTTTCGATGACAAGGATGTTCATGCGGTCGTGAACGCCACGCCCGAGCAGTGGCACGCGCTGGCAACCATCTGGGCCTGTCAGGCCGGCAAGGATGTTTATGTCGAGAAATGCGTCTCGCGCCACGTCGAGGAAGGCCGCAAGATGATCGCGGCCGCGCAAGTACAAGCGCGTCGTTCAAGCGGGCACGCAGCACCGGAGCGGCCCTTACGCGGCGTCCGCGCCAGTACATCCGCGACGGCAAGCTCGGCGAGGTCTTCTACGTCAAGGTCTGCAACATGCTGCCCGAGACCTACGGCGGCTATCCCCAGCCCAAGGTGGCCGACAGCACGCCGCCGCCCGGCTTCGACTGGGACCGCTGGCTCGGCCCGGCGCCCGAGCGGCCCTACAATGCCCAGGTCCATCGCAACTGGCATGGCTGGTGGGACTTCTCCGGCGGCAACTCGTCCGACGGCATCCATCAGCTCGACCTGGCGCGGATGCTCCTGGGAGAGCCGCCCCACCCGACCGCCGTGACCTGCGCCGGCGGTCGCTGGCGCTACGACGACGGCGGCGAGATGCCCGACGTCCAGATCGTCACCTTCCAGTGGGACAAGCTCGCCCTGGCTTTTGAAAATACCGGCTTCTCCCCCGTGCAGACGAAGACCCCCGCCAAGATCACGCCCGACGACAAGATGCCCAACTGGCTCCAGAGCTCGACGCGCATCGAGGTCTACGGCACCAAGGGAACGCTGTTCCTGGGCCGGCATTTTCTCGGCTGGCAAGTGCTCGTCCCGGGCAGCAAGGTGGCCGCGGAACGCTTCGAGGAGAACCCGGAAACGCTCCATTTCCAGAACTTCGTCGATTGCATCCGCAGCCGCGAGACCCCCAACGCCGACGTCGAGCCGGCCCACATGGGGGCGTGTCTCGAACACCTGGGCAACATCGCGTATCGCCTGGGCAACCGCCGGTTGACCTTCGACCCGCGCACCGAGACGTTCCCCGTTGACCACGAGGCGAACCCGTACCTGAAGGCGGCCGCGCGCAGCCAGTACCGCATCCCCGATGTGCTGTGAACACGCTCCCGCGGCGCTTCCTCGCGGTGTGGAGTTGGCGTTCGAGACGCTGGTGGCGCGGCACGGGCCGGATTCACCACAGAGCCACAAAGAACACGGAGACAGACACCGAGGTTCTGGATTTCCTCTGTGAGAACTCGGTGTTCTCCGTGACTCTGTGGTGAATGAGGCCCGAGGTGCTGGGTGCCACTCAAGGACCGGGGAACTCGTGGGCGCCGACGTCCGGCGCCGCGCCGCGCGGATGGCGATCGATGTCCGTGGTCACTTCAGGCAGGGGGATGGCCTTGTCGATGGCGGCGCTGGCCGCGGCCGTCAGGCGCAGGTTCCCCTCGGCCGGGGCGACAAAGACGGCGGTGAAATCGCCGCTCACGTTGTTGCGCAAGTCGATCTTGCTCCCGGACTCGATGCGCGGTGGGGGGCCGCTCAGGAGATTGTTGACGACGCGCAAACCGTCATTCTCGTGGACCAGCCGGATCAGGCGGCCGAGCCGGCTGGCCGGATCGTGGACCGTATTGTGGAGGATGGCGCAGTCGCGCGTGTAGTCGGCCAGGAGGCCGTTCTCGGGCACCCGGCAGAGGAAGTTGTTCCGCACGATGACGCCCGTGGCATGGATCGGCACGTCGTCCGGCTTGAATGAGTTGCCCAGGCAGATGCCGCTGTCGCAGTCCACGATCACGTTCCGCTCGACGATGCAGTCGCGCACGTCGTGCCAGAGAAAGATCGCGCCTCGGCGCTGCCGGTGCGGCCATGAATGCCGACGAAGACGTTGTCGCGGATCGTCCAGCCGGTCGCGTACATCGCGTCGATGCCGCCGATGTAGTTGCCGCCGAAGGTGCTCGGCGTATCGGCGGGATCATCCTCGAACCGCTTGGCGCGGTCGTTCGTGAGGAGGCAGTATTCGATGAGGCAATCGCGCGGCCGGGTCGTCTCGCGGTGGGCCTCGGGGACCTTCACGCCCTTGATGGCACGCTGCCAGATGTTGTGCAGGATGCAGTTGCGGATCGTCGCCCGCTGCACATTCTTGTCCGTGTCGAGCTTGATGCCGTTCCAGCGGACGTTCTGGACGGTCAGGTCGGCGATGGTCGCGCCCGTGCAGGCGCGGACGGTGAGCAGCTCGCCGAGCGTGCCGCCGCCGTCGAGCACCACGCGGCTCCGCTGGCCCGATGCGCTCCGCAAGGTCACGCGGTCGGTGGCGAGGATCACGGGCCGGGTCACGCGGTAAACGCCATCGGCCAATAAAATCGTGCCGCCCGGCGCCACACGCTGAGTGGCCGCGTGCAGCTCCTCGATGTTCGCGGCGCGGATGACCTCACCGGCGGGCGGCGGCAGTGGCGGCGCCTGGGGGAACCAGGGCCGGCTCGGGATGTGGGCTTCCGTTTCTGCTTGGGGTGCGTCGAATGCTTCGAGGACTTCGGCGTAGGCCAGCAGGACGAGGAAGTTCCGCAAGTTGTAGCCGTGGCACCGCAGCGCCTCCTCGGAGTAGTCGCCCTGGAACCGCCGCGGCGCGCTCGGGTGGACGCCGTCCCGCGCCAGGAGCGTGGGCACGTCGTAGCCTTCGTGGTCGCGGAATACTTCCAGGGCCCCGTCCCAGTCGTCGGGCCGGCGCTTGAGGATCTCGGCATGGAAGTCCACGAGCGGGACGGCCCGCTCGCGCGCCACGTCTCGGGCGGCGTCGGCGAAGGCCGCGGCTTTTTCCGCGAAGCCGTGCCGGGGCGGGATCGTGCTCAGGATCACGACCGTGCCGTTCTCCAGGCAGCGCCGGACGACGTGCCGCAGCCGGTCGCGGTATTCGTCCCGGTCCAGGCTGTTCAGGTCGTTCGTGCCGAACATGACCAGCGCGACTTCCGGATTGAGCGTCTTGAGCCAGGTGTCGACATGCTCATCCGCCCAGCGCACCGTCTGCCCGCCCTCGTTGCCGAACTTCGGCCCTTTCCAGTCGCGCCAGCACTCCGGCCGCATCCGTTCCTTGACAAGCTGGAACGCTTTTTCCATCGCGGGCGGCGCGTTCTTGCGGTCGTAGGGCAGGGGGGACCAGAACGCGAGGGTGTCGGTGATCGAGTCGCCGAACTGCGCGAACGTCCCGGCTCGTCCGTTGAACCGGGCATGGACCTTGGCCATGGCCGCGCCAGTCGGTCGCGCTGCCCCGCTCCGCATCTGCGCCCCGGGCCGAGCCGGCCAGGAGGCAGGCACCGATCAGCAGGACGCGTCCTGGACTCGACATGGTACACCTCGCGGTTTGCGGCGTTCGACTTGCCTCCCGAGCCGGATGATCCTGGCGTCGGTGCGGCCCGTCAAGGGACTCGCGGCCCTGGCGTGTTTGTGGGCATGGCTGGGACCCGCCCTCGGACGTGGTTCACGGACGCGAAGGACCCTCGGTCAAGAGGTGCCGCAAGAGGAGACTGTAGCATCGTTTCCGGGTATTCTCAGCCCCAGCGGGGCGCGATCGTAAAGCCTGGGGCGTCAGCCCCAGGAACAAGGAGTCGCTCCCCACCACGCCACGCGAGGTCGCCCCTGCGGGGCTCAAAAATCCCAGAACACCATGCTTGTTCCTTCTTCCTGGGGCTGACGCCCCAGGCTTTACGATCGCGCCCCGCTGGGGCTGAGATGTCTGAGCCCCGGCGGGGCGCGATCGTCAAGCCAACCCGGTGACGTTGCTACAGACTCCGCGAGAGCGGGTGTTCGCGGCAGCGGTCCCGGCGGTGGTGCGCGGCGATCACCTCGGCCACAGCGCGGACATGGGTCAGTCCTTCCGGGAGACGTAGACCAGGAGCGAACCGGCGTCGCGCACGCCCGCCTCGCGCTCCTCGGGCGTCAACGGTCCATGACGCCCCTCATGCCCGCTCAGCGTGAACTCGTCCTGCCGTCGGAGTTGATTCAAACCCTCATCGAACTGACCGCGGTCGAACTGCGGCAAGGCGCCGGAGGTCGAACAACGTCACGAAGTTGGTCCCGCGATTCTTCCAATCCAGATGTGTGAACGCCGCGCGGAAGGCCGAGGCGAAGTCCTCGGTTGCTTGACGGAGAGGGGCCGGTCCACTGGCCGGGACGTCACGATCGATCAAGAGCGGCGCATTCACGGCACAGGCGCGGGGGGTCGCGACCGATCGCCGGCTGTTGATGCGTCGGCCGCTTCGACAACTGGAAGGGAGCTCCTCAGAAACAGGATCAAGCTTCGCGGGGTCTTCACCCAGGCAACCTCACGCGGCAGGGATGAGTCTGAGATCCTCTGAGTGATGGCTTCTTGAAAGGCCTCCCGGAGTTGCTTATGGTCACGGAGTTTGTTCCTCAATTCCGGAAGCGTACCTGCATTGGACTTTAGCTTCCTTTTCTTGATCCCGTCCAGGATGCCGAGGAGCAGGGCGGGACTCGCCTGCTTGACGTCGTCCTTGAAAGTCGCGGAATTTGCCAGGAAGACCGGAGCACCCGGGTCGTTATTCCAGGCGAGGACCGCCTGTTTCTTGAAGAGGTCGGTTCCGACGGCCTTCTTCACCAGTGGGCTGGACGCATTCAGGTCGCACAGGACGGCCAGCCGCGCCAGGGTCGGGGATAGGACTCCGGACCGAGGAGGCGCTGGGATTCGAGGACGCGGAGCATCCGCTCCACCAGCTCGGTGGGATCGGCCTGCGGTGAACGGGTGGTCTGGACCTTGCGCTTCGCAGCGGTCTTGGGCATGGGCAAACCTCATCTCGGGTTCCCACCCTCCTTGGGACAACGTCGCACTCCGGGATCGAGCGACCTGGCGCACCGAGCAGCCACGGAGCTGAGCGGGTGGTGGTCCCTCTGTTCTCAGCGACGATCCGCAAGTCCGTGGCGCGGGTGCCTGTTGCCATGGTTCATACGCCGGGGGCATGACAGGTCCCACTGTAAACCGGTCGATTCGATCACTCAAGCGAGCACCGACTCCATCGAACAGCGAGAGCGGTTCCCGGATGTGTGGCTCATCCGTCCTGCAGAGCCCCAACGCGCCAGCGAGTGCATTCTCTCTGGGCTTCCACAGAAATGCACTCGCTGCGCATCGGGCTCGCAGGGACAGCTCTGCAACGCAAGCGTGAACCGCTCTCGCCAGATCGTCACGGGCCGGGACGGTGCCGGCCGCTCAGAGTCTGTCCCAGAAGTGACGATCCGGTCATTCTGGTATTAGCCCCAAAGGGGCGGAAGCGAATAGCCCGGGGCGTCAGCCCCGGGAACCGAGACCGGCCCCACTCCCCCCTTCTTCTCAGCCTCGAAGGGGCGACAGAAGAGGCTGCGGAGCCCGGGGCTCTGTCGCCCCTTCGGGGCTGAGAAGAAGGGGTTTTTGCGCCGTTCGTTCCCTCCCGGGGCTGACGCCCCGGGCTATTCGCTTCCGCCCCTTCGGGGCTAATACCTGACGCCCTCGGGGGGCTTTCGGGACAGACTCTCAGAGACGACCCGGAAAGCCTGGTGGAGAGGCGGATGAGGGGATAGACTGAAAAGTGGACTCTTCTGACGGTCTGGCCACGGTTCTTCTTGATCCAGGGCGAATGCCGGGAGCGGAGCATCATGTCGTCACGAAAACCCAGGAAGAGCCAGCGCGAGCAGCAACAGCGCCGGAGACAGTTGGAAAGGCTCAAGCGGAATCTCAAACGAGGGCCTTTCGCACACCAGCGAATCGTGTCCTCGCCCGCCGGCATGGAAAAGATGTCCGAGGTGCTCGAGCGATTCCTCGAGCCGTATCTGGATCTGGCCACCTCGGAAGACGCCTATCGCAAGCTCGTGACCCTGGCCGCGCTGGCGTGGAACGCCGCCCTCATGCCCGCGGAGAAACGGGACGCCATGATCGACGAGGTTCTCGCCGCGGGAGTTCCCCCCGACATCCGCGCGCAGGGCCGCGAAATCGTGAAGCTGATGATGGAGCGCAAGCAGGCGCACTTCGCCCAGAATCGGCGTTTCATCATCTCCTTTGAAGCCGAGGACGTGGGCACGGGCTATCACCTCAGCGTCCTTTCCACCCTGGAGGACGCGCCGACCGATCAGGCGTTCGACCTTCCACCCTGACGGGCCTGGGTGTCAATCACCAGATCACGATAGAGTGAAGCGAGGAACGCCTCGGCGCGGTGGCCGTGGTCGATCGGGGCCGCCGGCTGGTACGAGGTCTTGCGGAGGTATTCGTCCGCCAGGCGCTGGGCAAGCTGGAAGCGCGGGAGCGTCTCCATGTCCCGGCGACGCTGAAAGTACGCCTTCAGGACGTGGAGATCATTGGGCGTACAGGCGGCGAGCTCCACGCTCGTGAACTGGATCTCCGGCGCGGCCATCGCGCGGGCCTCGTCGAGGTGGTTCAGAACGGGGGGCGCCACCGCGCGTTCGCGGATCACCAGGGTCCCGGCCGCCATGTCGCCGAGCCGCTGGCCGCGCAGGGTCAACAGGATGAGCAGGCTTCCCAGCAAGTAGAACACAGGCAGGAAGTCGGCCAGGCCGAGCAGGTTGCGGATGCAGGCCGCGGTGAAGTCCACCGGCGCGCCGCCTTCCCGGACCACGCGGATGTTCGCGGCTTTCTTACCCGGCGTCTGGCCGTTGTGGCGCACCTCGTAATAGATGTCGAAGCCGAGGAGAAACGCCGTGTACAAGAGGACCAGGAGCGTACTCGGCGCAGACCCGGTAATCGGGTCGGCATCTCGAAACCCAGCAGGGCCAGAAAGACCGCGACCACCAACGTGATGAGCAGCAGCAACCCCCACTTGACGGCCCAGTCAATCAGTTGGGCGAGAAACCGCGATCCCAGACCCGCCACCTCGAACGCGACGTCGATCTGCTCGGGGGTCTCGACCCGGATCTCATCGGCCCATTGCATGACGTTCCCCTCTGGGGGTACCCTGACATCATCCGAACGCAAGACGTTCCCGAGATTCCCCGGGGTGCCCGTCTTCCCAATGTGGTCGGCGTACCGGCCCGGGTCAAGGCCGCATGGATCATGTTCGAGACTCCGCGACGCACCTGGGATGAGCTGACGACGCTGCTGGATCGGCTCGATCGTCACGGGTTGAGCGCGCTCTCGGCCGATCAACTCAAGCGAATGTGTCAGCTTTACCGGCAGGTGAGCATCGACCTGTCGCGGGCGCGGACCAGCCAGGCCGATCCGGAGCTGGTTTTCTATCTCAATCATCTGGCGGCGCGGGCGCACGGCCGCATCTATGCGGCGCGGCGGGTGGACATCCTGCCGTTCTTCGCCTTTCTCACGAGCGGCTTTCCGCGCCTGGTGCGGCGGCAGGCGCGACCGATCCTCCTGGCCGTCCTGGTGCTGGCCGTGACCACGATGGCCTCGTTCCTGGCGGTCGTCCGGCAGCCCGAGCTAGCTTACTCGCTGTTCGACGAACGGATCGTCGAATTCGAGAACATCCGCCTCGAAAAGCACGAGGGCGAGTACCGGGGGAATTTCACCTTCACGCTCTCGGAAAGTCCGTTCATGGCGTTGCAGATCATCGGCAACAACATCAAGGTCGCGGCCTTCACGTTTGCGCTCGGATCGCTCTGCTGTCTGCCCGGCGCACTGTTGCTGTCTTACAACGGCCGCATGCTCGGTACCCTGTCGGGGCTGGTCTGGAAGCATGGGTATCTGGTCGGTTTCTACTCCCTGATCGCCACGCACGGAGTGCTGGAGCTCTCGGCCATCTGCATCGCGGGGGGAGGCGGCCTCAGGCTGGGCTGGGCGTTGATCGCGCCGGGACCGCTGCCCCGCCGCGATGCCTTGAAGAAAGCCGCACCCGACGCCTTCGGCCTGCTCGGCGGCGCCATGGTGATGCTCGTGTTCGCCGGGCTGATCGAAGCCCACATCACGCCCCACGTTTCCGCGCCGTTGCGGTGGAGCGTCGCGGCCCTCTCGGCGATCTTGCTGGCCTGTTACCTGGGCCTGGGAGGCCGCGCTCGGGCCCCGCAAGAGAAGTAGAAAAGCTTGTCCCTGCTGCGCAGAACGACCCGGCGTGAACGCCGGGCCTGGGAAGGAAAACACGCCCGGTGAACCGGGCTGGGAGAGGCGCACCTGAGCGTGTGGTCTTTCGCCCGGTTCACCGGGCGTGCCGCGCCGCGGTCACAGGCCCGGCGTTCACGCCGGGTTCCGGGCGACCCGGCGTGAACGCCGGGCCTGGAGAGAGAAAAAGCCCGGTGAACCGGGCTGGGAGAGGCGCACCTGAGCGTGTGGTCTTTCGCCCGGTTCACCGGGCGTGCCGCGCCGCGGTTCACGGCCCGGCGTTCACGCCGGGTCGGGCGGCGCCGGGGTCGGTGGCGGCTCCGCCGCGCTACGTGGCTGGCAGGATAAAGCCTTACCCGACAAGATGGAGATTCCCCACTCTCATGGACCACCCCGCCTGTCTCGACCCTGATCGTCTGCTGGCCGACTGCGAGGTCCGGTTCACGAGGCGTTCCGGTCCCGGCGGCCAGAACCGGAACAAGGTGGAGACGGCGGTCATTTTGATCCATCGTCCGAGTGGTTGCACAGCCGAGGCCAGCGAGCGGCGCAGCCAGGCCGAGAACCGCCGCGCGGCCTGTTTTCGCCTGCGGCGGCTCCTGGCCCTGGAAATGCGCACGCCGCCCGGTGCCGCACCCTCGCCACGCTGGCGTGCGCGATGCCGGGGAGGGCGCATCGCGATCAATCCGGAGCATGATGACTACCCTGCCCTCTTGGCCGAGGCGCTCGATGTGCTGGCCGGATTGTCCTGGGATGTGAAGGCCGCCGCCGAGTTCCTGGGATGCACTTCGACCCAGCTTGTCAAGCTGCTCAAGCATGAGCCACGCGGCTTGCAACTCTTGAACGAGCACCGCGCCGGGAAGGGTCAGCCGCCCTTGCAGTGATCATTCCCAGGACGGTGGCGGGGCGTTGCCCCGTGGGGTCGGCCCTGGCAGACTGGGGCCCGAAAAGGGACTCGAACCAACCACGACGATCCGCAAGGAGAGGTGCCGACCATGAGACGTTGCTGGGTTCTCGGCGCACTGTGGCTTGCTTGTGGCATTTCCGCCGCGTCCGCGCAAACGCCGGCCGAGCGGGCACAGACCGCGCGGTTTGTGGCCGCCCTTCAGAACCCGGACGGCGGTTTCCCCGTTCAGCCGGGCGGCCCCTCGACGCTGAACGCCACGAACGCGGCCCTCCGCGTGCTCAAGTTCACGGGCGGGTCCGTGCGGGACGTGCCCGGGTGCGCGGCCTTCATCAAGCGTTGCTTCGATGAGCAAACCGGCGGGTTTGCCTCGGCGCCGGGTGAGAAGCCGGACGTCGCCGCGACCGTCGTCGGCCTGATCGCCAACACGGAACTTCTCGTTCCCACCGAAGGCTACACGCGGCGAGCCATCGCGTTTTTCCATGACCACGCGCGGACGTTCGAGGAGATCCGGCTTGCCGTCGCCGGTCTGGAGGCGGTGGACACCCCGTCGCCGGACTTCCCCGCCTGGCGCCGGCAGATCGAAGCGATGCGCCATCCCGACGGCACCTGGGGCGAGGGCCCGGGACGGGCGCGCGCGACCGGCGCCGCGGCGGCGGCCTTGCTCCGGATGAAAACGCCCCTGGAAAAGAAGGAGGCCGCCGTCGCCGCTATGCGCGCGGGGCAAAATGCCGACGGCGCCTGGTCGGAGACGGAGGGGCCGGCGGATTTTCCGTCGAGTTATCGCGTCATGCGCTGCCTGTTCATGCTCAAGGAGCGGCCCGACCTCGATCGCGTGCAGGCGTTCCTCGCCCGGCATCGCAATGCCGACGGTGGTTATGCCGCCGCGCCGGGAAAGCCTTCCGACACGCTCAGCACCTACTATGGGACCATCATCGGCCACTGGGCGCGCCAGCTCGCGGGTGAGCCGGCGCTGATCGAGACGGCCGGGTTCCAGCCGCTTTTCGACGGGAAGGATCTCGACGGCTGGGAAGGAGACACGAAGCTCTGGAAGGCCCGCGACGGCATGATCGTGGGCGTTTCGCCCGGCCTGAATCACAATGACTTCCTGGCCACAGAAAAAAGCTACGGCGACTTCATCCTCAAGCTCTCGTTCCGGATGAAGGGCGGGCCGGAGTCCAACAGCGGCGTGCAGTTCCGCAGCGTGCGCGTGCCGCCGCACGAGATGTCGGGTTACCAGGCGGACGTCGGCCAGAACTACTGGGGCTGCCTCTACGATGAATCGAGGCGCAACCAGGTGCTCGTGCCGGCGTCTGCCGACGCGAAAGCCGCCATCCATCAAGACGGCTGGAACCATTACGTCATTCGCGCGACGGGCGATCACATCACCCTGACGCTCAACGGCGTGACCTCCGTCGATTACCGCGAGACCGACCCGAACATCGCGCACAGCGGTCACATCGGCCTGCAAATGCACGCGGGCGGACCGATGGAGATGCAGTTCAAGGACCTGTACATCCAGGAGCTACCGACGCCCGCGGTCGATCCGGCGACGACGCGCCACTGAGTACCGCGGCGTCGACCACAATCGCTGGGACCGCGCCTATAATAATCCGGCCCTGATCGACTGGCTGCTGTCGCAATCGAAGAAGACCGGCGCCCACTGAAAGGGTGTACGAGAAGGGACGGATCGGTTTTCTATGTAGCGGCGGCCGTCTCGGCCGCTCCGATTCTGGGGCCCGGAGCGGCCGAGACGGCCGCCGCTACATGGAAAAGGGCCCACCCTACAAGAAAGCCTTCCTGGAAGGTTTGCTCGCATGCGGATCACATTCCTTGGCGCCGCGGGTGAAGTCACCGGTTCCGGCACGCTCATCGAGACCGGTTCGTCGCGCGTGCTGGTCGATTTCGGCCTCTTCCAGGGTCACGACGGGACGGCGGCGAGGAACCTCGACCTCGGTCCCGTCGCGCCGCGGCGGCTGGACGCGGTCGTGCTCACACACGCGCACCTCGACCACTCGGGGCGTTTGCCGCTGCTGGCCACGCGGGGATACCGGGGGCCGATCCACGCGACGCCCGCGACGATCGATTTCGCCGACCTGCTGCTGGCTGACTCGGTACACCTCCAGCAAGTCGATGCCGAGCGGCAGACGCGGCGCAACCTGCGTCAAGGCAAACCGCCGGTCAAGCCGCTCACCACGCCGGCGGATCTGGCCGTGCTGCAACCGCTATTCACCCCGATTGCTTACGACGAACCCAAGGAAATCGCCCCCGGTGTGCGTCTCCGCCTGGTGGATGCGGGGCATATCCTCGGGTCGGCGAGCGTCGAGATGATCGTCCAGGAGAACGGCCGCGCGCGGACGCTCGTTTTCTCCGGCGACCTCGGGCCAAGAACGCCCCGATCATGCGGGACCCGACCCCGCTCGACCACGCGGATGTCGCGGTGCTGGAGTCCACCTACGGCGATCGGGACCACCGGCCCCTGGACGAGACGCTCGACGAGTTCCGTGCGATTCTGCACGACGCCGTGCGCGGCCGGGAGAAAGTGCTGATTCCCACGTTCGCGGTGGGCCGGGCGCAGGAAATCCTCTATGTTCTGGCGGAGTTCATCCGCGAGGGGTCCATTCCCTCGATGCCGATCTTTCTGGATAGTCCCCTCGGGATCGAGGCCACGCTGCTGTATCGCAAGTACGTGGACTTGCTCGATGACGAGGCGGCCGCGCTGGTCCGCCGCCACCAGCTCGAGCGCGACCTGTCCGAGCTGCACTTCACGAGGACCGTCGAGGAGTCGAAAGCGCTGAACCACCTGCGCGACGCGGCGGTGATCCTGGCCGGATCGGGGATGTGCAATGGCGGCCGGATCGTCCACCATCTCAAGCACAACCTGTGGCGGCACCACGTCCATGTCGTGTTTGTCGGTTTTCAGGCGGAGGGTACGCTCGGAAGTCAACTGGTACACGGTGCGCAGCAAGTCCACATTGATGGCGAACCCATCCTGGTGGCGGCGCAGATCCACACGCTCGGCGGCTTCTCGGCCCATGCCGGTCAGAGCGAGCTTCTCGACTGGTTCGGCCCGCTGGCGCCGGGCCGGCCCCGGTTGTTTCTGAGCCACGGCGAGGATGCGTCCCGAACGGCGCTGCACGATCAGATTCGCGCGCGTTTCGGCATCGACGCCGCGTGTCCCAAAGCGGGCGACGTTCTGGACGTGGAATGAGAAGATGGGGCCATGTTGATAGCGCCGCCCGATGCGGACAAAATGGAGTCTGTAGCAATGTCACCGGGTTGGCTTGAAGATCTCAGCCCCAGCGGGGCGCGATCGTCAAGCCTGGGGCGTGAGCCCCAGGAAGGAACAAACAGGGTGTTCGGGAATTCCTGACCCCGCAGGGGCGACATCGCGTTGCGTGGTGGGGAGACTCTTTTCCTGGGGCTCACGCCCCAGGCTTTACGATCGCGCCCCGCTGGGGCTGAGAAAACCCGGAAACGATGCGACAGTGTCACAAAATGGGCTGTTTTGAGAGTCCCCTTTCGTCCCGGTCTCCTTCCTCGTTCACGGGCGCAGGGACTGGTCCGATGACTTCCTCCAAAGCCCCGACCGCTTCGCTGAGTCACGTGCCCCGGGTTCCCTGGCTGCTCTCGTCGCGCTGGCACCTGTTCGGAACACTTTTTGTGACCCTGGCTCTGCCCATCTCCGGCCTGGCCTGGCTGGTCGGCGAAGAAGCCCGCCGGACCCTCCACGATCAGGCCATCGCCGAGAACACGATCAAGGCCCGCCTCGCGGGCGAGCTGATCTTCGAGCATTTCCACGGGCTGATGCGGTTCGTCGAGGGCGTCGCGCGCGGGAGGAACTTGCGCGACGCCGTTCTGCGGCGGGATATCGCGGCCGTGCAGCGGCATCTCAGCGATGTCGTGGGCATCAATCCGACCCCCGGTCGGGTCCGCCCCGCGTTTGATCGGGCCTTGCTCACGGACCCCTCGGGTACGGAATGGGCGGACTGGCCCACGGACCCCGAGGTGCACGGGAAGAACTTCGCCCTGCGCGATTGGTATCAGGGTGTCCGGCGCACGCATCAAACCTATGTCTCGGAGATTTACCTGCGGCAAGGCCGCCCGCGCAAGCGCGTGGTCTCCGTGGCCACACCGATCTACGGTCCGGACGACCAGACCCTCATCGGCTACCTCGTGGCCCAGAACCCGACGGAGAACCTGGCCCAGTGGTTGGCGGGCCCCCACTCGCCGGTGACCGGCACGCTGGCCCTGACGGATATTCACGGCCAACTGGCCGCGTCCTCCATTGGACCTTCGAGTCGCGGAGAAGAGCCTGGCGGGTCATCCCCTGGTGCGGCTGGCCCTGGCGGGAAAGGGGGGGACGCGGATCGCCAAGGACCCGCTGACCGGCGTGCCCAGTCTGGTCGGGTACCACCCGGTCCGGCCGCTCGGCTGGTGCGTCCTGGCCAGCCAGCCGCTGGGGACCGTTTTCGCGCCGGCGGACGCCTTGATGCGCGTCGTGCTGTGCCTGGCGCTGGGGTGCTTCCTCGTCATCTTCGGCGTCGGCATCGGCTGGCTCGGGACCATCCGTCGTTTCCACGAGATGTTGACCGAACGCACCGCGGCGCTCGTCGATCGCACGCGACGCCTGGCCCAGTCCAACGCCGAGCTGCGCAACTGGCCGCCGACCTGGAGGTCACCACCGCCTCGGTGCGCCAGGCCCACCAGGAGCTGCAGCGCACCGAAGTGCAGCTCATTCAGGCCGAGCGACTGTCCGCGCTGGGCAAGATGGTCGAAGGCGTGGCGCACGAGATCAATAATCCCCTGGCGTTCGTCAGCAACAACGTGGCCGTCCTGCAGCGCGACGCGGGCTATCTCTACGAGGTCATCCAGCTCTACCAGCAAGCCGAAAGCACGCTGGCCGAGCACCAGCGCACGCTCCTGGAACGCATCCGGAGCCTGGCCGACCAGGTCGATCTGCCCTATGTGCTCGACAACATGCCCGCGATCATGGCCCGCTCGCGCGAAGGGCTCAAACGGATTCAACAGATCGTCGCGGATCTCCGGGACTTCGCCCGGCTCGACGAGGCCGATCTCCAGAACACGGATCTCAACGAGGGCGTCCGCTCCACCCTGCTCTTTCTGCGCCACCGCGCGATCGAGCGCAGCGCGATCCTCGAGGACGATCCCGGCGTTCTCCCGCTCGTGACCTGCTACGCGGCCAAGATCAACCAGGTGGTCTTCCACCTGGTCAACAACGCCATCGAGGCCTGCCCCAGGGAGGGCCGCGTCGTCGTGAGCACGTGCAGCAGTCGAGGAGGGCGTCGCGCTCGCATGTCAGCGATAACGGCTGCGGGATCGACCCCAGCATTCAAAACCGGATCTTCGACCCCTTCTTCACCACCAAACCCATCGGCGCGGGGACCGGCCTGGGCCTGTCCATCAGCTACGGGATCGTCCGCGCCCACGGCGGCCGGATCGAGGTCAAATCGACCGTCGGCCAGGGGAGCTGCTTCACGGTGATTCTGCCGCTGCACCCAGCGCCGCCTTCGACCACCGACGCACACGCGCCCGAGGATATGCTCAAGCCCTCGATTCCGCCGTGAGCCTTCCATCGGCCGTGCGCTTCCTCACGCATCGGGCCTCCAGAATGTCTGCGCGCGCGAACGGAACCGAACCAACGCGGCGTCAAGAGGAGCCATTCGCCAACCGGCCATCCTGGAGCTCAAAGACAAGATCGTCGCCCGTGATGAACCGCCGGTCGTGAGTCACGACGACAAGCGTGCTCTCATGCTGGGCCTGCTGGCGACGTAGGATCCGGAAAATCTCGTCGCCGGTCTTCGAATCGAGGCTCGCCGGTGGGTTCATCGGCCAGGACCAGGACCGGGTCTTTGAGCAAGGCGCGCGCGATCGCCACGCGCTGAAGCTGTCCACCCGAGAGCTGGTGCGGCCGGTGGTGCATGCGGTCGCCCAGGCCGACCTCATGGAGCAAGGCCACCGCCTTGGCGCGCAGTGCGGCCGTGATGCCGATCGGTAAGAACGGGACCAGGACATTGTCGAGCGCGGACAGGTTGCCGATCAGGTTGAACGCCTGAAAGACGAATCCGACCTGCGTGCGGCGGAATGCATCCTGTTCGGCCTCGGACATCGCGGTGACCTCGCGGTCGGCCACGCGGATCGTCCCGGCGGAAGGCCGATCCATGGCGCCGAAGAGGTGCAGTAGCGTGCTCTTGCCTGAGCCAGAAGGTCCCACGACGAACGCGCAACGGCCCTTCGGCACCGCGATGCTCACGCCCCGCAAGGCGTCCACTTGGCCCTCGCCGCTGGGATAGGTTTTCCGGACGTCGATGGCTTCGATCATGCGACCGATCCCAGCCTTCCTCAGAGATTGTCGAGAAGGGGCTCTTCTGTGTAGCGGCGGCCGTCCCGGCCGCTCCGGGTTCGGATACCGACCGGAGCGGCCGGGACGGCCGCCGCTACACAGAAAAAGCCGGGCAATCCCCCTTCTCATACACCTTCCTCACCGCGCCCCGCCGCGGCGGATCGCTTCCATTGGGGTCAGGCGCGACGCGCGCCAGGCGGGATAGAGGCCGCCGAGCAAACCCAGAACCACCGACAGCACCACACCTCCCACGAACAACCCCGGCAGGGTCGCCAGTTGCAGACCGTGGCCGAGGAACTGGTTCGCCAGCGTCTCGCCACCCCAGGCCAGCAAACCGCCGAGCAGGCCCGAGAGCAGTCCCAGCGTGCCGCTTTCCGCGGTCACCAGCGTCAGCACGTTGCGGCGCGTCCAGCCATTGGTGCGCAGTACGCCGAACTCGACATAACGCTCGGCCGTGCTCATGAGCATCGTGTTGACGATGCCGATCGCCCCGACGAACAGCGCCAGGCTGATGATCAGCAGCAGGAACAGGTCCAGATCGCCGAGGATGCGCGATACGTTCATACTGAAGTCCGACATGTTCCGCGCACTGACTTCAGGAATCTCACGCTCGATCGCGTCCACGATCGCGTCGATCCGGCGGGGATCGTCGGGCTCGACGAGGAAGCACGAGACCTTGTCCGGGCTGACGTTCAAGAGCTTGCGGGCGGTCGTGATGTCCATGACGATCGTGGCGTCCAGCACGAGCGAGTTCGCCTGGTAGATGCCGACGATGTGGAATGTCTGCTGTCCCAGGCGGATCGTGTCGCCGACCTTCTTGGGAGAACCATCCGGCCGGGGATTCTCGCTGGCGATCTTGGTGCTGATGACGACGTTCGGCTGACCGATGTCCGCCTCGGTCAAGAACCGCCCGCCGCCGCGCTCGGGCGGGAGGATGCTGGAGCGGAACAGCGAACGCCGCATCCGGTTGTGCGCGGGGATGTCCATGCCTTCCACGGCGGTCAACTGGTCGAAGCTGCGCGTGGGCATCCTGGCGCCGCCGAACATTTCCATGGCCGACCGGGCGAACAGGCTGCGGCCGTCGATCGTGGGCGAGAGTTTCCAGACCTCGGGCGCGACCACCCGCACGCCGGGAATCGGTCGCAGGCGATCGACCAACGACGCCGGCAGATCACTGGCCACCGGCGCCAGGATATTTTCGCGCAACACCAAAATACCCGGCATCTGGCTGAAGGTGTTCCCCATCATGGTGCGGACGCCCGCCGACAGGCTGAGCAGTCCCAGCACGCCGAAGATGGGGATGGACAGCCCCACCACGGCCAGGATCGTTCGCGCCGGCCGCGTTAACAGGTTCCGCCAGGCAAAGGTCCACATGCCCACATGGTACCCTCATGGGCCTGGGGATGAAACCGTTTTGAAGTGGGAGAAGAGAACGGCCGAGAAGCGCATCGGGTGGGATCAGACACTCAGAGTCTGTCCCCGAAGTGACGATCCGGTCATCCTGGTTTCAGCCCCGAAGGGGCGGAAGCAAATAGCCCGGGGCGTCAGCCCCGGGAACCGAGACCAGCCCCACACCCCCCTTCTTCTCCGCCCCGAAGGGGCGACAGAAGAGGCTGCGGAGACCGGGGCTCTGTCGCCCCTTCGGGGCTGAGAAGAAGGGTTTTTTGCGCCGTTGTTCCCTCCCGGGGCTGACGCCCCGGGCTATTCACTGCCGCCCCTTCGGGGCTAAACAGACGCCCTCGGCGGGCTTTGAGACAGACACTCACCGGATCGCGTGCTTGGCGCGGAAGTGATGTCCGTAGTTCAACAACTCGGCGTGGCGCCGCGTGGCGACCTCCCGATCGAGGGGCACCCGGAACAAGAAGGTGGGGCGGTTCACGTACAGGTAATCGGTCCGTCGCGCGTAACGGAACCACAGGTCCCAGTCTTCGAGCAGGTCCAGCGCGGGGTCGAATCCGCCTTCCTCGCGGAAGAGGTCGCGGTCGAAGAGCACGGCGTTGATCGGAAAGAGGTTCCACTCCGCCAGGATGCGGCGATCAAAGGGCGGCCGGAAGGTGCGGCGATAGGACCCCTCCTCGTACCGGAACGGTGTGCGCGTGAGCAGCCGGGTCGGGACTTCGTAGCCGAGCGAACAGGCCGCCCGATACTGCCCAGCGGCGTTGTCCAGGGCCCGGACCAGGGTTTCGACGTGGTCGGCGAAAAGCAGGTCGTCGTCATCGAGGAACCCGCACAACGCGCCCGCGCCTGTTCCAGGCCCGCGTTGCCGGCGTGGCAGCGGCCCCGGGACGATCCCAGAGGAAGATAGACCAGGTTCAGCTCCGGAAACGCGGCGATCACGTCGGCGCGCTGCGCGGGGCCGTCCTCGACCACGACCACTTCGATGCGCGGATATGTCTGGTTGCGCAACGAGGCGAGCGCCTCGCGGAGAAACTCGGGGCGATCCTTCGTGCGCACGATGATCGACACGAGCGGTCCGGCGCCCGCGACAGGATCGAGAGCCGCTCCGGGCACGTGGCGCAGGCAATATCCCGCCGCACGCAAGCGACAGGACACCTCGCGGGCGCCGCGGGCGCCTCCAGAAACCCGGCGGACGCCGGTTGCGCGCAGGGTTGCGGCGTCGATCAGGCTGCACGCGCCGGCGAGTGCGACGAGTTCCAGCGCGACCGGGTCGTCCCAGGCCGTGGCTCGCGCCGGATCAGGAGCATCCCAGGCGCGGAATCCGAGCGGGCGCGTCCGCAACGCTTCGGCGAACAAGGTCCTCAGGCAGCCGGGCGTGGGAAGAGCCTTCGTTCCCAGCAGGAGGACATCCTCCACGGCCCATTCGTTCAGGTCGGCGTGGGCTCCGAGGCGAACGTCCCAGGTGCGGGACCGGCAACCGGCTTCGAGCTCTCGGAGCGTGCCGAGAAGCCCCTCGATCTCGGATCGTGTCCGGTCGCCCGCGGTCAGGATGCCCAGCCGGCGCGGGGAGATGCTCTCCAGCGGATCGGCACGCGCGCCGGGGCGACGATGCGGCCGTCGTGGCAACGAATCCGAGTCGGAGCAGGAGTCGTCTGGCATGCGGAGGCCGGCTTCGGCGGCTCGCTCCGCTTCGGGGACGTCACCCTGTGCGCGGTCCGCGCAGTGGCCAGGGAAAGCTCCACGCCCAGGCGACGCGGCAAGAACGGAGCCAGTCGGAGCAGAGCTTTCGCAATGATCTTCACCATGCGCGTTTCTCGCACCATGTCGATGTGAGGCCGGCCCTTCTACCCCGCCTTACCTGGACTGTCAACGCGGGACTGACCACCGCGCCGGAACCGCTCTTGCGGCTTTGCCCGGGTCCAAGTACGTTTTGCGGCGAGATGGGAAAGGAATCCACCGTGTCGAACTGGTTCTGGTCGCTGCCGCGTCGAGCGCGGCGGAAGCTGTACTGTGTGGCCGGGGCGTGGGCGCCGTTCCAGGGTCTCGCCTGGCGGGAGTACGCGCGCGCATACCTCCTCCCCCGGCCGCCGGCCGAGCCGGATGAATCGCCGTTCCTGCCGCGTGGGCGGCTGGGGAAGCAGGGCATCGAGTGGAACGCCGAGGACCAGCTCGGACGCCTGGAGCGCTGGCGGACCGAGCCCTTCCAGGATCTCTTCGCGGCGCTGCGGCGCGATCCCGCGATCAACACCCAGGGCCCCGGCCCACAGTTGATCCACAACGGCTTCTACCCGACGCCCGATGCCGAGATCTACGCGGCCATGATCGCCGATCTGCGGCCGGCGCGGATCGTCGAGGTCGGCTCGGGGTTCAGCTCCCTGATCGCGCGGGCGGCCATTCGCCGGAGTGGACTCGATACGGAACTGACGGTCATCGACCCGTCGCCCCGCACCGATGTCCGCGCCGCCGTGGACACGCTCATCCTGAGCCCGGTTGAGGATGCCGGCCTCGCGGGGTTTTCCTGGCGTGAGCGCGATTTGCTGTTCATCGATTCGAGTCATGTTTGCCGCACGCGCGGCGACCTGCCGCTGCTGTTCTGCCAGGTGCTGCCGGCCCTGCCCGCGGGGGTGACGGTCCACGTTCATGATATCTTCTTGCCGTATGACTATCCAAACAATTATGATGATCGGTGTTATACCGAGCAGTACATGTTATTCTGCCTGTTGCACGAGGCTGCCCGCTACCGGACACTCCTGGCGACGCACTGGCTCTCGCGGGAGCATGGCGAGTTGATGCGCGCGGTGTTCGGGGCCGAGGTCGGGCGTGATCCGCTTTATCATGGCGCGTCGTTCTGGTTTCAGACCGTGGGCGCGCCGTCATCGTCCTGACGGGGTAGTGACCAGGGAGGTTGGGATGCGCAGGCTGTCGGCGTCGGAACCGCAAGCGAATCCTCGTCCTCATGGTCTGACCCTGGGCCGGGCATCGCTGATTCGAGTGCTGCGCGCGCACGAAGCGTGTGGTCATGAGAGAACCTCAGCTCGCGCCGATCGTGCCGAGCCAGTTCACGCTGTTGGACGACGAGCGGGCCTTGCTGCGCGAACTGGTCGAGGAGACCCATGCCATCCCGGGGCCGATCATCGAGATCGGCACGCTGCTGGGCGTCACCACAACCGACATGGCGCTCTGGAAGGCGGCGGGCACGCCGATGGTCACGGTCGATAATTTCGCCTGGAACCCCTGGGGTTTGACGTCCGCGCAGCACCGCGAGCTGACGACCCAGATGCTCCGCTACCTGATCGAGACTGGCCAGGTGACGCTGGTGGCGATGGACAAGGACGCGTATTTCCAGCTCGATCAGGACCCGCCCCCGGCGCTGGTCTTCCTCGATGCCATCCACACGTTCGAGGAGACCGCCAAGGACATCGCCTGGGCCCGTCGTGTCGGTGCCCGGATCATCTGCGGCCACGACTACTCCGCGCAGTTTCCGGGCGTGATCCGGGCGGTCGAGGATGCCGGCGGACCGCGGCAGCTCAAAGGGAGCGTGTGGCGACTCTGAGGTCTTTGTAGGGTGGGCTCGGCCCACCTCTTTTCGAAATCCAGGTGGGCCGAGCCCACCCTACAAATGCCATGCGAAGGGCTGTGTTCGTCGTGTCCAGAGCCGCATTGCTCCGAACCGCGATTGACCATCTGCTCCCGGACTTCGGCCTGTCGTCGCGGGCCCAGAGGGCGTACGACCAGCTTCGCGACGCTCATCGGCGATCCCGCCCCCTCGCACGTGATCCTGGTCCCCTGGCTGGTCACGGGCGGCTCGGATCGCACGGCGATCAACTACGCCCGGGTCCTTCACGAGAACCGGCTCGCGCAGCGCGTGGTCGTGATCGCGACCGAGCCCGCGGCGTCGCCCTGGGCCAGGCGGCTGCCCGCCGGCGTGGATTTCGTCGAACTCGGCCGGCTCACGGCTCCACTCGGCCGCCGGGCGCGGCGGCGATTGCTGACGAACCTCTTGCTCGATCTCGCCCCCGAGGTCATCCACAACATCAATTCCGGCCTGGGTTACGACGTGTTCATCACGCACGGCGAAACCCTCAAACGAACGTCGCGGCTCTATGCGCACGTCTTCTGCGGCGACCTGACGCCCTGGGGCCAGGTCATCGGCTATTCCTACTGGCACTTGCCGAAATGTTTTTCCGTCCTGACGGGCGTCTTCGGCGACAACAGCACCGAGCTCGGCCGTTTGCACGCGCGATTCGGATTCGACCCGTCGAAGCTGTGGACCCACTATCAGCCCGTGGAAATCGCGCACGTTGGGCATTACGTGATCGAAACGCCGTGGGAACGCCGACGGAACAGATCCGGAATTGGCTCTCCCCCTTACCAAGGGGGAGTGGGAGGGGGTTCTTCCGGGGTGCGCCGGGTGCGGCGGAACCCCCCGATCCCCCCTTGGTAGGGGGAAGCCGGAATGGGCGCCTCGGGATGTGCGTTCCGCAGCGTCCCGCGCTGAATGTCCTCTGGGCGGGACGGCTGGACCGTCAAAAGCGCATCGACTTGCTCGCCCAGATCGCCGCGCACTGCCGGGACTTGCCCTACCACTTCCATGTCCACGGGTCCGCGGTGCTGGAACAGTTCGACACGCGCAAGCTGGCCGCGCCCAACGTGACGTATCACGGACCGTTTGACGGCTTCGCCAGTCTGCCGCTCGAACAATTTGATGTGTACTTATATACATCGCAATGGGATGGCCTGCCCAACATCTTGCTGGAGGCCATGGCGGCGGGGTTGCCGATCATCGCGTCGAAGGTGGGCGGCGTGGGGGAGTTGATCGAGTCGGGAGAGACGGGCTGCGCGATCGAGCCGTATGATGATGTCGATGCGTTTGTCGCCGCGCTGGGCCGGATTGCGCGCGATCCGGAGCTCGGCGAACGGTGGAGCCGTCAGGGACGGCGGCGGCTCGAAGAACATCATTCCTGGGCGTCGTTCGCGGCGGTGGTGCGCAATGCGCCGGGGTATGTCAGAGGCTCTCCGGGAAGTCCGGTCTTAGCCCCGAAGGGGCGACAGTGAATAGCCCAGGGCGTCAGCCCTGGGTCGGTGGACATCGCGACATGATCCTCCGCCGCAGCCCCGAAGGGGCGACAGCAGGTCCAGTGGGGCCGTGGCTTCTGCCGCCCCTTCGGGGCTCCGGAGCGGGTTTGTGACGCTTCGCTCCGGTTCCCAGGGCTGACGCCCTGGGCTAGGAACTTCCGCCCCTTCGGGGCTAAAACCCGACTTCCGGGACAGACTCCAAGTCCCGCCGTCGCGGCGTCCGCTTGAAGACGAACACAGGCCGAAATATGTCTTCAACTTCTCCGGTCGCGGGTCTCTCGTCGGGTCCGCTGTGCGGACCGTCCGACGTGCGGCCCGGTCCGCGCCGCGGACCCTGCGGAATCAGGAGCACGAGACGCGAGGGCGTCGGCCCAGTCGCGCACGGTCGCCCCGCGCAGGGCTTCACCTCGTCGCATCCGTGATGCGATCTCACCGAGCCGTTGGGCGGGGATCTCGTCGCGCCGACCTTTGAGGCGTGAAACCACTCCTCGCACGGCCGCTTCCAGCGCCACGATCCGACAAAGAGCCAGAAACTGCCAGCGCGGCAGATGTTTGCGGTAGTACAGCAGTTTGCTGTGCCGGGTGATGAGGCGAAACCAGGGCGTCGCGGGGCGGTTCTGGAGCGGCCGCAGGTGGACGACCTCGACGGCCGGATCGTACTCGACGCGCCAGCCGCGGTTCCGGGCCGATCGGCACAAAGCCACTTCTTCATAATAGAGGAAGAAGTCCTCGTCCATGCCGCCGAGCGCGCGGAGCAACTCTCCCGACACCAGGGCGCAGGCGCCCGTGACCCACGGCACGACTCCGGCCCGGACGCGCCGATCGGGCTGGTATTTCCGCCGCGAGCGTGGTATGAACAGCCCGCGCAGGCTGCGGAACAGGCTGGGATCGACGCCCACCGAGGGCTGACGGCTCCCATCCGGGTTCCGGAGCGCAAAGCCGATGATGCCGGGCGGTCCGTCGCCCCGCGCTCGTGCGCGGCGACCCGTTCCAGGACCCTTGCCGGCAGGTCGGCGTCCACCACCACATCCGGGTTTAACAGCAGAATCCAGCGGCCTCGGGAAGCCCGCCAGCCGGCGTTGACGCCGACGGCGAACCCGCCGTTGTCCGCGCGCAGAACGAGCCGGACCCCGCAAGGGGGCTCGATCAGCGCGTCCGGCACGGGACCCACCGAGGCGTTATCGACCACGATCAACTCACAGCGGCCGTCCCGCAGCTCGGGAGCGGTCGCCAGGCTGCGGGCCAGACGTGCCACGTCGGGCCAACTGTTGAAGTTGACCACCACCACGGACACGATCGGCCCGGGCGCCGCCGCGGCCGAGGAACGGGAAATCGGCGGCTGGATCACGCAATCGACCTTTCCAGGTTCAGGGTCAATCGGTATGACTCTCGCCACCAGAATCTCTGGAAGCCAAGCTCGGATCGGTCGATGGTAGAGCTTGAGGGAAACTCCGTTCGGAACGGGTCGAGTTGTACGCCAGGCACGCCGGGTCTGTCCACCCGAACCCGGCGCAGGAGGTAGGAAGCCGAAGCCTGTGCGCGACCGCGGGTCGCGCAGCGAGACCGACCGTCGGTGACGCCCCGGGCCCGGGAACGTCCCCGACTCAGACACCGAAGGATCGGTGCAAACCCATGACCGCAGACGCCACGAAGGACCGGGGCGATCGCGTCAAGACGGCCGCAAAGCCGGGCCGGCTCCTCTTGATCGGCACCCGGCGCGACCTGCGACGGCTGGCCGGCTGCCTGAATCAGCCGCCCCTGGATCGCCTGCCGGTCGTGGGCTATGTCGATGTCTCCGGACGCGGCCGGCAACTGGTCGTCCATCCCAAGTCCGACCCGGTCCCCATCCTGGGACGGCTCGACCGGCTCGATGAGCTGGTCGCGCGCACCGGCGCGACCGATCTGGTCATTGCCCTGCGCGGCCGATCGGCGGCGCGGCGGCGGCGGCAGATCGCCGGCGCAGGCGCGGTGCGCGTGCACTGGGTCGATGAACGGCTGACACCCGCGCCCGACTTGCTCCGCTTGCCGCCGCGATGGGCTTCGCTCCAGCCGCCCTGGCCATGGCGACTCGCCCGGCTGAGCAAACGCTTGCTCGATATCGTGGGCGCACTGCTCGGCCTGCTCGTGCTGGGGCCGTTGTTCGCGGTCGCGTCCGTGCTCATCTGGGCCACGTCGGGGCGGCCCATTTTTTATCGCCAGGAGCGGGTCGGACAGGGCGGGCGGATCTTCCGTATCGTCAAGTTCCGCAGCATGCGGGTCGATGCCGAGTCGAACACCGGACCGGTCTGGGCCACCTGGCACGACGAGCGTTGCACCCGGATCGGCGAGTGGCTCCGGCGACACGAACATCGACGAGCTGCCCCAGCTCTGGAACGTGCTGGTCGGCGACATGAGCCTGGTCGGCCCGCGTCCCGAGCGGCCCGTGTTCGTCGAGAGTTTCCGCAGCGAATGGCCCGACTATGATTACCGCCACGCGGTCGCGGCCGGCATGACCGGCTGGGCCCAGGTCCATGGCTGGCGGGGCCGCACGTCGCTGCGCAAGCGGATTCAGTACGATCTGGACTACATCCACCGCTGGTCGTTCGGACTTGACGTGATCATCCTGTTCATGACCGTGCAGCATGTCGTGTGGAACAAGACGCGGTGGCAGAGCCGCCCCTGGTGGCGGAGGCGTCGGGGATGAGCCGCCCGGTCCTGTCGATCGTGATTCCCTCGTACAACGGCCGCCCCTTGCTGGAAATCTGTCTGGCCAGCGTGGCGCGGCACCGGCCGGACGGGATCGCAATTGAGGTCATCCTCTCGGATGACGGCTCGACCGACGACACGCCCGCGTGGCTGGCGCAAACCTATCCCGAGGTGCGGCTCGTGCGGCGGGAGCGCAACGGCGGCTTCGTCGCGGCGGCCAATGCCGGCATGGCCGCGGCGCGGGGCGAGTTCGTCCAGTTGCTCAACAACGATACCGAGGTCACGCCGGGCTGGGTCGAGGCTGGACTCGAGCCGTTCGCCGATCGGACGGTCGGCGCGGTCGCGCCTCTGGTGCTGGTGCGATCCGACCCGACGCGCGTCGATTCGGCCGGCGATCAGTACGCGGTCTTCGGCTGGCCGAGCAAGCGCGGACACGGCGAGCCGGCCGCGCGCTGGGCCGATCGGCCGCCGGATCAAGTCTTCGGCGCGAGCGGTTCCAGCGCCTTCTACCGCGCCGAGGCTCTGAGGAAAGTGGGGGCCTACGATCCAGCTTTCGGATCGTATTATGAAGATGTGGACCTGGCCTTCCGGCTGCGCTGGGCGGGTTATGGCTGTGTGTTCGCGCCGCGGTGCCGGATCTTGCACGCGATCTCGGCGAGCTACGATCACGGCCGTCCCGAGCTTCAGCGCCGCATGGCGCACAACGCCGAGTTCCTCTTCTGGGGCGATCTGCCGCCCGGCTGGCTCGCCGCGGCGCTGATCCCGCACCTGGCCTTCACGCTCGCGCAGGCGGCTGCGCACGGTCTTCGGGGACGATTGCGGCCGTTCGTGCTCGGCAAGCTCGACGCCCTGCGATGCCTGCCCGATTTTTTGCGCCACCGCCGGGCGCGCACGCGGCTGAGCCGGGAGGCGATCGCGCGTCCTCATTTCCCGCTCCGGCTCACGCCCTGGGACGACGTGCGGAATCATCTGCGCCGGCCGAGGAGTGGCCCCGCTGTTGGGAATCATCCCTTCTTGTAGGCTGGGTCTGGACCCAGCAGAAGAAACTCCGTTGGCGAGCCTTAAGCTGGGTCTAGACCCAGCCTACAGAGAACCCAGCCTACAAAAGACCCCGTTCACGATGGCAGGAGGATCAGTCGTGACACGACGGCTCGGCGCGACCCTTCGCGGGCGGATTCCGACGGGCCTGCTGGGCATGGCCGGCCTGATCGTGGCGATCGAGTGCGCCTTTCAGAGCCACTGGCTCGACTGGTCCGGTTATCTCGTGCTCAACTGCCAGTTCGCCGGCGCGATGGCCCGCACCGAGGCGGTGCGCAGTCCGATCCTGTGCTTTGGCGACAGCCAGATCAAGACGGGCATCGACCCGACGATCTTCGAGCGCACGCTGGGGCGTCGGGGATACAACCTGGCGGTCGTCGGCTCGCCCCCGCCGCTGTCCTATTTCCTGCTGCACCGGGCGCTGGACGCCGGCGCGCGGCCCGAAGCGATTCTGCTCGGTCACATGACGATGGCCGGCAGCCCCGTGCAGGCGCACCACTTCGAGGCGTTTGTCGAGCCGCGCGAGTTCCTCGACCTGGTCTGGCAGACCGGCGATACGTCCTATGCCGCGACGTTGTTGCTGACCCGCCTCTTTCCCTCATTCCGGCACCGCGAGGCGATCCGCGGCCAGATCGTGGGCCAGACCCACTCCGAGCGGCGCGCATGCGAGAGCTGCGCCGGCTGGCTGGCGAAAAACGGCGCCTTCCTGATCCCTCCCAAGGACGACTACCACGGCCAGATCGAGCCCGAGCTGGCCGATTCCCTGTATGGCAAGCCGTGGATCGTCACGGCCTTATATGCGAAATACTTTCATCGCCTGGTCGATCTGGCGGCGTCGCGCGCGATCCCGGTCTACTTGCTCGTCTCGCCGATCGTGCCCGAGGCCCAGGCGGGCCGCGATGCGAAGGGCTTCGACACACTCCACACGCGCAATCTGCGGCGCTCCAGGCCCGGCATCCGAACCTCAGCGTGATCGATGCGCGCCACGCCGGGTTCCCGGCGGGCGAGTTTCTCGACTCGCTGCACCTCAACGACCGCGGCGCGCGCCACATCAGCGCGACCGTCGCGGACGTGCTGCGGCGCACTCTGGATAGCGCAAGCTGGGATGCGGCCTGGATCGACCTTCCCGCCACTTCGACGGTGGCCGAATCGCCAAAATCGGCGGCGAAACGTTGATTTCCTGACCATGCTGGACGATGCTTCTCTTTGCGTCTAGACTCTTTTCAGAGAATGAGAGGGCATATGTACCTTTGATCCTCGCCTGATTTCATCTTGCAAGGTAGGGTAGGCTTTATTGGTTCTCGGGAATGTCATGCCCGCGCAGTTCATCCCGGAGGGATGCCAGCCTTAGAGGCTATCTGGGAAGTCCAGTTTCAGCCCCAAAGGGGCGGCAGTGAATAGCCCAGGGCGTCAGCCCTGGGTCAGTGGAGGTCGCGACGTGATCCTCCTCCGGAGCCCCGAAGGGGCGACAGAAGGGCCAGCGAGGCAGTGGTTTCTGTCGCCCCTTCGGGGCTCCGGAGCGGGTTTCTGACGCGTCGCTCCGGTTCCCAGGGCTGACGCCCTGGGCTAGGAACTTCCGCCCCTTCGGGAGCTCATACCGGCCTTCCCGGACAGTCTCTTAGCCGTTGGTCGGCGCAGCGCCGCCACCGGACAAGAACGAGAGAAGAAACCGATCCGGAAGGGGTCGCCGCGCGGATCGGGGCCGTTCGCGCTGCGATCCCTCCAGGGTCGAGAAACAGAGACTGTAGCAACGATACCGGGATGTTTTGCTGGAAAGGCTGGGTGCCACGGGTTCCGCTCTGGGAACCCGTGTCCAGGGCCGACAGACACGGGTTCCCAGAGCGGAACCCGTGGCACCCAACACCGCTTCTGCACGGAGGCCAAGAATCGACCCGGTATCCTTGCGATAGCGGCTCTTCTCGAGGACCCCGGTTGCGCTGCGCGAACCGGGGCTAACGGCTGTCATCCCTACGCGATGAGTGAAAGGGAACCCCGCGTGCCCAGGCCCTTTGCCCACAGTCCGGAGTTTGCACGCTTGCTGTCGGGCGACCTCACGGCCGACCTGTTCCGGATCGCCCTCGAGATCGCGCGCGACGCCTATCCCGATCTTGATGCCGACGCCTCTCTGCGGCAGCTCGATCTTCTGGCCGAGCGGGTGCGGGAACATTGCGCAGGGACGGCGCCGACCCGTCACGTGCTCGCTCAGATCAACTGGGTCCTCTTCGTCGAAGAGGGTTTTCGGGGCAACACGGAGGAGTATTACGACCCGCGGAACAGCTACGTCAACGAGGTCCTCGACCGTCGCACGGGGATACCGATCAGTCTGGGCGTGGTCTACCGCACCGTGGCCGAGCGTGTCGGGCTGAAGCTCGATGGGGTCAACCTGCCGGGCCATTTCCTCCTGCGCACCGGAACGGGCGCAGAGCCCCTCTTCATCGATCCCTTCCACCAGGGGGTCCTTCTGGACCGAGACGGCTGCCGGCGCCGGGTCGAGCAGGTGATGGGGGCACCTGGTTCCTTTCACGAGCACCAGCTCGAAGCCTGCTCCACGGCGGAGATCGTCGGCGCGCCTGCTCCGCAACCTCAAGGCGATCCATCTGCGCGACCTGGATTTCCAGGCCGCCTTGCCGGTCGTGCGGCGGCTGGCGGCGCTGGTGCGGGAAGATGTGCTGGAACGCCGCGATCTGGGTCTGGTCTGCGTCCACACGGAGCGGCCGGGCGAGGCGATCGCGCCGCTGGAAGAGTACCTGCTGGGGCGGCCCGAGGCCGACGATGCGCCGGTGGTGCGCACGCTGCTGCGATCGGCACGTCGGGAGGCGGCGGGGCGGAATTGAGGAAAAGGAGCGCAGGGGATTTCACGTTCCGAAGTGTCCCCTTCTGGCTTCCCCCCTTGCCAAGGGGGGATCGAGGGGGGTTCCGGCCGGGACTGCGCCGTCAACCCAGGAAGAACCCCCTCCAACTCCCCCTTGGCAAGGGGGAGAGCCGGAAAATGGGAACCGATTTCCTCCGTGTTTCGAAATCCCCTCAAGTCGCTCAAGTGCCGTGTCGAAAAGGGGAGTAGAGACCGTACGGCCACAGGTTTGCCCTCGGGAGGGCAGACCGAGAACCGGGTTCGGGTGGACGGGAGCGGCGGAGGTCCCTCTCGGGCGATCTTGCAGGAGATTGCCGCGTTCACCCCACACGGAGGAGGGTCCTACCCCCATGCGCACCTTGAGAGTTTTGCCGTCCCTCCTGCTCCTCGCCCCGATCGCTCTGGCGGGATGTACCAGCGTGACTGGCGGCCGTCCTGGTGTCCCTTCTCAGATCCGCTCCCTGACCTCGATCGGCGATCGCCCGTACCCGGTGGAAACCGGCGAGCCGGGCGCGAAGGTCGTGGCCGAGGACGACGACCGGCCCGCCGGCCGCGTGCTCGCCGAGCGCAGCATCTCGGGCCGCGTTCTTGATGCCGAGGGCGCGCCAGTGCCCAATGCCGAGGTGCGCGTGGCCGTCGGCGGCAGCGGCACCGGCCGGGCCGTCGCGGTGGCGACCGACGAGGCCGGGCGCTTCACGCTCGCCAACTTGCGCGACGATACGGACTACACACTGATCGCTGAGAGCGAGGACGACCAGGGCGAGATCCGCAGCGGTCGCGAGCGTGTCCGGGCGCCGCGCTGCGCGTCGAGATCGTCCTGGCTGACGACGAGCCGGCCGGACCTGGCCGCACCGTGGGCAAGGTCTCGCGCCGGCAGACCGTCGCCGACAACGACTCCACACTCCCGGCCGCCCCCGCCACGCCCGGTTCCGTCGCGGTCGTCAATGAGGATGACCTGCCCCCGCGCGCGAGGCGGAGTCGTTCGTGAAGTCCCCCACCGAGCCTGCGCCGGCGGCCGCGCCCGCCGTCGCCCGGAACAGTAACGATTTCCAGGGCAACTGGCGACGACACAGCATGGCCTCGGAGCTTGCCCCCGGAGAACAAACCGCCGCACCGTCGTCTCAGCCGATTTCCGAACGGCCCGCGAATGAGCTGCTCGAAGACGACGTGCCCAACACCTTGCCCCCGGCGCCGAGGTCCCCGTCCACCCCGCCGCCCCCGTCAACTTGATGCCCACACCCGCACCCGCACCCGCACCTGCTCCCCTGCTCCGCCGCCGCAGCCACCGCCCGCCGCGGCCGAGCCGAAGCCGCAGCCGAGTCCCGCGCCCGCTCCCACTCCCGCGCCGTCCGTCACGACGGAGGCGAAACCCGCTCCGAGCCGCCCCGCGCCGGAGTTCCCGGCACTGAACCCCGCGACCGCGGCGACCGAGCCGTCGGCCAGCAAGCCGGCGGAATCGCTCATCGACGCGGCCTTGAAGAATCCCGAGCCGGCCGCACCCACGGAGTCGGCCCCGCCCACCTCGGACGCCAAGCCGCCCGAGTTCCCCGACCTGAAACCGCAACCAACTGATTCTGTGCCAACCGATCGGATGCATGAGGCGGAGTCTTCGCCGCCCCAGAACGCCACACCAGGGGATGCCGGGGCGTCGCCGACTGCGCCCCAGCCACCCATGACCGATGCGCCGCCGACCTCGTCCGAGGCCAGCCCTGACACCCTCGGCGCCGATCCCCCGCTTCCCAAGGATTCTCGCCGCACCGACCGCGGAGCCCACCGAGTCGAAGGCCGCCGAATCGTCCGAGACGCCCGAGACACCCGTTCTTCCTCCCTTGAGCAATGACCCTCCCGCGGAGACGAAGCCCGACCCGGCGGCTGCGGCCAGTCCCGCGCCATCCGCGAAGGACGCCGAGCCGGCCCCGGTGCCTGCGTCGGAGACCACCAAGCCGGCTGCGGAGCCCACGCCCGCGCCGGCGGAAGAAACCGTTCCCAAGCCGGCCGCCGCGAGTCCCTTCGCCTCGGGCGACGACGGCGCGCAGGCGGCCGTCGCGCCTGCCAGGCGTCCCACCTGGGGCGAAGTCGCCTCGTCGGCCCCCAGTCTGCCGCCGGTGGCGGATGTCCGGGCACCGATCTCCCGCCGCCGCGCCGCGACCGCGGCCGAGACGGAGCTCGCGCGGCCCGCCGAGCGCGGACCCGAGATCGTCCGGGCCATATGCAATTATGATGTGCGCAAGACGCAATTGCTCGACTTCGAGCTGCCCGACGTGACCGGACGGCCGGTGCGCTTTCAGGACCTGGACGCCGATTTCATCCTGCTCGATTTCTGGGGGACCTGGTGCGGCCCGTGCCTGAACACGGTCCCGCACCTGATCGCGCTCCAGAAGCAGTTTGGTCCCGAGCGGCTCAAGGTCGTCGGCATCGCCTACGAGAACGCGCCGGCCGCTGAAGCAGCGGCCCGGGTGGTGACCACCGCGCGACGCCTGGGCATCAACTATACCGTCCTGCTCGGCGGGCTCGACGGCAAGCCCTGCCCGCTGCAAGCGGCCTTCCACGTGCAGTCCTATCCGACGCTCGTTTTACTCGATCGCCACGGCCGCGTCCTCTGGCGCAGACCGCGGCGCCAGCCCGTCCACGCTGGGACGCCTCGATCGCGTCCTGACCGCGCAGGCCAAGACGGACGTGGTGCGAAGATAGCTCGTAGCGCGGCTGAAGCCGCAGCCCAATGATCCCGCAGGGATGGCAGCCATTAGCCCCGGTTCGCGAGCGCCGGGGGCGATGGAACGTCGCCAACGGCATCGACCCGGCGAACGGGGTCGCAGCGTGCACGGCGCGAATGACGGCTGCGACCTCTCCCGGGTCGGATCACGCGGCGGCTTCTCCACTTCGGTCCGGCGTTCACGAACCGGGGCTAATGGCTGCCATCCCGTCGGGATGCGGAGGACGGATGACCCCGGTTCGCACGGCCTGGTGAACCCAGGGTTCCGAACGAGCCACTGCGGACTCCAGAGCATTCTCCAGCCCGGCGCAACGAGAGATTTGCAGGTAACAATGTCGGGCGGGCACTGTCACACCAGTCAGCCCGAAAGACCGGTGGCCGTGCGCCACCCTACGAGAGGATTCACGCCAGCCCCTGAATCCGGCCCTGATCATCGACGCGGATATGCTCGGCGGCGGGGCGCTGGGGGAGTCCCGGCATGCGCAGGAGCTCGCCGGTGAGGGCGACCAAAAAGCCGGCGCCGGCGGCGATTTCCACGTCGCGGATCGAGATGGTGAAATTGCGCGGACGGCCTCGCAGGCGGGGGTTGTCCGAGAGCGAGTCCTGCGTCTTGGCCATGCAGACGGGCAGATCGGCGAAGCCGTGCCGACGCGCGCGCCGGAGCTTGACCGCCGCCTCGGGCAGGATCGCCACGCCGTCCGCGCCGTACATGCTGCGTGCGATCGTCTCGACCTTGCGCTCGAAGGGCCAGTCCAGCTCGTACAAGGGACGATACGGCGTGGCGGGACCATCGGCCGCGGCGACGACCGCCTCGGCCAGCTCGGTGGCGCCCGCGCCGCCGAGCAGGTAGGCGTCGGTGGTCGCGCAAGCGGTGCCGGCCGTCTGGCAGAACTCGTGAATGAGCGCCAGCTCCTCCGCGCTATCCTCCTTGCGGCGGTTGATGGCGACGACCACCGGCTTGCCGAAGTGCTTGGCGGCATCGAGATGCGCGGCCAGGTTCGCCAGGCCGGCGGCGACGGCGGCCGGATCGGGTTGCGCGAGCGATTCGATCTCGACCCCGCCGTGCATCTTGAGCGCCCGCACGGTGGCCACGATGACGACGGCCGACGGGTTCAAGCCCGCCGAGCGGCACTTGATGTCGAAGAATTTCTCGGCGCCCAGGTCGAAGGCAAAGCCCGCCTCGGTCACGGCGTATTCGCCATGCGCCAGCGCCATGCGGGTGGCGAGCACCGAGTTGCAGCCGTGGGCGATGTTGGCGAACGGTCCGCCGTGAATGAACGCCGGGCACCCTTCGCGCGACTGCACCAGGTTCGGCATGAGGGCCTCGCTGAGAATGGCCGCCATCGCGCCGGTGACTTCCATGTCGCGTGCCCGCACGGGATGGCCGCTCTTCGTGTATCCCACGAGGATCTGATCGAGCCTGCGCTGAAGGTCCACCGGCGACTCGGCCAGGCAGAGGATGGCCATGATCTCGCTGGCGGCGGTGATGTCGAAGCCCGTCTCGCGCGGTACGCCCTGGGAGGGGCCTCCCAGGCCGGTGATGATCCGCCGCAGAGCGCGATCATTGACATCAAGACAGCGTTTCCAGAGCACATGGCGGGGATCGAGCGCGGTGTCGCCGAAGTGCAGCCGGTTGTCGATGATGGCCGCCAGCAGGTTGTGCGCCGCGGTGACGGCGTGAAAGTCGCCCGTGAATTGCAGGTTGATCGTGTCCGACGGCTCGACCCGGCTGGCGCCGCCGCCGGTGGCGCCCCCCTTGCGGCCGAAGACCGGCCCCATCGAGGGCTGCCGCAGCGCGAGCACCGATTTCTTGCCGATGTGGCGCAGTCCCTGGGCCAGCCCGATCGAGACGGTGGTCTTGCCTTCACCGGCCGGCGTCGGCGTCAGCGCCGAGACGAGGATCAGCTTGCCGGCACGCCGCCGAGGCGCTCGGCGCCTCCAGCCGAACCTTGGCCTTGTCGCGGCCGTAAGGCTCCAGAAAATCGGGATTCAGCCCAAGGTCCGCGGCGATGGCCGCGATGGGACGCAACGTGAACGAGGGTACGTGAGACATCGAAACGCCGTCGGTTGGAGATCTCGTTGATCCGGTCTTGTAGGGTAGGCTTTAGCCTGCCAGTTTCATTTCCGTTTCCTCCCAATGGGAGTGGCAGGCTAAAGCCTACCCTACAAGACAGAAGATGCCTACGAAGAGGCCATCCAGGGCTGATCGTCGCCGGAGCTCGGGTCGAGGAAGCGGTCCAGGTGAATCCACAGCACGCGCGAGTACCGAAACACGGCGGGCACCAGAGGCAGGAACGCCAGCCAGGCGAGGAGCACATCCTGCCAGAGGTGCCACCGCGGGCGGATCAGGTACACGCACAGCGTCAGGGCGGTGATGATCGGCACGCCCAGAGCATAGCTGAAATACATCGCGCCGGTGAAGTAGCCCGGATCGCGCTGATAGAGCAGGCCGCAGGTCGGACAGCGCGTGTGCATGGTGAGCGGTCGCGCGAAGACCGGACCTCGCAAGCAACGCGGACAGCGCTGATGGAGAATCGCGCCGCAACGTCCTGCCGAGGTCCCTGGCAAAGCGTCAGTCCTGGTGCTGGAGGTACCGGGCGAGCCACTGATGGACTTCCCGCCACCAGACCACGCGGTTGGCCGGCTTGACGATCCAGTGGCCCTCGTCGGGGAATAACACGTAACGGCTGGCCACGCCCCGCCGTTGCAACGTCGTGAACATCCCCAGCCCCTGCGCCTCGGGCACCCGGAAATCGAGCGCACCATGGATGACGAGTGTAGGCGTCTGGAAATGCTCGGCGTAGGTGCTCGGGGAAAGATCGCGGTAAAGCTCGGGCTTCTCCCACGGGAGGGCCGCCGAACTCCCACTCGGGGAACCACAGCTCCTCGGTCGTGGCGTACATGCTCGCCAGGTCGAAGACGCCCGCGTGGGAAATCAACGCCTTGAAGCGCTTCGAATGCCCGCAGATCCAGTTGACCATGTACCCGCCATACGACCCGCCCAACGCCGCCACGCGGTCGCCATCGAGGAAGGGATACGTCTTCAAGGCATGATCCAGACCCAGCATGAGGTCGTCATAGACCCGGCCCGACCAGTCGCCGCTGATCTGGTCGGTGAAGCTCTGGCCGAATCCAGTCGAGCCGCGCGGGTTGATGGCGACGGCCACATAACCGGGCGCGGTGAACATCGGGTAATTCCAGCGGTTGTGCCATTCGTCGTGCCAGGCGCCTTGAGGACCGCCGTGGATGAGGAAGACGACCGGGTATTTCTTGCTCGCGTCGAAGCCCGGCGGCTTGAAGAGCCAGCCTTGCACGGTGTCGCCGTCGGCGCCCTTGAAGGTGAAGGACTCGGCTTTCGGCAGGTCGAGGGAGGCGATCAGGGCGTCATTGTGGTGCGTGAGCTGGATCGGAGCGGCGCCCTCCGGGTTGGCCTTGTGGACATCGACGGTGGCCTTGAAGACCTCAGCCGGGTGCGCGGCGTCGTGCCGAACAAAGACCAGGGTCCTGCCGTCGCCCGCGACCTGGACCGAGCCATTGACCCCGCCTGTGACACGATACAAGGGGGGCGCCGGGGGGCCGGGAAAGAGGAATGGGCCATCAGCCCAAGCATAGGCCCCGGTCTGCACGATCGGCTCGGTCCCGTTGTCGTCCAGGACGGCAAAGAGACCGTATTTCGCCCACGTGAAGGCATGAACGGATCGATCCCACTTGGCGGTCAAAGGCGTTTCTGGGTTTTCGGCATACGATCCCCGGGGCTGGAGCCGGAGGACCCATTGATCGGCCTCAAATCCCGCGCGGGCCTGATTCAGATACGCGAGACAGCGACCATCCGGTGAATATGCCGGCTGGGCGTCGGCGCCCTTGTTCTTCTCCGTCAAATTCTTCATCTCGCCGCCGCTCGCGGGCACGGTCCAGATATCCGTGTTCGTGGACCAGGCCCGGTCCGCAATCGGCTCGACGGTGAACGCAAGCTCCTTCCCGTCCGGCGAGAAGGCGTAATCGGCCGAATCTCCAAAGGGAGCCGGCGGCGTGTTCACTTCGAGCTTGGGGGTCAAGTCCTTCGCCGCGCCGGTCGTTGCGTCGCAGACGAACAGGTGCGAGCGCTTGCCGTCGTCCCAGTCGGTCCAGTGGCGGACCATCAATTTATCATAAGTTTGAACGTGGCTCTTGTCCTCGGCCTTCTCCTTGTCGCGCTGGGCGGTTTCCTCGGGCGTTTTGCCCGGATAGACCCGCGCGGCGAAGGCCAGCGTGTCGCCTTTCGGGGACCAGATCGGGCCGGCGACGTCGATCGGCAGCTTGGTGAGCTGGCGCGGCTCGCCGCCGTCGATGGGGAGAAGCCAGATTTGCGAGGTACCGCTCCGGCTGGAGACGAACGCGATCGTCTTGCCGTCCGGACTCCAGCGGGGATGCGTGTTCGTGCCGGGGGTGGTCGTGAGCGGCTTGGGCGATCCTCCCTCCACTGGCACCAGCCAGAGCGCGGAGTTCGTCTTGTTCGCCGCCCGGTCGATCTCCGAGACGACGTAGACAACCTGCTTGCCATCAGGCGAGAGCTGGGGATCGGAGACGCCCTTGACGGCCAGCAGGTCGTCGATCGTCATGGGCCGCCCCGCCGCGCAGAGGACCAGCCAGCAAGCACACGAAAGCGAGTGTCAGGAGGCAGCGGATCACGGTATGGGCCTCGCGAACCAGTTCTTGTAGGGTAGGCTTCAGCCTGCCAGTCCCATTAATACATCAATGAAGTTGGCAGGCTGAAGCCTACCCTACGAAGACCGGATGAAATCGGCACACGCATCAAACGCGGCCGTGGGACATCTTGACCAGAAGCGGCGTCAAACACACCAGCAGCACCCCCGGCACGAAGGCCATCACGCCGAGGAACGCCCAGAGGTTCAAATGGTACGGCTTGATCAGGCTCTCCATGATGCCGGCCAGGTAGTCGGCCGCGGCCGTGCACAGGAACCAGCCCGCCATCATCAGCGAGGCCAGCTTCAAGGGTGCCAGCTTGTTGACCAGGGACAGGCCGATCGGCGAGAGGCAGAGCTCGGCGATGGTCTGGATGAAGTACACACCGATCAGCCAGAGCATCGAGATCTTGCCCGCGTGCGCCGCCGCATTCGCCAGATACATCACACCGAAACTGAGCCCCAGAATGATCAGGCCGATTCCTTGCTTGGCGAACGACGGCAGATCCACACGGTGGCGTGACAGGAACGACCAGAGCCCGGAGATGAACGGGGCCAGCAGGATGATGAACAACGGGTTGACCGCCTGGAACGTCGAGGCGGCAATCTCCCGGCCCCGCACCACGCGCTGGATCTTTTCCGCGGCGAACAGGTTGAGCGTGCCGCCCGCCTGCTCGTAGCCCATCCAGAAGAAGATCGAGAACAGGCTGATGATGGCGATCACCAGGATGCAGCTCCAGTCCTCGGTGGTCAGGCGCTGGTGCGAGGGATCGGCGGCCTCGTGCTTTTTCGGTTCGGTGAGGTACAAAAAGCCCAGCAACGCGGCGACGAGAACCGCGCCCTGATACGGGACCCGGACAATACGCCGGCAGCGCCGCGGGCGACCAGAGCGGGCGCAAGACGGGCCAGACCGCGAGCGCGGCCCACATCACGCCGACGCTCAGCGCCGCGTAGATCACGACTTCGACATAATCCCGCGCGGTCAAGTTCGGCGGCGCGGGCGGGTTGCCCCGGCGCGGCGGCAGGCCGACGCCCGGCAGCAGCCGTTGCGTGAACACAAAAGTCAGCATGCCCAGAAGCATGGCCGTGCCCGCCGCGGCGAAGCCCGGCCACCAGCCATGGTATTCTCCCAGCGGGCTGCACAAAAACGGAGACAGGGCACCCAGGTTGATCCCCATGTAAAAAATCGTGTAGGCCCGGTCCCGGCGCGAATCTCCCAGGGGATAGAGCATCCCGACCATCGTCGAGATGTTCGGCTTGAAGAACCCGTTGCCCAGGATCAGCAGTCCGAGTCCCAGGTAGAGCAGCGGGCGCTGCGTCAGGGCGAACTGGCCGAATGCGATCAAGATGCCGCCGATGAAGACGGCCTTGCGCTGGCCCAGGTAACGATCGGCGAGCCGGCCTCCCAGGAGGGGAGTCAGATAGACCAGACCCAGGTAAACGGCGTAGATTCCCAGCGCGTCGGGCCGGCTCATCCCGATCGCCTCGGTCAGGTACAGGACCAGCAGCGCCCGCATGCCGTAGAAGCTGAACCGCTCCCACATCTCCGCGCCGAAGAGCGCATACAGACCTGGGGGGTGGCCCTTCGAGGAGGTTGCTTCGGGGGTTGCTGTTGCCATGGTGCGGACCCGGGGTGGCGCGGGAATGTTCGGGCCGTCGAGCTTACTCGATGGCCCGCCGGATGATAAAGGGGGCTCGCAGACACGGTGTTGGGTGCCACGGGTCCCGTTTAGAGGTACGTGTTTAGCGCCTCACCGTTTGTCGTCAGTCCTTTCTGTGTAGCGGCGGCCGTCTCGGCCGCTCCGGGATAGGTCCCCTTCGGAGCGGCCGAGACGGCCGCCGCTACACAGAAAAGTCCGGAAAAACAGGCATTCGAGACGCGAAACACGTACCCTCGTTCGGATCAAACTTCGAGCTTCCACGGAGCGCGGTAGGGCTTGGTGACGAGGGCATTGGCTTCGGAGTCGCCGATGACCTGTTCCTTCGCGCCGTCCCAGTGGATGGTGCGTCCGACCTGCCAGGAGATGTTCATCAAGTGGCCGAGGTTGGTGGCGTCGTGGCCGGTCTCGGGATTGGCGGCCGGCGGCTTGCGCTGGCGGATGCAATCCAGGAACACTTCGGAGTGACGGGTGGAGTCGTCGTGGGCCAGCTCGTCCTCTTCGGGGTTGATGAGGATGCCGGAGGCCCCGACCTTGTTGTCGTTTTTCACTTCACGGACGATGGAGTATCGGCTGCGGTCGAGGAGCATGGAGGCTTCGGTCCCATAGAAGCACTTGGCGTGGGACCGCACCACGCGCCGGCCACCGAGGCGCATCGAATACTGAAGGAGGAAGCCGTTCTTGGCCACCGGGCCGGGACCAAATTGAAGGGTGCCGTCGAAGGTGTTGGGCCACTCGGAGTTGTCCTGGTAGGCGTAGTTTCCTCCCAGGGCCGAGGCGGCGATGGGCGATTTGACGCCCATGGCCCAGAGGACAATATCGAAGTGATGGACGCCCCAGGCCACCTGGTGGCCGCCGCCGGAGAGCTTGAACCAGTCATAACCATAATTGGAATAGATGTTGGGGTTGTAGGGCTGCATGGGAGCGGGGCCGACGTAGAAGTCCCAGTCGAGTTCGTGGGGCGGGTCGCAATTTTCCGGGAAGCCCCGGCCCGGGGCCCGGTAGGAGTGATCCCAGACCCGGACTTCGGAGATCGCGCCGAGCCGGCCCGACTGGATGATCTCGACGGCTTTCTGGTAGTGGTGCTGGCTGCGCTGCTGGGTGCCGAACTGAACGATGCGTTGATACTTCCGCGCCGCCGCGGCGACGGCGCGGCCCTCGCCGATCGAGTTGCCCAGCGGCTTTTCGAGGTACACGTCCTTGCCGGCCTGACACGCGGCGATGGCGATGAGAACGTGCCAGTGGGCCTGGGTGGCGATGATGACGGCGTCGATCGACTTGTCTTCCAGGAGCTGGCGATAGTCCTTGTAGGCGGTGACGCGCAGCCGCCGGCCTTCGCCTTGCCGGCCGCGAGGTTCTGGGAGTTGACGTCGCAGACGGCGACCATCCGCACGCCCGGGAGCTTCATGAAGGTGGGCATGACCTGGTCCGCGCCGCGCGCCCGCAGCCGATCAGGGCCAGGTTGATCGTCTCGTTGGGGCCGGGCGCGGCCGCCACGATCCGAGGGCGGGTCGCGGCCGTCACCGCCGCGGCGGCCGTGGTGCCCAGGAACTGTCTGCGCGTGGGATCGGAAGTCATCGAGAGTCCTCCTCCGTCGGGTACCTCGTGGCCTCGACCGCTCGCCGATGGCCGAAGAGGGACCGTCTTCGTACGATAGACCGCGGTCACGGGAGAAGCCAGAAGAATCCTGATCCCTGCACCGGCTGGCATCGCCACCGAGGACGATCCCGTTATGCGGAAAACCCTTGGAACATCGAGAACCCGCGTGCTCTTCGCCCTCGTGTTCGCGTGCCTGGCCGTGCCGGGCGGCTGGCTCACGCGGGCCATGGCGCTGCCCGCAGACCCGGCGCCGCAATCGAACGCGGATCGGGACGTGATGTTTCACAAGGTCAAGGCGAACAAGATCCTGTTTTTGGGCAATAGCATCACGCTCCACGGCCCGGCACCCGCCATCGGCTGGTCGGGCAACTGGGGTATGGCGGCCAGCGCCAAGGAGAAGGATTACGTTCACCTGGTCCTGAAAGCCATCTCCCAGGCCGCCGGAAAAGACCCCGAGAGCGTCGTCACCAATATCGCGGGCTTCGAAAGACAATCCGATACCTACAACATCGACGCGGAGCTCAAGAACGAGCTGGCTTTCAAACCCGACCTCGTCATCGTGGCGATCGGCGAGAATGTGCCCGCCCTGGCCTCGGAGCCGCCAGGCGAGCCTTCCAGGCGAGCATGACGAGACTTCTGAAGACATTGCAGGCGAACAGCCATCCCGTCATCGTCGTCCGAAGCTGCTTCTGGCAAGACCAGGCCAAAGATCGCCTCCTGGAGCAAGCTTGTCAGGAAGTGGGCGGGGCTCTTTGTGGACGCCAGCGCGCTTGGTAAGAATGAGGCGAATCTGGCCCGCTCCGAACGCACGTTCGCGCATGGCGGCGTGGCCGGTCATCCCGGCGACAAAGGCATGCAGGCGATTGCGGATAGGATCCTGGACGCCCTCCGTCAGGTCGGCCCCGGATCGGGGCATGCGGGAGGAACCAACCGCATGCCGGAATCTCCGGTTCCATTCCCGCGAGGACAGCCATGAAGCTCGTCTGGCGATTCCTTCTTGGACGGACGGCCTGCGCGGCCGTGGTGCTTTCCACGGCTTGGCTCTCGGCCGCGGAGCCGACGACGCCCCGGCCCGAAACGGTGAATTATGGGCGCCCCTTCGAGCCCCCACCCGCCCCGCGCTGATTCCGTTGCCGCCCGGTGCGGTGGAACCCGCAGGCTGGCTGCGCGACTGGTGCCTGGCGGCCCGAGACGGATACACCGGGCATCTGGACGAGTATGATCCGGAGTTCCGCAGAGCCTGGGCCGTCGATCACACGATGACCGGCGATCGGCTCAACTGGCCCAGAGGGGCGTGGCCCTACGAGGGCGGCGGCTACTGGTTCGACGGCATGGTTCGTCTGGGCTATGTGCTGCACGACGACGCGCTCCTGCAACAGGCGAAGCGGCGTCTCGACGTGGTCGCCACCCACATGAACCCCCACGGCATTCTGTTCCTGTGGTGGCTCGACAAGAACAACCCCGACGATGCGAAGGCGATCACCTGTGACGGCGGCTGGCCCATCTGGGCCTGCGGGCTGCTGGGGCGCGCCATGGCCGCCTCCTATGCCGGCTCCGGCGACAAACAGATTCTGCAAACGCTGGAAGCAGGCTACAGCGGGGATCGCAACTGGGTGCGGCTGCCCGGTGGCATGTCGAGTACCTGGCCCGCATTTCAAACCTACACCTGGACCGGGAACAAGGAGATCGCCGCGGCCCTGACAGCCATTTTCGCGAAAGACGGCAGCGTCCCAGGCGGACCCCAGGGGGGGTGGGTGCGGTACCGCAAGATGCCCAACGAAAAGCCGGGGGCCGAGTCCAACGATCATGGCGTGGCCTTCCTCGAAGGCACCACGCCTTGGGCGCTCGGCACCCTGTGGACCGGCAACCGCGCGTTTCTCGATGCGACCATCGGCTGGCACGACTACCTCGAACGCCGTCGCCATGCAGCCCTCCGGCGTGCCCGTCGCCGATGAGTATTACGGGCCCGACCGGCGCGTTTCGCGGCACCGAGACCTGTGACGTGGCCGGTTACTTGTGGAGCCAGATCGTCCTCTTGATGGTCAGCGGCCAGGGTCGCATGGCGGACCGGGCGGAACGGGCGTTCTTCAACGCCGGCCCGGCCACCGTCTCGCGTGATTATCGCACTCATGTCTATTTCCAGAGCCCCAACCGCGTCGTGGACCACTCGCCACCCTGTCCCCATGGCCCGGGCGCATCGGGGTGCTCGTACAAGCCGACCCATTCCCCCCTGTGTTGCACGGCGGCCCTGAACCGCATCGTGCCGAACTATGTGATGCACATGTGGATGGCCACGTACGACAACGGGCTGGCGGCCACGTATTACGGCCCCTGCAAGGTGTCCGCGCTGGCCGCCGAGCGCGTGCCCGTGGTGATCGAATGCCGGACGGACTACCCGTTCGACGAGGTCATCGAGATGCGCGTCGAGCCGGCCCGGGAGGCGACGTTCCCGCTCTCGTTGCGCATTCCCGGCTGGTGCGCGAAACCTCTCTTGAGCGTCAATGGCAACGGCGTCGAGACCACGCCTGACGCCAAGGGGTTCGTGCGCCTCGAACGGCTCTGGAAACCGGGCGACACCCTGCGCCTGCGGTTTCCGATGTCGGTGAGCGTGAAAACGGGGCGCGACGAGAACGCCCAGGGTGCGCCCTACGCGTCGGTCTCCTACGGCCCGCTGCTTTTCGCCCTGCCGATTCCCGACGTCGGCGGCCCGAACACGCCCGACCCCAATGCCCGATGGAAGTACGCGCTGGACGTGCAAGGCGAGACGCTGGGCCAGGACATCGTCGTGGAACGCCAGGCCATGCCCGGAAAATGGGACTGGCCGCTGGCGTCCCCGCTGAAACTGCGTGCCCACGGCGTGGCGATCGACTGGAACCCCGCGCCGCAGGCCCCCCGACTGCCCGCGGAACCGATCGCGCACACCGGCGCGGCCTGAGTCGATCACGCTGATACCCTACGGCTGCACCAAGTTCCGCATTTCGATGTTCCCGATGACCCAGCGCATTTCGGGGATGTCGGAGTGGAAGAGTGTACCGTAAGCAGGGGCCAGACTTTGTCCTTACCCACAACTCGGAAGTGAGCAGTCCTTGGCCAGGCCCATCGCCCGTGAGATCAGCCCGCTTCGTTCCCAGCATCCCGAAGGGATGCCAGCCATTAGCCCCGGTTCGCGGAGCGCAACCGGGGTGGGTGGGTGGGCATCCGCGGAGACCTCGACCCCGGCGGGGTCGCAGCGCTGCGACCCCGCCGGGGTCGAGAGACGACTCAATCGCCCACCCCGGTTGCGCTCCGCGAACCGGGGCTAATGGCTGGCATCCCTTCGGGATGAACGGCGAAAAACCTCTGGCTTTGTCTGCCGCCCAGTGATTCCTCAAGTTGACGCCGGCTTCTTTGTCTCGATTTCCGGCTGGTCCAGAAGGGTACCCGTGAGCCTATCGACGGATTGGCCCGAGGACGCCGTACCGCCGCGCCGGCTGCTGGCGCTGGCGCTGCCGTTCGAGGCCGGCGCGGGCGCGATCGCGGTGGGGCTGGGGTGGCTGTTCCATGCCTCGCCGCTGACCACGCTCACCTGGAACGGCCGCGATGGTCTCGCCGGTCTGGCGGCGACCGCGCCGATGCTGGCGCTGTTCGCGGCCCTGGTCCGATCGCGCTGGCGCCCCCTGGTGCGCATCCGTCATTTTCTGGTGCGGGGGGCCGGCACGCTCTTCGGGGCGTGCTCGCTGTTCGACCTGTTCCTGGTGGCCGCCGCGGCTGGTTTCGGCGAAGAGTTGCTCTTTCGAGGGCTGATCCAGGCGGCGCTCGGCCGGTGGCTCGGGCCCGTCCCGGCGCTGGTGCTGGCCAGCGTGCTCTTCGGGTTGGCGCACTGGATCACGCCGACCTACGGCCTGCTCGCCGCCGTCATGGGAGCCTATCTGGGCGGCGTCTGGCTTCTCAGCGGCAACCTCCTCGTGCCGATCGTGGCGCACTGGATTTACGATCTGATTGCCCTGGCATGGGTCGTGCGGCAATGGCGGCGACGGCAGAATCGCAGTCCGATCTTGTAGGGTGGGCACGGCCCACCGTTTTCCGGAGCCAGGTCGGGATGGTGGGCGAGTACGTGTTTCGCGTCTCGGAGGGCTGGATTTCTGGGCATTTCCATGTAGCGGCGGCCGTCTCGGCCGCTCCGGAGAGAATGTGGCCCGGAGCGGCCGAGACGGCCGCCACTACACAGAAGAGACTTACGTCCGACGGGGGGACGCGAAACACGTACGTGGGTGATGCCCACCCTACAAGAGTTTTTGCTGGGCGATCACGCGACCCGGAGATAGGATGAGCCGAACGTGGTACAGCGGCCTTTCCTTTTTCGAGGACCTGGTCGAGGGGAGCGCAACTCATGCGCGGCATCAAGTTGAGCCTGCTGCTGGCATCCCTGGGCGTGATCGGTCTGACCCTCTGGGCCAGCGCGGGTCGATCGGACCGGGGGGCGGATGGCGATCGCCGCCGAGCGGTTCGTGGCCGCGCTCGACCCGGCCCGCAAGGACAAGGCCGTCTTCGCGTTCGATGATCCCGAACGCCTCAACTGGCATTACATCCCCCGGCCCCGCAAGGGTCTGCCGATCAAGGAGATGACCTCCGAGCAGCGTGCCCTGGCGTTTGGCCTGCTCGAAACGGGCGTCGGCGGCGCGGGCTCGCTCAAGGCGACCACGATCATGAGCCTGGAGGCGATCCTGCGCGACATCGAGAAGGGCACGGGGCCGGTGCGCGACCCCGAGCTGTATTTCGTGTCCCTCTTTGGCACGCCCTCGAACACGGGCAAGTGGGGCTGGCGCATCGAGGGGCACCATCTGTCGTTGAACTTCACGATCGAGGGCGGCCAGATCCGCGCCGCCACGCCCGCCTTCTTCGGCGCCAATCCGGCCGAGGTGCGCGACGGTCCCCGCAAGGGACTGCGGACGCTGGGAGAAATCGAGGACTGCGCTCTGCGACTGCTTCAAGCCCTCGACGAGAACCAGCAGAAGACCGCCCTGCTCGGCGGCGAGGTCCCCAAGGACATCGGCAGCAATTCGGGGCCAGGGGCCAACGGCGGTCTGCCGGCGCGCACCTCGTCCACACCCGAGGGTGTGGCCTTCGGCGACATGAACGAAAACCAGCGTGATCTGATGCGCGCACTCGTCGAAGCCTATGCCGGCAACATGCCCGACGAGGTCGCCGCCGCCTGGATGGACGAGATCATCGCGGCCGGGCCGGAACAGGTCCGCTTCGGCTGGTACGGCCCCGCCGATCGCAACCAGCCGCACGCGTACAAGGTCCAGGGGCCGACCTTCCTGATCGAGTTCAACAACACCCAGAACAACGCCAACCACATTCACAGCGTCTGGCGCAACACGCTGGGGGATTTCGGCATCAAGTAGGCTGGGTCTTGTAGGCTGGGTCAAGACCCAGCATTCCCTTGTCGTGGGCTGGGTCTTGACCCAGCCTACAAGACCCAGCCTACAAGACCCAGCCTACAAGACCCAGCCTACGTCATTGAGGCTTGAGCTTCACGTTGCGGAACTCGATGCGCCAGCCTTCGGCTTCCAGGCCGGCGAAGCCGTGCGTGGGATCGCAGTGATGCCAGACGCCGGTCTCGGCGCCGTTGACCCACAGGGACAGGTCATGCCCGCGCACGGTCAGCTCGAAGGTGTTCCACTCGCCGGCCGGCTTGACACGTTTGTCCTGTTCTGGAAGCGGCACCTGGAAACGCTTCACGCCCTCGCCGTCGGGCATGTCGCCGAAGAGGAAGCCGCCGGAGGCGGAGCCGGCCTGCGCCTGGTACCAGATGCGGCCGTCGGCCGAGTTGCGCAGAAAGACGCCCGAGTTGTAGCCCTTCTTGCCTGCCACGGGCACGAAGCGCCATTCGACGTGGAGAATGCCATCGTTTTGCTCGCGGTCCCAGCGCAGCCACTCATGGCCCGACTTGTCGCCCGCACAGGTCAAGACGCCCGAGGCCGCGTCGAGTGACCAGGGGGAGGGCTCCTTCAAGGTGCCGTTCGGGGGAATCGGCACGCGCGTCCAGCCTTTCAGAGACGGCCCGGCCTCGGCCAAGAGGTCCGTCCAGCCGGCGGGGTTGTGCTCCAGGGCGCTTGGTGTCTCGTCGGGTGCGGCGGCCAGCACGAGGCATGCGGCGATCGGCAGCAGCGCGAGCATGGGAGGTCCTCCGGGTTACGGTTTGCGCAGGCCCCAGTGTAACGAGGAGGACCGCTTCCGGACACTGGCCGCTTGAGGTTCCGGCCGCCGTCTGTTACGAACGCACCTGGAGCGAGGTTCCCACCCACCGTTTTCTCGAGCCCATCCCGATGTCCGCCCTGAACCGCCGCGACTTCCTGGCTGCCTCGACCCTGTTCGCCCTGGCCGGCCGCTCTTCCCTGGCCGATGAACCCAGGACCTCCCCGAACGACGCGATCACGCTCGGCTTCATCGGCGTGGGAGGGATGGGCAGCGGGCTTTTGAACATCTTCAAAGGGTTCGGCGATGTCCGGGTCGCCGCCATCGCCGACGTGGACGAAGCGCACGCCCGCCGCGCCAAGGACGCGGCCGGCGGCAAGCCCGAGCTTTATGGCGACTTCCGCAAGCTCCTCGACCGCAAGGATCTCGACGCCGTGGTCATCGCCACGCCCGACCACTGGCACGCGATCGCGACCATTCTGGCCTGCCAGGCGGGCAAGGACGTGTATTGCGAGAAGCCCCTGACCTACACGATCGGCGAGGGCCGGCGCGGTTGTCACGGCCGTCGACGAAGCACAAGCGCGTCACCCAGATGGGCAACCTGATTCATGCCGGCGAGTCGTATCACCGCATGGTCGAGATCGTCCAGTCGGGCGTGTTGGGACCGATCCGGCTGGCCAGGGTCTGGATGGCCGGCGGTTCGCATTCGCTCGGCAAGCCGGCGGATACGGCCCCTCCCGAGGGCTGCGATTATGATTTCTGGCTCGGCCCCGCGCCGAAGCGGCCCTTCAATCCGAACCGGTTCCACTTCACCTGGCGCTACTTCTGGGACTACGCTGGGGGCCAGCTCGGCGACTTCATCTGCCACCTCGTCGATCCGGTCCACTGGGCCATGAACGTGAAAGCCCCCGCGATGATCACCGCCAGCGGCCAGCGCTACGCCGACGACAACGCCGAAACGCCCGACGCGCTCGAAGTCGTCTACCACTACAACGAAGGCTTCGACCTCATCTGGAGCCACCAGAACCACAGCCCGCGCGGTTTCTTCGACCGTGGCGCGGGGATTGCGTTCTACGGCACGAAGGCGACGCTCCACGGCCATTACAGCGATTACAAGATTGTCCCGAACGGCAATGCGGAGATCACCGAGCCTCCCAAAACGCTGCCCCGCTCGGTGGGACACCATCGGGAGTGGCTCGATGCCATCAAGACCCGGGCGCAGTGCTCGTGCCACTTCGGGTATGGTCATGAACTGAGCGCACTCGCCCACCTGGGCAACCTGGCGCTCCGCACCGGCACCACGCTGGCCTGGGACGGCGCGGCCGAGCGCGTTACCAATCATCCCGCGGCCAATGCGCACCTGTTCCGCGAGGAATACCGCAAGCCCTGGGTCCTTCCCGAGGTCTGAGATTCTCTCATGATCGAGCTCCTGGCGATCCCGAGCTGGAACACAGCCCCGAAGACCCTCGACGACTGGACCGCCGCGATCCTGGCCGAAGGCCACCCGGCAGTCGTGGTCCAGGGCGACGACGAGACCTGGCTCGAAGTCGCGCCCTCGCGCCTGCGCGGGTACGTCGAGTTTGACGGGCCGCACGTCGAGGCCATCAACTTCGAGCTCCCCGACGTCGACACCGAACCCGCCGCGCGCGTGCTCGCCGCCGCCGCCCTCGCCCTCGGCTGGGAAATCCACCAGGACGAACCCGAGGAAGACAACGTGGACGAAGACTGACCCGCTGCTCGCTTCCGGCTGCCTTCTGCTTGCTGTTCCTCACGGAGATTCCCGACCATGTTCCGCCCTCTGCTCGCCGCCCTCACGCTGGTCATCCTCAGCGGAGGGGCGCTCGCCAATGAGCCGACCTTCCGCAAGCACGCCATCAACGCCAAGAGCGCCTATGAATCGGCCGGCGTCTTCGACGTGGATGGCGACGGCGATCTCGATATCGTCTGCGGCAACCAGTGGTACGAGGGCCCCACGTGGACGCCGCACCCGGTGCGCGAGTTCGCCAAGCAAGGCACGTACTACAACGAGTTCGCCACCATCCCGATGGACGTCAACGGCGACGGCCGCACCGACTTCGTGACGTGCTCCTATTTCGGCAAGGACATTTCCTGGGTCGAGAACCCCGGCGACAAGAACAAGGAATGGCCCTTGCACCTGATCGACACGCCCGGTCCCAGCGAGGTCGCCCTGGGTGTCGATTTGACCGGCGACGGCAAGGTGGATATCTTCCCGAACACGGTCAACGTGGTCGTCTTCTACAGCCTGGAAAAGGCCGGTCCCGAGCCGAAGTTCAAGAAGTATGACTTCGGCACCGCCGCGGCCGGTCATGGTTCCGGCTACGGCGATGTCAACGGCGACGGCCGCGTCGATCTGCTCACTCCCAAGGGGTGGTTCGAATCCCCGGCCCACCCGGCCACCGAAACTTGGACCTGGCACCCGGTCTGGAACCTCGGCGCCCCCGGCATCCCGATCCACGCCCGCGACATCGACGGCGACGGCGTGGCCGACCTCGTCTACGGCAACGGCCACGCTCATGGCCTGCTCTGGATGAAAGGCGCGAAGGCGGCCGACGGCGCTCGTCCTGGTCCTGCGCCAATGGTCATCGACAACGAGGTCTCGTCCGTCCACATCCTCCGCTGGGCCGACCTGAACGGCGACGGCAAGGACGACGAACTGGTGACGGGCAAGCGCGTCTATGCCCACGAAAAGGAAGACGGCGACGTCGAGCCCTCGATCATCGCCTCGTACCGCTACGATCGCGCCGCCAGGACCTGGAACCGCAACCTGATCTACAAGAGCGAGCCGGCCCGGAACGCTCCCGCCGACATCTCCAAGCGCGACGCCCAGAAAGACTTCCCCCCCGGCACCGCCGGCACCGGCCTGGATATGGTCGCCATCGACCTGGACCACGATGGCGATCTCGATCTGGTGTGCCCGGGGAAGAGCGGGTTGTACTGGTTCGAGAACCTGGGCACGAAGTGAGGGAATCACTGCGGGTTGTGGATTCTAGTCGGGTGCGAGGAGGATTTCTCTGGTCCCCTCCCCCCTTGCGGGGGAGGGTTAGGGAGAGGGGGAAAGGGTCTGGCCCTGGCTGATCCCCGCACCCCTCACCCCAACCCTCTCCCGCAGGGGGAGAGGGGGCCGGAAAACCCCCGGACCCGCTCCCGCAAGGAAGGGGGAGAAACACCGAAACCCCGGCCACCCTATGTGTTTGCTGAACGATATTACCCCGGCAAAGAAGATCCTCCTGTAGGTCGGACAATCCTGTCCGACAGGCCGGGGGAGTCGGACAGGATTGTCCGACCTACTTTCTTGCCGGGGGAATATGGGGTTGCCGGCGCCGGGGAAGAGCGCCTCCTTGATTCCACGGGTCCCCTCTTTGATAATCCGACGTGGTTACTCTGGACTCGGCCCTGTGCGGCACGGGACGCGAATCATCGGGCCTCGGCAAGCGACGGACGGAGCCAGACCGGGTGGAACCGGGCGGCGTCTCCTGGCTCCTTTCGATCTCGATCATGTGTTGCGTACTCCCGATGTGGGAGGACCCACACCTCAACCAGCGATCGGAGAACTCCATGCTCTTTCCCATTGGCTCGATGACCCTCGGCGACATTCTCGACCGCGGCCTGAAGCTACTCATGGCGCGGTTGGGGACGTTCTACGCGATCAACCTGATCGTGGGATTGCCGGCCTTGATCGTTCAGTTGGTGATGCCCTCGGTCACCGCCTCTATGGAAAATCCCGGCGGCCCGTCCGGGGGGCTGGCCGTTGGTGCCCTCGTCGGTTTCCTGGTCCTGGCCTTTGTCAGCTTGATTTTCGCCTACCTGGGGAATGCCGCTTCGCTACGGGTGGTGGTTCAGGAGTTCGTCGGCCAACCGTGCGGGATGGGTGAAGCGCTCAAGTTCGCCTGGGGCCGCGTCGGCGCCCTCATCGGCACGTCGATCCTCGCGGGCCTGGCGATCATGGGGGGCTATTTCCTCTTGATCGTGCCCGGCATCCTCTTCTCGATCTGGTTCGCCTTCATCGCGCAAGTCGTCGTCGTCGAAGACCTGTCGGGGTCCGCGGCGCTCGGGCGCAGCCGGGACCTGACCAAGGGCTTCCGAGGCCGCGTACTCTGGGTGGGCTTCCTCCTGATTATCATCAGCCTTCTCGTCAGCGCGGCGGCCGGCTTGCTCCAGACCGTCTACCCGAGCTACGAGGTGGTTCGCGGGCGCAGGATTTACCCAGGCAGATCCCCATCTACCCCAATTTCTATGTCAACATCGTGATCACCTTCCTCGTCCAGTACCTGGTCGCCGCGTATTCGGCCATCTGCTGGACGCTGTTCTACTTCGATCTCCGCATCCGCAAGGAAGGTTACGACCTGGAGCTGGCCGCCAAGCCCCAGCCCGTCACGGCCCCGGCGAAAGAGTGGGGAGCGGACATCCAGGAATGAGGCATAGAGGGTGTTTCCGTATCGCTGTCTCTGGCTTCCCCCCTTACCAAGGGGGGATTGAGGGGGGTTCTTCGCGGCTCGATGCGGGCGACGGTCCAAGACCGAGACCCCCCCTCCGGACCCCCCCTTGGTAAGGGGGGGAGCCGAGCCGGTCGCGGGCGGCATCCTCGCGGCGGCGCTGGCCCAGCCCGCCGCGGCGATGCCGCCACACCCGCCCCCGGCCGAGGTCAACCAGGCCCTTCAGAAGGTCCTGGCGCGGCCCGAGTTCGCCCCGAGTCACGAGCTGGGCCTCCCCGCCTGGCTCTTGAAGCACCTCGACGCCCTCTTCCGCTGGCTGGGAGGGCTTTACGACACGGCGCCGACCCTGTTCTGGCTGCTCATCGTGGGATGCCTCATCCTGCTGGTGCTCCTGCTGACCCATATTGTCTGGACGGTCCGCAGCGCCTTCTTCGTGGCCACCCGGGGGGCCGCACCCGGAAGGAATGGAGAGAAGCACCGCATTCTCTCCGAAGCGTACCGCGATGAAGCCCGCCAGCAGGCGGCGCGGGGCGACTTCACCGAGGCCATCCGGTTCCTGTTCCTTTCGCTGGTTTTTCGCTTGGACGAACGCGGGAGCGTCTCTTACCAGAAGGCTTACACGAATCGCGAATACCTGGCGTTGTTCGCGGACCGGCCCCAGATGCACGCGGTCTTGAAGGTCTTCGTGGACGCACTCGACCAGCACTGGTACGGGAGAATCCCGACCGACCGGCAGCTTTACGACGCGTGCCTGGGGCTTTTTGAAAGTTTGGCCTGAAGTGATTCGCGCTGAGAGGGTGTACGGGAAGTGAGTTTTAGCCCCAAAGGGGCGGTAGTAAATAGCCCGGGGCGTCAGCCCCGGGAGGAGTGAACACCGCGCCGCTACACCCCTCCGTAGCTCCGCAGGGGCGACAGAACACCAAGCGGAATCCCGGTTTCTGTCGCCTCTGCGGGGCTGGGGGGAGGATGGTGCGGTCGCGGCCCTGGCTCCCGGGGCTGACGCCCCGGGCTATTTACTGCCGCCCCTTCGGGGCTAAGACCAGGCCGCGACCAAGACAGGATGGTGGGCCGTGCCCACCCTACAAGAGCTGGGGTGAGACAAAAAAGGGCGAGGCAGCCGTGCCGGAACATGACGGGATCGACACGCAACAAGAACGCCTGACGCGGCTCTGGTGGTCCGTGCCGGCCGCCTCGGTCCTGCTCTTGTTGACCCTGGCGATGCTCGTGGGAGGGAAGCAAGATCCCACCGGCCGGGGGACGAGCTACGACGCCGGGTCGTCGGGGTTCCGGGCCGTTTATCTGCTGCTGGAGGATCTCGGTTATCCGGTCGAGCGGTCGAAACAACCGACCGGCGAAGGCGTGCGCTGGGTGCTGGACCCCGCCGCCAAGGATGCGGAGCTGCCGGCCCTGGCCGACTGGGTCCGTAATGGCGGGACGTTGCTTCTGGCCACCTCGTCGGCGGACGTCGCGCGGGGGCTGGGGCTCGACGTGGAAATCAAGAAGCGCGACGCGGACCCCAAAGACGAGGACGCCGAGGGCCCCGACCTCACGAAGCTGTCGGGCGGCTCGCCGCTGGTTCTCGGGCCTCGGGAAAAGGGGCGGGTGTGGGTCAAGGCCGGTGGCGCGCCGTTCGTGACCATCTATGATGTGGGCCGGGGTGAAGTCTGGCTGGTGAACCGGCCGGCGTTCTTGACCAATGCGCTTTTGCCGAAAGCCGACAACGCCGTGCTCGCCTGCCGGCTGGCCGAAGCCATGCGCGGCGACCGTATTGCCTTCGATGAATATGTGCATGGTCTGCGCGATCGTCCCAGCGTGGCCGTGCTGTTGCTGCGTCCCCCGGCGCTCTGGATGACCCTGCAATTGCTGCTCCTGACCGCGATCTTGCTCTGGCACCACGCGCCCCGGTTCGGCTCGTTGCAGTCGGTGCCGCCGCCGCGACGGCGCTCGGTGGAGGAATTTCTCGACGCCCTGGCTGCCCTTTTGGAACGCCGGGGAGACTACAACAACGCCATCCGCACGGCGCGGGAGAATCTGGCGAGGGACATCGAGCAAAGCCTGGGACTCGCGGCGGATACGCCTCCCGAGATTCTCGCGCGAGGCCGCCCGGCGCCGGCCGATCGACGAAGCGACCTTTTTGCGCTTGCTGACGACCACGGGCGTGCCACCCGGCGGTGGCCATCACGCCTTTGTGAAACTCATGAACGAACTGGAAGCCGGACACCATGACTTCTTCCGATCCCGCACCAGACGGTAGCCTGGACCGTGCCGCGCGCCGTGAGATCGCCAAGGTGATCGTCGGGCAGGACGACGTGATCGAACAGGTCCTCATCTGCCTGTTTGCCGGCGGACACGTCCTCATCGAAGGCGTGCCCGGCACGGCCAAGACGCTCTTGATCCGCGTCACGGCCCGCCTGTTCGCCTGTGCCTTCAAGCGCATCCAGTTCACGCCCGACCTGATGCCCGCCGACATCCTGGGCACGAATATCTTCGACCCGCACCAGCAGGAGTTTCATTTTCGACCCGGCCCCGTCTTCGCGCAGTTCGTCCTGGGAGACGAGATCAACCGGGCGCCGGCCAAGACGCAGGCGGCCCTATTGGAAGCCATGCAGGAACGTCAAGTCACCGTCGATGGCGTCTCCTACCCGCTGCCGTCCGTCTTCACGGTGTTCGCCACGCAGAACCCGATCGAGCAGGAGGGCACCTACCCGCTGCCCGAGGCCGAGCTCGACCGCTTCATGATGAAGATCCTGATGGGGTATCCGGCGGCCGCGCAGGAAGTGGGCATCCTGCGCGTCCACCAGCAGGGCATCCGGGTCGAGGATCTCGACCGTTTCCAGCTCGACTGCATCGGCGACGAGTCGGCGTTGCGCGGCGCAGGAGAAGGTCCGTCAGCAAACGATCCGCGATGAGCTGCTCGATTACATCGCGCGGGTGATCCGGGCCACGCGGGACAACCTCAAGGTGGAGTTCGGCGCCAGTCCGCGGGCCGGGCTGATGCTGCTGATGGCCTCCAAGGCCCGCGCCGAGCTCATGGGCCGCAGCCACGTCCTGCCCGACGACATCAAGGCGGTGGCCAGACCCGTGCTGCGGCACCGGCTGCGCCTCAAGCCGGGGGCCGAAGTGGACGGCTTCCGGCCCGACGATATCATCGACGAGGTGCTGTCCCGGACGGAGATCCCGCGGTGAGCAGCATCCCCTCGCGGCGACTGGTGGGATGGGCGGTGGCGGCGGCCGTGGCCGCCCCCGCCATTTTGTTCATCCCCGAGGCCCGGCTGCCGCTGCTGGCCTTCGACCTCGTGGTGACGGTCGCGGCGCTGCTGGACTGGTTCTTGACGCCCCGCCCGTCCGCTCTTGAAGCGGCGCGGACGGCCCCCGAGCGCATGTCGGTCCTGGGCCTTCAGTCGATCATCGTGCATCTGCGCAACCGCTCGGCCGTCGCGCTCCGGGCTCGCGCATGCGCGATTCCATTCCGGCCAGCTTCCGCGTCGAGCAAGAGGAACTGTCGGGCACGGTCGCACCGCGCGGCGAGGCGTCCTGGACGTACAACGTGCAGCCGAGGATTCGCGGGCGGGTGGAGTGGGGTCCAATCCACGTCGGCTATCGGTCGGTCCTCGGTCTGTGGGAACGCCGCAAGGTCATCCCGGCCCCGGGGCAATCGCACGTCTATCCGAACCTGGAAGACCTCCATCGCTTTCACATCCTGGCGCGGGCCAACCGGCTCGACCTGTTGGGACTGCGGCCGGTGCGGGTCCGCGGGGCGCCTGGGAATTCGAATCCTTGCGCGATTATGTGCCCGGCGACGATGTGCGGATGATCGACTGGAAGGCCACGGCGCGCCGTTTCAAACCGATCTTCCGCGAGCATCAGGCCGAGCGTAACCAGACGATCCTGCTGCTGGTCGATAGCGGCCGGTTGATGAACGCCGAGCTTGATGGCGTCTCGAAGCTCGACCATGCCATCAACGCGGCGCTGGTGCTGGCGCACGTCGCGCTGGGACGGGGCGACTGCGTCGGGCTGTGTACGTTCTCGTACCGGGTCCATACCTGGGTGCCACCGCGCGCCCACGTCGGACAGATCCGGCCGATCACCGATACGCTGTATGACCTGCGCGGCGATTACACCGAGACGGACCACGGCCGCTGCCTGCGGTATCTGGCCTCGTCGCATCCCAAACGGTCGCTGCTGGTGGTCCTGACCGACTTCGTCGATGCGCAGACGGCGGCCGACATGATCGCGCACCTGAGCCTGGCATCGCGCCGCCACCTGGTGCTCTTCGCCGCGCTGGGAGACCCGTATCTGGCCAAGGCGGCCCGCGCGCGGCCCGCGCGGGCACTCGACGGCTTCCGCAAGGCCGCGGCGCTCGATTTGCTCCACGAAAGGCGCGAAGTTCTGGAGCGCATCCGCCAGATGGGCGCGCACGTGCTGGATGTCACGCCGTCGGAGCTCACCGCGCCGTTATTGAACCAGTATCTCCGGATCGCGTTCCGGGGCTTGCTTTGAGCCAACGGGTATCGCGTCTCCGGGGCTGCCTTTCCCGTAGCGCGGCGGCGCCGCCACCGACCCCGGCGCCGCTCGGCCCGGCGTGCGTGAACGCCCGGGCCTGTGACCGCGGCGCGGCACGCCCGGTGAACCGGGCGAAAGACCACACGCTCAGACGCGCCTCTCCCAGCCCGGTTCACCGGGCTTTTTCTCTCGTCGGCCCGGCGTTCACGCCGGGTCGTTCCGCGCAACAGAGACAATCCACGCGGACGCGACGCACCCGACACAAACCGGCCCTCCCGCAAAACCCGCAAATCCGCTCGCGTCCGCCCTCATTCAAGCCAAATTAAACACTTTCCCGAAACCGCAAGCCTGCCCCAGACGATCCCGATGAGAAAGACCGACTCCTTTTCTCAGCCGGAGGATTCCTCATGGCGTGCAGCGACGCGAGACGAGCGGCCAACCAGGCCAATGCCAAGAAAAGCACCGGGCCCGTCACCGAGGAGGGCAAGCGCAAGGCCCGCGCCAACGCGGTCAAGCACGGCCTCAGCGGCGCAGGCGTCGCGCTGCCGCCCGAGATGGAAGCCGAAGTCCACGCCAAGACGGCGGCCTTCGCGCAGGACTTGAAACCCATCAATGAGCTGGAGAGCGAGATGGTCCACCGCATGGCGCTCGCCGCGGTACGCTCCCGGCGCTGTTTCCATCTGGAAATGACGCTCACCGAAGCGAATCGCCAGCGCGACCTGGAGCGCTTCGACATCGACCGCATGGGAGCCGCGGAGACGCTGGGCACCCACCTCGCCGAGGACCCCGCCGGCACGGTCCTGCGCCTGCGGCAAACCGCGGCGGGTTGTGACTGGCTCGTCACGCGCTGGGAAAACCTCGCCCGCGGACTGGAAGACGGCCAGTGCGACTGGAACGAGAAGGACCTCGAACGCGCGCTGGAACTGCTGTGCGTACGGCCCAGCGAGCGGCACCTGGACGGCTGGGCGATCGACTATCAAAACCTCTGGCTGCGCGCCACCTGCGCCGACGCGGCCGAGGCCGCCGAGGCGCGGCACGATCTGGCCGGTCGTGTCGCCGAGGAGATCGCCGCGCTGAAGGAACTGGCCGAGCAACGGGCCCGGATCGATCAGTACGAGTATGCCCTTCTTGAGGCCGATGCCCGTTTTGACTTCAGTCCCGAGGTCCAGCAGGTGCGACGACTGGGCGCGGCCGCGGACCGGACGTTCAATCATTGTCTGCGGTTGCTCCTGGCGCGTGAGCCGGCCCCGGCGTCCGCCGTGCCCGCCCCGCCGCCCGCGCGCGGCGGTCGGCCCCGGCCCCGGCCCCGGCGTGCAAAACGAAGCCAACCGCCCCGCCTCCGCCGCCGCCGCCGAGCCGTAGCCCGGCCCCCGTCCTCCCGGCCGCGAAGGACGGCGGGAGCCTCCTGCCCCGGCATCTCCGGCAGAACCTGGAGAACTGGATGGAACGCGGCCCGGCCGTCCGCGCCGCCGGCTGAGAGTCTGTCCCAGAAGTGCTTGTCTGGTGATTTCGGTTTCAGCCCCGTAGGGGCGACAGCGAATAGCCCAGGGCGTCAGCCCTGGGACTGCGAAACGGGCACAAGAACCCTCTCCGCAGTCCCGACGGGGCGAAAGAAAGACGCGGGCTTCTACCGCCCTGGTTCCCAGGGCTGACGCCCTGGGCTATTTGCTGTCGCCCCTACGGGGCTGAAACCGGATTCACCGGATCGCCACTTCTGGAACAGACTCTCAAAACCGCGGGATCGGCATCTTGACGCCTCCCTTTTGGGCCGACTCGTGGGCACAGAGGCCGACCATCGTCCAGTTGGCGGCGGTCTCGGCGTCCGGCAACGCGGCACGCTCGCCCCGAACGGCGCTCAGAAAGGCATGGACGAGATGCGGATGAGAGCCGCCATGGCCGCCGCCCTGGGTGAACGACAGGTGCTCGGCGCCGGCACCGAGGCTGTAAACCCCCTTGGTCGTGAACCGTCGGATCGGTTCGGGAAGCCTTTGCGCAGAATCCGGCACGGCGACCCGGCGCGGGATTTCCGACTCGGCGAGCGGGTGTTCCCGCGTGCTCTTGGTGTGGAGGACCGGTTCCTCGCCCTCGACCTGCTGCCATTCGAAGCTCTGCTTGCTGCCGAAGACATCGAAGCTCTCGCGGTACTGCCGGGCGGTATCGAACAGGCTGCGCGTGACCTCGGCGCAGACGTCGGAATCCTGGATCGAGAAGGTGGCCGTCTCGACGGCGAAAGGGCTGCCGTACTGGGAAATGAGCTCCTCGCGGATGCGGCCCGAGCCGAAGCAGACGACGCTGTCCGCCTTCTTGCCCAGGATGGCCAGGCAAGGGCTGACGCAGTGCGTGGCGTACCACATGGGCGGCAGGCCGGGCCAGTAGTCGGGCCAGCCGTCCATGTCCTGCTGGTGGCTGCCGCGGAGGAACTGGATGCGGCCCAGCGCGCCCTTCTGGTACAGCTCCTGGACGAAGAGGAACTCGCGGCTGTAGACGACCGTCTCCATCATCATGTAAACCTTGCCGCTGGCGCGCTGCGCGGCGACGATGGCCCGGCATTCGTCAATCGACGTGCCCATCGGCACCGTGCAGGCGACGTGCTTGCCGGCCTTCAGAGCTTCCACCGACATCCAGCCGTGATCGGGGATGGGTGAATTGATGTGGATCGCGTCGATGTTCGGGTCCTGGAGCAGTTCCCGGTAGTCGGTGTAACGGACGGGGACCTTCCACTGATCGGCGCACTGGTCGAGTCCCTTGCGGTCGCGCCGGCAGACCGCGACCATCTCGGCGCCGGGATAATTCTGGTAGATCGGGATGAACTCCGCGCCAAAACCCAGCCCGACAATGGCTACCCGGATCGGTCGCTCGCTCGCCATGGGGGTGTCCTTCGCAGTGTCTCGGAGGGTGTGCGAGAAGGTGGCTCTTCTGTGTAGCGGCGGCCGTCCCGGCCGCTCCGGGGGCCCAGATCCGGAGCGGCCGGGACGGCCGCCGCTACACAGAAAGGCCGCTCCGTTCGGAACGGGGGCCTCGTCATTGCGGCTCAGCGTGGAGCATAGTAGTGTGGACGGGTCCTGACAAGCGGGAGGAGACGTCCCATGAGCGAGATCGTGCCGGAAGCGCCGAAGCCTGAGCCGGTAATCGACCACCGGGAGGCACTCGTTGCGCGCGTTGCCGCGCTGTGGATCTGGACGGTCTTTTTTGGGATCAACGGCGGATTAACGTATAGCTTCCTGGGCGGAGAAGGAAGCTGGTCGCGGTTCCTCATGGCGGCGATGGGCAATCCCTCCTACGGCAGCATATATGGAGGCTTCCCTTATCAACGGGGAGGCGGTCCGGGCAATGTCTTTGCGCTGGAGATGATGAGCTGGATCCAGGTCGGTACGCACACTCTGGGCATCCTGGCGAGCGTGGCCGCCTGGCTGTTCCTGTACCTGTTCTTCGCGTCCTGGGTCGTGCCGGCGGTGCTGATCGGCTCGCCCTTGCCGCTGGAGCCGCCACGGCGGCGCCGGGCCGCGCTCTATTTGTCACGGACGTATCAGTTGCTGATCCTGGCCGCGCTGGCCCGGTTCGCGCCGGAAGTGCTGGCGCTGGTCATACCGCTCCTGGCCCGGCTTGGGGTTCTATAGGCGGGTTTCAGCCCTGGAAGGGCGGCAGTGAGAGTCTGTTCTGAAAGCCCCGAAGGGGCGGCAGCGAATAGCCCGGGGCGTCAGCCCCGGGAACGGGAACCGTGCCGAGAGAATCTTCCTCCGAAGCCCCAAAGGGGCGACAGAACGGTCGTGGCGCGTCGTTGCCGGTTCCCGGGGCTGACGCCCCGGGCTATTCGCTGCCGCCCCTTCGGGGCTTTTCCAGACCGCCTTTCACAGAAACCGTTCCAGGATTCGGCGGCTGCTGGCGTCGAGCTTGCGGATGTCGGGGACCTGATAGCGCAGGCCGGTCGTATCGGTGATGAGCAGCCGGTGCGGGCCGAGCACGCGCACATGGTCCTCGCCGTCGAGTGAGAGCCGGATCGGTCCGCGGTCGGTCTCCACGTCCCAATCCGACGGCAGGGTGCGGCTCGTGACGTGCACGATGCGCCTGATGACCGGCAGGAACTCGCGGCGCGCCAGCTCGGCTTCGAGGAGGTGGAGACAATCTGCGGGCAAGCGGGACAGGTCGTCGATGGCGCGCACCTCGCGGCCTTCCGTGTCGCACAAGACGAGCCAGTGCGTGGGATCGCTGAGGGGAAAGAGCCGGACCGGCTCGACGCCGATAGAAATGCGCCCCGCGGCGTCGCGCAGCACGAGCCGTCCCCAGGCATCGAGGCTCAGGTTGAAGTCGAGCGTCGGATCGGTATGTGCGGAGTTCATGAGCGAGTCTCGGACCGGGAGCAAAACGCGGCGTTCAGCTCACCGGGATGAGTCCCTGGGCCAGTTCAAACTGGGCCTCGTGCAGGCGGGCGAAGGTGCCGTTGCGCCGAGGAGTTCCTGGTGCTGCCCGATTTCCACCACCCGCCCGCGTTCGAGCACGACCAGGCGGTCGGCCTTGCGGAGCGTGCTCAGGCGGTGCGCGATGGCGATCGTCGTCCGGCCCTGAATCAGGTTGTCGAGCGCTTCCTGGATCTCGCGCTCGGTCTCGGTATCGACGGACGAGGTCGCTTCGTCCAGCAGCAGGATCGCCGGGTCGATCAACAGCGCCCGGGCGATCGAGATGCGCTGGCGCTCGCCGCCGGAGAGCGACTGGCCGCGCTCGCCGACGTGCGTATCGTAGCCGTCGGGCAGCCGCAGAATGAACTCATGAGCGCGGGCCGCGCGGGCCGCCGCCATGATCTCGCCACGGGTGGCGTCCGGACGTCCGTAGGCAATGTTCTCGGCGATCGAGCCGAAGAACAGGAACGGCTCCTGGAGCACCAGGCCGATGTGCTTGCGGTAGTCCTGCACGGACAGCCGGCGCAGGTCGATGCCATCGACCAGGATCGCACCCTGAGTGACATCGTAGAACCGGCAGAGCAGGTTGATCATGGTGCTCTTGCCCGCGCCGCTGGGTCCGACGACACCGATCATCTCGCCCGGCCGGATGGCGAAGCTGACATCGTGGAGCACGCGGCGGTGGCCGTAGCGGAAGCCCACGTTCTGGAACTCGATCGCTCCCTTGACACCCGGCAACGGCACCGGATCAGCCGGGTCGGGAACGCTCGGCCGGCGATCGAGCAGCTCGAAGATCCGCCCCGCGCTCGTGGCCGCGCGCTGGGTGGCGGAGACGATCCGGCTCATCGCCTCCATGCGCATGTAGAACTTGGTGATGTACTGGACAAATGCAAACAAGATGCCGTAGGTGATGCGCTGGTCGTAGATGCGCCAGGTGCCGGCCGCCCAGATGATCAAAAAGCCGATCTGGTTCAAGAGCGCGACCATGGGCCAGAAGAACGTCCAGACGGCGTTGACGCGGTTGTTGGCCTGTACGATCCGCTCATTGGCCTGTTGAAAGCGCTGAACCTCCCGGCGCTCCTGGGCGAACGCCTTGACCACGCGGATGCCCGGCAGGGTGTCCGCCAGCACGTTCGTCATCTCGGACCAGGCCCGGCTGCCCCGCGAGAAGCCGTGCTCGAGCGCGCCCCGGACGCGGTAGACCAGCCAGACGTTCAGCGGCACCACGGCCATGGTCGCGAGTGCCAGGAGCGCGTCCATGCGGATCAAAACGATGCGCCGTTCCCACCAGAAACAGGACGTCCGTGAGGAAATCGAGCAAGTTGTCCGACAGGAACACGCAGATCCGCTCGGAGTCGTTGCTGATGCGCGCGATCAAATCGCCGGTGCGTTTGCCGCCGAAGAATTCGAGCGAGAGCTTGTGCAGGTGGGCATACGTCTGGTTGCGCACATCGGCCGTGATGCGCTCGCTGACCGCGGCGATGACGTAGCCCTGCCACCAGCTCAAGAGCCAGGCGGCGACCGCGGCGCCGGCCAGTCCGGCCAGCAGCCAGGGCGCCCGCGCGAAACGGGCGCGGTGGGCCACCTTCAGCGCCTCGAGCTTGACCGCGCGCGTGGCCGGGTCCAGACCCTTTTGGGCCGTGACGCTCTCCACCTCGCTCTGGTACGGGCCGAGGATCTGGTCCGTCAGCGGGATCGTCAGCAGCGGCGGGATCAGGGTGGCGACCGTTGTGGCCAGCGTCAGGATCATGCCGAAGATCAAGGCCCCGAGGTGCGGCCGCGCGAAGCGTCCCAGGCGGAAGATCGAGGACGTCCGCGGCGCGGTGGTCGGCCGAGGTGTCCCGGCGTGCACGCCGGGGCCGACCGCCAGCGCCTCGATATCGCCGGAGCGCCTGGAGCTCCTCGAAGGTCTTCACGAAGGCATGCGCGGCCGCCGTCCGCCGGGGCGAGTAGGACCCGTGCGCCAGCCGTCCCGCGGTGCCCATGACCTCGAACGTGCCCAGTCCGTTGCGCTCGCGCCGACAGGCGGGACAGCTCGGCCAGCGGCCAGATGCGCGGCGCGGACGCACCCGTACCGTCACAATGGAGCAGCCGTCGCTCCGTCAAGACGACCAGGCTCGATCCAAAACGGAGCTGTTCATCCAGGTCCGGCTCGAACCATCCCAGAATGGCTTCGCCGGACTCCATCAGACCGGCCAGACGGTCACGAAACGGCTCCGGAATGCCCTCCCACTGTTCCCACGTCGAATCCAAGGAAGGAGCCTCTCCACGAAACCACAGCGTTTCCAGCACGAACCATCCTAACGGATCGGGCCGGCCGGCGAATAGCCGAGTCCCGGCGCCGTGGCGCCCGGACGGTTTTCCGGTCTGGCCTTGTCGAGTCCCGGCGGGGGAAAAGATAATGGACGCGCCTCGGGAGGTCGCGGACGACTGCGGACCTCGGCCCTGTTCCGGCAGGGTCCCTACCTGCCTGGAGGATCGTTTCCCGGAACGATGCCTCAACATCGATTTCCAGATCAAGCCTTCGCGGTTTGAGGGCTCGAGACAGTACGAGACCGAGCGTGAGTCGGGCGGAATCGGGCGTGCCAATTCCCCCCGCACCTATCTGTGTTCGATCCAAGGTCGCTGATTCGGGAGCGTCAGGAATGCCGATGCGGGAGGTCCGGTTCCTTCGGGGTCCCAACGTCTGGTCGCGGGCGCCCGTGGTGGAAGCCTGGGTGGAGAGCACGGAGAGCGTCGCCTCCGCCTGCGCCTGCGCCGAACGCATTCTCTCCTGGCTGCCCGCGCTGAACGACCATGAATGCGACCTGGACCCGCCGAGCCGCTTCGCCGATCGCTTGCGACGGGGAACCACCTCGGCCGACATCCTGGAGCACGTGGCCGCGGCGCTTCAGAACCGCGCCGGCGGAAGTCTGGCCGGGCTGCCGTTCCTGTGCATCGCGGCCCGGGGGAAGGAAAACCCCGCCGTCTTTGCGGTGCGCGAAGAGGTCGTGGGACGGGCCTGTCTGGACGCCGCCGTCCGGCTTTGCAACGCGGCCCGGGGGGGGCAACCGTGCGACATCGAGGCGGAGATTGCCTCCTTGCACACGCTGGCCGAGACCGCCTGTTTCGGCCCGAACTCGACGGCCATTCTCGAAGACGCCCGGGACTGCGACATCCCGTTCCGGAGGCTCGGGACGGGCAGCCTTGTCTTGCTGGGCCACGGCGCCCGGCAGCATCGCATTCGCACGGCCGAGACCGACCGCACCGGGGCGATCGCCAAGCTGGTCTCGTGGGACAAGGCCCTGAGCAAGACGCTCCTGCGGGCCGTCGGTATTCCCGTGGCGGAAGGCCGTCCCGTCGATTCGCCCGAGGACGCCTGGCGCGCCGCGGGTGAGCTCGGAATGCCGGTCGTGGTCAAGCCGCTCGACGCCGATCGGGGCCGCGGCGTCACGATCGGCCTGACCGACCGCGCCGCCATCGAGGCCGCCTATCACCTGGCGCGGAAAGAAGGCACGGCGGTCCTGGTCGAGCGGTTCGCCCCCGGCTCCGAGCACCGCTTGCTGGTCATCGGCGGCCAGATGATCGCCGCGTCGCGGGGCGACGCCGCGTCCGTCACCGGCGACGGCCGGCAAACGATCGCCGAACTGATCGACCAGCAGCTCAATTCCGACCCCCGCCGGGGCGACGATCTGTTCGTGCCCCTGAACCGGATCAGCCTGGACGCGATCACCTTGCTCACGCTGGAACAGGCCGGGTACCGTCCCGAATCCGTGCCGCCGGCCGGCGAGACGGTCGTGGTCCGCCGCAACGGGAACCACGCCATCGACGTGACCGACCTGGTCCATCCCGAAGTCGCCGCCCGCGCGGTCGAGGCCACCGAAGTGATCGGCCTGGACATCGCGGGCGTCGATGTCGTCGCGGAAGACATCGGCCAGCCCCTGGAAGGGCAGGGGGGCATCATCGTCGAGGTCAACGAAGGTCCCGGCATGGACATGCACCTCCGGCCCGCGGTCGGCCTGCCTCGGCCCGTCGGCCGCGCGATCCTCGCCTCGCTCTTTCCGCCCGGTGAGAATGGCCGCATCCCCATTCTCGCTCTCTCCGGGGGTCCCGAACGCACGGCCGCGGCCATCCTCGCGGCGCAGTGGCTGAAAACCACGGGCCAGACTGTGGGACTGGCCTGCGGCACGGGCCTGTTCGTGGGCGACCGCTGCCTGCGCGCCGGCGATCAGGCCAGTATTGAAGGGGCCTACGACCTGCTGCTGAACCCGCGCGTCGAGATCGCCGTCATCGAGGTCTCCCCCCGCAGTCTCCGTGAAGAGGGCCTGGGCTTCGATTATTGCGATGCCGCCGTCGTCTTCGGATCGGAGACCGGCGCGACGAAGCCCTTGAACGTCCGCCGCAGTGACAATCCCGTGGCCGATTTGCTGCTGGCGCATAGCAGCCCGGCCCCGGTCGTGTTCCTCAGCCGCAAAGCCCCTGTTGTCGAGACACCGCCGCTGTCGGACACCGCGGACACGGGTTGTTCTCGCCTCGCCCTCGAAGCGCTGCGCGTGGCCCTGGGGAGCCTGTCTTCGTAGCGCGGCGGAGCCGCCGCCCAATCTCCCTGAATCCTCATCCCGAAGGGATGGCAGCCATTAGCCCCGGTTCGCGCAGCGCAACCGGGGGCTTTGGACGTCCAAACGAAACGGCTCTCGACCCTGGAGGGGTCGCAGCGCGAACGGCTCGAATGCGTGCTGCGACCCCTCCAGGGTCGGACCGCGCGGCGGCTTCTCAACCCCGGTTGCGCTGCGCGAACCGGGGCTAATGGCTGCCATCCCTCCGGGATGAGCTTTGTAGGGTGGGTCAGCGGCGTCTGCGCCGCGCAACCCACCTCTTTGGACAAGAACGGCTGGTGGGTTGCGCGGCGCAGACGCTGCTGACCCACCCTACGAAGCGCTCACAATTCCATGCGCTCAAACGACCGGATGCCCACCCGGAGCGACGCATAGGTCGCCAGCAGGCCGACGCCCAGACTGACGACCATCGACGTCAGCAGCCAGAACCGGGCATAAGGCTGATCGATGAGCGCGATGCCGGTTTCCGGAAGCTGGCGGCCGGCAAGGAGGATCTGGCAAGGCAGCGCCAGGGCCACCACGATCAGGAAGATGAACACGAGGCTGACCAGCAGGTTGAGCGTGCCGCCGAATCCGGCGGCGATCTTCGAGGGGTCGTCCTCCCGCAGGTTCGGCATGCGCGCGCCGAGGCCCACGCTGATCGCCGAGAGGCCCAGGCAGAGGACCGCCACCGTCACCACGTGGAGCACGATCGGCAGCAGACCGATCTCGGAGCATCAGGTCGCTCAGGACGACCAGGAACTCCGTCGCCACCAGCGAGATGCCCGCCGAGAACGCGAACTTGCCCCAGAGGATCGCGGCGCGGCTCAGCGGCAACAGGCCGAGCACCCAGAAGTTCCGCCCTTCCAGCGACAGCATCGGGAAGATGAACCGGCTCGTGAACGTCGAGAGGATCAGGGCGGTCACGGCCAGGTTCAGGAAGCTCACCAGGTTCCGCAAGTACGGGTTCTGGACGTCGTAGCTCAGCCGGCGGATGTTCACGAAGTAAAAGGCCAGGAGGCCGAAGAAGATGAGGAACTGCGACCACTGCGCCGGGTCGCGGCGGAAGGTCCGCAGGTCCTTGAGGATCAAGAGCCGGATCGGCCGCGGGAGGAAGAAGAAGACGCGATGAAACGCCGCATCGAGCCCGTACCAGCCCACCCGCCGGTGCGAGGAACGCCCCCCCTGGACCCGGCTGTAGCCGAGCCGGTAGAGGTCGCGCGCGACCACGGCCGCGATCAGGTAGGCCAGCCCGGCATGGCTGGCCGTCACCGCCAGATAGAACAGGCCATCCTGGTAGTCGCCCTCGGCCGCGGGGACCAGTCCCCGCGACATCCAGCGGCTCGGCAAGAGCGGATGCTGGCTGAACGCAAGCCGACCCAGCAGAGAATCGAGCCAGTCCCGCGAGAGAACGTCGCCGGGCGTGTGATACAAGCGCCTCCCGAGCACAATCAGCCCGCCCCCCAGCAGCATGCCCAGCCACGATCAGAAGGGCTTTGCGACTGCGGGAAGCATGTTGGCCACCAGGATCGCGCCGATGCCGCCGAGGCTCCCGGGGATCAACACGAACGAGATCAGGTACAGCAGGATCAGCGCGTAGAACATCCACGGGCGCTCCTCGTTGATGCCGTACGCCACCATCATCGGGCTGCCCAGCAGCAGGAATCCCCAGCTCGAAAACGCCATCGCCTCGACGAACTTGTACGCGAAGATCCGGTCGGACGAGGCGGGCGTAGTCAGCAGGTACGCCGCCTCCCGCGACTGGAATAAGCCCTGGTAGAAGATGATGCCCGTCGAGAAGACAAGCATGACCAAGAGCGACAGGAAGAACATGCTGAAGATGTATTCGACGACCTCGTTCGAGAGCTTCACGAACGAGCTCGATGAACCGAAAGCCCTCGAAGAAGAGGCCGAAGAGGCCCGTCCAGAAGATGGCGCTGCAGAGCAGGATCATCGAGCAGCCGCAGCCGTGATCGCGTCAACAGCGCGCGAACTGGTTGCGGACCAAGCGCAGTCGGAGCCGGCGAAACGCCTCCGGCGGCCTGAGGGGCGGTGGTCATGCGGCGTCGCCCTCCGTCGCGGCCAGGGCGGGCGCCTCGTAATAGGGCCGATCACCGCCGGTCAAGCTGAGGAAAAGGTCTCCGAGCGGCGCGTGCGATCTGGGCGCGCTCGCGGAGCGCGGCCAGGGTGCCATGGGCGAGCATCCGGCCGTGGTCGATGATGCCGATGGTATCGGCCAGCTCCTCGGCGATCGACAGCAGGTGCGTGGACATCAGCACCGCCACGCCGGAACGCGACCTGGGAGACGAACAGGTCCTTGACGATCCGGGCGCTGCGCGGGTCGAGCCCCACCAGCGGCTCGTCGACGATCAGCACCTGCGGCTCGTGCACCAGGGCCGCGGCGAAGACGACGCGCTGCTTCATCCCCTGCGAGTAGTTCTCGCACAGATCGTCGACGTAGTCGCGCCATCTCGAAGGTCTCGATCAGCTCGCCGATGCGGCGCACCGCCACCCGCCGGTCCAGGCCGTACATCTCGACGACGAACCGGAGGAACTCGCGGCCGGTGAGCTTGTCGTACAGGTAGGGCTGATCGGGCACGTAGGCGAGGAGCTGGCGGGCGGCCTGGCTGCTCGCCGGATGACCGCCCACGCGCACCGCGCCGCTCGTCGGCACCAGTAGGCCGCAGACCATCTTGATCGTCGTGGTCTTGCCCGCGCCGTTCGGTCCGAGAAAGGCGAATAGCTCGCCCCCGCGGACCGTCAGGTCGAGCTGATCCACGGCGCGCTTGGTACCGAAGAGCTTGGTCACGCCCCGCAGCTCGATCATGGAATCAATCCCTTGGCACTGGGTCCGATGTACCGCTGTGGAAGACGTTCCAGCATCAACCGTACCAGCGGAAAAGGCACTTCCTGGCGCAAGACGAGACCATCGGGGCGGACCCACGTGCGCGCCGTCAAGGGCGGAACGTGGGTGACGACCTCCAGTGTCGTCACCGGATTGCTGTCCCAGGTGATGACCCGTTTCCCCTCGACCGAGAGCTGGACCTCCTCGACCTGGCCGGTGAGCGGACTGACGATCTGGCTTTTCCAGGCGCTGGCCCACCTGGAGGTTGGGCATCCAGTCGAGGGGCCCGAGTTCGTGCTGGACCATCTGACGGGGCTGATACGGGTAGGTGCGCGTCCAGTTCAAGATCGGCAGCGGCCCTTGGGCGTTGATCCTCAGGCCGTTGTCGCGGACCATGCCCGTGATGGTCATCGCGTCCTGGGCGTCGGAACCCAGATGCACCACCACCCGAAAGCTGTCCAGGTTGCCCGCCGGGTCGATATCGGAGATGGCCCGGATCTCGACCCGCTCTTTCTCGACACCGGCCAGCGCGGTCCCGCGAGGCATGGCGCCCGAGTCGAACCAGGTCTGGCTGACCATGCGGCACCAGCCATCCCGGGCATACCGCGACTGGGTTTCCACCTGGCCGACCGACCGATGATTCAGACCGACCGTATCGTCGGCCACCTGGATCGACCACCGTGTCAGTTCGCTGTGTTCCTTCCCGGCCTGCACGACCGAACGCAGATCGGGCGGCGGACCGATCAGGAGATCCGGCAGCACGTCGCGCCGGATCAACGCCAGCGCCATGCCGGCCCAGGCTACGAGGATCGCCAGGGAAAAAAAACGATTGGGCATCAGGACGGGAACTCCGCGACACGCCTCATACTTGCACTATACAGCCCCGCCGCCCGCGCGGAAAGTGACCCACTGCCGTAGTCGGTACCCACCTCGGTCATCCCTATCATGATCGAAGCGAGGAGGTTCGGCAACTCACCTGCGATGGCCCGAGTGCAGCGACGGAATCCCTTCCGGTCCGGACCTGGGCGGCCGGACCGCCGCGCTCGGACCGGCGCGTGCCGAGGCCGGCTTGACTCCGGGACTCCCTGGGTGTAGGGTTTCACATGACCTCCACCATCCTCATCATCGCTCTCGTCGGTTCCCATCCAGCCGGCCTCTGGTGCTAGTTCGAGTCGCCCTTCTCTTTGGCCGCGCGGGGCGTGCAGGAGGCGTCATGCGGAAGCGATCCCAGTTCTGGCTGGCCGGGAGTGCTGTCCTGATCCTTTTGGCCGGCGTGCCGGCGGCGCTCTGGTTCTGCGTGACCTACGAGCCGAGTTTCTACCACGAACGCATCGCGCCGGTGCCGAAGCAGCACGACGTGGCGCGGCAGTTCGTGGTGCAGAGCCTCCAGCTCCGCAACGACATCGCCAACGAACCGCGACTGGGAGGCGGTCTTCACCGACGAGGAAGTCAATGCCTGGCTGGCCGAGGACCTGGTGACGCACTTCGCCGATTTGATCCCCCCCGGCGTCCACGAACCCCGCGTGGTCTTCGAGCCCGACCGTGCCATCCTGGCCTTCCAGCTCGACCAGGGACCGATCCGCTCGGTCGTCTGGGTGGTGTTGCGCGTTGCCGTGCGCGAGCCGAACCTGCTGGCCTTGACGGTCGAGAAGATCCGCGCGGCGCCCTACCCGTCGCCCCGGAACGCTTCCTGGACAACATCGCGGCCCAGGCCGCCGGTCAGAACCTCGACGTGCGCTGGACCAAGGAAGGCACCGAGTCGGTCGCCTTGATCCGGTATCACCCCTACCTGAACCGCAAGGACATCCTGCTCGACCGGATCCAGCTTCTGGACGGCCGCATCCGGCTCCTGGGGCGATCCGAGCGGCAATCCCAGACCGCGCTGAAGCTGCCCGGCCCGCGTGCCCTTCAGTCGACTTTTCCCAGACGGGCTTCCCAGCGGTCGCTCACCCCCGGCGTCACGCTGCGCCGCAGTTCCAGCTCGCCCTTGAGAGCCGAGGCCTGGAGCCGGACCACAACCCGGTCCTCGGACCAGCACAGCGCCTTGTAGGTGCCGGATTCCACCCGGCGCACCGAGCCGCGGTTGCCGGAGACGGGGCCTTCATAATCCAGGTACACCCGGCGATGATCGGCCAGGGAACGAGCCGGTACGCACCGGCCCTCGGCCAGCGGGGATTCGAGCGCCCAGGTGCGCAAGGCGTCCTTCTCTTCCAGCATCAAGTCCCAGTGGACGCCGTTCCAGGAGTGTTCCAGAATCACGAACCGTCTCATGATGGCGTGACCTCCTCCGCGCGGTGATCCTGGCGTGAGGCTGTGGCGGGGCGTCTTCGCAGACTCGACGCACCCAACCCGGCCAGGTACGATAAAGGGGTGTATTGATCATTGCCGCGAGCGGTCGAGGCTTCACTGCCTGTCGATGCCGGGGCGTATCGTTCACTCAGAGGGTAGCGTCCCTGGGGGACAGGAGGCGGAGGAGGGCCGAAATGTCCACCGACTTGACGAGGACTCCACCGGCGCAGGCATTGGACCAGATGCACGCCCTTTACCGGCAAGGTGGCCAGGAGCGCGGGATGGCCCCTCATATTGTGTACCCGGATGGGGCCTGTCCTCATGTGGGGTGTGAGCAACGGATGCAGGCGATCGATTTCCGCCTCGAAGCCCATGGCCGAGCGGTTCATGATCCCTTGGTACGCGCCTGGTGGAACGATACCGGGTTCGTCGGTCGCTGTCCTCGTTGCGATCGCTGGATACACTTCACGATCCGCGCCAAGCGTGCGGTCACGCCGGAGGAGGCGGCCCGGCTTCCCCAACTGCCGGACAACTGGCATGCCGTGGCGACCATTCTGTAACGCGCCGGTGTGGCAATGGCAAAGCCAGAACGTAGGGTGCGTCGAGTCTGCGATGACGCACCTTTCCCCATTCAACCCGTAGTTCGTGAGGGAAGAGGTGCGTCATCGCAGACTCGACGCACCCTACAAGACTCAACCGCGTTGGGATTCGCATGGGAGGGCTTTCGATGGGAGAACCAGCCACGATCGAAACCGTGCCGGCCGCGCTGGCACGGGGCGTTGATGAGAGCGGGCGGATCATCCCCATTTCGGAGCCCGAGCAACCGCGGGAGGCAGCTCGGTTGCGGCAAGCGATCGCGGACATCGCCACCATCACGGACGACAGCGACGACACCGTGGATTGGGAGGAAGCCGAGCGGGAGTTGGGGAAGACAAGAGGCCAGGAGCCTATCTCTGGTCTCTCATGATCGCATGACCTCGCGGTTTCCCATGATATAAGGATCGCATAGGCGATTTCGCGCAGCCGCCCCGGGTTCGTCTGGTCCCGCCGCAACCGTTCGGTTACTTTGGTTGCGCGACCGCTTCCCCGCGGCGTGGCCGGAGCCAGGCGTCCACGCTGTCGTTCGAGAAAGGAACCATCGGCGGTGACTCCCAGAGAGGTCTTGGCGCTGATCCGGCAGCGCGAGGTCACGACGGTCGACCTGCGCTTCATGGACTTTCCCGGAGTCTGGCAGCATTTCGCCATCCCCGCCGACGTGCTCACCGAAGAGACGTTCGCGGAAGGGATCGGCTTCGACGGTTCCAGCGTGGTGGGCTGGCGGGCGATCAACGAGGCCGACTTGCTCGTGGTCCCGCAGCCGGAAACCGCGCTCATTGATCCGTTCACGAAGCGGCCGACCCTGACGATGATCTGCAACATCCAGGACCCGGTCACGCATCAGGACTACACCCGCGACCCCCGCAACATTGCCCGCAAGGCCGTCCACCACATGCGGTCCACGGGCCTGGCGGACATGTGCCAGATCGCGCCCGAGCTGGAATTCTTCATCTTCGACGATGTCCGCTTCGAGCAGCGCATGCACGAGGCGTACTATCACGTCGATTCGGCCGAGGGCACCTGGAACCGGGGTCAGGCGGAGAACCCCAACCTGGGCTACAAGCCCGGCTCGGCGCTGGGATACTTTCCCGTGCCGCCCACCGACAGCCTGGCCGATCTGCGCACCGATATCGCGCAGATCCTGACCGAGTGCGGCATCGTCACCACCGCTCATTTTCACGAGGCGGCCACCGGCGGCCAGTGCGAGATCGACCTGGAAGCGCGGGGGTTGGTCGAGTGCGCCGACCACGTCATGCTGGCCAAGTACATCATTCGCAACGTCGCGCGCCGGGCCGGCAAGACCGCGACGTTCATGCCCAAGCCGCTCTTCGGCGATAACGGCTCGGGCATGCACACGCACTTCGCGCTCTGGCGCGAGACCATCCCGCTCCTGCCCGGCAACGGTTATGCCGGCCTCAGCGAACTGGCGATCCACGCCATCGGCGGCATTCTGCGACACGCGCCGGCGCTGTGTGCTTTCGGCAACCCGACGACCAACAGCTACAAACGCCTGGTGCCGAACTTCGAGGCGCCCACGAAGCTCGCCTACAGCCGTCGCAACCGGGCGGCGGTCATTCGCATCCCGGTTCACACGCCCAGCCCCGAGCTGAGGCGCATCGAGTACCGCTGTCCCGACGCCGCGGCCAATCCCTATCTGCTCTTTTCCGCCATGCTCATGGCGGCGCTCGACGGCATCCAGACGAAGGCCAGTCCCGGCGATCCGCTCGACAAGGACCTGTATGACCTCCAGCCCGAGGATCTCGACACCGTCGCCACCACGCCCCCGACGCTCGAAGCCGCGCTCGACGCCCTCGAAGCGGATCAGGAGTTCTTGAACCGGGGAGATGTCTTCACGCCCGATGTCATCGATACCTGGGTCTGGTACAAGCGGACTCACGAGGCCGAGGCCCTGCGCATCCGGCCTCATCCTTACGAGTTCAGCCTGTATTATGATGTTTGAATTCGTAGGCTGGGTCTAGACCCAGCCTACAGACTCATGCTCGACACGGTCCTCGGCCATGCCAAGCCGCTCGGACGGCGGCACATCCCGCGCCCGGGTCCGTCGTCGGATCGGACGGGTCCGGACGCAGGGCGAGGAGCATCAAGACGATGGCGCCGGCGACCAGCATGTTGTCGGCGAAATTGAAAATGGCGCAGTCGAAGCCGATGGCGTCCACGTGGAAATGCGCGAAGTCGCGGACGTGGCCCAGGGCGAGGCGGTCATAACAATTCCCCAGGGCGCCGGCCATGATCAAGCCCAGGGCGGTCGTGAGTCGCCAGTCAGCGGCGGCGCCGCGCACGAACAGCCAGTAGCAGATCGCCAGGGCGGCCACGATGGACAGCGCCGCGAAGATCTGGCTGCTGTAGGCTAAACCGTCGCCGAAGCCCCAGAGCGCACCCCTGTTGTAGCGGGTGCGGATCTCGAGCAGCTCGTGGACCAGCACGACGGGATCGTGAGCCCGGGGTCCGACCTGGGCGAAGATCAGGGCCTTGGTCGTCAGGTCGAACGCCGCCCCTCCCAGGGCAATCGACCAGAACAAGATCCATCGCCCCAAGGGCACCTGGCCGGCGGTCATGAGCGGGTGTTCTCCTGCTTCCGCGCACAGTCAATGCAGTGCTTGGTATAGGGCAACGCCTGTAACCGAGGCCGGGGGATGGCGGTGCCGCAGTTCACGCACTTGCCGAACGTCCCTTGCGTGATGCGCGAGAGGGCCTCGTCGATTTCCTCGATGATCGACTGCTCGTTCTCGATCAGGCCGAGGGCGAACTCCTGGTCGTAGTTCTCGGTGCCGACGTCGGCCATGTGCAGCGGCATGTTCGAGAGATTGCTCGAGGCTTCCGGCTGGTTCCGCTTCAGAGCCTCGTCGGTCATCTGATCCAGGTCGCCGCGCAGCCGGCGCGCAGCCTGGACAGGTTCCCGCGGTAGCTCTCCAGCTCATCGGTTCTCAAGACACCGGCCATGGAAGTCCCGCCCCATTGCTTGACGTTGTGATTCCAGGACGAGCGAGGGATGCTATATCCGCGCCGCCACCGTGTCAATCCACGGCAGGGTCCGTCTTGGGTCCGGCTGGCTGCCGTCGCAACTTCCTGATTCCAGACTACACCGTCGCCTTGCGTCAAGGCCACCCCGATTCGACACAAAGCGCCACGGAATCCGAACGCTTGACCATCCCCGTACTTCCGGTACTGTGGGCACGTCGTCTCACGACCAGGAAAGACCCCACTCGGACCCATCATGCAAACATCCAAGATTCTCTTCGTGACCGGCGGTACCGGTCTGGTCGGCAGTCACGTGATCGAGGAGGCCCTCGCGCGCGGTCATCGCGTCAAGACGCTGGTCCGGGCCAGCAGTGATACCCGGCTGCTGGACCGCTGGGGGGTCGAGAAGGTTCCTGGGGATCTCGAAGACGCCGAGGCGCTGCGCCGAGGGGCCGACGGGGCCGACTGGATCTTCAACTGCGCCGCCAAGGTCGGCGACTGGGGCACGCTGGCCGAGTTCCGCCGCCTCAATGTCGCGGCCCTGCGGCTCTTGCTCGATGCCGCGCTTCAGGCCCACGTGGAACGTTTTGTCCATGTGAGCTCGCTCGGCGTCTACGAGGGCCGCGACCACTTTGGCACCGACGAGACGACCCCGCCCGCCGCGAATTCGCTCGACGCCTATACCCGTTCCAAGACCGAAGCCGAGGCCCTGGCGCTGAGCTACGTGCCGCAGGGGTTGCCCGTCGCGGTCGTCCGGCCCGGCTTCATCTACGGGGAGCGTGACCGGACGGTCCTCCCCAAGCTCTTGACCAACCTCCGACGCGGGACGTTCGCCTACTTCGGCTCGGGCGAGCAGGCGCTCAACTGTATCTACGTGAAGAATCTGGTATCCGCCCTCTTCCTGGCCGCCGAGAATCCCGCGGCCGTGGGCGAGGTCTTCAACGTGACCGACGGCCAGCGCGTTTCCAAGCGCGATTTCGTCGGCCTCGTCGCCGACCTGGGCGGCCTGCGCCCGCCGACGCGACGGATTCCGCTGGGACTGGCCCGCGTGCTGGCCACCGTCGTGGAGGGCATCGCCAAGGCGCGGGGGGCCAAGCGCGCTCCGCTCATCAACAAGGCCCGCTTCAAGTTCCTCGGCTTGAACCTCGACTATTCCATCGAAAAGGCACGCCGCGTGCTGGGCTATGCGCCGCCGTATACGACGAAAGAAGGGCTGACCAATGCGGTGGCGGATTTGCTCGCCAGCGAGGCCGGCGTCCCGACCTCCGTTCCGCGATAGTTGACCTTGACACCGGAGACCATGCTCATGCCGCCGCGACCGGGCCAACGTATTGCCGTGCTCGTCGAGAAGTTCTACGAGGATCTGGAGCTCTGGTACCCGGTCTTGCGCCTGCGAGAAGCCGGCGACACCGTCCAGATCGTGGGACCAAAGGCGGGCGAGAGTTACACCTCCAAGCACGGTTATCCGGCCAAGGCGGACGTGGCCGCCGCGGACGTGAAGGCCGCGGATTTCGCGGCGGTCGTGATTCCGGGCGGCTACTCCCCGGACCACATGCGGCGCTGCCCGGCGATGGTCCAGCTCGTGGCCGAGGCCGCCCGGCTGGGTAAGGTCCTCGCGGCGATCTGCCATGGTCCCTGGATGCTTTGCTCGGCGCGTTGTCTTCAAGGACGCAAGGTGACGTCCTTCTCTTCGATCCGCGATGACGTGGAAAATGCCGGCGGCGTCTGGATCGACGCCCCTTGCGTGCGCGATGGCAATCTGGTGACGAGCCGCAACCCGGACGACCTCCCCGCCTTCCTGGTCGGCATCTTCGAGGCCCTCGACGCGCAAGGCTGAGAACCTCGCTCTCGACGGTCCCTCCCGGTATCGTAGGGTGGGCTCGGCCCACCATCTTCCTACGATGCTGTTTGGGCCTTTCTTTCGAGCGAGGTTAGGCGTGGCCTTTTCGATGTCGAAATGGATCGCGGGGTACCGGATTCTCCAGCCGCGCGAGCGCGATGATTGGGGAGCGAGTTACCAGGCGTTCTCTCTGGCCCGGGGTGGGCCGGTTCTTGTGCGCGTGCTCCGGGCGGACTGGGCCCGCGATGCGGTTTATACCGCGCGGCTGGTCCGGAACCTGTTCGCCGTTTCTCAACTGGAACATCCCAACCTGGCACGCGTGCTCGGCGTGGGAGATACGCGCGGCACGGTGTATTTCGTGCAGGAATGGGTCGCGGGATCGAGCCTGGCCGAGATCCGCAAGCAGCGGTCCAAGCTCGATCCCCGCAGTGCCGCGGCGCTGGTGCTCCAGGCGGCCCGCGGCCTGGCGTTCGCGCACCGGCAGGGGCTTTTCCACGGCGACCTGCGTCTGGAATCGTTCCTTCTCGATGGAGATGGCACGGTCAAGGTGACGAACCTGGGCCTGGTCCGCTCGCCGGCTCAGGCCGAAGCGCTCGACCAGCGCGACACGGCGCCGGCTTCCAAGACCAACGAGCCCCCGCCCCCAGGCGCCGACCGCGCCACGCTGACGCGGGTGGACCGGATCGCCCTGGGTTGGACCTTCATCGAACTGCTCACCGGCCGCGATCGCCCGGCCGCATCGGGCGGTGCTCCCCCTGCCAATGACCTGATCGCCGCGGGCGTGCCGCGCGCGCTCGTCGAGATCGTGACCCGTTTCATCGCGGAGGACGGGTTCCACGACCTGGACGCGGTTGTGGTCGCTCTCGAAGGCTGCCTGAAGGTTCCGGGTCCCGAGGGAATCTCCGCGCTGGAAGACGCCGGCAAGCCGCTTGCGACGGCCGCCGATCAGTTTCGAGACGCCCCCTGGGCCCGATTGCGTACGCGCATCCTGGCCGGGTGGTTCGGCGGCTGCGCGGGGATTGCCCTTTTGAGCGCGCTGATCGGCTGGAAGGTGCTGGCCTGGGGCTTCTTCGATCTGGGCATCCTGACGGCGCTGGCGTACTTCCTCGTCGATGGCCTGGCGAAAGGCGGCCCGCTGGCCGGGCGGCTGCGCTCGTTGGTGTTCGGCGCGCGCCTGGCCGACTGGCTCACCGCGCTGGTGGTTGTGGGACTGCTGCTGGCGGTCGCGGTGGCGATCAAGGCGGTGGGTGTACTGCTCGCTTTCGGGCTGGCGACGGCGGTTTTCGTGATCGCCGTCCGGCGCGAGGTCGATCGGTTCCTGGACGCTGAGCGCGCCGAGCCGCTGGCGAGTGCGCGGAGTGTGCTCCAACGACTGCGGCTTCAAGGGTTGGCCGAGCTGACCCTCCAGCGGCTGGTTTTTCTCCACGCCGGCCCGCGCTGGCGGTCCTGGTTCCAGGCGTTATTCGGAGCCGAAGCCACGCGGTCGGCCCGGCTGCGGTGGGGAGAGGCGTCCCGGTTCGACGGGATGTTCCTCCGCGATTCTCTCCTGGCACGTCTCGACAACCTGTCGCTCACGCGCCGCCTGGAACGCGACCGCGACTGGTTCCAGCGGCTCGAAGAACGCCGGCTCTGCGCTCGCGGCGTGAACTTGCTGACCGCCCGCCGCCGCGGTCATCGCATCGCCGACGCCCTGGTCGGCGAGACCCTCGAATGGCATCACGCGATCGGTCCAGACGGTCCCGAGCTCGCCCTCGGGCCGATGCTCGACCGCGCGGCGGGGCAACCGGATGCGGTGCTGGTCGAGACCGAGCGGGGCGGACGGCTCGGCTCGGCCGTTTCCAGCGTCCTGAACGTCCTGTTCGGCGCCCGGACCCGGTTTTTGCTCGGCGTGGCGCTGCTGGCCGGTTTCGTCGCCTGGCTGGATCTCAACGGCATGCTCCCGCGTCAGCGCTTGCTGGACCTGGCGACACGAGCGACCGAGATCCGCGACCTGGAAGCCGCCGGGAAGCTCGGTCAGGAGGCGGGCACGCTCCGGCTGGATTTGTCGCACCCCGCGCAGCCCTTTCAGCCCGAGCTTTACGGTTCTGTCTTCGCCGGATTCGGCGCCGGTCTGGCGGGTTTGATCCTGGTCGTGTCGGCGTTCTTCCACGGCCCTCGCATGAGCCTGTTCGCGCTGCCGGCCGCGTTGATCGCGGTGTTCGGACCCCGGCTCGGACTGCCGAGTGTCGGGCCGTTGGACCCCGAGCACCTGAGCCTGGCCGTCGCGGCCGGGGTGGCGGTGCTCGGTTGGTTCTTCGGCAGACAGAAGTAGGGTGGGTCAGCGGCGTCTTCGCCGTGCAACCCACCTTCCACGGCCACACGAAGGTGGGTTGCGCGGCGAAGACGCCGCTGACCCACCCTACATTTGCTATCAGAGATATTCGTTGATCATGTTTTCCAGCATCTCTTGCCGGCCGCTGACGGTATTCGTCACGTCGCCCTTCTTGAGCGTGTACGCTTCGAGCTCGGCGAACGACGTCTTGCCGGCCTCGATCTTCTGGCCGAGCTCGCCGTCCCAGTTCGCGTAGCGTTGCTTGACGAAGTTGGCCAGGCGGCCGTCCTGGATGATGGCGTGGGCGATTTTGAGGCCGCGGGCGAACGTGTCCATGCCGCCGATGTGGGCGTGGAACAGGTCGATCGGCTCGAAGCTCTCGCGGCGCACCTTGGCGTCAAAATTGACGCCGCCGGTGACGAATCCGCCCATGTTGAGGAGCTCGAGCATGCACTGGGTCGTCAGGTAAACGTTGGTCGGGAACTGGTCGGTGTCCCAGCCCAGCAGGTAATCGCCGGTGTTCGCATCGATCGAGCCAAGCGCGCCGGCGGCGATCGCCACGCGCATTTCGTGCTGCATCTCGTGACCGGCCAGGGTCGCGTGATTGGTTTCGAGGTTGAGCTTGAAGTACGGCAGCAAGTCGTATTGCCGCAGGAAGTTCAGGCACGCGGCGGCGTCCGAGTCGTACTGGTGTTTGGTCGGCTCCATGGGCTTGGGCTCGATGTAGAACGGGCCGGCCAGGCCGATCTGCTTCTTGTAATCGACGGCCATATGCAGGAACCGGCCGAGGTGGTCGAGCTCGCGCTTCAGGTCGGTGTTCAGGAGGGTCATGTAGCCCTCGCGGCCTCCCCAGAAGGTGTAGCCGGAGCCTCCCAGATCGACGGTCACTTCGAGGGCCTTCTTGACCTGGGCGGCGGCGAAGGCGAAGGCCTCGACGTTCGGGCTGGTGGCCGCGCCGTGCATGTAGCGGCGGTTCGAGAACAGGTTCGCGGTGCCCCAGAGCAGCTTGATGCCGGTGCGCTGTTGCTCTTCCTTGAGGACCTTGACGACGGCGTCGAGGTTCTTGTTGGTCTCGGCGAGCGTGGCGCCCTCGGGAGCGACATCGCGGTCATGGAAGGCGTAATACGGATTGCCGAGCTTCTGCATGAACTCGAACGCGACCCGCGCGCGGTTCTGGGCGTTGGCGACCGAGCCCGAGCCATCGTCCCAGGGCCGGACCGCGGTGCCGGGTCCGAACGGATCGGAGAGCGGGTTCATGAACGTGTGCCAGTACACCACCGAGAACCGGAGGTGCTCGCGCATCGTCTTGCCGCCAACGACCTCGTCCGCGTTGTAGTGCTTGAACTCCAGAGGATTCCGCGACTTGGGGCCGCCGAACTCGATCTTTTTGATCTCGGGGAACGCTTCGGCCATGGGAAGATCTCGAACGTTGAGAGGGAAGGGCAGGGAACAACTCAAGGCCAGTAGTCTACGATGACGGAGTGGTCCCGAACAATCCCCGAGGGAGCGAGGAAAGATCCATCAACCCATCGATCCGCCAGTTTATTTCCTTGACACGGCTCGGATTTCCGGCGATTTTCCAAGTGTCCGAAGTCCATCCTGTGATGTTTGCAGGAGGACTCTGGAGAGAGAAGGGATCGGAGGGAAGGGGGTCGGGAGCCGATTACTGGCTTCTTCTTGGCTATCCCGATTAGATGCGAGTTCTTCCGCTGGCCAAGGATTGGCTCTTGATCCCTTTTCGCCTCGTAGAGGTGCCACCAGATTATGAGCGGTGCCGTCACTACATTGACGTGTCCCCACTGCGGACGCGTGGGCAAAACAACCAAGGCGATCCCGCGGGTGCCAAGTTCAAGTGCCCCGGCTGCGGGCAGACATTCATCCAGGAGCCCTCCAAGCAGGGACTGGCTCCGCAGCCCAAGCAGGAGCCGCCACCGCCGGCCGACTATCTTGACAATACAGCCCCACTCGCCCCAATGGCAGAGCCGGCCGCCAGCCCACCACCGCCACTCAACAACCACCGATACACACCGCGAGCCCCCTCCGATCAGCAATTTGACAACCACCAGAAGATCGTGCATTTGGATAGCTGGTGGTGGTCTGCTGGTCTTAGGGCTCTTGCCGTTTTTCAAATGGATGAATTTCGGAAACGGAGGGGTCATTGGATTATCAGGTGATGGTAAGATCCTTCTCGCCGTAACCCTGATTGGAACCATTGCTTACCTGTCAGCAATCATTAAACGCAAGTGGCTTACCCCCGTCTTTCTAGCCGTTCAGGCGTTGGGCACGTTGGCTGTCTTTTGGATGGGGGCACTCCTCTGGAAAGTCGGCTCGATCCTCGGCTCGCCGGACCTAAAGGATAATCCGTTCGCCGCGATCATCGCCACGCAATTCAGCCCCGGGGCCGGGTTGTATCTCGGTCTAATTGGCGGAATCGCGGTTGCTGGTGCCCTCGGCTATGTAGCTGTACGCCACTTGCTCATGGCTGGGGATCTCAAACCCTTCTACGCGAGCCAGGGTCTTTCATGTCTCCTCGGAATCCTATTGGCTGTCTTCGTCGGTCCAAACCAACCGTCGAAGCCCAAAGACACTCCGCTTGGCTCAACCCCGCGCATTTTCGCCCCCCCGGGCGACATCAATGTGGGGAACAAGGAGGGCCAAGCCTCGAAAGAGCCAGAAGAACCGAAGGCAACCCTGGCTGGCCAACCCCTACGGCGAGGAGACATCGAATTTGACGTGGACTCGGCCGAGATTACGAAGGTCACAAAAGAGGAGGGTTACATTTTTGCGACATTTCCCGAAGGACCTGTCTTGATCGTTAGGTTCACGGTAAAGAATATTGGCACCGACAAACGTTATTTTTATAGAGATTACATCGAACGTCTGACCGATGACCTTGGGAACCATTACAAATACATCGAAGGCGTCCCAACGGGACTCAAGGAGTTCCAAGGATACAAACATAACGATCGGGACGCGATTGACCCCGGCCAAATCATCAAGTGTTCGGCGGTCTTCGAGGTACCCTTGAAATCGGCCAAGAACCTCGAAATGAGAATCCCTGGCCAGGTAATTGCGCGATCACCGGATGAATTCAGTGGGCATTCAGAACCCCCCTACCGATTCATCATCCCGATGGATACGGTTAAACAATAAGGGATTCATCAGCAAGTCCCAGCCTCTGGAGTGTGGCGGGTGGCCCGGACGTTGATTCCGTGTCTGGGTCGCGGCGAGTGCCACTGGTAGTTCGCTACCAATGCTCCGGGCGGGCCGGACGAAGACACTGGTAGCGGACTACCAGTGGCACCCGGCGCTGGCGGTCTCGTCTTGTTGGCTCATTCGGCATTCCGGCGGTGGCTTTATGTTCTCGTCCGGTCTGCAGGGGCTTTCAAGGGTGGATTCAGCGACTCAAGTTTGTAAGTAACGGTGAGTGTACCGGGCGGCTTGACGATGAGCATGTAAATGACAGCGATAAGCCCAACCACTGTCAGGGCGAGTACCATCATGAGAAGAAAGCCACCGCAGCCCCAAGATCCCGGCATCCATGTTTGCGAGATTGGCACGTACCCCTTCTTCGCCAACTTTTTCGCGTCGCGCTGGAACTGGCGAACAGCGGCTCTTTGATTCTTGCGGTATGTTCGCACGATGATGGCTTGTTGACCCATACCGACGCCCCCTTTCGACGGGTGACACGGACGGCTGACAGGATGTTAGGCCCCACGACCGCGTGGGAAGATTCCCAGGAAACGTACGGACCATCATCCCAGCCTGGTAGGGTGTGTCAAGTCCGTGCCTATATGCCTTCCGTGACTCTCCAATGTGGGATGAGGGGAGTCGGCGCGGACTTGACGCACCCTACCAGACGGATGATCGGTCAGGTCAGCGGCTTGACCGGCCTTCGATCGCGACTACGATAAACTCCGGAGGCCCGCTCCGATGGCGGGTGCCGGGTGGATCTCTCTTCCGTGCGGATCTTCTTGATCGGCCTTCTGATTGCGATCGTGGGGACATGCCCGGTCTGGTGTGCCACGATTGAACCCTACCTGCACCACGGCCACGACCTGACCGGGCACGACGCCCGCCATTGTGCCCCCTGTTCCGATCCGGTCAATGACGACGATTGCGTCTGCAATGGCGCTGTTTTCGTGACCTCGCCCGGCGCGAATCCAACGGACGTCTCTTCCTGTTTCTCCGCCCCGATCCCGATCCCCGCCCTGATCCCCATTTCCTCCCCCGCGCACGCCGGTCAGGGTGTCGCGTGCCACGGCGGGGCGTTCTGGTGGCCCGGTTTCTCCATCTCGCTCCTGGTCCCGGTGTTTCGCTGCTGAGCCCGGTGTTGGCGCGCACGAAACCTATGGTTCCGACCGGGAAAGGCATAAGCTAGACGGGGCCCGGACGGAGAACGACCGGAGGTCTGGCGGAAGCGAGGAATTCCACATGGGACGGACGATCCTCCGCGTCGCGGTCGGCGTCGGCGTGGTGGCGGCCCTCGGGGTTCGGGCTGGCGTGGGCCCGGCCCGATCTGCTGGCCGCCTGGTCGCGGTGGCGCGGCGCGGCTTCGGCTGCCGTCGAGACACCCGCGGTCACGCCGCCGGCTCCTATCGAACTCGTCGATGATGGCTGGTGCCTGGCCCACGGCCAGCCCGAAGCCTCGTGCCCCCGTTGCGCCAAGAAATCCGCGTCAGAGCGCGATTGTGTCGAGCGCTTGCCGGTCCTGCGGCTGAAGTCTCCGAATATTGCCCGCGAGATCCAGATCGAGACGGCGGAGGTGATGGCGCGCGAACACGCCGACACGCTCTCGGGCAATGCCGAGATCGTCTACAACTCGAACGCGTACGCCGAGGTGCGGCCGCGCGTCGCTGGGCTGGTCCGGTCGATCGAGACCGATGAGGGCCACGTCCACAAGAAGGGCGACCTGCTCGCGACCGTCGATGCCGCCGACGTTGGCACAGCCAAGGCGCAGTACCTGTCCATTCTGCCGCTGGTCAAGCTCGCCGAGGCCACCTTCAAGCGCACCCAGGAGTTGACCAAGGCCAACGCCCTGCCGTTGAAGGATGAGCTCGAGGCCAGCACGATCCTCAATCGCTCGCGGGCGGACCTGCTCAACGCCACCCAGCGTCTGCGGAACCTCGGCTTCAACGATGAGGATCTGGCCGAGATCGACCGGAACAAGGACACCGCGAGCCTGCTGCGGATCATCTGCCCGATTGACGGCACGATCGTCAACCGGCATGCCGTCTCGGGAGAGGCCGTCGATCCGCTGCACCAGCTTTTCATCGTGGCCGACATCCGCCTCATGTGGGCCTGGATCGACGTGTACGAGTCGGACATCGACCGGGTCCGGGCGGGACAGCTCGTCACGTTCGAGATCGGCGGCGTGGAAGGACGGGTTTTCAAGGGCCATGTCGACTGGATTGATACCGCCGTCAACCCCGCGACCCGGACCATCCGCGTCCGCGCCGAGATCGACAATCAGGAAGGCCGTCTGCGTTCGAATCAGTTCGGCCGGGCCGAGATCGTCGTGGGACAGGCCCACCAGGCGATCTTGCTCCCCAAGAATGCCGTCCAGTCCTACCGCGGCTTCCTGTTGGTGTTCCTGGCTCGGCCCGATGGCTCTTACCGAACCCAGCGCATCGTGCTTGAGTCGGAGAACGAGTTCGTTCCCGGCTGGGTCGAGGCGCGCTGGGGCGTTCAGCCCGGCGAGAAGGTCGTCACGACCGGGTCGTTCTTGCTCAAGGCGGAGCTGGTCAAGGTCATGAATACGGAAGAATAGACGACTGTTTGCAGACGGCAGCAAGCAGATGGGCCACGGGAAATGACGCGATGCTCAATGCTCTGATCGGTTTCAGCCTCAAGAACCGCTTCGTGATTCTCCTACTCGCGGGGCTCTTGATCTATGTCGGTGTCACATCGGCGCTGAGCTTGCCGCTGGATGCGTTCCCGGACACGACGCCCAACCAGGTCCAGATCAACACGGTCGCCTCGGAGCTCGCGCCCGAGGAGATCGAGCGGCAGGTCACGTACCCGGTCGAGCTGTCGCTCGGAGGACTGAAAGGCTTGCAGGAGATCCGCTCGATCTCGAAGTTCGGCCTCTCGCAGGTGGTGGCGATCTTTGACGACGACGTGGATATCTACTTCGCCCGCCAGCAGATCAACGAACGTCTCGGCGAGGTGAAGCTGCCCGCGGGCATCGAGCGGCCCGTGATGGGGCCGGTCGCCACCGGGCTGGGCGAGGTCTATCACTACTATCTGGCCAGCGACATCTATGACCTGACTTACCTGCGCGAGCTTCAGGACTGGGTCGTGCGCCCGCGGCTCATCCGCGTCCCGGGGGTCGCCGAGATCAACACCCTGGGCGGTCTGGCCAAGCAATACGAGGCCCGCGTCGATCCGGTCAAGCTGGCCAAGTACCAGTTGACGCTTGACGATGTGATCTATGCCCTCCAGGAGAACAACGAGAACGTCGGCGGGGGACCCGTCGAGCATGCCGGCGAGGTCAGCCTGGTGCAGGGGATCGGCCTGGCACGCTCGATCGACGAGATCGCCGACATCGTGATCACGTCGGTCGAGGGCATACCGATCCGCATCCGCGACGTGGCCGAAGTGGCCCTTGGCCACTCCATCCGGCGCGGCGGGACGACGGCCGACGGCCGAGGCGAGGTCGTTCTCGGGCTGGCCTTCATGCGCATGGGCGAGAATTCGCGCGACGTGACCCTCGCGCTCGACGAGGCGATGAAAGATGTCCGGAAACTTCTGCCGCCGGGCGTCGAGGTCCGGGTCATCTACAAGCGGACGGATCTCGTCAATCACATCCTCACGACGGTCGAGCACAACCTGTTCGAGGGCGCGCTCCTGGTCGTCGCGGTGCTGTTCGCCTTCCTGGGCAATCTGCGCGCGGGGATCATCGTGGCGTCGGCCATTCCGCTGTCGATGCTCTTCGCCGTGTCGATGATGCAGAAGGTCGGCATCGCCGGCAGCCTGATGAGCCTCGGGGCCATCGACTTCGGCATGGTCGTCGATAGCTCGGTCGTGATGGTCGAGAACTGCGTGCGGCGGCTTGGCCACGATCGCACGGGCCGGTCGAAGCTGGATATTGTCCGCGACGCGGCCATCGAGGTCCGCAAGCCGACCATGTTCGGCGAGCTCATCATCATGATCGTCTATCTGCCGATCCTGACCTTGCAGGGGGTCGAGGGGAAGATGTTCCGGCCGATGGCGTTGACGGTCGTCTTCGCGCTGGGCGCGTCGATGCTCCTGTCGCTGACGCTCATGCCGGTGCTCGTCTCGTTCGCCTTGTCGCGGCGCGTGCGGGAGAAGGAGACGTTCATCGACCGCGTGTTCCGGGCCTTGTACCATCCCGTGCTGCGGGCGGCGCTGCGGCGGCCGACCCATACGATCCTGCTCGTCGTGCTGCTGTCCGTCGGGGCGACATTCCTGGGGTTCACGATCGGCTCGGAGTTCATCCCCCGCCTGAGCGAAGGGACGCTGGTCTTCAACACGATCCGCCTGGCGAGCATCAGCCTGGACGAGTCGCAACGCTACGGCACGGCCATCGAGAAGATCATTTTGAAGACGTTCCCCGACGAGGTCGAGCACATCTGGACCCGCACCGGCACCGCCGAGGTGGCCACCGATCCGATGGGCCTGGAGATCAGCGACGTGTTCGTCGCGCTCAAGCCGCGCCCGCAATGGAAACGTGCCCGGACCCAGGAAGAACTGGTCAACGCGATGGCCGCGGTGGTCGCCGAGCTGCCCGGCATGGAGGCGGTCTTCAGCCAGCCGATCGAACAGCGCATCAACGAGATGGTCGCGGGCATCCGCGCCGATCTGGGCGTGAAGCTCTTCGGCGACGACCTGGATGTGCTCCGCAAGACGGCCGCCGAGATCGAGGCCATCGTCAAGCAGGTCCGGGGCGCGGCCGATGTCAGCACCGAGCAGATCGAGGGGCTGCCCGTCTTGCGCATCGAGATCGACCGCCAGACGCTGGCGCGCTACGGCGTGCCGGCGCGGCAGGTGCTGGACGTCATCAACGCCGTGGGCGGCAAGCAAGTCGGCGAGATCCGCGAGGGCGAGCGCCGCTTCCCGCTGGTGGTGCGCCTCCCGAAGCAATACCGCGACGATCCGAACGCGCTCCAGAACATCTTCATCACGACGGCGTCGGGTCTGCGGCTCCCGTTGCCACGAGTGGCGCGGCTGACCACGACCACCGGCCCCTCAACCATTCAGCGCGAGTGGGGGCGGCGGCGGATCATCATCCAGGCGAACGTCCGGGGGCGCGACGTCGGCTCGTTCGTCAAGGAGGCCCAGGCGCGCATCGAGAGCGGCGTCAAGCTGCCGACCGGCTACACGATCGAATGGGGCGGGCAGTTCGAAAGCATGATCCGCGCCGAGCGCCGGCTGTTGATTGTCACACCGCTGGCCTTGTTGCTCGTGCTGAGCCTGCTGTTCCTGTCGTTCGGGTCGCTCCGCGATGCGCTGATGATCTTCAGCAGCATCTTGTTCGCCCGCGTCGGCGGGATTGTCGGGCTGTACTTGACCGGCCAGACGTTCACGATCTCGGCCGGCGTCGGTTTCATCGCGCTGGCCGGGGCGTCGATGCTGGAGGGCCTCGTGCTGGTCAGCGCGATCCGCGATCGGCTTGCGCACGGACTGGCCAAGCGCGACGCGATTGAACAGGCCAGCCTGGCGCGGCTGCGGCCCGTGCTCATGACGGGCACCGTCGCCGCGCTGGGGTTCGTGCCCATGATGCTCTCGACGGGCATCGGCGCGGAGGTTCAGAGACCCCTGGCGACGGTCGTCGTCTTCGGCATGGCCACGGATACGTTTCTGACCATGCTGGTTCTGCCCGCGCTCTATCTCCTGTTCGGCCGCGCGACGCTGGACCGCTCCGAAGTCCCGATCGACGCGGAGGAACCGGAATTGGAAGTGGTGGGCCGTGCCCACCCTACGAAATGACGCGCGCCTGCCAGCGGGCGACGAAGCGGCGATAGTCCTCGGGCGTGTCGATGCCGATGCTGGGTTCCTCGACGATGCCGACCGCGATGGGGAAGCCCGCCTCCAGCACGCGCAGTTGTTCCAGCTTTTCGGTTTGTTCCAGGGGCGAGGGTGGCAACGTGGCCAGCCGCAGCAGGAACTCGCGGCGATAGGCGTACAGCCCGAGATGCAAGAGTGCCTGGCCGAGCGGCGCGCCGCCGTCGCGTGGGTGCGGGATCGGCACGCGAGAGAAATACAAGGCCCGGCCCGAGGCGGCCCGCACGACCTTCACGCACGAGGGATCGCGATACGTCGCCTCGTCGCGGATCGGCGTGGCCAGGGTCGCCATGGGGGCATCGGCGTCCATCATCCAGCAGCGTCACGACCCGGTCGAGTGCCTCGGGTGAGATTCGGGCTCGTCTCCCTGGAGGTTCACGAGGATGCGCGCCTGCGGCAAACCGGCGGCGACTTCCGCCACGCGGTCGGTGCCGCTGGGATGATCCGCGCGGGTCATGACGGCATCGCCGCCGAAGGCGCGCACGGCCGCGGCGATGCGCTCGTCATCGGTGGCGACCAGGATGCGGTCCAACCGCGACGCCCGGCGCACGGCGTCGACGACGTGCTGGATCAAGGGTCGGCCCGTTTCGGACAAAAGGGGTTTGCCGGGTAAACGGGTCGAAGCGAACCGCGCCGGAATCACCGCGACGATTTCCATGTTTCCATCCAACTCCGCGCAAACCTTGTCCGATACTAGGGACGCAGCCAAGCCAGCCACCGAAGACGCCGCAGGGAGGCCCCACTATAACCGCGCGGGTGCCCGCCGCAAACGGGCAGAGCCCGCGGTCATGCTCCGTGGTTGTGCCTGACACACCCCGGAGCCGGGAGGAGACGCGGAGCCGTCTTTGCCCGCAAGTGACTGGATGCCACAACCGGTCGCATCACCGCAGGACGCTCTTGGGTACGAGACGGATCGCCCGAACGCAGGCGGCGTTCCGGGCTGTTGTGTTCTTATTGACCTTTGCACACGTTCCGACGCTCCGGACGCGCACGGCCGCGCCTCCGGGCAACCGTGGCCGAACGGGACCGGGCGGTTCCCGTGCGCCGCGCCAGGGATGGGGAGCGTTCACCACACACCTTGCGGGGCGGTCCACGCCAGGGGACTGGCGGCCGTCTGGGAGACTGGATACATGATTTGGACCCGCACCCCTCGGCGCGCTGACCGCCTCGGACGCCGGCCGGGATTCGATTGCCTGGAAATCCGCTGTGTTCTCTCGGCCCTTTCCACGACGCCCGGCACCGCGGCACCCCCCGAATACGACCCGCTCATCGGCGCCTCGGCCGTGCGGACCCAGTACAACGTCACGGGACAGGGCCTGACCGCGGCCGTGATCGACACCGGCGTCAACTACCATGACGAAGCTCTGGGCGGCGGCTTCGGCCCCGGCGACAAGGTCGTCGCCGGCTATGACTTCGCCGACAATACCGCCACGCTCTCGGCGTCCTCGACGCACGGCACGAGCGTCGCGGGCCTGCTCGCCTCGAGCGACCCGGCGCACCCGGGCGTCGCCCCCGGCGCGGATATCGCCGACCTCCAGGTCTTTGACCAGAACAACCAGGGCAGCTACCAGAGCATCATCGCCGCTCTCCAATGGGTCGTCGCCAACCACGACCAATACAACATCACCGTCGTCAATGTATCGATATCCGATAATCGCAATTACTCGATCGACATGTTCTCGCACGACGGCGGCGTCGGCCAGCAGATCGCCACCCTGATCGGCCAGCTCAAGGGCCTGAACATCCCCGTCGTGGCCGCGACCGGCAACAGTTTCTCGGGCCAGCAGGGGCAGGGCTTCATCGCGATCTTGCCCGACACGGTGAGCGTCACCGGGACCGACCTGTCCGACCACTTCGCCACCGACGCCCAGCGCCTCGGCACGCAGCTTGGCGGTCCCCGCGCCACCGATCTGGCCGCTCCCAGCGTCAACCTCGAAGCCCCCCAGGACGGGAACAGCTTCGCCCAGGTCTCCGGCACCAGCTTCGCCGCCCCCCTGGTCAGCGGCGGCATCATCCTGCTCCAGTCGATCTACGAGCAGCGCTTCCATACCTTGCCCACCGTGGACCAGCTTGTCGGCTGGCTCCAGCAGGGTTCCGACCCGATCGTCGATCCCGTGACCGGCATCACGATTGGCCGCCTCGACCTGTCCAAAGCCGCGGCGCTGATTCCGGCCCCTCCCACGCCACCGGCCCCGCCGCCCCCCATGACGCAGATTTTCCAGGAGGGAGTCCTGGTCGCCACCGTGCCCGCGAACGATGCGTCCAACCCGCTGCAAGATCCCTTCAGCGCCTTCGGACTCCAGGGCACGATCCAGACCGTCTCAAGCTGGAGTGCGCTGGGGAGCGCAATGCGAAACGCGCTCGGCGCGTTCGGACTCGACGGCACGTACCAGACCATCTCGACCTGGAACGCGAACGGTCCCGCGTCCGCGACCCCGGCCGCGAGCGCGCACCGGGCCTTGCACCTGACGCCGGTTCGAAGTGCGGCGCCCGCGCCCTCGTTCGCCGCCCGGTCGATGGCCGTCGCCCGGCTGCGACGCTAAGATGAACGCGACCTCCATCCTCGTGGCCCCGGCCTGCCTCTCCCGGGTAGGTTCCGGGGTCGCTTGCCGTTGAGGAGAATGCCTTGATGAACTATCAGACCGCCTTGATCACCGGCGCGGGCAGCGGCATGGGTGCGGCCATCGCCGTGAACCTGGCCCAGGCCGGCCTGCGCGTGGCCCTGGTCGGCCGCGACCGCTCCAAGCTCCAACGCACCCGGGAACAACTCGGCGATCAGGCCGCGAAGGCGCGGATGGCTCCTTGCGACGTCACCGATCGCGCGGCCGTAGGCACCCTCGTCGAACAGGTTCTGGCCGAGTTCGGTTCCATCGACATCCTGGTCTGCAACGCGGGCGTGAACGTCGTGAAGCGTTCCGTGGCCGAGCTCGATCCGGACGATTGGGATCGGATCGTGGCGACGAACTTGACCGGCGCCTTCAACCTGGTCCATTTCGTCCTGCCGGCCATGCGCAAACAGGGCCGGGGCCTGGTCATCCAGATCTCCTCGATCGCCGGTGTGCGTGCCAGCCTGCTGGGCGGGATCGCCTACTCGGCGTCCAAGTTCGGCCAGTCCGCCCTCGGGATCTGCCTGGGACGCGAAGCGCGGAGCTGGGGCATCAAGTCGTCGGTCATCTACCCCGGCGAGGTCAACACGCCCATCCTGGACGCGCGCCCCGTGCCCGTGCCTCCCGAACGACGCGCGGCCGTCGTGCAGCCCGAGGATGTCGCCGCCGCCGTCCGCTTCCTGGCCGAGTTGCCGGCTCGTGCGAGTGTGCCCGAGCTGGTCATCACGCCGGCCGTCGATGAATTCTTTTGATCGTAGCAGGCAGAAGGCAGCGGGCGGAAGGCGGAGCGGAACTGCCTTCTGCCCGCTACCCTTCAAATTGACCCACTTCAATCTCGCCCGTGGCGAACTTGTTGAACTCGACGTACTGGATGTGACGGAAGAGCTTGGACCGCTTGCTCAGCTCGCGGGGGGAGCCCATGTCTTCGAGGCGGCCGTTGTGCAGGAGCACGACCAGATCGCATTTCCGGATCGTCGAGAGCCGGTGCGGCAAGAAGAGCAACGTGCGGTTGCGGGCAAGACGATCGATCGTGTCGTCGATCAGGGGCTTGATCTGATCGTCGAGCGGCGCAGCGGGTTCCTCGATGATGACGATCGAGGGATCGTGAAGCACCACCCGCGCCAGGGCAATGCGGTATTGCTCATCGGGGCTCAGGGGATGCCCGAGCGAGCCGATCACGGTCTCGTAGCCGTTGGGAAGATCCGCGATGAAATGATGCGCATGCGCAGGACTTGGCCGCTTCGATGACGCGGGGCAGCGCGTAGCTCGAATCGCCCAGCGCGATGTTGGCGAAGACCGTGTCGCTGAAGACCAGGTCGGCCTGGAACAAGGTGGCCACCTGAGCCCGCAACGATTCGAGCGTCACTTCGCGCAGGTCGCGGCCGTCGATGCGGATGCGTCCGACGGTCGGGTCGATCAGGCGTGGGATCAGGCAGGTCAGGGCCTGCTTCGCGTCTTCGTCCAGACTCAGAAGGGCGACCCGGGACCCTGCCGGGATTTCCAGAGAGAGCGCGGACAGGACCGGCCGCCCCGGGCTGGTCTCGAGCGTGACGTTCTCGAAGGTGATCGCCTGCCGCAGGGGGGGCAGGAACTGGGCCTCCGGCTGCATGAGCAAGTCCGGGCGGCGGTCGAGATAGACGAAGATCGCACCCGCCGAACGGATCGCCCGGCGCCGTGCCTGGCGCTGACGTCGCCAGGCGCTGAGGAGGCGGAACAGCGCCAGCAAGCACGCCACCAGCACCAGCGCGGCCGCGGGCGAGATGGTGCGCAGGACCCCTGTAGAGCACGGCCGCGCCAGAAGGCCCAGCCCGACCGCCGTGGCCATGCCATACAACAGCACGGTCATCATGGGCAGGCCGCTCTCGGCCTGCATCCGCCGCGCTTCGGCCGTCTTGTATTGCCCCAGGTGCTCGTCAAAGCGCTCCTGGTCGTAGGTCTCCATCCCGAACACCCGCACCGTCCGCACCAGCCCCAGATCTTCGTGGAGCAGGCAGAGCTGGGTGGCCGCCGCGCGGGCCAGCACATCGGTTTCCTCGCCCGTCGTGCGCCGGAGCGGACCCGACGCCAGCCAGATCAGGGTGAACAGGGAGACCAGGAAGACCGCGAGCGGCCAGGACAAGGCCAGCACCACCAGCAGCAACCCGACCGCCACCAGCGGCGCGCGCACCACGCTCTCGAGATCCCGCGCAGAGCACTCCTGGACGTCGTTGACCTCGCGCATGAACAGATTGACCACCGGGCTGATGCCCTCATTCGGCAGCGCCGAACGCCCGAGCCGGTAGACCTGACGATGGATCTGCCGGCGCAGCGAGGACGCCGCGTCGACCGCCGCCGTCGCCACCAGCCGCCAGCGCCATTGCACGACGCCCAGCAGCAAGAGCAGCAAGGCCAGGCCGACGGCCAGCAACGTCAACAACGCGCTGTAGTTCGACTGGAGCGGCTTGAGGTGGGCGACGACCGGGCGCAACAGCTCCGCGCCCACGCCGAAGGTCCAGGGCGTGTAGTAATGCTGGTTCTGGACGATGATCGGCGTCAGACCCGTGTTCGGCAGGTCGAAGAAATCCGGAATCGAGTCGGAGGGCAGCTTCAGCCGCACCCAGCTCGGCACAAGCGCCGCGTCCTCGGCCGAGAGGTGACACACCCCGCGCGTGTCGAGCAGCGCCACGATCAGGCCGACGTCGATGAGCAGCAGCAACCCCAGCAAGGCCTCGACGACCGCCAGCGCGGCCACCAGGCCCAGGGGCTGCCGGGACTTCAGCAGCTTCAGCACACGATCGTAAGGTGAGGGAGAGGCGGCTGGTTGCATGCGTCGGTCCCGCGGATCGCGGACGGGGGTCGCTGAAGGTCCGGGCACATGCGCGAAACTGGCCGGGCCCCCGCCTCGCTCCCTCCTCAGCGGCACGACGCTCCCATCCACTCGGCGGGCGTGTCCTGGACCGCCCGGGTGGTCAGATCACTCAAGCCACGTCGCGGTTCTCAAACAACAGGAAGGCAAAGAACAGCGCTGCTCCACTATACAACACGCAATACCCCAGCGCCGGCAAAACATAGCTCACCCAGGGAATCACCGCCCCGGTCGCGATCGCCGGCCCGGCATTGAAGTATTCCAGCGCGGGCAAGGCCCACTGGAACAACCGCGCCATGAACTGCACCAGCTCGTTGGCATTGGACTGCTTCGAGGCGTCCACCAGGATCGGCGTCAGGTGGCCCAGGAAGAACACCGTGATCGTCACGACCAGGTTGACCAGCATGGGCACCCGCGTCGAGATGGCCACGCTGACCGCCGTCAAGACCGTCACTTCCAGAAAACCCAGCGCCAGCCCGGGCATGATCTGCAGGATCTGCCCGAATTTCTTCGCCATGTCCTCGGCCGTGCCGGTCATCTCGCGCAGGTCATAGCCGGTCTTGTAATACACGCCCATCGCGAAGAACGCGCCGAGGACCACGAAGAGCCCCAGCACGGCCATCTCGATCCCCAGGAACTTGCCCACGATGAACTGGCGGCGATTGATCGGCTTGGACAGCAACGTCACCGCCGTCTTGCCCTCGATTTCCTCGGCCACCGTCGAGCTGGCCGTCAAGAGCGCCAGCAGCAGCGCGGCGAACGAGATCGTGGTCAGCCCCGTATCCTTGTACATCTTGATGTCTTCACCGAAGGTGAAGTAGGGCACGAAGATCGAGCAAAGCAAGGACATCGACGCGAGAAAGGCCAGGACGTAATACGCCGGCTGTCGAACGGCTTCCTTGGCGGTCGCCAACGCGATGGTGAAGGTCTTCATGGGTCCCGATACTCTGAGGATCAAGGCGGCGAAGAATGGAGGGATGGCCACGGATCAGGAGTGCGCGGGTCGATCACACGCGGACCTGGAACTCGGTCAGAGGGTCCGCGAGCACTTCGTCGGCCTGATCCCAGTCCTGGACGTAATCGCCCAGATCGTCCAGGATCGCGGTGAGGAAGCGGTTGACCTCGTCCGGCTCGCCCTCGGCAACGACCTCGACTGCGCCACTGGGCAGATTGCGGACGAAGCCGCCGACCTCGAAGCCCCTTGCCAGCCAACTGGTAGTGGCCCGGAAGCCCACGCCCTGAACGTGGCCGCGAAACTCGAAGCGACGTCGCACCCGCGCCATGCCGAGGAAACCGAAGAGCCCGAATGCCCATCTGCGACACGTTCTCAGTCTATCCGCCCGGCGCCCGACCGGACAAGGCACTCACTCAGGACATATTCGCTCCGAGTGCGGATTTGGTTCACCCGCATCATGGTTTTGTTGTCTTGTAGGGTGGGTCAGCGGCGTCTGCGCCGCGCAACCCACCATCCGTTTCCGAGGTGGGTCTCGCGGCGCAGACGCCGCTGACCCACCCTACAAGCCTATCATTAGAGTCCGTTGAGCTCCACGCGCTCGACGACCGCCGCCCCGGCCGGGATCGCCGTGCGGACCGCCCGCGCGGCCGAGGCCCAGGCCGTCCACGGTCACGCGGCCGGCGTCATCCCCGCGGCCCGTCCGCACGGTCAAGCGCGACACCGTGAACGGCAAGCGGTTCTGGACCCGGAAGACCGTGGTGCCGCCCGACCGCTGCTCGGCGCGGGCCGTCACGAACGCCGTCGCCAGGGCGTGATCCACGAGCTGCGCCAGTTCGGCCCCCTCCAGCTTCTCCGTGACCGTGACCGTCACCGGTCCCAGCGGCATCCAGCCTTTGGCGCCGAACGGCATCGCGTCGTCACCCGGCCTTCAATCCGGCCGTCCTTGCCCGCCGTCAGGGCGATCTCCAGATACAAGGCGGACGGACCCACGTCCGCGCCGGCCGGCAGCTCATTCACGACACGGATCGGCAGTCCCAGAAGGGATTGGCTTTCCAGTTCCTTGGACAGCCGCGCCGCGGTGCTCTCCAGGGCATCGGCGCCGCGCACGTGGACGAACACGCGGCCCTGCCGGATCTGTTCGGGCTCGACCAGGTCGGCGGCGCTGGCACCATCGAGCGTCTGGACAAACTTGGCCGCCAGGGCCAGTTCCTGCGGGTTGAGGATGCGGGAGGCCCGCGCGGTCATGGCCGGGAAACTCATGTTGTTGAAGACGTTCCAGGCCACCGCCTGCGCCACCTTCTGGCTGGTGCCGAGCGTGAACAGGCTGCGCAGGGCCTTGCGGGCGCGGACGTCGGGCGTGTATTCGTCGACATCCATGAGCTGGAAGACCTCATTGGGCGTCGGCGTCGGCAGGCCGAAGTTCAAGCAGACCGCGGGGACGGTCAAATCGAGCGTTTGACCGGCCCCGAGCGCAAGCGCCGGCGACTTGGCGGGGGCGGTGGCGGGCAGGGACTGGAAGCCCTCGCCGGTGGAACCGCCCGGCGAGGCCCCGAAGCTGGTGGCGTTTCGTGTCGGGGCGCCCAGTCCCATGCTCTGGAATCCCTGGCCGACGCCGGCCGCCGCGACCAGACCCGGGGGGAAGACGACATTCAGCCGGCGGTTGGTCGTGTTGCGCACGGCGATCCGCACCTGTTGATCGCCCTGGCCGCGCGCCTCGACCTGGAGCTGCCCCTGCTGGGACGCGGGCAGGAGGGACACGATGGCCGCGTTGGTCTCGGGGCCGGGCAGGGGGTCGGCGGGCTCACCGCCGCGGAGGGCGGGCGCGAGTGTGACCAGAGCCAGGAACATGCCCGCAGCCGTTCCGGCCCGGGCCCGTCCAGTAGTTCGCCTGAGCATCGCGTGGGACCTTTCGGGATGGGGCCGCGGTCGGGGGACAGCGACGGCCGCGCGCAGCGGCGGCATCGTGAAGCTTAGACGCACCGGCCCCCCGGCTCATTCGACATTCCGTCTCCTGTTCTTTCGGCTGAAGTCCCCATCCGCATTGACGGAACCGGCCGGCGGACGTGGAAATCCCGGTCCCGGCGCACTGCGCAGAGCATTGACCCCCGTTCCGTTTGGCCATAGACTGGCACCAAGTCGAGCGTCCGCCCGGGTTTCGCAACCGTGCGGGACCTTCTCACGGGGGACGAGGCGGACCGCCTCGGGACGCGCCTTGGCCGCGAGGTGCCCATGAGCTTCGCCGCGGGTGGTGGCAGCGACGTGGATTTCGAAACCCTCGAAGGCCGCAACTGGCCGACTGTCACCCAGTACTCGGTCTTTCTTGAGAACCGGGTCGGCCAATTGCTCGAAGTCGTCCGTGCCTTCCAGGGATCGAAGGTCAAGATCGTCGCCCTGTCGATCTCGGATGCCGCCGACTGCTGCATCATCCGGATGATCCTGAGCCATCCCGAGCAGGGCCGCGAAATCCTCAACCTGGCCGAGCTCGCCTTCGCCGAAAACGAGCTCATCGTCGTGGAATTGCCCACCGGGCCGCCCTCGCTGGTCGATCTGTGCGCGGCGCTGTTGCAGGCCGAGATCAATATCCACTACGCCTATCCTCTCCTGATTCACCCTCACGACCGGCCGGCGGTAGCGCTGCACATCGACAACGTGGAGCAGGCCGGCATGACCCTCCGGAACAGTGGCTTCGAGGTCCTGAGCGAAGCGGATCTCCAGGCGTGAGTCCGCCTTGACGGATCGCCTGATTGCCGGTAAGGTCCGGGCCGCATGTCCCATCGAGTCCCGTTGCGGCCAGCACGTCGCGCATCCAGAGCGATCGGCCAGACGGTAGGAAGGTACGAGAGAGGAAGGGCCAGGGACGGCTCATCCCCCGTGCCTTGAGGGCGAACGTGGGGGTCATCGCTGTGCGGGGTCACGTACAGAGCTGGGGCCGCGGCCTGTCCCGCGTATGCGCGGCGATGGTCCTGGTCCTCGTGGCGACGGCGAGCGTGGTCCTGGCACGCGAGGGGCCGGACCCGGTTCCCGCGTCCCAGCCGATCACGCTGGCCGCGGATCGCCTCCAGTACTGGGATGACGGTCCCCTCCGGTGGGTCCGCCTGGAAGGCCGCGCCGCGCTGCTTCAGGCGCGCAAGGACTCCGGGCCGGCTCCCTCGTGGGCGCATCGAGGCGCGTGACGCCGACGGCGGAAAGATATACCATGTCGAGGCGTACGGCGAAGGATTGACCCGGCTCAACAACGAGGAACACGCCGCGGCGCAGCCGCGCCGGCTGGTCCTGGAAACGCGCGCCGAGGTCAAGCTCCAGTCCTACGAGCCAAAGGGGATCGTCCCTCTCGAGCAGGCGCCGAAGGACCTGGCGCTGCGGGCCCGGGGATTCCCGGTCACGGCGCCGAAGGACGACGCGGTGCGCCCGGTTCAGTTCTCGGACCTGGACATGGGTGCGGGTGCGCCCGCCGAGGACATGCCGGACGAAGCCGGCGCCATCCCGGCCGACGCCGGCGCGGCGGTCAATGCCGAGGATCTCGCGCCTCCCGCCGAGCTGCCCGCCCGTCCGGCCGGCAGCGCCGCCGACCGCGGACCGATCCTGCCGAACACCCGCCGCTATTTTGCGATCAATCCCCGCGACTCCGGCCCGAATTTCAAGATCGAGGCCCGCAACGCGGCGGACGGCCGCGTCATGATCATCATGCGCGGCGGCGTCAACATCACGGCCGAGCAACCGGGGCAGGGCACCATCGACATCTCGGCCGACAGCGCCGTCATCTGGACCCAGTTCAATCAGGACGGCAAGCAGGCCGCGCCCGCGGTGTCGGAGCGTCAGGGGCAAGACCCGCAGGCTCCCTTCGAGGTCTACCTGGAAGGGAACGTCGTTTTCCGCCAGGACAAGCGCCAGATCGCCGGCACGGGCGACCAGAAGGTCGTGCAGTGCCAGCGGTTCTACATGGACCTGCGCACCGAGTGGTTTCTGGCCGAGCAGGCGGAAGTGGACGTCTTCAATCCCTTCCTGATCACGCCGATGAAGATCCACGGCGCCGTGGTGCGCCAGTTCCGCCCCTCCCTGGGGGTCGTCAACGGCAAGATGACCTACGGTCCGGCGCAGATCCACGCCGATGAAGCGCTCCTGACCGGCAGCCGGTTCCCCGTGCCGGGCTACCGCTTCCAGAGCCGCTCCGTGGACCTGACCCAGATCGTCACGCCGCTCGTCGGCCCCAACGGCAAGCCCCTCGGCAATCCCAAGGACCCCAACAGCCCCCAGGCCTCAAGCTGGCGCGTCGAGGCCCTGGGCAACGTCTTCAAGCTCGGTGCCATGCCTCTCTTCTACTGGCCGCGCATCGTGACCGATACCGACGACCTCGATCCCCCCTTGCGGCAGATCGCCTTCCGGGCCAACAACTACTTCGGCCAGCAGGTCCTCACCGACTGGAATGGCTTCAAGGTGTTCGGGATCCAGCGTCCCACCCTCATCGACGGCTGGAACCTCGACCTGGACTACCTCAGCTATCGCGGGCTGGCGGGGGGCACCGAGCTGGGCTGGTCGGGGAGAAATCTGGTCGGCGACCTGACCGACCCGTATCACAAGCTCAAGACGGGCCAGCCCGACGATTACCCGTATTCGGGCTACTTTGACATCTGGGGTCTCCACGATCAGAGCTTTTTCGACACCCTCGGTCCCGGTCCGGCCGTGGTCACCAACGGCCCTGCCGGCGCCGGCAAGCGCGGGTATCAGCGCCGACAAGTACCCGCCCTTCCAGAGCGAGCGGGGCCGTGTTCTCGCGCCACATGCAGTACCTGACGGACCCCAACGCGCCCAACGACGAGGAGCTCCGCCTTCAGCTTGAATTCGGTTATCTGTCCGACCGCAACTTCCGCGAACAGTACTTCAAGCGCCAGTTCGACACGGGGCTGGACTACGACACGCTCGCCTACCTGATCGACCAGCACGAGAACCGCGCGTTCACCGTGCTGACCTCGGCCAACCTCCAGCCCTGGTACACGCAGAGCCAGTACTATCCCAAGCTGGATTACTACCGCCTGGGCGACAAGCTGCTCGGCTTGTTCACCTACTGGCAGGATTCGGGCATCGATTACGCCAACACGCACACCGACGTGATGGTCGACAACCCGAAGATCTTCGCCTTCCAGCCGTTCGATCCCGTCTCGGCGACCAGCGGGGCTTTTGAAACCGGCCGCGCCTGGACGAGCCACGAGCTGTCCTTGCCCTTGAACCTGGAGTTCTTCCAGTTCACGCCGTATGTCCAGGGCCAGCTTGTGGGCTGGAACAACCAGTACGCCGCGAGCTGCCCCCCTTGACCCTCAGCGGCGTCTTGCCCGACCAGGCTTTCGTGCGCAACCTCCAGGGGGCCCGCCTGGGCCGGGCCTGGGGGGCCGCCGGCGGCACGCTTCAACATGACGGCCTGGCGGACCTTCCCCACCGTCGAGAGCGAGCTCCTGAACGTCCACGGCCTGGAGCACAAGATCAACTTCGACATCGACTTCCGCACCGCCTACGCGAACGTGCCGCTGAACCGCATCGGCGTTCAGGACGACGCTGGACGATAACACGTATGAATACGTCCGCCGATACTTCGCCCTCATCAATTACTTCGGCGGGGTGCTGCCGGCGCAGTACGACCCGCGCTTCCTGACACTGCGGTACGGGATGTCACCGATCACCGGCACGACCGACATCCAGGGGACGATGGAGACGGCCCAGTTCGCCCTGCGGCAGCGGCTGCAGACCAAGCGCGGCCCCGAAGGCAAGCGGCGCATCGTCGACTGGATGACGCTCGATTTCACCTCGACCTATTTCCCCGACGCCCAGCGCGACAATTTCAGCAAGCCCTGGGGTCTGACGCAGTACAACTACGAATGGTTCGTCGGCGACCGTACCAGCATCGTCTCGACCGGCTGGTTCGAGTTCTGGCAAGTCACCGGCTAGCCCATCCTCCAGAGCAATCCGAATCACTCGAACAGTCCGTTCGGGCTCGACGTGATCACGACCGGCGTCTCGTTCTCGCGGCCGCCTCGGGGAAACGTCTTCTTCGGCTACTCGATCGTCGATACGGGCGCGATCTCGACATCGGCCCTGAACTCGGCGTTCAGCTACTGGCTGAGCCCGAAGTGGTACGGGACCTTCAACACCTCGTACGACTTCGGCAATCGGCGCTGGCTGGGCTCGATGTTCGGCGTGACGCGCATCGGCGCCGACTTCCTGACCTCGATCGGCTTGAACGTGGACCCGCTGCGGAGCAGCTACATGTTCGCCCTGGAAGTGACTCCCCGCCTGAGTCCAAGCCTGCGGATGGGTTCGGGCGGCGGCCTGGCCCGGTTTGACCCACGCTCGGCCCCGACTCAATGAGGATGAGTACGCGTCTTCCCTTGTAGGCTGGGTCTGGACCCAGCTCCCTTTCTGGACCCGAGGCTGGGTCTGGACCCAGCTTCCTCAACCTGGAAAGCTGGGTCCAGACCCAGCCTACAAGACGGACGGACTTCGCCCCGCCTCAATAGGGATGATGCGATCGACGGGCGCGGCCGGCGCGGTATGCTCGCGGCCACCTTCCGGAGCAAGCTATGATCGAACATCCGGTCCCACTCTCGCCACCGGATTCGCGGCACGAGGCCGGAAGCACGCCGAGCGCGGTCGGGCCGGAGCTCGACCCCGAGTTGACGACGCCTCCCGAGTGGTCCACGGGGGCCGGTCGCGCGACACCATGCGCGCGAAGCTCGCCGCCGGCCTGCGCGGACTGAAGTTCGCCCTGCGCGGCGATTCCAGCTTCTTTGCCCACGCCTACCGCTGTCTGATCATCATCTTGACCGCCACCCTTCTCGGCATTCACCCTCTGGCCTGGTGCCAGATCATCCTGGCGATTGTCCTGGTGCTGATCGCCGAGTTGACCCACAGCGCCATCGACACCCTGGCCCGCGCCGTGGGCGACCCCGAAGAACTGGCTCTCAAGGTCGCGCGCGAGATCGCCACCGCCGCGGTCCTGGTTGCCGTGGTCGCGCTGATCCTCGTCGCGACGATCATCTTCACGCTCCGCATCCGCGAGCTGATCGCCGGTTGATCGGTATTCCTCTACATGGCCGGTTTGCTGTCGGCGGCGGTATACTGGGAGAGGGAAGCCAGATTCCGGATTCCGGATTCCGGATTCCGGATACCGTTCCGGATTCCGGATTCCAGATTCCGGACTCCAGATTCCGGATTCTGGACTTTCGGATTTGGAATCCGGAATCTGGAGTCCGGAATCCAGAACGCCGAATCTCAACCGCTTGATCTCCTCGGATGCCCCGCGTACTTTTCGATCACGACCTGAACGAGCTGGGGGCCTGGGTGGAGGGCCTCGGGCTGCCTCGTTTTCATGCGCGCCAGGTCTATCGCTGGGTGTTCGACCGCCGGGCCGAGTCGTTCGAGGGGATGTCCGACCTGCCGAAGCGGCTCCGCGAGCACCTCGCCGAAGCATGGTCCGTCTTCGGCACGCGGATCGCGCACCACGATTCGGTTCCCGACGGCACCGACAAGCTCCTGCTGGACTGCGCGGACGGGCGGAGTCGAGTGCGTCCTGATGGCCGAGGAGGATCGCCGGACGGTCTGCATCAGCACCCAGGTCGGCTGCGGGATGGGGTGCGTCTTCTGCGCCAGCGGGCTCAAGGGGGTCGAGCGCAACCTGACCCGGGCGGAGATCGTCGAGCAGGTGCTCCGGCTCCGCAACCTCCTGCCGGCCGAGGAACGATTGACGAATCTCGTCGTCATGGGGATGGGGGAGAGCCTGGCGAACCTGGACAACCTGTTCGCCGCGCTCGATCTGGCTCTGTTCGCCCGACGGGCTGGGGCTGGGCCAGCGGCGGGTGACGATCTCGACGGTCGGGCTGCCCGAGAAGATGCGCAAGCTCGCGGCGCTGGACCGGCAGTATCACCTGGCGGTCTCGCTGCACGCGCCGACCGAGGAGCTGCGCGACGAGCTGGTGCCGGTCAATGCCAAGGTCGGGCTTGAGCCGTGCTGGACGCGGCCGACGCCTACTTCCAGAGGACCGGCCGGCAGGTTACTTTCGAGTATGTGCTGCTTGCGGGGGGTCAACGACCGCGCCGGAGCGATGCCCGGCGCTGGCCCGGCTGCTGGCGCGACGGAAGGCCCACGTGAACCTGATCCCGTACAACCCCGTGGCCGGCCTGCCTTTCGAGCGCCCCGTCCGGCCGAGGCGTGCAGCGGTTCGTGGCGGTCCTGCGGCGCGAGGGTGCAGCGTGACGGTGCGGAAGACGAAGGGGCGGGCGATCGACGCGGCGTGCGGCCAGCTCCGGCGGCGGCTCGAAGCGGACCCGATCTCGCTGAGAGTGGGATACCGGAGGCGATCCGCGCGTGGCGACCGGTGAGGCCCTGGAAAAGGAACTTGAGGCCCGGGACCCGGACGTCCGGCTCATGCTCCAGGTCCGCGACGACGTCCCCGGCGCCTTCGAGACCCTGGTCGAGCGCTACCAGCATCGGCTGGTCGGCGTCCTCACCCACCTGGTCGGCAACCCGGGCGAGGCCGAGGACCTGGCGCAGGAGGTCTTCCTGCGGATCTACCGGGCCCGCAAGGGGTACCGGCCGAGGGCCAAGTTCTCGACCTGGCTGTTCACGATCGCCAACAACCTGGCGCTGAACCACCTGCGCAGCAAGGGCCGGAACCCGGCGGGGCCGTTCGGGGGATGCCTCCGACTCGCCAGGCGATCCGGCCGTCGGAGAACATGGTCCCCGGCCGGGAAGGCACGCCCTCGGCCCAGATGCGCAAGGTCGAGCTCTCCGACGTCGTCCGCGAGGCGCTCGAGAGTCCTGGGCGAGGACCAGAAGCTGGCCGTCCTGCTGAACAAGTTCGAGGACATGAGCTACGCCGAGATCGCCGAGGTCATGGGTCGTTCGGAAGCGGCGATCAAGTCGCTCTTGCGCGGGCCCGCATGAATTCCGCGACCGGCTCGATCCGTACTTGCGAGCCGGTCTGGAGGACGGAGCGGAGTAGAGTCGCTACCAGGATGAATCCCCAGCTCGCAACTCGGGCCGTGCTCGACTGGTTGCGCCAGGGTGCGTCGCCCTGGCGGGGTTCCGTTGCGCGGGCCGCGTTCCCGACCGACTGCTGGATGTGCGCGGCGTCCAGCGACGCGGGCGCATTCTGCACGGATTGCCGTGGCGAGCTGCTCGACGCCGCGACGGGCCGCTGTCCCCGATGTGCCCTGACGGTGGGTCCCTGGGCACGCACCGACGGCGGCTGTAGCGCGTGCCGGGGGCGGTCTCTCGGCTTCGATGCCGCGTTCGCTCTTGGACCCTATCAGGGACCGATCCGCTCGGCCTGCCTGAGCATGAAGCGCCGTGGCGGGATCTGGCTCGCCAGGTGGGTGGCGGACTTGCTTCTTGACGCTCACGGAACGTCTCTGCGCGGTCGTCTCGGACGGGCCGGTGATACCGGTTCCGCTGCACTGGCGCCGGCACTGGCAGCGCGGGTTCAATCAGGCCGAGATCCTGGCCGAGCGGATCGCCGCGCGGCTGGGTGCGCCGCTCCGTCGGCCCCTGCAACGCATTACACCCACAGAGCCGCTGGCGCGGCTGCCGCGCACCGAGCGCGCGGAGATCGTCCGAAGGGCCTTCGTGTGCCGGGCTGATCCGGCCCTCGTGGGTCGAACGGTCTTGCTGGTCGACGATATCATGACCACAGGGGCCACCTGCGGCGCGGCGGCCCGGGCCTTGAAGCGGTCCGGCGCGCGGCGGGTGGTGGCGCTTGTCGTGGCCCGAGCGGAGGGTTTCTCGTGAATGCCGGCAATCGGGTCCTTCGCATTGGCACCAGGGGCAGTCCCCTGGCGCGCTGGCAGGCCTCCTGGGTGGCCGATCGCCTGCGCGGCAACAGCCCGGCCTGGCGGTCGAGCTCATCGAGATCCGCACCCAGGGGGATCGGGACCGGAACTCGCCGCTGGCCCAGATCGGCGGTCAGGGCCTGTTCACCAAGGAAATCCAGCGCGCCCTGCTGGACAACCAGGCGGACGTGGCGGTGCACAGTCTCAAGGACTTGCCCACCCAGGGGTCCGACGACCTGGTCCTGGCCGCGGTCCCACCGCGCGAGGATTGCGCCGATGCGCTGATTGCTCCGCGATTCACGACCCTCGATCAACTCCCCGCCGGCGCCAGGGTCGGGACCGGTTCCTTGCGGCGGCGGGCGCAATTGCTCTACTTGCGGCCGGATCTCGATGTCGTGGACCTGCGCGGGAACGTCGAGACGCGGCTCAATCGCGCCTTGAGCGGCGCTCTCGACGCCGTGGTCCTCGCCACGGCCGGTCTGCGGCGCCTCGGCCTGGAACGGCATCTTACCGAACGGCTCGCGCCGCCGCGATTTTTGCCAGCGGTCGGGCAGGGGGCCCTGGGCATCGAATGTCGAATGGGTGATGACGAGACGCGACGACTTCTGGCCGGGCTGGATGACGCGAGTACCCACGTGGCCGTCCGTGCCGAGCGTGCCTTGCTCGCCGCGCTCCAGGGGGGGTGTGTCGTCCCGCTCGGCGTGTGGCGCGCACGACGGAAGCGGGGCTGGCCCTCGATGCGGCGGTTTTTGAAGTCGATGGTCGAGAGCGGATCGCCGCCGCGCTGGTCGGCGCAGCCGAGGCGCCGGAGGAACTGGGGCGGCGCGTGGCCGAGATGCTCCGGGAGCGCGGCGCGGAGCCGCTCCTGCGGGCCGCTTCCTTATGAGGGGTTTTTCGTAGGGTGGGCTCGGTCCACCTCGATTGGCCATCGAAAAGGAGGGTGGGCCGAGCCCACCCTACAAAATGCCAAGACTTCGCTGCCGGGCAAGTCTGCCCACGCCGAACGGATTCGCCAGACGTCCCAAAGGCGAGATATGGCCACGGGAGACCTGCGGATGTCTGCCGTCCCGGAAAGCCGGCGGCCGATATAGCCAGGCGGTGGTACGGGATGTTCTGCATCCGAGCCTCCCTCGCGCCTGGAGCGTGGCCCCGTGCGTGACAACAGCGAGAAGGATTCTGGCAGCAGTACCCAGCGCGGGCGGACGGTCTCCGGCCCTGGCGCGACGCTGCGGTCTCGCTCTTTTGATTGCGGCGACGAGCCTGGTGCTGGGATGGCAGGCCTCGTGGTGGCTGGTCCCGATCTACCTGTCGATCATGGCCTGGCTGCTTGCCGGCGGTGAGTCCAACCCGGGTGTTGATCCTCGGGTCGAGCCCAGCGAGAACCAAGCCGAGACCCTCGGCGCCGTCGTAGCGAACGCCGCGTCCGAGATGGCCGCTCCGACCCCGCGAAAGTCTCGCGCCGGGACGACGACGCCAAGGCGACGGCGGCCCCGGAAAATCAAACCCGCCGCCGAGCCCGCCTTCTCGACAACCTCGACCTGGGTCCAGGTCGCGCCCGGCAAGTTCGTGCGCGTGGAAGCGGCCGAAACCGCCGCGGACGGGCCCAGCGAATCCCCCGACCTGGCCGAGACGCCCGCCGATCCCGCGTCGGAGGATGCCCGCCCGGTCGTCGTGACTTCCGATGAGGCACCTTGCGCGTCGGGCGCGGAAGCGACCGAGACGTCATCGGTTCCAAACAACCACTTCACCACCCCTGAGGAATACGCTCGGGTGGCTGGGGCGGAGTCGGCGACGCCCCCGTCCGTGGGGTCACTCATGCTGGGGCGTCGGCGACTGCGCCCCAGCCACCCGACGCCGGTTCGGACCGCCCGTCGATGTTGGGTTCGGGGCACCAGAACATGGCCGGCACCGCGCGCCTCCGGCAGCCGCAATCTCCCTGCGCCGCGTCGTCCGCGAACGAGCCGGACACCGTCCCGGCGCGAGATTCGCACCCGTTCACGCTGGGCCCGGTCGCCACCGAGAAACACCACCCAGCCCCGCACGCTCATTTTGTAGGGAAGGGTTGAGGCAATCGCGGCCCGGGTACGTTAGGATGGGGACTCTGACCGCGTTGGGCCTGTCTTCGGTCGGGCCCCGGTTGACCATCGACCTTCGGTCCCGTGCCTGACCATGCTCCTCGCCCCGATTCTGGCAAGTTTACTCGTCCTCCAGCCCGAGACCCCCGCGCCCGAGCCGTTCCCCAGCGGCTATCTGGACGCCAAGGGACTCGGCGAGGCCCTTCATCACGCCGCGGCGGCTCGTCCGCAGACGATCCGCCTCCAGTCCCTGGCCCACTCGCAAGAAGGCCGCGACGTCTGGCTTGTCACGGCCGGACACGCCGCCGAAGGCGCGAAGCCTCCCCGGCCGGCGATCTTGATTGTCGCCAACCTGGAAGCCGACCACGTGGTCGGCAGCCAGGTGGCGGCCGCGCTCGTGCGACGGCTGGCCGAGAACGACGGCAAGGATGCCGACATCACGCGCCTGCTCGATTCGGCCACGCTCTACATCATCCCGAGGCTCAATCCCGATGGCGTGGAACGTCTGCTGAATCGACCCCGGCTCGACCTGCGCACGAACCTGCGGCCCCTGGACCGCGACCGCGACGGCCGTCGTGGCGAAGACGGCCCTGACGACCTCGATGGCGATGGGGAAATCACCTCGCTGCTCGTACCCGACCGCCGCGCCTCGCTCATCCCCGATGAAAAGGACCCCCGGCTGCTCCACAAGGCGGACCCGGCCAAGGGCGAGCAAGGACGGTACTCGCAGTATGTCGAAGGCAAAGACGATGACCATGACGGCGGTCTGAACGAGGACCCTCCCGGCGGCGTGAATCTGAACCGCAACTGGCCGTATCGCTGGACCGAGTACGATCTGGAAGCCGGCCCCACGCCCGTGAGCGAACCCGAGGTCCGGCCCCTGATCCAGTTTGCGATTGACCATCCCGAGATCGTGGCCGTGCTCTCGTTCGGCCTGAACGACAACCTGCGCGAGCCGCCCAAGAAGCAAGGATCAAGCCAGGACGATGCCGACCTACCGCATCATGTCGGACTGGCGGAAGCGTATGGCAAGCTGATCGGAACGCTCGCGAAGGATGCGATCCGCCCCGGCGCGCCGGTCCCGCCGGCTCCCGAATGGCCCAAGCCGGACCCAGCGACCGGGCCGATCGATGCGCCAAGTCCTGCCGCTGCGCCGCTCAGTTTGGATGGGACGACCGATGGGGCGCTCAGCGAGTGGGCCTATCATCATTTCGGCGTGCTTGGGCTGTCGTGCCGGCTCTGGTACGGGCCCGACTTCGGCGAGCCGGCCAAGGATCAGCCCGCCCCTCCCAAGGAGGGCGAGGCCCGCTGGCTGTACTGGAACGATCACGTGGTTGGCGGCCGTGCCTTCGTGCCGTTCGCGCCGTTGCGGCATCCGACGCTCGGCCCGGTGCTCGTCGGCGGGTGGAAGCCGGGCGTGCGGACCAACCCGCCCGTCGGCCGCGTCGAGCCGATCGCCGATGCGCAGCTCCGCTTCCTCGAAGAGATCGCCGGGCGTTTTCCGAGCCTGGCCCTGAGCGGCGTCGAGGCGAAGGCGCTGGGGGGCGGGCTGTTCGAAGTGCGGGCGACGGTCGAGAACCGGGGCCGCCTTCCGACCGCGCTGGTGCAAGGGGTCCGGTTGCGGGAGGCGCCGCCGGTGCTGGTTCGACTGGAGGCGCAAGGAGCGACCGTTTTGAACGGCCCGGCGCGGTCGCGGGTGGACCGGCTTGACGGCCGGGGCGGCCATCGTGAGTTCCGCTGGCTGGTCCAGGCCCCGAAGACGGTCGCCTCGGTCACGATCGAAGCCTCATGCCTGAAAGCGGGACGGGTATCGCAGGCGGTCGCTCTGAAGCCGGAGGAAGCGCGATGAGGTTGCGAATTTCCATGTGGGACAGCCGCCCCCGGCTGTCCTCCTATCCGGGACAGCCGGGGGCGGCTGTCCCACATCATGCCCTCGGGCAAGTTCTTGGGGCGAGATCCCTTTTGCTGGCATTCGCCATCCTGATCCTGGTTGTCGCCCCGTCCACTGCGGCCGATCTGCTCGCTCCTCCTCCCAAGGTGGCGCTCGCCTTTAACCGCCTGTACGATTACCCGGACCTGGTCGCGGCCCTCCAGAAGATGGTCGCGGCCCATCCCGATCTCTCTGACGCTTTCCAGCCTGGGAAAGAGCGTCGAGGGCCGGGACCTGTGGTGCGTCACGATCAACAATCCGAAGACCGGCCCCGACCGCTCCAAGCCCGCGATGTATGTCGATGGCAACATTCACGGCAACGAGGTCCAGGCGGCCGAGGTCAGCCTGTACTTGATCTGGTACCTGTCCGAGAACGCCGCCCGCAACGAGACGCTCCGGAAGCTGCTGGACGAGCGGGTGTTCTACGTCGTGCCGACGGTCAACCCCGACGGCCGCGCCTACTGGTTCAACGGTCCGAACACCACGCACAGCTCGCGGAGCGGGAAGCATCCCCACGACGACGACCGCGACGGCCTCGTCGACGAGGATGGGTACGACGACCTCGACGGCGACGGCCAGATCACCGAGATGCGCCGCAAGAGTCCGACGGGCCGGTGGAAGGTCTCGCCCGAAGATCCCCGGCTGATGGTGCTGGTCAAGCCGGGCGAGCCGGGCGAATACGAGATGCTCGGGTACGAAGGGATCGACAACGACGGCGACGGCCTGGTCAACGAGGATCCCCCCGGCGGTTATGACATGAACCGGAACTTCCCCGCCGACTGGCAGCCCGACCACGTCCAGGGCGGGGCCGGTGATTACCCGCTCTGCTGGCCCGAGACGCGGGCGGTGGCCGACTTCCTGCTCGACCACCCCAACGTCGCCGGCGTGCAGGCCTTCCACAACGCGGCCGGCATGATCCTCCGCGGTCCCGGGCACAGCAGTCGCGCAGGACCAGTACCCCTCCGGGCGACGAGCGCGTCGCCGCCGAGATCGGCGCCGACGGGCGAGCGGATGATCCCGTTCTACAAGAGCCTCGTCATTCACAAGGACCTGTACAACGTCCACGGCGGCTTCGTCGGCTGGACCTACGAGCACCTGGGCATCTTCTCGTTCACCAACGAACTCTGGAACAACGAGCAGTTGCTCGGCCGTCCCGCGAGCGGCGAGGGGCTCGAACGTGGCGCGCGGCATCGGCGGCACCGATCAGGCGAACCAGCTTTTCGCCAACGACCGGCTCATGTTCGGCACGATGTTCCGGCCCTGGAAGCCGGTCCAGCACCCGCAGTTCGGCGATATCGAGATCGGCGGGTTCGTCAAGCAGTCGCAGCGCATGCCGCCGCCCTTCATGCTCGAGGAGCTGTGCCATCGCAACGCGGCGTTCGTGATCTACCACGCCGACCAGATGCCCCGGGTGGTGTGGGACGACGTCGAGGTCAAGGCCCTCGGTTCCGGCCTGGCCCGGATCACCGTTGGCGTGCGCAACACCCGGCTCATCCCGACCATCGCCCGGCATGCGTCCCAGCACCGCATCGGCTTGCCTGACGTGCTCCAGATCGAGGGCGAGGGCGTGACCGTCCTCGCGGGCGGCGTGTTGACGAACCGCGACACGGGCGAGCTTGAACCGGTCGAGCACAACCCAGCCCGGATCGCGCTCGACCGGGGCGTCGGCAGCGAGTCGGTCGTCCGGGTGCGCTGGTTCGTCCGCGGTTCGGGCGTGAGTACGCTCCGGTTTTCTTCACAGAAGGGGGGCAGTCTCAGCCGGACTGTCGAGCTTCGCTGACGGGCGCGGTCGCGGCACAGCAACCGCGCGCCCCGTTCCTGGAATCCCGCCAGCATCACTCGCGTATCGCCGCTTCCTGCTCCGGCCTTGGTTCAAATCCGTAGAACCAGCGCAGCAGGTTGCGCGTCAGGCCCGTCTTTTGCCTGAGGGTGCGGTGCTTCTCGGCCAAAAGGGCGACCAAGCCGGCGTAGCTCGGGTCGGGAAGGACCACATCGGCAAGCTGGGACAGGCTCAGGCCGCGGTCGATCGCCAGGGCGAAGGCCGCGATGATCGCCGAGGCGACCGGGGCCACGATCGCGGCGCCCAGCACCTGGCCCGAACTGCTGGCGATCACCTTGGCGAAGCCGTTCGTCGCGCCGTCGATGCACGCGCGGTCGAGCTCGGCCAGATCGACCTTCAGGACATGGAACGGCGCGTCCCCGTCCGCGGCCTTCGCCTCGGTCAGGCCGACCGTGGCCACCTCGGGATCGGTGAACAGCACGCGGGGCACGGCGCGGTAGTCCATCTTGCGGGCCAGGTGCAAGACCGCGTTCTGGAAGACGATCTCGGCCTCGCGCTCGGCCGCGTGCGTCCAGCGGTCGTGGCCGAGCACGTCTCCCACGGCGAAGATCGTGGGCGCCCTGGTCTGGAGGTAGTCGTCCACGGGAACGCCGTCGAACGGATCGGCGAAGACCCCGACGGCTTCCAGGTTCAGCTCCTCAACGTTCGCCAACCGGCCCGCCGCGACGAGTACCTCGTCGGCGACTGCCTCGGACGGGTCGAGGTCCTGGTTGCCCCGATACGTGACCACCTTGCGGCCATCGTGGCTCGCCACGCCCGCGACGCGTGCGTCGGTGCGAATGGTCACGCCGTCGGCCGTCAGCAGGGCGTGAACGTGCGCGGACACGTCCGCGTCTTCCGTGGGCAAGAGGTGGTCGTCCTCGGCCAGGATCGTCACCCGCGTCCCCAGGCGGGCGAATGCCTGGGCGAACTCCAGGGCGTCGGACCCGGCGCCGAGGATGATCAGCGTTCCGGGGCGATCGGACAGGTCCCACAGGTGGGCATGATCGCGCACGCCCGCCTCGACCAGACCGGCAATGCGCGGCAGCGCCGGGCGGGACCCGGTGGCGAGCACGAAGCGCCGGCCCTGGAGGCGCGTCTGGCCGTCGAGGACGACCGTGTCATAGGCCTCGAAGGCCGCGGTGCCGGAAAAGATCTCGACGCCGCTGCCGGTCAACGCCGCGCGGGTGCGCTCGGTCTGCTCGGCCACCAGACGATGGATGCGGGCCAGGACCGCCGGGAAATCGACATCGAGCGCGCCGCGCGCACGCCGAACGCGGCCGCGCCGCGGATCTCCGCGGCGGCGCGCGCGGCGCGGAGCAGAGCCTTCCCCGGCACTCCGGCCGTGCTCGCATGCTGGCCGCCGAGCCGTGCCTTCTCGATCAGCGCGACCCGGGCCCCGACCTCGGCCGCCTTTCGCGCCACATGGATTCCCCCCGCGCCGCCGCCCACCACCACGAGATCAAACATCGTGCCGCCTCGATTCGCTTGCCACCCGACCGACCGCGTCGAGCTTCCCCGCTCTCGCCGTACTATACCCGCGGCGCGCATCCTCCTCTACAACCGAACCCTATGGAAAGAACACGCCGTCCCGCCGCCGCGACGACATCCCGTCGGGTGGCACTGGTGGCTTGTCCACGTCCGTGTTTCGCGTCTCGCCATCGGACGTAAGTCCTTTCTGTGTAGCGGCGGCCGTCTCGGCCGCTCCGGAGGTATCCATGTAACCAAAAATAGCTTGGTAGGACTCCTTTCTGTGTAGCGGCGGCCGTCTCGGCCGCTCCGGAGGGGAACCAGTTCGGAGCGGCCGAGACGGCCGCCGCTACACAGAAACGCCCAGAACCGGCCATTCGAGACGCTAAACACGTACATTGTCCACCAGGGATCCCAGGCCGAGAGCACACTGGTGGACCAGCCACCAGTGCCACCCGCGCACAACTCGCCTTCGCGCCGGTGGCCAAAGGGTTTAGACTCCCGGCGCATGGCGGCAGGTCGGTTCGGACCTGATTTCGAATCGCAAAATAGCGGCCGGCGGGAGGACTCCCACGATGCGACGGATCGCGGTGCTTGAACCAGAAGGGCGGGGTCGGCAAGACGACCACGACGGTCAACCTGGCCGCGGCCCTGGCCGACGAGGGACATCGCACGCTGGTCCTCGACCTCGATCCCCAGGCGCACGCCACCCTCCACCTCGGGCTCTTGCCCGGCCGGTCGGGGCCGTCGCTCTACGAGGTGCTCACCCAGAACGTGCCGCTGGCGAAGGTCCGCCGCGAGGTCGCGCCCAACCTGTTCGATCTGCGGCAGCCACATCGACCTGGCCGCCGCCGAGGTCGAGCTGATCGGCACCGTCGGCCGCGAGGTCATCCTCCGCGACCAGCTCGACGCCGACACTCGAGCCGTTCGATTACGTCCTGATGGATTGCCCGCCGTCGCTGGGCGTCCTGACGCTCAACGCCCTGTGCGCGGCACGCGAGGTCTTGATCCCGCTCCAGGCCCACTTCCTGGCCCTGCACGGGCTCTCGAAGCTGCTGGAGACGATCAACCTGGTCTCGAAGCGGGTCAACCGCGACCTGAAGGTGGCCGGGCGTGGTGCTCTGCCTCTACGACGCCGGGACCCGGCTGGGCGGCGAGGTGATCGAGGACCTCGACCGCTTCTTCGACGGCCGCCGCCACGCTCAGCGCTCCCTGGGCCGACGCCCAGCGTCTTCCGCACGCGGATCCGCCGCAACATCCGCCTGGCCGAGTGCCCGAGCTTCGGCCAGTCGATCTTCCAGTACGCCCCCACCAGCCGAGGCGCCGAGGACTACGCCTCGCTCGCCGCCGAGATCCAGGGCCGCGAACCCGCTGCCACCTGGCGAGAGTCCGCTACCGCCTCGTCCAACGGCTCTCTCCACGGCACTGAACAGCCTCTGGAGCAAGCCGGCTCGGCGGCCTTGTTTCCCTCCTGAACCGCTCGATTCCAGATGCCGGATTCCAGATTCCAGATGGCAGATTCCGGATATGTTCCCGTTCCGGGGCCTTCGTAGATCGTCTGGCATCTGGAATCTGGCATCTGGAATCTGGCATCTGGAATCTGGAATCCGCCATCCGGCATGAACACGGCACTCTGGGCCGGAATTGATGAGGCGGGGTATGGGCCGAACCTCGGCCCGCTCGTCATGACGGCCGTCGTCGCCGAGGGAGAGCGTCCGGACCTCTGGCGTGATTGCGCCGCCACCGTCGGCCGCGCAGGGGCCGATCCGAAGTTGCTCTGGGTCGATGACTCGAAGCGGCTGTATCACTCCGGCAACGGCCTCGACCGTCTGAACGCCGCCACGCTCGCCACGCTGGAGGCGATCGGGACCGAGCGGCCCCGCACCTTCAGGGAGCTTCTCCAGGCGGTCGCCGCCGGCTCGCTCGACGACGCGGAGCTTTCGCCCTGGCTCGATCCCGGCAGCGATCCCATGCTGGATGGGTTCGAGAAGAATCGGGCCTGGTCCGCTCCGCTGCTGGACGGCGCGCGCTGGCGGATTGTCGCGGTGCGATCCGTGGTGGTCGGGCCGGGCCAGTTCAACCGCGGCCTCGACCGGACCGGGTCGAAAGCCGTGGTGCACTTCTCGGCCTTCGCCCGGCTGCTGGACTGGCTCTGGAACGAGACCCGCGCCGAGACTTTTGTCACGTCCGACAAGCACGGCGGCCGTCACTTCTACCTGGAGCCGCTCGTCGGGGAATTCCCCGGCGTCTGGATCGACCGCGGACCCGAGGGTCCCGCGCTCAGTCGCTATCTCCTGCGCGACGCGACGCGGCGTCTGGAACTGAGCCTCCAGCCCCGGGCCGACGCCGCTGATGGTCTGGTGGCGCTGGCGTCACTCGTGAGCAAGACGCTCCGCGAGCACTGGATGGCCGCATTCAACGCCCACTGGCAGGCGCTTGTTCCCGGCCTGCGTCCCACCGCCGGCTATCCGGCCGATGCCCACCGCTTCCGGACCGCCATCGAACCGCTCTGCCAGGCCCGCGGCCTCGAACCGGATCAATGGTGGCGCAAGAAATAGTCGGACATTGGAAAGAACACGGACTTTGCAAAATTTACATAAAATGAGAATTTTGGCCCCTTTTCGCCGTCCTATTTGACTAGGCAAGGTTCGTCGGCTATCCCTTGTAAGGTTGCGCCAGACCCCACGGCGGGGGTATGCACCTGTTGAGAGTCGCCTCCGGAGTCCCATCTCGGCCGCGGGGAGAGTGGTGAGAGGGCGAATGCGGGACGCAGCGCCTCGTGTCCGGCCCAGGAGGGGCCATACCGAATCCTCGTCCTCACAGCGTGCATGGAGGAGCTGGAGCCATGACCTTCCCCTGGGGGTTTACTCATCGGGATCGGGCATCGCGTTCGGTTCGGCGGTTGTCCGGGACCCGGCATCACGGCCGCCGGCGGGTGGAGATCGAGCCCCTGGAGGGCCGCGCGCTGCTGTCGAGCCTCGACGTGACGGCCACGGCGGTACCGCTCGCCGCGGAGACGGCGCAAAGCTCGGTCGTGCCGGCCGTGGCGATGTCCGCGCGATTCCCCCACACGGGGGCGGCGGGCGCCTTGCCCATGCCGTTTGCCCCGCCGCAGGAGTTGCACGGCGCCGCGAGAATCCCGACCGCGGCCTGGCGGTCCGTCATGACCCCGCCGTTGCGGATCTTGATCCCGCCCCCCACCCCGACCCAGATCGCCCAGAACGCGGCCATCACGTCGTTGTTCCACCGTTATGGATATTGATGGGCAACCAGGGGGCCAAATTCCGGATTCCAGATTCCGGATTCCAGATTCCAGATGACTGATGGCGGATGACTGACGGCGGAGGATGGAATCCGGCATCAGTCATCCGGCATCAGTCATCCGGACAATCAGTCATCCGGCATCTGAATCAGTCATCCGGCATCTGGAATCAGTCATCCGGCATCTGGAATCAGTCATCCGGCATCCGCCATTCGCCATCAGGCATCCGTCATCTGGAATCAGTCATCAGTCATCCGTCATCTGGAATCTGGAATCCGGAATCCGGAATCCGGAATCTGGCCAATCAGAGGAGGGGCTTTCGCCCCGCGACATTGATGCCGTTGCCTTGGCCTTCGTGGTAGAAGACCTGTCCGCGCGACAGGTCCACCACGTCGGTCAGGCCGGCGTCGGCAAACCAGCCGGCCACTTCGTCGCAGGTATGGCGTGACAGATACTTCGGCGCGTACCAGTCGAGCGTGTCGCAGACCCGCACCTCGGGGTCGGGGTGCATCGAGACACCGATGGTCAGCAGGTTCAACGCCACCCCGGCGCGGGCAATCAGCCGGTTCTTGCTCAAGAGCAGATGCCGCTTCCAGCCTCCCACCGGCGCCATCAGCCGGCTGAGCCCGACCAGCACGCCCAGCGGCAGTCGCGTCGAAATGGCCCGGTGGGCATTCATGACCCACTCCAGCGCCGGCCGCTCCCGGCGGTAGACCCACACGGCGATCCGGCCCCCCGGCTTGAGCAGGCGTGCCAGGTTCAAGAACGCCGCCGGGGATCGGGCGTGTGATCGAGCACTCCCAGCGAATAGATGTGGTCGAAGATGCCTGCCGCGAACGGCGGCCGGAGCAAATCGCCGCGCACCAGCGCGACGCCCGGCAGGCCGGCGGTCAATTCCCGCGCGGCCCGCACCGACCCGCTCAGGTCCAGCCCGACCAGCAACGCCGGCCCGTTCTCGGCGGCCACGCGCAGATATCGGCCCATGCCGCAGCCGGCATCGAGCACCGATTGCCCCCGGAGCGCGGACGGCGCCAACCCCAGCCGGTTCTGGAACGTCGCCCGGTCCTCGTCCGGCCGCACGATCCGGAACCGGTTCCATTGCAACGCATACGCGGATTTCGTGCGAACCTGGGTATCCATCACTGGGTTTTCGTGGTTGGGGACGGGCCGGGCACGGCTTTTTCCTCCGCGGCGCTGCGACGAAAATAGAACGGCTCAAGTGACCAGAGATCATCGCGGTGTCCACTGCGCCAGACCTCTTGCGCCAGCTCGGCCAGAGCCTCGGGTCGCGGCTCGTCCCACGCGGTGGGCCCGCGCCGGAGCGCCGACGGAACGGGAACGCTGAGCCGTTCCAGTCCCGGCCCCAGCAGCAGCGTACCGGCGGGCAGCCGGTCGAGCCAGCGCGCAGGCCGGCTCGAGGCGGTTCGGGCCGTTGCGCAGCAAAAGGCCCCCCGGCTGTTCGCGGTGAAACTCGGCCGTGAAGAGATCGCCGCGTTGCGCATCGGCGGCCACGGCTACCGAGAGGACGTCGCCGGGGGCATTGTGCGCGACGAGTTCGAGGCTATCCAGACCGGCGAGCGGCTTGCCCGTGGCGTACGCGAGCGTCTTGGCGGCCATCACGCCGACGCGCAGGCCGGTGAACGAACCCGGTCCCAGACCGACCACCACACCGTCCAGATCGGCCAGCGTCAGACCCGCCGCGTGGAGCTGCTCGCGGATGGCCGGCACCAGGCCCCGGCCGTGCCGCGTGGCCGGGTCGCCGCTCGCGGCGAACCGGGCCCCGTCGTCGCGCAGGACGACCAGGACGGCCTTCAGGGTCGAGGTATCCAGCGCGAGAATCGTCATGGGCCCATCTTCCTCCAGGGGTCCGCCGCCGCGCAGCCCTTGACCCGCGCTCGCGCCAGGTCTTAGATTAACATTGCCAGCGAAATGAGACATGGTGTCCGGCTGAACTCTTCTCCGGTCCTCCCTTCCCAGCGGAGCTCTGTAGGTGCGCCGTGCCCTGATCAGCGATATCCACGCCAACCTCGAGGCCTTGGGGGTGGTGCTTGATGACATCAAGGCCCAGAACGTGGACGAGATCTTCTGTCTCGGCGATGTGATTGGCTACGGACCCAACCCGTGCGAGTGCATTGACCTGCTGATGGAGGCTTGCACGCTCTGTTTGCTGGGCAACCACGATCAGGGCGCCCTGTTCGATCCGGACGGGTTCAACATCGGTGCCGAGAAAGCAATCTTCTGGACCCGCGAGCAGTTGGAGAATCCCCGCGACCGCGTCAATAACGAACGGCGCTGGGAATTTCTCAGCATGCTGCCCCGCACCCATCGGTTGGATTCGTATCTGTTTGTCCACGGATCGCCGCGCAATCCGCTCAGCGAGTATATCTTCCCCGAGGACATCTACAACCACCGGAAAATGGAACGGCTGTTCCAGTTGGTGGAGAAGTACTGTTTCCAGGGTCATACCCACGTCCCGGGCGTTTTCACCGAGGGCTTCCAGTTCTACTCGCCCGAGGAGGTCGGCAACGAATACACCCTGGGCGAGGGGAAGATCATGATCAACGTCGGCTCCGTGGGCCAGCCGCGCGACGGCGATCCCCGCGCCTGCTACGTCCTTCTTGAGGACGGCTTGCCCGCGGCGGGCGCGGACCCGGTCCCGCCCACCACCACCACCGCGCCCGGATCCTGTTTCGTCGCCTGCCGTACGACTTCGAGTCCACCATCCGGAAAATCTACGAGATCCCGGCCCTCGAACCCTTCCTGGGGGACCGGTTGCGGCAGGGCCGCTGACCGGGGGAGCAGTCCGATCTCGGATTCCGGATTCCACATTTCGGATTCCGAATTGTCACTGATCACGGCGATGGGCAAGCTGGAATCCGAAATCCGAAACGTGAAATCCGGAATGTGGCATTCGGAATCTAGAATCTGAAATCTGGAATCCGGAATCTGAAATCTGGAATTTCCCCAGACTTGAGAGCGTCTCCCCCACACCCACTCCAGCGCGAGGCACCGGACGCCGGCCCCGCTTCTGATCTTCCTCCATCGAGGTTCCCGCAGCGATGAGCCCGGAAAAGCGATTGGTTCTGTTCTTCGTCCTGTCTGTGGCGATCATGTGGGGGATGCAACTGACGATGAGCCGGCTGGGCCTGTTGCCCAAGCCCGTGCCGAAGGCGGCGCAGCAGGAAGCGAAAGGTCCGGCTCCTGAGAAGCCGGCGGCCCCCCAGCAGGCCGCCAAGGTCGAGAAAGAGGCGCCGAAGCCCGCCCCGCAGCCGGATGAGAATGAGAATGAGAAAGAGAAGGTGGCTCTGGCGAAGACTTCCGAGCTGATCCTGGGCTCGGCCACCGATCATGCGCCGGGCGGTTATCGGCTCGAAGTCCAGCTCGATCAGCGCGGGGCGGGCGTGACGTTGATCCGGTCGTCGCGTCTGGAAGCGGAATTGCAGGAAGGGCAGCCGCGGAAGAGGCCGCTCATCTTGCTCCGGCCCGATCAGGAAGTGCTCGGACCGCCGCCCGCATTCACGCTGAACGTGTTTCGGCCCCGTCCCGACGCCGGCGCGGACGCCGATCAGGCGGGCCTGCCGGAAGCCGTGCCGCTGATGCTGGAGAGTCGTTACTGGCAACTCGTGCGCGACGAGCAAGGCCGCGCCGTACGGCCGCTCTCGGGCGTCCATCCCCAGACCCACGCGGCCACCACGGGCCAGGAGATCGTCTTTCAGACCACCATCGGCGATCCCAACCCGATCACCGTCACGCGCCACTACCGGCTCTGGACGGGGCAGGACAGCTTCGAGATGGAACTCGGCTTCGCCAGCCCCGCCGGCGATCAGAAATTCTTTTATGAGCTGATGGGTCCGCACGAGATCCCGGTCGAAGGGGAGTGGTACACGCGCACATTCCGCGACGTGTTTTTCGGCGGCGCGTCCGGGACGGGCAACAAGGTCGTGACCTTGACCGCGGCCGACGTGGCCAAGCATCAGGACAATCCCGAGCGGTTCACGACCTGGCCGCTGACGTTCGCGGGCGTCGAGAACCAGTATTTCGCCGTCTTCGCCCAGCCGGTGCCGCGTCCGGAGACGCTGGATCAGAGCTGGATCAAGGAAGCGGTGCCGATGGTCCTGTACGCGGACCCGAACGCGCGCCAGAAGGCGGACGTGACGGTCAAGCTGACCTCCAAGCCGATCGCGGTGGGGCCCAATCTCAAGAGCCGGCACCTGTACCACATCTTCGCCGGCCCGAAGACGTACCAGGCGCTTGAGCCCCTGGCGGCCACGGAGCTGAGCGTCTATCGCAAGGGATCGATCCTCTGGGGGTTCGACTTCGGCGCCTCGTTCATGGCGCAGCACCTGATCACGCCGATGCTCCAGGGAATCCATGCCTTCACGGCCTCGGTGGCCCATGTCTTCGGCGGCAAGAACGGCAGTTTCGGCATCGCCATCATCCTCTTGACGATGTCCGTGCGGCTGATCCTCTTCCCGCTGGGCCGCAAGCAGGCCAAGGCCGCCAAGAAGATGCAGGACATGCAGCCGCTCTTGACCGAGCTGAAGGAGAAGTACAAGGACGACAAGGAAGGGATGGCGCGGGAGCAGTTCGCCCTGTTCCGCAAGCACGGCGTCAATCCCATGGGCGGCTGCTTGCTGGTCTTTATCCAGTTGCCGGTGTTGATGGGACTCTGGCAGGCGCTGAACAACAGCGTGGCGCTGCGGCACTCGGGCTTCTTGTGGATCAAGGACCTGGCCGCGCCCGACATGCTCTTCAAGTTCCCGTTCCCGATTCCGCTGGTCGGCGGCTGGCTCGGCCCGTATTTCAATCTCCTGCCGCTGGTGGTGGTGGCCTTGATGCTGGTGCAGACCAAGCTCTTCTCGCCGCCGGCCACGACGCCCGAGGCCGAGTCGCAGCAGAAGATGATGAAGTTCATGATGTTCTTCATGATGTTCATGTTTTACACGGTGCCGGCCGGTCTGAGCATTTATCTGATCACGAGCAGCATCTGGCAGATCGGCGAGCGGTTGTTGTTGCCCAAGACGACGCTGATCATGCCGACTCCGCCGCCGGCGCCGGCGGTGGCCGAGGTGGAGGAGCGCGGCAGCCGGCCCGCTCCCGGCGGTGGTGGCAAAGGCCGCCCGTCGGGCGGCGACGGCGCGGGCCCGGCGCCGGGCGGCTGGTGGAGCGATCTCCGCGATCGCGCCCAGCAGATCCTCGACGACGCCGAGAAACAGCGCACCGTGCGCAACCCCGGCGAGCGGCGCGATCGGGACCGGCCCCGGCCGCGCCCCGGGCGGAAGCGCTGATTGTCACTGGCTACTGGTCACCTGTCGAGACGGTGGCCACGAGGCCCGGAAGTTACGCGAGCGACATCGGGTGCCACGGGTTCCGCTTTGGGAACCCGTGTCTGCGGGCCGGGGGTCGATCAACACGGGTTCCCAAAGCGGAACCCGTGGCACCCAGTGTCGCGAATTCCGCCCCAGCCACCCAGCCGTCGGGGTGATCGACCGTGATCCTGGACCCGCTGGACACAATCGCGGCCGTGGCCAGTCCCGCCGGCCCCGCCTGCCGCGGTTTGATTCGACTCTCCGGACCACGCGCCTGGGACGTGGCGCGCCGCGGCTTCGCGGCCGAGCACCCGCCCTCGCCGGGGCGGCCCAGCCTGATTTCCGGGCGCCTGACCGTGGCCGGTCTGCGCACGCCTTTGCCCGCCGCGGTGGCCTTCTGGCCGGCGCCCCGGACGTACACCGGACAGGAGCTGGCCGAGATCCACACGATCGGCTCCCCCCCGTTGCTCGATCGGGTCCTGGCCCAGTGCCTGGCGCAAGGCGCACGACTCGCGGAGCCCGGCGAGTTCACCTTCGCGCGTTCCTGGCCGGCCGCATCGAGCTGACCCAGGCCGAGGCCGTCCTGGGCGTCATCGACGCGAACTCCCGCGCAGGTCGAGACCGCGCTGCGACAGCTCGCCGGGGGCCTGTCCGGCACGATCACCCAGCTCCGCGATCACCTGCTGGACGTACTCGCCCACCTCGAAGCCGGGCTCGATTTTGTGGACGAGGCGGACGTCGATCCGATCGCCCGCCAGGCCCTCGCCGACGAGATCGATCGGGGCGCTGACGATGTGGCTGCACTCGCCGGCCGGATGAGCCATCGCGCGCGGGCGGACAGCCTGCCGCGCGTCGTGTTGGTCGGCCCTCCCAACGCCGGCAAGAGTCGGCTGTTCAACGCCTTGGCCGGTGCCGAACACGCCATCGTCTCGCCCGTGGCCGGCACCACGCGCGACTTCCTCAACGCCCGTTGCGACTGCGCCGGCCTGACCGTCGAGCTCATCGACACGGCCGGCGCGGACGAAGCCCACGACCCGATCTCGGCCCACGCGCAGCAGCATCGAGAGTCTCAGACCGCGATCGCCGATTTGCTGCTGGAATGCATACCGGCGTCCAACTTGTCTGGCTTCCCCCCTTACCAAGGGGGGATCGAGGGGGGTTCCGAAGACGCCGCGGCCACACCCCAAACCCCCTCCCACTCCCCCTTGGCAAGGGGGAGAGCCGGAACGTCTGGCCCCCCCTGCGTGCGAGTCGCGACGATGTGCGATCTCGCCCCGGCACCTTCCGGCCTGCTGGCCACAAGCGCGGTGACGGCCCTCGGAATCGACCCGCTGCGCCAGGCGATCGCCGCGGCCCTGCGCGCGCGTGCCCAGGACGGCGACGCCGTCGCGGCGACCGGCGCACGCTGCCGCGACAGCCTTCGCCACGCCGAGGCCAGCCTCCGTGACGCCGCCGACACCCTCCGCCGGGGCGGCGGCGAGGAACTCGTGGCGATCGACCTGCGCCAGGCCCTCGACGACCTGGGACGCGTTGTCGGCGCCGTTTTCACCGACGACCTCCTCGACCGCATCTTCAGCCGCTTCTGCATCGGCAAGTGACGCGGGGTGGCACTTCCCCCCGCTCGTTTTTTGACAATGCGCCGGCAGGTGCTAAGCTGGACTCTGGTTTGTCCAAGCTACCAGAGCATGGATAGTTCCCCGTCTTTGGCTATCTAGCCACGAGACTGGCGATGCACGGAGGGGGGCCGGAGATGACCACGACGGCGCGATTCGGGTCTCGCGAGCGGCGTCACAGTCGGGTTGCGCCGTTGCGGGTGGAGGGGTTGGAGTCGCGGCAACTGCTGGCGAACGCCACGCTGTCCCTCGCCACGGTCCCTCCCCCAGCCACCGCGGGCACGGCCAACAACGTCGCGCTGAACGGCTACTTGCTGTACACCTTCTCCATCACAAATCCAAGTGGTCCGAACGCGCCCGGGGCGGCCACGGTCACGTTCAACGACACGCTGCCGGCGACGCTCAAGTTCCTCAGCGCGGTGAGCAGCACCGGCACGCTCACGACCCAGACCACCGGCGGTGCGACCACCATCACCGTCACCGGGATCCATATCGCTGAAAACGCGCCGGCGGCGACGATCACGATCCAGGCGCTGCCGACCAGCACGACCCCCGGCACCGTCACCAACCTCGGGACCATCACCTCCGCCAATCCCAATGAAATCGCCGTCGGCAGTATCTCGCAGGACAGCAACGTCAAGACGACGGGCGACAACCTCACGGTGCAAACGCTCGTTGCCCCCAACCCGGTCTTGCTCGCATCCGGTTCGACCGCCACGCCGGCCGTGGATTACACGTTCATCGTCACCAACAATGGCACCACCACCGCGACGAATGTGACGCTGACGGCCAACCAGATCCCGAGCCAGGTGACGGTCCAGTCGCTCGTGATCACGACTGCCACGGGTACGACGACCGCCACGAGTTTCCCGCCGACGGGCATCAACCTCGGCACCCTGGCCACGGGCGCGTCGGCACGCGTGCTCGTGGTGACGAGCCTGAAGGCGGGCACGCCGAGCCCGTCGAACCTCGGTCCGTTCGTGGTCACGGTCCTGAGCGACAACCCCCCGTTGAATGTGGCGATCACTCCGAACCCGCTGCTCAACGCGCCCATCATTCCTCCCACGGTCGCGGTCGCGCCGCCGCCGGCCCCGCTGAATGTGCCTCCCACGGTCACTCAGTTGAACCGCTACGGCATCCATCGCCAGCCCACGAGCATCGTCATCGGCTTCAGCGAGCCGATGAAGATCGATACGGTCCAGAACCGGGCGAACTATCAGGTTACTCTGGTCGGCGCGAGCGATCGTCATGGTGCCGGGCGGCGACGCGCGTGCCGATCCAGTCGGCCGTCTACAACGGGATCACCCAGTCGGTCACGCTCACCCTCAAGAAGACCATCCCCTCGGCCAGCCAGGCGATCCGCCTCGTCATCAACGGCTCGACCCCGACCGGTGTGGCCCGCCTCGATGGCATTCTCCTGGACGGCGCGGGCAACGGCCTGCCGGGCAGCGATTTCGTCCGCGTCTTCCAAGGCCAGGGGCCGGGCAAGCTCGGCACCGCGAATGCCTGAGGCGGCTCCGCCCCGTGGCGACTGATGGCTGATGGCTGATGGCTGATGCAGTTCCGAAGCTCAGCCATCGCCATCAGCCATCAACCATCAGCCATCAAACCGCGTGTTCCGCCGCCGCGCGCTCAGGCAAAATGACGCGGTGGCAGAAGTCGCCGAAGGTCTCTCCGTCCTGCCGCTGGGCGCGAAGCGCTCCAGTAGGGGCACCAGTTCCGCGACGATCCGGTCGTACGGCACGTAGTCCTTGTACACGACGTTGAGCCGGTCGCCCAAGGTTCGACCGCCGAGATAGAGCGTGTAGGTGCCCGGGTGGTTGACGCCGTCCTCGCTCTTGGCCGCGGAACGGCCGACGAGACCGACATCCGCGTTGTAGGGCCGGGCGCAGCCGTTGGGGCAGCCGGTCATGCGCACGGTGAAGCGCTCCGTGTCCAGTCCCATCCGGGCCAGTTCGGGTTCGAGACGGTCGAGGACGCCGGGGAGCGCGCGCTCGGCTTCGGTGACGGCCAGCCCGCAGGTCGGCAGTGCCACGCAGGCCATCGACCAGCGCCGCACCGTCGAGATCCGCTCGACGCTCGGCAGCCCGTGCTCGGCCAGCAGCCGCTCGATGTCCGCCTTCCAGGACGGTTCCAGGTCGATCAGGAGGATCGATTGCTGGCAGGTCAACCGCGCGGGCGTCTGGTAGCGTTCGAAGAAGGCCCGCAGCGCGGTCGCCGGTCGATAATCGCCCACGTCCTTGATCCGGCCGTTCTCGAGCGGAATGCCCAGACAGAGCTTGCCGTCGCCCTGCGAGGACCAGCCCATGTGGTCGTGGACCTCCCTGACGGCCACCGGCCGGGGCTCGGCCAGGGGGCGTCCCAGATACTCTTCGACCTTGGCCTTGAAGGCGGGCAGGCCCATGTCGTGGATCACGTACTTGAGCCGGGCGCGCTTGCGGTCGGAACGGTCGCCGTAGTCGCGAAAGACCTTGATGACGGCCTCTCCCACCGCGAGGAAGTCCTCACGATCGACGAAGGCCATCGGCTGAGCGAGCGCCGGGAAGGTTTTTCCTGCGCTCGGGGTCGTGCCCAGGCCGCCGCCGACCAGGACGTTGTAGCCGACGATGGAACCCCCCTCGACGATGGCCAGAAAGCCCAGGTCGTTGGCGTGGATGTCGGTGCAGTTATCGTCCGGGAAGGCGAAGGCCGTCTTGAATTTGCGCGGCAGGTAGGCTTTGCCGTAAATCGGCTCGACGGCATCATCCCCGGGCGTCGGCACGAGGATCGGCCCGGCCTTGGGCAAGAGCGGATTCTCGACCTTCTCGCCGTCGAGCCAGATATCGATGTAGGAAGACGTCCGGGGGGCGAAGTGGGAGGCGATGCGGTCGCAGTCGCTCTGAAGCTGGGCGTGGAGGGCGTCCTTGATGGGAGCCGCGCAGGCCAGGACGTTCCGCTCGACATCGCCGCAAGCGGCCAGGGTCGAGAGATGGACCTCGTTGATCGCGCCGGAGGACCGAGGCCAGGTCGTGCTTCAGGACGCCGTGAATCTGGAACTCCTGCCGGGTCGTGATGCGCAGCGAGCCGCTGCCGAAGGTGCGGGCCAGCTCGTCGCAGGCGAGGTATTGCCGGGCGTCGGCGATTTTTCCCCCCGGCATGCGGACGCGGACCATGCACTGATAGGCCTTGTCCTTGCCCTCGCGGCGAAGCTGCGTGCGCAGGTCGCGGTCGTCCTGCTGGTACGAGCCGTGGAACTTCAACAGCCCGTTGGCCTCTTCGCTGAAGCTGGGCGCATCGCTGGCCGCCTCCGCCGCGATCGGATCGCGCAGGTAGTTGCTTGCTAGCTTCGTCCCCTCGACCTTGCTCGGCTTCGACGCGCCTTTCCCACTCATCGGCCGGATCTCCGCTGCCGGATTCGTCGCCGAACCGGGCGATCTGGAATGATCGGTAAATGCATCAAGATTGTGGACTATGGATTGTACCGCCGGTCGCAGCGGACGACAACGGGCGTTTCCGCTAGAATACGGGAAGGTCGCCAGAGTCTTGTAGGCTGGGTCTGGACCCAGCTTCCCCCGAGAGCCATCGCGCCGCCATACCTGAACGCGCGGAGAGGCTGGGTCCAGACCCAGCCTACAAGACTGAGGTCCACGCGGCTTTCCATCGAGGGAGGCTTTCATGTCGTCCGCGGCAGAGAAGATACGTTACACGCCCGCGGAATACCTCGCCCTGGAGCGGAAAGCCGCCTACAAGAGCGAGTATCTCAACGGGTTCATCTACGCGATGGCTGGGGCGACTCGCGAGCACAACCTGATCGCCGTCAATCTCTCACGCGAGCTCAGCAGTGCCCTCCGGCACCGGCCCTGTGAAGTCTACGCGGGCGACATGCGGGTGCGCGTCAGCGACACGGGCTTGTACACCTATCCTGATGTCGTGGCCGTCTGCGGCGGGCCGCGTTTTGAGGACGGCGAGTTGGACACGCTGGTCAACCCGACCGTCATCATCGAGGTTCTCTCCCCCTCGACCGAGGCCGAAGACCGGGGCTCGAAGTTCGCCCACTACCGGCGGCTGGAATCCTTGCGGGAGTATGTGCTGGTTGCCCAGGACCGGATGATGGTGGAGCGGTTCACGCGTCAAGGCGAGCAATGGGTCTTGACGGAGTACCGGCGGGGCGACGAGTCCCTGCGGCTGGCGTCGATCGAGTGTGGGATCCCCCTGGGGGAGATCTATGCGAAGGTGATGCTTCCGGATGCGGCGGTAACGGGGATGTGAGATGGAACAGAAAGGGCGACACTTCCACGTGACTCTTCTTCATGGTTCGTTTGTCGATCCCGACGGCCCATGCACGCCCAGGACGACGGCCGCCGAGCGGATCGGCATGATGTGGTCCCTCGCCCTGGATGCATGGGCCTTTATGGGGGAGCCGGTCGTTGAACCCCGACTTCCGCGACATGTTGTCCACGTTCAACGCCGAGGGCGTTGAGTATCTCCTCGTCGGCGCCTATGCGCTCGCGGCCCATGGTGTTCCCCGAGCGACCGGGGATATCGATCTGTGGGTGCGGCCCGCACCAGCGAACGCGCGCCGGGTCTGGCGTGCGTTCGGCGCAATTTGGGCGCCCGTATCCGATCTCCGGGTCGAGGAGTTGACGACCCTGGGCCTGATTTTCCAGATCGGCATCGCGCCACGGCGGATTGATGTCCTGACTGCCATCGACGGCGTGGCATTCGACGAGGCCTGGGCGGATCGTCTGGAAATCCTCGTGGAGGGCTTGCACGTCCCGGTTATCAGCCGCCACCATCTCATCCGGAACAAACGCGCGTCGGGCCGTCCCAAGGATCTCGCGGACCTGGCATTGCTCGACGAGATCGCGGGAACAAAGTCGGAGGAATAGACGAATCGTTCCCTCAAAGACGGCTTCGACCTCTCGCGATGGAGAGCGCTCCATGCCCGACTACCAGCTCGAAGGTCCCAAGGAGGCGCGGATCTACGAGGTCTTGCTCCCCAAGAAGCTCGGCTACTTCGGCAAGATCCAGGAGGTGCTCGAAGATCTGTTCCGCGAGGACGCCATCCGGGCCATCCCCTTCGTGCAAGAATCCATCCGGGATCGTCACCGAAACGACCCGGCGTTTGACGAAGACGCCTGGGTCAAGACGCTCTGCCGGGCCTCGCGCGGCTATTCGATCTACGAGATGGACGGCCGCTATCTCTCGCCGACCGGGCCGGTGGATCGAGCGCGTGCTGGCCATCCGGTTCATCTTCTACAACCTCGGTCCCGATCCCGACCCGAACACGGACTTTCTCGCCGCCTCGCTGGAGGTCGTCAACCACCTCGTCGCGCACCGCTTCGCCGAGGAGCTCGGCGTCGAGGAGGAGATCTGGTTCCTGGAGTTCCACCAGCCCCGGCTGGCCATCTGGCGCAAGACCGATCGCGCCGCATCGGCACGGGAGCGCCCCGAATGAGTCTCACAGCCGTTCTCGACCGATACGCCGCGGGAGGCCCCGTGCTGGCCGGTGCCGTCGCGGGCCTGACGCGCGATCAGAGACCGCCCGGCCGGGCCCGGCGCCTGGAGCATCGCCGAACTCGTCGCGCACCTGGTCGATAGCGATCTGGTGCTCGCCGACCGGATGAAGCGCGTTCTGGCCGAGGAGAACCCCACGCTGCCGGCCTTCGACCAGGATCTCTGGGTCGCCCGACTGGGGTCCCAGGAGATGCCCGTCCAGGACGGCGTGATCCTGTTCGCGTCCCACCGGGACTGGATGACCCGCATCTTGCGGCGCCGGCCGCCGACGGATTTCGCCCGCGCGGGCGTTCACTCCGAATCCGGCCGCAAGACACTCGCCGACCTGGTCGTCGGCGCGGCCAACCACCTCGACCACCACCTCAAGTTCCTCTACGCCAAACGCGGCAATCTGGGCGTGGCGATCTATCCCCGGTACACTCGTGCGCCGGAGGCCTGACGGAGAACCGGATTCCGGATTCCGGATTCCGGATTCCGGATTTCAGATTCCGGATTTCGGATTCCGGATTCCGGATTCCGGAATTTGGAATTTGGAATTTGGAATTCGCAATCCGTCATCTGCCTATTGGGTGACCGCCTCGTGTCTCAGGAACCACATTGCGAGACGAAGCGGGCCGGCGCCGGGACGGCCCCTGGCTCGCGTTGATATTCGTCCTGGGATTGGCCCTGCGGCTGGCCGCGGCGTGGCCGTACGCGCATCATCCGCTGGGCCGGCTGCCCTGGACCGATGAGGGGGCCTACTGGACTCGCGCCAGACGATCCGCGCGGGACGCTGGCTGCCGCGGCAGCCGTTCTATCAAGACCCGTTGTTCCCATTTGCCCTGGCGGGGTTGATGCGCCTGGTCGGCCCCGAGGTGCCGCATCTGCGCATCGCCCTGGCGTGTCTGGGAAGCTTGACACCGCTGGCGGTCTTCGCGGCGGCCCGGCGCGGCTTCGGCCGGCGGGAGGCGATCCTCGCCGGGCTGGCGGCGGCGTGCTGCCGGCCGCTGGTGGCGACCGACATGGACCTGGAAAAAGAGGGACTGGGCACCCTGGTCGCGGCCGGGGCGCTGGCCCTGACCGCCTGGGCCCTTGAGCCGCGCCGGGGACCGCGCGCGGCGGGCCTGTGCGGCTTTGCCTGGGGCGTGCTGGCGCTGCTGCGCGCCAACGCCTTGCTGCTGGCACCCGTTCGGCGCGGTCTTCTGGCTGGCCTCATGTTGGCGCGATCGCGGACCGGCTCGGTCCGGTGGCTTCTTGCTCGGCTTCGCCATCGCCATCGCCCCGGTGACGATCACCAACGCCCTCGTCGCCCCCCGGCCCGAGCTGATCCTGACCACCTGGCAGGCGGGGCCGAATTTTTACATCGGCAACGGACCCGAGGCCACCGGCACGTACCAGGCCCCCGAGTTCGTGACCGCCAATCCGGCCTTCGAGGCCGACGACTTCACGGCCGAAGCGCGCCGCCGGGTCGGCTATCCGCTCACGCCCGGCGCGGTCTCGGACTACTGGCTGCGGCAGGGCCTGGCGCACTGGCGCACTGCGCCGGTGGCCTCGCTCCGGCTGCTTCTGAAGAAAACCAGCCTGGTCTGGCACAACATCGAGATCCCCGACAACCAGGACCCCGAGTCCATTCGCCTGGTCGCGGCCCCGGCGCTGGATTGGGCCTTCCTGAGCTTCGGCATGCTCGTACCGTTCGCCGCGCTGGGGGTGCTGCCCGCGGCGCGATGCCGGTTCGGGCGGTTCGCCCTGACAGTCGTGGCCGTGGGGTTCGGCTCGACGGCCCTGTTCTTCGTGGTGGGACGCTACCGCGTCCCCTGGCTGCCCGCCTTGATCGTCCTGGCGGCGGCGGGCGCGGTCGATCTGGGGCGGCTGTGCGCCTCCTCGGGGCCGCGAACTGGCGCGATCGGCCTGCGCCTGGCCTTCCTCGCGCTGCCGGCCGCTCTGCTGGCCTGGCGGCCGATCGCGGACCCCGCCCCCGACCGCTGGGGCCATTCCGAGATCCAGCTTGCCCTGGCCGACCTCGGCGCCAACGACCTCGACGCCGCCATCGCCGCGCTCGACGACGCCCGGGCGATCAGTCCCGGCGCGGCCCGGCGGGTCTGGGAGCTGACCAGCCGGGGCCTGGTCCACGACCGCCTGGCCCTGCTCATCCGCACGCGCAGCCAGCGGAATCCGGCTCCCTCTTTTCTGGAACAAGCCCGCTGGCTGCGCAATCTGCCGGAAGCCCGCGAACAGAGCCGGTCCCGGCTCGAAGAGTCTCGCGCACGGTTCCCGCAAGACCCCCGCTTACGATTCGAAGAGGCCGCCTGGTGGCTCTGCGCCGACCCGTCCTCGGATGGCCGTGCCCGCGCGGTCGCCCTCTTGCGCACAACAAAGGGCCAGTCCGCGCCTGATCCGTCGGGTGCGATCGTCGCCGCGTTGCTCCTGCGCGATCCGTCCCGCCTGCCCGCGTTCGTTCCCCAGGACGGCCAAGACGTCACGCCCGCCCGCCTGCGCCTGGCCCGGGCGATTCTTTCCCGGACCTCCCCGCGCACGCGCGAGCCGTGATGACCCGCCCGTTCCCATGATCGTCGCGGCGAAACGTCGGCGAAAAGAAAAAGGAGGCTGGGTCTTGACCTATCCACCGTCCTTGACCCATCCACTATCCTTGACCTATTCACCGTCCTTGACCCATCCACCCGAATCGCCTTCCGGGAAAGCCGCTCACCCGATGGGAGCGTGGCCTTCTGGCTCGACCACGGGCGCCGGCCTGTTTTCCGGGATGAAGTGAGACATTTTCCTTGACTTGCTCACGTGCGGTGGAGATAGTGTGCTTCCAGATTTCATGCGTGGGCGGTTCCAATTCGACGCTATACCAAGTGAGGAGTCGTTCTCCTGAACGAGCGGCTCCTCGCGGGGAAGTCCTGCGCCGTGGAATGGGTCGCCCTGAGAGACCGATTCTCGCCTGGATGGCGGAAACGGCCGTTGAGTGTTCTCGGTACTGAGGGGCTCGCCCCGTGCCATGTGGGCAGGGGGCACTTATCCATTCTCGTGGGCTTCAGTCCAGTACGTGCAAGGCGTATCGAAAGCTCTTCCACGTCCAGAGAGCGGTCGGTACGAGTTTGGGAACGGGGGGTTCCTTCATGAGGCGTCGTGGTTTCACACTGATCGAGTTGCTCGTCGTCATCGCCATCATCGGCGTCCTGATCGCTCTTTTGCTGCCGGCCGTGCAAGCGGCGCGGGAAGCCGCGCGACGCTCGCAATGCGTCAACAACCTCAAGCAAATCGGCCTGGCGATGCACAACTACCACAGCATCAACGACAAATTCCCGGCCGGCCGACCGAACAACACGATGGCGGCCGTCGGCTCGGACTTCGACGCCCACAGCGGCTTCGTGGCGCTCTTGAACCAGATCGAGGGCGGGAGCCTGTACAACGCGTGGAACTTCACCGTCTGGTTCGGCGACACGAACTCGGGAAGTTACATCGCCGATGCCGCGCCCAACACGACGGCCGCGTTCAGCAAGGTCAACACCTTCCTTTGCCCAAGCGATACGTCGACGCCCACAATCAACCTGACGGGCACCGGTCGGAACGACGTCCCGAAGAACCTCTGTACAAGTCTGGCGGTTTGCTCGTATGCCTTCTCCGCGGGGACGTGGGGGCCGCCGAACACCCAGGGCAACAAGGACTCGAACAACGGCCTCGCCCACTACAACCGGTTGGGCCCCAACGGGATGCGCGACATCACCGACGGCTCGAGCAACACGTTCGCCGTGGGCGAGACGGTCTACAACGATGGCATTTACCCGCGCATCAGCGGCCCCAACAACGCCGCGAACGGCTTCTTCAACGTCTGGTCGGTCAACCTGCGGTGGTCGTCGACCTGGCGCTCCACGGCCAACCCGTTGAACACGCTTCCCCGCACGGGTCTTTTTCAGGACGGCGTGACCAACGGCGCGTTCGGCAGCCCGCACACCGGCGGCGGCAACTTCCTGATGTGCGACGGCTCGGTCCGATTCATCAAGGACTCGACGAGCCTCTACGTGTATCAGGCCCTCTCCACCATCGCCGGCGGCGAAACTATCGACGCGAGCAGCTTCTAAGAGGCCATCCGGAAAGCCCCGAAGGGGCGGCAGTGAATAGCCAGGGGCGTCAGCCCCTGGTGGGGCGAACAACGCGCCACGGCGCCCCTCCACAGCCCCGCAGGGGCGACAGAAAACCCAGCGGCGCCCCGGCTTCTGTCGCCCCGACGGGGCTGCGCAGGAGAATGGCGCGGTCGTGGCCCCGGTTCCCGGGGCTGACGCCCCGGGCTATTCACTGCCGCCCCTTCGGGGCTAAAACCAGACTTCCCGGATAGCCTCTAAGACCGACTCGTGTATCCCGGACCTCCACTTTCCCTGATGAGGAATCGGTTTGATGCTTCGTGTTGAATTTCAGGCCGTCGGACTGCTTTGCCTGGTCGCTTGCCTCGACGGTTGTGGCAGCAGCAGTACGGAGCCCACGGTCCCCGCGGCCGGGACGGTCGTCTACAAGGGTCAGCCGCTCGCCAAGGGGACGATCCGGTTCGTCCCCGAGAAGGGCCGGCCCGCGAGCGGGAATATCGTCGACGGCAAGTTCACCCTGTCGACCTATGGCGAGAATGATGGGGCGGTTCCCGGCGTCCATAAAGTCGCCCTGACCGCCACCGAGGAAGTGGCCGCCAAGAAGAAAGGCGAAGAGGCGACGACCAAGTCGCTCTTGCCACCCCAGTACGCCAACGAAGGGAGCTCGGGCCTCTCGGTCACGATCCCTCCGGAGGGTAAGAAAGATATCGAGATCAAGATCGATTGATCGGAATCCTCCCCGATACCAGTCCCCCCGCCGGCCGGGCCTCCGAGTGCATCTCGGGTCCCGGCCGCAGTTTTTTGTATAATCGGGGGCGAGGCGGGCGTTTTCCGCGATTGCGATCGGCTTCCCTTTACGCCGGGTCACGGCCGATGTCATTGAAGGTCGCCAACATCCCGCTTGGCCTCGACGAGTCCGAAGAGGCGTTGCCGGACCGGCTCGCGGAACGGCTCGGCGTGACGCGCGACGCGATCGCGCGCTGGCGGATTCTGCGCAAGAGCCTCGACGCCCGCCAGCGCGACCAGATCCACTTCGTCTATGCCGCCGAGGTCGAGGTGCCGGGCGCCGACGCCAAGCTGATCGGGCGCCGGGGCCAGGTCGAAATCACGCCCTTCGAGACCGAGCGGTTCGACTGGCCCGAGCCCGGCCACGCGCCGCTGCCGGACCGGCCGGTGATTATCGGCTCCGGACCGGCGGGGCTGTTCGCGGGCTACTTCCTGGCGCTTTCCGGCTACCGGCCGCTCGTTCTGGAACGCGGCAAACCCGTCAAGGACCGCGTGGCCGATGTCCGGGCCTTCGACGCCGGGGGACCGCTCGATCCCGAGAGCAATTACCTCTTCGGTGAGGGCGGAGCCGGCACCTTCAGCGACGGCAAGCTGACCTGCCGCGGGACCGGGCCCGATGTCCAGAAAGTGCTCGAAGTGCTGGCGGACTGCCACGGCAAGCCGTCGATTTTGTACGAGCACCGCGCGCACCTGGGATCGAACCGCCTGCCGCTGATCGTCCGCACGCTCCGCCGCAAGCTGGAAGAACTCGGCGGCGAGGTCCGCTTCAACTGCCGGCTGGAAGACCTGGACATCGCCGACGGCCGCCTGCGAGGACTGGGAACCAGCTCGGGCTACCTTCCCGCGCAGGTGGCGATCCTGGCCGTGGGCCACAGCGCGCGGGATACGTACCAGATGCTCTTGCGGCGGGGCGTGCCGATCGAGGCGAAGCCGTTTCAACTCGGCGTGCGGGTCGAGCAGCCGCAAGCCAACGTGGACCACGCGCGCTACGGCCCGGCCGCCGGTCATCCCGCGCTGGGGGCCGCCGATTACACGCTCAAGGTCCACGCCGCAGGCCGCGACCTGTTCACATTCTGCATGTGCGCGGGCGGCTACGTCATGCCCAGCGTGAGCGAGCCGGGATACTTTTGCACCAACGGCATGAGCGAGAGCCGCCACGACTCGCCGTTCGCCAACAGCGGGCTGGTCGTGACGATCGACCCCGCCGAGACGGGCAGCCGGCATCCGCTGGCGGGCGTGTACGTGCAACAGCGCGCGGAGCGTTTGGCTTATCTCGCGGGACGGCGGTCCTACGCCGCGCCGATCCAGTGGGCGCGGGACTTCCTCGCGGGCCGAGCAAGCCGGGGCACGCTGCCGTCGAGTTATCCGCGGGGCGTGGTGCCGACCGATCTGGGAACCATTCTTCCGCCCGAGGTGCTCGCGGCCATCGAGCGCGGCCTGCCCGTGATGGACCGCCGGTTCCACGGCCTGTTCCTGCGCGACGCCACGCTGACCGGCCCGGAGGCGCGGGGCAGTTCGCCGGTGCGCATCCCCCGGCACCCGGAGACGCGACAGCACGAATCCGTGGCCGGCTTCTACCCGTGCGGCGAAGGCGCCGGCTACGCCGGGGGCATCGTCAGCGCGGCCGTCGATGGTCTGCGCACGGCGCGCGTCCTCGTGGCGGCGTTCGCCCGACCGGCTTCGTAGTCTCTTGTAGGCTGGGTCAAGACCCAGCTTCCCCCAAGAAGAAGCTGGGTCTTGACCCAGCCTACAAAAAGACTCGGCCTTCGTTCTCTCACGCCGCACCCGCGAGGCTCCCGGCCGTGACCGGCACATGCGGGGCCGGAATGGCCGCCGTGGTGCGCACGCCCTCGGTCAGCACGTAAGGCGCCGGGCCGTAGTGGACCGTCTGGGTGGTCTCGACGAATCCCGCAGCCTCGAATAGCCGGCGGAACCGGGCCTTCGAGGCGTGATGGACCCCGCCTTCCAGGTGCGCGACGCACACGTCGTAGATGAACCAGCCCCAGAGCCAGTCCCGGTGCCCATCCACCAGCAACAGCCGACCGCCCGGCTTGAGCACGCGGAACATCTCGGCGACCGCGCGGTCCTGGTGGGGATAATGATGGAAGCTGTGGGCGCAGGTGACCACGTCGAACGACCCCGAGGCGAACGGCAGCCGCTCGCTGTCGCCCTGCACGGGCACGATGCCGCCGGCGTGCCGCCGCCAGCGCTCGGCACCTTTGTTCAGCATGCCGGCGACCAGATCCAGGCCCCAGACCCGCGCCTGCGGCAACCGCTGGTGAATCCGCGCCGCGAACACGCCGGTCCCGCAGCCCACGTCGAGAATCTCGAGCGGCCAGTCGTCACCATAACAGGCCCGGATGCGGCCGATGATCGCCCGGTGCGAAGGCCCGAACAGCATCCACTGAAGGATGCAACGGTCGTAGCTCTCGCTCCAGCCGTGAAACTGGTGCGATGCTTGCTGTTTGTCGTATGCCACCGGCTTCCTCCGTCGGCGAGCCGAGAGAATTCTTCGAGAAGGCAATTACCCGATACAGCGCCTTCCGGCAATGGGAATCCGTTACGATTATCCGGGAAGCCGCTCGTCCGCGTCTACCAAGTCCTTCCGGGAGTATCGTCCGTGGTCCGCGTTCCGATCTATCTCGACAACCACGCCACGACCCGGCCCGACCCCCAGGTGGTCGCGGCGATGCTCCCGTTTTTCCAGAACTTCTATGGCAATGCCGCGAGCACCGGACACCGATTCGGCTGGGACGCCGCCGAGGCCGTCGATCGTGCCCGCGCGCAAATCGCCGCGCTGCTCGGAGCCCACTCCAAGGAGATCGTCTTCACCTCGGGCGCCACGGAGGCGAACAACCTGGCCCTGAAGGGGACCGCCTGGGCTTCGAAACGCCTCGGCCACCACCTGGTGACGACCGCCGCCGAGCACCCGTCCGTGCTCGACCCGCTGAAACGCCTGGCCCGGGAAGGCTGGAGCCTGTCGATCGTGCCCGTCGATGCCCACGGGACGGTGGACCCGCAGGCCATCACCGCCGCGCTGACGGACCAGACGGTTCTGGTTTCGGTCATGGCGGCCAGCAACGAGGTCGGCACGCTCAACCCGATCGCCGAGATCGGCCGGCTCTGCCACGAGCGCGGGGTGGTCTTCCATACCGATGCGACTCAGGCCATCGGCAAGATCCCGCTCGACGTGGCGGTCCAGCACGTGGACCTGCTCAGCCTGTCCGCGCACAAGTTCTATGGTCCCAAGGGGATCGGGGCCTTGTACGTGCGCCGGCACGAGGCCCCGCCGCGGGTGCGGCTGGTGCCTTTGATCGATGGCGGCGGCCACGAGCGCGGCTTGCGCAGCGGGACGCTGGCCGTGCCCTTGATCGTGGGTCTGGGAACGGCCGCCGAGCTCGCCGCACGCGACCGCGCCATCGAAGTGGCTCGAGTGGCGGGACTACGTGATCGGCTCTGGCAGGGCATCGAGCAGAAGGTCGGCGGCGTGCGCCGCAATGGTCATCCGATCGCGTCTTTGCCCGGCAACCTGAACGTGAGCTTTGAAGCTGTGGACGGCGAAGCGCTGCTGATGAACATGCGCGATCTGGCGGTGAGCTCGGGGTCGGCGTGCAGCTCGGCGCATCCCGAGCCGAGTCACGTCCTGCTGGCGATGGGGATTCCCGAACACCTGGCACGGGCCAGCCTGCGCTTCGGCCTGGGACGGTTCAATACCGAGGAGGAAATCGATTTTGCCATCGGCTACCTGGCCGAGGTCGTGGCCCGCCTCCGCGCCAGCGGCGGTCCCTTGATCGCGTCTTGACGGGCCGGGTACCATGAAAGTGAAGGGCCTTTTCGAATCACAGTCCATTCCCGCCTGGAAGCGTCGAGGAGTACAGCGCATGGGTGTGTCCCTGAGCGAGTCCGCCGCCAAGGAAATCAAGAAGATCATGGATGACCAGGGCATGGCCCCCGAGCTGGTCATCCGGGTCGGCGTGCAAGGCGGCGGTTGCAGCGGGTTTTCCTATAGCCTCAACTGGGACAGCGAAACCAGCGAGCGAGACCGCGTGGCCGAATTCCATGGCGTCCGCCTCGCCGTGGATAAGAAGTTCGACCCCTACCTCGACGGGACCGTCATCGACTTCTACGATGGCATCGAGAAGCGCGGGTTCGTCTTCAATAACCCCAATGTCGTCAAGACGTGCGGATGCGGGAGTTCGTTCCAGGTTTGATTTGGACGCATTTCGTGGGGAAGGTTCTCTTTGGCTACCGTCCCCGCGAAGTCTATTTTATTTCCGTGGGCTGGTATCTTGATTCAGAGTCTGTCCCGAAAGCCCCCCGAGGGCGTCTGGTTTTAGCCCCGAAGGGGCGGCAGTGAATAGCCCGGGGCGTCAGCCTCGGGAGGGAACAACGGCGCAAAAACCCCTTCTTCTCAGCCCCGAAGGGGCGACAGAACCCCGGGCTCCGCAGCCTCTTCTGTCGCCCCTTCGGGGCTTTAGAGAAGGGGTGTGTGGGGCTGGTCTCGGTTCCCGGGGCTGACGCCCCGGGCTATTCACTGCCGCCCCTTCGGGGCTAAAACCAGGATGACCCGATCGTCACTTCTGGGACAGACTCTCAAGCGGCGGCGTAGCGCAGGCAAGGGTATCGAGCTTAGGATTCGGGTTGCGTCCGTTCTCCAATCGGCTGAGCGCGGAGCGGTCGATTCCGGTCCGCTCCGCCATGTCGGCCAGGCTCAGCCCGGCCCGCTCGCGCTCTTGCTTGAGTTCGCGGACAAACGCTTGCAAGGCCATGAATGGGCCATGCAGGACTGGGGGTTCGAAATCGCCCGAGTCCAGAAGCTGATCGAGTGGTGGGCGATCGCGGTATTTCTCGCGCAAGGCGCCGAGTCCCTCAACAGGGCCCGCCGCCTTTTCGGTTCGGTTACCGTCTTTTCCTTCGCGCATGATGTCGCCCCATCGGCGGTGGCACGGGATAGGCAGTGATGGGATAGACCGTCCGGGGATCGTTACGGACGAGCGCCCAGACAACGACGATATGTCATGACGTTGATGTCCAACCGAACGTGGCGCGCTCGCCGCTCGATCGACTGAGGGTCGTCTGGCTGTGGGGACTCCGCAAGACCTCTTCCACCTCATCCACGCTGACGTCATGTTCCCGGATGTGGTAGACATTGCCGCCCGGGTCGTCTTCCAGATCCCAAACGATCTCCATGTAGGTCACCGTCGGACATCCGAGAACGACCGGGCTCACAGTCTGATAGGGTGCGTCCCGTCCGCGCCGGCGCACCTTCCGTGATCCATCCCCGATGAGAAAACAGGTGCGTCGGCGCGGACTGGACGCACCCTACGATTCTACGATTCGGCGACTCCGCGCGATCACCACTTCCAGCCTGAGCCGGCCGCGAAGTTGACGACGCACCCCGTCGGCCAGCGGCCCTGGTAGAGATCGACGACGCACTGGCTGGCCATGGTCGCCATGTCGGCCATGCCCTTGGTGTCGATGCCGCCCATGTGGGGGCTGAACACCACGTTGGGCAGGCCAAGCAGGGGATTGTCCGGCAGGGGCGGCTCGGGATCGAGCACGTCCAGACCCGCGCCGCCGAGATGGCCGCTGTCCAGGCTCTCGAAGAGGTCGGCTTCGACGACGAGGGCACCGCGCGCCGTGTTGATGAGAAAGGCCCCGGGCTTCATGCGCGCGAGGGTATTCCGGTTGATCATGCCCCGCGTCTCGACTGTCACGGGCAGGTGCAGGCTCACCACGTCCGCCGTGGCGAGCAACCCGTCGAGGGGGCGCCGCTCGATGCCCAGGCGGCTCTCGAAGTCGGTCGCGGGCCGCGGGTCGTAGGCGATGACCCGCATCCCGAAGGCCAGGGCGCGGGTGGCGACGGCCTGACCGATCCGTCCCAGACCGACGATGCCCAGGGTGGTGCCGCGCAGCGGGTGGACCAGCGTGCGATCCCAGCCTCCCAGGCGAATGATCCGATCGTTGTTGGCGACGTTGCGGCTCAGGGCCAGGAGCAAGGCGAAGGTCTGTTCGGCGACGCTTCCCTCGACGGCCCCGGGCGTGATTGTCACGGCGATGCCGCGCGCCGTGGCGGCGGCCAGGTCCACCGCGTCATAGCCCACGCCCGTGCGCGCGACCACGCGCAGCCGGGGCGCCAGGGCGAAGAGGTCCGCCGAGAGGGTCTCGCCGCCGGCCAGCATGGCGTCGCAGTCCGGCAGGTAACGGCGCACCTCGTCCGCGGTCAGGGTCGGCTCGCCCTCGGGGTCCAGCGGTGTCAAGCCGGCGGACTGGAGGGCGTCCCGGAACGGACCCGGTTGATTTCGCAACGAATACGGGGCAATCAAGACAGTGGGCATGGCGAATCCAGCGCACGGAGACCAGAATAGGGGTAACTTTCCCGTCCATTCATAGCCGTTCGGTCCGCCGCGGTCCATCCGTGGCCGTCCCGTCCGTCGCCGGGCCTCTTGGCTAGGAAAGAGCGGGAATTCCGATATAGTGAAGGGGATGCCGCATCGGCTCCTTTCGCGGCGGGGGGGTGCGCCGGCACGCACGGTCAGGCTTCGCCGGTCCGGGCCAGCAGGATCTCGACCGAACATGGGTGTATTGAAATTCCGTTTCGACCCGCCCGATCTGGCAAACCGGCTTCCCGAGCTGCGCGCGGCCTATTTCACCGGCCTGGATCGCACGCCGAACCGCACGGCGGTGGAACTACGGCCCGGACAAATCACCTGTGCCCGGGAAGGCGCGGAGAGTGGTCGCGTCAACGCGTGCTGGCCCGTCGAGGGGTTCGGCGCCCCGGTGCTGGCGACCGCCACGCTCGCCGAGCGTCCCGAACCCTACGATCTGGCCATCGAGCTGGCGCGCGGGCGGCTCAACGATCTGCGCAACCAGGCCGCCGACTGGCGGCAGCTCGGCCTGGTCTGTCCGCCCGAATTCGATCAGCAGCTCCAGGACGCGCAGCGGGCGTTCGCGCGGGCGGCGACCGCGCGGGACAACCCCCGGGCCGCGGCGCTCGCCGCGCAGACCAGCCTCGTTGCCTCGCTGCATGCCTCCGACGTGCTGCTGGACACGTACACCCAGCAGGTCCTCCAGCGCCGGCAGAGTTATACGCCGCGGTTGCCGACGATGCTCGCCCTGAACCTCGAAGGCGATCCCCGGCGCAACGCGGCTCTGGCCGGCGTCGCGCCGGGTTTCAACACGGGCCGGATCCACTGCTCGCGGGCCCGGGTGGCGCCGTCCGAGGGGCGGTATCGCTGGGACGAGAGCGACGACCAGTTCGTCTGGTGCCGGGCCGCCCGATTGATCCCCAGCGCCGGCCCCCTGATCGACCTGCGGCCCGGCGGCTTGCCCGACTGGCTGTGGCTCTGGGGCGGCGAGTTCGAACAGATCCAGAGCATGGTCGAGGACGTCGTGCGCCAGGCCGTCGGCCGCTACCGTGGCAAGGTGGCCGTCTGGCATCTGGTCCACCGGCTCGGCGCGGGCGAGGTGCTCGGCCTGACCGAGGAAGAGCAGTTCCGCATCACCGCGCGGGCCCTGCAAGTGGCCCGTCGGGCCGACCCGAACGCCCAGTTGGTGGTCGATTTCGATCGCCCGTGGGGCGGCTGGCTGGCGTCCAGCCCGTTCCAGATCGGACCGTTCCACCTGGCCGATGGCCTGGCCCGGCTGGAAATCGGCCTGGCGGGGATCGGACTCGAGTTCGCCATGGGGTTTTCCGGCCCCGGCAGTCTGCTCCGCGACCTGCTCGACTTCTCCCGCGTGCTCGACCTGTACGCCTTGATCAACCTTCCGCTGTTCGTCTCGCTCGCCTTTCCGTCGTGTGCGGACCCGGACCCGAATGCCAATCCGAACGTCTCGGTGCTGCCCGCGGTCTGGCCCGAGCCGCCCAACGAGGCGCAGCAGTATGACTGGGCGTCGCGCTGGCTGTCGCTGGCGGTGGCCAAGCCCTACGTGCGCGGGGTCCACTGGCTGCAAACCAGCGATGCGGCGCCCCACCTCTACCCGCACGCCGGCCTGTTGCGGCCGGATCAGTCGCCCAAGCCGCTCGTGGAATGGATCAAGACGTTCCGGTCGCGCTGCGTGGAGTGAAAGGGTATTCGAGCAGAGGGACCGGCCGGTTCATTCTTCTGTGTAGCGGTGGCCGTCTCGGCCGCTCCGGGACCCAACAAACCGGAGCGGCCGAGACGGCCGCCGCTACACAGAAGACGAAACCCGTCTCGGCCGCCCTCCCAGTCGCTGGCCAACCAGTGCGATCAAGAGGGCCAGGACGGCCCCCATCCAGGTGGCGGGCTCGGGTGTGGTCAGATCCTGGACATCGGCCGATGGCGCCAGTTCGCTCACCCCGTTGGTGAACCCCCGGATCTGGCCGTTTGCGTCCGTGAAGCTGCCGGCGACATAGCCGTTGTCGTTGATCCCGCGCAGCTCCGTCGTGAGGGCGCTCGCCAGGTCAACCGTGAGAATCTGCCCCAGCAGGTCGCGCACGAAACCGTGCTGGCCGGCGGCGTCGTCATACCAGCCGACGACCACGCCCACGCTGTTGATGCCCTGGGCGGACATGTTCGACGCGCCGGGGATCTGAAAGGTGGTGTACCGGCCCGTCGCGTCGCGCAGCCAGCCGCCCGACCCGCCGCCGTAGCTCCCCACCAGCAAGCCGCTGTTGCTGATCGCGTTGACCACCACGCCCGTCAAGCCGGCCGGGCTGAGCCATGTGGGACTGGAGGCCACGCCATCCCAGAGAAAACTCGACGGATTCGCGGGGTCCGAGCCGTACGTGATGCCCACCACGCTACCGCTGTTGTTGATGCCGTGGACCTCGGTGTTGTTCCACACGCCGTTCCAGGACACCGGGACAACCTGCTCCGTCGCACGACGGACGTAGCCGTACGTCAGCCACGCGCCGAAGGGATTCTGCGCCCGGTCGTATCCCACCACCGTGCCGGCATCGTTGATCCCCGAGGCCTGCGCATAGGCCTGGCTCCCGAAGCTGATATCAATCGACTGGAAGACGCCGGCGGATGTCTCGAGAAACCCGTGCGAGGTGAAATCACTCGCCTGGTACGTGCCGGCGACCATTCCGGATTCGTTGATCCCGGCGCATAAGGTGTAACGTGCGTTCGGATACTGCACCGTGACGACCGCGCCGGCCGCCGACGATCCGGCGAGAACACCGATTGCCAGTAGGAATAGACTCGACCGTCGCATGGCCACGCCTCCCACTTCGAGAAAACCGGACCGCCCCGGACAACACGATGTGCGGCACTGCACCTGGAAAGCGAACAGTCGCGATTCCGAAACGGCGGAAGACGACCACCTCCTTACGATATCGCCTCAAGGGTGGCTGTCAATTGCGTGCAAAACCTCATGGAGCGATTTCGCGAGAGTCCCACGCACTTAGAGGCTATCCGAGAAGTCCGGTTTTAGCCCCGAAGGGGCGGAAGTCAATAGCCCAGGGCGTCAGCCCTGGGGAGCTGGACACCGCGACATGATCCTCCATGATCCTCCTCGACAGCCCCGAAGGGGCGACAGAAGGTCCAACGGGGAAACGGTTTCCGTCTGTCGCCCCTGCGGGGCTACGGAGGGTGGTGGAGACGCATCGTTCGACCCAGGGCTGACGCCCTGGGCTATTCACTTCCGCCCCTTCGGGGCTAAGACCAGGCTTCCCGGATAGCCTCTTATCACCGGCTTGTCATCGTGGGGCCTCGGCTGCCGTGCGCACCAGAAGCAAGTTCCCAGCAAGGCGAGCAGACCCAGCAGCGACAGCGCGGCCCCCTGGCGCACCGAGGCGGGCTGGTAGCGGAAGACCAGGTGATGCCGGCCTCCTTCCAGGGCCACGCCGCGCATCAGGCGGTTGGCGCGCAGGATCGGGGCCGGGCGGTCATCCACGGTCAGGACCCAGCCGGGGTAATACACGTCCGCCAGGATCAACAAGCCGGGCCGGGCCAGTTGCACGTCGATCTCGACGCGCTGGGGCTCGTACCGACGGATGCGGGGAGCCTCATCGCCGCCCGTCGGACCGCCCGGTACAAAAGCCCGCAGCGCGGCCGGCGTGTCGGTCTCGATCCACGCCAGCAGCCGAGGATCGAACAAGAGCCGCTCCGGGCTGTTCCAGAATTCATCGGCCTCATAGAGGATCTCCTCCATCATCGGCTGGCGATCGAGCTTGCTCATGCCCGTGATCGGCGCGTGGAAGCGGGCATCGTGGACGACCCAGGCGCGCGGCCAGGCCCGGCGGTTGCGCAGGACCTGCCAGTCCTCGTCCCGGGCCCAGCGCGGGGAGAGTTTCTCGGTGGCGCCGGGACGCAGCGCGGCCGGCGCCACCACCTCGGTCTCCGGCACGAAGGAATACACCCCGCGATCCTGATCGTTGTGGAGCAACAGCGGCAGGACGAAGTACTTCGTGTTCCACAGGTCGTAACCGCGGCGCGGGTAATAGATGAGCTCGTCGCCGGGCCGAAGCTTGAACAGCCGCTCTCGCCGCTCATCGAGCTTCCGGCCGAAGGGCGCGAAGAAGAACCAGTAATCGAACAGCTCGCTCGTGCCTTGCGTCAGCGTGTAGCAGGCGTGATAGGGAATGGCGTACTTCGGCTGGAGGGTTCGGCGCTCCCAGAGCACGAAGTCGCGCGGCCGGTCGGTCGAAACCAGCTCCGTCCACGCGGACGGCTGCCAGATGGGCATGCGGTGGATGCGGTACGGCGCGGTGGACCCCTCCCGCCGCTCCGCCGCCTCGATGACCCGCAGCACTTCGGGCTGGTCGTCGAAGAGGGATTGGGGGCAGTCAAAAATGAATCCGGCATTGGCCACACCTAGATCGGCCGTCATCAGCACGACCACCAGCGCGGCCATCCCGACCGGCCGGCCCCGCGAACAAGCCGAGGAGCGCTCCGAGCAGAAGGACCAGCGACCCTTGCACCAGCGCCCAGCGCGTCTCGGCCAGGGCCATCAACGGCAGGAATGGTCCGAAGCTCGAATTGTGCGATTGGTTCGGATCGGCCTGCCAGAACGCCAGCAGAGCGTCCCGGAAGACGATCGTCCCGAGCAGCAGCCCGACGCCGAGGAGCGCTCCGCCCACGGCCAACACCACGACCCGTCGCCGCTGCCCGGCCGCGACCCGGTCCCATCCCATCCCGGCCAGCCCCGAGAGCGCCAGACTGGTGAACGTGAACAGCTTGGCCGGATAGCGGAACGACCCGAACCCGGGCAGAAGCTCAACCATGAGCCAGTACGGGCTGCCGAACCCGTCCGGCACGAACTGATCCCGGCGTGCCTCGCCTTCCAGGATGGGGTCGTGCGGACCCAGGACCGCGGCCCCCGCCGGCAGAGAACGCGCGACCCAGATCGGGCTGGCAAACGGACCGCACGCCCCGAGCAAGCTGACCAGGGCGATCGCCGCCAGCCAGTCGCGCCCGGGGCGGCCGTGGCGCAATCCCCAGGCGCCCGCGGCCAGCACCACGGTCAAGGCGCCGACATAGAGCGAGGGCACCCACATCTTGTACGTGCCGTCCGGCAGCACGCGCTTCAGCCAGAGACCGTTCTGCGACCGGACCGCTCCGTAGATCCCCGGCCAGAGCAGCTCCGGCAGCCGTTGCGGCTCCAGGCCGAACGCGAACACCTCGTGGCCGCCGTCCGCCGCCGCGCGGATGGTCCGGCTGGTGAACTCGAGCGTGGGCAGAAGCTGCACGCCGATCAGCGTCCCGGCCAGCACGGCCGCGCCGCCGAGACCGACCAGGCCGGGAACCAGGCTGGCGCCTCGATCCTTCTTCCAGCGCAACCCGAGCCCCAGGGCCACGCATCCCCAGCCCGCCAGCACCGGCCAGCGCAAATACCGCGAAAGGACAAGCCACGGGGCCGTCTTGTTCGCGGAAGAGAGCCCGTGCAGCGGTTTCGGCCCCGGCACCAGCACGGCCGCGAGCAGGCACGTCCCGACGATCCAGACCAATCCCACCACGATCCACGGCCAGACCGGCCACCGCGCGGACGGGTCGCGGCGGACCCGCACCATCAGCGCATACCCACCGGCACAGACGCCGAGCAAGTAGGCCGTTTCCGGATCTCCGCCCAGCGTCTGCAAGGCCAGCACGAGCGCCAGCTCGATCAGTCCCCAGCGGCGTCCCAGTCGCAACCAGCGATCGCAGGCGCGCAGCCCCAGCGGCAGCCACGCGGCGCCGACCAGAAAGACGACGTTGCAATACTGGAACAGCACCGGCACCCCGAACGCATAGCTCAACGCCGCCAGCGTCGCGCCCGTCCGGCTCACCTCCCAGTGTCTGGCCAGGGCGAACATCGCCCCGGCCGCGAGGACGACGTGCAGGACGATATACAGCTTCGCCGCGAGAGGATATGGCAGAATCGCGTAGACGAGCTTACCGGGATAGAGCACCGCCGCCGTCGGGTTCCCCAAAAGGGGCATCCCGGCGTTCTCCTCGGGCTCCCAGAGCGGCAGCCGGCCCGCTTCCCATTCCTGCTGCACGCGCTGGTACAGCGGGTAGTAAAAATGGGCCACGTCGCGAAAGCTGAACTGCCGGTCGTGAAACAGCACCGCGCCGAAACAGACCAGCACAAGGCTCAAAACGCACGCAAGGTCCAGGCCGGGCGCGAGCAAACGTCGCATCGTGAGCCCCGAGGAGGTCTTCGTCGCAGCCATCGTACGTGTTTCGCGTGTCCCGAGCCTCCTTTCGTAGGGTCCGCTGTGCGGACCGTCCGTTTTCCAGACGGTCCGCACAGCGGACCCTACGAGAGACACAAGGCCGGGGACGCGAAACACGTACCAGTCATCAGCCATCAGTCATTTTACGGCGATCACTGCGCAAAGATCGCGTGCAGGTCGCCCATCGCGGTCTTCGGCGCGGGGGGTGTCAAGGCCGCCCGGGGATCGGGCGCTTTGCCGTCCTTGTCGGGGGGCAGCTTGGGAAGCTCGACGGTGCGAACCTCGCCATTGAGCGCGTCGAGGAACGCCACCAGGTCTTGCACCTCCTGGTCGGTCAGTTTCAGCGGCTTCATGTCCTCGTCGAGGGCCTGGTTGGGGTTGCCGCCCTTGTCGTAGAACTTGATCACGTCGAGCAGGTTTTTTTCGCTGCCGTCGTGCATGTAGGGAGCGGTCCGGGCCAGGTCGCGCAGGGTCGGCGTCTTGAACGCGCCGCGGTCGGCGTTGTCCTTGGCACCGATCGGCGCGATCGCCCACCGCCCAAGGTCGGCCAGGGCCTGTTTCGAAGCGTCGTAGCCGACGCCCAGGTTGTGGAACTTCTCGTCAGTGAAGTTGAACCCGGCATGGCACGAGGTGCAATTGGCCTTCTTGAGCGTCACGCCCTCCGCCTTGAAGTCGTCGTCGGGACTGAGCCGCAGGCCGAACAGGACCATGCCGCGCTTCTGGCTCTCGTTCAGCGCTTTCATGTCCCCGCCGACGTACTTGTCATAGGGCGAGTTGCCCGTCAAGACGGTCCGCTCGAAGGTGGCGATGGCCTTGGCGATGCCGTCGAGCGTGACATCGGTGCCGAAGACCTTGTGGAACTGCTCCTGGTAGCCGGGGATGGTCCGCAGCCGCTCGACGATCTGCTTGTACGACTGCTTGCCCATCTCGATCGGGTTCTGCGGCGGACCCTGGGCCTGTCCTTCCAGCGACGGTGCGCGGCCGTCCCAGAACATCGTCCGGCCGTAGACCGTATTCAGGACCGTCGGCGCGCTGCGGCCGCCTTTCTGGCCGTCGATGCCGGTCGCGACCGGAGACTGGTCGGTCCAGCCCTTGTCCGGATTGTGGCAGGTGGCGCAACTGACCGTGCCGTCGAGCGAGATGCGCGAGTCAAAATAGAGCTGCCGGCCCAGTTCCCACTTCGCTTTTGTCAGCGGGTTCGCGTGCGGGACGAACGCCGCGACGGCCGGCAGGCCGGCGGGCACGTCCACGTTGAGCGGCTCATCAGCGGCCGGCGTATCCTTGGCGGGCTGCCAGAGATAGTCGAACGGGCTGCCGCCGACGGCCGCCTCGCCGCCTTGCGAGGTCTCCTCTTTCACGATGTCAATCTGAGCCTTCGGATTGATGCCCGAGGTGGGCGTGACGCTCTTCGCGGGCACGCCCTGCATGACGGCCTTGCCGTCCGCGCCTGGACCTGGCGTCACGGTAACGTTCACGGGGGGCATGGGCGGCGGCGTGGGAGTCTCCGTCCCCGTGCCGCCACAACCCAGCATGGCCACGGGTAGGACCAGCGTTACGAGGCACGATCGAGACAGCTTCATCATGGGGGCTCCTGGGATCGTCCCCGCCGGCATCGGTGCGCCGACGACGAAATGGACCCAACGCCCAAGGTCGGCGGCCTTGCGTGCGCGCGGGTCCTCTGCCCCATACTCTATTTCTTGCCGCCGGCCAGTGCCAGGGCGTTGCGCTGCGCGGCGTCGACGAGGTCGTCCCAGCGCGTCTCGACGTACTCGGGCGGCCCGCCCTTTTGAGCCACATACTGGGCCGCCTCGAGCGTCGCCACCATGTCGATCGCATCCCAGGGACAAACCTGCGCGCAGTGCTTGCAGCCGATGCAACGGTCCAGGTCCACGTCGCAGAAGGTCTGCACGCCAGCAAATTCCTCGCCCTGGACCTTGTAAATGCAGTCCACCGGGCAGACTTCGATGCAGGCTTCGCAACCCGTGCAGCCGTCGGCGTGAATGACCGCCAGGATCTTCGGCACCACCTTCCGAGGTTTGCCCGCCAGCGAAGCCGCCATGATCGAAGTCTCGAGGAATGTGAAGAGAGAAACGCGATCGCTCGACGCGATCACCGGGCACGTGATACGCTGCGAAGGGAGCACGAACTTCGTTTCGATAACTATTATCGTCTTGTCGCACCGGGCGGTCAAGCGCGGGAGGAGACCATGAAGGGATCGCCCCGGATCGGGCTCTCGGGCGAGAATCGCTTTGTCGTCGATGCGACGACTCTCATCCGCTTCGCCGACGACCGGATGCCCGCGGTGCTGGCGACGCCCTGGCTGGTCGCCCACCTCGAATACGCGGCCCGCGACCTGCTCGCGATGTTCCTGGAAGACCACGAGCGGAGCGTCGGCACGTTCCTCGAACTCGAACACCTGGCGCCCGCGATCGAGGGAGCCCCGATCGTTTGCCGGGCGCGCGTGATTCACGTCTCGGGACCGGTCGTCACCTTCCAGATCGAAGCCCACGACGGCACCGAGCCCCTCGCCCGTGGCCTGCACCGTCGCCGCATCATCGACGTGGACCGGTTCGCCCGGCGGGTGGCGAAGAAGAGGCGGACGGATTAGATTTCAACGCAAAGAACGCGAAGACCGCAAAGAAGGGAAGGAAAAGAAGAGGGAATGGGAGTCTTGTAGGCTGGGTCTGGACCCAGCAGTCTTGTAGGCTGGGTCTGGACCCAGCAGCTTACGAGGGGGGTAGCTGGGTCCAGACCCAGTCTTGTAGGCTGGGTCTGGACCCAGCAGCTTACGAGGTCGGCTCGCCATCGACCTCGGTGGGGGCAACGACGTCTTGTAGGCTGGGTCTGGACCCAGCAGCTTACGAGGGAGGTAGCTGGGTCCAGACCCAGCCTACAAGACGGGCAGCAGCCTTGTAGGCTGGGTCTGGACCCAGCAGCTTACGAGGGGGGTAGCTGGGTCCAGACCCAGCCTACAAGACGGGCAGGCTCTGCCCTCACCGCCCAGACGACGTGCGCGGATCGGGAGAAGTCCCGGGCGGGCGGAAACGATCCTCTCTCAGTCGGGAGGCCCAGCACGCGACGACAACGGTGTGTCGGATTCCATTATTTTTCTTCTTCGCCGCAGGTCGTCGGGCCGTCTTCCGGGAGAACCCCCCAACGCGGGGGCCGGTTCGCCGTCCCTCCCAAGGGGGACGAAAAAGGTCACAGGGATTGACGGAAGTGGTTCTTTGACAATCCGTTGCGTAAAACGCGCAAACGAACGCAGCGCGGGCACGGGACCGGCGCCGACGCCTCGGAGGCGGCCCCGCGAGGCAAGCCGAAAGAGACCGTGGAAAGCGCCGGGCAGAAGGAGCGGAACCCTCGATGAATCCAGGGTTTACGAACGATTGACAGCGCACGAAAGAGCCGCGCACAGGGCCGGCGAAGAGTCCATTCCAAGCTACCGGCGGGAGGCGTGAAACGCCAGACGGGATAAGAGTTTACGGTCGGCGACCGGCCCGTTTCACGCGGTCGCCAAGGGGGCGCAATCCGGGTCGAGTGCGCCGCGGCGCTGCCTTTCCATCCCGACCGCTCGGCCACCCGTACCGAGTCCGCGCTTGAGCGGAATACAGGTTCCGCGCTGGCCGGGTTCCACGACTTCGGTTATGATGGGCACGACTTTCTTCGGACCCGTGGCGGCCCGCGCCGCCGCCGTCGCCGAGCTGACCGATCCGATTTGGTCCGGTCGGCGGAGGCGTCCGAATTTCACCGTGCCCGGGATGCCGTTGGGGATCAGCCGGGATCCCGTAACGGCGGACGACCGAGCCGGGCTCCGGCCTTTTGGGAGCACCGCGTGGCCAAAGAGGAACCGATACGTACGGAGGGCCGCATCGTGGAGGCCCTGCCGAACACGCAGTTCATCGTTGAGTTGGATGCGCCACTCAGCGGACACCGTGTCCTGGCGCATATCGCCGGGAAGATGCGGAAGAACTTCATCCGCATCGTGCCGGGCGATCGGGTCACGGTCGAGATCACGCCTTATGATCCTCAGAAAGGCCGCATCGTCTACCGAGAGCGCCTGAGACGCGTCGATGCTGGTCCCGTCCCGCCCGTTCGGGGTCTTCCCGGAGCTGGGCTGCCTATTTAGCGGGTTTTCTCGACGTCTGCCGTGGCGTTGGGGTTAAACCCCAGCAAGCGTGCAAACCGTCGTTGGCGGTGCAGAGCGTACCACCGCTGCCGAGCCGGGTCCCTACGGCGCCGCGAGCGTGAGGCGTCCATGACTGACTCCTTTGGATATTGCCGATCTGTGGCTAAAAGAAGCCTAGGCCACCGCCTAACTCTGGTCGGACACAAGCCGGCGCTTTTCTTCAGCGCCGGCGGCGGCGGTGGCGCGGTGGGCCAACAGAAGGCGGGGCGGTCTCCAGCGCATCGAGATCGCACCAGGGACCGTGGCTCCGGAAGGTGGGCCAGGGCAGGGTGGCGGCCCGGGCCTCCGCGGCGGCGCGGTCGAGGTCGTCGCGTCGATGACCCAGGCCGCGGAAAATGCGCAGGCCCCGCTGCCGCGCCAGGATCTCGCGGCGGCTCCGACCTTCCGGCGCGTCCGGCCACGGGCCCGGATGTTCCTCGAACTGGAAGAAGACCGGCAGGACGCGCGTCAGGTAGGCCCAGTAGTCCGGGTTGTCGGTCTGGATCACGAACCGGCCCCCGGGCGCCAGACCGCGGTGGACCTCGGCCAGAAACCGGGGTGTCACGAGCCGGAGATGGGCCTGACGCGGGTCGTGGTAGGGCTGGGGATGGTACAGGTGGATCTCGGCCACGCTCGCCGCGGCCACGTAGGACGCGAGGAACGTCTGGGCGTCCTTCACGGCGAAGCGGACGTTCGTCAGCCCGCGCTGATTGGCGCGGCGGGTGGCGTACCGGATCACGACCGGCAGGATGTCGCTGCCGACGTGGTCGAAGTCCGGCCGGGCCAACGCGCTCAAGAGCGTGAAGCGGCCATTGCCGCAGCCCAGGTCGAGGACCACCGGCGCCTGGCGGCCGAACAACGTGGTCCAGTCGAGCGGCCCGACGGGTGGCAGACGCTTGAGCGCGGTGCGCGCCCAGCGGTCCGGGGGCAAGATCGTACCGGGAATCGGCACGCCGAACTCGTACTCGATCATAATCAGGCCACGAAATCGAACAGATTGTGGGAGGCGGAGTCAGGCCGTCCCCGATATTATCGGATTTCTCCGACCCCCGTGGCGTCGGGAGTCGGAACCGGCCCGGTTTCACCCGCGACGAGAGGCCGCCGCCATGCCCGATTCGTCCATCCTCGAGGCGTTGATGGCCGTGATCGCCGAGCGCCGGGACCATCCCCCGGAACAGCGCTCGTATGTCGTCTCGCTCCTGCAAGGCGGTGTGCCCAGGATCGGCGCCAAGATCACGGAGGAAGCCCGCGAGGTGGTCGAGGCCTCGTACGATTCCGGCCCGGAAGGACGCGCACACCTGGTCTATGAAGTCGCCGACCTGATCTTTCACGCCCTCGTCCTGCTCGGCCACCACCGGATCGCTTGGGCCGAGATCGAGGCGGAACTGGCCCGGCGTTTTGGTGTCGGCGGCCTGGTTGAGAAGGAATCACGCGGCCGGCGCAATGAGTGAGGCCGCGCGCGAGGGTATGAGACCAAATTCCAGATGCCAGATGCCGGATTCCGGATGCCGAGAGCGACTCGAATCCGGCATCTGGCATCTGGCATCTGGCATCTGGAATCTGGAATCTGGAATGGCCTTCTGCCCCGGTTCGGCCTTCTCACTTGCGGCTGCGATCGAGCATGGCGATGCCGAGTTCGCCCTCGGTACGGGCCAGCACGCGGCGCTGGCCGTGCTCGTCCTCGAACTCGCGGACCTTGAGAATCTTCGGGGCGGTGTCCGGCCAGTGCTCGAACATCGATGGAAGCAACAAGACGTACAGCGGCCGGGAACGGTCGTGGAACTGGAGCACCTCGGGGGCGGGCACCTGGCGCACCTGATGGCCGGTGTGAAACATCAACTCGGCTGGCCAGTCGTGGACGATGTAGAGCGGCCAGCTCGGCGGGGCCCACTGACCGATGGCGCGGCCCCACGGACCCTGGCTCACCCGGTAGTTCCACTCGGGCACGTAGATCCCCCAGTGGGCGAGCTTCAAACTGACCGCCAGTACCACCAAGGCACCCAGCGCGATCCGGGACCGACCCATACGGGCCAGCACCGGCATCACGAAGACGAGGCCGATCCCGACCACGATCAGGCCCACGGCGACCGGCCGGTAGTAGGCGACCACCGCCGCCAGGTATCCTCCCAGCGCGACGAACAGCACCCCGGCGAGCAGTCCCAACCCCAGGGCCACGCCCAGGAACGCCCGCCGCGCGGCCGGCCCGAGCCGGCCCGACCAGACGGCATCGAGGACCACCGCCACCAGCACCGCCAACGTCGCCAGCGCCACCACGCGCGCTGTTCCCCCCACACCCGGAATGAACGTACCCGCGAGCAACGCGACGGCGCCGACCTGGACCCAGCCCCGAACCAGTTCGCGGGTCGCGTCGGTCCAGCCCTCCCGCGCGGCCGGCCAGGCGGCCAGCGCGGCCAGCGGCGTCCAGGGTAATCCCAACAAGAGGAGACTGCCCGCGAGCTTCCACACGGTCGCGAGGTTCCAGGTGGGATCGGCCGTGATCGGCAGAAACAAGGCCGCCCCCCAGACCTCGGCCGACGCGGCGCGGATCGTCCAGAGGGACCAGAGCGCGAAGGCCGCGCCCAGAGGCAAGAACAAGCGGAACGACATCGTCGCGCCCGGCCGCCCCAGGATGACGATCGGCAACAGGACCATCAACACCGGCGGCCAGCCGCCGGCCAGAAACGCCAGCGCCGTGAAGACGCCCGCGAGCCAGTCCGATCCCCGGTGCAAGATGCGATCCAGCGCGGCCACGACCGCCAGCCCGGCGATCAGATCCAGACTCGTGTCCGCGCCCCGATGGATCAGCCCGATCGAGCCGAAGAAGGCGACCGCGAAGAGCACGCTGGCGCGGGCTCTGGGCAAATTCGAGGCGACGCGAAACAATCAGGCCGATCAGTAGCGCCGCGATCGCTTCGGGCCAGCGCACGGAGGCAGACGAGGCATGCCCTTCTTCACCCAGCGCCCAGAGCTGGCTGCACAGGACCCGGCCCGGCCAGAGCGCGGGATCCCAGCCGCCGTAGACCTGCCCGAGCGGGGCCGGGCTCTCGCGCGGCCAGGCCGAGCCGTGCGTCGAGGCGATTCAGGTCGAGATTGCCCGCGCCGACGAGCACGAACCCGCCCGCGACCGCCGCCCAGGCCAGTACCGCCCAGAGCGGCGGCGCAGCGCGGCTGAGCAACCGGATCGCCTTCCGCGACCAGCCGATCCGTCCCGGTCTGCTCAGCGGACAACCGGGACGGAGCCAGCGTCGGCGGCGCGGCGATTCGGCTCGTAGCGGATAGCAGGCGTGAACCGCTCATCGAAGGGTCTCTCCTTGACCATCGCGAAGACGTAGCCGGGGAGCCAGCCGTCGTGATAGGACTGCCGCCGCATCTCGGCGGCCACGTCCGCGACCGTCCAGCCGTCGCGCTCATAGCGATACAAGGCCACGGCCGAGCCCGTGCGGCACGTGCCGCGCGGCACAATGGACCCACACCGGCCGACGTGCCGGATCCGCACACGCCGCCAGCACTTCGCGGAACTGATCTTCGCGCCCGCGCCGTCGCCCGGCATCGGCAGGTTCAGGAAGTCCACCCCGAGCCGCCGCGCCAGCGCCGCCTCGGCCTCGACGCCCGCGCCGGGGTACTGGAAGTTGACCAGCGTGCGGATACGGTAGCGCCGCAGGCCGGACTCGAGCTGATCGATCTCGAGCTGACCGCTGCGATACAGAATCCCCGGCTTGACCACGTCGAAGTGGTCCCAGACCAGGCGGTTGGACAGGTCGAGTGACACCAGCCACCCGGCCGCCGCCAGGACGACCACCACCGCCGCGGCCAGCGCGAAACGCAACATGACACTCCCTCAACCCGGTTCGGAAGGGTCGTGACGGCCGAACGCAACGTGGACGAGTCGAGGGAGTCATGGCCGTCCCCGAGTGGGCGAATCCTAGAGAAGAACCGCGCGGGGGTCAATCCGACTTCCGGCGCCGCCAGGTCTGATACGGCTCGACGCCCACGCTTGCCCCTCCTGCCCGGCCCGTCGAGCCTACATGCGACCGAGTTGGGTAGAACCCACCGCCCCCGCCATGACCTGGCGAGGGGCGTTCGCCGCGTGAGCAACGCTCCGCTTGCTGGTCGCCTCGTGACGGCAGAGCCAGCCTCGAGAACGCTGTGGCGCGTCTGGAATGTGGGACTTTCTCAGCCGGGCGGACAAGTCCCGGACAGTTTCACGAGTGGACGTTCAGACAGTATCCAGGATGCAAAGGCTTGGGAACATTGGATTTGCTTCAGTGAACCCCTCGACCTTTGCCGCGTAAACTGTCCGCGCCGTTCAGGTGGTTGACCGCCGAGCGTGAGATAGTGCCTTAGAAACTATCCGAGAACCGCTGTAATGCTCATGTGGTGCTCTGGGTTGCGTCACCTTCTTCCATCCGGTGGAGACGCCGATACCCGTACAGCCCGCACGCCATCTGGATCAGCCCCAAGTCGTTCCTGTCCTTCTTCTCGTACCGCACCAGGATGCCTCGGTACTTCGACAGCCACGCGAAGGTGCGCTCCACCACCCAACGACGCGGCGTGTGCCCCTGCGACCGGTCGCACGCCTTCTTCTCCGCACCGATGCGACGGATGTGTGGCGTGTCGCCCGCGCCGGTCGCCGCCTCTCGGCTCTTGGGGTTGTCGTACGCTTTGTCCAGACTCAGGTGCTGCTCCTCTTCGGTCGGGCGGGCCGCTCGACGACGATCGCCTCGATCGTCGCCTTCAGAAGGTGTTTTTCGACGACGTGGGCGCCGGCGATCACCAGCCTCAGCGGCCCGCCATCGCCGGCGGTCCGCAGGCCCTTCTTGGTCTCTTGTTTCCCGCGGTCCGTCGGGTTCTGGCCCGTCTTTTCCCCCCGAAGCGAGCCTTGCCCAGCATCGCGGCGGCCGCCTGCCACTGCCACTGCACCCCGCCGAGGTCGTCGCACTCGGCGACCAGCACCGCCCAGATCGTCGCGAAGAGGCCCGCTTGGACCCACCGCTGGAACCAGTCGTGGCCCGTGCTCTTGGAGCCATATCGCTCGGGCAGTTGGCTCCATTGGCAGTCGCTACGCATGCGGAAGATGATGGCATTGAGCATATTCCGCCCGTTGGCGACCCGTCGCCCGGTCGGTTTCTTGGGCCAGCACTCCCGCAGGATCGGCTCGATCCGCTGCCAGAGTTCGTCGGAGACCTCCCAGATCGTCCCCAGCGGCTGGCTGCAAGATTTCTTGAGGGCCAATCGCAACGGCTCCTGATGCCTTGCCCAGGGGCGGAATGTCTCTATATAACCTCCTTCAAGCAAAAGGCGTTCCTGACGTTCTTGGATGGTTTCTGAAGCGTCACATGACAAGGCGTGGAGGCGGAAGCATGGGAAAGTCAAATTGCTGCTGCTGTAATCATTGCAACCGATCGGCGAAGCCTCACAGGCCCGAACCCTTGCTGTTGACAAGGGGCGGCTTCCCGGTATGATGAGTTTCACGAAGTCGAGAACGGGGCGTAGCTCAGCTTGGCTAGAGCGCACGGTTCGGGTCCGTGAGGTCGGAGGTTCAAATCCTCTCGCCCCGATTTGAAGTAAGTCCTTAGCCGAACACAAGTTAAGTGTGCCTTCCGGTGGTCGGAAGTGCGGCCTAGAGAGCCTGGAAAAGTGGTAGTACTACCACTTTTCGGAGCCTTTTTAGGTTGCACTATGTCCACCAGATTACGTAAACCCCCCGCCTATCGTCTGCACAAGCCCACGGGTCAAGCCGTCGTTCGGCTCGACGGCAAGGACCACTACCTGGGCAAACACGGCACCGAGCAGAGCCAGGAACGTTACCGGCGACTGATCGCGGAGTGGCTGACCACACCGGTCGCGGCCGCGACGTCACCGACCCAACGGCCTGCTCGCCTGGCTCTCTCCATCGATGAACTGATCCTGGCCTACTTCCGGCACGTCCAGACGTACTACGTCAAGGACGGCCGAGCGACCAGCGAGCAGGATAACATCCGCCAGGCACTGCGTTTTCTTCGGCTGCTCTACGGCACCTCACGGGCCCACGAGTTCGGCCCCCTGGCCTTGAAGAGTGTCCGGCAAAGCATGATCGAGGCGGGTCGTTCGCGAAAGCTGATCAACAAAGACGTCAACCGCATCCGGGGCATGTTCGGCTGGGCCGTCGAGAACGAACTCCTGCCGGTCGACGTCCATCAGACCCTCAAACGTGTCAAGGGCCTGCGCAAGGGACGCTCCGCGGCCAAGGAGACCGCCCCGGTCGAATCGGTGTCCGAGGAGTCGATCGCGGCGATCCTGCCCTGCCTGTCGCCCCAGGTCGCCGCCATGATCCAGCTTCAGCACCTCTGCGGGGCCCGTCCACAGGAGGTCACCTCGATCCGGCCCTCTGAGGTCAACACCGACGGGGAGGTCTGGCTGTACCAGCCGCGCAGCCACAAGACCCAGCACTTCGACCGCCGCAAAGTCATCGTACTCGGCCCTAAGGCTCAGGCGGTGCTGCGACCTTGGCTCGACCGCGATCCGGAGAGCTATTGCTTCGTGCCCGCCGAGGTGTCGGCCTGGCACTATCAGCGCATCCGCCGTCGTGAGACCGGGTCGAAAAAACTTGAACCCAGCAACGGAAGGCCGTTGAAGTGCTCCCCGGGACTACGGTACACGCGACACAGTTATCGGCTTGCGGTCCAGAGGGCCTGCCGGCGGGCGGGTATTCCGGTCTGGTCGCCCCGGCAACTGCGTCATACACGGGCGACGATGCTCCGAAAAGCATATGGGCTGGAAGCGGCTAAGGCCGTGCTCGGCCACACGGACACGAAGATCACCGAGATCTACGCGGAACGGGATCTAGACCTGGCGACCAAGATCATGGCCGAGATTGGCTAGTCAACTGCGCTTCACGATTGGGCGGCTCATAGTGGTTCTCCCGCACTTTCGATGAAGGCGGCCCTGTTCCGGCTCCCAGCGACGGGGAATCCCCTGGAAAACAGGGCGCGCCGTGTTGGCGGTGGCCCGGCGTCATCGAAAGTGCGGGAAGAGCCCGCATAGTCCGCACGATCGGAACCAGCCCAGGATGTCTTGAGGACCCACCAACTCGAAGGCGGTCTGTATCCACATGTACACATCCTCCGTCGTCCGGCCCGTCTCGGATGGTAACACCCACCTGAGCTTTGACAGAACCCCTCGAACTGGGTCAGGTCCGGGATGTACGGTGGCAACGGCTCCAGTTCAGCCGCCGCCTGTGTCACTTCCTTGGGGACCACAGCCGCTCCTTGAGGGCTACAGCCGCCGGGTGCGGATTGAGGTTGTCCCAGATCACCAAGTCCCTTGTCCGCAATTGCAGCACCAAGATTTGCTCGACATAGCTCTCTAATTCTACTGTATCCGCTACAACCTCAGCTGGTTCTTCAGTGGCGGCAGGATGTTACGAGAACGATGGTAATAGAACCGGGCGTACTCGCTCCGTACCTGCCAACGCGTGCCGCGCCGTTCCTGCTTTGACTGGGTCGTTGACCTTCAGGTGTTCTTCGATCACGCCCGCGATCAGTTCCCGAAGGCGCGGTGTGGTCAGCGCAGGGGTCCGGATTTTTTCCCCGCCGCGTCTCCTGATTCAGGAACCACGCGGCCAGCAGCGCCAGGGTTTGGTGATGATGCCAGGCCATCCAGTTCCGCACCTGGTAGTCCCCCAGACCCGCCTCCCCCTTGGCTCGTTCCAGACATTCTTCAATCCGATGCGCCGCCTTGGCCACGCGGGCCAGTTCCTCCAACGGCACCTCCGGATCGGCATTCGACAGATAATAATCATGCTTGAACGTGCCGTCCGCCTGACGCTCCCGCGTGATGAACAGGACCTCGTCCGGGCCCGTCCCGCCCGTCGGCGTCCGCGCCCGCACGCGGCACTTCACCGCCTCCATCGTCAGCGGCCCCTTCTCGCCGTCCCGGACCTCGATCGTCGTCCAGGCGGACTCCGGCAACGCGGCGCACCAACGATCCACCCGCACGAACGGGTTCTGGGGATGGGGGCCGCGCCCCGCGTACTCCGGCGGTGCCGCGTCGAGGTCGCGGATCAAGGTGTTCGAGGGGACCGCCAACAGGTACCGTTCGCCCGATCCACGCAATTTCAGGCGAAAATCCGCGGGACGGCCCATCTCATCGTCGCCCGCCACCCAGGTGTGCGGCAACACCGCGCCGTGTTCCTCCAGCATCTCCAACGCCAGTTCGTGGCGGGTGCGGAACTTGATCGCCTTGGGGACCCCGGCCGCCTTGCACCGCCTGCGGTCCTTCGTCCACTCCTTGGGAAGATAAAGACGCGTATTGACGAGCGCATGTTCCTTGCGCGATACATATGCCATGTACACGCCGACCTGGCAGTTCTCCATCTTGCCGAGCCGGCCGCACCACTGCCGTTGCACGCCGACCGACTCGGTCCCCTTCTTGGCGAAGGCCGAGGGGTCGAACACGATCACGCCGTCGGGTTCGCCCAGGTCGGCACCGACCTGCCGGGCGAGCGTCCCGAGCAAGGACTGGTCGCTCCAGGGGACATGGCCGATGAACTTCTGGAGGCCTTGCCGTTCCTGGTCATGGAGGTAGGCGATCCCTTCGCCGGTCTTGTGCTCGAGCTTCGAGAGCAGACCGGTCAGGTACTCGACGGTGTGCCGTCGCTGCTCGGGCTCGGCCAGCGACGCGGTGAACGGCTGAACGAAGGTCTCCAGACGCGACAGCAAACCCTTGGTCACTTCCGGAGACACCTGCGCCTGCGCCAACATCTCCTGCAACCGGGTGTCGAATCGCCGATCCATAACGAGCTCCCTTCCGTGAAGCGTCCGTAACGGAAGGGATTATCTCAAATACCGTTGTGACGAATCAAGTCCCGGATACAGTAGAACTAGGCAAGGGGCTGTGCCCCTTGAAATCCCCAAAGAACAAGCGGATTCCGATATCATCGGGGGTGATCACCACTCCCACGGAGGTCCGCCATGAACGCCTTCATCGAACACCACCAGCAGGCCATCCGCTTTGATTACTCCTGCTTCGATCGCATCCTCCTCAACGCGATCATTCAGGTCCTGCAGAACCCCGCCTGTGTCGTCGGCTTCCTCAAAGAGAAACGCCTGGCGACCGAAGTGACCCCCGCCTACTTCCGAGCCATTTCCACCGACTACCATCTCTTCGTCCAGGCCCTCGCCGAGCAGAGACATGTGGAGATCGTCCAACCTCCCAAGGATGTCCGTCGTGAGGAGTGGGTGGAACCCTTCTATCGAAACTTGCAGGGCCAAAACGGTATCGCCGTCATCCTCAAGAGCCGCGAGAACGCCCGCGTGGCCGTGAGCTTCCCCCGCCAGGGCAACCATGTCGAACTCTGCAACTTCTTTTCCGCACATCTGCCGACCCATATCTCCGAATTTCCGACCGGTTGGCGAGTCCGCGGACCGGAGGCGTGCCTCCGGCGGTGGCGTGTCCCACGCCGGCTGGCGAACGCCTGACGCGGAAGAGGGCTGGCTGGTGCTCGGCCGCGCAATCCCGCCGCGGCCGGGCCTCACGCCCGCACAGCCACGCGACCCGTACGTCGAATCCTTTCCCGCTGTTAAGCAGACCAGGTGTCCTGGTCGTCCCACGCACATAACGGCTCTTCTCCAAAACGTGTGGGTAACTTTGGACCGATTTTCAGATTTCTGGCAGCATGCACGTGAGGATTTTGAGGCGGAGGTACTCTTCGTCTCGAAGTCCGTAGGCCCGTCGTTGGATGACTCGGATCTTGTTGTTGATGCCTTCCACGAAGCCCAAGGGCACCTTGTTCTCCTCCTGGTAATACGACGCGATCCCGTCCCAGTGGTCCTCGACCATCCGGGCGAACTTCTCGTACGGCTTGAGGCGCTGCCATCTCAAGGCCGACTTCCAGCGCTCGAAGAATCGCCGCGCCCACACCTCTCGCTTGTAGTCCCACAGTTGGCGGAACATCTCCTTGAGCAGGTAGGCCTTGTTCAACCTCCTGTTCGCCGCGAACAACGCCTTCAACGACTGACGCCCCCCCTGCTTCAAGTTGGCCCAGCGGGACAGCAAGGTGTACTTCTGGCCCTTGATGAATCGCCGGTCCTTTCCCGAGAGCCGGGCGTACTCGCGTCTTCGAACCTTGTCCAAGGCCTCGTTCAATTTCTTGAGGATGTGAAACTTGTCGTACAGGATCCCGGCTTGAGGCGCGTTTCCCGCCTTGAGCGTGGAGTTGCGGAACGGCTTCCACATGTCCATGACGGCCAGGCGGATCCCCGTGCATTTCCGCGGCCCCAGCCACTGGAAGAAGAGAGCCATGCTCTTCTCGGATCGGTCCGTACCTCCGAACCAGATCGGCCGGCCGCGGACCAGGTCGCTGACGATGATGCGGTAGTTGTGTCCCCTGCCGACGGAGAGTTCGTCGATGCCGAGCACCTTCGGACCGGGCGTCCCGGCCCGTCGGAGTTGCTCGCGCATAGACTCCATCTCCAGCGACTTGACCGCTTTCCAATCGAGGCGGAGTTCACGCGCCACATCCCGGAGTGTCGAGGCCCGACAGCGCCGCCCGACATAGAAGGCGAACCGTTTGGTGTAGAAGGGGTTGTTGGCCAACCAGGGCAGATGTTCCCGCTTCACGGCGCCGCAGCTCCGGCAAGAGACGCGCCGCACCTCGAACTCCAGGTACACCCGGGTGTCGCCACAGGAGAGGTCGCGTACGCGACGGGTCGTGCGGTCGTAGAAGGTTCGCTGACTCTGCCCACAGGCTCCGCAGTCCGTTTTTTTCCCCGGCGCAGGAGCCGCACGATCCGCGCCTTGGGATCTCCGAAGAGGCCACGGACCGTGGGCTCCGGACGGAAACCGATAAACCGGTACGCATCATCCAGCCGACGTTGTTTTCGCATCCGGTCATCATGCCAGATTCTCCGCGCCGAGGAGAAGCCAAAATATCCTTGAAACGAAGGTCTTCGCGGCCCTCACACACGGTTTTTTACCCACACGCTTTGGAGAAGAGCCACTAAACCATTGCCCCAGTAATAACTTCCAACAGGAACTCCGGCTCCAACCACACTTTCGGCGTTTCATGACGAGGCTTCCACGGCCGGGATGTTGCTTCAACAGCGAGAGCGTGAAGCGATTGAGCCACGCAAAATTCTCGCGCAAGTGCTTCTCCCGGATGCGCGACTCGTCCTCGCGGTAGGTCACGTCCAGGCTCCAGTGGCAGGTGTTCTCTATGCCCCAGTGACCCCGGACCGCGTGGCGAACTTCTTCACGCCCACATCAAGACTGCTGATGTAATAACGTGTCTCAACAGTCTCCTTTCCGTCGCGAAAGCACGTGGAATTCACCACACCGATGGACTTCAGGCCCTTCCACCGCTCCCGTCCGGGCAGGCTCTGGGGAACCGGCATCTGGATGTAACGGCGCGTCTCCTGACGCCCATGTCCGGTCTCGCGGGTCTCGTACCGACGCGCCTTCGCGTCCGCAAAGTCCTGTTCCGCCTGCTCATCGATATAGTCGATGACGGCCTGATGGAGCGTCTCCTGGTTCCCCTTCAACGCCAGGACAAAATCCGCCTTCCCCTCGACGATCTGCGCGGCGATCGCCGTCTGACAACCCATGGCATCGATCGTGACGATCGCGCCTTGGATATCCACCAACCGCAGCAACTCGGGAATGGCCGTGATCTCGTTGGACTTCTCGGTGCAGGCCACTTGGCCCAGCGAGAGGCCATATTCACTGGCCCAGATGCTGACACAGTGCAGTGCGCCCGAAGCCGTTCTTGCGATCGTGGCTGCGGCGCAACGTCTTGCCGTCGATGGGCAGGACCGGTTGCTCGATGCCGGTGGCGGCCGCGGCCGTGGCACGCAAGGACTGCAGCCAGTTGGCAAAACACGCTTGGAAGGCGCCCGGCTGGAGCGTCCTGAGGACACGTCGGAAGACGTCCTTGCCGGGGACGCCGTGGGGCAAATCGAGGACCTCTTGGAGGAGTTCCTGTTTCGTGGCGGCCCAGGTGGCGATCCCCGTGGGACCGCCGGCGCCGGCGAGCACGCCCAAGAGGGCGAGGACGACCACACGGATCAGAGGATGCCGGAGATTGACGGAGGAGCGCGGGTCCTCGAGTTCCTGGAAGTGCCGCACGATCTCGTCCAACCCGATGCGCCGATCATCCGCCATGGTTCACCCCCGGTGCCACGCTGCGAGAGAAGTCACACGGGGATGTTATATCGAGAGTGAGGTGGACCCCATTTACTGGACCACTCGGGATGTTAAACTGATCAAAGGGCTCTGATTCATCCCGAGGCGTACCATGAACAGGACACACAAGCGACATCCGGCCGCCTTCAAGGCGCGGGTCGCTTTGGAGGCCGCCAAGCAGACCAAGACCCTCGCCGAGTTGTCCCGGACCTTCCAGGTCCACTCCGTCCAGATCAGCCAGTGGAAGAAGCAACTCCTGGACGGCATCGAGTCACTGTTTCGCGACGGCCGCCATCGCGACCGCGACGACAGCCAATCCATTCAGGCAGAACTTTATGAACAGATCGTCCGACTCAACATGGAGGTCGAGTGGTTGAAAAAAAAAGCTGCCCGCGGCGCCTGACCTCAAGCGGCCCCTGGTCGAACCCGACAATCCTCATCTGAGCATCCGTAGACAATGCGAACTCCTGAATCTCAACCGATCGAGCTACTACCTCCCACCGGCCACCGCGTCGGCGGAGGACCTGCGCTGGATGCGGTTGATCGACCAGCAGTTCCTCAAGACCCCGTTCTACGGCAGCCGCCGGATGACGGCCTGTTTGGAGCGTGCCGGGGAGACGGTCAATCGCAAGCGGGTCCAGCGGCTCATGGCCCTGATGGGCCTGGAGGCACTCTTCCCCAGGCCGCGGACCACCACCACCTCGCCGGACGCGCGGGTCTACCCGTACCTGCTCCGCGACCGGGAACTGACCCACGTCGACGAGGTCTGGAGTTCGGACATTACCTATGTGCCGATGCGACATGGCTTCATGTACCTGACGGCGGTGATCGACTGGTACAGCCGGTACGTGCTGAGTTGGCGGCTGTCGAACACGCTGGAGGGGCGGTTCTGTCTGGAGGCACTCGACGCGGCGCTGGCACGGGGCCGGCCGGAGATCTTCAACACCGACCAGGGATCGCAGTTCACGTCGCGGGAGTACACCGACCGCCTGGAGGAGGCCGGGATCGCCGTGAGCCGGGACGGTCGGGGGCGGGCGCTGGACAACGTGTTCGTGGAGCGGCTGTGGAGGAGTGTAAAATACGAGGATATCTACATCAAGGATTATGAACAAGTGCCAGAACTGGAATTGGGTCTGACGGCCTACTTCCGGTTCTACGATGAGGAGCGTCCCCATCAGTCTCTCGGTTACCGGACGCCCGCCGAGGTCTATCGGGCGGGGTTCGCGGGGGGTTGAAGGGGGAAGGACCTTAACAAATACCCCCCGGCCGAGTGGTCCAGTATTTGGGGTCCACTATAGCGCGAGAACATTCCCGTGCCATAGTCGGATGGCGGGCTCATAAATCAAGGAGCCACGGCGGCCTTGATGACCACGGCGGCCTGTTCCTCCTGCGCGGGTGTCAACCGCGACGGGACGGGGATGAGGACCGACTGGGCAAACAGGGCATCGCTCCGGGGACAGGCCCCCTTCTCGTAAGAGAACACCGACGCCTGGTTCTGGGGCAGGCTCCACGGGTTGCCAGCCGGCGAGAGCGGTACTTTGCGAATCAGTTGAAGGATATTGGAATAGATATGCATCCCGTAATCGGCGATGCGAACGGCCGTGGTCAGCCCGGCGCCTTGCAGGCGCTCGGCGGCCTTGACGGCCCGCGCCTCATCGTCGAGCAGCAGGACGAGGAAGGGGCCCGTGTCTCCCTCCTGGTCGTTCAGGCGGCGGAACCGCAGGCCGGGTGTGCCCTCCAGCAGGGACTTGATGCGCCGTTTCGAGGTCCGCATCCGCTCGATGATCGCGGGCAGTTTCTGGAGCTGCACCGAGGCCATCGCGCCGCACAACTCGCTCATGCGCCGGCCCTGGCCCCAGGTCACGGACGCGGGCCCCATGTCGCAGGCGCCCCGTTCACCCAGGGGACGCCCACATCGTGCGCCGCGTTGCAGCGCTCGTGGAGCCGGGCATCGTTGGTGACCAGCAAGCCCCCTTCACCGGAGGTCGCGTTCTTGTTGATCTGGAAGCTGAAAAGGCCCATCGTGCCGAACGAGCCCACCCGGCGGCCGTGGAAGCTGCCGCCGTTGGCCTGGGCGCAGTCTTCCAGGACCGGGATGCCCTGCCGGTCGGCGATGGCCATGATCGCGTCCATCCGGCAAGGCGCGCCGGCCATGTGGACCGGGACGATCAGCCGGGTGCGCGCGGTGATCTTCCGTTCGAGGTCGGCGGGGTCCATCGTGAGCGAGTCGTCCACCTCGCACAGCACGGGGATCGCGTTGGCGGCGACCACGGCGCCCACCGTGGACACCCAGAGGAAACTCGGCAGGATGACTTCGCAGCCCGGCCCGATCCCGAAGGCGGTCATCGCGGTCATCAAGGCGCCGGTGCCGCTGTTGACGGCCAGCGCGTGCCGCACGCCGTAGAACTGGCAGGCCGCGCCTTCCAGTGCCGCGACGAATCGAGGGGTATGTATCCCGTAGAAGCGGAACGGCGCACCTCTGCGGACCACGTCCCGCACGGCCTGTTCTTCCTGCTCGTCCAGCCAGTGCGCGCCCGGAAATGGGTCTGGCCACTCCATCGTCATCGTCTCCTCTCCCAGCCGTCCCAAGGACCTTCGTGGTGCCCGCCTCGGCACCACGATCGATTTAACCTGTCCCGTTCCCCGCACGCAAGGAGGGATCGCGGCAGCCCTCGGCGATCAATCAACGCGAAACGGATCACGTCTCTCGGCGGCGCCCTTTACTTCACCACCATCGGGAACGAGATCGGGCGGATCACGCCGTCCGGCCAGGTCACGGAGTTCGCGCTACCTGTCAACGGCGGACTCCTGAGCTTCAGCTCCGGGATCACGACCGGCCCGGACGGCAACATCGATTTCAACACGACGTCCGGGCTGTGGCCGTGGAAGGTGGCGCTCCAAGGGTTTTCTACCACGATCGCCACACCGTCACCGGATTTTGCTTTCCGGTTTCGAACCGTGGCGTCGGAGGCGCCACGGCGCGCACGGTCCGACGACCGATCACCGTCCGCCCCGCAGGTCCTGGACAAGATCGTTCGGCTTGGTTTCCATGTCGAAGAGGTCGTCGGGGACGTGGTTGATCTCGATGCGCGAGGCGTCGATCTCGACAGTCAGCACGGGCTTGCCTTGGAACTCGGGAGGGGCTTCGGGCGAGAATGTCTCCCGCCGACAATGAAACGGCATCCAGAGCCCGGGGGCGACTTCCTTCAGCTCCGCGTTCTCCCAGCGCCAGGCGAGCTGGCCTTTGCAGGCCATGTCACGCTTGCGCACGGCGAGACCGTGGTCGCGATCGAGCCAGAGCGTATCGGTCAGTGCCTTGCGGGAAGTCGATGGATCCTCAAGCGGCTTCACGTCCCCTTTCAGCACGAGGCACGTCGCGCCGTCGATCGTTTCGGTCTGGTCCGCAACGGTGTACGACGTCTTCTCAAGCCAGGTCGCGAGCTGGAACATCGACGGGCCGTCAGGTTCTTTCTCCATCGTCGGGTCGGGCTGGTGCATGCCGACGGCCGCAAGGTACGCCGAGAGCTGGAAAAAGTTGGGCTTGGATCGAGCCGGCCAGACTTCGAGCACGTCGCGCTGGTCGTGCCCGGGATAGCGCACCCAGAGGCTACGGCCGTTGTAGCCGCGGGTCACGTCGCGATCTCGTTCGGGGAGGAGCGACGGATTGCGTCGCGGCAGCTTCACGCCCCTTGCTTCCTCGGCCTTCATCATCGCGATCGCACGGTCGTACTGGGCCTTCATCTGTTTCTGGGATTCCTGGATCGCGGCGGGCGCCTTGGGGTCGACCGCTTCCGGCGGGGTCAGTCCGTACTCGTCCACGGGTGCAAGCCAGACGACCCGCTCCGGTTGAACCAGATGCCGGTACCGTTTCACGCCCTTGAACGCTTCCGTCCAATGTTCATGTGGCAGAAACACCTGATTGTGGAAGTCGGGCAGAGCGCGGAGCTGCGCGGGCTTCAGGGGGGACCGTGTGTCCAGCTTGTACTCGACTTCCAGGCTCTCGATCTGTTTCGATTGCGCGGCGAGTTGCGCGACGACCTCGCGCAGGGACGGGTTCGGATCCGCCCCGGACACGGCCAGCCCGCTCGTCAACATGATTGCCAGCGTTCCCCAGGCCGCGCTCCGCCCCTGTTTCATGAACCAGCGCATCATCGGTTCGCTCCTTTCTCTTCTTGAGCGCCGGCGACGGCCGGCTTCGCATGCCCTTCGGAATAGACCTGGCGGCCCAGGTCCGGGTCGTTGATTTCCAGGGTGATATCCTTCGGCGGCCGGAACGCGAACCGCTCCGCGCTCATCGTCTTCGGATCGGGATAATCAATCCGCGCCTCGTTGTGGAAGCCGTCGGCCGATGCGGTCTCCAGACGTAGCGGGCGATGCGTGCCCGGATCGAACCAGACGGTCACGGACTGCGGCAAGGGTCCCGCGCCCGCGGGACCAGGCCAGCTCAAAGCGACCTTGCGGACCGTGCGGCCATCGAGCGTTTCCGAATGGTCATCGATCTTCGCTCGGCTGTCTTCCGCCCATTTCAGAAACGCCTCGCTCTCGACGAGCAGGCCCACGTTTCCCGTTCGGGCCGGTCCACCGACCAGCGCGGCCGACCAGGCGGCGATCATCTGGTCGGGCACGTCCCAGCGGAACTCCCAGCGGCCATTGTTGACCACGACGCCGACCAGCTCGTTGTTGTGGCGCACTTCTTCCCGCCGGCCCTTGTCGCGGAGGAACCAGCCCTCGCGCACCCGCTCGATTCCCGGACCATTTTCCTTCGCGACGTAGTGATACGCCGGGGCCTCGGTCCAGGCGTCGTGAAGCTCACGCAGCAAGGCCCCCGAGAACCGTCCCGGCCGGCCAGGTCATGAATCCCGCGACGGCGATCAGCAGCACGGCCGCCGCCGAAGCCGAGACGCGCAAGTAGAATCTGCGCGGATGCAGAGCGGGAACGTCTGGCCTGGCGGACTCCTCGCGCACGGTGGCCAGGCACCGGCCGAGCAGTTCGTCGGGGACCGGCTCATCGACCATCGCACGCAGGCGGTCATCGAGGATGTGCGGCCCCTCGTTCGGGTCCATCTCGTCGCGCATGGTTTGTCTCCTCTTCGCGCCGCTCGGGACGTCCTTCCGGCGCCCAGGCGGCAAGCCTCTCATGGAGCCGTCGTCGCGCGGCGAAGTACCGCCAGCGAGCTACGCCGGCCAACACCCCTTGAATCTCGCCGATTTGCTCGAAATCGAACCCGTGCCAGAACCGGAGCGTGAACGCCTCGCGCTGGGGTTCGGGCAGCTCCGCCAAGGCGTGCGCGACCGCGGCGCGGAACTCGCGGTCCTGTTCGTCGCGATCGGGTGCGGAGCGACGGTCCGCGACGGCGTTTGGATCGGCCATTTCCCACGCTTTGCGGTCGCGCACATGCTTGCGCCAAAGGTTGCGGCCAATGGCGTAGAGCCAGGTCCGAGTGGAAACTTGCTGTCGTCGCCGGTCGAGCGACTCCCAGAACGCGACGAAGGTGTCCTGGGTCAGGTCGGCTGCACGGTCCCGACACCCGGTCAAGCGGACGAACCACCGGAAGAGCTCGGCATACGATGCGCACACAAACGCCTCGCGTTCAGCCCGATTCGCTGGAGACTCTCGCCGGTCTTCCGACATGAGGCGATCACCTGACGGCCTTGGGGTCCTCGCTCCGCACGAACAGAATGTACCGTTCGCCGCGCGTTCGTTGCGCGCGATCTTCCAGGACATCGCGGAGGGTGGCGGGTGCCATCGGATCGTAGCGACGCGACCCCTTCCCGATGCCCGCCGGCTTTCGTTCTGGTACAACGGCGAGGACACGCGGGTTTCCGCCGTGATCGCCATGGAGCCGACCTCATGAATTCGACGACGACGCGCCGGGTCCTGGGCGCGATGACGGGCCTTGTTCTCACGTTCGCCCCGGCTTGGCCGGCCCAGACCGTCTGGGTCGAGGCCGAGAAGCCGGTGCGGTCGACCATGAACCGCCATCCCTGGTGGTATGACCAGGTCAAGAAAGACCAGCTCTCCGGCGGCGACTGGATCTCCAACTTCTCGGACCAAGGGCCGGGACAGGCCGAGTATCTCGTCGAGATTCCCAAGACGGCCCGTTACACCTTCTGGGTCCGCGCCAATCCCGTGCAGGCCAGGATCGAGTACCTGCTCGGCACGAGCGGGAAGTGGACGTCCATTGATATGTCCACAGACGTGCTCGATACGGTCAACGTCGCGGCCGACGACAAGCCCGACCTGCGCTTCGTCGCCTGGAAGAAGGTGGGCGAGCTCACGCTGACCAAGGGCCGGCACGCGATCACCTTCCGGTTTGACGGCGCGGCCTCGCACCACGGCGCCCTGGATGCCTTCGTGTTCACCACCGAGCCGTTTTTGCCCAGCGGCACGCTCAAGCCGGGTCAGGCCGTCGCCACGACCGGCGCCGGCACCTGGCCGTTCTTGCCCGAGCGCGACACATTCTCGACCGACGGCGCTCGTCGATCTGCGCAGCCTCAATGAAAAGGTTGCCGGCCAGGGCGGTTTCGTACGGCTGGCGAAAGACGGCGAGAGCTTCGTCCTGGGCGACGGCTCTCCGGTGCGCTTCTGGGCCGTGACGACTTACGTACAGCGCGACCGCAGCGCCGAGGATCTCGCCCACCACGCCCGCTTCCTCGCCAAGCGCGGGGTGAACATGGTCCGCCTGCACGGGCGTCTCGAATCGCAGCGAGAAGAACCCGAAGCTCACCGATGCCGATCCCAAGGCCATCGACGAAGCCTGGAAGCTCGTCGCCGCGATGAAGAAGGAGGGGATCTACACCACGATCAGCCCGTACTGGTCGGCCGAGCTCGAAGCACGTCCCCGCGAGCTGGGGCATCGAGGGCTGGCCCGAAGACCAGTCCCCCTTCGGACTCTTGTTCTTCAACCCCAAGCTCCAGGAAGGTTACAAGGCCTGGCTCAAGGCGCTGCTCACCAGGCCCAATCCGTACACCGGCATCCCGCTGGCCCAGGACCCCGCGCTGGCGATCATCCAGCTCCAGAACGAGGACAGCCTGCTCTTCTGGACCGAGCAGAGCATCAAGGGAAAGCAACTGGAATTGCTCGGCTCGCAGTTCGCCAGGTGGCTGATCAAGAAGTATGGCTCGCTGGCCGCCGCGCAAAAGGCCTGGGACGGCGACCGCATGAAAGAGGACGCTCCCGACCGCGGCGTCATGGGCATCCATATCGTCTGGGAGATGACCCAGCCGCGCACCGGCGGCCGCAAGCAGCGGCTCGACGATCAGCTCCAGTTCTTCGCCGAGACGATGTACGCCTTTCAACAAGGAGATCGCCCGTTACTTGCGCGAAGACCTGGGCTGCAAGCAACTGATCAACGCCGGCAACTGGAGGACGGCCGATGCGGTCAGGCTCAACGACGTCGAGCGCTGGTGCTATACGGCCAACGAGGTGATCGCGGTCAACAACTATTACAGCCCGGCCCACATCGGGCCCGGACAACGGCTGGCGGATCGACAAGGGCGATCGCTTCCAGGACCTCTCCGCGCTGCTCAACCCGCGCGGGTTCCCGGTCAACCTCAAGCAGGTGGTCGGCCATCCCATGATGATCACCGAGAGCCACTGGGTGCCGCCGCTGGGCTACCAGTCGGAAGGGCCGTTCCTGACGGCCGCGTACCAGTCGCTGACCGGCGTGGATGTGTTTTACTGGTTCGGCACGGGCGAAACGGAGTGGTCCAACGCCGGACCGCGCCGAGTGGGATTCGGCGTCGCGGGCGAAGTGGACCATCGCCACCCCGATGGTGCTGGGCCAGTTCCCGGCCGCGGCGCTGATGTTCCGCAAGGGGTACGTGCAAGAGGGTGCCGCCGTGGTCGTCGAGCACCGCACGCTGGCGCAGCTCTGGGGCCGCGTACCGCCGATCATCGCCGAGGATCCCGGCTACGACCCTAACCGCGACCTCGGCGACACGGCCCGGCGGTCGAATTTGACCAGCCCCGTCAGTCCGCTCGCCTTCCTGGCCGGACCCGTCCAAGTGGCCTACGGCGCGGAGCCGTCGAAAACGAAGGCGGCTCCTGAGCTGTCCCGGTTGATCGATCCGGTCAAAAAGACCGTCCGGAGCATCACCGGCCAGTTGAACATGGACAACGCCCGGGGGGTCTGCACCCTCGATGCGCCTTGCGTGCAAGGAGCCGCCGGCTTCCTCAAGACCATCAGCCCGATCAAGCTGGGGGATGTCACGATCGAGACCGCCAACGAGTACGCCGCCATCACGGTAGTTTCCCTCGATGGCAAGCCGATCAAGCAGAGCGCGCGGGTGCTCGTGCAGGTGGGCACCGTCGCCCGACCCACCGGCTGGATGGAAACACCCGCCGAATTCCCCGTCAACGACGGCAAGGAGATCATCCACGGCAAGAAAATCGTCGAGACCGGCAAGATGCCCTGGGCGGTTGTCGACACGCACGTGACCCTTACCGTCGCGAACCCGAACCTGTCGACCGCCACGCTCCTGGACCTGAACATGAACGCCCGGGGCCCGATCACGCCCCAGACCACGGCCGGCACGCTGAAGGTCGAGCTGCCGAAGGAGGCCATGTATGTCGTGCTCGGGGGTCATTGAGAACCCCGGTCGGCGGCGAACGTCGACCCCATCAGCTCTTTCTCTTTCTCGAAGCCCTGGTTCGTGAACTTTCGCGTGCGCCGGACCACCGGCCACGAATTTCCTCCCGATGGCCTGCCCTGCCGGAGTCGCACACCATGAAGCCAGTGCTTCGAGTTCTGGCGGCCGCCCTGTGGCTGACGCCCTGGACGGCAACCCGTGCCGCGGAGGCAACACCCGACCTGACCATCCTGGGCCCGGATTATCCGCGGGTGTTCTTCTTTGCGCGTCTGAATCGGGTCCTTCGCGCAAGGGGCTGACGTACGAGAATTGGTCCGCCGAATTCGGCCGGTTGTCGGGCATCATGGGCAAGTGCCTCGATGAGGAAGTCGTCGGCCGCGAAGCCCGCAATCCCGCCTGGTTCTCCCGGTTCAAACACGACCATCCGCGGCAAGTTGTTCTCTTGCATTTCAACGGGAACGCACGCGACCCGCGCTATGCGACGGAACCTTATTTCCCCGGTCATTGGATTTACCGCAAAGCCACGCGGATCACCGCGGACGTCTCGGCCACGGCGGACGAGACGTGGATTCACGTGGCGGATGCCCGCGATTTTCGAGTCAACGCCGGTCGCTACCGCATCTCCAACGACGACATTGCGCTGTTTGGCGTCACGCCCGACGGGAGCCACGACTGGATGCACTGCGAACAGGTGCAGTTGTTGGCCGTGGACCACAACGCCAACACGATCCGCGTGAAGCGCGGCTGTTACGGGACCAAACCGCTGGCCTTTCATGCGGGCCAGGCGCGCGCCGCGGCGCACCAGGTCGAGGGACCGTGGGGCAAGACGAATCACTTGATGTGGTTTTACAATTTCGCCACGCATTGCCCGAAAGACCCGGCCGGCAAGACGTGCGCTGACCGCTTGGTGGAGGATCTGGCGGCGTGGCTCGGCCCGGGCGGAAAACTGGCGGCCGTTGATGGCCTCGAATTCGACGTGATGTACAACGAGACTCACGGCGATACCGACGGCGACGGCGAGCCCGACGACGGCGTGATTGGCGGCGTGAACCAGTACGGTATCGGCATGGTGGAATTCGCCCGGCAACTGCGAAATCGCCTGGGTCCGAGCCGCATCATCCAAGGCGACGGGGCACTGGGGCCGGGTGGCCGCCACTCGCAGCGCGCGTTTGGTATCCTCAACGGCATCGAGAGCGAAGGCTGGCCGAATCTGAATGATTGGAACTTCGCCGACTGGTCCGGCGGCCTGAACCGGCTCGCCTTCTGGCAAGCCAACGCCTATAAGCCCGCGTTCAACTATATCAATCACAAGTGGGTCGAGCCGGTCGCGGGCAAACCGGGTGAGATCAAGGGCGTGGACGTGCCCTTCGCGCGCCACCGGCTCGTGTTCGCGGCCGCCCAGTTCACCGATGCCATGGTCTGTTATTCCCTGCCGCCGCCCGGCCAAGCCGGCGGACCGATGGGGATCTGGGACGAGTTCGTGTGCGGGACGGCTAACAAACCGGGTTGGCTGGGGGAACCCGAAGGCGAGGCGGTGCATCTGGCCACGACCACACCCAACTGTCTCGGCATGGCGTCGGCCGAGGCGCTGGCGAATCGGATCCGCGGTGGGGCCACCGCGCGCACCGTGGACGGAAACGTGGTGATTTCGTCCACCGCCGGGCCGGGGCAGGATCTGTCCTTCTCACTCCGTGACGTGCCCGTGAAGGGCGAGAACCTCGTGGTTTTCCTGACGATGACGAGCGCAACACGTCAGGGCTACCCGCGCAATGGCGCGTTTCGCGGAGGTCGGCGTGGACGGCGGCGTAACGTCGCTGATGAGCCGCCAGCCGGGCGCCACCGGCATGGCCGTGCGCGGGGGCGGGGAAACGCCCATCGATCCCGCCTCGGGCGCCCGGGTCGCCTATCAACCGAGTGTGAACATCGGTGAGAAGGCCCTGCCGGCCTACGCCATTCATCCCCCCTACCAGTCCGGGAAAGGCTATGTCTTCTGGTGTTCCGACGTGGACGTGCCGGCGGATGCGGAATTGCGTTTCCAGCTCGGCATGGGCGAGAAGAGCCCGCAACGTTCCGACGGCGTCTGGTTCCGCGTCCTGGCCGCTCCTCTGGCCCGCGCGGCGCTGGACCATTTCGGCAGATCTTCGAGGAATCCACCAAGGCGCATGAATGGCGGCCGCGGTCCGTGCCGCTCGCGCCGTGGGCGGGCCAACGTCTCCGACTCAAGTTCATCGCCGACTGTGGACCGCAGGACAACGCCACGACGGATCACGGCTTCTGGGGTGACGTGAAGATGGTGCGCACCGGCCAGACGGAAGACCAGCTCACAGCGCCGACGGCTTCCATGACCTGGGTGAACGATCAACCGTTCACATCTGCCTTCTACTTCCGCAACATCCGCTCCGCCACCGTGGACCTGACCGTCCGTGTCGAGGGCCCCGAGCCGGTCACGATCCAGCGGATCACCGCCCACGCTCATCCGGACGCCCTGTGCCGTACCTTCGCCCACGGCCTCGTCCTCGCGAATCCCGCTCCGACTTCCTATACCTTCGACCTGGCCAAACTTTCCCCGGGCCGGCACTATCGCCGCATCCAAGCCACGCCCGCACAGGATCTCCAGACCAACGACGGCGCAGCCGTGAGCGCAAGCCTGACACTGGGCCCGCTGGAAGGACTGTTCCTGCGGCGGGACAGCGCAGACAAATAGGTATGAACACTTATTTGTAAAGCATAGGCTCGGCTGTTGTTTCTCGCCCCGTCGGTGGGATCGGGTCCGTCGGGGCCGTGGCAGACCGGCGGTGGATCACCGGTCAGGTGGCGAGCAGGACGGCGAGGTTGTGCCGCGCCTCGGGGTGGAGGGGGTCGAGGGCGAGCACGTCGCGCAGGGCACGCTCGGCGGCGGGGCGGTCGAGGCCTTCTTGCAGCAGGGCGTGGGTGAGCAAGACGCGTGGCAGAAGCGCCCGCGGGGCGAGCGCGATGGCCTCCGCCAGACCGCGCCGGGCGGAGGCGAACTCGCGGCGCGACAGGTGGCCGCGGGCGCGGAGTACGGCGGCCTCGAACGCACCGCCGGGCAATGCGTCGAGCTGCCGCGAGACCGCCTCCAGGTCGTCCCAGCGCGCCGAGGCATGACAGAATCTCGCCGAGCCCGAGCCAGGCCGGCACGAAGTCGGGCCGTTCGGCCACGGCGGCGCGCCACTGCGCCTCGGCCTCGGCCGTGCGCCCTTGATCGCGGTAGACGACTGCCAGGTTGTGGCGCGCCTTGTATCCGGTGAGGCCGGGATCGACGCTCGCGAAATGGTCGGGCTCGCGTTCGCGCGTCGCGAGGAGCCGCAGCAGGCACGCCTCGGCGCCGGGCAAGTCGCCCGACTCGCGCGCCGCGAGTGATTCCTGGAACAGCAACTCGACGTCCGCAGGGTAGACGGCGCGCCCTGCGCGGCAGGCCGACCGGGCCTCGGCCGCCTGGCCGAGCCGGCGATGGCACTGGACAATCAGGGCGTAGAGCTTCCGCACGATCGAGTCGCCCGGGTGCGATCGCTCCAGGCTGCGCTGCAACAGGGGCAAGGCGTCGGCAGGCCGGCCCAGCTCCTGGTAAACGGAACCGAGATTGAACAGCGTGAACGGATCGTCCGGCCTCTCGGCGTTCTCCATGTGCAGCAGCCGGAGGTCGCGCTCCAGCTTCCGGCGTCTCAGGGCGGGGTCCTGGTAGCCGAGGTGGTGGATGACCACATCGGACCAGCGGACTTGCGCGCCAGCCGTCGCAAGGCCGGCAGGATCTGCTCGTGGACCCGGTAGCGCCAGCGTGCCTCCGGGTGGTTGCGGAAGAGCCGGATGTGGTCAACCACGGTGGCCGAGCCCTCGGCCGGGTCGGCCGCGCAGAGACACTTCATCACGTAGGCGACGTTGCCGGGCTCGTCGGCCAGGCCATCGAACAGGGTGCGGAGCTTCCCGCGGCCGGCGTCGTCGAGCCGGTCGTCGGCGTCGAGCCAGAAGACCCAATCGCCGGTGGCGTGGCGAAGTCCCTCGTTGCGGGCGGCGGCGAAGTCGTCGACCCAGGTGAACGAGACCATCCGCGCCCCGGCCCGCGCCGCCAGCTCGCGGGTCCGGTCGGTCGACCCGGTATCGACCACGACGACCTCGTCGGCCAGGCCCTCGACCGACGCGAGACACGCCGGCAGGTTCTCCTCCTCGTTCTTGACGATCAGGCAGAGCGAGATCTTCGGCCGCCCTTCCGACCTGGCGGCAAGTCGTTCGAGCGCCGCGGTGGCCTCGCGGTCGGACGGGTCGGCAGCCAGGGCGCGCTCCAGGTGGGGCCGGGCCTCGCACGACCGGCCGGCGCGCGCCAGCGCCTGCCCGAGCGCCGAGCGAGCCGCCGCGTCGTCGGGGCGGGCCAGGACGGCCTCGTAATGGTGGACGAGGTCGCCCGTCCAGCGCGCGAGCAGCGCATGCAGCCGCTCGGGCACCGGCGTCCCCGGGCGATCGGCCAGCGCCAGGGCCCGGCGGGCCTGGTCGATCGCCTCCCGCAACTTCCCGTCGGCCGCCTGACCCTCAGCGCGGGCCAGTACCTGTTCGATCTCGGAGTCGTGGTCCACCGTCGTCGTCCTGATGGGTTGTCCGGTCCCGTCTCGTCTTTCCCGAAACACGCCCCCATCATCATGTCCCGACCCGACACGCTTGTCGAGCGCCCGTCTGCCCGGTCTCGCACACACCCCGCCGTGCCCCTCTTCCCGGTGAAATCCAAAAAACTCTCATGCAACCTATTGACGATCCTGCCGCGACGTTTGCATCATGACCTCCATATCACCACTCGCTCACCAGGACACGGACGCGCGAGGACGGAAGAACGCGGGACAGGTGGGCCGCCCTCCAGGGCAGGGGGGTACCGCCAGGATCGTCCGGACACAGCGGCAACGTCCTGTGGATCTCACCCAGTCCTATTCGAGCGTGTCCTGAACCTCGCCAGATACCCTTGTCACGGCCTGGCTCAGGTCCTCGCATCCAGGCTGAACCGCTATCCCCGAAGTCCTTGGTAAGGCGGCACTTGCGACCAGGTTAGTGGACAGTTCAGAACACGCTCTAAAGCCGAGGTTTCCCATGAACAGGAAGCCTGTCGCAGAGAGGGGTCTTCGTGCGCGCCGCGAGCGGTCGCGGCGGAACGCGGTCCGGCCCCAGGTCCAGCCGCTCGAGGCGCGTCAGTTGCTCGCGGTGACTTCCGGCATCACGGAGTACGCGACGACGGCGATGTTCTCGCAACCGATCGACGCGGTTGGCGGGCCCGACGGCAACGTCTGGGTGACGGAGTACTCGGCGAAGATGCTCGCCGCGGTCTCGTCCACGGGCGCGATCGTCCGGACGGTGCCGGTCGCGCAACGGCCGTACGGGATCTGCGTCGCGGCCGACGGCACGCTCTGGTTCACGGAGAACGGAACAACCCCGATGATCGGTCACGTCCGGACCGATGGCACGGGGCTGACGGAGTACCCGCTCCCCACCGGCGCCAACCCGCACGGGATCGTGGCCGGGGCGGACGGCAACGTGTGGTTCGTCGAGTACGGTCTGAGCCGTGTCGGCCGGATCTCCCCGGGCGGGTCGATCACCCAGTTCTCCCTGAGTGCCAACAGCCGGCCGGAGGACATCGCGGCCGGGACCGACGGCAACCTCTGGGTCACCGAGACGGCCGGCAACCGCATCGCGCGGGTCTCGACGGCGGGCGGGATCACCGAGTTCGCGTTGCCGAACGCTTATAGCGTGCCTTATGACATCACGACCGGGCCCGACGGCAACCTCTGGTTCACCGAGTCGGGTGGGAGCCGCATCGGCCAGATCTCGACGCTGGGGCTGATCCGCGAGTTCGTGATCCCGGCGACGACTCACAGCCGGCCGACCGACATCGTCGCCGGACCCGACGGAACGCTCTGGTGGACCGGCTGCTCGAGCAACGACATCGGCCAGATCACCGTGGATGGCGCGCAAAAGATGTACGCCATGCCGACACCGAACAGCACGCCGACGGGGATCACGGTCGGGCCCGATAACAAGTCGATCTGGGCGACCGAGGTGTCGGTCGGCCAGGTCGCGAAGGTCTCCTGGATCGTGGGAGGGGATGTGCCCGGCCCCGACCCGACGCAGACCTCGTACGTGGGCTTCGCCACGGGCCAGATCGGGCCCCTCGATGGAAACCAGAACACGACGATCCCCCTCAACCCGAGTTGCGGCTGCGGCTGCGGGAACGACGCGGCCAGCAACCTGGGGGAACCGCTCTCGCTCTCGTACAACTCGGACACGGTCGCTCCGCGGCCGATCGTGCAGGCGATGTTCGCCAGCGACCCGAACGGCCCCGTGCCGACGCAGATCCAGGTGACGTTGACCTGGAATGGCGTCGCCCAGGCCCCGGTCGTGTTCCAGACCACGGGCCACAGCCCGGGCGACGTCTACCTGCTCAGCACCGAAGTCGCCAGCCCGGTGACGACGACCGGCATCTACACTTGGTCGCTGGACATCCAGGCCACGCTGCCCGGGGGGACCGTCATCGACCGTCCCGTCTTTGGGACCACGGGCGTGGTGGCCAACGGGCCCGGCGATCCGTACGGCACGGGCTGGAGTCTCGGCAGCGTCGATCGGCTCGTCACCGACCCCGGCGGCGACGTGCTCGACGTGTACGGCTCCGGGGGCACACGGCTTTTCCGATCAGGGCCGGGGGGCACGTTCCTCAGCCCTTCCAACGACTTCGGCACCCTCGTGCGGAACGGCGACGGCACCTACACCTATACCTCCAAGGAGCAGGACCGTTACCAGTACGACACTCAGGGGCGGCTCGTCGATGTGGTCGACCCGCACGGCCTCGCGATCACGTACACCTACGACCCGAGCGGCCGGCTGACGTCGGTCACCGAGCCGACAGCTCCGCGGCGACGTTCACCTACGACGGGTCGGGCCATCTGTCGATGATCACCGAGACCGGCGGCCGCGTCTCGACGTTCACCTACGACGGGGCCGGCGACATGACCGGCACCACCGATCCCGTCGGCAGCCCCCGCACGTTCACGTACGACCCGGCCGGCCGGCTCACCGGTGATCTCTGGGGCGGCCGGACCACGACGTACACCTATGACCCCGCCACCGGGACCTTGACCGGCGCCAACGCGGGGCTCGGCTCGACCCTGGGCGTGGTCGCGGAGTCGATCCAGGGGTTGCAGACCAACCCCGCCCTGTCGGCGAGCCAGAACGTGGCCACCACGACCGACGGGCTGGGCCGCGTGACGACCACCATGTACGACGCCCTCGGCCGCCCGCTCCAGATCCAGAACCCGGATGGCTCCACTCAGTCGTACCAGCGCGACGTGCAAGGCGATGTCACCGCCGAGACCGACCCCCTGGGGCATGTCACACGCTACACGTACCAGTACGGCGCAGGACGCGGCGACCTGACCCAGGTCACCTACCCCGACGGCACCACGCAGCAGTTCCAGTACGACCCGACCTTCCACGAGGTCACCCGCCAGCAGGACGCGCTCGGCCGCGTCACCAGCTACACCTACGACCCGACCACCGGCGACCTGCTGACCACCATCGACCCCCTGGGCGGCGTGACCACGCAGACCTGGTCCAACGGCCTGCTCCAGAGCGTGACCGACCCGCTCGGCCACACGACCACCTACCAGTACGACAGCACGCGGATGGTGCAGGACCAGATCGACCCGCTGGGCCAGCGTACCACGTACACCTACGATGCCGCGGGCAACCGGGTGACCTCCCAGGACCCGCTCGGCCGGGTGACGACCTTCGTCTACGACGGCCAGCGGCAACTCGTCGAGACGATCGACCCGCTCGGCGGCACGACCACCACCACCTACGACGCGCAAGGCGACGTGACGAGCGTCATCGACCCGCTCCACCGCGTCACCAACTACACCTACGACCAGCGCGGCAATTTGACGGCCGTCACCGAGGCCGTGGGCACGCCCGTGCAGCGCACGACGACCACCATGTATGACCCGGTGGGCAACGTCATCGAGACGATCGACCCGCTCGGCCACATCACCACGTACTCGTACGACGCGATGGATCGCCAGATCGGTGAGACGGACGCCGTGGGCACGCCCGCGCAGCGCACCACCACCACGACGTATGACGCCGACGGCAACGTCACGAGCACCACCGACGCCCTGGGCCGCGTCACGACGTACAGCTACGACGTCATGAATCGCCAGACCGGCGAGACCGACGCGGTGGGCACGCCCGTGCAGCGCACGACGACCACCATGTATGACGCGGTGGGCAACGTCATCGAGACGATCGACCCCCTCGGCCACGTCACCACGTACTCTTACGACGCGCTCGACCGCCAGATTAGTGAGACGGACGCCGTGGGCACGCCCGTGCAGCGCACGACGACCACCATGTATGACGCGGTGGGCAACGTGATCGAGACAATCGACCCCCTCGGCCGCGTCACCACGTACTCGTACGACGCGCTCGACCGCCAGACGGCGGTGACCGAGGCCGTGGGCACGCCCGCGCAGCGCACCACCACGACCGTCTACGACCCGGTGGGCAACGTCATCCAGTCGATCGACGCGCTCAACCACACGACGACCTACCAGTACGACGCCCTGGACCGGCAGACGCAGGTGATCGACCCGCTGGGGCGGGTCACGACGACGACCTACGACGCGGTCGGCAACGTCACCAGCCAGATCGATCCGCGCGGGATCACCACGTCGTATGCCTACGACGCCCTGAACCGGCAGGTCACCGTGACCGAAGCGGTGGGCACGGGCCTGGTGCGGACGACCACCACCGTCTACGACGCGGCCGACAACGTCATCGCCACCACCGACCCGCTCGGGCACACCACGTCGTACACGTACGACGCGCTGAACCGGCAGGTCACCGTCACCGACCCCCTCAATCACACCACGACGAACGTGTACGACGCGGCCGACAACATCACCCAGACGATCGACGCGCTGGGATTCCGGACCACGTACACGTACGATCCCCTGAACCGGCAGGTCAGCGTCCAGACCCCCTCGGGCGGGACGACCACGACCGTGTACGACGCGGCCAACAACGTCCTCCAGACGATCGACCCGCTCGGGCCACACGACGACCTACCAGTACGACGCCCTGAACCGCCCGACGCAGGTCATCGACCCGAACTCGGGCACGACGACCTATCAGTACGACGCCGTCGGCAATCGCGTCGGCCTGATCGACCCGAACGGGAACCGGACGACCTTCGTTTACGACGCGCTGAACCGCCTGGTGCAGCAGACCGACCCGCTCAACCACAGCGCCACGTTCAGCTACGACGCCAACGGCGAGATGATCTCGACGACCGACCGCGACGGCCGCCGCCGCGACTTCACGTACGACGCCGCCGGCCGCCTGATCGGCGAGACCTGGTACAACGCCTCCAACGTCGTCGTCAACGTCGTGACCTACACCTACGACGCCGACAACAACACGCTCACCGCGGGCGACGCCAGCGGTACCTACACGATGACCTACGACGCGCTGAACCAGACGGTGACCACACAGGAACCATTCGGTGTCTCGCTGACGTTCGGCTACGACGCGGTCGGCAACCGCACGCTCATGCAAGACTCGTTCGGCGGCACGACTACCTCGGTCTACGACGCCGCGAACAACCTCATCAGCCGCCGCTTCAGCGCCCCGGGACAGGCCCTGCGGTTTGACATGACCTACGATCCCCGGAACGCCTTGACGGGCATGACCCGCTACAGCGACGTCGCGGGTACCAACGTGGTGGGCCTCACGTCGTACACCTACGACGGCCAGGGCCGGGTCACACAGATCCTGTCCCAAAGCGCCTCCCTGACGCCCCAGTCCAACATCACGTACACCTACGATCTCGCTAACCGGGTCACGACCGAGACCGCCAATAGCGTGACCACGACCTACTCCTACGACAACGCCAACCAGCTCACCGCCGACAGCACCACCACCTACACCTACGACGCCAACGGCAACCGCACCAACCACGGCGACACGATCGGCCCCAACAACCAACTGCTCTCCGACGGGGTCTGGAACTACACGTACGACAACGAGGGGAACCTCGTCCAGAAGGTCGGCATCTCCAACGGCCTGACCTGGACCTACACCTACGACAACCTCAACCGCCTGGTCTCGGCCGTGGAGATGGGCGCGGCGTCGGCGGCCGTCACCTACGTGTACGACGTCTTCGGCAACCGGATCGAGGAAGACGCTGTCAACGGCGTCGGGCCGGTGAGCGTCACCCGGTTCGCGTATGACGGGTCCAACGCCTTCGCCGACCTCGACGGCAGCAACAACCTGGTGACGCGCCGGCTCTACCTCGATGCGGTCGATGCGCTGGTGGCCCGCATCGGCACCGGCAATGCCGTTGCCTGGTACCTGACCGACCGCCTGGGCTCGGTGCGCGCGCTGGCCGACAATACCGGCGCGGTCATCGACAAGATCACCTACGACGGATTCGGCAACGTCCTGACCGAGACCAACCCCGCGGCCAGCGACCGGTACAAGTTCACCGGCCGCGAGTTCGACGCTACGACCGGCCTGCAGTACAACCGCGCCCGCTTCTACGACCCGGCCACCGGCCGCTGGGACAGCCAGGACCCGCTCGGGTTCGACGGCGGCGACGCGAACCTCTACCGGTACGTCCGCAACAACCCCACGAACGATACCGACCCGGGCGGCCTGGCGTGTGTCTGCATGGCCGCCGACGAGAAGGAGAAGCTCGATCCCGCCGCCGTCAAGCAGTTGATCGATGACCTCTCCAATGAGGACAAGGCCGCGTTCGCTTCACTCAAGCTCGTCCTCCTTGCCCGGAAGGACGCGGCCAAGCTCGTGGGAATCGTCACGGACCGGTTCAAGGTCAAGCAGCCGGCCGCCGCCGACGTGAAGGCCGCCGCGGCGAAAGTCGCCGGCCTGCTTAACGATCTCGACAGCGACAAGTTCGCGACGCGGCAGAAAGCCCAGGAGGAGATCGAGAAGCTCGGCCCCGCCGCACTCCCGGCGCTCCAGAAGGCCCTCGGCGGCAAGCCATCACTCGAAGTCAAGCAGAGACTCGAAAGCGCGATCGCGACGATCAAGAAACAGGTGGGTTCGGAGCTGAGCAAGGAGGAGAAGCAGCGGCTCGTCAACGTCGTCGCGGGCGTCCTGCCCGATGTTTACGCCGAGGCCCCGGACAAGGTCAAGGCGCAGATCAAGAAGCTTCTGGAGCAATACCGAGACGCGGGAGGAATCTACGAGGCCGCGGCGCGCCACGGCCTGGAGTCGATCCGCAAGGCCGAAAACCCATGCCCGTGACATGAGGACGACCCGGCCCTGCGCCCGCAACGGGGAGACAGAACGTATGCTGCCCGCGACCATGGACCCGCTCTCTGCCCGCGTGATCAGCCAGGACCCGCTCGGGTTCGACGGCGGCGACACCAATCTGTACCGGTACGTCCGCAACAACCCGACCAACCAGACCGACCCCGAGGGCCTGGCCGCCCCCGGACTGACCGTCAAGCAGACCTTCGCGCCGGTCCTGGGATACTTCGGCAGCTTCGTCTGGGGCGTCGAGTGGAAGCTGACCCAGAACACGACCAAGGGCGGCGTGATCATCCAGTACCTCAACGTCACCTTCAACGTCACCAACGCCAAGGACAAGAAGGTCCGGATCCGGGCCGACGACAACAAGTGGTCCTACTTCGAGGCGTGGGTGGTCCCGAAAGGAACCGACACGACCAATATCAAGCAGCGGCTCACCGCCCAGCTCGACGCCTACATCCGGGCCTTCGACGCCCAGAAGGCGTACGTCGACGCTTTGGCCCAGGTCGCCCAGGGGCCCTTTCAGCAGGCCCTGCAAAACTACTCGGCCGTCCTGGGCCAGCAGAGCGCGGCCCTGAAACAGGTGAAGGCCCAGGGCACGACCGACGACTACTTCTCCGTGGCCGGCGGCACGCTGGGCACGAAGGGGACGATCCGGTTCAACGGCCGGGCCTTCTTCGCCGAATGCGTCACCGTCAAGGACCTCCGGAAATATGGCTTCATCACCCGGAACCCGAATACCCACGCGGGCATCCTCTACTCCATCCCCGCCCGGACCGTCGAGACTGTCGACGCGATCGCCAACGCGATTTTGCCCAACAACGACAGCGTTTCCAACGAGGTCCCACACAACATCACGGTGAGCTGGGACGCGACCGACCGGGCCAAGCCGAACCTGTTCCGGACCGCGGTCGTCTCCAAGACCCCGTGACCCAGGGGGTACACACACGATGCCCGTTCTCGTCTCCGAGCCCTCTACCCGGAACGACCGGCCGCCCGCTGCTTCCGCAACCACCCGGGCCCCCCTCGGGTTCGAGGGCGGCGACGTGAACCTCTACCGGTACGTGCGGAACTCCCCGACGAACACAACCGATCCCTTCGGCCTGGCGCCCTCGCGCAACGGGCCGGCGCCCGTGCCTCCCCCGCCTCCTCGGCAGAAGGCGCCGCCCGCGCGCGACCCGAAGGACATCATCGCCCTTGTCCGGATGCTCGACAGCAACATGTTCCAGGTCCGCCAGCAGGCCAGCGCCAAGCTCGAAACACTCCTCGGCAAGCCCCCGGATACCGACGTCGTGGACATCCTCGAGTTCAACGAGGCGGTCCAGAAGATCCGCAAGGACAGCCTGGAGGCCAACCAGCGGGTCGACCGGCTGCTGGACTCCGTCCCCTATCGGCGGTCGCGGATTGTCGCCCTGGTCAAGAACCTGACCAGCGCCGAGAAGTGTACCGTGGACACCGCGGAACGCGAGCTGGCCAGCCTCCTCGGGATGCTGAACCACCCCAAGGTCGTGGCCTATGTCGAGAAGGTTCTCAACAAGGATCAGACGATCGCCAAGCTGAGGAAGGACAACGCCGATCTCAACAAGAAGGTCACCGATCTGATCAAATATAAAGGAATCCAGGACGATATCCCGCTCCCCAAGGAACATCGGGTGAATTCCAGGCAGCGGCTGGTGACTCCCACCTGTTCTGAAGGCGAAAACTCCCGGGACCGACGCGCATGCCTTTCTCACATCCTGGACCGGGGCCGGCCACCGGCGATCCCATCCGCGTTCTGGCATCCCTGCCGGATCGCGAACTCGCCCGGGTCGATCCCCTGGAGATGAACCTGCGGGTCGCCCTGGAGATCCCGGCGCTGGCCGGTCTGGACGTGGCTGCCTATCAACAGACCGCCGACCGCTGGGCGGACGATCTTCAGCGCGAGTTGCCGGGCGCCGAGGCCCAGTTCCACGCCGCGCCGGGGGACTGGAAAGACGACCTCGCCTTCTTCCGCCTCGGTCTGATTTGCTGGTACGTCGACGAGGTGCTGGGCATCCGTTACCGCGAGGATCAGAAGGACCTCGACACCGTCATCTACACCGACCCGGCCGACCTCTTCCTGAACGGCGTCATGGACACCCGCCGCGGCACCTGTGGCAACATGGCGGCCCTGCACGTCGCCCTGGGCTGGCGGCTGGGCCTGCCGGTGTCGCTGGCCTGCGCGGGCTGGCACGTCCTCTGCCGGTACGACGACGGCACGGTGACGCACAACATCGAGGCGACGAACAACGGCCGCGGCGGGTTCCACTCGCACCCCGACGCGTATTACCAGACGGTCTACGACATCCCGGAGGAGGCTGTCCGGTCCGGCTCCGACCTGCGCGCCGCATCGCCGCGCGAGCTGCTGGGGCTGTTCTTCAGCTTCCGCGCCCGCCACCGGCACGACGTGGGCCTCACCGCCGCGGCCACGCGCGATGACCTCCGGGCGTCCGCGCTGTTCCCGAACAACCGCCTGTTGCGCCAACGGGCTGCGGCCCTGTCGCGGGACCTTGCCGGCCCCGGTTCGGCGCCCCCACTGTGCAACCCGTTCTGTTTCCAGAATCCGACATGACTTGCGGCCGCCGCCTTCGGACGCATACCATAAGTCGTCCCGATTGCACCCTCTTGTGCGTGGAGGCATGGTCATGCGTCAAGTCCTTCCGCGGTGGGCGAAGCCGTCGCTCCTCCTGGCCGTCGCCGTTTCGCTCGGCCTGCTGGCGGGGGGCGTTGTGCGGGCCGATGTCGTCCTGTACACGGCGTCCACCGACAACTCCGGGCTCGGCACCGACCCGAGCGTGCCGGCATTCAATAACCCGTATCTGCCGCCGATCGACCCCGGGGTGACGATCACCCCCAATCCGGCGTTTCTCGACGGCAACCTCGTCGGCCCGATCAACGGGATCACCTACGGCCCGTTCGCGTTCGGCGGAAACGTGGGCGGCACGACGGGGTTCGTCCATGTCGTCTACACCATCCCCGTGAGCGGGAGCTACGCCCTCACCTGGGAGGTGAGCGACGTGATCGATCACAGCCGGCCCAGCGCGCTGGCCGTCGACAACGTCCGTCTCGACAATACGCTTTTGTTCAACGGCTTTGACAGCGGCATCCCGGCGGGGTTCACGCAACTGGGCGTGACGGGGACTTCGGGGGCCGTCACCGACCTGGCGCCCACGCAGGGGACCGCCTTTGCCTTCCTCGACACCACGGGGAACGCCCCCGCGGTGTACGACACGGTCGACGGGACGTTCGGCTCGCGCCTGATCTCGACAGGTTTCGCCGCGACGGCCGGGACGGTGCTGAGCCTCGACGTGGCCTTCCTGACCAACGACGGTGGGCCGTTCCACGACTATGGCATCGCCGTCCTCTCCAGCGTGCCCGAACCCGGCACGCTGGCCCTCGCCGCCGTAGCCCTGGCCTCGACCGGCCTGCTCGCGCTCGTTCGCGTCCGCCGCCGGGGGCACGTCCCCCCCGCACATAGGGGTTGATGACGAAAGGGAGTCAACGCGAAGGAGCGAGCGAGGTCGGCGAGGCACGTAGCGGCGGAGCGGTGTCATGGCAAGCTCCCTGCACGCGAGGATAGGTGCCGCCGGGGACGTCAGTCCGCCACCCTCATGATCAGGGGGTGCCGCCGGGTCAGGAGCGCGGATGAGAGAGGGAAGCGAGGGTGGAGGCCGATATCGAAGAGAACCCGATGGAGCCTCCATCTACTGAGCCTTGCAGAAAGAACTCAAGCTTCAGATGGCCAATTCGGCCCCCTCGAAGATGGAGGTCGGCGCACGTGGCCTGCTCCAGCGCGTACAGGAAGTCCTGCTTGCGGCTGGGCTTGTCCTTCTTGAGCCGAATGCCCGCCAGGTTCACCTCGCACAGGCGGGTGTAGGCCCTGAGCATGCTTCCCGGCTCGATGTCAAGCGGGTCCGAGTTGAGGTCGTTTACCTCGGTCAGATTGCGGATCGACTCGCCTCGAGTCGAGGTGGACCAGATGGTCGGAGGTTGACCGACTCGGCCCTCAAGCGGGAAGATGGAGCATCATGAGCAGAATGCCTGTCCAGAGCGGCCGACCGAGGACCCGCGGCGAGGAGACGGCCAACAGCGTCAGTCATGGGCTGGCGTTGCTGGCGGCGATCGGGACGGTTCCGTGGCTGATGGTGGCGGCGGCGCGCAGCGGAAGCGCCGCGGTGGTGGTCAGCGCGGCGGTCTTCAGCGCGGCGATCGTGCTCGTGTTCACGGCCTCGACGCTCTACCACAGCCTGCCGGAGGGCCGGGTCAAGCGCGGCTTCGAGTTCGTCGATCACACCGCGATCTACCTCATGATCGCCGGCACGTACACCCCGTTCTCGGTCGTGGTGCTGCGCGGGGCCTGGGGCTGGGGGCTGCTGGTGACGATCTGGGCGCTGGCGGCGTGCGGCATCCTCATCACGACCTGCGGACGGCTGCGGTTCCCGATCCTCTCGATCGGGCTCTATCTGTGCATGGGGTGGCTGGTGCTCGTCGCGCTCGGCCCCTTGATGTCGCGTTTGCCTGTGCCGGGCGTCCAGCTTCTGCTGATCGGAGGGGTGGCGTACACCGTCGGCGTCCTGTTCTATGCCCTGCGGGCGGTGCCCTATCATCACTTCGTCTGGCACATCCTCGTGATGATGGGGGCCGCATGCCACGTCTTGGCCGTGTTCTGGTACGCGACCTGAGCCAGACGCGCCGCGGTGGGCGGGCGGGATCGGCGCCAGCCCGTGCGGTGCCGTGCGCCGTGAAAAGGGTCGGATCTTCCGCGAGTGCGATTCCCGCTTGGCAACGGGTCACTCCCGCCGGTCGCGACCACGAGCCTGGTCCGCGAGGTCGAGGTCGCGCAGTCGCCTGCGTGGACCGATCCGAAGACGGGCCGCGCGACTGTGCCGCGGAGGGTCTACGACCGTGGTGCGCCTGGTGGGCACGGTCAGCGGGCGCGTCAAATCCAGCCAGCAAGGGGCGTCTGAGAACAGCCATTTTGAGGAGACCCAGGTTCACCGGTTCGGCCGTTCTAAGAGCTGAACGGCGGATGGGACTTTCTCAAAACCGGCGTTCACCAGGCATAGTTTGTGGACAATTCCCGTCGGGACGTGTGCAATCGTGGGCGTGATTCCTTGATCGGCCTCGACGGAGCGAGTCCCCATGCCTACGATCCCGCAACGCATCGCCAGCGCTTTCGCGGTCCTCTGCGGACATTACGGCGATGTCACCAAAATGGCCCAGGACCGTCAGCAATCACGGCAGTCGCTCTACCGCGAGGCCGAACCGGTCGCCTGTGCCGTGGACGGCGCCACGGCACAGGCCCGCATCGACCAACTCCAGCAGCAACTCGCCCAGCGGCGCGGCAGACGGAGATCGAAGCCCTCCAAGAGCGACTGAAGCACGCCGTCGAGATCACCGCCGAAAAGCAGAACGAGTTCGCCACCGTCGCCCAAGCCGAGGGGGTCAGCCGGAGCGTCGCGCGGCGGCGGTTGCGGGTCATGGAGGGAGCGGAAACCACTCCGAGCGTCCCCACCCTGGGGCGGGCGACCCTCGAAGCGGGCAAGCGCGCCGGCCCTTTGCTCAAGGTGCTCGACGAGGCGGCCCGGCCCAAGGTCGAACCGGGCACCGCCGACGAGATGTTTTTGGCCGCAAACCCGTCCTGATGGTCGTCGCGTCCGAGAGCCTCTGCTGGCTGACAGCTCGGCTGGTCCCGGCACGCGATGGCGTCACATGGGCCGAGGAATTCGCCCGATTCCCGGCGCTCAAGGCGGTGGTCCGGGACGACGGCACGGGCCTGAGCAAAGGGATCAAACTCGAGCGTGCCCGCCGACGCAGGGCCGGCCTTCTCGAGGCTCGACGACGCGCTCGACGTCTTCCATACGCTCCGTGAAGGGGGACGCGCGTGGCGGTAGACCTGGGCGCAGGCCACCCGCGCCCTGGAGCGTGCCGATGCGGCTCAGAAGGAACACGACCGGCGTGGCCGTCAGGGGCAATCGCGGCAGGGTCATGGCGCGCCTTGGAACCGGCTGTGGCGTCAGGCCGAGCGGCTCTGGGATCAAGCCTTGGCCGCCGAGACGGCCTGGAAACACGCCCAGTTGGCGTTCGAGATCTTTACCCCCGAAGGCCGCCTCAACGACCGGGCTGCGGCTGAGGCGATGGTCGCGGCGACGTTGCCGCACTGGAGCAGCGCGGCGTGGGCCAAGACCCGGCGGTTGTTGCTCCGGCGAGAGAGCTTCACGTTCCTGGATCAGGTGCAAGGACGGTGGGCCGGCTTGAGGTTGGACCCCGACGCCTTGTCGGCGTTGTTGGACCTGGAGGGTCTGCATCGCCAGCCTTGGCGTCGGTCGGCCGCCACACAAGCCTGGGCGTTGGTGCGTACGGTTCAACTGACGAAGGCATATCCGGAGTGGCGTGTGGAGGCGCGGCGTGTCCGCGCGGTGCTCCGTGGGGTCTGGCGTGCGAGCAGCCTGGTGGAATGCGTCAACAGCGTGGCGCGAATGCAGCAAGCGCGCCACAGGAAGAGGACGCAAGGGTTACTGGACCTGAAGCGACTGTACTGGAACCTGCGTCGCTTCCGGACCGGCCGCCGCAAGGATCAAACGCCATACGGTCTGCTGGGTTTGAAGGTACCCGACTTGAGCTTCTGGGAGATCCTCAAGCTGACCCCGGAGGAATTGCGGGAAAAACGGTCCGCCATGTGAAGATACGCCGTGAGATAGTCCCATCGAGCGGCTCAAGAGAAACGCCAAAGTGGCGGGTGTGACAAATCTTATGGTGATCCTCGGCGATGCGGCTCAGCCCCACGTTCCTGAGGCGACCTTTGACCGGGCATTTCTCTGCACGACCCTGGGCGAGATCCCCGATCGTTCGGCTGCCCTGGCTCGGTGCTATCGAGCATTGAAGCCAGGGGGACGACTTTCCATCACGGAACTGATCCCCGATCCGCACTACCAGTGCCGCTCGACGGTGCGGAGTCTCGCCGAAGAGGCCGGTTTTCGGCTTGAGTCGATCGAAGGTGGCTGGTGGTTCTACACAGCGAACTTCGCCAAGCCGTGAATCATCCCTGCCCGTGCGATGCTCGGATTATGGAGAATGGCGCACATTCAGACGGCTTCCCCTGCGGCACCTCCTTTGACGACCGCCTCCTCCTGGCGAGAATGGCGATCATCGTCGGTGCCCCGCTTCGCATGTCCCGAGCCACACCCGGCTTGAACCTGACGCACCGATCATGGCGGTTGGGGAAAGGACGGTCATCGTGATGCCACAGTGCAATGGAAAGACGTTGCCTGTCGTCTGCTCGATCTCGATGCTGGTGTTCGTCCTCACGGCCAGGCCCGCCTCTCAGGCACCCGCACCCGTGCCGCAGGCCGAGGAGAAGGCCCCGGCGGAATCCGCTCGTCGCCCTCAACGATGCCTCACGAGCCGCCTATCGCCGTGCGAAGGAGGCGGCGCTCGCCGGGGCCGGGCCGATAATCCTCGTCGAAGGCGACAACCTCGTCCTCAAGCACGGGGACCGGCGGACCGAAGCCCGATTCACGCCCAAGGTGTATCACGCCCTGAAGGCCATCTCGCACATCCCGCTCGCCCTCGACGTGATGCTTGTCTGCGTCCCCGAGGGCGACCCTCTCGGCGACGATCTCCTCGACGGCTTGCGGCGGTATCGGGAGCGGATCGTGGAGGCACGGGAACAGATCCCGGCGCTCGGGCTCGGGCGGGAGCAAGCCGGGCGGCAGACGGAGATCGTCCTCGCCAGCCTGAACTTCATCGACTCCCTGATCAAGTCACGACTGTGTCCGCAGGGGGCTCGCATCGCATACACCCGCCGCATGGCCCCTCTGGTCACGGCGAACGTCGCCGACGCCACTCGTGCCGATCTGGATTCGCTCCATCGCCTGGTCTGTCGCTGGAGGGAGCGGATGCCCGCCGGGGACTGGAGCCGGCTGACCGTGATCGTCATGGGGGCGCCGCTGCCACGCAAGGGCAACCTCGCCGTCCAGTATTTCGCCCGGCTCCTGGGCGAGACCGGAGAAGGCCAGCGGATTCTCTACGCCGAGTCGCTCTTCGACGAGCCGAAGGCACTGGACCTGCTGGCGACCCGCCTCGTGGACACCCAGGTCGGACTCGACTTCTTCGACGACCCGACCCGGATGCACCGGGACCTTCTGAGCGATGCCGCAAAGGACTATCTGGACCACCTGCTGAACCGAACTGGGTGTGCGACCGGAGGCCCCGCCCATTAACCCATGGATAGCTGAACCGCACATGAGCCGGGTTGAAGGTCATGCCCCGTCAGAACCGGGTCACACCGTTTGGCAGAATCGTCGCCGTGCCCCTCTGGGGCACGATGATGGGTAACCGGGGCGTTCTGCATGAGGCCGAGGGCCGCATCCGCCGGCCCTGGCAGGTCCAGCGGTGGATTCTCTGCGTGCTCCAGTTCAAGGGCCGGCATCGGACGGTGATGGCCCCGAACCGCTACACCGAACTGTTCTTCCTCGACGAGGCCACGGGGCTGGCCGCCGGACATCGCCCGTGCTTCGAATGTCGCCGTGCCCGGTTTCTGGCCTTCCGGGATGCATGGGAATCGGGAAACAGGCGGATCGTTGAGCGTGAGCCGATCCGGGCATCGGAAATCGACGAGCGGCTGCACGTCGAGCGGATCGGCCCGGATCGCTCGAAGCGGACCTACCTGGCGAACCTCGATGACCTGCCGGATGGCGTGTTCGTGATGCTGGATGGCCGGGAGGGGAACGCCTATCTGATCTGGGGTGGTGAGCTATTGGCCTGGTCGCCGGGCGGCTGCACGGAGTGACGGTCCCGTCCCAGGGGCAAGACGGTCATGGTCCTGACATCACCATCGACCGTGGCTGCGATCCGGGCCGTCTCCTGATAGCCGAGTGCCCCGTGAGCCCGATGGCTGACGGTGTTCCAAAGCTCGGCGTCGGAAGCCGTCTGCCGGCAACCTTTCGACCGTGCCCACCGTTCCGCCGCTGCGACCAGAGCCCGCCCGATGCCTTGGCGTCTCATGTCCTCATCGACATACCACCCCTCGATGTAACCGACCGGGGTCGAGTCGCAGCCGTCGGCTCTGGAGCGAAGTGCGACCTCGACGAACCCCCGGAGCCCGCCGCCGGGCCTCTCGGCAAAGAAGACCTCATCGGTATCGCTACCCAGAATCTCGTGCATCTCCCCGATCTGCTGTTCGTCTGGGCAATCGTCCCACAGAGTTCGCCGCATGCGGAGCCACTCCGCATGGTCCCCGTCCAGATAGGTGCGTATTACCCCGGCAAAGAAGATCCTCCTGTAGGTCGGACAATCCTGTCCGACAGGCCGGGGGAGTCGGACAAGATTGTCCGACCTACTTTCTTGCCGGGGTAATATCATTGCCCGGCCTCTCCCGTCGGGCCATCCGGCCAATGTTCATGGAGCGCCTCGTAGAACGGCCCGGCATCAACATCCCTTGGAAGCCCCGACACCTGGCTGTCCCCAAGCTCGACGATCATCCATTCGCCATCTCGCCGCCGGGCCAGGTCCATCGTGAAGAAGCGGCTCCGCACGGCGGCGGCCACGTCAGCGAATTGCTCGATCGGTGGCCGGGAACCGTGGTAGTCGCCTTCGGCCCAGCAGGGAGCCCAGAACACCGGAACGCCATCGAGCCAGAGATCCGATACTCCTCGGTCAACGGCATCCCGCTCCCGGGATGGACGCCGATCGGCTCGAACTCGACGAACTCCCGGAAGACCAGGCCCTCGCTGAGGTCCTCATCCTGGAGTTCAAGAAACCGGGTCACGACCCGTGTGACGGCCCGTCGATCAGTTGCCGAGGGGATAAAGCACGCCTCGTTCCACTCGTGTTTCCCGGACTTCACGAAGTCCTTGACGATGGCCGGGCCGTCCCCGAAGGGTGAGAGGGCCTGCATGATGCGGTCAATGCCGAGGTCGCCCGTGAGCCATACGGATCGTGGCGTCCGGCCCTTGATGACCGGGTAGTTCTCGGGCAGGTAATGACCGTGCCGGTAGGCATCCGGGTCGTTGATCATTCGGATGTTCCTGGCTTCGAGAGCCTCGTGGAGGACCCGGTACTGGCTCGGTGTCACCGTCCAGCCCCGGTAGACGGCCAGGACAGACTCCGACTGATCCGGCACCCGTCGCACAACCCGACCGGGCTCATCACCCTGCACCAGGGCGTCGTGATCCACGAGAACGTACGGCAATCCCAGCCGCTCGATGGCGGCGACTTCGGCCTCGAATGCCCGGTCGGTGCGTGAGGGTTCCAGGGGATCACGGCACAAGATGATCAACATAGCATTCTCGACCTCGCCGTCGGCTTGACACCCGGGATGATTCCAGTCACGGTTCTCAACCATCCCCGCTTCTCCAGCCCCGCACGTCTGGTCTGTCCCGCAGAAGGCGGTCCCGATCATCCGATCTCCGGCTCATTCCCAGTAATCCTCCCGGCGCTCACCGAAGGCCCGTTTGAGTCTCTCCAGGTAGGCGTAGGTCTTGATCTTCGTCGCCCACAGATCGGGGCCGCCGGAGCCCCCTTTGCACACGACGCCCTTCGTGACGCCGTACTGGCCGGTGCGGATCGCTTCGGCGTCGGGCTCGGCCAGAACGGCCCAGACGGCGGCCCTGGGTCGCGCGGACCATTCCCGCACGAGCTGCCGGAGGAAGTCCGCCGGGACGGCGTGCTCGGGAAGAAACTGGCGCAGCCCAGACGGGGCGAGTTGGGCAATGTAGCCTTTCATGCGAGGGTGTGTAGCACACACGAGGCGGCCGCGTCCAGGCCCGCGAGTCGGCGGTGGTGACGACCATGAGAGCGGCAGCCCCGTAGGGGCAGGGGATCCCGGTCTCGGGGCTTCCCGTCGGTCCGCGAGGATCCACCTGTCCCTGCGGTCCGAGCCGAGTCATCATGGGAGGAGGTCAGGTCCCAATGTCACTGCGACTTCTGCAAACGGGGGAATCGATGGCGACGCCCGTCCTGCTACTCTGCTTCTTCTTGCTGCAAGGGCCCGGGAATCCCGAGCATGACGGTCCGAAGGACAAGCTCTCTCGGGACACCGTCGAGGACGGTGCGGGCCGGTCGCTCAGCGACCGGCTCACGGCGTTGAAACTCCGGTTCGAGGCCCGGGAGAAGTCCTTCCATGACGAGCTCGTGGCCGCCAACAAGCTCGATTCCGAGGCCCGCTCGAAGAAGATCACCGACGAGAACGATGCCTTCCGGGTCGACTGGTTCGCGATGGCCGACGAGGTTCGCACGCTGATCCGCGCCCACCCGGACGACCCGGCGGCCTTCGAGGGCATCATCCTGTTGCCCGGCGTGATGCGAAGCTACCTCGACGAGGACCTGGTGAAGATCGTCCGCGACCATTTCATGGACGACCCCCAGATGGGCCGACTGTGCGCGTCGCTGGCCGGGAGACAGGAGGACTGGTCCAAGGGGATCCTCGAAGACGTCGCTGGTGGGCATCCGGATCGTGCCGTCCGCGGGCAGGCGACGTACGCGCTCGGCATGTGGTGGCGTTACGCGACCGACGGTATGACCAAGGGCCGCGAACGCACGGTACCGGAGAAGGAGCAGTGCCTGGCCGAGGCGAAGCGATACTTCACGAAGGTCAAGGAAGACTACGCCGAGGCGGCCTCGACTGACGGTTTGTTTCGACTCGCTGACAAAGCGAGTGCCGAGTTGGCAAGGATCGCGAACCTGCCGAACCTGAGAGTCGGCAAAGTCGCCCCGGAGATCGCTGGTGAAGACCTCGGGGGCAAGCCGCTGAGGCTCAGCGACCATCGCGGCAAAGTGGTCGTCATCTGCTTCTGGGCGACCTGGTGCGGTCCCTGCATGGCGATGGTCCCGCACGAGCGCGAGCTGGTCGAGCGGCTGGAGGGCAAGCCGTTCGTGCTGCTGGGCGTCAATTCGGACGAGTCCAAGGACCGCGAGAAAGCAAGGGAAGCCACCCGGGCGAAGCAGATGACCTGGCCGTCGTGGTGGGACGGCGGGTTCCGAGGGCGCGATCCAGACAGCCTATAACGTCGACCACTGGCCGACGGTCTACGTGCTCGACGCGAAAGGGGTCATCCGCTACTTCGACGTCCGGGGTGAGGAGCTTGACCGGGCGGTCGATGCGCTGCTGGCGGAGATGAAGTCCGACTCAAGGTCGGACGTGGTCAAGTAACCGGTCTCCTCGGACCTGTCCCAGGGGATCGGTTCGGGAGCAGGCCGCGAGCGAAACGACCCAGACCCTCGGCCGGCGGAAAAACCCCGGTCCCTGCCCCTCATTTTGGTCCTTGTTGGCTGCAGAAGAAACCGGTACCTTGGGCCGCGTGTGGTGGGGCAGGGGACCGGCGTTCTTTCTTCTGACCCGACAGTTTTCGGATTGAAAACGATCGGGTTCCTGAGAGCTTGACCGTTTTCAATTTGAAAACTATACTCAAGGTGTCTTCGCACGATTAGTGGCGGGAGAGCGGTCGGTGCACATCATCTCGAAAACGCGCCTGGCCGCGGCAGGGAAAAAAACATCCGGACGCGTTGGCCCCGTTGATGCGTTGGTATCGTGTGGCCAAGAAAGCACGATGGAACGATATCCAGGCGGCGAGGGTTGACTTTCCCCACGCCGATCCCGTGGGCAAGTTCACCGTCTTCAACATCAAGAAGAACGAGTACCGGCTCATCACCGTCCTCTACTACAACCGGCTCAAGGTTTACGTCCGGGCCGTCTTGACCCACGGCGAATACGACGAGGACAGGTGGAAGGACGGCTGACGGCCGTACGCGGAGGGGATACGGTGGGGACGAAGACCGAACACGAACACGAAGTCGAGGGCAAGAGGCGGAGCCCTACGGTTCGAGGAAAGACAGCCCCGGTCGGCTCTGTCGAGAAAAAGATCAGTGGCCCCCGGTCGGCCTCCAGAACGCCCAAGCGCAAGGACGCCATCCCCGGCTCTCCCGACCCGTCTTACCTTGCCCTGATCCGGCGGTTTCCGCTCCGGCCGATTCGCAACGACAACGAACTGGACGCCGCGTCCGAGGTCGTCGACGACCTGACGGACCGAGATGACCTGACGCCGGCCGAGTCCGATTACCTCGACGTGCTCGGCGACCTCATCGAGAAGTACGAGGACGAGCACGTCGAGATGCCTCACGTCAGCGACGCCGCCATGCTCCGTTCCTTGATGGATGAGAAAGGCGTCAAGCAGGTCGATGTGGTCCGGGGAACAGGCATCAGCAAGACGGTTCTGTCGCTCATTCTGAACGGCAAACGCAGTCTGACCCGGGATCACATCGGGGCTCTTGCGAAGTACTTCGCGGTAAATCCGTCCTCATTCCTGGGCTCGAATTGACCGGACCGCCGTCACCGGGATGGGTCGAGCGTCCAAGGGAGCTTTGACGCGAGTCTATCGGCGCTGCCTCGGGACGGATGTGCTCGTCTCACCACGCCCGATAGCCTCGCAACGCGCTTGCGATTCGTGGGTCGGCAGGCCAGAATAGCCGCGCCAACCCGGGCCGGGTCCGGGATGGGATCGACCTGAAGCCGGAGTCGTTCGAACCAGGAGCATGCCGATCATTGCCTACAGCGTACAAGATCATGTCGCCCTTTTGGAACTGTGTGCGCCGCCAGCCAATGCCATCAGTTTCGCGCTGCTGGAGGAACTGGGCCGGGCACTGCGGCGGGCCATCGACGATGCCCACGTGCGGGGCATCGTCATCCACGGCGGCAGCGAGCGATTCAGTGTCGGGGCGGACCTGGCCATCTTCCGGGACATCCGCAGCGGCGACGAGGCGGTGTCTGCGTCGAGGGTTTTTCAGGAGGCGTTCCAGGCGATCGAGGATGCGCCCAAGCCGGTGCTTGCGGCGGTGGCGGGACATGTGCTGGGCGGCGGCCTGGAGTTGAGCATGTCGTGCCACGGACGTCTGGCGACCGAGCAAAGCCGATTCAGCATGCCGGAAGTGAACCTGGGCATCAACCCCGGAGCCGGGGGCACGCAGCGCTTGCCACGGCTGATCGGGGTGGAAGCGGCGCTGGATATGCTGCTCAGCGGTCGGCCGATCGATGCCCCGACGGCCTTGCAACGGGGATTGATCGACGCGACGTGTCCGCCCGAAGAACTGATCCGGACCGCGGTGAATCTGCTGAGTGAGGACGTTACTCCCCTGTCGCACGCGTTGCGCGATCTGGCCGCGCGCAGGACGGGCCAGCGCCGTGACCGGCTGGCGGATGCCGAATCCAACCGGGCCGCATGGGCCCGGGGCGACACCCAGGTGGCGAAGGTCCGCGCGGAACTGGTCGCCCCGGGGAAGATCCTCGAGGCCGTGCGCGTGGGGGTGGAGGAATCGTTCGAGGCCGGGCTCTTGCGCGAGCAGGAGGCGTTTCGCCAGTGCATGGACAGCCTGGGCACGCGGAACAAGATCTACGTGCTGTGCGCCAAGGGCCAGACGGCCAAACTCCCTGAGTTGCAGGGCGTGAAAGGCGCAAGCCTCACTCGGGCCGGCGTGCTGGGGATGGGCACGATGGGCACGGGCATCGCCCAGGCCCTGCTGACGGCTGGACTGCACGTGACCGCCTGCGATCAGAACGAGGCCGCCTTGCAGGGCGCCGCGGGGCGAATCGCGGACTCCCTCGAGCGCCGGGTGGCGCAAGGAAAACTGCCGGCCGCCGAAGCCCGCGCGGCGCTGACGCGGCTGACCACGACGCCCGACTGGCGAGCGCTGGCCGGCGCGTCGCTGATCGTCGAGGCGGTGTTCGAGGACGTGGAGGTGAAACGCGCGGCGATTGCGCGGCTCGAAGAGATCTGTCCGCCCGAGACGATCATCGCCACCAACACCTCCACCATCAACCTGGACGTGCTGGCCGCGGGGATGCGGTTTCCGGATCGGCTGATCGGGCTGCACTTCTTCCATCCGGCCCAGCAGATGCCGTTGGTCGAGGTGGTCCGTCGCCGCTCCACGCCCCCGGAAGTCATCGCGACGGCACTGGCCGTGGCCAAGGCCATGGGAAAGACGCCCGTGGTCGCGGCAAACCGGGAAGGGTTCATCGTCACTCGGCTGTTCGTGCCTTATCTCACCGAGGCCTTCTGGCTGCTGGAAGAAGGCGCCAGCCCGAGGCGATGGATCGAGCGATGGTCGAATTCGGTTTCGCGATGGGGCCGCTCAGTTGATCGACATGTCGGGATTTGATATCCTGGCGCTATACCCAGCCGATCCTCCGCAAGGCATTTCCCTGGCACGGCGATCTGTCGCGGATCGTCTGGGAGCTGGTCGAGAGGGGGCATCTGGGCCAGAAGACCGGAGCAGGCGTTTACCAGTATGCACCGGGCGACCGCACGCCGACGTCGCATCTTGTTGCCGAGCAGATCATCGCGGACGCACGCGTAGCCGGCGAGGTTCGCGCCGTCCTGAGCCCGACGGGCCGGAAATCGTCGACCGGTTGATGCTTCGCATGGTGGCCGAGGCGTTCCGGTTGCTTGAGGAGGGAGTGGTACAACGACCGGCCGACGTGGATGTGGCGATGGTGCTGGGCACCGGCCTGGCCGATTTCCGCGGCGGCGTGCTGAAATACGCCACCGACCTGGGATGGGAGAACGTGCACAAGACGCTGCGGAACTTCGCCGCGCAACATGGCCCCCGTTATGCCGCGTGTTCGTGCCTGGAGGATGCCGCACGTGGTTCCCTGAAGCTGACCGATACCCTCGTCTCGAACTAGCAAAGGATGGATCGCGTGTCCACAGGCACCATTGAGCGCAAGGATTTTGCCGCCAGCAAGGAGCTTCGCGACGTGATGGGGCGTTACTTCGCCGACCTCGGGCGCGGCGCGTCCGAAGGGAAGAAGACCGCCTGGTGTACGAGCGTCGGGCCGGCCGAACTGCTCCGGGCGCTGGGATTCAACGTCTACTTCCCCGAGAATCACGGCGCCATGCTGGGGGCCAGCCGCATGGCCACCGACCTGATTCCGGCTGGCCAACGCCCGCGGGTTCTCGCCCGACATCTGCTCCTATCTCACCAGCGACGTCGGCTCGTATCTGAAGGGCGTGAGCCCGCTGCAGAAGATGAAGCTCGCCGGCCCGCCCAAGGCCGACGTGCTGGTGTACAACACCAACCAGTGCCGCGACGTGAAGGACTGGTTCCAGTTCTACGCCCGCGAGTGGAACGTGCCCTGCCTGGGCGTCCACACGCCGCGGGCCACCGACGCCGTCGATCGAGCCACTGGTCGATTTCGTCGCCGGGCAGATCGAGGGCCTCGTCGAGCCGCTCGAGCAAGATCGCCGGCCGCAAGCTCGACATCGATCGCCTGCGAGACGTGATCGATCGTGTCGCGGCAGACGACGATGCTGTGGAAGGCCGTGCTGGAAACCGCGGCCGCACGTCCCCGCGCCGATCACCTTCTTCGACGGCACGATCCAGATGGGCCCGGCCGTGGTGATGCGCGGGCTGCCGGAGGCCGACGAGTATTACAAGTTGCTGGTGGCCGAATTGCAGGAGCGCGTGCGGAACAGACGTCGCGGCCGTGGAAGGCGAGCGGCTCCGCATCTACTGGGAAGGCATGCCGATCTGGGGCAAGCTCAGCCCCCTGAGCAACCTGTTCCTGGAACTGCAGCACGAGCGTCGTGGCCTCGACCTACTGCAACAGTTGGATCTTCGAGGCCCTCGACCCGGCCGATCCCTTCCGCAGCATGGCCCAGGCGTACAGCAGCATCTTCATCTGCCGCTCGGAGACCCGAGAAAGAGGCGTACATCGAGCGCATGGTCGCGGCTGTACAAGATCGACGGCATCCTGTACCACGACGCCAAGACCTGCCCCAACAATTCGAACAGCCGCTACGGTCTGCCGCAGCGCATCGAGCAGAAGCTCGGCCTGCCGTACCTGATCATCAACGGCGACCTGAACGACCTGCGGATGTACTCCGAAGAGCAGACGCGCACCAATATCGAGGCCTTCGTGGAACAGATGACACAGGGACGGTAGTCTCATCGAGTCGTGGGAGGGTGCTCTGCGCATCGCGTCAAATAGCGTTGATGCATACCAAACGTTCCCCAGTCTATCGCCAGGCTGATAGGCTGCGAAAGCTTCCACCAAGGAGGGCTCATGCGTTTACGGGACTTACTGATCCTCAGTCTCGGGCTGTTCCTGCTGGCCTTCGCCTTCCTGATGCTTCCCGGGGGGAGAGGGTACGCTCACTTTCTAGCCTTCGGAGGTCCGTTCAATTGGTATGAGTTGGTTCTCCTGCTCTTGTTTGCAGTCGGTGCCGCAGCCGGCCGAGCGGCCAAGCGATGGCCGATGCCAGGTGGGCTCGCTCCAGCTCTTGTCTTGCTCTCTCTGAGCGGGGCCTGGATGGGGGCGGGTCATTGCTGAGGCCACCCCTATGCGGTGCTCGGTTCGAGCATCTGGACCTTCATCACCCCGCTTGCGTTTGGCGCCTCGTGGAATGCGACCCACAACGGCTCCTGGCGAGGTTGCGCGTAGAGCAAGCGTTGTCATCGCCGGTATCGAGCTGATTGGTCTCGGTATATTCGGGATCGAGTTGTTATCCGAGCGTCTTATCGGTACCGGTTCTCATCAGTTGCTGGTTATTCAAGTGACGTTAGCTGGGTCGAGCCCCAGCGAAAGTCGCCTCGACTGGATGCTTGGGCTTGGTGTGACAGTGCTCGGAATACTCGAAGGAAGGCGATGGTTGGCCAGGACCATCGCCGGTGATGTTCATCATGCTTGTTTCCAGCATCCCGAAGGGATGGCAGCCATTAGCCCCGGTTCGCGCAGCAACCGGGGTTTGCGAAAAAGGTTCCAAAGCCTCGACCCTGGAGGGGTCGCAGCACGAAGGCCCCAGACGATTGCTGCGACCCCTCCGGGGTCGAGGGGATCGCTTATGCTCGGTAACCCCGGTTGCGCTGCGCGAACCGGGGCTAATGGCTGTCATCCCTCCGGGATGAGAATAAGTGGTAGTACGTGTTTATTGGCCCCTGGGAAAGAGGTCCGCTCTGTTCATCCCGGAGGGATGACAGCCATTAGTCCGGTGGTCAGCGCAATGCCACCACCGGACAGAGTACGTGTTTATTGGCCCCTGGGAAAGAGGTCCGCTCTGTTCATCCCGGAGGGATGACAGCCATTAGCCGGTGGTCAGCGCAGCGCCACCACCGGACAGAGTACGTGTTTATTGGCCCCTGGGAAAGAGGTCCGTTCTGTTCATCCCGGAGGGATGACAGCCATTAGCCGGTGGTCAGCGCAACGCCACCACCGGACAGAGCGGATCGCGAGAAATCCCCCGACCCCGGAGGGGTCGCAGCGCGAACCACCACGGCTTCTCCAAGCAACGGGAACAAACATGGCATCGACGTATCTCAGCCTTCATTATCACCTCGTTTATGGAACGAAGAACCGCGAACCTTTGATTCTTCCCCAGTGGCGCTCTCGATTGCACGAATATCTTGGTGGCACGATTTCCGGTCTCGGCGGATATCCACGGGGCATTGGCGGCGTGAGCGACCATGTCCATCTTCTGGTCGGTTTGAAGGCCACGCATTGCCTGGCCGATGTCATGCGCGAACTGAAGAAGGCTTCGTCGCTTTGGGTCCACGAGACGATCGGCCTGCCGTCGTTCAATTGGCAGGAAGGTTACGCGGCGTTTACCGTGAGTGCAACGGCCCGGGAGTCGGTCCGAAGTTACATCGCGCATCAGGAGGAGCATCATCGCCTGAAGTCGTTTCGAGAGGAGTTGGTCGAAATGCTCGAGAAGGCAGGAATCGATTTCGACCCGGCGTATCTTGATTGATAGGATCTGCGACCCCTCCGGGGTCGGGGTTTCGCGGGTGCTCGATAACCCCGGTTGCGCTGCGCGAACCGGGGCTGTCATCCCTCCGGGATGAAATTCGCGAGGTTCGCGGGTGCTCGATAACCCCGGTTGCGCTGCGCGAACCGGGGCTAATGGCTGTCATCCCTTCGGGATGAAAAAGGAAAGTAAGTCTCGTGCCAAATTACTATTGCGGCATCGACATCGGAGCATCCGCGGCCAAGCTGGCGATCATCGACGACCAGTACCGGATGGTGGCCCGTTCCACGCGTCGGTCGGGGGTGGACTACGCTCAGACGGCAGAATCTTGCCGCGACGAGGCGCTGGCCGCCGCCGGATTGAAACTGTCGCAGATCGGCCGGGCGGTCTCGACCGGCTACGGAAGGGACAACGTCCCGTGGGTGGCGGGCAAGATGACTGAGATCGCCTGCCACGGTCGCGGCGCTTACCATACCTACCGAACCGCGATCACAGTGCTCGACATCGGGGCTCAGGACTGTAAGGTGATTCACCTGGATGCGCACGGCTACCGCACCGGGTTCAAGATGAACCGCAAGTGCGCGGCGGGCACGGGCTCGTTCCTCGAAGAGATCGCCTATCGCCTGGACTTGAAGCTCTCCGATCTCAACGGCCTGGCCGAACGCTCCACCAAGGAGGTCGCGCTCGGGAGCTTCTGCACCGTCTTCGCCGCCACGGAGGTCCTCGAAAAAATTCTGCGCGGGCCTGCGCGTGGAGGACATCATCAAGGGGGCGTTTCACTCCGTGGTCAATCGCGTCCGGGAGATGGACGTGGTGACCGGCACGCTGGTGATGACCGGCGGCGTGGCCGCGTACAACCCGGAACTGGTCCGGCTCGCGGGAGAGGCGTTCGGGTGTCCGGTCTGCGTACCGCCCGAACCGCAATTCGCCGGCGCCCTGGGTGCGGCGCTTTTCGCTGCGGAAATGGCCGCTACTCCTCTTTCCCCTGGTAGTAAAGATAAACAGGCGCCACAGGGTTGATGCCCGCGCGCGTGAGGCAGGTGATCGCCGCGTCCGTGTCGTCGAAGCTGAACAACATGACCGCGCTGTCGCCTAACCGCTCGGTAAAGGCGTACATGTGCGAGACATTGATGCCGGCCTGGCCAACCAGCGTCAGGAGCTCCAGCAATCCGCCGGGCTTGTCCGCGACCTCGATCGCCACGACATCGTGGACCGCGACTTCGTAACCGGCGGCCTGGAGTAACTCCCGTGCGCGCTGCCATTCCGCCACAATCAGGCGCAGCGCGCCGATCCGGCCCTGCTCGGCCAGGTTCAGGGTGACGATATCGATGCCGGCGTCCGCCAGCAGCTTGCAGGGAGCGATCATGCTCCCGGCCTTGTTCTCAAGGACGATCGAAAGTTGAGGGAGTTTCAAGGGGGGGTCCTTTCTCATCGGGGGCTGGCCGTAGCTGCGAAGTGGGCTTCCGCAGGAGCCCGTCGTGCGCCGCGCGCTGCCGCAACTCGAAGTTCTTGATCTTGCCTGTGGGCGTCTTCGGCAACTCATCGACGAACACGACCGCCCGCGGATACTTGTACGGCGCGGCGTTCTGCTTGACGAACTGCTGCAATTCCTTGGCCAGCTCCGGCGCAGGCTCGATCCCGGGCTTGAGCACCACGTACGCGACCGGCTTGAGGAGTCCATCCTCGGTTGTGGCCCCGGTCACGCCGCTTTCCAGAACCGCCGGATGCTTCAGGAGCACCGCCTCGACCTCGGTGGGCCAGACGGACTGGCCACTCACTTTCATCATGTCGTTGGCACGGCCCGCGTACCAGAAGTAGCCGTCATGGTCGATCATGAAATTGTCATAGGTGTTGATCCAGTGGCCGCCGAACGTCTTCTTGGTCGCCTCGTGCTTGTTCCAGTACCCCGCGGCGATGCTCTCCCCCTTGATCCACAGCGTGCCGACTTCGCCGACCGGCAGGTCACGCCCTGCGTCGTCGACAATGCGTGCCTCGAAGCCCGGTACGATCTGGCCGGTGCTGCCCGGTCGCGCCTGTCCCGGGCGATTGGATATGAAGATGTGCAGGATTTCCGTCGACCCGATGCCATCGAGGATCTCGACCCCGAAGCGCTCGCGCCAGCGGAGGAACGTGTGTGCGGGCAACGACTCCCCCGCCGATATACACATCCGTACGGCACCCAGGCTCGTAAGGCCGCTCCGCTCGGCCTCGTGCAGCAACGCCACGTAGCTGGTCGGAACGCCGTAAAAGACGGTTGGCTGGTAACGATCGAGAGTGCGGAAGATGGCTTCGGGCGTCGGCCGTTCCGGCAGCAGCACGGTCGTGCCGCCGGTCCGCAGGGGGAAATACAGGCCGTTGCCCAGCCCGTAGGCAAAGAAGAGCTTTGCTACCGAAAACGACACATCCTCTTTGCGCAGGCCGATCGTATCCCGGGCATACGCATCGGCCGCGACGATCATGTCGTGGTGCAGGTGAATCGTGCCCTTGGGAAACCCGGTGGTGCCCGAGCTGTAGAGCCAGAAGGCCACGTCGTCCTTGTGGGTAGGGACCACGTTGAGTTCCGGCGCGGCGTCGCTCATCACCCGGTGGAAGCACAGGCACCTTTCCCGCTCGCCGCCGACGACGATGACGTGCGACAGGTGACTCAGTCGCGCGCGGATGGAATCGATCATCTCGGCCATCGCCGCATGTACGACCAGGATGCGGGCGCGGCTGTCGTTGAGCACGTACTCGTAATCCTTCGACGTGAGCATCGTGCTCATCGGCACGGCGACAGCGCCGATCTTCATCGCGCCGAAAAAGGCGTAGACCCATGGGGGACTGTCGGGAAGCAGCAGCGCCACCCGCTCTTCCCGGCGCACGCCCAGTTCCCGCAGGGCATTGCCGAAACGATTGACCGCTTCGTGCAACTGCTGGTACGTCACCGTCTCCTCGCCGCAGAGGATCGCCGGCCTGCCGCCTCGACCCTGCGCCAGGTGATCGTCGACGAGGACCGCCGCCGCGTTGAGAAAATCGGGCTGTCCGTTGGTCTCCATTGGCCTGCCTGCCAACCTGGGACGGTGAGTCTTTGGCCCTTCCCCGAGCTTGACGATACTTCGCCGTATCGTTCTGTATTCGGCGACGATCTCATTCCGCAGCGTCAACTTAGACGGACGGCTCGCAACAGTCAATGCGGAACTGCTCCAGGAAGTCCGCCAGGTGCATCACGGCAATGTCGCCGCGTCCGGCCTGGGCCAGGCCGGCGCGAATCTGAAGCAGGCAGCCTGGATTCGTGGTCACGACGATCGACGCGCCGGTCTTGAGAATGTTCTCGGTCTTCCGCTGCTGCAATCGCGCCGCCATCTCCGGTTGGGTGAGGTTGTAGCTGCCGGCACTGCCGCAACAGAGATCGCTCTCCGGCAGTTCCACAAAGCGACTGCCGCAAACGGCCTTCAGAATCGCCCGCGGCTGCTGGCGGATGCCCTGGGCATGGGCCAGATGGCACGCCTCGTGATAGGTGACGATGGCTTGCGCGGCGCGGAACTCGGAGGACGGAGCCGGGACGAGTTCCACCAGGTCGCGCACCCTGGCCGAGAAATCCCGGGCGCGCTGGGCCCAGGCCGGGTCCTCCCGCAGCCACTGGCCGTAGTCCTTGAGTGCTGCGCCGCATCCCGAAGCGCCGATCAGCACGTAATCCACGTTCAAGGTCTCAAACGCCGCGATGTTGCGCCGCGCGCTCGCCCGGGCCTCCTCCAGGTTCCCGAGGTGCGCATACAGCGCCCCGCAGCACCCCTGTCCCGGCGACGTCACGACTTCGTAACCCGCGCCATTCAACTGCCGCACACACGCGTTGTTCGTACCCGCGAACATGACGCTCTGCACGCAGCCCTTGAGAAAACCGACCCGGCCTTTCTTTTGCGGGGTGGTGGCCGGCGAGCACGCGGGTACCGGTTCCCCGCTCAGATCGGCCGGCACAAGCGCCGCCATCCTGCGCAAAACCCGGCAGCGCTTTCTCCAGTCCCAGCGCGCGAATCAGCCGCAACGGCGCCAGCGCCAGCCGCAGCCGCCACGGATGGGGAAAGATCTGTTCAATGAACCAGTGCCGCAACACGACCTCGAAGGCCGGCCGGCGATAACGATGCTCGACGAAATCCCGGGTGTGATCGATCAGTTCCGCGTAATTCACATCGGCCGGACACGCCACCTGGCAGCCCAGACAGCCGAGACACTTGTCGAGCGACTCCACGGCGGCCGGTCTGAGCACCGCCCGCCCGCTCTGAAGCTGGCGCATCAGATAGATGCGACCACGCGGGGAGAGGTTCTCATCACCCGTTTCCAGGTAAGTCGGGCACACGGCCAGACACAGGCCGCAGTGCACGCAGCGCAATGCCAACCGCTCATCCAGAAAAGGCTCAGGCCCGCCAGGGAAGTCTTTGCTCGGGGTCGAACTCATGTTTGAGACGCCGCATCAGGTCGAGCGGAATGTCCGACGGTAACGGTTCGGGTCCACCACGATAATAAAGGATGCCGTTGCCGGCGCGGGCGAGCAGCGGAACAGCCGGAAGGTCGAGCCGGCGGATGGCTTCAAGCAGCGTCGAGGGCAACACGGACACCTTGCGCACCGGCGCCTCGCCCGTTTCCGGTTCCGCCCAGAAATCCGCATCATGGGTCAGATCGGAATCGGCCAGCGCCGCGAATCGTTCCGCCTCCGCCCGCTGCCAGGCGACCTCCTCGCGCATGCCGGCGAAGCCAATCAAGACCACCCACGGGCCCGCGCCGCGGGAGTTGTGCAAGTCCAGCACCACCGGGGTCAGCGGCGACGTGTCCACGTCCTCCACCAGCTTCCACGCCGCTTCCACCGTCGCGAAGCACACGCTCACGAACTGCTCGGCTTCCGGCCGGGGCTGCACCTTGAAACAGACTTCCCGCACGGTGGCCAGCTCACCCCTCGCCCCGGTGAAAAGCCGGCACAGATCGTATCCGGCGGCATTCTTCACCACGTCCGCTCCGGCCTTGATCGGCCGGCCGTCGGCCAGTTCGGCGCGAACGCTCAGGATATGTTCTCGGATCGTGCCGTACCCGTAACGCCGCGGCCCACTGAGGTCGGCATCGAGGATCTGGCCCATGGTGACGCGCTGCGGATGGCACGGATCGACCGGCAACCACTGGTTGCGCCCGGCGAGGTGCTCCTGCAGCTCCGCCAAGGTGGTGTCCGCGGTCACTCGCACAGTCAGATCATCGGGTGCGTAGCCGAGGATGCTCATGGGACGACCTGCCGTTGCGGGCGGAAGTTCAGGCACCGTTTGCCCCCGGGGAACATCTTGTGCGGATTGCAGCGCCCTTCCGGGTCAAAGACGCGCCGCACGCGATTTCATCGCCTCCAGGTCATCGGCCGTGTATTGCTCGGCCATCAGCTCCGCCTTCTCGACGCCGATGCCGTGTTCGCCGGTGACCGAGCCGCCCAGTTCGAGGCAACGCCGCACGATCTCGGTGCTGCACTCGTACGCCTTCTCCACGTCGCCGGGGATGCGCTCATCGTAGAAGATGATCGGGTGGATGTTGCCGTCGCCCGCGTGACAGACATTGGCCACTCCGCAGCCGTACTTGCGGGCGATCTCGTAGATGAACTGCATGATCTCCGGCAGGCGCGTGCGCGGGACGACGGCATCCTGGGTCACGAAGCACGGACTGATGCGGCCAATCGCCCCGAAGGCGCATTTTCGGCCTTTCCACAGAGCCGCGCGGTCCTGCTCCGTGCGGGCCGGCCGCAGTTCGCGCACGCGGTTCTTCCGGCAGATGTCCATGACCCGTTCCAGTTGCCGGTCCAACCCCGCCTCGTGGCCGTCCAGCTCCACGATGAGCACCGCGCCCGGCGTTCATGGGCAGGCCCACGTGATAGCCTTCCTCGATGGCGCGGGTGATGGGTTGGTCCATCATCTCCAGGGCGACGGGGATGATGCCGGCCGCGATGATGTCGCTGACGGTGCGGGAGGCGTCGTCGGCGCTGTCGAACACACAGAGCACGGTCCGGCACGCGCGCGGGGCCTTGATCAAGCGGACCAGCACCTGGGTGATGACTCCCAACATGCCCTCGGCGCCGATCACCACGCCGCGCAGGTCGTAGCCGTCCACGTCCTCCCCGCCGTCGGGCCGGGCCCCGAGCCACACGCGCTGGCCGCTGGGCAGAACCAGGTCAAAGCCCAGCACATGGTTGGTGGTGGCCCCGTGTTTCAGAGTATGGGGGCCGCCGGCGTTGAAGGCGATGTTCCCGCCGATCGTGCTGGAAGACTGGCTGGAAGGGTCGGGCGCGAACATCAACCCACGCCCCTTGACGGCGTGGGTGATCCAGAGATTCGGCACGCCCGCCTCGACCAGGGCGCGGCGGTTCCGATCATCGACATTCAAGATCCGGTTCAGCCGCGTGGTGGCAATGACCACGCCGCCGTCCACCGCCAGCACCGCGCCGCTCAGGCTGGTCCCCGTGCCGCGCGGGATGATCGGGACCTTGTGCGCGGCGCAGATCTTGACCACCTCCACCGTCTCCGCGGTGCTGCGCGGCAACACCACGGCATCCGGCGGATGCTTCTCCATCGTGTAGGCGTCGCACTCGTAGACGAGCAACCGCTCCGGGTCGGTGAGAACCCCCTCGGGGCCACAGACGGCACGGAGCTCCCGAACCAGCGACGCCGCCATCGTTGCCATGGGAGTTACATCCGAACCAGGGCCGAGCCCCAGACAAAGCCCGAGCCAAAGCCGAACAGGAGAACCAGCTTGCCATCGTCGGCCCGGCCTTGTTTGCGGGCCTGATCGAGGGCCACCGGCAGGCACGCGGAGGCCATATTGCCGTATTCCTCGACGTTGACGAACACCTTCTCCTTGGGAGGGCCCAGCCTGGCGACCACGGCTTCGAGCATGCGCAGGTTGGCCTGGTGCGGGATATACAGGTCCACGTCGTCCAGGGCCAAGCAGTTGGCGGCGAGGGCCTCCTGCGCGGCGCTGGTCATGCCGCTGGTGCCGTTTTCAAAGATTGCTTTTCCGTCCATGCGGAAATGGACGCGACCGGCGTCGATGTCGTCGTGTGTGATGTGCTCAGTACGCCCCAAGGCACTGCCGGGCGCGGCGGTGTAGAGCGCTTTGGCCCCGCGGCCGTCGGCGTGCAGGCCGGTCCAGAGCAGGCCGCGCCGCTCGTCGTCGCAAGGTCCCATGACCACCGCGCCGGCACCATCGCCCAGCAAGATGGCGACATTGCGGCCATTGTAAGAGCCGTCCATCCGTTTGGAGAGCGTTTCCGCGCAGACCACCAGGGGATGCTGGTACTGGCCGGTGCGGATAAAGGCATCGGCCAGAGCCATGCCGTAAAGCAGGCCCGTGCATTGCTGGCGAATCTCGTACGCCGCGATGCCGGCCAGGCCCAGCTTGGCCTGGAGGAAATTGACGGTTCCCGGATCGGCATGGTCGGGCGTGATCGTGTTCATGATGAGCAGGTCGATGTCGCTCATCTTGAGTCCCGCGTCCGACACCGCGGCCTGGCACGCCGGTACCGCCAGGTCCGATGCGCTGACGTCCGGCTCGGCATGACGCCGGCAGCGGATACCGGTGCGCTCGACGATGAACGCGTCGGAGGTTTCCATCACCTTCGTGAGATCGACGTTGGTGACGACCTTCGGCGGCAGGTAATGCCCTGTGCCCCATATGCGAGAACGAAGTGTGGTCATGATTGAGCGGCTTCCATGCCTTCATGGCGCAGGGAGTTCTTGACCAGGAGCTGGCAGCTCTTCTGGAAGAAATCGAGCGGCAGCCGGCCTGCCTGGGAGTGGGCCTCGGCGCCCAGTTCGTCGGCCAGTTCGCGCACGCCCTTGCCGGCCTTCACGTCCTCGACAATACGCCGGTGGTAGGCTTCCGTGGCGGCGATCGCGCCGGCGAAATAGGACTGCACCGCGGCCGCGCCCGTGACGACGGCATTATGGCTCAAGCAGAGGACGTCCGCGTTCAGCGCCGCCAGCCGGCGCAAGGAACTCATGTACTGGCCGTAGTCAACGAAATACCCCGGCCACCAGACCTCGCCCAGTTGCGGCATGTAGAACCCGGTGGCGTCCGAGGCAACCAACAGCTTGCGGGCCGGCTCGAAGAAGCTCAGATGGCAATCGCTGTGCCCCGGCGTGGCCAGAACCTCAAAGCGAAGACCGCCCACCGCCACCGTATCGCCTTCCTGGAGCACCACATCCACCGGGATCTTCCGTTCGCTGAGCGCGGCGGGCCGATGCTGTTCCTGGATCGCGCCGCTCTTGAGCAGCCAATCCGTGACGATGCCGTCCATCTTGCAGAAGAACCCGACGGCCTTCTCGTTGGCCATCACGGCGGCCGCCGGCGCCGAGGCGAGGACCTTCGCACCCGGAAACAGGACCCGCAGCGCCGGCACCGCCATGACATGATCCGGGTGCGCGTGCGTCACCACGATCTGTCTCACGGAGTCCCTGGCCAGGCCCAGTTGCGCCCAGTGCTCCTCGAAGACCGGTCCGCAGGCACCCACGCCGCCTTCGAACACCAAGGCTTCGTGGGCGTCCCGGACGAGGTACATGGGATATTCAATGGGGCCAAGCACCAGCACGTTGTCGGTGATGGCCTCGGGTGAACGGGCAATGAGCATGATCTTCCCGGGTTGAACTTGCCAACGCGAGCAGCACCGCGCCAACCTTGCCGCCCTGTCGCGGCTCCGAGCGGCCCGCACAGGCCACCCATAGGAATCATCTTACTGTCCTGGGGACCCAAAACCAATGTGAGTCCACAGCCATCGCCGTGGCCGCCATGGAAAGCGCAAACTGAAAGGGTGTGCGAAAAGGTCTGGAGCGGCCTATCTGTGTAGCGGCGGCCGTCTCGGCCGCTCCGGAATCCCAAATCCGGAGCGGCCGAGACGGCCGCCGCTACACAGAAAAGAACCTTCTCGTACACCCTCTGAGGCCGGTCGGGCCGGCCGTTCCCTCACGACAGTCTCGAAATGAGACACCGTCGCCACGGTACCGGGGCGACCGTGTCTGTGACCGGTCTTCCGACCTCGGGAAACGGTCTCTGTCACCGACCGTAAGCTCTTGTCCCGTCTGTCCTTTCACTCCTCCCGCCGGTGGCTTGATTCGGTCACTGGCGCCCGCCCTGTGCGCGGCTCTTCCGTGTGCCGTCAATCGTTCGTAAACCCTTGATTCATCGACGGTTCCGCTCCTTTTGCCCGGCGCTTTCCACGGTCTCTTTTGGCGCGCCTCTCCGCTCGCGTATTTTACGCAACGAATTGTCAAAGAACGGTTTATGTCAATCTCTGTGGCCTCTGGAAAGCCCGAAGCGCCAGCGAGTGCATTTCGGTGGGCTCCAGAGAGAGAATGCACTCGCTGGCGCGTCGGGCTTGCAGGACGGATGAGCGAGGCCATCGTGAAGCGCTCTCGACGGACGACGAACGGTCGCCCGCGTTGGGGGGTGCTCCCGGAAGACGGCCCGACGACCTGCGGCGATGAGAAGTATAAAGGATGAAGACACACCGTTGCCGTCGCGTGCTGGGCCTTCCGACGAGGATACGATCGTTTCGACCCGCGCGGGACTTTCCCCAATCGTGCGGGAGGCTCCGGGTGGGTGGGGTGGTGGCTCTGGCCTTGTTCACCACGGAGTCACAGAGAAAAGACTCTGTGAGAGGCGATCCGGAAAGCCCCGAAGGGGCGGCAGCGCATAGCCAGGGGCGTCAGCCCCTGGAGAGGTGAACGGCGCGACACAGAGCCCCTTTTCCGTTCCGCAGGGGCGACAGAAAACGGGGTTCCGCTTGGTCTTCTGTCGCCCCTGCGGGGCGGAAAAGGAGGATGGCGCGGTCGCAGCTCCGGCCCCAGGGGCTGACGCCCCTGGCTATGCGCTGCCGCCCCTTCGGGGCTGAAAACCATCTTCTCGGACAAGCCTCTGAGAACTCTGTGTTCTCTGTGGCTCTGTGGTGAACAAGGCCAGAGCCGACCACGAGTCCAATCGCTTGCGTTCTGGCGGCGCAAGCGTTTTTCGCGTAGAGTGGGCAACGCAAGCCCGTAGCGGTCTGGGAATCCGGCATTCCCGTTCCTTGATTGATGATCACTCGTGCAACGATTGTTCGCCGGCACCCCCTGGGACCGTCCACCCTCCTGCGAGCGCTGTGGGAAGCCGGAGCCGGAGTGCTCCTGCCCGCCGCGCGCGGCGGCGCCGTTGCGTATCCCTCCCGAGAAGCAGACCGCCCGGCTGCGCCGGGAGAAACGTCCCAGGGGGAAGCAGGTGACGGTCGTGACCAACCTGGACCCCGACGGCAATGACCTGCCCGCGCTGGCCGCGCGCTTGAAAACCGTCTGCGGTACCGGCGGCACCGTCAAGGAGGGCGTCATCGAACTCCAGGGCGACCATCTGGACGCGGCCGAGCGCGCGTTGACCGCCCTGGGCTACAAGGTCCGGCGCACTTCTTCATAGCGCGGCAGCTCCGCAAGCGTCTTCTCTTGTAGGGTAGGCTTCAGCCTGCCAATCCCCATTTCCGTACCCGGATTATGGAACTGGCAGGCTGAAGCCTACCCTACAAGAGAAGACGCTTGCGGAGCTGCCGCGCTATGAAGATTTCCCTGTCATGGTGACCATCGGGTTGCCCCCGGCCTTTTTCAGGGCGGACTCCAGGTACGCCTTGAACCGACCGGCGGGGATGTAGCCGCCCTCGGCGTCGATGAGCCGGCCATCCGGCGTCAGGACGACGTAGACCGGCGTGGTGAGGTCGCGGATCAGGTCCTGCTGGCGCGTCCGATTGGCCTCGGACAGGTCGAGCCGTTGATCGGGCGTGATCGAGCCGATCGGCACGATGTCGGTATAGAGCGCCACCGTCACGAACCGTTCCAGCAGGCGCCGGATCTCGGGACGAGGGAAGACTTCACGCTCCATCTGCCGGCAGTTGGCGCAGATTGACCCCGGTGAAATCGATGAGCATCGGTTTGTTCTCGGCCTTCGCCTGCTCCTGCGCCAGCTCGAAGCTCATGAGCCATTTCACGCCGTGAACGAGCGTCTCCTGGCGCTCGGCGAGCTTGGGATCGGTCGCGCTCGCCTTCGTCTCGCCCGTCCCTCCGGACGCGACGGCCGCCGGCCGGCTCAACTCGCCCACGTCGGGCGGCATCAAGCCGACGAGCAGGTTGTAGAACCGGCTTTCCGGCGGATTGCCAAAGAGCGCCGGCGCCATGTAGAGCGAGAAGCCCAGGAACAGCGCCGCGAACAGGATGCGGATCGGACCGACGCGGATGGCTTCGAGATCGTGGTCGGTGCGGAACAAGCCGAGCAGGTAGAGCCCGGCCACGAGAGAAAGAACAATCCAGATCGTCAGCACCACCTGAACGTCGAACCAGGCCGAATCGGGCGTGGCGCCGAGCGCGATCTCGGCCGTGTTCACGAACTTGAAGGCCGCGGCGATCTCGATCAGGCCGCCGACGATCCGGACCGTGTTCATCCAGTCGCCGCTCTTGGGAAGCTGGTGCAAGAGGCCGGGCGTCAGCGCGAGCAGGAAGAAGGGCAAGGCGAGCACGGTCGCGAACGTGGCCAGGCCGATGACCGGGTACAGGTAGTTGCCGCCCGAGGCCACCACCAGCAGTCCTCCCACGACCGGGAAGGTGCAGGTGAACGAGGTGATCGTCAGCGTCAGGGCCATGAAGAAGACCCCGATCAGCCCGCCGTGAGATTCACCCTGCGCCGAGGCGTTCAGCAAGGCGCTCGGCAGCCGCAATTCGAACAGTCCGAGCAGGCTCAATCCGAAGAGAATGAAGATGGCGGCGACGCTCAGGTTGAGCCAGGCGGTGTTGGCCAGCCGCTGTAGCGAGGAGGCGCCCAGGAACGCCGAAAACAAGACGCCGACGAGCGTGAAAATGATGATGATCGACAGGCAGTACATCACCGCCAGACCGAAGGTCCGTCCCCGGTTCGCCTGGCCCTGCTTGACGAAAAAGTTGACCGTCACCGGCACCATCGGCCAGACGCAGGGCATGATCAGCGCGAGCAGCCCCCTCCCGCCGAGAAGAGCAAGAACGGCAGCAAGCCCTGGCTGATCTTTCGCTCGACCTGGCTGGTCGGCGGTGGCTTGACGGTTGGCGTTGCCGGCGTGGTCGGCGACGCAGCGGCCTCCGTTTTTGCACCACCAGGCAGCACGGTCAGGGTCGCGTCGGGGAGCGTCCAGTAGGTCAGCGGCAAGCATCCCTTGTCGTTGCAGAGCTGAAAGAAGACCTGGCACCGGATCGTCTTCGGGCCGGGAGGCGTACCGGGCGGGACCGCCAGGCGGGCCACCCAGGTGATCTCACCCTCGAAGAACTCGACGAACGGCAGGTTCGGGAAGGCCGGCTCGGGCCGTTTCTCCGGGCGCGGGTCGGCTTCCAGCTCTCCACCAGTTTGAGTCCATCGATGTCGAACAGATCGAACTGGGTGTTGCGCGGACCTTCCTCGGGCTGGGTGGCGGCAGAGGCGTAGATGTGCCAGGGCCGGGCGATCGTGGCCGTGACACGATACTCGACCACATCGCCGGCCTTGGCCTCGCTGGGGACGAGGGCCGTCGAAAAGCGCGCTTCCTTGGGGCGCAACCGAAGACTGGTGTCCTTCCGTGCGGGCTTCTTTTGCGCATCGTCCGCGCGTGCCGATTGGCCCTGGGGACCAGGCAGGAACAGGGCCGCAGACGCCGTCAGGAGTATGAGAACGGATCGCGCCAACGGACGAGGAGGCATGGCGTGGCGACCTCGGAAGCGGAAGGGATCGAAACAAACCCCCTATAACAATTATTCCGACTCCATCCTAGACGCGATTCCTAGAAAATGGGAACGGACCGATTCTTCTTTGTAGCGGCGGCCGTCCCGGCCGCTCCGTTTCTGGGAGTCCGGAGCGGCCGGGACGGCCGCCGCTACATGGAGAAGACCCGTCTCGTCCACCCTCTCAGATTAGCTCCTTGATCGGCCGGCCGGCGTCGACGATCTTGTACGGGCGGCCCAGCGGGGTGGTGTACTGGGTATCGAGGTCGATACCCATCGCCCTGGTCATCGTGGCGACGAGGTCCATCACGCCCACCTCGCGATCGACGATCTCCAGGCCGTCCTTATCGGTGGCGCCGACGACCTGGCCTCCTTTGATCCCCGCGCCGCCGGCCACCACGGACCAGCACTGCGGCCAGTGATCGCGGCCGGCGTTCTGGTTGATTCGCGGCGTGCGGCCGAACTCGCCCATCCAGACGATCAACGTCGAGTCGAGCAGTCCGCTGCGCGCGAGGTCCTCGACCAGCGCGCTCATGCCCTGGTCAAGCTGGGGAAGCAGTTTGCGTGAAAGCAAATTAAAAATATCCTTATGATTATCCCAGCCGCCCAGGGCAACCTCGACGAACGTGACGCCCATCTCGACCAGCCGCCGCGCCATCAGGCAGCCCTGACCGAAGCTGTTCTTGCCGTAGCGTTCCCGGATCGGCGGGGGCACGTCGTCAAGCTTCAGGGCCTTCGTGTACTTCGAGTTCATCATGCGGAGCGTCTTGGCGTAGACCGCCTTGTGATCGACGGGCGCGTTGCCCCGCTGCTGGGCGAGGAAATTGTCCTCGACCATCCCGAGCATCTGGACGCGCCGCTGCATGCGATAGAGATCGACCCCGTTCGGGGGCTGCAAGTTCGCGATGGGAGCACTTGGGTTCTGCACGACGAACGGCGCGTTCGCCATCCCCAGGAAGCCCGCTCCCAGCGCCGGCGAGTTGATCGAGATGAAATGGGGCAGGTCGATCGCGACCTTCTCGCCGAGCTCGTACGCGCAGACCGACCCGAAGCTGGGATGGACGATCGTCGGGTTGGGGACGTACCCCGTGTGCATCAGATACGTACCGCGCTCGTGGTTGCCTTCCTTCGAGTTCAGTGCGCGGATGATGCTCAGGTGCTTCATCTGCCGGGCCATCAGGGGCAGATGCTCGCGAATCTCGACGCCGGGACCGGCCGCCGTGGCGATCGGCTTGAACTCGCCGCCGTTACGCGCGCTCTCGGGCTTGAGGTTCCAGGTGTCCATGTGACTGGGACCACCCGCCATCCAGAGCAGGATGCAGCTCTTGTTCTGCTTGCGCACCGTGCCGGCATGGGCCGAAAGTGCCTGCATGAACTGCATGGCCGGCACCGCCAGGGCCGATGATGTGGCCAGATGCCCGAGAAAGTGGCGGCGGGTCATTCCGCTGGGGATCATCGAAGGGCCTTTCTCTCTTCGTAGGGTGGCTCGGCCCACCATCCGGGACGGAAGATGGTGGGCGAGCCACCCTACGAAGATTCAGTGATTGAGAACGAACTCGTTGGAATTGAGCAGCGACCAGAAGAGGTCTTCGATGACCTGGGGCGTATCCGGGTTCGCGGCGAGGTACTGGCGGGATCGGCTCAGCTCGGCGGCGGTCGGGTATCGGCTCAGGGCGGCCAGGTAGAGCGTCTTGACGATGTAGACATCGGGGCGTTCCTTGCGCTGGGCGAACGCCTGCTGGCGCAGGAGCGCGAGGAAGCTGCCCGGCTTGCTGCTGGTGGCCTGCGCCATGAGGCCGCCGTTCATCATCATGAGGGCCTGGGGGATCGTGCCCTGGAACGACGAGACTTCCTGCGCGTCGTCGTTGCCGAAGGTGAACAGGAACGGGTCGAGCCAGCGATCGCGGCGGTCGGCGTCGCCACGGGATGGGTGCGCGGCGGTTGCCACCAGGAGCGAGTCGAAGAGTTGCTCGGGCGTCATCGGCTTGAGCGCCATGTGGCTGAAAAGGGTCTCGTCCTTGGCATTCTCTCTGGTCGTGACACTGGAAAGGTTGTAGGCCCTCGTGGCGGTGATCCGGCGCAGGAGGGCCTTGATGTCATAGCCCGACGCCACGAAGTCTTTTGCAAGCTGGTCGAGCAGCTCGGGGTTGGTACTGGTGTTGTGATCCCCCATATCATCGACGGGCTGCACGAAGCCGCGGCCGAGCAGCAGACCCCAGATCCGGTTGACGAAGGCGCGGGCGAACTGGAGATTGTCTTTCTCGGTGATGAACTTCGCCAACGCCTCGCGACGATTCACGTCGGTCCCCTGGCTGATCTTGCGGCCATCGAGGAAGACCGGGAAGGCAATGCCGACGATCGCGTTGCGCCGCTCGTAGGTGGACCAGGCCGAGGTGGGCTCGTCACGGACCTCCACCTCGGTGTCGGCGCGGCCGGTACCCGTCTTGTTCTCCAGCCGAACACCTTTGAAGAAGGCGTTGATGCTCCAGAAATTCGCCTGCTTCCAGTTGTTCGAAGGGTGATCGTGGCACTGGGTACACTGGATCTGCTGCCCGAGGAACACGCGGGTCGTGACCGATGTCAGATTGACCGCCGAGAAGGACCCGCCGCGGGTTCGCTCTCCAAGGTGAGCCATCGTGAAATTGACCGCCCCGTTCTCTTTGTTCGATCCCTGGGCCGTGAGGAGATCGTAGGCCATCAGGTTCCAGGGCCGATTCTCGGCGAACTGCCCCCGCAGCCAGCTCTCGAGCGCGGCCGCGTCCACCTGCCGTGCGCGGTTCCGCCGGCCGATCAGCAGGATCTCGAACGTCTTCCCGAAGTGCTTGGCGTAATCGGGATGGCTCAAAAGCTGCTCGACCAACCTGGCCCGCTTCTCCTTCTCGGGGCTGTCCCAAAACGCCGACGCCTCCTGGAGAGTCGGTATCCGCCCCACAAGGTCCAGGTACACTCGGCGCAGATACTCGGCATCCGGCGCGATCGGCGACGGCGTAAGCCCGGCCTCGTCCCAGGCCTTCTGGATCATCTCGTCAATGTAGGAGCGGGGCGCCACCGTGACGGAAGCCGGGGCCGAAGCTGAGGCCGGCTTGACCACGCGCCGCACACGCGGAGGCGCCGCCACGACCGTGCCCAGCCCGACGACCATCACCACCAGGCACGGCCAGGCGCCGGCCCGCCACCGTCCGCGCATGCGCAACATGGGAGAACCCCGGGAGCGGTGCGGCTCTTATCAGGAATGAGACTCAATATTGTCGTTGCGTGGGGCCTAAAGGCAAGGGTCCATCCATGCGAAATGGGGATGGACCTGGTCCCGATCACGGCCGATGAATCGGAATCCGGTTCTGGCGCATGCGATCGGCCATGTGGGGGGTGGCCGACGTACCGGGTTGAGGTCCGGCTTCGGTTTCGCTGGCGGGTTCGTCCTCGTCCTGAGCGCCGTCGTCCGGCTGCTCCGTCTCGCGCTGGAAGTGGATCTCGCAGAGCCGGCGGTATTGCGGCGACTCGCGGTACAGGTCGGTCTCGGTGCCGACGGCGTCGATCCGGCCGGCATTCATCAAGACGATGCGGTCGGCGAACTGGAGGGAGCCGAGATTGTGGGTGATGAGGAAGGTGGTGCGGTCGCGGGCAAAGTCCTCGATCGCGCCGCCGCAGGAGGGCCTCATCCTGGATATCGACGGCGCTGGTGGCTTCATCCAGGATGAGGATGGCCGGATCGCGCAGCATGGCGCGGGCCAGTGCGAGCCGCTGCCGCTGGCCACCCGAGAGCGACGAGCCGCGCTCGCCCAGAATGGTGTCGTAGCCCTTCGGTAGGGTCGTGATGAAGGTATGAGCATACGCCCGGTGCGACGCCGCTTCGATCTCCGCGCGGGTCGCATGGGGATTGCCGTAGGCGATGTTCTCCGCCACCGTGGTCTCGAACAGGATCGTTTCCTGTGTCACCACGCCAAGCTGGCGGCGGAGATCGCGCAGGCAGAGGTCGCGCAAATCGTGGCCATCGACGCGGATGGTGCCCGATTGCACGTCCCAGAACCGGGGCAGGAGGTTCATCAGCGTGGTCTTGCCGCAGCCGTTGGGACCGACCAGCGCGACGGTCTCGCCGTGGCGGACGTCCAGGTCCACCCCGCGCAGGACGGGATCACGGCCGTTGTAGCTGAACCAGACCTGGTCGAACTCGATCCGCGACGCATGGCGCCGCAGGCGGACCGCCTTCGGCTTTTGCACGACCTCGGGCGTCCGGTCCATGAGCGTGCAGATGCGATCGGAGGCCGCCGCGGCGCAGCTGGATCTTGGAATGGACGTTCGACAGCTTGCGGATCGGGTCCGACACGCCGGCCAGGAGCGTATAGAGCGTGAGCAGGTCCTCGATCTGCATCGGCCGCGACGCGAGCTGGAGACGGAAGAAACCCAGGTCGATGAACAGGGCGTGCCGCAAGACCAGGAACGAGCCGGCCAGAAGAGCGATGGCGACCGTCAAGAGCGAGAGCGTCTCGAGCACCGGGTCGGACATGGCGTCGATCATGGCCACCCGCACGCTCTTGCGGTACAGCGACTTCGTCTCCTTGAAGAACCGCCGCCGCTCGGCGCGCTCCATCGTGAACGCCTTGACGACCTTGATGCCCTGGAACGTCTCCTGGAGAATCTTGTATATATTCGACATGCTCTCCAGCGACTTGCGCACCGCCCGCTTCATGATCTTGCCGACGCGGTACGTCGAGGCCGCCGAGACCGGCACCAGCACCAGGGTCAAACACGTCAACCGCCAGTTGAACCAGAACGCCCCGCCCAGGCAGACGACGATCCTGAACGGCTCGCGGATGACCTTGCTGAGGATCGTGCTCAGGCCCTGACTCAGCGAGTCCATGTCGTTGGTGAACCGGGCCATCAGATCGGCCGACCCCTTCTCGTTGAAGCGGCCGAGGTCCAGCGCCAGCGTCCGGCGGAAGAACAGGTTGCGGATATCGAACAGCACAAGCTGGTTGATGTCCGCAACGAGCACTTCCTGAAGGAACATGAAGACGCCCTTGATGATGACGCACCCGAGCACGCCGACGATCAGCAAGACGAGCGTGTGGAAGCCGTCATCGGGCAGCCAGCGGTTGATCCAGGGCTGAAGCAACAAGCAGCGGTTGTGCCAGCGCAACTCCTTGGCCTGCTCGCGGTTGAGGGTGGCGACATGCGACGCCAGGCCCGCCTCGTCGTGCGCCTTGATGCGGGGCAGGCTGAACTTGAGTTCCTCGTACCGCGCCTCGGCCAGCGCCAGGTTGCGCCTTTGATCGAGCAGGGCGGTCTTGGCCTGGGCGGCCTGGGGTCCCTCGGGATCATCGGTGAGCAGGTCATCGAGCGCCCGCTGCCGTTCCCGCAGCACCTTCGACTCGCGCAGCCAGGTCTCCCCCGCCTCGTTCAAGCAGCGCGGTCAGCGCCTTGATATCCGGCTGGGGCTGCGCGAGCCGGTTCACCTGCTCGAACATCTCGCACCGCGCCTGCCGGGCCTGCAACGAGAATCTCGGTCGCAACCAGCTCCTCGGCCACCCACTTCTGGCAATTCTGGCTGTGAAAGAGGATCTGCAGCAGGAAGTAGACCGAGCCGAGGTTGGTAAACCACAGCACGGCCACCATCACCGCACACAGAACCGACAGGAGGAAACGCCCCCGGTAGGGCCAGGCGAACCGCGCGAGGCGTGTAAAGTTTCTCATGTCGAGCGATGCCGAAGAAGGGAGCCCTGGGCTTCCATGCCACCGCGGCTGGCGCACGCACCCGCCACGGTCCGGGCCGGGCCACCTTCTAACATGAGGTTCGGGGGCTGGCAAGGGGAGTTCACGGTACCGCAGGGCGTTTCCTTCCGCTCCGGCTGTATAATCTGCGAAGAGGAGAGTGCCCCCTCGTTCTTTGGGGGATGGCTCATATGTTGTTTATGTTTGATGTCTATTACAAATCTTCACCTGACCCGCGCCGGGAGGAGAGGATCGCGGAGTTGGTGTCGCGTCGCGGTGGTTCGCTCACCTACCGGGAAGCGCCGCCTGAGACGGGAACCCAGACAATCTGCTTGACCTACGAGTTTGACCGACTGGAAGCGGCCCAAGCGGTCGTGGCCTCATTGCTCCAGCAAGGAGAGCACGTCGCGGGTCCCGCCGATACGGGTCCTTGACATGCAGCCAGCGTGGGCGGGTGGCTCTGGACGTTCGCTACCCGGGTCTTCCGTCGGCCGACCGGAACACGGGTTTCCATCACCCGACCCCAGGGCGTCTTGGTTTCGATCCGGTCACGAAAGGCGCGATCGCGCCAGAGAGCGTCCGCCTCTCAGGATTCCGGCTTCGATCGTAGCTCGGCTTCCGTGAAGAGGTCTTCGCTGTGCGTCGGCAGGTCATGCGGTTCCATACCGGCCAGTTCCACAAGGGCTCGAAACTTCCGGTCATGACTGTAAAAGGAAGTCGCGCCGCCCACGCGGGCTGTGGCGATGATCAACGTATCGGCCTTCAAAATCGACCGTTCGGAGCGCACTGCGACCGGCAGTGTTCGGTGACGCGTCCAGAGGTCTGCCGCGACGGAACTGTTCTTCACGTCCAACCCCTTGACGAAGAAACGCTCTTGGAGACGGCTAATAAACGCGCCGTGCCTGGCCACGGGAACCGGCGTCAAGAGCTCGGCCACCACCACGGTGGGAACAACGATCAGGGCCTTCTTGTCCGTGAGATCCTGCAAGAGGATGCGGGCTCGTCGCTGTTTCTCGGCGATCTCCGCCGGTGTGCCCGACGGGGGCGGCCAGTCGCGGAAGCCCCAGAGGAGCACCATACGTGTCGACACCGACCGTCATCGTTCCCCCCGGATTTCTTCCAGGTACGCTTCCGGGTCCGGAATGTCATCCCACGAGGAACCGCCGGCAGGCGCAGGGCGTCCATGGCCTCAAGGAGGTTGCCCGACCGCGGTTGCCTGACGCCCCGAATTTTGAAGGCGTGCAGCCTCCGGGACTGCTTGAGCCAGGTAGCAACCCCATGCACCACGACATCCTGGTAGAGATACCCCCCTAGGGCCCGGGCGACCGTACTGTCAGCCACCTGGCAATAGAGGTCTTTCTGGAAGGGCACGCGCAACCGGCAACGCATCGCCGTGGAGCCGCCCACGCCCTTGACGGTGGCGGCGAGCTCCGTCTCGCCCTCCAGGAAGAGGCTTCTTTCGATCGCAGCGAAGGCTCCGGCGCGGATGCGCGCCAGGACCTCTCCGCCCTCATCCGGTCGCGCGATGATGATCTCGCATTTCAGATGGGTGGCGACCTCGCTCAGATCCTGAATCGGAGAGAGCACGTCCTCGACCGCTTCCACCTCCTCGGGACGGACAAGCAGAAGCCCCGCGCGACGCATGCGCTCGAAGGCGGGATCGGCCTGTTGCCCGGCGAAGCGATAGATGGCCGAGCCACGTCGTACCGCAGTCAGCCGGAAGGGTCCGACGCTTTCCTCCTGCTTCACCTCCTCGCCGGTCCGTCCCGAGGCCAGTCGATTGATCGCGCCGAGTGCCTTGGAAAGCGAGGACAAAGGCACCGTATCTGGCCGCAGGCCGTCCCGTTCGAAGCGCACTTCCAGCGCGGTGCGCGTCCTCGTCTTTTTTCGGGTCTCGCCGGCAGCCATCTCATTTCCCCAGTTGCGGAGGCGGCTCGGCACTCCGTTCCGGCCGCCACCACGATTTCCGCGTGCAATCATTCCGTGTCCCGACGCGCCTGCTGGGCGAGTATGCGATTAGCATACTCCAACATCGACTCGCCCGTTCACCCGGACGTGATCCGCGCCCACTTGATCGCATCCTCCGAGAGTAGAAGGGGGTCATCATCTTCATCATCCGCCCCAACCATCGATGTCGCTATGGCTTCGGTCCCCATGCCTGTTGTCACTGTAGTCTCCGCAACGCGGCGCGTCTATCGCGTGCGGCTCCGGGACGTTTCTCTAAGAGGCTATCCGAGAAGATGGTTTTCAGCCCCGAAGGGGCGGCAGCGTAGAGCCAGGGGCGTCAGCCCCTGGGGCCGGGACCGCGACCGCGCCTTCCTCCTTTTCCGCTCCGCAGGGGCGACAGAAAACCCAGCGGGACCCCGTTTTCTGTCACCCCTGCGGAACGGAAAAGGGGCTCTGTGTCGCGCCGTTCACCTCTCCAGGGGCTGACGCCCCTGGCTATGCGCTGCCGCCCCTTCGGGGCTTTCCGGATCGCCTCTAATTCTACAGCGCTTAGTCCCAAGAGATTAGGTGCCGCAACTTCTTGCTCTACAAGTAGTTGCGCCTATATAAACGAAAATCCAATGGACCTGCGGTTATGCTTGCAAGTCTATGGGAAACCATAGTTTGCATCGTTTTTCCTTGGAACCAGGCGCTGTAGAGCTAAGAGACTGTCCGGAAAGCCCCAAAGGGGCGGCAGTGAATAGCCCGGGGCGTCAGCCCCGGGAACCGGAGCGACGTGCCACCAACCCTCTCCGGAGCCCCGAAGGGGCGGCAGAAACCGCTGCCCCGCGGGACGTTCTGTCGCCCCTTCGGGGCTCCGGAGGAGATCTTGTCGCGACGTCCACCTCCCCAGGGCTGACGCCCTGGGCTATTCACTGCCGCCCCTTTGGGGCTAAAAACCGGGCATCCCGGATAGCCTCTAAGCTTTATATTATAGGAATGATGTTATCTCTGGGGCAGGCACGGCCCACCACCTTTCGAGTTCCGGCCCTGATGATGAGCGGTGCCCACCCTACGACGACTTCCCCCCTTCGAACAGCCCCTAACAGCGTAGGAGAAACAAATGGGCCGTCTCGAGAACCCGGCGCGGCCGGGAAAGCGGCCATTGTCACCGTAGGTGCAAGAGGTTAAGATACTCAGTTCCCAAGCCTGTTACGCTGGTGAGCGGACGTCCTCCATGTTCGACGACATTCAGAAACGCCTGGGGACCGCCTTTGGCCGGTTCCGGGCCCGGGGCGTGTTGACCGAGGCCAACATCCAGGAAGGCCTGCGCGAAGTCCGCACCGCCTTGCTGGAAGCGGACGTCAACTACAACGTCGTCCAGGAATTCATGGACGCGGGTCACCAGCGAGGCGGTCGGCGCCCAGCTCGATCAAGGCCGTCCGGCCCGATCAGCAGATCGTCAAGATCGTCCACGACCAGCTCGTCGAGCTGATGGGCCCGGTCCGATCCGACGCTCCGGTTCGAGAAGGACGGGCCGACGATCCTGATGCTCTGCGGCCTGCAAGGCTCGGGCAAGACGACGACCTGCGGCAAGCTGGCCCGGCTGCTGGCGGCCCAGGGTCGCAAGCCGCTCCTGGTCGCCGCCGACCTCCAGCGCCCGGCCGCCGTCGAGCAGCTCAAGGTCATCGGCCAGCAGCTCCAGATCCCGGTCTACAGCGAGGAGCAGTCGGACCCCGTCAGCGTCTGCCAGCACGCCGTCGTCGAAGCGAATCGCCAGGCCCGCGACACGATCATCCTCGACACCGCCGGCCGCCTGCACGTCGACGACGAGCTCATGGCCGAGCTGCAGCAGATCGAGAAGAAGGTCAAGCCGCACCAGGTCTTCTTCGTCTGCGACGCCATGACCGGCCAGGACGCCGTCGCCTCGCGCCGGGGCCTTCAACAAGGCGCTGGAACTCGACGGCGTGATCCTCACCAAGCTCGACGGCGACGCCCGCGGCGGCGCGGCGCTGTCCGTCCGCAAGGTGACGGGCGTGCCGATCAAGTTCGTCGGCATCGGCGAGAAGCTCGACAAGCTCACGGCGTTCGACCCGCAGCGGCTCGTCGGCCAGATGCTCGGCATGGGCGACATCGTCGGCCTGGTCGAGGCCGCGCAGGACGCCGTCGATCAGGAAGAGGCGAAGCGCCAGCAGGAAAAGCTCGCCAAGGGCAAGTTCGACCTCAACGACTTCCGCAAGCAGATCGAGCAGATGAAGAAGATGGGCTCGGTCAAGCGAGCTGATGAGCAAGATCCCCGGCCTGAACCAGATGGCCACCGGCCTGGAAGGCGTGGACGCCGACGCCGAGGTCAAGCGCATCCAGGGGCATCATCGACAGCATGACCCCGGCCGAGCGCGCGACCCGCACCAGATCGACATCTCGCGCCGCCGCCGGATCGCCGCCGGCGCGGGCGTCGAGCCGGCCGACGTCTCCAGCCTGGTCAAGCAGTTCGACGCCATGGCCGCCGTCGTCAAGCAGATGGCCCAGATGACCATGCTCGACAAGATCCGCGCCCTGAGCGGCCTGGGCCAGATGGGTGCCTTCAGCCCCGGTGCTCGGTTGGTGGCCCCCAAGCAGAGTACCGGCAAGCGGCTCTCGCCCAAGGAGCGCGAGAAGCTCCGCAAGCAACGCGAAAAGGAGGAACGCCGCCTGCGCCGCGAGGCCAAGGCCAAGCGGGAAGATCCGTCGCGGCCCGATCACCCGCCCGGACCGGGACGCTAAAAGAGAGGGGCCCCGCGGCGCTGGACCTCCGTGTTTTCGATTCTTGGGTTAGAGGAGAGAAGGTGAATCTTAGTATTCTGGAATGTGCGTAGGAATCCAGACTTAACGCCAATCATCAACCTGGTTCACCATTATGAGGTGGATATTCTCCTTCTGGCCGAAAGCGCTCACTCACCGGCGTTAATCAGTCGTTCGCTGACCACCTTGTCTCGTCAGATCGCGGAAGAAATAGGACGAGAAGTTCAGGGGAAGTTCTATAAGTTCTTCTACAATCCCATGTGGGGCCGTTTTGGCGAGAGCACGACCGGTCCGCCAGGTTCTCATTATTACCGGAGATCAGAGCACGTATGTTACTTCTGGAATCTTTATGACCAGTGTCTTGTAAGACCCGATCTCCTTTATGCTTTTGATGAAACGAAGTTGGTTATTCTCACGACGGATGGTGTTCAACCTCTTGTTTCCAAACGTAAAGGTATCCCTCAAGTTTCAGACCACTTACCGCTTTTTGTCGCCTTGAATCCCTGAGAGAATTCCATCGAGAGGAGAATAGGAGACGACCTGGTTAAGAGCGGCCCACACAGCGCGGGGAGAATCCCATGCCACAGACGGTTCCCGACCTCTGGCCGGACAATTTTGGAACTACGAACGAACTGACGCCGAGCGTGATCCTCAAGGTGCAGGCCAGCAATCTGGCGAGCAAGACGGGTGGCGTAGTGCTGGGAGAGGTTCTTTCCAGCACCGATGGGGAGCATATTAATATTACTTTCTACCTGGTTGCGCCTGCACTGAATCAATACAAGTACAAGCTTTTTTTGATCTCACATGGGTTTAGCTACTACCCCCTTACGATTTTCGTGTCAAGCCGTCCGGGACCGATTGTGGTCCGAAACGAGGCTGAGTTCCTCGAAAGGTTGAGGGAGATATTCCAGTCCGAAGAGACAACGCGAGCGATCAGATTCATGATCCAACACAGCCGGGATCAGGATTGATCAGAACGTCAGAAGGAGCCTTAGACATGCGTATCGGCTCCTGTCCCGAGTGCGGTTACAGCCCGCTGTCCGCGGATGTCGTCGAATGCCCGAAATGCAGCAGCCGGTCCTTTGTGGTGAGTGAGAAATATCAAAAGATGACGCAAATTGTGACGTGTCCTCAATGCCAGGGCCTGGTCCGGCTCGGCACGGATCCGGAGTGCGATTTCTGCGGAGGAAAGCGGAAGGTTACGCGATACGTTTTCAGCGTCCTGAAGCGGGACCTGCGTACGGGAGCGACGATTTTCAAAGGGTTCGAATACGAGTATAGTCCTTTGTAATGAAGGTGGCCGAGAAAGCCGGGCGCGTGTCCCGGCTGAGCCGCCTGTCGATAGGGTTTGAGTCGTGGTCGTTACGGGACGCGACTCGCGAGGCCGCCGTAGGCTCGGGACCGGCCTCGTCCCCCAGGTGCGGGGGTTGTGCTGTGGTGGTCCAAACCCGCTGGTCTCGTCATGCGTCCGAGCCGTGTGCTGAAAGTCAGGAGAAAGCTGAGTGGTTCGCATTCGCATGAAGTCGATGGGTCGCCGGCACCGTCCCTTCTTCCGGATCTGCGCGATGGACTCGCGGACGCCCCGCGACGGTCGCACGATCGAGGAGCTCGGGCATTACGATCCTTTGGTGCGCGACCCGCAGGCGCGCGAGGTGCTCAACGCCAACCGCATCCGCTACTGGCTCTCGGTCGGCGCGCAGCCGTCGGAGAAGGTGGCCGTCATCCTCAAGCGGCACGGCATCGAAAAGCCCCGGCCGGGCGAGCCCTGGGAGCTCCCCCCGGTCAAGGTGGTGCCGACCGGACAGGAGGCGACGCCGCCGACGGCCTGATCGGGCCCGTTCGTCCGGCCCGACCGACCGATGGCCGTGCTCCGCGTTGATGTCTTGACCTTATTCCCGGCCCTTCTCGACAGTTTTCTGTCCGAAAGCCTTGTCAAGAGGGCCATCGCGCGGGAGTTCCTGGCGGTCCACCGCTGGAACATCCGCGACTGGGCGGCGGGCAAGCATCAGCAAGTGGACGACCGGCCCTTCGGCGGCGGTCCCGGCATGGTCCTGATGGCCCCGCCGGTCGTCGCGGCCGTCGAAGCGGTGCAGGCCCTGGATGAGCGGCCGGGCCGTCTGCTCGTGCTGACGCCCCAGGGGCGGCGGCTCGATCAGGCGTGGGTCGGCGAGCTGGCCCGCGAGCCTCGGCTGGTCCTTCTGTGCGGTCGTTACGAGGGATTCGATCAACGCATCCTGGACGTGCTCGAGCCCGAGCCGTTGTCGATCGGTGATTACGTGCTTTCCGGAGGCGAGGTCCCGGCCATGGTCGTCATCGAGGCCGTCCTGCGGCTGATCCCCGGCGTGCTGGGCGATGCGGCGAGCGCGGTCGAGGAGTCCTTCGGCCCGGAGGGGGGCCTCGAGTATCCCCATTACACCCGCCCCCGCGAGTTCCGCGGCCGTGGCGTCCCCGAGGTCCTTCTGGGAGGCGATCACGCCGCGATCGCCGGCTGGCGCCGCGAACACCGCCGCGCGGCCGGCCCTCAACCTTGAATATCTTGAGACATCACAGGATCATACAGAGCGAAAGTGAGGCAGGAACGTGCAGACACGCTTGATGGACGTGGTCGAGCAGGCCAACATGAAGAAGGAGGTCCCGCACTTCGAGATCGGCGATACGGTCGATGTTCACGTGCGGATCCTCGAAGGGGAGAAGGAGCGCATCCAGATCTTCAACGGCGTGGTGATCGCGCGCTCGGGGGCGTACAGCCGCGAAATGTTCACGGTGCGCCGGATCGTCCAGGGCGAAGGTGTCGAGCGGTCCTTCCCGCTGCACTCGCCGCGTCTGGCCGACATCACGGTGAAGCGCTCGGGCGCGTCCGCCGCGCCAAGCTGTACTACCTCCGCGACCGCAGCGGCAAGGCCGTCCGGCTCAAGGAGCGTTACCCGTCGTCGAAGGCCACCGGCGCCGGGGGCGAGGTCAAGAACGAGCGCCGCGCCGTCAAGCGCGCCTGCGCGGCGGCCGAGGCCAAGGCCGTGCAGTGAGCCTTTTGTCACTGGTCACTTGTCACTTGCTAAGAACCTATCTCAGCAGGGTGCGTGAAACGCACCATTCTCTTTGTCGGACAAAGCCTTGGTGCGTTTCACGCACCCTACTGAGATAGGCTCTAAGGCAACATGACCCTGCTGCCGAAATTGCTTCGGTCGACGCCTCTGAACGAGTCCTGAGCTGCGTAACGAAGAGTGTTTTGAGCGAGTGACTCAAGTGACCAGTGACTAAAGTACCGGGAGAAACCCCGATGGTTCGCAGCCTGTCGTTCCTCGCCGTTTCCTGGGCTCTTTGGGTGGGGCTGGCCGCGCGAGAACTCCCGGCCCAATCGAAGGGCGACGACTCTGACGGCATGAATGCGTCCGTGGACGCGACGGCGGACACGACGCAGGAGCCGCTGGCCGATCATTTCTCGATCCGCGCGGCCACGGCGTATCTGGACCGCCGGCCGCACGCGAACGAGAAGGACTGCTTCGCCTGTCATGCCTCTTTTTCCTATCTCCCGGGGCGGAGCACCACCGACCCGCTGCGCGCGAGGTCATGCAGACGCGCCGCGCCCTGGAACAGTTCGTGGCGGGTTTCGTCGACAAGCCCGCCATGCCGAAGCGTGGCGAGACGGTGGCACGAACCCAGCGCGTGCTCGCGGCTGTCGAACTGGCGCGGCATGATGCCGCCGCGGCCGGGCACCTCCAGCCCTTGACGCGCCGAGCCCTCGACCAGATGTGGGAGAACCAGCTCGATGACGGCGGCGTGGATTGGTCCCACCTTTCGGCCCCGCCCTCCGAAGTCGATGACTATTGGGGCGTGGCCATGATGGCCGTCGGCGCCGGCACCGCGCCGGACGGTTACGCCGCGACCGAAAAAGCCAGGGCGGGCATCGAGAAGCTTCGCGGCTGGCTCCGCGCATCCGCCCACCAACGGCCACGAACGCGGCCTGGCTCTGCTCGCCGATCACGCCGTCGGCGGCGTGCTCACCGACGATCGACGCCACGAACTGATCGAAGAATGCTTCCAGCAACAGTTGCCCGACGGCGGATGGTCCATGTCGGGCCTGGCGCCTTGGAAGCGCGCAGCCGGCCGGCCGCTCGATCCGAAATCGAGCGATGGCTACGGCACCGCATTCACGACCTTCGTGCTGTGCCAGGCCGGTGTGCGGATCGAAGACGCGCGGCTACGGGCCGCGGTCGCGTGGCTCAAGACCCATCAGCGCCGTAGCGGCGGCTGGTACACGCCCTCACCGCGCAAGCAGGACGCGCTCGCCAGCTACGCCGGCACGTCGCTCGCCTTGCAGGCCCTCGCGGCCTGTGGCGAGATCTCCCCGCCGCAGCCCAGTCCCGAGACGTTTGCCACGGCAGCCGCCAAGACGACAGAGACGCAACCCGCTACCTCCGGCTCGCAAAGCGGTCCCAAGTGACCGGGCCGGGGATTGTTCTTACAGTTCGTGATTGTGCATTCCCTGCCCGGTTGGCAGAATATCGGGAACGTCTTGGGGACGTAGCTCAACTGGGAGAGCGCCGGCTTTGCAAGCCGGAGGTTGCGGGTTCGATCCCCGTCGTCTCCATTGAACGTAACACCTTGCCGAATCCAGACTAAGGATACCTGCCGGCGGTCGGCAGTGCGGCCTCCTCCCCACCTCGCTATCGGCACTACAAGCCCCGGAACCTGGCCGTCGTCCCGATCGCCGGAAGGGACTACGATCTCGGTCCTCACGGTTCGCCCGAATCGCTGGGCTGTCGGTCGGTGAGCTCATCCTGGCGTACCTCCGGTTCACCGAGGGGGACCACGTCAAGGGCGGTCAACCGACCCAGGAGCCGGCCGATATCCGCCAGGCCCTCAAGACGGTCCGGACCCTGGACGCCCACACGCCAGCCCGTGATCATGGCCCCTTGGCGAGGAAGTGCGTCCGAGGAGTTGATCGGGCAGGCCGTAGCCATCTGTGCCCGCAAGTTCGAAGTTGCCGGCGGTTGCCAGGACGATGCGGTTCCCGAACGCCGCGGCCTGTCGGCACTCCGAGGAGAGGAGCGGTCCGGTGGCTCGCTGGATGGATTCCAACGAAGACGCGACGCGGCTGCGGGCGCATGGGTGTTGAAATGCTCGCGGTAACTCCGATAATTGCGAGGGCGCCGACCGACCACGGAACCGAGCCAGACTCGATGAAGACTGCCCGACGACGCCTGCTTGCCCCTCTCTGTCCATCTTGGGCCTCTCCTGTGCGGGGGAGGGGTGGTTGCAGGGAGCGCCGCACCTGCGCGGCGGGCGCCGTGGTCGGGCGGGTAGGGCGGTGCGGGGCCTCGTGGCGTTGCTTCTGAAGCTGTTGGTGGGCGTTTCGCAGACTCGAAGACGTGGGACGTCTCTTCCAAGACGGCGGCATGGCCGCGCAACACCTGGTTTTCTTGGCGCAAAGGAAATGATCATGCCGTCCCCCACTGATGCCGAGAGTGCCGCCTCCGGTTTCTCGCTGTCACGCCGCGACGCGGTCAAGGTGTTTTCCGTCACTGTGGGCGGCGCCCTTGCCGGTCTCGGCGGCGGCATGCTGATCGGCCAGATCGACTCTGTCCAGCCGGGCACCTGGCATTTCTTCACGTCCGACGAGGCGCGGCTGGTCGAGGCCGTGGCCGAGCAGATCATCCCCGCGGACAAGAATCCCGGCGCGAAGGATGCTGGTGTCGTCGCGTTCATCGACCGCCAGTTGGTCGGTCCCTACGAGCGTCACCAGACGGCCTATCGCGACGGCCTCCGCAGTCTGCAGGCGACTTGCCGCAAAGAGTTCGGCAAGTCCTTCGAAGAGCTTGCCTGGGACGACCAGACGAAAACCCTCGTCGCGCTCGAGTCGGGTCGGGCGCCGCAGGAATGTTGGAAGTCGCCCACCTGCCGGGAATTCTTCAGCCTCGTGTTGGAGCACTCCATGCAGGGTTTCTACGGCAGCCCGCGGCACGGCGGCAATCGCCATTACGTCAGCTACGAGATGCTCGGCCTGGAGTATCCCCGCGTCCTGGGGCAGAACCGATATCCCAGCGGCGAGAAGTCCTGACGCCGAAGGGAGCATGGGGTGGCACAGCGACACGTCAACGCGATTGTGGTGGGAGCCGGGGCTGGCGGCGGCGTCGTGGCCAAGGAACTGGCCGTGGCCGGGCTCTCGGTCGTTCTTTTCGAGCGTGGGCGCTGGGTCCCTTACGACGAGCACAACGACGACGAGCTGACCTCGCAGCGGACCACGGTGCTGGGCAACGGTTTTGGGCCTGACGACGAGCGCTCTCGCCGCGTGGTGGTCAATCCCGACGGATCGACGCGCATCGTCTTGCCCAGCGAGGGGGCTTACAACAACGTCGCCGCGTGCGTCGGCAGCGGGACCGTGAGCTACGGGGCCATGGCCTGGCGATTCATGCCCCAGGACTTCCAACTGCGATCGACCTACGGTGCGCTCGAAGGCTCGACGGTCGAGGACTGGCCGATCCGCTACGAGGACCTCGAACCCTGCTACGAAAAGGCGGAGTGGGAGATCGGCGTGGCCGGCGACGATAGCCGGAACCCCTTTGCGCCGCCGCGGAAGAAGCCGCAGCCGATGCCGCCGTTTCCCTACAACAAGGAGGCCAGAATCCTCGAGGCGGCCGCCAGACGCCTGGGCTGGCATCCGTTTCCGACCCCCATGCTCCGCAACTCGGTCCCTTACGGCGGCCGGCCGAAGTGCATCCACATGCGCACCTGTGTTGGTTTCGCCTGCCCCGTCGATGCCAAGTGTGGCACGCAGAACACGGTCATTCCCGTCGCGCTGGCCACGGGTCATTGCCAGCTTCGAACCGAGTCGGTCGTCAGCGAGATCCTGGTCGACGACCGCGGCCGGGCCCAGGGGGTGAAATACTTCGACGCCAGCGGCAAGAGGAACATTCAGACCGCCGATCTGGTCGTCGTTTCGGCCTCGGCCACCGAGACCGCCCGGCTGCTCTTGAACTCGCGCTCGAAGCTGTTTCCCCAGGGGGCGGGCAACAACCACGATTGGGTCGGGCGGAACCTCCAGGGGCACGCCTACACCGGGGCGAACGGATTCATGGACGAGGAGATCTACGAGGAGGCCGGACCCGGCGCCTGCATCACCTTCTGCGATTTCAACCACGGCAATCCCGGCATTCGCGGCGGTGGGCTGCTGTCCAACGAGTTCATCTCGCTGCCCTACCATTTCACCCACCTGCGGCCGCCCGGGTCGCCGCGCTGGGGCCGTGCGCACAAGGAATTCCAGCGGCGCTGGTACAAGCACACGATCCGCGTCATGGGACCGGTTCAGGAAATGCCCGTCTTCGATGCCCGCGTCGAGGTCGATCCGGCCGTCAAGGACCACTGGGGCATCCCCGTCGCCCGGCTCTCCGGGCAGCGGCACCCCAGCGACATCGAAACAGCCAGATTCCTCTCGAAGAAAGCCGAGGACCTGCTCAAGGAAGCGGGCGCCAAGAGACCTGGACCTGGGTGCCCGGCCTCGGACTCAGCGGCGGCCAGCACCAGGCCGGCACCTGCCGCATGGGCCACGATCCCAAGACCTCGGTGACGAATCGCTACGGCCAGGTTCACGAGATCGACAATCTCTTCGTGGCCGACGCCAGCTTGCACGTCACCAACGGCGGCTTCAATCCCGCGTTGACCATCATGGCCCTCGGTTATTGGGTCGGCGGATACATCGCGCGCGAGTGGAAAGGAACCCGGTTGCGTTCGAGCTGAACCACGCCCCGTTCTGATTGCAGAAAGCCTGTTCCCAGGAACCGTGCCCACGACGATGGACGACGACAACCACCAATCCGACCCCTCGCCCCGGCGGCCCCGATGGCCGGGACGGCTCCGCTGGCTGGGGCGGCTCGCCCTGCTCGGCGGGCTCTGCGCCATCGCGGCCGCCATCAGCTCAGCCTGCTACTTCGAGTTGAGTCCCCCGGAGCGGTCCTGCCTCTCCTGCCACGAGATCCAGGAGCCCTATAACCGCTGGGCGGAGTCGACCCACCGCCAGATCACGTGCAAAGCCTGCCACGGCGGGACCTTCACCGCACTGAAGGAGAATCTCACGCGCCTGGTCGGCCATGTCCGAACCAGGAACCATGACAACATGGCCTTGAGCGAAGAGCAGGTCGTCGCGATGACGGCCGTCTGCGGCCGTTGTCATACGCAGGAATATGCCGAATGGAAGGCCAGTGGTCATGGTGTCAACTACGCGGCGATCTTCCTCGACAAGAAACACAACGCCAAGGAACAGGTGGCCGGTGACTGCCTGCGCTGTCACGGCATGTTCTTCAATGGCAACGTCAGCGACGTCGTCGCACCGCTGGACACGAAAGGGCCGTGGCGGTTGAAACAGGCCGATCTGGCCGCGCGCCCTGTCGTTCCCTGCCTGGCCTGCCACCAGGTCCATGTCGCCGGCCACCCGCGCTCTGCCCCAGGTCTCTCGGCCTCTTTGTCGCGCACAGACCCCCGAATCCAGCAAGTCTCTATAGTCGAAACGAACGGAAACACATCGCCGCCGTGGCACTTCCACTGCCCGTGATCCACGACCACGGACGGCCCGTCGTCGTCGCGCCCGACCCGCGTCAGCGGCTTTGTGTCCAGTGTCACGCTCCCGATGCGTTCGGCCAGGCGGGCAGCAGCGATGATCGGACCCCGCGCGGCGTCCACGAAGGCATCAGTTGCGCAGGCTGTCACAAGGGGCACGCCAACGACGCGACCTCGTCGTGCGAGCAATGTCACCCGAAGTTCTCTCACTGCCGGTTGGATGTCCGGGCGATGGACACGACGTTCCACTCGTCCGCGAGCAAGCACAACATCCACACGGTGCAGTGTACGGATTGTCACACATCGGGGATTCCGCGAAAACAGGGCGAAGCGAACGGCCATGGCTTCTCGAGTCGATCACGTGGTACCGAAACTGGCCGTGATGAGCCCGTTCCTCCTGCTGCCGCAAGCGATCTTGAACGAGGTCTCGGGACGACCCGCATGCCCGCGCGGCTCAAGACCAAGGTCGACGCGTGCCAGAAGCCGCGGCTCGACAACCTTATCCAGCACCACAAAGACCACCCGGCCCCCGCGTCTTGAGCGCGACGACCGGGTTTCCATCCCGTGTGCCGCCTTCTTTCAGGAGAAACCACATGAAGACATCCCATCGAGTTGTATCGGCACTGACACTGATCCTCGCCGCCGCGCTCGCCACGCCGAACCCCTTGCCCGCGCAGGAAAACCGCGAGAACGGGTGGACCACGCTCTTTAACGGCAAGGACCTCAACGGCTGGAAGTTTCACTTTGACAAGGACAATACCCAGAACGACGGCACCTTCACCATCAAGGACGGCATCTTGATCTGCAGTGGGAAGCCGGCCGGCTACATGTACACCCCGAAATCCTACAGCCACTACACGCTGGAATGCGAACTCGCGTTCCAGCGACCCGAAGGGCTGACCAACGACGCCGACTTTGGTGGCAACAGCGGCTGCCTGATTCACGTCGGCGAGCCGAACGCTCTGGGCGTCTGGCCGCGCAGCATCGAGGTGCAGGGAATGAACCGCGAGATGGGCATCATTCTCCCGATTCCTCGCAACCTCAAATGCACACGCACGTTCGACAAGGAGCGCTTGGCCCGGGTCCGCAAGCCCGTCGGCCAGTTCAACAAGATCGAAATCGAAGTCAATCGCGGTGATATGATCATCAAGATCAACGGCGAGGTCATCTCGACGGTCGGCGCGTGCGAACTGACCGAAGGTCCCATCGGCTTCCAGAGCGAGGGTGCCGAGACGCACTGGAAAAACATCCGCATCCGAGAGAAGTAATGAAGCGAGAACGGGCGGGTGCCGGTCAGCCGCACGTGCCGGATCGTCCTGGGGGTACGACCGTGGATTGATGTCACGCCCGCAGGTCGTCTCGCGGAACCATGCCCCTGTTTGTGATCTCCAAAGAACGTGACCCGGTGCCAGCCCCAGAGGTCCCACTGGCTCAGGAGTTTCTGAAAGGGTGTAAGAAAAGGGTACGCCTACCTGGTTTCAAGACGTCGGAGCATCAAATGAATCATGGCGATATGGATCAGAGCCTCGCTCGACTCTGGCTGCCGTTCATGGTCCTTGCTCAAGCGACGGCAGCGCCCCAGCCAGGCGAACGTCCGCTCCACGATCCAACGCCACTTCATCACCTTGAACGGCTCGCCCTCCTTCCGCTCCGGCTTCGGGACGATCTCCAGCAACCAACCGCCGAACTGCATGGCCCACTCGGCGATCCCGCCGTTATATTACCCCGGCAAGAAAGTAGGTCGGACAATCCTGTCCGACTCCCCCGGCCTGTCGGACAGGATTGTCCGACCTACTTTCTTGCCGGGGTAATAGCAGGTGCTCCAGGGGGGCGGGTCGTGGGGCATCATGCGCCGGCGCAGCCGCCCCGCCGGATATTAGAGGATGCCGTTGAGGACCTCTCGCAGGTCCACGGAGCGGGGCCGTCCGCCGGGCTTGGCCGGCGGGAGCAGCTTCTTGAGTCGATTCCACTGGGAAGTCGTCAGATCGGAGGAGTAGTGTTTGCGTGTCATACGGGAATTCTAGGGCCGATCTGACTTTTCGTACACCCTTTCAGTCGCCGAGGGGAGACTCGAACTCCCACGCCCCTGTGCGGGCACGGGCTTCTGAAACCCGCGCGTCTTCCCGTTCCGCCACCCGGCGCTGACTGGCCATGACCCCAGCGGGAGTCGAACCCGCTTCTCCACCTTGAAAGAGTGGTGTCCTGCCGGTAGACGACGGGGCCGGTTCTCTACAGTGCGCCGGGACGGAATCGAACCGCCAAAGCCCGAAGGCGGGTGGGTTACGGCCACCGAGGCTCCCCTATGCCCAGCCGGCGCAGTTGTCTTGTGTCGATCCATAGCACGGGTGGGATTCGAACCCACACATCACCAAGGTTTGAGCTTGGCCGCTATACCGGTTCGCGTACCGTGCCATTTTTCCCCAGCGCCCCCGATGGGATTTGAACCCACGATCTCCACCTTGACAGAGTGGCGAGCACTCCAGGCTGCTCCGCGAGGGCGTGAACCATACCATGGCCAAGCCAAGCCGCTTGGCCCGACCTTCCTGAGCTTGTTGCGAAGAGGCGGAAGCCGTGGGACTCGAACCCACAAGCGGTGTCACCCGCCGCCCGTTTTCAAAACGGGTCCCTCATCCAGCCGGTTGGCTTCCTCACAAACGAGTTCCGGGGGCAGGAATCGAACCTGCGGCCTCCTGGTTCAGAGCCAGGCGTCACTACCAACAGCAACTGCCCCGGAATCGGTCTGCGAGGGATTCCAGATCCCGGATTCCGGATTCCGGATTCCGGATCTGAGGATGTGATCTGGAATCCGGAATCTGGAATCCGCAATCTCAGCTCGGGGAGGAGGATTCGAACCTCCACCGTCCGGTTCAAGGCCGGATAGCCTGCCGTTAGCCGATCCCCGACTGCGGAGTGTGGGATTCGAACCCACGTCGCCTGCTTGGAAGGCAGGGGTCCTGCCGCTTGAACGAACCCCGCTGAACAGAACAGCGGAAGGGGCGGGAGTCGAACCCGCAAGGCTCATCGCTCGTCCGTTCTCGAAACGGTTGCCATCGCCGGTTGGCTTGCCCTTCCGTACCGAACCACCTGCGAGCACCGGGGGCAGGAATCGAACCTGCGGACTCCTCCTTAACAGGGAGGCGCACGTACCAGCACGTGCATCCCCGGTATTACCCCGGCAAGAAAGTAGGTCGGACAATCCTGTCCGACTCCCCCGGCCTGTCGGACAGGATTGTCCGAACCTACAGGAGGATCTTCTTTGTCGGGGTAATATGAACGAACCAAGTCGGGGCGGGGTGACCGGACGGCTACGACCCGCTGGCCTTGTCATGGAGAGGGGCCGTGACCCCAGACACGGCCAACCACGCGGGCAGACCATACAACAGCAGCCAGAATCGCCATGCGAAGCCCGTCAGACACTGACTCCAAACGATCCGATCCCCAAGCAGGAAGAACGCCACGAGCATCACGAAGATCCCATGGATCAAGACGCGGTAGTCGCGGTAGCTGACGTCCTCGACGTGTTTGGTCACTTGATTTTGAGCCAGGCCAAAAATGAGAATCGCCAGGATCTGCAGGAAAGAGCGATGCCGGCGTCGAGTCGGGCCCGCCGTGCGGGAAAGGCTTCGTGTCGTGCGACAACCCGGAGACCAGGGGAAACACCGACGAGAACCGCGAACGTGACCGCAGTCATGAAGGCGATGTGCCGACCTCAGAGTGCCCGGGGCTGCGGATTGAGCGGGATGGAACTGGCTGCCGTTGCGGTCGTTCGGTTGGCATCGGATGACTCCGAGGAGCGGATTCTGATGCTGTCGAAATCCATAGCCATCGAATTCGATGGGTTTCCGGAATTGACATTCTATGAATCTGCGATAATATTCATAGGACGGTAGACAATCAGGGCAAAAGACCTAGGAACGCAATGCCGACGATCACCCTGTCCGATTTATGACGCCAAGCTAAGGACCTCGTTCGGAGCCAGATCGCGTGAATCATCGTCCGCCACGAAGGATGGACGGCGCGGCTCACTTCCGTTGAAACGGTGCGGACTGTCGCGACAATCATCGTCGCTTGAATGCCGGATTCCCAGACAGCCTCGCCTTGACGCGGGTGCTCTATGCGCGGTTGATGGTCGCGAGCTGAATCGTCCAAAGTGGAACGGCATCATGGATTATCTTCACGTTCTCGGCCGCCAGTGTCGCGAGCTTCGTTGTACGCTGAAGGCTGCATCAGCGATGCGCACCTGCGTCAGGGTCGTTTCAGGACAATGGATATAAAACCTTCCCGAGGCGACCTCTCAATCCAAGGCGTTCCCGCCGATCTTGACTGGGCACACTCGTTGCACCTGGCAAGGGTGCTTCGGCGTCGATCAAACTGACTCTCGAATGGAGCGACAGGAGGAGCAGCACATCCCGGCCAGACCGTTGTGCTCGAGTGGACACCCTCTAACTGAATCCTGCCGGCGGAGTCGGGGCGGCCGGATTTGAACCGGCGCTCTCCTGGTCCCGAACCAGGCGGATTGGCCAGGCTTTCCCACACCCCGAGCGTGCCGAAGTGCCCAGCGGGAGTTGAACCCGCACTTCCGCCATGGCAAGGCGGCAGGCTGCCGCTACATCATGGGCACTGGTTGTGTCCTGGCAGGGCCGATCGCACGAGGCCCCCTTCCGAGAGAGAAGGAACCCTCGGGGACCGGCCCTGCCAGAACCGGTTCTTGCTGCCGACGCCGAATTGTCAAAGAGACCAAGAGCACCAGGTGGGACTCGAACCCACGTCGCCGCATTACGGGTGCGGTGTCCTCGCCGCTGGACGACCAGTGCAAGCCTCCAAGTGGGACCAGAGGGACTTGAACCCTCACTTGCCTGGTTAAGAGCCAGGTGTGCTGCCGCTAACACCTTGGTCCCTGCGCGTACCATCTCCGAGTCGGCCCAGGAGGAGTCGAACCTCCATCACCCGGTTATCAGCCGAGCACTCTGCCGTTGAGCTACAGGCCGGTTGACTTCACCCGCATGGGGTCGGAGGGATTCGAACCCCCGCCGAGCGGATTAAAAGTCCGCCGTGCTGCCGTTACACCACGACCCCGCTGGTGGAGAATTCGTGATGCTGCGTTTGAGCCGGATCATGCGACACCTCCACTCCAATCGGGATGGCCGGATTCGAACCGGCGCTCTCCTGCTCCCAGGGCAGGCGGAATACCAGGCTTTCCCACATCCCGGTCGTTCCGAATCGAATCAGGGCGGCCGGATTCGAACCGGCGCTCTCCAGTCCCCCAGACTGGCGGATTACCCAGCCTCTCCCACGCCCTGAATCTTCCGTCAGCAGCCCATGAGGGAGTCGAACCCTCTTTTCCGCCTTGAGGGGGCGGTGTCCTCACGTCCGATAGACGAACGGGCCATCCCACGACGAACAGTGGGCCGGGTGGCGCTCGAATCCACGTCTGCGGCTTTTCAGACCGCCGCTACACCATCTCAGCTACCGGCCCCGCGCAAGGAAAAGGCCCGGTTGTCGCGTGACACCGGGCCCGGCGAACCATCGAGGCTCACAACGGTCGGGCGTCACAACCTCTGGGGATACACGAACGGCGAATCCGCGCCGAGACGGCCGAATCGACCTGCTCGTTCTGGTCGAGGTGTACGACGAATCCACCCGCACAACATGGCCACCTCGGTCGTTTGAGAGTGCCCGGCCCGCATGAGGAAGGTCGTCATTTCGCCTTCCCCTCAGCGTCTGTACTCTCGTAGACGCGCGCTGTGACGGAGATGTTCGCGCCTTTGTGAGGTTCTTTTTGAGTCTGTCCCCGAAGTGACGATCCGGTCATTCTGGTTTTAGCCCCAAAGGGGCGGCAGTGAATAGCCCGGGGCGTCAGCCCCGGGAACCGAGACCGGCTCCACTCCTCCCCCTTCTTCTCAGCCCCGAAGGGGCGACAGAAGAGGCTGCGGGGCCCGGGGTTCTGTCGCCCCTTCGGGGCTGAGAAGAAGGGGTTTTTGCGCCTTTGTTCCCTCCCGGGGCTGACGCCCCGGGCTATTCACTGCCGCCCCTTCGGGGCTAAATCCAGACGCCCTCGGCGGGCTTCCGGGACAGACTCTGAGCGTGCCCTTCTCGATCAGCGCCGGGCGGCCGCCTTGCTGGCCATGGTATTACCCCGGCAAAGAAGATCCTCCTGTAGGTCGGACAATCCTGTCCGACAGGCCGGGGGAGTCGGACAGGATTGTCCGACCTACTTTCTTGCCGGGGTAATATGTCCCAGCGCGACTCGACAACGTTCAAGCGCCTCCCGCTCGGCCGGCTCGCCGGCCAGGTTGTGGAGCTCGGCCGGATCGTCGGACAGGTTGAAGAGTTGCTCGCGGTTGAGCGCATCACGGATGTAGACCTTGCCGTCGAGGACGATCGAGGCCAGCGGGCCGAGCAAGGACGGCGGCCGGGCCGGGTCGGTGCGCGTGATCGTGCCCGTGACGGCGGCCTCCGAGAAGATCGGTGTGTCGGACGCTGTCGGCACTTCCGAGTGTGCGTCCCACCAGCGCGACAGTGAACGGCCCGGGAACGGCGCTGTGGCCGCCAACCCAAGCTGGCCCGTGATCGTCGCGGGGATCTCGCGCAGACTTACGGGCTCGCGCACCGAGCGGCCGTTGGGAATTCGCCTCGCGTCCAGGAAGATCAAGGGCACGCGCACTTCCTCGCGATAGACGCTCTGCCCGTGCAGGTACAGCTTGTGCTCGCCGAACTCCTCGCCGTGATCCGACGTGATGATCACCAGCGTATTCTTCAGCGCGCCGCGGCGTTCCAGTTCCTCGAAAAGTTGGCCCACTTGTTCATCGAGGTAGGAGACGCAATCGTCGTAGGCGTCGCGGACGAGATTGACATCGTGCTCCGAGAACCGGCGAGCGGCTCTTGACGTTCCACTCCCGGATCACCTGCGCGTCCTCGGGTGTCTCGGGCGTGCGGCCGAAATGCTGGGAGAATTCGGGAGGGTTCTGGTACGGGTCGTGAACATCAATGTAGTTCAGAAATGCAAAGAAGGGATGGCCCGGGTGACCGGAGAGCCAGCGGAGGAAGTCGCGGTTGATGCGCGCGGCGTCCTTGGCCGAGTTGGACGAGTCGGCGCGGACGTTGTACGAGGTCCCCACCAGCCGGATCAGCCAGCGTCCCAGCGCGGTGCAGCGCAGGGCTTCGCTGGGGGAAACCAGGACGTTCTGCTCGTAGTAGTCCTCGTAATGGGCGAAGCCGCGCCAGCCCGTACCAGGAGTTGCAAAAGTATGTGTTGCCGACGATGCCCACGGTCGCGTAGCCGTGACGGCCGAGGAACTCGGCCAGAGTCGGATAGGTCGCATCGAGAGGGACGTTGCCCACGACGCCCAACTCGGACGGCCAGCGTCCTGTGAACAAACTCGCGTGGGAGGGGAGCGTCCAGGGAGCCGCCGACCGGGCCTCTTCGAAAACCACGCCCCGACGCGCCAGGCGATCGAGATTGGGAGTGGTGTTCCGCTCGTAGCCATAGAGGCTCATGTGGTCGGCGCGGAGTGTGTCGAGCACGACCAGCAAGACGTTCGGTGCGCCGGCGGGCGCGGGCGGCAAGGCGTTCCAGGCCCGTTGCTCGGCCAGCACTTGCCGGTCGAACGTCCAGACGCCGAGCACGGCCACCACGCCGAGCAGCGCCGGCAGGCTGATCCGCGCGAACCGCAAGAAGCGTTCGTCCCCGGCCGCGATCCGGCGCTCCAGTCGGTAGGCCAGCCCGACCGCCAGGACCACGCTCGCGGCGGAGTACAAGCCCGGAATCAAGGACAGCAACGCAAAGGCCGCCAGCCCGCACGACAAAAAGACCGCAACACGGCGCGCTAAATTCGGTTGGACGAATGCAAGCAGCACGGCCGGCAATTACAGCCCACGAAAAGAACGAGGTGGGTGACGGGGATCATCCAGAGATAATGACGATTGATCTGGAGTGCCCCCAGCATGGGCGAGGGATCGAAATAATCCCAGACCGAGAGCGCCCCCAGCTCGAGAAAGCCGGTGGCGAGCCCGAACCAGGCGGCCAGCACAACCGGGGCGAACAGACGGCCCCGCGCGCGGGCGGTTTCGGTTCCTTCTCGGTTTCCGGCTTCACGCGCCTCAGAACACCGCGGCGCGCAAAAGCCGAACGGGAGGGAGAAACGGACATGCGATCAAGTCCCTTCGTCGCCATTGCGCCAAGGATGGACACTGTCGTCACGGTACCGGAAAGTCGGGTGCCACGGGTTCCGTCCGCGGAACCCGTGTCCGGAGCCGTCCGACACGGGTTCCGCGGACGGAACCCGTGGCACCCACTCTCTTTCCTTTGGGCGAGCCGAAAACGACCCGGTCTCCCCGCGACCGTCTCCGATTATCCGATGTACCCCAGCCCGCTGAGGCGTTCGCGCACCAGGGCCTCGCCATCCTCCGAGTAGCCGCTTCCCGCGCCGACCGGCGCGGCGAGGTCGCCAAACGGCGTGCGGTCCCGCATCGTCGCGGGCACGTCATACCCACCGAGCTCCAGGAGCATCGGGGCCACGTCGAGCAGGTGCGCGCCCTCGACTTCACCCTGACACGGCACGTTCTGCCCGGCAAGAATGAACGATCCGTGCTGCGCGTGGTTGCAGTCGTCGGGGCCGGTATCGTTTTCGCGCACGTGAATCGTCGGATAGCCCACGCCGCCGATCGACCGCCAGGCCAGCGCGCCGAAATGCACGATCAGGTCGGGCGCCACGTTCCGCACGTGGCGGTAGATCTCCTCAGGCTTGAACACGAGCGTACCCAGCGGGCGGCCGGCGGGATCAGTCGTCGCTTCGAGCCGGGCCTGCACCTCGTCGCGGACCTTCTCGTAATCGCCCGGCGCGATCACCCCGCGCGGCTCGCGCCCTTGCACGTTCAGGAACAGCCGCGCATAGTATCCCCCCTCGCTCCAGGCCACCGTCCGGTCCCAATCCACGTCGAGACGCGCGAACGGCGTGATGGTCTCCGGATACGAGTTCAGCGCGAGCAGACCTTCGCGGATGAGCCACTCATTGACGCAGAACCCGCCGTCGAGCCGCCGGGCTCCATGATCCGAGGCCACCAGCACGACCGTTTCCTCGGTGAGCAGTTCGAGCAGGCTCCCCACCTCGTCGTCGAGATGGCGGTAATAGTCGCGGATCACATCGCGGAACGGACTCTCCGGCTCGTGCAAAACGTGCTCCGGATCGTGGTAGCGCCAGAAGCCATGATGGATGCGGTCCAGGCCGATCTCGACAAACTGGAAGTAGTCCCAGTCGTCCCGCTTCAGGAAATGCCGCACCACCTCGAAGTGCTTGCGGCTCATGGCGAAGATGTCGTCGCGCAGGCGGGCCTTGTCGTGCGTCCGGAAGCCCTTGACGTCGACCGGGTACGTGCCGACGAGCCGGTCGATCTCCGGCCCGATCTCGGCGGGATGCGTGTAGATATCTTTCGTTGTGTCGGGCGTCAGGAAACAGCCGACCGAGATGCCGTTGATCTTCCGGGGCGGGTAGTTCGGCGGCACGCCGATGATGACGGACTTCTTCCCCTCGCGGGCGATCTGGTCCCAGATGGTCCACTCGGTGATCGACCGCGCGTTGACGACGCCGAGGCCGTCGTACGTATGATTCAGCCGGTTGCGGAACCCGTACACGCCGAGCGTGCCCGGGTCCTGGCCGGTCGCCAGGCACATCCAGGCCGGGACCGTGATCGGCGGAACGATGCTTTCCAGCCGGCCGTACAACCCGGCGTCCATCAGTCGGCGCAGATGCACCAGCCGTTCGTCCCCCAGAAGCAGCTCGGGGGCCGCACAATCGAGCCCAATGACAAGAATCCTCATCGCAGCAACGACCTTCCTTCCATGGCAGGTCCCGCGGGAACGCCCAATGCCGCAAGGATCGTCGGGGCGAGATCCAAAAGCCGTGCCCCGTCCTTCTGAAACGGCCGGTTCATGGCCAGCACGCCGGGCACCAGATCGGGATCGACGATATGGTCGCCGCCCCATTTCTGGGTGTTGTCCTCGAACAGCCCCGCCGCCACTCCGCCCAGCGACGAGTTCCAGGACACGCGATAGCCGGCCGCGAAATGCACGGTCAGATCGGGGGCTTCCGCGGCGCAGGGCCCGTGATACAGTTCCTCACGAGTACGAACGTTGCGGACGGCCACGTTCGCGCGCTCATGATCGGCTAATCCGGTCAGATTTCGAACAATGGCCGCCTTCAGCTCGTCGGCTTCGTCGGCCTTGACGATGCCCGACCGCTCGCGCCCCGCGAGATTCAGATAGATCCCCCCCAGGCCGACGGCGAACGCGCGTGTGCGCGACCAGTCGATACAGCGCGGGTAGTCGTGGGCCGCGACGCCCGCGCACAGCGCCAGCAAACCCTGTTCATGAAGCCAGGTATTCAAGTTTACACCGCGACGAAACGACCCGAAGCCGTGATCGCTCAGCGCGATCACCAGGGTCTGGTCGTCGGCCTGTTCGAGCACGTGACCGAGGACCTCGTCGGCGCGGCGATATTGCTCCTCGACCACAGGGACGAACTCGGCCGGCGGCGCGGCGCCCAGGTTCGCGGGGTGATCGGGTTCGCGGAAGCGCCAAAACATATGCTGGACACGGTCGGGCGTATCGAACAAGCAGTAGAACAGACCCTCATCGAAGCGTTCGAGCTCGTGGAGCATCATCGCTTCCCGCTCGTTCCAGACTTCCTCGCACTGATCGAGGAACGCCCATTCGTCGAGGCGGTCGTTGTTCAGGCCGGTGTGGTCCTCGACCATGCCCGTCGTGTGGAAGGTCCCCAGCGCTTCGGTCAGCTCCTGGGCGAAGCCGGGCGGCGCGCTGATCGGGAAGAGGGGCATCTCCGGATCGAAGTTGATCGGCGAGGCGTACAGTTCCAGCTCCGGTTCGAGCCGGACAAGATAAAAGCGCACCATGCCACGGATCGACTGGAGCAGCCCGGCCTTGAATTTGACCCGCAGCCAGTCGCTCCAGGCCCCCTCGGAGACGGCCATCTCGGCCGGCTGGCCCGCCGAGCGAATCCGCACGCGCCCGGCGGCGGGATCGGACTCGATTGTCAGATCGAAGCCGAGGGGTGCGCGGTCCTTGGGGTTTCTGGGGCCGATGAGCTGCGTGGCGATGACCCCGCCCGACGGACCCGACAGCCGCACGACGTTCTCGCTTTCGCGCGCGGCGAGGTCCCCGCCCGTGGAGAAGAACGTGGGCGTACCGAGTCCACCGCGCAGGTCGGGAACGCCCATGCCGGCGAGCATCCGCCCGCGTTCCAGGCTTGGAGGATAGGTACACGGACAGCGCAGGATGGTCGAGCCGATCCCGGCGCTGGCGAGCACGTCCCAGACCGGCGTGCCGCGGCGGAGGTTGACCGCCTTGGGAGGCAGCCAGGGGCTTTTTTGCTCGTAGCGGTTCAGGGCCAGGTCGGGCAGATAGGTGTGGGGATCGCGCGTGAGGAAGTCAAAGATGCCGTGCCCGCCCGGGTTGGTGCCCGTGGCGAAGGTCGACCAGGCGACCGGCGTCTGCGCCGGCGACGTCGTGGCCACGCGCGACAAACCGCCCTGCGCAATCCAGCGCGCCAGGGCCGGCAGCTCGCCCGCGGCCAGCATGGCCTCGGCGATGGAAGGTTCCAGCCCGTCCAGGCCGATCACGACGACCTTCTTGAAGGTCGAGCGGCGCCCCTTCATGAACGAACCCGATCCGGCTGGGAGGCCGGGCGTCGCGGACCCGTCTTGTTGGCCCGGTCGGGCCGCAGTCGCCTGCCGGCGGATTGACCGGCCGTTGCTTGCGGGCGACGCCGACTCTCGTCCCGCCCCGCGCCAGGCCCGGCGAGGCGCGTTCTTGATCAGCAGCACGACTTGCCTGCCGAACATCAGCAGGAAGCCCACGACGGCCGCCACCGTCGAGGTGATGGGCAAGAGCGTGTCCGGGCCGAAATAGGCGAAGAGCATGCGAAACAGCTCCCTGGTTCAGGACCGTTTCGTCGCTCTCGGATGTTGTGGAGACAGGAAGGAGACGTGCGACGAAGAGGCAACCGACGAAAGGACCACAATACCTTTAGCGTCATCATCGGCACGACCGGCCCGGTCACTCCCGAAAAAACGGAAGTCTGGTCGGGTGGCATGCCCACGTCTTCGTGGGCATGTCCGCGTCGGGTGGCATGCCCACGTCTGTACGTGTTTAGCGTCCCGCCGTTTGTCGTAAGTCCTTTCTGTGTAGCGGCGGCCGTCCCGGCCGCTCCGGTCGGAACGGTCTTCGGAGCGGCCGGGACGGCCGCCGCTACACAGAAAAACCCCGGAAAACAGGCGCGCGAGACGCTAAACACGTACCCACGTCCTCGTGGGCATGTCCGCGCGTGCGGGCGGGGTGGGCGAACATGCCCACGAAGACGTGGGCATGCCACCCTCGAGAGCGTGCGCCTCGTTCAATTGGCCTTGGGCCGCAGGCTGGGAGAGCCGGGCAGCGGCGGTAGCGCGACGGTCTTGTCCGCCGGGATCAGCTTGGTGGCGGCGCTGCGGACGGCCTCGGACGTGTCCGCCGCCGAGAGTTCGCGCAACCTCTGAATCAACTCCGGCGTCAACCGCCCGGCGCAGGCTTCGACGGCCTTCAGACGCACCAACTCGTCTTTGTCTTCCGTCAGCCGCAGCAGCCAGACGACCGGATCGAGATCCTCGCGTTTCATCAACAAGGAGATGACCGATACACGCATCTCGGGACGATCATCGGTCACCATGCGTCCCAGGCCGATCAGATCCGCGGACAGCCCCCGAGCCTTCAAGACGCGCTCCGCCAATCCGGACAGGTCGGGAATCGGATCGTGCAAGAGCGGCAGGATGGCCTCCTCGGTCAAGACCGTCGGCCGAGGCGCGAACGAGGTCAGGACCTGCAGCCGGATCGACAGGTTCGCATCCCGCAGAAACGCCACGGCCGGGGCGGCTTTGTCATCGATCGGCAGTTCCCCCAGACAGGCAATGGCCTTCTGTCGCGTGAGCGGCTCGGGCTCGCTCAAGTTGTGCAGCACGGACGGATAGTATCCCTCTTTCCAGGAGGCGACGGCCTTTTCCTCGGCGGGCGTCATCGAGCAGCCGGGCGTCCAGGTCCAGAGCCGGCCGACGACCTCCAGCGCCGAGGCGCGGACCTCGGGCCGAGGATCGGACAGACCCGCGCTGAGGATGTCGTAAGACGGCGGCAACACCTGCGACCACCCGGACGGCGTCCCCTCGACGGCGAACTTCGCCAGCATCCCCCCGGCGATCTCGTGCGCTGGATCTTGGCAGTAGGCGGCAATGTGCGGTACCCGCCCCGCAGCGCGGTCAACTGGTCGAGCCACTCGATGGCCTCGGACTCGGTCAGCGCCCGTGCCTCGCCCGGCTCGGCCTTGGCGGTGGCGCGCTCATGAACGATCGTCAGCGCCGTCGCGTCGCCGCCTCGCAGCGCCGCGACCAGCCCGTGCCCCGAGTCGGGCGCCGCCGCCGACGCCGCCTCGTGCTTCGGCGCCGTCTTCGCGCCGGGCATCCCGCCCCGCCAGGCGATTCCCAACGCCACGAGCAGGCTCGCTCCCGCGATCAGCGTGAGAGCCCACCGGATGCCACGTCCTCGCCCCATGACGATCCTCCTTGCGACGCGACCAAGCCCGTTCCCTTCGACCTTCCCTGTCGCGCGGCGAATGATACCCGACCGTGCCACCCGGACAAGGCCACTTCCGCCGTCGGCCGCTATTACAAATTGCGGCTGGACACGCCCTGCTGTGACATTAAACTCACGCGAGTGCGCGGAACAGGACCTGAACTTGTCCCAACTGTCGACTTTCCGAGTACAGTCCATGCAGACCCCTGTCCTCTCGATCGTGTTGTTCATGCTTGCGGCGCTGCTGGGCGCGGTGGGCCAGTTTCTCTACAAATCCGGTGCAGAACGGGCCACCGGCTCTTGGTGGAGCTATCTGGCGAATCCGCCGTTGCTTGCCGGTATCGTTTGCTACGTGCTGGTGATGGGGCTTTTCGTAGGCGCTTTCAAACGGGGCGGGGCGATGAGCGTGCTCTATCCCGTCTACGCGACCACGTTCATCTGGGCGGCGATCATCGCTTGGCTGGCCTTCCACGAACCGATTCGCCCGGTGAATGTGGTCGGCATGTTGCTGTTAGTCGCGGGAATGTGCCTCATGGGCATGGGGAAGTAGCGATGAGCGCGCACGATCTGGAGCCCGAGCGACGCCCGCTGGCGTCGCGCGACCGCGCGGCGTCGAAGGCCGTCGCCCACTGGCTGGCGGTGCAAGGCGCATCGCCCAATGCGATCTCGTTGGCGGGCATGATCGCGGGCCTCGGGGCCGGTGCCGCCCTGGCGGCCACGGCGTTGGTCCCCAGCGCAGTTCTCAGCCGGCTGTGTTTCGCCGCCGCCGCGGTCCTGATTCAACTCCGCCTGCTGGCCAACATGTTCGACGGCATGGTCGCGATCGAGACCGGCAAAGCCTCGCCGACCGGCGTGCTCTACAACGAGGTGCCCGATCGCGTCTCGGACGCCGCGATGTTCATCGGCGCGGGCTATGGGCTCGGCGGCCAGCCATCGCTCGGCTACCTGGCCGCCTGCCTGGCCGTGTTTCTGGCCTACCTGCGCGCGCAGGGCAAAGTGGCCGGCGCCCGCAAGAGTTCTGCGGCCCCATGGCCAAGCCGCAACGAGCGTTCGTCATGACTTTGGTGGCCCTCTATTGCGCCGTGGCACCCGCCGCGTGGCAGGCCGAGCTTCTGGTGAGCGGATGGGGCGCGGTGGCGTGGGTGCTCATGCTGGTCGTCGCGGGCGAGGTGTGGACCGCAGGCCGGCGTCTGCGACGGATCGCCCGGCATCTCCGGGAGTTGCCGTCATAGCCGTTTCAGCCAAAAGGAGCCGACGTCGTGTCTCCCACCGCGGCGCTTGCGAGTGAGGTCGTGCGCATTTATCTCATCCTGGTCGCGGCGATGCTCGTCGTCGCCGGCGCGGTGCTCGCGGCGTTGCGCTGGGGACTGCGGCGCAACGTCGGGCATGCCTGGAATGCCTATCGGGGCTGGCTCGTCATGGTGCCCCTGGTGGTGGGCGCCATCTTTCTCGGCCGCGCGGCGACGATCTGCTTCGTCACCTTGGTGAGTCTTTTCGGCTTCAAAGAGTACGCCCGCGCGACCGGGATTTATCGCGATTGGGCGATGACGGCACTCGTTTATCTGGGCATCGTCGCCGTCGGCGTGGTGTCGCTTGTTCCCGACCCGCGGCTGGACCGCCCCGGGTGGTACGGCTTGTTTGCGATCCTGCCGGCGTATGTCATGGCCGCCATCCTGCTCGTGCCAATTGTGCGGAACCGTGCGGAAGGGCAACTGCAAACGATCGCCCTGGCGCTGTTGGGCTTCCTCTATATCGGCTGGATGCTCGGCCATGCCAGCTACCTGGCCAACGCCAACCATGCCTACGGCTACCTGCTCTACCTGATCTTCGCGGTGGAGTTGAATGATGTCGCCGCGTTCACATGCGGCAAGCTCTTCGGCCGTCATCCCCTGCGCAGCAACATCAGTCCCAACAAGACCTGGGAGGGCGCGCTCGGCGGCGCTGGCCGTCTCCCTGGCGCTGCCGTGGCTCATGCGGTTCTCGTTTCCGCATTTCGCCACGGTGGAACTCGTGCTCACGGGGCTGATCGTGGGCATCGCCGGCCAACTGGGCGATCTCTCGATCAGCGTCATCAAGCGCGACCTGGGCGTCAAAGACATGGGCGCCGTCTTGGCGGGCCACGGCGGCATCCTGGATCGCGTGGATAGCCTCATCTACGTCGCCCCCTTGTTCTTTCACATGGTGCGCTGGTTCCACGACCTTTACTAAGCCTGCGCCGTCCGGGGACAAGGCCAGCCCATGGAACCCTGGCATTACGACACATCGGAACAGCTCGACAAGACGCTCATCGAGCGCCTGCGACAGTTCCCGCGGGAGCCTGAGCTGCTGGTCTTCGGGCTGCGGAGTCGCCGGTGCCATTCTCATCCGTGCCTGGCTGCGGATCTATCACCGCTTGAGCATCGTCGGACGCGACAACCTTCCTCGGGAAGGCTCGTACATGATTGTTGCGAACCACGCCAGCCACCTGGACACGCTGGCGATTATCTCCGCGCTGCCGCTGGGGAAGCTGCACCGCGTGTTTCCCGCGGCGGCGAAGGATTTCTTCTTCGAGAGTCTGCCACGTACGGCCCTGGCGTCCATTCTCGTCAACGCCCTGCCCTTCGACCGCCGGACCCACGTTCGCCAGAGCCTGAGTCTCTGCAAGGCGGTGCTTGAGAAACCGGGCAATATCCTTGTGATCTATCCCGAAGCGACGCGGAGCACGACGGGCGAGATCGGTGAGTTTCGGCCAGGCATCTCGCTGCTCCTGGCCGGCAGCGATTTGTCGGTGGTGCCGTGCCACCTCGACGGGACGTTCCGCGCCTGGCCGAAGGGCGGCTCGGTTTCCCCGGCCGCGAAAGGTGCGGCTGCTGATCGGCCAGCCGCGCCGCTACACCGCCCTGAAGCCCGGCAAGGAGGCGGCCGAGGCAATTTGCCGCGACCTCCGCGAGGCGGTGCTCGCATTGGCGCAGCGGAACCAACGACAGGCCGTGGGGAAATTGGTGGGTGGGGAAATTGGTGTCAAACCATAAGGTGGGGAAATTGGTGTCAAACCTATAGTTCGGGCTTAACTCAGTCTTGTAGGGTGCGTCGAGTCTGCGATGACGCACCTTCCCCTACACCATCCCCTAAAGCTCATGAGGGAAGAGGTGCGTCATCGCAGACTCGACGCACCCTACGACTGAGCCGAAGCGCACGCGACATGGCTTTGCGGAGCCGCGTAAGTGGCGCGCCCGACGGCGCGCGCAAAAAAGACAAATGTCAGCAGGGCCATCAGCCAGGCAATGAAAGGGGCGGGCTCGGGGATCGGTACAGGCTCGGATGGGGTGCTACCGAGGTCGCGGGCGGCCACCACGCCGCGAGGCCGCGCCGGGATCGGCGTTGCTGTCGACACGGAGCTGGCCAGGGAATTTTGCATCAGACCGGTCAGTCCGGGTCGCGTCGGATCGGGAAGGCCAGGGCGTCCCGTTCCGGGTAGGGGCGGCAGCTTCGCAGCCGATTCGATGGCGGCCTCGGCCGGTCGGTTCGGCGATGATCCCGGCAGGGAGGCCGACGCCGGGTCCGTGCCCAAGGCCGTGGCGGGCGCCGGGCTGGTGGTCCCGGCGCTGCTGGCGATCGGTTTGGAGGGGGCGGCGACGCTGGCGGCGGGACCGCTCGCACTGGGCGCGATCGGAGCGGGGCCCAGACCACTCTGAGAAAGGAGGGCCTGGACCATCATCGCGGTGCTTGGCAGTGGCGGCGCCGGGCTCGGAACGGAGTTATCCCGCGACCAGAGGGGGGAGCCGGCGGCGCGCTGACCACCACCGGCATGGGAGCGGTGGAGTCCGCTCGCGACGAGGAAGCGGTCGTCGGCGCAGCCGGTGTCGTTGGCGCAGCCGGTGTCGTTGGCGCGGCTGGTGTGGCCGTGGGAGCTGGCACGGTCGTGGTGGCCGGCGCGGTCTGTGTCGTTGGCGCGGCCGGTGTCGTCGGCGCGGCTGGTGTGGCCGTGGCAGCCGGTGCGGTCGTGGTGGCCGGCGCGGTCTGTGTCGTTGGCGCGGTGTGTGGCGCGGCTGGTGTGGCCGTGGGAGCTGGCACGGTCGTGGTGGCCGGCGCGGTCTGTGTCGTGGCGCGGCTGGTGTGGCCGTGGCAGCCGGTGCGGTCGTGGTGGCCGGCGCGGTCTGTGTCGCTGGCGCGGCCGGTGTCGTCGGCGCGGCTGGTGTGGCCGTGGCAGCCGGTGCGGTCGTGGTGGCCGGCGCGGTCTGTGTCGCTGGCGCGGCCGGCGGGGTCGTGGCAGCAATCGCGGCTGGTGTGGCCGTCGTGGCAGCCGGTGTGGCCGTCGTGGCAGCCGGTGCGGCGGCAGTCGCTGCGGCGGGCGTGGTCGTTACCGCTGAGGGAGTTGAGACAGAGTTATCCGAAGCGGGATTCGGAGCTGGGCTCGATGCGACGGTGCTGGCAGGCGTCGCGACGGGCTCGGGTGCGGCTTTCGGCGCAGGTGGGTCCGGCCGAACGATGGCGGTCGCCGGATCGGTCACGCTCACACGGTTGGATGCCGATCCATCCCGTTGCGGAAGACTGGAGGGGCTCGGCATTCGTCGCGCCGGCGCTCACCGGATCGGTGCCGGCCGATGCCGACGCGTCGGATGTCCCGCCCGAGGCGGGCATGTTCCGATGCGGCGCAACGGACGTAACCGGGCTGCGATCATCGCCCTGCGAGAACCCCAGTGTCCTACCCAGCAGGGATGTCACGGTTGCCGACCGCGATGTCTCTTCCGCGGTCTTCCGGACGCGCCGCGGACCGGTTTCCTCGTCCGCCTTGAGGGCTTGTCTGGGTGCATGCCATCCGGAGGCCGCATCCGGAGTGGACTTCGTCGGGGTGGAACGCAACGGTGCGCGCCGCCTGGGCGACGGGCTTGAGTCGGGCTCATCGACCGGTGGCACACTCGATCGGTCGGCCGCGCGCGCCTGGGCCGCAGGACGGATCGCCGCGGCTCTCGATCGCGGTTCGACCAGACCGATCGCGACCAGGGCCGCGAACCCCGCGCAGGCGGGGCCGAGAAGGTTTGATCCCACCTGGACACCCTCCTTGGTTGAGAGACCGGGTCCTCGCGGAAGGAAGGCAGTGATCCCTCCCCTGCCGGTACCCTGAGATGTAGGAAGCTCGATGAGCCGAGATATGACGAGATGCAGAATCAAAGGTGTAGTGAAATGTTAGTCTCTCAAGCCGCCGACTGTCAAGGAGACGTTGCAGGAAATCACCTTCCTCCGGGGTCGCTCAATCCATGTATGACAATAGCCATGTCCGCTCCCGTAGATGCCTCGATTCGTGGTGATCGGGCACGATCGCCGGAGCCGGGCCGGCCCCCCTCCAAGAAGTGCCACCCGCCACGGCTCGCATCTCGACCCCCGTGCGCTTTCGTGTGAAGGTTCGGTCGGCGAACCACGATGATGATGGCGAACGACCGCGCCCCGGCCGTACCCGGGTCTTTGGCAAGCCGTTTCCACTCCGGTCCTTGTTTGGTCCCGGTGCGCCGATCGAACCCAATTCGGCAGGCGCCGAACGAACCCCATCGTCCCTTGACTTTGTCCCGGAAACCAGGTGTCCCACGTTACAAACGGCTTTCAGGAGCATGTGGGCCGATTTCCATGGCGCCTTTAAAGCCATTCTCGCACGCGATTGAAGCCAATATTCTGCAACGGGTTATGGCATTCGAAACGCGCCTGTCACGGGTTCGTGCCGCGATGGTCAGAGGGGCCAACCTCGGACGTTCCTGCGCGGCACCGTCACAGGCGGTCAAACCTCTACAAAGGCTTTAACGCGACCGTTCTTCCTGTATTTCCTATATCCGCGCCAGCACTCGAATTTGCCACAATCCGGCTTCGTGGTCAGGAGGCAACCCGATCCGGCCGATGAATAGAGCGTGCCGCGGCGTGCGGGTATGCTGGCGCGGAGGACGGCGCGCGGGAACGTCGCGGTGGGCCATCGAGGGAGCGAAGCATCCATGAACGGCCCCAAAGGGTTCCGACGGCGCGGGACCGTGTGGCTGAGTCTCGCGATGGCGATGGCGCTGGCCGGCCTGGGTCCGGTCCGCGCGGCCTCGCACACGGCCGATCCAGCCCAGCTTGTGCCGCTCGATCAGCTCGCGCCGGCGCAGCGCGAGAGCGTCTCCGACGTGATCCGCGGCGCCCACTTCCACCGCCTGGGCAAGACGGACACCTTCCCCGCGAATCCCCGGCTCTATCTGGCGCTGCTGAACGAGCCGGCCCTGACGCTGGCCCTCTGGCAGGACCTCTCGCCGACCCCCGCGCACCTGCGCCCCGCGGGTCCGGGACGCTATGAAGGGGAGGACGGTAACGGCACCACGGCCACCTGGGAATTCGTCTACCGCTCGCCCCGGCTGCATGTGTTGTTATGTACTCTTGAATATGCGGGTCCGCACGGCCACCCCCGGCTGTCGGGCCGGGTCGTGCTCCTGGTCCATTCGGCCTTCCTGAAGGAACAGAACGGCGAGCCCTGGGTGCGGCATGATGTCGAGGCCTTCGTCAAGATCGACTCGCGGGGCTGGAAGGCGGTCGCCGCCACCGTTCGGCCCTTGATCGAGAAGCTGCTCGAAGACCAGGTGCAGGAGGCCGGCTGGTTTGTCTCGCTGATGGCCCGCCTGGTGGAGATGTACCCGAACTGGGCCACGACGGTCGCCGTCAATCAGCCCCACCTGGCCGCCCCCACCCGGCAGAACTTCCGCGACCTGGTCGCCCAGACGCGCCGGGCGAACGCGCTGGACGGCCGCCCCCGGATGGTCGAGAACTCCGACCCGGACCGCGTGCGACGCTGAGACGAGAAGCGCTTTGTAGGGTAGGCTTCAGCCTGCCAATGCATCGTTTCCGGGTTCTCTCAGCCCCAGCGGGGCGCCATCGTAAAGCCTGGGGCGTGAGCCCCAGGAAGAAGGAGTCGCTCCCCACCACGCAACGCGATGTCGCCCCTGCGGGGCTCGAAAATCCCAGAACACCATGCTTGTTCCTTCTTCCTGGGGCTGACGCCCCAGGCTTTACGATCTCGCCCCTCTGGGGCTGAGATGTTCCAGCCCACCCGGTGACACTGCTACAGACTCTCCTCTCACACCTTCGGATCCCGTGATCAGACCACTCACGGCAACTTGGCGAGCGGGAACGGTGCGGCGGTGACGGTCTGATAGCGCAGGGGCCGTTCGTGCCGGCCGGGGGGCGGCATGGCCTCGCCGGCGCGGCCGACCAGGTCGGAGAAATGGGCGGTCAGGGGCGGGAGCAAGGCCCGCACATACGTCCGCAGCTCATCGGTGTCGATCCTCTTGTCGCCGTTGAGATCGGCGTTGGGGCGCTCGTCGAAGATCTTCAGATCGTCCAGCCGCGCCAGGCTGGGATCGCCGAGGCCGTGCAGAACTGTGTAGGTCAAGAGTCCGTGCTTGAGCTCGGGGGCCTCGCCGGCCAATTCGCCCTTGCGGGCGGCCATCAGGTAGCTGGTGCGCGACTTGCGCGAGTCCTGGTCCACCAGGCGCTGGATGCGCTTCACGAACGGGTCGTCGAGAATCGCCTCCGCCTGGCAGGCATCGACGATGACCAGGCGGTTGAGCGCATCCAGACCAGCCAGGCGGCGGTGAATCTCGGCGTAGGGGAGCAAGGTCGGGTCGTTGGCAGTCGGTGCATCCTTCTTGACGGCCACTCCCTGGCCCCGGGCGTGCGCGACCGCGGGGCCGGTCAGCTCGGCTCCGGGGAGCAAGAGACAGTAACGATCGTCGCGGAGATCGGTGTGGCCGGCCAGGAACACGACCACGGTATCCTCGGGGCGTTTGCGGACGTCCTCGCGGATCTGGTTGAAGGCGCTCTCCACCCCCTGACGGTTGACGGCCTCATCGGTGAGCACGATCGGCTTGATCTGGTCGATCTGCTCGGCCTGGATCGGGTGCTGCCCGAGATACTTGCCTAGATCCTGGGCATCGGCCTTGGCGTACTGGAGCTTGGCCGTCTTGTAGTCGCCGACGCCGAGGGCCAGCACGTGCAGCCGGCCGTTGGTCGTCGCGTCGTAGGCCACCTCGACCTCGTTCGAGCGGCCGTCGGGGTGGTTTGTCACGGTCCCCATGGCGTAGAAGCGATTCGCGCCGCCGGTCAGCGTGACGGGCAGACTGAGCCTGCCGTCCTTGAGATCCTTCTCGATGCCGTCGCGGATGACCATGCCGTTGTGATAGAGCCGCAGGTCGGTCACGTCGTCCTTGCCGACCCAGAGCGTCAGTGTCTGGGCGCGGCCCTGACCCTCCCCGGCCGGCGCGAGTTCCAGGACCATCCGCGCGATGTCGGCCGTATCGATCTTGGTATTCAGCTCGGGCGGGCCTCCGGCGAGCAGATCCCCGGTCAGACCGAACTGGAAATCGCGCACGAAGAGCTGTTCGAGCCGCAACAGCGCGCCGCCCGAGAGGCGGCTGACCTGGCGCACGCCCTCGGGCGAGCCGTCAAAGAGGCCGTTGGGAGCGTAAGTCACCCAGTTGGGACCACTCTGGGCCAGGGCCAGCGTGCCCAGCAGGGGTTGTTTCGGGGTCTGGAGGTTCCAGAGCCGGACGGTCGTATCATCACTTCCCGAGAGGAGCAGTCCGGCGGGGCCGGGGAGAGCAGCCAGGGTGTTGATCTGCTCGTCGTGACGCCAGGACAGGCTCAGGTTGCGTTTGGCCTCGCCGCGCACGTCCCAGGCATAGAGGCGTTTGGACGTGCCGCCCGCGGCCAAAAAGCCGCCGTCGCCCGAGAAGCCCAGCGCGTGCAGGGTGCCCTCGACGCCTTCGAGCGTCAAGGAGACAACAGCGTCTTTCTCGGGGTTCCAGAGATCGATCTTGCCCAGCCAGCGGTCGTTCTTGCGGTCGTAGCGTCCCCACCCGAGCGCGACCCGGCCGCCGGCCACCGGCGCGAGCGCCGCGGCGAACAGGGGCTGGTTCGCGGGGATGTGGGCCTTGGGTAAAGTCTTCGCCGGCGTGTCGGTCTGGACGCCCTTCTCGGTCACGCTCCAGAACGCCACCGCGCCGTCCTCGCTCGCGGTCAGGAGCGCGTGTCCATCCGCCGTGAAAGCGACGGCGCGGATTCCATCCAGGTGGAACTTGCGGATCTCGGCGGCAGGCTTGATCGTCTCGGCATGCGCCTGGATGTCCCATACAGCGACGAGGGCGCCGAATCGCAGCCGGCGGCCACGAAACGGCCGTCGGGCGAGACGCTCACCCGGTCGAAGTTCCATTTCGACCCCGCGGGCTTGGCCAGCACCGAGACGACCCTGGCCAGCGCGGGGTCATACAGGACGACCGCCCCCTCCTCGTTCACCAGCGCCAGCAAGCTCGACTTGGGCACGAACGCCCCGCCCGGGAGAAACGCGCCCGGGAGCGGGATGACCGAGCGATCCGCCAGGTCCCAGATGGAGGCGGTCCGGTCGCGTGTGACCTGAAGCAACAGTCGTTCCTCGGGCGCGACCGCGATATGGGCGACCTGGCCGCGGTGCGCGGGGATCGTGGCCACGGGCTTGCCGCCCCGGGACAGGTCGAAGAACCGGATGCTCCCCTCCTGGCCGCCGATCGCCAGTTGCCGGCCGTCGGGGGCAATGCCGACGGCGATGGCCGACGGGGCGTTCTCTTGCGAGAGCGTGATGGGGATCAACGTCTCGTCGATCGTCCAGGCGTGGACCGTGCCGGTCTCGGCCGTGACGACGGCCACGGCGCGCCCTCCCGGGGCGAACGTGATGCGCTCCAGCGGCTCGGCAATCTTGAGGTCTTCGGTCTCCGACTTGGTCTTGCCGCCCAGTCCGGGGATCAGGTGATACACGAGCCGGGTCTGAAACGCGCCCGGGGACCCGGACTGCACAAGCAGCGACTCGCCGGAGAGGGCCAGCGTCGCGACGGGTCCTTCCCAGGTCTCCTCGTCGAAGATCGTTTGCCACTTGTCCATCAAGCGCTGCACCTTGACGCGGCCCCGGCCCGTGCCGATGGCCCGCCGCCGGCCGTCGGGCGAGAGGCACAAACAGGTGATGCCGGGCTCGCTCTCGATGTAGCTCGGGGCCTGGGCCACATCGCGATAGGTCAGGAGTTGATCGCCGAGGGTGGCGTCGTCCTTCAGAGGGACGAGCGCCACGACCGCGCCGGGGGACTCCGTATCCCCCGCGCCGGCGGACACCTCCGCGGTGGCGAGCAGGCCCACCGCCTTCCCGGGCCAGTTCTTCACGAGCGCGAGCTTCTTGCCGTCGTCCTTCCAGAGCGAGCAGACGCCTTGCTCATTGAGCGCGATGAGGTGCGTGCTGTCCGGCAGGAAGGCCAGGCGATTGATGGGGGCGGGATCGCCGGGCATGCGTTCGCAGGTGCGTTCCTTGCTCTCGACGAAGTCCCAGACGCGGACGACGCCGGCGCCGTCGCCGAGGGCCAACCGGCGGCCGTCGGGGCTGAGCACGAGCCGTTTGACGCCCACGGCGGGGCTGGTCAAAACGCGCAGAAGGGTGCGGTCGGCGACGCGCCAGAAGCGGACGGTGGAGTCCTCGCCGGCCGAAAAAAGCTGGCTGCCGTCGGCGCTATAAGCGATGTCCAGGACCTGCCGCGCGTGGCCGCGCTGGAGAAAGAGACGATACTGGGGGTCGTCCTCGAAGGCGGGCAGAAGCTGCTCAGACCAGAGGGTCAGCCGCGGCGTGAGTCCCCCCCGGGTGCGAAAGTGAACCCGCGCCAGGTCCGCGTCGTGGTTGAGCCGTTCCAGGGCCGCCACCAGCGCGCGGGGCTGCGCCGTGGTGCCCAGCGCGCGCAGCAGGCTCTCGGTGAACTGGCCGCCGCCCAGAGACTTTTCCTTGGCCGCCTGGCCATCCGCGGCCATCCAGACCGAAACGCCCGGCCAGCGCGCGAGGCTCGCCAGCCAGCGCTGACCGGCGTCCTTGTCCACCTTGGTGAAGCCCTTGACGGTTTGTTTGCGCCCCCACGGCGAGGTATCCAGCAGGCAGACGATCGAGCACTGGCCCCGCTCCGGCAGCGTATCGAGGGCATCCTCCAGGGCGAACCCCCAGCGCAACGGCGCCGTGGTCTGGGAATCCTGCGGCAAGAGCAGCTCGCGATGGGCGGTCGGCGACTTGGCCACATACTCGGAATCGGCGGACAGGCTCACCGCCTGGCCGGCGAAGTAAACCACGGCCAGATCGCCCGCCTTGAGCCGCGGCGCCAGCCACTTCTGAAACGCCCACTGGAAGTTTTCCTGCGTCGATTTGACCTCTTTGGGCGCCGGTGCCGCCGGGTCGGGGAGCGGGTTGGACCCGTCATCGGTCAAGAGCAGGACGTGGGACGAATCCCACTTCGCCTCCGTGACAAGCAAGTTGCGGAACTTCCGGGCATCGACGACCGTCCCCCGGCAGAGCCGCGCATCGCTGTCCGCATATTGCTCGACCCCGATGACGACGGCCCATTTCTGGGGCGTCCGCACCGGGGGAGGAGGCGGCACGGCAGGCACAGGCCCCGCCGGTTCCTTCTTGGCTTCGTCGGCCTTGGCCGGAGGACCCAGCGGCGGAGGCTTCTTTGTCGTCTTCGGGAACAGTCCCCCCAGCAGACCTCCGCGCGGCGGCTCCAGGACGATGCGGAAACCGAGGTCCTCCCTCCTGGTAGTTCCCGACCTCGTGATCCTCGCGATATGAGGACGCCGCCGGGGCGATCTCCTGCGCATCATAGCCCGCGCCCGGATCACGTACTGAGAGGCCTCGGTCGGATCGGGTCCTTCGTAATCCATCTGGAGTTCGTGCTTGGAGACCGGCAGCACGTCCCAGACATCGCGGCACCATTCGTGAACATTGCCGGCGAGGTCGAAGATGCCCTGCTCGGTCTGGTCGGTGGGAACGCTCTTGACGGGGGCCGGCCTGTAATCCTCGGCGGGTCTGTCGATGCGGGTTTTCTCCTTGCTGGGATCGTTGCCCCAGGGGAAACGCTTCTCCTTGCCCCCCGATCGCTCGGCGTACTCGAACTGGGCCTCGGTCGGCAGCGCGCCGCCGGCCCACCGGGCATACTCCGCGGCCAGGTCGTGCGGGATGCCCACCGCCGGGTACTGAAGCGCCTCGTCCTCACTCACCCCGTTCTTGATGAGCTGATCGTAAGCCGCCTTGAACTCGGAGGGGATGATCTCAGGCTTGTTCACTTGAGTGAAGTACCGGAGCATCTGGCCGTTGGTGACTTCGGACTCCTGCATGTAGAAGTCGGACAGCTTGACGTTCAGGCACTTCTCCGGCTGGTTCCAGTCGCCCATGAGGAACTTGCCGCCGGGGATCAACGGAAAGCGCGTGCCGTCCGGCTTGTAGACCAGGGTCTTATCCCGCCCATTCTCTTTTCCGGCCTCGACCACGGGCGCGTAATCCTTGGGCGGCCAGGACCGGCGATTCAGGACCCAGGCCAGTCCCGCGCCCGCGGCGAGCAGAAGGCCCAGCAGAACCAGGCCCACGACGAGGCGCGGCCGGATCCGGGGTGTGCGCCGCACGGGTACGCGCCGTGTGCCGGGCGCCGCCACCGGACCGAGGCTCGCGCCGGTTTGGGTGCGGACCGCCGGCGGCAGCGCCGCGAGGAACTCTTCCCAGAGCGCGGCGGCCGACTGCGGGCGGTCGTCCGGCTTCTTCTTCAGGCAGCGCTGTACGAAATTCTCGATGTCCGGGGGCACGTTCGCCTTCGGGTTCACCTTCTTGAACCGGGGCGGGGGCGTGACCAACGTGTCGTGGATCTGGCTCACGAGCGGGCCCGAGAAGGGCCGGCAGCCGGTCAGGAACTCGAACAGGATCACGCCCACCGAGTACAGGTCGCTGCGGCGCTCGGCTTGACCCGAAGCCTGCTCCGGGCTGGCGTACGGCGGTGTGCCGATGAACGAATTCTTCGCCGTCTGCAAGTCGGTTACCGTGATCGCGTCGCCCGCCGCCTGGTCCTGGCCGAGCATCTTGGCGATGCCGAAGTCGAGGACCTTCAACTGCTCCTCACCGGGCTTGCAGCCGTCGAGGAGCATCAGGTTCGACGGCTTCAAGTCGCGGTGTATGATCCCCTTATCGTGGGCCACCTGGAGCACGGTGCAAAGCTGTCGCAAGATGCGCGCGGTCCAGTCGAGTGGCATGGGTTCGCCGCGGACGAGCAGATGATCGATGCTGTCGCCCTTGACGTACTCCATCTCGATGTAGGCGACGCGGCGTTTCATGGCGGCGTCGTGGACGGTGACGGCGTTGGGATGGTTGGAGAACTGAGCCATCACCTTCGCCTCGCGGTGGAACCGCGCGCGAATTTCCTTGTTGTTGGCGCTCTTGGAGTTGATGAGCTTGAGAGCGCGTTCGACGCCGAGCGTCTGATGCTTGACGAGCCAGACGGTGCCCATGCCGCCGCGCCCGAGCATCTTGATCACTTCATAGCGTTTGAAGAGCACGTGGCCCGGGGCCAGGTCGGCGTCGGCAACGTTGCCACCCGAGCCGCCGGAATCGCTCTCGGGCGTCGCGGGGGTCGGCGTGGGCGCGAAGGTACTCGACCCGGCGCGGGCGGTGCCGCTCATCGGGGCGGGTTCCGCGTGCCGATGCGGGGTGAAAGCCTGCGTGAGACGTTCCTTGTCGGGCAACGATTGCGTCTCGGTCGGCGGGCCGCTGGCCTTCCTCTCGACCGTGGGCGCCTGGGCCGTGGCCGGACCCGTCGCCAGGGCCTCGGGTGCGTCCTCGGCACGGGTCACGATGTTTGCGGTCGCTTCGGGGGCGGCCATCGCCGCGGCAGATTCCCCGGCGGCGGTGGCCGTCGCGGGACCGTTGGTCATCTCGGTACGGGGGACAACCGCGCACGGCGCGTTCTCGGTCGCGCCATCGGTCTGGCCCGCCATCGTGCCGAAGCTCGCGGCCGTCGCGGGGAGCGGTGCGGCGGGAGGCGGGCTGTCCGGCCGGGTGCTGGCGCCGCCCCACCACTTGCGCCGCCGACCGCCGTTCGGGGTGCCCTCGCCGGCTTGGGCCCCCGAGTCCTCCCGCGCGGGGTCCGAGGGGCCGGATGGGTCCTGGCGTTTCGAGGACATGACTCTCTCCGAGCCTCCGCGGGCGATCACGGAGAAAGGATGCGCCCTGTACATGAAACCCGCCCCCGCCCAGGACCATGCGCTCGACGCGCATGCCGATCGAGACGGGATCGGCCGGACTCGCTCCTTCTAGTCTATACGGCCTGAATCCCGCCGCAACGGAGAACCCACATTGAACCTACGGCCAGTTCCTCAGGCGGTGACAGGCCCCCGGCGCGGCCGTGTCCGACGTGTCGCCGTCCGCACTCGGGCGATGGTTCAGAACAATTCGGCGGCATCACCGTCGGCGGAGCTGGAGCGCTCGGCAATCTGCTGGATGATCTCTTCCAGCCGGGCCGAATCAACGGGCTTGACGAAATGGTGGTCGAATCCGGCGGCCTTGGTGCGGCGGCGGTCCTCGTCCTGGCCCCAGCCCGTCAGCGCCACCAGAACGACGCCTTCAAGGTGCGGGATCTGTCGGACCCGGCGGGCCACCTCGTAGCCGTCCATGCCCGGCATGCCGATGTCCAAAAGGATCAACTCGGGCTGGAATGCGGCCGCCACTTCGAGGGCGGTCGGGCCGTCGTGGGCAATGCGGATCTCGTTGCCGGCCATCCGGAGCAAGATGGCCAGGGCGCGGGCGGCATCGATGTTGTCATCGACCACGAGGACGCGGCAGGTCGCGCGGGATGCCGGTAGGGGTGGTTGGTCGGTCAGGACTCCCGGTCGGTCGCCGCGCCAGGAGACCGGCAGGCGCACGACGAACTCGCTGCCGCGATTGAGGCCCTCGCTGGCGACCTCGACCGTGCCGCCGTGCATCTCGACGAGGCGTTTGACGATCGTCAGCCCGATGCCCAGCCCCCCTTGCGCGGGCCAAGGAGCTATCCAGTTGGGTGAACATCTCGAAGACCTGGGGGAGCATCTCGGGGGGAATCCCCACGCCCGTATCCTTGACGCGGACGACCGTCTCGTGCGCCTCGGTTTCGACCGTGATGGCGATCCGGCCTCCTTCCGGGGTGTACTTGGCCGCGTTGCTGACCAGATTGGATACCACCTGGGCCAGCCGCGTCGGGTCGCCCTCGACGTGGACCGGCTCGGCCGGCAGCGTGAGCGTCATCTGGTGCCGGCCCGCCTCGACAAAGGGGCGGCTGGCCTCGAGCGCGGTCTTGACGATCAAGGCCATGTCGATCCGCTGTCGATGGAGCGTGATCTTGCCTCGGGTGATGCGGCTGACATCGAGCAGGTCGTCGACCAACCGCACAAGCTGGCTGATCTGCCGCTGCATCATGGCGTGAATCTGCCCCAGGGAACCCGGGTCGTTATCCGGCCGGCTCAACACATGCAAACCGGTGCGGATCGGCGCCAGCGGATTGCGCAGCTCGTGGGCCAGGATGGCCAGAAACTCGTCCTTGCGGCGGTCCGACTCGCGCAAGGCATCCTCGACCCGCTTCCTCTTGGTGATGTCGGTGCACGCGCCCACCAGGTACGTGGGCGTGCCCTCGCTGTCCCGCATCATCCGGGCCCGGTCATACAGCCAGCGCACGCCGCCGTCGGGCAGGACGACCCGGTACTCCAGCTCGAAGTCGGCGCCATGGCGGCGGCGATCGATGGCGGGGATGATCTTGGGCAGGTCGTCGGGGTGGACGCGGCCGAGAACGTCGTCGGTGGTCCGCACGGGCTCCTCGGCGCGATCCCGAACAGGTGCTTGAGGTTCTCGTCGAAATCGAGGTACATGCCGGTGGCCAGATCCCAGCGATACGTGCCGGTCTCGGAAGCCGCCAGGGCCGCCTTCAGCCGCTCCTGGCTGCGCCGGAGCTCCTCTTCGGGGCGCTTCTGCGCCTCGATGTCGGTGCTCGTGCCGAACCACGACTCGATCCAGCCGAGCTCGTCCATCACCGGCAGGGCCCGGCCCAGGAACCAGCGGTACGACCCGCCGGCGACCCGCAGACGGTATTCGACCTCATAGGGCTCGCCCGTCAAGGTGGCGCGGTTCCAGTGGTACAGGCAGCGCTGGCGGTCGTCGGGGTGGACCAGCTCGCTCCAGCCGTTGCCCAGGCTTTCCTCGGGGGTCGTGCCGATGGTGTCGTACCAGCGGCGGTTGAAGTAGGTGACCGCGCCGTCGGGACCCGTGATCCAGACCAGTTGCGGGAGGGCTTCGGCCAGCGTGCGGAACCGCCGCTCATTCTCGCGCAGAAGGTCGTCACGCCGGCGCCGTTCGGTCACGTCGCGGAAGACGATCGAAAGACCCTCGTCCGAGGGATAGACGTGGACCTCGTACCAGACACCCAGGGGCGGGTAAAACTCCTCGAAGGTGAGGGCCGTCTGGGTGGCGAGGGCCGCGCGATAGTTCTCGTCGAAGCCGGTGCCGATCGCCTCGGGGAACAGGCTCCAGAGGTTCGTGCCCACCATCTCCTCGCGGGTCTTGCGGACCAGGGCCGCGGCTTGCACATTGGCATAGGTGATCGTCCAGGCGCGGTCCACGGCCAGAAAGCCGTCGGTGATGCGCGCCAGGATGGCCTCGACCCGCTCTTGCGCACGTTCGTGCCGCTGCTCGGCCCGCCGTCGCTCGACGATCTCGCCGATGAGCCGCGCGGAGGTCCGCAGCCGCCGCTTGGCGGCTTCGACGACGGCCGGGGACCGCGACTCGTAGGCGTCGGCCTGGCGCCGCAGCTCCTCATAATCGACGCCGTAGCGTTCGGCTGTGAGCTGGAGCGTCTCCGGATCGCGCGGCGGATCGCCATGGCCAATGCAAATGCCGCCGACCACCTCGCCACCCGCCATGATCGGCAACGCAAAGACGCGAATGCCGCCCGCGCAGGCCCGGTCCACATCGTGCCCGAGCTCCATCGCCTGGCGGGTCGTCTCCCAGCACGCGTCGTGACAGGGTCCCTGGTCGCAGGTCCGAGCTTCCGGATTCGCGCCGTTCCCGCTGCGATCGCGGGACTCGCCGTGCAGAAAGCGGCACCACGCCGAGCCGAAGATCCCCAGCGCGTCGTCGCCGTTGGCCTCGTAGATCACCGTCGAGGTTTCGAGCAGGTCAAAATAGTCCTGCACGATCTCGGCGAGCACGTCGCCGCCCACGGCATCGCGGAGCACGCGAGTGGTGCCGATCTCGGACAGGTCCCCATAGGGTTGCACGGGTATCTCCATGATCTCGGTCTCAACGCCCGCAAGCCGCGCCGATGGGGCGACTTTCCGAATCCCTCCGGCCGACGACCCGGTGCCAAGACAGGCCATGATTCTCATGATCGCAAGACCGGCCCTGGCCCACAAGACACGGTTCCGCGGGCTTTCCGCCCCAAGATCCGGTCGAGCGCATCCGACGACTGGTAGATGAGCGCTTCGGGGTAATGCGCGAACGGGTGAAAATACTCGAACGTCAGGAAACCCCGATACCCGATCGCGTCGAGCGCCGCCATCACGGCCGGCCAGTTGGTCGTCCCGTCGAGGAGTAGCCGGAAGGATTCAAGAGTATGATCGGGCGACTTTCGGTTCCATTCCTTGAAGTGGATGTTCTGGATGCGCTGGCCCAGGAGCGGTACCCAGTGCTCGGGATATTGATTGCCCATGATGTTGCCGGTGTCGAAATGGATGCGCACCCGGTCGCTTGCAAAGCTGTCCACGAACGCATTCATCTCGGCGGGCGAGAGCAAGTAACCGTTAACGAAGATGTTCTCGATGTTCAGGTAGAGTCCGAGCGCCTCGGCGGTGGGCACGAGGCGCGGACGGCCTCCCGGGCACGGCGATCGCAAACGTCATTGGGCACGGGCGAGAAGTCCGGCTCCCAGGGGACCGTGACAGCCCCGGGAACGATCAGCACGTTCTCGATGCCCAGTTCGTGCGCCGCGGCGAGCATGAGCCGGGCCAGTTCCAGTCCGCGCGCCCGTTTCTCGGGGTCGTTGTCGGTGAGCGGGTAGACCCAGAAGAGAAACGAGCAAAGCCCGCTGAGGGTGATGCCGACGCGGTCGGCCTCGGCGCGGATCGCCCGGTAATGGTCGGCGCCGTGCCACGGCGCCAGGTCGTTCTCCAGGTCGTAGTTCAGCTCGACACCCTCGAACCCCGCATCTTTCGCGAGCTGGAAGCACTCGCGCAGGGTCATGCGGTCGGGATACGGGAACGCCCAGAGATTGATCGACTTCTTCATCTCGGAGCGCCCGGCAGGGGGGGCGGAGGACATGAGCGCGACTCCCGGAGCGGATGCGCCATCCTGGCAAGTCCCTCTTTCACCCGGGCCTATTCTGAGCAAGCCGACAGAAACTCGCAACGACAGCTTGCCCTTCTGCCCGCTGCCGGCTGCTCGTCGCCCGCGTTTCCAGGTAGAATCGCAGCTTCATGCTCGTTCCCCGGAGTGAAGCAGGGAGAGGACATGCTGATGAATCCGCCCCTCGTCGTCTCTCGATTGGCTCGCGAGAAGAGAACCATCACGGCGATGGTCCACCTTTATTGCCGGGCCCGGCATGAACCGCAGGCCCCTTGCCCCGCGTGCCGGGAGCTGTTGAACTACGCCCTCCAGCGTCTCGACCGCTGTCCCTTCGGGGAACAGAAAACGAATTGCGTGGACTGCTCGATCCACTGCTACAAGCCGGCGATCCGCGATCGCATTCGAGAAGTCATGCGCTACGCGGGCCCGCGGATGATCGTCCGGCATCCTGTACTGGCGTTCTTCCATCTGTTCGATGGTCGCGGCAAGCGCCTCTTGCGTGCCTCGCCGCTCGAATGAGAGCGATGCCATGATCTCTCCAACGCGGCTGAGTCTTCGCAACGCGGGGTTGGTGGTGGCGCTTCTCACCCTCTCTCTTTGCGTTCCGCTCCGGGGTGCGGGTGTCGAGCTCCCCGTCGGGTCCGCTCCCAAGCCGGTCGTCTTCGCCCACTTTCCCAGCCCGCTCCATGCCGTCGTCTGGCGCAACTGGCAACTGGTCGCGCCGGCGACACTGGCCGAAGTGCTGGGAGCCAGTGAGGGGCAGATCCACGAACTGGCCCAGTCGATGGGCCTTCCGCCCGCGGGCAATGTGCCCCCGGACCTGAGACGACGCGCCTACATCACGATCCTGCGCCGGAACTGGCACCTGCTGCCTTACGAGCAGCTCTTGAAGCTCGTCGCGATGTCGCCGCCCGAGCTCGCCTTTGCGCTCCGCGAGGACGATTTCCTGTTCGTCAAGCTCGGCAACCTGAAACCGCGCTGTGAGCCGGTCACGTATGTCCGCCCGGACGCCGCCGCCGCCGCGCGGGCGGCGGAGATCAAGCGGATCGTCGAGGCTCGATTCGGTAACGCGCTGAGCCGCCCCGCGGAGCCTCGCTTCGCGTTCTTCGATCGCCTTTCCCGGGTGCCCGAGTCCTTCACGAAGCCCACGAGACACCCTGACGAGGGGCCTCGTTTCCTGTATTCGTATTTTGGCGTGTACGGCGATCCGCTCGCCGACAACGCGGCCGACTCGTACCCTGACGGCCTGCTGGCCCGGCTGGCCGACTGCGGCGCCAACGGCATCTGGCTGCACGTCGTGCTCCGTCAGCTTGCGCCGGCGGGCCCGATTTTCCAGAGTTCGGGGAAGGCTGGGAACACCGCCTGGCCAACCTGCGCCGGCTGGTCGCCCGCGCGCAACGCTTTGGTATTGATGTCTACCTTTACATGAACGAGCCGCGGGCGATGCCCCTGGCGTTTTTCGATCATCGGCCCGACCTGGCGGGCGTCCGCGAGGGCGACCACCGCACGCTCTGCACCAGCGACGCCCGCGTGCGCGGCTGGATGAGCGCGGCGTTGACGCACGTGTTTCGCGAGGTTCCCGGCCTGGGCGGCGTCTTCACGATCACGGCGTCCGAGAACCTGACGAATTGCGCCTCGCACGGCCGGCAGGGCGATTGTGAACGTTGCCGGACGCGGAAGCGGGCGGAGATCCTGGCCGAGGTCAATGCCACCATCGAGCAGGGAGTGCATCGCGGCAATCCCACCGCGAAGGTGCTCGTCTGGGACTGGGGCTGGCCGGATGGCGAGCCGATTGACTTGCTCCCCAAGAATGTCTGGCTGCAGTCTGTCAGCGAGTGGTCCCTGCCCATCGAGCGCGGTGGGGTCAGGTCCCAGGTCGGCGAATACTCCATCTCGTCGGTCGGCCCCGGTCCGCGTGCCCTCGCGCACTGGGAGCGGGCCCGCCAGCACGGTTTGAAGACCGTCGCCAAGGTGCAGTTGAACTGCACCTGGGAGCTTTCCGCCGTGCCGTACCTGCCCGTGCTGGATCTCGTGGCCGAGCATTGCGCGAATCTGCGCGGCGCGGGTGGATGGCTTGATGATGAGCTGGTCTCTGGGCGGCTACCCCTCGCCGAATCTGCTCGTCGCGCAGCGGTTCGCGCGCGATCCCGCCACCACCCCGGACGTTGTGCTCGACGACATCGCCGCTCGCCGTTACGGCCGGGACCAGGTCGCGCACGCCCGCGCCGCGTGGCGTGCGTTCAGCACGGCGTTTCGTGAGTACCCGTACCACGGCGCGGTCGTCTACTCGGCACCCCAGCAATACGGTCCGGCGAATCTGCTCTTTGACCGGCCGACGGGATACCACGCGACCATGGTGGGCTTCCCCTACGACGACTTGACCTCCTGGCGTGGTCCTTATCCCCCGAGGGTCTTCGCGGACCAGTTCGGCAAGGTCGCCGAAGGCTGGGCCGAAGGCGTCAAGCAACTCGAAATGGTGCCGGGAGAAACCGCCGACGACGATGTCCGCATCGCCCGCGCCGCCGGCCTGCATTTCGCTTCGGTCGCCAACCAGGCGCGGTTCGTCATCGCACGCGAGGCCGGTCGGCGTGACGAGATGACACGTTTGCTCGATGCCGAAGCCCGGCTCGCGCGCGACCTCTTCGACCTGACGCAACAGGATTCGCGCCTCGGCTTCGAGGCGTCGAACCAGTACTATTACACGCCGCTCGATCTGGTGGAGAAAGTCATCAACTGTGACTACCTGAAGGCGCATCTGGCGGAAAGTCCCTGACAAGACGAGACTGTCACCACCTGCCAGCCCGACGCGCCAGCGAGTGCATTGGCCCTCGGGGTTTGGACAGAAATGCACTCGCTGGCGCGTCGGGCTGGCAGAGGGATGACCGCGCCTTTGCAGTCCGCGATGGGACTTTGCATAATCATGGAAAGGCGCGTGCGCATTCGAGACGGCGCAAACCACCGTACCGAGCACATTCATGGCGACGGACGAGCAGGGATCGATCTCGCGACTGCTCGTGGACCTGAAGGCCGGGGACGCTCAGGCCGTGCAGCCGCTCTGGGAACGGTATTTTGACCGACTCGTGCGGCTGGCCCGGGTCCGGCTGGCCACCGGCCGGCGCGGGGCCGAGGCCGATGAGGAAGACGCCGCCCTGAGCGCGTTCGACAGCTTCTGCACGGGTGCGACCCACGGCCGGTTCCCCCAGCTCGGCGATCGCGAGGATCTCTGGAAGCTGCTCGTGGTCATCACCGCGCGCAAGGTGGCCGCCCAGCTCCAGCGCCGTCGGGCGCAAAAACGCGGCGGGGGCCGGGTTGCGGCCACGCCGTGCGACGATGCCGACCTTCTCGACGCGATCGTGGGACATGAACCCACACCCGACTTCGCCGCCGAGGTGGCCGAACAATACCGCCTGCTCCTGGACCGCCTGGCCGACGACGGCCTGCGGCACGTCGCCGTCTGGCGGCTGGAAGGCTACTCCAACGACGAGATCGCCGAGAAGCTCGGCTGTGCGCGTCGGACCGTCGCCCGCCGCCTGGATCTCATTCGCCGGATCTGGCTGGAAGCCGAGGAGCCATTATCTCATGGAATCGGCACCGCCCTCCAATGAGAATACTCTCCCGCTGCACGTGGCCGTCGACTTGAACCACGGGTGCGACCAGTTCGAGGCCGATTGGCGCACCGGCCGTAACCCACGCATCGAGGACGTACTGGGACAGGCGCCGGCGGATGCGCCGAGATGTTGCTTTGCGAGTTGGTCCTGCTCGAAATCGACCTGCGCCGCGAGCGGGGTGAGCACCCGTGCGCTGAAGAGTACCGCCAGCGGTTTCCCGACGCCGCCGCGATGCTGGCCGCCATCTCCACCGACATGGACCCGAACCTGTCCGGATCGGAGGAAACGCTCCCGTTCGACTCTTCCTCTGGGTACCACGCGGAGCCCCCGTCCGAGCTCGGCCGCCGGGTCGGCAATTACGTCATTCTCTCGGAGATCGCGCGGGGAGGCATGGGGATCATTTACAAGGCGCGACAGGTCCGGCCCGAGCGACTGGTCGCGCTGAAGATGATCCGGAGCGGGACCTTCGCCACGGCGGCCGAGGCCCAGCGCTTCCAGTTCGAGGCCGAGGCCGCCGCCCGGCTCGATCATCCGAACATCGTGCCGATCATCGAGGTCGGCCACGATCACGGCCAGTGGTTCTTCAGCATGAAGCTGATCGAGGGGGGTAGCCTGGCCGCGCATCTGGCCGAGTTCGTGGCGGACCCGGTCGCCGCGGCGCGCGTGCTGGTGCCCGTGGCCCGCGCCGTCGATCACGCCCACCGGCAGGGGTTCGTCCACCGCGACCTGAAGCCCGCCAATGTGCTGCTCGATTCCCACGGCGCGCCCCAGGTCACGGATTTCGGCCTGGCCAAGTGCGTCAGCGACGACAGCAGCCAGACCCAGTCGGGCACGCTGGTCGGCACGCCCAGCTACATGGCACCCGAGCAAGCAGCCGGCCGCACGCAGGACGTGACGCCGCGGACCGACGTCTATGGTCTCGGGGCGATTCTTTATGAACTCTTGACCAGCCGGCCTCCCTTCCGGGGCGAGACGCTGATGGACACCGTGGTCCAGGTGCTCGAACGCCAGCCCGAGCCGCCCTGCCAGGTGCGCCGGGGCGTGCCCCGCGACCTGGAGCGGATCTGCCTGAAGTGCCTGGAGAAACGGCCCGAAGAGCGTTATACCTCAGCGGCCGAAGTGGCCGACGACCTGGAACGGTTTCTGCGCGACGAGGCCGTCGAGGCGCGCCGCGGGGATACCTTCCACCGTCTCCGCCGCTGGGTCTGGCGCGAGCCCGAGCTGGCCAGCCGGCTCGGCGCGCTCGGGGTGATGTTCCTCCTGACCATGCTCAATCACCGGCTCGACCCGGTAAGCCCTCTCCACCCGGAGAGCCGGTACCATGCCATTTTGTTCGTCCTGGCCGCCTGGATGGCCGCGTCAGTCGTGCTCGCTGCGCTGGGCCGGCGATCCAGCTTCTCATGGCCGGTGCCGCGCTGCCTGGATCACGGCGGATTTCGTCGCGCTGACCGCCGCGTTGCTGGTCCTCGATGCCGCGGAGACTGTCTACATCGTCGGCTATCCGATCATGATCGCGGCGGCCGGTCTCTGGTCCCGCGCGCCTGGTCGTCCTGGCCACCCTGCTGGCGCTCGCCGGTTACACCACGTTGACCATGTTGACGGTCAAGCCCTTGGCCCAGCACACGAATATCGTTTACGTGGCGATCCTCGTCACGGGATTCCTCGTGGTGCGCAGGTCAATCGGCTTTGTGCTCTCAGTACGTACTACGAGAAGCGGTTGCCGCCTTGAGAAGTCGGGATCGACGCACGTAGGGTGGGCTCGGCCCACCGAAGATCGAAAAACAGGTGGGCCGAGCCCACCCTACAAAGCGGTTTCCGACCCCTCAGGAGAGCGGCGGCAGCCCGCCTTTCTCCGCGGGATCGACCGCCAGGTGCTGGCGGATCAAATCGGGCAAGGCGCTCACGAACCGGCTGCGGGTCAGCACCGTCTCGCAGCCGGCCGCGGTGGCGCCGGCCAGTGTGGCGGCTTCGACGTGCGCGCCGAAGGCCACGAACGTGGCACCGCGCGCCATTTGCTTGTAGGCCAAAAGCGCGTCCGGGCGGACCAGTTCGCCAGCCGAAAGGTCCACGAAGACGACCTTGGGTCGGCACAGCTCAAAGACCAGCGAGACCTGCGCCGGGCTGTCGGCCCAGAGCACGCGGCGGCCCAGGTCACGGGCCGTCGTGGTAATCTTGGCGGTGAAGATCAGGTCCCGGCTCAAAAGCAGCCCGACCGGTTCATCGGAGGAAGGGAGGTTGGGCATCATGGAGAGACCTCGGGGTCGAAAAGCCGCGCCACGGCCTCCGGGCCGAACGCCTCGAGATGTTCAAGGACCGTATCCGCGCCCGCCTGCCGGAGCGCATCGGCAGGATACGAGTGGGCCACGCCGACGGCCCACATCCCCGCCGCCTTGGCCGCCTGGACTCCCGCCAGGCTGTCCTCGAGAACCAGGCAATGCCCGGCCTCGAGGTCCTCGTGCCCGACGGAACGGAGCGCATCGAGAGCCAGGAAGTACCCTTCCGGGTCCGGCTTGCAGCGGTCGGTGTCCTCGGCCGAGATGACGGCTTCGACCCGGTCCAGGACGCCCATGAGGTCGAGGGCGAAGTCGATCTCGGCGCGCAAGGCCCCGGAGCAGATCGCGACGGGCCAACGTGCCGCGCACGCCCGCACCGCCGCCACGGCGCCCGGGAACACCTCCAGACCGCGCCGGCCGCCGCCGCATCACGCGCGGACTTGCGACCGATCAGACGATCAATTCGCTCTCGCTCCAGGCTCTCCCCGGCACGCCTCAAGGCGGCCTCGAAACTCGCCCGATCGTCGTAGCCGAGATACTCGTCCCAGTAATCCCGCTCCGTGATCCGAACCCCTTCCTCGGCCAACACCTCGCGCAACAACGCGAAATGAACGCGCTCGTCGTCCACGAGCACGCCATTGAAATCAAATATGACAGCGCGGATCATCTCAATGGATCGCTTGGGAAAGAACCGGAGCCGGAGAGGAGGTACGGAGAGATCGTTCCGTAGGGTGGGCTCGGCCCACCAGCCGGCACGGGCAAGCTGAGATGGTGGGCCAAGCCCACCCTACGAAAACCCATTCGCCCTAGATGGCCTCGGGTCCCCGTTCCCCGGTGCGAATGCGGATGCAATTTTCGAGCGGCAGGATGAAGATCTTGCCGTCACCGATCTTGCCGTCGGCCCCCGTCCGCGCGGCATGAATGACGGCGTTGACGGTCGGCTCGACGAAGTCCTCGTTGACCGCGATCTGGAGCTCGATTTTGCGCAGCAGGTTCACCGTAAACTCATGGCCGCGATAGACCTCGGTGTAACCCTTCTGACGCCCGAAACCCTGCACGTCCATCACCGTCAGGCGGTAGACCTCGACCTGCGTCAGCGCTTCCTTGACGGCCTCCAGCTTCGTGGGCTGAATGATCGCGATGATCAGCTTCATGAGGGTTCGACGACTCCCGACCCACTTACTGCGGCGTCGCCCGCCCACCCGACGGGTCTTCGGATGGTGGCGTTCTCCCGGCGACGATACCGGTTTTTTAGCTTGCCTTGCACAGGGGCTGCTCGTCAACAGGAAAACCGGGGGCGGACGGTTCATTTCTCGCGCAGAGGGTTCGATTCGGTCGCGTCCGTGGAGTAAGTCGTTGTGGCACGCAGGGCGGATGCCAGATGCCGGATGCCGGATCACGACCTCAAATCCGGCATCCGGCATCCGGCATCAGGCATCCGCCATCTTGTCCATCAGGGATTGGGGGCGGCAAACGGCGGGAGGTCGGTGGGAGGCGGCACCGTCGGGGCCGGCGCGGTCGGTGCGGGCGGGCTCACGGTTGGCGCCGCGGGATTCGGGCTTGAAGCCGCCGGGGTCGCGGGCGATGTCGTCGCGGGCGTGCTCGTCAGAGGGCGCTGGCCGGCGCGGCGGCGGCATTGGACGCGGGCGGCGTGTAGGGCATGCCCGGTGCCCCGGCGGGCGCCGTGGCCATGGTCGGTGTCGCCATCGCGTAGCCGGTGGCCGCGCCGTTGCAATTACCGCCCACGCAGGGCGCCGGGAAATCGTCGCACGTGTCGCAGTGGGCGCAGCCAATGGCGCCCGCCACCGCCACGACCGCAATCGCGAGCAGACGGGTCCGCGGCATGTCTCTTCATCCTTTCCATGGAGGGCCCGTGGCCCCGGTGGGAGGTCGAGCGGACCCACCGGGCCGCGCCGACGCGTCCTGGAACCAACGCCTTGTGCATCCGTTCGCAACGAGAATCGGCCTGGCGCGGACCTGGTCATCAGGCCAAGCCACGCCGCGCATGCCGAGCGCGCCCACATCTGCCAGTCGGCGAAGCCCTGCCTTTTCACCCCAACCCGGCCGCCCAGGCAAGATTTCACGAACAGGGATACTGCGACGACCGAGGGCCGGCCCGGCGTCGATCCCCGGCCACGCTCTGGCCTTCCCGCCACGCGGCGCCCGGGGATTGGCTCAAATTGGCACTCGCATGTGCGAAAGTTGACAGGCTTGCAGGCGTGACCTAGGGTCCCTTCGTGGGCCGAGCGGTTCGCGATGTCTGTGCAGGATGCCATTGCCGCTTGCAGGATCGCGACGGTCGGCTCAGCACTGCCTTGTGCTTTCACCTACCTGGAGCCTGCACCGTGGGCAGCCCCTCACTCCGGCGGGAGGCGATGTCGGTCTCCCATCTGCAGATTTACTTGCACGACATCAACAGCACGCCGCTTCTCTCGGCCGACGAAGAGCGGGAACTGGCCGGGCGCATCGCCCTGGGCGACCCGTCCGCCCGCGAACACATGGTCAAAGCCAACCTGAGACTCGTGGTGAACATCGCGCGGGGGTACCTCGGAAAAGGACTGCATCTGGACGACCTGATCGAGGAGGGAAACCTCGGTTTGATGCGCGCCGTCGAGGGTTACGACGGCACCATGTACACGCGCTTCAGCACCTATGCCAGTTACTGGATCAAGCAGTCGATCCGGCGGGCGGTGATGAACCAGGGCAAGCCGATCCGGCTGCCCGCGTACATGGTCAGCCTGCTGTCGAAGTGGCGTCGCGTCGCGTCGGCGCTGGCCGAACTTCTGGGGCGGCCCGCCACGATCGAGGAAGTCGGCAAGGCCCTCCGGTTGTCGCGCAAGAAGGTGGGGATCGTCGCCAAGGCGATCCGGGTCAACAACCTGGCGCCGCAAGGCGATGGCGACAGCGAGGCCGACCTCCTCGACGACGCCCTGACCGACGATCGGTCCAAATCACCCGACCAGATCCTCATCGAAACGGACGACCTGGAGCGAATCCTCAAGCGCCTGGACCAACTCGACGAGCGCGAGGCGTCCGTCATCCGCATGCGCTTCGGGCTCGACGAGTATCCGCCCATGACCCTGCGCGAGGTGGGCGACCGCCTCGGCCTGACGCGCGAACGGGTCCGCCAACTCGAACAACACGCGCTGCTCCAGCTCATGGCGGCGGCTTTCGACGAGTGAGGGACGCGCCGGGCCGTCTTCACCACAGAGACACAAAGAACACAGAGACGAACACAGAGAAGAAATTATTTCCCTCTGTGTTCGTCTCTGTGTTCTTTGTGTCTCTGTGGTGAAGACGGCCCGGCGCGCGTCCGCACCCGGGGAAATTGCTCAGCCAGCCACAATAATTCCCGGTACGAGTCGAAGAACTGGGTAGGAAGGCTGCCGATGCGGATCGGGGACCCACCGGCGCCCAGCCGAGGACTTTGACCCAGCGAGGAGAGACAGCGATGGTGTGCAAGATGGCGAAGCGTGGACTACTGACCACGGCCGCCGTGATCGGCGGCCTGGCCCTCCTGTTCGGGACGCACGCCCCGAGCTACGTGAAGACGGCCTTCCACAACATGCGTCACGCCGCGCAAAAGGCCGTGCCGATTGAGTTTGACATCGAACGGGCCCGCCAGGAGGTGGTCGCGCTCGAGCCGGAGATCCATAAGAACATCGAGGAGATCGCCCGCGCCGAGGTCGAGACCGAGCACCTCCAGCAGGAAATCCAGACCACCCAGGCCAACCTGGAGCAGGAGAGCAAGGCCCTGCTGGCCCTCCGCAAGCACGCCGAGAGCGGCGAGCTGAAACTGACCGGCGGCGTCTCGTACACCCAGGACGAGATCAAGGCCGAGCTGGCGCGGCGGTTCGACCACTACCGCACCGTCAAGGGGATCATGGCCGACAAGCAGAACACCCTGAAGCTGCGCGCCAAGGCGCTCGAAGCCGCCCGGGAGCAGAACGCCAAGATGCGGGCCTCCAAGGTCGCCCTGCTGACCAAGATCGAGGAGATCGAGACGCGCCTGAAACAGATCGAAGCCACCCAGGCCGCCAACGAGTTCAACTTCGACGACACGGCTCTGGCCCGCGCCAAGCAGACCGTCACCGAGCTGCAGAAGCGGGTCGAGATCATGTCCCGCGTGGCCGAGCAGGAGGGCCGGTACACGAACCAGGGGATTGCGGTCCCGCTCGAGCCGGGCCGCGATATCCTCAAGGAAGTGGACAGCGAGTTCAGCCAGCCGGCGGAACGGCCCGCCGGAAAGGACCTCTGATCGGCTGCCGCCCCGGCCCGGACGCACCAGCGTCCCGGCCGGCTGCCGGCATGTCCTCGGCGGGACCCCGGAGCCCCTTGCCCGCGCAAGGGGGACCGGGGTTCTTCGCGATTCGGGCGAGAGGCTGCGGAAATGAGGATTCGCTCGGGGAGGGTCTTTCGTAGTAGTGAAACGCACCATATCTTTATCTGACAAAGAGTTTGGTGCGTTTCACGCACCCTACGAAAGACCCTCCCAGAGCATCTCGGACACAAGGCGAAGAAACCTCGCAAGATCCGCCCCGGCGCCGCGAATTCCTGATAGCGGACGGACGCTCACGCAGGAATCGACCGGCGGCACAGCACGATGAAACGGATCGAGCGCGAAAAGAACGAACTGGCGGTCACGATCCAATCCCAGGACCAGACGGGCGGCAAGCGAACCATGCTGGGACAATGGCGCATCGTGTTACGGCAGGCGGAAGAGTCGGCGCGGGCCGGTCGCTTCGACGAAGCCCTGGCCCTGGCCAGCCGGCCGGACGTGGCCGACCACCGCCTGGCCGTGCAACTGCGAGGCCGGCTCACGCTCGAGCTCTTGGGCCGGGCGGAACGGCGGGCACGGGCCGATGACGTCTCCGGAGCCATCGCCGACCTGGCGCTGGCCGAAGTTCACGGGGCGCCCCCGGACGCCCTGGCCGCGGCCCGGCTGAAACTGGCCGAACAGGTCGCCGACGAGGTGCGTGCCGTCCTGGTCGCGGGCGATCCGGCCCGCGCCTGGAACGGATCGACGCGCCTGGCGCGGCATCGCATCAGCGGTCCCGGTCTGCGGCGCATGCGCGAGGCGGCCGAGGCCTGGCAGACGGCCATAAACGACCTGCGCCGCGGCGAGTTCGGCCAGGCGCGCGACGCCCTGGAGCGCGCCGAGCGGCTGGCCGGCGAGGACATCGCGCCCGCCCTGGCCAGCGTGCGGCGCGATCTCGAGGCCCGGCACCAGGCCGCCGTGCCACTCATCGAGCGGCTCTACACGATCCTCGGCGGCTCGGCCTGGACCGAGATCCTGGCCGCGGCCGAGGCGGTCCTCGAACTCTTGCCCGAGCACCAGGCCGCCCGCCAGGCGCGCGGCCGGGCCTGGCAGCAGATCGGCGCCCTGAGCCCGGCCGTCGAGCGGCCCCGGCGGCTGGGCCCCGGCATGTTCGTTCCCGACCCCGCGGACCCGAAGCCGGCCCCGGAGCCGCCCCGCGAGATCGTCTTCCTCGACGAGAGCCGGCCGACGACGAGCACACCCATCCGGTCGGTCCCCGGAGGAAGCCGCTACCTGCTCTGGGCGGACAGCATCGGCGGCTATCTCGTCTGCCTGGGCGATGAGGTCGTCCTCGGCCGGGCCAGCCCCGATGGCCAGGCGGATGTGCCGCTCCTGGGGGACCTCTCGCGGCGGCACGCCACACTGGTGCGCAGCGGCGATGGGTATCTCTTGCGGGCACATCACACGACCTTTGTGAATAACCGCAAAGTGGATATGGCCGCCCTCCGCAACGGCGACGTGATCCGGCTGGGCGCGGGCGTCGAGTTGCTGTTTCACCAGCCCAGTCCGGTCAGCACGACGGCCCGGCTCGAGATCGTCAGCCGGCATCGGCTCCCGGTCGCCGTGGACGGCGTGATCCTCATGGCCGAGACCTGCCTGATGGGCCCCTCGACGCAGGCCCACATTCCGGCTCCCCATCTGGCCGCCCCCGTGGTGTTGTATCGCCAGGGAGAGAGGCTCTGGTGCAAGGCGCCGGGCCCGTTTGAGGTGGACGGCCGTCCGCAGGCCGTGCGCGCGCCTTTGACCCCGCGGTCGAGCGTACTCGGCGAAGGCTATTCGTTCAGTCTTGAGCCGCTGCCGTCCCGAGTGTCGCAAGCTTGAGAACGCGGGGGTAAGGGTTCTCGTGGAACCGAAAAGTTCCTGTCCTTCCGGCTCGGTGGAATCCAATAATAGAGCGACGGGACCGAATGTCTTTCGATCCTTTATGGGGCCGTGAACCAGTCGCCGACGGAGTTCCCATCCCGATGAACGCGACGCGCCGAAATCCGCTGGGTGAACTGGACGATACGGTCGCCTACGTGCCCCAGCCCACCCCCAGTTCCGTTTCTGACGAGCCGGTGCCGGCACCCCGGGGGCCGTATCGTTTTGTGTTCGGCTCCGGCGCCCGGCCCCTCGATGGCTACACGATCAAGCGTGGCATCGGCCGGGGCGGCTTCGGCGAGGTCTACTACGCCGTCTCCGACGCCGGCAAGGAAGTCGCGCTGAAGCTCATCACGCGCAACCTCGAGATCGAGCGCCGCGGCGTCCTGCACTGCATGAATCTGAAGAGCCCGCACCTGATCACGATCTTCGACTTGCGCACCAGCGACGAGGGCGACACGTTCGTGATCATGGAGTACGTGGCCGGGCCGAGCCTCGCCAGCATCCTGGCCGAGCATCCCCACGGGCTGCCCTTGCCCGAGGTCCGCGCCTGGTTGAAGGGCCTGGTCGAGGGCGTCTCGTATCTGCACGATCACGGCATCGTCCACCGCGACCTGAAGCCGGCGAACCTGTTCCTCGAAGAGGGCGTCGTCAAGATCGGCGACTACGGTCTGTCCAAGTCGATCGCCACCTCGAACGACGCCGCTCTGACCGAGAACGTCGGCACCTGCCACTACATGGCGCCGGAGATCTCGCGGGGCAAGTATCACAAGCCGATCGATATCTACGCCACGGGCGTCATTCTGTACGAGATGCTCACCGGCGCGCTGCCCTTCGAGGGCGAGACGGCCCAGGAGGTCCTCTGGAAGCACCTGACGGACCAGCCCGACCTCTCGAAGGCTCCTGAGCCCTACCGGTCGATCCTGCGGCGAACGCTGGCGAAGGACCCGAATCATCGCCCCGCGCGCCCCGAGGACCTGCTGCCTCCCGAGGACGTGCCGGCGCCCGAGCCGATCCGTTTCCTGGAGCGCCAGGCCAGCGCCGACGCTGCCGGAAGTCACGTTTGTCGCGCCTCCCGACCCGCGCAAGGAGACCGTGGCCGCGCCTCCTCCTCGTGAGGACATCCTGGTGATCCGCGATGAGGAGCCGGTCCTGTTCATCGGTCCTGACACCGCGCCGCCACGGCCCGCACCCCCGCCGCGACCGGCACCGGCACCGGCCGCGCGGCGGCCTGCTTGCTCCAGTCAGACGGCGCGGGACGTGGCGCGGGAGCACCGTCGCCAGGTCCGCGAATTGCGGCGTCAGGCCCACGCCGAGGCCCTCGCCCGACGGCGGCAAGAGCGGCCGCCCGTCGCCCCGCCCGTGGCGCTGGCACCGCCCCCCCCGTTGCCGAGCGCGCGGGTGCGAGTGGGCGAGCTGACCGGCTCGATGGTGCTGGCGGCGCCGCTGGCGGCCCTGGGATCGGTGCTCGTCTTGCCGACCTACCAGTTGATGGACATCAACCTGCCGGCGGACCCGCTCCAGCTCGCGTATTTGTTCGTCATGGTCCTTTTGGGCATCTGGGCGGTGCTGGCCACGACCAAGCTCTGGGAAGGCCGGCCCGTCTCCCGGTCGTCGCGACGCTGGCAGATGCTCGCGGTCGGCGGAACGCTCGGCGTAATCAGTCTCCTCGTGGCCGACTGGACGCGGCTGGCGCCGTCGCCGATGGACCTGCCGCAGGGCCAGGTCTACCAGGCCACCTTCCCGGCCCCCACACCGGGCGTCGCGGACCTGGGTTTCATCACGTATCTCGGCGTGGTGTTCGCCGCCAACGGCTGGTGGAAGCTGACGGCCCGCGACCGCGCGGCCCGGTTTGCGTTCTGGCCCGTGATCAAGGCGGGCCTCATCGCGGGCCTGCTGGGTCTGGTCTGGCCCTCGCCCCAGCCCTGGGCCACCGTGCTGGTTGTGGTCATGGCCATCTTGATTCAGGTGGTCAGCCCGTGGAGCCGCGAGGCCGCCGCCTGGCGCTTGCGGAACGTGGCCTGATGCGGACACCCCGCGACCACGGAGATTTCCCGCGCGGGAGCGAATGATTCGGTGCAAGGCGACTGTGGCATACGGAAAAGGATCGGGACTCATGAAACGCCTCATTCTACTGATCTTGGTCCTGGCACCGTTCGCCCTGTGGGAGATGGCCCGGTCGGAGCACCGCGCGCGATCCGCGAGCATGTTCCGCCCCCGCATCGGCCGGTTCCACACGCCAGACGCCGCGCGAGCCGAACCCCCCCGCCAGATGGAGATCGTCGGCTACCCGAAGGCGACTCCTGAGCACGCTGTGAAGGAGGCCCGTCGCAAGCTCGACGCCACCCTCTCGGACTGGCTTGCCAAGGCCGGTCTGCCGCGCGGCTGGAAGCCGCCCCGGCCCCTGGTCGAGTCGGTCGTCCGTTTCCAGCCGATACAGGAGACTGTGAAGGATTACGGCACCGTTTACATCCAGCCGGTGACCCTCGAACTTTCGGACGCGCATCGTGATGCGTTCATCGCGGCCTACGAGCGCGAGACGGCGGGCCGCCGGCTGGTCTTGCTCGCCGAGGTGCTGGTCTTCGTGTTGATCTGCCTGGGGGTCATCGCGGGCTACATCCGTGCCGATGAGGCCACGCGCGGGTATTACACGAACTATCTGCGCGTCGCCGCGGTCGCGGGCGTGGGCGCCGCGGCGCCGCGCTTGTCCATCTTCTTACCTGAGTTCAAGAAGCGTCGGAAGGAACCCGAGACCATGACCAAGCCGCGTATCCTCGACATCCTGGCCGATGACTTTGACCGGGCCTGGTTCTGGTTTGAAGGCTTGCCCGGCTGGCGGAAGGTGCTGGCCGTGGCCGGCGCGGTCCTTCTCGTGGGTCTGTTGCTGCACGTCGCCGCGCTCGTCCTGGCGTTGCTGCTCATCGCCAGCGTGGTGTTCCTGGTGCTGGCCTGGTTCGAGGAGATCCTCTGGCTCATGCGCCAGTCGGACGACGTGTTCCCCGGACGGCACGACAAGTTGATCTGGGCCGCCATGCTGGTCCTGCTGCCCCCACTGGGCGTCATCGCGCTGTGGGCGTTTCGCCGCAGTCTGAAGGCAGAGAAGTGCGCGAAGCCAACGCCCGAACCGGCGAGCTGGCGGGACTGGATCTGAAGATTCCGGATTCCAGATTCCGGATTCCGGATTCCGGATGCGAGATTCCGGATTCCAGATGGCGAATGACTGATGGCGGATGGTCGGATGCCGGAACTTCCGAATCAGACCAGCCATCAGTCATCAGCCAGAATAACGGCATCCGCCATCCGCCATCCGCCATCCGCCATCCGCCATCCGCCATCTGGAATCCGGAATCTGGAATCTGGAATCCGGCTCCCTCAATCAATTCGGCCTGGGGCCGGGATTGGCCAACGTCGCCTCGGGACGGTACACTTGTCCGAAGAGACGTCTCAGGCGCAATCGCGACGGACGACCGGGGCCAACCTGTTCCATGCCCACGACCGAGGCCGACAAGCTGCTGATCCGGCAGGTCCGCGCGGGCGACGGCCGGGCCTGGCAGCAACTCATCGAGCGCTATGAGGGCCGCCTGCTGGCCTTCATCGACAGCCGCTTGCACGACCGGCCCGCCAGCGAAGACACCGTGCAGGACACCTTCATCGGGTTTCTCACCAGTCTTCCCAACTACGATGAGGATCGCGACCTCGAGGCGTACCTGTTCTCGATCGCCGCGCACAAGCTCACCGACCACCTGCGCAAGCAAGGGCGGCGGCCGATCGATCAATTTGGCTCCGACGACCACGGCCGCCCGCTGGATGAAGTCCCCGGGCCGGCGCGGGCGGCCTCGAGCATCGCCCGCAGCGACGAACGCCGGGTGGCCGAGGAGCAGCTTTTGAGTCAGGCTCTGGCCACGCTCATCCGCGACTGGCAAACCAAGGGCGATTTCGACCGGCTCAAGTGCATGGAACTGCTGTTTGTCAAAGGCACGCCCAACAAGGACGCCGCCCGGCAACTGGGATTGACCGAGCAGGCAGTGGCCAGCTTCAAGTTCCAGACCATCGCCCGGCTCAAGGACATGGCCCGCCGCGCCGGTTTGAGCCTGGAACAACTCGAAGGCTGAAATCCCATGACGCCCGGTCTCGTGCCGATCGACGACGAGCTGTTGCGGCAATACCTGGCCGAGACTCTTCCGTCGGAGTCCATGGCCCGGATCGAGAAGGCCCTGCGCGACTCGGCCGAGCTGCGGCAACGGCTCGAAGATGTCCGGTACTCCCGGGGCGACGCCGGCGCACAGCCTGGGTGCCATCTGGCGCCGCGGGCGGTTGTCCTGTCCCACCCGGCAGCAGCTCGGCAGCTTTCTCCTGGATGCTCTCGCCCCGGAGCTGGCGGACTACGTCTCCTTCCATATCGGCATGATCGGTTGCCCGTTCTGCCAGGCGAACCTCGCCGACCTCAAGAGCAAGACCGACCAGCCGCAGGCGATCCTGTCGCGCCGGCAGCGCTATTTTCATTCCAGCCGGCACCTGCTCTCCGGCGAGGAGTGAGGTGCGGCCTCAAAGGGTGTACGAAGCGCGACCGCTCGTCCGTGTTTCGCGTCTCGCCATCGGACGTAAGTCCTTTCTGTGTAGCGGCGGCCGTCTCGGCCGCTCCGGAGGGGAACCAGTTCGGAGCGGCCGAGACGGCCGCCGCTACACAGAAAAGTCCAGAAAACCAGCCATCCGAGACGCGAAACACGTACGACTACCTACTGAGCGGTGACAGAAAGCCTATCCTACAAGATTTGTTTCGCCACTCAACGTCTCATCGCTCATTCTCCGTCTTGCCTGTTGCCGGAATTCCGCCAGGGAGATAGGATGGACAGACCAGTCTGAGTCTTCCCTCTCCCGCCCGGAGTGATCGGACTGCATTCGGCCCTGCCTTCCGCGACCACCCCCCCAACCTTGCGGGCGGCATCGTGTTCGAGGTTCCATCTCCGCTGGATGGGCTTCCTGAGCCAGGGAGCCGTGATCCTCGATTGCACGGTTTCGCCCTCGGCCGCTAGAATTTCGGATAGAGATGTGAGCTTGTCGTACTTTCCACCCGCATTCAAACCGCCCACGGCGGCGCTTGGCACGGGCGCCGATCGACCATGATTTCCCAGTTGCGCAACGCTTTTGAGAACGATCCGCTGTTGTGCGTGGCGCTGGCAGCCGCGCTGATCGCCTTGGCCACGACGCCGCTGGCGTTTGCGGTGCTGGGGCGTCTGGAGTGGTTCCAGTCGCGTCGCGGGCGCGTGTTGCAAAAGCCGGCCTTTGCGACGGTGATCGTCGGCATGATGCTGGTCATGGGCATCCCGGCGATCTTCAGCCTGCTGGCGCTCAAGAGCCAATCCTTCGACAAGAACCGCTATGAGTTCGACCCGAACCGCACGCTGTCCGTGCTCGACCAGGGCCGGCAGTATCGCACGCTCAAGGAGGCCGACGAGGCCGTCCGCGCCGCGCAGAAACGACTCGACGACCGGGAGAAAAACCTGCTCAACGCGGTCAAGAAGCTGGATGAGTCCTTCCTCGCCCTACGAGCCGCGGCCGTGCAGCACCCGGCCACCTATCAGAGCCTGCCGGGCGTGCTCAACCAGCTTGCCGAGATCCACAAGTCGGTGGGCCTGGACGCGCCGCAACAATTGTTGAACCTGACGGCGCCTCCGGCGGCGATCGGGCAAGTGGCGGCGGCGCCGGTCATGGTCGCGTCCGCGGTACCCGCGTCGGCGAGTCCCTCCACGGCCGCGGTGGCCGCGACCGCGCCGGCGGGCGGCGGGATCACCCAGGCCGAGGCGGACGCCGAGATCGCCACCGTGCCCGAGCCTCAGAAGGCCCTTGCCCGCCAGTTGCCTCTGACCGACGTTCCGGCTGGCTGGCAGCTCGTCAAGGATGGCCCCAAGCACCTGGAAACCTTCAATGCCGAGAACCTTTACGAGAAGATCGACGGCCGCGCCGAGAGCTTCCTGCCGTACAAGGTCGTCGGCATGGCCTACTGCAACTTCCGCCCCGCGGGAGACGATTCGGTCGAGGTCCAGCTCTCCATCTTCGACATGACCGACTCGATCCACGCCTTCGGAAAGTACGCCTCGGAGAAGCCCGACCAGTTCGCGCCGGTGGCGCTGGGCAAGGACGGCTACACGTCGGCGGGCAGCGTCTTTTTTTACACCGGGCGGTATTACACGCAGGTGTCGGTCTCGAACGAGGATCCGAAGACCGCGGCCTTCGCACTCGAGATCGCCAAGAAAGTGGCTGGCATCCAGCAACCGAAGACCGAAACCGGCGGCGCCTCCGAGGCGATCGCCGAAGGTTCGCCCGAGGCCATGTTCAAGCTCCTGCCCACCGGCTCCGGCCGCAATGGCGATAAATACCTCGCGCAGGACGTCTTCGGCTACAGCTTCCTGAACTCGGTCTTCGAGTCGGACTACAAGGACGGCAACGTCACCTGGCAGGGCTTCATCCGGCCGTATGCCAATCCCGAGGAGGCGTCGGCCATGTTCGACAAGTATCTCGCCTCGGTCAAAGGCTTCGGCGCCAAGGTCGAGACGCTCGACTGCCCCGATGCCGACAAGATGGCCACGATCAATCTGGACGGCCTGATCGACGTGATTTTCGTGAAAGGCAACACCTTGGCCGGCGCCAACGGCGCCACCGCCTTGCCCAAGACCGAGGAATTCGCCCGGGCCCTCGCCAAGGCCCTGCCCAAGTCCGTGACCGCCTTCGTCGCCCCCGCCGAACCCGCCGACAACAAGGAGCCGGCCGGCGGTGAAGGAGGCGGCGACAAGGAATGAGCCGTTTCCGGATTCCGAATGCCAGATTCCAGATTCCAGATTCCGGATTCACGATTGAGAGTCTGGCATCTGGAATCTGGAATCCGCAATCTGGAATCTGGCATCCGGAATCTGGAATCCGCAATCTGGAATCTGGAATCCGCTCACAGTTCTTCTCCCAAATCTTCCGCCCCCGAATTCCTTCGACGGTCGCACAATGCGTTCGAAGGCATAACCTTCAAACCAGGACCAGCGATGAACGAGAAGCTGACGAAGACGCAGTTGAAGAACCTGGAGCGGCTCGGGGGCGTCAATCCCGCTGACCAGCCGTACTCGCGCCGGCAGTTTGCTGCACAGGTGAGCAGCTACGCCCTGGCCGCCACCGGGCTGGTCGGCGGCGGCATGCTCTTGCGGGACCGCTGGGGCATGGAAGGCGTCAAGCCGCCGCCGCCGGTGCGTCTGAAGAACTACGCCGTCAGCCTGCCCGCGAGCGCTCCCAGCGTCGTCGTCGCGCGCAGCCGCTGGCCAAGGAAGCGATCTTTGACGATCGCGTCGAGCAGGCCATGAAGATGGTCCGCGCCGCGCTGCTGGAAATGGGAGGCGTCGAGAAGTTCATCACCAAGGGTGATGTCGTCGTCCTGAAGCCCAATGTCGCCTTCGACAAGAACCCCGACCTGGGCGCCACCACCCAGCCCGACACGGTGGCGGCCGTCGTCCGGCTCTGTCTGGGCGCTGGCGCACGCAAGGTGATCATCGCCGACAACCCGATCAACAACCCCGAAAGCTGCTTCTTCAAGAGCAAGATCGGCGACGCCGCCCAGCGCGCCGGCGCCGAGGTCATGCTGCCGAAGGGTAGCTCATTCGAGCCGCTTTACGTCGGCGGCGAGACGATCACCAACACCTGGAGCATGTTCTACCGTCCCTTCCGCGAAGCTACCAAGGTCATCGGCATCGCCCCCGTGAAGGACCACAACCTCTGCAAGGCCAGCATCTCGATGAAGAACTGGTACGGTCTTCTGGGCAACCCTCGCAACCAGTTCCACCAGGACATCCATGGCATCATCTCCGACTTCGCCCTGATGATGCGCCCGACGCTGGTCATCGCCGACGGCCGCAAGATCCTGATGCTCAACGGCCCCACCGGCGGCAGTCTGAACGATGTGAAGCGGGCCGACGCGATCGTCGTCGGCACCGATCACGTGGCCGTCGATAGCTGGTGCGTCGACAAGCTGCTCGACCGCAACAAGAGCGACATCCTCTACCTCGACAAGGCGATCCAGAAGGCGGCCTCGCGCGGTTTCGCGCTGAATACGTGGCGGCCGCAGTGGACGCGGGAGATCACGGTGTGAATCGTTCCCAGAGGTGTTTTTGATGTCCGCACCGACGGATTCCCGCTACTGGGTTGATATTCTGGACCGGAAACACGAATGCGGTCCGTATCTCAGCTCCCATGTGCGGCTCGACGTGGATCACGGAGGCAGCACCCTGCACGTCTGGATGCCCAAGACCCTACCCGAATGGAACCGTCTGAAGATCCTCACGACCGCCGAGGCGGAGGGACGCTTATTCCTACTCGCCTCTCACCGGATGCGCCGACACGACAGCGACGGAAGGGGCATCGTCATGATCGCACGTCGCTACGAGGATGGGGATTATGTCGTCCATGTCTGGCACGAACTGTACCCCTGGGCCTTGACGCACCTGGGTTTACCAGCTCCGGACAGTGTGGAAGAAAGCCGATCGTGAGGACGCCATGAGCACGACCGATATCCCTCGTCGAACCCGCCGCCGGTCGCGCATCGGTCCCGGTTCCGCGGGGATGTCGATGACGCCGGAGGAGTTCGATGCCACGCCTCCAGAGCGGTGGGTCGAAGGCTACCGCTACGAGTTGATTCAGGGAGTTCTCATCGTGGTTCCCCCCGCCGGTCCGGGTGAGCGTGATCCCAACGACGAACTTGGTCACTTGCTGCGATCCTATCAGGAACATCATCCGCGCGGTGCCGTTCTGGATAGTACTCTGCCCGAGCAGACGATCGTGACGCCGTCGAACCGCCGTCGCGCGGATCGCGCGGTCTGGGTGGGCCTGGGACGCCTTCCCAACGAGGAAATGGATGTCCCCGCGATCGTCATCGAGTTCGTCTCGCTCCGCCGCCGCGACGTGCTCCGCGATTACGAGACCAAACGCGACGAGTATCTGGCCGCCGGGGTCCAGGAATACTGGGTGATTGACCGCTTCCGTCGCGTCATGACCGTGTACCGCAAGGGGTTCACCGGACCTGTCCACGAGATCGTGACCGAGAGTCAGACTTTCCAGACCGATTTGCTTCCTGGGTTCGTCCTGCCGCTCGCCCGGCTGCTGGCCCGGGCCGACGTTTGGCGGCCGAAACGCCGCCGTCGGCCTCCGGCTCCCGGACAAGGAGCCAAGTGAAGGTGACGTCATTCTGATCCAAGGAAATCCAGCGCCATGAACACACACATTCCCGATGCGATCCAGGGCAATCCAGTTCTGGCTGAGACGGTCAAGACCGCGAACGACTGGCTTTCCGATGTTCTGGGGGAATCGAGCCCCAACGTTGATGTGGAATGGTCCCTGGGTCGAGAGGATCCGCACCGGCCTCTCATCCTCCTCAAGCTGACCGACCCGTTCGCGGGTTCGATCAGCACCGAGTTCGGCCGAGTGAGCTCAAACAAGAATATCCGACGCGATCCCGCCTCTATCGTCTCTGGGGCGATCTGCTTCAAAATCGGACCCGCAAGCGGATTCAACGCCTTGCCGAGGCGATCCTGAGCATCGAGGGGCCGGGAGATGCCTAGAAAGGTCGATCAAGTCGATCAAGACCTCGCGAAAGTCCGAGACGCGTTGCATCAGGCCGAGCTGACGATCAAGGACCTGGAGGGACAGATCGAAGCCTTGCGCAAAGAGTATGAATTGGAAATTAGACACCTGCGAGAGAGTCTGGAAGACCATAAATCAAGCCATAAGCTCTCGAAAGAGCATAGCTGGGCCATATTGCTCTTGCTTATCGGACTCATCATTGCTCTTTTCAAGGACTTCTTTCTCGGACTCATTCACAGCTACTTCAACGTCTCGAAGTAAGCGAGGACGTCTTCCGCCCCCGAGGAATCAATGGGCCTGCTTCGGCCGGAGTGAGTGATGGTCAAGATTCGCCGAGCCTACGAGGTTCTTTTCCTCGGGCTCTTCCTGTTCTTCCTGCTGATCACCGACCTGCGCTACCTGAACGGGTGGCCGGTGTCGCTGTTTCTCGAAGCGACGCCGCTGGTGGCGCTCGCCACGGCGCTGACGACCCACACGATCTACCGCAACCTCTTCTGGGGCCTGGTCATCATGGCGCTGACCATGATGCTGGGACGGGTCTGGTGCAACTGGATGTGCCCGTTCGGCATCCTGCACCATTTCTTCGGCTGGATCGGCAACCGGCGCAACACGAAGCAGGCCATCGAGGTCAACCGCTACCGGAAGATCTACGCGATCAAGTACTACATCCTGGCCGCCATGCTGGCCATGGCCTGCCTGTGGGTCATCCCGACGCTCTGGTACGCGCCCGGCAAGATGGTCGATGCGTACAACGGACCGAACCTCCAATCGCACGGCGCCGCCCGGGTCGCCGAGGCGTTCGCCTCGGGACTGAGCGCATCGGCCGAGGAACACAAGCGCGAGCGGAGCTCGCTCCAGATTGGACTGTTGGACCCGATCGCCCTGACGGTCCGGTCGATGACAACGAGCGTCTTGCCGACCGCCAATCTGGCCACCGAGGGGATCTACACCGAGCCCCGCGAGTACTGGTTCGCCTGGGTCATCGGCTTGATCTTTTTCGGTCTGTTGCTGGCGAACTGGTGGATTCCCCGGTTCTTCTGCCGCGTCTTGTGCCCGCTGGGGGCGCTGCTGGGCCTCTTGAGCCGGTTCTCGCTCTGGCGCATCGACCGCGATCCCGTGCGCTGCACCAACTGCGACCTGTGCCTGAAGAGTTGCGAGGGCGCCAGTGATCCCCAGGCCGACCTGCGCAAGAGCGAGTGCTTCGTCTGCATGAACTGCATCGACGACTGCCCGCACGACGCCCTGTCGTTCCGATTCCTGCCGCGGCGGGAGAGCCAGGTCACGAACCCGGCGCTGAGCCGCCGCACGTTGATGCTCTCGGGACTGTTCGGGCTGATCTTCTTCCCGATGGCGCGGCTTTCCGGGGGCGTCAAGAAGAACTGGAGCCGCAAGGTCGTCCGTCCGCCCGGATCGGTGGCCGAGGATGAGTTCCTCCGCCGCTGCATCAAGTGCGACCAGTGCATCCGGGTTTGCCCCACGAACGTGCTTCAGCCCGCGCTGTTCGAGGCGGGTGTCGAGGGCCTCTGGACGCCCATCATGATCACCAAGATGGGCTGGTGCGAGCTGAACTGCACGCTCTGCAGCCAGGTCTGCCCGACGGGCGCCATCCGCGAGATCTCGATCGCCGAGAAGCTCGGGCAAGGACCGTTCGCGGCCAAGGGTCCGATCAAGACCGGCACCGCGTTTTACAACCAGGGCCGCTGCTTGCCCTGGGCGATGGACACCTCGTGCGTCGTTTGCGAGGAAGTCTGCCCGGTCAGCCCGAAGGCGATCTTCACCCGCAATGTGACCGTCACCAGCCGCTGGGGCGGCACGCTCGAGCTGAAGCGGCCGTACATCGATCCCGAGCGTTGCATCGGTTGCGGCATCTGCGAGCACGAGTGCCCCGTCAAGGACGATCCGGCGGTTTATGTCACGGCGATCGGCGAGACGCGGGCCAAGGATCGCTCGCTCCTGCTCGCGCTGGTCGAAGGCGAGGGCAAGCAGCACATCACCGCCTGAAAGAGTGGACGGGACGAGTCCTCAAACCAGCGTCTTGTGAGCCCCTCAATCCGGCAGACAGCGATGCTGGCTGGGGACGGAGTCGCTCCGGACCACACCTGCTCCCGCCGGTTGAGGGCCCACAGGGACCGGAGCATCCGGACTCCGGCTTCAGGAAACCGAGTCATCAGCACAATTGGGCCCCGTGCCACCGCTCTTAGAGGCTCTCCGGGAAGTCTGTTTTAGCCCCAAAGGGGCGGCAGTGAATAGCCCGGGGCGTCAGCCCCGGGAACCGGGGCCGCCCCTGCGCCCGCCTCCTCCAAAGCCCCGAAGGGGCGACCGAAGAACCTGCGGGACCATGGGTTCTGTCGCCCCTTCGGGGCTGCGGAGGGGGTTCGTGGTGCGTCGTTCCCCGTCCCGGGGCTGACGCCCCGGGCTATTCACTGTCGCCCCTTTGGGGCTAAAAACAGACGCCCCTTCGGGGCTTCCCGGATAGCCTCTTACCCACCGCGGGAACACACCCTGCCACGGGGGCCACGACAACAAACTGGTACAGGATGCGACCGGCCCTCCACAGCGAAACGGGCTGCCTCGGGTGAAGGAATGCCACGACGTCCGTGATGATTCGGGGGATTCCCGTCGGTATCCCACATGAGTTGCTTCGGTTCCGATGGTTGTCTACTCCTGGACCAGCTTCAAGCCACGCCGCATCGCTCCGTCGAAATCCCCGATGAAGACCCACCAGTTGGTCAGCTTCTTCCCCTTGTAGGTCAGACCATGATCGGCACCGGGGAGGTTCTGCATCCAGTACACGAACCACTTCAGGCTGTCCCCCTCCCAGCGGTCGCAGTTGATCGCGCTGCTTCCGGCCCGTCCCGTCCGGCTTCCAGTCCTCGATGTCCGACTCCACGAACCGCCTGTTGGCCCAGTCGTAGTCCCGCTCGGCGTTGGGCGGGTAGTGTGCCCAGCCGCAGCCGGGATGGACGATCTTGTGCGTGCGGTCGCTGCCCACGAACTTGCCCCAGAACAGGAGTGTCTCCCACTGCTCCGGCGGGGTACGCTCTCGCCCATCCACATGGTTCAAGACGGCCTCGATCTGGTGCATGTGGTCCTCGACCGCCTCGGACGCCCCTCGCTGGTAGTTGTAATGGTAGACCGTGTAGGTCTTCTTCAAGACCGGCAGGTCGTGCGGGTCCCGGTTGCTGTTGCTGATATCGCCGAAGGGTCCCGCCATGTTCGATTCCCAGAGGTCGAGCACGCCGCCGTGGTAGCCCCAGATCCAGACCTCCTTGACGCCCTCCTGCTCGACCCAATGCTGGATGTCCACTCGCTTCATGATGCGGTTGTAGTCCGTCATCGGCACCTTCAGACCGGGCCGGGCGATGGTGGGCAGCGGCTCCAGGAACTCGAAGGTCTTCGCCACAGAGTACACGAGGCTGGGCCGGGCTGCCCGGTCCTTGTAGCCGTGGTAGCGGGAGCCCTCCTGGAGGGCGGCGAGCACTTGCTGGGTCAACGACGAGACCTTCGTGCGGGTTTCGACCAGGGGTTCGCCCCAGTCCCCGGTCACGCTCCGGTCGATTCGATCGCCCTGGACGGGGAAGTACTTGATGACGAGGACCGGGATCGGCATCGGCATCGGCGAACTGGGCTGGTTCTCGTTCTTGAGCCCAGGTCGTGGTCGTGACGAATGCCGAGAAACATGCCCAGATGGTGAGCACTCTGCCAAGCGGGAATATCTGATGGACCATTGCACGACCTCCGACATGAGCAACTTCCCCGGAACCACGCCGCCCGATATTACCCCGGCAAGAAAGTAGGTCGGACAATCCTGTCCGACTCCCCCCGGCCTGTCGGACAGGATTGTCCGACCTACAGGAGGATCTTCTTTGCCGGGGTAATACGCTACTCTACCCCTACACGGACATCCAGATCGCAGAGCCAACGCACAGGAGAATCGCTCGATGCGGCTGGGCGGCCTTGCGTCGTGATCGTCCCGCTCCGGTTGCCGCTCTGGCCCTACTCGGCCAGCGAGAACGTCAACCGGGCACGCGACAGCCGGGCCCGACACGATGGCCTTCAACCTCTGCATGGCCTTGTGCTCGGCGAAAAGGGGCTGGCCGACCGCATCGTCGACCTGACTTGAAACCGCCCGCCCATGCGGGTCTGATGGTTGAGGGAGAATACCAGCGCACGCCCGCAGACGAGGGAGGGGGACCAATGAGGCCAGGAACCGTGGCGGCATGGGGGCTGGTGCTCGCGTCCGGGCTGGCGTTTTTCAGCACGTCCGCCCGGGGGCAGGCGGTGGCGTTCGCGCCCGTCATCGGCACGGTGCCCGACGGGGTCCTGATGGATGTCACACCCGTCGTCAGTCCGGACCGCCGGTATGTCCGCCTGAGCGTCAACGTGGGCTTTTTCGGGCTCCAGGGGTTTGACACGGTCGTCGTGCCCGCGGCGGTCGCGGGCGGTGGCGGGCCGGGCGCACTGGGCGCTGGCGGTCGGCTGCCGGGCTTCGCGCTGAGCACCGGCTCGCCGTTTGACCCGAATCATCTGGTGCCTGGGAACGCCGTGGTCGCGGCGGTTGCGCCCCCAGGTCCAGGAGCCGGCCTCGGCGCGGGTTTCCGGAGTCTGCCGACAGGCCGCGCGAAAATGACGCCGCGCCCGCGCCGCAAGGCAACGATTGCAAGCCTGCGGGATTGAAGTCCGCGATGCGTCCGAGTAGGTTCATCGTTGCGGGTTTCGTCACGGCTGACGAGGGCACGTTCCGCACAAGAAGAGCGCTCCATGAAACGCGCATCCATCCTTGCGACCGCTTGCGGTGTGGTCCTCATGATGGCGGCCCTGGGCCCGGTCCAGAACGAGGACGAGCCGAAGGTCCCGTTCGCTGATTGCCCGGCCGCCGTCCAGAAGACTCTTCGAGAGGCCACCAGGGGCGCTGTGATCGCCACGGTGGTCAAGGAGACGAACGAGGACGTGACGACCTACCGCGCCAGCGTGGTCGTCGATGGCCGGAAGTACGCCCTGGAAGTCGATGAGGACGGCACCCTGATCGACATGAGCCTGGAAGTCGATCAGGACGAGGTCAAGTTCTCGAGCTGTCCGAAGGCCGCCCAGACAACCTTCCGCAAGGAATCCCGCGACTCGTTGATTGACGTTGTGGGCAAGAGCCTGCGACTCGGCGGCGCGGTCTATGACGCCGTGGTCACGCTCAGCGGGAAGGATTACGCCATCGTCGTCGCCGAGGACGGCACACTCATCGAGAAGACGCTGCTCATCGACGACGAGGCGATCGAGCTTTCCGAGTGCCCCGCCGCCGTGCAGAAGACCCTGCGCGAACACGCCGCGGGGGGACAGATCGGCGCCGTCACGCGCTCGACGGGGATCGGCGGCCACGTCTACGACGCCGAGGTCGAGATCCATGGCCTGAGCTACATCGTCGAAGTGACCGAGAAGGGCGTGCTCTTTGCCAAGTCCCTCAACGAAGTCGATGAGGCCGCGCCGGAATGATCGGCTTTCTCTGTGTAGTGGCGGCCGTCCCGGCCGCTCCGGACTTCAAAACCGGAGCGGCCGGGACGGCCGCCACTACACAGAGAAAAACCGACCGGGCCGGTCAGCGTACGCTCAGGCCCGTGTTGAGCTCATGGATCGCCCTGCGGACCGAGGATCGCGCCCGCACGTGCCTTTGAAGGCTGGGGTGGTTCGCCATGTGCGCATCGACCGTTTGCAGCGCGCCCCGAGCGCGCCGCATGTACGAGTCGGACATGGCCTGGGGCATCGCCGCCCTGGCTCCCACTCCCAATCCCGCGTTGAGATTGCGCACCCGCGGCGGCCGGGAGGGCACGCCGGGCGGCTGGCACGGCGGCACCGACGGCCGTCGTGGTCGTTCCGGCGGGCATGCCCGCGGTGGAATGCCCAAGCTGTCGGACGGCCGTGCGGATGGCACTCATCGCGTTGGCGCGATGTCCGTTGTAGGTGCGGTCCAGCCGCGCCAGCGTCGCGTGCGTGGACCGCAACCGGGCGACAACCGCCTGGGTATTCTGGTTCGGTGCCAGCGAACGGCGGGCGTAACCATAGTTGCGATAGGTCCGCACGCCCCGGCGGTTGGCATAGTTGCGGACTGTGGTCGGGGTCGTGGTGGTCGTTGGCGTCGTGGTAGTCGTCTGTCCGGGCGTCGTGACCGCGCGGTTGGCCTGATCGCGGCGCGGTCTGCCGGGACGTGTTCTGAGGCTTGCTCGTCTTCGGCTTGCTCGTCTTCGGCTTGACCGTCTTCGGCTTGACCGATTGCGGTGTCGCCGCTTTTGGTCGACTGGCCGGACGGGGCTTGGAGCCGCCGGTGTTCACCGAGACATGTCCTCCGCTGGAGCGGCTGGCTTGCGGCTTACCCTTGCCCTGGGCCCCGGAACCAGGACGAGGGCCATCAAGGCCGCCGCCAGGGACGACACACGAATCCAGTTCCAGCGATGGTTCATGGGAAAGGTCCTGAGCGCGGGTCTGGGAATTGGTCCGCGGACGTGACGAGCCGGAACGGCAACCAGCGCACGTTTCCGACCGACCGTTCGATCCGGGCAAGCATCCCACCAGACTAAACACCGGGTCGAGAAAAAAGTAGCGGCTGGTGCGGCGTGGTTCTTCCCCACGGTGGGGGCCGACTTTCCGCGGAATTGTCTTGCATCCCACCCGCCGCTGGGTACCAGTATGGTCCGGGTCGCAGTCTGGCCACGCTTGCCGGGCCTCGCCCCGTTTCGCAACTGTTCCGTGAGGAATCCTGGGATGAAACACGACAAGACCAATCGTCGGCAGTTCCTCAAGACGACCGGCGCGGCCGTCGCCGTGCCGTATGTGGTGGCCGCCTCCGCGCTGGGACGTGACAACCGGCCCGCGGCCAGCGAACGTATTGTCATGGCCACCATCGGCTGCGGCGGCCAGGGTACGGGCGACATGAACGGTTTCCTGGGCTTCCCCCAGGTCCAGATGGTGGCGACGTGCGACGTCGTCACCGAGCACCGCGACAATGCCAAGCGCGATGTCGATCGCCGCTACAACAACAACGACTGCAAGACCTACAACGACTTCCGCGAAGTGCTGGCCCGCCCCGACATCGACGCCGTCCTGATCGGCACGCCCGACCACTGGCACGCCCTCATCACCATCGCGGCCTGCCAGCACGGCAAGGACGTCTACTGCGAGAAGCCCGAGTGCCTGACGATCAAGGAAGGCCGGGCGATGGTCGAGGCCGTCCAGCGCTACGGGCGGGTCTTCTCCGGCGGCAGCCAGCGCGTGCTGGGCGACTACGGCGACTGGCCCCGCCTGGTCCGCGGCGGCGCGCTCGGCGAGATCAAGGAAGTCTACTGCGACTGCTGGGGCTCGTCCGGCGACTGCTACCTTGAGCCGCAGCCCGTCCCCGACGGCGTGGACTGGGAGATGTGGCTTGGCCCCGCGCCCGCGCGGCCCTTCCACGACAGCCTCATCCACGGCGGCTTCCGGCCCTTCCGCGACTTCTCCGGCGGCGGCATGACCGACTGGGGCGCCCACCGCTTCGGCGCGGCCATGTTCGCCACCGGCGTGCACAAGACCGGCCCGGTCGAGGTCATCCCGCCCGACGGCAAGGACGTGAAGCTGCTCACGTACGTCTTCGCCAACGGCATGAAGATGTACCACGGCGGCACCAGCGACATCACCTACAAGGGCACCGAGGGCGAGCTCCCCGGCAAGCACAAGACGACCGCCGCGCGGGTGGACATGGAGGGCTATCGCGGGCAGGGCGGGATCTTCGGCGACTTCCTCCATTGCGTCAAGACGCGCGAAATGCCCTTCCGCAACATCGAGGTCGCCCACCGCACGACCACCGTCTGCCACCTCGGCAACATCGCCTACTGGCTGAAGCGGCCCTTGAAGTGGGACCCCGTCGCCGAGCAGATCGTCGGCGATCCCGAGGCCAATCGCTGGCTCGATCGGCCCAAGCGCGCGCCCTGGATGCTGTGACGGGCCGCCCTTCCGCTGTCTCGGAGAGCGGTTTTCGGGATTCCAGATTCGGGATTCCGGATTCCGGATATCCGAGCTTCGGAGGTCCATGAGGAATTGAATCTGGAATCTGGAATCTGGAATCCGGAATCCGGAATAATAATTCACACACAAGGAGTTGATCGATGACTTTGCGACGGTGGCTCTTGATCCTGGCGGCGAGTGCCGCGCTGTGCGGCACGGGAACCCGCGCCGAGGAACCGGACTTCAAGAAGGCGTTCGACGAGTTTCTGCCCGGCATGGGCGCCGAGAAGAACTTCGAGCAGCCGCAGCAGAAGTGGCAGGAACTCTGCACGCAAGCCGGCGCCCCCGGCCACGAGGCACAGCGCAAGGCGGTCTGTGCGCTCATGGCCGAGAAGCTCGGCCCGCAGACGCCCGCGCGGGCACGGATCTGGCTCCTGAAGCAACTGGAGCGGATCGGTCACGGGGAATGTGTCGAGGCGATGGCGCCGATCGTCACGGACGGCGATCCGCTCGTGCGCGATGCGGCCATCCGGGCGCTGGCGAATAATCCCGATCCCGGCCGCGGGGGCGAAGCTTCGCGACGCCTTGAAGGCGGCCGGCGAGGATGGTCTGAAGGTGGCGCTCATCAACGCGCTGGGCTTCCGCGCGAGCCGGACAGCGTGGACGTGCTGGCTCATGCCGCCCTCAGTGATAACCCAGCCATTGCCTCCGCTTCGGCCCACGCGCTGGGCAGGATCGGCTCGCCCCCCGCCGTCCACCGCCCTGTTCGCGGCGCTCCGCGCGGCCAAGGGTGAGACACGACTCCAGATCGGCGACGCCCTCGCGAAGTGCGGCGATAGATTTCATGAACGGGGCGAGTATGGCCGCGTCGCGATTGCGATCGCCCGCTTCCTGTACCAACCCGACGAGCCTGCGCGGTTGGCCGGCCTGAAACTGCTTCTCAAGACCCGCGGTGCCGGCCCCGGCGATCATCCTGGATGTCCTCTCTCGCGGCGATAAGCTCGATGCGACGGTCGCCGTCGGCTACGTGGCGAGCCTGGACAGCAAGGGCGTTGAGAGTGTGGCCAAGGGCCTGTCAAAACTTCCCGCAGCCAATCAAGTCGCGCTCCTGAAGGCCCTGGGCGCGCGCCGCGATCGCGCGGCCCTGCCCGCCGTGGTCGCGGCGGCGGCCAACTCGGACGAGGCCGTCAAGACGGCCGCGCTGACGGCTCTCGGCGGCGTCGGCGACGCTTCGACCGTGGCGCTGCTCGTCAAGGCCATCCAGGACGGCGGCGAGCCGGCCAACGTGGCGCGGCAGAGCCTGGAAACCGTCTTCGCCGACGGCGTGGACGGGGCGCTCATCGACATCATGAAGAAGACCGAGGACAAGGGCCGCCGCGCCCAGTTCATCGAGATTCTCGACCGCCGCCGCGCCATCGTGCCGCCGCACCGCCCTGCTTGCCGAGCTCGCCAGCGAGGACGGCAACATCCGCCGCCGCGCGATGGCCGCTCTGGGCGATGTCGCCGGGCCGGATAATGTCGCCGGCATGATCGACGCCCTGCTCAAGATCAAGGACACCGGCGAGCGTGACGACGCCGAGCGGGCCATCGCGATGGTCTGCGCCCGCACCGCCGACGAGGCCCAGCGCGCCGAGCCGGTCCTGGCGATTTTCCGGAACGCGGCCGAGCCGCAGAAAGTCCTTCTGCTGCCGGTTCTCGGTCGCGTTGGCGGCCCGAAGGCCTGGGACGTGGTCATGGACGCTTTGGCGAAGCCGGATGGCCCGATGCTCGCAAGCGGCCAGCGTGCCCTGTGCCTCTGGCCCGATGCGACCGCGGCCGACGAGCTGGCCAAGCTCGCCGAGAAGGTCCAGGACCGCGACATGAAGATCCGCGCGATCCAGGCGCTGGTGCGGACCGTCGTGCTGCCCGGCGGCAACCGCTCGGAAGACGTGAAACTCGCCCTCTTCGTCCGGGCCATGAAGCAGGCCGAGCGCAACGACGAGCGGCGGATGATCCTGGACCGGGTGCGCGAGGCCCACACCTTCGCCGCCGTCCGCTTCGCCGCGGGATATCTCGACACGCCGGAACTGTCCGGCCAGGCGTGCGGCACCATCGCCGACCTGCTCGGGCGTGGCGAGATCCGCGACCCGAACCGGGCGGAAAGCGACGCGATCCTGGATAAGCTCATCCAGGTCTGCAAGGACAAGAGCTTGGCGGCTCGGGCCAAGAGCTTCAGGTCGTCCAAGTAAGGGGTGAATTCGCTGGGCCTTGTTCACCACAGAGACACGGAGAACACAGAGGAAGACACAGAGAAGATTCTCCTTTGTGAGAACTCTGTGAGGCTATCCGGAAAGCCCCGAAGGGGCGGCATGGAATAGCCAGGGGCGTCAGCCCCTGGAACGGGTGAACGACTCGCCACAGGGCCCCTCCGCAGCCCCGGAGGGGCGACAGAAGACCAAGCGTCGCCGCGGTTTCTGCCGCCCCTCCGGGGCTGCGGAGGAGCATGGCGCGGTCGCGGCCCCAACTCCAGGGGCTGACGCCCCTGGCTATTCCATGCCGCCCCTTCGGGGCTAAGCCCAGACTTCCCGGATAGCCTCTGTGTCCTCTGTGCCTCTGTGGTGAATCGGGCGACGGAGCCGTCTCGGCTTGTCCGGAAGGGCAGGGGGCGTCTACCATAGCGGGGTTCGTCCCCGCGTGCGCGGGGATGCCGCCGCTGGTCCCGTGGCGCGCTGGAGACCATGCAGTACAACCCGGCCAACCCGCTGATCGTCCAGGGCGATAAGACCGTCCTGCTCGAAGTCGATAATCCGCTCTACGCCGACGCCCGCGACGCGCTCGCCCCGTTCGCCGAGCTCGAAAAGAGCCCGGAGCACATCCATACCTACCGCCTCACGCCGCTCTCGCTCTGGAACGCCGCCGCCGCCGGCATGAACGCCGAGACCATGATCGCGGCCTTGACGAAGTTCAGTAAGTTCCCTCTGCCTCCCAACTTACCGGTCGATCTGCGCGATCTGGTGTCCCGATACGGCCGGGTGCGGCTGGAAAGGGTCGAGTGGGACGCTCCGGCTGGTCACGTCCGACCGCCCCTTGCTGGAAGAGCTGGCGCGGCAGAAGGGGGTGCGGGAGTATCTCGGGCCGCGTCTGGACGAAACCAGTTTCGCCATCGATGACGCCTTCCGGGGCGTCTTGAAGCAGGGATTGATCGCGGTCGGCTACCCGGCCGAGGACCTCGCGGGCTACACCGCCGGTTCCGACCTGGCTCTGAGTCTGCGGACGATCGCGCTTTCGGGCCATCCGTTCCGCGTCCGCGACTATCAGCGGCTGGCCGTCGAGGCGTTCCACGCCGGGGGTGACGTGCGGGGCGGCTCCGGCGTCGTCGTTCTCCCCTGCGGCGCCGGCAAGACGATTGTCGGCATTGCCGCCATGGCCCTTTTGGGCAAGCACACGCTAGTGCTGACGACCAGCACGACGGCCGTCGAGCAGTGGCGCCGCGAGATCCTCGACAAGACGGACCTCGATGAGTCGCTCATCGCGATTTATACCGGCGAGAAGAAAGGGATCGCGCCGGTGACGCTCGCCACGTACCAGATTGTCACGTACCGTGCCAAGAGGGACGACGATTTTCCCCATTTCAAGATTTTCGACGAACGCGACTGGGGCCTCATCATTTACGACGAGGTCCACCTGCTGCCCGCGCCGGTCTTTCGCGTGACGGCCGAGATTCAGGCTCGGCGCCGCCTCGGTTTGACCGCGACCCTGGTCCGCGAGGACGGCCGCGAGTCCGACGTTTTCAGCCTGATCGGACCGAAGAAGTACGACGTGCCCTGGCGCGTCCTCGAACAGAAAGGCTGGATTGCCGAGGCGCTCTGCCACGAGGTGCGGCTGGCCATGCCCGACGCGGGCCGCATGGAATATGCCATCGCCGAGTGGCGCGACAAGTTTCGCCTGGCCAGCGAGAACGCGGTCAAGGACGACCTCGTCGGCACGGCTGCTCGACCGTTATGACCGCCCCGACGACCGCGTCCTGGTCATCGGCCAGTACCTGCGACAGCTCCGGCGGATCGCCGAGCGGTACGACATCCCGGTCATCACCGGCCAGACGTCGAACGCCGAGCGCCAGACGCTCTACGACGCCTTCCGTCGGGGCGAGCTGCGGCGGCTGGTGCTATCGAAAGTGGGCAACTTCGCCATCGACCTGCCCGACGCCAACGTCATGATCCAGGTCTCCGGCACGTTCGGCAGCCGTCAGGAGGAAGCCCAGCGGCTGGGGCGAATCCTGCGCCGAAGAGCGGCGCCGAGCCGGCCCACTTTTTCACGCTGGTCAGCCGCGACACGCGCGAGATGGATTTCGCCCACCATCGCCAGCTTTTTCTCACCGAGCAGGGGTACAGCTACGAGATCGTCGATGAAGCGGACCTGGAGGCCGATGATGCGCTGTCGAGGGCGTCGTGAAGAGGGCCGGATTCCGGATGGCAGATGACTGATGACCGATGACTCGATGACTGATGACTGAGAGCGGTTGCCCGGGACTTGGAATTCGTCTGAACATCTGGAATCCGGGATCTGGAATCTGGAATCCCTCTACCCCGCCGCCAAAAAAACCGGAGGCTCGCCTGGCCGATGAGTAGAACGCCACCCGCCCGGATCCCGGTCAAGCTGCATCGAAACGTGGCCCTGATCCGCACGACCGAGCCGGTTCTTGCGGAAGAACTGCTGGCGCGGAAGACGCTGGCGCGACTGGTGGCGGGACGGCTGTCGGACACCGTGATTTTGGTTCAGCCGGGCGCCGAGGACGAGGTACTCGACGAGCTTCGACGAATGGGTCACACACCGCGCGTGGTGCGTTGAGGGGGCCTGGTCTTGATTTTCGTAGGGTGGGCTCGGCCTACCATCTTCGGATATGGGCCCGGATGGTGGGCCAAGCCCACCCTACAAGAGTCGGACCGCCCTATTCGCACATTCCCTGAGGAGGGCCCTCGTCCCGTGAGCCAGCGATGAGCGACGCGACAGAGCCGGTCCCGGCTCACCCGGACAACCCCCGGCACGCCTACCGGCAGGCCCTGCGGTGCTGCGAGACGTCCGAGCTGCGCGCGCTGGCGGCCCGGCTCGGCGCCGAAGGGGACGGCCGGCCCATGAGGCTCGTGGAGCAGATCGCCGAGCTTCTCGACGCGCCCCGCGTGGCCGCTTCGCTGGTCGGCGGGTTGGATCGCGGTCCCCAGGTGGCGCTGGGCTTGTTCGCCATGACCGAACAGGCCGAGTGGCCCGACGCGGGCCTGGTCCACGCCCTCAGATGCCTGGGCGTCCATCCGGACCCAGCGATCGCGGCCCTGCGCGAGCTCGGACTGGTCGTGACGCAGAACCGAAGTCAGACCACAGGCGAAAACGAGACGTTCCTGATCGCCCATCCGGCGGCGATGTCGGAGGCGCGGACCCAGCTTCCGCCCGGCCCGGGTCCGCCGATCGCGGGGCGGGCCCGGCAGGTGCGCGAAGCCGACGGTCTGGAGATCCTGATTCGCCTGGCGGCGCTCTGGCAACGGGTGGTCGACGCACCGCTACGGCAGACCCAGCAAGGGACGCTCTACAAGAAGGACCGGGAACGGCTGGACGACGACCCCGCGCTGGCGGGCCCGATCGCCGACCGACTCGAGCCGCTGCCCGACATGGTGCCGCTCTGGCTGGCCCTGGCGCGGGGAGTGGGACTGGTCGAAACGGGTCCCGGCGGGGATTGTCTGGTGGCCGCGCCGGCTGCGTTCTGGGCGGAGAATGCCGTCCACCTGCCGAGGATGGTCGCCCTGCGCTGGCTGGGACTCTCAAGCTGGCACGATCTGGCCGGCTGGCAAGCCGAGGATGGCGTCGGTCTGCTCGCCGCGCCGTTCGTGCGGCCAGCGGTTTTGCTCTGGTTGGCCCACGTGCCCGAGTCGGACTGGATCGCCATCGAGGACCTGAAGGCCCATCTCGACCAGATCGACCCCGACTGGTCGCGTCTGGTGCTCAAGTCGGCGGACCTGCCGGCCCGGGAGGTTCCGGCGCTCGCTGGTCGGCGGGGACGCGTGGCGTCGTCGCAACGGGCCGGTCCGACGACCACCGGGTTGCTCGACGCCCTCTTGCTGGGCGCCGCCTATCAGCTTGGGCTGGTCCGTGCCGGCGAGGAGGACCCCGGGGGGCGCCGGGTCGTGCAACTGACGCCCCTGGGTCGATATGTGCTGGCGCTCGGCCCGCCGCCGCGCCGGGAAGTGGCCGAACAGTTCCTCTTTGTTCAGCCCAACTTCGAGGTGGTCGCCTATCGCCAGGGGCTGACGCCGGCTTTGATCGGGCAGCTTGCCCGGTTCGTCCACCTGGCGCGGCCGGGCGCCGCCCTCGAACTGACATTGACGCCCGAAGACGCCTACCGGGGCCTCGAAGGCGGGCTGTCGGCCGTGGCGATGCTCGACCGCCTGGGCCGCCACGCCGCTCGTCCGCTGCCGGCCGGAGTCGCCGAGGCGCTGCGGAGCTGGGCCTCCCGGCGCGAGCGGGTGAGCTTTCACGTGGCCGCCACCCTGATCGAATTCGCCTCCCCCGAGGATCTCGACGCGTCGCTCGCTGCGTGGCCGCCGGGTCCGGAACCCGTGCGCGTGACCGATCGGCTGCTTCTGATCGATGATGAAGCCAGCATCCCCTACGACCGGTTCCGCATGCTCGGCGCGCGCAATTACCGGGGACCCGCCGAGGACTGCGTGACGGTCGAGCCGGACGGAATCACGCTGACGATCGACCCGGGCCGGTCGGATCTGTTCGTCGAGGCCGAAGTCGCGCGACTGGCCGAAGCGTTGCCGGTCGAGAACAGCGGCCCCGCGGCGCTGCGGCGGCGGTTCCGGATCACTCCGGAGGCCCTGGGGCGCGCGGTGGCCGCGGGATTCGGGCCGGCGCCGCTCGAACGGTGGTTTGAGGTCCGCACCGGCGCGGCGATGCCGCCCGCGACGCGGCTGATGCTTCATGCCGTGGTCCATCCCGACGCGCCGCCGACCGTGGGCCAGTTCCTGGTCCTGGTCGTCGCCTCGGCCGACCTGCTCGAAGGGCTTTGTCAGCATCCCGCGACGCGTGACTTTTTGGGCCGCCGCCTCGGACCGACCGCGGTCGCCGTCCCGGCCGCGCGCTGGCAGTCGCTGCGTCTGGCCCTGCGGCAGCTCGGCCTCGAACCGTGGAGGGACGTGGATGGGGAAACCGCTCCGTTCGGCGGCGACCCCGAGCCGGGGACTCGTACATGAGCGGTTGCATCATGTCTGCGCATCCTGAAGATTGGATGACGATGCTTGTGATCGGGACGGTGGAGGGTTACACTCGACTCGTAGAGGATGTCGGGCTGTCGGCCAGTGACGAGGCACCTTCAAAGTGACGCGGGTGCGGGGCGTCGAATCGGTAACTCCCCATGCTGAGACCGCAGGAGACCCGGTTCTGGCAGGCCGCCCTCCAGTCCGGGCTGGTCACCACCGATCGTCTGGAGGGGTGCTGGAACGACATTCCCCCGGAGAAACGCACGCCGGACGCCATCGACCGGCGGCTGGCGCGTCGTGTGGTCGAATCCAGGCTGCTGTCTCGCTGGCAAGCGCAGCAGCTCCTGGCGGGCGTCCGGCCTCAGACGCTCTGGTACGACCGTTACGCCCTGGTCGATCTCCTCGGGCAGGGGGGGATGGGCCGCGTGTTTCTGGCCCGCGACACGCGACTGAACCGCGACGTGGCCTTGAAGGTCCTGTCGCGGGATCGGATGAACAATCCCCGCGCGGTCGCCCGCTTCCGCCGCGAGGCGCGGTGGGGGCCCAGCTCCAGCACGAGAACCTGGTGCGGATCTATGACGAGGGCGAGGCGGCCGGGCATCTCTTCCTCGTCATGGAGTACATCGACGGCAAGTCGGTCGGCCATCTGATCGGCGAGCGCGGCGCGCTGCCCGCGGGCGTGACCGCGCGGTGCGGCCGGCAGATCGCGCGGGGACTCGACCACGCCTGCCAGAAGGGCCTGCTGCACCGGGACGTCAATCCCCAGAACATCCTCATCGCTCTCAATGGCACCGCCAAGCTGACCGACATGGGGCTGGCCATTGACCTGAGCGACCAGGGCGAGCAAGTGACCCGCGACGGCGCCACGGTCGGCACGTTCGATTACATCTCCCCCGAGCAGGCGTGCAGCTCGCGGGAGCTGGACATTCGCAGCGACCTGTACTCGCTGGGCTGCACGCTGTACCACATGCTCGCCGGTCGGGTCCCCTTTCCGCATCCGACCCTGCCGGAGAAGTTGTACGCCCACCAGGCCCTGGCACCCGCGCCGATCAGCTCGATCGTCACGGACGTGCCGAAGGGTCTGGAGCAGATCGTCTTGCGGCTGATGGCCAAGTCGCCCGAGAATCGCTATCAAACCCCGGCGGACGTGGTGCAGGCACTCGAGCCGTTCCAGGGGCCGCCGATGACGCTGGAAGAAATCGAGTCCGCGCCGGAGGTCCCCATCTGGATCGACGCGGAGGGCGGTAACGGTCCAATCAGTCCGGCCGACGAGCCGACCCACGAGAACACGGCCGTCATCCCGGACGTTCCGCCGCCCCCGGACCCGCCCCCGGCCGAGGGCATGAGCTCCGACATTTTCGGGGTCTTCACCAAGATTGCATCGGAGCCCATCACCCCACTCTCCGGCTCGGTCGGCGGGACGAAGCGCCTGACCGCCGAACACGGCATGGATCGCCGTCTCTGGCTGGGTGTCGTCGGCGCCTTGCTGGCCGCGGTCGCCGCCGCCGCCTTCCTCTGGGATCCGGAGATCGGGAAAACGGGCTCGGGCGGCCAGCCGCCCACGACCCGGAAGTCCGGCGGTTTCCAACTCCCGCCTCCGCCTCCGCCCCCGCCGTCCAACCAGAACGATCTGGTCACGATCCGCTGGCTCGATGACGGAGTGGAGACTCCCGAGCTGAGCCTCGCCAGCGCGCTGCAACAGGCGGCCGGCAAGCGTGCCGAGATCCTGGTGCGCGACCATCAGCCGCTGGAACTCACCGGCGATCGGTCCCTGGTCGTCTCCAAGGGAGGCGTGGTCCTGCGCGCGGCCGAAGGCACAGCGCCGGTCGTCAAGGTTCGCTGGAAAGGATCCGCGCCGGTTTTTATGGTCCGGCTCGACAGCAGCTTGAAAGTCATCGGTCTGAACTTTGAGTGTGATCCCGAGCACAGCACCACACGGACCGCTCTCTTTGAGGCGACCGGCGACCTGGTGCTGGAACGAACCCGCTTCACCGCGCCGGGCCCGGTCCACGACATGAAGGTGGCCATCGCCGACGGGTTGCGGACCACGATCAGCGGGTGCGTCTTCCAGGGGATCGACGCGCCCTTGCGCTTCGAGGTCTTCACCGGAGCGAAGGTTCAGCTTGAACAGTGCCTGTTCCTCCGATCGCCGGGGCAGGATGACACGAAGGGCTGGGCGATTGTTTTGTCCGACCGCCTGGCGCGGAGCGACACGAAGGCGCACCGGCTGGTGGTCGACCGCTGCACGGTGGTCGGTTCGGGCCTGATGGCGCTGGAGGACTTTACGCCCGATCATCGCGTCGAGATCGAAGTGCGCGGCACGGTCGTTCAAGGGCCGGCACTGCTGGCCTGGACCGGCGCGAGCGCGTTTCCGTCCGGCCTACGCTGGCTGGGCAGCGGCAATCGTTATGACCTCAAAGGACCCGCCTGGGTGCTGCGCGGCCCCGGTACGTCGGAAGGCATTGCCAAGGCCCCCACGGATCTCCCGTCCTGGTGCACGGCCACGGCGAAAGAGCCGGAACCAAGGCCGAGCGGGTCCACTTCGAGGGCAGCGGCGAGAAACCCCAGCCTCCCGCCGCCTATGTGCTGACGGGCGCGGATGCTTCGGCCATCGGCATCGATCCGAAGCAGTTTCCGTGATGAGAGGGTGTGGGGGAAGGTTTTGCAGGGTCGGCTTCAGCCTGCCCGATTCTCTGAGTTCTCCCTTTGGATCTGGCAGGCTGAAGCCGACCCTGCAAGATCTTCTCACACGCCGCTCAAGCAAACAGCGATTCGACGAACGCCTCGGCGTCGAACGGCTGGAGATCATCGAGCGCCTCGCCGACGCCGATGAACTTGACTGGCAGATTCATCGTCTGGCGCACCGCGACGACGATGCCGCCCTTGGCCGTGCCGTCCAGCTTCGTGAGGATGATGCCCGTGCAGCCGATCGACTTGCTGAAGACCTCGGCCTGGCGGATGGCGTTCTGGCCGTTCGTGGCGTCGAGCACGAGCAAGACCTCATGGGGCGCGCCGGGATCTTCGCGCCAGGACGTTGCGGACCTTCTCCAGCTCCCGCATGAGATGCTCCTGCGTGTGCAAACGGCCGGCGGTATCGACAATCAAGACCTCGATCCCGCGCCAGGGCACGGTCGCAAGCATCGTGTGCGACGCTCGCCGGATCGGCGCCCGGATTGCCCCGCACAAGGTCCGACCCCGCCCGCTGCGCCAGATGGCCAACTGATCGGCGGCGGCGGCCCGGAAGGTGTCGCAGGCGGCCAGTAAGATGGACCGCCCCTCGTCCTTGAGCCGCTGCGAGAGCTTGGCGATCGAGGTCGTCTTGCCCGATCCGTTGACGCCCGCGATCAGGATCACCGTCGGCTTCGAGGCCGCGAACGTGAGCGTTCCCGGTCGCGCAGTCCGCGAGGAGATCCTTGATCTCCTGCTTGACGAACGCCACCAGATCTTCCCCGGCCGTCTGATCGGCGTAGGCTTCCCGCACCCGCTCGATGACGCGCTGGCTGGCCTTCACGCCCACGTCCGCCTGGATCAGCTTCGCTTCGAGCTCATCGAGGAAGTCCTGGTCGACCTTACGGCCGAACCAGTGGCGGACATCGAACAGCCGGGCGGTTCTGGCCAGCCCCTTCTTGAACTTCGCAAGCAGGTCCTTGAAGGCCATGGGCGGGGGGTCTCAAAACGATGGGAAAAACGGGCTCGATTTCAGATTCCGGATTCCGGATTCCGATATCCGACGAACCAAAGCCCTCTGGAATCCGGAATCTGGAATCCAGATTTCAGATTCCGGATTCCAGATTCCAGATTCCAAATCCACGAACCAAAGCCCTCTGGAATCCGGAATCTGGAATCCGGAAGAATCGACCAGAGATCACGAGGGCCCTGCTCGACGTAGACGTTCCAGGTCGTCCGTGGGCGTCCGGATCGCGCCCACCCAGCGGCCAGGGCGGTCAGGGGCGTGGAAGTCGGAACCGGCCACGGGGACCAGTCCCAGCTCCTCGGCCCAGGCACGCCAGCGGCGGCCCCGCGTGGCGCGGATTCCGGGACCGTCCACCTCGACCGCGCAGACCCCAGGCAGCCAGTTCCTGGAACTGGACTAGAGTGGAATCATAAGGAGGGTGCGCCAGGGCGGCAACCCCGCTCGCGTTTTGTGTCAGCGCCAGGGCCTCGGCGATCGGCAGCGCGGGGCGGACGACATGGACGGGGCCGCCGTCGTGGAGGAACCGCACGAACGCCTCGCGCACGCTGCCCACCTGTCCGGTGCGCACCAGCCAGTCGGCCAGATGCGGGCGGCCGAGCGCGGCGCGGGGCCAGTCACGCCGCAGCGCGGCGAGGTCCACGCTCAGGCCCAGACCGGCCAGCCGTTCGGCCATCGCCACAATACGACCCTCGCGGCGAGCGCGGAGCTGGTCAATGGCGGCCAGCAACGCCGGGTCCTCTGGGCGCACGAAGTAGGCGAGCAGGTGCACTTCGCGGTCGAGGTGCTGGCACGTCAGCTCGACACCGGCGATCAGCTCGATGCCGAGCCGCTCGGCCTCGATGCGGGCCGGCGCCAGCGCGGAGAGCGTGTCATGGTCGGTGATGGCCAGGGCGGCCAGACCGACCGTGTCCGCCGCGCGGACCACCTCGCCGGGCGCGCAAACCCCGTCCGAATGCGTCGTGTGGACGTGCAGATCGGCGCCGGAGCGTTCCCGCGCCGGCAGCCGTTCACTCCGCGGTCGGCGGCGCATCGGGATCGGGCGCGGGGGCGGGGGCGGGGGAAACTTCGGCGCGGGGCGGCTCGTCCGGCGAGCGGGTCTGGAGCCGGTCCAGAACCCCGTTGACGAAACGGCTCGATTGCGATGTGCTGTAACGCTTGGCCAGCTCGAGCGCTTCGTTGATGGCGACCTTCGCCGGCACGCCTTCGCCGAACAGCATCTCGAAGGCGCCGATGCGGAGGATGTTGCGGTCGATGGCCGCCATGCGATCGAGCCGCCAGTTCTCCGCCACGTGCGAGATCCGCGCATCGAGCTCGACCTGGTGTGCGTGCACGCCGTCGATCAGCGCGGGCGAACTCGATGAGCTTCGCGTCGCGCAAACGCCGGGTGATGAACCGCTCGACCTCGCGCGGTGCGACCTCGGGGTTCTGCTCCAGGAGATACAGCACTTGGAGGGCGATCTCGCGGCCTCGGGTGCGTCGCGTCATGGTCGCTCTGGGTCCAAGAAGCCTCGTAAAGGAAGACTCACTAACCTTCCCTGGTGATCATACGCGGCCACCTCCCAGCGCGTATAGGGGAGCTCTTGCGAACTCAGTCCTGTAGGCTGGGTCTGGACCCAGCTTCTCAGTCGGCTGGGTCTGGACCCAGCTCCTCAGTGAACTCAAGAATTGCGGCGGCATTCACTCTGGGGGGGAAGCTGGGTCCAGACCCAGCCGACTGAGAAGCTGGGTCCAGACCCAGCCTACAGGGAAGCTGGGTCCAGACCCAGCCGACGGGGAAGCTGGGTCCAGACCCAGCCTACAGGGAAGCTGGGTCCAGACCCAGCCTACAGGGAAGCTGGGTCCAGACCCAGCCTACAGGACGGGGACATCCCAGCCACCCATCCGCCATCCGTCAGGTCACGCTTCCGCGCCTGCCGCCGGAGCCGTAAGATAGGAAGCTGGATGGACCCTCGGACGGCGACGAGAACAGCCGGGGCCATCCACGTGGGGCGAGGCCGACATGGCGAACATCTGTGCGACGATCGGACGGGGCCGGCATTCGGCCGTGCTCGAAGAGTGGCAGGCGGCCGCCGCGGCCGGCGTGGAACTCGTCGAACTGCGGCTCGATTGCCTGCGCCGCGAAGCGGACCTGAAACGGCTGCTCAAAGACCGGCCCACCCCGGTCGTCATCACCATCCGCCGCGCGGTCGACGGCGGCCTCTGGCGCGGCGACGAAGAGAAACGCCAGCGCTTGCTCCGCGAGGCGATCGCCGTGGGTGTCGAGTACGTCGATCTCGAGGCCGACATCGCCGACAGCATCCCCCGGTTCGGCCGCACCCTGCGCATCATCAGCCTGCACAATCTGAAGACCATCCCCGAGGATCTACCCGCCCTCGCCAAGGCCATGGCCGCCAAGAAGGCCGACATCGTCAAGATCGCCGGGCTGGCCCACTCCGTCCCCGCCGCGATGCGCATGATCGACCTGATGAGCCAGAAGACCCTCCCGACCATCGGTATCGCCATGGGCACGCTCGGCGTCTTCACCCGCGTGCTGGGCGTCAAGTACGGCGCCCCGCTGACGTACGGCGCCTGGAACCCCGAACGCACCTTCGCGCCCGGCATGCCCACGTTCGCCGAGCTCCACCAGGACTACCTCTACGAGCTGATCAACGCCGACACCGAGGTTTACGCCGTCATTGGCGACCCGATTGCCCACAGCCTCAGTCCGGCCGTGCACAACCCGGCGTTCCGTCAGGCCCGGCTGAACAAAGTGCTGGTGCCCTTCCACATCCCGGCCGGTCAGCTCAAGGAATCGTTCGAGGCGCTCGAACCGCTGAACCTGCGGGGCATCAGCGTGACGATTCCCCACAAGGAGGACGTGATCGGGTTGCTCTCGGCCTCGGACAAGGCCGTCGAGCTGACCGGCGCCTGCAACACGATGGTGCGCGACGAGCAGAACCAGTGGGTCGGCCACAACACCGACTACCGCGCGGCCGTCGACGCCCTGGAACGCGCCCTGGGAGGCGCGCTGGCCGGGGGCTCCAGCCCGTTGATGGACAAGCAGGTGCTGATCCTGGGTGCGGGGGGCGTGGCCCGCGCCATCGCCTTTGGACTCTCCCGCCGCGGCGCGGTCGTGACCATCACCAACCGCACCCCCGATCGCGCCCAGCACCTTGCCGAGGAAGTCGGCTGCCGGACCACGCCCTGGGAAAATCGCGTCAGCACCCACTGCGAGATCCTCATCAACTGCACCGCGGTCGGCATGCACCCCGACGTCGATGACTCGCCGATGCCCTCCTCCGGCTTCCGCACCGGCCTGGTCGTGTTTGATTCCGTTTATCACCCCGAACAAACCCTCTTCCTGAAGCTGGCCCAGGAACACGAATGCACGGTTGTGACCGGCGTCGATATGTTCGTCCGCCAGGCCTCGGTGCAGTTCGAGTACTACAGCGGCGGCAAGCCGGCGCCGATGGACCTGATGCGCCAGGTCGTCAAGCGCAAGTTCAGCCCGGTGAAGGCGTGAGGGACGGGATTCCAGATTCCGGATTCCAGATTCCGGATTCCAGACAGATTTCGGATGGCGGATGACTGATGGCTGATGTCAGACTGACTTTGGGGTTCGACGACTCTAGCATCTGGCATGCCGGAATCTGGCATCCGGAATCTGGAATGCGTATGGGATGACTGATGGCTGATGTCAGACTGACTTTGGGGTTCGACGACTCTGCTAGCATCTGGCATCCGGAATCTGGCATCCGGAATCTGGAATGCGTAATGGATCGAAAGCGTTCCAAAGCGTGGGAGCCGTGATGACGACTGAGGGACAGCTCGACCGGGCCGGGCGGTTTGCGCTTGGCCTGGCCCTGGTCGGCTACCGGGGGACGGGCAAGACGACGGTGGGCCGCATCCTGGCGGCGCGGCTGGGGCGGGCGTTCGCCGATGCCGATGTGGAACTGGAGGCCCGGCTGGGGCGGACAATCGCCGAGCTGTTCGCCACGCGCGGGGAGTCATACTTTCGGGACGAGGAGGAGATCACTCTGGACGCGTTGACCGCCCGGCCCGGGCTGATTCTCGCCACCGGCGGCGGGATGATCCTGCGGCCGAGCAACCGGGCGCGGCTCCGCCGGTTCGGGTGCGTCGTCTGGCTGGCGCGGAGCCGGACCGGATCGCCGCGCGGCTGCAAGGGCCCGAGGCCGCCCGTCGCCCTGCACTCACGACGGCCGGGACGCTGGCCGAGATCGCCACGGTGCTGGCCGTCCGCGAACCGCTCTACCGCGAGGTCGCCGATCTGGTCGTGGCGACCGCCGACCGCACTCCCGACCAGGTGGCCAGCGCGATCCTGGACGCCCTGGGAGGAGAACCGTCGTGATCGAAACGTTTCACGTCCTGGTCGGGCTCTGGCTGTTTGTGCTCGGGACGGTCGTCGGCAGTTTTTTGAATGTGTGCATTTACCGGATTCCCTGGCAGAAGAGCGTGATCTGGCCGGGGTCGCACTGTCCGAAGTGTCTGATGCCGATCGCGGCGTGGGACAATGTCCCGATCCTGTCGTGGCTGGCGCTGCGGGGCGCGTGTCGCCGCTGCGGCTTGCCGATCGCGCCACGCTATGCGCTGGTCGAGCTGCTGGTCGGACTTCTGTTCGTGGGGGTCTTCTTCGCCGACGTCGCCTCGGGTCGAGCGGGGATCTACGGGGTCGAGCCCTATCTTCGAATGGCCTATCACTTGCTGCTGGTGAGCCTCCTCGTCGCGGCGACGTTCATCGACTACGACTTGCAGATCATCCCCGACTCGGTGACGGTACCCGGCATGCTGATCGGTCTGGCGGTGGGGGCCTGGTTCCCCGAGGTGCGTCCCGAGCCGGCCCAGGCGCACACGCACTGGGAGGGGCTCAAGGTCGGATTGATGGGGCTGGCGGTCGGCGGGGGTCTGACGTGGACGTTCCGGGCCGTCTTCTCGAAAGTCTTCGGGCGCGAGGCGATGGGCTTCGGCGACGTGACGCTCATGGGCCTGATCGGCAGCATCCTGGGCTGGCAGGCGGCGCTCCTGACGTTTTTTCTGGCCCCCTTCCTGGGCCTTTCGCACGCGGTCTGGAAACTGGCCCGCTTTCTGGGGAAATGGTTGCGCAAGGCGCCATTTTCGAGCGCGGACCGCGAATTAGCTTTTGGGCCCTATTTGAGCATGGCGGCCGTGGCGCTGGTTCTCTCCTGGCCCTGGTTCTGGCCAGGCTGGGCGAACGGGTTCTTCCGGAACCTGAGGCAGGTCTTCTGGTTCCTGGTCAGCGGCGATCTCGGACCCTGAGAAGAGACGGAAATGCTTTTGTAGGGTAGGCTTTAGCCTGCCAATCCCATGTCCCATTTGAAGTTGAGGAAGTCTGGCAGGCTAAAGCCTACCCTACAAAAGCTGGTCAGCGGCGATCTCGGACCTTGATCTGACGCCGCCGGACAAGAGAGAAAAGGAGCCATCATGGCGTCTCCCTACAAGCGGCGGCGTCCCATGTTGATTCAGACGGCATGGGGGCATCGCAAGTTGATCGCCCTGGCGATTGCGCTGGGGGCGTTGCTCTGGTTTATTATCGTGAACAACACGGAGGTGGTGGTCACGCTGCCGTTCTGGCTCGGCAAGTTCACGACCACGAGCGGCAAGGCGATTCTGCTGGGCGCGCTGGCCGGTTCGATCGTGACGGCCCTGACCATCGCGGTGATCATGACGCTGCGGCGGCATACGCGGACGACCCCCGAGGTGGAGGAACACGGCCAACCATTGCCCGACGATCTGCCCCCTTCGGACTATGGGGCCAAGACGGGCGAGGGATTTTCTTCGACCCCGTGGTCGGCGCGGTAAACTAGAGACTGTTGGGGCTCGCTGCGCCCCGGAACATCTTCGAGTGGACTTCCCCGCCATGACCACCGGCTGGCCCCGAATGTTCGCCCTCGGCATCGCGGCTTATGGCCTGGCGGCGGCCGGCTGCGCCCAGGACAGCTCGTGGGTCGGGTCGAATTCGACCGTGGGCTCGTTGAAGACGAGCGTCACCCAACTCGAGCACGACAACGCCCAGATGCGCAAGCAGGTGGCCGATCTCGAGTCCGAGAAACGCCGCCTGAGCGAGAAGCTGGCCCAGGAGCGCGTGACCAACGACGACCTGTCCACCCGGCTGGACAATGCCCGGGGGCTTCTGAGCCGCAAAGGTCTCGGGGAGAGCGCGTCGGACACCTCGCAGGCGGATGCGGACTGGAGCGACAGCCGGCCGTCGCGGACGGCGCCGGCGTCCCGGTCGGGCGCGTCCCCCGCAAGCCACCTTTTGCCCAGATTGGCGGCATCCGGCCAGTCCCGGAAACCGACAACAACGACACCGACACGGATGCCAGCTCGTCGAGTCCCTCTCCCACCAGCCGGGTCGAGCCGAGTCCCGCCGGCCCTCGCGCCGAGAACCTGCGCTGGCTGCCGATCGCCACGGGCGCGGCCGATTCGTCGCCCCGGGGTTGAACCCATCCCGGAAAAACGGGTCTTGTAGGGTGGGCTCGGCCCACCTGTTTTTTTTCGAAGAGCAGAGGTGGGCCGAGCCCACCCTACAAGACGGCCACGCGCGACGTTATGCTGGGAATGATTCCAGGAGCGCGGCGAGGTGGGGACGGGCATGATCGCGATCATTGACTACGGGATGGGCAACCTTCGGAGCGTTCAAAAAGCGCTGGAGACGGTCGGGGCAGCGGCCGAGATCAGCAGCGACCCGGATCAGATTCGCCGGGCCGAGAAGGTGATTCTGCCCGGCGTGGGTGCGTTCGCGGACGCGATCGCCGAACTGCGCCGCACGGGCCTGGACGCCGCGTTCGTGGAGGCGGTCACGAGCGGCAAGCCGTGCCTGGGGGTCTGCCTGGGCCTGCAACTGCTGTTCGATGTCAGCGAGGAGGACGGCACGCATGTCGGGCTCGGGCTGCTGCCCGGCCGGGTCGTCCGGTTCACGCCCGCGCCCGGGTTGCCGATCCCGCACATGGGCTGGAACACGCTCCGGGTGCGCCGGGAGGCTCCTCTCTTGAAAGGGTTGGGATCGGAACCCTCGGTCTATTTCGTCCATTCTTACCACGCCGTGCCCGCCGACCCGGCCGACATCGCGGCCGAGGCCGATTACCCCTACCCGTTCGCGGCCCTGGTCTGGCGCGACAATCTCATGGCCTGCCAGTTCCATCCCGAGAAGAGCCAGAAAGTCGGGCTGGCGATGTACGCGAACTTCGCAGCGCTCTCTTGACGGCCGATCACGTCACATTGCCACACCCCTGAGAACCTGCTCCGCACCGCTCGGGTGGCATGCCCACGTCCGCGTGGGCATGTCCGGGCGTTTCGGCGGGTTTGGCGGACATGCCCACGCGGACGTGGGCATGCCACCCGGAACGGGACGGTCCGCGATAAAGCATCATCGTCGCGGACTACCTCGGAGAGGTCCCTTGCGGCCCGGTCGGGACGCCGCTACGATCCAAAGGTGAAGATTCAGAGTCGCCGAAGATTTGGTGAGGAGACATGCAGATCATCCCGGCCATCGACCTGCGGGGCGGACAGTGCGTCCGGTTGCAGCAGGGCGATTATGACCGCGAAACCGTCTTCGGCGACGATCCGGCGGAGATGGCTGCGCGCTGGGAAGACGAAGGGGCCGAACGCATCCACCTGGTCGACCTCGATGGCGCCAAGGAGGGTCGGCCGGTCAACGTGGAAGCCGTGCGCGCGATCCTGGCCCGCGTCCGCGTGCCCTGCGAGCTCGGCGGCGGGGTGCGCGACGAAGCGACGATCGCCGTCTGGCTCGAAGCGGGCATCGAGCGTGTGATCGTCGGCACGCAGGCCCTCAAAGACCCGGAGTGGTTTCAGCGCATGGCGCAGACTTTCCCCGGCCGGCTCGTCCTCGGACTCGATGCCAAGGACGGACGGGTCGCCACCGCCGGCTGGCTCGATGTCTCCAGCGTCGTCGCCGTCAACCTGGCCGCTCCAGTACGATGACCTGCCGCTGGCCGCCGTGGTCTATACCGACATCGCCCGCGATGGCATGCTCGCAGGTCCCAACCTGGAGGCCACCCACGCGCTGGCAAAACGGCTCCGGACCCCGGTGATCGCCTCCGGTGGGGTCGGCAGCCTGGACGATCTCGCACGGCTGGCGGCGCTGCCGGTGGTCGGCTGCGTCGTCGGCCGGGCGTTGTATGAGGGCCGGTTCACGCTGCGCGAGGCGCGGGAACGGGTCTGGAACCGCTAAGAGTCTGTTCCGGAAGCCCCGAAGGGGCGGCAGTGAATAGCCCGGGGCGTCAGCCCCGGGAACTGGAGCCGCGACGAGAGAATCTTCCTCCGAAGCCCCGAAGGGGCGACAGAAAGGCCTGTGGAACAAAGACATCTGCCGCCCCTTCGGGGCTTCGGAGAGGGTTTGTGGCGCGTCGTTTCCGGTTCCCGGGGCTGACGCCCCGGGCTATTCACTGCCGCCCCTTCGGGGCTTCCGGAACAGACACTAAGAGGGACTGGGTACTTGGTACTGGGTACTGGGTCCTTGTTGGAGGTGCCTGATCGAGTAGCCAGTACCAAAGTACCCAGTACCAAGAGGGGGGAGCGGGCAGCATGACCACGACCTATCACATCGCCGATATCCGGAACGTCGCCCTGGCTGGACATGGGGCGTCGGGCAAGACCAGCCTTGCCGACGCCCTGCTCTTCGCCTCCGGCGCGACCACTCGCAAGGGCTCGGTCGACGACGGCACCAGCATCCTCGACGTCGACGACGAAGAGAAACGCCGGCATTTCACGATCGACTGCCACCTGGGCCACCTCGCCTGGGACGGCAAGCAGATCCACCTGATCGACACGCCCGGCTATCCCGACTTCATCGGCAACGCCCTGGGCGCCCTGGCGGCCGTCGAGAACGTGGTCGTGGCCGTCTCGGGCCCGTCGGGCATCGAGGTCAACACCCGCCGGCTCTTTCAGGAGGCGGGCCGGCTGGGCCTGGGCCGGTTCGTCGTCGTCACCAAGATGGACGCCGACAACGTCGACTACCGCTCGCGACCTGGACGGCGATCCGCGAGACGTTCGGCACCGCAGTGCGTGCCGTTCAACGTGCCCGATCGGCCAGGGGCCGACCTTCTCGGGCGTCATCGACGTGATCCAGTCGCACGACGACGACCCCGCCGAGTGCCCGCTGCCGCCGACCGAGGCCTATCGCATGGTCGTCGAGCAGATCGTCGAGCTCGACGAAGACCTGATGATGCGCTACCTCGAAGGCGAGACCGATCGAGCCCGACGAGCTGCGCAAGGCCGCCCACGACGCGATCGCCCAGGGCAAGCTCGTGCCGGTGCTCTGCGTCTGCACCCGCAAGGACCTCGGCCTCAAGCGAGCTGCTCGACCTGATCGCCACCTGCGGCCTGAGCCCGGCCGACGTCCATCGCTTCGGCACCCGCGGCGGCCGAGGCCGACGCGCCCGAAGAGGAGATCCTGCCCGCCGAGGACGGCACGCTGGTCGCCCAGGTCTTCAAGACCGTCAACGATCAGTTCATGGGCAAGCTCAGCTATCTGCGCATCCTGAGCGGCCGGCTGGCCTCCGACACGACGCTCGTCAACCTGCGCAGCGGCAAGACCACCAAGGCCGGCCACATCTACGTGCTCCAGGGCAAGCAGCAGGAGGAGGTCCACGAGGCGATCGCCGGCGACATCGTCGCCATCGCCAAGTTCGACGACCTGCACGTCTCCGACACCGATCAGCAACGTCGGCGGCAACACCGCCGTCTCGCAGCTCCGCGTCCGGCCGATCAAGTTCCCGATCCCGATGGTCCCCCGCGCCGTCGAGCCCAAGGCCCGCGACGACGAGGCCAAGATCTCGGCGGGCCTGGCCAAGATCGCCGACGAGGACCCGACCTTCTCGATCCGCCGCGACGCCCAGACCCACGAGCTGGTGATCTCGGGCATGAGCGACCTGCACCTGGACGTCGATCCAGCAGCGGCTCAAGAACCGCTACAAGCTCGAGATGAACACGCACGTGCCGCACGTCCCCTACCTCGAGACGATCACCGGCGAGGCCGAGGCCAACCACCGGCACAAGAAGCAGACCGGCGGCCGCGGCCAGTTCGGCGAGGTCCACCTGCGCGTCCGGCCCCGCGAGCGCGGCGAGGGCTTCAACTTCGTCGACGCGGTCAAGGGCGGCACGATCCCCAACCAGTTCATCCCGGCCGTCGAGAAGGGCGTCCGCGAGCAGATGGAGAAGGGCGTCATCTCGGGCAACCAGGTCGTCGACGTCGAGGTCGAGGTCTACTTCGGCAAGGACCACCCGGTCGACAGCTCGGAGCAGGCGTTCAAGACGGCCGCGGCCACCGCCTTCCGCAAGGCGTTCGAGCAGGCCCGGCCGGCGCTGCTGGAACCGATCGTCACGATCGAGGTCACCGTCCCCGGCGAGAAGTTCGGCGACATCTCGGCCGACCTGTCCACCCGCCGCGGCCACATCACCGGCATGGACTCGCTCCCCGGCGGCCTGCAGGTCATCCGCGCCGAGGTCCCGCTGGCCGAGGTCCTGACCTACGCCTCGCAGCTCAAGAGCATGACCGGCGGCCAGGGCTCGTTCACGATGGACTTCAAGTCGCTACGACCCCGTGCCGCCCAACGTCCAGCAGCAGATCGTCGAGCAAGTACAAGAAGTCGCGGGCGGGGGACGAGGAAGAGTAAGGGCGGGAATTGGGAATTCCGTCTTGTAGGCTGGGTCCAGACCCAGCTTCCCCCTCTGACTGGGCCGAGATCAAAAAGGGGAAGCTGGGTCTGGACCCAGCCTACAAGACTACAAGACTTCCTCATTCCACATCATAAGCCAGGTTCGGCGCGAGCCAGCGCTCGACCTCGGCCAGAGGCATGCCCTTGCGCGCGGCGTAGTTCTCGACCTGGTCGCGGGTGATGAAGTCGACGGCGAAGTAGCGGCCTTCGGGATGGCCGAAGTAGAGCCCGCTGACCGAGGCGCCCGGGTACATCGCGAAGGACTCGGTCAGACGAATGCCTGTCGCGGTCTCGACGTCCAGGAGCTGCCACAAGGTCGCCTTCTCGGTGTGGTCGGGACAGGCGGGATAGCCGGAGGCCGGCCGGATGCCGCGGTACTTCTCGTCGATCAGGTCGTCCTTGGAGAGCGCCTCGTCGCGGCCGTAGCCCCAGTCGCGGCGGGCACGCTCGTGCAGCATCTCGGCAAACGCCTCGGCGAGCCGGTCGGCCAGGGCCTTGATCATGATCGCGTTGTAGTCGTCGTGGTCGCGCTCGAACTCGCGCGACCAGCGATTCGAGCCCGAGCCCGGCCGTGACGGCGAACGCGCCCAGGTAGTCGGCGATGCCCGACTCGATCGGGCGCGACGTAATCGGCCAGGCAGCGGAACGCGTCTGGCCGTCGCGCTCCCACTGCTGCCGGAGCATCGGGAACCGCATCCGCTCGGCCTTGCGCGACTCGTCGGTGTAGACGACGATGTCGTCGCCCTCGGCGTTGGCCGGGAAGAAGCCGTAGACGCCGCGTGGCCGTCAGCTGCTCGTCGGCGACGATCCGTCCGAGCAAGGCTTGGGCGTCGTCGAAGAGCTCGCGGGCGACAGCTCCCGACGGCCGGGGTCGTCGAAGATCTCGGGATACTTGCCCTTGAGCTCCCAGGTCATGAAGAACGGCGACCAGTCGATGAACGGGACGAGCTCGGCGAGCGGGATGTCCGCGAGCACGCGCGTTCCCAGGAACGCGGGCACGGCGATCGGCGAGGCTGGTCCAGTCGATGGCGAACCGGCGGCGGCGGGCCTCGGCGTAGGGCGACCAGCTTGCGCTGGCTTGCGGTGCTGGAAGGCGATCGCGCTCGCGCTCCTGCGCGGCCCGGTTCTCGCGGTCGAGCTCGGCGCGGGCGTCGGCGCGGCTGAGGCGATCGACGACGCCGACGCTCCTTGAGGCGTCCTTGACGTGGATGACCGGCCCGTGATACTGCGGCGCGATCTTGACCGCCGTGTGCTTGGCGCTGGTCGTCGCGCCGCCGATCAAGAGCGGGATCGTCGAAGCCCTCGCGCTCCATCTCGCGGGCGACGTGGACCATCTCGTCGAGCGACGGCGTGATCAGGCCCGAGAGGCCGATCATGTCGACGCCGTGCTCGCGGGCCGGCGTCGAGGATCTTCTCGCAGGGGACCATCACGCCCAGGTCGATGACCTCGTAGTCGTTGCAGCCGAGCACGACGCCGACGATGTTCTTGCCGATGTCGTGGACGTCTCCCTTGACCGTCGCCATCAGGAGCCTTGCCCCGCGGCCTGCCGTGCGCGACCGTCGCGCCGCCGCCTTGGCCTTCTCGGCCTCCATGAACGGCGTCAGGTAGGCGACCGCCTTCTTCATCACCCGGGCGCTCTTGACGACCTGCGGCAGGAACATCTTGCCCGCGCCGAAGAGGTCGCCGACGACGTTCATGCCGTCCATCAGCGGGCCTTCGATGATCGACAGCGGCCGGTCGTAGCTTCTGGCGCGCTTCCTCGATGTCGGCGTCGATGAAGTCGACGGTGCCCGTGATCAGGGCGTGCTTGAGCCGCTCGTCGACCGGCGCCTCGCGCCAGGCGAGGTCCTTGCCCGTGTCTTTCTTGCCCTTCGTCGACTTGACCGTCTCGGCGAACTCGGTGAGCCGGTCGGCGGCGTCGGGCCGGCGGTTCAAGAGCACGTCCTCGACCCGCTCGAGCAGGTCCTTGGGGATCTCGTCGTAGACCTCGAGCTGGCCGGCGTTGACGATCCCCATGTCGAGCCCGGCGCGGATCGCGTGGTAGAGGAACGCGGCGTTCATCGCCTCGCGGACGGTGTCGTTGCCCCGGTACGAGAACGAGACGTTGCTCACGCCGCCGGAGGTCTTGCAGTACGGGAAGATGCCGCTTCAGCTCGCGCACGGCCTCGATGAACTCGACCGCGTAGTTGTTGTGCTCCTCGATGCCGGTGCCGACGGTGAGGATGTTGACGTCGAAGATGATGTCCTCGGGCGGGAAGCCGACCTTCTCGGTCAGCAGCTTGTAGGCCCGCTGGCAGATCGCGACCTTGCTGGTCCCTGGTGACGGCCTGGCCCTGTCTCGTCGAAGGCCATCACGACGACGGCCGCGCCGTAGCGGCGGACCAGCCGGGCCTGGCGGAGGAACTCCTCCTCGCCCTCCTTCAGGCTGATCGAGTTGACGATCGACTTGCCCTGGACGCACTTCAGCCCCGCCTCGATGACGCTCCACTTCGAGCTGTCGACCATCATCGGGATCTTGGCGATGCTCGGTCGTCGGCGACGATCAGGTTGAGGAACCGGGTCATCGCCTGCTCGCCGTCGATCAGGCCCTCGTCCATGTTGACGTCGAGGATGTTGGCGCCGCCCTCGACCTGGTCGCGCGCGACGGCGAGGCGCGGCCTCGAAGTCGCCGCTCTTGATCAGGCGGGCGAACTGCTTCGAGCCGGTGATGTTGGTCCGCTCGCCGATCATGATGAAGTTGGTCTCGGGGCGGATGACCAGCGGCTCCATGCCGCTGTAGGCTCGACCAGTGCGGCAGCTCGGGACGCGGCGCGGGGCGTACGCCCTCGACGGCCTCGGCGATCGCCGCGATCCACTCGGGCGTCGTGCCGCAGCAGCCGCCGACGATGTTGAGCCAGCCGTTGCGCGGCGAACTCGCCGAGCACCGCGGCCATGTGGCTCGGCCGAGTCGTCGAAGCCGCCGAAGCCGTCGGGCATGCCGGCGTTGGGATAGCAGCTCACGTGGCGACGCGGCAGATCGACGACAGGCTCTCGATCGAGGCCGCATCAGCGTCGACGCCGACGGCGCAGTTGATGCCCGACGCTGAGAGAGCGTCGAAGTGCGAGACCGAGTAGCTAGAACGCCTCGATCGGCTGGCCCGAGAGCGTGCGGCCGCTCTGTCGAAGATCGTGCCCGAGATCATCACCGGCAGCCGCGTGCCGGTCTCCTCGAAGAACTGCGTCGATGGCGAACAGGCACGCCTTCAGGACCAGCGTGTCGAAGGAGGTCTCGGCGAAGCAGGATATCGACGCCGCCGGCGACCAGGCCCTCGATCTGCTCGTTGTAGCCGGCGACCATCTCGTCGAAGGTCACGTCGCGGCGGCCGGGGTCGTCGACGTCGATGCCGATCGAGAGCTGTTTGCTTCGTCGGGCCGATGCTGCCGGCGACGAACCGGGGCTTGTCGGGGTCGCTCGCGGTGAACTCGTCGGCCGCGCCGGCGGGCCAGCTCGGCGGCGGCGCTGGTTCAGCTCGAAGACGTGCTCCTCGAGGCCGAATTTCGACAGGCAGACGGCGGTGCCGTTGAAGGTGTCGGTCTCGATGATGTCGGCGCCGGCTTCGAGGTAGGCGCGGTGGATGTCCTCGATCCGTTCGGGACGGGTCAGATCGAGCGCTTCAAAGAAGCCCCGCAAGGGCTCCTCGGGGTCCGGGAACCGGTCGCCCCGGAAATCGTCCTCGGTCAGAGACTCGCCCTGAAGCATCGTGCCCATCGCGCCGTCCAGCACCAGGATGCGCTGCGCGAGGAGACGTTCCAGAAGCGCCCGGGTGTCCACCAGGGAGGCCAAGTTCGACATTGCCAAGACCAGTTCTCGAAGATATGAGGGGCCGTCGGACCGAGAGCAAGCACCGATCCGCGGACGAAGATCCATCCCGACCAGCACGTTAAGAGAGTGATTCTCCGTGCCGGCGTTCCCGGATGTCAACCCGAGATGGCTGATGAGCGAGGGTGTCCGGGACGGCCTCGTAGGGTAGGCTTTAGCCTGCCAATTCCAACAAATGTCCGTGTTTCGCGTCTCGGAGGGCTGGTTTTCTGGACTTTTCTGTGTAGCGGCGGCCGTCTCGGCCGCTCCGGGCTGGTTCCCCTCCGGAGCGGCCGAGACGGCCGCTGCTACATGGAAAAGACTTACGTCCGACGGGGGACGCTAAACACGTACCAACAAATTTGTTGGAATTGGCCGGCGAAAGCCTACCCTACAAGCCCTGTTCTACACCCTCTCAGTCAACCAGACCCTCGGGAATCCCGATGCCGAAAACACCGTTCTGGGGCGGCGTGGTCAGCCCCTCGATCACGGTGGGCTCGGCTCCATCGTAGAGAATGATCTGGATCGGCGTGTTGGCGGGCGGCGGCGGCACGTCCGGCAGCGTGATCGTGATCACGCCGCCCGGATCTTGTTGCCCCGTCGTATCGATGACCTGCACCGGCTCCGGGGTGTAAATGATGACCTGGACCGGAATGAGAGCACCGCCCGCGTCCAGCTCGAGAACCTGCGTCGCGGTCGAGATGGACGTGGTGTGACAATCGGCCTGAGCGGTCACGATCAGTTTCAAGGGGGGACCCTCCGAGAGACCAGCCATACCGTTCCCAGCGCGCCGCTGGCTGTTCGGCCGCGGAACGCACGCTGAAACCGCCGACACACGCCGGCCCGGTTCAGTCTGCCCTTACCTTCGTTTTTACGCAGCTTGTTTATTTTCTAATCGCGGAAAACCGCAGTCTGGGATTCCGGATTCCGGATTCCAGATTCCAGATTCCGGATCGACATGACCTACAAGCTGATCTGGAATCTGGAATCTGGAATCTGGAATCTGGAATCCGGAATCCGGAATTTGGAATCGAAGCCTCCCTTCCATGCACCGTAAGTTGTTTCCCCAAAACACATTTCATTCCGTGAACGAAGCCCCTGTCGTACAGTCAACCGGGACGAGGGCGCAGGGACGGGGGAGGTCTCCCGCAGGTTGTCTCGGGCGTGGACCATGAGCCAGACGCTACGGTTGATCTGTCGGGACTGTTTGCGCAACCAGCAGGTGGCGCGGGACATGGAGACGGTCCCCCAGGTGTGCGATTACTGCGGCGGACCGGTCGAGGCGCACTCGGAGGACACACCATGGGAGGAGGAGCAGACGCCGGTCTCGCTGCTGCTGACTCCTGAGTCGCTCGACGCGACGCCCTGGAATGAGCCGCTCGCGTCTCGGCTGTTGGCACCCGGCCCGATTCCACCGCAAAACCTGGGCCGGTTTCAACTTCGAGAGTTTCTCGGAGGCGGTGGATTCGGCCAGGTGTATCGCGCCTATGATCCCCGCCTGGACCGGCCCGTGGCGCTGAAAGTGCTCAAAGACCCCCGGCCGTCGGGGCGCGTGATGGAGCGATTCTTCCGCGAAGCGCGGGCGGCGGCCCAGCTCGATCATCCCAATATCGTGCCCCTGCACGACGCCGGGCGGGACCAGGGTCGGTGCTGGATCGCCTACCAGTTCATCGAGGGACACACGCTCAGCCGCTATCGCGACCTGGCCGGCGGTCTCGACGTGCGCACGACCGCGCGGATCATCCGCGACCTGGCCGACGCGCTCGATCATGCGCATCGCCGGGGCGTGGTCCATCGCGATCTGAAGCCGTCGAACATCCTGATCGACGCGGCGGGTCGGCCGCGCCTGACCGACTTCGGCCTGGCGCGGCGGACCGATTACGATGCGACCTTGACGACCGAAGGCGCCGTGCTCGGGACGCCGGCGTATATGAGTCCCGAGCAGGCGTCGGGACACAGCCACCTGGCCGACGCGCACAGCGACGTGTACAGCCTGGGTGTGATTTTCTTCGAGCTGCTCTGTGGCCGTCATCCCGGCGAGGTGCCCCATGGGATGCCCGCCTGGTGCGCGGGGCCGCCTCCCCCGACCCGGCCGCCGGTATCCGCACGCGCTTTCAATCGGCGGGTGCCCCGGCCCCTGGATGGGATCTGCCGCCAGACGCTGGCCGCCGACCCGGTGGACCGCCACGCCGATGCGCGCATTCTGGCGGATGAGCTCGATCTCTGGCTGAGCCGCCAGGCGCAGCGCCGGTCGCACTGGATCGCTGGGTGGCTGCTGGCATTGCTTCCGGCGCTGAGCCTGGTCCTGGCGTCCGCCAGCGGGGCGTTCCACCCACCGGGCCGGGACAGTGGTCCACCGGCGCAATCGACGCAAAGGCCCGCGCCCACGACCGTGCAGGGGGGAGCCAAGCTGGGTCGTGACCCGGCACCGCTCCGAAGGTGTCGTCGTGGCGCTGCGGAAGGATTGCTATTTACCACCGGCCAGACTGTACCGCGCTGGGCAACGGAAGCAAGAAAGTGGGAGGAATACTCCTGACGAGAGTATGCCGCAATTCCGCAGACGCACGCCGCGACCACCTGCTTCCGTGCGTGTACTGCCGGCCCCTTTTTGAAGACAGGTGGGCCGCCGCGCTACAAGAGTCAGGCGACTTCCAGGTCGATCCGGCGTGCCTCGGGAATCTGGGACTCAATCACGGCCCGCGACAGGGGGAACCAGAGCGCGGCCCGGTCGAGGATCGCGCCGTCGGCGGTCGCGATGACCTCCGGGGTAACGATGAGCTGACGATCGGGACTCAGGAGCACATCGACCGTCCAAGTCCAGCCGTGTTCCTCGGCGACTCTCCGGATCGTGGCGGCCAGTCGGCCGCTGTTCGAGACGGGCGAGTCGAGCAGCCAGAGAGCCGGGCCGACCTGCAAGGACTGGAGTGTTTCGCCGATGAGTGCCAGGGCGGGGCGCGTCTCTTGCACTTTCCGGTATGTCCCATGCACGCCGCCCAGATCCCGGTACGCCCCGTCGCGGCCGATCAGGACGACCGCGCCGGCCAGTGCGGCCTCGACGGTCATCAGCACGTTGAACCCGTCGATCACCACGGGACGTTTCAGCAGCCCTGTGGGAGGCGCGATGCGCGGCCCGGTGGTCGCGCGCCTGGTCCGAGCACGCACTGCGCCAGACGGCCATGCGCTGCCGATGCGTCAGGTTGTGCCGATCGCCGACAAGCTTCAAGGCCGATGTATCGGCATATCCGTGGGTCAGTAGCCAGGACAGCTCGGCGACCGCCGTGCGCAGGCGCCGGGACCTGCGCGGCGCGAACAACTCGGCGTCGCGCGGGTCCGGGCCGCGATGCGCGCGCTCGTCGGGCACGGGAGCGTGTCCTGGGAAGATTAGCGCTGGTACGTTCCGATCAACTCCCCCTGTGCGAGGACATGCCCGCGGAGGGCAGCCAGGAGCTGGGTCTTGTCGAGGCCGGCCGCCAGCGGGAGCGCCTGGTCGAGGGCGTAAAGCTGGAAGTGGTAGTGATGCGGGCCGTGGCCCCGGGGCGGCGCGGGGCCGCGGTAGCCGACGGTCCCCCAGGTGTTCAGGCCCTGGACCAGACCTGTCGCCTGGGAGGGGATCGACGGCCCGTGGAATCCTTCGGGCAATCCGGTCCAGGTGCCCGGGATCTTGTACAGGACCCAGTGGACCCACGGCTCGCTCACCGGGGCATCGGGGTCATCGACCAAGAGGGCGAACTCGGCCGCGCCCGACGGGGCGTCCGACCAGCTCAGCGCCGGCGAGAGATCCTCGCCGTCGCCGGTGTGACGCTGCGGTATGGCCTGCTGGTGGCCGAAGGCGGGACTGGTGATCGCGAGGCTCATCGGAACGCCCTCCCGTTTCCCGGAGTTGAGTGCCGCCCGGAAGCAACGTACGGAACCATCCTGGGAGCCGAGGCGCAGATTCGCTCGGGCCGTTCACGCCTGGTTCCACTGCGTTTTGATGAACTTCAGGCCATCGCGGCAGAGGCCGAGGGCCTCGGGGAACAGGTCGCGCCAGACCTTGGTGGCGGCCACCAGGGCCGGCAGCGCGCGGCCGAAGGCTTCGATGGTCAGGAAGCCGTCGTAGCCGATCTGCTTGAGGCCCCCGAAGTAGCCGTCCCAGTCCACCTGGCCGGTGCCGGGCGTGCCGCGGTCGTTCTCCGAGACGTGCGCGTGGACGATCTCGCCCCGGCTTGCCACGATCGCCGCGGCCTGGTCCTTTTCCTCGATATGCGCGTGGAAGCTGTCATACATCATCTTGCAACGAGGGTGATTCACAGCCCGGACGAACCGGCGGCCCTGTTCGGCGGTGGTCAGGAAGTAATTCTCGAAGCGGTTGAGGACCTCGATCGCGAGCTGGATCTGGCGCTTTTCGGCCTTCTCGGCGGCCTGTCGCAAGGTGTCCACGCCCCGTTCGAACTCGTCGCCGGTCGGCTCCTGGCCGGAGAAGACGCCGATGGCCGAGTGGAGTGGACCGCAGATAATCTCGCCGCCGAAGGCCTGACCGCACTCCATCACGCGGTCGAGGTGGCTGACCGCCGCCTGGCGGATCTCGGCCTCGGGCGCGATCGGGTTCGAGAGCGGTCCCATCACCGTCACGCCCGTCGCGCGCAGGCCCAGCGCCGCCAGGCGTTTGCCCAGGCGCTCGTAGGGCTTCACGTCGTCGGTCAGGAAGACCGGCACCTCGACGGCATCGAAGCCGATGGCCTTGATCTCCTCGAGCAGCCCGTCGTGCTCGGCGGTCACCATGTCGGTCCAGAGCAGCAGGTTCATGCCGGTCTTCATCAGTGGTCTCCCTCGACTTAGAGTCTGTCCCGAAAGCTCCGGATTCGTCTTTCCGGCTCCCCTCTCCCCTTGCGGGAGAGGGATAGGGTGAGGGGGAAAGGGTACGGCCATGGCTTTTCCCCACCCCCCTCACCCCAACCCTCTCCCGCAAGGGGAGAGGGGGACAGAAGGGCCGATCCGGGACTTTCGGGACAGACTCTTACTTGAAACCGTCGGCGTAGATCATGTAGAGAACATACAGTCCGGTGCAGGCCCAGGCCAGACCCAGGATCAGGCCGAAGTACTCGCGCCAGGAAAGCGGGCGCCGGCGGCGTCTCCTGCGGCGCAGCCAGCCGCCGGCCAGAAGCGCGGCGGTCACGTAGATCGCCATCAATGGCGTGCCGTAGGCGAAGCAGATGGCCGATGTCGAGTCGCCGAACTTCGCGTCATGGACGGCCCGGCGATACACGATCGGTGGCCACAAGAGCCATTCGGCCATCCCGGACGCGAACCAGAGCAGCTTGCCCGGTCCCCAAGGTCGGCGCCGCCGGCGCACCTCCGCCAGCAGCAGGAGCGGTCCGACCAGCGACAGCCCCCCCAGCACGACGACCACGATGAGGAAGGCCTTATCGGCCAGCGCCCCCATCGTCGGCTGCTTCTCCCGCAAATCAGGCACGATCAGCCAGAGCGCCAGGGCCAGGCCGGCGATGAAGAGCATGGCCTCGAACAGGTTCAAGTGCGGGTGGTCGCGCTTCGGTTCCACGGGACACCTGCGATCAGGGGCGACGTTGCCTTGTCCGACCTCTTTGCCGAATTTGACCCTTATCGTCCGTGATTACGCCACAGCGCAATCGAATCGAGATTGCGGTGATCAAACAATCCCCCAGATCTCTCGGCTGGGCATGAAAACCGGGGTGTTTCGCCAATCGTTTCGCTTCCTGCCAATCCTCGGGCAAGGTCCGACCACCGTCGATGATCTCGAAAGGCCGCAGGTAGGCTTCCCTCAGGGTTCTCTCCTGTTCGTTGAGGACCCCGCAAAGAAACTCGACTTCGACCGGAGAGACAATGGCATTCGAATCCTTGTCCCGAATCAGCACTCGGGCCCAATTCTCCGCATCAGCCGGCCCTTTACCTAGCAAGGGTCTCAATAATAGAAAGTGATTGATAAGTATACATGTGTCAAGTATGCGTCTGCGCATAGCCTGGTTTACCGCAGGTCTTCGACTTCCTGGGGAAGATCGATCTCTTGGATGATCTCATCCCATTTGTCGGCGATCTCATTGAGAATGGAAGACATCATCCGCGCGTCAATCCTTCGAATCGCCGAGCAAGCGATCATCATATGGACGTCCGCGGGCAAGCCGTCAAACTCGTTCCAGGTCAAGCAATAGATGTCGGTATCGGCGCCGACGCGCAGTCGATCGGCGAAGCGGCGCAAACCCTCGCGGATGGTGCCCGAGCGATCGATCAGCCAGTCTTCCGCCGCGTCCGGGTCATCCGGAATCCCGGCTCCTTCACACCTCACGTCCACAAACCAAAGCAGGGCGGGATCACGTTCCGATTCCATTCCCTCTTCATCGAAATGCTCCGCGATCGGTCGGTTATCCAGCTCGATGCCGGTCCGGATACCGCCGTCATAGCGCTTCTGTCGGTAGAATACGAGCTTGGCCATGATCGCTCCTCCCTGGGATTCCCATCGGGTTCCGGCGGTCATCTCACTTCGTATTCTACCGAGGAACGTCCCGTCTTGCGATCGCGCTACACCGGCACGACCGTCTCCCACTTGCCCGTCTCGGCCGAGTCGAGCACAGCGTCGCAGACCGCCTGGGTGGCCAGGGCGTGGCGGAAGGTGGGGGCCACGGGCTGGCCGTCGGCCAGGCCGGTGAGGAAGTCGGCGAGCTGGTGGATGAAGGTGTGCTCGTAGCCGATCTGAAGGCCCGGCACCCACCAGTGCTTCATGTACGGATGGTCGCTGTCGGTGACGTGGACGTTGTGCCAGCCGCGGATGATCGACTCGTCGCGATGGTCAAAGTATTGCAGCCGGTGCAGGTCGTGGAGGTCCCACTTCAGCGACGCTTTCTCGCCGTTGACCTCGAAGGTGTAGAGCGCCTTGTGGCCGCGGGCATAGCGGGTCGATTCAAACAGGCCGAGCGAGCCGTTCTCGAACCGGCAAAGGAACGCGCAGGCGTCGTCGATGCCGACCGGCTCGACCTTGCCCGTCTCGAGGTTCTTGCGCTCCTTGACGAAGGTCTCGGTCATGGCGCAGACGGTCATAATTGGCCCGTTGAGCCAGAGGGCCGTGTCGATGCAGTGCGCCAAGAGGTCGCCGGTGACGCCGCTGCCGGCCGCCTTGGCGTCGAGCCGCCAGGTGGCGTTGCCGCCCTGGGGCACGTCGGCCGAGATCGTCCAGTCTTGCAGGAAGTTCGCGCGGTAGTGGAAAACCCGCCCCAGGCGGCCCTCATCGAGGAGCTTCTTGGCCAGCGTGATGGCGGGGACGCGGCGGTAGCAGAACGAGACCAGGTTGGGCACGCCTGCTTTCTCGACGGCCGCGACCATCGGCTGGGCTTCCTTCAGGTCACGGGCCAGGGGCTTTTCGCAGAGGATCATCTTGCCCGCCTCGGCCGCGGCGATGGCGACCACCGCGTGCAGGTTGTTCGGCACGCAGATGTCCACCAGGTCGATACTTGGGTCGGCGACGACCTGCTTCCAGTCGGCGGTGTGGGACTGGTACCCCCACTTCTCGGCGAAGGCCGCCCGTTCGGCGTCCCCCAGCCCGCAGACGGTCTTGAGCACGGGCCGGTAGGCCAGGTCGAAGAACTGGTTCACCTGCCGGTAGGCGTTCGAATGGGTCCGGCCCATGAAGCCATAACCGACGAGGCCGACATTCAGCGGTTTTTGCGCGGGCATGATTCCACCTATCCTGGAGAGGGAGAAGTTGACGCACCCGGAAGAAGGATCAAACGCAGGTGATGCGCCGGATGGAGGCGGGCTCAGGCCGAGAGCGCGATCTCGCCCCGATCCACACATGCCGCGTCCAAGCCGAACACATTGATGTACTCGTCGCCCGTGGGCAGGTTGGTCAGCGGCCGTAGCTCGTGGTGATGGATCTCGTAAAGACGGTAACCGTATCCGCGCAGCAGGTCCACGACCGTGTCGAGCGTGACCCCTTGCAGGGTCAAGGTGGAAGGGTTCAGCTCGATGAGGATTCCCGGCTTGAACCGCTCGATGGATTGCCGATCGCCCTGCAGCACCCGGTCCTCGAAGCCCTCGACATCGATCTTGAGAAAGTCGAGCCGGGTGACGGCCCGCTCCTCGCAGAACCGATCCAGGGTCGTCAGTTCCACGATCGCGCCTTCGCCGTCGACGGCGATCGAAGCGCCGCCGAGGTGGTGGACCCGCTCGCGCATCCGGGCGGTGCCGACCGCGTCGGAGACACCCACATTGTGGGCCAAGACCCGGTCCCCGAACCCATTGAGCTCGATGTTGTGGAGCAAGAGGCGGTACGTCGGCGGGTTGGGCTCGAAGGCGTGGATTGTCCCGTGAATCCTCGAATCGGCCGCCAATCGCAGGGAGTAGTAGCCGAAATTCGACCCGATGTCGAAGACGACCGCGCCCGGTTGCAGCAACCGGCGCAAGTGAAACAGCTCCCAGCGATCGACCTCGGGCTGCCAGTACAAGGCCGCCTGCATGAAATCGCTCGGGTCGAGGCACCAGCGCACGCCGGACCGCCTGACGATCGCTTCGCCCTCGACCGGAGTGGCCAGCTTTCTGCGGAGTAGCTCCACGAGCCGCCACTTGCCCCGATGCCCGGGCAGCGCCGTGCTGTAAAAGAGAATCAGACGGTTGATAAGCGAGGTCTTCATGCAGGGTTTCCGTCCTCGTTGCCCGGGGCTGGTGCGACCGGGGTATGTCTCAGCGCCTTCACTCGGTCCAGCCGTGGGCGTCGCGCACGGCGATCATCGTCCTGAGGATATCGTTCCACGTTTGCGGGTTCATCATGACGGCGTTGGGGAACATGCAGCCGTCCCAGCAGACGTGGTGGAATTTCTTCGTGAGGTGGCCGTTCTCGATCGCGCAGCCAGAAGCCGGCGTGGTGGGGAATATCGAGCTTGCCGTTTGGGTCGGTCGCCAGGCAGTGGCGGCCGGTGTGGTCGTGCGAGCCGGAGCCGAAGACGGTCGCGTCGTTCTGGGCGACGTGGAAGTCGATCGTCCAGGGGCGCAGTGCCGCGGTCAAGGTCTTGCAGGGCCGCGTCGAGAACGGCCAGGTCGGACCAGTCGTAGTTCTTCGGCAGGATGCGGTCCTCGGGGGCGTTCTCGCCGAGCGTGTAGAGCAGGGTGTGGGCCATGTCGGCCTGGAAGCCGACGGTTTCGGGCTCGCCGACCCGTTCGAGCAGGTCCACCATCGTGCGCCAGGAGTGCATGCCGCCCCAGCAGATCTCGCCCTCGGCGGCGAGGCGTTCGCCGTGGTCGCGGCGATGCGGGCGGCCTGCTTGAAAGTCGCGGCGATGCGATTCTGGTTGCCCTCGGGGTCTTTGGCCCAATCGCTCGGGCTGCACGCCGAATCGAACCGGACGACGCCGTAGGGCGCGACGCCCAGCTCGCGCAGACGCTTGGCGATGCGGCAGCCTTTGCGCACCTGGCCGAGGAACTTCGTGCGTCCCTCGCCCTCATCGAGGGCCGAACCGCCGCCGGTTGGACGCCCAGACCGGCGCGACGACCGAGCCGATGTTCAGGCCACGCGAGGTGGCCTTGTCGGCCAGCGCCTTGAGCTCGTCGTCGGTCGCATCGATATTGATGTGAGGCGCGAAGAGGAACAGGTCGAAGCCGTCGAACTTGATGCCGTCCACCTTGGCGGCGGCGGTCAGGTCGAGCATGGTGTCCAGGTCGATGAACGGCTCGGCGCCCTCGCCCCCCTTGCCGACGACGCCCGGCCAGGCCGCGTTGTGGAGCTTGGGGAAGGTGTTCGGATGGGTCGTGCTCATGAAATCGCCTTTCGTGGTTTTGTATTCTTGTAGGGTAGGCTTCAGCCTGCCAGCATATTTGGAATTGGCAGGCTGAAGCCTACCCTACGAAGACTCGGATACGGGTGCGAGCAGGACGCGCCGGGCGAGGTCTTCGACGCGGCGCACGTCGGGCACGGAATCCATCGTCGTGGGGATGTATCCGGTTTGTTTCTCCGGCAGGTGGAAGAACACGTCACCGGAGCCGTCGGCCGACTCGACCCGATGGATATGTCCGACCTGGCCGCGCCGGAGCGAGACGACCCGGACAGCCTTTCCGTCCATCTTGTGCCGGAAGATCGCCCGACGATCCGTCAGGGCATAGACACTGTCTCTGGCTCGGTCACTCCGACTGCCAATCTTCGACAGGGCACTGGCGATCATGCCCACCAAGATGAGAAAAGCGACAATCCCGAAAACGAATCCGAGGAAAACAACCGGCCCTTCGTTCGATTGAAAACGTGGAATAGAAAAAAGTACCGTCGTACATACGACGCAGACGGCGAGGCAGCCGAGGAACCACACGAGGGCGCCAACCCACCCGATGCCTTCACTTGAGACCCGCCGGCCCGACTCGCCCGCCCAGAGCAGTCGCTCACCCGGTTCCAGTTCAGTCTTGAACAGCGCCAGCGCCTCATCCGGCACCTCGAAGCCGATGCCGGCGATTTCGAGGGCACCGAGTTCATCCGTGTTCCTGGATGACGAATTATTCACCAATCACCTCCGCCCATACGCGGCCGGAGCACATTGCGGACCCAGGAGGAAAGTTCGCCGTACCACATTCTGGAACCTCCAGCGAGGATACCGCGTGGATTTCGGCGCGCCCAAGAGAACGACATGGGGTGCCACGGGTTCCGCTTTGGGAACCCGTGTCTGCGAGCCGGCGGTCCCTCGGCACGGGTTCCCAGAGCGGAACCCGTGGCACCCCATTTCCCCGACATGACTTCCCGGTATCGTCGCGGCAGTGTTACATTCTGTTTCGGATTCCCTCGGCGCGGCGCCGTCGGGTCGTTCAGCCTGCGATCTCTTCCACGGCGTCCTTCGCTTCCTTCAGACCGGCTCCCGTTTGCTCGCGATAGAGCTTGATCGCCGCGATTTTACGGCCGGAGTGGACGAGATCGACGATCTGCTGCTCCATCGGCGACTTCGGCTCCTCGTGGTAATCGATGCCAAGATGTTGGAAGATCATATCGAGCTTCTGCTCGACGACCTTGAGCCGATGCGCCAACCGCCCGGCGTCCTCACCGCCCCCCAGGGAGAAAAAACCCATCTCGGTCACTGCCTTTCTGATGGATGCCTTGCGGAGAGTGCCCCCCTGATGTCGGAACGAGCCAGTGGTGGGCGGTGCGCTGGATAATAAGATTACGGATTTCATATTCCAGATGGCTGATGGTCAATGACTGATGGCTAATGGTCAATGACTGATGGCTAATGGTCAATGACTGATGGCTAATGGTCAATGACTGATGATTGATCTCTGCACCTCGCTGGCCATCAGGCATTCGGCATCAGCCATCGGGAATCCGGAATCCGGAATCTGGAATCCGGAATCTGGATTCCTGCCCGACGGCAGGGATGGTCCTACCGCCAGACAGGAACGAAGTCGCTGTCAGTCTCAGTGCCGATAGGCCCCCAGCTTGGGCAGGTCCTTGTGCGTGTCGGGGCCGAAGTAGCGGAGGCTGACGAACGGCTCGGCTGCCGGTGTTCTTGAACGTGACGCCTTCGCCGGCCCGCTTGGCGGTGACGAAGACCTCGTCCTTGGTGACCTCGCCGAAGCGGATGAAGTTCGGGCTGTCGACGTCGAGCTTGCCGATGGTGCCGCTGCCCTGGACGACGATCAGGCCGTAGGCGCCGGGGTCCTTGATCGTGACCGAGCGGCCGGGCAGGACGGTCAGCTCGCAGGCGCTGAAGAGCTGCTTGCCGTCGACGGTGCCGTAGACGATCCACTTGTCGACGTAGCCCCTCGGCCTCGCCGCCGGAGCGGACGATCGGCTCGAGGTAGTTGTGCGCCTTGAACTCGGGGTCGACGTTCTTCTCCCAGTCGAGCTGATCGACGATGGTAGTCGAGGTCGTGGTGCTTCTCCTCGGGCACGTCCTTGACGAGCAGCTCCCAGGGGACGCGCCGGCCTTCGACCATCGACTGGTACATGCCGAAGACGTCGGAGCCCCACTGCGGCTCGTAGGTCACGAGCGAGCCGGGGGCGTGCAGGACGCCGGGCGGGACAGCCAGCCGGTGCCGGGCTTGAGGCGGTAGGCCTTCGAGAGGTCGAGGATGCCGTTGTCGCCCTCGTTCCAGCGCTCCAGGCAGCTGCGGACGTCGTCCTTGGTCGTGCCCGGCTCGAGGCCCATGAACGTGTAGGGGAAGTTGTTGCCGGTCCAGTTGAGCTGGGGCGGGAAGTAGTAGCTCTCGGGCTTGCCCTCGCGGCCGAGCTTGGCGGCCTGCTCGGCGTTCTGGTGCATGTGGTGGGGGATCGGGCCGAGGTTGTCGAAGAACTTGCTAGTAGACCGGCCACTTCTTGTACTTGTTCCAGATGCGCCTCGCCGATCATCTCGGCGCCGTTGGCGGCGATGGCGTCCTTGAGGGTGAAGCGTTCGCCGTCGTGGACGACGTAGCTGAGGCCCTCGTCGGGCGGCGCCCCTCGTTGGCGGCGGCGGTGGTCGAGGCGAACCAGCGCTCGTCGATGCCGCCGCGGTGGGTGCCCAGGGCGTAGAGGTCCTGCGCGGGCCAGCTTGAGCCGGCCGCCCGGCATCAGGAATGAACGCGGCACCCAGGTCGGGGCCAGCCGCAAGATCCCCTCGCCGGCATCGAGCGCCGCACGGACCCGGGCGTCGAGATGCTGATCGCTCATCCTTCACTCACTCCCCGAAAAGGACCACGAACCCCCCGCAACCCCGCGGGCGCCAGGATGTTCGTTGTAAGACCCGGCCAGGATCTGTGCAAGGGACTTCTGGAGAAGAGAACGCGCAAAGCGCAAAGACGCAAAGAAGAGAGGATAGGAAGGTAGAGTCCCGTGAGTGCGGGGCGAGGTCAGTCTTCTCTTCTTTGCGTCTTTGCGCCTTCGCGCGTTTCCCCTCCCCATTCCTGTGCGAAGTTCGCCGCCTGCGTAGGCGTAACCCGGTAGAGAAAAATCGAGTACCCGATCTTCGCAAAAGGCTTGAGTTCCGCGAAGTAGTCGAAAGCGTGCCACTCGGCGTCATAGGGCGCCCAGGTCTGGACCAGATCGCCGTAGCTATCGTAAACCCGCCAGGGCAGCCCGCGCACCAGGGACGCGCTGACCGCGTACAACCCTGGCGCCGGGGGATGCTCGCCTTCTTGGAGGTAGCGAGGAGGCATTCTGCGCCCCCAGCCGCGCGGCCGCGCGGGGGGAAGAAACCAGTTCAACGGCTCGCCCCGCACGGCGAAGATCGCCGGGGGGATCTGCCCGAAATAGGCGATACCCACCCGCTCGCCGGGCGCGTGGCGATCGAGCCAGCGCTTCAGCCCGACCAGATCCTGGCCCCAGTCGAGATTGCTGTCGATCAAGTGCCGCGAACCGTTCTCGGGCCCGCCCGCGACCTGATTGAAGTAGGCCAGGTAATGAGGGTGGATCCAAGCCGTGGCCGTGGCCGTCGCCACCAGGCCCGCGGCGACGATCGTCCCCCCGACCCATCGCCAACGTCCCGGCAGGCCCGCCACCCAGGGCACGAGCCGGCCCGCGCCGACATACAAAAACGGGAAGATCGGCAGCACATACCGCAGGCCCAGGGCGATGTTCGTGAAGACGCTCATGACCGCGAGGACGATCACGGGTAGCGCCAGGATCGCCACCTCATCGGCCCACGACAGCCCGCGCCCGGCGCGATCCGGCCAGCACGGCCAGGCTCAGCAGGACCAGCAGCCACGTCCCCTCGGGCACCTTGTAAAGCAAGGCACGCAGGTAATAGTCCCACCAGCTCCGGTCGCGGCCCGCGCCGTCGAGATAGACCGGGTAGCCCGTCACCGCGTCGGCCGGCGCGTGGCGGTCGCGCGCCCGCAACGGCACGCCCTCGGCCTCGAACTTCTGATCGTCGAAACCGAGCACGAACTCGCGCGGCAGCGGGACCGGCAGATTCTCCAGGATCGTCCCCCGGAAGCGGTTGACGCGCAGACGGAGCGTCTCCCGGAACAGGTCGTCCGACTCCGGCCCCGGGGGCACGGGAACGCGGTCGCGCGTGAGCGTGCGGCTATAGAAAACGAACTTCCCCAGCGGCTGGCCGAACCCCTCGAACCCGTATCCCAGGTTGATCACCAGCAGGCTGAGCAGGACGATCACCGCGCCCTGCGCCAGCTGGCGGCCCAGTGGCGTGGGTGGCTGGGGCGTCGCCGACCTGTAGGCTGGGTCTGGACCCAGCCCTTCTGAGGCTTCACGTGTCGCGGTGCGATTATTTCCGGGGGAAGCTGGGTCTAGACCCAGCCTACAAGACTGGGAAAACACGCGGTCGCACACCATGCGCGCCAGCCAGAAGCCCGGCCAGAGGATAAAGAGAAGCAGCAGGCTGAACTTCGTCAGCGCGGCCAGTCCCAGCGCCACGCCCACCAGAATCGCCCGAGGCCAGGAAGGCCGGCGCAGAAAGCGCCAGAACAGGTACGTCGATCCCACCCCGAGCGCCGCCGCCGGCGCGTCCGTCGTGATGAGGCGGCAGTGCGCCAGGACGTTGGGACAGAGACACCACAACGCCAGGCTCAACAGCCCCCCGCCCGCGCCGAACAGGTCGCGCGACCAGAAAAAAACGGCCAGTCCGCCCATCACGGCAAAGAGCGGCATGAACAGCCGGGCGCGCGTGAAGAGTTCAAAATAATCGCGCGCATTGATCAGCGCGAATTCATGCGCGAAGCCCGCCTTGTTGGGCGGATCAGACCGAAAGTAGGACGACTGGTACAAAGGCGCCGTCTCGACGCCCGCGGCCAGCACCGGCAGTGCCGCGATGAGCTTCACCAGCGGCGGGTTGTGGTGGTAGAGCCGGAACCGGCCCGTCTGCCAGTATGAAATCCCGGCCGGCAGGTGGATGACCTCGTCGACCGTCGGGTTTTCCTCGACCAGGCTCCGGACCGCCAGCGCCGCCTGGAGGGTCAGAAGCACGGCGACGGCCAGACCGAGCCTCCAGGTCTTCGCAGGCGATCCCGGAGGGTGGGCCGCGCCCTCCCCACGGACGCTCATGGTTCCTGGTCCGTCGGCGGCAGGTCCGCAGGCGCTTTTGTGATCCCGGTCGGGCGCTCGATCAGGTCGCGCAGCTTGGTGTGCGTGTTCTCAGTCGCGCCGCCGGTGGCGAGAAAGAACCGGCCGTCGTCCGCGAGGCCGGCGTCGATGTTCGTGACCGGGTTCGCATCGGCCGTGAAGCGGGCGCGGGTGAGCGGTTGCCAGGCGCCTTCCTTGGTCTTCACCCAGCCAGGGCCATAACGGGCGCGGCGGATCTTGGTGGCGGAAACGCGATCGCGCTGGAAGTCCTCGACGAAGGCGTAATCACCCTGCAACAGCTTGCCGCGATTGAGCGTCGCGAACGTGACGAGGTGCTTCCACTGCTTCGACTCGGGGAGATAGAAATAGCCGGCATACTCGGTGCGATCGCCGTCGAGCCGGGCGGTGACCAGGAAGCGGTAGGTCTGGCCGACCTTCCAGTCGTAGTCGAAGAACGACTGCCCGCCGGTCCCTTCATTCCCGAACCGCTTTACGCGCACGCCCTCGCCCTGGTACGTGAGCTTGACCCGCTGCGTGTCCGCGACGGTATTCGGATCGTTCTGCTTACCCGGGTCCCAGACCGAGAAGATCAGGAGTTTCTTGCCGTCGCCGAGCTCCTGGATGCCGTAGTACCCCATCCCGAACCCGCAGACGCAGAAATACGTACCGGGCGCGGACTGTTCGACCGTGACCTCATTGTAAAAGGCGACCGCCTCGGGCGCTTCATATGCCAGGTGGACCGAGCGGCAGGCGATGCCCTTGAGGCGCTCGTCGGCGTGCGCGATGGTAGCGGCCAGGAGCGTCAGAGCGAGCCAAGCCAGACGCGAGGATAAGGACATAGCCTTCACATTTCTTGTTGAATGCGGGCCATCCTTGGCCCACCGTGCGTCCGAGCGTCAGTGCCCAACCAATGCGCTGATGGTCTGGAACGTGCCGCGCAGGTCCTGGTAGAGCTGGCGATAGACGGCGTAGGCGCGGTCGTAGAAGGCTTTCGCCGCGGGGTCGACCCGGGTGGTCTCGACGACGCGGATGGTGGCGTCGCACGCCTCGGGGACCGAGCGAGAACGCCGCCGGTGCCGACCTGGGCCAGCAGCGCGACGCCGAAGGCCGGGCCTTCGGTCGAGTTGAGCGTGTGGACGTCGCAGCCGTAGATGTCGGCCTGGATCTGCCTCCAGAGCGGGTTGCGGGCGCCGCCGCCGGAGACGCGGATCTGCTCGATCGCCACGCCCATCTCGCGGATCAGCTCGAGGCTGTCGCGCATGGCGAAGGTCGCCCCTTCGAGCACGGCTGCGGATCAGGTGCGCCCGGCCGTGGCGGACGGTCAGGCCGACCCAGGCCGCCCTTGGCGTCGGGGTCGAAGTGGGGCGTGCGCTCGCCGGTCAGGTAGGGCAGGAAGAACAGCCCCTCGGCACCCGGGCCGGCCAGCGCGGCCTCGTCGGTCAGCAGGAAGTACGGGTCCATCGCCTCGCTGCCTTGGCCAGCGGCGACCTCGGCCTTGCCCAGCTCGTTGCGGAACCACTGGAAGCTGCCGCCGGCCGCCAGCACGACGCCCATGACGTGCCAGGCGCCCGGCACCGCGTGGCAGCCGCGCTGGAGCCGGCCCGAGCGGGTCGAAGCCGAGCTCGATCGGCGTGGGCGAAGACGACCCCCGAGGTCCCCATCGTCGCCGAGACCACGCCCTGGCCGGACGATGCCGTTGCCGACCGCGCCCGGCCGGCTGGTCGCCGCCGCCGCCGACGACCGGCGTGCCCACCGGCAGCCCGGTCGCCTCGGACCCGAGCTCGCTCACCTTGGCCGAGACCTCCGGGCTCTCGTAGCAAGGCGGGCAGCAGCGCCGGGTCGAGGTCGAGCTTGCCCAGCAGCTCGCGGCTCCAGCGGCGGTTGGCGACGTCGAGCAGGAGCGTGCCCGAGGCGTCGCTCACCTCGGTGGCGATACGTGCCCGGTCAGGCGGTAGCGGACGTAATCCTTGGGCAGCAGCACCTGGCGGACCCGCTCCCAGTTCTTCGGCTCGTGCTTGCGGACCCACAGGAGCTTGGGCGCGGTGAACCCGGTCAGGGCCGGGTTGGCGACCAGCCGGATCAGGGCCTCGCGGCCGCCGGCCTTCTGCCTCGATCTCGCGGCACTCGCGCGGCGGTGCGCTGGTCGTTCCAGAGCAAGGCCGGGCGGATCACCTGGCCGGCCGCGTCGAGGAAGACCGAGCCGTGCATCTGGCCGCTCAGGCCGACGCCCGGCGACGTCCTCGGCCTGAACGTCGCCCGCGGCCAGGACCTGCCGACCGTCTGCTACGGTCGCCTCCCACCAGAGCTCCGGATCCTGCTCGGACCAGCCCGGCCGGGGATGGTCGCAGGGATACTCGGCCGACGCCGAGGCCAGGATCGTCCCCGTCTCGTCGATGGCCAGCGTCTTGGTCCCGGACGTCCCGATGTCGATGCCCAGCGTGATGCTCACGGCATGATCTCCCAGCGCTCGCCGCAGCGGCAGGATCCGGGGCTCGACCCCCGCGGGCAGCCGGCGGGCCTCGGCCGCGAACGCCTCGACGGGGACGGTGTTGAAGGTGAACATGTCGTAATGATGCGGCACGACGAACCGGGGCCGGACCGTGGCGGCCAGGTCGACGGCCTCGGCCGCCGTCATGTTGCCCGGCACCCCGCGCGCCGGGTCCCGGCCGTTGATCGGCAGGAACAGCACGTCGAACGGCTCCGGTCGCCGAGCCGCTCGGCCAGACCCGTCATAGGCCAGGCTGTCGCCGCTATGATAAAGCCGCAGCCCCTCCGCCTCGATGACGTACCCCAGATAAAGATGACGTCCCCGTTCGTCGGTGTCGAGCCCCTCGTGGGCCGACGGGACCGCGCGGACCCGAGAACCCGGCTCGTTCGCCAGGTCTGCCCGGCGTCGAGCCCGACGATCCGGTCGTGCGGCAGTACCGAGCTCCGCGGCGTGCTCGACCAGATGGCTCCGGCACGACGAGCACGGCCCCCGGCGAGGCCGCCAGCAGGTCGGGCAGCGTCCCCGGATCGAGGTGGTCGGAATGCTTGTGGCTGGCCAGGACGAGGTCGACGCCGGTAAGGTCTTGCCCGCGGAGCGGCGCCCGGTCATGCGGACGTGGGGCTTGTCGGTGTCGGCGTATTTCTTCGTCAGGTGACTCCGAGAGATACGGATCGATCACCAGCGTGCCGAAACGCGACTTGATGACGAAGCCGCTCTGCCCGAGCCACCAGACGGCCAGCGAGCCGGGGGCGGGACGCGTGTCGCGGATCTCGGCGAGGAGGTCGGGACCTTTGCGGATGGGCTGGATGAGCGTGGCCATGGAGGACTTCTCAGAGCGACAGGACGTACTTGTGTCCGGCGAAATGGACTCCCGCAGCCGCCACACGTCTGCGCTGCGGGCTATTGGCCGTCAAGGCGACCGGGCCACTCGCGACCCAGACGAAACGCGCCGACATCGGCTTGAGCAAGGAACCATGTACGTGGAGCCAGTCCTTCAGCCAACGATGTTTTCGGAGAACCTCATCGACATGATGCGAGTTCGCGGGATGAACCTCAATCCAGACGATCTGATCATGCCCTTCCGACCGGTTCAGACCGATCCCATAATCCCATCGGGGATCGCTCGGAAGCAACTCCTTCAAACAGGAATCCAAATCCAGGCTTCCGGCCAGCCCCTTCGGGTCCGGGCAGTCGATGCGACCGCGGTCGACCGCACGGAGGGCCTGGAGGCCGGAACGGTATGCCTGCTCGAGGCCCGGGGTGGCGAGAACGGCGTCCTGGAAGCGCATCGTGGGTCAGGACTCCGGCGCGTGACTGACAATCTGGGAAACCACGTCCGCAACGCGCCCGCTGAACTCCGAAAGGCCGCCCCAGCCCGCTTCGCTCGTGTCCTCCGCTCCGGGGTCCAGGCGGGAAATCTCGCGCGTGCACCGTGTCGCAGGATCGAAGTAGTACACACGGGCCTGCTTTTCGCAAACATTCTTGGCCAGTTCGAGCATGCTTTGCGACTTTCCCACGTCGAACGCGTCCAGTAAAGCCCGCGGATTCGCATGGTATTGCTGGATCATCCGGATCGCCCAGACCATGTCCAGGACGTGGGGGGAATGCGTCGAGAGACAGACCCGGTAATTGCGGTTCAACAGATCGAGAACAAGCAAGAGCGCGGCGGAGATGGCTCTCGGATGGAGCCCCATTTCGAGCTCCTCGATAACCACCCAATCGATATCCGCCCGGCGGGGCGTCTTGGTGGGTGGCAGGAGCCAGTAGAACCCAAGTAGGAGCGGGACGAACTCGCGTTGGCCCGCCGACCAGACCATGAACGGTAACGACACTCTGTCTGTGGGACCAAGGACGAGCCGCTTCTGGGCTCGATCCTTATCAATTCTCAGCCCGAATCTCGCGAACACGGTCTCGTCGATCAACTCGCGGATCTCGGTCTTGAGTCTTCGGCTCTGAGGAAAGAGGATCTCGCCGCGAAACTGTCCTGCTTCCAGGAGAAGACGGAGCTTTTCGCTGAAATCCCGCACGACAAAGGGATCGCCCGGGCTGTAGTCCGTGAACGGCCGAGGCCATCCTCGGGCCAGGGTGATCACGCGCTGGGCGGGAATCAGGAATAACGACTCCTTGCTGGCCCGCCCGGGCGCTGGACGAGACGTTCCAGAGAAACGACGTTCGCGCCATTGACTGTCAAGCGGCTCTGGCCTTCGCTCCAGGTCGCCCTCATTCCCTCGCCAAGGAAAGTGTCCAGGAAGGTGTCCGGCCGCCTGTCCCATTGCAGACCGTGTTTTCTGAGTTGCTTGGCGACCGGGCCGGCATCCACCAGAAGCTTCAAGAACTGCAAGAAGATGCTCTTCCCCGTGGCCTGGGGGCCGACGAGCACGGTCAGGTCGCCGAGCTGAATATCGGCGCATTCCAGTGGACCGACGTGCTCCATCTTGAGGGCATCGACCTTCATCGCGGTCCTCGGAATTCAGGCCCCATGCTTGAGTTCATGCCGCACCTTCCGCACGCCTTCGACCATCGCCTTGGCCTTCGCCGCCGCGATATGCCGCGCGGTCTGCGAAAAGCCGCAGTCGGGCGTCACCGAGACGCGCTCGGGGGGCACGTACCGGAGCACCGTGCGCAGCCGTTCGGCCACCAGGTCGGCGGGCTCGATCCAGGTGTTCTTGACATCGACGAGGCCGACGGCCACATCCATCGACTCGGGCAGGTCTTTCAAGAGCTCGATCTCGGCCATCTCGCGGCTGGCGAATTCGAGGGCAAGCTGGTGGACCCGCGTTCGCGCGACGTGCGGCAGAATCGCCCTGTACGAGCGTCGGCCGACGGCCCGCGCCCGGTAATTGCCGAAGCACATGTGCAGGCTGATGTAGGCCGTGACGCCGTCCACCGTGCGCGCGAGCGCGTCGAGGAAGAGATCAGGATTATCCGGGTGGCAGGCGAAGCTCGGCTCGTCGAGCTGGAGGAAGCCGACGCCCGCGTTGGCCAGGGTCTTGAGCTCGGCGTTGACGAGGGGGATCAGGGCCTCGGTGACGGCGAGGCGGTCGTCGTAGACCTCGCCCCCCTGAATGCAGCCGGCGAGGGTGAACGGGCCGGGCACGGGCATCTTGATGGGCGCTTCGGTCAGGTCTTGCAGGCGGTCGAACTCGGCGAGCGTGCCCAGGCCCTCGGGCGCTCGAAGCTCGGAAATGGCCTGGTAGCGGCTGCGCTGATCGTGGGCGGGCGGTCCCCAGTGGCGGGCGCGGGGGAGCGGATCGAGGCCGTCGATGAAGTCGTAGAAGCCGAGGTTGAAATCGACCCGGCTCATCTCGCCGTCCGTGATCCGGTCCAGGCCCGCGCGAAGCTGGTCGTCGATCGCCAGCCGCACCGCGTCGCGCAAGGCTTCCTCGCGGTCCACGGGGCCGAACTGGTCCGGCTGCGCCGACACGTCGGCGATGAACTTCTCGTACCAGCCGGGAAACGACCAGCTCCCGATCACCGTGGCGGGAATCAAGGGGTCATTCATGGCGAGCCTCCCGGTTCTGGAAGGGGCTGCGAAACGGTGTTTGCCGCGCTGGGAAGCGTTTGATTCTCGCCGATCCGCGCGGAGCGGTAGGCCCTGGATCGTCGGGCGCGGTACGATGGAACGAGCTGTCCGGATGTCCGTCGGAGTCTTCCCCGATGATCCAGATCACCCTTGAGCAAGCCCAGACCCATCTGGCCACTTATATCGAACGCGTCGCGCAGGGCGAGACGGTCATCATCACGCGCGAGGACCAACCGATTGCCGAGCCTCCGGCCGCTGGCCCCGCCATCCAAGAAGCCCCGGCCGATCGGATTGGCGAAAGGAACTTTTGAAGTCCCTCCCAGCTTCTTCGAGCCGCTACCTGATGATCTCCTCGATGCGTTCGAAGGGAAAGGGTCGTGAGATACCTCTTGGATTCCTGTACGTTTCTGTGGTTGACCCTCGATGCCTCCGAGCTTTCTCCACGGGCGCGGCAACTTTTTCTCGATCCGGAACAGGTGATGTACCTGAGCGTGATCTCGGCCTGGGAGATCGCGGTGAAATACAACCTGGGACGGTTACCCTTGCCGCAGCCGCCCGAGGTCTTTGTTCCGTTCGAAAGGCAGAGGCATGGCGTGGCTTCGATCGTTCTGATGGAGGTCGATGCCTTGATCGATCCTCCTTTGCCATTCCTGCACAGAGATCCCTTCGACCGCATGCTGATCAGCCAGGCGATCGCTCGTGACCTGGTGATCTTGACCCCGGACCCGCAGATTCGTCGGTATCCCCAGGTCCGGAGCGAGTGGTGAAGCCACGGATTCAAGGCGTGCCCAGAATGCGGTCCACGGCCTCGACCACCATGGGGTGATAGCCCGGCCGGGCCTTCTCATAAAGGGTCCGGGCTTTTTTCTTGCCGGCCTTGGTACGGGCCAGCGCCTCGTAAAGCGGCACGATGTAACGGCGCCGGCCGACGGTGGTCAGGTAGGTTTCCAGCCGGGTATTGGCCGGGGCGTATTTCGCGCGAATGGCCAGTTCGAGCCAGCCTGCGCAGACGGCCGCGTTGGCGTGATCGGTCAGGTGGAAGGCGGCATCGAGCTCGCCCAGCCGTGACGCCGCCAGGTCGTGCGGCAGGCTACGCAGGAACGCGACCCATTCCATCGTGGACCAGTCCACCGCCGGGAGCTCCGCCGCCGGGACCGCGCCCTCGCGCCAGCATCGGGCCGACTTCACGACAGCGGCCAGCCGCGCCGAAGTTGGCACAGGAGCGTCCGATGGCAGGCCGGGAGCGTGCAGCCACGCGGCCAGGTCGATTGTCTTGGCCGCCTCGGGATCGGCCGGGAAGAGCTCCGCCTTCAGATAGTCCTCGAAGTCCTCGGTGGACAGGCTCCGGAACGCGAAGTGATCGAAGTACCGCCGCAGGAAGGGATCGAATCGCTCGCGCCCGAACGCCTTTTCGAGCCGCTTCAGGAACAACGCTCCCTTCTCGTAAGGGACGCTCGGCGCGCCCTCATCGGGACCGCGGCCGGCGAGGTCGATGGCCAGCACCTGATCGCGCGGGGCGTATCGGGCCAGCTCCGCGTCAAGCTCTTGCTTGCCCTGGACCCATTCCATGTCGGCGCGCTCGGACCCATACAGGTCTTCGGTGATGCGGCGTTCCAGGTAGGTGGTGACGCCCTCGTTGAGCCAGAAATCGCGCCAGGAGGCGCACGTGACCAGGTTCCCCGCCCACGAATGCGACAGCTCGTGCGCAATGAGCGAGACCATGGACTTGTCGCCGGCCAGAACCGTCGGCGTGGCGAACGTCAGCTTGGCGTTTTCCATGCCTCCCAGGGGAAAGCTCGGCGGCAGCACGAGGATGCCGTAGTGGCCCCAGCGATAGGGGCCGAACCGCTTCTCGGCGGCGGTGATCATCGCCTCGGTGTCGGCAAACTCGGCGGCGGCCCGGTCGATCAGCGCCGGTTCCGCCAGCACTCGTGATCGCGGGCCGAGCGCACGCTCCTGGAGATCGCCGACGGCCAGGGCGATCAGGTAGGACGGGATGGGCTGATCCATCACGAAGGAAAAACGGCCCGGAGGCGAATCGAGCGCACCTGCGCCGACCCCTGGCTGCAGGTCGGCCGACATGACCGCGCGGAGCTTCGTCCCCTCCGGCAGGTGGACCGTCGCGTGGTACGTCACGCGCACGCTAGGAGAATCCTGACAGGGAATCCAGCTTCGCGCGTGGATCGATTCCGATTGACTGTACAGGAACGGGAATCGTTTCCCCGCGGTCCCGGGCGGCTCGACCCATTGCAGGGCCGTGGCCCTGGGAGAGGTCCGATAGCGAATGCGCACCGCCTTCGTCGCCGGCTCCAGCGCGATTTCGAGCGGTTGGCCGCGGATCGCGTCGCCATCGCCAAGGTGGTAGCGGGCTTTGTGAAAGGCCGAACCATCCTCAGAGTTTTCCACGTTCTTGATGGACAGGTCGCGCGTGTCCAGAATCAAAGCCGTAGCGGGCGGACAGTCGGGCGGGCGCACGATCGTCCAGGTCGCCGTGCCCGTCAGCTCCCTGGCGTCGAAGTTCACGCTCAGAACAAGATCCAGATGCTCGACCCGGACCTGCTCCGGGTTGCCGAAGGAATGCTCGTCGTGGTGGCCAGGGTCGGCCGCCCGCGCGATCGTTCCCAGCAGCGCCAGCACGAGCACCCACCCGACCTGCCCCCGCCCCGTCCCTGCTCGTCTCATCGTGGGATTCCCCAATGGTCTGCCAGTTGCCTGCCCCATCGTAACCGGATTCCGGCCGGATGCGAAAAAATGCCCCATCGCGCGGATTGAGAAAAAAGGTACTGGACGAGGGCCGGTCTCGTGTGTTAAACAAAGAGGGAAGGTTCGTTCGAACCAACGGATAACAATTCTTACTATTATCTTGGACGCGGTCGGACTCTTGGTTTCGGGAACGTGATTTTCGCCCCGTGGAACATGCCGTCCCCCTCTCCCGCGCGAGCCGCCCAGCAGTTCGGTCGACACCGTCAACACTCTCCGGTTTGTTCTGAACCGGTCCACGATACACGAGTTGTGAAGCAGAGGCAGGGCGGTAGGGAGGCCGCCTCGTGCGGCGATCCCTTTTTCCCAGGAGACCAGCGGATGCGTTCCGAGCTTTCCCGAGTGACGCGGCGGGGGTTCCTGACGGTGGGCACGTTCGGACTCGGGTTGACCCTGGCCGATTTCCTCCGGCTGCGGGCCCGGGCCGAGGCGAAGCACTACGACCCGATTCCGGCCAAGGCCGACTCGGTGATCCACATCTACCTGCCGGGCGGCATCGCCCACCAGGAGACGTTCGATCCCAAGCCGTTCGCGCCGATCGAGTATCGCGGCGAGCTGGGGTCGATCCCGACGAAGATCGACGGCGAGGTCTTCTGTCAGACCCTGCCCCAGACGGCGCAGGTCGCCGACAAGTTGACGGTCATCCGCTCGATGACGCACGGCGAGGCCGCGCACGAGCGGGGCACGCACAACATGTTCACCGGCTACAGGCCGAGCCCGGCCCTCCAGTACCCCAGCATGGGGAGCGTGGTGGCGCACGAGTACGGGCCGCGGAACAACCTGCCGCCGTATGTCTGCGTGCCGAGCCAGCCGAACATCTACGCTGGCACCGGCTACCTGAGCTCGGCCTTCTCGCCCTTCAGCCTGGGTGCGGACCCGGCCAACAAGGGCTTCCGGGTCCAGGACCTGAACCTGCCGGGCGGTATCGACGACTCCCGCTTCGCCACCCGCCGCAGCATGCTCGAAGCCGTCAACGCCCACTTTCGCCAGCACGAGAAGGCGGACAACCTGGCGGCGATGGACACCTTCTACGACCGGGCGTACAGCCTGATCAGCTCGCCGAAGGCCCGCGAGGCGTTCAACATCAAGGCCGAGCCCGACGCGATCCGCGACGAGTACGGCCGCAACCAGGCCGGCCAGCGCATGCTCATGGCGCGTCGGCTGGTCGAGGCCGGCGTGCGCTTCGTGGCGCTCACCTACGGCGGCTGGGACCATCCATGTCCAGATCGCCCCGAACATGAAGCGCCAGATGCCCGCCTTCGACCAGGCCTTCGCGACGCTCGATCCGCGACCTCGACCGACGCGGCATGCTGGACCGCACGCTGGTCATGGTCTCCAGCGAGTTCGGCCGCACTCCGAAGATCAACAAGGACGCCGGCCGCGACCACTGGCCCAAGGTCTTCAGCGTCGTGCTGGCCGGCGGCGGCGTCAAGAAGGGCTACATCCACGGCGCCTCGAACGCCACGGCGACCGAACCCGAGCGCGACCCGATCGGCCCGGCCGACCTGGCCACGACCGTGTACAACCAGCTTGGCATCGTCGCCGACAACGAGCTGATGGCCCCCGGCCCCCGTCCCGATCGAGATCGTCGATGGCGGCGAGGTGGTCAAGGCGTTGTTGCAGTAGAATGGGCATGTTCGGGGCGGCGGGCCGGCCCGCGCAGTCGGCCCGCCGATTCCCCCTGCGAGGAAAAAAGAAGATGCCCACGCTCATCCTGCCACCCACGGACTTGAAGCGGCTCATCGGTGGCCGACAAGTCACCGGCGCCGACCGTTATGACGAGGTCTGGGATGGAGTCTACGTGATGTCGCCCGAGGCCGACAATCACCATCAACGTCTCGCCAGCAAACTGACCGGCGTCATCGATCAGGCGCTCGGAGGGGGTGAAGAGATTGATGTCCTGGCCGGGACGAATGTCTCGGACCGGAGCGACGACTGGACTCAGAATTACCGCGTTCCCGATGTGGCGGTGTTCCTCCCTGGCAACCCCGCCGAAGACCGGGAATCACACTGGCTCGGCGGACCGGACTTCGCCGTCGAGGTGATCAGCCCCGATGATCAATCCCGAGAGAAGTTCGACTTTTATGCCCAGGTTGGGGTCCGCGAGCTGATGCTCATCGATCGCCGCCCGTGGTGCCTGGAACTCCACCGCTGGGAAGACGACCACTGGGTTCTCGTGGGCAAGTCGGACCTGACACGGCAGCTCGCGGCCTTGAGCAGCGCCGTCCTGCCTTTGACCTTTCGCCTCGTTCCTGGCAAGCGTCGCCCGCGTGTGGAAGTGACCCGTACCACCGACGCCCAGACCTGGCTCGCCTGACTCGATCTCACCCCGTTCGGAATCTATCCCATGAATCACGCCGCCTGGTCTCTCGTCTGGATAGCGATTCTCACTACGATCTCGTCCGCCGCCACGCCCGAGCTGCGCGCGATCCGCCCCGTCGGCGGCCAGCGCGGCACGGAGGTCGAGGTCACGATGTCGGCGCAGCGCCTGGGCGACGCCCAGGAGATCTTCTGGTATCAGCCGGGCATCCAGACGCTGGGCATCACCAAGGTCGATGACAACAACATCAAGGTGAAGCTCAAGCTCGCGCCGGATTGCGCCCTGGGCCTGCACGATCTGCGGCTGCGGACCGCAACGGGCCTCAGCGAGCTGCGGACCTTCAGCGTCGGCGCCTACCCGGAGATCGCCGAGAAAGAGCCCAACAACGAGTTTGCGAATCCCCAGCCGATCCCGCTGAACGTCGTGGTCAACGGCGTGGCCGAGAACGAGGACATCGATTACTACGTCGTCGAGGCCAGGAAGGGCGAGCGGATCACCGCCGAGGTCGAGGGCTTCCGCCTGGGCATCACCCGGTTCGACCCCTACGTGGCGATCCTCGACGCCAAGCGGTTCGAGCTGGCCTCGAGCGACGACCGGCCGCTGATTTACCAGGACGGGTGCGTCTCGGTGCTGGCGCCCGAGGACGGCAAGTACATCATCGCCGTGCGCGAAAGCGCCTATGCCGGCAACGGCGGCTGCCTGTACCGGCTGCACGTGGGCAACTTCCCCAGGCCGACGGCCACCGTGCCGGCGGGCGGCAAGCCGGGCGAGAAGCTGACCGTTACCTGGATCGGCGATCCGGCCGGCACGAAGACCACCGAGGTCACGCTGCCAAACGCGCCCGATCCCACGTTCGGTTTGTACGCTCAGGACGAGAAGGGCATGGCGCCCTATCCGAACAGCTTCCGGCTCTCGCCGCTGACCAACGTCATCGAGAAAGAGCCGAATGGCGACCCGAACACGGCCACGCCCTTCACCGCGCCCGCGGCGCTCAACGGCGTGATCGAGAAGGCCGACGATACCGACTACTACGTCTTCAAGGCATCCAAGGGCCAGGTCTTCGACATCCAGTGCTACGCGCGGCGGCTCCGCTCGCCGCTCGACTCGGTGATGAAGCTGGCCAAGAAGGGCGCCGGGCCCATGCTGAACGTCGATGACGCGGTCGGCCCCGACAGCGCTTTCCGGTTCCAGGCGCCCGAGGATGCCGAGTACGTCCTCTGGGTGGACGATCATCTCGGCAAGGGCGGCCCGGACTATTTCTATCGTATCGAAGTGGCGCCGGTCGAACCCCGGCTGACGACCACGGTCACGAGCGAGGAAATTCAGCGCGGGACGGGCAACATCGCGGTGTCGGTACCCAAGGGAAACCGGCAGGCGATCCTCATCTCCGCCGGCCGGGCCGACTGGGGCGGCGATCTCAAAATTGACGTGCCTGGACTACCTCCGGGCATGACGTTCGCGTGCGACACGATGCCCGCCAACCAGCCGGTCGTGCCGGTTCTGTTCCAGGCCGCCGCCGATGCCCCGCTGGCCGGCGCGCTCGTCAAGCCGCTCGGCACGCCCGCCGATGACAAGATCAAGCTGGCCAGCAATGACTTCAGCGCCGCGAGCGTCCTCGTCCTGGGCGACAACAACGTCAGCGTCTGGCAGCGCAATCTCGATCGGCTGGCCGTGGCCGTGACCGACGAATGCCCCTATTCGATCGAGGTCGTCGAGCCCAAGGTGCCCATCGTGCGCAACGGCTCGATGGCCTTGAAGGTGCGTGCCAGCCGCAAGGAGGGCTTCAAGGCCCCGATCGCGGTGAGCTTCCCCTGGCTGCCGCCCGACGTCGGCGCCGCCGGCACGATCACCATCCCCGAGGGCCAGAACGAGGCCGACATCCCCGTCAACGCGGGCGGCAACGCCGAGATCCGCTCCTGGAAGCTCGTCGTCAACGGCTTCTCGGGCATCCCGACGGGACCGATCATGGTCTCGTCGCCACTGTTCCACCTGGCCGTCGCCGGGCCGTTCGTCGGCCTCCATTTCCAGAACACGACCGTCGAGCAAGGCAAGGAGACCGACCTGCTCGTCAAGGTCACCAAGCTGGCCGATTTCGACGGCCAGGCGCAGGTGACGCTCATCGGCCTGCCCAACAAGGCGACGACCGAGGAAAAGTCGATCACCAAGGACACCGCCGAGGTCGTCTTCCACATCAAGACGGCCCCCGAGACTCCCGCGGGCAACCACGCGAGCCTGTTCTGCCGCGTCATCGTGACCCAGAACGGCGAGCCGATTACCCACAATCTGGGCACCGGCGCCTTCCGCGTCGATGTGCCGATTCCTCCCAAGGCCAACGCGCCCGCACCCGCGTCCCAGCCCAAGCCCGCGGCGCAACCGGCCGCCGCCGCGCCCGCGAAACCGCTCTCGCGCCTGGAAAAACTGCGCCTCGAACAGCAGGAAAAGGCCAAGACAGCGAAGTAATCCCGGAGGAGCTGTGTTTTTCGTAGGGTGCGTGAAACGCACCAAGGCTTTGTCCGACAAAGAGACCGGCGCGTTTCACGCACCCTACAAGAGAAGGACAAGCGAAGGTTACCTGACGAGGCCAAACCATGAATCCGGGATTCTATCCTGTGGGAGCCGCGCCCATGATGGTCGTGATGGGAGCGTCGGCCGCGGCCGCGGCCGAGCACACACGGCGGCAGCAGGAAGAGGAAACGATGTCGTACACACCGCAAGATCTGTCCGACGGCTGGGAGTTCAAGATCATCCGGACCACCAACGCGGGCTTTCGCAAGCCGGAGAGGCTCCGCGACGTGCTCGCGGAAGAAGCTCATGCCGGCTGGGAACTGCTGGAGAAGCTGGACGACAGCCACATCCGGCTCAAGCGGCCGACCAGCCGTCGGCAGCTTGACGGCAAGCTCGACTTCGACCCGTACCGTACGCAGGTGGGCATCGGTGCCCAGGCCTGGCTGGTCTTCGGTGTCGCTCTCGGGATTTCGATCCTTCTTCTGATGTTCATGGCCCTGATGGTGCGGGTGGCGCGGGCCCCGGACCAGCAGGCGACGGTCGAGCCGCCACCGCCGGTCATCCTTCACGCCGAGGAAAAGCCAGGGCCGCAGCCGCTCCGGCCGCCGTCGATCGTGATTCCGCAAGCCCGGTGAACTCCAGCAACCCAACGGCTCGATCCGCAGTCTCAACTTGAGATCACGATCATGAAGTTAAGCGTGGAACTGGATCGCGGAACCGATCGGCGCTGGATCGCCGAGATCCCCGCATTGCCGGGCGTGCTCGTTTACGGCACGAGCCGCGACGAGGCGATCGCTCATGCCAAGGTCCTTGCCTTTCGGGTCCTGGCCGATCGACTCGAACACGGGGAGATCTTGCCAGATAGGGAACGCCCACGAGATAACCTCCCGAATTCGGGCGGATTGGCTTCCCCCCTTACCAAGGGGGGATTGAGGGGGGTTCTGGCTGTGCACCCCGGCCCCACGAAGAACCCCCTCCAGCTCCCCCCTTGTTAAGGGGGAGAGCCGGAAAGGGGGATTCTGTTTCGTCGGCCTTACATGGTTTCTCGCACCGTGATTGCATCCCCTGAGCTGATGAACTCGCCTGTCTATCCAACGCACCCAATCCGGAGAGGTTGTGAGATGAGTCCAGTTGGAAACCCTTCTCGCCCTTCTCGCCTTCGCCGCCCCATCCTGGGCCGACGCTCCCCTCGCGAAGATCGAGGTCTTCCCGCCCGACATCAATCTGACCTCGGCGCGTGACCGTCAGCTTGTCGTGGTGCAGGCCACGTATGCCGACGGCATCACGCGCAACGTGACCAAGGACACGACCCTCACGCTCGCCAACCCCGCGCTCGTGCGGCGCGACGGCAATACCTTCTGGCCGGTCGCCGACGGCGAAACACAGATGACCGTCGCCTTCGGCGGCCAGACGCTTTCCGTGCCGGTGAAGGTCGCCCAGGCGACCGTCACGCCGCCCTTGTCGTTCCGGCTCGACGTGATGCCGGTCTTCATGCGCGCCGGCTGCAACACGGGCAACTGCCACGGCGCGGCCCGCGGCAAGGACGGGTTCCGCATCTCGCTCTTTGGCTTCGATCCCGAGGGCGATCACTATCGGCTCACCCGCGAAATGTCCGGCCGGCGGCTCAATCTGGCCGTTCCCGAAGACAGCACGCTCCTGGAGAAAACCACCGGCGCCGTCCAGCACACCGGCGGCAAGCGGTTCGAGAAGGGCAGCGAGCTGTACAACACCATCCGCGACTGGATCGCCGCGGGCGCTCCGAATGATGATGTGAGCAAGCTGCCCAAGGTCGTCGGCGTTGATCTCTACCCCAAGGCGGCCGTGCTCGACGGCGCGGGCGCGACCCAGCAAATGACCGTCCGCGCCCGCTACGCCGACGGCACCGACCGCGACGTCACCGGCCTGGCGCTTTTCCTGACCAACAACGAGAACTCGGCCAAGATCTCCCCCGACGGCCTCGTCACCGGCGGCGAGCGCGGCGAGGCGTTCCTCATGGCCCGGTTCGAGACCTACAACGTCGGCGCGCAGATCCTCGTGCTCCCCAAGGGACTCCAGTTCCAGTACCCCAGCGAGCCCGAGGCGAATTACGTCGATACCCTCGTCGCCAACAAGCTCAAGAAGCTGCGCATCGCGCCCTCGGACATTTGCTCCGATGAGGAGTTCGTGCGGCGGGCGTATATCGACCTCATCGGCCTGATGCCTTCCGTCGAGGAACACGACAACTTCCTGGCCTCGACCGACCCGGCCAAGCGTTCCAAGCTCATCGACGATCTTCTCAAGCGCAAGGAGTTCGCCGAGATCTGGGTGGGCAAGTGGGCCGAGATGCTCCAGATCCGCACCGTCCCCAACCAGATCAGCCACAAGGCGATGTTCCTGTATTACAACTGGCTCGTCGAGAAGCTCCAGAACGACACCCCCATGGACCAGATGGTCCAGGAGATCCTCGAGCGCCAGCGGCGGCACGTTCAAGAACCCGGCGACGAACTTCTACCAGATGACCAACGACCGGCTCCTCTTGTCGGAGAACGTCGCGGAAGTCTTCATGGGCATGCGCATCCAGTGCGCGCAGTGCCACAACCACCCGTTCGACCGCTGGACGCAGGACGATTACTACAGCTTCGCCGCCTTCTTCGCGCAGATCGGCCGCAAGCAGGGCGAGGACTACCGCGAGACGATCATCTTCAACTCGGGCAAGGGCGAGCAGGGCCACTTCATCGGCGGCCGGGTCATGAAGCCGAAGTTCCTCGGCGGCGAGACGCCCGACGTGGCCGGCAAGGACCGCCGCGCCGTGCTGGCGAAGTGGCTGGCCTCCAAGGACAATCCCTGGTTCGCCACCAGCTTCGCCAACCGCGTCTGGGCCCATTTCCTGGGCGTGGGCATCGTCGAGCCGGTGGACGATGCGCGCGTGTCGAACCCGGCCTCCAATCCCGAGCTGCTCGCCGCGCTCGGCAAGCGCTTCACGGACTCGAACTACAACCTCAAGCAGCTTGTGCGCGATATCTGCAACAGCCGCACGTACCAGCGCGACGATCCCCAACAAGACGAACGAGCTCGACGAGCGGAACTTCTCACACGCCCGGCTGCGGCGCATCAAGGCCGAGAACATGCTCGACATCATCAGCCAGGTGACCGGGACCAAGGACAAGTTCCCCGGCCTGCCCCTCGGCGCCCGCGCCGTGCAGATCGCCGACGGCGATACCTCGACCTACTTCCTGACCACCTTCGGCCGCGCCAAGAGGGAAACCGTCTGCTCGTGCGAGGTCAAGATGGAGCCGACGCTCTCCCAGGCCCTCCACCTCATGAACGGCAACACGGTCAACGCCAAGATCAGCCAGGGGGGCGTCATCAAAAAGCTCTTGGCCGAGATGAAGTCGCCCGAAGAGCGCGTCACAAACCTCTTCCTCCGCTCGCTCGGCCGCAAGCCCACCAAAGAGGAGCTGGACAAGCTCTTGCCCGCCCTGGGTCCGGGGTCGAACGAGGAACAATCGCTGACGGACCTGTTCTGGGCGCTCTTGAATAGCCGCGAGTTTCTGTTTAATCATTGAGGGGTCTCGGTCGCAATTCACCACAGGTTTGCATATCAACCATGCAATCTTGAAGCACGAGCGAGTGCATGGATTTGAGTCATTCTCAGTTCGGTGCGCTCGCGGACGCTTCCCTGGAGGAGAGACCCATGTCGATTCCTTTGACCGTGGAACTCGCCGAGGACGCCCATCAGCGTCTGCAAGAAATCGCCCAGCACCAGGAAACGACCCCCGAAGCCCTGGCCGCGCACTGGCTGACCCGCTTGACGCGCGACGGCGAGGAGGATCCGTTTCTGAAATGGCCCGACCCCGCCGATCCCGACGCCGTGGAGGTGGCGGCGTGGCACGAAAGCTTCGCCAGCCGATCCGATCTCGATGATCTCATGTAGGGTGGGCGTTCGTCGGCCGTCCCAGATTCGAAAGGGGAATAAGCCTTACGGCCGCCCAAATCGGCGGAGCCAGTACCCCTGGCGACGCTTGGCATGGGCGACAGCCAGAATGAGGATCGCGTCCGGTGGATCGACACAGTAATACAAGGCATACGGAAAGCGACGGATGCGCACCCGCCGGAACGGTCCGCGAAACACGGGCCAACGATCGGGCTGGGACACAATCCGCGCGACCGCTCGATCCACCTGGGCCGCGAACTCCGCACCGAGACCGAGCCGGCGCTGCTCATACCAGGCACGGGCTGCGCGGTATTCCCGCGCAGCCAAGCGATGAAACCGCACGGTCATGATACAGGCCCCGTGCGATCAGTCCTGGTCTCGAAGCTCGGACCAGGAGATCGTGGCGGCGGGATCGCAGCGGCATTCGTCGAGCCGCCGCTCCAGTTCGTCGGCCAAGGCGTCTTCGCTCTCGTCGTCCGCCGGCGCGGGACCGAGCGATTCGAGAAGCGCCGCGGCGATGGCCGCACGCTCGTCTTCGGGCAACTTCAACGCCGCATCCAGCACGCTGTGACTTGCAGAAGACATCGTCCCGACTCCGACCCCGTGGAAGTGATTCCGACTCATCCTATCACGGTCCAGAGACTCCCGGGAAGAACCCCCACGCCGGTCCGCCAAGGAACCTTGCCATGAACTTCCGACTCTATTCGCCCTCGGTTCCATCCTGACGCTCATGTTGACCTCCGCCCTCCGCGCCCCCGCCGACGACAAACCCAAGACGAACTTCAAGGACCACGTCGCGGGTATCTTCCTGTCCAAGTGCAACGCCTGCCACAACAACGACAAGAAGAAAGGCGGCCTGGCCCTCGACTCCTTCACGGGTGCCATGCAGGGGGGCGGCTCGGGAAAAGTGATCGAGCCGGGCGACCCCGACAATAGCCGGCTGTTCCTCTTGGTCTCGCACCAGGAAGAGCCCAACATGCCCCCGAACGCGCCCAAGCTGGCCGACGCCGACCTGACCGCGATCAAGGCCTGGATCGAGGCCGGCGCGCCCAGAGACCGGCGGCAGCACGGTGGCGATGACGGCCAAGCCCAAGCTCGACTTCAAGCTCGATCCGGCCGCGATGGGCAAGCCGCAAGGACCGCCCGCCATGCCCGAGGGCGAGTCCACCGAGGTCGTCCTCGCCCCGCCAAGGCCCAACGCCATCACCGCCCTGGCCGCCAGTGCCTGGGCGCCGCTGGTGGCCGTCGGCGGACATAAACAGGTTCTTTTATATAACACCGAGACGAAGCACCTCTGCGGCGTCTTGCCGTTCCCGGAAGGAACGATCTACAGCCTGAAGTTCACGCGCGACGGCGGCATCCTGCTCGTTGGCGGCGGCCGAGGCGCCGAGCGCGGGCTGGCTGTCGGCTTCGATGTCAAGACGGGCAAGCGGCTCTTCGAGGTCGGCAAGGAATACGACGTCGTGCTGGCCAGCGACCTGAGCCCCGACCACTCGCTGGTGGCGCTCGGCGGCCCGGCCAAGCTCGTGCGGGTGTATCACACGTCCGACGGCGAGCTCGCGTATGAGTGCAAGAAGCACACCGAGTGGGTCACGGCCGTCGAGTTCAGCCCCGACGGCGTGCTGCTCGCCTCGGGCGACCGCAACGGCGGCCTGATTGTCTGGGAGGCCAGCACCGGCCGCGAGTTCCAGGATCTGCGCGGTCATAACGCCATGATCACCGACCTGTCCTGGCGGCTCGACGGCAACGTCCTGGCCAGCGCGAGCGAGGATGGCAGCGTGCGGCTCTGGGAGATGGAGAACGGCAAGAACATCAAGAACTGGAGGGCCCACGGCGGCGGCGCCGAGTCCGTCCGGTTTGCCAAGGACGGCCGGCTGGTCTCGACCGGGCGCGACCGCACCACCAAGCTCTGGGACCAGAACGGCGGCCAGAAACGCGCCTTCGAAGCGTTCAACGATATCGGTCTGCGCATCGCGCTGACCTTCGACGACAAGACCGTCATCGCGGGCGACTGGTCGGGCGAGGTGCGGCTCTGGAACACCGAGAACGGCCAGCGTCTGGGGAACCTCGTGGCCAACCCGCCGCCGCTGGCCGCGCGGATCGAACAGGCCAAGCAAGTCTGGACCACCGCGCAGGCCGCCGCCGACAAGCTCGCGCAAGAGCTGGCCACCCTCCAGACCGACGCCGCCGCCAAGACCACCGCGCTGGCCACCGCGCAGAAGTCTCAAGCCGACGCCGCGCAGGCCGCCGCCAAGGCCGCCCAGGATCTGGCCGCCGCCGAGCAGAAGGTGGCCGAGCTGAGAAAGACGGTCGAGGCCGCCCGGGCCGCCGTGAACCCGGCCAAGGCGGCGGTGTCCGCCGCGCAATTGGCCAAGGCCGCGGCCGACAAGGCGGTCGCCGACAAGACGCCCGCCGCCACCGCCGCGGCGACTCCCGCCGCGTCCCTCAAGGCCGACTTCGAGGCACTCGTGGCCGAGAAGCAAAAAGCCGACGCCACGCCCCAGCCATGAGCCCGGCCCCCGGGGAAAGACGTGCCTCGGGTGTCGGGTGGCATGCCCACGCAGACGTGGAGACGTGGGCATGCCACCCTGCCTTGCGTCCCGCGCAGGAGCCGGCCGCGTTTCGGAATCGAAGGATATTGTCATTTTCGGCTCTGTATGTTTTCGCTTTTCGCTTGCTTCCGGTTGTGAGACGAGGTAAAGAGGGTATAAGGGGCTGTCCCATCCCGAACTGATCTCGCTCACCGCCATAAAATTTCTTGTATCGATCTTACTTCTCTTGAGGGGGCGATCATGAAGGACCATCCCGGGGGGCGTGGTTTCACGCTCATCGAGTTACTCGTCGTCATCGCCATCATCGGGGTGTTGGTCGCGCTGTTGCTGCCCGCGGTGCAGGCGGCGCGGGATGCGGCCCGGCGCTCGCAGTGCGTGAACAATCTCAAGCAGATCGGCCTGGCGCTGCACAATTACCACGCGGCCATCGGCTCGTTCCCGCTGGCGAACGCCACCAATACGCTCGCGAACCCAACGACCGTGACGAACTGGGGGAATTTCAGCGCGCAGGCCCTGATGTTGCCCTACCTGGAACAGATGGCGCATGTACAATGCCTGCAATTTCGGTTTTGCATGCTGGCAGAACCCCACGGACCTGGGACCCCTCGTCAATGCGACCGTCCTGAACACCCGGCTCAACGTGTTTCTCTGCCCGTCCGACGGCATGGCGGGGACAACCAACATCAACAGTTACCATCCTTGCCACGGGATCACGACCGACCCCTGGCAAGACAACAGTACGGGGGTCTTTGCGCATAATGCCTCGTACAGCATCGCGTCCGTGACCGATGGGACCACGGACACGATCGCGTTCTCCGAGGCGCTGGTCGGCCCTCCCAGCAACCAGTTCCTCAAGTGGCGCGAAGGCGTGACGAACGTCGCGGACCCGACGGGCGGGGCCGCGATCCAGCTCAACCCGTACGCGTCCAATGCCGGCTATTCCGTGGTGAACACGCTGGCCCAGGCGTGCCAGATCGCGTTCCTGAATAGCAGCACGAGCCTCACGAACCTCGCGAACAACAAGGGTTGGCGCTGGGCCATGGGTTCGCCGGGCGTCTCGGGGTTCAACACAATCGTGACGCCCAACTCGAACTTGTACACCTATTCAAGCTGCCGCACTGGCTGCCCCGGGTGCGGCATCGATTACGGCCAAATCCACAATGTCACGAGCAACCACGCGGGCGGCGTCAATGTCCTGATGACGGACGGCAGCGTCCGGTTCGTCAAGAGCTCGATCAGCCAGGCGACCTGGTGGGCCCTGGGCACCAAGGACAGCGGCGAGGCGATCGACGCGAATTCCTTCTGATACGGTTCCCAGGAATTTGGTGCGCTGGCCAGCCGAGGGCGGCTGGCCCACAGTTCTGTGGCACAGCCGCCCCCGGCTGTGCAGAAAATTCCCGGGAACCGTATGACTGACCGCCGCCTGCGTGCGTGTGGCGGAAGGCCCGGCCTGGCCGCGCCGGGTTTTTCTGTTGCACGGAGCCCCACGGGCCGATTACGAGGAGGAGGCTACCCGAGATCCGGCGCGATCCGCGGGCCCGCTCAGACCCTGGAAGGCGGTTCGTCGCCAGGGACGGGTGGCCCGCCGGCAGGAGGCCGCGATGCGACGTCGTGCGTTTCAGCCCGAGACGGTCTTCACGCTGGAAGAACGGCTCCTGCTGAGCCGTCCGGCGTTTCCGATGTGGCTGCTGGCCCAGGCGCACGGGGCAAGCGTGACGCGGCCGACGACGCCGCAGCTCTATCCGGCCACCGAGATCAATTCACAGTACGACGCCTTCGCCAGCGACTTCTTCCAGAAACTGCTGCCGTCCTACGTCAAGGAGGTGGGCAATTCCGCCACGACCCCGACCGTGGCATCGGGGAGCCTCGCCGTGGCCCATGCGCCGAACTCGGGTTCGTTCGTCCTCCAGCCCGGCCAGGGTGCCCAGTTCGGCACGATCTCGGGGCAGCTCGTGGTCACCGCCACGGTCACGCCGGGCACCTCGCCGCTGCTCTACACGGTGACGGGCCGCACCGGCGACACGCTGACCGGCGTCACGCCCTTCTTCGCCGGGACCCCGGACAGCCAGCTCCCGGTCGGCACGACCATCCAGGCGAGCATCAATTCCGGCGGCGCCGCCACGAACGCGGGCGCCGTCCTCCAGGCGGCCATCACCCAGCGCGCCAACCAGATGGCCCAGACGCTCGTCCGCTACTTCAACAGCCTGCCGCTCCAGTTGCTGCCGCAGTCGCTCGGTCTGCCGCGCCAGCCGGGTCCGCGGACCATCCTTCAGCAGTTCGTCTACAACAACATTCTCGCCAACAACGCCACCAGCCTGCTCGGGACGATCCTGTCGATCCCCCTGCCCACGGACACCGACGGCGCGCTCGACATTTACAAGGCCGCCGTCACGAGTGCGATCGAAGCCTCGCGCACCAGCACCATCGACGGTGTCCAGCGCATCTGGGGCGGGGCCAAGATCCCACCGCACTACAACTATCACTAGACAAGGGTAGAAGGGGGTACGAGAAGAGGCCGCCGCGGGAGCGTCGAGGTGTGCCACGGGTTCCGTCCGCGGAACCCGTGTGTGCGGTCCCGGACACGGGTTCCCAGAGCGGAACCCGTGGCACCCACCTCCGTTCCCGCAGACCGGCCGAAATGGACCTGGTCTCCGCGCGACATCTCTTTTCGTCACGCCCATTGAGAGCGGGTCGGGCAGGCGAGGCCCCAAACCCGTCTATGACGCGGCTGCCCGGGTTTTCTATACTGAGCAAGATTGGCACCGGGAGGCCCCCCGTTGATGAGGGCCCGGCGGCAAGGAGGATTCGTGACCGCACTCGATGCGCAACGGATTCTGGATGCCCTGGCGGATGCGGTCGTGGTGGTGGACCGGTCCCACCGCATCGTCGCGGCCAGTGCCGGGGTCGAGCGGCTGCTGGGATGGCTGCCGGCCGAACTGGCCGAGCAGCCGTTGAGCACCCTCGCGCCGGGGTACGCGCCGTTCGAGTTCGAGCACTCCACGTTGCGGCGGCCGGCCGTGCGCCGGGACGGCACCGTCATCGAGATGGAACTGAGGCCGGCACGGCTCTCCGAGCGCGCTACGAACGGGGACGAGCTGTGCGTCGTGACGCTGCGGGCGGCGTCCTCTGGAGCGTGCGCCCGGGGGCGCGGGTGCAGCAGGCCGAAGACCACCAGCGTCAGCTTCAGGCCCTCTTCGACGCGCTGCCGATCGGCGTGATTCTGGTCGAGGGGGCGGATGGCCGCGTCCGCCTGGTCAATCCGGCCGGCCTGCGGATCGGCGGCGCCGATTTCACCGCCGCCACGCTCGGTCAACTTCAGGACCAGGTGAAATACTATCTCCCCAGCGGCCAGCCCCTGGAGCCGCACGAACGGCCGCTCTGGAGGGCTCTGCAACACCAGGAACCCGTGCACCAGACCCTCGTGCGGCGCTTCGCCGACGGCCGCGAACAAGTGCTGGAGATCCGCCGCCAGCCGTTTCCCGGCGGCGAACAACCGATGGCGGTCGCCTTCTTCCGCGACGTGACCGAGGAATGGCGGCTGCGCAGCGAGCTGGCGGAGCGGGCCGGCCAGGTCAAGGCGCTGCTCGATCATCTGCCGGTCGGGGTGGCCTACTTCGATGAGCGCGGCGTCTGCCGCGCGGCCAATGGCCCCGCCCGCCGCATCCTCGGCAACCCGCGCGAATCCATCACCGGGATGACCGCCGCCGGCCTGTTCGCCCAGGAGCCGGCCCTGGGCGCGGCCCTGGCAAGCTGCTTGAACGACCGCCAGGCGCACGCCGAGGCCGGCATCTCCTGGACGATCCCGGACGGCTCCGGCCGCGTGCTGTTTCTCGACTGGCGCTTCGAGCCGCTGCCCACGACGGTCGAAGCGCCCACCGGCGCTGGCGCTGCTCATCGATGTGACCGATCGCAAACTGGCCGCCGATCAGCTTCGCCAGGCCGCCGCGCAGGCCGAACAAGCCTCCCTCGCCAAGAGCCAGTTCCTCTCCGCCCTCAGCCACGATCTGCGCACGCCGGTCAACGCCCTGAACCTCCAGGTCGAGTGGCTCCATCGCCTGTTGGCCCGCCCGCGCCTACCGCAAGGCGAGCTGCTCAGCCTGGCCGCGGACATCCGGGCCGCGGCCACCGGCCTCGGCGAGCTGGTCAACGACCTGCTCGAGCTGTGCGTGATCGACTCGGGGGTGCCGACGTACAATCCGTCCGAGTTCGCCCTCGATGGCTGGCTCGAAGCCGTGCTGGCGCCGCTGCGACTGTCCGCGCAGGCCAAGAACCTGGACTTCTCCTGGAGCGTCGACCGCCCCGGCCGCATCGTACACGCCGACCGCGTCAAGCTCGGCCGCGTCCTGACCAACCTCGTCGACAACGCCCTGAAGTTCACCGAGCAAGGCTCCGTGCGCATCGCCGCGGGCGCCACCCCCGATGGCTGGCTGGCCCTCGCCATCACCGATACCGGCCCCGGCATCCCCGCGGAAGACACCGAGCGGATCTTCGATGAGTTTGCGCAACTGCGCAATCCGGAACGAGATCGCACCAAGGGGACCGGGCTGGGCCTGGCGATCTGCCGCCGGCTCGTGCGTGTGAGCGGCGGGACGTTGACGGTGGAGAGCCGTCTGGGGGCGGGCAGTTGTTTCACGGCGTTGTATCCGCCGAACCATCTGCCGGCGCGGCGGTCCGCACCCGCACCCGTGGCGGCGCCGGCGGCCGCGCCGCCCGAGCCGGCGGCCGTCCCGCCGGCCTCGGCGCGGGGACCGATTCTCCTGGTCGAGGACGATCCCTACAGCCGCAAGGCCCTGGCCCGGTTGCTGGAACGCGAAGGTTACGTGGTGGTCGCGGCCGCCGATGGGCCGCAGGCCCTGGACCTGGCGGCGCCGCCGTGGCCCGCCCTGGTCTTGCTCGATTTGATGCTCCCCGGGATGGACGGCATCGAGGTCCTGCGCCAGCTCCGCGCCGGGCGGATGGCGAGGCGCTGCCGGTGGTGATCCTGTCCGGAGATGTGGCCATGGCCCAGGGTCCCGACGTGCGCGACCTGGGGATCAACGGTTTCCTGTCCAAGCCGGTCGATCTCGTGAACCTGCTCGCGACTGTCCGGCGCTGGGTCGGCATGGGCACGCCGCGCTGAGTCCGTAGCCTGGGTCGGGACCCCGCTTATTACCCCGGCAAAGAAGATCCTCGTGTAGGTCGGACAATCCTGTCCGACAGGCCGGGGGAGTCGGACAGGATTGTCCGACCTACTTTCTTGCCGGGGTAATACAAATCCCCGGCGGACCTGTCGGGAGCGGGTCCGGGTCCGTACAATGGTCCCATTGAACTCGACAACTCCGGAGCCTGCCTTCCATGCGTTGTGCCGCGGCTCTTGCCACGACCAGGGACAGCGCCGGCGCGGTGCGCACGGTCTTGAACCGCGTGACCGAGGCTTTGGGAGGCGAACCGGCCGACCTGGCGGTCGCGTTCGTCTCGCCGCACCATGCGGACGTCCTGGGCCGGCTGGGGGCGGAGATCCGCGAGCGCGGCCTGGTCCGGCACGTGCTGGGAGTGACAGCCGAATCGATCGTCGGTGAGGGCCGCGAGGTCGAGGGCTCGGCCGCGATGAGCCTCTGGGTTTTGCGGCGCCGGGGGTGCTGCTCACGCCCTTGCGGCTGACGGCCGGATCGGACGTTCTGAGCACGCTCGGCGCGCTGGGGGAGCGGACGCCGATCCCCAATCAGATCGTCCTTGCGCTGGGCGATCCGTTCACGATGGACGCGGACGCCTGGCTCAAGCAGGTCAATGCGGCGGTGCCGGGGTTACGGGTTGTGGGCGGCATGGCCAGTGGCGCGCAGGTTCCGGGCCAGAACCGGCTGGTCCTGGATGAGATCGAGACCGACGAAGGCGGCGTGGCGATCCATCTGGCGGGTCCGGTGGCGGTCCGCGCGGTGGTCAGCCAGGGCTGCCGGCCGATCGGCCGGCCGCTGATTGTGACCCGGCTGGAAGGAAACCTGGTGCGCGAGCTCGGGCGTCGCCCCGCGCTGGAGGTCTTCCAGGAAATGTATGAGGCCCTTGATCCGTCCGAGCGCGAACTGGTGCGCCAGGGTTTGCACCTGGGGCGGGTCATCAATGAATATCAGGAACGCTTCGAGCGCGGCGATTTCCTCGTGAGCAACGTGCTCGGGGTGGACGACCTGGGCGGCCTCGCGATCTCGGGCCTGGTGCGGGTCGGCCAGACGGTCCAGTTTCACGTCCGCGACGCCGCGACGGCGGACGAAGACCTGCGCCATCTCCTCGCGGAGGCGTCGCGCGCGGGCCCGGCTCTCGGCGCGCTTCTTTTCACATGCAACGGCCGGGGCCGCCGCCTTTTCGACGTGGAGGACCACGACGTGCAGGCGATCCTCAAACGCTTCGGCCCGATCCCGGTCGCCGGTTTCTTCGCCATGGGCGAGTTCGGCCCGATCGGCGGCCAGAACTTCGTCCATGGCTTCACCGCCAGCGTCGCCCTGTTCGGATCGTGACGTGACCGCCCGGGGAGTTCCTCGCATGCTGCTGCACTATGACGATGTCGGGCCCGGTCCCGTCGTGGTCCTGCTGCACGGGTTTCCGTTTGACAACACCATGTGGGAGTACCAGAAGGGGGCGATCGGGTCCGAGTATCGGCTGCTGACGCCCGATCTGCGCGGTCATGGCCGCTCGCCGGTGCCCGACGGCCCCTACACGATCGACGGCATGGCCGACGACGTGATGGAGACGCTCGACGACCTTCAGATCCGCGCGCCGTTCGTGCTGGGTGGGCTGTCCCTGGGCGGCTACCTGGCGCTCTCCATCGTGGACCGGTTCCCGCATCGCCTCCGCGGCCTGATCCTGATGGACACGCGCGCCGCGGCCGACGCGCCCGAAGCCGCGCGTCTGCGCGAGGAAACCGCGCGGGAGGTCGAGCGCACCGGCAACATCGCGCCGGTCGTTCAGGGCATGCTGCCGCGGCTGTTCTCGCCGGTGTCCCGCGCACGCCGCGCCGACCTGGTGGCGCGGGTCCAGAAGCAGATGCTCGGCACCTCTCCGCCAGGGATCGCCAACACGCTGCGCGCCCTGGCCCGTCGTCCGGACCGGACCGCCACGCTCGGGCGCATCGCCTGCCCGACCCTGGTTCTCGGCGGGGCCGACGACGTGATCAGCCCACCGGACGAGATGCGCCGGCTGGCCGAGGCGATCCCTGGGGCTGGTCTGGTAACGATCCCCGAGGCCGGCCACCTGGCCCCGCTCGAAAACCCCGAGCCGGCCAATGCCGCGATCCTGGAATTCCTTCAACCACTCGTTTGAGGACCGCCCCATCATGCTTCAGCTTGGCATCGTCACCTACAACATCGCGAAGGATTGGGATTTGCCGACGATCCTTCAGAAGCTCGAGAAACTGGGCTACGCGGGCGTCGAGCTGCGGACGGAGCACAAGCACGGCGTCGAGCCGAGCCTCTCGCCGGCCCAGCGGGACGAGGTGCGCCGGCGGTTCGCCGATTCGCCGATCACGCTGGTCGGCCTGGGAAGCACGTGCGAGTACCAGTCGCCCGACCCGGCCGTCGTGAAGAAGAACATCGACGAGACGCGCGAATTCATTCGCCTGGCGCACGACCTCGGCGCGCACAGCGTGAAGGTCCGGCCCAACGGGATTCCCAAGGGCGAGAAGCCCGACACCGTCTTCCGCCGCATCGGCGCCGGCTTGCACCAGGTCGGCGAAGAGGCCCTGGGGCACGGTGTCGAGATCCGCGTCGAGGTCCACGGCGGCGGGACCCAGGAATGGCCCGGCTTCGCCAAGATCATCGAGTACGCCGATCATCCCAATGTCTACGTTTGCTGGAACTCGAACCCCTCTGATGTGACCAGGGCCGGCACCATCGCGCCCAACTTCCAGCTCGTCGCCAAGAAGATCCGCCAGGTCCACCTGCGGGACCTGTACGATGAGCAGTACCCCTGGCGCGAGCTGTTCGCCCTTCTGGCCGCGAGCGGCTTCGACGGCTTCACCCTGGCCGAGATCGGCGAGAGCACCGATCCCGACCGCGTCCTGCGCTATTTCCGGGCCTTGTGGAAAGCCGACCAGCCCATGGCGTGATGGAATTCTCACGGAGTGAGGTGGCGCCGATTTGAAGGATTCCGGATTCCGGATTCCGGATTCCAGATCCCAGATTCTCTGTATCCATCCGTCATCTGGAATCCGGAATCCGGAATCCGGATTCCCCGACATGCCTTGAGAGATCACGCCATGAGCAAGACCGTGCGATATTCCCTGGTCTGCGTGGGGCTGATGCTGGTGCTCCCCCTGCGCACCGCCGACGATGCGCCGAAAGTCTCCTACGAGCCCACCGGACGTTACGAAACGCGTACGATCGAGGGCTGGACCGTGCGGGTTCATCGCGGGTTTCTGTGCGACGCGCCCGATCTGGCCGATGAGACGCTCCGACTGCTCGGGAACCAGCTTTTTCAGATCACCCGCATGGTGCCGCCGCCGGCCGTCGCGAAGCTGCGCACGGTGCGAATCTGGGTCGAGCGGAACGAAGGCCACCATCCCTGCATGGCCTATCACCCCGACGCCGGCTGGCTGCGCGACCACGACATGAACCCGGACAAGGCCCATTGCGTCGAGATCGCCAACGCGCGCAACTTCCTCTCCTGGTGCAAGGACCAGCCCTGGATGGTGCTCCACGAGCTGGCCCACTCCTACCACCACCAGTTCCTGAAGCGCGGGTTCGACAACTCCGAGGTGCGCGAGACGTACGAAAAAGCGCTCGACGAGAAGCTCTATGAATCCTGCCTGCACATCAATGGCCGCGCGGAGAAAGCCTACGCCACGACCAACCCGATGGAATACTTCGCCGAGTCCAGCGAGGCCTATTTCGGCACGAACGATTTCTTCCCCTACGTCCGCTCGGAGCTCAAGAAGCACGACCCGAGAATGTTCGCGCTGCTGACGAAGCTCTGGTCGAAGGACTGATCGCCCCTCGGGATGGAACCTCCTTGCTCAGAAAGCCCGAAGCGCCAGCGAGTGCATTTCTTTTCTCAGAGGGTGTATGAGAAGGGTCTTTTCTGTGTAGCGGCGGCCGTCCCGGCCGCTCCGAAATCCCCAATCCGGAGCGGCCGGGACGGCCGCCGCTACACAGAAAGGCCCGCTCCAGACCTTCTCGTACACCCTCTCAGAAATGCACTCGCTGGCGCTTCGGGCTTCAAGACGGGTGAGTCAACCTACCATAAAACACTCTAATATCCACACGCTCGCAAGTGAGAGACACTCCGCCGCACGCGCTCCTGGCGAGCGTCGAGCCCCGGCTCGGGTTCGCCCGCGATGCCCTCGATCTCGATCGTGTAGGCGCCCGTGAAGCCCACCGCGTCGAGGACCTCCCGGACGCGCAAAAAATCCACCGCGCCGCCGTCGCCGAGGGCCGGGAAATACCAGTCTTCGAAGCCGCCCCGGTTGTCCTTGACATGGACGTTGCGGACCAGGGGGGCCACCTTCTTGAGCTCGTCAACCGGATCAACGCCTCGGTTGTAATAGGCGATGTTGCCCGTGTCGAAGTTGAGCAAAACGTGCGGATGGTCCACCTCGGCCATCAGGTCGAGCATGGCGGCCGCATTCTGGGTCGGTCCCTTGTGCGTTTCAAGGGCGATGGTCACATCCAGGCCGCTGGCCGTGTCTCCCAACGACCGCAGATGGTCGCGGATGAGCCGGCGCTCGGCGGCATCGGCGGGCTGGCCCGCGCCCGAGACGACGACCGACACATCAAACCAGCGCTTGGCGAACCGGATGCGCCGCTCCGTCACGGCGACGCCCTCGCCGGTGCGGAGATCCGCGCCGCCGACGTTGCAGCCGCTGACGCGCACGCCGTGTTCCTGAAGAAGATCGACGAACGCCTGCGCGGTCGCGTCGTCCGCCTTCTCGGTGAGGACCGCTTCCTCGGGAATCACCAGCCCGCCGAGATTGTGTCCCCGCAAGGCCAGCTCGAGATGGTCGATGCCCGCCGCGCGAATGTGCTCGACCGCCGCGCGGATGCCCCAGGCGCCGTAGCAGTTGGTGAAGCAGCTCAAGGTCCGGCTCATGATCGGCTCTCCCAGCATCGCCCTGGGGCAATCCGCCCGGCGGCCTCATTCTTCGCGGACGGGATCGAGCGCGACCGGCACATCGGCGGCGGGGTCCACGATGCGCAAGGCGCGGCGGCCGGCGAGGACATCGGCCAGGGTTTGTCCGCAGACCTCGGCGCGCCACCCGTGCGCCAGGACGGGCGCGCCGCGCTTCAGGACGGCCCTCGATGTGCCAGCGCACCAGGTCTTTCAGATCGTTCGTCGTGCCCACCAGCGAGGGCGCCACCCGGCTCTCCGCGCAGCACTGGTTCAAGGTCGCCGACAGCAGGCTGACGACCATGGCCAGCCCAGGACCCTCGTCGAGCCGCTCGGCGTGTTCGGGCAAGTCGGCCTCGGGCACCAGCAGCGCCTCGGCGATCAGGTCGAGGATCTCGCGTGAGCGGGCGAGCAGTTGCGGCCGCTGGAAATCGCGCAGGGCCTCCAGGTCGCGCTTGCTCGTCGGCTGCCGCTTGGCGATGCCGACCAGCAAGTCGTCGCGCAAGAGCTGGCGCAGCGGCCGATCGGTACGCCGGGCCTGCTCGCGGCGCCAGGCGTCGAGCCGGCGGGCGATTTCCAGTCCCCGACGGCTGAGATGGTGCAAGCCCGAGAGCCGCCGCCAGCGGTCGGCGTCCTGGCCCCGCGCCTCGATGGCGGCGAGCAGGTCCTGATACTCTTCCTCGGCCCAGCCCGACCGGCCCCACTGAGACAGGCGGCCGCTCAGCCGGTCGGCCAGGTCGAGCAAGTGGCGGACGTCGTCGATCGCATAGCGGAGCTGCGCCGGGCTGAGCGGCCGGCGCCGCCAGTCGGTGCGGGTCTCGCCGCCCGCCAGCGTGATCCCCAGCTCTTGCCGGACGAGGTTGTTCAGCGAGATCGGGTACCCGTACCCGACCAGCCCGGCCGCGATTTGCACGTCCACCACCCGCGCCGGCAGTTGGTCGTTGCGCAGCAGACAGATCCGCAGATCCTCCCCCCCGGCGTGCATGACCACCTCGACCGCCGGGTCGAGGACCACATCCCAGAGCGGCGACAGATCCGTCAGCGCCAGGGGGTCGATGGCCGCCAGCCGTTCGCGGGTCGCGACCTGAATCAGACCCAGCACCGGGTCGAAGGTTTCCTCCGAGACGAACTCGGTGTCGAACGCGAACCGCCCGGCCGCTTTCAAATGCACCACGAGCTCATGCAAGCCCGATGCCGTTGCGATCAGCGTAGCGGAAAGCTCGGGCATCGGCGCCTGGGTCCCGTCCGTTTTCGGCGCGGCGCCCCTCGATTTCCCGTACGGTGACGCGCCGCGCCGCGTGGAAGAAGCAATTATCGCGCCCGGGCCGCCACCATGCAAGGGATCGCGGATCGACACTGCGCCACGCCAGCGCGAGCCGCTCTAGGTTCCGTCGGTGGCGAAGGCCATCAGGTGCGCGCAGAGTGGCGACGTCCTTGAAGCGTTTCGCGGGTTTCTTTTCCAGGGTGCGATGGATGATCTGGGCCAGCTTCTCGGGCAGGTCGGCGCGGTGGTCGCGGATGGGCACCGGCGGCTCATGCAGGATCGTCATGATATGCGTGCGTTTGTCCTTCGGCAGCGTGAAGATCGGCTGGCCGGTCAACAGGAAATAGAGCGTGGCCCCGAGCGAGTACTGGTCGGCGGCGGGCTTGGCGTCACGGAAGTCGGTGACCTGTTCGGGCGGCATGAACTGGGGGGTGCCGCCGATGCCGCCCGTCATGGTCAGACCGCTCAGGGGCGAGCCTTGATACGTCCGCGCCAGGCCGAAGTCGGCCAGCTTGGCCGTCCTCCGGCCGTCCACGCGCGTGATGAGCAGGTTCTGCGGCTTGATGTCGCGATGGACGAACTTCTTGCGGTGGGCGTAGATCAAGCCGTCGAGCGCCTGGCAAATCAGCCCGACGGCCCCACCGACCGGCAGCGGCCCGCGCGCCTGCACGAGCTGGCCGGCGTTCGGCCCCAGCACATACTCCATGGCGAAGAACAGCAGCCCGCGGGCCGAGCCCATTTCCAGGAACCGGACGACGTTGCGGTGGTCAAGCTGGCGGAGGATGTTCGCCTCGCGCAGGAACCGCGCCATCACGCCCGGCGTGCCGGACTGGGCGGGAATGACCGTCTTGAGCGCGACCGAGCAGCCGTCGCGCAACGACTGCGCCAGGTAGACCACGCCCATCCCGCCCCGCCCCAGCACCTTCTCGATGTGATAGCCGGGCACATCCGGCAGCGCGTCGGCCTCCGGCGCGGTCGCGTTCAATCCCGCCAGGTAGCCGCCGCTCGTTGGCGTCAGGACGGCCGTTTCCTCCGAGGCTGAGATATTGACCGTCTCCGCCAACACCGCCTCACGGCGCACGGACACCTCCAGCGTCGTCAGGCCCGCGCGGATGCTGTCGCCGTCGTGCAGGTCGATGATCTCCACTTCCTGACCATTGACATAGGTATGGTTCGTGCTGGCCATGTCCATGAGCCGGCAGTGCGGCGGGTTGATCTCGACCATGAAGTGCAGCCGCGAGATCGCCTGGTCCTTCTCCGCCAGCCGGAAGTGAGCCTGCGTGGACCGCCCGACAATGAACATATCGTGCTCGCCGAACGTGAACCGGGCCCCCGCGTGCGGTCCCTCGGTGACGCTCAGCGAGACCGTCATGCGCTCGCCGGCCGTTTGTCTCGGGTCGATCGCAGGCTCGGCCGGCGTCCACGGAATGGTGCTCATGACGGGTCCGGATGCCTTCTCCGCCGGCTTCTTTTTCGCCGCCTCTGAGCGGACCGCCTCCCTTGCCGACCGCAATCCCGCGACGATCAGCGGCAGGTCGTCCTGCGTCGGGAAACGTGCGCGGTACTCCTCGACCGTCGGCCGCTCGCCTGCCCGCAGCCGCAACTGCATCTCGATCGCCAGAAGCTGTTTGAAGAGCTCCCGCCGCAATGGCTCGGCGACCTGCGGCAGCACGTCCTCGATCCTCGGCTTAATGCCTTCTTTCGCACTCCAGCCTTGCTCGAACTGATCGCAGAGGTGGACGATCGGCTCGAAATCCGACAAGGCGGGCGAGTCCGACCTGGGATCAGAATTTGACATGGGAGCCTGCCGTCCAGGGGAACGACCGCGACCCTGAGTATTACCCCGGCAAGAAAGTAGGTCGGACAATCCTGTCCGACTCCCCCGGCCTGTCGGACAGGATTGTCCGACCTACAGGAGGATCTTCTTTGCCGGGGTAATAAGAGTCGCGGCTCAACACAGGTTATACCGCGTGCGGTCGGAGCCGTCGTCGAAACCATCGGGGCCTTCATTGCTGCGGGACTGGCATCGATGCGGGCACAGCCTAGCCTGCGGGGTTGCGAACGATGCATTCGGATTCGGCGACCCCGTCGTCGGCGGGGGCAGGGGAACGAAAGCGCAAGCCCTGTTTCCAAACGCCCAGTCGGTGTGCTGCGGCGCGAGACTCTCGGCGCAGGCCATCACGCGCTGCGGCAGGTTCGCGACCGCCTGCGGTGTCAGCCGCGTATTATCGAAGCGGATCGTCTTCAGGTTCTTCACCGCCTTGAGGTGCTCGGCGCACGCGTCGGTGACGGTGGTCCGCGCCAGGCCCAGTTCACGGAGGTTCGCCAGCCCGGCCAGCTTCGAGATTCCCTGGTCGCCGACCGCGGTGCCGTTGAGGTCGAGAGCGTTCAGGTGTTCCAGGCTCGCCAGCGATTCCAGGCCGGCGTCGGTCACGGCCGTGTCCGTCAAGAGCACCGTTTCCAGGGTCCGGCACCCGCCGACGGCCGCGAGCCCGGCATCCGAGACACCCGTCCGGCTGAGATCCAGATTCCGCAGGTGGCCCAACTTGTCGAGCGATTCGAGGCCGGCGTCGGTCACACCCGTCCGGGCCAGTGAGAGTTCCTCAAGAGCCCCGGCGTTCGCCAGGGCGGCCAGTCCGGAACCGGTGATGCGAATGTCCCCCTGGAGATCGAGCGACTTGAGGCTGGAAATCTTGGCGATCGCTTCCAGGCCCCGATCCGTGATGCGCGGGTTGTCGTGGATGCGGAGAAACGTCAGGTGGCTCAGCTTCGCCAGCGACTCCAGCCCGGCGTCGGTGATCCGGGTCTCACCGAGGTCGAGCTTTTCGAGTTGGGACAAGCCGGCCAAATGCTGCAATCCCTCGTCGGTCACGCCCGTTCCCGCGAGGTCGAGCTCGCGGAGCTCGGTCAACCCCGCGAGGCTTTCGAATCCCGCGCCGTGATCCGGCGATTGCCCGTCAGGTGGAGTAATCGGAGACGATCGAGGTTCCGGAGGGAGGCCAGCCCCGCGTCCGTGATTTGCGTCCGACCCAGCAGGAGGCTCCGGAGATTGAATGCGTCCGCGACTGCTTTCAGCCCCTGGTCGTTCACGGCCGTCCCGGTGAGGGTCAAACTGCGCAGTCGGGTCGAGGGCACGTTGGCCAGGCCGCCCTCCGGCGTGACCCGCGGCGCTGCCATCGAGATGCAGATCATCTGGGTCATGGGCACCATCTGAGTGACCGAGACATAGACGTAATCCACCGGTCCAGGGGCCATCGACGGCATTTGTGCAGCGGGCATAGGCATCTGTTTCGCGGGAGCCTGCGGTACCGGCGTACCGAGGAGAGCCGGCGCGGGCACCACTTTCACGGGGGCCTGCGGCGGTGGTGGTGGTGGTGGTGGGAGGTGCGGGCGGTGCTGGTGCCGGGGCAGGCATCGCCTTGGCCGGCGCAACTCCGGCAGGTGGGGGGGGCAGTGTCTTCGACGGCGCGCGGGGGGCGCTATCATACAGGTGTAGACGGAAGGCGACTGCGGCGTTACCGGAGGGCGGTACATACCGCCGCTGCCCGTCGAGAGATCGAGGAACAGGGGCTGCTCGGAGAAGCCGACGCCCGCGGGCTCGGCGCGGCTGACGGCCGCGACTGGCAACCCCGGAGTGAGGTCGGCTCCGCGCACGACGGGGCCAGCCGCGGTCGGGACCAGAACGCAAAACACCGCGGCCAGCGCCGACCGGCAGGGGTGAGGAAATGCGAGCTTGTTCATGAGACTCAGGCTCCAGTGTGCGGGAAAAATATCGGTCGGGATCGTTGCGTTTTCCGTCTTGTAGGGTAGGCTTCAGCCTGCCGGTCTCCCTCATTCTCAAATTCTCAAATGGCCTTGGCAGGCTGAAGCCTACCCTACAGGACGTGATTCGCCCGTCTCGAACACCTCCTCAGCGCGGCAACGGCCCGCCCTGCGGTGTCACTGGAAAGAACACGGGCGCTCCGACCTGAACATGCAGGAGCGACCAGCGCGGCTGTCCGCGCTGGGTGCGCTTCAGGAGGTAAACCATATCGCCTTGCGGGACCGCGACCACCCGCTGGACGTTCCCGCCCGCCAGCCGGGACAGGTCCGGGTCGAGCCGAGTGGCGTCGAGCTTCATGTACTGGCCGATCCCGCCGGTTCCGAGCGGCGTCAGCGACGCGTTCTCGGCCTGGATGTCCTGGTAGCGGAAGTCGGGATAAACCAGCATGGTGTTGCCGAGCTGCTCGAAGTGCAGGTCGCTGTTCTCCGCCGTGCTGTTCTGCGCACCGACGGCCCAGCGGACGTCGGTTTGCAGATCCACCGTCGCCACCTGCATCATGGGGCCCGCGTCACGGAACAGGCCGGCGGGGGCGTCGCTGCACTGGATGGTCGCCAGCAGGGCCGGCGGTAATTCGATCGTCTCCAGCCGGAGATGCCGCGCACCGTCCGCGGCCGTCGCGGCGCCCAGACGCAGCCGCACGTCCACCGGGCCGCGGCCGGGCAGCTCGGCCGTCAGCCAGTAGTCGATGGGCGAGAGTCCCTCGATGCGGAACGTCTTGTCGGGCGCGATGTCCACCGAATCGAACCAGCCGCGCAGGCCCTCATGGCCCGTGCCGGGATGGCCGCCCCAGTGGATGGCGTCCACGTCCACGTCGTCACGAAGCCAGACGCGCAGGTAGTTTCCAGCGGGATTCTGGCCCGACCATTGAACCTGGCCCGTGACAATCCATTTCTCCGACGACGGCGTGGGCACGAGCCGGACCTTGTCGAGCCGTTCGACGTGTCCCTGACCGCCGCGCGCGGTCACATTCAGCGGCTGGTAGCCGTGCAGGCGCAAGCCGATGGGCTGGCCCGGGACGGCGTTCACGGCGAAATATCCCCCCGGCAGGATGCGCATCTGGGCCTGGACCACGGTCGCCAGGTGCGGCTTGTCCGGCACCTCGACCTGGCCGATCAGCACCACGGCGTCCTGGGAGCACTGCGCCAGCCGCGCCGACGCGACCGCGAGCAGCTCCTTCTTGACGGCGTCCTCCGCCGCGAGGCCCTGCACGGTCTCCAGGACCTTCTGCGCGTCCGCGGGATCGACCGGCCGCGGGGGACCGAGGTCCATGCGGGTGACGCCCGTATCGAGCGGCAATGTGCCGAGCTCCACCCGGGTGCCGGCCGCAAGGTCCACTGTCAGACTGTTGCGGCCCGCGGTGGACGGGCTCGTGAACCGGCAGTACACGCGGCCCTTCGGCAGCCCCGAGATCCGGTACTCCGCCTGCCCGGCGTCGATTTTCACGGACGGCTTGACGGCCTCGTTGATCCGGGCGGCGAGCCGTTGCAGGAGCGCGGGGCGGTCGTCCTGGAGCGTGTTCAAGGGGGCGGGCAGATAGGTCACCTGGACGGCCAGAATCCCCGGGGATGATGTGCCCGTTCAGGCGTGCCCGGCCGCCGAGCTGCGCCCCGTCGCCGGCCAGCGGCTGGAGCGGTGCGGCCCCGTACCACTCGACCAGGTCGTCCGGATTGGCGGAGACCTTTCGGGAGGATCTCGGTTTTCTCATAGCGCGGCAGCCAGAACCCGACGGGCGCGGCCGGCGTGGCCACGGCCTCGACGAAGTAGCCCTCATCGAGCACGTCCGTCTGCGCGATCACGTCGCGCGGCGAGGCGGGCGGCGCCACATCGAGCTTGCCGGCGAGGACATGGCCGTACCCGGCCTTCTGCGCCCGCTCACGACCATCCTTGATCCGCTTCAGGATCTCGTCCGCCAGCGCCTGCTTGCCGCGCTTGCGCAGGTCGTCGAGCGTCACCCGCAATCCGTC
>CAWHUG010000010.1:0-19225 GCA_963832405.1 uncultured Isosphaeraceae bacterium
GTGTGCGCGTGCGACGATTTCGGCGGACGCGGATTTCCCACCGTCCCCCTATCCACCCAGCGCGGTCATCCCGAGCCTTACCTGGCACTGGGACACCTACAAGACCGCGGCGCCGGGGAGCGACTTGTGGCCCGTGACGTGGGGGCCGGACGACCATCTCTACGCCGCGTGGGGCGATGGCGGCGGGTTTGGCGGGACCGATTCGGACGGGCGGGTCAGCATGGGCTTCGCGCGGATCGAAGGCGTTCCGGAGGACTTCCGCGGCACGAACATCAACGGCGGCAAGAACTCCGAGCACCCGGCGTCGTTCCCTCGCAAAGGGAAGACGGGCGCGATCCTGTGCGTGGGCGGCATCCTTTACTCGTGGATCAACTTGCAGGACGGGCCCTGGCCCGATGTGAACCACGCGCTGGTCTGGTCCACCGATCGCGGCGCCACCTGGACCCAGGCCGACTGGCTGTTCCCCAGAGGCGCCGGCCACTTCCAGCCCGCCAAGTTCGTTCAGTTCGGCAAGGATCACACCGGCGTTCCCGCGGCGCTCGCCGGATATGTCTACCTCTGCGGGCCCAAGCAGGAGGCCGGGCGGGGAAGCGGCGAATGTCTGTACCTGGCCCGGGTGCCCGTGGGCAAAATCCGCGAGCGCGCCGCTTATGAGTTCTGCGCCGGACGCGACACCCCGGGCAAACCCTCCTGGACGCCCGACTTCACCCGCGCCCAGCCGATCTTCACCGACAGGAACGGAGTCACGCCCGGCGCGATGGTCTACAACCCGGCATGGAAGCGTTTCCTGCTGACCGCCTATCACGTCGGCCCGGGCCAACTGGGCGTTTTCGACGCGCCCGAGCCGTGGGGGCCCTGGACGACCGTGTTCTACCACGAGTCGTGGGGAGACATGGGCCCCGACGGCGAAGGCCTGAGCTGCGAGTTCCCCCAGAAATGGGCCAGTGCCGACGGCCTGACCCTCTGGTGCGTTTTCAGCGTTTACGGCGCAGGTGGCAAGCTCGGCATCCACGCCCACGACAAGTTCAACCTGGTCAAGGCCACGCTGACCCCGCGCGTGGGAACGAGAAACCGGTAGGCCCGCTACCGTCTCCTCGGACCGGCTATTTCGCCTGCGGACTTTGTTCGAGCTTGTCGAACTCTTCGATGAGGGTTTTCAGCCCGCCGCGGGTGGTCAGTTCGAGCTTCTTCTTCGAGACCTGGAGCCGGTTCAGTTCCTCGACGCAGCTCTGGGCCTCGCCATCGGCGAGCGCGGCCTCGCGGCGCGCCTGCACTTCCTGGATGCGGGTTCGAAGAGACTTCACCTTCTCGGCTAGCTCCGCGCGCTTGGCGGCCACTTGCTCGGGGGTCAGCTTGGTTTCCGTCTTGGCCGCGGGCGTCTTGGTGTCGGCCGGCGCGAGGCGACGCTCGAACATGCCCACTTCACGCCCGAGCAGAAGCGTTTTTGTCAGATCCTCGTGGAGCTGGGATTCATCGGCCAGGTGGTACTGGTTGCCTTCGAGCTTGTAGCCGTCCTTGGCGAGCGTGTCGGTCATCAGCTTGATGATGTTCTTCCTGTACGCGCTGGCCGGACCGAGCGCGCATTTGGGATGCGCCGTGCGGTTGACGGCGCGCAGGGCGTCCATGATTTCCGGCTTGGCGGCCAGGTCGGCATACTGCTTGAGCAGCTTCTGGGACTTCTCCTTGTAGTCGGCTTGCTGTTTCTTGAAGTCCTTGTCGGGCTGGGCGGCCTGCTGCTTGATCTGATTGGCTTGCTGCTGGTACTGGTTGGCCTTCGCGTCGTGTGTGCGGGTGCTGGCCGCGTAGCGACCCCGGTTGCGGGGGTTCGCATTGGCATTGGCGCGTTCGGCCGCGGCGGCCTGCTTCTCCGTGTCGCGTTGCGAAATCTGACGCTGATACTGCTGGGAGAGGTCGTCGAGCTTGCTCTGAAGCTTGGAGACCGACTCCTCGAGCTTGATCACGTCGGCTTCTTCGGGGAGGACGTAGGACGTCCCCGATCGCTTCAGCCCGGCGGCCTTGAGAACGCCTTCGGCACTGGCGGCGTCGTCGGCCGTGAGGCTCGCGGGCAGGAGCACCGCGGCGCTCAGGACCAGGCCCGTCAGGAGGGCCGCCATCGCACTTTCTGCATATCTCATCCGCATCATCTCCGACTTTCTGGAACCTCGGCAACGTGAGAACGATCCGCTCCTCTCATGGCGAGCCGGGCTCCGCGAACGGAACGCAGGGTTCGGCGCACGGAGTGGGGGGAAAGGCGACTCAAGGGGATACACGACGGACAACGTCGTTCTGAGACTCTATTCCAAAAGCCCCGAAGGGGCGACCGTGAATAGCCCGGGGCGTCAGCCCCGGGAACCAGACCCGGCCCCACAACAGCTTTCTCCGAAGCCCCGAAGGGGCGATAGAAGATCCTGCGGATCCATGGGTTCTGCCGCCCCTTCGGGGCTTCGGGAAAGCCCATTCTTTGCGCCGTTCCTCGGTCCCGGGGCTGACGCCCCGGGCTATTCACTTCCGCCCCTTTGGGGCTAGAACCAGACGTCCCTCGGAGGTTTCGGAACAGACTCGGAGTCTCTCAATCGAGGCCGTTCACCTTCTCGCCCGGCTTCAGTTCCTTGATCCGCACGTTCCGCCATTGAACGGAGTACGGCCCGCTCCCTTTGGCGATGCCGTGGACCTGGAGGCCGATGAAGCCCTGGGTGTCCATGTCGTCGGTGAAGTCCGAGGCGGCCACACCGTTGACCCAGGAACGATAATGGTTGCCCTGAACGACGATCCGGTAGTGATTCCAGCCATCGTCCTTGAAGACGTCCTTGGCCTCGGGCTTGATCTCGCAGATCCACTTGCCCCGGCGGCCCTCGTCATAGAACCGGCCCGCCGATTGGCTTGCCTTCAGGGCGATCTCGCACTGCGGACCATACACGACGCCGGCCCGCTTGCTGTTGTTCGGGTCGGGATCGTCCTTCTTGTAGACATGGCTGCGGACCTGGACGCCGGAATTCAGGCGGGGATCATCCTTGACATCGAGCTCCAGCACGAAGTCCTTGAAGTCACCCTTGCAGAGGAAGGTGTTCGGGCTCCCCTCGACGGTCGTGCCGACGATGGTCCCATCCTCGACCTTGTACGCGGCGACTCCGCCCCGCACGGTCCAGCCGTCGAGGGTCTTGCCGTCGAACAGCGGTACCCCACCGTCGTCGGCGGCCAAGGTCGGCAGCGCCAGGGCCAGGACCAGGAACGAAGCGGCGATCAATGACGTCCGAGGACTCATGACGGTCATCTCCTCTCTGAAGCTGGGAGTGCCAAAGGGATGGAATTTGGCTTCGTGTCGCCCGCAGAACGGCCCGAGCCACGAGCCTGCTCGGAGCCGCCGCCGTCACAAGATAACCGATCCCTCCGGCGGCTGGGGGATTTTTTCTGGCGGGAACGTGCCCACAGCGTGTGCCCGTCCGGCGCAGGCCGTCGACCACGCTTGACCAGGCCCGATCTGGCTGTTCATCGGCTTCGCGCCCCGACTGAGAGGCTATCCGAGAAATCCGGTTTTAGCCCCGAAGGGGCGGAAGTGAATAGGGTGTAACTACTGGGGATTCACCTCACCCAGCCTCCCGTATTTTGCCGTAGAGCCGTTCATCCTCCTGCGCAACGTGGAAGTTCCAGAAGGCCTCCCACTCGCCATTGAGGTAGGTGGCTCGGAGATCCAGCATCGCCTGCGCACCGGACGGCAGCCAGCGCATCCCGGTCCGCTCCAGGCGGTCTTTCACCAGATGCCGACACGCTCCCTCGACGACTCCACTACCAATCGGATAACCCGCCGCCAAGTACGCGTCATACTTCATCCGATCCCGATTCCGCTCGTAATACTCCGCCGCATCCCGCACGGTTTTCCGCTTCGGTCCCTTCAAACCACGCTGGGTGGCCTGGTAGCGCATCCCGCGGATCACCGTGTCCACTTTCCCCTCCAGCAACCTCTTGAGACGCTCTTCCACCCACTGATGCGCCGCGTGCTTCTGGGTCCGCTCGTCAAAGAAACACCAGGCCACCTTCCACAACCGTTCCATGACATGAAACAAATCCAACCTACTTTCCGCACATCTGCGTGAGAATATCTGGGAATATTCTCCGGCGGGCGTGATCAGGGATCAGCGCTCGATAGGCCCTCGGGATTCCCAGCAGGCGGAGCACCTGGCGTTGCACGCGGGTCAGTTCCGTGGTGAACAGCGTGGTGGTTTTCGCGTCGGTCGTCAGTTCGTGTCGTTGCACGTCGTCGAACAGGTCGAGGATCCGCCGTGCCGTGGGGCGGCGGCAGGGGCGGCCCTCGGGATACAGCGGCAGGCTCTCGGTCCCCGTTTGCTCCATCGCGCGGCGCACCTCCCGCTCCAGGAGCGACTCCACGACCAAGGCGAAGAAGTACACACACAGCAACGCTTGAACCCGGCTGGCCTCCTTCAGGAACACGGGGGCCACCACGAAGTCCGTCTTCAGTTGCTGGAAACGTTTCTCGATCAGAGGTTGTTGTTTGTAAGACAGGAGCAACTCCAGCGGGGACAGCGTCTGGTCGTTGGTGATCAGCGGGAAGGCCCCATCGCAGAGCGCTTCCTCCGCCAACCGCTCAGGGCGAAACTGGATCGTGATATCGAAGCGTAAACGTTCCTCTTTGACGTAACGTGTGTTGGCAGTCGGACGGCCGCGGTGCTCCTGGCGGTAGCGTTCCTCCACTTTCTCCACGACCGTCACGTCGAGCCACTCGGCGACTTCGTACTCGGCCAGGATGGTCTCGACCGCCTTGATCACCTGCGTTCGATCGCGGTAGCGCATGCGCGGGGAAGCGAGCTTCTCCCTGAGTTCGGTCAGTTGTTTCCCGGCCCGTTCCAGCCGACGGTGGCGCGCTTGCGCATCGCACTCGGCCTTGCGCGCGCTGTGATACCAGAGCACGCGGTAGCCCTCGGCGCTGGCCCGTTCGGGCTCGTGAATCAGGAAGTGGTCGACGACCTCACCGTGCTCGTCCACCTTGTCGTGGAGGTGTCGCCAACGGGCCTGGCCCCGACGCGTCTGGGCGCGAAAGGCCGCATCTTCACTGCGTGTCCGGGGCAGTACGCTGACGAACCGGCCGCCGTTCTCGTGTAGGTGGGCCATGTTTTCGGTGGTGGCCAGCTTGCAGTCGGCCACATAGAGGAAGTCGCGCCGGCCGGTCAACTGGCAGAGGAAGTCCCAGGTCTGGCGATGAGTGGAGTCGTCGGTGGTATTGCCGCTCTCCACTCGGAACTGTACAGGGACAGCACCATCACGCGTCACCGTGAGGACGTACAGCAACTGCTTCAGGTCGGGGCGATGGTCCTTGTTGTGGCCCCAGGTAATGGCCTGGCGCAGTTGTCCGCGGAGGGTGCGTTCCTCGTCGGCGTGCTCGTAGTCGCCGTGGAAGGTAATGGTGGTGGAGTCGTTGTGGAGTTCGTCGAGGGACACGCCGAAGACACGCACCAGGTGCTGGGCCACGCGCAGGGTCAAGGTGGGGATGGCGGCATCGAAGAGGTGATCGAGGCTGCGGCCGGCGCGATCGTCATTGAGCGCGGTGACTTGCTCGGGGGACAGGCCCAAGAGTTCGGGAACGTAGCGGCGTGCCCATGCGCCCACGCCGTAGAGGGGTTCGCGGGCCAGCAAGATGTTCTTCAACAGCACGAGCAGGGTCGTCGCGGAGGCGACGCGTGTGCGGGGGTCTGTGCCGGGGAGGTACTCGCGGAGGAACTCGGCGAGGCGCAGTTTCTCCAGGACGTGGTCGAGGAGAGGCAGCGCGGCGACTTGACGCGACGTGAGCGTTCGCCCGTCGGCGCGGGCGACCGCGCCGGCGCAGGGCCGCTGCGGCGCTCGGGATCGTGCTCGGCGTGGGGACCGTGATGTTGCTCGGGGCGCTTCATGGGAGTGGCTCCTGGCATGGGTGGGGGACGCGCGGGCGCCGACACCTGTGCGCGCGTCTGTCGCGGCGTGTCCCACGAACAGGATTGTCCCCGAGGCAAGCGTGTCGGGCCGTCAGAGCATTGACGTATGATGAATGGACCGGCCCATTATCCGGAACGCGGTGAAGAACCGAAATTCACCACGAGGACAACGTGATTGTCGCATGAAATCAGGTGTTTGCGCGGCGCTCTTCCGGCGCGCATCGCCCTTTGGTGAGAGGGCGTCCGTGGGGGGCCGCCAAAGTTATGTGCGTGGGACGACCAGGACACCTGGTCTGCTTGACAGCGGGAAAGGATTCGACGTACGGGTCGCGTGGCTGTGCGGGCGTGAGGCCCGGCCGCGGCGGGATTGCGCGGCCGAGCACCAGCCAGCCCTCTTCCGCGTCAGGCGTTCGCCAGCCGGCGTGGGACACGCCACCGCCGGAGGCACGCCTCCGGTCCGCGGACTCGCCAACCGGTCGGAAATTCGGAGATATGGGTCGGCAGATGTGCGGAAAAGAAGATCCAAGATACAGACCGTGTTCTCCGGCAAATACTCGCCCTGACGGTCCTGCAGCGCCCGTTCCCCATCCGAGAGGAAGATCACGGGCTTGCTCCCCTGAGGATTGCGGCGGATCACCTCATCGGCCAACCACACGAACAACGCCACCTTACCCACCAACAACTCCGCACGCACCCGCTTGTGCTGCGGGCTGGGGCGGCGCTGGCGGGCTTTCTTCCGCATCACTTCCTCGATCACCTCGTCGGCCGTGCGCACAAACGGCGCGATCGTGTACACCGCCCCTACCGCCGCCATCTTCTTCTTGTTTGCCTTCTCGCCCTTGCCGCGGCGCGGGTTCGCCACGGTGGGCAGGGGGGAGTCCGTCGCCTCGTCCGGCGGCAGCGCCTTGCGCACCAAGGGTACCCCCTTGCAATCCGCAGTCACCACCAAGAACGGTCCTTCTTCGGCGGCGTCCGGAACCGGAAGGCGGTCTTGAAACACTTCGACATCGCTGGCCTGCTCGAAGTTGAGGTCCTCCGAGGCTCTCACGGTGATCGCCAGGCCGAGGATCGTCCCGAGCTTCCGGATGGCCTCGGCGTGCGCATCATCGACGACGAACGACCCCAGCCATTGCTGAAGCAAGTACGAATACTGGCGTTGTGGCAGATGAAGTTGCGCGTCCAAGGGGGCGGCTTCCACCCGACCCTCCCCGTAGCAGGTCCGCTCGATGGCCATCTCGCCGAAGATCGACAGATAGGGTCGCCGGTGTGATTGCTCCAGCCGGGGGAGATCCTGGTCCGGGTCCGAGGGAGAATCACTCGCCACGGTCAGTGTCGGGCCGATGTCTCCAGTACCGGCCATGTCCAGGAACGCTTGGAGCAGCCAGTTCCCGAGCACCAAGAGGTGCCGAAAGAGGGTCTCCTCGACCTGATAAATCGGTTGCTGTCGCTCGGCGGCGTGCTGCATGTGTTCGACGATGGTCCAGAACGTCTTGAGTCCTTCGTCGATCCTCATCGCGCAGGCCGTCTGCTCGGGAGTCGACGAGAGATCGAACTTGACGGCGGCAGCGGTGGTGGTCAGCATGCTTCTGGCTCCTCTTCACTGTGGTGTGCGCCGGGACCGACAACATCCTGGAACATACCGCAGGAAGAGGGCCTTTTCGAGGACCCATCCAACAGAATCGACGTCCTAACGCTTTGAAAACCAAGTACCTGCGCCATCAGAGGGAAGCTGAAACGCGGGAGTTACGCCCAAGTGAATAGCCCAGGGCGTCAGCCCTGGGGAGAGCTGGACACCGCGACATGATCCTCCATGATCCTCCTCGACAGCCCCGAAGGGGCGACAGAAGGTCCAACGGGGCAGCGGTTTCCGTCTGTCGCCCCTGCGGGGCTACGGAGGGTGGTGGAGACGCATCGTTCGACCCAGGGCTGACGCCCTGGGCTATTTACTTCCGCCCCTTCGGGGCTATAGCGTCCTAGGTAATTAATGTCCGCATGGCCTGCGGTTTGCAGCAACCACTTGCATGAGAACCGAAGGCACACCCGCAGAACTGCAGCGCCGGCGGTATCTCGCCGTCCAGCGCATCGCCGAGGGTTATACAACTCAGGAGGTTGCGGACTTTCTCGGCGTCGATCCCCGCTCGGTGCGGCGGTGGATGGCCACCAGCCGCCAACATGGTGCCGCGGGCTTGGCGGCCCAGCTTGGACCCGGCCGGCCACCCAAACTGACCACCACTCAGGAGAAAATCGTGCTGCGCTGGCTGTCCGACCTCCCCACCGAACACGGCTTTCTTACCGACCTGTGGTCTGCCCCACGCTTGGCCCAACTCGTCGAGCAGGAGTTTGGCGTCCACTTCCACCCCGACTACCTGGGCACCTGGCTGCGGCAACGGGGGTACACGCCGCAAAAGCCCCGGCGCGTGGCCCGCGAACATGATGACGAAGCCATTGCCAGGTGGTTGGCCGAGGACGGGCCGCGCATGAAACAGAAAGCCCGCCGCCGCAGTGCGTGCCTGTTGTTGCTGGACGAAAGCGGGCTGCTGATGGCCCCGTTGCGGCGGCGCAGTTGGGCGCCGCGGGGCCACCCGTCGGAGTCGAAGTACAAAGCGGGGCATCGGGAAAAGGTGTCGGTCGCGGCCGCGTTGTGGCTGCCGCCGTTGCGGGACCGGCTGCATCTGGCCTACCAGACGTTGATCAACGGCTACTTCAGCAACGTGGAGGTGGCCGAGTTCATCGGCGGCGCGGTGCAAGGGCTGCCCGGTCCGGTGATCGCCATCTGGGATGGCGGGACCATGCACAAGGGGGACCCGATCCGGGCCTTGGTGGAGGAGTTCCAGGGACGCTTGGAGATCGAGCCCTTGCCCGCGCATGCGCCGGAGTTGATGCCGCTGGAGTTCTTGTGGCGGTGGCTGAAGGACGGACGGCTGTGCAACTTCGCGCCGCGGGATGCCCACCACTTGAACAAGGCGGTGGTGCGTGAGTTGGACGCAATCAGGGACAACCAGGTGTTGCTGTCGAGTTTCTTCCACCAATCGGATCTCCCGTTGCCCCGGACATTAATTACCTAGGAGGCTATAAGACCAGGCTTCCCGGATAGCCTCTGACTCCCAAACGGTTCCGTGCCGCGTTCACCGTGGCCGAGGGCTGGGGCCGCTTCAAACAGGAACGCGCGGGTCACGCGCAGCAGGCCGCCATCGAGGTCAAGTGGGGCAAGGTTCGGCTCAAGACGATCGCGCTGGCGTCGCTCCTCGAAAACGAGCCGCGGTCCGTGATCGTGTTCCTGGCGGGAAAGCCGCTCCCTTGCCGCCACGAGTCGCACGAGGGTAAGGTACGGATCGCGCTGGAATCGGAAACGCTCCTCCAGGCCGGCGACTGTCTTGAGGTCTTGATCCGGTGAGGGAAACCAGGGCCGGCGCTGTCCGGTCGGGTGAGCCCGAATCCTCTTGCCGACCCCAAGGAGAGCACTTGTGAGACGCTTTCGCCCCTCGCGCTGTTTCCAGCAGGCGTGGCTGCTCTTGCTGGCGGGGCTGGCCGTTTCGCGTCCAGCCCGCGCCAGCGACGTGCCCGAGATCTGGCAATACCTGACGACCGACATGGCGGTCAAGGTCACGCAGGGCTGGCATGAGACGCGGACGAACGCGAGCGTCAGCGGACAGCCGATCCACATCGCCGGACGGCGTTATGACAAGGGTCTGGGCACGCACGCGCCGGGGGAGATGGTCTTCCAGCTCGACCGGCAGCACAAGCGGTTCGTCGCCGATGTGGGCGTGGACGACCAGGGCGGCAAGACCGGGTCGGTGGATTTTCATGTGTTCCTCGACGGCAAGGAGGCTTTTCGCAGCGGCTTGATGCGCATGGGAGAGCCGGCGAAACGGATCGAGCTCGATGTGATTGGCGTGACGGAGCTGCGGCTCGTCGTGGGCGATGGCGGTGACGGCGTCCAGGGCGATCATGCGGACTGGGCCAACGCGGCGGTGGACGATGTGGTTGTGGCCAAGCCGGTCCCGCGCGTCTCGACCGCGGGTTTCTTCGCCGTGCCGGAGGGCCCGCGTTCGGTGCGGAATTTCAATCCTGGCTGGCGGTTTCTGAAGGCCGATGCCCCCGGCGCCGAGAAGCCGGAATTCGACGACTCCGCGTGGGAATCCGCCAACCTGCCGCACAGCCTCGAAATCCTCGGCGAGAACGCCAGCGGTTGCCGGAACTATCAGGGACCGGCCTGGTACCGCAAGCGGTTTCAGATCGCCTCGCCAGCCGCGCCGGGCAAGGTCTTCGTCTATTTCGAGGCGGTCATGGGCAAGTGCCTGGTGTGGGTGAACGGCCAGAAAGTCGCCGCGCATTTCGGCGGTTATCTGCCGTTTGCCGCCGACATCACCGCGCACCTGCGCGGCGACGGTCAAGACAACGTCATCGCCCTGCGGGCCGACAATGCCGATGATCCCACTTATCCACCCGGCAAGCCTCAAAGCGACCTGGATTTCACCTACCTGGGCGGCATCTACCGCGATGTCTATCTGATCCGTACGCCCCTGGTCCATGTGACCTTGCCCGAGCTGAGCAAGACGTTTGCCGGGGGCGGCGTCTTCGTGGCCACCAAGGACATCCACGGGAAGGATGCCAGCCTCGAAGTCCGCACCGAGGTCGCCAACGATTCCGCGTCCGCAAGGACGCTGACCCTGCGCACCGTTCTGGAGACGGCCGAGAATCGCGCGCTGCTCCAGCAAGACCAGACCGTGGGGGTGGCCCCCGGCGCGACGTGCCAGATCGCGCAGGATCTCGCTCCCAAGGACGTGCGGCTCTGGCACCCGGACGACCCCTATCTGCACTTCGTCCGCACCGACGTGATCGAAGGCGGCAAGGTCGTGGACAGCCTGCGCACGCGGTTTGGCATTCGTCTGTTCGAGATGCGGGTCAAGGACGGCCTGTTCGTGAATAAGAAATATATTGGTGTCAAACTCAGCGGTGTCAATCGCCACCAGGACTACGCCTATGTCGGCAACGCGCTGCCGAACTCCGGCCAGTGGCGCGACGTGAAGTTGCTCCGCGAAGGCGGCGTCAACATGATCCGCGCCGCGCACTATCCGCAGGACCCGGCCTTCTATGACGCCTGCGACGAGTTCGGCATGCTCGTCACCACGGCCAACCCCGGCTGGCAGTTCTTCAACGACAAGGACCCCATCTTCGAGCAACGCATTTACGAAGATACGCGCAACCTTGTCCGCCGCGACCGCAACCATCCCTCCATGTTGCTCTGGGAAACCGCCCTCAACGAAACGTTCCACCAGCCGGGCCGGATGCTGGGCGAGATGCACCGCATCGCACACGAGGAATATCCGTTTCCCGGCCTGTTCACCGTCGCCGACATCGACGAGGCCAAAAAGGGCGGTCTCGACTTCTATTACCACGGCGGCTACAACGAGTCGAAGAACTCGTTCACACGCGAATACGGCGATGGCGGCGAGGTGGACAACTTCTTCTCGCACAACGCCACGACCCGCGTCAAACGCGAGTGGGGTGAAGGCCCGCTGCTCAAGCAGGCCGTGATCCGCGCGCATGACCTGAATGACGTTTACGACACACCGCCGATCCGCATCGGCGCGGCCTTGTGGTGCGGCATCGACCACCAGCGCGGCTATCATCCCGACCCGTTCTGGGGCGGGCTGCTCGACGGCTTCCGCGTGCCCCGCTACGCCTACGACTTGTTCAAGAGCCAGTACGCGCCCGACTACAAGCTCCCCGGCATCGCGACCGGCCCGATGGTCCGCATCGCGCACGAGTTGACCCAGGTCTCCGGCAGCGATGTGATCATCTACAGCAATTGCGACGAAGTCCGTCTCACATGGCTCGGCCAGGTCGTCGGCACGCGCAAGCCCGACGCCAGCTACCGGGCGTTGCCGCACCCTCCATTCACGTTCCCGAACGTCTTCGATTACGCGGTGATCAAGCGCCAGTGGCGCGATCGCACCGGCAAGATCGAAATGACCGCCGAGGGGCTCATCGACGGCCAGGTCGTGACGCGCGTCGTGAAGAAATACCCCGAGCGCACCACCGGCGTGAAAGTGACCGTGGACGATGCCGGCATCGGCCTCGCGGCGGACGGCTCCGACTTCGTCCCGGTCCGCGCGACCATCGTGGACAACAAAGGCGTGCCAAAGGTGCTCGCATCGGAATGCGTTACGTTCGAAGTCGAAGGTCCGGCCGAGATCATCGCCGGTCCAAGGGCCCACGCCAACCCGGTCAAGACCGAGTTCGGCACGGCGACCGCGTTGCTGCGCGCGAAGACGACTCCCGGCGTGATCCGCGTGAGGGCACATGCCGAGGGACTCAGCTCCGGCGAGGCGCACCTCGCCTCGGCACCCGCGCCCTGCCGCTGGACTTCGACGCCCGCTACGCCGCCACGTCGAAACCGCCCGCCACCGCCGGCAATGTGACGATCCGCTCCAACAGCAGTGATCTCCCCGCCGACGTGAAACCACTGCGCGACGAAGTCCAGCGCCTCCGGCGTGAACTCACCAGCAAGGAGCAAGACTTGATGGAATTACGGAGCAAGGTGAAGTGATGCATTATGATGATGTGCGGGGCCGCCAGCGATGCGAGGAAGGTAATCCGCCCAAACTCCCATCCGGCGGCACTCTGAGACTCACCCTGGAAGGCGACCGGCCCTACACTCCAATCACCACCAATGAAGGCGAAATACACTGAGTGTATCATGATGATAAATCAAACACATAGAATCGTGCCGCATTGCATCATCTGGTGCCTGCTGGTGCTCTCGGCGCTGATCCTGGCGCGCACGGCCACCGCGGCGGAACCCATCGCGCAGCCCGGGATTGTCGGCGACTGGTGGCAGGTCGCGGGCGATCCCGATCTCGGCGCGCTGACCACGCCCGGACAGCAGCCGGTGGACTTCGGCATCTGGCAGGCGGCCGATGGCACGTGGCAGCTCTGCTCGTGCATTCGCGGCACCAAGGAAGCCGGACACACGCGCCTGTTTTATCGCTGGGAAGGCGCGAAACTGACCGACGCCGACTGGAAGCCGATGGGCATCGCCATGCACGCCGACCCCCGATTTGGCGAGATGCCGGGCGGCTTGCAGGCGCCGTATGTCTTCCAGGCCGACGGCCGTTTTGTGATGTTTTACGGCGGTTGGGAAGACATCTGTTCGGCGACGAGCGCGGATGGAAAACAATTCGAACGACGGCGGAACTCCGACGGCAAGGCGGCGTTGTTCCGCTCTCACGAAGGAACCCAGACGCGCGATCCGATGGTCCTTCGCATCGGCGAACTGTGGTATTGTTATTACACGGCCCACTCCTCCGCGGCGACGCGGGACGCCGGCGCGGACTATTGCCGCACATCGAAGGATCTCCTCTCCTGGAGCGAGCCTTACACCGTGGCGAAGGGCGGGCGCGCCGGCTCCGGCGCGTTTTCCGCGGAGTGCCCGTTCGTGGTCGAGCTGCACCCCGGCGCGTTCTATCTCTTCCGCACCCAGCGCTATGGCCGGAACTGCGCAAACCAGCGTCTACTATTCGCGCGATCCGCTCGACTTCGGCGTCGATCACGACGAGGGACATTTCGTCTGCACCCTGCCCGTGGCCGCTCCGGAGCTGTTCCAGCACGATGGCCAGTGGTTCATCGCCGCGTTGCTCCCGAGCCTCAAAGGCATCCACATCTCGCGGCTCCACTGGAGGTAGGCCGCTGGACCCACCGCCCGAATTCCCGGGCCAGATCGAATGAGACTCACGATGACCAGGATTCGTAAGACGACCCTCGCCATGAAAGGGGTGTGACCGATGATTGATGTCTGGGCTCTGGGAAGTCAGAAGAACCATGTCCCCGGTTTCGTTGCTACAGTATCGGGGCATGCCGGATGACCATGACACCACCCGATTGTTCCCGCCGCTCGTTCCTGAAGACCTCCGCCGCCCTGGCGGGGGTCACACCGCTCACCGCGGGTTTGCACCGGGCGCGCGCGGACGAAGCCGGCGGGTTGCTCATCGCCTATGTCGGCACCTTCAGCTCCCCGCTCCGCGACACGCTGCCCACGCAGGTGGACTTACCGCCGGGCAACGGTCGCGGCATCCACCTCTTCCGGGTGGATCGCGCCACCGGGGCGATGACGCCCGCCGGCATCCACGAGATGAGTACCAGTCCGAGTTGCCTGGCCTTGAATGCCGCCGGAACCCGGCTGTATTCCGCCAACGAGACCGATCGGGTGGGCGATGACAAGCAGGGCACGGTCAGCGCCTTCGCCATCGATCGGGCCGACGGGCATCTCACGCTGCTCAACACCGTCCGCTCCGGCGGTGCCGGTCCCACGTATGTGAGCGTCCCCGCTCGGGACGATTCGTGCTGGTGGCCAACTACTTCGGCGGCTCCGTGGCCGTGCTGCCGATCCTGTCCGACGGCCGTCTGGGCGACGCCACGAACATCAAGATGGATGCCGGCACGCTCGGCCCCAGCAAGGCGACCAGCCCCGCCGCCGGGCAGCTTTGCCTTCAGCGGACACGATCGGACCCACGCGCACATGATCCAGGCCGATGCCGCGGAGCGCTTTGTGCTGCATGCGGACCTGGGCCTGGATCAGATCTTCATCTGGAAGTTCGACGCGCGGACGGGCGTTCTGACCCCGAATGAGCCGCACGCGGTCGCGCTGCCGCCCGGGGACGGGCCGCGGCATTTCCATTTCCATCCCCGCGGCCGGTGGCTCTACTCGATCCAGGAGGAAGGCTCGAACATCGTGGTGTTCGACTACGAGGCCGCGACGGGGCGGTTGTCCCCGCGGCAGACGATCACGACCCTGCCGCCCGGATTCGCAGGCAGCAACTTCTGCTCCGAGATCCTGGTCTCGGCCGACGGGCAGTTCGTCTACGCGGGCAACCGGCTGCACGACAGCATCGGCATCTTTTCCATCGGCCCGAACGGCAAACTGACGTACGTCGGGGAGGAATGGACGCGAGGGAACTATCCCCGCAGCTTCAACTTCGACCCCGCAGGTCAATTCCTCTACTGCTGCAATCAGCGCGGCGACAACATCACCGTCTTTCGAGTGAATCGTCGTACAGGCGGTCTCCATTTCACCGGCCATTACATCCCCGTCGGCAATCCTTCGGCCCTCGTTTTCGTCGATCTGGCAAGGTGAGTGAAAGGGGTGTGACCTTCGTTTCGGCCGGCATGTGTTCGAGAGCCTGGCTCCGGGCGGCACGACCAGGCTCGCAAGGGGCAACGGTCTTGGTCCTGGTCGTCCGCTGGCTTATCCTGCTGTGAATGTAGCGCCGGAGACTCTTCCCGCGCATCTGATCCCGGGCTGCGGCCGGAAAACGCAGCCGCGACCCCCACTCGCCAGAGATCTGTCCATGACTACCCGCGTCGCCCGGTCCCTCTTCCGCATCGCTGTCGCCGGGGCCCTGATCTCAGGTGCCGCGACGCTGGACGCACAGGCCCGCGCGTTGCCGCCCGCCGGCATTGACGATTACGAGCCCGGCCCCGACTCGAAGCCACAGCCCGGCGTGCCGAAGGGCAAGACCTTCTCATTCCCGCTGGACTCGAAGATCTTCCCGGGGACCAGCCGCACCATCACCGTCTACGTGCCGGCGCAGTACCAGGGCGACAAGCCCGCGTGCGTCTACGTCGGGCTGGATGCGCTGGGCTTCGGCGTGCCGGTCGTGTTCGACAACCTGATCCACCAGGGCGACATGCCCGTGACCATCGCGGTCGGCGTCGCGCCGGGGCAGGTCGCGTCGGCGAACGGCCAGGAGAATCCGCGCTTCAATCGCAGCTTCGAGTTCGATGGCCTCAACGACGCGCTGGCGCGGTGCATCACCGAGGAAGTCTTTCCCGAGGTCGAAAAGCGGCACGACCCCGGACGGACGGCCGATCAAGCTCTCGCGCGATCCGAACGACCGTTGCACCGGCGGCGGCAGCACGGGCGGCATCGCCGCCTTCACGCTCGCCTGGGAGCGGCCGGATCTGTTCCGCCGCGTGTTCTCGGCGATCGGGACGTTCGTCGGCATGCGCGGCGGCGACCGCTATCCGGTGCTCGTGCGCAAAACCGAGCCGAAGCCGATTCGCGTCTTCCAGCAGGACGGCGAGAACGACGAGTGGATGGGCGGCCCCGAGGTCGGCGACTGGTGGATGGGCAATCAGACGCTCGACCGCGCGCTGGAGTTCGCCGGCTACGAGCACCGGCACGTCTGGGGGACCGGCCCGCACAGCGGCAAGCATGCCACGGCGATCTTCCCCGACGCCATGCGCTATCTCTGGAAGGACTGGCCGGAGCCGGTGCAGGCGCAGACGGCACGGACGCAGAACGTCGTGCTGAAGGCGATCCTCGATCCCGACTCCGCGTGGCAGCCCGTGCGCGATGCGGGTCTGGCGTGCGATCATCTTGCGGTGAACCCGCAGGGGGACGTGTACTTCCACGACACGGCCAGGTCCTGCACCCGCAGGCTCGCCCGGGATGGCACGATCCGCGACGAACCGGCGATCCCGGCGGACACGGCGTTCGCCTTCGCGGCGGATGGCCGCGCGGTGACCGTCGATGGCCTCCACACAACGTGCGTTACGGTGACGAGCAGCGGTCGGATTTACGCGACCGATGCGGACGCCGGCAACGTCTGGCTCATTTTGCCCGACGGCTCGAAGACGCGGCTCGACCAGGGCTTGAAACAGCCGACGGGCATCGGCGTGTCGCCCGACGGCTTGTGGCTGGCCGTCATGGAGCGTCACACCCACTGGGGTTACAGCTATCGCGTGCGGTCGGATGGCACGGTGGAGTGGAAACAGCGGTTCTACTGGGCGCACGTGCCCGACGGCGCCGACGACAGCGGCGCGGGCGGTCTGTGCCTGGACCGCGACGGGCATCTCTATCTCGCCACGCACCTGGGCGTGCAGGTCTTCGACCGCAACGGCCGCTCCCGTGGCATCCTGCCCATGCCGGCGGGTGAAGAAGCCACGAGCGTCTGCTTCGGCGGGAAGGACTTTGACACCCTGTTCGTCGCGAGCGGCGGCCGCCTGCTTCGCCGCGGCATGAAGGCGGTGGGCGGCGCCCTCCTTCGCTGCCCCGATCAAGCTCCCACCGTGGGGCGGCGGCTGATGCGACGGAAAGGGTGTATGAGAAGGGGTCGGAGTGGCCGATCTGTGTCGCGTCGGCCCTGGCGGTCACACACGAAGTCGGTTTCGCGCCAGCCGGCCAGCCCGTGCTCGCTGGCGGGGGCGACGAGCACGAAGGCGCGGTCGGCGAACGGGACACCTTGGGTGCGCCCGAGGTGTTGGTCGAGGATGTCCCCGAGGCCCAACGGATCGAACACGGCCCGGACGACGAGGACCGGCCCCCAGTCCGGGGCTGCGCCGAATTGGGAGATCCTCGCGTCCGAGATCGGCGACGACGCGTTGCTGGACCTGACCGCCTGCGCGAGAGGCTTCGACGACGCGGACATCTTCGTGGACGGTGCCGCAGCCCCGCGCAGGCCGCGGACCGCGGCGCGGGCGCCGGTGTTTCGTCCGCTCAGCACGGACCGCGGAGCGTGGTGAGAACGATTCCCGATAGGCGCAAACGCCTGCGCAAAGCGGCTGCGGTGTTCATGCAACGGTTCCCCATAATTCGTAACATGCGATATTCATTTATTTTGAATTCATATTTTGCATATGGTTATCATGACGGCGGCTTGACGATTCCGGGGTGCAGCGCGGCACCGCCCTGGTGTTTCGTGATCCACGACGACGCCTCCTGCCGGGTTGGTGGAACGAGTTGAGCGGCGAGCGCTGAACCGATCGGCAACTTTGGGGTGAATCCGCGAAACCAGAGAGGATGATTGCGATGGCGGCTTCATTGAGCCCGTCCTTGTCGCGGTGCGCGCGTCACCGGCACAGCCGGTCCCTGTTTCGGTCCCGTCCTCACCTGGAGTGTCTCGAGATTCGACTCACTCCGGCCCAGACGGGCTTGGCCACCCTGCCGAGTGGATTGAGTTACTTAGGCCGTTATAAGAGCCGAACTGCGGATTCTGTTCACGTTTTTCTAACCCCTTTCTTGACTGCGACTTGTGGCCCGTTTCAGCCTGCCAGTCGGAGGCCGACCGACTCGAACAGTTCGTTCAGATCGCGATCCACCGCCGCGTACAAGCGATCCAGCAAGGCACGTCGCTCCAGCGGGAGTTGATCGTCCCACGGCACCGGTTCCAGGATGCCGGCCGTCAGCGGCGCGTAGATGCGGTGGAACAACTTTAGGTACAACACCGCGATCCGGTATCCTTCCGACGCAAGCCGGTATGACTGCGTACCGACAACCCGCTCCACCAACCCCTTGCCGCGCAACTTGGCCAGGTCGTACCGTAGTTGTCCCAGGGTGTAACTCTCCGTCGTCTTCCCTTGCGCCTCTGCGGCCGTCGCATGGAGGTCGGGCGTTCGGAAGCGGCCTCGCCCTGCCAGCAGGGCAAAGCCGACCAAGGCTTGGAGCACGGCCAAGAGTCGCGGGTCATCCAGCTTCAGACCCGGCGTCCGCCGTCCGCTCGGCGAGACGGTCGGCTGCCGCAACCGCTCCAGTTGACCGCGATCGACGAACGTTTCCAGCACGTCCTGCTGCACGTCCAGGTAGCGGTCGTTGGCCGCAGCCATCGTCTCGCGCAACTCCGGCAGGTGCTCCACACTCTTGTTCACCCCCAAGTCGGGTGTGTGGTAGCTGGTCGTCTCGGTCCGCAGCACCAGGTCATCGCGCGCGTACTGCTTGATCGAACTGCTCTTGTACTCGCTGCGGATGACCGGCTGACCCAGGTCGTGATCGAGGATCTGCGTCTTCAGGCCCGCGTCGGTGTGCTGGGTGATCCGCCGACCGAAGATCAGGGCGATCTTGTCCGGGTGGCCGATCGAGCGGTTCAGGTCGAGGAGACGTTCGTGCAGGCGGTTCAGCGCCACGCGACGCTCGAAGATCAGATTGGTGCAGTACTCGATCTGGCTGACGAAGAGGCGATAGCCGAACCCCTGGTGGCGGCGCTCCCGGTCGGTGAAGAAGGGAACCAACTGGGCCAGCCAACGGTGGGCGCAGGCTTCGATATGGGCGGCCGAGAACTGATCGGCCAGTTCCTGCAGCCGGGCCGGGTCGCGCAACTCCGGAAGGCGTTGGCGCACTGCTCGAAGGTGATGCCCTCCTGGCGCAACCGGCACGCCAGCCATTCATGGCCGTTGAGACAGATGCGGGCGCTGAAGGGGAAGTAGGGACAGATCCGCAGGAACATCCGGCCGAAGTCTTGATCCTGAAGGTAGAAGTAATACTGCTGGACGAAACGGTTGCAGCGTTCGACATGGTTGCCCTGGCG
>CAWHUG010000011.1:0-351860 GCA_963832405.1 uncultured Isosphaeraceae bacterium
GCCTGGTGGCACAGGAGGTGGCCGAGCACCGCACCGGTTCATCGAGGCCATGGACGACGATTTCAACACGGGAGGCGCCCTGGGCGAGCTCTTCGAGCTGGTCCGCACCCTGAACCGGCACGCCGACGCCCACAAGCTGGAGACGTCCGACCGCGACCCCGCCGCCCTGACCGAGTTCGAGACGGGCATGGGCGTGCTCCGGGAGCTGACGCAGATCCTGGGCCTGTTCCGCCAGGCGCCGGCCCGTTCCGAGTCTGGTCAAGACCGCCTGACCGCGCCGCTGCTGGATCTGCTCCTGAGCCTGCGGACCCAGCTTCGCCGCGAGAAGAACTTCAAGCTGGCCGACCAGATCCGCAACGAGCTGACCGCCCTGGGCGTCGTCCTCGAAGACCGGCCGGACGGGACGATCTGGAAGATCGAAACACCCAAGAAAGGAACGGAATGATGATCATACCGCGCGTCTTGCTGGATGTCGTGACGGCCGAGCCGTTTCGGCCGTTTCGTCTTCACATGGCCAGTGGCCGGACATTCGAAGTTCGACACCCCGAAATGATCCAGGTCGGCCGATCGTCGTTCACGGTCTACATGCCCCCGGAAGACGACCCGGAAGGGCCCGAACGCTGGCAAAAGGTCTCGCTCATGCTGCTGGAATCGGTCGAGCCGTTGATACCCGCCAGTACGTCCGCAAGCCATTGAAGCGACGATCAGGGACGATCCCCTCCCCACGGAAGGAACGACCGACGATGTCCAGTCTTCGTCCATCCCTCGGTGATGAGGCCGTTGTGGCGCCCGTGCCCGGGCGCGTCGTGGGGATTGACCCCGGTCTGAACGTGACCGGCTACGCGGTGGTCGAACCGGGGCAGGGGGGGGCGTGCGTGCTGGAGGCGGGCGTGATCCGGGGCGGTTCGGCCGAGGTCCGGATGGGCCTGCGGCTGGACACCATTTATGAAGGCGTCCTCGAAGTGCTCGACGCTTTTCATCCCGCGTCGCTCGCGCTGGAGCAGGTACACAGCCACGTCAAGCACCCTCGTACGGCGATCCTGATGGCGCACGCCCGCGGGGTCATCATGCTGGCCGCGGCCCGTCGGGGCGTGCCGGTGGTGGGCTACGCCGCCGCGCGGATCAAGAAGTGCCTGACCGGCAGCGGCCGCGCGCCCAAGGAACAGATGCAGCACGCGATCCGCACCGAGCTGCGGCTCGACCGTCTGCCCGAGCCCCACGATGTCGCCGACGCCTGCGCGGTCGCTCTCTGCCACCTCCAGATCGAGCGCAACCGCCGGGGCTTGTCGAATTATTCGTAGGGTGCGTGAAACGCACCAAATCCAGCTTGTCGAGAAGATCGGTGCGTTTCACGCACCCTACAACTGGCCAAGCCAGTGGCACCCAGGCGCAGGGTCAGGCTCTGATGGTTTGCCTGGGAGCAGGTGCCCCGCGCAAAAGCCCTTCCGAACTCAAGTTCTCGTCGACATCGGGCCAGTGGATGCCATAACCGCCGCCCGCGATCGTCCCGTTCGTCCGCTGCTCCGGGGTGGCATGGAGCAGTCGGGGATACCAGGCGAGCGGCACGGTGACGGTGCGGCCGTCGAGGAGCTCGACCTTGAGCTCGTCCTCGGTGGCCTCGACGTTCACGATTCTTTCACCCGGACTCATCGCCTCAACCCTCCTGACCCATATGCTCTTGCCAGGCCGCCAGCAGCCCCGCTTCGTTTTCGACGAGCAATCGCTCGATGGTCCGAAGCTCCTATCGGCTTGAATCCGAGATTGCGGGCCAACGAGAACCTTCGGCCGGCTGCCCCAGCCACCCGACGGGTCCGCTGCAGCGGAGGTTATTACCCCGGCAAAGAAGATCCTCCTGTAGGTCGGACAATCCTGTCCGACAGGCAGGGGGAGTCGGACAGGATTGTCCGACCTACTTTCTTGCCGGGGTAATAGGAATCAGCCGCCCGGGGAACCAGGCAATGCGCCGCGACGAGGCCCAGGCACACCCCAAACGCCCCTCCGACGAGCAGGCCGCCGAGCCAACCCCAGACCGGCAACACCGACTGCCCCGCGCATCTGGCCAACGCAGCCCCGCAGCCCCATGCGCCGGTCAAGGCGGCGACCGACCCGAGCGGCGGCGCGAGCAAGGCATAGGGCGCGAGCCTGCGCCAGGCCGGACGACCAACGGCCCACATCAGGCCGCCCGCGACAAGACCGAGGGCTGCAACGCCGAGCAACGCAACGCTCACCAGCGCCGCCAGGAGGAACAGAGTGAGCATGTCGAGAGAACCTCCGCCGCCGAACTCGTATTCGGATGCCACTTCCAGGAAAGAATGCCCATTGCAAGCAGCGTATTCCTGCCGGAAGTCTCAATCAAGCGACGACCGCAGCGTTCGTTCTTCGAGCGTATCAACGCGCGGGCGGAACCGGATACGGCGGTCGGTTCGAGGCCGTGCCGACTCCCCGGACGCAGAGTCGAGACGTCGGCGGCCTTGCACCAATTTCCACCACTGTCGCCATCGTGTGATCACGGGCCGCCTCGATCTGGGGGGGTTGAGCCGGTCCGCTTGACCGCTCGGCGGGCGCGGTCCTACGATGGACGCACGTCCCGTGGAAGGCGAATCGCGTTTCGCCCCGGCGACAACAGTATCGATGGGACGCCGGCCCCGTATCGCGCAATCTGTCCGCCGCGGTGTTGGCGCCCTCTTCCCTGAGACACCCACAGGTTCAACCGTGACGATCCTCCTGAACGGCCAGCACCGCGAGCTGCCCAACGCGCCTTCCATCGCCGAGCCTCCTTCAGCGCCTGGAACTGAAGCCCGAATACGTGGCGGTCGAGCAGCAACCGCGAGCTGGTCCCCCGCGCCCGGCACGCCGAGACGCTCCTGGCCGACGGCGATGAGCTCGAAGTCGTTACCCTGGTCGGCGGCGGCGCCGAGCGACGAGCCCGACGACGGCCCGCTGACGATCGGCGCGCACCGGTTTTCCAGCCGGTTGTTCGTCGGCACCGGCAAGTACACCGACGCTCGAACTGATGCGCGACTGCCTGGCCGCCAGCGGCGCGGAGGTCGTCACGGTCGCCGTGCGCCGGGAGCGGCTCTTTGACAAGCAGGGCCGCAGCCTGCTCGATTTCCTCGACCCGGCGCGGTACACGATCCTGCCCAACACGGCCGGCTGCTTCAACGCCGAGGAGGCCCTCCGCACCGCCCGGCTCGGCCGCGAACTGCTGGCCGGACTGGGCAACCCGGGCGCCGACTGGGTCAAGCTGGAAGTGCTCGCCGATCCGAGGACGCTCCTGCCCGACCCGTTGGCCACCCTCGAAGCGGCGCGGGTGCTGGTCCAGGAGGGCTTCGTTGTCCTCTGCTACACCAGCGACGATCCCGTGATGGCCCGGCGGCTCAAGGCCGAAGGCGTCGCCTGCGTCATGCCGGCCGGCAGCCCGATCGGCAGCGGCCAGGGAGTCCTGAACCCGAGCAACATCCGCATCATTCTCGAAGAGCTCAAGGCCGAAGATAGCTCCTACCCGGTCATCGTCGATGCGGGTGTGGGCACGGCGAGCGATGTCACCTTCGCCATGGAGCTCGGCTGCGACGGCGTGCTCTTGAACACAGGCATCGCCGGTGCGAAGGATGCTCTCCGCATGGCCCACGCCATGCGCCACGCCCTCGAAGCGGGCCGGCTGGCGGCGAAGGCGGGACGGATTCCGCGGAAGCTGTATGCGACGGCCTCCAGCCCGCTGGAAGGGACGATCGGCACCGCTGATCCCCGTTGGCTTCTTGGCGTCCTCTTTTTCTGACTGGAAGGGGCATCCATGGAGCCTGGAGACGAATTGCTCCCGGAACAATGGGGCCTCTTCCACGCCACCGAAACGGACGCAGCCGCGCGGCGGCGCAACCGGCTCGCCTGGCTGGCGGTCATCGCCATCGGCGTGATCGTCTTCGAGCTGACGGCCAGCCCGGTGCTGACGGTGCTGGTCGGGTGCCTCAAGTACGGCTGGGACGAGCTGCGTGGTGCCCGACGACTCAAGCGGCTCGACCCGAACCCTGTGCGCGGTCGGGTCTGTGCGCGGTTCCTGACGGCTTTCGGGTTGTGGAAGGTCAGCGGAATCGCGTTCTTGTTGTTTTTCCTGGTGGCGTTTCTCTATTCCATGTTCTTCGATCCGTTTCGGTGGGCCGGTGGTCCGGGAGGGCCGCCGGTCGAGCACCTGACGGCGTTCCTGCTGGCCGTGATCAGTTTTCTCCTGTCGTGTCTCTGGTCGCTGATTGCGATTGCGTCGGCGCTGCTTTACCGGGTGCAGGTGTGGGTCGGGCGGCGTCACAACCAGGTGCCCATACTAATTCTTTCTGTCGGTGCGTTGCTCGTGGTGCCGCCGCTGCTGGCGCTCTGGTTGGGCGTGATTTATCGGATTTGCGGCGGGTTCGGAGAGTCGGCTCTCGTCTCTGTGTTGTTCGCCGTGATGTTTGCCTTCTTTTTCCTTCTCCTTCCCGTCGGACTCATCCGCGTTCTTGGTAGCCTGGAACATCGCATCGCGGCACGCTGGCCCGGGGAGTGCTGGCCCGAATTATGGCAACCGGCAGAGACGCCACCCGAGTTCCTGGCTGAAGTGCAGCGACAGACAGGGTTTCCCATCCTGACCGGAACCGGCCGGATGCGGTAGAATGAACGTGCTAGCATCGGGCTTGGGAAGCAGGAGGTGACGCGATGAGCCCGTTCCGAATGGTTGGACCAGATCGCCACGCTCAGCGTGGATGAGCGTTATGAACGGATCGACGTCATTTTCGAAAGCCTCGCTGACATGCCCGAGAACAGCGATCTACCCCCGTCACACCGCGAGGAGCTCCTCCGGCGGCTGGCCGATCACGAGGCGAACCCCGAGGATGTGATCCCGTGGGAACAGGTCAAGGCCGACGCCCTGGCGCGGGCACGACGATGACGCTCCCCCGTGGTTTTCCGCGTTATCGCCCGGGGCGAACCGATGGGCGTTGCTCTCTGCACAAGTTCGGAGGAGTTCATGATCCGCGATCAGATCAAGAAGCTACTTGATTCACGCCCGTTCCGTCCGTTCACGATCTGTATGACCGATGGGCATGAGGTCGTCGTGAAGCACCCCGAGTTCTTCATGTTTTCTCCAGGTGGTTCGACGGCCATTGCGTATGTGTCCGACGAGGCGGCCGAGGTCCTCCACATTGTCCAGATCACACGGGTCCGGTTCGAGACGGCGGTCTCGGCGTGATCCGGGAGGCGCCGTCTTCGTAGCGCGGCCGAGCCGCAACCGGTCTGGTCTTGTAGGGCAGGCTTTAGCCTGCCAATCACGTATGAACCTGGCAGGCTAAAGCCTGCCCTACAAGACCAGACCGCCCAACTTGACAATCTCCGCGGCGCGGCGACCGGTTCGCGAGTAACAATGTAGGGCCGTGCCCACCCTACGAAAACAAGATCATGACGAGCGCACTCGATCCCACCTCCATCCTCGGCCCCGACGGCGCCATCGCCCGTCGCCTGCGCGGCTACGAATCCCGGCCGCAGCAGGTGCGGATGGCCGAGGCGGTGGCGCGGGCCATCGAGGAAAAGCATCATCTCGATGGTCGAGGCCGGCACCGGGGTCGGCAAGAGCTTCGCGTATCTGGTGCCGGCCATCCAGGCCGCCGCCGAGATGAAGAAGAAGGTGGTCGTCTCGACGCACACGATCCACCTTCAGGAGCAGTTGCTCAACAAGGATTTGCCCTTCCTGCGGTCGGTCTTGCCGCACGAGTTCTCGGCGGTGCTGGTCAAGGGGCGGTCGAATTACATCAGCCTGCGGCGGCTGCAATCGGCCGTAGCACGCGCCGATGCGACGTTCACGCGCCGGGAGGATTTCGATCATCTCGCCAAGATCCAGCTCTGGGCGAATCGCACCGACGACGGCAGCCGGTCCGACCTCGATTTCACGCCCGGCCCGGCGGTCTGGGACGTGGTCCACAGCGACCACGGCAACTGTCTGGGCAAGCAGTGCAAGACCTACTCCCGCTGCCACTATTTCCAGGCCCGGCGGCGGATCTGGTCGGCCAACCTGCTGATCGTCAACCATGCGCTGTTCATGGCCGACCTGGCGGTCCGCGATGCGGGCGGCAGCCTGCTGCCGAACTACGATCTGGCCATCTTCGACGAGGCGCACACGCTCGAAGGGGTCGCCGCCGAGCACCTGGGGCTGCGGGTCTCGAATTCCCAGGTCGATTATCACCTGACCCGTCTTTACAACGAACGGACCCAGAAGGGCCTCTTGATCTATTACCGGCTGGCCGATGCGGTCCGGCAGCTTCAGACCACGCGCACCGCCGCCGAGGACTTCTTCGCCCGCGTGGTGGAATGGCAGGGCGCCCACGGCACCGCCAACGGCCGCCTGCGGCGCAAGCTGCCGCTGGCCGACACGCTCGGCGAGGAGTTGCGGCGGTTGGCCACCGTCATCGGCCGGGGCGCCGAGGAGATCGAGGCCGAGGAGGAGCGCATCGAGGTGCTCGCGGCGCGGGACCGCTGCGAGGCCATGGCCGGCGACCTGCAATGCTGGCTTTCCCAGGAAGAGGCCGCCAGCGTCCACTGGATCGAGCTCGACAATGGACCGCGCCGGCGCGTCACGCTCGCCAGCGCACCGCTGGATGTCGGGCCGGCGCTGCGGTCGCTCTTGTTCGATCGCGTGCCGACCTGCGTGCTGACCTCGGCGACGCTGGCCGTCGGCGCACCCCCAGCTTCACGTTCATGAAATCGCGGCTCGGGCTGACGCGGTGCGAGTCGCTCGAGCTGGGCAGTCCCTTTGATTACGCCAGCCAGGTCACGATTCACGTGCCGCGCGATCTGCCCGACCCCTCGACCGACAACGCCGGGTTCGAGAAACGGGCGATCGAGGCCATCAAGTTCTACCTGGCCAAGACGCACGGCAAGGCGCTCGTGCTGTTCACCTCGTACCGCCAGTTGTCCGAGGCGGCCCGCGCGCTCACGCCCTGGCTGGCCGAGCGCAATATTGCGCTTTATGCCCAGTCCGACGGCCTGCCCCGCTCGAAGATGATCGCGGCGTTCAAGGCCGACATCGACAGCGTGATCTTCGGCACGGACAGCTTCTGGCAAGGGGTGGACGTGCCCGGGGCGGCGCTCTCGAACGTGATCATCGCGCGGCTGCCGTTCAGCGTGCCCGATCACCCGCTGCTGGAAGCCCGTCTCGAAGAGATTCAGCGCCGCGGGGGGAACAGGTTCTTGGAATATCAGGTCCCGGAGGCGATCATCAAGCTGAAGCAAGGCTTCGGCCGCCTGATCCGGTCGCGGACCGATCGGGGCCTGGTGGCGATCCTCGACCCGAGGGTGCTGACCAAGCCCTACGGGCGGCAGTTTTTGAACTCCCTCCCCGACTGCCCGCGCGTGATCGACCTGCTCGGTCTCGCTCCGGGCGTCGGACCCTCCCCCGACGAGAGATCTTCCGCATGAACCGTCGCGATGTTCTGCGCCTGTCGCTGGCGACGGCGGCCCTGGGCGCTCCGGCCGCCCGCGCCGCGCTGGCTGACGAGAAGAAACCCGCCAAACAACTCCCCGACGCCACGCCGCAGAAGCTCCCCTACTGGCGCGGCTTCAACCTGCCCGTCGCGTACCGAGGCCGCCGCCGCGAGCTTTTCGAGGAACGCGATTTCGCCGATGTCGCCGACCTCGGTTTCAACTTCCTCCGCCTGGCCCTGAACTACCGCGACTGGACCGACCCGGACAAGCCCCGCGAGCTCAAGGAGCCCGTCCTCAAGCAGATCGACCAGGCGGTCGAGTTCGGCAAGCAGTACGGCATTCACCTGCTGCTCGATTTCCACATCGCCCCCGGCTTCGGCCAGGCTTACCCGCCCGAGAAGATGAACCTCTGGAAAGAGCCCGCGACCGAGGATCTCTTCGCTCATCACTGGTCGGCCTTCGCCGCGCGTTACAAGGGCATCCCCAACAACCGGCTCAGCTTCAACCTGGTCAACGAGCCCGACGACAAGGTGACGGCCGAGGACTACCGGCGGGTCATCGAGCACGCGGCCAAGTCGATCCGCGAAAAGGACCCCGACCGGCTCCTCATCGCCGACGGCCGCAAGTGGGCCCGCACGCCCATCACCGAGCTCCTGGGCCTGAACATCGCCGCCGACATCCACAGCTACGACCCGATCCCCGTGACGCACTACAAGGCGACGTGGGTGAACTGGAACGAAAGCTGGCCTTATCCGACCTGGCCCCTGAAGGAGAAGAACGGCAAGGTCACCGACCGCGACACCATCCAGAAACAGCTTTTTGACCCCTGGAAGGAGCTGGAAAAGAAGGGCGTCGGCATGTTCGTGGGCGAGTGGGGCGTGCACCAGTTCACGCCGCACGAGGTGGCCCTCGCCTGGATGCGCGACATGCTCGGACTCTACAAGCAGAACGGCTGGGGCTGGGCCTTGTGGAACTTCGTCGGCACCTTCGGCGTGTGCGACAGCGGCCGGGCCGATGTGAAATACGAGTCCTGGCACGGCCGCAAGCTGGATCGGAAGATGGTGGAAGTGCTGCAAGCGTTCTGATAGTAGTGGCGTCCAGCCGAAAACCGTCGGGTGGCATGCCCACGTCTGCGTGGGCATGTCCGAACCCCGGTCGCTGGTACCCGGACATGCCCACGCAGACGTGGGCATGCCACCCCACACCGTACGAAGAATCACGAATTATCGGGGATCGATCACACATGAACCGACGCGATCTGCTCCGTCTGTCGCTGGCCTCGGCGGCGTTTGGTCCCGCCCTGGCCCGCGCGGCCGCCCCGGCCGAATTGCCCGAGCCCACGCCCCGGCACCTGCCCCGCTGGCGCGGCTTCAACCTGCTGAACAAGTTCAACGGCCAGAACAAGCCGTTCAGTGAGAAGGACTTCGCCGACATCGCCGAGCTCGGCTTCGATTTCGTCCGGCTGCCGATGGACTATCGGATGTGGACGGAGAAGGGCGACTTGAAGAAGCTCAAGGAGCCGGTCCTGAAGGAGATCGACCAGGCCGTCGAATTCGGCAAGAAGCACGGCATCCACGTCCAGCCGAACTTCCATCGCGCGCCGGGGTACACGGTCGCCTCGCCGCCCGAGCCGAAATCGCTCTGGACCGATCCGGAGATCCTCGACGTCTGCGCCTTTCAGTGGGCGGCCTTCGCGAAGCGGTACAAGGGCATCCCGAACAAGAACGTCAGCTTCAACCTGGTCAACGAACCGAACGACAAGGTCAAGCCCGAGGATCACCGCCGCGTCGTCGAGACGATCGCCAAGGCGATCCGCCAGGAAGACCCCGACCGGCTGATCGTCTGCGACGGCCGGAGCTGGGGCGCCAAGCCGCCCACGGAGCTGGTCGGCCTGAACGTCGCGGCGGCCGCGCACGATTACCAGCCCGCGGCCTTGACGCACTACAAGGCGTCGTGGGCCGGCTGGAACGACTCCTGGCCGGAACCGTCCTGGCCGCTGGTCCAGAACGACGGCAAGGTCATCGGCCGCGACGCGATTGTCCGCGACGTGATCAAGCCCTGGAAAGCACTTGAGGCCGAGGGTGTGGGCGTGATGGTCGGCGAGTTCGGCTGCCACAACCAGTCGCCGCACCGGTTTGTGCTCTCGTGGATGCACGACGTACTGGCCGAGCTCAAGACGGCCGGCTGGGGCTGGGCCTTGTGGAACTGGACCGGCAGCTTCGGCGTCTGCGACAGCGGCCGGTATGATGTCGCCTACGATACCTGGCACGGCCGCCAGCTCGACCGGGGCATGCTCGAGCTGCTCCAGGCGTATTGAGCCCGGGGTTCGCTTCTGATCTGGTCTTGTCGTCCCGTAGGCTGGGTCTGGACCCAGCTTCCCCGCTTCTCGTATACCCTCGCAGGGGAAGCTGGGTCCAGACCCAGCCTACAAGTCCCGTCGTCCCGTAGGCTGGGTCTGGACCCAGCTTCCCCGCTTCTCGTATACCCTCGCAGGGGAAGCTGGGTCCAGACCCAGCCTACAAGATACGCACCCGCGTGCGAACCACTCTAGGATTAGGCCCGCCGCCAGGATAGAATGGCCTCTTTGGCGCGACCCTCCCCGGTCACGCCGCGCACGATCTTCATCCAGGCTGAGTTCATCGATCGGATCGGAACCCCCGCATGCTTGCGAAGCGGATCATTCCCTGCCTTGATGTCGATAAGGGCCGGGTGGTCAAGGGCACGAACTTCCTGAACCTGCGCGACGCGGGCGACCCGGTCGCGGTGGCGGCCCGCTACGAGGAGGAAGGGGCCGACGAGCTCGTCTTTCTCGACATCACCGCCAGCCACGAGGCCCGCGACATCATGCTCGATGTCGTCCGCCGCACGGCCGAGGTCTGCTTCATGCCGGTGACCGTCGGCGGCGGCATCCGCACGCTGGAGGACATCCGGGCGCTCCTCAACGCCGGCTCGGACAAGGTGTCGATCAACTCGGCGGCCGTGCTCGATCCCGAGTTCGTCCACCGCGCCGCGCGGCGGTTCGGCAGCCAGTGCATCGTCGTGAACATCGACCCGAAGCGCGTCCAGAAAGACGGCCGCGAGGTCTGGGAAGTCCACACCCACGGCGGCCGGCGGCCCACCGGCCTGGAGGCGGTCGCCTGGGCGCGCGAGGTGGAACGGCTGGGGGCGGGGGAAATTGTTCTCACGAGCATGGATGCGGACGGCACCAAGAACGGATATGATTTGCCGATGACCCGCGCCGTGGTCGCGGCCGTGACGATCCCGGTGGTGGCCTCCGGAGGCGCCGGCACCCCCGAACACCTCCGCGCCGCCCTGGCCGACGCCGGCGCCAGCGCGGCCCTGGCCGCGAGCATCTTCCATTACCGCGAATACTCGATCGCCGAGACCAAAGACTACCTGGCCCAGCACGGAGTCACCGTCCGCCAAATCCTTCCAATGCGGAATGCGGAATGCGGAATGCGGAATTGAAGAATCAGATGCAGAACTAATGACCAGACCGGGCATGAGAACCGCGGATTGCTTCCCTCGGCGTGCGGAAATCGGCCTCTTCTGAATTCCGCATTCCGAATTCCACATTCCGCATTCAGAGGAGTGAGAGATGTCCACCGCCGTCGAGAACGAAGCCGTCGAAACGCCCGGTTACAGCGAGCCCGAGGCCAACAAGCTGTTCCGGATGGTGATGAAGTACAAGGGGTCGGACCTGCACCTGAAGGTCGGTCTGCCGCCCGCGATGCGGCTCTCGGGCGTGCTGCGGCAGATGCAGTTGCCGCCCTTGTCCGAGCAGGACATGGAGCGGCTCATGTTCCCGCTCCTCTCGTCGCGCCAGCAGGTCCATCCTGGAGGACGAGGGCGGGGTGGACTTCGCCCATATCATCATCGATCCCAACGGCGACGAGACCCGCTTCCGCGTCAACCTGTTCCGCCAGCGGGGCAAGCTCAGCCTGGTGGCCCGGCGCGTCAACACCACGATCCCCGACTTCGAGGGCCTCGGCCTGCCGCCGATCCTGGGCGAGATCGCTACCGCCGACCAGGGCATCATCATCCTGGCGGGTGTCACCGGCTCGGGCAAGTAGACCACCATCGCCTCGATGCTCCAGTTCATCAACAAGCGCGAGCGCTGCCATATCGTCACCATCGAAGACCCGATCGAGTTCACCTTCAAGGACGACAAGTCGATCATCAACCAGCGCGAGGTCGGCATCGACGTCATCGACTGGGACACGGCGCTCAAGCACGCGGTGCGGCAAGACCCCGACATCATCCTCGTCGGCGAGATGCGCGACCAGGATACCTTCAAGGCCGCCCTCCACGCGGCCGAGACCGGCCACCTGGTCTTCGGCACCATCCACGCCTCGACGGCCCCCTCGACGATCAGCCGCATCCTCGACCTGTTCCCCCAGGACATGCACCCCGCGATGCGGCAGAACCTGGCCTTCAACCTCAAGGCGGTCATCGCCCAGAAGCTCTTGATCACCGCCAAGGAATACAAGGAGAAGTCGGGCGCCGGCCGCGTCCCGACTGGTCGAGATCATGCGCATCGAACCCGACGGTGCGCAAGCTGATCCTCAACGAGGATGACATCAAGCTCGCCGACGCCATCCGCATCGGCAAGGAAGAAGGCATGATGGATTTCACCGAGAGCTTGCGATTGCTGGTCATAGAGGAGAAGATCGACAGGTCCACCGCCTTCGAGGTCGCCCCCAACGTCGAAGAACTCAAGATGGCGCTCAAGGGGATCCAGATCCGCCAGCCCGGTATCCTGTGATTTGGTTCGCGTTTCGGTAGGATAGTCGGGGATGCCGGGGCAACGCCGACTTCGCCCCGGCCACCCGACGACGAAGGTCCTGAGTGCCGACTTCCCGGAGACCGCGATGTATCGCCCGCGTCTTGCCGTCCTGACTCTTGCCTTGCTGACCTGGGGCCTCGCCGCCGGCGCCGAGGCGGCGGACGGGATCGGCGTGCTGCTGGCCCAATCCTCCGCGCTCGTGCGCGGGCCGGGCTTCTACTTGAACCTCTTCGAGTTCGTGCCCGTCCTGCTCATCTACCTCTTGTGGGTCTGGTCCACCGACTGGGTGGACGACGACACCAGGGAGCTACAGAACGTCCGGTTCGAGATGTGGAACTCGGTCGTCTTCTTCTCCGGCCTGCTTGGCTTCGCACTCGTCTTCACGATCCCGATCTTCGCGGTCGGCTTTCTGCTGCTGCTGGTGGCCTATCTGGTGCCCGTGCTGACCTACGCCTACACCCGCAACCAGACCGTCCCCGACGACCGCAAGGTACTGACGCCCTACCACATCGGCGAGGTGATCAACGGCGTTCTGAACAAGATGGGGATGAAGGGGGTCTTCAATCGCGGTGAGGCCGCCGTCGATCGCGCGGGCCCGCCCATCAACTTCATCGGCAAGGACAAGGGCGGCAAGATCGACCACGAGCGGGTCACGAAGGCCGAGGAGTCGCGTGCCTTTGTCATGGCCAAGGAACTGGTCTACGACGCGGTCCTCCGGCGCGCCACCGACATCCACCTGGAGCCGACGCAGGAGCAGATGGCCGTCCGCTACCGCATCGACGGCATTCTCCATGCCGCCGAGCCGTTCGACCGCCCCACCGGCGACGCCGTCGTGAACATCTTCAAGGTGCTCTCGGCGATGGACATCTCCGAGAAGCGCAAGCCCCAGGACGGCTCCTTCGGCGCCAAGCTGGAGGGCCGCGAGATCGACTTCCGCGTCGCCACCGCCGGCTCGAAAGCGGGCGAGAAGCTCGTCATGCGTATCCTCGACAACACGGCCAGCGTCAGCCGCATCGAGGACATGGGCCTGCGCTCCAAGATGGTCCAGCAGATTCGCGACGCCGTCACCCAGCCGCACGGTATGTTCCTCTGCTGCGGTCCCACCGGCTCGGGCAAGAGCACGACCCTGTACGCCTGCCTCCGCGAGATCGACCGCTTCCAGAAAAACATCATCACCGTCGAAGACCCGATCGAATACCACATCGACAACGTCACCCAGCTTGAAGTCAACACGAAATCCGGCCAGACCTTCGCCGGCAGCCTGCGGAGCATCCTCCGGCAAGACCCCGACGTCATCATGATCGGCGAGATTCGCGACCAGGAAACGGCCACGATCGCCTGCCAGGCGGCCAACACGGGCCACATGGTCTTCTCGACGGTCCACTCGAACGACTCGATCACCGCGCTGTTCCGCCTGCTGGACCTGGGCGTCGAGCCGTTCATGATCGCCTCGGCGCTCTCGGCCGTGCTGGCTCAGCGTCTGGTGCGCTCGCTGTGCGAGACGTGCAAGGAGCCCTACAAGCCCAAGGACGAGTTCCTCCGCAAGGCGGGCCTGCCCCCGGAGAAGGTCGAATTTTTCTACCGGCCCCCGGAGAACCCCCAGCAAGTCTGCCCGACCTGCGGCGGCACCGGCTACCTGGGACGCACCGGCATCTTCGAATTGCTGGTCATCACCGACGCGATCCGCGACATGATCCGCGAGAACCCCTCGGTCAACGCCATCAAGGCCGAGGCGCGCAAGAACGGCAACATGATCTACCTCCAGGAAGACGGCATCCGGCAGGTCATCCAGGGCCGGACGTCGATCCAGGAACTGCTACGGGTTGTGAAGTAGGCTGGGTCAAGACCCAGCTTTCCCAAATACAGAGAAGCTGGGTCTTGACCCAGCCTACGCCACCTGACCACTGCTCCAAGGGAGCCAAGCTCAATGTCCTGGATCGTCGATCTTACCGTGCTCGTCCTCGTTCTCGGCATGACGTACGCCCTGGCCAGCGAGGGGCTCTGGGCGCGGTGTTGATGTTCCTTGATACGCTGTTCGCCGGCCTGATCGCGTTCAATTTCTACGAACCGGTGGCGGGCCTGATGGCGGGCATCAGCTTCCTGTCGGGGTTTGCCGACGCGCTCAGCCTCCTGTTGATCTTCACCGTCAGCCTGCTCGTCTTGCGGCTGACGACCGACTCGCTCGGGCCGACGATGGTGCGGTTCCCGACCCCTTTGTATCACGCCGGGCGCTGGCTGTTCGGTTTTCTTGGTGCCTGTGCGGCGATGGCCATCCTCTTGCTGGCGTTCCACACGGCGCCGGTCCACAAGAAGATGTTCTACGGCCTCTATCCGTACGACCGCAAGCCGCCCTTCGGCATGGCGCTGGACTGGAACTGGCTGGGCTTCTTCCAGTACGAGACCGGTTACGTCTTCAAGCGGACCAGCCCGGAGTACCCGGAAGACCCGTTCCGGGAGTTTGGCCAGGCGCGGGCGTTTGACATGCGCGGAAGCTGGCTGATCGACCATCAGAATGCCCGGCCTTACGGCGAGGGTTTCGTTCCCGAGGCGGGCTCAGGTGGTGCCGAAGCCGGCGCTGGAGGCGAGGCGGGGGCGGCTCCCGCGGCCGGCGGTGCCGCTCCGGCCGCCGACGCCGGCAAGCCGGGTCCCGGCATCCCCGGCGGCACCGCCGGCGCCGCCGTCGGGCTGGCGCCGACGAATCCGTGACGGACGGAGAGCACTGGCAGAGCCAGTGGCACCCAGAGAAGGGCAGCCGAACCTGGCCCCTGGGTGACTTTGTTGGCCGTTTCCGGGTGGCACTGGCTCTGCCAGTGTCCGATTCGGGGTAGCTCTGCCAGTGCTGAGGGGCCGGGCGTCGTCTCCTCAGGAGTTATCCCCCATGGATCATCGCAAGAAGGTTCGTCACTTTCACGAGCCGGGTCATCTGCATGAGTTGACCTTCTCGTGCTACCGACGGCTGCCGCTGTTGACGAACGATGCCTGGCGCGAAGCGTTAGCCCGATCTCTGGACGAGGCCAATCGGGAGGCGAGCATCGAACTCGTCGCCTTCGTGTTCATGCCCGAGCATGTGCATTTACTGGTCCATCTCACCGATCCAACCCAGTCGATCAGCCGATACCTGGCCCGGATCAAGCAGCCGTTCTCAAGTCGGGTCAAGGACATCCTGATTGAACACCGATCTAGCCTGCTCGATCGCCTGACCGTCCAGGAACGACCAGGGAAGACGTGCTTTCGGTTCTGGCAGGAAGGTTCCGGGTTCGACCGGAACCTCTTTTCGTCAGCAGTGATCGAGGCCAGCCTGGCTTACATTCACGAGAATCCCGTGAAGCGAGGGCTATGCCGGCGCGCCTCGGACTGGCATTGGTCTTCGGCGCGATTCTATCTCAGCGATCCACCGTCTCAACAGCATGCCCCGTTGCCTTTCCTTCACGGCTTGCCGATGGACGCCCTCGCCTGAGAAACTGTCGGAAGAGCACTGGCAAAGCCAGTGGCACCCAGAAGCGGACACTGGCAGAGCCAGTGGCACCCAGGCGGGACAAAAGAATATGCAGAGGTTTCACCAAGAAATATTCTATTGCTCGATTTGCAAGAAAGCCACAATCCATCAAGGGAACAGGAGACAAGTCAATTGGCTGATGCATATCGCCCTTTGCTTTATTGGTATAGGGTTCGTTACTCTTCCGCTCGCAATCATTTCGGCAATACTCTCCGTTCGAGTCGGCGGAAAGAAGGGTCTGTACTGCGCCAGTTGCGGGAATCAGGTCTAAGAGTCTGTCCCAGAAGTGGCTGTCTGGTGATTCCGGTTTCAGCCCCGAAGGGGCGAAAGTACCTAGCCCAGGGCGTCAGCCCTGGGAACCGAGGCGACGAAAACGTCTTCCTCCGAAGCCCCGAAGGGGCGGCCGAAGATCCGGCGGGACCATGGGTTCGGTCGCCCCTTTGGAGCTGTGGAGGGGTTCTTGTGCCCGTTTCGCGGTCCCAGGGCTGACGCCCTGGGCTATTCACTGTCGCCCCTTCGGGGCTGAAACCGGAATTACCGGATCGCCCCTTCTGGGACAGACTCTAAGGGATCCTCTGTGTGCCGCATGGGTATCGAGTTTTGTAGGGTGGGTCAGCGGCGTGCTCGCCGCGCAACCCACCACGCAAAAGGGATGGTGGGTTGCGCGGCGAGGACGCCGCTGACCCACCCTACGAAGATTGCTACTTGCTGGCCGCAGGCGTCGTCGTGCGAGCACGTCCGAGGCGCTCCTCGGCGCGTTTCTCCAGGAGCCGGAGGATGGGGGCCGAGCTTCCGGTCCGCATTTGCGGGTCCGCGCGATAGGCCGCCATCTGGCCGGTCGTCGTCTCGAAGACGTACAGCGGCGCCCAGCCTTCGCTCAGACCGCCCATCGTGCCGCTGGTCATCGTGAAGTGCGGCGTGATGCCGGGCGGGATCTGGAAATCCTGGAGCAGGTCGCGCTCGCCGAAATCGCTCAGGACCCGCATCGCGGTCCCCACCTGCACGGGCATGGGCACTGCGGCGTAAAGAAAGCCCCGGCTGTAATTGAGATAATAGACGGCATCGTTGGTGATCTGGATCTTCCGCGCCTGGTTGGTCTCGGTGGCAATCGGTGCCGTGGTGACCACGGCGGCGTCGGGCCGATCGCCGCCGCCGGCATGAAGCTCCAGCGGGCGGCTACTTGCCCAGGTCGCGCCGAGCACGATGCCAGCCACCAGGGCGATTGCGTTCCAGGCCGTCGGCCGTGGGATGCGCATTTGCGGTCCACTCCCTTCGCCGCGTGGGGTATGATGAACCAACCAGACGGCCCGGCCGCGGGCGTCCGCTTGCCGCGCGGCATTCTGCCCTGGACCGCCGGGAAACGTCCAGCCCAACCAGGACCGAACCCGAACCGGCCGACGCCTCCCTCGTTGCCAAGGATGTTGCGCATGACCGCGTGGGTGGGAATCCTCGCGTTGAGCCTCGGCACGCAAGTGCCGCCGCCGCGCACCGGAGCCGACGTCGCCACGGCCCTCCGCACCGATCTTGCCACGATCCGCCAGGATGAGGCGCGACGGCTCACCGATCTGGCCGCCGCCCGCGCGCGTGACGGCCAAGCGGAACAGGCGCGGGCCATTCGAGACCAGGTCGAGCCCGCCGACCCGCCGGGCGGTCCCGTCCGGTTCGTGCCGCTGCGCGAGATCGACCCGGCCGACGAGTCCAGCCTCCCCGCCGACGCCCGCGCCCTCCGCTCGGAAACGGCCCGGGCTTTGTTCAAACTTGCCCAGAATGCCTCGGCGCCCGGATCGGAGCGTTTCGGTGTGGCCGCCGAGTGTCTCCGGGGCGTGATCGCCCGTGACCCGAACCACCGCGAGGCCCGCCGGCTACTCGGCTACGTGCCGAATAACGGCGGCTGGGCCACCCCCGAGGCCGCCGCTAACCTCAAGGCGGGCAAGGTGTTCGATCCCGTCTTCGGCTGGGTGCCCGCCGACTGGGTGCCACACCTGAAAAATGGCGAGCTGCCCGGCATCGCCGAGGCTGGCCGGCCGGCCCCCTGGCTGCCGACGGCCCAGGCCGACGACCTGCGCCGGGATTTTCAACGCCGGCCCTGGAAGATCACCACTGCGCACTACGAGATCCTGACGAACGTTCCCCTCGCCGAGGCGATTGCCTTCGGCCGCCGCCTCGAAGTCCTCCGCGACGCCTTCCTGACCTTCTTCGCCGACGTGTTCGACCCCAAGGATCTCCCGCTCGCCCAGCGCGTGCGGAATCCGTCCTTGTGGGCCACGGTGCAGACGAAACGACATCAGGTCTGGTACTTCGCCACGCACGAGGAATACATCCAGAACCTCCAGAGCCGGTTCCAGATCGACGACCCGATCAGCCTGGGCTATTACATGCCGAAATCCCAGGCGGCCCGCTTCCACCAGCCCGCGCGCTCGTATTTCTACCGCGATCCCGACAACCCGATCGACGCCAACGCCACGCTCTTTCACGAAGGCTCGCACCAGATTCTCTTCGAGACGGCCACGAACAGCAGCTACGCGGCCAACATTGGCCAGTTCTGGGTCTGGGAGGGCCTGGGCACCTACTTCGAGACGTTCCAGCCCCAGCCCGACGGGAGCTACCACCTTGGCGGTCTGGTCGGTCCCCGCCTGGCCCGGGCGCAAAGAGATCGGCCAGGACGGCCGCGGCCTGCCGATTTCCGAGCTGATCGCCATGGGTGAGGCGCGGTTCAGCAACCGCGACGAGGGCGTCTACTCGCGCTACCCCGAGGCGATGGCCCTGGTCGTCTTCCTGATGCACGGCGAAGGCGGCCGCTACCGCGAGGGCTTCCTTGATTATGTCGCCGAGGCCCTGCGCGGACGCTTCCGCCCCGGCGGCGGTGGCCGTCCCCTGGCCAGTCGCCTGGGGGTGCCGGCGACGACGCTGGATGAACAGTTTCGGCGGTTCTTGAAGTAGGGTGGGCTCGATTCCAGATGCCAGATTCCGGATTCCAGATTCCAGATTCCGGATTCCGGATTCCGGATTCCAGATACCGGATTCCGGATTCCGGATTCCAGATTCCGGATTCCAGATTCCGGATTCCAGATACCGGATTCCAGATGCCAGATTCCGGATTCCAGATGCCAGATTCCGGATTCCAGATCTCGGATGCCGGATCTCAATTCCCGGCATCCGAGATCTGGAATCCGGAATCTGGCATCTGGAATCAAGTGGGTTCACTCTCCCACGTAGGGCAGCAGCCCGAGGTAGCGGGCGCGCTTGATCGCCAGGCTGCTGGCCCGCTGGAACGCGGCGCAGTTGCCGCTCCGCTTGCGGGAGAACATCTTGCTCTGGTTGGTGCAGAGCTTCTTCAGCAGCCCGACGTCCTTGTAATCGACATAAGCCGGGCGGGGGCAGCCATCCGGAGTGCAGAAACGGCAGCGGTTCTTGCGGTTACGTCCAAAGCGTTTACGCGGCATGAGCCTCGAATCCTCGGAGCAAGCGGATGCGCCGGCACGACGGCGACACCTCGGAGCCAGTCCCAAACCCCTGCGGGAAACCACAAAGTTAGGGTTTTCCCCGGCCTGCGTCAAGGCCGGCATGAGCGCGTTTTCGTGGGGGCGCCGGAATGGTTGTGGTCGATGGCCAGCGTCGAAGCTTCTTCAGCCCGATTTACCGGGCTTGTCTCGGAATAGGCCCGGCGTTGACGCCGGGTGACCCACGCCCCGGCGTGAACGCCGGGTCTAGGACCGCTGCGCGGCACGCCCGGTGAACCGGGCAAAATCAGACACTGTCGCAACGATACCGGGTCGTCCTGCAAGGAGATATCGGGTGCCACGGGTTCCGCTTTGGGAACCCGTGTCCGGGGCCGTTCGACACGGGTTCCCAAAGCGGAACCCGTGGCACCCACGACCGTTTCCGCAAGGAGGCCGTGATCAACCCGATATCCTTGCGACAGTCTCCAAAATCACCGCATGCTTTCAGTCTCCTGAGCCGAGCCCACCCTGCACGGCTCACTCCAGCCCGAGATCCTCCAGAAACCGGGCCGACTCCGTCACCTCCTCCGGGCGGACGCCGAGTTGCTCGGCGACCAGCGTTCGGAGGACCTCCCACACCTGCCGGTGATCGAAAAACGCACTCCGGGCGATGACTCCCAGATTCATCCGGGTGATCTTCGCCACGGTCCCCCGCAAGGTCGAACACTCGACGGCGAAACGGGTTGCGAAGGGGCGCGTGATGTACAAGGCGAGCGCGAGGACCGGAATCCAGCCGAAGAGCAGAGAGACGATGACCACCGGGAAAACCTCTTTGGCAAAGCCAGTCCAGGAACCCCAAGCGATCAGGGAGGCCACGAACTGTAAGGCAATCAAGCCGCCGATCGCAGCTTTGACCCAGCCGGGGCGATGAAGCTCGGGCAGCCTCCAGCCCAGTTCTTCACTGAAGCGCTTCCAGAGCGTGCGCCGATGACGTTTGGGGATGATCGACTCGGTCGCCGCGCGAGGACGAACGTGCCGGCGCTCCACTCCCAGGATCGCCATCGCGGCGCGGCGAAAGCCGTAAAATGCGACGGCCGAGGCGCACTTTCCTTCTTCGGTCGCCGGGAGCTTGAGCAAGATGTAATGATAGAGGTCGCCGACGGACGACAGGATGTGCGAGGCATCGTCGTCCGGAATCGTGATGTCGAAGGTTTCTTCCACTTCCATTATCAATTCGACCATGTCCAGTCCCATCGTCGTGGCCTCCACGTATCGGACCACACGGACCAGGCCCCATCTTCTTGAGCCTAACTCCTGCCAGCGCCCTGAGCAATTTGATTTTCCAAGGATGGAAGTCCGTGTTTCGCGTCTCGCGGCCCTATTTTCGTAGGGTCCGCTGTGAGGACCACGCCTGCCGGGGACGGTCCGCACCGCGGACCCTACGAAAAAAGGGCCGCGACAGGCACGGATGGGGAGAATTCCCGGGCGGGTCCAAACGATGGTATCCGCGTCGGAAGGCCCAGCACGCGACGGCAACGGTGTGTCTTCATCCTTTATTACCATCTTCGCCGCAGGTCGTCGGGCCGTCTTCCGGGAGCACCCCCAGCGCGGGGGCCGGTTCGTCGTCCGCCCCAAGGGCGACGAGAGAAGCCACGTAACTTGACATAAAACGTTCTGTGACAATTTGTTGCGTAGAACGCAGGAACGAACCCAAAGCCGGAATGCGGCCGTCGCGGGCACGCGGAGAGCGGTCCGGAGAGTCGAGCCAAAGTGACCGTTCCAAGCCACCGGCAGAGCGAGCGGAATTCTCGATGAGTCCAGGGGTTACGCGGTTCCCGGCCCGTTTTCCCGGTTCGCGCCGCAGGCGGAAACGGGCGCGCCAGCGACTAATTCAAGGCCACCGGCGGGAGGAGCGAAATCCCCTGTGGGACAGGAGTTTACGGCCGGCGACCGGGCCGTTTCCCGCGGTCGCAAAGACGGTCCTGCTTGAGGCGCGGCCGCGACGACCGCCGCGACAGGACGGGAAAGACCCTCTTCGTGGACCTTTCGCTCACGCTCGTTGACGGGGGCGCGGGCCTTTCGTTACGCTGCTTCCATGGGCTATGAAGTCGAGATGAAGTTCCAGGTCGCCGATCACACCGAGCTTGTCGCCAAGCTGTCGCGGGTCGCGGCGCTGGCCGGTCCGCCGGACACGCAGGACGATTATTACATCGCCCACCCCTCCCGCGATTTTGCCCAGACGGACGAGGCGCTGCGGCTGCGCGCGATCGGCGACAGTAACGTCCTGACGTACAAAGGTCCCAAGCTGGCCGGGCCGACCAAGACCCGGCGCGAGATCGAGGTGTCCTTCGCCGACGGTCCCGAGTCCCGCGCCGCCATGATCGACCTGTTCCAGCGGCTCGGCTTTGGGCCGATCCTGGAAATCCGCAAGACCCGCCTGACCTTCCGGCTGAATTACCGCGGCCGGTCCATGATCGTGGCCCTCGACCGCGTCGAGGACCAGGGCGCGTTCGCGGAAGTCGAGACGCTGGCCCTCAGCGACCACGACTTGCCCGCCGCCCAGGCGGCCGTGCAGGCCCTCGCCGCCGAACTGGGACTCAAAACGGTCGAGCGCCGATCCTACCTCCGCATGGCCCTGGAAGCCCGCAGCCGCATCTCCGAGAGAACGGCTGGACCATCCTGAGCCGTTCTGGTACAAGACGGCCCCTATCTTTGCTCCGAGTCTGGCTGGCGGCCCGCGAAACCTGTCTTGTCGTGATCGAGTGACGCCCGCCGGCGTGTGCCCCGTCCGTTCGTTTTCCTCGGCTTGGGAGGCTTGGCGATGGACCGCCGCCGGTATGTCCCGTCGCTCGACGACCTGGATGTCCGAGAGCTGCTCAGCGCTGCGGTTCCCGCCACGCTCGTGCCGACGGCGGTCACCACGCCCGCTCCGGTCACGACCGCCGTGCCCGTCACCACGACCGCCGCCACGGCGACTCCCACCACGACCGCCGCGTCTCCCACCACGACCACAACGACGCCCACCACGACCACGCCGGCAACGCCCACGGCCGCCGAGATCGCGGCGCTCACCCCCGCCGTCGCCACGCCGCCCATCAAGGTTCACCAGATTGCCACCGAGATCCAGCCTCTGCGGAACCAACGCATCGAACGGCTGCCGGCCTTGCTGTACTCGCTCGACCCTCAGCGGCACGTTCCGCCCCAGGTCACCGAAAACATCCAGTATGACCTGGCCGTGATCAAGAACACGTTGACGCCGCCGCCGACTTCGGTACTGACCACGTTCAATCACCAGCTCCGGTCGCTGATCTCGGGCACGAACATCACCACGGCGGATATGCACGGCATCAACGCCGCCTTCGGCGCCGTGCTGCGGAACTCGAGCGCGACCCCGGAGATGGTGACCAAGTTCCAGAACGACATGGCCGAGCTGGCCAAGGTCGATGTCCACCAGCGTGATCCGGCGCCGTTGCTGGCCAACGACTACTCGCTGATCACCCAGCTTTGCATGGGAATCGGTATCAACATCGAGGTCGTTCCCACCGCCGCGGAGGAGCGCACCTACATCCGGGACCAGATTCGCCTGGCCCATCGCACTGCCCTCCAAGGCAACCTGCTCCCAAAGCGGTGACCCAGGCGGAGCGTTTCGCCCATCGAGAGGACCACCATGCTCGGCGATTACCCGACTCACGCCACGGAGCAGGCGCGGCAAGCGGCCCAGCGGGCGGCGCGGGAAGCGTTCTCGCTCTGGGAGGAGTTCAAGAACTTCGCCTTCAAGGGCAACGTCGTTGACCTGGCCGTCGGCGTGATCATCGGCGCCGCGTTCGGCAAGATCGTCGATTCGCTGGTCAAGAATATCATCATGCCCCTGGTCAGCTACATCGTGCCCGGCAGCGGCAACTACGAGAACTGGACCCTGGGGCGCGTCCAGATCGGCCAGTTCCTGGCCGTCGTCCTCAACTTCCTGATCGTCGCCGCGGCGCTCTACCTGTTCATCGTGAAGTTCCTCGGCTTCGTCCTGAAGGCCAAAAAGGAAGAGATCAAGACGCCCCCGCCGCTGACGAAGGACCAGGAGCTCCTGACCCAGATCCGTGACCTGCTCAAGACGGACCGAGGCCCGGCCGAGGGCGCCGCGAGCGCCCCGCCGCCGACCGATCGGCCTTGACCAGATCGACCAGTCCGCTAAAGTGAATGGGCGAGCATGACGGACCAGGGCGAGGGAGCCTTTCGTGGAAACGATGGCGAGTCAGGTGGGGCGGCGCTGGCCCGGTCGGAAGGTACGCGTCGGCGTGCTGCTGAGCGTGGCCGTAACCGTGGCGCTGGTCTTCCACCGGTTCCTCTTCCTGGGGAACTTCGATGTGGTCGAGGCGGGCCGCGCCTATCGCTGCGCAGATTCATCATGGGGTGGACCAGACGATCCGCGCGTATCACCTGGGCTCGATCCTGAACCTGCGCGGCGGCACGCCCCGTGATGACTTTTACGCCCGAGAGGTTTCCGCCGCGAAGCAAGCCGGCATCGAATACTACGACCTGCCGATGAGCGCCATGAAACGGCCGACCCGCAACGAGTTGCTTGCCCTCATCGATCTCTTCGAGCACTGCCGGTACCCTATCCTCATCCACTGCAAGAGTGGGTCCGACCGCACCGGGCTGGCCTCGGCGCTGTACCGGCTGGTCGTGATGAAAGAGCCTCCCGAGCAGGCGCAGGAAGCGTTTTCGTACTGGCGGGGCCACGTGCCGCTGTTTGGCACACAGCACCTGCACGAACCGTTGCACGAATACGCCGCCTGGCTCCAGGCGCACGACCTGTCGCACACGCCGGCGCGGTTCCTGGGCTGGATCGAGCACGAATACCGCTCCGACGATGGCCCCTCCCGGCCGTTCGTGCCGGTCCGTTCCGGCCCGCGCGCCGAGATCGCCCGGCAAGTGTCAAGGACCCGTGCCGCCGGCTGATTCTGAGGTCATGCTGGCCGGGCGCTCCGGTTCGTCGGTGAAGAGGCCGAGGTCCACCTCCCGTCCCGTCGCCACGACGACCGTGCGGGCGAAGCGGGGCACCAGGGTGGCGATCGTTTCGAGGTACAACCGCCAGCGGGTGGCGGCAAAGTCCTTGGCGCCTGGGCCAGGACCTTGGCAAAGCGGTCGGCCTCGCCGCGGCAAGCTGGACGGCCCGGTCATGACGCGCGGCGGCGCGGTCGGCGATCTCACGCGCCTGGCCGGCGGCATCAGCCAGGGCGCGATCGCGGTATTCCTGAGACGCCGTGACCGCCTGCCGGGCATCGCTGTGCGCCCGGGCCGCATCGGCGAAGGCCGGCGCCACGGCCACCGGGGGCGCGACCTGTCCTAATCGCACGGCCCGCACCGTGATCCCCAGGCGCAGCCGGTCGGCCTGCTCCTGGACCACGTGGGCGATCCGATCAGCGACCCCGGCGCGGCCGGTCGTCAGCGCCTCGTCGATCGACCGTCCCGCCAGCGCCCGCACCAGGGCGGATTCCGTGGCGATCGCCAGCACCTGATCGGCCGACGGCGCCGCGAACAGGTACGCGACGGGGTCCGCCACGCGGTATTGCAAGATCGCCTGCGCCGAGACCAGGTTCAGATCGCCGGTGAGCACGTCGTCGGCCGCCGGGTTGGGGGCCTTCGACAGCGGCGCGGCGGTTTGTCCCGCGGCGCCGACCGTCAAGGTTCGGGTCTGACCCGTCTTGACCCGGTCGATCCGATCGAGCGGCCAGGGCAGCCCGACGTGCAAGCCCGGCGGCCAGGGTTCGCCCAGCACCGCGCCGAAACGTCGCACCACGCCCACCTCTTCCGCCGGGATCATCACGACGCCCGACAGGCCGTAGAGGATGGCCACAACCAGGAAGACCGCGCCCAGCCAGCGCATCAGGGAGTCTCCTGCTCGGTTTCGTCGGCGCGTTCCGCCACGCCGGGACTGCCCCCGGGGGAGGGTTCTTTCATTGCGGGCACGCCCTGGGTCAAGAGCTTGAGGAACGGGCTATCGGCCGAGAGAACCAGGGTCGTCCGCTTATCGAGCGCGGCCTTGTAGGTCTCGATCGTCTTGAGGAACTGGTAAAAGGCCGGATCAGCGGCATGCGCGGCGTTGGCGATGCGGGCGGCTTCCGCTTCGCCCTCGCCGATGGTGCGGGCCGCGTCGGCTTCGGCCTCGGCGACGGTCTTGGACCGCTCGCGATCAGCGGCCGAACGCACGCGCCGGGCCTCGCTTTCGCCCTCGGCGCGGGTCGCGGCGGCGACCCGTTTGCGCTCGGAGCGGATCTCCTCGAAAACCGCCGTGCGGACCTCCTCCGGATAGTTCAGCCGCCGCAGCCGGACGTCCACGACCTCGATGCCATACTCGCGCCGGGCCTGTTCGGCGATGCGGGCCGAAACGCCTTCCATCATGCGTCCCAGGGCGGCATCATTGCCCACCTGAACCAGATCGCTCAGCTCGCGCCCGCCGAGCTCCGCCGCCAGGACGGACGCCGCCATGTCCTCCAGCCGCGCCGAGGCGTCGGGCAGCGTGCGCACCGCCTTCAAGAACCGGTCCACGTCGGCGATCTTCCAGCCGACGTACCAGGCGACCTCCAGATTCTTCTTGTCCTTCGTGAGCATCTCGCGCGGCGGCGGCGTATCGACCTGCAACCTTTTGTCGAACGTCCGCCGGCTCTGATGCGGCCACTTGAAATGCAGCCCCGGCGTTTCGAGCAGCCGGACGGGCCGGCCGAACTCGGTGACGTAGACGGTCTCGGTCTGGTCCACGATCACGATGGAACGAAGGGCGGCGACGAGGACCAAGATCAATGCGACCACGCCCAGAATGGTCAGCCAGGAGCGGCCGGAGGACGGCGCGGGGCTGGGGCGTGGTGATGGTGATCATGTCCCTCGTGGTCGTGGTCGTGGTCATGATCGTGGTGATGGTCTTCGTGGTCGGCGTGTTGGTGCATGAGGGTGGTTCCGTGGCCGCGTTCAGGTCGGAACCTCGTTCCCACGCAGACATGGGAACGAGTGAAGAGTCCATCATCTCACTCCCGTGCCGCTCGCTCAATCCTCGGGCCGTTCCCCACCGCTGGGGATCGCCGGCTGCAAGGCTGCTTTACCCAATCCGAATCGCTCGGGATCGGCCAGCCAGACGTGGCGGCGGCCGGCGGCGCGGGGGTCGAGGATCAGCTTGGGACGGCCGGCGAGGCGGCGGCCAGGGTATCTACAGAGAGGCGGAACTCGGTCAGGTCGGGGCGGGCGGCGTGCGGGGCTTGCTGGGCGAGGAAGGCGGCTTTTCGCCCTCGGCGCGGGTGCTCAGACGGTGCGACTCGGTCGCGGCGGCGTCGCGGCGGGCCTGAGCCTCGGCCTTCGCGAGCCACGTTGCTCGGCGGCGTAGCCTTCGGCCTCGTTGCGGAAGCGCGCGGCGTCGGAGACGGCCGCGGCGACGTCGCGATAGGCCGGCACCACCTCGCGCGGCGGGTGGGCATCGACGACCCGGACCCGGTCGACGGCCACGTGCAGGCCCGAGGCGTCCAGGCGGGTTTCCAGATCTTTCCGGACGAGGTCTTCGAACCCGCGGCGGTCGGCGACGAGCAGGTCTTCCAGCGGCGTCCGGCCGACATCCTCGCGGAAGACGCCCTCCGCCGCGGCTTCGACGGCGGCTCGACGGCCGTGACGCCGAAGAGCAGGTCCGCGACCGCCGGCGTCGAGAGGCGATACTCGACGACCGCCGCCAGCTCGACGAGGTTCTCGTCGCCGGTGAGGAACAGCGCCGCACTCGTCGCGCCGGGCGCCGTGAGTGGCGTTCCAGGCGATCGGGCCCGGTGTGCCCGCCGTCGTCGGTCCGGCCAGGCCGACCCGCGCCACCCGGACGCGCTCCGGCTCCACGATCGTCACCGCTCGACCGGCGCCGGCCAGCGGACGTGCAGGCCGGGTTCCAGCAGCGGCGGGCGGTACCGCCCCCAGCGCTGGAGCACGCCCACCTGGTCGGGGCCGATCAGGGTGATCCCCGAGGCCAGATAGAAGAGGGCCAAAGCCAGAAGGCCAACGGACATGAGAAGGCGGAGATGAGTCCCGGCCCAGTTTCTCATGGCCGACGGCCGGCAGCGGCGGCAGAAGGCAGCCACCTCCGCCCCGGCGCGGACCACGCCGAACTGCTCCCAGCCTTCGAAGCCGAGCAGGCGGATCGCGTTCAGCAGGACCAGCAGCGAGCCGATCTGGTGGAGGATCGCCGCGGCGACCGGTCCCAGCACGCGGAGACCGGCCAGCACGATCGCCACGCCGTTCAGGCCGAACGCGAAGAAGAGGATGTTCTGCCGGATGACCCGCACCGTCTGGCGGGCCAGGCGGATCGCCTCGGGCAGCGGCTCCAGCGGGTCGCCCATCAGGACGACCGAGCCGGCCTCGGCGGCGATGTCGGTGCCGACGCCGCCCAGCGCAATCCCGACATCGGCCAGGGCCAGGGCCGGGGCATCGTTGATGCCGTCGCCGATCATCGCGACGATCCGCCCTTCGTGCTGGCGGCGCTGGACCCACTCGGCCTTGTCCGCCGGCGTCAGCTCGGCCTCGACCTGCTTGACGTGCACCTTCCTGCGCCACCGCGCGGGCCGCCGCGGGGCGGTCGCCGGTGAGGATCGTCAGGTCCTTGAGGCCGAGGTGCTTCAGGTCGTGGATGACGTCGTGCGCCTCGGGCCGGACGCGGTCGCGGGCGCCGATCGCCCCGACGATCTCGGTCGTCGGCCACGACGAGCAGCGCGGTCTGGCCGGACTCGTCGAGGCTCTTGAGGGCCGCCTCGACCTCGGCCGGGATCGGCATGCCGTGCTCGCGGACGAGCCGAGGATTGCCGACGAGGACGGCGACTGGCCTGTCGACCTCGGGCCGCGACGCCCGCTCCGGGCTGGGCCTGGAAGTCGTCGGCCTCGGGCAGTCGACAGCCAGACGGCCCGCCTCGGCGACGAGCAGCCGGGCCAGCGGGTGCTCGCTGGGCTGCTCGGCGGCGGCGGCGAGACGGAGCAGGTCGTCCTCGTCCCACCCCGCGAAGGCGACGCGGTCGCCCAGCTCGGGCCGGCCCTCGGTCAGCGTGCCGGTCTTGTCGAAGGCAAGGCATCGACGGCCGCCAGCCGCTCCAGGGCCGCCCCCCCCTTGACCAGCACCCCGCGCCGGGCCAGCCGGGCCGTCGCCGCCAGGACGGCCGCGGGCGTCGCCAGGATCAAGGCACACGGGCAGGCCACCACCAGCACGGCCAGCGCGGGCATCAGGTCGAGACGGAGGAGCGGACCCGATTCCGGATTCGAGATTCCGGATGGCGACCCCGATTCCGGATCGAGAGCGGGATTGGTCAGCAGGAAGACGAGCGCGGCCGCGATCAGCACCGCCGGCAGGAACAGCCGGGCGTAGCGGTCGGCCGTGCGTTCCAGGCGGCGACTTGTGCTGCGAGGCCTCGGCCAGCAGGCGGATGACCTGGCCGAGCGTCGTCTGGCCGCCCACCGTGTCGGCCTGGACTCCGAGCCGGCCGAACTGGTTGAACGTGCCGGTGAAGACCGGGTCGCCCTGGACCCTTGTCGACCGGCAGGCCCTCGCCGGTCAGGACGCGACTGGTCGACGCCCGACCGTCCGGCCGTGACCACGCCGTCGGCCGCGATCCGCTCGCCGGGCCGGACCACCAGTGATCGCCGACCGCCAGATCGGCCGCCGCGACCTCGATTTCCTGCCCGTCGCGGAGCATGCGGGCGCGGGGCGGATCGATATCCAGGAGCCGCTGGATCGCTCCTTGCGCCCGCTCGAAAGCTGAAGCTTCCAGGCACTCGCCGACCAGCGCGATGAAGACGACCTCGGCGGCGACGAAGTACTCGCCGAGCACCGCCGCGGCCACGCAGGCGATCGCCAGCGCGATGTCGGCGCCGATCCGCCCTTCGAGCAGCGCCGCCAGGGCCAGGTAGACGACCCGTCCCCCGCCGATGATCGCCGCCCAGAGGGCCAGCGGCACGCCGAGCAGCCGTTGCCAGGACGGGTCCCAGAACGGCGCGGCCAGGTGCGCCGCCAGCAGCACACCCACCACGACGGTCGTCATCACCAGCCAACGACGCTCGGCCTCGGGGTCGTGGGCCTCGGACGGCGCGTCTTCCCGATGGATATGGTGGCCCAGTCCCATCTGGGACGGGTCGTATTCGCGATGCACGGCGCCCCCCTGGTATCAGAGATTCTGAGCCGTCTTGCCCAGATTGACCGACGCCCCGGGGGCACGTCAAGCGTTTGCTCGCCGCGCCTCAAGCACAAACCGCCCCGACCCGCTCCCCGTCCGAGCCGACCTCCTCGAACGTGTCCACGATCAAGCCGGCCACCAGGTATTCCACGGGCACATCCAGCAGCCGCGCCTCAACCCCCAGATGATCCAGCAGCTCCGACGAGAGGGTCACGGCGATTTCCAGTGCGTTCTTCATGAGCCGAACCTCCGCTCCGACCCGACCACCCTGCGTCTTGCAAGCATCCCGCCATCCAGAGCCTAGGTCACGAGGTGACAAGAAAGTGGAGAGCATATTTCATACCAGACGTGGGACGATCGCGGCTCCGAAGTCAGGGGTTTTGCGGTGGGGCTCGGACCAGTCATCGGCCACCTTCAGCAGCCGTGCCAGAGGCAGCTCGAAGCCGGACAGGAGGGGCGTGCGGTAGACCTCGTCCGCCTTGATGACGACCTGTTCTTCCACGCCATCAGGACGATTCCGGATCACCGCCAGGGTGCGGCGGAAGCGGTCGACGATCCAGTACTCCCGCACGCCCGCGTTGAGGTATTGCCGTTTCTTTTCGACATAGTCCCGCCTGCGGTCCCGCTTCGTGGCCGAGACGAACTCGACGATGATGGTCGGGAAGTCGGTTCTGGGATTGGGCATGCGTCCCAGCCCGGCCCAGATGACACGATCGGCGCGGCGGCGTTGCCGGCCGCACCGGACCGTTTGCTCGGACAACGTCTTGTCAACGGCCGAGCCCTGCGGATGATCCTCGCGATACCGGCGCAGTAGGTATCCAAGTTCCTCGTTCGGATCACGTTCCTGTTCGAGTGGTGGAGGCGACACGATCAGGACCCCATTGATGAGTTCATAACGGTATCCTTCCTCGGCGTCCTCGACCGCATCGAACTCCTCGGGGGTCATGGAGATGCCGGCGAGTTCGGGGCAGACGTAGGTGATCGGGGGATCGGCCACGTCGTCCCTTTCCATCGCGCGGGGGCGTCCGTCACGGTGCTCATCCGAGCGTCCTCCCGGTTGGTCACTCAGTCCTTGGCTGTTTCGATCTTGGGGAACAGCGGCACGGGCTTGCCCTCGGACAGAGGGGCGGTGACTTGTCGTTCGAGGGCCGCGGGCGGCGTCAGGGCGTCGGCGTAGCCGACCTGGTCCCAGGGCGTGCGTCTCCTCGAAGTTGAAGGCCCGGTAGAACGTCTCGGCCGTCCGCGGCAGGAACGGCTTGATCAGGATCGCCGCGACCCGCAGCCACTCGGCCAGGTTGACCAGCACGGCGCGGCAGGCCTCCAGGTCGGTCTTGGCCAGCTTGAACGGCTCGGTCTCCTGGATGTAGCGGTTGGCCGCGTCGACGACGTCCCGCCAGATCCGCTGCAAGGCGACGTTGTACTCGAACGAGCCGATCGAGCGCGCGCAGGTCGGCCGACGAGCGCCGGCGAGGTCGAGCCCGCGCCGCCACGCGGTCGACGTCGACCGGCTCGGCGCCGTCGAGCCGGCCGTCGAAGTACTTGACGCACATGGTCAGGATGCGGCTGTAGAGGTTGCCGAGGTTGTTGGCCAGGCCGCTGTTGTAGACGTCGGCGAACCGCTCGAACGAGAACTCGCCGTCGCCGCCGAACGGGCACTGGCTCATGAAGTAATAGCGGAACGCCTCCGACGAGAACTTCTCGATCAGCTCCATCGGCTCGACGACGTTGCCCAGGCTCTTGCTCAGCTTCTGGACCTCGCCGGTCTCCTCGTTCTTGCGGTAGACGAAGCCGTGGCCGAAGACCTGCTCGCGGCAACGGCAGGCCGGCCGACATCAGCATCGCCGGCCAGAGCGCGCAGTGGAACCGCGTGATGTCCTTGCCGATCACGTGCACGTCGGCCGGCCAGAGGCGTCGGAACCGCTCCTCGTCGGTGCCGTAGCCGATCGCCGGTGATGTAGTTGAGCAGGGCGTCGAACCAGACGTAGATCGTCTGCTCGGGGTCGAACGGGACCTTGATGCCCCAGGTGAACCCCTTGCGGGTGATGGCGACGTCCTTGAGCTCGGATTCGACGAGGTTGAGGATCTCGTTGCGCCGGCTCTCGGGCTGGATGAAGTCCGGGTGCGCCGCGTAGTGCGCCAGCAGCCGGTCGCGATAGGCCGAGAGGCGGAAGAAGTAGTTCTCCTCCTCGACCCAGGTGAGCGGCGTGTTCGGGATGGTTGGGGCAGTGGCCGCCGCCCTCCGCGACTTCCTTCTCGGTCTTGAACGCCTCGCAGCCGGTGCAGTAGTGGCCCGGTATAGACGCCCTTGTAGATGTCGCCCGCGTCGTAGACCGCCTGGATGAACTTCTGGCAGCCGACGTGGTGGCGCTCCTCGCTGGTCTGGATGAAGTCGTCGTACGAGATCTCGAGCGCGCGCCAGACCTCCTGGAACTGGCGGGCCATGTCGTCGACGTAGGCCTTGGGCTCGACGCCCAGCTCCCGGGCGCGCTGCGGGACCTTGATCGTGTTTTCGTCGTTGCCCATCAGGAAGTGGACCGCGGCGCCTTCCATCCGGCGGAACCGGGCCTGCACGTCGGCGCCGATCTTCTCGAACGCCGTGCCGATGTGCGGCCGGCTGTTGGGATAGTCGATCGCCGTCGTGATGTAGAATGCCGCGCGTTGCTCATGCGTCCATCGTCCTCGATCCCGTGGCGATCGGCCGACCCGTCCGGCGCCGATCGCATCCGGGACGCCACGCCGTCATCGAGACCAGACACGGTCCCGGCCGGGCGGTTCACGCTCCGCCGGTGCCGGTCGAATCTACCATGACGAAGTCGCCGGCGCATCGGCTGTCCGCCGCTCGGCCGACAAGACGGCCGAGGCCCAGCCGATCCCGAGCGGCCAGGAGCGAGGCGGCCAGGCTCCGGGACCGCAGGCGTCAGGTTTGCGGCCGGCGTGGCGGCGAGTGCGTCGAGGCCGTGCCGCGTCGTGACGGGCTCGGCGAGCGATCCAGACTCGTGGCCGAGCATCGGGCGATGTCGAGGCGTGGTCGAGCTCGGTCGAGCGTGGTGGGCGTGGGTGGCTCGGCGGTCCACGGGCGTCAGTCGGCACCGTCAGGAGGTCGACCATCGGGTCGCGTCGGGATCCGAATCTGCGTCGCCAGCATCGGCTCCGATCCGGCGCGACGTCGGCGATGGTCGGGATGACCGACCTGCGGCAACGGCTGTGGCAGGTATGCCGCAGCACTCGGCCGCTTCAGACTGGCCGATCGGCCGCCGGACGAGCGTGATAGCGATCTTGCTGCGGCACGCCCGACGCTCGGCGGATGCCAGGCCGCGACGCCGTGACCATCAGACCCGACGATCAGACGGACCGCGCATCGCCAGTGCCATCGCTCGACCTGCTCGCGTGAATCCTGGTCATGCATCGCACCTCACGCTAGAGACACGGGCCATGCGGCAACGCGTGACTCGGACCGATCGCGACTCGCGCGATACCATCCCTGGAACTATCGGTATCGGTCTGTACGGATGCCGTTGAGCGGACTATCCGCGTATCGGATTGTCGTCGGACCGTGCGGGATGGTCCGGTGGATTCTGGCGGAATCTGGAGAGCGCCATCGGAGTCGAGTGGTCGCGATCGCGTCATTGCCTGCGCGACGCGCGTGGGCTGGTTGCTGGCGGTGATCGCGCCGGTAAGTGCATGAGGTGAGCTGCCCGAGCGACACAGTGCCGCGACTTCATCGGCAGGGATGACGACCGATCACAGGAGGAGACGCCGATGGCGACGGCGGTTGCGCCGAGATTCCGACACGCAGATGTACATCGACGGCGCAGTGGTGCGACGCCCGCGACGGCAAGACCCTGGCGGTGATCAACCCGGCCGACGAGTCGGTGGTGGCCGAGGTGGCTTACGGCGGTCGCGGCCGAGGCCGAGCGGGCGATCGAGGCGGCGGCGCCGGGCGTTCCCGGCCTGGCGGGCGCTGTCGGCCTACGACCGGGCCAAGATCCTGAAGAAGACCGCCGAGCTGATGCGCGAGCGGGCCGACACGATCGCCCGGACGCTGACCCAGGAGCAGGGCAAGCCGCTGCCCGAGGCCAAGACCGAGGTGCTGCACGCCGCCGACACGTTCGAGTGGTTCGCCGAGGAGGGCAAGCGCGCCTACGGCCGGATCATCCCGCCGTCGAACGTCGCCAAGCGGCATTACGCGATCAAGCATCCGGTCGGCGTCGTCGGCACGATCACGCCCTGGAACTTCCCGGCCGCCCTGCCCAGCCGCAAGATCGCCCCGGCCCTGGCCGTCGGGCTGCACGGTCGTGAGCCGGCCGGCCGACCAGACGCCGCTGACCCTGATCCAGATGTTCGAGTGCCTGGCCGACGCCGGGCTGCCCGCCGGGCGTGGCCAACCTGGTGATCGGCCCGTCGCGAGCCGATCGCCGACGCCTTCTTCGAGCACCCGGCGGTCCGCAAGATCAGCTTCACCGGCTCGACCGAGGTCGGCAAGGAGCTGATCCGCCGCTCGGCCGACCAGGTCAAGCGGCTCAGCCTCGAGCTCGGCGGCCACGCCCCCCTGATCGTCTTCCCCGACGCCGACGTCGCAGCAGGTCGCCCAGGCCGCCGTCATCGGCAAGTTCCGCAACAACGGCCAGGTCTGCATCGCCCCGTCGCGGTTCTACGTCCACGAGAAGATCGCCAAGGACTTCACCGAGGCGGCCGTCGAGCTGACCAAGAACCTCAAGATGGGCAACGGCCTGGAGCGACGGCGTGCAGGTCGGCCCGATGTTCGAGGCCAAGGCGCTCGACAAGACCGCGGCGCTGGTCGAGGACGCCCGCGGCAAGGGGGCGCAAGGTCCTGACCGGCGGCGGCCGATCGACCCGGTTCGACAAGGGATACTGGTTCGAGCCGACCGTCCTCCGCGAGGTCAACGGCGCGATGAAGATCATGACCGAGGAGCCGTTCGCCCCGGTGATGCCGCTGCTCGACTTCTCGAAGCTCGACGACGTGATCGCCGCCGCCAACAACACGCCCTACGGCCTGGCGGCCTACGTCTTCACCAACGACCTGACCGTCGCCACCCGGATGGCCGAGGGCCTCGAGGCCGGCATCATCGGCATCAACGACCCCGTCCCCGCCACGCCCCAATGCCCCTTCGGCGGCATGAAGGAATCGGGCATGGGCCGCGAGCTGGGCATCGAGGGGCTCGACGCCTACCTCGAGACCAAGTACGTCTCGGTCGGGCTGCGGCAGGGCTGAGTTGCGCCCAAGCGGCGAACCGGCCTCGACGCGCACGGTCGGATCGGGCATAACGTCGGCGCACGTCTGAATTCTGGCCAGGGAGGGCCTCCATCCATGTCCGCCACGGACGCCTCGGCGCCGCGCCGCCGCCGTTTGCCCTGGGGCCTGCTCGGGATGCTGGCGCTGGTTTGGGGCATCGAAACGTGGGTGGCGCGGGCCCCTTATACCGACGAAGTGGGCTGGTCCTGGCGCTCGGTCCGCGAGGTGCTGGACCGCGACGCGGCCGGCTGCGAGGTGCTCGGCCTAGGCGATAGCCAGCTCAAGTTCGGCCTCTTGCCGCGCGTGCTCGAAGAGCGGCTCGACGGCCGGGTTTACAATCTGGCCGTGGTGCGGGCCCAGCCTGTCGTCAGCGCCCACCTGCTGCGAGCGGTTCTGGCCCAAGGCGCGCGGCCCCGGGCGATTGTCCTGAACGCCTTTCCGCCGCTGCTCTCCGCGCCGGCGAGCCTGAACAGCGCGGAATGGCCCGAGTTGTTCGGCCCGCGCGGCGTGCTGGAACTGGCGGCCGAGGCGCGCGAGCCGTTCCTGCCGCTCCAGGTGCTTGGGAACTGGCTGCTCCCTACCTTCGTGGCCCGTGCCGAAATCCGCGGCGCCATCCTGTTCGCGCTGGCCGGCCAACCGTTCGAAACCCGCATGCAGCGCGAGTGGCGCATCCGGGGACCCGAGCATGGCGGTTTCCGCGTGCCCTTCCTGGGCAACTTCAGTGAGAACGCCCCCGCGTCCTTGCCCACGATCCGCTCGTATCGCTGGTCGTGCCGTCCCGAACACGAGCAGGCGATCCGCCAGCTCCTGTCCCTGGCCGCCGCCCACGAGATCCGCGTCTTCTGGCTCTTGATGCCCGTGACGCCCACCAGCGAGGCCCGCCGCGCCCAGAACGGCCTGTCCGCCGCCGAGCAGGCGTTCCTGCGACGGTTCCAGGACGAGTTCCCCAACCTGGTCGTCTGCGATGGTCGTGGACTCGGCCTGCCCAAGACCGACTTTTACGACCCGTTCCACCTCAACGCGGCCGGCGCCGAGAAGTTCAGCCGCGCCGTCGCGGTCGCCCTGGAACGTCACCTCAGGACCGCTCCGGCCAGCGCCGCCCGCTGGGTGGCCCTGACCCCTGATGACGTCCGTCCCGACGCTCTGGCCAGGCATTTGCCAGGCGCGGGATCACCTCACAGCACGCGGTAGCGTCTCCGCAGGGGGGGATTCCAGACTCCAGATTCCGGATGCAGATTCCGGGTAATCGTTCACGAGTCGATGGTGACAAGCGTACAGATCGCATCAGGCCGCGAAGTTATTACCCCGGCAAAGAAGATCCTCCTGTAGGTCGGACAATCCTGTCCGACAGGCCGGGGGAGTCGGACAGGATTGTCCGACCTACTTTCTTGCCGGGGTAATACTTCCCGGATGCGTCGGTCGATCAGACCGAAGCACTTGTCGAGTCAGCCAAGATTTCGTCCGAGAGTTCAAATCCCGTCGCCTCGACTTTTTTCGGAGATGAGCCCTTCGGCGTTCTCGCCGAAGGGCTTTCTCATTTCAGGGACAAGAGTTGCGCTGTCGAGCCGGCAGTTCACGTATCAAGGTGCTCAAGTCGAGTGAGCCATTCTCCGAAATGGGGGCACTGCGCCCGGAGAGTCGCAAGCCCGATGTCTTCGGCCAGAAGTGGCCCGGCCACGTTCTCGTCGTAACCCTGGACTCTCTGCTCGATCCGATACTTCGGGTGCGAATGCTGTCCGAGGTTGATTTCTTCCGCGGTGGCAAAGGCAGCGCACTCCTGACACAACGCCTGCATTTGTACGTTCGGGACATCGTAGAGAGTGCCAATGCGGGCAGGATCGACCAGCACCAAAGCCTCAAACTCGTGACACTACAAGTAGGGAACGAATCGGGTGTCCGCCATCTCTTGCGCCAACGACTGCTGAAGGGCGTTGGCCTTTTCCCTTCCGGTTGGCCTCGCCATCCCTGCTGCATAGTTAGGAAAATCGTGGGGGAGCGAATGCAGATCGACCATCATCGAGAAGCGAGCGTCCGCCGACTGGTCCTCCTTCAGCCACGTTTGCATGTCGGCCAAGGCGTGACCGAACGTGTTGAGCAGCCCGCCCTGGGGAATCCGACCCCGGCGGCGGCGGTGCAGGCCGGTGAACCGTGGCGGGTACAGGAAGACGTTGAAGTTCGCCAGGTGCGGCGTGAGGACGGTGGTTGCGAAGGCGGCTTCGGTCTGCCCTTCCACGGTCAGGTAGAGGCGCTTCATCCGTATGGCCCTCCACCGACCACGTTCTTCTCCCAAATCTCACCGAGCGTGTAGTCGGCAAGCCATGCTTTCAGCTTCTCGGCGTCGAGCCGTTGAAACTCCGACGTGCTCGCCTTGGTGTTCACGACCACCACGTTCTCCGGCTGGAAATGATCCAGAAAGACGGACGACTGTGTGGCAAAGAGCAGCTGGCGGTGCAAGCTGGCTGCCCTTGCCATGCCCGCCAGAATCTCAAGGGCCGAGGGGTGCAGACCGAGTTCCGGCTCGTCGAGTGCGATCAGCAGCGGCAGCTTGTCCTCCGGTTGCAACAGCAGGGTGGCCAGGGCGATGAACCGAAGCGAGCCGTCCGAAAGCTGATGAGGGCCGAACTCATACGGACGGCCCTTGTGCGTCCAGTTCAAGAGAATCTGGTTCTGGTTCAGCTTGCTCGGCTCGAGCACGAAGTCATCGAAGTCGGGGACCATCTGGCGAACCGTGGCGGTGATGCGGCGGTACGCAGTCGGGTGCTGCTGCCGAAACAGGTAGAGCATCGCCGCCAAGTTCCCCGCATCGGGATACAGGAACCGATTGGCGTTGACGTAGCACGGGTGGCGAGATGCGGCGCTCTCCGACGTGTCGTGAAAGTGGAACAGTCGGCAGGACCGAAGCAAGCGAAGGGCGACCTCGGACGTTTGGTTGCCCCCGTCCGCCGACGCCAGCAGGTTAGTCTCAGGATGACCGGCACCCAGGTCTACGACCAGTGGTTGCGGCGCGTCGGTTCTGTGGAAGGTGACACGCTCTTCGGTGAAAATGAGCGTTCCACCGGCAGCAGCCGCCCAGCGAGCGAAATACGTCGTCTCCCCGGCGTCCGTGCTGAAGGTGAGTTCCAGTTCCGCCACCGGCGTCTGCTTGGCTCCGTAGTGCAGCAGGCTGTCGGCGAACCCGCTTTGGGCCACATAGTTCCGAAAGCCGGGCGTGTTGGCGAACATAGCATTTAGAAGCTTGAACAGAGAGAGCAGGTTCGACTTCCCGGCTCCGTTAGCTCCAATCACGACGGTCAACGGGATCAGATCGACGGTCTGATTCTTGATCGACTTCCAGCCAACGACTCGGATTCCTTTGAGCATTTGCATGGTTCACACGTCCTCGACGTCGAACATCTACGGCCTTGAGTCTCCTTCCATGATACAAATCTTCCAGGTCCGGTCGGAACAGCGATCGCGGATGATGTTCAACCTTGCGACTACGTGCGGTCTTCCAGTTGCCGCCGTAGCTCGGGCTTCCAGCCCCGGACGCCAGCGATCAAAAGTTCAATAGCCGTCTTGTCGCCCCGAGCCTATTTCCTGCCTTGCTTCGGTCCGACACGCCGACGCGTCTTCGGGGGTTGCCTCGGGGACTCCAAGGTGGCCAGATCAGCTTTAGGTGCTGCCGCATCTGGCTCTCATCTGAACACCTGTCGCCATCGGCCTGTGATCGCCTACGATTCCGACTGATGACTGATGCTGGGCCTCGTCGGACGCTCTGAACATCTGGCATCCGCCATCCGGCATCTGGCATCAGTCATCCGGCATCAGTCATCTGGCATCAGTCATCCGGCATCAGTCATCTGGCATCAGTCATCTGGCATCTGGAGTCCCCCCATTTCGGCGGAATCCATCCTACGGCATCGATTCGGCGCGGGTGGTCGTGCCTGGCGCTGTGGACGGTCCCACCATGCGGAACTTCGGCGCCGGCACGTCCCGCCGGCTGCTCGATGCGGCCGGTGGCCAGCCGGCGCAGCCAGCCGAGCGTTTTCCATGTCGAACCGATCACGCCGAGGTTGCCGAAAACCTGGTAGACGGTCCGGTACTTCCAGAGCGCGTCGAACGTGAAAAGGGCCTTGAGCGCGCGGATCGGATTGTAGAAGACCGCGTAGCCGATGAGCATGTTGAGCTGTTTCCGCCAGGGCCGGGCGGTCTTCGTGGCGATGCAGTGGTTGCCGTCGAAGTGGCGATCCTCGATCGTGCGGTTGCCCACCCGTCGCAGCACCAGGCCGTCCTGGAACGATTGCTCGTAGCCCCGCGACCCGACGCTCGGCGTCAGGAACGTGATCATCGCGCTGACGGCGCCGGCGCGCTTCAGGAACTGAACCTGGTTGAGCAGCCCGTAGAGACCTTGCGCGACCAGAGCGGCTGGCCGTCGTGGTGCATCATCATCGGCATCGGGGCGATGCCGTGGTCGAGCAGCGCCCGGAAGACGCGCCGGGTTTTCTCCGGACTCTTGCCCTTTCTTGACCAGCTCGGCCGTCATGTCCTCGATGCCGAACCAGATCGCGCGCATGCCAGCGTCACGGGCGAGCGGGAGGAGATCGAGGTTCTTGTCCATGTCGAACTCGGTCGACTCGGTGCCGAACCAGATCGCCTTGCGGAAGGGCCGTCCCCGCACGGTGCCGCGCACCATCGCTTCCAGGATGCGCCCGCGGCGGCCGGGTCGTTGAAAAAGTTGTCGTCCGTGCCGAAGAAGCTCGTGATCCCGGATCGCTCGGCGACGCCGGCAAAGTCCGCGACGAACCGCTCCGGGCCACGATGGCGGAACGAACACTGATTGTAGGCCGGGATCGGACAGTATGAGCAATGGAACTTGCAGCCGTGCGTGGTGACGGCCGCCAGCAATTTCCCGTAGCGCCCGAGGCGGTCCGCCGGCACCGGCCGGGGATCGAGCCCGGAGGCCCGGTGCGGGCGCTCGAAGAGTCCCAGGGCGTCGAATGGCGGCGGCAGCTCGTCGAGGTCCTGGACGAGCCGTTGCACGCCCGTCTGGATCAGCGCACCGTGGCTGTCGTCGCGGCGGTACACCAGGCCGGGGATGTTTTCGAGCGCCCCTCCCGGCGCACCCGCTCGAAGGCCTGCCGGAGCGTTTCGGACGGCGCCTGGAACTCGAGAATCCGGTCGAGGAGTTCCAGCAGCACGAATTCCTCGCCGGTGACGACCACGTCCGCGCCCTGGCTGCCGTCGGGACCGAGGCCGAAGAGGTCCCAGGACTCATAAATCGCCTTGGCGCCGCCAGCCAGGATCAGCGGGCGATGTTCGCCTAGTTCATAAGCGTCCGAGATCAACCGATACGCCGGCGCACTGTGGATCTGCATGGCCGAGATCAGGAGCAGTTCCGGCGGCCGGCCGTCGAAACGGGCCTGGCTCGGCCTGATCTGGGGATTCCATTGCTGGAGCACGACGCGCGTGTTCGTGAACCCAGCGCCGCACAGGGCCGCGCCCACGGCATGAGCGGCGCCGGGGATCAGCAGCTTGTCCACGAACAGGAACGGGCCCAGCCGCGTCCGCCCATCGAAGGCGTTGATGAACAGCGTCGTGATGTCGCGCCCCGCAACCCGGCGGCGGACTTGCGTTTCCAGTTCCCGGTAGCGCCCCGGGAACGTGAACTGATCGCCCCTCGGCCGTTTCGAGAGTTCCATGAGGATTCCTGGCCCTTCCTGAGTGGGCTCACGAACGCACTCGGTTCCTCTTTCAAAATGACAACCCAGGGTTCGATTCTCGCCGCATCTTGCTTCCATTCGTTCGTTGGCCTACGCTACATAGATCTGCCGGGGCATCCTTTGGGGAGGGACCATCATCATGAATGCGCCGGGCTGGAAGGGGCCGCGTGCTCGCGTGGCGTTTATCCTGGTGCTGTTGAGCTTGGCCGCCGGTCCGCCATCGAGTCCGCGGCATGCCAGCGCGTATGCCCGCGGCCACTCGGCCACGGTCACCTCGTTCGCGGCGACGCCGCGTCTGGATCGGCTCAGCAGCCGGTCCCGATCCGGTCTCGCCGAGCCCATGGTCCGTTCCTATGCCGATCCGCCGGAGCCTGCCCCGCCCGCCGATCCCCGGCGCCCGGGTCCTCTCCGACTACTACCCGGGAATGCGGTCCGGCCAGCATGCCGCCTACCCCGTCGTCACCCACGGCCATTGCACGCCCAGCCGCGCCGGGCTGCTCGGGGCGCGGGGATTCTGAAAAGGACTGCGGATCCCGTGCCGGTCGACCGAGGGCGTTTCGGCGTTGTGTCGGGGGCCGAATTCCGTTGGAATGGCAGCAGGAAGTGAGACCGCGAACGAAACCGAGATGCCGGGTCGATGGCGCCGGGACGCTCCGGCATCTCCCTGGGAGCCTGTGTCTTGTCGAAAACGCCCGACGGTGCGCCGAGTGGCGGACCGACCCCGACCTTGTGTGATTTCTGCGGCCGGCCGACCACCGAGGCTGGGCCGATGGTCGAAGGCAACGCCCTGGTGCAGAGCGGGTTGCGCCCGGTGACGGTCCACGTCTGTCAGCGCTGCGTCGAGGCGTGCCATGGCCTCTTCCAGCAGCACACCCGCGCCGAGCCGACGATCGAGGATCTGCCCACCCCCGGGCCCTGGTCGCGCACCTGGATGATTACATCATTGGTCAGGAGCGCGTGAAGAAGACCCTGGCCGTCGCCGTGGTCAACCACTACAAGCGGGTGCTCGCGCCCGAGATCGACGATCCGGATCTCCAGGATGTCGAGGTGTCCAAGAGCAACGTGCTGCTGATCGGCCCAACCGGCTGTGGCAAGACGGCGCTGCGCAGACCCTGGCCCGCCGGCTGCACGTCCCGTTCGCCATTGGTGACGCCACCACCTTGACCGAGGCCGGCTACGTCGGCGAGGACGTCGAGAACCTCATCCTCAAACTCGTCATGGCGGCCGACTGGAACATCGAAGCGGCCCAGCGCGGCATCATTTACATCGACGAGATCGACAAGATCGGCAAGACGAGCCAGAACGTCTCGATCACCCGCGACGTCTCGGGCGAGGGCGTGCAGCAGTCCCTCTTGAAGCTCCTCGAAGGCACCGTGGCCAACGTCCCCCCCAGGGAGGCCGCAAGCATCCCGAACAGCAGTATATCCAGGTCGATACGACCGATATCCTGTTCATCTGCGGCGGCACGTTCGTCGGCCTCGACGAGATCATCGGCAAGCGACTGGGGCGCAAGCTGATCGGCTTCGGCCGGGGCGAGTCGCCCGACCGCGAGCGGGAACGCAACGAGCTGATCGCGCAGGTTCAGCCCGAGGATCTCGAGCGCTACGGCATGATCCCCGAGCTGATCGGCCGGCTGCCGGTCGCCGCCACCTTGAACCAGCTTTCCGAAGCGGACCTGGCGCGCATCCTCACCGACCCGAAAGACGCGTTGAGCAAGCAGTACCAGGTCCTCTTCCATCACGACGGCGCGAAGCTGGCCTTCACCCCCGAGGCGATCCGCGAGATCGCCCACCGCGCCAAGGCCCGCGGCACCGGCGCGCGCGCCCTGCGCTCGATCATGGAAAACCTGATGCTCGACATCATGTACGAACTCCCCGAGCGCGAAGAGGGCCAGACCTACACCATCACGGAGGCGGTCGTGAAAGGTGCGGCCTCGGTCTTCGACACCGCCTCGGCGGCGGCCGGGGCGTGATCCCCTTCTCGGTTCGCAACCTCCGCTAAAGAGGGCCTACGAAAAGCGGAAGTCCCCTCCCGTCGGGTCGGTTTTGGCCTGCCAATTCCAAAGAAGAGGATGGAAATTGGCAGGCCAAAACCCACCCGACAAGACTTCGGAAGCGGGTCTCCGCAGCGACCCAAAGGTGACATGAGGTTGTGACGCACGCCTATTCCTACGGTGTCGTTCTTAAGCCGTCGTTCGCCAGGATAAGACCAATGAGATCCCCGATATGTTGCCAGCGCGCAACAGCGCGTGCCGATTTGAGGCGCGGCGCCTGTATTCCGTCGATTCAGCCGTTCTCACCTATTGGCAAGGCTCTCACGGAGCGTCATGATGAGGCAGTGACCGAACCGGACCGCGCTGGGCGCGGGAGGTAAACGAATGCCCATCGCGTTGTTTTGCTAAGCTTAGGCGTAGATGCCTGAGGAACAAAGCCCGGGGGATGAAACGCGCGAGAAATTGCGGGCTTTGGGCAACGCGGGGGGATCCCGCTGGCAAGGGGATCGAGAGACGTGGCCCGAAAAAAGACTCCGTCGCTTCGCGTCAGTGTCAAGGCGCAGATCTCGGCTCGCCTGCGCGACGTCCGGCAGGAGCTGTTCGGCGAGCACGGCGGGCCGGAGCTGGCGCGGCGGCTCGAACTGCCGGCCCGGACGTGGTACAACTACGAAACGGGTGTGACCGTGCCCGCCGAGGTGCTGCTGGCGTTCATTGACCAGACCGGGATCAACCCGATCTGGTTGCTCACCGGTTCCGGCCCCCGGTATCGCACCAACCTGGAAGACCAGGTCCTGGCCAGCATGACGCCCGAGCAATTGATCCGGCGCGGGCTGGAAAAGCTGGAGCAGCGCCCAGCGAGATCCTCCTGGCCACGCCCGAGAATCTGCCGGCCGAGACCATCTCCGATTTTGTGGCGGTGGGCTTGACCACGTTGTCCGCCCTGAGTGGCTGGCCCGCGGCGATGCCCGCGATCGAGGGGCATATCCTGGCCTTCCGCCAGTGGATCCCCCACCCTCGGGAAACCATCGCCGTGCGGCTCGAGGACGACGCGATGCACCCCATCTTGCCGGTCGGGTCGGTCGCGGCCATTGATTGCACGGCCCGGGACCCGAATGTGCTCCAGGGTCGTCTCGTGGTTGCGAACCCCGATGGTCAGCCCGTGATTCGCTGGCTCGACATCAGTGGGCGGCACCTCCTGCTGCGCCCCAACCAGCCGAACCGGGAATACCCGATCATTCCCGTCGAGTGGGAAGAGAACAACCGGCAATTGATCGTCGGTCAGGTCGTCTGGTCGTGGAGTCATTTCGGCACCTCGTGATCTCCGCGCTCGCGGTCGCACCCCTGGTGGTCCCGAAAGAGCCGTCGGGCGCGATTGCGGGACGGTTTTTTGTTGCCTTGCGACGACCGCACGACCATCCTGAAACACAGGTCGCTTGGGACCGCATCCGCGGTGCGCTCTCCTGGCGCATCGCCCGTCTTCTCCGACGCCTGTACGAATCGAGTCATGGGCACGTCTCGCCTGTCCGGAATCCGGAAGCTGCACGCCTTGCTCCAGCAGGCCGCCGAGCCGATGTTCGGACTCGATGGCCGGCGGCGGCTCATCTATGTCAACCGCGCCTGGGAGGAACTGACGGGACGCGCGGCCGAGACCGTGCTGGGCCAGGAGTGTCAGCCCTCCGGCGGTCCCGGGCACGAGGGCGCGATGGGGTGGCTCTCCAGCTTCGGCCCGCCCCCGGAGACGCTCCAGGGACAGCCCGCCGGCGGGCCCGCATTGATCGTCCATCAAAACGGCGAACGGCGCTGGCGGCGCATCGAGTTCTGGCCGTGGCGCGACGAGCAGGGCCGGATGCTGGGCGTGGTGGGTATCGTTCGTGAGCGGGACGCGGTCGCCCAGGCCCCCGACAGCGTCACCCAGCGTCTGTGGGCAGAGCTGGAAGAGGTGCGGGAACGGCTCCGGCTGCGCTACGGCTGCGACACGATCCTCGGTCAAGGGGCCGCGCACCGCCGTCTGCTCGACCAACTGGCCGCGGCGGCAGCCACCCGGGTGCCGGTCTTGATCGTCGGCGAGTCTGGGACCGGCCGCCGGCTGGCCGCGCGCACCATCCACCAGCTCGGGCCACGCCGCTCCGATCCCGCTGATTCCCTTCGACTGCGCGGCCCTGCCGCCGGAGATCCTCGAGCGCGAGCTGTTCGGCGGCCCGCCCCGGACCGAGAACCTCGCCCCCTCCCCGCGCCGGCTCATGCTCCCCGACGGGGCCAGTCTCCTGTTGATCGAGGTCTCGGACCTGCCGCGCGACCTGCAAGTGCAACTGGCCGGCGCTCGACGGATCGGTCCGGCTCATCGCCACCACGGCCCTTGATCCTGAGTCGTCGCGCCGTCGAGACCGTCTCCGGCCCGAGCTGTTCTACGCGCTCACGACGTTCGTCATCCGGCTCAGCCCGCTCCGCGAGCGGATCGACGAGATCCCACTGCTCGCTCAGCACCTGCTGGAGCGCGTCAACGAGCGGGCCGAGCGGCGGCGGGCCGGGTTCGACGCCGCGGCGCTCGAGGTGCTGGCCGCCTACGACTGGCCGGGCAACATCCGTGAGCTGATGCGCGTCATCGAAGCCGCTCATGCCCTGGCGGCCGACGACCTGATCCGCGCCGAGGACTTGCCCGCGGCGATCCGGGGTCATCTCGGTGCCGCCTACACGCCTCCCCCGATGCCGCCGGCGATTCATCCTCTGGACCAGACGCTCACCCAGGTCGAGCGCCGCTTGATCGAGCAGGCCCTCCAGTTGGCCCGGCGGAACAAGTCCCGGGCCGCCGAGCTGCTCGACATCTCCCGTCCCCGGCTCTACCGCCGCATGAAGGAACTGAACATCCCGGACGAGCCCTCGGCGGAAGACGACAACGAACCGGCGGCCGGGGACTGAGGGTCGGTTCCGGAAGTCCCCGATCTGGCCCCCTCTCCCCGGGCGGGAAGGGTTCTCAAGTCGGGTGATATCCGGTTGTTCCAGCGGGCCGCAAAAAAAATCGGTCCGGGGGCCGACAGGTTGAGGCGGCGCCGCGGATGTCTGCCTAGAATATGTGGGAGATGGCCTCTCCGTGGTTGGTTGGTCCGATTCCTCTCATGCCGCTTCGAGCCTCGGGAGGAGTCGGGATGAAGGTGGTTCCGCCCATGAAAGCCCCGTCACCGGGTCTTCGCTTACCGATGCGTCGTGGTCCTGTCGAGTTCGCCGTGGGGAGCGAAGCGGATCACGAGGCCATCTATCAGACCTTACTGCACGTCTTCCATGGCCCCGATCGGGATACGTTTCTGGGCGCGCTGGCGGACCCGTCCTATCGGCCCGACCAGCGGCTGGTGGCGCATCGAGGGCCGGATCGCCAGCCATTTGCACCTGACCGAGCGGCCCATGCGGTATGGGGCAGCCGTCCTGCCGCTCAACGGGGTGATGTGGGTGGCGACCTTGCCCGAGTATCGCGGCCTGGGCCTGGCGCACCACCTGATCCGCTTATCCGATCAGCGTGCCGCCGAGACCGGCGCGGTCGTGCAGACACTCACGACCACCATGCCGCAGTTCTATCGCCCGCTGGGCTGGGGCGTGTGCGGCAACCAGACCTTCGGCCTGATCCCGAGCCGGAGCCTGCCGGCCAGTGGCGACGGGCTGGTCGAGGCCAAGGGCGGCGCCTGGCACGTGCGGCCCTGGCGCCAGGTCGAGCTCGGGGACTTGATGCGGCTCTACGATGCCCAGTTCGGCCACACGATCGGCTCGGTCGTCCGCTCCGAGGACTACTGGCGCTGGGTCATCGGCCGCCGCTATGCCCACGTGATCTGGGTCGCCTGCCAGGGCGAGAGCGTGCGCGGTTATGCCTTCGTCAAGGACCACAAGGTGCTCGAGATCGCCAGCGACCAGGCCTATCCCCAGGCCCTCCGCGCCTTGCTCGGGCGCATCCGGGCCGAGGCCCTCGAGCGCGCTTATCCGGAAGTCCCGATTCATGCCCCCGTCGATCACCCGGCCCTCGACGTGGTGCGCCAGGCCGGCGGCCGGATCATCGATCAGGAGGAATGGGAAGACTCCTGCGCGATGTACCATATCCCCGACCCGGACCGCCTTCTCCATGCCATCCTGCCCGAGTTAACCCGCCGCGCGAGGGCTGCGGGCACGGTCCTCCCGCTGGAGCTGGGCCTCTCGGTCGAGGATCATCGCTGGCTTATTCACATCGACGCGAAGTCCGCCCGCATCGAGCCCGACAAGCTGAGCCGGCGGCACCTGAGTCTGACGGCGCCGGCCTTCGCGCGGCTGGTCCTGGGTCACTCCGGTATCGACCGGGCCGTCGCCGAGGATGGCGTCGAGGCGTCCACCTCCACCGCGATCGAGCCTGCCCGCGTCCTGTTCCCCATCCAGCCGATCTGGCGCAGCCCGCTCGACAGCGCCACGGCCTGATGCGGCCGGCTGCGGAGGACAAAAGGCTGATGAACGATGACTGATGGCTGCCCACTGCCAGTTATCGGCCATCAGTCATCGGCCATCAGCCATCAGCCATCGGCCATCAGTCATCGGCCATCAGTCATCGGCCATCAGCCTGTTGCCTCTCGATCATTATCCGATCGGCACCATCGGGCCCTCGCGGTTGCGCTCGAAATGGCCCCGCACGACGGGCGTGAGGAGGTAGATCACCAGCCCGGCGTCCGCCAGGAGGATGGCGATGCCGCAATAGAGCTTCCGCAGGTTGAGGGTCTCGACTGCGGATTGGATTTGTCCCGGCGTGTCGATATCGATCGGCGCCTCCATCTTGGCTTGATCCAAGTTCACGGCATCGACGATCGGCATGACGATCAGCCCGACCAGATCGATGAGCGCGCCGAGCAGCAAGGCGACGATCACCATCTTGATCGACCGGAGCCGCACGAACTGGGTGGCCGCGTAGATGCTGAACCCGCCGATCAGGGCCAGGCTCAGGAACCCTTGCTGCTGGCTGATCGGACCGATCGCGGGTCCGCCGGTCTCCACCGACTTGACCAGGGCGGTGATCGTCAGCACGCCGCTGATGAGCAAGATCAGCACGCCGGGGACGACCACGCTCAGGGGCAAGGACGGTCCGGAGGGCGGCGGCGGGGCCTCCTCGAGGATCTCGTCGAGGACCTGCGCCCGCTTGCCGGTGTCGAGGTCCAGGCCGCAACGGCACAGGGACATGCCGGCAGGCACCACCGCGCCGCAACCGGGACAGCGCCGCGGCCGGGAGCGGCCCTCGGCGGTCACCTTGCGCTTCTTGGGCAAGCCCCCGTCCGAGAGCAAACTGGCGGCGTCCGCGATCGGCGCGCGGGACTGCTCGGTTTCTTGGCCTTGGGAGGCTCGGCCGCGCCCAGGAGCATGTCCGCGCTGAACGTCTCGCGCAGGTCCTTCTCGGCGCGTGGGATGTCGGCCTCATTGCTCTCGGTCAACAGCAGCGACGACCCCGGCCGCCTGGTGACGCCGGAAGACGGGGAGTTCGGAGGCCCCGATTTCGGTTTCGCCTTCGCGACCGCGGCCCCGTACTGGAACCGCTCCTGACAGTGCGGACACCGTAACCGCCGCCCTTCCACACCTTCAGGAAGGCTCAGAGTCACTCCACACTTCGGGCACTGGAAGTTGATCGGCATCGTCACTAGGGTCGGGGAGGGAACAGGTCAGCGAGTCCGCGGGGATCGTTCATTCTATCGTCAGAGACCGGCCGCCGGACAGTCGGTCAAGGCCACCGCCCGCGATTTTCCCCGGGGTGTCGGGAACGGTTCTCCCGTAGGGTGGGCTCGGCCCACCATCTCCCCCAGCGGGCCCAGATGGTGGGCCAAGCCCACGCTACCAGAGTCAGGCTGGCGAACACCGAGCACCGCCGAGGATTTCCGGTAGTGGCCCGTTGCACGCCGCCGCCGATCGGGGCACCATGAAGGGCAGTCCCCACACGGCCTGAGTCCGCAACGCGCAGGCGACGGGCCGGTCCGGGGTTGCGCGATGGACCTTGGAGACCAGCGATATGACCAGTCCGAAGCGATTGTCACGGCGTGACTTCCTCGGGACCACCGGCGCCGCCGCCGGGGCGCTCGCGGCCGCCGGTGCGTTTGCCCATCCGGCCGTTGGCAAAGTCAAGGACGCCAACGAGAAGCTCAACTTCGCCGTCATCGGACCCGGCGGCCGGGCCCAGGCGCATATCGGCCACCTCCTCGATCTCAAGAAAGAGGGGAAGGCGGTGGACATCATCGCCGTCTGCGATGTCTGGGACGGCAACAAGCAGGTCGGCCGCGGCCTGTACCCCTCGGCCGAGCGGTGCGGCCTGAACCCCGACGATAAGAACGCCGTCACCAAGGACTTCCGCCGCCTGCTCGACCGCAAGGACATCGACGGCGTCGTCATCGGCGTGCCCGATCACTGGCACGCCAAGATCACCATCGACGCCATGAACGCCGGCAAGGACGTGTATTGCGAGAAGCCGATGACCCACACGGTCGACGAGGCCCACCAGGTCGTCGCCGCGTGGAAGAAGACCGGCCAGGTGATGACCGTCGGCGTGCAGTCCACCGCTGATCCCCGCTGGCGCATGGCCAACGACCTGATCGTCCACGGCAAGATCGGCCACGTCCTGCAGGGCCAGACCAGCTACTACCGCAACAGCAACATGGGCCAGTGGCGGTACTATCCGCTCACCGCGGACATGACCCCCAAGACCGTCGACTGGAAGATGTTCCTCGGCACGGAGTTCGGCCTGGCGCCCGACCAGCCGTTCAACCGCGCCCGCTATGCCCAGTGGCGCTGCTACTGGGACTTCGGCGGCGGCATGTACACCGACCTGTTCGTGCACCAGCTCACGCACATGATCCAGGCGATGGGCGTGCGGCTGCCGCGGCGGGTCGTCGGCGCCGGCGGCCTGTACATGGAGTACGACGGCCGCGACGTGCCCGACGTGGCCACCGTGGTCGCCGACTACGACGAAGGCTGCCAGGTCATCATCTCCGCCACGATGTGCAACGACGTGCAGCTCGGCGAGATCATCCGCGGCCACACCGCCACGATCAAGTTCGGCGCCACGCCCAAGGACGGCTTCACGGTCGTCGAGCAGAAGATCGAGGGTCGCCCGGCCCCTCCGGGAGCGAATACGGGCGAAGGCGGCAAGCTGTTCCAGCCCGAGCAGCCCGCAGGCCGCGGCGATGCCGACACCCGCGCCCTCTGGGAGCACTTCCTGGGCTGCGTCCGCTCGCGCAACCAGGAGACGCTTTGCCCGCCCGACCTCGGCGCGGCCGCCATCACCACGGTCAACATGGGCGTGCAGTCCTACCGCGAGGGCAAGGCCCTGTACTTCGATAAGGAGGCCAAGAAAGTCACGGAAGCCGACACCTCGTGGGCGCGGCACTGGGAGAAGGTCAGCCACGAGCGCGGCAAGCCGGTCCAGGTCCTCGGCTGGAAGGCCGACCCGCTCGAGGGCTCGACCCTGACCCCGCCCGACTACCAGAAGCTCGAAGGCGACTGGGTCGGCGGCCAGGACCCGGCCAAGGCGTGAGCCGGCACTTCTGATCCCAGCCGCACAACCGCGCCGGAGGGTTATTCTCCTCCGGCACGGTTTCTATTACCCCGGCAAAGAAGATCCTCCCGTAGGTCGGACAATCCTGTCCGACAGGCTGGGGGAGTCGGACAGGATTGTCCGACCTACTTTCTTGCCGGGGTAATATGTCTAAAAAAAGAAACCTTCTTGGAGGGCATTTCCTCCAGCCGCAATCCTTGCTCTAATAAAGTCTTGTGTAACGCGGACGCGTTCCCGCTCGAACACCTTTCCCCCTGGACCGAGGAGCGTCTCATGTCCCCCCCAAACGCTCGTCGCGCGGTTCGTCTTCTTGGCGTGTTTGGTCTGCTGGGTGCGCTCGTGACGGCGTCACCCCGCGCTCGGGCCGACGTGGTGTTGTCGACCGAGATCATGATCGGCGAGATCGGCACGGACGTCACGATGCTCGGCTACGACCGCGGCATCGACCCGACCGCGACCCTCTCCTTCACGAGCTTCGTGGACCCGTCGGGCAGCTCGTTCCAGTACGCGACGGTGCCAGGAACAACCTACCAGGGTCAGAGCTTCTCGCTGACCGGCACGGGGACCGTCGATGCGAACGGCGTTTATGCCGTCTCGGCGACCTTCAACTTCGGGGGGATCGTCAGCACGCTGGCCGGCGATGAGACGACGAAACAGGAAGACGACGGCTCCACCTCCGAGACGTCGAATGAGGATGAAAGGGACAAGAACGGCAATAAGACTGGAGATTCACATACGTTCACGTCTTATAAGAATAATAAATCAACAAAATTCTTCGATCACACGGACGCGAACGGGAAGATTGACAAGAGCTCGATCTCGAACGACTCCTACAACCCGGACACGGGCGAGTGGATCGACACGGGGCTGCCGGACGTGCTCTTCGATCCGCACCCACTGCCGGGATACACGGCGATCGGGTTCTCCCCGCTGGCGGGCGGGGAGGGGTCGTTCACCACGGTGCTCTTCGTGGCCACTCCCGAGCCTTCCACCCTGAGCCTGGTGCTGGTGGCGCTGGCCGGTCTCGGGTTCCCCCGGGTGTGGCGGCGGTTCCTGCGCGCTTGAGTCTTGTAGGGTGGGTCAGCGGCGTCCGCGCCGCGCAACCCACCTCGGTCGGCATGACGGACGGTGGGTTGCGCGGCGCGGACGCCGCTGACCCACCCTACAAAGCTCACTGCCACTGGATTTCGCCCCGTGCCAGACGCTCCTCATAGTCCGTCAACCTGTCGAGATAGTCTCCCAGTTCGGACAACGCCTCCTCTTCGCCGCTCTCCAGGATCGTGACCATCACGCCGCACGGGATGATCCGGGAGCTCCGCCGGCGGCAACACCATGCGACCATCCGGGTTCAGCACACCTTCAAGCGTTTTGTAAATCATGGTCGTTGCTCCTGCATGATCCGGTCATCCCGCCGCTCACGGAGAGGTTTTCACCTCTTGCGGACGATTCGAGAGTTGATTCAGATGCGATTGAGCCGCCGCGAGAAGTTGTTCGTCTTCCGCGTCCCAGAGATCCACGTCGGCCCAACCCGAGACGTTGGAGACCAGTTGGCCGAACCTCCAGTTGGGATACCGGCGGCACAGTTCGGCGAGGGCCTCGAACAGGGAGACGCGGTCTTGAGGGATCATGGCAACATGACCTTCAACAGGTCTTGTAGGGTAGGCTTCAGCCTGCCTCTGCAATTCTTTGGGATTGGCAGGCTGAAGCCTACCCTACAAGACTGTGCGGACCGCGCTTTTTCCGGATGGTCCGCACAGCGCGGGTGGCCCCGGTTGCTTCAACCGGGGTCGCGCAGCGACGAGAGGTTCCGGGTTGGCGCGGGCACGTTCTCTGCTACCTCTTGCGGCTGCGCCGCCCCGGTTGCGACAACCGGGGCCACCCGCGCAGGTTAGGCAGGTCAAAGGACCTTTGCGTCCCAAGATCTCTGCAACTCGTCTGACTCTTCCGCCGGAATGAGGCCGTGTGCTTTGAGGTCCCTGGCTAGAAAGATCCCGAGGACCTGGAGCGGCGTGAGGCGATGTCCCTTACCCGAAGACTCCTCAACCTCCAAGACATATCGAAGGTTTCCCGGGCCGGCCTCGGAGCCCCGGAGCTTCACCTTCAGCGACGGCGTGTTGGCGTCCGCTCCCGCACGCACCAAGAGGGCGAGGGAATCCTGCGAGTCGATCAGTAGGCCGATACTTGTCTGATGCGGCTCGTTGGATGCCCAAGCCACCTGGACCCCGGGCAGGCACCCGAGAAGCCTCACCAGGCGAACAAGCGTCTCCTCGCATTCCATGCGGTGAGCCTCCGCCGCCTGACAGTGAATAGACGGAATGCAAACATCAACAAGCCGCCTCTTCAGGTGCAGCGTAGCCTCAGCGACACGAGTTTGCAATGAAGAGTCACGGTGAAGCCGGCCCCATGCCTGAATGGGCCGTACCATCGCTCGCGTACCGTCATCGGAGCAGAACCCCGCCACCAAGGGCATGAATCCGGCGCCTGCCCCCGGTAACATGGGGACGATCCCGCCTCGGAATAGGTTCCGGGCGGAGGCTTCGAAACCAGCACACAGGAGCGCAGCATGCGTTTCAGGGGCCTTTCGTACTTCTTTTCGGCGGCGGCGGTGGCCGTCCTTGTGGCGGCGGCGAGTGGCGACGAGATGCGTCTCTCGGCGCTCGACCTGCACTCCGCCACTCAGGGCTTCGGCAACCCGGCCCGCAACAAGTCGGTCGATGGGCACACGCTCGCGATCGGCGGCAAGACGTTCGCGCACGGGTTCGGCACGCACGCCGACTCCCGCCTCGTGGTCGACCTGAAGGGAGCCGGTCAGAAGTTCACCGCCACGGTTGGCGTGGATGACGAGACCGACGGCCGGGGCAGCGTCGAGTTCAAGCGTCATCGGCGATGGCAAGACGCTGTTGTCCAGCGGCGTGATGCGGGGCAAGCAGCCGGCCAAGGCGGTCGAGGTGAACCTGACCGGCGTCAAGAAGCTGGTCCTCCAGGTCAACGACGCGGGCGACGGCATCGATCACGATCACGCCGACTGGGCCGAGGCGATGCTCGACCTACGCGGGGGCGAAGCCCGAGGTTCTGCAGTACAAGGAAGACGCCTACATCCTCACGCCCAAGGCGCCGGCGACGCCCCGCATCAATGGCGCGAAGGTCGTGGGCGTGCGTCCGGGCAGCCCGTTCCTGTTCACGATCCCGCCACCGGCGAGCGGCCCCTGAAGTATCGAAGCCGCCGGGCTGCCCGAGGGGCTGCAAGCTCGATCCGGCCACCGGCATCATCACCGGCGCGGTCGAGAAGAAGGGGACATATGTCGTCAAGACATCGGCATCCAACGCGCTCGGCTCGGCCAGCCGCGACCTGCGCATCGTGGTCGGCGATCAGCTGGCGCTGACGCCCCCGCTGGGCTGGAACTCGTGGAACTGCTTCGCGGGCGCCGTGACCGAGAAGAACGTCAAGCGACGCCGCCGACGCCTTCGTGAAGGCGGGCCTGCGTGAGCACGGATGGATCTACATCAACATCGATGACTTCTGGAGACGCAAGAACGAAGAGCGGCGACAAGACGCTTGCACGGTCCCGACCGCGACGACAAGCGGCAAGATCAACTCGAATCCACGTTTCCCCGACATGAAGGCGCTGACCGATTACATCCACGCCATGGGACTGAAGGCGGGCCTGTATTCCTCGCCCGGCCCCACGACGTGCGGCGGCTGCGTGGCCAGCTACAAGCACGAGAAGGAAGACGCCGAGCGGTTCGCCGAGTGGGGCTTCGATTACCTCAAGTACGACTGGTGCAGCTACGGCAACGTCGAGAAAGGGACCGGCCGCGCCTACTACAAGAAGCCGTATGACCTGATGGGCCGGATGCTCCGCGCCCAGAAGCGCGACATCGTCTTCAGTCTCTGCCAGTACGGCATGGACAACGTCTGGGAGTGGGGCGGCTCGGTCGGCGGCAACTGCTGGCGCACCACCGGCGACATCACCGACTAGCTGGGGCAGCATGTCGGGCATCGGCTTCGGCCAGAACGGCCACGAGAAATTCGCCAAGCCGGGCAACTGGAACGATCCGGACATGCTCGTCGTCGGCTAGGTCGGCTGGGGCCCGAGCCTGCACCCGACCCACCTGACGCCCAGCGAGCAGTACACCCACATCAGCCTGTGGTGCCTGCTCTCCTCGCCGCTGCTGATCGGCTGCGACATGACCAAGCTCGATGACTTCACCCTGAACCTCCTGACCAACGACGAGGTGCTCGCCGTCAACCAGGACCCGCTCGGCAAGCCCGCCGGCCGCGTCGCCCAGCGCGAGGAGACGCAGATCTGGGCCCGTCCCCTCGAGGATGGAACAATCGCCGTCGGCCTGTTCAACCTCGGCGAGGATGAACAGCCGGTGACGGTCTCCTGGAGCGAGATGGGCTTGAAAGGCCCCATGACAGTGCGCGACCTCTGGCGACAGCAGGATCTGGGCGCCAAGGATGAGGGCTTCACCGTCAAGGTCCCGCGCCATGGTGCCGCTTTGATCAAGGTTGGTAAGGCGAAATAAGCCGGAAGAGCGCGCGAAAGGCGCCAAGGCGCAAAGAAGACGAGATTCCGCTTTGCGTCTTTCGCCTTTGCGCGTAATTCTTCTTGTACCTCGTTGCTTTCCTCTCTTGCGTGGATTACGATGCGTGCGTCACATGGACACCATTGCGATTTGTTTCGTCTCCCCCGGGGGCTGGTCTCATGCTCTCGATGACGATCTACTACTACGCGATGAAGTGTTTCTTCCTCTTCTCGATCGTTCGATCGCTGGTCAAGTTCGAGCCCTTGCAGAAGCATTTCCTCTTTCTGGCGGTCGTTTACACGGCCGGGGTGGCGTTACTGAGCTATGTCTTCCTGGTGGGTCCACAGAGCGGGGTGGACATCCATCAGTTGATCCAGAAGTGGGAATACTGGCTGGGGATCACGTTTCTGCTGTCCACGTTCTATTTCTGGCTGTTGACGCGGTTTGACGAGGGGATCGTGTTCTTCATCCTGCTGGCGCTGGGGATGGGGTTGGTATTGTTCTGATCCGAAGACGCGAGCGTGACGAACGCCCAAAGAATCCGGCGGCCCCCGGGAGAGGTGACGCGATGGCCATCGTGTTTCGTTGCACGGGGTGCAACTCGAAGTTCGAGGTCGATGCACGCCTGGCGGGCAAGACGGGCCGCTGCAAGAAATGCGGCTTGCCGATGACGATTCCCCGGGAGCCGGAACCGGACTTCCGGCTTGCCATGGCCGGGGCCAACCTGTCCGCGCGACGGCCCGTGGCGGCGGCGGTGGCGGTGCCCGCGCACCCCGTCTCCTGGATCGAGGCGGTCACGAGCCAGGCGGCGCTCAAGCCGATCAGCATGGCCGCGCTCAAGCCGGTCGGCAGGGCGACGCCGCTCGATGACGGCGCGTTCTCCGGCCCCTATCAGATCGCCGGGTCGATTCCGGCGGCCCGGCCCGTGGGCGGGTCGCGGGCCGCGGGCGGGCTCGTGATCGGATACCGGAAGCAGTGGACCGGCATCGCCCGGTTCTTCCGCTGGATCAACGAGCAGTCGTACCTGGTTTCGGTGCCGTTCCTCCTGGTGCTGATCATGGGAGCGCTTCTCCAGAACCAGGCGCTGACGATGCTGGGCGCGACCGTCGTGGTGTTGTTGAACGTCGCCCGGCTGGTGAGCGGCCTCGCCAATCTGGCCGCGATTCCGTTCCGCGAGGGTCCGATTCAGGGCGTCATGTTTCTGATCCCGCCACTGACGTTTATCTATTTATCGCAGCACTGGAAGCGCATGCGCAAGCCGTGCGGGCGGGTCATCGAGCCGATCGTCACGCTCGGACTGGTGGTCCTCGCCTTCACGTTCATCCCGTCGCTCGGGATGGCCCAGAAGAGCACCTCGGGCACCGTGACCGAGCGGATCCAGGCGGGGGCCAAGGATCTCGGACAGGGGATCCAAAAAGAGATCCCCGTCGACACCACCGGGCTTGGCGCGAAGGCGCGCGGGGCCGTGAAGAACCTGGGAGAGCAAGTCCAACCGGCCGCGCGATCGATCGGTGACAAGGCGCGCGACGCTGTGAAGAGCGTGCAAGAGCAAGTGCAAGGCACGTCCGGCGACACGAAGAAGCCCGAGTGACGGCGTGCGAACGAGACGGTTTCTTCTGATCTTTGTCGATCTCGTTACCGAACCCGACGGCCTTCGACGGTGAGACCCATCCATGAGCCAACCCCAATCCCCGAATCTGGTCGAGGGTGATGCCGAGGTCGAACTGGTGCCGTCGGGCACGTGGTCCATCGCGGACGAAACCGCGAGCGGCGGCCAGTCGGCGTTCTCGACCGACGTCGATCAATCGGCGCACGTGGCCCTGGTCGCGGGCACGATGGCGAGTCTGGGCGCCGAGACGCATTCCCTGCTAAGGAGACGTTTGCTCGGGGCCGCGGTGTTTCTGGCCGCGACCTCCGGCTTTCTGCTTTTCTGGATCTTTCTCAGTGACAACCCCGGCACGCTCACGGCGGAAGGCAGCCGCTTTTCGCTCCGGGTGGGACTGCTCGCGCTGCGCTGCCTGCTCACGGCGGGCGTCGCGGGTCTGCTGGCGAGCGAGGTGTCGCTGTCGCGCAAGCAGCTCCGCGTCGTCGAGTACGTGCTGTTCCTGGGCATGACGGCGCTGGTGATGGCCTCTCACTACTTTGTCGGCCTCGACCTGATTCACCGCGGGCCCGAATTCGCGCCGGTCATCCTGGCGTTCACCAAGGACGCGGTGATCCAGATGATGGCGCTGATGTTGATCTACGGGACGCTCATCCCGAACCCGCCCAAGACGGCCGTGTGGGTGCTCGTGGCGATGTTCGTCGGCCCGGTCGCCGCCGGGCTTTTCCTGAAGTCCCTCCCCGAAGCGGCGCCGGTCGTCGCGCTGATCCGCACTTCCGAGGAGACCGGCTCGAACATCCTGTTCCTGGGGATCGGGGCGGTGCTGGCGCTCTATGGCTCCTATATCCTCAACAGCCTGCGTGCCGAGTTGCACGAGGCGAAGCGGTTCGGCCAGTATCAGCTCCGTCAGAAGCTCGGCGCGGGCGGCATGGGCGAGGTCTACCTGGCCGAGCATCAGTTGCTCAAACGCCCCTGTGCGCTCAAGCTGATCCACGGCGACATGCAGACGAACTGGGTGGCGCTCGAGCGCTTCGAGCGCGAGGTGCAGTCGGCCGCGCGGTTGTCGCACCCGAACGTGATCGAGATCTACGACTACGGCCACACGGACGACGGCACATTCTACTATGTGATGGAGTACCTCCCGGGCCTGAGTCTCGACGATATGGTGCGGCAATACGGGCCGCTGCCGCTGGGCGCGCCATCTACCTGATGCGGCAGGTGTGTGGCGGCCTGAGCGAGGCGCACAACCTGGGGCTGATCCACCGCGACCTCAAGCCGGCGAACATCTTCGTGGCGGTCCGGGGCGGCCAGTTCGACGTGGCCAAGGTGCTCGATTTCGGGCTGGTCAAGCCGACGCAGGACGCCAACGCCGCGCAGTTGACCGCCGATCAGGTCGTCAGCGGCACGCCGACGTACATGTCGCCCGAGCAGGCCGTCGGCGAGCGCGACGTGGACGGCCGCACGGACATCTACGCGCTGGGGGGCGTGCTCTATTTCGTGCTGACGGGCCGCCCGCCGTTCACGGAGACGAACCCGACGTCCCTGATGATCGCCCATGCGCGCGATCCCGTCGAGCCGCCCTCGAAGTTCCGGCCGGAGCTCCCCAGCGATCTGGAGGAGGTCGTCCTGTGCTGCCTGGCGAAGAAGCCCGACGAGCGCTATACCGACGTGAAAGCGCTCGATTTCGCGCTCGCGAGCTGCGCCTCGGCCTGCGAGTGGGACGCCCGCCGGGCCGAGGCGTGGTGGGTCGAGCAAGCTCAGAACGCGATCAATGCGCAGGAACAGGCGGCGGCTGCGGAGCCGGTTCCCGCAGGTGCGTGATCCGCGCCAGGTAGATGGCCGTCTTGCCCTCGTGCGACGAATAATAGCTGACCCACAGCACGCCCTCGTGCCAGACCAGGCCGGGGTAGCTGGTATCGCCGCCGCTGGGCAGGAGGATGTCGGGGTGCCAGCCGTCGTTCTGGATCGGCCCGACGGCCGTTTTCGCGCCGCCGGGACGGTCCACGAGCCGGCCGGCCGCGTACCAGGTTCCGTCCGGTAGCCGGATCAGGTTCGGCCCGCCGATGAAGTGGCCGAGGTCCTGCCAGGTCCAGTCCTTGTACGGCGGGCGCGACCGCCCCAGCAGAGCCTTGTGGACGGGATGCGGCTTCGAGCCCTCGCGGCGCACGAGCGCCAGACACGTGCCGTCGGGGTCGAAGCGGAGCGTCGTCTCGTCGGGACCGGCCAGAATGTCCAACTTCGTGATCTTCTCCCAGCGCTCGCCGTCGCGGCTGGAATAAAGGGCCAGCTCGCCCTCGGGCGGGGCCTCGTTCGGTTCCTTGTAACTGGTGCCGTACGCGACGCCATCATGCCAGGTCACGCGCCAGAGCCAGTCGCCCTCGGCCAGGATGCGTTTCGTCGGCGTCCAGTCGCGGCCGTTGGTCGAGAACGCCACGCGCGGCTGGCGGCCCTGCAAGCGTCGTCGTCCCCTTGTAGATCGACCCGCCGGCCAGGAGCATCAGGCGGCCGTCGGGCGTGATCGAGAGCTTCGGGTCGCGGAGATCGACGCCCGTCTCGGCGACCACGGCGGCGCTCGTCCAGGATTCCGTCCTTCGAGACCAGCACGCGAATGACGCCGTCGCCGCCGACGTGGGCCTGCGACTCGCGGAAGACGCAGAACCATTCGTCGTGGAAACGAATCAGGTCGGTGAAGGCATTGTGGGGAGCGGCGTCCCAGATCTTCGCCACTTCCACTTCGGGGGCGCGCCGAAGGCGGGCGCCAGAGACAGGCCGACGGCCAACGCCAGAAGACGGCACGGAGAGCGCAACATGGCTTTTTTCTCCCACCGTGAGCCGATACCCGTTCGCCATGCCGGTATCGTCGCGCGAGTCGTGGCGGCCAGGCAAGCGGTTGCCGACTCCTGCTCGAAGCGCGCAACGCCGCCGGGGTGCAGGGAACCGTCCCCGCACCCCGGCATGGTGATTTCAGGCCTCAAGACGAGGGCGGGCCTAAACGCTCGACCGTTCGAAGTCGCCAGCGTGGAACTCAGCGACCGGCGGAGGCAAGAGGGACAGTTCCGCCGGCATCTCCGGCGCATCCGAGGAGTCCATCGGAGGCAACTCGAGGCCGGTGCGCATCAGGAACGAGCCATAGGTCTCGTGCCAGAGCTCGGTCATGTAGAGATCCTCGCCGCGCTTGCGGGCGATCAGGATCGCGCCGGCGTAGCCCCAGTCGTCCTCGTCGGTGGGACGCTGGCGGCCGATCAGGAACAGCCATTCGTCGGTGGCGGCCGTGACCAAAAAATCGCACGGCGGATGATCGCCCGGCACCAGCAGCCGGATCGTCCGGCCGTCGTGCTCCAGCTCGATCGCCTCCGACATCGAGCAGAGATACTTGTGCTTCGAATTCAGGACGCGATCGAAGCGCAACTTGAAGTTCGACATCCCCAGAACAGGCACTGGGGTCATCGCTTGGGAAGTGGACATCATGGAAACCTCCCGGTGTAAAAGAGGGTGGTGTCGTGTCGCGGGCAAAGCCAGGGAATGCCCTTCGGGAAGCGACAGCAGGCCGGACGTTCGAAACCCGGCCCGGGACATCATGAGGCAGGGAATGACCGAGTCCGAGGCGAGACGCAGGATGGGCCTGTGCTGGACTCGTGTGGGATCAGTCGAAATCGGATCGAAGAAGCCGGCACCATTTTCGACAAAAGGAAAAGGCGATTTCTCGCAGCGTGCATGGGCCAGCAAGCGTCATGCCACGCCCGCGGTACGACGTCGGCTGGAAGGGATGGAAAAGCCCGGCGTTCGAACACACGTGGAACTCTGCACGTGACGAAAGTCCATCTCTCGATGCGGTTTCGGACATCCGGACCAGACCTGGGCGTTTTCCAGGCTGTGATCCGAGGCCAAGAGAGAACCTGGCCTCGTACGACGCGATTGTATGCCTGCCATGCGCGCTTTCCAGGCAGGCACGGAACAATTCTCTGTCAGGGTCTCATGTCGCGATCCATCTACCCCGGCGCAAGAAATGTAGAATTTAATATTTTTTACTTATTGTAATATGAGTATAAATTTTATGTGAATCCAGACCCAGCCCAACGAGCGGGGACGTGCTGCTCATTCTCCGCACCGTTGGCCGACAAGCATGAGCCGGCGACCTGCTCAGAATGCGGCCGCCGGTCCGCCAGGGGACACGGATTACTCGTGAATCAGACGGCGGGGCGGCTGTGGCCGGATCGCCGCCGCGCGGCCCAGAACGCCGCGACGGCCGCCAGCCCCCAGCACGCCAGCGAGGCCGGCTCGGGGACCGCGTTCGGCCAGCCGGGCATGCCCGACGCGAAGGCGACGCCATAGCCCAGCGCCTTGAGTGAGGTGCCGTCGGGGAGCGTCACGTTCCTTGAGCGAGAGAATGGCGTTATGGTCCACCTGGAGCGGCGCGTTGCTCTCCAGGTCGGTTCCGGGGTGCGACTCCAGCTTGAGCTGGAACGGATCACTGATGCCCGAGGCGCTCAAGGGCAGGTCCACGTGCAATGTTCCGGTGGATTGACCGTTGGCAGCCGTCGTCACGGAGTCAAACCCGGAGGGCACGGCGGTGGGAGAATTCCCATAGCTGGCCGTGACCGAGTAGGGCTGGTTGTTGGCCGTCAATTGAATCGTGCCGAAATGAACGCCCGAGTCGGGACCTTGGTCCACCGGCGCGAACTTCAGGGCGAACTGAAGCCGGACCGAATCCGGCATGGTGCCGCCGACAGGGGGTGTCAAAATCACGGCGTCGTTCGACCAGGAGGCCGAAGCCGTCACGGGGCCCCCGCCGGTGTTGTAGCCCAACGTCCCTGGATTGGGCGCCCCGTATTGCGTCTGGACGCTCAGGAGCTGATCGGGCAAGCCCGACGCGCTGGCCGACGCCGAGCCGCTGACAACGGTGTGGAATGTTTGATCGGGATAGGTCCGCCCGTGATACTCGACATTGTTCGACCCCACGCCGCTCGCAGTAGCGGTGGCCCCTTGCTGAGAGTCATTCTGGGCAAACACCGACGTGCTGGCCGATGCCCCGCTCCAGGGCTGCATGGCCGCAGCCCGTACAGGCACGGCGAACCCACTCCAGACCATGGCACACAAAGCGACGGAAACCGCTCGGCGGAAGACTCGTGTCAGGCTCATCGTGATCGCTCCGTCGATCCAGGTTGCGCGGTCCGGCCATCCCTGGTCGGATTCTCGGACGAAATCCTAAAGAAATCGGCCGGAGTGTCAAGGCTTGTTGCTTTTCCATGCCCGAGATTCCGGATTCCGGATTCCGGATTCCAGATCCGGACGGGAGAGATTCGGAATCTGGAATCCGGAATCCGGAATCGGAATCCGGAATCCTTATCTCCTTATGACGACCACACACCATCCACGCACGTCCCCCGCAGTGTGAATCGGCGTGTGGATTCCTCCCAGTGGAACCGCACTAGATTCGCGGGCTGGCCGGGTTCGAGACGCGGCGCGCGACGGCCCAGAAGCCGCGCGGGGTGGGTGGTCACGGTCGCCAGCGCCTCGGCGAGCGTCCAGTCCGTCGCGGCCAGCAGCGTGTTCAGACCCGTTTCGAGACCCTGGTTCGAACCCGCCAGATAGGGCGTCCCGTCCACGACGATCTTGCCCGACGGATCGACGGCCCAGGGGCCATACGTGCCGACGGGCAGGCCGGCCAGCCAACTGGCGTCGGACACGAGAATCACGCGCTCCGGCGTTTTTGCCCGCGCGAGCACCTTGAGCGTGTCGGAGTCGAGGTGGTGGCCGTCGGCGATGAAGGAGGCGAACAGGCGATCGTCGGCGGCCTGGTGCCAGATCGGGTTGGGATGGCGGGCCAAAGGGGAGGCCAGACCGTTGCCGAGGTGAGTGCTGAGGGTGGCGCCCGCGTCCACCGCGGCCTTCAAGATTGGTCCCTCGGCGGCGGTGTGGCCCAGTGCCACCACGAGGCCCGCCGCGACGGCTTTGCGAATGAACTCGATCGCCCCGGGACGTTCCGGAGCCAGCGTGACCATCGCAATGCGCCCGCCCGCCGCGTCCTGCCAGGCGGCGAACTCGTCCCAGTCCGGGTCGCGGACCGCGTCGAGCGGGTGGGCGCCGCGGTAGCCGTCGCGGGGCGAGATGTACGGGCCCTCCAGGTGCAAGCCGGCGACCATCGCGGCCACATCCGGAAACCGTTCACAGGCGGCGGCGATGGTGCGCAAGGCGTGCGTGGTGGCCTGCGCGGCGCGGTCACGAGCGTGGGACAGAGCCGCGCGGTGCCGAGCGCCGCTTGCGCACGCACGATCTCGGCCACCTGCTTGACCGTCAATGTCGGGTCGGAGAACGAGACGCCCCAGCGGCCGTTGGTCTGGATGTCCCAGAACGCGGGCGCGATCCACTCGTCGGACTCGGGACCGGGCTCGATGGCGGCGATGGTCGGGCCATCAAGGATGATGCGGACCCAGGAACTGGTCAGGGCGTGGCGGGCGGTGATGTTCATGGGCGCCGGGGCTCTCTTGCGGTCGGGGTCCGGATTCACCACAGAGACACAGAGAACACGGAGTTCTCACAGAGAAGATTTTCCTCTGTGTCCGCCTCTGTGTTCTCCGTGACTCGGTGGTGAATATTACCCCGGCAAAGAAGATCCTCCTGTAGGTCGGACAATCCTGTCCGACTCCCCCGGCCTGTCGGACAGGATTGTCCGACCTACTTTCTTGCCGGGGTGAATAAGGCCCGGGGAATCATGCGTGCCCAGCCCGGAGTTTCTCCCGGACCCAGGTGCGGAAGGCCTTGCGCCAGGCGGTCTTGTCCATGCTGAGTGCTTCGTTCACGAACCGGCTGACATCCTCGGACGTCAGGCCGGGGAAATATCGGGAGCCAGCACTGGTGACATAGCCGCCGGCCGCGTCAAGCTGGAGACAATCGACGCGATCGTCGCTGACCAGCCGCCAGACTTCCGGCACACCCAGCGCGGCATAAATTCCGATCCGGACCTTCGAGCTGGAGGTCACGTCCACTTCGATGACCAGATCCGGGGGCGGATCGACCTTGAAATCCAGCTCGCGCTTGCCGCGAATCCGTTCCGCGTTCGGGAGATAGTAGCACTCGTCCGGTTCCAGGCCACGCAGCAGATCCTCACGGCGGATGGTCATCGAACCCAGCGTCTCACACGCATAATCGAATTCCTCTGTCAGAACGATGACCATCTGTCCAAGGACTCCCTTGAACAACTCGTGTGAGAGTGAAATCGGCATGATCTCGAGCCATCCCCGGTCGTACGTGGCATGGATGGGACGTTCCCCGATGAGCCAGTCGGTGAGCTTGACGTACTGGTCCCAGGTGATGTGCTCCAGGACCAGCCGTTCTTCCGTCGGCTCCGCGATCGAGGGTGGCAGGGTGGCAGTGGACATATCCGCCTCCGGAAAGGTATCACAAGCCGCTCGCGACACCAGTGCGGCTATCGGTCCCTTCGCGGCCGGCCTCGTGGCGGGCGATGGCGGCGCCGACGAAGTCGCGGAAGAGGGGGTGGGCCTGGTTCGGCTTCGACTGGAACTCGGGGTGGAACTGCACGGCGACGAACCAGGGGTGCTCGGGCACCTCGATGATCTCGACGAGCCGGCCGTCGGGGCTGGTGCCGGACGGGAGGAAGCCGTTGGTCCTCGAACTCCTCACGAAAGGCGTTGTTGAATTCGTAGCGGTGGCGATGGCGCTCGTGGATCAGATCGGCGCCGTAAGCCGCCGCGGCATGGGTGTTTGGGATCGATCTGGCAGGGATAGCGGCCCAGCCGCATCGATGCCCCCCGCTGCCGCACGCCGCGCTGTTCGTCGAGCATCGAGATGACCGGGTGCTGGGTGTTCGAGTCGAACTCGGTGCTGTTGGCGTCGGCATGGCCGAGCACGTCGCGGGCGAACTCGATGGTCGCGCACTGCATGCCCAGGCAGATGCCGAAGTACGGGATGTCGTGCAAGTCGGGCGAAACGGATGGCCTCGATCTTGCCCTCGATGCCCCGCATACCGAAGCCGCCCGGCACGAGCACGCCATCGACGCCCGCGAGGATCTTCTCCGCACCCTCGACGGGCACGTCCTCGGCCTCGACTCGCTTGACGATCACCCGGGCGGCATGGTGGATGCCCGCGTGGTCGAGCGACTCATAAACCGACTTGTAGGCGTCGCGGTGGCTGATGTACTTGCCGACGACCGCGATCGTCACCTCGTGCTCGGGGTGGATGATGCGGTCCACCAGGTCGCGCCAGTCGTCGATGTTCAGCGGGCTGGGTCTTCAGACCGAGGCGCTTGATGAGGATGTCGTCCAGGCCGCTGTGCACCAGGCTCAGCGGGACTTCATAGATCGAGTACTGCCGGTCGCGCTCCTCGATGACGGCCCGGCGATCGACGTTGCAGAACAGGGCGATCTTGTCCTTCTCGTCGGCGCTGATCGGGTGCTCGGTGCGGCAGATCAGGATGTCGGGCTGGATGCCGATCTGCCGCAGGGCCATGACCGAGTGCTGGGTCGGCTTGGTCTTCAGCTCGCCCGCGGCCTTGAGGTAGGGCACGAGCGTCAGGTGGATATACAGGCAGTTCTCGCGGCCGACGTCGAGCGCGAACTGGCGGATCGCCTCCAGGAAGGGCAGGCCCTCGATGTCGCCCACGGTGCCGCCGATCTCGGTGATGACGACGTCGACGTCCTCGGTGGCCAGTTTGTTCAGGGCCGCCTTGATCTCGTCGGTGATGTGCGGGATGACCTGGACCGTCTTGCCCTCGTAATGCTTGCCCTCGCGCTCCTTCTGGATGACCGACAGGTAGATCTTGCCGGTCGTGTAGTTGCAGTCGCTTGGTGAGAGGGGCGTTGGTGAACCGCTCGTAGTGGCCCAGGTCGAGGTCGGTCTCGCTGCCGTCGTCGAGGACGTAGACCTCGCCGTGCTGGTACGGGCTCATCGTCCCGGGATCGACGTTGATATAGGGGTCGAACTTCTGGAGCCGGACCGCGCAGGCCGCGGCGTTCCAGCAACATGCCGATCGAGGCGCAGGTCAGGCCCTTGCCCAGCGAGCTGACGACGCCGCCCGTCACGAAAATATGCTTGGCCATGAGGCTTCCTCGACGAGCAATGTTCCACCGGCCGGAGGTCCGGGCGGGGCTGCGTCCCGAGTATAACAGAGCACGGCCGGGGGCGCCTTGACGACCAAGGCGGTTGTCGAGCGGGGGTGCCGCAGGTTACTCTAAGAGACGGATTGATCTCGACCCTTCGGGGATGCTGCGCCTGATGACTCCGCTTCGACTGAATCGCCGCCGATTCCTGGGCGCATCGGCCGCCGCCGGCCTGGCGCTTTCGCAAGGGGTGCCCGCCGTCGAGGGGTCCGTGCCCCCGCGCACCGTCCGCCTGGGCCTGGTCGGCCTGGGCAACCGGGGCACCAGCCTGTTGCGCGCGCTGCTCGAGCTGCCGGGCGTCGTGGTGGCGGCGGTCGGCGATCTCGAGCCCAAGCACCGCCTCCGCGCCCAGGGCATCGTCGAGAAAGCGAGCAAGACCCGCCCGGACGCCCATGAGCGGCCCGACGCGGTCTTTGCCCGCGACGACATCGAGGCGGTCCTCGTCGCCTTGCCGTGCGACCAGCACGCCGAGACGTACTGCGAGGCGCTTCGCGCAGGCAAGCACCTCTATGCCGAGAAGCCCCTGGCGCCGACTCTGGCCGAGTGCGACGCCGTGATCGCCGAGGCGGCCAGGTTCCCCAAGCTCGCGGTTCACGTCGGCTACCAGCGGCGGTCGAATCCGCGCTATCGCGAGGCGGTCGAGCTCGTGCGCCGGGGGGACCTCGGATCGATCCTGTCGGCCCGCGGCCAGTGGATCAGCAGCAACGGCCCGGTCAGCGGCCACGACGGCTGGCTGGCCCGCCGCGCGCGCTCGGGCGACTGGATGGTCGAGCAGGCCGTCCACGTCTGGGACGTGCTCCACTGGCTCACCGGCGGCCTGCCGGCGCAGGCGTATGGGCAGGGGCACCGCGACGTTTTCGCCGGCCTCCAGCCCGAGCGGGACGTGACCGACCACTACAGCGCCATGCTGCAATGGCCCGGCGGTCCGCACGTCACGTTCACGCAAAGCTGGATCGACCCGGCCGACGACGCCTTCACCGGCACGACGCTGCAACTGGTCGGCACGGCGGGGGGCCTTGACCTCTCGACCGGCGTGGCCACCTTCCGCGAGCGCGGCCGCCCACGCCAGGTGCTCCACCCGGGACACGTCCCCGATACGAAGCTGGCCCTGGCCGCCTTCCTCGACGCCGTGCGCGCCCCGAGCCCGTGCCGCCGCCCCTGACATTGACCGAAGCCCGCGCCGCCACCCAGATCGGCCTGCTCGTGCGGCAGGCCGTCGATCAGGGGATGACGCGGGTGGTCGCGCTCGATGAGGTTGGGTAGGAACGGTCGATGCCGGATTCCAGATTCCAGATTCCAGAGGCCGGATGGTGGATGCCTGATGCGAGATGCTGCCTCGCCCCTGGAGCTTCTGGCATCAGTCATCAGTCATCCGGAATCTGGCATCCGGAATCTGGCATCCGGAATCGAGACGCATCACGATGCTTTCAAGTATTTGCCCAAGAATGCGACCGTCCGCCGCTGGGCGTCCTGCCCGTCCGGGCCGAGAAAGCCATGTCCCTGGCCGTGGTAGATGTGGATGTCGTACGTCCAGTGCTTCTCCTTGAGCCAGGATTCGAGGCGGTGGGCTTCCGACACGGGCACGATGTGATCGGCATCGCCGTGCAGGATCAGCACGGGCGGCATCCGCTTCGCGTCGGTGACGACCTTAGGCGGCACGCCGCCGAAATACTCGACCACCACCTTGATGCGCGGGTCGAACGGGGCGCCCGAGACGGCCAGGTACGCGCCCAGCGACGCTCCCACCACGCCGATCCGCTCGGGATCGACCTCCGGCCGCTTGGCCAGGAACGTCAGCGCATCGCCCAGCGTCTGCAACCAGGTGACGAAGTTCTTGAGGTTCGACTTCAAATCGCCCCACTTGGTCCCGGTGCGATCGAAGTAATGCGGCATCACCACGACATAGCCCTGTCGGGCCAGTTCTTTGGCCAGGCCGCGATAGAAGAACTCGGTGATGAGCTCGACCTGCAAGCCGTCCGCGCCGTGGACCAGGAGAATGGCCGGGTGCTTGCCTTCGCCCTTGGGCAGAAACAGCTCGACCGGGATGGTTTTCTCGCCGCTGGTGAACTCGCTCTTTGAGACGCCCACCGCGTCCTCCGCCGTCGCCCGACCGGCCCCGCACAATCCAACCAGCACAAGCATCCCGAGCGCAGCTCCGGCACCTGGACGACCTACGTTCGGCATTCCTCATGGGTTTGCTCTCTGGCTCGCGGGTGATCCCATCCAATACAATTCTCGGTTGGTGATACCCTGCCTCGGACCGGGTTTGTTTCGGACCTTCGCCTTCCTGCCTCGGACGCCGCCATGAGCTTCTCCTGCCCCTACTATGACGACTGGCACGACTTCTGCCGCCGTGTCCAGAAGGGCTGCGTGCCCGGCCGGCCGGGATGCGTCCTGCGGTCCAATTCCCTCTTCGCCGTCCCGGCCGAGGAACGTCTGCGCGAGCGTGAAACGAACTCCCCGAGACGATCCACCGCAGACCGGTCGGAGAAAGTCGCCGATTTGAGAGCCTGCCCGAGAAAGTCCTGTAGGCTGGGTCTGGACCCAGCTCTTCCGTGGGCCAGATGCGGCGGCGCCCAGGGGAAGCTGGGTCGAGACCCAGCCTACAAGACTAAATGGGAAAAATGGAGGCTCTAGAAAGAATTTAACGATCAAGTTAAGATAGAAAAAAAGCCGCCCGATATCGGCCGCGTCTCGTTCTCTGTGGCGGCCGGATCGGGCGGTTTCTTTTTTCGATTTCGAGGTGGGCGGGCCTCAGAGGCCCTTGCCGCCGAGGTGCTTGCGCTTGTGGGGGCTACGACCCTGCTTCTTGGGGTAGCGGCCCTTGGCGATGGGCGAGCTATCAGCACGCTTGCGCCAGCGGTGGCTCTTGCGGTGGCGGGTTTTGACTTTCATGGCGTCCGAGACTCCGGGTCATGAGGAAAGGGTCTTATTGTGCCGTACGGAGCCGGGAGGATCAATCCCGAACCGACGGCGCGGGCGGTGTCGTCAGGAGATCGAGGAGGTCCGCCGGCCGCTCGAGGACCGACTCGGCCCCGTGGGACCACAATTCCTCGCGGGAGCGGAAGCCCCAGGCCGCGCCGAGGGGGCGCATGCCGGCGCGTCGGGCGGTTTGCATGTCGGTCGAGGTATCGCCCAGATAGAGGAATTGCGCGGGGGGAACATCCAGAAGCCGGGCGATTTCGCGTGCGCCGGCCGGGTCGGGCTTGCGGGGCAGGTCGGCCCGGTTGCCAATGACCGCCTGGAAGGGCCAGGCCCCGAGATACTCGGCGACACAGCGCTGGGTGAAGGCGTCCGGCTTGTTCGACAGCACGGCCAGACCGACCTGGCGGGCCGTCAGCGCGTTGAGCAGCTCCAGGATGCCATCGTAGGGCCGTGTGCGGACATTCCACGACCGCTCGTATTCGCGGCCGAACGCCGCGACACAACGCGCGATCACGTCGTCCCGGCGGGCCTCCTCGGGCAGTGCGCGGCGCACGAGCATGGCGGCACCATCGCCGATGAAGTGACGGTACGCATCGACCGGATGGATCGCAAAGCCCTCCTGTTCCAGCACGGTATTCGTGGCATGGGCGAGGTCGGCCAGCGTATCGAGCAGGGTTCCATCAAGGTCAAAGAGGACGGCGCGGGCGGTCATCGGGCGTCGTGATCCTTCGGGTAGGCGGGTCGAGTCCAGACCAAATCAGTATAATGGATGCCGCGTTTCGAGGGCGTACCGATCCCCGCACCAGAACAGGTTCCGTTCGCATGACGACACCCGAGCTGACCGTGGCCCGCGCGGCCGCCCGCGCCGGCGGCGCGATCGTGGCCAAGTACTACCGCGAAGGGGTCGTCATGCGGTCCAAGGACATCGCCAACCTGGTCTCCGACGCCGACATCGAATCGGAACAGGCGATCGTGGAGGTCATCCGTCGCACCTTTCCCGACCACAAGGTCTTCGCCGAGGAGATCCACAAGGACGACGTGCGCTCCGAGCACCTCTGGCTGATTGATCCGCTCGACGGCACGCACAACTTCGCGCACCAGAATCCCGCATTTCGCCGTCTCGATCGCATATTACCGCGCGGGCGTGCCCGAGTGCGGAGTCATCTTGCAGCCCTTGCGGGACGAGTGGCACGAAGCGGTGCGAGGGCAGGGGGCGTTCCTCAACGGTGAGCGAGTCGCCCCTCCCGCCGCGGCGCGGCTCGACGAGGTGCTCGTCGCCTTCGGCTTCGGCTATGACCGCGGCGGCACGATGGAAGCCACTCTGGCGGCCGTGACCGAGCTGGCCCGCAAGCCGGTCCTCGGGGTGCGCCGGTTCGGCTCGGCGGCGCTCGACCTGGCCTTCGTGGGCCTGGGAAAATGTGGCGCCTTCTTCGAATACGAGCTGAACCTGTGGGACTTTGCCGCCGGGCGGCTGTTCGTCGAAGAGGCCGGCGGTCGCGTGACCGATTGCCGGGGCGATCCCTTGCCGCTGTCGCAATCGAGCATCCTGGCGACGCGCGGCGTGCCGCACGAAGCCATCCTGGAGAGTCGTCCGTGCACATCTGCCGCGGTCTTCGTAGGGTGGGCTCGGCCCACCTCTGCAAATTCCAATCCCGGATGGTGGGCCGAGCCCACCCTACGAAGACCGCAGCGGCCGTGACGCCTCACTCCGGGAACCACCCCTTGGCCGTCCCGGGTTCGGATTCCGACGGCACGCGATACTCGACCTGGACCGGCTTGGAGCTGACCTGAACGTTGCCCAGCTTCGGGTCCCAGAGCCACGTCCATTTGTGGAAGTCGGCCTTGGCCATGATGATACGGTCCAGGACGGCGGTCTTGCGCTCCTTGACCCAGCCGCCGTAGTTGAAGGTATATTGCCAGACCTCGTGGCGCACGGTGGCCACCGGGGCGCCGAAGTCGGCGTCAAAGCTGGTGGCCTTGTCGCGCACGAGCTGCATCAAGATGCGGAACTGCTTCTTGTCCGCGGCGGCCAGGAAGAGCGGCTTGACCTTGTTCTCGTAGTGCTGCGACTTGGAGATATCTTTGATGATCCAGTCCCGCGTTTCCTCGGGGGTCGCCTCGGCATCGGGCGGGACGAACGGGTCGAACTCCAGCACGGGCGGATAGCGGAAGCCCTCGACGCGGAGCTTGCGTGCCGGCGCCAGGATGAGCAGGTCATACGTGCCGGCGGGCAGATTCGAGAACACCCAGTGGCTTTCGCTCAGGCTCCGCGCCGTGGCATCCACGAACGGGGCGTCGATCTTGGCCTTGGGATCGACGGCCGGCTTGGGCTTGCCGTCCTCATCCCAGCGCACCAGCGCCGACGAGGGTGATGCCCTGGGTGGGACCGCTGAGGGTCACGGTCAATTCGCCGGCTCGGATGATGGTCGTGGTGCATCCCAGGGCGAATAGCAGCGCGATCCCAACTTGCTTTGGATTCATCATTTCTTCTCCGCCTTGGCTGCAAGCTCAGCCATACGCTTGTTGGCATCGCTGACGAGCGGGCTGCCGGGGTAATCCGTCACGAGCGTTTTGTATCCGGCCCGGGCGCGTTCGACCTGGCCTTGCTTCTCCTCGCACTCGGCGGCCAGGAAGACGAGCCGGTCGGCGTAGGGGGAATCGGGGTTCACCGCGACCAGGTCGTTGGCCAGGGCGATGGCGTTAGCATACTTGCCCCGCGCGACCCAGTAGCGCGCCTGCAAGAGCGGCAGGTAGCCTTCGATCCGGTCGGCGGGGTACTCTTCTTGCCACGTGCGGAGCTCGGCGAGCGCGCGGTCGAGTTCCTTGTCGCGCAGGAAGGCTTCGGTCGAGCGGCTGTGCGCACCGCGCCAGGCGTCCTGCTCGACGGTCGAACGTCCCTTGCCTTGCTGGGAGAGAGCCTTGTTGTAAGCCTCGAGCGCCTTGGGCTGGTCGCCCCGGCGGGCAGAGAAATCGCCCCAGACGCGGTTCAAGCGGGCGGCCACGGCGGGGTCCTTGGCCCTGGCCTGCGCGGCGTCGGCCGCCTTCAGGATCGCCTCGACCGGATCGGTCTGGAGCAGGTCGTTCAGGGCGACGTCGGCGGCTTCGACGAGGTATTCCGCTTTCCAGTTGGCGCGGGAAACCGCCTTCGCGGCGGCCTGCCAGACCGCCAGGGCGCCTTCGGGATCATCGACGCGGTCCCGCAGCATCGGGCCAACCAGGTGGACCAGGGTATTGATCGCATCCTGATCCTTGGGCGGCGGCTCGGCGAGCAGCCACGCCTTGCCGACCTTCGCGCCCTTCGGGCTCTGGTTGCCTTGCTCGTAGGCCCGCACGAGCTGGAGAACGCCCGGCGGGTCGAGCTTCATCGGATCATACGTGTCGAACACCTTCAGATACGCGGCGAGCTGATCGGGCGATCGCTTCGGGTCGGGCAGGACCAGGGGGCGGTCCACCTGGACGCGGTTCGCAACACCCAGTCCGGCCGACTCGGCCGGGACCACCTTGACCGTGTAGAGGCCGGGGTGGAGATAAATATGCGTCGGCTCGGCCTGATTGCTCGTCTGGCCGTCGCCGAAGTCCCAGCGCAGACGCACCACGGCGCTCGTGGAACGGGCGGAGGTGCCGCGGAACTGGACCCGGATCAACGGCGGATTGTCGATCATGGGGACCTCGTCCACGATGTCGTAGACGAAGTCGCGCAAGGGCCGGTCGCTCGCGTTGAAGGGGCCGACGGCGGGCAGGTGGGCGACCTCCTCGGAGCCGAAGGCGCCGGGCGGGATCAGCTCGGGCTTGCTGCCGCGCGGGGGCTGCCAGGCGGCCACCATGCAGGCGTCCTCACCCGCGGCGGCGTGGACGTACTCGAACTTGTGCGCACCGACCGTGAGCGTCACCTCGCCCTTGTGCCGGGCGTCCGCCACCGGGCCATGACGCCCCGGCGCGGCGGCCACCACCTTGTCGTCGATGGACAGGAAGCTGGCGTCCTGGCTGGTCGTGAAGAACACGTACTTCCCGGCCGTCGGCGCTCGCAGCGTACCGCGATAGATGCTCAGGAACGGCCCGGGCGTGGGGGCGATCGGGTTGAAGCGCTGGTACACCGACGGGACATAGTCGCTGCCGATCGCGGTGGCCGTCTGGAACGTGTTCCGCACGGAATTCACGTCCTGAAGATTGCACCCCTTCCAGTGGCGTGTTTCGAGCAAGAGGCCCGCGGTCGCGGTCCATGCGGGGGCCTTCGGCGCCGGGGTCTTGCCGCCGTAGGAGATGCGGTACTGGTGCTGCTTGGCCTCGGTCTGGAAAGCCACCCGGCAGAGATCGCCGGGCCCCACCTGCAAGACCCGCCAGGGGACCAGCTCGTGCTTGCCGTCGAAGACGGCCAGGTTCGCGCCGTCGGCCTGAAGCTCGCCGTGGGTGAAGAACTCCGACACGACGATCGCCGGTGGCGTCGCGCGTTGCGAGAACTCGACCTTGCGATGGAACGTGAACGACTTGCCGGCGGCGGCGTCTTCCTCTTGGGCGGGGGCGCCCCAGGCGGCCAGACCGAGCGCCAGCACCGCCATCATCGAAGGCATAAAGCCAAGCTTCTGAAGCAGTATCCGCATGCGCACGCCACCTTGCACGGGGGCCGAAACCGGACCGGGGTAAGGGTCTTTTCTGTGTAGCGGCGGCCGTCTCGGCCGCTCCGGACTTCCAGAATCGGAGCGGCCGAGACGGCCGCCGCTACACAGATTGGCCGCTCCGTATTCTTTCCGCCCCACCCTTTCAGACCCATCCTAAGCGCCGACAGCCGATCGCAGCAAGCCGCCAGACTGCCCGGTCCGGGAACGATCCGTCTGGCCAAACCGGGCCAGTCTGCGATTACCTCGCCACCATACTCTAATGTATGATACGACTGAGCCCGCGCCGTTGGGGTTTCTTCGAAACGGAGCGCAACCCGATCCTCCTCCAGCCCGGCATGCGGCTGGAACCCGCGAAAAAAGGCCGGCCCCGCCTGCCGGTTCCCGGACCAGGAGTTCTTCGAATGTCCACAGCGCCCCAGTCCATCCTGGGCAAGATGAGTCCCGAGGAGGCCGTGCAGCGCGTCCAGCGGGCCGGCGAGCTGCTCCAGCGCGAGATTCACAAGGTCATCATCGGGCAGGACCAGATGATCGAGGAAATGATGATCTGCCTGTTCGCCCGCGGCCACTGCCTGACGATCGGCGTGCCCGGCCTGGCCAAGACGCTCACCGTCGCCACCCTGGCCAGGGCCCTGCACCTGAAGTTCAGCCGCATCCAGTTCACGCCCGACCTGATGCCCAGCGACATCACCGGCACCGAGATCATCGAGGAGGACACCACGACCGGCAAGCGGATCTTCCGGTTCGTGCAAGGGGCCGATCTTCGCCAACATCGTCCTGGCCGACGAGATCAACCGCACCCCTCCCAAGACCCAGGCCGCGCTGTTGCAGGCCATGCAGGAGTACCAGGTCACGCGCGGGCAACGAACACCTTCGACCTGGAGCCGCCGTTCTTCGTCATGGCGACCCAGAACCCGATCGAGCAGGAAGGCACCTACCCGCTTCCCGAAGCCCAGCTCGACCGCTTCATGCTGTCGATCAACATCGGCTACCCGACGCGCGAGGAGGAACGGCGGATCGTCAACGCGACGACCTCAGACCATCCAGGAGGAGGTCCAGCCGGTCCTGAAGGGCCGCGACCTGGTCTGGATCCAGCAGCTCGTGCGCGAGGTGCCGGCCAGCGACCACATGGTCGATTACGCCGTCGATCTGGTGCGGGCCACCCGTCCCAAGGAGCCGGGCGTCTTGCCGTTCATCAAGGACTGGCTGGCCTGGGGCGCCGGCCCGCGCGCGGCCCAGTACATCATCCTCGCGGCCAAGGCCCGCGCCATCCTCCACGGCCGGTTGGCCGTCTCCGCCGAGGACATCCGCGCCATGGTCCGGCCCGTCCTGCGGCACCGCATCTTCACCAACTTCAACGCCGACGCCGAAGGGGTCGATGCCGATCAGATCATCGACCGGCTCCTGAAGAGCCGTTCCCGAGCCTTCCTACGGCGAGCCGGGCGCCGTTGGGAACGACGGTGCGCCAGGCGCGTCGCGGCCAAGGCGAAGTAGCCGAGGGGCGGGTCTTTGCCCCTCGGCCGCGGCTCATCCTTGCGTGTTCCGGGGGGGGCTTACTTGTTATCGTTGCTCTTGGAGCCGGAATCGTTCGACCCGGACGAATCCTTGTGTTCCGACTCCTTCTCGCGGGACGATTCCTTGCCTTGCTCCTTGGCGCCCTGATCGCGGTGTTCCTGGTCCAGGATGGTGATCTCGCTGGCGATGCCGCGATAGACGCGGTGCATGCCGTGCCGGACGGGCGGCTTATTCTGGGCTTGTTGCTGGCCGCTCTCGGTGGAAATCACGGGCGTGTACTTGACGCACACCTGGTCGCCCAGCTCCAGTTTCTCGAACGCTTCCCGGGACTTCGCGTGGCTCCTGGCCTCGTCCTTGTTTCCTTCCTCCTTGTTCGGCTGCCCTTCCTTCTCGGACTCGAGGCAGACTTTCGTCTGGGGCGTGACCGCGACGAAGTAGATGTTGGCGTGTGGCCAGCGTCCCTGCTCGTCCTGGCCTTCGTGGGCTTTCGAGTCATTCCGGTGCTGGTCCCCGGACTGACCGTGCTCGAAGCTCCCCGGCCAGCCGAGAATCGTCATGAAGGTGGCCTGGGCGACGACTCCTCGGTCAGTCCCGTAGTTGACGATGGTCTCGCCTTCCACCGTCACCCCCGCGACCGTGCCGTGAATGGTCTGAGCTTGGCCCTTCGCCGGATTCTCGAGCCGGGGTGTTTCTTGCCCTTCCTTCTGCTGAGCCCACACGGATGGGGCCAGCAGCAGGCCGGAGCCGAAGGCCAAGGCCACGGCGGCTGCGTGCATCGTTCTCATGCGATCGTTCTCCTGCGCCAGTGACACGAGACCGCGACCGCTGCGCAGGCGCGATGTGCGACCCCCGCCGCACGCGCACCAGTTCGTGCAAGCCCCAGGCCAGTTCATATGGAATATCTCTGAATGACGCCTTGGATCACTCCCTGGGAGGACTCATTCATGCAGCCTCAGCCGGGTCCTCCAGGAAGCCTGTATCCGCCGTCGGCGCCGGTTGCTACGATCGACTGAGAGACTTTCCGGAAAGCCCCGAAGGGGCGGCAGTGAATAGCCCGGGGCGTCAGCCCCGGGACGGAGAACGGCGCAAATTAATCTCTTCTCTGGAGCCCCGTAGGGGCGACAGATCCCAGGATTTCGCCGGATCTTCTGTCGCCCCTACGGGGCTCCAAGAAGGAGAGCGCGGAGACGGGACCGGTTCCCGGGGCTGACGCCCCGGGCTATTCACTGCCGCCCCTTCGGGGCTAAGACCGAAGATGGCCCTGGCTATGGACGCCACCCCTGCGGAGCTGTCCGGAGAGCCTCTGAAGCCTACCCTACAAGACCTCCTCAGGTCGTTCGTGATCGAAACGGGTAAACGATGATGCAACCTTATTCCAGCCTCGCCCTGCCGGAGCCTCGGGATCTCGTCTACGGCACGGCCCCGAAGCCGGTGCGATGCGGCTTTGACCTGACGATCGGCGGCGGCCAGGTCTTTCCCGAGGTCAACTTCACGCTCCCCGTGCTCGGCATCAGCGCGGAGACGTGGAACGAGGTGCGCGGCCACTACGAGCAGATGGCCGCCAACATCCTCAAGCGCGCGGTCAGCCTCCAGGTGCCGGGCATCGTGCTCGAGTTCGAGCTGTTGCCGGCCATGACCGAGACGCCTGAGTGGGGGGCCGAGATCACGGCGCTGTTGCACGGGCATCTGCGCAAGGCGCACGAGAAATTCGGGCTGAAGTCCGCCCTGCGCGTCACGCCGACGGACATCCGCGACCAGGGCAACCGGCCCCCGCTGCGCACCGGCCCTTCCTGGGAGCGGCTCCAGCGGTCCTTCACGCTCTGCCGCGACGCGGGCGCCGACATCCTCTCGATCGAGTCGATCGGCGGCAAGGAGGTCCACGACCCGGGGCTGATGTATGGCGATCTCCGCGCGATCGTCTTCGCTCTCGGGGTGCTGGCCCCGCGCGACATGGCCTGGCTCTGGGACAACATCACGGCCATTTGCCAGGAAGGCGGCCACGCCGTCTCCGGCGGCGACACGGCCTGCGGCTTCGCCAACACGGCCATGCAACTGGCGCATCAAAAGATGCTTCCCGAGGTGCTCGCCGCCGTCGTGCGCGCGATGAGCGCGGCCCGCAGCCTGGTCGCCTTCGAGCACGGCGCGGTCGGGCCGTCGAAGGACTGCGCCTATGAAGGTCCCATGATCAAGGCCATCACGGGCTGCCCGATCGCCATGGAGGGCAAGTCGGCGACGTGCGCCCACTTCAGTCCGCTCGGCAACATCGCCGCCGCCATGTGCGACCTCTGGAGCAACGAATCGGTCCAGAACGTGCGGCTGCTCTCGGGCAACGCTCCCGAGGCCTTCGCCGAGCTGCTCGTTTACGACTGCCGGCTCATGAACGTGGCCGCGGCGCGGGGACAGGCCCTGCTGTTGCGCGACTGGCTGACCGAATCCGACGAGTGGCTCAGTCCCCAGGCCGCCATCCTCGCGCCGGAGGCCGTCTGCCGGATCGCGCGGGCCATCGTCTCCAGTCCCGAAGACTATCCGCGCACCCTCGCCGCCGGCCGCGAGGCCGTCGCCATCTTGCGGGAAGGTCTCGCGGCCGGCCGCCTCAAGCTGGTCCCCAAGGAACGGCAGTGGCTGGACCGGATCGACGAGGAGCTCACGTCCCTGCCGGCCAGCGTGGAAGAGTTCCGTAATGACATGGCCGCGGAGCACGGCCATCTGTATGATCCCGCGAGCTATGGCCTGGCTTGAGAGGATGATCTCGGTGAAACGCCTTCGCTTCGTGCTCCCGGTGCTGGTGGCCGCGCTGGCGGTCGGCGCGGGCGTGATGTGGCCGCCCTGGAACCGGCCGGAGCCGGTGCTGTGCCTGCCGGGCGTGGTCGAGATCCAGGAGGTCCGGCCCGGCTCGAAGATCGGCGGGCGCGTCGCGGAGATGTTCGTGTCCGAGGGCGACCGCGTGCCGCCGGGCGCGGCGCTGATCCGGCTGGACGTGCCCGAGCTGAAGGCCCAGCGGGACCAGGCCGCCGCCCGGCTGGGAGCCGCCGAGGCCGCGCTCGCCAAGGCGCGCAAGGGTGCCCGCGACGAGGAAAAGGACGCCGCCCGCGCCACTTATCTCGCGGCCAAGGCCCGCGACGATCGCATGAAAAAAGGCTGGCGCACCGAGGAGATCCGCGAAGCCGAGGGCGAGGTCGAGTCCACCCGGGCCGACCTCGAACTGGCCACGCGCGACTTCGAGCGGACCAGCCGGCTCTACAACATGGGCACCGGCGTCGGCCGCTCCGAGTACGATGCTGCGCACGCCGCGCTCGACCGCGCCCGCGGCAAGAAGGTCGCCGCCGAATCGAAGTTCGAGATGCTCAGCCGGGGCAACCGCGAGGAGGACAAGGCCGAGGCCGCCGCCACGCGCGCCAAGGCCCAGGCCGACCTCGACCTGCTCGAACACGGCACCCGGCCCGAGGACATCGCCGCCGCCGAAGCCAACGCCGCCGAGGCCAAGGGCAAGCTCGCCGAACTCGAAGCCAACCTTCAAGAAGCCGTCGTGCACGCCCCTCCCCCGCGACGTTCGGACAAGGATCGCTACATCGTCGAGGTCCTCTCCGTGCGCCCCGGCGACCTGCTGGCGCCGAACACGCCCATGGCGCGGCTACTCCTTCAGGCCTGGGACCTGTGGGTCAAGGTCTACGTGCCCGAACCCGACGTGGCCCAGGTGCGACTGGGGCAAAAAGTGGACGTGACCATCGACGCCTATCCCGGCCGGCGCTTCCCCGGGCAGGTGATCCAGGTTGCCAGTGTGGCCGAGTTTACACCCAGAAATGTCCAGAGCCTGGAAGGCCGCCGCGCGCAGGTCTTCGGCGTGAAGGTCCGCGTCGAGGACCCGGAGGGGCTGTTCAAGTCGGGCATGGCGGCCGAGGTGATCGCCCCGCTGCCGGCGGCGCGAGGGTCGCGCTGATGGATCAAGACGTGATCGTGGGGCGCGATATCACGATCCGCTTTGGCTCGTTCACGGCCGTGGACCGGGTCAGTCTCGACGTCGGCCGCGGCGAGGTCTTCGGCCTGCTCGGGCCGAACGGATCAGGCAAGACGACGCTCATCCGCGCGCTCTGCGGCCTGGTGCCGCTGGCGGCAGGCACGGCGACCGTCCTGGGACGCGACGTCACCCGCGCGGCCGAGCACATCCGCGCCGAGATCGGCTACATGTCGCAAAAGTTTGCCTTGTATGAAGATCTGACCGCCCAGGAGAACCTCGATTTCTACTCGGGCATCTACGGCCTGACCGCCTCCCAGGCCCGCGCCGGCAGGCCGAGCTCTTCGAGCGCACGGGGCTACGGCCGTACCTGGGACGTCGTGGAGGGCGGCTTTCCGGCGGCTGGAAACAGCGGCTGGCCCTGGCCTGCGCTGTTGCACCGGCCCCGGCTGGTCTTCCTCGACGAGCCGACGGCCGGCATCGATCCGGTCGCCCGGCGCGATCTCTGGGACCTGCTCTTTCAGCTCTCGGCTGAAGGCGTAACTCTTTTCGTGACAACGCATTACATGGACGAGGCCGAGCGTTGCTCGCGGGTCGCGTATCTGCTGAATTCGCGCTTGTTGACCATCGGCCGGCCCCAGGATCTGAGGCATCAGCCGGGCGTGAACCCGCCCGGCACGCGCCGGCTGGAGATCTCCGGCCCGGACAACACAACGCTTCTGGAGAAGCTGCGCCGCCGCCCCGGCGTCCGCGAGGCGACCATCTTCGGCCAGGCCATCCGCGTGCTCATCGACGACGCCTGCCGGGTCGAGGATCTCGACCTCAATGGCGCCCAGATCCGCCCCACCGAGGCCAGCCTCGAAGATGTCTTCGTGACCCTCGCCCGCGCCCGCGACGACGAATCCTCGTAGCACGGCCGTGTCGCAACCCCCGGTGTCCGGGCCGCGCAGCGACAAGAGGCGTCAGACGCGGCCTCGGCGGCAGAGGGGACTTCCCGTGCCAACCCTACTGCCTCTTGCGGCTGCGCCGCCCGGACAACGCGGCGTTGTCCGGGCCACCCGCGGTCCGTCAGACAGGGTCAGCGAACGTGTGCCTCAGGCGTCCACGGTCTGGCCTTTCGCCCCGATGAGCCGACTGACACTCTGGTGGTCGAAGAGCGACGGCTCGCCTTCGGCGCTGACGAACACCGCCAGGCCACCACGGAAGACGAGGGCCTCGGGGTGGTCGACCTCGATGCGGCCCCCGTTGTTGAGCTCCACCGTAAACGGTTGGAACGGACTGCGACGGCTCAACCCGCGCAAAGTCGGATCAAAGTTGCCTGCCTCCATCTTTCTCCCTCCCGCGACTTTGGGATTCGGGGATGCTATCCCAATGATCGCCTCGACAGGGGGGAAACGGCAACGGCGGGTTGGCACTGGCAAAGCCAGTGGCACACGGGACAGGCCACTCAACTGCCGTGTGCCACTGGCTTTGCCAGTGCCAACCCGCCCGGTTGCGACGTTGCCAAGTGTCCGGATCAACTATGGATCAGGCTTTGCGCCCTGCCAGAGAGCGGGGTTCTCTCGTAGGGTCCGCTGTGCGGACCGGCCAGGATCGAGGCCGATGCCGGTCCGCACAGCGGACCCTAGTGCGTCTGCAAGTGTGTCAGGTCCGAGAGGTGGAAGTCCTCTTCAGGCACGCACTCTCCGGCCTGTAACTGAAGATAACTGCGTCGCCGCGAGGCGGGGTGGAGAGCAATCGGAGGTGAACGACTGGTCCGCAACGCACGTGAACTCGATTCGGCCTTGTCGCGTGGCGAGCCTGCTAGGGTAAGGCGAAGCCCGGACCGGAGCGATCCGGAAGCCCATGACGCTGAGGGGTAGTGTGTCAAAGCGATCACGGGACCGACTGGGTGGTTGGAGGCGGAACGGTCGGACGGCCCGACACATGAAGCAGAGAGACCTGTCCGGACCAGACGGGCGTTCATGACCATCCCGGTCCGAAGAACCCGCCGGGCAGGAGTCAGAGGAGCCATAGTAGCGACGAAACCGGGTAACGCCGGGGGAGCGAAGGGCTCCAGGAAGATGGATGCGTCATGACCCGACCGACGAAAGACACACCGGCGACAGTGCCGCTGGCTCAACAAGCCGGAGATCCTCTCGCGCTGGCGATGGGTCGAACCGACGGTCTGGACCGTGCGCATGGTGACGACTCTCGAACAGGGAGTGGAGGGAGGCAAGTGGTTTCGGCTGTTTGACAAGGTTTTCGCCGAACGGAACCTGCTGGCGGCGTTCCAACAAGTGGCGTCGAAGCACGGCGCGGCCGGGGTCGACCACGTCACCGTGGCGCAGATTCGAGCGGGCCCTCCCCGAGTCGCTCTGGGAGGTCTCGGACTAATTGAAGCACGGCACGTATCAGCCCCAGTCGATCCGTCGCGTTCTCATCCCCAAGCCGGGCACCACCGAGACTCGACCGCTGGGCATTCCCACGGTGCGCGATCGAATGGTCCAGGCGGCGGTGGTGAACGTGATCGCACCGATCTTCGAGCGGGACTTCGCGGAGCACAGCTACGGGTTCCGGCCGGGGCGCGGCTGCAAAGACGCCCTGCGACGGGTCGATCAGCTTCTCCAAGCCGGTCACGTCTACGTCGTGGACGCCGACTTGAAAGGCTACTTTGACTCGATTCCCCACGACCGCCTGATGGCCCTCCTGAAGGAAAAGATCGCCGACGGCCCCGTGCTGGCGCTGATTGAATCCTTCCTGAAGGCGAACATCTGGGACGGTCTGACGGAATGGACCCCGGCGACGGGCGCGCCCAAGGGGCCGTCCTGAGCCCGCTTTTGAGCAACATCTACCTCGACCCGCTCGACCACCTGGTCGCGCAGGCGGGGTTCGCGATGGTGCGCTACGCCGACGACTTCGTGATCCTGTGCCGGACGCCGGACGAGGCGGCCCGCGCCCTGGAACTGGTGCAGACGTGGGTGTCGGCCGCCGGCCTCACACTGCATCCGACGAAGACGAAGGTGGTCGAGGCCCGGACCGAAGGTTTTGACTTTTTGGGCTACCACTTCCAGGGCGGCAGCCGCTGGCCTCGGGAGAAGAGCCTGAGGAAGTTCCAGGACACGATCCGTGCCGAGACAAAGCGGACGAACGGGATCGGCCGTCGATCAGTTCGTCCAACGCCATGGGGGCTAGCGCACCTGTTGGCGATCGGCCAGGCGGAGCGCGGCGGAGCCGGCGGCTCGGAATCGGGCCGTCGGTTGGGGCGGCTGGCCCAAGCGCCTTCTTCGGGAAATGGGGTGTCTCGCTCATGGCGTCATGATACAAAACGGGAGAGGTAAAATTCACAGCCTCGTGCGGACGGCAGATCGAGGCCGATGCCGGTCCGCACAGTGGACCCTACATGGCTCTATGGTGAACGAGGCCGTGGCCGGCGCGACCCCGTTTCTTCCCTCTTCGGCCGCCCGGGCGCCTCATTCCTTCAGGATCGTCCTCGCGCTTTCCGCGACCGGGACCGGGAGGTCGTCCCCACCCATCCAGAGCGTGGGCTGACCCAGTTCGAGGGCGGATTGGAGCAGCAGCTCGAATTCCCCGAGATCGGGCGGATGCGAGCAGCGGAACACGTGCCAGAGCTGGTCGGACGGACCCGGCCGCATGAAGCCGCCGTAGGCGGAGCAGACGACTCGGTAGGTGGACCGCGCCCGCTCCATCGCGACGCGGGAGATGTTGGCCGGCAGACCGATCGGAAACGAGAACATCTCGACCGGAGGGCCCAGATGTTCTTCGATCTCAGCTTGCGAGGCGACGATCTCGTCGTGGAGCCGGACCGGGTCGGTCGATCCGCAGTCGAAATGGGTTCGCGTGTGGCTCCCCACCCGGAAACCGACCATCTTCAATTCGCGGAGCTGGTCCCAGGTCAGCGGCAGGAACCCGGGGAACCCCCACTCAAGGTCGTGATCGAATGGTTGTTGCGTATCGATCCGCTGCGAACACACAAAGAGGGTGGCCGGGATATCGGCCACGAGCGTGGCCGCCAGGAGATTGAGGTGATTGTCGCGGTAGCCGTCGTCGAAGGTCAGGACCACGGTCGGCTCCGTGACCCGACCCGATCGGAGCTCGCTCAGGGCCGTTTCCAGGTCGACGACCCGATAGTAGCGATGGAGCCACTCGAGGTGCTTGAAAAAGTGCGCGGTCGGCATGCCCAGGAAATGCGGCCGATCCGTCACCACATGGTGGAACAAGACGACCACGGGAAACGTGCCGCGCCATCGCCGCGACCAGTTCCGAAGCAGAACCAGGGGCGCGAACACCAATAAGCGGACCAGGAGCTTCCAGGCCGGCCGTCCACGAGGTGCGTGGTACCCCGGCCGCATCGAGGCCAACCGCCGTTTGTACGCGCGCAGCTCCAACGGTCCAGGCCCGCGGAAGACCCGGGACGGGCCGATCTGGGGGTGTTCCCGCACCTCGCCGCGGACGTGATCGGCGACGGTCTGGACCAGGAGCTCGATGCCCACGACGTGCGCCTTCAGCGCGAGACTTTCCAGCGTGTCGTACGGCTCGATGGGAATCGTGTCCGCGCGGAGGACCGCGCCGGCGTCGACTTCCTGGAGAACGCGATGGACCGTCACCCCGATTTCGGTCTGACCGTCCAGCATCTCCCACAATCCCACCGGACCACCGCCCCGGTAGTCGGGCACCTTGCGCTGATGAAGGTTGATCGAGCCGAGGCGCGGAATCGTGAACAGCTTCGGCTTCAGGATCGGCGTGCCGAAGACGACGCCCAGGTCCGCATTCAGACCCCGCACGAACTCGAGCGACTCCGGAGCATGAACCGCGGACGTGACGCATAATGCGCAACCGGATTGCCGACAGGATTGCCTCAGGTCGTCCACGTGGAACTGGGGACGGCGAGGGGGGCGGTAGGCGTGCAGAACGTACACACAACCGCGACTCAGCCCCGCCAACACCCCCCCTGCGAACGCGAGGACCCGCCGGGCCACGAACCCGAGATACCGGGGGTTCTTCCACACCGTTTTCCCGAGCCGGCCGACACGCTGGGCGAGCGTTTTCGGCGCCTCTTGGACGTAGAGGACGCCCACAATCTGCGCGCCCGGTACCTTCTGTCGCATCCAGAACAGCAGACGATCCAGAACCCGAGGCTCGACACCAGACATGACGACCACGCGAAATATGTTTTCCGGTGATGGTCCTGTGCGTTCTCTTCTGTATCCATGTCCAATTGTCTCTCCCAGCCGCGGTTCCGTGGATACCTATCTTTTATACTACACTTTCCCGATTCTGTCGATTGTCGCCGGCCTCGGGGGGCCATCGGCCGGGTGGCACTGGTGGCTTGTCCACCAGTGCTCCCAGCGAGAGAGCACTGGTGGACAAGCCACCAGTGCCACCTGGCGCCGACATCAACCACGAAGCGATACAAGCCTGTTGGAACCGTCAGCGGGACGTGCACGGCAGAGATGCTCAACGAACGGGAACGGGTCAGCCGGGGCCGTGTCCACGCTGGATAGGCCGATCACTTTGGCCACGCGACGAAGCGACGCTCGGACTCCGCGCCGAACCTTCGATTTCCACGACGCACTCAGTCCAGCCGCCAAGGGCACCTCGGTGATCTCGAACCAGGTCCGGATCAAAGCAAAAAGTCCGGGTAACTCGTCGTTGCGGTTCTGATGGTCGCGATTGCAACTGTAGAACGTTCCACGGCAGGTCGCGTGGAGGAAGGCGAGGTAGTGCTGGACTTGCTCGACCCGCATTTCCTGCATCGACGCAACATTGATGGCCAACTCGAACGCGGAGTTCCCAAGGGTGTCGAGGCGATAGTCGGGCAAGAGGGCGAAGTCGAACTCGGACAGCCGGCCGAGGTCAGCCGTGTCTGCCGGGTCGTAGAGGTAGAGTCGTTTCTCCGGGGCATGAAGGGCCAGGTAGGCTGCCGAGAAGATCAAGGTTCTCAGGGAGGTCGACGATCACGTAGCGGCATGCTTGGAGGATTCGCGAGAGATGAAGGGCCAAACCACCATAGCCGCCACCAATCTCGATAATCCGTGGGGCCGGATCACGGTGAGCCAGTTGATCGAGGATGCCGTGTCGTGACAGGGTCGCGACGGTCCTCTGAAACCGTGCGATATCCTGGCTGATGAATCGACCATCGTCGAGCCGAAACCCGATCCCATCCTCGGGCTCAGTCAGACGGTGCTCGGGCGGGAGTCCTTCGGTCGACAGCCAGGCACCCCAATAATCGAGGAACGGCCCGCTGTGGCCGAAATAGTAGGTCTGATAATTATCACCCGTGAGATGGTAGGTGTGAAGCCGCAGCTTGGCGAACGCCTGGGGAGGTAGGTCGATCATGTAGTCGAAGAACGAGCAGAAGTCGGTCCAATAGCGGCTCGGTCGCGCGTTCGGGGCATCCGTGCGAAAGGACCGGCGCTCATCAAGCATGGCGCAGATCTTGCGCTGGATGCTACGGATCGTCTCGCATTGCCCATCCGTCAACAGCGACATCGCGATCACTCTCTGTTAGCCATGTAGGGTCCGCGGGTGGCCCCGGTTACTTCCACCGGGGTCGCGCAACGACAAGAAATCGACAGTTCCCTGACCGCCGCCGGCCCACTCCGCACCTCATTGCAATTGCGCCGCTCCGGTGGAAGCAACCGAGCCCACGCCGCGACGATTCCCGCTGAGGTTCAGTTCATCGTCGGGTCGTCGGGCAGGTCGCGCAGGTGCAGGATGTTGGTCAACGTCGAGGCGTTGATCCGTTTGACGATGGATTCCCACAGGTCCTCGGCGTCGTTCCAGAAGACGTGGTCGAGGTCGGCCGGGCAGGTGTACCAGGAGTCCATGTCGAACTCGGATTCGAGCTGGCCCGGGCCCCAGCCGGCGTAGTTGGCGATGATCAGGCAGGGTTCGGCGCGGCGCGGAAGAGGTCCTGGATCTTGGCGGCATCGACCGTGCTGAAGAGGCCCTCGATGACCTCCTGGTCGGCCTGCTCGGCGACGGTATGGAGCACGATGAGCGGGCCGGGCACGGGGCCGCCGATGTGGATGGGCTTGTCCCACTCGAAGCGTTCCTGGAGGACCTGCTCGGAGAGGTCTTCGACCGTGGCCTCCGTGGCCCGGTTCAGGACGACGCCCACGGCGCCGCTGTCGGAGTGCTCCAGCATCAGGAGGACGGTCTTGCGAAAATTGGGGTCGAGCAGCCGGGGGGTCGCCACCAGCAGTTGACCTTTGAGCGAATCCATGGCGTCCTCCTCGATGGGTTTGACCTCCAGACTAGCCCGCCGGATCGCGGCGAACAAGCACCAGGGCCGGGTGGGCAGGTCCCACGTGAGACGATAGACTGAAGATCACGACGCCGAGACTCGTTGCCACGAAAACCCAAAGCCCCACGGCCATGAGTAGTGAGAGTCCCCACATCATCGAGACCACCACGGCGACCTTCGAGCGGGACGTGATCGAACGTTCCCGACAGGTGCCCGTGCTGGTGGATTTCTGGGCGTCGTGGTGCCAGCCTTGCCGGCGGCTCACGCCCATCCTGGAGAAACTGGCGAAGGAATACGCCGGGGCGTTCCAGCTCGTCAAGGCCGACACCGAGCGGCTGCCCGAGATCGCCTCGATGTTCGGCATCCAGTCGATTCCCACGGTGTTCGCGTTCCAGAACGGCGAGGTCGTCGATGGGTTTGTGGGGGTCGAGTCGGAGCGGGTGATCCGCGAGCTCATCGAGCGGCTGCTGCCGAGTCCGGCCGAGCGTTTGATCGCCACCGCCCGCACCCAGGAAGCCAGCAATCCGAAGGCCGCGGCGTCGTCCTATCGCGCCGCGTTGAAGCTCGAGCCGGAATCGGTGCCGGCGCGGCTGGGCCTGGCACGGCTGGGCCTGGCTCAACATCAGCGCCGGGACGAGGCGCGGGCCTGATCGAAGAGCTCGAACGCCGCGGTTTTCTGGAGCCCGAAGCCGAGACCCTCAAGGCTCAACTGGCCCTATCCGAGCAGGCGCCCGCGGCCGGCAGTGTGCAAGCGGCCCGGACCGCCCTGGCGGCCCACCCGGACGATTTGTCCCTCCGGTTCCGGCTGGCCGAGGCCCTGGCCGCCGCGCAGCAGTACGAGGAAGCCCTCGCGCTGGGCCTGGAACTGGTCGAACGCGACCGCAAGGGCACGGGCGAGGAGGCGCGCAAGATCATGCTGACGATTTTCCAGGTGCTCCCGCCCGAATCCCCGCTGGCCAACGAATACCGCCGCAAGCTGTCGCTGGCTCTGTGAGTTTTCGAGACTATAGCAAGCTCACCGGGTTTTTCGGTCGTCGAACTGTCGGGTGCCACGGGTTCCGCTTGGGGAACCCGTGCCGAGCGACCCCCGGCCCGCAGACACGGGTTCCCCAAGCGGAACCCGTGGCACCCAGGAATGTTCTCCTCGGATGGCCCCGGTCTCGTGGCTACAGTCTCGATTTTTCGTAGGCTGGGTCTTGACCCAGCCTACAAGGCTCTGGCGGCGCGGGGACATGCGTACCACAATGAGGGAATGAGCACCGCCACCCAGGACGACAAATTGCGCCAGGCGGCCGCGGCGATCGCCGCGGCGGAGGCCCTTCTGATCGGCGCCGGCGCCGGCATGGGCATCGATAGCGGTCTGCCGGACTTCCGCGGCGATCAGGGCTTCTGGCACGCCTACCCGCCGTACGCGGATCTCGGTCTGAACTTCATCGAGCTGGCCAATCCGATCTGGTTCCACACCGACCCGACCCTGGCCTGGGGCTTTTACGGCCACCGGCTGATGCTCTACCGCGGCGCGACGCCCCACGCGGGCTTTTCCATCCTCCGCCGCTGGGGCGAGCGGGTGCGGCAGGGGGCCTTCGTCCTCACGTCGAATGTCGATGGCCAGTTCCAGCGGGCCGGGTTCGACCCCGCGCGGATCGTCGAGTGTCACGGCTCGATCCACTGGATGCAATGCACCCGGCGCTGCGGGATCGAGGCGTTCCCGGCCGATCCGTACGAGGTCGCCGTCGATCCGGCCACCATGCGCGCCGCCGCGCCCTTTCCCGAGTGCCCGGCCTGCGGCGCCCTGGCGCGTCCCAATATCCTGATGTTCGGCGACTGGGACTGGGACAGTGAGCGCACCGACGAACAGCAACGGCGCCTGGAAGCCTGGCTGGCGCAGGTGCACTCGTCGCGCCTGGTCGTGATCGAGTGCGGCGCCGGCCGCGCGGTGCCCACCGTCCGGCAGATCTGCGAACGCCTGGCCCTGCGTCTGAACGGCACGCTCATCCGCCTGAATCCCCGCGAGCCCGAACCCCCCAGCGGTCAGATCGGCCTGGCCGTCGGTGCCCTGGAAGGACTCCGGGCACTCGACCGCCTGGTGGCGGCGGCCGAGCCGCGGTTTTCGCCGCCGCTGCCTTCTTAACTTCATTTTCTTCAGTACCTTCGGTTGGGAAACCGGAAGAGGGGGCAGCGCCTCTGGTCTTGACGCCTCGACGCGGTATAATAGAAATACTCATCTTGCCCATCGGGGAGTAAAAAATCGACTCATCTCGCGTGTTTGCACGCTTGCAAATAATTCCGGCGCGGTCCATTTCTGGCGCCGTATAGTGATTGAGAGAACGGCTGAAGAACGATTGGACAAACGGACGAATCCGACCTAGGGTTCCGTGGCGAATGAGGCCGGGGGTCGGCAACGGTTGATGGTCCGACCGGGCAAGGGGGCTGCTGTTCGCGTTTCGCGTGCCGTGTCGAGGAGGCGTTGATGCGCGCTGAAGTCGAGCTCGCGCCGTGAGGATTTTCTCGGGGGCATGCCTGTCCGGCTGGCGGACGGCCAGGAGTGGGCATTTCCGGGACCGCGCGAGTTGTCGCCGGAAGGGACGACGTCCGATCGGGAGCTGTCCTGCTTGCTGGCGGCGATCGCCTCGGCGGAGGATGCAGCGGACTGTCGCCGCATGGAGCTCGCCCTGGCCATTCACCTTATCTCGTTGAACTACGCCTTGTGTTCCGACGACTACTTCGCGTTGCTCGACGGCAACGGCGACCAGGCGGTCCAGGAACAATTGCAGTGGGCGTTTCGCGATCTGGCGCGGCGTCATGCGGCGGCACTGGCACCCTTCCGTGCGGAGTGCGCACCGGAGCCGGCGACGGGCCGCCGCTTCCGGCTGCCCCGTTTCCGACCGATCCGCCGGCTGGCGGCGCGGATGACCGCCACGCTCCACCGCGCGGCGTCGTGAGTGAGTGAGTGAGGGGGGCGTTCCGGGACGTAAGCCGCCACGCCGGGTCGAGTTGCGCTACAAGGCGGACCACGGCCGGTCGGGTGCGCGCTCGGCCAGCGACGTACTGACCTCGTCGCCCAGGCTGCGCTGCAGGCCGGCGGTCAACTGCGCGATGGCCTGCTTGCGGGGCAGGTCGCGGTAGGCGTCCAGACGGATCGGCTCCTGGATCACGATCCGGGCCCGTGCGCGGAACTTCGGATAGCGCTCGGAGTAGATCATCCGGATCGGGACGATGGTCAGCGTCGCCGCGGGCATCTCGTCCTGGACGTGTAGGGCCAGCCAGGCGGTGCCCGGCTTGATCGGGTGGGCCTGGTTGGGCGGACAATAAAAGAGCGTGCCCTCGGGGAAGATCACCAGCGGCCGGCCAGCCAGCAGGATCTCCCGGCAGTGTTTCAGGCTGGTCGGCGAGGGTCGGCGGGTGTTCACGGCGAAAGCGCCCAGATGCCGCATGAGCCAGCCCTGCACGCCGATGAACTCATCCCGGCTCGCCAGGAAACGCATCCGCCGCCGGGTGATGCGCGTCAGCAAGACGGCGTCCCACCGGGACCGGTGCGTCGGCGCGACGATGATCGGGCCGGATTTCGGGATACGCTCCCGCCCGACGATCTCAAGACGGAAGTAAACCAGCAGGAACAGCCGCCAGATCGGCCAGAGCAGCACGATCAGCCACCAGGAGTCGTGCGACTGCTCGGGCGCGATGATGTTCGGCCGGGCGGTAGTCTTGACGCGGGCTTCTTGATCGGGCTGTTGGACAGTCTCGGCCATGGCTTCTCCTCCGGTCGTGTCGCGGGCGCCCGATGAAATCCGGTTTCCCTGGAATGGTCCATGCGAAATCGGCGAATCCGCGGGCCGCGTGCTGGTTGCTCTTGCCACGATGGCCCGGTAGCCTGGGCGGTGGCCCGCCGACGCCGCCGGTCTGCCGCCTCCCCGGGAGTGATCCATGCGGATTGCGCTCTTCATCACCTGTTTCAATGATACGCTGTTTCCGCGCACCGGCCGGGCCGTGGTCGAGGTGCTGGAGCGTCTCGGCCATACGGTCGAGTTCCCGGCCGAGCAGACCTGTTGCGGGCAGATGCACTACAACACGGGCTATCAGCGCGAGGCAATCCCGCTGGTGCGGCGGTTTGTCGAGGTGTTTCGCGCGGCCGAGGTGGTGGTCTCGCCGTCGGGATCGTGCGTGAGCATGGTGCGGCACCTGTACCCGCACGCTGCCGAGCTGGCCGAGGATGCCCGGCTGGCGAAAGATGTCGCCGCGCTGGCGCCGCGGGTCTGGGAGTTCTCGCAGTTCCTGGTCGAGAAGCTGGGCATTGAGGACGTGGGCGCGTATTTCCCGCACCGGGTCACGTACCATGCGTCGTGTCACGCCACGCGCATGCTCAAGATCGGCGCGGCCCCCTTGCGGCTGCTGCGAAAGGTGCGCGGAATCGATCTGGTGGACCTGCCGGACGCCGAGGAATGCTGCGGCTTCGGCGGCACGTTCGCGGTCAAGAACGCCGATACCTCCATGGCGATGCTCAGCGACAAGATCAAGAATATCTTGACGACTCGCGCCGAGTATTGCGTGGCGGCCGATAATTCGTGCCTGATGCACATCGGCGGCGCCCTGCACCGCCAGCGCACGGGCGTGGGGGTCATGCACCTGGCGGAAGTGCTGGCGGCAGGGGATCACGGATGCCGGATTGCGGATGACTGATGTCTGATGCCTTAGGATGAAAGTATGATATACAATCAGTCATCAGTAATCCGTCATAAGTAATCCGTCATCAGTAATCCATCATCAGTAATCAGTAATCAGTAATCCGCCCTCCGCCATCCGGAATCCGGAATCAGGAATCTCCCCATGGGTCCTCAAGGACTTCCCACCAGCCCTCCCGAACCTTTCCAGAAAGCGGCGAAAGCCGCGCTTGAGGACACCCAGCTTCGGCGCAACATGGGCAAGGCCACACAGACGATCCGGGCCAAGCGCGCGAAGGTCGTCGGCGAGCTGTCCGACTGGGAAGCGCTCCGCGAAGCCGGCCGGGCGATCAAGGACGGGATGATCCGGCACCTCGACCAGTATCTGCTCACGCTCGAAGCGGCCGTGACCGCCGCCGGCGGGACCGTCCACTGGGCGCGCGACGGCGCCGAGGCGAATCACATCATCGCCGAGATCGCCACCCGGCACGGCGCCCGCGAGGTCATCAAGGTCAAGTCGCTCACCACCGACGAGATCGGCCTGAACGACGCCTTGAAGGCTGTCGGCATCGACGCTTTTGAGACCGACCTGGCCGAGCTCGATCATCCAGCTTGCGGGCGAGCGGTCCTCGCACATTCTCGTGCCGGCGATCCACAAGAACCGCGCCGAGATCCGCCAGATCTTCATGCGGCGTATGGGTCTGAAGGAGCTTTCGGACAATCCGCGCGACCTGGCCGCGGCGGCGCGGACCTATCTGCGGCAGAAGTTCCTGAGTGTGCCGGTGGCGATCAGCGGCGTCGAATTTCGCCGTGGCCGAGACGGGCACCATCGGCGTCGTCGAGTCCGAAGGCAACGGCCGCATGTGCCTGACGCTCCCCCGCGTGCTCGTCTCGGTCATGGGCATCGAGAAGGTCCTGCCCTCCTGGCGCGATCTGGAAGTCTTCCTCCAACTGCTGCCGCGCTCCTCGACGGGCGAGCGCATGAACCCATATACAACCATGTGGACCGGTGTGACCCCGGGCGACGGCCCGCAGGAGTTTCACCTGGTCCTGCTCGACAACGGCCGCACGCGCGTGCTGGCCGATCCCCACGGCCGGCAGGCGTTGTACTGCATCCGTTGCAGCGCGTGCCTGAATATCTGCCCCGTCTACGAGCGCACCGGCGGCTACGCGTACAACTCGGTCTATCCCGGTCCGATCGGCGCTATCCTGACGCCCCAGCTCGTCGGTGAAAAAAACGCCCCCTCGCTGCCCTTTGCCTCCTCGCTGTGTGGTGCCTGCTACGAGGTTTGTCCGGTCAAGATCGACATCCCGCACGTCCTGATCCACATGCGGGGCCGCGTTGTCCGCGCCAAGCAGGACCATCCGAGCTTGCGCGGGCATCAACCTCGAAGGTGCGGCCTTGAAATTCCTGGCCCGCGTCTTCGGTAGCCGCAGGCGTTACGAGCGGGCCGAGAAGCTTGGACGGCTGGCGCAGAAACCGATGGTCAAGCGGGGCTATATCGACTGGCTGCCGGGCATGCTCGGCGGCTGGACGGCGATGCGCGACGCCCCGCCGATCGCGCCGCAAACATTCCGCGAATGGTGGAAGGAGAACCGCTCATGAGCGCGGCCCGCGAGGTCATCCTCCAGCGCATCCGGACGGCACTCGGTGATGTCCCGTCCGAGGACGCCGAACCGCCGCGCGATTACCGCATGTCGGACCCGGGCGCGACCGCCGCGCGCGTCGCGGATCTGACCGACCGTCTGCTGGAATACAAGGCGGCCGTGAGACAGGTCCCCGCCGCTCAGCTTCCCGCCGCCATTGCCGCGGCCTGCGCCGCCAGGCAGGTCCGGAAACTCGTGGTCCCCGCCGATATTCCTGCCGATTGGATGCCCGCCGGCGGTCGAGCCTTTGCGCGATCCCGACCTGACGAATGCGGAGCTGGAGGCGAGCGACGGCGTTCTCACCGCCTGTGCCCTGGCGATCGCGCAGACGGGCACGATCATCCTCGATGCCGGCGCGGCTCAAGGACGCCGCGCCTTGACGCTCGTTCCCGATTATCATCTGTGCGTGGTGCGGGAAGACCAGATCGTCGGCCTCGTGCCCGAAGCCGTCGCCTGCCTGCGCACGACGGCGACGCGGCCCTTGACCTGGATCTCGGGCCCGTCCGCCACGTCCGACATCGAGCTGATCCGCGTCGAGGGCGTGCACGGGCCGAGAGCGCTGGAAGTCCTCATCGTGACGCCGTGAGCAACTGAGCGGGCGTACGAGAAGGATTTATTCTGTGTAGCGGCGGCCGTCCCGGCCGCCGCTACACAGAAAGAGCTGGGGAATCCCCTTCTCATGCAGCCTCACAAAAAATCACCCCAGCGTCCAGGGCGAGCGATACTCGTAGTGGAGCAGCTTGTTCGCGGCGTCGCAGTTGGTGAACCGCTCGGCCTGGGCGTCCCACTCCAGCCGCGTTTTGGTCGCCAGGGCGATGTTGGCGAGGTGGGCGAAGGTGGTCGAGCGGTGGCCTTCCTCGACATCGCCGATGGGCCGTTTGTGGGCTTTGACGTTATCGAGGAAGTCGCGCGCGGCCACGGTGTCCAGGTCGCTCTCGCGGGTCGGGGTCTTGACGGCGACCGGCTTGCGCCGGGGGGCGGGGTCCTGGAACTGGCCGCCCCGCTCGGGGACGATCTCGTAGCCGGCCGTGTTGATGTACAGCGTGCCGATCGTGCCGCGGATCTCGACCTCGGCGCCGGTGCGGAGCACGGGCTGGCCCGTCGATTCGTAAATGCTGAACACGGTCAGCATGCCCGAGGCGTGCTCGAAGATGACCTCCGCCGTGTCGGGGATCGTGCGATCGTCGTTCACGGCGAAGCGGCCTCCATGCGCCGAGACCGACGCCGGCGCGAGCTCGCCGGTCAGCCAGCGGATCGCGTCGAGGTAATGGACGCCCCAGTTGCCCATCTGCGAGGAGTACAATTGGTGCCAGCGGAACTTGTACGGCATGATGTTTTCGTTGAACGGCCGGGCGGGACGCGGGCCGAGCCAGAGGTCCCAGTCGAGATCCTTGGGAGGCTCGGAATCGGCCGCGTGGCCGATGCCCTTGGGGGTCATGTTGCTGGTGTAGGCCGTCTTGGCGACCGTCACCTTGCCGAGCGCGCCGGAGCGGACGAGCTCGACGGCCTCGGCATACAACCGCGACGAGCGCCGGTGCGTGCCGACCTGGACGATGCGGTCGTGCTCGCGCGCGGCCGCGACCATGGCCCGGCCTTCCTTGATGGTGATCGAGAGCGGCTTCTCGCAATAGACGTCCTTGCCGGCCTGGCAGCCTTCGATGGTCATGATCGCGTGCCAGTGGTCGGGCGTGGCGATGACGACGGCGTCGATGTCCTTGCGGTCGAGGATGCGCCGGAAGTCCTTGACGCGATCGACGTTGCCGGGCACCGCGGGCATTTTCGGAATGCGCCCGTCCAGGTTGGCGAAGCGGGGATCGACCTTGTCGTAGTCGGCCTTCAGGTACGGCTCGTACACGTCGCACAGCGCGACGACCTGGGCGTCGGGGTGCGCCAGGAATCCTTTCAAGAGCTGGCAGCCGCGGTTGCCGACGCCAATGAAGCCGAGCCGGAGCCGGTCGTTGGCGCCGAGGGCGCTGGCGGGCGCGAGCGAAGCGGCGGCGGCCGTGAGGGCGGCGCCGTGGAAGGTGCGGCGGGTGAGATTCGATTTCATGACGGGTCCTCCCGGCGGGAATGAGACAGCGGAGCGAGGGTCGGCCGAGTTCCCTAGCCTAACGCGACGGGTGGCCCTTCGCACCCCGTTGCCGGCAAGCCCCCTCGGCATGGTTCGTCACGAGGCCGGCGCATCGACGATCGCGGCATCGGCCACGGCGCCGCCGGCCTCCGGGGGGAGCGGACGGCCCGGACCCATGGCGTCGAGCATCCCCTGGATGCGCTCCTCCAGAACCATGGTCAGCCGGTCGGCGGCGTCTCGTGCACGGGGATGACCCTCAACACCGCCGAGAACGGTGCGCACGTCGATCGGCTCGCCGATCCGGAGCTGGGCGCGTCGGGACGCACGCGGGTCGGCGTGGGTCACGCCGAAGATGTCCATCTCGAACTTGTTGAGGACCTCCGCAAGGCGTTCGACCGTCGGGCAGGCGCGGAGGTAGTCTCCCGGGTAGCTGAACGCCTGGATGCAGACAAAGAGCGCGTCGAGGTCGCGCCCGGCCTGGTCCTTCCGCTCGGGGTCGGCGGCCGGGTCGAGCCGTACTTTCACGCAGGCCCGCCGCAGATTCTTGACCCGCACCGGCACCGGTTCCGCGTCGTAATGGCGGCCCAGCCAGCGGTCCTCCAGGCCGTCGAGGAGCTGGTTCGTCATCAGCGCGATGCGCTCCTTGAGCGGCCCGGAACGCACTTCGTCGAAATACTCGAACTCCTTCAGCGCGAGCATCGCCTCGGCGTAGCGGTAGACCCGCTCCAGCAGCGGCCGGTGCGCCTGGCTGGACCAGGTGAAGAAGCGCTCCAGGTCCTCCATCACGCGCATGAAGGCGGGCAGGGGATCATGACCGTCGAGGTAGTGGTACTTCAGCGCGGCCGGGACGATCCAGACCGTCCGGTCCTGGTCGGCCAGCCTCTGCGCCGCCGAGACGGCCAGCGCGGCCGCGCCCTCGCGCAATGGGGTGAGCCGGTCGGCCATGTAATAGATCGCGCCTTCGGGGAAGATCACTAGCGGGTACTTCCCGCCCGTCAACACATCGAGGCTGGCTTGCAGCGCCGCCCGGTCGGAACCTTCGCGGTCCACCGGGAAGACCCCCAACCGGGGCAGCATGTAGCGCCGAAATCCGTAGGGATCGGCGAATATCTGGTACGCGGCCATGTAGCAGAACGGGCGGCCGACCTGATGGCTCAGGTCGTAGATCACCCCGGCGTCGGCCTGGCTGGCATGGTTCGGCGTGATCAGGATGCCATCGCCTCGCCCGAGCAGACGTGTCAAGTTCTCGGTCCCCGAGAACCTCGATGGCGGCGATGCCCTGCCGCTTGCGGAGCGTGCCCCGCACGTAGCCCCGGCTGATCCCGAACCAGAACCGGCTGACCCGTGGGGGCAAGAACTGATACGGCAATTCATCAGGCAACGGCAGCCGACGTCCCTTGCCGCGATGAAACAACTCGTTCATGAGCGCCTCCCCACACACCAGGTCGTGGATGGGTCCACCGCGATATCCTCAATTCTAACAGAGCCATGCGCTCTCGCATCGAGGCTGTGCCAGTCCGCTGGCGGTTTTTCCAGCCGGCCCGCCCGTGGCAAGAGGGGCGAGAGAGCGGGTATCATCCCCGCTGAAGGGGATCGATCCCACCCAGGAAACGGAGAGACGCTTGCCCATGGACTACACCTATTCCGACATCGCCAAGATGATCGACCATTCGCTCTTGAACCCGACTTTGAACACCGCCGACCTCGAGGCCGGCTGCCGGCTGGCGGTGGCGTACGACGTGGCGAGCGTCTGCATCATGCCGTTTGCCTTGAAGCGCTGCGCCGAGATCCTCGCGGGCTCGACGGTCAAACCGAGCACCACCATCGGCTTCCCCCACGGCGGCCACACGACGGCCGTCAAGGTGGCCGAGGCCGAGCACGCCCTGGCCGACGGCGGCCAGGAGCTCGACATGGTCGTCAACATCTCGCAGGTGCTGAGCGGAAGCTGGGATTATGTCCGAAACGACATCCGCGCCGTCGTCGATCTGGCCCACGCCGCAGGCCAGAAGGTCAAGGTGATCTTCGAGAACTGCTATTTGAAGGACGAGCACAAGATCCGCCTGTGCGCGATCTGCGGCGAGATCGGCGCGGACTGGGTGAAGACCTCGACCGGCTACGGCACCGGCGGCGCGACGATGGGCGACCTCAAGCTGATGCGGGCGCACAGCCCCGCGCACGTCCAGGTCAAGGCGGCCGGCGGCGTGCGCGACCTGGACGCGTTGCTCCAGGTCCGTGCGCTGGGCGTCACCCGCGTCGGCGCCAGCCGCACCCGCGAGATGCTCGACGAGTGCCGCAAACGGCTCGGCCTGGAACCGATCTCTTGATTCATGGATTCGTAGCAACCCACCATCAATAAGGATCGGTGGGTTGCACTGCGCTGACCCACTCTACGAATCACGATCTACGACGGCAAGCGGTCTGCGCGGCGTCGGTGCCGCCAGGCGCAGGCCAGGCCGAAGAGGCCCGCGAACACGGCGGAAATCAGCGTCGATGGCTCGGGCGTCGCCGTCGCATCCGCCCGCAACGCGTAGCCGGTGAAGTAAGCGCTGGCGATGGCGGTGAAGCCGGTCCCGGTCGGCACGTTCGTCACCGCGCCGGAATAGTCGCGACCCCAGGCGGCGATCGAGCCGTCCGACCGCAGCGCGCGGCCGGTATCAGCGCCACCGGTGATGGCGGTGAAGCCGGTCCCGGTCGGCACGTTCGTCACCTGACCGTAGAAGTTGTCACCCCAGGCAGCGATCGAGCCATCCGCCCGCAACGCGTAGCCGGTAGAACTGCCGCCAGCGATGGCAATGAAGCCGGTTCCGGTCGGCGCGTTCGTCACCTCGCCGGAACTGTTGTTACCCCAGGCCGCGATCGAGCCATCCGCCCGCAACGCGTAGCCGGTAGAACTGCCGCCGGCGATGGCGGTGAAGCCGGTCCCGGTCGGCGCGTTCGACACCTGACCGAAATAGTCGTAACCCCAGGCGGCGATCGAGCCGTCCGCCCGCAGCGCGTAGCCGGTAGATTCACTGCCGGCGATGGCGGTGAAGCCGGTCCCGGTCGGTGCGTTCGTCACCTCGCCTTCATAGTTGTAACCCCAGGCGGCGATCGAGCCGTCCGCCCGCAACGCGTAGCCGCTGAAATCACTGGCGGCGATGGCTCTGAAGCCGGTCCCGGTCGGCGCGTTCGACACCTGGCCAAACTGGTTGAAACCCCAGGCGGCGATCGAGCCGTCCGCCCGCAGCGTAGCCGGTGGAACCACCGCCGGCGATGGCGGTGAAACTGGTCCCGGTCGGCTGACACCTGGCCGGAGCCGTTGTTACCCCATGCCACGATCGAACCAGCCCGCGCTGACAAGCCGGGTAGCCCGATCAGGGCGACGATCAAGCCGAAATGGAATCTACCCCCCCCCATTGCATGCAATCGTGCGAACATGGAACTTCTCCTTCGTCGGATGGGCTCAATCGGCCCACCAACTCGTCTATGAAAACCCGGCCGAACAATGGCCGCACCAGCACAGTGCGAACACCGACTGGGGAGGTCGTCCTCCACTGATCAATCGAACCAAAACATCTTTGTTCGGCTTGATTCGATGTATACTTCCAGCGGCGGGCCCTGTCAAACAAAATCCGACCTGCGATAACATTTTGGTGCTCCAGGTGAATGGGGTGGGTCAAGGCGGCGCAACCCCCATGGAACAACGGAACAATATCGATTGGTGGGTTGAGCCGCCCCGACCCGCCCTCCGAGAGGTCTCCATGCGAAGGCTCAACGCAGTCGTCTTGCTTCTTGGACTCGCCGGCCTCCTCCGCGCCGAGGAACCGAAACCCTACCCGCCGCCGAAGAACCTCGGCCCGGTCGAAACCTTCGGGCGCATATCCCGCGTACCATGCACCTGCTGGCCACCAGTACGCCCGAGCACAAGAACACCGTCAAGGTCCTCTTTTACGGCCAGTCGATCACCGAGCAGGACTGGTCGAAACGGGTCGCCGACGATCTCCGGAAACGCTTCCCCAACGCCAACCTCATCATCGAGAACCGCGCCATTGGCGGCTTCGCCTCACAACTTCTCGTCAAGATGGCCGAGACCGACCTCTATCCGTTCTATCCCGATCTGGTCATCTTTCACGTTTATGGATCACATATTGAATACGAAAACATCATCCGCCGCATCCGCGAGCGCACCACCGCCGAGATCGTCCAGCAGCTTGACCACGTCACCAAGGACGAGATGCTCACCGAGGAGACCGACCCGGCCAAGCTTTCGCCGAAGGATTGGAACGCCTGGATGAACCATGCGTTTCTACCATCCATCTCGGCCAAGTACGGCACCGAGTTGGTGGACCAGCACAACCTCTGGAAGACCTATCTCCGTGACAACCACCTGCACGCCAGCGAGCTGCTCAAGGACGGCGTCCACCTGAACGACCACGGCTGTTTCCTGATGGCCGAGTTCGTCAAGGCCCACCTGCGCATCAACCCGGATGTCTCGCCGTCGGCATGGGCGGACGCCGTGAAGACGTTCGAGGTCGGCAAGGATGTTTCGTGGAAGGGCGGCAAGCTGACGTTTCCCTTCGAAGGCAACCGCGTCGATGCGATCTGCAAGCCGGGCAGCGCTGCCTCGTCCGCTGTGCGGATCGATGGCAAGAGCCCGGCCGATTTTCCCGAGCTCTACGCGACGACCCGCACCACGTCCTACCCCCGCAGCGGCTGGCCGTGCCTCTTGAAAACGGGTTGGGAGAAGCCCCGGATAGCCGAGACATGGACGCTCACCATCACGGACATCACGCCCGACCTGAAGACCTTCCATTACACGCTGGAAGGCTCGAAGACCGGTCCGGACGGCGAAGGTACGAGCAGTGAGCGGTTCGTGTCGAAGTCGGGCCGGGTGACGATCGACCCCGACGACTGGAACTTCCAGTACGCCCTGGGCGTCTTCAAGAAGCCGATCGAGGCCCCCTTCAAGATCACCTGGGACATCAAGCCCCTGTATGTGGAATCGTTCACGTCGCCCGGTGTCTCCGACCCGGCCATCGAGACGGTCGTGACCCTGGCGCAGGGATTGAACGGGAAGGCGCACACGCTGGAAATCACCGGCGGGCCGGATGTGCCCATCGCCGCACTGCGCGTCTACCGGCCTCCGTTGCAACCGTGAAAGCCCCATCCCTCGTTCCCGCGCAGAGCGTAGGAACGAGGCATATATGCACATCCCGGAGGGATGACAGCCATTAGCCCCGGTTCGCGCAGCGCAACCGGGGATATCGAGCATACGAAACCTATCTCGACCCCGGAGGGGTCGCAGCATTGATCCGGGCCGTACGTGCTGCGACCCCTCCGGGGTCGAGGGACATGCGGACCCGGACAAACCCCGGTTGCGCTCCGCGAACCGGGGTAATGGCTGTCATCCCTTCGGGATAAAGATCAAGGGTGTTGCTTCGCGACAGCGCTCCCTCCAGAGGTAGCACGACCTTCACGCCCTCACGCGGCGACGCCACCGCCAGGCAAAGCCCAGGCCGGTCAGACTTGCGGAAAGGGCGAGGATCGGGGTCGAAGGCTCGGGCACCAGGGCGGGGTCATTCCGTAATGCAAGGGCGTTAAACTGACCACCAGCGATGGAAGTGAAACCGGTCCCCGTCGGCGCGTTAGACACCAGGCCCCAGGTGTCGTACCCCCAAGCGGCGATCGAGCCGTCCGCCCGCAACGCGTATGCCTGATTGCCATCGACGGCGATGGCCTTGAAGCCGGTCCCCGTCGGCGCGTTAGACACCAGGCCGTTTAAATCTCCACCCCATGCGGCGATCGACCCATCCGCACGCAAGGCGAAGCTATTGATTGAACCAGCGGCGATGGCCTTGAAACCGGTCCCTGTCGGCGTTCCTGACACGACGCCAAATCCAAGTCCGATTTCCCCCCCCAGACAGCGATCGACCCATCCGCACGCAAAGCGTAGGCAGCACTGTAGCCAGCCGCGATGGAGGTGAAGCCGGTCCCGCTTGGCGCGCCCGATACTAGGTCGTTACCATTCCCCCAGGCGGCAATCGATCCGTCCGCTCGCAGTGCAAAGCCGAAATTAACGTCAGGAGCGTAAACGGCCTTAAAACCAGCCTCCGTCGGGGGCAGATTCCCGTACATATTTCCGAAATCCCCCCAAGCGGCAATCGACCCGTCCGTACGCAAGGCGTATGCCTGAACACCATTGGTGGCGATGGCCTTGAAGTTGGTCCCCGTGGGCGCGCCTGACACTACGGCGCTGTTGTCCCCCCAGGCGGCAATCGATCCGTCCGCACGCAGGGCGAGGCACGACGCATCACCGATCGCGATGGCCGTGAAATCGTTCCCCGCCGGCGCGTTTGTCACTTGGTCCCACCAAGCGACTTCCCCCCAAGCGTCGATCTGGTAGGCCCGCGCTGACAGGCTGAGGAGCCCGATCAAGGCGACGATCAGACCAAGACGGAATCTCTCCCCTTCCATTGATGCATGCAATCGAACGCGCACGGTCATGTCCCCCCTCGGATGGACGCGGTTAAATCAACCTCGCGCCGGTGAGAAACGGGCCGAACGAGGACCGCTTTCACACCGATCGATCGGACCGAATGGCTTGGTCCGGTCTGATCCTATCCATTACCTCCAATGGAGGGGTTTGTCAAACAAAATCGAATTCTCGTTCAACTTTTTTCCTTGCCCGCGTATACTACGGTGACACGGAGAACACAGAGAAGAGATAATGAATGGGGAAACTATCAAACATGAACACCATTATCTTTTCTCTGTGTTCTCCGTGTCTCTGTGGTGAATCCGGCCAATGGACCTGGCTCACCCAAATAACCGCGTCACCGCCTCGGCCTTGACCAGCTCGCGCGGCTGGTTCAGGTGGTTGTAGACGATCGTGGCCGGGTCGATGCCGAAGGCGTGGTAGATCGTCGCCAGCAGCTCGCCGGGGTGGACCGGGTCTTCGACGGGGCGCGGAGCCGGTCTTGTCGGACTTGCCGTGAACGTAGCCGCGCTTGATCCCGGCGCCGGCGATGACGGCGGTGTAGCAATACGGCCAGTGGTCGCGGCCGTCGGCGCTGTTGCCGTTGCCCGAGGTGCTCACGCCCTTCTGCGGGCTGCGGCCGAACTCGCCGACGGCGACGACCAGGACGTCTCGTCGAGCAGCCCGCGCTCGTCGAGGTCGGTGATGCAGGCCGGACAGGCCCGGCGTCGAGCATCGGGCCGGAGCGGTTCTTCATCCGGTTGGTCAGGCCGACGTGGTGGTCCCACGAGTGGTTGTCGGAGTTGGCCACCTTGGGCCAGATGACCTCGACGACGCGCGTGCCCGCCTCGACCAGCCGCCGGGCCAGCAGGCAGCTCTGGCCGAACGTGTTGCGGCCGTACAGCGTCGCGGATCTTGGCCGGCTCGCGGCCGAGGTCGAACGCCTCGCGGGCCCGGCCCGAGACGACCAGGCTCGAGCGCCCGGTCGTAATACTCGTTGAGGTTGTAGTCGGCGACGGCCTTCTCGATCTCGGGCATGCCCGCGTCGATCGCCTCGCGGAGCCTGGCCCGCCGCTCGAGCCGCATGGCGAAGACCTCGGGCCGGAGCTGGAGGTCGTCGACCTTGATCTGGTCCATCTTGGCCATGTCCATGTCGTCGCCGTCGGGGTAGAGCGTGTACGGGTCGAACGCCTTGCCGAGGAAGCCGGCCGTGCCGCCCTTGCCGACGACGTTCGATTCCTGCAGCGGCCGCGGCAGCATGACGAACGGCAGCATCGGCTCGGTCGGCGGCTTGAGCCGGATGATGTTGCGAGCCGAAGTTGGGGAAGTCCTTCGGGCTCGGCGGCTCGAGCTGGCCCGACGGGCTGACCTTGTCGGTCGTGTAGCCGGTCATCATCTGGTAGATGGCGGCCGTGTGGTTGAACAGGCCGTTGGGCGTGTAGCTCATCGACCGGATGAACGTGAACTTGTCGTTGATCTGCGCCAGCTTGGGCAGGATCTCGGTGAACTGGATGCCCGGGCACCTTGGTGGCGATCGGCTTGAAGACGCTCCGGACGTTGTCGGGGACGTTGTCCTTGGGGTCCCAGAGGTCGAGGTGGCTGGGCCCGCCCTGGAGGTAGACCATGATGATGCTCTTGGCCTTGCCCCAGCCCGGCCCGCCGCCGGTCGTGCCGCCGGTCTCGGCCGCGCGGCCGAGGCGGCCTGGAGCTGGAGCATCGAGCCGAGGCGACAGTCCCAGCAGGCCCGAGCCGCCCACCCGGAGCAGGTCGCGCCGGGTGATGCCGAGGCTGCGGTCGCAGAGGTCCTTGCCGGCTGTCCGGGAACGATGAGCATCGCGACTCCTTGCGCAAGGTCGAGTGCGATCGTCCGAGCCTCGCGAGGATCGCCTCGGCTCGATCAATGGTTGAACAGGAACGCCGGGCTGTTGATCAGGGCCCAGGCGATGTCCTGGGCGGCGGTGAGCCGGCGGGTGGCGGCCTGCTCGACGCTCATCTCCACGTCGCGGCGCAGAGCTGAGCGAGCTGCGGGTCGACGGGACCGGCTTCTTGGCGAACTCGAGCTGGTCGCGCAGCTCCTGGAGCTTCGGGTCGACCGGCAGCGGCGCCTGGCTCGCGTTCAGCGGCGTCGGTCTTGGCCTGCAGCTCGGCGTCGATCGCCCGGAAGTAGGCCAGCAGGGCGTTCTTCTGGGCGTCGGTCCGCACCTCGGGCGCGACGGCCAGGATCGGCGCGGAAGTCCTCGGGCAGGCCCAGGCCGACCGGCCTGGCGACCGCGCGTGACCGAGAGCCGGAACCGGCCGAGCGTGCAGCCGTCGGCGTACTTGTGGTGCAGCTTGAACGTCAGGACCGTGCCGCCCGGCTCGCCGACCGGCTGCGTCGGTCTCGAACGTCGCCCAGTGGACGATCGCCCGTGGCCGGCGAGACGGCCCAGCCGTTGCTCGGGTCGTTGGCGTTGCCGTCGATCGCCTTGGCGACCTCGAAATTGGCCTGGCTGAAGTCGGCCAGCGGCGTTCTGCAAGCTTGACCGGCTTGGCCTGCTTGGGGTCGGCCTTGGGCGCGGCCGTGACCTCGCAGCTCGTTGAGCACGAAGTTGCCGTCGGTGGCCCGGCCGGGGCCCTTGCTCGGCAGCCGGTCGTCGGCCAGCACCTCGAGCCGGAGCGCCGGTGATCCCGGTCAGCTCGGTCTCGACGACGATCGTGACGACCGCCGTTCTTGTTCCGGCCCGAGACGACGATCGAGCCGTCGGGCTCCTTGGTCAGCGTCGACCGGTTGCGTGGTCGCTCGATGCGTCTTGGGCTCGAGCGGCCCACCAGTCGACGGCCGAGCGACTGGGTCTTCTCCCAGTCGGCCAGCTTCTCGGCGAGCCGGTCGCCTCGTAGGTCTTGCAGGTCGGCCTCGAGCTTGGCGGTCGCCTCGGCCTTCTGCGCTTCTCCTGCTCGGCGAGCCGGGGCGCGAGCTCCTTCTCGTAGGCGGCCAGCGCGGCCTGGGCGGCGGCGATGGCGGCCTCGCGCTGCGCGTTCGAGCTCGGGCCGCTTGAGGGCGAACTCGACCTCGCGGCTGGCCGAGGTCCTCGGCCAGCCGGCGGTGGTCCTCGTCGATCGCCGCGAACGTCCTTGCGGCAGGTCGTCGACCTCGGCCGCGGTCGGCGGGCCGGTTGAGGATCCGGAGGAACAGCTCGTCGATCAGCTTCGCGTCGTCGGCCTGCGGTCGCGACCAGCTTGGTCAGCTCGTTGGCCGGGTCGGCGATCGCGTCGCCGAGCGTCGGGCCGCTGACCAGGGCCATGACCGGCCCGAGCTGCATGCCGCTGGAGCGCTCGCACTCGCAGGCGCTCTCGCGGGCCGGCCGGCCGAAGGTCGTCAGGAAGCCGCTGGGCAGCTCGACGCCCGAGTCGGGCAGCGCCGCCGCGCGGGTGCCCGGCGGCACGCCCGGGATCTTCGAGACCGAGCCCGGTCACCCGGTAGACCGCGTCGAGCAGCACCTCGGCCGGCAGCCGGCGGGCGATCGCGTGCGAGTAGTTCACCTTGTCGTCGGCGTTCCACTTGTTCGTCTCGACCGAAAGCTGGTACGTCCGCGACTTGCAGATCAGCCGCATCACGTGCCGGACGTCGAAGCCGCTCTTGACGAACTCGTCGGTCAGGTAGTCGAGCAGCTCGGGGTTGCGTCGGCGGGTTGCCGGCGCGGATGTCGTCGAGCGGCTCGATGATCCCGACGCCGAGCAGGTAGCCCCAGAGCCGGTTGACGTAGCTCCGGGCGAAATACGGGTTGTCCTTCGAGGTCAGCCACGCGGCCAGCTCGACGCGCCGCGGTGGCCTTCTCGGCGGCTTGTGATAGGCGCTCGGAACGGGAACTTCGGCGGCGGTCGACCTTCTTGGTCCGGTCGTGGACGACCTCGCCGCTTGCCGGTGTCCGCAGACGATCTCGAAGAGCGGCTTGGCCGCCTCGACGGCCGTGCCGCCGATCATCCGGCCCTTGCTGCTCGGGGTCGGCCTTCAGGCCCACCTGGGCGAAGTAGGCGGCGGTCTGGTAGTACTGGTCCTGGGTCCAGCGCTCGAACGGGTGGTCGTGGCACTTGTTGCAGTTGAACCGGACGGCCAGGAAGAGCTGCGTCGTGTTCTCCATCGTCGCCGCCGGCTCGCGGAGGATCTTGAAGTACGACGCCGCCGGGTTCTCCCGGTTCGAGCCGCTGGCCGTCAGGATCGCGCGGACGAACTGGTCGTACGGCGTGTTCGCCGCGACCTGGTCGCGGATCCAGTTGCGGAACGCGACCGACGCCCTCGACGCCCAGGAACTTGCGGTTGACCTGGAGCAGGTCGGCCCACTTGTTGGTCCAGTACTCGACGAAGTCCGGGCTGCCGATCAGGCGGTCGACCAGCTCGTCGCGCTTGACGCGGCTGTCGCGCGTGTCGGCCAGGAACGTGCGGACGTCCTCGGCCGTCGGCGGCAGGCCGGTCAGGTCGAGGTAGACGCGGCGGAGGAACTCGGCGTCGGTGCAGAGGCCCGGAGGGGAGGATCTTCATCCGCTGCCACTTGGCGGCGACCAGCTCGTCGATCTTGCCGTAGGCCGGCGGCTCGGCCCAGGCGAAGCCGGTGCGGTCGCCCATGACGGTCAGCGTGGTCGCGGCGTAGGCCCCCTCGAACCGGGCCAGGATCGGGCGCCTCGCCGCGGCGCAGGGCGGTCATCAGGCCCGACTCGGCCGGCCGCGGCGACCTCGGTGTTGCCGCTCTCGAGGAACGCCTCGCGGGTCACGTCGCGGACCTCGCCGTTGGCGTAGGTCGCCAGCACGCGGAGCTGCTGCCGCGCGCCGATCCGCTGGACGACCGGGTTGACCGGCGACGACCTCGATCTTCGCGACCCGCGGCGCGGTCAGGTCGAGCTTCGCGCCGTCGGCGATCCAGGAGCGGAGGATCTCGTAGTACGGCTCGCCCGGCTGCATCAACTGCGCCGCCGACGTGCGGCACCGCGCCGGTCGGCTTGAGCAGCATCAGGCTGTCGTCGGGCGAGGCGAGGTTGACGCGCCGCGCGGCGTGGTCGTCGGTCAGCGCCCGGACGTCGAAGAGCGGGTCGTAGCCGCGGAGCGAGAGCTTGAACCCGTTCTTCCCCTGGGCCGAGCCGTGGCAGGTCCCGCGTTGCAGCCCAGCCGCGAGAGCACCGGCGCGACGTCGTGGACGAAGTCGACCTGCGGCGGCGCGTTCACGCCCGAGCACCGTCACCGGCACCTCCACCGATCTGGCCCGCCAGGCCGGAGCGACCAGCGTCGCCTTGCCGTCGGCCTGGGCCGCACCAGGCCCGACCGCGAGACCTCGGCGATCGGCGCCGAGAGCGTCGGCTCGACCATCCGGGTCGCGTCGATCGTCTCGCCCGAGGCGAGCCGTGCCGGTGACCAGGAGCTGGACGTAGGCGAACCGATTGGTGAGGCGGATCTCCTCGGGCTGGACCTCGAGCGCCGCCAGGCTGCACCCCGCGGGCAGCGTCTCGGTCTCGACGGCTTCCTCCTGCTTGGGCGCGCACGGCCGCGACCGGCGCGTTCGCGACGGCCGAGGCGGCCCGTTGACCGGCACCGGGGCGAACTCCTTGACGATCGAGCCGGTCTCGGGGTTCGATGCAGCCGGACGATGCCGTCGGCCGCCGGCGGCGGCGAGCGACCTTGCCGTCGGGCCGGAAGGCCACCGCGTAGACGCCGCCCTGCGGCACCTTGACGCTGGCGATCTGCTTGACGCCCTCCTTGTGGTACTTGTCGAGCGTCGGCGTTCTCCGCGGCCGACCGGGCGGTGACGACCTTCTGGCTTGATCGCCTTGATGCTTGTCGGGAGAGCTGGTGTCGAACTCGTAGCCGTAGACGGCGACCTCGCCGGCGCCGTCGAGGCTGCTGCCGGCGGCGATCCGCTTGCCGTCGGCGCTGACCGCGACGCTGTAGACCCGGCCGGGCAGCGGCGGGAACTCGCGGATCAGGTTCGAGTCGTCGCCGATGACGCGGGCCGTCTGGCGGAAGACGCGGTAGAGCTTGGGCTCGCCGTCGGAGCCGCCGATGACGATCTCGTCGCGCTTCGGGATGCCGGGCGACCGCGCCGAGGCCGCCCTTGAGGGCCCCGGGCGTGATCGAGGTGATGTTGTCGACGAACCGCTGGGTGGCGACCTCGGTCAGCTTGGCCGTCATGTCGCGGCCGACCGAGATCAGGTGCGAGCCGTCGGCCGAGAAGACCGTGTCGAGCGCCCAGTCGCTGTGCGAGCCCATGAACAGGACCTGCTGCGCCGGTCTTGGCGTCGATGGCCCGCACGCGTGTTGTCGGCGCAGCCGAAGGCGATCTTGGTGCCGTCGGGCGACCAGCTCGCGCCGTAGACGCGTGTCGAAGGTGACCGGGACCGAGAGCAGCGAGCTTCCGCTTGGCGACGTCCCAGACCTGGACCTCGCCCATCCGCGCGGGCCGGCCGCCGGTGACGGCCAGCCTCTTGCCGTCGGGCGAGAACGCCAGCGACTCGATCCGCTCGGAGAGCCCGACCAGCCGGGCCGACCAGCTCGGAGCCGTCGGCCTTCCAGAGCAGGACCTCGTGGAACCCGGCGACGGCCAGCAGCGAGCCGTCGGGCGAGAACGTCGAGCGCCGGGATCACCGGCGGCCGGGTGTATTCCGGCGGATGGTCGCAGGTCGTACTTCGCCGCCGCGCGGTCCGGGCGTGTCGTCGACGGCGCCCTGGGCGATCCATCGGCTGATCAGCTCGATCTCGGCGGCCGAGAGCGGCGGCTTGTCCTGGGGCATCTCGGCCTTGCCGTCCTGCCGGGCGTGATCTGGTCGATCAGGTAGCTCTCGTCCGGCTTGCCCGGCACGATCGCCGCCGTCGCTCGACTCGCCCCCCTTGAGCATGCCGGTCGAAGGCCGTCATCACGTAGCCGCCGCCCGCCTTGGCCGGCTGGTGGCAGCCCTGGCACTGGGCCTGGAAGATCGGGCGGACCTGCTTGTCATAGCTGATCTCGACAGCCGTCGGCGGCGTCCGCTCTTCCCCGGCCGTCGCCAGCGCGGCCAGTGCGATCCAGACGCCGAACCCGCCGACCCAAGGTGGACGTATCGCCATCGCCGCGTGCTCCTCGACCTGATCCAACCCGGTTCCGGGATACTCGTCTCGCGTGTTGCAACGGAGTATCATACCGGATTCAACAGGGGTTGAACAGTGTCTTTCTGTTTCGTAGAGGAGGCACGGCTGGGTGCGACGGACAACCTCGCATCACGGGTTCGCGGACGAACCCGTGGCACTCAAACCCCGGCCGCCGGGTGCATCATCGCAGGAGCTCGTCGAAGGGGATGCGGGCGACTTCCCGGCCGTCGAGGACCAGCGGCAGGAGTTGGCCGGGGCGGTACGTCTCCACCCGCGCGTACTCGCCGCGACCTTCCACGATGCGGGGCTCGGTGTGGACCAGAATACGACGGCCGACGACATCGACGACCCAGTAGGCCGGGATCAAGGCCCGCGCGTATTCTTCCCACGCCGTGGTCAGGTCGTCGCGCAGGCTGGTGACGGCGATCTCGATCAACAGGCCGACATCCCGCGATTCCGGATAACGGTCGGGGGCGGCGCGACCCACCAGGTCGCCGGAGCGGATCACCGCGAAATCCGGCAACGGGGCGCTGCTGGGGTCCAGGACGACCGTACTCTCGGGCCAGAGGCTCCAGTCGTCCGGCAGCCGGGGCACGAGGACCATGGTGATGGCGGTCCCGACCGATCCATGGGCTTTGGTCTTGGCCATCTTCTCGTAGAGCCTCCCGTCGCGGAGATAGACCCGGCGGTCTTGCGGGATCAGGCCGGCTTCGACCATCCGGGAGAAGATCTCGACCGTCAGGTCAAACGGCGCGTCGACGGTCGGGAGCAACGGTGGCGGAACTTCCGTCATGGTGGCCATGAATCGTCTCCTCTTCCTCCGACTCACTCCGCTCGGGTCGGGAGCCCAGTCTCGTGGAATGCGTCGAGTCCGCGATGACACACCTTCCCATATCCTGTCCCAGAGGGGCTCGTGCGGGAAGAGGTGCGTCCTCGCAGACTCGACGCACCCTACAATCTATTTGGCCGTCGTCAATATATAGAAATCATCGTCGGTGCCGACAAACGCCGTTGCCTTGGTTCCGGAAGTCGTCGTGCCGATGGTTCCTTTCTTTCCGGTGGGTTGTCCGTCCTGCTGATAGAGGGCCCACTTGACCGTGGCCGTGCCGGTCGTGGACATCGGGCCGACCTGCCAGACCAGCAGCACGTCCCCCGCGCGGTTGGCGACGGCCGTCGGGTAGATCTCGTCAGGCTCGGGGGCGGGCGTGGGCTGGTGGAGGGTGAACCCGGACACGCCCCGGTCGGCCACCGACCAGTACACGCGGTGCCGGCTCATGAACGCACAGAGCAGCTTCCCATCCGGGCCGATTGTGAGCTCAGGGCCGCACATGGGGCAGCTCTTGATCTCCCAGTTGTCCTGATTAACGCGAACGGCCGTGAACGGGTTACCGGTCGCGCGGCCTTTGAGAACATAGAAGTCACGGATATTTTGCTCGGCCGATCGGAAGGCCAGGCAGATTTCGCCGCCGGCATCGACGCGGGCGCGCATCATGCACATCGAGCAGGCCAGGGCGCCGAGGTTGGCGATCTGGACGCGCTCGTCGGGCTGGAAGTGCGCGCCATTGTCGTCGGAGCGGGCCAGGTGCAGCCAGGTCGCGGCGGGGATCTCCTTCTGCGGCGGGTCGTTGACGTGCCAGAACACGAACACGTGCCCGGCCGCGTCCGCCGTCACGGTCACGCCGTCGATGCCGGTCGTGGACGAAACGCTCCGGGGCGTCTCGAATGTCCGGCCGCCGTCCCGGCTGCGCGTGTAGCGGGCAAACGTCTTGACGCCCGGCGCCCACAAGTCCATCCAGACCACATGGAGGACTCCCTCGCGGCCGACGGCCAGCTTCGGCCCGCGCTCGCCCATCTTGAACTCGACGCGGCCCTCGGTATTCACCCGGACGGGGCGAGTCCAGGATGCGCCATTGTCGCTGGAACGAACGTGGTAGGCGTTCTGGTACTGGGCATAGACCATGTGCAGCACGCCCCGGGAATCCGGGCCCACATCGGGCACGAAACCGCCAGCGGGAGCCGCGATGGCATGCACTTGAGGTGGTGTCGCGGCCCACAAAGCCCCGGGCAAGAGGCTCGCGAATCCCACGGACACGACCAGTCCCAGGGCCCGCAAGGAATCGCGCTGGTTCATGTTCTGGATTCTCAAGATGAGACAACTTCATGAGCGATGCGCGTTCGCGGATGAACCCGTGGTAGCCAAGTCATGATATTACCCCGGCAAGAAAGTAGGTCGGACAATCCTGTCCGACTCCCCCGGCCTGTCGGACAGGATTGTCCGACTTACAGGAGGATCTTCTTTGCCGGGGTAATATTGACGAGGTGTTACGCCGATTCCGGAGCTCTTTGGTGGTTCGGAACGGCCGCGTTGTCCAGCGCCTCCGTGGGTTTCCGGATGCAGAGGGCGACATCCTGGGTCGCGTGATCCCGGTGCTGCGGACCGCGCCGGCTCGGCTCGTACGCGCACGATCTGGGTGTCGAGGCTCGCGAGGATCGTGCGGAAGCGCCGGGGCGAGATGTACGCCCGGCAGCCCGCGATCCGGCTACCGGGCGTCGGCTGGTAGCCCAGGCCCGCGTGGATCAGACCCCAGAACAACCAGCGAATGCCGATGATGAAAGTGCGCAGATCCCGCTTCTGGCTCAGGGCGTTAAAGTCCCAGTGGATGTTCTCGAAGCGCAGGAACAACCACCCGCCAGGGCGCAGAACTCGGACGGCTTCCCTCAGGGCCCGCTTCTGGTGGGTGTAGTTGATCACGCCGCGACAGATGATGTAGTCGAAGTCGCCGTCGCGGAACGGCAGGCTGTGTGCCGACCCTCGGCAGAACAGGGCGTTCAGGCCGTAGGCCGAGAACAGCTTGGCGCCGTAGGCGAGGATATCCAGGTCGAGGTCGAGGCAGACGACCGTGCCCTGCGGCTTCGGGAACAGCCGGCGCAGGGTTTGGCCCGAGCCGCCTCCCAGGTCCAGCACCCGCGACCGGGGCGTGAGCTCGGGAACGGGTACCAGACCTTCCAGCGGATCGTAGTAGGTCTGCGAGCGGAATTCCCACGTGTTATAGGCAGCCATCCTACCCAGGGGCGTGAGCCCGCCGTCCGGCCCGAGCAGGTCCTGAGCCTCGAGCAGGGCGGTCTGCTCGGGTGACAAGGAGACGGGCTTCCCGTTATCGGCCTGCCGCTTCTGAAAGACCGCTTCCTCGATGTCGGGGAGCTGATCGTCCCTCCAGTTGAGGATGATCCGGGAATGGGCCTCCTCGCCCCCCAAGAAATCGACCATGTTCTCGGCGAAGTACCGGCCTCGGACCGAGCACGGCGGGCACACCAGCCCCTGCCCGTCGTACCGTAAAGCGCCGCGGCAGCGAGGGCACACGAAAACCTCCGTCAGGGTTTGGACGGAGTCGAGAGACACCCCTGCTGGAGAATCAAGAGCTCCAGTCGGACGTGCGGGGTCATTCTCAAGATTCATTTAAAAATACCTCATTAAATGACGAATATGCTAGCTGTCCGTCCGATCGGGTGGGTCAGCGCCGCGCCACCCACCATCCGGGGCCCATTGAGCTAGGTTGCGCTGCGCTGACCCACCCGACAAGAGGATACCTCTCGTCTCTACCGGAGATTCTAGGTCTCTATCTCGCCGCAAGTCGAGAAGTGACGCACCGGCTCTCGACGGTCTTCGAGGGATATGGAGACTGTCGCAAGGATATCGGGTTGATCACGGCCTGCTTGCGGAAACGGTCGTGGGTGCCACGGGTTCCGCTTGGGGAACCCGTGCCGGTCGGCCCCGGACACGGGTTCCCCAAGCGGAACCCGTGGCACCCGATATCTCCGTGCAGGACGACCCGGTATCGTGGCGACAGTGTCGGGATATTGACCCTTTGCACTTATCCATTGCTGGTGGGTCATGTGGGCCCCGTTTGGAGGCTGGCCCACCCGCAATGGTCGCGCGGTCCATTCAGCCCCGTCGGCTGACGGTGTCGAGGGCGTCCGGGTCGAGAGCCGGCTTGGCACCGGCGTCGCGCGGGAGATGGGGAGGGCAGGGGGGTGGGCTCAGGGCCAGGATCGTGCCGCAGATGACCGCCGCGATGCTCGCGGCGCCGGCGGCCGGCCAGGCGTAGAGGCCGGCATTGAAGAAGGTCGCCACCAGCGCGGTCCCGAACGCCACGCTCGGCACCCCGACGCCGATCGACACGCCCGGATTGGGCCCCTTGTCCTTGGGCAGAACGGTGCCGCAGTCGATTGCCCGCAGCCGCTCGGCGTGCTCCAGCTCACGATCGAACCGCGCATGGCGGAGGCCCCAGAAGACAATCGGCCAGACGAACACGCCCAGCGCGACCATCACGCCCCCGACCAGCATCACGATCTCTTCCACGGGTATATTCCGCACCATCGGTTCATCCCCTCCGGCTCACGACATCATAGGCGTCCGGGTCCAGTGTCGGCTTGCCGTTGCGGACGACCGGGGTTTCCTCGTGAAGCACGCTCGACGCGGCGATCAGGTTCGCCCCGAGCCGGAATCCCGCGATGACCGCGGCAAAGCTCACGAGCCCGGCCACCATGAAGATCTGATCCGTGACGTGGTTGGTCGAGGCGGTCGCCAGCCAGCAGATCAGGAACGTGCCGACGGGCACGCCCGCCCCGATGAAGATCGCCACCAGGGCCGGCCAGGCATGACTTTGCGGGATCGGCCGGCCCAGCTCCAGGGCGCACATTCTCTCGGCGTGCTCGAACTCCCGCCGCCGTCGCGCTTGCTTCGCCGCGATCGCAACCGGCACCACGATGATCGGGATCAGCATGGCCACGATCGGGATCATGAAGACATCGTTCATCATTGCCAGCATTGTGTGTTCCTCACGCTCGGTATAATGCTCAGGAAGTCCGGTGGACCTGACAACCGAAGAAAAGGAGGGTCGAATCGTGGCACGCGATCATCTGCTCGTTCTCGACCAGGGAACCACCAGCAGCCGGGCGGTGATTTTTGATCGCGAAGCCCGGGCCGTCGGCCAGGGACAGATCGAGATCATCCCGACCTATCCCCGCCCCGGCTGGGTCGAGCACGAGCGCCGAGGGATTGGTCAACTCGATCAACCAGACCATCGTCTGGGCATTGCAGGATGCAGGCATCGGGGCGGACCAGATCGCGGGCATCGGCATCACCAATCAGCGCGAAACGACCATTTTGTGGGACCGAGCCAGCGGCGAGTCGTTGCACGCGGCGATTGTCTGGCAGGATCGCCGCACGGCCGAGTTCTGCGAACAGCACCGCGACCGCCGCGCCTGGCTGGCCGAACGGACCGGGCTGGTGCTCGACCCGTACTTCTCGGCGACCAAGCTCGCCTGGCTGCTGGATCACGTCCCCGACGCCCGCTCTCGCGCCGAGGCCGGCGCGCTGGCGGCGGGCACGGTCGATAGCTGGCTGATCTGGCACCTGACCGGCGGTCAGAGCCACACGACCGACGCCACCAACGCCTCGCGCACGCTCCTGATGGACCTGCACACGCTGCGCTGGGCGGACGATCTCTGCCAGTTTTTCGCCGTGCCACCCGGAATCTTACCCGAAATCCGCCCGAGCTCCGGACTTTTCGGGACGACGCAGGGTCTCGACTATCCTCCCCGACGGCCTGCCCATCGCGGGCGTGGCGGGCGACCAGCAGGCCTCGCTCGTCGGTCAGGGCTGCCTGGCGCCGGGCCAGGCCAAATGCACCTACGGCACGGGGGCGTTCTTCCTGGCGCACACCGGCGACCAGCCGGTCGCCTCGACGCGGGGCTTGTTGACGACGGTCGCCGCCACGCTGGGATCGGGACCGCCGCAATACGCCCTGGAAGGGAGCGTGTTCGTGGCCGGCGCGGCCGTGCAGTGGTTCCGCGACGGTCTGAAGGCGGTCGGCGCGGCGCACGAGATCAACCCGCTCAGCGAGCAGGCCCGGCCCGATAACGAGGTGGTCTTCGTTCCCGCCCTGACCGGCCTGGGGGCGCCGTACTGGGAGCCCGAGGCGCGCGGCACGATCTTCGGCCTGACCCGCGCCACCACGCTGGCCGACCTGGCCCGCGCCACGATCGAAGGCGTCGCCTTCCAGGTCGCCGACCTGATCGACGCGGCCAAGGCCGACCTGCCCGCCCCGTTGACGGATCTGCGCGTGGATGGCGGCATGGCGCGTTCCGAGCCGTTCCTCCAGTTCCAGGCGGATCTGCTCGACCTGCCCTTGCGGCGCAGTCCCCAGATCGAATCGACGGCCCTGGGCGCCGCGCTGCTGGCGGGCCTGGCCGTCGGCCTCTGGCCCGATGCCGCCTCCGCCGCCGAGCGGTTGCAAGCCGGCGCCCGCACCTTCACCCCCCAGCGCGACGCCCCCTGGCGCGACGCCGCCCTCCAGCGCTGGCGGCATGCCGTCGAGACCGTCCGGCGGCATTACCGCGCGGGGGGCGACTGACGCCGCCACGCGCGTTCGTTGCCCCACCGCGTCATCCACCCCAGGTCGCACTCACCAGAGCACTTGCACGGGATACTGGGCCAGAACGGGATCGGCACTCAACAGGACGGCGTTTTCCGCCATCGCCTGACAGACCAGCAGACGGTCAAACGGGTCCTTGTGGATGAAGGGCAAGCCTTCCAATGCCAATACATGATCCAGTATGATAGGTAAAACGTGAATTCCGTTCCCCTGTTGCTGAGCCACGATCTGGGCGATCGGCAGGCCCAGAGACAGCTTGCCGAGCTGGAGTTTGATCAGGATCTCCCACACACTCACCACGCTCAGCAAGACGGTGACCGTCGGGTCCGGGAGGATCGCGCGTGCTTGTGCCGACAGCCGGGACGGATCGCTGTCCCACCAGATGAAAGTATGCGTATCAAGTACGAATTTCATGATGGACTGGTCCAGAATTCCTCAGGCAAGGGGGCGTCGAAATCGGCCGCCATCTCGATCGTGCCGGCATGGAGCCCCGCGACCCGCGGGCGAGCGGTTTCGAGAGGAATGAGCCGGGCGCGCGGTTGATCTCCATCCGTCACGATAATCTCCGCCCCCTCGGCGGCCTGGGCGAGCAACTCGTCGAACCGATTGGGAAGGTCTCGAACGTCAATCTTCGTGGACATGAAAGACGACCCCGATCTCGATCGAAAGAGGCTTGGATACCGCTTCGGTGTCCGGGTCGCGGAGCGAAAAAGAGAGCGGGCATCCTTAACGGTAGCTCCGATCGCATAGTTCAGAAAAGAGTCCCTCATTCCCGGCGGCATTACCGCGCAGGGGCGTCGGCCAGGTAAACCCGTTCCTCGGTACGCGCGGCATATTTCGGTCGGAGCACCCGGTTCAGGAGTCTCTTTCGTGACGGCGAGCAAGCTACCGTGAACATCACCCCAGCCCTGGGGGTTTTCCAGAAACGGGTCCATCCCCGGAAAGGGTGAAGGCATGACGGCTTCCTTGTGCGAACGAGCGCCTGTTTCCGGCATTTTACCCGATCGAGCCGGACCGAGCATCCCGCGGGAGAAGAACGCAGATCCAGATCGACGCGATATTACCCCGGCAAGAAAGTAGGTCGGACAATCCTGTCCGACTCCCCCGGCCTGTCGGACAGGATTGTCCGACCTACAGGAGATTTCTTTGCCGGGGTAATAGGAAGCCTACGGATGTTGTCCCAGATGGCCCGTCGCATCGGCTGCGCAGGCATTCCCAACGGAACGGACAGCCACTACACTGACAGGAATGAGCGGGTGCAGCCGGTTCGGGAGACTCGGTCCATGGCGATCACGGCGGACGAACGGCGGGCGATTTTGCTGCGGGGCGACGACAACGTGGCGGTCGCCGCGCAGGCCGATCCCGCAGGGGATCGTGCTGCACTTCGAATCGGGCCGGAGCGTCGAGGTCCGCGAGCCGATCGCGGCTCGGGCACAAGGTGGCCCTGGCCGACATCGAGCCGGGCGCGGCCGGTGCGGAAGTACGGCCAGATCATCGGCTTCGCGTCGCAGCCGATCCCGGCCGGTCGCATGGGTTCACGTGCACAACGTCCGGGCCGACCTGTTCGAGCGCGACTACGCCATCGCCACCGAGCCGGCCCCGCCGCCGCGCGCGGTCGAGCCGCGGACGTTCCCGGGCTTCCTGCGGCCCGACGGCCGCGTCGGCACGCGGAACTATGTCGCCGTCATCAGCACGGTGAACTGCTCGGCCAGCACCTCGCGGCTGGTCGCCGAGCGGTTCCGCGACGGCGCCTGGAAGCGCGACTTCCCGAACGTCGACGGCGTCTTCGCCATCACCCACAAGGGCGGCTGCGGGATGCCGTTCGAGGGCCCGGACCACCAGACGCTCGAACGGGTGCTGGCCGGGTTCGCCAACCATCCGAACGTCGCGGCGTATCGTGCATCGTCGGGCTGGGCTGCGAGGTCAGCTACACCGCGCACTTCGTCGAGGCCCAGGACCTGGTCACGCTCGGCGGGACGAGCGTCCGGCAGGACGGCGGCCGTCCGCGGTGCTGAACATCCAGGAGCAGGGCGGGATCACGCAGGACGGTCGAGGCGGCGGTGGCCGCCGTCCGTCAGCTCTTGCCCGAGGCCAACGCCTGGCGGCGCAGCCGAGCAGCCGGCGTCGAAGATCCACCTGGCGATGGAGTGCGGCGGCTCGGACGGCAACTCGGGCGTCACGGCCAACCCTGCGCTGGGCGTCGCGGCCGACCTGATCGTGGCCCAGGGCGGGACGGCCGTCCTCGGCGAGACGACCGAGATCTACGGCGCCGAGCACCTGCTCACCCGCCGCGCCGTGCGGCGCGAGGTCGGCGAGAAGCTCATCGAGCGGATCAAGTGGTGGGAGTGGTACACCGGCCTCTTCGGCGCCGAGATCAACAACAACCCCTCGCCGGGCAACAAGGCGGCGGCCTGACGACGATCTACGAGAAGTCGCTCGGCGCGCTGGCCAAGGCGGGCAGCTCGCCGCTGGTGGACGTGGTCGGCTACGCCGAGCGGGTCCAGCCGCCGGGCCTGGTCTTCATGGACACGCCGGGCTACGACCCGCCCTGCACCACCGGCCTGGTCGCCGGCGGGGCCAACGTGCTGGTCTTCACCACCGGCCGCGGCAGCGTGCTGGGCCTGAAGCCGACGCCCGTGCATCAAGGTCGCGACCAACACGCCGATGTATCGAGCGGATGAGCGACGACATGGACCTCAACGCCGGCCCGATCCTCGAGGGCGAGCCGGTCGAGAGCGCCGGCCGCCGGCTCTTCGAGATGATCCTCGACGTCGCCGGCGGAACCGCGACCAAGAGCGAGCGCGCAGGGCGTCGGCGAGGAGGAGTTCGACCCGTGGCACATCGGGCCGGTGCTGTGAGCCGGCGGGTCGGGTGGGCCTGCTGATCGCGCTGGAAGCGGCCTGGTTCGCCTGGTTCCTCGTGGTCCCGCTGCCGAACGCGCAGAACCTCGGCCGGGACCTCCGCCGCTGGGTTCTCGTGGCTGGCGCGCTGCCGGGCGTGATCCCGGGCGTCGGCTGGGAGAAGTCGCATCTGGGCGTGGCCGTCCAGGAACTTTCGCACGTCGAGAACCTTCCCCAGCGCGTGCCGATCGTGCTGGCGGCGGCGCTGATCGCCGCCGCGGCGGTGGCTCTGGGACAGCTCGCGCTCCGGGCGCTGCGGCTACGCACAGTCTTGACGCCCATCGAGCGTCTGCCCTTGGCCTTCGCCCTGGGCGCGACGGGCCTGGGTGCGCTCACCCTGCTCGCTGGCCGGCTGGGCGTGCTCGCGCCCTGGCCGGTGCGGATCGGGCTTTTCGTAGGGTGGGCACTGCCCACCATCTTCAGACGCGGTCTGGCGTCGGGCGATCCGAAGACGGTGGGCAGTGCCCGACCGCCTGACAGAGCGGACGTGGGCATGCACCGGAGTGCCTCCTGGCCTTGATCGCGATCGTCGGCCCGTTTCTGGTGCTGATGGCTCTGGGCGCGATGCAGCCGACGATCGAGTACGACGCGCTGGAATATCACCTCGAAGGTCCGAAGGAAGGCTTTCTCGCGGGCCGGGTCGCCTTTTCGCCGCACAATGTTTATACGAACATGCCCTTCAGCGTGGAGATGCTCCATCTGCTGGGCATGGAGGTGCTCGACGACTGGTACCGCGGCGCACTGGCGGGGCAATGGCTCGTGACGCTGTTCGCCCCGGCCACGGCGATCCTGATCGCCTTGACCGCCTGCCGGCTTGCCTCACCCCGCGCCGGCTGGGTCGCGGCCGTTGTCTACCTGACCACGCCCTGGGTCTACCATCTCGCGGCGATGCCGTTCGTTGAGGGCCCGCTCTGCCTCTATCATGCCGCTCTGATCTGGTGCCTGGTCCGATTCGGGATACCGGATTCCGGATTCCAGATTCCAGATAACAAATCCCAGACACGCGATTCCGAGCCGATCCGGAATCTGGAATCTGGAATCCGGAATTCGGCGGTGAAAGGCCTTCTGGCCGGCGGGGCGATGGCGTGCAAGTATCCCGCGCTGGTCTCGGCCGTGATCCCGTTCGGTCTGCTGGCGATGATCGAAGCCGCACGGCGGCGGTCGTGGGGCGTCCTCCTTGCGTTCGTCGCCGGCTGGGCCGTGGCGGTCGGGCCCTGGCTCGTCAAGAATGTCGTGGATACGGGCAACCCGGTCTATCCGCTGGCGTACTCGGTGTTCGGCGGGCGGTTCTGGAGCGCGGAGCGCGAGGCGAAGTGGTCGCACGCGCATGGGCCCAGGCCGGTTTCAAAGGCGGCCCTGGAGGACGGCTTGCTCGACATCGCCGGGCGCAACGACTGGCAGTCGCCGCTGTTCGTCGCCCTGGCTCCGCTGGCTTTGCTGCGCGCGGGCACGAGGCGCTGGGCGCTGGGGCTGTGGGGCTATGCGGCGTATCTCTTTGGGACATGGTTTCTGCTCACGCACCGGCTCGATCGCTTCTTGACGCCGATCCTGCCGGTCCTGGCCGTGCTGGCCGGACTGGGCGCCGACTGGGTCTGGTCGCGCGCCTGGACGATCCTCCTGTCGGCCCTGCTGAGCCTGGGCATTGCCGTGAACTTCGTCACCATCTTGACCCCGCTGGCCGGCCCGACCGCGTGGACGGCCGACCTCGACGTGCTGCGGACGACGGTCCCCGCCCAGCTCAATCCGCCCCTGGCGCGGCTCGATGCCGAACTGCCGCCGGATGCGAAAGTGCTACTCGTCGGCCAGGCGTCGGTTTTTCACCTGCGACATGCGATCGTCTATAATACCGTGTTCGATGATGAGATCCTCGAAACGATCGCTCGCGCGCGCCCGCCCGAGCAAGTCCGCGCCGAACTGCGGCGGCAAGGGATCACGCACGTCTACGTGGACTGGCGCGAGATTGCGCGCACCGCAAGCCGGGCGGGTACGGATTCACCGACTTCGTCACGCCCGAGTTGTTTACCAAGCTCGTTCGGGAAGGTGTCCTGGAAGCGGCGGGAGCGTTCGACGAGGAGCACGAGTTGTACCGCGTCCGTTGAGCCGCGGGAGCCGAATTCGCCTCGCCGCCCCGGCCGGTTTCGCGGATGATGAGATGAGGCTGCTTGCAACTCCGGGAGGAGGATCGGCCATGGCCACCGTCACGACGCCGAAGATCACCGTCGCGGAGTTCCTCGAGATGGATCTTGGCGAGGGATTGCACGAACTCGTGCATGGAGAGATTGTCAAGATGCCTCCTCCAGAGTACAGTCATGGATATGTCTGTGGGAATTTCTACAGGATACTTTTTGCCTACGGCGCGAGGACCGGTCACGGTCACGCGGCGACGAACGATTCGCGGGTCGAGATCAGCGATGACACCCTGCGCGGCGCGGACGTGTCCTACTATCGGGAGGAGCGCTGGCCCCGGTCACAGATCGGCAAGCAGCCGCCGCCGGGCCCGCCCGACCTGATCGTCGAGGTCATCTCGTCCGGGGACCGTCCAGGCAAGGTGCAGGAGAAAGTGGGCGATTACCTCTCCGCCGGCGTGCCGATGGTCTGGGTGGCCTATCCCAAGACGCGCAAACTGGTGATCTACCGGGGCGACGATCCGATCCCGTCGGTCTTGACGGATTCGGACATTGTGGAGAACCTACCGGAGTTGCCCGGCTTCCGCGGCCCGGTCGCCGAGTTCTTTGATTGAGAGACTCTCCGGAAGATCGGTTGCGTGTGCCAGGCGGAGGACAGACTGGGAGGCGTGGGTGGCTGGGGCGGAGTCCGCGACGCCCCAGAGCGCCACGGCCTGGGGCGTCGCGGACTCCGCCCCAGCCACCCGATGGTGGCCGAGTTTTTTGGTCGAGAGGGTGGGTGTGTGGGAGACCTGACGATCGTCACCGGCGGGGCGGGGTTCATCGGCAGCCACCTGGTCGCGCGGTTGGTCGCGGCGGGGCAGCCGGTGCGCGTCGTCGAGCGGCCGGGGGCGGATACGGACCATCTGCCCGCTCAGGTGGAGATCGTCCGCGCGGATATCCGCGACCGCGCGGCCGTCCGGCGTGCTGGCCGGCGGGCGGTACGTCTACCATTTAGCGGCCAACCCGAATCTGTGGACTCGCGACCGCCGCGACTTCGACGCCGTCAACCATCGCGGGACCGTCCACGTCCTGGACGCGGCCATCGAGGCGGGCGCCGAACGGATCTTGCACACCAGCACCGAGAGCATCCTGACCTGCGCGCGTGCGAAACTCACGACCTGATTGCCGAGGACGTGGAAGTCACGGAGTCGGACGCCGTCGGCCCGTATTGCCTGTCGAAGCTTCGAGCCGAGAACGAAGCGCGCCCGGGCCCGCGCCGGCGCGCCCATTGTGATTGCCAATCCCACCATGCCGGTCGGACCCGGCGACCGGGGACTTTCGCCGCCGTCCCGGCTCATCCGCGACTTCTGCCGGGGGAAGCTCCCGGCCTATATCAACTGCACGCTTAACCTGATCGACGTGCGCGACGTGGCCGAAGGGCTGGTGCGCGTCCTGGAGCGCGGCCGTCCCAACCGCCGCTACTTCCTGGTCGGCGAGAACTTGACCCTGCGCAAGTTGTTCGCCCTGTTGTCCGCGCTGACGGGCCTTCCGGCCCCGCGCTGGCGGGTGCCGTATGTGCTAGGTCTGGCCACAGCTTATGTCAGCGAATTCTGGGCCGATCACGTGACTGGCCGACCTCCCCAGGCGACCGTCACCGGCGTGCGCCTGACCCGGCGTACCCTCTTCTTCGACGCCTCCCGCAGCCTCGCCGAGCTGGGTCTGACACCTCGACCCATCCGCGAGTCGCTGGCGGAGGCCGTGGAATGGCTTAGAGTGTGTACGAGCAGGGCCTATTCCGTGTAGCGGCGGCCGTCCCGGCCGCTCCGGAATTTGAGAACCGGAGCGGCCGGGACGGCCGCCGCTACACGGAATAGGCCAGGCGATCCCCTTCTCGTACACACTTTCCCAGGCCAGTGGTCAGCTTGACTGACCACTTTCCCCGCTGACCCCAAGAAATCCCAGAGCCATGAGCCAGATGACCGAGCACTTCGACGCCTTCCCCGATCCGTCGCCGACGACGGTGCCCGTCAGTCCGGCCCAGCTTGACCGGATCGACGACAATTTGCACTACGGCTGGTCGTGGCATCGATACCGTTACGGCTACCGGCGGGGGGACCATCTGCGCATTCTCGACGCGGGCTGCGGCACGGGGCTGTCGAGCCTGGGCCTGGCCCGGCTCAATCCCGGCGCCGCGGTCCTGGGTCTGGATGATTCGCCGCAGTCGCTGGAACTGGCCCGTGAACGTGCCCAGGTCGAGCAGGGCCAGCACGTCTCGTTCCAGCGGCACGATCTGGGACAGCGTTTGCCGGCGGCCCTGGGACCGTTTGACTTCATTGTCTGCCGCAACGTCCTGCACCTCGTGGAGAATCCCGCCGTCGTGCTGGAGAACCTGGCGCGCGTGCTCGACCCCCGGGGCCTGTTGCTCGTCACCTTCCCCGCCCGCGCGGCGCGGCAGGCGGCGCGGCAGAATCCGGCGCGCCGTCAATGCTCTCTGCCCGCCGGAGACCGGCCTCGCCGAGCGCGCCGCGGTGGCCGGCGAGCTGTTCCAGGCGATGCGGCCCGATCATCCCATCCGCCGCCTCGAAGCCTTCGTCTCCGGACCGAACGGCCCCGACCCCGACCGGCTCGTGGCCGGCTACGTCGGGCCGCAGGGCCGCGACTGGGACCTGGAGGACGGCCTGGCCGCCCTGGCCGCGGCCGGCTGGACGTTCCTCTATGAGGCGAGTCCCCGGCCCTGGCAGCCGGACCGGCTCTTCCAGGCGAACATCCCGCAAAGCCTTCAGGAGCGCGTTCAGAAGCTGGACGACGCGGGCCGCGCCATTCTGGCCGATGCGCTCGACCCGGCGCGGAACCTGATCGAACACCGCCTGTATGCCTGCCTGGCCGATTTCGAACCCCGGCTGCCCGGCTGGCCCGACGACGCCGACCCGGCCGCCCTCGACCGGCTGGTGCCGCATCGCTCCGGCCTGGTCGCACCCGTGGAGGGTCCCGGCACGACCTTCCGCGCCGTCAGCGGTCAGACCGGCCCGATCGACCCGCTCACCGCCGCCCGCTTCCTGGCCGTCGATGGCCGCCGGACCTGCGGCGCGATCGACGAGCAAGTGCGGAGCCAGTTCGGCGCGAACGAGACCCCCGAGACGATCCGGCGCCGCTGGCTCGATCTGGCCGATCAAGGTTTCCTCCTCCTGGAAGCGCTCGATCCCCGGCAAAATGTCGATTGCACGCACTTAGGGCCGGTGCGCCACCGTCTGGACTGCGCAGTGCCCGCGGAAATGGGTCCGAAGTTGCGACCTGCACGGCACTTGCACGATCGACGCCATCGCCCCGAGCGACCCCCGATCCGGGGCCCTGCAAGAGGCGCTCCAGAGCCTCCGGATTCAACACGTCGCCGTGTGTGCATGCTGTCTGGATTATTCACCCGACGAAGAAATGCAAAATTCCGGATCTTGATTCCCTCGATTTCGACGATTAATAGTAATAGACGGCCCGCCCTCGGGGTTTGCGCCCCGGTCGGAACTGCGTTGGTCTCTTTCGGCTGGCGCTGTCGAGCCTTGGGGGAGGGAGCTGGGAAGCCCGTTGCGACCGCGTCCCGTTCGGGGGCCAACACCCGATCGACGACCGCGATCGATCAGGACAACCCGATGGCGATACGCCTGATGGCCCTGGACGAGGGGCCCGATATTCCTGTAGATCGCGCGGTGGTTGTCGTGGGACGGCATCCACAGTGTGATGCGCGTATTGACTCGATCCGGGTCTCGCGGCGGCATTGCTGCATGACCACCGACAACGGCGAGGTGGTGGTGCGCGACCTGGGCAGCACCAACGGCATCAGGATCAACGGCCAGCGGGTCGAGATGGGCCGGCTGCGCTCCGGGGATCGAGCTCTCGATTGCCCACATCCGGTATCGTCTCGTCACGGTCGCCCCGCCGGAGATGACATTGGCGGACCCCTTGTCGTCAACGTCTACCTCGTCGTCTTCGGACCGGATCGAGTCCCGGCCGTGTGCGGCGCTGGATTCCACGCCGCCGCAGGGGAACCGGGAGCGGGCCCTGGCCACGGTCGTGCGCGAGCTTCTGCCCCCGGAAATGGCCGAGCGTTGCAAGATCCAGGTGATCGTGCAAATGCAGCCCGCCGCGGTCGGGTCCGCTCAGGAGCCTTTCGACGCATGTCCGCACGATTCGTCCCACTGACGAGTGGCGTGGCCGCCCCGATCATCGCCTTGCAGCGGCCCGTGCTGCTGGTCGGCCGGCACCCGGACTGCGACGTGCGCATCGATCTGCCCGAGATCTCCCGGCGGCACTGCTGTCTGGCCCAGGCCTACGACCGCCTACTGATTCGCGACCTCGGCAGCCGCAACGGCGTGCGCGTCAACGGCCGGCTGGTGAGCGAGGTGCAACTGGTTGCGGGCGACGAGATTGCGATCGCCCAGGTGCTCTATCGCCTGGAAGCCGAGCCCGCGCCCGCCGCGCCGTCGCGGCCCCCCGCGGCCGCGACCAGCCCGCCCCCGGCCTCCCCGGGCCTCTCGAAGTTCACCGACGAGGATGACGACGTTCTCGTGCCTCTCGACGACGACATTTGACGCGCGGTCCTTGCGGGGGTCCGCCCCCGGTCGGCGTGGCGGCCAGGGTCGTACCGGATTTCTTTTCGAAATCTTTTGGGGCGGCGCTGTTTCTGCTCCTATGATGAAGTAGGTGCACATCCTGGCCAGATCGGGAAGAAGGGTCCTCGGACCGATCCGGGCCAGCCGTGGTTCCTTGCCAGCGGGGAGGCTCATCATGGTTCGCCGTCTGCGAGTGGCCGGAGTCGGACTCGTCGCTTTGTGTTGCTGCACGTCGTGGACTTATGCTCAGTATGGTTACATGTACCCCGGTGGGTACGGCGGTTGGGGCGGTTGGGGCTGGGGTGGCGGGCAGACCGTCGTCGGTGCCAACGCCCAGGGTTTGGGTATGTTCGCGGCCGGCGTCGGCTCGTACAACGTTCAGACAGCCCAGGCCAATGCGATCAACGTCGATACCGCCATGCGCTACAGCCAGGCGCTCTGGGAGACCCAGGCCCTGCGAAACTACAACTACTACACCCGCCAGGTGAAGGATCGCCAGAACCGGAACGCGGCGGCGGACACCATCTACCGCCGGATCCGCGACAACCCCACCGCGGACGACATCGACAACGGCAATGCCCTGAACGTCGCGTTCGACCAGATCACCAACCCGAAGGCCTACGCCGCGGGCATGAAGGAAGCTCAGGTTCCCGTTCCTTCGTCGCTGATCAAGGACATCCCGTTTAACAAGGCGTCGGAGGCGATCACGGTCAGCCTCAACGAATTGACCGATCCCAAGAACTGGCCGCCGGTTCTGATGGGTCCCGCCCTCGCCGACGAACGGGCGGCTCTGCGGCAGGCCGCCGACCAGGCGCGTCAGGAAGACGACGCAGACGAAGTCAAGCCCGAGACGTTGCAGCGGCTCCAGAACGCCGTGCAGGCCCTGCGCAACAAGGTCAAGCTCCTGTACCCCAACCCGGAAAGCCCGCAGCGCAAAGCGGCCGACCCGCACCTGAAGGCGCTCGCCGGCCTGATCCGCATGTTGAACTATCCCGAGATCCGCGACCTGCTCCGCAATGTCGATGAAACCCCCGACCGCAACCTGGCCGACCTGATCAACTTCATGCAGTCGTTCAACCTGCGCTTCGGCGCCGCGGACACCCCGCGCGAACGCGCCGTGTACCGCCAGCTTTATCCGCTTCTGGACCGCGTTCGTGTTGCCATCGCGCCCCCCGCCGAAACCCCCGGGCCCGTCGCCACCACCACCACGCCGCCGCCGCCCCGGGCCGCGGGCGTCAGGGAGTTCTTCGGCGGCATGCCCGAGGAGAACCTCCAGGCCAAACCGGTCCCCAGCGTGCCCACGTTCAAACCCGCTCCGGCCGCGCCCGCGCCCGCCCCGCCACAACCGCCCAGGCCCTGAGCGGGACGGACGGACGGTGATGGCTGATGACGCGATGGCTGATGACGGATGGCTGATGACGGAACGGAGCAAGTCGGTCCGCCATCCGCCATCAGCCATCCGTCATCAGCCATCGGTCATCCGTCATCAGTCATTGGCCCTCGGTCGCCCGGCGTCCGCTCAAGCAGCCGTCGCAGCATCCGTCCCCGTTTGCGCGGCAGGCGATGGCGACCGAACTCGGCCATCCGGGGCTCGAACTGAGCCCAGGTCATGACAGTCAGACAGGCGCTTTCCTGCAGCACGGCGACCAGGACGCGGTCGCGGCACGCGGCCAGCACGGCCACGGCGCCGTTGGCCGGATTGCGCCCCAGCCGCCGGGTTCGTGTCAAAGCGGCGCGAAGATCGGCCTCAGCCACCTCGGCCGGTTCCCCGAAGCGCTCGATGAACCGCTCCAGCGCATGCCGGGTCAGACGTATCCGACTGTAATCACGCTGACCCACCGGGGCCGACATGGGTGGTTCTCGTAGGGTGGGCACGGCCCACCCTTTATTCTAATCCGTCCCGGAGGTGGGCCATGCCCACCCTACGAGCTTACTTCACCTCGCCGGTGGCGGCCCACAGCACACCGCGGCGCATCCATTCCTGGTACACCGGATCGGACATGGCCTGGGCGGTATGGCCCAGGACGTTGTGATAGACGCGGCCCTTGCCGTAGGTCCGGACCCAGACGATGGCTTCATCCTTGCCCGTGCCCTTGGGCTTGGCGGGATCGGAATAGGCCGTGGCCAGCACGGTGTTGCCGGGCACCATCACCGAGTTCGAGTAGAGCTCGTCCACGACGTCGTGGTGGAACTCGGCCGGCAGCCCGCGCGAGATCGGGTGATCGACGGCCGTCTTCTTGACGGTGAACTGGTGGCCCGGGCCATGGAAGCCCTGCGCACGCCAGCCGCCGCCGATCATGGTCTCGAACTCGGTCCAGTTGGGCCACGAGGACGAGGTGTAATGGAAGACGACCAGGCCCTTGCCACCCTTGACGGCATCGAGCAGGGCTTGCTTGTTGGCGTCGGACCACTTGGTCTCGGGAGTGGGCTTGGTTTCGCGGAAGTTGAGCAACAAGACATCATACTTGGCGAGGTTCTCGGGCGTCAGATCCTTCGCGGGCGTGGTCGTGACGGTGACGTGAATCTTGCCGCCCTTGGGCAGGAACTCTTCGAGCGCCTTGGTCTGGGCCTTCCAGTCGTGGGCCTCGTCGCCCGTGATGATCAGCAGGTTGACCGGCTTGGCATCGTCGGCCGCACAGATGGCCGCGAACGTGAGGGCCAGGGTCGAGACGACGAGCGTGACGCAGTGGCGCATGCCAGGTTCTCCCGTACCAGTGTCAGGGGGGTCAATGAGCGGAACTCATGGTAAGGCGCATCAGGCCGCGCCGAAAGGGGGAGGCGCGGACGTGACGCTCGCCGATGCGCGGCGGTTCCCAGGGATTTCGAGTGACACCCTCCTGACTTTTCTTGTAGGATTCCTCTTACCACGTTCCCATCAAGATAAGGCACCGCCCGCTGGTCGCTCGCTCATGGCCACCCCTCCCACCTCCAAGAGCCTGCTCGAACGTGCGCGCGACCCGCGCGACGCGGACTCCTGGCGGCGCTTCATTGACCTTTACTAGCCCCTGATCCGCCACTGGGTACGTCCCAGTGTCGCGCAGGCGTTCGACGCCGACGACGTCATCCAGGACGTTCTCCAAATGCTCGTGCGCGAGTTGCCGCACTTTCACCACGACCAGCATCCCGGCGCCTTCCGCGCCTGGCTGAAAGCCCTGACCGTCAACCGGCTGCGGGCCTACTGGCACACGCGGCCGCTTCTCAGTGGCGACGAAGCCATTCAAGAACGCTTGCAGCAGTTGGAAGACCCGAGCAGCCCGCTGAGCCAGTTCTGGGACAAGGAGCACGACCAGCACGTCGCCGAGACGCTTCTGGAGGCGATCCGCCTGGAGTTCCAGCCGGAGACCTGGCGGGCCTTCGAGGCAACGGCTCGCGACGGCCGCCCCACCGCCGCGGTGGCCGCCGAGTTGGGCATCTCAGAAAATGCCGTCCGGATCGCCAAGTCGCGTGTCCTCAAGCGGTTGCGTCAAAAGGGCCGGGGCCTGATCGACTGACGGCAAAGAATTCTCGAAATTCCTGACATGTTTCGGCCTCAATGCGCCTTTCTCCTATAGAAGTTCTAGGAGTTCTCCGGGAAGCCGAAGCGATGCCCTGACCGCGTCGAGGGTCAGGGGCGTCGGGGGTGAAGGGGATGGGGGTGCGGCCTATCCCCGTAGGGTGCGTGAAACGCACCGGGTCTTTGTCGGACAAAGGAATTGGTGCGTTTCACGCACCCTACGAAACTCCGGACCATGCCCGAGGGAGGGTCCGAATCATGGGCTGCGAGTACGGGCTATCCCACCACCCGGACGAAGCGGCCCTGCGCGGTTTCGCGCTGGGGCAACTCCGGGCCCGGGAGTTGAACCGGATCGCGGCCCACCTGGCCCACTGCCCGGCGTGTGTCCGGGTGGTCGAGGCGGTCCCCGACGATGATCTCGTGGCCCTGCTCCGCCGTCGGCCCCCGAACCAGGCCGTTCCCCGGCGTGATCTGACTCGTTCGAGGTAAGGAACTCATGAAAACATCGACGGTTCTGCGCGTCTTCTGGGCGGCCGTGGGCACGGTCGCAATCGCTCTGGCGAACCCCGGTTGCTCGGATTCGTCCACACACAACATGGCGGACGTACCCGAAGCCAAGAAGAAGGGGAAGTTCGGGACGGACGAGGCCCAGGCCCACGCCGCCGCAGTGGCTGGGCGTTCGGCAAAACAACCTCGATCAACGGCCCGATGATTTCTTCGGTTTCGTAGGGTGCGTGAAACGCACCAAGGGTTTGTTCGACAGAGAAATTGGTGCGTTTCACGCACCCTATTTCCCTAGGCCAGGAGGTCCCCCATGCGGTGCCAGCAGCCCAACCGAACCCCGATTCGGGGTTTCACGTTGATCGAGTTACTGGTCGCCATCGCCGTCATCGGCGTGCTCATCGCTCTGCTTCTGCCGGCGGTGCAGCAGGCGCGCGAGGCCGCCCGTCGTGTCCAGTGTACCAACAACCTCAAGCAGATCGCCCTGGCGCTGCACGGCTACCACGACGCCAACGGCTGTTACCCGATGGCCATCATCATCGTGCCGGAAAACGTCCTCGACTCGTACAGCTACCTCGTGCCCTTGTTGCCTTATTACGGGCAGAAACCCCTCTACGACGCCTTCAATTTCGACCTCAACGGGTTTGCACCTCAGAACACGACGGTTCACGGGGTCTCGGTCAGTACGATTCTGTGCCCGAGCGACCCCGCCGCGGCCGATTCCGCGAACACCGTGAGCCCCTGGGACAATACCACGCCCTTCACTGTCAAGCACAACAACTACGTCTGCAATGCGGGAACCTGGTTCATACGTGCGTGGGACCCGGTCCGGCTGGGTCAGCAAAACGGGGTCCTGTTCCGCTATAGCTCCGTTCGCGAAGCGGACATCACCGACGGCACGAGCAACACGATCGGCCTGGGCGAGCGCGCTCTGGGATTGCTTCCCGCGCAGGATCGCTGGTTCTACAACTGGTGGGCCAACGGCTACTACGGCGACACGATCTTCACTTCGCTGTACCCCATGTTTGCCATTCGCCGGATGCCGGACATCGAGCCGGACAACCTGGGTAATGGCGCCTGGGGCAATGACACCTCGAGCATGCACCCCGGCGGGGCGAATTTCGCCTTCATGGATGGCTCGGTCCATTTCATCAAGGACTCGATCGACACCTGGCTGCCTGACCCCGTGACGGGTCTTCCCCCCGGGGTGACGTTCGACGCGAACGGATTCTGGCACTACGACGGCGCCCGGTTCGGGGTGTACCAGAAACTGACGACCCGCAACTTTGGCGAGGTGGTCGGGGGGTATTGATCGCCTCTTGGACGACGCAAGGTCACTCGAAGAATCGACGCACCGGGACCCGGAACTCACCCAGCAGCTCGGGCAGGGTCAACTCGTCATCGGGTCCCAGCATCCGGTGCATCCCCTCCGCGCCGAAGAGGTGAGCCGACCGGCGCTCGTCGTCGAGCACCAGGACGAAGGATACCCCCGCTTCCAGATACTCGGCGACCTTGGCCAGGACTTTCGGCCAGCGGTCGCTGGGCGAACGGACCTCGACGGCCATCTCGGGCACCTCCGGCCCGTAGTTCGCCGGGAGCGGGCCGCGTGGTAGCCGGTCGAAGCTGTAGAAGGCCACGTCCGGCCCGCGCACCGTGTCAGGATCGCGCTCGGTGATCACGCCCGCGTCGTTGCTGAGAACATGACCGAGGTCATGCTCGTCGGCGTAGTTACCGAAGATCCGGACGGCTCGACTACAAATCTGACCATGGCGCCGGTTGGGCTGGGGCATCGGGACGATCCTTCCTCGGACCAACTCTTCGGGATGGCCAGGGTCGGGGCGCCGAGCGAACTGCTCGGCGGTCAGGAGGGTCTCGGTGGTGGCAGTTGCTGTGGCCATGCGGGGTGTTCCTTCCGTACGTCTTTCGCGTGTCCGATCCTATCTTTCTCGTAGAGTCCTCTTCTGTGCGGACCGGCCGTCGGGAAATCAGGGGCTGGTCGTCGCGTCCCAGAGCCGGACCGTCTTGTCCCAGCTCGCCGAAGCGAGCCACTTCCCCGTGCGATCGAACGCGACGGCCGACACGCGATCGCTGTGATTGCGCAAGGTCAGCGTCTCCTGGCCGATCTCGGGGTCCCACACCTTGATCAACTTGTCGCCGCCGGCCGAGACGACCCGGCGGCTATCTGGCATGAACGCCACGCCGTAGACCGGTCCGATGTGGCCCACCAGGGGCTCGAAGGCGCGGCCGGAAGGAATCTCCCACACCCGAACGGTCTGGTCCTCACTTGCAGAGGCGACACGCCGGCTGTCCGGGCTGAAGGCCACGCCATGAACGAAATTGACGTGCCCGGTCAGGGTGCGTCGCAACCGACCAGAGGCCGCATCCCAGAGGCGGACCGTCTTATCGAGCCCGGCCGAGACCAGCCAGCGGCCGTCGGGACTGAAGGTCGACACCATAGACCGACCCGACATGGCCGCGCAGGACGCCCACCACCGCGCCGGTCCGCGCGTCCCAGAGCCGCACCGTCGCGTCGCCCCCGGCGGAGGCCACGCGGCGGCCGTCGGGACGGAACGCGACGCCGTAAACCGGCCCGGCGTGGCCCCGGAGCACAACCAGCGGCGCTCCGGTCGCCACGTTCCAGAGCCGGACGTCCTGGTCCTCGCTGCCCGAGGCCAGCCGCTGACCGGTCGGGTCGAACGCGACGCTGTAGACGGTGTAGCGATGGCCCTTGAGGGTGCGTTCCAGGTGAAAAGTGTCCGCATTCCAGATCTTGATCGTGCGGTCGTAGCCGGCCGAGGCGATCCGGCGGCCGTCGGCGCTGAAGGTGACTGCGGTGATCCGGTCGGAATGGCCCGACAGGATCGGCTGTTCGCGCTGGGTCACATCGTCCCAGAGGAGGATCGCGTCGCCATTGTTCGAGGCGAGATGGCGGCCGTCGGGATGCCAGGACACGCCCGCGGCCTTCCCAGGCATGACAAAGAGAAGCTCCCAGGTCTCCGTATCCCAGATACGAACCGTCTTGTTTGCTGACCCTGCAACGAGACGCCGGCCATCGCGGCTGAACTCCATGGTACCGGTGTCTCCCACCCCCCAGCTTCCACCGGACCATCCCACGTGGATTTGAGGCGACGCCGCCTCTTTGGCCGTTTTCCAGGGCCGGTCGACCTCGAGCCGGCGGGCGAGTTTCCCTGTCTCCGGCTCCCAGACGCTGATGGACTTCCCCTCGCCAACAGCCAGAAGCCGGCCATCAGGACTGAATGTGAGAGACTTAACGCCATAACCCGGGGGACTTTCGACTCGCAACACTTGGAGCTGGCGACCGGTGGCGGAGTCCCAGACTGTGACCCCTGCTCCCCCTTGTGGTGACCAAACGAGGCGATCCAGCGGCCGTTGGGATCGAAAGCCAGGGTACCAAGCCCAGTATTATTGGAGCGGGCGAGCACATTACTGGGGAGGGGAATCATTTCGAAGGAACTTCCCGCTGGTGGTGCTCCAGAGACCTATTCCTCTTTCGGCATCTCCGATTGCGAGTTGCTGACCATCGGCACCGAAGGCCATCCCGTAGAGACTTGAACCCGGGCAGGTGGAATCGTTCCTGGCCGTCTGCTGCATCCCAGAGCCGGACGGTCTGGTCCGCACCGAACGTGGCCAGCATGGCACCATCGGGGCTGTACACCACCAGCATGGTACCATTGGGGCTGGGAACCACCTGATTGGTTCCGCCTGAGTGGCCGGTAAGGGTTCGGATCGTTACGCCGCGCTCCGGGTCCCAGATTTGCAAAGTACCATCAGCTTTGCCCAGCGCGAGTTGATGGCCATCGGGGCTGTAGGCGATCTGAGTGATCCTGCTGTCTGTCTCGACCCGGACTGTCCGCGGGCGTGGGTCGCACAGGCTCGCGAGGTAGGACCATTCGAAGCTCCGATACTTTGCCTCGCTGGGGTCCCGATACCGATCGAGGAGGTCGAGCACGCGCGGGATGCTCTCATCGCGCCACGACTGGTTCGCGAGGTTCATGTCGGAGGCGTAGCGCTCGCGCCTGGCGTGGTCCAGCGCCTGATTGAGGTGGAGGGTGAACCAGATGCCCCCGATCACCAGGCCGATGACTGCCAGCATCGAGAAGGCCAGCGAGCTCGCCAGGGCGGGCCGGCGCTTCGCCCACATCCAGGCACGCTCCCAGGCCGGCACCGGCCGCGCCGTGATCGGCCGGCCTTCCACCCAGTTCTCCAGATCCTGGGCCAGGTCCTCGGCCGTGCCGTACCGCCTGGCCGGCTCCTTCGCCAGGCACTTCAGGCAGATTGTCTCCAGGTCGCGGTCCACCTTCGGGTTGAGCGCGCGCGGCCGGGGCGGCTCCTGGTCGAGCACCTGCCGGATGGTGTCCGCGGGCGACTTGCCCAGGAAGGGCGGCTGGCCCGTCAGGGTCTCGTAGAGCGTCGCGCCCAGACTGTACACGTCGGCCGCCGTCGTCAGGTGCTTGGTGTCGCCGCGGGCCTGTTCGGGAGGCATGTAGGGCGGGGTGCCCATGATCGCGTTCGTGAGCGTCTGCGCGCCGCCGGCGCCGCCCTCGATCCGCTTGGCCAGGCCGAAGTCGGTCACGTACGGCTCGTCGTGCCGCATCGAGCAGCACGTTCGACGGCTTGAGGTCCCGGTGCAGGATCGCCCGCTGGTGGGCGTAGTGGACCGCGCGGGCGACCTTGACCATCAGCGCGGCGGCCGCGCGGGGTTCCTCCTTCAACCGCGCGACGTGCTGGGTCAGGTTCTCGCCCTCGATCAGCCGCATGCTGAAGTACGGCTGGTCGTCGGTCTGGCCGACCTCGTAGATCGGCACGATGTTCGGGTGGTCGAGCTGCGCGACCGCCTCGGCCTCGACGCGGAACCGGCGCAGCTCGGAATAGCTGGCCAGGGTCGGGTCGCGGATCAGCTTCAAGGCGACCTCGCGGTCCAGGTGGACCTGTTTTGCGCGGTAGACGATCCCCATACCTCCCGCGCGATTTCCCCGAGCACTTCATACCCGCCCAGGAATTTCGGCAGGCGTCCCGGCGGCGGAGGCGGGCCGTGCGCCGGGGGGCACCTCGATCGTCACATCCGACGCGACGACGAAGCCGGTGTCCTCGGTCCGAGTCGGTATCGTGGACGCCGCCGGGCGGGTCGTCGCGTCCGCGCCGTTCCCACCGGGTTCCGTGTCGGGAACCGTCGGGTCGGTCGCGCGCTGGGAACCAGGACGGAACTGTGCCGTCGGGTCGAGACTCATGGCGCCTCCCGCGCGGGCTCGCGCATCGGGACCGGTCAGCCCTGCGGCCACGCTCTCATGCCGATATCGTAGACTCGTCTGGAGTTGGTGGTCGAGAGGGTCCTGTTCTCGATCCGTGCTATCCCTGGATATGGGCCGGCGAACACGTTTCGTAGGGTGCGTGAAACGCACCAAGTCTGTGTCCGAAAAATAGATTTGGTGCGTTTCACGCACCCTACGAAACACGTAATGGAAGGGGGCGACAGGGCGCGCGGGCGGACGGTAAGCTTGAATGGGGGTCGGTGGAGGGGGGGTCGTTCAGGGGCGGGCGATGACCGAGCGGAATGAGGCGCGCGCGGCGATGAGGGTCCCGCTGTATGCCGTGGGCGGGCCGTACCAGTTCCGGCATTTCCCGCTGATGGTTTCGCGCGGTTATCCCTTGCCGCTCGGGGCCAGCCAGGCGCCCGACGGCGTGAACTTCGCCGTGATCAGCCGGTATGCCACGGCGGTCTGGCTGGTGCTCAGCGAGCCTTGCAGCACGGAGGTTCTCGCCGAGATCCCGTTTGATCCGGTCTTGTGCCGCACGGGCTTTCACTGGCACATCCGCGTGGGCGGGCTGCCCGACGAGTTCTGCTATGGGTATCGGGTGGACGGTCCGCGCGGGAACGGCCACCGGTACGACCCGACGAAGATCCTGCTGGACCCGGCCAGTCGGGCGCTCTCGTGCGGGAAGCCCTGGGGATTCACGGGCCGTTTGCCGCGTCGCAGCATGCTCACCAAGACGATGGCGACCGGCCGGGACGAGGACGCGCCCTGGCATCCGCAAACGCCGCGCGAGGATTCGATCGTGTACGAGCTGCACGTGCGCGGATACACGGTCGATCGGTCTTCCGGTGTGAAACGTCCCGGAACCTATGCCGGCCTGATCGAGAAGATCCCGTACTTGAAAGAGCTGGGGATCACGGCGGTCGAGCTCTTGCCGATCGACGAGTTCGACGAGCTCGACTGTCCGTTCGTCAATCCCCTGACGGGCGAGCGGCTGCGGAACTTCTGGGGCTACAGCACGATTGCCTTCGCCGCGATCAAGGCGGCCTACGCGGCCCATCCCGAGGGAGCGGCGCCCTGGGAAGAATTCCGACGGATGGTGCGCGCGTTTCACGAGGCGGGCATCGAGGTCATTCTCGACGTGGTCTTCAACCACACGGCCGAAGGCAACGAGAGCGGTCCAACCTACAGTTTCCGCGGCCTGGACAACTCGCTGTATTACTTGCTCGACGAGCGGGGCCAGTACCTGAACTTCACGGGCTGCGGCAACACGATCAACAGTAATCAGCCCAACGTGCGGCAGTTATTGCGGTCGTGTTTGCAGATCCTCGTGGCCGAGGCGGGTGTGGACGGCTTCCGGTTCGACCTGGCGAGCGTGCTGGGGCGTGACTCCAAGGGCGACATGATGCTCGAGCCACCCGTCGTGGAGAGCTTTTCCGAGGATGCGCTGCTGGGCGATGTGAAGCTGATCGCCGAGCCCTGGGACGCCGCCGGGCTGTACCAGGTGGCGGATTTTCCCGGCGGGGCGCGCTGGAGCGTCTGGAACGGGCGGTACCGCGACGACGTGCGCCGGTTCTGGCGGGGCGATCCCGGCATGACCGCGCGCTCTGGCCACGCGCATCTGCGGCAGCGACGACCTGTTCGCCACCCGCGGGCCGCTGCACTCGCTCAACTTCCTGACCTGTCACGACGGCTTCACGCTAAACGACCTCGTTTCCTACAACGAGAAGCACAACGAGGCCAACGGCGAGGGGAACCGCGACGGCATCAACGAAAACCAGAGCTGGAACTGCGGCGTCGAAGGTCCGAGCGACGACCCCAAGGTGCTCGCGCTCCGCCACCGGCAGGCGCGCAACCTGATCGCCACGCTGCTGGTCTCGCAGGGCGTGCCGATGCTGCTGGGAGGCGACGAGTACCTGCGTACTCAAGCCGGCAACAACAACGCCTGGTGCCAGGATAACCCGACGAGCTGGGTCGACTGGACTCTGGCCGAGAAGAACGCCGACTTCCTGCGCTTCGTCCGCGAGCTGATCGCGTTGCGCAAGCGGCACCCCGCGCTGCGGCGCACGACCTTTCTGCGCGAGCGGCACAACGGCCAGCCGCCCGATATCGTCTGGCACGGCGTCGAGCCGGGCTGGCCCGACTTCGGCCCGAACAGCCACGCCCTGGCCTTCACGCTCGACGGCCGCGGCTGCGACCGGCCGGGTGTCGTCGATCGCGATTTCTACGTGGTCTTGAACGCCTACTGGGAGCCGCTGACCTTCCAGGTCCCCGCCGCGCCCACCGGCCGCCGCTGGCGCCGGACGGTCGATACGGCGCTGCCTTCCCCGAACGATGCCGTGGGCCTCGACCAGGGTCCGCCCGTGCCCGTCATGGCCGCGTATCACGTCGAGGCGCGATCCCTGGTCATCCTCGTGTCCGAGGCGGAGTTGTAGGGTGCGTCGAGTCGTCGCGGATTCGACGCACCCTACAAGACTGCTTGAGCGGGGCGGGGATGCACGCCGCGCCGTCATGGACCCATCCCTGCGCGCATTGATATCAGCGCATCTGTCGAAGAGTCGGGTTGTGGGGATTGCGCCGGTTGATCATCATGGAATGATCGGTTTGTTAATTCGAATTCGAAGCGTTTCTGGGTAGGATCAAGCTCAAGCGGCGGACGGTGCACAGCCGAGAGCACGGCCGGCTTTTTCTGGCCAGGGACGATGTGGCACCAAGGATCGTGCTTCCATGACTCGCCACGATTCCGTGACACGCCTCATGGCGGAGGTCCGCGATCGGTTCGGAGGGATCGGACCATTCCCCGAGGGTGATCCCGCCGGGTTGGCCGCGCTCAGACCGGAGGCTCCGAGGACGACGCCGGCCGCGCTGGAGCGCAACGGCGCGGACCTGCGCGGGGCCGTCTTGACGAACGCCGCGCTGGCGCACGCCCTCTTGCGAAAAGCCCTGTTGAGCCTGGCCGAACTGGGGGGCGCGGATCTGGCCGGGGCCGACCTGCGTGAGGCGGTCCTGTTCGGCGCCAACCTGGCCGAGGCCGACCTGAGCGGCGCGGATCTCCGGGCCGCGCAGCTCAACGGTGCGATCCTGGCCCTGACCATCCTGGATGACGCCCGTCTGGCCGGTGCCGACCTGCGCGGGGCGGACTTGACCGGGGCCGATCTGCGCGATGCCGACCTCCAGGATGCCGATCTGCGCGAGGCCCGGCTCTCCCGCGCCAACCTGCGCGGGGCCACGTTGACCGGCGCCGATCTGCGCGACGCCGACCTGGCGGGTGCCAACCTGACGGGCGCCGATCTGCGACGGGCGGCCCTCAACGACGGCACGCGATGGGACACCCGATGGCGGTGGATCTGGGAGCTGGTCAACCACGACCAGCCGAGCCGTCGCCTGGCTGGGGCCGACCTGTCCGGCGCCTGTCTGGCCGGCGTCGACCTGCGCCATGCCGACCTCCGCGGCGCCTGCCTCCGCGAGGCCATTCTCTCCGGCACCCGTCTCGAAGCGGCCGACCTGACGGGCGCGGATTTGACCGGCGCCGACCTGATCGGCACCGACCTGCGCTTCGCCCGCCTCTGCTGGGCCATCCTCTCCGACGCGAACCTGGCCGGCGCCGACCTCCGCGGCACGGATCTGGCCGGCGCCGACCTCCGCGATGCCGAGATGGGCGAGGCCATCTTTTCTTGAGTGATCAGTACGCCGGCTTGAGGGATGCGACGTTCGCCCTGGTGACGACCGGCAAGGGCGTGAAGACCTCGCGCGGGACGGGTTGGCCGCGAAGGTGCGCGACGGCCGTACGCACCGCGCGGCGGCCCTGATCGGCGGCGTCCTGGAGGATCGTCGCGTACAGCGCGCCGGAGCGAATGGCTTCGAAGGCCTCGGCGGTGCCGTTGAAGCCAATGACGGGAGTGTCCTTCCAGCCCGCCTGGTGGGCGACCTCGGCCGCTGGCAGAGCCATCTCGTCGGCCTGGGCGACAATCGCCCGGATCTGTCCGGGCGGAAACCGCTGGACCAGGCCGGTCATGATCTCCTTGGCCTTGTCTTCCTGGAAGTCCGTGAACAGATCGGCGGCGATGGTGATCTCGGGGTGGTCCTTGAGGATCTCCTTGAAGCCCTGCTCGCGGCTGATCTGCGGGCTGGAGCCGGCCAGCCCTTGCAGGTAAATGATCGCGCCGCCGTGTGGTCCCAGGGCTTCGATCAAGGTGCGCGCCTCGGCGCGGCCGCCGTCGGCGTCATCAGCGCCGACATAGCTGACCACCGCGCCGCCCTGAACCCGGCGATTGAGCGTCACGACCGGCACTTTGGCCCGGTTCGCCGCCTCGACCGCGACGATCAGCGCGTTCTCGTCGCGCGGGCAGAGAATCACGGCATCCACGCCGAGATTGACCAGCGCCTCGACCTGGACGATCTGTTTCTGGTCATTGTCCTGGCCGTCGCGCACGTCGATTGTCACGCCCAGCCGCTTCGCCTCATCTTCCAGACCCTGCTGCTGGGCAATGAAGAACGGATGGCTGAACATGGGCAGCACGGCGCCGAGGTGAATGGCCCGCGACTTGGCCGGCGCTACCGTCGCGGGACCGCGTTCCGATCGCGGGCCGTCGCAGCTAACGATCAACAGAATGACACTTACGAGGCTGAACGGGACCTGACAGCGCCGTTTGAACATGGTCGAGACTCGGAGAACGGAGGTTCGATGCAGCACTTCCAGTTCACAACTTGACAAGATCAATCGGCAGAGGCCAGAGGTCCCCCGAAAGCTTGGATGACTTCGTCGGAGTCGCGACCAGAAATTGTCTTCCCCATAGCGTTCTCGATGAGGTCGAGAAGCCGGGAGGCGCGATCGCGGATGAATTCGTGGAAGTCGTCGGCTCGCAGCAATTGGGGATTGATTCGGTGAGTGTGGAGAATCTCGTCGAGACGATCCTGGGCGATCTTGTGGGTCTTTTCGATGCTCGTCAAATACGTCGCTGGAGAACGACCGCCGATGGTGCGGTTGGTCTTGGCTGACAACGGTGTTTTGTTGATCGCGCTATTCCACTTACTGCGCTGATAACCTTGCTTCTCGCAACAGGCCTTGGGGAAAATATGGTGGATATCAATGGAGAGGTCAAAATAGCTGGCCAATTCGATCGAGTCGCCGCTGAGGAAATCCCAGCTCCCTGTTTTCATGAGCAGTGCCATCAAGCCCTTGTAGGCGGCACTGAGACGTGACTGAAGACTGAGCAGTCGGGTTGGGTTGAAACTCGCGTCCCGGACCGTTCGAGGTGATTCACCTGCATCAATCCAGGAGAGAACCTCGGGAACATCAAATGCGAAGCGGCTTTCGTTGGCTCCTCCATAGAGTTCCCCGAAGACCCCGCACCAGTACCACTGGGCGAGCATGCGCCGCACGTTGTCATGCTCGAAACGATCATCAAGGATGGCGCAAATAACCGTAAGAGGAATCAGTTGTGTGGTGTAAGGCAGGGTCTTCGTGTCGAAGATCTTTTCGCGCGTCAGAAACCTCGCCGCTCTTTTCAATCCCACATCGATCTGTTCGGCAAACCGTTTGTACTCGTCGAGTGTCAGGTTGAGCACGTCCCGGCGTTTGCACGAAACAGGGGAGATCGGCGTGACGCGGTTGCGACGATACGCGGCCAACAAGGTCACGGCGGTCAGGAACGACGTGGAATCGATTTCCTCCAAAACCTCGTACTCGCGCAGTCGATTGAGCCGTGCGTCCCAATCTTGTCTGAGGTTGAAGCTATCGGCCGCGAAAATGGCCGTGACCAACTCGAACACGGTGAGGGTCACGCCACCCGTATTGACCTTTTCGAAGACCTGACAAACGGCCTCCTTGGGTGTATCGCGGAGCAGTTCAATGGTCGGAATGCGATAGGCCTGAAACCGGTTATAAACCTCGGCCTCGAAGGAATCGAATTGGTCGAGCTTGGCCTCGTCAATTCGATACTTCCTCTGGAAAGCGCGTCGCCAAGTATTGTACCTCGACTGATCGAAGACAATCTCCAAAGGGAACAAACCCAGTTCGAACTCCTTCTCCATCGTGCTGGCATCGAGTTCGATCTTGCGGCCGAATTCGGTCGTGACTTTCCGATCGGGCGGCAATGAGATCACCGCTTCGAATCGGTCCTCGTTGGGATCGAGACACTTGGCGATATCGAGGTAATACACCCGCTTGATATCCAAGCCCTTGTTGGTATGGGTTGGGACGGACTCGCTGCTGGCCAGGGCCAGATAGAGCGAGGTCATTCGCTGCTGGCCGTCGAGAATCAGGTGCTCGGGTTTTGTATCCTGATGAGGCGTTACCCCTTGAATCGGTCGTGGTTGGAATTGAGCGCCATCGCCGCCGGTTTGAAGAAGCATGACGGCGCCAATTGGATAGGAAAGCGAGACGCTGGCGATCAATGAGCGGATGTGATCATCGTCCCACACCCAGCCACGTTGAAAGTCGGGCAACTGGATCTGTCCGCTATGGATTTGCCGCAGTAGATCGGGCAACGAGGGTTCACCCGACTTGAAGGTACTACTGATGGCTGGCATTTCGTGGTACCTCAGAGGACCGGATTCTGCGCCCAGTCCCGCAGCACGCAACCTTTGGATTTCCTCGACGCATTCGTCGAAGTCGGGGTCATCCGCGGCGTGGCCGAAGAACCGCAGCCAGGGGTTATTTTCATGTCCAGACAACGGTATTTCCACGCGGCTGGAACTGGCTGGCCGGAACCTGCCAGACCTTAACATATTTTCAGCAAATCCGCATCGTCAGCCCGCCGTCGATCGAGACCGTCTCGCCCGTGATGTAGTCATTCGTGATCATCTCACAAATCAGGGTGGCGACTTGCTCGGGGGTGCCCTCGCGGTGCAGGGGGATGCGATTCTCCAGGTTGTGTTTCTGGACCTCGGGCGGCATCTGGGCGTGGAAGGCGGTGCGGATGACGCCGGGCGCAACGCAGTTGACGCGGATGTTGGCGTCGGCGAACTCGACGGCCAGGGCCCGCGTCAGTTGCGGCAGCGCACCCTTGACGGTTTGATACGCCACGTGGCTCTTCAGGCCGCGCTTGCCGGCGGAGGACGAGATCAACAGGATCGCGCCTTCTTTCTTGGACTTCATGGCCGGGACGACCGCGCGGCAGAGATGGAAAATGGCGTGGACGTGAACGTCAAAGGCCGCGTACCAGGCCTCGGCGGTCAGTTCGAGCAGGCCGCCGTTGACGGGACCGCCCGCGGAATGGACCAGGACATCGACCGGCCCCAGCGCTTGCACCGTCTGTTCGACGGCGCGCCGGGCCTCGTCGGGCTGGCCGACATCAGCCGTGATGAGCGCGAGGTGGCGTCCCAACGCCACGATCCGTTCTCGAATCCGATTGGCCTCGTCGTCGGCGTGCCGCGCCACGAGTGAGACATGGGCTCCACGCTCGGCCAGAGCCATGGCCGCGGCCGCGCCGATGCCCTTGGTGCCGCCGGTCACCAGGGCGATCTTGTCGTGTAATGTCATCGTGACTGTGGACTCCTCTTGCGAGTGAAGAAACGGAAATCGATTCGTTCAGCGTCGCCGCCGCGCCAGGGCGTCGGTGCCGGCGAACAGGAGGATGACCGCGCCGGTGATGAGGCCGCGGTATTCGTCGGGGAAACCTCGGAAGGTGATCCACGAGCCGAGCGCCTTGAGCAGTATGCAGCCGAATGCCGCGCCCGGCACGCCTCCCGAGCCGCCTTGGAGCGCGATGCCGCCGACGATGCAAGCGGCGATCGAATCGAGCTCGAAGCCGGTGCCGGTGTCGGGCTTGGCCACGCGGACCCAGGACAGTTGCATGATCGCGGCCAGGGCCGCCGCCAGTCCGCTGAGGGCGAAGGTCGCCACGCGGACCCGCCCGGTGCGGATGCCCGCCAGCCGCGCGGCCTCGACGTTGCCGCCGACGGCGTAGACATGCCGGCCGAAGACCAGCCGCCGGAGTACAAACCAGCCCGCGACCGTCACCGCCGCGAACACCGCCCCGCGCAGCGGAAAATGCGTGCCGCCCAGCACCGGCCCCGCGCTCGAGCGCCCCGAACGCCGTGATGCCGCGGATCGGCCGCCCTTGCAAGAAGACAAACGCCGCGCTGCGATAGATCAACGTGGTGCTCAGGGTGGTCACGAACGGATTGATCCCGACGCCCGCCACGCTCAGGCCGTTGAGACTTCCCAGGATCAGGCCCAACATCAGCCCCACGGCGCCGGCGAGAGCGGGGTGCAGTCCCAGAGGTCCCGCCAGGTCGGCTGTCACGGCGGCCACCAGGGCCACCATCGCGCCCTGCGAGAGGTCGAACCCGCCGCCGATGAGCACGAACGCCTGCCCGACCGCCAGCACCCCCACGATGCTCGCCAGCTCCAGGATGGTGCTCAGGTTCCGCGGCGTGAAGAACCCCCGCGTGGTGGCCATCAACGCCACCGCCACCGCCAGCAGTGCCAGTCGCGGCGCACCTCGCAGTAGCGACGCTCTCCAGCCTTCTCCCCGCCAGGCATTCATGACCGTTTCGCCCCTCGCGCGCACCCGGAATGGGGCCATTCTGGCCGCGCAGGCGGTCGATTGCAAACCGGCAAGTGGAAAGGCTCCTCAGGATCGTTCCCTTCGAAACAAGGGCCCACGGCCCCGGACGATGCGAAAAGAAAACGCGGATTGTGTATCGCTCAAAATCGGATATACTCACGGGCCCTGAGCGGCCGGCATTTCTGTCCAATACCGTTGAGCATGGGAAGCGGAGGCACCTCGCATGAGCATCCGGCCTCGCAACGCAGTCCGGCTAGCGACGGCTCTGGCCCTGATGATGGTCCTGTCCAGTGGGCGGCTCTACGCCACAGCCATCGCCAATCCCCACCTCACGGATGGCACGTTCACGACACCAGCGGAATGGGGCAGTGTGACTCCCTCGTTCTTCCCGGTGGTCGGAAACACAGGCGGCGCTTACCTCTACGCCGCTCAGGCCGAGGGAAACCTCTACCTGATGTACGACTACGTCAACAGCAACAGCCTGGGCCTGAACGGCTCGAATTCCTTCTTTGATGTTTTCTTCCAGGTTCCTGGCGACGCCGATTACCTGGTCCGGATCACTCCCGGGACGAACACTCCCGCAGCCTACGAGAAGGCTCCCGGTACAGTCGCGCCCACCCCGGGTGGCTCGTTCGACCCCACCCAGGCACCCTGGACGCCGCTGAACGCGGCCGATCTCACGCTGGCCCAGTTTCAAAGCGCGATCGGGTTCGGTCCCAGCCCGAACTCGGCGACGCCCCACCTGATGGCCGAGTTCCAGCTCACGATCAATACCGCGAGCACCGGTCCTCCCAACGGCCTGTACAGCCCCAATCCGGCCTTCTGGTCGGCGTCGGCGGGTGGGCAAGGCGGTGTCGGCGTGGCCCTGGCCGATCCGCCGATCTCGTCGGGCATTTTCATGCTCAATCCCGACGGGTCGGTCACGATCCAGCCTGTCCTGGGACCCAACGGCGGTCCCGTGCTCCAGCCCCAGGACGTGGTCCCCGAACCCGCGACACTGACCCTGGCCGGCCTGGGGGCCTCCTCGGGCTCTTCGTCGCCTCGCGGTGCTCGCATTCCCCGGTGTGAAGGACAGAATGGCGAATGACGGATGGCTGATGCGGGATCATGCGACCCGGTTCAGGCATCCGTCATCCGTCTGGGTCCGTGCGGAAATCCATCAGGCCGGCGCGGCGTTCTCACCGAAGAGGGCCGCCGCGGGGAGTCGGAAACCAGGTAAGATCTGCGCCGACGTCGATCGATCGGCACACGGGGGGAGTGCGCGGTTTCCCCGCTTGAGGCACCGCGATAGGATTGGTGTCGGCCCGGGATTCGAAATTCGAAACGTCTGCCGGGAGAGACTCGCACGATGGTCACGCGGCGGGGACGCAAGGCGCGGCGAGGGTTCTGGACGGGACTCCGCGCTGATCGTCGAGCCCAGCCGGCTGGAGCGAGAAAGTGTCTGGCTGGTCCTGCTCAGCGCGGCCGATCTGATCGTGACCTACCGCCTGATGGCGCAAGGGGGACCGTTCTACGAGTCGAACCCGGTCGCGGCCTGGTTCTTCGGCCGCTGGGACATGGCCGGCATGACGCTGTTCAAGTTCGCGGTCATCGGCGGCGTGATCGCGCTCGGCGAGATCATCGAGCGGCACCGGCCCGGCTGGGGCCGCGCCGTGCTGGGCCTGGGATGCCTGGCGGCGGCCCTGGTCGTGATCCATGGCCTGCACCTGATGGTCCAGGCGGTGTAAGACGGGACGATGGCGGATGCCGAATGACTGATGACTAATGCCGTATTCGATCCCGGATTGCCAGTCACTCCCCCATCGGTTACCCACCATCAGTCATCAGTCATCAGTCATCAGTCATCAGTCATCAGTCATCCACAAAGCGATCTCGCCGCTCAGCTCAGCTCACGTGCGGCCGCTTCGTCGAGCATCCAGGTGACCTTGTCGCGGACCGTCTGCAAGACCGACGCGGGCATCTGGCCGCTCACAGGGCCGTGGATGGCGCGGGCGACGATGCCGGCCTTGTCGGCCCCGAAGGCCAGCATCAGGATCGACCGCGCGGCCAGGATCGGCGCGATGCCCACCGTCAAGGCGCGCGGCGGCACGCGGCTGGCCACCCCGCCGAAGTCGCGCGCGGCGTCGGCGCGCGTCATCGGGTGCAGCGCGGCCAGGCGGGTTGGCAGCGTGAGCACGTCGGCGACCGGCAGATCGGTCGGCTCATTGAAGCCGATGTGGCCGTCGCGGCCGATGCCCAGCAGTTGCACATCGAGCCCGCCGGCCGTCTCGATCCAGCGGTCGAACTGGGCGCAATGCTCGGCCACGAACGCCTCGGGCACCGTGCCGTCGAGCACATGCGCCCGGTTCGCGGCCAGGTCCACATGCGCGAACAGATGCCGGTGCATGTACGCCCGGTAGCTGTTCGGGTCGAGCGGACTGATGGGGTAATATTCGTCGAGGTTGAAGGTCGTGACCTCACGGAACGACAACGTGCCGGCCTTGTGCAGCTCGACCAGGCGCTCGTAGAACGGAACCGGCGTGTTCCCCGTGGCCAGTCCGAGCACGGCCCGGCCGTGCCGCTGCGCCATCGCGGCGGCCACCCGGTCGGCGGCGACCTGGTGCGCCTTGGCGGCGTCGCCAAAGATCAAAATCGTTCCGGCGGCGGATTCGAACTCACGGAGTGGGGCAGGCATGGGGGCAGATTCCCGATTCTCGATTCCGGATTCCAGATTCCAGATTCCAGAGGGCCGCGGTCTCACTCCCGACGGCGGGGTCGGAGCGTCAGCGGGTCGTCAATTCCTTGCAGGTGATCGGGTGCAGGTGCCCGTCGAGGATGCCCAGCGCGATCTGAACCGGGTCCATCAAGTTCAGGTACGCCTTGGCCGGATCATACGACTCGACCTGGAAGAGCTCGACGCCCACGAAGGGGACGTCGCCTTGCATGGCCGAGGAGCGGGCGGAGGGCGCCTGGCCGGTGGCCCATTCTTGCGCCAGCGCGGCGTAGGCGCGGCCCAGGTGCGTGCAGAACTCGGTATAGTCGGTCAAAAGCACCTGCGAGGCGTGGCAATGGATGGCCCATTCCTTGGTCCGTTCCGCCTCCGCGTCGTAGGCGAAGAACGCGTTGGCCCGGGGCAGGGGCCCCCAGGGCGTCCAGCCGGACAGGACCAGCGTGTCGGCCAGACGGGCGCCCAGAAGACCGATCGCGCCAAAGACCCGCGTCATCCGGTGGGCGACGTGGGCGTCGGTGGCTGGCGGCACGAGCAGCGCCCCCGGCTTGCGCCCGGAACCACTCGACGATCTTGTCGATGTCCTGGGCCGACGGCTGATAGCCCGGACTGCGGTAGGCGTCGAGCTCCCAGCAGACCGGCTCGGTCCCCAGCACCTGGCACTCCAGGCGGAATTCCGACTCGCGCACCGAGACTTTCTTCTTCTCGTTGAGCCAGGACGCCTCGACGTTGCGCTCGCCGGTAAAAACCAGCACCTCGATGGCCGTCTCGGCGCGGCGGCCGGCGAATTCGTGCAACAGGGCCGCGGCGGTGATCGCGCCGTCGTCGGCGTGCGGGCAGAGCATCACCAGCGGCCGATCGGGTCCGGTCCGGCCCCGTAGCGCATCGCGCACGTCGATGAGCTGGCCGCGTTGCTGGCCCATCGCGTCGACCGTGCGCAACAAATCCTGGAAGCAGGGCTGCCAGTGGGCACAACCCGCGAACCAGGCAGGCGTTTCCATGACGGGGACACTCCGGCGCTGGGGCCAGCCGGTTTCGACCCCAAACAAACGGGGCGACCGCGCCAGGCTTTCACGACGGCCACCCGCACGGACGCTCCCCGCGACGAGTTGCCGGACCCATGCTATTCTTCCGTACCGGACCCGCGCCGTCAACCGTCCCTTGTGCTTCGTGCTCGATCCAGGGCGGCTGCGTGGGGCCGGGAACGGGATGCCCTCCTCGGGAGGATCACACCGCGATCCATCCCTGGACTACCAGCACGCGCGGACCATGTCCCTGAAGAGAAAAGCCAGCAGCAGCAGAGCACCCACCACGCGCACCGTGCTCCACACGGCGCCGGCGCTCCCTGGCGACATGGTCGATGGGAAGGCGAGAAGAAGCAGCGCGGCGGAGAACATCAGGAACCAGGTAAACACCTTGCCCTCAATTCGGGGGTTCCGCCGGAAGAGGAGCCGGAGCGTGGCCGAAACCAGGACGAACACGACAATCAGCTTGTTCATCGGCCCTCCGCCCTCGACCTTCAGCACGATCTGGTGGGGCCCCATCCTATGCGGTCCCGCTGGATTTCGACCAGTAAGGGCACCGCCCATGATCCTCGACCTGCGCGCCGGTCCCGGTGGAGGCAACGCGCACAGCCGCGGTGGGTGACGGCGGCGAACAGGACGGCTATCATCGTCGAGCAGCGAAGAGACAGCCTGGAATTCCCTTTGTTCAATGGGGCCTCTCATGCGAACGTGGCGCAACTGGATCGGCTGGATGATGGCGGCGGCGGCGGTCTGGCCGGCGCTCGCCTGGGCCGCGGAACCCCCGGCGCCGCTCACGCTCTGGTACACCCGTCCGGCTCCCAGAGGCATGGACTGGGCCCTGCCGATCGGCAATGGGCACATCGGCGGACTGGTCCAGGGCGAGGTGAACGACGAACGCATCGTGCTCAACGAGATCAGCCTCTGGACGGGCGACGAGAACCCCTCCGGCAGCTACGAAACGATGGGCGAGTACCAGATGCTGGGCGAGCTGAAGATTCATCTCCCCGCGCACCAGGCGAGCGAATATCGCCGCGATCTGGACCTGTCGCGGGCCACGGCCCACGTGGCGTATCGCAGCGGCGACGTGCAGTATCGACGCGAATACTTCTGTAGCCATCCGGCCCATGTCCTGGCCGTGCGCCTGACGGCCAGCGCGCCGGGTGCGTACACCGGATCGATCGAGCTGATCGACGGCCACAAGACCAGGACCCAGGCCCAGGCCGGGCGCCTCTCGGTGGCGGGGCAACTGAGCAACGCTCTGAAGTACGAAGCGCTCCTGCGCGTCATTCCCCAGGGCGGCACCACAGACGTCCGCGGCACGAGCATCGCCTTCCAGGATTGCGACAGCCTGACGATCCTCCTCGCGGCCGGCACCGATTACGCGCTGGACGAACCGGCGAACTACCGCGGCACCGATCCGCACCCGAGGATCGAGAAGGCCGTGGCCGACGCCGCCGGGAAACCATACGCGGACCTTCTCGCCGGGCACGTCGAGGATTACCAATCGCTGTTCCGTCGTGTCGTGCTGGACCTGGGGCCGTCGTCGCCCGAGCAACGGGCCCTTCCCACCGATCAGCGCCGCTTGCTCGACATCAAGCAGCCCGATCCCGAGCTGGAGGCCCTGTTCTTTCAGTACGGGCGTTACCTGCTCATCAGCAGCTCGCGGCCGGGTGGACTGCCGGCGAACTTGCAAGGACTGTGGAATGAGAGCAACAACCCGCCCTGGCACTGCGATTACCATTCCAACATCAACGTGGAGATGAACTACTGGCCGGCCGAACCGGCGAACCTGGCGGAATGCCACCGGCCCTTTTTCGATCTGGTGGTCAGTCAGGTACCGCGCTGGCGCAAGGCCACGGCGGCGGCCCGGGAGTTCACCCACGCGGATGGGAAGCCAGCGCGCGGGTTCACCATCCGCACCTCGCACAACATTCTCGGCGGCATGGGCTGGCAGTGGGACATCACGGCCAATGCCTGGTACGGCCAGCATTTCTGGGAGCACTACGCCTTCGGGCGCGACAAGCAATTCCTGGCCGACGTTGCTTACCCCTACCTGAAAGAGGTCTGCCAGTTCTGGGAAGATCAGCTCAAGCCGCTGCCCGACGGGTGGCTGGTGGTGGCCCACGGCTGGTCGCCCGAGCACGGGCCGCACGAGGACGGCGTCAGCTATTGCCAGGAGATCGTCTGGGACCTGCTGACCAACACCTGCCAGGCCGCGGCCGCCCTGGACGTGGACACCGCCGAGCGCACGCGCTTGCTGGCGATCCGCGACAAGCTGCTGGTCCCCAAGGTCGGCAAGTGGGGTCAGCTTCAGGAGTGGATGGTGGACCGCGATGATCCCGAGGACCATCACCGCCACACGTCGCACCTGTTCGCCATTTTCCCCGGCCGGCAGATCACGCTGACGGGCACACCCGCGCTGGCCGCCGCGGCCCGGAAATCCCTGGAGGCCCGCAGCGACACGGGCGATAGCCACCGCGAATGGGCCTTCGCCTGGCGTTGCGCCTTGCTGGCGCGACTGAAGGATGCGGAGGGCGCCCATCGCAAGCTCTCCCTGCTGCTCTCGGAAGGCACGACGGCCAACCTCTTCGGCAACCATCCGCCGGTGCAGTTGGACGGCAACTTCGGCATCACCGCCGGCGTGTGCGAGATGCTCCTGCAATCGCAAGCCGGCGAGCTTCACCTCCTGCCCGCCCTCCCGGCCGCCTGGCCCACCGGCTCCGCGCGCGGCCTGCGCTGCGCGGCGGATTCGAGGTCGATCAAACCTGGCGGCAGGGCGCGTTGAAGAGTGCCACCATCCAGTCCCGTTTCGGGGGCGTTTGCCGGGTGCGCGCGGACGCGGACCTGGCGCTGCCGGATGGTCGCGCGGCGCGGCGGCCGGAGAAGAACGTGATCGAATTCGAGATGCGGCCGGGTCAGACCATCACGCTGACGGCGGCGGTCCGATGAACACCCAGCCTCCTGGCCGGAGGCCGGCCACTGGGAAGGAAAGCCCTTCAGAGTCTGTCCCGAAAGCCCGCCGAGGGCGTCTGGTTTTAGCCCCGAAGGGGCGGAAGTGGATAGCCCGGGGCGTCAGCCCCGGGAGGGAACAACGGCGCAAAAACCCCTTCTCCAAAGCCCCGAAGGGGCGACAGAACCCCGGTCTCGGCAGCCTCTTCTGTCGCCCCTTCGGAGCTTTGGAGAAGGGGGGTGTGGGGCTGGTCTCGGTTCCCGGGGCTGACGCCCCGGGCTATTCGCTTCCGCCCCTTCGGGGCTAAAACCAGAATGACCGGATCGTCACTTCTGGGACAGACTCTCACCCGTTCCGGCTCATTGGGTATGTGGCCGGTGGCAGATGACGAAGGTCGTGCATTTGGACAGATCCTTGAGCCGGGCGGCGCCCACGTAGGCACACGCGCTGCGGATGCCGCCGGTGATCTCCTGGAGGGTCTCGCGCACGGGCCCCTTGTAGGGCACGGTCACTTCTCGTCCCTCGCAGGCGCGGTAGTCGCGCCGGCCGCCGACGTACTTCTCGAGCGCGGTCCGGCTCGACATGCCGTAGAAGCGCAGGGCCGTGCGCTGGCCGTTCTCCTCGACCCATTCGCCCTCGCACTCGTCGTGGCCGGCGAGCATGCCTCCGAGCATGACAAAATCCGCCCCGGCGGCGAACGCCTTGACGACATCGCCGGCGGTCCGGCAGCCGCCGTCGGCGCAGACGTGGCCTCGCAGCCCGTGCGCGGCATCGGCGCATTCGATGATCGCCGAGAGCTGGGGGTAGCCCACGCCCGTCATCAGCCGGGTCGTGCACACGCTGCCGGGACCGATGCCGATCTTGACGATGTCGGCCGCGCCCGAGATCAACAGCTCTTGAACCATATCGGGTGTCGCCACGTTGCCCGCCATGATGATCAGCGCCGGGAACGAGTCGCGGATGCGCTTGACGTGCTCGACGAAGTACTTCGTGTAGCCGTTGGCCGCATCGACGCAGACCAGCCGCGGCGCGGCGCGGGCCTGAACGGCTTTCAGTTTGTTGAACTCGTCATCCTTGATGCCCAGCGTGAAGAACGTGCTGGCGCGCTGGGCCTCGTCCCGGAAGAACGCGACCAGGGCTTCTTCGGGATAATACTTGTGCAGGCATGTCAACATCTCCGGCCCGAGCACCGGGCCATGGCGAAGGTCCCCACCGTGTCCATGTTCGCGGCGACGATCGGGATGCCCTTCCAGACCGCGCCGCTGTTGAGAAAGCGGTAGCTCCGCTCCAGCACGATCACGGCCCGGCTGGGGGCCTCGGACCGCTTGGGACGGATCAACACGTCATCAAAATCAAGCTTCGGGTCGTGGTCGATCCGCATGGCGAAAGACCTTCCAGCGCGGACAAGGAAGAGCCAGCCCAGGTCACGGGACATTCTACGGCTTTCTGAAACCGCCGGATGGACATGGCCCTTCGAAAAGGCCGGCGTCCGCCTGTCAGGCCCTCTCCGCGCGCACCGCGAACGCCGCTCCTTGCGGGGCGCGTCGGTTTTGTTTGAAAAAGATCGACTTAGACCGACTCGCCCGGCCCGTCCGGCGGCGCGTCCTCGATCACCGCCAGGGCCAGGCCGCCTCGCAGCCGCTGTCGCACCTGGTCGAGAAACGCGGGGAACGGCAGGTTCGCGTCCAAAGTCTCGTCATCGCAGAGACTTGCGTCAAAATTGGCTTCGTTCGGCGCCGCCGTGGGGTCGTCGGAACCCCTCACCTCGGATGGCTGGTTTTCTGGGCGTTTCTGTGTAGCGGCGGCCGTCTCGGCCGCTCCGAGCTGGTTCCCCTCCGGAGCGGCCGGGACGGCCGCCGCGACACAGAAAGGACTGACGTCCGATGGCGAGACGCGAAACACGTACTCCCCATCCGCATCCTCCCCCAGCGCCGGCTCCTTGTCCTGGCGGCGCTGGAGCGTCTCCAGCAGGCGCAGCGACTGGAACAGGCTGCGCTCGTGCTGCGCCGCGTAACGCAGCCGCAGGGACGCCTCGGGCAGCGTCACCGGATCGACGGCCGCGGTGGGGCGGAGGCCGTCTGCGGCCTCTTTGAGAGTCCATCTCCAGAGTCACAACCTGCGTCCGCACCAGCTTTTGCAACTCCAGACGCGCAGGCTTTCGGACTCCTCGGCGCGTGCTCCAGGAGCATGTCCACGGCGCCGCGCAGCTCCTCGTGGGCGATCCGGCCGTCTTCCTCGAAGAACTCGCCGAGCACCGTCACCCAGCCGCCGGGTTCGTCGCGCTCATTGGCCCAGCCGAGGGCCAGCGTCAGGCCCAGCAGCCGCCCGATGAGCGGGTCATCGCAGACTTGCTCGAGGTTGGGCCGCTTTCCCAAAAGGCGGATGCACAGCTCGAACTCGGCGGAGTCCCATTCCTGGCCTGGTTCCAGGGCCGCGCCAGTTGCGCCCAGCGGTCGCGCATCCAGGACAGTCCGGCGGTGGTTTGCCGGAAGGAGGCGGCGGCCTGGACCGGGTTCTCGGCCAGGTCGTCGCGGGCCTCGTCCGGCTGGAAGCGATACGGCGGCGCGGTGGCGGCGGCGGCGTCGAGGCGTCGGCCGCGGTCGATGCCCAGGAGGCGGCCACGGCGTTGTCGATGAGGTACAGCTCGACGGCATCGCGCGGGGCGGTGGCGTCGATCCAGGCTTGGCGGCGATCCTCCAGGGCGCTGGCGTCCTCGCCCGGGAGGACGGGAATGGTGGCTCTTAATCCATGCTTGAGGGCATTGAGGCGGGTCTTTTTCTTGCCCTGGGGGGATATTGGTCCGGTGGATTTCTGGGCGTTGCGGCGGTTGGCGGCGAACTGGGCGTCGGTGGCCATGGTTGTGGGTCTCGGATGTCGTCTGAGACGGCGTGGTCGGAATCTTGTAGGGTAGGCTTCAGCCTGCCATAACCATTGAATTTCTAAATGGTTATGGCAGGCTGAAGCCTACCCTACAAGATTCAAAAGGGCCGCTCGAACGGTTCGGAGCCGCCGCGTGACGCCGGCCTGGCGCGTTACCAGGCCCGTTCCGCGTCGCGGCGGCTTGTCATCCGAGACTATCGTTTCGAGAAGATAGGACGATCACGTAAGATGAAAGAAGCCACGGTCGGGTGGCATGCCCACGTCGGCGTGGGCATGCCACCCGACACCTGGATGGTTGACATCCGGCCCCGTCCCTGTCCTTATTGGGGGGCGCGCTGATACAGGTGCCCACCATCGAACCGGCGCGATCCCCGAGGTTGACCATGCGACTACCACGGCTGGGCTTGCTCGCGGTCGTCTGCCTTCTGCCTGCTACGGCGCCTGGCCAGACGGCGCCCAACGGCCTGCGGGCGGTGGACGCCCAGGCGTGGCCCGATCTCTTCGCCGGCACCGACACCTGCAATGTGTACGTGCTCCGCAGCGGCGACGCCGCGCTGTTGATCAACCTCGGCGATGGCAGCGTGCTGGACCATCTGCCGGAAATCGGCGTGCGGCGCGTCGAGTGGGTCCTGTTCACCGATCATCACCGCGAGCAATGCCAGGGCGCCGGGCGTTTGAAGGGGACCGGCGCACGTATCGCCGCGCCGGCGGCGGAACGGGCCCTGTTCGAGAAGCCGGCGAGCTTCCGCAAGCTCGATGTGGACCTCGGCGACGCCTTCACCATCCACGGTTCCAGCTATGTGCGACCGCCCATCGAGCCGGTGCCGCTCGACCGGGCGCTGCGCCGATGATGTCTTCGAGTGGCGCGGATACCGGCTCGAGTGTCTGGACACCCCGGGAAATAGTCCCGGCGGCATGTCGTATCTCTGGAAGACGGGCGGCGGCGCGCTGGTCTTCAGCGGCGATGTCATGCTCGATGATGCAAAGATGCACACATGGTTCGATACGGAATGGGATTACGGCTTCGCCGCCGGCATCCGCGCCTTGCGCAAGTCCGTGGACCGGCTGGCGGGCCTGGACCTCAAGCGGATGCTGCCCGCGCACGGGCCGGTCGTGGATCAGCCGCGAAAGCAGCTTCGCGCGTACGCGGACAAGCTCGCGCGCCTGGAACCGCTTTATGTCCGGGGCTACGGGGTCGGCGATCCCGCGATTGCCTATCAGGACAAGGTCTCCGCAACCGACGGCGATCCGGGACCTCGGGCAAATTTCGCCGCACCTGTTCAAGTTCAAGCGCAAGAACTTCTGGCCCAACTTCGGCGTGATCCTCGCCGACAGCGGCCGCGCCCTGGTGGTGGATTGCGGCCTGCTCGACGAAAAGTTCCTGGATGACACCCTGGACGGGATGAAGGCGCAATTCGGCCTCAAGGCGATCGACGCGATCATCATCACACATATGCACGGCGATCATTTTCTGGAGGCCCCCCATCTGCGCGCGAAATCGGGCGCGCCGATCTGGCTCTGGACCGGATGGTGGACACGATGGAGCATCCGGAACGCTTCGACTACGCCGCGCCCATCCAGGCATACGGCAAGAAAGGCCCCGATGGTTCACGTCTCAAGGGTGTACACGTGGACCGCGCCTTCGGCCGGGCGAATCCTTCACCTGGGAAGGTTCCCAGTTCACGGTGGACTGGATGCCGGGTCAGACCGAGTTCGCGCTCTGCCTGCACGGGCGGATCGACGGCCGGCTCGTGGCGTTCACCGGCGACAACCTCTTCGGCGATCCCGACGACCCGGCGCAGAACGGCCATGAGGCCATGGTCGCGCACAACAGCGCCATTCTCGAAGAGGGCTATATCCACGGCGCCGAATTCCTGAAGCGTTTGCAGCCGGACCTGCTCGTGGGCGGCCATTCCTTCGTGATGGACCACCCGGCGGCCTTCATCGAGCGCTTTCGCCAGTGGTCCTACCAGATGCGCGAGATGTTCCAGAGCCTCAGCACCGATCCGGATTACCGATACATGTTCGATCCGTTCTGGGTGCGTGCCGAGCCGTATCGGGTCGTGCTGCGGCCGGGACAAACCGAGACGCTGAACATCCACGTCCGCAACTTCCGCCCCGGCCGCCAGTCGCACCGGATCGTCATCCACGCCCCGGCGGGCGTGGTCGTCGAGCCGGCGGTGTTGGAAGGCGAGCTCCCCGGCGCGTCGCGGCGGTCGTGGCCCATCCGCGTTCAGGCCGCGCGCGACGCCGCTGCCGGAACGCATATCGTCGCCCTGGATATCACGCTGGACAACAAGCGTTACGGCGAGTGGTTCGACTTCGTGGTCGGCATCGCCCCCGACGACGGCACACCCGGCCCTGCTGGCACGCCGGTTCCAAACGCCGGACCATGATATGAGAGAATGTGCGAGAATGGTCACTTCTGTGTAGCGGCGGCCGTCTCGGCCGCTCCGGTTCTGGGAGCCGGAGCGGCCGAGACGGCCGCCACTACACAGAATGGCCGCTCCGTATCCTTTTTGTACACCCTTTGAGTCATTCGGACAGAACCAGCTCCGCGTCGAGGCCATACCATGAGAAGTAGCACCTGCCCTGCGCACCGGCGGCATCGTTCGCCCCGGCCGCGCGACGACGATTCCGGCCCAGTGGCCGCTGGCTTCCCTCTGTGCCGCGTGTGCGATCGCCGGCACGCTGGCCCTGGTCGGCCGGGCGCGGAGAGCCCCTCTGCCTCTGCCGCGCGGGATCAGGCCGCGGGCTTGCACCGCGCCATCACGAGCCTGAGCAGCCGCTTCGGGAGCCGCTACCCGCAGGGCGGCGCGTTCCTCGCACGGGTCGAGAACATCGAGGCGCGGCTGGCCTCCGGGCCGGACGAGAACGCGCTCGCGGCGCTCGAGACGCTCCGGCGCGAAGCCCTCAGCGCTCATCCTCTGGTGCGCGAGGCCCCTATCCTCTTCGTCGTGCGCACTCAGTACCGGTCGGACCATCACAACACGGCGACGTTCTTTCCCGGCGCGGAGCACGAGTACAACGACGGGGCGTTCACCCCCGGCGGCGCGCTGAAGCTCATCGACTTCGCCCAGGGCGGCGCCGCGCGGACGCTGCTCGATGTCCCGCAAGGCGTCGCGCGGGACCCGGACGTGTCCTTCGACGGCAAGACCATCCTGTTCTCGATGCGCCGCAACCTGGCCGACAGCTACCACCTCTACGAGATCCACGCCGACGGCAGCGGACTGAAGCAGTTGACCTTCGCGCCCGACGTCGACGATTTCGACCCCCTCTACCTGCCCGACGGCGCCATCGTTTTCTCATCGACGCGAGAGCCGAAGTATTGTATGTGCAACCGGCACATCATGGCGAACCTTTATCGCATGGACGGCGACGGCGCGAACATCCACCAGATCGGCAAGAGCACGCTCTTCGAGGGCCATGCGCGCTCCTGCCGGACGGCCGGATCTTGTACGACCGCTGGGAGTACGTGGATCGGAACTTCGGGGACGCCCAGGCGCTCTGGACGGTCAATCCCGACGGCACGAATCCGGCACTGTACTGGGGGAACAACACGGCGTCGCCGGGGGCCGTCATCGATGCGCAGCCGGTCCCCGGAACCGAGCTGGCGATCAGCGTCTTCGGTTCTTGCCACGACCGCCCCTGGGGTGCGCTGGCGCTCCTCGATCGCCGGCTGGGGATGGACGGGGCGCGGCCGGTCGTGCGCCTCTGGCCGGACGACGCCCGGCGCCTCATCCAGGAGACCGGCTGGGAGGCGTTCGACACCTTCAAGCAGGTCCGGTTGAAGTACGAGGACCCCTTTCCACTCGACGATCAGTTCGTGCTGTGTTCCCGCATGACGGGTCATGGCGAGCAGATGGGCCTTTACATGGTCGATGTGTTCGGGAACGAGGTCCTCCTCCACGTCGAAGGCCCCGGCTGTTTCGACCCCATGCCGGTGCGCCGCGGCCGCGCCCGCCGGTCATCCCGACGCGGCGCGACTACGCGAACGGGCCGGGCTGGTTCACCGTGCAGGATGTGTATCGCGGCACGCACATGGCCGGCGTCGCGCGGATCGGTGAAGTGGCTGCGCGTGGTGGAGTCGCCGGAGAAGCGCACCTGGACGCGGCCCTCCTGGGGCGGTCAGGGGACGGAAGCCCCCGCGATGAACTGGCATGACTTCAACAACAAGCGCATCCTCGGCACCGTGCCGGTCGAGGCCGACGGGTCCGCGTGTTTCGAGATGCCGTCCGAGCGCTTCGTGTATTTTCAGCTCCTCGATGAGCGGGGCATGATGGTGCAATCGATGCGCAGCGGCACCCTGGTGCAGTCGGGCGAGCAGCCAGTTGCGTGGGCTGCCACGAGGAGCGCACGGCGACCCCGCCGCGCGCGGCGGCCAGCTCGATTCAGGCCCTGAAGCGCGCACCGAGCCGGCTCGACGGCTGGCATGGCCCGCCCCGCGAGTTCAACTACCTGGCGGAAGTGCAGCCGGTCTTCACCCGGCATTGCGTCGGTTGCCACGACTACAAAACCGACGGCGGCCGGGTGGTGAATCTCGCGCCTGATCGTGATCTCGTCTTCAATGCCTCCTACAACGAACTCTGGCGCAAGCACTACATCCACGCGATCGGCGCCGGCCCGTCCGCGACGCAGCCCGCGTTCTCGTGGGGATCGCACGCCAGCAAGCTCGTCGCGCACTTGCAGGCCGACGCGCGGTGCCGCGGCGCGCTCACGCCGGACGAGCTCGCACGCATCGCGACCTGGATCGACCTGAATGCGCCCTACTATCCGAGCTATGCGTGCGCCTACCCGGATCACCTGGCGGGCCGCTGTCCGCTGGACGAGAGCCAGCTTGCGCGGCTGGAAGAACTCACCGGGGTGCCGTTGCGGCAGCTTGCCAGCCACGCGAGCAACCGCGGCCCGCAGATCAGCTTCGATCGCCCCGAGCTCAGCCCGTGCCTGTCCGCGATCCCGGATCGGGACGGCCCGAAGTTCCAGGAAGCGCTCGCCCTCATCCGGCACGGGGCCGAGCTGCTGGACTCCCGACCCGAAGCCGACGCCCCCGGCTTCCAGGCGTGTCCGATCGACGCATGGCGCGAGCGGAAGTACCGCGAACGCCAGCAACAAGAGAAGCGAAATCGCGACGCCCTGCGCCTGGGGGCCAAGGTCTATGAAGGACCGCGGCTGTAGCCACAAAACCAGGACGCCCCGGTCTCGTGGCGACAGGCTCTTCTCGACCACCCTCTCAACGCGATCGGAAACCGGGCCGCGCCTTCAAAGGGTGTACGAATAGTGGTTCTTCTTTGTAGCGGCGGCCGTCTCGGCCGCTCCGGATTCCCGATTCTCGATTCCAGATTCCCGACCCGGAGCGGCCGAGACGGCCGCCGCTACAAAGAGCGACCGGCTCGTCCCCTTCTCGTACACCCTTTCAGGCCGCGCCGCGGGGCCGCCGCGTTGACCTCGCCATGAGCCGCGTCGAGCCGGGGACCGGCGGCGGCCGGTTCGGCGCCTCCCGCAAGATCGTTGCGCACGCGCAGCGTTCCCTCCAGGCGCCGATCGGCCGCTCGATCCACCACCACGACAGGACCGCCAGGCCGAAGCTCGCCCCCAGCAGGGGCCAGCCGGACAGGGTGCGCGCCAGGATCGTGAGGAACAGCGACCACGCGAAGCCCACCCGTCCCACCCAGCCGAGCGCCGGCCCCCTCAAGATGCGCAAGGCGGGCAGGCCGGCATGACTGACCACCAGCCCCAGCAGGGCGGCCGAAAGGACATGACGTGCAAAAAGAGTCGAGGCGGGCCGCGCCAGAACGCCCGAGCCGATGTTCCAGGTCAAGAACACCAGCATCCCCAGCGCGATCGACACCAGCGTGCAGCGTACCCAGCGCCGGTGCCGCGCGGTCCACTCCGCGTCGCGCAAGCCCCAGGCCATCAGTGCCCCCAGGGCAAGACCGTCCCCGCGCGTCACCAGCAGCCACGAGCTGACCCCGTAGGCGCACGCCGCCACCCCGCCGGCCAGCAGCATCAAGGCCAGCACCGGCACGCCGGCCCGCCCCGTCCAGAAGCCGCGTTCCTGATCATATGTAATAACAATACATGTGACCAGGAATCCGAGAAGGACGAACAACAGGTCCACTCCGGCCCGGCCGATCGGCGCCAGGCCGGGCGCGCGAAACCGGGCCGCGATCGCCAGCACGGCCAGCCCGCGGAGCGCGTCCAGTTCGGGAATCCGTCGCATCGCCGCGCCTCCCTGGTGGAAGCCCCCGGCGTGGAGAGTGTTGCCATCCTCGCGTGGAAGTACGTCGGCCCGCGCCCCGGCCTCCGACATGAAGCCGAGATGCTCCGCGAAACGGCCCGCGCCGTCAAGCCCGGAACGGCCGAGGTCCACGTGCCTTCCGCACCGCCGCCGGGTATCATGAAGGTGGGCCGAGGCGCTGCGCGGGCTGGCGTTGCGGTCCCCCGGCACATCCGCGTCTTTCGAGGGCCGTCCGTGAAAGATCCTCTCGTACGTTTCAGCGTGGCCATTGGCGGCGAGCTGCTCCAGAAGTTCGACAGCTACCGCGCGGAGCACCGCTACCCGAACCGCAGCGAGGCCGTGCGGGGCTTGATGCGGGCGGCCCTGATCGAGGAGGCCGTCACCCAGGACGAGGGCCCGGCCATGGGCGTGCTCACGCTGATCTACGACCACCACGCCACCCGCGTCGCCGACCGCCTGACCGAGCTCCAGCATGAACACATCGAGAGTGTCGTGACCACGACCCATGTTCACCTCGACGCGCACCGCTGTCTCGAAGTGATCCTCCTGCGCGGCACCGCCCGCGACGTGCGCGCTCGCCGACGGCCTCATCGGCACCAAGGGCGTCGAGACCGGCCGGCTCGTGCTCGCGTCGGCCACGGCGATTCCCGATCGACATGGGAACGTGAATTATCACGATCATGGTCATCCGCATGTCCATACTCACGATCGGGGCAAGTGCTCATGAATGTGAACTGGCAAGGCGTGTTCGCGGCGGCCACGACGCAGTTTCAGCCGGATCAGTCCCTGGACATTCCCGCGACGCGGGCGCACCTCGATCGCTTGATCGACGCGGGTGTTCATGGGATCATTCTTCTGGGGACAGTGGGCGAGAACGGCGCGCTCGAGCCGGCCGAGAAGCGCGACCTGCTCCGCGCGACGGTGGAACATATCCGGATGCGCGTGCCGGTCCTCGCGGGCGTGGCCGAGAACACGACGGCCGCCGCCTGCCGCTTCGCGGCCCTGGCACGCGACCAAGGCGTCGATGGGCTGATGGTCCTGCCGGCCATGGTTTACAAGGCCGATGCCCGCGAGACGCTCGCGCACTTCCGGGCCGTCGCCGCGGCGACCGACTTGCCGGTCATGATTTACAACAACCCGGTGTCGTATCACGTGGATGTCACCCCCGAGATGTTCGCCGAGCTCGCCGAGGAGCCGCGGTTTGTGGCCATCAAGGAATCGTCGGAGAACGTCCGGCGCATCACCGACCTGGTGAACGCCTGCGGCGATCGCTACCGCCTGTTCTGCGGCGTGGACGACCTGGTGCTCGAAAGCGTGCTCCTCGGCGCGGTCGGCTGGGTGTCGGGGCTGGTCAACGCCTTCCCGGCCGAGAACCGCCTGCTCTGGGACCTGGCCGCGTCCGGCCGCTGGGACGAGGCCCGGCGGGTCTATCGCTGGTACACCCCCTTGCTCCACCTCGATACGCACGTGAAGCTCGTGCAATACATCAAGCTGGCGATGCGCGAGTGCGGCCTCGGCAGCGAGACCGTCCGCGCCCGCGCCTGCCGCTGGTCGGCGACGGAGCGCGAGCGCATCCTGGCGATCGTGCGCGAGGCCATCGCCACGCGGCCGATTGGTTGATACAGGCACGAAAACCGCATCCCATGTCCGATCGCCACATCCAGCATGTCCGCGTGATCGACACCCACACCGGCGGCGAGCCGACGCGCGTGGTGATCGCGGGCGGGCCGGACCTGGGCCGAGGGAGCATGGCCGAGCGTCGGGAACGCTTTCGAGAGCGGCACGACCCGTTCCGATCGGCGGTCGTCAACGAGCCGCGCGGGTCGGACGTCATGGTGGGCGCGCTGGTGCTCGAACCGGTCGATCCGCGCTGCGCGGCGGGCGTGATCTTCTTCAACAACGTCGGCTACCTCGGCATGTGCGGACATGGCACGATCGGCGTCGCGGTCGCGTTGGAATACCTGGGGAAGATCGGACTCGGCGCGCATCGTCTCGAAACGCCCGTCGGTGCGGTGCATGTGACTGTGGAAGACGATCATCAGGTCGCCATCGAGAACGTGATCAGTTACCGGCACGCTCAAGACGTCGCGGTGGACGTGCCCGGCCTCGGCCGGATCGTCGGCGACGTGGCCTGGGGCGGCAACTGGTTCTTCCTCGTCTCCGAGCATGGCGAGACGCCTGGCTCTGGGCAACATCGAGTCGTTTGACCGATGTGATGCTGGCGCATCCGCCGGGCCTTGAACGAGCAGGGCATCCGCGGCGCACGACGGCGCCGAGATCGACCACATCGAGCTTTTTGGTCCGCCCACGGTCCCCGGCGCACACAGCAAGAACTTTGTCCTTTGCCCCGGCAAGGCTTACGATCGTTCCCCGTGCGGCACGGGCACCAGCGCCAAGATGGCGTGCCTGGTCGCCGACGGGAAGCTCCAGCCGGGCGCAGGTCTGGCGGCAGGAAAGCCTCATCGGCAGCGTTTTCGAAGGATCGGTTCGAGTCGAAAACGGCGTCATCTTCCCGTGCATCCGAGGTTCATCGTATGTCAATGCCGAGAGTACCTTGATCCTGGACGAGGACGATCCGTTTGCCATGGGTATCCGCACATGAATGGACGTGATCGACGTGTCGTCGTGGTCGGTGGCGGCATCATCGGCGCCACCTGCGCGCACTTTTTGGCCAGTTCCAACTGGCGCGTCACCGTGCTGGATCGGGGCGCGTTCGGCGAAGGAGCGGCGGTGAACAACTGCGGCCTGATCAGCCCCAGCCACATCTTGCCTCTGGCCGAGCCGGGCGTCATTCGCAAGACGCTCCGGGCCATGCTTCAGCCCGATTCGCCGTTCGCCATCAAGCCCGGCTTCAACCTGTCGCTCTGGTCGTGGCTGTGGCATTTCGCCCGGCGGTGCAACACGCGCGACATGATGGACGCCGCCCAGGGCATCCAGGCCCTGCTCGAATCGTCGCTGGCTCTTTATCGTGATCTGATCGAACGTGAATCCCTCGATTGCGAGTGGGAGCACCGCGGCTTGCTCACGGTCTTCCGCGACCCGCACGCGATGGAGGACTACGCCGCGACGGACCGCCTCCTGCGCGAGGAGTTCGGCTATCCGGCCACGCGCTACGACGGCGACGCGGTGGCCGCTCTCGAACCGGCGCTCAAGCCGGGCCTGGCCGGCGGCTGGCATTACGAGCAGGACGCCCACCTGCGCACGGACAAGCTCCTGCGCTCGTGGCGGCGGCGTCTCGAAGACCAGGGCGTGACGATCCGCGAACATTGCACGGCCACGGCCTTCCTGGGCCACGACGGACACGCGCACGCCGTCGCCACGGCACGCGGCGAGGCGATCCCCGCCGAGGCGGTGGTCGTCGCCGCGGGCGCCTGGACCCCCTTGTTGAACGAGGAACTCGGCTGCCAGGTGCCGATCCAGCCGGGCAAAGGTTACAGTCTGACCATGCCCCGGCCGGCGGTCTGTCCCACGATCCCGCTGTTGTTCCTGGAAACGCGCGTGATCGCCACGCCGTTTCCGTCCGGCTACCGGCTCGGATCGACGATGGAATTCGCCGGCTACGACGACACGCTCAACCGGCGCCGGCTCGAACTCCTCAAGAAAGGTGCCGAGCCTTACTTGAAGGAGCCGTACTGCGAGCCGATCGAGCAGGAGTGGTTCGGCTGGCGGCCGATGACCTATGACAGCCTGCCGATCATCGACTTCGCCCCGCACTTCGAAAATGTGCTGATCGCCGCGGGCCACAGCATGCTCGGCCTGTCCATGGCCCCCGGCACGGCGCGCCTCGTCGCCGAGATGCTCAACGGCGATGCGCCCCACCTCGACCCCACGCCGTACCGGCTGGCGCGGTTCGACGTGTGAATTGCGGATTCCAGATGCCAGATTCCAGATGCCAGATTCCAGATGCCAGATTCCAGATTCCAGAAGAACGAAAATCTGGGATCTGGGATTCGGAATATGGAATCTGGCATCTGGAATCAACACGTCGCTCCACGGCCTCAAAGCAGCCCGCGCAGGTGCTGGACCGACCGCGCCGCCTGCTCGACGGTGCCGCATTCGACCGACAGCACGAGGTTGCGCGGAGCTTTCTTGCAGATGGCGATCACGCGCTTCCAGTCGATGACGCCGTCGCCGCAGCCGCAGCCGACGGGCGTGCCCGTGACCTTGCCGCGCTCGGCTCCCGACTGCTGGACGGAGATGTCCTTGGCGTGCACGTGTACGAGCCGGTCGCGCACCCGCTCGAGCCACGCATACGGGTCGTGCCCGCACAGGTACGAGTTGCCCGTGTCGAAGTTGATGCCGATGACCGGGCTTTGCACCAGCCGCCAGATCCGGTCGAGACCGTCGGGATGCTTCGTGTACTGCTGGTGCGGCTCGATGCCGATCAGGATGCCCCGCGGCTCGGCGACCTGTCGCCGCCTCGTAAAGCGTGTAGCGCATGAGCACATGATCTTCGTCTTCCGTCGTCCAGGGCTGCTTGGGGCCCTCGTCGGTGTTGATCACCGGCGCCGCACTCGGCCGCGAACCGGGCGGCCTGCTTGAGGTATTCGACGCCCGTCTCCGGCTTCGTGAGCGGCGTGTGCGCCGACAGGCCCGAGAGCTTCACCCCGGCCTCGGCGCAGGCGCGCTTGATCCGGAGGGGATCGTCGAACATCGAGACGCTGTGGAAATACCCCGCCTCGCTCAGGAGCTCGCGGCCCAGGTGGACCATCGGCTCGACGTACTGAAAGCCCAGCTCGGCCGCCTTCTGGACCCCCCACTCGAAGGACTTGTCCTCGTGGCGGACGAATTCGAGGTTCACTCCAATGCCGATTGCGCCCATGTTATGTTCCTGGGAAGAGAGTCTGGGGATTCAAAACCGGATTCCCTGCGAATTGGGGAGACTGTAGCCTCGTTTCCGGGTTTTCTGAGCCCCAGCGGGGCGCCATCGTAAAGCCTGGGGCGTAAGCCCCAGGAAGGAAGGAGCCGCTCCCAGCCACCCTCCACTCAACGCGATGTCGCCCCTGCGGGGCTCAGGAATTCCGTAACACCCTGTGTGTTCCTTCCTGAGGCTTACGCCCCAGGCTTTACGATGGCGCCCCGCTGGGGCTGAGATGTTCAAGCCAAACCGGTGACAGTGCTACAGACTCGACTTGGGCCGTCATTTTTCCGATTCCACGGTCTTGGCCCAGGTGTCCGCGCGTTTCTCGAGAAACCCCGCCGTCTTGATCTCCGGGTAAACGGTGACGAGGTAGTCGAGCGTGAACGTCTCGCCCGCCTTGTAGGTCAACGGCTTCTGATCCAGCCCCTGAGTGGCTGAGAGATACGGGAACGGGTGCATTATGGAGAAGAAATACGTCCCGTTGGCGTTCCTGGGCGATCCGAAGAGGGCCACGGTCGCGCAGTGCGCGGGCACGTCGAACATCACGGCACCGTAGCTCCCCGGGCGCACGTCTGGCTTTGTCCCGCTCAGGTCGGGATGGACGCCCGCGATCAGGTGCGACGCCACCGGGTCGAGCTCCTGGAGGAAGCGCATCCCCAGGCCGTTGTAGTTCGAGCCGGCGAGCGTGACCTCCTTCGCCTTCGGGCCGACCTGGAACTCGGCATGCCAGCGCAGGGCCACTTCCTTGCCGGCCGGATCGACGGCGAGGGTCAACGCGCGGTCCTCGTTCAGCAGCGCCAGGGGCGCCGTGTCGGCTTGCTTGGCGTCGGCTTCGGAAAGCCACTGGATCTTGTGGCGGAACTCCGCGAACCCCGGACGGCCTGAGAGGCTGACGGCCCGGCTGCTCGTCCCGCCGACCGGCTTCTCGACGCCGCGCCCGGGGGTTTCCTCCCAGAAATTGACGCCGTTGACCCGGATCGCATACATGAGCGCATGATGATGCTTATGATCGAACGGACTATCCCGCAGCAGGTTTGTTCCGCCCAGCGGCGCCAGCTCGCGGACGTAGGGCTTGATCTTGGTCCGGTGCGTACGTGTAGACGCAGAGCGTCTGGCCGTTGTAAGTCACCGTCCACGCGGTGTTACCCGCATCCGCCCGGATCGTGTTCTCGTCTGCCCGGACGGACAGGCCCAGCACGACCAGGGCGCAGAGCGAGGCTTTCCATTTCATGGGATGCGTTCTCCTACGGGAAGCAGTCATCATCACATCTTGTAGGGTAGGCTTTAGCCTGCCAATTGCAAAAGGGAATGGCAGGCTAAAGCCTACCCTACAAGATGTGATGATGGCAAATCATGATAACCGCCTCACGGCAAGCGGCCGGCGGTCCACAACGTGCCGCGCTGGATCAATTCGGCGACGCCCGGCATGGAAAAGGCCTTGGCATCGTGGCCGAGCGGGGTGTGAAAAACGCGGCCCTTGTCGCACTCGAAGGCGAACGCCATCGGGTGTTCCTGGTTCGTCACCTTTGACTTCGCCACGGCCAGGAGCGTCACCGGCCGCTGCGGAGAGAGGCAGTAGTAGAGCTCGTCGTCGGCGTCGAAGTCCTTCAATCCTCGCGTGATGGGGTGTTCATGATTCGTGATCCGCACCGTGTACGGTCCGCGCGGGTCGTGGGTCTTGACCTTGTCCCAGATCATGCCGGCGAGCTGGCCGAACTCGGGCCAGTCGGGGAACGCCCCGCAGGCGAAGTGGATCACGACCAGTCCCCGGCCTTCCTGGCGCACGAACCGCATCAGGTTCGCGCGGGCCTGCGACTCGTGCGCGAGCGGCTGCGGGTTCTGGAAGTGCAGCACGATCACGTCGTAGTTGAAGATGAGATCGGTGGCGAGCACGTCGGGATCTTCGACCACGCGCACGTCGCACTTCCCGTCCTTTTCGAGCGCAGCGCGAGCGCCGGGGTGGACGTCTTCCAGTTATGCGCCGAGACATCGACGCCGGTGACCAGCAGCACGCGCACCGGGCCGGCCGGCTCGGCGGCTCCCAGGGTCGCCGCGATGAGCGAGGAGAGGATCATGTGAAGCATCGATATAACCTTCTCATTAAGTGCAAGTTAGAGGGCAGAAGGAAGCGGGCAGACGGCAGACCCATCATCCGCCGTTTCCTAGATCAGCTCCCGCAAAAACCGCACGCTCTTGCCGATGAACTCGTCGGTGCCGAGGCACTCGATGGAGACGACGCCGCTCCAGGCGGATTCCTTGAGGTAGGCGATGCATTTGGCGATGTTCTCGGCGTTCACGCCGCCGCCGACGGGCACCTCGCTACTGGCGATGCCCGTCTCCTGACCGCGCACGGCCGCGGCCAGGGCGGGGCTGACGTCCTTGATGTGGCAGTGCGAGAGGTACTTCCGGAACCGCTTGAGGTATTCCAGCGGGTCGTGGCCCGCGATGAAGGTGTTGCCGGTGTCAAAATTGAAGCCGAGGTTCCGGGAATCGAGCGTCGTGAAGAGCCGTTCGAGGAAATCCGGGTTGGTCGTGTAGGGGCCGTGGGTCTCGATGTTGATCGTCACGCCATAATCCTCGGCCCACGCGAGGCACTGCTTGTAATTCTCGCAGGTGATGCGGAAGACCTCGTCGTCGGTGTAGCCGGCCGTCTTGGTGGCGCCGTCGGTGGTATCGACGCACGGGCAGCCGATCTCGGCGGCGAAGCGGATCGCCTGCTGGACGTAAGGCACGGCGCAGCTCGACCCCTCGGGACTCATCATCGGCTGCGCGGCATCAATTTGTGAGACGGACAGTCCGTGTTGATCCAGCAGCCGCTTCAGCGCCCGCGGGTTCGACCGCAGCGAGATCGCCGGATCGTAGCCCAGGCCCTGGATGAAGTATTGCCCGTCGATCACGCCGAATTCGAGCCGCGTCAATTTGTACTTCACGGCCGAAGCGACGGCCGCCTGGAAGTTGCCGCACAAGAGCCGCCAGTTATCGGTGTGCATGCCGATTTCGATCATCGATGGCCTCCTGGCTGGTAGCCGCCGGCGCCGACCGTTCGACCTCGAACGCGACGGCGCGGCCACGACGGCGATTGTACAGGCCGGCGCGGGCGGGCGTAAGCAACTTGTCCGGGGATCGATCAGCGCTGATAGATCGGCAGATAGCGGTATTCGACGGCCAGGGCCAGGACGGCCATGGCGGTGCAGTAGTTGTGGCCGCCGGTGCGGTCGTTGCCGTCGCCGGAGAGCCAGCTCCCGTCGGCGTCCTGGTGTTCTAACAGGATCAGGACGAGCCTGGGGTAATAGTCCCGGAAGGCCTCGTCGCCGACCTGAAAGAGGGCCTGGGGGACATAATAGACCTCATAAAAGAAGTACTGCTCGGCCCACTTCGGCGGGTGTTTGCGCAGGTACTCGGAGCCGGCCAGGGCCTCGGGCGTGTGGTGCGTGCCGCAGAGTTCCAGCGCGAGCATGCCGACGCCGGTGCGGGAGTTATTCGGCGCGCCGCCGGGCTGGTAGGCGAACCCGCCGCCGTTCTTGACCGCGCAACGCTTCAGGAACGCGACGGCGCGGTCGATGTTCTCGGCCGGCACGGCGCAGCCGACGGATTTCGCCGCGCAGAGCGCCATGATCTGCCAGCCGGTGACGCTGATGTCGCTGTCGGCGCTGGTCGGCTGGTACCGCCAGCCGCCCGTCTGGTTCGCGTCCTTCTTGATGTCCTGTGCCTTGAGGATCAGCTCGACCGCCTTGACGAGCGCCGCGCGGCATTCGGAGGCCAGCGCCGGGTCGGTCGTCATGCCCACCACCTCGGCGAGCATCAACGTGCTGATGCCGTGGCAGTACATCGGTCCGTTGGCGGTCCTGGCCACGAGCAGACCGTTGGGCTTCTGGCTCTTGAGGACGAACCGGATGCCCTTCTCGATCGTCTCGCGATACGGCCCCGGCGTGCCCGGCTCGTGCCCGCAGGCCAGGTACGACATCACGGCCAGCGAGCTGATGCTGGTCGCCTCGCCAAAGGAGGCTTCCCAGGCGCCGTCGGGCCTCTGCTTGGTCTTGAGAAAATCGAGCGCCTTCTTGATGGCGGCTTCGGCCTTGGGATTGATGGGCGGCAGCTTGGTGAGATCGGGCAGGTCCTGCCCCCGCGCCGGAACATGCGCGAGCAGGGCCAGGCCGACAGAAAGCAAGAGCACGCGGCGTGAGGCACACACGGCAGGAATCTCCGGGGAACCGCGGGAGGCAGGCCGGTGCGGACGCTGAAGCCTAACCGACTTTTCCGCCCGCTGTCCACTGGCCATTGACTCGGGCCCCCGTTCTGGCCTAACGTAAGCTGCAATGCGCCCGTGTGTCCGCGCGGAGGTTCGACCCGAAGCCGCGCCGGCGCGTCGCGATGCCACCGATCCGACCCGATCCGATCCGGCTCGGACCCCCTTTGTTTCCCGCAGAGGACCACGCTCATGATTCGCGTACTCAAGGGCACCCTTCTGGCACTCTTCGCGGCGGGCTTTGTCGCGGCGGCCGCGCTCGGGGCGGACCGCAAGCCCGATGAGATCCTCAAGGAACTGGACGCGGTCAAGCTGCCCCAGTTCGATAACTCCAAGGCGGGCGACCGCGCCGAGATCACCAAGTTCCTGCTGGAACGGCAGAAGGTCGCCGACAAGCGCGGCGAGCTGATCCGCGAGCTGTACCGGGTCGATCCCACCCATCCCAGGCTCGTCGAGCTGTTCCCCGAGCGCTGGATGAACGCCCAGGCCGTCGGCGAAAAGGGCGACGTGCTGGCCAAGGAGATCGACGAGGTGCTCGCCAAGACCAAGTCGGCCCCGCTCAAGGTCGAGGCGTCCTTCGCGAAGGTGCGCATGACGTATTTCAAGGCCGTCGTCAACGCGAAGGCCGGCACGCCGCCGGACTTCTCCAACGTGATGCCCGCCATCGAGCAGTTCCTCAAGATCGCGCCAAGGACGACCCCCGCGCCCGCAAGTGCTCATGCTCGCCGCCAACACCGCGAAAGACGAGACGCAGCGCGCCGAGATCATCGACCGCATCCTCAAGGAGTTCCCCAAGAGCGCGGCCGTGCCCCAGCTTCTCTACCAGGAAGCGATGCGCACGCCCGATGAGTCCAAGCGCAAGGAGATCGAGGACCGCATCCTCAAGGAATTCCCTGATAACCCCATCGTCGAGCAGATCAAGGGCACGCGCCGGCAGCGCGAGGGGATCGGCAAGGCGTTCGAGCTCGAGTTCCAGGACGCCACCAGCGGCAAGACCATCTCGGTCAAGGATCTCAAAGGGAAGGTCGTCGTCGTCGATTTCTGGGCGACCTGGTGCGGTCCGTGCGTCGCCGAGCTGCCCAAGATGAAAGAGATCTACGCCGAGTACCACGACAAGGGCGTCGAGTTTTTGGGCATCAGCCTGGACCAGCCCGGCGAGGGCGAGAAGGCGCTCAAGGACTTCGTCAAGGACAAGGGAATCTCCTGGCCGCAGTACTACCAGGGCAAGGGCTGGCAAAGCGAGTTCAGCAAGTCCTGGGGCGTCAACGCGATCCCTTGCGTCTTCGTCGTGGACCCCGAGGGCAAGCTGTTCTCGGTCGAGGCCCGCGGCCATCTGGAAGACATGATCCCCGAGCTGCTCAAGCAGACCAAGCCGGCCGAGAGCGCCAAGTAGTCTTGTCGGGTGCGTCGAGTCCGCGACGACGCACCTCTTCCCTCGCGATCCGGTTAGAGAAGAAGGTGCGTCATCGCGGACTCGACGCACCCTACAAAGCCTACGACCGACTCGACACGCGCGCCTTGCGCAACCGGAGACCGCCATGTCCGAGAGTCATCGCACGCGCCGCTCGCTGTTTCAGACCGGCCTGGCCGCTGGTGCCGGCGCCTTCCTCTTGCCGGCGGGGCTGTCCGCCGCCGAGGGGGAAGATGAAGGCCACTTCCAGCCCTACGACCAGGTCGAGCCCGAGAACTATCCGTGGGGCTGGATTCGCTGGCTGATGAACGGCCAGATCGACCCCCACGCCGAGATGACCGTCGGAATTGTCGAGGTCGCGCCGCACCAGACGAACACGCGGCACGTGCATCCCAACTCGGCCGAGTTCCTGCACGTGATTTCCGGCTCTTGCGAGCACGCGCTGGGCGCGCGCTGGATCGCGCTGAAAGCCGGCGACACCCTGCGTATCCCCGCGGGCGTTCCCCACCAGGCGCACACCGGGGAGCAGCCCTGCCGCTCCTTGATCCTGTACAACACGCCGCGACGGATCATGCTCCCCGTGACCGACCCGAAGCCGCGCTGAAGGGTCTTTTCTGTGTAGCGGCGGCCGTCTCGGCCGCTCCGGAATCCCAAATCCGGTGCGGCCGAGACGGCCGCCGCTACACAGAAGGGCCGCTCCATACCTTTTCGTACACCCTCCGAGACGGGCGGATCGGGCCCGCCGCGCGCCTGCGGGCGCCCGATATTTCGATGGTCATCGAAATAATCATCGGCTTCGGGCGAAGGACTCTTGTGGAGAGAGCACGCCCGCCCCTTGCGAGACGGGCGTGTCGGAGGGGGCGCCATGAACCGCGTTTTCAAGGCGTTGTCGGACCCGACACGGCGGGAGATCTTGCGGCTGTTGACGGGCGGCGAGCGGTCGGCGGGCGAGCTCGCCGAGCACTTCGACCTGGCCAAGCCGTCGGTCTCGCATCATTTCGCGGTGTTGAAGGATGCGGGCCTGATCTGGAGCCGCCGCGAGGGTCAACAGATCTATTACTCACTGAACACAACCGTGGTGCAGGACCTCCTGGCCTGGGTTTACAGTCTCATCGGCGCGGGGGGACCCACTTCGTCTTCGTCGGAGGATCCGCGAACATGACGCGACTGTACTGGGTTTTGTCGATCGTCCTCGTGGTGGGGGCGTTCGTGGCGTCGGCCGTGCTCTACCCGGGGTTGCCCGCGCACATTCCGACGCACTGGGACATCCATGGCCAGGTCGATGGCTATGGCGAAAAAACCTGGGCCGTCTTCCTCATGCCGGGAGTGATGGTCGGGTCGCTCGGCCTGATCGCGCTCTTGCCCTGGCTGTCGCCGAAGCAGTTCGAGGTCGATTCGTTCCGGGAAACGTACCTGTTCATCATGCTGCTGGTGATGGGGCTGCTCACGTACATCCACGCATTGATGCTCCTGGCGGCGAAGTCGCACGGGCTGGACGTGGGCCGGGCCCTGGTCGGCGGCATTTTCCTGTTCTTGGCTCTGGTGGGCAACGTGCTGGGCAAGGTGCGGCGCAACTTCTACGTCGGCTATCGCTTGCCCTGGACGCTCGCCAGCGACCGCGTCTGGAACGACACCCACCGCCTGGCCGCCTGGCTCATCGTCGCCTGCGGCCTGATCGGCTGCGCGCTTGTCGTGCTCGGCGCGCCGATCGCGGCGACGGTCGTGCTCGTGATCATTGTCGCGGTCGTGCCGGCCGTCTACTCGTTGATCCATTACAAGCGGCTGCAACGGCGCGGGGAGCTTTGACAGAGGCAATGCACTCGCTGGCGCGTCGGGCGGGCAAGACGGGTGCGCACTCAGAGTCTGTCCCGGAAGTGGCGATCCGGTGATTTCGGTTTCAGCCCCGAAGGGGCGGCAGTGAGTAGCCCAGGGCGTCAGCCCTGGGAACCAGGCAGAAGCCCGCGTCTTTCTTTCGCCCCTTGGAACGCCCACGAAATAAGAGGCTATCCGGAAAGCCTGGTTTTAGCCCCGAAGGGGCGGCAGTGAATAGCCCAGGGCGTCAGCCCTGGGGAGCTGGACACCGCAACATGATCCTTCTCAGCAGCCCCGAAGGGGCGACAGAAGGTCCAACGGGGCCGTGGTTTCTGTCGCCCCTTCGGGGCTCCGGAGGGTGGTTGAGACGCCTCCGTTCGACCCAGGGCTGACGCCCTGGGCTATTCACTGCCGCCCCTTCGGGGCTAAGACCAGGCTTCCCGGATAGCCTCTAAGTTCCCTCTGGTGTCGCCTTTTGCTCCGCAAAAGCGCGGCTCCTTTCGCGGTCTGGTGTCGCCTTTTGCTCCGCAAAAGCGCGCTCCTTTCGCGGAGCGAAAGGCGACTTTATTTCGTGGGCATTCCTCGGGGCTGCGGAGCGGGTTTCTGACGCGTCGCCCCGGTTCCCAGGGCTGACGCCCTGGGCTATTGACTGCCGCCCCTTCGGGGCTGAAACCGGACTTCCCGGACAGTCTCTCAATCGGGAACCGCTCTCGACCCCGCCGGTCCTGTCTCACTTGCCGGGCGGTGAATCGAGGCCATCGCGCCGGGAATATTTCCATCACAGGCGGGTCGAGTGTAGAATTGTACCACGAAGCCTCGACCAGACCCCCCGGCCCGGCCCGTGATGACTGGCTCATGTCCAAGAAAGACCACAAACGCGCTGACGTGAAAACCGCACCTGCTCCAGGCGGCGGCCTGCGTGCGGAGGTCGAGAATCTCATCCGGAAGGAACGCTACAAGGATGCGGTGAAACAGGCCAAGATGTGTTTCCGCGAACAGGGCACCGCGGACCATCACCGGTTGCTGGAGCGGGCGTATTTTCTGCGGGCGCGGCAACTGCACCAGAGCGGCATGCCGTCCTCGGCGGCGGAGGTGGCCCAGCATCTGCTGGAATTCGGGGTCACCGATCCGGACCTGCCGGCCGAGCTGGCGCCGCTGCTGGTGGCGGTGGGTTTGTCCGAGCCGGCCCTGGCGCTCAAGGACCGTCTGGGGTCGCCGGAGGCGCAGGCGCGGCTCATGCTGGCCGCCGCCGATCAGGCGGTGCTTCATCCCGAGCAGGCCACGGCGGCGCTGCCCGAGCTGCGGCGAGGGGGACGGCTGGTGCGGGACGCCCTCGAGACGCTGGAGGCCGGCGACGAAGCGGCCGCGCTGGAACGCCTGCGGGACATCGCCCGCACTTCGCCGTTCGCCGACTGGCGCTACTTCGTGCGCGGGCTGGCCGCCTACTGGCGCGGTGAGACCGAACAAGTGGCGGCGAACTGGGACCGGCTCGACGCCGGTCGCGCGGCGGCGCGCATGGCGCGGGCCTTGCGCGGCGCGCGCCCGGGCGAGGCCGATGGACCGACCCCGCCGGCTGGCGGGCCGAGCCTCGCGGCGCTGGAAACCACCGTCTTCGGCGAGCCGATCCTGGCCCGGCTGGAGCAACTGCGCGACCTGGTGGCCCAGGACCGCTGGCCGCAGGCGACTCGGTTGCTGGCCGCGCTGCGCATCACCCTGCGGCGGTACGATCCCCGCCTGGCCGAGCGGTTGACGCGGCTGCTCATCCCCCGGCTCGTCCATACCGTGACGGAACACTCCTACCACGAGGCCCGGGAGCTGGTCGGCAGCTTCACGAGGGCCGCCGAGCCCTTGCCGCTCGACCCCCGCTGGAACCGGCTCTGGGCGCTGATCTGGGAAGGTCCGCAAGGTTCCTCGCAGGAGGCGGAAGAGTACTGGCGCGACTATCTCGCCGACCTGGCCGCCCTGCCGAACCTCGCCCCCGAGGAAAAGCAGCGCACTCAGGCCATGGTCTGCAAACACCTGGGCATGCAGTATGCGGATGAGGCGCACGCCGACCCGGACGGCTTCCCCTTCGGCCCGGCTCCGTCGGCTGGGGAGATCAAGAAGGCGAAGAAGAACGCGGTCCACTACTTCGAGGAAAGCCTGCGGCACGATCCCCGTTATCTGCCGGCCCACAAGGCCCTGCTCAAGGTCTATCAGGACTGGGACCAGCCGGCCGCGGCGGAAGCCGCGGCGCAACGATTGCTGAAGGCGTTCCCCGACGACTTCGAGACCTTGCTGTTCCTGGTCCATCACTACTTTCATCGTGAGGAACCCGAGCGCGCGCTGCCCCACGTTCTCCGCGCCCGCGCGCTCAAGCCGCTCGACGAATCGATCAAGCAAGAGGAATGGAGCGTGCGGGTGGCCCACGCCCGGCACCTGGCCCTGGAGAAACGCTGGGACGAGGCTCGCGCCGAGTTCGCCCAGGTGGAAGCCTTGGGGCTGCCGGAGAGCAGCCAGTTCAACTTCCTCGCCCGCAAGGCGGTCCTCGAACTCAAAGCCGGCCAGAACGACCGGGCCGAAGAATTCATCCGGGAGGCCCAGGCCCAGTTCACCGATCCGACCCCGCTCTGGCTCGCTTTGCTCATCGAGGCGATTCGCTACAAGCTGCCGAAAGCCGACCAGGTCCGCTTCGACCATCTCTTCTATACGGGCCTCGCCAAGAAGGGCCGCAGCGACACCTCGGGCGCCCTGGCGGCGCTGCTCGGGTCGTTCCTGAACAGCGAGATCGACTATCCGGGCCGGTCCGAGCACGTCAAGGCCGTGGCCGGCTACCTCAAGCGAACCTCGCGCATCCACTATCGCCGCGACGACCTGCTCGTCGTTTGCGCGTTCCTGGAGCGCATTCCCCAGGAGGCCGCCCTGCTCGAGAAGCTGGCCAAGCGGGGCGCCAAGAATTTCCCCGAGAGCCCGGCCTTCGTCGTGATGGAGGCCGGGCTCGAACTTCAGAAGTCGCCGTACCCATCCAAGCTACCGCATCTCCGGCAGCGGTTGGAGAAAGCGCTGAAGCTCGCGCAGGCCTCGAACGACCCCCTGGACGCCAGGTATGTGCCCGAGATCAAGAAGCTGTTGTCGGTGATGGGGGACTTGACCTCCAGCCCGTTCGGGATGCCCTTCCCCGGCTTCGGCGACGGCGGCCGCGCGGGATGCCGATCCCGCGCGAACTGTTCGAGATGTTCGCGAGCATGGATTTCGGTGATGATGAATATGATGATGACGACTTTGATGATGATGACGACGGCGATCTACCCCTTTTCGGCCAGTCCTTTGACACGGACCCGCGACCGAGCCCGCCGAAACGTCCGGGTCGTCCCAAGAAGAAAAAGCGACGGTGAGACGGCATGAGCGACCCCTATGAGGTTCTGGGCGTGCAGCCCGACGCCGACGAGGCGGAGCTCCGCCAGCGCTATCTGGAGCTGGTGCCGCGCCTTTCCGCCGGACCGCGCGCCCGAGCGGTTCGCGGCCATCCGGGCGGCTTATGACCAGGTGCGCGATCCCGTGCGGCGGCTGGAGTCGCAAATCTTCCTGACCTCATCCCGCGACTCGCTCGACGCTTTCCTGGCGGATCTCCGCGCCGGCTGCGCCATGCCCGCGTGCCGCTGAAAACCCTGCTCGAGCTGGCGGAGCGATCATGATCGACCCGACGGACGACGAAGCGCTCCTGGCCCGCTTCGGTCAATGGCTCCAGAACGCCCGCGCCGAGGCCGATCAGCCCGACGGCGACGAACCGCTGCCGCCCGACGCGGACGTGCCCGACGTCGGCCTGTACCAGCTCATCGAGGAGTTCACCGCGCTCAGGCAGGAGCTCAAGCTCCAGACCCGCAGCACGCGCGGCCTTCAGGAACAGAGCGAGGCGCTGCTGGCGGCCCTGCGGCAGGCGCTCGACCAGTTCCGCGCCGTCGAGCCGAAGGAAGCGCAGGCGGTCTGGTCGGTGGGCCGGCCGCTCGCCGAGGCGCTGGCCGAGCTGGATGACGCCCTGGACCGGGGCCGCACCGAGGTCGAGAAGGCCGGCCGCCTCCTGATCGACGAGCCGCCCCGCGCGTTCGAAGCGGCCCTTGCCGATTTGCTCGCCCGCCAGTCGTTCTTCGGCCGCCGCCGGGCCCGCTCGTATCACGAGAAGGTCCGGGAGATGGTGCGCCAGCAGGATTACTTCGTGCGCCGGGATCTCGTGGCGGCGCTGGTCGAAGGCTACGTTCTGGTCCACAACCGGCTCCAGCGTGCCTTGAAGGCCGTCCAGATCGAGCGCATCGCGTGCGTCGGCCGGCCCGTCGATCCCGCGCTCATGACCGTGGTCGAAGTCCTCGACGATCCGGCCCGTCCCCCCGGCGAGGTCGTCGCGGAGATCCGCCGCGGCTACACCTGGCAGGGCCGTTTGCTGCGTTATGCCGAGGTCCGGGCCGTGCGCACCACGGTCCTTTGATGTCGTCTCTGGGCACTTTATGCCTGGGTGGCACAGGCATCCTGCCTGTGCAAAAGGCTTCATTCCGCACAGGCAGGGTAAGTGTTTAGCGTCTCGGAGGGCTGGTTTTCTGGGCTTTTCTTTGTAGCGGCGGCCGTCTCGGCCGCTCCGAAGACCATTCAAACCGGAGCGGCCGAGACGGCCGCCGCTACAAAGAAAGGACTTACGTCCGACAGGAGCACGCTAAACATGTACTCAGGCAGGATGTCTGTGCCACCCATGGGCACACTGGTTCATTCTTGACAGTTCCTCCTCCGGCTATTTCGAGACGCCCTCATGGACACCATCATCGGCATCGACCTGGGGACGACCAACAGCGAGGTGGCGGTCATCCGCGACGGCCGGCCCGTCGTGCTGCCGGACGAGGACGGCGACCCGATCCTGCCGTCGGTCGTCGGCCTCGACCCGCAGGGCCGGCTGCTCGTCGGCAAGGCCGGCGCGGAACCAGTTCGTGCTGGCGCCCGAGCGCACCGATCCGGTCGATCAAGCGGAAGATGGGCGAGGAGATCACCGTCACGCTCGGCGACCAGAAGTACTCGCCGCAGGAGATCTCGGCCATCATCCTGCGGACGCTCAAGCAGCGCGCCGAGACGGCGCTGGGCGCAGCCGGTCTCGAAGGCGGTGATCACCGTCCCCGCCTTCTTCAACGAGGGCCAGCGCGCAGGCGACCCGCGAGGCGGGCGAGCTCGCCGGCCTGGAGGTCGTCCGGATCATCAACGAGCCGACCGCCGCCGTGCTGACCTACGACCCCCACCCGCCCGAGATGGAACGGCTGCTGGTCTACGACCTGGGCGGCGGCACGTTCGACGTCTCGATCGCCCAGGTCGAGCAGGGCGTCGTCGAGATCCTCGCCAGCCACGGCGATACCCACCTCGGCGGCGACGACTTCGACCAGCGGCTGCTCGACTTCGTCTGCGACGCTTCCAGACCCAGCACGGCATCGACCTGCGCGACGACGCCGTGCGCCCGGAGCCCGCGTCCTCCGCGCCGTCGAGGACGCCAAGAAACGGCTCTCCTTCGAGGCCGGTCGCCACCGATCGAGGAGGAGTTCATCGCCGAGAAGAACGGCGTCCCGCTGCACCTCGACGATGGAGATCGACCGGCACGAGTACGAGGACCTGATCGAGCCCGCTGCTGGCCAAGACGCTCACCTGCCTGGACCAGGCGCTGGCCGACGCGAAGCTTCAGGCGCAACCAGATCGACAAGGTGCGTGCTCGTCGGCGGCGCGACGCGCACGCCGCTGGTCCACCACCTGCTGAACGAGCGGCTGGGCCGGCCGGTCCACGCCGAGATCGAGCCCGACCTGGCCGTGGCCCTGGGCGCGGCCGTTCAAGGCGGCCTGATCGCCGGGCATCGACGTCGGCCCGGTCCTGGTCGACATCACCCCGCACACCCTGGGCATCGAGGCGCTCGGCGAGCTCCACGGGTTCCTGTCGATCCATCGCTTCTCGCCGATCATCGAGCGCAACACCCCCCTGCCCGCCAGCCGCACCGAGATCTACTCGACGGTCGTCGACGGCCAGCAGGCGGCCGAGATCCGCGTCTTCCAGGGCGAGGACGCGGACACGCGGTACAACACGCTCGTCGGCGAGTTCATCGATCGAGGGGCTGGCCGACGTCGCCGGCCGGCAACCAGATCCTCGTGCGGCTCGACCTGGACCTCAACGGCATCCTCAAGGTGACCGCCACCGAGCGCGCCACCGGCCTGGCCCGGCACGTCGACGATCGACAACGCCATGGAGCGGTTCCGCACGCGCGAGCGGACCGACGCGGTCGATCGCCTCGAAGCGATCTTCGAAACGGCCGAGCGCGCCCGCCGCGCCCCGCGCTGGCCCTGTCGGCGCGCCGAGACCGAGGCGACTTCTCCCTCGCTGCGCAAGGCCATCGAGTCGGCCCGGACCCTGATCACGAAGGCCGAGCGGATCGCTCCCACCGCGAACGCCGAGGACGCCGCCGAGCTCAAGGCCATGCTGGTGGACCTGCGGGGAGCCATCGACCACCGTTCCGAAGACGAGATCAAACAGATCGCCAGCGAGGTCGAGGACCTCGTCTTCTACCTCGAAGACAATTGACCGCCGCCCTCATGGACCACCCCGACCTGACCCGCGTTTGCTGTCCGACCTGCCGCGCCTGGCAGGACTGGTCCGACACCTGCCGCCGCTGCAAGAGCGACCTGCGCCTGCTGCGCGCACGGCGGCCTCGTACTACCGCCACCGCCGGCACTGCCTGGAAGAGCTTCGCGCCGGCCGTCCCCGCGCAGCGCGCGATCACGCCCAGCGTTGTCAGGAGTTGTGCCCCGATGCCGAGTCCCGCCGCCTGCTGGCCCTGTGCGCCTTGCTGGGCGGCGATTGGCCCGAGGCCCTCGCGCTGGCCCGGAGCCTCAGTGCGGAGCCGGTGTAGGCTGGGTCTGGACCTTGTTGATCCCGGAGGGATCACAGCCGGTAGCCCCGGTTCGCGCAGCGCAACCGGGGTGGGCTCGCGGATGCCGCCAAACCCCGGTTGCGCTGCGCGAACCGGGGCTAATGGCTGCCATCCCTGCGGGATGCTGGGAAGATCCAGACCCAGCCACCATTTTGCTCTCCGGGCGGTCGCTCACCGCAGCCGGGGGAAGGCGGGGTGGTGCAATGGCTCGTAGCGCTGGGCGAGGGCCGCGATCGGCTCGCCGCGCTGGACGATGGCCGAGGCCGTGATCGGTCCGAGTCCCTCCTGTTCGGCCGCGGTCAGATAGGCGATGCGCCGGGGATCGACGTCCATGAGCCGGGCGGCGGTGGCATCGACGGCCGGCAGGTTCGTGCCCAGCACGAGAACGCCTGAATGCTTGGGAACGCCCATGATCGGGCCGTCGCCCTCCATGCCGACGATCCCATCGACGATGGCCAGGTGCGGGCGCACGGTCGCGTTGATGTCGAGGATCGACGCGGGGATGCCCTGCTGGTGCAGCACGTTCTTGGGCCAGCCGTAATAGATGCCCGGCATGACGCCGAAGAGGTTCTTCATCGCCAGCGTGACGCCCGCCCAGTGGTGCGTCTTCATCTTGGGCATCGACACGATCAGGTCCGCGCGGCGGAGCGTCGCCGGCAGAAACAGCCGCGGTAGCCGGGTGCGGCCGAGCCGGTTGGGAACGTGGTAGACCTCGTCGTGGTTCAGATCGACGAAGCTCAGCCGGCGCTCGTCGAGCATCGCGCCGAGACCGGACAGTTCGAGCACGAGCGCGGCATCGCGACAGTGCCCCTGGCCCTCGGCCACGAGGACCGCGCGTGCGCCGAGACCCAGAAAGACCTCGGCGGCGGCCCGCACCACCGCGGGATGCGTGTTGATATGAGGCTCGTGGCGACTCGGCTCGACCAGGTTCGGCTTGAGCAGGACCACCCGGTCCCGCACGGCGCCGGCGCCGATGCCGAGCGCGGCCAGGCCGTCGCGGATCGGCCGGACGAGATCGACCTCGTACGTGGCCGCTTGCGCCACGAACACGGCGGCGGGCGCGACCGGCCGGCGCGGTCCGCACCCGGCTTGCGCTCCCGCGATCGCCGCGGCGCCCATCCCGGCCAGAAAGCGGCGGCGGTCCATCGGTTTCCCTTCGCAAATGGAGGCATTAGCAACGATACCGGGGTGTTGTGCCGAAGCGCTCGGGTGCCACGGGTTCCGCCTTGGGAACCCGTGTCCGGGGCCATTCCGCACGGGTTCCCAAGGCGGAACCCGTGGCACCCAACAACCTTTCCGCAAGAGATCCGAAAACGACCCGGTATCCTCGCGACAGTCTCCGAAAAAGGTTCGCTTGTGGAAATCAAACATAAGACGAAACTCCCCGGAGAACGATCTCGGGCGCTCGCTCCGCGCTGGCCAGGGCGAGCGTGGCCAGGGCCAGGATGGGCGTGGGGTCGCGCGGGCGCGCGCGGCGGCCTCGGCCAGCCAGGTGGGCGAGACGCGCGGCGCACGGTCCCAGACGCGCAGGGCCAGCCAGGCCCATCCCAGCGACCAGCCGGCGTGCAGGTCCGGCAGGGTGCGTTCCAGGTAGTCCAGCGCCGGCGCGATCACGGGACTGCGCGACGCGGTCCCGGCCAGGGCGAGCAGGGCCAGGGCGGTCGGTCCCGGCTGGGGACGCAGGCAACGGCCAAAGACCTTGCTGTTGCCGTAATTCCAGCCGCCGGTAGGAATGGCGCGATCGATCAGGAGCCGAATTCCGTCGCGGACGCGCGGATGCGCGTCCAGGCCCTCGCGCCGCAGCGCCACGACGGCCAGGGCGGTCGGCTCGACCCAGGGATGCGTGGCCGGGGCCCAGGTCCAGCCATCGATACTGGTGTCGTGGCCGGCCGGTTCGTTGGGCCGGCGCGGTTCGGTCCAGGCGTGCTGGGTCAGGAGCCACGCGCGGCGCGGCGCCGGGACTCGTCGTGGCTCTCCAGCACCGACCAGAGCCACAAGGCATGGGACGTGGCCCAGCCGGGGGTCGGCAGCGCCGCCGAGACGCCCACGGAGCCGTCCGGGCGCTGTTGCCGGGCCAGCCAGGAGGCGGCCTGATGGGCGGCGGCCGCGGCTGATTCGTGGGCGCAGACCGCCAGGCCGGCCAGCGCCGTCGGCTCGGCGGCCGGTGCGCCGCCGGGGTGGTACGACCAGGGCGGACCCGCGCGCTGGAGTTGTTCCCGCGCGGTCCGCGGCCGATCCTGTCTTGACGCGACAATCACGAGCATGGCCCCTCGTTCCAGGACGGGACGACCGGCGGTTCTCATCCTCTCATGGACGGGATTCCAGATGCCGGATTCCAGATTCCAGATTCCGGATTCCAGATTCCAGATTCCAGATCCCGGCATCAGGCATCTGGAATCTGGAATCTGGAATCTGGAATCTGGAATCCGGAATCCGGGATCTGGCATCTGGAATCTCACTCCGACCCAAGCCTAGGTCGGCATGTCGCGAAAAGCCGACATGGGTTTGGACGCGCGATCCAGGCGAGCTACGGTTCTGCTGAGTGGTTCGACCGCGAGAGGGAGCCAGGGTGGCCGGCGGCGAATCCGTTCGATGGTCATGGTCTACCGATCCGGATGACCCGCGGCCTTGCGCGTGGCCTGGTGTGGGGAATGCCGGAGGAGGCGATGCCTTGAAGTCTACGACACGACGAGGCCGCCGGTTTCTGGTCAGCGAGAATGGCCCGACGGCGGTGGTGTGTGCGGTGCTGCTGACCATGATCGTGGTCGTCTGCATCTCGGTCGTGCGAGAGTTGGAGAGCGGCGCGGGCAGGCCCTTCAGCTCGAACAGCGTTGTACTGGTAGAGGCTTGATGTCCAGGACCGCAACGAAGTCTGGACGAAGACGTAGTGGCCCAGATTCTCGCGTGAGGAGGCGCCGGGGTTCGCCCGACCACCGGCGCGGGAAACATCGTCGGATCACCCTGTTTTCCCTTTCCGGAGACCAACAGATGAAAGCCGCGCTTGTCAATCGCGTCCGCCGGTTCCTGGTCAGCGACGATGGCCCGACGGCCGTCGAGTACGCCGTGATGCTGGCCCTGATTCTGGTCGCCTGCATCACGGTCGTCACCTCGCTGGGCACGAACGTGAGCAAGACCTTCAGCACGGTCAACGGTTCGTTCACAACCGGTACCTGACGCCTTCGTCGGCGACGGGGCGAACGTTGTCTCTCGGTCCGTGCGTACGGCGCCGCGGATCCTGGTCTCGAAGGTCTTAGGGAGTGTGCCCGACGCGATCACCAGATCGCGGCCGGGGCCTCGGGACCGGGAGGACGGATCGGCGGCGTCGCTCTGCGCGGGGAAGGTGCCTGATGGCATCCGCGCCGGGTGGCACTGGTGGCTGGTCCACCAGTGTCCCCGGCCGCCCGGAGCACTGGTGGGCAAGCCACCAGTGCCACCCGGCGCGTTCGAGGTGCCTGATTGCATCGATTTGACAGCCGCCGGTGCGGAAGCTTGAGTTCTGCAGCGTCTTCCGCGTGGGAGACGCGGCCCGGTCCGCAAAAAACAAGGCGGCGGGCGTTCCGGGATCCCACCTGTTCCTACGAGGGAAACCGCCATGATCGTGGAATCGCCCGCAGTGGCCTGGTTCGTCTCGGCCGTACTCATCGTGGCCGCCGTGATCGACGGCCGCCAGCAGCGTGTGCCGAACTGGTTGACCTATCCCCTGGCGCTGGCGGGCCTGATCGTGGCCGCGAGCTGCGGACCGGCGCACGCCTGGGTCGAATCGCTCAAGGGGCTGGGATTCGGCCTCGTGCTGCTTCTGCCGCTGTACGCCATCGGCGGCATGGGCGCCGGCGACGTGAAGCTCTGGGCCGCGCTCGGCGCGTGGACCGGCTGGATGCTCCTGGGATGGGCGACCATCGCGGGCGTGCTGGCCGGCGGCGCGATCGCGCTGGTGATGATCGTGCGCTCGGGCCGGATCTTCTGGCACATCGCCAACGCGCACACCATTGTCCACGAGATCCTGACCATCCGCGACCCGGTTCAGCTCTCGGCACGGGCCGCCGCGCGGAAACCGATGATGTCGCTCTTGCCCTACGGCATTCCCCTGACGATCGGCTCGCTCCTGGTCTTCGCGTGCCGGGGATTGCTGCTCTGAAGCGGAAACCGCCAGGACCGATCGATCGAAAGGGGGCTGAGTCATGAATGGGCGATCGGGAATGCTGCTGGCGCTCGCGGTGCTCTGCGGCCTGGGCGCCATGTTTGGGGTTCGCAAGCTGCTCATCGGCAACCGGCAGACTGCCCGCACGCGCGAGATCCTCGCCGCGGCGCGCGATCTGAAGGTCGAGGAAGTGCTCAAGCCGGACATGGTCAAGGTCGTCCAGGTGCCCGAGGACCGTGTCCCGGCCGGCGCGTTCAGCTCGTTCCAGGACGTGGCCGAGCGCTGGGTGCGGCTGCCCATGCTGGCCGAGGATGCGATCGTGGAAGGCAAGCTCGCGCCGAAGAACGCCCCCGTGGGCATGGGGGCACGGATTCCCGATGGCATGCGGGCCTACACCGTCGATGTCAACGAGCAGTCGGGCGTCTCCGGGTTCATCCTGCCGGATCACCGGGTGGACGTGGTCCTGGCCTACACCGGCAACAATCGAGGGAGCCGGCCGTCCTCGGAGACGATCCTCCAGGACGTGCTGGTGCTCGCCGCCGGGCAAGTGACCACCCGGCCGGAGGACAAGTCGATCCAGGTCCACACGGTCACGCTGGCGCTCTTGCCCGAGCAGGTTGATACGCTGGCCGCCGCCAAGAACGAGGGCTCGCTCACGCTGTCTTTGCGCGGGCTCCACGATCACAAGAGCGTCGCGGTCCGTCACGATCCCAAGCCCGAGGAGACGCGGCCGATCCTGGTCGCGGCCGTGGCGCTCAAACCAGGCCAGGTGATCATCCTGCGATGGTCAAGGTCGAGCGCGTGCCCAAAGCAGCGTTATTTCCCGCGGATACGTTCCAGAAGAGAAAACATTGTCGGTAGAAGCCCCGGGTGGACGATGGCGCCGCGGGCGAGCCGATCCAGCAGCCAAGCTCGGCACGATCGAAGGATGGCCTCGGCCGTCGAGCCACGCCGACCCAATGACCTCTCGAACACAGCCGGCATGCGTGCCGTGCCCATGCGGTGCGATTTGCTCAGCGGCGGAATCGGCCTGGTTCACCGCGGTGATCTGGCGACGCTCGACGATCGACCGCTTCCGATGCGATGCCACCGGAGATCAACCCGGGACGATGAGAAGGACACGAGAAGCGCCGCCGCCGCGGTCGAAGCGACGCTCGAAACGGCTGGGGGGTGCCGAGGATCGCAGAGCGGCCTGCAGTCGGAAAGACAATCCCGTCGCGCCGAGCCCAGTTCCACGCGCCGAGGTCGCAGTTCGTCATCGTTCTCCAGGCGGTCCGGGTCTGGCGACGCCCTGGGATTCGCCGATCAAGACCGACGAAGGCAACAGTCCCGGTGAGGCCGGTGGTTCTAGAAATCCCGTTCGGGGGCAGGTGCCGGTTCTGATCCGGCCCAGATGCGCACTGGCAAGCTCACGATACTGTTGCGGAACCCGACGATCAGCGTATTAACTTTGAGCGATACAGCAGCCCGGCTGGGCTGGATTCACCACGGACCCGACCCGCGAGGACCCGGGACCGGAGTTCATAATTGAGCCGGAATCGATCGACGCGGCGATGATGCCTCTGACGCAAGTTCCACGGCAGAGACACGACGCCCATCAGAACAATCAAGCGTCGGATGACTAACCACGAGATGGAATGCATGAAAAGCACGACGCGCGTGGTTCTGGTTGATCCTTCCCCCGACACGCGGGCTGCGCTCGAGAGCCTTCTGACCGGGCTGGGCACCGTCCGGCTGGCGGAGGTCTGCTCCTCGTACGCGGCCGGGACGGACGCGGCCGTGCGGGTCGGGGCGGATGTCGTGCTGGTGGTGCTCGATAACAACGTCGAGCAGGCGCTGGGCGTGATCCAGGCCGTGGCGCGGCGCGGCCGGAGAGCGCGCTCTTGCCGGCCAGCCGGTCGCGCGAGGTGGATCTCATCCTGCGCACCGTGCGGGCCGGGGCGCGCGAGTTTCTCATGCTGCCGGCCGAGGCCGCGGAACTCCGCGCCGCGCTCGACCGCGCCACCCCGGCCACCTCGGGAACGACCGCGGCGCCCGCCCCGGCGGACGAGTCGCGCATCGTGGCGATCCTGGGGGCGGCCGGCGGCGTCGGCTGCACGACCCTGGCGGTCAACCTGGGCGCCGTGCTGGCCAAGGATCCCGCCCGCGAGGTCGCCCTGGTCGATCTCGATCTCGTGCTCGGCGCCGCCGACGCCTGCCTCGATCTGGTCCCCGACCAGACCCTCGCCGACGTGGCGCGGAACGTGGACCGGCTCGACGCCACGCTCCTGAAACGCGCGCTCCTGCGCCATGAGTCCGGATTATATGTGTTGCCGTCGCCAGCGACGATCGAGGACGCCGTGCGCATCGAGCCCGAGTCGCTGCGGCACGTCCTCGAACGGCTCCACGAGTGCTTTCCGACCGTGCTCCTGGACCTGAGCAAGAGTCTCCAGACGTCCGACTTCCTCGGCCTGGAGATGGCCGAGACCATCCTGCTGGTGGTCCAGCTCGAACCGGCGTGCCTGCGCAACTGCGTGCGGCTGCTGGACCAGTTCCGGCAGTGCGAGGGCATGGTCGAGAAGGTGCGCATCGTCGCCAACCGCGTCGGCTCGAATTGCTACGAGGTCAGCCCGAAGAAGGCCGAGGAGCTGCTGCGCGTGCCCGTGCCCTGGCTGATTCCCAACGAATACAAGACCTTCAGCATGGCACGGACGCGCGGTGTTCCGGTCGCGCTCGACGCCCCCGGCAGCCGCGCCCACCGCGCCATTCTGGAACTGGCGCGCGACTTCGGGGTGAGCGACGCCGGCCGGTCGAGCAGCCGCTTCGGACGGCTCGCCGCTTCCTTCTTCTAAGAGTCTATCTCGGTAGGGTGCGTGAAACGCACCAAGGCTTTGTCCGACAAAGAGAATGGTGCGTTTCACGCACCCTACCGAGATAGGTTCTAAGAGTCTGTCCCAGAAGTGGCGATCCGGTCCTTTTGGTTTCAGCCCCGAAGGGGGCGGCAGTCCATAGCCCAGGGCGTCAGCCCTGGGACCACGAAAGGGGCACCATCCCTCCTCTCCTCAGCCCCGCAGGGGCGACAGAAAGATCCAGGCAAACGCGGACTTCGGCCGCCCCTTCGGGACTGAGGAGGAGCGGTCGCCGCCTTGGTTCCCAGGGCTGACGCCCTGGGCTATTGACTGCCGCCCCTTCGGGGCTAAGAGCCTATCTCGGTAGGCTTTGTCCGACAAAGAGAATGGTGCGTTTCACGCACCCTACCGAGATAGGTTCTAAGAGTCTGTCCCAGAAGTGGCGATCCGGTCCTTTTGGTTTCAGCCCCGAAGGGGGCGGCAGTCCATAGCCCAGGGCGTCAGCCCTGGGACCACGAAAGGGGCACCATCCCTCCTCTCCTCAGCCCCGCAGGGGCGACAGAAAGATCCAGGCAAACGCGGACTTCGGCCGCCCCTTCGGGACTGAGGAGGAGCGGTCGCCGCCTTGGTTCCCAGGGCTGACGCCCTGGGCTATTGACTGCCGCCCCTTCGGGGCTAAGAGCCTATCTCGGTAGGCTTTGTCCGACAAAGAGAATGGTGCGTTTCACGCCCCTACCGAGATAGGTTCTAAGACCAGACTTCCGGGACAGACTCTGACCCAATCGAGGTAGTCCATCATGTTCAAGGGACTGGGACGAACCACTTTTGTTCCGCGACCGGGGGTCGCGTCCGCGCTCGTGCTGGGAGCGCCCGAACCCACCGGGACAGGTCCGGTGGACCTGCCGCCACCGTCCGTGGCGCCCCCGCCGCCCCCGCCGCCGGTTTCCCCGCGCGTGCCAAGGAGCCGCCGCGCGAGGCCGATCCGCTCGCCGAGAAGTTCGAGATGCTCAAGCATGTCATCCACGCCAAGCTCGTCGATCGCCTCGATACGAGCAAGCTCAACGGGTCCGACCAGGCCCGGCTCCGCGTCGAGCTGCGGCCGGTCATCGAGCAGCTCTGCGACGCCGAGAACCCCATGTTCAACCGCGCCGAGCGCCAGCGCCTCATCGAGGAGATCCTCGACGAGACCTGCGGCTTCGGCCCGCTCGAACTCTTGATGAAGGACGATAAGATCGGCGATATCATGATCAATGGACCAAAAACGATCTTTATTGAAAAAGCCGGGAAGATCCTCAAATCCGATGTGACGTTCCGTGATAACGAGCACCTGTTGCAGATCATCGACCGGGTCGTCTCGCGGGTCGGCCGGCGCGTGGACGAGACGTGTCCGATGGTCGATGCGCGCATGCCCAACGGCTCGCGGTTCAACGCGATCATCCCGCCGCTGGCGCTCGACGGCGCGGTCGTGACGATCCGCATCTTCGGCTCGAAGCCGCTGGGCAAGGAGGACCTGCTGCGCTTCAAGGCATTCACGCCCGAGATGCTGGCGCTGCTGGAAGGGGCGATCAAGGCGCGGCTGAACATCATCATCTCGGGCGGCACCGGCTCGGGCAAGACGACACTCTTGAACACGCTTTCGAGCTTCATTCCCGACAATCAGCGCGTGATCACGATCGAGGACGCCGCCGAGCTCCAGCTCCAGCAGGACCACGTGGTGCGGCTGGAGACCCGGCCGGCGAATATTGAAGGCAAGGGGGCCGTCACGGCCACGGATCTGGTCAAGAACGCGCTGCGTATGCGGCCCGACCGGATCATCATCGGCGAGTGTCGCGGCGCCGAGACGCTGGACATGATCCAGGCGATGAACACCGGCCACGAAGGCTCGATGACCACGGTCCACGCCAACACGCCCCGGGATGCGCTCTCCCGCCTGGAGACGATGATCAGCATGGCCGGCCTCGAACTGCCGATCCGCGCCTTGCGGCACCAGTTCGCCAGCGCCATCGACCTGATCATCCAGGCCAACCGTCTTCAAGGCGGCCCGCGCAAGGTCACGAGCATTTCCGAGGTGACCGGCATGGAGGGGGATACGATCATCATGCAGGAGATCTTCGCGTTCAAGCAGATGGGCGTTGATGGGGATAGCCGGGCCTTCGGCGAGTTCGCCGCCACCGGCATCCGCCCCTCATTCATGGACCGTCTCGAACAGTCGGGCTGCCATCTGCCGCCCGACCTGTTCCGCCAGCGTGTGCTATTAAGAGATTGAGAGGGTTTCCGAGCAGGTTCTCTTCTGTGTAGCGGCGGCCGTCTCGGCCGCTCCGGGGCCCTAATAACCAGAGCGGCCGAGACGGCCGCCGCTACACAGAAGAAGCGGTTCGTCCCCATTGTGCCTGGAGGAACGATGGACCCGACGCTGATATCGATTGTGATTGGCCTGGGTGTGATCGGCATGATCGCCTGCGTCGGGATGGCGCTGATGCCGGCGCCGAACCGGGAGGCGGAACAGCGGCTGGTGGACTTGACGGCGGGCAAGCGCACGACCAAGGTGGCGTTGTCCAAGGGGATCTTGTTGCGTCCGCAGGCGCTGGGGTCGGGCAAATCGGCGGACCTGTTGCGGTTCTTCCCCAAGGCCGACAGTCTGGCGGAACTGTACGAGCAGGCCGACGTGGGCTTGCCGTTCCGGCAGTTCTTGATCGTGCCGCTGGTGCTCGCCGTGACGGGCCTGGCGGTCGGTCTCGTCATGGGCCTGGCGGTGGTTCTGACCGGTCTTGGCGCCCTGGGGCTGGGATTGCTGCCGTTTTTCTGGCTCTGGCTGCGCAAGCGGAAGCGGATCAAGCAGTTCACGGCGCAGGTGCCCGACGCGCTCGAACTCGTCGGCCGCGCCCTGCGCGGGGCACGGCCTGGCCGCGGGGCTGCACGTGGTGGCGGAGGAGATGGCGGCGCCCATCTCGACGGAGTTCGGCCGGGTCTACGAGGAGCAGAACCTGGGCATCCCGCTGGAAGACGCCCTGCGCGGGCTGGCCGAGCGCGTGCCCACGATGGACGTGCGGTTCTTCGTCACCGCCGTGGTCATCCAGCGCTCCACGGGCGGCGATCTGGCGGAGATTCTCGACAAGATCGGCCACCTGGTCCGCGAGCGCTTCCAGATCCTGGGCCAGGTGCAGGCGCTGACCGGCGAGGGACGGCTTTCCGGGATCGTGCTCCTGGCGCTGCCGCCCGCCTTGCTCGCGTTTATTTATATGACGAATCCCAACTACGCCAGCCTCCTGTTCACGACGTCGCTGGGCACCAAGATGCTCACCATTGCCGTGGTGATGCAGGTCCTGGGCGCGGTGGCGATCAAGAAGATCATCACGATCAAGGTTTGAACCGATGTCATGGGAAGCCTTAGTCCCGCTGGCGGTCTTCTTCACGATCGCGTTCGGCACGTGGGGCGCGCTGACGGCGCTGGCCGAGCGGCAGAAGCGCGCGGCCGATCGCCTGGAGCGGCTGATTCAAAACAGCCGGGGCCGGCGCGGCGCCCAGGCCGCGGCGCGGCGGCACGATCGCATCCAGAACATCGTCGCCAAGGCGGCGCCCAAGCTGGCCAAGCCGCTGACGGGCAAAGAGGCCGACATCGGCAAGCTGCGCCTCGAACTGCTCAACGCCGGTTTCCGCGCCGAGCAGGCGGTGCAGGTCTTTTTGGCCATCAAGTTCCTCTTGCTCCTGGTGGCCCTGGCGGTGGCGATCCCGCTGGCCTCCTTGCGGTTCGGCCTGTTGACGCGGCCCGCTCTGACGTGGATCGTCATCGTGGGAGGGGCGGCGTTCTACCTGCCCAGCTTCGTGCTGGGATTCATGAGGAAAGGCCGGCAGCAGGCGATCTTCCTGGGATTGCCCGACGCGCTCGACCTGATGATCGTCTGTGTCGAGGCCGGGCTGGGACTGGACGCGGCGATGCGGCGGGTGGCCAACGAGATGATCGCCTCGTGTCCCGAGATCTGCGAGGAGATGGCGATCGCCAACTTTCAGGTGCAGATGGGCCGCACCCGGCGCGACGTGCTGCACGATCTGGGCCGTCGCACGGGCGTGGCCGACGTGAAGGCGCTGGCGGCGATCTTGATCCAGGCCGAGCGCTTCGGCTCGAGCATCTCCACCGCGCTGCGGGTCCAGTCCGACTCGATGCGCATCCGGCGGCGGCAACTGGCCGAGGAGCGCGCCGCCAAGACGGCCGTCCAGTTGATCTTCCCGCTGGTGCTGTTCATCTTCCCCGGCATCTTCGTCGTGCTCGTCGGGCCGGCGGCCATCCAGATTTCCTCGACACTCATTAAATAGCGGCGGGGAGGTGGCCCCGTGCAAAAGGTTCGAAATCAGATCGATCGCGACGCGGCCGCGCGGCCGCGACGCCGGCCCTGGACGGCGTTCGTGCTGCTCGCGGGCCTGGCGGTCGCGCCGATGATCTACGAGGGCGCCGTGCTCTGCACGGCGAGCTGGCGGTCGATGCTGGGCTTGTCCGCGCACGTCGAGACGCCCTTGCTGGATGCCATGACGAGCGGTGTTCAGGACGGATGCCATTGGGCCCGGACCCAGTTGAATGCCTTCTTCTCGCATCTTCCCTGGGAGCCCTGGATGGTCATCGTGCTGGGGCTGGCCGTGGCGGTCTTCTCGTCGATTCCGCTGCGCCGGGCGTAGTAAGACGACAGTGAGAGACTGTCCGGAAAGCCCCGAAGGGGCGGAAGTGCATAGCCCGGGGCGTCAGCCCCGGGAACACGCCAGCGCCTCGCGACATTCTCCATCAGCCCTGCATGGGCGATAGAAACGCCTGTAGCACTGGCGTTTCTATCGCCCATGCAGGGCTGGGAAAGCCGTGGGCGGCCGTCTTCACCGATCCCCGGGGCTGACGCCCCGGGCTATGGACTGTCGCCCCTTCGGGGCTAATACCAGGCTTCCCGGATAGCCTCTGAGACGTCGTTTCCTTCCGAGCCGCCCGGCAAGTATGCTGGGACGCATCGGATTACGTGGTTGGCTCGGATCGGGTTTCCGCTCGACGGGGAAACGACCATGAATCTTGGTCTGATCAACTCCGCCTGGGTCCAGGCGGGCCAGGGAACCGCCTTCGGCATCCGCATGACGCGGGAGATCGGCTTCGACACGATCGACATCTTCGCCGATCCGCTCGACACGCCCATGAAGGAGCGCAAGCTCATCATCGACGAATGTGCGCGGCGCCGGCCTGCCCATCATCAGCGTCGCGTGCGTGGCCGTCGGCCTGATCGACTTCAACCCGAGCGTGCAGCGGTTTCATGTCGAGCGGGTCCGCGCGTACCTGGACATGGCCTGTCAGCTCGGGGCGCACAACCTGCTTCTGGTTCTCGGCGAGTACATCTGGCAGCGCGAGGTGATCCCGCCGTCGGAGCAATGGGCGACGGGGGCCGCTCATCTGCGCACTCGGGGCGTACGCGGCCGACCTGGGACTGGAGATCGCGCTGGAGATGGAGCCGTTCCACCAGTCGCTCTTGAATGATGTGCCGAGCATGGTGCGATTCCTGGATGATGTGGACCACCCGGCCGTGCAGGCGAACGTCGATATCTCGCACATGGTCCTGTCGCGGCAGCCGCCGTCGGCGCTGGAGGCGTTGCGCGGCCGCGTGGCACACGTCCACATATCGGACTGCAATGGCCAGGTTCATGGAGATTCTGCCTCCCGGCCGCGGCGTGGTGGACTTCCCGCCGTACTTGCAGGCGATTCGAGCGCCTCGATCTCGGAGACGTGACGATGTCGATCGAGCTGGAATATGCGCCGGAGCCCGCGCAGATCGTCGATTGGGTGCGCGAGGCGTACGAGAAGACCGCGCGGCTCTTGCATGCGGCGGGACTGCGGGCATGTTGAGTGCGCGGGTGGGCTGGATGGCGTTGGGGTTGATCTTGATCGTGCTGGTGGGCTGGCCCGTGCTGGCCATGCTGCTGTACGCGGCCAGGCATGCCGGCCCGGTCGGGGCGGGGAGCCTGCTCGACGCGGCTCTGGTCTCGTCCGCGGGCCGGCCGTTCGGACTGGCCCTGGCGACGTTCCGGGTGACGGCCGGTGCCTTGATGCTGGCCTTGGCCGGGGGCACGGTGCTGGCCTTCTTGCTGTTTCGCACGGATCTCTGGGGCGGCCGTGCGGTGCTGGCGCTGGTGCTGCTGACCTTGTTCGTGCCGCTGCCGTTGCACGCCTTGGCCTGGCTCAATGCGCTGGGAAACGTCGGCCGGGCGCAGGCGATCGGCGGTCGGCCGCTCTTGACGGGCTGGCCGGGCGCGGCCGTCATTCATGCGCTGGCGGTGCTGCCCTGGGTGGTCTTGTTGTATGGAGTGGGCGTCCGTGCCGTCGAGCGTGAGCTGGAAGAGGCCGCCTGGCTGGACCGGCCGGCCTGGCGGGTCGCCCTGCGCGTCACCTGGCGGCGCGCGCTGGGAGCGTTGGCGGCGGCGGCGCTGGTCGCGGCCGTGCTGACGGCGGGGGATATGACCGTCACGGATCTTCTTCAGGTGCGCACGTATGCCGAGGAATCCTATGTGCAATCGCAGCTTGGCGAGGGGCCGGCCGCGGCGGCGAAGGTCGCGCTGCCGCCCTTGATCGTGCTCGGCGGACTGATCGCGCTGGGTGTGCGGGTGCTCCTGCGCATCGATCCGGAGCGCGTGGCGACGGTGGCCGCGCAACCGCGCATCTGGCGGCTGGGAGCGTGGCGGCGGCCTCTCGGTTTGCTCGTGATGGTGATCGCCGGAGGGCTGCTGGCCGTGCCTCTTTATGGCCTGATCTGCGCGCCGGCCGGGTGGGAGGCGCGGCGGCGCGCGGACAACCGCCGAGCTGGAGCCTGCACGGTCTGGCCGGGACGCTCCAGCGCGCCTGGCCCGATCTGATCGAGCCGTCGGCCTTATCCGACAATCCGCTGAGCAGTCCGCTGTTGGCCTCGATGCTCGCCGCGTTGCTCGGCGCGGCGCTGGCGGTGGCGGTCGCGTGGGGAATGGCCTGGACGGCGCGGCGCCGGGCTGGGGCCGGTCGATCGCCATGTTGGTGACGGCCCTGACGCTGGCCGCGCCGGCCCCCGTGATCGGGCTGGCGCTGAAGCTGGCGTACCTGCGCGTGCCGCTAATTCACGACACCCTGGCGATCGTCGTGCTGGCGCTGGCGGTGCGCACGCTGCCTTTTGCGCTGGCCGTGCTCTGGCCGGCGCTGCGGACGATTCCGCGCGCGCATCTGGATGCGGCGGCCGTGGACGGATACGGTCCGTGGGGCATCGCGCGACGGGTCGCGCTGCCGATGTCCCGGCGCGCGGTGGCGGCCTCCTGGCGCTGGCCTTCGTGCTGGCGCTGGGGAGCTCCCCGCCTCGAACATCGTGTTGCCGCCGGGGGTGACGACCATCTCCATGCGGGTCTGGACGCTCTTGCACACCGGCGTCGAGAGCCACCTGGCCGGCGTGGGCCTGGTGTTGCTCGGCGTTTATGGCCTGGCCGGAATGGCGGCGGCGTGGCTGCTGGGACGGCTCACGCGGGCATCGTAGGGTTTCTGAAAGGGTGTGCAAGAAGGAAACGAACCGGTATTTCTGTGTAGCGGCGGCCGTCTCGGCCGCTCCGGACTCGGATCTCGGAGCGGCCGAGACGGCCGCCGCTACACTGAAAAGACCCTTCTCGTACTCCCTCTGAGGCCGGCCTCAACCGTGGAACAGGCGGCGGTAGACGTTCATCGCTCTCAGCGACAGGCTCTTCTGATACGGGAAAAGCTGCGGCCGGAAGCCGCCGGCGCGGCGGTCATGAACGGCCTGCGGCTGGACGAATTCGCGCAGGCCGAGCACGCCGTGCGTGCGGCCGAAGCCGCTGCCCTTCCTGCCGCCGAAGGGCGCCGCGGGGTGCGCAGGGGGCCACGGCGTCGTTGATCGACACCATGCCGGCCTCGATCCGCGCGGCGATCGCCCGCGCCTGGCGGCGGTCGCGGCCCCACACGCTGGCGGCCAGGCCATATTCACTGGCGTTGGCGGCCCGGACCGCGGCGTCGGCGTCCGGCACGCCCCGGATCAGCAGGACGGGTCCAAAACAGCCGGCCAGGGCCATTTCGGGGGCCGCGTTATCGGGATCGGCCAGCAGGATCGTCGGCTCGTAGAACCAGCCGGGGCCGGAAATCGGCTTGCCTCCGGCCAGGACGTGCGCACCGGCCGCGATCGCGGCGCGGAGGAACTGGTCGAAGCGTTCCCGCGCGGATGACGAAATCAACGGCCCCATGTCCACATCGTCGCGCACCGGGTCGCCCACGCGCAAGGCGCGCGCCTGGACCGCGAAGCTCTCGGCCCAGGGACCGGGGTCGCCGACGACGTAGGCCCGCTTGACCGCGATGCAGGTCTGGCCCGTGTTCACGAAGGCCGCCCAGGTCAGGGCGCGGATCGTGCTGTCCCGGGGCGCGTCGGGCAGGATGATGGCCGGGTCGAACCCGGAGAGCTCGGCCGTGGCCGTGATGCCGCGCTGGGCCAGCGTGGTCAGCACCCGGCGTCCGGTCGTGATGCCGCCCGTGAAGTGTCCCTTGTCGATGGGTGCCTCGCAGAGCGCCCGGCCGATCTCGGATGCGCCGAAGACAGCCGTGACGAGGCCATCGGGGAAGCCCGCGGACTCAATGCTCTGCTGCAAGTGACGGCCGACCAGCGGGGCCAGCTCGGACGGTTTCCAGACCACGCCGTTGCCGGCCGCCAGGGCGTCGGCGAGGGCCGGGGCGGTGAGAAACAGCGGATAATTCCAGGTGCCGATGAGTCCGATGACGCCGAAGGGCCGCCATCGCAAGCGCGCCGGGGGGACCATCAAGAACCGGCTCGTGCCGTGCGCGAGGCGTTCCTCGGCGAGAGCACGGCCCGCGTGACGGACCGTCCAGCGCAGGGCGTCGAGCGTCGTGACGACCTCAGTCATCGCCTCGGAGACCGGCTTGCCGATCTCGGCGCGCAGCCGATCGGCCCAGGCATCCGCGTCGCGCGCGAGGATCGCCCGCCAGCGCTCGACCCCGGCCAGCCGCGTCCGCAACGGCTGTTCTCCCCAGGCGGCTTGCGCGTGTTTCGCCCGTGCGACGGCCGCGGCGACGTCCGCGGGATCGGTCGTCTCGACCCGGCCCAGTTCGGCACCGGTGGCGGGGTTCAGGGCGAGCAGCGGCTCTTGTGTGGCGATCGACATGATCCACCTCGTAGCGCGGCGGAGCCGCAACCCAGTATCCCGAAGGGATGGTAGCCATTAGCCCCGGTTCGCGCAGCGCAACCGGGGTGGGCGAACACGTTCTCTTCATCCCGAAGGGATGGTAGCCATTAGCCCCGGTTCGCGCAGCGCAACCGGGGACGTGGAACGTCCCAACGGCGCTCGACCCTGGAGGGGTCGCAGCGCGAACGGCGCGCATGCGTGCGGCGACCCCTCCCGGGTCGGATCGCGCGGCTTCGGAACCCCGGTTGCGCTGCGCGAACCGGGGCTAATGGCTGGCATCCCTTCGGGATGAGAAGGACGGACACCGCAGTTCTCACGGCCTGGATTTCCCGACGAGGAGGTGGGCCGAGCCCACCCTACGAGAGGGGCTCTTCGGCCGGCATGGTTGGCCCGGGCGAAGGGGCCGACGCCCCGTACGACGTGCCGCGCCAGACGACCCGGCCGGTGAGACACATCGCGATCGACTTCACCAAGATCCAGTCCGAGATAATGCCCCCCAGCGGATAGAGCCACGCGGCGCCGGCGAGACCGGGGGACTGAAGCCGGTAGAAACGCTCCAGGACCGAGACCTGCAACAACAGGTGAACGACCGCCAGCCCCAGCAGCCAGACGGGAAACGGCCCGGTCTGGCCCGCCGCCAAGAGCGCCAGCGCGGCCAGCAGCGCCAGCAAGCCGGTCTGGCTGAAGATCAACGGCTCGAGAATCTTGCCCACCAGCGGGAGCACCCGCCGGCCGAGCGCATCATAGAGAATGCGGCTCCAGCCGCGCACCAGTTGCGGGAGCGAGGTGTACATGCGTGTCGAACTGATGCCGACCCCGATCGCCGTGCGGACCGGCCGGCCCAGGGCCTTGACATTCTTGGCCAGATAGATGTCCTCGACGAACCGGTCGCGCACCGCGGCGTGACCCCCGGCGGCGTGGTAGGCGGCACGCTCGACGAGGATGAATTGCCCGTTGGCAAACGCCGCGCGGTTCCCGTTGTGATTGGCCCGGAACAGGGGGAACGACCGCATCAGGACGATCCCCATGAGCGGCTGCACGACCCGCTCCCAGAACGTCTCGCAGTGCATCTCGGGCAGCAGGCTCACCAGCGCGGCCTGGTGGACGCGGGCGTACTCCAGCACGATGGACAGACAATCGGGCTCATGACGGGTATCCGCGTCGAGGAACCAGAGCCAGTCGCCGCGCGCCTCGGCGGCGGCCACGTGCAGGGCGTGCGCCTTGCCGGTCCAGCCGTCGGGCAACGCCGTGATGGTGCGGACCCGCACCCGCGCATCGGCCGCCGCGATGCGCCGGGCAATCTCGCCGGTGCGGTCCGTGCTGCGGTCATCGACGACGAGGATTTCCAGGTTCGGGTACCGCTGCGCCTGGACCGTGGCCAGGCATCCGGCCAGGCTCGATTCCTCGTCCTTGGCCGGAATGATCGCCGTCACCCGCGGCGCAAGCGGTTGCGCGAAGCGGGGAGAGCGGGGCGTCAGGTAGTCGAGCGCGCGAAAAATCACGGTCACGACCAGATGGCGCAGCGGCCAGGCCGCGACGATCACCGCGTACAGCACCAGCAGCGTCCACTCCGTCGGCGTCACGATTTCGCACCCCCGGACGAAGCGTCGGGACGGGGCATCGGCTCGTCGAAGTCGTCGAGCCTCATAGCCCCGGGGAAACGCCAGCGCGTCGGCGGCCAGCACGACGACCCAGAAGGGGGCCAGTTCGTTGGTGTCGGGCTGCACGAAAAACGCGTACGCCAGGCCCAGCGGGGCCGCGAGCGCGCCGATGACTGCGCTGGCGACATGGCCGAGATGAAAGCGGGCCGCGCGGGTGGCCGGATCGCGAAGGCGCGCCGGTGGGCCACGACGCGACGCACGGCATAGCTGAGGATGAGCACGCCGAAGAGTCCCCCGCGGAACCACTGGGACGAGATCTCCGGCGCCAGCGGCACCCAGGCGGGGCGCGTCCGCAAGAACGCCAGGCCGGCGGCGATCAGGCCGGCGGCGATCGCCAGCACCACGAGGACCGCCGTGCGCGTGCGTCTCAGGCAGGCGATCATGGCCGGGTCACGTTCGGTCGTTGTCATCCGTCACGCCTTTCAGACACGGCCAGTTGTCGGCGAAGTCCCAGGACGAGCTCGACCTGGCCGATCGGCTGCCCCGTGGCGCGGGCGATGAGATCGGCGGGCTCGCCCCGGTCGGCCCGCTCCCAGATCGCGCCGAAACGCTGCGCCAGCTCGGCGGCGGCCGGCGACGGCTCCGGCGGCGGAGCCGACAGGTCCGGCACCGCGATCAAGGTCGGCCCCGTCACCGCGCTGGGCTGCGCGGGGTCGAATCGAGCGGAGGAACTCGACCGGGGACCGGCTGGTAAGGGGCGCCCTCCCACTTCCGCGAGCGGGGATCGGAACACGCCGGTCTTCTCCAGTCGCTCGATGATGTCCTCCAGCCTCCGTTGGCGCTCGATCAACTCCCGTGCCAGTTGCGCCGCCCGCAAGAGCGGGACGGACCGCGACCGCCACCAGAAGGCACCGGCCGCCGCCGAGACCACCACGAGCGCGGCGGCCAGGACCACGATCAGGGCGAATTCCTGCCACGCGGTCATGGGAGGGAGTCCTTCCTTGGAACGGAGACGGTGGTCCGGATGGCTGGGGCGGAGTCCGCGATGTCCCAGCGGGGGTAGCTTCGCAGACTGGGGCGTCGCGGACTCCGCCCCAGCCACCCGACGTTTGCTCAGAGCCTGTGCGAGGAGGTCTTGTAGGGTAGGCTTCAGCCTGCCAATCCCAAAGTCTTTTTTGAGAGGCAGGCTGAAGCCTACCCTACAAGATTCAAGTCGCATACGTTAGTGGACAATCCTCACAGGGGCTTCGGCTCGGTTTGCGCGGCGGCCTCCTGGGCGGCGCGGTAGACTTCGCGGAGGGCCACGCCGCGCTCGGCCGCGACCTTCGCACAGGCCTCGTATTCCGGGCTGAAGGTCGGCGGGCGGCCATCGAGCCAGCCCAGCTTCCCCTGGACGGGGCCATACGCCGTCTCGACCACCGCCGCCCGGCGGTTGAGCTTGTGGCGGCTCACCGCATAGCGGCGCACGCCGAGGGTGGTCGTCTCGCGGAAGAGGATCTCCTCCATCGGGGCGATCCTGGCCTCGTCGCAGAGCACGGTCACGACCACGCCGGGCCGGTTTTTTTTCATGAGGACCGGCGTGACGAACGCATCGAGCGCGCCGGCCGCCAGAAGCTGGCTGGTGGTATAGCCGACGACCTCGCCCGGCAGGTCGTCGAGATTCGTTTCCAGCACCCAGACGCGCTCGCCCCCGGCGGGCGTCGCCGTCTGGCCGACGAACAGGCGGAGCACGTTGGCCAGCCCCGGCACGTCGCGTGACCCGGCGCCCAGGCCGATCGCCGAGACGGTCATGGCCGGCAGGGGGCCGAACGACTCGACGACGCTCGCCGCGATGGCCGCGCCGGTGGGCGTCGTTTGCTCCATCTCGGCGGTCGCCTCGGCCAGCGGGATGTCCTTGAGGAGCTCGGCCGTCGCGGGCGCCGGCACGGGCATGCGGCCGTGCGCGCCGTGGACCCAGCCCCGGCCGGGCGGGATCGGACTGGCCTCGATCCGCGCGACGCCCAGCAGGTCCAGACCGACCGCCGCGCCCACGATGTCGATGATCGAATCGACCGCGCCGACCTCGTGGAAATGGACCTTCTGGATCTCGATGCCGTGGACGTGCGCCTCGGCCTCGCCCAGCTTGCGGAAGATGCGCCGGGCCAGCTCGTCCTGGCGCGGGGGCAGTCCCGCCTTGTCGAGAATGGCCTCGATGTGGTGCAAGTGGCGATGGGCGTGCTCGGGCGGCGTCGTCACCTTCGCGTGCGTGGCCCGGAAACCGGCGCGGCGGACGGTCTCGAAGGTCAGCCGCCGGGCAGATCCAGCTTGGCGAGGGCGGCCTGGATCGCGTGTGCATCCACCCCTGCATCGACCAGCGCCCCCAGCGTCATATCGCCCGAGATGCCGCTGAAACAGTCCAGATACGCGATGCGCACGCCGATTTCTCCCACGCTGGCAACGATGCGGGACGGTGCCTTCTCATTCTAGCGGGGGGGTGGCGGGCCGCAAGGTCGGATCGGGGGGCCGGAGCAAGCGACCCGCCGGGTGTCCCACGACCCGGCGTGAACGCCGGGCCGATGACCGCGGCGCGGCACGCCCGGTGAACCGGGCAGAGAAGCACAGCCCGGTTCACTGGGCTTTTCGTTCTCTTCGGCCCGGCGTTCACGCCGGGTCGTTCCGCTTTCAGGAACGGAGTCCTTCCACATGGTCATCATCCGGAGTCTCGTGATCTGAGTCGCCTTTCGTCAGCGTCCCCACCCTCGGCACCGTCACCCGGTGCTCGATGGCCCCGCGCAGCACGGCCTCGCACAGGGCGATCGTCTTGAGGTTGTCGCGGCCGGAGATATCGGGCTCGGTGCCGTCCTCGATGGCCCGCATCAGGCCGGCCATGGGGCCGGCGAAGGCGTCGGGGAACCAGGCCTCGGGCCAGCGGGGGCGGTGCCAGCGGCCGTCGCGCGTGGTCGTGTAGTCGAGCGTGCTCGGCACGCGCGCGGGCCAGCCGGGCCAGCCGATCGTGCCCAGGGCCAGTCCTTCCGTGCCCTCGACCCGCCAGCGGATGCCGATGTCGGCGGCGGCGCCCTCGCGGGCCGGACCCGCCCAGACGTCGTCCCACGACGCGGCGCGGGCGCCGCTGTCGAATTCGAGGATGTACAGGTTGATCCCGTCCTGATGATCGAACTTCGTGCGCGGATCGGGCCGCGTGCTGGCCAGCACGCGCGACGGCTCGCCCAGCCAGTACCGGAACGTGTCGAGGTGATGAATGCTCATGATATACGTCGAGAGCGACCGGCCGCCGGTGGCCCACGGCATCCAGTGGGGAATGGCCCGCATCTCGATCGTCGCCAGCACGGGCTCGCCCAGCGCGCCGCGGTCCAGCAGCATCTTGAGCGCGCGGACCGAGTGGTCGTAGCGCATGTTCTGGTTGACCTGGAGCGCCACGCCCGCCCGCCGGCAGGTGGCGACGATTTCGCGGGCGTCGTCGAGCGAGGTGGCCAGGGGCTTCTGGGCCAGGATGCCGCGGGGCGCCGGCGATGCGCGAGGATGCGCCCGATGATCGCCGGCTGGGCGCCCGGGGGGACCGCGATGTCCACGATCTGGACCGCCGGATCGTCGAGCATGGACTCGACCGATTCGAAGACCGCCGGCACCCCGCGCAGCCGCGCCGTCGCCTCGGCGCTGGCGCGCGATCGGGACGTGATCCCCGCGACGCGGAAACCCGCCTGGGCATAGGCCACCAGTTGACAATCGCGCACGATGAAGCCCGCACCCACCAGGCCGATCCCGAGCGCATCCTGCTGCCGAGGCATCTCGGGCAGGTGGCTCAGACTGCCGAGGTCGAACGCTTCCACGATGCCGTCTCCTTCCCATCCGGACTGCGATGCTCTAGCATCAGAGCAGGCCAGGACCCACAAGAATCCGCCGCGCGCCCAGTCCCTTGTCGAGAGGTTGCCCGTGGGCACCATCCAGATGTTCGATCATACCGCGGACGTGGGTCTTCGCGTGACCGGCGCCGATCTCGACGAGGTGTTCCGGACCGCCGCGGAGGGCCTCTTCGATTTCATCGTGGCCAACCGGGACGCGGTGCAGCCCCGGTCGGTCGCGACGATCGCCCTCGCCGCCGAGAACGGCCCCGAGCTGCTCGTCGCCTGGCTGAATGAGCTGATCTTCTGCTGCGAGACCCGGCATAGTCTGTACAGCCGGTTCGAGGTGTCCGTCCGCACCGCGCCCTGGGCTCTGACCGCCACGATGGCCGGCGAGCCGATCGACCGGGACCGCCATGTGCTGGACCATGAGGTCAAGGCGGCCACGCACCACGGCGCGACGCTCGCCGCGACGGCCGCGGGCTGGACCGCCGAGGTGATTCTGGATATCTGATCCGCGGCGCAGGTTTTGCCCTGTCAACGAGCTTCAGACGGCCGACACGCCCGGGACGGAGAGGGTGTATGAAAAGCACGTATCCGGTCGAATTCCGTCGGTGTCAGTACGTGTTTAGCGTCCCCCCGTCGGACGTAAGTCTTTTCTGTGTAGCGGCGGCCGTCTCGGCCGCTCCGGAGAGAATTTGGCCCGGAGCGGCCGAGACGGCCGCCGCTACATGGAAAAGCCCAGAAAACCAGTCCTCCGAGACGCGAAACACGTCCTGGCCCGCACGCGCGGACATGCCCACGCCGACGTGGGCATGCCACCCGATACCCGAGAATCTCTCCGGGGACAGCTTCCCACCGTCCTATGACAATCGTAAGATAAGGGTGCGGATCGTACGTTCGCCACCAGGGGGAGAGCCGTTTGGTCTCGCCGATTCCCTCTGTCACATCCCGTCGCGGGAGGTGCATCGCCATGGTGTCGCGGCGTGTTTCCAGGGGCCTGGCGCTGATTGAGGTGCTTGTCCTGATCGCGGTGGTGCTCGTGCTCCTGGCCGCGCTGGTGTCGCGTCTGGAAACCAGCCGGGGGCAGGCCCAGCGGCAAGGTTGTATCCACCATCTGAGGCTGCTCGGGCTGGGATTGCACAACTACTACGCGACCTCGGATGTGTTCCCGATGAGCGTGGTCGCGGGCGCCGGCCACGGCACGGGGCAGAGTTGTTTCACCGGCCTGTTGCCCTGGATCGACCACCGGGCGGAGTTCAACGCGTACAACTTTGACCTGGAGAACTGGCACCCGGCCAACGCCACAGTCGTTCAGAGCCGGATCGCGGTTTTTGTTTGCCCCACCAACCCGCCGAGCGCGCTTTTGCCCGCGTCCCGGATCATGACCGTGGAGAATCGCCCCTATCCGGGAGATTCCCGTTTCGCCCCGCTGCACTACGGCGCAAACTGGGGGGGCGGACACCCGCCGGCCTGGGGCGACGACTTTGTCGAGCGTGAGGGCCGATACCAGGGCGTGATCCTGCCCGTGCGGACCCCGGACGGCCGCAAGTTCGGTCCCGATGGCGTGCCGAAAGGCCGGAACATCCGCGTCGTCGACATCCTGGACGGCACCGCCAATACACTCGCCCTGGTCGAAAAGCGCGACAGCGCCGGCTGGGGGGTGGGCGGCTTCGGCGGCAGCGAGTTCGATGTGGATCGGACGCCTCTTTATCAAGGCAAGGATGTGCGCGCCCGCCAGGTTTATTCCGGCTCGAACCACCCGGAGGGCGTCAACGCGTTGTTCTGCGACGGCGCGGTCCGGACCCTGAGCGGCACCCTGAGCCGGGCCATCTGGTACGCCCTGATCACCCGGGCGGGCGGTGAAGAGATCTCCGAATGGGAGCGGCCGCCGATCGCGGACACAGGCACGGTTCGCCAGCCTTGAATGGCCGCGGTATGCGGCCGCGCCGGCCCGGGTGGCGCCGGAACCCTTGTGAATCCCGGTGATATACTTCAAACTATCCCACAACGGGAAAAGGGGAAGGCAGAGGACTGCGCGTGCCGGCCGGGACGGCGGGCGGGGCTGACGGACTGGAAAGGGATTGACCGGCGTCCATGACCGGGTTCCTCACATCGCTGAGCGTCGGTCGGAAGCTGATCCTCATCAGCGTGAGCTTGCTGCTGCCTCTCGGGGTGGTGGTCTGGATGTTGCTCGATCTGCTGACGGGGACGATCCGTGGCGCGCAACTGGAACAGGAAGGCATCGCCTACCAGCGGCCGTTGGAGGAGCTGCTCAAACATCTCGGGCAGCACCAGGCCCTGGCGCATCGGTTCCTGGCGGGCGAGACGGACGTGGAGGACGCCCTGCGCCGAGAGCGAACGGGCGTGGGACAGGCGCTGGCGGAACTGGAAGCGGCGCAGGTCCGCTATGGAAAGGACCTCCAGTTCACCGAGGCGGCGCTCGCCGCACGAGAGCGCAGCGGGGCCCTGCCGCAGACCGTGCGCGGAGTGGGAAGCACTCATCCGAAGCTCGGATCTGCAGACCAGCGACGAGCAGCACGCGCGTCTGCGCCGACCGTCCGGACGATGATCGCTCACCTCGGCGAGACGTCCCGGCTGCTGACGGACCCGGACCTCGATTCTTTCTACTTGATCGATATCAGTCTGCTGGCGCTGCCCCAGGTGCAACGCCGCGTGACCGACTTGAAGCTGGGGGCGGATGCGGACGCGGCCGGGGTTTGGGACCAGACCGCGGCGATGCGGCGGATTTCCGACGCGGCCCCCCTGCGCGCGGATCTGGACCGGATCCGACGCGATGCCGAGAGCGCCATCCTCACCGACGCCGGCTCTTACGGCGTCAGCCCCACGCTGGCGGCGAATGTGCGCCCGGCGGTCGCGGAGTTTACCGCGGCGGCCGAGGCCTTGATCCAGGGCCTGGAGCGAGGCGCCGTGCCGGAGCCGGACGCCCTGGCGGGTTTCGCCCGCGCCGGCACGACGGCCGCGGCGCCCGCCGACCTGGAGGACGCCGCGGAGCGCACCCGGCAGGCCAGCTTTGGGCTCTGGGAAGGGGTCGCCGGCGAGCTCAACAAATTGCTGGACACGCGGATCGCCGAGTTCCGCTGGCGCCGCATCGTGGGCATGGCCCTCACGGGCGCGGTCCTCGCGTTCTCGACGATTTTGGTCTGGAGAGTCTCGCTGAGCATCACCCGGCCCTTGCGGCGCTGTGTCGAGGGCTTGCAGGCCCTGGCCGACCGCGACCTCTCGCGCACCTTCAATCTCTGGGCCGGCGGCGAGCCGGGCGCGATCGCGCGGGGCCTCGATCGCGCGATCGTCAACCTCCGCGAATTGATCGGCAAGATCCAGCACACCAGCGTCGCCATCATGGCCAGCGCGACGGAGTTCACCGCCAACTCGCGGCAACAGCAGCGCCTGGCCGACGAGTATCGCCACTCGACCAACGAGACGGCCGTCACGGTCACCGAGATCTCCACGACCAGCCATCAGCTCGTGCAGACGATGGACGATGTCCAGGACCAGGTCGACCGCACCGCGGACCTGGCCAACCTGGGCCGCATCGGCCTGAACGAGATGGAACACTCCATCAACGAGCTGTCCCACCTGGTCGAGTCGCTCGGCGAACAGCTCGCCGGCATGCGCCAGCGCGCGGAGAACGTCAACCTGATGGTCACGACGATCATCAAGGTGGCCGACGAAACGAACCTGCTCTCGATCAACGCGGCCATCGAGGCCGAAAAGGCCGGCGCGCACGGCCGGGGCTTCGCCGTGGTCGCCCGCGAGATCCGCCGCCTGGCCGACCAGACGGCGGTCGCCACGCTCGACATCGAGCGCACCGTCGCGGCGATGCACCAGAGTCTGGCCGCCGGCTGCACCCAGATGGACACGGTTCTCGAAGGCGTGCGCCGCGGCGTCGAGTCCGTGCACCGGGTCAGCGACCACCTCACGAAGATCATCGAGTCGGTCCATGACCTGACGCCCCGTTTCCAGCAGGTTCACGACGGCATGACCGCCCAGTCGCAGGGCGCCGAGCAGATCCGAGAGGCCATGCTCCGGCTCAGCGACAACGCCCAGCAAGCCCTCCACTCGCTCCAGGAATTCAATCGCGCGACCGGCTCCCTGCGCGAATCGGTCCAGAGCCTCAGCCAGGACGTCTCCTTGTTCCTGCTGCCCGGCCGGACCACCCGCCTGAACCTGCGGATGGATCTGCCCGCGCCCCCCGCCTTGCCGGCCCCCGAGCTGGAAGAAGGCATGCCCGATTTCTCGACCTTCTGAGAGGGAATTTGGTGACGTTGATGGCTGATGGCTGATGCCCGAATCCATCAATTGCCGTCCGCTATAGTCTGTAGGCTGGGTCGGACCCAGCTTACCCGGAGAGCTGGTCCGACCCAGCCTACAGACTATTAGCTCTGTAGGCTGGGTCTGGACCCAGCTTCCCCGAGCAGGAAGAGCTGGGTCCAGACCCAGCCTACAAGACACGCCGTCGCGTTCTGGAGTCCGCCCATGCGAAGGCTTGCTTTGGGTTCCGCTCTTGCTGGTTTTCACACCGGCCATCCTTCCGGCCCAGTCTCGTCCCAGCGTCTGGTTGATGCCGCCCGCGGCGCACGACGGCTGTTCCTTGCGGGAGCTCTTCACGCATCCCGAGCAATGGTCGCAAACGCGCGTCGCGGATCACCGTTCTGGGCTATGCCGATCACCAGCTCAACAGGCAGTTCACTGACGATGAGCTCCGCGCCTGGCTGCCGAAGCTCGATGAGTGGGGTCTGAAGCTCGGCCTGGAAGTCGGCGCCGTCAAGCCGTGGGGCAAGACCGGCAAGGCCGTCTTCGAGGCCGAGCGCAAGATGTGGGACCGGTTCCAGAAGCTCGGCGGCCGGATCGACTCATTGGCCCTGGATGAGCCGCTGGTCTGCGTCCGGAACGATTTGAAGAAGCCCGATGAATACGCCGTCGAGGAGACCGCGCAGTTCATCGCCCTGGTGCGCGAGCACTACCCGACGATCCGCATCGGCGACATCGAGCCTTATCCTTCGATCAAGGTTCCCGATCTGGTGGCCTGGATCGACGCGCTCCAGGCTCGACTGGCTCAGAAAAAAGTGCGGGGTCTGGATTTCTTCCGTGTGGATGTCGACTGGGTCCACTTCGTGGTGGGCAACCCCGGCGGCTGGCGCGAGGTCAAGACGCTCGAAAACGCCTGCCGGTCTCGCAAGCTGCCGTTCAGCCTGATCTACTGGGCGGCGAACTACCCGCACCTGGATCGACGCCACCTGGCCGATGACGCCACCTGGTACATCTCCATCATGCGCAGGCGCAGGATTACGTCGTGGTCAACGGCGGGCCCGAGGAATACGTCATCGAAAGCTGGGTCGGCGCACCGTCGCGGGCGGTGCCGGAAACGGACGAGTGGACGTTCACACGTTCGGCGCTCGATTTCACGAGGCGGTTTGTTCCCTCGGACTTGCAGAGTAAGTAGAATCCATGAAGGCGGTACAGCCGATGGAGGAGCCGGCCATGAAGGCGGTCCAAGCGATCTTCGATCACGGGGTCTTTCGCCCCACCGAGCCCGTGGATCTACCCGAGGGCAGCCAGGTTGAGTTCGAGCCGCGCGTGATTTCCGAACGGACCGCGGAAGGCCACCGGGCGCGGATTCACGCGCTGCTGTCTCGTTCCATCGAGTCGGGCGAATACGACATGGCCCAAGCGGATTATCGGCTCTCAGGAAAGTAATGTCCGCGAAGTTCATCCCGGAGGGATGGCAGCCATTAGCCGGTGGTCAGCGCAGCGCCACCACCGGACAAGAACCCACGAGAGAAGAAACCGACCCTGAAGGGGTCGCAGCGCGGATCTGGGCCGAGCGCGGCGACCCCTCCAGGGTCGAGAAACAGAGAAACCGGCGTCTACTCGAGAACCCCGGTTGCGCTGCGCAAACCGGGGCTAATGGCTGTCATCCCTTCGGGATGGGGGAAACGGGCATTTCTTTCCTGAGATGCGATAGCCGTCCGTGCGAATCGCTTTTCAGCCTCTCTTGATCCTGCTATGCTCTCGGCATCAGGCATAATGTGCGAAGGCGAGGCTGTTACGCATGGGGAACAACGCCGTGCTCGGGTATCTGATGGTTTGCGCCGGATTGGCTCTCACCGCAGGAGGCGTCGCCGTCCTTACCCGTAGGACGGCTGCATCCTCGGCGGCGATCGAATCAACCGCCAGATCAACAGGGGGTGTATCTCTCTCGGTTCAGAAGACGCCAGTGAAGCAGCCACTCACCAAGGATGAGAAAGGGCAACGATTCGAAAAGTGGATCGTGAAGAAGTTCAACCCGAAATACTTCAAAATCAAGGAGTGGCGAAGCGACAAGTACGTGGATGGAGTCTATGCCGAGTCCACATTGAACCCGGATCTCGAGATTGAGTTCCACATGGGGAAGATTCTTGAGTTGTTCGCAGTCGAATGCAAGTGGAGGAAGACTTTCGACCAAAGTCAAAAACTGGGCGTCGAATGGGCTTCGGAGCGTCAAATCCAGAACTACCAGAAGTTCTCAAAGGATCGTGGTATACCTGTCTTTGTGGTGATTGGGATTGGCGGTCTGCCCGACGATCCGGCGGAGCTCTACGTGATTCCTCTCGACAAGTTGAAGTATCCTTTCGCGACTGCTGACTACTTGGAAAAGTTCCATAGGACGAGCACCGCCCCAGATTTCTTCTTCGATTACAAGGTTCCTGAACTCAGGTAGTCACGGAAACGAAAACAGCCCGGCGCAAGTTGCGCCGGGCCGTTCGGGAGAGGCGAATACGAGTCGCCTCGCTGGTTAGTTACTTCTCGTCGTCCTTGTCCTGCGGGGCCGTGAAGCTGGGCTTGGGCTTATTCGGGTCCAGCTTCTGGCGGTCGAAGGTCATGAAGGCCGGCGGAGCCTGCTTGCGCACGTCCTCGACCTGCACGGCCAGGGCCGTCGCCGCCTTCGCGGCCTCTTCGAGATCCTTGACGGACTTGACCGGGACGATCTTCTTGTCCTTGACGATGCGGGTGATGCGGTCGCCGACTTCGAGGCCCTTCTCGGCGGCGGGGCCGTCGGGGAGAGTGCCGGTGACGATCACGCCGGGGGCGTCCTTGTCCCAGCCGTATTTCTCGGCGAGCTCGGAGGTCAGCGGCGAGACGGCCAGGCCGAACTCGGGCAGCTCGAGCTGATTGACCTTGGACACGCCGCCGTTGGATTCGCTCGAGCGATCCTTGGGCATGTGGGAGGCAACGGAGTCGGCCGCGGCGGGCGAGACATTCGTCTCGTGCTTCTGGCCGTCACGGATGTAGACGACCTTGTAGGACTTGCCAATGTCGCTCGTCGAGACCAGGTATTGCAGGACCTGGCGGTTGGCGACCGGCGCGCCGTCGAAGCTGATGACCACGTCGCCCTGCTTCAGACCGGCCTTCGCGGCCGGGGTGTCCGGGCCGACGTCGGTGACGAGCAGCCCCTTGGTCTTCGGCTCTAGCCCGAATTGCTTGGCCAGGCCGGGCGAGAGGGGCTCAATGGTGATGCCCATCAGGGCCGGGGTGATCTTGCCGTCGCGGATCAGCTTCTCGGCCAGGCGGGCGGCCATGTCGATCGGGATGGCGAAGCCGACGCCCGAGTTCGACCGCGACGAGGTCGCGATGGCCGAATTGACGCCGATGACCCGGCCGGTCAGATCGACCAGCGGGCCGCCCGAGTTGCCGGGGTTAATCGCCGCGTCGGTCTGGAGGAACGACTCGAAGCGGTTGATGCCGACGTCATGCCGCTCCTTGGCCGAGATGATCCCGGCCGTGACGGTATGGTCCAGTCCGAACGGCGAGCCGAGCGCCAGCACCCACTGGCCGACCTTCAGAATCCTTGCTCGAACCAACCCGGACCGGCCGGTACTCGGTCTGATCGACCTTGATGACCGCCACATCGCTCTCGGGATGCGTGCCGACGACCTTGGCGGGCACCTGGGTGCCGTCGTAGAAGGTCACGACGATCTTGTCGGCGCCTTCGACCACGTGGTTGTTGGTGAGAATGTGGCCCTTGTCGTCGAACACGAAGCCGGAGCCGGTGCCGGCATCGGCGTACTGTTGCGGCTCGACGTGGTAGTTCTGGTTCTTGTGCTGCTTGTCGAAGTCCGGGCCGAAGAACTTCTTGAGCATGTCCTCCAAATCCTTGGGCAGCTTGCCGTTATCGGGCAAGGGCAGGCTCCGGGGAGTCCGCCCGCCGCCGCCGAGGCGGCCCAGGCTGACCTTCTTCTCGACATTGATCTGCACGACCGACGGCCCGACGAAGTCCGCCACCGCGCCAAAGGCATCGGACAGGGCCTGCGCGACTTTCTGGCCTTCCGCCGGCACGTCCTGCGCGGCCGGGAGCGGCTTGGTGTAGCTCCGCGAACCGATCAAAGCCGCCACCGCCACCAGCAGCGCGGCCCATGCCACAGCATTCCGTCTCATGCTTTGCCTTCTCCTCGTTTCCATCCGCTCCCGGCTGGGATGCCGGGAGAAACGGCTACACGTTTGTTACGACGGTTAGCCCACAAAGGTTTGGCGGTCTGTTCGATCCGCCTGGCCCACACCGGGACGATGGAGGTATTCTAGGCGTTGGCCGCCGATATTCATGAAGTGGATCGAGGTTTTTTGCAAGCGTGATTGACCCGCGCGACCATCCGCCGGAAATCCTGCTCGACGAGGCCGCGCGGCGGGGCGTGTCGGCCGAGGCCGCGCGGCGGCTGCTGGCGGCCGTGCTGGGCCAGGGAGTTCACGACCCGGCCGCCTGGGGCCGCGACTTTCACGTCGCGCGGCGGCTCTTTGCCGACTGGCCGCCACTGCCCCGCCTGGAAGTCGAACACACGGTCGTCTCGCCCGTCGATCGGTTCGAGAAACTGCTCTTTCGCACCGCCGACGGCCTGAAAATCGAGACCGTCCTGATCCCGCTGCACAAGGCCGGGGCGGTGAGCGTCTGTCTGTCGTCGCAGGTCGGTTGCGTCATGAAGTGCGCCTTCTGCGCCACGGCGCGCATGCCGGTGCGGCGCAGTCTCGCCACCTGGGAAATCATCGATCAGTGGGTGCAGGCGCGGGACCACGCGCACAAACAAGACCGGCGGGTCACGGGCGCGGTGTTCATGGGCATGGGCGAGCCGTTCCTGAACTACGACCGGGTGCTGGCCGCCGCCGAGCTGCTCCGCTTTCCCTACGGAGGCTCGATCGCGGGCAAGGCGATCACGATCAGCACCGTGGGACTCGTGCCGGAGATCGACCGTTTCACGGCCGAGCGGCGGCGGTTCCGATTGTCGATCAGCCTGGGATCGGCCCGGGACGCGACCCGTGCCCAGTTGCTTCCCGTGGCCGCGCGCACGACGGTCGCGGAGGTGATGGCGGCCGCGCGCCGGCACGTCCAGGCGCCGGGGGCCGCGTCATGCTGGCCTACGTCTGCATCGCGGGCGTGAACGTCGCCGAGGACGACGCCCGGGCCCTGGCCGAACTGGTCGGCGAAACCCCGGTCCGGCTCGACCTGATCGACGTGCACGACCCGACCGGCCGGTTCCAGCCGCCTTCGGCCGAGGAGTTGAGCCGCTTCCGCGACGCCTTGACGGCCCATCTCGGCCAGCCGGTGGTCAGGCGCTATTCCGGCGGCGCGGACATCCAGGCGGCTTGTGGCACGCTGGCAGGTGGCGGTTGAGGCAGACTGCGTGCTTTGGTAAACTAAATCTTCGGGGGCTGCGGCTCCGTCCCGGCTTTGAATCAAGCCGTCCCCTTTAGAGACTGTCCGGGAAGTCTGGTCTTAGCCCCAAAGGGGCGGCAGTGAATAGCCCGGGGCGTCAGCCCCGGGAACCGAGACCGGCCCCACGCCCCCCTTCTCCAAAGCCCCGAAGGGGCGACAGAAACCACGGCCCCGCAGGACGTTCTGTCGCCCCTTCGGGGCTGCGCAGGAGGATCTTGTCGCGGCGTCCCTCTCCCCAGGGCTGACGCCCTGGGCTAGGAACTTCCGCCCCTTCGGGGCTGAGACCAGACTTCCCGGATAGCCTCTTAGCCCCAAAGGGGCGGCAGTGAATAGCCCGGGGCGTCAGCCCCGGGAACCGAGACCGGCCCCACGCCCCCCTTCTCCAAAGCCCCGAAGGGGCGACAGAAACCACGGCCCCGCAGGACGTTCTGTCGCCCCTTCGGGGCTGCGCAGGAGGATCTTGTCGCGGCGTCCCTCTCCCCAGGGCTGACGCCCTGGGCTAGGAACTTCCGCCCCTTCGGGGCTGAGACCAGACTTCCCGGATAGCCTCTTAGCCCCAAAGGGGCGGCAGTGAATAGCCCGGGGCGTCAGCCCCGGGAACCGAGACCGGCCCCACGCCCCCCTTCTCCAAAGCCCCGAAGGGGCGACAGAAGAGGCTGCGGAGACCGGGGTCCTGTCGCCCCCTTCGGGGCTGAGAAGAAATCTTGCGCGATTGTCCCTCTCCCGGGGCTGACGCCCCGGGCTATTCACTGCCGCCCCTTTGGGGCTAAAACCAGACGTCCTCGGGGACTTTCGGGACAGACTCTAATTCGAAGGGAGGTTTTTATGCCAAAGACAAGCACCAGCCGAGCGAATCAGTTCGTCTGTCCTCTTTTTTGTGGCGAGAAGCTCGCTACGGATGATGAAGGAAGGGGGTTTGTCAGACACCTCGCTCCACCGCGAGGGCCTAGGCATCGAGACGGGGCTCTGCCCGTTCCAACAGGGGCAACGAGACTCGATTCCTACGTGCGCCGTCGGGGTGTGAACGCCGGAAACGGTGGGCCGAGCCCACCCTACGAGGGTACGTGTTTAGCGTCTCGCCATCGGACATAAGTCTTTTCTGTGTAGCGGCGGCCGTCTCGGCCGCTCCGGAGGGGAACCAGCCCGGAGCGGCCGAGACGGCCGCCGCTACACAGAAACGCCCAGAAAACCAGCCATCCGAGACGCTAAACACGTACCTACGAGGACTTCAATCCGCCGAGGGAAGACGGCGCATCTGCTCATTTCGGAGCGCGGCGACCAGATCCAGCGTCGGCGCAAGATAGGGGACCAAGGATGTTTGCGCCGCGACCCAGGTCTCGGCGCCGTCGGTGGCTTCGTAGACCACCCGGCCGTTGCGGTAGGAGCGGGCGACGGCGCCGCGGTCGACCAGGTACAGGAGTACGGCGGCGCGGCGCACCAGGGGTTTGTCGCGCCAGTACGAGGACCGGTCCAGGTCCGACTCCAGGCGGAGGCCGACAAAACGCATGGCCTCGACGATCAAAGCTTCGCGGTGCTCGTCATGGCGGTGCTGGCGGTAGGCCGACAGCCGGCCAATCCAGTGGCGGGAGAGGGACTGAACGGTCTGAGCAGGCAAGGCTGACATGCGGATTCTCGATCACAACGCGTCCGAATTGCGGGCGCACCTCAATGGGCGTCCAGAGCATTGTACGTCCCAATCAAGCTCCTGTGACCTGTCTTGTTCTTCGAATTTTGCGACCGCAGGCCGCCATTGACCCTTTATCCGCGACGAATCGAGCTTGCGGAAATTCCGGGTGCAGGGTACAACGCCCGAGCCTCTCGCTCGATACGCAGAAGGGGGCCGCGCCGCCAGGGACGGAGGACGCGGGCCCGACGGTCCTTGCGCCGGTTGGGACGGGACGGAATGAGCGTCCGACGGCGTCCTCTCGGGACCGGATCACGTCGCGACACGTCGTGTCCAGGTCGCATGGCCGGTGAGGGCCTGACCAGGCAATCCCGGCGGCGCCTTTCGGGAATGGATGCCCATGACACGCTGCAGACCGGAGACGACCAGGATGGCGCCCCCGTCGGCAAGGTTCGGACGGGGCGCGGTGTGCCTGCTGGCGCTCGTCCTGATCGCCGCGCCGCTCCGGCGCACCGTCGCCGAGTTGCCCAAAGGGACCATCACCGATGTCCAGATCCTGGGCAACGATTCCGTCCCCGTCGAGGACATCAAGCGCAAGATTCTCAGCCGCGCCGGCCGCGAGCTCGACCCGGCCACCGTCGAGACCGACTACCGCGAGCTGATGGGCTCGAAGTGGTTCTCCGACGTGCAGATCTCCTATCAGAAGGACCCCAAGAAGGCCGACGGCGTCATCCTGGTCTTCCACGTCAAGGAGATGCCGATCCTGAAAAAGGTCGAGTTTCGGGGCCGTTCCAAGATCAAGCTCAAGACGCTCGAGGAAGACACCGGCCTGAAGGTCGGCAACCGCGCCGACTCGGTCAAGGCCCAGCTCGCCGTCCGCCAGATCAAGCGGCTCTACGAGGAACAGGGCTACGACCAGGCCGAGGTCAAGCTGATCAAGGGGGGCAAGCCGGGCGACACCGAGGTCGTCTTCGAGATCTTCGAGGGGGACAAGAACCTCATCCGGGGGGTGACGATCACCGGCAACCAGTTCGTCAGCGATGCGCTGCTGCAGACCAAGATCAGCACCCGCCGCACGTTCTTCGGCCTGGGCGGCCGGTTCGACAAGGACCTCGTCGAGGAGGACGCGCGCAAGCTCCGCCAGTTTTACCAGGGCCTGGGCTTCTTCGAGGTGAAGGTCACGTATATTGTCCGCCCCGGCGCGACCATCGCCGACCATCGTCTCGAGTTTGTCATCTGGGAAGGCCCCCAGTACAAGGTGCGCAACATCGCCTTCGAGGGCGAGAAGCTCATCGACGAAAAAACCTTACGCGCCGGGCTGGTCCTGCACTCGGGCCAGGCGTTCAGCGATACTGTCTTCGAAGCGGACCGCAAGAACCTCGAGGGCAAGTACGGCGAGATCGGCTGCATCGACGCCCAGATCGAGGTCGACCGCAAGTATGTCGATCCGCTCAAGCAGCCGGGCGTGGTGGACCTGCTGTACAAGGTCCACGAAGGCGAGCCCTACGTCCTGGGCGATTTCCTCATCAAGGGGAACGAGCGTACCAAACGTCAGGTCCTCACCCGCGAAGCCGAGATGGCCGGGCTGGTCCCGGGCGAGCCGCTGAACATGAAGCGGGTCAAGATGTATGAACAGCGGCTGAAGAACCTGCGTTATTTCACGGGGGCCGATCCCAAGGGCGGCGGCAAGAAACCGATCGAGATCAAGCTGGTGAACCGCCGGCCGCACGATCAGCCGTACGGGCAGACGCCGACGGTCGATCTCGACGAGGTGATCCGGACCCGCATGCAAAGCCCCGGCCCGGAGTTCCCGGCGGACAGCCAGCGGATCGGCCAGGCCCGCCCCCGGCCCTCGCGCGCCGCGACGATGCGGCGGCCGCGCCGAGCGGCGGCGACGGTCCCCCGCCGCTGGCCGCGCCGGCGGCGCCGGCCGCGGCGCCGACACCGGCGCCGGTCCGCGAGCCGCTGGCGCCCGGTCCCGGAGCGATGCCGACGTCGCCGTTCGGCGTCGGCGAGACCTTTGCCCCGCCCGCGAATGAGCCCGTTCCCCCCATTGCCGTGCCCGCCCCGCCCGAGTTGCCGCCCGCGCCTCCCAGCCCCGCACCTGCCGGCCCGCCCCGCAGCCCCGTCAGCGCGGGCGGACCCGCCGGCACGGAACCCAGCCTGCCTGGCTCGAACATGACCGACGTCGGACCCGACCTGAACGAGCCGTTCAAGCCCCGCTCCTACGCCGACATCGTCACCCAGGTCGAGGAGGCGCCCACCGGCCAGCTCATGTTCGGCGTCGGTGCCACCAGCTACGGCGGGATCAGCGGCAATTTCATCATCCACGAAAGCAACTTCGACCTCTTCGCCGTGCCGCGCTCCTGGCAAGAACTCTTCAGCGGCCAGGCGTTCCGGGGCGGCGGCGAGGATCTTCCGCATCGAACTCTCGCCCGGCACCTTGATCAACCGCTACCTCGTCAGCTTCCGCAACCCGTACCTGTTCGACCTGCCCGACGGCTACGCCATGGGCTTCGGCGCCTCGGGCTACTACTTCACCCGGTTCTACCAGGGCCAGTACAACGAGGCACGCGGCGGCGGCCGCTTCTCGCTGGGCAGCCAGCTCGGAACCTCCGTCTATGCCGACGTCGCCCTGCGCGTCGAGGACGTGGACGTCTACGGCTTCCAGTATCCCGCGCCCGCCGCGTACCTGGCCGCCGCCGGCCACTCCTTCCTGACCAGCATCCGGCCGAGCCTGCGGTACGACAACCGCAACGACCCGTTCGCCACCAGCAAGGGCCAGTACCTTGAGCTGGCCTTCGAACAGGGCTGGGGCACCTTCACCTGGCCCAAGTTCACGGCGGAGGGGCGGCAGTACTTCAACTTGTGGAACCGGCCGGACGGCTCGGGCAAGCACATCCTGACCTTCCGCGGCTTCTTCGGCATCGCCGGCAAGGATATGCCGGTCTACGAGCGGTTCTATGCCGGCGACTTCCGCAGCATGCGCGGCTTCGCCTACCGCGGCGTCGGACCGTACGAGCTGGGACGCAACGTCGGCGGCGTCATGTCGGCCATCGGCTCGGTCGAATACCAGTTCCCCTGGGTCGCCAGCGACAAGCTCCAGCAGGTCATCTTCACCGACTTCGGCACGGTCGAACCCGACTACAGCTTCACCACGTTCCGCTGCGCGGTCGGCACCGGTCTGCGCATCTACCTGCCCCAGCAGATGTTCGGCCCCTTGCCCCTGGCCTTCGACTTTGCCTGGCCCATCGTGAAAGGCCCCGAGGATCACACGCGGCTCTTCACCTTCTTCATCGGCGCGTTCTGGTGAGAGCCGGCCGGGTCCCGATTGGCCGAGGGGCTACGTGTCAATTCCGGATTCCAGATGCCAGATTCCGGATTCTTCCGGATTCGTTTGAATCCACTACACCAAATCTGGCATCTGTCCTCTGGCATCTGTCCTCTGGCATCTGTCCTCTGGCATCTGTCCTCTGGCATCTATCCTTTTCTGGCATCTATCCTCTGGCATCTGGAATCTGGAATCTGGCATCTGGAATGAAAGAAGGACGGCACTTCAATACCGCACCAGGCTGACGACCTCGCACTGCGGTTCCAGCCGGGCCCGGCCTTCCAGGAAGGTCAGCTCCACGACGAAGGCGCAGCCGACGATCCGGCGCCGGTCTGATGCACCAGGTCGCAGCAGGCGCGCATGGTCCCGCCGGTGGCGAGCACGTCGTCGAGCAAGAGCACGCGGCGGCCCGGCGCCAGGGCGTCGCTGTGCATCTCGAGGCGGTCGGAGCCGTACTCCAGGGCATATTCCATGGCGACCGTCTCGTACGGCAGTTTGCCCGGCTTGCGGATGGGCACGAACCCCGCGCCCAGCTTGACGGCCAGCGGCGCGGCGAAGATGAACCCCCGCGCCTCGGCCGCGGCCACCAGGTCGATCTTCTGCCCGACATAAGGTTCGGCCAGCCGCTCGATCGTCGTCCGGAACGCCTCGGGATGCCCCAGGAGCGGCGTGATGTCCTTGAAGATGATCCCCGGCCTGGGAAAGTCGGGGATGTCGCGAATGTGGTCTCGAAGGTCGATCATGTTGGGTTCGAAGGCGGAAGGCGGATGACAGTCAGCCGATGGCAGCCACTATAGACGACTCTTCGGCGCGATGACAGCGGGTACCGCCTCACGGCGCGAACGAACTCTGGTCCGAGGGCAGGACCGCCCCGGGAGCGGGGAAGGGTACGTCGTTGCGGAAGGGCGCGGCCGGAGGCGCGGAGCCGCCGACCGGGAACGCCGGTAGCCGCATCCCCGCGAACTCGGTGTCCGAACCGGCCGAGTCGCTGTGAATCGGACCCATGCCGCCGACGTAAACGTCTTTGGAGTTTGAGGTTGCCTTGTGTGTTCCGCTCGTCCAGGTCACCTGGCCGGTGGCGCGGTCATAGGCATAGAGGGCCAGCTTGGCGATGCCTTGCTGGCGGTTCCGTTTGGCCAGGGCCATCTCGGGAACATTGGCGGCCGTGGTCAGGCCCGGAAGGGCGGGCACGGTGGTCTGGGGAATGCCGATCATCCAGTTCGAGTCGTTCGTGCCGTACGTGCCGACGCGGGCCTCGACGACCCACTGGGCCTGTTCGGCCTTGGGGCGCAGCAAGACCCCCTGCGAGAGCATGGCCTGCCGGATGCTGGAGACCATCCAGCCCTGATCGATGGTCGAGGTCAGGTACTGGGGGTCGAAATAGACCGGCACGCCCGTCAAGGGCCGGAAATCCACCCGCCGCAAGGCGTCATCCCAGGCGCTGGTGAGCAGCAGTTGCTCGGTAGCCGTCCGGGTGGTGCCCGAGACCTTGTTCGTGCCGCATCCCGACGCGGCCAGCAGCGTGATGGCCAGACCGAGCACTCGCGCCGCGTGCGACCACATCGCCGGGTCTCCTTACCCATCGACATCCGGGCTGCACAGGGTAGCCGCAGGGGACGGGACGGTCAACGGTGATCGGGCTTGTGCGATTGTCGAGGCTGAAAAACGATATCGTGTTGATTATTACCCCGGCAAAGAAGATTCTCCTGTAGGTCGGACAATCCTGTCCGACAGGCCGGGGGAGTCGGACAGGATTGTCCGACCTACTTTCTTGCCGGGGTAATACAGCCTTCTTGCGGAAACGGTCGTGGGTGCCACGGGTTCCGCTTGGGGAACCCGTGCCAGTCGGCCCCGGACACGGGTTCCCCAAGCGGAACCCGTGGCACCCGACATCTCCTGTACGTGTTTAGCGTCTCGACTGGCTGTTTTTCTGGCCTTTTCTTTGTAGCGGCGGCCGTCTCGGCCGCTCCGGAGGGGACCCATCCCGGAGCGGCCGAGACGGCCGCCGCTACATAGAAAGGACTTACGGCCGACAGGGGCGCTGAACACGTACCATCTCCTTGCAGGACGAGCCGGCATCGTTGCGACAGTGTCCTTTTGCCCGCGTTTCAAGGTGCGGCGCAACACCAACCGGGTCACTTCCGGAAGGCTGTGGAACCGGTAGGGATGCAACGCGGCCACGCCCTGGCTGACGTGCAGCCAGGTGCGGCCGACACGGAAGAAACCGCGGTCGAACCGGCGGCCGAAGCGGCTGGGCATCAGGATCGGTCCCAGCACGGGCACCCGCACCTGGCCGCCGTGGTTGTGGCCGGCGAGCATCAGGTCGATCCCCCACGACCGGGCGCGGTAGATCAGGTCCGGCGAGTGACTCAACAGGAGCCGGAAATCCCCCGCCGGCATCCGAGAAGGATCAGGCAGAGGCCCCCAGGGCGCCAGCGTTCCTCCCAGGACAAGGGTTGCGCCCTGCGCACGCAAGCCGCTCCCAGCCCGCGTCCAGCACCGTGAAGCCCGCCTTCCCGAGCGCGCTGGCCAGGGCTTCGGGAGCGTAGAGCAGATCATGGTTGCCCAGGATGGCGAAGGTGCCCAGTCTGCCTCGGAGCGGACCGAGCACCGGGACGATCCAGTCGCGGCATTCGTCCTCATCGACCAGGTCTCCCGTGAAGCAAACGAGGTCGCTCGGCAGGGCCGCCGCCTCGGCGAGAACCCTGTGGAAGAAACGCTCATCGAACACGCGGGAGAAGTGCAGGTCGCTGATGTGGAGCAGGCTCAGGCCGTCGAGCGCCGGCGGCAGGCCGGGCCAGTTCAGGATCCAGTCGTCGCGCAGGAGGCGGAACGAGTGGTTGCCGGGAATCTGGAAGATCCACCGTCGCCAGGAGGGGCCGATCAGCGCCGCGGCCCCCTGCGGCCGGGTCAGGTCCAGCACCGTTTCCCGGCCCTCCACCTCCGCAGGGAGCCGCCGGCGCGCACGCAAGACGGTAACCAGCGGCAAACCCACGCACGCGACGGCCAGGCAGATCCCCAGGTAGAGCCGGACCGGCCAGGGCCAGCCGCGCCAGGGCGTGCGGGCCAGCCAGGCGAAGCCCCCCAGGCTGGCCAGTCCGAGCGCGATCAGGACGGGCCCGATGATCAGGTCGTGGCGCCGGATCATGAAGCCGATGCCGTGCGTCCAGTTCACCAGGCTGATGAAGATGCAGAAATGCCCCACCGCGAAACCGACCAGGAGGAGACTCGGGACGATCATGCCGGCGGGTCCCCCGCGCCGTCGGCCAGTTCGGTCCCTGGCGACAGGGCAGGGGCCGGTGCCGCGGGCGGGTGGGCGTTGCGTAACGCCTGGTCCACGGCTTCGATCAGCCGGTCGGACCGAAACGGCTTGTAGAGCACGGATTGCAGGCCTTCCTGGCGCGCCTTGACGATGGCGTGCGTGGGATCGTAGCCGAAACCCGTCATGAGGATCACCGGCATGCCGGGCTGGATCTCCTGGAGATGTCGATAGATGTCGTAGCCTTCCATGTCGGGCAGACGGATGTCCACGAGGGCCAGCGAATAGGTCAATTGCCGGGCCAGGGCGAGGGCTTCGCGGGCGGTCTGGGCGGTCTCGACGGTAGCGCCTTCGCGTCCCAGCAAGGAGTGCGCGGCCCGCCGGATCGACTCGTCGGCGTCCACGACCAGCACCCGTGCGTGGGCCAGGTGGCCGGACGCATCCTGCGCGGTCTGCGCGTCCGGCGCCAGGGCGGAGCCGACCTTGGGGATCAGGCCCCGGATCTCCACGGCGCGACTCAACAAGTGCTTGAGGCGGGCCACCACTTCGGCATCGGCACCGTCGTAACGGTCCAGCACGGTCGTCGCGTCGCCCAGGATGTCATCCAGCGGCCAGGCCAGCTCGCGGCGGAAGGCCTCGACCGAGGCGCTCGCCACCTGGCGCTTCTCCGCGACGAGCAGATCCAGGGTATGGAGCGCCGTGGCGACATTGCGCGCGTAGATCTCGACGAACTGGCGGTCCCGGTCGTCGAAGGCGTGGGGTTGCGCGCTCTCGACGTTGAGCGTGCCGATGACGTCGCCATGATGGAGCAAGGGCACGGTCAAGGCGCGTGCGCCGCGGCCGCGCCCTCGAGGTAGAGCGGATCGCTGGCCGTGTCGCGACACAAATAGCTGCTGCCGGTCGCCGCCACGAACCCGGTGACGCCGTTGTCTCGTTCGCGGGCGAAGAGCGCGCGCTTCGACGCCAGCGCGATCATGCCCTCGGCCAGCAGAGGAACCAGGCGGCCCGTCTCCGGTTCCAGCAGGTGGATCTCGATGAAATCCAGCCCGAAGAGATCTTTCACGTGCCGGATGATGTTGAGCTTCAAGAGATCCTTGCGCTCGTCCGCCGTCAGTTCGGCGAGTTCCTCGGGCGTCAGGTCGGCCAGTTCCTCGCCGGCCCGGTGGATCGCGTTGATCTTCTGCTCCTGGAGGACTTCCGCCGTGATGTCGCGGGTGAGGATGATCTGGTGCGTCAAGGCGCCGGCGGTATCGAAGACGGGCGTGGCCGTGACCCTCAGGTAGCGGTTTTCCTGGACGCGCACGGTCATCTCGGCCGGTCGCCGCGACGTGGTGGCCTGGGCAAAGGGATCGGTGTCGGTGCAGACCGGGTAGGACGTTCCCAGGGCGTCTTCGATTCTCAAACCGAGCGCTCCGACATGGTGCCCCGTGACCTGGAGAAACTCGGGGTTGGCCCAGAAAACCTGACGATCGGGGCCGATGATGGCCACACCGTCGGCGATGGCCTCGAGGATCTCGTCGGCCTGGAGCAGGATGCCGATCCAGTGGACGGCGGCGAGCTGGGCGGCATCGACGAACACGCCCGCCACCGGCTCCTGGCGGAGTTGGGCCACCACGCGGGCCATCGACTGAACGCGAACGATCTCGAACTGCTCGGCCAGGGCCGTCCGAGATCTCGTGATGCGCCGCGGGCTCCCGCTCGAGAACCAGGAGTCGGGGCTTCTCCGACACGATCATCGACCCCCTGAGAAGCGCAGACGATCCACAAATAACCGATTTTAGTTGAGCGGACGACGACCGGCAAGGCGCGCCGGGTGGTTGGGGAGGGGACCAGAGGGAGACCGGCGTGTCTCTTCCGACCCCCTCTCCCCTGGCGGGAGAGGGTTGGGGTGAGGGGGCCGGATCGGTCGAGCACGGACGAGCGGAACGGATTCTGGATTCCAGATTCCAGATCCCGATTCCGAGATTCCGGAATCTGGAATCTGGAATCTGGAATCTGGAATCTGGAATCTGGAATCTGGAATCTGGAATCTGGAATCTGGAATCTGGAATCTGGAATCTGGAGCGGCCGAGACGGCCGCCACTACATGGAAGAGCCCCCTTTTCGTACCCTCTTTCAGAAGACGTGTGTCTCCAGGAACCGCGCCAGGCGATGAAAATCGCTGTCAAACTCGATGTAGCGCGTCTTGGTCTTCATGGTCTGGGCGTCGATCAGGTCAGAGAACGGCACGAAGCGCAGGTCCAGCTGGCCGACGGTGGAGATCATGACCTCGTCTTTGCCTTGCTCGATCAAGCCGCGGTAGGCGCCGACGCCCAGCGCGCTGCCCAGGATGACATCGAAGGCGGTCGGGATCGAGCACCGCGACTCGTAGCCCAGTTGCAGGCCGGTGATCTTGCGCTCCAGGTCGCTGTTGCCCTTCGGACCGGCGGCGCCCGCCTGGCGCTGGACCTGCTCCTTGAACTTCTTGTACGCGGCCGCGATGAGCTTGGAAAAACGCTTGGCGAAATTGACGTTGGCGATCGAGAGATGGCCGTGCTCGTCGCGGGTCACGTCCTTGGTGTACTCATAAGGCAGGTGCTCGGCGATGCCCTCGGCCAGCACGATGACGCCGAACGCCTTGCCCTCTTCCTCGCGGACGATCATGGTCTGAACAATGCGATCGATGAGCTTCTCGACATTGAGGACCTGGTGGGTGAACTGCTTGCCCGACTTCGGGTCGGTGAAGGTTTCCGCGACGAGCATCTTCTCGGAGGGCTCGAGGATGTCCTCGACACTGACGATCAGGCTGGCCTCGCCCGCGATGGCCGCGCCATAGGCCAGCCAGCCGGCGTAGCGGCCCATGGCCTCGGCCAGGTAATACGACCGGGTCGCCTCGGCGTCGGCCAGCAGGTTGAGGATCTCGCCCGCGATCGTGTCCACGGCCGTGAAGTAGCCGAAGGTGAAATCGATGCCGGCGTAATCGTTGTCGATGGTCTTGGGAATGTGGATGACGGCGATCCGCTTGCTGCCGGCCGGGAGTTGCTCGCGCTGAAAGCGCGCGAACTTGTTGGCCGTCTTCAAGGTGTCGTCGCCGCCGATCGAGATGAGGGCATCGACATCGAGCGCCCGCAGCGCGTCGTAGACGACCCGCAGCGGAGCGGCCTTGGCGGCGTCCTTCAGGTCGTCGTAGGCGTTGATGTCCTTGCCCGGATTGGTGCGCGCCGTGCCCAGCAGGATGCCGCGGCTGTTGCGGCTGCGCTTCAGAAGCTTGTGATCGACGCGGACGTAGTCGCGCTCCGGCTGGAGCGGCTTCTCCGGGCGATATTTCACGAGGTTCGAGTAGCCGTTGAGGACGCCGATGACCTCGATTCCGTGGCGCAAGAACGAGACCGCGGCCGTGGAGATGACCGCGTTGGCGGCCGGTGCCGGCCCACCCGCGAACAGCATCGCCACGCGGCGGATGCCCAGGGGGTTGGCCGGCGTCGGATTGGAATCCATCTGAGTAGCTCCGAAGGGTACGAGCGCATCGCCCGGCCGCAGTCATGCCGGCGACTCGGCCGGCGGCGGAGATCGGGAACCAGAGTCCACACTCGGACATCGGTCGTCCCGCATCGGACAGCCGGCGAATCGACCCGCAGGCCGGAACGACCAGCCTAGCGAATTCCCGCCGGATCGACCACCCCCAAGGAGGCGTTTCGCCTTACCAAGTGGGGCGGCAGAGCCGCAACCTCTTGTGTCCGGGTGACATGCCCACGTCTTCGTGGGCATGTCGGGCGCCCCCCGGCGCTGGGGACCATGCCCACGAAGACGTGGGCATGCCACCCGGCCACCCGGTCCATGAGGGCCCAGGAAAAAGTTGTCATTGACAGGGCGGCTCACATTTCTTATCTTACGAAATTGAATCGACGCCGATGTCTCGACCCATCTTCGCCCATTTTTCATATCGTCTGACACCGCCAAGGATTGCCTACTGAGGCCCGCTCCTCATTGCGCGAGCGCTGCGATGGCCGAACCTGTGGAACCACTATCTTCCCAACCCTTTGAAGTGACCGGCACGTGGCAGGCCCCTCCGCCCGCCGTGGACGCGCCGGGGGTGCGCAACGAGTCGCCGACGGTGCGCTCCGGCGCGGGCAGCTCGTCCCAGCGCCGCCGGTCGTTGCCTCCTTTTCCCGGCCCCGGCGACCGGCTCGGGACGTTTGTACTCGAAGAATCCATCGGCGCCGGGGGCATGGGGGCCGTCTTCGCGCCCTCGATCTGCGGCTCGACCGGCACGTCGCGCTGAAACTCCTGCCCCCCGAGCAGTCGCTCGATTCCGACGTGGTGCAACGTTTCTACCAGGAAGCCCGCGCCGCGGCCCGACTCGATCACGAGAACATCGCGCGGGTCTTCTCGATCGAGCACAACGAAGCCTATCACTACATCGCGTTCGAATACATCGAGGGGATCACGATCCGCCAGCGGGTCGTCGAGCACGGTCCCTTGCCGCTGGGCGAGGCCATCAACTACACCCTCCAGATCGCCGGCGCGCTGGTGCACGCGGCCGAGCGCGGCGTCGTGCACCGCGACATCAAGCCCTCCAACATCATCGTCACGCCCCAGGGACGGGCCAAGCTGGTCGATATGGGCCTGGCCCGCCGCTTCGAGCGCGGGGCCAGCGACGACGACGCCTTGACCCAGAGCGGCGTGACGCTGGGCACGTTCGACTACATCAGCCCCGAACAGGCCCGCGATCCGCGCGACGTGGACGTGCGCAGCGACCTGTATTCGCTTGGTTGTACGCTCTTTCACATGTTGACGGGTCAGCCGCCGTTTCCCCAGGGGACGGTCCTTCAGAAGCTGCTCCAGCATCAGGAGGAGCCGCCGCCGGACGCGCGGACGCTCAATCCGGCCGTGCCGGCCGACCTGGCGGCGATTCTTCAGAAGTTGATGGCCAAGGATCGCGACCGGCGTTATCAGACGCCCGAGCAGTTGGTGCGCGACCTGTTGACGCTGGCCGGCGCGCTCGGTCTGCGTTCGATCAGCCCGGAGGGCCTGATCTGGATGTCGGCGGCGACGCCGTCGTCCTGGGAGCGGCATCTGATCTGGGGGCTGCCCTCGCTGGGGCTCGTGCTCGTCGTGGCGGTTCTCATCTGGCTGGGACAGCCGCCGGAAGCGACCGCGCCCGCCGACGTGGAGACGACGCCCGCGGTGGCCGTGGCGAAGAAATCCCCGGAGCCGCCCTCGGCCTTCGAGCCTCCCGCCGCGCCGGTCGCGGCCGAGAAAGGGGCGCCGCCGAAGGAAACGCCGAAGGCCGCGCCTCATGCCGCGCCCCGGTCCTGGACGGTTCACCAGGGGGACGACCTGGAAGACGTCCTCGCCGCCGCGCCCGCGGGCGCGACGATCACCCTGGCCGACGCGGGACCGTACGAGCTGCGCCGCCCGTCCCGCAAAATGCGCCCGGCCCGGGACCTGACGCTCCGCGCGGCGGCCTCGGTGCGCGCCGTGATCCGCCGGGCCGGCGCCGGCACGGACGCGGACGGTGGGCCGCTCTTGCACCTGGGAGCGGGCCGCGTGCTGATCGAGGACATCGAGTTCCAGGTCGCGGCGGGTGCGGACGCCCTGCTGGTCGAAGGCGCCGACCTGACCTTGCGCGGTTGTGTCTTCCGGGCCGCGGGCCCGACGACCGGGGCGGCTGCGCCGGTCGCGCTCCAGGTCCAGACGGCCGCCGCAGAGGCGTCCGACCGCGACCGGCCGCCACCCGTGACGCTCGAAAGCTGCTTCTTCGACCGGGACCTGATCGCCCTGCGGGCCCGCGGACCGGCGGACATCCTGGTGCGCGACGGCACGTTCGGGCCCGCCGCGACCAGCTTCTGGCTGGACAACGCGGAGGCCCCGGCGGCCGTGCCGGCTCGTCTCGTGCTGCGGCACGTGAGCATCATGGCCGACAACGGCCCCGTCTTCCGGCTGACCCGGACCGCCGCCACCATCCGCCTGGAAGACGCGGTCGTGGCGGCGCTCGGCGATGCCGCCGGCACCCTGGTCGCCACCGACGAGCCCGTGCAACTCGACTGGGTGGGGCGCGACAACCTGTACGCTCGTATCGACACATTCTTGCAGCCGACGGCCGCGGCCTTGCACCAGGAGCCGATCCGCGCCTTCGATCTCTGGGCGGAAGACGACTGGCAAGTCCGCGAGCGGGGCTCGGCGCGGATGGAAGATACGGTCTGGGCCTCCGCGAACCCGCTGGGCGTGCTCGCGTCGTCGAGCGCACCCACGACGGCCTTCGAGCTGGTGCCGACGGCGCGGCTCCAAGCCGAGATCGGTGCCCGGCGGGGGCCTTTCGGCCCGATCCCGACCAGCCCGCAGGCCGTGGCGGTGCGCACGCCTCCCCCGGCTGCCGCGGACGTGGCCTCCAACGCCTGGGAACCGGAACATTCCGCCGCGGACAAGGAATCCTCGGCCGGCGTGCACGCCCCCGAAATGCCCGCGCCCATGACGCTGGCCGATACACCGCGGGATGTGGGCACGACCCCGCCGCCCCAGAGCGCCGATCCACCCGCGGCCGCCACGATCGCGGAGCCGTCGCCCGCGGCCTTCGCCCAGGAGGAACCGGAGCCGACCGGCGCGACGAAGAGCGTGCCGGAGGCACCGCGACCGCCGGCTCCAAAACCTGCCGCGCTCAAAAATGCGGCCGCCATGCGGAATTCGGAAGAGCTGCTGGCCGCCCTCCGCCAGCCGTCGGCCCCGCCGGAGCCGATCCGCTTGCTCGGCGGCGTCGAGTACGTCCTGCCGGGCGGCGCGTTGACGGGGAACGGGCGCTGGATTCTCGAAGGCCCGGCGGATGCGACCGCGGGCCGTCCGCGCCTGCGCTACCGGCCGGCCGCGGAAGATCGCGCCGACCCGCGGGCTCCTGCTGAACTTGTTCCGGCTGCCCGCGTCCTGCCTCGAGCTGCGGAACCTCGACCTGGTCGTCGCGGTCGCGGACATGCCGGCGGAGGCGCGCCTGGCGGTCTTCCAACTGGGAGCGGGCGCCGAGCTGGGGCTGACCGGCTGCACGCTGAGCCTGCTCGGCTCATCACCCCGGTCGGCGCTGGTGGCCGTGGCGGCACCGGCCGCCGATCCGTCCGCGAAGCTCGATCCGATGACGGTCGCCGTCTGGGTGCATGACTCGCTGCTGCGGTCCGGCTGCGACGTCCTGGACGTGGCGGGCGGCGGGCGGCTGGACCTGGACCTGACGAACTCGGTCGTGGGTGCCGCCGGCGCCCTGGTACACGGTCATGGCCGCGCCGCCGAGCGTTCGTCCAGCGCGCCGAGTCTGAAGATCGGCGTGCGCGGCTCGGCCTTCCGCGTGGCCGGCGGTCTGATCCAACTGGAAAGCACGCCGGGGGAGCCGGAACTGCCGCTGGCCGAGATCACCGTGCGGGACTCGATCCTGGCCACCACGCCGGACGGCGCCCCGCTGTTGCGGGTCGATGGCCAGGAGAACCTCGACGACCTCCGCGACCGCGTCCGCTGGGAGGGCCACGGAGTCGCCTACCACCAGATCGACATCTACCGGCGCGACCAGTCCACCCGGCCGGGAACGGCCCCGCAGCCGTTCCGACGCCCGGACTGGAACGTGGCGGTCGGCGCCGACGAAGAGGCGCCGTTTCATAGCGAGCTGAAGTTCGTGACCCCCTGGGACGAGTCCCGCCCCCTCTGGACGCTCGTCCCCGAGGATTTCCACCTCGACGCGCAGAGCCCGCGCGCGCGTCCTGCCCCGAGCTGGCGCGCATTCCCACGCCGCCTGAATGAGGGATGAAGGATGAGGGATGAGGGATGAGGACTGTTGATCCCTTGGTTGTCAGCTCTCATCCCTCATCCCTCATCCTTCATCCCTTCAGGAAATCCGCTCCGGCACGGCGAACGGCTTGCGGTACTCGCGGGTCAGGAGCTTGTTGGCCTCGGGGTCGTCGACGAACGACTCGTTCTTGGCGTCGACCGTCAGCTTGCGGCCCAGGCGGTACTCGAGGCCGTCGAGCTTCGACCGTCGTTGGAGCGGAGGTGGTCCTCCATGCGCTCGAAGGTCTCGTAGCCGCGACTTTATTGTCGCCGAAGGCCTTGGTCTTGGAATTGAACGGCACGAGCTCGCCGAGCCGGTACGAGATGTTGGCCAGGTGGCAGAGGGCGGCGGAGTGGTGGCCTTCGAGGATGTCGGCGTTGAGGTCGGCGGTCTTGCGGCTGCGGACGGCGGCGATGAAGTTGCCGAAGTGGCCCTTGCCGGGCCCGCGCTCGGCGCTCGACCTTCGGGCAGCGGCTCGCCCTTGCCGTCTTCCTTGCCCTTGGGATAGAACGCGGCTGCCGACGACGTTCCCTCCTCGAGGTGGACGATGTTGCCGACCTTCTCGCCCTTGTAGCCGTCGGTCTTCAGGCCGCGGACCTCGAAGATGAGCTGCGGTGCCGCCGAAGTCCATGACGGCGATCTGGGTGTTCGGGGTCTGGCCCTGGTCCTTGTAGCCGAACCGGCCGCCGAGGCTGAAGACGGTCTTGGGCAAGGTGGCGCCGGGGATCATCCAGCGGGCGATGTCCATCTGGTGGACGCCCTGGTTGCCGATGTCGCCGTTGCCGAAGTCCCAGAACCAGTGCCAGTTGTAATGCACGTAGTTGGCGTTGAAGGGCTGCTCCGGGGCCGGGCCGAGCCAGAGGTTGAAGTCGAGCTCTCCGGGGCCGTCGAGTCGGCCTTGATGCCGATGCGAGCCGCGCGGCTTGTAGCAGAGGCCGCGGGAGACGAGCAGCTTGCCGTAGCTGGCCCGACTTGATGATCTCGGCGACGATCGCGCCCAGTGGCTATCGCTGCGGCTCTGGGTGCCGTGCTGGACGATGCGGTCGTACTTCCGGGCGGCCTCGACGGCGACGCGGCCCTCGTGGACGTTGTGGCTGCACGGCTTCTCGACGTAGACGTCCTTGCCGGCCTGGCAGGCCCAGATGGTCATCAGCGAGTGCCAGTGGTTCGGCGTGGCGATGGAGATGGCGTCGAGGTTCTTGTCGTCGAGCACCTGGCGGATGTCCTGGACGGTCCTGGGCGTGTTGCCGCCGCTTCTTCTCGACCTGCTTGACGCGGCTTGCCGCAGGTCCGCGTGTCGGGGTCGATCAGGTAGGTGATCTCGACGCCCTTCATGCCGGCGAACTCATCGACGTGCGAGCCGCCGCGGCCGTTGAGGCCGGCGACGGCGACGCGGATCGTGTCGTTGGCGCCGAGGACGCGCCCGGAGGACTTCGTCCCGGCGATGGTGAAGCCCGCGGCGATCGCGGTGGAAGCTTTCAAGAAGGAACGTCGGCTCTGACTCGACATGGGATCCCCTCCCGTTCGTGGTCCGGTCGGCATGGTCTGGTGGGTGCGGTAGGAATCGGGATTCTAGCTTCTCAGAAAAGTCAAGTCGGTGTGGGACAGCCGCCCTCGGCTGTCCCTGCGCTCCAGGCTGCGACAAGGACAGCCGAGGGCGGCTGTCCCACACTGTTTCCTGAAAAGCTATACCCCGACGCGCTGATTATGGCCCAGGGACAACAGGCGTACCAGTGGTCAGTGATCCGCCGCCGCGGAGACGCGTCCGGGAACCCGCTTGCCGCTGCCGGGGCGTTTCGTGAGGCTGTCGCCCAGATCTTCGCGGGCCTTCTCCCCGAGCGCTTTGAGCTTCTCGACCACGTCGGGATGATCGGCGGCGACGTTGGTCGTCTCGCCGACATCGGTTTCCAGGTCGAACAGGGACAGCTCGATGTGCGTCGGGACCGTCTTGAACCGCGTGCGGCTCTCGTCCACCGGCTCGACCGTCGGGTACGGGTGCGGGAAATGAAGCTTCCAGCGTCCCGCGCGAATGGCGTGGAGCTCGTTGCTCCAGTAGAACCACAGGCTCTCGTGCGGACAATGCGCGCCGGGCTGGCCGGTCAGGATCGGCGTGACGTCCAGACCGTCGATCTTGTGTTCGCGCGGCACCTCGGCGCCGATCAGATGGGCCAGGGTGGGCAAGATGTCAATGGTCATGACCGGCTCGGTCGTGGTCGTTCCGGCCGGCACGTGTCCCGGCCAGCGCGCGATGGCGGGTTCGCGCACGCCGCCCTCGAAGGCGGTCGTCTTGCCTTCGCGGAGCGGGCCGGCCGAGCCGCCGTGATTGCCCTGCACCAGCCACGGACCATTGTCCGACGTGAACAGGACCAGCGTTCGCTCATCGAGCCCGAGTCGCTTGAGCGTCTCCAGAATGCGGCCGGTCGACCAGTCGATCTCCTCGATGACATCGCCGTACAGCCCGCTGGCACTCTTACCGGCGAACTTGTCCGAAACCCCCAGCGGCACGTGCGGCATCGTGTGCGGCACGTAGAGGAAAAACGGCTTGTCGCGGTTGGCTTCCAGGAACGCGACGGCTTGCTCGGTGTATCGCGTCGTGATCTGACGCATGTCCGGATTGCGCTCGATGATCCGTTCATTCTCGAACAGGGGAACGAGCGGAAAGTCGTTCTTGGGGCCCGGCCCCATGTCGTTCGAGTACGGGATGCCGAAATAGCGGTCGAAACCATGGCGGGTCGGCAGAAACGGCGGATGGTGGCCGAGGTGCCACTTGCCGATGATCATCGTGGCATATCCGCGCGTCTTGAAGACCTGAGCGAGCGTTGTTTCCGAATCGCTGATGCCGATCTTCGAGTCGGGATTGAGCGCCCCCAGGATGCCGAGCCGGTTCGGGTAGCAACCGGTCAAGAGCGCCGTGCGCGACGCCGAGCAGACCGCCTGCGCCACGTAGAAACTGGTGAACCGCAGGCCCTCCCGCGCCATCCGGTCCAGGTGTGGGGTGGCGATGGTCTTCGAACCGAAGCAGCCGAGGTCGCCATATCCGAGGTCGTCGGCGTAGATCAAAACGACATTCGGCTTCGGGCTGTCGGCGGCCCGGACAGACAGGCCCAGACCCAACGCCAGGGCAAGAAAAACACCAGGCCATCGCGCCATTGCGAGCGTCCTCCGTCGTGGTCTGTTTTTCGATCGAGCGGGGAACGGCAACCGTGTCCCCCTTTTGATCGCATGATGCCCGGCGCGGGCGGAGGGCAACAGCGAGGTCAGAACTCTGCGTTGCAGATTGTTTCCGTCGTGGAGACTTCTCGGCCTACTCCTCGTCTTCCAGCTCCTCGCGAAGGGATCGTCGCACCGCATGCCGCACGGTGAGCACGTGGATGATGTCGCCACGGATTGCAAAGAGAATGCGATAAACGCTATGGCGCTTGCCGTGCAGTAGGACGCGGACCTCTTCGCCGTAGACCTCTGAGTCCGGGTCCACGGGGCATCGTTCGGGGTTGGTTCCCAGCGTGGCAATGGTGGCCCGCACGCGCCGCGCCCACCTCAGCGCCGTCGCTGGCGACTTGGATTGCTCCAGGATCCAACGCGCCGCCTCTTGAATGTCGCGCTGTGCCTGAGGTTGAACGAGGATGCGATAGGTCATCTCGTCGCAACCTTGGCCCGGATCTCTTCCTCGAGCGCATCGAAGACCTCTTCCAGCGAACGGCCTTCGCCGCGCCGCGCCGAGGCGAGACCGTCCTTGACCGCCGCGATTGTCGCCAGACGCTCAGCCAGTTCAATGAGTTTCTGATAAGACTGCGCGTCTTGAACGACCAGTTCCGCCTTGCCATTGATCGTGAGCACCAGCGGTTGACCCGTTTCCTTGAGCTGGGCCAGGAACTCGGTGGTGTTCCGCTTGAAATCGGTCAGGGAATGAATGTCTCGGGTCAGGTCAAGCATGGTTCTCCTCCCGCATCTTTAAAGCATGGAATTCGATGCTACCACGCCGCGAACGACTCGGCAATAGAGTCTCCCAGCGGGAGGGTCACGGCCGGGCCAGCACCCGCAAACGGATCTCCTTCCCCGGCTCCGCCGTGATTTCCAGGCCCGCGGCCAACTGGCTGCCAGTACGCTGTTCGGACGAGTCCGCACCGACATGCTGAACCTCATAGCTGCGCTCCGGCTCGACCGTGTACCACTCGGGAAACTGGTTGATGCGGGGGTAATCCAGCGGCAGGTGCAGGTTGAGCCGGTGTCGCGGACGATCGAAGATGACACGGCCGGTCCAGGGCTGGTCGGCGGCCAGGCTGATGAGGACGGTCGCGCCGTCGCGCGCGGCCCCGATGCGCACGTCGGAACGCCAGGGTTCGACGTGGACGCCCTGGGTCTTCCACAAGGCGTACATGAGCGAGGTGCGCGCGAAGTTGCCGTCGCCGTGCCAGGCTTCGATGACGCCGTCGGGCTTCTGGATGGCCCACATCATGCGGGTCTGGCTGTCGATCCAGTCGGCCGCCGAGGCGACCGGCTCGCGGTTGATGAGGTTGAGCACGCCTTCGATCGAATCGGCGAAGCCGTCGGCGCTCTTGTCGCCCCAGCAGGGGCCGACATATTTTCCTTTGAGATTGCCGAGCGCCTTGCGCACCGCCGCGCGGTAGGCGTCGGTGCCGTCTTCGAGAAAGAGCGTGTAGAAGCCGTCGAAGTCGTAGCCGAACGTGTCGCAGAGCGTCGCGCTGTGGGCTCCGGTCTGGGGGTTGAACCAGTCGTAGAGCAGCCCGTCGTCGTTGCGGCCGACCTCGAGGATGCGGTCGAAGATCGCGTGCAAGGGCGCACGATAGGCGGCCTTCTTCGCCGGCTCGGCGCGGCCCACGGCGACATAAAGTTCCGACAGGCCGTTGATGACCTCGCAACCGTGGTCCACCAGCCGCAGCTCGGAGAGGTTGCGCGTCGGGTGGTGGTCGCCCAGCAGGTAGTAATCGCCCAGGCGGATGGCCCAGTCGAGGAACTCGCGGCGGCCCGTGAACCAGTAAACGCGCGCACATGCCTGCAACACGTCGCCGTTGACCTCGAAGTTCAGGGTGGGAATCTTGCCGTAGGGCGTTTCGACCGGCGCGTGTTTCCAGATGTCCTCCACGATGCCGATCATCCGTTCCGACCAGGGGCTCGACCCGAGCCACTCCGTCACGGGAACCAGGCCGTCCTTGGCGTACTCGGCATTGTCGAACATGATCTGATCGAGGACGGGCTTGTCGGTCACGAACCCGCGTTTGGAGAACAGGTAATTGTCGCAAAGCCGGTCCACGCGGCTGGTCAGGCGGATCTCGGTCTTGAGGATGTCGTGCATGCGGCCCTCGAACAGGGGCCGGTCGGTCAGCGCACAGGTCAAAACCATGAACGGATAATTATCGGCCGCCGAGTCGCGGCCGTTCCAGAGGTCGCGATCGGCATTGAGGTTTCGCGGGATCAGCCCGGAAACCGGATCGGCGTGCGCCAGCCAGCCGTCCACGTAGCGCCGCGAGCGGTAAAACGCCTCGGCCGCCGCGCGGCCGTTTCGCTCGGCCTGGCGGAAGAGTTGTTCCTGCCGGTCCTCACTGCGAGGCGCCGCGCCGGCTCCTTGTCCCAGAGCGGGCGCATCTCGGGAAAGGCTTCATGGGGAAGCAGGCTCACCTGAAGGTGATGGCCGACGGAGGCGCGTGGGCGTTTGCGCCGCCCCCGGATCGATCAACCGCACCGCGGCCAGAAACGCGGGCTTGCCCGCGTCGCCCGGACGGAGCGTCACGTTGAGGCGGTCCCCTTTGACGCCCTCGGGAATGGCGACGCGGAGCCAGCGAAACCCGTCGTAGCCGCCACTCTCCAGGTTGATCGTCTTGCCGTTGATCACCATCACGGCGGTACGGCGATCCTTCTTCGAGCCCCAGAGCAGCTCGATCGCCCGGCCGGCGCGGGGCGGCTCGGCGACGGTCAACTGGAGCTCCCGGCCGTCGAGCCAGTAATAGCGCAGCCCGGCATAGACCTCGGGGGTCTCGCGGAACTCGACCTGGGCGAGAATCGCTCCCTCGGGTGCGGCGGGCTGAGAGGCAGCACTGCGGTGATACAAGTCGTGATGATGCTCACGTCCATCCTCATTTCCGTATTTGATCCGCCCCGAACAGGGCGCGTTTTCGAGGGATTTAGAGCAGCTTCACGATTGGCTTGAGTATAGAGGCCAACTCCCCCCTCACCCGCCTGCGCAGCAGGCGGGTGAGGGGGAGCCGCTCCTGTGCCCAACGCATCCGTGAAGCGCTCTAGCCGCGGTCAGAAGCCTTCGGCTTGCTGCTTCCGCACGGTTGCCAGTTCCTCGGGTGTCAGAACCGCTGCTGACAGCACTCGACCTCACCCTCTGTAAAAAGGATCTCGCCCACGCGGCGCACCCAGGCCCCCAGGACCGGGTCTCGATACCGGTAGAGGTGAAACGAAAAGCAGCCCCACTCATGAGCGTGCCGCGCGGCGTACTCCTCCGGAGACATCCGGCGATCCTCCGGGGAGAAGGACTGCTGGGCGATCCCGTCCCCCTCCTTTTCCTGCAAGCAGCGATTCGTGGAAGCGGTTGTGTGGGGTGTCATGTGACGCGTGTGGTCTTAGAGGCTATCCGAGAAGTCTCGTTTTAGCCCCGAAGGGGCGGCAGTAAATAGCCAGGGGCGTCAGCCCCTGGACGGCGAAACGGCGCACCGTATCACCTCTTCGCAGCCCCGAAGGGGCGACCGAAGACCAAGCGGAACTGAGGTTTCTGTCGCCCCTTCGGGGCTGCGAAGAGGGATCGCGCGGTCGCGGCCCCGGCTCCAGGGGCTGACGCCCCTGGCTATTTACTGCCGCCCCTTCGGGGCTATCCGGACAGACTCTTACAGGTCCACCACCCGCGGATGGCCCGGTTCGGGCACCGCGCCGCTTGGGATTCTCCCCGGATCTTATCTGGAATGGAGGGCCAACGGTAGCCGCGACCCTCTCCCCGAGGAGGGACTTGCTGCGCGGCGACCGCCAAGCCATACTCCAGGGGCGTGGTGACGATGTGCCGGTCCCTCCCAAGCTGCCGGCACGGACGGGGCGAAAGCAAGGCAACGATGACAGTGGAGGTTGCCCCCGAAACGTCCCCGGGGACGACCGCGTCGCAGTGCGTTACGGATCGCGATCCCGATGGAGACGACATGATGAGCGGACCAGAACGGCTCCCCGAACAGGTGCCCGCGATGAAGATGAACCGGCGCGAGTGTCTCAAGGCGGCGACCGCGGCCGGCGCCGCGCTGATGGTGCCCACGATTGTGCCCGCCGCCGCCCTGGGGCGCAACGGCGCGGTGGCCGCCAGCGAGCGCATCGTCTGCGGCGGCATCGGCATCAACAGCCGCGGCGGCCATGACCTGAACTGGATCCTCGGCAACAAGGACGTCCAGTTCGTCGCCATCTGCGACCTCCGCAAGGACCGTCGCGAGGCCGTCAAGAAGATCGTCGACAAGCACCACGGCAACGACGACTGCAAGATGTATCCCGAGGCGCGCGCAGTTCCTGGCCGAGCGCCCGGACATCGACGCGATTCTGATCGCCACCGGCGATCGCTGGCACGCCATGATGTCGATCCTGGCCATGCACGCCGGCAAGGATATCTACACCGAGAAGCCCTCGTGCATGACCGTCGCCGAAGGCCAGGCAGTCGTCGCGACGGCCAAGCGCTACGGCCGCATCTATCAGACCGGCACCCAGCGCCTCAGCGAGCCGAACTTCGTCTACATCATCGAGGCGGCCAAGCAGGGCAAGCTCGGCAAGGTGCACACCGCGTATGCCCACATCGCCCCGTGGGACGCGGCCGAGATGAGCCACGCCTGGATGCCCGCCGAACCCGAGCCCGCCAAGGACGTCGTCGACTGGAACGCCTGGCTCGGCCCCTGCCCCTGGCGGCCGTACAACTCCTCGTACGTCAAGGGTGCCTGGCGCGGCCACTACGACTTCCACACCAGTTGCATCGGCGAGTGGGGCGCCCACACCTTCGCCCAGGCCCAGGCCGGCCTCGACACGCTCGCCACCTCGCCCGTCGAGTACGAATACGTGAACAATACCTCGGGCGACGGCATGGTCACGACGTTCGCCGACGGCAAGAAGATGGTCCTGTCGCGCGGCGACAAGCACTGGCACGGCTCCTGCGGCATGCGGTTCGACGGCCCCGAAGGCTGGCTCTCCTGCGCGGACGGCTACAAGACGCCCGAAGCGTCCTCGCCGTCGCTGCTGGCCGATTTCGACAAGGTGATCGCCGAGTACAAGGAGCGCACCAAGCGGTCGCTCGACCACATGCGCAACTTCCTCGACTGCGTCAAGTCGCGCGAGCAGACGGTGGCCAACCCCACGGTCATGCACCGCTCGATGAGCACCGTCCACGCCGCCAACATCTGCATGTGGCTGAAGCGCAACATGCAGTATCGACCCGGCCAAGGAAGAGTTCGTCAACGACCCCGAGGCCAACCGCCTGCGGTCGCGGGCCCAGCGCGAGCCGTACATCTATTGATCGACGGCGGGGCGAGCGCTCCGCTTGCTGGCTCATACTCCGTGATCCCGAACACTTTCAACCGGAAGGAAATCCCACACCATGACCCATCCTGGCAAGAATACCGCCCTGGCCGCCGCGCTGCGTTTCGCCGGTGGCGCTGCGGCGCTCGGCGCGGACGAGAAGCCTTCGGCCAAGGAGCGGGAGGCCAAGCTGCTCGCGGTCCTGAAGTCGGACGCGGGCCTGAAGGAGAAGGTGGACGCCTGCCGCGAGCTCGGCGTGTACGGCGGCAAGGACTCGGTGGCCCCCCTGGCGGCGCTGCTGGGCGACGAGAAGCTCTCGCACATGGCCCGCTACGGGCTGGAGCCGAACCCCGACCCGGCCGTGGACGCGGCTCTGCAAGACGCGCTCGGCAAGGTCAAGGGCGGCCCGCTGGTCGGCGTCATCGGCAGTCTCGGCGTGCGACGCGACGCCAAGGCCGTCCCGGCGCTGGTCCCGCTCCTGAAGAACGAGGAAGCCGACGTGCGCCAGGCCGCCGCGCGGCGCTGGGCAAGATCGGCACCCCGGCCGCCGCCAAGGGTCTCAAAGACGCCCTGCCGCAGGCGCCCGAGTGCTGCCGGGTCGCGTTCTGTGAGGGACTGCTCCGCTGCGCCGAGGCCATGGCGGCCAAGGGCCAGAAGCAGGACGCCACGGAAGTCTACAATTGCGTGTGCCAGTCCAAGGCCCCGCAGTACGTCCGCGACGGCGCCGAATGCGCGGCCAAGAAGCTCGCCCAGTAACCGGTTCGTGGTTCATTTGGACACGGTCGCACCGATAATGGGGAGTCGTGCCTGGGAGACCGGGTGCCACGGGTTCGGTCTTCCGAACCCGTGCCGATCGGCCCCGGGCACGGGTTCCCAGAGCGGAACCCGTGGCACCCCACACCGTTTTTTTGAGTGAACCGCAAACGCTCGGCATCTTCTGAACAGCCTCTCCATTTGCCAGAATCCGCGCGGCCAGGGTCTTGCACCCTGGCCGTGGTCGTTATGATTCGTGTACGCGACGCCACGATGACGCGCTGCCTGGACCGCATGCAAACACAGAACGGACCGGGAGCTGAGTTGCTTCTCGGCGCAGCGTAGGGTAAATAGATAAGATGAGTTATCTGTGGAATCCTGCGCCCGGGCCTCATCGCCGGGGGTGGGGTGGCTGCATACCGCGTGCCGTGGGCGGGGCAGAGGGAAATCGATGTCGAGCCGCTCGCTCATACCCAAGTCGATCGCCTGGCGCCTGACGATCTGGTTTCTCCTGATCGCCCTGGTTCCCAGTGTCCTGCTGATCTTGACGATGTATCTGACCGTGACGGACAGTATCGAGAAATCGGTCGTCTCCCGGTTGAAGCTGATCGTGGATTCGCGCGTGGTCTCGATCCAGTTGTACACCCGGGAATGGGAACGGCAGATCAAGCTGGTGGCCGGGTCGTTGCCCGTCGCGGATGTCGTGGTGGTGGCCGGCGCGAAGGGGACGCCCGAAACCGCGACCGCGGAACAGACCAGCGCCCGGGAACGGCTTCGGTCCTCGCTGAAAAGTCTCGCGGAATTGCTGGACCCGGCAAACCCGCCCAACCTGTACTTGTTCGCGCCGGACGGACTCGCGCTGATCGTGCTGAATCCCGGCGTGGTGGAGGAATCCAAGCGCCTTTCCGAGACCTCCAGCGGGAGCACGCGCACTGGCCAAGGCCATCCGCGACGGAAAAGCGCAGATCCTGCCCATGCAAGCGTTTTCGTATTCCGGTGGCCGGGACCAGGAGGTCTTTTCTTTCGGCGTCGCGCCCATTCTCCAGCAGGATCAGGTGGTGGCGGTGCTGGCGGTGCCGCTGACGAAAGGCGACCTGGCGGCCTATTTTCAGAAGAATCTCGACTTCCTGGGCGAGACGGGGGAGATCTACGCGGGTGTGAACGTGGAGGGCGGGATCGCGCCCATTTCGCCCCTGAAGAACCCGGCGTACCATAATCGCGTCATCAAAGATGATTTGATGAGGAATGCCTTGAGTACGCAGTCGGTCGAGTCGGGCGAGGGCCAGGACTATGAAGGGAAGGTCTGCGTGGCGGCCTGGTCCAAGGTTCCTTCCCTGGGCATTGGCATCGTGGCCAAGATGGCCCGGGAGGAAGCCTATGGCAGCATGAACACGCAAGGCTGGATCAGCGCGGTCCTGTTGGGGCTGACCGCGCTCGTGGTGGTGACCGCGGCCTTCTTCATGGCCCGCTCCTACTCGCGGCCGATCCAGGAAGCCGCCGCCATCGCACGCCGGGTGGCCGACGGCGACTTGACGGTCGAGATCGAGGACCGCTGGGGGGGCGAAATCGGCCACCTGGTCGCGTCGATCAAGGAGATGACCGAGCACTTGCGGTCGCTCATCGGCCACACGCAGCAGTCGATCGTGGCGCTGATGTCCACCGCGACCCAGATCGCCGCGACCGCCCGGCAGCAGCAGCAGACGGTCCACGAGTATGGCTCCTCGACGGTCCAGGTGGCCACGGCGGTCAACGAGATCTCGGCGACCAGCCAGGGTCTGCTCAAGACGATGGGCGAGGTAAACAACTCCGCGAGCCGGGCCGCCGATCTGGCCGCCACCGGGCAGTCGAACCTGGCCGGCATGCACCACACGATGACGCGCCTGGCGGAGTCGACGAGTTCGATCAGCTCGCGGCTCTCGGTCATCAGCGAGCGGGCGAACAACATCAACCTGGTGGTGACGACCATCACCAAGGTGGCCGACCAGACCAACTTGCTGTCCATCAACGCGGCCATCGAGGCGGAGAAGGCCGGCGAATATGGCCGGGGCTTTCTGGTCGTCGCCCGCGAGATTCGCCGGCTGGCCGATCAGACGGCGGTCGCCACGCTCGACATCGAGCGGATCGTCAAGGACATGCAGCACAGCGTGACGGCCGGCGTCATGGAGATGGACAAGTTCAACGAGCAGGTGCGCCAGGGCGTCGGCGAGGTCGAGCGGATCAGCGAGCAGCTCAGCGAGATCATCCGCTCGGTGCAAGTCTTGATCCCCCGGTTCGAGCAGGTCACCGAGGGGATGTCGGCCCAGTCGCAGGGCGCCCGAGCAGATCCGCGAGGCCATGGCGCACCTCAGCGAGGGGGCCAACCAGACCGGCGACTCGCTGCGGGAGTTCCATCGCGCGACCGACCAGCTCCGTGAGGCCGTGGGCAATCTGAAGGAAGATATCTCGAAATTCACGACCTGAACGGGTGTGTGAGGAGGGAATGAGCCGGTTTTTCTGTGTAGCGGCGGCCGTCCCGGCCGCTCTGGTTCTGGGGCCCCGGAGCGGCCGGGACGGCCGCCGCTACATGGAGAAGACCAGGCTCGTACACCTTCTGAGCGGTTCCTGGTCCGCCCGGCCCGGCGCGGCATTGGGGGGTGGTGTTACCGCCACGCCTCTGGGCGTGGGGAGCGTCGCATGCTATTGTTGACGTTTGGTGTCGCGGGATGCCGTTACGCGGTCGATGTGCGGCGGGTGGTGGAGGTTGTGCCACGCATCCCGTTGCGGCCGATTCCGCACGCCCCCGCTTTCGTCGCCGGCTTGTTCAACCATGGCGGGGCCGTGGTCCCCGTGATCGACCTGGGCCAATTGCTCACGGAAAAAGTCTGCCCGCCCCGGTTGAGTACGCGCGTCATCGTGGTCGATTACCCGGTCGTGGGGCAAGGGACCGCACTTCTGGGCCTGGTGGCAGAGGATGTGACCGATCTCCGATTGATTCATGACGAGCAGGTCTCCGTGCAGCCCATTCCGCCCGCGCATGCCCCGTACCTGGGGCCGATCCTCCAGGTGGGAGAGGAACTGATCCAGATGATCGTCATCGAGCGTCTCCTGGCCGACTCGCTCCGTGATATGCTCTTTGGTGGGATGTTGGGACTGCCATCATGATGTGGCAGAAGACGCTGGAGGATTTACTCGCCGGGGCGATTGGCCTGGACCCCGCCTCGCTGGGGCCGACGCTCCTGTTACGCGCCGTGCACCGCCGCATGCGCGCGCTGGAGCTGGCGCGCGAACAGGATTACGTGACGCGGCTTCAGCCCGGTTCCAGCGAGCTGCAAGAGCTGATCGAAGAGCTGGTGGTCTCGGAAAGCTGGTTTTTCCGCGACAGCCAGCCCTTCATTTTGCTGCGCCACTACGCGGGCGACTGGCTGACCGCGCCGTCGGGAATGATCTTCCGGTGCCTGAGCCTGGCCTGCGCCACGGGTGACGAGCCGTACTCGATCGCCATGACCTTGATGGATGTCGGCTTCGGCCGGGGCCAGTTCGAGATCGATGCGATCGACATCAGCGCGCGGGCGCTGGAACGGGCGCGGCGGGGCGTGTACGGGCCCCGCGCCTTGCGCGTGGTGGAACCGCGGTTGAAGTCGCTCTATTTCCGGACCCATCCCGACGGCGTGGAAGTGGCCCCGGAAGTGCGTCAGACCGTGCGGTTTCTGCGCGGGAACCTGGTCAAGCCCGAGACCCTCCTGGTCCGGCCGCCGTACAATGTCATTTATTGCCGTAATCTGCTGATCTACTTGACGGAAAATGCCCGGGAGCGCGCCGTCCAGACGCTGGACCAGCTCCTGGGGCCGACCGGCCTGTTGTTCGTCGGCCATGCCGAACGGCTGCCGTTGCTGGAGGCGCGGTTCGCGCCCGTGAAGTTCCGGGGCAGTTTCGCCTATCAACGACAAACGAACGCGAATAATAACAACACGCCGCCCGCCACCGATCGGCTGGCGAGCTTGAGCAAGCCGGTCCTGTCGCCGTCCTGGTCTCCGGCCGTGGCGTCCAGCCGTGAGCCCGCGGTCAACGGTCCCCTCGACCCGGTGGGGCAGAGAACCTCGGGAGCCAATCCTGGGGAGCGCCCCCAGGTCTTCCCCGTCCCCACGCCGGACGTTCCGGAGCTGATCGAGCGGGCGACCGAGCTGGCGAACCGGCACGAGTACGAGCAGGCACTCCAGCTTTGCGATCAGAGCGTCCGCCAGCGCGGGCCGTCGGCGCCGGCATTTTATCTGCTGGGAATGATCCGCCACGCGCTGGGCGACCATGTTCAAGCCGAGCAGTATCTGAGCCGCGCCGTTTACCTCGATGGCCAGCATGAGGAGGCCCTGCTGGCCCTCTCCCTGATCGCGCGGCGGCGTGGCGATCATGCCGCCGCGAGCAACTATCAGCGCCGTGCTGAGCGGGCCCGGCAGAGGAAGACGACATGAGCGCGGCATTGCCTCCCCTGCCTGATCGACCGCACCCGCTCGGGGACGGGCGGCCCACGGCGGCCGAGACGGCCTCGGCGCCGTTCTCACCCGGCGCTCCGGCACGTCGTCCAGCGCGACGGCGCGGGTGTTTTTCGACCGTCCGCCGCCGGAGGACTACCTGGCCGAATGGGCCCGCCGGCTGTCGCAACCGGAGGAAGTGACCGAGCACGACCTGCGCAGCGTCGTCCTCTTCCGGCTTCAGGCGGAGCACCTGGCGCTGGGGACGATGCACCTGGTCGAGATCACCGATCCCCACACGGTACACTCGATCCCGCACCGCTCGAACCAGGTCTTGCTCGGCATGGTGAACATCCGGGGGCAACTGCGGCTGTGCGTCTCGCTGCACGGCCTGCTCGGCGTGGGCACGGGCATGCCCCCGCCGGTCCCGACCACCGCGAAGCCCGGACCGCTCGGGCCGCACGCCCAGACGTCGTATGCGCGTATGGTCATCCTCCAGCATCGCGGAGAACAATGGGTGTTCCTGGTGGACGAGGTGCTCGGCGTGCAGCGGCTTTCGGCCAGCCTGTTTCGCAAGGTCCCGTCCACCTACATGCCGACCAACAGCCATACCCAGGCGGTCTTCGACTGGAAAGGGCATACCGTCGGCCATCTCGACGCCGACCGCCTGGTCGCCTCGTTGCGGAGCCACTGTCAGTGAGAGGCTGTCTGAAAGGGTGTACGAGAAGTGGGTTTTTTAGCCCCAACGGGGCGACAGTGAATAGCCCGGGGCGTCAGCCCCGGGAACCGAGGAACGGCGCCGACTCTTCTTCTGCCCAGCCCCAGAGGGGCGACAGAATTCCCGGCGGCATCGGATCTTCTGTCGCCCCTGCGGGGCTGGGGAGGGGGGAATAGGACGCGTGTCGCGGTCCCGGGGCTGACGCCCCGGGCTATTCACTGTCGCCCCGTTGGGGCTAAGAATAACTTCTCGTACACCCTCTTGAGAAGTGTCGCCGGGTGGCTGGCCCACCAGTGTCCCCTGGCGCGGCGCACTGGTGGACAAGCCACCAGTGCCACCCGGCAGACGCCGCGACCACCAAGCTCGAAGCCCTGCGGAGCCACTGTCAGTGAGCGACGACCTGAGCGGGTTTTCCCTGATCGAGCTGTTCCGGACCGAGGCGGAAAGCCAGGTGGCGACCCTGTCCACGGGCCTGCTCGCACTGGAGACGACCGGCAGTACGCCCGCGACCATCGAACCCTTGATGCGGGCGGCGCATTCGCTCAAGGGCGCGGCCCGGATTGTCGGCCTAGAGGCCGTCGAGAAGGTCGCGCACGCCATGGAAGACGTGCTCGTGGCCGCGCAACACGGCCAGATCCAGCTTCGCTCGGCCGATGTCGATGTTCTGCTCGGCTGCGTCGATCTCCTGAACGAAGCGTCGCAGATGTCCGAAGCGGACCTGACGAACTGGGAGGAGACGCTCGGCCCGCGCATCGGTTCCGCGACCGCGCAGCTCAAAGCCATCGAGAGCGGCGTGCCGGCGGCTCCGGAAAAGGTGGATGTAGCGGCGGCCGTCTCGGCCGCTCCGGACTCCCAAACCGGAGCGGCCGAGACGGCCGCCGCTACACAGAGGGGCCGCACCGACACGTCTCGTATTCCCCCTGAACCTGCGGCGCCCGAATCCCTGCCCGTCGAGGAGGCGACGACGGCCGCGCCGCGACGGTCCACGACGCCCCGGCGTCGCAAGCGGGCCGCTCCGAAGCCCGCAGATTCGAAAGAGGCTCCCCCCCCGCCGCCGCCGGAACCGCCGCGCATCCCCGAGAAGACGCCTCCTGTCGTCCCGGTGGTCGCGAAAGCCCCGGCGCCGCCCGCAAGGCCGCGGGTGGAACGGAGTCCGGCGCCGTCCTCGGAAGTGGAACCGGCCGTTGTCCCCATGATCGAAGCCGCTCCGGCGGCCGGTCGCGCCGCCGCCGTGGCGGACGCGGTGGACCGGGTCGTGCGCGTCACCGCCGACAGTCTGAACCGGCTCATGGGACTGGCCGGCGCCTCGCTCGTCGAGGCGCGGCAACTGCGGCCGATCGTGGACGCCCTCAACGCGGTCAAGAACAGCCAGAACGAACTCTGGAACCGGCTGCAAGTCCTCGAAGACAGCCTGGCCAGCCGGCCCGACCTGAACACCAGCCGGGAACGCGAGCTTCTGGTCAAGGCCAAGCAGCAAGCCACCCGCTGCCTGGAATTGCTCGGCGAGCGCATCGTCCGCCTGGAAAACCACGCCAGGCGCAACGAGGACCTCTCGGAGCGGCTGCACCATGAGGTGATTTCGAGCCGGCTCCGGCCCCTGATCGACGGCGTGCGCGGGTTCCCCCGCATGGTCCGCGACCTGTCGCGCCAGCTTGGCAAGAAGATCCATTTCGAGGTCAGCGGCGAGACAGACCGGCGTCGACCGGGACATCCTCGAAAAGCTCGAATCGCCGCTCACCCACCTCATCCGCAACGCCATCGACCACGCCATCGAACCGCCCGACGCGCGCGCGGCGCAGGGCAAGGACCCGACCGGCGTGATTCGCCTGGAGGCCCGGCACGTCGCGGGGATGCTCCAGATCACCCTCAGCGACGACGGCCGCGGGATCGACACGCAGATGATCCGGCAGCGGATCGTCGAGCGCGGCCTGGTGGGCGCGGCCATGGCCGAGCAGCTCACCGAGGCCGAGTTGATGGAGTTCCTCTTCCTGTCCGGGTTCACGACCAAGAACCAGGTGAGCGAGGTCTCCGGACGGGGCGTCGGCCTCGATGTCGTTCAGAGCATGATCCAGGCCGTCGGCGGCACCGTGCGGGTGACGACCAAGCTCGGGCAGGGAACGAGCTTCAGCCTCCTCCTGCCGATCACGATGTCGGTCATCCGCGCGCTCCTGGTCCGCATCGGCGGCGAGCCGTACGCCTTCCCCCTCTCGCGGATCGAACGCATTCAGTCGGTGCCCATCGAGAGCGTCGAGATGATCGAGGGCCGCCAGTTCTTCCGCATGGACGACCAGTCGGTCGGCCTGGTCGTCGGCCGCGCAGGTGCTGGAGCGTCCCCAGGGGGCGGCGCCCGGAAACGTGCTGTCGGTCGTGGTCGTCAGCGATCGGGGCCATAGTTTCGCCGTGGTCGTCGACGAATTCCTGGGCGAGCGCGACCTGGACGTGCGCCCGCTCGACCCCCGGCTCGGCAAGGTGCCGAACATCAACAGCGCGACGGTCCTCGAAGACGGCTGGCCGGTGCTCATCATCGATGTCGAGGATCTGGTGCGCTCGATCGACAACCTGCTGAGCGGCCGGCGGCTGAAGGTCTTCGACGCCTCGGCGGAAGCGCCCAAGGCCGAGGGCAATCACCTGGCCAAGCAGATCCTGGTCGTCGATGACTCGATCACGGTCCGCGAGCTGGAACGGCAGCTTCTGGAGAGCCGGGGCTTCGAGGTCGATGTGGCCGTCGATGGCATGGACGGCTGGAACTCGGTACGCACCGGGCATTATGATCTGGTGGTGACCGACGTGGACATGCCCCGCATGGATGGCATCCAGCTTGTCACGCTCATCAAGCTGGACCCGCGGTACCAGTCCTTGCCGGTGGTGATCGTCTCGTACAAGGACCGCGCCGAGGACCGGCTCCGCGGGCTCGAAGCCGGGGCGGACAGTTACCTGACCAAGAGCAGTTTTCATGACGAGACCTTCCTGAATACCGTGGTCGACCTGATCGGGGAGGCCGGGGAATGAGGATCGGCATCGTCAACGACATGCGGCTGGCCTGCGAGGCGCTGCGGCGGGTGCTCTCGACGACCGGCCACCAGGTCGTCTGGATGGCGCTCGACGGGGCCGAGGCGCTCGAACAGGCGCGGCGGGACCGGCCCGACGTGATTCTCATGGACCTGATCATGCCCCGGGTCGATGGCGCGGAGGCCACCCGCCGGATCATGGCCGAGGCGCCTTGCCGCGATCCTGGTGGTCACCAGCTCGGTGACGGGCAACATCTCGAAGGTCTACGAGGCGATGGGCTTCGGCGCGCTCGACGCCGTGGATACGCCCGTGCTGGGTGCCGGCGGCAAGCTGGAGGGCGCCGCGGCGCTGTTGCAAAAGCTCAACGTCTTCGAGAAGCTCCTGGACAAGGCGGCGGCACCGCGGCCCGCGCCGGCGAAAGTGGAAGCGCTGCCCCGCGCCCAGCCCGCGGTCGCGGCCGGCGTGCCCCGCACACCGCTAGTCGCCATCGGGGCGTCCACCGGCGGTCCCAAGATCGTCGCGCAGATCCTCGGCGAGCTGCCCCGCAACTTCCCGGCATGCGTGATCGTCGTCCAGCATGTCGATAGCGCCTTCGCCCCGGGCTTGGCCACCTGGCTGGGCCAGCAATCGCGTCTGCCCGTGCACCTGGCCGAGCAGGGGCAGGAGCCGACCGCCGGTCAGGTCTTTCTGGCCAAGACGGGCGATCACCTCGTCCTGACTTCGAACCGCCGGCTCGGGTATACTGCCGAGCCGCGTGACCAGTGCTTCCGGCCGTCGGTGGATGTGTTCTTCCAGAGTCTGGTGCGGTACTGGACCCCGCCGGGCATTGCCGTGCTCTTGACCGGGATGGGCCGCGACGGCGCCGAGGGCATGCACGCGCTGAAGCGGGCCGGCTGGCACACGATCGCCCAGGACCAGGCCAGCTCGACCGTCTGGGGCATGCCCAAAGCCGCCAGCGAGATCGGTGCCGCTACCCAGGTCCTGCCGCCGCTGGACATCGCCCAGTCCATTCTCGGACGCGTGTTGAAGCGTTGAATCGGATCGCGAGCCTCCCATGAGTTTCGTAGGGTGCGTGAAACGCACCGAGTCTTGACCCAACAAAGAGATTGGTGCGTTTCACGCACCCTACTTCGCGTACCTCCTCGGATCGGATCGCGAGCCTCTCATGAGCAAGCAACCGGCCCTGAGCCAGCACAAGATCACGGTGCTCTTGGTCGACGATCAGCCCCTGATCGGGGAAGCCGTGCGCCGGATGCTGGCGGGCGAGAGCGATATCGTGTTCCAGTACTGCAAGGACCCGACCAAGGCCATCGCGACCGCCGACAAGGTCCAGCCCACGGTCATCCTCCAGGATCTGGTCATGCCCGAGATCGACGGCCTGGAGCTGGTCAAGCGCTTCCGGGCCCACGAAACGACCCTGGAAGTCCCCATCATCGTCCTCTCGACCAAGGAGGAAGCGGCCACCAAGGCCGAGGCCTTCGCGCTGGGAGGCAACGACTACATCGTCAAGCTGCCCGATCGTCTGGAGCTGCTCGCGCACATCCGCCATCACTCCAAGGGCTATATCAACCTGCTCCAGCGCAACGAGGCGTTCCAGGCGCTCGTCGAGAGCCAGCGGCAACTGGCCAACGATGTCGAGGAAGCCGCCCACTACGTCCGCTCGCTCTTGCCCGAAAAGCTGGTGGACGGCAAGGTCAAGGCGGACTGGCGCTTCGTCCCGTCGGCGGCGCTCGGCGGCGACACCTTCGGATATGACTCATCGACGAGCGCCACTTCAGCTTCTACCTCTTCGATGTCGTGGGCCACGGCGTCGGGGCGGCGCTGTTGTCCGTGTCGGTCCTCAACGCGGTCCGTTCCCGCAGCCTGCCCGACACCGATTTCGCCAACCCGGGGCAGGTCATCACGGCGTTGAACCGCCGCTTCCAGATGTCGCAGCAGGCCGACAAGTACTTCACCGCCTGGTACGGCGTGCTCGATCTCCAGACCGGCCAGCTCGCGTACGCCGGCGGCGGACACCCCCCGGCACTCCTCGTCGGCGCAGGTTCCAAGACGTCCCCGGCCGTCCGCCTGGAAGCGACCGGCCCGATGGTCGGCGCCTTCGAGGACATCGACTATCCGTCGGAAATCTACACGCCCGGCCCCAATTCCAAGATCTTTCTCTACAGCGACGGCGTCTTCGAGGTGACCCACCCGGACGGCTCGATGTGGTCGTTCGAGGCCTTCGAAGAGCTCATGGCCCGGCCCTCCCATCCGAGCCTCTCGGACATGGACCGCCTCATGCAGTTCATCCGCGAGTATTCCGGCAAGGATGGGTTCAACGACGACTTTTCGATCGTCGAGTCTCATGATCTGATCTCCGCGAAGCCCGCAGCGCCAGCGAGTGCATCTCTGGGAGAAATGCACTCGCTGGCGCTGCGGGCTTCCTGTTGCTGCTAGCGAACGGAGAACGCCGCGAGCTTAGAGGCTATCCGGAAAGCCCCGAAGGGGCGGCAGCGCATAGCCAGGGGCGTCAGCCCCTGGTGGGGTGAACGACGCGTCACGGCGCCCCTCCACAGCCCCGCAGGGGCGACAGAAGGCGAAGCGGCGCCACGGCTTCCGTCGCCCCTGCGGGGCTGCGGAGGCGAATGGCGCGGTCGCGGTCCCGTTTCCAGGGGCTGACGCCCCTGGCTACACGCGGCCGCCCCTTCGGGGCTAAAACCAGACTTCCCGGATAGCCTCTTACTTCTCCGGCTCGGGTGCCGCGCCGGGCGCGGCCCCGTTCGCGGGCGCGAACGGATTGCCCGGTGCCGGGGGCGTGGTTCCTTCGGCCGGAGGCGCGACCCTCGGTCGGGGGAACGGCGGCCTTGGTGGTGGCTCGGCTCTTGGGATGGCTCAGTTCCTCGGAGAGGGTCTTGTCGATCGCTTCGACCTGACCCGGCACCGACTCGCCGAACTGGTAGCCCAACTGGGCCAGCAGGGTCTTGAGCCTCATGTGGCGCACGCCGTACTGCTCGGCCTTTTGGATCATCTCCGTCTGCTTGGCCAGATACTTTGTGTCGTCCGTTTCCTTCAGATGCGTTTCCGGCCGCATGGCCCCCTCATCGTCAATGACGTACCAGGTGGTCAGCGCCGTGATGTTGCCGGATTCCTTGCCGATGCCGGGCGGGGGCAGGTCGTAATCGATTTCCCCGCCGGCCGCCTGGATCATCCGCTTGAGATCCTCGCGGTCATCCTTGCTGTCGCGGTTCACGTCGATCTTGCCGATGAGGGCAAAGCGCTTGTGCCATTCCTGGCCGAAGGCGGGCGAATAGAGTTTGTCATTGGCCCGGATCGGCTCGCTGGGGACGTTCGTCTTGAGGATGCGTGCCAGACTTCCGCTGTTGCCCACCTGCATCACCTCGATGGTGCCTTTGGGATGATCGGTGGGCAGGCCCGGCGAATTGCGATCGAAGACCGCGAAGTGCAGCCGCTCCGTGACGCCCTGGGACCGCGTGAGATTGGTCTGCACCTCGCCGCGGTTGTAGTCCACGAAGGTGACCTTGCCCGCGGGCACGTCCATGACCACGTTGTCCAGGCTGCCGTTCTCGTCGCGCCGCTCGATCTGGTCGCGATACATCTTGACCTTGTTGTTCAGGTCCTTTCGATCGACCTCGTACTGGTTCTTCGCCTGGGCCAGCAGCTCTTTCAGCCCGGCGGCGTCGGAGGCGAGCTGGGCGTTCTTGGTCGAGAGCTCGTCGTTGGTGGTGATGAGCTTGGTCCGTTCGCCCTCGTGCCGCTTGGCTTCGGCCTCGAGCTCATCCTTGACTTTCTTCAACTCGTCGATCTGGACCTTGATCTGCTCGGAGTTGATCTTGTCGACGTTCCCCAGGTTGCTCCTGAGTTCCTCGTTGTCGAGAACCAGGGTGGTCGTCAGTTGCGCGAGGTTGTCGAGCAAGGCGACAAGCCGCTCCTGGGTGGAGACGTACGTCTTGTTCGGCTCGGTCGTGATCTGCGAGACGAGCTCGGCGCTGGCGTCGGCGAGTTCCTTGATTTTCTCCTGCTGCCCGCCCGCGCTCTTGTACTCTTCGACCTTCTTGGCGACGGCGGCGCTCAGCTTGGTAAGCTGATCCTCCATGGCCTTGTCGGTCTTCTTGATCTCGTTCTGGAGGTTCTCGAATTCCTCGACCTTGCTGAAGCCCGCGGTCGCGGATGGTCTCATATTGGTTCTTGACCTTGCTCCACTCTCCCTGATACTTCGTGGCGTTCTGCTCGGCCTCGGCTTGCTTGGCCGTGGCCTGGGAGTAGCTGGAATACGCGAAGTAGGTCGTGACAGCAAAGACGACCGTGAACGTGACGAACACCGCCACGGCAATCTTGAGGCCCTGGGATTCATTGGCCGCGGCCATGGATGGTGGCTCCTGACGACGAGCTCGCGCCCGGGATGGACCGTGAGCGGGCGGCGTGCCGATTCGCACTCCAAGTATGTCACACGCGACGAGAGGTGCAGGGGCAGCATGACAAATCCGTCCGTCACGCCCCACCCTGAAGGACACATTCTGCCGATCTTTCCTGACCGTTGGATTTTACAACGAGGACACCGCCTGGTCAAACACCGGCACAGGTGGTTTGTCTCCTGGGACCGTCGTATTCCCTCTTTTCGACGCTACCGACGCTGCGCGCGTTCCCTGCCGGGGTCGATTCTCGATGCGGTCGGGCCGGTCGGCGTGCGCCGAGGCTTGACAGACGGTGCGGCCGGGATAGCTTGAACGAGGCGTCGGCTGTCTTGAACTACGGTCGTCGCCGTCTCGTGGTTCGGGGGCAACCGGCCTGGAAATGGGGGACTGTCGCGGGGATGCCGGGTCGGTCTCGACTTCCTAGCAGACAGGCGTGGGCGGTGGGCGGTGGGTGCCACGGGTTCCGCTTTGGGAACCCGTGTCTGCGGCTTGGGGGTCGCTCGGCACGGGTTCCCAAAGCGGAACCCGTGGCACCCAACCTCTCCTGTAACACGGCCCGGTATCGTGGCGACAGTCTCGGAAATGGGGTGCGCATGTCCGAGCGACCGACGCTTTACATTATCGATGCCTACTCGTTCATTTTCCAGGTCTTTCATGCCCTGCCGGCCATGGCGGGGCCGAGCGGCCAGCCGACGAACGCCGTGTTCGGCATCTTCCGCGACCTCCTGAACCTGTTGCGCGACCGAAGCCCGACTATCTGGCGGCGGCCTTCGACGGCGCCGGGCCGGTGTTCCGTGCCGAGATCTACCCGGCCTACAAGGCGAACCGCGCTGAGATGGACCCGGACCTGCGCGTGCAGATGCCCGTGATCCGCCGCCTGTTCGAAGGGTTTCGCGTGCCCGTGCTGATCTCCCCCGGCTTCGAGGCCGACGACGTCATCGCCACCCTGGCCCGGCGCGGCGAAGAGCGCGGGCTCGACGTGTTGATTTGCACGGCGGACAAGGACGCCCGGCAGCTTTTGTCCGAGCACATCCGCATCTACAACCTGCGCAAGGGGCAGTTGCTCGATGTCGAAGGTCTGAAAGCCGAATGGGGCGTCGCGCCGGGGCAGGTGGTCGATCTCCTTTCCCTGGTGGGCGACGCGGTGGACAACGTGCCGGGCGTGCCGGGCATCGGGCCGAAGACCGCCACCGAGCTGCTCCAGAAGTTCGGCGATCTTGATACGATCCTGGCCAGCGTCGGCCAGGTCTCCGGCAAGAAGCGGCAAGAGAACCTGCGGGACCACGCCGAGACCGCCCGCCGCGCACGCACGCTGATCGCGCTGCGGGAAGACTTGCCGATCGACATCGACTGGGACGCCTTGCACAGCGACGGCTATGACGCCAAAACGCTCAAGGCCCTCTGCGTCGAGTGCGGCTTCCATCGGTTCCTCGACGAGATCGTCGATCCCGAGAAGCCCGCCGAGGCCGTCTGGGACACGTCGAAGTATCAGCTTATCGATACCCCCGAGAGCCTGGCGGCGTTCGTCGCGGAATTCTCACGGCAGCCGCGGTTCTGCCTCGACACCGAGACGACGGCCCTCGACCCGCTCCGCGCCGATCTGGTCGGCCTGTCGTTTTCGTGGCGTGAGGGGGAAGCCTATTATCTGCCCGTGCGCGGGCCCGGCAGGGAGCCGGGTCCTCGACCTGGCGGCGACGCTCGACGCTCTCCGGCCGGCGCTCACCAACCCCGAGGTGGAGAAGGTCGGCCAGAACCTCAAGTACGACCTGCTCGTGCTCAAGCGTGCCGGCCTGGAGCTGGCCGGACCGTTCACGGACACGATGGTCCTGAGCTACCTGCTCGAAAGCGGCGAGCGCAACCACAACCTCGATCGAGCTCGCCCGCCGCCTGCTCGATCACACGATGATCCCGATCACGGCCCTGATCGGCAAAGGCAAGAACCAGTCGCGCATGGACGAGGTCGAGGTGGACCGCGTCGCGCGAATACGCGGGAGAGGACGCCGACGCCACCTGGCGGCTCGATGCGATCCTCGGGGCCAAGGTCCGCGCCGAGGGTCTGTGGAACCTCTACGCCGACCTGGAGCGGCCCCTCATCGGCATCCTGGCCGAGATGGAGCGCGTCGGCGTCCGGATCGACACGGACCGGCTCAAGCAGCTTTCGCGGGAGTTCGGCCACCGCCTCGACGCCATCGAAACCCAGATCTACAGCGCGGCCGGGCACACCTTCAACATCGCCTCCGGCCCGCAGTTGCGGCAGGTCCTGTTCGAGGAGCTGAAGCTTCCTTCGACGAAGAAGACCCCGAAGGGCGAGCCCAGCACCGATGCCGAAGTCCTCGAAGAGCTCGCCGCCCGGCATCCGCTGCCGCGTCTGATCGTGCAGCACCGCCAGCTTGAGAAGCTCAAGAATACCTATCTCGACACGCTTCCCGCGCTCGTCCACGACGACGGCCGTATTCATGCCTCGTTCAACCAGGTCGTCACGGCGACGGGCCGGCTCAGCTCGAGCGATCCGAACCTCCAGAACATCCCGATCCGCACCGAGGACGGCCAGCAGATCCGCCAGGCGTTCATTCCGGGCTTCCCCGGCTGGTCGCTGTTGATGGCCGATTATTCCCAGATCGAGCTGCGTATCCTGGCGCATTTTTCCAAAGACCCGGAGCTCGTGCCGCGCCTTTGCCGAGGACCGCGACATTCACGCCTTCGTGGCCTCGGAGATCTTCCACGTACCCGAGGCGCAGGTCACGTCCGAACAGCGCCGGATGGCCAAGACGGTCAACTTCGGCATCATCTACGGCCTCAGTGCTTATGGGTTAGCGGCGCGGCTGGGCATCACGCGCGGCGAGGCCGAGCTGTTCATTTCCGCCTATTTCCAGCAATACGCGGGCGTCGAGCGATTCATCCGTCGCACGCTCGAAACCGCCAAGGACAAAGGCCGCGTCGAGTCGATCCTGGGACGTCGGCGCGCGATCAGCGGCATCAAGAGCACCGATCGCATGATCGGCCAGGCGGAGCGGATCGCCGTGAACGCCGTGATCCAGTCGTCGGCGGCCGACCTCATCAAGAAGGCGATGATCGACGTCGACCGCCGGCTTCGCGCCGAGAAACTCCAGGCCCGCATGCTGCTTCAGATTCACGACGAGCTGGTCTTCGAAGCCCCCGACGCCGAGATTCCCGCCCTGGCCGAGTTGGTCCGCGAGGCCATGACGAGCGCCATCCGCTTCGATGTGCCCCTCAAGGTGGACATCGCCGCCGGCCCGAACTGGCTTGACGGCGAGACGATCGTCGAACGGTTCCGGCTCAGGTCGGGATGACGTGGATTTCAACGCAAAGATCGCAAAGACCGCGAAGAAGAGGAAGATGGATTTCAACGCAAAGATCGCAAAGACCGCGAAGAAGAGGAAGATGAGAAAAAGAGAAAAGTTTAAGTGAAGTAGCTGGATTTCTTGCATGTCCCTATTTTAACTTATTCTCTTCTCTTTCTCCCATCTTCGCGTTCTTCGCGATCTTTGCGTTGAGATCCCTGCATTCTAAATCCACCCCAGCCGCCGGCACGCCCCGAACACGAGCGAGAGTCCCATGAACAGGACGAACACCCCGAAGGCCAGCCGCAGGTAAGGGCCACTGAGCTTGTTGGCCAGGAACGCGCCAAAGTAGCCGCCGACGAACATCGGCACGGCGATGATCACGGCGGCTTTCAGATCGACGTTCCCTCGGCGGTAATACTCGAGGACGGCCGCCAGGCCGATCGGCGGGAGCAGAATCGCCAGGCTGGTGCCGGTGGCCAGGTGCTGGTTGAATCCCACCCAGTAGATCAGGCCCGGCACGATGATGATCGCGCCTCCCACACCGAAGACACCCGCGATGATCCCCGCCGCCAGTCCAATGATCGCGAGCTTCATGAAGATCATGGCGGATAGGTCCTGCTGCGGAACAAAGCTAGATCGTGTTGACGAATTCGCCGTAACTCCTTGCACGCCAAGCGGTGTCAAACTGGGCAAGATCGGCGCAAGTTGAACTGGTTATGTCACTTGCTCGAATTCGTCAACACGACCTAGCAACCCTTTTGAAGCCCCAGATCGTCCGCCACGACGAGCACGACGTTCCGCTCGGCCGCGCGGACACGCGTCATCGCCACCGCGACGAGTGCGAGGAGACAGACCGCAGTGATCCCGCGTTTCATGGAGCCGCTCCCAGGTGGTTCATTTCCCCGCGAGGGAGTTTAGCGAACGGCTGAGGCCGCTGCCACGAGTCAGGCCCGGAAACGCCGGTTCGAAAGCACGACCGGGGACCGCGCCACATCAGGTCGATGAGACGGGTCCCCGGCTGATACAACCTCAACAAACTCTCACCCCCAAGGTGAGATGCCCACACCTTCCGCCCAGTGGGCGCGGGCGGTCTGTAGAGGTCGTTCTCATCAATCTCGTGGGTCCACCTGGTGGTCCACACACTGACTTTCTATGCGATGCCAGGGCTCTCGACCAGACCGGGAGCGCGAATTTTATTTTTAGAAAACTTTGAAAACTCGCACGCTGTACGGGACCGCCGGAGGGTTCCCGTAGGGTGGGCTCGGCCCACCATGTTCAGATTGGCCCCGGATGGTGGGCCGAGCCCACCCTACGGGAACTCCCTCAGGCCGGGCCGGTGCCGAACAGCGTGAGCAAGCGTTCCAGGTCGGCGGTTTCCAGCGCGGCGAGTTGGGCGGCCAGGCCGTCGATGGCCCGGAGGAAACGAAGCAGGGCCTGCATCCGCTCGCCTATGGCCTGGGACTCGGGATCGTCGCCGACGGGAAAGGCGGCCCGGTCGAGAAGCTGGAGGGTGGGGTCGAGCTCGCGTCTCTTGCGCTCGGCTAAAATGCAGCGGAACAGCGTCCAGACGTCGGCTTCGGCCCGAAAGTGCTCGCGGCGGCTGCCCGGCCGGTGGATGCGGTGGACGATCCCCCAGTGCATCAGCTCGCGCAGGTTCATGCTCACATTTCCCCGCGAGATGTGCAGCTCCCGTTGAATTTCCTCGGCCGTCCAGTCGGTGCCGGTGATGTAAAGCAGGGCGAACAGCTCGCCCATCGTGGGATTGATCCCCCAGGCGCGGGCCATCACGCCCCAGTGCTCGACGAACGCGCGCACCAGCTCCGCAGTCGAGCGCGGTTCGTGGGCGGTATTTGCGGAGGAGAATCGGTCTCGGCCATGCTTCAACCCAGGGAAGATGTCCGACTCACCCGGTCAAGGAATTTCGCCGACCGGCTCGCCGCCCGCGATGGTCGCGATGGCCTCGAAAACCTTCGGATCGGTCGTGTCGCTTGACGAACCTCACCGAGCCATCGGCCATCAGAACATTGACCCCACCGGGATGGATGCCGCCAAAGGGCCGCCCCGGCCCGATGTACGGCTGATGGGCCGGGTCCACGGCGCCGCAAGGTGGACGGCCCGCCGGCCGTCCAGGGGCCGTTGGCGAGGTTCGTCTCGGCGAGCCATCATCGTGTAGCGAGTGCCGTCGGTGATGTCTTTACGGGCAGATCACCCGATCATAGCCGAAGACACCGCAACGAGGGTTGCCTTTCGGCAGCGTCGCGGCATCCGGCCCGAGTCCGGCGATACCGACATACGAGGTCAGTCCTGGACTTTCGCCGATGCCCGGCCCTGATGGCCCGATGAGGGGCAAATGAAGCCGTGCATCTCACCGGCCGGTGCCAGGAAGGCGAGCCTATCGCGCCTCGTGGATGACCGGAGTGGCCGTAAGTTGCGCGGCGCATCCCAGGGCTGATTATCATGGAATACGAGGTCCTGATGTCCGCTCATAATAGGGCATCTGTCCGTGACGAGCCAGCTAAATCGCTTCTCGGCGGGGAGTGCCGGATTGCCAACGGTCCCCAGCGGGAAGATATCGCCGTTGGCTCTGCAGATAGTTGTGTACGGCCAGCGCGATCTGTATTGAGATTACACGTACACTGAGCACTGCCGCGCTGCCGCGGGCGTCCCGATGGCGTCACGCCGATGAGGACGACCAACCCGAGCACCACTGCCACGACCGCCACGGCCCACATCAGATGCGAGAGACGAAACCGGAATCGCAACCGCATGGCCGGGCCTCCGCTCAGGACATGTCGAACCGGAACCGAGGACGCGCCTCCATCTTACAACTGGCCGTGCGACGCCACAGGGGGGCGTGGTAAAATGGCCCTGGTCACTGCGAAGTCCCGTTGCGGGAGGCCGGACGATGTCTATTATCTTCAAAGCCGTCTTCGAGAACGGCGTTCTCAGGCCGAACGAGCCGGTGGAACTGGCCGAAGGGACGCCGAGGTCCGCGTGGTCGTGACGCCGGCCGTGGCTCCGCCTGAGAAGCTCACCGACACGTCTGAAGTCACGCTCGACCCGTCCGACCCGCTGGCGGAGGTGATCGGGATCGGCGACAGTCTCCTCCGTCCGAGCAAGTTGTACGAAAATCAGGGAGGAATCGGGAAAGGCGACCCGAACTACAGCATTGCGGAACACCACGATGACATTCTTTACGGCCCCTTGAGGCGTCGAGAAGACCGATCATGATCTTCGTCGATACCTGGGCCTGGCTGGCACTGGTGGATCAGCGTGACCCGTATCACCGCGCCGCAAGGCAGCAGCACGCCGCGTTTCGCCAAGCAAAGCAGAAATACGTGACCACGGATTACGTTCTCTCAGAGGCGATTAGCAGCGTGTTCGGGTCCATCGCGTTTTCCGATGCCGTTCAATACATAGACGGATTGCTTCAATCGTTCGATGCCCGGCGTGACGATCTGATCTATGTCTCCCCGGCCCAATTCCGCCAGGCTTGGGGGCTGCGCCAGCGTTACCACGACAAGCCCGACATCTCGTTCGTGGATCTGACCTCGATGGTGGTCATGCGGGAGCTTGGCCTGGCCGACATCTTCACGGGCGACTCGCATTTTCTCAAGGTCGGGCTGGGCTTTCACTTGTACCCTGATCCGACGGCAAGGACCTCGACATCATGATCGACCCCCGCGTCGCCAGCGGGCTGCGTGACCTGCCCCCCGCGGTGATGATCCCGCGCGAGCGGATGCTCCAGACGTTCCGCCAGACGTTCGCCTCGTTCGGCTTCGTGCCGATCGAGACCCCGCACATCGAGCGCATGGAAGTCCTGACCGGCAAAGGGGCCGGCTCCGATGAGGTCCTGCGGCAGATCTTCGAGGTCACGAACAAGGGCGGCACCCCCGGCGAGCTGGCCTTGCGGTTCGACCTGACCGTGCCCCTGGCGCGGTTCATCGCTAAACATGTGGATGAGCTCGGCGTGCCCTTCAAGCGCTACGCCATCGGCTCCGTCTTCCGCGGCGAACGGCCCGCCAAGGGACGTTTCCGCGAGTTCATGCAGTGCGACTTCGACACCGTCGGCAGCGAGAGCGTCCTGGCCGACGCCGAGACCGCCCAGGTCATCCACGATGCCCTGGCGGCGGCCGGCGTGCCGGGCTTCACCATCACGCTCAACAATCGCAAGATCCTCGACGGCATGCTCGATTCGCTCGGGCTGAGCGGTTCCAGCGGGCCGGTGCTGCGCTCGCTCGACAAGCTGGCCAAGATCGGCCGCAAGGCCGTGCTCGACGAGCTCCAGAAGGAAGGCGGCGCCGGGCCTGACCGCCGACCAGGCACAGCGGGTCCTCGATTTCGCGGAGACAGGCCGGGGTGGCGTCGAGGTGTTGCGCGAGGCGGAATCGGCCCTGGGAGCCGATCCGCACGCGGGGCAGGGGATCGCCAACCTGCGGACGGTCCTCGACCTGCTCGACGCCGCCGGCGTGCCCCAGGATCGCATCGCCCTCGACCTGGGATTGGCCCGGGGGCTGGATTATTACACCGGCATCGTCTTCGAGACGACCGTCAAGGGCTGGGAGCACTTCGGCAGTGTCGCCTCGGGTGGCCGGTACGACAACCTGGCGAGCCTGTTCACGAGCCGCCGGCTGCCGGGCGTCGGCGCGTCGATCGGACTGGACCGGTTGCTCGCCCTGATGGACGAGGCGGGATGGCTCAAAGGCGCCACGACCACGGTTCCGGTTCTCATCGCCAATTTCCCCGGCGTCGATCCCGTAATCCCGTTCCGGTTCGCGGCGCGGCTGCGCGCGGCCGGCGTCGGCGCGGAGGTCTATCCCGAGCCGATCTCGATCGGCAAGCAGATGGGCTATGGGTCGTCCCGCGGGCACAAGCTGGCGGTGATCGTCGGCCCCGACGAGGCCGAGCGGCAGGTCTTCAACCTGCGCGTGCTCGCCACCCGGCACGAGGACAAGGGCCTGGCCTGGTCGGTGCTCGAGGATTCGGTCCAGAGCGCGCTGAGCGTCGAAGGCTGAGCAGGTCCCGTAGGGTGGGCTCGGCCCACCTCCTCGTTTCCCGGATGGTGGGCCGAGCCCACCCTACGAGACCTGCTCGTACTCCCGCTCAGGGCTGCAACCGCAACAGCGCCTGCCAGGTCAGGGGCAAGGTGACTGCGGTACAGAGCGTCACGAGCACCCAGGAAACGCCCCGCCAGCGCTGGCGGGAACCGACGCTCAAACCAATCAGCAGCGGCACGGCGATCCAGCCCCAGAGCGGCTGCGCGTGCCAATCGGGCCTGTGCCGCGTCATGACCGCCGCCACCAGAAGCGCCAGGCTCGCCGCCACGATCAAGATCAAACACAGGACGCCCCGCACGAAATGCATCCGGTCCGGGACGCGGACCCAAGGCGCGGCAAGCTGAAACAGGCAGACCCCAACCAGGAGCATGGGGATTCCAAAGGCGCCTCCCAGGCCGGTCCGTTTGTCGAGCGTCTGGTTGACACGAAACGATTCGACAAGCTGGTCGATGGGCGCCATCGTCCGGCCCATGGCCACCAGCACAAGGCCCAGAACGACCAGGAGGACCGCCACGCGCGGCGAGACCAAGGAGGCACTCATCGAAACGCAGAAGCTCAGGCACAGGAAAAGGCCAATGACAACCGCCGGCACCCCCAAGACCGCCCCTACGGGGATCGCGCACAGCAGTCCGCCGAAGACCACGAAGGCCAGCCCGAGCAACCAGCCCAGCGACTTCGTCATCGTCAACGACCAGCGATCGCCGGTCATGACCTGCTCCAGATCGGTGCTCATCGCGCCGCCTCCCGTCGTTGCGAGGCAAAGACTCCTGGCCATCCGTAGTGATTCTAGTCGATCCGCGGGCACAATACGCGGGGGCACTCGGAAGGGATGAAGGATGAGGGATGAGGGATGAAAAAAGAGAATCCAATTTCTTTCTCATCCCTCATCCCTCATCCTTCATCCCTTCCGAGTGCCCCCGCGCATCTTCAGAAAGGCCCGCCCTCGAAGGGATCGGCCACCTGGGCCAGGTTCTCGAACCGGGTGAAGTTCTTCAGGAAGGTCAGCTTGACCGTGCCGGTGGCGCCGTTGCGGTTCTTGGCGACGATCAGCTCGGCGATCCCGGGCTGGTCGTTGGCGTCGTAATAGTCGGGCCGGTGCAGGAGCAGGACGAGGTCGGCATCCTGTTCGATCGCGCCGACTTTCGCGCAGGTCGGCCATGCGGGGACGGCGGTCCTCGCGGTTCTCGACGGCCCGGTTGAGCTGGGAGAGGGCGATCACGGGGACCTGCAGCTCGCGGGCGAGCGTCTTGAGCCGGCGGCTGATCTTGGCGATCTGCTCCTGGCGGCTGTCGCGCGAGTCCTCGGAGTCGATCAGCTGGATGTAATCGACCACGATCAGGCCGAGATTCTGGCGCAGCTTGAGCCGGCGCGAGTTGGCCGTGATCTGGAGCATGTTCCGCGCGGGGGTGTCGTCGATGAACAGCGGCCGACTCGCGCAGCTCGTCGTAGGCCTTGCCCAGCAGGGCCATCTCGCGGGCGCCCAGCCCCTTGCCCGGTGCGGAGCTTGTGGCCGTCGACCCGCGACCGGGCGCAGAGCAGCCGCTCGGCCAGCTCGAGCTCGCCCATTTCCAGGCTGACGAACAGCACGGCCGTCTTCCGCTCGACGGCCGACGTGCTCGCAGATATTCAGCGCGAGGGCCGTCTTGCCCATGCTCGGCCGGGCCGCCAGGATGACGAGCTGCGTCGGGCTGGAAGCCGGCCGGTCATGTCGTCGAGCTCGATAGAAGCCGGTGCGCGACGCCCGTGACCGGGTGCCGCTCCTCGGACGCAGGGCGATGATCCGGTCCATCGCCTTGCACGACCACCTCGCGGATCTCGACCGTGTCGCCGCTGGTCTGGTCCTCGGCGATCGTGAAGACCCGTCGCTCGGCCGGCTCGAGGAGCTCGTCCGGCGGTGAAGGTGTTCGAGTAGCCGTCGCGGAGGATCTCGTTGGCCGCCTCGATCAGCTCGCGGCTGACGGACTTCTGGCGGACGATCTGGGCGTAGTACTTGGCGTTGGCCGCGTGCGGGACGCGGTCGAGGATCTGGGCGAGTGCCTCATCGCCGCCGATCTTCTCGAACTCGCCGCGGCGGGTCAGCTCGTCGGCCAGGGTGATGGCGTCGACGGCCTTGCCCAGGTCGTAGAGGTCGCGGATCGCGCGGTAGATGATCTGGTGCGTGTCGCGGTAGAAATCCTCGACCTTCAGGAGCGGGACGACGTCGTGCAGGACGTCGTTGTCGAGCAGGATGCTGCCCAGCACCCCCCGCTCGGCCTCGAGGTTCTGCGGCGGCAGGCGATCCGCGCCGGCGGTGCTCAATGCCGCCGCGCGTCCGTTCGCGGGACCACTCCCCGAGCCGTTCGCCACCATGAGAGATCGACGCCTCTGGGACTTCGAAAAGCCAGCCGCGAACCGACCACGCTGCCTGAACAATAGTATCGGACGACGGTGCCCACGCTCAACAGAAAAACTCCTCGGTCGGTCTCTCGTAGGGCCTTTTCCATGTAGCGACGGCCATCCCGGCCGCTCCGGATTGGGGATTCCGGAGCGGCCGGGACGGCCGCCGCGACATGAGAGAACCCTTCTCGTACACCCTTTCAGAGACTGTCCGGAAAGCCCCAAAGGGGCGGCAGTGAATAGCCCAGGGCGTTAGCCCTGGGAACCGGAGGGACGCCCCACCAACCCTCTCCGGGCCCCGAAGGGGCGACAGAAACCACCGCCCCGCGAGACGTTCTGTCGCCCCTTCGGGGCTCGGAGGTGGATCTTGTCACGACGTCCCGCTCCCCAGGGCTGACGCCCTGGGCTATTCACTGCCGCCCCTTCGGGGCTAAAACCGGGCATCCCGGATAGCCTCTCAGATCAGACCGGCGCTTCCTCGGTGTGGGTGGGCACGACCCAGAGCTTCACCTCGGTGTCGATCTCGGTGGCGAGGTGAATCTTGATCGTGTACAGGCCGAGTTCCTTGAGCGGACCCTCGATGAGGACGTGCTCGTCCTGGACCGGCAGGTTGTGCGTGCGGAGCGCGGCCGCGATCATGTCGGCGCTGACCGAGCCGTAGAGATGTCCCTCCGCGTTGGCGTTGGCCTCGATCGTGATCGATTGCTTGGCGATGAGTCCCGCCAGGGTGCGCAGCTCGGACCGTTTGGCCTCTTCGAGCTGCCGCATGCGTTCCCGGTGCTGTTCCACGATCCGCAGGTTGTGCGGCGTCGCGAAGGTGGCCAACCCCTGGGGGATCAGGTAGTTCCGCGCGAAACCGGGGCGGACCTTGACAAGGTCGCCGGCCTGGCCGACGAACACCACGTCGTGGGTCAAGATCACGTGCATGACGCCCAGCTTGGCCCGGAACGGGTGGTTCCTGCGCCGCTCGACGCCCGGCTGGCGCGGCGGCAGGACGACACTGACACCCTTACCAAGGGTCTTCCGGGGTGCGGACTTCTTGGCCCCAGCCTTGGCGGGCCGCTTTTCAGTACTCTTGGCCATGATCGCTGCTCTCCGGGTGGCCGGCGGCGTGAGAAGTCGTCCTTTTGATCTTTCCGGCGGCCGGTCACGAACCGCCTGCTGCCGGCATCACGTCAAAACGGGATATCGTCGTCCACTTCCTCGGATTCGGGTTCCGGATCGGCCGGGGCGGGGCGCCGGCCGCTGCTCGGTGGCGCGAGTCGGGTTCGAATAGGACCGCGACGCGCCGTTGCCGGGACCGGCCGGCCGGGGCGGCTCCGAACCGGCGCGGGCGCCTCCCGCGGGGGGGCCGGCGCGTCGTTGCCCGCCTCGTCACGGGAGCCGCCGAGAAATTGAACGTTGTCCGCCACCACCTTGATCTTCGTGCGTTTCTCGCCCGTCGTCTTGTCGTCCCAGCTATCGGTGCGCAGATACCCTTCCACGTGGACCTGCTGTCCTTTTTTGAGGAACTGACAGCAGTTCTCGGCCTGACGGCTCCAGACCGTCACGTCAATGAAGAGCGTCTCCTCCGTCCTGGCCTCGCCGTCACGCGCGGTGAAGTAGCGATTGACGGCCAGCCCCAGGTCCGTGACGGCCGTGCCCCCGGGCGTGTAACGCAGCTCCGGGTCCCGCGTCAGCCGCCCAAGCAAAAAGACTTTGTTCACATTCGCCATGACCAGACCCCTTCCCGCGTGCCGCCACCCGCCCGTACGATTCGGCCACGTAGACAGTTGTTCCCCATGAGCCTACCATGCCCGCGTCGGGGAGACAAGTGAAGGCCGATCGCGGCCTGGGGTTACGGCCCGGGGTATCGCTCAGTCCTCGCGCCGCCGCCGAGGACGTTCCTCCTCCTCCTCCGCGCCCTCGGTGTCGACGTTGGGCGTCGAGGTCATCGCCTGGTTGACCAGATGGTCGGCCAGCTTCGGGTGGACCTTCAGGATCAGTTCCCGCAGGATCAGGTCGCTGAGCCGACAGTCCGCCGCGATGTCCTTCAGATGCTGCGCGTCGGCGCGGAAGAACGTCAGCAGGTAGGTGCCTTTTTTGTGTCCCGCGATCGAGTAGGCCAGCCGGCGCTCGTCCCACTGCCGGCTCGCGACGATCTCGGCGTTGTGCTTGTGGAGGATGTCGTGCACCTGTTGCTCGGCGGCCTCCCAGGAGACCGCGACCTTGGTGCTGTCGAGCAGGAACATGCCTTCGTAGGTGTTGATGACGGGCAAGGGTTGGTCTCCGATTCGCAAATGGCTAATGGCTAATGGCTGATGACTGATGACTGATGGCCGGAGGGTCAGGGGCCGTTGAATCGATTCATTGCCGCCTGGACTCCCTGCGTGACCCAGACGGCGACGGCTTGGGTCGCGGCGATCAGGGCGTCCTCGATGACGGGCAGCTCGCTGGGTCGGAACCGGCTCAGGACGAAGTCGGAGGCATCCGCGTTGCCGCGCTCGCCCAGGCCGATACGGAGCCGGGGGTATTGCTCGGAACCAAGCTGCAAGGCAATGTCGCGTAAACCCTTCTGACCGCCATCGGAGCCGCCGGGCCGCAGCCGGAGCTTGCCCAGGGGAAGCGACAAATCGTCACACACCACCAGAACGTCGTCGAGTCCAAGCTTGTAAAACTGGGTCACCTGGCGGACCGACCGGCCAGAGAGGTTCATGAACGTCTGCGGTTTCAGGAGCAGGACCCGGTGGAAGTCGATCTCGGTCTCCGCCAGCAGGCCGTCGAACTTGCTGGCGAAACGAACGGGGCACCCGCCCGCGGCCAGTCGGTCGACGACCGCGAAACCGATGTTGTGACGGGTCGCCTCGTACTTCGATCCCGGGTTTCCCAGGCCGACCACCAGTTTCCTCGTGGCCAGACCCGAGCTGGCCGAGGGCGCCGAGATCATTTCTCTTTCTTGTCTTCCTTCTCTTCCTTCTCTTCCGCCTTGCGGCCGATCACCTCGGGCTCGGCCGGACCGGCTTCCGCGGCCGTCGGCTCGGGGGCGGCGGCGCGGGCGACCACCTGTACGACCAGCAGGTCGGGGTCGGCCGTGGCCGTGACGCCTTCGGGGAGCACCAGGTCCCGCACGTGGATGCCCGCGCCGATGTGCAGCCCGCCGATCTCGACGCGGATGGCGTCGGGGATGGCATTGGCGCGGCAGGAGATATCGAGGCTATGGACCAGGAACTCGAGCAGGCCGCCCTCCACCGTGCCGGGCGACGTACCGTGCAACTGCAGGGACACCTGCGTGTGGATCGATCTCCTCGGCACTGACGCGGGCGAAGTCGAGATGGATGATCTCCTTGCCCAGGTGATCCCACTGCACATCGCGGACCAGGACCATCTCGGTCGTGTCCGCGGTGCGGAGCTGCGGCCAGGTGGCTGCCGGTCTTGAGCATGTGCCAGACGTCATCGCGCGTCAGGGAGATCGGCAGCGGGTCTTGCTTGTGACCGTAGACGATGGCCGGTATCCGCCCCTGCGCCGGAGCCGGCGCGACGCGGGTCCCTGTCCCCTTGTTCTTGGTCGGGTCGCGCGGCTGGACCTGGATGGTAAGGACCTCGGACATGAACAGACCTTCGCTTCACACGGACCGGGGACCAGGTCCCCAAACCAAAAATGCGGCCCGACGGACCGCGCATCGCGTGATTATGGCGATCCCCTCGGGCGCCCGCAAGGCCAATGCGACGAAAGGACCACATTCCCACGACATGCGCCCGATCCCGAAGGGGGTGGCCGGGGCAAAAGGGAAGCGGCGGGGTGGCACTGGCAAAGCCAGTGGCACACGGAAAGGCCGCTCACCTCTTGGGTGCCACTGGCTTTGCCAGTGCCACCCCGCCGACGGCACAATCGGCGGTATCCGGTTTTTTGGCGGAATCGTTTCAGTTTCCCTGGTCGCGCTGCCGATGAAGGTTATCGAGACCGCCTACCCGGTATCGGGGGAGAGCGGTATCATCACATCGCATCGCGACGGGTCGGCAAGGACGCGGACCCGAGAAGCCGGTCAGGATGTCCCATGCCCCGAGGGCGAACGCGATTGCTGAGCGGCTTCCTCGCCGCCGTCGCCCTGACGGTCGGTGGGGCCGGCGTGTGGGCCGCCGGCCCCGATGCCTCCTGCCCGGTCCGGCTCACGGTCGAGATCGACTGGGTCGCGCCCGAATTGCCCAGCTTACCCACGGGCGCGCGTCCCGAGCTGCCGACGATGTCTCTCGAAGCCCAGTCGGGACGGGTCGTGGACGTGGTGGCCTGGCCCGAACCCTCGGCCGCCGCACCGGAAGCCAGGGGCGATGGAACCTGGAAGCTGGGAAGCTTGCGCAAGGGACGGGTGCGGGCGCGGGTCGAGGCGCCTCTCGGGGGCAATTTGCTGGTGCGCGCCGGGACGCATGCGACGGTCTTCCCGGTGGCGGCGTTGCTGGAGGCGCCGCAGCGGTCCACGCCGGGCACGCCCGCGACGATCACGGTCCGGCGCTTGCCCTGGGACGCGATCGAGGTCGAGGACGAGGCCGACGGCCTGGCCGCGCCGGGGGCCGTGGTGCCGGTGACGGTCGGGTTCAACATCCTCACCGCCGAGCCGACGGAAGCGGCCGTGCGGCTGACCGGCGAGCTGCGGCCCGCCCGGGGCGGTGAGCGCGTCTGGTGGTGCGATCAGCTTCAGGCGGTGGCCATCAATCCCAAGCCGGGGTGTGTCTCGGCGGTGCTCCTCCAGATTCCGGCGCCGCGGCAGGAAGGGACGTATGTGCTGGATCTGCGCGCCTCCTGGAAGCAGGCCAAGGAGCCCGAGCCGGCCTCGCGTTTGAGCCGGTTGATCCATCGGCGGCGGACGACCGAGCCGATCGTGCTCCAGGCGCAGCGGCGGTTGACGCTGGTCGTGGTCGATCCGAAGGCCGCGGCGTCGCCGGGTCCGGCACCGGCGGCGGGAGCGGGGACGATCGTCGATTCGCTGGATCTGCCCCGGGGCAGCAGCCGGCACCGGCCGATTGCCTCGGGGCGGGCGGCGCTGGCCGAGCCGGGACGATCCGCCTGGCCGTTGCCCGACGAGGTCCTGGCGCCGACGGCCGATCTGGGGGACCGCCTGCGCGGGCTGGTCGGCCGCGGACCGGACCCGGCCACGCTGGGTCCGGCTGATGGCACCGGGCTGTCCTGGGCGGCCGTGGGGTTGAAGGTGGCCCATCCGGAACGTCCGCACCGGTTGACGCTGACGGTCGCGGGCGGCGACCCGACCGCGCTCGGCGTGGCGCTGGTCGTGCCCGGCGACGAGGCCCAGGGACGGGCCACGCGGGTGCTGCTCGACAGCACGGGCACCGGCGCCCCGGTGGAGGCGGGGGCCAAACCGGCGGCCTGTTCGTGGCTGGTCTGGCCCGACGCGGCCAGTCCGGTCCTGGTCCTGATCCATCGGGGCACGAGCGGTTCTCTCAAACTGGGATCGGTCGCGCTCGAGGAACTGCCGGCCGTGCCGCGCGTCGCGGCGCCGGAGGCCGGCCGGACGTTCGGCCTGGTCGTGCGCCAGCCCGCCGACCTGGACCGCTTCGGCGGCGATCGGCTCAACCAGGCCCGGAATCTGGCCGGCTACCTGGAGCACGTCGGCGCGACTGTGGCGGTGCTGCCGGCGGCCTTGCGGGACCACGACCGCCGCCGGGCGCTGCACGGTCAGGCCGACGAGGACGCGCTGGCTCCCGACCGTCTCGAGCTGACGCTGCGGGTGCTGGCCGAACGGACGCTCTCGGCCCTGGTCGAGCTCAGTGGCGAGGCCGCGCTGCCGGGGCTGCCCGAGCCGTCCTCGACCGCGGCCCTGGAGCGCGGCGTGGTGCGGCTCAACGGCGAAGGCAAGGCGGACGGGCCTTCGTATAACCCCTTGCACCCAGAGGTCCGCGCGGCGCTGCAGCAGCGGCTGGAAACGGAGCTGGCCCTTCGTCGGCGGTATGCCAATTTGCTCGGGGCGTTGATCCGGCTGGGACCGGGCGCGACGCTGGCCGGTCCTCCCGACGCGGGGCTGGACGATACCGGCTATGCGCAGTTCGTCAGCGCCATGCTCGATGGTGACGCCGCCCGGCGCACGCCGGGCGTCGATCGCCACGATCCGGCGCGCTTCGCCGCGCGTCGGCAGTATGTTTCCGGCCCTGGCAAGATGCCCTGGCTGACCTGGCGGGCGCGTCAGGTCGGGTCGCTGTACGCCACTCTCGCCGACGCCGCCGCGCAGCGCCCGGGCGCGGTGCTGGTGGTGGCGACGCCGACCCTGGACGACGGCCCGGTGGGCCGCGGCGGCGAGCGCGCCGATAGCCTGGGCGAGTCGCCCCGATCGGCCTGGCAGGCCGTCGGACTGGATCTCGAACAATGGCCGGCCGACCGGTCGAACCTGGTGGTGCTGCGCGGCGTCGGCGCGCTGGGCGAGCCGCTGGCACGCGACCTGGCAACGCACCCGGACCTGGACGCGGCAGTGGCGAAATGGCCCGGCCGCGGGCTGCTGGTGCTCGGCGAGGACCCCGACCGGGCGACCGCCGAGAAGCCCGCGCTGACCGCGACCGGATCGCCTGCCGGAGGCGACGAGCCTCTGGGCCATGCGCTGGCGGTCCTCGACGCCCACTGGGTGCTGCTCGACGTGGGGGCGGTCGCGGGCCGCGAGGAGCGGATCGGCCGGTTCGCGCGCGTCTTGCGGGCCCTGCCCGGTCCGCCCGCGCTCTCCACGGTGCTGGCCGGTCCGGAGGCCGGCGTGGCGGCGCGGACCTGGACCAGCGACGGCCGGCTGGTTCTCGGCCTGGCCAACGACACGCCGTACACGATCCAGGTCGAGGCGCCGCTCCAACTGGGGGCCGACACGGCGGTGGACGATCTGGGCCGCGGCCTGCGACTGCAGCCCGAGACGACCGCCCAGGGACGCCGGCTGGTCCTCGAACTGGCGCCCTTCGGGGTCGCCGCGTCTGCGCCGGCGGAGGCGACGTGAAGGTGAAGGTCGAGCCGGTGCAACTCGGTCTCCCGGAGGAAGTCGTGACGGCGCAGTATAACGTGCTGTCGGCCCGGCTCAGCCGGCTCTCGCAGGGTGTCGGCGAGCTGGCCAATCCGGGCTTCGAGCCGAGCGTCGCGCGGGCCGCGGCCGGGCCGGCGCCGGGCTGGACGAGTACGGAAGGCGCGAGCGTCATGATCGATCCCGAGCGTCCCCACACCGGCCAGGGCGCGCTCCGTCTGGAAGCGCGCAACGCCGCGGCGACAGCCATCGGCGAATGGTTCGTGCCTCCCGGCGGCAGCACGCTCGAGCTGCACATCTGGCTCCGCGCCGACCGGGCCGACACCAAGGCGCGCGTCTGGATCGAGGCCGAATCCGCCGGCCAGCCGATGGTCCGCCGCGCCGAGGTGCCCGTGCGGACCGACTGGGCCGAGCAGCGCATCCGGATCTCGAATCTGCCCGACGCCGGCCTCGACCGCATGCGGTTGCGGTTCGAGCTGATCGCCCCCGGCAAGCTCTGGGTCGACGACCTGGCACTCAGCGGCGAGCGGCCGTCGGAAGCCACCCTGCGGGCCCAGCGGACGCTGGTGGCCGCCTTGCAAAAATTCCGCGAGCGCCGTTATGCCGACTTCGCCCGCCTGGCCGGCTCCTACTGGGCCCATGCCAGCGCCGAGCCGGTCCGCACCGGCGCCGCGACTGATCTACCCCCAGGGCGGCGACTCCGGTAAATTCTTCGAGATGCGGACTCCGGATGCCGGATTCCGGATTCCGGATTCCAGATTCCGGACCCGAGCGGAAATCCGTCATCCGGCATCAGTCATCCGTCATCCGGCATCAGTCATCCGGAATCTGGAATCTGGCATCTGGAATCTGGAATCCGCATTTGTCAGGACAAGGAGGGGGCCGGGTGTTCGTCTCTTGTAGCACGCTCTGCTTCACCCGCGAGCCGCTGGAATCCGCGTTGCGGCACATCGCGGAGCTGGAGTTCAACAAGTTCGAGCTGGCGCTGGTCGAGGACGGCAACCACATGCCGCCGTCGCACGTGGCCGAGAACCCCGAGGCGGCCTGGCAACGGATTCGCCAGGGGCCGAGTCTGACCATCTCGGCGCTGGACCTCGATTTCGGCCCGGTTGATGACCGGACCTTGCGCAAGCGGTTCGAGGCCATTTGCCGGTTCGCCAAGCCGATGCAGGTGGCCGTGCTGACCCTGCGCGCGGCCCCGCGGGGCACGCCGCTGGACGAGGAGATCCAACGCCTCGGCGCGCTGGCCCTGTTTGCCCAGAGCGAGGGCCTGGTCCTGACCCTCAAGACCGACCAGACCACGCTGACCGCCGATCCGGGTACCGCCGTCGCGCTTTGCCAGGCCGTGCCGGGACTGGGGCTGACACTCGACCCGAGTCCCTTCTTGAACGGCCCCCACCAGGGCGGCTTCGACGAGGTCTTCCCCTTCGTCCAGAACGTCCATTTCCGCGACACCGGCAAGAAACCCGGCGAGTTCCAGGTCCGCGTCGGCCAGGGCCAGGTCGACTACAGCCGGATCGTCAACCTGCTCGAACGCCAGAACTACAGCCGCGCCCTGACGGTCTCGATCCTCGATCGCCTGGACAACCCGTTCGCCGTCGAGGTCGAAGTCCGCAAACTCAAGCTTCTGCTCGAAAGCCTGCTCTGAAGGTGACGCCAGAACAAGGTGACTGAAAGGGCCGCGCCGGCCCGTCGCCATGTCACCTATCCTCCCTATTTCCCGCCGATTTCGCTGGAATTTTCGGTGCGAGCAGCGACTCGCGCATTTTTTTGCGAAGAAAACGCCACGGGCACGTAATATTCCTGAAGAGTCCTGGCGGCCGGGTCGTCGGGCGCGGCCGGGAGTGCATCGGGAGTGGTGCCCCATGCCCCAATGGAAGGTCAGCGACTGGATCGAGGATCGTTACGAGGTCTTTGACGTCCACACGGGCGGTATGGGGATCGTGTACGTGGTCTACGACCACGAGGGCGCGCCCAGCCAGCGGGTGCTGGCCATCAAGACGCTCAAGCCGCAGTATCTCAGCGAGAGCCGGCCCATTGCCCGGTTCGTCAGCGAGTGCCGCACGTGGACTCAGCTCGATCGGCACCCGAACATCGTCCATGCCTACACCGTGCGGCTCATCGAGAACCAGCCGCACGTGTTCCTGGAGCTCGTGGCCGGGGGCAGCCTGCGCCACTGGATCGGCTCGGCGCGGCTCGATCTGCCCCAGGTGCTGCGCTTCGGCGTGCAGTTCTGCATGGGCATGGAGCATGCCGTCCGCAAGGGTCTGCAATGCCACCGCGACATCAAGCCGGAGAACCTGCTGATCACCGAGGGCGGCACCCTCAAGATCACCGATTTCGGCCTGGCCAAGATCACGGATTGGGTCTCGCCCTACGGCAGCACGGGCGACCCGATTCCCCTGGCCGAGGCGAGCCACCGGGCGATGATCGTTCCCGATGACGCCGAGGGACCCGACTGGGTCGAGCCGTCGGACGTGGAAGCCGAACTGAGGGCGACGGCGACCGAGACCGTGGACTACGGCGCGACGGTGGATCTCTCCGAGGATGCGGAAGACGACGGCACGATCGACTGGCCGGGCGCACCCGGGGCGGTCGCGGCGCTGACGCCGTTCCCACTGGCCGATCTGGGCGAGCCGACCCTGGCCCTCGCCCCCCGCCCGGCCGCGCGCGACGCCACGGCGGACGGCGCCCTGCTCGGCACCGGTCTGTACATGGCGCCCGAGCAGTTCCGCGACCCGAAAGGGGTCAACCACCTGGCCGATCTGTATTCGTTCGGCGTGGTGCTCTACGAGATGATCGCGGGCCGGCCGCCGTTTTTGGCCGCCACCCAGAATCGGCTGGGCCGACTGCACGCCCAGGAGGCCCCGCCGCCGCTGACGCGCTTCATCCCCAGCCGGTACGGCCGGGTCGCGCGCCGGGTCGAGAAGATCATTTTCCGCTGTCTGGAGAAGGAGACCAGCCGCCGGTTCCGCAATTTCGGCGAGCTGCGGCTGGTCCTCTCCGCGCTCCTGCGGCGGCTGACCGGCGAGGTTCCGACCGTGCCGTCCGAGGTCGAGCTCGAGGCCTGGGACCTCAACAGCAAGGGCGTGTCGCTGGCCACGCTCGGACTCTTCGAGGAAGAGCAGCAGACCTACGAGCTGTCGCTGGAGACCAAGCCCAACTACGTGCCGGCGTGGTTCAACCAGGCGGCGGCCTCGGGCAACCAAGGCCATCTGATCGAGGCGCTCCAGTTCGCCGAGATGGCCTTGCACTTGAACCCGCGGAGCGTGCCGGCGCTGATTAACAAGGGGCTGGCGCTGTACGCGTTGCGGCGGCCGGCCGAGGCGATCGCCAGCTTCAATCAGGCGTCGCACCTGGCCCCGCGCGATCCGGACGCCTGGCGCGGCCGGGCCGTGGTGCTTCTGGGCATGGACAACAAGGAAGGCGCGCACGCCGCGCTGAACATGGTGCGCCGGCTCCGCCCCGGCCAGTCGCCGCTGGGGCCCGAGGCCGTCCCGCCCGCACCCGGCACCGCGCCGAACCCGCGCTCCCTGCCCTGGGTGCGCCGCACCGAGGACACCGTCGGGCCGTAGCGACGGGCCGGTCCACGGCTTGTCCCGAGCATGGGGAGTGCGGTAGCCTGAGAGTGACAGCTCGCTTGGGGGATGAGCGATCGCGCGTCATGCCGGAAGGGTCAACGATGGACGTCCGTCTGGAGGTCGTCGAGGGTCTGCGCCTGGGGACCATCGTCTCGGTGGCCGGTCCCCGATTCCTCATCGGCCGGGATGAGAAGTGCCAGTTGCGGCCCAAGAGTCCGGCCGTCAGCGCGGTCCATTGCGCGATCGTCATCGAGGGCAATCAGGTCCGCGTGCAAGACATGGGCAGCACCAACGGCACGCTGGTCAACGACCGCTGCCTGCGCCAGGGGGAAGTGGTGCGCGTCAAGGACGGCGACCGGCTCCAGGTGGCGCAGTTGAGCTTCATGTTCCGGATCGCCGCCGCGCCGGCTGCGAACGGCAATGCCACGGTCCAGAATGACTCGGACATCGTCGACTGGCTCAGCTCGCCCGATGCGGGGCCGCCCGCGAACGACCCGGGTCGGACCACGTTGCTGCGGGCCCTGGAGCCCTCGCCCGGTCCGACCGCGGCCAGTGCCGAAAAAGGGCGCACGCCGGCGAGCGGTCTGGAGTCCAGCACCCTGTTCGCGTTCCGCACCGTCGACCCGCTCACCAAGGCCACCAGCTTCGGGCTCAGCCCGCTTCAGCTCATGACGCCGGCCGAGACGCGGGCCTTGCGGCACGCCCTGCTCGAATGGGCCGACCGCTCACCCACGGCCGTGCCCCGCCGGCTGATCCTGGATCTCTCCGCCGTCGAATCGCTGCCCAGCTCGATCTACGCCCTGCTGCTCGCCCTGTCGGGCCGTTGCCAGCACCACGGCGGCGAAGTCCGCCTGTGCAGCGCCTCGGCCGAAGTCCGCCAGCGACTGACCGTGCTGCACCTCGCGGACTCCATCTCCTGCTACGAAGATCGCGCCCGGGCAGTAACGGATCCGTGGGAATGAGCGTGGCCGGTCCGACGTAGGCTGGGTCAAGACCCAGCTTTCCTCGGCTGGGTCTTGACCCAGCCTACGTCGGACCGGCCACTCAGAGGAACAAGGCGTACCGCAGCTTCGCCAGGATCGCCTGTTCGAGCTTGGGATCGCGGCCGCGGGGAATCCATTGCAGGGGGACCGGGATCGGGCCGATGACATCGCGGGTACGGTCGATGGGGAACTCGTTCTTGAACACGGCGCGGCCGCCCATCTGGCGGTCGGGCTTGGCGAGGTCTTCGAGTTCCTTGTACACCTCGACGCGCACGGCGTAGCCCCGGTTGGGGGCATCGCTGATCGTGACGATCGCGAACCGGCGGACGGTCTGGAGACTGGACTCGAGCCGTTCCTGGAAGCCGACCGAGTCGGACCGCCAGGGCTCGAAGAGCGTGGCGCCGATCAGCGGCTGGGTGACGATCTTCCGCGCCAGGCGGTTTTCCGAGGCGATCGGGAAGTACTGGTTGACCACCGAGACCGTCTGGTTCCAGACCGTCTCGAACTCGCCCGAGGGGATCACCAGGGGATTGGGCGAGACGGTATTCAGCCGCGTACTGGCGCAGCCCGTGGTCATCAGGGCGGACAGCGCGACCAGCCATGACAGGCGGGTTCGCATGGCCAAGCTCCTCGAACGAGTTCTGCGAGCCGACGGACACGGACGGGGCCGTCATCGAGCGCGCTGAGAAGGGCGGACGAAGCCGACCGTCGCCCCGACCGCACGGGATGGGGACGATCGGCGCCGCATGGTGCCGTTTTTCCCCCCGCTTGACAAGACCGATCCGAGTGGCGGACCACACTGTCGGCAACGCGGCCTAGGCTTCCCCTGGGATTACCCGTCGGTCATGTGTCAGGCCGTATCTCTCCGCTCCGAAGGACCGGAGGGGCCGCGAGGGACTCTCACGCTCATGCGTACCGCGCCGTTCGGTTCCTGGAAAGGGTCGGTTCGGGCTCTGGTGAGCCGGGCGTTCGCCGCGGTGCGTCGGCTGATCCGCGGCCTGAAACGCGGACCAGACGGGGATCTGGTCGTCTACCAGTTCGCCCGCCTGCTCCGCGGATCGCGCACGCCGGCCGAGATCCGGATGGCCCTGGTCTACATGGCACACCGCGTCACCGGCGCGCGCTGGGTCGAGCTGGAGATCGAGGAGCTGCCGGGCCGTCCCCCCGGCGCGTGGCGCACTGGCCCGGCCCCCGGCCCGAGCCGAGCCGGTCCGAGTCGACCGTGGCCGTGTCGTTGCAGTTCGACGGCCGGGTCCGGGGCCTGCTGCGGCTCCTCCTGGGCCGGAGAGGACTGGGCGGGTCGGTCGTCCGACATCGGCTGGAGGTGCTCAGCGTCCTGGCCGCGGCCGCCGAGTTGCGCTCGGCCCGCCTGGATGAGTGCGACGCGGCCCGCGACCCCGCCACGGGCGCCTTCAACCCGGCCTACCTGGGCGCGTTCCTGACCCATGCGCTGGCCCGGGCCCGCCGCCGGTTCGAGGCGCTGAGCGTGCTGTGCATCGAGATCGGCCCCTTGACCGCCTGGCGCGACCCGCGCGGCGAGGAGCTGGTCGACGCGGCCTTGAGCCGCGCCGTGCGGGCCATGTCCGCCACGCTGCGGATCAGCGACATCATCGCCCGGCAGGATCACGACCGGCTGGTCGCCGTGCTGCCCGGCTGTAATGCCGACGATGGCCTGCGCCTGGCGCGGATGCTTCAGCAGACGATCGCCGAAGCGGTCCAGGCCGGCGGGATCGACCCGGCGCCGGGCGTGACGATCGGCCTGGCGAGCTACCCCGACCACGCCCTCGAAGCCGGCCCGCTGCTGGCCGCCTCCAGCGAGGCCCTCGCCCGCGCCCAGGGTCCCGACCGCGTCGCCTCCGCGCCCTCGCTGCGTCCCAGCCCCACGCGGTCGCTGATCTTGCACCGTGTCGGGTGAGGGGAGACTGTAGCATCGTCGCCGGGTTTCTGAGCCAGCCCCGGAGGGGCGCGATCGTAAAGCCTGGGGCGTGAGCCCCAGGAAACCGGGGCGAGATCGCTTTGACTCCGGCTTCCTGGGGCTTACGCCCCAGGCTTTACGATCGCGCCCCTCCGGGGCTGAGATGTTCCAGCCAACCCGGTGAGCTTGCTAAAGACTCGGTGAGGGGGGACCTTTCTTGAAATCTGGCGCTGGGTGCCACGGGTTCCGCTTTGGGAACCCGTGTCTGTGAGCTGAGGGTCGCCCGGCACGGGTTCCCAAAGCGGAACCCGTGGCACCCAGCGTCCCGGCCGGAACCCCCTCGATCCTCCCTTGGCAAGGGGGAAAGCCAATTCGTTGGTCGCGCCTTTCCTATCCTGCCGCCGGGGCCGGCGCGTGGTAGCCTCGACGCCCGTGGGGGGTTAAGCTAGGCGCAGTCAAGGGGTCCTCGACCGCTCGGACGGGTCGAGGCGAGGGGAAGGTCGTCCCTCATTTTTCCTGGAGCCACACCGCATGAACGCAGACACGAACCGCCCTGGCGCAGCGACCCGGCGCGGCTTCCTGAAAGGTTCGGTCGCGGCCGGCGCCGCGCTGTGCGTCCCGGCCATCGTGCCGGCCCGCGCGCTGGGACGGGACCGCGTGGCCGCGGCCAGCGAGCGGATCACGCTGGGCGTCATCGGCATCGGCCCGCGCTGCACCTACGACCTCAAGAGCATGCTCAAGGAGCCCGACGTGCAATGCGTGGCCATCTGCGACGTCCAGGCCAGCCGCCGCGAGGCCGGCAAGAAGCTCGTCGATCGGCACTACGGCAACCGCGATTGCGTCCTCTACCGCGACTTCCGCGAGCTGCTCGCAGCGGCCCGACATCGACGCCGTGCTGATCGCCACCGGCGACCGCTGGCACGCGCCGGCGTCGATCCTGGCGGCGCAGGCCGGCAAGGACGTCTACAGCGAGAAGCCCTGCGGCCTGACCATCGCCGACTGCCAGGACCTGGCCGACACCATGAACCGCACCGGCCGCGTCTTCCAGGCCGGCACCCAGCGGCGCAGCGTCGCCAACTTCCAGGCGGCCGTGCGAGCTGGCCCACAGCGGGAAGCTCGGCAAGCTCCACACCCTGTACGCCTCGGTCTACATGCCCGGGCATCGACAACGCCTGGCTGCCCGGCCGAGCCGACGCCGGCCCGGGACGTGGTCGACTGGGACCTCTGGCTGGGGCCGGCGCCCTGGCGGCCGTACAACAGTGCCTACGTCGACGGCAGGCTGGCGCGGCTACTACGACTTCGACTCCGGCGCCCGGCTGCTCGACTGGGCGGCGCACACCGTCGACCTCTGCCAGTGGGCCAACGAGGCCGACGACACCATGCCCATCGAGTACGAGCCGACGCCCACCAACATCACGGCCCGCTACGCCAACGGCGTGAAGCTGGTGCTCGACTTCCTCAAGACGCCCTTCGGCGAGCGCCCCGGCTGGGTCCAGCACCTGGGCACCTGCCCGGTGCGGTTCGTCGGCGACGAGGGCTGGGTCGAGACCGGCGACAGCGGCGAGATCGAGGTGCACCCGGCGTCGCTCGAGAGCGAGCTCAAAGACTTGCGGGACAAGCCTCTCACGGTGGGCCTGGACGTCGCGGCCCACGCCCGCAACTTCTTCGACTGCATCAAGTCGCGCGCCCAGACGGCGGCCAACCCGACAGGTCATGCGGCATTCGCACATCGCCTGCCACGCGGCGGCGCTCGCCTGGATCCTCGGCCGCAAGCTCACGCTCGACCCCGTGACGGAGAAGTTCGTCGACGACGACGAGGCCAACCGCCTCACCTCCCGCGCCGCGCGCGAGCCTTGGTGTCTGTAGGCCGTCGGACGTAAGTCCTTTCTGTGTAGCGGCGGCCGTCTCGGCCGCTCCGGGCTGGAACCCCTTCGGAGCGGCCGAGACGGCCGCCGCTACACAGAAAAATAGGCACTCGAGACGCTAAACACGTACTTGCGGGGGAGGGGGCCGCATTGGGTGCTTTCGGAACTGGCTCACCGTCCCTCGACGGCCTTCCACAAAGCGATTCGCTTCAGGACCGCCTCGGCGGCCTGGAGCTCATCGTCGCCCTCGGCCTCGAACTGCTGGCCGACAGCATGTTCGCCGGCCAGCGGGATGACGCAACGGACGCGAGCGCCGCCGGCCGGCTCGGCGTCGATCCAGTAATGCCGGACGCCCTGTTCGGCCAGGAGGCGGCGGATCTCGGCCCAGTCGGTTTTCGATGCCGGGGCGGGGTCGAGGGCACGGTTCACGGCCGCATCGCGGGGGAGCGTCCTGGGTGGCACGGTCGGCCGTGGACGGCGCCGCCAGAGGCGGATCGGCCTTGGGCGGGACGGGTTCGGGCACGGCCGCGACCGGTTCGGTGCGCTCCGCTGCCGGCACCGGATCGAGTTTCGGCAGCGATGAGCTGGGAACCGGCGGCGCGGGGACCTCGGCCGGCGCCGGGGCGCGGCGGGCGGGGTGATGGGGGCGGCGGGATCAGGCGCGGCCGGCGGCTCGGGCCGGGGCGTTTCCGGGGCCGGCGAGACCTGGGGCGGCTCGGCGGCCGGCGCCGCGTCACGCGGCCGGCTCGATGAGCTCCCCAGCGCAGGCAAGGGCGCCGCCGGGAAGGGGTCGGCCGGGACCGGCTCGATGGACGCGTCCCGCGGCACCGATGCGGGAGTCAGCCAGGACCGCGTCCACGCCCACGCCGGGCCGTTGACCGCCGCCCCGCCCGCAAAGGAAGCCCCGATCAACACGACGACCAGGACGACCTTCCGCACCGTACTGGCCTCCTTGCCCGCACCCGGTCGCCTCAAGAGTTCGCCCGCGGCGACGAATCCCCCTGGGGAGAGCCTGGGCATTGGACCCGACTCGGCCCGTTTCGGCAAGCCCAACTCCGCCCTGGGCGTTCTCAAGGGAATCGGTCCCGGGTTCGCAGGGGCGCGTGGATTCTGATAGGCTGGACTGTCATGGTGGGAGCGATCTGGTCGGTACTGACCTGGCCTTTTCGCCTGATCGGCTGGGCGCTGGAGGGGGTCGGCCGTCTCGTCGGCGTGGCCATCGGGTTTGTGCTGATGGTCGCCGGGGCGGCCCTGTTCTCCTGGCTCTGGCTGCTGGGCCTGCCCACGTTCGTGATCGGGCTGCTGATCGCGTTGCGCTGCCTGCGCTGAGCGGGATTCTTGCCTCAAGGCGGTCATGGCACCGATCTATCTGGACCACAACGCGACCAGTCCCCTCGATCCGGAGGTGTTCGGGGCGATGCGGTCGCACTGGCTCTCGGGTGGGAACCCGGAGAGCCGGCACGCGGCCGGCCGCGCCGCGCGGCGGGCGCTGGACCGGGCACGGGAGACGGTGGCGCGCGTGCTGGGGGCCGACGCGGACGAGGTCGTCTTCACCTCGGGCGGGACCGAGGCGAACAACCTGGCCCTCTTCGGCCTGGCCCGGTCCCATCCGCCGGGACGTCTGCTCACCAGCCCGATCGAGCATCCGGCGGTCTCCGAGCCGGTCGCCCGGCTGGCGGCCGAAGGCTGGGCCGTCGATCACCTGGCGGTGACTGCCGAGGGCCGCGCCGAGGTCGATGCGGCCGTCTTTGCACCCGAGACGCGGCTGGCCACGCTGATGCTGGCCAATAACGAAGTCGGCACGCTCCAGCCGGTCGCGCATCTGGCCCGTCTGGCCGCGGTGCGCGGCCTCGCGGTGCACACCGACGCCGTGCAGGCGGTCGGCCGCGTGCCGGTGGACTTCCACGCCCTCGGCGTCGCGACCCTGGCCGCCAGCGCCCACAAGCTGCACGGGCCGATGGGCGTGGGCGTGCTGCTGGTTCGAAAGGGAACCGCGCTCGTGCCCTGGCTGCTGGGAGGCGGTCAGCAAGCCGGCCGACGACCCGGCACCGTCCCCGTTCCGCTGTGCGCGGGCCTGGCCGCCGCGCTCGAGATCTGGGACCGTGTCCAGAAGGCGCGCATTGCCCGCTGGCACCAGCTCCGCGACCGGCTCGCCACCGGCCTGCTCGCCGCGCTCGGACCCGCCGCGGTCATCATTCAGGGACCATCGGACCGTGATGCGCGCCTGCCCCAGACCTTGAACGTCGGTTTCCCCGAGCTGGACGGCGACGCTCTCTTGATGCAGCTTGACCTGGCCGGCGTGTGCGTCTCGTTCGGCTCGGCGTGTGCCAGCGGCGCCAACACGCCCTCGCCGACCCTCGTCGCCATGGGCATCCCGGAAGAGCGCCTCCGCTCGTCCGTTCGCTTCAGCCTCGGCGCGACCACCACCGAGGCGGACATCGACGAGGCACTCCGGAGGGTCGTGGAGGTCGTCCCGCGGATCACCGGCCCAGAGGCCGGCGAGGGTGGATCAGATTGACCTTTTCACAAGGCTGGACTCGATCGACAAGGAGGTTCGGTCCATGAACGTGGGCACAAAAGTCGGGATCGCGCTGGGCGTGGAAGCCATTGTCTTCGGGGCCTTGCTGTTTGGCGGGGCCGGGACGTTCGACTGGCCCGCCGGATGGGCGTTCATGATCCTCTTCTTCGTGCTGGGCGCGCTCATGAGCCTGTGGATGATCCGGCACAGCCCCGACCTGATCAACGCGCGCCTCAAGCCGCTCGTGCAGAAGGGCCAGCCGCTCTGGGACCGCGTTCTCATGATCCCGTTTGTCGTGCTGTTCTTCGGGTGGATGGTCCTCATCGGCCTGGACGCGGTGCGCTTTCACTGGTCCACGGTGCCGGTCTGGGTTCAAGTGGTCGGCGGCGTCATTCTCGTCGTCGGGCTGTGGATCAGCTTCCTGGCGATGCGCGCGAACCGCTTCGCCATCGCGGTCGTGCGGGTGCAGGAAGAACGCGGCCACACGGTCATCTCGACCGGCCCCTACGCGATCGTCCGGCACCCGCTCTACTCGGGCGCGCTGATCTACATGCCCGCGATGGCCTTGATGCTGGGATCGTGGTGGGGCCTGGCGACGAGCGTCGTGCTGGCCGGCATGCTCATTCTCCGGACGTTCATGGAAGATCGCGTTCTTCAGCGCGGGCTGGAAGGCTACCAGGAGTACACCCAGCGCGTCCGTTACCGGCTGGTGCCGTTTGTCTGGTAGTGGTCCGTGGGGAAAAGTGGCCACTGTCCACGGATCACAGCATCTTCACCTCGAAGCCCAGGTTCTGGCACCGGCGGACGAAGTTGTTGGGATCCGATTGCATCTTGACGAGCAGGTAGCCGGGCGGTGCCCCCGGTTCGATGTAGCCTTTCAACTGAGGATGCTCGCGGATCGCGGCCAGCACCTCGGCGTTCTCGGGCTTGACCAGCGCACTGCATCCGCGGATGCCCACCTTGCCGCGCACGGGGGTTTTCGTCGCCAAGAGGTCGGCGATGGCCGGCGGCAAGGGCTCCAGCTCGCGAAGTGCCACACGTAATTCATCGGCGGGCATGCAGGTTGCGGGTGCCTCGGCCAGCCGCTTGGGGTCCAGCTTGATCTCGTAAACCTGGTCGATCCGCTGGATCACACCGTAGCGAAACAGGGGCACGAGCTTTTTCCAGGCCAGGCCCGCCCCCGCGAAGATGGAGCGGTCCGGCAGCGCCTGGAACATCGTCGCGAGTTCCGGCGCGGGGGGCGGCGGCTCCAGCCCCAGCATTCCCAGGCCGATCGGGCTGGCGAAGCACCACTCGACTTTCTGATGTTCGTGGTAATACAACCACTCGGCCACGGTGAGGGCCTCGACCAGCGCCTTCTGGCCCTTGCCTTCGAGCATCTTCTTCCAGCCGTCGATCGTGGCGGCCTTCACGTTAACCCCGAGAGTGCGAGCCACCTCGGTCAGGTCGTCCGGAGGCAACTGGGCGAAGTCGTGGAAGATCTGGCCGAGCTGGGACTCAACCAAGGCCAGCCCTCGGAAGCACGTGAAAAAGACGGATAAGAACGCGGTCAAGGGCGCGTCATCGCGGGCCTTGGGATGCCAGAAGGGTGTGTCGGTCAGATACCCGACGAGGCGAAGCACGGCCTGCCGCGCGATCGCCGGCAGACGCTTGACATCGTGGTCCCAGAACGCGTTGAGGTTCGGCCCCGTCTTGTACTCGTCTTGCCGCCGATCGGACTCGACCACCTTCATGGCGACGAGAACCTTTCCGACCCGCTCGGTGAGGTACTGGTTGAAGTTGGCCTCCTTGCCGACGCGATTGACGTCGGTCATGTTGGGAGTGCCGTCGAACTTGGGCTGGACCCGCCCCGACAGCAGGATGCAGGCGATGGCGCGATACCAGTAACTGCCGTACGAGGAATGGTGCTCCTTCGGATCGTACTTCCACAGGTCGGCGACCGGCTTGGTCCGTGTCTGCGCGACAAACTGCGGGAGTGACTCGGGCAGGCGCGTCGAACTCATCGTCGAGGCTCCCCATTCCGAGGCCGTTCGGAAAACGCTCGGGCGGGCGGAGCGGCATATCTCGTGCCCGCGCCGCCACGACGGAACTTCCACCTGGTTTCTCGGGTACTCTCTTTGATACGGCGATGGACGGGCGGCGGCAAGCCGCCGCTCTGGCCGCGGACCTTGGAACAAGCCAACAACAGGTTGCCATGCAAACCGACGCGAAGCCGTCCCCGGCCCCCAGGATTCTCACCGTGCTGATCGTTTGTCTGGGCGTCTGGATGGTCGTGATGACCGCGCTGCTGCTGGCCGTGGCCTTGCGCTTTGGCAAGCCGGTCTTCCGCGCGGTCATCTGCATGGGGAGCGGGCTGGTCCTGTTCTGGAACGTTCTGGGCGGCCTGGTGATGTACCGGGCCCGCGACCGCGTCCGGCGCTTTGTGCTGTCTTTGCCCGGCTGGTGGGGCGTCAAGTTCGTCGGGTTCTGCACCCTGCTGGCGCTGGCCGAGGAAGTTGTCACGACGACCATGACCAACCTGGCGCCCGTCTTCGGCGTGCCGATCGGTAAGGCCTACGCCACGGCCTCGGCCAACTACCTGGACGTGGTTTGCTTCCACAGCGTGGTCGTGTTCGTCCCCTGGTTCATCGGCTGGGCCTGGATGCTGTCGCGCTGGGACTTCCACCCGACGGCGGTCTTCCTGCTCTTCGGCTTGATGGGCACGGTGGCGGAGACCGGCTTGTTGCCCGCGAAGCTCGGTGAGGTGGGGTTGTGGGTCTTCGTCTACGGGTTGATGATCTACCTGCCGGCGTACAGCCTGCCCCTCGACCGGGGCGCGCGCCGGCCGCGCTGGTGGCTCTATCCCCTGGCGGTGTTCGTGCCGTTTCTCTTCATGATCCTGTTACTGCCTTACGGGCTGATCAAGCCGCACTTCCATCCCGTGGACGTGCACTTTCCCCCGATCCAGCCAAATACCTGACGGCGGCTCGATGGCCTGTCAGGCGGCCTGGTCGCGCAGCCGGGCGAGATCGGCGCGGACGGCATCCTCGGGGAGCAGCTCGGTCTCGACATGGCCCCGCCCCGAGCGCACTTTCACCAGCACGAGCAGGCGCCGGCGGGCTTCTCGGAAGGGCTGGGCGAAGAGCCGGTGCAGGCGAATGTACCACGGCCGGCGGGCGGCCAGCTCGTCGAGGGTGAATCCGCACTGATCCGGGCGGTGCCGCGCCCAGTGCTTGCGCAGGTGGTAGTCATCGCTGCGCTGGAGCAGCCGGGTCATCAGGCCGACGGGCATCCAGCCGGGGCGTCTGATGCCGATCTGGAAATCGATGAGGTACGGCGATCCATCGGCGCCGACGATGATGTTCTCGCGTTTGTGCAGATCGACGTAGGCCATCCTGCGGGCATGGATCTCGGCTAAAAGGGCGGCCAGGCGGGGGAAGAAGGCGTCGTTGACCGGCTCCTGCTTGCCCAGCGGATGCCCCGGGATGTACCAGCGCGCCACGGCGTAGGGCAGTCTCCGGCCCTCTTTGCTCACCGGGCCGCAGAGCCTGGGCACGCCCTCGAGATCGGCCAGGCGCGCGATCAGGCCGGCCTCGTGCCGCGCCATCCAGCGCCCGGCCCACCGGATGGGCAATCCCAGCAGCGACTGCTGCCGCTGGAACTTGCAGACGACGGCCGGCGCCGTGCCGTCCACACTCTCATAGAGGGCCGTGGCCGCCCAGGAGTCGTGCTCGAACAGCTCGACCTGGCGGAACTCTCGCCCCCCGATCTCGATGCGCTCAGGAGGCTCGGACGCGCCGAGCGCCTTGAGCCAGCGCGGACGCGGCCGCACCCGCGGAACAACGTGACCTTTGCTGTCCGCGGTTATGCTCATGAGACGTCGCCCCCACCCGACCAGATCGTGCGCGGCTTCCTTCGCCGCTCTCAGAATGTATCGGGTGGATTCCGGCGATTCTTGACGTTTCGCGCGCCCGTGCCGATTCTTCCTCTGGCCTTGACGGGTCTTGCCGGTCTCCGTTACGACTAGAGTCGGAGACCGCCTCCGGGAAAGTCGTCTGCCCGGCGCGGAGCGACGGTCGGAGAGAATGGGCGTCGGAGCCCAGCACTCGCGGTCAGACGACGCGCGTTCCCGGGACCGAGCGCGGCATCCCCGGGAACATCCAGGAAGGGCAACGACCATGAAACGGATCTCGGGGACATGGGCCCTGGCGGGCTTGCTCTTGAGCGCGTGCCTGGCCGTGGCGACGCCGTCGGCGCGGGCGCAAGGCTTCGGGTTCTCCTATGCGCAACCGGGCTTCGCGATCGGTGTGGGCGCGGGCGGCGTGGGGTATTACGGGGCCCCTATTACGGCGGCGCCTATCCCTTCGTCGCGCCGGCCCCCGTGATCGTGGCGCCGGCCCCGATCATCGTGCCCCGGCCCGTCTACGTGGCGCCCCGCCCGTACTACTACGGGGGATACTACCGGGGGTATCGTCCGTCCCCGTACTACCGCCGCTGAAACGGTGTTTCTGTGTAGCGGCGGCCGTCCCGGCCGCTCCGGACTCTCACGACCAGAGCGGCCGGGACGGCCGCCGCTACATGGAGAAAACCCTTCCGTTGCTCTCTCTCACGCCCGCCAGGGCCGCTCTCGTTGCTGGACGTGCTCGAGCGCCTTGTGCGCTCTCCTCGCAGTTCGCCTTGATCTGGAAGTCGATCATGCCCACGGCCACGAAGTCGGCGCCGTTCTTGAACGCGTACGGGAACGCCTGGAACGGCGGGATCGCCCCCGCCGCCAGGATCTTGAAGGCGACCCACGGCTTGGCGACCGACTTCATGAAGGCGATCGTCTCTTCCGGGTTGATGCACCACATGTTGTCGTACCAGCCCTTGCCCCCATTCATCTCCATGAATTCCTTGCGGAGCTCCTTGGGGGTGGCCGACGGGTAATCGTCGCTGTGCAGGGTCTTGACGTAGAAGTCGCACGGCACGCCGATCTTCTCGCACTGGGTGGGCGTTTGCAGCGAGTGGCCGCCCACGCCCACCGGCAGACCGTGCTTCTTGGCCATCTCGACCGCGCGGGCGATCAGCTTGACCTGCCCGGCCTGGGTCAGCGTGTCGCCCGACACGCCCCAGACATAAAGGGCCACGCCGCCGGTGTCCACCTGCTGCTTGATGTGGTCCGAGAGCGCCTGCTCGGTCTGGCTGGTATTGACCTCGATGTGCGGGATGAACTGCATGTGGCCGCCGCACTCGCGGTTGTAACGCGCCACGAAGTTGCCGCCGGTCTCGAAGACCGTGTTGATGCCGTTCTCCTCGGCGATCTTCAAGGTCTCGAGGATCTTCTCGTCCGTGGCATAAGCGTGGAAGAGGTTGTTGACGTACTTCAGGTCGCGGGAGTGCATGTAGCCGGAGATCAGGTTGCCCCCGAGCATGACCCGGCTGATCCGCGCCTTGCCGAGCGTGCCGCACGGCAGCAGGTCGCCGCCGGCCAGCGGCTTGGTCTCCTCGCCCTGGGCGGCCTCGGGTGTGCTCCCCATCGCGGCGGCCACGAGGCCGGCCGTCCCGGCCAGGGCCAGAGACTGATGGATGAAGTCGCGACGATGGATCGACTCCGGCTTCGACATGATCCCCCTCCTCTTCGAGCGGCCCACACCAAAACGAGAACGGGCCCGGTTTCGTTCCCAGGCTACCAGAGTCCCGGCGCGGAAGGAACGGGAAAGCGGCGCCGCCGCAGGACAGGGACGCATTTCGCGCTCCGAAACCCGCGAATGCGAACCGCCCGAACGGCCCTGGGACCGATCCTAACCTCTTGTCGTCTCGGCGATTCGGCGTCTTTCGTCCGTGGCTATGTCCGGTCCCTGGCGCACTGGTTCCGAATCCCTTTTCCGCGAACCGGCCGAACCACTCTGGAAACGATCACAACTCCTTACCTCGCCTGGAATTCCACGTCCTCCGCCCGTGGTTTTGATCCGCGTCTTTTCACCGGCTTGTCAAAGAGGCATTGGCGGGGAACTGGCCCGTCGTTTTCGCCGCCTTCGGGACGGACGGCGAACCGCGCCCCGAGCGTGGGGGTTCTCGCGGAAGACGGCCCGACGGCCTGCGGCGGAAAAAGAATGAAGGATGAAGACACACCGTCGCCGTCGCGTGCCAGACTTTCCCAAACAGATATCATCGTTTGGGGCCACGCGACGAATTCTCCCGATCCGGGAGAAAGGGAGAACCAACCAGAGAATTCTTTCCACCCCGCCAATTGCCCGGTAAGGTAAGTGCGTCGAGTTTGCCATGACGCATCAACGATGGTCCCGCCCCGTGGGATTGGGGGCTTGCGAAGGAAAAGGTGCGTCAGCGCGGACTCGACGCACCCTACGGGACGGCCATGTAGGTCTCGGGCCGGTAATCGGGGCGGCGGGGACCTGGTCCATCTCTCCATTTGCAGGCGAGGAGCGCGGGTGATACGCTGACCAGAGGATCGTTCAGCCGACAGATGCGAGGCGTCTATGAGCACCGTCGAGGAGATCACCGCTGCGATCGAGCGACTTCCTGCGGACCAAGTGGCCCGCGTCCGGGCCTGGCTCGCGGAGTATGCCGAGCGACTGTGGGACGAGCAGATTGAGCGGGACGAGCGGGACGGCCGGCTCGACGCTTTGATCGATCGGGCCCTGGAGGAACATCGGGCCGGGCGGACCCGCCCGCTGTGAATCACCACACCACGGCCGATTTCTGGAAGTGCTACGGGCGGCTCCCCGAGGCGGTGCGGCGGGTGGCCGACCGGAATTATGCGCTGCTGCGGGCGGACCCACGGCACCCATCACTGCACTTCAAGCGAGTGGGGCGGCTCTGGTCGGTGCGGGTGGGATCGGGGTACCGTGCCCTCGCGGCGGATGGGCCGGATGGCTTGGTGTGGTTCTGGATCGGGCCCCATGAGGAATACGAGCGGCTGCTGGCAACAGCTTGACGCCTGACCCGTCGTTGCCGCGGACCTGGCCACGATCGACGACCGGTGTTGCGAACGGTTTTCGTGGCCGGGCCGCGGAACTTGGTCGTTAGGCGGCGGCAGGTTTGAGTAAAGTCGGGTGCGTCGAGTCCGCGCTGACGCACCAACGATGGTCCCGCCCCGTGGGATTGGGGGCTTGCGAAGGAAAAGGTGCGTCCGCGCGGACTCGACGCACCCTACGGGACTGTCATTCATGAGGAAGCACCCAATGACGCAACTGAGACATCTCCTGCTTGCGGCGGTCGCCTTCATGACAGCCGCGTTCCTCCTTGGATCTCCCGCCGCCGCTGTGGAACTGGTCCGCGACGGCAAGCCGCTCGCAGCGATTGTCATTCCCACGCGGCCCTTGCCCGTGGAATCTTACGCCGCGAAGGAATTGCAGTACCACGTCGAGGCGTCCACCGGGGCGCGGTTGCCCATCGTGGCCGAGGATCAAGACATTCCGGCGGGGACTCATGTGTATCTGGGAAACGGCAAGGCGACGGCGGCGGCAAACGTCGATCCGTCGGATCTGCCGGGGAACGGTTACATCGTCAAGACGGCCGGCAGCGACCTTTACATCGCGGGGAAGGACTCGCGCGAGGCGATCCGCTGGGCGTGGACACCCATGAAGGCACGCTCTTTGGTGTTTACGACATTCTTGAGAACGACATGCAGGTGCGCTGGCTGTGGCCGGGTAAGCTGGGAGAGATCATCCCGCGCAGCAAGACCTGTCGCTGGCTCCGCACGACGGCCGTGTCAAACCGCTCTTGTGGTTCAAGCACTGGCGCGGCGGCTCGTCCAATGGCGAGCGGGTCTGGTTGAAGCGACAGCGGTTCGGTCGCAGCGTCCAGCCCCAGTACGGGCATTCGTTCGGCAACTACTGGCCGAGGTTCGGCGCGACGCATCCCGAATACTTCCAGATGCTGCCGGATGGAAAACGGGGCCTGGACCCGACCGCGGACCCGGGGACCGAATGGGTCCACATGTGCGTTTCCGAGCCGGGTCTGGCGAAACAGATCCTCGCGGACTGGAAAGCCAAGGGCGCCCCGAGTTCTTGAACGTCTGTGAGAATGATGGCTGGGCGGACTGCGCCTGCCCGACCTGTTTGTCCTGGGATGAACCCGATCCGGACAACCCCGTGCCGTTCGACAAGCGACTGGAAGCCATGCAGAGAGCGTTCGCCGGTAAGGAAGGCCGGCGCGACACCTGGATGCTGCAAATGGGGTCGCTGTCGGATCGCTTCGCCCGGTTCTGGAAGATCGTGGCCGACGAGGCCGTCAAAGCGAGGCCGGACGTGAAGGTGGTCAGTTACGTCTATGACAATTACCGTAAGCCGCCCGTCAAGGCCATGCTCAACCCCAACGTGTTGTGCGGCGTCGTGCCGCAGGAATCCATCTTTGGTTACAGTAAGCTGGACTCGGAGGTGTTCCGCAAGGACTGGAGCGGCTGGGAGAGGACCGGCTGCACGCTCTTCCTGCGGCCCAACTACACACTCCAGGCCCGGAACTTCCCGGCCTTCTACGCGCCACGCTCGGGCAGGACCTGAAATTCGCCCTCGCCCACGGGCTGAAGGGGACGGATTTCGATTCGCTGACCAGCCAGTACTCCACTCAGGGGCCCTCGCTCTACATGCTGGCCAAGATCTTGAACCACCCGGACGCCTCGGTCGATGCCGTGATCGACGAGTTCTGCGCGGGTTTCGGTCCGGCCCAGGGGGCCGTGAAAGAGTATTTCCAGCTCTGGGAGTCAATCTACCCGCACTATTCCCCCGCCGAGCAGGACAAGGCGATCAAGGCCAAGAGGAAATATGGTGCGGGGCTCTACGGGCCTTACTACCTGCTGGCCGGTGAAATCTACACGCCCCAGGTCATGAGCACCGCCTGGTCCATCTTGAAGAAAGCCCGCGACAAGCCGCCGCGGACGCGACGGCCGCCGCCCGTGTCGACGTGGCTGGCCAGGGGTTTGAAGCAGGCCGATCTGTTGCTCGCCGCGGACCGGGCCCACGAGCGGGGTGTCGATACCGGCGACAAGACCGAGTTCCGCGCAGCCTATCAGGCGCTGAAGGATTACCGGGACGAGAACGCGGAGTACGACAAGGCCAACTTCGCCGGCCTGACAGGTTCGGAGCGAACATGGAATAAAGGCAACCGTTGAAAACGAGGGGAGTGAATTCGGATGCGAAGACACGCATGGTGCACCTCGTCCCGGTGGATTACGGGGGCTCGCCGGGCTCTTGATCCTGTTCGCAATCCCGGTCGCCCGCGCTGACGATCCCAGAGCGCCGGCCGTGTTGTTTGCCGGCTCGGAGGGCGGCGGGTTCAATCACGAGGTCGCGGGCCGCCTGGTGCGCGAGGGGTTTGCCATCCGCGCCCGGATCGGCGAGCGCGGGCTCGCCTGGGACGAGATCAAGAACTTCAATGTCGTCGTGCTGTCCGGTCTCGGACTGGCCAATGCGGATATGTCGCTCGGGCACACGCAGGAAACCATCGACACGTTGAAGCGTTATCTCGACGCGGGCGGGGGCGTGCTCATGCTCGGGGCGTTCGGCCAGATGGCCACGATCAAGCCGCCGCAGGATGCGTTTTTGAAGCCGCTCGGGCTCACGCCGCTGTTCGAGGAGATGCCCGACGATCCCAGGACCGCCGTGACCGCCACGGCATGGCAAATTCCCTTTGCGCACACCGCGGCCATCGCCGATGCGCCGGTCACCGTGGGCGTCAAGTCGTTCTGGTATCCTGTGCCGCGCTCGCGCGTTGGCGGTCAGAACCATACCATTCCCTTCACGGTGGACAATTCCTGGCAGGTGGTCGTGCGCGGCTCGGCCACGTCGCGGACTTACAAGGGCCGCTTGCAGCAGAACCAGCCGGATCAGCCCGGCACCTACAAAGAGAGTGTTCCCATCGCGGCGATTCGCTCGGTCGGGAAAGGCCGGCTGATGTACCTGGGAATCACACCCGAGTACCTCATTGGACCTTTTGCCGGCACGACGCTGGAGGGTATTGTTCTGGACAAGGGCCTGAAGGGAACGCCGTCGCACGGTTATCCATTACTGGCCAACAGCCTGCGATGGCTGGCGGAACCGTCCCGCAACGAGCGTTCCCTGGGAGGCGCGACGACCGACGAGGGATTGTTGCGCGATCCGAACAAGGCGCGCATCAACAAGCCCTATCCCTGGCCGGAAACGGTCACGTTCGCCGCTCCCGAGCCGGCACTTCCCGGTCTCGTCGGCCCGCGCACCTCTTACAGTTCGGGTAAGGCCACGCCCGCAGAGTGGGCCGAGAAGGCGAAGGCCGCCGGGCTGAAGTGGATTGTGTTCCTCGAAGAGTTCTCCCGACTCTCACCAGACCATTTCGAGAAGCTCAAGGCCGATTGTACGCGATTGTCCGAGCCGCAGTTCGCCGCCATCCCCGGCTTCACCATTGATGACGAGGTCGGCAATCATTACTTCTACTTCGGGACCACCTTCCCTTACCCGGACGCGAAATTTCTTACCCCCGACGGTAAGGTGTTTCGCTCTCGCAACGCCGAACTCAAACCCAAGGAGCCGTATGTTCCCGGCCAGCTTGCCATGACGGCCCTGGATTACTCTTACTCCATTTCCAGCTTCAAGCTCACGGCCGGGAATTACCTCTTCAGCCAGGACGCCGCGCCGTTCGCCGACTTCTTCTCCGATTACGACGCCATGGGCGTTGTCACCGCCCGCAACGGCGCGGTCATCGAGGACGCCAGCGCGGATTACCTCAAGCTGTGCGCGTCCGGCCAGACCCCGATACCGCTTGTCATTGACCTCATGGACGACCCCGCGCAGTTGGGCAAGTCGCGCTGGCGGACCGTGTTGACCCTCCCCGAACGCGGCGGCAACGTCATCGGCGGCACGCTCAAGGCCGAGGCGAAGGTGCGCCAATTACTTCGACATCTGGCATACGTACCCTGACAATCCCGTCAAGCCGCAAATCACGACCGGACCGCGCATCGAGACCTGGTCGCACACCGGCCCGCGCGATTATGAAGGCGGCTCGCCGGGCGACTTCGTCTGGCAGAATTACCGCTGGGTCGTGCACGGCAAGGCCAGCGCGGCCGCCGGCCTCAAGGAAGTCGCCGTTTACGACGGCACGCGGTTATTCCGACGCTTCCTCCCGCAGGGCGCCCAGGAATTCGAATTCTCCCTCGACCTGACCCACGACCGCCAGCACTGTCTGGTGCTGATCGCTACCGACACGGCCGGCGACCGGGCCATCTCGGGCGATCAGTGGGACCGCAACCAGCGCATCGAGGAGTTCATGTGCGGCGATCGCAACAATCAGCTCACGTATGGATACGTCGTCAACAAGGATGGCATCGGCATCCTTCTCGGCGGCAACCAGACGCTGGGCACGACGATCAAGCGGATTTCCAGCGGCATTTCGCCGGCCGGCACGTTCAAGAACGACCGCCTGCTGGGCGCGCCCGCGTTCGACGGCGCGGCGGGCGGCGAGCCTGAAATCTGGGAGAATGCCGTGCCGATCGCGCCGGCGCATCCGGTCGAAGATGCCGGTTGTCGACCGAAGCGCGCGCGACTGCTCTTGACGGGCGACGTCATGATCGGCGATGGTCCGCGCGAACATGCTTTCACGGATCACGTACCCGTTCATAACGTCTGGACCACCCTCTGGCGCACCCAGCCGGTGGCGGAGTACAGCGTCAATCGCCGCAATCACTTCTTCCAGATCAACCCCGACAGCCCGCTGGCGGTCTTTCTCTGGCAGATCGACATCAATATGAAGGAGGACCTGGCGAACCAGGGCTTCCACATCGCCACGCTCCAGTCGCGCCAATCGCGGACGTGGGCCTTTCGGCCGGACGCCGGGTCGCGCCAGGAGGGTCAGCGCGGGGAATCGCCGCCGATCACGTCGGTCTTCGAGCCGGATGCTTACGGGGCGTATCTCGACTCGCCGCTCGGGGGCGCGGCCGTGTTCCCGCTTTCAAAAGGGCTGGAGGCGCGGATGGGCGCCGCCGGGCGCGGGGGCCTCGAAATCAGCCTCTCGGCCGCGGCCGCGCCGCGAAAAAAGGGCGAGACGGCACAGGCCCGACTGCTGATCGTCGGCATTCCCCGCCGTTGCGTGCTCACCGAGCACTGGCCTGCGTCGGCGGAGGTCGTCGAGCGCTTCTACCGCGACTTCGGTCTGGACGGCGGCCGCCCCGCATACACGCTGAGCCTGGACCAGGGGAAGGAGACGTCGCATCGGTACATTCTCGGGATCGATGGCGCATCCTCCGGCGGCTTCAGCGGCCGGCTCGAAGGCACGTTGATCTCGAGCCTCCCCATCGCGGTTTCCGGTCTGAACGATCGCTGGTCGGCGTGCCTGTACGATCGAGGTTTGAAACAAGCCCGGCCGATCGGCGTGCTGGAAGGCACGGCCTGGGCGACCATCAACCTGACGGGCCGCGCCGACCTGTTTGTCGGCCATCCGGTCCTGGTGGACAATCCCGAGTTGTTCGTTCAATTCACGCAGTCCGGCGAATCGTCCTGGACTGTGGAAGTCCACAACCCGACCGACGCCGCCGTGACCACTCGCATCCGCGCCAACCCCGCCTTCGACCCATTGAAGAATCACAACCTGCCCGCCGAGGCCGTGACGATCCCGGCGGGGAGCTCAAAACAGATGAAGCCATTGTAGATGAAGCCATTGTAGGCTGGGTCAAGACCCAGCCACTTCCTTCCGACTCGAAATCACGGGGCGGGGGGACTTCCGTATCGAATTCGCCGCGGTGCGCAGTCAAGATCCTCGTCTGGATGGATGTCACAGCCAGTGTTTCGGCGTCGAGAAAAAGGATAGGTGATGAAACCGGACACGAAGCTCCCCTGGATCGGATCGGTGCCCAAGATCGGCATCCGGCCCACGATCGACGGCCGCCGTCGCGGCGTGCGCGAGTCGCTGGAAGGCCAGGTCCATGGCCATGGCGCAGACCGCCGCCGCGTTCCTCGCGCGACAATCTCCGCTATCCGAACGGCGCGCCGGTCGAATGCGTGATCGCCGATACCTGCATCGGCGGCGTCGCCGAAGCCGCGGCCTGCGCGGCCAAGTTCGCCCGCGAGGGCGTCGGCGTCTCGCTCACCGTCACGCCCTGCTGGTGCTACGGCTGCGAGACGATGGACATGGACCCGCTGATGCCCAAGGCGGTCTGGGGCTTCAACGGCACCGAGCGGCCGGGCGCGGTCTACCTGGCGGCCGTCCTCGCCGGCCACAACCAGAAGGGCCTGCCCGCCTTCGGCATCTACGGCCGCGACGTGCAGGATAAGGGCGACCAGGTCATCCCGGCCGACGTGCAGGAGAAGCTCCTGCGCTTCGCCCGGGCGGGCCTCGCCGCCGCCACCATGCGCGGCAAGTCGTATCTCTCGGTCGGCGGCGTCTCGATGGGCATCGCCGGGTCGATCGTCGATCAGCCGATTCTTCGAGCGCTATCTCGGCATGCGCGTCGAGTGCGTGGACATGAGCGAGCTGGTCCGCCGCATCGATGAAGATATCTACGACGAGGACGAGTTCGAGCGCGCCCTGGCCTGGGTCAAGCAGAACTGCAAGGAGGGCAAGGACTACAATCCCGCCCTGAGCCAGAAGAGCGCCGCGCGGCCAAGGACAAGGACTGGCGGACGGTCGTCAAGATGGCGCATGATCGTCCGCGACCTGATGGTCGGCAACCCGCGGCTGGCCGAGCTGGGGTTCGGCGAGGAAGCGCTCGGCCACAACGCGATCCTCGGCGGCTTCCAGGGCCAGCGGGCCGTGGACCGACCACTTCCCCAACGGCGACTTCACTGGAGGCCATCCTCAACTCGTCGTTCGACTGGAACGGCATCCGCATGCCGTACGTGCTGGCCACGGAGAACGACAGCCTCAACGGCGCCGCGATGCTGTTCGGCTACCTGCTCACCGAACACGGCGCAGATTTTCGCCGACGTGCGCACCTACTGGAGCCCGGAGGCCGTCAAGCGCGTCACGGGGCACACGTTGACCGGCCCCGCGGCCGGCGGCCTGATCCACCTGATCAACTCGGGCGCGGCCACGCTCGACGGCACCGGCGAGCAGACGCGCGACGGCAAGCCCGCGATGAAGCCGTTCTGGGAGATCAGCGACGACGAGGCGAAGAAGTGCCTGGAGGCGACGACCTGGCCGGCGGCCGTCACCGAATACTTCCGCGGCGGCGGGTTCTCCTCGTGCTACCTCTCGCGCGGGCGGCATGCCGATGACGATGAGCCGCATCAACCTGGTCCAGGGCCTCGGACCCGTCCTCCAGATCGCCGAGGGGTAGTCGGTCGAGATCCCGGCCGAGGTCCACCACGTCCTCAACGAGCGCACCAACCCCACCTGGCCGACGACCTGGTTCGTGCCGCATCTGACCGGCTCGGGGCCGTTCACGGACGTCTACTCCGTCATGAACCACTGGGGCGCCAATCACGGCGCCATCAGCTACGGCCACATCGGCGCGGACCTGATCGCGCTGGCCGCGCAATGCTGCGCATTCCGGTCGCCATGCACAACGTCCCCGAGGCGCGGATCTTCCGCCCGAGTGCCTGGGGCCTCTTCGGCGCCCAGGACCCGCAGGGCGCGGACTATCGCGCCTGTGCCAACTTCGGACCCATCTACGGCTAACGGACACGTTCCTGCCAGCCCGACGCGCCAGCGAGTGCATTTGTTGTCCCATGATTCAAAGCCATGCACTCGTTGGCGCCACAACGAAAGGACATCATCACATGCGAAAGACAATCATCGCGATCTTCGGCCTGGTCGTCGGTTCTCGGGTGCCTCGGCACCCGCGCGGCCGATCAGCCCAAACCCGCGCCGTTCTTTCCCTTCTGCATCGACTGGCACGACGCGAAGAAGCGGACCTTCGACGAGCAGGCCACGATGCTCAAGGAGCTTGGATATGACGGTGTGGGGCATATCTGGCTGGACAAGGTCGCCGAGCGCATCGAGTCGCTCGACGCGGTCGGTCTGAAGCTCTATCAGATCACCATGACGGTGGATCTCACGCCGGGCAAGCCTGCTTATGATCCCCGCTTCCGCGACGTGCTCGCGCTGGTGAAGGGGCGTCACGTACAGTTCGACCTGCTCGTCGGCGGCATGAAGCCCTCGGACCCGGCCGGCGATGAGCGCGCGGTGGCGATCCTGCGCGAGATGTCCGACCTGGCGCGCGACTCGGGTTCAGAACTCTTGCTTTATCCACACGTGAGCAACTGGATCGAGCGGATCGAGGACGCGGTCCGGGTGGCCGAGAAAGTCGATCGCTCCAACGTCGGCGTGATGTTCAACCTGTGCCACTGGCTGCGCGTCGATCCTCAGCGCGACTACCGGCCGCTCCTGGAAAAAGCCATGCCCCGCCTGTGGGCCGTCTCGATCAACGGGGCGGACGAGTTCGACTCCGCGCCCGGCTGGGAGCACTACATCCAGCCGCTGGGCCAGGGATCGTTCGACGTGGCGCGTCTGCTCAAGACGCTCAGGGAGTTGGGTTACAAAGGCCCGATCGGTCTGCAATGCTATGGCATCGGCGGTGATGCCCGCGAGCACCTGACCCGCTCGATGCAAGCCTGGCGAAAGATGACCGCCGAGAATAAGTGATACAAGAAAGTGGACGTCGGGGTGGCATGCCCACGTCTTCGTGGGCATGTCTGCCGGTGCGAGCTTTGTCGGTGGACATGCCCACGAAGACGTGGGCATGCCACCCATCACTCGACGACGGCGCGTTTTCAACGGTCCTGGGCTTCCGCCCGCGCGGCCGTCAGCGCGATGAGGGCCGGTACGCCGGCGCGGTCGTTGCCTTCGTAGACCAGATCGACGCTCTGGATCGCCACGTCGGGCCGCGGGTTGGTCCACTGCTGGCAGTAGGCCGCCGCGGTCTCGTCCGAACCTTCGAAGGGCTTCGACCAGGCGAGCTGCGCGCCGGGGAGGGCGCTGGGGGCTTTCTGCTTGTAGTCGGCCACGTCGATCTCGGCACGGATCGGAACGATCGCCTTTTGATCATCCGCGTAGGTGATCACATAACGAGCCAGCTCGAAGACCTTGTTCTCGCGCTTCTCCTGGTCGTTGCGACGATGGTCGATGCGCGCGGCCTGGAGGAAGAACAGGGCATCGGCCTTCTTGTTCACGGGAATGCCGCGCACCTCGCGGGCCAAATTCCCGGGGATGCCGTTGCCGCCGAGCATGACGACCGTCGGCACGGGCGAGGTGGGGAACTCGTAGACCTCGAACGGCACGCCCGCGAAAATCTGCCGGCCGGTGGGCAGATCTTTGAAGGTGCGGTTCTTGTCGCCGAACCAGCCGCGCTCGTTGCGAAACGCGTTGGCCTGCTTGGACAGGTCGATCGGCTCGTAAGCAAGCTGCTTCGAGCCGGCGATGATCGTCTTGCCGCCCGCGAACGGAGCCTCGCAAGTTGCGGAGAATGCCCGCGAGGATGGTCCGCTTCTTCTCGGGATTCGCGGGCGCGTCGTCGGGCTCCTGGAACTTGAGGTTGCACAGGACGATCCCGCCCGCGCCGCGCGGATAGTCCACCAGGCCGCCGATGTTGAGCATCGGCTTGACCTTGTCGTGGAAGTCGTCGGGCCGCTTCGCGAACAGCCGGATGTTGTCCAGGCCCGTCACCTTGCCCTTGCCCGGGATCATCTCCCACTCGGCCAGACGCACCGTGATCGTCTTCCCCGCGTGCCCCGGCGCGACCGGGAACGTCTGCGGATCGTTGTTCGGCTTCACCGGGAAGAGGACCTCATTCTCCCCGTCGAACAGCAGGCCGAACTTCGTCACCGGATAGTAGAACGTGTTGCCGATCCACTCGACCTCGCGGATCTCCTGCGGTCTGGGCAGGACGAGCTTGAAATCGAGCGGCGGTTGATCGGGCGCGGGCACGTTGACGATGTACTTCCAGCCGTCGGCCGAGACCATGCCGTTGGACATCATCTTCACGAAGTCGTTCTGGAACTGCGCGAACGGCGCGACGTCGTCGAAGATCGACCACGTAGCTGAACGTCTCCGACGAGACGAAATTCCCCTCCTGCCAGGGGAAGATCTGCTCGGACGAATACAGCACGACATCGGCCAGCGTCAGCCCCGCCATGAGCGGGTCCTTGACGCTCGGGAACGTGCACGCGCTCGCGCACGAATGGTCGGATCATGTGCTCGAAGCCGACGATCGCGTTGTACGATTCGAGTCCCTCGGGCGTCAGGCCGTTCAGGAGCACGTAGCCGCCGCGCTCCAGGAAGGCGTCGAGCCCGGCCTTGTGCTCGGCCAGCGCCTTCAGGTGCGCGGGCGAGGCGTGGACGACCGCGATCTGGATCTTCTCATTCGTGATCGCCTGGGTGGGATCGGAAGCCGGCTCGTATTTCAGGCCGATCTTGTCGAGCGTGGCCGCCAGTGGGGGTGCGCCCTCGACGGCCGCGGCCACGGAGCGGAACTCCTGCTTGTAGGTCGCCGCGTGCTCGATCAGGTTCAGCACCAGTTGCTGCGCGACGGCGTTCGTGGCGAGCGTCTCGCCGACGCGAAGCTGGGTCAGGAGCATGCAGCCCGGTGCCGACCGGGATCTCGACGAGTGCCGAGTACTTGAGCTGATCGTGGCACTGGACGAGCGACTTGGCGTTGCGCGTCGGCTTGAGGTAGGCGTTGCGATAGACGACCTCGTCGGGCTGCCAGGTGAAGAAGTCTTTTTGTGAAAGTCCCTTCACGGCCGGGTGGGTGCTGTCTTCGAGGAAGGCCGTGCGGCCCTCGTTTGTGGCCGCTTCCATCTCGGCGGGCTGGAGGGCCTGGTATTTGAGCGGACTGGACTGCTCGAGCACGATGACGCGCTTGCCGCTCAGCGGCATAGGCCGCCAGCTTCGTCGCGCTGCTCTGTTCGGCGGGAATGGCGTCCTTGCCGATCACGAGCACGTTGCGCATCATCGGGCAACGCGTCCAGGTTCTCCAGCGGCGTGAAGGCGATCCCCCGATCCTTGAGGAACGCGGTGACGCTGCCGTGCGGATCGAAGACCGCCAGGTCGGATTCCTTGAGCCCATCAAGGCCCTTGGGCTTGGCCTTCGTGTTCAGGACGGAGACGGCCTTCACGTCGCGGAAAACCTCCTTGCCGCCGACGCTGAGCGTCAGGACAAGCTCGCCCTCGGTGCGCTCGGTCACGTCGGGCAGGACGAGATCCTCGTCGAATTTCTCGCTGGTGCCGGGGGCGACGCGGTGCTCGGTGGTCTTCTTCGTTATTTCCTTGCCGCCGACGGTCAGGACGCGGGTGAACGAGATCGGCGCATCGTCATGCGTGTCGTTGAAGATGCCGAAGGTGCGCGCGACCTTCTGGCCGGCGCCGAAGGTCCAGTCCCACTGTCGGCAGAAGACGGCGCGGGGGGCGTTGGCGACATACTGGCCGGTGGCCGCGTCCTGGCCTTGCCAGAAGTGGACGGCGCCGTTGTCGGCCCAGCGATAGCCTTCGGTCAGCATGCGCACGGCCAGGCCGACGGCGCGGCGGCTGGATTGCTGGCCGAGGAAAACCTCCTCGCCGCCGAAGTAGGCGAAGGCCGGGTTGTGGCCGGCGGCGAACAACTCCTCGCCGATGAAGCGCGGCCGCTGTTCGTCCCACTCCCAGCGGCCCCGGCCGCCGCCCTTGGTGTTCGACGTCGTAGGCCAGCGCGGGATACTCGGGAAACGGGCCCGTGGTGTAATGGTCGCCGTGGACCGGCATCCGGTTCGATCTTCGTCGCGCCGCCGCCGTCGGTCATGCTGGGCCGCGTCGGGTCGGCTTGCATCACCGCCGCGGCCGTCTTGACCGTCTCGTCCTCGAACTGGTCCATCAACCCGCCGTAGAGGTTGATGCAGTTGATGTAGAGCCATTCGTTCTCGATGGACCAGATCATCACCGACGGATGGTTGCGCTCGCCCTTGACCTGGGCGACGACCTGGTCGCGCCAGTTCTCCATCAGGTCCATCTTGATATCGGAACTGTATTTCTTCTTCAAGTCCGCATCGTTCTCGATGGCCATGTAGCCGATGGCCTCGCCGTCGAGCATGCCCGAGCGGCGGACGACGACGCCGTTCTTGTCGAAGAAGTCGAGCGCCTCGTCGGGCGGCAGGTTCATCCAGGACGTGCCCCAGAAGCGCATGAACTTCTGGTTCGTCTTGCGGTGGAAGTCGAGCCATTCCTCGTTCGTGGCGCTGGACGTGCGTGTCGGCCCAGCCGTGCCAGGGGATGCCGTTGAGCTTGAAGTCGCGGCCGTTCCACGTCCATTCGCGGAAGCCGAACGGCGTTTCGCTGCACGTCGACGGCTTGCCGTCGCGCTTGCAACGTGGTGCGCAGCGCGATACATCTGCGGGTCGTCGGGCCACCAGAGCTTCGGCGTCGGCCCACGGCTCGGCCGGTTTGAGCGTCGATCGACTGGCCGGCTTCGAGCGCGAACGGCTGCGGAGCGAACGTCTTGGCGACTTTGCCATCGGCGGTCGACCGCCTCACAGAGAAGTTCGCCCTTCGCGGGCTGGGCCGTCGGGTTCGCGAGTGTCACCTCGAGCGCCAGTTCCTTCTTTGCGACCGACGGTTTGCAGAAGACGTCGGCGACGTATGCCGGCCCGGCCATGACGAGCTCGGGCGTGACCAGGATGCCCGACTCGGCATGGTTCCAGATCGGATAGGCGAGGTCCTGGAAGCCGTCGCCGAAGAACTTCCTGGGCAGGTTCCAGGTCTTCCGCAGCTTGAGCGGATTGTCGGGATTGGCCGTGCGGCCGTACCAGGCGTCGCGGATGCCGACCCAGACTTCGTTCGTGCCGGGCTTGATCGCCTTCGATGAGTCGATCTGGACGCGGGCGAACGGGTTCTTGTCGAAGCCGCAGAGCGTGCCGTTGACGTAGACTGTCGTGTTCAGATTGTTCTGCGGGAAAACCAGGAAGAACGACCGCCCCGGGCCGCACCCGCGGGAACGTCGATCCGGGTGCGATACCAGACGCGATGGGCGAAAACCAGGTCCGGACGCAGCGTGTTCTTGTCGCCGGGGACGGCGATCGCGCGCCAGTTCGTGACCTTCGGCAGCTCCTTGATCGGCTCGGCGACGGGTCCGGGCAACTGCTCGTCGTCGCGGCAGATCTCCCAGAGGCCCTTGAGCGGGACCGAACGCGCAGGCCGTCGGCGGCCGGCTCGGGAACGCGGAAGACCGTCTTCTGCGGCCTCGCGGTCGCGGTCGTTGCGGCCGTCCTCGCCCGGCTGGAACGGGCCGTTGGGATGGAACGGGCCGGCGTTCAGGCAGAGGGCATCGAGCGCGAACAGGATGCGCTCCTCCTCGCCCTTCTTGTCCTTGTGGTGGGCGAGACGGATCTCGATCGCGTGTTTGCCGGGCTTCAGCTCCCGGTCGCCCAGCTTGAGCCAGGCGACCTCGCAGAAGAAGTCGATCTCCATCAGGTCGGTGGTGAGCTCGTCGGGCGTGGACGTTTTCCATTCGCCGCCGTCGATGCGCCAGTCGAACGGGGACCGCACGAACTCGAAGCCGATGCGGCCCCAGACCTCGAAGGTGCCGGGCTTCCTGGTGTCGAAGTCATACCGGAGCAAGGCGCCGTCGGCGGGCAGGTCCTTGGCGACCTTCTCCTTGTCGATCGACAGGTGCGGCCACGTTTCGCCCGAGAGAAACGTCTTGTTGCCCCAGCCTGCGTTGTTCATCTTCACGTTGACGGACGCCGGCGCCTCGCCCTCGATCCAGACGAACTCGGGCCGCTCCGCAGGCTTGGCTTCGTCCTTGGCGGCGGGCTGTGGCTGGGACACCGCGACGGCCGGAACCGGGGCCGGTGGTGGTGATGGGGCCGAGTCCGTCGCCGACTCACAGCCCAGCAACAAAGAGATCGCGAACCCGATCCCCAGGGCGTATACCGTTCCGTTCATGCGATGCATTCCTTGATTTATCCCGGCGACCAGCTCGGTGGCCGCACGCCGCGGCGGACATTTCGACGAGGAAGAACCGGCCCCGATCATGCCGGGGAAGGACCGCCGACTCAAGACGGCACTGCCGGTTGTCCCTCGCCGGGCGCTAACGACTGAGAGTCTGTTCCGACAGCCCCGAAGGGGCGGCAGCCCCGGGCTATGCACTGCCGCCCCTTCGGGGCTGTCGGAACAGACTCTCAGTCCTTATTTCTGGGACGCGGCGGCGGGCTTGGCGAAGCGCGGCAGCGCTTGATCACCGACGTCTTGCATGTGCTTGAGAAGTTGTCCGGAGAGTTGCTCGATCACGGGCGCCAGGGACGTCTCGGCGGCGCGGTCGCGCGTCTCGTCGGGATCGTGGACGAGATCATAGAGGCTCGGTTTGCCGCGCGGCGAGAGGCTCAGTTTCCACTGCGTCGTGCGCAACATCCGCGCGACGGCCGGCTTGGCCAGATCGCCCCGCTCGCTGTACACGGGGCGTTCCCCATCCTCTTTGCCCTCGATGAACGGTCGCAAGCTGCGGCCGTGCGCGTGCGAGAGCGGCGCGGCACCCACGTAGTCGAGGATGGTCGGCGCAACGTCCACCGACGAATTGAAGGCATCACAGGTCTTCGCCGCGGGCAGGCGCGACGGCAAACGCATGATCAGCGGCACGCGCATCAGGTCGTCGTAAAAGACCGGCACCCCCTTGTCCATCATCCTGTGCTGGCCAAGCATGTTTCCGTGATCGCTTGTGAAGATGACCAGTGTCCGGTCGGCGGAACCGAGTTCATCGAGCGCCTTGAGGATGCGGCCGATGCACCAATCCATCATCGTGACTTGTGCATAAGAGCAACGCAGGTATTCGCGCACGCCGTCTTCACCGTAGATGCCGCCCATGCGCGCCGAGAACGACGCGCGCACCGCCTCTGGCCGATCGTTCCAGCTTGCCGGCAGGGATAGCTTCGCGGGGTCGTACATATCGTAAAACGGCGCAGGCGCGATGAACGGCGCGTGCGGCGGGCTGACGGAATAGGTGATGGCGAACGGCTCGTCGCGATGGCGCTTCAGCAATTCGATGCAATAGTCCGCGAGGACGGATTCATACGTGAACTCGGGTTTGATCACCGAGCGGCCGATGACGCCCACGTCCTGGGCCGGCCGGTTCTTCTCCTGCAACATACGGCGATGCGCGGCGGCGACCGGTCCGCGCAGCCAGACATTGCCGACACGCTCGGTCTCGCCGGCGCCTGTACCTCGTCGAAGACACTCTTCCCGGCGGTCCGGTTGCGTTCAGCCGCAAGCTTACGAAACGCCGCTTCGTCCTGCCGCGCATCGGGGAAACAGCTCAGCTCGGCCGGATTGCCGAGGTGCCACTTGCCCAACTGGTGGCAGTGGTAGCCCGCCGCGGCCAGATGATGGAGGTACGTCTCACACGGCTCTCGAAGCCGCAGCGGATCGTCGGCGGCATCAATGTTCCGGCCGATGCCCAGGCTGCTGGGATACCGTCCCGTGACGAGCGCCGCGCGGGTCGGTGAGCAGTACGGAACCACGCAGAACGCGTTGGTGAACCGCACGCCGCCGGCCGCCAGGTGGTCGAGGTTCGGTGTCTGGACGATCGCGTGGCCCGCGCAACCAAGCGCACGGCATGATGCTGGTCGGTCATCAAGATGAGAACATTCGGGGGACGTTCCGACCCTTCCACGACGGCGCCGCTGCGCGCCGCGAGGAGGAGCGATCCCAGAACCAGCGCGAGGGACATTCGGAAGTTCACATGATTCACTTCATGGACTCCATAGGATGAACGTAGGGACGTTTCCCTCTCAGAGTCTGTTCCGACAGCCCCGAAGGGGCGAAAGTGAATAACGGGCCTTCCACCTTCGATTGACGGGTCCGAATGGGTGGCACAGGCATCTTGCCTGTGCCGAATCGTCACCTGGACACAGGCAAGATGCCTGTGCCACCCGGGCTATTCACTGCCGCCCCTTCGGGGCTTTCGGAACAGACTCTCATTGTGACGCACGGGTCTGGGACCGCCGTCAGCCCGTCGTGTACTTGCGGAAGGACGCGGCCACCGGTTCGAGCCACTCGTCGCCGGGAACACCGTAGGGCCGGAACTTCTCGGTCAGGTTGAGTTCCTCGCTGGAATACAGCGCCCGGTACGGGCCCAGCTTGCTGGCCTGGGGCGAGTCCAGCAGGTGTCCCGAGTCGGTCGGGCTCATCTGGAAGAGAATGCGCATTCCGAATTCGCGCAGTTGTTGATGCGTGAAATGGCGGTTGAGATTGTTCACGGTGTCGCACCAGGCAATGAGGTGGACGCCCAGGCTCGACCCCTCGCGCAAGATCAGGTCGAGATGATCGGCGGGACTGGCGGCCTCCTCCCGGCGCGAGAAGCTGAAATCGTCTTCGCGGCGGCGCAGCTCACGGAACCGGGGCAGATCGTGGATGAACAGAAAGACTTCGGGACCGTCGCCGCCATCGGCTTGCTGGCGTCGTTCCACCTCGGCGGCGACTTCGGCGAGAACCCGCGCCGCGTCGCGGTAGCGGCCGACTGGGACGCCGTGCGGCAGGACCGCGGCGACGCGCGCAAGCGCATCAACAAGTGGGTGATCCTCGGGCGTGCCATCGAGCACGAAAAAACGGGCCCCCACGCGCTCGGTGTCGGACCGGGCAGGGGCGAATTGCGTTGCGAGGCTCAAGAGCGCTGCCGCCGAGACTCCCAGCGCGGCTTCGTCATTCGAACCCACGATGAGGAGATGATTCCCGCCTTGCCGGCGGAACAGGGCGGAGGTCGGGTCCTTGATCGCAACGGCGTCGCCGACCCAGGCGCGCAGCGCGCGGCGCTTCCGGCCAGGTGGGGGCTGCGAGCAGCTTCGATCAAGAACGGGTTGCGCGCCATGTCCGCCGGGGCGTTCCCTTCGAAGACGATCGGCGCCGCCATCACGCCCGGCCGGCGCTGGCGGGCCAGCGTGTGCAGTTCCTTCAAATAGGCTTCGCGCTTCTCGTCGGAGAGCCAGACGACCTGGAAGAAGTGGTTGCCTTCCGGCGCGCCGTTGGCGTCGTTGTAGATGGCCTCGCCCGGCGCGACAGCAGGCGCGCGGCCGGGTTCTGCTCGCTGAGGATCAGGTGCGAATCGACCTCGCTGCACTGCAGCGCGATCCGCACAGCCATCTGGCCCAGCGTGCTGCGCGCCAGCGTGAAGGCCCCGCCCAGGCTCTGCGAGCCGAGATGGCAATGGATGCCGAACGCGCGGCCCTGGCGCACCAGGCGGTCGAGCAACAGCGCGGCCTCCTGCGCCAGCTTGTCTTCCTCGACGAAGAACTCCTGAAACTCGTCCACGATCAGCAGGATGCGCGGCAAGGGCGGCGTGCCGGGCGTGTCGCGGTAGCCGTGGATGTCCTGCACGCCGGCCTCGCGGAAGCGGTCGGCCCGGATGCGCATCTCGGCATCGATCCGTTGCAGCACGCTGATGCCGAACTCCCGCTCGCTCTCGATGGCCACGACCCGGGCGTGGGGAAGATCAAACGTCGCGTAGACCTTGAATTCAACCCCTTTCTTGAAGTCGATCAAGTACAGCTCGATCTCATCGGGGCTGTAATTCAGGGCGAGGTTTGTGATCAAGGCGTGCATGAGCGTGGATTTACCGGAACCCGTGCGACCGGCGATGAGCACGTGCTGCGAGGTGCCTTGACCGAGGGCCAGGTGCTGGCGCTTGGTGGCGCCGGCCTTGCCGAGCGGCACGTCGATGCCCGCGCGGCTATCGCGGGACCACCATTGCTCAGCGTCGGGCGCGATGAATTCGAAGGGGACCTCGACGCGCTTCGCGTCGCGCGCCGCCGCGCCGATGTTCTGGACCTGCCGCGTGGCGAATTCGGCGGGCGGAGCCGGGTCGAGCGCGAGCGGCCAGCGGCCCAGCTCGGGGTCGTCCCAGACGAGCGTCGAGCCGTCCCACGTCAGGTGCGCACAATGAGGCGCAGGTCGTCGAGGCGGAAATCGGTGGGCAGCGGCTTGGTGGGATCAACGGCCACGAGCGTCAAGACGCCGCAAGGAACGCCGCTCGCCGCGATGGAGGCCAGCCGCGCGGCCGATTTCTCGTGGAACTGGCTGGGGAAATCGGCGATGACGAGCACGCGGTAGGGTTCGGCCACCTCGCCGGCCACCGCGTTGTACTCTTCGATCGTGGCGTACTCGTTGCGCAGGTATTTCTGGGTCACGGTCTCCATGTGGGCGGCCAGCTCCGCCAGCCGGTCGTCGATCTGGCGGGCGTCGGTCCAGACCTGGTTCGTGACGAGTGCTTGATCATAGTCCGACAGGTGCATGAACGCGCCGAAGCTGCGGCCGATGCCGAGCGGATCGACGATCGTGAAGCGGACCTGCCCCGGCGGCAGACTCGTCAGCAGGCGGAACATCGAGGCCTGAAGCACCGCGAGCGCCGCCGCCCGGCCTTCGTTCGGGGCCTCGATGAGCAGGTTCGCGCCCGCGGGAAACGATCGCAGGGCAGGGAGGAGGAATTCGCTCCGCACGCCTTCCATGAGCGCCGGGTCCGCGGCGATGCCCTGCGGCAGTGCCGCCAGCTCCAGCGCCATCGTGCCGAAGCACTGCACCGGAGGCACCCGGCGCGGGAAGGAGCGATCGGCCCACGACGGATCGTCCCACGAGGGACCATACCCATCCACTTCGCGGTTGACCGCGTCGCACTCGGCGGCGGCGGCCTGCATCCCCGCGCGCCAGCGCTCCGTCATCGCCTGTTTCGAAGCCGCGTGCCGCTGGCGCAGCCGCTCTGTGAGGGCCAGATAATTCTCTTCGAGCTTCTGGAGGTGGGACTCGAACTTCGTTTTCAGTTCCGCCAGGCGGCGGTCGTGCGCATCGATCGCCGCACGGAGATCGCGCGCCTGCGTCGTCTCCACCTCGACCATCCGCTGGGCATAAACCTCGTTGATCCTGCGCAGCCGCTCATCGCGGTCGGCTTCCCCGGTCGAGACCGTCTGGGCGCGATTTTCCTTGGCGCGCCGCAGGTCGTCATCGCGGCGGGTCGTGACCCGGGTCATGGCCTCGTTCGTCTTGTTCTGAGCGAGGCCGCGGCAATGGTCGTTGAGCGCCGTCACATCAGCCAGCGCCTGCATGAGCGGGTCGTACTCACGGTGCAACTGGCTGCGCACGACCTTGACGAGTCCCATCCGGGCCGCGACTCCCAGCACCACACCCACGACGGCGCCCGCGGCGGCGCCGGTGATCCCCCCACCCGCAACAGCCGCGCCGATGCCGAAGAGGAAGGCCATTCCCACCACCAGGCCCATCCAGCGACCGCCGATCATCAACCGGGGAATGAACAGCGCTTCCAGCAGCTTGAGGTTCGGCGTCATGCCGTCGAGCCGCTTGAGCAGGTCATAAACCGGATCGTCCAGCTTGGCGAAATTCTCGCGCGAGGGCGGCGGGAGCGCAGGGTCGAGCCCGAAGCGGTTGTACTTCACCGTGAGGTGGGTCAGGCGCTGGCGCGCGTCGTCGGCGATCCGGGACGCATCCTGAATGGGCTTGAGTGCTTGCGCGTGCTCCTTCTCGACCGTTCTCCGGCCGCTCTCGAAGTCCATCTCGACACGGCCCTTGGCGCGGCTGTACTCGGTTTTCGCCGTCTCGCGCACCTCGTCGAACGTGGCGGCGATGCGCCGGCTGGCGGCGGCGAACTCGGCTTTGGCCTGGGCGCCGCCCGCCATCGCGGCCGAGACGATCCCGCGCCGCCGCTGTTCATCCTCGGCGCGGGCTTCGCTTTCGAGCCGTTGCTGTTTCTCGACTAGGGCCTGGCGGGACTGCTGGTATTCGGCATCGACCTTGGCATGGTTGGACGTCGAGGCGACGGCCAGTTTCTCCTCGGCCGCGGCCCGCTCGGCCACGAGCCGCACGACCTCGTGAACGACCGCACGTTCCCGGCCGAGCAGGTCGGTCTCGGCCGAAGCCGCGTCGCGCTCCGCGGCCTCGGGAACGGCGGTTGTGCGCAGAGAAAGAGAGGTGCTCATCCCAGCTCGCTCCGGTCGGAACAATCGCTACGGATCTGGCCGAGCACCTCGGCCAGCTTCTGGAGGCCATTGACGGCGGCGTCCACGGCCGGGTCCAGGGGGGCCAGATAGCGTTCCTCGAACCGCTGCCGCACCCGGTCGTTCCAGGTGGCCTCGGTGAAGAGCCACTGGTCCCGCAGCACCCGGATGGTTTGCTTCAGGCGGCTCGAACCGGCGAGGACTCTCGCGTTGGTCATGCGTTCTCGCCTTCCCTCGTTGGGACCCCGCCGCCGCCGCTCGTCAGGGAGCCGGTTCCGAATCCGCCGCCTGGGAGAGCGGAGCGGCCCGCGCTCTCCGATCCGCATCCGCCCGGCTTGCCTCGTCTCTGCAGCTCGGCGTCGAGGAGCGGGGTCGCAATGGTCTCGAACACGGGAGCGGTCAAGCTCGGCTGCGTCGTGCCGGTCCCGGCCGGCGGCGTGACGCGCAGGTAGGACTCCAGGGCGTCGATGATCCGTCCCAGCAACTGCACGGCGCGGGGCACGTCACCGGCGGCCAGGTCTTTGATCCGTCGCGTACTCGCCTGATACTCCAGGATGGCCTGTTGCAGCGCCGGCTGCCACTTGCGGACGAGCTTCAAACGGTGTTCGGCCTCTTGCAAGCTGGCCTGGGCGCGTTTCAGGTTCTCGATCTGCTCGCTCATGGCGGGCGTGGAGCCGCTTGCCTGCGAGAGCTTGCGCCGGAAGACCTCCGCCTGCGCCGAGGCCACCTGTTCCCGCCGCCGCTGGATCTGTTCTTGCCAGAACACGGGGCGGTCTTGCTGCAGCCATTGCACGGTCCGGCGGACCTCCGCATCGACGGCGCCGAGAGCGGCCAGCGTATCCTCGCCATACAGGGCCAGCACGGTCCGGAGCGATTGCAGATCCTCGATCGAATGGACGTCGGCCTGGGAACTCATGAGAATCCTGCTCCCCCCGGCCCGGAAGCGCATCGCGTCTCGCTTCGGAGTGAAACAAACCCTTTCCTTGAGCGTATCACACGCGCCTTGGACGGTAAAGCCGCCGAGCGAACTTGAAAACGTCGTTCCATTCGTTATGATAGAGTCCGCCCCGGCGTGGGGTGAATTTGTGGCGGGGTAGCTCAGCTGGTTAGAGCGGCGGTCTCATAATCCGCAGGTCTCCGGTTCGAGTCCGGACCCCGCTACTGGCGACAGGATCCGACCCGAGACGACTAAACCCGGCAATCGGGGTTTTCTCGTTGGCTCGGGGTCCGCCGCCGCCATTCCGTCCACGTTTGCGACAGCAAGCGACAGGTCACGGCAGGTTCCGTCCCCTGCGCACTGCGCGGGCAGGCGTGACGGTGATGGTGTCACCCATCGGTTCCGGTCGCGGCCAGACGGCGGCCTCGGGCCGGTGGCGTCGGGCTTGAGACTGGGAAGGGCATCGGCGGCGGCCTCGATGTCCACGGCATGCGGGGCCGGGTATAGCGGCCGGTCAGCTCCAGGGTCGAATGCCGCATGAGGCGTTGCACGACCCGGGGCGATACCCCCGCCTGATCGGCCAGCGTCGGCGCACTGGCACCGCAGGGCGTGGAAGTCGAACACCAGCCCGGCCGCGTCGCGGTAGGGGATGCCGGCGGCGTCCAGGTCGATCCGGAGCATGTCCGCGCCCTTCTCGTCGGGCAGCGGGAACACGGGGTCGCCGGGGGGCAGCGTCCGCGACGAACGCGGCCAGGTCGGCCGCCAGGTCCTCGGGCAGGGGCAGGGTCGCGGGCTCGCCGTTCTTCGTGTAGCACGCGGCCACGGTCACGCTGGGGTCGGTGCCGAAGTCGAACGACTCGGGCGTGATCGACCCGATTTCGGAGTAGCGCAAGCCCGATGCGACCGCCAGCCGATAGCACAGCGCCCGGGCCGGGCCGGTCATACGCCGGTAGGTCGGTCCCCGCTGCGCGGCGTCGATGAGGCGGCGCAATTCGTCCAGAGAGAGGGTCCGGCGGTCGTGGCGGCGATCTTCCTTGGCGTTGAACCCCGCCACCCCGATCAGGGGGTCCGACGCCAGCCGGCCAGACTTCCAAGCCCAGCGGGTAAAGGCGCGGATCGCGGCCCGGTGGTGGTTGCACGTCGCCAGCGATCGGCCCTCGGCCCGGATGGCGGCCAGCGCGGCTTGAACGCGGTCGGGGGTCAGGTCCGACCACCGAGCGCCCTGGACCCACTCCGCGACGCGTTGCCGGGCAGCCTCTTGTTCCGATCGCTTCAACCCCGCCGCGTCCAGGTCGGACAGTCGGCCACCCCTAATGATCGCAACCACCCGGCGGCGCGGTCCGTGAACAAGCGAGTATGTTTCGGCGTGGCGCCCTTGGCGGTCAGGTCGCTTTCCCAGGCGTCAAGATGCTCCGATAGGGGCTTGGCCCCGTGGTCCCGCAGCGTTTCGGCCCGAGGGTCGATCAGTCCGTCGCGCCTCTGGCGGGCCTCATCTTCCAGCTTGTTCGCCAGGCGTTGGGTCACTTCCCGATCGGTCGCGCCCTTGACCTGCGGCGGTTGCCGTGCTCGTCAGAGTAGGCGATGTACCACGGCGCTGCCCGGTCGCTTGCGGTCCGTTTTTCCTTGAAGATGGATGCCACGGGTCAATCCTCCAGATCCAGAACCAGCCGCTTGCCGATGGCACGGGCATAGCGGGCCAAGGTGCTCAAGGTCGGGTTCGGGGTCAGACCGTTCTCCAGCCGGCTCACGGCGGCCTTGTCGATGCCGGGCGCTCGGCCACGTCGGACAGGCTCAACCCGGCCCGCTCCCGCCACGGTCGCAACTGCCCGAGGAACCGGGCGACCATCACCGCATCTTCGGGATCGGTCTTCTCCCCCGTCGTGGCCAGCGTCCCCGTCTCACGATACTCCCGCGCCAGGACTTCGGCACCTTCCGCTCCTCAGCCCGGTATTCCGGACTCCGATGCTTCGCCCGCACCGCCTCGATAGCGGCCTGTTGCTCGTCCGTGAAACCTTTCGTCTTGGCTGGCATGGTTCAGTCTCCCTCTCCGCGCCGTCAGGCACAGGATAGGCGGTCACGGGGCGAATCAACACCAGCACGTCTGGAGCGGATTCCAAGGTGAAGACCACGGCGAGATACCGCCCCGTGGCGGCTGCGCCGAAGATGATCGGTGCCCGGTGCTGTCGCTGGAGTCAAAGGCCCCTTGATGCCCGGCGATCACGTCCTCAACCTCATGCCGCTCCACTCCCCCCGTGACCACGATATGCCAGTAGTTCCCGTCCGGGTCATCCTCGTCATCCCAGAGGATCAGGTCGTAGAACATCGCTCCTGCCCCTTTGTCGAATGATAAACCTTATTGCCGATTCTTCAAGAGTGAATTTCACTCGGATGGGACCACGATTCCAGGCTCAGAGCTATCGACACCCGGTCCCCAGCGCCAAGTGGATAGCTCTTCCCAGAGGGCGTCTCGTGCCAGTTTCGAGACAAGCAGGGGCTTGTGGGCGGCCAGCGCGTCTCGGATCGTTGGGTTCATCGTCCCGGCTGGCGCGTCCACCACAAGCCGGAGCGACAGCCTGATGCCCAGCGTTTCGAGAGTGGCCAGCAAGCCGGGTAGGTCAAGCTCCGTGCGTGCACTCATAGCTCGAATACCTCCCGATCCGAGCCGTTCTCCACGCGCTCAGGAGCGCCGGAGAATGCCGAAAATACCGAAAATGTCCCTGACGAACCCGCCGCCGAGCCATTTTCGGTATTTTCGGCATTCTCCGGCGCTCCAAGGATATCGGGGTGGACATCGTAGGCGTCGGACGGACGGCGCCCGCGCTCGTGTGTTTGCGGTCGGGGTCGGATGGCTCCGGTATCCCGAAGCGTTTCCAGGGCGGCCGTCAGGGCGGTCGGAGTCGAGACCGGAACCGGCGGATGTCTTTGGTCACGTCCGCCGCGCGGAACGTCTCCCGTCTGGTACGGACGATCCAATCCAGGACTGTCCGCGCGTTGCGGTCCGTCAGGCCGCCAGCCGCTACCATCGCGGTCTTGAGCAGGTGGCCCTTGAAGTAGGTCACAAGCTGGATTGCGCCTTGGACATCTTCTCGTTCGATCGGTCCGGGCGGTCCTGAATTTCTTGCGGTCCAAGGGTTATTGACCCGTCGGATCTGAGCCAAGATCAACGCGAACCGGGCCGCATGGGCGCGCGAGCTTGGACCAGGCCGCCCGCGTGCCGGTCCGCGACAGCGGAGCTATCCATCTCGTCACCGTGGGCGTTGAACCAGTCGGCCCATGCCTGTTTGGCCTGGTCCGTGAAATGAACGAACCAGGGGCGTCTCGTCTCGTGCTGGGGGTCAACCTCCATTGTGGTTGCGAACAACCGATCAACCGTCTGCGACCATGCCTTTTCCGCGCCCTCAGAAACGACAGCCTCGGTCCAACGCTGGGGCGGAAAGGCGTCCTGATCTGGGAACGTGAACAAGATTCGATCCAAGAATCCGTCCTCGCGTCCGCGCTCTTCCGACAGGCTTCCCAGCATGCCAGGGGGCAACCCACCCAAGACGGACACGAAAGGAAATGGAACGTATAAAGATTCGTTGCCGCCCTTGCGATCGACGGACACGGGGGCGCAGCTCCAAATCGACAGCCAGAATTGGCGGTCCGATCCCTTGGCTTTGTACTCATCGAAGCGGGCTACCCATGCCGATGCCTCATCAGGATCGCACAGCACGCCGCGCGGGTTGTCTTTGAGCAAGATCACGAGTGATTCCCTCGTGACATCTTTGACGATCGCCCGAAGATGAGGCGGTTTTGGACCGGGCGCAGGGTTGTTGTCCGGGTCTTTGGTGTGGGCTTTCTTGGCTTCCTCCCGGCGCTCGCGCACTTCCTCGGATTCCTTCCGTAACCGGCGGTCGATGTCGGCGAGCGGCCGGACGACGGTCCGAATGCACGGGGTCTTTGTCGTGCCGGCCCGCGAACCAGGATGAGATAGAGCAGCGGGGCCTCGGTCCACCCCCGTTTGACCATGACGTTGACGCTATGGCCGATCGCGGCGCCGGCCACCGTCAGCATGGACGCCCCGACAAAATCGACCGGCGCCAGGAGCGCGGCGGCAACCTCCCGGCAGTAGTTTTGGAGCGGTTCGGGAAACACGTTCAACGGGAAGCGCGGCGCAGGAGGCGGTTGCTTCAATCGCAAGGGCGGCCACGGCGGGGGCGTGGTGGATCTGCGTTGGCCGTTCGCGCTGGGTTCCGCGCTGGCCGTTCGCGTCGGGTTCGCTGGGCAGGTCGGGCAGGCACACAAGCCAAGCCAAGACCGAGCCGGGCGTGGTGAGCGCCGGCGGAAAGCTCAAGTGACGACCGGCGGCCCATTGTTCCGCCCGCACGAGGCGCACCTGTGTGCGGACTTCCTGACCTTGGCCGCGGCGTCGCGGGCACGCGCCACGAGGGCGGGGCCGGCGTCGCCAGGTAGCAGGGCCAGCACATCGCGGGTATCGGCCCACCCGATACCTCAAGATCATCGACATCCAGCACGTCCTGATACGTGTGGACTTCCGCCGCCTTGGACGATCCCGGCCACCGTCTTGGCATCGGCTGGGTCATCAACCAAGATCAGGTTCAACTCGGGCGATCGTGGCGGCCTGATCGTCGCATGTCGTGCTCATGATCGGCCGCCCCCTTCCGCGATCTTCGTCAATGTCTCTCGTTCGGCTTGCTCGACGGCCAAGAGACGTTCGTGCGCCATCAAAGTCGATGTGTTGAGTGATGCAGTTATTGACCATCTCTCGCAACGTGGCCGGCGGGATGGCGTCCACCTCCACCGATCCGCCAACAAACCCCTTGCTCGCGAGTCGGTCGTCTTTGTCGGACGTGTCGGCAGGGACATGGCCTCGATCTGCTCGGGGGTCACGGCCACCCGTTCGAACGTGATGTCCGCCTCTGGGGCAAACTCGCGGAATGCCGTTCCTCCACCGACCGGGTGATGTCCAGTCCGCTCGGGTCGTGGTCGCCGAAGTAGTAGAGATACGCGGGCTTGTCCTCGGCTTCGATCGCTTCGGCCGGCCGAATAGAGATAGGAGAGGCTGGCGTAACCGCGGGTGACCATCAGGGGGACGTCCCAGAACCTCGGTGACCTGATAAAGCACGCCAGCCAGGGCGTCCTTCTCCAGCCAGATTTCCACGTAGGCGTCTTGATCGTCCCAGACGGCGCGGCGGTAGGTTGCGGCCGTCCGGTCGAGGGGTTCCTCCAAGCTGGAATGAGTCCGCGGCTTCCGCATCCATCGGGTGTTGTCCGCGATCCAGTCAAACGGGATCGTGCCATCGCGGCGCATCTCCGCCAGCAAGCGGACGACCGTGCCCTTGTATTCGGCCTCGGTCTTGGCGATCGTGCCGCCGCTGACCAGCCGGTAGAACAACTGCCGGACCGTCATGGGATGATCGGCTTGCAGGGCGTCCCAGACGGTTTGCTTGATCCCGTCGATGTCCGCTCGGGTCCGCCTCGTGCGCTTTGTAGGTCTAGGCCCATAAGATGCCGTGCTCACGCGCCACCCCCTTCCGCGATCCATCGGCGGATCGTCTCGGGGGTCCAGCGTGGCGAGCCACGCGGACCGCAACCGACGCGACAGTCAGGCATGGGCAGACGGCCGGCGGATCGCATCCTCTCGATCGATCTACGGTCACACGACAGGACGCGCCAGGTCCGCGACGGTGAGCATCGGCTCGATCTTGTCGGCCGACGTTAGACCGGGCACGTCAGCCAGCTTGACGCGGCCTGTCAGCCGCGGGGCGCCATCGGCTCGGGGGTCAGGACGCATGGTCCACCTCCCGGCCGGCGGCCGTCTGGCGGGGCTTGCGGGCGTTGACATGACCCGCCAACGGCGCGGGGGGGCTGCTCTTATCCTCAGTCTCTTGATTCACGAGACGCAGCAAGGCGCGGAGCCGACGGCGCTCGCGCTGGTTCCGTGTCAGACGTTCGTGGATGGCTTGGGGCGGGGGCAACAGCGGATCAAGGCTGTCTGAATCCATGGTCGTAATCTCCATCCGGCGGGCCGTCAGGAAGAGAACGGTTGCCGCTTGATAAAGATTACGTGGATATGATGCGACAAGAATGCGTCAAGTTTGCGTCATTTGTGCGTCAACCAGATACGCCACGTTTCCGTCGATCACGAGTCGGAGCGGGCAATTCTTCGCCTCCAGGTCGTCGCTCGTCCGTTCGGCATGGCGGCGGGCCGTTCTCTTATGGTTGTCGGTAGGGCACTTGTGCGTATAAAATTCCTTGGCCAGCGTATACATGTCCGCCTTGCGCCCTTCGCGTTCCGCCAGAAATCGGACCAGCCGGGCCTTTTCTACAGACCGGGAGAGCAGGCGACAGGTTTGCTCAAGCAGCGCCTTTTGGCTTTGGTCGTCTGGCGGCGGGGGCTTGTCAATCAGGTCCATCGCCTCGGAAATCGACAGCGCTTCCATCTCGGCAAGTGGGCGGCCTTGTTCGCGGCTCAACCGGCCGGTCAGCTTCCTGACATATTCGGCGTCGGGATCATGGCCGGTTTCCTCCCGGCAAAGCGAGACTAGTCGATCGAATCCAGGCGTCCGGATGAGGCACTTTCGCAAGTACTCGATCCGGTCATACCATCCTCCCTCATTGCCGGTCGCCCGATACGGCACACGGTTCGTAAAGTTATACTCATATGTCGCCAGCGTCTCCAGTACGGGGATCAGGCCCCCAAAGGGGCGATCCGGCAACGGTTTGGGCGCTGGAAGTTCACCCCGAAAGTGGGCGTCATCGCTCATAGTTCCTGCTCTCAACATCGGGCTGACCGGCACGGGCAGCGGGAGCAGGACCGCTCCACCGCGCCGGTCACACGTTCCAGAATTGGCCAACCCTGGAACTCACCCGACAGCATTCAGCATAGCAGACCGATGACCATTCGCCACCTCAATCAGCCTCAGTGGAAGTGGTAACGAGTCGCCCGGATGTTGCGGGCGACATCAACGCCGATCAACTGGAGGGCACTCGCAAAGAAGAGACGCCGCCAGAGGTTAGCATCGCCTGGAACGATTCCGAGACACCCATCAGACCAACCATGCCGAGCCCACCAAACGCCATGAGCAGCAAGGAAAGCAAATGGTTGAGCCAGCCGATGAATTCAAGGTAACTGTAGAACCATGGTTCTTTCGGGGGTTTGCATCCGATCTGGTCCACCTTCACCGGCTCGCAATCCTTGATCGCGGCGATGATTGCGAGCCGCAGGTCATCCGTGTTTAGGGGTGGTTCCGCGGTATCCCCTTCCGCTAGGTCGGCAAGAACGTCCGACGATAGGCTGTCGTCAGGTACAATTGTTATATCATCATTTGATGGAGCGATGGGACGACTTGAGGGCGTAGTATGTCCAGCCGATGTAGCCTGGAGTCCAGGAATCGTCTGGACTGTTTGGCACTTAGGGCACCTCCCCTTCTTACCCACTGCGTCATCGGGGACATGGAAGATGCGGCCACACTGCGAGCATGGGAAATCAATCATCGTTGATACTCCAGGCTGAGCCATCGCCTACCCGTATGCCTGACAGGGGCATATCGGTCCTATGCGCGCGATCATACCACGGCGGACTTGCCGCGTCGATTGGTCGGCACAACCCCCTCAGCGCGAACTCGCGCAGTTCTCTCAGCCAATTCTTAGGGTAGTCTCACTCATATAATATCAATGACATTAAATTTTATATTGGTCATCAGTAGAGAATCTTCGCAACCGGCGCGGGATGGTAGGCGAGCCAGGTCACCATCCCAACGGCCAGAACTAGGTCATCATGCATATTCTCACGCCAGCATCCGAAAGTCTCGTTGGCGTGCGCCGTGACCTTGACCTTGAAATTCAAGAGCTCGCCCTTGAGCGTATCCGCCAGGGGCAAGCTCTGGACCACCTTGAGCTCGCCGGTCTGAAAACCCGTCTGGACGGCGCCGGCCAGGTCCTTCTTCGGCACGTAGAGCATCCCCTTTTCGCGGCGCCACTGCTCTCCAGCGGTGATCGTCATGGGGATGACGTAGGCGGCGAGACGTGTTCTCGTAAACATATCCACGACCGGGCGCCCGACTCCGGTGGCGTCGATCACCAGCGCCGGGAAGTCGGTCCCCTCGGGCGCATCTCGGTCCGTTGCAGCATGTCCGAGACATCGGCCACGATGGTCGGGTACGGCGTTCCCAGCGCGTACCTTATCAGGTGGACCACATCCAGCATCGGCCGGTAGTAGTCGCTTGTCGGCGTCGCCTTGACCACCGACCAGCGCGGTGAAGTCGCCTGCCTGACCCAGATCCAGACCCGCTATGAAACGAATCATGATGTTTCCCCGAACAAGGGTTGTTCACGGGATGAGAAGGCGGCCAGAACAGACTCGGTACTGAAGACTTGATCCACGGTTTCCTCGAAAGAACACAGATACTCTTGTCGATACCACCGCTCCCCGAGGGTCTGGCGTTGCTCGGCCAGAAAGGCGGGGTCGATGCGCGGGCAGTCCAGGGCCGTCACCTTGACCCGTTGCCACGGCTCGCGTGGTCCCTCCCAGGCGTCATGAAACCAACCGCGCTTCCCGAGGGGAGTGGAGAGACAGACCAGCCGGCCACGACTCACGGCCAGCATCGGGTTGACCGCCACGAAGAGCTCATCGGGGACCATCGCGGCCTCGTCGATGACGACCAGCCGGGCGCCCGAGAATCCCCGGACGGTCTCGTGTGTGCCGGGCAGGCTGACGACTCGGCTACCGTTCGTCAGGGTCAAGCTGGTGGCCAGTTCCCCCACCGCCGGTATGGGCCGGTCCAAGTCGCCGTAGAACGTCACCAGCTTGCGGAAGAGCTCGCCTGACTGGCGCAAGGAGGGCGACAAGAGCAGGATCAGCGATCCGGGCTGGAAGAGCGCCGTGTGAAGTGCCAGAACGGCCGTCGCCGTACTCTTGCCGGCCTGCCGACAGCACAAGAGCAACACGCGGTCCGAGGTCGAGCGTAGCACGTCCCGTTGCCACGGGTCGGGGTCAAACCCCAGCGCCTCCATCATCAGGGCGGGGTCCAAGCCCATCGCCAGCATGTCCAGGTCATGAGGCGTCATCGTCGGGCTTGCCCTCATCGGCCAGACCACGAAGCGTCATCGCCACCGCCACCTTGGCCTCGGGGAATTGCCGCCAGCGCTCCCAGAATCGCGCCGGTCAGTCGCTCCCAGCCCAACCCGAGGGCTTCCCCGTCCGGGCCGGTCAGCTCGAGCGCTCGGGGCGGCTTGCCCACCGCGTATTCCAAGAGCAGCTTGGCGGCTTGCACGTCCCCTTGCTCGGCCAGCTCCCCGAGGCGGTCGATCACCTTAGCGACGCGCTCCGGTTCCACCGCATCGACCAGCGCCCGGCGGAGCGCGTGCATCCGGCGGTTCACCGGGCACCCCCGGCCGTACCGATTACCCGGCCCGAACCGGCCATCCGGCCGGCGGGCGCCACCGTCAGACGACGGGGATAACGGCTCGTTCATCGGCGCCCCCTTTCCCCGAGGCGGCCTTGACCATCGCCACGATGCCGGCGCGGATCGGCTCGGGCAGGTCGGGCCAAGCGTCGATGATGGCGGTCAGGTCAGGGGGTAGCGTTTCGTGCGGCTTCCCCGCTGCGCCTGCGCCGGCGCTGCGCTCGGGTAGGTCAAGATACGCAAAGGCTTGGTAGACTTAGGGATGGGGCAACCAGCAAGCGGACTCATAATCCGCAGGTCTCCGGTTCGAGTCCGGACCCCGCTACTGGCGACAGGAACCGACCCGAGACGACGAAACCCGTCTCGGGTTTCTCTTTGCGCCTATCGGAAATGGCCATCCTCGGCAAGACAGATCGTCCGCAAGCGTCAAAAACGGACAGCAACCGTCCCCAGACTGCTACCCTCGATGCTACCCGGTTGTGTCAGGCTGTTGACACTATCGGGACCGATCCTGACCTGGCCCGGGTAGTGGACGCTTGGTCCGACCTACCGGAAGCGATCCGCGCGGGCATCCTGGCCATGGTCCAGACCGCGACGGGACAGAGGGGCCGTTGACGGAACGGGAACCCCCAGGCAAACCGAGCGACAAATTGACGCCAAAAAGGAAGAGGGTGACGACGTGCGATCTTGGGAACAGCAGCGGGGGGAGAGCGAGCGAGCCTACAAGGCGTTCCTCGCGTACCGAGAACCTCGGTCGGCAGCGCTCGGCCGTCGAAGCCTACCGACAACTGACGAGCCGGCCAGACGCCACGGGCTGCGATGGGACCTGGAACAAATGGGCCTCGCGGTGGTCGTGGAAAGACCGGGCTCTCGACGGGGATCGCCATCTTCAGAAGCAGCGGGACCAGGAAACCGCGAAGGGCGCGGCTCAGTGGGAACGACGCCGCCAGCAGTTTCTCGAAAGGGCCTGGGGACACGGGGAGCAGATCGCCCGGGACATCGATCTGATGTCCCGGGTCGGACTCTTTGAGGAGACCGTTTCCAGCGATGGCAAGTCGATCGTGATCGCGCCGGCCGGCCGGTGGGCGCCGCATGGACATATACCGCATGATGGAGCAGAGTGCGAGTCTCAAGGCCGCGATCCTGCAAGCGGTCGCGAAGGACCCGGCGGACATGTCGGATGACGAACTGGAGGCCGTGGCGAACTTCGACGAGGAGTAGCCGCGCAACGGGGGTGCGGCGAGCGCCAGTTATCCGGGGAATTCATTGCAAGAGTTGTGAGCGGCCACAGCAGTTGGTGGTTTATTGTTTGTACTGCGGCGATCTCCATGATGAGTGAACCTGAGACTCATACTGGCCCCGGCAGCCGGATCTCGATCCCGTACGCAGGGGCGATTGCCAGGAGTTTCTCGATGTCCTCGGGTGTCGGGGCCACCACGTCGCCGTCCCCATCGCCCGCCGCCCGGCCCACTTCCAGGAAGAACCGCTCCAGCCCGGCGGGCGTCACCACGATCAGCATCCGGGCGGGCCGGTCGCTGAGGTTCCTGAAGTGATGCAGCGATCCCCTGGCGAGCGTGACCCACGAGCCGGCCCCGGCGGCGATGTCCCGGCCATCGACGTGGAAGAGCAGTTCGCCCTCCAGGACGTAGAACGCCTCGTCTTCCCGGCGGTGGATGTGCGGGGGCGGGCCACCGCCGGGCAGCACCAGGGCCTCGACCAGGGCGAAGGCCCCGCCAGTCTCCTCGCCCGCCGCCTTGACCGTGTAGCGGTCGCCCACGACCCAGACTGATCGGCCCTCGCCTGCCTTCAGGACACCGTTATCCATGACCACCCCTTCCAATCCGGTTGACCTTGGGCTGTCCGACCGACTTCCGCTCAGGACATCCCCAGCCTCCTCGCCCCTCGGGATCGGCGACCGGGTAGACCTCTTCGCTGGTCGTGACCATCTGGTCGTACGAGATTCCGGTCCTCTGGGGTCCCGGTGGTTTTCTTCCAGCATCAATAGCCAGTCCGGTCCTTTGACCGGGGATCAATGACCACCTCGCCGCTATTCAGCTTGCCCCGGAGGGCGTCGGACCGATACGGGCTGCTGGCATCATAGTACCGCTTGTGGAGGTCCACGACGTTGACCATCACTCCCGGCTCGTCGGTCGGCAGACTTGACTCGATCAGCCCATCAGGCGTGATGAAGCGGCTTGGCCAACTCCTGGGAGCGGAGGAGTTGTTGATCGAGATGAACATGTTGTTGACACCGGCGTACGCCTGGGCCGTCACCGGCATGATCTTCGGGTGAATGCTGCCCTCCTGGTGCCGGGCGTTGTAGAACGAGTGCAGCATCAGCCGCACGCCGAGCTTGCAGTACTCCCGGTACAGTTCCGGGAAGCGGATGTCGTAGCAGATCAACAGGCCGCACCGGACCCCGTGGACCTCGAACGTGACGAAGTGGTCGCCCGGCGAGTAGGACTTCAGGTCCCCGTCCGTGCAGAACCGCTTGTCGTAGCGGTCGAGGATCGTGCCCTCGGGACTGATGACGTAGAGGCAGTTGTGCGGCCTGTGATCGCCGCTGAGGCGGTGGGTGCTCCCGAGCACGACCCAGATTTTCAACTCACGGGCCAAGGCCAGGATCGCCTCGGTCTCCTGATGGAGGGCATCCCAGTCCAGGTCCTCGATCGAGGGCAGATCGACCCCGGCGTAGCCGGACAGGGCGCACTCGGAGAAATGAATCAGGTCGGCACCCTGGTCACTCGCCTGACGCATCTGGGAGCGGACCCAGTGGCCGTTGGCCCTCACGTCTGCCGAGACCGGGAACTGACAAGTGGCCAGCCGCAGCACCCCGTCCGTATCGGCGGCCTGGATTCGCCCACCAACGAGGATGACGAGCAGCATTGCGAGCAAGAGTCGCACGGACGAGTGCTTGCGGTTGGCCGGCGTCCGAAGCATGGTCTGGCTCCTTGATTTCGGGTTCGGGTGGCCATCGAGTCACAGACCCGTCACCAGCACCCGAATCTGCTGGATTGCGTTCTCGACTCGCTCTCGACTCCGCCCAGCGACGAGGACCGAACCCCCTTCCCAGCGGCACCCTGCCGCTGACGCCAGTCCGTGGACAAGCCCTCGCCTGCGGGGCGTCATGCCCGGCGCTCGCCGGGTGTTCGGGCCAATCCCACCTCGGAGACTACTTCCGGACAGGCGAGGCCGATGGGGGACGATTCCCCCTTGAGACGTTCGGGGCGGCGGTGACGGGGAACAGCGTGCTACTGAGCCAGATGAGCAGGCCGAGCAGGACGATCCCGAGGATCAGGCTCCAGGCGATCAACCTCTTCTCGATCGGCAGGAGAGGCTCGAACGGGATCGCCGCCAGTTCCTCGGCAAGCCGGGACTCCTCGGGCGGGGTCGGTTGTGAGGTCGGCTCGGCCATCTCACGCACCTCCGGTAAGCACGGGTGGATGGACCCCGTGGAAGAAGAGCCACGAGATCGCCAGCCCGATCCAGATGATGAACCCGAACAGGCTGACCACGTACACCAAAGCCAGCCGACCGACCCCCTCGGCCCAGAGCCTCTTGAAGTTCGACGACATCCCGATCGTGAAGAAGGTCATCACGAAGAAGAGGCTGCGGAACAGGTCCGCCTCGCCGGTGGCCGCCTTCAGGCCGGTGAGGGCACCTGGCCGGGCCAGAGCCACACCCAGCAGCGTCAGGAACAGCACGAAATAGCCGAGCACGAATTTGGGGAACCGCCGGAAGATCTCGCCGAGCGCCACGCGCTCACCGGGCCGCTTGTCAATCCCGTAGACCCAGACCGTCGCCAGCACCAGCGCCCAAACACCGATGAAGATGTCGATGAACACCTTGACCGTCGTGGTCGTCGTCAGCATCCAGCCCGGCTCGTAGAGGACCCCACCGCCAGCGGCCTTGGCCCGGATCAGGGCGTCGGTGATCGCCCCGCTGGCCACCGCCGCCCCGTCGGTCTTGACCGCCAGCCCCATCCAGGCGGCGGCCACCATCGGCTCGCCCGAGAGAAACGTCCGGGCGGCGAAGGGGAGCACCAGCAGTTCGACCACCGAGAAGACCACCACGAGCGACGAGACCATCACCGGGACGACCGGCCGGGCTCGGATCGCCGCCCCGGTCGTGATCGCCGCCGACACACCGCAAATCGAGATGCCCGAGGCGAGCGGGGCCGCCCACTCCCGGCTGAACCGGAAGTAGCGGCGGGCGACCCAGTACACCAAGGCCCAGTAGATCAGATACGCCTCGATGATCGCCGCCAGGCCCCGGAACATGATCGCCGAGACCAGCCCGGTGGCCCCGGCGGCTTTGACCCCGAGCGAGGCCCCGAGGATGACGATCGCCGTCTTGATGTACCATTCCGGGCGGGACGCCTCCCGCAGTTGAGTGGCGACACCGGGCAGGAAGTTGCCGATGGCCAGCCCGGCCAGCAGCGCCACGATGTAACCGGCCTCTCCGGTCAGCCCCAGGGACCAGGAGATTCCCAGGGTGGCCCGCTTGTCGGGCGTCTGGGCGATGTAGGCGTAGTGGCCCAGCAGCCAGCAGAAGACGCTCAGCCAGAAGATCACGGCAAAGCCGGGCAGGAACCGACGGAGGTCGAATCCCAGGGCAGAGGCCCCGAGCCCGACCAGAACGAGCATGAACAGGAAGGTCAGCAGGAGGCTGATAGCCCCCGCCAATCCGGTGTATCCCTTGGAAATTGGCCCAACGGCCTGGGCGGGTTCGAGCCAGACCTGGGCGGCGGCGGCCCAGCCCAGCAGATCGAGTCCGAAGACGGTGGGCAGCGCCAGGGCGACGACGAGCCATCCGAGCCAGACGGCCCACCCGTCCTCGGTCGAAACCCATGACCTCATGAAAGCCCTCCTCGCTTCCTTGGTGAACCGGGGGATATTACCCCGGCAAGAAAGTAGGTCGGACAATCCTGTCCGACTCCCCCGGCCTGTCGGACAGCATTGTCCGACCTACAGGAGGATCTTCTTTGCCGGGGTAATATCCCGGACGGGGGTGATGTCCAGATACCGTTCCGGTCGGAAAGCGATGCTCTCCCGGTCGGTGTCCACCTCGTAGAAGTAGAGATTCCAGCCCCCCTTCTGCCGGTAACATTGCCAGACCAGGGAACTGAGGACGTGATGGTGGGGATGGGAATCGAGCGGCCAGTGCGTCACCACGATGTCGGGCTTCACTTCGTCGAGCCAGGCGGACACCACACGGAGGGTCGGCTCGTCGGCGTACATCTTCTTGGGGTCGAAGTCGAAGAGCTTGGGCATGATGCCCACGCGCTTGCAGGAGGCGTTGGCCTCGTCCGTGTAGGCCGTGGCATAAGCGGCGATGACCTCGTGGCCCTGTTGGGTGAGCAAGGCAATCAGCCCACCTGCGCCGCCTCCGGGTCGCCGGAAGGCCCCCCGAAGACGACCACCCGAAGCTTCTTGCCGGGTTCCTCCCCGCCCTGGCACGGCAGCACCATTGACAGCACGGCGAGCAAGAGGACAAACAGGTGTCGAGCCATGAGCACCTCGCAGAGGTTGGCTGCATCGGTCTTAGCCAATAGGAGAACCCGATCTCATCGAGAACCCTGGATGCCAATCTCCTGTCGCTCACCCTGGCTGTCGGGAAAGAACAGGTCGTCATCGGCGATATCGGGGATGCCGACGACGAAGACCCGCATCCGGCCCTTTGCCCCGTGGACCACGCCCGGCGGGATGTGGACGATCGAACCCTTGCGGATCGGGTGCTCGACGCCATCGAGCACGATCGCCCCCTCGCCCTCCAGGACGTAATACAACTCCGTGGAGCGTTTGTGAGAGTGCTCCCGAGAGCCGTCGATGTCCACGGCATGTGCCCAGGCGGCCACACCGGTATCCTCCCGGCTGATCAGCCGGTCCCGCCAGCCGCAGGTGCTCCGCTCTCGGGGAACCTCGCTCTCGTGGCGGATCAGGGTCTTCAGAGTGTCCGGGTTCATCGCCGCCTTCTCTCCGTCGGTGTGATGATCGTTTCGGAGGTCCTCATGGATTCGGCTCGCCTCCCTTGACCAGGCGAACCAACCGATCCGGTTCGAGCCAAACTCTCACGATCTGATTCCGATCCCACGACCCGGACCGAGCCGCCCCGACGAATAGCTCCGCAGGTCGGCCGTGCGGGCCGATCAGGAGCATGGGGGTGACGTGGCCGTGGCGGTCGATCTCACCGTGCGACCGGGGCACCCAAAGACCTCGATCTTGCCAGGCGATCCCGTCGGGGCCGACCGCCGCCCTTGTCCCCTCGTGCGACTCGTAGACCATCACATAACGGTCGCCTACCCGCTTCACGTCCACGCCTCCGGCATCATGATCGAAGACCGGGTTCCGGGCGTACTTGGTCCAATGGAGACCGTCCTTCGAAGTGGCGTAACCGACAAATCGGTGCGAACCTGGCGAGGTCGGGGCAGCCTCGGCGAGGGGACCGGGTGGCAGGTCCTTACGTCCGTCGTACCAGAGCTTGAAGAGGCCGTTCTCATGCAGGACCGAAGGGCGTCCGACCAGAAGCGAATCCCATTCACCGGGAGCCCCCGGACCCAGGACGACGCCTCGCTTCTCCCAGTGAACACCGTCCGCCGATGTCGCCAGAGCGATTTCATCGATGATGCCCCGAGCGGCCCGGGTGTAGAACAGAGAGTACGTCTCGCCGACCCGGACCAGGGACGGGTCGTTGACATGATTCGCTTCGGGGTCCTCCAGGACCACGCCTCGCTTGACCCAGTTCTGACCGTCGTCCGACTCGGCCAGGTGGATGCGGTCGTGCCCATCCCGCCCCTGACCGCCATACCACATGCGAGAGCGGCCCTGCTCGACGTGGACCTCCGGGGCGTAGACGTTGCCCGCGCCGTGCGGGGCCAGTTCGGTTACGGTCTGTCCCTGAATGAGGAGTTCGATCGGGGAGCCGGTCGGAGTTGGATCATCCGACCCGCTTGAGAGCAGCATGAGGCTGATGAGAACGGCGGATGGCATGGGTCAGTCCAACTCCCCCAGGAACTTCCGCAGTTCGGCATGGAAGGTTGCCGGATCGCTCATGTACGGGGCGTGGCTGCCGCCGGGGAGATCACCTTGCGGCCCTGCTTCACGGAACTCACGAGCCGATCCGCTTGTTCTGGCGGGATGAGGTTGTCGTGCTCGCCCCAGACCGCCCGCACCGGGACCGTGATCCGGTCCAGCGACTCTCGATAGTCCGGGATGCCCACTGGGGCAACCGCCACGAAGCCGGCGACGCGCTGCGGCTCCTCGGTCACGAGCGGCAGGGCGTACCGCCCGCTCATCGACGGCGAGACGATCACAGGTCGTTCCATCTTCAGCAAGTCGAGCAATGTCCGCAGCCAGATACGGGCCGAGTCGTGAGCTGGCGAGGACTGTCCATACCCGGGCAGATCCAGGGCATACACGAAGTATCCCGCCGCGGTCAATGCCTTCATCGTGCCGATCTGCTGCCACGTCGCCGAGGAGAAACTGGCCCCGTGCAGCAGAACGACGGCCTTCCCGCCCTCATGGCCCTCGATCAGATAATGGACCCGGCCACCCTCGACCTCGACCCAGCCTGACTGGTTCTCGATCATCTTCGCTCTCCCAGAAGATCCACCCCAGACGAGGAGGAGCGCCGTCACATCCCCCACTGGAAGCCCGTGTTGGCGACGATCTCTTCGAACCGATGGCGAGCCTCATCCGATCGAAATGTGGGGTAGAGAGAGCCGTCCCCGCCGCTGACCTCGATCATGCCAAGGGTCGGCCGCGATCGAGACGACGACTGAGAGGCTATCCGGGAAGTCTGGTTTTAGCCCCGAAGGGGCGGCAGTGAATAGCCCGGGGCGTCAGCCCCGGGAACCGGGGCCACGACCGCGCCATTCTCCTGCGCAGCCCCGTCGGGGCGACAGAAGCCGGGGCGCCGCTGGGTTTTCTGTCGCCCCTGCGGGGCTGTGGAGGGGCGCCGTGGCGCGTTGTTCGCCCCACCAGGGGCTGACGCCCCTGGCTATTCACTGCCGCCCCTTCGGGGCTTTCCGGATGGCCTCTGAGAGGGTGTACGAGAAGGGGTCTCGTAGGGTGGGCTCGGCCCACCGCTTCGATTCCCGGATGGTGGGCCGAGCCACCCTAGCCGCTGGCTCAACAAGCCGGAGAGATCCTCTCGCTGGCGATGGGTCGAACCGACGGTCTGGACCGTGCGCATGGTGACGACTCTCGAACAGGGAGTGGAGGGAGGCAAGTGGTTTCGGCTGTTTGACAAGGTTTTCGCCGAACGGAACCTGCTGGCGGCGTTCCAACAAGTGGCGTCGAAGCACGGCGCGGCCGGGGTCGACCACGTCACCGTGGCGCAATTCGAGCGGGCCCTTCCCGAGTCGCTCTGGGAGGTCTCGGACCAATTGAAGCACGGCACGTATCAGCCCCAGTCGATCCGTCGCGTTCTCATCCCCAAGCCGGGCACCACCGAGACTCGACCGCTGGGCATTCCCACGGTGCGCGATCGAATGGTCCAGGCGGCGGTGGTGAACGTGATCGCACCGATCTTCGAGCGGGACTTCGCGGAGCACAGCTACGGGTTCCGGCCGGGGTGCGGCTGCAAAGACGCCCTGCGACGGGTTGATCAGCTTCTCCAAGCCGGTCACGTCTACGTCGTGGACGCCGACTTGAAAGGCTACTTTGACTCGATTCCCCACGACCGCCTGATGGCCCTCCTGAAGGAGAAGATCGCCGACGGCCCCGTGCTGGCGCTGATTGAATCCTTCCTGAAGGCGAACATCTGGGACGGTCTGACGGAATGGACCCCGGCGACGGGCGCGCTGAAGGGGCCGTCCTCAGCCCGCTTTTGAGCAACATCTACCTCGACCTGCTCGACCACCTGGTCGCGCAGGCGGGGTTCGCGATGGTGCGTTACGCCGACGACTTCGTGATCCTGTGCCGGACGCCGGACGAGGCGGCCCGCGCCCTGGAACTGGTGCAGACGTGGGTGTCGGCCGCCGGCCTCACACTGCATCCGACGAAGACGAAGGTGGTCGAGGCCGGACCGAAGGTTTTGACTTTTTGGGCTACCACTTCCAGGGCGGCAGCCGCTGGCCTCGGGAGAAGAGCCTGGGAAGTTCCAGGACACGATCCGTGCCGAGACAAAGACCTCCGGTCAGCGTGACCGCGGAGATTGGAGGAGCTCCGAAGAGGAATCGAGAATGGCCTGCTGCTGGCGCATCTGCTCCTCCGTTTCCAGCAAGATGCGCCGGCAGACAATCGTGCAGAGCTCCTCGACGAGCGGGTCGTTGATGCGGTAAAAGACCTGCAAACCCTCCTTGCGCCGGGAGATCAGGCCCGCTTCCGCCAGCGATTTCAGGTGCTTCGAGACGTTGGCCTGGCACTGGCCCGTCTCCTCGACAACCTGAGTTACGTTCATCTCCCCACCCATGAGTGTGCGCAGAATGCGCAGCCGGGTCGGATCGGCCAACATCCGGAACTTCTCGGCCATGCGATCGAGCAACGCGTCGGGAATCGAGATGGTCATCGTATTGTTTTTATAACGCTAAAGGAATATAATCGCACCAGACGACAGCTATATTCTAACCAACAATCGGCTCAGGTCCAGGATCATGAGGATAAAGCCCATGTGGGACTGGCTCTTGCCCGTGGGGATTCTCGCCGGCTGGATCATCTTGAACGCCTGGGTGCTGCCGCGGCTGGGGGTGCCGACCTGAATGTCGAACTCCTGCGCGGTGTCACCGCGCCCGGGTGCGCAAAACGAGGGAGAGAAAGTCGTCCCAGGTCGAGATCCCTGACGGCCGCGTCTACAATCGCGGTTGTGAACAGCTCCCCACCGACCGCCGTTCTGCTGATCGCTCATGGCAGCCGCCGACCGGCGGCGAACGCCGAGCTGGTCGCGCTGACTGAGCGGATGGCCGCACAGGGAGACTACGCGATCGTCGAGCCGGCCTTTCTGGAGCTGACCGCGCCGGATATTGCGGCCGGTGCCATGCGATGCGTCGCGCGCGGGCGCGTCGGGTGCTGATTGTGCCGTTTCTACTCTCGGCGGGGATCCACCTTGAGCGTGACCTGACGGCCGCCCGCGACGCGCTGGCGGCCCGTTTTCCCGAGGTGGAATTCCGCCTCGGCGAGCCGCTCGGTCCCCACCCCTTGCTCGATGCCCTAGTCCTCGCCCGCATCCGCCAGGCCGATGGCCGGGATGAGGCCTGACGACCTGCTGACAGAGCGGACAATCGCGGCCCGAACCGATGGTAGACCCGTCGGTATCGCCGTAACTTCTTATATCGTGCTGCGATCAGTCGCGTTCGGGAATGGCTTTGATGCCGCCATGGGGCGCGTCCCAAGGTGGGGAAAGACCGATTGTAGGACGAGACACCTGGTCTTTGGGACAAAGTCAAGGAGCGGTTGGGTTCGTTCGACGCGTGGAGGAACACGATCGGGACGGACTGTGGCCGGCTTGCCAAAGAACCGGGCGACGGCGGCGGCGCGGTCGTTCGTCATCATGATCGTGGTTCGCCGGCCCCACGTTCACACGAAAAGGCGTTGGTATCGCTTTCGAGCCCGCGTTGAACCTGCTGCCAGACCAACTGCTAATCGAGTGCTAAAAACAGCCAGATTAGCAGTTGGCTGGGGTTGCAAGCTTGCGTTTATCTGCTAAAATATCTCTTGTTAGCAGTAAATTAGCAATTCCGTTAGGACATGGGGCCCATGAGGTTACCGAAAAGACCGCCGTCTTTTACCGAGGTACCCGAACCGGCCGCTTTGTCTAACCTGATGGGGCGCATTCTCCGGAAAGAGATCGGGCCCACGGTCGAGGGAAAATACCTCCACTGGGACGAGCTCCGGTTCCGAACTCCGCCTGAGGGTCTGACGCGGGAGCAGTGGTGGTGGGGGATCAAGTGGCAGCGCCGGAGTCAATCTCGGGAGGTGCCGTTAATCAGCACCTCGGGAAGACCGTTCACATTCGCCCTCGTGGATCCTCTGCCGGAATATCTTCACCAGATTGACCAAAGGTCCGGCGGCACGATTCGCCTTCCCGAGCCGGTCACGAATCCGGAGACACGGGATCAGTACCTCGTCCGCTCGCTCATCGAGGAGGCGTTCACATCGAGCCAGATCGAAGGGGCCGGCACCACGCGCGAGGCCGCCAAGCAGATCATCCGCGAGGGCCGTGCGCCCCGCGACCGAGGCGAGCGCATGGTCTGGAACAACTACCAGACGATGGAACGCATTCTCTCGCTCGGCGGTGAGGAGCTGTCTCGGGACCTGGTCTTCGAAATCCATCGCATGGTGACGGAGGGGACGCTGCCGGACGCCACGGCCGCGGGCCGCTTCCGCCGATCGGACGAACCGATTGTGGTCGGAGACCACATCGGCGAGGTCGATTACCACGTTCCGCCGCCGGCCTCGGAGCTGGCGGAGCGCCTGGAGAAAATGTGCGCATTCGCCAACGAGCGGTCGCCCGGAAGCTTCATTCACCCCGTCATCCGCGCGATGATCCTTCACTTCTGGCTCGCGTATGACCACCCCTTCGTGGACGGGAACGGTCGCACCGCCCGCGCCTTGTTTTATTGGTCGATGCTCCGGCACGACTACTGGCTGTTCGAATACATCTCGATCTCGCACGCGATCTACAAGGCCCCCATCAAGTACGAGCGGGCGTTCCTGTACACGGAGACGGACGAGAACGACTTGACGTATTTTCTGCTCTACCACGTCGATGTCATCGTTCAGGCTGTCGAGGCTCTGCACGAATACATCGAGAAGCGATCACAGCGCCTCCGATCGCTGGCCGCCGAGCTGCGCGGCATGGAGGGTCTCAACCACCGCCAGCGCGAATTGATTCAGCACGCGGTCCGGCATCCCGGATTCCACTACACGGTCGAATCCCACCGGAGGTCGCATCGGGTCGTGACTCAGACGGCGCGGACGGATCTGTTGGGGCTGGTCGATCGGGGCCTGTTGCACACGGAGAAAGTGGGCCGGGTCCTCCATTTCCTCCCGGTTCCGGACCTCGAAGAAAAGTTGCGGGGGGCGGTAGAGCCTTGTAGGGTCCGCTGTGCGGACCGGCGTTATCCCAGACACCTCCGGTCCGCACAGCGGACCCTACAAGGCTAGATGTTCTCGGACGAGTGCCAGAGCCTTGCTCTCGTAGTCCTCACGACCCAGTCCGAGGGGGGCGAACTCGGGTGCGATGTATTCCATCACACGAGGTTTGCCCTCGTCGATCTCGACGTTAACTCGCGCACCAAGCGGCATGCGAGGGTATTCGCCACCGGGATCCCGTGCCGCCATCAACCCGTTAGCCCAGAATTCCACTCGGAATCGGCTGGGATCACCCGGATGGACCCTGCGAACTACGAATCTCATACCCCGCCACGGATTTACTGACTCGTTCATTGGAAATGTCTCACTTCGGACCCGTCTGAACAGACTCACATTTAGTGTACCCGTGACCAAGGACAGGTGTCAACAAGAGGACAAGCCGTATTTTGCAATTTGGCAGCGGCGGGAGGCACTGGCGGAGCGGATCCTACCAGGCTAATGGGCTGAGGATTTCGATGGGGTCTTATCTCCAGCACGATTGCCCAGTCCCCATATTCTCCAACGCTCGATAGTCCCGGTAGAACCCTCGTACTGGCCGTCGAGCACAACGACATCAACAGGGCGGCAATCCACTTCAGTTTCGGTGGGTTGCCACGAGTCGTTGATAGTACGTATCTTTCGAAATCGCGAAATGGGGCTTGACTGTGTCGGATACGACTCGGACTTTCGTTCCGATGTCCAGGAGAATTTCCCCGCGGCCGGCAACGTTCAGGGGTGCTGCCGCCCCCGCGCCCGTCACGCTGTCGGTGGCTCCCGGTCTGAGTCTCCAGGATGCCATGTCTGTGGTGGAGACGCCATCGTCAGAGCTGGCCTGAGTCGATGAAGCTCGCTCTTTGGACTGAGTCGCCGAAGGCTCCTCGGGCTTGGACACACATCCCGGCAGTAGAAACAGCAACGCGGACACAGCGAATACTCGCATAATCTTCGTTTTCCCTTCGGGCAGCCTTGCTCGTCTTGTAGGGTCCGCTTGTGAGGACCCTACAAGACTAGTAAAGTAGGGTGCGTCAAGTCTGCGACGACGCACCTTCTACCACCCATAGGGGTCTGTGGGAAAGAGGTGCGTCGTCGCAGACTTGACGCACCCTACGAGGCTTCGAGAGGAACCGGCCCTGGTCAGAGTCCCATGCGTTCCAGGGCGACAGCGCGGCCGTTCTGGAACGTGGCGGGGGTGGCCACCGAGCGAATCAACGCTTCCTCGTTGCAGTTGGGGAACAACGGACAGCGCACGCACTCGTTCCAGATCTTGTGCGGCAGTTCGGCCTTGTCGATGCGGACATAACCGCACCGCTCGAAGAACTCCGGCGACATAGGTCAGCGCGAAGACGGAGTTCAGTTCGAGTTCCCGCGCGGCGTCCCAGCAGGCGTCGGCCAGCTTGCGGCCGATCCCCTGGCCCTGGACGTTTCGGGACACCGCCAGGCTCTTGAGCTCGGCCAGGTCCTCCCAGAACACGTGCAAGGCCGCGCAGCCGATGAGCATACCGTCCTCGTCGACGGCCACGAAGAACTCGCGGATCGACTCGTAGAGCTCGCCGAGCGACCGGCGAATCATCAGCTTCTCGTCCGCGAACGAGCGGATCAGGACGTGGATGCGCAGGCACGTCACCCACGCGGGCAGGGCGAATGTTCAATCGAGGACCCCCCCTTATCCCGGAAATCGTCCCGGGGCGCATGGAGAAACCCCGCGGGCTCGGTGGCACGTCCGAGGGCCGGCGGGGTGATCAGTCGCGTCATTCTAGATCGGTTCGCCCACGAATCAAGGATCGTGATTTTCCCCTGAACCATCCGGGGTTCGTCAGGCGTACATGCGCTGGCCGTTGGCGCGAACGGCCGCGCCGTGCTCGTACAGGAAGTCGAGGCAGCGGCGGGGCAGGCGGCAGTGCAGGGCCACGCGGTCGTCGTCGTAGGTGCGGTCGTGGATCTGGGCGTGCTGGGCCAGGTAGGCCAGGACGCGGCCGTTGTCGACGCCCGTCTCGACCTCGGCCTCGAGCGCCCGGTCGCTCAGGGCCTCGCGGACGGCCGGCTCGAGCCGGTCGAGCCCCTCGCCCTGCGCGGCGCTGATCGCGACCGACTCGGCGTGGTGGGCCTTGAGCACGTCGAGGAACGAGCGGTCGGGGACCTTGTCGGCCTTGTTCAGCACCAGGAGCGTCGGGTGGTCGTCCAGCCCCAGCTCGGCGAGGACCGCCTTGACCGCCTGGATCTGCTTCTCGGCCTCGGGGCTCGAGGCGTCGACGACGTGCAGGAGCAGGTCGGCCTGGCGGGCCTCCTCGAGCGTGGCCTTGAACGACGCGACCAGGGCGTGCGGCAGGTCGCGGATGAAGCCGACCGTGTCGGAGAGCAGGGCCTGGCCGCCGCCGCGGAACCGCCAGCGGCGGGTGCGGGTGTCGAGCGTCGCGAACAGCTTGTCCTCGACCAGCACGCCGGCCTCGGTCAGCGCGTTCATCAGCGTGCTCTTGCCGGCGTTGGTGTAGCCGACCAGCGAGACCGTCGGCACGTCGCCGCGGCTGGCGACCTCGCGCTCCTTCCGCGCCTGGATCTTGGCCAGCTTCGCCTTGAGCTCCTGGATCCGGTGCCCGACCAGCCGGCGGTCTTCCTCGAGCTGCTTCTCGCCCGGGCCGCGCACGCCGATGCCGCCCTTGTACCGCGACAGGTGGGTCCACATCCGCTTGAGCCGGGGCATGGCGTATTCGAGCTGCGCCAGCTCGACCTGGAGATGGGCCTCGTGCGTCCGCGCGTGGGTGGCGAAGATGTCGAGGATCACCTCGGTGCGGTCGACCACCTTGACCTCGAGCTGCTTCTCGAGGTTGCGCGTCTGGGCGGGGCCCAGGTCGTTGTCGAAGACGACGACGTCGGCCTCGTGGGCCTCGACGAGCGCCTTGAGCTCCTCGACCTTGCCCGAGCCGATGTAGGTGGCGATGTCGATCTGCTGCCGCTTCTGCAGCATGCTGCCGACCACGATGCAGGCCGGCCGTCTTGGCCAGTCCCCGGAGCTCGTCCAGGGGATCGTCGGGGTTGAAACCGCTCTCCGGAAGCAGGACGCCGACCAGGATGGCCCGCTCGGAACGGTTTTGCGGCTCGGTGCTTTTGAGTTCGGTCAAGGTGGTCTGGGTCCTCGGAGGGGAAGGAACGGGGGCACGGAATTCGCGCCCGCCGAATTCTAGGAGCGGACGGGCCAATGCGTCAACCGCGGGATGGCGCCGCTTCCTTGTATTTAGACGCTGCCAGGCGTCATCATGTTCGCGCTCTGGGTGCCACTGGCTCTGCCAGTGCCGATCCGGAACCGACCACTGGCAGAGCCAGTGGCACCCAGATCCAGACCCGTCGCCAGTGCCACCCCGCCGTGCAGTTTCTGGAGGACGAATTCAGCGGTGCTGCGCCGCGCTCGCGCAGGCAGACGATCCCATAACGCTGCCCATGCTTCTCGATCGAAGCCGCCGGACTTCAGGAGTTTTCTGTCTTGGGCATACATGGGGTCAACAGCCCTCAGGGCCGCCTGACGGAAGATGGTGGGCCGAGCCCACCCTACGGGGCAACAGGTTCGGCCGCCTTCTCGATCTTGTGCCGGCCGTGGCACTCCGTGCAGGAGGGCGCCGGACGTGCGGGTAGTTTGCGATCGAGGAAGCGGGCGATGACGGCGCGGGCCGGGACATCGTGGCGCGCGTGGCATTTCCGGCACGCGGCGTCGATCTGGTCGCGGGTGTAGGTCACATCCGGCTTGCTGGCGCCGATGTGCTCGTCGTTGGCATGCTTGATGCTCGGGCCGTGGCACTTGACGCAGGTGACTTCGTGGGCCAGGTGGGTCTTGGCCAGTTCTTCCTTGACGAACGGAATGTGGCAGACCACGCAGGCGACGTTGCCGCCCAGGACGTCGGTGCCGTCCTGGGCGGATTCTTGCGCGGGGACCGAGGCCGGTCCCCGCACCAGGCCGATGCCGGCGATCGTCGCCAGCAGGACGGCCACCGGGACCAACGTCCTGGTCATATCCGCTCCCACTGGCGGAGCCACGAGTATTCGGGGGTCAGGTGAGTCAGGTAGTTCTCGCGGCACTCGCGCAGGATGGCCGATTCGGCCTCCGTCTTCGGCTGGTCGCGCTCGGTACGAGCCCTTGACGTTCTGCTCGAGCTGTTCGGGAATGTTCACGCCCGGGATCACCGCCGAGATGCGCGGCTCCTGGAGCATTTCCTTGATGAGCACGGGGCCCGCGCGTCCACCTTGCCGTGAATTTGCTGGGGCTTGATGCCGAAGGTGGTGCCGGCGCCGAAGGGTTTCAGGCCGACCACGCCGACGTCCTTGGTCTTGGCCAGTTCGAGCAGGCTGTCGCCGCCGAGCTCCTTGGTCAGGAACAGGTACGGGAAGATGATGACGGAGAACTGCGGATAGTCGTTGAGCACCCGGCGGAAGACCTTGGGGTTGTGCGCCGAGACGCCCAGGAAGCGGACCTTGCCCTGCTGCTTGGCCTTCTCGAAGACGCTCACGACCATGTCGAGCGCCGCGGGGCGTGACCATCAGGAGCGTGTTGATGTTGGTCTGGCCCTCGCCCCAGGTGGCGCCGACGGGCCGCCACATGTCGAGCATGTCGGTGCGGTACGACTTGAGGCGGGCCTCGATGTTGTGCATCATGCCGTCGGGGGTCAGCTCTTTCTCGTATTCCTCGGTGATCTTCTCGGGCCACGAGGCGAAGCCGATGAACCACTTGTCGCGCTTGGCGGCGCTGGCGCGGGCCATGGCCGCGCCGTACATCTCGCACTCGGCGTCGATGTTGTTGTCCACGTAGTTGATCCCCAGCTCGACGGCTTTGTCGAGCACGGGGATGCGGTCTTCGACGCTCGCGCCGCCGTGGCCGCCGAGGGCGATCTCGGAGATGCGGTACTCGGTCTTGCCCAGCCGGCGATAGCCCATCTTCGGGTTGTGGTTGAGGATCTTCGAGCCATCGACGGACTCGGCCTGACTCCGGCCGAGTGAGCCGATGGCGGTCCCCGCCACCGCGGCCGACGTGACCTTCAAGAAGTCGCGCCGGGTATTGCTCGGGTCCGCCATGAGAAAGACTCCGCTGTGTAGGGTGGGCTCGGCCCACCATCTGGGATTTCGAATGGTGGGCCGAGCCCACCCTACTTGATTTCACCTGTCGCCACGTTCGAGAGCAACATAAAAGACCGCGAAGCCGGACGGCGACACCTTGCCTTGGCCGCGCCGGCGTGGGCTGGTACAGTGGCGGGGTTGTCTCGCTTTTTGACCCGATCCCGTGTGAAATGACCATGCGCGTTCTGTCAGGAATCCAACCGTCCGGGCCGCTGCACATCGGCAATTACCTCGGCGCGATTCGCCAGTACCTGGAATTGCAGCACGGCAACGACGCCTATTACTTCGTCGCCAACTTCCACGCGCTGACCACCGTGCGCGATGCCGCCCGGCTGCGTGAGTACACCTTTGACGTCCTCGTGGACCTGCTGGCGCTCGGGCTCGACCCGGAGCGGGCCACGCTGTTCGTCCAGTCGGACGTGCCCGAGACGACCGAGCTGGCCTGGCTGCTGACGACCGTCACGCCGATGAGCTGGCTGGAGAAGTGCGTCAGCTTCAAGGACAAGGTCCAGCAGGGCCTGTCCGCCGACCATGGCCTGTTCGCCTACCCGGTGCTCAGGCGGCCGACATCCTGCTCTATGACGCCGACGTCGTGCCCGTGGGCCAGGACCAGAAGCAGCACCTGGAGAGTCACCCGCGACATCGCCGAGCGGTTCAACAACACGTACGGCGAGACCTTCAAGCTGCCCGAGCCGTATATCTTGCCGCACGTGGCCGTCGTGCCGGGGCTGGACGGGCGGAAGATGTCCAAGAGCTACGACAACACGATCGAGATCTTCGACGATCCCAAGACGATCCTGAAGAAGTGCAAGCGGATCGTCACCGACAGCCTGGGCGTGGACGAGCCGAAGGACCCGGACACAAACCACCTGTACCAGCTTTTCAAGCTGTTCGCCGCCGAGGACGAGCTGCGCGGACGTCGAGCGGCGCTTCCGCGCCGGGGGGATCGGCTACGGCGAGGTCAAGAAGCGGCTGGCCGAGCTGATCGTCGGCCACTTTGACGAGGCCCGCGCACGCCGCGCCGAGCTGATCGCGCACCCCGAGCGCGTCGCCGCCCTCCGCGCCGCCGCCGCCGAGCGCGCGCACAAGACGGCTCGTACCGTGCTCGATCGCGCCCGCCAGGCGTGCGGCGTGGAGTGATCGATTTGGGTGCCACGGGTTCCGCTTTGGGAACCCGTGTCGAATGGCCCCGGACACGGGTTCCCAAAGCGGAACCCGTGGCACCCAACGGCAATCCTGGTACTTCGGAGGGCACACCGACCTGTCAGATCTTGTCGAACTGCGCGAGGACGAAATCGCGGGCCCGGCTCACGTCGGGCAAGGCCAGATGTTCCAGGAGCAGATCCATCGGCCGATCAAGCTGCGCCAGCAGGCGAAGATACAACGGATAATCCAGCACGCCCAGGCCGGCGGCGGGCAAGTCGGTGCCGTCGGCAGAGGCCTTCACGTCCTTGGCGTGGGCGATGGCGATGCGGTTTCCCAGGCGCTGGAACATGGCTTCGAGCATGGGTTGCATCTTCGGCAGATCGTCCTTGCGGTAGTAGTTGCAAGGGTCCATGACGAGCTTGAGCGCGGGCGAGGGGATGTCGTGGAACAGGCGCTCGGTCGCGCTCGATCGAGCTGATGATGTTGCGCCAGTAGGCTTCGATGGTCAGCACGGCGCCGTTCTTCTCGGCGATGCGCGTGAGGCGTTCAAAGGCCGCCCGACCGCGCTGATAGCCGGCCTCGGTGTCGTTCTCGGGCGACTCGGCCCATTCCGAGGTGGGGTTGAGCGTGCCGGTCTCGGTCGAGACGAGGTTGCAGCCCAGGCGCTTGACGTTGGCCATGATGGCTTCGATCTTCGCCTCGCCCCGCTTGCGGCGTGCTTCGTCGGGATCGACCACGTTGTAGTAGCCGTACATGCCGGCGATGTGCAGGCCCTGGCCTTCGAGGGTCGAGACGATCTTCTTGGCGAGATCCCAGTCAGGGTTGAGGATGTCGAAGCGGGCGTCGGCGAAGGTGTAGTCGGTGACGACACACGTGAAGCCGTCCTGCTTGATGCGCCGGGCGGCCTCGGCGACGGGGAGGCCGGCATAAACGTTCGACATGATGCCCAGCTTCAGGTTGGCTTTCGCCTTGGCCTTGAGGCGATCGTCGGCGCCGAGGGCCGGCAGGCCAAGCAGGGCCGCGCCGGCCGCGCCGACGGTTTTGAGCCACGCGCGCCGGGGAAGGCGATCGTATTCTCGGATCATGATACGTCTCCATTTCGTCGTGGAAAGCCGCAAGAGTCGGCGCCCAAGCTACGAGGACGGGTCGCGGTTCGCAAGGCGCCGGAGGTTGCGGGGAGAGGGGGGTCTGATAGGATGGCGGATGACGGATGGCTGATGACTGAGGGCTCTGTCTGCTGCCGTCTGCATTCGATCCTTCCAGGAATGAGATAATGCGAAGGTCTATGCCTGCTTCATCGTTTGTGATCCCCGGTCTTGTGCTCGGGCTGGGAATCCTGCTGTCCGGGACGGTCCCGGCCGTCGAGCCGCCGCCGGATTCTGAGCATCACGCTCGGCGAGCACAATGCCGGCGTCGGGTTGACGGTGCCTTCCGGGGGCGATGGTCTCAACGTGCCGGAGATGGTCCAGGGAACGCCCGCCCGGCGCATCGGGGGCGACCGCGCGATGTATCTTTACGTCGCCATCGAGCATCCCTCGTACCAGCGCGGGCCGGTGGACGTGTACGTCGTGGCCGAGGTCTTCGACGACACGATCGGCCGGTTGGCGCGATTCTACGACAAGGACAGCCCGGCCCCGAACCTCCAGACGAAGTACAGTCCCGCGGGCGATACGATGTTGCTGGTCGGAACCAAAACCTGGCGCCGGGGCATCTTCCACCTGCCCGACCTGCGCCTGGGGCATGGACAGAACTCCGGCGCCGATTTCCGGTTCGCCGGCGCCAAAGTGGCGCTGCGACGCATCACCGTCACGCCGCGGCGTCCCGCGGATTATGATCCCGACCACCCGGTTCCCGCCGACGTGCTCCAGCATCTCGCGGTCGTGCGCCCGAGCGGCATGGAATTGACCTACGGCAATGACGCCAGCCCCGCCGACGCCGCGCTCTTCAAGGCGCTGTCGGTCACGAGCGTCGAGAGCTACGTGGACTGGGCGGGCGTCGAGCCCGAGGAGGGGAAATGGGACTGGAGCAAGTGGGACCGCCAGGTGGCCACGCTCCAGAAGGCGGGCCTGAAATGGGTGCCGTTCCTCATCGCCGGCCCGGCCTACGCCACACCGCGATGGTTCCAGAACGGACCGGATTCTCACGTTTATCGGTGCCTGGAGCACGGCAAAGACAGCAAGGTGCAAAGCCTGTTCAACCCCCGGCTACGACCGCAGGTCGAGCGGTTCGTGCGGGCCTTCGCCGACCGTTACCGGGACAAGGGCGTCATCGAATCCATACTTCTGGGCATCACGGGTATCTATGGCGAGAGCATCTATCCGGCGGGGCCCGAAGGAGGCTGGACGGCCGGAATGACGGGGGCGTATCACAACCATGCCGGCTGGTGGGCCGCCGATGCGCGGGCCGTGGCGGACTTCCGCAAGGTGATGACCGCCCGCTATCGGTCAATCGACGCGTTGAATCGCGCCTGGGGGTCGTCCCATCGCTCGTTTGATGACATCACGACGTTCTTGCCTGACAAGGCCCCGAGCGACCGCGCCTGCGCGGATTTCGTCGAATGGTATCAGCAAGCGATGACCGACTGGTCGGTCTTCTGGGTCCAGACCACGCGGCAGGCCTTCCCCGGGACCGAGATCTATCTGTGTACGGGCGGCGACGGCCTGCCGATGCTCGGCGCGGACTTCACCGCGCAGACGGCCGCGATTGCGCCTTTCGGCGCGGGCGTGCGCATCACCAACGAGGGCAGCGATTACCTCGGCAACTATGGCCTCACGCGCGAGGTCGCCACGGCCACCCGCCTGTACGGGACGTTCTGCGGCTTCGAACCCGCATCCCACGTCGATGCCGGCGGCGTGATCGCGCGCATCTACAACGCCACCGCGTCGGGCGCACCAGCTTCACGACTACATCCCGAACACGCTCGGACCCGACCCGACGGCCCTGGCCAACTTCCGGGAAAACGCCCGGTTCCTCGTTCCGCGCCGGCCGCGCATCGAGACGGCGGTTTATCTCCCGCGCGAAACCTGGCGCTCGACCCGGCCGCGCTCGGCCGCGTGCAAACGCTCGCCAGAACCTTGCGCGATGTCGCCGATCTGGACTATGTCACGAGAAGGTCCGTGAGCGACGGCCATTTGCGGTCGTACCGCGTGCTGGTGCTGGCCGATTCGTCCGTGCTCGAACCGAAGGCGGCCGAGGCCATCGAAGCCTGGGTGCGCGACGGCGGTACGCTCCTGGCCGTGAGTCGTCCCGGCGAGACCCTGGGCGGGCGGTTGTACGACAACGCCTCCTGGCGCAGTCGTTTACTGGTCGATGCTCCGGCCCCGGCCGATCTCCTGCGGCCGGTCCTGGAGGGGAACGCGCCGGCGCACTGGTCTCTTCAGGTCGGCGGCAAGAACGATGAGACGTGGCTGTTCGGCGACTGGAACGGGTCGGAGGCTGGTCACGCCTGGCGCGAGATCCCAGGTGCCACCATGCGCTGGAGTGGTGCGCATCCGGGTGTTCTGCTGCCCGTCCAGCCCGGCGCCGATCATGTGCTGAAGCTGAGCCTGTCTGTGCCGGACGCCGCGCTGGGATCGTCCGGAATCCGCGTCGAGCTCGACGGGCAATCGCTGGGCGTCATCCGCAAGCCGGGCACGCAGGTCGCCGAGTTCCGCCTGCCGGCCCGCCTGGTGGGCAAGAACTCGGTCATCCGCCTGGAACTCGCGGTCCATGCCTGGAAGCCCTCCGAGCGCGAACCCGGCAACAAGGACACACGCACGCTGGGCGTCTCGGTCCACGAGGTCGAGGTGATCCGCGCCGGTGCGGCCACGCAACCCGCAAAGACGGCGAACGTGCGGTTTGTTCTGGATTCTCAACGGCTCGCACCACTGACCCGCACCGTGGGCAAGGGTCGAACGATCGCCTTGCCGGGCCGCGAGGCCGACCGCAAGTTGATCGCGTTGGCACTCGCCGGCGCGCTCCCGTCGCCCGTCGATGGCAAGCTCGATGGGCGATTTGCCACCGTCACGGATACGGGCGTGTTGTGGTTCGACAAGGCCGAGCCGCGGATCTGGCAGACGAGCCGGTGAGCGATCAGCCGCAACCGTCTTCTCTTGTAGGGTAGGCTTCAGCCTGCCACTTCCAGAATTTGGGATTGGCAGGCTGAAGCCTACCCTACAAGAGAAGACGGTTGCGGCTTCGCCGTGCTCCATGCTCAACGCAGCGGGTTGAGCACCAGGCCCGCTGAGCAGCTTGGGATAGAAATACGTGCTCTTGGGCGGCATCTTTTCGAGGTTCGAGGCGATCGACTCGACGTGCTCCATCCCGGCGGGCGGGACGAGGCAGGCGAGGTCGCAGCGTGCCGGCTTGCGACGTCGTCGAGGACCTCGTCGAGCAGGTGGACGTAGCGGCACGACTGCGGCTGCCCAGATCGGCCGAGCAGCTTCTTGAGCACCAGCTCGTGGAGGATGCTCACGCCCAGGGCGCGCCAGTCGGGGCTGTGCTCGGGGGCGAGCCGGTCCATCGGCGGCGTCGGAGCGGAGCCGGGCGAGCCAGCCAACGGCCGTCGGCCACGGTGCCGAAGCCGAGCATGTCCTGGTCGCCGCCGAGTCTCGATCGCCTCCCAGACCGCCTGCGCCGGGTCCGGGCCCTCGCCGGAGGGTCCGTCACGCTCGAACTCAGGGGCGAGCCGCGCGGCGAGAGCTGTTCGCACGTCAGGCCGGGGAAGCCGGAGACGAGCCGGTGCGTCGGCAGGATCAGCAGGCCGGGGTCGCTCATGCCGACGAGCATCATCATGCAGAAGTTGGCCGGGTCGTCGGGACCGGCAAGCTCGCCGCGTTCGGCCAGGTCGTCGCGGTAACTTCAGGCCGGTCTCGTAGCGGTGGTGGCCGTCGGCGATGAAGATCGGCTTCTCGGCCATCAGGCCCTGGACGAGCGTGTGCGTCGCGCTGATCGTCGACCGGCCAGAGGCGGTTGACGACGCCGAGGTGGTCGGTCGCCTCCAGCGGCGTGCGGTCGCGTCAGGCCGCTCTCGACGGCGCTCAGGACCTCGTTGGCAGTGTCGGGGTAGAGGCCGAAGATCGGGCTGAGGTTGAACCCGGTCGCGTTGATAGAGCGCCAGGCGGTCGGCCTTGGGACCGGAGAGGGTCTGCTCGTGCGGGTAGATCTTCCCCTGGCCGAACGGCTCGAGCCGGACCCGCGCGAGGAACCCCTTGCGGGTGTAGGTCCGGCCCTCGACCTCGAAGGTCTGGTGGTAGACGTAGAGCGCCGGGTGCGGCTCCTCGCGGAGCACCCCCTGCTTGCGCCAGTCGTTCAGGAACTGGGCGGCGCGGGTGTAACGGTCGTGGCCGGGCGCGTCGCCGGCTTCCTCCCGGTTCAGCTCCAGGCGGATGATGTTGTAGGGGCTGGCGTCGTAGAGGCCTGTCCTGCAACTCGGGGTCGATCACGTCGTAGGGCGGCGCGACGACGTCCGACAGCGCCCCGACCTGGGCCATGTCGTAGCGGACGCCGCGGAAGGGGCGGATGTCGGGCATGGGGGAGGCTCTCGTGGGAAGTTTCGTAGGGTGCGTGAAACGCACCAAGGCTTTGTTCGACAAACGGATTGGTGCGTTTCACGCACCCTACGAAGGAAATCAGGTCCCCATTTCCCAGCTCTGGAGGTACTTTGTCTGCTCGGCGGTGAGCGTGTCGATGGCAATGCCCATGGTCTGGAGCTTGAGCGCGGCGACCCACTGGTCGACGGCCTTGGGCACCTGGTGGACCTTGTGCTCGAGCTTGCCCTTCTTCTTGACCGACCACTCGGTCGCGAGCGCCTGGGCGGCGAAGCTCATGTCCATGACGCTGGCCGGGTGGCCGTGCGCGGCGGCCAGGTTGACCAGCCGGCCCTCGCCCAGCACGTAGAGCCGCCGGCCGTCTTTCAAGGCGTACTCGTCGACGAACTCGCGGACCCGCTTGGTCTTCGTGGCCAGCTTGGCCAGGTCGTCGAGGGCGAGCTCGACGTTGAAGTGGCCGGAGTTGCAGATCATCGCGCCGTCCTTCATCACGGCGAAGTGCTCGCCGCGGATGACGTGGATGTCGCCGGTGACGGTGATGAAGAGGTCGCCCACCTTGGCCGCCTCGGCGATCGGCTTGACCTGGAAGCCGTCCATGGCCGCCTCGAGCGCGCGGATCGGATCGACCTCGGTGATGATCACATGCGCGCCCATGCCCCGGGCCCGCATCGCGACGCCCTTGCCGCACCAGCCGTAGCCGCAGACGACGAACTGCTTGCCCGCGATCAGCAGGTCGGTGGCGCGGATGATGCCGTCGATCGTGCTCTGGCCGGTGCCGTAGCGGTTGTCGAAGAAGTGCTTGGTCTGGGCATCATTGACGGCGATGACCGGCAGCCTGAAGACGCCGTCCTTCTCCATGGCCCGCAGCCGGATGACGCCCGTGGTCGTCTCTTCCATGCTGGCGGCGACGTTGTCAATGAGATCCGCGCGATCCTGGACCGAGAGCCCGAGGGCCCAGGCGCGCACTTCGGGATGGACGTCGTTGAGCCTTCCCAGCGCGATGAAGATCATGGCGCTGACCAGGTCGGCGCCGTCGTCCATCGTCACGTTGGGCTGGTGCTTCAGCGCGGCGGCGATGTGGCGGTAGTAGCTGTGCTCGTCCTCGCCCTTGATCGCGTAGACCGGGATGCCGTAATCCTTCACCAGGCTGGCGGCCACGTCGTCCTGCGTGGAGAGCGGGTTGGACGCGACCAGCACCAGGTCGGCGCCGCCGGCCACGAGCGTACGGGCCAGGTTGGCGGTCTCGGCCGTGACGTGCAGGCAGGCGGACATCCGCATGCCGGCCAGCGGCTTTTCCTTGGCGAACCGCTCGCGGATCGTCCGCAAGACGGGCATGTCGCGCTCGGCCCACTCGATGCGCTGCTTGCCGACTCCGGCCAGCGCAAAGTCCTTGACATCACCCTTGACGGTAGCGGACGGCGTACTTGCCAACGTGGTGGCTCCTTGTTACGGAGAATCGAGGGAATCCCGTCTACGACGATTTCAACAAGCGTAGCGTCTTGCGCCGTTCCCAGTCCATCCAATCGAGCGGCCCAGGCTCCGGCTCGGGCGTGGGCACGGCATGGATCAAGGTGGACAGCGTTTGACCATAGGCGCAGCTTGCGTCGGCTCGCCGCCGCCAAGCTGCCGCGCCAGGGCCTCGAACCGCGACCAGTCCGCGTCCGACATGGCGACCCGAAGCGCCTTGCTGACCCACCGCTGGGGCAGCGCCGGGTGCAGCGGCCGCAAACCCCGCTGCTGCTCCGGATGTCGCCGACGGCCCAGCCGGTCGCGATCCATGATCGCCCTCCCACGGCCAGCCGGACAGTTCGCCCGGCCTCATGGGGAGCAGCCTAGCGACATGCGTACGCGTGTGTCAACCGCGTTTTCCGAAATCACCGTGGCCCGGTTAGATCGGGTGCTTCCTTCGGGTTATCATGGTGGCGGTAGGGCATAAGATACACGATTGGCTGCGATCAGGGACGAGGAGATCGAGCTATGAAAGTGGTGCCCTTGGAGGGGACGACCTTGACCGTCCCCGAACTGGTGGAAATGGCCCAGGGAGAACCCTACCTCTTGACACGGGGCGGTCAGCCGCTCGCGGCGATTCAGGATGTCTCCGGCTCCGACTGGGAGTCCGTTTCCCTGGCTCACAACCCCCGGTTCACAGCCCTGATCGAGGAGTCACGCCGCTCCTACCGGGACAAGGGAGGCGTGAGCATGGCGGATCTGCGTCGGGAACTCGGGTTGGATGAGGGGCCGCCCGGCCATGGGCCAGGCGCCTAGCAACGAGGGCATGAGCCCGATACGGAGAAGGTCATGTCCGACCACAGGCAGACTTACCGCAAGATCGAAATCACTCCGGGACGCGGGGAGCTGAGGGCGGGGATGAACGCTGATCCGGTGGGGATGATGGCCGATGTGCGAGCAGGCATTCAGGTGCGAGAGTGTCGGAGAGATCGCCGAGCTGAAGGCAGAGCGTGAGCGGTTGGAAACGGCAAGCAACTCGTTCGTCCCCCGGTCCCGAGGATCTGATCGCGTCGGGCGATTACGACGGCCCGTTCCGGCAGGGCGACCTGATGGCCCTGCTGTCGGCGCTGGCCGCGCTCGAACAGGAACAACCGATAAGCGTGAAAGCTAGCAGGAAGGGAGGCAAGTTTCTCATAAGTGTGTCCCTTGTTCCAGGTGCCGTGGCGGGCACGTTGTCTCTTACCCTGCGGGCAAACGAGGGTCAGGAGAATGAGGCTTCAACGGACCTGTCCATTCCAGTGAGCGTCAAGCCATTGGGCCTCAGCGGCCAGGGCTCGCGACCGTTAGGGAACGGCCCCGGCACACGGGGATCACTAGCAACGGGGAGTGCCCATCACATGATCAAACTCTTCATCGAGGGCGGTACCGTCCACCTGCGGAACAGCGGAGAAACTGGCAGCAATGTAGCCCCGGAGAGCTTCACTTCGCTTGATATCTTCCGGCGTCGGCCCTGCCAGTGGGTTCTGTATCAAAACCTCCGTATATCGCAGTATCATTGACCCCACAGGCGGAGTCAAGAAGAATTGAGCCAATCGCGGGTGGCCCGGACACCGAAGCGGTGTCCGGGCGGCGCAGCCGCAAGAGGCGGTAGAGCGGGTGGGTGGCCGGGGTCGCCGGACGCGGTCAGAATCAAGGCCCGGCCCCGTGCAGCCACCATCCCAGATTCAGGCCCGCGGGGCGGATTGCCATTCGTAGGGTGGGTCAGGCAGCGCAACCCACCATCAATTATTGGAATCAGGTGGGTTGCGCTGCCGCTGACCCACCCTACGGGACTACGGGACTCAGAACGACAGCAGCACCTGCCAGATGTACATATTCGCCAGTCCGTCGATGTTCTGCCAGACCTGCCGGACGGTGGTCTCGTCGCCGGAGATGGGCGGGACGTCCTGCTTTTTCTCGCTCCAGGGCACGACCGCGCCGGGCGGGGTCGTGCTCGTGCCTTCGGTCCAGGAGGCGCGCAGCTCGGGCGGGCGGGACTTCGGCTGCGGCCAGGCGATCTCGTCGGCGGCACCCGAATAGATGCCGAACTCGCGGGCGGCCTCGGTCATGGCGCGGACGTTCTCGACCTTCGCGTCGTTCTGGACGATCGCGCTCGGCGTCCATGATGTAGCCGCCGTCGCGGGCGACGCCTTCGATCACCTTGCGGACATGCTCGCGGACCTGCGTCGGGCGTGCCGACGCCCAGCAGCACGTTGGAGATCCCGCCGCTCAGGCAGAACTTGTGGCCGAGGACCTTGTGCGCCTTGAAGATGTCGCCCTGGTCCACGTGGTAGACGATGCTCCGTTCGGGCAGCTCGGCGAACGACTCGAGGTGCCGGTCCCACTTGCCCTCGGCGTAGAAGAGCGTCTGGATGCCGTCGGCCCAGAGCTCCTCGATGATCGGCTTGACCGTGGCCCAGTAGACGTTCTTGAAGATCTCGGGCGAGACGAACGGCACGCCGCCGCGGTGCATCCAGTAGCCGACGGGCACGAGCCGGTTCGGGATCGGCGCCGAGCGCGGCGACGTGCAGCAGGTGCGGCATGAGCGCCTCGCAGGCCGCCATGCACCTTGTCGCGGCGCTCGTGCAGGTCCTCGACCAGCCCCAGGTAGCCGCGGAGCTTGTCGGCGATGATGTCCATCGGCGCCTTGAAGATGCCCGAGATGGCCGAGACCGTGCCGGATTCCGCCCGGAGCCGGGCGACCTGCGTGCCGAAGGCGGTGAAGTATTCCATCATCGCCATGCCGCCCTTGAGGAAGGCGCAGGTTGTGGCCGCGGCGTGACCGGCTCGCCGAGCGGCTGCATCTCGGTCGGAGACCCGCGGCAGCCAGACGTCCAGCAGGAACCCGGTCGGGTCGGCGATCAGGTGATCGTACTCGTCTGGCCTTCATGAAGGCGTCGTGCTGCGGCGGCTCGCGGTACTGGAAGCCCATGTTGTCGGGCGACGTCGATGCCGGGAATCCCGTAATATTTCAGGCCGATCGCCTGGGTCAGGCCCGTCCAGACGTAGACCATGTTGGCCACGACGGCGTCCCAGTCGAAATCGGCCGCGCACTTGCGGGCGGCCGCGAACGCCTTGTGGTAGTCGTGGGCCAGTTCCTGGCAGGTGTAGCCGGCATGGACGCCCGGTGAACTCGGCGACGAACGGCCGGATCGGCACCATGTCGGGCTTGCCGTTGCGCATCGCCGTCACGTAGCGGTTCAGCCGTTGCTGGTAGCGGGCTTCCATCGTGGTGGCGGCCATAAGAACTTTCCTCGTTCCTGCGAGCGCGGGGTGGGACGTGTGCCCAGGCTATCACGAAGCAGGGGACACTTCCATATTGGAGCCGGCCTTGTGGACGGGGCGGATGGCTGATGCCAAATGGCGGATGGCAGATGCCGATGGCGGATGGCGGATGGCTGAATTGACCATCCGTCATCAGTCATCCGCCATCTGCCGTTCTGTGTTCTTCGGAGTCCAGCCCGCGTGCGGACCGGTAGCGTCTGGCATGCGCCGTGTCGATCGGCTCCAATACGGGTCGGGGCGGCCCGAGGCCGTTTCTTTCACCTTTACTCCCCGGAGCCAGGAGTTCCCATGAAACGACGCGATTTCCTGCGCGGGACGGCGACGGCGGCGACCGCGATGGCGTTTCCGGCGGTCGTTCCCGGCCATGTTTTCGCGGCAGCCGGCCGACTCGGCGCCAACGACCGCATCCAGGTCGGCGTGATTGGCCTGGGCGGTCGCGCCGCGCGATTCTTCACGACGAATGGGTGCCCGATGGCGAGGTCGTCGCCGTGGCCGATTGCTTCTTCCCACGATGCGAAGAAGCCGCCAAGCTCATCCCCGGTGGCGCGAAGTGGGCCAAGTTCCCCAGCTACCAGGCCATGCTCGAAAAGGCCAAGCTCGACGCCGTGTTCGTCGAGACGACGACGCACGCCGCGCGTCCGGGCCGCCATCCACGTCGCCCAGTCCGGGCGCGATGTGTACTGCGAGAAGCCGCAGTCGCTCTACATCACCGAGGGCCGCGCGCTGGTCAACGCGATCAAGAAGACCGGCCGCATCCTCCAGACGGGTTCGCAGCAGCGGTCCATGCCGATCAACCAGTTCGGCAGCAAGCTGGTGCGCGAGGGCGCCATCGGCAAGGTGAAGGAGGTCATCACCTTCAACTTCTGGCCGCCCCAGGTCTGGTATCCCCGCGAGGCCGAGCCGATCCCCGCCGGGCTGGACTGGAACGAGTGGTGCAACCAGACCGACTTGCGACCGTATGCCAGGCGGCTCCAGTTTGGTTGGGGCCTTTACGCCGATTACGACGGCGGCGGCCAGTCGTGGGGCGTCACCGGTTGGGGCACGCACAGCCTCGACCAGGTTCAGTGTGGGCTCGGCACGGATGACACCGGCCCGATCGAGATCAAACCCACCGAGCCCGGCGAGAACTGCCCGGTGCATTTGACGTATGCCAATGGAACGGTCCTGAAGCTGGTCGGCCCGAAGCGCAGTTACGAGGACCTCGGCGCGATCTTCGTGGGCGAGAAGGGCACGATCGAGATCCGCCGCGGCTCGTGCGTGGCCAATCCGAAGGAGCTGCTCACCGGTGCGCCGCCGGATAGTCCGAGCGTGAAGCCGGGCGAGACGGTCGATCACCTCAAGAACTTCTTCGAGTGCGTGCGCACCCGCAAGAAGCCCAACGCCGACGTCGAGACCGGCCATCGTGCGACCTCGCTCTGCCACCTGATCAACATCTGCCGGGCCGTCCAGCGCAAGCTGCGCTGGGACCCCGCCGCCGAGAAGTTCATCAGCGACGACGAGGCGAACCTCTATCTTTCGCGGCCGCGCCGCAAGGGCTTCGAGCTGCCCGTGATCGGTTGATCGGAACGCAATCGCTCTTCCGCTGTTTCGCGGATTTCAGATTTCAGATGGCGGATGACTGATGGCTGATGGCTGGATGGCGGATGACTGATGGCAGATGCCGTCGGCTGTCAGACATCAGTCATCCGCCATCAGCCATCCGGAATCTGGAATCTGGAATCTGGAATCCGGAATCCGGAATCCCCGAGACACCGGAAAAGCCCACCGGAAAGGAAGCAACCATGCGCGTGCTGGTGACCGGCGCCAGTGGGCAGCTCGGGGCCTACCTGATCGAGGGGCTGCAATCCCGGGGACACGAGGTGCGCGGTTGGAGCGGCCGGACGACGGGCCGGCGCGGTGCGGTCACGCTCGTTCCGGTCGATCTGGCCGATCCGGATGCGGTCGAGCGCCCCTGGAAGCCGTTCAGCCCGAGGCTGTCCTGCACGCCGCGGCCGTTGCTTCTGCGCGCGAGGTTCGCCAGGACACGAGCTGGGCGCTCAGGATCAACGTCACCGCGACCCGGCGCCTGGCCGACTGGTGCGCAGCGCCGCGAATGCCGGATGCTCTATGTCTCGACCGATCTCGTCTTCGACGGCGCGAAAGCCTGGAACCGCGAAGAGGACGCGGCGCGTCCCATCATGGCCTACGGTCAGACCAAGCTCGCTCCCGAACCGGCCGTCACCACCCTGACCCGCGGGCTGGTGGTGCGCGTCAGCCTCATGTTCGGCCCCGCGCCCTGCGGCCGTGCGAGCTTCTTCGACCAGGCCGTCGAGGCGCTGCGACGGGGTGAATCCCGCCGCTTCTTCGAGGACGAATTTCGTACCCCTCTCCATTACCGGACCGCCGCCGAGATCCTGGCCCGACTCCTGGAATCGAAGGCGACGGGCCTCGTCCACGTCGGTGGCGCGGAACGGCTCAGTCGCTTCGAGATGATGCGGCGCGTGGCGGTTGCTCTCGGCATCGACCCCGGGCTTGTCCTCGCCAACCGTCAGGCCGATGCGGTTGAGGAAGAACCTCGCCCCGCGGATGTCTCGCTGGATACGACGCGATCTGCTGACGATCTTGCCGGACTTGCAGAGACCGACCATCGAGGAGGCTTTATGGAGGCGTAGCCGGATTCACCACGGAGGCATTCTCTTGTAGGCTGGGTCTGGACCCAGCTCTTCCTGGGACTTTGGGGGAAGCTGGGTCCAGACCCAGCCTACTACAAGAGAATGCCTCCGTGGCTCTGTGGTGAAGACCGCCCCGCGCACACGTTCTGGGATGTTGACAAAAACCTTGAAATCGGCTATCGTCGTTTTACGATAAAGCAGAAGGAGGACCGCGTGGACAAGGGGAGGAACGAATCGGCCGTGCGGACCAAGACGTCTCGGGCAAGCGACCTGGAGCTGGCCGCTTTGGCCAAGGCCCTGGGCCACCCGGCACGGGTGCAGATCGTGCGGTTCCTGCTCGCGCGCGACTCGTGCATGTGCGGCGATATCGTGGAACACCTGCCCCTGGCGCAATCGACGGTCTCGCAACACCTCAAGATCCTCAAAGGGGCGGGGCTGATCCGTGGCACCATCGACGGCCCGCGCGTTTGCTACTGCATTGAGCCCAGAGTGCTCCAGCGGTTCAAAGACCTCGTCACGGATCTCTGACGGAACTGCCCCTTTTTTTCGACCCGAGTGATCGTCCATCGACGATTGACGAAGCCGACACGGGAGGGTGAAACAACATGATCATTCATGTGCTCGGGACCGGTTGCAGCCGGTGCAAGGTCCTGTACGAAACGGTCCGCCGCGCAGTGGCCGAAACCGGCGTGGAGGCCGTGGTCGAGAAGATCGAGGACATCCAGCAGATCATGGCTTACGAGATCCTCATGATGCCCGGCCTGGTCATCGACGGCAAGGTCAAGGCGGCCGGGCGCGTGCCGAAGCTGGATGAGGTCAAGGCGTTGCTCGTGGCTGCGAAGGGAGGCTGAGATGGGCGCGGAACGTCCGGGACTGATCATGTGCGTCTGCACGGGCAAGTGCCCGGGGTTTTCCCGGATGGACATCTGGGACTTCATCAACCGCGCCCGGGTGGAGCTGCCCGTCGCGTACGGGTTCATCCATCCGCAACTCTGCGAGGAGGACGGCGACCGGTTCCTCGCGGACATGCTCAAGAGCGAGCGGAAGTTCGTCGTGGCCGCTTGCGCCCGAACATGCAGAGCAAGATGTTCCGGGACGCGTTCGCGGCGGCCGGAATGGACATCGCGACGGATTTGACCGCGATCGACATCCGCGACATGACCACCGACGAGGCGATCGACAAGGTCGCCGCCGCGTTGCCAGGAGGAGGCGTGACACCATGGCCGAAACCACCTTCATGGGCGTGCCCCGGGACCAGATCCCGTGGTTTCCGACGATGGACTACGACCGTTGCACCTTCTGCATGGAGTGCGACGCGTTCTGCCCGCACCAGGTCTTCGAGCGCCGCGACGGCGAGGCGAGGCGGCTGGTGGTGGCCAACCCCAATAACTGCGTGGTCTTCTGCCGGGCCTGTGCCAAGACCTGCGGTCCCGACGCGATCTCTTTTCCCGACAAGCCCGCGATCATCGCCCTGATCAAGCAGCTTCGGGAGCGAGTGGAGGCGGGCTGATGAAAACCGCAATTCTCCCCTGCAACGGTCTGGACAAGGCCCACGGCGCACTGGCCCGCGAGGTGGCCCTGCGGCTCGCGGAAGAGTCCGGCAACGAGCTGATCTGCCCGGTCCTCTGGAACCAGGCGCCGGATCGCTACGCCAAGAGCCTGGACGCGCTGCCGCTGCTGGTGATCGACGGCTGTGCCACCCGCTGCGCCTCGAAGCTGGCCACGCGCCTGGAGCGCAAGATCGGCGACCGGATTCTGATCGCCGACGACATCAAGCGCACCGGGGTTGTCCTGGGACCGTCGCTGATCCTGGACGAGACGGCGCGGCAACTCGCGCATCGGCTCGCATCGGACTGGCTCGCCCGCTGCGCCGAGGCGCCGACCGCTCCCGCCGACATTACGTCGGCCGTGGAGTTCCCCGCACCCTCGGAGTTCCTCGAAGTCACGCACGACAAGTTCGTGTTCCAGATCCCCGCCCAGGGGTTCGTCTTCAACGAGAATGACGTGTGGGCGCAGGTCCGGGGCAGCCGGGCGCGGATCGGCATTTCCGATTTCGCCCAGCAGCAACTGTCCGACATCAACCACTGCCAGCCTCCCCCGCTCGGGACCGAGGTCGCGCAGTTCGGCGAGGTCGGCACCATCGAGAGCGGCAAGGCCACGCTCGAGATCGTCTCGCCCGTCGCGGGCCGCGTCGTGGCCGCCAATCCCGCGCTGGCCGGAGCACCCGAGACGATCAACCAGGACCCCTACGGCAACGGCTGGATCGTGGAAATCGCGCTGCGGGACTTCGATAACGACCGGGACCTGCTCATCGGCGGCCCGGAGTATGCCGAATTGGTGAAACGCAAGGCCGCCGAGTCTCTGAGAGGCTGTCCCCGAAGTGGCGATCCGGTCCTTCTGGTTTCAGCCCCGAAGGGGCGACAGTGAATAGCCCAGGGCGTCAGCCCTGGGACAGCGAAAGGGGCACCATCACTCCTCTCCTCTCCTCAGCCCCGAAGGGGCGAAAGAAAAACCCACGGCAAACGCGGGCTTCTGCCGCCCCTTCGGGGCTGCGGAGGAGCGTTCGCCGCCTTGGTTCCCAGGGCTGACGCCCTGGGCTAGGAACTGCCGCCCCTTCGGGGCTAAGACCATGCTTCCGGGACAGACTCTGAGCCGGCTCGACCGCGCGTGACGCAAGGTGCAAACGGAAAGATGAATTTTATGAATAAATTGACAAGTAGCCCGACGGTGCTGGTCATCCCGTGCAGCGGCATCGGCAAGGTTCATGGCCTGCTCGGCCGCGAGGCGACGTACCGGGTCACGGACGTGTTGATGCCGGGCCAGGCCGCGACGCTCTGCCTGGCGCTGCTGGTCACGGGTGATGCCGGCGCACGGGCCCAGGTTCAGGACCGGCCCTGCATCACCGTGGACGGTTGCCCGAAGCTCTGCGCACAGAAGAACGTCGAGCTGGCGGGTGGAACCATCGCGCTGGGCGTCCGGGTCCACGAGACGCTCAAGCGGCATCGGGGCGGGCAATTTGGGACCGCCACCACCCTGACCGAGGAAGGTTGGACCGTGGTGCAGGAGATCGGCGCCGAGATCGCCGAGACTGCCCGGCGCATGTGCGAAGACGCGGAGGTGCGACATGGCTGACGCGGTGAAGGTCGGCATCATCTCCTGTAGCGGCGAGGAGATCCCGGGCGGGACCATCGCGCGCCTGGCGACGCGGCGAGTGCTGGAGGCGCTGCGGCCCCAGTCCACCGTGACGCTCTGCCTGCCCCTGTTCCTGGCCGGCGAGGAGACCGAGCGGCGGTTCGCACGGCAGCACCCGACGATCACGGTCGATGGCTGCGACAAATTGTGCGCCAAGCGCGGCACCGAGAACCCACAGCGGACCGGTGTCCGCCGCGCTGGTCGTCTCCGAGATCCTCGGCGCGCGTCTGGCCGGCTGCCACCGCGCCCTGCGCGAGGCGGACCACCACGACGAGGAAGCGGCCGGGATCGTCGCCGATCGCATCGCCGCCGAGGTGGACCACCTCCTGAGCGCGGCGCCGGCGCTGGCCGTGGTCGACGGGCCGAACGGCGCAGTGCGGTTGCAGCCGCCCCGCGCCGGAGGCCAGCCTGAGTGTCCGCGGCGCTCCCGTCGTCATCCCCGGCCTGCCGCTCATCTTCGAGCACCTGGCACAGCGGGGACTGCAACCGGGCGCGGCCAGCGGTGAAACCCTGCTGGATACCGTCCGCATCTACCACGCCATCGCGCCGGGAGCCGACGAAGCCTACCGGACCGCGCTGGTTGCCGCCTACCAGGCGTTTTGCCAGCGGCGAGGGACGTAGGGGATCATCCTGGACAAGTGACTGAAAACAAAAACGGAGCAAAGAACCCATGAAATGGAAGAACCTGGCGACGGCCGTTCTGCTGGCGTTCGTGGGCGTCAGCCTGGTGGTGCTGGTCTGGAAAGAGAACCCGGTCGAGTCCGGCGGGCCGACCCGCCCCGGCGGTTGCGAAGACGGCGGCCGCCCCGGACGCGCAGCTCATCGTGTACTACATGCACGGCAAGGTGCGATGTCCGACCTGCATGGACATCGAGGCGTTCGCCAGGGAGGCGGTCGAGGCGGGCTTCCCGGACGAGCTCAAGAAGGGCTTGCTCCAGTGGCGTATCGTCAATTACGAGGAGCCCGGCAACGAGCACTACGCGAAGGATTACCAGCTCGCCGCCCCTTGCGTCGTGCTGGTGCGCCTGCGCGACGGCCAGCAGGCGTCGTGGAAGAGCCTGCCCGAAGTCTGGGAGCTGGTCGGTGACAAGCCGGAATTCGTCACGTTTGTCCAGAAGAACATCCGCGCACTGCTCGCCGACACGACCACCGCGGCCTTGCCGAAGCGGCCCCGCCTGATCGACCTGGGGGCGGGCAAGTGCATCCCTTGCAAGATGATGGCCCCGGTCCTCGAAGAACTGCGAGAGCAGTACAAGGGCCGCCTCGACGTCGTGTTCCTCGATGTCTGGGAGAACCCGGACGCGGCCGAGAAGTACGACGTCTCGACCATCCCGACGCAGATCTTCTTCGATGCCGAAGGCAAGGAACGATATCGACATGTCGGCTTCATCTCCAAGGAAGACATCCTGAAAAAATGGCAGGAACTCGGGATCGACCTCGGCGGCGCCGCCGGGACATCGAGTTGATGTGATTGGAAGCACAAGTGAACGGGGAGAAAACGATGATGAAGGGAAGTTCCCTGCATGTTTCGGTGGCGGCCCTGCTTCTGGTTCCGACGACGCTGGCCACGATGGCAGCCGCCCAGTCTCCGCCGGCCGCGGCCAGGCCCGCGCATCGAGTGGTGGCGTGTTACTTTCACCGCACCGTCCGCTGCCCGACCTGTCTGAAGGTCGGCGCCTCGGTCGATGCGGCGCTCAAGAGCGGCCTGGCGGCCGAGTTGCAAGACGGGCGGCTCGAATGGATGATGCTCGACTTCCAGGACGCACGAAATCAGGCCTACACCACGGCGTTTCGGATCACGGCGCCGACCCTCATCCTCATGGATGTGCAGAACGGGCAGGTCACGAGCTGGAAGCCGCTTCCCCGGGTCTGGAGCCTCATCGGCGACCCGAACGCGTTCTACCAGTACGTGCAGGCGGAAGTCCGCGGTTTTCTCGCGGCGACGTCAGGCGAGCACCAGGCCCGTGAGTGCGAAGTGAGCTCCACAACAGGGAGGGAGAGCTGTGAACGGATCATGACGGTAGTGCCTACCTCATCGGCCTTGCGTCGGCGCTGTGGCTCGGGCGTCCTGACCTCCATCAGCCCGTGCCCGCTGGCGACGAACATCGCGGCGATCTCGTACATCGGGCGGCGGGTCGGCAGCCCCCGGCAGGTCTTCCTGACCGGACTCCTCTACGCGGTCGGCCGGTCGCTGGCCTATCTGGCTTTGGGGATGCTCCTGGTCGCCAGCGTCCTGTCGATCCCCCAGCTCTCCCTGTTCCTGCAAAAATACATGAACAAATTGCTGGGCCCGATCCTCATCCTGATGGCGATGTTTCTGCTGGGCCTCATCCAGCTCAACGTCTCCGGGCCGGGGATGAGCGACACGGATGCAAAAGCGTGTGGACACCCTGGGTATGTGGGGGGGCCTCGTGCTCGGGGTGCTCTTCGCGCTGACGTTCTGCCCCGTCTCCGCGGCCCTGTTCTTCGGCAGCTTGATTCCGCTCTCCGTGAAGGTCCGCTCCGGCGTGGCGCTGCCGGGCCTCTACGGAATCGGCACCGCCTTGCCGGTCCTGGTGTTCGCCGTGCTCATTGCCGTGAGCGCCCAGTCGGTCGGCAGGGCGTTCCACGCGCTTTCGCGGATCGAATGGTGGGTGCGGCGGATCACGGGTGTCCTGTTCTTGCTCGTGGGCCTGTATTACACCCTGAAGTTTGTTTTCGACGTGATTTGACGGACTCCCCGCTGACGAAGCACGAGGACGATCATGACCACCTTGATCGGCGACGAATCGCACTCGGCAGCCATCACGCCTGCCACGTCAAGGCGACGTGGGTCGTCGACGACGGCCACGAAACGTGGCCGATCCTGGCGGCGACATCTCGGGCGATTCGCCCTGGGCCTGCTCGTGCTGGCGGGAATCGGGGTCGGCGTGTACCAGCAGATGTTCGCGCCCTGGCCGTGCGGTCGCAGGAGGTCGCGCTGGGCACGGTCGTGAACGAGGTCATGGGGACGGGCACCCTAGAGGCGCATGTCAAGGTGACGATCAGCTCGAAGATCAACGACCGGATCATCGAGGTGCTGGTCGATCAGGGCGACCAGGTGAAAGCGGGCCAGGTCCTGGTCCGGCTCGACGACACCGATTTCCAGCAGCAAGTGGAGTCGGAAGCGGCAAACGTCACCGCCAGAGAGGCCGCGATCAATCGGCTTTTGGCCGAGAAGAAACGGGCGGCCGCCGCCCTGGAACTCGCCCAGCACGATTTCGACCGTTACCAGCGGCTGGTCCTGCGGGGCGTGGTCACCCTGGAGGAGCTCGACAGGTACATCACGACCCGGAAGGTCGCGGAGGCCGATCTGGTCCGCGCCGAGGCGGCCCTCGTGGAAGGGCACAAGCAGCTCATGGCCGCGGAGCGGACCCGTGAGTTTCAGCGTGCCCGCCTGGCGGACACGGTCGTGAAGGCCCCGTGCGATGGGCTGATCATCCGGCGCGACCGTGATCCGGGGGACGTGGTCGTCCCGGGGACCTCCATGCTGGCGATGGTCTCGACCCAGGAAATCTGGGCCAGTAGCTGGGTGGACGAGACCGAGATGGCCCGCCTGTATCCCGGTCAGACCACCCGGGTCGTCTTTCGCTCCGAACCGAAGCGCCATTATCGCGGCACCGTGGTCCGGCTCGGCCGCGAGGCCGACCGCGAAACCCGCGAGTTCCTGGTGGACGTCAATCCCGAGCGCCTGCCGGCGCAATGGGCGGTGGGGCAGCGGGTGGAAGTCTACATCGAAGCCGCGCGGCGGTCCGGCGTGGTCACGCTGCCCGTGCGGTTTCTCGTCGAGGGGGGCAAGCAAACCGGCACGTTCGTCGCGCGCGGGCCAGGCGCAGTGGCGGCCCTTGACGCTCGGCGTGCGCGGCCGGGAGACCGTCGAGGTCGTCGCCGGGCTCAGGGCCGGTGAGCGTGTGCTGATGTCCGCCGACGCCAACGGCCGGTCCGTGACGGGCGGGCGAAAGGTGACGCCGCTATGAATCTCGCACTCAAAGACGTCCGGCACAACTGCGGCCGGTTCGCCCTCACGTCGATCGGCATCGGCCTGTTGCTCATGATCGTCATGGGCATGGGCGGCATCTACCGCGGTCTCGTGGCAGACGCCACCCTGCTGGTCGAAGTGGTGGGGGCCGACCTGTGGGTCGTGCAGGGCGACACGCGGGGGCCGTTCGCCGAGGTTTCACGCGTGCCGACGAACCTCCGCGATCGCATTGCGGCGGTGCCCGGGGTGAAGAGAGCGCGGGAATGCGTCTCGACCATTATCCAGCGTCATTACCAGGGCCGATCGCTGCGCATGAGCATCTTCGGCCTGGACTGGCCCACGGACAAGGGCGCCTGGCTCCCTGTCGTTGCAGGAAGAGCTTTGGCTCAGAACCACTACGAACTGGTTGCCGACCGCATCGTGGGCCTGGAGGTGGGTGACCGTATCCGGCTGGGCAAGGAAACGTACACGGTCGTGGGCCTGACCAAGGGCATGTACTCGTCGGCGGGCGACGGCATGGTCTTCTGCTCGGCCCTGGATGCCCTGGCGATCCAGTTCGATCTGCCGGCGGAGGCCATCCGGCTGGAACGCTCCGCGCGCGCGGCCCGCAACAGTCTCAGCGATCTCGGCCGGGCCGAGCCGGGCTTGATCGAGCACGTGGGTGGCCCCAGCGACACGCTGCCGTCGCTGCCCTTGTCGCAAGTGAGCGCCGTCCTGGTGACGGTCGCGGAGGGTGTGGATGTCGGACGGATCGCCGATGTGATTTCCCGTTGGCCGGATGTCACTGTCCTCACGCGGGAGCAGGAACGGCAACAGTTGCTCTCCGGTCCCGTGGACAAGTCGCGCCGCCAACTCGCCCTGTTCCGGACCTTGCTCACGATCATTTCCGCCATCATCATGACCCTGATCCTGTACACGCTGACCCTGGAGCGGATTGGCTCCATCGCGCTCTTGAAGCTCGTCGGCGCACCGAATCACGTCATCCTGGGCATGATCCTCCAGCAAGCGCTCGTGCTCGGCGGGGTCGGCTTCGGGGTCGCGTATGGGGCCGGGATGAAGTTCTTCCCGTACTTCCCCCGGCGGGTCCTCCTCCGGGGCGACGACCTGCTCCTGCTGGGTGCCGTGGTGGCCGGGATGTGCGTCCTGGCCAGCTTGCTCGGCATCGGGAAAGCGCTCCGGGTCCATCCCAATGAGATCCTGTCCTGAGCGAGGGTGCTGTGGCTGAGACACTAGCGATCGAAACCGAGGATCTCACCAAGGTCTACGGCAGCGGGCATACCGAAGTCGTGGGCCTGCGCGACGCCACGATCCGCGTGCGCCGCGGCGAAGTGGTGGCCTTGCTCGGCCCCAGCGGTTCCGGCAAGTCGTCGTTTTTGACCGCCGTCGGTTTGATCAACCTGCCGACCTCCGGCCGCATCTGGATCGACGGAAAGATCGTCGTCGATGGCCCCTCGGCCCGCACCGACCTGCGCACCTTCCGGCGCCGACACATCGGTTACGTCTTCCCGAAAGCTCATCTGATTCCCTTCCTCACCGCCCGGGACAGCGACACGCTGCCGTCGCTGCCCTTGTCGCAAGTGAGCGCGCGTCCTGGTGACGGTCGCGGAGGGTGTGGATGTCGGACGGATCGCCGATGTGATTTCCCGTTGGCCGGATGTCACTGTCCTCACGCGGGAGCAGGAACGGCAACAGTTGCTCTCCGGTCCCGTGGACAAGTCGCGCCGCCAACTCGCCCTGTTCCGGACCTTGCTCACGATCATTTCCGCCATCATCATGACCCTGATCCTGTACACGCTGACCCTGGAGCGGATTGGCTCCATCGCGCTCTTGAAGCTCGTCGGCGCACCGAATCACGTCATCCTGGGCATGATCCTCCAGCAAGCGCTCGTGCTCGGCGGGGTCGGCTTCGGGGTCGCGTATGGGGCCGGGATGAAGTTCTTCCCGTACTTCCCCCGGCGGGTCCTCCTCCGGGGCGACGACCTGCTCCTGCTGGGTGCCGTGGTGGCCGGGATGTGCGTCCTGGCCAGCTTGCTCGGCATCGGGAAAGCGCTCCGGGTCCATCCCAATGAGATCCTGTCCTGAGCGAGGGTGCTGTGGCTGAGACACTAGCGATCGAAACCGAGGATCTCACCAAGGTCTACGGCAGCGGGCATACCGAAGTCGTGGGCCTGCGCGACGCCACGATCCGCGTGCGCCGCGGCGAAGTGGTGGCCTTGCTCGGCCCCAGCGGTTCCGGCAAGTCGTCGTTTTTGACCGCCGTCGGTTTGATCAACCTGCCGACCTCCGGCCGCATCTGGATCGACGGAAAGATCGTCGTCGATGGCCCCTCGGCCCGCACCGACCTGCGCACCTTCCGGCGCCGACACATCGGTTACGTCTTCCCGAAAGCTCATCTGATTCCCTTCCTCACCGCCCGG
>CAWHUG010000012.1:0-636985 GCA_963832405.1 uncultured Isosphaeraceae bacterium
TGCTCAGTTCCCGGGCGTTTGGAGCCGCCCGCATCACCACTACCGTGGGTTCTCCACCGCGATCATACGCGCAGACATAGACGCTCCCCTTGTACGCGAACCCGTCACACGGCGCTGGCAGGGAGAATGTCAGGCCCCGGTGGCGGGCTGGCGTGCCACAGGGCGTTGTACAAGTCCTTTTCCGCCGCGTCCAATGCCCGGTAGAGGCCCCAGATCTCCCCGGTCGTGTGGTCACGACCATCCGCGGGCGACTCGAACGCCTGCAACGCCTTCTCGAAGTTCTCGATCGCCAGAATCAGGTTCTCCGCCATCCTCTCGTTCCTCGAGTGTGGGCTTTCGACGCCCTGACGTAACCGCGAGCCTTCGGGCCGGTCTTGCTCGGCGGCTTCCCGCTTACTCTCCAACCCACCCATGCAACGAAGGGCGGGATCGAGATCGCACGATACCGTAACGGTTCCCGCTCGACCAGTACCCCGTCGCCAGATGGTCTCTCGGTCGCGCGCGGATGCGTTTCGAGCCACACGGCGACATGCGCGGTCATCGGCGCCGCGGCGGGGTGAATGACACGGGCAGGGGGAGAGGCGTCGGAGGTATTCTCGACAAGGCACTACCGCGAGATACGACGTGAACCGGGGGGTAAATTATCGTCGGCATCAGACACCCAGGGGGAACTGCATCTCACCGAGGCAGGCGTCCTTGCATGCATACTGACTGTATTGCATACATGAGATATTGTTGATTTTTTGCAACCTCTCACCCTTCCAGGCCGACAACCGCACGTCTTCGCCGGGTGCCTGTCGTATCTTCTCTCTGGGGGACGGGGTGGTTACCATTGAGTGCGTCTTGCGTCGGCCGTCTTCATTATCTCTGTGAATGGTACATCTCCTGTCGGGGTGCGCGGCAAGCGCCGCGCAAGGACCACGGAGGAGCACTTCGAGTTTCCGTCATGACGATCGACCCACGTCTTCGTGAGTTCTCATCCCACCCGAAGCGGTCACCCCCGCCGATCCAGTGCTGATCGGGCAGACCCTCTGCCGGGTGCGGAATCTGGACGCCCGAGGAATGGCGCGGCTATGCTGGCCGATGAGCGACCGCCCTCTTTGAGTTCGTGCCCACAGTCGGCTGGATCGGGGCCATCCCCGAGTATAACTGGAACAATTAAGCTGCGGACCGCCCGGGCTTAGCTCTCGCCCGCCAGGGTGCGTGCGGCCTGAATCACCTCCTGCCATGTCGGCCGTCGTCCACCCTCGCTCAGCCCTTGGACAGCCTCGGCGAGACGGGCTTCGGCACACCCACCGCGAGCGGACGCGGAAGCCAGGCGGAATCCTTCCCGAGCCTGCGATAAAGGCTGGTCGGAGTATCGTCGTGGGACGCGAACCTACGTCGTTGGAAACCTGCCATCTCCACGCCCTCCCTCGGCGGTTGGTCTCGGCGTCGAGAAAAAAATGGGGTCTATGGCCTTGGTAGAAGGATAGGCCCCGGTCACGGAACGCCATACTATGGCAGACGTTTCTTAATAAAGCAAGCCCGGCGAGCGGACAAGTCTGGGGAAGCGAGCGAAACACCTACCGTTTCCACAGAATCGAGTGAGCCGGCCGCCAGGAGAACCAAGCCCGCGAGTAGCGGATCTCGCCGTGACGAGGCTCGGCTCTTCCGCGGGCGCGATTCCCGCCCGGCATCTGGTCGCTCCCGCCGGTCGCTATCGGAGCGGCAGCGGATGGTCCACTCGGAGATCGAGAGCACAAACCGCGGTGAACGAATCGCCCTGCGCACTCACTGCGATCGACCAAGGGACGCCCCACACCTCAGAAACGACCGTGTGATACCCATGGAGCCCATCGATAAGATACCAGATCTTGCACACGTTGCAGGTTCCCAGCAACCGTTCGGGCAGGTCGGCGTCCGGCTGATGGAGGTCGAGGTCGGTTCCGCAGTGGCGGCAGACACTGATCGCGGGATCAGAGATAGAGGGAAGCGGCGTTGCCTGCGGCTCTCCGGCGAGTCACTCATCTCGGCGTCCTCGCAAGAGCATCCGTGCCGTGGATTCCCAGTGGTCCTGGGAATGAAGGATGTTAGCAAGCACTACGTAGTGCTCCTAGGCCATATTAATCGGGCCGCTCGGCCGGTGCAACGGACCTGTCATTGCATTATCTAACACAATGAAGGCTCAGCGGTTGCGCCGTGGAACCCGGGCAACGGGAGGCATGGCCGCTTGGATATGAGCGGGATGCAGGCGGTCAAGGTCCACACAGCCGCCCCATGGTTCTCGCTCTCCCTAAACCATTTGATGAGTTGGACTCCACGGGACCGTCTTGCCGGGAATATGCGCACTATGAAACGGTTAGGTAAAGTTATTATTTTCATAAGAAAGCAAACTCATTGAAGTCCCTGGACACGCCGCGTGTGATGCCGTAAACAGGAAGGTTCAACCTGCAGGCGATGCCGCCCTGTCGAGAACCGAAGTCGACATCCCGCGGTCCCGGACCTCCTTTGTCAACCTCCTGCAACAAGAATACATATGTACAGGCGAGCTTGTCTGAATCCCCGACAACTCGGCGAGCGACTCGCCCTCGTGCGACAGGAACTCTTCGGCGCGGAAGGCACGGACGAACTAGCCGCCCAGCTCGGGCTGCCGCCCAGCACCTGGAGCAACTACGAGGCGGGCGTGAACATCCCCGGCGTCGTCCTCATCAAGTTCCTCGCTTTGACGGGCGTCGATCCGGCCTGGTTGCTCCGGGCGAGGGCCGCGCTACCGCAGAGTGGCCCCAAAGGGGAGTGGCGTGCCTTTCCAGTCCGGCGAAACCGCTGGCAACGGCTTGAACTACTCCGTCAACTGACCGCGGCGCTTGGCCCGACCAGAAACTATTAAAATGAAAAAGCTTTGAAAATAGGGGTGAAATGGGTTTTGAGATATTTCTTGCCGCCGTGCACCGCGATGGCCCCCCGTACCGCCCGCACTGTCCTCACGTGATCGACCAACGCTCGTGCGGACGCCGCAACCAGGTACCCACGGCGACCCTCGATCATCACCAACGCGGTCCAGGCGACCTCCTCGCGACCCGTGTGCGGGAACCCTCCCCAAGCTGCGCATCGAACGGAACTGACCCCATGTAGTGGAAGACGGCCATCCCGGCGTCGTTGTGGCCTCGGTCGAAGGGGGTCGCGGCCGCTCCCCTCTCCCCTGCCGACGGCGACGAGTGGGCGTTCGTGTGAGGTTATTTCCTCTCACCGGCTCGCCGCCACGGCCGGTAGAGCTGGTCGTGCGTGCCGAACGCGACGAAGGTGTATCCCTTCTTGGTCTTCTTGAAAATGACGCGGTAGTCATCCGTCCCAGCATCGTCCGTGAGACGGAAGCTGCCGTGCCCAGCCCAGTTGTATTCGAGTCCGTGAGTACAGAGGGTGGTGCGTAGGGATTCTTCTGAACACCTGGACGCCTCTCAAATAATGCCGTGATCCTCCGATTGGCCCGCCGCCGGAAGTGCTCTTTGAACAGCGATGATAGCTTGATCGTTGCCATGCTACGCCAAGCGGCCATCACTTCCTCGACAGTCTTGTAGGGGATGAGTTTCCCGCTCCTCTCTTCCTCGTCCGCGCCTTCATCGCGGCGATGAGGTCGTCGTTGGGGATCTCCGTCTCCTCTTGCGGCACTTGCGTGATGATGAGCGTGTCGGGGTGCTTCTTCTGGGCCTTCTTGAAGACTTCCTCTGCGGTCTTGCCGCGTGCGAGCACCGTCTCGCGATCGTCCGCGAAGGCGATCCAGAAGCCGGTCAGTGCGTGCCTGTGGTGTGAGGCGTTGGGGGCCATCTGTACACAGTATAGCGCAGGGAAGGAGCGGCGCGGAAGCAGAAAGACGCTCGTTTCCCACCGTGCCGATCGGCCGGGGTGGTGTTCCGCTCCGCGGCCGAACGCCCGCGTGGGCGGGTGCGGCGTGCGGCACGCCACTCGCGCCTGACGGGGCCCGACGGGAAGAGCAGGCACGGTGACAACCGGGTGCGGAGCCAGCCCCCGGTGAAGCCGCCAACGTCGATGCAATCGCGGGCGTGTTGGAAGCGGGGGCTGGCGGGCGAAGTCGCGCGAGGGGCGTGCCCTGCTAGGAGGCGAAAACCCGCATGGGGAAGCGGCGCGGTCGGCCTCTGGCCGCCGGCGTCTGGCCCGGGGACTAGCCCGCCATCGGCATAGTCGTGAGCGACCGGCCGGGCGACTCCCCTTTCTCGCCTTACAAGGTTCACGTGTGCCAACGTACCTTGTGTTTCTTATGGGGGACTCATCCGGGTTCTCTGTACCAACTCAGGGTTGCGGTTCGCTGGGAGCCATCCCCGTCGCCGGACTGCTCTCCCTCAACGCTGCACGGTCGGTTGTGACATCTCGACTGCGTTGCCAGAGACTCGTTGATGCAGCATTGACCTTGGCCAGGAGCAGCATCGCGGCGATGAAGAAGCCGAGCACTCGACTGTGAGCAGGATGCCCTGGAAGGGCGGGCCAGATGGCCGCGGTGAGGGTGACCGCCAGGATCGCCGTCGCCGGCAGGAGAACGCCGCCAAGCGCCAGCCACACCCCCATGAGGGTGACCGCAAGCACCCCGATGACGGTCAGAGCGCAAACCCGGCCGAGATCAGCACCGCCGGACCCAGCGCGATATACTCCTGGGCGAAGTACATCAGCGGGTAGGCCCCGGCAAAGGTCCCCACGGTCAACAGCAGCATCCACAGATCGAACCGGGGGACCGACGCGGCGCGGACGACCAGCCCGAGCGATCAGGCCGAAGACGAGCACACTGAGCGGGCCCAGCCACGTCAATTCGCCAAGCCGATCGATCGGTGCGATCCCCAGGACATCGAGGCGGACGGGCTGGCCGAACAGCAGCCGCTGGTAGGCCCACGTGTACGTGGTCGAGCCGGCCTGGCGGGCCAGTTTCGTCGGCTGGAGGGACAGCTCCAGCAGCCGCACGTCCGACCCCTTCGCCTCCATCGACACGTCGAACTGGTCGAGGATCCCGCCCGGGGGGACCGACAGCTCGTACAACCCCTTGCCGACGGCCGTGTAGGTGACCTCGAGCGAGGGTCGGCTCAGGCGGCCAGGGCGCCGCGCCAGACGAGCTTGCCGTCCCTCAGGGCGACCATCTCGCTGGGCTTGCCGCCGGCCGTGATCGTCAAATCCGCCAGGGAGATGACCTGCGGCGGCAAGGGCAACTCGAGCTCGCACTCGCCGGCCTCCGGTGCGGGCTCACCGCCCGGATCTTGCCGGTGAACCGCGCCTCGTAGATGGACTCCGGCGAGGCCGTGCCGACGCTGAGACGCGGGGTGAGAGTAACCTCGGCCGTAAATGCCTGCACCCGAGCTTGGGGCAGCGGGGCCGATGCCGTGGGGCCTTGATTGTCCTGCACCGGGACGTCATTGGGTCCGTGCGTCGAACTCATCAAGTCTCGACCGTCCGCTGCCTCACCTTGCGCTCTGCACCGCAGGGAGCAAGAGGGCGATCACGACGGCTATGATGATCACGACCACCACGAGCCTCAACCAAGGTGAACGCTCGACGGGGCGTCTGTGCCATGGCATCACTCCAAGAACGGTTGAAGCGGACAATAAGCCAACCCTTCCCAGACGCGAAACGAACTCGACAGACCGAGTGTCGCGGAGTCTTACCGAGCATTGATTGGACGCAAGTCGCATCGGCTTGTCGAGGGGGAAGCGGCACAGGGTCGGCCTCCGGTCGCCCAGCGCGCTCCTTCGCGGGCTGGTCCGGCTTCGAGCGAGTCGTGGACGAGAGCGGACCACTCCCCCACTCCGCTCGTCGTCGGTCGCCGCGGGATATCTGGACCATCGGACGAGCTGCGACTTCATCACGGTCGCCTCTTTCCCGAGGCGTAATCCCCTACCGTGCGGTCAAGTGAAACCTGCGGCCTGCTCCGCCAGGCCGCTCCCATCCGTTTGTCGTAGCAATTTTCGGCACACGCCGTATGTGCTTATAAGAGTTATATGTTCTTGCTCAGTGGCCGAAGCCCGGGTCTCTGGCATCAGTGAGCCAACCGGAGACGGATCGGCTTCCTTTCAGGGTCCCACTTTCTTCCTTTCAGGGTCCCACTTTCTTCCTTTCAGGGTCCCACTTCCAGTCTGATGTCTTCCTTTCAGGGTCCCACCCTGGCTGCGCAGAGGCAGGTTACTCCTGTTGATGAGCGTGGTCTGAGCGAGGCTCGTGAACGCGGCCAGACCATGGTCACGCGGTGGAGCATGGACATACTCATGAGCACGTCTGTGGACATGGTCAGGGTGGACGGGGTAACAGGGGCGTTCCACGCGGTCATGGAACGGGGAAACGCTCGATCTATCGTCGATTTCGTACCCCTGTCTCGCGGGCCGCCGCGGGCGGTTCACGGCCGCTCATTCCGGGTCGTCATGGGCTACCCAGAGAACGCGGTCAGAGCCGGGTCATGGGCGCGTCCGGCGGCGTGCCGGAGTGGGGGAGTGGCGGCGAGATGGAACACGCCCATGAGCACGGCCATGGGCGGGATCGGGTGAGCAGGCGGATCGTGGCTTTGACATTGGGTTGAGCAGGGGTATGAACACGCTCAGAAGCGTGCCGGACGCGGTCGCGGGTCACGCTCACGGCGACACCCGCTCAATCGACTTGCCAGCGTCGCTCGGCCGGGGTAGTGTGGCCGCGTTTCACCCCTCCCCGATAGCCGACCGATTCCTCACGATCAGCGAAGCCGAGAAGTTCACCGGCAAGAGCCGCAGCACCCTGCGCCGGTTCATCGACGGGATCGTCAAGGTCGAGAATGCACCCGACCGGCACCTCGTCCTGCCGACGTCGGAGGAGGCAGGGACGCTTCGCGAGCAGAACCAGCCCTTCGCCTGGAAGATCAGCGAGGAGCTTTTGCGCCGGCAGTTCCTCAAGCCCGACCCGACGACGGCGACCGAGGCGGAGAAGGGGAGTGGCGAGGCACCGGCCAGCGACTCGTCGCGGCTCGTGACGGTGCTGGAGAAGAGCATCGCCATGCTGGAGCGGGAACTCGGCGAGAAGAACAGCCAGATCGCCGCCATGAACGACCGGCTGCGCGAGAGCAACATCCTCATGAAAGACCTGCAGGATCGCCTGGCGTTGCCGTCCGGCAAGGCGGCGCACACGGTGGACCACGCAGACGTCCGGCCCGCGAAAGAGACGAGCGCCCAAACGGAGGGGACGGCGTCGAAGAGACGTCCGTTCTCCTGGCTGTTTCGAGGATGAATCGCCGACACCCCGCCATGCCCCATGCCTGAGTCCACCCGCTCTTCCCCGGCCACCCTCGAGACGGACGCAGGTCCGCGGGCGGTGGCGGTGTCGCCCGGACTCGTCCAGGTCGAGACGAACCTGCTGCGGTTCCCGTTCTTCGCGTTGCACACCAAGGGACTCCGGGAGATCGACTTCAAGGAGGTGCGCGGCAGCCGGGTGGAAAGCGGTCGCACGCACGAGTTCGTCTTCCGGGTGTCGCGCAACACCGACCACGTCTACCCGGGGCCGCTCTCGCGCAAGGTCCACTTCGCGCTGCTGAGCCTGCTGCGCAAGCAGGGCTTCCCGTTCCGCAATCCGATCGCGTTCACCTGGCGACAGCTCGCCCGCGAGATGGGCGTGGCGTACGGCGGCGCGACGAAGATCGACCGCATCAAGGACGCCCTCCTGAGCACACTCGGGGCCATGATCAAGAGCAGCTACGCGCTGAAGAGCGGCTCCTTGCGCACGAGCCTGCCGGCGCGGGAACGGGGCTACGCGCTGTACGCGGAGTGCCTCTTCACCCACGACCCGCGTGCCGATGGCACGGTGGCCGACCAGAACTACGTGACGCTCGCCGACTGGTACCTCGCCAACCTGAACTCGCTCTATGCGGCCCCGCTGGACTACGGCGTCTGGAACCGGCTCAACGACCGCAGTCCGCTGTCCAGCCGCCTGTACGAGTTCCTGCTGTTCAACTTTTCGGCGGGCATCGACACCTTCACGATCAACTACGGCAAGCTCTGCCAGTATCTGCCCGCGACGGTCGAGCCGTACGCCTCCCAGGCGAAAGAGCAGCTCGCGCCGGCGTTCCGGCTGCTGACCGAGGAGGGGATTGTGCGGAGCGTCGTGTGGGCGACCGGCCGCCACGACGATCTCCAGCTCCAGGTCACGCGTGGCGGGCGACTGACCCCGTCGGTCCCGTCGCAGCCGCGGGCGACCGCCCAGCTGGATCTCTTCGACGCGGTCACGACGAGTGAGGGCACAAACCCGCTCGCGCCGACGGAGCGCCTCGTGCGGCAGTTCCACGCGGCGTGGAGTGGGGGAGAGGGGAGAGCGGCTACGCCCGGCGAACGTGAGGCCGCGAAGGAGTGTCTCGACCTCTATGGCTTCGACAAAGCGTCGCACCTGCTGCCGAAGGTCATCAAGCGGATGCGGCAACAGTTCCCCGACGCCAAGACGTTCGGTGCCACCCGTCCCTACTTCGCCGAGATTCACGCCGAACACGTGAAGCGGGAGCGGCTCGTGGAGCGTGCGAAAGACGCGAACCGCGCCGACGTGCTCGAAGACGAGGAACAACGCCGACGTGCCCGGCGTCAGGAGGAACTGGCGGCCGTGTGGAACGGTCTCTCCGCGGCCGAGCGGCAGGACATCGAGCGCACCGTCCTGGCCCGCAACCCGCGGCTCCATCTCCCCAAGTTCCCCGAACTTCTGCGCCGCCTGTGCCTCGACGAACTTGACACGCGGCAGGGGACTGTCCGGGGGGAGATACAAGCGGTCGCAACGTGACGTGGGCTCACGATAGTTCTGTCGTCGTTAGCTGTCACCATTTTGCCGATGATCGACCTGATCTTCTCGACGGTCTTTTCACGGGAGAACTCCTTCTCCTCGTTTACACGCGAGGTGGGAAGCGTCCCTCGGCGATCAGACTCCGACGAATCGACACCGAATCGGGATGGTTCACGTTGAGCACGCGAATGGTGGCTCGCCCGGTTGGGGTGAGTCCCACGAGCCGCGGCCCACGCCACTGGAAATGGTCCGCCCAGATTTCGCGGCGGGGATGGAAGAGGGGAACGATCTGCTTACTCACCGGGTCAATACCGGAGAGATTCGGACCTTTATACAAGTTACACTTCGTACAAGCGAGTGCGAGGTTATTGGATTGTCTCTTGCCACCGTGCTGCTTGGCGATGACGTGATCGATCGGGAAGGAGAAGCGGAACGCCATTTGAGGCATCTGGCAGTATTCACACGCCTCGCCGGCTCGCTTCCGGACTCGCTGGTCAAGGGAGAGACTCATGCGGCTTAGGCGTTCTGCTTCAAAGAGAGTCTGGCCTTCGACTGGAGCAGGGCGAGCAAGTCACTGACGCGGACATACTCATCCAGTTCGGCACGCTCGCCTTTCGTGAGCGTCCCTTCCTGGGCTTTGGCAGACAGCGCTTGCACCCGCTCATGATCCCTGGCGGGAAAATCGAGTTGCAGGATGGAGCGGGCGGCATCCGCCGAGAGCGTGGGCTCGTCAGACATGATGAGACGCTCGAGAATGGCCGTTCCGGTGTTGGGCATCGTCAGTTGAGGGTTCATGGTCGAGTGGGGGATACTGTATTGAGAGTATACCAGCGACGGCCGAAAGGCACCAGCGAAGGAGCAGGTTTCTGCGGGTTCCAATCTCTCGCCACGGATTGTCTTGCGAGTGTCCCACGATGCTACCGCGCATGTCGGACGCGACGGTGCTGGAACATGGGCGCGTACTGGTCACCGGGAACACCACACACTTCGCCTGGATTCTCGGGCTGCGGCTGGAGGGACTGGCGACAGCCATAACGGTGTGCCCAGACGGTTCAGGAGCGATGATCCCGGGCTTGCGTACACGGCGACAGTCGGCAAGCCTTCCGCAGCGCAGTGAGCCGCTGAGGGCGTCCGGTGGGCAGCGGTGAATGAAGCGAAGGAAGGCGCAGCCGCGTCGCCACGGTCAGGGCACAAAAAAATGGGGAGGCGGCCACCCGAAGGTGACCGACCTCCCCGTGCGTCAGGCCGCCTTGGCAAGGGCGGCTTCGATCAAGCCCATGACCTCCCGCTTGCGCGGGGTGTCGTTCTCGAAGACGTGGAATGCCCGCTGGCAGGCTTCCAGCAGATCATCGTGGGCATTGAACGCCCGCACGAGCTTCACGGCCGTGGCCGGGTCCACCCATTCCTCGATATCGGCGACGATCAGGCCGGGTTCGCCCTCGGCAAATTCCTGGATGGCGTAGTGCTCGTTTCCGGCGTAGACGTCGTTGCATTCGCTGTGCGTGAGCCGAAGCGGCGTCTTGGGGGCGGCCACTCTCTTTGCCCGGACCGTCGGATTGTCGGGCAGGCGTGGCAAGTCGGTATACATGAGGGCGTCGCAGGTGCTGCAATAGAGGTTGTACGAGCCGGTTCCGCAGCGGGAGCAGGTGTAGGGGAAAGCTGTTTCCATGGGAGAATAAGGGAAAAAGATAGAAAAGGGGAGAGCCGAAGCCCTCCCCGTGGATCAGGGATGCCGGCGTTGGTATTTGATTTTGCCGGTCAGCATCCAGAGTTGCTCGCAGACGTCGGGATGGTTGGCCGTCTTTTCCATCGCCCACGCGGCGGCTTCGAGGATGCCGACCGGGTTGTAATCGAAATGCCTGGCGATAAGCTGGCCAAGGGCTTCCTCTTCGGTGGCATGTTCGTTCTTCTCGATCAGGGTTTGCCACTCCCAGTCGATGATTTTGTCGAGGTTGGACATGGTTGTTTGGGGAAAATGGGAAATAGGAAAAGAGATGAAAGAGGGGAGAGCCGAAGCCCTCCCCTGTGGTCATTTCAGAATGTACAGGATGCCGACGGAATGCCGGTCATCGCCGACGATCCGGCAGAACTCGTCTGCGGCGTCCCTGTTCTTCAAGACCGCCTCGCGATTGATCGGTTTGCCGGTATCGTTGTCCACGATGACAAAGCTGGTCTCGAAGGCGCCATCGAAGGTCGCCCGAAGACGCGGCAGGAGTTCTTTGCAGCAATCCTCGACGTATTGCCGGTCGAGAACGCTGAAAATCTCGGAGACGGTATCGGCGAAGATATCGTCATCAATGATGTCAAACATGATGAGGTTGGAGAAATGGCGGACAAGAGGGTGAGCGGGTTCGCCCGTCGAGAACGCAGGCGTCGCGCATGCCGTTCGTGAGGTCCGCGCTCCCGCATCGGTGTTTCGCCGATGGTGTGACGCGCCATGATTTTTTGGGGAAGGAGATCCTATCTCCCACGCACCACGCCCGGAGGCCGCGTCAAGGGAGCGAGCGGTTGAGCGACGCCCGGTTCGCAAGCCGCCTTCCGAATTGAAAATAAATCGCGGCGCCGCGAACCGCTTGGCTGCCGCTCCCGCGAGCGACCTTGTACGCCGAAGCCGAGGGGCGTGGTACGGTGAGGAGGATGAGAATCTCTCGCACTCCCGCCAACGGGTTTCGTGGCGGCGTTTGTCTGGCCGTGACCAACGGATGCCTCGGTTCCGCCTGGGTCAAGACGAGCGAGGACACAATCGGCCTGCTTCTGCCATGCTCCAAAAGTGCCATCTGACTACCTTGGTCTCCTAGCGCGGCTTCTGCGATTTTTCTGCCAAGACTGGCCCTTTTTGCTAAGCGTCGCTACTATGCCACCCAGAGAGATGATTGACACAATTCCCAATCAGCAAGGGGAAATCAACGCGAACCCAACCCCATAGCAGCGTCAAACTTGGCTAGACCGGCTAGGTTCAGGTCCTAGTGGGCTAACCATGCCCGTGGAGGTTCAAGTCCTCTCTTCGGCACTTGCAGCACAAGGACTTGCGTCGACAGGACGCAGGTCCTTTTTTCTTGCTCCCAGCGGAAAATGGGAGCAAACTGGGAGCAGAATTGGGGACGCGTTGGGATTGCGCCGGTCGGGGAGGTTTCCATGGCCTGGCTCGAGAAACGCGGCCGGAAGTATCGGCTCTCGTACCGTTACGACGGACAGGAGTACCACCACTCCCTCGGCACTTCGGACCCGCAGGAAGCCGACGCCTGCCGGGCGCGTCTGGAGGACACCGTCAACCGCCTGGAGCGCGGCTGGCTGAAGCTGCCGCCGGGAGCCGACCTTTCGCTCTTCCTCCTCTCCGGCGGCGAGGTCGCGGCCAAGCCCGTTGCTCCCAGTCGTGCTCCCATCCCGGTCACGCTCAAGGCGCTCTCGGACGCCTATCTGGCCGCGCAGGCCGCGTCCGTGGAGGCCAGCTCGCTGGGTACGATCGGCATCCATCTCCGCCACCTGGTCCGCACGCTGGGGGAAGCGTATCCCGTTGCCTCGCTGACGCTCGCCGATCTCCAAAGCCACGTGGACCGCCGTCGCAAGCAGCGGGGACGGCGCGGAAAGCCGATCTCCAGCTACACCATCCGCAAAGAGCTCTCGACGTTCGGAGCCGCCTGGAAATGGGCGGCCCTCTCCGGACTCGTCACCAGGGCCTTCCCGAATGCCGGTCTGAAGTATCCCAAAGCCGACGAGAAGCCCCCGTTCCAGACGAGGGCCGAGATCGAACGCCAAATCGCGCGGGGCGGCCTCACTGATCGAGAGCAGCAGGAACTGTGGGACGGGTTGTTCCTGACGCTGCCGGAGATCGCCGAGCTGCTCGGCGAAATCCAGGGGAACGCGTCTCAGGCGTGGACCTACCCGATGGCCTGCGCCGCCGCCCACACAGGCGCCCGACGGAGCGAGTTGTTGCGGGCGCGGCTGGCGGATCTCGATCTGGAGGCCGGGACGCTCGTGATCCGCGAGAAGAAGCGGGTGAAAGGGCGGAACACGACTCGGACGATTCCCCTGTCACCCTTCCTGGCCGAGGTGCTCCGCGCCTGGCTGACGATCCATCCCGGCGGGCGCATCTGTTCTGCCAGAACGGGCGGGTGTTCCGGAGCAAGACGAAGCGGAACGGCGCCACCCCGGTGACCCGCGATGAAGCGCATGACCATCTCCAGCGGGCGCTGGCGGGAAGCCGGTGGTCCGTGGTCCGCGGTTGGCACGTGCTGCGGCACAGCTTCATCTCCAACTGTGCGGCTCGCGGCGTCGACCAGCGGCTCATCGATGCCTGGGTCGGGCACACAACCGAGGAGATGAGGCGGCGTTACCGTCACCTGCTGCCTGATCAATCAGCGCTGGCAATCCGCGCCGTCTTCCCCGGCGAGCGGGAGTAGACCCTCGTTACGGATGCGCATCAGCTCCTCGTGGGAGATCGCCCACTCCTGGGATCGCCCGCGCCCGCATGGTCGCTTCGTGGCCCTGATGCGCCCGTGGCGGCACCATTCGCGCGTCGTGAATTCGGCCTTGCCCAGCAGCTTGGCGACCTCGGCGGTCGAGTACGTTTCTTTGATTGTTCGCTGTTCGACCACGAGGTCGCGCAGCTCGGTGATTCTTGCGTCGATCCGGACGAGCGCGCCCATGAGATCGGGATCAGGGTCCTGCGCCATCGTTGAGTCCTCACATTCCATCCGGGGCGTGCCGAAGGGTCTTGTCTTGCCTCCTCCCACCCTACTAGTCTGTGCAATATTGCAAGACTATGCAATACGGGCATGGCGGAAAAATGGGTTCGAAACTTATGTTATTGACGAGGCGCAGTCCTCTAGGTACTATGCAACTAATACGAGAACGCAAGACGAGCGAATAACGGTGTGCAGCAATGCCCGAGCCCAAACTCACGTCCCAAGAGACCCTCGCGGATCGGCTGGCCTGGGTGCTACGAGTCTGGTTCACCGGCAGCCAGACGGCTATGGCGCGCGCTTTGGGCGTCTCGCAAGCGTCAGTTTCCCGAGCGGTGCGCGGCCGGAATCAGCCCAGCGGCAAGCTGCTGACAGCCGCGGCGGCTTTGCCGGGACTGAGCGAGGAGTGGTTGCTGACCGGTCGCGGCGCGCCTCAGACGGTCGCAGTTCAGGATGCGGGCCCGAGGCCGCATGTCACAGCCTCCTTACCGGTTTCGGCGGGCATCCTCCCCGGTCCGCCCGCCAACTGCACACTTCGCCTCCAGGGCGAGTCTTTCCCGGTGCCCGAGGTCCACTACACTCCCACGCGCTACTGGCTCAGGGTCACGGACGCGCTGAAGATGGCGGGTGGTCTCAGCACCAGGCTCATCGCGGGCGATCTGGCATTGATGGAAACCGATCGGCGGGCCTGGGAAACAGACGTCTCGGTGCTGGAAAACAAGCTTTGTAGCCTGCGCCTCACCTGTGAGCAGGACGCCGTCTTGCTCCTTGCGCGCTATGGGTCCGAGTTCGCACTCGGTAACGAGCACTTCGTGTTCCGTTGCCAGCCGCCGCAACACGAAGCCCGCATCTCGTTCGGGGGGGCGGAGACGCGGTTCTGTAATTTGCCGTGGGATTCGGACGAGGAGGAGAAGGAACCGGCTATAAGCGAGGACCACCAGATGCAGTCTCGTCCCGCTGGCGGCTCCACACGGCATGTAGCCCTCCATGAAATCGTGGGTTGCTACGTGTATCACGTCAGCTTAACGGCTTAAGAGTTAAGCCATTTTGCGCATTACGTATCGTCATGGCCTATTCGGAAGGTCGGCACCATGTCTCGCTCCGTGACGAAGTTCCACGGCTTCGTCGGGCAGCGTCAAGCCGTGGAGTTGGTCAGCAAGCTGCTCGCGGGCGCTCGTGCCCTGCATGAGCCGTTCCCAAACTGTCTGTTTTCCGGCCCCTCGGGCGTGGGCAAGACGCGGCTGGCGCATGCCGTCGCCACTGCATGGGGTGCCACTCTCCACAGCGTCACGGGCGACACCGAGCGGAGTCACTTCGATCGCATCCTCGCCGAAGTGCGTCGTTTCGACTTCCTGTTCGTGGACGAAGCCCACCGGTTGCCACCGGCAATCCAAGAGGCCTTCTTCGGCCTGATCGACCACAGCGCGTGGCCGATCGCGCCCAAAAAGAAGGAGTCGCGCAACACGAGAATAGCAGCAGAGATTTTCCAGGTGGAGCCGATCACGCTGATCTGCGCGACGGACCGCCCGGGGTTGCTGGCGAATGCCCTAGTCAAGAGGTTCGTCCACCGCATGCACCTGCAACTGTACAGCGTGGCGGAACTGAGGGAGATCGTCGAGGCTATAGCCTCGGACATGGACATGCTGATCAGTGCACAGGCAGCTCACTTGCTCGCCGAGGTGGCGGATGGTTTGCCGCGTGCGGCCCGGTATCTGATGGAAGGTCTCCGCCTCCTGCACCGCGGCGACAAGAGCCAGGTCAGCGTGGAGGAGGTGCGCGATTACCTGAGAGACGCCGGGTATCACCCCTCAGGCCTGGCCCCGCTACAGTTGGCCTACCTCGCGGCCCTTCAGGGCCGGCAGGGTCTGTCGCTCGGGTCGCTGGCCCTCTGCCTCGGGACGGATACCGAAGACGTGCGGTGGCAGGTGGAGCCCAGCCTGCATCATCGCGGATTAATCGAAATCACTTCCGGAGGTCGCAAGCTCACTTCTTCCGGGCAGCAGTTCCTGGCCGCAAATGCACGCCCGGCCGAAGCACGCGCAACCGCGAGAATCACCCATGCTCACCGTTCCCGTTGGCCGTCGCCTGATTGACCTCATCACCCTGTGTTACAGGGCTGCAGTGCCCCTTTTGCTTGAGGGGCGGCATGGCATCGGCAAGTCGGAGATCGTCGCGCAAGCCGCGCAAGAACTGGGGATCAAGTTTGTCGCTCTCGATCTCTCGGTGATGGAACCACCCGATCTGGTCGGGTTGCCGACCACTACGGGCGATGTCACGCGCTACGCCCCGCCGAGCATCTTGCCCACCTCGGGAAATGGGTTGCTCATGCTCGAAGAACTCAACCGATGCCAGCGCTATATGCGCTCGCCCGCTCTGCAACTGCTCACAGCCAGAACCCTGAATGAGTACCGGCTGCCCGACGGTTGGCAGATGGTCGCGGCGGTCAATCCGGCTGCCGGTGAGTACCAGACCGATGATCTCGACCCGGCGCTGCTCAGCCGCTTCGTCCGTGTCGAGGTCGTCCCCGACCGGGACGAATGGCTGAGTTGGGCCCGTAAGGCGGGCATTCATACAAGCGTCATCACGTATGCAGAGCAGGATGAGAGCATCTTTGACGGAGACGGAAACCCGCGTGCGTGGGCCTACGTCTCGCGCCTGGTACGAGCTGCCGATCCGGATCCCGTCTCGCGCGAGATCCTCCTGACCGCGGTCGCAGGACTTGTGGGGCCAGAGCGCGCGGTCGCGTTCGACACCTTTCTCGACGGGGGCATCAGACCTCTGACGCTTGGGGACCTGCAGCATTACGCCCAGCGACGAAAGGACTTCCTCGGATGGGTGGAGTCGGGGAGGCTTGACCTGGTCGAGGCCAGTCTGCGCAACGTCAAGGTGGCCCTGCAAAAGCTCACAACCTACGAAGAAGCCCGCCAGAATAAGTCCCTCTGGCGAGACCTGGCCCGGTTCTTTTCCGACCTCCCCCCTGACCTCTGCGATGAGGCCCGGATTTGGTTTCACGACCACGAATATGACTTTCCATTGGCCCGTGTGCTGGCCCGGAGGTGATCATGTCCGTGGTGCACGACGATGGTCTGCAAGCCGATGGTCAGCTTCGGCTTGCCATCTTGCGGCTGGCCCGGGAGTTCCCGTTCCACACCGCCACCCTGGAACGTATCGATCTCGAACCCAGGGAGGATATCCCGACCGTGGGCGTGACGGTGCGATCACACACCATCGTCCTTGCCTATCGCCGTGAGTTCGTGCTCAGCCTGAGCATGGACGAGCTCGGTGCGGTGTTGCTCCACGAGGTTCATCATCTGCTCTTCGGGCACGTGACCGCGGACCCGGATGCGTTCCCGGACGCGTGGGCCCGGATTGTGGCCGAAGAGGTCACTGTCAATGAGTACATCTCTCTGCCCTTGCCGGCCGGTGCCATTTTGCTCGCGGACTATCCCCAACTGCCCCCACGTGAATCGACGCGCCAGCGATACGAGCGGCTCCGGCACGAGGTCAAACGCGAACCCGTCGAACCGCCTTCCGAGTCGGCCTCCGGTCCGGGCGACGGCGCAGGTCAAGGGGATCCGGCGCGCCGGCCGGGGGTCAGATCGAACGCCCCAAACCACCGACGTCCGGTGAGGACATTGAGGATCTCGTCCCGGTTCGATCACCGTCCTGTGCCGCCGAGGGCGAGCCGCGCCCGGCGGACGCCGGCGCTCCCAGGCACACCCTGGATGATCACCGGGTCTGGGACGAGGGCCAGGTTGACCCGGCGCAAGCCCGTGCCACGGTCCGGCGCATGATCGCCGGCGCCGTGGCCAGAATCGGCCACCAGAACGTGCCGGCAGCCTTGAAGGAGGCGATCACCCGTGGCGATATCGGTATCAGCGTGGCGCCTGGTCACGGGACCCGGCCGCTCCAGGAGCGGCAGCCGGGCCGGCTGGACTGGGGCCGCGCACTGCGCGGCTACGTCGGCCGTCTTCTCGACCCCGAGCCAACCTACCAGTGGCCGCCGCGCCGCTTTCCGGATCGGGTCGGCCTCGTTCCCGGCCTGCGCCGGCTGGCTGCGAAGCCGAACGTCCTGGCCATCATCGACACGTCCTCCTCGGTCACAAGAAGCCGCGAATTGCTTGAGAAGATCGACGCGGATCTGGCGACTCTGGCGCGGGTCTACACTGTCACAGTGGTCGAGTGCGACGAGGCCGTGCGCCGGGTCTACCCCTATGCCGGACGGCTGGCGAAGGTCGTCGGCACAGGGGGGACTGACTTCCGGCCGCCACTGGACCAGACGTTCTTGCGCCGCCACCAGACCGATCTGGTGGTTTTCTTTACGGACGGCGCCGGTCCGGCGCCGGACCGGCCGCCCCCGGTGCCAGTCGTGTGGTGCCTGCCGCGTCGAGCGCAACCACCTGCGCGGTGGGCGCGTCCTGCGCATGGGGTGATCTGATGGGTTGGAGGTCAGGTCCTGACGCGCTGAACCAGGGCCACGGCTTGCTGTGGCCGGCAAGAACGCCGCGAACCAGGCACACTCCCTGCGTGGATTCGGGCCATGGCGCGTACGAAAACGGCCCGAGGGGGGACGCTTTTTCCGCCTTCTCGTACGAAATACACCGCGATTTGTACCGAAATCGGCCGCCGACAAGCCGAACTCGGACAGAGAATTCGGTCCCGAGAGGGGGATTTTTCCTACTTTCCGCACATCTGCGTGAGAATATCTGGGAATATTCTCCGGCGGGCGTGATCAGGGATCAGCGCTCATAGGCCCTCGGGATTCCCAGCAGGCGGAGCACCTGGCGTTGCACGCGGGTCAGTTCCGTGGTGAACAGCGTGGTGGTTTTCGCGTCGGTCGTCAGTTCGTGTCGTTGCACGTCGTCGAACAGGTCGAGGATCCGCCGTGCCGTGGGGCGGCGGCAGGGGCGGCCCTCGGGATACAGCGGCAGGCTCTCGGTCCCCGTTTGCTCCATCGCGGGCGCACCTCCCGCTCCAGGAGCGACTCCACGACCAAGGCGAAGAAGTACACACACAGCAACGCTTGAACCCGGCTGGCCTCCTTCAGGAACACGGGGGCCACCACGAAGTCCGTCTTCAGTTGCTGGAAACGTTTCTCGATCAGAGGTTGTTGTTTGTAACTGGCGTTTTGCAAAGTGGTCGTCCCAGGCGTTAAAATAGGTAAAATCGCTTCGTTTTCCCTCCCATTGGCTCTGGCGCAGTTGGATTGCGGAGCACATAATCATGCCAGGGATCATCGAATTCCCCACGCTGGTTCAGGACGCCTTGGCTCAATACGGTGATCTCTTCGCCAACGAGTGCCAGCGCCGCCACTTCGCCGAGTACCTCACCGGACTCTTCGTCGCCGACCGGAAGACCGTCTTGGGCATCCATGACGAGTTTGCCGAGACGACCGATCAGTCCTGCCTCAACCGCTATCTCACCGAGGTCGTGTGGGATGTCCAGGCCCTCAACGAGCGACGCCTGGGCGAACTTCAAAAGGATCCCTCGACCCGTTACAGCGATCAGGGGGTCATCCCCATCGACAACACCTTGGTGGATCGGGCCGGTCAACTCATCCCGGACGCCGGTTGGTTCTGGGACCACGCCGAGGAGCGGCACAAGATCGCCCAGGACTACCTCTTCGTCAACTACGTCTGCACCAGCGGCAAACATTATCCGTTGGAGTTCCGTCTCTTCCGCAAGGAGGAAGTCTGCCAGGCCCGGAAGGAACCCTTCCGCAACCATACCAAGCTGTGTTGTGACTTGATCGACTGGGTCTGCGCGGAACATCCCCGGTGACTTCACCATGGATTGTTACTTCACCAGTGCCGAGGTCCTCAACCACATCCACAGCCAGAAGGATCGGTTGGGGCGACCCCGGGGGTATGTCGGCGACCTGAAGACCAACCGCAAGCTGGAGTGGAAAGGCCGGACGATCAAGGCGAGCGAACTGGCCGCCTCGATCCCGCCCGAAGATCGGAAGGAAATGCGGATCGGCGACGAGCGACAGTGGTATTTTACGGTGACGCTGCGCATCCCCGACGTGACGCACAAGGTGCGGATCGTCATCCTCTGGAAGTATCGGAATGACCCCGAGCCGATCAAGATCCTGGTGACGAATCGGATCACCTGGGAAGTGAGTCGGACGGTGCGGGTGTACCGGCATCGCTGGACAGGGACAGAGACCTTCCATCGGGACGGCAAGCAGCAACTCGGACTGGGCGACTGTCAGTTGCGTGATCCCCAGGGCCAGACCCGGCACATGTACCTGGTCATGCTGGCGTACAGTCTGCTCATGGGCCAGTTGAAGCAGGGCCGTGCGAGGGAATGGGCGCTCCATCGGCTGATGACCATCGGCGAAGCCTGTCGGGCGATGCTTCGGGAGACTCTGCGCACGACCCTGACCTGGGCTATCGAGCAAGTCACCGAGAGGGAGCGTCCTATTGATCATGTCATGGCCCAATTGGGGCTATCCTGACTTTGCAAAACTCCAGTTTGTAAGACAGGAGCAACTCCAGCGGGGACAGCGTCTGGTCGTTGGTGATCAGCGGGAAGGCCCCATCGCAGAGCGCTTCCTCCGCCAACCGCTCAGGGCGAAACTGGATCGTGATATCGAAGCGTAAACGTTCCTCTTTGACGTAACGCGTGTTGGCAGTCGGACGGCCGCGGTGCTCCTGGCGGTAGCGTTCCTCCACTTTCTCCACGACCGTCACGTCGAGCCACTCGGCGACTTCGTACTCGGCCAGGATCGTCTCGACCGCCTTGATCACCTGCGTTCGATCGCGGTAGCGCATGCGCGGGGAAGCGAGCTTCTCCCTGAGTTCGGTCAGTTGTTTCCCGGCCCGCTCCAGCCGACGGTGTCGGGCGTGGGCATCGCACTCGGCCTTGCGCGCGCTGTAATACCAGAGCACGCGGTAGCCCTCGGCGCTGGCCCGTTCGGGCTCGTGAATCAGGAAGTGGTCGACGACCTCACCGTGCTCGTCCACCTTGTCGTGGAGGTGTCGCCAACGGGCCTGGCCCCGACGCGTCTGGCGCGAAAGGCCGCATCTTCACTGCGTGTCCGGGGCAGTACGCTGACGAACCGGCCGCCGTTCTCGTGTAGGTGGGCCATGTTTTCGGTGGTGGCCAGCTTGCAGTCGGCCACATAGAGGAAGTCGCGTCGGCCGGTCAACTGGCAGAGGAAGTCCCAGGTCTGGCGATGAGTGGAGTCGTCGGTGGTGTTGCCGCTCTCCACTCGGAACTGTACAGGGACAGCACCATCACGCGTCACCGTGAGGACGTACAGCAACTGCTTCAGGTCGGGGCGATGGTCCTTGTTGTGGCCCCAGGTAATGGCCTGGCGCAGTTGTCCGCGGAGGGTGCGTTCCGCGTCGGCGTGCTCGTAGTCGCCGTGGAAGGTAATGGTGGTGGAGTCGTTGTGGAGTTCGTCGAGGGACACGCCGAAGACACGCACCAGGTGCTGGGCCACGCGCAGGGTCAAGGTGGGGATGGCGGCATCGAAGAGGTGATCGAGGCTGCGGCCGGCGCGATCGTCATTGAGCGCGGTGACTTGCTCGGGGGACAGGCCCAAGAGTTCGGGAACGTAGCGGCGTGCCCATGCGCCCACGCCGTAGAGGGGTTCGCGGGCCAGCAAGATGTTCTTCAACAGCACGAGCAGGGTCGTCGCGGAGGCGACGCGTGTGCGGGGGTCTGTGCCGGGGAGGTACTCGCGGAGGAACTCGGCGAGGCGCAGTTTCTCCAGGACGTGGTCGAGGAGAGGCAGCGCGGCGACTTGACGCGACGTGAGCGTTCGCCCGTCGGCGCGGGCGACCGCGCCGGCGCAGGGCCGCTGCGCGCGCTCGGGATCGTGCTCGGCGTGGGGACCGTGATGTTGCTCGGGGCGCTTCATGGGAGTGGCTCCTGGCATGGGTGGGGGACGCGCGGGCGCCGACACCTGTCGCGCGCGTCTGTCGCGGCGTGTCCCACGAACAGGATTGTCCCCGAGGCAAGCGTGTCGGGCCGTCAGAGCATTGACGTATGATGAATGGACCGGCCCATTATCCGGAACGCGGTGAAGAACCGAAATTCACCACGAGGACAACGTGATTGTCGCATGAAATCAGGTGTTTGCGCGGCGCTCTTCCGGCGCGCATCGCCCTTTGGTGAGAGGGCGTCCGTGGGGGGCCGCCAAAGTTATGTGCGTGGGACGACCAGGACACCTGGTCTGCTTGACAGCGGGAAAGGATTCGACGTACGGGTCGCGTGGCTGTGCGGGCGTGAGGCCCGGCCGCGGCGGGATTGCGCGGCCGAGCACCAGCCAGCCCTCTTCCGCGTCAGGCGTTCGCCAGCCGGCGTGGGACACGCCACCGCCGGAGGCACGCCTCCGGTCCGCGGACTCGCCAACCGGTCGGAAATTCGGAGATATGGGTCGGCAGATGTGCGGAAAAGAAGTAGAAACTATCTCAAAACCGTTATGCGGCCTTGAGTCGGTGAAGCCTGCGGTACCAGAGCAAGCCACAGGCCAGTTGGATCAGGCCCAGATAGTTCTTGTCATGCTTATCGTAACGCACCAACAACGCCCGGCATTTCGACAGCCAGGCCAGGGTCCGCTCGACCACCCAGCGGCGGGCTTTGCGGCGGCCCGGCCGGCGCTTCCCCCGGCGGTCCGCACCGATCGGCCGGATGTGGTTGACGTAGCCGAACTTCTCGACCACCTCATGCCCGGTGGGATTATCGTACCCCTTGTCCAGGCATAGGTGTTGCTCGACCGGCTCGGGATCGGGCCGCTCGACCACGATCGCCTCGATGGTCCCCTCCAACAGCTTCGGATCGTTGACGTTGGCCCCGGCGATGACCACCCCCAGCGGACCACCGCCACCCTCGACCAAAAGGCTCTGCTTGGTCCCGGGCTTGCCCCGGTCGGTGGGGTTCGGACCCACCTGTTCGCCTCCGAACCGAGCCTTGCCGAGCCTCCCGTCGGCGGCCTGCCACTTCCACTCGACCGCCCCGAGGTCGTCGCACTCGGAAACCAGCACCGCCCAGATCCGCTGGAAGACGCCGTTGCGGCACCACCGTTGGAACCACCGGTGGATCGAGCGATCGCTGCCGAAGCGCCGGGGCAGTTTGTTCCACTGGCAGCCAGAGCGAAGGCGGAAAATGATCCCGTTGAATGCCGTTCGCCAGTTGATCCGCTTGCGCCGACCATGGCTCTTGGGCAGCGGCGGTGCATCCTCCAGGAGGATCGGCTCGATCCGTCCCCAGAGTTCGTCGGAGGCCTCCCAGATGGTGTCCAGGGGCTTGATCTCACACTTCATCCTTGCCAAGGGCATATCTCCTGAGGTCGTCTCTATACCTCAAGATACGAAGCCCGAGGGGTTTAGGTTTTGAGATAGTTTCTAAGATCGAGGAGCCTGAGAGTGGCGAGCTTTCGCATATGATAGTAAAACAAGAATCTAGCATTCAACTCTGTGGGTTCTGAGAAGTAGGCGACATTGCCCGCCTCGTGCAGAATTTGCATGCAGCCCACGTCGAGCGATTTAATGGCTTCCTCTGCCGTGACATGCTCGGCTTTCATCGCCCCACGAATCCACGTCTCGATTCTTGATGAAAGCGTGGCCCGCTCCTCGGCGAGTCGGCCGGTCTCGTCGGCCCTCAACTCGAACGTGATAGGCCACCGCCGATGGAGGACATCGAAAATCATCTGGCTCGGCGGCCCGTAGGCCGTATTCATCACAGCAATGACCCGCTCCCAGCCGACTGAACGTGCGGCGTATCCCAATTCGAGGACGACGTTCGAGTTGGGGAGGAGCTTGCTCTCTTTACCCTCGCGAGCCTCGGAGCCGCCGATAAAGGTCAGGTCTGCGAGGAAGAGCCCACAGCTCTCGATTTTCCGAAAGATGGTGCCCGCGACCTCGGCGAGGCCGGGGACATCCTTCGTGTCGTGGTCGAGTCTCGGCGATTCTTCGATGTTGGAATCTCTGGCGACCCTCTTGATGGCCGTTTTGGCTGCATCTCTGACGAGGAACCGATTCGAATTCTCTGGGCGGTCACTCTGCCAAGCATAGAAGACCGTAAATTCCATTGATTCCTCCTAAGCCGGACTAGCCACTACCGAGCCGCATCGGCCACCCTGTCCATCATGGCTGGGACGCTTCTGTTTCTGCGAGAAGTCGAGGGGATTATCGACGAACGACTTGATTGCATGGATGTAAAGGGAATTAGATACCGCTAACCCTGTGGGCGATCACCCTTTGGGGCGAGGGCGTGGATGCCCTGCTGCCGGTCACGCAGAAGGTCGTCTTCATGCGGGAGGGAGGCAGTGGGGCGGTGGCGCTCGGGTCGTGGGAGCGGGTACGTGAGGCGGTCGGCGACCTGTTGGAGCCGACGGAGCACTACCCGGCGCGGTTCCGGGTGCGCGAATTTCCCGGCGAAGCGGTGCTGGCCGAGATCGGCAGCGAGGGGCTTTGACGGCCCGGCGTGACCAGTGAGACGGCTCATGCAACCCGGCACCACCGACGCTGACGATCTGCCTCGCCAGCTCGCGTACCGCCGTGCCTACGGTCTGGCCGCCGATCTGGTCGAGCTGGCAGAGAGGGGACTGGCCGGCTACGGGGCGGCGGACCTACCTGAGCCGGAAGCCCGCCGGTTGGCCGAGCGGATTACCGATGATGTGACACGCGAGATGGGAACCGACTCCGATCGGGCGGCTATCGCCGAGGCGGTCGGAGACGCGCTGGCGGGGCGTGGGCCGCGCTGGTGAGGCGAGTGAGTAGAATTGGAACAGGGAATCGAACGCGCTGAGGAGGATGTTCTGCGATGACAACGGCGACCATCCGCGTCCCTGGTCTGAAGGTGGCGGTGCCGCTGGCGGCTGACGTGCTGCCCCGCGACCTGGTGCCGATGGAGGGGCCGGCCGGCGAGCCCACGATCGAGTTGGTCCTGGAGGGCGGGGTCCTGACCGCACGAGCGAAACTCAACGGCAAGAACTATCGCAAGATGCTCAAGCAGATCGCCGAGCATGGTGCGGAGAACGTCGCGGTGGTCCTGCAAGGGGTCCTGCGGCCGCCAGCCGCCCCGGGTGAGCCGTTCGTGCTGGAGGGGGCCGGCTTCCAGGTCAACCTCAAGACGCCCCGCCCGGCCGATCCCGCCCGGGAGCCGCCGGAGCGCTGAGTCGGAACCGACCGCGGGCCCCCTTCTCCTTGCGTCGCGGCGGTCACGGTCAGCTAGGGTATACCCAAATCGACTTGGCCCTACCGTCGTCGGCCTGTCCTCAGCGTAGTACGATGAACGACACCGTCGCTGCCATAGGAGTAGCCTGGTTGGGCGGCGATGGTCCCTAATGCCGATCGCGGGGGAGACGTAGCAATGTCCGAGGGCAGCCAGCCACTCGGAAGGGAGAAATGGACCTGAGATGAGATCAACGCTGGCCGGAAGATGGAGACCGGGCCAAACCGGGTGCTCGTGAGTGATCCCTGGCGAGCCCAGCATCCATCTCGAGGTGGAACTTCTTGGCTAGGATGCCTTCCGCCGGGCTTGATTGCAAGGCGGCACGTGGATCTCGAAAGACAGCACCCGGTTTGGCCCGGTCTCTGGCTCAATGAGCACATGGCACGCATTGGTGGTCATTCCGACCTCGATAAGGTCGATTTTCATTGACGACCTGCCTCGACGGCCCATACACTATTCCGGAGATGTCTGAGGGTTTCACTCCCCTCATCCGAGGTCTTGATGCTCAGGATCCACAGCAACCATTCGCCTTCTGAGCACGACCTCTTTATTCGGCTCTTCTTGACCAGCGGCGGCGGCTGGTAAGCGCGGCTCACGTCACATTCCGGTCGCGTTGTCCCTTCCAGTGTCGTTTCCACCCACCCTGGGTACCGGCTGCGCCACCGTCCACGACAGGCCGGGCGCAGCCTGGGAGGATTCTCTGTGGTCACAGAAGCCATGCCCTCGACGCCGGCCATCTTCGGCCGGCTCTCCTGGATGGTCGTCGGGCCGTTCGCACTGGCGATCTTCGCCCTCAGCATGACCGAGCGGCGCGACGGCTGGTTCAGCCTGCTCGATCTGATCTACTTCGTTGTCCTGGGCGGGATGCTCCTGGGGCGCTGGTTGGAGTTCCGGTACAGCCGACCGCAGACCGCCATGGGAGAACCCGCCACGGCCGCCCACCTGCGCCGATACGCCTTGGTGCTCAGCATCCTCGGACTCGGCATCTGGATCGTCGCCAACCTGATCGGGAACCAGATCATCCGTCTCCTCGGCTGAGCATCCCGACAGGGAGAACTCCTTTTTGAAATTGTCATGCAGTCCGGTAGTATGACGATGAGCACATCTTCGATTCTACGTCAGCACACACGATCTGCGCTCCGCAAGGCGCTCGAGACGGCTGGCTTTCTCGTGTTTGACGGCACCGCCGAAGGGCGCGAGCGGGAGCGGCTCGGCGAATTCTGGGCCACCCTCATGCTCCTCGGCCTGCCGATGCCGCGGATGGGGGGCCTGGAGGTCTTCCGACGCCTGCGGGACGATGACGTCGATACCCCCGATGCGCTCATCGTGACCCACGGCCGTATCCCCGAGGTAACCGCGGCTGTGCGGCTGGGAGTGGTCGACGTCCTGGCCAGGCCGCTGACGCCCGAAGCCGTTCGTGCCGCGGTCGAGGAGATCCTCCGCCCCGCCGTGGGTTCGCCACCGGACCCGGCCCGGCCGAGGATCCTTGTCACGGTCGAGCGGTTGGTGCTGGAATTGCTCCGGGCAAAGCGGTCGCTGGACCGCCGGGAGTTCGCTGACGCCGAGCGGCGGCTCTGCAGGGTCATCGACCTGGACCCCGACTCGGCCGTGGCCCATAACCTGATGGGCGTTCTCCATCAGAGCTTGGGCGAGCACCACGCCTCATACCACGCGTTCCGGACGGCCTTGAGGGCCGACCCCCATTACGAGCCGCGCGGGAAAACCTGAGACGCCACTGCAACCGATTTGGCCTGGACTTCCTCAGGTCGCGCCACGGCTTGACCGACAGGACAGACCAACGTGTGCGATCGATCCCATAAATCTCTTGGCTGGCGTTCCGGGGTCGAACCAGGCCCCGGACCATCAGGGAAGTGAGACCACTGAAATGGCCATTCGTTACTACAAACCAACGAGCCCCGGGCGACGATTCGCCTCGGTCAGCGATTTTTCCGAGCTGACCGACAAGAACAAGAAGCCCGAGAAGCGCCTGACCGCACCCTTGAAGAAGACAGGCGGGAGGAACCACCACGGGGTCATCACGTGCCGGCACCGCGGCGGCGGCCACAAACGGCGGTACCGGCTCATCGACTTCCGGCGGAACGATCGGGACGGCATCGCGGCTGTGGTCACGCACATCGAATACGACCCGAACCGCTCAGCGCGGATCGCCCTGATCGTCTACCCTGATGGCGTGAAGCGCTATATCCTCGCCCCGGAGGGTCTGGAGGCCGGTATGACTGTCCAGAGCGGTCCGGAGGCCGAACCGAGACTGGGCTGCTGTCTGCCGCTGGCGAAGATCCCAGCGGGAATGTCGATTCACAACATCGAAATGCAGCCCGGCGACGGGGCGAAGCTCTGTCGCGCGGCGGGGGTTTCGGCCACGCTGACGGCCCGCGAGGGCACCTGGGCTCAAATCACCCTCCCCTCGGGCGAAGTGCGGCGCATCCCGGCCGCCTGCGGGGCGACGATCGGCGTCGTCGGCAATGCCGACCATATGAAGATCCGGCTGGGCAAGGCCGGCCGCCAGCGCTGGCTCGGTCGCCGGCCGCATGTCCGTGGCACGGCGATGAACCCGATCGACCACCCGATGGGGGGCGGCGAGGGGCGATCCAAGGGGCATACCCCCCGTTCACCGACCGGCGTCCTGGCCAAAGGGGGCAAGACACGTCGCCGCCGCAAGCCATCCAATGCGCTGATCATTCGCCGCCGGATCAGCATTCGCTATGGTCAATTGAAACTATAGATGAATGTTCTGTATGCCGGCATAGGACTCGAAGGCACTCTTCCTACGTAGCGACTTCGAAAGGGGCAAAGGGGTTCCCCGCATTCGCGGCGTGCCGTATTCCACCCGCTGTCGCCAACCAGAACCGGTCTATGCGGCGGTCGATCGTGACTCGACTATCTTGCGAGAACCGCCGCACTTCGTATAATCATCAACAGACGCGTGGTGTTGAACCCACTGCGATTTTCATGAGTCAGGCCATGCAGTACACACTCGATCTCGATCCCACTTCCGAGAACGAGCGCTTCCTCACGCTCTTCATCTCCAACGGTGGCGGCTGGTAAGCGCCTCTCTGTCGTCACTCTCCCACTTCCCCTCAATACAGGACCCCAAACGATCGCCGGCGCTCCGGCAGCGTCGGCTGGGCTTGCCTGCGCTCGACCATGGCCGCGAACCTTTTCCTATGTACTCGTGTACTCGGAGGGCCACGCGGAGTCGCCATCGGCTCGATGTGGCGTATAGGCCGTGACAGGCGAGGTGGGATCGCCGCGACGTGACCGCGGGGACATATCCCGAATGATGATATTCCGCGACGAGATCGCCGTCCCTCTGCAACAGTTTTGGCCGTTCTGAAAAGCGAACTCACATGGTTGACCGAATGGGAGAATCTCCAATGGCACGCGGCAATCGGGACAGTGCGGTTCGGGGGTACCGAAGCACACTCAACCTCGGAAACCGGCGCGGGGTCGAGCGCGAGGTCGAGCGGCCCGTCAGCGATCGCATGAAGATCCTTCACCTCGTCTACCAGGGCGTGTCGCTGGTCGTCCGCTACCACGAGGGGGACGAGACCGAGGAAGCATTTGATGCCCTCCGGCTCGGGGCCCAGTCCCTGGGCGAGCAGGCGGACCGCCTGGGGTTGAGTGATCGCGCGATCACCGATTTGGTCCTCGACCCCATCGAGGGAGAGGTCGGCCTGATGTACGACATTCAGACCGCAGAACGCCTGGTGCAAGCCCTGCGCCTGTGCTTCGACAAGCCGCTTCCGCGGGTCCCGATGGTGGCGGGACCCCGTGTGTGATCCGTGTTGTCGGCTCGTGATGGCCCGCCGCGACCGATGGCCGAGGCGGGCGATCGGGCTCTTGAATCTTGGAGATGGGGGCGAAGAGATGGGAACGCCAGTCATGGGGGCGGTCGCGGAACAGCGACGGTTACGGCGGGACCTCCCGCTCAAAGCGCTGCAGATCCTGGCGGAACTGGGCGTCGGGCTCGATGACACCACCGCCCTGAGGCGGGTGACGGAGAGCCTGCAGGGCGGGGTCCCGATGTGCTGCATCGCCTTCACCCTGTTCTATGGCAGGGCTATCGACGCGGGGAGGAAGGATCTGGTCGCTGGCTACCGGACCTGGATGAGCCGTTCGGGGGTGGGACAGCTCGGCTATGTTCCCTGTCCCCGTTGCGTGGTCGAGGGGAGCTACGTCCGGGGCACACCTGGCGTCCCCGGGGTCGAGGAGAGGTGAGTCACCGGGATCGCGCCGGCATTTCACCGAAGGTCAACCTGAGGAGGCGACGTTGGAGCAGTACACGCTAGCCTATCGGCTCCCGAACGGGGCCATTTGCGAGTTCGTCGGTCGGGGATCGACTCGGAGAGACGCGTATTACGATTGCATCCGGCGGGTCGAGGTCCAACTCAAGCCGTTCCGGCGCAGCTTCGACGTCGATCAGGTCGTGCGCGACGTCGCCGCGTTGCCGTCCGGGGAGCAGACGCGGGTTGATACCGATTGGCCTTCCCAGCTCTGACGGAAGGGCCGCGTTGGCAAGGTGATCTTTCATCGCGGGCGGCATCGAAGCCCGTGGCACAGCGAGGCGATCTACGATCCGATCTTCATTCTGGTCTGGACGTAGGTTGAGCTGATGTACAATGAGAGGACCGCCGAGCGATGGATGTGGCCTTCGGCTGCGGCCTCGCCGATCCGCCTGCGTTACCGGAGGGACCCATGCGGATGCGCCGACCGTCAGCGAACCGAAAGGGCATGGTGGCCGCCTCGCTGACGGAGACCGTGGCTCGGCACCTCCATCAGGATTTCGCGCGGATCCTCGTGAGCCAGACGGTAAGCGAGGCGCTCGACGGCCTGCGCCGGTATCCGCCGCAGGGTCGTATCCTCTACCTGTACGTCGTGGACGACCAAGGTCATCTCATCGGCGTGGTGCCGACACGTCGCCTGTTGCTCGCAGCGCCGGAACAACCCGTGGCCGAGATCATGGTGTGCCAGGTCGTGGCCCTTCCTGAGCGGACGACCGTACAGGAGGCATGCGAGTTCTTCATCCAGCACCGCTTCCTGGCGTTTCCCGTGGTGGACGAAGGTCGGCGCCTGCTCGGCATCGTGGACATCGAGCTATTCACCGACGAGGTCACTGAGCTCGAAGGCGGGCGGGTGCGCGATGACCTGTTCCAGCTCCTCGGCGTCCATGCGATGGGGGCGCGGGACGGTTCCCCGCGCGGCGCTTTCCTCCGGCGCTTCCCCTGGCTCGGGTGCAACCTCGCGGCCGGCATCCTGGCAGCGTTCCTTTCCAGTCTCTACCAGGACACGTTGGACCGTGTGGTGGCATTGGCGTTCTTCATCCCCGTGGTGCTGAACCTGGCGGAGAGCGTCAGCAGTCAGTCGGTGAGTCTGGCCCTGCAGATACTGCACGGGCCGCCGCCGTCGTGGAAGATGCTCCCGAGCCGACTGGCGGGCGAGCTGGCCACGGGCCTGATGCTCGGGCTGACGGCTGGGGGCGCAGTCGGGCTGGTGGGACTCTTCTGGCTCGGGCAAGCGCGGGTTGCTCTCTGCCTCCTGGGCAGTATCAGCGGCGGCGTGGCAAGTGCCGCGATTCTGGGGATGGCCGTACCCTTCATACTGCGGTTACTGCGGCTGGAGCCCCGCGTCGCCGCCGGTCCGATTGCGCTGGCCGGGACAGACGTGATCACCATCCTGTTTTACCTCAACCTGGCGCGTGGCTGCTCCGGTGACCCGTAACTTCGAGGCCGCCCCCTCCGAGCCGGTCCACACGTTATCGGGGTGGCACGAACGCAAGCGGAGAACCAAAGATCCCCACCGTCCGGGCCGAGCGCTGCGTTCCCATCGCCGACCTGCGCGGGCCGTCTCGACGGCTCGTCGTGCATGACGCAAGGTCTGAGGTTGCATCCTGCACGAATGGCGGTCGGGGACAGTGTTTCAACCGCGTCTGCGTTCGGCCGAAAACCCTTTGCAAGAATAGCTTGTACCTTTTGCGGAGCAGTGGGAACGCAGCTTGCTGTGTGTTCCGACGACTACACGCGCGATCGATCGCGCGACGGACTGACCCAGCCCGCAATAACCCCACGGGCTGGCCTCGTCTCAAGAAAGAGAGCGACGCGAGCAGCATCCCAGCGGGGTGGCTGAGACACAACACCCCCGTCGCAGGGTATGCTCCCCGCCGCGGACCAAGGGGTAAACGGGACTCACGAGCCTGGGAGAGAACGACGCCAATTCACTTGGGGAGGACATCGATGCGACCCAGACTGCGAGCCTCCGTACGGACGGGAGTGACGTTGACAGCCCTGTTGATCGCACCGGTTGCGGTGCGGGCCGAGGATGCTGCCGCAACTCCCGCGGCGGCGGTCAACTCGGGTGACACGGCCTTCATGCTGGTCTCGGCGGCCCTGGTCATGCTCATGACCCCGGGCCTCGGACTCTTCTACGGCGGCATGGTCCGCAGCAAGAACGTCCTGGCCACCTTCCAGCAGAGCTTCATCATGCTCGGGCGTCGTCACGATCCAGTGGTGTCTCTTCGGCTACAGCCTGGCCTTCGGCCCCGACAAGCTTCGGCGGCCTCATCGGCGGCCTGGAGTGGGCGGGGCTGCGGGGCGTGGGCCTGGCGCCCAACGCCGATTACGCGGCGACGATCCCGCACCAGCTCTTCATGGTCTTCCAGCTCATGTTCGCGATCATCACCCCGGCACTGATCTCGGGCGCGTTCGCCGAGCGGATGAAGTTCTCGGCCTACCTCGTCTTCACCCTGCTCTGGGCGACCTTCGTCTACGATCCCGTCGCCCACTGGGTCTGGGGGACCGGCGGCTGGATCCGGGTCCACCTTGGGGCGCTGGACTTCGCCGGCGGGCTTGGTCGTGCACCTCATCTCGGGCGTCGCGGCGCTGTGCTGCGTGCTAGTCATGGGCAAGCGGAAGGGGCTCGGCGAGGAGGAGATGCACCCGCACAACCTGACCATGACCGCGCTGGGCACGGCGCTGCTCTGGTTCGGCTGGTTCGGCTTCAACGCCGGCAGCGCGCTGTCGGCGGGGACGTCGGCGGTCGCGGCGTTCGTCAACACGAACACGGCCGCCGCCGCGGCCGCGTTCACCTGGATGACGATCGAGTGGCTGCACAAGGGCAAGGCGACCGTCCTCGGGGCCTGCACCGGGGCCGTCGCCGGACTGGTGGCCATCACCCCGTGCGCCGGGTTCGTGACCCCGATGGGGGCGATCGCTGTCGGTGTGCTGGTCAGCGTCGTCTGCTACGGGGCGATCCTGCTCAAGGGCCAAGCTCGGGTACGACGATTCGCTCGACGTCTTCGGCGTCCACGGCGTGGGCGGGGCCTTCGGGGCGCTGGCCGTCGGCGTCCTGGCCAAGGCCGGAATCACTGGCGACGTCAACGGCCTCCTCTTCGGCAACCCCATCCAGCTCGGGTATCAGGCGGTCTCGGTACTCGCGGCGGGCGCCTACAGCTTCGCAGCGACTTTCGTCATCCTCAAGCTGGTGGACCAGTTCATCGGCCTCCGCGTCAGCGCCGCAGAGGAAGAGGCGGGCCTAGATTTGACCCAGCACGGCGAGCGCGGCTACATCACGGGGACCGACGAGCTGGCGGGCGATCGCGCGCGGTTCGGAACCGCCCTCGGGTTCACCGCGTCGGCCCCTGACGAGGAACCCAGTTCGCCGTCCTCCCCACTCACAGCGGAGCCGTATCCGTCCGGTCATTAAGGGCCACGCTGGACGCAGCGCGAGATACACGAGCGCGGGCCGAACGGTTTTCCACCGGCGGCTCGCATCCTCCGCACCTCGGCCCGCCGAACCCCAGCCGCGATCCACCCCCGCTCGCGGCGCCGTTTCACCAGGAGGTCCAAGGAGTCGAGCGCTCGCGTCGCGCCTTGCTTGGCCACCACCACGGAGAGGTCACCGACCCGACGAAACACCTGGACATCCTGGTCGTGGACGTCTGATCGCGGGACGGAAATCTAGGGTACCGCCCAGGTTTCTGTCAGAATGGCGCGGACGATTGTGCTGCCATTCCCTGCCGGCGGTCATGCGACTTGGGGGCGAACGATGGCGATTGCCGATTGGCTCTTCGGCCGTCGACTGGCGACGCTCGATGCGGAGCACCAGCGCGTCGGCATGCTGGCCGGCATCCCCATACTCGGACTTGATGCGCTCGCCTCCGCGGCCTACGGGCCGGAGGCCGCGCTCACCCTCCTGATCCCTCTGGGGGTGGGCGGGGTCGGGTACATCGGCCCGATCACCACCCTGATCAGCGCCCTGTTGCTGGTCGTTTACGTCTCCTACCGCCAGACGATCGCGGCCTACCCGACCGGCGGCGGTTCGTACACCGTGGCCAAGGAGAACCTGGGCACCACCGCCGGCCTGCTCGCCGCCGCGGCGCTGATGCTGGATTACGTCCTGGTTGTGGCCGTCGGCATCTCCGCCGGGGTGGGGGCGCTGGTCTCCGCCGTGCCCAGGCTGCAGCCCTACACGCTAGAGCTGTGCCTGGCGATCCTCGCCCTGATCACGATCGTGAATCTGAGGGGTGTGCGCGAGTCGGGCCTGGCGTTCGCCGTGCCGACCTACCTCTTCGTCGTCAGCCTGATGTCGGTGCTGGCCCTCGGCGTGGTCAAGGCGGTGCAGGCCGGGGGGCAGCCGACCCCGGTGGTCGCGCCGCCGGTGTTGCCGGCAACGGCGACGGCGGCCAGCCTGTGGATCCTGATGCGGGCCTTCGCCAGCGGCTGCACGGCGATGACCGGGGTTGAGGCCGTCAGCAATGGCGTCGGCGCCTTTCGTGACCCGCCGGTCCGCCACGCCCGCCGGACCCTCACGGCAATCATCGCGATCCTGGGCTTGCTGTTGGCCGGCATCGCCTACCTCGCTCGGGTCTACCACATCGGGGCCACCGTGCCCGGCCGACCCGGATACCAGAGCATCCTGTCGCAGGTGGTCGCCGCCGTCGTCGGCGAGGGGATCGTCTACTACATCACCATCGGCTCGGTGCTGGCCGTCCTGGCCCTGTCGGCCAACACCGGCTTCGCCGACTTCCCGCGGCTCTGTCGCGTGATCGCGCAGGACGGGTTCCTGCCGCCCGCGTTCGTCTACCGCGGCCGCCGGCTCGTCTTCTCGCACGGGATTCTCGTCCTGGCCAGCCTCTCGGGCGCGCTACTGATCATCTTCGGGGGCATCACCGACCACCTGATCCCCCTGTTCGCCGTCGGGGCCTTCCTCGCCTTCACCCTGTCGCAGGCGGGGATGGTCGTGCATTGGCGCCGCGCCGGCGGGGCGCACGCAATGCAGTCGATGCTCATCAACGGCCTAGGGGCTGCCTGCACGGCCACGACGCTGGTCATCGTGCTGGTCTCCAAGTTCCTGGAGGGCGCCTGGATCGTGATCCTGCTGATCCCGGCGCTGCTGGCCACGTTCTTCGGCGTGCGGGTTCACTACCGGGCGCTCGCCCGTGAGCTAGCCACCGACGCGCCGCTCGACGCCGAAAATCTACAGCCCCCAGTGGTCCTGCTGCCGATCCGGGGCTGGAGCGCCCTGACCCGCAAGGCGCTGCGGATCGCCCTGAAGATTTCGCCCGATGTCTACGCGCTGCACATCGCCGGCGAGGAGCATGCGGTCCTGGAGCTGGAGGACGAGTGGAGCCGCTGCGTCCGAGAGCCGGCCCTGGCGGCGGGCCTGTCCCCGCCGCGGCTGATCGTGATCTTCTCCCCTTTCCGCCAGCTGCAGGCGCCGCTGCGGCAGGCCGTCGCGGACATCCAGCGTGCCCACCCCGCGCGCGACCTCGCCGTGATGGTCTCCGACCTAGTCGGGACACGGTGGTATCACTACCTCCTGCACAACCAGACGGCGGCCGTCATCAAGGCCTTTCTCCGATTCAGTGGCTACCGCCGCGTCATCGTGATCAATGTCCCTTGGTACCTGAATGACTAACTGCAGCCGGTAGCCATGTGGGCCGGCTCGGTAGACAGCTTCGCGTTCCGCCCGGAAAGGTCCGGATTCGGGCATTCCGCACGTCCCAAACCGCAAATTGCATGTCCCACAGCGGCTCCGCTCCTGGTGGCTGCGAAACGGTTGCCACGCCAGATGTTGGAAGCTGTGCCACGATTCGTTGCGGAAAGTCGACTCTGCACACGGCTTGCTCTTTTGTCGATGCGACGCGGCCGGTATCAGAATTGCTCTCGGTCTTGGTAACACTCCTTGATATGTGCGGCGCCATCGTATCGGCGTTCCTCCCCGATTTCGCCATGAACCTGGAAGGAGTGAGCCACTCCGAGGGTGAGCCACTCCGAGGAGAACATGGCCCATGTCCGCTTCTGACGAGCCCGACGGTGGGAATGGAACGGCGATCTCCCATCGAGCTGAGAGACCATCGATCGCCCAGACCGCCTCCGCCCTTTGGCAACAGCTTCCCACGACGCTCATGCTTCTCTTGCTGCTGACCCTTCTGACCGGCGTCGCTTTTCCCCTGGCCTTGGCCGCCCTGGCCCGCCCGCTCTTCGCGCACCAGGCCGGTGGCAGCTTGATCGTCCGGGCCCGGCGTCGTGGGCTCCGAGCTGATCGGTCAGGACTTCTCCGGACCCGCTTATTTCCACTCCCGCCCCTCGGCGGCCGGCCGTGGCTACGACGCGACATCTTCCGGCGGCACCAATCTCGGCCCAGCCAACCCGAAGCTCCGCGATGGCGCGAAGGACGACCCCGCCACGCCGGGCGACGATGAGTCGTTCGTTGGGGTACGCGACCTGGCCGCGGGCTACCGTACCTGCAACGGGCTTCCGCCACGCACCGACGTGCCTGTGGACGCCGTCACGCGATCGGGAAGTGGTCTCGACCCCCATATCAGCCCGGAGAATGCGGCGCTCCAGATTCCGCGTGTGGCCCGGTCGCGTCATCTGAGCGAGGAGAGGGTCCGCCAGCTTGTCGCCGCGCAGACGCGCGGACGGCAACTCGGCGTCCTTGGCGCGCCCCGGGTCGCGGTGCTGCCGCTGAACCTCGACCTCGACCGGATTGCGACCGCCCCCCGGACCTTTCCCAGACGGCCCACTGACGAACGCTTTCGGAGCGAACGACCATGCGCTGGCTGGAATATGCGTTCTTCCTGGGCATCGTGGTCGTTCTGGCCAGGCCGATCGGCCTTTATGTCGCCCGTGTTTTCGAGGGGCGGACCACCTTCCTCGACCCGATGCTCCGACCCCTGGAAAGGGCGATCTATCGCCTCTCGGAGGTGCGGCCCGAGCACGAGATGACCGCGCCGGTCTACTTCGGCTGTTTTCTCGCGTTCAGCCTCCTGGGCACGGCCCTGCTGTTTCTGCTCTTGCTGCTCCAGCGATGGTTGCCCGGGGGTCCCGCCGACCGCTTCCTGACCACGCCCATGACGCCCGACCTGGCGGCGAACACGGCGCTGAGCTTCGCGACCACCACCACCTGGCAAGCCTATGGCGGTGAGACGACCCTGCGCTACCTGGCGCAGGTCGTCGGGCTGGTGTCGCAGAATTTCCTGGCCGGGGCGGCCGGGCTGGCGGTGGGGGTAGCCTTCATCCGTGGCTTCGCCCGCGAGCATTCGGCGACGCTGGGCAACTTCTGGGTCGATCTCGTCCGCGCACTGCTGTGGATCCTGCTGCCTGTGTCATTGGTCGGCAGCCTCGTACTGGTCCAGCAGGGGGTGCCGCTCAACCTGGCTCCGTATGTCGTGGCGCGGACGCTGGAAGGGTGCGAGCAGATCATTGCTGAGGGCCCTGTCGCGGCGTTGGAGTTCATCAAGAACCTGGGCACCAACGGGGGCGGGTTCTTCAATGCCAACGGAGCGCATCCCTACGCAAACCCAACGCCGCTGACAAACTTCCTCGGGCTGCTGGCGATCGCGGTTTTGCCGGCCTCCTTTCCGATCACGTTCGGGGCGATGGTCGGGCGGCCGCGCGCCGGCTGGGCGTTGCTGACGGTCATGGTCGTTCTGTTCGTCGCCGGTTTGGCCGTGTGTGACCAGGCTGAGCAAACCCTCCCGAGGCAACTCGCCGGCCTGGGCCTCACGGGCGGGAACATGGAAGGCAAGGAGGTCCGCTTCGGCGTCGGCGGGTCGGTCCTGGCCGCGGTGGTCACCTCGAACGGGGCGACGGGTTCGTACAACGCAATGCACGACTCGTTTCAACCGCTCGGCGTGCTCGTGCCGCTCGTGAACATGTTGCTGGGCGAGCTCATCTTCGGCGGTCTCGGCACGGGTCTCTACAGCCTGGTCATGGTGGCCCTCGTGGGGATCTTCATGGGCGGGCTGATGGTCGGTCGGACGCCGGAGTATCTGGGCAAGACGATCAAGGCCACGGAGGCGAAGCTGATCGCGGGGTACACCCTGTTGACGCCGCTGTTCGTCACGGTGCTGACCGCCTGGGGCGTCGCCACGAGCGCCGGGCCGGGCGGGGCTGGTCACCAATAGCGGGCCGCACGGGTTCACCGAGATCCTGTTCGCCTATGCGTCCTGCATGGCCAACAACGGCCAGACGATGGCGGGCCTGAATGCCAACAGCCTCTTCTACAACCTGACCACCGCGGTGGCGATGGCGGCGGGCCGTTTCGGCCTGGCGGCGCTGGCGCTGCTGCTGGCGGGGCGGTTCGCCGCCCAGGGCCGCAAGCACGAAACGATCGGCACGTTGCCCAGCGATACCCCCACGTTCATCGTACTGGTGCTCGGTGCGGTGGTCCTGGTAGGTGCGTTGAGCTTCCTACCCGCGCTGGCGCTCGGTCCCATCGCGGAGTCTCTGCATTCATGACCTCGTCGTGCAGAATGAGCGCCCGGCTTGCAAACTGCAAGGACACGGCCCCGGAGACGTTCGCCGTCGCTTTCACGATTTCTCTTCAGAATTCAGGATGGCCGCGAATCGAAGCAAGTCCGACACCGGTGGCATGATCCCTGCTTTTTTGCGCCCTGTCATCCTCATGGAGTCCAACCCCGTCCTGACCACTGTACCGATCCCGGACATGGGCCATTGTGAGCCGGGCCCGAGACGAGGTGGCCGGCGATGCGCGTGCTGATCGTGGAAGAGGAATCGAACGACCGGCAGGCCCTGCGGATCGTCCTGGAAACGATGGGGCACGACGTGGACGAGGCCGCCTCCGGTCGAGGTGCGCTCCGACTGGTCGAGCGCCAGGAGTGTGCGGTGGCGTTCGTCGACCTCTGTCACAGGCGCGAGACGGCCCTGGAGGTGGTTGAGGCCCTGCGCACGCGTTGTCCCCGTCTTGTAGTCATCGCGATCGCCGCGTCGGACCGTCTGGACACGGTCATCGAGGCATTGCGGCGCGGCGCCGTGGACTACGTGCTCAAGCCGTTCCTGCCGGATCAGGTCCGTGCCGCGCTGGAACGCGTCCTCCCTCTGCGGCCGATCGGCGAGCGCGTGCGGACCGAGGCCCCCGAGGCCGAGTTCGACCAGGTCGATCCGCAAGTGCAGAAGGTCCTGGATCAAGCCCGGCACGTGGCCCTGTCCGATGCTATCGTCTTGATTTGCGGGGAAAGCGGGACGGGTAAGCGGACGCTGGCGCGGGCCATCCACCACGCGAGCCGGCGGGCGCGCGGTCCGTTCGTGACCGTGGTCTGTCCCGGCCTGAGCCCGGCCGCCCTGGAGAGCGATCTGTTCGGCCACGCCCAGGGCGCGACCGCGAGCGCGGTGCATGATGCCGACGGCAAGATCGCCGTGGCCGAGGGGGGAACGCTGTTCCTCGACGAAGTCGGCGATTCTCCTGCGCCTGTCCAGTCCGAGCTGGTGCGGTTCTTCCAGGAACGTTATTACGAGCGGGTGGGAGAAACGGCGCTGCGTGCGGCCGATGTCCGCGTCGTGGCCGCGACTCGTCACGACCTGGAGGCGGCTGTCGCCGCCGGCACATTCCGCCCGGATCTGCTCTACTGCCTGAACGTGATCGAGCTGATGCTCCCACCGCTCCGCCACCGCTCGGACATCGCCGCGCTGGCCGACCGTTGGCTCGCATTCCTCGTGCCAGACCGGCCGCCGCTTGACGAACTTCACGCCCGAGGCTCGTGCGGCCCTCCTCCGCTATTCCTGGCCGGGAAACCTCCCCGAACTGCGCAACGCGGTCGAGCGGGCCGTCCTGCTGGCCCCTGGGCCGGAGGTCGATCGCGTGGATCTGCCCGAACGCATCATGCAGAGGTCGGCCGATTTCGAAGGCCCCATCGAGGTCGGCGGCCGGGTCAGTCTGGAACGCATCGAGATCGAACACATCCGCCAGGTTCTCGCCCACACCTCCAGCCTGGAGGAAGCCGCGCAGGTCCTCAGGATTGACCCGAGCACCCTGTACCGCAAACGGAAGCGCATCGGCCTCTGACCGGCCGCATCGTGCGAATTGAAATCCGACCCTGCAATTTGCCCGACCGGGATCATTGCACGCCTGTAGGTGATGGCACGCCTCCTTTCTGCAAACGTCGCGGACACGCTTACTTGTGTCTTTCGAGACGGCGACGGTACGGCCCTTGCTGCTGCGCTCAACCCCGAGCAATCCGCTCCACGGGCCCACGCCCACGCGCACGGCTCTCGTCGAGCGATTTCTCCGACTCTCTGGCCTGCCGATCGGAAGTCTGGGCGCGCCGCGATCGGAAGAGGCCCTTGGTGCTGTCTTGGAGTGGCGTCACTGGCATGTCGGCTCATGTCTCACGGAATGGAAAAGACATAGTGCACTCTCTTCATGCTTTCCGTCCGTTGGCGTTTTCCTTCCACCGCCCCCCCACGTGGAGTGAGGAGTTGGAGGTCGAGGAGTCTCCTGACGACTCCCTCTCACTCACCGAGGAAGAGCGCCGGACCCACTGTCTCCGGAGCCTGCGGGCAACCTTGATCACCTTCGGGGCGGGGATGTCACTCCTCGCCATCTGCATCGGCTTGGCCGCCGCGTACAGCGGGCTTTGATCGTAGCGGGGCGCGTTTGCGCCGTCGTGTCGGGTGGGCCTGGCCCACCCGACAGGACCTTTCCACACACCCTCCCTGTCAAGAACGTATCGACGGGCTGTTGGGAGTCCGGCGGAACAAGAGGAGAGAGAGACCATGAACCTTGCAGTCTGGCTGCCCGCCCTGTTCGGGCTGGGCTTGGTGTCGATGGGCCTGATGTTCGCGTTCCTTGCGGGCTGTGCGCGCGTGTGATGTGAAAGGAGACGTCATGATCCTGCTAACGGCGACGCTGGGCGCGACCGTCCTGCTGGCGGCCTACCTGCTGGCGGCGATGTTGCGTCCCGAGTGGTTCTAACAGCAAAAGGGAGCTGTCGCGATGTGGATTCTTCCTGTCCTGATCTTGGGAGCGACGTTTGTCCTGGCGATCCCGCTCGGCCTGTACATGGCCTGGGTCTTCGAGGGCCGGTACCGCGCCCGGGATTCTTGCGCTGGATCGAACAACGGCTCGACACCGGGCCGCAGAACTGGAAGCAGTATGCCCTGGCGTTCATGCTGTTCAACCTGGTCACCTTCATCGTGGGGTTCGCGGTCCTGACGTTGCAGCCCTATCTGCCGCTCAATCCGGACGGCAAAGGCATGCTCTCGCCGAGCATGATCTTCCACACCGTCATCTCGTTCATGACGAACACCAACCAGCAACATTACTCCGGCGAGGTCCACCTCTCCTATTTCAGCCAGATCTTCTTCATCTGCTGGAAGCAGATCCTGTCCCCGATCATCGGCCTGGCCGCCCTGCTGGCGATCATCCGCGGCCTGCGCGGGGACAAGCACATGGGCAACTTCTACGTCGACCTGTGGCGTGGCATCGCCTATTTCTACGTGCCGGTTTGCTTCCTCGTGGCGGTGCTTCTCGTCGCGGGCGGCGTGCCGATGACGCTGAAGGGCAACGCCAAGGTCGCCACGGTCGAAAAGGGCGCGATGGGTCAGGACGACGCCGGCGCCGACAAGCCCCAGGAGATCGCCCGCGGACCGGTGGCGGCCGTCATCGCGGTGAAGCAGTTCGGGACCAACGGCGGCGGTTTCTTCGCGATCAACTCCGCGCATCCGTTCGAGAACCCCACTAGCTGGACCAACTTCTTGACCTGCCTGGGCATCATCCTGATCCCGGTGTCCACGCTGGTCATGTTCGGCAAGATGCTCAAGAACTTCCGGCACGCCGGCGTGATCTTCGGCGTGATGCTGGTGCTCTCCTTGGCCACGCTCGCCTGGGTCCTGCACTGGGATACAGCGCATCCCAACCCCGCTCTGACCGCCCAGACCGATCAGGTCTATGCGCAAGAAGTGCCGCAGGCCGACGGCACGCTCAAGCCCGTCTGGGTGGTGGCGCACGCGGGCCGGGCCGCCGACCTGGTGGACCGCGATCCCGCCAAGAAGGGCGCCGACAAGCCGGCGGCCACGCAGTTGCCCTCGTTACCCGTCGATCAGGAGCTGGGCAACCTCGAAGGCAAGGAGCTGCGGTTCGGCACCTCCGCCGGCGCCACGTGGGCCGCCCTGACCACGAACACCTCCAACGGCTCGGTCAACTGCATGCACGACAGCCTCAATCCGCTCGCCGGGATCACCCCGCTGGTCGGCATGTGGCTGAACTGCATCTGGGGCGGCGTCGGCGTGGGTCTGATCAACTTGCTGATTTACCTGATCATCGCCGTCTTCCTGGCGGGCCTGATGGTCGGCCGCACGCCGGAATACCTGGGCAAGAAGGTCGAAGGCCGCGAGATGAAGCTGGCGGCCCTGGCGCTGCTGGTCCATCCCGCTGATGATCCTGATCCCGACCGGTCTGTTCGCGGCCACCGACTGGGGCATCAAGGCCGAGAACAACCCCGGCGCGCACGGCTTCTCGGAGATCCTCTACGAGTTCACCTCGGCCTCCGCCAACAACGGCTCGGGCTTCGAGGGACTCGGGGACACGTATGGCTTCAACAACACTCCACCCACTGGCTCCCTATGGCCTGCACTGGGACATCGCCTGCGGCCTGGTGATGCTGTTCAGCCGGTTCATACCGATCATCGCCCCGATCGCCATCGCGGGCAGCCTGGCGGCCAAGAAGCCGACGCCGTTCACGGTCGGCACACTGCGCACCGATACCCTCACGTTCGGGTTCGTCCTGCTGGGCACCATCGTCATTGTCGGCGCGCTGTTGTTCCTGCCGGCGGCCGTCCTGGGCCCCGTGGCGGAGCACTGGGGACCGCTTCCCTTCGGCGGTTGATCCGACCGTCTCTCAGGAGTCCTCGTGGCTCCGCCTGCCGTGCTTCTCTGGGCGGAAAATCGGGTGGGCCATGCCCAGCCCACGAGACTCCTGGTCGAGCCAACTGCCAGCCCATACCAAAGACATTTCTCTGGAGATAGCGATGGTAAGTACATCCACCCTGGATCATCCGACGCCCCTTGACGAAACCTCGCAGGCAACGGAAGCGGCCAAGCTGGCGCGCCGGGTGAGCCGGCACCAGGGCCTGTTCGCCCCCGCGCTGCTGAAGGCCGCCCTGATCCGAGTCGTTTATCATGCTCCGGCCGGACATCCAGTGGAAGAACCCGGTGATGTTCACGGTCGAGGTGGGCACGGTGCTGAGCATCATCTTCACCATCCGGTCGCTGCTCGGCTTCGGCGGGCCGGCGGTGTCGTACCTGCTGGCGCTGGACATCTGGCTGCTCCTGACGGTCCTGTTCGCCAATTTCGCCGAGGCCCTCGCCGAGGCCCGCGGCAAGGCCCAGACCGAGGCCCTGCGCAAGACGCGCAAGGAGACGCCCGCCTTCCTGCTGCACGATTGACGGCCGGGTCGAGGAAATCGTCTCGACGGCCCTGCGCGCGGGCGACCGCGTCGTGGTCGAGGCGGGCCACGTCATCCCCGGCGACGGCGAGATCGTCGAGGGCGTCGCCTCGGTCGATGAGTCGGCCATCACCGGCGAGATCGCCCCGTGATCCGCGAGGCCGGCGGCGACCGCTCGGGCGTCACCGGCGGCACGCGCGTGCTGTCCGACCGCATCGTCGTGGAAATCACGGCCGAACCCGGTCACAGCTTCCTCGACCGCATGATCGCCCTGGTCGAAGGCGCCATCCGCCAGCGCACGCCCAACGAGATCGCCGTGTCGCTGGTCCTGGCGGCCTTCACCCTGGTCTTCCTGCTCGTCACGGCGACGCTCTGGCCGATGTCGCTCAATGCCGAGCTGTACATGAAGGACTATCTCGGTCTCCGGCGCCCATGAGCAGCCTGGGGACCGACATCCCGACGCTGGTCGCCCTGCTGGTGTGCCTGATTCCGACCACGATCGGCGCCCTGCTGGCGGCCATCGGCATCGCCGGCATGGACCGGGCCTTGCGGGCCGACGTCATCGCCAAGAGCGGCAAGGCGGTCGAGCTGGCCGGCGACGTGGACACGTTGCTGCTCGACAAGACCGGCACGATCACCATCGGCAACCGCAAGGCGACCGAGTTCGTGCCGCTCGGAGGCGCCTCGATCCGGGAGGTGGCGTATCTGGCCGGGCTGGCTTCGCTGGCCGACCAGACCCCCGAGGGCAAGAGCATCCTTGAGCTGGCCCGCACGGAGACGGTCCTCAACGGACAGGCCCCTGAAGGCGCGGCGCCGATTGCATTCTCCGCGCAGACGCGCATGAGCGGCATCGACCTGCCCGACGGCACGCGCATCCGCAAGGGTGCGCCCGACACCATCGCCCGCCTGGTCCAGTCGCAGGGTGGAATGATCCCCGATGGTTTCCAGGCCACCGTCGATGCCATCGCCTCCAAGGGCGCCACGCCTCTGGCCGTCTGCGAGAACAACCGCCTCGTCGGCCTGGTCAAGCTCGAAGACATCCTCAAGCCCGGCATCTCCGATCGGCTCCGACGGCTGCGCAGGATGGGCCTGCACGTCGTGATGGTCACCGGCGACAACCCGCTGACGGCCAAGGCCATCGCCGAGCAGGCCGGCGTCGATGACTTCATCGCCCAGGCCACGCCCGAGGACAAGCTCGCCTACATCCGCAAGGAACAGCAGGGCGGCAAACTGGTGGCCATGATGGGCGACGGCACCAACGACGCCCCCGCGCTGGCGCAGGCCGACGTCGGCGTCGCCATGAACTCGGGCACCCAGGCCGCCAAGGAAGCCGGCAACATGGTCGATCTCGACAGCGACCCGACCAAGCTCATCGAGGTCGTCGAGATCGGCAAGCAACTTCTGATGACCCGAGGCGCCTTGACGACCTTCTCGATCGCCAACGACGTGGCCAAGTACTTCGCGATCGTCCCCGCCTTGTTCGCGGCCACGCTGCCCTGGCTGAAGAAGTTCGACATCATGAACCTGCACTCGGCCACCTCGGCGATCCTCTCGGCCGTGATCTTCAACGCCCTGATCATCCCGCTGTTGATCCCGATCGCGCTGAAGGGGGTGACGTACCGTCCCGTGGGCGCCGACGCCCTGCTGCGGCGCAACGTGTTCATCTGGGGCCTGGGCGGCGTGGTCGTGCCGTTCCTCGGCATCAAGCTGATCGACATGGTCCTGGTCGCGCTGCACCTGGCCAGTTGAGGCGATCAAACGGCCGTCTCGTGCGTTGAGTTACATCAAATCCATCTCATGCAAAAATGGTGAGGAAAGACAATGCTGGGACATGTTCGTGCCAACGTCTGGCTGGTGATCCTCAGTCTGTTGCTCTGCTGCGTTCTCTACCCGCTCGCGGTCCTGGGCGTGGCCCGGGTGTTTTTCCCGAACAGGCCGAAGGCAGCCTGCTCGGCGCGAAGGGCGAGCCGGTGCGCGACGCCGGTCAAGCGGTCGGGTCGCGGCTCATCGCGCAGCCGTTTTCGGGTGAGGAATACTTTCAGCCCCGGCCGTCCGCCGTCTCGTTCAACGCGGCCGCCTCGGGCGCGACCAACTGGGGCGCCAACAACTACCTGCTGCGCGACCGCGTCGCGCGCATCCTCGGCCCGATCGTGAAATATCAGGGCGGTCCGAAGAACAGCCAACTCGTCGCCCCGGACATTGAGAGCTGGTTCCAGAAGGACCAGTTCCAGAGCCGGCCGGGCCTGGTCGCGCAGTGGGCCGCAGACGCATTCCACCCTGGCCCAGAACTGGGTCAAGGCGGACAAGATGAACGGCGAGTTCGTGGCGGCCTGGCAGAAAGCCCACCCGAACGAAGTGGCCCAGTGGATCAAGGACAATCCGGACACTCCCGAACCCAAGCCCGAGGACCTCGCCGTTCCGTTCTTCACCAGTTACGCCGCGGACCATCCCGGCACGTTCCCGAGCGCGGTCGAGCACAAGACGGCCGACAGCCGGACGGAAAAGACGATCGAGCCGGTCAAGGAGGGAAGTGATATCCAGTCGATCTTCTTCGACATCTGGCGGCAAGAGCACCCCGACGCGGTCCTGGAGCCCGTGCCGGCCGACATGGTCATGGCCTCCGGCTCGGGATTGGACCCCGACATCACCTGGAAAAACGCCCAGTATCAGCTTGACCGGGTGGCCAGCGCCTGGGCCAAGAAGACGAACGGGAATGAAGGCCAGATTCGCCAGGAAATCGAGAGCATCCTGAACGAGAAAGCCGTGGCGCCGCTGGGAGGATTGGCGGGCGTCAAGCTGGTCAACGTCCTTGAGGTGAATCTGGCACTCCGCCAACGCTACGGGTCGCGGGCTGTTTCCGAAGGCGCCGCCGCGGAGAAACAACCGGCCGTGTCCGCGCCGGCCGGCACCGAACGGTCTACCTCGGCAGACGCCCCCTCGACTGGGGCGAACCCCTCGGCGCCAACGACCGATGCCTCGGCCACGTCGATCGCGCCGCTCGCGAAACGCCTCGACCGACTCCAGGAGCACGTTGACGCCGCTTCGGACGCGACGAGCCTGGCCACGGAGCTGAAAGGTCTCAAGGACCAGGTCGCCAAGCTCACCGAGGCGTCCGGGTCCGAGGGTCCGTGGAACAAGAAGTTGGTCGCGCTGGAAGAGCAGGTCGCGAGCGTCGGCCACGCGGTCGAAACCTTGCAATCCGAGACAAAGGCCGCCCGGGAGGCCGATCCGACACCCCGTCTCGACAAGCAACTCCAGACGATTGGCTCCGAGGTCGACTCGCTCCGCGAGGCGGTCAAGAAGGTCCAGGCGCGCGATCGCGAGGCGAGGGCCCCACGGACCAAGCCCGACCTCGCCCCGGCCATCAAGCTGTTCCAGGAGCGGCGGTACACCGAAGCGCTGGGGGCCTTCCGCACCTTGACCCAGGTCGATCCAGACGACGCGCGGACCTGGTACTACGCCGCGCTGGCCGCTGGTTTTGCGACCGGCCAGTGGCGCGGTGAGACCGAGGAACTGGTCAACAAAGGGGTTGAGCGGGAGCGGGCAGGCACGCCCACGAACGCGGAGATCGACGCTACGTTCGCCGACCTGACGGCAAGCAACGGCCGCGACTGGCTCGCCTACTACCGACAACGCGTCTCCAGATGAGGGATCTTGTCGAGACGAACAAGTCGGGGTCCGAGCCGTGACCTGCGAATCCGGTCGAGCCGTGCCCGAGCTGTTTCTGAATTTCATCAGCGTATGAGCCCGATTGCTGCAGTCCTACATGCCAAGCAGCCAATTCCTTCGCCGCGAGACTTTGCGCTTGTCTCATCAATCGGCCGTTTGGCGAGACACAGCCCCAAGGTTCCCAAGGAGGCCTGTTTCCCCGATAAAACGTGTCCCAACAAACCATCCCAAGAATCCCACTTCCGATAGCTCAGCTTCATGACGGGTTGGTGAGACGTCTTAACGGACCTTTTCACGTCGCGCAACATAAAGCCCTTTCTAGGACGGAGACGACGACGCCCGGCAGGCTGAGTGGCCTCCCTGGGCGTTTGCTTCTTTCCGTGTTGGGGCGGGCCGGCTGCCGGCCGCCAAGTCTTTCAGACGCCCTCGGAAGACGAACTGACCGCCCTGCCACGTAGCACCCCGACCGGCTTCCCCTTCGGCTACGCGGGGAGCGGAACAGCAAGTTCGTGCGGGGTAAGAAGGCCGCTGATCCGTGCGCTCCTGGCGTTGTTCGACTCCGAAAATCAGGTCCGGATATTCCGGACGTGCGACCGCCAAAACGGTACCCGCCTTGAGCAAGCCGCCGCGGTGGGGCTGAGCACGACGATCAGGGAGCGGTTCGATGTCGCAGCGACGGCGAAGGCGGAGCTTACTCGGGAGTCTGTGAAGGTGGCCGCCAAGTCGAAGATGATGAAGGTCACGCTGTGGCCACCCAAATTGGGTCATCCAGCTCAGCCGCCATCTCGGCCTCGACCTGACCGTCCGCCTCCGGGCCGGCCCCGCAAGACACCCGCTGCCTCCCAATAGCTAAGCAAAGATGCAGAGGGCGGCCCCGCAGGGCCGCCCCAGCTCATCGTTTTGCGGTTGAGATCCTCTTGCAGAATCGAGAGCCGGCGACGCCAATCAGCACACCGAGCGTGCCGATCGCGACCAGCGCGAGTGGTTTCGTGAGGACCTGGCCCACGTGGTTCGCCACGCCCAGGACGGGCTGCGCGACCACTTTCGCAACGCCTCCCCCAAGTTCCCTGGCGCCGCTCAGGAAGGGCTCGGGATCGGCCACGAACACCGCCAAGACTGTCCCAACCGCCAACGCCCCTTTGTTCCGCCAGATGAAGTCCAGGGCGCGGTCGCCCTGGCGCTCGATGACGTTCATCAATGCTTCCTGGCGACCCATTCGCATCAAGGTGCCGTCGTCGATCAGCATGGCCAGGCGGCGGGCGTTTTGCGAGTTCAACCCCGCCAGCGCCCGCGCTCCCGGCGCGCCGGTCGACTCGATCACGGACCGTGCCAGGCCGGGATGACGAACCAAGGCCCGTGCGGCGTCCTCACCGTGGCGGGCCACCAGTTCCAGCAAAGCGGGTTCACGGGCAATGATGATCGCCTCGGGGCCATGCTCGGCCAACAGATGGCTTGCGAGAGCACCATGACTTCCGGCCCGTTCGATCACCTCGACAGCCTCGGGTCCGGCCCGGCGCACCGCGACGAGCGCTTCTGCGCCGTGTGCGACCGCCAGCCGTTCGATACGCCGAGACAATGTGATCACGGCCGCGTGCTCGGCCGACCGGCCCAGCAAGCGTGAGGCTTCGTCCGCCGCCAGGCGCGCAACCTCATCGGGAACGCCTGCCTGAACGAAGCTCATGCCGATGAGGAGCACGAGTCAAACCCATGCCGACAACGACGCGCCCGATCACGTCGGGCCTCCTTCGGCACCAACGGCCTGGAGAATCACGGCGCGCCTTTTCAGGGCCCGTTCCTGAGACCACGATTCGAGCTGGGACCGCAATCCCGGCGCCGCGGGCGTGCCCACGATGACCCGCCGCGCGAACTCGTCGAGCTGGTGGTTCAGGGCCTTCGTCAGTTCGCCACGCGGGTCGGCCCACGCGTCCCACGTCCAGGCGATGGCTTGATCGGCCGCGACGGCCGCCGCCAGGCCCACACCCAACGTCACCGGCGCCGAGGCGGCCAAGCCTCTCGGGCACCACGGCGCACGGCCACGCGCGCCAGCACTTCGCCAGCCACCAGCGACGCCACTTCGCGGCTGACATCGACGCGCAGGCCCACGCTGGCCTGGGCCGCTGCCAATTCCGTGAGCCGATCGAGCGCCGCGCGGACGGTTTTGTCGTCCAGCAGCGGCCCACAGACGGGTACGTCAAGGTCGGCCAGGTCTTGCCGCAACTGGACCAGGAGTTGGTCCTCGATCGCGTGCTCGGCCCGGAGATACGCCGCGACCGCGACCTGGATTCGTGATTGAAGCTGATCGCGGGTGAACAGGTGCTCGGCGATCGCCGCGTCAAGAAACGCCTCATGGCGGCCCGTGCCGGCGCCGGGAACGTGATCGGCCAGGAACCGCCAGTGCCCCGACCAGCTCAGCACCTCGTCGGCCAATGCGGGCGTGTGCTGCTTGGCTTCTTCGAAGAAGCTGGCGATCACGTCGATCTGAGCGCTGACGGCTTGCTGCGCGTCGCGATCGGCCTGGTCGAGCAAGCGGATGGCACGGTCGCGGGCCTGCCGGCGCCGCGCGGCGCAGGTCCGGATCATGCACGGGCGCCAGCGCGGTGGAAACCAACCCCCGCGGCATTGGCTTCTTGTCTTCGATCGGCGGCAAGCCCCAGAGCGCCCAGCTCACGACCGCCGCGCTGGCGATCAGGCCGACGCCGACCACGAGCGCGTCTGCAATGCGTTTCGTCATGGGAGAATCTCGAAGGTGTTCAGGCGGGAAATGAAAACGCGAACCCGATTGACGGGTCCGCGTTCCAAGCCATTGCGTTTCTCGGTTCGTCGGCGATCAGGCGTGCGCCGGCTCGGCTTCCAGCGGCGGGATCGCCAGGGCCGCGCGCTCCAACTGCGTCGGCTCGTCACCCAGCAACTTGGAAACCTGCGACCACAACGTGCGAATCGCGCCGGGGGACGTCGACAGCCAAACTGTGTCCAGCAGACCCTCCTTCTCGTGTTCCAGCCGGGTGATCTCGCCACCGACCGGATCGTCGGCCAGAAGCCGCTCGCGATGCGCCGCCTGCCGCTTCGCGATCGCGTCGGCGACCTCGTTCGGCAACGGCAAACTGCTCCCGTAGCGGCACGCTGAACGAGTCGGCCACGTCCTCGATCGGCAGGCCGCGCACGACCGCGACCATCCGGCGCTGGATCTGCGTCTTGCGCCGCGCCAGCCGGAGTTCCTCGGCGTGGATCGCTTCCAGCTCGGCGTGCATTTCGGCCAGGCCCAGTGAGGCCAGGGCCTGCGCATGCGCCTCACGCTGCACCCGCTCGAACAGGTGGGGATGTTGCGCCTGGATGCGTTCGACCGCCCGATCGATGCGGGCGGCGATCCGCTCTTTCCAGAATTGCTTCTCGGTCACCGTCAAGGTGGGCATGGGGTTGTCCTCGGGGAAGAAATCTGGGCGGGAAAACTACACAGTGATCTCGGGATGGCGACTCAGGCGTCGGCGGCCGCCTTGAGCTGGTCGATGAGCTGGCTGGCCTCGGCCAGGGTCAGATCCTCCAGGCACGTGGCACCGAACTCCTGGAGCAAACCATCGAGGTCGGCGTTCTGCTTGGCGGCGATAGCCAAGATCGCCTTGACCTGATTCGCCGTGGCGGGCTTGCGTGGCCGGCTCGGCTTGCCGTGACCGTTGGATGAGCGCACGGGCGGTCCCCACGAACCACGATTGCGGGCCGTCGTTCCCGTCGTGGCGCCGTTGCTCCCAGCCACGGCCTGGTCGCCAGGACCGTTCGCGCCGGTGGGTTCGCCGCAGTTCAAGACGTGATTCCGGGCCAGCTCGTCATGGACGGCCTGGTGGGCCGCCACGTAGGCCTTCTTGACGCGCGCGTGGAAGCCGTCGAGGTCGTGCTCCAGCAGGCCGGCTTCGAGCTCGACCTCGACGTTGCAGCTGGCGCCGATCGAGCCGTAGTCGGGCAGGCCGACCTTGCGGCTGACTCCGACGTTGAGTTTCAAGGGCATGAGGGATTCTCCGCGGGATCGGGTTTGATCCCCGAACCAGTTACATGCAAAGTCAAAAAACAACACTGTTTTCGCGGTGGACATCGTGTCCGACGCAGACGGCGCCGTAACGCGTTACGGAAAATTTACTCAGCGACTTCGGCCAGGCCGATCTGGCGGAGCGAGCGCAGCGTCTCGTGGACCAGCGCGTCTTCTTGCGCTGATTGCGCAGGCCGGCGATGAGCTTGGTCATTTGGGTCTTGGCCTCGACGAGCGTGGTGTGCAGAGCCTCGGCGTCGCGGATCAGCTGCGCCAGGCTCGATGACGGGCCGTCGCCATGGCCGTTGGCGCTGGCCGTGGTCGTGGTCGAAGGGCCGTTGTGCGGGGCGCGTTCGGGCATGGTGGTCCTCGTGGTGATAGTTTCGGGACGGGTGGTCACGGCGTGATTGCCGTTGCTGGTGGTCGTGGGCTCGATGCGCAGGGCCTCGTCGGTCGGCGCAATGGCCGATTCCTTGTTCAAGGGTTGCCAGGCGAAAGTGCGCACGCCATCCTGGGCGACAAGCGGCCCCTCGGGCCCGGGGATGCGGATCTCGCCGAAACCCAGATCCAGGGCATGGGCCAGGAATCGACGGTTGGTGCTGAGCCGGACCGGCGTGCCGGTGAAGCGCGAGCGCGTCAGGACGAGCTCCGTGGGCCGTGGATCGTCACTTTGAGCCCGCACGGCAACTTGGCCGTTGAGATCGAGCGTGATCGGCGCGCCATCGGCATCAGCGCCGGGCAGCCGATCGAGTGCGGCGGCCAGAAAGACCGCGTCCTCGGCATCGAGCTGTAGACACGTCACGCGGGTGGAATCGGCCGGCAGGATCCCGTCGATGCGCGGGAACCGGGCGTCCGTCTGGATCGTCAGCCACACGCTCGTGGTGCCGATCTGGAGCACGACGTGGCTGCCCGTCTTGCCGATCCGGATTGGCCGGTCGCGGGGCAACGCCTTGCTCGCCAGTAGTGGCGTGGGGCGCACGAGCACGTGCTCGTCCCAGCGGGGACGATCGACGCGCTGGATCAGAAGTTGGTGGCCGTCGGTGGCGACGATCTCCGTGGTGTGGGCGCAGAGCTGGATATTGCGCAGGTCGTAGCGCGTGTTGTCTTCGGATGTGACCCTTCCAGCTTCCGCCAGCGCGTCGAGCAGGCTCGCCGGCTCGGGCACGAAGCTTGCCGGCGGGTCCGGGAAGGCTGGCAGGCTCGCCGCCTCGGGCACAGTGTGCTCGCGACGTTGGGGGATACCGCGATCGTCCCAGCGCACGAGAGTGCGGTCTGGCGCGATCGATTCGAAGACGACCGGGGAATCGTCGCGGCCCTCGACCTCGGCGAGCCCATCGAGCGGCACGACGATCGTCTCGGTAGGCCGAAACGTCCCGGTGACGATCTGTTCGACCGCCAGGGGGGCATGATGGAACCGCACACGCAGGCCGACGGCCGGATCGGCCTGGAAGACGAGCGGCTGGGTTTGCCGCTTTGCGGTGATGCCCAGCAGCGCGGGCCGGAAGACAGCTCGCAACTGGCGGGCGCGACAACGCGAAATCGTGATCAAGGTGGTGGTCTCCACGGTGGCGAGGAACGAGGCAAGAATACCGAGACCAAGCCGAACTTCACGCGGTGGTGACAAGGACCTCGCGCGGGTGGACGTGGGTGACGAACACCTCGGCCGGTTGATAGTCGAACTCGACATCGCAGCGGACGCACTCGGCGAGCAATGGGGCCGACCGCGACCCCTTCGTCAGAGCGATTGCGCGGCCGCAAAACGGGCAGATCACGGCCAGGACGAGATCCTCTGGTTCACGATGACGGGATGGCTCGGGCAGGATGCTGAACCCGCGGCCGTGAATGGTGCGCAGGGATTCTCCGGTCGCGCCGGCGACGGCGCGTTCCAACTGCAACTGGGTCATGGTGCGAAGCTCCAGGAGGGCGAAATCAGCCACGCGGGCCGGGTCCGCCCCGGCCCATCATGGCGCGGGAGGACGGAGACGAAACGGACAGGTCGGGGTGTACCGATTAACCGGACATAGGTCCGGTCAAGGCCACTGTGCGGCGATGTCGTCGGGCCTTGTCAACGAGGCGACGGTGATTCGGCAGACGGCGAGGCGTGGGTTGTTCCGCACGCGGTTGGGATGAGAAAACCCGCTGGGCTTGCGATGGCCCTGACGGTCGCGCAGGCGATCCTGCTCGACCTCGAAACGACCTCTGCCCGGGCCGCTGCGGACGCGTGTCGGGATGGACGCGCGTCCGGCGCCGAGCCCGGACGCGGGACGACAGGATGGCTGTGGGGAGTCGGCGACGCTCCGGCGCTCAGCGGGCGAATGGGTCGGCCGGGAAGGCCCGGTCGAGCAGTTCGCCCACGAGTTGCTGGAAGTCGGCCCGTTCGTGTAGCGGAATCAGATACGGGTCCTGGGCCATCCGGGGTCCGTCGCGATAGCCGGCGGCGACGGCCGCGCGGAGGGTTCGCATCGCCTCGTCGGCCAAGGTCTGCTTCTGGGCCTTGTCCCGGGTGATCGCGAGGTAATACACGAACGACTGGCGCAGTCGTAGAGTTGGACAGGATTCATCGGCCAGAGTTTGATACGCTCCCGCGTAGCTTCGGCCGCCTCGGCAACACGTCCCAGAGCGATGAGCGAACTGGCAAGGCCCGAGTAATGATTACTCAGGAACTGTCGGAACTGAGTGACTCGTGGCAGCCGATCGACAAGCGGGCGCTGATAATCGATTGCCTTTCGATACTGGGCGACGGCCTCCTCGTGGTGCCCCTGGGCTGCCAGGACCATGCCGTGATTGTGGAGTGTCCCACCCAGCGAGCTACGTAAGAACTGTTCTTGTGGATGAAGCCGGACCACGTCCTCATAGACCGAGATGGCTTTCTGGTACGACTCGGCTGCCTTCGCTGGCTCGCCCGTGGTCTGGAGTACGAGGCCGAGGTTAGAGTAGCTATTGGCCAGCCCGGCCTCGTATTCGGGCGCCGGGCTGGGCCGCCACCAGCTTGGCGTACCCGTCGATCGCTTTCTGATACGCCTCAACAGCCTTCGCTGACTCGCCCTTGGCCGCGTAGGCGTTGCCCTGTTTAACGTAATACGCCAGGGTGCTCGTCTGGATGAACGCCGGGGGAGTTGAGGGTTGCCTTGGTCCTTGTACACCGGGGGGCGAGATGAAGGCCGGGGGAGTTGCGTGTTGCTTCGGTCGTTGTACGCCGGGGGGGTAGTTTGGGGTTGATTTGGATAGCCCCAACTGGAATATAACATAGCTCAGTAGACAAATAATAAATATTAACGTGCTTAAAATAAAATATCGCTTTACAGTCCAGCGGAAGGAGCGCCACGCCACCCGTCTGTATATCCTGCGAAAACTTCCTCCGCTTCCCGCCCATATTACAGAAATATCTATAATTGAAAATATAAAGCAACTAATTAGCCAAAACTGAAAGAGAATTCCCAAGTAAAATATAGTTCCAAAATAATCTTCATAGAGCGATCTGCCCGCATCTTGCATTCCCGATGCCATTCTTAAAATGGCAAGATGCATATCTACGAATATCATGGCAAACAACCAGCTTGCTACAGTCGGGTTCTTCCGAAACCATCTCCTGACCTGTGTGGCAAGGGATTCGCCCGGGACCGGCTCATCGGCAAGCCACTTCTCCAGGTCATTGGCGAGTTCCCGGACGGTCGCGTAGCGGTCCTCAGGACGCAGGGCCATCGCCTTGCGGCAGATTGCGTCCAGCCCAGTGGGCACACTGGAGTGCACGCGACGTGGCGGCGGGAATTTCCCGGCGATCACCTGCATCTTGAGGGCAGCCCGGTCGGCGCCCTGGAACGGCGCCTGGCCGGTCAGCAGGTGATACAGCGTCGCGCCCAGGCTGTACACGTCGCTGGCCGGTCCCAGCCGGTCCAGATCGCCCCGCGCCTGCTCCGGACTCATGTAGACCAGGGTCCCGATCGCCACCCCCGCCATGGTCGCCGCCACGTCACTGCCGGACGCGGGCTGGAGCGTCTCCTCCGGCAGCGTCGGGTCGGGACGGCCCACCACCTTGGCCAGGCCCCAGTCCACGACCAACGTCTCGCCGTACGGGCCGAGCATCACGTTGCCCGGCTTGAGATCACGATGCAGCACGCCGCGGTCATGGGCGTACTGGATCGCGTTGCAGACGTCGAGGAACCGCCGCAGCAACTGCCGCAACGCCAGCGACCGCGCGGTCGGATCACGGCCCGGCCCCTCGGCCTGATGAAACTTCTTGATGGCGTCCTTGAGGCTCTGGCCCCGGATGAACCGCATGGCGTAATACGGGCGGCCGTCGTCGTAGTGTCCCAGGCCGTAGACGGGCACGATCCCCGGGTGCTCCAGGCCGCCGGTGATCTCGGCCTCGACGACGAACCGGGACCGTTGGTCCTGGCTGTGGACGTGCTCGTTCTTGATCTGCTTGAGCGCGACCTCGCGGTGCAATTCCTCGTCGCGGGCGAGGAAGACCTCGCCAAGGCCGCCCGCGGCCTCGAACCGGAGGATGCGGAACCGGCCGCCCGTCGAGGTGGGCGCGCCGACGTAGGTCGAGGTGCGATCGGGGTCCGTGGGCGCTGTACTGAGGTGGCCCAGGCTGAACTGCAAGTCGTCGTCGCCGACCGATTTCAGGGCTTCGCGCGTTGTCGTGGCCGCGCCGACGGCGGCCAGACTCTGCGCCGGGTCATCGCCGTGTTGGCGGACGTGCTCGTTTACCAGGGGTTCCAACAAGGCACGGCGCTCGGGACGTAACGCCCCCTGCGCCACGAGGATTTCCCCCAACGGCTTGGTCTTTTCGAGCACCCAGGCATGCATCGCGGCGATCAGGGCATCGCGGGTGACGAAGTCCATCTGCAAGGCCAGAATGCCGAAGAGCAAATTACGGTCCGCGTCCGTCTGCGGCCGGTTCGCCGTCGGCTTGGCGGTCGGCCTCGGGGATGTCGGGGCGTGGTTCGGTAAAGACGGCCGCGATCACCGCGCCGTGGTCCGGGAACCCGGCCGGTAGTCGTCCGCCATCGGTTTCTCACCACCCGGCGGCGATACTCCCGATCCAGCACCAGCAACTCGCGCAGCAGCGCCGACTGGCCCAGCTCGGGCATCTCCACCAGGTACGGCTCGATCTGCGGCCGCGTCCCGGTCTTCCAGGCGGCCTCGAACCGGTCGCAGATCGCTTCCAGACGGGCGATCAGCTGGGGCGAGAGGGCCGGATCGCGCCTCGGGTGGGACTCATTCATGGGTCCTTATCCTCCGACCAGAGCCGGCGGATCGACTTGAGCTTACGCTCGACCGTCTTCTCGACGCAACCCAGCCGCGCGGCGATCTCGCGGTTGGTGAATCCTTCGAGCTTCCAGAGTGCTACTTGCCGGAGGGACTCGTCTTCCAGACATTCCAGCAGGCACCGGCACTGCTCGGCCACCTGCGCCGCCAGGACGGGCGTCGGCTCGGCGCCGAGGACGCCATCAAGGACCTGGTCATCCAGATCGGCGAACGTGAGGACCTTGCGGGCGCCGCGTTTGAGGCGCATTTCGCGGCGTGTCTGCGCCAGCGCCTTGCGGACGGTCAGCACCACCAGCAGTTGCCAGAGGTCATCCCGATCCTCCAGCCGCGGGAACTGGCCGGCCGCGGCGCGGCGGCAGAAGCTGTCGAAGGCGCTCAGCGCCACGTCCTCCTCATCGGCGGCCTGACGCGGTGTGCACCGCAGACGGGCGCGGGCCAGTCCTACCAGCCGCGCAAAGTAAGCCTCCCAGAGCGGCTGCGCGGCGGCGCGGTCGCCTTGCTTGAGCAGCGTGAGGAAGTGCGTGATCGAACCGTCGGACGACACGGACGTGGCACCTCGGGTTGTGAACTGCGGCTCAGGTCGCCACCCGATTGTAAACATGGCTGAGTCCGGAGTGCGCCACGGTTTTCTGGCGCTGGCTGCGAGGTCCAGGTGTGAAACGGAGGCTTGCGGCTCGACCGTCTGATTCCTGGGGATATCAAGGGGCGGATCCCCTTGCCCAGATCGACTCACGGGCCGCTATCGCGAGAGCCCGCCGAATCCCTCTCCCCAAATCGGGTCGGGTGGGTCGAGCGTGGCGCAACAGGTGATCCAGCTGAAGGTCGGTTCGGGTCGGCTCCCTCAGGGTCCGGCCGAGGTAGCCTGGCGAAGGTGCGAGGGAGCGAGGTTATACGCGCGGCCGAAGCCGGCGACGAAGCGGGCCGCGTGCGGGACGAAGCGGTAGAGAGCGAAATCGCCGAGCTGGAAGAGTTGCTGCGCGTGGGGAAATGTCCCGAGGTAGCGGGCGTGGGCGGCCTCGTCCTCATCGAGGGAGATCGGCTCAATGCGGCCGAGGATCGAGACGCGGCCCAGCGCCTGGGGGTCGCGGGTCGGATCGTCGTCGGTCTCGGCGATCATCAGGCCAGCGCGGGGGTCTCGAAGAAAGTCCTGCGTGTGCTGCGCCAGGGTGCTGGCCAGCAGAAGGAACGCGCCGGAGTCGGGCTCGGCGGCGAACAGGATCATCGACACCAAGGGCTCGCCGTCGTGAAGTGTGCCGAGCGAGGCGACGCGATGGTCACGGATCAGGCGGGCCAGGAGCAAGCGGGCGTTGTCATCCATGGTTGGCTCCGGATCGTCGGGTGGGGAGCACGGCGGATCACGAGAGGACCGGGAAACCCATCCCATTATCGCCCCAGGCACCGGCCGTTTCGAGGGTCAGCGCCACGGGAGGCGGATCGATGAGCCACCGGACCCTACCGAACACGCGTCCGGGATCTTTCCCGACTGCGGCATCCTCAGAGCGGAGGGACCTTGGACATGATGTCCAGCAGGGAACGGCGAAAGACAGTTCGCATCTGGCAGGCGCGGCAACGGACGATGCTAATCATGACGGAAACTCCGATCAGTGATGTGAAAACGGTCCAGGACCGGATCAGGGCGGGACGAAAAGCGCCATAACGCGTTACGGCGCTTTCTCGGATCGGTCATGGGTTCTGTGACGAAATCGGCTCGTGATCGATCATTGCAGGCGGCGGCACCCACCTGAGCCTCGAACGCTTTCCTCGGGAGCGACGGGGCACTCACAGAAAGGGCAGCGTGCCATCCGAAAACGGGTTTCTGGCTTCTTGGGGTCGGGTTGAACCACGAGACGGAAGCCGAGGCCTCGGCTCATGCGCAGGGATTCGCCGGTCGCGCCGGCGACGGCGCGGTCAAGCTGGGTTTGAGTCATGGTGCAAGGCTCCGCGAAGCGCAGCAGACCACGGCGGGCGGGTCCGATCCCGGTCCGCCATGACCCGCGAGGGACAGGGAGGAAGGGATCCATCGCCGCGTACCGATAAACCGGACATAGGCCGGCGGGTCAGTGCGACATGGTCAGCCAGTACGTTTCGAGCCAGGCGTTTTCGGCTTTCAGTGCCGCGCTCCGGATCGGGAACGGTCCCAGCACCGGTCCGCCGACGGGCTGCAAATCGGCCCACCAGCGCCCATGCTCATCCGCCTCGACATGGCTGGCACGACGGATCACGGGGAAACCGAACACGGTGAAATCCAGCGTCTCGCTGTAGATCGTCTTCACGGTGCCGGTGGTGGTGACAACAAGGTCCATCATGTTGCTCCCGGCGTACCCTGCCGCAAGATCCGCCGCCGGGGCCGGTCGACAATGAGCTGGTCCAGTTCCGTCTGGATGTGCGCCATCTGGCCCGCGACCGCCTGACGCAGCCCCTCGCGATCGCGCAGATCCTGCGCCTCCACTCCCTGCACGATCCGCTGCGCCTGCGCCACCAGCTCATCGAGCTGCGGATTGCTGCGCACGTTCAGCGCCCGGAACCGCTCGAAGAACGCCAGCAGGTTCTCGACGGCGCTGTCCCGGAAGACCTTCGGCGTGCCATCGTCGTTCGTGCTCGTGATGCGCTCGGACAGGTGCGCCACGAGCTTGCCGAACTCGCTCAGAAAGGCGTCCTCGGCCAGTTGCACTGCCTCCTCGAATCGCGTGCGCACGCGGGCCTGCTCGGCCTCGTACAGGCCTGGACTGAGCTGCAGCAGGTAGTCGGGCGGCTCGACGTTGGGGAAGTCCCACGCGACACCGAAGAGGCCGATGAGCGATTCGGGGTAGTCATCGTTGTTGTAGAGCGAGCCCAGCCGCTGGGCGGCCGCGCGCTTGAGCTCGTGGTAGTGGAGATCGAGGTTGCGGACGGCATCGTCGAGCTCGACCTTGAGATCGGTCATGTCGCGGTCGAAGCCCTCGACGGCTTCCAGCTTGATGAGCCGGATGCCGGGCTCAGGGAACGGCAGCGTCAGGCCGCGCCAGGATTCCGTGATCTTGGTGCGGACCGCGGTCACGGCGCGGAAGGCGTTGTGCTTGGTGTCGAACAGTTTCTTGCCGGCGCTGAGGAACGGGGCATCGGCATCGAACGTCTCGGCGGCGCGGGCGCGTTGCGCGGGCGTGAGCGTCTTCTGCGTGCCGAACCAGGTGAAGGAAAGGCGGCTGGCGGCCATGGTCGTGCGCAGCCGCTCGGCCGGCGTCACGGTGGTCGAGCCATTTCGGGACGGCCGTGTTTCGAGGTGGTCAAGCAAGGTGGTCACGTTTTCCTCCAGAAGAAGACGGGCAGCGGACCACGTGCCCGCCGCCCCGTAACGTGGTGATGGGTCCGCGGGATGATCGGGATGTCAGTTGGTCGACGCGTCGCGGGTGACGTTGCGGCCGGGCTTGCCCGTGACGTTGCTGCCGCGGGTGTACAAACCAGGCCGGTCGGCATCGAGGCAACGGCCACTCGCCCAGGTGCGCAGCCGCTCGACGGCCTCGCCGGCTGTCACGGCGACGGGCACGATGTGCTGCGCGGCCTCGATCAGCGAGATATCGAGCAAGGCCGCCAGCCGGCAGCACGATTCGATCTCGGCGCCCGTCCAGTCCCGGCTGGAGGGCAGGTGCTGGCCGGTGTCGAGACCGAACTTCGCCAGGTACATCTGCCAGATGATCTCCTTCTCGCGCGTCCCGGGCAGGTCCAGGAAGAAAATGCCGTCGAAACGTTCGGCCCTGCTAAACTCGGGCGGCAACTTGGCGATGTCGTTGCAGGTGGCGACCACGAAGACATCCGAGGTGTGGTCGTTGAGCCAGCACAGAAAGCTGCCGAAGAGCCGGGCGCCGACACCGCTGTCGGTCTGGCCGCTGGAAGCGACGCCGCTGAAGCCCTTGTCGATCTCGTCCAGGAACGCGACGCACGGCGCCATGGCGTCGAGCAGGCGCAGCGCCTGCCGGACGTTGGCTTCGGTCTGGCCCACGAGCGAGCCAAACAACGTGCCGACGTCGAGCACGAGCGTGGGCCGCCCGGTCTCGTTGCCGAGGGACTTGGCGAATTGGCTCTTGCCACAGCCGGGCGGCGAGAGCAGCAGCACGCCACGGGGCCGCACTGTGGGACGGCGGCCGGGGCGCAGCGCCCGCGTGCAGAAACTCTTGAGGGCCTCCAGGCCGCCCAGGCCGGCGAAGGTCTCGCCGCCACGGTGCAGTGTCAGCAGGCCCGACTTCTTCAGCGTGCCGGCCTTCAATTCCCAGAGCGGTTCGCTGGCGATCCGTTCGTGCCTGACCAGCGACAGCGCAAACGCACCTTCGGCCTCGAAGCGTGTCAGGCCCGCGGCTGCGTCGAGCACGGCACCCAGATCGTCGCCCTCGGGCAGCTCGCCCGGCTCGGTGGCGATCGCGCGGGCGATCTGTTCGAGCTGGTCGCGGCCCGGCAGCTCGTGGTCGAGCACGACGAACTGGCGCTCCAGCTCGACGGGGATCTGCACGACCGGCGCCAGGATGACGACGAACGTCCGGTTCTGTTTGCCGGCCGTGATGGCCGAATCCAGGGCCTGGACGATCTCGATCGAGTTCAGGAACCGGTGAAAGTTCCGCAGCACGAGCAGCGCCGTGCCGTCAGGCGTGGCCAGTGCGTTCAGGGCGCGGATCGCCGCCAGCGGATCGGCGGCCGACGGGATGGTGCCGGACTCGGCCGCCTGCCCGGCGACGGCCAGGCCGCGGTCGATGTCCCAGGTGGCCAACGTCCAGCCCTGCGCGCGGCACAGCCGGGCGATCTCGGTGATCGCGTCGTCGTGCTCGTAGGACTGGATCCACAAGCCGGTGAAGCAGGCGCGCACGTACTCCGCCAAACGCTCGGCGAGCGTCATGGTGTCTCCTTCGAGTTGGATGACGAGGGGTGTGAAAATCCCCGAGGGAACGGGAATCAGCGCGTGGCGCCGTCCCGGTGATCGTTCCAGGCGGGCGGGACGGGTCTTCGTGTCAGATGGCGTCCGGCGGCCCGCAAGCCCGTCCAGACCAGCCACACCGGCAACTCATGGTAGGCGGGCAGGACGATGCGCAGACAGTGGCGCGCGACCGCCCACCCCAGACGGCCCGCTGGCGTCGTGGGAGCGGTCACGCCGACGCTGGGCGCGGTGGGCAACTCGGCGCCGGGGGCGTGTTCGAGAATGGCCTGGAGTTCGACCAGGTGGCCGGTCAGCTTCAGCATGGTGTTTTGGGTCCAGAAAGGTGTCAGTGGCCCTCCTGAAGGCTCTGGCGGGCTGGCTGGTCCTGGTAGAACTCGGCGGTCAACGTTTCGGCTGTACGCTGGCCCAAGGCTTGCTCGACGAAGCGGCTGGCGTCACGACATTCCGAACCCGTGAAGCCCCTGGTCTCGATCTTCGTCTGGCCCTTGGTGTCGACGGTGATCGTGATGGTTTTCATGCACCACCTCCCGCCGCAATGGTCAACTTGATCGAGCCATCGGCCAGCGGTTGTTCGGTGACGGTGTAGCCCTTGCGGCGGGCTTCCAACTTGGCCTTCTCAACGCTGTAGGCCTGCAAGAATCGGTCGAGCTGTTCTGGTTTGCCCCAGGCGCCACCAAAGTTGTCGAACTCGATCTGGCCGGTCTCCAGGGTGGACAACGGTCGGGTACAGCCAGCCGGGCAACTTCACGAGCAGGCCGGTGGCCGGGCCGAGAACAGCTGCGCCGTGCCGTGGACAGGCTCGGCCAGCCCGAGCCGGCGGCAGGCGGCCGTGACCGCGACGGGATCGCGGACCTCGGTCTTGATCTCGACGATGTGCGACAAGATTACGCTCCTTTCGTGACTCTCGATGCGGGGGTGATGGAAACGGAAAACGGCGTCACGGCATGAGGTGCTCAGGCGCGGCCCGGGCGCGCGGTCGCATGGCGGTTGGTCTGGGGCCAGGTGCAGGGATCGAGGTTTTCAGGCGGGACCGTCAGCGCGTCCCACGTCACGCGGGGTGGGTTCCCCCAGATCAGCCGTGCGGAGGCATCGGCCGGAGCGGGCGCAGTGGCTGCGCAGGTCGCCTTGGGCGCAAGGGCCTGGCCCGCCAAGAAGCCAAGGCCCGACAGCCACAAAATGCCGGCGGCCGTGACAAGGCGTAGGCCATGCCACAATGAAGGCCATCTCCCCGGTGTGGCGAGCCGCTGGGCGACAGGCGCGAACACCAGCGCGATGATCGTGAGCTTGGCAAGGCCCACGGCCAGCGTGAGTGCGCCGAATGCAGAGCGTCGGCAAGCCGAGAAGCACCGCCATCGCGGTGCCGATCGTCAGGTAGGCGTACACTTGGGCCACCGTGGGCAAGAGCATGTGCGGCGTCGGCAAAGGCCGCACACGCGCGAACGCGAACGGCAGGACGAGGCCGAGGACAGCTGCGGCCTGCGTCGTGGTCGCGCGTGTGCGGTTTGATAGGCCAACGTGATCGGGAAGATCACGCGCGCGGAGAAGGCGCTCAGGCGAGCATGTAGGGCCTGTCGCCAGGCCACGACAGCGTTTCGGAGCGAAGTGACAGCCACGTGAACGCGAGCACGCAGACGGGCCAGGAACGGGTTCAGCGCGAACATGGGACATCTCCCTTCGGGGTATTCGGTTCTGGTGCACCGGATCGGTACGAAGTCCGAGAGCGAGCTGATCGCGGGGAAACGCCTGGCGCGGACGGCGATCGTCCGGGTACGGTGCTCCGAGCTAGATCATATCATCATTGGATTGTGACATGTTTTTGATGTTTATTTAGCTCAGGATTGGCTTGGCGGGGCCGGCATCGGCCTTTCTGACGGGGGAGCAAGCTGGGAGTGGGACGGCCGGGCGTACGACTTATCGGTCTTCCGGTCGGACACGACCAAAGCCCTGTGCCGATCCCGGTGCCAGCTTCGAGTCGAGCCAGACACTCGGTTTTCCGTCGAAACGCCCCGGGCTTCAGCCGCCAGATGATCCTTCCCACAACCCGAGAGCCAGCCTGCTGGGTGAGTTCACCCAGGCCATCGGCATCCCGGCGCCGAATTGAACCGTCAGCCCGCGGCGTCCGTCACGTTGGACCGCGTGAAACGCGGCTTCGCGATCATCCCTGCCGACTTGGCCGAACTGGTGATGAACCGCTCGATCATCGGCCACCCCGCCGGGGAGTTCTGACCCTTCGAAGGCCCCCACGCCGCTACGGCTTCAGTTCCGCCGCGATGGAGGCAAACTGCTCCATCGCCGTCTGGAGGTCGTCGGCGATCTCCTGCGCCAGCACGTCGGGTTCGGGGAGGCTGTCGGCGTCCTCCAGGCTCTTGTCCTTGATCCAGAAGATGTCGAGGTTGAGCTTGTCCCGCTTCGCCAGTTCTTCGTAGGTGAAGCAGCGCCAGCGCCCTTCGGGGGTGGTCTCGCTCCAGGTCGCCTTGCGCTGGTGGCGGTTCTCGGGGTGGTAGCAGGCCACGAACTCGTCGAGGTCGGAGCGACTTGAGCGGCTTCGTCTTGAGGGTGTGGTGGATGTTGGTGCGGTAGTCGAAGACCCACAGCGTTCTCCGTCCACGGCTTCTCTCGGGCGGGCTTGGCGTCGAAGAACAGGACGTTCGCCTTGACGCCCTGGGCGTAGAAGATGCCGGTGGGAAGCCGCAGCAGGGTGTGAACGTCGCACTGCTCGAGCAGCTTCCGCCGCACGGTCTCGCCCGCCCCGCCCTCAAACAGCACGTTGTCGGGGACGACGATCGCGCAGCGACCGTTGATCTTGAGCAGGCTCTTGACGTGCTGGAGGAAGTTCAACTGCTTGTTCTTCGTCGAAGTCCAGAAGTCCGGGCGCTCGTAAGACTCGTCCTCTTTCTCCAGGTCGCCTTCCTCGTTCACGATAGCCGATGGTGGACTTCTTGCCGAAGGGAGGATTGGTCAGGAGCAGGCTCACTCGGTCGCCGTCGCCGGGAGGAGCTGGCGAGGCTGTCCTTCCCCGAGGCGATCGGGCAGGGGTCGGCGTCGATCCCGTGGAGCATCAGGTTCATGATGCAGAGCCGGGCGGTGTTCGGGACGAGTTCCCAGCCCTTCACGAAGCCCCGCTTCAGGTGCTTCTTCTGGTCGGGGTCGAGGTCTTTGCCCTGGTGACGCACCACGTAGTCATGAGCGGCCAGGAGAAAGCCCCCCGTGCCGCAGGCGGGGTCGCAGAGCGTGTCGGCCGCTGTCGGTCGGGCGCAATCCACGATCGCCTTGATGAGTTCTCGGGGCGTGAAATACTGGCCCGCCCCCTTCGGGCTTTCCGCGGCGCTCTTCGAGAGCAGACCCTCGTAGATGTCGCCCTTCACGTCCGCCTGCATCGACATCCACTTCTCGGGTTCGATCAGGTCCACGATCAGGCGGCGGAGCGTGACCGGGTTCTGGATCTCCGGCTTCGCCTTCTTGAAGACCTCGCCGAGCATCCCCGGCTGCGTGGCGAGGTGCTCGAGGATGTGGCGATACTGGGTCTCCAGGGCATCGCCTTCCTTGCTGAGCAGGCTCGCCCAGTCATAGCCCGTCGGGACAATCGGCTTCCGGTTGTAAGGCGGCTTCGTCTGCTCGTCCGCCATCTTGAGGAAGAGCAGGAAGGTGATCTGCTCGACGTAGGCCATGTAGCTCAAGCCGTCGTCCCGGAGGACGTGGGCGAAGTTCCAGGCTTTGCTGACGACTTGCTGGGTGTCGGTGCTCATGATCTACCAGAGTCGGGTGATGGCGTACTGATCGAACATCGCGTCTGTGCTGACGATGGGGACGTTCTCCCATGCCGCCTGGGCCACGAGCAGCCGGTCGAACGGGTCTCTGTGGTGGAACGGCAGGGCCGAGACCACAGCCAGATGGTCGTCGGTGATCGTGAGCCACTCGAAGTTGGTGCGGATCATCTGCTGGGGGAAGAAACCCCGGTAAGGCCCGCCGATGTCGAGCTTCGCCAGGCTCACCTTGATGGCGACTTCCCAGGCCGTCGCCGGGCTGACCAGCTTGCGATTGGCCGGGTCGCAGATCAGCGCCGTGGCCGTCGCGCTCAGTTGGGGATCGGCCCACCAGAACCAGAGGACCGTGTGCGTGTCCAGGAGGAGCGTCACTCCATGTACTCCGCGAAGTCATCCAGCGGGGCATCGAAGTCCGGGGCCATCCAGAACGAGCGGTCCTTGGCCGTGCCCGGCTGGCACGGCCAGCTCGTGCGGGGTGGACGGGTCACGATGGCAATGGGCTCGCCATCGCTCGTCAGCACCAGCTCCTCACCGGGGACCATACCGGCCACGATCTCGGACAGGCTGGGTTGGGCGGCGGCCAGCGGCAACGTGCGTGGCATGTGTAACTCCCTCTCCGTTAGTGCCAGGTAGAGGTTCTTGGCCGACTTCGGATGAGCGTGATACCCCATTCTACACCCGTGCGGCGATCGTTCCTCAGTCGAACAGGCTCGGGTCGTTCGATCGTGCCTTGCGACGGGCGGGCGTCCGGCCTTTCGGACGGCGAACCGAAGCGGATCGACTGGGAGGGCCATCCTGCCGCGCCTGACGAATCCGATCGAGCAGCTTCTCGGCCGGTTCGTCGGTCGGGTCTTGGGGGACGAGGCGACCCTCGAAGGCCCGCTTGAGGATGCCCTGGCGGAGCCGGGCGGCACGCTTCAGGTTGGCTTCGACCTGGGCTTCGATCTCGTCCACGATGGAGAGGCGGCGCTCGACCTCTGCGACGATCTGCTTCTTGCTCGTCTAGTGGCGGGCAGAGGCAACAGGATGCTGTTGCCGGAATGCCAGTTTGCCGACGCTCGTGGTTCGAGCCTGCTCGTCGATGCTGCTACGTCGTGAAACACCGATCATTCTGTCGCTGAGTTCACAGGAAGCATTGGCGGTACTCGACAACCCAGAATCGCTGTACACGGATGAGCTGGTTCGGATGAACGTAGTCGGGTTCTGGACCAACCCTGAGAGCCGACTTGCCGATCACGCCATACTGCCAGTTCCTCGCTGACCAGTTATCGAGCTTGTAACCAGAGAAGTTCCTCATCTGCGAAGGTATCCATGTCGTGGACTTCGTGGCACTGATCGAAGTCGTGCACGTCGAGATTCGATCCACTCTCGAGATTCGGCGTGCGTTGATACTGGAGGTGCTATGCCGGACGATTGCTTCCGTGATGCTGCCGATCCACTCGGACATGCGACCACTTGACTCGACGGTCGCCCAGCACCACCATCCGGCAGAATCGGGCAAGGTGTTCGATGCCGGCATGACTGGCTCCCAGTACTTCTCCCGCCACCCCTTCGGTGGCTGCTTGCCCGCCTGGGCGAACTTGGCGAGTTGGTCTTGCTCCCACTGGCGGCGGCGCTCGGTGAGGATGCGTTCGAGGAGGACGGAGGCGGGTTCGGTGTCGGGGTGCTGCGCCCGCCAGTCCTCGGTGAGTTTGCCCTCGACCGCCGCCTTGAGGACGGCGGCTCGATACCGCTTCAGGTTGGCTCGCACCCGCTCCAGGGCGGCGACCCCGGCATCGAGGTCGGAGAAGAGTTCCTCGATCTTGGCGACGATGCGGCGCTGCTCGTCCTGAGGGGGCGACAGGAACCGGCAGATCGAGAAGTCTGTCTAGCCCAACGGTGGCTGATCGTAGTCCTACCCCTTGCGATATCCGTGAAACTGTTGCTGAATCGCGTGCAAGTGATGCAGAAACATGGAGTGACAGTACTGTCGGCAGCAAGCTCGGCAGGTCGGAAAGCGAACAGCTGATTGACAGCATCGCTCGGGCAACTCGTCAGTACACAACCGCACGCATCCCACAGTGCGGCGTTGCCTCATTCAGCAGACTCACCAGATGCTTCGACAGCGAGTACAGTCGGCCTCGATTCGTAGGCATGGACTTCATCTCGAGCAACATCGCATGTCAAGGCATCGATCATGGTAGACGTTTCCCATCGTGATAAGTTCGCCGCCGTAGTGATCGACTGTAATGCTCGCGCGATTCTCGGTGACCGCTGCGACCCGAACCGCACGTTCGTCCGATCTCGACTGCAAGTCCAACCGTTCGGCAAGCGACGTCGCAGATCGTTCAGATCCGTGCTTGAGCAGGTACCACTCGTCTTCTGCTCACGCCGCCAGCCTCCGGTTGAGTTCGTCAAGGATCACCGGCAGGCGCTCCCCGAACAGGTCGTGAACCCGCCCCAAGCCGCCGATCGTGTTGAACGGGGCATAGTCAAAATCGTCTTCCTCGATCCGCAGGCTCTTGGCGATGTGATCCTTGATGGCGTCGAGCCACTCCCGCTGCTCTACGGTGAAGACCACGCCCTTCTGCCCCTGCTCGGTGAGCCACTGGTCGTAGCGCTCCTGCACCGTGCTGGAGAAGGGGATGATCGGCTCTTGCGGGTCGAGGGCGTGACGCACCAGGGCGATGAGGTCCACGACATCCCTGCCGCCCTTGCCCTTCACCGCCTGCGGCTCCGTCGCCTCGTAGGCTTGCCAGACCCGCTCGGGCGTGGCTCCCAGCGGCGGGTTCTTGAGGGCGTTGGCGAGGTCTTTGACCTGCCGGAACCGCAGCCCCGCCCGGTGCGGACGGCTGTAGAGGATCTGGATCGCTTCGAGTTCGTCCTTGTGCTGCTCGATGAAGTCCTTGAAGTTCGTGATGAGCGCCTGGGCTCTCTCCAGGGCGTGGGCGTCGAAACCCGCCTGGAGGAGTTCATCCTGGGTGATCTCGTCGATGACCTGCTCGTGGCTCCGCTTCAGGTCGATGAGCAGGTCCCGCAACTTCGGGTCGTGGAGCGGCTTCAGCGCCTCCGCCATCAGGGTGCCCTGCACCTGGTCGAGTTGCGTCTCGCGTCGGCTCCTGGTCCTTCGCCAGCCCGAAGACCTCCTGCGCCGCTTCGTCTGGGCGTCGGGGTCGAGGCTGCCGAGCAGGTTCGTTGTGAGCGTCTGGAGGTTCATCCCGCCCGCCTGCTGGGTGACCTGCTGGCGCTGTTCGTCGGTCAGTTGCCGATCCAGCCGGGCGAGACGGGCCGCCAGCGTCGATACGAGGTCGGGGTCCGCCGCCCCGGCGGCGACCAGACCCATGATCTTGTCCAGGGGCACGGTCGGCTGCCGGTCTAACGGCTTGCGTCGCGGTCTTGTCCTGCTCCGAGACGCCGACGGCATCGACGATGACGAAGTGGGTCTTCGCCTCGGCGTCGGGCGTGACGCTGCGCAGGGCATCGAGGTCGATCACCCGCACGCCCCGCCCCTTCATCTGCTCGAAGTAGGCGGCGCTCTTGACGTTCCTCATGAACAGCAGGCATTCGAGCGGCTTCACGTCGGTGCCGGTGGCGATCATGTCCACGGTGACGGCGATCCGGGGGTTGTAGCTGTTGCGGAACTCGGCGAGCAAATCCTCCGGCTTCTTCCCGGTCGTCCGATAGGTGATCTTCTGGGCGAAGTCGTTGCCCTTGCCGAACTCTTCCCGCAGGATGCGCGTGATGTCCTCGGCGTGGCTGTCATCCTTGGCGAAAACGAGCGTCTTCGGCACCTCGGTGCGACCGGGGAAGATTTCGCTGCAGAGCCGGTCCCGGAACGTGCGCACCACGAGCCGGATCTGGTCTTCCGCGACGACATCCCGGTCGAGCTGGTTGGGGGCGTAGGTCAGGTCGTCGTCAAGTTCGGCGTAGCGCCTGGAGCGGGTGCGGCGGTCTCGGCGAGGAATGAACCGCCCCGGCTCCCCCTCCAGGGTCGCTCCCTGCTCGGTGATCCGGGTTCGGATGCGGTAGACATCGAAGCCGACGTTCACGCCGTCTGCCACCGCCTGTTCGTGGCCGTATTCCATCACGAGGTTGTTGTTGAAGAAGCCGATGGTCTGCGGCGGTCGGCGTGGCGGTCAGGCCGATCAGGAACGAGTCGAAGTAGTCGAGGACTTGCCGCCACAGGTTGTAGATGGAGCGATGGCACTCATCGACGATGACGAAGTCGAACGTCTCGATCGGGATGCGCTCGTTGTAGACGACGGGCAGCGGCTCCTTGACGAGACTCGTCTCAAGCTCGAAGAGCGACTGCTCCTCGGCGGCTTCCTCGAACTGCTCCTCGCCCTTCAGGATCGAATAGAGGCGCTGGATGGTCGTGATGACGACCTTGCTGGTCGGGGCGATGGTGTTCGAGTTGAGCAGTTGAACGTGGTATTCGTCGGTGAACTTGTAGGCGTTCACAGGGCTGATGAATTGCTTGAACTCGCCGGTAAGCCTGGTTTCCCAGATTGCTTCGATCGACCAGGAACAGAGACCCGCCTCGCCCCGCCGAACTTGATGAGCCGGTAGCAGGCATTGACGGCGGTGAAGGTCTTGCCCGAGCCGGTCGCCATCTGGATCAGAGACTGCGGGTTGTTCTTGGCGAGCGACTTCTCCAGGTTCTCGATCGCCCGTTTCTGCACCGACCACAGTTTCGAGGCATCCAGCGCCGGGAGGGCTTTCAGTTTGCCTCTCACCTGGGCGTCGAGGTTCACCAGCCGGAGCAGTTCCTCGGGACGATGGAAGCTGAAAACCTCCCGGCTACGGGCATCGGGTTCGAGGAGGTTCGTGAATTGCGTGACGGCCCCGGTGCTTTCGTAGGAGAACGGCAGGGGCGTCCGATAGGAGGGGACTGCGGGCGGCAGCGCCCCGGCATACTTGGCGGACTGGGTTTCGACCCCGATGAGGGGATGCCCCTTCGGCTTCGCCTCGATGACCCCGATGGCCTTCCCCCCGACGTAGAGCAGATAGTCCGCCTCGCCGGTCAGCATCGGGAACTCACGGACGGCGACACCCTGAGCCGCCGAGATGTTCATCTCGTCCCGGCTCTGCACCTGCCACCCGCATTGAGCGAGTTGGCGGTCGATCTCTTTGCGTGCGAGTTCTTCGGGAGTCACGAGAGCCACCTACGATGCCGCAGCGGCGCCACGGCCCGCCACCTTCTGCCATACTGCAGCCGTGGAGGCAAGCCGTTCGGTATAGGCTACTGCGCCCGAGGTCACGGAACAAGTTGGCACGGCAGGAGTCAGGTCTGAGAAACGGGGGAATTCGTCGCGCTCTGACGGCGACTCAAGTCGAGCCTAGGCTATCCATGGAGGCGGTGGGCTTCGCCAGTTGCCCTTTTTTTCTTCGCACTTTTGTTTTTTCGGCCCTTACCCGGTATATGGGAGGTTCACCGGAAGCCCGAGGGGCCCGTCGAGGCGCGTTCCGAGCCATCCTACCCTCATCCGTCGGATGCGGGGCCATCGCCTGAAGCCGATGGCGCCGGCTGGCCCCGTGCGGGCGGCGAGTTGACACTCGTGAACAAGCGATGTTGCATCAGGCCCACCACCTCGTCTTCCGGGACAGTGGCAAGCTCCGCAACGTCTACGTGCCCCAGGACCTGCTCGAGGAGGTCCAAACATGGGTACGAGAATACCAACGTCTGAAGGCCCTGACGCACGAAGTCAGCCAGTGGGCCCTGGCCCTGGTTCGGGGCCACGTTCCGCACCACCGGCGCCGGCCGGGCCGACTTGAGCATCGGCCCCATTTTGGCCCGGACCGTGCGCCATTTCTTCCCCGACCTGAATGCTTGGGTCGACGCGATCGACGAGCCTCGGTCCCTTCCCCAAGTCATCTATCACAAGCGGTTCCTGCTGTGGTGGGGGCTGAGCTTGTTTCTCTGCAAGTTGAGCAGTCGCCGGCAACGGGATTACCAGTTGAACACGGATGGCCCAGAGGTGCTGGCCAACCTCAACCGCCTGGCGGACACCGCGCAGGACAGCCGGCCGGTGAACCAGACCCTGGAGTACTTCCTGGAAGGGACCGGCAGTGCTCCCCTCGCTCATTTGCGGCAGCAGATGATCCACCGCCTGATCCGCATGAGGGCCTTGGATGGAGCGCGACTCCAAGGGCGGTTCGTCGTTTTGATCGATGGCTCCGGATATTTGCGGTTCCCGCACCGGCATTGTGACCATTGCCTGACACCACGGCACGGTGAGACCACGTCGTACAGGCACCAGGTGCGGGAGGCCAAACGGCGGGGCCCGGCCGGCACGGTCTTCTCGATCGCCACGGAATTCATCGACAACCGGGACGTGCCGGCCGGACCCACGGGGGCAGGTCAGGAACGGGCTAAGCAGGACGGCGAACGGAAGGCCCTACGGCGGCTGCTGGCGCATTGACCCAGCAGCGTGATGCGTGGCGCCGCGAGTACGATTCGGCCGTCGCCGATGCCAAACGTGACGGCGATGATCTCGACGTGCGGCACAGGAAGACGGCGTTTCGGGAGAACTGGATGGCGAAGATCGAGGAGGCCGCCGAAAGCCGCGCGCTGCATCTGCTGGATAAGCACATCCCGACGCCGGAGGCCGAGATCAAGCAGCTGGAGCACAGGCCGCAGGAGATGCTGGCCAAGTTGTCCCTGAAGATCACGCTGCCGGACACACGTGGCCCCACGTAACGCGTTACGGGGACCTTGCTGGGACCGCGAGTCTCCATACCTGGCGGGCGGGACACGATGTCCGGCTGCGCACTGGACACGATGTCCCGCAACCTGGAGTGCCTTCTTTCCGGTTCGATCCCCCCCGTCGTCCGATCTCGGAAAGGAGTCAACCTCCAGGGCATCGCCGACCCATCGGCGCCGACTTCCGGCGCGTCTCGAATCCCGGCCTGCACCAGAACCTCCCACCCCTCGGCCGACCTGGCCGCGCACCGCGGGATGACCATCCCAGGCCGCTTCGCATCGAAGGCGGCGTCCCCTTGCGTTGCAGCCTGCCTGCTCGCCGAACCGCCAAAACGGCCCGTGGTCTCGAAGGCGCCGATGGTTTCGTTGCATCCGCCGCCGCACCGATAGCGACCGGCGGGAGCGACCAGTTGCCGGGCGGAGATCGCGCCCGCTGGAGATCTGAGCCTTGGCACGTCGCACTGCGACCCACGGGCCAAGCCTGGCAGCTCGACCTGATCATCCTGACGGCGCTGCTGTGCCTGGGAATGATCGTGGCGGTCCTTGGCGGGCGCCAGTAGGGTTATGGGTGGACTTCTTGCGAAACCGGGGCGTCTGACACCGATCGGGAAATCAGAGCCAGTTTCGATCGTCACGCGAGCGCCACCAAACAGCGTCTCCTTCCTTGGTCTCTTCCCATCCTGATGCGCAAAACCGTCTTCTTCTTTGTCTCGTTCCACTGAAGAGCCATGCAGTCATGGATCTCGTTCCTCGCTTCGATCGAGCGAGGAACCTCACGCCGGGTTTACCACCGTCGTCCTTGGCTGTCTGACAGGAGCCAGCTTGGGGGTGATCCCTGTCGGTTCCTTGCGCCCCTGGCTGTGGCATGCGTCGGTGTAGTCGGACCGACGCGTGCAAGATGGCGATCCCGTAGCAGATGGACACAGAACGCCGTAAAGGCGGCCCTGGCCGAAAAGATGGTATTCGGCCAGCGACCGAGGAGGCCGTCGAGACCCAATGAAACAAGGGGTTTGACAGGGCCGGGCCGACGGAGGTTTTTGGGCAGGGAGGGCCACGGCCATGCGAGCCGCTTTGTACACTCGCATCTCCACCCACGAGCAGCAGACGCTCAGCCTCCAGTTGGATTCGATGAACGCTTATCTCGCCAACTGTGGCTGGGAAGCCGTTCGGCAGGTTCAGGACGTCGGCTCGGGCGCGAAGCAGCGGCCGTGCCGCGATGCTGTGTTGAAGTCGGCACGGCGACGCGAACTCGACGTCATCGTGGTCTGGCGACTGGACCGCTGGGGCCGCTCCTTGCCCGACCTCGTGGTGACGCTACGTGAATTGACCGACCTGGGGGTGGGTTTCGTGTCTCTGACCGAGGCCCTCGACTTGACGAACCGACGGGCCGAGTGATGATTGGCATGCCCGCGATATTCGCTGAGTTCGAGCGTAAGGTCTTTCGCGAACGTGTTCGTGCCGGTATAGCTCAGGCCCGGAAGGAAGACCGCTTTCACGGTCGGCCCAAACGGCATCGCGGAAAGCCGATGAAGCGCCCCCAACTCGCGGCCGAGCCGGTGAGCCACCGGAGATCGCGAGGCGGTTGAGAATTTGCCGCACTTCAGTACGGCGAGTCCTGGCCGTTGGCTGACGGCTCATCAGTGCCACAGGGTTGGTGTACTTGTCGCTACCGGGACGGCCTTCGCCAGAGACACACGCTATTCTGTGGGTGAGGCACAGCACTCGACGAACCAAGTTCGAGACATTATGCTACGCAAGACGGTTGGTGATGGTCGCCGGCTATCGGCCGCCCGGGGAAATCCCGAACCAGGATCCAACATACACACAACATTAAATATCATGATTCAACCATTGTTTATGTTGGTACGAAGATCTATTGCAGCATTCCTGTCCTGCCTGGCTGTCATCCCGTTCTTGCTCCTTTCACCCGAAATCGGTGCCGCCGATCCGATTCAGGAAGGAGAGATGGCCGGATACCTGCTCGTCCCTCATGAGAAAGTTCCCGACACGTACAATGCCGGGTTCTCTCTGTATGTCGCTGCCTGGCCTTTGTTGAGGGAATATCCGGGGCATCGCTTTCAAACAGGCCTGTTTGGCACCTGGATGCACGCGCAGTACGACGGCCCCGAGCCTGCCAATCTGTATTCCGACATCGAGGGTGGGCTGGGCTGGTGGCGAGACACGCGGTTTGCCACCGAAACGCCGAAGTTCATCATGGGTGGCGTGGCCCTGAATTTCAGCGAATGGGCCAATGGGCCGGGGGCGGGCAAAGGAAGGAACTGGGACGACCCCAAAGGCCAGTATGGCGTGGCACAACTCAGTCCTTGGCTTCTCTGGCCCCCCGATGGCCTGAACCTGAAACAAGGTACCTGCGGAGATCTCGTCGGCTACGGATACCTGGCCCTCCCGCTCACCAAGCCCAAACCCACCACGGCCGGGAAGAACGTTCCGACCGGAGACAACTGCTGGACCTTATTTCTGAACACGCGGAACTTCAAGGGGCCGGTTGCATTCTTCACTCCTTTTTTCTGGTCCCGCGCTGCCGCAGACGACCCTCGCCTGAGCAGCTTGTTTCTGGATAGCCGTTCCGCCAAGCCGAACAAACCGTTGCAGATGGAAACCCAGTATGTCCCGAGCGTCCAATCAGTCGACTCGAAGGGAGAGACCTACGCCCGAATCGCCCCCACGTCCTTCCCCCGAAACCCAAACGGCGATTCGGTGGTGGTACACCGGGTGACCGCCTATGACAAGAGCGTTCTTTGGGATGCTGTAAAGGCGTGGTTCGAAGGCGGGGAGCCGGCTAGCGGTACGATCGATCCCAGGGGAGCGAGCGTGCAAACCTTCACCGGAGGAGGTGGGTCGACCTGGAAGATCTATCCACCGAACGTTCCCAACGAGAAAAAAGTTCCTCTCGCCTGGAGTTCTTTCGCGAGCCCCGTGGTAATCGATTCGAGCACTTACGGATATCGGTGGAACTATCAAAAAGTGACGAAAACCGATTCCAAGGATGGCCCACTCGTCACACTTCCCGAATACTATCACCTGGTTAAGGATAAGAACGACAAGGCAGAGTGGGTGGTAGTCCAAGAAAAAGACGTTCCGGCCGAAACCGGATTGGCCAAGGTTCGCTTTCATCGGCCCCGTGAGGAGCCGCCCGAATCCTACGTCACTCCCGACGATCCGAAGAGTTCCTGGAAAAAACCTGGTCCCGTGGCGGGCCCGTTCCAGGCGCGTCTAGGGGACGGTAGCGTGGTGACGTACTATTGGTATCGATTCGCCGACCAGCCGGCATTACTCAACGCCGATTTGACGGCTAATGAGCGGGAGGCCCTGCAGGCCCGAGTGGAGAAACTCCACCGAAACTGGCAGAAAGACCGCGACTATCTTCCACCGCCTACCGTTGGAAGACTTGCCGATCTGGACCCAGCCTTGGTTGTGACCCCACCTCCGGGCTTGGAAGCGGGGTATGTGCCCATCGCCACACAACAAGCAGCAATACAATAGTAGCTGGCGTTTGGATGTCTTTCTAGCGAGTAGATTCGAACATGAGAATCACGGGTGTAGTCAGTGGTATCTTGGCCGGTGTACTGGCGGTCGTTGTGACCGCTCACACCGAAGAGACCGACCAGCTTGCTTCCGTGCTGTTGAGTGGTGAGGATTGGCAGGTCGTCGTGGATAACCTCGGCTTCGCCGATGGGCTTTCCAACGATGCTGCCGGCAATGTCTACTTCTGTGACATGAAGGGCAAAGCGATCTACAGGATCGCCCCCGATGCCGCCAAGACAAGGATCGCCGAAACATCCGTCAGCGGCACGCGCCTTGGGCCTGATGGAAAGTTATACGCCGTCGGGGGCGGCAAAGCATGGGTGCTAGACCTCGCCAGCGGCCAGCCCCAAGAGCTTGCCAAGGGCCTTTCCACCAACGACTTGGTCGTTACACCCAAGGGATTCGTCTATCTCACCGAAACAGACAAGCAACAAATCACCCTGCTGACCCCCAGCACCGGCAGAGCGAGCATAGCTGACAGGGGTATCACCAAGCCCAACGGTATCTATCTTACCCATGACAAGAACACATTGCTGGTCTCTGACTACGGTGGGATCCATGTCTGGTCCTTTGCGATTCAATCCGATGGCACGCTGACTTCCAAGAAGCCGTTGGCCACGATGAAGGCACCTGTGAACAAACCAATCGTCGCCGATGGCGATGGTCTGACTACCGACACCGATGGCCGTATTTATGTGACCACTGCCCTAGGATTGCAGATCTTCGATGCGCGCGGCACGCTCCTGGGGATCCTCCCCAAGCCCAAGACCGGCCCGCTGGTGAGCGTGACCTTCGGTGGCAAAGATCTCGATTACCTCTACCTCGCCTGTGGAGACACGGTCTATCGCCGTAAGACGCAGGCTCATGGAAACGTCAATTTTCTCCCGGCGTTAGATAGAAGATAGAATGCTCGCGAAGGCTGCGCGCAAGACGGTTGCTCGCCGGCTGTATCGGTTGCCCCGGATGAAGCCGCGATTCGTCTGCTGGCCTGATCGAGTTCCCACGGGTAATACCATGACAAGAACGATGATCGCACTGAGCACGGTCCTGTTTCTTGCCGCCACCGCGCGTGCAGATGTGACGGATTGGCCTCCGCAAAAGGAGAAGGAATCGGTTTTCACCGAGCGGAAACTGGAGGTCTTCAAGCACGGGATCCGGAAAGAGTGGGGCTATGTGGTACCCCAGCGAGATACCTTCTTCGTGCTCCACCCCAAGCAGTCACGTTCGAATTCGCCCCTGTACGTCGTTCTGCACTCTGCCGGGCATGACGTCCAATCATGTCTGGACTGCACAGCCACGGTCGGCAATCACGACATATACCGCTCGCCGGAAGACTTCTACGCCCTGTATTTGGATTGCCGCGCCAACAAAGGTGACTGGTGGTGGGGCAGCGAAACTTATAAGGGCCCGGAGGTTGGCCCCACCGAGAAGCGGGTGATCGACACCGTGAAATGGGTGATCGGGCAATACCGCATCAATGCGAACTGCGTGTATCTGTGTGGAAACTCAATGGGCGGCAGCGGCACTTTGGGGATCGGCATGCGCCACGGGGATGTCTTTGCATCCATCAAAGCTAATGTCCCTGCAAAGGTCGAGCATGTCTCCAGCCGGATGTACTTCCCGCCACTCAGTGTGCCCGCAGATGTCATCCTCCCTGACCCTCCGATCGTGGTCGACTATTCTGCTCAGAACGACTCTTGGTCCCAAGGCCACGATGCCTTCGTCAGGGCCATGAACGAGCGAAAATACGCGATCTACCTTTACTGGGGCCCATTCGGCCACGCGAACAACCATGAACAAATTATGAAGGTCAACGACCTGATCAACTCCTTTGACTGGCTGAGCGTTCGGAAAGACGAGATGTATCCGGTGTTCACCGACGCTTCGACGAATGATCCTCTGCCGTGGCCAGACCACCTCAACGATAAGAGGCCAGGCCAAGTCAACGCCTTCTTCCGGTGGAAGAACATTCGCGACACGCCAGAGGCGATCGAGATGTCGCTCTTCCTGGTGAATCGCTCGACGCTCGAGACCACGTTCACGATCCCGATGAAAGCGACGGTGGACGTCAGCCTGCGACGGCTGCAGAGACTGCGGGTCACCCCGGGCGAAACGGTGCACTGGAAGTTCGGCGCAGTCAGCGGAGAAATCAAGGCCGATATCACGGGATGTGTCACCATTCCACAGCTCGAGATCACCACGAGAACCGGCCACTCTGATGATCAGCAAGGCGATGTAATGCTAGCGCTGAAATGGAAATCAGGAGGGAGATGCAGGGTGAAACGGCCATCACCGAACTCTGAAGCATCCTCTCGGCCACCCGGAACGACCTGGGTAAACATCGCGTTCCAGGACTGCTTTACTGCGCGCGTCGGTGTAATCGACCGAGGTGTGGCGGACCGATGCGCAAAGTCCAGATCCGTAGGTCACACGCTGTTGACTTACCCCCGCCTTGTGGGGCGTTTCGTCTTTGGGCACGCTTCCTCTCGTCCGAACCTTACCTTCCCCCGCCAGAAGACGACCCGAGCGACTGACCGACCGCGAACTGGCCAGCCTCAAGACCGCCCTGGAGAAGGGCCCCGCCTCCGCGTCACCCCGGCCAATAAACCCCCGGCCGGTTCAACAGACGGCACGGATTGCCTCCAAGGTGCCCAGATGCATTGGCGCGGCCATCAACAGCGTGCCCGTTTCGCTGTGGTCAGCGACGAAGCTCTTGGCTTTGCCCCAGTGGAGGGCATTCCGTCGGTCGCGCAGTGTCGTCGTCCACACCTCGGCGTCGGTAACCTTGGAGATGTGCTGGTTGGCGCTCTTGAGCAGCACCTTCCCGTCGGGCTGTTCGAGTATCTTGCGCGTCTCCAGAACGATTTTGCTGACGCTGGAAAGCGGGTCGCTCACCACCCCGTCGAGTTTGGAATTGCGGAGTTTCTTCGCCACGGCGAGTCCGCATTCGGTCCATGTGGCCGCGACAGCCGCAGCGAGCATGGCCGTGGCTGGCATGTATAGCCCGCGCCGGAAGCAGCCGAGGGCCTGTTCAATGGCCTCAAGGATGCCGGAATGCAGCCGTTTGCAGTTCACGCCTTGCAGGAAGACATCTGGATCGGTCGCCGGCTCGCTCACGAGCGGCGGACGTTCGATCCTGGAGGGGTACGAACCGGCGAGATTCGGCCGAAGTCCAGTGCCGTAGCCTTGGAACGTGTAGTTCATGGCCGGCTGCCACCCCCCGGTCGAATCGGACGGGATCAGCTCGGCGGCAGCGATTAGCTCCCAGACCGCCTGGTACAATGCGAGGCGCACACTGATCGCCCGAGCCACCCCCGTCAGGACGTCCGCCAGGTTCGGGACGTCGCCGTCGATGGAATGGGGGATGCCCAGGTTCTGTTCTTGCAGCCACCGATCGGCAAGCTCATCGGTCTTGCCTGCCCCGGACGCCAGGACGTAGGTCTTCGCCCTGGCGATGTTTTCCCGGGTGACGGCGACCGCAGCCATCAACTTTTTCGTTGCATCTTGATCGTTCATTGGGCCTCCTGGTTCGGCTTAACGCGGGGTGCAGGCGGTTCGCGGTGTCGAGAAGCCGCCGCAATGACGCTCATGACGGGGGGCACGAAGCGAAGCCGACAGCCTCATCGCCCTGGCCCCATTGAAGCGATGGCGACCCTGACGGCTACGGCGCCCCCACCGACCCGTTTTCCACGGCCTCATCACCTGGCCCCATTGAAGCGTGCAGGGTGCCAGTGGCGTCTGCCAGCGCGAGTACGTTTTCCACACGGCCATCCGTCCGCGCCAGCCCGCCAAGGCCGCCCTGTGACGAGAACGCCGCCCGGCGGCTCTCGGTGCCAAGCGAGCGGATGACCGGCCTGGTTCCTACCGCGACCGCCTCTTGAGGGCGTAGCCGTACGGGGTCGGCCACGACGGCTCGGTCTCCAGTTCCTGCTGGGCCGCGAGCGTCCAGTACGGCTGGCGAAGCAGCTCGCGGGCGAGGAAGACCAGGTCGGCGTCGCCGCCGGTGATGATCTCGTTGGCGTGCCGCGGCTCGGTGATCATGCCGACCGCGGCCGTTCTGATCCCGGCCTCGTGCGCGGATCCGCCGGGCGAACGGCACCTGGTAGCCCTTGCCGACCGGGATCTGCGCCTTGGGCACGAGCGCGCCCGCAGGAGACGTCGATCAGGTCGACGCCCCGATGGGCCAGGTGCCGGGCGAGCACGACCGACTGCTCGATGTCCCAGCCGCCTTCGACCCAGTCGGTCGCCGAGATCCGCACGAACAGGGGCAGCTCGTCGGGCATGACACGCCGGAGCCGCTCGGCGACCTGCAAGGAGCAGCCGCATGCGGTTCTCCAGGCTGCCGCCGTAGTCGTCGGTCCGCGTGGTTGGTCAGCGGCGAGAGGAACTCGTGCAGCAGGTAGCCGTGGGCCGAGTGGATCTCGATGACGCGGAAGCCGGCCCTGAGTGCCCGCCGCGCGGCGGCCTCGAAGGCGGCGACGATGCCGTCGATCCCGGCTCGTCGAGCGGCACCGGGACCGGGTCGCCCTCGTTGGAACGGGATCGGGCTGGGGCCGACGACCGTCCAGCCGCCCTGCTGCGGCCGTCTTGAGGCGCGCCCCGCCCTTCCAGGGCACGTCGCAGCTCGCCTTGCGGCCCGCGTGGGCGAGCTGGATGCCCGCGACGGCCCCCTGGCCGTGGACGAACCGCGCGATCCGCGCCAGCGGCTCGACGTGCCGATCGTCCCAGATGCCCATGTCGCCCGGGGTGATCCGGCCGTCGCGCGTCACGGCCGTCGCCTCGACCATCACCAGCGCCACGCCGCCGACGGCCCGGCTGCCCAGATGGACCAGGTGCCAGTCGTCGGCCATCCCCTCCTCGGCGCAATACTGGCACATCGGCGACATGACGATCCGGTTGCGGAAGCGTCACGCCCCGGATCGTCAGCGGGGACTAAGAGGTCGACCTCGGGCAGTTCGCGGTCGTGGTCGGCATCCGCCGTGCATCCGTGCTCGGAACGGATTATGGGCGAGTCGCTCATGTGAGGCATCTCCCGGTGCGTCGCGAAGGTTCAAAGGAGATCGTGACGGCCTGCATAGACCATGCCAACAGGCCGGAAACGTTCAACGGCGGCTCGGTCGCAGAGGGGTAGTCGTCGAACGCCACGTCGATCTCCGACAGGACGTTCGAATAGGTCCGCGGCCTCAAGACAGACACGACAGGACCGGAAACAGGACCGCCGGCAATCAGGGTGGCAGGGTCTGCGACGTGACTCAATGCCACCCGACGCCGCCGTCACCGCTCACTGGCCGCGAAACTCGACCATCGCATCGCGGCCGCTGGCCATCAGGCGATGAATCCGGACATCGGTCACACCGGCTGGGGACTCGGAGGGCACCCAGGCGCGGGCCGCGCGCAACGGGGCCAGGTGGCGCAGGATGATCACATCGTCGACCCCGCCGCGCTCGTCGAGCGGAACGGAGCCGAAGCGCGAACGTACCGGGTCGAGGTGGTCCCCGACGTTCGACAGGAACTCGAAACCTTTCGGGGTGGTCTCCTTGTTGCCGGAGTTGATGTTGCCGCCGATCAGACCGCCACGGGTAAAGGGTGTTTCTCGTGGGGGGAGCGGCACGTGTCGACCGCTTGCTCTGTTCCGGCCCGTGTTGGGAGTTAGCGAGCGCCGTGCCCTCCGTCCCGAAAGCCCGACGGGACCTGATCGATCGCTCTGGTTCTGCTCGTACCCGACTGCGAGGATGCGCGGTTCTCAGAATCGGTACAGAGCGTGCGCCGAGGACAGGCCGACGTGAACCAGATCGGCCTCAGCCAGGAAATCTTCCGGTGCGTTGTCCGTCATCCCTGCTTTCCACAACGTCGACGCGGCAGAGCAAAGGGCCTGTATATCCTCATCGACCGGCTGGGATCGAGTGCCCGCGGACAGCCTGGCTTCGGTGATATCGAGGCTGGGTCTCAAGAGAGCAGGCGATGAGAGACACAAGGGGCGCCGTAACGCGTTACGGCGCCGAGGGGCCGCACCGACCGCTCGCTCGACGACGGTGAAGCGGACACGATGTCCGGTGCCTGGCGCGATCTCCGACCGATTCGATTTCTGAGTGGGAGACCGGGCCAAACCAGGCGCTGAAGACGGTTCTCTGTGAATGCCGACAGGCTGCTTCCCGAAGACGTCCCGCGAGGGCACTCGGGCAAATAAACCAACATCCTGGAACTCGACTTTGGCCAGGGCACTCAGTTGGCTTTCGAGAATCGCCTGTAATCCGTGTCCAAACCCGGAATTGCGGGGGGTCAACCTGGAAACCTAACCTACAGCCATTTCCCCCGGGTGGTCGCTCGGCGCCGATCCGGCGCCGAAGCCCTCAGGAGGGTCAGCGGAAGTCCTTACCAGACGGGCGATTCGAGACGCCGAAGGCTTCGGCGCCGTAGCGTCAGACTTCTTTCTGATATCACGCATTGGCCAAAGTCGAGTCACCAAGATGACCCGAGATGGCACCACGACGGCGACGACCCCGGCCACACCAGGCACATCGCCCTTCGACCGCATCATGCAGCAGCGCCCCGATGGCACGGCCAACTGGAGCGCCGCGCGCTGCAGCCCTACCTGGGCTATGTCAACTGGCAGAAGATGGAAGGCGCCATCGCCCGCGCAGGCAGGCCTGCGCGAACTCGGGCCAGGACCCGGCGGATCATTTTATCGGCGCCGATAAATTGATTCAATTTGGGCAAGGTGGGAAAGCTGCAAGCGACTCCAGGAGCGTCGTTATACGGAGGTGTTTCGGTCGGGCGAGCCGACCTTGTTCGACAGTTGGTACGATCCAACGGACAAGCGCTGGCACGTGGATGTAGATTGCGGCGCGCAGCGGTGGCAGGGCGTCAAGACGGACGCCCAGATGCGCCCGGCGTTCCGCAAATGTGATTTCGACAAGCTCCAGGTCCGAGACATCATGGCGCGGCTCAAAACGGCGGCCGCGCCGACGGAACCAAGCTGGGATGCCGCGACGGATACGAAAGAGGAGCTATGAACCATGCCCAAGTTCGAATTGACCGTTATCCGGCATGAGATCTACACGACAGAAGTGGTCGTGGAGGCCGACAGCTATAATGCCGCCGTGGCCGAGACCCAGACCAAGCTGAGCGACAAAGGCTGGGATGCTGTGGTGCTGCACGACGAAGGTAAACGCTACGAGTGCTGGAGCGAGGTGGTCGAACACCGGGTTGACGAGCCTGATGGCAGATTGGCCGATCCTGGCCACGATCGCCAGGCCAGCTCGCAAGGCTGGCTGCAGCGCCTGGTCCTGGACAAAGTGGTATTTTGACTTGCGCAAGCCGTAACGCGTTACGGTCATCTTTCTCGTTATCCGGAGATCCTTCAATGATCCAGAATGGCGCCACGACGACGACCCCGGCGACACCACCGATCACAATGGATACATCGCCCTTCGACCGTATCATGCACCGCCGTGCCGACGGCACGGCGTACTGGAGCGCCCGCGAGCTGCAACCTTACCTGGGCTATGTCGAGTGGCGTAAGCTGGCGGGCGCCATCGACCGTGCGCAACAGGCCTGCGCGAACGCGGGCTACGACCCCAATGCGCACTTCGCATCAATTTTTGTCGGCGCCGATAAAAACTCCAACTCGGTTGGCAGGCCTGGTTTAGACATTCACCTGAGCCGGTTCGCCTGCTACCTGACGGCGATGAACGGCGATCCCCGCAAGCGGGAGATCGCCGCGGCGCAGCAATACTTCGCGGTGATGACCCGCGCCGCCGAGCTGGCCGCGGCGCCCGCCGAGAAAATCGACCCGATCATCGCGCTGCACACAGCGCTCCTGGAGATGCGGCGCGCGCAGCTGGCCACCGACCAGCGCCTCGACGACGTCTTCGACGTCGTGGCCGATACGTACACCGAGCCCGGTACCGGCCTGACGAAGGCCACGGCGCAGGTCCATGCGCTGCTGCGCGCGGCAGGCGCAGGCCCGCCAGGACCTGATGATGGTGCCGGCAGCGCCGACCGCCGCGCCGCCCGAGACCGACCGGGTGCGGGTCCGCAAGCTGGTCAATGCCGACCTCATTGATGCCGAAAGGCGTTGAGCACACACCTCGGGTGCTCTGGGTGGCTGCGGACAGTCAGTGCCGACCTCATTGATGCCGAAAGGCGTTGAGCACCAACCGAGCCGCTCAACCGTGCCGCCGTGATGGCGGGTGCCGACCTCATTGATGCCGAAAGGCGTTGAGCACCTTTTCGCGTGGCGGAAATCCTCCTGCCCGTGGCTCGTGCCGACCTCATTGATGCCGAAGGGCGTTGAGCACTCGACCATCTTGGCGGCGCCGCCAAAATGGTCCGCCGTGCCGACCTCATTGATGCCGAAAGGCGTTGATGGACGCAACGCACGCCGTAACGCGTTACGGGAACGTGGGGCTGAAAGGACTACTTGCTCAACGACGGTGAAGCGGACACGATGTCCGGCGCCTGTCGCGATCTCCGACCGGTTCGATCCCGGCGCCTTCCACGGCCTTTCGCCGGTGCACGAGTCTAGAGGATGGGCATGCCTCGTGGGTGCGAGTCCCACGACATCGCACTGATGATCACAGTCAACGCCGCCGTATCGTCGGCGAGTCAGTCCTTCGATCGTGCCTTGAGCTTTGCGGCTTTGCGCTTCGGTGCGGTTTCCAGCACAGAAGTCTGCACGATGTGCTTCTCCAACCGCGTGACGGCGCGTCGTAGGTCACCCAGCGCGCGCAGAACCTCCTGCCGTCGCTGCTCCAGGTTGCTCGCTTCGCGTGGATTCGCGGCCTTCACCTGCCACCATTCGGCGTCGGGTTGCCACAGGAGTCGCCACCGTTTGACCCATCGAGTGGTTTGGAGGGCAATGCCGTCGAGACCTTGTTCCAGCGTCCTTGGTCGTTTCAAGCCCCGCCCAACGCCCTGTCCCTGGGCTGAGCCCGGGGAACTTGCCCTCTTGGCGCGCTGGATGTGTTCGGCGAGTTGCTCGGCGGACCAGCCATGCTCCGCGGCACGTTTCAGCCAGGCGAGCCCAGTGGCCTTGTCTTTGAAGGAGATCACCTTCAAGAGGTGCGACGCCGCGAGTGGTTGTCCATTGGGTAGGCGGAGTTGGGCCAACTCACGGAATGCCTGGGCATCATACCGCTCGGCAAAGTAGTAGGCCGAACTGGCATGGCTCGGATCGACCTTCCTGCGCCGCGCCACGGCGCGACACGCCGCGGCGATCGAAGTGTCTTTCTTCTTTTTCATCCACGCTCTCACGGTCTGGCCGAGTCGGTAATAGGCAAGCAAGTTGGCCAGCCGTTTCTGGACATTCTTTTTCTGACGCGGATCCTCGTGATTGCCGGCTGGTCCAGGAGTGATCACCATGATCCATCTCCAGGTGCGGTCGACCGCAACTGAGGTACGACCAACGGCTGTCCGCTGCCCAGGCCGGGGCGACGTATCTCCGTTGCCTACGGCTATGCCTGAGTTGAGCGATGGCCAAACCGGCGATCAGGGCGCGATCGATCGGTGTGGGCCGACCGGTGGGCCCGGGCATCCCCGGCAATCCATCCGAAAGCTCCTGATTCGCCAGCTTGATCGTGCTCTGATGGCTCACCCTATCGCACCAGCCGTGCCCTTGCAAGTTTGCCCTGCCCGACCCAGCATCTTCGCATGTCATCCGCCGCGCTCGGTTTCAGCACGCCCGCGGACCTGGATCGTAAATGCGGTCTGCGGATGGTCGACCGTGAGACGGTGAACCTCCTCGGCCGTGAGAACCGGCCGCCCTCAGCGCGGGCACGAACTGGGCCATGAGCGTATCATAGGGCCAGTAATCTCCACCTCGCGGCTCGCCGACGTGGTACCAGCCTGCATCATGCGAGAGCAGCACTCGGCCGAGCAACCCGCGTGCCTTCATCGCCCGGACCAGCTCGACGTGCCGGGCGATTGCCTGCGGGCTGATGCCGTCGAACTCCACCCATGCCCCGGACGCGGCGGCGCGGGCGTGCAGGGCCGTATCGCGCTCGTTCTGGGCATGGACCCAGATAAAGGCCGAGTCGTGCACACCCTCTTCCTCGAGTATCGCCAGCTCCTGGATCGCGGCGCGGCCGTCGCCGGTGTGCGCGGCGATCGTCAGGCCGCTCGCCAGGTGCGCCCGCGCCGCCGCCCGGACCAACTTCTGGTTGACTTCGGGCAGCGGCCCCGCATCGGTGCCGATCTTGATGAAGCCGGGCCGGATGCCGGTGCCCTCGATCCCGTCGCGCCACTCGTCGGCCCAGCGCCGGGCCAGCGCCTCGGCCGATTCGGTTCGCGCGTGCGCGGGCAGGTGCTTGCCGCCGTTGGCCCCGTAGTAGCCGGTGTTGGTCAGCAGATGCAGGCCACTGATCTCGGCCAGCCGCTGCAGCAAGACGGGGTCGCGCCCGAGGTACGCCGGCGTGCACTCGACGAGGGTCCGTACCCCTTGCTCACGGAAGGCGCGCGAGTTGGGGCTGGGCGATGCGCACGACCTCGTCGGCGTTGTAGCGATCGCGGGCGATGCGATCCGCGCCAATGAAATCGACAAGGATGTGTTCATGAGGCAGCGTCGAGCCCATCTGCTCGGGCGGGATCGGGCCGGAGACGGTCATCACTCGCGGCGGTTCCTCCGCGCCGCCGAGGACATGCGGAACCGTTCGCAGTCCGGCCAGCCCTGCTATGGCCCCCAAGAATACGCGCCGGTTCATCGGCCGTCTCCCCCGTGCTCGGGGATCTGCGACGCCAGAGGATCGCAGAAAGAGCCTGCATCGCATCGTCGCGCCGACTGAGGCCGGGTGCAAGACCCGAGGCCACCTCCCGCGAGCCCGGGAGAGTAGCCGCCGGGACATCGACCCTCCTGCGAGGCTGGGACCGACTCGCCCGACTGGCCTGTCCGTCCGGCCCAGGCGAGGAGCGACCCGAATGCGCCTCGACTCATCCCTCTTGCGGTCGGATGTCGGTCCGAGTAGGGGTAAGGCCAGGCGAGGGCGACATGCGACGGGTCGCTCCCGCGAGGCTGTCTATCGTGACATACCCCGATGCAGGGAGGACTCCCGTGAGTTTCGTACATCTCGTCAGATCGTCCTTCGTGGTTCTGGGGGCGACGCTGGCGCTCGGCGCCTCCGGTCGTCTTTCCGCCGCCGGACCCGGCGAGGAAATCCGCCTCTTCGATGGCAAGGACCTCAAGGGCTGGCGCACGCCGACGGCCGATTGGCTGGTGGCCCACGCCGTCAAGCCGGATCCGGCCAACCCGAAGGTCTTCGCCATCGAGGCCGGGCAAGATGTTCTGGTCAATGGTCCGAACGGCCGGACGTCGAACCTGGTCAGCATCCACGAGCACGGCGACGTGCAGGCGCACGTGGAATTCTGCGTGCCCAAGGACTCCAACTCCGGCGTCTACTTCATGGGACGCTACGAGGTCCAGGTGTTCGATAGCTGGGGCGTGAAGGAGCCGAAGTACTCCGATTGCGGCGGCATCTACGAGCGCTGGAAGGACGACAAGGGCTACGAGGGCCACGCTCCGCGCGTCAATGCCAGCCGAGCACCGGCCAGTGGCAGAGCTTTGATGTGACCTTCCGGGCGACCCGCTTCGATGCTCAGGGACGCAAGACGGAAAACGCCCGGTTCGTCAAGGTCGTGCACAACGGTCAAGTCATCCATGAGAACGTCGAGGTGACCGGCCCGACCCGATCGGCCACCTATGAGCAAGCCCCCGAGAAACCTCAAGGCCCGCTGATGCTGCAAGGCGATCACGGCCCGGTCGCATACCGGAACATCACGCTCAAGCCGATCACACAGGATTGACGCGAGAGAAGCTGGATTCGCGTCTCATCTACTTCAAGAAATATCAAAGTATATCATAAACAAGATCAGGATATCGAGCAATGCACGACAAGAACAAGGCGGGCCAGAAGTCGGTTCTTCGATCATACCTGACGCGGCGCGCGTTCCTGGACCGGGGTCTGAAATCGGCGGCTGTGGGTGGACTGGCGCCTCTGGTCGTGCCCCGCCATGTGCTGGGAGGCCAGGGATACCAGCCGCCCAGCGAGACCCTGCGGATCGGCGCCGTCGGGATCGGCGGCATGGGCCAGCACTACCTGGCCGGCTGCAAGAGCGAGCGGGTCGTCGCCCTCTGCGACCTCGACCACAACCTGGCGGGCGAAGTTTTCGAGCTATACCCGGATGCCACTCGCTACCACGACTTCCGGCAGATGTTCGACAAGGAGGCGAACCACTTCGACGCGGTCATCATCGCCACGCCGGACCACACCCACGCGGTCATCCTGATGGCTGCCCTTCAACTCGGCAAGCACGTTTACTGCGCCAAGCCGGTCACGCACACCATCGGCGAGGCCCGGGCCGTCCGGCAGGCCGTCCAGAAGGCCCCGCATCTCATCACCAAGACGAGCGCCCAGTCGTCCGGCACTGAGGATGCTCGAAGCACGACCGAGCTGCTGACCTCCGGCGTGATCGGCCCGGTGCGGGAACTGCACATCTGGTGCGATCACCCGATCTATCCGTGCGCCCTGGCCCGTCCCGGGGAGACCCAGACCCCGCCGCCCGGGATGGACTGGGACCTCTGGCTCGGCCCTGCCCCCTTCCGGCCGTACCACTCGTTTTATCATCCCTGGCGCTGGCGACCGTGGTGGGACTTCGGTTCGGGTACGGTCGGGGACATGGGCTGCCACTCGCTCCACGTCTTTTTCCACGAGCTTCAGCTCGGTGCGCCCACGCTGGTTTATGGCTGTGGCTCCACGCGATGCGAGGGGATGTCCAGCCGTGTCGCGACCCCGGAGTGTCAGTCGCATGCGAACATGGTGACCTGGGAATTCCCCGCCCGGGGCGACCTGCCGTCTCTGCAGGTCCACTGGTATGACGGCGGCCTGAAGCCCCATCGGCCCGTGGAGTTCGATCGCCGCATCCCGATGCCACCCAGCGGCGTCCTGTTCGTCGGTACGAAGGGCAAGCTGCTCTCGGGCTATAGCGGAGGCCGGTTTCTGCCCGAGCGTGGCCTCAGTGGCGGCCTTCTCCTGCCCGAGGAAAAGTTCCGCGACGTTCCCCAGCCGCCGAAGACCCTGCGCCGGGTGGACGATCACTACGGCGAATGGACCCAGGCGTGCAAGAGCGGAACGCCGACGGTCTGCCCGATCGAATTCGGCTGCGTGATGACCGAGATGGCCCTGCTTGGGTCCCTGGCCCTGCGCACGGGCGCGTGCTCGAATGGGATGCCCGGGCCATGCGCATCACCAACGACGAGGAGGCGAATCGTCTGATCGCGCCGCCCTACCGCTCCGGGTGGTCTTTGTAAGCGGTGTGGAACGCTCCGGGAATGGTTCGCGAGAGGCGGCCCGCTCGCAGTAGGCAGCCTTCCATCACGGAAATCGGGCGCACGACCCGGTCCCGTGCAACAAGCCCGTGGACTCATGTCATGACTTCACCCAAGGCCACCCGACGTTCGGCGGTGTCCGGTCAATCAAACCACTCGTCGACCGGGTCGAAGGGCGGCACGACGACATTCAGGAGCCTCATCCGCCCCACCGCTCGGTGTCGCACGCCGGGCGGAATCATCACTGCGCTGCCCGGACGGACGGCCACTCGCTCGCCGTCCAGCTCCAGCGCCGCGTTGGCGGCGCATTCCAAAATGTAGTAATACTCGGTGTGATCGCGGTGGTAATGGGTGCGGGCGTCGGCCTCGATCTCGACCCGATGGAGACTGGCCGGCGCCGCAGGCAATTCGGCGAAGGCCCGGCGGGCCCAGCCGCAGGGACAGCGCACCGGCTCAAGGGCATCGAAGGCGACCACCACGGACCGGGCTGTACGAAACTCGTCCAGGCAGTCCCGAGGATCGTTGTTCATCTCATGAATATCCTCGTATAAGGAATCGATGGCATGGACTTTCGCTTACCGCTGATGGCTGCCGCGCTTGCCGTCGGGCTCCCGCCGCGGCGCAGGACTGGCCGCGCTATGGACACGATGGAGCGCTGACCGGTCGGACTACGGCCCGAGGCGCGATCACCGTCCCGCATGAGGCGTGGACCTATGCGTTGGCTGGGCGCGAGCTACTCGTCGCGCTGCAGCCCGCTCCTGATGAGCATAGCCTGACCCTGGACGCCGCGGCCAGCCCCGAACCCAGTTCGGCACGACCCGTACCCGCCGGTCCGCTCCGGCTCGACCTCGATGGTCGCGGCACGCGTCACCCCGCGCTGGAGACGTTTCACGAACGCTGGGCCAAAATTCTCCCCGACGTGGCCGGATACCAGCGGGTCTGCTGGAATCACACCTGGACCGATCAGGCCGTGTGCCGGATGCAACTCTTTGCCTACGACCACGGCATGGACCAACCGCGTCTTGTCTGGCAGTCGGACCCGCCCGAAGCGACGGTGTTCAACCCTTTGAATGTCGTTTGCGATCTCGACGGCGACGGGGTCCAGGAAGTCTGCGTGGCGGCGCACTATCGCGTGATGATCTTCGAGGGTACGACCGGCCGCAAGGAGACGGAACTCCGTTACCATACGAGCCGCCCCTATGGCTGGTTCGGTGTGGCCGACGTGGACGGCGATGGACAGAACGAACTGGTGACCATCGGCGACTTTCAAAGCCACATCGACGTCCTGGAGTATGATCGCACCCGCCCGGAAGCGGACCGCCTGCGCGTCAAGTGGCGGCGCGATATGGAACAGGACATCGAAGAGCGCGTGAAATGGCCTCAGGTCGGTCCGCATCCGCTGGCCGACGTGAATGGCGACGGGCGGCCGGAAATGGTCCTGAACCTGTTCAATGACACGGGCGATGGCCAGTGGCATGCGGTCGTGCTCGATGCGGCCAGTGGCAAGAGCGGTCCAGGATCTTCCGCGCGCTTATCTTCAGGGGTCGGCCGACGTCGATGGCGATGGATCGGCGGAGCTGTTCACGATCGGCACGGATGGTGAGCTGGTGCCGTCCTGCGGCCGTATCGAGCTGATCGGTTTCCGGGGATCGACCCCAACAGTTCGGTGGTCGTGCCAGGATGCCGGCTGGTGTTCGGCGGATTGCCGCGTCTCGGACCCACATGGTCGACCACCGCATCACAAGGAATGCGGCATGTCCTGTTGCGCGGCGACCGCCGTCCGATCTTCTTCGTGAAGACGTGGGACGCCGGCCGCGCGCGGCTGGTCACGCTGGCGGCGCTGCGCTGCCAGGCCGACGGCCAGGTGGAGACGCTCTGGAAGCTGGGGGGACTGCCGGAGACGAGGCGAGCCGCGGGAATCTCCGCGGAGGAGACCGGCCTTGAAGGTGATGCATCGGCATTGCTCCGCGTCCGCCTGGCCGCCCATCAGTCCGCCGGTCTGGCCGGAGATCATGTGCAACCACGGATCGTCGAGAACCAGCCGCTGGGTGTGGACATCTCGCCGCCGATCGTGGCTGAGCTCCACGCGGGCGAGGGCCGTTGCGTGATCGCTGAGGGGCCTGGTCAGCAGGTATTCGCGATCGTGCCGCCAAGTCCGGCGAGGAGGTGAAGCCGATGCTGCGCTGGCAACGGCCGGGTCGGGGCATGCGGGACGGCTCGCGCGCCGTGGCGTTTGCTGGCAGCGGACCTCGACGGCGATGGAGAGGCCGTGCGAGGTGATCGCGGCCGATCAGGCGCGCGGGCGGCCACGCCGTGCTGGTGGCCTATCGCGGTGATGGCTCGATCGTGTGGGAAAAGCCGTTCGCCCACACTGACGGTGCGCCTCCCGTCTGGAACACAAGCGCGCTGACCTTCTGGTGGCCCGGCCATTTCCGCCAGCCGGACAAGCTCGATCTTCTCGTCAACACGCGACGCCGCCTGATGCACTCGGACGTCGGTCAGCTCGTCGATGGTCGGGACGCGACCACCCTCTGGACTCACGACAAGGCCGACGTTGCCGGCCAGTTCCGGTGGGGTTGGGCAGGCATCCCGCTCGCGGTGGCCGACGTCGATGCGGATCGTCTCGACGAGCTGGTCAGCTTGTATCCGGTCTGTTTCTGGATCGCCGAGGGCGAGAGCGGACGCATCACAACAGGCCGGGAGCTTGCTGCGCGCAAGGAGCTTCCGGCTTGGGCGGCCTATGGCGAGCCGATCGTTCACGACTTCAACGGCGATGGAAAGCCCGAGGTCTTGCTGGATTCACCCTACATTCTCGCCTTGCTCGATCGGACCGGGAAGCCGCTGTGGCACGGTCCGGGACGGGTGGACTTCCCGGTGAGTCCCAGCGAAGGCAACAGCGGCGAGACGACGAACTGCAAACATGCCCTGGTGGACATCGACGGCGATGGCACGTTCGAGATCGCTTCGGCCGGTTACGGGGACGGCGTGCGGGTGATCGATCCGCGGACCGGTACACGGCTCTGGTCACTGCCACGCGCCGGCCCCGACCGGGCCGAAGGTTACAGCCGCAAACATCGACGGTCAAGGTGGCGATGAGATCCTCTATCCAGCCGGGAACACACTCGTCGTGATCACCGGCGACCGCACCTCAGGGCGCGTGCTCGTGGACCTGGACAGGCCCGGCCGCCTTGAGCCTGCCCGCGGTCGCCGATGTCGATGGCGACGGGTTGGCCGAGATCGTTGTTCAGGATGCCCTCGGCACCATGCACTGCCTCGCCACAACTCCTCCACCATAGGACGACGCGGACTTCGTGCGCGAGAAGCCGATCCGGGCCGACCTGGCAAGGGGGTCTTTGGTGCGGCGAAGACGATCAAGGTGCCGATGCCGCGGCCTCCGCGCGAGCAGTCTCGATGAGGGGCTCGGAGATTCTCCTGGGGCGCCGCCACGGGCACTTCGCAGCCCGATCCCAGGATGAACCCGCCCTCCTGACCCGCGTCGGCGATGGCTTGCCGGGCCGCATGGGCGACCGCAGTTGGCGTCCCCCGCCAAAGCAATTCCACCGGATCGAGGTTGCCCATCAAGCAGACCTGTTGGCCGACGCGTCGCTGGGCCGTCCGCAAATCCACCTTGAAGTCCAGTTCCAGGATCTGCGCCGGTGTCGGCCATCGACTCCAGCACTCGCGTCATGTTGCCGCAAATATGCAGGAGCGTCGCTGCCCCCTGGCGCTTCGCCAGCGGGTTGACCTCTGCGAAGAACCGCTGTTCCGCGGGCCACGCCCACGTCCGGTACATCGCGGGCGAGATCATATCCAGCGACGCGAGCGAATCACCGGCCTGCACGATGTGGGCCCCGGCGTCGAGACAGGCTTTGGCGAAAGCAATAAGAGCGTCCGTGGTCAGGTCCATCAACCGTCTGAGGGCGCGGCTCGGCGGCCCCGCCGGGCTCTCGATCGGCCAGGGCCAACTCGACGAGGAACCGCTCCGTGCCTAGGAGGTGAGAGGCGAGGGAGAACGGTCCGGTCCCCGCGTGCGCACGGCGACTTCGCCACGGGTCATCTTGACGAGGTGGCGAATGGCTTCGAGGTACACCGGCATGCGACCGTCCCGGTGGGGATCGGGCACCCGAAGTCGATGGATGTCCTCCAGGTCGTGCACGGCAGGCGTCTTGAGCGTCGGCGTGCTGTCGTCGTAATGCTGCACCGCCACGCCGAAGCCTTCGGCGATATAGTAGTTGTCCGACTGGGCCACCACGGCATCCTGGCCGTAGACCTGCCAGGCCCGATATTGGGCCTCCGCCATGAGCATCCCGGAGCGGCCATACGCCCCGATCGGCACGCCGGCCACGCGGGCGCCGTGATTGCCCATGTAGGGCGCCACGGGGACCACGTCCGGCGTCTCCCGCCGTGCGGCGCACCGAATACGCTCGAGCGAGTTCATGCTGATCCCCGATTCTCGGGTTGAGCTGGCGTGCGTCAGCGCGACCAAGCTCGGCTCGGCTGCCCTCTGCGTTCGTTCGTGACCGCGAACCGAGAGACGATGCTCCCCCACCGGCGTGAGTTGGTCAAGACCCGGGGTCCAGAGGGACAAGGTCTTGTATCCGCCTGAGGTCCTCAAAAAACGGGATCAACTCACTCCAGGCCGCGGCCCGGTATGATCGCACCTTTGGTCCAGCCAAGATTTCCCCCAGATAGAATCGCACTCCGGGGTAGCTTATGATGAAATCCACTCGCCCCATCGCGCTTTTGCTGTTGCTCGTCGGCCTCGCGCCGTCGAATGCCTGTGCGCAGCCGTCCCTGGCGACTCGCGAACGCAAGGTCCTGGACGGGATCACGACGAAGCGTCTCGTTCCGGGCGCCTTACGAGCTGGCGGGCAAGCGGATCGTCTTCACGAACTGGTACTACATCCAGCCGGGCGACCTCGACTGGCGCGATGCCGGCGGCAAGAGCGTGTATGTCGCGGGAAACTCGGGCCTGTTCGAGGCGGACCACGTGGGCATCAACGCCCCTCACGGCATCCGCATCATGGCCGAGAAGCCGCACGTCCTCGAGCCCTTCTTCCGCCCCCATCGCATGATCCTTCAGGACGGAGGTCTGTACAAGGGCTGGACGGACTCGGACTACTACGAGTCCAAGGACGCCATGCAATGGGAGCGGAAGGCCAAGCTGGAACCCGGCGCAGGGGTTCAGGACGGCTTCTACCAGGTCTTCATCGACCCCGCCGGACCGCCCGAGGAACGGTTCAAGGCGTGTCTGGACGGGCGAGATCGAGCGCGCCGAGTTCGACGCCTTCCGCAAGCAGCGGCCCGATGGGTGGGAGCCGCGTGCTCTCTTGCACCTCGGCGAGCAGGGTCAGGTCGCCTGCCTGCGCGGCAGCGTCTCGCCCGATGGCATCCACTGGAAGACGCTGCCCGACCCGCTCGTCGTCGAGTACTGCGACACCTGGAACACCGCCTATTTCGACACGGTGCTTCGCGAGTACGTCATCTATCACGAGGAACTGGTCGATCGGCCCGCGCACGGACCGGCTGCCGCCGGACATCCGCAACAGTTGGACCGGCGTCGGCCGCCGCGCCATCGGGCGGACGGCCTCGCGCGACTTCCGCCGCTTCCAACCCTCCGAGATGATCCTCGAACCGACGCCCGAGATGCTGCCGTCGGAGCAGCTCTACACCAACTGCTACACGACGATCCCCGGCGCACCCGACCAGCACCTGATGTTCCCGACGATCTGGAACGGCTCCCGCGACGACACGACGCGCATCGTGCTGGCTTCCAGCCACGACGGCAAGATCTGGCACTGGGTCCCGGGCGGCGACCTCCTGCGCACGCCTCCCTTCGGCCGCTGGGACGGCGGCTGCATCTGGGCGACGCCCAACCTCCTCGAACTGCCCAACGGCGATTGGGCCCTACCCTACATCGCCAACAACGTCCCGCACAAATACCCCCGCGGCCAGCGCACCAGCGGCACGAGTTACGCCGTCTGGCCGAAGGGCCGCATGATCGCGGTCGAGGCCGAGGACCACGGCGAGTTCACGATGATCCCCGTCATCCCCCCGGGCAAGCGGCTTGAGATCAACGCCCTGACGCTCCGCACCGGATGGGTCAAGGTCGGGGTCCTGGGCGTGAACGGTCGCAGCCTGGCCGACTGCGTCCCCATCGTCGGCGACCAGCATGGGGCGCACGTCGCCTGGAAAGGCGGTGACGACCTCGGCGTTGACCACGGCCAGCCCATCACCTTGCGCGTGGAAATGAGGCAGGCCAAGATCTACGGTCTGGAGTTCAAATAGACCCCGGCCCGCGGCCCACCCAATGATGGCAAGCAGATACCGATGCCGCAATCACCCCATCTTCGTGGCCCAGCACGCCACCGCGACCTGCTGCCGGGGCTGCCTGGAGACCTGGCACGCCATCCCCAAGGGGCGGGCCTTGACCGCCGAGGAGAAAGCGTACATCCTCGCGGTGCTCCGGCGCTGGCTCGTCAGCGAGGCAGAGGCTTGATCCGAGGCCCGGTCTCATCCGAGCCCCCGGTGCCTTGGGGCTGAAGCCAGAGCAAGGCGCTATGACCGACCCCACCGCGACGGGACCGAGAGGCAACGACCATGAGGCTTCCGCGCCGGGCTTTTTTCCGAGGGACTCTGGGTGCTGGACTGCTGACCGGGTTGGCCCGGTGGGGTGTGGTCGCGGACGACCACCCCGTGACCGACGAGCAACTCGATCAGATCGCAGAGGCCCCGGTTCTTCAGGTCGAGGACCTGACCAGGCCAATCACAATCGCCACGATGGAACTGCTCCGGAATCACCGGAACTTCCTCGTCCGCGTCCGCACCACCGACGGGGCCGAGGGGATGGCCGTCTCCAACGCCATGCACCTGATCCATACCTACCCGATCTTCCTGAACCGGGTCGCCCCCTTCTTCGTGGGCAAGGATGCGCGCCAGCTTGAGCCGTTGCTCTGGGAACTCTACCGCCACGACGACAACTACAAGTACCAGGGGCTGGCCCTCTGGGTCTGCGTGGCGGCGGCCGAATTCGCCATCCTGGACCTGCTGGGAAAGATCACGGGCAAGGCCCTCGGGGACCTGCTCGGCGGCGTGAAGCGACGCGAGGTGGCCGTCTACTCGGCCAGCGGCAACCGGGGCAACACGCCTGAGCAGGAGATCGCGTATCTCAAGCGACTTGGTGTCCGAGACGGGCGCCAAGGCGATCAAGTTCCGCCTCGGCGGTCGGATGAGCAAAAACGCCGACTCGCTGCCGGGTCGGACCGAGGCCTTGATCCCCCTTGTCCGCGAGACGTTCGGACCGGAGATGACGCTCTACGCCGACGCGAACAGTTCCTATGACGTGCCGAACGCGATCCGCGTCGGGCGGCTGATGGAGCGTTACCACTACGCGTTCTACGAGGAGCCGTGTCCGTTCGACCACCTGGAGGAAACCAAGGCGGTGGCCGACGCCTTGACGATCCCGGTCGCGGCGGGCGAGCAGGAGTTCAGCGACTACCGGTTCCGCTGGGTAATCGGTCACCGGGGCGTGGATATCGTGCAGCCGGACCTGCATTACTACGGCGGGTTCATCCGCTCGCTGCGGGTGGCCCGCATGGCGCACGCCGCCGGTCTGCTTTGCACGCCCCACATGTCGGGCTCGGGGTTGGGCTACCTCGACGCGGTTCATTTCGTCTCGGTCATTCCCAACCCGGTCCCATTCACCGAGTTCAAGGGCAACGCGGACATCCCGGTCAACAGCGCGACCTCCTCGCTGAAGTGCGAGAAGGGAATGGTGCGGGTGCCGTCCGGCCCCGGTTTCGGGATCACCATCGACCCCGGCTTCGTCCGCGAGGCGGTCAAGGTGACCCCGATCTGAGATACGGGATGACCGCTGGCATGGGGTCAGGATGGGGCCAGGAATTGCAGCCGGCCTGCTGGCCCCGGTTACTTTCCTCGAATGGACCGCACCATGCGCTCTCGCTGCTTGTCGGCCGTGCTTCTTGCCTCCATCGCGGCTTTTCCCGCCCTTTTCGGAGCATCAGGGATCGCGGCCGATCCCTCCGAACCGGCGCGCCAAGCTCCCTCGAAATGGCCGCGATCGGACAAGTTCATCCCCACGTTCGCCGTCTGCTATAGCGACGCCGCCGGGGCTCAATCCCCGGAGGAAACCGCTCGCTTCGACATGTTGATCACCTCCTTCGGGCACCATGCGGCCCAGGCCTGGGGACGCGACGGCGCCAACTCGTGGCAGACGCTCAAGAGGCTCAATCCAACGATGGTCATCGCCCTGTACGCGATCGGCCCCGGGGAGTACAACACGGCTCCTTGGAGCCAGATCGGCGAGGGCTGGGACTGGCTCGAGGCCCACCATGGCAAAGGCTCGGCCGATCGCTGGATCGTGCTGGGGCGCAAGAGTGGGGGCTACCTGCAAGCCAAGCCTTACCCCAATGAGCGACTCATGGAACTGGGCAACCCGAACTGGAGGCATTACTGGGTCGCGACCATCCACGACGACTACTGGGGCGGCCACAAGGGGATCGACTGCCAGGGGGCCGACGCCCTGTTCAGCGACAACACCCAGTACGAGATGATCTGGACCGGCCAATGGCGCGGGGCCGGCCACCCTGATCAGCCCGACGAGCCGGCCTTCGAGAAGCGCGACGGCCGAGCTCTGCAAGCGCAATGGAGGCGAAATACGAACCAACTCCTCGCCGAGGCCGTGCCGTACTTCGCTTCACGGGGCGTGAAAACCGTCCTCAATTTCGGCTATATGGGCCAACACCCGGAATACTGGAAGTAACTCGACGCGCTGCCCGATCGTCCCTTCGCGGCGATGGAAGAAGGCGGCTTCGTCTGTCCCTGGGGCGGTGATCAACGCAGCTTCAAATCCTGGGACTGGCCAAAGTGTCTCGAGGCCCTGCGCACTATGCGGAACGTCAAGGTCCTCATGAACAATCACGGTGGGCCGTTCGCCGGCGACGGCCTGGCGTGCATGGAGACGCCCGACGCCCTCGGCACGACCGGCTGGGACGCGCTCTGGTTCTCGCTCACCAGTTTCTTGCTCGGCTACGACGATGAGTCGCACAATGCGCTCATGAACTTCACCGTGTGGGGCTATCGCGAATACCACTGGTTCGATGAGTTCGACCCCGCGCACTTGCACCTGGGACGCGCCCGCGGCGATTCTTTCCGATCCGGCCCGGCGTTTCTCCGCGAGTTCGAAGACGGCTGGGTCGCCGTCAACCCTGGGCAGGAACCGCTCTCCGGCGTGACGGTGCCCCACGGCCGCGCTCGCGTGCTCGACCATCGCAACTTCAAGGAGTGGCGTGACGTGCCGCTGGTCGCGACCTTCGATCTGAAACCCCTGCGCGGCGTGGTCCTGCTGCGCGAGGGCCGCCAGGCAGGCAACGCGGATAATCCGGGCCTGAGTGCGGATCCGAAAGAGCATTGACGTGCAGCGTGCCGGTCGGTTCCTTCCGTCGCGGAGACCGGCACACATCGGGGACGGCTCGTCCTGTGTTTCGGGGTGGTGCGAACGGGCGCGTCAGACCCTGGCGGCGTTTCGCAGTCCGTTGGGTGACACTGCGGCGACGAGCGTGGCCGCGGTGGTCTTGAAGGCGATCGCTGGCCACCGCGTGGGAAACCGTCCGACCGCTCTGAGCCTCGCGTTCGCAAACATCGCCCCAAGCAATATCCACTTATGAGACGACCTCGATCGAAGTTGCCAAGGCGATGGGCCGAAGCCGGTTCAGGGCGGAGGAAGTGCCATTCGGAACTGGGAGCAAATTGGGAGCAGCACTGGCAATTTATCCCCAATGCAATTAGAATGTAATCTTCCCATGAAAAGTGACGTTTCTTTGGCAATATCAAAGACTTGTGCGCAATTCCAGTGCAACCGAACTGTGCCTGCAATCAAGTAACGCTAGGTTCAGGTCCTAGTGGGCTAACCATGCCCGTGGAGGTTCAAGTCCTCTCTTCGGCACTTTGCAGCGTAAGGGGTTGTGTCAAACCGGCGCAACCCCTTATTCTTGCGCCTGAACGCGCCTTTGGTAACAAACTGGTAACAACATTGCGGTGGCATGGGAGCCACAGCGATGGCCGGACTTCAAGAACGGGGCGGCAGTTACCGCGTCTTCTTCCGCTTTCACGGCAAGCAGCAGACGTTCCCGCTCGGGAAGGTCTCGAAGCAGGAGGCCGAGGCGAAGGCGGCCCAGGTCGATTACCTGCTCCTGCGCCTCAAGCAACGGCTGATCGACCTGCCGCCCGGCGTCGACATCGCGGACTTCCTCCAGCACGACGGCAAGCCGCCCGAATTGGTCCCCGCCGCTGCCGCGTGGTAACGCCCCATTGGTAACACTGCGGGACCGCTTTCTTTCCATGCACGCTGGCGCTCACGAGAAGAACACGCTTTACACCGCCCGCATCCACTTCAACCACTTGATCGCCACCCTGGGCGAGAAATTTCCCCTCCCCGAACTAACCCAAGCCGACCTCCAGCGGCACGTGGACCGCCGGGCCGGAGAGGGCATCGCTGCGGTCACCATCAAGAAAGAGATCAACGGCTTCCGGGCGGCATGGAACTGGGGAAGGCGAACCGGGTTGGTTTCGCGGGAATGGCTTGGCAAGGGGCTGGTCTACCCGAAGTCGAAAGAGAAACCACCCTTTCAGACGCGGGCCGAGATCACCCGCAAGATCGCCCGTGGGGGCCTGACCGACGACCAGAAGGCCGAACTATGGGAAGCCCTCTATCTGACCGCCGAGGAGCTTCCCACGTTCCTGCGGTACACCAGGGAGGCCGCTCGTCACCCGTTCATCTACCCGATGCTCTGCATGGCGGCTCACACCGGGGCACGACGCAGCGAGCTGATCCGGGCGGATGTTTCGGACGTGGATTTCGACGGCCAGGTGGTCACCATCCGGGAAAAGAAGCGGGTCCGGGGCCAGCAGACCACCCGCCGTGTTCCGCTTTCGCCCTTTCTGGCCGCGGTTCTCAAGGACTGGTTGGCCCAGCACCCGGGCGGCAATCACTTGTTCTGCCATGCCGGTGAAGTCGAACACAGCAAGAAGCGGAGCCGCACCACGGGGTACTTGAATGGCAAGAACCGCCCGACGACCCTGAAGGGCAGGATGGCCAGCGTCAAGGATCGGCAGCCGCCGGGAATCGTCCCGCTGACCGAGCATGAGGCGGCCGACCACTTTGCCCGGACGCTCCAGGACAGCGAATGGTCCGTCGTGCCGGGATGGCACGCGCTCAGGCACACCTTCGCCCAGGGTTTACGCATCAGCCTGGGCTGTCTGGGTGCTCTGGGAAATTGCGACTCGCCTCTGTTGTCCAGTCCGGCTGGCAGGGTATCGGACGGCTTTTGTAGCATCGACCACCTGGAGATTTCGACTTCTTCAGGGATGTCCACGCGAGGACCGTCGGCTCAGACACGACCGCCATGACTCCGGCCAGCAACCCGGTCTCCATCCTCGATCATTTCGCGGACTTGCCCGATCCCCGCCGCGAACAGGGGCGAATCCACCGACTCGATGAGATCGTCTTCATCGCCACCTGCGCTGTCTTCTGCGGCGCCGATACCTGGGTGCAGATCGCCGACTACGGTCACTCCAAGCGCAACTGGCTCGAGACCTTCCTCACCTTGCCTGGCGGCATCCCCTCGCACGACACCTTCCGACGAGTCTTCTGCCGGCTCGACCCGGTGGCCTTTCAGAAGGGCTTCTCCGCCTGGATCACGGCGCTGAGGGCTCGAAACGGATTGACTCCGATCGCCACGGCTCCGCCCGAACTGACACGGATCGCCATCGACGGCAAGGCCCAACGCGGCTCCGCCCGGCGTACCGTCGGCCGATCGGCGCTCCCTGTCGTCAGCGCCGGGTCGGTCGAGAATCATTTGACCTTGGGGCAAGTGGCCACCGACGCCAAATCCAACGAGATTACCGCCATTCCCGAGTTGCTCGAACTGCTCGACTGGAACGGGGCCGTGGTGACCATCGACGCCATGGGCTGTCAGAAGGAGATCGCTGCTGACATCGTCGGCCGAGGTGGTCACTACGTGCTGGCCGCCAAGGAGAATCAGCCGCATCTCTACGAGGACATCAAGCGGGCGTTCGATACCGCGTTGGATCAGGGCGAACCCGGGGTGGACTTCACCGAGTGTCAGACGGAAGAGGTTCGCAGCGCTCGCCAGGAGACCCGCACCTGCTGTGTGATCACCCATCCGGAGGGGATCCGGAACGCGGACCTTTGGATCGGACTGACGGCGATCGTGATGGTGATCAGCCATCGGCTGGTCGATGGTGTGGCGAGCATTGAGATCCGTTACTTCATCAGCAGCACGGCCGCGACGGCGGAGCAGTATCTGCGATGGGTGCGGGGTCATTGGGGGATCGAGAACTCGCTGCACTGGGTTCTGGACGTCTGCTTCCGTGAGGATGACCAACGGCACTGGGCCGGGAACAGCGCGATGAACTTGGCGTGGCTCCGCAAGCTGGCGTTATGTCTGCTCAAGGCGGAGAAGACCAGCAAAGGCAAGAGTATTGCCACTCGGCGCCTGATTGCGGGATGGAAGAACGACTATCTCTTGAGAGTACTGGCCCAAATCCCCGAGAAACCTGGTGCGTAAGCCCTGGGTAGCTGGTCGTCTCGGTCCGCAGCACCAGGTCATCGCGCGCGTACTGCTTGATCGAACTGCTCTTGTACTCGCTGCGGATGACCGGCTGACCCAGGTCGTGATCGAGGATCTGCGTCTTCAGGCCCGCGTCGGTGTGCTGGGTGATCCGCCGACCGAAGATCATGGCGATCTTGTCCGGGTGGCCGATCGAGCGGTTCAGGTCGAGGAGACGTTCGTGCAGGCGGTTCAGCGCCACGCGACGCTCGAAGATCAGATTGGTGCAGTACTCGATCTGGCTGACGAAGAGGCGATAGCCGAACCCCTGGTGGCGGCGCTCCCGGTCGGTGAAGAAGGGAACCAACTGGGCCAGCCAACGGTGGGCGCAGGCTTCGATATGGGCGGCCGAGAACTGATCGGCCAGTTCCTGCAGCCGGGCCGGGTCGGCGCAACTCCGGAAGGCGTTGGCGCACTGCTCGAAGGTGATGCCCTCCTGGCGCAACCGGCACGCCAGCCATTCATGGCCGTTGAGACAGATGCGGGCGCTGAAGGGGAAGTAGGGACAGATCCGCAGGAACATCCGGCCGAAGTCTTGATCCTGAAGGTAGAAGTAATACTGCTGGACGAAACGGTTGCAGCGTTCGACATGGTTGCCCTGGCGGGGGAAGCTCACGGCCACGCGGGCGTTCTCGCGGCTCTTGAGGATGACGGCGATACCGTTTTGGCCCTGCAAGTTTCGATAGAAGGGTTCCACCCACTCCTCACGACGGACATCCTTGGGAGGTTGGACGATCTCCACATGTCTCTGCTCGGCGAGGGCCTGGACGAAGAGATGGTAGTCGGTGGAAATGGCTCGGAAGTAGGCGGGGGTCACTTCGGTCGCCAGGCGTTTCTCTTTGAGGAAGCCGACGACACAGGCGGGGTTCTGCAGGACCTGAATGATCGCGTTGAGGAGGATGCGATCGAAGCAGGAGTAATCAAAGCGGATGGCCTGCTGGTGGTGTTCGATGAAGGCGTTCATGGCGGACCTCCGTGGGAGTGGTGATCACCCCCGATGATATCGGAATCCGCTTGTTCTTTGGGGATTTCAAGGGGCACAGCCCCTTGCCTAGTCCTTAACCAAGCGTGGTCGCGAGGCGGCTTGGTTCGTAAACCTATAGTTCCCGGCCTTTCTGCGAAGGCGAATACTGACGGCGTTCAATTTCGAGTGAGCGCGAAACCGAATTCTCTCGTTTGCCCCTGTGCCGGAAAACAAAGGGTTTGAGCCGCTGACAGCCTTGTGTCAATGCCCCGACCTCGCTTGTTTAAGGATTAGTTCCGTTTCAATCCCCTCGAAGGCGGGGCGGGGTCCGGCACAGCGGGCGTTGCAACATCCTGAACGGCTAAGGGTTGTGATGCGGTTTAGCGTAACCTCCCGGTTTTGGGCTACCAAAATCGGGAGGAGGGTGGGGTGCCGGACCCACGCATGAACGTTTCTCGTTTTGGGAGAAAGGGTTGCGACTCAGCGTAACCACCCCCTCGAAAACGGGGTCAAAACGGTTACGCTGAGATGGCATTTCGGACAGGCGCCCGCTTTTGATGCGCCGGACGAGGGATTCCACATACCCACTTGCCAAAGATGGGGAGACAGCCGCGCGAGTGAAGATCAGACTCGCCACGGCGGGTCTGAGCGGATTCTACCGCGGAGAGGGGCTGCAGGGAAGTGAGCAGTCCGTCGGCGGCCTGGCCGGGATGGGGCAAGGGGCGAGCCGGGGTCGGGACGCAGCGTGGACGCGACGGAGCAGCCCGGCGGCGAACACAAGGAGCATGCCGGCCAAGCCGAGGAGCGTCCAGTTGGTGGTGCGGGCCGCCGCGCGGCGCCTTCGGTCAGGGCGCCGTGGCGGCGCCGGCCGCGGTGTCGGTCAGCCGGACCAGGCCATCAAGATAGGGCTCAGGGTGTTCCAGGAAGGTCGCCAGCGCCGCGCCGCCGGCCAGCACCGCCTTGTGCCGCCAGAGAAACTCCAGAGCGCGGTCGCCGTGCCGGGCGACGACCTCGAACAGCTCGGCGGCACGGGCAGACTGGGTGAACAGGGGCTCGCCTGCCAACATGGCCAGGCGCCGGGCGTTGCGGGGCGAGAGCGTGCCGAGCACCGCGCCGCTGGGGCCTCGAACCGGGTCAGCAGCGGTTCGGCGAGGCCGGGATAGCGCACCAGCGCGGCGAGGGCGTCATCACCCAGGCGGCGTCCCAGCGCGAGCTGGGCCGGCTGCTCGAGCAGCGGGGCCGCCTCGGGGCCGAACCGGGCGAGCAACCGGACGGCGGTTTCCGCCTCGGGACCGGCCCGCTCGATCAGCTCGAGCCCGCGCGGGCCGACCCGGCGAGCGACCGTGAGCACATCCTCACCGTGCCGCACCGCCAGCCGCTCGAGCCGCGCGCCAGCGTCTCGACAGTCTTGCCGGCGAGCTGCTTGCCGAACCGCTCAAGGACGACCTCCGCCGCCTCGCGCGCCGCCCGACTCTTCACGCCCGCCCGGGCCGGCGCCACGAGTGCCAGGACCACCAGCGCCAGGACCAACCGCTTCGTGTGCGTCGGCCGCATGGGAAGCGTCCTCCAGAAAGAGCCGCCAGGGATGAGGACCGAAACAAGGCTCGGAAGACGGTTCACGGGGTGCCATCCACCACGTTTTCCGCAAGGAGGCCAAAATCGACCCGGTATCCTCGCTACAGTCTCCAATGGAACGTCGGAATGGCGAACGGGTCCGCGCTCCGGCCACGCTCGTCGGCGCGGGTGCTCACGGCCGGGATGAGGAGGCCGAGCGACAGCGCCGCGAGACTCAAGGAGAGGATCAGGTTTTTCAGAGTCTGTAGCCAGGAAACCGGTGATCGTGCTACAGACTCGTTTTTCATAGGTGCTTCGGGAATGGATTCCAGGTCGGCTCGTCACCGGCAGTCTCCCCGCCGGGCAACCGGAACACGGATCTCAGCAGACCCCACCGCGCCGGTCAAGCGTGCAAGGAGCGGGCGACACCCGATGGCGCACCGCGCCGGGAACGCCCGCTCGGGCCGAGCGAGCTTGCATGTTGATTCCGGGAAACAGGCACCCACGACTGACTTTTTGCTTGCAATTATCCAGGCCACTCTCTAAAAACAGAAAGTGGCAGTCAGTAAAACTGATTCTTGATCGTGGATCTCGCCACGAGAGGTAGGGCGGAGTCCGGGCTCAGAGCCGGCACGTGTTGCATGTCCCGGACTCGAGTTCCCCGTTGATTTTCCCGTGTCACGATCGTGGCCGACGACCCCTTCCGACCGGTCCCGGGCGGCGCGGGTCCGGCCGGCGATTTTGTACTGTGCGCTGACATGATGAGATAGCAACACATCCTGGCGCAAGGTCCTTCCGACACGTTGCTCACGGGCTGAGACGGTTCGATCCCCCCCGCGTCCGGTCCCGCTTACGTCGGTCGGTCACGTGCTCGTGAACCACCTTCGCGGAAGGGCAGGGTCGTCGTGGAACGGACAGAGACGTCGCGGGGTCGCACTCCCGGCGTACTGTCCCGGTCACGTCTCAGTTCAGTCGGTCACGTTCGCTCTCGTGAGCCACATCCGCGGAAAGGCAGGATCGTTGTGGAACGGACACGTACGTCACGTGGTGTCACCACCGGGTCGGGGCGTCGGCGGTTTGGAGCCTCGCGCCTGAGATCCGAGAGCCGGATGCGGCCGGCGATCGAGTGGCTCGAGGCGCGGCTGGTGCTCTCGGCGGTCCAGTGGACCGGCCTCGGGGACGGTACGTCCTGGCAGGACAAGAACAACTGGGACACGAAGGCCGTTCCCGGCACCGCCGCCGACGTGACCATCGGCGCGACGGGCAACCCGATGGTGGTCTCCAGCGGGGACGTCACCGTCCGCAGCCTCACCGACAACGCCTCGCTCCAGATCGCGAGCGGCACGTTCACGGTGAGCGGCGGCAGCTCGCAGGTGGTCGGCGCATTGACGATCGCCTCCGGGGCGGCCCTCACGGCCACCGGCACGGGCACCTCGTTCACGGCCGGCGGCGCCACCACGAGCGACGGCGCCAGCCTGAACGCCCTCGCCGGGGCGAGCCTCAGCCTCCCGAAGCTGACCAGCTATGCCGCCAACAACAGCACGTTCCAGGCCGACGGCACGGGCAGCGTCCTGGACGTGTCGGGCCTGACGACCCTGACGCAGTCCGCCAACCTCTCCAATAACTGGACCGTCGATGCGACCAACGGCGGCACGCTCAAGCTGGGCGGTCTGACCAGCCTGACCAGCGGCAACAACAACATCAACATCAACGACAACACCGGCGGCACGCTCGACCTGAGCGGTCTGACGAGCATCACCGCCATCGACTCGTTCGGCCCCGGCATCGCGATCAACGACCACAACGGCGGCGCGCTCCTCGATGGCAAGCTCACGACTCTCACCGCCGAACAGCTCGCCGGCATTGTCGTCTCGCTTGACGGCACGGACCAGCACGTCGCCGACTCCTGGACCAGTTTCACCGACAGCAACCTGAACGTCGAGGGTGGCTCGTACTCCCTCCCCAAGCTGACCGACGTCGACGGTGCGAGCCTGTACATCTCGGGCGGGGGCACCCTGAGCCTGCCCGGTCTCACCAACTTCAGCGCGAACTCCAGCACGTTCCAGGTCCAGGACGCCAACAGCGTGCTCGACGTCTCCAAACTGGCCTCCGTGACCCAGCAGAGTCCCTTGTGGCTCAATGCGTACAACGGCGGCACGCTCAACCTGGGCAGCCTCTCCGCCCTCAACAGCACGAACAGCATCACGATCGCCGACACCGGCGGCAGCAGCATCCTCGATGGCAAGCTGACCAGTCTCAACGGGGTCAGCGTGAACTCCGACGGCACCGACGCCCACCTGGGGGACGCCTGGACGAGCTACACGGGCAACCTCACGCTGACCGGCGGCACCGCGACGCTCCCCAAGGTCACCAGCGCCAACTTCTCGTCGCTGCAACTTGGTGTTACCTCAGCGCCAGCCGCCAGCGCCGACCCCATCGCGACGCCGCTCCTGCTCCCCGTCGGGGCCACGCTCAACCTGTCGAATCCCGCCGTCAACGCCACGAACAGCGGCAGCACGACGCTGACCCCGAGCAGCTTGTACAGCGTGGCGGGAAAACTCACGTTGACGTCCGGCAGCACCCTCGACGTGCAGATCGGCGGTTCGGCGGCCAGTGGGCAGTTCGGACAGGCCGTGATCCTCGGTTCGGCCACGCTGGCGGGCACCTTCAACGCCGAACTTGTCAACGGCTACGTGCCGGCCGCCGGCCAGACTTACCCCGTGCTGAAGTATGCCAGCGCGGCCGGATCGTTCGCCACGATCGGGGTTCCCGCGGAACTGGCCGCCAGTCAGAACGCGACCGAGTTCGATCTCAGCACGGCGCCTTCCACGGTTGCCACCTGGATCAACCTCGGCGGCGGCAATTGGGACGATCCGTCGAACTGGAGCACCGGCTTTGTGCCCACCAGCGGCGATGACGTCGTCATCAACACGGCCTCGCCCGCGACGATCACGATTCAGGCCGGCGACACCGAGTCGATTCGCAGCCTCACGACGGCCGCCGGAGATACGCTGGCGATCGCCGGGGGCTCCTTGACCGTGGGCGGAGGCACCTCGACGCTGGCCGGACCCCTGGTGATGACCGGCGGCACGCTCACGGCCACCGGCGCGGGCACGACGCTCACCGCGACGGGCGCGACGACGCTGTCCGGCGCCAATCTGACGGTCCAGCTCGGCGCGACCCTGGCGCTGCCCGAGGCGACGAGCTACGCGGGGCAGGCGAACGCAGACACGTACCTCTACAGCTTCGACGCGAATTCGAAGCTCGACCTCTCCGGCCTGACCAGCCTGACCGGCGCGAGCGGCTCCGGCCACGTTTACATCGGCGCGTGGAACGGCGGCACGATCGACCTCAGCGGCGTCACGTCCAACCCCGGCGGCCAGCTCTCCTTCCAGGCCAACGGCGCGGGGTCGGACATCGAACTATCGAAGCTCGCGGCCATCGCCTCCGACGCCGTCTACAACTCGTACTTGACCGCCTTCAACGGCGGCACGATCGTCATCCCGGTGCTGGCGACGCTGGCCCGCACCGACCTGTACCTCGACGTCGCCAGCACCTTCCCCACGGCGCAGATCACGAGCCTGACGTCGAGCACGATCACCGACTACGGCGGCACCACCAGCTTCCCGGGCCTGCACACCATCGACGGCGACAGCGTGTACGCCTACAGCGGCGCCGACGTGTCGTTCCCGAACGTGACGGAGTACGCGGGGAGTTCCTCCGACAGCCACCTGGAGGCCAACGGCACCAGCACCACGGGCACCGGAGCGGTGCTCGACCTGTCGCACGTCACGACGCTGACCGGGGCCAGCGGCTACGCGCACGTCTATATCAATGCGTCGAACAGCGGCACGGTGGACCTCAGCGGCGTGACGAGCAACCCCGGCGGCCAGCTTGCCATCGAGGCCAACGGCACGGGCACGCGGATCGACCTGTCGAAGCTCGCGGCCATGACGTCCGACGCCAATAACAACTCGTACCTGACCGCCTTCAACGGCGGCACGATCGTCATCCCGGTGCTGGCGACGCTGGCCCGCACCGACCTGTACCTCGACGTCGCCAGCACCTTCCCCACGGCGCAGATCACGAGCCTGACGTCGAGCACGATCACCGACTACGGCGGCACCACCAGCTTCCCGGGCCTGCACACCATCGACGGCGACAGCGTGTACGCCTACAGCGGCGCCGACGTGTCGTTCCCGAACGTGACGGAGTACGCGGGGACCTCCGGTGAGACCTACCTGGAGGCCAATGGCACGAGCGGCCCGAACAACACGGGCACGCCCGCGATGCTCGACCTCTCGCACGTCATCACCCTGACCGGGGCCAGCGGCTACGGTCACGTCAACGTCCACGCTTACAACCAGGGATACGTCGATCTGTCGCACGCGACGACCGCCCTCCACGGCACGCTGGTCTTCGACGCGAACGGGACCGGGACGGTCATCGACCTCTCGTCGCTGCCCTCGATCGACGCCGATGCCGTTGGCAACTCGTCGATCCACGCGGTCAACGGCGGGAGCATCGTGGACCCGGTCCTGACCACTCTCGACCGGACCGACCTGCTGTTCGACAGCGCGAGCACGATCGGGACGCACCAGATCGCCAGCTACACCGGCGCGACGATGACGGTCTACGGTGGCAAGCCGGACTTCGGCGGCCTGACGATCGCGGACGGGTCGTCGTTCGTTGTCTTCAACGGGGGCACGTTGAGCTTCCCGGCACTGACCCACTTCGCCGGCCCGACCGGGAGCTTCCTGATTGCCAGCGGCACCGGTTCGGTGCTCGACTTCTCCCACCTGATCAGCTTCAGCGGCGGCGTGGGCTTCAGCGTGGCCTCGGTCAACCCGTTGGCGGGCGGCCGAGTGGATATCTCCGGCCTGACGTCTTACACGGGCGGCTCGACCCACTTCACGGCCGATGGGGCCAACAGCGTCATCGACCTTTCCAGCCTCCCCAAGCTGATATCCGACGCCGCGAACGACTCCGTACTCGAGGCGAAGAACGGCGGGTCGATCCTCACGCCCGCGTTGACGGCCCTGGACCGCGGCGACCTGGCGCTCGACGACAAGCTCTCCGCGATCACGACCGCGGCCCTCGCCAACATCAACAATGCCAACATCTCCGTCGCCGGCGGTGCCGACCTGACGCTGCCGGCGCTGACGACGCTGACCGAACCTTACGGCGGCACGCTCCAGGCCAGCGGCGCCGGGTCGGTGCTCGACCTGACGCACCTGACCAGCTTCAGCGGCGCCGGTGCGGGGAACACCTTCAGCGTCCTGAACGTCACCGCGCAGGCCGGCGGCAAGGTGGATCTCAGCAAGGTCACCAGCTACACCTCCGGCTCGACCCACTTCACGGCCGACGGCGCCGGCAGCGTCATTCCCCTGCCGGGCCTGCAGCGCATCTTCTCGGACGTGGGGAACAATTCGGTACTGGCAGCGACCAACGGCGGCACGATTCCGCTCAACAGCGGAACGGTCAACCTGAGCCGGGTGGACGTCCAGGCCACGGGCGCGGGCACGGTCGTCGGTGGCACGTTCCAGATGTCGGGTGGCACGCTCTCGGGCAACGGCACGATCCAGGCGAACGTCTTCAACTCGGGAACCACGGCGCCCGGCGTCGGCAACACGCCGGGCATCCTGTCGATTACCGGGAGCTTCACCCAGACGTCGGCCGGGGCGCTTAATATCCAGATCGGCGGCACGACCGCGGGAACCCAGTACGACCAGCTCGCCGTGACGGGCCCGGCCGTGATCGGCGGCGCGCTCAACCTGATCCCGATCAACGGTTTCACACCGACCAACGGCGCCCAGTTCGTGATCCTGACCGCGGCCTCCCGGTCCGGGCTGTTCAGCTCCATCACCGGCCAGAACGCGGGCAACGGTCAATTCTATAGTCCGGTGTTCAACCCGTCGAACGTCACCCTCCTGGCCGCCGACAGCAACAGTCTGCGCGTGCTCAGCCAGGTCCCGAGCCAGTACGCCAACCAGGCGATCACGTCGCTGACCTTGAACTTCCCCGAGGCCCTGGTCGCCAGTAACGCCCTCAATCCGGCCAACTACGCGCTGATCGGTTACGGCGTGAATGGTCAGCCTGGAAGCGGCGGCACACCGATCACGGTCACGCCGTCGTACAACGCCGGCTCGACCCAGGTGGTCCTGAGCTTCCCCGCCTTGCAAGACGGGACGTACCAGCTCACGGTCCTGTCGGGGGCCTCGGGCATCCGGGGGGTTGACGGCCGGCTGCTCGACGGGATCAGCAACGGCGTCGGGGGAACCAACTATGTGTCCACCTTCGTCGTCGATACGTCCGCGCCGACGGTCGCCAGCGCGACCATCCAGTCGACCCAGCTCCAGGTGACCTACTCCGACGTGGACGGGCTGGACCCGGCCAGCGTCACCAGCCTGGCCAACTACACACTGCTGGCCAGCGGCGGAGACGGCGTCTTCGGCAACGGCAACGACACCGATGTCTCTTCCGACATCGCCTACATCAGCTACGACCCGACCTCCGAGATCGCCACCCTCCATTTCATCAAGGCGCTGCCGGACGATGTGTACCAGTTGACGATCCACGGCCAGTCCGGCGTGACCGACCCGGCCGGGAACAAGCTCCAGGGAGGGACGGACTCCGTCCAGGTCCTGCCACTGAATCAGGTCTTGCCCACGGTCAGCCTCGCCCTCGACGCGGGCAGCGACTCGGGCGCCTCGCACAGCGACGGCCTGACCAACGTCACCACGCCGACCTTCAACGTGACGGTCAGCAAGCCCGGCGCGGTCGAGCTCGACGTCGATGGCGTGGCGACGGTGACCCAGGCGGTCGCCGCCGCCGGCACCGTGCCGATCACCCTGACGGCCGCGCAGGCCCTCAGCGACGGCAAGCACACGATCCGGGCGGTCTTCACCCCGACGATCGGGTCCGTGGTGCAGTCCTCGATCTCGGTCACGATCGACACGGTCCATCCGACCGTCGTCGCGGGCGCGGCGACCGGGCAGGCGCCGCTGTCCAGCCGGACGCTGACGTTCAGCCAGGCGATCGACCCGAACACGCTCACGCTCTCGTCGGTCACGCTGACCGGGCCGGGCAACACGACGATCCCGGTCTCGACGATCCAGGGCAGCGGGACAACCTACACGCTCGGCTTCAGTCCCGCCCTGGCCGCGCCGGGCACCTACACGGTGAACGTCGGTGCGGGCGTCGCCGACCTGGCCGGCAACCTGCTGGCTACGCCGACCACCGACTCGTTCACGCTGCAATCGATCCAGGTCACTCCCACGCTGGGCATCACCCTGGGCGCCTCGCAGGTGCTCGAGGGCGGGTCGGTGACCGCCGCGATCACCCGCAACGCCGGCCTGGACAGCGCGCTGAGCGTCGCACTCACGGAGACCGACCCCATCGGGACGCTCACGGCGTTCAACCTGCCGCCGGTCACGATCCCGGCCGGGCAGACGTCGGTCACGATCACCTTGCCGACCATCCAGAACTCGGTGATCGAGAAGCCCAAGCTGGTCACGATCACGGCCAACGCCACGAGCTACCCGGCCTCGTCCGCGATCATCACGGTGATCGCCGACAACATCCCGAACCTCTCGCTGTCGATCACGCCCGCCTCGTTCCGCAAGACGGCCGGGCCCAACGCCGCGATCGGGACCGTCAGCCGCGACATCGTCTCGGACCAGCCGCTGACGATCAAGCTGCTCAGCAGCAACCCGAACAAGGCGACCGTGCCCGCCACGGTGGTCATCCCGGCCAACCAGGCGTCGGCGACCTTCCCGATCGCGGCGGTCAGCGACACGACGGCCGACGGCAACGTGGCCGTCACGATCAGCGCCAACGGGACCTACCCCGAGTGCGGCTGCACGATCCTCCAGGGAGGGGCCACCGCGACCGTCGTCGTCACCGACAACACGGCGCCCGGCCTCGCGCTGAGCCTGAGCGCGGTCTCGATGACCAAGGGCGCGACCATCAGCGGCACGATCAACCGGACCGGCGACCTCTCGGCCCCGCTGACCGTCGCGCTCGCCGCGAGCGATCCCACGAAGGTGACGGTCCCGGCAACCGTCACGATTCCCGCGGGCCTGGCGTCGGCCGGGTTCAACATCACGGCGGTGGACGACGGCATCGCCGGCACGCAGGCCGACTACACGATCACGGCCTCGGCCACCGGCTACGGCACTTCGACCTCGAACCTGCACGTCGTCGATACCCACTTCCCCGACCTCGTCGTCGCGAGCGTCTCGACCCCGGACACCGTCAGCGGCGACAGCAATTTCAACATCACGTATCGGATCCAGAACAACGGCCTCACCGACGCCACCGGCGACTGGCAGCAGGTCCTGTACCTGTCCCCCGACCCGACCCTCGACGCGAACGCCGTCGCGGTGGACACGTTCGACTTCAATGGCACGCTCCCCGCGGGTCTCTACTTCGACCGGACGGTCACGGTCCACGCACCGGCGCAGCTCGGCAGGTACTACGCCATCGTCGTCACGAACGCGAACAACACCATCGTCGAATCCGACACGACGAACGACACGACGGTCTCGCCCGCGATCGCGGTGACGGCCTCCTACACCGCGACCGTCTCGACGAGCGTCACGACCGCGCTGGCGGGGACGGTCATCCCCCTGACCGGCCACGCGACGAACGCGGCCGACGGCTCGCCCGCCCAGTACAAGGCGGTGGACATCCACCTCGGCGTCCGCAACACGGACCGGGTCATCACGGCCATCACCGACGTCAACGGGAACTTCACGGCGAACTTCACGCCGCTGCCCGGCGAGGCCGGCGACTACACGATCGGCGCCTCCTACGCCGGCGCCCGACCGCCCCCGTGCAAGGGACGTTCACCCTGCTGGGCATCAGCGCGAGCCTCCCTCTGCCTCCGTCCAGTTGATCGCGAAAGGCTCGCCCGTCACCGGGACCGTGACGCTCACCAACTTCAGCCAGACGCCGCTGACCGACGTGACCGTCCAGGTCCTGAACCAGCCGGCCAACGTCAAGGTCACGCTCCAGCTCGGCGACGGCACCCCGGGCCCGACCCTCGCGGGCGACTCGACGTTGCCGCTGACCTACACCCTGGCGGCGATCGACAGCGTCATACCGTCCGGGACCGTCACGCTCCGCGTCACCACCGCCGAGGGGGCGACGACCGACATCCCGATCAGCGAGAAGACGATCGCGCTGACGCCCCAGCTCGCGTCCAACCCGGCGCGGCTCCAGGCCGGCATGGTCAGCGGCCAGCAGGTGCTCGTCCAGTTCCAGGTCGAGAACACGGGAGGCGCCGACACCGGCCCACTGACGCTGAGCCTGCCGAACGTCTCCTGGATCGCCGCGGCGACGCTGATATCCATGGCCTCGATCCCCGCCGGGGGCTCGGCCCCGGTCGTCCTCCAGCTCACGCCGCCGAACGGCCTGGCACTCGGCAACTACACGGGTCAGATCGTCGTCAACGGGAACAAGGGCCTCGCGCTGACCGTCCCGTTCACCTTCCGGATGCTCTCCGACGCCACCGGCGGCCTGACGGTCGATGCCCAGGACGAGTACACCTACTTCGCCGCCACCAAGCCGCACGTCGCCGGGGCCTCCGTCACGGTGATCGACGCGATTGACGGCTCGGTCGCCGCCAGCGGGACCACCGGCGCCGACGGCACCATCACCTTCCCCAGCCTCCGCGAAGGCTACTACACGGTCAATGTGACCGACGCCGATCATAACTCGTATTCGGGCGTCGTCCTGGTCAGCGCGGGCCAGACCCAGACCGTCACGGCGTTCTTGCCGCGGAACCTGGTCACGTACACCTGGAGCGTCGTCCCGACCCAGGTCGCCGACGAGACGCAGATCACCCTCCAGACCACGTTCGAGACCAACGTGCCGGTGCCGGTCGTCACGGTGGACCCGGGCTACATCGACGCCAGCACGCTCGACTTCTCGAAGGGCTACGCCCAGATCAACTACACGATCACGAACCACGGCCTGATCGCCGCGCAGGACGTCGTGCTGAACCTGCCGCAGGGCGGTCCCCCCGACCTCGTCTTCACGGCGCTGGTCACCAAGATTGGCACGCTCCCGCCGCTCTCCTCGGTGACGATCCCGGTGATCGTCCAGTCGCTCGTGCCGATCTCGCTGGGCACGCCCGACGCGCTGGGCAGCCCGCTCGATCCCGCGACGGTCACGTCGCCGATCATCCCGTCGGTGCCGCTCGGCGTGGTGGCGTCCACGCCGACCACCCCGGCGACGGGGCAGGTCTCGCCCCTATCGTCGGATGTCAACGTCAACCCGCAGTCGCTCGGGCCCGTGACCCAGGGCGACTGCCCGTCGACGGGCGTCCCGGAGCTGAACGGCTCGAAGCAGTCCGATGACGTGCTCCAGAATGAATATGCGCTGGCCCTGGCCGCCGCGCCCTTTGTGGCGGCCCGGTATGGACTTGAGGCCACTTCGGTCTACGCCACGTTCCTCGCAGGGGGGCCGAACAACCCGATCCTCAAGAGGACGACGCCGCCGACCACCGCCATGTTCGGCGATGGTTCCGATGTCGTCAACCGGGCCGGGTCGAACGGTCAGTACTTGGGGTACAAGAAGACGCAGGACACCGTGGCTGCGACCAATTCGGTCCTGTCCTTCGCCCGCGACGTGATCAACCAGGAGTTGCAAGCGGGAGACCTGAATTCCTGCTCGCTCCCGAGTCAGATCTCGCTGTCCGACCTCGTGGATTACGCCGACAACCACGGCATGCAGTGGGACATCAATGGCTTTACAGCCAACGGCACTCAATACGTCAATCTCATCGAGTGCAACTACAACCCGGGCGGGGTCCAGAGTGTCGGCGGCCTCCTGTCGGGCGGCATCGGCAGCAGCAAATTCCTCAACTCGCTGGACAGCCGGGCGATCACGGGCGACATCAAGCTCACGCCGCCCACCAGCAGCATCGATCATCGGTTGAAACTGGAAGCGCAACTGCACTTCACCGTCAAGGACTCCTTCGATTTCAACCCGTACGGATTCCCGGACAGCCTTGGAAGTATTCTGGGAGAACTTGTGACCCAGCTCCGGGATAAGAATGGGAAACCCCTGGGTCCCGCCACGGGTCTGGCTGCCTATGTTCTTGCCGCCGTCCTGTCCGACCTGGAGTATAACGGCTGGGCGCAGGCCGTCCCGGTCCAGGTCGATTTCGACTACACCTCGAAACCGTCCTTCATCAACATCTGCACGTACCAGATCCGGGACGGCTGCGTCCAGACGTGCCCCACCATTCAGACGAACGTGGCCTACGACTACTTCTGCGGGAACCAGATCAATCGCAACGTCCCGTCGATCATCCAGAGCAATATGTGCTGCAAGCCCCAGTTGCCGGGTTCGCAGAGCAGCAACTCGCACGGTACCATCTCTTACGGGCCAGCCTCGGGGGCGGGGGGCGGGGGCGGCGCCTGCTCGTCGCCGACGGTCACCACGGCCTCGACCGACGTCGCCGCGCCGGGCGGGGGCACCGTCAGTAACGCCGCGAGCTCGGTCTGCGCCAAGGTCGTCCTGCAACTCAGCCAGTCGCTCGTCCAGACCCACCAGGCGTTCGCCGCCACGCTCCAGCTCGCGGACAACGAGCCGACCGACGTCACCGGGGTCAAGATCGACCTCCTCGTGAAGGACGCCAGCGGCACCTACTCCAACGCGCTCTTCGGCGTCGGCTCGCCCACGTTGAGCGGCCTCACCGCGGTGGACGGCACGGGCGACGTCGCGGCCGACTCGACCGGCACGGCCACCTGGACCCTGATCCCCTCGCTCCAGGCTTCCGGGGCGACCCCGACGCAGTACACCGTTGGCGGTACGCTCCAGTACGTCGATCAGGGGGTCCCGGTCTCGATCACGCTCGCCGACGTCCCGATCACGGTTTACCCGCAGCCGGAGCTTCACCTCGACTACTTCCTCCAGCGCGACGTGATCGGCGACGATCCGTTCACGCCGCAGGTCGAGCCGAGCGTGCCGTACGAGCTCGACGTGCTGGTCCAGAACGTCGGCGCCGGGGCCGCGCAGAACCTGACGATCGCCTCGGCCCAGCCGAAGATCGTGGACAATGCCAAGGGCCTGGCCATCAACTTCAACATCATCGGCACCCAGGTCAACGGCCAGAGCCTGTCGCCCTCGCTGACGGCGAACATCGGCACGGTCGCCCCCGGCGCAACGGCGCTGGCCCGCTGGCTCATGACGTCGAGCCTCCAGGGCCTGTTCACCGACTACTCGGCCACCTTCGAGCACCAGGGGCCCGGCGGCCAGCAGCTCTCGCTCGTGGACAGCGTCAACTTCCACGTCCTGATCCACGCCGGGCAGGACTTCGGCGGCGGCGACACCCCCGGACCCGCCTTCCTCGTCAACGACACCAGCGACGGGACCGACACGCCCAACAAGCTCTACTTCGCCAACGACACGTCCGTGCCCGTGACCGTCGCCTCGAACCCGACCTTCGACGGGGCCCCGAACCCCAGCAATCAGCTCCAGATCCACCTGACCGTCCCGGCCGGCTCGGGCTGGGAGTACATCAACGCCCTCGACCCGGGCGGGTCCGGCTACGAGCTTGTGAGCGTCATCCACTCCGACGGCACGATCCTGCCGACGCAGGACTTCTGGCAGACCACCCGCACCTTCATCGGCAACGGCCTGCCGCCGCTCGACGAGAACCGGGTGCACATCCTCGACCACAACGGCACCGGGTCGTACACGCTCGTCTACGCTCCCGCCGACCAGGCGCCGCCGACGATCGTGTCGATCAGCCCGCCCCCGCCGAGCCCGGCCGCCGTCCCGGTGGACGGCCTGACCGTCACGTTCTCGAAGCCGATCGACCCGACAACCTTCGACTTCCACGCCCTGACCCTGACCCGCAACGGCGGGCCGAACCTGATCACCTCGGGCGTGACGATCGCGCAGCTCACCCCGACCACCTACCAGATCCACGGGCTCGCGGCGCTCGATGCCAGCGACGGCGCGTACACCCTGGCCGTGAACACCGGGGGGATCGCCGACCCGTCGGGCATTCTCGGGACGGGCTCCGCGACCCAGACCTGGACCATGGCGGCCGTCTCGCCCGCCGTGGCCTCCGTCACCGGCGTGACTTCCGGCTTGCGGAACACGCCGGTCGGCGCGGTCCTCGTCGCCTTCTCGAAGGCGATCGACCCGACCTCGTTCGGCCCGGGTGCCCTCAGCCTGACGCAGAACGGGGGCCCCAACCTGATCACGAGCACGAACGTCACGATCAGCAACGTCTCGGGCAACACGTACGAGATCGGCGGCCTCGGTCTCCTGGCCGCGAGCGACGGGTCGTACACGTTCACGATCGACGCCACGCAGGTCCACGACCCGAGCGGCGACCCGGGCGTCGGCGCGGTCACCGTCTCCTGGACCATGGACACCCAGGCGCCCGCAATCACTCAGATCGCGCCCGCCGAGCCGACCCCGCGCAACTTCCCGGTCCCGGCCATCGACGTGACGTTCAGCAAGCCGATCGACCCGACGACCCTCAACCCGTCGTCGCTGTCCCTGACCCAGAACGGCGGCCCGAACCTGATCACGAGCACGAACATCACGATCAGCAACGTCTCGGGCAACACGTACGAGATCGGCGGCCTCGACGCCCTGACCTCGGGAGACGGGCCGTACACGTTCGTCGTCAACCTGGCGGCCGTCAAGGACCTCGCGGGGAACGCCGGCCAGGGTTCGGGCTCGGTCAGTTTCGTCGTGGACACGCAGGCGCCGGCCGCTCCCTCGAACCTGGCCATCCGGACGGCGTCCGGCGGCGCCAGACCCAGCGGCGTGGTCAACAGCACGGCGGTGACGCTCACCGGCTCGCTCGCTGAGCCGGGCTTGACGGTCCACGCCGTCGATGCGACCAGCGGGATCGACCTGGGCGATGCCGTCGTCTCCGGGACGACCTTCAGCCTGCCGATCCAGTTCACCGGGCCGGGGAACCATCACCTGGTCGTCAACGCCATCGACGCCGCCGGGAACGTCTCGTCGGACGCGACGTTCGACGTCTTCGTGGACCTGACGCCGCTGACCGTGACCGGCTTCTCGACGGTGGCGAGTCCCCGGACCTCGCCGGTCAGCTCGGTCGATCTGACGTTCGGCAAGGCGATCGACCCCAGCACGCTGACGCCCTCGGACTTCACGCTGACGCGCGAGGGCGGCCCGAACCGGATCACCGGCTCGAACATCGCGATCATCGGCATCTCGGACACCACGTACCGGATCACCGGCCTTGACGCGCTAGCCGCGAGCGACGGGGCGTACACGCTGACGCTCCTGCCGGGACTGGTCGCCGACTCGGCCGGCGACGTGAGCGGGTCGGCGAGCGTCTCGTGGCTCATCGACTCGCAGGCACCGACCAGCCAGGTCAGTCCGCTGCCGAAGGTGGAGACGCTGGCGAACTTCCCCGTGACGGCGACGGGGACCGACCCGATCCCGAGCGGCGGCGGGACGTCGTCGGGCATCCAGTCGTACGCCCTCTACGTCTCGGACAACGGCGCCCCGTTCACGTACTGGACCACCGTCCCGGCCGCGAACCCGACGGCGAACTATGCCGGCCAGGGCGGCCATATGTACGCCTTCTACAGCGTCGCCACCGACGCCGCGGGCAACGTCGAGACCAGGGCCCCCGGGGTCGACGCCAGCACCTACCTGCCCGACCTGACCACCCCCTCGACCCAGGTCACGTCGGTCGATACCACGAACCCCCAATTCGTCGTCTCCTGGTCCGGGATCGACACGGGAGGCTCGGGGCTGGCCTCGTTCACGCTGTTCGTTTCGGTCGATTCGGAATCCGGCCACCGAGGTCGGCGTCTTCCCGGCCGCCCCGCCGGACGCGTCGGGCATCTTGACGGGATCGACGACCTATCAGGCGATCACCGACGGGGCCGTGCACACCTACAGCTTCTACACGATCGGCACCGACCGCGCCGGCAATGTCGAAGGTGTCCCGACCAATGCGATTCCCACCGCGCTCACGGCCGCCTCGTTCCCGGTTCCCGAGGCGCCGGCCGTGGCCGGTCTGATCGTCCAGGACGGCCTGGCCGAACGGTCGTACGTCCGCACCCTCGACGTCCAGTTCAATGAGGACCAGGCGACCCTGGCGTCCCTGCTGGGCTCGGGCCAGGTCCAGTTCACGCTGATCCAGCACCAGCTCGACGGGGTCTCGCGCAGCACCGACCTCTCGACGACGATCTCCGCGTCCGAGCTGAGCGTCCACGACCACGCCATCGCCATCGACTTCGGCGCCGGCGGGATCGGCGGCAACCCGAACTCGACGGCCGGCGACGGCTACTATGAGCTCGACGTGCTGCTGCCCGACGGCACGGAAACGACACTCCACTTCTATCGCCTGCTGGGAGACGTCAACGGCGACGGGACGGTGGACAGCAACGACATCAACACGATCACCGCGGCGTTCGGGCAAGCGGGCGCGGGGCAGATCGCCGATGTCAACGGCGACGGGACGGTGAACGCGTTCGACCGCCTCCTGGCCCTCCGGTCCCGGGGCCGCTCGCTCGCCAGGGGGTTGAGCCTCGACGCCTGACCGGATCGATCGCCTTGTTGGGCGCGGCCCGGGCGTTAGCATCGATCGAGATGAGACCTGAACGATTCTTGTTCACGTTGGAGAGCCACATGATGATGCGATATTCCGGCTTTCTGGCAGCGGCGCTGGGTCTCTGCGGGATCACGCCGTCCGCCCAGGCGAGCGTCCAGGTCACCATCGGCAATCTGAACCTGGCGCCCGGCGGTACCGGCACGCTGAACGTCAACATCTCGAGCTCGACGGCGCCAGCCTGAACTTCTACGACTTCGAGTTCCAGATCACGACCAGCAGCAATCACCTTCTCGAATTCATCACCCCCCAGCCCAATCCGTATGGCAACAGCGCCTACGTCTTCTTCAACAACAGCCTTGTAGCTCCCTCCAACCTGGGCACCGTCTCGACGGTGAACGCGCCCTCGGACACGTACATCGGCGGCGATGGCGCCGCGGCGGGGAATGCCGTCATCGGCTCGTCCAGTCAGCTTCTCCTGCAGATGACGGTCACTGCCGCGACGGGCACCTTGTCCCCGGTCGCTGGCGACACGTTCACCATCAGCTTGATTCCCAACGTGAACACGTTCTTCTCGGACGGCGTGACGAACATCCCGTACACGAGCACCTCGGGCACGGTGACGATCGGCTCCACCCCCGCCGCCGTGCCCGAGCCCGCGACGATCCTGCTGGTAGGCATTGCCGGGTTGACCCGGGTCTCGTGCTGGCTCCTCACCCGCCGCCGGGCCGCGCCGACGAGCTCGGGCCGCCTGACCGGATGCCGCACCTGACCGGGAACCGGGAAAACGTGGAGCATGAACCGGGAAGCCGCGATCGGGCAACGACGCGAGGCGGGGATCGAGACCGCCGAGCACCGCCGGCTGAGCGACAGCGCCGCCCGCCGCGCCGACTGGAAGCACTGGGGACCCTACGTCGCCGAACGTGCCTGGGGCACCGTCCGCGAGGACTATTCCGCCGACCGGCGATGCCTGGGCCTACTTCCCGCACGACCACGCCCGCAGCCGCGCCTATCGCTGGAACGAGGACGGACTCGCCGGCTTCTGCAACCGCTTCCAGAACCTCTGCCTGTGCCTGGCCCTCTGGAACGGACGCGACCCGATCCTCAAGGAACGCCTCTTCGGCCTGGCCAACGAGGAGGGCAACCACGGCGAGGACGTCAAGGAGTACTACTACTACCTCGACGGCGTGCCCAGCCATGCCTACATGCGGATGCTGTACAAGTACCCGCAGGTCGAGTATCCCTACGCCCGGCTGGTCGCCGAGAGCCGGCGCCGGTCCCGGACCGAGCCCGAGTTCGAGCTGGTCGATGCGATCGGCGACGCGCTGCGCCGGGCCGCTACTTCGACGTCTTCGTCGAGTACGCCAAGGCCGACCAGGAGGACATGCTCTGCCGCATCACGGCGATCAACCGCGGTCCCGAGCCGGCCGAGCTGCACGTCCTGCCGCAGGCGTGGTTTCGCAACACCTGGAGCTGGGGCCACGACCCGAGCCGTCCCGCTCTGCGGGCCGACGGCCTGGGACCGGGCGGCCGATCTGGGCCTGGGGCCGGACCGGGAGCCGTTTCGCATCCGGGCGGTCGTGCCCCTGGCCTGGGAGGGAACGCCCCTGCCCGGGCCGGGTCCAGCCCGGCTTCCCGCTGGCGGGACTACCCTGGCCCGCAGGTGCGATCGATCGCGGATGTCGGCTTGACTTTCCCACGTCCTTACGGCTGCTGCGGGACAAGGACCTGATCGCCGAGCCGTCGTTGCCGGATCTTGTCCTGGCCGCGCTCCGGCGTGTGCACGCCTTGGCCGGTCCGGCCGCTGATCCCCTCTGGGCCGAGCGTGCCGACTGGTTGACCGCGGCGCGGGCGATCGCGTGCGGTCCCTGGTCAGGCCGGAGGCTGGACTTCGTACGGTATTCGGGATCGCAGCCGTGCGAGATCGAGATGCACGGCGTGACCGGTTCCCTGGCGCTGCCGCGCGCCCGGACCTGTCCTCGCCCCGCTGCTGGCGGCCGCCGCCTGGCTCCATGTCGGCAAAGGAACCGTGATGGGTCTGGGGCATATGCGAATCCGTGCCTGGGACCGATCCCAGCCGCATGCCCAAGCTGGAAGCAGCCTACCGCGTGATTTCTGTCATTCCGTGCCCGACGCGGGCGTTCTCTCCTTTGAGGAACGAACGTCGCGCTTTCGGCACGGGAAACCCGATCATGGCCCTGACCAAGTCGCAGCGAACGGCGATTGCGCACGCGGGGCGGCCGCTCCAGATCATCGCCTGCGCGGCTCGGGTAAGACCGAGGTCGTCTCGCGCCGGATCGCGCAGCTCCTCCTATCCCAGGCCGCGACCGGGCTGACGCCAAGGCACGTTGTCGCCTTCACCTTCACCGAGAAGGCGGCCGCAGAGCTCGAGGACCGCGTCATCGCGCGCAGTCGCGAGGTGGGTGGTTCGGTGACCGGGCTGGCCGAGTTGTTCGTCGGGACCATCCACGGGTACTGCCTGAACCTGCTCCTGTCCGAGGTGCCGCACTACTCCAAGTTCGACGTGCTCAACGAGGTCCAGCAGACGCTGTTCCTCGACCGGCACAGCCGGGCTAGTGGATTGACCGTCTCGACCGACCGCCAGGGCCAACCGCTGCGCCGCTTCGTGGACACGCCCCATTACCTCAACGCGCTGAACCTCCTCCGCGAGTGCGAGATCCGTCCCGAGCACCTTGCCACCTGCTCGGTGCGGGTTGGGCTTGACCTCTATCGTTCCCTCCTCGACCGCCACCGGTTCCTCGATTTCTCGGCGCTGCTCGAGCCCACCGCGCACCTGCTGACCAAAGACCAATCGTTGCGGCGCGCCTGGCCGGGCGGGTGCGGCACCTGATCGTCGACGAGTACCAGGACCTCAACCCGGCCCAGGAGACCATCGTGCTCCGGCTCCGCGCAGCTCGCGCGGAGGTCTGCGTGGTCGGCGACGATGACCAGGCGATCTACAACTGGCGCGGCGGCGACGTGCGGAACATCCTCACCTTCGCGGACCGCTATCCGACGGCTGCGCAGGTGAAGCTCGAGACGAACTTCCGGTCCAGCCGCGGGATCCTTGAGACGGCTGAGGCGGTCATCACCCAGAACGTCGACCGGCTCCCCAAGCAGATGCGGCCCGCCCCGGCGCAACTGGACGAGCCCGGCGACTTGGCCGCGCTGGCCTTCGCCGACCCGGCCGAAGAGGCCGAGCACATCGCCCGGACCATCCTGGAGCTGCGCGGGGTCGCCTTCCGGGAGGCGCGTCCGAGCACGCGGGTTGTCCTGGTCGGACATGGCCATCCTGCTCCGATCCGTGAAGCGCAATGGCGCACCGATCCTGCGAGGCGCTCAAGCGGCACGGCATCCCCCACATCGTCGTCGGGATGAGCGAGCTCTTCGGCACGCCCGAAGTGCAGGCGCTGGTCACCCTGTTCCATTACCTCGCCGGTCGGACCGGCGTCGACGGCCGACGACATGATTTCGGCCTGGCGGGATGCGGACCTGGGTTCCCAGCTCCGTTGATCTCCGGCAGGCAGTGCGCTCGGTCGAGCGAATCCGCACGGCGTTTGACGACCCGGACCAGCAGGCCTTCTCCTTCTACTCGATCCAGCGCACGTTTCTCCGGTTCCTGGAGGAGGCCGGGGTGCGCGAGGAGAAGGTCCCCGGCGGCCGTGGCGAGGTCGTCTTCTACAACCTCGGCAAGTTCAGCCAGCTGATCTCCGACTTCGAGACGATCCACTACCACTCCCGGCCGCGCCGAAGTACGAGTCCTTTGCCAACTTTCTTCAGTACCGCGCCCCGTCTGCCTATGCCGAAGGCGGCCAGGATAGCCCGTACGCCCACCCGGACGCCGTGCGCGATGCTCACCGTGCACCAGGCCAAGGGCATGCAGTGGCCGGTCGTCTTCCTCCCCGCCTTGCTCCGGAACCGCTTTCCCTCGAAGCGGCCGGGGGGGCCGCTCCGTCTGGCACCTGATCCCGCAAGAGGCGATCGTCGGCCATGAGCGCTTCGAGGGGTCGATCGAGGAGGAGCGCCGGCTGTTCTACGTCGCCCTGACCCGCAGCCAGAAGTTCCTCCACGTGAGCTGGGCGCCGGTCCCCGGGAACCAGCTCTACCAGCGGCCGTCGGTCTTCTGGCGGGACGTCGCCGCGTCGCGCTGGATGCAGCCGACCCGGCCCGACTACGCCGCACGGCGGCGGCTTGCGCCCGCCCCGAGGACGGGGACGATGAACGTCGTGTTCTCCTTCTCCGATCTGAAGAGCTACTTCGAATGCCCATACCAGTTCAAGCTGTGCGTCCTGTACGGCTTCAACTCGCCGATCCACGAGGCGCTCGGGTATGGCCGTTCGTTGCACAACGTGCTGGCCGAGGTCCACACCCGCGCGGCGTGCGGGGAGGTCGTCTCTCCGGCGGACGTGCCCGCGCTGCTGGCCGCGCACATCCAAACGCCGTACGCCTACCCCAGCCTGCGCGAGACGCTCAGTCGCGCCGCCGAACGGACGATCGGGACCTATGTCGAGGACAATCGCGAACAGTTCCGCTTTATCGAGGCGTCCGAGAAGCCCATCGAGCTGGATGTCGGGGACGGGATCCGGGTCGCCGGTCGGATCGACCTGATCCGGCGGCTCGAGACGGGCGAGAAAGTGATCGTGGACTTGAAGTCGAACGACCGGGCCCAGCCAGAGCGGGTGACCGAGTCTCAGCTACAGGTCTACGCGCTGGGCTATCAGGAGCTGACCGGGGTTCCGGCCGACTTCGTCGAGGTCTATGATCTCGAAGGCCGAACGCGCCGCGTTCATCGGGTCAATCCCGCCGCGCTGGCGGCCACCCGCGACCGGATCCGCTCGGCCGCTCATGCACTGAGGACGAACCAGTTGCCGCCGCAATCGGAACCATCGATCTGTTCCGACTGCGATCTGTGCGCGCTGTGTTCCTCGGCGGCGTTTCCACCGTCACCGGGTGGCAAGCCACGTGGCCCGCATCGATCCCCGGCACGACGTGGAGAGGCCGTGAAATCGTGACGATTCCCGGACTCCTGGCGCCGAAGCGTCACGGGACTTTCCGAGGTCTCGGGGCACCGATCCAGGCCGGTGATTCCGGGCGGCCCCTGTGCCAAGCCCCGAATCAACGTCGTTGTGTCGAGCCATTCGGGACGAGTCACGGGATCGGAATCGAGGGAGGCAAGCGATGTTACTGAACGCGACGCAGCTCATCGTCAGGGTGGGTCCCATCGCGCTCACGACCACCGGGGCGTCCGTGGCCGCGGTCAGTGCCGCCACGGTCATCCTGGCCGTGGGCGGGGCCGTGGCGCTGATCCTGGTCGGCTGGCACCTCGGCTACCGCCTCGCGGACCCTGCTCCCGTTGCGCTGACCCTGCCGGTCGCCTTACGGCGTGACGGGACAAGGGACTCGGCCGAGGGCTGAAGGGAAGCCCCGAAGCGCCCCCATGGGACCGCTCGGGGCTTCCTGGTTCACGATCGTGAAGTTCCTGGTGTCGCCTGCGATGGCCAGACTCGTGGGGATAAGGAGTTCAGGTCGCACCAAGATCAGGGCACGCTCGGGACCTCGCGAAGGGGCCATTCGGCAAGGTTGCCGAACGGCCACGCACGTTACCGTCCTGCCAGTAGCGGGGCGTGGTTCGGTGGCTAATCCGCACGCGTGCGGAGTGGCCAAACTCATCTCAATCCCCCTGGAGCGGAGCGTGGCCAGGCAAGTCGGCAGGTCTGCCGGTTTGCCGCTCTTGTGTCGATCCTTGGCGCTGGAAAGGTGGTCTGGATGTGCCTGCGTTCGGTGTCCGTCTCGATCACGATCGCAGCGCGTCATGGCGGCTATGAAGGCCCTCGACACGGACTGGTTGTCCCAGATCGAGGGACGAGCCCGGTGGCCGCGAGCCTGTGTCGTCGCCGCGCACGCCGGTTCGGACCCTGGTGGCCGGCCCAGGCACGTCGCGCCGATCATGGCCCCGCGAAGTCCCGCGTCAGAATCGTGATGTCATCCTGCTGCGTCGCGGTGCCCGAGAAGGCGGCCAGGTCCGTCCGCAGCTCGTCGAGCAGCTCAAGGCCCCGGTGGTCCCACCCGCATCAGCGCCGCGACCAGCCGCTCCTGCCCGAACATGCCCCCCTGACCCTGCGCCTCGATGATCCCGTCCGTGTCGCAGAGGAGACTGTCCCCGGGGTTCCACGCTCTCACCGACCAGCCCCTGAGGTGGACGGCCCGCCCCACACCCATTGCGGTCTCGGGTCACGTGCGGTTCCGCCTCGTCCCGATTCCGGCACCCTTCCTCGGGCGTCGACCCGGGTGAGATCGCCAACGAGAGGCCAAAGTCTCTGTCCAGTTCATACCAGCTAAAAAAAAGGCTCGAAGGGCGGCCCCGCAGGGCCGCCCCAGCTCCTCGTTTTGCGGTCGAAATCCGCTTGCAGAATCGAGAACCGGCGACGCCCATCAGCACGCCGAACGTGCTGATCGCGACCAGCGCGAGTGGTTTCGTGATGGTCTGGCCCACATGGTTCGCCACGCCCAGGACGGGCTACGCAAGCTTACCGTGGCCGTTGGTCAAGCCGACGAGTCAGGCGGAAGCCTGGACCTTCGGGTGGCTCTCGTGAAGGCGCAGTCGAAGCCAATCCCGGCTTCCGCCCGCGCAAGTCACGCTGTCGTGGTGGCACCGGCAACGCCGTTGGCCCCGCCTGGAATTGCCGCCAACTGCGCTCCAGCCACGTCCGCGACTGACTCACCGCGCCCGGCGTCACGCCCAGCGCCTTCGCCACGGCCGTCGTGTCGTGCCCTTCGGCCAAGAGTTTGGCCATGCACCGCTTGCGCTGCGGGATCTGCTCCAGCCAATCCAGGAAATCGAGCTTGAACGCCACCTGTCGGGGCACGCTCGTCTTGAGACTTGTCTGCAGGACGACATCCCAGATCGCCGCCGCGGTTTCGCTGTCGCGTGCCGGCGCAGTCGAACGAGATGACCCTGACACCGTGTTTTCGGACGAACTGCGGGTGCAGGAGGTCGCGATCCGGCCGGCCACAGGCGCGACTGGCGACGGTGCGGCCACCCAGGACGTGGCGGACGGCGAACGCCGCGATGTGCCGCGGGCCGACCTCGGCCGGGTCGCGCCCTGCGCGGCCAAGCTGGCCCAGGCCTTCCAGGCAGTGCCGCGGGCCTCGGCCACGAGGTCCGCGTGATCGGCACCCCGGTGCTGGCGGAAGACTCTGTGGAAGATCCGGTCGAAGGCGGCCAACTGGGCCGCGAACGCCTCCTGGGCACGAGTCAAGGCGGCCCCGGTCAAGCGGGTTGTCGAGGTCATGAGAGGCGGTCTCCTGGAAACAGGATGGACCGCCCCCTATGAGGGACGGTCCGGAGTGCGGAACCGTCCCCGTGCGGGGACAGACGAGTTGGGCCTGGCGGGTCATCCACGTGGGATGACTTGCCAGGGGGCTATTCTGAGCTACCACAGGATTGTGGCGCGGAAAGAACGGTTTTTTAGGTCGGGACCCAGCTGCCGTAGGTCAGCCGGCATGCCGTCGAATGCCGAATTGTGCTACAGGACATGGATTGAAGACGGCGCGGCGGCTCTGGAGGCAGTCGAGGTGAAAGGCCGTCATGCCCTGGTCTGGGGCGGCTGGTGGAAGCGAACATGCTCCTGTCCAGTTTGGGAGTCGAATCCTCCGGCCTGGCCACGGCCCACGCCGTCTACGACGGCCTGATGCTTGCGCCAGGGATGCGAAAAGCGAGGTGTGGCTTCTTTCGTTTCGGTCAACAATCGCTACGTCCCCTCTTTCGTGTCCCGTCCCTATTCATCGAAAGGGCCGTCTGCAAAGATAAGGTTCAGAAGCCGGCCAATCTCTTCAGCACGAGCGAGACGATGAACCTACTGCCCGGCACGGAAGTTCGATCGCGGGGCCTGCGCTGGGAGGTCGTCACGAGCGAGAGCCTCGGGCCGCAGACCCTCTACCGTCTGCGCGGGCTGGATGGGGTCGTTCAAGGACGGGAATTAGACATCCTCTATCCGTTCGAAGAAGACATCGAGCCCGTTCAGCATGAGCTGCAGCCAGAGCGGGCCTGCGCCGCTGCCGAACTGGCTTGTTTACCACCAGGCTTTCCTCCTGGAGCAGGCTCTCGGTCCGAATGCTTTGCTGGCCGTGCAACCAGGGCGACTGCGCATCGAGCCCTACCAGCTCGTGCCCGTCCTTCGCGCCATCCGCATGAGCCGGGTGCGGCTGTTGCTTGCGGACGCCGTGGGCCTGGGAAAGACCATTCAGGCTGGACTGGTCATCACCGAGATGATCGCTCGGAGGATGGTGCACCGCGTCCTCATCGTGTCCCCAGCCGGTCCACTGCTCGAACAGTGGAAGATGGAGATGGCCGAGCGTTTCGGCCTGCGCCTCGAAGTCATCGATCGCGGGAAGCTCGATGAGATTCGCCGCGGCACCGAGTTGGGATCGAACCCCTTCGACCATGTGCCGCTCGGCCTCGTCTCGATCGACTTCTTGAAACAGGAGCGCATCCTCGATCAACTGGAACGGGCCAGCTACGACATCGTGGTGATCGACGAGGCACACCATTGCATGGACGTCGGGAATGCCGTGGACCGCGAAGACTCCCTGCGTCGCAACGTAGCTGAGCTCCTGGCCCGTCGGTCGGATTCCCTGATTCTGCTGACGGCAACGCCCCACGACGGCAACGACCGCTCGTTCGCCTCGCTCTGCGAGTTGCTCGACCCGTCGCTCGTGGACGGGCGCGGCGCGCTCCGCGGGGAGCGCTATCGCTCGTACGTCGTGCGGCGCCTGAAGAAGCACATCGTGGACAGCCGGACCAAGCAGCCTCTGTTCAAGGAACGGATTGTCCAGCCGATTCCGGTCGCGGCCGACCCGCGAGAGCATACGGCGTTCGTCGCGATGCAGCGGGAGCTGATCGGGCTGATCGCTCCCGAACTCAAGCGCGCGTTCCGGAGCAAGCGATACGATAACGTCTTAGCCTGGATCGCGCTCTTGAAGCGGAGCGTCTCCACCGTGGCGGCCTGCCGGGAAACCCTGGGTGTCGTGGCCGACCGCTACCAACACTTCCTGGTCGAGACGGCCGAGGCGCAGGAACTCCGGCGCCAGCGGATCAAGAGCCTCAAGGACTACGCCCGGAAGTACGAGCGGTTCGGCTCCACCACTGCGGAGGAGGAGCGGGATCGCAGCCTGCTGGAGGCCGAAGACCTGGCCCAGCAGCTCGCCACCTTGGAGCGCGAGCGGAGGAAGGAATCCCGAGACCAGAGGGATGTCTCTCGCCTGATCGACGACATGGAAGCGATCATCGCCCTGGCGGACCAGGCTCGGGGGCACGATCCGAAGCTCGATCGCCTCATCGCGACCATCCGCGAAATCCGCGCCTCGGAGCCGGGGGCGAGCGTGCTCGTCTACACGGAGTATGTGGATAGCCAGCGAGCCGCTCTGGGTGCCCTCAAGGGGACTGGAATTGGCGATGTTCTGACCATGAGCGGCGAGGACGACGAGCGCACGCGTTCCCAGATCACCGAGCGGTTCCGGACCCGAGACGGGTTGGTGCTCGTGAGTACCGACTCGGCGGCCGAGGGCCTGAACCTCCACCAGCGCTGCCACCATCTGATTCACCTGGAGTTGCCGTTCAACCCGAACCGCCTGGAGCAGCGCAACGGCCGCATCGACCGCTACGGCCAGACCTTCGAGCCGCAGGTCCGCTACCTCTACCTCCGGGGCACGTTCGAGGAACGCATCCTGCTCCGACTGATCGCCAAGTACGAGAAGGCCCGTTCCCGGCTGACCTTCATGCCCAACACGCTCGGGATCACCGGCTCGACCGAGACCGGGCAGATCCGGCTCCTCAAGGGGCTCATGGACGAGGACCGTAAGCTCTTCCAGGAGGAGCCTACCCTCTTCGACTTCGAGCAGGGCGACGAGAACCAAGGCGCCGACGAGCACACGCTGGAGACGCTTGAGGAGATCGACCGGAGTCTGAAGGGCTTCGAGCGGGCCGCGAAAACGAACGCCTGGCTCGGCGACCTCGGCCTGAACGCGGAGGAGGCCCTCGTCGGCGAGGCGGATCAGGCGCGGAACCTGGGCAGCCAGGCGGAACGGGTCGATCTGGCCCAGTTCGTCTGCGATGCCGTCCGACTCGATGGCGGGCAGGTGGAAGGTCAGCTCACCGACGACCACTTCGTCGTGCATCTGCCGACGTCCTGGCTCCATGGTCTGGACGATCTGCCCGGGTATGACTCGGGCACTCGGGTGGTGCGACTGACGACGAAGATGGACGTGACTTCGGTGGGCAAGGGTCTCCCGGTCGGCTTCCTGGGCCGCGCTCACCCACTCGTCCGGCGTGCGCTGGACCGAGTGAGGAACCTCTCCACGGGTGCCACGGCACGTTCGGGCCAGGATCCTCGTGCGAGTGCCGTCCAGGCCGACGTCCCCGAACCGACGCTCCTGTTCACCTTCCTCGGCCGCTTGGCCAGTCGGGCGGGCCGGGAGCTGGAGCGGGTGCTGGCCGTGCGGGTTTCGCGCGACGGTTCGTGGGCGTTGCTGCCCTCGGCGTCCGACTGGTATCCCCTGGCGAACCCGGACAAGGCGATTCGCACAACCGACCTCTGGAAGCGGCATTTCGAAAAGTGGGCCGGGGATGCCCAGCGACTTGCGCGCGACAACGTGCAAGAATGGTTCCAGCGGATCGCGGTCGAGTTCGCTTCGGAACGAAGGGAGAGCCTCCAGAAGGAACGCACCGACCAGGGAGCCTGGCTTCGGAAGCGGGCCGAGGAGATCACGGGACAGGCTCGACCGGTCAACGCGATCCAGAAAGGACTTTTCGACGACGAGTCCGAGACGGCGGCTCCTGCGCCGGCACAAGCCCATTGGGAATCGGTCGAAGACCCCGCCGACCGGCTGGCGGCGTTCCACACCGACCGCGACCAGTCTCCGACGGCGCGGGCGGAGGCCGAGGGGGTGCTCCAACTGTACACGCAACGCCAGAGCTTACTCGATGCCCTGTTGGACTTGCGGGACTCCGAGGTCGTGCCGCTGGGCGTGCTGATGATCGTTCCGGAGCACTCCCATGGCGCTTGATCTCTCCGACTGCCAGTTCCAGGGCCCGGCGCTCCCCGAACCGTTCGTGAAGTTCGAGCTGGAGCAGCGAGCTGACCCGGCTCAAGCTGCTGCCCAAGACCACCGGCGCGGAGGGCAAGGACCTCAAAGACGGCTGGGACTTCTACCGCCGCAAGCTCCGCGACTTGGGGGCGACAGGGGGCTCTCTGCGAGTGCTGCAACCATGTCGTCGAACCTTTGGTCGGGCGGCTGGGCTACGCGCGTATCGAGGAGGCCCCGCAGGTCCAGACCCGCGAGGACCTCGAATCGGGCGGGGTGCTGCTCGTGACCGGCGACGGCCAGAGCCGACTGCGCGTCTGGACGACCTCGTTTGACGAGGACCTGTACGCCCCGACGAAGCGCGGCCGAGCCTACCGGTTCAGCCACCTCCGGGTCGCTCAGCGCGTGCTGCTGGCGTCGGGCGAACGGGTGGGTTTGTTCACAAACGGCGTGCAGATCCTGCTGCTCATCTCCGATCCCGCACGTCCCGACTCAACGGTCTCGTTCCCGCTGGACACGGGCTGGAAGCGCAGCCGGGACGTGCCCGACTCGTACCGCTTCCTGCTCGCCATCGCCTCGCCGGGCGGCGTGCAGGCCCTGCCCGAGATCGTCGACAAGGCCCGGCTGCAGCAAGCGCGGGTGACCAAAGACCTGCGGAAACAGGCCCGCGAGGCGGTCGAGGGCTTCGTGCAGGAGGTGCTCGACCACCCCGAGAACCGTGAGCCACTGGCCGAGTTCACCGACCGGCAGCGAGTTGGCCCGGCAGCTCTGGCACGAGGGGCTGGTCACCGTCTATCGCTTGCTGTTCATCCTCAAGCTGGAGTCGAGCGACAATCTGGCGCAGTCCTTCTCGTTCGCCTCGACAAGCCTCTGGCGCAACTCGTTCTCGCCCAGCATCGCCCTGGCCGGCTACGCGCCGCGGGTGCTCGAACGAGGGCGCCGAGACCGGCCGGATGCTGGAATCGGGGCTGCGTACGCTGTTCCGGATGTTTGAAGAGGGCGTCGCAGTGCAGCGAGCTGCACGTCAAGCCACTCGGGGGCGTCCTGTTCGGCAAGGTGACCACGCCGCTCCTCTCACGGCTGCGGTGGAGCGAACGAGCCGTCGCGTGGCTCCTGGACCGCCTGCTCTGGACCCCCAAGAAGCGCGGCGCCGACACCCGAGAGCGCGTCCACTACGGACCGCTCGACGTGGAGGACCTCGGGCGCGTCTACGAGGCGCTGCTGGAACTGGAGCCGGGGATCTCCGGCGAACCGATGTGCCGGCTCCGGCGGCAGAAGCTGGAAGTCGTCGTGCCGAGCGCCCAGGGTGAGAGATACCGCCCCGCGCGACCGACAGACACCGTGGAAACCGAGGAAGACGCCGATACCGACGAATCCGAAACCGAGGACGAGCCCGACGACGAACCTGCCCGCGGCAAGAAGACGAAGGTGGAGTGGGTCGAGGCGATCTTGCCGGGCCGGTTCTACCTCCGGGTCGGGCTGGGTCGGAAGGCCACGGCTCGTTCTACACGCCCCACCCGTTCGTGCGGTTCCTGGTGCGGGAGACGCTCGGTCCCCAGGTGGCCGAGCGCAGTCCCGAGTACGACCCGAAGCCGGTCGAGATCCTCAAGCTCAAGGTGCTCGACCCGGCGATGGGCAGCGGACACTTTCTGGTCGAAGCTTGCCGGTTCCTGGGCGAGAAGCTCTACGAGGCCTGCCGCCTGTGCGACGAGCGGGCATCCGAGGCCGAGCGGCGCAGCGGAGACAGGCGAAGACGCCGAGGCGCGGCTCCGAGCCGCGGAAGACGCCCAACGGCTGCGGCAGCGGGTGGTGGACCTGCCCGACCCGGACGACGAGCTTCTGCGGTACCTGCCGAGCCGGTCGCCCGAGCGCGAGGAATCGGGCCTCTCGCAACAGCGGGCCGAGGCGCTCTGCCGCCGGCTGGTCGCCACCCATTGTCTCTACGGGGTGGACAAGAACCCGCTCGCGGTCGAGCTGGCCAAGCTGGCCCTCTGGCTCGAATCGCACGCCGAGGGGATGCCGCTCACATTCCTGGACCACCGTCTGGTCGTGGGCGACTCGCTCACCGGCCCGTTCTGGGACAAGCTGCTTTTTCACCCCGGCGACCCAAAGAAGCCGATCGCTGGCCTGTTCGAGAAAGACCTGTACAAGAACTTCGCCCGGATGCTCGGCCAGGCCCTCCAGCACGTGCGGCGGCTGGAGGCGACCGTGGGCATCGACCTGGGCGATATTCACGACAAGGAGGCGGCCAAGGCCGAGCTGGACCGGGCGCTGCTGCCGTTTCGCGTCGTCGCGGCAGCGTGGGCCGGCGGCGTGATGCTGGGGCCGAAGAAGTGTGACGACGAGGCCTACATCGAGCTGCTTAAGACCGTCGGCGCGACCGGGATCCTCCCCGAGCGGATCGAGTCGGATCGGCTTCGGGCGATGATTGGCCGAGGGCTGGGCGTCGGGGACGTGCCCCAGGAGCGCGAAGCAATCATCGAGATCGTGACTTCCGGCGCCTGCATTCCGGCCCTGCCCTATGATCTCACGTTCCCCGAAGTGTTCTACCCGATGGGCATCCCCCAGGGTCGGCAGGGGTTTCATGTCGTGGTAGGGAATCCGCCGTGGGACCGGGTCAGGCCACTGAAGAAGGAGTATCTTTGCTTCCTTCGACTTTGATGTCTTCGAACGCGCCTACTCAACGGGAACGCGAGCACTTACAATCGCGTTTGCTCTCAGACGAACGAGTAAGTAATTCTCTTGACAACTATATCCGTGAATTCGAGGAACAGGGCCACCTCCACGACGAACTTTTCGATTGGCATGAGGTCATGATCGGCGACATCACCGCGGGGCGCGGTAATTCGGATCTATTCCTCTTGTTCATGGAGCGTTCTGCTCATGTGCTCAGGTCGGCAGGGGCGGTCGGCATGGTTGTTCCTTCAGCATTCCATGCGAACGAAGGTGCGACCGGCGTCCGTCGACTGTACTTGGAGCAAATGGCATTGCAGTGTTGTTACTCGTTCGAGAACCGCCGCAAGCTTTTCGAGATCGACTCACGATTCAAGTTCGCCATCGTGATCGCACGAGCAAAGCGGGTGACAGAGGCTGTGTCTTGCGCATTCTATCTCCACAATGACGAGTGGCTACATGCCGAGCGTCGGGACCGGGAGCCGTTGCTATACTCGATGGATTTTATTCGACGCACCGGAGGTGATTATCTGAACCTGTTGGAATTGAGATCCAAGCGAGATCTTGAGATCGCAGAAACCTGTTTTTCCAACGGGGAGATCTTCGGCTTGGTATGCGAACAACAGGGAATTCGGCTCGGTCGCGAAGTTGATATGAACCGGGATTCTTGGCGGTTCACGCCGACAGAGCGCATCTTAACCCGTGGTGAAGATCCGCGTGATCCCGACGTCTCGGCACAACTTCGAGAATTGGGCTTCATTGCGCTGCATGAAGGTAAGACGTTTTGGCACTACGATGACCATTGGCAAGAACGCCCTCGATATCTGGTGGGGCTTCCTCAAGTGCTGGACAAGCCGGAGTGGACGACCTCCGCTCGTTACTATCGATTGGCCTTTCGCGACATCGCGAGTTCGACCAACGAGCGCACCGTAGTATTTGGGTTGCTATGTCCGAACTGCACCATAGGAAACACGGCGGGGACCGAAAAAGAAGTGGCTGGGCGAGCCAACGCGGCGGCCCTGCATCTGTTGGCCACCGCTAACTCATTTTCTTTTGATTGGGCCGTCAGACTTAAAGCTACTACACATGTTAATTTATTCATATTAAATGCTAGCGTTGTCGCTAAGTCACCATCATCTCGGGCATATCTTGCCCATGCGGCGCTTCGGTTGTCCAGCATCCACAGTGGTTACGCCCCTCTCTGGCACGAGCAACTCGGTAACGCCTGGCGTGAACCGACCATGGCCCCCTTCGCCTGGCCCGTGCTGGCGACCGACGATGAGCGCTGGACCGTCCGCGCGGCGATTGACGCCGTGGTCGCTGACGCCTACGGCCTCTCCCGCGACCAGTACGCCCACGTGCTCTCCACATTCAGCCACCGGAGCTATCCCAAGGCGCCCGCACTCTGCCTGGCGATGTACGATGAGCTGAAGTCCCTCGGCCTCGATGCCTTCACCAAGAAACACGACCCCTACTGGGACATCCCTCTCAACGAGAGCCTGCCCCAGCCGGTGATCGACTTGCCGATCCCTGCCGAGGGTGGAGGCGACGGGAATCCGACACTGTTCGGCGAAATCCCTTCACCCCCGTCCCGCAAGGGCTGGCGCCGGCGTTGAGGCGATCGCGGAACAACGCGCCGCGGTTGGTGTTCGCGACGCCTTCGTGTTACGATGTGGCGTCAAGGAGGTTCATCATGGAACCCGTTCTGGTCGAGCACATCGAGAAGAAGCCGGGCGTGTGCGGCGGGAAGGCCTGCGTCGCCGGGACGAGGATCCGCGTCCAGGACATCTATGTGTGGCACGAGCTGCAGGGCCAGAGCACCGACGAGATCGTGTGCAATTTCCCCCAACTCTCCCTGGCCGACGTGCACGCGGCCCTCGCCTACTACTGGGACCACACCGACGAGATCCAGCGCGAGATGGCTCAGGCCGAGGCTCTGCTCGACCAGTTGAGGCGGACGTCGCCGTCGCCGCTCCAACAGAAGCTCGGGGGAGCGAATGCCGCAGACCATCCGGTTTCACCTGGATGAGCACGTCTCCCCCGCCATCGCGGAGGGCCTTCGTCGCCGTGGTATCGACGTGACGACCACGATCGACGCCCACCTCCAAGGCGCGGATGACCCCGATCACATCGCCTTCGGGCTCGCCACCCAGCGCGTGATCGTCACCCACGACGATGACTACCTGGCGCTCCACGCGCAAGGCACGCATCACGCGGGGATTGCTTACTGCCACCAGCACTCCCGGACCGTGGGCCAGATCATCCGGACCCTCGTCCTGATCTGGCAACTCCTCGATCCCCAGGAGATGGAGGACAGGATCGAGTATCTTTGAGAGAGCGGCGAGGGTTGGGTCATGCGCATGACAGCCCTGACCAGATTATGCTAGCGTGAGGACGACCTATGAGCCTCCACCCGATCCAGGCACTGGACCACGTCCTCGAAGAATACCGCGACTATCTGCTGACCGAGTTCCGGGCCAAGGACCCGGCGCTGCGGCTCGCCCTGGAGCGGGAACTCGATTCGCCCGGGTTTCTGGCGCAGGAGCCGTTCTACCAGGCCCACCGCCCGTTCAAGGCCGGCAAGCCCTGGAACGAGCTGCCGATCGAGCCGGCTCTGGCCCGGGTCATGGAAGACCGCTCCGGCAGCCGAACGGCTTATATCCACCAGTCCGAATCGATCATGGAGCTTCTCGCGCCCAGCCCCCGCTCGGTCGTCGTGACCACCGGCACCGGCTCGGGCAAGACGGAAGCCTTCTTGTTACCCGTCATCCAGAATGCATTCGAGGATGCGGTGAAGTTCCGCAAGCCGGGACTGACGGCCATCCTCGTCTACCCGATGAACGCGCTGGCGAACGACCAGAAGCAGCGCATCGACGATTACCTGACGGCCGCCGGGCTGGCCGGCACGATCCGGGTGGAGCAGTACGACCGGAGCACCTCGCAGGCCAAGCGGGAGGAGATGCGGGCCGACCCGCCGCATATCCTGCTGACCAACTACATGATGCTCGAATACCTGCTCGTCCGCCCGGCCGACCGCGAGGACATCTTCGCCAACCACCGCTGCCGGTTCCTGGTGCTCGACGAGGTCCACACCTACCGCGGCACCCTCGGCAGCAACATCGCCCTGCTCGTGCGCCGGCTTCGCACCCACCTGGCTCGCGCACGTCAGGATTGGAAGACCGACGTGCCCGACGCCGACCGCGCGCGGCGGTTCCCCGCGCTCGTGCCGGTCGGTACCTCGGCCACGATCAAGTCGTTCGCGGAAGAAGGGCTCAGCCGCGAGGAGATCACGCGACTGCGCGACGAGGCCGTGCAGGAGTTCTTCGGCACGCTCACCGGGGCCGATAAGCCGAGCATCCGCGTCTTCGGCGAGGAGCTGGAGGAAATCGCGATCCCCACCGAGGCGAGCTATCCCGATCGACCAGGCCGGGTGAACGTGACCAATCTGAACGTGTCGGACCCGGAAGCCGTGCGCCAGGCTCTGGTCCGGCTGGCCGCCCTTCCACCGCAGACCGCACTCGGAGAGGCCGCCCGCCGGTACCGTCTGCTCTGGGACCTGAATCGCTGGCTTATCCGCCGGCCCATGTCCGTGAGCCAGCTCTGCGCCCAGCTCCGAACCGAGGTCCCACAACGTGCCAGCGCGACCGACGCGGAACTGCACGCCGAGGTCGAAGCCGTTCTGACTGTCGGCGCCGCCTTGCCGGACGGCACGCCGGGAGCCCTGCGGCTCCGGGCCCACCGGTTCCTGCGCGGCGGCTGGAAGTTCCACCGGTGCGTGAACCCCGATTGCGGCAAGCTCTATCCCAAGGGCGAGGATGAGTGTAGTGCGTGCCAATCCAAGACCGCTCCGCTGTACCTCTGCCGCAACTGCGGAGCCGACTATCTCCGCATGGTCGGCGACGACCTGGAGCAGCCGCTCACGCCGAGCGCCGTGGAGTCCGACGGCCCGGAATGGGTGATCTACGAGCCGGACCGGTTCAATCTTCCCGCCCAGACCGACGACGAGGAGGAGGCGGAAGACCCGGGGGCCGCGCCCGCGCCGGAGAGGTCGGCAGCAAATCCCCGCACAGGTCAAACGCAGGCCGGTACTGGAGGGCTCATTTGACCCGGTCAGCCTGAAGTTCAGCACCAACCCCGAAGCCTATCGGCTCAAGGTCATTCTCTCACCCGCACGCACGCGCTGCCTCTGCTGCGGCGGTACGGCGGGCAGCCGGAATGTGATCACCTCCGTCGGACTGGGAACCTCCGCGGCCGTGAAGGTGATCGGCGAAGGGCTGGTCGAGGCCCTGGCCAAGGCCAACCGCAACCGCGCGGGACACGACGGCAAGGAACGTCTCCTGATTTTCAGCGACAGCCGCCAGGACGCGGCGCACCAGGCGCGGTTCATCATCTTCGCGAGCCGCTACGACCGGCTCCGCCGCCGGTTGCTCCAGATCCTCCAGACCGAGCGTCTCCTCTCGATCCAGAAAGCGGTGGAGAAGCTCGGCGAGCTGGCCGTGAACCAGCGTGATAATCCCCATGTCCCCGAAGAGACCGGCTGGATCCCCGAGGAGACGCGCGAGCGGATCCGGGCGTGGGAGGAGGCTCCGCTGCTGGACGAGATCGCGGTCAATGCCGGCTACCGCGCGACGGTCGTCAACCTCGGGTTGGTCGGCGTGATGTACCACCAGCTTGGAGAGTACGTACAGCAGATGGGAACCGACCTGGCGCGGGTCTGGAACGTCGATCTGATTGCCCTCGAACACATTTGCCGCATCGTCCTCGACGAGATCCGGACACGGGGAGCGCTCTCGCGGCCCATGCTCCAGTTCCACCCCGCCTTCACGGCCTGCCCCAGCTGGATGGCGGCCGCGGAATGGGAGCGGCAGATCAAGCAGCCGGCCGGTTATCCACTCACTGCCCAGGGGGAAATCACCGCCTTCCTCGACCGTGCCGAACTCCCCGACGGGATACGGGTACACAACGCCTGGCGACGACCCGGCGTCGGCGGGCGGAGTCCGAGCCTGGAAAGGATGCTCAAACACCTGCTCGAACGCCTCGACGGGTATCCGGCCGACAGCGACCGGATGGTGGATCTGATCACGTTCCTGAAGCGCGGTAGCTTCTTGATCCCGGCCGAACTCTGCGGGGCGAGCGAGCGCCGGAAGCTGCTCCAGGTGAATTCCGAGGTCGTCCGGCTCCAGTACCTGACCGAGGAGATGCGCACGCACTGCGAGGTCTGCGGTGAGCCGCAAGCCGGGGCCCGCGTCGGGATGCCCTGTCCACACTGCCACGGTCGGCTGGTCCGTTGGCTGGACGCCGAGATGGAGCAGAACCGCTCGGTTCGACACCTCCGCAAACCCGAAGCCATCCCCTTGGTGGCCGGCGAGCATACCGCCCAAGTGACCACGGGCGACCGGGCCGTGCTCGAATCCAACTTCAAGGCGAGCCCCCAGCAATCGCCGGTCAACGTGCTGGCCTGCTCACCCACGCTGGAGATGGGCATCGACGTCGGCGGCCTGGACGCGGTCGTGCTCCGCAACATCCCACCCCGCCCCGACAACTACGCCCAGCGCGGCGGCCGGGCGGGACGACGGTCCCGCGTCGGTCTGGTGCTCGGGTACGCGCGAAGCACCCCGCACGACCAGTACTTCTACGACAAGCCGCGCGAGATGATCGCCGGTGAGGTGCCTGCACCGGCCCTGACGCTCGGCAACCGCGACGTGCTGACACGGCATTTATTCGCGATTGTCATCGGCGCCTCGGAACCTGGTTTGGCCGGGCGCATGGTGGACTATGTGACGCCTCGTGGAGAGGTGAAACAGGAAACCGTGGACGAACTGATTGCCGGCGTCCAATCGCAGACGGAGCACGGTCTCGCGATGGCCCGGGAGGCGTGGGGCGCGGATGTGCTCGCCCTCGCGAAGGTGGGTGACGAGGAACTCCGGACGCTGTTGGGCACGTTGCCCACGCGGATTCAGGATGTCTTCGACAGGACGGCTCGCCAGGTGGTCGAACTACGCCAGGCGCTCGATTCGTATGCGGAAGGCTTGCGTGGCCGCCATGCCGGCGTGCGCGCGGGCGATCTGATCGCCCGCCTGTTGGGAATGCCGTCCGACAGCCCGCGAACCGGCGCGGAAGCCGATGATCGCTCGGCGGGGTATCCCCTGCGGCGGTTCGCCGAATTCGGACTTCTGCCCGGTTATGAGTTCCCCTCGGAGCCCGCCGCCCTGAGACTCCTCGGCGATCCGCACGAGGAGGATGCGGTCACGGTGACGCGGCGGTTCGGGATCGGCCAGTTCCAGCCCGACGCCCATGTGTATGCACGCTCGCGTCGCTGGAAGGTCATCGGCCTGGACTCGGCTTCGCCCTGGAATCCGCGATCCGACACACCAACGTGGTCCTACCGGATCTGTGCAACTTGCATGCTACGATACGGGGCCGACCATCCGAGTTGCCCGCGTTGTGAGACGGCGAGCCCCGGACTTCCCTATCCGGCCTACGACTTCGCCGGGTTCCTGGCCAAGCGGGACGAGCGGCCCATCCTCGATGAGGAAGACCGTTTCGCGGTCCGAAACCTCGTCGAGGTTTACCCGCAGTGGGACGGCGACGTGATCGGCCGTTGGAAGCTGGCCAATGGCTGGGCCCTGCGTTTGAGCCACGACGAAGAAGTCCGGTGGACGAACGAGGGCCGGCCTCCCACTCCAACGGACCTGCAAACCGGCGCACTTTTGTTGCACAGGAACGCCCGCGGCTATCTGCTGTGTCCAGCCTGCGGACGTATGCTCGAACAGCCGGCCCCCGTCCAAGCACCGCGTGGCGGTCGTCGCAACGCGCGGGGGCGCAGGGAAACCAGGCGCCGGTCAATCTCGGCCACAGCGAGTCGTGTCCACACCGGGCGGCCATGCCGCAGCCGTTGGCGATCACGACATCGGGTCGGGCCGAGGTGCTCAGGCTCATCATGCCGCTCCCGCAAACCACAGAACCGAAGCGCTGGGAATCGTGGGGCCTCTCCCTCGGTGAGGTCCTCCTGAACGGGATCCGCCACCACTTCATGATGAGCACGGCGGACCTGGACTTCGAGCTTGAGGGACCCTGGAACACCGGGGCCAGCACGGCCCGCTACGGCAAGCTGTCCCTCGCGTTCATCGATCCGAACCTGGGCGGCAGCGGGTACCTCGTCCGTGTCGCGGAGAACTTCCACCGCGTGGCCGAGCGCGCGATGGAACACCTCGACCATCCCGACTGCCAAACGGCCTGCTATCGCTGCCTGAAGTCCTACTACAACCAGCGCTATCACGACCAGCTTGCCTGGCCGCAGACATTGCCCGCACTCCATGATATCGCGGAGTCGACCCCCGAACGTCGTCCGCTGGAGCTTGGCGACATCGACGATCCGCGTCCGTGGCTGGAGGCCTACGCCGCCGGCGTCGGGTCACCCTTGGAGCTGAAGTTCCTACGCCTCTTCGAGCAGCACGACTTCCACCCGCAGAAGCAGGTGCCGATTGTCCCGAACGATGGGAAATCGCCCATCTCCGTGGCGGACTTCGCGGTGCCCGAGCGTCGGCTGGCAATTTACATCGACGGAGCGGCCTTTCACATGGGGGCCAACCTCCGCCGCGACAGGTATATCCGTGATCGCCTTCGGAACGGTTCGCCTCCTTGGCGCGTCGTCGAACTGCGGGCAGCCGATCTCGCGGAGGGCTCCGCTCTCATCGAGCGGTTGATCGATACAGAGAAGGAAGCATCCCAACAGGCGTGAGGACATTGCTAAATCAGCGTGACGCCTGGGCAATCTGTGAAGACTCCAACGAGCTGCCCCGACCGATCGCAGCAGCACTGGTTGTAGGGACTCATTGACTTCGTCCCGATCCCAGGGTTTACGCATCAGCCTGGGCTGTCTGGGTGCTCTGGGAAATTGCGACTCGCCTCTGTTGTCCAGTCCGGCTGGCAGGGTATCGGACGGCTTTTGTAGCATCGACCACCTGGAGATTTCGACTTCTTCAGGGATGTCCACGCGAGGACCGTCGGCTCAGACACGACCGCCATGACTCCGGCCAGCAACCCGGTCTCCATCCTCGATCATTTCGCGGACTTGCCCGATCCCCGCCGCGAACAGGGGCGAATCCACCGACTCGATGAGATCGTCTTCATCGCCACCTGCGCTGTCTTCTGCGGCGCCGATACCTGGGTGCAGATCGCCGACTACGGTCACTCCAAGCGCAACTGGCTCGAGACCTTCCTCACCTTGCCTGGCGGCATCCCCTCGCACGACACCTTCCGACGAGTCTTCTGCCGGCTCGACCCGGTGGCCTTTCAGAAGGGCTTCTCCGCCTGGATCACGGCGCTGAGGGCTCGAAACGGATTGACTCCGATCGCCACGGCTCCGCCCGAACTGACACGGATCGCCATCGACGGCAAGGCCCAACGCGGCTCCGCCCGGCGTACCGTCGGCCGATCGGCGCTCCCTGTCGTCAGCGCCGGGTCGGTCGAGAATCATTTGACCTTGGGGCAAGTGGCCACCGACGCCAAATCCAACGAGATTACCGCCATTCCCGAGTTGCTCGAACTGCTCGACTTGAACGGGGCCGTGGTGACCATCGACGCCATGGGCTGTCAGAAGGAGATCGCTGCTGACATCGTCGGCCGAGGTGGTCACTACGTGCTGGCCGCCAAGGAGAATCAGCCGCATCTCTACGAGGACATCAAGCGGGCGTTCGATACCGCGTTGGATCAGGGCGAACCCGGGGTGGACTTCACCGAGTGTCAGACGGAAGAGGTTCGCAGCGCTCGCCAGGAGACCCGCACCTGCTGTGTGATCACCCATCCGGAGGGGATCCGGAACGCGGACCTTTGGATCGGACTGACGGCGATCGTGATGGTGATCAGCCATCGGCTGGTCGATGGTGTGGCGAGCATTGAGATCCGTTACTTCATCAGCAGCACGGCCGCGACGGCGGAGCAGTATCTGCGATGGGTGCGGGGTCATTGGGGGATCGAGAACTCGCTGCACTGGGTTCTGGACGTCTGCTTCCGTGAGGATGACCAACGGCACTGGGCCGGGAACACGCGATGAACTTGGCGTGGCTCCGCAAGCTGGCGTTATGTCTGCTCAAGGCGGAGAAGACCAGCAAAGGCAAGAGTATTGCCACTCGGCGCCTGATTGCGGGATGGAAGAACGACTATCTCTTGAGAGTACTGGCCCAAATCCCCGAGAAACCTGGTGCGTAAGCCCTGGCCCCTGGGGAAGTCCTGTCCTCTCTGTTCATCCCGGAGGAATGAGAGCCATTATTACCCCGGCAAAGAAGATCCTCCTGTAGGTCGGACAATCCTGTCCGACAGGCCGGGGGAGTCGGACAGGATTGTCCGACCTACTTTCTTGCCGGGGTAATAGCCCCGGTTTCTGTTCATCCCTCCGAGTACGTGTTTCGCGTCTCGTGGGCCTATTTTCGTAGGGTCCGCTGTGCGGACCATCCGGAAAAAGCTCGGTCCGCACAGCGGACCCTACGAAAAAGACAGGCCAGAAGACGCGAAACACGTACATCCCTCCGGGATGAACAGAGAGGACATTATTTTCCCAGGAGCCAATAGCCCGGCAGTTCGGCCCAGACACGCCGAGTATTACCCCGGCAAAGAAGATCCTCCTGTAGGTCGGACAATCCTGTCCGACAGGCCGGGGGAGTCGGACAGGATTGTCCGACCTACTTTCTTGCCGGGGTAATATCCCCTTGGTCTCGGCCCCACTCACCACGAAGACCGCATCTCTGGCCCTCAGCCCGACCACGACTCCGCAGCCGGCCGTGACGTCCCATGCGGTGGCGCCCGACATCCGCGCCGTGGATCTCGCGCTGCGAGGAGTGAACATCGCGGTCGGAACACCGTTGCGGAGGCCCGCGGAGGCTCGGATCATCGCTCTGAGGGGCAAGTCCCTTTCCGGACGTTGATGGGTCTCTGACCACGCCGCGGCGGGGGCCGGGGCCGTCGATTCTTGAGCGCTTCTCGACACTGGCGAATTGAGCGCCGGCAGCGGGTCTGCTATCGTGAGGCGCAGCGGGATCAATGGCCCAGTTTCCGAACCGGCTCTGTGCGCCGGGGATACGTTCGACCGCGTCGCTCTCGTCCGGTCCGCACCCATGGCGATATCCGACAAATCCCGGTCCTCCGAAGATGCCCCGGCGGATTTGCTGCCCGTCTTGCGACGCTCCGGCGTGCTGAACGAGAAGCAATTCGAGGATGTCCGCCGGCGCGTGCTCGAAGGCCGTTATCCGATGGACCCCCGCGAGCTGGCCGCCTGCCTGGTGCGCGATCGCATCCTCACCGAATATCAGGCCAAGCGCCTGCTCGCGAACCGGCCCGGGGGGCTGATTGTCGGCCGTTACGTGGTGCTGGACCGGATCGGCTCGGGCTCGATGGGACGGGTTTACAAGGCCCACCATCAGCTCATGGACCGCGCCGTTGCCATCAAGATCATCGCGCCGGAGATCGTCACGAACCAGAAGATCATCTCGCGCTTTCAACGTGAGATGAGGCTCGTCGGCCGGCTCGACCATCCCAACGTCGTGCGGGCCTTCGACGCCGATCAGATCGGCTCGACGCTGTACATCGTCATGGAATTCGTGTCGGGCCAGAGCCTGGGCCAGAAATTCCGCGCCGAGGGGCCGCTGCCGCCGCTGGACGTGGCGCGTTATGCCGCCATGGCGTCGCGCGGGCTGGCCCACGCCCACGAACAGGCAATCGTCCATCGCGACGTGAAGCCCTCGAACCTGCTCCTGAGCGACACGGGGGTCGTGAAGGTGCTCGACCTGGGCCTCGGCGTGCTCACCGGAGACCGACGAACAGGCCTCGTTCGCCACGGCCGACGGGATCGCCGTGGGCACGATCGACTACATGTCGCCCGAGCAGGCCATGGGCAAGGAGGTGGACGGCCGCAGCGATATTTTCAGTCTCGGCTGCGCGATGTACCACCTGATCACGGGCCGCCTGCCCTATCCGGGCGAGTCGCCCGTGGACCGCCTGGGCAAACGGATCAGCGGCAAGCCGGTGCCGATCCTGGAGGCCCGGGCCGACGTGCCGGCGGAACTGGCGCAAGTGCTCGACCGGATGATGGCGGCGAAACCGCACGAGCGGTACCAGAGCGGCGACGAGGTCGCCGAAGCGCTCGAGGCCCTCGCCCGGCCGAAGACGGCGGCGGCGCACCCCCGCCGACCTTCGAAGGGATCGGGAAACGCGGCCCCGCGGCCCGAGGACACGGCACCCATCGCCGTCCCCCCTGCCCCGGCGGCGGCCCACTCGCCCAGGGTCGTCACGCTCCGCCCCAAGTATCCGCGCTGGTTTGTTCCCCTGGCCGGGCTGGCGGAATCCACGCCCACCGCGGCTTTGATCGTGTTCCTGCTGGCTCTCCTTTTTGTCTTCGGCGCCGGCTTCGCTGCGGCCCTGCTCGCCGTGCCGCGATGAGCGGATTCTTTCACGGGTAGTCGCGGATTCCAGATGCCGGATTCCGGATTCCAGATTAAAGCAAGATCAGACCCTGATATTCTGGAATCTGGAATCTGAATCTGAAATCTGGAATCTGGAATCTGGAATCTGGAATCTGGAATCTGGAATCTGGAATCCCAAATCCTCATTGCTTCAGAGGATTCACGCCGTGACGTGCTCGCGAGCAAACCGTGCTGGGATTGGGCTGGTGGAGGTCGTGGTGGTCGTGGTCCTCGCCGTGGTCGTGCTGCTGGGGATGCTGATGGTGCTGCCGCGCCAACGCGAGACGGCGCGGCGCATGGCGTGCCGGCGCAACTTGTCGCACCTGGGCAAGGCGCTGGCGCTGTACGACCAGAGTCAGGGCCACGTGCCGGGCGTTCCTGTCCTGGGTGGCTCCGCACCGGCGCCGACGGCTGCCACGCCGTTGGCGGCGCTGCTCGGCACGCTGGGCGTGGTGGATTTCGACGTGCTGGACGACCCGCAGGCGGCTTCTCAGGCCATGATGGCCGCCGGCGGAACGCCCGTGCCGCGCCGGATCGTGGGTCTGCTCTGTCCGGACGACCGCGTGGGGTGGGACAGCCCGGCGCGGGCGCCGGTCAGCTATCGCGCGGTGGCCGGCGATGGGCCCGAGGGCGGCACGGGTGTCTTCGCGCCGGGGCGCGTCCGGACGCTCGCGGAGGTCGAGGCGGCGGACGGCCAAGCCTACACGGCGGCCTTCACCGAGCGGCTGATCGGCCCCGGCCGCGACGGTCAGCCGGGGCTGTCGTCCTATCAGCTCGTGCCGGGACCGGTCGAGGCCGCGGCGTGCCCGACCGCGCCGGCCTCATCGCACCGGGGCGACGCCGGCTCCGACTGGTCGGTCGCGGGCTGGGTCTGGACCCTGGCCAACCAGACCCTGACACCCAACGAAAGTCCTTCCTGCGTGGCCCGCGATGGCGTCACGGCCCGGATGGGCGCATCGAGTAGTCATGCATCGTGCGTTCATGTTTTGTTCTGTGACGGCGCTGTGAGCAGCGTCTCGCCGCGGATCGACGCGAAGGTCTGGAAGGCGATGGCGAACCTCGATGATCGACGTGAAGTGCCCGCGCCGTGACCGGCGGGCCTGTTGCCGCCGGGCCACAGTCTTCCGGGAAGCGAACTCATGTGGACGCGTGCCCCCGGCCGTGTGCCGTCGCGCACCCCCGCACCGCGAAACTGCTTGCGAGCGATTTGACTTCACCGCGCCAGGGGGCAGACTCTTCGTGGTCCATGGTCCGCCGACAACGCGGACCCAGAATTCGCCGGCCGCACAACCCTCGAAATTTCACACCGCTTCACGAATTCTCCCAGAACGGACTTGACGCGGAGAGAACTGCCGACAATGATTGATTGAGTGCATGGAGTCACTCAATCATTGTGACGGATCATACGCCCGCGGGCTTGGGGGTGCCAGGTGTGGCCTCTCCGGGCCGGCGGGTGCAACGGGGAACAGGCCGTGATCTGACGTTCGTCGGGGCACGGTGCTTTTGGCCATCGCGTGCGACGGGCCTGGGGGCGGGCTTTTTTCAGGGGCCGCCGGGGTCATGTGGGGCGCGATCGAATGAGCGGCGGGACACGGCGGACAAGCGACGCACTTCGGCTGTGCGACGGACCGGGATGATGTCCTGGTGAACGTAGGCGGCGGGGGTGCATGATCGGGCTTACCGGGGAGCCTGGCGATGGACAGCTTCAATGGGAACGGGCGAGATCGGGGGCCGAGGCGGCGGCGCGAGGCCGGGAACAAGAGCCGGCGACGGCGGCCGGACCTCGAGTCGTTGGAGCCACGCCAGTTGCTCTCGACGGGCAACGTCCAGCCGACTTACCGGTCGACCAGCACCAACCTGCTCGACGTCCACAATGGGCCCATGGCCGATGCGGGCGCCAACCTGATCAAGATCTATGGCGAGTATCAGACCTACCTGCAAAACGGCGGCCACGGGGCGTTCCAGTCGTCGTTGAGCAAGCTCGTCGAGATCCGCGGCACCACGGTCGGCGTCGACATCAGCGTATATGGCGATCTGAACGCCTTCCAGACGGCCGTCAAGAGCCTGGGCATGCAGGTCACGGCGGTCGACACCACGCGCAAGATTGTCGAAGGCTTTTTGCCGATCGCGCAGTTGCCCACGGTGACGCAGATGGTCGGTACCGTCGGTCTCAATGCGATCTACACCCCGAACCTGAACCAGCAGGGCATCGCCGCCAACCAGGGCGACCAGGCGCTCAAGGCCGACGTGGCGCGGACGCAGTTCAACGTCAACGGCGCCGGCGTGACCGTCGGCGTGCTCTCGGACAGCGCCAGCCAGTTTGCCGGCGGCCTGGCCGACTCGGTGCGCACGGGCGACCTGCCCAGTAACGTCAACATTCTGCTCGACGGTCCCGCCGGCAGCACGGATGAAGGCCGCGCGATGATCGAGCAGATCTACCGACATCGCGCCCGGCGCCAACCTGGCCTTCAACACGGCCTTCAACGGCGAAGTCGGCTTCGCCAGCGGCATCCGCGACCTGGCCAACACGGCCGGCGCCAAGGTGATCGTCGATGACATCGTCTATGCCACCGAGCCGATGTTCCAGGACGGCATCGTGGCGCAGGCCGTCACCGACGTGACGCAGAACCAGGGCGTGACGTATTTCAGCTCGGCGCAGAACCAGGCCAACGGCGGCTTCCAGTCGCCGTTCCGGGGCGTGACCACGACGGTCACCGGCCTGGGCACGGGCCGGTTCATGAACTTCGACCCCAGCGGCGGCGTCGCCACCACCTTGCCCATCACCGTCGGCGCCGGCGGCGGCGCCATCGACTTCCAGTTCGACCAGCCGTGGTACACCTCCGCCGGCGTGGTCTCGGACGTCGAGATCTTCGTGCTGGACAACACGGGCGCCATCGTCTCGACCCTGAACAGCAACACGATCGCGACGCAGACGCCCTACCAGCTCGTCGGCGTGCCGGCCGGCCAGTACAACCTGGCGGTCCAGGTCGTCAGCGGACCCGACCCCGGCCGCATCCAGGCGCGGGAGTGGGGGGGCAATGTCGCCTTCTCGCAACAGTACGGCGCGACGGGCGGGATCACCTACGGCACGACCTTCGGCCACGCGGTCTCGAACGAGGCGATCGGTGTCGGCGCCGTGCCCTGGTGGGTGGCGCCCGCCTGGGGCCAGAACTTCAACCCGGTCACCAATGAAGGTTTCAGCTCGTTCGGGCCGGCCGTCATCGACATCAACCCCGACGGCAGCTACATGTCGGCGCCCCAGAATCCGCCAGAAGCCGGACATGTCGGGCACGGACGGCAACGACACCTCGTTCTTCGCCCCGGGCTCGTTCCTGAGCACGCTCAACCCGCCGCCGGGCACCGGGCCGAGGACCACGACCGAGCTGGACGGCAACACGAACCCGAACTTCTTCGGCACGTCGTCGGCCGCGCCCAACCTGGCGGCGGTGGCCGCCCTGATGAAGCAGCTCGCCCCCTCGGCCACGCCCACCGCCATCAAGAACGCGATGCTGGCCTCGACGATCCCACTCAACGGCACGGCCAAAGGGCAGTGGGACGTGCAGGGCGGCTTCGGACTGGTGCAGGCCGACGCGGCACTGGCCGCCGTGAACACTTTCAACGTGGTCTCGGCCACCCCCGGCAATGGTCAGACGCTGACCACCGCGCCCAGCGCGGTCGTCGTGACCTTCAACCTGCCCGTCGATCCGACCACGATCCAGGCCTCCGACCTCCAGTTCCTGAATGTCCCGCCCGGCGTGACGGTGACGGTCGGCACCCCGGTCTTCAACACGGCGACGCCCAACACCGTCACCTTCCCGATCAACCTGACCACCGCGCCCGGCGTGCTGGCCAACGGCTCGTACACCTACACGCTGGCCGCCGGCGCGATCTCCTCGTCGGACAACCGCCCGCTGGTGGCCTTCCAGTCCGGTTTCACGCTCAACGTGGTCGCCTCGCCCCGGGTCACCGGCACGACGGTGCTCGGACGGACCGTCATCGTCCAGTTCAGCGAGGCGATGCGCCCCAGCACGATCGACGCCAGCTCGGTCCAGCTCCTGCGGATCGATCCCAAGACCGCCACGGGGCCGAACCGGTTCAAGGTCCTCGACACGGTCACCAACGAGCCCGGCGCGGTCGTCACCTATGACGCGGTCAACAACCGGGCGATCATCGACCTGAGCGCGGTCTCGCAGCGCTTCTCCCGTCGGGGAGCTATGCCATCCAGGTCTCGCCCAACAACACCGTGACCGACCTGGTGGGCAACCTCCTGGACGGCGAGTACTACGGCCCGCCGAACACGACCGGCACCGGTGGCGACGGCACGAAGTTCCCCTCCGGCGACGGCGCCCTCTCGACCGACGGCACGACGTACAACGATGCCACGCCGGGCGGCACGTTCTACCAGCCGATCCTGAACGTCGTGCTCAAGCCGCCGCAGATCACCAAGACCGGGCTGGATCAGACCGCCGGCCCGGCCACGCTCACCCCGCGCATCAACGGCACCGACTGGAGCCGGCAAGGGGTCGAGATTCTGGTTCAGCCAGCCGATGAACCCGGCGACGATCAACGCCAAGAACATCACGCTCACGCTGGCCGGCAGCACCACCCCGCTGACCGCGCTGGCGGGCGTGACCATCACCTACGATGCCACCCAGAACCGGGCCCTCATCGACCTGAGCAAGCTGACCGACGCCCAGGTGCCGCTCACCGGCACGTATACCCTGAAGGTCACGAGCCAGGTCACCAACTTCGTGGCCGCGACGGCCGCCAACCCCAATCCGGTGATGTACAGCCTCGACGGGGCCATCCAGCCCCTGAATCCGCCCACACTCAATCCGTCCGATCTGAATCGCAACCAGGCCACGAATTCCCCAGGCTTCGACACGATCTTCCCGACGGGCAACCCGGACCCGAACTCGAACACGCCCTCGACCTTCACGCAGACCATCCCCAACGCGCTGCTCGGCCAGGCCGTGCCGAGCCTGGGGACGGCGGGTCCGACGGTATTCGTGCGCTCCGACTCGGGGATCCCCGGCGACCAGAATACGGACGTGACCCGGCCGGCGTTTGTCGGCACCGTGGCCAACACGTTCCCGGGTGCCGTCGGCGGCCTGACCGTGGCGGTCCAGTTCAACGCGCCGAACGGCACCTTCACGCTCAAGCAGGGCCAGGACGGCCGCGGCTATACGGGCACGCCCGACCTGGTCGTCACCACCGACGCGCAAGGCAATTTCCGCTTCCAGGCGCCCGAGGATCTGCCCGACGGCCTGAACCGCGTCCGCATCATCGTCGTCGGCCAGCCCGACGCGGCGCCCCTGGCGGGCTACTCGAGCCTGATCGAGCAGTCCTTCCGCATCGACACGACCTCGCCGACGATTTCGGCGGCGCCCTTGCCGCCACTGTCCAGTCTGACCAGTCTGACGCTCAACATCCTCGACCCGATCTTGCCGCAGACCTTGACCGATCCGTTCGTCGTGCCCGCGCAGCTCTCGGAGCCGGCCCTCGACCCGACCAGCGCCACCAACGTGAGCAACTACACGCTCAGTTACGTCCCGATCGGTGCGCCGGCCGGGACGGTGCCCACCGACGCCTCCAGCTTCATCATCGGGGCCACGTTCCAGTCCACGTCCGCCCGCGTCCTGCCGAGCGATCCCTACAAAGGCCAGGTCGTGCTCAGCTTCGCGCCGAACCTGCCGGCGGGCCATTACACGCTGACTGCGCACCGGCCCGAGCCCGGCTTCGTGGGGATCACCGACGCCGCCGGCAACCCGATCGACGGCAATCCCAGCACGCCCGTGCGCAGGACTTCTCCTTCAGCTTCGACCTCCAGTCGCAGCCGGCGTTCATCACGGCCTACCAGGCCCTCAGCCCGGCCCCGGGCGTGGACACCGTGGACCCGACCGATCCCAACACGTACGTCTCGACCGGGCCGAAGTCGTACTACGAGATCCCGATTCCGGGCGTCACCGCGCGGGCCGACGCGCCGCCGACGACCTTCGTGATCGACTTCTCCAACCCGCTGCTCACCGATGCCCAGCGGGCCGCGCTGGGGCTGGCGTCCTACTCCCAGACCATCGAGCTGATCCGCTCGGCCAACAGCGCCAGCGCCCAGCCCGACGGCAACTTCGGCATCGATCCCAGCTTCGGGACCTACGGCGGCGCCAATGCCGGCATCGGCTACACGGTCGTGCCCAACACCACGGTCACGCTGACCAGCTCCGATCCGAGTAACCCGCTCCTGGCCAACAACCGGCTGGAGGTGACGATCCAGCCCGGCACCTCGCTGCCGTCGGACTACTACCGGCTCTACATCCCCAACCCGATCAAGACCTTCAGCGCGGCCACCAACAGCTTCAGCTTTGATCCCCGGGCGATCGTCGACATCTACAACAACCAGCTCGACGGCGAGTTCCTGGGCAACCCGACGGTCTCGGATAACACCTCGGTCAACGGCATCGGCAACAACGCCATGCTCAGCGACCCGATGGCCAACGGCACGACCTACGAGGACCTGCTGCCCAACGGCCAGATGCGCCAGGGCCTCAGCGGCGACGGCGTCGCGGGGGCGCCTTCGAGACGGGCTTTACCATCGTGCCCAACGGCAACGTGATCTACGCCCGCCCCGATTACATCGACGACCCGTACATCCCCGCCGACACCCCGGACGGCAGCCTGGCCAAGCCCTACCCGACGCTGGCGCCCGAGGCCGTGCCGACGGCGGCCAACGGTGGCGACGCGAACAGCCCACTCAACTTCGGCACCGGGTTCAACACCGCGCTCGACCGCAACGGCAACGGCCACTTCGACCCCTCGGCCCTGGTCGCCGCGCAACAACTGACCGCGTCCACCGGGGAGCCGGTCATCGTGGTCGCGCTGCCGGGCATCAGCTCCCGCGACCCGATCACGGGCCAGGTCACCGAGACCCCCTATGTGATGCAGGCGCCGGCCGGCTCCGACCCGGTTGCCAACGACGCCAGCATCTCGGTGCCGGCCCTGACCACCCTGGTCTTCGATGGCGGCGACATCGTCAAGCTCCAGAACGCGTCGATCTACGTCCAGAACCAGGGCAGTGCCCTGCAGGTGCGCGGCGGCGCGACGCCCGACCAGCAGGTCATCTTCACGTCCTACGCCGATGACTCGGCGGGCGGCGACACCAACGGCGACGGCGCGCCCGGTCAGGGCGGCGCGATCCCCTCGGGCGGCGACTGGGGCGGCATCATCTTCCGCAACTATGACCAGACCAACCGCACCAACGTCGTGCCCTTCCCGGTCGAGTCGGGCGACGGCCGCCCGGCCATCCAGAACGGCCGCCTCGTGGACGCCAACGGCAACGACGCCCAGTCGGGCTCCGATGACGCCACGTCGGCCCTCGACTTCTCCTCGATCAGCTACGCCGGCGGTTCCGTGCCCCGCACCATCGGGGCCACCAACGGCCCGATCACGATGTTCAACAGCCGCACGGCCGTCATGAACACGGCGATCACCCAAAGCGGGGTCACCAATTCGACCAATGTCGCGCTGAACTTGCTCGGCGCCATCACCGTCGACGTCAACGCGCTGCGCGAGGACGACCTGTCCCGCGGCCCGCTGATCCGCAACGTCAATCTCGTCAACAACATGATCAACGGCATTTACGTCCGGCCCGAGGTCACGGGGACCGCGGAACCGACCGACGCGATCACCTACCAGCCCAACCCGGCGGCCCGCGGCGGCGTCCAGAACTATGTGATGGACAACCCCCTGCCCTACGTCTTGGACAGCCGCCTGGTCATCGGCGAGCAGGAGCTCGAAACCACCGGCGGCCAGACGCAGTCCTTCGCCAACCGGCTCTACGTCGATCCCGGCGTGATGGTGAAGTTGGCCAGCGGCGCCGCCATCGACGTCTTGAACGGGGCCGGTGTCATCGCGCCGGGCTCCACCGGCACCCCCCGCGCCAGCATCAACATCGGCGATCGCACCTACATCTCCCAGGTCGACGCCGACCCGAACCTGGCGCCGACCGACCCCTTCTTCAAACCGCCCACCATCGGCGACGCCCAGGTCCTGTTCACCTCGTTCTACGACGACACCGCGACGACCTTCTACAAGGACCCGAACACCGGCGCCATCACCACGATCGTGCCGCCGATCGACACCGACAACGGCGGCCCGATCAACCAGCCCACACCGGGCAATGTGCCCCCCGCCGCCCGCTGGGGCAGCCTGGCCATCGACTCGGGCACCGCGGCCGTCATCAACGAGGCCACCTTCCAGTACGGCGGCGGCCAGGTCAACTTCCTCGGCGGCAGCACCATCTCCCAGCGCGACGTGCTCACCTTCCAGGGCGCCAACGCCAACACCGTGCAGTACGACGGCTACAACAAGACGGTCAACGGTCAGTACGGCACCTACGCCTACATCACCAACAACACCTTCCAGTACAACGGGAATGGGGGCGGCGCCGGCGGCGAGGCGCCGATCTCGATCACGCCCGACGGCCTGCCCGCCACCGACCCGCTGCGACCGCTCAGCTCGGGCAATCCCTTCTTCCGCGGCAACATCTTGCAGGGGAATGACCTCAACGGCCTGGAAGTGTTCGGCAGCACGAGCTACGGCGCCAACCTGCACGTGGACTCGGTCTGGGACAACTACGACATGCCCTTCCTGCTGCGCAGCACGATCAAGCTCCAGGGCTCGATCGGCGCCAATCAGTTCCCCCTGCCGAGCGCGACCCAGTACCTGCCCGAGCCGAAGCCCATGGTCTCGCTGACACTCCAGTCCGGCCTGCCCGGCACCGTGCTGGCCGACGGCTCGACGATCGCGCGGCCGGGCGAGTCGCTGCTGGTCAAGCTCCTGGGCGCCGGACCGGGCGATGGCGTGGCGGGGTCAAACGACTCGGGCAACGGCGGCGCCGGGTTCATGGTCGGCGTCGATGACGGCAACGACACCAGCAACCCGGTCCTCGACCCGGGCATCAACAGCCAGATCCGCATCGTCGGCATCGCCGGCAACGAGACCACCGGCCAGCAGCGCGTGCCGGTCATCATCACCTCGATGCACGACACGACCGCCTACAAGACGGTCCGCGGCGTCACCATGGGCGACGTCACCAACCCGACGATCGCGGGCGACACCACCGCGCCCAGCGCGGGCGACGGCGGCCTGATCTACTTCGGCGGCAACTCGCTGACCGACTACAACCTGTACAACCCGGCCGACGGCAACGTCATCGACAATGCCGACATCCGCTACATCACCCGCATCGAGCAGCAGGGCGGCGGCATCGTCTACTACGACGGCGGCGACCTCCGCGCCGCCAAGACCGGCGCCAACGGCGACCCCTTGACCCAGTTCAACGCGGCGCGCGCCCTGACCATCTCGAACTCGAACCTGTCCACCTTCCGCGACGTCGGCATCCTGGCCCACCCGGCGCCCAATGTGATCCTGGAGGCGCTGATCACGATCAATCCGATCACCCTCCAGCCCATCGTCGCGCCGCCCGTGCGGCTCTCCGGCACGCCGCTGCGCGGCATGCCGACCTTGACCAACCTGGTCAACAACACGTTCTCCAACATGCCCACCGGCGTGCGCATCGAATCCGGAGACCGGCGACAACACCACGGCGCAGAATCCCGCCGAGGCGGTCATCCTGAACAACACTTTCTACAACACGGCGACCGGCATCGAGACCAACGCGCCGGTCTGGAACCCCGGCGCTCCGAACCAGTATTCGCACGTCTACTTCCTGGCGATGGACAACATCTTCAACACGAACGCCACCGCGGCCATCTCGGTCAACGGGCAGGCGTATCGCAGCCAGGCGCAGTTCAACCTGTTCCAGACCCCGAACGCGGTCGTCAACAACAACTCGGGCGGCGCCGCGCCGGGCTTCGCCAACAGCAACGCGATCATCGGCAACCCGCTCTTCCGCAACCCCGCGGCCGGCGACTTCACCCTGATGGCCGGCTCGGCCGCCGTCGATGTGGGTCTGTCCGAGCTGGGCTCGATCGCGCTGGGCAACTCGCTCCAGCCGATCGAGACCAACGGCATCCGCAACGCCACGGGCCGGGCCAACTGGGGTGGCGGCGTCACCGCCCCGGCGTATAACACCCCGGGCAACATCGTCACCCTGCCCGGCTACAGCGGCCGATCCGCGAGCTTCGGTGATGCCGGCCACGACCAGTACCTCGCGATCCTGCCCGGCACGCCCGGCGCGGTCACCGGACCCGCCAGCAACGCCTCGACGTTCGCCTATCTGCCGATCGCCGGCCAGCGCGATCAGCTCGGCTTCCTCCGCGTGCCCGATCCGACCAGCCACCACATCGGCGCCGGCAACAACCCCTTCTATGATCTCGGGGCCCTGGAACGGCGCATCGTCACGCCGCCGGAGGTCATCGGGGTGACCGCCGACTTCGCCAACGCGAGCCAGCCCAGCGGTCTCTCCAACCAGAACTTCTACCACCCGACCAGCGCGACCGATACGACCACGATCTCGGCCACCAACCAGACGCCCGTCGACCTCCAGTTCAAGCTCAACGTCCGGCTCGATCCGAGCACGATCAACAACGGCTCCATCATCCTCCAGGCCTCCGGCGGCGACGGCATCTTCGGCAACGGCAACAACTCCAACGACCGCACCATCGACCTGTCCGGCAAGCTGTCCTACAACCCCAGCACCCAGATCGTCACGGTCAACCTGTCCGGCATCAAACCGCCCTTGACCAACGACGAGTTCCGCATCACCATCTTCGGCGCCGGCGCCAACGTCGTCCGCGACCCGCAGGGCAACGCCCTCGACGGCAAGAACACCGTCGGCGGCTCGGCCACCGGCGCGCAACTGCCCCTGCCCTCGGGCACCGGCGCCCCCGGCAGCAACTTCTACTTCTCGTTCACCATCAGCAACCATGCGCCGTCGCTGGCGCCCAACACCAAGGTCGTCCTCGACCCGAACAACCCGGCGCCGGGCGGCTCGGATACCGGCCGCAAGGGCGACAGCATCACCGCCCTGAACCAGCCGGCCTTCTCCGGCACCATCACCGACATCTTCCCGCCGGCCAATGCCATCCAGGGCCAGACCGTCATCCTCGACGTGGCCAACCCGGCGACCGGTCTGTTCGGCCGGCTGCTGCCCAACGGCCAGCCCGACCCGACCGACCCGAACAACATTTTCAGCAACGTCGGCTCGGCCATCACCGGCGCCGGCGGCGTCTTCAGCGTCCGAGTCGGCACCGACGGCGCCAACCTCAACGCCAACCCGAGTAACACGCTCGGCCAGATCAAGGTCGGCACGAAACTGCCCGATACGGCCGTCAACGTCGGCCCCGACGGCTACCTCGGACCGAACCCGATCACGGGCGCGCCCCCGAGCAGGTCGAGCTCAACAGCTACTTCCGGGCCCGCGTGCGGATCATCAACCAGGCGGGCAACTCCTCGACGAGCATCTTGGCGAGCGGCACCAACCTGACGGTCAGCAGCCAGACCCTCACCGACGTGCTTCCCGACGGCTACACGCCGGTCTCCACGGACGTGGGCAAGACGGTTCAGATCAACGGCGGCACCGGCTGGACCGTCGGCACGTACACGATCACCGCGATCGTCAGTGGCCGGTGGCGGCTGGATCGCGCCCCGGCGCAGCGCTGGGGGCCAAGGGAGGCGTCTGGACGCTGAACGACACGAGGGCGCAGACCCAGTTCGTCGTCGATACCACCTCGCCGACGATCACCAGCGTCACGCCGGCCGCCGGCAGCCAGGCGACCGTCACCAACAATTTCGTCACCGTCACGCTCACGACCAGCCAGAACGTCGACCCGGCCACGATCAACACCAGCTCGATCCTGGCGGTCCGCTCGGGCGGCGACGGCATCTTCGGCAACGCCAACGACGTGCCGCTGACGGTCTCCAACATCACCGTCCCGACCCCGATCCCCGGCACCACCGTCGGCGCCGAGACGATCAGCTTCCGGGTCAACGGCGTCACCGCCAACGACATCTACCAGGTCACGCTCAAGGGGACCGGCAACGCCCCCATCAAGGACTGGGCCGGCAATGCCCTGGACGGCAACCCCGCTCTGGCCGGCAACCAGGACTACGTCACCACCTTTGTCGTGCTCTCGTCCGCGATCAAGTCCCGGACGATCTTCGTCAGCGCCTCGGCCACGGGGCTGACCCCGACCGGCACCCGCGCCAATCCGTACAAGACGATCGCCGCCGGCCTGGCCGTCGCGAACATCGGCGACACCGTCGCGGTCCTGCCCGGTCTCTATCCCGAGACCGTCACGCTCAAGTCGCTGGTCAAGGTGCTCTCGGCCAGCCCCAACAGCACCGACACGGCGCTGATCCCCGGCCAGGCGCTGCAGACGATCATCAAGCCGCCCATCAGCGCCACCGGCACCACCGTCGCCGTCATCGCCACCAACCTGCCAGAGCCTGCCCAACTTCCCGACCGAGATCGCCGGCTTCACCATCGAGGACCCGCTGGGCAACGGCGATCCGGCCAACGGCCCGATCTTCCCCACGTCGGTGGGCGCCCTGGTGACCAACTCCGACGTGTTGATCGATAAGAATTACATCATCAACGCGGGCATCGGCATCGAGATCGTTCCCGCGGCGGCCGGCGGCAACGGCGTGGGCACGACGCCGCGCATCGAGTCCAACGGCATCATCGGCAACATCACCGGCATCGACCTGAACGGCGATACCACCAGCGTGCTCAAGGGCAACCTCCCGATCCACGTGACCAACAACACGATCGCCTTCAACACCTACGGGGTGACGATCCACGCCGGCGCGGGCTTCTCCAGCTCCAGCACCGTGCCGTTCGCCGACATCGACAACAATATCTTCGCGCTCAACTTCGCCCTGGTCGGCACGACGGCCCGCAGCGGCGCGGCGGTCAACGACACGACCAACACGCTGGTCAAGATGCGGGCGAACCTCTTCAGCAACAACGGCGTGAGCGCCACCAGCACGACCGATGACGTGATCGGCGTGCCCGGCTTCAGCTTCAACGCCGGCAACCCCAGCACGGACAACATCGCGGGCAATTTCGTGGGCACCCCGGGCTTCGTCAATCCGGTCGACGCGCGGCCGCGCTCCCAGGGCCAGGGCCCGGCCATCTTCCTGCTCAGCGCCAACTTCGACCTGAACGCGACCTCCACCGCGATCGACAACGCCCTGGTGAACCTGGGACCCAGTGGCTACCAGAGCCCGGCGCTGGACTTCCGCTCCCGCGCCCGCGTCAACAACGGCAAGGGACGCCCCGGCTACGGCCCGACCGACATCGGCGCCTTCGAGTACAAGGGCACCGGCGGCATCGCCGGCATCGGCAACAACGGCAAGCCGCTGCCCTCGGTGGCCACCGCCGTCACCGTGCCGGTCGTCACCGTCACGCCGAAGGTCACCACGCCGAGTGTGACCGTCGTGACGCCGAAGATCACCACGCCGAAGGTGACCGTCGTGACGCCGAAGATCACCACGCCGAAGGTGACTGTCGTGACGCCGAAGATCACCACGCTGACCGCCACGCGGTCGCCGCTCCTGTCCCGTCTTCTCGGGCGTGCCTGATACGCCACGAACCGCGACCACCCTCCCTCGCACGGGCGGTAGCCGATCTCACCAGGGATCGGCTGTCGCCCGTGTGATTTTTCGGCTTTGTCACTGGTCAGGAAGTTCGCACCAACCGCGCCATGAACATCGCGTCGGTGTCCGCGTCCTGGGGCCAGATCAAGAGCGTGCCGTCGGTCGCCACGCCCGTCAGCGGGTTCGGGAACGGGTCGAGCCGGAAGCCGGCGTGCGTCTCGAGGAACGGCCGGACGACCTGGACCGTCTCGTCCGGAGTCAGGGTGCAAACCGAGTAGACGAGCGCCCCGCCGACGCGGACCCCGGCCGCCGCCGTGTGCAGCAATTCGGCCTGGAGGGCCGCCAGGCGGGGAATCGCGGCGCGGTCGAGCGTCCAGCGCGCGTCGGGATTGCGCCGCCACGTACCGATGGCCGAGCAAGGCGCGTCCACGAGCACGCCGTCGAAACTGGCCGGCTTGCCCGGGATGTGCTTGCCGTCCCAGGACCGCGTCGTCAGGTTGCGGAACGGACTGCGCCGCGCGCGGCGGACCGTTTCCTTGAGCTTGAAGTCGTGAACATCGCTGGCCACGACCAGGCCCTTGCCGTGCATCAGCGCCGCCAGGTGCAGCGCCTTGCCGCCGGCGCCGGCGCAGACGTCCCACCAGCGTTCGCCCGGGTCGGGGTCGCAAACCAGGCCGACGGCCTGCGCGGCCAGGTCCTGGATCTCGAAGCGGCCGTGCTCGAACGCCGGCTGGTGGTACACATCCACCTCGGCATCGAGCCGCGCCGCGCCGGTGACGTGACGATGAACCCACGGCTTGACGCCCTGCACGCGCAGCTCGTGCCAGAGCGCGTCCGGCTCGATCCCCTGAGCCCGGATCCACAACGGCGCGTGGGTCTGCAGCGCCGTCAGGAGCGCGAGGTAACGCAGCTTGGGCGCCTCGTCGCCGGGCGGCAGGGGCAGATGCTCGCGCAGCCACGGCGGAAAGAGCCGCCAGGGATCAGCCAGCACTTCCCGCCCGCCACCGACCAGCCGCCGGAAGCCCTCGGAGCGCGCTTTCCAGTTCGGGGCATCGCCCAGCGAAAAGAGACCATGAGGATCAAGCCCCTCGTGACGCGCCCAGACGCGACAGGCCGCGGGCACGCTCGGCGCGTCGAGCAGGACCGCCAGCAAGAGCCGCTCGGCGATCGGCCGCTCGCCCAGCGGCTCGATCCAGCCGCGCCAGCGGAACAGGGCAAACGTCGCCTGGCTGACGAACCGCGCATCGGCGGGGGCCAGGTCGCGCCGTTGCCGCAGCAGCGTGGCCAGGACCCGATCGGCGCGGCGGTGGTCGCGGCCCACCGCCTGTTCGACCTGCGCGGCGATGTCCGCCGTCGCGCGGGCCAGCACATCGGCGCCGCCACAAACGCCGTCGGCCGGGGCGTGGCGGCCGGTCCCGCGGCGGCCTCGACTTGGTGGGGACGCGGAGCAGCCGCCGGCGCCGGTCGCGGCCGGACCTGGGGACGGGACGGGGGACGCGGACGCTTTGGAGGGCGCTTCATTTCCAGGGCTTTCGAGAACCACTGTCGAACGTCGATGGACTCCAGTCTCGCCGATGACCCCCTCTGGCCGCAAGTTCGGCCCGCATCCCGGGCGCCCGTTGTGACCGCGGCGGGGGCGCGCTAGCATGAAGCGGGTGGAGGCACGAGCGCGGAGGGAACGCACCCCGGGCTTTTCTCGGGCGACGGTGCGATCGATGCGTCTGCTGACCTACAACATCCACAAAGGCATCGGCGGCCGGGACCGCCGCTACGACCTCGGCCGCATCATCGGCGTGATCGAGGCCGAGAACCCGGACCTGATCTGCCTGCAGGAAGTCGACCGCCACGTGCGCCGGTCGAGCCACCACGACCAGCCCGACCAGCTCGCGGAAGCCTTTCACGCCGTCGGCGTGTTGTACCAGTTCAACGTCCGCGTCCAGAACGGCGGCTACGGAAACCTGTTGTTGACCCGCTGGCCCATCCATAGTCATCATCATGTCTCGTTGCGATGGGGCTGGAAGAAGCCCCGCGGGGCGCAGATCGCCCTGGTGGACACGCCGGAAGGGACCTTGCACCTGGTCAACTGGCATCTGGGCCTGGCCGAGTGGGAACGGCAATGGCAGGTGGACCACCTCTTGACCCACCACCTGTTTCGCGCGTCCGCGCATCTGCCGACCCTGGTCGTGGGCGACTCGAACGACTGGCGTGAGACGCTGGCGCGCGGTCCCTTCGCGCGCGATGGCTTCCATCAGATCACGCATCCGCGCTCGCGGTTCCGCTCGTTCCCGTCCTATCTGGCCGTCAGCGCGCTCGACAAGGCGTTCGTGCGTGGTCCCATCGAGGTCAAGCGCGCCCATGTCGTGCGCACGAAGCTCGCACGCTGCGCCAGCGATCACCTGCCGGTGATCGTCGATTTTCACCTGCGCCCTCCCGCAGGAGATCATCCACCTGACCGCGCGGAACGGTGACCGAAAAAAGCGGATTTCCCGGGCGAATCGGCACGCGATAACGCTACTTATTATTAGAGAGCGTCGGCCGCCCCGGGGAAACACCGACGTCTCTTCTCACATCTCGCAACTCACATCTCAGCCAAGGAGGAGGGAATGCAATCCCGCTGGCGAACGCTTGCGCTGGCCTGCCTGCTGGCAGCAACGGGTGTCTGGGCGTCCGGCGTCTCGGCCGCACGCGCGGAGGACTGCGATCGGGGCGCCGAGCACGGCTGCCATCATGAGAGGGGCGGGCGCCATCACGGCCCAGGCCCCGGCGCCTGCCACCACCATCATCATCATCACGGTTGCTGCGCAGGCCACAAGGGAAAACACGAACACGGCTGCAAGGACAGGGACGGCGCATGCGGCGGGCATGGACACTGGCACGGTTGCTGTCACCACCACCGCGGTCACGGCTGGCATGGGAGCCATCACCGCGGTCACCATCACCACGGCTGGAAGCACCACAAAGGCCATCATGGCTGCTGCGGCGGCCACCACCACCACCACGGGCACGGGCGGCATCATGGTTGGGGAGACCATCATGAATGCGGCGAGCACCATGGTGGACACTGCTCGCGTTCGTAACGCCCATAACCGAGGCCTTCTTCACCACAGAGCCACAGCTTCGTAGGCTGGGTCTGGACCCAGCTACTTCCATGTGGGGCCCCGGTGTGGAGGCGCTTTTCCTCCCGGGGGAAGCTGGGTCCAGACCCAGCCTACGAAGCGGCGCCCTCTGTATCGGAGGTGAATCCGGGCGCTCACTCGTAAGTCCGGCCGCCACCGCCATCGGCGTGACAGGAGACTCTCCCATTACCCCGGCTATGACGGTCGTAGTCGAGCTGGTAAAGCTCCTGGCCGACGGGTGAGGGATACTGGCCGGTGACGCACGCCCGGCAGAGGCGCTCTTCCGGCAGTCCAATCGAGCGGGCCAGCGCATCGAGCGAGAGGTAGCGGAGGCTGTCCGCTTCGAGCTCCTCGGCGAGCTTCTGCTGCGCGAAGAGCGAGAGCGAGCCGTCGGGTTGGTCGGCGTAATCAGGAGCGATCAGCTCGCGGCGGCTGGACATGTCGATGCCATAGAAACACGGCGCGATGATCGGCGGGCAGGCGACGCGCAGGTGGATCTCCCGGGCGCCGCCCCGCTGGCGGATCTCCTTGACGAGCGCGCGCATGGTGGTCGCGCGGACGATGCTATCCTCGACCAAAAGCACGCGCTTGCCGTGCAGGACCTCGGGCAGCGGCGTGTATTTCAGCCGGGCCTTCTGCTCGCGGCCGGCGGTGCCTTCGATGAAGGTGCGGCCGAGGTAGCGGTTGCGCATCAGGCCCTCGACCGACGGCAAGCCCAGCTCGTAGGCCATGGCGTCGGCGGCGGCCTTGGCGGTGTCGGGCACCGGGACGACGATCGTTCCCTCGCCGGTGACGTCCTCCAGCCGCGCCAGCTCCCGACCCAGGGCGGTGCGCGTCAGGTAGACCGAGCGGTCGTCAAGCGTGCTGGCGACGTTGGCGAAATAGATCCATTCGAAGAAACAATGGGCCGTGGGCCGCTCGGCGGCGAAGCGTTCCTCGCGCACCTCGCCGTTCGGTCCGACCACGACGAGCTTGCCCGGCGCGAGCGATTCGACCTCGGTGAACCCCAGGTTCCGCAGCGGCACGCTCTCGCTGGCCGCGGCGAAGAGCGCCCCCTCGCGGGCGATGCACAACGGGCGGATGCCGAGCGGGTCGCGCGCCACCACCAGCTCGCCCGCGGCGGTCAGCAGAACGACGTTGTAGGCCCCGTCGAATTTTTCCGCCATCGCGCCGAAGACCGAGACCCAGTCGGTGCGCTTGCCCTGGTCCTGGAGCTGATGGCTCACCTCGTGCATGAGGATTTCGGTGTCGGTGTCGCGCTTCAGGTGATAATCGCCCTTGGCGAGCAGCTCGCTCTTGAGCTGGCCGTAATTGGCCAGTTGGCCGTTGAAGGCGATGGAGAACCACTTGGTTTTGCGGCCGTGCTGGCGCTCGAAGGGCTGGGCGTAGCTCTTGTTGTCCAGGCCGCAGGTGGCGTAGCGGACGTGGCCGATGGCGGCCGGGCCGTCCAGGTCGCGCATGATCGCTTCGAACTTGGCCCGGTGGTTCAGGTGGAACGCCTCGGCGACCGTCCCCAGATCCTTGTGCGTCTCGAGCAGCGCCTGGCGATCGGCCCGGAAGGAGGTCATGCCGGCCGCGAGCTGGCCGCGGTTCTGCATGTCCAGGAGCATCCGGGGGATCAACCGGGCGACGCTGTCCAGCAGGCCCGGGATGGGCGCCAGCCGGGACACGGTTCGACCGGGGGCATGAAACACGGCTGCCACGCCGCATTCGTGGTTCAGTTCGCCCATGGGGAGGGGTATCCCGAAAGGAGATCCGGCGGTCCGGCGAGGGACGCGCGCGGAGGGTGGGCATGGCACACACGGACGCCCGTTCCTGGTCCGACACGCGATGTCGTCTAGGACCGCGGCCCGCGCCGATTATAATGGCAGCGGCTCCCGGCGGCAACCGGCCCGGCCCGAGCATCCCCCCGCCGTTGCGGCGGCAAGGATCGTGACCGGTGGGCCGACGAGCGAAGCTGTGAGGGCAGGTCATGGCTGGCGATCTGGTCCGCGACGAAGTGGTCGTGTCGGCACGCACCTGGGTCGTCAAGGTCGGCACCAACGTTCTGGCCGGTGCCGACGGTACGCTCGACCGAACCCGGGTCGGCCACCTGGCCGAGCAGATCAGCACCGTGGCCGCCTCGGGCCGCCGCGTCGCCCTGGTCAGCTCGGGGGCCGTGGGCGCCGGCCTGGGACAGCTCGGCCTGGCCAAGCGTCCCGACCACCTGCCCCAGCTCCAGGCCGCCGCCGCCATCGGCCAGTCGTTTCTCATCCGGGCCTACGACGAACATTTCCGCCGCCATGGCCGCCACGCCGCGCAGCTTCTGTTGACCCACGAGGACTTCGACAGCCGTGTCCGCTACCTGAACATGCGGAACACCCTGACGGCCCTCTTCGACTGGAACGCCGTGCCGGTCATCAACGAGAACGACACGATCAGCGTCGATGAGATCAAGTTCGGCGACAACGACCGCCTGGCCGCCATGGTCGCCAACCTGCTCCAGGCGGAATTGCTCGTGATCCTCAGCGTCGTCGACGGCCTGTATGAAACCGATCCCGGCAGCGACGGCGACGGCCGGCCGATCCCGCTGGTCCGGTCGATTGACGAGGATGTTCTGGGCCTGGCGGGGGACAGCAAGAGCACGCTGGGCACGGGCGGGATGCGCAGCAAGCTGGCCGCGGCCAGCCTGGTGACGCGCGCCGGCGGCTCGGTCATCATCGCCTCGGGCCGCAACCGCGCGCCGCTGACGCGCATCCTGGCCGGCGAGCCGGTGGGCACGCTCTTTCTCGCGCGCGGCCGCACCCAGCGCGCCCGAGGGCGCTGGATCGGCCTGACCGCGCGCCCGCGCGGTCATTACGTCGTCGATGACGGCGCCCGCCGGGCCCTGGAATCGGGCAAGACCAGCCTGCTGGCCATCGGCGTCGTCGAGGTCATCGGCGAGTTCGAGAAGGGCGACGTCGTCGGCATCCGCGATTGCCACGGCATCGAGTTCGCCCGCGGCCTGACCAACTACGCGACCGGCGACGCCCGTCAGATCCGCGGCCTGCGCACCCACCAGGCCAGGAAAGCCCTCGGCGGCGCCGTGCCGTATGATGAGGTCGTCCACCGCGACAACCTCGTCTTGACGTTGTGATCCCGCATCCCGGCCGTCCCTTCCGGTGTCGCGCGCCCGTGGGAGCCTGAAACCTGGGCCCCTCTCGCCGGGTAAGGGACGTAGCAGAAACAAAGAGACCACCCGGTTTTCTTACGGGATTGCCTGACGTTGCGCTCGACTTTCTGGCCAGGGATGTGGTATTGAACAAAGCGAGCACTCTGTTTCGGAGCGAAGCGTTGAATGCCGTCAAACAACCGAGAGCCTTGGAAACGGCGCGAAGATCCTTCAGGAGGCGGCCCGCCTGTTTGCCCTCAAGGGCTACCACGACACCAAGTTGGAGGAAATCCAAAGCGCTGCGGGCGTGACGACGGGGGCGCTGTTTCATCACTTTGGCGGCAAAGAGGATCTCGGGTTCGCGGTGCTGGACTGGCACATGGAGAAGCGGCGGCAGGCGCTGGACGAGGTCGAACGTCAGATGCCGCCGCCTCGGCGGGAGGACCCGCTGGATCGCGTGTTCCGACGATTGGATGCCATTCAAACGATGTTGATCGCCCGGGAACACAGCAAGGGGGGATGCGTCATTGGCAATCTCAGCACGGCGCTGAGCGACACCCACGAGGCGTTCCGGCGGCGACTGGCGAGTTGTTTCGACGAGATGGCGCTGGAATTCAAACCGCACCTGGATGACGCCGCGCGGATGTCAGTGTCAGGGCGGGACGTGGACACCTGGGGGTTGGCACGGTACATCGTGGCCATCCTCGAAGGATCGATCATGCTCGCGCACCCATGCGGACGTGCGTCTCGTGCAACGGAACTTTGCGTTCCTTGAAACAGTACCTGCGAGAGACTTTCCTCGCCTGAAGCGCGCCACTCTCTTTTTGGGACGCAAACCGACAGAGTACTCGGTTTCTTTTAGCAGAGGAACAAATGGCGATGTTCTCCGTGCATGAGCGGCGGGTCGGTCCGGGGCTCTTGCTGGCCATGTTGATGCTCGGGTCACCTGGCCAGGGCGGAGCAACGGGACAAGAGGCAAAGGACGGTCAACCGGCTGCCGAGACGCGGGACAAGGACGCCGTGCGCACCACGGGACCGGCCGATCCGCGTTCGGTCTGGTACACCGTGGGCAATCTGAGCGTCGACCTGCTCACCCGCGCCTGGGGCTCGCCGATCGTCGAGCTGATGCGCAAAGTCCAACCGCCTCCAGGAGCTCATGCCGAAGGCGCAGATCACCGTGCCCGGAGCGTATCGAGCTCCAATCGCTGGGCGGTCGGCTCACGCAACTGATGAATGGCCAGCGTTTCGAGGAAGCCAGCCGCACGCTCGACCGGATGCTCGCGCTCGTGGGGCAACGAGGCGACTTGCCCGAGGCCGATCGCGGGGCCGACCTGGCCCGGGACGCGCAATGCCATGCTGCAGCGGGCTCGCGCCGCCGGCGCCGATGGAGTGGAGGACTACATCGGCTGGGCCGTGGTCGAGACCAAGCCCGATCAATGGGACTGGAGCCTCTACCAGGAGAACGCGCGGGAGATCCACAAGGCGGGACTGAAGTACGTGCCCTATGTCTGGGTGCAGAACCTCCCGTCCTGGGTGCGCCACGGCGCGGACTACTCGCTTTGCAACGTGTCTGGAGCACGGGAAGGCCAGCGAGTTCCTGTCGGTCTTCTCCCCGAAGACGGTCGAGGCATACGATCGGGTGTTCGCCCAGCTCAAGGCGGCGCTCGGGACGCAGATCGACGCCCTGCGGATCGGCTCGCCGTGCGACTACGGCGAGACGCATTACCCGGCCGGCGCTGCCAGCCGGGCGTTTCCCGTCGCGCACACGCACATGGGCTGGTGGGTGCGCGAGCCTGAAGCACAGCAACACTTTCTCCGACTGGGTGGAAAAGAAGTACGGCAGTATCGACCGGCTGAACGCGGCGTGGGGGACGCAATTCACGGGTTTCGAGTTCGACTATCCGCGCGACCCGACCTCGCCGCGGCGCTGGCTCGATTTCGTCGAGTGGTATCACGAGGCCCTCATCGAGCGGCTCGGCGTGCTCTTCGACGTGGCCCGCAAGCACTTCCCCGAGACCCCGATCTGCGTCAATCTGGGCTGGCCGTTCGAGAAGATCGTCCTGGGTCAGGACCTTTCGGGACTGGTCAAGATGCTCGCCTCCAAGGGGATGATCGTTCGCAGCCCCACCGGCCCGATGGTCACGCACCTGTACACGCGGCGGGTCGCGACGGCCGCCCGGTTTTACCACGCCCCGAGGCTCTCGACGGAACCGGTGGACGGTTCTGCGCCGATCGGGGAAATCGCGGGGGCCCTGTTCAAGGATCTCACGACCGGCGTCCGATGGCACTTCGACTATCCGGAGAACATGGAGCGGGCGCCGACGCCGTTCCAGCACGCGCGATCGTTGCCGCGTCACGACTATCCCCGCATCGACGCCGCCATTTTCTTCTCCACGACCGCACACCGGCTGGAAAACTGGAACAACTGGCGCGAGGGGTTCCAGGGGGGCTACCCCGAGGGAATGGCTCCCTGGCTGGAGGGACTGCGCGACATCCTGGACTACGACGTCGTGGACGAACGACTGATCGACGACGGGGCCCTGCGGACCTACCGGCTCCTGATCTGGCCGTTCGGCACACGGGTCGAGTCGCGCACCATGGAGAAGATTCGCGACTGGGTGGAGCGCGGAGGAACCCTGCTGGTGCGCGACCTGGCGGCTGTCCGCACCGTCGAGGGCAAGCCAGTTCACGACGCCCGCGGGCAAAGGGCGGGTCGTCGACGCCGGGGGGAGTCTCGACCGGCTCGCCGAACTGGTTCGCACGCGCGACCCGCAAATGACCGGTCTGCCGCCCCTGGATGCGCGCCCGGACGGCGTGCTCACCTCGCTGTTCGACGACGGCATCCTCCTGTTCAATCGCAAGCGAAGGAAGTGACCGTGGAACTGGCGATGCCCGCCGGACGATGGGACGTGGATTACCCGGGCCTGCCCAGGAGCATCACGCTCCCGCCTCTGGCCATCCGGTGGGTGGAGGGACGTTGAACGAGCGTCGCCAGGTCCATCTCCTGAAAACCAAGACCAGGATCGGGCCCGGTCCTGTTCCGGCTTCACGATCCGGTGTTCCCATCTACAGAAAGGAACTTGCCTTGACCCGATGCACGATCTCGATCCTCCTTCTCACCGTGATTGCGACTGGCTGCAACAAGGCCTCGGCAGCAGGGCCCAAAGAGGCACAAACCGCTGAAACCAGATACCTGACCTTTCAGCTCATGACCGGCCTCCCCGGGTATGCGGGCCCTCCGCCGATGCCCGGCCGTTTTGCGCTCAGCAAGGCGCAACTGGAGGCGTTCGTCCGCGACGTGGTCAAGGCGATCGGAGCGACGGGAGACGCCCGGCACAAACTGGGTTTCGCCGTGGGGCCCCTCTGTTTCGACATGTCCGACGAGGAGACGCGCCAGTTCATCCGCGATGCCTTCGCGGTCGCCCGGGAGAACGATGTGGCCGTCGCCTTTCACATCGATGATTCGATGTGCTGGGGAGAACGCAAGGACCTGCTGTCCAATCCCGACAACATCGAGACCGCGGACTGGAAGCAAGAGCCGAGCACCGGCCGGCGCGCGGATTGGGGTCCCAAGCCCACCAGGTTTCCGCCCCAGATGTGTTTCAACAGCCCCGCCATCGTGGCCGCGGTGAAAGACCGCGCGGGGCTGATCGGCGCGGAGATCAAGCAGGAGCTGGCGGCGTTGAAATCCCAGGGGAAGGAGCACCTGTTCGCGGGCGTGATCGCCGGATGGGAGACGCAGATCGGCCGCGATTTCGAAACGGACCGCCCCCTGGGTTACCGGGCGCTCAGCCATCGCGGATTCAGCGAAAGCCATCCGCCCAAGGATCCGGACCTCGAACGGGTCCACGATCGTCAAGGAGTTCATGGAGCTGTGGGCGAATTCCCTTCATGCGGGCGGGGTTCCCCGTCAGCGAATCTTTTGCCACATCGCGTTCACGGACCAGGGACTGCGCAAGGCGGACGCCAAGGAATCCTATGCGGTGAAGGTCAACTTCGCCCTGCCGGAGGTGGCCTTCAGCTCCGCGTATCGTCCGGGATTCTCCACCTACCCCGAGGGGGCGACCTTCAAGGAGATCTATGCCGTCCTGGCGAAGCACGGATCTCCCGGCTGGATCTCCGCCGAGGGCGCCAACGTGTCCCCGACGAGCATGCCCGGCGAGCCCACGATGGAGACCTATCTGGGGCGGATGTTCAACCACGGCGCGGTGATGGTGAATGTGTTCGCCTGGGGCATCGGCGGCGAGGCGATGCGCGACAACTTCTTCCGCCGGGCCACCGAGAATCCCGAGGCGCTGGCCGCCTACGCCAAGTTTCTGCGGCACGACACCCTGGTCGAGACCGCCCCCACCGGTTTTTCCAGCGAGGCGTTCCAGGACAAGATGCACCGCATTCAGAAGGAACTCCCGGCGTGGGTGCAGAAATCGGGAAAGCAGGCGCAGGCGATGCCCCTGACCCAGAAACTCGAGGCGTTCATCAAGGACAGGAAATGGCAGGAAGCGGACAAGGTGGCCGACGAGCTGCTGGCGCTGATGAAGGGCGATCAGCCGGGCGAAGCGAAGCCGGAGGCATCAACCCTCCAGGAACGCTTGCCCGCCAAGATTCACGAGATCGAGAAGAACCTCCCCGCATGGGTTCAGAAGACCGGCAAGATGAAGGAGGCCACCGCACTCATGAAGAAGCTGGAAGGGCAGGTCAAGGCCCAGGACTTCGCGGAAGCCGAAAAGACGGCGGATGCCATTCTGAAGATGATGGGGCAGGCGCATCCGGCCGCCGCCCAGGACATCCTGGAGCAGGCGTGCAAGAAACTGCGGCATGACGTCGGCGGCTCCTTCCTGGTGTCCCGCGACAAGGTACAGGAGGAACTGAAGCTGACCCAGGAGCAGAAAGACAGAGCTGGACCAACACCTCCGGGAACTGCTTCCGGACGCCATGCAGTGGTTTCAGAAAATCGAGGGCCTGAAGCCGGAGGAGCGACAGAGAGAACTCGGAGCATACCGCGAGAAGGCGAATGCGAAACTGGCAGCGGTGCTGAAGGAAACCCTCAGCGAAGGCCAGCGCACGCGCCTGCGCCAGTTGGAGCTGCAGCGGGAGGGGCTGTTCGGAGACGGGGAGACCTGGAACGACCTGCAAGTCACAAACGAGCAACGGCAGCAATTCATGGCGGCGATCCAGCAGGCGCAGACACGGATCGAGCCGCTGCTCAAAGAGGCTCAGGAGGGCGGCCATCCCGAGGAGATTCGGCCCAAGGTGCTGAAGATGCGCCAGGACCTCCAAGGTACGCTGGAGGCCTTGCTCACCGACTGCGCAGAAGAAACGGTGGAAGGAAATGCTGGGCCAGCCGATGGATCTGGACTCCTTGTTCGATTAGGCGTCCCAGTAGTGCAGGAAGTGAAACGATGGCCGTTGATCGTCGGAAAATGGCTCGGCGAATGCTGGCGGATGACGACGCCAGGGCGCCGGGCCAGGGCATTGGCGATCCTATCGACTTGACGACCGTGCCAGCGTACGCACTTCAGGCGGAGATCGCCCACTTGCGCGAAGAGCGCGGGGAATCTGTCATTGGCTACAAGATCGGCTGCACGAGCCGGGCCATCCAGGAGCAACTCGGGATTCGTCAGCCGATCTTCGGGCGCGTGTTCGACACGGGTTCCTTTCGCTCGGGCACGCGGCTATCGTGTTCCCGCTACGCCAATCTGGCTGTGGAGGGAGAGTTGGCCGTCCGCCTGGCACAGGACGTGTCCTATCCACCCGGCTCTGATGAGCAGTGCGCGGCGGCCGTGGAATCGGTCTTCCCGGTGATCGAGCTACACGATTACGTGCTTCGATGCGATCCGCCCTGCGCCGCGGAACTGATCGCACGCAACGGGATGCACGCCGGGTTCGTGGCGGAAGAACAGCGCTCGGGCGCTGTCGGCCCGTTGCACACGTTCCAGGGGCTTTGCGTCAGAGTCAACGACCTCGTCGTGGGGAGCACGACGGAGCCCTGGGCGATGGGTAGCCCGGGGGCGGCCATCCGCTGGTTGGCCCAGACCCTGGGAGAGCTCGGCTTGCCCCTTCTGCGCGGTCAGGTGATCCTGACGGGCTCGGTGATGAGGCTCTTCTCGGTCGGTCCCGGCAGTGACGTGGCGTTCGAAGCCCCGCCCCTGGGGAGGTGCGTTCTCGGGATTGACGAGTAGGATCGGGAACGAAGGAAGGGTGCGATGATGGTCCGCAGCGGACCATCCGCGCGGCGGTCCGCGATGGGTGGTACAATCACGACAACCCAGTTGTTTCCTGGCCCAGACGGTTCCCGACCGAGGACGCTTTGCATGTGCACGAATATCGCCCGGATGGCGCGCATCGGGTTGGTCTTGAGTGCGGTCTCCACGATGGCGTCGGCCCAGCCCGACGCGACGGCGGGGCGGCAGGGGAGAACTCCGCAAGTCCGCGAGCCGCTCGTGACCCGGTGGGCCCGGCAAATCTCCGCCGACGCGGTGCTGCCCGCGTATCCCCGCCCGCAGATGGCGCGCGAGCGCTGGCGGAACCTCAACGGGGCCTGGGATTACGCGGTGACGGCCCAGCATGCGGCGCGGCCCGAGAAGTGGGATGGTTCGATCCTGGTCCCGTTCCCGATCGAGTCCAGTCTCTCGGGCGTGCGACGATCGCTCCCACCGGATCAGCGCTTGTGGTACCGCCGCACGTTCTCGGTACCAGGAGACTGGAAGGGCCAGCGCGTCCTGTTGCACTTCGGCGCCGTGGATTGGCTGGCGACCGTGTTCCTGAACGGCCGCGAGCTGGGCAGCCATCGCGGCGGCTACGATGCTTTTACCCTCGACATCACCAAGGCTTTGAAGGGCGGCGACGCGCAGGAGCTGGTGGTCTCGGTCTGGGACCCCACCGACTCATCCTGGCAGCTCCACGGCAAACAGGCCCTGCACCCCGGCGGTTGCAGCTACACCGCCTCGTCCGGGATCTGGCAGACGGTCTGGCTGGAGCCGGTGCCGATGGCCACGCGCATCGAGACGCTCCGGGTGGTTCCCGACCTGGAGGCCAGCGTCCTGCGGCTGACGGTCACCGGCCGGGTCGGCAACGAACCGCTCCAGCTCCAGGCGACGGCCACCGACGGCGGTCGGGAGGTCGCCTCGGCAAGCGGCCAGGCGGGCCGGGAACTCTCGCCCGTGCTGCGCGAGAACAAGGTGAGCTTCTACAAGAACACCGGCTCGTGGTTCACCACCGATCTTGTCCTGCCGATGAAGGACGCCAAGCTCTGGTCGCCGGAAAGCCCCTTCCTCTACGACCTGACGATCACGCTGGCGCGGGACGGCACGACGCTGGACCGCGTGACCAGCTACTTCGGCATGCGCTCGCTGGGCAAGCAAACCGATCCCAGGGGCTTCACGCGGTTTTTGCTCAACGGCAAGCCCACCCTCATGGTTCGCGCCCTGGATCAGGGCTTCTGGCCGGATGGCGTCTACACCGCCGCGACCGACGAGGCGCTGCGGTATGACGTGGAGATCGCCAAGAAGGCTGGCCTGAACATCATCCGCAAGCACGTCAAGGTCGAACCCGAGCGGTTTTACTACTGGTGCGACAAGCTCGGCCTGATGGTGCTCCAGGACATGCCGACCGGCAACGAGGGCGACGCGAAAACGGACCTGCCGGCCTCTCCCGAGGCCGCCGCGCAGTGCGAGATCGAGAAGCGCACGCTGATCCAGCAGCGCTGGAGCCACCCGTCCATCATCGCCTGGTGTCCCTTCAACGAGGGCTGGGGCCAGCACGACACGCTCCGCTATGCCCGCTGGATCAAGGAGCTCGACCCCACGCGCCTGGTCGATGAGGCCAGCGGCTTCCCCTGGCACGGCGGCGGCGACATCCAGGACAACCACGGCGGCGTGTCGCGCCCGAATCCCCGCCAGATCGGCCTCGTCAGCGAGAACGGCGGTTACGGCCTGGCCACGCCCGGCCACGATTGGCCCTGTGAAATCTGGACATACCGTTCCTATGACCCCGACACCGGCGGCACGATCGACGCGCTGGGCAAGGGGCTGAAAGGCGATCGCCTGCCGAAGCTGGATGAAAAATCGAAGGCGTGGTTCACGAATCAGGTGGCGCGACTGTACGCGGAGCTATGGGCGCAGAAGGACACCAACGGCATGACCGGCCAGTTCTTCTGTCAGCTCTACGACACCGAGTCCGAGTGCGACGGCCTCGTCAGCTACGACCGTGCCGTGTGGAAGGTGGACCCCGCCGTGATCCGTGCCGCCGCCACCGGACAGTTGAGCGTAGCCGCGTTGAGCCAGGGCAAGACGGCCGCCGCGACCGCGCCCTTCTCCTGGTCGAACCCGCTGCCGTTCGCGTACAACGAGGGCCAGACCGCGCCTCGGCGCGAGGTGCGCGACCCGTGCATCGTCCGCGAGGGCGACACCTACTACCTGGTCTTTACCATGTGGCCGTTTCGCGGCCGCGAGGAGCGCCATCTCGCCGACCCCGATCAGGGCAGCTCGCCCGGCATCGCGCTATACTCCTCGAAGGACCTCAAGAACTGGACGTTCGTGAACTGGCTCGTGAAATCCTCGGCACTGGCGGAGACCTGCCCGTACAAGAACCGTTTCTGGGCACCCGAGATCCACAAGATGGGCGGCAAGTTCTACCTGATCTTCACGGCCGACAACTGGATCAAGAAGGAGTACAACCCGGCCGGCACCTGGGGCACGGCCGGATACGCCTTCGTGGGGGTCGCCGACAAGATCACCGGCCCCTACGAGCACATCACCTACATCGCGGGCGGCGCCTGCGACACAACGCTCTTCGAGGACAGCGACGGCAAGACCTATGCCTTCATTCCCCGGGGCAATATCGACGTGCAGCCGATCGACCTGAGCCGGCTCGCTGAGGATAAGGTCACGCTTCTGGACCGGCCGAAGAGGATCGTGACAGCCGACAACCACGACATCGGCCTGGAGGCCCGGCCGGAGTACCTCGAAGGCCCGTGGGTCGAGAAGATCGGCGGGCGGTATTGCCTGTTCTACGCGGCGATCTACAAGGACAAGCGCTTCCCCGACTTTCTGGGCTATCACACGGGCGTCGCCTACGCCGACCACCCGCTGGGTCCCTGGAAGAAGGACGAGCGTGGTAAGGTCTTCTGGGGCGGCCACCTGGCCGTGTTCCGCGGCCCCGACGGCGGCCGGTGGTTCTCCTACCGTAGCGAGATGCGCCCGGAGACGCGCGGTCTCCTGTCGATCGACCCGTTCGATATCGACCCGGCCGGTCGCGTCCGGGGAGGGGAGCCGAGCGCGGGGATGCGGTCGGTTCTCTCGCCCCTCAACATCTTGTCGGGGTGGCATGCCCACGTCTGCGTGGGCATGTCCGCGGGTGCGGGCCAGGACGCCGGACATGCCCACGCAGACGTGGGCATGCCACCCCGACGCGTGCCGCACTCACGAAGGCCGGAAGCTTTCGAGCTCCTCGAGCTTCTTCACGCGGCGACGAAAATCCTCGTCCGTGCTGAACCGGGCGTTCAGGTAGGCCCGCAGGATCTCCTCGGCCAGCTTCACGCCGATGATCCAGGCGCCCATGCAGAGCAAGTTGACGTCGTCGTGCTCCACGCACTGATGGCGCAGAAGGTGTCGTGACAGAGCGCGGCGCGGATGCCCCGGACCTTGTTGCCCGCGATGGCCGCGCCCACGCCCGTACCGCAGACCATGACGCCCCGCCGGGCCCGGCCGGAGAGGATCTCGCCGCAGACTTTCCGGGCGATGTCCGGAAAATCGACGGGATCCGCCGAGTAGGTCCCGACGTCATGGACCGTGTGACCCCAGCCCCGCAGCAACTCGATGACCGGTCCTTTCAAAGGGAAACCGGCGTGGTCGCTGCCGACCACAAGGCTCATGGGAGGCCCGGTCGCCGCTTCCGATGCGGCACCGGACGGCGCGATCATCCCCGTGGCCGCCAGGACTCCGCCGCCACAAAAACTCCGCCGGTTCATGATGGGGCTCATCTCCAGGAGGGATTGGACTCACGCGGCGCCCATTTCCTCGGCGTAGGTCTTCATCCGCTTGAGCCGCGCCTGGAAGGCCCCCAGCAGGCCATCCGAGGTCTGGCGCAGGGTTCGTTGCGAGTTGGTGTACCGGTTCAGCGCGGTGGCCCTGTCCACCTGGTCGATCAGCGCGACGGGAATGCCCGCGGGACCCGAGAGCGCCGGCCAGTCCCGCGGCGACCGCGGTCAGGCAATCGGTATCGCGGCCCATGTTCACTCCGGCCTTCATCGCCTCCCAGGTGTTGCCGCGGACCATCCGGAAGATGCAGACGGCCTTGGTGACGACCTCGTTGGCATAACTGGCGGCGTAGGGGATGCCCGTGCCGCTGTACATGCTGTCGAACGTCTGCCGCATCTGGCGAAAGTCGGCGCAACCCTCGGTCGCCTTCAGACCCCGCTCGATCTCCCGGATCACGCCCACGGACGGCAGGGACGCACCATGGGCCTTATCGCAGCGGTCGAAGATCGCGCCGAGGACCGCATCGACCGTGGCGCCGGGCTTCGTGGCGGCGGCGATCCCGACCACCGTGACCTCGGCCCAGCGAATGCCCTTGGTGTTGGGAGCGTTGTAAAGCTGGCCGACCTCATGAACATCCTGAATGGCGGCGTCGATATCGCCCGCATTGATCAGCCCGACCGGATGGCAGGAGCGCGCCAGCGAAATCAGTCCGGAGTAATCACAATAGCGGCCGATGTCCCGCGCCGGAATCGGCGTCTTGGCGATGGCCAGGAGAACGGCTTCGAACGGCTCCGAGACCATGCCGGCGGACTCGGGCTTGATGTCGCGGACCCAGAATCCGGCGCACGTCCTCGGCCGTCACCCGGTCCTGCTTCTCGATGATCGCCGTGATCAAGAGCTTCTGGCGTTCCACGCCGTCCTCGGTCGTGCCCGGCGCGCTTCCAGTGGTTGCCGTAATGCTCGTAGCTCAGCAGCGTGTCGAGCGTGCCGTGTTCGCGCTCGATGCGCTCCCAGGACCAGCCCTCCACGGGCGCCGCCATGGCGGAGCCCATGTGCACGCCGACGATGCACCCGAAGAACTTCTCGCGCAGACCGACCGCGCCCGGGCGTGCGGCCGGCGGCACATCCTCGGCCGCTGCGGCCGCACAGAGGGGGGCGCCCAGGCCGGCGATCACGGCCTGTTTCAGGACGGTGCGGCGATCGACCCGATGGCCTGATGGTAAGTCCATGATTGCACTCAGAGTATTCGTTGATCCCGATCCTCGACCTGGAAGTTCACGCCGTCGGCACGAAGCGCATCCTGCAACTCGGTGACCTTCAGCTCCCGCGGCAGGCAGTTCCGCCGGGCCGACAGCGCCGCGGCGAGCCCCGCCGCGTGGCCGGTGGCCATGCAGTTGCCCATGCTCTTGCCGGCGGCGGCCGCCACGTGCGTGGCGGAAATGCAGCGCCCGGCCATGAGCAGGCCGTCGATCTTCTCTGGCAGGATGGCCCGATAGGGTACGTCGTGGATTTTCATCCGGGTGAACTTCGCGCCCTTCTGCCCGCCCGGATCCAGGTACCCGCTGCGCCAGGCAATCGCATCTTCGAACACCCGGCCGGTCAGGGCATCGTCCGCGGTGATCACGTAGACGCCCTTGACACGCCGCGTTTCGCGGACGCTGACCTGCGGACCGGTCCCGATCCACTCGATGCGACGGAGGTCCGGGTTCTCCGAGTCCCGCAGCGCCTGGGCCATCTCGAGGGCCTGACGCCGGCTGAAGCATTCGGCCCGGGTTCGCTCCACCGGATCGGTGGCGTCCACACGCCCCAGGTCCGCGGTCCCGGAATGATTGACGTAGAAGCTGCTGCCGTGCGCGATCGGCCGGATCTCGAAGAATCCCGAGGTGATCCGTGTGCCTTCCCGCCGCGCATGGCGGAAGGCCTTCTCGATGTCCGCGGCGTTGACCTTGCTCCTGTCGATATTCGTGAGGGCCAGGGACAAAGTCATCGGCATGAGATCATCGGGATCAACCATCGTCTCCGCGCCCGCGTACGAAGCGACGTCGCCATCGCCCGTGCAGTCCACCACGGCCCGGGCGCGAATCGACATCAGGCCGCGCTTGGTCGCGACGACCACGCCCACCACCCGATTGCCCTCGACGAGCGCATCGGCGGCGCGGACGTGCACGAGATACTTGCAGCCGACCTCGTCCAGGGCGTCGAGCACCGCCACCTTCAAGTATTCGACATTGCACCACAGTTCATGTTTGCCGATCTCGACCGCCTGGTCGCCGTAGGCCTGGATCTTCTCCACCACCAGTTCATGCACCCGGGAACGGGCTTTTCCCCCGGGCCGGATCTGGTTGATGGGCATGCCCAGGGCCCAGGCGGCGACCCCGCCGAAAAAGGAGTGGTTCTCGACCAGCAGCGTATTCGCCCCGGTGCGTGCCGACCCGAGTGCGGCCCCGATGCCCGCGGGACCGCCACCCACGACCAGCACATCGACCTCCGCGAGTGTCGGGCGCCGGGAGGTCACGGCCGGCGGCGACGGAGCCTGGTTGTCCTGCGCCGCCCGTGCGCCGGAAGAGAGAGCTGCGCCGCCCGCAATCTGGGCAGCGGTGGCGGACAGGAAGTCACGACGGGTGGATGGCCGGTTCGACATGGTCGCCCTCTCACTGCGGAGATCCGCAGTCCCCCGCGTCCGGGAACACCGGCGAAAGAACTTCGGCGCTTTGTTTGTTGCCTTTCGTTCCGCGAAAGAATGTTCTCTCGCGGAACGAAAGGCGGCCTGGCCCTATCCACGACATGCGCAGGGGGCGAACCCCCGCGCACACCGATCCACGCTCAATACTCGCGGGTCCGGGTGATTCCCGGCTGCGGGACGGGATAGCGTTTGTCGGGACCGGCCTGCAGGGGCGCCGGCGACTCCATCGTCAGTTGGTTGACGCTCGGGGCGAACTCGTGATCACATTCGAGCATCTTCTCGAAGGTGATCTCCTTGCCGGTGTGGGCCGCCATGCGGCCCATCGAGGTCACCAGGCTCGCCTCGACGCCGCGCTTCACTTCATTGTACGGCTTGTCGTTGCGGATGGCGTCGATCAGGTCGTTCCATTCGTTCCGATACGGGTTCCCCTCGCCCTCCGGCGACTTGGACTCCCAGATCATGTCCGAGCGCTTCGGGCTCTGGCTGCTGTAAATGGCGGAGGGCTGGCCGCAATCACCCGCCCGGGAGGCGACCGCCGAGCCCTTGGTGCCGTGCAGGTAGCTCGCGTAGAAGTTCTCGGCGCCCGTCATGCAGCGGCCATCGAAGTTGAACTTGGTGCCGTCGGCAAACGTGTATTCCACGGCGTAGATGTCGAAGTTCTGATCGACGTATTCGACCCCGTCCGGGCTCTTGCGGTAGTGGCGGCCGCCGAGGGCCTGCGCCTTGACCGGCCAGGCGTCCTTCATCCAGCCGAGGTGGTCGATGACGTGGATGTAGAAGTCGCTGTAGTTGCCGCCGCTGGCCCAGAGGAAGCTGTGGAAGCGCTTGATCTGGTAGAGCAGCTCGTTCTCGCCCTCGGGACAGGGCAACGACTGGAACGAACCGCCCGGCCCGTGCATGCGATAGCCCCGCTGGAGGATGATCTCGCCGAGCTCGCCGTCCTGCACGCGCTTGGCGAGTTGCTCCAGCGGCCGGCTGTGCCGGGACATCAGGCCCACGCCCACCTTGAGGTTCTTGTTCGCCGCGGCCTCGCCCAGCGCGAACATGCGCTTGACGTGGGGCCGTCGACCGTCACCGGCTTCTCCATGAAGACGTTCAGGCCCTTCTCGATCGCGTAGGTGAAATGCACCCAGCGGAAGGCCGGCGGGGTGGCGAAGATGGCCACGTCGCCCGGCTTCAGGCAATCCATCGCCTTCTTGTAGGCGTCGAAGCCGAGGAACCGGCGCTCCTCCGGCACGTCCACCTGGGAGGAGAGCTTCTCATCATTGTGGAGGTTCTTGTAACTGCCCGCGAGCCGATCCGCGAAGACATCGGCCATGGCCACCAGCTTGATGGGGCCGTACTTGGTGGACAGCGCGTTGGCGGCGGCACCGGTGCCGCGGCCGCCGCAGCCGACGAGCGCCACCTGGATCAGGTCGCTGCTGGCGGCGTGAACCGAGGGAATGGCCACGTTGGCGAGGGCGGACACGGCCGCCAGACGACCGGTGTTCCTCAAGAGCTCCCGCCGGGACGAAACCGATCGACTGCTGTCCTTCATGCTCTGGCTCCGATTCACGAGGGTTGGTGCCCTTCTGGCATAGCCACCATGGCCTCACGTCGGTCGCCAGAAGAACGGAGTTCTGTTGCCGGATGGCCTCTCATCGAACTTCTCCCTTCTACGGCCACCTGACCTTTTCGTCAAGAGACAGACCATCTTGAGCGCTTCACGAGGGCGTGGAACATCGATCCTGCCAGCCCAAAGCGCCAGCGAGTGCATTCGCTCTCTGGGATCCCACAGAAATGCACTCGCTGGCGCTTCGGGCTGGCAAGTGGCGGGTGGCGCGCAAAGCGTGAACGCGACCGCACCCCACCTGGCGCGTGCCGCGCGTTTCCGGCGGCGTCTCCAGTCGGCCCTACCAGACGGCGTTCGGAAACCCGATGATGCTGTGGAGGTCGTACGAAAGGAAGCGCAACAGGGAGCGAGCCAGGCATGGGGCGATCCGAACCGACGCGGCGGCGTATGCTGGAAATCACGGGGTTGGCCGCGGCCTCGATGGCCCTGCCCGCAGCGGCCGTGCGGGCGCAAGAGGCCGCCCGACGCGGCCGGCCGCCGCTGAAGATCACCGACGTGAAGACCGATCCTCGTTCAGGCCGAGGGCGAGCACCTGGTCATCGTCAAGGTGCTCACAAGCGAGCCGGGGCTGTACGGAGTCGGCTGCGCCACGCACGGCGAGCGCCCGCTGGCGGTCGCCGCGGCCATCGACCAGCACGTCAAGCCGCTGCTTGATCGGCAAGGAGTGCGACCGGATCGAGGACATCTGGCAGACCTCGTACGTCGCGTCGTACTTCCGGAGCGGCGTCACCCTGAACAACGCCCTGAGCGGGATCGACGGGGCCCTCTGGGACATCCTGGGCAAGCAGTCCGGCCTGCCCGTCTACAAGCTCCTCGGGGGCAAGGTCCGCGAGGCGGTCCCGCTCTATGCCCACGCCAGCGCCGACGGAGCTATCCGGCGCTCGAGGACCAGGTCCGCAAGTGGCAGTCCCAGGGCTACCGCCACGTCCGCGTGCAGCTCGCCGTCCCGGGTTACGCGACCTACGGCGCGGGTGGCGAGACCTCCAAGGACGTGCAGCAGGCGCGGCCCGCCGGCATCCGCCCGTCGCCCGTCTTCGAGCCGACGCCCTATGTCAACAACACCATCAAGATGTTCGAGCACCTGCGTGCACAAGCTCGGTTCGACGTCGAGCTGCTCCACGACGTCCACGAGCGCGTGCCGCCCGTCCAGGCCATCCAGCTCGCGAAGGCCCTCGAACCGTTCCGGCTGTTCTATCCTCGAGGACTGCTTCGCGCCCGAGGACGCGGCCTGGTTCCAGCACCTCCGCCAGCAGACGTCCACGCCGCTGGCCATGGGGGAACTGTTCGTCAACCGTCACGAGTGGCTGCCGCTGGTCACGAACCGCTGGATCGACTTCATCCGGCTCCACATCTCGGCGGTCGGCGGCCTGAGCATGGCCCGCAAAGTGGCGGCCTGCTGCGAGTTCTTCAACGTCCGCACGGCCTGGCACGGCCCCGGCAACGTCTCGCCAGTGGGCCACGCGGTGAACCTCCACCTCGACCTGTCGAGCTACAACTTCGGCATCCAGGAGCAGACCCTCTTCTCCAAGACCCTGCGCGAAATCTTCCCCGGCGCGCCGGAGATCAAGGGCGGCTACATGTACTCGAATGACAAGCCCGGTCTCGGCATCGACATCGACGAGCGGGTCGCGGCCCGGTTCCCCTACACCTCGCCGGGACGGAACCGCGGGACCGACCGCCGCCTCGATGGCACCATCGTCCGACCCTGAGCCGACATCATCCCATCCATTGCCGCGAGGAACTCTCTCATGCAACGTCTGTTGGTACTCGCCATCGCCTTGTGCTCTTCCGCGTCGGCAAACGCGGCGCTGACGTTGAAGGAGGTGCGCACCGCCTCGAACAACGTGCTCGTCGCCTATTTCCAGAGCACCACCATCAACCCCAATGAGGTGAACACGGCTCCTCTGTCTGCCTGGAAGCTCAATGGCCATCCTGTGACGGCTATCAACAAGTTCGTCACCGAGGCGGACGCATGCGATCATCACATTTATTTGCAGGTGCCGACCCTCGTCCAGGGAACAACCTACACGCTGCAAACTCCCCACGGCGACACGACCTTCGTGTTTGACGACCACAAGACTTTCTGCGAGTCCATCAAGACCAATCAGAATGCGTATTGTGCCCTGTCCCAGGTCCGATACGCCAATTTCGCCGTCTGGCTGGGTGATGGCGGCGCGCAGCCCCTCCGCGGCAGCCTGCCGACGTATGCCGTTTTCCGTCTGTCCAACGGTGAGACCGTGGCGCAGGGAACGCTGCGGGAGATCGGCGAGGACGCATCCTCGGGCGATTTCGTGTACCGCATCGATCTGTCGGCGGTTCCCGAAGGCGGCCCTTACAAGATCGCCGTGAACGGCTACGGTTGTTCTTACCCCTTCGGGGTCGGCGGCGATTTCTCGCGACGGCTTGCTCATGTGTCCTTCCGTTCGCTCTATCACCAGCGCTGCGGCTGCCCGATCCGGGCTCCTTATGCCTGGGACATCAAGATGGACCCATGCCATACGACCATCTACAAGACGAATGGACCCATTGGAGAAGCCCGCCTGGTCGTGACGGGCAATGAGCCCACGTTCACCGCGTACGGCGGCTATCACGATGCGGGCGATGCCGACCGCCGCACTTACCACATGGATGTCACGGCGACGCTGCTGACCACCTACGAGGCGTTTCCCCAGCTCTTCACCGACGACCAGTACAACATCCCCGACAAGTTCGACGAGAAGTACCACATCCTGGGCAAGGGCAACGGGATTCCCGACATCATCGACGAGGCCGAGTGGGGCGCCATGTTCTGGGAGTTCATGCAGGAAAGTTCCGGCGCGATCCACTGGGGCACCGAGACGCAGGGCTACTCTCCCTTCACCACCTACGACAAGGAGACGAAACGCTTCGGCACCGAAGTGCTGGATACGCGCACGGCGGGGTTTGCGGCCGGGATGTTCATGCACCTCGCCCGCCTCATCAAGCCCTACAAACCCGAGCGTGCCGAGCAGTTGCAGAAACATGCCGAGATGGCGATGGAGGCCGCGGGAACCGCGGCGCGGCCGACGCACCGCCTCTACTATGCGGTGCAGAAGTACTTGCTGACGGGCGACGAAGCCGCCCACCAGACCGTCAAGGACCTGTCGGCCAATGCCAGCGCCTACGCCAACACGTACAACGGCGCGCCGGAATCGTTCGCCTCCAACGGCTGGCTAGCTTCCTTCTTCTTCTCGTACATCATCGAGAAGAACCGGCCCACGGACCCGGAGGTCGTGACCCGCTTCAAGGCGGCCATCCAGGCGGCCGCCGACCGGGAGATTGGCTACCTGGGCGCGAATGCCTACCCGGTCGGCACGCCGAGGAATCTCCGGTGGTGGGGCAGTAACACGGCCCAGGGACAGTACGCTTACCCTTGCCTGCTCCAGTGGGCTCTTACCAAGGAACAGAAGTATATTGACGCGGTCAGTCAGCTCATGGATTACGATCAGGGCCTCAACCCGATCGGCAAGTGCTATGTGTGCGGCATCGGGTTCAACCGGGTCCACAATCCGCACGATCGCGAATCGGCCTTCACCAAGAAACAGGGCTGGGGTCCGCGCCCGGGCATTCTCGTGTTCGGACCCGGCGGGTCCGGGCGGGGCGTGTCGGTCCCGGACGTGGCCACGCTGCCGCGCGAACGCCGCTACATCGATAATCTGGGCTCCATCCAATGGAACGAGTTCACCGTCTATCAGAGTCTGTGTTTCCCCGCGGCCGTCTACCCCGTGCTGGCGCAGGGCGGCAAGTGGGATGAAACCCAGGACCCGTTCGCGGTGGGACAGAAATAGGTCCGGGCGGGTGTCCATGCCGGCGCGGTGGGCGCGACGAAGGTAAGAGTCTGTCCCGGAAGTCCTCGCAGTCCGCGAACGCCCTCTCTGGCCCCCTCTCCCCTGGCGGGAGAGGGTTGGGGTGAGGGGTCTGGAGAACCGCCCTGGCCACGCCCCCTCCCCCACTCCCTAACCCTCCGCCGCCAGGGGGAGGAGACCGGAAATCATCATCGGATTTATGTATGAGAAGCTCGGCGTGGGACCGAGTATGCGAAACGCGAGGGGACATCTCATGATCAAGGCCATCGTGTCGGGAAGCATGCTCGTGGGCGTCGCCTGTGGGATCGCGGCCAGCGCCTGGGGGGAAGACTGGACGGTCGCGTCGCCGGACGGCAAGACCGTGCTGAGCGTCGGGCTGTATGGCGGCGATCCGCATCTCGGCGACAAGGTGGGAGATCGCCTCTATTACGCCGTCACGCACGATCAGCAAACCGTGATCCCGCTTTCCCGGCTCGGCATTGTGCGCAAGGACACGGCCTTCGACGAGGGGCTGGTGCTCGATTCGGCGCCTCCCGCAGCCGCGCACGACGAGACATACTCGGTCTTGCACGGCAAGCGTAAAGTGGTCCGCGATCATTACCACGAACGCGTGCTGATCTTCCACAATCCGGCGGGAAACCGCGTCGAGTTGCACCTGCGCGCCTACGACGACGGCATCGCCTTCCGCTATCGGTTCCCGGAAGAGAGCCAGGAGCTCAAGACGGTCACCGCGGAACTGACGTCCTTCCGCCTGCCCGAGGACGCGAAGCTCTGGGCGCATCCGTACGACGACCCCGGCGAATACACCCCCGCGTACGAGACGTACTGGGAGGACGCGGTCCCCGTCGGCACGCCGTCGCCGAAGCGGGCCGGCTGGGCCTTCCCCGTGCTCTTTCAAACGCCCCAGGGCCGCTGGGGGCTGATCACCGAGGCCGCCGTCGATCGCTCCTACTGCGGCAGCCGGCTCGAACAGCGCGTCGTGCAGAACACGTACCGGTTGCGGTTTCCCGACCCCGGCGAAGGCAACGGGACCGGAGACGTCGCGCCCTCGTGGAGGCTCCCATGGGCGACCCCCTGGCGCGTCGTGCTCGTCGGCAGCGCGCTGGCGGCGATCGTCGAATCGACCCTGGTGGAGAACCTGAACCCGCCGTCGACCGTCGCCGACACGAGCTGGATCAAGCCCGGACGCGCCTCGTGGAGCTGGCTCTTCGACCCGCCCAGCCCGCAAGATGCCACCAAGCTCAAAGCCTTTGTGGACCTCGCCGCCGACATGGGCTGGGAGTACACGCTCGTCGACGCGAACTGGGACATCATGAAGAACGGCACGATCCATGACGTCATCGCCTATGCGAAATCGAAAGGGGTGGGCGTGCTCCTCTGGTACAATTCCGGTGGTCCGCACAACGTCGTCACCGAGCGCCCCGCGGCCTGATGGCGCAACGGAAGATCCGCCGGTTCGAGTTCGATCGTCTGGCGAAATGGGGCGTCAAGGGCGTCAAGATCGACTTCTTCCAGAGCGACAAGCAGAACATCATGGCGCTCTACCAGGAGATCCTCGAAGACGCCGCCGACTATAAAATCATGGTCGATTTCCACGGCTGCACGATGCCGCGCGGGTGGTCGCGGACGTACCCGCACCTCATGAGCATGGAGGCCGTCCGGGGCGAGGAATGCTACCTGTTCGACGCGAAATTCCCCGCCTACGCGCCCCGGCATAACACGACGTTGCCGTTTACGAGGAACACGGTCGGCCCGATGGACTACACGCCCACGATGTTCCAGGACAACGTCCAACCCCTGAAGACGACGCCCGGCCACGAGATTGCGCTGCCGATCGTGTTCGAGTCGGCGCTCTTGCACTTCGCGGGGGGTCCCGCAGAATACCGCCGGCTGCCGGATGTCCCGAAGCAGTTCCTCAAGACGGTGCCGACCGTCTGGGACGAGACGCGGCTTCTGGCGGGCCAGCCCGGCAAGCTCTGCATCCTCGCCCGGCGCGGGCGAGACCTGGTACGTGGGCGGCCTCGATGGCACGGGCGGCCCGCAAGAAGTCCATGTAGATCTGTCCTTCCTCAGCCCGGGCACGTGGTCGGCGACTCTCATCGAAGACGGCCGTGACAAGGCGCTGACGAACAGGACGGTGGAAGTCAAACCCGAGGCCCGGATGCGCATCGCCATGCGGCCCGACGGCGGCTTCGTCGCGATCCTCACCCCGAAACGGTGAGCCGGAGAGTTGCCGGCCCTACCCCCCAATGGCCTGGTCGTGCCTCTCCGTCGAGGAAACGGGACCGGCGCTCCCAACCGGGCGTCGTTTCCCGCCCAGGCGCACGCGCCGTTCTATCGTGGTGGCGGCAAGACGTAGCCCAGTTCCTTCAAGACCCGCCGGACGGTGGCCTCATCCGCGGCTCGAAAGACGATCTGGCGCGCGCCGGCGATCTGGCAGAGGTTGCGCAGCCGGCGGTCGTGGACGAGCAGTTGGGCCACGTGCGCATCCGCGCAGGCGATCAGGCGGGCTGTGCCCAGGTCATCGAGCTGACTCGCCTTGCTCGTCAGGTCGTCCAGAAAGACCGCGACCGTCTGGGGGAGCGGACCCTGGTTCCGCGCCGCCAGGAACTCCTTCAGCTCCGCGACGGTCAGCCCCTTCTCCACCGCCTCCAGGATCTTGACTGGGCCAAGGTTCCAGACGTTTTCCGATTTCCGCTCGGCAAACCGTTCCAGAAAGAGGACGTCGGCCGGCGGGATCGCCCGGTCGGCGGCCACCACGTCGCGGTTGGGCAGCACCTTCAAGAGCGGCTCGGTCGGCACGACGTCCGGCTCATAGGTTTTTGCCAGCCCCAGGCACCACGCTCCCAGAGGGTTGATCCGGACGTACATCAGCCCGTCGTAGCGGCTCAGGCAAGAGAGATCGTCGGTGCCCCAGCGATCACGGAAGTCGTTGCGGGCCCCCGCCGGGGAAATGTACGCGACGTCCAAGCAGGCCCAGCGTGGCGGCATACTCGAACAGGAACGCCAGGGTGAAACGTCCCTGGAGCACCTCCCACGTATAGTGACCGCCTTCGCCAAGACTACCGTAGTGCTGCTCACTGATGTAGAGCTTCCATTCATCGTGCGTGATCTCGAACTCATCGGGCAGCACCTTGAGCAGCCGGAACATCTCCTCGATGGAAATCCACTTCTGCGCGGGACACTCTTTGAGCACCTCGACGACCGCCCCCCGGCGCGGGGCGATGGCGGTCAGACCGCGGCCCTTGGACTGCTGGCCCTTGATGGCGTTGACGCGGTTGAACTCGTCCACCAGGGTCGTTTTCTGCCACTTGTCCCAGATCTGGCGGCTCAACTCGTGGGCGGGTCGGGTCGTCGCCTTGCGACCGGCCGCCGTCAGTTGCAACCGCGTGCCGGCCGCCTCGGCCAGCCCGGCGGCTTGCACGAGCATCGGCCAGGCAAACGCCTGGATGCGCAGGTCGGCGGCGGGGTCCCCGGCCTCTTCGCTCTGGTCTTCCTCGGCGTAGAAATCGCCCTCCGCCAGCACCCCGGTGATGGCCTTCATGACCGCCTGCGAAGGACGCCGCGTCTTGTCGCCGACCCGCACCGCGCCCGCGTCGATGAGCCGGAGCACGGCCTTGACGTCGTGCAAAGCCGCCCTGGCCGTGTGCCGGACGCGGAGTTCGACCTCCTCGTCGTCCGGCTTGTCGTAATACGAGCCCAGGTTCACTTGCGGCGGCTGAGTCTTCGGAGGCAGATCGTCCAGGGTCTCGACTTTCAACGGTGGCGGTTCCGGAACGAACGCGTGTAGGAGCGACCGCAGATCCTCGGGCAAGATGCGCGTATGCGGGAAGAAGAGGCGAAGCGAGGTGGGTTGCGGCTTGTAACCATAGCGGTCACTGCTGCCGCCAAAATTCGGCGAGCGCCCGTACTTGGCCTGAAACTTCGAGAGGTCCAGAACGCCTTCGATGTCGTGCGCGGCCTCTTGCACGGCCTTCTGGCCGATGTCGTCGAGCTTGAGATACAGCGCCCGCACCTTGTCGCGATCTTGCATGACCCCGGCCAGCATCTCGACGAGCTCGCCCTTGCGCGGCGGCGGTTCACCCACCAGCTTGGCAAGCGCTTTCAACTCGTCCACCTTCAGATCGGAGAACGCCTCGTGGACCGTTTCTGGTGGGAGATCGTCGTAACGCATGGTTCGTTCCTTTCAAGTCCCCTCTCCGCCGAGGCCACCGCGGCGTATTCTATGCTCCCGCGGGCCGGTTCGCACGGGGACACCCGGCGGCGTGCCGCGGCCGGAGCGGCGCGGGACGCGGCCTTGCTCTGCCGGCCCAGGGGTGAGATAGTCGCAGATCCGGGCCTTGTCCCACGATCCGGCGCGGCCATTCACAGACCCGAGACCGATGTTCCGTCTTGCCCGTATGACGCTGTTCCTGGTCCTTCTGCTCGCCGTCGTGCGGGGCATCCTGTTCTTGATTTATGCCGCCTACCGTCTACCGAGCCCGCTGGAGGCGTTCCACTGTGAGTCGCTGATGGTACACCTGGCTTGGCGGGCGCAGCATGGGTTGCGGCTTTATCCCGACTGGCGTGCCTACCCGTACGTCGCCAATTTCTACGGGCCTGTTTACCCGGTGGCCGTTGGTCTCATCGGCCGTGCCGTGGGGGCGAGCCTCGAAGGGTTATTCCTGATCGGGCGGCTGGTCACCTTCGGGACCACGCTGGCGGGTGTGTTGGTGGTCGGGGGGCTGCTCTGGCGGCGTCATGGGTCCGGGGCGGCGTGGCTCGGAATGGCACTGGGGCTGGGGTCCGCTCCGCTGTTCGGCTTCGGCGTGATGGTGCGGGCCGATGTCCTGGCCGACGTGCTCGGCTTCACGGGGTTCGTGCTGGCCTGCCGGCGGCCCTACGTGTGGACGTGGGTTGGCGGCGCGACGCTCGTGCTCGCGGTCCTGACCAAGCAGACGGCGGCCGCCTATCTCCTGGCCGCGGCCCTCGCGCTGTTCCTCGAGGGGCGGCGGGCGCGGGCGCTGGGGTTGGTCGGCGGAAGTGCTCTGGCTGGCCTAGCGATCGTCGTGCTGGTGGACTGGCTGGCCGAGCCCGTTTTCTCACGGACCTCCTGGCGCCAGCCGAGATGCCCTGGGCACCGGCGAACTGGCGGATTCTCCTCGGCGGCCTGGTCCGGACCGGCCCGGAGCTGCTGGTGCTGCCGATGGTGGGCCTTGTGCTCTGGAACACGGGCGGGCGTCATGACGTGAGACCGACCGTGCTGACCGCCGTGTGGCTGGTGGTCAGCGTGGCGACCGCGGCGAAGCTGGGAGCAGATCTGAACTATTTCCTCGGCCTGCGGTGGGCCGCCTGCTGGGCCGCCGGATCGCTCTGGGCGGCCGCGCGTGGTGGGCCGCCGGCACGGTCGGGATGGGCGGCGGCCGCCGCCGCGGTTCTGGCGCTGGGCGTGCTCGTGCCGAGCGCCTGGCACGCGGCGCTCCAGGCTCAATCGGCGCGGAGCGAGGCCATCGTCCTGGGCAGCCCGATCGGACGGTATGCCCTGGCGACCTACAACGCTCTCTTCCGCATGGCCCGCGATCCCTCCCGACACCTGCTGACCGACTCGGGCTTCCTTGACATCCGCCAGGGGGACCGCACGGTCCTCGCCGACGGCTGGCAGTTCCGCATGCTCGCCGACACGCGCGGCCTCCGGCCGACGAGGATGGAAATGCTCGTCGATGCCGAGGACTACGAGCTGATCGTCACCGCGCACGATCTGTTCGCCGCCGACTATGCGACATATACCTTTGGACTACCCATGTCCGTGGTCGCACGCGCCCGGTCTCACTACATCCCGGCCGGACGGGGCGCGCCGGGGTTGTTCTACTACATCCCTCGCGGTCTGCGCTCGAAGCCGTAGCATGTTCGTGCCGACGATTCGGTCGGGCCAGGATTCTCCTTGTTCCGTCCCCAGGATGCGTTGGGCCATGAAACTCCTTCGGGTTCGTCATCTGTACCCTTGGCTGCTTCCTCTGGGAGTTGTGGTGGGTGCCCTGGCCGCCTGCTTCTGGCCGTTGATCCGGCACCCGGGCTGCTTGCTGGTCGGCACGCCGGGCTATGGAGCCAACGACCTCAGCGACTTGTTTGTCCCTCATCTGATGGTGCCGCGGCTGACGCTCCGGCGCTTCGGGCAATGGCCCTTCTGGTGTCCCTGGTGGGGATCGGGAACGCCTTTCCTGGGTAATCCGCAATCGTCCGTGTTCTATCCGCTGAGCTGGCCCTTCTGGATGCTCGATCCCGTCCGGACGATCAGTTGGTCCCTGGTGGTCCATCACCTGATCGCCGCCCTCGGGGCGTACGCCCTGAGCCGCAGACTCGGGTGCGCGCAGCCGGGTGCGCTGTTCGCGTCCGTCGCCTTCAGCGTTTCCCCCATCTTGCTGGCACGCACCGGGGCCGGGCATTTGCCTTGTTTGGCGTCGGTCAGTTGGTATCCCTGGGTGTTCTGGAACTACGCCGGTTTTCGCGCGGGCCGCCCGCGCAGTGCGCTGGGGCTCGTGCTGACCGCGGCACTGGCGGGGCTGGCGGGGCATGTGCAGGAAGCCTTCTACCTGGTTCTGACGCTGACGGTGCTCTGCCTGGTCGAGGCCGGACACAGCCTGATCACCGGTGCACGGACCCGCGCGCTCGGGCAGGTGCTGCGGTTCGCGCTCGTGGGCGTCGCCACGGCCGGTTTGATGTCCGCCGAGCTGATTCCGGTCGCCGTCTATCTTGGGCAGAGCGACAGGGCGGCCCGCCTGAGATCGGGGTTTGTGGGTGAACCGGGACTGGCCAACCTGCTCCAGTTACTGCACCCGTTTGCGCTCGGACGGGCGACCAGCTACACGGGACCGGGGTCCTTCTACTGGGAGACGATCTGCCATTTCGGCCTGGTCGCGCTGGGACTGGCGGTGCTCGGCACGGCGGTGCTCTTCCGAGAGCGGCGGACGAACCGCTGGCTGGCCGCGTTGGGGATGGGGTTGTTCTTGCTCCCCTTCGGACAAGACGTCCCCTGGATCGGGCTGGTCGCCGCCCATATCCCCGGTCTCGCTCAGTTCCGATGTCAGGGTCGCTTGTTTCACCTCACGGCCCTGTTCGTGGCGGTGCTGGCGGGATTCGGTGTGGACTGGGTCGCGAACGCGGGTCGTGAGCCGGGGATCACATCACGAAAGACGGCCCGCCTGGCGGGGGCTTTGCTGGCGCTCGTGCTCGGGATGGCCACGGCCTTCGGGATCATCGGCCTCCTCGCCGTCGACCATCCGGCCACGCGCAGACGTCAACCGCAGATTGATGGACGCAGCCTCCAGGAGTACGCGGCGACCTGGCTCGCCGCCGGGGCCGCTCTGGGGTGTACGGTCCTGGCGGGCGCGTTTCCCCGCAGGGCCACGCTGTTTGCCGGCCTGTTGATTCCGCTCGGGGCGATCGAGTCGGCGAGCTTCGCGAGTTCCGTGCTCCGGACACGGTCCGAGGGGTCGTTCCCGCGGCGGAACCCGGTGGTCGATCTCCTGTCCCAGAGAGCCGCCGGCTGGCGGGTGTTCGGAGCGCAGAGTACGCTCTCCGACCTTGAGGCCCTCGATGCGGGATTGTTCAAGGTCCAGGAATACGAGTCGGTCCCGCTCTGGAAGCCGTTCCTGTACTTTGTTGTCACGCTCAACCCGAGAGACCCCTTCGAACAGCTTCTCGGTTACGTTCCGGCCGATATGACCGAGGTGTCCCTGCCGCTCCTGGACCTCTGGTCAGCGCGCTATATCGTCCTGGCCGACGGAGATCGACCGCCGCGACAGAGGACCGACTGGAAGAAGATCGCGGACCTCGATGTGCCCCTCAGGGGCGATCCCGCGCTCACGGGACCGATCCGAAGACGTTGCCATGTCTGGGAGAACCCCCAGGCCCTGCCGCGCGGCTTTGTCGTCGGGCGAGTGCGCACGATCCGCCCACAGGCGGACGCGGTGACGATCTTCCGCGCCCTGCACGCGCTCGACCCCCGGAACGAGTTGCTCCTCGAGCGCGACGAACTGCCCGCCGGCCCCCGTCAGGAGTACACCCCGGCGACGCGTGTCGAAGATACGCCCAACCGCATTGTCCTGGAGGTCGAGACCCAGCATCCGGGCTACCTCGTGCTGGCCGATAACTGGTACCCCGGCTGGTCCGCGGCGGTGGACGGACGACCGACCCCCGTGCATCTCGCCGACATCGCCTTTCGCGCCGTGGCCCTGCCCGATCCTGGGCGGCACCGCGTGACGTTCTCCTACTACCCCAAGGGCTTGAACGCCGGGCTGGCCATCAGCGCCGTGACCGCCCTCGTGTTGTCCGGCTTTCTCCTCTGTCCGCCCACTTGGCCGGGAGCCCGAAAGAGGGACGTTCCGAAAGCGCCGGGATAAACCAGCATGGAGTCGTAGATGAGAGAGTCGTATTGGTAAGCAGGAGCGATCCGACCGGGCCCCGATTCATGCGCCGGCGATCGTGAGCCCGCGGGGGGGAAGCGTTCGACAGGGGCACAAGCAGGCCAGCCATTGAGCTAGCTCCGATGTTACCGTCACCCCCTCCACTACTGATCGCGCAAAGAAGGTCAAGTCTTCCCAGAGGGGCTTGATGGCGTGGCGATCTCTCGACCATCTGAAGACACCTGTTTTTCAGGGGGGACTCAAGCGGTTCTCGGTCAGAGTTCGGGGAAACTCGTAGCAATAAGTTTGACCTTCTTTGCGCGGCGGTCAGTCAGTAAGAGGCGATCCGGAAAGCCCCAGAGGGGCGGCCGCGTGTAGCCAGGGGCGTCAGCCCCTGGAGGGCGGAACAGTGTGCCGCAGAAACCCCTTTGAACCCCGCAGGGGCGACCGAAGGCCCAGCGGGACCCCGTTTTCGGTCGCTCCTGTGGGGATCAAAAGGCCCCGGTTCCAGGGGCTGACGCCCCTGGCTACACGCGGCCGCCCCTTTGGGGCTGAAAACCATCTTTCCGGATAGCCTCTAAGCCGTTATAAGAGCCGAACTGCGGATTCTGTTCACGTTTTTCTAACCCCTTTCTTGACTGCGACTTGTGGCCCGTTTCAGCCTGCCAGTCGGAGGCCGACCGACTCGAACAGTTCGTTCAGATCGCGATCCACCGCCGCGTACAAGCGATCCAGCAAGGCACGTCGCTCCAGCGGGAGTTGATCGTCCCACGGCACCGGTTCCAGGATGCCGGCCGTCAGCGGCGCGTAGATGCGGTGGAACAACTTTAGGTACAACACCGCGATCCGGTATCCTTCCGACGCAAGCCGGTATGACTGCGTACCGACAACCCGCTCCACCAACCCCTTGCCGCGCAACTTGGCCAGGTCGTACCGTAGTTGTCCCAGGGTGTAACTCTCCGTCGTCTTCCCTTGCGCCTCTGCGGCCGTCGCATGGAGGTCGGGCGTTCGGAAGCGGCCTCGCCCTGCCAGCAGGGCAAAGCCGACCAAGGCTTGGAGCACGGCCAAGAGTCGCGGGTCATCCAGCTTCAGACCCGGCGTCCGCCGTCCGCTCGGCGAGACGGTCGGCTGCCGCAACCGCTCCAGTTGACCGCGATCGACGAACGTTTCCAGCACGTCCTGCTGCACGTCCAGGTAGCGGTCGTTGGCCGCAGCCATCGTCTCGCGCAACTCCGGCAGGTGCTCCACACTCTTGTTCACCCCCAAGTCGGGTGTGTGGTAGCTGGTCGTCTCGGTCCGCAGCACCAGGTCATCGCGCGCGTACTGCTTGATCGAACTGCTCTTGTACTCGCTGCGGATGACCGGCTGACCCAGGTCGTGATCGAGGATCTGCGTCTTCAGGCCCGCGTCGGTGTGCTGGGTGATCCGCCGACCGAAGATCATGGCGATCTTGTCCGGGTGGCCGATCGAGCGGTTCAGGTCGAGGAGACGTTCGTGCAGGCGGTTCAGCGCCACGCGACGCTCGAAGATCAGATTGGTGCAGTACTCGATCTGGCTGACGAAGAGGCGATAGCCGAACCCCTGGTGGCGGCGCTCCCGGTCGGTGAAGAAGGGAACCAACTGGGCCAGCCAACGGTGGGCGGCAGGCTTCGATATGGGCGGCCGAGAACTGATCGGCCAGTTCCTGCAGCCGGGCCGGGTCGCGCAACTCCGGAAGGCGTTGGCGCACTGCTCGAAGGTGATGCCCTCCTGGCGCAACCGGCACGCCAGCCATTCATGGCCGTTGAGACAGATGCGGGCGCTGAAGGGGAAGTAGGGACAGATCCGCAGGAACATCCGGCCGAAGTCTTGATCCTGAAGGTAGAAGTAATACTGCTGGACGAAACGGTTGCAGCGTTCGACATGGTTGCCCTGGCGGGGGAAGCTCACGGCCACGCGGGCGTTCTCGCGGCTCTTGAGGATGACGGCGATACCGTTTTGGCCCTGCAAGTTTCGATAGAAGGGTTCCACCCACTCCTCACGACGGACATCCTTGGGAGGTTGGACGATCTCCACATGTCTCTGCTCGGCGAGGGCCTGGACGAAGAGATGGTAGTCGGTGGAAATGGCTCGGAAGTAGGCGGGGGTCACTTCGGTCGCCAGGCGTTTCTCTTTGAGGAAGCCGACGACACAGGCGGGGTTCTGCAGGACCTGAATGATCGCGTTGAGGAGGATGCGATCGAAGCAGGAGTAATCAAAGCGGATGGCCTGCTGGTGGTGTTCGATGAAGGCGTTCATGGCGGACCTCCGTGGGAGTGGTGATCACCCCCGATGATATCGGAATCCGCTTGTTCTTTGGGGATTTCAAGGGGCACAGCCCCTTGCCTAGTACTACAGCGCTAAGTCGGCTCCCACTTGCAGCGGGGCAGTTCGGTGAGCTTGATGCCCAAAGCATGGAGCTTTCGCCGTGTGGTTTTGGTGTGGCACTGTCGCGCCGTGGCGTTCCTCTGCTGTGTTCTCTCCAGTTCCGACGCCGTACGCTCCAGCAACTGCGGTGACGGACACAGGCCCAGCCACCAGCACGGGATCAACGCCCCCAACGCCGTGTGTACCTGGCACTCTGTCCACTCTGGGTTTTTCCCCCCCGAACTCCTGCCGCGTCTCCGCCAGGAACAGGAAGCTGACGGCGCTGAGGATCAGATGGCGCTTCAAGCCCAGGTACCGCCGGCCCTCGTAGTGATCCAGGCCGATCTCGCCCTTGTCGTCCTCAAAACAACGCTCCACATGCCACCGCGAGAAACCCACCAGCAACAGCGTCCCGACCGGGGTCGGCGCCGGTGCATTGCTGACGAAGAACTTCACCTCCTTGGGGTTCAACACGTCCCGCGCCACGACCAGGTGCATCGGCTCCGCCGGCAAGCCGGCCTCGTCCTGGGGCGTGAATCGCGCGTGCTTGACCTCCCAGACCATGGGACCTTTCTCACCATCCTTGACGCGCCACCGCTGCCAGGGCTGGTTGCGGAGGACGCCTTGCTCCAGCAGTTCATCGACGCGCCGTGCGGGGGGACTGCCGCTGGCCAGCCGCGGGACCTTGCGACCCCGTCCCCGTCGGTGTTTGTGGAAGGGGCGGGTGACGACGCGCGGCGGCTTCAGCCAGCCGACGAAGTTCCGGGGGACCTCACCCACGAACGGCTGATGCCGCGCCGTCAGACCACGCAAGAAGTCCGGCTTGCCGCCATAGCCCTCGTCGAAGGTCATCCAATCGAAGTGGAGGCCGTGGGCGATGGCCCGGTCGTACAGTTCCAGGCCGATCTTCCACTTGGGACGGTAGACCATGTCGTTGGGGATGCCGGCCTCGCGGCAGCGTTCTCGGTCCTGCGACCAGTCTTCGGGCAGGAACAACTCGCTGTCGAGCAGACAGTGAAAGTCGTCGCGGGCAAAGCCGAGGTGGACGGTGACGGTACAATTCTCCGTTTTGCCCACGGCGCCGCAGTATTGCCGTTTGACGCCCGGCGTCTTGGGGCCGCGCTTGACGAAGCTGGTCTCGTCGATGATGCCGATGGCGTGCGGTCCGGCATGCCGGTCACGCACGCGTGTGAGGACCTGGTCGCGCATCTGGTCCTCGCCCCAGCACAGCTGGGTGAGGAACTCCTGCAAGGTGCGGGGCGGCACGCCCGCCTTCACGGCGATCGGTTCGACGCTCTTCTCGCGGAGGTCGGACAACTGGCCCGTGATGTAGACGGGGAGATGGGCGCAGGTGTCTTTGCGCCGGAAACAGTCGTCGAACTGATGCAGAAACTGCGCGAGCTTCGGCTGGAGCTGCTGGATCTGGGAGATAAGCATGGGCGATCCTCCCGAACCCCTTGGGATACAGGTAGTTTCGCCTTCCTGACAGATCGGTTCAAGGCCAACTTAGCGCTGTAGTACTAGGAACTGCCGCCCCTTCGGGGCTAAAACCAGGCTTCCCGGATAGCCTCTCAGTGTCAGAGTTGCGTCGTCGAGGGCTCGACGCACCTTGCCTGACTGTGTTACTCCTGGACGCGGCTTTTCCTGGTGATATACGGGACACCTAGGGTTCTGTCGATGGTTGAGGCCGATTCGACTTTCACTCTTGGCCACGTGAGAGTATCCCTGCTCGGCGTGAGTGTGGGTCTTCTGGTCATGCTGGTCGGTTTCTTCGCCGTCCCGCCTCCTCAGGGACGTTTCCTCGTGATGGCTCGCCTCACGGAAATGGGGCTCCAAATATACCAGCCCGAGCGCGACATGATGGTTTACGTTGTGGGATGTCTTCTCGGGATCGCACTCCCCGCCGTGCTCGTGGTCTTGCTGGCGGCGGGACGTTTTCTCTTGAAGGCTTACCGGCTGCGCACGATGCGGGGCGAGGGGTCGAGAGAAACCTTGCACATGGGGGACCGCCTCTCTGGGCAACAGCATGTGGTTCGGCCTTCCACTGTGTTGTTAGGAACGCCTTTTTCGGTTCTTTGGGATGGTGCGTGGTTGACCATGATGGGTCTGCTGGTGGTGGCCTTACTGGCGATTCCCGACATTTCGCTTCTTTCTGGAAACATGTACAGTATAGACGGTTGTCACCACTGGGAGTATTTCGCGCTGGGTCCGGCGCTGCAAGTCCGCGCCGGTCGTGCCTTGGGATCGGCGGCCTACACCCAGTATGGCGTAGCATTTCCGCTGTTCTTGGCCGGCATCGACCCAATCGTGCCTCTTCGATTCGATAATCTCTTGAGATGGAGCATTGGGTTCGGGTGCGTCTACTTCACGGGGCTGGCACTTCTGTTGCGGGTGCTCCTCCGCAGTCGTCTCTGGGCCGCGATCGGGACCTTGGTCGCGGTGAATCTCCAGTGTTTCACTGGCACAGCCAGCTTCGCGATCTGGTTCTATCCATCGAGTTCGATTTTGCGCTACGGGCTCGACATTTGGTTCTTTCTGGCACTGTGCCTTCATGTTCGCACACGGAACCAGGCCTGGTTGGCGATCTGCGGAGTCGTGAACGGTCTGGCGATTCTCTGGGAGATGGACACGGGGATTTATCTGCTGGGAGTGTCGGTCCTCTACAGCATTGCAGTCGCCGTACAACCACGATGTGCTCTCTCTGAGGAGACCCCGGCGCGCGCACTTGGCCTTCGTCCGTCCTGCTCTTCGGGACGACGGCCGTCGTCGTCCTCGGCGGCTGGTCCCTTGCCAACCGAGGGATGATCGACGGTCCCTTTCTGCGCGGCCTGTTCGAATCGATCCTGACTTACTCCTCGGGTATGGGTTGCCTTCCCATGTCCGACGTCCCATGGGCTTACATGCTCGCCTTCCTGGCTGTGACCGGAATGTATCTGTGGCCTATTGCTCGTTGGTGGCTCGGTGCGAGGACGGGAATTCCGTCGGCGGGAAACGATCTGTTCAGGCTTTGCCTCGGCAGTTACGGTCTCGCGACCATGTTGCTTTTCGTGCAGAGATCACATCCGTACAACATCTTTCATGGAATCGTCCCCTTCTGCATTCTGGCGAGCGAGGCGCTGATGACGGCGAGTGTCCGCGTGTCGCGCTGGTCGGCTCACTCCTCGAAGACTTTTCGGGTTGTTTCCACCTTCGTCGCCTGTGCGGCCTTACCGTTCAACCCGGCCGTCTGGATGTATCCTGGTACCATTCAAAGGGCGCTCTTCGGCTGGCCGGATGCCGGCCATCTTTCCCTCGGGATGGGGGTCGGAATCTCTGGGCTGCCGCTGAGCAAGACACAAACGGTGCAGGACTTTCGCGCGGTCACATCGCGGCTCGCGGAGCTACACCGGGCGGGACAGCGCGTCGCGATCCTCGATGTTCATGAGCCGTTGTATTGCCTCGCCTCGGGTGTCCCCCCGTGCGACCGATACTGTCCCCTGTTGGGCAACCTGATTTTCCAAGACCAACTCGAGCAGGCTCTGAAACGGTTTGAAAAGAGGCGATTTGACTATGTCGTGATGGATCATGTGGAAGAGAGCGCGACACTATCGGACGTCAATCGCGTGTTTCATCAGTCTCTCCTGCACCACTACCTACCCACCGAGCAGTTCGGCTATCACCAGATCTGGAAGAGACGTGTTTTGCTTCAGTTGAAATGGGACAAATCGTCTGCTCGAATAAGCTACAACATCGAGCGGAGATCCTCCCATGACCAAGAAGACCCGGAAGCGCTTCACGTCCCAGGAGAAGGTCGCCATCCTGCGGCTTCACCTCCTGGAACACACGCCGGTTCTCGGATCTGTGTGACCAGCACGGCATCCACCCCACCATGTTCTATCGCTGGCAGAAGGAGTTCTTCGAGAACGCCACAGCTGCGTTCGAGCCCCGCTCCCGCCGCGTCAACGACGACAAGGACCGGAGGATCACACTCCTGGAGCAGAAGCTCCAGCGCAAGCACGAGGTCCTCTCCGAACTCATGGAGGAACATATCAAACTAAAAAAAGAACTTGGGGAACTCTGAATGGAGCCTGGGTTCCCCAGTCCCTTCGTGATGCGGTCGTCCAGTTCATCAGCCACTGGGCGGGGCGCACCGAACTGCCGGCCGGGCGATTGCTGCGATGGCTGGGAATGGCCCGCAGCAAGTTCGACCGCTGGCGCCAACGGCTGGGGAAACCGAACCAGCACAACGGGACCGTTCCCCGTGACTTCTGGTTGGAGGACTGGGAGAAGGCCCAGATCATCGCCTTCCACGACCTCTATCCCTTGGAGGGCTATCGGCGGTTGGCGTACATGATGCTCGACGCCGATGTCGTGGCCGTCAGCCCCTCCAGCGTCTATCGCGTGCTCAAAACGGCTGGCAAGCTGGCTCCTCGAAGTGGGAAGCCCTCCAAGAAGGGGAAGGGCTTCGAGCAGCCCCAGCGACCGCATGAGCACTGGCACGTCGATGTCTCCTACATCAACATCTGCGGCACATTTTTCTTCCTGTGCAGCATCCTCGACGGCTACAGCCGATTCGTCGTCCACTGGGAGATCCGCGAGTCCAGGAAGGAAGCCGAGGTCGAGACGATCATCCAGCGGGCGCGAGCAGTTCCCCGGTGAACGCCCCAGGATCATCACCGACAACGGCCCGCAGTTCATCGCCCGGGACTTCAAGGATTTCATCCGCATCTGCGGTATGACGCACGTCAAGACGTCGCCCTACTACCCCCAGAGCAACGGCAAGATCGAACGCTGGTTCAAGACCCTGAAAGGAGAATGCATTCGTGCCCAGACGCCTTTGAGCTTGGAGGACGCACGGCGTTTGGTTGCCGAGTTCGTGACCTATTACAACACAGTGCGCTTGCATAGCGCAATCGCCTACATCACGCCGGCCGACAAATTGGCCGGTCGCGCCGAGGCCATCTGGGCGGCGCGGCGCGAGAAACTGGCAGTGGCCGATGCCCGGCGGCGCGCCAAGACCCAGGAGAAGACGTTTGCTCAGTCACAGTCCCCTGAGTTACATTGAGAGGACCTGGGCGGAGGATAGGGCAACGCGGGGACGCGACCTGAGCGCCGACCCAGGTGCCAAGACCGGTGAGGGCGGCACGATGCCGCCCCACGGCCTACCGGGATTGGCCCGAAAGCGATAAATCCATTCACAGTTCTTATCCCCAGTCTCTAGCTTAACGAGCAACCCTGTTTGTCCCATTCCCGCTGAACCAACACACCCCCGCGCGGCGCGTCGATGAACTGCTGGAGCAAGGCGTCCTCCGCAACCAGCCCTGGCAGCGGTGGCGCGTCAAGGATGGTGAGAAAGGTCCCATGGTCTGGGAGGTCAAGCACGCGCGATTCACGCCCCAGGACGAGGCCGGCTTGCCGGCGGAGCCGATGCACCTGGTCGTGGCGCGGGACGTGTTGAACCCCAAGGAGGTGAAGTTCTTCGTCAGCAATGCACCGGCGCCGACCCCGGTCGGGACGCTGTTGCTGGTGGGTTTCTCGCGGTGGCATGTGGAGCGTTGTTTTGAGGACGACAAGGGCGAGATCGGCCTGGATCACTACGAGGGCCGGCGGTACCTGGGCTTGAAGCGCCATCTGATCCTCAGCGCCGTCAGCTTCCTGTTCCTGGCGGAGACGCGGCAGGAGTTCGGGGGGGAAAAACCCAGAGTGGACAGAGTGCCAGGTACACACGGCGTTGGGGGCGTTGATCCCGTGCTGGTGGCTGGGCCTGTGTCCGTCACCGCAGTTGCTGGAGCGTACGGCGTCGGAACTGGAGAGAACACAGCAGAGGAACGCCACGGCGCGACAGTGCCACACCAAAACCACACGGCGAAAGCTCCATGCTTTGGGCATCAAGCTCACCGAACTGCCCCGCTGCAAGTGGGAGCCGACTTAGCGCTGTAGTACTAGGCAAGGGGCTGTGCCCCTTGAAATCCCCAAAGAACAAGCGGATTCCGATATCATCGGGGGTGATCACCACTCCCACGGAGGTCCGCCATGAACGCCTTCATCGAACACCACCAGCAGGCCATCCGCTTTGATTACTCCTGCTTCGATCGCATCCTCCTCAACGCGATCATTCAGGTCCTGCAGAACCCCGCCTGTGTCGTCGGCTTCCTCAAAGAGAAACGCCTGGCGACCGAAGTGACCCCCGCCTACTTCCGAGCCATTTCCACCGACTACCATCTCTTCGTCCAGGCCCTCGCCGAGCAGAGACATGTGGAGATCGTCCAACCTCCCAAGGATGTCCGTCGTGAGGAGTGGGTGGAACCCTTCTATCGAAACTTGCAGGGCCAAAACGGTATCGCCGTCATCCTCAAGAGCCGCGAGAACGCCCGCGTGGCCGTGAGCTTCCCCCGCCAGGGCAACCATGTCGAACGCTGCAACCGTTTCGTCCAGCAGTATTACTTCTACCTTCAGGATCAAGACTTCGGCCGGATGTTCCTGCGGATCTGTCCCTACTTCCCCTTCAGCGCCCGCATCTGTCTCAACGGCCATGAATGGCTGGCGTGCCGGTTGCGCCAGGAGGGCATCACCTTCGAGCAGTGCGCCAACGCCTTCCGGAGTTGCGCCGACCCGGCCCGGCTGCAGGAACTGGCCGATCAGTTCTCGGCCGCCCATATCGAAGCCTGCGCCCACCGTTGGCTGGCCCAGTTGGTTCCCTTCTTCACCGACCGGGAGCGCCGCCACCAGGGGTTCGGCTATCGCCTCTTCGTCAGCCAGATCGAGTACTGCACCAATCTGATCTTCGAGCGTCGCGTGGCGCTGAACCGCCTGCACGAACGTCTCCTCGACCTGAACCGCTCGATCGGCCACCCGGACAAGATCGCCATGATCTTCGGTCGGCGGATCACCCAGCACACCGACGCGGGCCTGAAGACGCAGATCCTCGATCACGACCTGGGTCAGCCGGTCATCCGCAGCGAGTACAAGAGCAGTTCGATCAAGCAGTACGCGCGCGATGACCTGGTGCTGCGGACCGAGACGACCAGCTACCCAGGGCTTACGCACCAGGTTTCTCGGGGATTTGGGCCAGTACTCTCAAGAGATAGTCGTTCTTCCATCCCGCAATCAGGCGCCGAGTGGCAATACTCTTGCCTTTGCTGGTCTTCTCCGCCTTGAGCAGACATAACGCCAGCTTGCGGAGCCACGCCAAGTTCATCGCGCTGTTCCCGGCCCAGTGCCGTTGGTCATCCTCACGGAAGCAGACGTCCAGAACCCAGTGCAGCGAGTTCTCGATCCCCCAATGACCCCGCACCCATCGCAGATACTGCTCCGCCGTCGCGGCCGTGCTGCTGATGAAGTAACGGATCTCAATGCTCGCCACACCATCGACCAGCCGATGGCTGATCACCATCACGATCGCCGTCAGTCCGATCCAAAGGTCCGCGTTCCGGATCCCCTCCGGATGGGTGATCACACAGCAGGTGCGGGTCTCCTGGCGAGCGCTGCGAACCTCTTCCGTCTGACACTCGGTGAAGTCCACCCCGGGTTCGCCCTGATCCAACGCGGTATCGAACGCCCGCTTGATGTCCTCGTAGAGATGCGGCTGATTCTCCTTGGCGGCCAGCACGTAGTGACCACCTCGGCCGACGATGTCAGCAGCGATCTCCTTCTGACAGCCCATGGCGTCGATGGTCACCACGGCCCCGTTCAAGTCGAGCAGTTCGAGCAACTCGGGAATGGCGGTAATCTCGTTGGATTTGGCGTCGGTGGCCACTTGCCCCAAGGTCAAATGATTCTCGACCGACCCGGCGCTGACGACAGGGAGCGCCGATCGGCCGACGGTACGCCGGGCGGAGCCGCGTTGGGCCTTGCCGTCGATGGCGATCCGTGTCAGTTCGGGCGGAGCCGTGGCGATCGGAGTCAATCCGTTTCGAGCCCCTCAGCGCCGTGATCCAGGCGGAGAAGCCCTTCTGAAAGGCCACCGGGTCGAGCCGGCAGAAGACTCGTCGGAAGGTGTCGTGCGAGGGGATGCCGCCAGGCAAGGTGAGGAAGGTCTCGAGCCAGTCGCGCTTGGAGTGACCGTAGTCGGCGATCTGCACCCAGGTATCGGCGCCGCAGAAGACAGCGCAGGTGGCGATGAAGACGATCTCATCGAGTCGGTGGATTCGCCCCTGTTCGCGGCGGGGATCGGGCAAGTCCGCGAAATGATCGAGGATGGAGACCGGGTTGCTGGCCGGAGTCATGGCGGTCGTGTCTGAGCCGACGGTCCTCGCGTGGACATCCCTGAAGAAGTCGAAATCTCCAGGTGGTCGATGCTACAAAAGCCGTCCGATACCCTGCCAGCCGGACTGGACAACAGAGGCGAGTCGCAATTTCCCAGAGCACCCAGACAGCCCAGGCTGATGCGTAAACCCTGCCGCGTGCTCTGGTATTACAGCGCGGCAAGGCCGAGTGCGATGCCCACGCCCGACACCGTCGGCTGGAGCGGGCCGGGAAACAACTGACCGAACTCAGGGAGAAGCTCGCTTCCCCGCGCACGCGCTACCGCGATCGAACGCAGGTGATCAAGGCGGTCGAGACCATCCTGGCCGAGTACGAAGTCGCCGAGTGGCTCGACGTGACGGTCGTGGAGAAAGTGGAGGAACGCTACCGCCAGGAGCACCGCGGCCGTCCGACTGCCAACACACGTTACGTCAAAGAGGAACGTTTACGCTTCGATATCGCGATCCAGTTTCGCCCTGAGCGGTTGGCGGAGGAAGCGCTCTGCGATGGGGCCTTCCCGCTGATCACCAACGACCAGGCGCTGTCGCCGCTGGAGTTGCTCCTGTCTTACAAACAACAACCTCTGATCGAGAAACGTTTCCAGCAACTGAAGACGGACTTCGTGGTGGCCCCCGTGTTCCTGAAGGAGGCCAGCCGGGTTCAAGCGTTGCTGTGTGTGTACTTCTTCGCCTTGGTCGTGGAGTCGCTCCTGGAGCGGGAGGTGCGCCGCGCGATGGAGCAAACGGGGACCGAGAGCCTGCCGCTGTATCCCGAGGGCCGCCCCTGCCGCCGCCCCACGGCACGGCGGATCCTCGACCTGTTCGACGACGTGCAACGACACGAACTGACGACCGACGCGAAAACCACCACGCTGTTCACCACGGAACTGACCCGCGTGCAACGCCAGGTGCTCCGCCTGCTGGGAATCCCGAGGGCCTATGAGCGCTGATCCCTGATCACGCCCGCCGGAGAATATTCCCAGATATTCTCACGCAGATGTGCGGAAAGTAGGCATGATCGCTCCACACGAGAGCGAAATGAGGGCCCCAATCCGCGCGAGGGGGAACCCCGTCCCCGGCTCCTGATTGTAGGTCAGGGGGTACTCCTTCCGGTTCTTCTCCGTATCGGGCATGGAGACCGTCGAGCCGTCGTAGAGATAGACGCGGCGACCTTTCCAGAGCCACTGAGGATCGACCCGCGCGTCCAAGTTTCGCCCGACCCAGAACGCGACAGCGGAGAAGAAGCGTTCGGGCAAGCGTTTCCGCGCCAGGCAAGAGGCACCGGTGTCCGCGCTGCACGCCTTTAGCCCCAATACCGTCCAACGGGGTTGCCAAATAGAAAGCCTCCGATCAGCATGAGTTTGCCACAACTCCATGACTGATCAGGAGGCTACGATGATCGACATCCGCAAGGAGGCCGACGCTTTCACGTCTTGGCCCACTCGTGAGCGTCTCCGCGCCTTGAAACGTATCATCCCCCTGCGCCCGTGTGGAAGAAGTCCTCTCCCGCACCGGGCACGACTGCTCCCACTGCCCTCGGCTGCCGGGCTGGTTCATGCTCTGGTTTGTCATCGCCCTGGGCCTGTTCTGCCGCGACTGCTACCGCCAGGTCTTCCGTTGGCTCCAACCCTTCCGCAAGGGCGCCACACCGGGACGAACTACCTTGTGCGAGGCCCGCAAACGCCTGGGCATTGCCCCCATGCGCCTCCTGGCCGAACAGGTCATTCAGTTGCAGGGCAAGCCAACCACCCCTGGGGCGTTCTACCGGGGCATGCGGACCATGGCTCTGGACGGCTTCGTCGTCGACGTGCCTGATACCCCGGCCAATGTGCGGGCCTTCGGGCGCCCCGGCAGTAGCCGTGCCCCCGCTGCGTTCCCTCAGGCCCGCGTCCTCGCGCTGTGTGAGACCGGCAGTCATGTCCTCTGGCGCTTCTTGATCAAGCCCTGCTCTTGCGGTGAGGTCACCATGTCGCACTACCTCCTGCGATTCCTCCAGGAGGGCATGCTCTTGCTCTGGGACCGGAATTTCCTCAGCTATCAGACCATCTCCGAGGTGCGCCAGCGAAAGGCGCATCTGTTGGCCCGAATCAAGAAGAACCTCATCTTCGAGCCTCTCCGCGTGCTCGACGACGGCTCCTACCTGTCGAAGATCTACCGCACCAGCTACGACCGGCAGAAGGACCGCAACGGTATCCCGGTGCGGATTATCGAGTACACCTTCGATGATCCCGGTCGCCCCGGCTCGGGCGAGCCTCACCGACTGTTGACGACGCTGTTGGACGAGCGACTCGACCCGGCCGAGACCTTGATCGTGCTCTATCACGAGAGATGGGAAGAAGAACTTACCATCGATGAGTTGAAGACCCATCAACGCGAGCGTCCGGTGCTGCGCAGCCAGACGCCTGGCGGCGTGGTGCAGGAACTGTACGGCCTGTTGTTGGGTCACTACGTCGTCCGGGTGCTGATGCAAGAGGCGGCAGTGACTCAGGGGATCGACCCGCATCGACTCTCGTTCACCGCCGCACTGAAGATCCTCCGGTGTCGGTTGCCCGAGTGCCCGGCGAGCCGTCGGGGTCGCAACCGGTGGTACCACAACTTGGTGGCGGAAATCGCCGAGGAGGTGTTGCCCGAACGGCGTGATCGGATCAACCCCCGCGTCATCAAACGGAAGATGAGCAACTGGGGGAAGAAGAGGCCCGAGCATCGCAATTATCCTCAACCCACCAAGGAGTTTGGCAAGGCGATCGTCATGCGCCGTTGAACGGTATTGACCCTAGGCCAGATCATCGCGGGCATCACCGGACTGATCCAACTTCTCCTGTTCATCGCAATGGCGATAGCGGGCTACATGGCCCCGACGATCATTGCGGCCCGCAGAGGCCATCCCAACGTCGCACCGATCGCCGTCGTCAACATCCTGCTCGGCTGGACGTTGGTCGGCTACGTCATCGCCCTGGCATGGTCGTTTACCGCAATCAACCGCAACCCGTAGTAGGTAGGGTGCGTCGAGTCCGCGACGACGCACCACTTCCTCCCAGAGGATGGTGCGTCGTCGCGGACTCGACGCACCCTACAACTTGCTCACATCTTCACATGCTTCATTTGGAGAAGCTCAGCCCCGGGTCGGCGGCGTTATCGCCGATGACGCGGAAGGTCATGTGGGTCGGGTCTTTCCAGCTCACGCGGCCGACGAGCACCGGGCCGTTGTCCTGGGCCAGCGTGAGGACGTTGGCGCCGAAGGTGGCCGTGCCCGAGAACTGCTGGGTCTTGTCCTTCTGGGTGACCTGCCAGGTGAACTTGCCGTCGGGCTGGATCGTCAGGACGATCGACGTGTCGGGGGCCGGCTGGGCGCTCCAGGTGCCGTTGATCGTCGCGCCCTCGGGGGGCGGGGTGTTGTCGATCGGGGCGGAGACCGAGGCCGGCTGCGGGGCCGGGGCGGAAGCAGGCGCGCGCGGCGCCGGGGGTGGCGGCCGGCTGCGTCTGCGTGGCTTCAAGCTGCTTGAGCAGCTTCGCCGAGAGGGTGTCGGTGGGCTTCAGCGCGACCACCTGCCGGAGCACGGTCTCGGCGGCGGGGAGATAGCCTTCGGTCACGTAGTGGTAGGCCAGCACGAACCGGGCCGAGGCCGCGTCCGGATGATCGTGGCAGTAGGTTTCCAGCGCACGAAGCTGGGTCGTGTAGACATCGACGCTGGGATAGAGGCCGACGAGCGTGGGCCAGTCCCAACCGGGGCCGACGGACAGGACCGCGTACAAGGCGGTGGCGGCCTCGTCATAACGGCCGAGAGCGAACAGGCAGAGCGCGCGGAACTCGTGCAACGAGGTGTCGTTGGGGGTCTGCGTCAGGGCCTCGTTGGCTTGTTGCAGGGCCACCTCGTAATTGCCCAGCCGGAAGCTCTCGCGGGCGGAATCGAACGGCACCAGGGCGCTGTTCACGACCGCTTCGGTCGGTGCCGGGGCCAGGGTATTGATGGGCTGCGAGTAGTCAAAGGGCGCCGCCGCCACCACGGGCGCATCGTAGTAGTAATACGGATTGGAGTACGGCAGGTAGCCGTATCCGTACAGTGCCGAGCCGTAGAGCCAGTTCGACAACAGGCCAAGCCCAGCCCGAGCCGAGCCCAGCCGTAGCCGCCGTATCCGTACGGATAGCCAAAGCCATAGCCGCCGTAACCACCGTAGCCGCCGTAACCACCGTAGCCCAAACCGTAGCCGCCGTATCCAAAGCCGAACGGATAACCCCAGCCCCAGCCGAGACCATAGCCCCAGGGGTAGAAGCCGCTCCCCCAGAAGCCGTTGATCCAGTTCCGGTGGAAACCAAAGAAGGGGTTGCGCCCGCCGAAGCCGAAGCCATTACCTCGGAAGCCCACGCCGCCGAAGTTGTTGAAACGATTCGCCCCCACGCCGGCGAAGTTGTTGAAGCGACTCCCGTTGAAGTTGGTCTGATTGGCGAAGGCATTGACGCGGTTCACGTTGGAGAAGTTGCCGACGCGGTTTCCGCCCGCGAAGGCATTCACGCGGTTGCCGGCGGCGAATCCCGTGTTTCCGAAGCTGCGGAAATTGCCCGTGCCGGCACCCACACCCGGACCGGCGAAGGAAGGTCGCGCCCCGATGCGCAACGCGCCGCCCAGCGCTCCGAGGTTCGCGCGGCTGGAGAGAGCGCCGCCGTATCCGGGCACGCGCGACGCGCCGAGTCCCGGGGATCGCATGCCGCCATAGCCGCCGAAGCTGGCGCGCGCGGCGCACTGAAGGCGCGGGCGCCACCGAAGCTTTGCATGCGCGGCGTGCTGAGGGCGCGGGCGCCGCCAAAGCTTTGCACGCCTGGTGCGCTGAAGGCGCGGGCGCCACCGAAGCTTTGCATGCGTGGTGCACTGAAAGCGCGGGCGCCACCGAAGCCGCCGCCAGAAAAACCGCGGAACCCTCCGCCACCGCCGGAGAAGCCGCGGAATCCGCCGCCACCGCCGGAGCCGCCGCGGAATCCGCCGCCGCCACCGCCGCGGAATCCGCCGCCGCCACCGCCATGAAAACCGCCACCCCCACCGCGACCACCACCCCCGCCACCGCGTCCGCCGCGGGCGAAGAGGGGCGTGCCGGCCAGGGCCAACGTCAGGAATACGCTCAGCGCGAGAATCCAGTTGCGACGCATCGCGGCCTCCGCTGCACAGGCTCGGGTCAGCCAGGAGACTGTGACTCTTCGGCTCTCGGCACCTGTCCCGGACGCCGGGAACCGGCGGGGAGTCGATCTACGGTTCTTTTCTTATTATTCGATCTCAGTAAATAGGTGGTGCGCGCGTCGGTGCGTGGTGCTGGGGCCGTTGCACGCACATCCCGGATGCCTGGCGCGTCCCAACGGAGATATCATCGATCCTTGCCGGGGAACCAAACGCAAAAAATCTAAGGGGCGGCGGTCCCGGGCCGTCAATGAGGGGAAGTTCTCGCAGGGTGGGCTCGGTCCATCCGAAATCCATGGGAGATCACGCTCATGCCGCGATGGCGACAAGCCCCACGTCGAGAAGGAATGGTGGCGGCCACGATGTTGCTTGCCCTGGCCTTGGCGGCCGTTCCCTTCGGGGAGGCGCCGCGATGATCACCGGCGGCGAGGGAAACCGCCCGGTCACCGACCCGGGCTGGCCGAAAGGCGCGGCGGCGATCTTCAACATTCCGGGACGGATCGCGTGGTGGGAAGGACCGCCGTTCGGCGGCGGACAGTGGCACGCCGAATGTCGCGGCGACGCCAAGGTCTTCAACGCCGTGCTGGCCGATTTCGCCAAGCTCGACGTGAAAACGAAGCGGGTCATCGTTCACGACGGCGTCGGACACAGCTTCTGGCTCAATCTGAATCGCGAGCCGGCCAAGCAGGACGCCGCGAAGATGGACTGGGTCTTCGTGGTCTGGCAACCCGCAAGCTGGGAACGACTGCGCACGCTGCCGGCGGACTTCAATCCCACAGACGCGCGCGATGCCGAGACCGGCCCGCCGGCGCAGATCGATGTCTACACCGGCGGCCAGCTCCGCTGGTCCGACCTGACCGTGCCGGCCGGGCTCGAGGTCGTCGATGAACGCCTGGAAGCCCACGGCTTCACGACGGCCGATGGCGTTGTCCTCGAAGGCAAGGTGATCGATCTGGCGACGAAGCAGCCCCTGGCCGCGCGGGTGCGTCTGGAGCGGATCGAGCCGCAGCCGAAGGGCGGCTACCACTATGAGGCCGTGGCCGAAGCCGCGGCCGATGCGCAGGGTCACTGGGTCCTGAAGAAGACGCCGGCCGGATGGTATCGCGTGGTTGTCGAGGCGGACGGCTTCGTGCCGAGGGTGGCGGGTTACGGTCAGTTCGACGACCAGCCCCGCTGGTACTCCTACAACGGCAAACTGGCGCGTCCCGGGCCCGTGTCGGGCCGCGTGACCGATGACGACGGTCACCCGCTGGCGGAAGTCGAGGTGCGATTCGATCATGTCGTCGCGGACGGTGGCGGCGGGCGTTATGAAGTGCCGCGCGATTCCCTGTCCACCACCACCGACGCCGACGGCCGCTTCCGGTCGGACCAGGTGCCGATCGGCCATGCCACGATCTGGATGACGAAGTCCGGCTATTGCAGGCCGGGCCTGGGTCAGCCGATCACGACGCCGGCCAAGGATGTCGCGCTGAGCATGCAAAAAGCCGCCCGCGTCCGGGTCACGGTGGACTTCACCGGCACGGAGCGCCCCGCGGGCTACATCGCGCACATCGAGCCGGAAGGTGGCGAGGCCGTCGGCAAGTGGTCGGGGTCGGGGAACATCGACGCCCAGAATCAGAATCTCGTTCCAGGATGTGCCCCCGGGACGCTATGTGCTGTGGGGACAGCCGAACCCCTCCAGCGGCGACCAGCGGACCAAGCCGATCACGGTCGACCTGAAAGGCGGCCAGACGGCCGCGGTCACGCTGGCCGCCAAGCCGTAGGCCGGGTCTTTGTAGGCCGGGTCTTTGTAGGCCGGGTCTTTGTAGGCCGGGTCTTTGTAGGCTGGGTCGTGACCCAGCTCTTATCGGGCTGGGTCATGATCTTGGCTGGGGGAAGCTGGGTCACGACCCAGCCTACAAGTGACCCAGCCTACAAGTGACCCAGCCTACACACCCGACCGGGCTCTTGACCGGCCCGCGCGGGTCGGGGAGGATCGGCGCAAAACCGTATTCAGGAGGCGAGCCATGTCCCATCGCCGGGCTTTCCTGGGAACGATGATCGGCAGTGCGGCCGGAGTGGCCATGGCCGGGACGGGCACCGTCGCCACCGGCCGGGTTCTGGGGGCGAACGACCGCATCCGGTTCGGCCTGATCGGCGGCGGCGGACGCGGCAAGGAGATCTTCAAGGCCGCGATGCGGTGCTCCCAGACCGAGGCCGCCGCCGTGGCCGATATCTACACCCGCCGCCGCGACGAGGTGAAGGCGCTCGCGCCCGGCATCGCCACCTACAAGGACCACCGCGCGCTGCTCGACGACAAGACGATCGACGCGGTCCTGATCGCCACGCCGCAGCACCTGCATGCGCTCCACTTCGTGGCCGCGATCCAGGCGGGCAAGGACGTCTACCAGGAAAAGACCATGGCGTTCAGCCCGGCCCACGCCCGCCGCATGCGCAATGCGCTCGAAGGCTCGGGCCGGGTCGTCCAGGTCGGCATGCAGATGAACAGCGGCCAGGGCATCCAGAAGGTGCGCGAACTGGTCAAGTCGCCGGAACTGGGCACGCTCACGATGCTCCAGACGCACCACTTCCGCAACGCGCCTTATGGCGGCTGGCTGCGGCAGATTCCGCCGGACTGCGATCCCGAGCACGTCGATTGGCCCGCGTTTCAGGGCGAGACCCGGCACGTTCCGTTCGATCCCCAGCGCTACATCAACTGGCGGTTCTACTGGGATTACTCGGGCGGCAACGTCACCGAGAACATGGTCCACACCTCGCCTTCTGGTTCGGTGCGCTCGGCCTGTCCATCCCCGACGCCGTGACCATGACCGGCGCCAACTATCTCGGTCCCAAGATGCAGGTGCCCGATACGTTCCAGGTGTCGATGAGCTTCCCGGAGAAGCTCCTGTTCACGTTTACCTCCATGTTCGGCAACAACTACTACGGCGAGGGCCACGATTACCTCTTCGGCACCAAGGCGACCATGGTGCATACCCAGTCGGATCAGGTTCACCTCATCCCCCAGGGTCCAGGAACGCCGCGGCGCAAGGCAGCCCCGACCACGAAGGCTACAAGGAATACACCGATCGGCACATGGAAAACTTCTTCGATTGCATGCGCAGCCGCAAGGAAACGGTCTGCCCGTTCGAGCTTGGCTTCCGCACCGCGATCACCTGCCAGATGGCCCTCGCCTCTTACCGCCGCCAGGCCACCGTGCGCTGGGACCCGGGCACGCAAGAGATCGTTTGAGAGGGTGAAGGAGGAGGACGGACCAGCCTTTCTGTGTAGCGGCGGCCGTCCCGGCCGCTCCGGCTTCCCAAACCAGAGCGGCCGGGACGGCCGCCGCTACATGGAAAATGACCCTTCTCGGATACCCTCCGAGAAGGTGGAGGCACCCATGATCGGCCCTGCTTTACTCCACTCGGTCAGCTACGCGGGACTCTGGGGACAGGCGTTTCTGTCCGTCGAGGAGTTCCTGGCCAAGGCCGCCGCGCTGGGCTACCAGGGCGTGATGCTGATGGCGAAGCGGCCGCATCTCTCGGTGCTGGACTACGGGCCCCGGGAATGTGCCCGGCTGCGGGGCCTGCTGGAAAAGCACGGCCTGGGGACGGTCTGCATCGCGGGGTACACGAACTTCACGGCCGATCTCGAACATGGCGACATCCCGCACCGCGAGATCCAGATCCAGCACGTGACCGAGCTGGCCCGGCTGGCGCGGGAGCTGGGCGGGAATCTGGTCCGCGTCTTCACGGGCTACGAGGCCGCCGCGCCCGGCTATGCCGCGCAATGGAACCTGGTCATCGAGACGCTGCGGGAATGTGCCCGCCGGGCGGCGGATTTCGACGTGACGATCGGCGTCCAGAACCACCACGATCTCGCCGCCAGCTCCGAGGCGCTCCTGGCCCTGATCCGGGCGGTGGACGAGCCGAACTGTCGGGCGATGTTCGATGCCTGGGCCCCTGCCCTGCACGGCGATGATCTGGAAGCCTCCGCCCGGATGATGGGCGCCGTCACCGTCCACACCACGATGGCCAATTACATCCGGCTGCGGCGGTTCCGCTACGATCCGGCGATCATCAATTACGAGGCCCGCGTGCCCGCCGTGCAGGCGGTGCCCATCGACGAGGGCTTCATCGATTACCGCGCCTTCCTGCGCGCCCTCTGCGCCGGCGGGTTCACCGGGAGCGTCGCCTACGAGATCTGCTCCCCCGTGCGCGACGGCGGCCGCCTCGAAACGCTCGACCACTACGCCCGCGCGTTCCTCGAATTCCTGGACCGTGCCCGGCACGATCTCGCCACGCCGCCATGACCGCCTCCCGGCGCGCACCGCGAACGCCACCCCTAGCCGGGCGCGTCGGTTTTGATTGAAAAGGATCGATTCAGGCCACTTCGCCCGGCCCGTCCGGCGGCGCGTCCTCGATCACCGCCAGGGCCAGCCCGCCCCGCAGCCGATCACGCACCTGCTCCAGGAACGCGGGGAACGGCAGGTTCGCGTCCAAAGTCAATTCATCACAGAGACTTGCGTCGAAATTGGCTTCGTTCGGCGCCGCTGTGGGGTCGTCGGAACCCCTCGCCCCGGCTGGCTGTGTTTCTGGGCGTTTCTGTGTAGCGGCGGCCGTCTCGGCCGCTCCGGGCTGGTTCCCCTTCGGAGCGGCCGGGACGGCCGCCGCGACACAGAAAGGACGGACGTCCGAGGGCGAGACGCGAAACACGGACTCCCCATCCGCGTCCTCCCCCAGCGCCGGCTCCTTGTCCTGGCGGCGCTGGAGTGTTTCCAGCAACCGCAGCGACTGGAACAGGCTGCGCTCGTGCTGCGCGGCGTATCGCAGCCGCAGGGACGCCTCGGGCAGCGTCACCGGATCGACGGCCGTGGTGGGCAGGAGGCCGTCCGCGGCCTCTTTGAGGGCCAGGTCCAGAGTCACAACCTGCGTCCGCACCAGCTTTTGCAACTCCTGACGCGCGGCTTTCGGACTCCTCGGCGCGTGCTCCTGGAGCATGTCCACGGCGCCGCGCAGCTCCTCGTGGGCGATCCGGCCGTCTTCCTCGAAGAACTCGCCGAGCACCGTCGACCCAGCCGCCGGGCTCGTCGCGCTCATTCGCCCAGCCCAGGGCCAGCGTCAGGCCCAGCAGCCGCCGGATGAGCGGGTCGTCACAGACTTGCTCGAGGTTGGGCCGCTTTCCCAGAAGCCGGATGCACAGCTCGAACTCGGCGGAGTCCCACTCCTGGCCTGGTTCCAGGGCCGCGCCAGTTGCGCCCAGCGGTCGCGCATCCAGGACAGTCCGGCGGTGGTTTGCCGGAAGGAGGCGGCGGCCTGGACCGGGTTCTCGGCCAGGTCGTCGCGCGCCTCGTCCGGCTGGAAGCGATACGGCGGCGCGGTGGCGGCGGCGGCGTCGAGGCGTCGGCCGCGGTCGAGCGCCCAGGAGGCGGCCACGGCGTTCTCGATGAGGTACAGCTCGACGGCGTCGCTGGGGGTCTTGGCGTCGATCCAGGCTTGGCGGCGATCCTCCAGGGCGCTGGCGTCCTCGCCCGGGAGGACGGGGATGGTGGCTCTCAATCCATGCTTGAGGGCATTGAGGCGGGTCTTTTTCTTGCCCTGGGGTGTGATTGGTCCGGTGGATTTCTGGGCGTTGCGGCGGTTGGCGGCGAACTGGGCGTCGGTGGCCATGGTTGTGGGTCTCGGATGTCGTCTGAGACGGCGTGGTCGGAATCTTGTAGGGTAGGCTTCAGCCTGCCATAACCATTGAATTTCTAAATGGTTATGGCAGGCTGAAGCCTACCCTACAAGATTCAAAAGGGCCGCTCGAACGGTTCGGAGCCGCCGCGTGACGCCGGCCTGGCGCGTTACCAGGCCCGTCCCGCGTCGCGGCGGCTTGTCATCCGAGACTATCGTTTTGGGGGTCCGAGACGATCACGAAAGATGGGAGATATAGGCTGGGTCTAGACCCAGCCTATCCACTCAGATTCTGTTCCGAAAGCCCCGCAGGGGCGAAAGTGTATAGCCCGGGGCGTCAGCCCCGGGAACCGGGAACGACGCCGCTACAAACCCTCTCCGCAGCCCCGCAGGGGCGGCCGATGTCGTTGTCCCAGGGACCGTTCTGTCGCCCCTGCGGGGCTTCGGAGGAAAATTCTCTCGTCGCGGCTCTCCGGTTCCCGGGGCTGACGCCCCGGGCTATTCACTTTCGCCCCTGCGGGGCTTTCGGAACAGACTCTCAATACGAGTTCGCGTCGATCGCCTCGCCGTTGCTGCGGGTGCCGAGGGCCCACCAGGTGGCCAGCGCGATGGAATCCTTGATGAAGCGGACGCTGCCGTCGCCCATCAGGACGTTCACGCCGCCGGAGTGGGCGCTCTGGGCGTTGGAGAAGGCGCAGCTCGCCGAGTCGCAACCGCCGTTGCAGTCACGACGGCACGCGCCCGAAGGGTTCTTGGTGTCGTTGGGCGTGACGATCGTGTTGAACATCGTCGCCGCGGTGTGGCCGACCGACCAGTAATGCCCGTGCGTCGTGGAAATGTCGGCGGGGGGGGCGGTCATGAACTTGGTCGTGCAGGTCTGCAGCGCGGCCAGGACGAAGACCGGGTTGGTATTGGCATCGTACATCTCGGCATTCCCGTTGGTCTGCGCGTTCATCTGGATGTTGCCCTTCTTGGCGACGGCCTGGGGCGCGCTGCACAGCCCCTCCGAGTACGCGATGGTGTTCGCCAGACCGTCGGTCACGTCCTTGAACGAGTAGGCCGTGCGCCAGGCGAACATCCCTGAGGTGCTGGTCGGGCCGTTGTCGTTATTGCTGTTCGTGGTGGTCCCGATACAGGCATAATAATCATTCAGCATGCCGTTGGCGCCGGCCGCGTTCGGGTCGGACGGGCAGAGGAAGGAGTTGATCTTGGTATAGATGGCCGTGGTGTTGCTCGCGCCGGGGCAGGTGCCGCAGGTATCGGCGGCCGGAAAAGCGAAATTGATGGCGTTGTAGATCGACCTCTGCTCCAGGTACGGCAGCATCATCGCGTGGGCGCTCCAGTTGTCCCAGTTGTAGGTGCCGACGCTGTTGACGATCCAGGAACTTCCCAGCGGGAAGCTGCCGGTGGCCGAGCCGTAATTATGAATCCCCAGGCCGATCTGCTTGAGGTTGTTGACGCACTGGCTGCGCCGAGCCGCCTCGCGGGCCGCCTGGACCGCGGGCAACAAGAGCGCGATCAAGACGCCGATGATGGCGATGACCACCAGAAGCTCGATGAGCGTGAAACCGCGACGCTGAGACGAACGCATCATTGAACCCTCATAAAAAAGACTTGATGATCGATCGTGCCGACGAATTGCGGGGCTGGGCCCAGTTCCTTGGTTCTGTTTCTCACGCACGGCGCGCCGCGCCCGTGCCGTGGATCAGTGGGCCTTCTTCTGGGCTTTCGCTTGCTGGCTCGCATTCTCCATGGCCTTGGCCCGATCCTGGTCGGCCTCGACCCATTGCTTGACCTGTTCCGGGCTGCTGGTGGCCGATCCGGCGCCGCCGTCGCACCCGGCGCCGAGCAGCGCCAGGCCCCCGGCCAGAACCATGAGACGAGCCCCGATGAGAAACCACTCAAGACGCTTCATCCTGATTCCCCCATGATGTGCCTTGGAAAAACACGATGAACCGGCGCCGGGGAAAAGGGGGATGTCACGATGGAACCATGCACGTGCCATGCCCGGTCTGCGGGGCGGGGACAGGAGCCGGTCCGATCTCAGCCCGAGCCCTTTTTCCGGTGAGCCGCTTTCTCATACTAGCGGCATTGAGCGCAGACTGGAACGCACCCATGAATTATTTCGGACAGAAAAATACCGCGGGCAGGGTCCTGACCCGCCCTGCCGGACCCGCCCATCGCTCGCGCGGCGGCCAGCCGGTAGTATCGGACGTGAACGGAATGTACGATTTTGTTCGAAAAGTCGAGACTGTAGCAGGGATATCGGGTTGATCACGGCCTCCTTGCGGAAATGGTCGTGGGTGCCACGGGTTCCGCTTGGGGAACCCGTGCCTGTGGGCCCCGGACACGGGTTCCCCAAGCGGAACCCATGGCACCCGATATCTCCTTGCAGGACGAACCCGGTATCGTGGCGACAGTGTCGAAAAGTCCCGGAGAACCGCCATGAGGTGCGTCGCGCTTTGCGCAGCTCGCGCTTGGTTTCCTGTCCGCCCCCGCGGCGCTCGCGGCGGCGCGGGTGCCGGTGGTCTTCTGCACGGATCTGTACCATCCTCATGTCGATGCCGACGATCATATTGACCTGGCGACGGTGTGCGCGCTGCCGGAGCTGGAGGTGAAGGCCATCTTGCTGGACCACGGCGCGATGCAGCAGCGGCAGCCGGGGCGCATCCCGGTCGCGCAGATGAGGCACTTGACCGGCCGGCCCCTGCCCTGCGCCCTCGGTCTGACCCCGCTGCGGGCACCCGACGACACGGGCCGGGACCAGCCCGCCGCGTATCAGGAGGCCGTCGCGCTGCTGTTGCGGACCCTCCGCGAGGCGCCGGCGCCCGTGAAGATCCTCACCGCGGGCAGCGTGCGGGATGTACAGGCGGCCTTTAACCGCGAGCCGGAACTGCTCCGCGCCAAGGTGGCCGGGCTGTATATCAACATCGGGAACTCCACCATCGGCGGTGATGAGTACAACGTCGGCCTCGACCGCGCCGCTTATCGCGGCTTACTGCGCACGGGCTTGCCGATCTGGTGGTATCCCTGTTTTCCGGCGCGGGGCCGGGAGACGACCTACTATCGCTTCACGCAGTTCCCCGACGCCCTCCGCGCGGCACCGCGGGGCCTTCAGAATTACTTCCTCTACGCCCTGCGGTATCTCGACCCGGCCAAGACCGATCCGCTGGCGGCCCTCTCGGCCGATCTGGGCACGCCCGACGCGGCCCTGGCACAGGCGCCGTCGTTCCAGGGCGGCAAGGAGATGTGGTGTACGCCCAGCATCCTGACCGCCGCCGGCCGCAAGTGCTACCGCGTGGGAGGGCGTCACGTCGCCGCGCTGACGCCGCCTCCAGGGGGCGAGGAGGTGTCGGTCTATGAGTACGTCCCTACGCGGCTCGAGGTCGATGACCAGGGCAAGCCGACGAAAATCGAATTCGGGGCCGCCGACGCGAACGTCCGCGTCATCCGGCTGGTCGATCCGCAGCGCTACGGCGCGGTGATGAATGACTGCCTGCGCGACTTGCTGGCGCACTTCCCGGCGCGGTCTTCCTGAAACGGTTTCCCCGTAGGGTGGGCCATGCGAAGATGGTGGGCCGAGCCCACCCTACAAGTGCGGCGCTTCCCCCAGCCGGGGCGTGCTCCGCAGCCAGGAGACGGCGAAGCACGCCATCGGCAGCAGGTTGATGAGCGCGATGGTCGGGAAGCGATTCATGCCGATGACGGCGAAGAACGCCACCGTGGCCAGGATCGTGACCAAAACGCCGAGCTTGTCCCAGCGGAGCATCAGGAGCAAGCCGACCAGCATTCCGAGATGAAGGCACATCGAGCCCCAGACCCAGAGCGGCGGCAAGCCCGGCCGCGGGTGCAGGAACCAGTCGGCGGCGTGCTCGACGAAGAACGCGCCCCAGAACAGGAACAACAGCAGGGCCAGGCCCCGGCCCAGCCACGGGAAGAGAACGGAGATCGTTTCGGTGGATCTGGCGGTCATGGAACGCTCCTTGGCTGTCGTCGTCGGCCGCGCTCGAACCTGCGACCACGGCGCGTGCGCCACGGCCGCCGGCTGTCTCCATCCGGTTCATGAGAAAAGGAGAGTCCGGAGTGCCACATCCCCCTTCGAAATCTTCGTGGCCGTGATGTAGGCTGGGTCTGGACCTACATGACCCAGCCATTCTGTAACGTAACATCGGGCCATGCGTACCTACATCCGATGGCGGATCGGCCGTGTCTTCTTCTTCACGGTCGTGACTCATGAGCGGCGCCCGATCCTCACGACCGACCCGGCACGGAAAGCGCTTCGAACCGCGATCCAGACCGTCCGAGCGGAACACCCGTTTGAGATCGTCGCGATGGTCCTGTTGCCCGATCACCTGCACTCGGTGTGGGAACTTCCGGCCGAGGATGCCGACTATTCCCTGCGCTGGCGGCTGATCAAGTCGGGCTTCACGAGACTCTGGACGGAAGCCGCGAGCGACGACGGGTTTGTTTCCTGGAGCCGATGCCGGAAAGGGGAACGGGGCGTCTGGCAGAGGCGATTCTACGAGCACACCTGCCGGGACGACGAAGATCTGAAACGGTGCGTCGATTATATTCATGTCAATCCACTAAAGCACCATCTGGTCGATTGTGTGGTCCGCTGGCCGTGGTCTTCCTTTCATCGCTATGTCCGCCTCGGGGAGTATTCGAGCGATTGGGGCAGCCGCGATGAATGGTATGGCGAGGAGTTCAAGGACGCCGAATGAGGCTGGGTCTCATCGGTTTTCGTAGGCTGGGTCTGGACCCAGCTCCCCCTGATCTTTGTAGGCTGGGTCTGGACCCAGCCCTTGTGTTCGCCCGGCCATTGCGGTGCGTCGCCTGCTGGGGGAAGCTGGGTCTGGACCCAGCCTACGAAAACCCAGAGGGGAAGCTGGGTCTGGACCCAGCCTACGCAATTGTGCTGCATCCGGAATCACAGAGGAGAGGTCGCCGTGCGCGCCATCGTCGTTGCCATCGTCTCCTGGGCCATCGTGCTGCTGGCGTCCCCTTCGTGGCCGGGAACAGCGCGGGCGGCGCCTGCCGGACCGCCGAACATCGTGGTCATCCTGGCCGACGACCTGGGCTATTCCGACCTCGGCTGCTACGGCGGCGAGATCCGCACGCCGAACCTGGACGCCCTGGCGGCGGGCGGCTTGCGGTTCACGCAGTTCTACAACACGGCGCGGTGCTGGCCGTCGCGGGCCGCCCTCCTGACGGGCTATTACGCCCAGCAGGTCCGCCGCGACACGGTGCCCGGCGTGCCCAGCGGCGGCAACGGCAAGCGGCCGGCCTGGGCCAGGCTGCTCCCGGAGATGCTCCGGCCGCTCGGCTATCGGTCGTATCACTCGGGCAAGTGGCACGTCGACGGCATGCCGCTGGCCAACGGCTTCGACCATTCCTATTACCTCGAGGATCTCGGCCGCTACTTCCATCCGCGCGTGCTCTTCGAGGACGATCGCAAGCTGCCGCCCGTCGGAGCCGGGAAGCGGGTACTACACGACGACCGCCATCGCCGATCATGGGATCAAATATCTACGCGAGCACGCGGAGAAGCACGCCGACCAGCCGTTCTTCCTGTACCTCGCCTTCAACGCGCCGCACTTCCCGCTGCAGGCGCTGCCGGAGGACATCGCCCGGTACCAGGACCGCTACCGCGACGGCTGGGAAGTCGTCCGCGCGGCGCGGTGGCGGCGGATTCAGGAGCTCGGCCTGGTCGGCGGCCGTCTGTCGGACGTCGAGCGGGAGGTCGGGCCGCCGTACCACTTCCCGGAGGCGCTCAAGCAGCTCGGTCCCGGCGAGGTCAACCGCCCCCTGCCCTGGGACAGCCTGACCGACGCGCAGCGCGCGTCTTCAGGCGACGAAGATGGACATCCACGCCGCGATGGTCGACCGGATGGACCGCGAGATCGGCCGGGTGCTGGAACAGCTCCGCGCGATGGGGGCGTTCGAGAACACGCTGATCTTCTTCCTGTCCGACAACGGCGCCAGCGCCGAGATCATGGTCCGCGACGACGGCCACGATCCGGCGGCGGCCGCCGGGCTCGGCGGCCTCGCACCTGTGCCTGGGGCCGGGCTGGTCCACCGTGGCCAACACGCCGTTCCGCCGGCACAAGACCTGGGTCCACGAAGGCGGCATCGCGACGCCCTTGATCGTCCACTGGCCGCAGGGGCATCGCCGCCCGCGGCGAGCTCCGCCACAACCCCGGCCACGTCATCGACCTCGTGCCGACGATCCTGGAGCTCGCCGGCGCGCGGCCGATTCGAGACCTGGAACGGCCAGGACGTGCCCCGCGCCTCCTGGCAAGAGCCTGGTGCCGGCCTTCGCCCGCGACGGCACGGTGGCACACGAGGACCTGTGGTGGCAGCACGAAGGCAACCGCGCCATCCGCGTCGGCGACTGGAAGCTCGTCGCCGCCGGTCGGATGCCGAATGGGAGCTGTACGACCTGGCCCACGACCGCACCGAGACGCACAACCTGGCCTCTGCGCAGCCGGAGAAAGTCCGCGCGCTGGAACGCCTCTGGCAGCAGCGGCGGGACGAGTTCTATGATCTGGCCCGACGCGACGTGAAACCCGGTCCGGCTGTCGCCAAGCCTGCCCGCGAGGGGCGATGACGGATGGCGAATGGCTGTAGGAGTTACGCGGTTTGTAGGCTGGGTCAAGACCCAGCTTCCTCGAGCAGGAAGAGCTGGGTCTTGACCCAGCCTACAAACCCCAGCCGACAAACCCCAGCCTACAAACCCCAGCCGACAAACCCCAGCCGACAACGACCCAGCCGACGACGAAGGAAAATCACGGCGCCCGGGGCGGCGTGGGAGCGGCCTGCTGGCGGTGCGTCAGGTGCATGCCGACGAGAACGGCCACCAGCGTCGCCAGGTAGATTTGCCCGACCAGGGCCTCGGTCATGGAGAGCGTCCGCGCGGCTGGCGTCACCGGGCGGACATCTCCAAAGCCGAGCGTCGAGAGGGTCACATTGCTGAAGTACACCAGGTCCAGGAAGCGTCCCAGACCGCCCGAGTCGAGCAGGCGGTTCTCATCGAGCAGGAAGGAGCCGGGGCGGAGCAATTCGACCACCGAGTACGCAAAGTAGAACCACATCCCGATCAGCAAGTAGACGCAGATCCCGCCGATGAGCACGTCCACCGTGACGCGCTCTTGCTTCAAGACGCCCCACCACAAGAGCACGACGATGCCGAAGCTCAGGAGCGAGAGGTAAGACAGGTCCCGCAGCACCGCCAGCCCGCGATTGCCGCCGACCAGGATGAACAGCTCGGTCGAGAACGCGGGCAGGGCCAGGAGCAGGGCGACAAAAAACGTCCAGCGCGCCCGGCTGGCCGCCACCACGCCGGTGACGATCACGCCTAGAAACAACAGGCTCACGACGGTGATGCCCAGCCGCGCCTCCTGCAGCGGCAAGGCCAGCACCTGCAACACGACCAGCGTGACAAGCAGCGTTCCGAATCGCCAGAACATGGCCGTGGCTCCCGTTCGCCATCGGAGTCGTAGGCTGGGTCTGGACCCAGCCTACAAACACGGACAGAGCAAGATCAAAGGGCTTGCGGCCGGGCCTGGACACGGTCATCATTTTAAGGCAATTCCACGTCGTGTTGACTCCTTTGGGATGGGCCGCACCCATGAGAAACGTCCTGATTGCGCTCGGACTGCTGGTTCCCGCCCTCGGCGCGCAGGAGACTCCCCCGAGCACGCCGGCGCCCGCCGCCGCGGCCGCCGCGCCTCAGCCCGCGGACCGTTCCGCCGACGAGAAGGCGATCCGGGACCTCGACGCCGCGTCGGCCAAGGCCTTCGACGCGGGCGACGCCGACGCCTACGCGGCGTTTTACACCGAGGACGCCGTGCTGATCACCGAGGACGGCGAGCGGATCGAAGGTCGTTCGGCGATCGCCGAGTATTTCACCGCGATCTTCCAGGAGAACCCGGGGGACAAGATCGAGTTCAAGACCGAAGCGATTCGCTTCCTCGGTCCCGACACGGCCGAGGAAGAAGGCCGCGCCGTCGTCACGCCGGCCGACAACCCCGCCGCGCCCGACACCACTCGCTACACCGTTCTCTTCGTCAAGCGCGACGGCAAGTGGCTCCAGGCCCGCGAGCGCGACGAGCCGGATCGCCGCCTCACGCCCCACGATCACCTCAAGGCGCTTGAATGGATGGTCGGCGAGTGGGTCAACGAGAGCCCCGAGGCTGTCGTCTTGACCAAGTGCCACTGGACCGACAACGGCAACTTCCTGCTCCGCGACTTTGTCGTCAAGATGGAGGGCCGCACCGTCATGAGCGGCTCGCAGCGCATCGGCTGGGACCCGCTCTCCGGCGACTTCAAGTCCTGGGTCTTCGACACCGACGGCGGCTTCTCCGAGGGCGTCTGGACGCACAGCGGCAACCAGTGGATGGTCAAGGCCAGCGGCGTGCAGCCCGACGGCAAGATCGCCTCGGGCACCCAGGTGGTCACGCAGTTGAGCAAGGACCGGATCTCCTGGGAATCGCGCGACCGCACCCTCGGCAGCGAGGCGCTGCCCGACATCGACGAGATCATCCTCGTGCGCAAACCGCCCGAGCCCAGCGCCCCCAAGCCCGCCCCGGCCGCAACGCCCGCTCGCTGACCCCGACCGATTTGTTCCTCCCCATGCGCGGAAGGGTCTTCCCATGATCGGCAGCACGCGCAATCTGGCCTTGATCGTTCTTCTCGCCGGCCTGACCATGCAGGCGCAAGCCTTCCCGGGACGCGGCGGCGGCGGCGGTCGTGGCGGTGGCGGTGGCGGTGGTGGTGGCGGCCGGGTGGTGGTGGTGGAATCTCCCGCCCAGCCACGCCTTCTTTCAGCGCCGAGACCGGCAGCGCCGCCCCAGCCCTGCGCAGGGGGCTCGACCCAATCCCGGCGCAGCGGGGCTCGGCCCAATCCTGGCGCGGGGCTCGACCCAATCCCGGCGCGGGGGCTCGACCCAATCCCGGCGCGGGGGCTCGACCCAATCCCGGCGCGGGCGCTCGACCCGATCCCGGCGCAGGGCGCTCGACCCACCCCGTTGCCCTCGCCCGGTGCCAACCGGCCCAACATTGGCCAAGGGGCTCGACCCACCCCGTTGCCCTCGCCCGGTGCCAACCGGCCCAACATTGGCCAAGGGGCTCGACCCACCCCGTTGCCCTCGCCCGGTGCCAACCGGCCCAACATTGGCGGTAACACGGGTATCAACCGGCCGAACATCGGCAACAACAACAACATCAACCGGCCGAACATTGGTAATAACAACAACATCAACCGGCCGAACATTGGTAATAACAACAACATCAACCGGCCGAACATTGGTAATAACAACAACATCAACCGGCCGAACATCGGTAATAACAACAACATCAACCGGCCGAACTACGGCGGAAATAACAACTTCATCAACAACAGCACGAACATCGTCAACAACAACAACTGGGGCCGCGGTTCTTACGCCGGTTATCATGCCGGCTGGGTCAACGGCTACTGGCACGGCAATTACAATCGCTGGAACTGGGGCGGCTTCGGCGTCGGCATGGCGACGGGCGTCGCCGCCTGGGGACTGGGCTCGGCGCTGTTCAACTGGGGCTACACGCCCTACGTCAACCCGTACTACGTCGCGCAGCCGGTGGTGGTTTCGCAGCCGGTGGTGGTGGGAGTCCCGCAGCCGGTGGCGGTCCCGTCGTACGATTACTCGCAGCCGATCAACACGCTGGCCGCGGCCCCCGATCCGCCGGTCGCCGAGCAAGCGACTTCCACTTTTGATCAGGCGCGCGACGCATTCAAGGCGGGCAACTACGCCCAGGCCCAGCAACTGAACGATCAGGCCATCGCCCAGATGCCCAACGACGCCACCTTGCACGAGTTCCGCGCCCTGGTCCTGTTCGCCCAGAAGCAGTACGAGGCCGCCGCGGTGCCGTTGTATGCCGTCCTGTCGGTCGGTCCCGGCTGGGACTGGACCACGCTCATCGGCCTGTACCCGAGTATCGACGTCTACACCGGCCAGCTTCGCGCGCTCGAGACGTACTGCCAGGCGAACTCCAGCTCGGCCCCGCCTCATTTCGTGCTGGCGTACCATTACTTGACGCAGGGCCACGACGACGCGGCCGTTGCGCAGCTCAAGCAGGTCGTCGCCTTGCAGCCGACGGACGCGCTCGCGGCGCAGCTCATCCAGCAAATCTCGCCGCCGCCCGCCGACACGGCCCAGCCCGCTCCCAGCCCGGCCGTCGCCGCGGCGCCCGCGGCCAGCGGCAAGGAGGGCACCCTGGCCGGCTCCTGGACCGCCAGCCCCGCCCAGGGAACCAGCATCGCTCTGGCCGTCCAGCCGGGTGGCGACTTCTCCTGGACCGTCAACAACCCGGGCAAGCCCGCCGCCAAGATCGAGGGCGAATCGACCTACGGCAACGGCGTGCTCACCCTCGCCAGCCAGAACGGCCAGAGCGGCGCCATGGTCGGCCAGGTCGCCTGGAAGGATGAAAATCATTTCACCTTCCGCGTTGTCGGCGCCCCGGCCAATGACCCGGGCCTGAGTTTCTCCCGACAGTAAGGTCCTGTAGGCTGGGTCGTGACCCAGCAAGGAAAAGCTGGGTCACGACCCAGCCTACAGGTCTCAAAAGAGATCCGCCGGGTTGGCCGAGCGCAGCTTGTGGACAGTCAACAGGCCCGAGCCGAGCGCGGCGAAGAGGGTCAAGCCCAGCACCAGGCCGAGGTTGAACCCGGTCAGCCGCATCGGGATCGTGGCCAGCGCCTCGGTGGCCCGATACAGGCCATAGCTGACCAGGACCGCCGGCACATACGCCGCCAGCGCGTAGATGACGGCCTGCCACAACACGACGCGGGACAGGAACCGGTTCGTGTAGCCCATCGCCTTGAGCGTGGCGTACTCGGGCAGGCGGTTGCGGATGTCGTTGGAAAGCACCTGGTAGACGACCACCGCCGCGACCACCATCGTCACCAGCACGCCGAACGCGAAGATCTTGCCCGTGGCCGTCTGCTTGACCCAGTAATTCGCTTCCGTGTTGTACAGCTCCGCGCACGACAGGGCCTGAACGTCCCGGGGCAGCCGGGCATTGAGCGCGCGGACGGTCTCGGCCGCCGTGCCGGGAGACACCGTGAGCAGGCCGAAATTGACCACGCCGTCGGCAGAAGGCAGCCCGAACGCCCGCGCGAAGTTCGGCGCGCTGACCAGCGCCGAGGCATCCGCGCCGAAGCTGCGCAGGAGCGTGAATCCGCCGACGACCTCGGCCTTGCGCGGACCGAGCTCCCAGCCGGAGAATTGCTCGTGGACGTCCCAGCCGAAATCGGGGTTCGACCAGGCGTTCAGGAGCACCCGGCCGTCCGGGCGGAGCTGCGACCCAGCCGCGCGGATCTGATCGCGGATCGGCGGGCGGAACGGGTCCTCGTCCAGATCGACGCCCAGCACGAGCAACTCGCGGCGCTGCAGGGGCCGGGGCGCTGCGCTCCCAGCCACCAGCGCTTCAGCGCATTCATGTCGGGAACGGCGGCATCGACCGCCGCATCGACCGGATAGGGCGGACAGCGCCAGACGTTCATCCGCGCCCAGAGCGGCCGCGCCGCGGTCACGCTCGGCACCGACTGCGCCTGCACGAGCCGCTCGCGCGGGAATGACCCCGGATCATAGAACTGCTCGAACTCGGTCGAGACCAGCGCCACGTCGAAATCCAGTTGATCGTAATTGATGGCCGCCGTGATCTTGACCGCCTCCAGGAACCCAAGCTGCAACAGCACCATCACCACCGCGAACCCGATGCCGACGATCGCCACCGCCGAGCGCACCCGCCCCTGCATCACGTTGCGCAGCGCGAGGGGCGGCGTTCGCAGACTGACAAACAGGGGAGAAAGAAGGCTGCGCATGGTCGTCAGTGTTTTACGGTGATTGTTCTGTCTTTTGTAGGGTAGGCTTTAGCCTGCCAATCCCATAGAAGTCAAACGGAAAGGGGATTGGCAGGCTAAAGCCTACCCTACGAGACGGACCACGGACCACTACTTCCGGGGTGTAATGGCCACATCTACTTGCATGTTCACGTATTTCGAGGCGAGGTTGGCGCTGTCAAGCCGGATGGCGACCCTGGCGACGCGGAGGTCTTGCAGGGCCCGGGGGTCGAGGCTGGCCATCTGGTTCTTGCCGATGAGGCGGCCGATGCGGGTGACTTTGCCCGTGATGGTCTGGCCGTGGATGGTGACCAGGGCCGGGTCGCCGACCTGAAGCGCGGCGAGGTCGGACTGGTCGATCTCGGCGGTGGCGCTCATGGCACTGAGATCGCCCAGGAACAACAGGGTCCCGGTGCTGCTCTCGCCGGCGTGGGCGGGGATTTCCAGCACGCGGCCGGCGCTCGGGGCGAGGATCGTCAGCGCGTCGAGACCGGCCTTCGCCAGCGCGATTTCGCGTTCCGCCACGCGAGCCGCGGCGCTGTCGTCGGCCAGTTGTTTGTCCTCGGCGGCGCGCTGCTTGGCGAGTGAATCCTGGTCGGCGCGGGCCTGCTCCTGTTCGAGGAAGGAGCGGTAGTACTCGACCCTGAGCCGGTCCAGGGCCACGTCGAAATCGTTGAGGTCCTTGGAGGTCGCCTTGGCCTTTTCGAGGTCCGCGCGGACCTTGGACATCTGCTCAACGCGCTGGGAGAGGGTGCGGTAGATGTTCTGGAGCATCTCCAGGCGGACTTTTTGCACGCGGTCGGTCCGCGCGCGCTCGACGGCGAGGAGCTCGCGTTTGCGGGCGCGCTGTTCGTCGGCGGCTTGTTTCTGGGCCTCGGCGACGGTGAGCTGGGCCTTGGCCTGCTCCTGGCCTTCGAGGACCGCCAGGGGCTGGCCGGCGCGGACCTGGTCGCCCTCGGCGACGAGGATCTGAATGATGCGCACCGGCGCGGGCGCCCACGGCGATCAAGCCGCCGGCCGGCTCGAGCCGCGCCAGGGCGTGGACGGACTTCGGCCCCGCCGCGGTTTGTTGCGCCGCGGCCCGACGGTCTCGTTCCAGGCTCAACCAGATCACGGCCGTGGCGCTCGCCAGCAGGAGAAGCGCTCGCCCGCGCGACACGTTGCGCTGCATGGTGCCCCCTGGGATCTCTGGAAGGGTCGATCCGTGCGCGTTTGGTTCCTTGCAGCATTGGTTTGAATCTGGACACTGTCAAGGTAGGGCCGGGGCGTCCATTGACAAGGCCCGGCACGATTCGAGACCATACCGGGCATGAATCCGACCATCCTCGACGAGATTGTGGCCAGCAAGCGCCAGGAGGTGTCCGTCGCCCGGCGGCGGATGCCTCTGGAAGAACTGGACGCGCAGGCGGCCGGGGCGCCGCCGGTGCGCGATTTCGCGCGGCGCTGGCCGGGCCGGGACCGATCCGGCTCATTGCCGAGGTCAAGAAGGCCAGTCCGTCGGCGGGGGTCATCCGGGCCGACTTCAACCCGGTCACGATCGCTCAGGCGTACCAGGCGTATGGCGCCGCACGCGCTGAGCGTCTTGACCGACGTGCCGTATTTCCAGGGGCATCTCTCGTACCTGGCGCGGGTGCGGGCGGCGGTGGCGATTCCGCTGCTGCGCAAGGACTTTCTCATCGACCCATACCAGGTGGTCGAGGCGCGCGTGGCCGGCGCCGACGCGGTGCTGTTGATCGCCGAGTGTCTCGACGACGCGCTGCTGGCCGAACTGCTGGCGCAGGCGCGCGGCCTGGGCATGGCGGCGCTGGTCGAGTTCCACGACCCGGCCCATCTGCCGCGCGTGCTGGCCGCGGGCGCCGACCTGGTCGGCATCAACAACCGCGACCTGCACCGCTTCGTGACCGACCTGGAAACGACCCTCCAGCTCCGCGAACAGATCCCGCCCGACGTGCTCGTGGTCAGTGAAAGCGGCATCCGCGACCGCCGCGATGCGGAGCGTCTCCAAGACGCCGGGGTGGACGCCATGCTCGTCGGCGAGAGCCTCATGCGCGCGCCGGAGATCGGCCGCGCCGTGGCCGAGCTGCTCGGGTTGAATCCGGATTGAGAGGGTGTCCGAAACGCGCGGATGACTTCTCGTAGGGTAGGCTTCAGCCTGCCAATCCCATTTCCGTTGGATTCCTATGGGATTGGCAGGCTGAAGCCTACCCTACAAAGACCTATCGGCGCGCACCGGGCAGGCATGGGACAAGCTGCCGCCAGCGGCCCCAAGCGGCGCCGACGAGGCCGCCGCGCTCGGCGGCCAGGCGGTGGACGGCGCGTCGGTAGGCATGAAGCACGGCCGGGCGGTCTTCCTTCAGCGGCGTGCTGTCGCGCGGCCGCGGCCAGGGCGCGGCGGGCGGTGGCGAAGACCCGGCGGCGATCCCCGGGCGCGGCCCGGCGCAGATCCCGCACGGCCCGCACCAGGGCCAGCAAGAAGCGGTTCGTGGCGTCCATCGTGGCCGGATCGCCCAGGCTGGCGAGATGGTTCTCGGCCGCTTCGATGGTGCCGGCGGTGGCGGCATCGAAGGCCAGCCAGAGCGCGTGGTAACGCGCGGTGTAATCCGGCGCCAGTTCCAGGGCCCGGCGGCTGACCTGGCCCGCCTCGTGGTCACGGCCCAAAGCACGCAGGGCGAGCGCCAGGTTGATGAGCATCCAGGGCGCCAGGTCGTCGCGCGCGGGCAGGTCCCTGCCCCAGCGGACCGCCGCGCGGTAGTTGAAGCGCGTCGCCAGGGCGTAGACGGCGCTGGCCAGACAGAACGTCGAGCCGCGAATGTACCGGCCATGGCGCCGCAGCACCCGGCGCATGAGCCACCCGCGTTTGAGGTCGGAGACCGCACCCGGCTTGCCGACCGCCTGGAAGAATCCCGCCAGTGCCTCGATGCCGATCTCGCCCCGCTCCAGGAGCGGGCCGAAGCGTTTCCAGCAGCCCCAATCGCCGCGCCGGGTTCGTTCGTGGACCCATTGCGCCGACCTGGGAGCGGGCGTCGGATGCGCGCACGGCCTCGTCGAGCACGTCCCGCAACGAACCCTCCCAGCCGGCCGCGCGCACCGCGGTACACGCGGCCTGGAGCGGCCAGGTTTCCGGGTTCTCGTCGCGGCAGAGCGCGCGCACGCCCTCCAGGCCGGTCGCGGCGTCTCCCCGACGCGCGGCAAGCTGCACGGCGCGGGCGGTCACGAACGGCCCGGGGGCATGTTCCTTTAGGTGAGCGAGGACCTGGGCCGCGTCCTCCAGCCGGAGGTCTTCCAGGTGCATATCGAACAGGGACATGCCGGCGTAGCCGTAGGACGGGGCCACGTCGAGGGCGTGGCGGAAGTCGGCCCGGGCGCCGTCGCGATCACCCGCGCGGAGGCGGCCGTCGCCGCGATAGACGTAGCCGGTGGGCGAGTTTGGCGCGGCCTGGATCAGCCCCTCGGCCGCCGCAAGCCGATCGGCGTCGGTGACGGTCCGGCCGCGGTCGCACCACTCGACCAACTGGCGCCAGCCCCAGCCGTAATCGGGACTTTCGTCGAGCGTGGCGCGCATCAACTCGATGGCCCGGTCCACCTCGCCCCGGCGTGCTTCGATCCAGGCGCGACGGCCGCGCAGGATCAAGGGCGGCCGGCCCTGCCAGACCGGCGCATCGCAGACCGCCGCCGCCTCGTCGAAGCGCTGGGCCTCGCCCAGTTGCTCGGCCTTCAGGTCGTGGGCTTCGGCCAGTTGCGGATTGAACTCGATGGCGCGGTCGAGCGCCGCCAGGCGTTCGTCGCCGTGTTCCGAGGCCGACAGCATCCGGGCCAGTAAAAACCAGGACCGCGCTTCGCCGGGCCGCCGCGCGGTCAGGTCGCGCGCCAGGGTGACGGCCAGCGTGGGGCGTTCCATGGCCGCCGACCAGTCCTGCAAGCTGTTCCAGGCCCAGTCGTAGCCGGGATCGATGGCGCAAGGTCTGCTGGATCTGTTCGAGGGCCGCCGCGCGCTCGTCGAGGTGCCAGAGGGCGTCGGCCAGCCAGCCCCGGCTCAGGGCATCGAGCGGCGCGCGTGCCACGGCCGCTTCGAGCAGCGCCTTCGAGTCGTCGTAGCGCTCGGTGCGCTCGTAGACCTCGGCCAGCCGGCGCACGGCCGCGCCCCAGCCGGGACTGATTTGCAAGGCCCGGCGGACGGCCTCGGCTTCCGCGTCCGTCTCGTCGCGGGCGCGGTGCACGTCGGCCAGCTCCAGCCACAGACGAGGCAGCAGCGGGAACCGGGCGACGGCCGCCTCGGCATAGTGCCGGGCCTCGTCCCGCCGGTCGAGCGCCACCAGTTGCCGCACCAGAGCCGCGTGCGCGTGCCACAGGTCGGGACGCTCGGCCAGTGCGTGGCGAAGCTGGTCCAGCAGCTCGTCCGGTTCGAGCGTGCCCCGCGCATACCGCTGGAAGGCCAGGAGGCCGTCGCCGAACGTCACCTGCCGCACGAGCTCGGCGCTCAGGAACGCCAGCGCCGCGCGCCGCTCGGCGCGGGTGTCGCAGGCGTCCATGAGCTGGCCCATGGCGAAATCATCATCGATGTTGATATGAAGGGCCTGGCGGAAGGCCTCCTTGGCCTCGTCGATCCGGCCGGCGCGGAGACAGATCTGGCCGTGGACCGAGTGGTACACGTCGCTGTCCGGCTCCAGGTCGCGGGCGATCTCCAGCGCGGCGAACGCCTCATCCATCCGGCGCTGACCGGCCAGGCAGAGGGCCAGCTCGCGATGCGTCCAGGCGTCGGCCGGATGAATCGCGATCAGGCGGCGGATGACGGGCTCGGCGGCTTCGGTGCCGTCCTCGCGCACGAACTCGTTCCAGATCTGGTGCAAGGCGACGTTGTGCGGGAAGCGGTCGCAGACGGTCTGCAAGTGCGCCAGGGCCGCCTCACGGCCGGTCGTCTCCTCCAGCAGCATGGCCACGGCGCGGTTCGCTTCGGACGAGAGCGGCTCGGCGGCGACGACCTCTTGCCAGCAGGCCAGCGCCGTGCCGGCTCGCCCCGCCACTGGGCCAACAGCGCCGCGGTGCGCAGCCAGGCGTGGCGGTGGGTGCGGCCCTCGGCGGCGGTCAGCAACGCGTCGGCGCGGTCGAAGGCGCCGAAGGCGCCGTGCGATTCGGCCGCGAACCGCATCAGGTTGCCGTCGTCGGGACGCTGCGCCAGGGCCTCGTCGAGCAGGGCGAACGCCTCGGGCATCCGCTCCGCCAGCGAGAGCGCGCTGTAGAGCGTCCGCGCCGGATCGGACGACCGCGCGCCGTAGCGCTCAAACCGCGCGCAGCCAGGCTAATGCCTCATCGGTGCGCTTCAGGAACCGCGCATAGCCGAAGTAGGCGCGCGCGTTGCCTTCGTTCTTGTCGTCGAGGCAGGTGGCGAACCGGCTCCACTGGAGGGCCGCTTCGAATTGCCGGCGGTCGGCGGCGAGCTCGGCCAGCAGCATGAAGCTGGCATCGTCGAGCGGCCGGCGGCGAATGCTGCGCCGCAAGAGCCGCCGCGCGCGGTCGGTCGTGCGTGCGTCGGCCGCGAGCTCGGAGGCATATTGCCGCAGGAAGACCGGGTCGGAGTCGGGCCGGTCGCAGATCGGTCCCAGAAACGCCAGCCGGGCGTCGCGCGTGGCCAGCTCGCGCAGGCATCCTAGCTTGATCAGCTCCCAGAGGTTATCGCCCGGATACAGGCCGAGCAGGCCCTCGACGCTGGCCAGCAGAGCGACGCGGTCGGCGTCATAGGTGGCCAGCACCCGGCGCGCCTGGTAGGCCAGACGATGACCGGGCGCGGCCGCCTCGATCGCCGTGGCCGCCGCCAGCGCGGTTGCGCGGTCGTGGTCCAGAAGGGCGCGCTGAAGGATTTGAAACTGGTCGTAGAGCGCCGCGTCGGGCAGGTCCAGATTCTCAAACAGTTCCGCCCGTTCGGCGGGCACCAGGGCCATGCCGCGCGGGCCGGTCCCCTGGTAACGCTCGATCAGCCGGTCGGCGATCGCCTCGCCCGCGTGCCGCAACGACGGGTCGCGGATCGTGAACGTGCCCCGCAGCGCATCGTGGCCGATGACCGCCTGAAGGTGCGCGCTGGCCGGCTCGACGGTCGTCAGCGTGAAAGGAATGCCCCGGTTCAAAAGCGCCGTGGCCGCGTCCCAGGTGACGGTGAACTCACGCACGAGGAAGCCGTGCGACTCGGTCCAGTGCCGCTCGCGGTGGTCGGGCGTGCCGTCGTAACAGATCTCGGCCGCGACATCGAGGTGCTCGATCGGCCGGCCCCAGAACCGCGCCAGCGCCGAGAGGGTTGCCGGCGCACACGTCTGATAATTCTGCCGGACGAAGCCGACATCGAGCAAGACCGGCCGGCCGCCCTGTTCGGGGGCCGCTTCCAGGCGCTCGGCGATGCGGGTGAAGAACGGGTCGTGGGCCTGCCGGGCAAACGTCGCGGCGGCGGCGAAGTCGCCCAGGTGGTAGGCCGAGTCGGACCGCCGCGCCGCCAGCCATTCGGCGGTGTCCTTCTCCATGAGGGGCGAGAGGGCCTCGTAGCGGTCGCACAGCCGGCGCACCTCGGCGTGATGGCCCAGCTCATCGTGCAGGCTGGCAAGCTGCGCCACGATCGGGCCGTTTTCGAGCCGCTGGTCGGCCTCTTCCAGCAGCGCGATGGCCTCGGCGTCGCGGTCGCTCTGCACGAGCAGGTGCGCGACCATCTGCACGCCCGGCCGGTACCAGGGGCGCATTTCGAGCGTCGCGCGCGCGGCGGCCAGGGCGTCCTCAAGCCGGTCCTCGCGCTCGCACAGCGCGGCCCGTTCCATGCGAATCCAGGGCTCGATCGGCGCGAGGGCCTCGGCACGAGCGAGCCACTTCGCGGCGGCGCTGAAATCGCGCACCAGCCCCAACACGCTCGCGTGCAGCGCCAGCCAGTCGGCGCGGACGGAGATCGGGGCCGATTCCGGCAGTTCGCCGGTGCGAGACAGAAACTCCCAGGCTTCGAGCGGCCCGCGGCGTTCGAGCACGCGGCGGGCGAAGTAGTAGGTCGCCTCCGGGTGCGTGCGATCCGCGCGCCAGGCCCGGACGTGGTGCCAGAGCGCCATCCGGATCGCGCCCAGGTGGACCGCCAGCCGCCCGGCCAGCACCCGCGCTGTGGGACCCGTCCAGTCGGACAACGGCCCGGCGGCCTGCGCCGCCTCGTGTGCCTGGAGCATGAATCCCTGTTCATACAGCGCCCGCACGCGCTCCAGCACCGCCGCCGGCACTTCCACCCGCGCGGGGCCGCGCCTCGACCGTCTCCTGTTTTGTCTGCATGACCGCCGTGCTCATGGCCGCGTCCCAGTTCGTCGTGGCGCGATCGGTCCGAAAAGGCAGGCGGATTCGATTCCGGATGCCGGATTCCGGATGCCGGATGCCGGATTGCCGGATGCCGGATGCCGGATTCCAGATTCCGGATGTTCAGTCGATCTGGAATCTGGAATCCGGCATCCGGAATCCGACTTCATCGTCCACCCAGCAAACGTAGCCCCTGCTCAAGGCCGCTTTTTGTAGGGTGGCTCGGCCCACCATCCGGGTTTCAAAGACGGTGGGCCGAGCCCACCCGACGAGAATCCAGAACTCCTCCGGTTCGCATGCTCTACTCATAGGCCGTGGCCCATCCTAGTCCAACGGTCAGCCCCTCGCCACCGACTGCCGCCGCTCAGGCTACAGGACACGGCCGGCGCGGGCGCGGTTCCCGTCTTCCGGAGAGGTTCTTGTACTAGACTCCCAACGTCAGGAGGTCCATTCGCGGCCGTCACGGGAGAACCATACGCGATGGCGATCGCCGAAGCGCCCCGCCCACGTACCATGCCGGCCGCGCACTTCTCCGCCCCGGTCGCCCCGGATCGGCTCGGCGACCTGACACGGGCGGCCGTCTGGTTCCTGGTGGCGTGGACGCTGCGCGCCGCTGCTGACGCGGATCGAGGGCGTGCTCGATGACGACCAGGCGGTCGTCGGCCTGATGGCGCTGGACATCCACCACGGCCAGCGCTGGCCGATTTTTTTCGACGGCCAGCGTTACATGGGCGCGATCGAAGCGTACGTCGCAGCCGGCTTCGAGTGCCTCTTCGGGACGGGTCCGACGGTCGTCGCGCTGGCGCCGACGCTGTTCTTCGGGCTGTTCGTCGCGCTCCAGTATGCCGTGTGGCGGTCCTGGGCGGGCCGGACGACCGGCCACCTGGCGGCGCTGATCGCGGCGGTCGGGGCACCGATGCCCGCGCTCTGGAGCGTCGTGCCGCGCGGCGGGTACGTCGCGGTGCTGGCCTGGGCGGTGGCGAGCCTGTGGGCCTATCGCGTCATGACCCGCCCCGGGCCGGACCCGCCCCGCGTGTGGCAGGCGGCCTGGGGGTTCTGGCTGATGTTCGGCTATTTTGTGAACCCCCAGTCGGTGGTCGTCTATGCGACGCTGGCCCTCGATTGGTCCCTGGGCCGGCACGGCCGCGACCTGCGCCACGAGCGGCATCTGGCGGGCGGCTGGGTCGATCGCCGGGGCGCGGGCTTCGTCTGGCTCGGTCTGGCGGCCGGGACGATCCTGGCGCTGGCGGTCTGCGGCCACGTTCAGCCGAGGTGGGCGAGCGGCCGGATCTGGTATGTCTTCGCGCTCGACCGGCTGCCGCCGATCGTCGGCGTGGTGGGTGTCATTGTGGTGCTGGTCGGTGTGGGCGTGTGGTCGGGTTTCCTCGGCCGGCTGGTCCGGCTCCTGGCGGCGCATCCCTGGGGCGCGCTGGGCGGCCTGGCCGCGCTGGGTTTGCCGTTTCTGTATCACCTGCGGGTGGCTCTCGGCTGGGCGCCGCGCGATCCGTCGCTGCCGATGTGGATCCGCGCGCCTGGCACATCGGGCCGAACCTGCGCGACGGCCTGCGGGCGCAGGCGTGCCTGCTCGGGTGTGACTATCGCGAGGCGCTGTTCACCTTCATCAGCCACCCGGCGAACCGGCCGCCACCATCCTCCTGGCCGGCGCTGGCCGCGACCTTGACGGCGCTGGCGCCGCTCGTGGCGCTGCTGGCCGTCTCCCTGATCGTGCTCGTCGGCTGGCGCGACCGCCAGCGCTGGGCGAGCTTCTCGAGCCTGCAAGGCCGGGCGCCGACGGCGCCGACGGTGCTGGTGTTGCTCGGCTTGGGAACCACCGCCGTGCTGTACCTGCTCCAGGCGACCAGCCTCGACGCCTCCTCGATGCGCTACCTGACGATCTCCTGGGTGTTCCTGCCGGGTCTGCTGGCATCCGGGCTCCGACGCTTGCGCCGCGGGCGCCGGGTCGCGCTCCTGGCCGTGCTCCTGACAGCCTGGACGGTCGCGGCGGTCGCGCTCTGGCGCGACATCGACCGTCCCAGCCCCTATCGCCCCGTGGTCGCCGAGCTGGAGCGCCGCGGTTGCGCGGGCGCCGTCGCGCAGGGCGCGATCGCGCCCGTCTTGGCCGTTCTGTCCGACGGCCGTGTGGGGGCGTTGCAGTATCAGTCCACCTGGCCCCGGCTGCGGGACCGCTACCGTCACCGTTTTGTGCCCGGTCGTCCGGTCCTCTGTGTGGTGGACCCCGTCTATCCCGGCACGCCCGAGGAAGACCTGGGCGGCCACCTGCGCGCGCTGGCCGCGGCGCACCCCGGCCGCGTGCGACCCGCGGGCACCGTCGGCCCGTTTCAGCTCTGGGAGGCGGATCTGCCCCTGGAGGAGGTGCTCGCCCCGGCGGGGGGGCCGTGAGTTTGGTAGGCTGGATTCTTGTAGGCTGGGCCTTTGTAGGCTGGGCCTTTGTAGGCTGGGTCTTTGTAGGCTGGGTCAAGACCCAGCTTCCCCGAGCAGGAAGAGCTGGGTCTTGACCCAGCCTACAAAGGCCCAGCCTGCAAGAATCCAGCCTGCGTCACTCTCACCGCGCGCCGATTTCGTAGAACGGCCGCCCGATGAGGATCTGGCCGCTGTGGGACTTGTCGCGGTGGGTCGAGTCGATCAGGAGCATGGCCTCCCAGACGAGCGGCGGATGAAGCGCGCCGTCGTTGGCGCCTCCCCAGTGGTTATCGGGAACGGAGCCGTCCAGGGCGATCCGCACCGGCCGCCAGCCGTTCCAGGACAGCTCGGCGAGATGCAACTGGTGGACCTGGCCCGTCTTGTCGCGGAAGCGGCAGTTCAGGGAATTGCCCGAGCCGTCGCCGCGGACCCACACAATCAAGGCCAGGGCCTTCTCGGGGATCGGCGCGGCCCCGGCCGGATTGATCGTCGCATAGCGCCAGCCACGATCGAAGCTGTAATTCACTTCGAGCGCGACCGGCACGGGCTCTCGCCCGGCGCGGCGACGGCCGGCAACGGCCGGGCGGGCGTGCCCACGTTCTCCACGTGCAGGACGTACCGGAACCCGGAATCGGTGCCGGGGTCGGCCGGGAACGGCTTCAACGGCTCGTAGCGCCGCGCGTCGAGAGACGTCAGGATCTTGCCATCGGCGCCCCGCAGCTCGACGCGTTGCTCGCCCTCGGGACGAGGCAGCCGGACCGTCGTGTCGGCGTCTTTGAGCGTCAGCGCCGAAACCTGGAGGTCCTTGCCCTTGCCGACGAGGGCCAGCCGGCCCTGGAGCGGCTTCCGCGCGGGATTGGCGATCGTCACGACCAGCTCGTTCCCGGCCGGCGCGACCGACAGCGTGAGCGGGTCGGCGCGCACCACGTCCAGCGGCATGAGCGCCGGCAGCGCCTGGCCATTCCAGCTCAGCGGTAGCGGCACGGACCGGTGCTCATCACGCAGCTTGCCGGCCGGGAGGAGCACCTCCAGAGGCTTTGTTTGCCCCGGGGGCACCTCGATACGGCTCTCGCGCGCGATAACGACCGTTGCCGGCGCGGATTCGGGATTACGCACCTCCACCCGGAGCACCGCCGGCTTCTCGTCCGACTCCGCCCGCGCCCCGGCCGCGAACCGGATCGACGCCAGCCGCCGCAACGCGGCGACATCCGTAGCGTTCGGACTGAGCTTCTGCACGGCGGGCGTCTGGTCGGCCTCGGACGCTTTCGGATCGACCGACCAGCGCACCAGGGCCAGCTCGTCGGTATCGCCCTTCTGGAAGAGTAATGTCCAGTCGGTGTCCTTCACGCGCTGGAGCCGGTGCCGGTAGGCGTAGCCGTCAAGATCGTGGATCAGCGCCTTGGCGGCCAGGAACGACGGCTTGGGCGTGTAATCCTGCCGCACGGTGCCGAAGCGGTGCTCGTTCTCCTTCGGGTCCGGGCCGTCGTCGTGCCAGTCATAGAAGATCGACAGGTTCACGCCCGCCGACAGGTTCGCCAGCCACTGCCGGACCAGGTAGCGGGCCTGTTGCGCCTCGCTGACGCCCTTCTCGCACGTCGAGTAGCCCCACTCCGACGAGATGATCGGCATGTCCCGCTTCGCCGCTGGAGCGTAAAGAGCGACCAGAGAACGTAAACGAACGTAATCCGCGAGTGCCGTCTCCGGCATCGAGCCCCGATAGGGGTGGACCGACACGCCGTCGAGCTCGGCGAGCAGCCCGGCCTGGAAGATCGTCTCGAAGAACGGCCAGGGGAACGTGCTCGAGCCGGGCGCGACGATCACGGCCGCGGGGTCGGCCTCGTGGACGGCCCTGGCCGTGGCGATGGCCAGCTTGGCGTAGTCGTCGGCGTTGGGCTTGGGCTTCCAGAAGCTGATGTTCGGCTCGTTCCAGAATCTCCCAGACCACGCCCTTGCCCTGGAAGTGCTTGGCGGCCGCCGCGGCGTAGCGCGCGAACGCGGCGCGGGCCTCGGCGCTATGCGGCGAGAGGCCCTCGTCGTAGAGCCGGTTGCCGTAATCGAAGATGTACAACGGCCGTGCGCCGACCTTGGCCAGCTCGGCCGTCAGCCGGTCATAGGCCGAGAAGTCGTACTGGCCTTTGGTCCGTTCGATGCTTCCCCAGCCGAAATCCATGCGGGCGAAGCGATAGCCCGCCTCGGCGAACCGCTCCATCTCGCCCGGCCTGGGGTTGGTGAAGTGGATATTCACGCCGAAGCCGTGCGGCACAATGGCCGGCGGCAACCCTTCGTCTCCGGCCCTGGCCGTCAAAGTTCCCACCAGCGCTGCCAGTCCCAGCAGACCGGCGCCCGTGCGGCATCTCATCGCGATCGTCTCCCGGCGCGAGCGTGGACCGCGGCGGTCTTGCGTGCGACCGCCCTTCCTGGTCGTGCTCGCTCCAGACACCCTATCGTGGTGTCCCGGCGCCGGCAACCCGTTACGAGTCCTGTAGGCTGGGTCTCGACCCAGCCTACAGAATTGGCCTACGGAAAGAGAATCACGCTCTTTCAACGGGGAATGATGGGAGCGGAAGCCGGGACGGGCGCCGGCGCGGTCGTGGCCGCGGGGCTGGACCGGCTGTTCTGTCCGCGCGGGCTGGGCCGAGGTCGTCGGCGGCGTGATGGTCGGCACGGGCGCCACTTCCTCGGGCCGGCGGCCCGTTTCCAACAAATTCGCCGGGGAGTTCGGCTGTTCGGGCACCTTCAGCGCCCGCATTTGCATCCAGAGGACCCGCTCGGCCGACTGGAGTTCTTGCGGCGAGAGCTGGTGGTCGTTGTTGGCGTCGAGGATGGCGAAGGCGGTGATGGCCGGACCGCGCAGGGCGTTCAGGAATTCCTGCTCGCTGATCTGGCCGTTGTGGTCCTTGTCGGCCGCCTGGAAGGCCACCTGGCCGGCGGCCTTGGCCGCGCCCAGGGCGGCGGCGTTGACTTCCATCGGGCTGAGCTGGCCGTCATGGTTGGTATCCGCCGTGGCGAACGCGGTCTGCACGAGCGACTGCACCGTCTGCCGCACCTCGGCGGCGGTGATGTTCTTGTCCTGGTTCGTGTCGATCATATTGATGATGGTTTGCATCGGGTTGGCACCGGCGACACCGCCGCCGGCCGCCTTCGCCGCCCGGGCGCGCTCCGCGACGAACTTCAGCCACGGCCGCCGCTGGAACAGCTCCTCGCGCGCCGCCTGCCACTCCTGCGGGCTGATCACGCCGTCGCCGTTCGTGTCCGCACGGAAGAAATAGCCTCCCACGATCAGGTTGGCCGCGGCGAGCGCCTCCCGCTGGGAGATCTGGCCGTCATTATTCGAATCGACCGCCTTGAACAGCAACTGGCCGACGCTCTGCACGTCCCGCATCGCGTCCGTCGGCGACGGGATCACGCCGCCGGATGGGGCCGGCGCAGGTGCCGGCGCGGCCTGTTGCGCCAGACGGTTCCCGCCAGCAAGCTCAGACCGAATCCGGCCGCTGTGAGTCCTTGAATCCAATTCCTCATGCGTTCTCTCCTGTAAATACCACTCCGAGTACCGAGATGTCCCTGACACAGCCAGGGTGCACGGTCGCGGGGATCGTGTCTCGTTGTGCTCAGGAGGGAGAGGTCGCAACGAGGATGCCAGGAGCGGGAATCCGCCGGACAAAGCGCGGAGAAAAACCGTCGCCGCGCGCGGAATCTTCTTCAGCTTCTCCAGACCATAGGATTTCGGGACCGAGGTGGGGTTACGACCCGCTGATGGGGAGGTCCACCCGGGAGCGTGCGCAACGCGCTGCCCGGCCCGGCGCGGGGTCTCTCCTAGCGGAACATTTGTCCCCGCCCGACGGCTTCGAACGCGGCGCGGAAGTGGTCGATGCACGGTCGGCCGCGGCCGTCGGGCCAGACGATGGCGACGACATCGAACCGGCAGTGCGTGGTGCCGAGCAAGTTGTGGCGTTTGAGGAAATGGAGCGCGGCCAGGGTCAAGCGCCGCTGTTTCTCGGGCGTGACGGCCTCGGCCGCGCGCCGCGACGGCGGGTCTTGACCTCGACGAACACCAGCGTGTCGCCGTCGCGCGCGATCAGGTCGATCTCGCCCACTCGGGGCACGCGATACCCGCGCCCGAGCACGCGCATGCCCTGCTGCCGCAGGAACCGCGCGGCCGTGCGCTCTCCCGCGCGCCGAACCAGCGATTCCAGAACGTCCGAAGCCGGAGACGATCGCCCTTCGAACCTTGGCTCTCGTCCATGGGAGCTTGGAACCCTCCGTGACGTTCGCCCGTCGTCCGACTGATACGGTTCCCGGGAATTTTCTGCACAGCCGGGGGCGGCTGTGCCACAGAACTGTGGGCCAGCCGCCCTCGGCTGGCCAGCGCACCAAATTCCTGGGAACCGTATGAGAGGCTGTCCGGGAAGTCCGGTTTTAGCCCCAAAGGGGCGGCAGTGAATAGCCCGGGGCGTCAGCCCCGGGAACCGGAGCGATACGTCGCAAACCCTCTCCGGAGCCCCGAAGGGGCGACAGAAGCCACTGTCCCGCTGGACCTTCTGTCGCCCCTTCGGGGCTCCGCAGGAGGATCCTGTCGCGACGTCTACCGACCCAGGGCTGACGCCCTGGGCTAGGAACTGCCGCCCCTTCGGGGCTAAAACCAGGCTTCCCGGATAGCCTCTTACTTCACTCCCAGATCGGCCTCGACTTCGGCGGCCTCGCGGCTCCAGGCGCCCGAGCGGCGGTCAGGCTTGAAAAAGCCCTGCGCTTCCGGCACAGGTTCGCCGCCGTCACGCCTTTCGACGCCTCCGCGCTGACCGCATCCGGCCGATCCAGGGGCGGCTCCGGCGCGCGGAGGACGACCGCGCGCGGCTCAGCGGGCAAAGGCCCGACCCGCAGCAACCGGCCAGACTCAGAAGCCCACCACCAACCAGCAGGCCGAAGCCCGCAAACCATGTACGGCGCGACATCACAACGTCGCCTCCGAGAACCGGGGATCGCGGGCCGAAAGCCCGCCAGAGATGGGATTGGCGCGGATCATGCCAGAATCCCCGTCCGGTGTCCAGAGACGTCGACGGAGGCGGGGTCAAGACCCAGCCTCACTCAGCATCCCGCCCCCATCCCGCCAGCAAGGCGAGCAGCCCCAGCAGCGGCAATGTCCCCACAATCACGAAATTCAGCCCCGACCCCCATGGTCCTTGCGAAATCCACCCCGCGAGTGGCAGGAACCCGGCCGCAAACAGGTTTCCCAGGCCACCCAGATAGCCAATGACCAGGCCGGTATGGGCGGGCGCGACGTCCTGGCAGAAAGCGAAGTAGTTGACCATGTAGGCGGCGGCGCCGAGCGCGGTCAGGCTGAGCAGGCCGATCACGAGGGCGTGGTGCTGGACGGCGGTCCACGCGGCATGGAGAACGGCGGCGGTCGAGTCTCCCGCGGGAACGGGCGGTCCCGCCGGATGGGTCGCCACCGCCAGCCCCACCCAGACGGCGCTGCTGATCAGCAGCATGCACAGCACGAGAACGATCTTGCGCCGGCGGCCGGTGCCAGCCCCGCGCGGGCCAGCCGCCGCGCCAGCCAGCCGCCGCCCAGGTTGCCGGCGTCGGCCGCCAGGAAGGGCACGGCCGTCACCATGCCGCCGATCAACAGACCGAGCTTCAGGTCGACCTGGAAGAAGCTGGTCATCCAGTTGACCAGGAAGTGCCAGCTCACATTGATCGTGATGCCGACGGCGGCCATGATCCAGAACCGCCGGCGCCGGACCACGTCGCCCAGGCTGCGCGCCCAGTCGGCGCCGGCGAGATCCTCCCTGGGCGCCAGCCGTGCGACCACGAGCGGGCCGATCATCAAGACGGCCACACCCCACCAGAGCGCCGGCATGCCGAACCAGACGTAGCCGGCCGCCGTCAAAAGGGCCAGCCCGGCGACCGCGCTGAAGGCCAGGCGCGCGCCGACCGCCAGCCCGCCCCGCGCTGCCTCGGCGCCCGCCACCGCGCCTTGGGTGGCGACGGTCAAGGTCCGGCCCCGCGTCAGCAGCAGCCAGGCGGCCACCCAGACCAGTCCGGCCAGACCCAGCAGCACGAACGGCGCCTGCCAGCCGTACCGGACCGCCAGCGGCACGATCAACAGCGGCGTCAAGACCGCCCCGACCGCCGCCCCCGAGTTGAAGATGCCGTTGCCCAGACCCCGGTCCGACGGCGGCAAGACGCCCGCCGTCACCCGCAACCCGCACGGCCAGTTGAACGACTCGCCCACGCCGAGCAAGGCCCGGCACAGAAAGAGCAATCCCAGGACGGGCGTGAAGGCCGTCGCCAGCCCCGCCAGCGACCACCAGACCACCGCCCCCGCATAGGTTTTTCGCACATCCCAGCGATCGACCAGATACCCCGCCGGCCACTGAAAGAACGCATACGTGAGCTGAAACGACGCCAGCACCCAGCCATACCCGACCATGTCGAGCCCGAAATCCGCGCGGACCTGCGGCCCGACGACAGCCATGGCTTGCCGGCTCATGTAGTTGAGCACCGTGCAGGCGAACATCAGCCAGCAAATGCCCCAGGCCCCGCCCGCGCCTCGCCCCGCCGCCGTCTTCTCGACGCCCACCGTCTGTGCCAACGCCCCGCCTCCCGCGCCTGGTCCGTTGGGTCCCGGCAAACCGCCCGAGCATGCCAGAGCCGGCCCCCCGTGGCAATGACCCAGCCGCCCGCCGAACCAGGCAGGAGGCCGCGCGGTCCCGATGAAAAGCCGTCTTGAACTTCGCGGTGCCGGATTGTATCGTCAGAGTGCCAGGGCGATTAGCTCAGTTGGCTAGAGCACCAGCTCGACACGCTGGGGGTCACTGGTTCAAGTCCAGTATCGCCCATTGACCGAAACCTTGAGCCGACGCGGACTTGCGTACCTGCCGACGGTCGGCAGAGCGGCCTTTGCCCGAGTGCCAAAACGGTAGTTACCGGCTTATGCCTGTACAACCGTTCCGTACTCACAAGGAGCCGCTCATGTCCCATCTCGCCGGCAAGCCCAGGGTTTACGCATCAGCCTGGGCTGTCTGGGTGCTCTGGGAAATTGCGACTCGCCTCTGTTGTCCAGTCCGGCTGGCAGGGTATCGGACGGCTTTTGTAGCATCGACCACCTGGAGATTTCGACTTCTTCAGGGATGTCCACGCGAGGACCGTCGGCTCAGACACGACCGCCATGACTCCGGCCAGCAACCCGGTCTCCATCCTCGATCATTTCGCGGACTTGCCCGATCCCCGCCGCGAACAGGGGCGAATCCACCGACTCGATGAGATCGTCTTCATCGCCACCTGCGCTGTCTTCTGCGGCGCCGATACCTGGGTGCAGATCGCCGACTACGGTCACTCCAAGCGCGACTGGCTCGAGACCTTCCTCACCTTGCCTGGCGGCATCCCCTCGCACGACACCTTCCGACGAGTCTTCTGCCGGCTCGACCCGGTGGCCTTTCAGAAGGGCTTCTCCGCCTGGATCACGGCGCTGAGGGGCTCGAAACGGATTGACTCCGATCGCCACGGCTCCGCCCGAACTGACACGGATCGCCATCGACGGCAAGGCCCAACGCGGCTCCGCCCGGCGTACCGTCGGCCGATCGGCGCTCCCTGTCGTCAGCGCCGGGTCGGTCGAGAATCATTTGACCTTGGGGCAAGTGGCCACCGACGCCAAATCCAACGAGATTACCGCCATTCCCGAGTTGCTCGAACTGCTCGACTGGAACGGGGCCGTGGTGACCATCGACGCCATGGGCTGTCAGAAGGAGATCGCTGCTGACATCGTCGGCCGAGGTGGTCACTACGTGCTGGCCGCCAAGGAGAATCAGCCGCATCTCTACGAGGACATCAAGCGGGCGTTCGATACCGCGTTGGATCAGGGCGAACCCGGGGTGGACTTCACCGAGTGTCAGACGGAAGAGGTTCGCAGCGCTCGCCAGGAGAACCCGCACCTGCTGTGTGATCACCCATCCGGAGGGGATCCGGAACGCGGACCTTTGGATCGGACTGACGGCGATCGTGATGGTGATCAGCCATCGGCTGGTCGATGGTGTGGCGAGCATTGAGATCCGTTACTTCATCAGCAGCACGGCCGCGACGGCGGAGCAGTATCTGCGATGGGTGCGGGGTCATTGGGGGATCGAGAACTCGCTGCACTGGGTTCTGGACGTCTGCTTCCGTGAGGATGACCAACGGCACTGGGCCGGGAACAGCGCGATGAACTTGGCGTGGCTCCGCAAGCTGGCGTTATGTCTGCTCAAGGCGGAGAAGACCAGCAAAGGCAAGAGTATTGCCACTCGGCGCCTGATTGCGGGATGGAAGAACGACTATCTCTTGAGAGTACTGGCCCAAATCCCCGAGAAACCTGGTGCGTAAGCCCTGGCAAGGAGGTCGAGCCCTCAAAGAACGTCCAAGATCGAATCGACTTGCTGGCACTGGACAAGGAAGGCTCGTGCGTCGTCATCGAACTTAAGAGGGGAACACACAAGCTGCACATGCTTCAGGCGATTTCTTACGCTGCAATGGTATCCCAATGGCAACCCGATGACTTTCTCCAACTTCTAGATGACGACCAGCAGGAGGCTCTAAGCGACTTCCTTGAGGTGGACAAAGATCAGATCAATCGGCAGCAACGGATCATTCTCATCGCAGAGACCTACGACTACGGACTGCTCGTCGCAACAGAATGGCTGAGCGAGAAATACGAAGTAAATATTATATGCTGCCGAATTGCTGTTGCCACTGATCCTGACACCAAGGCTGAGTACCTCGCTTGCTCGATCGTATACCCAGCACCGGAACTCGCCACGGCAGCCGTGCCCCGTGGACGGAAGCGAGGTACAGGCATAGTGAAGTGGGCTGACTGGGAGGCGGCGCTCGCAGTTGTCGACAAGGGTGCAATCGGGTGCAATCGCGCCACTGCCAAAGGTTTCCCCGGGAATCGCGTGGTTTTTTGCCCACAAGGGCCTTTAGTTCCGCTGTTTATGCGGCCAGCGGCTTGAAGAATGAGCCGGCTTCTCGGTGAGTTGGAGGTGAACAAACCTTGCCACCTCACCAGAGAGGCCGACTCGATGGACCATGCTACGGCCGCTGCCGCGCTGCTCGCAACGCACTTCGCCACCTCTTTGTTCCCGCTGACCGTTCGCTTGATCCCCGTGATCGCTCAGATCGGTCCCCTCATCGTCCGGTTCCGCAGGGCGGAGGTGACTCCCCAGACCTGCCACCAGTTCGAGACCCAGTTGCAAGTTCTGCTTCGGGAACTGGGTCGGCTCCTTGTCGAATGGACCTTCAATCACCTCGAACCGCATGACCGTCGGGACATGCCCAACCAGATGTGCTTCCAGGGAGTGGGGTATCGCCGCCGCTTCAAGTCCCCCAACCGCACCGTGGCGACCTTGTTCGGAACGATCACCCTCTGGCGGATGCTGTACCAGCCCTTGCACGGCATCGAACGGTCGATCGTTCCGTTGGAGATCCGCTTGGGACTGGAAGCCGGCTTGGCCACGCCCGCCTTGGCTGAGCGCGCGGCTCAGGCGGCGGCGGTCTCCACCCAGAGCGCCGTCTTGGCCCACCTCCAGCGTGCTCATGGCGTGTGTTGGTCGGTGGCGAGTTTGCGTACTGTCCTCGCGGGAGTCGTGGAGGGTATGGATCCCCACCGCCAGGACGCCCAGTTGGCTCACGTCTTGAAGCTGTTGGAACAGGCGTTCCAATCCCGGGGTGGCCGCAAGCCGGTGTTGGCGGTGGGTCGTGACGGGTTGATGTTGCCGATCCGTGATCACGAGTGTTACCGGGAAGGCGCGACGGCGACGCTCTCGGTGTACGACCGGAGGGGTCGGCGGTTGGGGACGGTGTACCTGGGCCGGATGCCTGAGTCCGGTCAGGAGACGCTGTCGCGGCAGTTGACGGCGTTGCTCGTGGCGGTGTTGGAGCCGTGGACGGGACCATTGCCGCGGTTGGCCTACATCACCGATGGGGGATACCAACAGACGCGGTATTTCCGCCGGGTGCTCAAGCGGATGTGCCATCCCCGTCATTCCGGTCAGCGGCTGGAGTGGGAATGGGTGATCGATTTTTATCATGCGTGTGAATACATTTACAAACTGGCGGAGGCGTTATTTTCGGACGCGAAGCGTGCCCAGGGCTGGGCGCGAAAGATGTGCCGCTGGCTGAAGACGAAACCGCGGGGGATCAACCGCGTGTTGCACTCGGCGGCCGCGATCCGACGACGGCGGATCGTGATGGGGAAGAAGCGGGAGCAATATCGCAGCGCTTACAACTACTTGCGGAAGCGGATTCGGTTCCTGGATTATTGTCAGTACCGAAACAACCACCTTCCCATCGGCAGCGGGGTGACCGAGGCGGCGTGCAAGACGGTGTTCACACAACGGCTGAAACAGTCGGGCATGACCTGGAAACTGGAAGGGGGTCAGTGGATCGTGGACCTGCGCGTGATCCAACTGAGCGGGATCTGGCCGGAGGTGTATCAGGCATATTTAGAAGCGAAAACTCTTCCCGACATGGGGACTCAGGGGGGTATCGGGAAGAACAAGTCCAAAAAGGTCGCGTAATCGATGGCACTGGCGCGATTGCACCCACTGCAGCGGCGGGTCAAGGCCGCGTTGTTCCGCGAGTGGAAGCCGCTGGACCAGTTGGACTGGTCGTTCAACCCGTCGATTCCGCGGAAACAGGTGCTGGACCTGGCGACCTGTCGGTTCGTGCACGAGAAGCGCGACGTGCTCTGGCTGGGTCCGCCCGGGGTGGGCAAGAGCTTCCTGGTGCAGGCGATCGGTTATCAGGCGATCAAGGCGGGGCACGTGGTGCTGTACCGTTCGGTCTTCGACGTGGTCCGCGACTTCCTGCACGACGAGGCGCTGTCGGCCGAGGACAAGGTGCTCTCGAAGTACCTCAAGCCGGACCTGTTGATCATCGACGACATGGGGATGAAGCAGTTGCCGAAGCGCTCGGGCGAGTATCTCTTCGAGATCGTCATGCGGCGTTACGAGAACCCGGTCGACGATGATGACCTCGAACCGGCCCTTGGAGGACTGGGGCAAGCTGCTCGGCGACGTGCCCACGGCGACGGCGATCCTGGACCGATTCCTGCACCACGCGGAGGTCGTGCCGATGAACGGCCGCAGCTACCGCCTGCGGGACCGGCCCGGCGCGTCTGAGAGTTCAAAACCAGCCAAAGCGCCCCCCGGCTCGGAGAGTGGCGGGTCGGGTTCAAAACCAGCCAAAGCGCCCCCCGGCTCTGGAGCCGCCCCAGAGGAGGGCGCGTGAGCCCGTCCCAGGAGAGCGCCGGAGGCCTCAGAAGGGGTCCTGGGCCGGGCACCCCACCGGAGGACCAGAAACCCCTTCGGGAGGAAGAAAAAAGCCGGACCATGGCTGGGACTTTGAACCGAGAGCCAACCTGGTTACAGTCAAGATGTGGACGAGAACCCCCAAGAGTCGTGGCTGGTTTTGAAGCGCCCATGAGTGGCTGGTTTTGAAGCGCCCGGTGACACAACGTCGGCCACGCCTTCGCCCCCGCCCAGGCCGGCGGCCTCTACGGCCGCCCCGACCTCGAACCAATGATTGACTTCCTCCGCCGCTCCGGCCTGCACGGCGCCGGCCAGAGCTCCTGGGCCCGACCCTTTACGCCTTCAGCGAGGCCGGGCCCGATCATGAAACCGAGTTGTCGGCACGCCTCCAGGAGCGCTTCTCCCTGACCCCCGATCGCGTCTTCTGGACCAATGCCACCCACGACGGCGGTGCGAGGATGACCTCTTCATAGCATTGCTGGCGAGAAATTGACCCCCAGCGCCAACAAAAACGCCCCGCACTCCGAGGACTTCAGAGTGCGGGGCATTCTTGAAAAGGATCCCGGCGAGAACCGACTTTCGCGCTTGCGGCACTATCATGGGCCGGGCGGGCTTAACGGCCGTGTTCGGGATGGGAACGGGTGGTGCCCCGCCCGTATCGTCGCCGGGAAACTGGCCGGCCGGCATATTCCAGCCCGCCGGTCAGACATCACTGACGTTACGGTGTCGGACCACGTAACAGGCAAGGCGTTTCACGAGGGTAGTGGCGGCATTCACTCCGTTGCACGAGCTCATGTCGAACTCGCGTCGGGGGTCTTTTTGTCCCACCACCGAACCGTTCTCCACCACCAATTCGCATTGGCGGCGGCGGGTCGGGGTGGTCAAGCCGCTCGGCTGTTGGGACTGGTCCGCTGAAGCGCTCACGCGCCGTACACGCCCAGCCCATCGACCTGGTCGTCTTCCAGGAGCCTTCTGTGCTTGCGCACACGGAAGCCTGGTCTTGGAGGAGGCTTCGCGCTTAGATGCTTTCAGCGCTTATCCGGTCCCGACCTGGCTACCCGGCGATGCCCCGAGCGGGACAACCGGCACACCAGAGGTCGGTCCGCCCCAATCCTCTCGTACTAGGGGCGAGACTCCTCAAGCTTCCCACGCCCACGGCAGATAGGGACCGACCTGTCTCACGACGGTCTGAACCCAGCTCGCGTACCGCTTTCATTGGCGAACAGCCAAACCCTTGGGACCTTCTCCAGCCCCAGGATGCGATGAGCCGACATCGAGGTGCCAAACCTCCCCGCCGCTATGGACGCTCGGGGGAGATCAGCCTGTTATCCCCGGAGTACCTTTTATCCGTTGAGCGACGGCCTTTCCATCCAGCACCGCCGGATCACTAACGCCGTCTTTCGACCCTGCTCGACCGATGAGTCTCGCAGTCAGGCGCCCTTCTACGTTTGCGCTCCTGTTGCCCGATTGCCGACCGGGCCGAGGGCACCATTGCACTCCTCCGTTACGCTTTAGGAGGAGACCGCCCCAGTCAAACTGCCCGATGAGCACGGTCCCGACTCGGGATTCGAGTCGGTGAGGGACGACGCACATCCAGGCTGGTATTTCACCATTGGCTCCCCCCGAGCTAGCGCTCGAGGATCACGGCCTCCCAGCTATCCTACACAGGACGAACGTCGGACCAGTGCCAACCTGCAGTCAAGGTTCACGGGGTCTTTCCGTCTAACCGCGGGTACGTGGCATCTTCACCACGGCTACAGTTTCACCGGGTCCCTCGTGGAGACAGCGCACCAGTCGTTACGCCATTCATGCAGGTCGGAACTTACCCGACAAGGAATTTCGCTACCTTAGGACCGTCATAGTTACGGCCGCCGTTTATCGGGGCTTCGGTCGGCAGCGTCGGTTTCCCTGACCGCCTCCCTCAACCTACCGACACCGAGCAGGCGTCAGACGCTATACATCCGCTTGCGCGTTAGCAGCGTCCTGTGTTTTTGATAAACAGTCGCTAGTGCCGATTCTCTGCGGCTCCCCTTGCGGAGAGCACCCCTTGTACCGAAGGTACGGGGTCATTTTGCCGAGTTCCTTCACGAGGGTTCTCCCGAACGCCTGCGGATACTCGCCTAGCACACCTGTGTCGGATTGCGGTACGGGCCGGCGGGTCGTCCGCGGCGGGTTTTTCGCGGCCATGGTGTCGAGGGACTTCTGGAACAAAGTGCCATCGTCCTTGCGGAACGGGGTCTTCTAGCACCCCGATCCCTCTCGCCACGGCGTCACCGCCGCATCAACCTTCCCGTCGGGTCACGGAGTATTAACCGTATGTCCATCGGCTACGCCCTTGGGCCTCGCCTTAGGTCCCGACTGACCCTGGGCGGATTGACCTTCCCCAGGAAACCTTGTGCTTTCGGCGGACGGGCTTCCCACCCGTCTTGTCGTTACTCGTTCCGGCATACGCACTCTCAGGCGCTCCACGGACCCTTGTCGGTCCCGCTTCACAGCGGCCTGAGACGCTCTCCTACCATTCTTGCGAATCCGCGACTGCGGCGTGACGCTTAGTCCCCGTCATTTTCGGCGCGGGATGGCTCGACCGGTAAGCTGTTACGCACTTTTGAAATGGTGGCTGCTTCTAAGCCAACATCCCGGCTGTCTCGGCGATCCCACTTCCTTTGCCACTGAGCGTCATCTGGGGGGCCTTGGTCGGCGGTCTGGGTTCTTTCCCTCTTGAGCACGAAGCTTCTCCCCCGCGCTCTGACTCCCGGATGGAAGAGACGGTATTCGGAGTTGGGTTCCGACGGGTACCCGGGAAGGGCCCCGATCGAATTCCGTCGCTCTACCCCCGTCTCCGGCTAATCCGAGGCTGGCCCTAAAGCCATTTCGGAGAGAACGAGCTATCTCCAGGTTTGATGAGACTTTCACTCCTCCCCACGGGTCCTCCCCCAGTTTTTCAACACTGGTGGGTTCGGTCCTCCACGGCCCGTTACGGCCGCTTCAACCTGCCCATGGGTAGGTCACCTGGTTTCGCGTCTATCGCACCCGACATGCGCCCTGTTCAGACTCGGTTTCCCTGGGGCTCCCCGCCTGAAGCGGTTAACCGGGCCGGGTACGATAACTCGCCGGATCATTATGCAAAAGGCACGCGGTCACGCGGCCCCGAAGGGCGCTGCGCTCCCACCGCTTGTAGGCACGGGGTTTCAGGTTCAGTGTCCTCCCCTGGTCGGGGTTCTTCCCACCGTTCGGTCGCCCTACTGGGTTCGCTATCGGTCGTCATCGAGTGCTTAGCCTTACGGGATGGTCCCCGTCGATTCAGGCCAGGTTTCACGTGCCCGACCCTACTCGGGTACCAGCTCGGGGAGGTTCCGGTTCACCTACGGGGCTTTCACCCGCTCTGGCGCGGTATTCCAAACCGCTTCGGTTCCCATCACCTCATCCCTTAATTGCTGGCCCCACGACCCCGGTGAGATAGACCCACCGGTTTAGGCTGGTCCCCGTTCGCTCGCCGCTACTGAGGGAGTCGCGGTTGCTTTCTCTTCCTCCAGGTACTGAGATGTTTCAGTTCCCTGGGTCTTGAGCGGACATCTCGGGATCATAGCGCGTTGGGCCGCTCCCCCGAGCATTTCGCAGCCTTCCACGTCCGCCATTCTGATGACGCCCAGGCATCCCCCCCGTGCCCTTGGGGGCTTGACCACGCCGACCGGCCGTCGCCCGAGGGCGGGACCGGTGCGGCGGGGTGACAAACACCCCCGCATTGTGTGCGCGACCGGCGTCTCGCGACGCGGGCCGGCACGGCTACGAGTTCCACAATTTGCCTTGCGTTCGGAGCAAATGCCACTACCACACTTTGCGGCCCGTCCAGGCTAGGCACGGGCCGGCACTTGCCTTGTTACGTGGTTACCAACGCCGGATTGTCAGAGAACAAAATCACGGGTGACCGAAGCTCGGATCGTCCCCGCAGGGGCAATCGCACTCCGGTCACCCGGGAACTGGCCACTGGCCAGGGGCCGCGGTCGTCCTCGAAACGAAGACGGCCGCGGCCCGCGCCCAGCGGACCCGGGCAGGGGCAATCAGGTCGATCGGACGAGAAAGATCGAGGAGTCGATTCTGAATTCCAGATTCTGAATTCCAGATTCCGAATTCCAGATTCCGAATTCCAGATTCCGGATGCCGGATTCCAAATGAGATTCCCAATCTGGAATCTGGCATGTGGAATTCGGAATCCCCTCTGAGCAAGCCTTCCTGTCGCACCCTCGGGGGAAGTCGGCGGGGGCCGGCCGACCAAAAGGTCGGGCGCGGGCCGATGATCGTCTCGGGCCGGTGCTGGCGCACCGACACGGACGGAATCAATCATCCTTAGAAAGGAGGTGATCCAACCGCAGGTTCCCCTACGGTTACCTTGTTACGACTTAGTCCCCATCACGGGTTTCACCTTCGGCGTCTGCCTTGCGGCGCCGACGACTTCGGGTGCCCCCCGCTTTGGTGGCTTGACGGGCGGTGTGTACAAGGCTCAGGAACCCATTCACCGGGGCAGTGCTGATCCCCGATTACTAGCGATTCCGGCTTCACGCGGGCGGGTTGCAGCCCGCGATCCGAACTGGGGGCCGGTTTTGGCGATTAGCTGGGGCTTGCGCCTTTGCGACGCTTTGTCCGACCCATTGTAGCACGTGTGCAGCCCCAGGCATAAGGGCCATGAGGACTTGACGTCATCCCCGCCTTCCTCCGGCTTAACGCCGGCGGTCTCTCTAGAGTGCCCACCATGACGTGCTGGCAACTAGAGACAGGGGTTTCGCTCGTTACGGGACTTAACCCAACACCTCACGGCACGAGCTGACGACAGCCATGCAGCACCTGTGCACGTTGTACCTTGCGGCCTCACCGACGTTTCCGCCGGCTAATCCGTGCATGTCAAGCCTGGGATAAGGTTCTGCGCGTAGCCTCGAATTAAGCCACATGCTCCACCGCTTGTGTGAGCCCCCGTCAATTCCTTTGAGTTTCAGCCTTGCGACCATACTCCCCAGGCGGGGCACTTCACGCTTTCGCTGCGGCAGGGAATCCATCGGCGAATCCCCTACCCAGTGCCCATCGTTTACGGCCAGGACTACCGGGGTATCTAATCCCGTTCGCTCCCCTGGCTTTCGCGTCTCAGCGTCAGGTGGGGTCCAGGCGCCCGCTTTCGCCACGGGCGTTCCTTCCGATCTCAACGCATTTCACCGCTCCACCGGAAGTTCCGGCGCCCCCTACCCCCCTCCAGTGCGGTCGTATCCGGGCCCGTTCCCCGGTTGAGCCGGGGGCTTTCAGCCACGGACGTGCCGTACCGCCTACACGCGCTTTAAGCCCAGTGATTCCGAATAACGTTTGCACGGTTCGTCTTACCGCGGCTGCTGGCACGAACTTAGCCCGTGCTTCCTCCAGGGATCACGCAAGGGCCGTTCTTCACGGCCCCTTATTCCCCCTCGACAGGAGTTTACAACCCGAAGGCCTTCATCCTCCACGCGGCGTCGCTCGGTCAGGCTTGCGCCCATTGCCGAAGATTCTCGACTGCAGCCACCCGTAGGTGTCTGGGCAGTGTCTCAGTCCCAGTGTGCCGGGCCACGCTCGCACGCCCGGTAGGCATCAGAGGCTTGGTGGGCCATCACCCCGCCAACAACCTAATACCACGACGGCCCGTCCCAGGGCGGAATCGCACCTTTGCCCGGCCGGAGATGCCCCCGGCCGGAATCGCCGAGAATTACCCGCAGTTTCCCGCGGCTATGCTCGGCCCTGGGGTAGGTTACCGTCGCCTTACTCACCCTTGCGCCACGCCCCTTGCGGAGCGTCCGACTTGCATGCCTAATCCACGCCGCCAACGTTCATTCTGAGCCAGGATCAAACCCTTCGAAAGAGTCCGAAGTGAGAACGGAGCGTTGCCGCCCGGCCTCCCTCGGGTCCTCGAAAAGTTCGAGGAAAAGCTGATTGCCGTGTCGCACGGAGAGAAGGTTGCCCTTCTTCCCGACGACCTGGCGTGCTGACCGCGACCGCCCTCACGGACGGCTCGGCCCACGCCGGCTTCCCTCAAGGGTCACTTCACGAAGGCTTGCTACGATCTTGCAGATCCGATCGACCAGATTGTCAAAGAGCCATTTCGACGCTCACGGCCGGCCCGATTTGACCCCGGAGGGTCCATCGCGCCGGCCCTATATCCCTCATACGTCACGAATTCGTAATCGGTTCGCACCGATTGAGCGAGACGGGAGGAACTCTTCGCGACAGGTCGTCATCGGCGAAGGTAGGGACATACTACCGGAGAAAATTCAGAGATCAAGAGACTGCCCGGTTTTTTTTCGGAATATCCCGCGCGTTCCTCCCGGCGCGGGCGTCCGTATTCGTTTCGGCGTGGGGATTTGCCGATGGGCGAGACGATTTACGAAGGAAGGAAACCAAGGCCGGGATTGCGGGCTCTGGCCCGAGGGGGGATGTCGTGAGCGTCGCCGCGCCCACCCAGACCGACTGGCTCAAGAACGTGCTGTTCGACCGGGGCTACCTAGCGCGCATCCGGGGCGAGGCGATCAAGGTTTATCTGGTGGTGGTGGAGCTCGGGGGCGGCCTGCCCGACCAGAGTGTGTGCATCAGCCTGAGCCAACTGATGGCACGCACGCGCTTATCGTGCCCGACCGTCATCGACAGCCTGCAACGCCTGGAGCAACTGGGCCTGGTGGTCTCGACGACCCACGAGCGCGGCAAGGCGAAGACCTATTACATCCCCGACCCACCCGCCAGCCTGTCCGCGTGAAGAAATCGCAGCGCCGGATCGTGTCGAGGAACTTTCGAGCGCCCTGAGCGGACTCGGCGGAAGGTGCCCGTAGACCATGGATTCCTACTTCTTTCGCGTCGAGCACGATCTGCTGCGCTCCGAGGCGTTCCAGAGCCTGGGTGGCTCCGCCATCAAGGTCTACCTCGTTATCGGTTTGTATTCCGACTTCGGCACCGGCTGGGCCTACCCGAGCATCCGCACCATCGCCCGGCAATCCGGCTTAAGTAGGCAGACAGTGCTGGCGGCGACGGCCGAACTGACCAGCGCCGGGCTGCTGGCGGCGAGCAAGGCGCCGGGGCGGGCGACGGCCTACCGGATCATCCGCCAGGCGCCGGAGCGGCCGACGGCGGGACGCAAGGGCAGGGGGTCCCAAAACCCGCCGGGGACTGGTCCAGAATCTTGCCAGGTGCAAGGGAAAACGGGCCCACTTTCTTTAGAGGAGGAGGCTCTAACCGGTCCAGATTCTTTCGAGGCGCTGGCCCGGTTCTTCGGCCCGGCAGGCCCCGCGGCTGGGCCGAAACGAGATCCAGAAACGAGAGAAGACAGCGCCAGCATTAGCATTCCGGTTCCCGGCACGCCCTTCCGGCTCACGGCCGAAGGTCGGTTGCTGGTGTCGGTCGATTTACAGGAACTGCTGACCGACCAGGGCCTCTCCCGCCGCCTGGCGGAACGACTGGCCGCGCAGAGGGCGCCGGAGGATGTCGCGAAGGTGCTCCTCAATGCGCTCTATCTCAAGAGCCAGGGCAAACTTCAGAACGGGCCGGGGTACATCCGCGCGGGTCTGGAGGACGGCTACGAGCTGCTGCCGCAGGTTGCCAACCGGCTGGAGAACCAGCGCCGCGAACTTCAGGCGCAGCTTCGCACCCAGGCCGAGCGCCGGGTGCTGCAGGAGCGGGAATCCGCGCGCGCGGCCGAGGAAGCGGCCATCGCGATGATCCTCGATCAACTGGCACCCGACGAGCTCCAACAGTTGGTCGATCAAGCAGTTGCGTCGCTGCCGGGGCCGCTCGTGAGGCGCAACCCGACGCTCTCCAACCCGTTCGTGCGGGCGAAGGTGTACGAACTGGCGGGCGGCGAGCCGACCTCCTGAGCACGCAACGGCTTGCGCATCACCAGCAGGTCGCGCACCAGGCCCAGGAGGCGGCCGTCGGCGCGGGCGCGGCGGACCTGCTGGGGCAGGTAGCCGCCGGCCATCGGGCAACTGATCCGGCGCTCGGGCAGGAAACCAGCGGCGCCAGCGCGCTGTATCCAAAGAAGGCGTGATCCAGGTAGCCATATCCGGCCGGCAGATCTTTCTCGGTCTGGTTGGCCAAAAGAAGCGCGATAAAGCCGCCCGGCCGCAATTGCAAGAATGCAGCGCTGGAGAAGTCTTGCAAGAATGCAATCCAGGCGGCCAGCGGCATCTCGCCGACGCCCCCGGCCGCGTTGCCGTAGAGGCGGGCCCGCATGGTGTGGTAGGGCGGGTCGCCGAAGATCAGGTCGCAGCCGGCGGTCTCGGGGGGCAGGCCGGTGCGGAGGTCATGGGGTCGGATATCGGGACGGACAGGTTCGAGGTCGTAGGCCAGGCAGCGCCGACCCATGGCGGCGCAGACATCGAGGGTGGTTCCACCGCCGGCCATGGGATCGACGACGAGGCCCCCCGGGGGGCAGAAGTAGTGGATGGCGTGGGCGACGATGGCGGCCGGGATCGAGCCGGGGTGGGGGAGGCCGTAGGCGCGGTCATGGCGGAAGGGCCAGACATCGTAGGGGGTGGGGCGGAAGCCGGCGGAGAAGCGATCGCGGCGGCGCAGGTCCTTGTAGGCGGCGTGGATGGTCTTGGTGCCGGCGTCGAGCTGGGCGACCGCGCTGCGGCGCGCAGGTCGCCCGCGCGGGCCGCGCGCGAGACGGCGCGAGCTTGGCGGTAGAGATCCTTGCCGCCCAGGCCGACGGCGCGGGCGACGGTGGTATCGGTACGACCGCCCCGATCGTCGGAATTCCGACATTCGGGCTCCGACGAACCCCGGCGCAGGTTGGCCTGGCGGCGCTGGCGGGCGTTCGCGGCGAGCAGGGTCTCGAGGGCGTCGGCTTCGCGCATGCGCTGGCTGAACGTCTTGACCCGCTGCCGGTTGGAGTCGAGGACGACGCGCTGCCGCGCCGGGCCGGGGGGGATCGACCGGACGAGGCACGGCACGCTCTCCCAGCCCAGCCGCCGGGCGCAGGAGAGCCGGCGGTGGCCGGAGAGCACCTCCCAGCCGGCGCCGTGGTCGGCCCGCGCGACGATCAACGGTTCCAGGATGCCGGCCCGGCGGATGCTTTCCAGGAGATCGTCGATCTCTCCATCTGGGTCGCCGTAGATCTCGATGCTAAAGGGACTTGCAACGAGACGATCGACGCGGATCGCGCGGCTGGCGAGGGGGCACGTGCGCGTGGTCGAGAGCATGGCCGGGGCGTCCTTGTCCGCGGCGGGAACGTTCGGGCTGGCAGGCTAGCAGGGGAGGCGGGAATTGTCCAGATCGTCCTTGTGCTGCGAGGACGGCGCTCCAGTGTCCCCGTTTCGGGCGCCGGGCCGAGAGGGCAGGCGGAGGAAAACCCCGGACAACACGAGGGCGGTCACGGCGCTGATGGCCAGCCCGGCGTTCAAGCCCTTGGGGTAGTAGGAGAACGTCACGCGGTGCCGCCCAGGATCGGGCAGGGCCACGGTGCGAAAGGTGATGTTGGCGAGACGCACGGGGGTCGGTCGTCCGTCCACCGCCGCGGACCAGCCGGGGTACCAGTTATCGGCCAGCACGAGGTAGCCCGGATGCTGGGTCTCGACCTCCAGGACAATGCGGTTGGGCGTATCTTCGACACGCGTCGCCGGGGTGTACTCCTGACGGGGACCGGCGGGCAGTTCGTCGCGCTCGAGGAGCAACTCGTTCCGGGGGTCGAGCGCGTGCAGGGCGGCGGAAGATCGTCACCGCGTCCGCCTGTGGGCGGATCGTGCGCACCCGCCCGACGACGAAGCCGCGCGGCAGGGCCTGGGGGTTCTCCCAGACATGGCCACGAATTCGAGTCGGTCCCGTGAGCGCGGGATCGCCTTCGGGGGGCAGGTCGAGGTCCGCGATTTTCGTCCAGTCGGTCCTCTGTCGCGGGGGTCGATCTCCGTCGGCCAGGACGATATAGCGCGCTGACCAGAGGTCCAGGAGCGGCAGGGACGCCTCGGTCAGATCGGCCGGAGCGGAACCGTAAAGCTGTTCGAAGGGGTATCTCGGATTGAGCGTGACCACCAGGTACAGGTACGGCTTCCAGAGCGGGACCGGCTCGTATTCCTGGATCTTGAGCAATCCCCCGTCGAGGGCCTCAAGATCGGTGAGCACACTCTGGCGTGCGAACACCCGCCAGCCGGCGGCTCTCTGGGACAGGAGATCGACCACCGGGTTTCGCCGTGGGAACGACCCCTCGGACCGTGTCCGGAGCACGGAACTCGCGAAGCTCGCCGATTCGATCGCCCCGAGCGGAATCAACAGGCCGGCAAACAGCGTGGCCCTGCGGGGAAACGCGCCCGCCAGGACCGTACACCCCAGAGCGGCCCCAGCGGCGAGCCAGGTCGCCGCGTGATCCCGGAGGCTGCGTTCATCGATCTGCACTTGCGTATGTTTGTGGGCGGCCGACCGGTCGAGGGCGATGATCCCAACGATCCCGAACGCCATGACCATCCCGAGCACGAGCGCCAGCAAAGCCCCCGCAAGGCGGGCCGTCTTTCGTGATGTGATCCCCGGCTCACGACCCGCGTTCGCGACCCAGTCCACACCGAATCCCGCCAGCACCGCCACGAACAAGCTCGTGAGGAGAAACAAACGGCCTTGACATCGAAAGTGGTCAAGACCGGGGATATGGGCGGCGACCAGCCCGATCCAGGGGACGTCTTGTCCGAAGGGGAGCAAGAACGACCCAATCCCCAGCGCGGCCAGCCAGCGGTTCGTCCGCCTCTCTCGGAAGAGCACCGCCGTGCCGAGCACCGCCAGTCCCAGCGCGACCAGGCCGAAATGGCAGATCGTCTCCCAGTAGATGGACCCCGGTCCCGTGTAGCTGGTCGCCCGTCCGAGCGCAAACGGGTGCAGTAACTGGAGCAGGTTGGCCAGTCCCGGTTCACCCACAAACCCCGTCCTCAGGCGGGCCGTAGAGTCGCTCTGCCCGACATAGACGGCAACCGGCATCAACTCGACGGACAACAACCCAGCCGTGGCGACGCCCACGAGCGCGAACCGCAGCACCTGCCGCAGCGCGTGGGCCGGCGCTCCGATGATCGCGCTGGATCCGGCCTCGACCAGGCAGAGCACTGTCAGCGCCAGAACCAGGTAGAAGGCTTCCTGCACATGACCCGCCAGACCCGCCAGCACCGAGGTCAAAACGAGACCCAGAGCACCGCGCGGGTGCCCCGTGCGAAAACCGGCGTAGCTCCAGAACACCCAGGGATACCAGCTCACCGTCGCCAAACAAGGCAAATGCCCGGCCCCGGTGCGTGCCAGCAAGATGGGGGAGACGCCGAAGGCGACGGACGCGAACAGCGCACCCGGCTGCGCGCACCCGAGTCTGCGGCTCAGGGCGTACGCCCCGAGGGCGGCGATCAGGTGATGGACCACCAGGGACCAACTGATCGTCCGGACGGGATCGAGCATCCAGAAGGGCCAGCTCAGCGGATAGAACACGGACGATTGGGGATTTCCCAGGAAAGGCGTTCCCGATCCCCACCAGGGACACCAGAAGGGCCATTGCCCGAAGCGCCGGAGCGTCAGCCGCGGCACCATATAATGAGGGAGATACCAGGTACTGAGGTCGTTGATTCCATAGTTCGGCGTGTCTACCAGCAAGCAGCCCGGGTGCCGGATCAACGGCCAGAAGCAAACGGTAGCGGTGCCCACCGCCACTCCCAGAGGAAGCAGCCAAGGAGGCAGCGGGCGAACCCGAGGAAATCTCATGGTCAAATGCGACGTTGGGACGGAACGAGGCGAGTCTTAAAGAGCCTCCATCGGAGCCGCCCAAGAGCTTACCACGGTCCGTCGTCGCTGTCCTCATGGATCACGCGACTCTGGAAGTCGAACTGAGAGACTGTCCGGGAAGTCGGGTTTTATCCTACTTTCCGCACATCTGCGTGAGAATATCTGGGAATATTCTCCGGCGGGCGTGATCAGGGATCAGCGCTCATAGGCCCTCGGGATTCCCAGCAGGCGGAGCACCTGGCGTTGCACGCGGGTCAGTTCCGTGGTGAACAGCGTGGTGGTTTTCGCGTCGGTCGTCAGTTCGTGTCGTTGCACGTCGTCGAACAGGTCGAGGATCCGCCGTGCCGTGGGGCGGCGGCAGGGGCGGCCCTCGGGATACAGCGGCAGGCTCTCGGTCCCCGTTTGCTCCCTCGCGCGGCGCACCTCCCGCTCCAGGAGCGACTCCACGACCAAGGCGAAGAAGTACACACACAGCAACGCTTGAACCCGGCTGGCCTCCTTCAGGAACACGGGGGCCACCACGAAGTCCGTCTTCAGTTGCTGGAAACGTTTCTCGATCAGAGGTTGTTGTTTGTAAGACAGGAGCAACTCCAGCGGGGACAGCGTCTGGTCGTTGGTGATCAGCGGGAAGGCCCCATCGCAGAGCGCTTCCTCCGCCAACCGCTCAGGGCGAAACTGGATCGTGATATCGAAGCGTAAACGTTCCTCTTTGACGTAACGCGTGTTGGCAGTCGGACGGCCGCGGTGCTCCTGGCGGTAGCGTTCCTCCACTTTCTCCACGACCGTCACGTCGAGCCACTCGGCGACTTCGTACTCGGCCAGGATCGTCTCGACCGCCTTGATCACCTGCGTTCGATCGCGGTAGCGCGTGCGCGGGGAAGCGAGCTTCTCCCTGAGTTCGGTCAGTTGTTTCCCGGCCCGTTCCAGCCGACGGTGGCGGGCGTGCGCATCGCACTCGGCCTTGCGCGCGCTGTGATACCAGAGCACGCGGTAGCCCTCGGCGCTGGCCCGTTCGGGCTCGTGAATCAGGAAGTGGTCGACGACCTCACCGTGCTCGTCCACCTTGTCGTGGAGGTGTCGCCAACGGGCCTGGCCCCGACGCGTCTGGCGCGAAAGGCCGCATCTTCACTGCGTGTCCGGGGCAGTACGCTGACGAACCGGCCGCCGTTCTCGTGTAGGTGGGCCATGTTTTCGGTGGTGGCCAGCTTGCAGTCGGCCACATAGAGGAAGTCGCGCCGGCCGGTCAACTGGCAGAGGAAGTCCCAGGTCTGGCGATGAGTGGAGTCGTCGGTGGTGTTGCCGCTCTCCACTCGGAACTGTACAGGGACAGCACCATCACGCGTCACCGTGAGGACGTACAGCAACTGCTTCAGGTCGGGGCGATGGTCCTTGTTGTGGCCCCAGGTAATGGCCTGGCGCAGTTGTCCGCGGAGGGTGCGTTCCGCGTCGGCGTGCTCGTAGTCGCCGTGGAAGGTAATGGTGGTGGAGTCGTTGTGGAGTTCGTCGAGGGACACGCCGAAGACACGCACCAGGTGCTGGGCCACGCGCAGGGTCAAGGTGGGGATGGCGGCATCGAAGAGGTGATCGAGGCTGCGGCCGGCGCGATCGTCATTGAGCGCGGTGACTTGCTCGGGGGACAGGCCCAAGAGTTCGGGAACGTAGCGGCGTGCCCATGCGCCCACGCCGTAGAGGGGTTCGCGGGCCAGCAAGATGTTCTTCAACAGCACGAGCAGGGTCGTCGCGGAGGCGACGCGTGTGCGGGGGTCTGTGCCGGGGAGGTACTCGCGGAGGAACTCGGCGAGGCGCAGTTTCTCCAGGACGTGGTCGAGGAGAGGCAGCGCGGCGACTTGACGCGACGTGAGCGTTCGCCCGTCGGCGCGGGCGACCGCGCCGGCGCAGGGCCGCTGCGGCGCTCGGGATCGTGCTCGGCGTGGGGACCGTGATGTTGCTCGGGGCGCTTCATGGGAGTGGCTCCTGGCATGGGTGGGGGACGCGCGGGCGCCGACACCTGTGGCGCGCGTCTGTCGCGGCGTGTCCCACGAACAGGATTGTCCCCGAGGCAAGCGTGTCGGGCCGTCAGAGCATTGACGTATGATGAATGGACCGGCCCATTATCCGGAACGCGGTGAAGAACCGAAATTCACCACGAGGACAACGTGATTGTCGCATGAAATCAGGTGTTTGCGCGGCGCTCTTCCGGGCGCGCATCGCCCTTTGGTGAGAGGGCGTCCGTGGGGGGCCGCCAAAGTTATGTGCGTGGGACGACCAGGACACCTGGTCTGCTTGACAGCGGGAAAGGATTCGACGTACGGGTCGCGTGGCTGTGCGGGCGTGAGGCCCGGCCGCGGCGGGATTGCGCGGCCGAGCACCAGCCAGCCCTCTTCCGCGTCAGGCGTTCGCCAGCCGGCGTGGGACACGCCACCGCCGGAGGCACGCCTCCGGTCCGCGGACTCGCCAACCGGTCGGAAATTCGGAGATATGGGTCGGCAGATGTGCGGAAAAGAAGCTACTACTACGGCGTCATTGCCTGGGACGGCACGCTCTACGACCATGCGCTCTTGCGCGAGCGTACCGGCCAGGCCGGCGCCCGCATCCAGCACGAGCCGCTCATCTCCCAGGCGCTCTTTGAGCGCGTCCAGGAGATGATGTACGGCCGCAAGAAGGGTCCCAACCGCAGAGCACGCCTTCTCCTATGGCGGTTGCCTTCTGACCTGTGGTGAGTGCGGCGCGCCGGTCACCGCCGAGCGGCACAAGGGGCACGTCTACTACCACTGCACGAAAACCCGCGGCCCGTGCCCGCAGCGGGGCTGGACCCGCGAGGAGACCCTCGACGAGCAGGTGGCCGTCCACCTCGGCCGGCTGCGGCTGCCCCAGCGGTTCCTCGACTACACCTTCGGCAAGCTGCGCTCGGTGCACGCCGAAGGGGCGCGCCTGACGGCCGCTACCCGCCGCACCCTCCAGAAAAAGCTGAACGCGGCCCAGGAGCGGCTCGATGCCCTGCTCCAGCTCAAGCTGGCGCCGAAAAACCGCGACGGGGCGTTGCTCTCCGATGATGAGTACCTGATGCAGAAGGGCGCGATCCGTTCCGAGATCCGCCTCTTGGAGGAGCAGCTCGCGACGGTGCTGCGACAGGGGACTACCTGGGTGGACGACTGCGAGCGGTTCTTCACCTTCACCCAGCGGCTCGTGGCGCGGTTTTCCGAGAGCACCGTGGACGACAAGAAGACGCTCCTGCTCCTGATCGGATCGAACCTGACCCTCTCCGGCGGAAAGGTGGCTCTGGGACTGCGAAAACCGTACGACCTCCTCTGGAATCTGCCGCTGGCGGGCACGGAGCCGGAATTCCCGATCGAACCGGCTCAAGTCGCAGCCGCGAGCGAAAAAGTCCTGATGTTGTCCAGTTGGCAGGCCCTTCTGAGCGCCATCCGATCCTACCACCTCCCGGGTATTGCCCTGATTTGACGCAGGACAAGCCGTTTTCGACGGTTCGATTCGCGGACTCAACCTTGACGGTTTTTCCTCTTCCCATCGTGATCCGTGCCCTCCGCCACCGGCTCTCAACCAGGTCGCTCCGGCGCCGGCACGACCTGGCCTTGCGCCAGGTCCGGGTGATCGAATCGCTCGGTTTGCCCGAGGACCTGGAGCGGGCCGCCGTCAACCGGGTACTGCGCCGCTTCGAGCTCCAGCTCGATCGCTTCACCCGCGATCTCTGATGTCTTCTCATGCTTCCCAACCGGACCATCATCGGCAACCGCGGCAGCGGCAAGTCGGTCACGCTGGAGGTCATGATGGCCGAGATCGCTGACGAGGCCGCCATCCTGCTCATTGACTGGCCGGGGACGCTTGCCGACCGGATGGCCGGACGAATGATCGAGCGGGGCCTCGAATCGCGAGTGATCGTTGATAAGGCGCAGTGGACCGACCGGATGCCGAGCTGGGAATTCCGGCCGGAGTCGAAAGCGGTTGACTCGTTGCGCAAGGCATTGGACGAGCAGGCCGCCACCGAAGCCCTGCTTGCCGCCTGTTTCGCCCGGAGATACGAGAAGGACGGACTCTTGGCACCGAACACGGCCAAGGCCGCCCGGGCGGGCATCGATGTCTATTTCGGCATCCCGGAGGATCTCCGTCCGCCACTGTCCCTGATTTCTCACCTGTTCCGACGCGGCGATCCCATCGGCCGGTGGATGTTGGCACAAACTGAGAATCGCGAAGCAGCCGAAGTTTTCGCCGAGGCGACTCGGCTCTCGACCCGTTCTCTGCAGCAGTGGGAATATCTGATGGGTGCCGGCGGTCGGCTGCTGGAACCGCTCGCATCGCCCGTCGTCTGGCCGCGCTGCGGCCGGTCGCTCGACTGGAAAGAGGTCATCCGCAGTCGGAAGCATTTCTATCTGGGGATGGAGGGTTTGCCCCAGAGCCTCGCCACCACGCTTGCGATCCTGACCTACGCTCCGGCACTCCAGGCGGCGCGGGAACTGGCCGAGGAGGTCGAGCGGGCGGCGCAGGACTGCGCCTTCCCGACCTATGATCCCAACCGTGTGCTTCATGCCCGGGAGCGGACGGAGATCCAGCGCTACCGCGAGGTGCCCACCCGGTCGGTCCGGACCGATCCCGACGGGAGGTGGCTCAGCATCACCCGAGGAACCGCCTTCCGTCCTGTGCTCGGCAGTCGGACCGACGAAACCTTCGACAATCCGTCCAATCACGAGGCCGAGTACCGCCGGAAGCTCTCGACGCTCCCGATCGGCGAGCGTTTCGTCCGGGGCCTCGACGGCACGATCCGCCACGAGCGCACGCGGCTGCCAGGCGATCCCTGGGGCCCGTTCGCCGACGAGGAGATCACGGTTGATGGCCAACCCCGGACGCTCGGTTGGCACCGGCTCGATACCGCCTATGCCCGCATCCGTTCTTCCATTCTCTACCAACCCCCAGCCGTATGGACCCATCCGCCACTTTCGCCAAGGGCATCAAGGCTCACACCAACCCGCGCCTCCAGCAACCGCATCGGCGCCGAGCGCGATGGCTGGATCATGAGGCTCGCCCAGATCGGACCGATCTGGGTCGACCTGCTCATGCAGATCCGGCTCTTTCGTACCCGCCAGAATGCCGTCCGCCGGCTCGCCAAGCTGGAGGAGTCCGGCCGGCTGCGCTACGTCGGGCGCATCTCGCTGGATGACCGCAAGCCGATGCACCTCTGGTGTAACCGGCCGCTCCCCACCCGCATGCTCCGGCACGAAGTGGACCTGATGCGGGTCTTCTACGCCTACTGGCCCCATGCCTTCGCCGTGACGGGTGAGGATGTCGATCCACGATGGAAGGCCGACATGGAACTGACGATCGGGCCGGTCGGCGGTGGTCGGACGTACATGGTGGAAATGGACGAAGGGACCGAGCCAATGATGCAGGTGCGCCGGCGGCTGGCGCAGTACGTCGACTGCCCACATGCCGTGCTGTTCCTCACGCCGACGGGAAAACGGGTGGAGGAAATTGTCCAACTCACGGACAATCCGAGGATCTACGCCACGACGATCGACCGCTGCCTGGCTGATCCGTGGGGGAGCCACAGGGCCAGCGCACACTAACATGTTGATCCAGTAGCGACTTCCATCAAGAAGGTCTCGCTCCAGCCACAGCTACGGCGTTTCATGGCCACGCTTTGCCGGTCGGGATGCTGCTTCAACAGCGACAACGCAAACCGGTTCAGCCACGCGAAGTTCTCACGCAGGTTCCGCTCGCGGATCCGGGACTCGTCCTCGCGGAACGTCATGTCCAAGGTCCAATGGCAGCTGTTCTCGATGCCCCAATGGCCTCGGATGGCACGGGCGAACTCCTGGACGTCCACCTCTAAGGCGGCTCGCCAAAATAGATCGTCCGTTTCGACCTGTATTTTGTTACAGTATGGTTCATGCCGAACCTACTCACTCAGGTCGTCGAAGCGAAGTACATCACCCTCAAACCGCTCCTCGATGAGCGGGCTCGCCGCCTCTGGGCCGCCGTTGAAGCCCGATCGCTTGGCAGGGGCGGGATCATCCGGGTCGCCGAGGCCACCGGACTCGCACGGGCCACCATCCGAGCGGGATTGAAGGAACTGGATCTCCCCACCCCGGACGATGACGGACCACTCTCGGGTGGGCGTCTCCGTCCTCCCGGGGGCGGACGCAAGCCGCTGACCGAGCATGACCCGGACCTGCTGCGTGAATTGGAAGCCCTCGTCGGTCCGGTGACCCGTGGCGACCCGATGTCTCCCCTGCGGTGGACGTGCAAGAGTGCGGAGAAGTTGGCAGAGGGGCTCCGGCCCGAGGGCACGTCGTCAGCGAGCGGACGATCAATCGACTCCTCCATGACCTGGGCTACAGTCTCCAATCCAATCGCAAGACGATCGAGGGCAAAGGTCACCCGGATCGGGATGCCCAGTTCCAGTACATCAACCGAAGGGCCAGGGCGTTCCAGCGACAAGGCCAGCCCGTGGTCTCGGTCGATACCAAGAAGAAAGAGCTTGTAGGGCAGTACCGCAACGGCGGGCGGGAGTGGCAACCCAAGGGGAAGCCCGAGAAGGTGAAGGTCCATGACTTCATCGACAAGGGCCTGGGCAAGGCGATCCCCTATGGGGTCTATGACATGGCGGCCAACGCCGGTTGGGTCAGCGTCGGTGTCGATCACGACACCGCCGAGTTCGCCGTCGAGACAATCCGCCGGTGGTGGTATCGGATGGGCCGCCGGGTCTACCCGCAGGCGAAGAAGTTGCTGATCACGGCCGACGGCGGCGGCTCCAAGGGGAGCCGCTGCCGCCTCTGGAAGGTGGAGTTGCAGCGACTGGCCGACGAGATCGGGCTGAGCATCTCGGTGTGCCACTTCCCGCCGGGCACGAGCAAGTGGAATAAGATTGAGCACCGGATGTTCTGTCACATCACGGAGAACTGGAGGGGACGCCCGCTGGTCAGCCGTGAGGTGGTCGTCAACCTGATCGGCGGTACGAAGACGAAGGCTGGGCTGGAGATCAAATCGGAGTTGGATGGCGGCAGCTACCCGACAGCCCGAGAGGTCACGGATCAGCAGATGGACGGTCTCTCGATCAAGCGAGAGAAGTTCCACGGCGAGTGGAACTACACCATCCGCCCAAAGTAGCAAACGAGCAATCTAATTTGGCGAGCCGCCTTAGAATAGGCCACACTGCCCAGGATGCGGTTCTGCGGGGTCCGTGCATCCACGGCCTTGGACAAGTGACTCACCGCCGTCATGGCGATATTGCGGGGCCGGATGACCTCATCCAGAAAGGGTTCCAGCACAGCCCGCACTTCATTGTTTTTGCTGTCGTTGACTCCGCGGCCAAGGTAGGGCGGAAGTCCGTCCACAGCGAACATGACGGTATCGGGCCGACGGTTTAGAACCTCTTGCCAGTATCGCAGATCCTGAAAACTCACCGGGTGGACCAGTGGCGGCTTATCGGGCCGTTTGATCGTCACCCGGGCTTTGTGGAACGAGATCAGATCCAGGTCGGCCCCGAGGGCGGTCAACCGCGGTTTCAGTGTGGTTTCGGGCCTGTCCTCTGCCGACAGGATGAGGACGCGCCCCACCCGTGCCGGACGCACTCCGCCAGGGAATAGCCCATTTCGCGTGATGATGCTCGCCAGCCACAGCAACAACAATCCTTTGCCGAGTCCGCCCTCTCCAGCGATCATCGTCATCTCGGCGAGTGCCATCCGGTACTCCCACTCCCATTCGATAGGTGCCTCTTGCACGTTGCGGGCTTCCGTGATGCCGAGTTCCTCATCGGACAAAGAGCCGTAATTGAGCGGTGCGTCTGTAGGCTTGCCGTTCGTGCCGGGCTTAGGTTCCGACAGATTGGCCTCGGGTCCATTCTCGATTGCGGCCCATTTCGACCGCAGAGACTCGACCGTGATGCGGCCGATGTACTCGCTCAAGGGCTGGGCCGGCTTCCATCCCGGCAATTCGACGCAACGAAACGAATGAACGTGAGCCTGCTGGCATCGGGTCCGGACGGCACGGGCCGCGGTCCGTTCCGCGGGCGAGTCCGGCCGCAAGATGAGTAGCACGTCCTGATCGTAGCCTTGCCCGTCCAGCGCTTCAAAGGTGACGATACCGGCATTGTTGCCGATCAAATCCACCAAGGCGGCGACGGCTTCCATATCCGGGGCTGCGACCAGTCGGGTAACACCGAATCCTTCCGCAGCAAAGTCCGCATCCCCGTTGATCGAGACCTTTGCCTTCATCGCGCACCCCCGATCACGCGGGCAACGCGCCGGCACGAGGTGCATGTGATGGCGATGCCGTCGCGGTCGCGCACCAGGTCGAGCGGTCCGCCACAGTGGGCGCAGTCGCTGCGCGTGGGCATGGACGGCTCGCGCCAGGGCGGCGGTGTGGACGGCGGAAATGGTGGGTTGGACGGCGGAAATGGTGGCCGGTACAATGCGTTTGCGTGGAACATTTCGGTCATTCCTGCTGGCGGCAGGAAGGGCGGGCGGCCTCTGGGTCGCCCGTCCGCGTTTTCGTCATCGACCCGGTCTCCCTGATGGGTCGCCAGGGACGGGTCAGATACCGGACCGCGCCAGCACCTCTTCGGCGTGCTCATGAGCGCGACGGCGGGCGGCGGACGTGCGGGGCGGGGGGGCGTCCGGCGCAGCGAGCCGGTCCGTGGTGATCGCCGCAACGAAGGCGTCGAGCGCCTCATCGGTGATGCGATAGCCACCCGGCAGGGCGGTCGCCTGAAGCCGGACCACCGTGCCGCTCCGGAGCCGATAGCCTTTGCGGGCCCATCGGACGATGGCGGAGGGATGGCGGTCCACCCGGCGGGCTTGCTCGACGACGGTGCGTCCGTAGGCGTCGGTGCTCATGGGATACCTCGCGTGCTAACCACGGGTGTTGTGTAACGCGAGGTATTATGGCATAGTGCGGACCGTCGCGTCAAGAGGTAGTCCCATAAACACGATTCTGGACTTCCTCCAGGTTTAACTTCTAGAGGAAACCCGGAATCTGCATCCGCGCCGCGGTGTCAGCCGATCTTGCGGACCGCCTCCACGGCCTTCGCGTGGTCCAGCTCGGCGTAGATCTCGGTGACGACCGGCGAGCTATGACCGAGCAGCACGCGGGCGACATCGACGCCGAATTCCCGCCGGACGTGGGTGGCCGCGCTGTGCCGAAGCTGGTGAGGGTGCCAGGGAGCGATCCCGGCCTTGATGCAACCGCGGCGGATCGCGTGGTTGTACGACCGGGCGTCGTAGGCCGGGCCCGGAGCGCGCTTCGGCTTCGCTTTCTTCCGGTTCCGTTGGCTCGGCTGAACCGGCGTCTTACGGTTGGCGCGGAGCCGCTCGTAGCGCTCTGTTCTGGCCTCGCTCGGCGAGAACAGATAGGCGTCGGGATCGGCCTTGAGCCACGGTCGGAGAACCTCTTGAGCCTTCGGACCCAGGTAGATCAGCCGGGTCTTGTCGTGGTGTTCCGTCTTGTGACTGGCGGGCGTGTAAACCCACACGTCCGTGGAGCGGTCGATGTCGCCGGTCCGCATGATCGTGACCTCGCTTGACCTCGCTCCGGTCAAGCGTTGCAGTTCCACCATGGCCCAGATCGTGGGCGAGACGAACGGCCGGATCGCGTCCACCGCGGCATCGGCCACGGGCCGGACCGGCTTGCTCTCCCGGGCGGACGATCGACCTTTGTGGAGTCCCGCGACGGCCTTGAGCGCCTGAAGGACGTTGGGCGGGACCAGCTCGTTCTCGACGGCCCACTTGAAGCAGCGGACCACGCGGCCGACGCGCTGGTTGATCTCCCGGCGCACCAGGTCGCCATCGACCCATTGCTGGCGGACGGTCTTCAAGGCGAGCGGACCGAAGTCCCGCGCCAAGGTCGCGCCGTACAGCCGCCGGACCGGCTTCAAGGTGTGCCGGATCTTCTCTTGTTCTGGCGTGGGCTGGCCGTCCTTGACGTAGTACCCTTTGCAATGCGTCCAGTATCGCAGGATCACTTCCGCGACGGTCAGGTCGTTGGACGTGGGCAGGTGCCGGCCACCGGCGAGCCACTCGCCGACGAGCCGGTCGTACTCCGCCTTGGAGACGGCGGAGCCGTAAGGACCGGGCAGAAGGATTTGACGGCCGTCCAGACAGACACGGGCCTGGCCGGATTGCCGGTGCCGGGCGTACTTCGGAGCCCGGGAATTGAGCGTCGGCATGAGTGGATGCTCCCAGAGCCAAACTGGAAAATTCCAGTTTGGGCGTCCGGTTTCAGCCGCTCTGCCGACCGTCGGCAGGTACACTAAACTCGTGTCGGCCAAGGGTTTAGGACAGAGCCACCGGTCAGATTTGAACTGACAACCCCCGCTTTACGAAAGCGGTGCTCTACCGACTGAGCTACGGTGGCGGGAACCTGGCGGCACAACCACAAGAAGAACGCCCCAGGGTGTGGGATTCTCCCCTCGTGCCCCAGAAAAAAATACTGGAAAGCCCGCACGCGTGCAAGGCGCGTTTGGAGCGGCACGGCCTTTAGAGGGGGAGCTTGCCTCCTGGGACCGCTTGTCCGGGAAGGCGTCGTCCGCTACGATCGGCAGGGGAACGGCTTGAATGGCAGGCTCTTGGGCAAGGAGAAGACCGGATTCATGCGCGCGGTCGTCGTGGGAGGATCGGGTCAGATCGGCGGCTGGTTGTTGCACTGGCTGGGCGCGGCGGGACACACCGCGATCGGCACGTATCACAGCGTCCCCACGCCCGGCCTGGTGCCCCTCGACGCCGCCGACACGGCCGCCGCCGTCACCTGGCTGCGCCAACAGCAGCCCGAGGTCGTCTTCTATCCCGCCGGGTTTACATGGGTGGATGGATGCGAGCGAGATCCCGCGCGTGCGCGGGCGGCCAATTTGGATCAACCGCTGGCCCTGGCACGGGCGGCGGCCGCGCTCGGGGCGCGGTTCGTGTCCTTCTCGACCGACTACGTGTTTGACGGCCGGGACGGCCCCTATGACGAACACGCCCCGACCCATCCGCTTTCCGTGTACGGCCGCGCCAAGCGTGCGGCCGAAGAGGCGCTGGCCGCGGAGCTCGGCGCGGCGCAACTGACGATCCGCACCGCGTGGGTGTTCGGGCCGGAGCGGCAAGGCAAGAATTTCGCCTATCAGGTCGTGCGCGCCCTGGAGCAGCAACGGCCTGTGGTCTGCCCGTCGGACATGGTTTCCAGCCCCAGTTACGGGCCCGACGTCGCCCGCGCCGCGGTCCTCCTGGCCGAAGCCGCCCAATCGGGCCTGATCCATGTGGCCGGTCCCGAATGCTGGAGCCGCCCGGACTTCGCCCGCGCCATTGCCACCGCCTTCGACCTCGATCCCGCGGGCATCCTCGCGCGTCCCAACGAGACGATCCCCCAGGACGCCCGCCGTCCCCTCCAGGGCGGTCTGCGCTCACCTCGCCTCGACCAGTTCGCCCCGGGCCTGATGCGCACGCTCCCGCAGGCCCTGGCCGATTTCCGCCGCCGCGGCGCCGCCGACGAAGGTTGGGCCGACCCCCGGTCCCGGACAAAATCCGCGCCCGACCCGTGACGATCTCCCCGCGGTGCCCATACTGAAAGAAACCGTCCGCGGCCCGCACCCAGGTCCGGACGCCGGGTCGGGACCGGCTTGAAACCATAATAAGAATCGCTATTATCTAAAACCGGGTCGGGGACGAGGTACCGATTGCGCAGGCGCGGGGTTCCTGTGGCCGCGAGTTCGTGAAAAATTTCACAATCTGGGGCGTGCGCACTGGTCGGCGAGGGGCAACGATGGCTCAGATTTTTCACCCGAGCACCAACACACTTTCCCGTCTGACGATTTTCGGTTCGTTGTTCGTGGTGCTGGGTCTCTTGGTGATGACGTATCTGTTCAACAAATCCCCCTTCGTGACGCAAGTCGATGTCGTGATCAATCAGCGGGTTCCGTTCAGCCACGAGCACCATGTCCGGGGGCTGGGCATCGACTGTCGTTACTGTCACACCACAGTGGAGACGTCGTCGTTCGCGGGCATGCCGCCGACGTACACCTGCATGAGCTGCCACTCTCAGGTCTGGACGCAGGCGCCGCTGTTGCAGCCGGTGCGGGCGAGTCTGGCCGGGAATCAGCCCTTGCACTGGGACCGGGTCCACGATTTGCCGGACTTTGTCTACTTCGACCATGCGATCCACGTCAACAAGGGCGTGGGCTGTGTGTCTTGTCATGGCCGCGTGGACAAGATGCCGCTGATCCGGAAGGCCGAGCCGATGACGATGGAGTGGTGTTTGAACTGTCATCGTCAACCGCAGAAGTACCTACGGCCGCGGGAGAAGGTCGTGGACATGCAGTGGCAGCCCCAGGACCAGCTCAGCCTGGGCCAGGCGCTGGTCAAGCAATATCATATGGAAACCAGTCTCGACCGTATCACCAATTGTTCTACATGTCACCGATGATTCCTCACGACAAGCATGACGACCGGGCGGGCCTGCGCGGCTGGCGCAGCCTGGACGAGCTGGCCGGCACGCCGGAGTTTCTGGACCGGCTGGCGCGCGAGTTCCCAAGCCAGGCCGACCAGTGGCGCGATGCCGACAGCCGCCGGCAGTTTCTGCGGTTGATGGGTGCCTCGCTGGCCCTCGCGGGGGTGAGCGGCTGTGCCTTTCAGCCCATGGAGGAGATTGTCCCCTATGTGCGGCAGCCCGAGGAGATCCTTCCCGGCCGGCCGCTGTCGTACGCCTCGGTGGTGACGCTCGACGGCTACGCGACGGGCGTGCTGGTCACCAGTCAGATGGGGCGGCCCGTCAAGATCGAGGGGAACGAACGGCACCCGGCCAGCCTGGGAGGGACCGACGTCTTCGCGCAAGCGGCCGTGCTCGGGCTCTACGATCCGGACCGGTCGCAGACCGTGCTCTTGAACGGCCGGGTCAGCACCTGGGGCGATTTCCTGGGCAAGCTGACCACGCAGCTTGACGCCGACCATCTGGGCCGCGGGCAGGGCCGGGGCCTGCGCATCCTGACGGGGACGGTCACCTCGCCGACCCTGGGCCGCTTGCTGAACAAGGTGCTCGAACGGTTTCCGAAAGCGCGCTGGCACCAGGACCAGCCGGTTTCGCGGCATCGCGTGCTGGAAGGCACGAAGCTGGCGTTCGGGACCGAGCTCGAGCCGGTCTATCACTTCGACAAGGCCGAGGTGGTGGTCGCGTTCGACGCCGATTTTCTCGGTCGCGGCCCGGGCCGGGTCCGCGCGGCGCGGGATTTTGCGTCCCGCCGCGAGACGACCGTGATGAATCGGCTCTACGTGGCCGAGAGCACGCCCTCGATCACCGGCTCGATGGCTGATCACCGTTTGCCCGAACCGTCTCGGCTGATGGCCTCTCATGTGGCCGTGCTGGCGCGCGAGGTGGGCGTGGAAGGCGCGCTGGTGCCGGCCGTCGAGCGGTCCCCCGAGGCGAAGCGCTGGCTCGACGCGGCCGTGCGTGAACTGAAGGCGCACAAGCAGAAGGGTCTGGTGATCGTCGGCGAGGATCAGCCGGCCGAGGTGCACGCCCTGGTCCAGCTCATCAACGCGACGCTGGAGAACCACGCCGCGGTCGAGTACATCGCGCCGGTGGCCGTCCGGCCGGCGAAGCCGGAGCAAGGGGGCACGCTCGAAGATCTGGTGCGCGACATGGACGCGGGCGCGGTCGAGGTCTTGATCCTGCTGGACTGCAACCCCGTTTACAGCGCCCCGGCCGATCTCGATTTCGCCGCGCATCTCGACAAGGTGAAGTTCAGCGCCCACCTGGGCCTGTACGAGAACGAGACGACCGATCACTGCCGCTGGCACGTGCCGATGGCGCACACGCTGGAAGCCTGGGGCGACGCGCGCGCCTTTGACGGTACCGCGAGCATCCAGCAACCCCTCATCGCTCCCCTGTTCGGCGGCCAGTCGCCCATCGAGTTGGTGGCGGCGATGACCGGCGAAGCGCCCCCGGCCGGCGCGCTGGCTCATTCGGGTCTGCGGCTGGTGCGCGAAACCTGGGAGATGCACCACGAAGGCGAGGGGTTCGAGGCATTCTGGCGCAAGTCGGTCCACGACGGCGTCATCGCGGGCACCACGGCCCAGGCGCAGAAAGTCACGGCCCGGCCCGCGAGCTCGATCCCGGCGCCGGCCGTGCCGCCCGATGATGCCCTGGAGCTCGTCTTCCGGCCCGATCCGACGACCTGGGACGGCCAGTTCGCCAACAACGGCTGGCTCCAGGAGCTCCCCAAGCCGCTCACGAAACTGACCTGGGATAACGCGGTTCACATCAGTCCGGCCACCGCCCAGAACCTGGGCATCCAGAGCGAGGATTTGATCGTCCTCGATTACCAGGGGCGGTCGCTCGAAGCGGCCGTCTGGGTCCTGGCCGGGCATGCCGACAACTCGGTGACGATCCATTTAGGCTACGGCCGCAGGCACGCGGGCCAGGTCGGCACCGGGGCGGGGTTCAATGCGTACGCCATCCGCACTTCGAAAGAACCGGCGTTCGGCACCGGCCTGGCGATGCGACCGACCGGGCGGACGTATCGCTTGGCCAACACCCAGGTGCAACAGGCGATCGACACGAGGCTCGCCGATCGCGACATGGTGCGGGTGGTCCCGGTCCACCAGCTCGACGAGCTCAAGAAGCATCCCGCCGAAGACCGGCGGGAGCAAGCGATGACGCTCGTCGAGACCCCCGAGCCGGAGCGGCGGCGCGAAGAGGGTGGCGTCGGCAATGCGTGGGCGATGGCGATCAACTTGAATACGTGCATCGGTTGCGGCGCGTGCGAGATCGCCTGCCAGGCGGAGAACAATATCCCGGTCGTGGGTAAGAAGCAGGTCATCGCCGGGCGCACGATGCACTGGATTCGCGTGGACCATTACTACAAAGGCGCGCCCGCCAACCCGAAGATGTATCACCAGCCGGTCCCTTGCATGCACTGCGAAAAGGCCCCCTGCGAGCTGGTTTGCCCGGTCGGCGCGACCACGCACAGCGCCGAGGGCCTCAACGAGATGACCTACAACCGTTGCGTGGGCACGCGGTATTGCGGCAACAACTGCCCGTACAAGGTCCGGCGGTTCAACTTTTTCCAGTACAGCGATCTGGTAACCGCGAGCCTGAAGCTGCAGCGCAATCCCGAGGTGACCGTCCGCACGCGCGGGGTCATGGAGAAGTGTACTTACTGCGTGCAGCGTCTGAACCACGCGCGGATGGAAGCCGAGAAGAGTCGGGGCGATGAGCAGGTCCGCGATGGCGACGGTCTCCAGACGGCCTGCCAGCAGGCCTGTCCGACGCGGGCGATCATCTTCGGCAACAAGAACGATCGGACCAGTGCGGTTGCCCAGGCGCGGAGCGACGCCCGGCATTACGAGCTTCTGGCCGAGCTGAACACGAGGCCGCGCACGACCTATCTGGCCAAGCTGACCAACCCCAACACCGAGCTTGAGGCGGAGTGACGCGATGGCGACCGAGGCACCGCCGACCACCCAGGCGCACGAAGCCGGGCATGCCATCCTGGAAGGCGCGCACACCTACGGGACGGTGTCGGACAAGATCAGTGCGCTCGTGCTGACCCGCCCCTACAACTGGCGCTGGCTGACCGGGTTCGCGATTTCCTTCGTGCTCGTCATGATGCTGTTCGTGGCGATCACATACCTCTTGGCCGTGGGCGTCGGCATCTGGGGCGTGAACGTCCCGGTGATGTGGGGGTTCGCGATCATCAACTTCGTGTGGTGGATCGGCATCGGCCACGCCGGCACGTTGATCTCGGCCATCCTCTTACTGTTGAAGCAGGAGTGGCGGACCTCGATCAATCGCTTCGCCGAAGCCATGACGCTGTTCGCCGTGGCCTGCGCGGGGATTTTTCCGCTGATTCACATGGGCCGCCCCTGGGTCTTCTACTGGCTCTTACCGTACTTCAACACCATGGGGCTGTGGCCGCAGTGGCGCAGCCCGCTGGTCTGGGACGTGTTCGCGGTCTCGACCTATGCGACGGTCTCGCTCCTGTTCTGGTACGTGGGCCTGATTCCCGACGTGGCCACCTTACGAGACCGGGCTCAGAACCCGGCCGCCAAGATCATCTACGGCATTCTGGCGCTCGGCTGGCGCGGCTCGGCGCGGCACTGGCACCGCTACCGCACGGCGTACCTCTTACTGGCCGCCCTGGCCACGCCGCTGGTCGTCTCGGTGCACACGGTCGTGAGCCTTGACTTCACCTCGGGCATCATTCCCGGCTGGCACTCGACGATCTTCCCGCCGTATTTCGTCGCGGGGGCCATCTATTCCGGGTTCGCGATGGTCGCCACCCTGTGCGTTCCGCTGCGACACTTCTACGGCCTGCACGACTTCATCACGCTCAAGCACCTCGACAACATGGCCAAGGTCATGCTCGCGACGGGATTGATCGTGGCCTACGGCTACGTCATGGAAACCTTCATGGCCTGGTACGGCGGTAACAAGTACGAAAGCTTCCTGATGCTCCACGAGCGGCCGTTCGGCGATTACTGGTTTACGTACGCGCTGCTGATTCTGTGCAACTGCCTGGTGGTGCAACTTTTCTGGATCAAGTGGTTCCGCACGAACGTCTACGCCCTCTGGGTCATCGCGGTCATCATCAACATTGGCATGTGGCTGGAGCGCTACGTGATCGTCGTGGTCAGCCTGCACACGGATTTCCTCCCGTCGTCGTGGCGGGAGTATCACGGGACGTTCTGGGACTACGCGACGTTCTACGGCTCGCTCGGCCTGTTCTTCGCGCTGATCTTCCTGTTCATCCGGTTCCTGCCGGTCATCTCGATCGCCGAGATGCGTGAACTGGTCCATGGTGCGCCGGCCCATTCCATGGTTGAGGCCATGGCCGCGCAGACACCCGAGGGCGCCCCTTAATGGACACCGCACCCAAGCTCTACGGCATCCTGGCGGAGTTCCTCCACCCGCACGAGGTGGTCGCGGCGGCCGAACGGGCTTACGAGGCCGGCTATCGCCGCATGGACGCCTATTCGCCCATGCCTGTTGATGGCCTGGCCGAGGCGATCGGCTTCCGCCATAACCGGATGGCGCTGGTCGTCCTGATCGGCGGGATCTGTGGCGCGGCCTTCGCGTACTTCATGCAGTGGTACACGGCGGTCGTCGATTACCCCATCATCGTGGCGGGTAAGCCCTATCATAGCTGGCCGGCGTTCGTGCCCATTACCTTCGAGCTCACGGTGCTGGGCGCGGCCCTGTTCGCCGTGCTGGGCATGCTCGGCCTGAACGGGCTGCCCCGGCCGAATCATCCCGTCTTCAACGCTCCCAGCTTCGAATTGGCGTTGCGCAGCCGGTTCTTCCTGTGCATTCAGGCGGTCGATCCGCAATTTGATCGCTCGCAAACGCGGCTCTTTCTGGAATCGCTCTCACCGAATTCGGTCACCGATGTGGAATTCTGAACGACCGATGGAAACACACCCCCATCCACAACGCTCCTGTCGGCCCTGGAAGTCTTGTGGGCTGGGTCTCCGTAGGCTGGGTCTAGACCCAGCCTACTTCCTGGGTCTCCGTAGGCTGGGTCTAGACCCAGCCTACTTACTGGCCGTGGTGCTCACCACCCTGGCCGGCTGCCGCCAGGAGATGTACGACCAGCCGCGGTACGAGCCATTGGAGCCGAGCTCGTTCTTCAGCGACGGCACCTCCGCCCGCCCGGTGGTGGCCGGCACGATCGCGCGGGGACAGCTCGACGATGACGAGCTCCGCTCCACGGGTAAGATCAACGGGCAACTGGCCGACCAGTTCCCCTTCCGGATGACCCGGCATGATCTCGACCGGGGCCGGGAGCGTTTCGAGATTTACTGTGCCCCTTGCCACGGCGCGAAGGGCGACGGCCAGGGCATGATCGTTCAGCGCGGGTTTCCGGCCCCGCCGTCGTACTATCCGATCCCCGGTGGCGCAAAGCGAGCGTCGCCGACCGGGAGCACGGTACCGACGTATGCGGATCTCCGGCAGGCCCCCGCCGGACATTTCTTCGATGTCATTACCCATGGCCACGGCATCATGTACTCTTACGCCTCCCGCGTCGCGGTCGATGATCGCTGGCGGATCGCGGCCTATATCCGCGTCCTTCAGCTCGGCGAGCATGTGACGGCCGATGACCTCAAGACGCTCCCCAAGATCGACCAGGACAAGCTGAAGAAGGAGGCGGGCCAGTGAGCACCACCCTCCCGCTCTCCATGCGTCTGGCCGAGATCCGCCGGCTGGCCTTGCTGGCCGGCGGCGGTGGAGTGCTCCTGAGCTTGTTGCTCTCGCTGATCGGTCACCGCATCTGGTCGGGGTCCGACCTGATGCACGGCTACTTGGTCGCCTACCTGTACTGGGTCGGCATCGCGCTCGGGTGCATCTCGCTGACGTGCCTGCACAATCTCGTCGGCGGCGGCTGGGGCATGGCGATCCGCCGTCCCCTGGAAGCCGGCGCGATGACCATCCTGCCGCTGGCGCTGCTCTTTCTGCCGATCCTGATCGGGGCCGGGGCGCTGTATCCCTGGGTCCATCCCGACGCCGCGCTGGCGGCCGAGATCGCCCACAAGCGCAGCTATATGAGCGTGGGCGGCTTCGCGCTGCGGGCGCTCCTCTACTTCCTTCTTTGGGGCGGCCTGGCGTATTTGCTCAACCGCTTCTCGGCCGCGCAGGACCACACCGAAGATCCCGCGCCGACGCAACGGATGATGGAGATCAGCGGCCCCGGTCTGGCCATCATGTTTCTCTCGTCGAGCTTCGCGGCGATTGACTGGGCGATGTCGCTGGAACCGCGCTGGTACTCGACCATTTACGGGGCGATGTTGATCGTCGGCTGGGGCCTGACGACCTTCGCCCTGATGATCGTGGCCGCCGGGCTGCTCTCCGAGCACGAACCCGAAGTCGCCGCGACCGTCGACGCCGAGCGGCTCAATGATCTCGGCAACCTGATGATGGCCTTCGTGATGCTCTGGGCCTACATGTCCTTCTCGCAGCTCCTCATCATCTGGATGGGGAACCTGCACGAGGAGATTCCGTGGTATTTGAAACGTTCCGGCGGCGGCTGGTGGACGGTGTCCTTACTGCTCATCCTGTTCCACTTCTTCGCGCCGTTCTTGGTGCTGATCTTCAAGGAAACCAAGCGCAGGGTACCCACGCTGATGGCCATCGCGGGAGTCGTGGCGGTGATGCACCTGGTGAATATGGCCTGGCTGGTCTTACCGTCGGCCATCCCCGATCCGTTGCACCCTTACTTCACGTGGGGGAGCGCGTTCGTGGCGTTGATCGCGACGGTCGGCATCGGCGGGATTTGCCTGGCGAGTTTTCTCTGGTTCCTGGAACAGAAGGACCTGATCCCGCGCCGGCTGCCTGGCCTGGGGTTGGTGATTGAACCCGCGGGAGGGCACTGACGATGACCGACCCTCTTCATTCTCCAGCTCCAGCCGCGGCGCCCGGCCCCCCCTACCCCGACCCCACGCGTTCCCAGATCAACGTCAAGGGTGTCTTTCTCTTCGCCGTCGTGCTGTCCGTGTTCACGCTGGTCATCATGGGCATCCTCGCCGTCGTGATCCGGTCTCAGTTCGTGGCTCGGGAGAAGGAGCTCGCGCTGCGCCAGCCGCGGCGCTACGCCGATCAGACCGATCAGTTCCCCGGCGCCGTGCTGCAAGGCAATCCCGCCGCCGACACGGCCCGGATGAAGGTCGAGGACGGGATCGCCCTCTCGACCTATGGCTGGGACGCCAAAACGGGCGTCGGTCGCATTCCGATCGACCGCGCCCTCGAGATCGTGGCCGAAAAGGGCCTGCCGACGCGACCGGCAGCCCCTCCCGCACCCTAAAGGCTTGTGCACAAATGACTTCTTCAAGATGGAGCATCCGGGTGGCTGGGGCGGAGTCTTCGACGTCCCAGTGCGCCACGCCGACGCCGACTGGGGCGTCGAAGACTCCGCCCCAGCCACCCACAGGCTGTCTAGCTCTCTGAGAGACTATCCGGAAAGCCCCGAAGGGGCGACAGCGAATAGCCCGGGGCGTCAGCCCCGGGAAGGAAGCGGAGCCGCGGCGAGAGAATCTTCCTCCGCAGCCCCAAAGGGGCGACAGAACGGTCCGTGGAACAACGACATCGGCCGCCCCTTCGGGGCTTTGGAGAGGGTTTGTAGCGCGTCGTTCTCGGTTCCCGGGGCTGACGCCCCGGGCTATTCACTGCCGCCCCTTCGGGGCTAATACCAGACTTCCCGGATAGCCTCTGAGTTCGCAAGGCTGTTTGTGCGCAAGTCCTATTCTCGAACGGTCGATCGATCATGAACGCGGTATCACGACGAAATCTGGTGATTCTCTTGGCCCTGAGCTTGACGGTCGTCCCTGCATTCTCGCGAGGCCAGACCATCGCCACGGGCCGGGGCGGGACGATCCTCGACAAGGTGGGCTTCGATCAGAAGCTGGATGCCCAGGTGCCGGCCGATGCTGGTCTTCCGTGACGAACACGGCCAGCCGGTGCGGCTCGGCGATTACTTCCATCTCAAGCGGCCGGTCATCTTGACGCTCGTCTATTACCAGTGCCCGATGCTCTGCAACCAGGTCTTGAACAACCTGACGCGCAGTCTCAAGCCGCTCTCGCTCGGGCTCGGGACCGACTTCGAGATCGTGACGGTCAGCATTGATCCCAAGGAGACGAGCGACTTGGCGGCGGCCAAGAAACGGTCTTACCTGCGTTCTTACGGCCGTGCGGGCGCCGAACGCGGCTGGCACTTCCTGACGGGCGACGCCGCCGCGATCGCGGCCCTCGCGAAGTCGGTGGGATTCCGGTACACGTACAACCCCAATTCGGGCCTGTTCGCCCACGCCGCCGGCATCACGATCCTGACGCCGCAAGGACGGGTGGCGCGCTATCTCTTCGGCATCGACTACCCGGCGCGGGACGTTCAGTTCGCGCTCGATGGAAGCCTCGGCCGGCAAGATCGGCAGCCCGGTCGCCCGGCTGTTGATGCTCTGCTACGACTATGATGCCGCCAGCGGTAAGTACACCCTGGCGATCATGCGCGTCACCCAGATGCTGGGCGCCCTGACGGTGCTCGTCCTGGCCACGAGCGTCGGCCTGCTGTTATACCGCGAGCGTCGCCGTGTAGTGCCTCCTCCATCCGTATGTTCGTAGGGTCCGCTGTGCGGACCAGGTCAGGCGAAGACGGTCCGCACCGCGGACCCTACGAGGGAATCCGACCTCGGGAAAACGAGACCCATGTGGAATATTCCGCTCATCCCTGATTCGGCGTCCACGACCGCGAGTCGGGTCGATGCCTTGTTCCTGTTCGAGCTGGGCATCACGACCTTCTTCTCGGCGCTGATCGCGTTCCTCATCCTGTACATGGCCGTGCGCTATCGCCGGGGGACGAAGGTGGACCGGTCGAATCCTCCCGAGTCGAGCAAGCTGATGGAGGTGCTCTGGATCGGGGTTCCGCTCGTGATCGTGATGGTGATGTTCGTGTGGTCCACCGAGGTCTTCTTCGACGCTTACCAGCCGCCCGGCGATGCTTACGAGGTCTATGTCGTCGGTAAGCAGTGGATGTGGTACTTACAACACCCGCAAGGGCGCAAGGAGATCAACGAGCTGCACGTGCCGGTGGGCCGCCCGGTGAAGTTGAAGATGACCTCGCAGGACGTGATTCACAGCTTCTTCGTGCCGGCGTTCCGCATCAAGCAGGACGTGCTGCCGGGACGTTATACCGAGCAGTGGTTCCAGCCGACGAAGCCGGGGCGGTATCACCTGTTCTGCGCGGAGTATTGCGGCACGAACCACTCCTTGATGGGGGGCTGGATCGACGTCATGGAGCCGGCCGAGTACGAAAGGTGGCTCTCGGCCGGCGAGAGTGGCGAGACGCTGGCCGAGTCGGGCAAGAAGCTCTTTGTCCAGAACCACTGTGCCGGCTGTCATGGTCCGAACCAGGCGGTCAAGGCGCCGCTGCTGGAGGGCATTTACGGCCGGCCGGTGCCGATCATGGAGGGCGACCAGGCCCGGTTCGTCATCGCCGATGAGCGCTACATCCGCGACTCCATTCTGTTGCCCAAGTCGGAGGTCGTCGCCGGGTACCAGCCGTTGATGCCCTCGTACCGCGATCAGCTCAGCGAAGACGAGCTGATCCGCATCATCGCCTATATCAAGTCGCTTGGAGGAGAGGGTCAGAAATGAGACCGCAAGGGGCGCACGTGCCTGCCGACGAGCCGGTCCGCGAGGACTACCTCGACGCCTACACGCTCAAGTCGTGGCTGTTCACGTCCGACCACAAGCGCATTGCGCTGATGTACATGGCCGCGATCACGGTCTTCTTTCTCGTCGGCGGCGCGATGGCGACCTTGATCCGCATCGAGCTGTTGACGCCCAAGGGGGACCTGGTCCACTCGCCCGACGCTTACAACCGGCTCTTCACCATGCACGGCGTGGTGATGATCTTCTTCTTTCTCATCCCGGCGATCCCGGCCGTGCTGGGCAACTTCTTCATTCCGCTGATGATCGGCGCGCGCGACCTGGCGTTTCCGCGGCTGAACCTGATGAGCTTCTATCTGTACATGCTCAGCGGAACGATTGGCGTGTACATTCTTCTGTTCGGCGGTGTGGATACGGGCTGGACCTTTTATACACCATTTTCGACGATGTTCTCCAATACGATGGTGGTGCCGGCGGCGATGGCGGCGTTCATCGCGGGGTTCTCGTCGATTCTCACCGGGCTGAACTTCCTGGTGACGACGCACACAATGCGGGCGCCCGGGATGACCTGGTCGCGGCTACCGCTGTTTGTCTGGGGCCATTACGCCACCTCGCTCGTCATCATCCTTGGAACGCCCGTGCTGGCCATCGCCCTGGTGCTGGTGGCGACCGAGCGGTTGTTGCACGTCGGCATTTTTGACCCGGCGCTGGGGGGCGACCCGATTCTCTTCCAGCACCTGTTCTGGTTCTACTCGCACCCGGCGGTGTACATCATGGTGTTGCCGGCGATGGCGGTCGTCAGCGAGATCATCCCGTGCTTCGCGCGACGGCCGATCTTCGGCTACTATTTCATCGCCTTCTCGAGCCTGGCCATCGCGGTCTTTGGCTTCTTGGTCTGGGGCCACCACATGTTCGTCAGCGGGCAGTCGATGTACGCGGGCGTCGTCTTCTCGGCCCTGTCGTTCTTCGTGGCCATCCCGTCGGCGATCAAGGTCTTCAACTGGACGGCCACCCTCTACAAGGGTTCGATCCGGTTCGACACGCCGATGCTCTACGCCCTGGGTTTCATCGGCCTGTTCACGATCGGCGGTCTGACGGGCCTGATGCTCGCCTCGGTCGGGATCGACATCCACGTCACCGACACCTACTTCGTGGTCGCGCACTTCCACTACATCATGGTGGGCGGCACGATCATGGGGTATCTTGGCGGCATCCACTTCTGGTGGCCCAAGATGACCGGCCGGCTCTACAGCGAGTTCTGGGGCCGGCTGTCGGCCATGGTCATCTTCATCGGCTTCAACCTGACCTTCTTCCCGCAATTCATTCTCGGCTACCTGGGCATGCCTCGGCGCTATTATGAGTACCCGCCCGAGTTCCAGATCTTGAACGTGCTCTCCACGGCCGGCGCCTCCATCATGGCGGTCGGCTACATCATGCCGGTCGTCTACCTGCTGCTGTCGCTGAAGTATGGCAAGATGGCCGGTCCGAACCCGTGGAAGGCGACGGGATTGGAGTGGATGACGTCGTCCCCGCCACCGACCGAGAACTTCCTGGAGACTCCCATCGTGGTCGCGGAGCCGTACCGTTACTCGCCCGAGGAGGCGGAGCGTGGGCACGACGAGACGCCCGAATCCGCCCGGCAGCCTCAACCCGCCGGAGGTGCGCGATGAGCGTCGAAACCCACGCCACTCCACGGCCCGGCACGCCGGAGTACGATGCCGAACCGATGCTGCTGCACCAGTATGACGATCAGGAGCAGCAGGAGTTCAGCGCGACGCTCGGCATGTGGACCTTCCTGGCCACCGAGGTGATGTTCTTCGGCGGTCTGATCCTGGCCTTCTTCCTGTACCGGCACCTCTACCATGCCGAGTTTGTCGCGGCGGCCGCGTATCTGAACATCGGCCTCGGCGGTTTGAACACGGTCGTGCTCCTTTCCAGCAGCCTCACGATGGCGCTGGCGGTCCGCGCTTCACACCTGCGGCAACGGAAGCCCGCCGTCCTGCTGATGGTGGCGACCATCGCCCTGGGATGCATGTTCCTGGTCATCAAGGCCGTCGAGTGGACGGCCGACTACCACGAGCACCTGATTCCCGGCATCAACTTCAAGTGGGGCCGGGAGGAGCGGACCGACCAGGACGTCGTTTCCTCGGAGCACAAAGACCCCATTCCCGCGGCCCGGCCGAACGCGCTGCCCGGCCTGGTGGGCCCGAAGCGGCGCCCGACTATCGTGGTGAGGAATCGTACTCCACCGCCAAGAGCCGCGCCCAGATGTTCTTCGTACTCTACTTCTTCATGACCGGGCTGCACGGTATCCACGTCATCGTCGGCGTCGTCCTGGTGGGCGTGATGGCCTGGCTGACCGGGCGCGGCTGGCTCTCGGGCTGTGGCTCGACGCAGATCGAGGTCACCGGCCTGTACTGGCACTTCGTCGATATCGTCTGGGTGTACCTCTATCCCTTACTCTACCTGGTCGATCGCCACTGATGAACGAGCACATTCTTTCCGTCCGCGCCAACGTGACGGTCTTCCTTCTCCTGCTGGCCTTGCTGGCACTGACCGTGGTGGCGTCGGTTCCCGACCTGGCGCGGCCGCCATGCCCGTGGCGCTGACCATCGCCACGGTGAAGGCCGTGCTGATCTTGCTCTACTTCATGCACGTGCGGTTCAGTAAGAACGTGATCTGGGTCTTCTCGGGGGCCGCGTTCTTCTGGTTCATGATCCTGCTCGTCTTGACGTTCAACGATTACGCCACACGCAGTTGGCTGGGTGTTCTCGGCAAGTGAGGCCGAGGTGTAACGATGTAGTCTTGTAGGGTAGGCTTTAGCCTGCCAGACCTTTCTGGAAATGGAGTTAGTCTGGCAGGCTAAAGCCTACCCTACAAGATGCAATCTACACTTCTCTTACACTCACTTATCCTCTGCAATCAAGGTGCCACGCCGCTGTAGATCCGCGCCGACTCGATGAGGCCGACGAAGGCGGCCGGCGCGTCGTCACCGAGCACCTGGCTGCCGAGGTCCGCGCCGATCTGGAGCGTATCCAACGGCGTGCGCATGGGTCCGGGCAGGCGGCCTGCGGCCACTTTCTGACCATCCACGAGCAACTGGCACGTCTCGTCAGGTAGGATCTGGCCGGTGAGCTTGGCCCACTGGCCCACGATCGACGAGCGCCCCACAATGCGCGTCGGCCGGTTTTGAATCACGACGGTGAAAACAGGCCGGCCGGCGTCCAGAGAAAGCGCATAGCCGTTGGTCTGACCGCCGTGAGCGAGCACGATGCCGCGGTCGCGCTCGGGCTTGCAGGTCACCTCGACCGTCCAGGACCGCACGCCGGGGTCGAGGCTGCTCGATTTCGGCACGGCGATATGGCCCTGGCCCTCGAAGCGGCGGGCCTTCTTACCGTCGCGGCCTGCGACCAGTTCCGCCTTGACGGCCGTGCCGTGGTTCCTGGCCTCGGAGGCATCGACCACGCGGTTGCCCTCGTCGTGATCGAAGCGGTAATCGAGGACCCACGCCTTTTGCGCCGGCCTGGGCTCGTCGTTCTTCGGATTGTCGGCGAACTCGGGAATGTGGAAGCCGATGGCCGTCTGCTGCCGCTCATATTCCGCTTCGAGTTCCGCGCAACGCGGCCTGTCCGGAATCGGCGATGCGGTTGTGGATCTCGAAAGGATCGGCGGACAGGTCGAACAGTTCGGTCCATTCCTCGTGGCCGGGGTAGCGAATCAGCTTCGCTTTCTCGGTGCGGACGGCGGTCACGGTGGGCACGCGAAACCCGTTCTCATAGAAATACGCATAAAAAAACGACGAGCGCCAGCCCTCTTCCCGGCCCTCCAGGAGCGGTCGCAGGCTGCGCCCTTGCATCGCGGAGGGAACGGCGACGCCCGCGAAGTCGAGCAGCGTCGGCGCCAGGTCGATGTTCAGCGCCATGCGGTCACTGGTCACGTTGGGCCGCTTCAACCTCGGGTATCGGACGATGAGAGGAATGCGCAGGCTCTCGTCGTAGGCGGAACGCTTGTCGCCGAGACGATGCTCGCCGAGGTAGAAGCCGTTGTCGCTCGAAAAGATGACGACCGTGTCGTCGGTCAGCTTCAGGTCATCGAGCGCCTGGAGGATCTTGCCGAGATTATCATCGGCGGCCGTGATGCAGCGGAAGTAATCGAGGTTCGTCGCGACCGTCCCTGCCGGTCGGCGGGCTGCCGGACGTGATTGAGGAGCAGGCGCGTAGATCGCGGGCTGATCCAGGTTCGGCACGGGTCGAGCCGTTTCGCCCTCGTAGTCATTCTTGCGGCGCGGCGGGGCGCGAACGGTCCGTGAGTCGCCTTGAAGCCCACGGCCAGCGCGAATGGCTTCTCCCGGTTCGTGCGCAGGAAGCTCAGGGCGTAGTCGGTCGAGACATCATCGACCCAGCCCTTGGAGGGCGTTTCCTGGCCGTTGACCTCGATCGGGCAGTCGAAGTACCGTCCCTGACCGATGAAGCTCGCGGAGAAATCGAAGCCCGGCCGCTGGCCGCGCTGATTGTCCATGTGGAACTTGCCCACGTAGCCGGTCACGTAGCCGGCTTGCTTGAGCAACGAGGCATACGTGACGTTCTCGACCGGGAATGGCGTGTGATTGTTCACGATGCCGTTGCGGTAGCCGTACACGCCCGTCAGGAAGCTGGCCCGGCTCGGAGCGCAGAGAGAGTTCACCACGAAGGCGTTACGGAAGCGCACGCCTTCGGCCGCGACGCGGTCCATGTGGGGCGTGTGCAGCCAGGGAAATCGTCCTTTCTCGCCCTGCTCGCGCTGCACGACACTGAGGGCGTCCCAGCGCTGATCGTCGGTGTAGATGAAGAGGAAGTTCGGCCGCCGCGGCGCGGCGTCCGCCGCGGCGATCGCCGGCAGGAACACGCTCGGCAGGGCCAGAAGGATCGACCAGATGGCGTTTCGGAGAGGCGCTCGCATGGGTGTGGCTTGCTCCTTGGCATGGTGTGGGACGCGGCGCGGCGATACGAGCCAGGCGCCGCAAGGGAACAACAGGGTCCGTTTGTTCTCAGAGTCTGTCTCAACAGCCCCAAAGGGGCGAAAGTGAATAGCCCGGGGCGTCAGCCCCGGGACGGAGAACGACGCCCAAAATCCTCTCTGCAGAGCCCCGAAGGGGCGACAGAAACCATGCTCTCGCCGGACCTTCTGTCGCCCCTTCGGGGGCTCTGGAGAAAGCGGTCGCGGTCGCGGCCTCGGTACCCGGGGCTGACGCCCCGGGCTATGGACTTTCGCCCCTTTGGGGCTTTGGGGATAGACTCTCAAGAAGTCGCCGCCAGAAAGTCCCACTGGATCGGCACCTTGCCGAGCGCGTATCCCACCTCTCGGGCGTAGTCGCCGTAGACCAGCATCCAGTGGAACCCCGGCATCCGCGCCGCGATCTCGGCACTGGGGGCCTGGAAGCGGACGTCGATCTGGGTGCGGCAAATCGGCAACATGGGGTGGTCCGCGATCGCGCCGGTCAAACCCATCCAGCGCTGGGCGGCGAAGTCGGGCGCAATCATGGTCACTTTCTGGCCGATGCGCATGTCCACCTTGGGAGCGGCGCCGAAGTCGGACTCGAAATGGGTCATGATCCGCGCCGGTTCGGGCGTGTGGCCGTCCATTTTCCGCGGTCCCGTGCAGTGGGCCAGGGTGATGATCCCGTCGTGCGGATACGTCGGGTCCTGGAGGAAAGGCGGCTTGCCGGAGATCGCCCCCAGCAAGATTCCGGCGGGGATGACCACGAAATCGGACTCGCAGAACGCCATGTAGCCGTCGTCGTTGAGCGTGCTCAGCGGCAGGCAGGCGGTCGTCTCCGCCAGCGGCATGATCGTGCTCATGCATGAGTTAATAGTCATCATGCGACAATCCGCCTGCCGCATCAGGTTGCGGAAGATCTCTTCCAGCAGGAAGGCGTTGTCCACGAACTCTCGCGCGGTTTCCAGGCGGGTGCCCGGGAGTGCCAGGTATTGCGCGGCGCGTTTTCGCGCGCGGGCGACGGCGGCCTGGTCCGTGCGCGCGGCCTTGATCCGCTCGCCCAGTTCGTCGTAAGTGACCGTCTGGATGTCGAGATGAAAGCGGTCCCTGGCCAGATCGGGGGCTTTCGGGTTCGCCCAGCCGCTCGGTCCGCCCACCGCCAGGATGCGGCTTCCCATCGTGTTCCGCAGGCCGCACAGCGCCCGCAACCGCCAGAGGATCTCATCCTGGCGATCCACGACGACATCCGCGTAGCGGACGCCCTTGGCGGCCAGGTCGTCTGTATGCTGATGCAGGAACCGCGCCATCATCCCTTCATACCAGTAGTAGAGCGGCCCGGACTGGTGGCGCACGAAATAAATCGTGGGTTTGCCCAGGGCCGCGATCGGGTTGATGCTGGCCATGAGGTCGCCGCCGCCGTCACCGGCCGCGTAGAGCAGCAGCGCGTCGGCCTGGTCCAGGCCGTCAATGCGGGCCAGTTGATCGGCCGTGCGAATGGAAGCGAGGGGCCGGAACTTCAGCGGAAAATCGGCGGTCGTTTCGAGCCCCTGGAGCTCGCCGCGGATCCGTGCCGCCTCGGCTTCCACGTCTTCCTGAGTCTGGATGCCTCCCCAGCTCCGCCAACTGGTGTGCGGCCGGCGGGTCGGCAGGGGATACGTGAAGATCGGCTGAACGACCAGCGGACGGCGTCGCGGCGGCGCGGGCACGTCCGGCTCGGCGGCTTCGAGGAGCGTTGAGGACAGCCCGCCGACGGCCACCCCGCCCAGCGCGGCTCCGCTCAGGAAGGTGCGCCGGGTGACGCCCTCGAAAGGCTTGCCTTCCGGGCGAGCGCAAGAGCAGCAATGCGCTCGGGACGTGACCCCACGATCGTGCTCATGTTCCGACATGGAAGACCTCTCCGGAAAGGATACAAAGCCCCGAGACGATCCCGTGGATCACTCGTTTTGGAGAAACGCCGCACACGGCCCACGATGGTGTCAGATATATCCCGCGTTGCTCTCGAAAGACAGGGCTTGCACCCGGGCGGCGTGCCCGCGTTCGTCGCCAGTTCTTACAACATGACCGTTTCTCTGGTCACCAGAGGTACGTGTTTAGCGTCTCGAATGCCTGTTTTTCCGGACTTTTCTGTGTAGCGGCGGCCGTCTCGGCCGCTCCGGGATGGGTCCCCTTCGGAGCGGCCGGGACGGCCGCCGCTACATAGAAAGGACTTACGGCCGACAGGGGCGCTAAACACGTACGACTCTGGTCATTGTCGTTCGTCTGATCGGGTGAAGGTAATGACAGCGGTCTTTGTTCCCGATGGAAGCGGGTAATCCCGGCCGTCCGCACGCGGACAGGCCTGCCCATCCACAAGGACCGTCGCGGCCCTGTTCTGGGGCAGTCGCAGCACAAAGCCCCCGGGCGGCGCGGCCGTGCCGGCGAGCACGAGCTCGGCCCTGGGACCATCGGGCCGGTATCGCAGACTGCAACGCCCGAACCAGGTGGGCAACTCCGTCACGGCCATCTCGTGCTGGAACCAATCCGGCGAAACGCCGCCCAGCAGCACGAGACGATCGCCGTCCTCCATGACCAGAGAGTCGCGCATCAAGAGCCAGAGGCTCGGCCAGCACCCAGCCATCGGGCATGGCGCGGGCCGAGGTGCGGGCCCAAGCGGGCCGCGGCTCCGGCGGATAGTTCCAGCTCCAGTTCGATAAGAGTTTCGGCCAGCCGCCGACGCCGCTCGGGCCGCCTTCGTCGAAGGCGTACCAGTCGCGCATCTGCGGCTCGGCCAGGTGCGACGCGATCGTGCCGTGCCCGGCGCGTCGGTTGCCGCTCAAGAGTCCCTGGTGCGCCGTGGCCAGCGGGAAGTAGCGCCACTCGCCGGTCTTCCGGGCGCCGATATTCTGGAATCGCGCGTGCGCCTTGCCTTCTCCCAGCGGGTAGAGGCGGCAGGGCCATTGCACGGCGTAGCTGCCGTAACCCTTGCCCAGATCGGCGCCGTAGGCCTGGTCGTACTTCTCCCAGAACGCGTCGGCGAGCGTCTGCCAGGCGGCGGCCTCGGCCTTCTTGTCCACGGCCTGCGCCAGCACGACGGCCGGCGCAGACCGGCGATGTCGAACGCCTCGGTGTACGACGGGTTGTGGCCGTCGCACGCGCCGGGCTTCGAGCTCCTTGCGACGGTCCTTCGGCAGCGCGTCGCCGAATTCGAGCGTGTCGTCATACACCCAGTGCGGACCCGGAGTCGTGCGCACGTAGCGGATGAGCGCCACGAGCCTTTCCACGGCCGGGTAGACCCGCTTCAGCCAGGCGCGGTCGCCGGTGTACTTCCAGTGCTCGCCGAGCGACCAGAGCACCTGCCCGGGGTTGTCGGCCTCCGGCTCCACGCGGCCCTGGAAGGGATAGCGGAGAAAGTGATCGAGGTAGATCTCCGCCAGGCCGGGCAGCCTCGACTTTTCCAGGGCGTTGGCCATGTAGGCCGCGTCGCGATTGAACACGCTGAGGTTGACGACCGCCAGATCGGGCGCGCCTTCGTTCAGCGCCATGGCCAGGTGACTCATGACCGCCATGCGCGACGGCTCCCAGCGCGGGTCGGGCACCTGGAGCCGCGGCGGGCCGAGGACGTCTTTCCAGGCCGCACGCGCTTGCTCAAAGAGTGGCGAGACCGCAAGCTGCTGGTAGAAGTCCAGGCCCGGATCAGGCTGCAAGAGCCCGCCCTCCGGAGGATCGAACTGGGCCTGGTCGATCTTGAACCACGGGTTGTTGTCCCATTGATGCCGCGCCGCCCGGCGTCCGGGCAGCACCGGACAGACCAGATCGATGTCCTTCGACTCCCCGGCCGCCAGCCTCAGATCGAAGCGCACGCGCCGGAGCATGTCCCACGCGCCGACTCCGCCTGTTTCTCCATCGGGAAGCAGCCCTCGGCGATCGTCTCGCCGATCGTGTCGGTCACCGACACGCCCGCCGCGGTCGCCTTCTGGTGTGCGACGATGGCCGGGTGGCCATCGACCGACAACGCGTTGCCGTCTCTGCTCACCTCGAGCTTCCGCACCGGGAACCCCGCCGGCCCGAGGGGACGCAAGGCGACGCAGAGCGCGAGCTTGCGGCCCTCGCCCGCGGTGTTGCGCAGTCTCACCCGGGCGCCGACCACGAAGACCTCGCCCTGGGGCGATGGCCGCTGGACCTCGCAGAGCTCGCTGCGGATGACCATCGCGCCGGCACTCCACTGCGACCAGGGAATGAGGAAGCCCTCGGGAGACAGGCCGTAGTCCACCTTCACGCCGTCTGCCGTGGGCGCGACGAGTCGCCTGGCGGACTCGTCGTACACCCAGTAGTAGACGCCGTAGCTGCCCACGCCCGGCGAGAAGTCGCCCTCGGGTTCGACGAACGTCTTCAGGGTATCGAGCGTGTTGGGCACGCCGATGGGAATGTGGATCTCACCGCGGGGGTCGAACGGGCTGGGGCGCTGCTTTTTCCACGGCGCCTCGCGCTCGTGCGGGGGCTGCGGCCGACGGCCGGGAGGCGCGGCCAGGGCCGGAACGGTCACGGCGACACTGATCCACCATGCCGCCGTGGACATGGCGGCAGCCCACACGACACTTCTGCGCAACATCCGTTCTCTCCTGATGGCCCCTCGACGGGACGCGCCAGGCAATGCGGGCGAGTCGGCGTGCGCATCGTAAGCCCTCCCGGGGCGGTCTGCAATCGGGGCGCGATGGACGCCCCCATGCCAGGGACGAATTCATGAATCCACATACGAAGAGATCTCGCTCCACCGAGCGGTCAGCACGCGGATTCCGCGAGTGTACGAGAAGCGTGGACTTCTTCTTGGAAGGTCGGCGTGAGCCTGCCTCTTCCAGGAAGGAATGGAGAAATCCGGCCAACCCAGCGCACCCGAGAGGACGCGAACCTCTAACCCTCAGTTCCGAAGACTGCCCGAGCGGTGAACGCCAGCGCCGAAAACCACAGTAAAATCGAGACCGTAGCAAGCCTATTACCCCGACAAAAAAGTAGGTCGGACAATCCTGTCCGACTCCCCCGGCCTGTCGGACAGGATTGTCCGACCTACAGGAGGATCTTCCTTGCCGGGGTAATATCGGGCGTTTCCTGGGAGTTTCCATCGGAACCAGCCGAATGTGGGACAGCCGCCCCCGGCTGTCCCTGTCCCGGATGAGAACAGCCGGGGGCGGCTGTCCCACACGGCACCGAGCCGACCGCCGGTCAGACAGGCCCCGATCGCCTTGCTACAGTCTCGATTTTCCCGATTAATCCCTGGACCGCGCCCTATTTCCCGTTTATTCCTTGAACCTGGAAAGCCACCGCTCCCCAGGACAGGCTACGAAGCAGGCCCCCCCCCGCACCGAGTGAAACCTGTCCTGTCTTGTCCAGCAAGAAACCGTGAGCAACAGGAACACCAAGCAGGAAAGGGATTCGGAGAATTACATGAAGACCCGTCACTCGTTGTGGTCGACTTTGGCGGCATTTGTCGTCGTGCTCGCACTTCCCTCCGTGCTTCTTGCCGAATCGCGGCGGCCCAATATCCTCCTGGTCCACTGTCATGACCTGGGCCAGTACTTGCATTGCTACGGGGTGAAGACGGTGCAGACGCCGAACATCGATGCCCTGGCGGCCGAGGGCGTGCGGTTCGCGCGGAGCTTTTGCAGCAACCCCGGGTGCAGCCCGTCGCGGGCCTCGATTTTCACCGGGCGCTGGCCGCATTCCAACGGCGTCATGGGACTGTGCCATGCCAATTTCGCCTGGGACCTGAACCCCGGCGAGCGGCACATGGCCCAGATCCTCCGCGACGCCGGCTATACGACGGCGGCCGTCGGGGTGATCCACGAGACCGCCTCCGGTTTCCAGCGTTGCGGCTACGAGCGTTACCTGCCGCCGGCCAGGGCCGTTGCGGCGGCCGATGCCGCGATCGGCCTGCTGCACGAGTTTCGCGACAAGCGGGAGAAACCGTTCTTCCTGAGCGTGGGGTTCATCGAGCCGCATCGGCTCTCTTACCCCAACCCCACCTGGCCCGGCGCCACGCCGCAGGACAGCAGTTTTCCCGGACCGGACCTGAAGCCCGACGACACGCTGGGCGTCGCGGTCCCGCCCTACCTGCGCGACACGGAAGGGACCCGACACGAACTGGCCGGGCTCCAGGGCGGCATCCGGCACGTCGACAGCCAGGTCGGCCGGATCGTGGCGGCGCTGAAAGAAACGGGGCTGGAATCTGAGACTCTGTTGATCTTTACAACGGACCATGGAATCGCCATGCCCCGCGCGAAGTGTGGACTCTACGAGCCGGGCGTGCAGGTGGCCCTGATCGTGCGGCTCCCCAGCCGCGAAGGCTGGCACGGCGGCATCGTGCACCACGAGATGATCACCAATATCGATGACTTGCCGACGGTCCTCGACCTCGTCGGCGTACCGGTCCCCGAAAACGTCCAGGGCCGCTCGTTCGCCGGGCTCCTCGACGGCAAGGCGTACCAGCCGCGATCCGAGATCTTCTCGGAGCTGACCTATCACGATTACTACGATCCGAGGCGGGCGATTCGCACCGAGACGCACAAGCTGATCGTGAACTTCACCACGGCCCCGGCGTTCATGGACCCCTCGCAGTCCTGGCGGCCGCAGTCCGACGTGGTCACGCCGACGAACCATGCCATGGCCTATCATCCGTACGTGGAGCTTTACGACCTGGCCAAGAATCCCTGGGAGCAGAAGGACGTGGCCCAGGATGCCTCGTACGCCGCCGTCCGGAGCGAGTTGCTCAAGAGGCTCTACCAGCACCTGGTCGAGACCAAGGACCCGATCTTGCAAGGGGCGGTGACCCCGCCGCAGCACCGCCGCGTTCTGGAACTGCTGCAATCGTCTGTGGCGCAGTGATGGGCGGCCCTTCGCAATCCGTTTGGAGACGCCCACAAGTGCTTGACTCATTGAGGACCGAATCATGAAGGCCGCGAATATCGGTGTGCTGATCGCGCTGGCCCTGTTCGTGTCATCGGGAACAGCCATGCGCGTGGCGGGCGCGGCCACGGCCGCCAGGCCCAACGTCGTCATCATCCTCACGGACGACCAGGGCTTCGGCGAGCTCGGCGCGACGGGGAACCCGGTCATCCATACGCCGCACATCGACCGGCTGGCGGCCCAGGGTGTTTCGCTGACCAACTTCCACGTCATGCCGGTGTGCTCACCCACGCGGGCCTGCCTGATGACGGGGCGTTACAACTACCGCACCGGAGTCACCGACACCTTCCTCGGCCGATCGATGATGCACCCCGACGAGACGACCCTGGCGGAGATGTTCGCCGCGGGGGGATATCGCACGGGCATTTTCGGCAAGTGGCACCTGGGCGACAACTACCCGATGCGGGCCATGGACAAGGGCTTTCAGGAATCGCTGGTCCTCAACGGCGGCGGCCTCGCGCAGCCGGGCGACCCGCCCGATCCGGTCGACGAGCGCGGGGCCTATTTCAACGCGACGCTGCGCCACAACGGCAAGTGGGTGAAAACCCAAGGATATGTCAGCGACGTGATCACCAGCGCGGCCATCGAGTTCCTCCAGAAAAAGTCCGATCAGCCGTTCTTCGTGTACTTGCCGTTCAATTGCCCCCACGCGCCGCACCAGGTACCGGACGAATACCGGCAACATCACCCGGACAGCGACTTCGAAGCCGCCCAGTATCCCCACGCCGGGCACCCGATGGCGGCCAGGCACGACCCGGAGGACCTCGCCCGGGTGTACGGCATGATCGAGAACATCGACGAGAACGTGGGCCGTCTGCTGGCGAAGCTCGACGAACTTCATCTGGCCGACAACACGATCGTCGTCTTCTTCTCCGACAACGGCTGCCAGCAACACAACGGCTTCAATGCCGGTTTTCAGGGCTGGAAGGGCACGACGTACGAGGGCGGCATCCACCAGTTCTGCTTCGTCCGCTGGCCCTCTCAGCTCGAAGCGGGGCGCCGGGTGGACCGCATCGCCGCGCACATCGACATTGCTCCCACGATGCTGGAACTCTGCGGCGTGGCGAAACCGGAGCGCGTGCAGTTCGACGGCCGGAGCCTCGCCCCGCTCTTGCGAGGCCAACAAGTCGCCTGGCCCGATCGCACGCTCTTCTTCCAATGGCACCGCGGCGATGCGCCGGAGCGGTATCGCGCGTTCGCGGCACGGTCGCAGGATTGGAAACTCGTGCAGTCGCTCGGCGCCGGAGAACAGTGGAACGGCAAGACCGCCTTCCAGCTTTACGACATGACGCACGATCCGCTCGAATTACACGATCTGGCCGCCCAGGAACCAGACCGCGTGGCGCAGCTCAAGGCTCAATACGATACCTGGTTTAACGACGTCACCGGCACGCGTGATTACGCCGAGCCCGCGCGCATCTTCCTCGGCGCGAAGCAGGAGAACCCCGTGCTACTCACCCGGCAAGATTGGCGAGGTCGCGGCGCAAGCTGGGCACCCAAGGGCATCGGCCACTGGGAAGTGAACGTCGTCGCCGCCACGAAGTACGAAATCAAGCTGCGGTTCACCCCCTTGAAAACGGACGGTGAAGCGATGTTCTCCTGCGGCGGCGTCACCGCACGCCAATGGATCAAGGCAGGCGAAGCGGGATGCACGTTCCGAAACGTCCCCCTCCCCGTGGGCCCCAGCCGGCTCGAAGCCAGCGTCAAAGAGGGGCAGGCGATTGTCGGGGTGCAATACCTGGAAGTGAAGTACTGAGGCCGTTGACCAAGACCTTGTTCGAGTCGGTCCGAGCCATCTCGGGTGGGCCCAAACCGTGCTCCGCACGAATCGGTGAGCGTCGAAGACGGGCCCACCCCACGATTCCATTGCCGCCGAGGACGGTCAGCCGAACGTGGCGGAACTCGTACGGATCGCCCTCGGACGTCAAGCAGATATGGCCCGACGGTGGGGAACAACCTGTCGCGCGGTTCGCCTCCTGGCCGTTGATGCGCAACGTGACGACTTCATCCTGGGCGCGGATCTCGTAGTGGTTCCACGCACCCGGGGGCTTCTCCAGCGGCTGGAGGCGCGCCTCGGTCTGATCGACCTCGGCGTGTCGGACCGACGCGCACAACAGATGTGTTCGTGCCGTGTCCGTATCCGGCGGAGCGCATCTGGAACGCCGATCGAAAACCGGCGATGATTTCCACGGTGGGGCCGGTGCTCCCTCCCGAGAGAGCACGCCACGCCTCAGACCACGATTCTCGATCGCCGCTGGGATGCCCTCCTCAACGACTTCCGCAAGAAAGGACGACAACGTGTTCCATTCCCACGGAGCTACTTCCCCGTCTCGCGCACGCCTTCTCGTCTGCGCCCTGGCCTCTCTTCTCTGCTGTGAGAGGTTGGCGATCGCCGACACTCACACAGCGACAGACTTGACGCCGGAGGCCGTCTGGGAGGCGATCGACGCGGCCCAGGACGGCGACACCGTCCAACTCCCCGCCGGCACGGCAGACTGGTCCAAGGGATGGAACACCGGCCGTGGCGCCAAAATGAAGGCCATCACCATCCAGGGCGCCGGAATGGACAAGACGATCATCCGCGATCATCGCAGCCACCGGGGCAGCAGCGTACCGTTCGAGGTGCAAGGCGTCGAAGGAAAGCCGTTCCGGATTACCGGCATGACCTTCGACGGCACAGGTTGGCCCGATGCCGGCTTGTGGGGCGGATTCCTCTCGATCAGCGGCACGTGCAAGAATTTCCGCATCGACCACTGCAAGTTCAAGAATGCCTGCGTGATGATGTCCATCAACGGCGACACCTATGGGCTGATCGACCACTGCGGTTTTGACGACAAAGAGTTCGCGGGCGGTCTTGCGCAGCCGATCTGGTTTTCCGGCCCCGGCGCCCGAACTTTCGCAAGCCGCTAACCTTGGGCACCGCCGCGGCGCTGTACTTGGAGGACAACGAGGTCCACCTCGGCCCGGTGGCGGCGAAAGGCGGCGATTGTCCCTGGATCGCGCCCAACAACGGCGCCCGAACGGTCATCCGCCACAACCAGATCGTCAACTCACAGCTCGAAATCTATGGGGTTGGCGTGAGGAAGGGGTACTACGGAAGTCAGAGCGCCGAGGTCTACGACAACACGTTTTCCGCGATTGGCCTGAAGCAGGGTGAGCCCCAGGGCTTCATCTTCATCAACGCCGGGACGGCCATCGTCTTCAACAACACGGTGACCGGAACGACCTACAACACCCGCACGATTCAACTCACACACGAAAGATCGTTCTGGGACAGGGGCGGTTTTGGTGTGTGTGATGGCACGAGCCCTGTCGACGGCAATCAGATCCCCGCGGGCCAGCCAGGGGCAGGCTATCCCGCCATGGACCAGCCGGGCCGGGCCACGGATGCCGACGGCGACGGCGTGTTCGAGCCGTCGCCCTGCTACGCCTGGAACAACACGCTCAACGGGGCGAGGCTGAACATGGTCCTGCGCCCTTGGGCGAATCCGGAAGACGCAGCGAAACAGGCCGCGCACGTCCAGGAAGGGCGGGATTTCTTCAACGAGGAACCGCCGGCCGGATACTATACGCCGTACGTCTATCCGCATCCGCTTCAAAGCGGCTGGGAGGCGCTGATGAAGAGCGCCACAGGCTCTGCTGGTGCCAATGGGGGCAAGTCCGGGGAAACAGCAAGCGCGAAAGCGCTGCGCATGGCGCCGCAGGGGGCCGACTACAAGAGCATCCAGGCGGCGGTCGACGCCGCGAGGCCCGGCGCCGAGATCGTGGTGGACAGCGGCACCTACACGGAGTCCATTTGGATTGCGAAGCCCAGGTTGACGCTGCGGTCGGCGACCAGGCACGGAGCCAAGATCGTGGCCCCGCCGAAGAGAGATGCCATTAGTCTGGGGGAAGGCGCGAACTACATCACCCTCGACGGCTTCGACATCACCGCGCCCGGCGGAAACGGCATCCAGACCAACCAGACCGGGATCGAGCACGTCCTCAATCACCATACGATCGTCAGGAATTGTGACATTCACGACTGCGGCGGCGGTGGAATCCAGCTCAACCACGGAGATTATCGCACCGTGGAGTACAACATCGTCCGGCACTGCGCCACGACGGGCCCTTGGGGCCAGAGCGGCATCTCCCTCTGGCAAGCGATCGCGCTGGACCGGGAGCCGGGTTTCCATATCATCGTCCGCGGGAACATTCTCTGGAACAACAGCAATCCGCCCAAGGGAACGGACGGTAACGGGCTCATCATCGATGATTTCCGGAATACCCAGCACGGTAGCACCAACGGTGTCTACCCCAACAAGACGCTCGTGGAGAACAACGTCGCCTACCACAACGGCGCCCGGGGCATCCACGTCTTTCTCAGCGATCACGTCGTCGTGCGTAACAACACCGCCTACCACAACAACTGGGACGACACGAACGACGCCACCTGGCGCGGCGAGCTGAGTTGCGTGAACAGCCGCGACGTGAAGTGGTACAACAACATCGCCGTGGCCAGCTCGGCGCGGAACGCCAACAACACGGCGATGATGGACGGCGGCGGCAACCAGGGCACCGAATGGGCTGGCAACCTGTTCTTCGACAGCGACAAGCCTGGGGCGCCGTCCGTGAAACTCTCGGGCGGACCGGACCGGAAGGCGATCCTCGGCGACAACCTCGTGGGCTCCGACCCGCAGTTCGTGGCCCCGGGGACGGGCATCGACGCCGATTTCCGCCTGAGAGCCGACAGCCCGGCCAGAGGAACCGCCCGCGCGGCCAGCGCCGCGACGATCGACCTGCTGGGAAGGAAGCGGTGCGACAAACCCGACATCGGAGCGTATGAGTTCGAAGCCCGAGGAGAAAGAGGAGAACGTTACTGATCGCCGCGCAAAGAAGGTCGGGTTCTCATACACGAGCCCGCGGATGCTTTCCGGTTTGGCCGATGATGTGGGACAGCCGCCCCCGGCTGTCCCACATTTTCCGACAACGGATCGCCGTCGGATCACCGAGCACGACGGAAGTCACGGCGGCGTTCATAATGGTGCTAAACTAGTGTTCCGTCAACCTTCGATTGACAGGTGGGACCGGGTGGCTGGGGCGGAGTCTTCGACGCCCCAGTGCTTGCGAACCCGGGGAGCCGGGGCATTCTGCCCCAGCCACCCGGGCACCGACGACCCGTCAATCGAAGATGGACAGTCCACTAGCATAATGCGGCGACGTCATCCATTGGTGGCGAGGAGACGGTCCGCGCGGCGGAGAGCCGGTGTGCTCCGTCGGCTACGCGGGCGAGGACGCTCGGGGAACGCGTCTCGACCTTGAACGGCCAGGCTCCAGGAACAACAATAGCGGGCAGCAAAGGGGGATACCATGTTCCGTAGCCTCTCAGAACGCCCTTCCGACCACCCCGCGCTCTTGCCCTGCCCCACCCACCTGAGATTGACCCTGAGTTGTCTCTGCATCCTGCTCGCTCTTCCAAGTGCCAGCACGCTGCATGCGGCACCTCAGCATCCCAACCTGTTCGTTGATGCCAAGGATTTGCAGCATCTCCGCCTCAAGCTCAAGACCGAGCCGTGGCGGGCCAGGCTTCTCGAACAGGTCGAGCAGGATGCGGACGCCGGCAATCCCGTGGCGGCGGCGGTCGTCTCTGCGCTCACGGAGGACCCAGGCTATGGTGCGAAGGCCCGCGCACATCTGCTTCAGCAAGCCAAGGATTTCGTGCCCGGAAAGCCCGGCGCGCAGTATCCCTGGGGTCCTGAAGCCGGCAGCGCCATCGCCTTCGACCTGGTGGCGCCGCTCCTTTCGGCCAGCGAGCAACAGGCCGTGGCGGGTTTCCTGCGGCAACTGGCGCGGGATGCCATCCAGTATCACCAGGGCCAGCCTCTGACACCCAACATGTCGTTCGTCTGCCACTGGCGCATCGGCTTGATCGGCTATGCGATCGCCGACCCCCAGATCATCGACTGGGCGGTGAATGACCCGGGGCCGCCCTGGGGCGGGAAGGAGCCGGGCCGCTGGGGCGGCTTCAAGCTGCGTCTCGAAAAGGCTCTGACCGATGGCACCTTCTGGGACGAAGCCACGATTTATGGCAACTTCAGCATCCTGGGGATGATGTATCTGGCCGAGGCCGCCAGGCATTACGACGGCACGGACCTGTACAACGACACCAGCCCCAATGGCGGCAGCCTGCGCAAGGCCATCGACGGGTTGGTCTCACTGGCCTATCCCATCGAGCGGACGGGCGTGGGACGCGGCTCCGTCCGCATGGCCACCTGGGGCGATGGCTCGACCGCACCGCCCAACCGCGTCAACAACGAGTCCGGCGACGCCTATTTCGTCAACAAGCCGAACATCTTCCCCGAGCGGCAAAATCTCTATCCGATTCTCGAAATCGCGTACCACGCCTGGAAGAACCCCCGGCACGCCTATCTGCTCGCTCTCAATCCCCGGCGCGACGAACGACTCGGCTGGTTCGAGTACCTGCCGGTCTCCTTGCTCCTGGGTGAGACGCTGCCGCCCGAGCCCCCGCCCGTGGCCATGCCGAGCGTGGTGTATCCCCAGACGGGGATCGCCCTGCTCCGTGCCGACGAGTCGCCGGGTTACTGGTCCTCCGCCGGATTGGTGGCCGTCCAGCAGATGGGTCGCAATTACGGGCACGACCATCGCGACAAGTTCGAACTCCTCTTGTGGGGGCGCGGCCGGCTCCTGTACCCGGATTGGAACGCCCAGCAGTACGAGCCCCTGGAATACGGCTGGACCCGAAACGCCTGGGCCCATAACACGCTGGTGGTCGACGAGTCGAATCCCAAGGGAGGTCGTTCCACCGAGCGGCATGACTTCAACGCCGATGTGAAGTTCCTCGCCACCACCAGCCGTGAGGTCTATCCGGACGTGGCGCAGACCCGGGCCTTGTTGCTCACGAGGGATTACCTGCTGGACCTGTTCTGGGCCGATTCGCCCCGCGAGCGGAACTACGACTGGTTCGTCCACGCGCTCGGGCGGCTGAGCCTGCCGGCGCCCCACGGCTTCCAGCCCAGCCAGGATCTGCAACGGCCCTACCACTGGGTCGATCGCGAGCGCAGGTGGCAGACCGATCGCACGTGGTCGGTGGACTTCGTGCAGCAGTCCGGCGGTGTCCTCCGCGGCATGGGCCAATACACCGACGAGTGGTTCGGCGCCAGGGTCGGCGTCCGCATGACCATGCTCGGCGAACCGGGCACCGCCGCCTATGTCGGCGAAGGGCCGTTCGATCCCGTGCCCAACCTCCGCGAGCACGGCAATCCCGAGGGCACCATCCCGCTGGCCATGGCCCGCCGCAAGGCGCGCACGACGTGTTTTGCCGCGCTGCACGAACCGTTCGACCGCCAGCCGTCCCTGGTGATCCGGCGGGTCGATCAACAGCCGGCGTCTCTCGGCGTCTGCGTCACCGGGCCCGATTTCACCGACTATGCCTGCGTCTCCTTCGGTCAGGGGCAGGCCGTGACGCTCACCGACGCCGCGGACCCGTACCAGTCGTTTTCGTTCGACGACTTCGGCTATCTCCGCGTGAAGCAGGGCAAAGTCACGGCTCGGGGTCCATGGCGGTCGTTCCGTGTCGCCGCACCGGAAGCCGCACCGTCGGGCGCCCTCGTGCTCAATGGCCGTGAGGTCACCTACCGGAAGCTCGGAGATTATGTCCTCTTCAACGATGCGGCGGGTCCGCCGTCCATAAGCCCGCCCCGGCTCGCGGCTTCTGCTGCTCCCGTCAGCGCGCCTGAGAGGGTGTACGAGAAGGGTACGGAGCGGCCTTTCTTTGTAGCGGCGGCCGTCTCGGCCGCTCCGGATCTGCAATCTGGAATCCGGAATCTGCCAGCCCCACCTTACGCGCCCACCCCACGGCGGGATGCCGCTCCGGATCTGCAATCTGGAATCCGGAATCTGGAATCCGGAGCGGCCGAGACGGCCGCCGCTACAAAGAAAAGACCTTCTCGTACACGCCCTGAGGAAATCCGCCTTCCTCCGAGCACGGGCGTGACGATCGAGGAAACCGAGCGCCATCCGTTGTTTCCCATGTGGGTGGTTCGTGCGCCGGGCTATGAGATGCAGATCCATCGGAAGTCCGGCGTCTCGCGGACGCTGGTCGACGGCCACGGGCAACTGCTGTTCGGCAGCGAGTGGTGGGGTGGCTCGGGTGTCTTCGAGGTGCGATTGCCCACCGGTGCCGAGGAGACGGCTCCCTTGGCCTGGAACCACGCCGCCAGGGAGATACGCTGGCGGGGTCCGACGATGGAAGTGACCGCCCCCGGGGGCGAGTCGTTCACCGCCACGTTCGCGCGCACGCCATCTGTTACGATTTCCATGGAAAGCCTGACGTGGAGTACCGGGCGGCGATCCAGTCCTTCTTCTGGCACTCGAGCGGGCGATTGCGGACGGCCCAGGACCAGCCGCCCGCGGGCCTTCCCCCCACGCTGGGCAACTTCCACTGGAGTCTCCATTCAGAACCCGGGCCTCTCGCCCGACTGCGTGCTGCTCTTGACCCCGAGGAAGCCAGCCGAGTGGAGCCATCGCCCCGCCACCATCAGCGCATTCTGGACTCTCCGCGACGGCGAGAGGTTCTTCCTGGTCTTTGGCCCAGAAGAAAAACTTCGATCGCTGGCGGAAGAGGCGGTTGGAGGTCCTTGAAGGATTTCCGTGTTACCAATGGAGGTCGTGATGAGAGCAGCATCGGCCGCAAAAGTGGCGGCATTCTACGTGGTGGCCGTCCTCGTGCAGACGGCGTGCGAGGGGCAGGCGGTCATCGACGCCGATTTCTCCAAGGGTGACTTCGCCGCCCTGGGCTGGAAGGTGAAGGGGGACTGGGACGTGTTCCAGTACCCGAAGGAAGCCGCGAATAATCCCGGGCCGTGTCGCCCGGTTCGCGGCCAACAAGCCCGACGGCTCCCTGACCAAGAACTTTCAGCGAGATCAAGAACCCCAGGAAGCTGACGCTCTCGCTGGATTACGGCTGGGGCTGGGGGGACGCCGGCCAGGGCGCTGACTCGGTCTCGTTCATGCTCCTGGATCCCAAGGGCAACGGCTATGTCTTCGAGGTCCACCGCTGCAAGGCGAAGTGGGCGGTGCAGTGGGGCCGGGTCGCCGACGGCACGCCCGCCAAGGACAAGACCTGGGCGCCCGAGGAGATCGACGCCAGCCACGCGTCCGTTCGCGACGGCGGCGGCTTGAGCCGCCTGACGATCACCCGCGAAGCCGACGGGACGTGGACCATCAGCCAGCAAGGACTGGAACAAGGGTGCCGGCGCGGCGGTGCGGTTCACCGACACCACGACGAGCTCGTTCAGCCAACTGGTGCTGCTGGGGACCAAGAACTTCGACGAGCAGGTCTTCAACAAGATCGTGCTTGACGACGGCCGCGACGCGAGCCGACGTCGACGACCGCCATCCCGGCGAGCGACTTCCTGAACAGCATCGGCGTGGACTACCACCTTTCCCGATCGCGGGCAGCCGCTCCCGAAGACGATCGAGATGATCAAGTACGCCGGGTTTCGCTGGGTGCGGGGCGGCATCGAGGGGCTGACGGAACGAAGGCCCCACGACCATGCAGACCTATCTCGACCTGCACCGACAGACCGGCGTCCGGTTCAGTTGGGGCCTGGTCAGCGGCGGCACCGATCTCAAGAAGCTCATCGAGACCGCCCGGCCGCTGGCGGCGGCCGACGCCCTGCTGGCCTTCGAGGGCAACAACGAGCCGAACAACTGGGGCGTCACCTATCAGGGCGAACAAGGCGGCGGCCGCGCGCCGTCGTGGCTGGCCGTCGCGAAGCTGCAACGCGACCTGTACAAGCGCCGTCAAGAGCGACCCGGTGCTGAAGAAGTACCCCGTCTGGTCGATCAGCGAGGGCGGTGCCGAGGTCGACAACGTCGGCTTGCAGTTCCTGACCATCCCCGCAGGGCGCCGGCACGTTGCTGCCCGCCGGGAACGCAATTCGCCGACTACGCCAACGTCCATAACTACATCTATCATCCCGGCTCGCCCGGCCTTGCAGGACAACAAGACGTGGAACGCCGCCGATCCGACCTCGGCGTGCAAGGTCGATGGCCTGTACGGCAACTACGGCGTCACCTGGGCGAAGCATTTCCGCGGCTATTCGGAAACCGAGCTGCTGACCTTGCCGCGGGTGACCACCGAAACCGGCTGCACCATCGACGGACCGATCACCGAGGAGATCCAGGCGCTGAACCTGCTGAGCATGTACCTGGATCAGTTCAAGCGGGGCTGGAGCCACACGGCCGTCTACCTCCTGCGCGACCGCACGGACGAAGGGGGCAATCAGAGCTTCGGGTTCTTCAAGCCGGACTACACGCCGCGCAAGGCCGCCGTCTACCTGCACAACCTGACGACGATCCTGGCCGACCAGGGCTCGCTCGCCAAGCCCGGCCGACTGAGTTACTCCATCCCCGAGCAGCCGGCCACCGTGCATGAGATGCTCCTGCAAAAGAGCGACGGCACGTTCGAGCTGGTGGTTTGGGGCGAGCGGCTGAAGGGCGCCGATGACGTGACCGTCCGCCTCGGGCGGCATCGTACCCGGCGGTGAAGGTCTACGATCCGACGATCGGGACCGAACCCGTCCAGGCCCTCGGTGCGGTCGATTCGCTGAAGCTGAGCCTGAGCGATCATCCGCTGATCGTGGCGATTGCTCCCAGGTAGCGGAAGGGCCTGACCTCGTCGCGGGGCACCCTCGTCGCCGCAGGCCGGGCCGTACGTGTTTAGCGTCTCGACTGGCTGTTTTTCTGGCCTTTTCTTTGTAGCGGCGGCCGTCTCGGCCGCTCCGGTCTGGTTCCCCTCCGGAGCGGCCGAGACGGCCGCCGCTACACAGAAAGGACTTACATCCAATGGCGAGACGCTAAGAGCCTATCTCAGTAGGGTGCGTGAAACGCACCCATCTCTTCGTCGGACAAAGACTGGGTGCGTTTCACGCACCCTACTGAGATAGGCTCTAAACACGTACGGATGAGGATCATTTTGGCAGGGCCGCGGGCGGCACCGGTTCGCCCGGTTTGAGAAACCACCGGCTCGTACCCTCATTTGTCCTGAAGAAAGCCAACAGCAGCGTCGTGATCTTTTTCGAGCCGGCTTCGTTGAAGAAACTTCAGTTGTCAATACGTCGATGCACGGTTCGCTCACCAAAATGGTGCCAAACGGGCGGAAATGGTGCCTTCCCGTGGAAATCGTGGAAGACGCAAGTCCCTGTGACAGTGGCATTTACCGGAGAAAACGAGGGTTCATGATCGTCCTCTTTGAAGACGCGCACGTTCTGGTGGTCGTCAAGCCGGCCGGGATCTCCACGCAGGCCCCGCCCATCGCGGGGCCGACGCTGGAGTGGCAGGTGCGCCGCCCATCTCCGACCCGAGGATCCGGCGGCGGCGTTTGCCGGCACGGTCCACCGTCTCGATCGACCGGTTTCCGGGATCGTCCTGTGGGCCAAGACCCCGAAGGCCGCGCGGCGGCTCTCGCAGCAGTTCGCCCGGCGCCAGGTGCGCAAGGAATACTGGGCGGTCGTCGCCGGCCGACCACCGCACGACGAAGGCACCTGGGACGACTGGCTCATCTTCGACGACAGCACGGGTCTCAAGCGGGCGCAGATCGTCGTCGCCGGCACGCCCCGGGCCCAGTCGTCCCGGACCCGCTTCCAGGTCGCACCGGCGGTGCACCTGCCCGAGAACGGCTCGTGGCTGAAGCTCTGGCCGGAAACGGGCCGCACGCACCAGCTCCGCATCCAGACGGCCGCGCGGGGCTGGCCGATCCTCGGAGATCAGCTTTACGGCGCCCCCGGGCCGGTCTTTCCCGAAGGCATCGCCCTGCACGCGCGTTCCCTGACGATCCAGCACCCGATCCTCGGTCAACCCATGACTTTCGAAACCGCCCTGCCCGAATCGTGGCAGGCCGCCGGCATCGTGCTGGGTTCGTAGGGTGGGCTCGGCCCACCCTCTTCACACGGTCATCAACATGGTGGGCCGAGCCCATCCTACGAAGCACCGCGTCGTCGGAAGTGACACCGGCCGGTTGCCGGGGGAGGTTCGCCGCCCTATGAAGCGCAGGAGGCGCCTCGCGCGGCCGGCCTTCCTTCTTCAACGTGGCGGTGGCCCCCTGGAGGTCCTGATGGCGAGCGTTCTCTCTCCCGCGCCGACCCGCGACGGACCGGCCGAGCCGGCCGCGACGACGATCGGCTCCTACCTGATCGAACGGCTGCACGCGCTGGGCGTCGAGCATTGTTTCGGCATTCCCGGCGATTACGTGCTGGGCCTGTACAAGATGCTGGAGGCGAGCCCGATCCAGCTCGTGGGGATGACCCGCGAGGACGCGGCCGGGTTCGCGGCCGACGCCTACGCCCGGCTGCGCGGGCTGGGGTGCGTGTGCGTCACCTATTGCGTGGGCGGCCTGAGCTGCACGAACAGCATCGCCGGGGCCTTCGCCGAGAAATCGCCGGTGGTCGTGCTGAGCGGCTCGCCGGGGATCTCGGAGCGCGCGCACAACCCGCTCTTGCACCACAAGGTCCGGACCTTCGATACGCAACTGAAGGTGTTCGAGCAGATCACGGTGGCCGCGGCCGTGCTCGACGACCCGCTGACGGCGTTTTCGGAGATCGACCGGGTACTCGGAGCGGCCGTGCGGTACAAGCGGCCGGTCTATCTGGAGATTCCCCGGGACCGCGTCCACGCGCAGCCAGTTCACACCGCACCAGCCGTCCGAGGGGCTGCCTCCCAGTGATCCGGACGCGCTGGGCGAGGCCCTCGACGAGGCCTCGGCCCTGCTCATGACCGCGTTGCGGCCCGTCATCCTGGCCGACGTCGAGGTGCACCGCTTCGGGTTGCAGGACGAGCTGATCGCGCTGGCCGAGGAGACGGGTCTGCCGATCGCCTCGACGATCCTGGGCAAGAGCGTCGTGTCCGAGGCCCACCCGCAATTCGTCGGCATCTACGAGGGCGCGATGGGCCGCGAGGAAGTGACCGAGACCGTCGAGCGGTCCGACTGCCTCGTGATGCTCGGCTGCTTCCTGAGCGACATCAACCTGGGGATCTTCACGGCCAAGCTGGATCCGTCGCGGTGCATCAACGCGACCAGCGAGGACTTGCAGATCCGGCACCATCATTACCAGAACGTCCGGCTGGACGACTTCATCCGGGGTCTGCGCCGCGCGCGGCCTCAAGCCGCGGCACACGGCCATTCCGCGCGTGCCCAACCCGCTTCAGACCCCCTGGGAGCCGCGGCCCGAGGCGGCCCTGACCATGGCCCGGCTGTTCGACCGCCTGAACCGGCTGATCGATGAGAACATGGTGGTCATCGCCGACGTGGGCGATCGCTCTGTTCGGCTCCTCCGATCTGCTCATGAGCCGGCGGACCGAGTATATCAGCCCGGCGTATTACGCCTCGATGGGTTTCGCGATCCCGGCCGCCCTCGGCGCGGGCGTGGCGGCGCCGAACCTGCGCGCGCTCGTGCTGGTCGGCGACGGGGCGTTCCAGATGACCGGCATGGAACTCTCCACGATCGCCCGGCGCGGCCTGGCGCCCCTGGTGATCGTGCTGAACAATCACGGCTACACCACCGAGCGCTACCTCCTCGAAGGGACCTTCAACGATATCTACAACTGGGCCTATCACCGCATCCCCGAGGTGCTCGGGACCGGCCTGGGCCTGGAGGTGCGGACCGAGGGCGACCTCGAAGCCGCACTCGCCGCCGCGCTGGCGAACACGGCGTCGTTCAGCCTGCTCAACGTCCACCTGGACCCGCTCGACAAGAGCCCGGCCCTGGACCGCTTGACGAGCCGGCTGGCGGCGCGCGTGCAGCCGGCGGGGGAATGAGAGATCCGTCTTGTAGGGTAGGCTTCAGCCTGCCAATCCCACATCTCAGCGGCGATCCGGAAAGATGGTTTTCAGCCCCGAAGGGGCGGCCGCGTGTAGCCAGGGGCGTGAGCCCCTGGGGCCGGGGCCGCGACCGCGGCGCACCGTTCCGCCCTCCAGGGGCTGACGCCCCTGGCTACACGCGGCCGCCCCTCTGGGGCTTTCCGGATCGCCTCTCAGAGATTGGGATTGGCAGGCTGAAGCCTACCCTACAAGATGGACCACTGACCACTACTTCTTCTTATGAAGGTTGCGGGCGTCGAAGAGGCCGACCGGGAAGTTGCTGCGCGTGAAGACGTACTGGCTCAACGTGCTCGTATGGTAGGACTGGTACTCTTTCAGGCTGCTGCCGATGGGCCGTTCCTGCTTGGTCGGCTGATAGTAATTGAGGACGCGCTCGAGGTTGGCGGGTCGGGGCTCGAACTGCTTGTAAGCCCGGTTGACCGGCAGTTGCTTCCAGTTGAAGTTGCCGTAGACGACGTTGAGCGTCGGCACCATGCGGCTGCCCCAGGGGGGCACGGCCTGGTTGAACAGGGGCAGGCCGAAGAGTGTGGTCGGGAAGAGTCCCAGGCCGGAGGGCGGGGCCGGGGGCGTGACGGTGATGGCCGCCGTGCCCGAGACGGCGCGGTTGGCGTTGGGACCCGTCGTGAAGGTCCGGGCAGTCAGCGTGATGCTGGTCGTCGCGGCGGTCAGGCCCAGCGCCGAGCGGGGCTGGATGGTGATGACGGCGTCCGGGATGCCATCCCCGTTCAGATCGCCCGCGCTGGCGATGGTCGCGTTCGGGAACGCCACGCCGTTGACCACGACGGTCGCCGGGTTGAGCTGGGTGGTGGGATCAAACGGCGGGGTCAGCGTCGCGTCGCTGAAGACAAAAATCAGCATCGTGGCCGGCGTCGTGGGGTTGATGTTCACGAACGGTGGGAACGGCTGATCGATGCCGATGGTCACCGTGATCGAGACGGGCAGCGGGGGCGGGATCAGGCTGGCGATGAAGGTGCCTTCGATCGCGAACAGGGTGCCCACGTTGACCGCGCCGATGTTGGGCGTCAGGGCGGCGGACCCGACCAGGAGATCGCCGATGCCGTCGGCATCGAGCGTGTTGCCCGCGGCGGAGACGCCCAGGTTGCCCGAGACCGAGGTGCCCAGCAGGTTGGGCGTGCCCGTCGGCTGGTTGGGCAGCGTGCTCAAGGTGATGGTCAGCCCTTGCAAGGGTGCGGCCTCGGCGTTGACGAGCTGCTGGACGCCGAAGAGACCCGTGTTGCCCGGGATCACGTACGCCTCGCCGGAGCCGCCGTTGAAGCCGGGGGAGCCGAGGGCGATCTCGTTGAGCGGGTCGCTGTTGATGCGGCCGGTGGCGCTGACCGAGAAGCCGGCCAGGGCGTTGGGGCCGGCGCCGTCGAACTCGACGAAGGGGACCGCGGCGGGCAGGTTGCTCAGGTCGAACGTCCCGGAGATCGGGAAGACGCCGCCGGTGAACGGGCGCGCCGTAGATCAGCGATGCCCGGCCCGAGCGGGCCCGCGGGGGCATTGAAACCGGGCGAGCCGATGAGAAGATCCGACAGGCCGTCGCCGTTGAAGTCACCGGCGGTGGAGACGGCATAGCCGGTCAGGTCGCCGGCCGCCGCGCCCACAAAGACGGCGCCGGGCACGGCGGTGGCCGTGGTCTGGCCGACCTGACTGAGCGGCAGGAAGCGCACCGTCCCCGAGGTCTGAAGGAGTGAGTTGAACGTGGCGGCGGTTTGTCCGTAGACCAGGAACGCACGCCCGGGTCCGGTGGCGGTGGCCGGCGTCCCTTGCAGCGGCACGGCCGGCGCACCGATGATCAGGTCGTTGAACGGGCCGGTCGCGTTGGTGCGGCCGGCGAAATTGCCGGCGTTGGCCACCGCGAAGCCGGCCGCGTCGCCGGAGTTGGCACCGGCCAGGATCAGGCCGGCGGTGCCGCCGGTCTGGCCCACCTCGTCCAGGAAGACCGTCGTGACGTTCGTCCCCAGCACCGTGTTCGGGATCAAAAACACCGCGCCCTGGCCGGCCAGGCCCGAGATCGTCGCGTCGGGCGCGCCGATGGCGATGTACTGATTCCCGTCGTTGATGAACCGGCCCGCGTTGGCCACCGAGGCGCCGATGTGCGCACCGGCGAGGTTGATCCGCAGGTTGGAGCTGACGAACTTCGTGACAAACACCCCGGCGGGCGGGCTGTCCAGGTTGATCGTGTTGGTGAGCTGGTTGGTCAGCGTCTGCGAGCCGTAGACCAGATAGGCGCAGCCGGTGCCGGCATTGGCGCCGCTGGCGTCGAGCGCGCCGGGGGCACCGATGAGGAAGTCGTCGAAACCATCGCGGTTCACGTCGCCCACGTCGGCCACCGACGCACCCAGGATGGGGGCGGGACTGCCATTGGCGGTGAAGACCACGCCGTTGAACGGGAAGCCGGGGTTCCCGGTGGTCGGGTTGTTCTGGGTGGTCTGACCCACCTGGGCGATGTTGCCGATGCGATTGGGCGCGGTCAGCGTCCGCCAGTCGACGGGCGTGCCGTTGCCGCCGTTGGCCTGGTTCGAGCCCAGGACCAGGTAGGCGGCCGAGTTGACCCCGTTGCCCACCGTGGGGAAGCCGCCCGGGTTGGGGACGATCGTCGGCGCGCCGACGAGGGTGTCCTGGAAGCCGTCGCCGTTGGTATCGCCCAGCAGCGCGGTGGACCAGCCCACGCCCTGACTCGTGTTGTTGCCCACCTCGGCGATGCCATACGGCCCGGCCTGCGCGGTGCCGGCGATATTGGCCAGGTCGATGGCCAGTAGGCACCGTTCTTCGAGGCCCTGAAGCCGCGGACGATACGACCGGTGGGAACGCGTCGCAGGCGGATCGCTCGAGCGATTGTCCGCTTTCATGGGGGACTCCCTTCTCCATCCCGAGCCGAGCCCACCGCCGCACACCCAGGGCGTGAAGGATCGCGGCGGGGAATCCATTCGATGAGTTCGATCGGCCCGGCGGCTGCACCCAGTCCACCGAAACCGCGATCGGCCGGCAGTTCGCAAACCGTTCAATCCCGACAACCCGGATAGCCGATACAACACCACCGGAGCTTGCCCCGTTGGTTGCGCCGTGTCTCTCAAGGGCGCGCCCCGGGCGACCCCGTCCCGACACGCATGGCATTGGAGGTGCCCAGGTGAAGACCGCCCGATCCCTCCTTGATTTCGGTCCACGGTCCTGGACCGCCGGCCTGGGCTTGGCTCTGGTCCTGGGGCTGTCCGGTTGCGGCCGCGAGTTCTATCGCAACTGGGCCGATCAGGACGTCTCACAGGTGGTCTTCGAGAAGACCCGAGAACCCGCGCTGGCGGATCGACCTGTTCTCGATCGAGCCGCCGTCGATGTCGCGGTTCGCCGACCCGTACGATCCGGACCGGCCGCCGGCGCCGCCCGACGACCGGGCCGCGGAGGCGCTGCTCGCCGGCACCCCAGTGGCCGCACCACCGATTGCTGGTTCCCGCCGAGGGGACGGGCTACCTGAGCATGCTGGAAGGCTGGCTGCGGGAGCGCCCGCCCGCCCCGGCCGCGAATGCGCCGCCGGCCGGCGTGCCCGGGCCGCTGGCGGTCCCGCCCCGAGCGCCTCCCAGCGGTACGACCTCGCCGTTTCTCCCGAACCCGACCACGCCCCCGGCCCCGGTCCCGAATGCGACCACGCCCCCGGCCCCGGTGCCGCCCCCGCCCCCGGTGCCGGTGCCGAACCCGCCCGCCACGCCCTCGAATGGGCCCGAACCCCCGGCGGCCGCTCCCTCGACCGGGAATTCGGGGCAGCCGTCGGCCGTCTTGACGCCTAGATCCAGCAGGAGCATGGTATCGCCACGCTCCGCCCCCCGTCTCGTGAACGTGTCGGCGGGTTCCGGCCGCAACGCGGAGGCCCGCCCGCCCCAGGTCGCGGCTGACCGAAAGGACCCCGGCGTGCTTCGGGCCGCCTTCCAAGCTTCTGGTTCCGCGACCACGACCGGGCCGGCCTCCGGAACGGCGGGCGCCGCCACGACGCGCCCGTCCACGCCGGGTCCCAACATCATCGACACGGAACCCCACCCTGGTTTTGAGGTCGATATCAAGCAGGGTCCGGACATCCGCACCGGCCGGCCCACCGCCACGCTGACCCAGCTTCTCTCGCCGACCTCGGCGACCATCGACGACGCCCAGGCGGCCGCGCTGCCCTCGTCGGGTCCGATCTACGTGATCAACCCGGCCCAGGCCCTGACGCTGGCCCTGATCAACAGCCGCGCCTACCAGTCGCAGATCGAAGCCGTCTACGTCTCCAGCCTGAACCTGACCCTGCAGCGCTTCGCCTTCCAGCCCCAGTTCATCGCGGGCTTGTCCCCCTTGACCGGCGTCGGCGGCGCGGGCAGCACCGTCGGTCGGCCGAGTGTGCCCTCGCCGAACTTCACCAACTCGTTCCTGTACCGGACCAACGAAGTGGTGGGCGGCCAGCAATCGACCTTGAACATCGGCGAGCTGGCGGGTTTCGGCAAGCTGCTGTCGTTTGGCGGCAACATCCTGGGCGGCTTCGCCAACCAGACGGTCTTCAACTTCATCGGCAAGAACCCGATCCAGCCGACCGTGCAATCGGTCTTGCCGATCACGCTCATACAACCGTTCCTGCGCGGTGGCGGCCGGGCCGTGACGCTCGAGCCGCTGACGCAGGCCGAGCGCAGCCTGCTGTACCAGGTCCGCGTGCTGGCCCGGTTCCGGCAGCAGTTCATGCCCTACGTGCTCACCTCGGCGAGCCAGCCGGCCGATGGCGGCGGGGCCGGGGCGGCCGGCGGCGCGGTGGGCGGGGCGGCCGCGGGCGGCAACGCCCTGGATGCCGGCATCGGCTATCTGAACGTGCTCCAGCAGATCCAGGTCGTCGAGAACAACCGCAAGACGGTGGCCGCCTTCGAGGCCCTGGTGGCCGCCTACGTCGAGATGGCCAAGGGGGCCGGGGCCGGCGTCTCGGCGCTGAACGTCGAACAGATCAACTCCAGCCTCCAGAACTCCCGCAGCACGCTCATCGTCGCCATCACCAGCTTCCGGGTCGCGCTGGACCAGTTCAAATCCAGCTCGGCCTGCCGCCCGATACCCCGATCATGCTGGACCGCGGGCTGCTGCTCGGGTTCCGCCGCGTCTTCGACCGGATCGACCAGTGGTTCCAGGACGAGGACCGCGATCCCGAGATCCTGCCCCAGATCGTCGACCGGCTGCCGGCCTTCGAGGACGTCCTCCTGGACGGCCGCGCGGTGGTCGCCCTGGGCAAGGATGTGACCCGCCAGGAGGAGGTGCTCCTGACCGCGGAACGCATCGCGCTGGAAAATCGCTACGAGGTGATGAACGAGCGGGCCCAATTATATGACACCTGGCGGCAATTGGCCGTGACTTTCAACGCCGTCAAGGGTATCTTTAACGTCACTCTCACCAACCAAGTCTTCACCCCGCCGACGACCTCGAACCCCTTTGCCTTCCTCGACCGGGCCAAACAGTTTTCGCTGGTGCTCAACGCCGAGCTCCCGCTGGTACGGGTCAACGAACGCAACAACTACCGCGCCGCCTTCATCCGTTTCCGCCAGGAACAACGCACCCTGCAACAGGTTGAAGATACCGTCAAGTTCCAGGTCCGCAGCGACATCCGCAACATGATCCAGTGGAGCGAGCAGTACGAGATCCAGAAGAAAGTGCTGGTCGTGAACCTGAAACTGAAAGACAACACCCTGCGGCAGATTTTCGCGCCGCCGGGTCCCGGCGACACCAGCGGTGCCCAGAACGTGACCGCGAACACGACCCAGCTTGTCCAGTCCCAGACGCAGCTGCTGGGTGCCCAGAACGCCCTGGTCCAGACCTGGGTCAACTACGAAACGCTGCGGCTGGCCCTGTACCGCGATCTCGGTATCATCCCCTATGACGAATGGGAGGCCTACTATGAACTTTTCCCTGTCCAGCCCTCAGGGCCCGACTCCCGAGGAGCCGGCGCCTACGCGAGAACCTCCCGCCGCGCGAGCGGCCGGTGTCGCGGCGGCGAATGGGTCCTAAGACCCCCCTGATCATCGGGGCGGTGCTCGTCGGCGGCGCGGCGCTGGCGCTGACGAGCGTGCCCGGGCTGGCCACCTCCCTGGGGCTGAGCCGCTTCTTCGGCAGCAGCGGCAGCGAGGTCCTCTACGCCCGCGCCGGCCGCGGCAAGCTGCCCGTGACCGTCGTCGAACGGGGCAACCTGGAAAGCTCCTCGAACCTCGATGTCGTCAACGAGGTCGAGGGCATGACCCAGATCATCTCGATCCTGCCCGAAGGGACCCCGGTCAAGAAGGGGTCCGACCTGAAGTTGATCACCGGCATCAGCAGCCCGAGCGAAATCCCGGCCAAGGGCAAGGACCTGGGCATCGTGGCCCAGGATGAGGCCAAGGTCCTCCATTTCCGCGTCTTCGATGCCGATGGCAAGATGGTCCTGGACACGGATGAGAAGTCCTTGGCCGATAAGGTCGAGGCGATCAACAACCTCAAGCAGCAACTCGAACCCCTGTGGCCTTCCCCCGACGCGACGGCGAAGAGCGGGGCCGACGCGACGGCGAAGCGCGGGGCCGACAGCGACGGGGCCGACACGACGGCGAAGAGCGAGGCCGACACGACGGCGAAGCGCGGGGCCGACACGACGGCGAAGAGCGAGGCCGACGCGACGGCGAAGAGCGGGGCCGACGCGGCCACGCCATCGGCGCCGGAGTCGTCGCGGCCGCCCTCCCATGACTTCTACAACAGTGAGAAGGACCAGATCATCACCGCCCTGATCCCGATCCTCGGTCCCGTCCTGAACAAATGGCAACTGGTCTGCGAGCTCGACAGCGCCAACCTGCGCGATCAGCTTGTCAACCAGGAGATCGCCACCAAGAAGGCCGAGGCCGACCTGGAACAGGCCAAGAAGACGCGTGAAGTCGCCGAGATCGCCGTTCGGGAATACGTCGAGGGCACCTTCCCCCAGGACGAGCAGAGCGCCGAGGGCCAGATCAAGCTCGCCGAGGCGGACCACATCCGCGCCCAGGACAAGCTGGAATGGTCCGACCGCATGCTCGCCATCGGCTACGTCACCGTGACCCAGAACCAGTCCGACAAGCTCACCTTGCAGAAGTGCCAGTTCACCCTCCGTGAGAACCAGACCAAGCTCGCCGTACTGCGCAAGTACACCCGCGAAAAACAGGTCAAGGAGCTCCAGGCCAACGTCGCCAAGGCCACGTCCGACCAGCTCGCCAAGACGGCCACCTTCGGGCTCGAGAAGTCCAAGGAAGAGAAGCTCCGCAAGCAGATCGCCAAGTGCAAGATGTTCGCCCCCGGCGACGGTCTGATCGTCTATGCCAACGAGCAAAACCGCTTCGGCTCGAACGCCCCGCTCATCGAGGAAGGCGCCACCGTGCGCGAGCGTCAGCGCATCTTCAGCCTGCCGGATATCTCCAAGATGCGCGTCAACACCAAGGTCCACGAGTCGATGGTCGATCGGATTCGCGGCGGCCTGAAGGCCCGCATCCGGGTCGATGCCTTCCCCCAGCAAGTGCTCATCGGCACCGTCGATACGATCCAGCCGCTGCCCGACCCCACCAGCTTCTTCAGCTCGGACGTGAAGGTCTACACCACGCTGGTCACGATCGGCAGCGAAAACGCCGGCCTGCGCCCCGGCATGACGGCCCAGGTCGAGATCCTGGTCAAACAGCTCGACGACGTCGTGAGCATTCCCATGACGGCGGTGCTCGAGTACCGCAACAAGGATTATGTCTACGTGGCGCAGCCCAAGAATCCTCCCGTGAAGCGCGAGATCAAGCTGGGGATCTCCAACGACAAGCTGATCGAGGTCAAGGAAGGGCTGCGTGAGGGCGACGAAGTGGCCCTCAGCCCGGCGTCGTTGATGACCGACGAGGAGAAGCGTGAGGCCTTCGCCACCTCGGGCAAGAGCGGCAAGGCCGGCGAATGGTCGGCCGACGCGGTCAAGGCGGGCAAGGACTCGCCCAATCTGACCCCCGGCTTGCCCGGCGGCGCGGACGCGAAGAAGGGCACGGCCAAAAAGAAGGGCGGCGAGGGCGGCCCCAACCCGGCCATGATGCAGAAGAAGTTCCAGAACCTCTCGCCCGACGACCGCGAGAAGCTCAAGTCCGCCAGCGACGAGGAACGGCGGAGCATCCTCAAGAAAGCGGGCTTCAGCAACGCGGAGCTCCAGCAACTCAAACCTCCCGGCGGCGGCGGCCGCCGCGGCGGCCCGGCAGGAGGGCCTCCCCAGTGATCTCGGCAGGGAAACCGATCGTCCGGCTCCATAATGTCCGCAAGACGTACGTCATGGAGCCCATACCGGCGGCGGCCTCTTCGGCCGCCGCAACGGCCCGGCCCAGGCGGTGGCCACCGTCACCGTCCATGCCCTGCGCGGCGTGGACCTCCAGGTCATGCAGGGCGAATATATCGCCATCATGGGGGCGTCCGGCTCGGGCAAGAGCACGCTCTTGAACCTGCTCGGATGCCTCGACCGCCCCACCAGCGGCCAGTACATCCTCGGCGACCAGGACGTCTCGCTGCTCGACGACGATGAGCTCTCCGAGGTGCGCAGCCGTTACCTCGGCTTCATCTTCCAGTCGTACAACCTGATCCAGCAGTACACCGTGATGGAGAACATCGAGCTGCCGCTGACCTACCAGGGCGGCGGCATGATGACCGAGGACGACCACGCCCGCGCCGTGGAGCTGGCCCGGCTCGTCGGCCTGTCCGACCGCCTCGACCACCGGCCCAACCAGCTCTCCGGCGGTCAACAACAGCGCGTCGCCATCGCCCGCAGCCTCATCAACGATCCCTACGTCATCCTCGCCGACGAGGCCACCGGAAACCTCGATACGGCCACCAGCCGCGAGATCATGCTCATGCTCGAACGGCTCAACGAGGGTGGTAAGACGATCATCCTGGTCACGCACGAGGACGACATCGCGAGCTATGCCAAGCGGATCATCCGCATGCGCGACGGCTATGTCATCGAAGATACCCCGAGCCCCCGCATGCTTCAAAACGCCGAAGCGGGGTTGCAGAACGCGGAATTGGAGGAAGTCGCGGAGGTCGCGGACAACGAGCTTTGACGTAAGCCTTGTAGGGTGGGTCAGCGGCGTCCGCGCCGCGCAACCCACCATCCGAAGAAATCGGTGGGTTGCGCGGCGCGGACGCCGCTGACCCACCCTACAAGAATCCGTTCACCCTGCTGATACAGCCTCTCACGGACTGCCTTGAGGATCGGAACATGGGACGAATCTGGCGCAGCCTGAAACTCGGCATGAAGAGCCTTCTGTTGCACAAGCTGCGCTCGGGCCTGACCGTGCTGGGCATCGTCTTCGGCGTCGCGGCCGTGATCGCCATGCTGGCCGTCGGCGAAGGGTCCAGCCGCGAGCAGCAGGAACGGCTCCAGGCCCTGGGGGCGACGAACATCATCGTCCGCTCGGTCAAGCCGACCGAGGAAACCCAGGCCGCGGGCGGCCGGCCGTCGCGCATTCTCAACTACGGCCTGAAGTACGACGACTACGATCGGCTCATGGCCACCATCCCGACCATCAAGAAAGCGCTGCCGATCCGCGAGATCCGCAAGGAAATCCGCCGCCTGCACTACGCCATCGAGGGCCGCGTCGTCGGCACCACGGCCGACTACGCCGAGTTCAACCACCTCGAGATCGACCGCGGCCGGTTCCTCACCGAGGCGGATAACGAGCACTACGAGAACTACGCCGTGCTGGCCCAGGAGACGGCCCTGCAACTGTTCCCCTACGAGGACCCGATCGGCGAATCGGTCAAGCTGGGCTCGGACTACTACACGGTCATCGGCGTGACCAAGATGCGCGCCTCCTCCGCCGGCATCGGCGGCAGCCTCGCGGCCCAGGACTTCAACAAGGACGCCTACATCCCGCTGAACACGTGCAAGCTCCGCTTCGGCGAGCGCATCCTGGACAACCGCTCGGGCCAGATGTCGGCCGAGGAAACCCAGCTCTCGCAGATCACCGTCCAGGTCCACGATATCTCGGAAGTCCAGCCCACCGATCCGGTCATCCGGCAGATCATCAATCCCTATCACCTCAAGAAGGACGTCGATTTTACCGTGCCCCTGGAGCTCCTCCTGGAAGCCCAGCGCATGGCGCGGCAGTGGAGCATCGTGCTCGGCTCGATCGCGGCCATCTCGCTCTTGGTCGGCGGCATCGGCATCATGAACATCATGCTGGCCACCGTGACCGAGCGCACCCGCGAGATCGGCATCCGCCGCGCCCTGGGCGCCAAGCGGCGGGACATCACCGAGCAGTTCGTCATCGAGTCGTCCGTGCTCTCGGGCGTCGGCGGCGTGCTGGGCGTGGCCCTGGGGATCCTGATCCCGATCGTCATCAAGTACGTCACCACCGACATGAAACCGATCATCACCACCAACTCGGTGCTCATCGCCTTCTGCATCTCGGTGGGTGTTGGCATCGTCTTCGGTCTGTATCCCGCCATGCGAGCGGCGCGGATGGACCCGATCGAGGCCCTCCGGCACGAGTGAGAGCGGGTCGCTCTGGACCACTCTTATGGATGCGGCCGGTTGATCTTGCGTCCTAACCCGGCGGTGACTAGGCTGATCAATGTCGTTACCGCGGCCCGGGTTCGTCCCGGAGTCGCGGTCTTTGCTTCACGGACCCTCTTCTTCACCCCGCCCCGGCGCCCTCTCAATTTCGCACCCGTGCAGGAGCGGCCGGTTCTCAGGAGCAGCAGGCATGTCCAGTGACCGGATCCCCATGTCGAAGGACGGCTACGACCGACTCAAGGCCCAGCTCGACAAGATGGTTCAAGAGGACATGCCCCGCATCGCGGAACAGATTGCCCAGGCGCGCGCCTTCGGGGACCTGTCCGAGAACGCCGAGTACGACGCCGCGCGCGAATCCCAGGGCATGCTCCAGGCGCGCATCAACGACCTTCAGGACAAGCTGGCCCGCGGCTTCATTGTCGATAAGTCCACCCTGAGCACCGACCACGTCGTCTTCGGCGCGACGGTCCGGGTCATCGATCTGAGCGACCAGTCCGAGGAAGATTACACGCTCGTCGGCCCCGGCGAGGAAGATTACGACAACAACAAAATCCTCACCACCAGCCCCATCGGCCAGGGGCTCATCGGCAAGAAGGTGGGCGAGGTCGCCGAGATCGCGATCCCCCGGGGGACACTGCGGCTTCAGGTCGCGGACATCCGCTTCGACTGAACGCCCGCGCATGCATCGATTTGGAAGTTTTGTAGGGTGCGTCGAGTCCGCGACGACGCACCTCTTCCTCTCCTGTCCTGCATCCGATCTGCCGCGCGTGAAAAAGAAAAGGAGGTGCGTCGTTGCGGACTCGACGCACCCTACAAAACGGACCACTGACTACATCATCTTGGCGATCTCCGCGCGGCCATCGGGATCGCACACGACCTTGCTGTTGAAATCCTCGTTCCAGCTCGTATACACGATGGACTTCAACCCGATCACGCCGTGAACGAGCGTCTCGCGCATGCGCAGGGTGTCGCGCGCGGCCTTCTGTTCCTCGGTCTTGTTGCCGGTGCCGAGAGAACCGCTGTAGTCCGTCGCGGTCATATTCAGAATGCTCTGCGTGGCCTGGGGCCGGTGCACGTCCACGATATCCTTCCGCGCCACGCGGCACAGGTCGATGATGATGAAGCAGTTCTCGTCGTATTTCTTTCTCTTGGTTTGCTTGGCCTTGGGCCGCTCGTACTGGTTGAGACGGAAGGAGGTGCCGCTGTTGCCGTACACCTCGTACTTCGTCGAGGTCATCGAGATGAAGCGGTTGCTGCCTTTCTGAAGGTGGAAGAACACGGCGTCGTCGAACGAGAACCTTATTGCCAACCTTGTAAGCCGGGTAGTTGTCGGCCTCTTTCTCTGTCACCGTCATCGAGGTGACGGGAGCCCAGAGGCTCGCGTTCTTGTTGATGTTGTCGTAGTCGCTCTGGTTGATGGCCCGCCACATGAACCGGCGGAGGAAATAGTCGCTCTTGTCCTTGACGTAATGGTGGTGATTTTCCAGGTGCTCGTAGATGTCATGCTCGGCGAACGACGGTTGGGACAGGCGTTTGAACAACGCCGAGCCGGTCAGGAGGGTGGCGATCTGGACGACCGGCGGATCGTTGATGACCCAGGGGTTCTGACTCTGCACGAGCACCTCGCGCTTCGTATCGTTATTGGTGCCGGTGAGGGTCACGGTGAAGCCCGCATTCAGGCAGGCCGTCTGGATCGTGGTCCAGACCGTGTTCAGCAGGATCGAGCTGTTCTCGTAGTCGAGCTCGTACTGCCGGATGGCGTTGTATTTCGCGGCTTCGGTCGCGGCCGAATCGAGCGTGGACTCGAGCGTCGTCTGCGCCGTCTTGCGGTTTTCCTTGTTCAGGGCGCGATACCCGTCCACGCGCAAGGAGATGGTCTCGTACAGGCTCAGGTACGCCTTACCGCCCGTCTTCATCACCTCGACGGGATTCGCGAACTGGAGGATGAACTTGTCGCTGGGCATGGGGCAAGTTCCCGTCAGTCAGGACTCGGAACAGAGAGGTGATCGGACCAGATGGGGGGAATCAGCGACCCCGGCCAAAGAACGTGCGCCAGGCCGGTCAGACACGCCAAACATGACTGTAGTCGCCAACCTGCGAACGTCCAGAAGGGGCTTTTCCCTGTAGCGGCGGCCGTCTCGGCCGCTCCGGATTCCAGATTCCGGATTCCGGATTCCAGATTCCGGATTCCGGATTCACGATTCCGGATTCCGGATTCCGGATTCACGATTCCGATTCCGGATTCCGGATTCACGATTCCGGATCTGGAATCTGGAATCTGGAATCTGGAATCCGGAGCGGCCGTCCCAGCCGCCGCGACAAAGAAGCCCCCTTCTCGTACACCCTCTCATGTGATCTGGTACTGAAACGCCCCCGTGTCGTCCACGGTGACATGCACCTTGCGAGATCGGCTCGCCCGGCGGCCATGCGGCTGAGGAACTCCTGCGAGATCTCGGGCAGCAGGGTGCGGGTGAGGATGTGGTCGACGTTGCGCGCGCCGCTCTCGACCTCGCTGCAGCGGCCGGCGATGCTGTCGACCAGATCGTCGCTGTAGGTGAACTGGGCCTTGTGGTTCTCCCGCATCCGCCGGGCGATCCGGCCGAGCTGGAGCCGGATGATCTGCTGCATCGACGTCGTCGGAGATCGGGTAATACGGGACCACGATCAGCCGGCCGAGGAAGGCCTGCTTGAAGATCTGGACGCCTGCGCTCGGTCTTGGCCCCGAGCAGGTCGGGGCGGATGGCCTCGGCCAGCGCCTCGGGTCCGGGAGTGGTGTCGGGGTCCTTGCAGAGCTTGCAGGATCGTGTCGGTGCCGACGTTGGAGGTGAGCAGGATCACCGTGTTCTTGAAGTCGATCTCGCGGCCCTCGCCGTCCTCGAGCGTCCCCTTGTCGAAGACCTGGAAGAACAGCTCCAGGACGTCGGGGTGGGCCTTCTCGACCTCGTCGAGCAGGACGACGCTGTAGGGCCGGCGGCGGACGGCCTCGGTCAGCACGCCCCCCTCGCCGTAGCCGACGTAGCCCGGCGGCGAGCCCTTCAGGCCGGAGACCGTGTGCGCCTCCTGGTACTCCGACATGTTGATCGTGATCAGGTTCCGCTCGCCGCCGTAGAGCGTATCGGCCAGGGCCAGGGCGGTCTCGGTCTTGCCGACGCCGCTGGGGCCGACCAGCAGGAACACGCCGATCGGCCGGCGGGGGTCGGTCAGGTTGGCCCGCGCGGTGCGGATCCGCTGGGCGATCGCCTCCAGGGCGTGCGACTGGCCGATGACGCGCTCCTCCAGCTTCGTCCTGGAGGTTGAGCACGGTCTGGATCTCGTCGGCGAGCATCTTGCCGACGGGGATGCCCGTCCAGCCGGCGATGACCTCGGCGATGGTCTGCGAGTCGACGCAGACCTGCATCAGAGCGGCGACTCGCCCTGGAGCTTGCGCGAGCTCGGCGGTCTTGGCTTCGAGGTCGGCCTGCAGGGCGGTCAGCTCGGCGGAGGGCTGGAACGGCCGGCTCGCCGTCGCCGCTGGCCTCGTCTTCTCCTCGGCGTAGCAGGGCCTCGATCTGTCGCGGCCAGGTCGCGGATCTCCTCGACCGCTCGCGCTCCTCGTCTCCCAGCGGGCCTCGAGCGCGGCGAGGCGGTCCTGCGGCCTCTTCGAGTGCCTGCTGGCTGCTCGGCGATCCGCTCGTCGTGGCGGCCGCCGGTGGCGCCCTCGCGGTCGAGGATGCCGAGCTCGACCTGGAGGTGGTCGATCCGGCGGCGGCAGTCCTCGACGGCCGGCGGGATCGGCGTTCTGGCCGATCGCCACCCGGGCGCAGGCGGTATCGAGCAGGCTGACCGACTTGTCGGGGAGCTGCCGGCCGGGGATGTAGCGGTGCGAGAGCTTGACGGCGCTCTCGACGGCCTCGTCGAGGATCCGCACGCCGTGGTGCTTCTCGAGCATCGCCGGTGATCCCGCGCATCATCCGGATGGCGCGGTCCTCGTCGGGCTCCTCGACCTTGACGACCTGGAACCGCCGGGCCAGCGCGGCGTCCTTCTCGAAGTACTTCTTGTACTCGGCCCAGGTGGTGGCGGCGATGGTGCGGAGCTCGCCGCGGGCCAGGGCCGGCTTGAGCAGGTTGGCGGCGTCGCTCTGGCCGGCCTGGCCGCCGGCGCCGATCATGGTGTGGGCCTCGTCGATGAAGAGGATGATCGGCACGGGCGACGCCTTGACCTCGGCGATCACCTGCTTGAGCCGGTTCTCGAACTCGCCCTTGACCCCGCGCCGGCCTGGAGCAGGCCGAGGTCGAGCGTGCGGAGCACGACGTTCTTGAGCACCGGCGGGACGTCGCCCTGGGCGATCCGCACGCGCGAGGCCCTCGACGACGGCCGTCTTGCCGACGCCCGCCTCGCCGGTGAGGATCGGGTTGTTCTGGCGGCGGCGGATCAGGATGTCGACCATCTGGCGGACCTCGGCCTCGCGGCCGATGACCGGGTCGATCTCGCCCTTCTTGGCGCGCTCGGTGAGGTTGACGGTGAACTGGTCGAGCGCCGGCGTCTTGCTCGACGCCGGCCGGCCGGTCGCGCCGGGCGCCGGCTCGCCGCGGCGCGGCCGCCGCGGCCGCGGCGCCCTCGTCCTCGGCCGAGCCGGCGACCAGCTTCATCAGGTCGGCCTGGAGCACGCTCGACCTTGATCTTGGCCAGCTCGCGCGAGGCGTCGCGCGCCAGCCGGCCCAGCTCCTCGTCGTCCAGCAGGGCCAGGAGCAGCACGCCCGAGCGGACCTTCGGCGCCTGGTACTGGATCGAGGCCAGCACCCAGGCGTCGCGGAGAGCTGGTCGATCGTAGGCGAGAGCGTCGGGCGTCCGCTGGTTGCCGGTGCGGAACTCGTCGATCACCTGCGTCAGGTCGCGCAGCAGGCGCGCCGTGTCGACCTCGAAATGCCGGAAGATCCGGGTCAGGTCGGTGTTCGGGCGCCTCGACCAGCTTGACCAGCCAGTGCTCGACCTCGACGCTCGGGTTGGTCCGCGACAGGCAGAGCCCGGCGGCCGCCTGGAGGGCGTTCAGGCAGGTCTTGTTCAGCGTCTTGATCAGCGCGCTGGTGTTGACGCCCATGTTGACATCCTCGTGGTGATGAGGCGATCGGAGACGTGCGGATGTGGGCGCAGTGATGGGCTGATCTTAAACTTCCAAGCGCCACGATGCAACCAGTGCGCGCGAGGGAACGCCCAGCCGAGGATGGCTGATGGCCGATCATGGATGGCTCGAGCGCTTCCCGGCTGGGTGGCGCACATGTTCTCCAAGCCCGAAGCGCCAGCGAGTGCATTTCTGTCGAAACCCGGAGAGAGAATGCACTCGCTGGCGCTTCGGGCTTGGAATCTGAATGGCCATCAGCCATCAGTCATCCGGCATTCCCCCCTTCTGTCAATATCCCGGCCCCTTGGTCTTGAGCCGCACGCGGGCCAGGTCATGATTCGCCGTGATATACAGCGTCGAGCCGTCATCCCCCCAGGCGCAATTGGCGGTGGCCACGCCGGTCGCGAACGTGCCCAGGTGCGTTCCATCCGGCGCGAAGACGTGCAGGCCGCCGGGACCGGTGGCGAACAGGTTGCCGCGCACGTCCACTTTCATGCCGTCGGGCAGGCCCGGTTTTTCTTGACTGACCCACCTGGTCACGTCGGCGAAGACGCGGCCGGCGCCGAGGGTGCCGTCGTCCTTGACCGGGTAGGCCATCCAGACGGCGTGGTTCGGGTCGGAGTTGGCCACGTAGAGCGTCTTCTCGTCGGGCGCGAACGCGATGCCGTTGGGGCGGCTCAGCTCTTTTGTCAACAACGTGACCTTGCCGTCGGGCGAAACGCGAAAGACGCCCTGGAAATCGAGCTCGCGCCGGGGGTCGTTGACCCCTTTTTCCAGCCCGTAGGGCGGATCGGTGAAATACAGATCGCCGTTGGACTTGAAGACGCCGTCGTTGGGACTGTTGAGGCGCTTGCCCTCGTAGCGGTCGGCGATCGTGGTGAACGTGTCGTCCGGATTCAGCCGCGCCACGCGACGGTCGCCGTGCTGCATGAGCACCAGCCGTCCTTCGCGATCCCGCAACAAGCCATTCGAACCCGGCTCGCCCCCGCGCGGTCTTGCCGGTGTAGCCGCTGGGACGCAGGAAGACGTGCAGCTCGTCGGGCTTCTTCCAGCGGTAGACGACATTCTGGGGCACGTCCGAGAACAGCAAGGAGCCGCCGCCGTCGGGGAACCAGACCGGTCCCTCGCTCCAGGTGAACCCGCTGGCCAGCCGTTCGATGACGGCCTCCTTCGGCACGAGCTCGTCGAACCGCGCATCAAGCCGTTCGATCGTGCCGAAGGACGGGTACGAGTCCGCCGCATGAATCATGCGCAACGGGGTGGCCGCCAGTCCCAGGACGGCCAGGGTCTTCAAGGCGACACGGCGAGACAGTCGAGTCGGTGTCATGGCTTGGTCATCCGCAAACCGGCCGGATCGAGGGGAACACGACAACCCGGATTGGATGGGGCCGATGGTTTCAACTTAACGGTCCGCGGGGCGTGCGGCAAGGTTGCGATGGAGCGTAGGTGTTGAACGTCTCCGGGTCTGTCTTCCTCGTGGGGTCTGCTGTGCGTACCGTGGGTCTCCCAGCATGATCCGCTATCGCGGACCCTACAAAACTCTGGTCGCGGCATTGCAGCCGAATTCCGATGCTCTGGGGTGGCCCGAACACCGCCGCGTTGTCCGGGCCACCCGCAGCCCTACAAGGCTTGACGGCGCTGACCACGCTCGTTCTATTTGTGTTAAGCAACCGGCCATGGTTTAGGCGGCGAAACCAGTCCTCCGTCGAGCATTTCCATGACCAAGCGCTCTCCCAGGACGAAGCAGTCTTCAGGGAAGATCACCCCGCTGTGGATCGTGGCGGCGTTCGTCTCGCTTACGGAGGCTGTGCTCGGTGTCGCCCTGACTCAAGTAACAGACGGCGTTCAAATTGCCTTGACCTGTTTCGTGATTATATTCGCATTACTTGTTGCTGGTGCGTTCTTTGGGATTCTTTGGAGCCGACCGTTTGTTTTCTATTCCCCGGCCGAGTACGGTGACACTGATCCAAAAAGTTTCATCGATGCCATGAGAGGCAGGGTTCCAGACCAAGTGGTTCGGCAGATCCAAGCTGCGGAGGCCAAGCCCAAAGATGACGAGGCTCAGTTTGCCTATGATCGAGGAGCGGTTAGCTGCTCGCCCATTGATCGAAGCCCTTCGTCAGCATCTTATTTTGATGAAAGAGAAAGCCGTCGGCCAGTCCCTTTCGACAATTACTTCGGTATCAAGTTTGAAACGAGCGGAAACGAGAAAAACGGGACCTGGATGAGCGGCGGCATATCGGGGGTCGGGTGAGATATGCGAAGAAGCTGGCGAGGTAGCGGTCTGGTAACGATCGATCTCCAAGGTCGATCGATTAGCCTCACGGAGATTGGGAATCAGGTTCGCCCCGCGACTGGCTCGTGACGAATGGCAGAAGAACGATGCCGCCGTACTATTACTTCTGCCCGATATTGAGTGGATTGGGACGCGTGAGGTTAGAGAGACGACCACGCTGTTCGGATGATGGGCGAAGTTGATCGCACCGAGGAGCCGACGAATTTCTGAAAGACCATCACGCGAGTTTGAAACCCAAAGGCGGCCTGAACGATTCATCTCCAATCCCAGAATCCCAGCCTCCTACCCCTGACGCCTAACCCGGCGCTGAGGGAAAATCGGTGTCGGCCCCCATGCCGCCATTCTGGCGGCACCCGAAGCACATGAAAATAATGGGCTTGCGATTTGGCTAGGCCGAGCGGCTGATCGTATTTTCTGAGCAGTTCAGTTTCGGAGCCCCAAGCATTCTCTGAGGACCCTTGCGATGAGCGAAGTCGAAGACCTGGAAGCTCGCATCATCAACTTGCCCCGCCAAGACCTGGCCAAGCTCCGGGACTGGTTCCTCCAGCTCGATGACCAACTCTGGGACCAGCAAATCGCGTCGGACTTCAAAGCCGGCAAGTTCCAGGGGCTCATCGACAAGGCGCGCGAGGAACTCGCGGAAGGCAAGGCGCGCGAACTTTGAAACACTTCACGTCGTCGGACTTCTGGACGCTGTACGGGAAGCTCCCCCAGGAGATCCAGGAGCTGGCCAACAAGAATTACGCGTTGCTGAAGACGAATCCACGCCATCCCTCGCTTCAGTTGAAGCGAATCGAGGGACTGTGGTCGGTGCGTGTCGGCCAGCACTATCGAGCACTGGGCATCGACGCCCCCGAAGGCATTCAGTGGATCTGGATCGGAAGTCACGCCGACTATGACAAGTACATTGCTTGACCCACGGTTGCGGTAAAGTCGTGTGGTCCGCGCAAACTTCGCGAGTTATTCGATGTTTCGGGCCCCGTGGCACGGGGGTCTCGGTCGGGGCGATGAAGACCCGGTGGCGCGGGAACTTCTCGAACAGCGACGCCGGCTTGCCGAAGTTGGTGGCGAGCACGTCGACCGGGTTGCCGGCGATCCACATGGACAGGTCGATCGCCTCGTAGTGGCCCGTGTTGAAGCCGATCAGGACGCGGCAGGGCTTGTCGCCGACGTTCTCGATCGAGTGGCCGTAGCCCTGGGGGATGTAGCCGACGTCGCCCTTGTCGAGCGTCTCGGTCCGGTAGCGGCCGTGCGAGCCGAACAGCGTGACGCTGATCTGGCCCTCGATGACGTACTGCCACTCGTCGGCGGTCGGGTGCCAGTGCAGCTCGCGGAGGCCGCCCGGCTCGAGGTCGAGGATCACGCCGGTGACCGTCTTCGAGATCGGGAACGCGGTCGGCACCGACCCGCCACTCGCGCCCGCCCTTGTGGACCGAGTGGGGCTCCTGGGCGAGCAGCCGGAACTTGTGCGTCTCGGGGGGCGTCGGCCTCCGGGCCTTGCAGGTCCGGCGGGATCGCTCTCGGGCGGCACCGGCCCGCGGGCGAAGTAGACCTCGTCCTTCGGGGAAGCCGTCGAAGGCCGACTCGGGCAGGCCGAAGTTCTTCGCCAGCAGCGCCTTGGGGGTGTGGCCGAGCCAGTCGGTGATGCTGAACGTGCCGAACTCGGAGAAGTAGCCGTTGTCGAAGATCAGGATGAAGTGGCACGGCTTGTCGCCCAGGCATTCGAGCATGTGACCGTGGCCGCGGGGGAAGTACCAGACGTCGCCCGGCTCGAACTCGTTCGTCTCGGCGTCGCCCTTGCGGGTCGATGACCGTCGTGCGGACGCGCCCCTCGATGACGAACGCCCACTCGGCGGCGGTGGCGTGCCAGTGCAGCTCGCGCATCGCGCCCGGCTCGAGCTTCATCGAGACGCCGGCGATCCCCTTGGAGATCGGCAGTTGCTTGACCGTCGCCTCCTTGCCGTAGCTGCTGCCGATGACCTTGCCCCGCGGACTTCTCCAGCTCGAACTTGAAGGTCGGCAGCTCGTCGCCGGCGAGCAGCGGGTCGGGCACGTTGTTCATGAAGCTCGGGTCGCCGGCCTGGGAGGACTTCGACGGCACCAGGGCCGAGGCCATGGCGGCGGCGAGCCCGGCGGCCCCCAGGAATTCCCGTCTCGGCATGCTGGACATGGAAAGTCGCCTTCGTTACGGGCGCGGGGGATGTTTCTGGAAATGGCTGACTTCCGGCTCGGTGAGAAAGCCCCCAGTAATGTAGGGTGCGTCGAGGAGACGGAAAGGGGGGAAAGGGGACGTAGCGAATGACGTCGCGGTATTTGCTCTATGTCCTTATTTCGCAGGAGCTTAGGCGGACGGAATCCTGGCCGTTATCCGCCCTTGCTGGAGCGGTTGAGTCGTTTTACGCTGACCTCACGGAGTTCGACTGGGACCCGGAGTCATGTAGGGTGCGTCGAGTCCGCGATGACGCATCTTCCGCCTTCGAGATCCCACCCGTCCACCCGGCCGGGTGACGGTCGATTGACCGGCGGGGTGGATCTGGTAGGATGAACAAACTGTCTCGTCTTCCTGGCGTCGCGTGGGCGGTGTTGCGGCCCATCGTGCCGGAGCAGGGGGCGGGGCGGGATTCTCGGATGGAATTCAAGCTCGTACCAAGGTTGCGAACGAATCGTCGCGCGGCCCGAAGGCCGGTTGGTCGCCGTTCGAGGACGGTGGCCGGGCCGGTGTGGGACGGCCATCGCGGGGGATGACACGACAGTTGATCTCGGTTTGCCAGGCGGAAAGGGAAACCACCTTTGACGTGGGCGCGGGACGTGCTCAAGAACGGGTTCTGGCTGGTCCTGGCGGCGCTGTGCGCCGTGTTCGGGCTGGCGGCGGACCTGTCCCCATGCGTCGGGGCGGTTTCACGACGGTCGGGCAACCGGGTTGATCGGGATCGGCGCGGGTGGCCGCGCCGCGAGGACGGTGGAATGATCCGCAGGGACGCCCCGGAAGGACCGCCGCGCTTGTGCAGTGGGCCGCCGCGGGTGCGCCGCGGACTGCGTCTGCGCCACGGCCGTCGAGGGCCGTCGCGCTGCGCGGCCTGGCGGGGCCGTTCCGTCCGTTCTCTGCCGGTCCGCCTGAGACGCGGATCGCGCCGAAGTTCTGTCCCCCCCGCTGCTTGCCGGCACGCCCGATCGGGGTCGGGTCGCGCGCCGCACCGATCGTGCTATGGAAAGGTGGGCCCGGCCGTGGGGGAGAGTATCTGGCTCATCTTGGGCCTGGTGATCGGCCTGGTGCTCAGCGTCGGGGGCATCGTGATCCTCGCCACGCTCACGGGCCGCAAGCTGGCCGACGCGGGGCGCTTGCAGGCGGAGATCATCCTGGCCGACGCCCGCGCCCAGGCCGACAACATCAAGAAGGAGGCCGAGCTCGCCGCCAAGGCGGAAACCCTCCGCCGCCGCGAGGACTTCGACCGCGAGATCGACGAGGCGCGCAAAACCCAGCGCGAACTCGAACGCCGCCTCGAAAAACGCAACGACTTGCTCGACCAGAAACTCGAACTGATCCACAAAAAGGAAGGCGAGTTCGAGACGGTCCAGCACTACCAGGCCGAGCGTCAGGAGGAACTCGACCGCCGCGGCCAGGAGCTCAAGCAGCTCTTGGCCCAGCAGCGCGAGGCCCTGCACCACGTTTCGGGGCTGAGCCCCGACGAGGCCCGGCAGATCCTCCTCGGCCGTCTCGAAGACGAGCTCAAGGAGGAGATGGGCACGCAGATCCTCAAGTTCGAACAGTCGCTGAAGGAGTCGTGCAATCGCCGTGCGCGCGACGTGCTGGTCACGTGCATTCAGCGCTACGCGGCGAGCCACACCGCCGAGACGACCACCAGCACGGTCGATATCCCCAGCGACGACATGAAAGGCCGCATCATCGGCCGTGAGGGCCGCAACATCCGCGCCTTTGAAAAAGCCACCGGCGTCGATGTGATCGTCGATGACACCCCGGGGGTCGTCATTGTCTCGTGCTTCGACAACATCCGGCGCGAAGTCGCCAAGCTGTCCCTCGAGAAGCTGATCCTGGACGGCCGCATCCACCCGGCCCGGATCGAGGAGATCGTCAAGGAGACGCAGGAGGAGATCGAGGACCACATCCGCCAGCTCGGCCGGAGCGCGACCCAGGAAGCCATGGTGCCGCACCTGCACGACCGGCTCGTCGAGTACCTGGGCCGGCTCCAGTTCCGCACCAGCTACTCGCAGAACGTGCTGCGGCACTCGATCGAGGTCGCGCTCCTGACCGGCATGCTCGCCGATGAGCTGGGGCTGAACGGCGCCCTCGGCCGGCGCTGCGGGCTGCTGCACGATGTGGGCAAGGCCGTCGATCACGAGATGGAAGGGGGCCACCCGTACCTCGGCGCCGAGCTTTCCAAGCGCTTCGGCGAGCCTCCCGAAGTCGTCCACGCCGCCATCGGCCATCACGACGACCTGCGCGTCGATCGGCCCTACACCGTGCTCGTCTCGGCCGCCGACGCCATCAGCGCCAGCCGCCCCGGCGCCGCCGCGAGACGCTCGAGAAGTACGTCCGCCGCCTGGAGGACCTGGAGGGCCTGGTGCTCGGCTTCCCCGGCGTCGATCAGGCCTACGCCATCCAGGCCGGCCGCGAGGTCCGCGTCCTGGTCGACAGCGAGCAGGTCGACGACCCGTCCGCCGCCAAGCTCTGCCGCGACATCGCCCAGTCGATCCAGACCCATCTGAACTACCCGGGCGAGGTCAAGGTGACCGTCCTGCGCGAGACGCGAAGCGTAGAATATGCACGGTGATCTCGACAACAGGGGTCGAATGTCGGATCGCGGAGGTTGCCATGCCCATCATTACGTTCTATCGCCAGGCCCGGCAGGACGGCGGTCTCCGTACGGGTATCGAGATTGACCATGAAACCCTCGTGGGTCATTTCGAGGACGGTCCCGGTGCATTCAATCCGTTGCTGACCTGGTATGTCGACGTGGAGTGCGAGGGAGCGGGCTTGCCCACGACCGAGGCCGGCGTGAGGGATTGGCTGCTTTCCCAAGCGCCGACGGTCACGCGCGGACTGCACATGGTCGCCGATGAGATCGGCCTGGGCATGACCCGGACGTCTGGTCGTTTCAGCGCGAGGTGCCCGGCGGTCCGGAAGGTGTGCGGATCACGATCACCTGTGCGGCCAATCGCCGTGCCGAGTCGCGCCAGTTGGCCGCCATCGTGCGTGCCTTGGCGGATGACTTTGCGGCCATCGTCAGTCGGCTCACGACCCCCGAACCCACCACCGTCTGAACCCGGATCGCGCCTGATGCCGAAACTCCTCGACACCAGTGTCCTGATTCACTTCTGGCAGCGGCAAATCAAGAACACGCCCCTGGATCAGGCCTCCGCGGCGGATGCGAGGAAGTGGGCGGAAGACCTCGAGAAAGTGTACAAGACCAGGATGATCGTTACTCCGGTGAAAGTCGAGTTCCTGGCGGGAGTCCGCGGTCAGCATGAGCTCGAGCTGGCCCGAGCCCATCTGGGCCACTTCCGGATTTGGATGGTTATTACCCCGGCAAAGAAGATCCTCCTGTAGGTCGGACAATCCTGTCCGACAGGCCGGGGGAGTCGGACAGGATTGTCCGACCTACTTTCTTGCCGGGGTAATACAGGGTGACGCCCGAGGACTGGGAGGTGGCCACTCAGTTCGCCCAGCGGGTTCCCCATGACGGGAAGCCTCGTCAATTGGGTGATTGCCTGATCCGGGCCCTTGCGAAACGCTTCAATCATGATGTCGAGACGCACGACAACCGTTTCAAGAGATGATCTTCGTGTCCCGGCTGCATGGCGCCGAGGTCCCTGCCCGGCTGCCGCCGGTTCGTGCGAGAGAGACCGCGCGGCGCGAAGGATGTGCTCATGCCCCTGAAAATCCTCTTCATCGGCGACGTGGTCGGCGCCCCCGGCCGGAAGATCGTCGCCCAGGTCTTGCCCCGCTTGATCCATCGCTGGGACCTGGGCCTGGTCGTCTGCAACGCCGAGAACGTCGCCGGAGGGTCGGGGATCACGCAGAAGTGCTATGAAGAGCTGCGCGAGGCGGGCGTCGATGTGTTCACGCTCGGCGATCACGTCTATCGCCGCGACGAGGTCTTCAGCCTGTTCGAGCGGACCGACCGGCTCTGCCGGCCCGCCAATTTCCCGCTCGAGGGCCGGACCGGAACTCGTGCTCGTCGAGGCGCGCGACGGCACGATCGTGGCGGTCTTCACCGTGCTCGGCCGGGCGTTCATGAAGCCCGTCGATTGCCCGTTCCGCGCGGCCGATCGGGTGCTCGAACGGATCGGCGGCGCGGCGCGGGTGATCGTCGTCGATGTCCACGCCGAGGCCACCAGCGACAAGCAGCTCCTGGGCCGCTATCTCGATGGCCGCGTCTCGGCCGTGCTGGGCACGCACACACACGTGCCGACCGCCGACGAACAGATCCTGCGCGGCGGGACCGCGTTCCAGGCCGACGTGGGCATGACCGGCTCCTATGATTCGATCCTGGGCCGCCGCGTGGACCGCGTGCTCGCCGCGACCCTCACGTTTATCCCCCATTTCTTCGAGGTCGCCAGTGGCGATCCCCGGCTCGGCGGCGCCGCTCGTCGAAGTCGATGCGGCCAGCGGCCGCGCCCTGAGCATTCAGCGCGTCATGATCGACGAGGCCGAATCCCGCCGCCTGCTCACCGATTGACCGCCAGCCGGGCCAGCCGCTCCAGCCCATGCGCCAGGCCCCGCGCGACGGCCGTCGCATCCTCGAACCGGCGGCCGTCGACAAAATGCCAGCGCACCCAGTGCCCGCCTCCCAGCAGCGCGGCCGACCGCTCGAACGCCCCGATCAGCGCGGTTTCCACGCTGTCCAGAGGCCGGATCGCCGCGTAGGACGCCAGCGCCTCGGCCCCCAGCGCGCGGTCCTCGGCCAGCCACTCGGAGGAGAGCCGCGCCAGGTCGGCCGCCACGGTGTCGATCCCCATCGCCCCGAAATCGACCAGCCCGCCAACGCGCTCCTTGAGAAACAGCAGGTGCTCCGGGCGGACATCGCGCAAGCAAGGCTGTAACGTCACCTCCGCCGCCGAGGCGTGGCGCAGCTCCGGCACCAGCGCGGGCGCCCGCCGCGCCGCCCGTTCGAGCCATTCGCGCACCGGCGCGACGAGCGGATCCTCGCCGGCCCGGTCGAGGACCGCCGCCAGACGGTCGAACCCCGCGCCGAGCAAGCCTTCCAGCTCGCCGCAACGAGCCTGCAAGTTCGGGCTCGGGCCCGAGGTGGCATGCCGCGCCAAAGTCTGATGAAAGGCGGCCAGCAGCGCGAACCCGGCGCGGACCTGTCCCCGCGACAGCGGCACGCGGTCGGGCGCCGTTCCCGGCAGCCAGGGCACCACCTCCCAGAACTGCCCCGCGACGGCCTGCAGCGTGCGGCCGTCGCGCCGGGAGGGGCACGGGCACGACGCCCAAGCTGGCCGCCTCGCCCAGCCAGCCGTGAATGCGTTCCAGCACCGCCCGGTCCGGCCCATCGCTCGGCCAGGCCCGGATCCCCAACAGCCCACGTGCCGCCCGGTAACGCCACAACCGCGCACCGCTCAGACCGCCCGCATTCCCGAGGGCCTCAGGCGCCGCGAGCGGCTGGATCTCCGCCGGATATCGCGCCAGCAGCTCCCGCAAGGCGGCGTCCATCGGAATCCCCGAAGTTGCCGGATTCCAGATTCCAGATTCCAGATTCCAGATGACTGATGACTGATGACTGACGGCGGATCACGTTCAGAATCGTGACTGATCCACGATCCTCAGTCCGGCATCAGTCATCAGTCATCAGTAATCAGGAATCAGTAATCAGGAATCAGGAATCAGGAATCAGGAATCAGGAATCAGGAATCAGGAATCCGGAATCAGGAATCAGGAGTCGGAATCTCACCCATCCGAGCCCATCTGCTCGGGAGGGAACTGATCCCGCAAGGAGCGAATCGCGTTGAAGAGCACGTCGGTGGCCGCGCGCAGCGTGGCCTTGTCGATGTGCGCGCCGTCGGTCGTGAAGCGGGACAGGTCCACCGGTGCCCCGAAGACGACCCGCGCGTGGGAAGGCGTACCCAGCGCCTGGAAAATCTGGTCCGTCGTCGGCGTGCCGCTGATGTACGCAGGAATGACCGGCACCCGCGATCGCAGCGCCAGGAACGCCGCGCCCGACTGGGGTGTGCCGAACGCACGGCCCGAGCTGGGAATGATCCGGCCCTCGGGAAAGATCGGCACCACGCGCCCTGTTCCAGCGCGCAACGCCGCGCGGGTCGCGGCCAGGTCACGGCCGTCCCGCCGCACCGGGATGCACGCGAGCATCCGGCAAAACGGGCGGCACATCCAGAACTCGTACCAGTCCTGCACGATCAGGAAACCCAGCTTGCGACGACAGGCCGCCTGCAACAAAAAATTGTCGATACCGCAGGTATGATTGGCAATCAGAATCGCCGGCCCCCGCGCGGGCAGAGGGGCCAGACCCACCGGCAGCTCCAACCGATGCCAGAACCCGCCGTAAAACCGCACGATCCACCAGAGGAACGCACTCAGACCGTGAATCTCCGGCTTGGGGCCGCCCCGTCGCGGACGCAACAGATGCGGGGCCAGCAACAAGAAAGCGGTCATCCACAGCAGCCCGGACGCAGACATCATGATCCTCTCGGCGATCGGCTCTCGACAGTCGGCTCTCAGCCAGAGTAAATCAGAACGCCCCGAGACGATCAATCCATCTGCGCGTTTTCGGGTTCACCGGGCGATCCGCGAAAACGGATGGCTGGTTGCGAGAGGCGTATGGTATTCTTGGTGGAACCCGTCGGGGTCGGGCCGTGGATCGGTCGGCGCACGAACTGATCTCCCGCCCACGTCGGGCGCCCTGTCCGGGCCTCGCGCGACGCCGCGCGACGCGGCCGGAACCACGGCACCTGGGAGTCCTGGCACCGATGAAACCCGAGGTCCGGAAGCTGTTTGAACTTCCACGGATCAAATCCTTCAGCCGCAAGGCGCCGTTGATCCTGGTCAACGGCCTGGCCGAGCAGACTTACAGTTGGTTCCCCAACCGCGCTGCCTGGTCCCGGCAGTTCGACGTCAAGATTCCCGAGATCCTGGTCTACGACGGCGACGCCTTGCACGAACATCTCGATGGCGGCGGCGAGATCACCGTGGACTATCTGACCGAGCGCCTGGCCGCGTTCCTCGACCAGTTCGTGCAGAACCCGCCGTATCATCTGGTGGGTTCGAGCCTGGGCGGTCAGGTCCTGTTGACCTACGCCGCGCGGTATCCGCAGAAGGTGGGCCGGCTCGTGCTCCTGTGCCCGTCCGGCCTGCACGGCGAAGAAAATCTGCCGGTCATGGAAGGCGTGCGCCGCAGCCAGTACGACACGCTGGTCAAGTCCGTGTTCCGCTCCAAGCGGTTCGCCACCAAGGAACTCGTGGAGGCGATCGCCGAAAAGTTCCAGGATCGGAAATGGAAGAAGGGCGTGCTTCGCACCCTGCGCGGCACGGTCGGCCATTCGGTCGCGCCGCTGCTGCAACGTGTTTCCCACCCGACGCTGCTGATCTGGGGTGCCGACGACCATGTCATTGCCGACATCCCCGGCGCGATCCGTGCAGCGGATCACATGCGCGACGTGCGCCAGGTCGTCATTCCCAAGTGCGGCCACGCGCCCCAGCTCGAGAAGGCCCGGCTCGTCAATCAGCTGGTGCTGCGGTTCCTCCGCGACCGCCTCAAGAACATTCCCCCGACCCTCGATCCCGGCCGCTTCCTCAAGGACGTGGAAACCCCCCGCGTGCGGGTCCACGGCGGAGTCAAGGTCAAGACGTAAGCGGGGTCAATAAGTTCCGTAGGCTGGGTCTGGACCCAGCCTGGGTGTGGGCGTGGGTGTGAGGGGCGCCTCTCCGCCCGAGGGAAGCTGGGTCCAGACCCAGCCTACACATATTGAGCGGCGATGCGCGACTTCTTCCTGTTTTTCGGCAAGTTCTTCCGGCACGGAACGAAAATCGCCAGCCTGGCGCCGAGCAGCCCCTGGCTGTCGCGGACCACGGTGCGCAACGTCGACTGGAACCGCGCCCGCGTGCTCGTCGAGCTGGGCGCCGGCACGGGCCCGATCACCCGGGTCCTGGCCGAAAAGGCCCCGCCCACATGCCGTGTTCTGGTCCTCGAGCGCGATCCCGACTTCGCCCGGTTGCTCCGGGAACGCTTCGGCGCCCAGTCCAATATGGAAATTATCGAGGGCGACTGCCGCGACCTGGACCGGATGCTCGCCGATCGCGGCATCGACCGCGCCGATTATGTGATCTCCGGTCTGCCCGTCCCTTCCTTTCCCCAGGACCTTCAGAACGAGCTGTTCCGGGTCGTCCGCCGCGTCCTGCGCCCGACGGGTCGTACAACCAGATCACCGAGATCCCCCTGGTTTATCGCGGTCTGTACCGGCGGTTCTTCCACGAAGTCCGATTCGCCTTCGAACCGCGCAATTTCCCCCCGGCCGGGGCGTATTTCTGCCGGGGCATCAAGGATCGTGTTTGAGAGTCTGTCCCAGAAGTGGCTGTCTGGTGATTCCGGTTTCAGCCCCGAAGGGGCGAAAGTACCTAGCCCAGGGCGTCAGCCCTGGGAACCGAGGCGACGAAAACGTCTTCCTCCGAAGCCCCGAAGGGGCGGCCGAAGATCCGGCGGGACCATGGGTTCAGTCGCCCCTTTGGAGCTGTGGAGGGGTTCTTGTGCCCGTTTCGCGGTCCCAGGGCTGACGCCCTGGGCTATTCACTGTCGCCCCTTCGGGGCTGAAACCGGAATTACCGGATCGCCCCTTCTGGGACAGACTCTGAGAACGCTCCATGCCCGGCCTGGTGACTCCCTTTCACGTCCTGGCGAACACCCGGGCGGTGCGGTCCGCCGTCAATGCCGGCTTTCACGCCTACGCGCGTCGTCGCACGCGCGGCCTGGCCGCGCAGGACCCGGCGGCCGTGCAGGAACAGACGCTCCTGAGCCTGCTCCGAATCGCCCGCGCGACCCGGTTCGGGCGCGATCATGCCTTCCCTGCGATCCAGAATGTGGCCGACTATCAGCGCCCGTGCCCTTGCGCACGTATGAGGATCTCTGGGAACAGTACCTCCGCGCCGCCTACCCGGTCTTTGACAATCTGACCTGGCCCGGACAGATCCCCTACCTCGCGTTGACCAGCGGCACCACGCAAGGGGCGACCAAATACATCCCGGTCAGCGCGGCGATGGTCCGGTCGAACCTGAAGGCGTCCAAGACGATGCTGGCCTTCGACCTGGCCGCGCATCCCCAGGCACGGCTCTTCGACGGCAAACTCTTCTTCCTCGGCGGCTCGACGAACCTGGAACGCCCCGCGGCGGGCGTCGCCCAGGGAGACCTCTCGGGGATCGCCGCCTTGAGAGCCGGTGAGTGGCTGCGGCCGTTCACCTTCCCGCCCCTGGAGCTGGCCCTCGAACCCGATTGGGACCGCAAGTTCTCCCTGCTCGCCGAGCGGAGCCGCCGCGAGCCGATCACCCTCGTCGCGGGCGTGCCGAGCTGGCTGCTGATGCTCTTTCAGCGCCTTCTGGACCTGACCGGCAAGACCACGCTGGCCGAGGTCTGGCCCCGGCTGGAAGTCGTCGTCCACGGCGGCGTCAAGTTCGACCCCTACCGCCAGGCGGTGCGCGACATCCTGGGCAACCCCGCCATCCGGCTCCAGGAATCCTACCCGTGCTCCGAAGGCTTCATCGCCTTCGGCGACCCGGCCACCGGCCTCTTGCGGCTGGTCTTCGATCATGGACTGTTCTACGAATTCGTGCCGGTCGAGGAACTGGACGCGCCCCGGCCGACCCGCCACTGGCTGGCCACCGCCCAGGTCGGCGTGCCGTACGCGATCGTCGTCTCCACCTGCGCCGGGCTCTGGGCGCACGTCATCGGCGATACCGTGCGCTTCGAGTCGCTCGATCCGCCGCTCCTGTCCTTCACGGGCCGGACCAAGTACACCCTCTCAGCCTTCGGAGAACACCTCATCAGCGAGGAGATCGAGGCGGCCATGGCCGCGGCCTCGGCGGCGACCGGCGCGGCCATCCACGAATGGCACGTCGGCCCCGTCTTCCAGGGCGCCCTGGGCTACCACCTGTACATCGTCGAGTTCCTCCGCCCCCCCGGCGATCTGGACCAGTTCCGCCAGAGGCTCGATGCCGATTTGCAACATCGCAACGCCGACTACCGCGCTCACCGCGCCGAGGGCGTCGGACTTCCCCTGCCTGCGCTACGCGTTGCCCAGCCCGGCGGGTTCGCGGCCTGGATGCGCGCCCGGGGCAAACTGGGTGGTCAACACAAGGTTCCTCGCATGGACGCCTCGGGCGGCTTGACCCGCGAGCTGGCCGACTACCTCCATGCTTGCGACCAAGCCGGGCGGAACCTCCCGCCGGGTCCCGCGGGCCACCGCCAAGGTTGATCCCTGCCCCATGGCCGCCCATGTCGCAACCGGCGCACCGGCCCGTGCAATGGCGCACCATCGCATATCTTGGATGCTTTCCGTCATCAAAGGTGGCCGCCACGCCGTTGGGCCGTCAACTTCTGTATTCTCCTTGACGAGTTTTTCCGAACAAGGTATACCAGATTGTCTGGATGTTGGCGATGAGGCATGCATCCAAAATGAGCGTCTTCGTCGCGCCGGACAGAGATCGCCTCGCCTTTCCTACGAGGAATCCGTATGTGGCACCTTCGCACAATGATGGTCGTCGGCCTGGCGATGCTGGTTCTGGGAGCCGACCTCTCTCGAGCCAGCATGACGCTATTCCTGAACCCGATTGACTTTACGAACCAACTTGGCTTCGCTCCCAGTACCACGACGATCCCGGTGCCCACGTTTGACCCGACTCTGGGTAAGCTGACGGGCGTCACGTTCAGCGTGGATGAGAACTTCCAGACCGCGCTCAACGTTGCGGACTTCGTCTTGGGCACCCCCGCAGGCGCGATCACGAACATTTTGGTGTCGACCAACGCCGGGCTCGTCGGCCCGAACCTGAGCTCCGCCGCCACGCTCACAGCGGCGCAGCCGTTTCTTGCTTACCCGGCCTCTCTCTTTTCCTTTTCTTCTGCCGTCTTCTCTCACGAGGCCACGCGCTCGGCGGGGACGATCAGCGGCTCAGGCGTGACTCCCTATGTAGGGGATGGCTCATCCACCGTTTCCCTGACCTATTCCACAAGCCCCCCGGTTGTGTCGTCCGACCCCTTGCCTCCCCACGTCTTCATGGCGGCCCTGGTTTCAGGGACGACTGTCACCGGAAGGCTCACGGTGGCCTACACATACGATTTGATGCACCCCGATATCGTGCTGCCCGAACCGGCCACTGCGGGCCTGGCGGTCGTGGGCGCCGTGAGCATGGTCGTCCTGGGACTGGCCCGCTCCCGCCGGACGCGCTGAGCGAGCGGGCCCTCAGAATTCGGCCCGAAAGCGGGAACAACCCACCCCGGTCGAGGGGTGGGTTGTTGTTTTCTCCGACCCTGCGTTTCCGGAAACGCGTGCGTCTTGGGGACGGCACGAGAACGGTGTACGTGTTTCGCGTCCCCCCGTCGGACGTAAGTCTTTTCTGTGTAGCGGCGGCCGTCTCGGCCGCTCCGGAGAATTGGGCCCGGAGCGGCCGAGACGGCCGCCGCTACAGGGAAATGCCCAGAAGAACAGCCAGCCGAGACGCTAAACACGTACCGAGAACGGGCACCCGGCAATTCTCAAGACACCGCACCGGGAGGGAACGGGGCCGGAACACAATTTGCATAAGCCATGCGGTTCGATGTTGGAAATAGTTCGGCTTGGAACAGTCCGTGCGCATGCCCCCGGCGCCCCAGCCACGACGTATGGTCCACGCGGTTTTCTCGTCCCGGGCGTTTCCATTGTGTGATTGCTACCCGAAGCGATTCTCGCTTCAAACCCCGGGTCCTGGCTGACCCTCGTGCTTGGGCGGCCCTGGTGTCGTCCCACACAGCGGAGATTCCTTTCGGATGCAAAAAAACAACAACGGTGACGTGTCTGGATGCGCGGCAACGCATTCCGCTTGACAGCGAACGTTGGCTTTCGTTAGGATACCCACGGGTTTGGGGTCGCCCCCAGAAAGTATGAGCGGTTTTCTCTTCCACAAGATCGACAGGGAATGGTGAAGGGTTCACCTTGGTCCGGTGAGAAGGAGAACGGATAGCGGTCAGAGTGGTGACCTGAAAAGGGAATTTGTTTGGATTTTTTCCTTTACTGGTGATTTGTCATTGTCTACTATTAGCCTCGGACGGCAAGCAAAACGCATAAAACGCATGTGGAAGCCGTGATAATCACCTTCTTTCTAAAGCTATGTTGGTTCCCCTCGGGACTATGGGGTGGCCGGACGTGACCGAAGACCTCAACGAGGATACCGCGATCCGATTTTGGCCGGACACTGTTCACATCCACAGGAGGACGACATGAAGCGTCTGTTTCGTCTGAGTCTGTTGGGGATCCTGGGCGTCGGCCTGTGCGTGGCCACCATGGCGACCACCGCGCGGGCGACGTTTATCATTGACCATTTCGACACCAATCAGAATGCGTTCATTCTCCCTGGGATTGGTTCCAGTACTCCCACCGTCGGGACCGACCCGAACGTTGCGGGTGGCTTTCGAAAGCTTTCTGTCGTCAGCAGCAATGGCTATGGTGTCATGGCCACGTCCAACGCCGTCACCCCGAGCAACTTGACCTACAGCTCGGACGTGATGAACGCGACTCAAGGACCGAACAACTCCACCATCACGCTGACGTATGATGGAACCAGCACGACTTCGCCCCTGCTGAACCCGACGTTGAACATCAACGCCCTCGCGAACGGTCAAACAGGTGTTCTGTTTGCCGGCAGGACGTCGTCGAATCTCGGCGTTGACGGCACCATCACCCTCTACTCGGGTAGCGGCGGTAGTTTGACATCGTCGCAGATCAACTACCACTTCGCACCGAGCACTGCCAATCAGAGTTTCTTCGTTCCCTTCTCTAGTTTCTCGTCCGGGGCCGACTTTGCTCATATCAGCGCCATCCAAGTGCAACTGGCCTTCACCGGCGGTCAAGGCGGCGCTGGCTCGTTCGACTTCATCGAATTTGCCCCCGTTCCCGAACCGGCAACACTGGCTTCTGGCCTCGTCGGTGGCCTTTCCCTGATTGGCCTCGCTGTCGTGCGGCTTCGCAAACGGGCGACGGTCTGAACAATCGTCTGCTGCCTTGAAATCCATGCATTGAGGCCGGTTAGAGTTTCACCACAAACCAACCCATGCTGTTCTCAGGAGGTTCCTGGCCGCATGGGTTGGCTTGTGTGTTATTTTGCTTTTTCCTGCCCGTCCCGAAGTGGCTGTGGGGTCACGGCTTGTGAGAAGCCTATCCCACTGCTTGCGAAACGTCTTCGGTGGTGTCGCAAAGGTAGCCGCTGAAGACTTGAGGTCCAGCAATATTTTCCTGGCGCTCGCAGTTGGTGCGCCCTAACACGTTCAAGCGACCTTCCGTATCGGCTCTGGCAGCTCGCGCTCAGGGTCTGTCCCGCCGGAAGTCCTCGAAGCGCGCGAACGCCCTCTCTGACCCCCTCTCCCCTTGCGGGAGAGGGTTGGGGTGAGGGGGATGGATCGATGGGCCGGGCGACGCGCCACTCCCCCTCTCCCGCAAGGGGGGAGGGGATCAGAAAGACGCATCCGGAGCTTTCGGGACAGACTCTCAGCTCGACTTCTGCCCTTTCTTCCGCAGGTGATCGGCCAGAAAAGCCTGGGAAACTCGGTAATTTCGACTATTTGAACGCCCGCGTTTGCACCAGGGTTTTCAAAAACTCGGATCGTTCTCCACGGATAACCTGAAAACAAGGCAATCTGCGCCTCGCGAAAAAGGGCAGAAGTCGAGCTCAGGGAGTTCGCGACGGTAACGCCAACGGTCCAGTTCCCCATTGCGCTGCGCCGCTTCCATCACGGCCAAAACCAACACTGCTTGGGGTGGCCAACTCGTCCGGTGGTGGCCCGAGACTGCCCAGTGGTGGAGCTTCTCCACCCGCATATGCTCGCCATCCAGAAACCACCCCACTGGCGTTGTCAGACCCGTTTCGTTTTGGTGCTGGTGGGTGCCGCTCAGGCCGCCGCTCTTTTGCGCCGACGAGGCGGGCAATCGAAGCGACGCTGTCGAGGTGGTCCACACCGGCTTCGTGAGCATCGATCATGATGCCGAAATGATCTTCAAGGAACGTGACGAGCTTGAGCGTGCTGATCGAGTCGAGGATGCCGCCCGTGATCAGGGGCGTGGTCTCGGTCAGCTCAGCCGGGTCCTCGCCGGGGAGGAACTCGCGGAGAATATAGGCGTGTACGGCGGTCTGAACGGCGTCCATGCGGGATCCCCCGTGGCAACGGCATAGGGCCAGAGGTCGGTCAGGTCAGAACTCGGGAACGACGAAGCGGCCGGCGGCGAGGAGGGCATCCTCCTCCGCCGCCGTTTTGAAATCCACTCCCGGCCCCTCGGCGCACGGCAAGGGGGTCTCGAACGCCTCGTGCAGGACACGGCCTTCCATGTACTCGGGCACGGGCAAGCCCAGCAACGCCAGGGCGGTCGGCGCCACGTCGTGCAGCTCGGCCTGAAGGTGGTCGCCGGGGACCAGGTCGGGCGCGTCGAGGGCGATGATCCCCTCCAGATAGTGCGTGCCCGGCAGGTTGGCGTCGGGCCCGATCCAGGAGCGCCGGAAGGCACTCCACTTGGCCTGGGCCTGGAAGCCGTCCGCCGAGAGGGCCAGCACGTCCGGCAGCCCCTCGGCCACCGGGTCGAGCCCGTAATGGTCGGCGGTATCCAGCACATCGGCGAACAAAAGGGCACCGGTGACGGGATCGCGGGCCGCGCGACAGGCGGCGATCACCTCGGAACGGGCACGCTCCGCGGCGGCTTCGGTCGTCGCCACGGCCGGGTTCAAGAAGATCGAGCCGGAAAGTTGTCCAAACGGCGCGAACGCGACCGTCCGTTTCCAATCGCAGCCAACCTGTCCCTCGATGGAACGCGGCTGTCGGCGCACGATGCCGTCGGGGTGCCGCCGGGCCTGCCAGCGACGCAAGCGGTCGGCCAGGCGATAGGCCCGGTAGCGGAAGCGCGTGCCATACGGCAGTCCCTGCTGGAGACCGACCTGCCGCAGCAGCCCGTTGACGCTCACGAGCGCCCGGCACGGGCCGAAGCCGTGGTCGGAGACGGCCACCACGGCGGCATCACGCTTCGAGGCCAGCTCCAGCAGAATGCCCACGGCGTCGTCCAGCGCGCGCAGGCAGGAGACGACTTCCTCGTTCCAACCGGCCACGCGCAGGCCGGTGTCATCGAGGTCGAGGTAGGGCCAGAGGCGATGCTGGAGGCTGTCCAGGTTGTGGAAGTGGACGAGCAAGACCGACCAGTCGCACCGGGCATCGGCGCGCAGGGCCGCCTCGGCCTGCGCCCGGAACAAGGCGCGGTTGCGGGCGGCCAGAGTGCGCAGCTCGTCGTAGCGGCGGGGACGGCGTTTCCAGAGGATCTTGTGCGTGAAATCGGGGAGGTGCTCGGCAATCTCGCGGCCGAAGTCGGGGCACTGGGTGAAGACCCAGTCGCGCCCCGGCGCATCGGACCCGGCCACGACCAGCCCGCGCACGCGCGGCGGGGGATAGGTCATGGGCAGATTGATGCTCACCACCGCGCGGTCGTGCGCGTCCAGGACGTGCCAGAGCGTGGGCACGCGGATCGTGCCGGCATGATTGGGTCGGATGGTGCGGTCACTCGGTTCAACGTGAAAGAATTCGTGGATGCCGTGTGTCCGCGGGGTGCAACCCGTCAGGAAACTGGTCCAGGCGACGGGCGTGATCATGGGCGCGCTCGAGCGCAGCGTGCCCCGGGCGGAGCGGCGCCAGAAGGCGGCCAGGTTGGGCATCCAGCCCCGGTCCGAGGCCGCCTCGAGCACGGACCGAGTGCCGCCGTCGAGGCCGAGAAACAGGACCCGCGCTGTGTCGGAGGCCATCCGTGGCGTGCCCCGGGGTTCGGGAGGACTTCCCCGACGCGTTCCAGCGCGCCGGCGGCGTCGAAAGCGCACTTCCGCGCCGGCCGGAACCTACCGCCGCCAGCCCGGCCGGTCAATCCGAACTTCGACACCGGTGGCGAATTCCCCAGAGCAGTCGATCGGCCTGGATCCGGGCCAAGCGGACAAGACTGCGAAGAAGACCGTTGTCGTCACCACTTCGACCGAATCCGCCACCCGTGTCATCGATGGGTCAGCGCCGCCGCGGGCGGTGCCGCCCGGGCATGCCGCCTCGATCAGGAGACCGCAAAGCTCAGGCTGTACAAGGTTGGGTCATCGCCGACCTGGAAGTAGAGCGTGTACAGGCCCGTGGAATAGCCCCTGGTCTTGAGGTTGAATTGATAGAAGTCCGTCTGGAGGTCGTACTGGAAAAGGTTGTCGGGGTTCGCGTTTCCCGGCGATTGGAGCGGAGCCTGGTTCCCATCTTGGCCAACGACAAAGAGAGCCTGGATCGGCAAGTCCGTCGAGCCCATGTTATCGCCAGCGTCGTTGGTGATCTCGAGCCTAAGGGGGATGGTGCTGCCGCTTCGTTTGGCCAGGCTCGGGTCGTAGAGAGCATCGACGCCGTAGATATTGGACAGATGGAATTCGGCGATGGTCGCCAACCCGGCGGCCTGGGCCCTGACGATGTCGCTGCCGGCCGTGTCGTTGGCCATGAAGGCCGGGGCCGTGGCGAGGCCATTGGCGTCGGTGACAACCGTCACGCTGTCCTCACCGCCGCCAGCGAAGGTGCCGCTGGCGCCTCCGGCCGGGGCGGTGAAGGTGACGCTCACTCCCTGGACTGGGTGGCCGTTGGCGTTGTAGACGTTCACCGCCAGCGGGGTGGCGAAGGTCGCACCGAGGATGGCCCACTGATTGTCGCCGCCGGCCGGGACGATCGAGGCCGGGGAGTCGTCGTCGAGGATCGTGCCGACGGCCATGGTGCGCGTCATCGTCGCGCTCGGCCCCGTGGTGTTCAACAGAACCGAGACGGTGTTCGAACGGAAGTTGGCGACGGCCAGGTCCAGTGTGCCGTCACCGTTGTAATCCGCAAGCGCCACGGAAGCAGGCTCCGTTCCAGTCGCCCAATCCTGCTTGGCGGCGAAGCTCGGGGCCGCGGCACCCACCCCGGTCGTGTTCAGCAGCACGGACGTGCTGTTGGAGTTGCTGTTGGCGATGGCCAGGTCGAGGATGCCGTCGTCGTTCAAGTCCCCCATGGCCACGGACACGGGACGAGACCCCGTCGCGAAGTCCTGCCTGGCCGCGAAACTGGGTGCGGCCGACCCGGGTGCCGTCGTGTTCAGGAGCACCGACACGCTGTTCGAGCTCTTGTTTACGACGGCCAGATCGAGCGCGCCGTCGCCATTGAAGTCGCCCACCGCGGCGGACGCAGGGCCGAGCCCGGTGGGGAAATCCTGTCGGGGAGCGAAGCTGACGATGGCTGAACCCGGCGCCGTGGTGTTCAGGAACACCGACACAACATTCGAGCCTGGCTCGACGATGGCCAGGTCAGGCTTGTTGTCAAGATTGAAGTCGCCCACCACCACGAATTCGGGGTCCGCCGCCGTGGCAAAGTCCTGGCGGGGGGCAAAGCTGGGGGTCGTCGCTCCGGGCGCAGTCGTGTTCAGCAGGATTGACACTGTGTTAGAATTGGTGTTGGCAACCGCGAGGTCGGGCTTGCCATCGCCGTTGAAGTCGCCAGCCGCAACGGAAAACGGGCCGGCACCGGTGGAAAACGGCTGCTGGGTGCCGAAGCCGAACGATGTGGAGCCGCCGTCGACGCCCGTCAGTTCCACGGTAAATGTCCGATCCGGCTGCCAGATCAGATTGCCGAGGACCGGGATGGCGATCATGGCGCCGGTCGCGCCTGCCGGGATGGTGACCGTCCCGGCCGCGGCCGTGTAATCGATCCCCGCCTACGCTGTACCGTCAGCCGTGATGTAGCCGACCGTCACCGGCGCAGTCAGGTCGCCCGCTCGGGAGACAGTGAAATTCATCATGACCGACCCCGAATCCCCTTCCGCGACGCGGGCATCGGAGATCGCGATCAGGGCCGCCGGAGAGATCCGGCCTTCCAGGGTCTCGATCCACAACCGGAACCTGGGCCGCCGGCGCTGGTGACGCGTAGGGAACAGCATTGGCATAACCCTCGTCGAAGCAAGAGAATTCGACAAGCTCTGGCCGATTCCGCGATCGAGGATACTCCACCGGTGTGTACGAATCGTTCGGTCCTGACCGGAGCAGGTTCCGTCGGGCTCGTTCGGGTCGGCGGTCGGGCCCGCCAGAAGGACACCATCCTGAGGTTGTGCGCAACCGGTCGGGCCGTGGTGACTGACCCCTGGTCCAGCCAGTCCGGCGCGGCTGGGACCGCGCGACTCACCGGCCGAGGCATGCACGTCCATTCCAACACTACGTCGTGTCGCTGATCCCTCTCCAGAAATCGCCGCGGTATCGCATGCTCAAGTTGTAAGGATTCAACACCCTTGGCCGCCGCCACGCCATCCTTGCGGTGCCCCTGAACGCGATCATCCACGACGTGATCGAATCGCTCGGCCCCCGGGAATTCGCCACCAGTGTCCACTTCGGGTCAAGCCCGATGCGCAGCGGTGACGATCCAGAGTCTGGCGTATTGCGCTTTGGCGTAACGGACGTTCCACCACGCCCGAGCGCGGGCCGTCGTGTTTGCGTTCGTGGGAGGGCCCCGGTCGATGGTCGCACGGAGGATCTCGGCCCTCGGTTCGTTGGTGCTGCTGGCGCTGGGCGGTTGCGCCATGTGGCAGCGGCACGCCGAGGAGAAGATCCCCCAGTACGGGGTCATCGATCCCAGCCAGCCGCACGAGCTCCAGAAGGTGGTCCTGCCACGCCACGTGGTGGCGCCGTCCGACGAGCTGCGTGTCAGTGTGCGCCCGGCCACGCTGGGATTCGAGGATCGCACCGTCGTGGTGCAGTCCGACGGCCTGATCGACCTGGATTTCTTTGGCGAGACCCTCGCCGCGGGGCTGACCCTGCCGGACCTCGAACAGCGGATCGCCCAGCAAATTCAGCCCCTGGCCGTCAGCCAGCACGTGCGCGAACCGGTCCAGGTGGCCGTGCGCCTGCTCGATGGCAGCAAGACCCGGCGGTTTTACGTGCTGGGCACGGTGACGACGCCGGGCAGCTTCACCTTGACCGGCCGCGAAACGGTTCTGGACGGGGTTCTGTTAGCCGGCTTGCGGTCGAACAGCCTGCCCGAGAAAGCCTACCTGGCCCGCCCCCACCCCGTCGGCGGCCCCGATCAGGTCCTGAAAATCGACTGGTTCGGCATCACCCAGCGCGGGGATACGACGACGAATTATCAGCTCATGCCGGGCGACCGCATCTACGTCCCCGGCGGCAAGCCGCCCAGCCTGCTGAAAACGCTCCTGACCGGGGGGTGAACTCGGAATCAGCGGAAGGGGATGCGATGCCGGATTCCGGATGCCGGATTCCAGATGCCGGATTCCAGATTCCAGATGCCGGATTCCAGATGCCGGATTCCGGATTCCAGATTCCAGATGCCGGATCCGGATGCCGGATCCGGACTGGGAACTATCTAGCCAATCTGCCATCGACCAATCAGCCATCGCCATCCGTCATCTGCCATCCGGATTGGTGCACCCGTGCTCGCTCACCCGATCGACCGCGCGATCAGAAACGCGGCGGCGGCGGCCAGGCCGCCGATGAAGGCGGTTTGCAGGCCGCTGCGCACGGGGTTCGTGCCCGTGAAGTGACCTTTGACACCGCCGAAGGTCAGCAGAGCCAGAAGCGTGACAAACACGGATGCCATCTGCGCCGCGCTCACTCCGGCCAGCAGGATGTACGGCGCCAGCGGGATCATTCCCCCGGCGATGTAGGACAGCGCGATGGTCAGGGCACTGGTCCGGCGCGGCGGGGCTCGGGACGTTCCAGGCCCAACTCGAACCGCATCATGAAATCGACCCATTGCTCGGGGTGGGTTTCAAACTGTTTCAGGATGGGCTCGATCTCGACTTCGGTCAGTCCGTATTCCCGGAAGACCTGGGCGACCTCGGCCAGCTCGATGTCGGGCAGCTCGACGACCTCGCGCTGCTCGCGGGCGAGCTCGCCGGCATAATGCTCGGCATCGCCGCGCGCGGCCAGGTAGCCTCCCAGGCCCATGGCGATCGAACCCGCGGCGATCTCGGCCAGGCCGGCTTTCACGATCAGGCTGTTATTATTCACCGCGCCCGAGAGACCGGCCGCCAGCGCGAACGGCACGGTCAACCCGTCCGACATCCCGATCACGATATCGCGGACGGTCTCGCTGGCGGTAAAGTGGCGCTCGATGTGGGGAGTCTGCGGCATCGCAAGGGGGCTCCGGCAAGATCTCAGCCCTCGCCACAGGCGCGGCGGGCCTGGCGTTCGAAGTAGTTGTCGAAGTAATAATGCCGTCCTTGGTGCCGGTGCGTCCATTCCCAGGCGCTGCACGCCAGGTACGCGGGCACGAATACCGGCCCCCAGATCTCGCATTGCCGTACGTGGGCCTGTTCGTGATCGCGGCAGAATTCGAGGCACCACTCGTCGCGGCCCAGGATGACATGACCCAGGGTCAGCGCCGATGCTCGGGCGACCCGCCGCATGAGCCAGGCGGCGAAACCGCCATGAAACTCGACCGCCCCCCGCCGAAATTGCGCCCGGCCCCCGCTGGCGAGGCTCAGCGTGCCGACCATCAGGCCCAGGGCCGTCGTGGGCGCGGCCCAAACATAAGCGGCCGGGCGCACAAACCAGCGCCGGATGCGCATGCCCGTTTCTCCGGTAGTGCCAGCGCGTACAATCACGGAATCTTATCGCCTTGCACCGAGGAGCGGATCCGTCTCCAGGATTCCGGTTTCCAGATTCCGCAACGGATCGAGCACGAGGAGCCATTCATGCCTTTTTCTCGCTGGACCTGGTGGATCATGACCGCGATCTGCATCGGGCCTCCCGCCGAGATGGTCGTGACCGGCCAGGAAGCCGGATTGCCCGCGGTCTCCGAATCCCGTTTGATCGGCTTGCCCCGCGACGAATACCAGGTGCGCCGGCGGGAGTTGATGAAACGGCTGCGCGAGGCCCGCAGCGATCAGACGCCCTCGCTGGGGTCGTCCCGGCGCGGCCGGGGCGACGCGGAATCGGTGGTCGTCCTGCGCGGCGCCGACGATCCGGGGATGGAGGGGCGGTTCCACCAGTCCAGCGACTTCGCCTACCTGACCGGCGTCGAAGTGCCCGGCGCATTCCTGGTGCTGTATCCCAAGACCGACCGCGCCGTGCTGTATCTGCCCCCGGCGGACCCCCACGGCGGTACCTTCACGATGTCGCAGCCCGGCCCTGGTTCGGGGGCATCCCGCGATTTCGGCTTCGAGACGGTCGAGCCGACCTCCAAACTCCTGGCGGATTCGTTTGGCGCCCTTGGCGACCCGCTCCTCCCGGGCTGGTTCGGAGCCCGGTCGGTCGTTTATCTGAGGGGTTCGGCGACCCGCGACGGCGCCGAGGGACCCGAATCCCAGTTGGCCCGACTGCTCCGGCAGGGCGCTCCAAACACCGACTTCCGCGATCTTGAACCGCTCCTGGCCAGCATGCGCAAGGTCAAGTCGGCCCGGGAGATCGAGCTGCTCAAGACGGCCATCGCGATCACCGGCGAGGCCCTCGACGACGTGGCCCGGACCTTGAAGCCGGGGGTGCACGAATTCACCCTGCAAGGGGCCATCCTGGGGGCATTCAGCCGGGGGGCGCCGAGCAGCCGGGATTTCCCTCCGTGATCGGCTCGGGACCGAACGCCACGATTCCTCATTATTTCGGCCTGTTGCGACGGATCGAGGCGGGCGACCTCGTCGTGGTGGACATCGGCGCCGAGTATCGCCACTACACGGCCGACATCACCCGCACCTTCCCGGCCGGCGGCCATTTCACGCCCCGACAGCGCGAGGTCTACCAGCTCGTGCTGGCCGCGCAGAAGGCCGTGGAAGCCGAAATGAAGCCGGGCGAGAGCCGCTTGCAAGACATGACCCGCTTCGCCCGCCAGTTCTTCCAGAAGAGTTCGCTGCGCGCCCGCGACGAGAAGGGGGACGAGCAGACGATGGACCACTTCTTCGTCCACGGCCTCGGCCACGACCTCGGCCTGGACGTCCATGATGTCGGCAGCCTTTCCGACCCCGTCCGGGTCAGCGAGGTCTTCACGATCGAGCCCGGCCTGTATATCAAGAGTGAATCGATCGGCGTGCGGATCGAGGACGATTACGTCATGACCGACCACGGCCCGGAAAAGCTTTCCAGCGCCATCCCGAGCGATCCGGATGAGATCGAGCGCCGCATGGGAGCGAACACCAAGGACTGACAAGGGGGATTGCCCGGCTTTTTCTGTGTAGCGGCGGCCGTCCCGGCCGCTCCGGGCTCCACATACCGGAGCGGCCGGGACGGCCGCCGCTACACAGAAAAAACCCTTCTCGTACACCCTCTGAGGACGGTCCGCGGATCCAGATTCGGGTTTACGAGGATGGCCCTTCCGCTATAGTTCCGACTACCGACAGAGCGAAGGGCAAGGGGAGTCTCGGACGCAGGGAGGCATGCCGATGGATTTCGCCTTCACACCCGATCAACAGGCCTGGCACGAGCGTGCCGTCGAATTCGCTCGCCAGGAGCTTCAGGACGACCTGGCGGCCCGCGATGCGCGCGAGGAGTTCTGGCGCGAGGGCTACCATCGTTGTGCCCGGCTGGGCATCGCCGGGCTGCCGGTTTCGGCAGAGTATGGCGGGCAGGGCAAGGACGTCGCCACCACGATCGCCGCGATGGAAGGTCTCGGCTACGGCTGCCCCGACACGGGCCTGGCGTTTTCGCTCGGAGCGTCGCTCTGGACGATCACCATGCCCATCCTGACCTTCGGCACCGAGGAACAGAAACGGCGCTGGCTGCCGGGCCTCTGCAACGGCACCCTCTTCGGCGCCAACGCGGCGACCGAGCCCGAGTCCGGCTCCGACATCTTCAGCATGCAGACCCGCGCCACGCGGCACGGTGCGGGCTGGCTCCTCAACGGCCGCAAGATCTGGATCACGGGCGGCGGCGTCGCCGACTTGATCCTGGCCTTCGCCACCACCGACCCGTCGAAGGGCGTGCTGGGCGTCTCGACCTTCCTCATTCCGCGCGAGACGCCCGGCTTCCGCGTCGTGCGCGCGAACATTCCCAAGCTGGGCCTGCGCACCGCGCCGCTCGGCGAGCTGGTCTTCGAGAACTGCGAGTTGCCCGCCGAGAGCTTGCTCGGACGCGAGGGCCGGGGCTCGCGGATTTTCCACGCCGCTCTGGAGTGGGAACGGGGCGCGATCCTGGCGCCGATGCTCGGCGCCATGCGCCGGCAGTTGGAAAAGTGCATCGAGTATGCCCGCAAGCGCAAGCAGTTCGGCCAGCCGATCGGCAAGTTCCAGGCGGTCTCGCACCGCATCGTGGACATGAAGCTGCGGCTGGAAACCAGCCGGATGATGATCTATCGCTTCGGCTGGCTCAAGTCGCAAGGCAAGGAAGCCGTGACGGAAGCCTCGATGGCCAAGCTGCACGTCGCCGAGAGCTTCGCGGCGAACAGCCTCGACGCCATCCGAACCTTCGGCGCCCTGGGCTACTCGAACGAAACCGAGCTGGAGCGCGACCTGCGCGATAGCGTCGGCGGCGTGATTTACTCGGGCACCAACGACATCCAGCACAACATCATCGCGCAAGCCCTGCGGATTTAGTAGGGTGCGTGAAACGCACCGACCTACTCATATCGCAATAGGTCGGTGCGTTTCACGCACCCTACGTTAAGCGGAGATATTCTCGCGCTGGCGATGGGTCGAACCGACGGTCTGGACCGTGCGCATGGTGACGACTCTCGAACAGGGAGTGGAGGGAGGCAAGTGGTTTCGGCTGCTTGACAAGGTTTTCGCCGAACGGAACCTGCTGGCGGCGTTCCAACAAGTGGCGTCGAAGCACGGCGCGCCGAGGTCGACCACGTCACCGTGGCGCAGATTCGAGCGAGCCCTCAGAGTCGCTCTGGGAGGTCCGGACCAATTGAAGCACGGCACGTATCAGCCCCAGTCGATCCGTCGCGTTCTCATCCCCAAGCCGGGCACCACCGAGACTCGACCGCTGGGCATTCCCACGGTGCGCGATCGAATGGTCCAGGCGGCGGTGGTGAACGTGATCGCACCGATCTTCGAGCGGGACTTCGCGGAGCACAGCTACGGGTTCCGGCCGGGGCGCGGCTGCAAAGACGCCTGCGACGGGTCGATCAGCTTCTCCGAGCCGGTCACGTCTACGCGAGAAGGACCTCATGCCTCGGCCTTCTGCGGCATGGGCACGACCGGCGTGAGCAGGCCGAGCTTGGCGCAGAGGTAATACAGCACGGCGCCGACGATGAACGCGGCGATCGGGGCCGCCGGAACATCGGGAATCGCGGCGATCCGCTCGTGCAGTTGGGGCATGATGCCCACGAAGAAGCCCACGGCCCAGGCGATCCAGCCGGCGGGGTTGACCCCGGCGCGCGGGCCGCTCCACTTCCGGCCCGCCAGCAGGTAATCGACGGCCATCGCGCCGCAGATCGGCCCGAAGCTGGCGCCGATGATCCCGAAGACGCTCTGCAAGTCGCCCGCGACCTTGGTGATGGCGAGCAGCATGCTCACCAGCGCGCCGATGCCGACCGAGAGGAACGGGTTGACCTTGGGCATGACCGTCTTGAAGCTGTTCGCGGCGATGAACGACGAGAAGCAGGCACCCGGGAAGGCCGCCAGCGCCAGGCCGATCATGATCGCGGCATACAGGTTCTGGTTCAGCGTCAGCCCCAGCGCCGCGGTCATCGTGGTGGTGTTGGCGCTGACGACCCCCAGCGCCTGGGCGCCGGCGATGGTGATGACCGAGATTCCCGCCGTGAAGATGATGGCCACGATGATGCCCACGACGCCGCCCTTGCGAACGTCGCTCTCATCGCGGCTGTTCAGCCCGAAATCCACGCCCGCCGCACCTGCCGTGGCGAAGAAGCCGACGATGTAGCCGGCAATCACCAGCACGCCCATCAGCGCGCCGCCGGTCGAGACATCCCCGGGGGGCCGGTAATAATCGGCCGACGGGCCGAACTTGACCAGCCCGATCAGCAGCACCACGAGCGGGATCAACGGCAGGAACGTGGCCACCTTGGCGACGTACTGGATGCCCTTGAGTCCGACCAGAGCGGCCACCAGCGCCCAGACGATGCAGATCGGGTAAAACAAGCCTGGCTGATGCAGGCCCCTGGCCAGCGCGTCGGCCGAGTAGTAGGTATTGACGCCCAGCCAGCCGAACTGGAGCAGCCCCATGAGGAAGCCGGGCATGATCAGGCCGCCCAGGGCGCCGAAGGTCGAGGTCCCGACCACGTACAGCGGCAAACCGGTCTTCAGGCCGAGCAGGCCCGGCACCAGGTAGAACAGGAGATAGCAGACCACGCCGGCCAGGACGATCCCGAGGAGGGCCGTGCCCAGTCCCCCCATCGCCAGGCCATGGGCGGACATCTGGTCCCAGAAGGCGAACCAGAGGAAGATGCCGGCATACGTCGGCGCGGTGTTCTTGTACCAGGGCGCCCGGTTGCTCAGCGGGTTGGGCGTCGCACTGGCGATGTAGTCGGGAAGCGCAGCGGGGGGTTCGGATACTTGTGTGGTCATGGTCGTGCGTGGGGGTTGGAGGTGCAGCCAGCGGCGGCTGGAACGAAACGACGCTGTGCATGTAACTACGGCTCAAGGCAGGTGTCAACGGGGCAGCGCAGGGAAGCGAGCCGGACGCCTGGTTTATCCAGGGAGACGGTTCTGGTAGGGTGGGCTCGGCCCACCATCCGGGCCCTACTCGGAAGAAGGTGGGCCGAGCCCACCCTACGGGGAACTTCTTATCCTCCCATGACAACTGAGAGCGCCCCCACCGAGAACCGTTCCGGCGACCCCCCGGCCCGACGGGAAATCCTGGGAGGTCGGCATCGGTCCGCGCTATATCGCCGTGGTCCTTTTGATCGTGTTCTTCGACCGGCTGGCGCCGACGACGCTCCAGGTGGGAGGACTGCTCCCGTCGGTGCTAGGCGCGCTGGTCGCCAGCGTGCTGGGCTTTGCGTTCCTGTTCGAGGCCCCGGCGCTGCTCGGTCTGCGCACCCGTCGCACGCTGCCGGAACTGGCCACGAGGACATTCGGCCAGCACGGCGCCCGCCTCGTGCCGGACGTGGTGCTGGGACTGGCCCAGGTCGTCTGGTTCGCCGTCACGATCCATTACGCCGTCGATCTCTCGCTCCGGTCCCTGGTCGCGGCGCGCCTGCTCGATTCGGGGGTGCTCGATACGGCGCGTGTCGGCGCGATCCAGGTGCCGGGACTGGCCTTCCAGGCGACGGTCCTGCTCTGGATCTTGCCCGCGGTGATCCTGGGGCCGATCCTCGTGCACCTGGTGGCGGCCGTGTTGTATGCCTATGCCGTGTTCCCGGCCATCGTTTTCGGGGTGCTGATGATCTGGTTCTTGAGAGGGTTGCCCGGCTATCAGCCGCCGCCGGCCGATCCGCGGGCGTCGTGGCAGGCGTTCGCGATGATGATCCAGCTCGTGTTTGGCTACCTGGCCACGGCGGGACTCGGCGGGGCCGACTGGGGCGCGATGAGCCGCGCGCGCCGCGATGTGCATCTGGGCGGCATGGTGGGCGTGGCCCTCGCGCCGACCGTGGTGGTGAGCGTGGCGCTGGTGACGGTGGCCGGCTTCCTCGGCCGCCATCCCGCCGCCGCGGCGACTTACTCCGCCGCGCTCCTGCAAGGGATTGGCGGCTGGCCGGGGGCGGCCCTCATGATGACATTCACCTTTGCACTGCTGGGACCGACGTGTTACATGCCGACGGGCTTCTGCCGGCTCTTCGCGGCGGCTTGGCCGGGGCCCCGGCGCTGGGTGTGGCCGCTCGTCGGCGCGGGTCTGGCCTGGCCGCTGGTCGCCTCGGGACGGGCCGGGCACCTGGAAACGATCTTCGGCCTGCTGGGTGCGGCGGTCGCCCCGATCGCCGGCGCCCTGGCCGCGGATTGGTTGCGTGATCGCGGCGGCTGGCCCGGTCCGCGCCGGGGATTCAACCCGGCGGGCCTGCTCGCCTGGCTCGTCGGCTGTGCGGTCGGCCTGATCCCCTACCTGGGACCGATGCTCGGCGCCGCGCGACTGGCACGGGTCCAGCCCGCGGCGGTGCTCGCCTTCCTGGCCGCGTTCGTGATCCAAGGGGCGCTCGGCCTGTTCCGGGTCGAGTCGCCGACCGTGACGGATTCGTCTTCTGGCCTCCCCCCTTACCAAGGGGGGATCGAGGGGGGTTCCGGCCTGAACGCGTCGCGAACACAGGAAGAACCCCCTCCAACTCCCCCTTGGTAAGGGGGAGAGCCGGAATAGGGAACCTGGTTTCGTCACCGTTCCTAGCCCACCATCCAGATGGGACACGAAGAGGTGGGCGGTGCCCACCCTACGGAGTCGCCAGGTTGGTGAGCACCGAGATGTAGGCCAGAATGAACGCCAGGGCGATGAAGAAGACGAATCCGCCCAGAACGGCCACGAGCAACGGCTGAAGCAGGCTGCCGAGGTTCTTGACGGTATATTCGACCTGCTCCTCGAAGCTCGCGGCGAGCCGTTCGAGGCTCTCGGGGAGCTTGCCGGACTCCTCGCCCGACTCGACCACAGAGATGACCTCGGGCAGGAACCGCCGCGAAGCGTCGAGCGCGGCGCTCAGGGCGCTGCCTTGCAGAACCCGCGTGCGGGCGTCGCGGACGGCATTGCGCAGGGGGGTCAACCGCATGACGTCGGCCGTCAAATTGAGCGCCGCGCCGTAATCGACGCCGCCGTCGAGCAGGGCGGCCAGCGTGCTGGCGAACCGCGCGGTGTCGATCTTCTGGAGCAGGCTGCCGAAGACCGGAAAGCGGAACAGCAGCCGGTCGATGGCGGCCTTGCCGGCGGGCGTCTTGTAGAACCGCACGAGCAGGAACACCCCGACGATCACTCCCAGCGGCACGGCCCACCAGCCGACCCAGCCCATGAACGCGCTGAAGGCCATCAGCAGGCGCGTGGGCAGGGGCAAGTCGGCCTTGCCGCGGGTCATGTCCTTCAGGATGCTGATGAACCCCGGCAGCACGAACGTCGTCAGCAGCCAGATCACGACGGCCGCGACCAGCAGGACCGTGACGGGATAGATCAGCGCCGAGCGCGCCTGGTGGATCAAACGCTGGCGGGCCTCGTAATGTTCGGCCAGTCGCTTGAGCATCTCGGGCACGCCGCCGCGCGCCTCGGCCACGCGCATGAGGCTGAGGAAAAAGGTGTCGAAGGCCTGCGGCTCGCGGGCCATGGCTTCGGAAAGCGTCTCGCCCCGGCGCACGGCGTCCTGCAAACGATTCAGCACCGGGCCGAGGGCGGTCCTGGCAAACTGCTTCTGGAGCGATCCCAGCGCCTTGATCAGATCCACGCCCGCGTCGAGGTAATGAGCCGCCTGACGGCAGAACGCGGCCAGGTGCCCGGCGCGCACCGAGCCAAACAGCACGCGCTCGAAGAACCCCGGCTTGCCGGTTTCCTCTTTTGCGCGCGCTCTGACTGCGGGCCGACTTCGACTTCGGCCGCGGCCCACCCGCCGGTGCCGGGCGGAACGGTCGTCGGTTCCACGTCCGTGGGGGCGTGGCTCGTTCGGCGTTGCGGCTCTGGGCCGGGCCCGGCGGGGCGGGAGGGAGTCCTCGGCATCTCGACTCACGATGGTTCCTCTTTCCCGGTTGCTTCCCACGTGGAGCCCGCTCAGGCATTGCGGACGATGTGGGCCAGAATCCCCAGGATCTTGCCCGCGTTGTCGATGTCGTATTCCTGGATATCGATCGTGACCGTTGTCTGCCGCAACTGCAAGAACTTCCAGGCCGCTGCCGGTCGCACCTGCCCGCCGAACGCTACACTTGTCTCTGCCGAACCAACTTCCAATCAATGATCGCCACCCAGATCTGTTCCGCCGCGGAGAAGTGGGCCACGCCGTCCGCTTCGATTTCCTCGTCGTAAAGGGTCAATGGCACCCCTTCTCGAAGCTGAAGACCTTGCCGAGAAAGGTCCTCCATGGTTCCAATGCAGTTCAGACGAAGACAGCCCCGGGAATCCGCGTTGTTGAAGTCGGCGTAAAGGGTAGGCTTGGACATGGGTCAAGTGCCTCCGACCTGTGGCTTCGCTGGGTTCGCTCTTGTCGGTGTCAACAACCGGCTTGCCTGCTCAGGAGACAGGCCGGTGAGCGTCGCGTGGTTCGGGCTTCTCCCCGAGGTGCGGACGACATCCCCTCCCGAGGCACGAACCTGGCCAACCGTCGTGACACCGATCCGCCCATGCGGGATCGCGGCAGCAAGCTGCTCGACGGTCGCGCCCGCGGCACTTTCCACGGAGATTCCCGTGACTCCGCTGGGATGAGTGGCTGTCCCCCGTCAGATGTCCTCGGGCCGGTTCTGACCGCCTCGAACGACGAGGGCATCCTCGGGGATCTTCGTCATGTTACCACAAACTTGAAGGGTGGGCGGCGCTGCGTCTCGCGCCAGTGCAACCCTATTGCGACGATTCTACTTATATTCGATGACGTCACCGCCGGCGCATGCGGCCTGGAGTGAATGCCGAGAATCCCCGCGAAAATCCGTCACCCGGGTGTTGACGAGGTAGAGCGTCAGCGAGGTTGGTCAGCCCCTTCAGGTGCATCAGCCCCGCATCGCCGACGCTGGTGTCTTCCAGTGGACAGGGTGGGGTCAGAAGGAGCCCGGGCTCAACTCGCTCCAAGGTGGACGAGTCGGGCATTGCTGACCCGGGTCCCGCCGAGAATCCAGTTGATCGAGGCCGGTTAGTCCCTCCAAACACACCAACGCCGGCGTCCGCTGACTTGAGTATATGTTCGAGGCCAACCCTTTGAGAGCGGTCGGCCCTTCAGGTGCGGCAGTCCGTCCGTCAGGCGCGAATTGGTCACGAACCAAGGTGCAGCCATCTGAGGCGGGCCCGAGCTCTAGGGCGGAGTTGGGACGGCCCCGTCGGTGTTGACCCACGGTAGGATTCATGAATGCCAGATGCGGTCCAAACGACTGAGCGCGCCCGTGTCGGAGGGCCAGCGAGCTCCGGGATCGGAACAATGCGGTTTCCCCGCGAAGACCTCGACTTCGACAACGTGGCCGAAGAGTCGACTCCCAGGCGATCCACCACCCATCTGGGTCCCCATGACGACTTGGCGTTCGGGACGATACCAGACGTCGCCTCACCACCCGTTTGGCAGTCGCTTCCGCAGGCGGCATCGTGGCGGGACGGCTGCCCCCGGCCCGATGGATACCCGCCAGGCCGCCTCGCGCTGGACCATTCGCAGGGTCCGCTGTGCGGACGACCACACCCGATCCGCTGGCCACACGAACCGAGGATAGAGAATCTGACGTGCCATGGGGCATCCGGCCGCTCAGGCCGGGGCGGCGAGATGGCTTCGCCATCAGGGGCCGTGACCGTGGGCTCGTACGCCCGCTCAGAGCAAAACAAACTCCTCGCCGGCCATTGCAAGCCTCTGTTGATCATCCCGGACGAATCAGACAGAAATCCAGGAGTTCGAGGCTTTCGCCTTCCACCTCCAGATACAAGGCGATCGCCTCCTTGATCCGTTCCGCGAGCTTGTCCAACGATTGGCCTGCGTGTGGCAACCCGGCACCGTGGGCACGGATGCAACGTAGTAGCCTTCCGAATCACGCTCGATGACCACTGGGCAACTGCGCCCCATGATGTCCTCCGCATCCGGTTCCGCTCGTGGGATTTCGGAGGCCGACAGAGCCACCCTCCAAGAATCAATCCCGCAGCGAAATCCCCACATCCTTGACGACCTGGAACTTGAGGCTCTGCGAGCCTTCGATGACCCACTTCGTCTCGACCGTCTGGACCCACTCGGAACGGATCGCGGGCGGCGCGGTCTGGCGGCTGTCGGCGAACACGGCGCGGGCGCTGGCGGGCAGGTCCGGCAGGGCCTGGCCCGCGATGGCCAGTCCGCGCGTGGGGCGAGGCACGTGCAAAAACAGCCCGGTCCGCTTCAGCTCCGCTTGTATCCGCAGGAAGGCGAGCAGGCCGTCGAGGCCGCGCGGTTCGGCCTGGTGGGGATCGTTCCCGACCCGGCGCCGCAGGCTGGCGCTCGCGTCGCAGACCGTCGCCTCGTAGGTCCCCTCGGGGAGATCGGCCGGCAGGGGCAAGCTCATTTCCACGGTCTGGTCCGCGGCCTGGAAGGGCCGGAGCGTCACCGCGACCTTCAGAGAATCGCCGGGCTGGAGGCGGTCGGAGGCCAGCCGGGCCGACTCGATCGAGGCCGTCGTGCGGCCGTTGTCGAGCGTCACCTCGCAGTCAATGGCCGAGATGCGTACGGGCGCCAGGCCATTGTGCGCCAGGATGCCGGCCAGCGCGGAGACCGGGCCGAACAGGGCCATCGGACCCATCGGGCCGCTGAAACGCGGGCCGCTGACCGTGTCTTGAAACGCGATCGCCCCGTGCCCTTCCAGTGAGACCTTCGCCACCAGCCGCGCGGTCACGTCCTCGGGCAGGTCGCCCTCGGTGTCGATCGCGTTGGTGAGCACGGACAGCACCAGGTTCGACAGCAGCTTCGGATGCCGCGCAAGCTGGACGTGATACGTCCGGGGCTCGGAATAGCGGCCGGTCAGGACCGTGATGCTCATCGGCAGCATGTCCGGCTTGGGACCGATCCGGCCCGCGATGCTGGTGCTGACGTCCGTATCGAGCACGCCGACGACCTTCAGCGGCGAGCCCATCTTCATGCTGACGCTCTCCCGCGGATAGACGGTGTGGATATAGCCCGTCATCAGGGGCAGATCGCAGGCGCCGAGGCCGAACATCGGGTGGCCAAAGGCGTACACCCGGTCCCCCTCGACATGGGTGACGGTGCCGATGCCGGAGAGGTCGAAGTCTCCCGTGACCATGGCGACGCTCACGGGCGAGCCCGGCACGAGCGGCTTGTTACCTTCGCGCTCGCGGATCTCGTCGAGCACGCCGCCGCCGGCCATCGACGCCAGTCCCAGAGGGGCAAACCGGTCATTCAAGAGCGACAGGGCGCGCGGACTGAAGCCGGTGGCCGTCAGCGGCGTGGCGATCGGCAGCATGCCCGCCAGGCCGCCGCCCGCGGCCGGCTTCGGCAGGTCGAGCGGGAGCGGGACGGTCTCTTCCGGCGCGCGTTCCAGAGCAACGGCCAGGCGATCCGTGCCGAGGCCGCCGGGGCGGCGACATGCTGGGGCAACTGGCGGCTCTCCGCGGCTAACCGGCGATCGCCGGCGCGGACGTACTTGACCATCTGCTCGAAGGGCGTCACCCCGGCAATCGGGTCCTTGGCGAACTCCCACGCGAAGGCCACCGCGCCCAGGAGCTTGTCATCAATATAGATCGGGCTGCCGCTCATCCCCTGGATGATGCCGGCGTGCTCGAGGTTGCAGCCCGTCAGCCGGCAGAGGATCATGTCCCGCCCGGGACTGACATCGCGCAACACGCCCAGGACCTCGGCGCCGAACTTCTCGCGCTCGGTGCCGACCATCACCGTCCAGCCGAAGCCCTTCAGACCGGGGCGGACCTGGCGGACGTCCCAGTACGTCTTCGGGTCCGGCTCTCCGCCCCAGGCCCACCCGCCGGCGAGAGAGTGAGGAAACCAACGGCCAGACTCCAACGTCGTTGAACGACGGCATACATAGCAGAATCTCCCCGGATCAGCGGGTATGGGCAGCTCGTCAGCGTTGCGAACGGAGAGGGGACGAGATGGGACAGGACAGGACCACGCGGGCCTCAAGTCAAGCACGGCGATGCATCCTCGCTCTCGCCGGGGCTCAATCCATGATATTCCTCGAACTCGATCGGGTCAACCAATACTCGTTCTTTTTGTGGTCTGGTATTTCTCAAGGTGGCCCCGCTGGGGGCGGTTCCTTCGCGTCGTTGCCTGGGTGCCACGGGTTCCGCTTTGGGAACCCGGTCGGGGCCGGCCCAGAACACGGGTTCCCAAAGCGGAACCCGTGGCACCCACCGTGGGCCTGGGGCTTGTCGGGTAGGCTTTCGCCTGCCCGTCCCATTTCCCCATTCCTGTAATACGAGAAGAGGCAGGCTGAAGCCGACCCGACAAGAGCTTCTCGCACGTCCTCAGAGGCTATCCGGGAAGTCTGGTCTTAGGCTCGTCAAGAAATAATCGTTACATATCGCCTTCAAACCTGCTGGGCTTTCAGGCTTCAGCAGCCCGATTGGAACGCTTATTTCTTGCCGGGCCTTAGCCCGAAGGGGCGGCAGAAAATAGCCAGGGGCGTCAGCCCCTGGAACTGGGGCCGTGACCACGCCATTCGCCTCCGCAGCCCCGCAGGGGCGACAGAAACCGCGGCGCCGCTTGGTCTTCTGTCGCCCCTGCGGGGCTGCGGAGGGGCGCTGTGGCGCACCGTTCACCTCTCCAGGGGCTGACGCCCCTGGCTATTCACTGCCGCCCCTTCGGGGCTTTCCGGACAGACTCTCATCATGGTCCCGCTGGGGGCGGCTCCTTCGCGTCGTCGGGGCGAGCGGCGTTTGGGCTTCGCGCAGCCGGCGCTCGGCCTCGGCCAGGGCGCGGGCCTCGGCGATCAGGGCGCGGCGGTGGCGCTGGGCGAACGTGCGCGTGGCCCACCCGTCGCGCAGGGCCAGTCCCACGAGCCCGCACAGGAGGATCAGGACCACCACCCAGACGCTGACGAACGCCTCGGCCTGGACGCGATCGGCCCGGGGATCGACGAAAAGCCCGAGGACCATTCCGGCGGCGATGACGAACATGACCAGCCCGGCCCACAGGCGGCGGCGGTCCTGGTCGCGGAAGAACGCCGCGTCCGCCGGGTCCAGATCGTCGGCCCGGTCGCGCTGACCCCACCACGGCCGCAGGACTGACACCGTCGCCAGCACGATCAGCCCGGCGGCCAGCGCCAGGCCCCAGACCATCGGGCTCGAGACCGCCATCATGAGAAGTGCCCCTCAAAGAGCACACGTCCGCTTGCCCTGTTGTCGATCATGGCACCTGCCCGCCGGTCCGGCAAGGAAGCGCGATCGGAAGCCGGGAGAGGGGACCGCGCCGGATTCACCACATGAGGACACCAAGGCGGACGCAGAGAAGGAAGTCGAGATTCAGAGCGGATTGGGGAAAGTCGCGCCGGTCGAAACGATCATCTCTTCTTCGGAAGGCCCAGCACGCGACGGCAACGGTGTGTCCGATTCCTTCATTCTTCCTCTTCACCGCAGGTCGTCGGGCCGTCTTCCGGCAGCACCCCCGCACGCGGGGGCCCGTTCGTCGTCCGCCCCAAGGGCGCCGAGAGAGGCCGCACAAATTGACATAATGTGTTCTTTGACAATATGTTGTGTAAAATGCACAAACGAACCCAGCGCAGGCGCGCGGCCGTCGCGGAGGCCTCGGCCGCGTCCCGAGAGGCGCGCCCAAAGAGAGCGCGGAAAGCGCCGCGCGGAAGGAGCGGAACCCTCGATGAATCCAGGGTTTACGAGCGGTTGACGGCACACAAAAGAGCCGCGCACAGGGCCGGCGCCAGAGGCCGTTCCAAGCCACCGGCGGGAGGAGGGAAATCCCCGATGGGACAAGAGTTTACGGTCGGTGACCGGCCCGTTTCCCGCAGTCGGAGGACCGGCCACAGACACGGTCGTGTCTCAGAGAGGGTGTACGAGAAGGGTCTTTTCTGTGTAGCGGCGGCCGTCCCGGCCGCTCCGGATCTGGGATTCCGGAGCGGTCGGGACGGCCGCCGCTACACAGAAAGGCCGCTCCAGACCTTCTCGTACACTCTCTCAGAAATGGGGAGTCTGCTCCGTCTGGATTTTCTCTCTGTGTCCACCTCGGTGTTCTCTGTGCCTCTGTGGTGAATCCGAGGCGGCTCACCCTCGGAAGCCGGTCGCGGAGAAACCGTGGCAAAGCACCGCCGTCGTGCGGTACGATCCAACGGTCCGGGTCGAGTCCCCTGGAACGCTTTCTCGACGAGGTGCGACGATCATGACCGCCGCCGACCGCTGGAACCGCTTTCGCCGCCATTTGTGCGTGGTCCCGGAACTCGGCCTGAGCCTGGACATCAGCCGCATGGCCTTCGCGGACGATTTCCTCGACCGCATGGCCCCGGCCATGACGAAGGCGTACGAGGCGATGGACGCGCTCGAGAAGGGCGCGATCGCCAATCCGGACGAGAACCGCATGGTCGGCCATTACTGGCTGCGCGCGCCGGAACTGGCGCCGACGCCCGCGATCCAGGCGGAGATCCGCGACACGATCGCGGCGGCCAGGCAGTTCGCCCGGCAGGTCCACGGCGGCACGTACCGGCCCCAGAATGGCGGCAAGTTCGCGCACGTGCTCTCGATCGGCATCGGCGGCTCGGCCCTGGGACCGGAGTTCGTGGCCGATGCGCTCGGCCACCCGCCCACAGACGCCTTGCAGCCCGTCTTCGTCGACAATACCGATCCCGAAGGCATCGCCCGGGTGCTTCAGTCGCTGGAGGGGAAGCTCGACGAGACGCTCGTCGTCGTCATGAGCAAGAGCGGCGGCACGCCCGAGACCCGCAACGGGCAGATCCTGGTGGCCCACGCCTACGAAGCCGCCGGCCTGGACTTCGCCAGGCATGCCGTCGCCGTGACGGGTGCCGATTCCAAGCTGGACAAGCTGGCGAAGTCGGAAGGCTGGCTGGCGCGGTTCCCGATGTGGGACTGGGTCGGCGGCCGGACCAGCGAGATGTCGGCGGTGGGCCTGGTCCCCGGCTTTCTGCAAGGGCTCGACATGGACGGCCTGCTCGCCGGCGCCGCTGCGCTGGACACGATCACCCGCCAGCACGACACCGCGCGAAACCCGGCCGCGCTGCTGGCCCTGATGTGGTATCACGCCACCGGCGGCAAGGGCGCCAAGGACATGGTCGTCCTGCCGTACAAGGATCGCCTGCTGTTGTTCAGCCGCTACTTGCAGCAACTCGTGATGGAATCGCTCGGCAAGCGGCTCGACCTGGACGGCCAGCGGGTCGATCAGGGCATCAGCGTTTACGGCAACAAGGGCTCGACCGACCAGCACGCCTACGTGCAGCAGCTTCGCGACGGCGTGGCCAACTTCTTCCTGACCTTCATCCGCGTGCTCGAAGACGGCGGGGCCGCCGTCGATGTCGAGCCGGGCGTGACGGCCGGCGATTATCTGCACGGCTTCTTGCTCGGCACCCGCGAGGCGCTCTCGGACAATGACCGGCCCTCGCTCACGATCACGGTCCCCCGGGTCGATCCGCCAACCGTCGGCGCGCTGATCGCGCTGTTCGAGCGGGCCGTCGGGTTCTATGCGAGCCTCGTGAACATCAACGCCTACCACCAGCCCGGGGTCGAGGCGGGCAAGAAGGCCGCCGCGGCCGTGCTCGCACTGCAAGGCCAGGTGGTCGCCAAGCTGTCCGCCGCGCCCAGACCGCCGCGCAGATCGCCGCCGCGATCGGCGCCGAGCCGGTCGAGACGGTCTATCTGGTGCTGGAGCACCTCGCCGCCAATCACCGCGCCACGGTGGCCGCCCGCGCGGCCGACGCCGGCGCGACCACGTTCGCGGCACTGTGAGCAGAACGCCGACGAGCGGAGACACGGGATTGAGCCTGGAAGGCGGGCCGAGCCCGCCCGAGAAAGACATGGGGGGTTGAAAAACCCGGCTCCATCCCCCATCATCTGTATAGAGGAACATCAAGGCCGGCGGAGTCGCGATGTGCTGACGTGGCAGGATCGGGTTTACGGCCAGGTCGCGCTGGAGGATGCCGGCGTCGAGGCCCTGATTGCCTGCCCGACGTTTCAGCGTCTGAAGAAGATCCGGCAGGCGGGGCCCTCCGCCCTGGCCTTCCCGTTCAAGACGGTCACGCGCTACGAGCACAGCCTGGGCGTGTTCCTGCTCCTGAAGCGCCTGGGGGCGGACCGTCGCGAGCAGGTGGCGGGGCTCTTGCACGACGTCTCGCACACGGCCTTCTCGCACGCGGCCGACTTCATTTATACATCGGACGAGCAAAACCACCACGAAGGACTCAAACCGGCGTTCCTGCACCGGCCCGATCTGGAGGGGCCCTTGCGGGCGCTGGGCTTTGCGCCCGAGGACTTCTACGACGACACGGTGTTCCCCCTGCTCGAACAGCCGCTACCCTGGATGTGCGCCGACCGGTTCGATTACTTCCTGCGCGACAGCCTGGCCTGTGGCGTCTCGACGTCCGCCTCGGCGGCGCGGCGCTCGCCCATGTGGCGGTCATCGACCATCTGCTCGTGTTCACGGATCTGGACGCGGCGGCCGACACGGCGCGTCGGTTCGCGCGGATGAACGACGACTGGTGGGCCAGCCCGACCGAGGCCTACATTTACAACGAGTTCGCCGATGCACTCCGCGAGGGCTTCCGCCTCGGCGTGCTCCACGAGGACGACCTGCTGGGCGATGACGAGACAGTCCTGGCGCGCCTGCGGTCGGCATCGAGTCCGCTGATCGCGGCCCAGCTCGCCCGGATCACGCACTTCCAGCCCGCGGACATCCAGGGCTACGTGCCCCGGATCGTGCCCAAGGTCCGGCGCATCGACCCGCCCGTGGCCGTGGGCACGTCCTGGCGGCGGCGGTCCGAGCTTGCGGAGGACGGGCCGGCTTATAACCACCCGGGGTCGGATCACGGGGCCGGGATGGCCGATCTCGCCGCATCCCGGGCAAAGGATGCGCTCTGAAAGGGTGTACGAGAAGGGGCTCTTCCATGTCGCGGCGGCCGTCTCGGCCGCTCCGGTAAGTGGAGCCGGAGCGGCCGAGACGGCCGCCGCGACACAGAGGGGCCGCTCCGACCCCATCTCGTACGCCCTTTGAGCTCGGGGTGCTTGCAACCGGGCGCGCGGCGGTCCTACAATGGTCGTGACTTCTGCCGGCGACCGCACCGCACCGGGGGTGGACGCGTCCGCCGCTCGGCGTCACCGTGCCCGTTACCCTGGTTGGAGTCTCGGGTTCGGCCGCGCCCGGCACGCACTTTCTCGCTCATCCTCGAGGGACGGATTCGGCATGTCCACCGCCGCCGACCGGATTACGCAGTTACTCGACGAGTTCCGCACGGCCCGCGACCTGATGGTCTCGGAGCTGGGCAAGGTCATCATCGGCCAGCGCGAGGTCATCGAGCAGACCCTGGCCGCCGTCTTCACCCGCGGCCACGTCCTCTTGGTCGGCGTGCCGGGGCTGGCCAAGACGCTGCTGGTCAGTTCGCTGGCGCAGATCCTGGACGTCGGCTTCAAGCGCATCCAGTTCACGCCCGACCTGATGCCCAGTGACATCACCGGCACGAACGTGCTCGAAGAGCCCGAGGCGGGCCGGCGGCGCGTTCCGCTTCGTCCCCGGGCCGATCTTCTCCAACATCATCCTGGCCGACGAGATCAACCGCACCCCTCCCAAGACCCAGGCCGCGCTGTTGCAGGCCATGCAGGAACGCGAGGTCACGGTCGGCCAGGAGACCCTGCACCTGCCCGAGCCGTTCTTCGTCATCGCCACCCAGAACCCGATCGAGCAGGAAGGCACCTACCCGCTGCCCGAAGCCCAGCTCGACCGCTTCATGTTCGACATCCGCATCGGCTATCCGAGTTACGAAGACGAAAAGAAGATCCTCGCCGCCACGACCAAGGGGGAAACCGTCGAGCTCAAGAAGGTCCTGTCCGGCCGCGCGATCCTGAACTTGCAGAAGCTCGTGACCTCGGTGCCGATCTCCGACTACGTCGTCGAGTATGTCACGCGGTTGGTCCGCGCCACCCGCCCGCCCGACGAGAAGTCGCCCGCCTTCATCCGGGACCTGGTGGACTGGGGCGCCGGTCCCCGCGCCGGCCAGAACCTGATCCTGGGCGGCAAGGCGATGGCCGCCATGGACGGCCGCTTCAGCGTCAGCCTTGACGATATCCGCAAGGTCGCCGTTCCCGTCCTGCGCCACCGCATCTCGTGCAATTTTCAGGCTCAGGCCGAAGGCCAAACGCCCGACTCGATCGTTCAGAGACTCTTGAAGGAGATCCGCGAGCCCGAGGTGCCCAAGTACGACGGGCGGCGGATCTCTTCGTAGGGTGGGCTCGGCCCACCGTTTTTTGGTTCTCGGATGGTGGGCCGAGCCCACCCTACGAAGAGGGGGCCCAGCGATGACGACGCCGCACACCGTATTCGTCTTCGGGCCCGCCGACGCCGGCCGTCGTGTCTCGGCCGAGGAATTCGCGGAAGCCGACTTCGAGGGGCCGTGGTTGTACGAACGTGAGGGAGGGAAGCTCGTCGTCATGTCTCCCGAAGGCCAGCGCCACCATGACGACTCCCGTCCCTGGCGTCGAGCGCTCAATCGCTACTGGATCGAGCATCCCGAGATCGTGGAGGATGTCCTTCAGGGCGCCTGGATCCGGGTGGACGGCGGCACCGATCGTCTCGGCGACATCGCGATCTATCTGATTTCCACGGGCTCGGTTCGCCGATCCCGGATCGCGTCCCCGACCTGATCTTCGAGATTGTCAGTCCCGACCGCGAATCCCGCGAGCGGGACTACGTCGTCAAGCCCAAGGAGTATCGCCGGCTCGGCGTCCGAGAGCATGTCGTGATCGACCGGTTCCGCAAGCGGGTGACGGTCTACGAGCACACCCCGCGGGGCGATCGCAAGCGCGTCCTTCGTCCTGGCCATACCTACACGACGCCGCTCCTGCCCGGGCTGGCGGTGGTGCTGGACGAAGTGCTCTGATTCTTCGTAGGGTGGGCTCGGCCCACCATCCGAGAACAAAAACGGTGGGCCTACGAAGACGTCGAGGCGAACACCCGGGCGGCGCGGAACGTTCTGACAGAGGGGAGATCTGCGGTGGCAGGTCCGGCCGAGAAGTACCTGAAGCCCGAAGTGATCCGCCAGGTCAGCCGGCTCGACCTGCGCGCGAAGTTCATCGTCGAGGGGTTTCTCGCGGGCCTGCATGCCAGCCCGTTTCAGGGCTTCTCGGTCGAGTTCTCCGAGCACCGCAAGTACACCGCGGGCGATAACATCGCCGACATCGACTGGAACGTCTTCGCCAAGACGGACAGGTTCTACATCAAGAAGTTCCAGGCCGAGACGAACCTGACCGGCTACCTGGTCATGGACCTGTCCGGGTCGATGGGCTACACGCACAGACAGGAGCTGACCAAGTTCGAGTACAGCATCAGCCTGGCGGCGGCGCTGGCGTACCTGATGATTCATCAGCAGGACCCGGTCGGCTGCATCGCCTTCGACCAGAAGGTCAGCCAGAGCCTGGCGCCGCGGAGCAAGCGGACGCAGATCGGCCATATCCTTTCCCTCCTGGCCCGGCTGACGCCGCAGGGCGAGACCGAGATCGCGCAGAGCTTGCACCAGGTCGCGGGCATGCTGCGCCATCGCAGCCTGGTCATGCTCTTTTCCGACCTGCTCGGCGAGGTCGAGCCCATCCAGCGCGCCTTTCACCGCCTGCGACACGCCGGCCACGATATCATCGTCTTCCACATCCTCGACGAGGCCGAAGCCCTCTTCCCCTTCCAGGGCATGGTCGAGCTCGAGGACAATGAGACCCGCGAAACCCTCATCGTGGACGCGGAAGGCATCAAGGCCGACTACCTCGAAGAGGTCGCCGCCTTCCAGGACAACTATCGCCGGGAGTGCTCCAAGGCCCGCATCGACTATGTTCCCCTGCACACGGGCATGCCCTTTGATAAGGCCCTGATGAGTTACCTACTGAATCGCCAGCAGCGGGCTTGAGTAGGGTGGGCACCGCCCACCATCCGGTCCGGAACTGGAACCGAAGACGGTGGGCCGAGCCACCCTACAAGACCATGGCTTCCCTGTTCATCAACGTCGGTCTGGTCGCGGGGGTGGCGCTGGCGGCGCTGCCGGTGATTCTCCATTTGTTCCTGCGGCAGACGCCCAAGCACGTCATCTTCCCGGCCTTGCGACTGATCCGCGAGCGGCAGAAACGCTCGCGGAAGAAGCTGCGGATCAAGAACTGGCTGCTGCTGCTGGCGCGGATGGCGCTGCTGGCCCTGATGGCGCTGGCGCTGGCGCGGCCGAGATTATGGTCGCAGACGAAGCTCGGCGACTTCGAGGTGCCGACCGCGCTGGCGCTGGTCTTCGACACCAGCCTGTCGATGGAGTACAAGGAGCGGGACCAGACCCGGCTCGACGAGGCCAAGGTGCGCGCCCGCGAGCTCCTCAGCCGCGCGCACGAGGCCAGCCGGGTCTTCGTCCTCGACTCGGCGGTGCCCATCCAGCCGGTGGCCCTCTCGCCCGCGGCGGCGCGCAAGCTCGTCGATGGCCTGACGGTCCACGCGGTCAACCGGCCGCTCAATGCCGCCGTGGTCCAGGCCGACAAGGCCGTGGCCGCGGCCGAGCAGATCCGCAAGGAGGTGTTCATCTTCACCGACCTGTCGCGCTCGGCCTGGGACACCAGCCGGGCGATCGAGGGTCTGGGCACGGCCAGCGCGAAAGACAAGAACCGGCCGACGGTGGTGACGTGCGTCTTGCGGCTGGCCCCCAAGGTGCTCAAGGATGTCGCCATCGTCGCGGCGGAGCCGGCCGCCGACTTCACCGCGCAGGACGAGCCGGTGCCGATCCGCGTCGTGGTGCACTCGGTCGGCGCCCAGACGCGCCGGATCGTCGAGTTCCTGGTCGATGGGCAAAAGCGCAGCCAGCAGGAAGTCACGCTGCCGCCCAACGGCGAGGCCACCCTGCGCTTCCTCACGCCCAAGCTGACGCCCGGCCTGCACCGCGCGGAGGTCAAGCTCTCCGGCGAGCCTGACTCGCTCGAGAAGGACGATCACCGTTTCGTGACGCTCGACGTGCAGCCTCCACTCAAGGTTCTGGTCGCGGCCGACCGGACGATCGACGCCGATTTCGTCGAGTTCGCGCTCGATCCCTTGAAGTTCCGCGCCGGGGGCAATCGGCCGTTTCCGGTGACGCGGGCGACGCCGGCCCAGCTCGTGACGATGACCACACCCTTGAAGGACTACGCCTGCGTCTTCCTGTTGAACGTGGCCGATCTGGACCCATCCGTCTGGGCCAAGCTCAATCAGTACGTGCGCGAGGGCGGCGGCCTTGTAGTCGCGGTGGGCGACCGGGTCGATCCGGAAACCCTCAATGCGCAGGCCCCGACCCTCTTGCCGGCCACACTGGGCGCGCTCGTTACGCCGAAGGAAGCCGACTTCACCTTTGGCAAGGCGGACATCGCGCACCCGATCTTCAGCCACGAGACCCAGACGCTCTTGACGGAGCTGTCCCAGCCGCCGATTTACAAGTATCGCGCCGTGAAGCCGCTGGAAGGCGCCCGGACGCTGCTCTCGTACCAGAACGACGCGCCGGCGCTGCTGGAGCGGGTCTTTGCCGGTCCGCGCGCCGGCCGGGTGCTGCTCTGGACGACGGCCCTGTCGCGCCGGCCGGGCACCAGCGAAGCGGAGCGCCAGGCCGCCTGGAACGACTTCCCGATCGTGGGCTGGTCGTTCTTTGCCGTGCTGAACCAGACGGTCCCCTACCTGGCGGGCGCCGCCGGCCGCCGGTTCAATTACGACGCCGGCGAGGATGTGACGTTGCCCATCGAGCCCGGCCGCCGCTACACGTCGTTCACGCTCCAGGCCCCCGGCGCGAAGACGACCGACCGCCTGAGCGACCCCTTGAGCGGCTCGAACCTGCTGATCTCGGCGCCGCCGATCCTCGGCCCCTGGACCGTGACCGCGGGCGGCACGGGCGGCCCGTCCAGGACGCTCGGCTTCAGCGTCAACTACCCGGTCGCCGAGACCGACCTGGCGCCGCTCTCGGATGCCGAAATCCAGGCCCTTCTCGGCGGCCCCGACCGTGTCAAAGTCGCGGACGATACCGCCGAAGGGATCAAAGGCGTCGTCGACTATGTCCGCCTCGGTCACGAGCTCTATCCCTACGTCATGGCTTTGATTCTGCTGATCGTGACTCTGGAAAACGTCCTGGCGAATACCTTCTACCGCGAGAGCCCGGCCGGGGCCGGCGCGTCCCAGGGCCGTACGTCGGCGTGACCGACCATCCCCACAATGTTCATCCTCGTCGGGGCTTCTTCTGATGCAACGGGTCTTTACCCTGGAATACTGGATCGATGATGGCTGGTACGTCGGCCGTTTGAAGGAGGTCCCCGGCGTCTTCAGCCAGGGCGAGACCATGGAAGAACTCGAAGACAATATCCGGGATGCCTTCATCGAGATGACCGCGGAGGAGGCCGAGTCGGCTCCCGCTGGCGCACAGACGAGAGAGGTCGTTCTCGACGTATGAAACGGCAAGAGCTCATCCGGGAGCTGGAGCGGGCAGGCTGCCGTCTCGATCGACACGGGGGGCGTCACGACATCTATCTCAATCCCGCGAACGGCAGGAAGGCCCCGATTCCCCGGCACCAAGAAATCAGGGAGAGTCTGTGCCGCCTCATTCGAAAGCAGCTCGGAGTTACATGAGCGGGTTTAAGCGCATTCCGCGAGACCGATACCCATGAGTCCGACGATCGAACCGATTGCCCCCTGGTACCTGATCGTGGCGATCGGGGCGCTGATCGTCTGGCTGACGCTCTGGGCGTATCGCAAACGGCTCAGGGGCACATCGGGGCGCTGGCGCTACGTGGCGCTGGGTCTGCGCATGGCGGCGCTGTTGATGTGCTTGCTGGCGGCGCTGAAGCCTTCGCTGCTCGTCATGCGGAAGGTCAAGCAGCAGGCAGCGGTGTTGTTTTTGCTCGACGACTCGGCCAGCATGGCCATCACCGACGAGGCCAACAATCGCAGCCGGTTCGACGCTGCCAAGAAAACGCTGGCCGAGGGCCGCGACGCGCTGAAGCGGTTCGCCGGCAAGCTCGAAGTGCGGGCGAGCCGATTCGACGATCGTCTCCATACGGATGATCCCAAGGACGTGCGCACGCCGACCGGCACGTTGACCGCGCTGGGCACGGCCCTGGATGAATCGCTGAAGCAGAACGAGGGCACGAAGCTGGTGGCGGTCGTTGTCCTCTCCGACGGCGCCAACAACAGCGGTGTGGCGCCGCTCCAGGCCGCGCAACGGTTCAAGGGACTGCAAGTGCCGATCGTGCCGGTCGGCTTCGGATCGGAAAGCGCGGGCACCGCCTCGCGCGACCTGGTCGCGCGCGACCTGATCGCCGGGCCGGTGGTTTTTGTGAAGAACCAGCCCGCCATCCGCGCCGTCGTGGCCGCGCGCGGTTACGCCGGCCAGACGGTCAAGGTCAAGCTCTACGTCGAGGATTCGAAAGACCCCGTCGCCACCAAGAACGTCACGGTCAAGGACGCCGAGTCCGTCATCCCGATCACCGACCTGAAATGGATTCCCCAGCGCCCCGGGGAAACGAAGCTGACCCTCAAGGTCGAGCCGAAACCCGGCGAGCTGGTCCAGACCAACAACGAGATCAGCACCTACGTGAGCGTCCAGTCGGGCGGCGTCGGCGTGCTCTACCTGGCGGGGCCGGGCACCGTCTGGGAGCCGAAATACGTGGTGCGCGCGCTCGACGCGGCCGTCGAGATCCAGGTGACGCTCTACGCCCTGCGCCGCCCGACCCGCGACGACCCGGCCGCGCTACCTGATGACGAGCTGGCCCCCGACCGCTACGACGTGGTCGTCCTGGGCGACCTGCCCGCCGATTATCTGACCCCCCTCCAGATCCGTCTCATCAAGCGCAACGTCGAGCGCGGCGGCGGCTTGATGATGCTCGGCGGCCGCTCCAGCTTCGGCTCGGGAGGCTGGGCCAATACCGAGCTCGGCTGCGCTCCTGCCGACGACCATCTCGGGCACCGACGGCCAGATCGAGCCCCCGAACGGCGTGAAGATGATCCCCGTCCCCACGGCCCTGGAGAACTACCTGCTGCGCATCGGCCCGACCCAGGCCGAGAGCCTGCGGCTCTGGACCGCCATGCCGCCCCTGCCGGGCATCAACCGCCTGGGACCGCCCAAGGAAGCCGCCAACGTCCTGGCCACCGGCGCGGGCTCGGAACCGCTCATGGTCTCCCAGGATGTTCCCCCCGGCCGCGTGCTCGTCTTCGGCGGCGAGACCTGGCCCTGGGCGCGGTTCAGCGAAGAGACCCAGGCCGCGCACCGCAAGTTCTGGCGCCAGGCGATCCTGTGGCTGGCTCACAAGGAAAACAAGGGCAGCGAGGAAGTCCGCCTGACCCTCGACCGCCGCCGCGTGGCCGTCGGCCAGAAGCTCGACTTGACCGCCGTCGCCCGCGACGCCAAGGGCCAGGTCATGAGCGACGTCACGTACGAGGCGAGCGTCGATCCCCTGACCACCCCCGCCGGCCAGCTTCCGCGCACCCAGTCCGTCCCGATGTTCAACCCCGGCCCCGAAGGCAAAGGCTCCCACATCGCCGTCGGCCCCATCGGCGAGTACCGCGCCACGGTCATCGCCCGCAAGAACAACCAGGAGATCGGCCGCGACTCCGCCCGCTTCCTCGTCTACCAGGACGACCGCGAGCTCGAAAACCCCGCCGCGGATTTTGCGCTCCTGCGCCAGCTTGCCCAGGTGACGGGAGGCAAGCTCCTGCCGCCCGAGCAGCTTGGCAAGTATCTCAAGTCGCTGAACATCAACGACATCACCGACATGGTTGCCCAGAAGGAAGTCCGCCTCTGGGACAACTGGTACTTCCTGCTGATCTTCGCCGCCCTGTTGACGGCCGAGTGGTGGCTGCGGAAGCGGAATGGGTGGGTATGATCGAGGGTTGGTAGGGTGCGTCGAGTCCGCGATGAGGCACCTCTGATTCAACCGCCCCGCATGTGGTCCACCCGAGAAGAGAGGTGCTCACTCCGTTGACCCGGGTCAAGGCAGGGATAGCAGGAAAAATCGGTGTCAAATCACATTATCGGGCCTGACCCCAGGCCTTCTTCTTTGACCGTGTTGACTTCACAGCCCCTGTTCCGAGATGATCAGGGGGAGAAGTGCGGAAGCCGCCTGTTGAGGACCGCGATCGTGAGCGACCTTCTGACGACCGCGGAGATCAAATCCCGATACCCGTCGGAATGGGTCTTGATTGGAGAGCCGCAACTCGATGAGATGTCGCGGCTACTCGGTGGCAAAGTGTTGTTTCACAGCCCCGTCCGCGATGAAGTGTATCGGAAGGCCGTGGAATATCACCTTCCCCATTTCGCGGTCCGTTACCTCGGCTCGCTGCCCGAGAACATGGCGCTCGTGCTGTGACCGCTTCGTTCGATCCCGCCCAAGGCCCGATCTACGTCGAAGCCGAGATTCTCGGGTCCCACGGGGCGGTCGAGTCTCCGTCTTCTTCTCGATACCGGGGCGACCACCAGCCTGATTGATCCCGTCATGTTGATTGCGGTCGGCTATTACCCCGGCAAAGAGAATCCTCCTGTAGGTCGGACAATCCTGTCCGACAGGCCGGGGGAGTCGGACAGGATTGTCCGACCTACTTTCTTGCCGGGGTAATATGATCCGGGTTCCTCAACCGACCACGTCCAGGTCACGATGGGCGGTGGTTCCGTTTCCGTCCCTCGGGTGGTTCTCAATCGGCTGACCGTCCTGGGCCAGCATCGGATTGGTTTTGCCGTGCTGTCACACCCGCTTCCCCCAGATGCCGGCGTCGATGGGCTGCTCGGTCTGGACTTCTTTCGTGGTTCCGTCCTGACGCTGGACTTCCGCAGTGGGCTGATGACCTTGAACTGAAGACCACCCACGACGCGACCGATGCCGATCTGGCGCCGCGCCTCTCCTGACTGCCCCTCCACTTCCTTTCACGGGGGACTGGCGGGGCGGTGTTGACTTCACAGTCCCTGTTCCGAGATGATCAAGGGGAGAAGTGTAGAAGACGCCTGTTGGGGACCGCGCACGTGAGCGACCTTCTGACGACCGCGGAGATCCGGTCCCGATACCCGTCGGAATGAGTCTTGATTGGAAAGCCGCAAGTCGAGGAATTGTCGCGGCGACGCGGTGGCAAAGTGTCGTTTCACAGCCCCGTCCGCGATTAAGTCTATCGGAAGGCCGTGAAATAGCCTCTTCTCCGTTTCACAGTCCGCGACCTTGGTTCGCCGTCCGAGAACATGGCGCTCGTGCTGTGACCACTTCCTTTGACCCAGTCCAAGGACCGATCGACGTCGAAGCCGAGCTTTCGGGCCCCACGGGTCGGCGGTGCGCGACGCCCGGGCCATGATGATTTCCGGAGACATCCTCGCCACGACCGTTCCCTTTCGGGCATTGTCATAATAAGCCGAATGGGGCATACTGTTCTGACCGAGTTAGGAAACCTTGGGCAGCAGGTCATGACCCGGCGTACAGCGATCGGCTCGTTTTCGATGGCTGACTCGGGTCGTGGACCGGGATCGAGGTCGATTCCGCCATGTCATCGATGCATGTGACGACACCTTTCGGGGTCTCCACCGCAGCGCCCATGCTCCTGGCGCGTGCGGGTCGGAACCCGGTTCGACGTTTCCGCTGCAGGAGACGGTCACGGTCATCGGCCGCGATCCGACCTGTAACATCGTGCTGACGGCCTCGACCGTCTCGCGCCGTCATGTTCGCATCGAGCGGCGGGGCGATGAGTATGTTCTGATCGACCTGGGGAGCACCTTGGGAACTCTTCTCAATGGTCGAATCCTGACGGGTCCCACCCGTCTCGAAGCCGGCGATGTGATCGCCATAGGCGGCTGCCTGCTATCGTTTCGGATGTCCCTGCCCGCCCGCGCCGCGCGCGGGACGCGGGCGGTCCCGTGATTCTCGGTCAGCGCGAGGCGTCCGCGACCATCGAGCGCGGCCTGATCGGGGTGCGGGCCGAAGACAAGCTCCAGGCGATTCTCGAGGTCGTCCATGACCTGAGCGGCGAACTCGGTCTGGATGCGGTTTTACATGGCGTACTCTCGGCGTTGTTCCGGATCTTCCCCTGTGCCGAGCGCGGGCTGGTTCTGCTGGAAGGCGAGGACGGCTCCGGTCCGACGACGCGCACCGCGCTGGTCCGCTCGGGCATCACGGCCGGTCCCACCATGAGCCGGACGATTTATCAGCACGTCATCGGGCACTGCAAGGCGATTCTCAGCCAGGACGTCGAGAACCGATCCGCGCTTCCAGGCCATTCAGAGCGTGGACGAGATGCGCGTCCGGACGCTGATGTGCGTGCCGTTGCGCGGGCATGCCAAGCGGCCGGTGGGTGTCCTCCAGCTCGATACCCGCGCCGTGGGGGCGGGCTTCACGACCGAGGACCTCGATCTGCTGACGGCCGCGGCCGTGCCCGTGGGACTGGCGGTGGATAACGCCCAGCTTCTGGAGCGCGCCCGGCGCGAGCAGCGGCGGCTGGCGATCCTGGCCGAGGCCGGCGCCGTGCTGACGGCCACGCTCGATGTCGGGGCGACCATGCTCCCCCTGGCGCGGCTCTTGATCCCCGACCTGGCGGACCTCTGTCTGGTGGACATGCTCGACGAGGAGGGCGCGATCCACTGCATGGCGGCCGTCCATGTCGACCCGCTCAAGCAGGGATGGACCCGGGAGTTGCGTGAGCGATACCCGCTTGAGCTCGACGGCCCGCATCCCGCCGAGCAGGCCCTGCGGACCGGGCAGCCGGTGGCGTGCGAGGCGGTGGAAGATGCGGACCTGGCCGGCTTCGCGCACGACGCCGATCATCTCGCGCTGCTGCGCCGACTCGGTGTCAAATCCTATCTGTATCTTCCTCTGACGGCCCGGGGCCGGACCCTGGGCGTGTTGTCGCTGGTGCGGACCGAGTCGTCACGTCATCTCGACGCCGCCGACCGGGACGTGGCGTCCGAGCTCGCGCGGCGCACGGCGCTGGCGTGGGACAACGCCCGGCTCTATGGCGAGGCGACCGCGGCGCGCACGGCCGCCGAGACGGCGGGACGGTCCAAGGATCTGTTCCTGGCCATGCTCAGTCATGAGCTCAGGACCCCGCTCACGCCCGCGCAACTGGCCGTCTCCGCCTTGCGCGACGAGCCGGGTCTGCCGGAGACGGTGCGCGACGCCCTCGACGTGATTCATCACGGCATCGCCCTGGAAACGCGGCTGGTGGATGACCTGCTCGACGCCACGCGGATCAGTGCCGGCAAGCTGCGGATGATGCGCGAGCGCCTCGATGCCCATGCGGCCATCCGTCGCACCCTGGCCCTGTGCGACATGGATTTGAAAGCGGCGGCCGTGCGGCTGGAACTGGCGCTGAGCGCAGCCAGATATCACGTGGACGCCGACCCCGCGCGGCTCGAGCAGGTGCTCTGGAACCTGGTCAAGAATGCCTGCAAGTTCAGTCTCGACGGCGGCGTCATCGCCTTGCGCACGCGGAATCTGCCGGATCGAGCGGACCAGGAGAGCGAAACGCGCCTGGTGATCGAAGTGACCGACTCGGGGGTCGGCCTGGAACCGCATCAACTGGAGTGCATCTTCGAGCCCTTCGAGCAGCTCCGGCACGGTCCCGGCCGTCCGGGCGGTCTGGGCCTGGGCCTGGCGATTGCCCGCGCGATCGCCGAAGCCCACGGCGGCCATCTGAGCGCCACCAGCGCCGGACCCGGGCGCGGTTCTTCTTTTGTCCTGGAACTCCCGCTGACGACCGCCGCGGTCACCCCGGACATGCCCGCGCCGCCCTCCCGGCCCGCGACCAGAGAGGTGCCGTCCCGCATCCTGCTGGTCGAGGATGACGAGATCACCCTGCGCAGTGCTGGCGCGCCTGCTCCAGCGCCGGGGAGCGCAGGTCACGACCGCAGGCTGCCTGGCCCAGGCCTACGCGGCGGCGGAATCCGGGGTCTTCGATGTCGTTGTCAGCGACCTGGGCTTGCCCGATGGCTCGGGTCTGGAACTGGCCCGATGGCTGGTTTCCCGGGGCGGTCCGCCCGCGCTGGCACTGACGGGTTTCGGAATGGCGGAGGATGTCCAGCAATGCCAGGCCGCCGGTTTCGTCAGCCAACTGACCAAGCCGGTGGACCTGGGGACCCTGGAAGCGGCCATCGAACGAGCCATCACAGGACCGCGCATCCCGTCGTCCAGGAGCAAGGAGACGTGAAGACCACGCGCCAGGATCGCGGATTGAGGAAATCCCTGCGCACGTCGAAACGATGATATTACCCCGGCAAAGAAGATCCTCCTGTAGGTCGGACAATCCTGTCCGACAGGCCGGGGGAGTCGGACAGGATTGTCCGACCTACTTTCTTGCCGGGGTAATATCCTGGAGACTGTAGCAACGATACCGGGGTGTGTTGTCGGAGATGTCGGGTGCCACGGGTTCCGCTTGGGGAACCCGTGTCTGCCGGCCCCGGACACACGGGTTCCCCAAGCGGAACCCGTGGCACCCCCGCCTTTTCTACAAGTCAGCCGAAGACGGACCCGGTATCCTCGCGACAGTCTCATATCCTGTCTGGAATGCCCGGCACGCGACCGCAACGGTGCGTGTTCCTCTTTGACAAGCCGGTGAAAAGAGGCCGATTAAAGCCACGGACGAAACCGGTGGAATCGCGGTCCGCACAAGGGGTTACGATCGATTCCCGGCCGGTTCGGTCGGTTCGCGAAACCGGTTGGAAAACGCGCCCGCCGGGCGGGAAGTGGGTATCCCATCTCCTTTGGTGCCTCAGAGGCTATCCGGGAAGCCTGGTTTTAGCCCCGAAGGGGCGGAAGTGAATAGCCCAGGGCGTCAGCCCTGGGTCGAACGATGCGTCTCCACCACCCTCCGTAGCCCCGCAGGGGCGACAGACGGAAACCGCTGCCCCGTTGGACCTTCTGTCGCCCCTTCGGGGCTGTCGAGGAGGATCAGGAGGATCATGTCGCGGTGTCCAGCTCCCCAGGGCTGACGCCCTGGGCTATTCACTTCCGCCCCTTCGGGGCTAAAACCGGACTTCTCGGGTAGCCTCTAAGACTAAGTGTTGGGGAAATCTTTGCCACGGTGGCGGGTCTCCGGCTCGGTGAGGAAGCCCCAGTCGAGCGCCTGGTCCTGGCGATAGGCTTTCGCCAGGGTCAGGGCGATCCGGGCCTTGGCCAGCTCGTAGCCGAGGTAAAAGGCGTGGGACGGGTCGGTCACGCCCATCTGGTCGAAGAGGCTGAACGGGTCGGGACCGCTCAGGAAGTGACTGGCGTTGAGGGCAAAGAGGGTGTCCTCCTCGGCGAAGAGGCGCCAGTTGGGGTCCTTGATCCGGCGCTGAAGGTCGGCGAGCAGCTCGGGGCCGAAGCGGGGCACACGCTCATCGCGCAGCAGCACCAGACGCGTCTCCAGGTGCTTCGGCAAGACGTGGTTCACGACGGCATGATGGACCAGGCGGCGGGCCAGGTCGAGCTCGCGCACGCTGGAACGCGCCCAGTTGATGACGGCCGTCGTCAGGACGCTGCGGATGCCCAGCTCCTGGCAAAAGCCGGCGAGCAGGACATTGACGCCGGCCGAGTCGCAGTCGGTCAGCTCGGTCAGGTTGCCGACGCCCATGAGCATTGAGGCGGCGGGATAACGTCGGCGCACGTCGAGAGAGCGGCCCAGCGACGCCGCGAAGCCGAAGCCGATCGGCTCGAGAATCGGGTCGATGCGGAACGGGACGCCCCGGCTTGTGAGGAACTCCACCGTCGCATCGAGGCCGTCGAGCGTGCCGGGCCGATCGGGCAGGACGACCACCTCGACGCCCCAGTCCGGGGCGCGGTCGCGGTTGGTGCTATTGACGGACAGGACCAGCTCGGCCCCGGCGCCCACCGCCGCGGCCACTTCGTCCGCGTCGAAGCTGTCGATCGAAACCCGGTGGCCAGCATCCCGGAGCGCACGGACGGCATCGGCCACGCCGCTCCAGGAACCGCCCGGGTCGCATCCCACGTCGATCAGGTCGGCCCCCTCGGCGCGGAAGCGGTCGGCCTGCGCCAGGAGCTGGGCGCGGTCGAGCGTCGGCGCATGGTTGATCTCGGCCAGGATCTGGATGTCGAAAGCGTCGAGGACCGGGACATGCGCGCGGCCGAAATGGCGGGGCAGGTCGCGCAGATCCTCGGGACCACGCGCGACGGGAAGCCCGCCGGCCTTCTCCGCCACCGCCGTCAGATCGCCCCGACAGTGGCCGGGCAGCAAGACACGATCCACGCCGTCCGGCACCACGAGGTGCCGCGCCACCCAGGAGGGCGTCATCAGGGCGGCCACCGAGATCGGCAACACCGCGACCTCGGCCGCGAACCCCGCGCCCGGCGCGAGATCGTCCAGCATCCGCCGTAGCGCCGGCTCGGCCAGACGGCCCGTGACGAACAGGATGCGCGGACGTTTCGACGTGGCCACAAGGAACCTCACGATGGCTTGATTCCGGCTCTCCCCCTTACCAAGGGGGAGCTGGAGGGGGTTCTTGCTGGGTGCGCGACACCTCCAGAACGGAACCCCCCTCAATCCCCCCTTGGTAAGGGGGGAGGCCGATCGGGCGGCGTTCCCAGCACGAGAGGGCGAAGGTCGCGGCAGACCCGTTCGTACCAGTCCCGCGACGAGCGGACCATCCCTTCCTCCCGTCGCCGTTTCGGCGACCGTTTCATCCGCGCGGGCTTGGTGTGGACGGGCAGACGGAAGTCGCACACCAGGCCGTCGCAGTGCATCGTGGCGCCCAAGCCCCGCAGCCAGTGGCTCACCGCGTCGTTCTCCAGCAGGGAGAGCGCCGCAAGGTCTGCACGCCGACGGCCTCGGCCCGCAACGCCAGCACCGCGAACAGGAGCGTACCCAGGCCGCGCTTCTGGAGCGCGTCGAGCACGACGACGGCCGCTTCCGCCGTCGTGGGGTCGTCGGCTTCGCGCACGAACCGCCCCAGGCCCATGCCCGGCTCGCCGGGTTGGGTCGGGTCCAGCGCACCCAGGCGACATGCTGGACCTGATCGACGTGCGTCAGGTAATCGAGGTCGGCGTCGGTCAACACGCTGATGCCGTGGAAGAAACGTTGCTGCCGGGCGTACGGCGAGAGCCGCTCGAACCCCTCGCGGAAGGCGCGCGGTCCGACGGCTGGATCGGCCCGAGCACCACGGGCGTGCCATCCCGCAAGGCGTACTCGATGCGGAGCACGGCCGGGGTCGGGTGCTTGGATACCGGTTCGTCGCCGTCGTGCGCTTCGCTCACCGGATCGCTCCGCCGTTGACGCGCACGGTTTGCCCGGTGAGAAAGACCGCGTCGGGCCCGACCAGGAACCGGCAGACGCGCACCACGTCCTCGGGCGTGCCCCAGCGGGCCAGAGGCGTCTCGCGGACGACGCGATTTTGCCAGACGTCCGAGGCATGCTCGCCCCAGCCGGTCTTGATCCAGCCAGGAGCGACCGCGTTGACCCGCACCGTCGGCGCCAGGCTGAACGCCAGGCTGCGGGTGAAGGCCATCACGGCGCCCTTGGTGGCGGCGAAGAGTTCGCCGGAGTCGCCTTCCATGCCGGTCTCGGCCTGGTCCCAGCCCATGGTGACAATCGATCCGCCCCCCCGGGCGTGCATGCGCTGGCCGACGGATCGACACAGACGGATCGTGGCGACGACATCCACGGCCCAGAGCCGATCGAGCTTCGCGTCAAAAGCCAGCCGCGCGCCGGCACCCGTCAGCGTATCCGCGCCCGCCAGGTGCAGCCAGGCGTCGAGTCCGTTCCAGAGCTCCCAGGCGCGGTCGGCAAGCTGATCCTGAGCCGCGCGATCAGCCAGGTCGGCCATGAGGATCTCGGCGCACACGCCGTGTTCTCGACACGCGGCGGCCACCTTCTCGGCGGCGTCGGGATCACGCCGGCCATGAATGATCACGTCGGCGCCGGCCTCGGCCAGCGCCAGCGCGACGGCCCGGCCGATGCCCGAGGTCGATCCCAGCACGGCGGCCCGAAGACCCGTCAAGGCGCGCGACATGGTCATGGTGCGGGTGCGTTCCCTCCTGGCCTGTATTCTCTCCGCGGCCGCCCCTGGTCTCAAGGTGAGCCGCCGGTCCAGGCCGCCCGTGCTGGATTCCGGAATCTGGAATCTGGATTCCGGAATCTGGAATCCGGAATCCGGATCCGGCGCAGGTCCAACACGGTCAATCCGACTGGCGGAAACTGGGCGAACGTGGTAAAGCATCCCGGCAGGTTGGAGCCGGCCGGGATCGCGCATGCGACAGGAGGTCGCCCGTGAAGTTCTGCATGGTCACCACATTCTTCGGCGCACAGCTTCGGGGGCGACGCCGCCTATGTCGATCGCCTGGCGCGGTCGCTGGCGCGGCGTGGGCACGAGGTCCATGTCTTTCACTGTGCCGACGCCTTCCATGCTGTCCGGGGCCGCCACCCGTTGCGGCCGTATTCCCCGCCGCCTGGCGTCCACATCCATACCTTGAAAAGCGGGCTGGGGATCCTCTCGCCGCTGGCCACCCAGATGACCGGCCAGCCGGTCTTCAAGGCTCGAGCCTTGCGGGAGGTGATCGAGTCGGTCGATACCGACGTGGTCCACTTCCACAACATCTCGCTCGTGGGCGGGCCGGGCGTGCTGCACATGGGCAAACAGGCCGTGCGGCTGATGACCGCGCACGAGCACTGGCTGATCTGCCCGATGCACCTGCTCTGGAAACACGGCCGGCAGCCGTGCGACGGCCCCGACTGCGTGCGCTGTTGCTTGCGAGGGCGCCGGCCGCCGCAGCTCTGGCGGAACTCGGACATCATGATCAAGAATGCCCTGGGTGAGCTCGACGCCCTGATCTTCCCCAGCCAGCACACGCTCCAGGAGCATCGCCGCCGCGGCATCGCCGCCCCCCTGGTCCACCTGCCTTACTTCCTGCCCGACGACTGGTCGAACGGGATCGAGGACGAGGAGCCCGCGGCGGTGCCCAACGGTCGTCCCTACCTGGCTGCCGCCGGTCGGCTGGTGGCCATGAAGGGCTTCCAGCGGCTCATTCCGATCATGAAATACCTGCCGGAAGTGGATCTGCGGATCGCGGGCACCGGGCCTTATGAAGGCACCTTGCGGGCCCTGGCGCGTCGCCTGCCGAACGTCCATTTCGAGGGCCTGCTGGGCGGGCCGCGGCTGGCGCGGCTGTTCCACGGAGCGCGGGCGGTGGTCGTGCCGAGCCTGTTCCCGGAGACGTTCGGCTACGTCGTCCTTGAAGCGTTCGCCGTACGAACGCCCGTGGTGGTCCACGAAGGCGGCGGCGCCTCGCTCGAGACGGGCGTCCAGAGCGGCGGCGGCCTGGGCTACCAGACCGACGCCGAGCTGCTCCTGGCCCTGCGGCGCATCGTCCACGACGACGCGCGGCGGAACGAGCTGGCCGACCAGGGTTATGCCCTGCGCACCGGCGACTGGTCCGAGGCGGCGCACCTGGACCGCTACTTCGCCCTGATCCGCAATATCCAGTCGGCGCACGGCGCGACCACGCCCCACCAGGCGGTCCGCCGCGAGCTGGTGAGTTGACGGAGAAGGACGAGGGTTGTCACGGAGCGTCGCATGTTACGCCCCGCCGCGCCATTTCTGGCCGCACTCGCGGTAACGCTCCTGGTGGTTGCGGCGTTCGCGAGCCTGGTGCGGCAGCCGAACGCGCTGGTGGTCGATGATGAGCGGGTGGCCGTCGATGAGTTCGTCAAGCCGTGCGACGCTTCCCCCGGCAACGACTTGACCCGCTTGTACCTGCCGCTCCACCTGCGCATCGGCGCCGTGCTGGCGCGAACCGGACGATTGCCAGGCTGGGACCCGGCGGGCTTTGGCGGCCGGCCACTGGTGGGAAATCCCCAGGCGGGCTTGTGGTATCCGCCGTTCTGGCTGGTCTGGTGGTCCCACTGGCCGGCGGCGCTGAGCTGGCTGACGGTGGCGCATCTGGTCGTGGGCGGCCTAGGCGTGCTCGCCCTGGGACGCCTGCTGCGGCTGGGATGGCTCACGGCGGGCGTGGCGGCGGGCGTGTTTGTGCTCTCGCCCTATGTTCTGGCGCAGGTTGCGGAAGGACACTTGCCGCACGTCTGGTCCGTCTGCTGGTTCCCCTGGGTGTTTCTGGCCATCGTGCGCGCACGCCGGGCGCGGTCCGCGCGGTGCTGGCCGTGCCGCCGCTCTTAGCACTGGCGGTGCTCGCCGGACATACGCAGGAGACGTACTATCTGCTGCTCGCTTTGCTCGTCTGGGTTGTCTGGGATTTCGTCCTGCTCGTGCGCACCGGCGCCTCTCCTCGGGCCTGGGTGACGCTGCGCCTGGCCGTGGGCGTGCTGGCACTTGCTGGTGGGCCTGACCGCCGTCGAGTGGCTGCCGGCGGCGCGGCATGTGCCCTGGCTTGAGCGCGGGATGAAGTCTTCTTTGGGAGCCGGTGCCAGGTATCACGTCTACGCGCTGAATCTCTTGCAGCTCATCAGCCCCCGGGCGCTGGGCGGCGCGGCCGATTTTGCCGGCTTCGGCAACCGCTGGGAAACCCTGCTGGCACCCGGCTGGGTGGCGCTGACGCTGGCGGTGGTGGCCGTGGCGGGATGGCGGCGCCGCCGGGATGTCCAGGGCTGGACGGTTCTGGCGATCGGCGCCCTGGTGATCGCGGCCGGTCGGCCGCTCGGCATCTTCGCCCTGCTGGCGCCGATCGTGCCGGGCATGGACCTGTTCCGGGTGCCTTCCCGGGCGCTGTTCCTGGTCTGCCTGGCCACGGCGGTGCTGGCGGCCTTGGGACTGGAACGCCTGCGGCGGCTCGGCCCGCGTGCCTGGATCGCGCATGAGCGGAATTATCGCCGCGTCGTGCTGGTCCTGGCCTCAGCCTTGCTTGCCGGCGCGGTGGCCGCCTGGTGGCTGGGCGTCGATCCCGGGCTTCCCGAGCGGGTTTACGACGCCGCCGGCCGGGTGCGCGGACCTTCGATTGTGACCCGCGTGCTGATCGGGTGCGCGACGATCGTGCGCGAGCCTCTGGTGTGGATCACGCTGGCCGGCGTGGGCGGCTTGCTGGTCTGGGGCCGGAACCGGCCCCGGGACCGCGCCCGGGTGTCAGCGGCGCTCGGGGTGCTGGCCCTGATCGAATTGCTGACGTATGCCGTGCGCGATCTGCCCGTCACGCCGGCCTCGCGCCTTCTTGATCCCGGCCCGATCGCGGCGGAACTGGAGCGTCAGGCGCCGGTGCGGCCGTTTCGCGTGCGGGCGCGGGATGCGGCCTATGCCGATTTGCCCGCCGTCCTGGGAGGCATCGAGAAGACGAACCTCGACGACCTGTTCCAGCTTCAGCACGCCGCGGATGTGTACGAGCCTCTCTATCGCTTGTTCGGGCCGGGACCTTTGGCTTCAACCGCGTCCCATCGCGCCTTGCGGCGGGCGGCGCTGGAGCGGCTGAACGTCGCCTTCGTCGTCTCCGATCAGGCCGTTTCCGAACTCGATTGGCCGGTCACGTCTGCCTTGAAGTGGAAGGGCACGACGTTCCGCATCTATTGCGATCCAGCCCCCTTGCCCCGCGCCTACGTCGTGCCTCGCGCGGAGATTGCACCTGACGATGCGAGGATCGTCGAACGCTTCCCGACACTCTCACCGCGAGCGGCCGTCTTGATGGCCGTCGATCCCTTGGCGACCGTAGACGGCCCGCGCCAGTCGTTCCTCCCCGCGACCTACGATGCGGCCGATCCCGACCGCGTGGTGATCCGGGTCACCACGACCGCGCCCGGCCTGCTCGTGGTGGCCGACACCTGGATGCCCGGCTGGTCCGCGACGGTGGATGGACACGCGGTGGCGATCTCGCGCGGCAACCGTGCCCAGCGCGTGGTCGTGCTCGACCGGCCGGGGCCGCATGTCGTGGTCATGCGCTATGAGCCGCCGGGGCTGGTGACGGGGGCGGCGATCACGGGGCTGACGGCTCTCGTATGGGTGGCGCTGGGGATCAGGGCTTGGTGCTTTCGCCCTGTCTCTCAAGGATCGTCGGCTTCGAGAATCGCTGGAATGTCTCGCGCTCCGTGGAGTACGCGAAGGACTTCGATTCCGCTTTCCGTCGGGCGGTAATAGATGACGTAGTGCTTGAAGTGCGGAAGAACAAACTGACGGACCTCAGCGAGTTCCGGACGATCGCTCTCGTATCGTTCACCTAACCCAGGCGAACGGGCCAGGAATTGGAATGCGTTCCTGGCTTCCTTTCGGAAGCGCATCGCCGACGGTCGGCTTTTGTGCCCAGGTACGTATAGATTTGAGTAAGATCCTCTTTCGCCTCAAGACTTTGAATGACTCTTCGGCTCATTCAGCCTCCAGTTGTTCGATCCGTCGGAGACCCTCGCGCTCGATCTCGTCCCAGGTTTCGTCGGTGACGGGGGTTGACTGTCCGCTCCTGATGGCGGCGAGCAAGAGATCATCAATCTCGGCCTTGCGCGCCGGGCGCGGGCTTCGACGACGAGGGCCTGCAGGTAATCGCTTGGGGAGCCGTAACCTCCCCGGGCGGTTTGTTGCTCGACAAATTCCCGGAGCGAGTTTTCGAGCGTGACGGTGATTGTGGACATGGTCATCCTGTCTCTGCGAACCACAAACGGATGAAGAGGTGGGCCGAGCCCACCCTAGGCGTCTGCAAGTGTGTCAGGTCCGAGAGGTGGAAGTCCTCTTCAGGCACGCACTCTCCGGCCTGTAACTGAAGATAACTGCGTCGCCGCGAGGCGGGGTGGAGAGCAATCGGAGGTGAACGACTGGTCCGCAACGCACGTGAACTCGATTCGGCCTTGTCGCGTGGCGAGCCTGCTAGGGTAAGGCGAAGCCCGGACCGGAGCGATCCGGAAGCCCATGACGCTGAGGGGTAGTGTGTCAAAGCGATCACGGGACCGACTGGGTGGTTGGAGGCGGAACGGTCGGACGGCCCGACACATGAAGCAGAGAGACCTGTCCGGACCAGACGGGCGTTCATGACCATCCCGGTCCGAAGAACCCGCCGGGCAGGAGTCAGAGGAGCCATAGTAGCGACGAAACCGGGTAACGCCGGGGGAGCGAGGGCTCCAGGAAGATGGATGCGTCATGACCCGACCGACGAAAGACACACCGGCGACAGTGCCGCTGGCTCAACAAGCCGGAGAGATCCTCTCGCGCTGGCGATGGGTCGAACCGACGGTCTGGACCGTGCGCATGGTGACGACTCTCGAACAGGGAGTGGAGGGAGGCAAGTGGTTTCGGCTGTTTGACAAGGTTTTCGCCGAACGGAACCTGCTGGCGGCGTTCCAACAAGTGGCGTCGAAGCACGGCGCGGCCGGGGTCGACCACGTCACCGTGGCGCAATTCGAGCGGGCCCTTCCCGAGTCGCTCTGGGAGGTCTCGGACGAATTGAAGCACGGCACGTATCAGCCCCAGTCGATCCGTCGCGTTCTCATCCCCAAGCCGGGCACCACCGAGACTCGACCGCTGGGCATTCCCACGGTGCGCGATCGAATGGTCCAGGCGGCGGTGGTGAACGTGATCGCACCGATCTTCGAGCGGGACTTCGCGGAGCACAGCTACGGGTTCGGCCGGGGCGCGGCTGCAAAGACGCCCTGCGACGGGTCGATCAGCTTCTCCAAGCCGGTCACGTCTACGTCGTGGACGCCGACTTGAAAGGCTACTTTGACTCGATTCCCCACGACCGCCTGATGGCCCTCCTGAAGGAAAAGATCGCCGACGGCCCCGTGCTGGCGCTGATTGAATCCTTCCTGAAGGCGAACATCTGGGACGGTCTGACGGAATGGACCCCGGCGACGGGCGCGCCAAGGGGCCGTCCTGAGCCCGCTTTTGAGCAACATCTACCTCGACCCGCTCGACCACCTGGTCGCGCAGGCGGGGTTCGCGATGGTGCGCTACGCCGACGACTTCGTGATCCTGTGCCGGACGCCGGACGAGGCGGCCCGCGCCCTGGAACTGGTGCAGACGTGGGTGTCGGCCGCCGGCCTCACACTGCATCCGACGAAGACGAAGGTGGTCGAGGCCCGGACCGAAGGTTTTGACTTTTTGGGCTACCACTTCCAGGGCGGCAGCCGCTGGCCTCGGGAGAAGAGCCTGAGGAAGTTCCAGGACACGATCCGTGCCGAGACAAAGCGGACGAACGGGACCTCGCTGCCGTCGATCATCGCCGTGTTGAACCCGATCCTTCGGGGCTGGTTCGCCTACTTCCAACACAGTCGTCCCTGGATCTTCCGGCGGCTCGACGGTTGGATTCGCCGCCGGCTTCGGAGCTGCTCGAAAACGGGAGAAACGCCGAGGCCTGGGCCGCGGTTGGGATCACCGCCGCTGGCCCAACGCCTTCTTCGCCGACCTGGGGCTTTTCAGTCTGGAGCGAGCCCATGCGTTGGCCCGTCAACCCTCTTTGAGGTAAAACCATCAACCGGAGAGCCGTATGCGGGAGATCCGCCCGTACGGTTCGGAGGGAGGGGGGAACCAAGTCAATGGGTCCTCCCTACCCCTACAAGACTACGGCGCCGCTTGTTGAACGGCCGGCATCAAATCGTTGAGCTCCTCGATCCGAAGCATGCGGATGTCCCGCACGGAAGCCGCGAACCAGGGTAGGACCCGGGCAAGCTCGATCGCGGCCAGGACGCAGGTGACGGCGTTGATCTCCTCGCCACCGAAGTAGACGCTTCCCTGTTGCCAGGCGAAACCCCGTCTCATGAGCACCTTGCGAATCTCGGCATAGGCGTTGTTATAGGGATCGCCGTAGTGCATTTTCAGCGACTCGATGTCCATATCGAACGCGATCGCGTACAAGCGGCCCTCCTTCTTCGGTATGGTCGGGAGTTCGTGTAGCCCTTGCGGAGCTCGGGGCTTATCGAGCGTTTGAAGAGCCATGGCCGGTTCCCTTTGCGTATAAGGTCAGGCAGTAGGGTGCGTCGAGTCCGCGACGACGCACCTCTTTCGTCACGACCCCATCGATGGGGCGGGAGAGAAGGCAGACGGTGCGTCGTCGCGGACTGGACGCACCCTGATATGGTTGGACCCGTCAAGCCTCGGCTGTGGATTTTTCTCTGCGGCCTTTTGCCCTCAAGGCTCCCCCTCTTCTCAGCCGTGGAGGCGAGACGGCGATGACGACACCACGGGGTTGCCGTCCGCCTCGCGGCGCACGCCTGCAAGGGTCTCACCTGCGGGGCTTGTTCGTTTCTTTGTTCTCCTCCTGCCGGCGGCCGGGGGGACAGTCCGGGGCGAGATCGTTACGACGGTGGATCATTCTGATATTCGCGTGTTGGTTAACGCAGGACTCGATCCGTCAGGGGCGGCCTCTCTCTACAGGCGGGCGTCGACGCCGGAGTGCCGGCCCAAGGGTGCGACGAGGGTTCCCCCTACCGTACACGCGCCAGGGACTGCCCCCCCGGCCGCCGGACGCTGGCGGTCCGTTCCGGCCGCGGGTGTTTCACGATGCAATTCTATCCGGCCAAGAGCACCTCCTCACGCGAAATCGCCCAGAGGAATCCGACCAACTCGCGGGCCACCGCGACCACCGCCTGGCACGCCGGCTTGTTCCGTCCCAGAAGCCGGTTCAGACGCGCGTGCAGCCGCTTCTGTGCCTTCCAGGCGATTCCCCGCACGCCGGGCGAGACCACGTCGTTGCGCCGCCGGATCGCCTTGCTCATCCGCGGCTGGCGGCGGTAATGCCAGGCCGCTTCCACCACGATCCGCCGGACGTGCCCGTTGCCCGTGCGGGTGATCCGACCCTGGCGGCGACGGCCGCCGCTGGAGTGCTCCGAGGGGACCACCCCCACGAACGCCATCAGGTCGCCCGCCGTCGCGAACCGGCGGAAGTCGCCGACCTCGGCGACCAGCGTCACGGCGCTGACCAGGTCGACGCCCCGCAGCGCCTGCAGCGCCAGCACCAGGGGCGCCTTCTCCCAGGTCTCCAGGGCGGATTCTGGAAAATAATTCGTCCGCTGGAATTTTGTATAATGCCTACCTCCGCCTGCAGGAGGTAGCGCCATGGAACTCAGTCCTTCCATGTGTTCGTGGTTGGTGGAAACCGCCCATTCTTTCCACGGTGCCCAACGCCGACGGTTTATGGCCCAGACCGTCGAGGCACTCGACCTCAGTCAACGGCAAGCGGCCACTCTCTTGGGCTGGGCACGAGATACCATGCGCCAAGGGGCTCCATGAACTCCACTCCGGAATCACCTGTTTCGACAACTTCTCCGCCCGTGGACGCAAGCCCATCGAGGCTCATCTGCCACACCTCCTGGATGACATTTGCGACTTGGTCCACGACCAACTCCAGACCGATCCGACCTTCCAGACCACACGGCTGTATTGCCGGGTTTCTGCCGCCGAAGTCCGCCAACAGTTGGTCAACCGCAAGGGCTATCCGGAGAAGTGCGTGCCTTCGATCCCGACGATCACCACCAAACTGAACGGGCTGGGGTTCCGGCTTCGTCCGGTGACCAAGTGCAAGCCCCAAAAAAAGTGAAGGAGACCGATGCGATCTTCCAACACTTGAGCACGGTTCATGAACGGGCCGCTCGATCCACGGATACGTTGCGCATCTCCCTGGATGCCAAGGCTCCCGTTCTTATCGGCCCGTTCTCCCGTGGCGGAAAGAGTCGGCTCGGGACTACGGGGGTGGACCACGACTTCAAGCCGTGGGGTCGCTTGACACCGTTTGGTCTGTTTCTGCCCGACCACAAGGAGTTGAACCTGTATTTCACCTCCTCGAAGGTGACGAGCGATTTCATCGTGGATCGTCTGGAAGAGTGGTGGACGGGGAACCGAGCACGTTTCCCTCGGATCGAGAGGCTGCTGTTGGACCTGGACAACGGCCCGGAGAATCACAGCCGACGCAGCCAGTTTGTCTATCGGTTGGTGCAGTTGGCGCAGAAGGAACAGTTGACGATCGAGCTGGCGCACTACCCGCCGTACCACAGCAAGTACAACCCCATCGAGCGGTGTTGGGGGGTGCTGGAGGTGTACTGGAACGGAGAGTTGCTGGACAGCGAGGCCGCCGTGCTGGGGTTCGCACACAGCATGACCTATGGGGGGAAGCATCCGCAGGTGTATCGGGTGAGCCAATCCTACGCCAGCGGGGTCTGCCGCAGCACCAAGGAGAGGAACCGACTGGAGCAGTGTCTTCAACGGCTCCTGGTTTGGAGAAGTGGGCGGTCACGATCCCGCCCCCCAAACCGGACGATTTATTTTCTTGAAACGCCCAGGGCTTCCCCCATGCGGGCCGTGAGCCGACCGACCCGGGCGCCGGCCAGTTCGACGGCCTCGCGGTAGTCGGCCAGGACCTGCCGGTCCGCAGGCTGATCGAAGCCCTGCTGAGCGACCCACGCCATGTAGGCCGGGGTCCAGGCGGTCTTGCCCGGATAGACCCGCCCGTGTCGGAGCAAAAACTTAGAGAGATGATGACGTGTCACGCGTTCGGCGATCTTGGCATCGTCGCGGGCCCGCTCCAGGTCGCGGATGGCCTCGGTGACCTCGTCGGGGACGTAGATCGATGTCAAGTCTCCTGAGCGCAGGAAATGCGCCAGTTTGGCCGCGTCGCGGCGGTCGGTCTTGATGCGACACCCGGACTGCACCGGGACCATCGACGGAGCGACGACGTGACAGGTCCAGCCGGCGGCCCGGAGTTGGCGGTAGAGTCCGTACCCGGTCGGGCCGGCCTCGTAGCAGCAGAGAATCGACTCCGGCGGTCCCAGTCGACGGAGGGTCTTCAGGAGCGTGGCAAAGTCGTTCGGGATGGTCGACAGGACCTTGGCCGACAGGGCCCCGTCGGCGACGGCGATGGCGATCGTCTCCTTGTGGACATCGAGTCCGACGAACCGGGTTGTGTTAGAATCAGTCACGGACCAGTCCTCCCGGTATTGGCTCTGCACTGCACGCGACGAGCGTTCAGTGTAACCCACGATGGCGTGAGTGACTGGTCCAACCATTGTGTCTACTTTACTGGCTCAAGGGGTGTACGAGAAGTGGGTTTTTTAGCCCCAACGGGGCGAAAGTGAATAGCCCGGGGCGTGAGCCCCGGGAACCGAGGCCCGGCGCCAACTCCTCTTCTGCCCAGCTCCAGAGGGGCGACAGAATTCCCGGCGGCATCGGATCGTCTGTCGCCCCTGCAGGGCTGGGGAGGGGGGAATCGTACACGTGTCGCGGTCCCGGGGCTGACGCCCCGAGCTATTCACTTTCGCCCCGTTGGGGCTATAGCGTCCTAGGTAATTAATGTCCGCATGGCCTGCGGTTTGCAGCAACCACTTGCATGAGAACCGAAGGCACACCCGCAGAACTGCAGCGCCGGCGGTATCTCGCCGTCCAGCGCATCGCCGAGGGTTATACAACTCAGGAGGTTGCGGACTTTCTCGGCGTCGATCCCCGCTCGGTGCGGCGGTGGATGGCCACCAGCCGCCAACATGGTGCCGCGGGCTTGGCGGCCCAGCTTGGACCCGGCCGGCCACCCAAACTGACCACCACTCAGGAGAAAATCGTGCTGCGCTGGCTGTCCGACCTCCCCACCGAACACGGCTTTCTTACCGACCTGTGGTCTGCCCCACGCTTGGCCCAACTCGTCGAGCAGGAGTTTGGCGTCCACTTCCACCCCGACTACCTGGGCACCTGGCTGCGGCAACGGGGGTACACGCCGCAAAAGCCCCGGCGCGTGGCCCGCGAACATGATGACGAAGCCATTGCCAGGTGGTTGGCCGAGGACGGGCCGCGCATGAAACAGAAAGCCCGCCGCCGCAGTGCGTGCCTGTTGTTGCTGGACGAAAGCGGGCTGCTGATGGCCCCGTTGCGGCGGCGCAGTTGGGCGCCGCGGGGCCACCCGTCGGAGTCGAAGTACAAAGCGGGGCATCGGGAAAAGGTGTCGGTCGCGGCCGCGGTGTGGCTGCCGCCGTTGCGGGACCGGCTGCATCTGGCCTACCAGACGTTGATCAACGGCTACTTCAGCAACGTGGAGGTGGCCGAGTTCATCGGCGGCGCGGTGCAAGGGCTGCCCGGTCCGGTGATCGCCATCTGGGATGGCGGGACCATGCACAAGGGGGACCCGATCCGGGCCTTGGTGGAGGAGTTCCAGGGACGCTTGGAGATCGAGCCCTTGCCCGCGCACTGCGCCGGAGTTGATGCCGCTGGAGTTCTTGTGGCGGTGGCTGAAGGACGGACGGCTGTGCAACTTCGCGCCGCGGGATGCCCACCACTTGAACAAGGCGGTGGTGCGTGAGTTGGACGCAATCAGGGACAACCAGGTGTTGCTGTCGAGTTTCTTCCACCAATCGGATCTCCCGTTGCCCCGGACATTAATTACCTAGGTATAGAACGTCAAGTCCCCCACTGCGGGTGGCCCCGGTTGCTTCAACCGGGGCCACCCGCGAGGTCGTTGCGAGACGGGGCGTCACGGAGATACAATCCACTCGTGACCCGGCCGTGCGGGAGACGTCGCATGCAAACCGTCAAGTTTGTCCACTGGCAGGACGGGGGCGCCTTCCTCGGATACCTGCTCGATTATCCAGACTACTGGACGCAGGGCGAGTCCCTGGACGACCTGAAGGACAACCTGGCCGACCTGTACCGGGATTTGACGAGCGGCGAGTTAGCCGGCGTCCGCAAGGTCGACGAACTGGTGGTCTCGTGAAGCGCGTGGATCTGATCCGCACCATCGAGGGGCTTGGATGCGTCCTGGTCCGACACGGCGGACGGCATGACTGGTATCGCAATCCGGCCACGGGGGTATCCCAGCCTGTCCCACGCCACCGCGAGCTCCAGGACCACCTGGCGCGGCACATCATCAGCCTGCTCAGGAACCCGCCGGATGACGCCGTTGAGGGCGAGGGGAACACCGCCTAGTTTTTTCGTTGGGTAGTTCCGCGGTGTCGACGTTGCGCAATCCATCAAGGGCGGCTGCCATTCTTTTCTTCCGGCCCTCCCCCCGCGCAAACCGACCATTGAGTCGCCCTTGACGCCGCCGCCTGGTTTCGTATGATGCCCCGGCGCCCTATCCCTGCCCTGAACTTGGGTCAACGGAGTGACCCCATGTACGCGGCGATCCTGGCACTCGCGGTGGCGGCCGTGGGCGGGTCGGACGGCTTTCTCGCGCCGAGCCGGTCGGGCAGCGTGCATGCGCCCTGGCAGCAGGCGCTCGCCAGTCTGGACCGGCCCACCGAGCGGACCGAGGAAACCCTCAAGCGCTACGACCTGAGCACCCGCTACCGTCGCGATCCCGCCGGGGCCTTGATGCGATTGGAGAATTACGCGCGGTCGCGGCCGGACCCGGAGGTCGTCTTTGCGCTCTCCGAGTTGTCCTGGATTGAAGCCGCGCGGCACAATCGCCGCCGGCGCGCGGCCGATATCGACTCGTACCTGGACGCCGTCGCGTACGCCTATGACTTCCTGTTCGATCCCGACCTGGCCGCCGGGCGCGATCCGTCCGATCCCCGGTTCCGCCAGGCGATGAACCTGTATAACGGCGGTCTCGACCAGATCCTCCGCGCGGTGCGCGCCAAGGGGCCGATCGAGCCCGGCGGCACGATCCTGCTGAAAGACCACGGCCGCGAGCTGCGCCTGCGCGTCAGCTTGACCAGCTCATGCTGGAAAGTCGAGGACATCCACGAGCTGCTATTGGCCTCGGACTACGAGATCTCCGGCCTGCCGACACGCACCTACCAGTACGGCCTGGGCGTGCCGCTGATCGCGGTGCGCAAGAGCGACTCGGGCGAAGGGACGAGGCCCGCGACCGAGGATCGGTTCTATCCTGCCGAGACGGCCTTTCCGCTGACGGCCTTCCTCCAGCCGAACTCGCGGCTGCGGGAGGTGCCGGCCGACGTTCAGCAAATCCGCGACTCGACCTTGAACCTGCTCGATCCGCTGGCGGTGCGCAGCTTGCGGTTCAAGCAGGGCGAGCACGAGTACGCGCTGGGCGTCGAGGCCGACATGACCAAGCCGCTGGCCTACATGTGGTCGCGCACCGACTTCGGCCGCCTGCGCTGGACGGGCCTGTTGCGGCCGGGCGAAGCCGCCGAGCGCACCGGGCTGATGCTGCTGCGGCCGTATGAGGCGGACAAGATCCCGGTCGTCATGGTCCACGGGCTGATGTCCTCGCCGCTGGCGTGGATTCCGATGCTCAACGAGCTTTTGCACAACACGACCATTCAGCGGCGCTTCCAGTTCTTCCTTTATGTCTATCCGACCGGCGTGCCGGTGCCGGTCGCGGCGTCGTATCTGCGCGATGCGCTCAAGGACGCCCAGATTCACTTCGACCCGCAGGGCACCAGCCCGACCTTCAATCGCACGGTGCTGCTCGGGCACAGCATGGGCGGGCTCTGAGCCACGCGATGGCGGTCAACAGTGGCAACCGGTTCTGGGAGATCAACTCGGACCGGTCCTTTCAGTCGATCGTCGGGCCGCCGGAGGTCTTGTCGGAGTTGAAGCACTACACGTTCTTCGAGGCGTTGCCGTTCGTCGAGCGGGTGGTGTTCCTGGCCACGCCGCACCGGGGGTCGGACCTGGCGCGCCGGCCGATCGGCCGGATCGGTTCGAGCCTGATCGCCGAGCCGGACAAGTACAGCCAGCTCCTCGCCCGCCTGGCCAAGGACAACCGGGACGACCTGGATCCGCGCATGTTCCGCCGCCTGCCGACGAGCATCGAGACGCTCGAGCCCGATTCCGCCGTCTTGCTCGCCCTGCTGCGGATGGAGCCGCGCCCGGGCGTGCGCTTCCAGTCGATCATCGGCGCCAATCGCCCCGGCCCCCTGGCCACGACCACCGACGGCATCGTCTCGTATCGCAGTTCCCACCTCGACGGCGTCGCCTCCGAACTGGTCGTCCGCTCCGGGCATGGCGTGCAGCAAGACCCGGAAGCCATCCTCGAAGTGCAGCGCATCCTGCTCGATCATGTCGCCGCGGCCCCTTCGGCCACACCGGCGCCCGCAACTCCCTCTCCGACCCTCGCCACGCCCGCGGAAGGCCCGGCGGCTCATTGACTTTCGTCGATCGTCTGCGTCCACACGGGCTGGCATCAGAAATGCGACAAAGCCGATGGCAGAGGACAGACGGCAGCCGGCATCCGCCCTTCCCCCACCAGGCGCGATCGACGCACACGGCGCTCTCGTGTAACATGCAAGGGTGTGTGCTCCTGCCCCCGTCGAGGTGCCGACGATGTATCACGGTCTTGCCGAGCGGCTGGCCGAGTTTGCGCTTGAGGTTCAATATGAGGATTTACCGCCGGCCGTGCTGGCCGAGCGCGTCGGCGGCTGATCGACACGGTTGGCTGCGCGGTTGCCGCGGTGCCCGAGCCGGTGCCGGCGCGACTGCGCAAGATGGCCGCGCGGGTGCGTGGCGAGATCGGCGCGGCGCTGATCGGCGGCGGGCGGTCGGCGGCCGACTGGGCGGCGTTCGCCAACGGCGTCCACATCCGTTATCTCGACGCCAACGACACGTACATCTCGAAAGAGCCGGCCCATCCGAGCGACAACTGGGCGGCGATCTTCGCCGCGGGCGAGCACGCCGGCGCGTCGGGCCAGCACTGGCTGACGGCGGCCGTCGTGGCGTATGAGATCCAATGCCGCCTCTGCGATGCCGCCAGTCTCCGTTCCCGAGGCTGGGACCATGTTGCGTATGCCCAGATCGCCTCGGCGCTGGCCGCCGCGCGCCTGCTGGAACTGAACCACGCCCAGGCCACGCAGGCGGCCAATCTCGCCGGCGCGAACGCCGCGGCCCTGCGCCTGACCTGCGCCGGCGAGCTGTCGATGTGGAAAGGCTGCGCCGGCGCGAATGCCGCGCGTAACGGCGTCTTCGCCGCCATGCTGGCCCGCGAGGGTCTGACCGGGCCAGGACCGCTCTTCGAAGGGGAAATGGGTTTCTGGCAGCAAGTGTCCGGGCCGTTCGTGCTCAAGAAGCTCGGCGGTCCCCTGCCCGACGACTGGCTCCTGCCGCGCTCGGCGATCAAGCTCTATCCGGCCGAGTACCACGCCCAGTCGGCCATTGCCGCCGCGCTGGAGTTGCGTCCGGATATCGCTGACCCGCGCCGCATCCAGGCGATCGAGATCGCCACCTTCCGCGCCGCCTTCGAGATCAGCGGCAAGGACCCGGAGAAATGGCACCCCCGCACGCGGGAGACGGCCGACCATAGCCTCCCCTACTGCACGGCGGTCGCCCTCCTCGACGGCGAAGTGACGCCCCGCCAGTTCGCGCCCGAGCGGCTCGGCGACCCGGCCCTGCTCGACCTGATCGGCCGTACGACGGTCGTCGAAGACCCCGAGATGACGGCCGATTACCCGTCGTGCATCCCCAACCGGCTCCAGGTGACGCTCGACGACGGCACGATCCTCGAATGTGAAGTCGCCTACCCCCCCGGCCACGACAAGAACCCGCTGAGCGACGCCCAGCTCCAGGCCAAGTTCCGCGGCCAAGCCGAACCCGTTCTTGGCCCCGAGCGCACCACCGCGCTCTGGGAACGCCTCGTGCGGATCGACCAGGACCCGAAGCCGCACGAGGTCATCGGGTTGGTGACGGCTTGATCCTCGTGATTGGCGTTGACCGAAATCATCATCCCGACTAAAACCACGCCCGCACCGAGGCCGCCGCGCGTGTCGGCCCATGCGCAGAACGTCGGGACCCCGTTCTCAAGGACGAGGACGTCGCATGCTCTTCAACACGTACAAGTTCGCGTACTTCTTCCTGATCTTTTTCTCGGTGTACTGGTTCCTGCCGCGGCCGCTCTTCCGGCTGGCCCGACGGATCGGGCGGCTGGGACATCGGCTCGGGTTGTCTTGTGAGTTCCCACCCGGCGAATCGCTCGCCCGGCGCATCGTGCGGATACCGCTGCGAGGGCCGTTCTGGCTGCTGGCGCGGCTGACGGCCTCGCCGCTGAACATCCAGAACCTGATGCTCCTGTCGGCCAGCTATTACTTCTATGCGCAATGGGACTACCGGTTCCTGGCCCTGCTGGTGATCTCGACGGTCATGGACTTCGGCTGCGGGCTGGCCGTGGACCGTTTCGAGCAGCCGCGCTCGCGCAAGCTCTGCGTCATGGCGAGCATGGCGCTGAACCTGGGGTTTTTGGGCTGGTTTAAATATTTCAATTTCTTCGCCGGGAGCTTGCACGACGCACTCGCGCGGGGCGGGCTGGACATTCCGCTGGCACATCTGAACGTGGCGCTGCCGATCGGCATCTCGTTCTACACGTTCCAGTCGATGAGCTATGTCCTGGACGTGTATCGCCGCGAGATCAAGCCGACGCGGAGCCTCTTGGAGTTTGCCTCGTTCGTGTCGTTCTTCCCGCACCTGGTGGCCGGCCCGATCATGCGGCCGACGACGCTTCTGCCGCAGATCGAGCGGCGGCGGCGGTTTGATCTCGACCAGTTCTACTCCGGGGCGTATCTGATTTTCTGGGGACTGACCAAGAAGGTCGTCATTGCCGACAACCTGGAGAAGTTCGTCACCGACCTGTTCAGCCACTGGCAGACGATCGACGGTGGTCTGGCGCTGCTGGCGATCTATGCGTTCGCGTTCCAGATCTATTGCGACTTCTCGGGTTACACCGACGCGGCGCGCGGCATCGCCAAGATGATGGGCTTCGAGCTGGCGCTCAACTTCAACCTGCCCTACTTCGCGACCAACCCCCAGGATTTCTGGTCGCGCTGGCACATCTCGCTCTCGACCTGGCTGCGCGACTATCTCTACATCCCGCTGGGAGGCAATCGCCAGGCGGCCGGGACGCGGATCTGGAAGGCGGTCTTCGGCCTGTGCGCGGGGCTGATGCTCGTGTACGTCTTCGGGCCGCTGCGGCACGATCCGACGGCCGGCATGCTCCGCTGGGGTTTGATCGCCGCGAGCGTCGCGCTGCTGGTGTTCGTCTTCGTGCCCATGCGAGGCAACTGGGCGGTCTACCGCAACCTGATGCTGACCATGGTCATCGGCGGCCTCTGGCACGGCGCCGCCTGGACGTTCGTGGTCTGGGGCGCTTACCACGGCCTGTTGCTCGTCGGCCACCGCATCCTGAAGCCGTACCTGGCGAAGCTGGAACCCACCGAGCCGATCGAGCGCGCGTGCTGGACCGGGGTGCGCATGTTCGTGACCTTCCACCTGGTTTGCCTGGGCTGGCTCTTCTTCCGCGCCGAGTCGATGAGCCAGGTCTGGGGCATGCTGGGAGCGATCGCGCACCGCTTCGCCATCCCGTCGACGGCGACCTTGCTGCCGATCACGGTGTGTGTCGTGCCGCTCCTGGTGTATCAGTACGCTCAGTACGTCACCAGGGACTTGAACATCATCGGCCGTACGCCGTGGTACGTGCGCAGCGTTTTCTATACGCTCTGCTTCTATGCCTTCGTGCTCGGCGGCGAGTTCGGCGGCAGCCAGTTCATCTACTTCCAGTTCTGATCCCCGGGCCGGTGCGGTGAAAGCGGGCCGAGGATCAGTGGATCTTCGTAGGGTGGGTCAGCGGCGTCCGCGCCGCGCAACCCACCATCCGTTTGATTGACAGAGGTGGGTTGCGCGGCGGGGACGCCGCTGACCCACCCTACAAGACTCAGACCGACGGCTCGGCCACCTCAGCTCGTACCTGGCCGGGTTGTTCCTGGCGCCGGAGCGTGGCCGACAGGTGTCGCAGACCGCAGGCGGCGGCCATGCGCACAACCTGGGCCTCGTCGTGGCGGTCGAGCGGCTCGTTGAGGGCGTCGAGGGGGATGGTCTCGACCGGGATGCGTCGGGAACGCACCCGCCAGGTGCCGAACACGGCCAGACCGTGCAGCGTGGCACGCCAGAGGAACCAGTAGCCCACGACGTTCGGTCCCGGCAGCACCATCAGCGGCACGGCCAGCGCTGCGAGGAGCAGGTTTCCGACCGTGGCGAAGATCTCCCGGCGCTGGCGGCGGGCGATCTCACGATGCCAAAGGAGCTGAGCTCCTTCCGCCGAAAGCCGCGCGGGATGGTGCAATCGGATGCGCTCGGCCCGTCGCAGGCTCCGCAGCAAGGGTCCGTCGGGCGCGGGACGATTGAGCCCGTCGAGCACGCGTTGCAGACGCGGGCCGACCCGTCGATGCGTGCGCCACCAGGCCGCCTTCAGCGCGCGGGCCAGCCGTTCCAGCCGGCTCCGCGCCTGGCGGCGGCCCGCCGAGACCTCGGAGACCACCACCAGGGGATCTTCCGAGTAGAGCCAGGGGAGGGACGGGTTCCCCTGATCGAACAGGTAGACATTCATGGCTCGTCGCGCACGATCGCGCCGGAACTCTCCGCGCCTTCGCCAGCGCCTCCGACGATCTTGCCATTATCGCTGGGCGCGGCGTGGTCGGCGAGATCCTCGTCCGGCGTCCGCAGATCCCGGATGCGCCGGGAGTAGGCCGCGATCAGGTCGCGACGGCTGAGCAAGCCGAGCAGTCGGCTGGGATCGTCGGGCTGGACCACGGGCAGCTCGTCCGTGTTCAGCTCGGTCAAGCGCCGCAAGGCGGTGTGCAGGTCATCGGCCGGCGTGACGCAGAGCACCGGGCGCCGTGCCAGGTCGGCGGCCAGGACGAGCGGGCCGACGTCGAACCCGCCGCCGAGTGCCAGCCGCACGTCGCGCAGGCTGAAGATCCCCTTCAACCGGCCCGCGTCATCGACGACCGGAAAGAGGGTCTCGGTCGAGTTGGCCACCCGCCGGACCAGGGCCGGGAACGGCAGCGTCTGGGGCACCAGCTCGATGCCCGTGGTGCGGATGGGGATCTCGCCGACGTGGATCTGGTCGAGCACGTCCACGACGAAGTCCCCCTGGTGCGCGGGGCTGTCGATCGGGCTCGGGACCTGTTCCTCGTAGAGACTCCAGCGCGTCGAGAGCGCCATGTGCAGCCCGCAGACCAGCATGAGCGGCACGAGCAGGCTGTACGAGCCGCACATCTCGCAGACCATCAGGATCGAGGTGATCGGCGTCTTCGAGACGCCCGCGAAGAAGCCCGCCATGCCGACCATCGCGAAGGCCGCCGGCTGCAACCCCCAGCTCGGAAACCGCGCCGCCAGGAACTGCCCCACCGCGCCGCCGAGAATCCCCCCGATGAACACCGAGGGTCCAAACACGCCGCCGCTCCCTCCCGAGCTGATCGTCAGGCTGGTGGCCACGATCTTCAACAGCGCCAGCAGGAGCAGCAGCCAGATTCCCATGTTCGGTGTAAACACGTGCTCGCCGGCCTGAATCAGTCCGGGCGGCTCGCCGATGGCCCCCCACTGCACCCAGCCATAGCCGCCCGCCATCAGTTGCGGGAACTTCAAGGCCATCACGCCGAGCAAGAGTCCTCCCAGGGCCGGCTTGAGATGGGGAGGCATCGGCAGCTTGTGAAAGAACCGATCGCGCATGCCGTAGAAGCACTTGACGTAGAGCCCGCCGACGACCGCGCAGACGACGGCCAAGAGCGCGAACAGGGGCAGTTCCGTCAGGCCATGGAAGGCCATCGGCGGCACGGTGAAGATCGGCTTGGGCGTGATGAACAGGGCGAAGGTCGAATAGGCCACGATCGAGCTGGCCAGGCAAGGCAGGAGCGCGGAGGACTCGGCGGCCGTCGTCGAGTAGAGGACCTCGGTCGCGAACAGCGCGCCGCCCAAAGGGGCGCGGAAAATGGCGCCGATGCCGCCGGCCGTGCCGGCCAGCATCAAGAGCCGCCGTTCGTTCACCGACAGCCGCAACAGCCTGGCCAGCAGCGAGCCGAAGCCCGCGCCGATCTGGGCGATCGGCCCTTCCTGGCCGGCCGAGCCGCCGGTGCCGATGGTGATGATCGACGCCACCGACTTGATCAGGGGCACCCGCGCGCGGACCTGGCCCCCTCCCCGGTGAAAGGCGCGCACCATCGCGTCGGTGCCGTGCCCCTCCGCTTCCGGCGCCAGGCTGAAGACGATCACGCCGGAGGCCAGCCCGCCGAGGGTCGGGATCAGCAGGACCCACCACCAGTGTTCCGGATAGCGGATGGCCGTGAGCGTCCCTTCGCCCGTCGGCGGCATTTGCAGGCCCATCACCCCGCCCAGGACATAGTGGATCATGAGCGAGAGGAGCGTCAGGAAGGCCGTCGCCCCCAGCCCGGCCACAAATCCCACCAGCGGGCTGCAGATCGCGATCCGCCCCGCCCCCGGAATCGACCAGAACGAGAGCAGCGACCCCATCATGCGCTGCCAGACGCGGAACGGACGCGGAAACTCCATCGATCATCCCCTTGGCGGTGCGAACCGAAAGCCGGCGCGGTAGATCGACCGGCCCGCGATGCGATACTTGCGTTCGAAATTCGTCAGGTAGTCGAGCTCATGCTCGGGCGTTCTCGGCTCCGGCGGTGCCAGGGGAGTGAACTCCGGCCGTGCCGTCATCAACGCCTGCATGACCTGGAAATAGTCCGCGACATCGGTCGCCATGTGGAACGTCCCCGCGACCTCCAGGGCACGGGCCACGTCGTGTACGAACGCCGTGCAAAACACCCGCCGCTTGCGGTGCCGCGTCTTCCACCAGGGATCGGGAAAATAGATGTGCACGGCCCGCAGGCTGCGCGGGGGACGAACTCGGCCAGGAACTGGCGGGCATCGCCGGCGACGACCCGGACATTGCCCAGCGCGTGCTTGGCCACCCGCTCGGCCGCCAGGCGCGGCATACTTCCGCGAGACCTCGACGCCCACGAAGTTGTGCGACGGCGCCAGCCGCCCCGTGTTGGCCAGGAACAGCCCCTTGCCCGGACCGACCTCGAGCTCGACCGGATGATCGTTGCCGAAGAGGACGTTCCAGACGAGCGGCCGGGTGGGGTATTCCAGCGTGAACGGCGCGACGTCGAGATCGGGACGAGCGCGCGTCATCGTTCCACGTTGGTCAGCGGGACGCCGATCACACGTCCATGATAGACCATGTTCCCATTGACGAACGCCTGGGTGTCGAAGATCGACTGGCGGCGGTGCACGCGGGTCCCCTTGCCGACGACCAGCATCCGTTCGCCCGGCTGGACCCGGCCCCGGAAGCGCACATCCTCCATGCCGCCGAACCCCAGATAGGCTTCCGGGTGCAGCTTGATATACTCGCAGTAGAACGCGCAGAGCTGGGCGGCGGCCTCGCACATCACCACGCCCGGCATCAACGGGTTGCCCGGCATGTGCCCGCGCACCCAGAAGTCGGTGGGCGCCGTATCCTTGTAGCCGACGATCAGCGCCGCCGCCGTGTCCAGGTGCACGATCGCCGTCAGTTGCTCCATCTCGAAGCGCTGCGGGTTGTAACGGCGGATGGTCTCGATATCGAATAACACCTTGGACGTGTCGATCGAACTGGGTTCCACGAGGGCGGCAGGCGGCATGGAGCGTCCCGATCCTTTCCCGGACGGAGACCTGTCTTCGCCACCAGAAGGATTCGCGCGGCCGGGCGCGCGAATCGGGGTCCGATACGGTATGATGACTTGCGAACCCGCCGCCGACAAGGGCTTTCGTCTCGCGCGCGCAAACCCGCCCCGGCGCCACCGCCAGGAATGCCGCCGCGATGCCACCGCCGCGCCCCCCGATCGTTCGACCTCTCGGCACGATGGTTGTTTACGGCGACCGTCGCGGCGATGTCGGGTTCGACCTGAAGATCGCCGCCGAGATCGGCGCCGCGCACGTCGAAGCCTTGCCCAACTGGCGGTTGTACCCCGACCCCGCGACCCTCCGCTCACGGCTGGTGGAGTTCGGTTTGACGCTCCATCGCGCACACGCATGCTGGGGAGGCCAGGCGATCCAGGCCGACCGCGTCGATCTGGGCGACCCCGACCCGGATGTCGCCCTCGCCAGCCTCGGCGATTTGAAGCGCTGTGTGGACTGGCTCGCCGCGGCGGAAGGCACGTTCCTGGTCGTCCATCCGGGAGGAATCTCCGATCCCGCGCAGTTCTCGATCCGCCGTGAAGCCCTCTCGCGGGGATTGCTCGCTCTGGCGGTCCACGCGCAGGGGACGCGCGTGCGGGTTTGCGTCGAGAACATGCCGCCGGGGGTGTATCCGGGTAGCCGCATGGCCGACCTGGCAGCCTTGCTCGCCGAGCTCGACCGGCCCGAGCTCGCCTTGGCCTTCGATACCGGCCACGCTCACCTGGGTCCGTCGGTCGATTCCGAGAACCCGCGCCGCCGGCCGGTTCCTGCGGACCACGCACGTCCACGACAACCGCGGCAAGCAGGACACCCACCTTCCCCCCGGCCTCGGCACGATCGAGTGGGAAAGCTGGGCCGAAACGCTCGATGAGATCGGCTACGAGGGGCCGGTCATGCTGGAGTGCATCCGCTACCTGCGCGAGCACCCGGGCAGCCGCAATGATGCCGCTCCGCGCGCTGCTCGACCTCCTGACCCGGCGTACCGACTGATGGCCGTCCCCCCTTGTGACCGATAGATGCGAAGGATACGGCCCGGGAGGAGCCTGGGTAGGTTACAGCTTCTGGCGACCAAGGAGGGGAGCCTTGAACCTGAACCGGCGGTCGGCCCTGGGGGTCCTTGGGGCCATTGGGACAACGGCGCTGGCCAGCCAGACGGCCGCCGGCCAGACTCTGGCTCCGGCGAGTCCCGCACCCGCACAGCCGGTACGCATTCCGCCCCCGCCCGGCATGGGCGTGTGCGGGCGGATGACCGGCGCGCAGGCCGTGGTGGCGGCCCTTTGCGTCGAGGGGACGCGCTGCGTCTTCGGCGTGCCGGGCGCCCAGAGCAACGAGTTGTGGGACGCCTTCAAGACGCATGGTCTCCCGTATCTGCTCGTCACGAACGAGGCGTCGGCGAGCGTCATGGCGGACGCCTCGGCCCGGGTCACGGGCGGAGTCGGGGTCTTTGCCGTCGTGCCCGGACCGGGTCTCACGAATGCGCTGACCGGCATCGGCGAGGCCCTTTACGACAGCGTGCCGATGGTGGGGATCGTCACCGACATCGACCGCCGTCCCGGCGCGCCGATCGGGCAGGTGCACGGACTGGCCAACGCGGCCATTTTGCGGCCGGTCTGCAAGGCGGTCTATGAGCTGAGCCAGCCGGGGCAGATCCCCGGCGCGATTCACCAGGCGTTTCGCCTGGCCCGCGCGGGTGAGCCGGGACCGGTCGCCGTGGTGATTCCGTACTGGCACTACACCGAGCGCTGGAATTACAACGAACCGGTGCCCCCGCCGCCCGCCCTGGTTTTTGACGAGGCGGCCTACCGCCGCTGCTTGTGCCTTCTGTCGAACCGCTCGAAGCGGATCGGCATTTATGCCGGCCAGGGCTGTTTTGACGCCTCGGCCAGCCTGACGGCGGTGGCCGAGCTCTTGCAGGCGCCGGTGGCGACCTCGGTCAGCGGCAAGGGCGCGATTGCCGAGCGGCACCCGCTGGCGGTCGGCTGGGGGTATGGCCCGCAGGGCACGCGCGCCGCCGAGTTGACGTTCCGCCAAGATGTGGACATCGTGCTTGCCGTGGGCGTGCGGTTCAGCGAGACCTCGACCGCCAATTACTCGATTCCGGGCCACGAGGCGCTGATCCACGTCGATGCCAACCCGCAGAACCTGGGCAAGAACGTGCCGGCCGACGTGACCGTCTGCGCCGACAGCCGGCTGTTTCTCGACCGCTTGCTGGCCGACGGCAACGCCCTGCGCCGCCCCCCTGCCCCGCACCTCTGGCGCATGGTCGCCGAGCGTCGCCAGGTGGACCGCTGCTCGTACCGGCAGGTCGAGATCACCGACGGGGTCGATCCCATGGTCTTCCTCGTCCGCCTGCGCGAGGCGATGGGCCCGGACGAGCTGATCTTCGTCGATGTGACCGCCTCGGCGAACTGGGCGGCCGAGGGGATCGAGGTGGCCGGTCCCCGGCGGTTCTTCACGCCCGCGAACAATCAGAGCATGGGCTGGGCGATCCCGGCGGCCATCGGCGCCCAGCGCGTGCGGCCCGATCGTCGCGTCGCGGCCGTCGCGGGCGACGGCTGCTTCTTGATGTCCGGCCTGGAAGCCTCGACGGCCGCCCGCGCCGGGCTGCCGGTCAAGTTCTTCGTGCTGGATGACGGCACGTATCACTACATGCAGATGCTCCAGGAGCCGACCTTCCGCCGCACCACGGCCACGGATCTGGTGCGGCTGGACTTCGCCGCGCTCGCTCAGGGCCTGCGGATGGCCTACAACTGCATCCCGAGCAACAACGACATCCCGGCCGGTCTGGCGCGGGCTTGGGCCTGTCCCGGGCCCGTGCTCACGCGCGTCTGCGTGCGTTACGACGGCCGGGAAATCCGCTGGCTCAACGCGCTGAAGGCGTCGTACATCAAGCACCTGGATACGAGTCAAAAAGTGCGAATGGCTTCGAGAATTGTCGTGCGGTCGCTGAACCGGCACCCGGAGAATGACTGAGGACTGAGGACTGAGGACTGATGGCTGATGGCGGATGACTGATGGCGGAGGACGCCGGCTGCCCCAGCCACCCACGGATGAGGGATGGCGGATGGCGGATACATGATTTCAGTCATCAGTCATCCGCCATCCCTCATCGCGTGGTGCTTTCGAGCTGCTGGGCCAGTGCCCGGAACTCGGCGGGCCAGCGCGTCCGGCTGTCGGTGATGGTCGTGGCGACTTGCTGACGAGTCAGACCGATCGCGCCGGTCAGATCGGCGCCGCGCAGGTCGGCACCGCTCAGGTCGGCGCCGGTCAGGTTCGCGCCGGTCAAGTTCGCGCCGGCGAGTACGGCATGGGCCAGCCGGGTGGACGGGGACGGGCCGGATTCGTCCTCCGCGGGCGGGGCGGGCTGGAACTCAGCCTTCGTCAGGGTGGCACCCGAGAAGTTGGCGCCGCTCAAATCCTGCGCCCGAGAAGACGACGGGCTTGGCCGGAAGACGGCTTTCCGTTCCGGCCGCGGGCGTCACGCTGGCCTTCGAGAAATCGGCCGCGACCAGCACGGCCCGGGTGAAGTCGGCGCCGCCGAGCGTGGCGTCGACGAAGTTGGCATTCTGGAGGTGGGCGCCCTCGAACAGGGCCCCGTCCACGTGGCACTGGCGGAACCGGGCCTCGGTCAAGTCGGCGCCGCGAAAATCGGCCCCGTCCAGATCGGCGAAGCGGAAATTGACGCCCCGCATCATCGCGCGGCGAAAGTCGGCCTTGCGCATGTCGGCCTCGCGGAAGTCGGACCAGCGCAGGTCGGAATCCTGCAAGTAGGCGGCCACCGCGAAGGCGTTGAAGGCCATCGCGTGCCGCAGGTTGCGCCACTGGCGGCGGTGCTCCAGATCGGCCCCGCGCACCGTGTCGAGCAGCCCGGGATTGTTGGGCGACCAGTTCGCCGGCTTGACCGACAAGGCCGCCTCGCACAAACTGGCCGAGCTGCTCAGGTCCAGGTGATACAGCAGGTCCGGTAGCCAGCGGCGGATATCCAGAGGGTAATATTGCGCCAGCAGACGCTCGGCGACCGTGTCATCATAAACGGAGTGGGGATTGACGCCCTCGATGACGCCGACCGAGACCGTGGCCAGCAAGACGGCCGCGCCCGCCGTGACCGCCGCGCAGACAGCCCGGGCCGAGCGCCAGGCACGTTGGCGGACGCCCCGCGTGCGCTCGGCGCCTCGGAGCGTCGCCGCCGCCAGCCGCAAGAAGGCGGTGCCCGTGCCGATCGCCACCGACAGGCAAACCACGTGCAGCGACGTGACCCACCAGTCATGAGCGTGGAGATACCGCGCCCAGGCCATGAACAGCGTCGCCGGCACCATGCCCCAGGCCAGCACCGACGACATCCGCGCTTGCCACTTCGCCAGGTTCGAGCGCCCCTCGCGCAGCCGCGGCACGTGATCGCGCACCAGCACGTTCAAGAGCCACGGATACGCCTTCTTGTCCAGCGCCCGCCCGTCCGGAAAGACCGCCGGCAGCTCGGCGAGCTCCTCCCAGAGCCGCTGGAGCATGAGATGCGAATACAAATAAATGCACAAAAGCAACAAAGGCACGGCCGTATAGAAGCGCACCAGGGGGATGTCGATGCCCAGGATGGGCAGCCGCGAGGACGGCGGCGCGTCGTTGATCAGGAGCTGGGCGTCGTTCGTCGAGGCGACCGTCAGCCAGGTGTACGCACAGACGAACAGGATCGTCATGAAGAGGTTCTGGGTCGATTTCGACGCCTCGGCGACGTTGCCGAGGCCCTCGAACTTGGTCAACTCGCCCGGCAGGAGGGCGCCGGCCAGACTGGCGCCGCCGAATTGACCGGCCAGGAGCCCCGCGCGTCGGTCAAGTCGGCATCGTTCAGAATGGCGTCGCGGAGCCGGGCACGGCGCAGGAGGGCCTGACGCAGGTTGGCGCGGGCCAGGTTCGCGCCTCGCAGGTTGGCCTCGGAGAGATCCGCCTCGGCCAGCGTGGCGTCGTGGAGATCCGCGCGCGGGAGCTTGGCCTCGATGAGCACGGCGCCGGTCAGGTCGGCCCCCGCCAGCAGAGCGCCCGTCAGGTCGGCCGCGGACGCGACCAGGCCGCGGCCATCCGCCCGGCGCAGGTCGGCGCCCTTGAGGTTGGCCCCCGTCAGGTCGAGACCGCCCAGGATCGCCTGCTGGCCGCCCTGGCCCTGCGTCTTCAGCCAGCGCTGATGTTGTTCCAGGATCGCCGCGAACTCGGCCGGCAACGGCAAGCGGCGCGAGGACTCGATCGGGACACCCGTGATGAGCGCGTTTCATGTGAGGTACCTCCGTGTACCCTGCCGTCCTTCCTTCCAGGGGCCGGGATCATAACAAAAAATGATCCGAACCGCACCGCCAAATCCGCGAGCGAACGCGGCACTTGGGGTGGCATGCCCACGTCTTCGTGGGCATGTCCGGGGGCTTGGGCGGTTCCGGCGGACATGCCCACGCAGACGTGGGCATGCCACCCAAGCCGTGAGCAAGACCTTCTCATACACCCTTGGAAAACTCTGTGTCCTCTGTGACTCTGTGGTGAATAAGGCCCGGCGCCGTTCACTCCGCCAGGGGGGGCGTGGTTGGCTTCTTCCGGGTGCGGCCGAAGAAGGTCATGAGGCCGCCGAAGACCAGCAGCGCCACGCCCCACCAGAGGTTCACGTCGATGTCCAGTGAGCGCTGATACATCGCCGCGTTGCCCATCGTGATCAGCCCATAGAACGTCAACAGTGCGCCGAGGATGCTGAACAGCAGGCCGATCGGCAAACGGATATCGAGATTCATGGTCGGGTTCGCCTTGCGGATCTCAGAAGAAGAGGAAGTTCAGCGCCAGGGTCATGAGCAACACGACGATGCCCAGGGTGACGGGCCGCTGATACCAGGCCAGGTGGCCCTCCTGCGGCTTCTCGGTGAGGGCGTAGACCAGGCCCCGAGCTCCTCGTCGGGCCGCGGCTCGGTGACGAGGCTGACGACGATGGTCACGACGAAGCAGACCGTCCAGGCGACGATCGCCATCCAGAAGTTCTGCGCCATCTCGCTGGGGAACGTGTGGACGGATCGTCGATCGGCAGCCAGCCCCCTTGACGCCGACGGCATTCCCCGCGGGCAGGGTCAGGCCATGGAAGATCGCGGCGGAGGTCGTGCCGGCCAGCAGGCCGGTGAACGCGCCGTGGCCGGTCGTCCGCTTCCAGAACATGCCCAGCAGGAAGGTGGCGAACAGGGGCGCGTTGACGAACCCGAAGACGAGCTGGAGCACGTCCATGATGTTGTTGAACTGGGCCGCCAGGTAGGCCGCGCCGATCGAGACCACCGTGCCGAAGAAGGTGGCGAACCGGCCCATCCAGAGGTAGATGGTCGGTCGCTGGCCGCCGGGTGGACGTACGCCTTGTAGATGTCGTAGGTCCAGACCGTGTTGAAGGCCGTGACGTTGCCCGCCATGCCCGACATGAAGCTGGCCAGCAGCGCCGTCAGGCCCAGGCCGAGCATGCCGGTCGGGAAGTAGTGCAGGAGCATGCTCGGGATGGCCATGTCGTAGTCGAGCACCGGGCTTGCCCGTGCTGTCGAGCTGGAGCTTGACCTGATCCAGTAGTCGATCTTGGCCGGGATGATCCCCTGGCCGGCCGGGACGGCCGTCGCCGCGCCGTTCGCGGCGGCGTTCGCGGTGCCAGGTCGGTCGGTCTTGACGGTGGGCAAGCGCGATGGCGATCAGGCCGGGCAGGATCACCAGGAACGGGAAGAACATCTTGGGCACGGCGGCGATCAGCGGCGTGCGCCGGGCGGCGAGCATCGAGTCGGCGGCCATCGCCCGCTGCACGACCAGGAAGTCGGTGCACCAGTAGCCGAACGAGAGCACGAAGCCCAGGCCCATCGCCAGGCCGAACCACTCCACGCCCAGCGGGTTGGTGCACTGGCGTGCTCCATGCCGACCCAGGTGTGCGTGAACGGCTCCTTGCCCATGCCGGCCAGGCTGTCGCCTGGAGCCCCGCCCAGCCGCCGACGTTCTTCAGGCCCAGGAGCACCAGCGGAAGGAAGCCCGCGACGATCAGGAAGAACTGGAGCACCTCGTTGTAGATCGCGCTGGTCAGGCCGCCGAGGTAGACGTAGCCCAGCACGATCAGCGCCGAGACGATGATGCTGGCGTGGAAGATCCAGTCGCGTGGGCAGGCCCAGCTGCCGAGAACAGCGCGTCGAAGACGTGCAGCAGCCTGGATCAGCTTGGCCATCGCGTACATCGAGATGCCGCTGGAGAAGATGGTCATCACCGCGAACGTGATGGCGTTCAGTCCGCGGGTCTTCTCGTCGAACCGCAGCCGCAGGTATTCGGGCACCGAGTGCGCCCGCGAGCCGTAGTAGAACGGCATCATGAACAGCCCGACGAAGACCATCGCCGGGATCGCCCCCAGCCAGTAAAAGTGGCTGGTGGCGATGCCGTACTTGGCCCCCGAGGCGGCCATGCCGATGACTTCCTGCGCGCCCAGGTTGGCCGAGATGAACGCCAGCCCGGCCACCCAGGCCGGGATCGACCGGCCCGAGAGGAAGAAGTCCTCGCTGGTCTTCATGAACTTCTTCAGCGCCAAGCCGATCCCCAGCACGAAGGCCAGGTAGATCAGCATGATCAGGTAATCGATCCACGCCAAGGTATGCATCGAGTGGTTCCCTGTCGGAAGCGGTCCGCCCCGCTGCGCACCTGACGAGGGGACCGTGGCCAGAATGGTTCGCGATGGACATCCATCATGGGTGCCGGGAATCTCGCTTTTATAAAGGCCCGCTCACGTTCCGGCAAGATGGTGCCGGCATTCCGGGTCCGGCCACCCCTTGGAATCCTCACTCCTGGCCTTTCCGGATGGTGGGAGGAGCCCACCCGACATTGTTACTCCCGAGTCGCTCGTCGCGCTGCGCCGATTGTCTCGTTGTCTGGGTGGCATGCCCACGTCTGTACGTGTTTAGCGTCTCGCATGGCTGGTTTTCTGGGCGTTTCTGTGTAGCGGCGGCCGTCTCGGCCGCTCCGAACTGGTTCCCCTCCGGAGCGGCCGAGACGGCCGCCGCTACACAGAAAGGACTTACGTCCGATGGCGAGACGCTAAACACGTACCCACGTCTTCGTGGGCATGGTCCCCCGCGCCGGGGGTCGCCGACATGCCCACGAAGACGTGGGCATGCCACCCGGACACAAGAGGTTGCGGCTCTGCCGCGCTACGAGACCGCGAAAACCGGACGGACGCTTGCCGCTTCCCGAGCGCGGAGTTAGAATCCCGGCCGGGATTTGCGCCCTTCGCCTGGCTTGTGCAAATCGGCCCACGGGAGGCCTGATGGACACCATGACGCCGCTGCTTGCCGTCTCCACTTCCTCAACGAGCCTCACCGGGCTCGACTGGCTGATGATCGCGGCCTACTTCAGCATCTTGCTGTGCGTGGCCTGGTGGGTCATCCGCAAGAGCAAGGACACGGCCGCCGATTACTTCCTGGCGGGCCGCAACCTCGGCTGGTGGATCGTCGGCGCCTCGATCTTCGCCTCCAACATCGGTTCCGAGCACGTCGTGGGCCTGGCCGGCTCGGGCGCGGCCGACGGCGTGGCGATGGCCCATTATGAGCTGCACGCCTGGTGCCTGCTGGTGCTGGCCTGGGTCTTCGTGCCGTTCTATAGCCGCTCGATGGTCTTCACCATGCCGGAGTTTCTCGAACGGCGGTTCTCGCCGGGCTCGCGCTACGTGCTGTCGGTCGTGTCGTTGATCACGTTCGTCGTCTCGAAGATCGCCGTGGGCATTTTCGCCGGCGGCGTGGTCTTCGCCACGCTCTTGCCGGAAGTCCGGCTGAACCTGGGCGGGATGGAGATCAACAGCTTCTGGATCGGCTCGGTGCTCGTGATCGTGCTGACCGGCCTGTACACGGCCCTCGGTGGCATGCGCGCGGTGGCCTACAACGACGCGGTCCAGACCGTCATCCTCATCTGCGGCTCGGCGACCTTGACGTTCTACGGCCTGTACAAGCTGGGCGGCTGGCACGAGACTGCGACAGCTTTGCGGCTCGGAGATGTTCAACCTGTGGAGGCCGCTGATCCCGCACGGCGTGGAGGGAAGCTGGGCGCCGGTGCTGGAAAAAAATGCGGCCGGCGAGATCGTCAAGGAAGCCTGGTATTTCAACGGCAATTTCCCCTGGCTGGGCATGCTCTTCTGCGCGCCGATCATCGGCCTGTGGTACTGGTGCACCGATCAATATATCGTCCAGCGTGCCCTGGGCGCTCCCAACGAGCATACCGCCCGCCGGGGCAGCATCTTCGCCGGCTTCCTGAAGCTCTTTCCCGTGTACCTGTTCATCATCCCGGGCATGATTGCTTTTGCGCTGGCCAAGAGCGGCAAGGTGCCGGAGCTGGCCGCGATGGTCACGCCCGACGGCCGGCCGATTCCCCACGAGGCCCAGGCGGCCTTCCCGATGATGGTGAAGTACCTGCTGCCGCCGGGCCTGCGCGGCATCGTGGTGGCCGGGCTGCTGTCGGCCCTGATGGGATCGCTGGCGGGCGTGTTCAACGCCTGCTCCACGCTCTTCACCGTGGACCTGTACCAGAAATGGAAGCCCCAGGCCACGCAGCACCAGCTGGTGCGCACCGGCCGCATCGCCACCGTCGTCATGGTGCGATCGCCCTGGCGTGGATTCCCGTCATTCAAGGCGCGCGCGGCCTGTACAACTACTTGCAGGCCGTTCAAGGCTACCTGGCGCCGCCCATCTTCGTGGTCTTCTTCCTCGGGGTCTTCTTCAAACGCCTCAATGCCCAGGGATGCTTCTGGGCCATGATGGTGGGGTTCGTGCTGGGGGTCTTCCGGATGCTGGTGGATACGCCCGGTCACGCTCGGCCTGAAGGGATTCGAGAAGGGATACACCCCGGGATCGTTCCTCTGGGTGGTCAACAACATCTACTTTCAGTACTTCAGCGTGCTGATCACGATCGTCTCGGCGGTGGTGATGGTGGCGGTGAGCTACCTGACAGCGGTGCCCGAGTACGACAAGATCAAGGGCCTGACCTTCGGCACCGCCACGGACGAGGACCGCGCGCGCACCCGCGCAAGCTGGGACTGGCGCGATGTGGCCGCCTCGATTTTGGTCCTCGCGTGCATCCTGGGGGGGTACCTGTACTTCACGGGGTAGGCGCGGCCAGAAGCCCTTGGCGGTCGGCTCGTTTTTATGCGAAGATCGGATTTGAGGACGGATTCTTGGCGTTAGACCCGTCCTCCCGAATCCTGCCTTGACCCTTGAATCATGCCACCATGGCCGATCCCCAAAGCCAGCAGTCACTTCTCAAGCGGTTCGGTCAGGCCCCGGACAGGACGGCTCGAGCAACTCCGTCGGGCATGCCTGTTTACGAGGAGCTTCTCAATCGTGATCCGAGGTGGGCATTGAGCGAAGGAAGCCGGCATTTCGAGGAGGATAGCGCCGTCTTCAAGGCGTTGCACAACATCACCCAACGCCTCAAATCGCTTGGCATACCCTACGCTGTAGTGGGGGGGATGGCCCTGTTCAGGCATGGCTTGCGGCGCTTCACTGAGGACGTCGATATCCTCGTTACTAAGGATGACCTTAAGAAGATCCACGAGAAACTAGAGGGACTGGGTTACCTTCCGCCCTTCGCGAACAGCAAACACCTGAGAGATACCCAGCTTGGAGTCAAGATTGAGTTCATCACTACGGGGGACTACCCAGGCGATGGCAAGAAGAAGCCGGTGTCGTTCCCCGATCCGAAGGCCGTGAGTTTTGAAGCAGACGGTATCAATTACGTCAACTTGCACAAACTTGTGGAGCTTAAGCTTGCATCAGGAATGACGAACCCAGGAAGGCTCAAGGATCTTTCCGATGTTCTGGAGCTTATCAAGGTGCTTGACCTCCCGATCGATTTTGCCAGCCAGTTGGACCCGTTCGTCAGAAGCAAGTTCGAGGAGTTGTGGAAGGAGGCCAGGAAGCGCTATGTTATGACTTGGCGAAATAAATGGCTCACAGCGGAGGCGAAGTCGATCGAGGATATGATTAATATGTTGCGTTCGTCTGCTGACTATCTGGACCAGATGCGAAAAGACGGCGTGTTCCTCGAAGATGATAGCGGGGTCGGCGACGACTATGCTCGTCTTGTAACCACGGATCCGAAAGTTGCCGAGAAATATGGCTTGGTCGATGAGTCCGAGTATTGGGGGCTCGGCGAGGAAGACGAGGGCGAAGCGGCTGAGGATCAAGGGGCAGGGACCGATCCGTCAGGGGGATAGAGGCAGACGCCTGATTCTACAGCGCCGAATGGTGGGGTTGCGGCGCAGACGCCGCTGACCCACCCTACAAGACGGGGGCGGAGGCGTCTGGATCGTGGACAACGATCTTCACCTGAACGCCGATCGCCTTCGCGTAGCGGGCCAGCGTCGCGAGGGTCGGATTCGGCTGGCGTCCGTTTTCCAGCTTGCAGACGGCTCCCCGGTCGAGCCCGGACCGCTCCGCAATGTCGGTCAGACTCAGCCCTTTTCGTATCTATCCGCGCTTGCTTCAACGCGGCGAGTGCCTGGAGCGTCTCCAGGTACTCGCCCAGCGTGGTGGTTCTCGTCGGGATCAATGTCGCCCTGCGCCACGAGTTGATCGTAGCTGGGGCGGTCCTGGTACCGATCGCGCACGGCCTGGTCCGCGGCGATTTCTTCGGGAGTCCGGCGGGTCGTGCGGAAGATGCGATTGCGATCACTCATTAGTTCATTTTGTCATTCTTTCTAGACTTGTATGGAATTGGCGTATTATATGCAAACAGTGTGGATGTGGCAAGGTCGAAGTCGACTCAGAGTCTGTTCCGAAAGCCCCGCAGGGGCGGCCGTGAATAGCCCAGGGCGTCAGCCCTGGGGACCGAAGCCGCGACGAGAGAATGATTGAATGATTTCCTCCGCAGCCCCGAAGGGGCGGCAGAACGGTCTCTGGGACCAAGACCTCTGCCGCCCCTTCGGGGCTGCGGAGAGGGTTTGTGGCGCGTCGTTGCCGGTTCCCAGGGCTGACGCCCTGGGCTATTCACGGCCGCCCCGTTGGGGCTTTCGGAACAGACTCTCACCCTCCCCCCAGCAGCACGCGCAGGTCGTCGCGGTGGAGTCCTCCCAGAGCCGCGAGCAAGAGCAGGTAGGCCAGCGCGCCACCGGCCACGGCCAGTCTTGTAGGGTGGGTCAGCGGCGTCCGCGCCGCGCAACCCACCAACGGGTGGTCCACCGAGGTGGGTTGCGCGGCGAAGACACCGCTGACCCACCCTACAAGACTGTTTCACTTCGAAAGGGGTCGAGGGGCGGGAGGCTGCGTGGGGTGGAAGAAGGCCGCGCAGACCACGCCCGGTCGTAACCGTTGACCTCTTGAGGGCTTGAGACATGGATCAGAGATAGCACGACAAGCCGGCAGCGATCGTGATAGAGTATCCTGGAAGAATATGGAGTCAGCGAGCGGGTCTCACCAGGGGCATGAGGACGGAGCCGGAGACCCGGGGGGCGGGAGGCGTTCGATGGCAACGGACGTGTCGACGGGGCCGGGCCAAGGGGGCGCGGCGCTCCCGGGGCTTCACGCTGATCGAGCTACTGGTGGTGATCGCCATCATCGGCATCCTGGTCGCCCTGTTGCTGCCGGCCGTCCAGGCGGCGCGCGAAGCGGCCCGGTGCGCCCAGTGCGTCAACAATCTGAAGCAGATCGCCCTGGGGATGCACAATTACGAGTCGGTCCAGGGCGGGTTTCCCCTCGGCGCGGTCCAGTACGGTCCCAACGATGGCGCCTTGCAGTGCCAGGGCGCGGTGCGCAACCGGGGTTTCCAGGGGTTTGCGCTGTTGCTGCCGTACATCGAGCAGACGACCGTGTACCAGGCCATCAATTTCAGCCTGGCCGCGGGCGGCGGCGGCGGCATGTGGAACAGCATCCAGGTCGGCCGCACGAACTCGACGGCGCTGTATAGCGTGATCTCGACATACGTCTGCCCGTCCGACCTGCGGCTCGGTGCCGATCCCCACGCCCTGACGACCAACGCCTTCTCGCAGTCGTCCTATGCCCTCTCGGGCGGGACGTGGAACTTTGTCGCGTACTACTACGGCCCGCAGTGCAATCAGCTTGACACCGGCAATGGGGCGTTCAACACGTCGCAATCCATCCGGGCTTCGCAGTTTACCGACGGACTGAGCGGCACGCTGCTCGTCGGCGAGTTTGGGAGGTTCAAGAACGACGCCGATCCTTATTTCAACCAGTGGAGCTGGTACGAGTATTTCGCCACGAGCAATTGCGGCAACGACCCCAGCTCCCGGCCGCAGGGGTTCGCTTTCGGCGTGCCCGAGATCAATGCCCCGTTCCATTGCGGCGACTACTGGCAAGGCGGGTCCGACCCGATGCCGCCCGGCACGAGCTATCCGGATGACTCCGACTACAAGGCCTGGGCCACGTTGCCCCTGGCGCCGCACTACAAAACATACGGCCAGTGGGGCTTTCGCAGCCAGCACCCGGGCGGCGCCAATGTCGTCTTCGCCGATGGCTCGGCGCGGTTCCTCAAGGCGTCGGTCAGCCAGTCGGTGCTCATGGCCCTGAGCACCCGCGACCAGGGCGAAGCCGTCGCCGCCGATTCTTACTGAACTGTCCGCTTCGATAGGAAAATATATGATTTCACGATACATGTTCCTCTGGTTCCTGTCGCTGGGATTGCTGGCTCTGCTCGGATGCGACTCGAACCCCGACGGCCCGAGCGTGCCTCCCAACGCGGGCCTCTCCGGCCAGGCCAAGGCCGCGCAGACGAAGACCGCGAAGCCCACGAACCGGCCAGCGGTGCCGCTGCACACGGTGGAATGAATGGCGGATGGCGGATGACTGATGACTGATGACTGATGACTGATGACGGGTGGCATGCCCACGTCTTCGTGGGCATGTCCGGTGACCTCGCCCGCAGCCGCGGACATGCCCACGAAGACGTGGGCATGCCACCCGGAACCAGCCGGGTCACGACAAAGTCTCCGTGTACGCCCGCTCAGGACGTCCGGCTCGCGGCCGCGAACTGGAACCGTCGGCACTGGGAGAAGAAGGCGAGCGGGTTGTCGTAGACGATCCTGGCGGATCAGTCGCCTCGTCGTGTCCCCGCCGGCGCATCTCGAAGATGAACTCGGGGACGGCCAGGGGGTCGCTGTGGCCCCAGTCGCCGGCCGAGTTGACCATGATGCGCTCGGTGCCGTACAGCTCGACCATGTCGGCGGCGCGCGGCGGGCGTGCACTTGGTGATCGGATAGAGCGTCATGCCCGACCCAGTGGCCGGCCTCGAGGGCCGGGCGGATCGTGTGCTCCTCGACATGGTCGATGCAGACGCGCTCCGGCGCGATCCGGCGGTCGTCGCGCACCATGTCGAGGATCATCCGCGTGCCCTGGATACTTGTCGGCCAGGTGGGGCGTGTGCACCAGCACCAGCTCGCCGCGTCCGCGCCGCCAGGTCGAGGTGTTCGAGGAAGACCGTCGCCTCGTTGCGCGTGTTCTTGTTCAGGCCGATCTCGCCGATGCCCAGCACCGCCGGCCGGTCGAGGAACTCGGGGATCATCGCGATGACCTCGCGCGACAAGCGCGACGTTCTCGGCCTCCTTGGCGTTGATGCAGAGCCAGCGAGCGATGCTCGATGCCGTACGCCGCCGCCCGCTTCGGCTCGAACTCGGTGAGCTGGCGGAAGTAGTCGCGGAACCCCTCCGGCCCCGACCGGTCGAACCCGGCCCAGAACGCCGGCTCGCTCACCAGCACGCACCCGGCCAGCGCCATCCGCTTGTAGTCGTCGGTCGTCCGGCAGACCATGTGAATATGAGGATCGATGTAATCCATGGGAATGACTCCACGACGCTCTCGTAGGGTGGCTCGGCCCACCATCTTGCGAGTTGAGCCCGGATGGTGGGCCGAGCCCACCCTACAAGAGTCAATCCACGACTGGACAAACACCGGCCATACCCCATCAGGATACGCCACCAACCTCCGCGGGGATACTCCCGGCCTTTTTAAATCCGTCCCTTGACAGACCGGTGTCCTCCTGTAATACTGTACTAGGTCGATAACACACTAGGAGGGCCGTCGATGATCCTTGTAGACGTGAATGCGTCGGACGGCCGGCCGATTTATGGCCAGATTGCCGACCAGGTGAAATTCGCGGTGGCGGCGGGGGTGTTGCGGCCGGGGGAGCTGGTGCCCTCGGTGCGCGAGCTGTCCAGGCAACTGGTGGTGAACCCGAACACGGTGGCGCGGGCCTATCGCGAGTTACAGAGCGAGGGGCTCCTGGAGCCGGTGCGGGGGACGGGGCTGCAGGTGGCCGACGGCGCGCCGGCGCGTTGCCGGGACGACCGCCGGACGTTCGTGCGCGAGCGTTTGCGCGAGGCGATCGACGAGGCGCATCGCAGCGGCATGGAGCCGGCCGAGATCGAAACGATAATGCGGGAGGAATGGTCCCAGGGGAACGGTGCCCGTCCGGACACCACCAAGCCAGCGAGCCAGGGGGAGTGAGCGACCATGACCCAGATGCGGTCGGTGATTCGTATCGAGGCCCTGACCAAGTGGTACGGCGCTCAGGTGGCCGTCGATGGTCTCTCGCTGGAAGTGCCTCCAGGCTCGGTGTTCGGCCTGCTGGGCGAGAACGGGGCCGGCAAGACGACGACGATCCAGGCGCTGCTCGGCCTGGTCGCGCCCAACAGCGGGAAAATCGAGGTGCTCGGGCTCGACCCGCAGCGCCAGGGGTTGGAGGTGCGGCGCCGGGTCGGTTACGTGCCCGAGGCGCCGGCCTTGTACGACTGGATGACGGTCGCCGAGATCGGCTGGTTTGCCGCCGGGTTCCATCCCGACGCCCAGACCGGCAGCGCGTCGTATCAGACGCGGTACGTCGAGCTGACCCAGGGCTTTGGCCTGCCGGCGAACCGCAAGATCAAGGCGCTGTCGAAAGGGATGCGGGCGAAGGTCGTGCTCGCGCTGGCGATGGCGTCGGACCCGGCCTTGCTGGTGCTCGACGAGCCGACGTCGGGGCTCGACGCACTGGTGCGCCGCGAGTTCCTCGAAAGCATGGTGGACCTGGCCGGGACGGGCCGCACGGTGCTGCTCTCCAGCCATCAGATCGGCGAGGTCGAGCGGGTGGCGAGCCACGTGGCGCTGTTGCACGAGGGCAAGCTGATCCTGGCCGAGCCGCTGGAGGAGCTGCGGGCGCGGACGTTCCAGCTTGCCTTGACGTTCTCCAGCCGCGACCACGTCGCCGCGCCGCCCGCCGATCTGCCGATGGAGCTGATCGACGCCGCCGACGCGCCCCGGCAGGCGGTCTGGCTGGTTCATGCGCGCGATTGTGCGGCCTGCGAAGCCTTGCGCGGCGTGCCGGGCGTCGAGGCGCTGGAGATCGACACGCCGAGCCTGGAAGACATTTACATTGGATACATGCGTGGCCGTCGTCCCGCCCGGCCGGAGCCTCCGGCGGCGGCGAACGTGGCTTAGAGCCTATCTCCGTAGGCCGTTTCGTAGGGTGCGTGAAACGCACCAAGGCTTTGTCCGACAACGAGGTTGGTGCGTTTCACGCACCCTACAAGAGAGTTGGTGCGTTTCACGCACCCTACAAGATAGCACGATATCCGCGCGGGGGTGACGCCCATGACGACTCGTTTGTGGTGGAAGGAAGTCAAGCAATTCTGGCCGGTCTGGGCCTTCCTGGTGCTGGTGACATTGGCGGGCCAGGGGCTGGCGCTGGGGGTTTTCGGCGAGGCGCTCCGAAGCGAGAGGCACCCCGGCGCGATTCTGGGATCGATCGCGTTCTTGTGGTCCTGCCTTTATGCCTTCGCCGTGGCCGCCGCGTCGTTCGCGGGCGAGCGCGAGGGCCGGACGCTCTCGTGGCTGGATGCGCTCGCGGTGAGCCGGTGGCGGCTCTGGAAGAGCAAAGCCGCGTTCACGGTGGCCACGTCGCTGATGCTGGGGCTGATCCTGCTCGGCATTGCGCTGTTGAGTATGCAGCCCTGGGTGGACCACCCGGCGCAGCACGCCGCTTCCCGTCGCTGCTGGTTCTGAGCATGGGCACCGTGATGCTGCTGGAGATCACGGGCTGGGGACTGCTCTGGTCGGCCCTGTCCGGCAACGCCCTGATGGCCGCGGTGGGGGCCATGTTCAGCTTCGGGGCCGGCCATGCCATCCTGCACAACATCTTCTGGCAGAACCAAGATCCACAGCTTCTGGAATGGGATCAGGTGATTGCGTATCTGGTGGTGGCCCTGTTGTCGATCGTCGCCTCGGGCGTGCTGTTCGTCCGCAGCGGGCCGCCCGAGCGGGCAAGCTGGCGCGGCGTGCCGCGCGTGGGACAGTCGCGGCCTGAGACATTGCCGGCTGGTCGTGCTGCGCGCTCCGGCCGCGTCTGGCCGCGCGCGATGGCGAGCCTGTTGTGGAAGACCGTGCGCGAGGTCTGGCCGATCTGGTGGCGGCTGGCCCTTGTCGGTTTGGTTCTACCCGTGCTGCTGGTGATCGGCTACTCCGATCGAAGAGGGGGAGATGCCTACTCTGTTCGCGGTCCTCCTGAACCTGATCGTCAGCATGGTGGCCGGAGTGAGCGTCTTCGGGGTCGAGAACCGCAATCGGACCGATCGGTTTCTCACCCAGCACGGTGTCCGGCCGGGGATGGTCTGGGTGGTCAAGAACGTGGTCTGGCTCGTCGCGCTGGCGATCTTGTGGTTGCCGGTCTCCATCGCAATGTTCCTGAGGCATGCCGTCGCAGGAAGCTCGGACCGCCCTTCGTCAGGCGTCTCCGCTCCTCGGTGTCATAACCTGGCCGTTGATCCCCTTCGCGGTCGGCCAACTTTGCGGCATGGCGATCCGGCGCGGGATCACGGCGGGGGTCGTGGCCATCGTCGCGCTCCTGGCGGTCGTGGTTCCGCAGGTGTACCTTGATCAATCTCCGGATGTACTCGGGGTACGAGTTGCCCCTGGTGGCCCTGGCGCTGCTGGCGGTCTCCTGGGCGTGGACCGGCGACTGGATGCTCGATCGCGGCCGATGGATGCGCTGGGCGCGGCTCGGGCTGCTGCTGGTCGGGGCGTTCGCGGTCGTGTTTGCGGTCTATGTCAATGAGCGCATGCGGAGCGTGCCCGCCGTCAGCCCGGCGTTCGCAGCCAACCTCAAGATGCACACGCCGACGCCCGTTCCCGACGCGGAGAATGCCGCGGGCTTGTATCTGGAGGCGATCAAGCTGGACCAGGCCATTCCCGGGAGGCTTACCGTCGCGCTCATGGAGGCGCGTTCGCGTCCGACGAGGGCGAGAGGGGAATGATGGCCGGCATGATGGGGGCAGCCCGGCGGCACACTGTCGGGAACCTGGCAGAGCGCGTTCGCGTCAACGGCGGGGGAGTCGATAGAGTCGCGGCTGAAGCGGAACGCCGATGTTCTGGACCTGGTCCGTCGCGCGGCGGCGCGGCCCTATTGCCGGTTCGAGCCCATCGAAGGGATGGACACAGTTCTCACAAGGCACAGCTGCCGAACACACCCATGCTGTATGAGCTGGTGTCCGATTCGGTCCGCGAGCGCCAGAGAAAAGGCGACCTTGCCGGCGCCTGGGACGATCTGATGGTGCTGTTCCGCCTGGCGCGCCATGAGATGGGGCCCGCGCCGTGGACCTTGGCCAACTGGGGCCTCCAACATGAGCACGCCGGTCTCGGCATGGCGATGCGCTGGGCGTTCGACCCGAGGCAGACGCCCGAGTTGCTCCGTGCCGCGGGCGAGCAATACCGCGCGCTGCGGCAACAATGGCCCTACCCGGAGGTCGAATTGGTCCGCGCCCAGGCGAAGATTTTCGAGCAGACCCTGGACTTGCCTCGCTCTGAGCTGGAGCAGAGGTTCAGGACCCTGTTATACACAGGGCAGCACAACTACGGGTACCCTAGTAGGTGGGAGCTGGAACCGGTTCTGGCCACCACGCCCTGGGAGATCGCCCGGGCACGCTGCGCCAGCCGGCTCCTCCACCTGGTCCGCCTGGAGCAAGCCCAGAGCATTCCCTGGACCGAGGCGGGGACAGTAGATCGGACCCGGTGGTCAGCATACGTCGTCCTCTCTGCGCCGGACATCGCCCCCCAAAACCGCCTGGTGTTCTCCGGCGCGGAACTGGAACAGATCGAGGATAGCACGCCGCTGGTACGCTATTTGATGCTTCCGGGCGATTGGCTCTTCAACCAGCGCGATCGCAATGAGGTCGCGCGCCGGGCTCTGGTGCTGATCCTCGCCCTGCGGTCGTGGCAGCTCAGAGCACGACGGCCATTTCCCCGCGACCTTGAAGGAGTTGGTTCCGTCGGAGCTCGATGCGCTTCCGACAGATCCCTATTCCACGCTCCCCGGCCAGCCCTTCGGCTACATCCGATCGGCGGGCCAGTCCCTCTTGCCGCTGGGCGAGTTCGACCCGCTGCCGTTCCAGAAGGAGGAAAAGAATCTGCGGCCGACGGAGGGATGGCTGCTCTACAGCTTCGGGCCCGACTTCCGCGACGATCACGCGATGAGCAACGACCGCCAGGACCGGGCCGAGGGCGATATCGTCTTCCCCCTGTCGGTCCCGCCATCAGAGGAGTAAGAGTCTGTCCCAGAAGTGACGATCCCGTCTTTCTGGTATTAGCCCCGAAGGGGCGGAAGTGAATAGCCCAGGGCGTCAGCCCTGGGAACCGAGACCGGCCCCCGCATCCCCCTCCTCCAAAGCCCCGAAGGGGCGACAGAAGAGGCCGCGAAGCCATGGGTTCTGTCGCCCCTTCGGGGCTGAGAAGAAGGGTTTTGCGCCGTTGTGCCCTCCCCAGGGCTGACGCCCTGGGCTATTCACTTCCGCCCCTTCGGGGCTAAGACCAGACACCCTCCCGAGGCTTTCGGGACAGACTCCTAAGCGTCTTGCCCTCGTTCCCACGCTCGGCGTGGGAACGAGGTGTCGGCTCCGGCGGCGTTGGGAAAACGGACGCGATTTCGCCCGGCATCGTCTTGATCCGGAAGCAGTCCGGCGCCTACCTTACAGACCGCTCGGACGCGAGGCCGTGTCCGACCGCACGAGGGAATCCGCTTCGAGGAGGTGCCATGCGGAAACGAAACTATTCCGTCGGGATCTATGCACTCGTGGCCATCGGGTCTCTGCTCGCCATGACGGCCCGCGCAGACGCCGGCCGATGACGGTCTGGGGCGGGTCGATTTCCGATATGCCTTGCCCTGGTGGCAGAGCGCCATCTGTCTGCCCGACGATCCCGATAAGACCCTGGTCGGCAAGGACGGCCAGCTTCTCTTCGACTTCGGCCGGGGCGGCGTGCGGAACTTCGGCATCGCCCTCCAGCCGGAAACGATCCCCGCCGCGCGCTGGGTGCGGCAGCAAAGTGTTTCCGCACGCGCTCCCATCGTGCAGACCTGGAAGGACGCCGGGGGCGTGGAAATTCTCGAAGAAGCCTTCGTGGCCATCCCGCACCCGGACGCCGCCGCGACGCCGCCCGCGCGGCGGGCCGTCGCGCTCGTCACGCTGCGGAACACCACCCAGACCGAGGCCCCATGCCAGCCGGTCCTGCGCGTGCAGAGCGTCGGCGCTGTCCAGACCGAAGCCAAAGGCGTGACGGTCGGCGATCATACTCGCGTCTCGGCTTCCGAGCCGATCGAGGTTCGCACGGCGACCGACTCGAAAGCGACCTTGCTCGTACTGCCGGCACAGACCCTCAAGCCGGGCGAATCGCGCCAGGTCGCATTCACGATCGACCGGAACGCCAGCAAACCCACCACACCGCTGAGCGCCTCGGAGGCATTGCGTCTGCGCGACGAGGCCCGGCAGTGGTGGGAGCATGCCGATCTGCCCTTCGAGACGGTCCAGGTTCCCGACCCCGATATCCAGGCGATGCTCGAATCGTGCGTGCGGAACATCTGGCAGGCGCGCGAGATCAAGCAGGGCCTGCCGGCGTTTCATGTTGGGCCGACCGTCTATCGCGGCTTGTGGGTCGTCGATGGCTCGTTCCTGCTCGAATCCGCGGCCATTTTGAACCGGGCCAAGGATGCGCGGGCGGGCGTCGAGTATCTGCTCAGTCATCAGAAGCCCGACGGCAGCTTCGAGATCCTGCCCCGGTTCTGGAAGGAAAACGGCATCGTCCTCTGGGCGGCCACGCGACACGCGATGCTCACCCAGGATAAGGACTGGCTGCGCGGCCACTGGGACCAGCTCAAGGCGGTCGTCGCCGCGATTCATCGTCTGCGCGAGCAGACGCGGAGCGATCCCAAGGCGCTCGATTTCGGCCTGCTCCCCTCCGGCGAGGTGGACGGCGGCATCAGCAACCGGGACGGGACGAAGCCCGAGTATTCCAACACGTACTGGTGTCTGGCCGGACTCAAGTCCGCGATTGCCGCGGCGCGCTGGCTGGGAGACAACGCCAGCGCCGACGCCTGGCAGAAGGAGTACGACGACTTCCTCGCGACCTTCCGCAAGGCAGCCGCGCGGGACACGCTGCACGACTCGCACGGCAACGCTTATGTTCCCACCATGATGGGCAACATCGACCACCACGTCCCCCAGCGCGGCCAGTGGGCCTTCTGCCACGCGGTCTATCCCGGCGGCGTGTTTGCGCTCGATGACCCGTTCCTGACCGGCCAGATGGCCATGCTCCGCGCGACCAAGCAGCAAGGGCTCATTTACGACACCGGCTGGATGCGCGAGGGCATCTGGACCTACTTCGCCTCGTTCTACGGCCACGCCACGCTCTGGCAGGGGAACGGCCGCGAGGCGGCCCACGTGCTGTATGACTTCGCGCGTCACGCGGCGCCGCTGCGCGTCTGCGCGAGGAGCAAAAACCGGTCGGCAAGGGAGCCGAGGAGGTCGGCGACATGCCGCACAACTGGGCCAGCGCCGAGTTCGTCCGGCTCTGCACCCACCTGATCGAACTCGACCGGGGCGACGAGCTGCACCTGCTCGAAGGCTTCCCCCGCGAATGGGCCGCGCCGGGCATGGTCACGCGCCTGAACGGCGTGAGCACGCCGTTCGGTCCGCTCAAGCTGTCCGTTCGCATCGCCCCGGATGGGAAATCGGCCCTCGTGACGATGGCCGAGCTCAAACCCCGGCGGCCGTCGAAAATCGTGCTCCACCTGAACGGCCTGACCGGCCAGAAGTCCACGGTCGAGTTGCCGACCGATCGGGACGTGGAACAGACGATCTCGCGCTGAGGCGATTCCAGATTCCAGATTCCCTATTCCAGATGCCGGATGGCATACGTCAGACGGCTTTGCCATCCGGCATCTGGAATCCGGCATCTGGAATAGGGAATGTACTCCCGGCGGTCCATCAGGCCCGGGGCGCGGGCAGATCGAAGCGGGCCCGCCACTCGGGATCGTATTCCAGGGAAAAGACGTGCAGGACGGTCGCGGCCCGATCGGCGTCGGGACTGAGCAGCACTTCGAGCGCCTGACTGATCTGGGCCAACCGCGGATCGGGATGATGATGGGCCGGGGATTCCGGCGCCCGATCCAGTCGATCGAGCGCGGCGGCCACATCGAGAATCCGGGTGCGAATCTCCAGGAACTCGCGGTCGAGCACCTGGGCGGTGTCCCTCATGGTGAGCATGATCGAAATCCTCCCCGAGACTCGACAAGCAAGCCGCTCTCATCCTCGCACATCGCCGCTCCGTCCGCAATTCATGGCCGCCGGACAACGACCGCGGGACGCTTGCCCGCGTTGCCGATCCTGCGCAAAATACCGCCTGAGAGGATCGCCCGCTTGGTTCCGGTCGATCGGTTTGCTATGTTGGAAGAGACGGGACCATGTCGGCCGCGCAGGCGCGTGAGACGGTTCCCACCGCACACCCGAGGAGTTGACAACAATGCGTCCGCTTCTGCCGCGAGTTTTGCTACTGGCCGGGGCCCTGGCGGCGGTTTCGCAGGAACGGGCCGGCGCGGATCTGCTCCTGTACGACACCGGTTATGTGGTGCCGACCATGAGCTCGTACTGGGTGGCGCCCGACGGCCTACACCTACGCGCCGGTCAGCTACACTTACGTGACGCCCACGGTCTACGAGACGGCCTCGTACGTGTCTCCGTCCGTCTATTTCGCACCCACGTCGTATCTTGTGCCGACGACGTACTACTCGGGCGGCGGCATCCTTCAGCGCCTTTTCGGCCGGCGGCCGGTGGTGGAGACGGCGGCAGTCGTGCCGACGACGTATTCGTACACGTACGTGCCCTCGACGTACATCCTGCCCACGACCTATTCGCTCGACCTGCCGGTGCTGGCAACGAGTTCTGCGGTGCTCTCGACCACCAGCTCGTCCCCCTGCGACGTGACGTATGCAACTCCTCCGGCCACGCCGAGCACGCCGGCCAAGGAGAGCACGCCCTCCGAGGAGCCGAAGTTCCAGCCCAAGAAGCTCGAATCGACGCCGACGCATCCCTCGGCGCCGGCCTCTCCGCCCGCGGCTCCCGCGCCGCCGGCCGAGACGCCGAAGGCCGCCGGGGAAGGTGCGGGGGCCGCGAAAGCGCCCACCGAACCGGCCTTCCCGGCGCTGCCGGAACCGGAAAAGGATCTGGTCCCGCCGCCGGCCGAGAACGTACCCAGCCCGCCGCCGCCCGCGGCGGCCGGGTCGAACCCTCCGGGCGGCACCGCTTCCACCGCCACGCCCGAGGCGCGCCGGGAGGTCATGCGGCCCGCGTCTTATGTCCGTTCACGCACCACCTTGAACGGCAAGGTGGTCTCGGCGGTGTCCGGCAAGGGCGAGAAAGGCGTCGTGGTCAAGCTCGTCCCGAACAGCAGCCTGTACCGCGAGAAGTCCGTCACCACCGACGCCGACGGCCAGTTCCAGGTGGTCCTCACCGAGGGCGACTGGACCGTCCAGGTTCCCAAGCCCGGCGCGAGCACCACCATCGACCGGCTCATCACCGTCTCCGGCGGCCTGATCACGGACGAGAAGGAGGCGCCGGTGACCAGTCTGACGATCAATCGCTGAACTGCGCGGATTCCAGATTCCAGATTCCAGATTCCAGATTCCAGATGACTGAAGACTGATGTCTGAGATCTGGAATCTGGAATCTGGAATCTGAAATGGATACGGCCCCTCAAGCTCGCCGATGGCCCTCATGTCCGATGCGCCGATCCGCGTCTGTTACGTGCTGAGCTGGTTTCATCCGCGTGCCAGCGGGGCCGAGCGGCAGGCGATGGCGCAGGGGGTCGAGCTGGTGCGGCGGGGGCACCAGGTACACGTCGTCACGCGGCAGATCGCCGGGCTGCCGGACGACGAGACGGTTCAGGGCGTCCTTATTCATCGCTGGGTCCGGACGGTGGGATTCGGTCCCCTGTTCGGGCTCAGTTTTGTCCAGGGCGTCATTCGGCGCCTTGCGACGGCTGCGGCCGTGCTACGATCTGGTCCACACGCATCAAGGGCTCTGGGAGGCGATCGCCACCGGCCTGGGGCGCGACTGGCTGAACGGCGCCCCGGTGCTGGTCCAGCCGGCCAGCGCGGGGTATTTTGGCGAGGCCGAGGAGATGGCCCGGACCAAGGGCTTTCCGATCCTGCGGCGGCTGGCCGTGCGGAACCGGCATTTCGCAGCCATCTCGGCCGAGATCGAGCGGCAATGGCGCGCCCTGGGGGTGCCCGCCGAGCGGATCGTGCGCATGGCCAGCGGCGTCGATGCCAGCCACTTCCGGCCCGGCCCTTGCACGGTCGAGGCGGCGCTGCCGCCGCGATCTCGGGTGATCTTCACTGGCCGCTTGCACCCCCAGAAGAACCTCGACGTGCTGCTCGACATCTGGCCCGACCTGACCGCGCGCACGGGAGCCTCTCTCGTACTCATCGGCGACGGATCGGAAAGACCGCGCCTGGAGCAAAAAGCCCGCGCCCTGGGCGTGGCCCGGCACGTCGCGTTCCTGGGCCCGCAAGCGGACCCGGCCGAATGGCTGCGCGGGGCGGATGTGTTTGTGCTGCCGAGCGTCGCCGAAGGCATGAGCAATTCCCTGCTCGAAGCCATGGCGACCGGCCTGCCCTGCCTGGCCTCCGCGATCGGCGGCAACACCGACCTGATCGAACCGGAGCGCGACGGCCTGCTCATCCCGCCCGACGACCGCGACGGCTGGCGCGCGGCCCTGTTGCGCGTGCTCGAAGATCCCGATCAGGCCCAGAGGCTCGGCGCCGCCGCGCGGCGGCGCGTGGAAACCGAGTTCGCCCTGCCCGTCGTGGTCGACCGCTACCTGTCCCTCTATCGCCGTTTGCTCGACGGCACGGTTCCTGAAGGTCTTGTAGGGTAGGCTTCAGCCTGCCAGTCCCATGGGTTTGTTCAGCGGCAGGCTGAAGCCTACCCTACAAGAAAGAAGGCGGAGGATCGTTCATGGTGCCATACCCACGCGCGAAAATCGGGACCGGGTGCCTGGTCGTGCTCGGCGTCCTGATGGGCCAAGCCGCGCTGGCGAAGCTGGAAACCTGGAAGCAAGACTCGGCCGCGGCCTTCGCCAAGGCGCGCAAGGAGGGCGTGGTGGTGGCCGACACGGGGCGAATCCGCCTGGCCCACGCGCTCAAATCCGGTTCGAAGCTGGAGGCCGCGCACGTCTGGGACCTGTTGCGAACACCGGCGGGCGTGCTGTTCGCGGCGACCGGCGACGAGGGCAAGGTGTTTCGCCGCGACGGGCCCGAGGCTCCCTGGACGGTCGCCTACGACGCGGACGACACCCAGGCTCTTTCGCTGGCGGCGCTTGCCGACGGCCGGGTGTTTGTCGGCACCGGGCCGAGCGGGCAGCTCGTCGAGGTGACGGACCCGAAGCATCCGGCCGCGCGCCCCGACCCGTCCGTGAAGTACATCTGGGACCTGGCCGCCGACGCCGCGGGCAACCTCTACGCGGCCACCGGCCCCACCGGCCAGCTCTGGAAGCGCACCCCGGACGGCAAATGGTCGCTGCTGCTGGATAGCCCCCACCCGCACCTGCTCTGCGTGGCGCTCGGCCCGGACGGCTCGGTCTATGCCGGCAGCGACGGCGCGGGGTTGGTCTACCGCGTCGCCCGTGACGGCAAGGTTTCGGTGGTGTTCGATGCCCCCCAGGACGAGGTACGGGCCTTGCTCGTCGCGCCCGACGGCACGCTCTACGCCGGCACGGCCGCGGCCGAGGGCGGCGCCGCAACCACGGCCAGCAGTGCCCTTCCCGCGCCTCCTGGCGGCACCGCGCAGCCCAAGCCGCCGACACCGGGCGAGAATGCGGTCTACAGCCTCGGTGCCGACGGCGCCGCCCGCGAGGTCTTCCGCGCCAAGCTGCTGGTCTTCGCCCTGGCCTGGCAAAACGACCGCCTGCTCATCGGCACCGGACCGGAAGGGCAAGTGATCGAAGTCCGCCGCGCCGGCCGCGAATCCACCCCGATCGCCCGGCTCGATCACGGCCAGGTCCTCGCCCTCCTGACCGCCCCCGACCAGGACGTTCTGTTAGGCGCGGGCGATCCCGGGGCCGTCCTGCGCCTCAGCGCGAATCACGCAGCGGCCGGCGTGCTGACCTCCTCGGTGCTGGACACCAAGCTCATCAGCCGCTTCGGCGCGCTGAGCTGGCGCGCCGACCAGCCCGCCGGTACCACCGTGGCCCTCCAGGTCCGCACCGGCAACGTCGGCGAGCCGGACGAGACCTGGTCCGCATGGTCGCCCCCCCAGCGCGATCCCGACACCGCGAGCGCGCAGGTCCCCCCCGGGCGTTTCGCCCAGTATCGAGTCCGGCTCGAGACGAAAGACCCGCACATCACCCCCGAGGTCTGGTCCGTCGCCCTGCGGTACCAGACCCTGAACCTGGCGCCCGAGCTGACCAAGATCGACGTGCCCGACCTGAGCGAAGGCGACGGCGCCACTCGTCAGCCACAGCTCACCGTGAAGTGGGACGCCTCCGACCCGAACGGCGATGATCTCTCCTACACGCTGCACATCCGCAAGGAAGGCTGGCCCGACTGGGTGCGCCTGGGCGATCGCCCGCTCACGGAGAAGTCCTATACCTGGGATACATTCGCCTTCCCCGAGGGCCGCTACCGCTTGCGAATCACGGCCACCGACCGCCCCTCCAACCCGCCCGATCAGGCCCTCACCCGCGAGCTGGTCAGCGAGCCGTTCCTGATCGATCATGAGCCGCCCCGCGTCACGGTCCAGGTCCATGTCCAGGGTGAGAACGCCGTGGCCACGATCCAGGACAGTCTGACCCGCCTGGCCAAAGCCTCGTATTCGCTCGATGGCGGTGATTGGGTCCCCGTTTTTCCCGAGGACGGACTCTTCGACCAACGGCGCGAGACGATCCCGATCCGCTGGACGGGTCTGCGCCCGGGCGTTCACGTCCTGACCGTCCGCGCCACCGACGCCGCCGGTAACACCGGCGCGGGCGACGCGGTGTTTGAGAGCAAGTGAAGGGATGCCGGCTGTCTCGTGTAGGCTGGGTCTGGACCCAGCTTCCGCAGGCGAGGGTTTGGAGTGTGCCAACGGGAGTGTGCCAACGCCTGCGGAAGCTGGGTCCAGACCCAGCCTACATGAGACAGCCGATCCGCCATGCCCTACGTCGCCGGAGCAGCCCTCGCGGCGACGGTCTTGGAAAGATCGCGGCCAAAGAGGTCCGCGAGCGCGGCGGTCAACTCGGGAAATTGGAACGTGTAACCGAGCTCTCGCGCCCGCATGGGCAGCACGCGCTGGCCGGTGGTGATGACCTCGGCCACCTCGCCCAGAAGCAGTTTCAACAGAAAGTCGGGCGGGCCGATGGGCGCGCTCGGCCGGTGTAGAATCTTCGCCAGTGTGCGGCTGAAGTCCCGGTTCCGCACGGGGTTGGGACTGGTCCCGTTGATCGGTCCGGCGGCCTCCGGGTGATCCAGCGCCCGCAGGAAAAGGCCCACGATGTCGTCGCGATGGATCCAGCTCATCCACTGTCGTCCCTGGCCGACCAGACCGCCCGCGCTGCCGACCGGCGCGGCGCCGCCGGGGACCCACTTGAAGATCGGCGTCATCGTGGCCAGGGCCCCTTCGTGCGGGTCGAGGACCAGCCCGGTGCGGATCAAGGCCACCCGGACGCCCAGGCTGCCGGCCGGCCGCCGCGCCTTCCCAGGCGATGCAGACCTCGGCCATGAAGTCACGGCCGGGCGGACTCGACTCGGTCAGCTCCTGGTCCCCGCTCGGGCCGTAATAGCCGATCGCCGAGCCGGAGACGAGCACCCGGGGCCGCCGGGCGTCCTGAGCCTGCGCGATTGCGGCGACGAGGTTCTCGGTGCCTTGCACGCGGCTCGCGCGAATGCGGCGGCGGACGTCGGCATTCCAGCGCCGGGCGAAAATATTCTCCCCGGCCAGATTGACCACCGCGTCGCAGCCCTCGACCGCCGATATCCAGTCCGCTCGACTCGCAGGGTCGCCCGCGACGACCGCGGCCCCTCGCAGCGCGGGATGCTGCCGCGCCTTGTCCGCCTGCCGCGAGAGCACCACGGGCTCATCGCCCCGCTGAAGCAGCCGCTGGACCAGGGCACGGCCGATCAAGCCCGTGCCACCCGTGATGAAAACGCGCATGGGTGCGGTTCCTGGGTCCGGATGTGTCCCCTCGAGACTGTAGCAAGCTCACCGGGTCTTTCGGTGGTTGGGCTGGTGGGTGCCACGGGTTCCGCTTGGGGAACCCGTGTCGATCGACCCCCAACCCCGGACACGGGTTCCCCAAGCGGAACCCGTGGCACCCAGGAACGCTCTCCTCGGATGGCCCCGGTCTCGCTGCGACAGTCTCGTTCCTTCGGGGGTTTTGTAAACCAGTCCCGGGGGTCGTCAAGCGCGATCCGGCGTCAACCCGATCAGGCCGCGCGGCGCCGGCGACGCTGAACGAGCAAGCCGACCGCACCGGCCAGGCTCCAGAGGGCGATCGTCGTCGGCTCGGGAACGGGGCTGGGGCTCACGGCGAGCATCTCGGCACCGAGTTGCATGCCCCCGTCCCGCTCGCGGAAGTTCTTGGAGAGCAACTCCGCCACGGAGGCCGGGCTGAAGGTGAGGCTGGGGTCGATCAGCTTGTCCCACGAGATCGTCGCCGCGTCCAGGTAGTTGCCCGTTGTGTCGTGATGATCACCGCCGAAGGCGTGCATCAGCTCGTGCGCGACGTTGTGCGCGATGGCCCACTCCAGGTCGTTGACCGAGTTGGCGTATTTGAACTGGTCGATGAAGCTGAAACCGTCGCCGCCGACGTTGGCGATGCCGACCGCATTGGGGTTGGGTCCATAGGAGGCGTTCGAGACCACGCTCAGACTGTGGGCGGACTGGGAACCGCTGATGCTCGTCAGATTGATCGGAAGGCCGCTCTGGGTATAAGTTTGCGCGACCCGTTGCAGGATCGTGCTGGAGAAATCCGCCTGTTCCTGGGCGGTCGGCGTGTGGCCATAAAGCTGCTGGACGACCGGGCTGTTGTACCAGGCTTGCGGGCTGCCGGTCGTCAGCGTCCCCGCGCCGGCGAAGGGGCCGATCCCCATGTCAATATAGGCATCATAGGCATACTGAGTGGCGACAGGCGTGACATTGCGTGCAAACGTCGCCGTCACGGCCGGGGAGGAGTTGGAGACCGTGCTGGTGTCCACCGCCGTGGACTGGGCGGCGGCGATCGGCACGGCCGCGGGGGCGGTGGCCGTCGGGGTGGTCTGCGGATAGGAGGCCGCGCTCCACCACCAGTTCCAGGTCGGAGTTGTCTGCGAGCGGAGCGCCGCCGCGTCGGCCCCTGTCCCCACCGTGCTCACCGCAACCAGAACACCCAGGGCCAGCGACCGGAGAGCGGTCATCGCGAACCTCCTGTTCGTTCCGACTTTGGCCCGACCTTCCTGGCCGGGCCCGACGCCCCGAAATTACCGAAAACCCCATCTCGCTCCTGGCTGCCGAAACTCGCAGGGTCTCGGTGGACGCGGCCTTAGGATAGCAAACCTCATGCCACGACTCGGCGGCGGCGGAGAGAACGGTCGCGGGGGCCGGATCTTGGCTTTTATGTTGACGCAAGGCCTGATCTATTCGCGGCTTGGAGAAAACCGCGAGGGTTTGGGCAGAATTCCTCGCGCGGGCGGCCGAAGTCCGGTTTTTACAACGGCGTAGCGGTTTCGACATGAAGGGGTTACGCAGATTGCGTTCCCGGAAGTTGCGTGCGTGCATGGGCCTGGCGGCGGAGCGCCGGCGGATTTTCGGTTTTTTGGCTTAGCGTTCGGGGCGCAATCGTGCGTAGTTAAAAGTGCCATCGACCATCCGAAGGCAGGCGAGGCCTCCTGGGCGACGAGTTCGAGGCTTTGGAACGCATGACCGGACCATGGGTTTGGTCCGGCGCACCACCTCGGGCCTTCGGCCTGCCGGGTTTCCAACACGAGGAGTCTGACGGTGAACCTGCAACCCAAGCTGTGGACGCTGCTGACGGGCATGACCCTGGGTTCCGCGCTGCTGATCGGCTGTGGCGAGGGCGACAGCACCCCGCCGGCCGACACGACCACGACCCCGCCCCCGGCCGCGACGAACCCGGCCCCGAAGGCTGAGCCAGCCGGCCCCGGTCGAGGCGACCACGCCCGAGAAGAAGGAAGAGGCGAAGCCGGAAGCCGCCCCGCCCGCCGAAGCCCCCAAGGCCGAAGAGCCCAAGGTCGAGGCCCCCAAGGCCGAAGAGCCGAAGGCCGAAGCGCCCAAGCCCGAAGAGCCCAAGGAAGAGGCGAAGTGAGCGGACTGTTCCGTTCCGACCGTCCGTGATGCGCGGCCGGCATCCCAGAAAATTGGGGTGCCGGCCGTTTCGCTTCTCGATTGGCCCTGGCTTTGAAGGTGGACGACGCAGGGCCGGATTCACCACCGAGGCACGGAGAACACCGAGGCAGACACAGAGTGAAAATCCTCTGTGAGAACTCGGTGTTCTCCGTGCCTCGGTGGTGAATCCGGCCGACCGATACAATACCCGCCCGTGGAAACGTACACCCGCTCCGCCTGGAGGCGACTCACGATGAATTCTCCTGCGCTCACGGGAAAGGTCCTGGTCGCCCAGGGGGGCGGTCCCACCGCGGTCATCAACCAGAGCATCGTCGGCGTCACGCTCGAGGCCCGCAAGTTCCGCCAGGTCCAGGCGGTCTATGGCGCGGTCCATGGCGTGGACGGCATTGTCAACGAGGAGTTTCTCGACCTCACGCGGGAGACGACGCACAACCTGGAACGCGTCGCCGCGACGCCCTCCGCGGCGCTGTTATCCACGCGCAGCAGGCCCGACCACGCGTTTTGCGAACGCATGTTCAAGGTCATGCAAAAGCATGACATCCGCTATTTCTTTTACGTCGGCGGCAATGACTCGGCCGATACGGTCCACATCGTCAACGAACAGGCCGCGTCCTCGGGCTACGAGCTGCGCGCGATCCACGTTCCGAAGACCATCGACAACGACCTGGCGGAGAACGACCACTGCCCCGGCTATGGATCGGCCGCGCGTTTCGTCGCGCAGGCGTTCATGGGATTGAACCTCGACAACCGCGCCTTGAGCGGCGTGTTCCTCGGCGTGGTGATGGGCCGGCATGCCGGGTTCCTGACCGCCGCGTCCATCCTGGCGAAGAAATACGACGACGACGGCCCGCACCTGATCTACGTCCCCGAGCGGCCGTTTTCCGTCGAACGCTTCCTGGCCGATGTCGATCGCGCCTACCGGCAGTACGGACGCTGCATCGTCGCGGTGTCGGAAGGCATCCAGGACGAGCACGGCGACCCCATCCTCCTGAGCGTGAAACGCGCCGCCGCGGCGCGCGACCCGGCGCATGAGCCGCAGCTTGACGCGTTCCTGAACGTGCAACTCTCGGGCACCGGCGCCCTGGGAGACTGGCTCGCCCGCCAGGTCGAGGAGAAGTTGAAGATCAAGCGGGTGCGCGCGGACACCTTCGGCTACCTTCAGCGCTCGTTCCCGGACGTCGTCTCGGATCGGGATGCGCACGAGGCGCGCGAAGTCGGCGAGATCGCGGTGCAATATGCCATGTGGGACAGCGTGGACGGCTCGGTGGTCATCCAGCGTCCGGTGCTGAGCTACAGCGTCCGCTACGGCCTGGCGCCGCTGGCGCAGGTCGCCGGCAAGACCCGTCACATGGACGAGGCGTTCCTCAACGAAGAGGGCAACGGCGTCACCAGCGCGTTCGTGGCCTACTGCCGGCCCCTGGTCGGCTCCGGCTTCCCGGAACCCCATCGCCTGCGCGCGCCGCGGGTGCCGGCGATCACGGAATAGGTCGGGGCGGCTCGCCCTCTTCTTGTAGGGTGGGCTCGGCCCACCATTCGGGCACCAATACAGGTGGGCCGAGCCCACCCTACAAGAAGGCACTACTCGCATTTCCCCCGCCATACTCCGCGGCTTGATCGCCCCCTATAATGTTTCCAGAGGGGGCAATCGCGCTGGGTCGGACCGGATGACCCCCGCCCACATTATCTGCACGTCATGCACCAATGACATCGTGGCCTCATGGCCACGGGAATCATCTCTACCAGTGACGGCGTCGCGGCCCGTCCGCGATCTCGCACGGCCCGCCGGCCTTTCGTGAGCCGGGGCCGCTGGTTCATCACGCTTTCAGAGGAGGAGAGGATGATTCTGGGCAGTGGATTCGCACGGGCGGCGGCACTGGCCGTGTCCATCCTGGCGGCGTCGGCCCTGCCGGCGCTGGCTGCGCACGGCGGACACGGGGGGGGAGGCGGCTTCCACGGCGGTGGCTTCGGTGGCTACCACGGTGGTGGCTGGGGCGGCTACCACGGCGGCCTCTACGGCGGCGGATGGGGTGGCGGCTATCGCCACACCGGCTACTTCGGTGGCTACCGACCCTATTACGGCGGTTACGGCCTCGGCGGCTATGGCTATGGCTACGGCCTGGGCGGCTATGGCCTGGGCGGCTATGGTTATGGCCTGGGCGGTTATGGCCTCGGCGGCTATGGGCTGCTTGGCCTCCTCGGCGGCTACGGCGGCTACGGCCTTGGGGGTTACGGCTTCGGTTACCCGTACTACAACACGAGCTATTACGGGTACAATTACCCCTATTACAGTACAAGCTCTTACGGGTATAGCTACCCGTACTACACCACCAACTCCTACGGCACCACGTACCCCTACACCAATTCCGTGGTTTCCACGTCGCCGTCCTACATGTACTCCAGCGGTTACAGCACCGCGCCCACGACGACAACGGGCGGGTTCCAGCCGAGCTCTCAAGCCTACCTGACGAGCCAGACTTATGAGCCTGGCGACGGATACCGCTATCCGTTGTATTACGACCCGGCGACCGGCAAGTACTTCTATTACTCCGTGACCAAGTCCAAGACGCCGGCTCAGTGACACACGTCCCGGCCGTTCGAGGCGGAATCCAACGCAAGCCCAAAGCGCCAGCGAGTGCATTTCTCCTCTCAAGCCCAAGAGCCCATGCACTCGCTGGCGCTTCGGGCTTGCCGGAGCGGCGAGGAACGCCCACGAAATAAGTGCCCCATTCCGGCTCTCCCCCTTACCAAGGGGGAGTGGGAGGGGGTTCTTCGTGACGCCGCGGCACACAGCCAGAACCCCCCTCCATCCCCCCTTGGGTACGTGTTTACGCCCCCTGTCGGCCGTAAGTCCTTTCTATGTAGCGGCGGCCGTCTCGGCCGCTCCGGGATGGGTCCCCTCCGGAGCGGCCGAGACGGCCGCCGCTACAAAGAAAAGGCCAGAAAAACAGCCAGTCGAGACGCTAAACACGTACCCCCTTGGTAAGGGGGGAAGCCAATCCGCCGGAATTCGGGAGGTTATTTCGAGAGCGTTCGACGCCGCCGCGTGCCCAAGGGCGGTCGCATTCCGCGCGGGCGGCGTGTAGAATAGGCAACAGCACGTCGCGCCCGGTCGGACATTCGTCGGAATTCTGTTTCCCTCGGCCGCGCGGCCGTGCTAGAATGCATGCTGGGACGTTCTCTGTCGGGGTTGCCGTCAAGGAGCCGCGCCATGGCCTCGGGAACACAGGTTCAGGGCAAGCTGCTGGATTACGAGCAGTTTATTGACCACCAGATCGGCGAGGCCCGGGCGCGCATCAAGCTGACGGACGTCGGCACGGCCGTGCTCACGCTCATCGCCTCGGTGCTGGGCGTGCTGTTCCTCGAAGTGGTGCTCGACCATCTGTTCGGGCTGCCACTGGTGCTGCGGCAGGTCTTGCTCGTGCTGGGTCTGGCCGCCGCGGGCACGTACTTTGTCTGGCGCATCCTCCGGCCGCTGTTGCTGCGGGTCAATAGTCTCTACGCCGCGCGCACCATCGAGCAGACGGACGGCCACTTCAAGAACAGCCTGATCTCGTACCTGGACTTCCGCCGCCGCCGCGACGAGTTGCCGAAAGCGGCCCTGGCCGCCGTCGAGAACCGGGCCGTCAACGACCTGGCCGACGTGGACATCGACCACGTGGTCAACCAGCAGCGCCTGGTGCGCATGGTTTACGTCCTCTGCGCGGTCGTCGTGGTCTTCTGCGTCTATGCCTGGCTGACGCCCAAGAGCATCCTCGACTCGGCCCGCCGCGCGCTTTTGGCCGACGTGGTGCGACCCACCAACACCCAGTTGCTCAACATCAAGCCGGGCGACGACCCGACGCTCTCGAAGGTGGTGGCGGGCAGCAACGTCGTCTTCTCGACCGACCTGCGAGGCTCGCGGCCCGCGAAGGTCCGGCTCCACTTCAGCACGGACGGCGGCCGGTTCTACGCCATGCGCGAACTCCAGCCCGGACGCGGCCTCTACGATGCCTGGACGCTGCCCATGCCCAACGTCCAGCAGTCGCTCGATTATTACCTGACCGGTGGCGACGCCGAGAGCCGCCGCTACCGGCTCGCGGTGCTGCCCGCGCCCATGGTCACGGCCGTCGAGCACGACAAGCAGTTCCCGGCCTACACCGGCTTCGCGCCCTCAAGAACCAGCCCGAGGGCACGATTGAAGCTCTGGAAGGGACCCTGGTCACGATCCGCGCCCAGACCAACCAGCCGGCGGAATCGGCCAGCCTGGTCTTCGGCAAGGACAGCCAGGCCCGCATGACGGTCGTCGGCGAGGATCGCCTGCTCCTCTCCGGCCAGTTCCGCGTGACCGAATCCGGCACCTACACCATCCAGTTCCGCACCACGGGCGGCCAGCTCAACCCGTCGCCGGTCGTGTACGACATCACCGCGCACAAGGACCACCCGCCCATCGCCAAGTTCCTCCGCCCCGAGCCGACCGTCCAGGCCCCCGCCAACGCCAAGGTGGGGCTGGTCCTCGACGCCAGCGACGACTTCGGCGTCAAGGACGTGACCCTGCACGTCCGCCAAGGGAACGAGATCCTCCGCCCGGCGCAAAATTATCTGGAAAAGCGCCCGCCGCTGCGCCAGTTCCGCCAGAACGACATCCTCGACCTGGCCAGCCTGAAGGTCAAGCCGGGCACGAAGATCGAGTACTGGATGGTCGTCCGCGACACCAAGGAGCCGCAGTCGAACCGGGTCGAATCCGACCACCAGATCATCGAGGTCGGCGAGCCGGCCAAGCCCGACGAGCTCAAGAAAGCCGAGGAACAGGCCCCGCCGCCCCCGCCGCCTCCCGACGAGCCCCCGCCGAACCCGGCCGACATGAACCCGCCCCCCGACCAGACGCCTCCTGAGAACGAGAAGACCGAGAAGCCGGGCGACATGTCGAAGACGAACCCGCCCCAGCCCAAGGAACCCAGCGGCGCGGCCGGGCCCGATCAGCCCCAGCAGTCCGAAAAACCGCTCTCACCCCAGGACCAGGAAAAACTGCGACAACTTGAACAGGCCTTCCAGAAGTTGAACAGGGGCGCGCAGCCGCCTCCGCCTCCGCCCGCCGCGAATCCGCCCCAGCAAACGGCCCAGAACCAGCAAGGCGGCAACCAGTCGCCGCCGCGGAACGGCCAGAACCAGCAAGGCTCGCAACCGCCCCCGCGCAACGACCAGCCCCCGCCAACCGCGAACAACCAGAACGGCAACACATCGCCCCCCCAGGCCTCGAAGACGCCCTCGACAGCGCCCAACGCCTCCCCGTCCTCAACCGCCAGCGCCAACCCGGCCGCGCGCAGCCAGGGCCAGCCCTCTCCGAGTTCTCCCCAGACCAGCGCGGCCAAGCCTCAGACCGCCAGCGCCAGCCCCAACGACAAAGCGAAGCCCAACGGCGACCAGACCAAGGGCCAGAGCGCCAACGATAAAGCGAAGCCCAACGGCGATCAGACCAAGGGTCAGAGCGCCAACGACAAAGCCAAGCCCACGGCGATCAGACCAAGGGCCAGAGCGCCAACGACAAAACCAAGCCCAACGGCGATCAGACCAAGGGCCAGAGCACCAACGACAAAGCCAAGCCCAACGGCGATCAGACCAAGGGTCAGAGCGCCAACGACCAAGAGCCAAGCCCACAACGATCAGACCAAGGGCCAGAGCACCAACGACAAAACGAAGCCAAACGGCGATCAGACCAAGGGTCAGAGCGCCAACGACCAGACCAAGAGCCAGAGCCCAACGATCAGACCAAGGGCCAGAGCACCAACGACAAAACGAAGCCAAACGGCGATCAGACCAAGGGCCAGAGCGCCAACGACCAGACCAAGAGCCAGAGCCCCAACGATCAGACCAAGGGCCAGAGCACCAACGACAAAACGAAGCCAAACGGCGATCAGACCAAGGGCCAGAGCACCAACGACCAGACCAAGAGCCAGAGCCCCAACGATCAGACCAAGGGCCAGAGCACCAACGACAAAACGAAGCCAAACGGCGATCAGACCAAGGGCCAGAACACCAACGACAAATCAAAGCCCAACGGCGATCAGACCAAGGGCCAGAGCGCCAACGACAAAACGAAGCCCAACGGCGATCAGACCAAGGGCCAGAGCACCAACGACAAAACGAAGCCAAACGGCGATCAGACCAAGGGCCAGAGCACCAACGACAAAACGAAGCCAAACGGCGATCAGACCAAGGGCCAGAGCACCAACGACAAAACGAAGCCAAACGGCGATCAGACCAAGGGCCAGAGCGCCAACGACCAGACCAAGAGCCAGAGCCCCAACGATCAGACCAAGGGCCAGAGCACCAACGACAAAACGAAGCCAAACGGCGATCAGACCAAGGGCCAGAGCACCAACGACAAAGCCAAGCCCAACGGCGATCAGACCAAGGGTCAGAGCGCCAACGATCAGACCAAGGGCCAGAGCACCAACGACAAAGCCAAGCCCAACGGCGATCAGACCAAGGGCCAGAGCGCCAACGATCAGACCAAGAGCCAGAGCCCCAACGATCAGACCAAGGGCCAGAGCACCAACGACAAAACGAAGCCAAACGGCGATCAGACCAAGGGCCAGAGCACCAACGACCAGACCAAGAGCCAGAGCCCCAACGATCAGACCAAGGGCCAGAGCACCAACGACAAAGCGAAGCCAAACGGCGGCAACGCGACCGATCCGACCAAGGCCGACCAGAGCGCAAAGGATCAGACCAAAACCACTTCCGGCAACCCGGACGATTACAAGAACAAGAAACCAGCCGCCGCAAACCAGACCGACCAGACCAAGCCCAACGAGGGAGCCAGCCCGTCCGAGCCGGCCAAGTCGAGCCAGAGTCCCAACGACAACACGAAGCCAACCGCCGCCCGCTCGACCGACCAGACCAAGACGGCCGACCAGGCCAGCACCAGCCAAGCCGACAAAGACAAAACGAAGCCAACGACCCCGGACCAAGCCAACGAGAAGACCGGCAACGACACGACCAGGCCGTCCCAGCCCGAGCAGACCAAGGCGAACCAGAACTCGCAAACCCCGCGGGGGCCAACCGAAAACCAGCCGTCTCGTGAGCCGCGCTCCCAGCCACCGCAGGCAGCCCAGCGCGATCAGAATGACCAGCGGCAAAACGATCCGAACGCTCAGCCCCAACGGCAAGGTGACGCCACGCAACAGCCACAACGCGACCCGAACGCCCAGACCCCGCCGCAGACAAGTTCCTCGCAGCCTCAACCCAGCCAGAACGCTCAGCAGCCACAGCGTGACCAGAACACCCAGCCACAGCAACAGCCACAAGCGCGGGAGCAGACCGCGCCACAAAAGCCGCCGTCCTCGGACGACCCCGCGCAGTGCCCGGATTGCGCGAACGGTCACTGTGAAAAGCACGGCACCGGGATGGGCAGCAAGCCCGGCTCCGGCCAGAAACCGGGCAGCCAATCCAGCCCGAACGCATCCCCGAACGACCAAGCCTCGCAGCCGCATTCAGGCCAGGGTCAGGACACCGAGCACAGCCCGAATTCCCAGGCCCATCAGGGCCAGGGTCAGGATGAACCCGGCGCGGGCCAGGAGCCGAACGTCCGAAATTCCCGCGTGGCCAACGGTCAGGAACCAGGCCGCGGTCAAGGTGAGGGTCAGGCTCAGGGCCAGAACGGCCAGCGCCCCGGGGAGCAACCTCAGCCATCGGGCCCCCAAACGGGCCCGCCCCAGCCCGGCGAAGGCGGTCCGAAGCCCGTCCCCCCGGCGCGAAGTCGGAAGAATCGCAGGGCCAGCAAGGTCAGGGTCAACACGACTCCGCGCCCAACGGTTCGAAGCCAGGCGAGAACGGCGCCGCGCAGCCTTCCGGATCGAACCCGAACCAGAAGCCGTCCGGCACGCCCGGCTCAAACCCCAACGGCACCGGCGGCTTCCGCACCGGCGTTACCCCCGATCAGGGTCCGCCCCCGCCCATCCCCGGCGAACGCCCCAAGCCCGCCCCCGCGCCGGCCAATGCCTCCGATGATTCGATTGCACCCGACAAGGCCCCGAAGCCCCTCGTCCTGCGCGAGATCCAGGACCTCTTGAAGGACCCGGCCAAGGCCAAGCAGCTCGAGGAAGAAACCGGCATGAGCCGCGACGAGCTCGAACGGTTCGTCAAGAAATTCGACGCCGCCCCCAAACAACCGGCCGGCGCGGGCCGCACGCTCGACGTGAAGCCCGGCGAAAACAAGACGCTCGATCCCCTCAAGCCCGAGGGCTTCCCCAGCGCGACCGTCAGCGGCCGCAGCCAGCGCGGTCCCAACAGCGTCCCGCAAGACGCCGCCGGGGGACTCACGCAGGGCCTCCGTGGCGCTCCGGTCCCGGTCGAGTACCAGAGCCGCTATGAGGCGTACCGGGGGAGCATCTCCGGACGCGCGACGCGGACCGCCACGCCGCAGTAAGTTCGAGACGGCCTGATTCACCACAGAGACACAAAGAACACAGAGATAAACACAGAGGATATCTTTACTCTGTGTTTATCTCTGTGTTCTTTGTGTCTCTGTGGTGAAAAACCGCGCACGCCGTTATGATAAACTCTGTGGGTCCAGGAGGTTCTCATGCATGCGGGGAACGTGTTCTGATGACAGTCCAGCCGCTGGCGTTGCCGAGACGTTATCTCATCAATTTCGACCCCCGGGACTTGCCCCATCATTTTGCCGACGTGCTGATCATCGGCGGCGGAATCGCCGGGTTCCGCGCGGCCCTCGGGGTGCCGGCGCCCTGGCGCGTGCTGCTGGTGACCAAGAACGAGGTCCGCGAGTCGAACAGCGTTTATGCCCAGGGCGGCATTGCCGGCGTGCTCGACCCGGAGGACCGCTTCGACGACCACATCACCGACACGCTCGCCGCCGGCAAGGGCCTGTGCGATCCCGAGGTCGTCGGCCTGGTGGTGCGGGAGGCCCCCGAGCGGATCCGCGAGCTGATGGCCTGGGGCACGCATTTTGACCAGGAGGCCGACGGCACCGTCCATTTAGGCCGCGAGGGCGGCCACTCGCACGCGCGGATCGCCCATGCCATGGGCGACGCCACCGGCCGCGAGATCATGCGGGCGATCATCACCCGCGCGCACACCACGCCCAACGTGCGCATCTGGCAGAACAGCTTCACCGTGGATCTGCTCACGCACGAGGGCCGCTGCCGCGGCGCGCTGGTCTGGGACAGCCGGCGCGGGCCGTCCTCGATCTGGCCCGCGCCACCGTGCTGGCGACCGGCGGCGCGGGGCAGCTTTACCGGGAATCGACCAACCCGGCGATCGCCAGCGCCGACGGTCACGCCCTGGCCTATCGCGCCGGGGCCGAGCTCCGCGACATGGAATTCATGCAGTTCCATCCCACGGTGCTCTATATCGCCGGCTCGGCCCGCCACCTGCTCACCGAGGCGCTCCGGGGCGAGGGCGCGTACCTCCGCGACCGCGACGGCGACCGCTTCATGCCCGAGCGCCACCCGCTGGCCGAGCTCGCGCCCCGCGACGATGTGGCCAAGGCCATCAACGCCCAGATGATCAAGACGCAGCATCCGTGCGTCTATCTCGATCTTTCGCACCTCGATCCGGCCAAGGTCCGCAGCCGGTTCCCGGGCATCGACGCGGTCTGCCGGAGCTTCGACCTGGATATCACCCGCGACCGTATCCCGGTCCGTCCCGGCGCCCATTACTTCATCGGGGGCGCGACGGTGGACATGGCGGCCGCACGACCCTGCCGGGCCTGTGGGCGGCCGGCGAAGTGACCAGCTCGGGCCTCCACGGCGCCAATCGCCTGGCCTCGAACAGCCTGCTCGAAGGTCTCGTCTACGGCACCGCGGCGGCCGGCGACATCGTGCGCATGCTCGTGGAATCGGGTCCCGCGCATCTGGAAGTCCCGCCAATCGCCGCCGAGGCGCAGTCCCGCGTTCGCAAGACGCTCGACCTGAACGACATCCGCGAGTCGCTCCGCTCGCTGATGTGGCGGCAGGTGGGGATTATCCGCGACGGCCGCGGACTGGCCGAAGCCTCCGAGCAGGTCGATTTCTGGTGCCGCTACGCGCTCAATCAGGTCTTCCACGACCCTTCCGGGTGGGTCCTGCAGAACATGCTGATCGTGGCCCGGCTGATGATCGCCGCCGCGGCCACGCGGCAAGAATCACGCGGCGTGCACACCCGCGCCGACTTCCCCGCGACCGATCCCGCCTGGACCCGGCACATCCCCCTGCGCCGGCCGGCGCTGCCGGGCGAGACGTTGTAGGGTGGGCTCGGCCCACCATCCGAGAGCAAAAAGAGGTGGGCCGAGCCCACCCTACAAGGGAAACAAGCTTGCCTGCTCGCCTGGAGCGCCAGCTTATGCCATAATCCCCGGTACCCCGGGAGACGATGACGATGACGAACGTGATGGACCCGCCCGATGCGGGACGGGTCGAAATGCGCGAGGTCGAGCCGGCCGAGGGGCCGCCCCTTCTCGATGCGATCTGGACCGCGCTCTGCGCGACGTGCATCCTGGCCGGCTGGCTGGCCGGGATCAGGGGCGCGGTCGCCGTCGCGCAGGGATTCTACGTGCTGGCCTATCTGACGGGCGGCTCGCGCACGCTGATCACGGCGGTGGCCGCGCTCTGCGCGGCGGCGGCTGTCGGTCGATCTGCTGATGATCCTGGCGGCCCTCGGCGCCGCGGTCATCGGCGACTGGGTCGAGGGGGCCGTGCTGCTGTTCCTGTTCTCGCTCAGCAGCATGCTCGAGGCCTTCGCGATGTACCGGACCACGCGGTCGATCGACGCGCTGATCCAGCTCCGGCCCCGCGAGGCCAGCCTGGTCCGCGAGGACACCGAAAGCCGCGTGCCCATCGACGCCTTGCGGCTCGACGACGTGGTCCGGGTGCGTCCCGGCGAACGCTTCCCGGTGGACGGCCGGATCGTCGAGGGCGAGACCTCCGCCGATGAAGCGACGCTCACCGGCGAGAGCACGCCCGTGGGCAAGTCGGCCGGCTCGACCGTCCTCGCCGGCACGATCAACGGCCGGGGCAGCGTCCTGGTGTGCATGACCAAAGCGGTGGCCGACACGACGCTCGAACGAATCGTCCGCATGGTCCGCGAGGCACAGGCCGAGAAGACCACCACCCAGCGGTTCATCGAGTCGTGGCAGGGGCCGTATGTCGCGGGCGTGCTGGCCGCCTCGCTGTTCGTCTTCCTCGGCGCGCTGGTGCTGCACGCGGAGCAGAACATCGCGGGCCCCGCCGACGCGTTCTATCACGCGATGGTCATCCTGGTGGTGAGCTCGCCCTGCGCGGTCGTGATCGGTGCGCCGGCGGTCCTCCTGTCGGCGATCGCGCGGGCGGCGCGGCACGGTGTCCTGTTCAAGGGCGGAGTCCATTTGGAAACGCTCGGGAACGTCGATGTCGTGGCGTTCGACAAGACCGGCACGATTACCCCCGGCACGCCGGTCGTTAGCGCGGTCGAGACGGTCGGCGACATCGACGCCGATCGCCTGCTGCAACTGGCGGCGGCCGTCGAGACGCGCAGCGAGCACCACCTGGCCGCGGCCGTGCTCGCCGAGGCCCAGCGCCGCGGCCTGGACCTGCCCCCCCTTCGCGATTTCGAGTCGCACCCCGGCGCGGGCGTCCATGCGCGCGTCGAGGGACTCTGGGTCGGCATCGGCCGCGAGGACCTCTATCAGGACCACGGCATCCACATCCCGCCCGAGATCCTCGCCGTCGCACAGAACATGCGAGACCGCGGCCAGACGGCGCTCATGGTCGTGATCGCCGGGCCGGCGGCGACCCGTGGAGGAGTCATCGCCGTCAGCGATCAGCCCCGCCCCGACGCGGCCCCGACCATCGCCGCTCTGAAGCGACTGGGCATCGGTCATATCCTGATCCTCACCGGCGATCACGAGCGGGTCGCCCGCGCCGTGGCCGCGAAGGTGGGGGCCGATACCGTGTGCGCAGGCTTGATGCCCGATCAGAAGGTCCTTGAGCTGCGGCGGTCGATGAACGCCGGCCACACCCTGGCCATGGTGGGCGACGGCGTCAACGACGCGCCCGCGCTGGCCACCGCCCACGTGGGCATCGCCATGGGAGGCGCCGGGACGGACGTGGCGCTCGAAGTCGCTGATGTCGTGCTCATGCGCGACGACCTGACCGCCCTGCCGTTTGCCGTCTGGCTCAGCCGTCATGCCCGCCGCCGGGTCGTCCAGAACATGACCCTGGCCTTCGGCGTGATCGCCCTGCTGGTGCTTTCCACCTTCCTGGGCCTGCCGCTCTGGATCGGCGTCATCGGCCACGAGGGCAGTACGCTGCTGGTCGTGCTCAATGGGCTGCGCTTGTTGTGGGAGAAGCCTCAGAAGCTGATGGCGGATAGCTGATGGGTCTTGTAGGGTGCGTCAGTCTGCCGACGCACCATCTTCTACCCCTACCTCCGAGGGCGAATTCGAAAGAAGGTGCGTCGCCGGACTTGACACACCCTACAAGACTTCCCGAAACCCCGCCAGGCCCCCAACGGAAAGGAGCCTCCTCGATGAACCGTCGCGCCCTGCTTGGCACTCTGGCCCTGGGACCGGTCGCCCTGGCGGCGGCCCGTGAGGCCGACCCCGACGCGCCCAAGGTTCTCATGCCGCTCGGCGATGCGTCCGAGGCGATGGACACGCTCTACCCGTTTTTCCGCGTGGCCGAAGACGGCTACCGCGCAGTTGTGGCCGGTCCCGATGTGCGGCTGTACCACATGGTGCTGCACGAGATCCCGCCCGCCGCCGGCATTCCCTGGGACATCACCGAGGAACGTCCCGGCTACCACATCCAGGCCGAAATTGCCTTCCGGGACGTCAAGCCCGAGGAGTACGCCGGCCTGTTCGTCTCGGGCGGCCGCGCGCCGGAGTACCTGCGCTATGACAAGGATCTCCTGCGCATCACCCGGCACTTCTTCGAGGCCGGCAAGCCGGTCGCCGTGGTCTGTCACGGCATCGAGATCGTCAGCGCCGCGGGCGTGATCCGGGGCAAGACCGTGACCACCGTGGCCAAGTGTGCGCTCGACTGCGACAAGGCGGGGCCAAATACGTCGATCAGCCGATCGTCGTCGATGGGAACCTGGTCACGGCCCGCACCTGGCACGACGGCGCACCGTTCATGCGGAAGTTCATGGAGATGCTCCACGCCGCCCGGCGACCCACGGTCTCTTCCTGATTCCTGCCTCGCGGAACCGACCGGGTAGGCGCGGCCGGGGATCGGGTCTGGTACGATCACGACGGTCCTCGGAAGGCCCTTCCTGACCCTCTTCACTCTCCAACCGATGACGCCCATGAAGACATCCTTCTCTCGCCGCGAATGGCTCGCCACGACCACCACCACCGCCGCGGCCACCGCGCTGGCGGGCGCGTTCTCGCCGCTGCTGGCCCGGCCGCAAGATCGCGGCTTCCGGATCGGCGCGACCGACTGGAACCTGGGCAAGATGGGCGACCCGGCGTCCTTCGAAATCGCCCGGCAAATCGGCCTCGACGGCGTTCAGGTCAGCCTTGGGAGCGTCAAGAACCAGATGCACCTGCGCCGTCCCGAGGTGCAAAAAGCCTTTCTGGACGCCTCGAAACGGACCGGCGTGGCGATTGCCAGCCTGGCCATCGGCGAATTGAACAGCATCGCGCTTGAAGAGTGAGCCCGTCGCCGCCATCTGGCTGGCGGATTCGATCCCCGTCATGCAGACCCTCGGCGTGAAGGTCGTGCTGGTCGCCGAGTTTGCCAACGGCGAGCTCAAGGGAGACGCGAAAGGCATTGATCGCACCGTCGAGGTCCTCAAGGAGCTGGCCCCGCGGGCCGAGTCGGCCGGGGTGATCCTGGGCATCGAGAACTACCTGAGCGCCGAGGAGAACCTGTCGATCCTGGACCGCGTTGGCTCGCCGGCCGTCCAGGTCTATTACGATGTCGGCAACTCGACCGACAAGGGCTACGACATCTACAAGGAAATCCGCCAGCTCAAAGGCAAGATCTGCGAGTTCCACGCCAAGGACGGCAACTCTGTTCTCGGCCGCGACCAGGGCCGCGTCGATTTCCACAAGGTCCGCGCCGCCATGGACGACATCGGCTACCGCGGCTGGATCCAGATCGAAACCCCCGCCCCCCGGGGCCTCGTGCCCGACTACAAGGAGGAACTCGCCTTCCTGAAAGGCATCTTCCCGGCCACGGTCTGAGCGGGCGGATTCCGGATTCTGGATTCCGGATTCCGGATGGCGGATGGCGGATGACTGTGTCAGTGATTCGGCATCAGTCATCCGCCATCCGTCATCAGTCATCAGTCATCCGCCATCAGTCATCCGGAATCCAGAATCCGGAATCCGGAATCCAGAATCGCCGAGTCCCACCGGACGCATGCACATTCGACCCCCTGAGATGCGCGGGAGCGGCCTTGACGCGCAAGCCGGGGCCGCTATAGTGGTTCTTTTCCCCGCGAGGGATCGGCAGCCTGTCGAGGGCGCGCCGGGCGGAACACGATTGAGATCACGGACTGTCAGATAGGTAGACTCATGGCCACGGCCCCCAAGTGTTTCCAGGCGAAAGCCGGCCAGCTCAACCCGCAGTGGTATGTGATCGACGCGACCGGTCAGGTCGTGGGGCGGCTGGCCGCCCAGATCGCGCCGATCCTCATGGGCAAGCATCGCCCGACCTACACGCCGCACATCGACACGGGCGATTTCGTCATCGTCACGAACGTCGATAAAGTGGTCTTCTCCGGCAAGAAGTGGGACCAGAAGACCTACCAGCGCTACACCGGCTACCCGGGCGGCCAGTGGGACGAGACCGCGCGGCACCTGTTCGTGCGCAAGCCGGAGCGCATCCTCGAGCTGGCCATCCAGCGGATGCTGCCCAAGAGCAAGCTGGGCCGGCACATGATGTCGAAGCTCAAGCTCTGTGTCGGCCCCCAGCACCCGCACCAGGCGCAGCGTCCGATTCCCTTGAACCCGATCACCGACCGGCCGACGCCGGCCGGGGCGATCTTCGCGGCCCCGCCTTCGCCGCCGAAGCCCAAGGCCAGGCCCGCGAAGCGCACGGAGCCGGCCGCGGACGAGCTGACCCCGCCCGAGCCGGTGGCGCCGCCCGTGGAAGAACCGCGGCCGATGGTGGCGGAAGCTCCTTCCGCGGAGTTGACCCCGCCCGAGACGGTGGCGCCGCCCGCGGAAGAACCGGGGCCGACCGTGCCGGAAGCCCCCGGCGCCGAGTCCGCGCCGCCCGCCGAGTAATTGAGGACGAACCGACGTTCGGATTCATCCCCAGCCGAATTTCCCGACGGACAGAGGATCGACACGCACGATGTCCACGGCCAGCACGCAGAGCCCGTATGCCTGGGGCACCGGCCGCCGCAAGACGGCGGTCGCCCGCGTCCGCCTTCGCGAGGGGACCGGCCAGTTCCTGGTCAACGGCCGCCCCGTGACCGATTACTTCCCCATCGAAGCCTGGCAGAACAACGTCCGCGCGCCGCTCAAGGCCACGGAGATGTCCGACCGGCTCGATGTGTTCGTCAATGTCAATGGCGGCGGCGTGTCCAGTCAGGCCGGCGCCGTGGTGCTGGGCATCGCCCGCGCCTTGAAGGAATTCCGCGCCGACCTGGAGCCGGCCCTGCGCGCGGTGAGTATCTCACCCGCGACCCCCGCATGGTCGAGCGCAAAAAGTACGGCCACAAGAAGGCCCGCAAGAGCTTCCAGTTCAGCAAGCGCTGAGACCCGACAACCTGTGTTCCCTCTCGTAGGGTGGGGCTCGGCCCACCATACCCCACGTCTCGTACATGGGGTATGGTGGGCCGAGCGCCAGCCTTACGAGTGCGCACAAACTACGTGTTCGGACACTGGGCTCGCTTTTGTCGCTGGATTTCGTATAGGGAGGAGAGAGGAAGGAACTCTCGAGGATACGGACGCAGTCGGTCCGGCCGGGACCTTTGCAAGGAGGCAACCTGATGCGCCGCGTGCCGGAATTGGAGTCTTTACGCGGTCTGGCAGCCCTGTCGATCCTGATCTACCATCTCCGACCCCAGGTGTATGACTGGGGCTGGCCCCGGGTCGATCTGTTTCTGGTTCTCACCGGGTTCTTGATCACCTCGATGGTGTTCAAGTACGGCCAGACGCCGGGTTTTCTCGGCGTTCTCTGGGTGCGGCGGATCTTCCGGATCTGGCCTGCCTACTACCTGGCGCTGCTGGTCATGGTGGTGGCCAATCCGTCCTTGCCCAAGCCGTTTCCCATGCACGGGCTGCCGTACTACCTGACGTTCACGCAGAACGTTCCCTTGTTCTGGTCGGCTCATGCCCCGGCGTTCAACTGGTATTTCGAGCACACCTGGAGCCTGGCGCTGGATGCCCAGTTCGTGCTGATCTGGACGGTCGTGGTGCGCCGGGTGGAGCGGTCGTGGCTGGTGCCCCTGACCGTCGGGCTGGTCGTGACCTCGACCTTGCTCCGGGCCGAGGGCTACCATCCGTGGCTGCTGCCCGCCCGCTGTGATGGCTACGCGCTGGGCGGCCTGCTGGCGGTCTTCTTTCACGATACCGCCTGGATGGAACGCCATCGCCGGGCCTTTCGGCGCGTGCTGAGCGGGATCGCTCTGGGTGCGCCGGCGGTCCTGATCGCGGCGAAGATCCTGCTGGAACGGCCGGACTACTCCGCGCCGATGACGTTCGGGCCGTCGCTGCGGATCGCCCTGGGATGCCTGTTCTACGCCGCCCTCGTCGGCCTGGCCCTGAGCTATTCAGGCCATCCCGCGCTGGCCGTGCTGCGCAGCCGGCCGATGTGCTACCTGGGGCGGATCAGCTACGGGGTGTACGTCTTTCACGCGATGGTCTTCGTCGCCATCGTGCTGGCCGCGAACCGCCTCGGGCTGAGGCAAACCCCGGCGCTGGAAGTCGTCATGGTCGCCGCGACGCTCGGCTTCGCCGCCCTGGTGTGGGAAGCCTTCGAGCGGCCGATCTTGACCTACCGCGATCGGTTCCGCTTCCAGGTCGGCGCGGCAGACGGTGTTCGTGCCGAGGCCGCGGTGCGACTGCCGATTCCGGCGCCCGCTCACAGAACGGTACTGGGGTAGAACTCGGTCTGTACGAGGCGATCCGGGACGTCTGGTTCTCGCCCTGAAGAGGTGTCTGGTTCTAGCCCCAAAGGGGCGACAGTGAATAGCCAGGGGCGTCAGCCCCTGGAACCGGGGCCAGGCCCGCGCCATCCGCCTCCAAAGCCCCGAAGGGGCGACAGAAGATCCCGCGGGACCATGGGTTCTGTCGCCCCTTTGGGGCTGGGGAGAGTGGGTTTTGGACGACGTTCTTCGGTCCAGGGGCTGACGCCCCTGGCTATTCACGGCCGCCCCTTTGGGGCTAAAACCAGATGCCCCCTGGCTATTTACTGCCGCCCTTCGGGGCCGTCCAGACAGACTCTCGCCCGTTCGAGTCGGGAAAAGCAAATGCTTGTCCAAAAATGGGAACGTCCATGAAGTCCCCGGTGTGGGTCATCCGATACTTCAGGGAAGCCGTGGACCGCCGCCGACCGGAGCGTTGCGGTTGACAGTGACCCCATGACGGCACTAGGATGCAGCCGCGCCGCGCTCACGCGTGCGTCATCCCCAGGAAGGTGGCCCCAAGCTCGATCCGGTCCTCAGGGAAGGGCGACCGCATCATGCCTTCGAGTCCGACACTCTCCGGACGCAAGCGTTTGCGGCGTCCGAGACTCCGTCGCCCGTCGGACTCCACCAAGAGTGCGCCGCCGTCGCGGCTGGCGCGCAATTTCGCGGCCCTGAGCGCCGCGGAGCTGATCTGCCGGGGCACGTCGGTCGCGGTGACGCTGGCGCTGACGCGCCGGCTGGGGTTGGACGGCTACGGCCGGGTCGAATTCGCCTTCAATATCGTGGTCTGGCTCGTCTTGCTGGTCCGGGACGGCTTCGACGTGCTCGGCGGTGCGCGAGATCGCGCGGCACCCGCGGCTGATTCGCCCGATCGTCAATCACATCTTGCCCTTTCGGGTCGGTCTGGCCGTGGTCCTGATGGCGGCGCTGGCGCTGGCGGGCGGTTTGACGCTCTCGCACGCCGCGGACCGCGCCGTGCTGGGCTTGTACAGCTTGCTGCTGGTGACGACCGCGCTGGGCCTCGATTACGTCTTTCGCGGCCTGGAGCGGATGGGGCTGGTGGCCATCTCGCTCGTGTCGCGGCACGTCGGCCTACGCGATCGCCGCGTTGTTGCTGGTGCAGGGTCCGGAGCGGATCGTCTGGGTGCCCGCCTGCCTGGCCGCGGGCGAGGCGCTGGGGATCGGTTTGGTCTGGGCGGTCTATGTCCGGCGGTTCGGCTGGCCCCGGCCGGCGTTCGAGGGCGGCCGGTTCGCGCGCGTGCTCTTGCACCGGGGCCGGCCCGTGTATTTGCTCCAGGTGGCGCAGACGGTGCTCGGCTCGATCGACCTGGTGATCGTGGGGCTGATGAGCCAGTGGGTCGATCTCGGCCTGTACAGCGCTCCGCACCGGCTGGTGACGGTGGTCTTGACGCTCGGGGTGATCTTTCAGCAAGCGGCTTTTCCGAGCCTGGCCCGGTCGTGGCGGGAGCGTCCCGAGTCGGGCCAGCGGGCGCTTGATGCCCTGGTGCGGGTGCTGGTCCTGGGCCTCTTGCCGGTGGCCGTGGGCGCGACGGTGCTGGCGCGGCCGCTGGTGGCGCTGTTGTTTCCCGCCGAGTTCGCCCCCGCCGCCTGGCTGCTGGCGGTGGGCGTCTGGCGTGCGCCTCTGTTGACGATGGCCTTCTTGTATCAGACCGCCCGGATCGCCTTGAACCGCGAAGCGCTCGGCGCGCGGCCGCTCGTCTTGGGTGCCCTCGGCGCGGTGCCCCTGGTGGCCGGCCTGGGCTGGGCGTTCGGTCTACCAGGCGCGGTGGCGGCCACGCTTGTGATCGGCCTGAGCCTGGCCGGCGTCGGCTATCACAGTTTGGCCGCCGAGGGTCGCGCCCCCGCCTGGCACCACCATCTCGCCCGACCGCTGGCGGCGGCCGGCGTCATGGTTCCGACCTGCCTGGTGCTGGTCCACGTCCACGTCCTGCTGGCCGTGGCCGGTGGCGCGCTGGCCTACCTGCTCTCGCTCGCGGCCCTGGGAGGACTCCACCGCGACGACCTGCGCGTGCTGCTGGGGCGGGGTTAAGAGTCTGTCCCAGAAGTGGCGATCCGGTCCTTCTGGTTTCAGCCCCGCAGGGGCGACAGTGAATAGCCCAGGGCGTCAGCCCTGGGCTATTCACTGTCGCCCCTGCGGGGCTGCGGAGCATCTGGCGCGGTCGCGGCCCCAGCTCCAGGGGCTGACGCCCCTGGCTATTCGATGCCGCCCCTTCGGGGCTAAGATCAGACTTCCCGGATATTACCCCGGCAAAGAAGATCCTCCTGTAGGTCGGACAATCCTGTCCGACAGGCCGGGGGAGTCGGACAGGATTGTCCGACCTACTTTCTTGCCGGGGTAATAGCCTCTCAGACCCCCGGCGGACGCGGGATCGGCATGCGGGGCGGGGCGGTGTCCCACATCAGCTTGACCTCGGCCGGCGTCAGGCCGTAGGCAGCGTTCACCAGGTCGTGCAGCCGCAACTACCAGCGCGGCCGCCTCCGCCTTCAAATGCTTCGCCGGCTCGACCGTCCGCGCGAACTCCTCCGCGCAGATCTCTTCAGGCCGACCAGCGAGTCAACGCGCAGATTGATCTTCTTCCCCGTGCCTTCTTCACCTGCGGACACGAAGCCGTCGGAATCCAGTTTCCGGTGATCGACGAAGGCTCCCGAGCCGCTGCGGGTTGCCAGGGTCATTGCAGTTCGAAGACCGTGTTCCATGCGGAGCCAGTTCCTGAAACGAACGAGAAGGCATTTCGGAGTCTGAGATCTCGCGCTCGCTGGACTGACCGGATATCGATGCTTTTCGGTCGCGACAGCACTATTGGTTGAAAATCTCTCGTGAGATAGACCGAGGCTGAGCCAGCGAAGAGCGTCTTTGTCGGTCTCCGAGGACTGGGGAACACGTCGATGTACTCCCTGAAGAACCGCATAACTTCATCCTTCCATGAACCACGTTCCGCCAAAGGAATGCTAACCAGCCCAAGGCGAACCATGTGACCTTGGAATTACATGCCAGCAAGAATCCACAAATCCTCACTGTTAGAATGTAGGATGTATTGTTACAGAACCAGTTTTGAATCGTCGAAGCACATTGTTGTCGCTATGTCATTTCTGGATAGATGATCTTCGGTTTTGCGATCACCCCCAGTACGCACAAGCTCGCAACTCCCACCAGTATCGCTCCCTGATCTTGGCGGGTTCTGCAGGGGGCTCTTCGAACCGCTTCAAGGTGCCCGTGCAGGGCGGGATAAGTGGCGGCAAAGTCAGGCCTTTTCGGCATCGTCGCCCGAACTCGCCCGAACGGCCAAGGATGGTCGCCGCTTGATTTCAGGGCGATCATCCACAGCCCGGCCCATTCTGGGTGCCATCGGTCGATGTCCTGCCCGCGCAGATACGGCCTGATGATCTCGGTCGATTTCGGGTCACGCCTGGATCAGGGCGTCGCGCGTCGGGGTGTCGAATCAAAAAAGCTTCATTTAAACCTGTCAGGATACCTCGATATGGTTCGGACTCCCGCGAACTCGGTCAGCGGCACCCCGTTCCCCTTGATCTTGGCAAGCAAATCCGCGACGGCCTTCGGCTCAAGTTCCAGCCCTCCGCACCGAGCGCTGATGTTCGAACAGCGATGCTCGCGCCGGCGACGAGGGCGGGCAGGGAATCGAGCCGCGCGAGGTCGCGGGGAATGACGACAGACGCGGGCCGAGTCGGGCGGGGGGATGCGTCGGGCTTGCGGACGATGAGGAAGCACGGGAAGACATCGGCGTCGGGGAAGAACGACTTGGCGTGGCCAAAATCGACGACCGACTCGACCCAGCTCGCTTCCGCGAACAGCTTCCGGAGCGGCTCGCCGTAGCCGGCCTTCATCCACTTGTTGGTGACGACATACGCCAGCCGCCCGCCCGGTTTCAAAAGGTCGAGCCCGCGTCCATAGAAATAGACGTACAGGTCCGCCATGCCGTGATAGGCGCGGAAGGCCCGTTGCAAGTGGGGCTTGATCGGCCCGAGCCGTTCCTGCCGCACATAGGGCGGGTTGCCAATGACCGCATCGAACCCGCCCCGCTTGAAGACCTCGGGGAATCGTTCGCGCCAGGGAAAAGCGTGTTGGTTGGTCGAACTCGGGATCGTCCACAACGCTGTTGCCCTGGACGATGTTGTGCGAGAGATCGGTGAGGGTCTGGTCCTTGCGCGGTTTGAATCCAGAGCGAAAGCCGGGCGATCTCGACCGACTCCTGAGCGAGATCGACGCCGTACAGGTTCTTCTGAAGGATTTGGCGGCGCAGGCACTGCGCCAATCCTCGCGGCCTCCCCGGCACTCGGGGGCGTCGTGCTCGGCGGCGGCCAGGTCTTCCAGGAGCGCCATGCGGTGGTCCTCGAACCACTCGTAGGCGGCGATCAGAAAGGCGCCCGATCCGCAGGAGGGATCGCAGACCGTCAGCGCATCGAGCTTGCCAGGAGTGGCGCGAGTGAGAGAGGCCGGTGGTGCATCGACGCCGACGGGTTCGTGGCCGTGCTCCTCGGCGACCGCGGCGCGGGCCTCATCCCACGCGGGGTTCAGCGCCGCTCCCACCAGGTACGCGACGATCGTCTCGGTTCGTGTAATACACGCCCTCCCGCTTGCGACGGCCGGAGACCGTCTTTTGCTCCATGATCTTCCGCTCATCAAGCTCCGCCAGGAACGCGGCGTCGCCCTCGGTGCGGAGCTTCTCCAGGTCATTGATCGACTGCTCGAAAATGTGGCCCAGCACCTCGACCGTGACCTCGTTCTTGAAATCGTATTCGCCGATGTTCTTGAACAGGTTCGGCCAGCTCTCATCCAGGTCCAGGGACGGGTCGTCGAGCACCTCGTCGCGCCGAAACATCGTGCCGTCGAACTTCGGGATGCGGCTGCGGGGATGACCCTCATCGATGCCCGGAAGAGGTCCTGAAAGTTCGACCAGGCGGACCGCATGGGCACTGCGCATTGAGAACGTGGTTTCGAGCAAGTGGTTGTCGTCGAGAAGCTTTCGATCTTCGGCGAAGGCGATGAACAGCACGCGGTCGAGCAGTTTCTGCGCCTTGGCGATGGCCGTGTCACGATCGGGCACGCCCGGGTGCCGTTCGAGCACCTGGATCAGCCGGAAGCGGTTATCGTTGTAACTTGCGTAGAGACTGCGTCCGACCTTCTCCTGCCGCTCGCTGGTTCGCTTCAAGAGTTCGGCGGCATTGAGCGAAAGCCGGGCGTCAGAGAGCAGGCTGTCGGCATGCAAGACAGCGAAGAATCGGTCAAAAGTGGCGGGGTCAGCGAGTGATTCCAGCGCGACACGGAAGACGTGATTGCGGCCCTTGTCGCGGTGGTAGAGGCGGAACTCGGCGTAATTCGAGACCAAGGCCCATCGCGCCGTGTCGGAGGCCGTGAGGTAATCGAACGCCTGCTGGACCGGAGTCCGCTTCTTCATCGGGTCGGGCCGGTCGAGATCGTGGCGGGCTCCTTTCAGCTCGACGACCACGATCGGCTTGCCGGAGAGTCCGGTATCGCTCTCATGTTGAAAGAGGCCGAGCGCAACGTCCGCTTGGCCGCCGCCCGGAAACGACCACTTGGGCTGCATGGTCCAGACCTGACCAGGGAGCACCTGTCCCTGTGTGGTGTAGCCAAGCGCGCCGAGAAGGTCCGTCGTAAAATCTTGCTCGACCTGGGTTTCGCTCAAATCGCGCAACTGACCCGAGCGGAGCCGAGTGATCCAATGGCTCACAACTTCCCGCGCGAGTCGGCGGCGATCCTCGTAAGGAGCTTGCTGGATATTCTTGGCGGCTTCGGCAACAAGGCCCGGCAGAAACAGTTCCTGCACGCTGGTCGGCAACGGCCGCAATGGTGCGGCGACCGGCACACCCTCAAGATCCGGTAAAAGCGGCGGGGTCGCGTTCCGCTGTCGTTTGCGTGCCATCTTCGCACCTGTCCGGGACCTCGCTCCTGCTCATGACACCGAAATGTATCGCAAAGACGGGGTCCATGCAATCAGGGTGATGGCGCGCTTTTCCGTGATCATCGGGCGACTTGATCACGATGATGATGACGAACGACCGCGCCTCCGCCGTCGTCTGGTCTTTGGCAAGCTGGCGACAGTCCGTCCCGATCATGCCTCTCGATGCGGCGGGGTGACACGGGCGGTGAGCGGCATGATTTCGGGTGCCGAACGAAGCCAATGCCCTCTTGACTTTGTCCCAAAAACCAGGTGTCGCACCCTACAATCGCACTTTCCGGACCGCACACTGCGCCCCATGGCGACTTCGAAGCCATCCCCGACCGCGATGAATATGGTCTGAGGCAATGGGTTACGGCGTTCTGTGCGAGGCGCTCCCAGGTTCGCGCCGCTCACGGGAGGGGATCGGGGGGAAGGTCGAGCACGAGGGCGATGAGGCTGGCCAGGTCGCGGCAGTTGTGGGGGAGGCCGTCGGGCAGAAGGCCGGTGCACGAGGCGATGAGGACACCGTGGTACCCGGGCGCGGGCGGCGGCGCGCCGAGCGATCCCTGGACCAGGTGCGGGTCGAAGTCGCCCGCGGCGGCCAGACCCGAGCCGGTATCCAGGCGCGCGGGCCGCTCATCGCGTCGGGACCACCAGTTCGGGGCGAACCAGCAGTCCGGGCAGGAGACCAGCACCACGTCGCCGCAGCGGGCGTGATCCAGGCCCAGCTTCAGACGCCGGCGGCCCGTGGCCACGGCGTCGATCGCGTCGCTGCTCGCCCCGCTGAAACCGGCCGCCACCGTGCCGATGGCACCGGGGTCGTTGACATAGATGTGGCAAAGCTGATGGTCGGTCACGGCGAACGCCCCACTCGCCTCCAGGTCGATATCGATCCCGCCCCCGGCCGCGGGGACGAGCTCCAGCAGGCCGAGGTCGCGGAGCACCAGGTTCGGGCAGAAGGGCGCGATCACGGGCGTCGCCATCGACTCGGTCGCCGCGAGAACGACGCAGTTTCTCGGCAGGGCCGCCAGGAACGGCTTGAGCACATTCTCGAGTTCGATGACCGCGCGGCACGTCTCGCGGCCGTCGGGGCCGAAGCGGCGGGCGACCTGTCCCAGCAGCGGAATGCGCACCAGGGCCAGCTCGGGCCGGGCCTCGGCGATCATGGCGGCGGCCGTCTGGAGGATCCACGCGATCGAGTTCATCGGCAAGGGCTGGCCGCCGGGCAGGAACCGGGCCGCCGGGTAGGGTCCGAAGCGCTCCGCCAGCCGGGAGGCCAGCTCGGGCGGCTGGGTCACGACCCCGGCGCGGGGATCGACCCACGCGGCCAGGTCCACCGCGGCGCCGGGAAGACTCGGCGTGAACCAGGCCAGGCTTTTTGACTCGGGCCAGGCAGCCCGCAGACGCTCCCAGATCTTCGGTCCCGCGATCACGGCGTCCGGAAACGGCCGGCCGACGACCTTGCCCTCTTGGCGGTCGAAAAAGGTATCGCCGATCAAGCCATGAACGAGCGGATCGACGCCCGTGACCATCGTGGCGAACGCGGGCGCGGCCAGGCTGGGAAAGGTCGGCAGCAGCTCGGCGATCGCGCCCGCGCCGAGATCGCCTCCAACGACGCCAGCGCGCCGGGAGTGATGTCCGCCTGTCGCAGTTGCGGGATCGACAGGACCACGATCGGCTCAGCCATGATGACCTCGGACCGTTCGACCCCGGCGCGACGCGGCCGGAAGGGGGCCATTGTATTCTAACCGATGCGCCGCCCGGTTTTCAGAGGGTGGCGGAAAGGAGGATTTTCGTAGGGTGGGTCAGCGGCATCTGTCTTATCCCAAATGGCCGCTGACCCACCCTACGAAGATCATTTCGCACGACGTTTCAGGTCGAATACAGCCATTTCCCCAATCCATACGCCGGTAGCCAGAGCGCCGCGATGGCCAGCGCCGGTACGGGCCCTCGCACGGCCGCGACGATCCCCACATGGAGCCAGACCAGCGCGAAGATGCCCGTCTTGACGGCCTGCTGGAGCCGCTCCGGCACCGGCTCGCGCACCGCCCAGCCGGTGGCCGCGTTGACGAATCCGGCGACCACCAGCAGCACGAGCACGCCTTCCAGGGGCACGACCGGCGGCGGCTCGGGCCCGATTCTGGGGAAGGACCGGGCGTTTAGCGCCGCCCCCAGGAGACCGAGCAGGGCCAGGTTCTCCAGGATCCAGCCCGCGATCGGTCCCCCGATGGCCCCGGTGCGCGTTTCCGACCGGCTGATCCAGGTCACGCCGATGATGAAGACCGTGATCGCCCCGGCCACCAGCCACGCGGCCGGTCCCCCGAACCGCGCGGCCCAACTCATGCCGAGAAGGACATTCAAGCCCCGGCACGCTCCCATGACCACCGGCCCGATGCAGAGCCGTTTCAGCCCGGCGTCATAGGCGGCCACGCAAACGATCAGCAGGAGGCGACCGCAAGGCCGGGTCCTCGTCCACAAGGCGGCGACCAACCCCAGACCGGCGGCCAGAAGAGCCCCCGAACCGAGAATGGCCGCGAACTGCCGCGAGACGCGGCCCGAGGGCAACGGCCGTTCCGGTCGCTCCACGCAATCCACGTCGTAATCAGCCAGATCATTCAGGACGATCCCGCCCGCGTAGATCGTCATCGATGCCAGACACAGCGGCATCCAGCGGCCGGGCTGGGCGAACGTCCCCATCGTCAGCAGCCAGCCCGCCAGGCTATCGGCCGCGGCGGTGAAGACATTGGGCAGGCGGACCAGTTGCAGATAGGGCTTCAACGCCATGAGGATCACGCGGCCTCGATCAGCGGCTGAAGAAACGCCCGCGCCTGCCGCCCGGCGGCATCGGGATCGTCCACGAGCGGGTCGAGCTCGACGGTCAGCCAGCCGCCGTAGCCCGTCTGGCGGATCGCGCCCACGACGGCCGGAATGTCGATCGCGCCCGTGCCGGGAACCAGATGATGATGCACGCGGGTCGCGGCCATGTCTTCGATGTGATAGTGCTTCGTATGCGCGGCCAGCCTGTGGATCTGGCGCGGCAGGTCTTCGCCCACGCAATAAGCGTGGCCGATGTCGAAATTCAGGCCAAGCGACGGGGCGCCGACCCGCTCGGCCACTTCGAGATACTGGTCGGTCGTCGCCACCAGCAGGCTCGGCTCGGGCTCGATCAGGAGCGCCACGCCCAGGTTGTGCGCGTACTCGGCGAGCGGTTTGAGGGCCTCGACGAACCGGTCGAGAGCGGCCTGGCGCGACTGTCCCGGCGCGAGCAGGCCGCCCGGCAGAGTGCTCACGTGCGGCGCGCCCAGCTCGGCGCAGAGCGACAGGGCCCGCCGCGTGTGATCGATCCGGACGCGGCGATAGCCTTCGTCGGCTTCCAGGAACGAGGGGTACCAGTTCGGGTTGCGGTAGTCGCCGACGGCTTCCATGCGGAAGGCGTTGACGTTCGAGAAGGCCAGGCCGTAGTTGCGCATGGCGGCGCGCATGTTCCGCTTGGCGCCGTCGCGCATGCCGGCGGGCCAGGCGTGCGGCACGTCGGCCCGCAGCTCCAGACCCTCGTAGCCCAGGGCCTGGATGCGCGCGGCGGCCGTCGAGAACGGCAAGTGCATGAATGTGTTGGTGCTGAAGGCCAGGCGCATGGGTGGCTCACAATCTCGCGGGTTCACCGACCGACCGACCGGGCACGTATTATCGAAGGCCGTCCCGCTGGCTTCAACCTGTCGCCGGTATCGGGACTGCATGGTCTCCCAGAAAAACCATGCAAGTTGAGCGAGTGAGTTCTTTCCACCCGGTTTACCGGGTGTTCCGCGCAGCGGTCCTAGACCCGGCGTTCACGCCGGGGGCATGCGACCCGGCGTGAACGCCGGGCCGAAGACCAGGGCGAGCCCGGTAAACCGGGCTGCAATACAAGAATCCTCGTCTCACTTGTGACCGAGTACCTGGACCTTGCCCCACGTCTGGAAACATACCAGCAGCCCTCACAGGTCATCCCCCCGCGTCGATACGATAGATAAGCCGGAGGATCGCCAGGGGGAACGGAGCGCATGGGGGGCGGAGATCGCCGTGAAGACGTCGTACCGGTTTGTGGCTGCGCCGGAGCGTTGCGGCTACCTGCCGGAACAGATCGCGCGCATGGAGTACGAGGGCATCGCGCGCATGAGCGCGGCCGAGTACGCGGTGCGCCTGCGGGCCGGCTGGCGACGCTTCGGACACATGCTGTTCCGCCCGCGCTGTCTGGCCTGCGCGGCCTGCCAGTCGTTGCGGGTGGACGTGGCCCGCTTCCAGCCGGACCGCTCGCAGCGGCGGGTTTCCCGGGTCAACGAGAACATCGTCCGGCGGCGCATCGCCCGCCCCGGCGTCACGCCCGAAGCGCTGGATCTCTTTCAGCGCTTCCACGCTTACCGCGCCCGCACCCGGGGCTGGCCCTGGCGGAGCGAGGACCCGGACTCGTTTCATGAATCCTTCGTCGCCAACCCGTTTCCGACCGAGGAGTGGCGCTACGACCTCGACGGCGCGCTGGTGGGCCTTGGCTATGTCGACGCGCTGCCGGTCGGGCTCTCGGCGATCTACTTCGTTTATGATCCCGATCAAGCCCAGCGCGGGCTCGGGACGTGGAACATCCTGAACCTGATCGCCGAGGCCCGCGCCCGCGGTTTGCCGCACGTCTACCTGGGCTATCATGTGGCCGATTGCCTGTCGCTGACCTACAAGGCGCGGTTCCGGCCTTATGAGGTTCTCCGCCCGGACGGCCAGTGGCGTGAGCCGATCGAGTAGGATCGGCGCCGCCGGGAGGCAATCCAGGACGGACGTGGGCTGGGTCTGGACCCCGCCCACGGGGCAAGGTCGCTCATCCCCGCGCGACGCAGACCATGGCCAGCCGCGCGGCCAGACGGGGATCACGCACAATCGTGCCCACAATGCCGGGATGAAGCCGGAGCGATCTTCGAAGACACCGCGCGCGAGCCCGCTCGACCCCGCTTTCGATGCCTCGTAAGCCCGATTCAGATAGGCCCGCGCCAGGCGACGAGCGGCCGCGCGGCGCAGCGAACGCGTCTCGAACCATCCCCACGCCGCCTCTTGAAAAACGCCCTCCAGCAGCCGTTCTTGCTCCTCCAGGTCCGTCGTGCCGGTCTGGAAGCGGTGCGTTTCGCTGGCCGGGTGCCAGCGGAAGGCCACCGTGGGACGAGCCCGCCAGAGCACCGTCCAGCCGCGCGCCAGCCGCAGCCAGAAATCCCAGTCCACCGCGTAGCGATAGGACGGATCAAAGCCGCCAAGAGCCTCGTGCGCACTCTTGCGGATCGTCACGGCCGAGCATCGCACCGGGTTTTCCACGGCCAGCTCGCGCACGAATGCGCCCGGCGGGAACGCGATGTCACCGGGAAGCCGATCCAGGGAGGACGGCGCGACGATGCGCGCCGGCACGGGCCGGCCCGCTGCGTCGATCGCCGCGGCCCGCCCGCCGATCAGGCCCCAGGGGTCGCCACAGCGCCGGGCGGGGGATTCGTGGATCGCCTGGATCTCCTGCTCGATGCGCCGCGAGGTGGCCGGGCAACATCACATCGTCCTGATGAAAAATCGCCACCCACTCCGTGCGGCTCAGCACCACGCACCGGTTCCAGTTGCCCGCCAGGCCCAGCCGTTCGGAATTCACCTCGATGCGTGCCCGGTCGCCCGCGAATCGGCCGACGATCGCCAGCGTCTCATCTTCGGAACGGTCGTCCGAAACGATCAGGTCGAACGGGGCAGCCTCCTGTGCAAGAATGCTTTTGAGGGCCTCGGCCAGATGGCGCGCGCCGTTGTAGGTCGGCACGGCGACGGTCAAAATCGGACGTGTGTCCATGTCTCAGTGACCCATCAAGGAGCCTGTCTACGATGCGATACCGGAACTGGCTCGGCAAGGGCGGCGCTCATGGCGCTGGTCGTGATTGTCGTGGCAGTGGGATGCTGGGCCTGGCCGGCCTTGCACGCGAGGCCGGTCACAACCACCGCGCCGTTGCAAGCGCTGGCCGCCACGGCCCAGTATGGAGGCGGCGCCGTGGGAGGGGAGGCTACCGGCGACGCCGTCACGCCCGCCGAACGCCTCCACGCCACGCCACGGGTCTCGGAGAAGGCGGCCCTCATCTGGTTGAAGCTCAACGAAGAGATCGAAATGTCCTTCCCCAACGAAACAACGCTGGGGGACGTTCTCAAGTACATTCAGTCCAAGACCGACTGCGAGGAACTGCCGGGCGGCATTCCGTTTTACGTCGATCCGGCGGGACTCGCGACCGCCGAGAAGACAATGACCTCGCCCGTGACGATCGACCTGAAAGGCATTCCCCTGGCGACCACCTTGACCCTGGCACTCCATCAGCTCGACCTGACCTACTGCGTTCACAAGGACGGCCTGATCGTGATCGACAGCGCATCGGACCCCTCGAACCCGCTGATCGATCCGACGCCCCGCATCCTCGACGAGCTGCACGCCTTGCGGCAGGAGGTGGCCGAATTGCGCAGAGAGGTCGCCCCCCAGCGGCGCTTCGGCCCGCCTGCCGGCGGCATGGGAGGTATGGGTGGGGGCATGGGCGGGGGCGGAGCCCGCTGAGAGGCGGTCCGGCAAGCCCCGCGGGGGCGTACGTGTTTCGCGTCCTGCCGATGGACGTAAGCCCTTTCCCTGTAGCGGCGGCCGTCCCCGGCCGCTACATGGAATAGCCCAGAAAACCAGCCCTATGAGACACTATCGACCCCTGGGAAAGTCATGTCCTTCGGTTCATCCCGGAGGGATGAGAGCCATTAGCCGGTGGTCAGCGCAGCGCCACCACCGGTAAGGCAAGGCAACATGCAAAGAGGACCGACCCCGGAGGGGTCGCAGAGCGCCTGGGCCATTCGGGCTGCGACCCCTCCGGGGTCGGTGAGGAGACGCGTTTTCGCCCACCCACCCCGGTTGCGCTGCGCGAACCGGGGCTAATGGCTGCCATCCCTCCGGGATGCGGATGACGAGCATTTCTTTCCCAGGAACCGATAAACACATACGTAGAGCGGGTTGTGTCGCCCCTTGGGGGCTTCGGCGGTACGACCACGGCGCGGTCTCCTTCCTCAAAGAGCGTTCTCGCCCTGCTCTTGACAACCTATGCCATCCAACCAATACTGTCCAACGTTGTAACTGATGGGCAAAGATGTCCCTGAAAGATTCTGACGGCGGCCGAATCCCGGCGAGGATGGCGTCCGAGATATGAATCTCTCCGTGCAAGACGCGGCGGCCCTCCTTTGCGTATCGACCAAGACGATTTATCGCTGGATCAAACAGGAATCCATTCCCGCCTACCGCATCCAGGAGCAGTATCGCTTCAATCGAGCGGAGCTTCTCGAGTGGGCGACCTCACGGAGATTGAGTGTTTCCAGTGAGATCTTCTCCGAGCCGGAGGCGGAGGGGCAAACGATCCCCTCGTTGTCCGCGTCCCTGGAGGCGGGGGGCGTGTTTTATCGTGTCTCGGGCTCCGACAAGGAAGGCGCCCTGCGCGAGGTCGTCCAGATCCTCCGTTTGCCGGATGAGGTGGACCGGGAATTCCTGCTGCGCGTTCTGCTGCGCGCGAGGCGATTGCCCCGACGGCCATTGGCGAGGGGATCGCGGTCCCGCACGTCCGGAATCCGGTGGTCTTGCACGTGGGACGCCCTTCGCTCACGCTCTGTTTCCTGGAACAGCCGATCGACTACGGTGCCCTCGACGGTGAGCCGGTCAATACGTTGTTCACGATCATCAGCTCGACCACGCGGGCGCACCTGCACTTGATGTCGAAATTGTCGTTCGTCCTGCGCAATGCGCACGTTCTCCAGGCGGTGAAGCAGCAAGCGCCGCGACAGGTGATCCTGCAACACATCCATCGGGGGGAGCAGGATCTCGCCGCACAGAGCGCGGGAGGCGCTCCGTCCCCGGCGCGAGGCGCCTGGGGATGGCATCCGAGAGGGAGACGGACTGAAGGGCCGGTGCTGTTGCTCTCGGGGCGTTTTTTTCGAGGAGGCGGAATTGGACCTGACAGTCCGCGGCGCCGCGGCGATCTTCCACGTACCGGAAAGTCAGATTTACCGCTGGATCAACGAGCTGGAGCTTCCTTCGCGGGAAGTGGACGGCCAGCCGTACTTCAACCGGACCGAGCTTCTGGAATGGGCGACGGTCCGCCGGGTGGAGTTCACCCCGGACCTCTTTGAACCCTCCGAAAAGAACGAGGGGCTGATCGACGCCCTCGAGCTGGGGGGGATCATCTCTGGTGTGCGTTGCGCCAGCAAGGCCGAGGCGTTGCGAACGATTGTCGATCAGATGCGCGTGCCGGGGCCGTTCGATCGGTCGATCCTGCTGCAACTGTTCCTGGCTCGGGAAGCGGCGGGCTCGACGGCGGTGGGGAACGGGATCGCGGTCCCTCATGCGCGGTACCCGGTGGTCCTTCCCGTGGGCCGAGCCTCGCTGACGATCGCGTTCCTCGAACGGCCGGTCGATTTCGGCTTTGGGGCCGAAGGCAGCCCGTTTGTGCGCACGCTGCTCGTGCTCGTCAGCCCGACGATTCGGGCCCACTTGCGGATGCTGGCCCGCATTGCCTGCGCGCTACGAGATGAGCCAGTCCGTGCGGTCCTCCAGCGACAGGGACCGCCGGGGGAGATCCTGGCCGCGATCCGTCGCGTGGAAGCCTCGTTCGAGTCGAACCCCGTGGCTAGCCAGGAGTGAACGAAGATGGGACTTCTGCTCGGTGCGATCGTTCTCCTGGTGGTCAGTGGCGTGCTGGCTCTGGCCGCGAGCCGATTTCCCCGTCTCAGCACGATCCTGGGAGCGGGTGGCGCCGTCGCTGGCTGTGCTCTGGGACTGGTCCCCGCGGTCCGGACGGTCGTGAGCGGCACTACCGAAACGATGGCCCGCGCCTGGGATGTTCCGTATGGTTCGTTCACCATCGGCCTGAGCCCCTTGTCGGCGTGGTTCCTGCTCGCGATCCTGGGGCTCTCGGGTCTGTCCGCGATCTACGGCGCCCAGTACCTCGATGCGTATCGCGAGCGCAAACGGCTCGGTGTGCCCTGGTTCTTCTATAACGTCCTGGTGGCCAGCATGGCGCTGGTCGTGGTGGCGCGGAACGGGGTCTTGTTCCTGGTCGCCTGGGAGGTGATGTCGCTCGCGTCGTACTTTCTCGTGACGTTCGAGGACGAGGAAGCGCAGCGTGCGCGAGGCGGGCCGGACCTATCTGATCGCCACTCACCTCGGGACCGCCTTCTTGCTGGCGTTCTTCGTTCTGCTGGGTCGCCAGGCGGGCTCGCTGGACTTCACGGCGATTGCGTCCGCCGCGCCACCGCCACCGGCGCTGGCCAGCCTGCTTTTCGTACTGGCCGTGATCGGCTTCGGGACCAAGGCCGGGTTCATTCCGCTGCACGTGTGGCTCCCGGAGGCGCATCCGGCCGCGCCGAGCCACGTCTCGGCGGTCATGTCCGGGGTGATGGTCAAGACCGGGATCTACGGCCTGGTTCAAGCCTTGATGTTCCTCCCGACACCTCCCGCGTGGTGGGGATGGCTCCTGGTCGGGATCGGCATCGTCTCCGGGATCTGGGGGGTCTTGTTCGCCATCGCGCAGCACGACTTGAAGCGCCTTCTGGCGTACCACACCGTCGAGAACATCGGCATCATCGCGCTCGGGCTGGGGCTCGGGTTGCTCGGCGCGAGTTCCGGCGCCCCGATCCTGGCCGTGCTGGGAATCACCGGGGCGTTGCTGCACGTGGTCAATCATGCGTTGTTCAAGGGCCTGCTTTTCCTGGGCGTGGGGGCGGTCGTCCATGCGACGGGCACGCGGGACGTGGATCTCGCTGGGCGGCCTCGCGCAGCGCATGCCGATGACGGCCCTGGCCTTCATCGTCGGCGCGGTCGCGATCGTCGGCTTGCCGCCGCTGAACGGTTTTGCCAGCGAGTTCCTGATTTATCTGGGATCGTTCCGGGCGGCGACCACGCTCGGGCCGGCGGGTTCGGCGCCGGGCCTGCTGGTCATCGGGGCGCTGGCCATGATCGGCGGATTGGCGGCCGTCTGCTTCACGAAGGTCGTCGGCATCGTCTTTCTGGGAGAACCTCGTACCGCCGCGGCGGCGCACGCGCATCCGCCCGGGGTGCTGATGGTCGCGCCGATGGTGGTCCTGGCGCTGGGTTGTCTGCTGGTTGGCTTGCTCGCGCCGGTGATCCTCCGGGCGCTGCTGCCGATCGCGGTGGAAGTCGCACATCTGCCGGCGGCCACCGGGTCCGCGCTGGAAGGCGCGGCGATCGCGCCGCTGACGACGGTCGTCGGCGTGAGCGCGGCCTTCCTGGTGATGGGTCTGGCGCTCGTGGGATTGCGTGGGTTCCTGCTCTCCGGGCGGCCGGTCGGGACGTCGGGGACGTGGGATTGCGGTTTTGCGCGGCCGACGGCCCGGATGCAATACACGGCCTCTTCCTACGTCCAGCCCACGACGACACTCTTCGGGGCGTTGCTCCACGCGCACACGAAACGGTCGGCCCCGTCGGGCTTGTTTCCGCAGGCCGCGACGTTCCACACCGAGACGCCCGATGTCTGCGAAGAAACGCTCTACCGCCCCGTGTTCGGGTCCGTGGGACGGGCGGCCGGCCGGCTGCGCTGGCTCCAGCAGGGGAGCATTCACCTTTATATCTCGTACATTGCACTGACCTTGATCGTCCTTTTGATCTGGTTTGTCAGCGTGTCACACGGATCGTGACCTCCGAGAAGGGTTTCGCTCATGTCCCTATCCACGTTCGTTCCCGGGCTGCTGGCGATCGTCGGGGCACCGCTTTTGCTCGGGGTGACGAACCAGACGAAGGCGCTCTTTGCCGGCCGGAGCGGGCCGCCGCTGCTCCAGGTGTATTACGACCTCGGGAAGCTGCTCGGAAAGGGTGCCGTCTACAGCCGGACGACCACCTGGGTCTTTCGCGCCGGGCCGATCGTCGGCCTGGCGGCCGTGCTGGCCGCGGCGTCGTTGCTGCCTTTCGGCGGCTGTCGCGCGTTGGTGGGGTTCGAGGGCGATCTCGTGCTGTTCGCGTACCTGCTCGGGCTGGCCCGCTTCTTCACGGTGATTGCCGCGCTCGATACCGGCTCGTCGTTCGAGGGCATGGGGGCCAGCCGGGAAGTGCTGTTTTCGACGCTGGCCGAGCCGTCCTTGCTCCTGGGCCTGGCGGCGGTGGCACGGCTGACGGGGGGGCTGTCGCTTTCGGATATGCACACGTCCTTTCCGATGGCCGCCTGGGCGGACTCGGGGATCGTGCTCGGGCTGGTGGCGGTCGCCTTCCTGGTGGTGTTTCTGACCGAGAATGCGCGCATTCCGGTGGACGATCCGAACACGCACCTCGAATTGACGATGATTCACGAGGTGATGGTGCTCGATCATAGCGGCCCGGACTTCGCATTCATCCTCTATGGCGCGGCCCTGAAGCTCTGGCTGCTGGGGACATTTCTTGTGGGGCTGGTGGTGCCGCGCGTCGGCTTCTTGCCCGTGGACGTCTTGATTGCCTGCGTGGGGATGCTGGTGCTGGCCGTCGTGCTGGGCGTGATCGAATCGACGATGGCCCGGATGCGGCTGTCGCGCGTGCCGGAGCTGCTGATCGGCGCGGTCACGCTCGCCGGCCTGGCCCTCGTCCTGGAGTATGCGAGGAACCTCCCGTGACTTCCCTGCTCGATGCCGTCCTGGTCTTCGTGGTGCTGCTGAACCTCATCCTGCTCGGGTCGAGCCGGCTCGCGGGGTGCGTGCGCGTGAACGCCCTTCAGGGCATGGCCCTGGGGTTTCTGCCGCTCCTGGTCGCGGAACACGGGCTGGGTATCCGCGTGGTGCTCTTCGCGCTCGTGGCGTTTCTGCTCAGGGGGGCGATCTTTCCGTGGCTGCTGCTGCGCGCGATCCGCTCGTCGGGGATCCGCGCCGAAGTGGAACCGCTCGTTGGTTACAGCGCGTCGATTCTCGCCGGCATCGTCATGGTGGCGCTCTCCTTCTGGATCGCCTCACAGTTGGTCCTGCCGTGGGCGGCCGTGTCGCCGCTGGTGCTGCCCCTGGCCCTCGCGACGATCCTCACCGGACTCTTTCTGATCGTCGGCCGGCGCAAGGCCCTGATGCAGGTCATGGGCTATCTCGTGCTCGAAAACGGGATCTTCATTTTTGGCGTCGCGCTGGCGCGTGAGCAGCCGCTCCTCGTGGAGATGGGCGTCTTGCTCGATGTTTTCGTGGCGGTCTTCGTGATGGGGATCATGATCTTCCACATCAGCCGCGAGTTCGACCACATCGACGTCGATCAGTTGACTTCTCTGAAGGATTGAGTTGCATGATCTTCGCCCTCATCCTCGTCCCCCTGATCGCGGGGCTGGCCGCCTTCGGTCTGCGCGCGGATGTTCCCCGGCGCGTTCTGCTGGTGAGCACCGCCCTGGCGCATGCCGCCCTGACCGTGGGCGGATGGGTACACGGGTACGGACCCTCCTGGGGAGGCTGGCTCGCGCTCGATGCCGTCGGCCTCTTGTTCCTGAGCATCATCAGCGTCCTCTTCCTGGCGACGGCGCTCTACGGCGTCGGCTGGCTGGCGTTGGAGTCGCACCAGCACCGCTCGATCCCGAGGAGCACCTGTTCTTCCGCAACGAGCCGGAGGCGATCTTCACGGGGTGTCTTTTGCTCTTCCTGGCGGCGATGACGCTGGTGACGCTGAGCCAGCACTTCGGCATCCTCTGGGTCAGCATCGAGGCCACGACGCTCGCCAGCGCACCTTTGATCTGCTTTCACCGGCATCACCGCTCGCTCGAGGCGACGTGGAAGTACTTGCTGATCTGTTCGGTCGGCATCGCGCTGGCCTTGCTGGGGAACTTCCTGCTGGCGATCGCCGCCTTTGACATCGGCGGGCCCGCGACGCCCCTGGTGCTCAAGGACCTGATCGCGTCGGCGAGCCGGCTGCACGCGCCCTGGATCGAGGGCGCGTTCCTGTTCTTCCTGGTGGGCTACGGCACCAAGATGGGGCTGGCGCCGCTGCACACCTGGCTGCCCGATGCGCACAGCGAGTCGCCCTCCGTCGTCTCGGCGCTCTTGTCGGGGGCGCTGCTGAACTGTGCGTTCGTGGGCATCCTGCGCGTTCATCAAGTTTGCGTGGCCGCGGGGCTGGCTTCGTTCAGTCAGGGCCTGCTGCTGGTCTTCGGCCTGTTGTCGATGGCGATCGCGGCCGTGTTCATCCTGGGCCAGGCGGATTTCAAGCGGATGCTGGCCTACTCCAGCATCGAGCACATGGGAATCCTGGCGATCGGGATCAGCCTGGGCGGGGCGGGCGTTTTCGGCGCGGCGCTGCACGCCGTGAACCATTCCCTCACGAAGGCCGGCCTGTTCCTGGTGGCGGGGAATATCCTGCGGGCTTACAAGACGAAATCGATCGCCGGCACGCGCGGGTTGAGCCGCACGTTGCCGATCAGCGGGGTCCTCTGGGTCGCGGGGTTTCTGGCCATCAGCGGCTCGCCGCCGTTCGGCACGTTTCTCAGCGAGTTGACGATCTTGAAATCCGCGCTCGATCAGGGCCGCGGGGCCGTCGCCGCGCTGTATCTGGCCTTGCTGGCGGTGGTCTTCATCGGCATGGCCAACCTCATCCTGCCCATGGCCCAGGGTCCTCGTGACGAGAGCATCGAGCACCGACCCGAACCGCTCTGGGCGACGCTGCCGCCCGCGGCGTTGCTGCTCTGTGTCCTGGCCCTCGGTGTCTACGTCCCCCCCGCCGTCAGCACGCTGCTGCACGACGCGGCGCGATCGCTTGGAGGACAGTGATGACGACCACCCTGATGACGCACGCGCTCTACGCGGAGCCGGTCGCGCTGGACGATATCCCCTTGCTGGCGATGGAACGGTTCCGCGCCGAGGTCATCGACCAGGTCGCGGCGGGCCAGCGCATCGTCGCGCTGTTCGGACAACCGCGCGAGGACGGCGGCGTGCGACTCTATCTCGTGCTCGCCGACGACGCCGCGAGCGCGCTGTCTCTCGCCGCCACGGAGGTCGGGAACGAATACGAGGCGCTGACGCCGGAATGCCCCCAGGCGCATTGGTTCGAGCGCGAGATCGCCGAGCAATGGGGCGTGGTCCCTCGCGGGCATCCCTGGCTCAAGCCGATCCGGTTCCATCGTTCCTATCGCGCGGGGCGCGATGCCTGGTCGCGGCCGGACGAGGAACCGATCGAGCCGTCGGTTCTGCCTCCGTCGGCCCCGTTCTTCCGCGTGGAAGGCCCCGAGATCCACGAGGTGGCCGTCGGGCCGGTCCATGCCGGCGTCATCGAGCCGGGCCATTTTCGCTTTCAGTGCCACGGCGAGCACGTCTTCCACCTGGAAATCTCGCTGGGCTATCAACATCGGGGCATCGAGCGCGCCCTCGTGGGCGGTCCTGGGAAACGGACGCTCCCCATGATGGAGCAAGTGGCCGGCGATACGTCGGTGGGACACGCCTCGGCCTACTGCCAGATCGTCGAGGCCCTCGCGGGCGTCCCGCCTTCGTTGCGGGCCCTGGCGATCCGCGGCGTGGGCCTGGAGCTGGAGAGGCTGGCGAACCACACCGGCGACCTCGGCGCCCTGGCAGGCGACGTGGGCTTTTTGCCGACCGCCTCGTATTGCGGGCGACTGCGCGGTGACTTCCTCAACATCACCGCCGCCCTCTGCGGCAGCCGGTTCGGCCGCGGCCTGGTGCGCCCCGGCGGCGTGGGGTTCGATGTCGAATCCGAGCGGGGCGTGGAACTGGCTCGTCGTGTCCAGACGGCTCTCGAAGAATTGATCGGCGCGATGAACCTGCTCTGGAGTTCGCTCTCCGTCCAGTCGCGCTTCGAGGACACCGGGCGCATCACGCGCGAAGTCTGCGAGGAACTGGGACTCGTCGGGCCCGCCGCGCGTTCCTGCGGCGTCGACCGCGATGTCCGGCACGACTTCCCGACCGGCATCTATCGCTTCGCGTATATCCCCGTCTCGACGCGCTCGACGGGCGACGTGTTCGCGCGGGCTTTGGTCCGCAGGCTCGAGATCGCGCGGTCGGCCCGGTACGTCCGGCAGCAGCTCGAAGGTCTGCCGGAAGGCCCGGCCCGGGTCGAGCTCGACACCCGCCGATTGCGTCCCCGTTCCCTGGCGGTCGCGCTCGTGGAGGGGTGGCGGGGCGAGATCGCGCACGTGGCGATCACCGACGATGCGGGCCAGTTCGCACGTTACAAGATCGTCGATCCGTCGTTCCACAACTGGATCGGTACTGGCGATGGCGCTGCGCGATCAGCAAATTTCCGACTTCCCCCTGTGCAACAAGAGCTTCAATCTCTCCTACTGCGGCCATGATCTGTGATGTCGGTGTTTTCAGCCCCAACGGGGCGGCAGTCCATAGCCCGGGGCGTTAGCCCCGGGACCGGAGAACAGCACAAGAAACCTTTCTCGAAAGCCCCGAAGGGGCGACAGTCCGCCAGCTCTTCTATCGCCCCGTTGGGGCTTCGCGGAAGGAGGGCGCGCTCGCGGCCCCGGTTCCCGGGGCTAACGCCCCGGGCTATTCACTGCCGCCCCGTTGGGGCTAAGACCAAACCTCCCGGAGAGCCTCCAAGCCTCGAAACCCGTACCCGGTACCAACAGTCAACCCATGATCAATATCATCCGTGAACGTTTGCGACAGGGCCATCGGACGATCTCGTATCCGTCGAGTGATCCGCCCCGGCTCCCCGATCGTTTTCGCGGCCTGCCCGTGCTCGACGCCTCGACGTGCCCCGAGGGCTGCCGCTCCTGCGTCGAGGTGTGTCCGACCGACGCCATCGAGCGCGACGGCGCGGGCCTCCGCCTGGACATGGGCCGCTGTTTGTTTTGCACGGAGTGCGTCGAGGCCTGTCCGGAGCACCGCATTCGCTTCAGCCAGGATTACCGTCTGGCCACCCGGACCCGGGAGGAGTTGGTGCTGCGCAGTGGGCATGCCTTCGTGCCGGCGTCACCGCTGGAACCACAGCGGTGCCGGCTTTTGCGGCGCTCCTTGAAGCTGCGCCAGGTGAGCGCGGGCGGCGAGAATTCCGCGGAGGCCGACCTGAACGTCCTGGGCACGGTGGTCTTCGACATGGGGCGCTTCGGCATCCAGTTCGTCGCCTCGCCCCGGCACGCCGACGGACTCGTCATCACGGGGCCGATCACCAAGAACATGGAGCTCGCCCTCTGGAAGACCTACGAGGCGGTCCCCGCTCCGAAAGTCGTGATCGTGGTCGGGGCGTGCGCCATCTCGGGCGGTATCTTCCGAGGGCACCCCGAGGTCAACGATGGTGTGCGGAATCTCTTGCCGATCGACTTGTACATTCCTGGGAACCCACCCCATCCTCTCACGATCCTGGATGGGTTCCTGCGACTGATGGGCGCATCCACTGAGCTAGAGCGGTTCACGATGGCGTGGGACATCGCTCTTGCAAGCCCAAAGCGCCAGCGAGTGCATTTCTGGGGAGGCCCAGAGAGAGAATGCACTCGCTGGCGCTTCGGGCTTAGAGGATGAGCGCGGACTCGGGCGGCCCAGGGAGTGGCTCTACAAACCACCGGCTCCCGGCCCCCTTTTCCCTCTGATGCGATGCGCGACGAGGCCGACCGTGATCAATCCCCGAGCGCCAGCGTGCTCGGTTCGGGTACGGTCTGAAAACCGTCCGGGTTCATCAAGAACGCCTGTTCCTGGCCGTTGTACTGCCCCTGCCCGACGATTTGCCCGGCGTTGTTGATCCCTGTGGCGTTCAGGTTGCTCCAACCACTGTTGGTCGGTAACAGGCTCGGGAGCGATTGGATGGTCCCGTCGCTGTAGAGGAAACCGTTGCCCACGGCCTGGTCCTTATCGTTCAGCGCGGTCGCTACCATCCCCGATCCGCCCGGGAGCTTTGTGAGTTCGGTCAGTGCTCCCGAGGAAGCACGATAGAAGTAGGAATGAAGTGAGAGATCCTGATTGATGGCATTGACTACCATGTCGCCCATTGAATTGATGGCGACCGCCCTTGAGTCGTATCCGTCGAAACCCTGGTTCTTCAGAGAAGGTGTTAGATCCTTGAAAGCCCCGTTTTGATACACTCCAGCGTTGTCAGCCGTCCCCCATGGGTTGATCTGATATCCCGCAATCTGCCCCGCGTTGTTGATCGCGTACGGCGTGAATAGACCGAGGTTTGTAGTCTTGTCACCGTCCACCAACAGGGAAGGGCCCGCGTTGAACCCATAGTCGATACGCGACCCTGGTGCAGCAACATACCGGCCCGCGTTGTTGATGGATGTGTTCGGCCCGCCCACAGCCTGGCCCGAGTCATTGATCGACGTTGCCAGGCCCCCATTTGGACTGATCTGCGTCATCCCCCCGTTGCTGTAGAGAAAGGATTGAGCACCATCACCGACAGCGTGGAATCGGGCGGGCGTGACATCGGAGTATGATCCTTCGTAATCGAGTTTGCCGAAGGTGCCATCCCCGCTGTTGTACGAGATGCCGGCGACCTGCCCCTGATTATTGATCGCCATCGCCACGCTCTGCGACGTTCCCGGCAGCGTGCCCAGGCCGGTAATGGAGTACGGACTCGACCGCGCCTCGGTTGCGGCCAGCACCAGCCCCAGGACCGATAAGAGTACGCACCGGACCCCGCTGGCCTTGAGCCGTCTCATCCGTTTCTCCTCCCTGAGTTTCGTTTGACGGCGGATTGGGCGATGCCTCGCCTGCGCCTCGGTTTTCGTGAGGCGCACAAGTCCCGTTGCCCGACCTTGTGGCGTGGGCTTGATAGCAGTTCGGGGAGAAAGCGTCAAGCCCGATCATCGGAACAGTTGATCAGTATGAACGCAAGGCCCGGCCGCCCTCGCACGGCCTCCGTCCCCCTCACCCCAACCCTCTCCCGCCAGGGGAGAGGGTTGGGGTGAGGGGGACGGATCGATTTATTGGCTCCTGGGAAAGTCATGTCCTCTGTTCATCCCGGAGGGATGAGAGCCATTAGCCGGTGGTCAGCGCAGCGCCACCACCGGTAAAGCCAGTCCACAAGGACAGAGGACCGACCCCGGAGGGGTCGCAGCCCGATGGGCCCCTGCGCTCTGCGACCCCTCCGGGGTCGGTGAGGAGACGCGTGTTCGCCCACCCACCCCGGTTGCGCTGCCGAACCGGGGCTAATGGCTGTCATCCCTCCGGGATGAGGATAAACGGGTATTTCTTTCCTAGGAAGCTAATGGGTACTCTGCCATTGGCACGGCAGCGCCGCGAGGATGCGTTCCACGACCCGCGTACACGAATGCGCTCGGGCATATTCCCAGCGCGCCGGGCGCGGTCCTCCTCCGGACCTGCTTCCAGAATGGCCCGCACGGCCGATACGAACGCCTCGGAATCCTCGGCGACCGCGAGCAAGTCCTCGTGCAGCCGGCATTCGGGCACGGCGGTCGAGACGATGGGACGGCCGCTCGCCATGCAATCGAGAATCTTGGTCGGGCAGCACGCGATGTTGAAGGGATGATCGGGCCGGTACGGGATCAAGCACAGATCAAAGGCCTGGTTGTAGGAGCCAATCTGGGACTGGGTGCGCCAGCCGAGGAGATGGACGTTGGGACGGTTCAGGCAGCGCTGACAATCCTCTTCCCATGCGGCGCCGGTCGGCGTCGGGCGGCGGCCGATGAGGATGATCGAGCCTCCCGGGATTTCGTCCGCCAGTCGCGTGAGCAGTGGCCAGTCGATGCGGTCTTCCAGCGCGCCGATGAAGCCCAGCCAGGGCCGGGGTAAGTCGCGCAGATCGGCGGGGGCCTGGTCGGGCCGATGTTCGGGAGTCGGGGCCAGCATGAATTCCGGCGCGCCGTGGGGAATGTGCAAGATGCGGTCGGCGGCGTCGGGAACGGCGGCGCGGAGTCATCGCAACGCCGCTTCGCCACGCAGATGGTCAGGTCCGTTTCCTGCACCGCCCGATGTTCCATCTCCCGGACGAAGGCCGCCCGCGCCGGCCAGTAGAGCGCGTAATCGTCCAGGTTGTAATAGACGCTCACATCGGGCCGAAGTTGTTCGCGGAGATGGAGATAGAACGGATAGGTCAGGACCAGGGCGAGCGCCGCCCCGGGAGCTTGGCCCGTCCGCCAGCGTGCGATGGCCCGGCGGACCGGCCGCATGCCGAGGCGCGGGTAGCGCTTCATCCAGCCGGGGGGGAGAACGATATTCTGACGCCATAGCCCCGGTCGGGAGTGGCTCAACCCTCGATTCCGCGTCCACGGCCGCCAGCCGCGTTGCCAGGCGTTGACGTAATCGGAGGCGTGCAGCAACAAACTGGCGACGTCCGGCCGTTCGACCGAGCTGAAGAGGTTGTCGGTGTTGAACCAGTTCACATCGGCGACCGCCAGGGCGAGGCGGAACGAAGTCCGGTCCGGATTCATGACCGACTGGGCGGAGGATGTGGTCATGCGGGTCTCCTTTCCCGGTCGGCTGGAAAAGATCCGGGGGGATGGTACGAGCCACCTTGGAGGTCACGCCCCGCGATTCCAGATTCCAGATTCCAGATGCTCAATGGCTGATGGCTGATGGCTGATGGCTAATATGCGGCATCCGGAATCCGGAATCCGGAATCCGGAATCTGGCATCCGGAATTCTGGAGTCTCCTGAGGCGAAACACGGGCGCTGTGCGGAAATCGAGGCTCATCGGATGGTCCGCGTCCGGAAGAGAAATCACCTCGGCCGGCCCCGCGGGCTGGCCGTCGGCCTGGAGCGGCTCTTTCTGCCAGCGGCCGGTTTCCAGCCAGAGTTGAAGCGGAGTCTGGGTGTCGCCGCGCACGGCGTGGATCTGAATGGAAGCCGGCGTCGCCTTCAGATCGGCGACGAGGTGTTGAATGTGGACGTTGGTGACCGTCAATTCCGGCCAGTCGGCGGGCAGCCGGGGGGCGATGCGCAGACCGCCGGGATGTGGTTGCACGCCCAGGAAGCCGTAGAGCATGACCTGGGGCACCAGCACGCTTTCGAGGAACTCGGCATCGAGGCCGAGCCCGCCCGGCGTGCCGCTGCCCTGGAGCGTGCCTCGGCCCGGGGCGTCGTAGTATTTCCGGTAGCCGCCCGCGCGCTGGACTTCGTCGGACCAGACGAGAATGGCTTTCAGCCGCTGCCAGGCGTCGTCGGGACCCTTCGTCTTGATGCGGGCCATCAGGTCGAAGTACGACCAGCCCAGGACCGCACCGCCGTCCTGCACCTGGTCGCCCCAGGGGATGCTCTCGGGGTTCGACCAGACCCAGGCGTAGGTCTCGACGTTGCGTAACGTCGTGGCGCGCGGAGCGAACCGCCAGTGGTAAAGATCCGCGCCCGGGAGGTGTCCCCTTCCACGGTGCGCGTGCCGTCCAGCCAGTCCACGATGGAGCGGGCCTGCGCGGGGGTCGCCAGGCCGAGATGGACCGCCTCGCAGTTCGTCGTCGTGAAACCGTAGTCGTACGCCTTGCCGTCGCGGTCGATCCAGCCCACGAAGCGGCCGGTACGGTCGTTCCAGAACCGTTTGCCGGCGTCGGACTTGATGGCCTCGGCAAGCTGGGTCAGGTCGGCCGGGTCAAAATGGTCGGCGTCGGGGATGTTCCAGTCGGGATGCGCGGCGATGAGGCGTTCCAGTTCCGCCATGCGCTGCAAGGCGTGGAACAGGTAGAGCGTGGCCTGGAAGTCCTGGCCGCCGAAGGGGAGGATGTCCCAGTAGTTATTGCCGACGCCCTGGCCGACGTGAATCTGTTTCTTGCCATCGGGGCCGATCGTCAACCCGGAGCGGCCGTCATGTCCCACCCAGGGAACCACGACGCAGTGGTTCTGCCGCACGGCGAACTCGTCGAGCGCGAAGTGAAGGGCCTTGCGCATGCGGCCGATGTTCGCGCGCAGAAAGTCGAGGTCGGTCGTCCAGTCGAAATAGTCCGCGCACGCCTGAAGATACACGGCATTGTTGATGGGATGCCGGCTATCGACGGACGTGATGACCGACTTGAGGACGATTTCCGCCCCGCCGGTCTCCGCAAACGTGAGCCGTAGCCGGGTGAGCGTGCCGCCCCAGGACGGTCGCTTGTAGAGGGGAATCATCGTGTAGCGCATGCCGTCGGCGTCCGACAGCGGCGCGAACTCGACCCGCCGCGCGGCCTCGAAGCGGGGGGCCTCTTCCGTGCTCCATTCCAGCGCCGGCCGCGCCGAGGCCGGCAGTCCCTTTGCCGACCACTCGATGCGAATGAAAGGCGCGGAGAGCGATGCCACGCGGAAGCCCGGCGTGGTGATCGCGCCGCGCGGGCCGGTCACTTTCAGCTTCAGGCCGTTCGCGGGGTCAATGCCCTGGGATTCAAATCCGAGTAGCTCCCAACCGTCGAGTGAGGTCGTCGGCCGGGCGCCGTTCTGGACGCCGTACACGTCGTGCGCCAGCGAGAAGTGCCAGCCCGCCCCCTGAGCCTGCATCCAGAGCGGGAACGGCCAGCCGTCGCTGTGCGCCAGGCCCCGGTGCTGCTGGGTGGCGACATATCCCTCGCCGTCGATCCGGCGCTCCAGGAGCGCGCTTCGGATAAACCCGCGCATGTGGTCGGCCGTCCCGCTCGGGCCGATCGCCGGCCAGAGCACCGACATCGGCAGCCAGGGGTCCCAGAGCGTGGTGGTCGTTCCCGGGCTGTGATGCCGCCGGAACAGGTCCCCGAGGATCGCCATGTCGGCTTCCCGCCCCGGTACCTGGAACGCGGGAAAGGTCCCGGCGTCAGGCTTGCCGGCACGGGCGGACGCGGGCTGTAGCAAGGGGAGAAAAACGAACAAGAGCGCGGGGAGAACCAATGGTCTGGCGAGGCCCCATCGCCTCCGTCGCGGCATCGTGTGGCGTGCCATGGTTCCTGGTTTCCTCGATGACACCTCGAAGCCGGAAATCCAGCCCAGGTTGGACGCGGTCCCAAGGATAGACCGAAACCACCCGCGTGGGAAGTCCGTCAGCGGGGACGGTGATGTAGGGAAGTGATCCAGGGAGGCCCCCTGCCCTGCTCGGGATTCCGGGCCGATGACAAAAAATGTAGAATTCTGTTATTCCCTGGAGCCTGGACGGAGGACCGGCGATGAATGTGTCTTTGACTCCCGAGCTGGAACAGTACATCAACGGGAAAGTGGAGAGCGGCCTGTACCAGACCGCCAGCGAGGTCATCCGCGAGGGATTGCGGCTGCTGCGGAGGCGGGATGAGATCCACGCGCGTAAGCTCGCCGAGCTGCGCCGTGAGATCCAGATCGGCATCGATCAGGCGGACCGGGGGGAGCTCAGCCCCTTCACGGAGCAGACGGTGGAGCTGATCAAAGCCCGAGGTCGCAAACGGCTTGCTTCCGAACAGGAGACGAAGGCGTGAGCGATCCCCGGATTTCCGACCAGGCCATGGCGGACCTGGACGAAGCGTGGGCTTACATCGCTCGAAACAACCCCAAAGCGGCTGACCGCCTGGTGGATGCCGTCCTGGCCGCCGCCCGGAGACACGTCCAGTTTCCCGAAAGCGGTAGGAGCCGCGACGACATCAGTCCGGGACTGAGGACCTTCGTTGTCAAACCGTATGTGGTCTTCTATCGCCCGATCGAAGACACGATCGAGGTCGTCAGGGTCCTCCACGGCCGCCGCGACATCCGCCGCATCATGACAGACGAGCCATGAGCCAGGAGCCGCCTCTCACGGGTTCGCCAGGGTGAACTCCCGCGTCTCGCCGAACCAGGCGCGACCCTCGGCGGTCATGCGCAGGATCACATGGGCTTTGCCCGCGACGGCCGGCGCCAGGGTGAACTCGCCCAGGTCGGCATTGCCCAGGTACGGAGTGTCTTGAGCGATCGGCTGCCGCACGGAGAGCGTCGAACCTTCCGCCGAAGCGAGAGAAACCGCCCCGGGCTTGCCGCCGGTGCTGGCAGGAGTCAGCCAGGTGGCTTCCTGGGTGTTGCCCACGGAAGCGCGGCGCGGACCGGCGCGTCGGGAGCCACCAAGATCGTCATGCCGTTGCGGACGTCCACCCAGCGGCCCTCATGGTCGCGCACTTGCAGTCGGTTGAACTCGGCGTTGAGGTACTTGGGCGGGTTCTTGCCGTTGCAAGGACGGTTGCCCACGGCGAGCAAGGGCGTGGTGCATGAGTCGGTGCCGGTACCGGGCGAGCGGACGCCCAGGATCTTGCCGGCCGCGTGCGCTTTGCCATAAGCCTCGGCGCCTTCGTGGAAGGCTTCCCACCAGTAGCCGCCGGCGTGGGCGTCGCGGTCGAAGGTGAGCCAGGTGGTCGGCTTGGGGTGCTCGCGGGGCGTCTTGAGACGCGCGGCGTAGCGGGCGATGAGCTGGGCCGCGGGACGCGGGGTGCCGTCGGGGTTGATGAGGCCGAAGTCGCTACGCTCGTTGACGCGGTAGCCGCCGGGCCACCACCACGGAGCGGTAGCGTTCGCGCCGGCGTCGAGGACGACGCGGTAGAACAGCTCGTTGTACTCGGCCTGGCCGGCGATCGCGGCCGGGTCGGGGCGCATGTGGGTCGCGTCCCAGACGCTGCGGCCGAACTCGGCCCAGTAGATCGGCTTGCCGCCCGTGGTGAAGGCCACGTAGCGCGTGAGGAACCCGGCCGCGTTCTCGCCGCTCTCTCCCTTGCGGGATCGAATAGCCCTCGGGGCAGATGAAATCGATGTGCTTGACCGTGGCGGTCAAAGCGAAATCATGCGGCAAGGTGTTGCCCTGCCGGAAGCTGATCAGGTGGTTGGGGTCAATCGGCGCAGGCGCGTGACCGCGTCGTTCCACTTGCGGCTCATCAGGTCGTCCATGAAGCGGCGATAGGCCGCCACCATGCACGCGCCAGGGACCGTCCTCCCGCAGTTGCCGCTCGCTGGGCGAGACGACCTGGCCCTCCTCGCGCGGCGCGGGCATGCCCCAGTCGGCTTCGGCATTGGCGAGACTGCCGTAACGTTCCACGATCCAGGCTTCCCAGTCGCGATCCCAGCGCTTGCGGCCGTCGGCGTTGAACATCGAGTTGCCGGGTTCCCAGATGATGTCGTAGGCGAACAAGACCGGGTTCTCGACGAGCTTGCCCGCGCGGAGGAACTCTTTCACCTCGGTCTCGTTGAAGCCGATCGGCGAGGCGCCGCCCAAAAAGCCGTTGACGCGCACGCCGTAGCGCCGGCAACGGCGCAGGAAATCGAGCAAGTTCCGCTGGCTGTTCGGATGGCCAAGCTGGATGCTCACCATGTCGATGCCCAGCGCCTTCATGCGCTGAAGATCGAGCTCGACCTCCTCGGGGTCGTAAAACGCGGGGTTGAACCAACCGCCGTTGTAATCGTGCGGATCGAGCCCGGAGACGTACAAAGCCCAGTAATTGATTCCGATCGGATACCAGGGTTTCCCCTGGACGACGAAGTTGCCGTCGCGGACCTTGACGAACTCCTCCGGCCTGGGCGGATCGTTCGAAAGGAAGCCCAGCGAATGCGCGATGCGGTCGAGGACCGTCTGGCCCTGGATCAGCTCGGTCGTGACTTCGCAATCCCCGGAGAAGCCCGCAGGGTCCCAGGTGCGGGTGAGGCTTTTCGATTCACCCGGCGGCACGGTCAGCGGCTCCTCGGCGCGGAAGAGGCTCTTGCCGGTCTCCTTCGCCACCACCGTGAGACGCGCCGTCACGGTCGCGGGGGCGGCCCCCCAGTTCAAAACGGTCGCCCCGAGCTCGGCTTTCTCGCCGGGCCATAAAGAGAAGGAGCGGGCTCCGCCCTCGGAGAGAAAAACGCCTTGCCGCATGCGGCGGACCGTCTCGACCACGGCCTTGCTCCAGGGCTCGCTGCGCAGCGTCTTCGGATCGCACACGCCGAAGGCTGCGAAGATCGATCCCTGGAAGGGCGGAGCTTGATTCAACAGCAGCCAGGCCGCCGTCCCGCGACGCTCGCCGGCCGCGTCCCGCGCCTCGATGAGCGGAACCCAGCGCCATTTGCGCTCGTTGCCGAACCCCTTTCCCGACGGCCGCACAATCGCCGAGTACAACGACGACGGCGGCGGCTGGTTCCACGACGCATCGAGCACGGCCTGTCCCGGCGCGGCCACGAGAGCCGCCACTTTTTCCAGCGGATACGTCTTGTACGACGGCGTGATTGTCTCCAAAGAGGGGAAAGCCTCGCCCGCCTTCGTCGTCAGGTCCGCGTAAGGATGGGCCGCCGTGCCGATCTGATCGACCCAGAAGGCGTGCGGACCGCCTCCCACGGCGGGCGTGTGGCTTTGCGCCAATCCCAGAACGATGTGGTCGCCGTTGCGAGGATGGAAGTGGTCCCCCTCGCCGCCGCGACGACCCTTCACCCGCGCATCAGGCCAGTAATGAAAAACCTCGGGCGCGAGCACATGATACGTCCAGCGCGCGGTAAGCGGCACCACGGCCATCCAGCGCGAGCCATCCGTCTCGCCGACTTCCACCAGCAACTGCTTCGTGCGGGCATCGCCCTTCGCCCAGAAACAGAGCAGATCCTGCCCGGGAGGGAACATCCCCTCGATCTTCGGAGAGGCGAACGTGCTCCACCCGGACATGCTCTCGGTCCACATCTTCACCGCCTGGGCGGTTCCCGCCGCGCCGCCGTTCTGCACGTCGAAACCGGAGTTCGCCGCCGGGTTGTCGCTCGAATGAGGCCAGCGCCGGCGGGCCCTCGAAGTCGAAAAGGACGTGCTGCGTGGGCTGCTGGGAGACCCGGGCCTGGATCATGTCCCGATCGATCCAGCGGCCTTCGTGCGGCCAGACCGGCCGGGTGAACGCCGGACCTCCCAGGACGAGCAAATGCCCGCGGTGCTGGAGATACGCCGTCAGCGCGGGCCCCGTCCGCCGGGTAGAACTCGGCGTTGGGGAGGACGAACAGGAAGAAGCGTTCCGGAAGCAACACTGCCGGATCGACGACCTGCGCGGCCGTCAAGGGCGTGACCCCGAACCCGGCCGCGCGCAAGGTCGCCGCGAGCTCATCGACGGCCGCGAGATCCACGCCCGGCAGCGCATCGCGCAGGAGCGCGATATTGCCCTGGGGGCCGGTTTCCACCTTCAGGTCCGCGGCGGCGGCCGACAAGGACAAGGCGAGCCAGACCATTACGCGGGTTTGCCAGCACACAGGCCGCATCAACGACCCCCTTTCCCTCTTTCGCCACGATCGATCTTCCGCAAGGATGAGAGCGTCCCGTATCATCCCCTCAAAGGGAAGAGGGTTGCGGAGAAAAGTCCAGACTCGGGCCGATTTCGGGAGCCTCCGGCTCGAGATCCATTGCGGAGGAACTTCACATGGCCACCGACCTGGCCGAGCATCATGGCCTCGTGAGCAGCCTGTTCACGCTACCGCAAACGCGCGCTGAGTGGGAGCGCTACCGCCTCCGTGAGGAACAGGTCGCGTGCTACCACGAGCACGGCTACGTGGCGGGCATTCGCGTCTTGACCAATGCGCAGGTCGAGGCACTCCGCGGAGAACTCTCTCAATGGTTCCAGCCCGACCACCCGGGGCGCACGCTCTGGTACGAATACCATAGCAACGAGTCCGACGACCCGGACACGGTCCTCTTTCATGCGCTGGGGGCCTGGCGCATCGGGGCCGGCTTTCACGACCTGTTATGGAACCCCGCCTTCACGGTGCCGGCCAGTCAGCTTCTCGGCGGCGCGGTGCGGTTCTGGCACGATCAGCTTTTCTGCAAGCCCGCCCGGCACGGTGGCGTGGTCGCCTGGCATCAGGATTATTCCTACTGGACGCGAACCCAGCCGATGCAGCACCTGACCTGCTGGATCGGCCTCGATGACAGCACCAAAGACAACGGCTGCCTCCAGTACGTTCCGGGAAGCCATCAGTGGACGCTGCTGCCCATCACCGGACTGGCGGGCAAGATGGAAGCCATTCGCGGCGTGCTCGACGACCGGCAATGGGAACGCTTCCAGCATCCGGTGGCCATCGAGCTGCCCAAGGGCTACGCGACCTTCCATCACCCGCTCTTGATCCACGGCTCGTACGCCAACCACACCGAGCGTCCCCGGCGCACGACGGTGCTCAACGCCTTCCGCGACGGCACGCACTGCGCCTCGAACGACGTCTTGCTGGAAGGCGTCCCGCCCATTTCCGACGGCCAGCCGATGGGCGGTCGTTTCTTCCCCTTGCTCCTGGACCCGGCCGCGACCCTGGACTCGTGAAGCCTGGATGGCGCTTCTTGGAAGCCCGACGCGCCAGCGAGTGCATTTTTTCATTTTTCCAGGAATGCACTCGCTGGCGCGTCGGGCTTTCAGGAATGCACTCGCTGGCGCGTCGGGCTTCCAAGAGGCGTGGCCCGACTACGAGGACCGGATGGCCGCCGCCAGCGCGAACCAGCCCACGATCAGCGCCGCACCGCCGATGGGGGTGATCGGTCCCCACAACCGGGCCGGGCCGATGGCCAGGGTCAACAGGTAGATGCTCCCGGAGAACAGCGCGACGCCGACCAGGAAGCACCAGCCCGCGACCGAAAGCGCCGTCCCTCCCCGGCCGTGCAGGGCCAGCAGGCCGACGGCCAGGAGGGCGAGCGCATGGTACATCTGGTACCGCACGCCCGTCTCGAAGCTCGTTAGTAAACGCTCCTCCAGATGGTAGCGCTGTCGCAGGGCATGGGCCCCGAACGCCCCCGCGATCACGGCCAGGCCGCCCAGGAGGGCGCCGGCTCGCATCCAGAACGCACCGTTCATGTCCACACACTCACGGGTCGAGGTCGCGGGCGGAAGCTCTGTCTGTGCCTCTTCATCCCATGCGTTCGCCCCGGTCCCGGTCGGCCGGATTGCGGCCGGCGGGGTCGGTCATGCGGCCCGGGTAATCATTCGAGGACCGGAGTGGACCTGCACCCGGTCCGGCCAGGCCGTCGAGCCGGCCGAAGATCATCCGCCCGGCACTGGTCTGCAACACGCTCGTCACGGTCAGCTTGACGAGTCTCGCCCAGGTGGTGAAACCCCTGCTCGGCCACCACCATCGTGCCGTCTTCGAGATAGCCCACCCCTTGACCGGGCTCTTCGCCCTTCTTGATCAGCTTGACGGTGAGGGCTTCCCCCGGCAGCACGATCGGCTTGAGCGCATTGGCCAAGTCGTTGAGGTTGATCACCTCGACGCCCTGGAGCTTGGCGATCTTGTTCAGATTGTAGTCGTTGGTGACGACCTTGCCGCCGAGATGCTTGGCCAGAATCAACAGCTTCTGATCGACAGCCACCTCGGGACTCATCTCGGGAGGCTCGCTACTGTCGATGCGGACCTCGATGTTGCCCGACTTCTGGAGCTTGTTCAGGATGTCCAGCCCCCGGCGGCCGCGGTTGCGCCGGAGCCGGTCGGAGCTGTCGGCGATCCCCTGGAGCTCCTGAAGCACGAACCGGGGCACGACCAGCGGCTGGTCCAGGATGCGCGCCTCGGCCACGTCGGCGATCCGGCCGTCAATGATGACGGACGTGTCCAGTACCAGCGGGCGCGTCCCCTTGATCTCCTTGGAGAACTCCATGTAGGGGATGATAAAGCGGAAGTCGTCCTTGGTCTGCAACAGGATGCTGACGCAGATGTAGCAAATGATGGCGGTCAACAAGCCGGTGACCACGCTGGGAATGGTGCCGGCTGAGGAGGCTTTCTCGAAGAGCGGCGTGAGGATCGGTTCCACGGCGATCTGGAGGAAATAGCTCAGGATCAAGCCGACGGTCATGCCAAAATAGAGGGCCGAGAACCGTCTGAATCCGCTTGCGCGGCACGAGCAGGTCGATGATGACAACCGCCAGCGCCAGGCCCAGGACCAGCCCGAAGAGCAGCCACGAGGCCCAGTAGGTGACGCCGCCGATGGCCTTCATGAGACGGACCGCCAGGCCCGCCGTGATCAAAATAAAGACGCTCCGAATCAGATTTAACAGCATTGGCCCCACCTCCACGGCGCAAAACGGCGCAATCCTTCCTCGCGGCCGATCGGCCGGGACGAACCCGCGCGAGGGGAGGACCGGCCCCGGGGATCTCACCATCCCAGGACCGCGCACTCCGACACAAATCGATCGTAGAATTCCGTCAGGCTTTCCACAATGACCTTCGTACCGGCGAGCACGGGCATGAAGTTCGTGTCGCCCTCCCAGCGGGGAACCACATGCCAGTGCAGATGGCCCGGCAAGCCCGCCCCGGCCGTCTTGCCCAGATTCAGCCCGATGTTGTAACCCTGCGGCCGGAGCACACGGTCGAGGACCTTCAGCGCCAACTGCATCGTCTCGAGCGGTTCGGTCAACGCCGGGCCCTTCAGCGCCTCCAGGCGGCCTTCATGCACGCAAGGAGCAATCAACAAGTGGCCGTTGTTGTACGGATAGCGGTTCAGAAACACCGCCGAGTGCGCCCTCCGCCAGACGAGCAGGCGTGCGCGGTCGTCCCCGCCGGCCAGTCCCTCACAGAGGAAACAGCCCGCATTCACGCCCTCCGGCGGCGCTGTCGATTCCCGGATGTACTGCGCCCGCCAAGGCGCCCACAGCGGATCCATGCGGACTCGTCGCCAGGTGTGGTCGCGTCCCCCGGACCCTTCCACGGTCTGGATCGCGCAACGCGAGGGGTGTGACGAAAACCATCTTAACCCAGTCCCGCTCCCCTCGCAAACGGTCCCTGGCTTAACATGGGCATGTCGCCCCCGGCGGGTTCCTCAGGCGCAGGAGCCGACGCGACCGGATGGGCCACGACTGGGCCCAGGCCTGCCCCAGCACGCCACGCCGCTCGACCAGGAGCCAGCCGGCCGCCGCGCCTGGCGTTGCGCGTGTCTCGACCAGAATGAACCCGTCTGGGACCAGAAACGTCAACTCCTGAAGGCCACGGCTCATGGCGGCCGGCGGCGGGGCCACCGCCGGCCGGCGATCCGGAGATGACCGGCCTTCCATTGCACCTCCGCCCGGCCCCGGCCCGGACGCACCCCAGCGACCCGGCCCGCGGTGGCCGGATCGTGATACCAGACCCACTTTCCCGCGGCCGGCGCGGCGTCGCGGAAGGCCCAGCGGTTCACCAGGTAGCGTTCGCCTGGCGCGCTGGTGCGATCGGCCGGCCAGGCGAGCACAGACCGAATCCCAGGGCCGGCCCATACCCCAGAAGCCCGACACCCACCGCCGCGACCAACGGTACCATGCGCCCGAACCCCGGGAAGGCGCCCTGGCGGATCGCGTCGGCCACGGCCCAGACGTGGGTCCCCCAGGCAAACGCCAGCAGGGCCCAGCCCAGGGCCGTCCCCCACGCGAACAGCCCGACCGCGATCGCGGCGCAGTACGAGCCGCACAGGATCGCCGCGCGCCGGGGTTGGTGCCAGTACCAATGAGCCCAGCCCGGTGCCAGCATGCGCAGACCGGCCGGCCGCGTCCAGGGCGGTCGCGCAATCCGGTGGCCCTCGGCTCGTACCCCCTCCGCACCCATCCACGCGCTCCGCGGCGCGGCCCGCCCGGTGGAAACACCAATCCGACAGTTGTCACAGCACGATACCGCGATCCGCACAGTCTGTCAAACGGCCCGGTCATTCCCAGGGGAAGATTCGCTCCAGGAGGGCGATTCCTTACCCACAATTTGTCCGGCCCTGGGGGCCGAGGATGGCGGATTCCAGATGCCGGATTCCAGATGCCAAGATTCCAGATTCCAAGATTCCGGATGCCGGATGCCGGATGCCGGATGCCGGATGCCGGATGCCGGATGCCGGATGCCGGATGCCCGATTCCGGATTCCGGATGCCCGATGCCGGATTCCGGATGCCCGATGCCGGATAGGCGAGTTCCGGAAGTCAGTCGGGCATCTGGAATCTGGCATCTGGATTGCATCTGGACATCTGGAATCTGGAATCCGGAATCCGGACGTCCCACTTCCCGAGACAGAGGACGAGTGAAGGCGGTTTGGGAAAAAAGCGGCCGGATTGGGGAGGAAAAATCCGATGACGGTCGCTAAAATGGCTAGGTAGGTGGATGGAATACCGATGTCGCAGGGCCTCCGTGACCCCGGCGGCGCCGGCCTCTGGGCGGTTCGCGGGTGTTTCGCCTTGAGGGAATGGCCGGGACGTCTCCCTGCAGACGCCCATGGTCATCGGACCTTCCCGCCACATTCACGCGTCCCACATTCTCGCCGGTTAAGCTGAGAAGCCAGTCGGGCATGTCCCACCTTGCCGAGCGTCGCCCGGTTTTGTCGTGTTGTCCCTGTACGGGCGGCCGGGCCGGGTTTCTCGGTTTTGATTGCGTCCCCCGGTGGTCGGGAGGGCGGGTGCTCCCCCGAGAGTAGACGGTATCGACCATGATCGACCTTCGCAACGTCCGCAACATCGGCATCTCGGCCCACATCGACTCGGGCAAGACCACGCTGACCGAGCGGGTCCTGTACTACGCCGGCCGCACCCACGTGATCAAGGAGGTCAAGGGTGAAGGCGCGGTGATGGACCACATGGAGCTGGAGACGCGAGCGCGGGATCACGATCACCTCGGCCGCGACCACCGTCCAGTGGGACGACAAGAAGATCAACATCATCGACACCCCGGGCCACGTCGATTTCACGGTCGAGGTCGAGCGGTCGCTCCGCGTGCTCGACGGCGCCGTGCTGGTCCTCTGCGCCGTGGCCGGCGTGCAGTCGCAGTCGATCACCGTCGACCGCCAGATGAAGCGGTACGCCGTGCCGCGGCTCGCGTTCATCAACAAGATGGACCGCACCGGGGCCAACCCGGCCAACGTGATCCAGCAGCTCGAGAGCAAGCTCGGCCTGACGGCCATCCCGCTCCAGATCCCGATCGGCGCCGAGTCGAACTTCGCAGGGCGTGATCGACCTGATCGACCGCGAGGCGATCTACTTCGACGGCGAGAAGGGCGAGGACGTCCGCCGCGAGCCGATCCCGGCCGAGCTGGCCGACGCCGCCGAGCGCGCCCGCCAGGGGATGCTCGAGGCGCTCTCGATGCTCTCCGACGAGATCATGGAGCTGCTGCTCGAGGAGCAGGAGGTCCCGCTCGACCTGATCCACAAGACGATCCGCGAGGGGACGATCGCCCAGCAGATCTGCCCGGTGATGGTCGGCTCGGCCTACCGGAACAAGGGCGTGCAGCCGCTGCTCGACGCCGTCAACCGCTACCTGCCCAGCCCGCTCGACCGCGAGATCTTCGCCAAGGACAACAACAACGGCATGGCCGAGGTCCCGCTGGCCGCCGACCCCGACGCGCCGCTGGTCGCCATGGCGTTCAAGCTCGTCGAGGAGCCGTTCGGCCAGGTCACGTTCATGCGGATCTACCAGGGGACGCTCAAGAAGGGCAGCTTCTACTACAACACGCCGGCAGCGGAAGCGGGCGCGGATCAGCCGGATCCTCCGCGTCCACGCCGACCAGAAGGAAGACATCGACTCGGCCTCGCGCCGGCGACATCGTCGCCGTGATGGGCATCGAGTGCGCCACCGGCGACACCTACTGCTCCGAGGGGACGAACCTCTCGCTCGAGAGCATCTACGCCGCCGAGCCGGTCATCGACCTGTCGATCCAGCCCGCCAAGCGGGCCGACTACGACAAGCTCTCCAAGGCCCTGAACCGCTTCATGCGCGAGGACCCGACCTTCCGCGTCCACGTCGACCACGAGACGAGCGAGACGATCATCTCGGGCATGGGCGAGCTGCACCTGGAGATCTACGTCGAGCGGATCCGCCGCGAGTACAAGGTCGAGTGCACCGTCGGCATGCCCAAGGTGAGCTACCGCGAGGCGCCGACCAAGGTCAGACGCCGTTCAACTACAAGCACAAGAAGCAGACCGGCGGCTCGGGCCAGTACGCCCACATCGTGGGCAAGCTGATCCCGCTGACCCGACGAGTCGCCCGAGCCGTTCGTCTTCGAGAACAAGGTCACCGGCGGCCGCATCCCGACCGAGTACATCCCCTCGGTCGAGAAGGGCTTCCGCGACTCGCTGCACAAGGGGCCGGTCGCCGGCTACGAGGTGCATCGGCGTCCAGATGCGTGCTCGAGGACGGCTCGTACCACGACGTCGACTCCTCGACATGGCCTTCGAGATCTGCGCCCGCGACTGCTTCCGCGAGACCTTCAAGCAAGGCCGACCCGGTCCTGCTCGAGCCGATCATGAAGGTCGAGGTCGAGATCCCGACCGAGTTCCAGGGGCCGGTCACCGGCGCGATCTCCGTCGAAGCGGGGCGTGATCCTGGGCACCGAGATCCCGCTCGGGCTACACCGTGATCACCGCCGAGGTCCCGCTCGCCGAGATGTTCGGCTACTCCAACGACCTGCGGAGCATGACCCAGGGCAAGGGGAGCTTCAGCATGGAGTTCCTCAAGTACCAGAAGGTGCCCTCGCGGTTCCAGGAAGAGATCGTCAAGAAGGCCCAGGCCGAAAAACTCGCCGCGGCCAAGGCTTGACGCCTCTCGTCGCGCTCTCGACGGAACTTGCCACAAGGAACGGCCCTCCCACCCTCGGGAAGGCCGTTCCTTGTCGCTTTCTGGAAACATAATTCAGGGATGCAAGGAAATGTGCATGGGTGCGGGCTTTGAATCGAAATGAGGCGGGAAATCCGCCATTTCGGTGGAGTCCGCCGTCTGGAACGCGGCGGCGACCGAGCGCACCCGCGTAATGTTGGACCGACGATTGACACCGGCCTGGGCGCGGTATAAACAAGAAGCGTTCTTGACGCTCTTCTCTCGGGTCGCCACCCCTCTCTTCTCTCGATCGTTCTGCCCTTCTCACAACGGAGCCGCACCGATGGAACACGACCAGATCGTGCCGGACCACTCCGTGCCGTCGGAATCCCGACCCGACAGAGTCAGGGCCCCCCGTAGCATTGTGGTGGGCGCCACCGCGTTGTTGTCCGGGTTTGTGTTGCTGCAAGCGCCCGTGCTCTGGTCCGAATGGCAAGAGCTCCGGCGCGACTGGGAAAACGACCGCCAGAGCCAGCCGATCGGGTTCATCGGCATCTCTCCCAACCCCACGTTCGCCCAGCCTCCGCGGCCCTGGGCGCGCGAGGAGGGCAACGATCTTTTGCTCTGGTCCAACTGGGACGGAGGGGCCGGCGGCCATCACTGGTTCCGGATCAAGCGGAACGATCTGGATACAAAGCTCCTGGGCCGGCCGTTCGGTCGTGATACGATCCGCGCCCTCGACCAGCCGATCATCGAGACCCGCTCCGGTCCCACCTGGAGGCGGATGAAGTCGGACACGCCGGTCGTCAGCCTCGAACGGGGAGGCGCCGTGACGGCCTACCCGTTGCTGGTGGTCCAGAAAGTGGAAGCGATCAATGACACGATCGGCGGCCACCCCGTGCTGTTGATCAACACGCCTTTCGTGCCGGAAGATCAGGCGGTGGACGTGTTCGACCCCGAGCTGGAGGGCCGCCGCTTGACCTTCGGGTCGGCCGGCTACTTGCTGCGCCCGGCGGGACGGCCCTTGCTGTACGACCGGCAGACCGAGAGCCTCTGGTCGATGCGCGGCCATGAACTGGTCTGCGTCGGCGGCACGCTCAAGGGCGCGACACTCCAAAACCGCGGCCATGGCGTGCCGGTTCTCTGGTCCGCCTGGGTCGCCAAACATGCACAAGGGCGGCTCGTCGTGGGCGCGGCCCGCCCCCAACCGGTGCCCCACAAGCCGCCACGTCCCGCTCTGGTTTCCCGGACCGACAGGGCCTGAGTACGCCGTGACGTATTCTTATAGTTGGATTATTTTTGATAGCCAGCCCGACGCGCCCGCGCGTGCATCTCTGGGGGGAAATCCGAGGGGGAATGCACGCGCGGGCGCGTCGGGCTGGCAGAGGGAAATCATGCCGCCGCTTTAATCCTTGGGAGCCAGGTCCGGGTGCGCGGCGGCCCAATCCAGGTATTCCTGGATGGTGGTGAAGGTCCCGAAGCGGTACAGCCGCCCTCGGTCGTCGACGTGGGCCGAGGAATTGTTCGCCCAGGAATCCCCCGTCCGCTTCATCCAGGAGGCCAGCTTCGCTTCCATCGCCGCGCGGAGGTCTGCGCGGGCGGGGTCCTGGGCCAGGTTCTTCAGCTCGTAGGGATCGTTCTTGAGATCGTACAACAGCCACGGCTCCGCCTCGGTGCGGGCATACAGGAAGCGGTCCGTTCGGATGCCGCGCCAGGGCTGGAACGTCCCATCGCCGGTAAACGGCACGAAGATCTGCAAGAAGGCCGCGTCCGGCCCGCGGTCGCTCCGGCCCAGCACCACGCCGGACAGGTCGCTCCCCTGCATCTCGGCGGGGACCGGCAGACCGCAGAGCGCGAGCAACGTCGGCGCCAGGTCCACGTGCGTCACCAGCGCATCGGAGGTTCCTCCCGCCGCCACCCGGCCCGGCCAGCGCACGATGCCGGGCACCCGGATCGATTCCTCCCAGGGCTTGCGCTTGAGCCGTTGCCCGTGTGATCCGAGCATATCGCCATGATCGGATGTGAACACGACGATCGTATCCTCGGCGCGTCCGGACTTCTCCAGCGCGTCCAGCAGCCGCCCGACCTGCTCATCGATGGCCGTGATGGCCGCATCATACGCGGCGATCTCCGCCCGCCCGCCGCCGGGTGTGCCTTCCTGCCAGTTGGGACGCATGTGGAGCTTCGCGGGATCATAGAGCTTGGCATACTTTTCGGGTGCCCCGTACGGATCATGGGGCGGTCCCATGGCCACCTCCAGGAAGAACGGCTCATCGCCGACTTGCTTCAAGAAACTCGATGGCCCGATCGGTCCAGACCTCGGGCTCGAACTTGTTCTCGGTGATTGGCTGGGCGGTGTCGCGGAAATAGACCGGCCGGAAATGCGTATGATTGCACTCGTTGGCCGCCCAGAACGAAAACCCCTGACGACGCGGGCCGGGCGGGATGAAGCCGGGCAGTCGCGGGCCGCCATCCAGGTGCCACTTGCCGATGAAACCGGTGCGGTAGCCGTGCGCGGCCAGGATCTCGGCGATCGTGGTCTCGGTTTCGCGTAGCCGCAGATCATTGGCCACCATGCCGTTTTTGTGAGCATACTTGCCGGTCAGAATCACGGCCCGCGCCGGACAGCAGACGGGCGTGTTGGCGAACATGTGGCGCAGGAGCAGTCCCTGCGACGCCAGCCGGTCGAGATGCGGCGTGCGGATATCGGGATCGCCCATGCAGCCGAGCGCCTGGCCCCGCATCTGATCGGGCATGAGAAAGAGAATGCTCGGCGGCCGGTGGTTCTGTTCTGGACTGATCCGGCCCCCTCTCCCCTCGCGGGAGAGGGTTGGGGTGAGGGGGCTCCGGCCGTTCGAAGACCCCCTCACCCTGCCCTCTCCCGCAAGGGGAGAGGGTTCGGCAGATCGGTCCTGGCGCGGCTTCAGGGCGTATTCCAGGAACTGATAGATTTGTTCATTCGATTCGGCCGTCGGATCGTGCCCGGCGCGATTCGTCATGGCCACGCGCTGGGACTGGCCGAGCAGACGGTTGACCGCGACCACGTGATTCAAGGCGCGCCAGCGTTCGGGCGTGTCTTCCGCGCCTCCCGAGACCAGAAACGGCCGTGGGGCCATCAGCGCGAGCAACTCGTGGAGGTCATGGCCAGTCTCGATCAGCCGCTTGTACGCCCCCGTGCGGGGATTCTCCGCGGTGATCAAACCCGGTTTGCGGGTCTTGCCGGGCTCCCAGCCCAGGTACCAGGGCTCCCAGTAGTTGACGTTCGCCCGGGCTTCATCGAAGACGATGCCCGGGTCCGACCACACCCCGCAGGCGAACCGCTCATCGAGGCAGGCGGCGAACAGGGCCCACTTGCCACCATAGGAATGGCCCATCACGCCGATGCGTTCTCGATCGACCTCCGGCCGGGACGCGAGGGCGTTCTCGCTGTTGGCGGCGACGTAGGCCAGGTACGACAGCGGTTGCAGCGCCGGGCCGCTTTTGTTCGGGTCGATCACGCGGGGGTCGAAGCCGATGGCCAGCGTCACGAAGCCACGCCGCGCCAGTTGCAGGGCGAAGTCGCGCCGCGGCTGACCCCGGCCGATGGCCGTCTCGGGTTCATAGTACACGACCAGCACGGCCGGAAATCGCCCCGGGCCGTCGGGTGTGAGCAAGTAACCCTCGACGGTCCGATCGGGAGCGACCTCCAGGCGCATCGTGCGCTGCGTGAAGCTTTCGACGTGCTCGGAGCGCAATTCGACAAACTGCGGCTTCTCGATCAAGGGCGGCCACGCGCCGATCAGGGCGTGCCAGTTCTTGAGGATCTCTTGCCGCCGCTCCCGCCACTGGGCCGCATCGCGCACGGGGCGGCCGTCGTCGAACGTCAACGGCGACTTGTATGAGCCGAAATCGTCGCGATAAGCACCCGGCGGCTCGAAGAACGGCTTGAGTTTACCGGCATCCGGCGGCGCCGCACTCGCTCGGGCCATTCCCCACACGAGCAGTGCCACGACCCACAGTCCGCGAAACCATTTTGAGTTCAACATAGGAGGAATCCATTCAGAGCGTGCGAGAAGGGGAATGTCTTCCCGTAGGGTAGGCTTCAGCCTGCCAATTCCATAGAAGGATTATGGATCTGGCAGGCTGAAGCCTACCCTACAAGACCGGTTCAGACACCCCATCAGCCCCGTTGTCACCACTCCAGCACGGCCGACGGCGCCGCGGCCAGGTCGTGGGCCGTCCAGTCGGCATCGGCGAGTTGAGCCGCGGTAAACGTGGTCGTCAAGCCGAGGCAGCGGCAACCGGCGGCCTTGGCGGCGGCGACGCCCGAAACCGCGTCCTCGACAACCAGGCACGACGCGGGCTCCAGGCCAAGCTGTCGGGCGGCTTCCAGGAAGATGTCGGGGAAAGGCTTCTTGCGCGATCTGATTGCCCGTGATCACCGCGTCGAAGGTGCCGTCCGGGAAGGCCAGCTCCGCCAGGTTGCCCTCGACCTTGATCGCATCGGCACTTGAAGCCACGGCCAGTTTCAGGCCCCGCTGCCGGCACCGCATGACGAACTCGACGGCTCCGTTCAGAGGTCCCAGGCGGCCCCGGATCAAATCCAGATAAATCTGATACGTCCGCGCCTTGGCCGCCGGCAGGTCGAGCACGATGCCGCGTGCCTCGGCGGGTCCTCCCAGAAAGCGATCCTCGCCCGTACCCACGAAGGGATGAAAGTCCGCCGGGCGCAACGCGTATCCCCGCTCGGCGAACATGCGGATGGCCGCCTCGGCGATGAACGGCTCGGAGTCGAGCAGGACACCGTCCATGTCGAAGATCACGCCCCGCAGACGTCGTTCGGACGGACTCATCGTCTCTCCTTGGATACGTGTTCCACGGCTTCGCGCATCTGGCCGTCGATGCGTTCGATGAGCCGGGCGTCGAGCACGTTCCCGTGATTTCGCCCCGGCACGATCTCGACCTCGGCGTCGCTCCCCAGGTGCTCCAGCGCGTCCTTGAGCCGCTGGACCGCGCCTTCGAGGTAGAACGTATCCAGGCCGCCCACAAAAATATGCAGCTTGCCCTGGAGCTTGGGTCCCAGCGTCTCCCAGTTCCGTTCGAGGACGAGGCGGATATCGTACTTTTCCCACGCCTTCGCCACCACGGGATCGACCGCGCCGGTCTGGCGATTCCACAATGGCCGGGGCCTTCTGTCGCATCCGACCGGACTGAAGACCGCCTCGAAGGAATGAAGCTGGCCGCCGTCGCCGAGGACATCTTCCATGCGGGAAAAGTCATCGTACCAGAGCACCGGCCTGGTGCCCGACCGCGCCAGGGGATAACGGCGGCCGTCGGGGTCGCGGAACACGTTCGCGTCGTGTGCGTACAGGTTGATGCCTTGAAAATCGCGGAAATCGACCGGGTCGGGACTGGTGGACCAGACGCCGCCGAAGAAATCCGGGTGCGAGACCTGAAGCCAGAGGCTACTCCAGCCGCCCGACGAATGGCCAGTCAGCAGGCGCGCCTCGGGTGCGGCGAGGGCGGGGAAGTTCGCTTCGAGGTACGGGATCAGCTCCTCGACGAGCGCCCGGCCGCGGGGTCCGTTCGTCGCCGAGTCGGCGAAGACATGATGGCCGGTGCCGCAATCCGGATCGAGCACGACGCGGAGCAAGCCGCGACCGTACGGCGGCCCGGTGGCGTTCCGATAATCGCCGCCGAAGCCGGGGATCTCGTAAAGCGTCGACCGCTTTTCGCCCTCGGCCAGACCCGCCGGCAGCAGGACGGCCGCGCGGAGGCGCATCGGCCGGTGATGGAACGCCGACAGGATCGGGCTGGGGATGTCCACCGGCTTGACGTAGCGGCTCTCACGGAACGGCCGCGGCGGGACGAGCTTGTCCACCGTCAACCGGACCACGCCCGCCTCCTCGTCGCCGACCGAGAATCGCACGGGGGCCGAGTAGGCATTGCCCGCACCGTCGCCCAGGCTGCGCGTGTCGGGATTGAGGCGGACGACCGCCTGAGCGGTGTAGCGGCCGGGCTTCAACTCCGAGGGTGGGCCGGGATAACCGGCCGCGTCGTCTCCCAGCCGCAAGGGTTCGCCCGGCTTCCAGTCGGCGGCTTCCAGGGCGAAGAAGGGCTGCGTGTGGAACCAGTCCGGGCCGTGGCGCGGCTCCCGCCAGTTCAGGGCCGGGCCGAGCAGGACGTAGACCCGGGCGGTGATCGGTTTGGTCTGGACTTCAGGGGTGAAGGTGACTTCAAAGCTCGTGTCGTGGGCGAGCGCCGGGACCAGCCCCGTCAGAAGGAGAGAAACCAGGAGGGCGGAGCGTCGATACATGGGCTGGGCCTTGAGAGGGCGTACGAGAAGGGTTTTCAGCCTCTTGTAGGGTGCGTCAAGTCCGCGCCGACGCACCGTCTGTTCAGAAAAGAGGTGCGTCGGCGCGGACTTGACGCACCCTACAAGACGGTGGTGAAGAGGGCCTCGTCATGGTGATGCTCCCGGTTTGGGTGGTGGCACGGCGCTGACGGTCGGCCGGTTCAGTCCACGACGATAGTGCCAGAGCTGGCGTTCGCGGCCCAGTCGATCGGTGCGCGCCTTCCAGGCGGCGGCGGCCTGTTTCATCGCCACTTCCGCCGACGCACCACGCTCCAGCGCCTCGCGACGGGCCCGGGACAGGTCGGCCAGATAGCCGCCGGCCTCGGGCAGCCGCAGGGGCGGCACGAGCGCGCGGCCGAGAGCGTGGCGGCCACGGCCCGGCTCCACGATCGGCTATCCACGCCGGGCGCATTCCGCGCGTCCGGCAGTCCTGCTCCCAACTGCGAAGCACGGGTCGGCAGCAGCGGGAAATCGCGGTTCGCCACCAGCCGCGCGGCCGTGTCCCGCGAAGAGAGGTACGTGACGAAGGACACGGCCGCCTCGCGCTGGCGACCGGGCTGCGAGGTGGCCGAAACGCCCACCAGCCAGCCCCCGCCGTCGGTCAAAAAGCCGGGGCGGTTCGGCGCGGCCAGGGTCTGCCAGTCCTTGCGGTCGAGATCATAGACGCGCTCCGAACCCGGCAGCGCGGCCACACCGACAGGCATGGGGTGCTGGGGATCAGTCCAGCGGGAAAAACGCTCGGCGCGATCGATCAGAAACGCGGCCTGGCCCTCGCGGAAAGCTTTGCGCCGGCGCCCGCATCGAACGACGCCATGCCTTCCGGCCCGCATGCCCGCAGGGCCTGGAGCGCCTCCAGCGCGGCGACGAACGCCGGCCGGTCGATCCAGGGCTCCATCGTCTCCTCGTCGAACAGGTAGCCGAACTGGTCCGGGTGCAGACCCAGGCTGGCGGCGCGGGCGAGAAACAGCGCATCGGCCACGCCGTCGTCATCCGCTCCCAGCGCCAGGGCGATGCCGGCGCCCGGCTGGCCGTTCTCGCCCCACGCCCGCCCCTGGAAAAACCTGGCCAGGGCGTCGAGCTGGGTGTAGGTTGCCGGCGGCTCCAGCTTCAGCCCGGCTTCCTCGGCGGCGCGGCGCAGCTCGGGACGCTCGAACAGATCGCGGTGATACACCAGCACGAGCGCCGAGCCTCCCAGCGGCAGCGCCATCAGGTTGGGACCGTACCGGCCGATCTGGTCGCGGAACGCCGGCAAGATATCCGCGAAGGCCAGGGGGTCCTCGGCGGGCGGACTGGCCGGACGGGCGGTGGACGGTGTGGGAGAGGCCGTCGGCAGTACCGCGGTGTCCGGGAGCGCGAACAAGGCCCCCGCGTCCATCAGGTCGCCCAGGCGATCCGCGCGGAAGGCCAGGACATCGGCGGTCGCGGCGGTGGCCGGGTCGGACACGACGGCGACGTGTGCCTTCTGGGCCACCTCCCATTCCCCGCGCTGAGCCGCCAGCGGTAAGAGCAACGACGTGGCCGTCGCGGGCGATCCGGCCGGCGCGTTACTGTCCGCAATACCGAGGCGGATGGTCACGTCGCGGAACGGCTGCGCCGGCCGGTCGGTCCCGCGCGTGCCGCAGCCCACGACGGCCAGCAGGCCGATCATGCCGAACCATCGCCGCGTCCAGGTCTGTCTGCCCATCGCGTTCTGGCCCTCGTCGCCGGTGTTCCCCATCGCCACGACCTTCATGGTACGACGGCCGTGCGTGGCCGGTCAATTTGCGCGAGTCCGGCCGGTTCCTGGGAAAACAGTGCGGGGCGGCGCACCGAAGGTTCGGCGTGCCGCCCCGCTCCTCGCTCCCGAAAGATCCATCCCGCCCCGGCCTATATATCGATTCCCAGCCGGCAGCGCAATTCCCCAAACTGGTCGAGATACACGTCGTCGGTCGAGTGCAGGTGCTCGGCTTCCGAGATGAACTTCAGGCTATCGTCGCGCCGCAGGCCGTGTTCGAGGAGGATCTGCTCGAAGGGCTTCAGGTCGTGCGCGTAGACGAACAACAGCTTGTGCTCGTCGAACTGCACCTCCATCGGCCCGGCGGGGTTCAGCGCGGCGATGCCCGTGCAGCCGTCGTTCAGGAGCAGGTCCTCATAGTCGTACAGGGTGCTTTTGAGGATGACGTTATCGATGTGCTCGCGGTACATGTCGTCGTGGCTGCCGGGATCGCTCTCGTGGCTCGATTCGAGCACGACGTCGATCTCGTCGCCGAGCGGGTCGAGCAGGTCCATGAAGACATCGAAGAGCTTCTCGGAGGAGACGCTGGTGGCGAGCACCGGCATGGTGTTGCCGGTCTCGGGGTCGCGGTACACATCGCGGCGGTACCCCTGGCGGGGCACGATCTCCAGGCCGAAGGAGGGCCGCACGGCGTCAGTCAGGTTGAAGTTTCCGTAACGTCCAACGCGAAGGTGGGCATCCAGCTCGTCCTGGCTCAAGTCATCAAAACCGGTCCTGGGCATGCGACTGGGGTTCGTGCGGAGCACACGTTCGAGGAAACGTTGCAGGAAACTCATGGAAAGGGCCCTCCTACCGCGCAGGCGAACATGTCGGAATGGACTGACCTCCGGACCGCGTCGGGCAAGCCCGAGGGAAGATGGCCCCCCAGACCTAGCCATCCCAGGCCGTCGCCCGACACCGCGCCCGAAGTGAGGCCGTGCTCGCCCCGGGGACGGTCGCCTTTCCGTTGGCTCGACTCGATCACCGTTCTCCTATATATACCATGCGGGCGCCAAAAACCTGCCCCGAAACTCGAAAGAAGTTGAAGGCTCCCGGCGGGTCAGGCCGATGCGATGTCGATGCTGTCGTCATGGTCGGCGGTGACGAGCCGGCAGAACCTCGCAGCAAGCCGGATGCCAGCCCCGCCCGGGCCTGTTCCCCGCTCGCCCTTCGGTCCGTTCCGGCCAGGTCTTGAGACGAAATTCGACGCGATGACGCGCTGGGAACGCCGCGCTGGGGGCGGTGTTCTTTGTAACATTGACAAGCTCGACCCGGACGGTCGCCGCCAGGAGGTGGGGGGAACCCGCGCCGGCGAAGGACCCTCGTGCCCCCGCCCGGACCGGCGCTCATGTCCTCTGGTCAGCATACCACGCCCGACGGCCGCGACATACTGTGGTCGGAAACTTCGCGCACCGCTCCCCGACCCGCTCCCCGACCCGCCCCCAGGCGCTCCCAGGCAGGCTCGCACGCCTTGATAACAACGTGGCCACGCACACCATCGTGATTCCCTCTGGCGTCCTGGTTTCCGGTTTTCCCCGCCCCGGCTCGCTGCTCCCTGTTTGTGCTTTACTAATCGTCTTTGGGGGATTCCTCTCCCCAGTAAATGCTTTTTAAGGAATAGCATTCCGGCTCCGCGGGGTGCGGCGATTCCGCCGGAGGGTTGGTCGCCCGGTGCGGCGAACCATGTTATAGTGAGGGCCGGGAACGTGTCCGGCGGGATCATGTCGCGCGCGGCGGGACCATGAGGGAGAGACCGGCGATGGCGATCGACCAGGTGGGACGCCTACCTCGAGGCGCACCGGGCGGCCTTCGAGGAACAGCTCAAGACGCTCTTGCGGATGCCGAGCGTCAGCGCGCAGCCGGAGCACAACGGCCGATGTTCTCGCGGCGCGCCGAGTTCGTCCGCGACGACCTCGCGCCGATGGGCGTGCCGGCCGAGCTCGTCGCCTTCGAGAAGGGTCATCCGATCGTCTACGGCGCGAGCGGCGACGTGCCCGGCAAGCCGACCTTGCTGGTCTACGGCCACTACGACGTCCAGCCCGCGGACAAGACCGCTCGAGCCGCTGGGACTCTCGCCGCCGTTCGAGCCGACCGTCCGCGACGGCAACCTCTACGCCCGCGGCGCCACCGACGACAAAGGCCAGATGTTCACCCATCTGAAGGCCGCCGAGGCCTGGCTCAAGACGGCCGGCACGCTGCCGATCAACGTCAAGTATCCTCATCGAAGGGGAGGAAGAAGTCGGCGGCGCCGAACCTGGAAGCCTTCGTCGCCGGGAACAAGACCAAGCTCGCGTGCGACTACGCCGTGATCTCCGACACCAGCCAGTTCGCCCCGGGACTGCCGGCGATCACCTATGGGTTGAAGGGCCTGGCCTACTTCGAGCTGATCGGGTGCAAGGCGCGAACCGCGACCTGCACTCGGGCACCTTCGGCGGCAGCGTGGCCAGAACCCGCTCAACGCCCTGGCGGCGATCCTGGCCACCTTCAAGGGCGCGGACGGCCGGGTGGCCATCGACGGGTTCTATGACGCAGGTCCGGCCCCTGGAGGACTGGGAACGCGCCGAGTTCGCCAAGCTGCCGTTCTCGGAGGCCGAGTTCCAGCCGAGCCTGGGCGTGACGGCGCTCGTCGGCGAGGCCGGTTACACCACGCTCGAACGCAAGTGGGCGCGGCCGACCTGCGACGTCAATGGCTTCTAGGGCGGCTACCGGGTCCCGGTCCCAAGACCGTGCTGCCCTGCAAGGCGGGCGCGAAGCTCAGCTTCCGGCTCGTGCCCGACCAGGACCAGCAGACGCATCGGGGAGCTGGTTCCGGGCCCACGTCCGAAGGTCTGCCCGCCCGGCGTCACCTGCGAGATCGAAGAGACCACGGCGCCCCGGCCGTGCTCGTCGAAGTCGAAGGGCTCGAAGGGCGTCGCCGCGGCCGTCCAGGCGATCGAGGCGGGTTTCGGCAAGCCGCCCGGTCTTCATCCGCGAAGGCGGCTCGATCCCCGTCGTCGGCCTGTTCAAGCAGCATCTCGGCGTCGATACCCTTCTCCTTGGCTGGGGCCAGAACGACGACAACCTGCACGGCCCGAACGAGAAGTTCTCGCTGGCCGACTTCCACCGGGGCATCAAGGCAGCGGCACATCTGCTGGGAGAGCTGGCGAAGAATCATTGACCGTTCTCGGAAAGAGGAGGCGGATGTGTCCACTGTCACGAAGAGATCTGTTTGCGACGGCTCTGTCGCTGCCTCCGAACGAGTGCGCGATCCTGGCCGATGCGTTGCTCCAGAGCCTCGAACCCATCGACCCCGACATCGAACGGGCCTGGCTCGATGAGGTCAAGAGGCGGCTGGCGGCTTTCGAAGCCGGCGAGACGGAAGCGATCCCGGCCGAGGAAGTCTTCGCGGAACTGGAACGCGAGATGGATGGGCCTTGAACTACCGTTGCCTCCGGATTGCCTTTGTAGGGTAGGCTTCAGCCTGCCAGCTAAGAGGCTATCCGAGAAGTCCGGTTTTAGCCCCGAAGGGGCGGAAGTGAATAGCCCAGGGCGTCAGCCCTGGGGAGCTGGACACCGCGACATGATCCTCCATGATCCTCCTCGGCAGCCCCGAAGGGGCGACAGAAGGTCCAACGGGACAGCGGTTTCCGTCTGTCGCCCCTTCGGGGCTACGGAGGGTGGTTGAGACGCATCGTTCGACCCAGGGCTGACGCCCTGGGCTATTCACTTCCGCCCCTTCGGGGCTAAGACCAGGCTTCCCGGATAGCCTCTAACTTGTTTCACATGGAAATTGTTGGCAGGCTGAAGCCTACCCTACAAGAAGACGACGTGGAGCGGAACCTCGTCCTTTGATCCGTTCTCCAGGCGGATCGTGATCAGCAGAGAAGGCTCTCCCATGCTCGACCTGAAATACGTCCTGGCCAACACCGACGCCGTCAAGCAGAACTGCCGCAACCGCAACGTCCCGCGCGACGTGCTCGACGACTTCGAGCGGGTCGTCGCGCTCGACGGCCAGCGCAAGGCGGTGCTCCAGGAGGTCGAGGCGGTCCGCCGCCGCCAGAACGAGGTCGCCCAGGCGACCGGCAAGGAGAAGGACCCGGAGCGCCGCGGCGAGCTGGTCGCCGAGGGCAAGAGGCTCAAGGCCGAGGTCGCCGACAGCGAGGAGACGGCTCACGGCGTCTCGAAGATCGAGCTCAAGGCAGCCGCCTCGGCCGCATCCCCAACCTGACCCACCCCGACGCCCCCGTCGGCCCGACCGAGGACGACAGCCGCGAGCTCCGCAAGGTCGGCACGCCGCGCGCGTTCGACTTCACGCCCAAGGATCACGTCGAGATCGGCAAGGCGCTCGACCTGATCGACTTCGAGGCCGGCGGCAAGGTCACGGGGCACGGGTTCTACTTCCTCAAGAACGACGCCGTGCTGCTGGACCTGGCCCTCCAGCAGTTCGCCATGCGGACGCTCGTCCGGCACGGGTTCACGCCCGATCGTCACGCCCGACCTGGCCCGCAACCAGCATCCTCGAAGGGATCGGCTTCAACCCCGCGCGGCGCCGAGACGCAGGTCTACTCGGTCGAGGACTCCGACCTCAGCCTGATCGGCACGGCCGAGATCACCCTGGGCGGGATGCACGCCGACGAGATCCTCGACGAGTCGCAGCTGCCCCTGCGGTACGTCGGCCTCTCGCACTGCTTCCGCACCGAGGCCGGCGCCGCCGGGCGGGCGAGCAAGGGGCTGTACCGCGTCCACCAGTTCACCAAGGTCGAGATGTTCGCCTTCACGACCCCGGAGAGCCTCGGGCGCGATGCACGAGCAGCTGCTGGCGATCGAGGAGGAGATCTTCACCGCGCTGGGCATCCCCTACCGCGTGCTCGACATCTGCTCGGGCGACCTCGGCGGCCCGGCCTACCGCAAGTTCGACCTCGAAGCCTGGATGCCCGGCCGCGGCGAGGCGGGCGAGTACGGCGAGGTGACCAGCACCTCGGACTGCACCGACTACCAGTCCCGCCGGCTGAACATCCGCTACCGGCCCGACGGGCCAGAAGGGCACGCGGTTCGTCCACACGCTCAACGGCACCGCCGTCGCCATCAGCCGGGCCATGATCGCCGTCCTGGAGAACTACCAGCGGGCCGACGGCCGGGTCGACGTGCCCGAGGTGCTCCGGCCGTTCATGGGTAAAGATGTGATCGGGACGCGAGTAAGGCCGTTTCGCGCGAGTTCCGGTTCATGCCGGCCGATGCACGCCAAGATCCGGGTCGTCGTCCACAAGGCGGAGGAGGGCGGCTTCTGGGCGGAGGTCGCCTGCGCTTCCTGGCTGCTTCTCGCAGGCGCGACGAGCCTGCCGGAGCTCCGTCGGAATGTCCAGGAAGCCGTCGATTTGTACCTGGCGGAAGCAACCAAGTTTGAAAGTTCTCGGAACAGACAGGGCCGTGCACGAATGCGAAACCCGCTCCTGGTGCCCGACCTGCGCGAGCTGCTGCGGGACGGTGAGACGGCGGCGTCTTGCGCGAATTCTTCAGCGATACCACCCGGCGCACGTGGCGGAGATGATCGAAGACCTCGAGTCCGCGAGGGCGACGCGCTTCTTCGGCCTGCTGGAACCCCGCACGCGAGGCGAGGTCCTCAGCTATCTCGACGGCGACGCCCAGGTCCGCATCGTCGAGCGGATGCCCACGGCCGAGGCCGCCGAGCTGTTGCAGCTGATGTCGCACGACGATCGCGCCGACCTGGTCAAGCGGCTCGACGAGGACCGCGTCGAGGAGATCCTGCCGCGGCCTGGCCCAGGCCGAGCGCGAGGACATCCGCCGGCTGGCCAGCTATCGAGCCCGGGACCGCCGGCGCGGTCATGACGACCGATTATGTCGCCCTGCCCCCGCATATCACCGTGCGCGAGGCCATCGACCTGCTCCGCCACGAGGCGCCCGACCGCGAGACGATCGACTACAGCTACGTCGTCGATGCACGCCGACAGCTTGCTCGGGCGTCGTGTCGCTCAAGCGGCTGATCCTGTCCCGGCCGTCGATGCGCATCGAAGACATCATGGAGACGCGACCTCATCATCGGCGCGCGTCGACGAGGACCAGGAGAGCGTCGCGCGCAAGATCGAGCAAGTACGACCTGATCGCCATCCCCGTCGTCGATGCCGACGGGATGCTGGTGGGGATCATCACCCACGACGACGCGCTGGACATCCTCCGCCAGGAGCAGACCGAGGACATGCTCAAGTTCGGCGGCGTCTCGCCCGACCCCGAGGCGGACGACGATGCCGTACTGGCAAGGCCGGATCGTGCGCACGGTGGTCCGGCGGCGGATCAACTGGCTGCTCATGCTGTTCATCGCCGAGAACTTCACGTATCCGGTGCTGCGGCATTTCCACTGGGTCGAGGACGGCTTTCCGACGCTCGGTTTCTTCATCCCGCTGCTCATCGGCACGGGGGGCAACGCGGGCAGCCAGACGGTCGGCACGATCATCCGTGGCATCGCGCTCGGGGAAATCGAGGGCCGGCACGTCTACCGCGTGCTGTTGCGCGAGTGGCTCACCGGGTTGTTGCTGGGCCTGTTGCTGGGCACCGTGGGCATGGTGTATGCCCACCTCTGGCGGGGCCAGGGCTGGCCGATCGCCGCGGTCGTCGGCCTGACCATACTGGGCATCTGCATGTGGGCCAACACCATCGGCGCGCTGGTGCCGCTGCTGGCGCGGCGGCTGGGCATCGACCCGGCCATCGTCTCGGCGCCGTTCATCACCACGGTCGTCGATGCCACCGGGCTGGTCATTTACTATTCGATCGCCATCCTGCTGCTCATCAAGCTGGGCCAGGGATGAGACCGGCGCCGCCGGGAGTCGAACGGCCTGCCCCGCGATCCAGACCGCCGCCAAGACCGCCGCCGCGAACCCGGCCCGGCGCACGATTTGGTGCGCAAGTCCGGAATTTGCTTGGACTTGAGATTTTGTCTCCGTGGCTTTGAAGGTGGATTCCGCCGGCTTCTCACGGCCGTCTGCCGGCTGTTCTTTTTCCCTCTCCCGACGCACACCGTCCGCACCCACCACGGCGAACCGCGCGAACTCGGCGGTTTCCGCCCTAACTTCCGTCTTCTTCACCTCTTCCGCGACTTCCTCGGTGGCTTTGATTTCGCCCTGCGCCACCGCGTTACGATGCTCGCTCAGCGCATCCAGGGCCTGATACAGGGCGTGCGACCAGCGCGGTTCGTAGCGCGCGGCGAAGCGCATCATCGCGGGCCGCAGCGCGAGCCGGTCCGGCGCTTCGGTGCGGGATTCGGCCTCGACAATCCGCACTTCCGCCCGTTTCGCTACCAGCCGCGCCATCTCTTCTTTCAGCAAAGGCCGCACCCAAGCGGTGTCGTCGGGCTGCCAGTACGTGTTTCGCGTCTCGGAGGGCTGGTTTTCTGGGCTTTTCCATGTAGCGGCGGCCGTCTCGGCCGCTCTGGGCCCCATTCTCTCCGGAGCGGCCGAGACGGCCGCCGCTACACAGAAATGACTGACGTCCGACGGGGGGACGCGAAACACGTACGGCTGCCAGGGATCACCGGCGGCCAGCCGGCTGATGAGATCGTCCGTGTGGAAGTCAAAGGGATCGCGGCCCCAGAGCCGCAGCGCGTGGTGGCGCTGGGCGCGCGACCAGCCGCCCGGCGCGTCGAGGGCCCTTTGAAGCGCGTCCCACTGGCCGAGCAACCAGTCGCAGCCGGCCGAGGTTTGGGACAGCCGGGGCGCGGCCCACCCGGGTTTGGTTTCCAGCGCGGCAAGGTGGCTCTGGAAGCGCGCGGCCAGCTCGTCATCGTAGCGCGGGATCGCCGTGCGGCGGGACTCGTCGTAGTCGTCGTCCTGGATGTCGCGGATGCGCTGCAGGACGATCCAGGCGGTGGCGATGTCGTCGATGAGGCCGCGTTCGATTTCATCGCCGGGCGGCTGGGCGCGACACCAGCGCTGGAGGAACCGCCAGCGTCGGCATTTCTCGGCGTTGGAGAGCCGGATCGTCTCGGCCGCCAGGCCGTGCCGGGTGGCGTTCTGGCGCACGCGCGCCTTGCCGGCCGGGGACTTCGGGCCGGTCGATTTCTGGGCATTACGGCGATTCGCGTCGATCTTGGCGGCACTGATCGGCATGGTTGGCCGGCTCCCGAGACGGTCACGCCCACGGGCGTGCGCCTCGTCCGACATCATCGTTTGAGAGGCCGGCTGCTATCGGGGAATCCGGGACCGTCCTGGAAAGATCTTGTAGGGTGCGTGAAACGCACCTTCTTCCTGCCACAAAAAGACCTGGTGCGTTTCACGCACCCTACAAGATCTCGGTGTTCTCCGTGTCTCTGTGGTGAAGAAGGCCCGCGCCGGCCTTCACCCGCAACAAGACGGTCCCCTCGTGCCGGTACGTCCTTGCCGCGGGGGTCCGGTTGTGGCATCGGTATGCACTGGGCGGCCGGCGCGGCCGCCTGCCCTGGGTAGGGATGTGGCTACGAAGCCGTGCCTCGAAATGAGGAAATCCACCATGAAAGAAATGAAGTCCACGCGACGCGCCTTCGGCCGGGCCGCGGCCGGTCTGGCGGCGTTCACCGTGGTGCCCCGCAGCGTGCTCGGGGGCCCGGGCCAGACGGCTCCCAGCGAGAAGCTCAATATCGCCGGCATCGGCGTGGGCGGCCGCGGCGCCGGCGACATCCAGGAACTTGCCAGCCAGAACATCGTGGCCCTCTGCGACGTCGACTTCCGGCAGGCCCGGGGCACCTTCAACCGCCATCCCAACGCCCGGAAGTATCAGGACTTCCGCGAGATGCTCGACAAGGAAGACAAGAACATCGACGCCGTCATGGTGGCCACGCCCGACCACATGCACGCGCCGGCCTCGATCGCGGCCATGCGCCGGGGCAAGCACGTGTATTGCGAAAAGCCCCTGGCCCACACCGTCCACGAGGCGCGGCTCATGGCGGAGACCGCCCGCCAGTACAAGGTTGCCACCCAGATGGGCAACCAGGGTCAGGCCGGCGAGGAGGTCCGCCTCGTCTGCGAGACGATCTGGGACGGCGCCATCGGCCCGGTGCGCGAGGTCCACGTCTGGACCGACCGGCCGCTCAACGGCATCAACCGCGTCTACTGGCCGCAGGGCGTGGACAAGCCCACCGGCTCGCCGCCCGTGCCCGAGGGGCTGAACTGGGACCTCTGGCTCGGCCCGGCGCCGAAGCGGGACTACAACCCGGCCTATCTCCCGTTCGTCTGGCGCGGCTGGTGGGACTTCGGCACCGGCGCGCTCGGCGATATCGGCTGCCACGCCCTCGACCCGGTCTTCCGCGCACTCAAGCTGGGCCATCCCACCAGCGTCGAGGCGTGCTGCACGCTGGTCAACGACCAGACGTATCCGGTCGCGTCGCGCATCACCTATGAATTCCCCGCGCGCGGCGATCTGGTCCCCGTGCGGGTGCACTGGTACGACGGCGGCATGAAGCCCCCGCGCCCGGCCGAGCTCGACGACAAGCAGCCCTGGGGCACCAACGGCCACCTGTATGTCGGCGACAAGGGCAAGATGCTCGGCAACCGGCTGATCCCCGAGGCGCGGCGCCGGGAATACGGCAAGCCGCCCCGCAAACTCGAACGCTCGCCCGGCCACCACCAGGAGTGGATCAACGCCTGCAAGGGCGGCCCGCCCGCCGGCTCGAATTTCCCCGATCACGCGGGCCTGCTCGCTCAGGTCGTCCTGCTGGGCAACATCGCCCTGCGCGCGAGCCTGAAGGAGAAGCACGGCGGCGAGAAGCTGCTCTGGGACGGCGCGGCCGGCCGCTTCACCAACATCCCCGAGGCCAACGCGTTCTTGACCAAGGAGTATCGCGAGGGCTGGTCGCTCTGAGAGGGTGTACGGAAAGGTCTTCGTATTACCCCGGCAAAGAAGATCCTCCTGTAGGTCGGACAATCCTGTCCGACAGGCCGGGGGAGTCGGACAGGATTGTCCGACCTACTTTCTTGCCGGGGGAGTCGGACAGGATTGTCCGACCTACTTTCTTGCCGGGGGAGTCGGACAGGATTGTCCGACCTACTTTCTTGCCGGGGGAGTCGGACAGGATTGTCCGACCTACTTTCTTGCCGGGGGAGTCGGACAGGATTGTCGACCTACTTTCTTGCCGGGGGAGTCGGACAGGATTGTCCGACCTACTTTCTTGCCGGGGTAAGGTGGCTCGGCCCACCATCTTCCAAGCGCCGAACCAGATGGTGGGCCGAGCCCACCCTACGAAGACCCCCTTTTCGTACGAGCCCGGACGCACCTCCGGACATGCCCACGAAGACGTGGGCATGCCACCCGACCAAACACCATGGAAGAGAACAAAGTGGCGTTATGGATAACGTCCTGGATAGACTGAGAGGCTATCCGGGAAGTCTGGTTTTAGCCCCGAAGGGGCGGCCGCGTGTAGCCAGGGGCGTCAGCCCCTGGAAACGGGACCGCGACCGCGCCATTCGCCTCCGCAGCCCCGCAGGGGCGACGGAAGCCGTGGCGCCGCTTCGCCTTCTGTCGCCCCTGCGGGGCTGTGGAGGGGCGCCGTGACGCGTCGTTCACCCCACCAGGGGCTGACGCCCCTGGCTATGCGCTGCCGCCCCTTCGGGGCTTTCCGGATAGCCTCTGAGACTGTCTTTTCAGGAAGAACCTTCCACGTCCTCGCCTCCGTCGCGTCAATCAAGAATCTCGGGTCCGGACGATGGAGGCGGTTTGGGTGTCGACATGGCGAAGAAGACGGCCCCTCGCGTCACCACCGAGAATGGCTCTCTGGCCAAATGTCCGACCGGGATCGCGGGGCTGGATCAGCTCACCGCGGGCGGCCTGCCGCGGGGCCGGATCTGGGCAGCGAGTTCGTGGTGCGCTTGCCTCTGGCCGCGCCGGCCGAGCGTACGCGCTCCGACGCGGGAGACCACCCGCCGGCGTCGCGCTCCGCGCGTCTCGGCCGCCGCCCTGCTGCTGGCCCGGCTGCTGAGCCTGTGGGGCCACGAGGTCCGCGTCGCCCACGACGGGGAGAGCGCCCTGGCCGCCGCCGTCGCAGCCGTGCCGGACGTGATCCTGCTGGACCTGGGCATGCCGGGCATGGACGGCTACGAGGTGGCCGGCCGAATCCGGCAGTACCCCGCGCTGCGCAACGTCGTGCTGGTGGCCCTGACCGGGTGGGGCCAGGAGGAAGACCGGCACCGCACCCAGCACGCCGGCTTCGACTACCACCTGATCAAGCCGGTGGACCTGGACCAGCTCGAGGCGATCCTCCGGCAGGTCGCGACGTAGACCGCGGCGCGGTCCTGGCCCCGCGCGACCGCGGGTGGCCCCGGTTGAAGCACCCGGGGCCACCCAGACTGACTACAACCGGGGCCACCCGCGTCGGGTTGATCGTGGCGGCCTGCGCGCGTCGGCGACGCGCGTGATGGGTGTTCGACCGAGCCCGAAGAGCCGCTCAAGCGAGCATGAGCGCCAATTCTGTGGGGTTTGAGATTCGCGCACGACACCAGATTCTTGACAATGACGCGCTTGTCATGTACCTCTTAATGATGCCAGAGTGCGAGCTTGTTTGCCCGTAAAGGTGAACGCCGGACCAGCATTCGCATTTTCGTGTGTGGTCGTCTGTCCGAAGCCGGAACGGATGCGGTCTGCCATGGCTCCGTGCTGGTTCGCGGTCCGACCGGTCGAGAACGCGTGACGGTGTTTCCTTGAGCTGACGTTGCCGGACGACTCCTGGAATCGGGAGTCTCTTCCAAGATCGGATTAGGACTCGGGCCGAGGCGGGCCCGTTCGGGAGGGTCTCCCATGATCAGGCATCAGGGCCGTCGTCGGTCGTCCGCGCGGAAAACGCGTCAGCCTTACCTGGAATGGCTGGAGCCGCGGCTGGTACTGGCTCCCTTGACGGTGACGAACACGCTGGACAGCGGGGCGGGCTCGCTGCGGCAGGCGATCCTCGACGCCAATGCCTCGCCGGGCGCGGACACGATCCGTTTTAATATCCCCGGCACGGGGGTCCACACCATCGCCCTGGCCTCCGCGCTGCCGGACGTAACCGACACCCTCGGGATCGACGGGACGACGCAGCCCGGGTACCTCGACAGCCCGCTCATCGAGATCGACGGCACCAACGCCGGCACCAGCGTCATTGGCCTGCACGTCAAGGCGAGCGGCTCGATGATCCGGGGCGTCGTCATCGACGGTTTCTCGGGCAACGGCCTCTCCCTGGAAGGCGCGAACAACATCACGATCACGCGCTGTTACATCGGCGTCGATCCCACCGGCGAGACGGACAAGGGTAACGGCGGCGACGGGATCTTCCTCACCAACTCGTCGGACGACGTGATCGGCGGCCCGACCGCCGCCGACGGCAACCTCATCTCGGGGAACACGGGCGCGGGCATCCACATCCTGTTCGGCGGCGTCTCGGACCGGACCCTGATCCAGCACAACTATATCGGCGTCGATCGCACGGGCACCGAGCCGATGGGCAACTCGGGCAACGGCATCGACATCTTCGCCAGCTCGAAGACGAACCAGATCCGGGACAACGTGATCTCGGCCAACGGCGGCGACGGGATCAGCTACTTCGGCAGCGACGCGACCGACAACCTGATCCAGGACAACCTGATCGGCACGGACGTCAACGGCGCGCACCCGCTGGGCAACAGCGGCCTGGGCATCAGCGTCGATGGGCCGCCCCGCACGAAGATCATCCACAACGTGATCTCAGGCAATCGCCGCGGCGGGCTGGGTCTGACGTTCGACACGACCGTCAATTGCACCGTGCAGGGCAACCTGATCGGCGTGGCCCAGGACGGCATCCACGCGATGGGCAATGCCAACAGCGGCATCGTCACCAACTTCAGCGCCTCGAACAATCTGATCGGCGGGCCGAACGCCGGCGACGGCAACGTGATCGCCTTCAACGGCCAGATCTTCAGCGGCCCCGGCGTGGAGATCGACGGCGGCTCGACCGGCGTGCGGCTGCAAGGCAACGCGATTTACTCCAACTACGGCCTGGGGATCGATCTGGGGAACGACGGCGTCACGCCCAATACCCCCGGCGGGCCGCACACCGGCGCGAACAATCTCCAGAACTTCCCGGTGTTGACCACGGCCACGACCGACGGCACGTCCACGTTGATCGGCGGCGCGCTCAACAGCACCCCGAGCAAGACGTTCCTGCTCGAGTTCTTCGCCAACCCGGGCCGGGACGCGCTGGGCTACGGCGAGGGCCAACTGCCGCTGGGCACCACCACCGTCACGACCGACGCCTCGGGCAACGCCACGTTCAGCGCGTCGCTGAAGGGCACGACCGCGGGCTTTTACGCCAGCGCGACGGCCACCGACCCGGCCGGCAACACGTCCGAGTTCGCGGCCGACCTGGTGATCGCGCCCACCACGCCGCCGGCCGGCAACCCGGGCGGGCCGGCGGGCACGATCGTCGTGACCAATACCAATGACAGCGGGGCGGGCTCGCTCCGCCAGGCGATCCTCGACGCCAACGCCTCGGCGACCACCACCGACACGATCAGCTTCAACATCCCCAACAGCGGCGTCCAGGTGATCACGCTGGCGACGCCCTTGCCCGACGTCACGGCGCACCCTGATCCTCGACGGCACCACCCAGACGGGCTACGTCAACAGCCCGCTCATCGAGCTCGACGGCACCAACGCGGGCACCACCAACGCCGACGGCCTGCACATCAAGGCGAGCGACTCGGCGATCATCGGCCTGGACATCGTCGGCTTCAAAGGCAACGGCGTCTACCTCGAAGGCAGCAGCGGAATCACGGTCAAGTCGTGCTACATCGGCGTTGATCCCACCGGCGAGGTGGCCAAGGGCAATGGCAACGACGGCTTCCTGATCGCGAACGCCTCGAACATCACCATCGGCGGCCCGAACGCGGCCGACGGCAACCTGATCTCCGGCAACCACGTCGGCGGCCAGACGAGCGGGACGTGCAACAACCTGCTCATCCAGAACAACTCGATCGGCGTGGACCGTTCCGGGACCGTGGCCATGGCCAACTCCTGGAACGAGCTGACCCTGGGCGCGACCTCGGCGAACAGCCAGGTTTTGAACAACGTGATCGCGGGCGGTTCCTTCCAGGGCCTGGACATCGGCGGCGGCAACACGAACCTGCTCATCCAGGGCAACACGATCGGCGTGGGCGCCGACCGCATCACGCCCACGGGCATGGGCTGCGGCTTCGGCGGCATCACGGGCTGGGCCTCGCCCGGCCTGCGCATCCTCGACAACCTGATCTCGGGCAACGGCGGTCCCGGCATCAGCCTCTCGGCGTCCGGCGCCGTGGTCCAGGGGAACCTGATCGGCGTCGCCGACGACGGCATCCACCCGCTGGGCAATTCCGGCTTCGGCATCGAGGTCGGCTTCAACGCCAGCAATGTCCTGATCGGCGGGCTGACCGCGGGCGCGGGCAACACCTTCGGCACGTCTCCCAACGGCCTCGCCAGCGGACCCGGCGGCGTGCGGGTCGATGCCAATTCCATCGGCGTGCAGATCCAGGGCAACACCTTCTGGAGCCGCGTCCGGCCTGCCCATCGACCTGGGCAGCGACGGCGTGACGTTGAATGATTCGAACGGCCACGCCGCCTCCGCGCCGAACTTCTATCAGAATTACCCCGTGCTGACCTCGGGCCAGACCAACCCGAACGAGACCATCGTGGGAGGGACGCTCACCAGCACTCCCGACACGACGTACACCCTGGAATTCTACGCGAACCCGGGCCTCAGCCCGCTGGGCCACGGCGACGGCCAGATCAACCTCGGCACGGCGCAGGTGACGACGGACGCCACGGGCACCGCCGCCTTCCGGGTGACGCTGCCGAAGGGCACGGCCGTGGGATCGTATCTGGCGGCCACGGCCACGGACCCGGGCGGGAACACCTCCGAGTTCTCGGCGTCCATCCCGCTCTCGGTCGCCAGCGCCACGATGCTCAGCGTTGACGTGAACCCGGCGCCTTTCGGCCAGGACGTCACCTTCACGGCCACGATGATCCCGGCCACCGCCACGGGGACCGTGACCTTCCTCGACGGCACGACCCCGATCGGCACGGCCGCGATCACCAGCGGCGTGGCCACGCTCACCACGAATACCCTGGCGGTCGGCACCCACACCATCACCGCCTCGTACGGCGGCGACGCCGACAACGGCGCGTCGCTCTCCAACGGCGTGTCGCAAGTGATCGACCAGGCGAGCAGCACGACGATGCTCGAAGCCGACCCCAGCCCGTCGGCCGTGGGACAGCCCGTGACCTTCACGGCGACCGTCAGCCCGGCCGCCGCGAGCGGGTCGGTGACGTTCCTGGACGGCACCACGACCCCCGCCACGACCCTCGCCACGATCGCGCTCGTGGACGGCCAGGCGATCTTCACGACCAGCACGCTGGCCAGCGGCACGCACGACATCAGCGCTGTGTACGAGGGCGATGCCAACGTGACCGGCTCGACGTCCGCGACCGTGTCGCAGACCGTGATCCTCTCCTCCCGCACGTTGCTGGACTCGTCCGCGAACCTGACGAGCTACGGCCAGCCGGTCACGTTCACGGCCACGGTCGCCCCGGCGGACGCCACCGGCAGCGTCACCTTCCTGGATGGCGCGATCCCGCTGGGCACGGTCCCGCTCGACATCGACGGCACGGCCGCCTGGACGACCAGCACGCTGGCCGTGGGCACGCACGCGATCACGGCGATGTATACCGGCGACGCGATGCACGTGAGCTCGACCTCGACCGCGGTGAACCAGGTCGTCAACCAGGCGAGCACCACCACGACGCTGGCGACATCCGGGACCCCTTCCACGGTCGGAGAGAGCCTGACGTTCACGGCCACGGTCCTTCCGGCCACCGCGACGGGAACCGTGACCTTCAAGGACGGCGCGATCACACTCGGCATCGTCCCGCTCACCGGCACCGGCGGCCCGGCCCTCTTCAGCACCAGCGCACTGCGGGTGGGCACGCACGCGATCACCGCGGTTTATAGCGGCGACACCAACGATAGCGGGTCGTCCTCGGCGGCGCTCAATCAGGTGGTCAACCAGACCGGCACCACCACGACGCTGTCCGCCACCAACAGCCCCTCCACATTCGGGCAGAACGCCATCATCACCGCGACCCTCGACGCGCCCAACGCGACGGGCTACGTCACGTTCAAGGAGGGCGCAAAGACGTTGGGCACGATCACGGTCCTGGGCGGCCGGGCGATCTTGCTGGGCAGTAATCTCCCCGTGGGCACGCATTCCATCACGGCCACCTACCTCGGCGACGCCAATTACGCCGGCTCGGCCGCGGCGCCCATGACGCAGACGGTGAACAAGGGGATCACCAACACGCGGGTCACTTCCGCGCTGACCCCGGCCACCTTCGGCCAATCGGTCAGCTTCACCGCTCTCGTCAACCTCCCCGGCGCAACGGGGACCGTGACCTTCAAGGACGGCGCAACCACGTTGGGCACGGTCCCGCTCGACGGCGGCAGCGCGACTTTCGTGGCCGGAAATCTCCCCGTGGGCACGCACGCCATCACGGCCTCGTACAGCGGCGACGCCAACACGAACGGCTCGACCTCCGCGCCCTTGACGCAAGCCGTGAACAAGGCCGCGACCACCACCACCGTCGCCTCCTCGCTGAACCCCTCCGGCACCGGCCAGTCGGTCACGTTCACCGCTCTCGTCAGCCCGGCCGCCGCGTTGGGCAGCGTGACCTTCAAGGACGGCGCGACCACCCTCGGGACCGTCAGCCTCAGCAACGGCCGGGCCACCTTCGTCGCTCCCAATCTCTCGCAAGGGACACACTCCATCACCGCTGTCTATGCGGGCGACGCCAACAATAGCAACTCCACGTCCACGATCCTGACGCAGTCCGTGCGGCGGCCGAGCACCACGGCGCTCATCACCTCGAAAGCCACCTCCACCTTCGGCCAGCCGGTGACCTTCACCGCCACCGTCCCCGCCGGCGCGTCGGGCAGCGTCATGTTCAAGGACGGCACGACCATCCTGGGCAGCGGCTCCATCGCCGCCACCGGCAAGGCCAGCTACACCACGTCCAGCCTGAAGGGTGGGACCCACTCCATCACGGCCTTCTACGCGGGTGACAGCACCTACGGCAGCTCGACCTCGGCGGCCCTCACGCAGACGGTCAACAAGGCGAGCTCGACCACCACGGTGACCTCTTCGCTGAACCCCTCCGGCGGGGGCCAGGCCGTGACCTTCACGGCCACCATCAGCCCGAACACCGCCACCGGCACTGTCACCTTCAAGGACGGCGCCACGATCCTGGGCACCGCCACCCTCTCCTCCACCGGCAAGGCGACGTTGACCACGAGCAGCCTCACCACCAGCGGACCGCACACGATCACGGCCGTCTACGGGGGTGACTCCAACTTCAACACCTCGACGTCGGCGAAGTTCACACAGACGGTGAAGAAGGCCAGTGCCACGACGATCAAGTCTTCGAATGCCTCCTCCACCTCCGGCCAGCCGGTGACCTTCACCGCCACCGTGACCGCGGGCGCGACGGGAAGTATCACCTTCATGGACGGCACGAGGACGCTCAAGACCATCGCGATCACGCCCGGCATGGCGGTGTCGTATACGACCACGACACTCGCGGCGGGACCGCACTCCATCACGGCCGTGTACAGCGGCGATAACACCTATGGAGGCTCGACGTCGGCCGTCCTCACCCAGACGGTCCAGGCCATGGGCTTCGGCGCGGCCTCGGTCCCCAGCGGTCCGCTGGCCATGACGCTCCCGACCCCACCCCGCGCCGACCGCGTGACCAGCGTCGCGCTGGGCCGCCTCAGCGGGGCTTTCCGGAAGCCTCTTGGGTAACGCCCTTGCTCATTCACGAACCCACTGATGGTGTCCGATCTTGGCTGTCTGACCCCCTCTCCCCTTGCGGGAGAGGGTTGGGGTGAGGGGTGTGGGGAACCGCCAGAGCGGTTCACGCTTGGGTTGCGTACGCGCCCTGCAAGCCCGAAGGCGCCAGCGAGTGCATTTCTGCGGGACCCAGAGAGCGAATGCACTCGCTGGCGCGTCGGGCTGGCAGGACGGATAAGCAACGCCATCGGGAACCGCTCTCGATGCCGACCGTATCGAGGAGCTCGCGTCACGTCACGTCACGTCACGTCGTCGGCCTCCTCGTCATCGACGTCCGCACCCTCTCCGGCCCCCGCGCGCGTCAGGCGGCGGAGGCGGACGAGAAGGGCGGTCGCGTAGCGCTGCACGGCGATCTGACGGGTCAGGACCGGATCGGTCGCCGCCGCGAGCGGGATCTCGGCCAGCAGCCGGTACGTCTGCGACAGGCTGGCCCAACCGGCCCGGAGAACGGCCTGGACCTCCTCCGCGTCGGGTTCGCCGCCCCGCAGTTGTGCCAGCGACTGGCGGACTTTCTTCATGCCGGCCTGCGCCTGCTGGAGCTGGCGAAGGACCGCCCCGGGCGTCGTCTGGGCCATTCGGCACCTGCTCCCCATGGATTTTTTCGCTACCGGAGATGTTCTCCAGAGGCTATCTTAGAGGCATCTCCTCTCTGGTTCAATCGTCGCGGGGGAGCACCGAATGAGCGAGCCCGAGGATTTCGAGAACGAAGCCGACGAGACCGTCGTCAGCACGGTGTCGCGGCCCAAGACCAGGACGGCCACGACCACCGCCACCCGCCGGCAGCCGCCGTACCACGTGATCGTCCTGAACGATGAAGAGCATACCTTCGAGTACGTCATCGAAATGCTCGCCAAGCTCTTCAACCACGCGCGCACCCAGGGCGAGGCCCTGGCCTGGACGATCCACACCCAGGGGCGGGCCGTCGTCTTCACCACGCACAAGGAACTCGCCGAGCTGAAGCGCGACCAGGTACTCGCCTATGGTCCCGATCCGCGCATGGCCAAGTCCAAGGGGCCGCTCGACTGCTATATCGAGCCGGCACCCGTCGAGTGACCCACGCCGTTTTGAGAGAGACGCCGGCCTCACCTCGTCGGGAAACCGCTCGGCGCCAGGAGCGCGGCACGCAAACCGGTGGTGATATCCGGATAGAGCAAGTCCAGCGCGAAAACCGTTCTGATCCGCTGGTTCCGGACGCGCTTGTTCGACCGGTCGCGGCGGTGCCGTGGGGCGAGAGAATCGACCTCGGTCGGGAATCGGACGGGAGGCGCATCCAGGATCGCCGCCGCGTGTTCGTAGAACTCCCGGCGCGTCACGGGGCGGTCGTCGGCCACGAGGTACAGGGATTCTGGTGACGGATGGTCCAGCGCGGCCACGCAGAACCGGGCGGCGTCGTCGCGCTGGATCAGGTTCAGCCAGTGCGCCGGGTCGCCGGAGATCGGCTCGCCGCGCGCCAGCCCCGCGCAGCGCAGGACGCGGCCCGGCCCGTACAACCCAGCCAGCCGCAGCACGACCGCATGGCCGGGAAGGAGCCCTTCGGCCTCCAGGCAGACGCGGCCCGATGCGCTCACCGGCTCGGTCGGCGACGACTCATCGACCCAGCTCCCGTCGTCCTGGCCGTAGACGCCGGTCGAGCTGACATAGACAAACCGGCCGGCGAAACCGCCCAGGTGAGTCAAGAAGTGGCTCAGGCCGTCCACGTAGACCGCGCACAGACTGGGTCCGGCCGCGCGGTCAAACCCGACGCAATAGAGAATGCGATCCACGTCGGGAAGATCGATCAAGGTCGCCGGATTGGTCACATCCGCCTGGATTCCCGTGATGCCGGCAGCGGACAACACGGCGGCACTCTGGGCCGTGCGCACCAGGCCGAAGACCGTCTCGCCGCGCGCGACGAGCCGTTGACCGACGCAGCGTCCCAGGTATCCGCAGCCGGCGATCAGGGTCCGCACGCGTCCTCCTCGTCGTCCGGGTGGTCCATCAGGCTTGTTGGCGGCGGCTCGACGTCAGGACAACCGGCATCAAGGTAACTCTGAAGGAGGATCTGCGCCGCCAGCATGTCCCGGCGCGACTTGCGATCCTTGCGCCGGATGCCGGGCGTGCGGAGAATCTCATCGGCCTGGACCGATGTGTAACGCTCGTCAAAGAACACGACCGGCCGGCGCCGTGACCTCGCCCAGCCAGGCCCCGAACGCTGCGCGCAGCCTGGCCAGACTCGCCCTCATGGCCGCTGGTATGCAGCGGCAGGCCGACCACGATGCGGGCGATGCCTTCGTCTTCCACCAGACTGCCGATAGTGTGCGGCATCACGCGCGGGCGTCGTTCGCTCGTAGACCTCCAGCGGCGTGGCAATGCGCCGGGACGGGTCGCTCAAGGCGGCGCCGACGCGGCGGGTGCCAAAATCGAGACCGAGAATACGACTCACTCATGGGAAAGATGATTCAACGCAAAGACCGCAAAGAACGCGAAGAAGAAGAAAAAGTAGGAAAATACAATTAAAATAATAATTAAATATAGTTTAGAATTACAATTATTCCATGAATTCTCATGTGTTCCGTGTTCTTCTTTGCGGCCTTTGCGATCTTTGCGTTGAGATCTCTTATCACAACAGATTCCTCGAAGCCTGCCTTGATCGAGTCCCTCGACGAGGCTCTTGAGCTTATCGAGTTGGTCCTTACGGGCAACCAGCGTGGCGCCGCCCGCCTGGATGATGACGAGGTCGGCGACGCCCAGGGTCATGATGGGCCGCTGTTCATCGGCGATGACGATCGAGTCCCGCGTCTCGACGAGGTGCGTGGGCCCCTGGGTTGTATTGCCATTCATGTCGCCGGGCAGGAGCTCGGCCAGCGAGCGCCAGTCGCCGACGTCGTTCCAGTGGTAGACGACTTCGAGGACGCGCACGTTGGGGTAATGCTCCATGACGGCCTTGTCGATGGGCACCTTGGGCATGGCCGGGAACTCGCGGGCGAGCGTGGCGGCGGCGTCCGGCGTATCCAGAGCGGCGGCGATGCGGTCGAGCCGTTCGGCGATTTCGGGGCGGTACGTGCGCAAGGCATCGAGGACGGTCCGCGCGCGCCAGACGAAGATGCCGGCGTTCCAGACGTAGTTGCCGGCGGCCAGGTAACGTTCGGCGGTGGCGCGGTCCGGCTTCTCCTGGAAGCGAGCGACGCGATACAGGCCGATCCCCTCGGGGCGCCGAGTTTCTCCGCCTGTTCGATGTAGCCGTAGCCGGTCTCCGGCCGCGTGGGCTTGACGCCGAAGATGACGAAGGCGGTCGGGTCGCGGTCCACTTCGGCGAGGGCAGCGCGCACAGTCTTCTGAAACACCTCATCCGGCCGGATGACGTGATCGGCCGGCTTGACGATCATGGTGCCGTCGGGGTCTTGACGGGCGATCAACACCGCGGCCAGACCGACGCAAGGCGCGGTGTTGCGCGGGCAAGGCTCGCCGATGACGTTCTCGGGCGGCACCTCCGGCAGTTGTTCCCGCACCGCCGCCGCCTGGTCCTGCCCGGTGATGATCCAGACGTTTTGCGGCGGCACCAGAGGCGCGATCCGCGCGACGGTTTGCTGGAGCATCGTCGCGTCGCCAAAGAGCTTCAGCAATTGCTTGGGCCGGCTGCGGCGGCTCTTGGGCCAGAACCGCGTGCCGCTGCCGCCGGCCATGATGACGGCGTGGAGCATGGGAGATCAAAGCTCGTCGAGGGATTGCTTTCAAGAACGCTTTCCCGGCCAGTGCTTTCGCGTGTCCTTCATGAGCAGGCGGAAGCGTTCGATGTCCGCAGGGTTATCAAAGGAGGATTTCGGCAACCAGATCCCGGCCAGTGTGGCCGTCGTGACAAGTCCACGAGCCGAGAACTTCCTTCCAATGAGACTCCCGTCTCCTCGCCAATTTCAAAAGGAAGCCGCGATCGGTCCCCACGCCGACAATGCTGGTCACGGGTTGCAATACTCCTGGGCGGATCGCCCAGGAGGACTCCCTCGTCGGTGACCGTCCACTCCACGTCCCGGACATCATCGCATGGACCGGATGGACCTTGCGATAGAAATACCACCGCAGTTGAGGTAGGCCGACGAACCACACGAGGCCAACCACGCGGCGAGCACAGACGCGAAGAGGGCCAGATCTCGCCCAGGTTTGCGGCCGGAAACGAGGTAAGCCGCAGAGGACCAGAAGCGCGACTCCGCCGAAGTGACGATCACGGGCAGCACTGAGGCGAGGCGATTCCGGCGGCGATCTCTCGGTCCAGGAACGCCATGCATCGGTGAATGCACCGGCGAGACTCCGCCTCTCGGTCCACGTGAATCGGCCGTGAAGGGTCACATGCAATGTCCATCTCCGTCGGACGTGGCGGGTAGCGCTGCGTCCTATCTTCGTAGGGATCCGTCTCGGTGCCTGCGGGAAAAACGAGGCACGCCTGGATGTCTTCGGTAGGCGAATCCGGAGGATACCCAGGATCCGTCTCCACGATCGCCCGCGGCCAAGAGGGCATGGCCGTGTCGCGCCAGGACTTGCAGGCAGGCCGGCGCCTGCTTTCGCGCTCCGATGTAACACAAGTCGGATGATCCCGTGATGCGGTTGGCCGCGACTGACCGCCAGCTCGCCGAAGTCCTTAACGAGCGTGACGAGGATTCGACCTTCGGCATGTGCCTGGGCGAGAATGGCGGCATCACCCGGATCGTGCGGCCAGTCTCCAGCCGAGATGACATCATGCCCGGCCGCTGCCGGCTGGCCCCTCTTCCAAGACCGCCGGACCTTCCCAGACGCAGATTCTCAGCAGGAGCTCTCGTCCGCTTCGAGTAAAAACGCGAAGCCGTTCCTGCGCGACGAGTCTTGCCGACAGCTCGACCTCCCGCCGCAGCTCGTCGGTCGTCACCTGACACGCTTCGACCTCTTCCCGCGCGAGTGCCTCCAGGAACGCAGCGCGGCTGACACCCGCGATTTCCGCGGCTTTACTCTGCGAAATCGACCCCCGGCTGTACCAGTGGATGGCCGCGGCCAGCCGCATCTCCCGGGCAAATTCCTCGGGAGAACGGCGCAAGGCTGAGAAGCGCCTTCCGGGATTTCCAGTGTCAAAGTGGCCATGGGTCCAGCCTCACTCATCGCAGATACAGCGGCCCCTCGACGACCAGCCCCGGCGCGATCTTCGACTTCAGCTCGGCGGCGTCGAGGGCAAAGAGCGGGCTGATCTCGATGCCGAAGGGGACCGAGCCGTCGGGCCGGCGCGGCACGATGGCGCCGGCCTGCTCGAGCCAGCTGGCGAACTGGTCGCTCATCCGCTGGTGGACCGTCGCCGGCGAGTCGGGCCCGACGGCGTTCTTGAGCGGCTCGAACTCGACGGCGCGGTCGGTCTCGACCATCGTCCAACGCTCGGCCAGCGGCAGGGCGTCGAAGATGAACTGCTCGAACTTCACGGCGTTGGGCTCGGCGGGCTTGACGGACTCGGCCGCGTCGTCGACGTAGGGCACCTTCTTGATCGCCCGGTGGAACGGCAAGCTGTGCCGCCGCCTCGCAGCAGCCGCTCGATGAACGACCGCTCGAGGATGTGAACGGCGATGCTGCCGGCCCAGAGCTCGAGCCGGCCCTCGGGCTCGCGGCGGCTCGGCCAGCTCGGCGGGCAGGTCGGAATACTCGATCACCTGCGGACGGCCGTCGACCGGACGACCACGCCCAGCTTCTCGTCGGGCGAGACCTTCTCGACGACCTTGAACGACATCTCGGCGTCGGCCTGGCGGTGCAGGCCGAGGAACGCCGGGTCGGCGATCTTGACCAGCGGGTTGTCCACCTGGAAGTAGAAGAGCGTGCGGACGCCGCGCTCGCGCATCTCGTCCAGGCAGCTCGGCCGGCCGTCCGGGACCGGGCGCGGCCAGGGCGGCCAGCGTGCCGCCGTGGCCGTCGGGACTGAGCGCGACGTGGCCCTTCTCGGCCAGCAGGATCTTGCCCGTCGCGCGATCGACGGCCGGCATCTGCCCCTGGACGAAGAACCGGACGTGCTCCAGCCCGAAGCTGTCGTGCTCGCTCGAAGAACGCGACCGTGGCCTCGTGGTTCTCGGGGCTGGTCATGATGTAGAGCGGGATCGACTGGCCGTAGCGCCGCGCCAGAGCGCGACGATCTTCTCGGCGTGGATCTGGAACAGGCTGGCCGACGAGACCGGGCCGATCGGGAAGGTCCCTTTCGGGCCGTCGAAGCCGAGCCGGGTGCCCGATCCGCCGGCCACGAGGATGACGCCGACCTCGCCCGCCGCCAGCGCGGCCTCGCCGATCTCGGCCGCCTGGCGCCGCGCGACCCGCTCGCCGTCGGTCTGGGGCAGGCGGAAGACCTCGACCGGATGAATCTGCGCGGCGTTGATCGCCGGATGATCCGGGTCCCCATGCACGAGATGGGCCACGAGATCGTCCAGCCGGTCGAAGTCGAACGCCTCGATCTCGGCGTATCAGCTCACGACGCCCGGACTCGTCCAGCTCGCTCCACCATCGCAACAGATGTTCCTGGCCGTGCTGTGCCAGGCGCTCCCGAAGATCGGAGGATGGGCCACCGTCTGCACTGCTCTCGGACATCGATAGTGCCGCTTCCGCGCTCCCCGGACCGTTCAAAACGACAGGGAAAGGCCATCGTAGGCCAAACGAACGTGTGCGGGCAAGGCCGACTCGGTCGCGGCATGGCCCAACGTGTGTGAGAGATGAGTGAAGAAAACTGCGCATGGCTTCAGCCGGGCCACCACCGCCAACGCCTCCGACAGGCTGAAGTGCGTCGGGTGCGGCGCCGGCCGCAGCGCATCGAGAATGAGCGTCTCCAGACCCGCGAGCATGGGCCAGCTCTCTTCGGGGATCGCATTGACATCCGTGCAATACGCCAGATTGCCCAGCCGAAACCCCAGGACGCGGAACCGGCCGTGTTCCAGCCGGATCGGCAGCACGGTCTGACCGAGAACCGCAAAGGCCGCGCCCGGCTCGATGCGCTCGAAATGCAGTTGCGGCACCCCCGCGTGCGGCGAGCGCGTGACGCCATCCATGAATGCGTAGGGGAACACGCGCCGGATGGTGGCCTCGACGGATTCTTCGCAATAGACCGGCACGGGCCCGCCGAGGTGGTGGGGAAACGTGCGGACGTCGTCGAGCCCGAAGAGGTGGTCGGCGTGATGGTGCGTAAAGAGAATCGCGTGGGCGCAGGAGTAGCTCGCGCAGCAGCTGGATCCGCATCTCGGGCGTGGTGTCGATCAGGAGGTTGCCTTGCGGCAGCTCGATCAGGACGCTCGGCCGGGTGCGCTGGTTCCGCGGGTCGTCCGAGCGGCAGACCGCGCAGTCGCAGCCGATCACCGGCACGCCGGTCGAGGTGCCGCTGCCGAGAAAAACCAGGCGCCGTGTCGAGGTTGTCACCAGATCTACCAAGCCACCCACTCCTGACTTCGGCTAATCATCACCCTGGGATTCGATGGCCCCGGCGCGGAGCGCTCGTGCGCGCCAGCGGCGAACGTTCACGATGAGAAGCAGCAAGACACCGCCTCCCAGGATGCCGGCACCGAAGTCGGCGAGCCGTTTTCCGACCACATCCGCGAACGTAGCGTAGCTGATGATGCCGCCACCGACGGCGATGAGGATTGTCGAAACGAGGTTCGTCGCCTCCGCGTTCCGCAGCGCCTCGTGCAGATAGGCATTCTCGGGAGCGAGCCGGTCGACTTGCTCTTGGAGATACCGCACCGTCTCAGCGAGACTTCGCTTATCCTCTTCAAGGGAGTCAACGCGATCGCGCGTCATGGCGTCGAGCCGCGCGGTCGGGGTCGAAGGCGGTTCCTGGTTATGGAGATTGACGGAAGGCTCAGGGCGAGTGCGCCGTCGGGGTTCCCTCCGAGGTCCGGTCGTACCCCTATCCTGGTCGCTGGCCATGGTCTGGGCCTACCGGGTCACAGGATTGGTCGCGGCTTCTTCGGGCTCGAGTCCGACGATATCCTGAATGATTTCATCATCGGGGTCAAAATGGCCAAGTGGTTGCCCATGTTCCTGGCGTTGAGGGCGACGCCGTAGAGTAAGAGCGCCTTGCGGAGCACCTCCTTCCGCGTGTCGCCCGACCGAGCCACCAGCAGACTCAGCAGGCCTTTGACCTCATCCGTGTACCCAATCTTCTCGAGCACCTCTTCGATCTTGGAAGGAAGCTCTTTCAGCAAAGCGGCTTCCGCAGCCTTGCCGGCCCGTTCAATCAGGTGGTCAACGAACTGCTGAGCCTCATCGGGCTCAAGCTTCTTGAGGGATTCCGCCGCACTGAGAGAAGTGAGGGCGGTTGGGGCAACGCCTTGCTGGTTCAGATGATCAACCACGGTTCCTCCTCGCGCCTTCGGAGAACGCGCGTTGCGATCCCAAGCCCTGGTCCGGCATCACTCTTAGAGGCGATCCGGAAAGCCCCGAAGGGGCGGCAGCGTAGAGCCAGGGGCGTCAGCCCCTGGAGAGGTGAACGGCGTGACACAGAGCCCCTTTCCGTTCCGCAGGGGTGACAGAAGACGGGGTCCCGCTGGGTCTTCTGTCGCCCCTGCGGAGCGGAAAAGGAGGATGGCGCGGTCGCGGTCCCGGCCCCAGGGGCTGACGCCCCTGGCTCTACGCTGCCGCCCCTTCGGGGCTGAAAACCATCTTCTCGGATAGCCTCTTACTATACGCGACCGACCGGCATGGGTCGAGCCAACCGCCTCCCAAGCGATCCCCGCCGCCTCCTCTGTCCGTATAACCAGGGGCGAGTCGAGGCGGAGCGTCCGTCAGAACCCGTCCCCGCGCCGGGATCGGCCCACCTTGACGAAACCGGCAAACTTGCTGTAAACTCATATTCTGGATTGACTTGGAACCAGCTTAGCGGCCCCCCGCGGGGCGAGGACGCGATGGAACTGCTCATCGAGCTTTGGGATAGGACGACCGATACGATGTCCGTGCTGTCGGAAGGGATCTCCGACGGCCTGGTGCGGCTCTTCGGCAATGCCAACGAGCGGATCGTCCGTCGCCTGCGTCCTCGGGTCGCGCGCATCAACGAGTTCGAACCACGCATGCAGGCATTGAGCGGCGACGAGCTGAAAGCCAAGACGGCCGAATTTCGCGCCCGGCTGGCACAGGGCGAGACGCTCGACGACGTTCTCGAAGAGGCCTTCGCCGCCGCGCGCGAGGCGGGCCGCCGTTACTTGAACATGCGGCATTACGACGTGCAGCTCCTGGGCGGCATGGTCCTGCACGGCGGCAACATCGCCGAGATGGTCACCGGCGAGGGCAAGACGCTCGTGGCCACGCTGGCCGCGTATCTCAATGCGCTCGAAGGCAAGGGCGTGCACATCGTCACCGTCAACGACTACCTGGCCCGGCGCGACGCCGAGTGGATGAGCCCGCTCTATCAAGGGCTCGGTCTGACCGTCGGCTCGATCCAGGCGCCGATGGAGTCCGAGGAACGCAAGCCGATCTACCGCAGCGACATCACCTACGGCACCAACAACGAGTTCGGCTTCGATTATCTCCGCGATAACATGAAGCCGTCCAGGGACATCCAGGTCCAGCGCGAGCTCCATTACGCCATCATCGACGAGGTGGACAGCATCCTCGTGGACGAGGCGCGCACGCCGCTGATCATCTCCGGCCCGGCCTTCGACGACGTGCGCAAATACGCCGAGGCCGACCGCATCGCCCGCCTGCTCAAGAAGAACGAGGACTTCGAGGTCAAGGAGAAAGAGCGCACCGCGCACCTCAACGACGTCGGCGTGCGCGAGGCCGAGAAGATCGCCGGGCTGGAAAGCTTCTACACGCCCGGCAACATGGAATGGCCCCACCTGATCGACAACGCGCTGAAAGCCCACCACCTGTACAAGCGCGATCGTGATTACGTGGTCATGAACGGCGAGATCATCATCGTCGATGAGTTCACGGGCCGTCTCATGACCGGCCGGCAGTGGTCCGACGGGCTGCACCAGGCCGTCGAGGCCAAGGAGAAAGTCCGCATCAAGGAAGAGAACCAGACGCTGGCGACGATCACTCTTCAGAACTACTTCAAGCTCTACAAGAAGCTGGCCGGCATGACCGGCACGGCCATGACCGAGGCGGCCGAGTTCTGGAAGGTGTACAAGCTCGACGTCATCGCCATCCCGACCAACAAGCCGCTGTACCGGGTCAACTACCCCGACGTCATCTACCGCACCGAGATGGAGAAGTACCAGGCGATCATCGAGGAGATCCGCGAGGTGCACGCCGCCGGCCGGCCCATCCTGGTGGGCACGACCTCGATCGAGAAGTCGGAGCTGGTCTCGGAGATGCTCCAGAAGTTCGGCATCGCGCACCAGGTGCTCAACGCCAAGTACCACGAGCACGAAGCCGAGATCGTGGCCCAGGCCGGCCGCAAGGCGATGGTCACGATCGCCACGAACATGGCCGGCCGCGGCACCGACATCATCCTGGGCGGCAACCCCGAGTTCATGGCCTGGGCCGACCTGAAATCGCTCACGAACGAGGACGGCCGCCCGCTCTACCCGACCCGCCTGGAAGTGCCCCCCGAGACCCTGGCGCGAGGCGGTCAGCAAGTACGAAGATACCATGAAGGCCGAGGGACGCGAGGTCGCCGGCGTGGGCGGCGTGCACATCATCGGCACGGAACGGCACGAGAGCCGCCGCATCGACAACCAGCTCCGCGGCCGTTCCGGCCGCCAGGGCGACCCCGGCAGCTCGCGCTTCTTCCTCTCGCTCGAAGACGACCTGATGCGCAAGTTCGCCGGCGAGTGGGTCTCCGCCGTCCTGACGCGCCTGGGCATGCAGGAAGGCGAGGCCATCGAGTCGAAGATGGTCAGCCGCCGCATCGAGGGCGCACAGAAGAAGGTCGAAGAGCGCAACTTCGACATCCGCAAGAACTTGCTCGAATACGACGAGGTCATGGACGAGCAGCGCAAGCGCGTCTACGGCTTCCGCCAGCGGCTGCTCGACGGCGTCCCTCCCAAGGACGAAATCCTGGAGATGATCGACGCCCAGATCCAGAAGTCGGTCGATCAGTTCCTGGCCGACGACTACGGCACATCGAGTTACGCCGAGTGGGTCGGCGACCGGCTGGGCGTCGAGTTCAACGCCAAGGACTTCAAGAACACCGAGATCGAATTCGCCGAGCAGCTTGCCCGCGAGCAAGCCGAGCACCAGACCGCCGACCTGGTCCGCGAAGCCGTCGAGGAGAATCTGCCGTCCGACGCCGAGGCGTCCGAGTGGAACTGGCAGGCGCTGGCCACCTGGGCGAACACCCGCTACGGCACGAATTTCAAGGACCGCGACCTGCGCAAGTTCGCCCGCTTCGAGAAGGGCGAGACGACCCTCGACCGCGAGGCGCTCGAAGCGTTCCTGATCGAGAAGGCCCTCCTGGCGGTCAGGGAAGTGGACCTGGCACCGGCGCGGGTGTTCCTCGAACCGGACTTCGGCCGCAAGACGCTTGCCGGCTGGTTCCATCACAAGTTCGGCCTGGCACTCGACGTGGACCAGTGGGCCGGCCTGCCCCGCGAGGAGGTCTGCAAGCGCCTCCAGACCGCGGCGCGGCAGCACTACGCCCGCAAGGAGGCCGAGTTCCCCGTCCGGGTGGCCCTGACCCGCTTCCTGGCCGACCGCGTTCCCGGCCACCCGCCGAAGTACGACCGCGAGGGCCTCGCCGCCTGGGCCAGCGACCGCTACGGCACCACCGTCGATGTCGAGCCCATGCGGAACATGCTCCGGCCCGAGATGGAGGCGTTGCTGCTGGCCTTCGCCCACGAGCACGACCGCGGCGCCCCGCTGGCCGGCGCGCTCGACGAACGCATCGAGGCGGCCTTCGGACCCTCTCCGCCCGACGGCAAGCCCGCCGCCGAACCCGAGGCCCGCGCGCTCGGCGAGCTGGTCGCCTGGGCACACAACCAGCTCGGCGTCGAGACCACCCCGGCCGAGCTCACCCAGCTCGGCAAGGCCGCGACCCGGCTCAAGCTCGTCGGCACGCTCGACGGCCGGTATCGGCCCGAGATGCGCGAACTCGAAAAAGTCCTCATCCTCCAGATCCTCGACGCGAGCTGGATGGAACACCTGCGGACGATGGACCACCTCCGCAGCTCGGTCGGCCTGCGCGGATATGCCCAGGTCGATCCGAAGGTCGAATACAAGCGCGAGGGTATGAAAATCTTCGAGGACATGTGGTCGGGCATCGGCGACAAGGTGACCGACCTGATCTTCCGCATGGAGCACCTCGATCCGGACTTTTTGAACTACCTGGGCCGGAACTGGCAGATGCGGCGCTCGCAGACGATCCACGAGGCGGCGCCGGCCGGCGAACCGGTGGCGGCCTCCGCCGGCGCCGGGGGCGGCATCCGCGCCCAGCAAGACGCCGCCATCGCCGCCAGCCAGAAAGGCGAACGCAAGCCCGAACCTGTCCGCCACACCGGCAAGAAGATCGGCCGCAATGACCCTTGCCCCTGCGGTTCGGGCAAGAAGTATAAGACGTGTTGCCTGCGCAAGGGTGGCAATGGTGATCCGTTTTGAAACATTTTCCGCCTTCGGGGGCGGTTCGGTCTGGTCGTTCTTTCAACATGCCTCCCAGCGGGGTCTCCGGCGGGAGGTCTTTTTTTCGGGTCTGATCTTGTAGGGTGCGTCGAGTCCTCGATGACGCACCTCTTTCGGTGACGGATGGTGCGTCATCGAGGACTCGACGCACCCTACAAGTCTGGCCTGGCCAGTGTCACTCCGCCGTACACGGCGCGCCGTTTGCACTTCACCCCGGCTTCCAGCCGGCGGGAGGTCCCCATCCCGAGTTGGCACCGGCGGCAGGCAGAGACGGTCCGGGAAAGGATTCCCCCCCATGCCGTTCTTACTCGACGTTGTGTATGTATTGCTGCTGATCGGCGTCTCGCCCTGGCTGGCCTATCGTTCGTGGACGCAGCGCAAGTATCGCGACGGCTGGGCGGAGAAATTTCTGGGGCGTTCGCCGTTGCGGATCGGCGCGCGGCCGTGCGTGTGGTTCCATGCCGTGAGCGTCGGCGAGGTGCTCCTGTTGCGCCCGCTCGTGCAGGAACTCCAGCGGCGGCGGCCGGGCTGGGAGGCGGTGATCTCGACGACGACCACCGACGGCCTGCGGGTGGCGCGGCAGAAGTTCCCGGAACTGGTCACGTTCTATGCCCCGCTTGACTTTAGCTGGGCGGTACGGCGGGCGCTGGCCCGGGTGCGGCCGACCGTGCTGGCGCTCGTGGAACTCGAGCTCTGGCCGAACCTGGTGCGCGCCGCGCACAACGCGGCGCGCGGGTGGCGATCGTCAACGGGCGGCTCAGCGCGCAGTCACCGGGGCTATCGCAAGCTGCGCGGGCCGCTCGGCGGGACGTTCCGGCGGCTGGATCGGGTGGCCGTGCAGTCGCCGGAGTACGCCGCGCGGTTCATCGACCTGGGCGTGCCCGGCGAGCGGGTGCGCGTGACCGGCTCGGTCAAGTACGACGGCCTGGAGTCGGACCGCGCCAACCTGCGCACCTTGAAACTGCGGCGCGACCTGGGCCTGCAACCGAGCGAGCTGGTGTTCGTGGCGGGCAGCACGATGGAGGGCGAGGAAGCGGCCGCGCTGGCGGCCTACCGCGCGGCCCGGGTCGAGCATCCCACGTTGCGGCTGGCGCTCGTGCCCCGTCACGCGGCGCGGTTCGACGCGGTGGCCGCGTGGCTGGAGGCCGACGGCGAGAGCGTCCATCGCCGTAGCCAAGGGCCGGCGGCGCCCCGAGCCGGGGGCAAGCCTCCCGTCGTCCTGATCGATACGATCGGCGAGCTGGGCGCCGTGTGGGGCCTGGCGGATGTGGCCTTCGTGGGCGGCAGCCTGTTCCCCGGGCGGGGCGGCCAGAACATGATGGAGCCGGCCGCCTATGGCGCGGCGGTGCTCTTCGGCCGCTACACGGAGAACTTCCGCGAGGCGGTCGAGGGCCTCTTGACCCGCGACGGCGCGCGCCGCGTGGACACGGCCGAAGAACTGACCGCGGCCTTGCGCGAGGCGCTGGACGACCCCGAGGGCGCCACCAACCGCGGCGCGGCGGGACGGGCCTATGTGCTGGCCCAGCTTGGGGCCGCGGCACGCACCGTGGCCGAGCTCGATGCCTTGGTGGCCGGCGTGCCGGCCGGAGGCGCGACGATTTCTCCCGGCGGTGAATGGCGGATGGCGGATGACTGATGGCAGATGGCGGATGGCGGATGGCGGTTTTCCGGATCGATCATCAGCCATCAGGCATCAGCCATTTCTCCTCGGCCATCGGCCGGAAAGATGGCTTGATCCCCGTGCGGGGATCTTGCAGACTGAGCCCACTTGCGCGGCCGGCACCGGATCGCCGTGTGCGCTTTGAGCCGTGCTTTACCCCTCCCAGGGAGTCCGTTCATGAGTAAGGAAACACCCCAGCCCGAACCCCAGATGCAGCAACAGGCCACCGAGGTCGTGGTCGATGATTCGGGCGTCTTGCCGTCATACTCGAATTTCTGCCGGGTGACGGCCACCCCCGAGGAAGTCATCATGGACTTCGGTCTCAATCCGCAGCCGTTTGCGCCGGGTCGCCAGGACGTCAAGGCGAACCAGCGGATCGTCATGAACTTCTACACGGCCAAGCGGCTCCTGACCGCGCTGGGCATGACGATCCAGCGGCACGAGGGCACCTTTGGCGCCATCGAGCTCGACGTGCGTCGCCGCGCCGGCGCCTTCCAGGCGGCCACGCAGCAGCACCGTCCCACCACGGGGGGCGCCGTCGGTCCCCAGGGCGTCGTCGAGTAACCAGGGCGCAAGGAGGGGGTTTCGTCGGTTTCAGCCCCGAAGGGGCGGAAGTAAATAGCCCAGGGCGTCAGCCCTGGGACAGGACCGCGAAACGAGCACAAGAACCCTCTCCGCAGTCCCGACGGGGCGAAAGAAAGACGCGGGCTTCCACCGCCCTGGTTCCCAGGGCTGACGCCCTGGGCTATTCACTTCCGCCCCTTCGGGGCTGCAAGCCGAATCACCGGATCGTCCCTTCTGGGACAGACTCTCAGCCTCTCGCCCCGACCCTTCTGGCTCCCGCCTTCCCGCCGCGACCGGCCTGGGAAAGCGGGAACCAGGAGGGTTTTGTCATTTCCGGGCGTTGCGCGGCCGATGGGCTCGGAGAGCGCCACCGGCGCGGATCTCAGCGCCGCGGGCGGTTGTGCCGATGGAATTGGTTGATCTTGGCGACCGATTCCGGCCGATTCTGAGGAACAAGACGACGGTCCGCACGCGGTGGACCGGACAGCGAGCGGCCCGGGCACCTGGTCTCGGGGCGGCCTGGCGCAGGCCCCCCGAGGTGACCGCGCCGGGCTTCCGGCCTCGGTTCAGGACGGACGAGTCAGAACCGCGAAAAGGAGATCGAGGAATGTCTCAGCCCTCCCGACCGCACGCGCGCGGCGCGGCGAAGCGGCGTCGCCGCCAGTTCCAGGTCGACACGATCGAGCACCTGGAAAGGCTCACCCTGCTGGCGCCGATCATTCCGACCCAGGTCGCGACCACCGCGACGTTCGTCGCGACGCCCCAAGTTCCTCCTAACACCAACGTCAACCTGGGTTCGTTCACGATCACCCAGACGCCGCTGCCTGTCAGCGCCGCGCCCTACGTGTCGGTCAGCGAGCTGACGCCGATCTCCGACTTCGGCAACGACATCGTGCGCATCAAGGCGGGGCCCGGCGGCGACTTCGGCAACGGCCTGTACGCCATCTCGCGCGGGGCCGGCGATAATGTCACGCTCCCCGGCACCATCAACAAGCCGGGCGTGATTTACCGCATCGATCCGGCGACCGGCAAGGCGAGCATCTTCTTCGACCTGAACTCGGTCCTCAACGGCGACGCCTCCAACGGCCTGAACCCGACGTCCACGGGGCTGAAGAACTGGTACGACATCGCGTTCGACCCGGAGGGCTACTTCGACGGCAAGCCGTCGATGTTCGTCTCGTCGGTGAGCACGCCCAGCCCCACCGACCCGACCGGCAGCAAGAACGCGATCTTCCGGATCGCGCCCGACGGCACGCTCATGTCCGTGTTCATCAAGTTCACGGCGGGGGCGGGCGCGGGGCAGTTTGCGCGCTCGCCGACGTCGGTGCTGGTGCCGCCCCCCGAGCAGCAGACATTCCTGCGCGGGCTGATCATGGGCGAGGGTTCGAGCGCCAACAACGAGGGCAAGGCGGCGAACATCGGCACGAGCACCGGTTACGTCGCGTTGTTCTTCAACGCCAACCAGTTCTTGCCCGGGACCGACCTGAACGACGCGAACAGCTCGACGAGCTTGCCCAAGGGCGTGCAAACGACGGGCATCTACTTCGGGCCCCAGACCGGCCTGACGGATGTCTCGACGAATGGGCGGTATCAGTCGCCGGTGTACGCGACCTTCTCCGACTTCGGCACGCCGCCCGCGACGGGCGTGCCCGGCCAGCCGGGCTTCAGCGGCGTGCAGGGGCTGCTCGGCGACCTGTTGATCAACCCCACCAACCAGCAATCGCTGAACTTCACGCAGTTCCCGGATATCATCGGTGATGGGACGCCGTTCAGTTCGAAGAACCCGTCCGCGGCCGGGCAGGGGATCGCCACCACGGGCGCCGCGGGCGTGCCGGGCGTGGACAACCTGACGCTGGCCGGCACGCCCTACCGCCGGTTCCAGGACATCGCCTTCGACAAGTACGGCTACTTCTCCTACGGCACGACGGTGACACCCGGCGTGGCCGGCGCTCTGCCCACCGTGGGCAACCCGACCTATGCCGGCAGCCTGTTCGTCAGCGACCTGGCCGACGGCCTGGCCGCCTCGGTGCCGGTGCCGGCCGGCGTCCCGGCCGCCGAGGGCGGCGGCAACATCGTCATCCCGATCCAGGCGCCGGTGACCACCGCCACCACGGTCACGGGCTTCGGGGCGGGCAGCGGCCTGGTCTTCGATCCCACCACGAACGCGCCGAATGGCGTGTTGACGGTCACTCCGCCCCCCACCTTCAACAACGGCCGCATTCTGCGCATCACGCCCGACGGCAAGGTCACCGTCTTCGCCGACAACTTCAACGTCTCGGGCGCCCAGGATGCCACCAGCTTCGCGGGCTCGAGCCTGAGCATCACCTTCTCGGCCGACGGCACGACCATGTGGGCGTCCGACGACGACGGCATCTGGCAGTTCAAGTCGGTTTTGAGCCTGGCCGGGTCCGACACCGGCAACCTCATCGGCCTGAACGACCTGCGGTCGCTGGGCGTGCCCTATGACGGCCAGAACAGCGCCGTGGCGATCATCGATACCGGCGTCGATGCCCTCACGCCGAACTTCCGCGGCCGTGTCGCCGCGGGCAAGAACATCCTCACCAACGGCGTCGGCAACGACGACACGACGAGCGCCACGACCAATCCCAACGGTCACGGCACCCTGGTCGCGGGCGTGGTCGCGCAGTTCGTTCCGCAGGCCACGCTGCAGCCGGTCAACGTCTTCACCGCGAACCAGACGATCGCCGCCGGCACCAACGCGACGAGCTCGCAGTACATCTACAACGCGATGAAGTACGTCAACCAGAACCCGTACGCCAAGGACCCGATCCGCCCGAACAAGGTGGACCGGATCATCGCCACGACGTTCGCCTTCGGTACCAATCAGACGTTTGATACGGAGGGCACGGCGTTCAAGAAATACCCGCAGGTCGTCTTGAGCCTGAAGGGTCAGCTTGGCTACATGAAACACCTGGGCATCGCGGCGATCGCCGCGGCCGGCCAGCTCGGCAACCCGAACGGGACGGCGGCCGCGGCGGGCACCGTCGGCGACCTCAACGGCATGGCCATGCCGGCCATCCTCAGCGACACGATCTCGGTGACCGGCACCTACCCGTTCCCGTATTACCCGACCGCCATCGATCCGCCGACCGGCGCCGATACGGGCGTCGCGCCGCGGCCCATCATCGGCAGCGTCTTCGCCAACACGACCCCCAACGCCTCCACCGGCGCCAGTTGAATTTCGCCGTCGGTGCCAACGTCTCGGCGCCGAATCCGAGCAGCGCCACGCTCGTCGCGGGCGACCTGATCATCTTCCACGACAAGCTGCTCGTCGCCGCGAACCGCAACGCCACCACCGACTTCGCCGCGCCGGCCATCGACGTGCCCACCTTCCACCGCACCTTCGTCGGCGACAACAACAACTGGAACGACTTCAAGGAAACGGGCACCTCGCTCTCCACGGGCATCGTCACGGGTGCCTACGCCATGGTCGCCTCGGCGCTCGACTACTGGACCCGGCTGGCCAAGGCCCCCGATGCGGCCACGGTCGATGCCTACCTGACCACCCCGGTGGGCGTCAACAGCCTGAAGTTCGGCACGAACAGCCTGGTGGACCTGTCGGCTTACAGCAACCCCGACGGCGTCAACGCCATCCTCCAGTGGACCGCCGTGCCGGTGCCGGACGCGGCCAACACGGTGGACACGGTCAACCCGCCGCAGCTCGTCGGCCAGGAAGGCTACCGCAACTACTCGCGCATCGATATCGGCAACGCGATCGCGGCCATCGAGGGCACGGTCGCCATCAACTACCTGCTCGAGCACAACGCCTTCAGCCTGATCGACACCAATAACGACGGCCTGATCACCGCGCAGGAGAATCCAGACCTTCGTGGACAGCTCGACCGCGCAGGGCGTGCCCGAGCTGGGCGCCATCGCGCGCTTGCTCGGCGGCACGGCGCGGCCGCCCCTCGCCGGCACCACCGACACCGCCGGCATCCCCGACCCGCCCGATGTCCTGCAGCGCCGCTTCAACTTCTTCGACTACATCGCCAACGGCCAGCTCAACGGCGTCATCCCCATCAGCTCGCTCCAGGCGCTGGCCAAGAAGCTGCTCCCCTCGCCGGACAGCTTCGTGATCAACGACCCGCAGCACGCCTCGGCCAACGGTTACCTGGTCAGCCCCACGCACAACCAGCGCAACTGGGCCGACCTGCAGCACATCCTGCCCACCTACGCCTTCATCAGCACCCGGCGGACCGGACCGAACAACTTCCGCCTCTGGATGTACAAACCCTCGCCGGCGCAGTGGCACGTCGGCCGGAACCAGTTGCCGTCGACGGTGCCGCCGTTCTACACGCTCTTCGAGACGCCCACCAGCACGGCGACCACGGCGACCACGCCGGCTGCCCCGGCTGCCCCGACCACGACGACGCCCACGACCACCCCCACGACGACCAACACCAACCCGGTCATCGTGAATACGCCCACGCCCACGCCCCCGGCGAACAGCTCCTCGAGCATCGAACAGCTCATCTCGGCGCTGCGCGGAGTGGTCAACCAGAGCAACTCCAGCGTGGCTGCTCCCAGTACGCCGCTGCCGGCCAGTTCCTCGAACCCGACGCCGATCGCGGGGACCACCGCCGCCACGGCGACGCCCGCCGCCACCGCCAGTGCGACACCCGCCGCGACGCCGCCGACGGACGCCACCGGCACGACGACAACCACCACGCCTACAACAACGCCCGCCGTGAGCGCGACGACGACCCCGGCCGCCACCACGGCCACCCCGACCACAACCACCCCGGCCACCCCGACCACCACCACCCCGGCCACTCCGACCACCACCGATACCACGTCGACCACGACGGGCACGTCCACGCCGGCCGCGGCCGCGGCCACGACGACGAGTCCAACGACCACGACTCCCAGCGCGACCACCGCGGTCGCCAGCGCCTGGACGCCGGCCGCCCAGGCGACGACGACGGCGGCTCCCACGGCCGCTCAGACCGCCGCCCTGGTCGCCGCCAGGAACAAGGCCAAGAAGAACGACACCGGCTGGAACTGGGTGACGAACAAGCTGTTCAAGCCCAGCACGTGGTTCTGAGAGGGTGTACGAGAAGTTGTTCTTAGCCCCAACGGGGCGACAGTGAATAGCCCGGGGCGTCAGCCCCGGGACCGCGACACGCGTACCCTATTCCCCCCCTCCTCAGCCCCGCAGGGGCGACAGAAGATCCGATGCCGCCGGGAATTCTGTCGCCCCTCTGGGGCTGGGCAGAGGAGGAGTTGGCGCCGTTCCTCGGTTCCCGGGGCTGACGCCCCGGGCTATTCACTTTCGCCCCGTTGGGGCTAAAAAAACCACTTCTCGTACACCCTTTGAGAAGATCAATGAGAAGAGGTCGTAAAGTCGGGTGGGCACCGCCCACCGCCTTCCGAGTCAAGGCCCGGATGGTGGTGGGCGGTGCCCACCCGACTGTCTACTGGTCACGTCGGGGCTGGGTTCGATACGATGCAGACGGGCTAATGGCTCACCCCTCGCCGTTGGCATCAAGGAGCACAACGACCTGTTCATCCGGGGGAGGGAGGTTGAGCTATGAAAACCATCGACCTGCGCAGAACAGGTCGGGCTCGACGAGTTGCTCCGGTCCGTCGGCACCGACGTGTTGCGGATCACCAGCAAGGACGGTGACGAGTTCGTCCTCGAAGCGGCAAATGCCTTCGAGCGTGAGGCGAACGAACTGGGGCGGAGCGCGAAGTTCCTGGCGTTCCTCGCCGAGCGGTCGGCGGAGTCCGACCGCATCGCGCTCGACGACGTGGAGTCACGGTTGACGGATAAAGTTGTAGGGTGCGTCAAGTCCGCGACGACGCACCATTCTCTGGGAAGAAGCGGTGCGTCGTCGCGGACTTGACGCACCCTGCACGGCTACCAGACAACTATCAACTCCGCACCTGGCCGTCGCCATAGACGACCCACTTGGTGCTGGTCAATTCCCGAAGCCCGCACGGGCCGCGGGCGTGGAACTTGTCGGTGCTGATGCCGATCTCGGCGCCCAGGCCGAGCTGGCCGCCGTCGTTGAAGCGGGTGCTGGCGTTGACCATGCACGGCCGAGCTGTCCACCTCGGCGACGAACTTCCGGGCGGCGGCCAGGTCGCGGGTGAGGATCGCCTCGGTGTGGCCCGAGCCGTGGCGGGTGATGTGCGCGATCGCGTCGTCGATCGAATCGACCACGCCCACGGCCAGGATCTTGTCGAGGAACTCGGTGTCCCAGTCCTCGGGCGCGGACCGGCACCATGTCGGGCACGATCGCCCGGCTGGCGTCGTCGCCGCGCAGCTCGACCCCGGCCTCGCGCAGCGCGTGCGGCGGCCATCGGCAGGAACGTCGCGGCGACGGCGCGGTGGACCAGCAGCGTCTCGGCCGCGTTGCAGACGCCGGGACGCTGGGCCTTGGCGTTGACCGATCACGCGTCACGGCCATGTCCAGATCGCAATCGGCATCGACGTAGACGTGGCAGTTGCCGTTGTAGTGCTTGAGCACCGGCATCGCGCGCCTCGGCCGCCACGCGGCGGATCAGGCTCTCGCCGCCGCGGGGGATGGCCAGGTCGATCCGGTCGGGCATCTTCAGCAGGTGGCCGACGGCGGCGCGGTCGGTGGTCGGGACGAGTTGCACGGCGTCGGGCGGGCAGACCGCTCGGCGCGAGCTCGTCGGCCAGCACGCGGTGCAGGGCGCGGTTCGAGTGCGAGCGCCTCCTTGCCGCCGCGGAGGATCACCGCGTTGCCGCTCTTGACGCAGAGGGCCGCGGCGTCGGCCGTGACGTTGGGCCGGCTCTCGTAGATCATGAACGATGACGCCGATCGGCACGCGGACCTGATGAACCTCCAGGCCGTTCGGCCGCCGGCTCGAGGCGACGACCTCGCCCACCGGGTCGGGCAGGGCGGCGACCTCCTCCAGGCGCGCGGGCGATCTCCTCCAGCCGCTTCGGGTTGAGCGTCAGGCGGTCGATGGCCGCGGCGTTCAGACCATAATCCGGGCGCGGCCGCGACATCGCGGGCGTTGGCTTCCAGGAGGAGATCGGCGCCGCGCGCGCACGGCGGCGGCCGACGCGCTTCAGCCAGGCGTTCTTGGCCGTGCCCCTGATGACCGCCAGCCGGCGCGAGGCGGTCTTGGCACGGTCGGCCAGGGTGCGGCACTCCGAGGCAGGAGGTCGGTCGTCATGCTTGGGGAATCCCGAGGGGCTGGATTCACCCCAGTCTTGTAGGGTAGGCTTTAGCCTGCCATTCCCATGGGAGTCAAACGGAAATGGGATTGGCAGGCTAAAGCCTACCCTACAAGACTGGGGTGAATCCGGGCTGCTTTCAAACCAAGGAACGAAGCCCGCCGCGCTGAGCTTCCCAGACGCAAAGGGCGTCACAAACAGCGGCTACGTCGTGGACGCGAACGATGCTCGCGCCGGCGGCAATGGCCGCCAGCGCCGAGACGGCCGAGGCGACGGTGCGGTCGCCCGTCTCACGGCCGATGAGCTTGGCCAGGACGCCCTTGCGCGAGGTGCCGATCAGCACGGCGCATCCCAGGCTCGCAAATCGTTCGAGGTTCCGCAAGAGAGCCAGGTTGTGGACGTCCCGCTTGCCGAAGCCGATGCCCGGATCAATCGCGATCTGAGTGCGGGGAATCCCCCTGGCCTCGGCCCATTCGAGGCGACGCGCCAGGAACTCGTAGACCTCGGCCACGACATCCTCGTAGTGCGGATCGTCCTGCATGGTCTGGGGCGTGCCCTGCATGTGCATCAGGACGACCCCCGCGCCGGCGTCGGCCACGACCGCGGCCATCTCCGGGTCGCCGCCGAGGGCCGTGATATCGTTCACAATGAAGGCCCCGGCCGCGAGCGCCGCGCGCGCGACCTCGGCCTTGGTCGTATCGACCGAGATCGGCACGGCGACCGAGTCCGCCAGGCGTTCGACGACCGGCAAGACGCGCCGCAGCTCCTCGACGAGCGGGACCGGCGCCGCGCCGGGGCGGCTCGACTCGCCGCCAATGTCGAGGAGATGCGGCCCCTTCGCCGACAAGCCGTTGGGCGCGATCGACCGCGTGCTGGGCGTCGAACGTCCGGCCGCCGTCGGAGAAGCTGTCCGGCGTGACGTTGACAATGCCCATGATTTTCGGCGCCCGTCGCCGGCCAGGCGACGGCCGCGAGCGTCCCAGGGAATGTCCAGAGGGTGGGTCATGGCCATGCGGTGGGCCTGGAGTTCCTCAGCCAACGTGCGGACGCTCTTAGAGGCTATCCGGGAAGTCTGTTTTAGCCCCAAAGGGGCGGCAGTGAATAGCCCGGGGCGTCAGCCCCGGGAACCGGGGCCGCCCCTGCGCCCTCCTGCGGGACCATGGGTTCTGTCGCCCCTTCGGGGCTGCGGAGGGGGTTCGTGGCGCGTCGTTCCCCGTCCCGGGGCTGACGCCCCGGGCTATTCACTTTCGCCCCTTCGGGGCTAAAAACAGACGCCCCTTCGGGGCTTCCCGGATAGCCTCTTAAAGGTCCACCGTAGCGAGGAATGGGGGGGAACATCTATGCTGTGCCAGGCCCTTCCGGCTCTAATCGGGCTTCACGTCGAGAGCCTGCTCCAGGACCTCGATGGACACGGCGTGCAGCTCGTTGCCCAGCAAGGCGCTGAGCTGAAGGCCGACCAGGGCTTCGCTGGACGACTTGTGATTATTGACCAGCCTCAAAAAAGGCTCCGCGCCGATCAGGACCGCCCGGGGCTTGCCGTGCACGGTGAGCACGTACCGCACATCGGGACGTTCCAGCTCCCGCAAAATCCCCGGCAGGTTCTGGTGCAATTCCCGGCTGCCGATGATCCGGACAGGGGAATCAAGCTTCTCCGCCATGAGATGCGCACTCCCACACGCGAGGAACGCACCCGGTCCAGCATCAGACACGGTTGCCGATCGTCACCCCGCAAGCGCGATCGCCCGAATCTCCCAGAACAGGATCGAATCGACTCGACTCGACCCCGGATATTTGGACGTGGTGTCACCCATAATCAAGATGGGAATGGAGGATAGGGGATTTGAACCCCTGACCTCTTGCATGCCATGCAAGCGCTCTCCCAACTGAGCTAATCCCCCGGCCTTGATAGGATGAATTTACCAGCCCGGCCGGGCGATGTCAACCACTCGGAAGGCGTGAGAGGAGACAACCAGGGAATGGAACCACTGCTGGTGCTGACCAATGACGATGGTCTCGATGAGCCCGGCCTGGCGGCGCTGGCCGCGGCGGCGCGGGCGCTGGGCCGGACGCGGATCATCGCGCCGCTGCGGTCGTACTCGAACTGCGGTCATGCGGTGACCACCCAGGGCGCCTTGCGGATTCAGCCGCGCGGGGCCGAGCGCTGGGGCGTCGCGGGCACGCCCGCGGATTGCGTGCGCCTGGCGCTGCACCATCTGGCACGCGAGGCCGCGTGGGTGCTGGCGGGCATCAACGCCGGCGGCAACCTGGGAACGGACCTGGTCCATTCGGGGACGGCGGCCGCGGCGCGCGAGGCCGCCCTGCGCGGGGTGCCGGCGATCGCGCTGTCGCACTATCACGCCCGCGGTCGCGCGTTCGACTGGCCGCGCGCCACCGGCTGGGCCCTGCGCGTGCTCCAGGTGCTCCTGGACCGGCCGACCCCGGAAGGGACGTTCTGGAACGTGAACTTCCCCCACCTGCTTGCCGACGACCCGGAGCCCGACATCGTGTTTTGCCCCGTCGATCCCTCCCCCCTGCCCTTGAGCTTCCGGATCGAGCAGGACGACGCCTCGTACAACGGCAACTACCACGCGCGCCGGCGCCGGCCGGGAACGGATGTGGACGTCTGCTTTCGCGGCCAGATCGCGGTCAGCCAGGTGCCGGCGTTTCTTCCGCTGAGCGAGGCGACGCTCAATCTAGGCAACCCCCCGCCCGGCTCGTCATAATAGCGGGGAAACGGCGTCCCTCGATTCTTCATAAGGACGCCGAGCCGGATGCATGGCCCCGCGTGGGGGCAGAGGAGTCATCGTGTCGAAGTTCCCGCGGTGTTGGACCCTGGCGGCTCTGAGCGTACTGGCCTGGGGCTGCGATGTGCCCCGGATGGTTCCGGTGGCGCCTCCCGGCCTGGAGATCACGAACGAAGCCCCCGAGAAGCCCGAGGACGCCGCCGAGGCGCTCGGTGAGACCCGCGGCGCCGGGAGCCACCCGAGCACGATGGTCCCGGCCCCGCCGGCCGCCGAGCCGACCAAGGTCGGCGAGAGCAAGAAGCTGGCCTCGGGCCTGGTCTACGAGACTCTCAAGGAAGGCAACGGACCGGCCGCCGTCTGGGGTCGAACGGCCGTCCTCCATTACACGGGCAAATTCCCCTCGGGCGAGCAGTTCGACAACTCGCGCGACCCGAACGGTCCCTTGAAGGGAAAGCCGCTCTCGGTGACACTCGGCAAGCGCGAGGTCATCTGGGGCATGGAGATGGGTCTGCAAGGCATGAAGGTCGGCGAGCAGCGCCGGCTGACGATTCCGCCCGCGCTCGGCTATGGAGAAAACCCGCAGAACAAGAAGATCCCGCCCAACGCCACGCTCATCTTCGATGTGGAGCTGCTCGGCGTGCAGTGAGAGGAAGGTTTTCATGTCCGAGGTCGTGGTCGGCAACCTCGACGAAACTCTCGTCGAAAAGTTGAAAGTTCGCGCTTGCGCCGGCGGTCGATCGTTCCAGGAGGAGCTCAAGCTCATCCTGGAGGAGGCTGCTGGGGAGGCATCGGCGCGACCCTCGCGGGCGGCCTACCGCGCCCTGGCGGACCAGATTCGCGCCGCCCTGGGTGATCGGCCTCAGACAGATAGCACCGCCTTGCTGGCCGAGGACAGGGCCTGATCCAGCCTTGCTGGTCCCGGCCGCGTCGGGTAGAGTCCGGCCGCGGAATGGGGCATTCCGCGTGAGATCCTAGACTCCGGGAGAGAGGCATGGAAGCCAGCTCCCAGGCCAGACACGGCCGCGTCGCGCGGCCCATCGACGTGTCGCGGCTGCGCGTTGCGCTGGTCCACGACTGGTTGACCGGTCTGCGCGGCGGCGAGAAGTGCCTGGAGGTGCTCTGCGAGGTCTTTCCCGGCGCGACCCTGCACACGTTGATTCATCGGCCCGGCAGCGTCGGGCCGACGATCGGCGGGATGGACATCCGGACCTCGCCCCTGCAACGGATTCCGGGGGTGTTCCGCCATTATCGCCATTTGCTGCCGGTCATGCCGCTGGCCGCGCGGTCGTGGCAGGTCGGGCCGGTCGATCTGGTGGTCAGCCTGAGCCATTGCGTGGCGAAAGCCGTGCGGGTGCCGGCCGGCGTGCCGCACGTCTGCTATTGCTTTACCCCCATGCGGTATGCCTGGGACGGCCGCGCGGCCTACCTGGAATCGTGGTCCGGCCGACCCTGGAGACGCGGCGCTCGTGGAGTCGGTGCTCGACCGCCTGCGCGACTGGGACCGGGCCACGGCGGCGGGGGTCTCGCACTTCATCGCCATCTCGGAGACGATCCGGGAACGGATCAGCCGCTGCTACGGCCGCGACAGCCGGGTGATTGAGCCACCGGTGGACACGATCTTTTATACGCCTGAGGAGGGTCCCCGGAGCGCGTCTTATCTGTGCGTCTCGGCGCTCGTGCCGTACAAGCGGATCGACCACGCGATCGCCGCTTGCACGGCCTCGAACCGGCCTCTGACCGTCATCGGCGCCGGCCCCGACCGGGAGCGGCTGGAGCGTCTCGCCGGGCCGACGGTTCAGTTTCTGGGCTGGCAGCCCGACGAGGTCTTGCGCGGCGCACCTGCGGCGCTGCCGGGCACTGCTGTTTCCGGGCGAGGAAGATTTCGGCATCGTGCCGGTCGAGGCGCTGGCCTGCGGCACGCCGGTTCTCGCGCTGGGCGCGGCGGAGCCGCGGAAACGGTCGACGATCGCGTCGGCCGACTGTATGCGGAGCCTTCTCCCGAGGCGCTCCGCGGGGCCATCGACGCCTGGGAAGCCGATGGTTGCCCCCACGATGCCGTCCTGGCCCGCCGCCGCGCCGAGAGCCTGAGCACGCACGTGTACCGGGAACGCATGCGGGCGTATCTGGCCGAGGTGCTCGAACAGCCCCGGCGCAATGCGCCGCCCGCCCCGCACGTCGGGCCGACGCAGCCGGAGAGGCTGGGGATGGCGCCGGGACGGGAAACGCATCACCTCGGCGTGCACCCGGGCTTGTGATCGGGCGGGACGCCCGGTGAACCGGGCGGAAGATCAGCGGCTCGTTCCGCGTAAGATTCCTGCCCGAGTTCACCGGGCGTCGAAAGTGCATCGGCCCGGGGTGTCAGCCCCGGGGAACCCGAGAACGACGCGCCTGCGATCCTCTGCGCCGCAGCTCCGGCAGCGGGCGGCAGACCATTCGTCCCGAGACCATTCTGCCAGCCCCTCGCCGGGCTGCGGCGGAAGCTCCTCTCGTCTCGGCTCCGGTTCCCGGGGCTGACGCCCCGGGCTATGCTCTTTCGACCCCTTGAGAGGCTAGATAAGCGGCTGTTCCAAGGATCGGGACCACACATCTCCGATTCCGCCCCAATCGAGAATGAGGGTCCTCTCATGAGCCGGTCTCAGATCGGGAAGCTCGCGCTGGGGTTGATCGCGACGCTCGGCATGACGTCCGTCGTGGTGCTGTCGAGTCCCTTCCACGATGCCGCGACGGACCCGCCGCAGGCTCCCCCCGCGAGTGGACCGGCGCTGGACCAGAGCGTGCCGATGCCCCCCGGATTGATCGGCGTGCAGATTGCGCTCGGCTTGAAGGACAAAGAGGCGGCGGACTGGAATGGCCGCATCGAGATTGCGCAGGGACGCATCCTGAACCTGGAGGTCATTCTCGGCCCCGCGACCGAGGTTCGGGGCAACACCTTCACGGCGCACACCCAGCGGGCGGTCGCCAAGAAGAAGCTCGCGGTGCTCAAGAAGAAGCTGGAGGTGTTCAACAAGAAGAAGGCCGAAGCGATGCTGAAGAAGGCCCAGACGACCATCGTGCCGATCGTTCTGCTGGCCAACATCGACGTGCCCGCCGACGCGGTCTTGACGATCCACACCAACAAAGGCCAGGTCGAGATCCGCCTCAGCGACCTGCGCCCGCAACGTCCCCATCTCGTCCTGGAGGAACAGGTGTCGGTGGTGCGCCAGTCGTCCAGCGTGCGGCTGACCGGCGCCGCGACCGAGGACGACTTCCCGGCCCTGGCCCAGGCTCCTGATCGCTCCGTCTGGCTCGCTTACGTCGCCTACAAGGTCGAGCGTCCCCAGCTCTCGGGGATCATCAAGCCCCAGGACTTCGACGCCATGCTCGTCCCCAAGTCCCATGGCGATCAACTCTTCATTCGTCGCTACGACGGCAACGCCTGGCTGCCGGCCCTGCCCGTGACCGGCCCCGGCGCGACCTCTGGCGGCCGACCGTCGCCGTCGATGGCCGGGGCGTCGTCCAGGTCGCCTGGGCCGAGCAGATCGACGGCAACTGGGACATCTACCGCCGCTCCTACACTCCCGGCGACGCCCGGGACAGTGGTCCCGCGACCGTCCGCCTCACCGACGACCCCGGCTCCGATTTTCACGTCGTCGCGGCGACCGACGCGCACGGCAACGTCTGGCTCGCCTGGCAGGCCTGGCGCGACGGCAACTACGAGATCCTCGCGCTCGCCGCCGGGCTCGGACCGGCCCCGCGTCGGTCTCCAACAGCCCGGCCAACGACTGGAGCCCGGCCATCGCCGCCGACGACAAGGGGAATGTCTATCGTCGCCTGGGACACCTACGACAAGGGCAATTACGACGTCCGGCTCCGCACCGTGGCCCAGGACGCCGAGCCCGTCGTCGTGGCCGACTCGCCCCGGTTCGAGGGCCGGCCCAGCCTGGCCTGCGATGCCGCAGGGCCGCGTCTGGATCGCCTACGAGGAGGGCGACGAGCAGTGGGGCAAGGACTACGCCAACGCCGACGTTCCAGCGCATCGGCCTGGTCGCAACCCCGGTTTCGCCGCTCTACGTCAACCGCACGGTCCGCGTGAAGTGCCTCGATGGCGACAAGCTGCTGGAGCCCGCGGAATCGCTCGAGCGCGGCCATCGAGCGCACGATCACGGCGCAAGGTGAGCGTGCCCGCGGCTGGCCATCGACGCCACGGGCGGCGTCTGGCTGTTCGTCGGCACCACCCGCTGCCCGCGCCGGAGGCGAGGTCTGGTCGAGCACGTCCTACCGCTATCACGGCGCGTCGCTGGGCCGGCCCGCGCACCTTGCCCGACTCGTCGAACCTGATCGACAACCGCCCGGCCCTGCTCGCACACGGCTCGGGCATCCTGGCGGTCCACAGCAGCGACCACCGCGTCAACACGACAATCGCGGGCAGGACGACCTGTTCGCCGCCCGGCTCGTCGCGTATGTCCCGCGCCACCGCGCCGAAGCTCGTCGCGGCGCAGCCCACGCCCGCCGCGAACCTGCCGGTCGTCCACCCCAACGAGACCGCCGACAAGGCGCGGCATGCGCGACTACCGCGTCGACGGCCGGGGGCAAGTCGCTGCGGCTCCTGCGCGGCGAGTTCCACCGCCACACCGAGTACACCTCGCACAGCGACCAGGACGGCCTGCTCGAAGACACCTGGCGCTACGCCCTCGACGCCGCCGACCTCGACTGGATGGGCAACGGCGACCACGACAACGGCTTCGGCCACGAGTACATGTGGTGGCTCATCCAGAAGATGACCGACCTGCACCACCACGCCGCCCGGTTCGTCGCCGCGTCAGACCTACGAGCGGAGCGTCGTCTATCCCAACGGCCATCGCAACGTGATGATGCCCCGCCGCGGCATCCGGCCCCTGCCCTGCGGCGACCTCGAGCGGCACGCCCGAGACGGGCACGCCCGACACCAAGATCCTCTACGCCTATCTGAAGCACTTCGGCGGCATCTGCGCCTCGCACACCAGCGCCACCGACATGGGCACCGACTGGCGCGACAACGACCCCGAGGTCGAGCCGGTGGTCGAGATCTACCAGGGCCACCGCCACAACTACGAGCACTTCGGCGCTCCGCGGTCGCCGACCGCAGGCGACCCAGATCGGCGGCTACCAGCCCAGCCGGCTTCATCTGGAACGCGCTGGAGAAGGGCTACCGGCTCGGCTTCGAGACATCGAGCGACCACGTCAGCACGCACATGAGCTACGCGTTCGTCCTGCACCGACGACGCCTCGCGCCAGGGCATCATCGACGCCTTCAAGAAGCGGCACTGCTACGCCGCGACCGACAACATCATCCTCGACGTCCGCTCGCGGCGACGCACCTGATGGGCGACAGTCTTCACCACCAAGGAGCGGCCGACCCTCGAGATCGCTCGTGCACGGCACGGCGCCGATCGCCAAGCTCCACGTGATCCGCGACAACAAGTACGCCCTGACCGACCGAGCCGAAGCAGCCGAAGGTCGACGTTCACCTACACCGACGACGACGCCAAGCCCGGGCGAGACGCACTACTACTACGTCCGCGTCGAGCAGGCCGACGGCAACCTCGCCTGGGCCTCGCCGATGTGGATCACGTACCAGCCGTGACCTCCCGGCCTTCTTGTAGGCTGGGTCTTGACCCAGCTTCGGAATGGTCGCTGGGTCTTGACCCAGCCTACAGGACTGGGTCTTGACCCAGCTTCGGAATGGTCGCTGGGTCTTGACCCAGCCTACAGGACTGCCGAGACTCGACAACATCAATCATCGGTCACACCCGATCCGGACGACGCGGCGTTGGCCGGGTTGCGCGGCGCGGGGACGCGCCGATAAAGCTCGGCGTATTCGGCGAACAGGTCGTTCTTGTCGCCGTAGGCTTTGAGGAATTCCAGGTCGTTCATCTTGTCTCTGTAGTGGGTCAAGCTGTACCTGCCAAGCACGGCGTAGTCGTAGGAATAGTCGCGCACATCGAGGACAATTTCGTACATCGTGATCCCGATGACGCGGCGTTTGGCCAGATAGAAGTCGATCAAGTACGCGGGATCGACCGCGATCGTGGCCGATTCCGGGATGTCCGCCATGATCCCGCGCGAGAACGCACGGGCGTTGTAGTTGGGATCGTTCCAGTGCCGCGCGTGCGACCAGATGGTCCGGAGCCCCGCCCCGGCGCGAACACGAGGAACAGAAGACAGGTCACCAGCAAGGTGGCGACGCCCCGTCCCCAGGAGTGCTTCGGGGCCGCCCAGCGCTCGATGCGCACGGCCAGATCGGCCGCGAGCTTTCCGACCGCGATGCTGAGAAGAGCGACCGGATAGACATAGTAACCGTGCGCCGTGTGTTGGCCCGCGAAGAGAGCCAGGAGTAAGCAACTCCCCAGGCAATGAGCGAGGACCTCCCGCCCCCCGCCGGGTGCGCGCCACCGACGCCGGCCCAGACCAGTGCCACCACGTACAATCCCGCCTGGAGGGGCTGGACGTGTTCGCAGAACCGCCGGGCCTGATGGATCAAGGTTCCCTGAGGCGCGACCGTCGTGCCGCCGAGCCAGGGCAACGCGCGGTCCAGCACGTTGCCTCGGAATTGAACCCAGAAGAGATCGGGATGAAGGGCGATCAACGGGAGCCAGAGCGCGAAGACCACGAGCGCGACGCCGGTGTAGATCGCGGCCTTGCGCAGGCGTTTCCCCGGGCCGCCCGGCTCCGCCAGGACCGTGGTTCCGACCTCGATCGCGGGCACGATCCCATACGGATGACACAACAGGGCCAAGCCCGCGGCGGCACCGCTGCCCACCAAGACCCGGTCACTCGAGGCGCGCCGGTGACGGACGACCAACCACAGGGCGAGCAAGCCGAACGTGGCCGTCGCCATGTCCGGCCGGGCCGTCGTCGCGGGAAACAAAAATGCCCGCGAAATCACAAAAGCCGTCGCGGAAAGAACCGCGACGCGGCCCTCTCCATACCAGATCCGAGCCAGGTCAGAGACGAGGAACATCGCGGCCAGGCCCATCAATGTGGATGTCAGTCGCGCGGGGCCGAGGCCATCGCCGAAGAGAAAGTGTACGACGGCCTGGAGATAGCAATTCAACGGCGGCAGGATGTAAAGTGCGGTATCGGCCTTGTAGGCGGCCGAATGGGGATCGCGGGCCGGCACGAACGGGAGGCTCGGAAGGCCATTGCGGAGGGTCATCGAGCCGGTGATCCCGTAATAGTCCTCATCCTGCCCCGCACCGGTCCTGTACTCCAGGGGAACGTGCCAGGCGACGAAGATCAGCGCCAGGACGAGCAGCCAGGTCCGGTCGCGTACACTCATGATCCGGCCTCAGCTCGGAATCGAGCCCGTTGGATTCGCACGGGCGTTCGTGCGGAAGACGCTCGGCTACGAGGTGTCGATACCGCGTGAGAAGGTCCGATTATATCGACCGGGAGCTTCGAGAACCAGGGACCGTTCACCGTGGTTGCGGACCGGGCGTGCGCCGGACGGTCTGCACGGGATTCACCACAGAGGCACGGAGAACACCGAGGTTTCACAGAGGAAGATCTTCTCTGTGTTCTCCGAGAACACTGTGTGTACGTGTTTAGCGTCTCGACTGGCTGTTTTTCTGGCCTTTTCTTTGTAGCGGCGGCCGTCTCGGCCGCTCCGGAGGGGAACCAGCCCGGAGCGGCCGAGACGGCCGCCGCTACAAAGAAAGGACTTACGTCCCATGGCGAGACGCTAAACACGTACACAGTTCTCCGTGCCTCTGTGGTGAATCCGGCCCGGCGCCTCTCACCCGAGACCGAAAGCCGGGTCATCCAGGCCGAGCGTGTGCCGAAGCGCAACCGGCACGCGGCCGTCCACGTCCCAGCCGCGTGCCTGATAATAGGCGGCGATCATCTCTTCGAGCCGAGCGGCGGGCAGCGCATCGCCCAGCAAACGCGGTGGCAAGGTATCCTCGGCGCGGGTCCAGCCTTCGCGCTCATTGACGCATTTTCGCGCGTGGACGATCCTCCGAGCCACGATCCGCAGCTCGTCGGCCGTGATGTCCCAGCCGGTGACGGCCGCCAGCAGGGCGGCGGCGTCCGCGTGGAAATCTTCGAAGACGCCCCGGAGGAACTTGCACAGGATCAATGAGTCCATCACCGCCGCGCGGTCCTCCGTCTCGATCGCCAGGATCGCCGTCTCGGGCCCACCATGGCGACGGTCGGCACGGTTCGAGAAGTCGGCTTCGTAGGCGCCCGAGCGATTGTGATCGGCGCCGCGCGTGTTCACCGCCAGTCCGAGGGCCATCGTCTGGAGCGACCGGGGATCGTAGCCGGGCAGCTCCAGGCCCTTGACGTGCATCGCCAGAGCGGCGCCGCGCCGCCCAGCGCCGCGGCCGCGCGACGGCTCCCCAGCGCAAGTAAGCCGCCGATGCCCGCGCGCCCGGCGATGGCCGCGACCGCTTCGACGACCGCCGCGCCGTCGCCGAAGCGCAGCGCGCGACCGCTCGGCAGGACGGCTTCCATGAGCCGCTTTTCCCCGCAGTCCATCGCGAAGGCGATTGTGCCGCCGGTCGAGATCGTATCGAGCCCGGCCGCGTCGCAGGCCGCCGCCGCCCGCAGCACGGCATCCGGGTCGGACACGCCGCAGAGCGTCCCGAGCGCGAACAGCGATTCATATTCGAGCCGCACGGGGCGCCCGGCCTTGTTTTCATAAACATGCTCGCACCCGATCGTGCAGGCCGCGCACGAGCGCCGCGCGACCCGGCGCGCCGGGCCGAGTTCCGCGCTGGCGAGCTGCTCGACGGACTCGAAATGGCCCGCCGCGAAGTTGCGCGTCGGCAAGGCGTCGAAGCGATTGAACACGAGCAGGTTCGCCACCGTACCCAGCGCGATATTTCTCGGTCGCCGGGCCGAAGGAGCGGGCGGAGAGATCCTTCGCCAGAGCCATTGTTCGTTCCGGACAGGCGATCGGGGTACGGTGATCGCCGCGCACGGCGAGGGCCTTGATCCGTTTCGAACCCAGCACGGCGCCCAGCCCGCCCCGACCGGCGTGCCGGCCGTCGTGGCTGATGGTGGCGAACGGGATCAGTGCCTCACCCGCCGCGCCGATCGACGCGATTTGCCACTCCGGGCCGAGATCACGACGCAACGTCTCCTCGGCTTCCTGCGCCGATCGGCCCCACAGGTTCGAAGCGTCCCGCCATTGCACGCGCGGAACGTCGCTGCCATGGCCGTCCACGAGGAGAACCGAGGGTTCCTCGCGCTGTCCCACGATCGCCAGCGCATCGACGCCCGCCCGCTTGGCGGCGAGCGCGAAATGCGATGAGGAGAGCGCATCGCAGAGCCGGCCGGTCAACGGGCTGAGGGCCACCACCGCGAATTTCGCCGACGTGGTCAACGGACTCCCCACCAGCGGGCTGAGCGCGAAGACCAGCGCCGCCGCGGGCCCGAGCGGGTCCACCCGCGCGGACGTCTCGTGAGCCACGATCCAGGTTCCCAGACCCACGCCGCCGAGGAACTGTCGCAGGATGGTTTCCGACAGCGGCACGAGCTGGCCGTCGCCCCGGGTCGCGTCGATGCGCAAGTAACGGCCGTGGCTGCCGAACATGCTCGTCAACCTCCCACGTCGGCGGCCAGCAGCCAGAGGGAATCGCCGGGCGCCAGGGGTGTCTCGGGGTCGGTCACGAAGCGGTCACCGTTGAGGCTGAGCCGGTAGGAAGGATGCAGGCAAGGCCCCGAGATCACGGTCCCGGCCAGCGCCGGGCAGGCGAGGGCAAGCTCGGCCAGCGCGGCGCCGACCGTCGCCACTTCGAACGTGCATCGCGACCTCCCCGCGCGGAGGCGAGGGACGCCGAAGAGCCCCACCGTCACCACGGTCGCACCTCCGTCTGGCCACTCTGAAAGGGTGTACGAGAAGTGGGTTTTTTAGCCCCAACGGGGCGACAGTGAATAGCCCGGGGCGTCAGCCCCGGGAACCGAGGAACGGCGCCCACTCCTCTTCTGCCCAGCCCCAGAGGGGCGACAGAATTCCCGGCGGCATCGGATCTTCTGTCGCCCCTGCGGGGCTGGGGAGGGGGGAATAGGACGCGTGTCGCGGTCCCGGGGCTGACGCCCCGGGCTATTCACTGTCGCCCCGTTGGGGTCAGAACAACTTCTCGTATACCCTCTCAGGAGTGTACGAGAAGGGTCTTCTCTGTGTAGCGGCGGCCGTCCCGGCCGCTCCGGGGCCCATACCGGAGCGGCCGGGACGGCCGCCGCTACACAGAAGAAGCCGGGCGGTCCTCCTTCTCGAAAAGACCGGCCCGGCGCAGGGCGGCCTCGTAATCCGCGGGCGTGTTCAGATTCTGGAGCGTGCTCAAATCGGGATCGACACCGCGCATCTCGTCCGCCGTGACCAGCCGCGTCTTGAGCGTTTCCATCAGGAAGACCGGTCGCATCCGCGCGGCGGCCAGCAGGGACGCGATCGCGGGCCGGACGGTGGCGCGCCGATAAAGCGCGGCCAGGGGGTGAAGGCGGCCGTCCACGTCGGGGATCGCCAGGTCGGCCGCGCCGATCAGCGCGACGAGCCGCTGTATCCAGGCCGGTTTCAGAAAGGGAACGTCCGTGGCCGTCGCAAAAGCCAGCTCGACCGCGTCCGGCAATGCCGCCAGGCCGGTCGCGAGTCCTTGCAAGGGGCCTCGAAACGAAACCGGATCGCGCACGACCCGTAGATCGGTCCGGGGATCGTGGGTGGCTGGGGCGGAGTCTTCGACGCCCCAGATCCCCAGGCCGCCACCGACTGGGGCGTCGAAGACTCCGCCCCAGCCACCCGACGTGCCGAGCCCGGACAGGTCCTGCCCGGGTGCCGCGACCACGACGATCGGATCACAAACCTCCGCCGCCAGCCGCACAACGCGCTCGATGAGCCGCTCGCCACCGAAGGGCAGGTCCGCTTTCGGCCTTCCCATGCGGCGGCTCTCGCCCCCACAGAGCACGATGGCGGCGGGCGTCATGGACGCGCATCCTCCGCGGGGAAACCGAGCGCCGCGAGACGCGCTGCGCACGGCGGGTTCTTCCAGCAAGCGGCAGAACGCCGCGACCGCCGGGCGCTGGCGGCGCGACTCCGGGACCACGAAATCATAATGCTCCCGCGCAGCGGCCGGAACGCCAGCCCATACAGGCGCGCGACGGGAGCAATCGCCACGCCCCAATCCGCCCGCCCTTGCACGAGCGCCGCGGCCACCGCGTTGTGCGAGCGTGCCTCGACCGCATACCCCGGCGGCCGACGCCCCGCCAGCAGGCCCTCGATGAGCACGCGCGTGCCGCTCCCCCGGTTGCGGTTGACCATCACACAGCCCGGATCGGCGAGCGCCCGGGTCAGGTCGGTCGTTTCGAAGCGCTCATCTCCAGGACGAGAGACGATGCCCTGCATGCGCACATAGCCCGAAACAAGCTGCGTACCCGCCGGCAAAAACGGAGAATTATAGAGGCCCGTCTCGGGGTCGAACAGGTGTACTCCCGCCACGTCGCACTCGCCGCGCCTGGCCGCGATCAGGCCGCCTTGCGATCCGACCCACATCGTCTTCGACGTGAACCCTTCGTGCTGCAAGAGCCCGAGCAGCAGGTCGAGCCCGACACAGTGCGAGCCGATCGCCACCAGATCGACGGGCGCGATCTCGCGCCCAGGGGCACAATGGCGACGGTTTCCCCCGCTTCCACGTATTCCTGTTGGCGTGTGATGACCAGAAACCCGTCCGCCCGGCTGAACGCCGTCACCGAGCCCGAACCCTTCCCCATCGGGTACGCCGCCAGTCCGCGCGAGCCGGCCACCAGGTTGACGAGCAGGTACTCCGTGCGCCCGCGCTCGCTGTTGATCCGCACCGGCAGCGTGGCCGCGATCGTCGCGCGCCGCGCCGCGCCGCCCGGCCAACCGCCGCAACAGTGGAGCGACCAGCTCGTGAAACGTGAAGATGGCCGACGTGGGAAACCCCGGCAGGATCGCCACCGGGATCGTCCCGACGGCTCCCAGGCAGAGGGGCTTGCCGGGCTTGAGCGCGACCCCGTGCACGATGATGCCCGGCCGGCGACGTTCGAGGACCCGATACGACAGGTCGCCCGCGCCCTTGCTCGTGCCGCCGCTGAGCAAGACCACGTCGTACGCCAGGGCCCGTTCCAGGGCGGCGTCGAGGGCCTTCTCCTCATCGGCGACGATCCCCAGCAAGACGGGTTCACATCCCAGTTCGCGCACGGCGTCGGCCAGCAGGGTGGCGTTCGCGTCGAAGACCGACGCTGGAGGCAAAGGGACGCCCGGGGGGACAATTTCATCGCCCGTCGAGAGGATCGCCACGCGCGGACGGCGCACGACCTCGACCTCGCCCCGGCCGATGGCCGCCAGCACGCCGGTTTCCCGGGCGGTCAGGAGCGTCCCTTCTCTCAAGACCAGCTCGCCGCGCGCGATGTCGGTCCCCGCGAAGCTGACTCCCGAGCCGGGGGCGGCCGGCTTGAAGACGAGCACTTCGGACCCTCGCAGCGCCGTGTGCTCGACCATCACGACCGCATCCGCCCCGCGCGGCAGCATGCCTCCCGTCGCGATCGGCGTGGCCGTGCCGCTCGTGACCGTGATCTTCGGCACGATGCCGGTCGCCAGCTCCTCCTTGTTGAGGAGAAACGTCCGCGAGGTTTCCTCGGTCGCGCCGAAGGTTTCCTCGGCGCGCAGAGCGTAGCCGTCGAGGTTCGATCGATCAAAGGCCGGCACGTCCTCGTCCGCGACGACATCCGCGGCCAGCACGCGCGCATGAGCCTGACCGAGCGGGACACGTTCGGCGTCCAGCCGTCGCGGCTGGACCGCCTCGAGCCAGCGTCTCTCGGCGGTATCGCGATCGACGACTTCGAGAAACTGGTCTTGCTCGCGCGGCATGACATCTCGTTGTGGAATGACGCCCGGCCAGCGATCAACCTCCTTTCCTATTCTCCGGTCGATGAGGCGATCTGGAAAGTCTTCGTAGGGTGGCTCGGCCCACTATCCACACTAGAATGGGCCGACCACCTGTTATCCCGACCAATCCTCAGAATGGTGGGCCAGAGCCACCAGCCTCTCGACCGAAGACAGGCTTTCAGAGACTGTCCGGAAAGCCCCAAAGGGGCGGCAGTGAATAGCCCGGGGCGTCAGCCCCGGGAACCGGAGCGACGCGCCACCAACCCTCTCCGGAGCCCCGAAGGGGCGACAGAAACCACGGCCCCGCGGGACGTTCTGTCGCCCCATCGGGGCTCCGGAGGAGGATCGTGTCGCGTCGTCCACCTCCCCAGGGCTGACGCCCTGGGCTATTCACTGCCGCCCCTTCGGGGCTGAGACCAGACTTCCCGGATAGCCGCTCAATGATGGTCGCCCACGGTCACGAATTGTTCCTCCTCGGTCGAGCCCGTCAGGGCGGTGGTGGAGGCCTGACCGGCGGCGACGCACTGGGCGACCTGGTCGAAGTAGCCGGTGCCCACGAAGCGCTGGTGCTTGACGGCGTGATAGCCTTCGGTCTCGCGCGCGCGAACTCGGCTTGCTGGACCTGGGTGTAGGCGGTCATGCCCTGGTCGCGGTAGGCGCGGGCGAGGTCGAACATGCCCAGGTTCAGGACGTGGAACCCGGCCAGGGTGATGAACTGGAACCTGTAGCCCATCGCGCCGAGCTCGCGCTGGAAGCGGGCGATCGTGGCGTCGTCGAGCTTGGCTTTCCAGTTGAACGACGGCGAGCAGTTGTAGGCGAGGAGCTTGTCCGGGAAGCGGTCGCGGATGGCTTCGGCGAACCGCTTGGCTTCCTTGAGATTCGGCTCGGAGGTCTCGCACCAGAGCAGGTCGGCGTAGGGGGCGTACGAAAGGCCGCGGGCGATGGCGCGTTCGATGCCGCCGGCCGTGACGTAGAAGCCCTCGGGGGTCCGCTCGCCGGTGAGGAAGGGCTGATCGCGTTCATCGATGTCGCTGGTCAGAAGATTGGCACCGCAGCGCATCGGTGCGCGCGACGAGGATGGTGGGCACGTCCAGGACATCGGCGGCCAGCCGCGCGGCGTTCAGGACGCGGAGGAATTGCGAGGTCGGGACGAGGACCTTGCCGCCCATGTGGCCGCACTTCTTCTCGCTGGCAAGCTGGTCCTCGAAGTGGACGCCGGCCGCGCCCGCCTCGATCATGGCCTTCATGATCTCGAAGGCGTTGAGCGCGCCGCCGAAGCCGGCCTCGGCGTCGGCGACGATGGGCAGGAAGTAATCGTGATCGCCGCGACCTTCGGCATGCTGGATCTGGTCGGCGCGGCGGAAGGCATTGTTGATCGCCCGTACCAGCGCCGGGACGCTGTTGCTGGGATAAAGGCACTGGTCGGGATACATCTGCCCGGCGAATTGTTGTCGGCGGCGACTTGCCAGCCGCTGAGATAGATGGCCTTCAGGCCGGCATCCACCATCTCGATGGCCTGGTTGCCGGTGATCGCCCCCAGGGCGTGCACGTAGGGCTCGGTTTGCAGCAGCCGCCAGAGCATCTCGGCGCCCCGGCGGCCCAAGGTGTATTCGATGTGCAGTGAGCCGCGCAACCGGCAGACGTCCTCGGGGGTGTAATCGCGTTCGATCCCCTGCCAGCGGGGCTCGGTCTTCCAGCGGCGCCGCAGTTCCTCGGCGGTCGGCATGCGAGTGAACATGGTCGCGGACCTCGGAGAATGCGGGTGCGGACGGCGAACGCCGCACCCTGGAGAGGGACGTACGTGAACCCCAAGATGTGCGTGGGAGCCGAAACGAGAGGGTGAGCGAGAGACTCTTGTAGGGTAGGCTTTAGCCTGCCGGTTTCATGGAAATCCAATGGGATTGGCAGGCTAAAGCCTACCCTACAAGAAACCGTGATCCACGCTTCTCGGCCATCCTCTCAGGGCAACTGTTCGTACGCGGGCAAGGTCAGGAAATCGACGAGCGGCTGCGCGGTGGCCGTCTCGTCGAAGATCGTCCGGGCGCAGCTCGAACTGGCCGCGTTCGAAGCTCTCGGCGCCGAGATCGGCGCGGATCTTGTCGAGCTCCTCCTCCATGAAGGCCCGGAACAGCTCGGCGGTGATCTTGCGGCCGTCGCTGAGCACCCCCCGTGGGTGATGAATCCACTGCCAGATCTGCGTGCGCGAGATCTCGCAGGTCGCGGCGTCTTCCATGAGGTTGAAGATCGGCACGCACCCCGTGCCGCGCAGCCAGCTTTCCAGATAGCGGAGACCGACATTGATGTTGATGCGCAAGCCCTGCTTCGGTGATCGTTCCGGTGGGAACAGTCAGCAGATCCCGGCGCCGTGACATGGACATCCTCGCGCAGCCGATCGCGCTGATGGGGCGTCGGCATCCTGGCGTTGAACACCTCCATGGCGATGGGAACCAGTCCGGGGTGGGCGACCCACGTGCCGTCGTGGCCGTCGCCCGCCTCGCGCTCCTTGTCCTCGCGAACCTTCTCGAGCGCGATTTCGTTGGCGGCCGGATCGCTCTTGATCGGGATCTGCGCGGCCATGCCTCCCATGGCGTGGGCGCCGCGGCGGTGGCAGGTCTTGATGGTCAGGAGCGAGTACGACCGCATGCAGTGCGTGGTCATCGTCACCTGCGCCCGGTCGGGCATGACGAACTCGGGACGATTGCGGAACTTCTTGATGAAGCTGAAGATGTAGTCCCAGCGGCCGCAGTTCAGGCCGGCGATGTGGTCGCGCAGCTCCTAGAGGATCTCATCCATCTCGAAGGCGGCGAGGATCGTCTCGATGAGCACGGTGGCCTTGATGGTGCCGACGGGCAGTCCGAGCAGCTCCTGGGCCTTCACGAAGACGTCGTTCCAGAGCCGCGCCTCGAGGTGGTTCTCCAGCTTGGGGAGATAAAAATACGGGCCGGTGCCGCGTTGCAGCAGGGCCGCGGCGTTGTGGAAAAGATACAGTCCGAAGTCGAACAGCGAGCCCGAGAGGACTTGCCCATCCACCTTGACGTGCTTCTCGGTCAGGTGCCAGCCGCGCGGCCGCACCATGAGGACGGCCGTGTTGGGATTGAGCGTGTACGCCTTGCCCTCGGGGCTGGTGTACTCGATGGTGCCGCGGATCGCGGCGCCGAGGTTCATCTGGCCTTCGATCAGGTTTTCCCACGTCGGCGAGTTGGCGTCCTCGAAGTCGGCCATGAAGACACTGGCGCCGGAGTTCAGCGCGTTGATGACCATCTTGCGATCGGTCGGCCCGGTGATCTCGACGCGGCGTTCGAGCAGATCGGGCGGCGTGGGCGCGACCTTCCAGTCGGTCTCGCGGATCTCGCGGGTCTCGGGGAGGAAGTCGGGCATCCAGCCGGCGTCGAGCTTGGCCTTGACGTGCTCGCGCCGCGCCAGCAGCTCGCGGCGGCGCGGCTCGAAGGCGCGCGCCAGGGCGGCGAGGAACCCCAATGCCTCGGGGGTCAGAACCTCGGAAAAGGCGGCCGACACCGGCGCCTGCACCTCCAGCCCGTCCGCGCTGCGAAGGGTCGCGGCCATCATGCGTGTGCCTCTCTCTTGCGAGTGATGGGGAGTGCATTATAGGATAGGCGTGGCTCAAAGTCTTTCAACATCCAGTCGTCGCAATACTCAGTATAGAACGGACGGGCCCCTTCTTCTACGCATGGTCCCGACGCCTGCTCCGCCGGGCGTCGGGCCTGGGAACTTCAGCCTGCGTAGGGTGGGCTCGGCCCACCGCAGGGAAACCCGGATGGTGGGCCGAGCCCACCCTACATCGTGACTCTCGAATCGGTCGTTGCGCCGCGGAGATTGTCAAGCTGGGTGATCTTCTCTTGTAGGGTAGGCTTCAGCCTGCCAATCCCATTTCCGTATCCGGATCATGGGATTGGCAGGCTGAAGCCTACCCTACAAGAGAACACGGTTGCGGCTCCGCCGCGCTACGAGAGAGCCGGAGGGAAACCCGGATGGTGGGCCGAGCCCACCCTACATCGTGACTCTCGAATCGGTCGTTGCGCCGCGGAGATTGTCAAGCTGGGTGATCTTCTCTTGTAGGGTAGGCTTCAGCCTGCCAATCCCATTTCCGTATCCGGATCATGGGATTGGCAGGCTGAAGCCTACCCTACAAGAGAACACGGTTGCGGCTCCGCCGCGCTACGAGAGAGCCGGAGGGAAACCCGGATGGTGGGCCGAGCCCACCCTACGAGACAGCCGGAGGACGGCCCATGCATCGACTCGCCCACGGCGACGAGCGCCGTCGCAACCGGCTCCAGAAGCTTCGCAGCTTCTGTCTCGCGGCGCAGGCGGGCAGCATTTCCCGGGCCGCCGAGCGCGTCGGCCTGAGCCAGCCGTCGGTCTCGCTCCAGATCCAGGATCTCGAACAGGAGTTCAAGACCGCCCTGTTCCTGCGCCGAGGCCCCAAGATCACCTTGACCCCCGACGGTCAGGCCCTCTACGAGCTGGCCTGGCCGCTGGTCGAGGCCATCGACAGCCTGCCCGTCGCCTTTCAGTGCGGTCGCCGGGGCCTCGAAACGGGACACCTGAATATCGCCGCCGGGGAGTCGACGATCCTCTACATCTTGCCGGAGCTCGTCCAGGAATATGCCCGACGCTATCCGGGCATCGAGCTGAAACTCCAGAACGTGACCGGCAGCGACATCCTCAAGATGCTCCGTGGCGATGCCGTCGATTTCGCCGTCGGGTCGATGATCGAGGTCCCCGAGGACATCTCGTATACCCCCGCGTTCCGCTACGATCCCGTGCTGATCACCGCGCTGGGCCATCCGCTGAGCCAGCGGCCCGATCTGACGATCAAGGACGTGGCCGCCTATCCGCTGATCCTGCCGCCGCGGCACATGACGGCCTGGCGGGTCGTGGACGATGTCTTCCACAAGCACAAGCTGAGCTACCGTGTCGCCCTCGAAGCCGGGGGCTGGGAAGTCATCAAGCGATACGTCGAGCTCGGGCTGGGCGTCTCGATCATCACCAGCGTCTGCCTGACCGGTCGGGAGAAGCTCGCGGCCATCCCCTTCAACAAGTACTTCCCGAAGCGCTCTACGGCATCATCCTGCGCAAGGGGGCGATCCCCTCGCTCCCGGCCACGCGCTTCATCGACCTGATCAAGGCCAAGGCCAAGTCCCGTCGGCCGCGCGACCTGGAGATCGACGCGGAACAGGAAATCGTTTGATGTGACAAAGGGAGACTGTAGCCACGAGACCGGGGCCATCGGAGTGGAACATTCCTGGGTGCCACGGGTTCCGCTTTGGGAACCCGTGCCGCTCGACCCCCAGTCCCCAGACACGGGTTCCCAAAGCGGAACCCGTGGCACCCAACAGCCCAACGACAGAAAGACCCGGTGAGCTTGCTACAGTCTCGACAAAGGATGCCTCAAGGGATCGCGAAGCCGACCTCCCGCAAAAGGGATGTCAGGGCCATCAGGGGCAAGCCCGTGATCGCCGAGTGATCCCGGGCGTCGATCCGCTCGAAAAGGACAATGCCGCGCTGCTCCAGCTTGTAGGCACCGGCACAATCCCACGGCTGGTCGGCCGCGACATAGCGCTCGATCTCGGCTCGTCCGAGTGGCCGCATGGTCAGCGCGGCGCGGTCCAGATGACGCTCGATCCGCCCTTCATGCCAGACCGCCAGCGCCGTGATCAGGTGATGCGTCCGACCCGACAACGCGAGCAACTGCGCGACGGCGCGCTCGGCCGTACCCGGCTTGCCCAGAACGCGCCCCTCGAACGCCACAAGCTGGTCGCCTCCAATCACGACCAGCCCCGGGCCTGCCAGGCTCCGGGCCTTCTCCGCCGCCAGGGTCTCGGCCAGCGCTTCCGGCGGCAATGGACCCAGCGACGCCTTGAGGGCTTCCTCATCCACGGCCGGCGCCCGACAGCCAAACGGCACGCCCAGACGCTCAAGCAAAGCCCGGCGATACGGGGACGTGCTCGCCAGAACCAGCTCCATCACGATCGACCTCCCCTTCGGTCCGCCTGGGCTTGCGTACGTGTTTAGCGTCTCGACTGGCTGTTTTTCTGGCCTTTTCTTTGTAGCGGCGGCCGTCTCGGCCGCTCCGGAGGGGACCCATCCCGGAGCGGCCGAGACGGCCGCCGCTACATAGAAAGGACTTACGGCCGACAGGGGCGCTAAACACGTACGGGCTTGCGGAGCACTTGCCTTACGAACGGGCACCCGTGGACACTCCCGGTGCCGGGGATTATCCTTCCTGTTTCCGGAGGCCGAGTCCACACCAAGAGGGGCCTTGAACCATGTTCCGGATTGCCTTCGCCGCCGCGCTGCTCCTGGCTGTTCCGGCCTTCGCGTCCGAGCCGCTGGTCGTGGACCTGTGGCCGGGGAAGACGCCCGGCGACGTGGGCATCAGCGGCCAGGAAACCAGTCGGATCATTCAGTCACCCCTTGTGGGTCCGACCAGGCTGATCACCAACGTCAGCAAGCCAACCCTCACGATCTACCAACCCCCCAAAGACAAGAACACGGGCACGGCGATGCTGATCTGTCCGGGGGGCGGCTACTGGGACCTCTACTGGGAGCTCGAAGGCGAGGAAGTGGCGTCGTGGCTGAACTCGGTTGGCATGACGGGCCTCATCCTCAAGTACCGTTGTCCGCGGCGTCCCGGGGATGTCAAGGGCGAGCCGCCGCTCGGTCCGCAGCTCGACGCCCAGAGGGCCGTCCGCCTGGTGCGCAGCCGGGCCGCGGAGTGGGGCATCAACCCGAAGCGGATCGGCATGGTCGGCTTCTCGGCGGGCGGCCACCTCGCGCTGGCGACCGCCACCAATTTCCCGAAGCGACTGTATGAGCCGATCGACGCCATCGATGAGATCAGTAGCCGGCCGGATTTCGCCGTCATGTGCTATTCCGGCTATCTGAAGGCCAAGGACAAGGATGAGATCGCGCCCGGCATCGAGATCCCGGCCGGCACGCCGCCGATCTTTCTGGCCCATGCCTCCGACGACCGGGTGAGCTACGGAGGCGCCCTCTCGGAGAATAGCGTCTTCATGTACCTGGCCCTGAAGCGCGCCGGCATCCCGGCCGAGCTGCACGTGTTCGCGACGGGCGACCATGACTTCGGCGTGCGACAGAATGAGAAGCTCCCCTCAAGCTGGCCGAACCTCTGCCTCAAATGGTTGCACAACCAGGGTCTCTTGAATGCAAACCCGTGATCGAAGGAATCCCGCGTGGGCCGCGGTTTTCGTGGTGAGCTGGGGGATGATGGCCGGCGCCGGCGCCGGCGCGGCGGAACCGCCGCCGCACACCTTGCAAGGCTACGGGCGGATGAGCCTGGAAATGGCCGACACCGGCGATGGTCCGGCCATCTTCCGTTGCGAAGATGACGCCGCCGCCGATCGCCTGCTGAGCAAGTTGCTGGCCGATTTTTCGTGGGATCGACTGACCGGCCCGCAACAACAGAAGCTGCCTGACGGCATTGCCGCCTGGAAGGTCGCGCCGCATGGTCTGCTGTTGTTCGCCCGGCAGGGACGGACGGTTTACGCGCTCAGCGCCGAAACCCCCGAGGCCCTCGAACGGCAACGCGCCCGGCTGGGACTCGACCTCCCGCACGCCCGATTCCAGGCCGAGCGGCGTCATCCCCTGTCGCTCGATTTCTTCGATCTCGCGCGGTGAGCATGTACTATCTGCCCTTGAACGTGCTCGACCTCGCCAGGGGACTGCATCGCTACGATGCCGGCCCGCTGAACCAAACCAGCGAATTCTGGCGTCCCTCGGGCTACGGCCACAGTTTCTTCGGCCCGTACTTCGGCCTTGATGAGCTGGCCGACGGGGCCGCGCATTTCTTTCCGCTTCAATGGATGATCCGCCAGGCCGTGGCCCATGACGATATCGTGATGAGCCACCTGGGCCAGTACGGCGCGCCTTGGTGGATGCGCAACCGTTTCCCCCGCGACATCGTTCAGTGGGACCCGTACACCATCAGCGGCTGGAACGGCCTGAGCGCCATGAGCGGCACGCACCTGAGCCAGCACGCCTCGGACGCGGCCTTTGCCTACACGCAACGGTTCGCCCGCGACGCCCTGGCCTCGCTCAAGGCGACGGCCGGCGACCATCTGGGTTGTTTCCGCGAGGTGGCCGGCGGTCATCCCGGCGACGAGCTGGCCTTTCACCACGCCAGCACCGAGTTGATGGACTACGACGAGGCCGGCCAGACGGCCTTCCGCCGCTGGCTGCGGGAAAACCGCGGGCTGGACCTCGCGGCGCTGGGGCGGCGCTGGTGCGATGACCCGGGCAAGTACCGATCGTGGGACGAGGTGACGATTCCCTCGCACTACGAGTTCTTCGGCGGCTTCCACGACGGCAGCTTGAACCTTTTGACCGACTGGTCCTGGCGGCCCGACGCCCCGCAAGCGCTCTCCGAGGGCTGGCCCCGGCCCGACTACCGCGAGGACGATTCGTGGACGCCCACCGACCTGGCGCCCTCGATGAAACAGCTTTTCCTGTTCGGCTCCAAGGACGGATGCGGAGCTGCGGCAGGGTAAGAGCACCGTGTCCTGGTTCCGCAAGGCGTTCGATCCCTCGGCCTGGCTGGCCCAGCAGCCGGGCGGCGCGGTCTACATGGTCGCGCAGGTGGGCGACCGCAAGAACGAGCCGGTCGAGGTCTTCCTCAACGGCCACGACCTGGGACCGATCCACCCCCGTTCCGTGCAAACCGGGCCCGTGGCCTTTCGCGCCACCGGGCTGGTGCGTCCCGGCCGGAACGTGCTCTGCCTGAAGGTGAAGAACGGCATCATTCGCGGGCCGGTCTTTCTCACCCGGCACGAGCCGCGGCGTTATCCGTATCTGGGAACACAACAAAACGCCCGCTGGGTCGATCTCCGCGACTGGACGGCCGACAAGCTCATCCTGGGCTGGAAGCGCGGCGTCCGTGCCGCGCGCGAGGACGCGCCGGACGTGCCGCTGCTGTTCTGCCCCGGCAGTACCCTGGCGCTGGCGGACCAGTTCCTGGGGTTGAAGCGAGAGCTGGGAATCGAGGCCGTCCATTTCACGGGCGGCGGCTCCAACTTCATGCCCTGGTGGCCCGGCATCGGTTACGTCTGGGGCGCGTACGGCACCTCGGAGGAAGGCGGCACGATCACCGATCCGCGCACCCTGGACAACGAGCTGGCCTGGATGCTGCTCAACGGCCAGGGGCATCACAACTATTACTATTCCGCCATCGACTGCATGCGCGTGGAGAAAGAAACCGGCTGGTTCTCCCGCAATCGCCGGCCGCTGGAGCTCATCGGCAAGGCGAGCTGGGTGCGGCCGGCGGTGGCCCTGTACCGTTCCGCCCGCAACGATCTCTACTTCCCCGAGAGCGATTCCCGAGAAGTCGGCGACCTGGGCCATGGCGCTTTTCAGGCGGCCCATTATGCGAACGTGTACGTCACCGAAGCGGAGATCCGCGCCGGCCTCATCCGCGATTACCCGGTCGTCTTCGACGCCGGCAACACGGTCCTCGACGACGCCACGCTCAACGCCCTGGCCGACTACGTGCGCGGCGGCGGCACGCTCGTGGCGGTGGAAAACACGGGCCGGCACTCCCTCTTGGAGCCGGACGCCTGGCCGATCGCCCGCCTGACCGGCATGCGCGGTGCTGGGCACGCGCGAGAACATGCGGCTCGTGATCCCCGCCGAGTCGAAGCTCTTACCCCACCTGGCCGGCGCGGCCTTCCAGGGCGACGGCCTGGCGCTGGCCCCGACGGGAGTCGGCCGACGAGCGAGGTCCTGCCGGAAATCCTCGCTCGCTGGAGCGACGGCACCGCGGCGGCCGCGCTCGGCGCCTGGGCCAGGGGCGCGTCGTGGTGCTCGGATCGTCGTTCTGGCGCAGCGGCAGCGATCGCACGGGCGACGGCCGCCGCCTTGAACATAGCCTGCAAACCACGATGCTCACCGACCTCCTGACCAGCCTGGGAGTGCGGCACGATGTGGACGCCAGCAGCGAAGACGTCTGGGTCCGCCGGCTGGCCACCAAGAACGGGCTGCAACACTGGGTCGTCGCCTTCAACTCCGGGAGAGGCACGATCCCGGATCTCGCCCTTGAGCTTCCCTGGCCCGAGCGCCCCGACCGAGTTGTCGATGTCGTGTCGGGTCAGACGGTCCCGTTCGACTGGCAGAACGGCGCGATCCGCATCTCGGGCCTGACGCTTCCCCGCGGCGGGTTGCGCGTGCTGGCCGTCGAGACGTCCAAACCCTTGGCGGCCGTCGCCCATTGGTTCACAGAAAAATGCCGCTACGAGGAACGCGCCCCGGCCCTCAAGCCCGTGACCGAACCCGCCCCGCCGCCCGCGTCGGCGATCGTGTTCCGCGACTTCCGCTTCCGCCCGGCGCAGGCAGATGCCAGGCAGAACCTCGCCTGGCTCGACGAGCCGGCCGACCGCGCGCCGTGGCAGCCGCTGAGCCAGGGCTTCTGGGATGAGCAGGGCCAGCCGTCTCACGGCGTGGGGCTGTATCGCCAGACGTTCCCGCTCCCCGACTCCTGGCGCGGGCGTCGCGTGCTGCTGGCCTGCATGTCGTTCGATTATCCCGTCTTTCTCGAAAATGCCGACTTCTACGTCAACGGCCACGCGGCCGGACAGTACCGCGGCCACGCCTGGGCCAATTTCGACGTGCTCGACATCACGCCGCATCTTGTTCCCGGCGCGAATCGCCTCGCCGTGCGCGTCGAAGCCAATCAGGTTCGCGGCGGCTACATCGGCCAGCTCGTCGCCTATCCCCTGGAGAACCTGGACGACGCCCGCGACCTGCGCAGGCTGGAAGCTCTACGACGACAACCGGCATCATCGCTCGGTGACGCTGCCGCTGAAGGACGCGGGCCGGCACCTGGAAACCGATGTCGCCTTGCCGGCCGACTGGAAAGGCAAGGACGTCTACCTGGAGTTCGAGGTCGCCGACCGCTGGGTGGGCATCGTCGTGATCAACGGCCGGGTGATCTCGTACAACCAATCGCTGCACCCGTATCCGAACATCATGCAGGTGAATCTCTATCCGTGGGCGAAGCCCGGGCAGACCAACCGCATCGAGCTCTGGCCGCGCTCGCCGGAAGAGACGCCTGCGCAGAAGATGGTGGTCGAGCGCGTGCGCATCGGCACGGTCGGGCCCGCGCGCGCCGGGCGGCCTGCCGGTTTCTCCCACGGTGGACGTTGCTTCCGGAGACGCGGGCCGGTTGCCGGCTGCTCCCAAGCCCGATGGTGTGGACAAGACGCCGGCGCCGCCCGAAAAGCCCGGCCCGCACATTCTCAATGGTGGATTCGAGCATTGGTCACCGCTCGCGCCGGAACGGCTGCGCGACGCGATGGTCAAGAACGTCGTCCTCACGGCCGATCATCTCGCCCCCGAGGGCTGGCTCCCCGGCCGGGAGCTTGGCCGGCAAGAGACGCTGACCGGAAAGATCGTGCCCGACTCCACTACCAAGCACACGGGACAGTACTCCGCCCGGCTGGAGAATGCCGATCCGCGCGACATCACCGTGCTGGAGTACTCCACCGAACGAGCCGACACGGGCGGCCCACCGATGATCCTGCCCAATCGCCGCTATGCGATTCGCTGGTGGGTCAAGGGCGAGCGCGTCGAGAATGCCGACGCGGGTCCCATTCTCCTGATGAACGTCATCAGCACCAAGGCGGGACAAACCTACCGGACCTTCACCGGCGAAGGCTCGCCCGTGCCGCGGGGGACGTTTGACTGGCAAGAGCGCCGCTTGACGTTCATCACCGATGCCTATGCGCGGTCGGCTTCCTTCAGCTTCCAACTGCGCTGGGCGACCGGCACCATCTGGTACGACGATGTCGAGATCGAAGACCTGGGGCCGGTCGTGCCCGTCGATACGTATTAGCAGAATTCACGACACTGTCGCCACGAGACTGGGTCGTCCTGCAAAGAGAGGTTGGGTGCCACGGGTTCCGCTTTGGGAACCCGTGTCCGGGGCCCGCAGGCACGGGTTCCCAAAGCGGAACCCGTGGCACCCAACACAGCTTCCGCAAGGAGGCTGTAATCAACCCGATATCTTTGCTACAGTCTCGAATTCACGCCTGTTACTTCCTTGCCGCGTCCGCCGCCCAGACGGCGCGGATGGCATCCTCATCACCAAACCCGTTCGGAACGGCCGGGCTGGGGTTGTTGGCGTAGTACCAGTGAATGTCCGGCGAGCTGGCCGTGCGGCTGCCGGGCATCTGGAGATAGCCGTTGGGGTCCGTTTTCCGCACCCAATCCCAGGCGTATTGCAGCCATTGAGCGCGATACGCCTTGGGCTGGTGCGCGAACCAGGTGATCTCGTCGTAACCCCAGACCCAGATGCCGCCCGCCTTCGCCTGCCCGGGTGTGCGGCTGACGCCCCAGTTGTCAATCTCGACAAGATAAGGTAAGTGCTCGCACTTCCAGCCGCTGAATGTCATGCCGCCCTTGCTCTTGTTGTAGATGCCATCGGAGAAGCCGACCTCCAAGATGGCATCCTGGGGCTTATCGGGATTCTCCTTGATCCTCAGGGGAAACGCATGGAAATCCAGGAGCAGCCGCCCGTCGCGCACCAGGCCGCCGCTGGGCGTGTGGCCGTTGCACACGACCATGTGCCGGCGGGCGTGTTTGGCCGCGTACGCCCGGACCAGGGTAAGAAGATGTTCCCACTGGGCATTGTCGCGGTCGTTGCGGTTCATGATCTCCACTTGCCCGAAGTGGATGGCCTCGAAACCGAGGTCAATGTACGACGCCGCTTGGTAGTAGAACCAGAGCTGGGTCTCCAGCCGGCTCACGTCGGGAACCTGGGCATTGCCCATGGGCCGGCGCTGGCCGACAGGATAGATGATGTTGTTGTAGATGAAATTCCGTTTCTCCACCGGCTGACCGAGATCGGTAAACACCCAGTCGGGCACGGCAATCTGCTCGACCCGCGGGCTCACGGTCTCGAAGACGCAAGCCTCCAGAATCATGTCGGGATCGGCCGCGCGGGCCTTGGGAACCTGTTGCCGGGCACGCTCGATACTGCCCAGGAAGTCCCGCTCGGCGCCCCACAGGCACAGGCTCCGCCCGGCGTATTTCACACCGAGGCTCTTGAGCATGCGAATGTTGTCATCCAGGTCGCCCCGGCCGTTGAACACACCCTCCACGGAAATGGAGCGTGACAGGTAATTCTCCAGCACGGGACGCGAGATGGTCCCATTGAATTGGTAGTTGCGAGGTTGCGGGTTCCCCTGCGCGGGCCGCGCCTGGGACTTCTCCTCGGCCAGAATCCGCATTCAGCCGGATGGTCTGGCCCGCCTTGGGGGAAAACGCCGCCGTCTTCGCGCCGTAGCGCACCTTGTAACCGGCCGCCTTGTCATTGTGGATCATGGCCGATTGCAGCTTCCCATCCTTCCACTGCATGCTGACCTCGAACCCGCCGCGGGCCCGCAGGCCCTGTGACCGAGCCGTCGGTCCAGCCGGTGGGCAGGGCGGGCAGCAGGCTGATCTCGCCGGCATGGCTCTGGAGCAGCGCCTCGGCCACGCCCGCCGTGTAGCCGAAGTTGGCAGTCCGACTGATTGGAGCCGCTGTTGTGCAGGTTGGGCGCAAGCGAGTTGCGGACGATCGCCTGCACGTCACTCGGCCACCTTCTCGCCCCGCTCCAGCCGCGCCCAGACGGAGATGTCCCAGGCGGTGGGCCAGCCGCCGCCGGCCGCGACGGGTTTCCATCCACTTCTCGATGGCGGCCGCCAGCTCGCGGATTGCCGCGCAGCGTGATCGAGCTGCCGGGATAGAAGGTGAAGTTGGGCGAGACAGTTGTGTCCCTGATCGCCCGGCCGCCAGTCCTCGATCCACTCCTGGAGATAACCCAGCTGGTTGATCTGGTACGGAGGAAGCTTGGTCAGGGCGGCTTCCAGCTTGCCGCGGAATTCCTCATCCACGCCCAGCAACTTGCTGGCCGCGATGCAGTGCGGGAACAGCTCGCGGATGATGGCCACATCCATCGTCGGCGCGGGCGAGAGGAACGCCAGCTTCCCATCGCTGTCGTAATAGCCGTGCTCGGGGGACATGGAGAAGGGCGTCACCAGCCAGTGATGCTTGGGCTCCTCGATCAGGAGCTCCAGCAGGAACTGGGCCGAGCCTTTCATGATCGGGTAATACTCCTTGAGGAACCGCTCGATCGCCGGTGAACGCGTAGTGTTCCCAGAGGTGCTGGCAGAGCCAGGCCCCGCCCACGGGCCACATGCCGAACCGGGCCGCATCGACCGGCGCGGTCCCGCGCCAGAGGTCGATGTTGTGGTGGGTCACCCAGCCGCCGCAGTCGTAGTACACCTTGGCCGTCTTGGCGCCGGTGACCGCGATGTCCTTGAGCATGTCGAACAGCGGCTGGTGGCATTCGGAGAGATTGCACACCTCGGCCGGCCAGTAGTTCATCTCGGTGTTGATGTTGATGGTGTACTTGCTGCCCCAGGGCGGCGAGACCGATTCATTCCAGATGCCCTGGAGGTTGGCCGGCTGCCCGCCGGCGCGGCTGCTGGAGGCCAGGAGATAGCGGCCGAACTGGAAGCACAGGGCCTCCAGGTTCGGATCGGCGGCGCCGTCGCGGACCGCCTTGAGCCGCTCGTCGGTGGGCTGTGTCGTTCCGGCGAGCATCACCGACGTTCAGATGCACCCGGCCCATCAGCGCCGCGGAAGTCCTCCTCGTGGCGACGGCGCAGGGTGGCGTAGTCCTTGCCGGCGACGCCGGTGAGAGACCTTCTCGCAGGCGGCGGCGGGATCGCCGCTGATGTCGTGGTAGTTCACGAAGCTGGTGGCCGCCGTGACGATCAGAGTGACGGCGTTGGCGCCCTGGATGCGCACGCTGTCTTCGCTGGCTTCGGATCGCCCACCGTCGGGAATCGCCACCAGAGCCGGCCTGGAAGCGCAGGCCCTTGCCTTCGACCGGCGCGATCAGGCCGTTCTTCACCGGGATCGGGCCTTTCCAGCAACCGTCCATGACCAGCTTGCCCGGCGTGGCGGTGACGCTGATCCAGGTAGGGACTCTTGATACCGCGCCTGCAACGAGACGCCGCCGGGCTTGTCGGCCGTGAGGCGCACGACCATGACCCGATCGGGGTAAGAGACGAAGACCTCGCGGGTGAAGTCGCGCATCGCCCGCGCGATAGGTGACCCTGGCGATGCCGGTTTCCATGTCCAGCTCGCGGCGGTAATCGGTGAAGCGTGTCTCCGCCATCGAACGTCAGCAGCAGGTCGCCCAGCGGCTGAAAGGCCTGCTGCGCTGCGGGGATGCCGTAGAAGTGCGTAGTCGACCATCTTCTCGGCTTCCTGGAACTTCCCGGCGAAGACCAGGTCGCGGATCTGCGGGAAGTACTTGCAAGGCATCGGGATTGTCGTAATCGTGGGGCCGGCCGGACCAGAAGGTGCCTTCATTGAGCGCGATGCGTTCCTGCGCGACGCCGCCAAAGACCATGGCGCCCATGAGGCCGTTGCCCATCGGCATCGCTTCGAGCCACTTCGCGGCCGGCTGGCGATACCACAGCACCATGTCTCGTTGAGGTTGCGCATGTGCGCTGGCCGCCAGAGCCGCGAGCGTCAGGAACAGCAACAGGCACCGGCAGACAAGGCTGGATGGTCTCATCGTTTGCTTCCTCTCGTGGGATTCGCGTGATTCTGAGCGGACAATGAGGGATGCTCCGCGGGCTGGTCAGCGCCTGGGATCGAGACCTTGCCAGCGGTGCTCCCAGCCGCCGGGCGTGGGACTCTCGACAATCATGAATTCCCCCTCGCGCCGGGCTTTCAGGGGCCGCCCATTTTCATCGTTGAGATAGCGCGCGGGCATGATGCCCGACTGGACCAGGGTTTCGAGCGAGTCGGGCAGTTGGCCATAGGCCAGCCGGTAAGCGTACAGCGACCGGCCGATCCCGAGCCGGATGAAATGGGCCTCGTGATGGGTCTTGACCGGACGCGTGGCCAGCGGCGGCAATTTCAGCAGGCGCAGCATCTCGACGGCCATCGGTCGGGTCCCGGCCGGTCCGCCTGGCAAGGACATTTCGAGGGCCTGAAAGGTCAGTTCGTGCGCCCCTTTGGACAACTCTTGCGTGCCGATCAGGAGGTCGAGTTCCCCTTCCTCGACCGCGCGAATTCGGCGGTGCCGGCGCTCTGGCCGTCGATCAGGATGGCGTAGCGGCCAAATTGCGGTCCTTGCAGGGCGGTCAACCGCACCGCGTAGCGGCCGTCGTCCGCGACCGCGAAAGGCAGGGTCAGCTCGGCGCCAGGCTCCCGGTTGGGCCATGCCAGCAGCGGCCGCGCGCGAAGAAGCCTTGCGTTTGCACCTTCACTTGCGCCTTCCCGGTGGCGTGGGCCTGGCGGAAGGCACGGACCAGATGCTGTTGCTGCCAGGGCACCCGCCGCTCGGGATAGGGGGGCAGTTTTCCAAACGGCTTCGGCGTGCCGGTCTGGTACCAGAAGGCCACGCTGCTGAAGAAATCGGGCCGTTCGATGTAGAAGCCTTCCAGGTCGTCGTTGTCGTTCCCCTTGTGCTCGATCGTCAAGCGGAGCGACTTCGTGAAGCGCACCGGGTCGAGCACGTGCCAGCGATAACCGACGCCGCTATCGCCCGCGCGGTCTCCTTGCCAGCGCGGCTGGCCGAACCAGTGGCTCGAGCGGGGGCGGAAGCCCCAGGCGTCGTTGAAGTAGTCTTCGCTGCCGGTCCCTTGCAGGCTGGGGACCTTTTCGCCATCCACGAAGAAGAAATCGTCGCCCTCGCCGAACCAGCCGTCCTGGGCAAGCGTGACCGAGAGCACGGTGCCCACAAACTGTCCCCGGCCGGCCAGGTCGGCGATGAGGTAATCGCGGCCCATGACGGCCGGATACTCCTGGCGATACTGGGCGTGGAAATAGGACGTGTCCGGGGGCAAGGAGTCGAGTTGAACCCAGTCGACCTGCCAGTACAGGCCGGCGCCGCGGTCGGGGTTGTCGTTGGTGATGACAATCCGCGCCGACTTGGCGAACGGCATGCGCCAGTAGCACGACAGGGCGCCGGTGGGCGAGACCTGCACGGGCAGGCTTTCCACGACGGCGGGCTTGCCTTGTCCCACGGCGAAGAAGTCGCCCAGGGGTGCCTCCACGCCGGGTTCCGGACGGCCATCCCAGTAGATGCGGAGGCTCAGCGCATTCAGCTCATTGGCCCAGCCGGCGTGGCTCGTGAACCACATGTGCGTGATCACGCCCGGGCCTTCGAGCACGGGCAGCTCCAGCACCTGCCCCGGCTGGAGCCAGGTCATGTCGAGGTTGGCGTCGTTCCACTTGGGTTGCTCGTTGCTGGAAACACGGCGATTCCGGCCCGTCGGCGGCGCAGTCAGGGCGCCGAGCATGTCGCGAAAGAGCGGGTCGGGCGCGGCCGATGTCCGGGCCTCGTCATGATCGATCCAGACGGCGTCGTTCATGTAAGCCCGCACATACTCGTAGGACATCATTCCGTCACGGCTCTTGCCGGCCGAATTGCGGATGAGAAACACCCCGCCGCCCGGCTGGTTTTCGTCCTCACGATAGCCCACCAGGAGAACGCTATGGCCGTCGCGGACGGCCTCGCGCGGGGTCATTTGCAGCACGCCGTTGTCCCAGCGCTCCTGCTTGGGCCAGAGGAAGCCGCCGCTCACCGGCCAGCCTTTCTGGAGCGTCCGCTTGACCGCGTCGAGTTGCGCGCCGTTGAGGCCCTGGTGCGGGTCCCATTCCTTGATCCAGTGAAGCCGCAGACCCAGGGCCTGGCTGGCACGGGCGTGCGCCAGGGCCGTCGCGCTGGGCTGGGCATCGGGGTCGAAATGGTCTGCATACGGCATATCCTCCTCGGGACAGATGCCGTACGTCTCCAGGCCCTTCCAGAGGTCGGAGAAGAAGCCGCCGTCGGCCGCGGTGCGCGTGGCCTTGTTGGACGCCCAGTTCAGGAACTCGACGCTCAAGCGCTGAGGCTGATGCTGCTTGCTGGCGACGGCATACTCGATGGCCCCGGTCAGGGCGAAGGCCGAGCATGTGCCGCGCCCGCCCTGTCGGCGCGTCTCCAGATGCCGTTCCTGAAAGACCGGGCGCAGGTCGACGGACTGCGTGGCCCGCTCCGGTTCGTCCGCCGGACAGGCCGCGGCCAGAAGCGCAAGAATCAGCAGGCCCACGGACATTCCCGGGTGGCTGGGCACGGCCGGAGCGTGGTTGCGGAAGCCAGTCATCAGCTCGTCCATTCTGGTTGCTGGATCAGTATCCCATCGTCTTCAACTGGGCTTCGAAGTCGGCCGGCAGATCGGCCAGCGGCTGGGCCGCGCGCGCGCGGCGAAGCGGAGCATGTTGCGGAGCAGACGCTCGGCTTGCGGGACCTGGCCCAGGTGGTCGCGGATGAGCAAGGTGTTCACGACGAACTGGCCGGCACCGAGCTTGTAAACGCCCACGATCAGGCCCGACTGGTAGCCTTGAGAGGCGTTGATGCCACCGGCGACCGCGTCGGCGGCGGGCTCGATGCCCATGAAAACAACGTCCGGAATGAGCTCACGGTAGTAAGCATAATCCATCAAACCGCCGGCCTGCATCCCTTCGAAGATCGGGATGCCGTTTGGCCCACTCGTCGGAGTGGTACAGCCAGCGCGCGATGCCACTGACATTACCCTTGGTCTTCAGCGGCAGCCAGCCTGTGGAATCCTTCCCCCTGGCAAACGTATCGGTGGTCAGGAAGATCACCGACGAGCCTCGGGCCATGCGTCGCGCGAGGTCGGGGAACACCGCGGCCGGATCGGCGGGAGGCTTGCCCGAAGCGAGAATGACCTCGCGGGCGGTCTGCCGGCCGGGGGCGTACGGGACGGTCTTGATGCCGTGCGTGTTGAGCCAACGGGCCAGGTCGGCATCCTGGCTCAACAGGACAACCTCATTGTCCACCTTGGGCATCTCCTCGGGCGCAACATCGACGAAGAAGCGGATCTCCTCGCCACAGGCCGCCGCGCCTTTCTGGAACGTCGCCAGGAAGCGATACTCGCCCGGGGGGCCGTCGATGACGACATCCTCGGCGAGACCGGCAGCACCATGGGTGGCTCGGGCTTGCCCTTCGGATCGGCGATCTGGACGGTGATCGTCTTGTCGAAGACCCGCGCGAGGTCCGGCCCGACGACCTGGAGTCGGACGGGATACGCGCCCGGCGCGAGCACGTCTTCATTGGCCAGCACGGCTTCCAGATGCACGGGCGTCTTGCGATAGACGTTGACGGGCTCGGCGAACAGGCACCAGCGCAGCGGCGCCCAGGCATCGAAGAGGGCATCGGTCGCGCCGGGCTTGAGCTCGCGGAACGTGGTCCAGACGCCCTCGGCCGTCATGCCCTGATCGAGCGTGCCGGTGAGGCTATGGCCGATGACATGGGGGTTGGCACGAATGGCGTTGATGCCCAGCAGCCGCTGGCTGGCCATGCGGGCGATCGACTGCGAGAAGAAGTCCTCGGGCCGGGCGAAGACCTCGGCGAGCCGGTAACGCTCCCAGTCGGCCAGGTACTGGTCGCGCCAGCTCTGATACAAGCGGGCGTCTTCCACGTCGGTCTTGCCCACTTGCTCATACCAGCGCGTGACTCGCATCAGGTCCATCGCGCTGCCGACGCCGTATTCCGAGAGCCACACGGGCTTGCCGTTGCCTTGCAGCGTGCGCAGGGTGTGGATGACGGCCGCGGTGTGCGGCACGCGCTGATAGGGGTGCTGGTCGCTGAGGATGTCCTCCCAGACCGACGAGCCAGGGTTGCTGATGCTGCCGATGCCGCCCGCGTTGTCGAACCGGCCGCTGTTGAGCATGACGACCCGGGAATCATCGAGCTTGCGCAGCTCCGGCAGGAAGCTGACGGCATGGCGGAAGACGGGGCCGTCGGAAGTCTCGTTGAGCAGGCCCCACATCGTGATACACGGGTGATTGCGGTCGCGGCGGACCATGCCCAGGACGGACTCGTCGTAGCGCTCCTTCATGTGGGGCGAATCGGCCAGGCACCAGCCGGCGTAGGCTTCGGGATAGACCATCAGGCCGATCTCGTCGGCCAGGTCGAGCTGATACCGCTTGGGCACGCCCGAGATGAAGCGAATCGCATTGAATCGCATCATTTTCTGGTTGATGAGATCGCGCCGCAGGTAATCGGGGTCGTGAGGCATCTCCAGGCCGATCGGGCAGCAGTTGCCCGTGTGCGAGCAGCGCAGGTAAATCCGCTTGCCGTTGAGCCGGAAGGCGCCGTTCTCGAAGCGGAAGTCGCGGAACCCGCAACGCACGGATTGTTCGTGCTCTGACGAGCCGCCGCCGACCCGGGCCGTCACGCGATAGAGAAACGGATCGTCGAGGTTCCACAGGTGCGGTTGATCCACCTTCAAGGTTGATTTCGATGAGTGTCTCGCCCACCGCGCAGACCGGCTCCTGGCGCAAGGCAGCCAGGGTTTCGCCGGTGCGGGCCGGGGCGACGGTCATCAGCAACGGGGCCGCGAAGGACCTCAACCCGGCGTTGTGAATGCGGGCCTGAACGCGGATCTGCCCGCTTTTCCAGTCGGGTCGAACGAACAGGTCCTCGACCCAAATAATCGGCACGTTCACGAGCTCGACCGAATCCCAGATGCCGCCCTGATCGAAGGCGCTGCCCGAGCTGTACGGGATGACCTTGTTGCGGTGCGGGACCTCGTTCAAAACCAGGCCGTCGATCGGTTGATGGGTCGGGTTCACGACGCGCACGGCCAGGCGATTCTTCTTGCCCGGCTGGACGATGCCCGTCACATCGAAGGTGAAGGGCGATTCGGGCCCCTCGTGCGCGCCGAGCGCCTGGTCGTTCAGCCAGACGTCGGCCTTGTAATCGACCTGCCAGAAGCGGAGGAGCGTCCGGCCGCCGGGATGAGGATTTGCGGGCGCGTCGAATTCCTTCCAGTACCAGGCGACGCCATGATACGCGGGGAAGGCGTCCTGGATGATCCAGGGCACCTTGGTCGGTTTCGCCTCGGGGCGCGGGGCGGTCCACCACTGCTGGTCGCGGCCGACGTTCTGCGGGTCGATGGCAAGCTGCCAGGAACCGTCGAGCGAGATCACACTCTCCGCGGGCGCGGACCGCGGCGCGGCCAGGACCAGCGCGAGTGTCACACCGAGCATCATCGCTTGAGGTCTCATGAGGGTTCATCCTTTCACGAGCCTGACGAACATGGCGACGCCGATGCCGCCAGTCTACCCCGCGCCGCGGGTGACAGCCACATCTTGGGTGGCATGCCCACGTCTTCGTGGGCATGTCCGCCGGTGTGGAAGCAGGAAGACATGCCCACGAAGACGTGGGCATGCCACCCAAGATGTGGGCATGCCACCCAAACGGGCGGAACGTCCTTGCGTGGGGCGGCCGCGACGGGTTCAATCGGCGGTGTGCCCTCGTTCCGGAGTGAACGCTCCGATCCCCGACCCTCGATATCATCCTGCCATGAACACACCATCCTCGCCTTTCCCGTTGACCCGCCGGGATTTCGTCAAAGGCTCGGCGGCCACGATGGCCGCGCTCGGCACGCTCGAACTCGGCCAGACGGCGCATGCCGCCGGCGGCGACGAGATCAAGATCGCCCTCATCGGCTGCGGCGGCCGCGGCACGGGCGCCGCCGCCAATGCGCTGTTGAACAAGGCCCACAGCAACATCAAGCTCGTGGCCGTGGCCGACGCCTTCGCCGAGCCGATCGAGCGCGCCCTGAACGGCCTCAAGAAGCAGTTCGGCGACCGCGTCGATGTGCCGCCGGAACGCCGGTTCGTCGGCCTCGATGCCTATGAAAAAGCCATCGCCGCCGGCGCGGATATCGTCCTGTTGTGTACGCCCCCCGGCTTCCGCCCCGCGCAGTTCGCGGCGGCCGTCAAGGCGGGCAAGAACGTCTTCATGGAGAAGCCGGTCGCCGTCGATGCGCCCGGCTACCATGTCATCAAGGCCGCCAACGTCGCGGCGAAGAACGAAGAACCTGTTCGTCGCGGTCGGCCACAACATGCGGCACGATGCCAACCGCCGCCAGCTCATCGAGCAGATCCACGACGGCCTGATCGGCGATTTGCTCTACACGCGGGCCTACTTCAACACGTCCGGCATCTGGAACCGTCCGCGCCAGCCCGGCATGACCGAGATGCAGTACCAGGTGAACAACTGGTATCACTTCGTGTGGTTGTGCGGCGATCACATCGTCGAGCAGCACGTTCACGGTATCGACATCTGCAACTGGATCATGCAGGGCCATCCCGTCCAGGCGACCGGCATCGGCGGCCGGCAGGTGCGCGCGGAGCCGGGCATCGGCGAGATCTTCGATCACCACTGCGTGCAGTACGCCTACGCCGATGGCGCGTACAGCTTCAGCGAATGCCGCCAGCAGCCCGGTTGCTGGTCGAACGTCTCGCACCACGCCTGCGGGACGAAGGGCCGGGTGGACTTCGAGAACGGCTTCACGATCCAGGTGAACGGCGCCGAGACCCGGAAGGTCAAGTCGGGTGCGGAGAGCCATCAGACCGAATGGGACGACCTGATCGCCGCGTTCGTCGCGGGCAAGGTGTACAACGAGGCCGACTGGGGCGCCGACAGCACCATGACGGCCATTCTGGGCCGCATGGCCACGTACTCCGGCAAGCTCGTGACCTGGGAGGAGGCCGTCAACTCGAAGCTGACGTACGCCCCCGATCGCCTCTCCTGGGAGGCGACGCCCCGCTCCAAGCCGAACGCGGACGGGATTTATCCCTGCGCCGTGCCCGGCATCACGAAGGCCCTGTGACCTGCGCCGGAACCCGTGCCTGTCGGCCCCGGACACGGGTTCCCCCAGGAGGCCGAAATCGAGAGTCTGTAGCAATGTCTCCGGGTTGGCTTGAACATCTCAGCCCCGGCGGGGCGAGATCGTAAAGCCTGGGGCGTGAGCCCCAGGAGTGAACAACCATGGTGTTATGGAATGCTTGAGCCCCGTAGGGGCGACATCGCTTGGAGTAGAGGGTGGCTGGGAGCGGCTCCTTCCTTCCTGGGGCTTACGCCCCGTACGTGTTTAGCGTCTCGCCATTGGACGTAAGTCCTTTCTGTGTAGCGGCGGCCGTCCCGGCCGCTCCGGGCTGAATGGTCTTCGGAGCGGCCGGGACGGCCGCCGCTACACAGAAAGGCCCAGAAAAACAGCCAGCCGAGACGCTAAACACGTACTACGCCCCAGGCTTTACGATCGCGCCCCGCTGGGGCTCAGAAAACCCGGAAACGAGGCTACAGTCTCGAAATCGACCCGGTTTCCTCGCGACCGTCTCCAAAAACGCACTCGCCGAGACCACCGACCCACGTCGCCTCAACGGGCTGGGCGCGGGTTCGCCACGATCACGAAGGGGATGGCGGGGAGGGTGCTGGCGGGGATGCGTCGCGCATTGACTTGCCTTCGCCTTGGCCTTGGCTTTGGCCATGGCCTGGGGGCGCTGGACGAAGATGTTGATGATGAGGTTCCCCGCCACGCCCGGCTTGAGCTTGGCCGCGTCGCACGTGAGGGCGAACGCGCTGCCGGAGCTGCCCGCGGAGACGTTCTGGAGGGTGATCCCGTCCAGCGGTTCGCTCAGCTCGTACTGGATCTTGACGGCGGGGGCCACGAACGGCAGCTCGAGCTGGACCTGCGCGGTGCCGCCCGCGGGAATCGGTACGGGGACCGCGCTGAGGATCTTGGGAGTGATCCGGGCGGCCCCTTGCCCCGTGATGTTGACCAGGAGCTCCTGAGCGGGGACGAGATGGCGGTAGGCGAACGCCTGCATCATGTCCTCGGCGGGGACCACCGGCCGCGTCACGTCCCGGCCCTGGATCGTCGCGCGGCCTTCCAGCGCGAGGCGGAGGGGTTGCTCGGTGGGTTTGCCCGGAACCGACAGCGTGATCCGCACCTGGTCCTGGTTCGCCGGCACCTGGGCGCCGCCGAGCGCGAAGCCGGCGGGGGCGTCTTTCATTGAGACCGCGATCGGGCCGGCGAAGCCGTCCTGGCGGAGCGCGTACACCGTGAGCGGGACGGTGGTGCCGCCGCGCACGTTGATGCTCGACGGCACGACCCGCAGCGCGAAGTCGGGCAGCGGCGCACTGATCCGCAGGCGGTAGGCATACTCGGCGCCGCCCTTGTGCTGGGCATCGCCCAGATGGAGGTAATACGCGCCGTCGGCGGGCAGGGTCGCGCGGAGGTAGGAATCGGCGTGGTGCGTGAGCAGCCCCGTGCCCTTGTCCTCGTGGTCGTCATTCTCGGCCAGGACGCGGCCGGTGGCGTCGGTCAGCTTCAGGACGGAATCCAGCGGCGAGTCGAGCCGGCGCGCGGTCACCTCGGCGACGATCTCCGCGCCGGCACGACCTTCCACGCGGAAGACGTCCCAGTCGCCGGGCGCACTCCACGCGGCCGTTGATGACGACCGGCAGCGCCACCGGCTGGGCGCTGGTGATCTGGTTGTTCGGCTCCTTGTCGAGCGATTCCGGCAGCGTCCCCACGGCGAACGGCAGGCAGTTGGAGGCCAGGCCGTTCTTTTTCACACAAAGCATCTGGACGCCGGGCTTGTCGGCCGCGCTGCCGGCCGTCAGGCTCGACACGGGCAGGTTCCAGCCCGTGAGCGCCACGCTCGTGGGCTGGCCGGCGCGACCGCCCAGCGGGAAGAGGCTCGTGAGAAACGGTAGTTCTCCGACGGTGATGCGGTAGACAAAATCCTCGCGTCCGCGGTAGATCGCGTCCTTGATTTCGAGGGCGTAGGAGCCGTCGGCGGGGACCTCGTAAAGCAGGACCGGATCGGGATGAAAGCGGTAGTCGTCGCTGTAGGCGACTTCCTTGCCCGCGGCGTTGTAGAGGGTCACGGTGGCCTGGAACCAGCCGGGGACGGCGTCGGCCAGATACGGGATGAGCTCGCGCGCACAGGCGCAGACGACCAGTTTTTGACCTTTCCTGGCCTTGAACCGGTAGCGGTCCGCGCCGCCGGGCGCGATCTGGCCGTTGACGACGGCGGGCGGGGTGAAGTCCATGACGACCGTGGGCGCGCTGGGTTGCGGTTGGTTGGCCGCCTGGGCTTTCTTGCCGGCCCCGGTCTGGCCGCTGGTCCGGGCCGTTTCCTTGGAGAACTCGGGCAACTGGCCCACCTGGAAGAAGAGCGGGTTCGTCAAACCGTTGGCGGTCTTGAGCCTCAGCTCGCGCTGGCCGGGCGCCGCGTCGGCCGCGAGCTTGACCTGAAGCGTGACCGTCTCGGCGATCGCCGGACTGCTCGGCTTGCGGACGAAGGTGGCGACCTTCTGGCGGATCTCGGCGATTTCCTTGAGCGTGTCCGCATCCTTTTTCTTCTTGGCCTGGAGTTCTTGCAGCCGCATGCGCAGGTTGTTGAACTGCATCTGAGTCAACGGTTTGACATATTCGCCGACAGTGGCTTCGATGCCGGGTCCGGAGACGACGGCCTGGGACACGCCGCTCAAGAACTGCCCGCCGACGGTGACCTCGAAGTCCGTCCCCTGCCGGCCGCCGGCCGGATAGACGTAACCGATGTGCGGGGCGTTTTGTTGCGCCTGCGCGGCCGGTATGAGGATCAAAACGAGGGCCAGACCCAGAAGCCGTTGCGATCGCGGCGGGCTCATGACAGTTCCCCCAGAGGAGGTACGGGCAGATCTTGTAGGGTAGGCTTCAGCCTGCCAGTCCCATTTCCGTTGGATCTTGGATATCTGTGAGATTGGGAGACTGTCGCGCGGATACCGGGTCGTTTTCGGATCTCTTGCGGGAACGGTGTTGGGTGCCACGGGTTCCGCTTTGGGAACCCGTGCGGAATGCCCCGGACACGGGTTCCCAAAGCGGAACCCGTGGCACCCAAGCTCTTCGGCACAACGCCCCGGTATTGTTGCTGCTGTCTCGATTCTGGCAGGCTCAAGCCTGCCTTAGGAACCGCGAAAGAATAAGTTGATCAAATTTTCGTATTCGAGATCCTGAATGTGGGACAGCCGCCCTCGGCTGTTCCGTCGGAGGACAGCCGAGGGCGGCTGTCCCACAGGAGAAAAATGGCTCAAGTTATTCTTTCGCGGTTCCTTACAGGATTTCCTTCAGGCGTCCGCCGTCTTGGTCCCGTCCGACGCGGTGGGGAGCACGGTGACGGTCTGTCCCTGGGGATGCGGCAGCTTGGCGGCGGCGTCGATGCCGAGCAATTCGTACATGCCGCCGATGAGGTCGGCCGGATAGACGGGCCGGTCCTTGACCTCCTCGGCCTTCGCGTCGGAGCTGCCGAGCACCTGGCCGCCCTTGAACCCGCCGCCGGCCACGAGCGCGGAGAAGACCTTGCCGTAATGGCCCCGGCCGCCGTTCCAGGGGGCATCCCACATGACCTTGGGCGTGCGGCCGAACTCGCCGCTGCACCAGACGATCGTGCTGTCCAGCAGACCCTGGCTCGCCAGGTCTTCCAGCAATGTCGCCAGGCCCTTGTCCAGCTCGGGCAGCTTGCGGCGCATGGCCGGGAAGTGCTGCTTGTGGGTGTCCCAGCCCTTGTAATTGATGGTGATATAGGGCACCCCGCGCTCGACCAGCCGCCGCGCCACCAGGCAGGATTGGCCGAAGGTGCTCTTGCCGTACTTCTCCCGCAGCGCGTCCTTTTCTTGCGACAGGTCGAAGACCTTGCCCGCGTCGCCCAGGATCAGGTCATACGCCTGCTGCTGGGCCTGGGCCGCGGCGGTCAGTTGCACGTCATCTTTCAAGGCGTGGCCGAGCGTGTTGAGCTTCTGGAGCAGCACGCGGCGGTCTTGCTGCCGCTGGTCGGTGATGCCCTGCGCGATGACGCCTTCCACGGCGAAGCGCGCCTGCGCCGGGTCGCCGCCGGTGGCGAACGGCTTGTAGCGCGATCCCAGGAACCCGGCCTCCGAGAACCGTCCCTGGGGCTCGGTGAGCACGATATAGGGCGGCAGCAGCCCGCGATAGCCGGCGTCTAGGCCCTTGAACAGCGAGACGACCGCGCCGACGCTCGGATACACATTCCGGTCGCCCTGCATGCGACCGGTCTGGACCAGGTACGCCGCCGTCTCGTGGGCAAAGACGCCGTGCGTCACGCTGCGGATGAGCGTGTACTTGTCGGCCTGCTTGGCCAGAGTGGGAAGCAGCTCGTTGATCCGGATGCCTTCGACGTTCGTCGCGATCGGCTTGTTGAAGGGGCCGGTGTAATCGTTGCCGGCGTCGGGTTTCGGGTCGAAGGTGTCCAGGTGGCAGGCCCCGCCCCAGAGCCAGATCTGGATGACGGCCTTGGCCTTCGTCTTGGGCTTCGCGTCCGGCGCGGCGGCCGCGCGTCCGGCGAGCATCGAGACCGGCCGCGCCGGCGAGGCCACAGCGGACCGCCTCGCGCCGGGAGATCCGCGCGTCCGGTTCAGAACAATAGGCTCGGAAATGGATACGAGGCTCGCCGCTCATGGTCTTGCCCCTCTGTTTCGTAGGGTGGGCTCGGCCCACCATCCGGAAATGAGAAGAGGTGGGCCGAGCCCACCCTACGAAAACTCAATGCCGGTACAGGAATTCCTCGCTATTGATCAAGGCCCACACCAGATCGACCAGGACGCCGCTTTTTTTCTCGCTGGCGGACCCGGAGTAGGCGCCGACGATCCGCAATTCCTCGTCGGTCGGGTGGCGGGACAAGACGGCCAGGTAAAGCTGGTCCACCATGTCGCGCGGCCGGGCGGTGCCGCCCTTCCCGCGGACAACGAGAGCAGGCCCTGTTCAATCTTGCGCCGGATGTGGGAGGAATTCAACAAGTGTAATTCTTGATCGGCCGTGAGGCGGTTGTTGCGTTCCGATTCCAGGCCGGTATCGCGCGGCGGGCGGCCGAACAGTTCCAGGAAGGGGCTGGTGATGCTGCCGTCGGGCAGCGCGATCGACCGCTGATTTTGCGGCATGAAGGTGAACGGTTCCGGAATGGCGCTGGTGTAAGTCTCGCTCGTGCCGGTGATCTGGTTCAGCGCGTCGATGAGGACTTCCGCCTCCAGCCGCCGCACCGGATAGCGCGCGAACAGGGCCTCGCCGGGGGCGGGCTTCGTGCGGGGGATGGAGGAAAGCTGGTACGTCTTCGAGTTCAGGATCAGCCGGTAGATGTGTTTGAGATCGTAGTGTGAGGCTACCAGTTCCTTTTCGAGATAAGTCAGCAACTCGGGATGACTCGGCGGGTTGTCCGGCCGGATGTCGTCGGGCTCGTGAATGATCCCCCGGCCCAGGAGCCAGAACCAGATGCGGTTGACGGCGTTGCGCGCGAACCAGGGATTCTCGGGGCGGATCAGCCAGTCGGCGAAGACCTCGCGCGGATCGCGGCCGGGCAGGAGGCGGCCCTCGGTGCCGTCGGGGAAGAGGCCCGTCGGGCGCGTGCGGACGTTCTGCTCGATGCTGAACTTGCTGGCATCGAAGAAGACGATCTCTTCCTTCCACTCGCCCGTTTCCTTGGAGCTGAGCTGGGAGAAGAAGACGGCCAGGCCGGCGAGCTTCTCCTTCGGCCAGCGATCGGCGCGCGCGCCGAGGAAGCTCAGGGCGACGGCCTGGGCGATCGCGGACGGCTCGCGGTTCTGCATGGCGCGGTAGAAGTTGACCTGGGGCACGCGGAAGTTGCTGCCGCTGGACGTGAGCAATTCGCGCACGAACTGATCGTAGGGCATGTTCTGCTTGACGCTGGTCTTGATCCAGCGGTGAGTAGGCCTGCGCGGCATTGGGCCAGAGGTTGATGGGGAACTCGGCCTTGACCCGCAGCAGGTCGCACCACTTCATCGCCCAGTAGTCGGCGAACTCGTCGCGTTCCAGCAACCGGTCGATGAGGGCTTTCCGTTTGGATACGGCCGGGTCCTTCAGGAAGCGGCGGATTTCCTCGGTGTTCGGCAGCGTGCCGATGATGTCCAGATAGGCCCGGCGGATGAAGACCTCGTCCGAGCAAAGAAACGGCGTGGTGACGCCGGCCTGCTTCCACCTGGCGAAGACGACCTCGTCGATGCGTCCCTGGGGCGAGACCGTGGCGCCGCTTTCAAACGGGTGGATCGGCCCTCGCGGAGTCGTCTCCGCGCCGGCGGCGGTGGCGAACAGGACGATGGCGGAAAGCGCGAGGGTGGCCATATGTTTTCCGTCCAGGGAGAACAAGGATGTCCCGACGGCGTACCTGGTCGTGGTCACAAGATTGTACCCCACGGAGGCGCCGAAGTACCGGGCCTGAAATCGGGAATTCGCGGTTCTGGCCTTCTTCACCACAGAGCCACAGAGAACACAGAGACTACACAGAGAAATGACTCTGTGAGAACTCGGTGTTCTCTGTGGCTCTGTGGTGAAGAAGGCCAGAGCCGACCCCCAGCCGCCCTCAAGGCTTGGCACTTCCCGGCGGCTCGACGGCCACCGGCGCGAACTGGGCCAGGTCGGGCTTCGGGGTCTGGATTCCGCCGGCCGGGATGTCGATCTTGGCGGTCCAGCAGACGCCGTTGAGGATCAAAGTGCGAAGATCGTCATTGAGCCAGTTGCGGTAGAAGTGCGGCATGACGAGTGCGAACCCCCGGCCGCCGTCGGCGCGGGAAACCGCCCAGCCGACGATCTCCTTCTTCGGGTCCTCGGGCGGCTGCATGGTCGAGACCAGGAAGGTGACGTTCTTCGCCGGGCCGTCCTTGCCGAAATAGTTGTTCCAGTAAGGCTCGTCGTCGAACGCGAACGTCTTCCAGCCGCGCAGGATGGGATGATCGCCGGGCTCGGGTTTGATCGTGGCCGGGACGACGCGCGCCACCGATTGATGATGCGTGCAGGCGGTCGCAAAATAGCCGCCGAGCCAGTGCAGCAGGGGATGATCGCCGTCCGCGGTGACGTGTTTCGCCTGGAGACCGGTGGCGTAGTGAAGGCAGGTGATGCCGCAGCCGCGATCCATCATCTTCGCCAGGTCGGCCTTGATCTGGTCGGGATGGCTCAAGGTCTCGGCCGGGAACAGGTCGCCGAAGAAGACGACCGTGGCCACCTCGTCGAGCATCGCCTTGTCCGAGGGCCACTCGGTGACGAGATCGACGCGGACCGGCCCGAGGCTCTCGGTGTGCTCCAGCACCGACTTGAGCAGCCGGGCGCCCGCGGCCGATTCATGCGTGCCGGGGGGATGTTGCGAGGGACCCGAAACGATCAAGATGCGCTTGGGGGCCGCCTCCGCGGCGGTCGCCGCAAGCGGGCCGCTCGCCAGCACGGACCCGAGTGCGATCACGACACAAAGCCACCACGACGCGCGCACGATCCCGGAGCGTTCTCTCATGGCCTCGTCCTCTTTGTCACTGGTCATTGACTTCGGGTGGCTGGGGCGGAGTCCGCGACGCCCCAGGTCGGTTCGCGCGGCCGCCCAGACAGGGGCGTCGCGGACTCCGTCCCAGCCACCCGACGGTATCTCTGCAAATGACCACTGACAAGTGACCAGTGACAAAGAGGACTCGGAGTCTGTCCCGAAAGCCCGCCGAGGGCGTCAGGTTTTAGCCCCGAAGGGGCGGAAGTGAATAGCCCGGGGCGTCAGCCCCGGGAGGGAACAACGGCGCAAAAACCCTCTTCTTCTCAGCCCCGAAGGGGCGACAGAACCCCGGTCTCCGCAGCCTCTTCTGTCGCCCCTTCGGGGCTTTGGAGAAGGGGTGTGTGGGGCTGGTCTCGGTTCCCGGGGCTGACGCCCCGGGCTATTCGCTTCCGCCCCTTCGGGGCTATTACCCCGGCAAGAAAGTAGGTCGGACAATCCTGTCCGACTCCCCCGGCCTGTCGGACAGGATTGTCCGACCTACAGGAGGATCTTCTTTGCCGGGGTAATAATACCAGAATGACCGGATCGTCACTTCTGGGACAGACTCTCACGCCCGCAGCACATCGAGCGGCGTGAAGCGCTCGCCGAGGATGGCCTGGCTGTCGAAACCGAGCCAGCGGTCGAGGGCGGTGGCATACAGGCGGCGGAAGTCGGTGTGGTGCTTCAGGCCGACTCCTTCCATCTCCGAGAGGCTCGGGTGGGCGCCGATCAAGCCGCCCCGGAGCCGGCCGCCGGCCAGGAACACGGGCGCGGCCGAGCCGTGGTCGGTGCCGCGGCGGCCGTTTTCGTGCAGCGTGCGGCCGAACTCGGAGAAGGTCATGAGCAAGACGCGGTCGAGCAGGTTGTCGCGCTTCAGGTCGCGCACGAAGGCGGCCAGCGATTCGGACAGTTGATACAAGAGCGCGGCGTGGTTGTCGGCCTGGACGGCGTGGTTGTCGAACCCGCCCGGCTCGGCGCCGCCCAGCTCGGTGTAATAGATGCCGCACGCCGACCTCGGCGCGGATCAACTGGGCGAGCAGCTTGAGCATCCCCGCGAACTGGAACGACGGATACTCGGCCGCGCTCGCCGAGTCGTTGCCGACGGCGGACGCGATCTGCTGGCTGCTCTGGCAGGCCGCCAGCGTGCTGCGCTGGACGAAGCTGAGCAGGTGGTCGTTCGCGGCCGGCGTCGCGGCCGCTTCGATGTCGATCAGGTGGCGGCGGTCGGCCGCGTTCGCGCCGGCCAGGTCCTGGAAGGTCGCGTCGCGGGCCGTGCGGATCGTGGGCACGATCGACCGGGCGGCGTTCAGGGTGAACGGCTGGTCGATCTGGCCGACGTAAACCCCGGGGACCTTCGCGCGGTTCTCGTCGTCTCGTGTCGCCCAGTCGATGGACCGGCCCAGCCAGCCGGTCTGCCGCGTGGTGCGCGTGGGGTCGGCCGTTTGCCAGATGTGCATCGACTCGAAGTGCTGGCCCTGCGGGTTCGGGTAGCCGACGCCCTGGACGACGCTCAAGAGCCCGTCCTGATACAGCCGGTGGAGTGCCGACAGCTTGGGATGAAAGCCCAGGTGCTCATCGATCTTGTGAATCTGGCTGGTGGGCAGCCGCAAGGTCGGCCGGGCCTTGGCGTAGAGATCATCGGCGTAGGGGATGACGGTGTTCAGGCCGTCGTTGCCGCCGGCAAGCTGGACGACGACGAGGATCGTCTCGCCGTCGTTCCGCCGCGGCGCCGCGGCCTGCGCGGTGCGGCTCAAAAATGTGGGGGCCGTCGGCGACAGCGCCAGGAGCGTCGAGGCGCCGAGAGACCGGCGGAGAAAGTCACGGCGAGTGGCGGACATGATCGTTCATGGCTCCTTGGCGGCACGGCTTATGGGGTTGGACATTGCGGATTGCGGATTCCAGATTCCAGATTCCAGATGGCGGATGACTGATGGCGGATGGCGGATGACTGATGGCTGATGGCTGATGGCCGGGAACAACATCCCATCGATCCGCATCCGGAGGCTTTGATCTGATCAGCCATCAGCCATCAGCCATCAGTCATCTGGAATCTGGAATCCTCGCGGGGCAGGACTTCGGCACGAAGCTCACGCGAGCTGGAACTCGGGCAAGAGGGCGAGGCCGTGGACGAGCTGGCGCAGGCCTTTGGCCGGGTCGCCCGCGGCGGTCGCGGTTTTTTGCAGCAGCTTGGCGGGTTCCTCGGGGAGATCGCCCTGGAGGAACAGGTCGAGCAGGAAGCGGCCGGCCGCTTCGGGCGTCGTCTGGCCGTGTGCGCGGGCGATGGCCTGCGGATCAAGGGCGTTGCCGAACGGATCACCACCACCGATCAGCGCGGCGGCCAGGTTGCCGCGGCCCAGGATCGTGGCCGGATTGATCCACGAGGTCCCGCCTTCCCAGCCTTTCGCGGTGGGAGGCTGCCCCAGATTCTGCCCCAGGGCGGCCAGGGCCACGCCCAAGGGGCGCGTCGGCAGCACGGCTTCCAGGCCGCGCGCAATCCCCAGCGCAAAGTCGATCGGACTCTTCACCCGCCGCCGGTAGGCCGTCGGGGAGAAGAACAGGTTCGAGCGCAAGACCGTCTCGACCAGCCGGCTGATGTCGCCGTCCCGCGCGAACGGCTCAACCAGCGGCTTGAGGAGATTCCGCACCGGGCTCGTCCGTTTCCGAGATGAGCCAGCGGTAGACCTTATGGACCACGTGCCGGGCGGTCGCGGGATGCGCCAGGGCGATCCGGACAACGTCGTCGGCTTTCCACGGGCCGGTCTGGCCCAGGATGGTCTTGGGGCCGGTGTCTTGCTCGTGGTCGAGCAGCCGGGGACGGTTGCGCAGGACGAACAGGCCGCTGAAGGCGCGCGCGGCGTCCTTCACATCCCGCTCGCTCGCCTGGCCGGGACCGAGCGTGTAGAGATCGAGCACGTTGCGGGCGAAGGTCAGGTTGGGCAGGGCCTTGCGGTTGGCCGCGCCCTCGGCGCCCATCAAGAAGGCCGGGTCGCTCATCAGCCCCTGGAGCAGCGCCGGCAAGTGGCCCAGCGCCTGGGAACGGAGCAGGCTGACATGCTGGCGGACCAGCCAGCCGTTCTGGATGCGCGTGCGGCTGGCGGCGAAATGGCCGTGCCAGAAGAGGGTCATCTTCTCCAGGAGGGGGCACGGCGTCTGCAACATGCGCCGCAGCCACCACTCGCGGAGGGTGTCGGTCGAGTTCGCGTCGGGATCAATGGCGGCCGACTCGAATTGATCGAAGCGGTCGTGGAAGGCGGCCGCGTCGGCACCGGGCCGGAGGAGACGATCGAGGGTGCGCTCGGGGCCGTCCCGGAGGGCGTTTTCCAGCTCGCTCCAGGAGGCGCCGAAGGCGGCGCGGCGGTACAGGTGGGCGGCGCGGCGGCGGTCCCAGGGCCGTGCGGCATCGGGCTGGTACGCGGCCCAAGCCCACGAGGGGTCCAGCGCCGGCCCGGAGGACGACTCCGAGCCGGGGCGCGTGCGAGAATCGGCGGCGAGCATGAGCGGAATCCCCTTTGGCTGTTCCCGGTGTTTCGGGAGGATGGCTGGTTCGTGGCCGATATGGGGATTCCGGATTCCGGATTCCAGATTCCAGATTCCAGATTCCGGATTCCAGAATCCAGATTCCAGATGCCGGATTCCGGATTTCCAATCGACTTTCGAAGCGTGAATATCTGGAATCTGGCATCTGGAATCTGGCATCTGGAATCTGGAATCCCGAAGTCTAACTTCCCGCAACCGCGGAAGAGCGTTCCCTCAATCAGGGCAGGTTCAGCTTGAGTTCCAGATTCAGGCGGGCCCGGCCGTCCACGGCGTCGCCGGTCAGCGTCGCGTGGCCCAGGTGCTCGACGAGCGTCTTCATGAAATCGACCTCGCCCTCGGCCTGCGCCTGGGTGTGGCCCTTCTCGACCATGTTCTGGCTGACCATGGCGGCGCGATTGGCCTGGATCAGCGCGGCCAGTTGCACACCGTCGGCCGCGAGCAACGTGTGCACGGCCGCGATCGGCTTGACGGCGTCCTTGGCCTGCTGCTGAATCGCGTCGATCAGGTCGTTGGTCAGGCCGTCGGTCGAGCTGACGATCAGGTATTCGCCCGCGCGTGCCAGGGCGGGCCGGTAATTGAAGCGGGAGGCCACCTTGGTCTTGTCTTCCTCCTTGCCCATCGCGTTGGAGGCCAGGAAGTACTTGACGCCTCCGTGGGTATTGCGGTCGATGATCAGCCCCGGCTCGGGCGCTGGCCGCGGGTGAAGGCGGTCAGGCCGATGGCCTTCTGCCAGGCCTCCTCGGCGACGGCCTGGAACTCCTCGGGATGCCGCAGGTGGAAGACCATGGCGAAGGCCGGGACCTGATATTGCGGCGTGCCGATCTTCGGATCGTACTGCTGCGCGGCCACCACGATGCGCGTCTCGGGCAGGGTCTCGCCCAGGATCTCCTGGGTCAGGTCGCGCCCGCTGAAGAAGATCCCCATCATGTTCTCGAACAGGATCAGCCCGGACGTGCGCTCGGGGAACAAATTGTCCTTGGCCGCGTAGAAGGCGTGCAGGTCGCGGAAGAGGCTCGCGCTGGCGAGCTGGCGCGGCACGGTCAACAGCGGCAACGCGCCCTGTTCGGGCTTGGCCGGGGTCATGAAGATCGTCGCGGGCGCGCCGTCGGCCGGCTTGCCGTCCGTGGTCGCTTCGAGAGCGAGCGTCTCGCCCCGCACGCTCAGCCCGAGCGCCAGCCAGGAGGACTCCCGTAGCGAATCCATCACGGTGGCCAGAAGCAGCGTGCCAAACGGGTTGCCGCTCGTCTTGAGGGCCTGCGCGAGCTGCGGGACATTCTTCATCACGGTCATGTTCACATAGGCCGTGGCCGCCTTTTTGCCGGCGGCTTTCTTCGCGGCTTGATACGCCGGCAGCGTGGCCAGGCTCGCGCCGTCCTTGGCGTTCCGCAGATCGAGGGCGGCCTTCAGGACCTCGCCCTTGCTGGCCACGATCAGCCGCTTGCCGAGGAGGGCGTGGGCCTCCTCGCCGCCGAAGGTCCAGGTGGTCACACCCTGGTACTCGCGCGACTCGATGCGGTTGGGCTGGCCTTTCTTGGCCGCGTCGTCCCGGGCGCCGTCGACCAGGATCTTGTGGATCTTCTGGAGCAGCCCGGCATCCTCCGAATCGACGATCAGCAGGGCGCGATTCTCCCCCGCGATGGCCAGCGTGACCCCGCCGCCCACCAGCTTGCGCAGGCCGGTCTCATAGTCGGTGCCGAGTTGCATCTCGACGTACTTGAGGATCTGCTCGAACTGCTGGAAGCTTGGCTGCGAGGACAGCATCTTGAAGGCCGGCTGGGCCGTGACCAGGCTGGTCATCTTCGATCCCAGCGCCAGGTCGAGCACGTCTTTCGGCTGCGCGACCTCGAGGACGATCACCGCTTCCTGGGGAACCAACCGACTGGCCGGAGTGAGCGGCTCGTCGGCCGCGGTCGCCAGCAAGCCCAGCGCCGGCCACAGACACAACCATCCCCATCGGTACGCGCGAGACATGGAATCTCCTCCCTTGCTTGGCTGCGGAGCCGAAGAACGTCAGGTCGTTCCTGGGGAGATACCCCGCAACCGGGAGCCTCGTTTCGCGGCCCGGCGGGATTTCGTTGTTTGTCAATTGTCAAGCAGCAGGCAGCGGGTAGATCTGTAGGCTGGGTCAAGACCCAGCTTCCTCAAGGCCGCGCGGCGTGCCCGCGCCCGAGCGGATAGAAGCGCTGGGTCTTGACCCAGCCTACAATTACAACAAGAGGAAGCTGGGTCTTGACCCAGCCTACAAGCCCGCGCTCAGGGCCGCGCCGGGAAGCCCAGGTCCTCGCCGTCATGGAACGCCGCGCCGATCTGTTCGAGGTCGCCGTGGCGGCCGTTGTACCAGAGTTGCCAGCGGTGGCCGTCGAAGAGGGCGAACGGCTTGTAACAGGCGTCGTGGTCCCACTTCTCCACGCCCGGCCGGATGATCGGATTGGCCGGGTGGCGCTGCCAGCCGGTGATGCCGTCTCGCGAGCGGGCCAGGCCGATCTGGGCGTGGTACACGTCGCGGAAGCCGATGTAGAACATCAGGTACTCCCCGCCGCGCGGGATGACCTGGGCCGCCGTGACCTTGTGCCGCTCCCAGGGCGACGCGGGATCAGGTTTGAAGATAGGATTATCCTTGCACTTGGTCCAGGACAGGCCGTCGGGGCTGGTGGCGTGGCCGAGGGCGTCGGGCTCGAGCTGCTCGCCGCCCGAGTACCACATGCGGAATTGCTTCCCGGCCGCGTCCCAGACGACGTGCGGGCACATGACGGCGACTTTTTCCCAGGGCGCTCGGCGGCGAGGACGGCCCGGTCGCTCATTCGCTTCCAGCTCACGCCGTCGGGGCTGGTGGCGTAGCCGATCGCCGAGTGGCCCTTCGCCTGGCCGGTGTACCACATGTGGTAGCCGTCGTCGCGCTTGAGGACGATCGGACGGTTGATATCGTCCTCCCAGCCGGTCTCCTTGCGCGGGCCGAGCACGATCCGAGGCGCGCTCCAGTGCAGGCCATCCGGGCTCTCGACCAGGGCCACGCTCGCCTTGGGCCGCCACGACACCCACATTCGGTAGGTGTCGCCCTCCTTGAGCACCGCGATATCGAAGCAGGTGCCGTACTGGCCTCCCAGCACCGGGTTGCCGGCATACTTGACCCACCCGGCGGTGGTCTCGGGATCGTCCGGCGGCAGGGGCGCGGCGAGCAGGACGAAAAGACAGGTCGTTCCCAGCGCGGTCATGGACATCTCCTCATGAGCCTTCCGTCGGTGTAGGCTGGGTCTGGACCCAGCTTACGAAATGACTGAACTTTGGGACGGTTCCCATGCCACGTCAAGCGCCCTCCGCGGAAAAAGACTCGCGCCGCGAGTTCCTCTTCCAGCTCGCCGCGGCCACCGCGGCCAGCACGATCACCGCGACAGCCAAGGACAATCCCCCTCTCCTGCCCTGGTACCGGCGCACCTACCGCTGGGCGCAGACGAACATCACCGAGATCGACCCGGCCCGCTACGATATCGCCTGGTGGCGGCAGCACTGGAAGCGGACGGAGGTCCAGGGCGTCATCATCAACGCGGGCGGGATCGTCGCGTATTATCCCAGCAAGTTCCCCCTGCACCGGCGGGCGTCGGGGCTCGGCGCGCGCGACCTCTTCGGCGATCTGGCCCGCGCGGCCCACGACGACGGCATCACCGTCCTGGCCCGCATGGACTCCAGCCGCGCCCACGAGGATTTTTACAAGGCCCATCCCGACTGGTTCGCCGTCGATGCGCGGGCGCGCCGTACCGGGCCGGCGAACAGTATGTCTCGTGTATCAACGGGCCCTATTATCAGGAATACTTGCCCGACGTCCTGCGCGAGATCATCGAGCGATCGCACCCCGAAGGCTTCACCGACAATAGCTGGAGCGGTCTGGACCGCGGCCGGATCTGTTACTGCGCACTGCACCCGCCTTTTTCGCCAGGACGCCGATCGGCCCTTGCCCCGCGCACGACTGGAACGACCCCGGCTATCGCGACTGGATCGAGTGGAGCTACGCGCGCCGGCTCGCCCTCTGGGACAAGAACAATCAGGTCACGCGCTCCGCGGGCGGCCCCGATTGCCTCTGGGTGGGCATGAATGGCGGCAGCGTCAGCGGCCAGTGCCGCTCCTTCCGCGACGACCGGGCCCTTTGCGCGCGGGCCGAGATCCTCTTGCTCGATCATCAGTCGCGCAGCGACGCCGACGGCTTCCAGCACAACGCCGAGACCGGCAAGCGCCTGCACGGCCTGCTCGGCTGGGACAAGCTCATCCCCGAGAGCATGCCCATGTACCAGATGGGCCGTCCCACCTTCCGCCTCTCCAGCAAGCCCGAGCCGAGGCGCGCATGTGGATGCTGGCCGGCTTCGCGGGCGGAATCCAGCCCTGGTATCATCACATCAGCGCTTATCATGAAGACCGCCGCATGTATCGCACGGCCGAGCCGATCCTGCGCTGGCACAAGGCCAACGAAACGTACCTGGTCGATCGCCGGCCGATCGCGAGCGTGGGCGTCGTCTGGTCGCGTCAGAACACGGACTATTACGGGCGGGACGATCCCGAGGTGCTCGTGGACCAGCCCTGGCGGGGCATCAGCCAGGCCCTGGTCCGGGCGCGTGTGCCGTTTTTGCCCCTGCACGTGGACGACATCGACCGCGAGGCCGAGCGTCTGGCCGTGCTGGTCTTGCCCAACCTGGCGGCGCTGTCCGATGCGCAGGTCGCGGCCGTGCGGCGGTTCGTCGCGGCGGGGAAAGGGCTGATCGCCACCGGCCAGACCAGCCTCTACGACGAGTGGGGCGACCGCGCGGGACTTCGCGCTGGCCGACCTGTTCGGCGTCCGCGGGGGAAAACCTGCCGGGGAAACCGCCGCGCGGAAAGCGATCGGCGCGACCCAGCACACCTATCTGCGGCTGTCGCCCGAGTGGCAGAGTCGCGTGTATGGGCCGAAGCTCAAGGACGCTCCGCCCGCGACCGGCGAGCGGCATCCGGCGCTCGCGGGCTTCGACGAGAACCGACATCCTGCCCTTTGGCGGCACGCTCGAGCCGCTGACCGTGGCCGCGGGGGCACAGGTCCTGCTGACGTATATCCCGCCCTTCCCGGCCTTTCCGCCCGAGACCTCCTGGATGCGCGAGCCGCGTACCGAGATCCCCGGGCTGATCGTCCGGGAAGCGGGCGCGGCGCGGGTGGCGTTCCTGCCGGCGGACCTGGACCGCCGGTTCGCCATCGATAACCTGCCCGATCACGGCGACTTGCTCGCCAACCTGGTGCGGTGGGCGGCGCGCGGACAGATCCCGCTGGAGGTGCGGGGGCGCGGCCTGATCGACTGCGAGCTGTACGAACAGCCCGGCCGGCGCATCTTGCACCTCGTCAACCTCACCAGCGCCGGCACTTGGCGGGCTCCGGTCCACGAGCTGATTCCCGTCGGACCGTTGCAGGTCGAGATGGTGCTGCCGGGTGAGTTCCGCCCCGCGGTCCTGAAGCGGCTGGTCGCGGCGCGGACCGAAGCGATCGCCGCGGATGCCGGGCGCGTCCGCTTCCAGGTCGAGAGCGTGCTCGATCATGAGGTCATCGTGCTGGAGTCCTGATCTGCCGGCCCCCGCCGGATTCACCACAGAGGCGCAGAGAACACAGAGAGTCTGTTCCGACAGCCCCGAAGGGGCGGCAGTGAATAGCCCGGGGCGTCAGCCCCGGGAACCGGAGAGCCGCGACGAGAGAATTTTCCTCCGGAGCCCCGAAGGGGCGACAGAACGGTCCGTGGGACAACGACATCGGCCGCCCCTGCGGGGCTTCGGAGAGGGTTTGTAGCGCGTCGTTCCCGGTTCCCGGGGCTGACGCCCCGGGCTATTCACTGTCGCCCCTTCGGGGCTGTCGGAACAGACTCAGAGTTCTCACAGAGGAATTCTCTGTGTTGTCTCCGTGCCCTCCGTGTCTCCGTGGTGAATCCGGCGGGCGGTCACCGAGAAGTGATTGCGGGCCCTTCCGGCCGGAACGAGGGCGCGGCATAATTGCGGGGTGAAATCTGCGCGGTGGGTTACGAGTGTCTGTCCCCACCCGCGTCCCCGCTGCACGCGGCCTGGTTTTCCGGGAAAGAGGTTCGCCATGAGACGGTCGAGAACGCGGCTTGCCGCCATCGTGGCCGCCGCCGGTCTGGTTCTGAGTGGACTTGCTGGTTGCGGCAGCAAGGAGTCCACCTCGACGGAGGGTCTGGCCGCGGCGGACGCGGCGCCCCCGAGTGCCGCCCCGGCCGCCGCCGCCGCGCCGGCCGCGAGTTCCCAGCCGGCGCTGCCGGCGTCCGAGTCCGCCAACCCACCGACGGCGGACGGCGAAAACCGAGCCGGCCAAGGCCGAGACGCCGGAAGCGAGCCCGCCGGCCGCGAACGGGTCGGCGACCGACGAATTGCTGGCCATGGCCAAGTCGGCCGCGCCGCGCCGCGCGCCCGCCGCGAACTCGTCCTCGTCGTCTTCGGGGTCGTCCGGATCGTCCTCGTCGGGAACGCCGTCCTCCGAGATGTCGAGCTCGTCGAGTCTCCAGCGGCAACTCCAGCTCCAGCTCCGGCTCCTCCCCACCGGGCTCGGCATACGGAGCGGCGGGAGGCAGCTCGTCCTCGGGCAGTTCGGAGGCCGAGAATCGCCGCCAGCAGGAAAAGGCGATGGAGCAGTATTACGCCTCCCAGGCGGCGAAGAACGCGTCCTCGTCGGGATCGTCCTCATCGGGACCGTCCTCATCGGGATCATCCTCGTCGGGCTCCAGCTCATCGAACAGTTCCGAGGTGGCCTCGGCCTATCAGCAGTCGGGGAGCGGGTCGTCCTCGGGCGGGTCGTCCTCGGGCGGCTCCACGTCGGAGGGGTCGGGCGGCGCCGCGGGCGGCAGCACCGGCGGCCGCGTGTTCGGCGGGCTGCCTCGGAAGGCCGCCGAGGCGTTCCTGGCCGCCGTTCAAACCAAGGACCCCGACCAGCTCGCGGAGACAGTCGCGCTGCGGTCGGTCTCGGAGATGGAAGGCGCCACCCTCAAGCATCAGCAGAAGTACTTCAAGCCGATCCTGGAGAAGAGCGTCGAGTCGGACACGCTCGATGAACTCGCCGCCATGTTCAACGGCATGAAGGTCGTCGGCGAGAACGATCCCAGGACGACCGGCACGCTGGGCGTGATTCTCGGCAAGGCCGGGGAGGGGGAGAGCAAGGACGGGAAATACGTCACGATCACCCTCAAGATGCGCAAGGAGAAGGCCGGCTGGAAGGTGCTGGATTTCTCGCAGCCCCGGGTGGCCGATCACAACCCGTTCGCGGCGCCCAAGATGCCGACGGGGCGGGGCGCGCCCCGCCGCCGTTGAGAGCGGGCCAACGCGGCGTGCCGGCCGTGTAGTTTTGACAGTCCGGTTGTAAGAATTTTTCCGCCCCGGGCACCCAAAAGTGGGACCCGGGGCGGTTTTTTCTCAAGTATTGGGCTTGAGGTGCCGGGATCGCGGGCCGTTGGTACCGTTGGCGCGTGAATTGCTCAAGGACGGGGCGTCGCCATCCGCGGACTCACCTCTTCGCCGAGATCCACGACGGACCTCAATCTCCACCTCCATCACAGTGCCCAAGGAAGGAGCCTGTATGGTGCCGTTCCAGGCATGTCATTGCGCGCTGCTCGAATGCGCGGTGCCGGTTCTCCAGGTCGTCGGCGTGCTCGGGCTGTGCCTGCTGCGTCTCTCCCCGGCCACCCGCTGGGCGTGGCGCGGCGCCTCATCTTGATCGCGGCGCTGGTCGGCCTGGGACTGGCCGGGGCCTGGCTGGGGACGCACGACAACAAGTTCGCCCTGTTCGCCGGCGGGTCGATGACCGCCCTGCTGATCGGCGTGACGCTGGGCGGGAGCAGCTCGTCCGAGCCGGCGCTGCAACCGGCGACCGCCAGCTAAGAGGCTATCCGGGAAGCCCCGAAGGGGCGGCAGTGAATAGCCCGGGGCGTCAGCCCCGGGACGGGGAACGACGCGCCACGAACCCCCTCCGCAGCCCCGAAGGGGCGACAGAACCCATGGTCCCGCGGGATCTTCGGTCGCCCCTTCGGGGCTTTGGAGGAGGCGGGCGCGGGCGCGGCCTCGGTTCCCGGGGCTGACGCCCCGGGCTATTCACTGCCGCCCCTTCGGGGCTAAAACAGACTTCCCGGAGAGCCTCTAAGAACCTATCTCGGTAGGGTGCGTGAAACGCACCATTCTCTTTGTCGGACAAAGCCTTGGTGCGTTTCACGCACCCTACCGAGATAGGCTCTAAGCCGCGGCCGTCGTCTTGTAGGGTGCGTCGAGTCTGCGATGACGCACCTCCGCCTCTCCCGCCCCATGAAGGTAGGTGAGGAAGGAGGTGCGTCGTCGCAGACTCGACGCACCCGACTTTACCGTATGATTTCCGCGCGTGCCCGGCCCGTTTCCAGCCACCAGGTTTCCGCCGTCCGCATGATCGATACCGGGCCAACGGATTTTTTTGCCGCGTGATTTGACGGACCGCCGTTCATGCGGGAGATTGTCCATTGTCGGCACGGAGGCGGTCGAGCGCTTCAAGTCTGCCACCCTCGACGCGGGCTCGTCCCAAGAACGCCGGAGCCTTTCTCCCTCGACCCGGTGGCGCGTCCCGCTCGCCCCCCGGACGTGAGCCCAGGCGGGATAAGGATATGCCCATGCTGGTCACGTTGAAACGGATTTCCGCCGTGCTCGGGCTCGTGATTGGGCTCGTGGCCACTTCGAGTCTGGCCGCTCCCCCCAGCCGGAATCAACAGGCCGCCGATGCCGTGGCCGCGGCGCTGCGGGCCAATCCCGTGCTGGCGGCCTCTCCCGTGCGCATTGAAGTGCGTGAGGGCGTGGTCACGCTCCGTGGCGCGTTGGCGTCGTCCGCCCTGAAGACCGAAGCCTTGCGCCGCGCTCAGGCCGTCGCGGGCATCACGGGCGTGGTGGACGAGCTGCGCCTCGTGGGCGATGCGCGCGTCCGGCCGGTCCAGTACCAGCCCGCCGCCACGTATGACACGGCCACGCCCGATCTGGCCATGGGACACCGCGGGGCGCAGGTCATGGACATGTCGCCCATGCCCATGAACACCGCGGCGGTCAGCGGCGCGGCGGCGCCCGCCGGCGCGGCGGCGCCCGCCGGCCCGATGCCCGAAGGGCCGGCCATCCCGGGTGGCACCCAGGCCGCCCAGCCCGGTTATCCCAACTACGCCTGGCCCAGCTACGCGCCTTATCCGAACTTCTCCGCCGTGGGCTACCCCACCGCCTACCCCTGGCAGGCCTGGCCCAATATCGGCCCGTTCTACCCCTACCCGGAGGTCCCCCTCGACTGGCGCGCCGTGACCCTGCGGTGGGACGACGGCATCTGGTGGCTCGACTTCCGCAAGCACTACACCCGACCCTTCTTCACGCCGTATCCCTTCGGCATCTTCGGCTACTAAGAAGAACGAGAACGGTTTTCCACACGGTTCGCCCCCGCGCCGCCATCCTGGCCGCGGGGGCGAACCGTGTGGTTTTTCGCGCGCAATTTTCGACACTGTCGCAACGATATCGGGTCGTCCTGTAAGGAGATGTCGGGTGCCACGGGTTCCGCTTTGGGAACCCGTGTCGAACGGCCCCGGACACGGGTTCCCAAAGCGGAACCCGTGGCACCCACGACCGTTTCCGCGAGAAGGCCATCATCAACCCGATATCCTTGCGACAGTCTCCGATTTTCTCCCTGATTGCCATTTCGGTGGTCGAGCCAATCTGATATCTAACCGGCGGGTCCGGAACGCCTCGTACAGAAAGGAGTCGGCGATGGCGTACCTCAATCCCGACTGTCTGCAAGCAGTCTCAGCCGGGGCATTTCAGAGCCGGCGGCCTTATCCCTGGGTCACCCTGGATGGCACGCTGACATCCACAGGCTTCGAGCAGCTCCGTGGGAGCCTTCCCGACCTGTCGCTGTTCGAGAAGTGGCAATCGGTCAAGCGGCGCATGGGCAGGGTTACCATGACCGCTACCTCTTGCACTACGATCCGGATCTGCCGCTGTCGGAACCCTGGTGCGCGTTCATCGCGGAGATTCAGGGGCCGGCTTACGAGGCGTTCGTCCAGCAGATGTTCGGCCTGGGTGCGAACCAGCCTTACCTTCTGACCATGGAGTGGTACTTCGGCTGGCAAGGCTGCGGCGTCTCGCCGCACTGCGACGCGCGGCGCAAGCTGGCGACGCACATCTTCTACTTCAACACGCCGGCCGATTGGGAAGATAGCTGGGGCGGGCGCATCCTGATCATGGACGACGAGGGGCGGCGGAAGACCCATTCGGCGCCGACCTTCGATGACCTGAAAGTCGCGGCCGCGATTGATCCCCGGGGCAACGGCAGCCTGCTCTTCCAGCGCACCGACCATTCCTGGCACGGCGTGCGCCCGCTGGCGCCGCCGGGCGAACAACTGCGCAAGCTGTTCCTCGTCACCATCAACATCCCCACGATTCAGGTCTGGTGGCGCCGGGTGCGCGGCAAAGATCCCGACGGCTACCCGCTGCGACGCCGCGCGGGTTAAGCATTTGTGGGCTGGGTCGTGACCCCGTACGGTTTAGCGTCTCGCCATCGGACGTCAGTCCTTTCTGTGTAGCGGCGGCCGTCTCGGCCGCTCCGGAGGGGAACCAGTTCGGAGCGGCCGAGACGGCCGCCGCTACACAGAAACGCCCAGAAAACCAGCCAACCGAGACGCGAAACACGTACGTGACCCAGCCCACACAGCGTTGAAGTCAGGGGGGTCTGGGTCACGACCCAGCCTCCACGTCACCACGCCCGTTCGAGCAGATCTTCCAGGTCGGCTTGCGTGCAGGGGCGGGGCGTGGTGCGCAGGCTGTGATCGAGCAGGGCCAGGCGGGCGTAGTCCGGGATGCGCGTCCGGTCCAGACCGGCGACCTGCCCCAGCTTCGAGGGCAGCGGCAGACGCGCCAGGACCAGCTCGGTGAGCGTGATCAGATGCGCGGGAGCGTTCGCGGAACGGCCGACGCCAAGCTGCTGCGCCAGCTCGGTGAGGGCGGTCTCGGCATGGGGCAGGAGGAACCGGAGCGCGTGCGGCAGGAGAATCGCGCTCCGGGTGCCGAGATGCGCAGCGGGTCCATCCGACCCGAGCGCGAGGGCCAGCGCGCGGACCACGCCCAGACCCTTGTGGCTGCTGATGCCGCCGAGCAGGGCGCCCATCATCACCGCGGCGCGGGCGTGGCGATCGCCGCCGTCGCGCACCGCGACCTCCAGGCCCCGGGCGAGATGCCGCAGGCCCTCCAGGGCCAGGCCGTCGCACAAGGGATGATAGGTCGTCGACAGGAAGCTCTCGACGCACTGGCTGAACGCCTCCAGACCCGTGGCGGCGGTCCGTTCGGGCGGCAGGTCGAACGTCAGCGCGGGGTCGCAGATCGCCGTGCTGGGCAGCAGATGCGGACTGACCAGAGCCGCCGCGGGACCGGCCGGCCCCAGGCGGACGAGCGCCGTCGGACTGGCCTCGCTGCCTGAACCGGCCGACGTCGGCACGGCGATCAGGGGCGGTCCGGGCGTCAGGATGCGCCGAGTCCCGCCGGCCGTCACGTCGTACTGGGACAGCGGCCCGGGCTGCGCGACCAGCAGCCGGACCGCCTTGGCCGCGTCGATCGCGCCCCGGCCGCCGAGGGCCACCAGGCTATCGCGCCGCCGTTCCCGGTACAGACGCCGCGCCGTCAGGATGTCGGCTTCCGAGGGCGGCTCGCCCGCCTGGTCGAAGACGACGACATCGCTCAGCGCGGCGCGCATCGGCGCGACCAGGCCGGAGCGCGCAAGTTCCGGATCGGTCACGACCAGGGGCCGGCCGGCGCCCAGCGCGCCAGCTCCTCGGCCAGTCGCCCCTGAGTGCCTTCACCGAAGAGAATGCGATTCGGAAACGTGAACACGGCGGTCATGGAGATCTCAATCGAGCTGTGCGAGCAGCCCCTCCATTTCCGCCGCCGCGTGCTGCTCGCCCCGGAGCCGGGCCTTCGCCACCCCGACGCTCAGCACGGCGCGCGCCTCGTCGCGCTCCGCCGTCTCGATGTACGACTGGCCAAGCTGCTGATAGGCCGCGATCGATTCGTCCGGCGCGTCGGCGATCAACGCCCGCAAGCGCGCCCGGCCCTCTTCCTGGTCGCCCTCGCGCAAGCACTGCAAGGCCAGAGCGTAACGCAAAAACGCGTCCGCCGGGTCGTCGGCCAGACTCTGCTCCAGTCGCCATCGCCGCGGGGACTTCTCAGCCATGATCGCCCTTCGGTCATCGCCGCCACGCCACTTCACCCTAACGAGGCCCCTCCCACCTTGTCAATGCACGCACTATAGCTTCCTAGAAAAGAAATGCCCGCTTTGCTCATCCCGAAGGGATGACAGCCATTAGCCCCGGTTCGCGCAGCGCAACCGGGGTCAACGTGCCTCCACAGAGGATGCGACCCCTCCGGGGTCGAGGGGTTTTCTGGTCGCCCTCTCCTTCCGGTGGTGGCGCTGCGCTGACCACCGGCTAATGGCTCTCATCCCTCCGGGATGAACAGATGAGGACAGGACTTTCCCAGGAGCCGATAGCCAGTTCTGCCTGTCGTAGGGATCTGGTCAAATTTAGGGGTCATATGGGTCATTCGGCAGCACAGGCAGTCTAGAGGGCTTTCGGGGGCTACATATCAAGCCTGGGTCTGGGGAAGCCGATGGAAAATTGGCCAGTCGCTGGTAACTCCCAGGGTGGTGGCGAGAGCGGCAACCTGGGTTGGGAGAGTAGGTCAACGAGGTGGGGTTGGCACGTCCGACCTCATCGCATGTGACCCTGGCGGCGGGCGGCGGACAACCTGGACTCACGGACGGGAGCCCCACCGTGCCACATGCTTGGATGCGACGCATAACGGGATGGAGCCTGGTGGCGGTCTGGAGCGGCTGCTGGGCTCTGGCGCCGGTCTGGGCCGGGTCCGCCGCGGTGCGCAAGACGCCGATGGTCGAGGCGATCCAGAAGACGCAGCCGTGCGTGGTGAGCATCTCCAGCGAGAAGCGTGCCGCGTCGAACAGCCGCTGGCCGTTTTCGCCCGAGGAAAATCAACGCCCGCGGGTGAGCGGGATGGGGACCGGCGTCATCATCGACGAGCGGGGTTTCATCCTGACGAACCAGCACGTGGTCGATCACGTCCAGGGGATCGAGGTGCAGCTTGCCGACGGGGCGCGCTTCGCGGGCCGGATCCTGCAGCAGGACCCCCAGATGGACGTGGCCCTGCTGAAGATCGACGCCGGCCGGCCGCTGACGGCCGTCCACATCGGCACCTCGTCGGATCTCATGGTGGGCGAGCAGGTCATCGCCATCGGCAACGCCTTCGGGTACGAGAACACGGTGTCCGTCGGGATCATCAGTGCCTTGAACCGCAACGTGACGCTCTCCGACGATCAGGTCTACCGCAACCTGATCCAGACGGACGCTTGCATCAACCCGGGCAATTCGGGAGGGCCGCTGGTCAATATTGACGGCGAGCTGATCGGCATCAACGTGGCGGTGCGCGCCGGGGCACAGGGGATCGGGTTCGCGCTGCCGATTGATGATGTGAAGAAGGTGGCCGTCGAGATGCTCAGCACGAGGCGGCTGGCGTCCACCTGGCACGGCGTCATCGCCGCCGAGAGCGGGCAGGGTGCCGAGCGCGTGGTGGTGGTCACGGCCGTGCAGCCGGGCAGTCCCGCCGAGCAAGCCGGCCTGAAAACCGGCGATCACCTGGTGCGCGTGGGCAAGATGGCCGTGACCACGCCCCTGGACCTGGAGCGCGGCCTGCTCGATTTGCGTCCCGGCCAGAAGACCGACCTGATCGTTCAGCGCCTCCGGGAAAGAGCAGACCGTGCCCCTGGAGGTCCACGCCCTGCCCCGGCAGACCGGCGACCCGACCGAACAGGTCTGGCGCTTGCTGGGCCTGCGGCTCGTGCCGGTCAGCAAGGAATACGTGGCGCCCGTCTCGAACGACTTCCGCGGCGGCCTGTTCGTGCAGTTGGTCCAGCCGGGCAGCCTGGCCGACCGGGCCCAGATCCAGAAGGGCGACATCCTGGTCGGCATGAACGTCGGCAACCGCAACTGGGAAACGATCCGGCCCGACAACCTGGTGTATATTCTCGCCCAGGCCGAGGCGAGCCAGGCGGCGGCGGTCCAGTATTACCTGGTCCGTCGCAACGGCTTCGTCGAAGGCCAGCTCAGTCTGGCCGCGCAGGGGACGACAACGGCGAGCGCGCGACGGTAACATCTTCGTAGGGTGGGCTCGGCCCACCTCGTCTCCCGATCGCCCGTAGGGAAATCGAAGAGGTGGGCCGAGCCCACCCGACCCATGATGCGCGTTGTCATCGCCCCGGACAAATTCAAGGGCAGCCTGACCGCTCCCGAGGCCGCCGCGGCCATGGCGCGGGGGTGCTGGCGGCGGAGCCGCGTGCCGCGCTCGACCTGGCGCCGATGGCCGACGGCGGCGACGGCACGGTCGATGCGCTCGTGGCGGCCACGCACGGCAGCGCGTGCGTCGCGGACGTCACCGGCCCGCTGGGAGAGCCGGTCCGGCGCGCTTCGGCCTGCTCGGCGATGGCCGTACCGCCGTGATGGAGATGGCGGCGGCGTCGGGGTTTGTACTGGTTCCGCCCGCGCGGCGCGACCCGTCGCGGACGACCACGCGCGGCACCGGCGAGCTGTTGCTGGCCGCCTTGCGCAGGGGCCCGGAAAATCATTCTCGGCATTGGCGGCAGCGCCACCAACGACGGCGGCGCGGGGCTGGCACAGGCATTGGGGTTTCGCCTGCTGGATGTCGAGGGGCGCGAATTGCCCCCGGGGGGCGGCGCTGGCGCGGCTCGATCGGATCGACGGCTCGGCGCGCGTGCCGCTGCTCGACGGCGTCGAGGTGGCGGTGGCGTGCGACGTGGACAATCCCTTGTGCGGTCCTCGGGGCGCGTCGGCCGTGTACGGGCCGCAGAAGGGCGCGACGCCCGAGATGGTCGCCGTGCTCGATCGCAACCTGGGCCATCTCGCGGCGGTCATGGCGCGCGATCTGGGTGTCCACGTGGCCGAGCTCCCCGGCGCCGGCGCGGCGGGCGGTCTCGGGGCCGGGCTGGTGGCCTTCGCGGGCGGCCGGCTGGTGCGCGGCGTGGATCTGCTCATCGAGGCCGTCGGCCTGGCGGCGCGGCTCCGTGAGGCCGACCTGTGTCTGACCGGCGAGGGTGCCCTCGATGCGTCGAGCGCCTTCGGCAAGACGGCTGTCGGCGTGGCGCGGTTGGCCCGCGCGCACGATTGCCCGACGCTGGCCGTCGTCGGCTCGATCGGGCCGGGGGCCGAAGCGGTGCTGGCCGAGGGCATCAGCGCGTATGTGAGCCTCTGTCCCGGCCCGATCACGCTGGAACAGGCCATGAAAGACGGCGCATCGCTGCTCGAACGCGCGACCGAGCAACTGACGCGCGCCTATCTCGCGGGACGGCGGAGCGTGTCCGTATGAGTCCGCCCCCGGCCGGCGAGTTCGGCCTGATTCGCTGGATCGCCGATCGTACGCCGCCCGACGCGCGCGTGCCGGTCGGTATTGGCGACGACTGCGCGGTCGTCCGGTTCACGCCCGGCGCCGAGGTGCTGGTCACCACCGACATGCTCATGGACGGCCGCCACTTTCGGCTGGACCGGGACGGCCCGGCGGCGGTCGGTTTCAAGGCGCTGGCGGTCAATCTCTCCGACATCGCCGCGATGGCCGGCCGGCCGGTGGCGGCCGTGGTGGCGGTGGCCTTGCCCTGCGCCGGTGCCATCGACGTGGCGCGCGGCCTGGTCGAGGGTCTCGCCCCGCTGGCCGCGCGCTTCGGCGTGGCGCTGGCCGGCGGCGATACGAACGCCTGGGACGGGCCGCTCGTCATCAGTATCACCCTTTTCGGTGAAGCCGTCGCGCCCGGACCGGTACGACGTGCGGGCGCGGAGCCGGGCGACGCGATCTTTGTCACCGGCCCGCTGGGAGGGAGTCTGTTTCGCGGCCGGCACCTCCGGCCGGCGCCACGCATTGTCGAGGCCCAGGTCTGCGCACGACACGGTGCCGTTGAAGGCGATGATCGACCTGTCCGATGGACTGGCATCCGACTTGAAACACATTCTTGAGGCGAGCGGCGGTCTCGGCGCCGTGCTCGACGCGGACGCCATCCCGATCCACGACGACGCCCGCGCCCAGTCCCTGCACGATGGCCGCTCTCCGCTGGAACATGCGCTGCGCGACGGCGAGGATTTCGAGCTGTGCTTCACGGTTGCCCCCGACGCCGCGAAAGGGCTCGAAACCCAGGCCTTGCCGGATGTTTCCGTGTCTCGGGTCGGCACCGTCCAGGCGGCAACCGGGGATCTGGCTGCGGCGTCCGGACGGGGTGCTGGAGCCGCTGTTACTGCGCGGGTTCGATCATCTGGCGGCGGGGACGGACTGATGCGGGTGGCGCGAACCGACGCGGGTGTGCTCGTCGAGACGGACGCCGAGGCCGAGACCGACCGTCTCGGCGGCGCGCTGGCGCAGATCCTGCCGCCGGGAACGGTCCTCGGCCTGATCGGTCCCCTCGGCGCGGGCAAGACGCGGCTCGTGCGCGCGCTGGCGGAGGGACTCGGCGCGGACCCGCGCGGTGGTCAGTCCCACATTCGTGCTCATCCATGAATATGATGCAAGCATTCCTATCTACCACTTCGACACGTACCGCTTGCGCAACGCCGACGAGTTCGACGACCTGGGCGCCGCCGATTATTTCGGGGGCGGTGGGATCTGCCTGATCGAATGGGCCGACCGCGTGCGCGACCGCCTGCCCGCCGAGGCCTGGATCGTCCGCATCGAGCCGACCGGGCCGACCGGGCGGCGGTTCACGTTCGAAGGGCGCGAAGATCTGGCCGATTCCCTCGCGGCCGTTTTGTAGGAGGGGCTCGGCCCACCGTTCCAAGTCCGCTGATGTAGGCTCAAGCGGTCGTTAGAATGGATGGTCCGAACGGAAGAAACGGAGAGGTTCCAAGAGCCATGCTGGAGTACAAGGGATACATCGGTGAAGTGACGGAACTGGATGAAGACTCGGAAGTCATCTCCGGCCGCGTGGCGGGACTGGGTGATGTGGTGACATTTGAGGGTCGGACCGCGAAGGAACTTGCCCAGGCCTTTCGTGACTCGGTGGATGACTACCTGGCATTTTGCGCTGAGCTCGGCCGCGCACCGGAAAATCCGTCGATTCCTGCCGGCGTGAACGGAGCGTAGCGGAGGAACGCGGGAGCAACGGTGGGCCGCGTCCACCCTACAGATCATCCAGAAAACGTCGGAAGGCCGTGCGCAGGCGTTCACCGCCGACTTCGAAGAAGTCATTGTGGTCGGCCTGGTCGATCGCGAGGCGCGTGACCGGCGCAGTGCGCGGCGGCGATCAGGCGGTCCATCATCGAGAACGGGATGATCGAATCGCGCTTGCCGTGGCCGATCAGGATGGGGCAAGTCACGCGGCCGATCTTGCCGGCGCTGTCGAAGGCATTCCGCACGAGCAGTCCGACGGGCACGACGAAGGGCACGTGCGCCCGCGCGGCGTCGCGGATGCTGGTGAAGGTCGAGAAGACGGCCAGTCCCGCGACCGGCCGGCGCGTGGCCAGATCGATGGCCACGGCGCCTCCGAGCGACCAGCCGGCGGCGATGATCCGGCGGGCGTCGATATCGCGCCGGGTTTGCAGGTGGGCATAGGCCGCGTCAGCCGCGGCGTAACAGCCGGCCTCGCTGGCATGACCGCCGCTCAGGCCGTATCCCAGGTAATCGGGGACCAGCACGTTGACCCCGAGCCGGCGGAACTGGTCGAACTCGCCAAGCGCGTAGGCCAGGCACATGCCGTTGCCATAGAAATAGATCAGCGTCGGCCGGGAGGCCGCGTCGGGCAGGGGACGGCCGGCCGCGTTCAGGGCGGGACCGAACAGCGCCACGACCCGCTCGCCGCCGGCCGCGGTGAGTGTCACGCGCGCGCACCCCGGCGGCGTGGTGAACTCCGCCTCGGGCCGCCCCTGGGTGCCGGCGCCTGGGAAAAGGAACGAATCCTGGAACACAGCCAGTGTCGTCACCGTGCCGAGATCGGCCAGCGCGAGCACCACGGCGACGCGCACGGCCCGTCGTACCCACGCACGCTGGGAAGGACCGGGAGGCATAGCTCGTCCTCCTGGCGACAGTATAGTCCGGGCGGGTTCGGACAAGCCACAAAAAAAGAAGGGCACCGCGGGTGGAAGTCACACCCGGGGTGCCCTCAGATCACTGGAGGGGAGCCGGTAATGCGGGGAGCGGGGCGGGATGGACGGATGCCGGATTCCGGATGCCGGATTCCGGATTCCGGATGCCTGATTCCGGATTCCGGATTCCGGATGCCGGATGCCGGATTCCAGATCCGGATCACGCAACATCTGGAATCTGGAATCTGGAATCCGGAATCTGGAATCCGCTGTGTCACCGCAGCGCCGGGGCCGATTACAGACCGTTGCCGAAGGCGGCATCACGGTCGTTGTGGTGCGCGCCTTCGATCGAGTGGTCCTTGCGCGGGGCGATGTGGGGTCCGCGATAGACGCCCTGGCCGCCGGCCCGGGTGTGCTGGGTGTGGCTGCGCAAGGGACCGCTGCGGCGCAGCGGCGCGTCGGCGGTCGCGCCGTCGTGCCGGTGCATGCCGCCGGGCACGGGGGTCTCGTAGGGGTTGACCTCGTATTCGTCCACTTCGTAATCGTCGTAGCGCGAGACGTAGCCCGGCATCTTCGAGCGCTCGAGTTCCTCGGCGTAGGCGGACAGGACGCTCCCCTGGATCTTCTCGCGGCAGGCGGAATTGATCGGGTGGGCGATATCGGCGTGGAGCTTGGCGCGGCCGTCGGCGTCGCGCAGGGCGCGGTTCTCGTCGAGGCGGCCCCCGCACTGGTTGCAGAACCGGGAACGCAGGTGATTCTTGGTCCCGCAGTGTGGACAGCGGTCCGTCAGCTTGCGCGACGGCATGGCGACGAAGAAGCCCTTGGCCCCCTCGATGATCTTCAGATCGCGGATGACGAACATGTCGTCGAAGGTGATGCTGCAGAAGGCTTGCAGCCGTTCGTTGCTGCCCGAGTTGTCTTCCATGAGCTTGATGCGCACTTCGGTGATTTCCACGGCCGGTACTCCTTTACGCGGGGGAAGTCTCAAGGTCCGCACGACACGACGTGAACCTGCCCGAGTTCGCGCGTGTTGAGTTGCTGGGCGGCGGCCAGGGCCGCCGCGCGGTCGCGGGCCAGGCCAAACCAGGCCGAGCCGCTGCCGCTCATCAGGTACCCGGCCAGGGCCGGGCCGAGGTCTGCGAGCGCCTCGACGAACCCGCGAAAGGTCCGGCTGAAGCCGTTCGGCGGTGTCCTGGAGCCGGTTGAAAAGACAACCGCCCAGGGCGTCCACGTCGCCGAGCGTATCCAGCAGAGGCGTGATCGGTCGGGGCCGCTCCGGCACATCCAGGCGTCGGTAAACGGCGGCCGTGCTCGAGCCGATCGGCGGGCAGATCAGGAGGAAATGGAGCGCCTGGGGCAACCGCAGCGGCTCGACCCGTTCGCCCCGACCGCGGCAGACCGCCGCCGGCGCGTGCAGGAAGAAGGCCACGTCGCTGCCGATCTCACCGGCCAGGGCGTCCAACTGGGCCGGGGGGGTTTGCAGGTTCCACAGTTGATCCAGAGCCACGAGCGTGGCCGCGGCGTCGCTCGACCCACCGCCCAGCCCGGCCTGCGCCGGGATGGCTTTGTGCAGGTCGATCGCGGCGCCTCGCGTCCCGCCGGCCGCGTCGCGCAACCGCTCGGCCGCTCGCACGACCAGGTTCGCGGAACCGGTCGGCAGGCGGGGATCATCGCAGGAGAGCGTGATCCGCCCCGAGGGGTCGTCGCGGCACGTCAGCGTATCGGCGAGGTCGACGGTCACCATCAGTGTCTCGAGCTCGTGGTAGCCATCCGGCCGCTTGCCCAGGACCTCCAGGAACAGATTCAACTTGGCCGGGGCGAGACAACGCACGCCCGTGGCCGTCGTTTGGACAATCATCGGACCCTGACCCGACCGGGGGTGGCGAAGCGGGGCCGATGGCCGGCAGGCACCCGCGATCTGGTTGACTCCGGCGTCCTTGCCCACGTTGGAAACTGTTCCTGGTGCGTTACATCAAGGGCTTGGCGGCGGCTCCGACCGCGGCTGTCTCGTACCGTGGGTGGTTCTATCCCGTCCCGAATATCCTCGCAATATGGAATTTCTTCAAAATCGTAATCTTCCTCAAGGTTCCGTCAACCGGCAGACGAACGCGCCGCCAGCTCGGTCCTGTAGGCCGGGTCCTTGTAGGCTGGGTCTGGACCGAGTCGTTACCCACAACTTGAGGAATCACTGGGTGGCAGACAAAGCCAGGGGTTTTTCGCTGTTCATCCCGAAGGGATGCCAGCCAATAGCCCCGGTTCGCGTAGCGCAACCGGGGTGGGCGATTTGAGTCGTCTCTCGACCCCTCCGTACGTGTTTCGCGTCTCGACTGGCTGTATTTCTGGCCTTTTCTTTGTCGCGGCGGCCGTCTCGGCCGCTCCGGAGGGGAACCAGCCCGGAGCGGCCGAGACGGCCGCCGCTACAAAGAAAGGACTTACGTCCCATGGCGAGACGCGAAACACGTACACCCCGCCGGGATCGAGGTCTCCGCGGGTGCCCACCCACCCCGGTTGCGCTGCGCGAACCGGGGCTAATGGCTGGCATCCCTTCAGGATGCTGGGAACGAAGCGGGCTGATCTCACGGGCGATGGATTTGGCCAAAGACCGCTCACTTCCGAGTTGTGGGTAAGGACAAGGTTCTCGACCCAGCTTCCCCCGGCAGGAATCACACCCCAACCAGAGAAAAGCTGGGTCCGGACCCAGCCTACAAGGACCCGGCCTACGGAACCGGTCCCTTTCGTTTTCGTCCCCCGCCAGAGAGCGTCCAGGCAGCCTCTGGCTTCCCGCCAACCACCCTGGCAAAATAGCGATGCCGTTTCATGTTCACGGCAGCGAAGCCCGTTATTCCCGTGAAGGTCCATGGCCATGGGCATTCAGTTCGACTGTTCCCAGTGTGGAAAACCCTACGAGGTCCAGGACTCTCTGGCGGGCCGGCGCGTCAAGTGCAAGGCGTGTGCGACGGTCATGGTGGTGCCGTCGGCGCGTCCGGCCGCTCCTCAGCCGGATCTGTTCGGCCTGGACGACGTGGGTGAGACGGCCAAGGGCGAGCCGGTCTCGGCCGTTCTGCCGACGATGCGCGGGGGCCGCCGCTCCGTTTCGAATCGCTCCTCCCAGGGCGACATGACCTGGGTCTGGATGCTCGTGGGAGGCGGCGGCGCGGTGGTCGCGCTCATCGTGATTCTGCTGCTGGTCTTCACGCCTTCGAGTTCCAAGCCCGGCGCCTTGGCCAGTGCCAGGCAAGCCGCCGCCACGTCCGAGGTTCCGGACGCCCCCGCCGCGGCGTCCACGTCCGCCAAGGCGAAGCCGGATAGCCGATTTGTCGCCGGCGGCGGGACCAACGCCAAGGTGGCCGCGCTGGCGCCCTGGCGCGTGCGGATCGATCCGCGCCCGCCGATCAGAACGTGCCCATTCCCGTCGCCGAGAAGGACCAGAGCCTGCCCATCCCGAAGCACTACGGCTCCTACGACGAGACGGTCATCTTCTCCGCCACGCCTAGCCCGTACGTGTGCCTGGGCGGCAATGCGGTCGATGACCAGAAGCGCGAGGTGTACGACCTGCGCGACGGCAAGATGCTCGGCCGGCTCATGGGACGGGTCGATATTCACGAGCCCCTGGCGCCGAGCCCCGACGGCCGCTATCTGGCCGGCTATGCGCATACGCAGCCGCGCGCGACCGTCATCTGGTCCGTGGCCGACGCCCAGCAGGTCGGCTCGATCCAGGAGTCGATCTCCCCCGCCGGTCTCGTGGATTTCGCGGGTCCCGACCGCGTCCTGATCTCGGCTTCCTCCTGGCACCGCGTCGAGGTGTGGGACTTCGCGCAAGGCCAGAAGATCCAGGACTTCAAGACACCCGAAGGTTGGGGCTGGAACGAGAAGGCCTATGCGCTCAGCGGCGGCCGGCGTTACCTGGCGCTCTGTTACGATTCCGACGCCCGCCTGCGCGTCTTCGACCTGACGACCGGCCTGATGGATGGCGAGATCGAGTTGCCCAAGGAGTCCGGCTTGTCCTTCACCACGCTCGGCACGGCCTTCTCGCCCGACGGCAAGCTCTTCTCCTCGTTGATGGAGATCGGCCAGTCGTACCGGCTGATGACCTGGGACGTACTCTCGGGCAAAGTGGCCGCCGATCTCACCATCGAGGGCCGGGAGACCTTCTCGGGCAATGCGGAGCTGCGCCTTGCGGTATCTCCAGTGGCTGCCCGATCAGACGGGCTGGCTGATCGCGAACATGTATCTGGTCGAGCGCAAGACCGGCCAGAAGGTCTGGACGGTGCCGTTCGACCAGATCCGATCCACCCAGCCGGCCGCGCCGCGCAAGATGCTGGACACGACCCACATGGCGATGGTCGTCAAGAAAGGCGAGAAGGAGATGCTCCAGGTCACGGCGCTGCCGAAGGAGAAGATCCTGGCCGCGCTGGGCGCCGCCCAGTCGGGCGGATCGGCGGCCGACGCCGCCTTGCCGCCGCTGGCCAACGTGGATTTGGCCGCCGCCAAGCGGGTGACGATCCCGTCGGCCGATGTCGCCTGGTCGGTCCAGCCCGACCCCGCGCCGAAGATCACCCGGCCGCTGTCGCATCGCGGCGTGGCGCTCAAGACCAAGGCCACGGAGCTCATCGGCCTGGTCTGGTCGCGTCCCGACGTGGGCCAGGCCGCCGTTTTGAGCGGCCCCGGCGGCCCCTATGCCGCCAAGGCCAACGCCGACGTGGGCGGCCAGCCCCGGCACATCGAGCGCGTCGATCTGGCCGCGGGGCGCAGTCTCGGTCAGATCGATATCCCGCCCGGTCTTCGACCTGGCCGCGCTCAGTCCCGATGGCGCGCGGCTGCTGCTGGTGCTCGCCCGCGGGCGCGACCGCGTGGACGTGCTCGAAGCGGCCGGCGGCAAGCCGGTCGCCGGCTTCCGGCCGGGCACCGGCGGGCCCATCGTCTGGGCCGACTTCCTCGCCAATGACCGCATCCTCACGATGGACGCCGAGGGCACGCTCGCTCTGTGGGAGCTGCCCGAGGTCAAGCCGATCACCATCGCCGAGAAGATCGGCCAGGGCGTGCCCGTTTTGAGTCCCGGCCGGGCGACGCTGGCGGTCTTCGGCGGCGGGCTGGCGCGGTTCCTCGATCCGACCACGGCCCAGGTCCAGGGTCTGACCCCCCTGCCCTCCGGCGACGGCTCGGGCGTCTCGGCCGCCGCCTTCCGGCCCGACGGCGCCGAGCTGGCGGCGGTCTCGGGCGGCACGCTGGTGCGCGTGAATTTGGCCCAGAAAGGCGAGGTCGTCCAGGAAATTCCCCTGCCCCTGACCCGCAAGTGTACGCGGCTGGTCTACGTCGGCGAGGGCCATCTCATGCTGGACGATCACTGGCTCTTCGACATCGAGCACCAGCGGATCATCTGGGTCTATCGCAACGGCATGGCGTCGCCGACGAGTCCCGACGGGGCTTACTGGACGATCACCTCGCCCCAGCTCCTCGGCACGGGCATTCTGCGGGCCATCGAGACCCCCGATAAGGAGATCCGCCTGCTGGAACCGGTGGCCTTCGCGGCGGGATCGAAGGGCCTGTTGCACCGGGGCGGCACCGTGGCGATCCAGGTCGACGGCGGCCCTCCCCGGCAGGCGGACGAGTTCAAGAAGAAGCTCATCGACGGGCTGGCCCAGCGGCTCACCCTCATGGGCATGACGGTGGCCGACCAGGCGCCGGTGAAGCTGGTCGTGAAACTGTCCGAACGGGCGCTGCCAGGTGCCACGATCGAGCTGCACCTGACGAAGCTGGGCGGCGGCAAGGCGGAGACCGAGAAACGCTCCATCCCCGCCCGCGTCGTCGACTGGGAGATCGCGCTCGTCGATCCCACCGGCCCGCCCATCGTGCTCGCCTCCCACAAAGGCAGCCTGGGGATGTTCGGCTTCATCCAGATCCCGCCGGGCGAGACCGACTATGAAGGCATCGTGCGCCTGCGACACTTCGAGGGCGCCCGCGATCAGCAGATCAGCCGGGTCGATCTACCGGACTTCGTCGGCGCGGCGACCCGGCGGCGGTCCGCCGATCCTCGTGCCGGGGACGACCGACCTGGGCCATCCCCAGACGAGCTTCGACTCGCCTCTGCCCACGTATTCCACGCCGGTGTTGCCACTCGCGCCGTGATCGAGGCCGTCCCGCGGACCCCCGCGCGGCCCTTGCGACCGCGCGCCCCGCGAAGTAGACTACCACCATTCAGGAGATCGTCTCGTCGGGCCGGCGGAAGCCTCCCCGACGAGAGGACGTGCTTCGGGCCGAAGTGGCGGAATGGCAGACGCGCCGGACTCAAAATCCGGTCTGGTTCACCCCAGGTGTGGGTTCAAGTCCCACCTTCGGCACTAAGGACTTGCGGCGATTCGCGGGGGTGTGTTACCAAGGTTGTTGGTAACAATCTGGTAACAGGATTCCCGTGATGTTGGTGTGGCGTTGCCCGCGAGGGAGGACGACCATGGCCGCAGTCCAGCAGCGCAACGGCCGCTACCGCGTGCTCTTCCGTTTCCACGGCAAGCAGCACACGTTCACGCTCGGCCGGGTCTCGGAAACCGAGGCGCAGGCCAAGGCCGATCAGGTGGAGTACCTCCTGATGCGCCTCAAACAGGGGCTGCTCCAGTTGCCACCCGGCGGGGACATCGTGGCGTTCGTCCAGCACGATGGCGTCGTCCCCGTTACCAATCACGGGCAGTTGGTAACGCGTGATGAGCCCACGCTGGCCGACCTCCGCGATCGCTACTTCGAGACTCACGCCAACGGCACGCTGGAGGAACGGACCCTCGACGGCATCCGTCAGCACTTCGACCACCTCGTCCGTATTCTCGGCGAGGGGTTTCCCATCCGGGAGCTGTCGCTGGCCGACCTGCAGGGCTATGTCGATCGCCGGACGAAGGCGAAGGGGAGACACGGGGCACTCTCCCCCGCCACGATCAAGAAGGAGATTGTCACGCTCCGGACCGCCTGGAACTGGGGAGTGCGGATGAAGATTGTCGCCGGCCGGTTCCCCTACGACGGCCTGCGCTACCCGAAAACCGACGAGAAGCCACCGTTCCAAACGCGGGAGGAAATCAAGCGGCAACTGTCGGGCCTCACCGCGCAGGCAGCCGATGAGTTGTGGGAAGCCCTCTATCTCCACGTTGAGGAAATCGAGTCGCTCCTCCGTTACGTCCGGGAGCACGCAACGCACGGCTGGGTCTATCCCCTGCTCACGACGGCCGCGCACACCGGGGCCAGACGGAGCGAACTTCTGCGCATGCGCGTCTCGGACGTGGATTTCACGGCTTGCGCGGTCATCATCCGCGAGAAGAAGCGACAAAAGGGTCGCCGGACGCAACGGCGTGTACCCCTCTCATCCGCGCTGGCCGCGATTCTCCAGGACTGGATCAGTCAACACCCTGGTGGCCCATACCTGTTCTGCCACGCGGCGGAGGTGCCGCACAGCAAGAAACGAAGCCGTGCGACCGGGTACCAATCCGGCAAGGGCCGAGCGACGACGCTCAAGGGCAGGCTTGCGAGCGTGCGCCCGCGAGCGGCCCGAGTTCGCGCCGCTGACCGAAGACGAGGCGCACGATCATCTGAAGCGGACGCTGGCCGGCTCGGAATGGGAGGTCGTCCGGGGATACCACACCCTCCGCCACTCCTTCATCTCGGCCTGCGCCAGCAAGGGAATTGATCAGCGGCTGATCGACGAATGGGTAGGGCACCAGAGCGAGGAGCAGCGGCGACGCTATCGGCACCTCTACCCATCCGTCCAGGCCGAGGCGATCAGGAGCGTTTTCGGCTGACGTGGGGAGCAATCCATCATGCCGATGACGCTGCAACTCGGTGTGTGCGATAACCCATAAGCCATATTTTCCGCGACCACCGGCCCATGTGGTCTTATCTCACTGGCAGGAGCGGCGATTCTGAGCTTTCACGTTTGTGATCCGTCGCCTTTGTCGCGCCCGTGGCTGCCGAGCGGAACGTGGGCGGCGCCGATCTGGCGAACTTTCCCCCTGCACCGTCGTTGGCCAGATCGAGCGCCCGTACATTCGCCTCGGTGACGAGCGGGTTGTGGCCCTGCCAGCGGCTTTCGAGCACTTCCATGAGGCTCTCCGGGCAGTACATCGCCTTGCCGCCGCATGAGATCCAGTCGGCAAAGCCCTTCTCGGCGACAGAGCCGTCGGTCTCGTATGTTACCACGTATTTATACTGATTGACGTGAACTTTAGGCCCTTGGTCTGCGAGGCTGTGGTCGGAGTTGGCGACGATTTCGAGATCGACGCACACGGTGCGGACTGGCTGGTTGGGCACGGCCTGGAGCTTGGCCGTGTACCTCCCGATGCCGAAATTCCAAACCTCGCCGGGCGTTCCTTTGGGAGCATCGGCGCGGAGGTTGCTCAGTAGCGCCTGGTGCTGGGCACGTATGTGCGTTTCGATCACGGAGTGGAAACGACCAACGAAGCCATCCGTCGAATCGGGACCGGGTTGGGGTGGCCCCGCTGGGATACCATTGACGTTGGCGCCGATGCGATGGTTGAAACGGTTCTCGCCGAGTTCCGCCCACAGACCTTTCAATTCGTCCTGAGTGAGGCCCGAGCCTGGTGCCGGTTGGGGCTCATTCAGCATGATCGAGGCGACCGCTCCTCCCAGCGCATGGCCCGACGCAACCGGCGTGTTCGCATCTTGCGAGTGAGCCGCCTCCCACGCGCGAGCGGAGAGACCGAACAACTGGTCGTACTTCAGTAAAGGTGCGGGAGTGCCATACAGTTTGCCATCGGCGCCGTGATACGCCAGGTCGTCGTAGAGGTTTGGGTACCACGTGGACGAGTCGCCCGATGCAGGTAGTGTGTCGAGCAGCCCGTTGGGGCCGGGCAGGATGATGTCCTCGCCCGGGTTGACGAACGAGCCGAGCGGCTTGACCTGGATGTCATCGCCCAGCGGTCTGGACGTATCGACGCGGCCATTGCCGCCTGACCAGGGCTCGTGGATGCGGTCGGGCCGGTTGCCCCAGTAGTAGAAGTTCCAGGGAAAACGGGCCGCTTGGCCGACCTGAACGAAGCTGGTTTCGACCTGATAGGGCTTGTCGGCTGCGGTTACCTTGAAGCTATACCAGCCGTGCTGGTTCTCGCCCACCTCTTTGCCATTTTCGCGCGGTTTGTCATCGGGGCCTCTGAGGTTCTCGATGTTCCCGGCGGATGGAGTGATGGTCAATACTCCCCCGTAGCGTGTGGGGACGAAGACGACATAGTGTTGCTCCCCCGTCTGATCGGACAGTTTCCCGCCCAATGGGACAGGCCGAACAGGAATTGCGGCGCCACCTTTCGGGGGAGACCCTGACGGCTTTTCGGTGGCCTTCTGAAACTCAGCGGCGCGCTGTTTCTCGATGCCCCAGTCCTTGCTGATCGCCTTAATCTCGTTCACCAACTCGGGGCGGGCGCGAATGGGGGTCGTACGGTCTCCGTTGAACGAGGGGGCACCGAAGGCTGAGAACAGCAACCCAGCGGACTTTCTACGGTCGACAACTTCTTTGAACGCTCGAAACGTGGTCGGATCGCACGTCGGCACCAATCCCTCACCATCGCCCGCGAAGTCCCATGCGAAAACAACTGGACGTTTACCGGCCAAGGCGAACCACTTGGGAAAGAGATCTGAGTTCCGCCGTCGCACCTCGTCGGGGGTCGTACAATTCACACAGTTCACCATTAGCACGTCGTACAGGCCCGGAAGGGAGATGATGGGATTGGTTTGATCCTTCCCCTCGTCGATCACCATGGCCCAGACGTGGATCCCAGGCAGAGCCTTTTTCAAGCGTGTGGCGAAGGAGGCCGCATCTGCGGGTTTGTCGCGGATGAGCCGCCAATCAGCAATGTTCACGGCAAACACAATATCGCTATACTCCTTTACTTGGTCGACACCAACGGTCAGAAATCGCTCCAGCCGCGCTTGCCCCGAGACGCTCAAAAGGACGGGCGTCTGAGCAACTCGGGCGGCCTCCAGCAAAGAGCGAATGACTTCCCGAGGGTCATCATGGATTTCCCAGTTATGATCCCATACGTAGTTCGTGTAGGTTGCGACCTCGGGAACCCAGCGCGTGGAGTCGTCTCCAAGGTCGTACCCCAGCCAGGGTTGGGGCGGGGCGGAATTCGACCCCGAGCTCGGTGCAGGTGCGGACGGCGGCGCCGCGGGTGAGTCTGGGTCGGCGGCCACACGGAAGCCCAGGTAGTAGTACTGGCTTGTGGGCAAAAGCCACAAGCGGCACGCCGAGCGGCAATTCTCCGAGCCGTGGTCCCAGCTACCGCCCCGGACGACCCAGTATGGGGTCCCGGAGGGGCCGGGTGGGTCTGCCGGCGGCGATTGCTTATAGTAATCGTCAGTGTAGCCGTCCTGGCACCATTCACAGACATTTCCCAGCATATCATTCAGGCCCCAGCCATTCGGCTGCTTCTGGCCCACCCGGTGCGTATTGCGCCGGAATGCTCGCCATACCAGGCATACTTGTCCAGGTCGGCCTCGGCCTCGCCAAAGGGGAATTTCGTCGTGCTCCCCGCGCGGCAGGCATACTCCCACTCCGCCTCCGTCGGCAGGCGATACCCAATGCCGCCAACAATGGAAACCTGATCTCCGTCGATCCGGTAGCACGGCGTCCGCTTTTCGCGCCTACTCAGCTCATTGCAGAACTTCACCGCGTCGAGCCAGGAGACTTTCTCTACGGGCAATTCGTCCGAGCCTTGGAAAAAACTCGGATTCTGGCCCATCACCGCATTGTATTGGCCCTGCGTCACCTCGTACGTGCCGAGGTAGAAAGGCTTTGTGATGCGCACTCGGTGCCGAGGCTTCTCGTTCTCTCGGGCATCCTTGTCCTCGTCCGATGAACCCATCATGAACTCACCTGGCTCGATGCGGACGAACTTCATGTCAATCGAGTTGGTGATCTTGCGCCGAAGGCGGGCGTCTCTTTCAGCTTGCCCGCCAGCGATTGGTCGGGGATGGATCTCGTGATCGTTGGAAGACCACCGGTGTCGCCCGCAGCAACGCGGAATCCGTAATCGGAACAGCTGCCCTCAGGTTCCCCGTATCCACGAGCCGACGGTCGACATTCTCGATAGGCGCCATTGAACCAGCCGTGGCCGCGTACAATGCGATCCTTTCCTGTATCCGGACCTATGGGGTTGAGCGATAGGCCTGCCGTATAGTTCCCGAACCGATCCCAGCACCACTCCCAGACGTTGCCATACATATCGTAGAGGCCGAAAGCGTTGGGTCCTTCTCGCCGACGGGATGGGTCTCCTTCCGCAGTTGCTGTACATCCAGGCAAACCGACCCAGATGGGCATCGTCGCGGAACGGGAGATTATTAGGATCCCCCGCTCGGCAGGCATACTCCCACTCTGCCTCGGTCGGAAGCCGATATCCACTTCCTCCCAGGATCGACACGTTACCGTTTCCAACGATATGATAATATGGCGGAAGCGATTCGTGCTCGCTGAGCTTGTTGCAGAACGTGACGGCATCGATCCAGCTCACCGTCTCAACCGGATTCTTGGGCCGGGCCAAGAAGTGACTCGGATTCTTCCCGATGAGCGTCTCGTATTGCTCCTGAGTGACCTCACAGGCAGCCAGGTAGAACGGCCTGGTAATTCGAACCCGGTGTGGAGGCGTTTCGTTTTCGCTCGAAATCCCCTGCATATCCCCTCCAGTGGGACAGCCCATCTCGAACTCCCCGGGAGGGATGAGAACCATGGTCATCCCGAGCGAGTTGGTTAAGTTCTTCGGCGGGGCAGCGGCCTTCTTCGCCGCCGCCAGCCTCACCTTCAGCACCGTGTTGTCACCGCGGTTGATGATGAACTCTTCCGAGTGGATTTCCTCGTCGCCGCGCTTCACGACCAGCTTGTGCTTCCCGGCACGCAGCGTGATCGGCGCGCCAAGGTTCTCGATCTTCACTTCGTTGCCATCGACTCGGACGGTGGCAACGGGCGCGTTCAGGTCGATCTGGATCGTGCCCTTGTCGGTCACCACGTAGAGGATCGTCGCCAAGACCAAGAGCGCCGCTGCGCCGGCGGCACCGATCTGAAGGAACCGTCGCCGGGGTGGCAAGCGCCAGCCATGCGTCACCTTCGCCAGCGGCGCCTGCGACGGCGGGTCGAGCTTCAGGCCGGCGAAGAGCGCCTGGACCTGCACGTTCATGCCGACGGTGTGATGCGCGGCTCGGGGCCGCCGGGCCGTCCGCAGGGACCGCGGCCATTTCCTCGTTGCTCATCTTCCTCGCCAGGCCCTGGAGATAGTTCCCCAGCGCGGCGGCGAACTCGGCCATCGACGCGTAGCGGTCCGCCGGTTTCTTCCCCATCGCCTTGAGACAGATCGCCTCGATTTCCGGGTCGAGGCTGAGGACGAGTTCCAACGGCCGGGGCGGTTCCTTGTACACGATCTGCGCCATCACGTTCACCGCCGTGCCCAGATACGGACAGCGGCCCGTCAATAATTCATAGAGAATCACGCCCAAGCTATAGATATCGCTCGCGAGACCGACCGCGTGCGGGTCGCCCTCGACCTGCTCCGGAGACATGTACGACGGAGTGCCCAGGACCACGCCCGAGGCGGTCAGGTGGGACTCGACCTCCTGGTCCCGGGTCCGCGCCAGGCCGAAATCCATGATGACCAGCTCGCGACGCCGGTTGACCATGATGTTGGCGGGCTTCAAGTCGCGGTGAATAATCCCGTGGCGATGGGCCTCGTCCATGGCGAGTGCGAGCTTGCGCACCAGGGCCGCCGCCTGTCGCGGGGGCACCGCCTTGTCCCGATCGATCACCTTCGAGAGCGGCTTGCCTTCGAGATAGGGCATCGTGAGGTAATGTATGCCGTCGATCTGGCCGACATCAAAAACAGGGCACAGGTTCGCGTGATCGAGCTTGGCCGCGGCACGGGCCTCGCGGAAGAAGCGATCGAGGACCGTGGTCCCATCGCTCGGCCGAACGAAGGGAACTTTGATCGCGACCTTGCGGCTGAGCTGGGTGTCGTCCGCGAGGTACACCGTGCCCATCCCGCCCTGCCCCAGCTTCTTGAGAATCCGATACCGGCCGAACTGCTCGGGGAGCTCCAGAGGCGCGGCGGGGGGCGGGGATGCGGGCGTATCCGATGACTCGTACTGCGAAGCGGACGAGACGGCACTCTCTTGCGCGACGTTGAACACGCGGCCGCAGCGTGCGCAGCTTGCCGAGGGACCCAGCACCTGGCTCTCCATCGCGCTCACGGCCGAGCAGTGCGGGCACTGGAGCTGAACAGCGGGCATGGGCACCTCCCCATTCGTCCCGACGAGTCATGTACCATCGTCGGTGACAAGCCGTGGTCGACCGCTTTCGAACGTTCCCAACCGCGCTATTATCTTCCCTCAATGCCATCGATGACAAGCGGCTGGCGGTCGCGGCGTGAGGCGGTGTCAGGGCCGTGCTTTCACGTAAGGCAGGAGAGCCTGTCGCATCGCTGCGGCCGTGGGGTAGCGGTCCTTCGGGTCGCGGGCCAGGGCCTGCTGCACTACGGCGCTCAAACCGGCGGGCAACTCCGGGCAGAGGTCCTCCAGCGGGGCCGGGTCTTCCTCCAGGATCGTCAAGATGGGGTTGCGCCGCTTCGTGATCTTGTGCGGAGGGCGCCCGACAGCAGGCGATACAGCGTCGCGCCGGTCGAGTAGATGTCCACACTGGGCCCCGCGAACCGCGCGTCGACGACCTGCTCGGGAGCCATGTACGTCAGTGTGCCCACGGTCTGGCCGGACCGCGTCAACCCGGAAAGGCCCGCGTTCTCGATGTTCTTGGCCAGGCCGAAGTCTGCCAGTTTGGCAAAGAGCGACTTCCCCCGCCGTGTGACCAGGATATTGCTCGGCTTGATATCACGATGAACGAAGGACCGCTCATGGGCATGGACCAGGCCCATGAGCACCTGGCAAGTCACGGCGCACGCGATGCGATCGCGGTTGAGAGGGTCCAACCGGGCGAAGATCTCGTCGAGGTCCACGGTTTCGACATACTCCATGGCGAAATAAAGCACGCCCCGGTGCTGCCCCGTCTCGAGGAATCGGACGATATGAGGGTCGTCGAGTTGACGGAGAACGTCGATCTCGCGCAGGAAAAGAACGATGGCTCGCTCGGCGGCGAACGAATCGGGCCGGATGATCTTGAGCGCAACCTCTTGCCCGGTGGCCATCTGCCGCGCCAGGTAGACGACCCCCATTCCGCCCTTGCCCAGCTTGCGGAGAATCTCATAACCCGGTGCGAGGGGGTTAAGCGAGTCGGCCTCGGCCAGGCGCGCCGGATCATGAGTGCCCGAGATGAACGCGGGCACCTGGGTCGAGTGACATCCGTCCGACTCCCGCTTCGACACCGGAATATACTCGATCGTGGTCTCGGTATCGACCACAGGCGAGGACACCTCGATTCTGGTTCTGCCGACCGAGATGATGTCACCGTTTTCGAGGAACGTCTCGGTCACTCTGTGGCCGTTGACAAACGTGCCGTTCGTGCTGCCCAGATCTCGCAAGAAGCAACGCGGCGGGAGACACTCCAGCAGAAAGTGGTGCCGCGAGAAGTGCTCGTCGCCCTTGAGCTGGAGGTGGGCCGACACGGACCGCCCCACGAGGAACGTCTCGTGCCGATCGAACTCGAAGTGGGCGCCGGCACTGGGCCCCGCAATCACATCCAGGACAATCTTCATGGTATGTGCCGAACGGCCGAGTTTATCCACGTGGCCAGAGAATCCTCCGAATCGGCGACCGCGTCGATCCGTGGTGACAATTGTAGAACCGACGCGGTCCGCTTGAATAGCCTTTGGTCTCCCTCAGGGACAGGACGAACGAGGCTTCGCCTCAAACCGGCGAGACGTGTTACGGTAGGCGTCGATTAGAGCGAGTCACCGGGCCATGTGAAGGCCGTTTCCTGCGACAATTCCCGCCGCCGTTGAAGCCGCGCAGTCGGTTCAGCACACCCGCGGATGGCTCGACACGGTGAGGCAGCGGGAACCAAAAGGGTATAGCACGGCCGCATAGTTCCGAAGTTTGGCATCGCGGGATACGCGCTTCGGCCCCCCGAGGATCTTCGTTCAGGAGCGAATCGGAAGCAGGCCTTCCCGCCGCAGCCGCTGCAACTCCTCGTGGCTGATGACCCAACTGAGGTACTTGCCTCGTCCGCTGGCCCGTTTCTTCGCCTGGATGCGTCCCAGACGGCACCACTCGCGGACGGTGAACTCAGCTTTGCCGAGCATCGCGGCGGCCTCGGCCGTCGAGTACCAATCCTTGACCGTCTTCTGGTCGAGAAGGAGTTCGAGAATCTGGTCAATCCGTGAATCGAGGCGATGGAGAAGCGCATGAAGGTCGGAATCCGTCTCCGCTGTGATTTCACGATTGGTTCGGAGCGATTCCACGGCCGGTTGCATCGAAGCCTCCCGCGCGGGCCGGATCGGAAAGTGCCGAAACACGGCCCGCGCTCGTGTGGTTGGGATTGGAGATCAACCTGGGAGGTGGAAGCCGAGAGGAGGCATCACCGATAAGAGAAGGAAGAGACCGCCGGGCAACCACGCGGGATCGACGCTGAGGTCGAACGCTACGGGGCCGTCATCCGGTCGGGAGACAGCGGATCAGCCGTGCTTCGGGGATGTGGACGAAGTGTGCTCCTGCGACTGGCCGTTCGCCGTCTTGAGTCGGAGCATTCGCTTTAAATCCCCGAAGCACAAGAAGCCCACGAACGAACGGTCGTCTGCCGCCACGTCCACGCCTTCTTTTTCGGCCTGGCACCAGATACAGATGCCTTGGCCGTAGCCCTTGATCGTCACCATCGGGTCGTCTCCTCTTGGTTCTCGGCTTGGCTCGCCTCGACCTCCGCGCGGAGATCGATGGACAGGATGAGCCAGAGGCCGTTGCGCGGGTTGTCCAGGAACACGCAGAGTGTGGTTTCATCCCGCCACCAGGCGCTGGGCACCAGATGCGGGAGCGGGCCGTGTGGACCCTCGACGCGCGTCACCTTCATGAGCGTTCTCCTCTGTCATTTGCGCTCGCGTGGAAGAAGGCATCGCGGAGTTTGTGGACGAGCTCGGCCTGCGACCACGGCGGGTGCGCCTTTCGTGAGATTCCACAGACAGAGCCATTTCCAGGCCTCGTTCCAGTCGAAGGCGGCAGCGAGCCGGCAGGCGACCTTGAAGCAGGCGTTGCTGCCGCCCTGACCCTGGATCGATTCGACGGCCATGATCCAGCGGGTCACGTCGCGGATGCGTCCGCCCGGTGGCGGCCGGGCCAGACGACCGGCCGGCACGGGGAAGGGCTTACGGACGGGCTCGCGGCAGATGAGCGCCGGGTCGATGGTGGGAAGGACGCGCGGCGCAAGCACCGGCCCGATCCACTCCCAGCGCCGGCGGTGTTCCAGGCTCAGACTGGGGCTCGCCAGCACGAGGCTGTGGCCCGCTTTGAGGTCAAGGCCGATCTCGAAGAGGTTCTGCGCCGGCGGCGGGGCGTGGTCCGGCGCGCGATAATAGGCATGCCGGCCGCCGCGGGGCGTGCACGCGACCATCGGCGTCGCCGGACAGAGCCTGTCGATCCAGGCCGCCGCCTGGGGCGTATCGGCGTCGAGCACGACGACGCCCGATTTCCCGGCGTGGATCGCGAGGTTGATGTGCCCACCGAAGCCGTCGAGCCAGCGCTCGACCTCGTCGTCCCCGGAGAGCGAATCGGCCCAGCGGATGAGCGGCGCTTGCCGCCCGGCTCACACGGCACCAGGTGGTAGCCGAGCGCGACGAGGTCATGGGCGCTCTCGCGCCGCGTTCGGGGATCGATGCTTTGGGGGAATGCGGAGTTCATGATGCGTTGGGGTTCGTGTCGGTACGAGTGGCGCGGGCGATCACGGTTTCCAGCGACTCGATGGCCGCCTGGACGCCCTCCGCGCTGCCATCCCACTGGCCGGTCTGGAGCATGCGCCAGTTCTCGAGTTGCGTCCGGCATTCGCAGAGCAGGTCCGGAGCGGCCGCAATGAGACGGGCGTTGGCCAGCGTCACAAAGCCCGAGGCGTCGCACGCGCTGTCGTCGTCATCGACCGGGCAGAGGTCGCAGACGATCGGCCCGGGGTAGGGCTTGATGCAATACCGGGCATAGGGGCTGCTGGTATCGACATGCCAGGGCCCGGGCGTGTGGGCGCTGAGCGCCTCGATGTACCGGTCGCAGGCGCGGCCATAGAGGTTGAACGATCGCTGGCCGCAGACCGGGCAAACGTACGGGGCCGATGATGGTGTGGTGGACTGAGTCATGATGAGAATGGGAAAGAAGAAAGTCAGTTGTGCACGTCGACGCAGACGACGGGGTGCTCCGGGTGCGATCCCAGGGCCTCGCGCACCTCGGTGAGCCGATCACGGTCGGATGTGCGCTCGATGCGGCCGTGCATCCAGCCCTCGTAAATGAACGTCTCGCGCTGGTGCCAGGCGCCGTCGGGTGTGACCAGCGCGGCGGGCAGTAGTGATTTGAGATGGGTGCAACCCGTCCGGCTGCAAACTTCGTCTGATCGCAAGTCCTTGAATTATCGCAAGAAAGCACGTATTCGGACTGAGGGACCTCGTCCGACGGCACTCGCAACGGGCCATTATTCGCAGCGATGGGATGAAAGGTGAGGCTCAGGGGACGTATCCTGACCGCTGATCTACAGTCCCAAACGGGAACGATCAGGAGTCCGTCCCCATGAGCGCTCATGACGTTAACCCACCCGCGACGGCGTGTCCACCGGACATCGAACCTTTGCGGCAGCAGATCCATCAGCGGCTCGACGAGATCATTGCTTATGGCCTGCAAGACCCAGGGTCCACATCGTTCCTCGACTTCGAGAAGACCTTGCTTTTGCTCCTGCAATCGCTGGGCTGTCTGTTGATCCCACTGTTTCTTCAGGCACGCCACGCTCGGCTCGATTTGACGGCTTGGACGCAAGTGCGGGGCTATCGCGTCTCGGACGACGCCGCCGAGCGGACGCTCAAGACCAGTTGCGGGGAGGTCACCTATCTGCGGGCCTACCTCGTGCCACGCTCCGGTGGCGGCCCCGGCGTCCACCCCTTGGATGTCGCGCTCGGTTTGACCCGCGATGGCTACAGCCCGCTGGTCATCGGCTGGTTCTGCCGGTTGGCCACCCGGGTGAGCTTCCAGGTCGCCCGCGGACTCGGGGAGATGTTCCTGGGGTCCGCGCCGCCCGCTTCGGCGATCGAGGAGTGGGTCCTGGGCCTGGGCCGGCCGGCCTACGTCTTCCTCAGCGAAGGCCCCTTGCCCGAGGACGACGGCGACGTGCTGGTCATCGAAATCGACGGCAAGGCGGTTCCGACAGCCACGGACCAAGAGTTGGCACGCCGCCGCAAGCCGCAGACGCGATGTGCTGAAGGCTGCCAGTGTCAGCGGCATCGTGGCCGGGCGCAGCGGCAGCGGCGTGGCCGGAAGAAGCGGCGGAAGAAGGGGGATAAGAGCAAGAACGGCCGCAGCGCCACGCTGGTGGTGATGTACACCTTGCGGCGTGGTGCGGACGGTCGGCTCCACGGTCCATGCAACAAGAAGGTGTTCGGGACGTTCGGTTCACGAAAGTCCGCGATTCAATGGGCGCGGACCCAGGCGACACGCCGCGGCTTTCCACCCGAGACCGACAAGACGGTGCAAATCGTCATCGACGGCGAGATCTGCCTGGAGCAGCGGCTCCGCCCGTTGTTCCGCAAGGCGATCCTGACGCTGGACGTCCGTCACGCGCAAGAGAAACTCTGGGAGGTCGGTCGGCTGTTCTACCCGGAAGGCAGCACGGAGTTGTCGAGTTGGGTCGAGGAGTTGGAAGGGTTGCTGTACAAAGGGCATGTGCGTGCGTTGCTGCAACGGCTGGAGCAGGAGTTGCGAGGTGTGAGCCTGCGTGGCCCCGGTACGAAGGAGAAACGAAAGATCCTGGGGACGGTGATGGCGTACCTGGAGGCGCGCGTGAAGCTGATGGACTACGGCCGGTTGCGGAAGGAGGATCTTGTGATCGCCAGTGGTGTGGTGGAAGGAGCGGCGCGGTACGTGGTGGGCGAGCGGCTGGATAACAGTGGAATGCGGTGGATCGAAGAACGTGCGGAGCCGATGTTGCTGCTGCGATGCATCGAGGTCAACGGTGACTGGGAGGCGTTCATGAAGTGGAGCCAAGAGCAACGCACCCAAGAGCTGGAGCGCGGACAGATCGTTCAGATCCGGAGCAAGACTCCCACTCAACTCCCTCATGCAGCATGAACATCACAGGCTTTCAGCCAAACACTCTGCACCCATTTGAGATCAGGACGCTTCAGAAGCGCCGCGGCGGACAGTTCGTTTCCGGGGAGGTGGCCGTCCCAGCGCCCGCCACGCTCGAACCAATCCCATTTCGCGTTGGGATTGAACGTCGAGACGGCGAAGAGTCCGCGCTCGTCGATACCGCCCAGCTCACCGCGCCAATCTTCCATGTGCGTCGCAAGCGTCTTGAGGTCGTTGCGCCTGGTGCCGTAGTGCCGGGCCATCGCCGTGATTTCCCGGGGATCGAGATAGACCTTGTAGGGATCGACCTTGAGGTCGTCGTCAAACGGAGCGAGTGCTTTCGCCACCTCGATATCGGTGTCGCCGTCCTTCGGGGTGAGGACGAATACGCAGTAATGCATGAGAAAAAGGGGGAAAGAAAATACGGTCATCGCGGCTTCTCCGTGATGGTGCATACGTCATGCAGACCGGGAATGAATGAAGACTTATAAACATTGTGCGCGCTGCTCGCGCCGTGGGAGAAGCGGATGATGTCCGTGGCGGTCTGTTTGAGTCCCGCCTCGAAGCAGAGCCGCTTGGTGTGGTACGTGAGCGGCACGAAGCCCGCCTCGCGGTCGGAGTAGTCGCCCATTTATGTGCTCCAGCACATAAATGGGCTTCTGTGGCGCTGCTCATTATGTGGCGTCGAGCCTCGCCCTCTGCTTTCACGCGGGTACCATCAACCTGGAAACGCCACATAACCCGAAGGCGATGCTTCCTTGTTGAGCCCTGTCTGCCTCCGCTCACCACCACCTCGGCAAGAAATGGCCCTCAGCCTACAATAACGGCTCTTCTCCAAAGCGTGTGGGTAACTTTGGACCGATTTTCAGATTTCTGGCAGCATGCACGTGAGGATTTTGAGGCGGAGGTACTCTTCGTCTCGAAGTCCGTAGGCCCGTCGTTGGATGACTCGGATCTTGTTGTTGATGCCTTCCACGAAGCCCAAGGGCACCTTGTTCTCCTCCTGGTAATACGACGCGATCCCGTCCCAGTGGTCCTCGACCATCCGGGCGAACTTCTCGTACGGCTTGAGGCGCTGCCATCTCAAGGCCGACTTCCAGCGCTCGAAGAATCGCCGCGCCCACACCTCTCGCTTGTAGTCCCACAGTTGGCGGAACATCTCCTTGAGCAGGTAGGCCTTGTTCAACCTCCTGTTCGCCGCGAACAACGCCTTCAACGACTGACGCCCCCCCTGCTTCAAGTTGGCCCAGCGGGACAGCAAGGTGTACTTCTGGCCCTTGATGAATCGCCGGTCCTTTCCCGAGAGCCGGGCGTACTCGCGCTTTCGAACCTTGTCCAAGGCCTCGTTCAATTTCTTGAGGATGTGAAACTTGTCGTACAGGATCCCGGCTTGAGGCGCGTTTCCCGCCTTGAGCGTGGAGTTGCGGAACGGCTTCCACATGTCCATGACGGCCAGGCGGATCCCCGTGCATTTCCGCGGCCCCAGCCACTGGAAGAAGAGAGCCATGCTCTTCTCGGATCGGTCCGTACCTCCGAACCAGATCGGCCGGCCGCGGACCAGGTCGCTGACGATGATGCGGTAGTTGTGTCCCCTGCCGACGGAGAGTTCGTCGATGCCGAGCACCTTCGGACCGGGCGTCCCGGCCCGTCGGAGTTGCTCGCGCATAGACTCCATCTCCAGCGACTTGACCGCTTTCCAATCGAGGCGGAGTTCGCGCGCCACATCCCGGAGTGTCGAGGCCCGACAGCGCCGCCCGACATAGAAGGCGAACCGTTTGGTGTAGAAGGGGTTGTTGGCCAACCAGGGCAGATGTTCCCGCTTCACGGCGCCGCAGCTCCGGCAAGAGACGCGCCGCACCTCGAACTCCAGGTACACCCGGGTGTCGCCACAGGAGAGGTCGCGTACGCGACGGGTCGTGCGGTCGTAGAAGGTTCGCTGACTCTGCCCACAGGCTCCGCAGTCCGTTTTTTTCCCCGGCGCAGGAGCCGCACGATCCGCGCCTTGGGATCTCCGAAGAGGCCACGGACCGTGGGCTCCGGACGGAAACCGATAAACCGGTACGCATCATCCAGCCGACGTTGTTTTCGCATCCGGTCATCATGCCAGATTCTCCGCGCCGAGGAGAAGCCAAAATATCCTTGAAACGAAGGTCTTCGCGGCCCTCACACACGGTTTTTTACCCACACGCTTTGGAGAAGAGCCATTTTATACAACGGAACAAGCTATACTCTCTCCGGCCTCACTGCCGCGACGGGGAAGGAGCCGCACGGCGTCAGCGCACAGCCGCTCTTCTCAGACGAGACGAATGACAACTTTCGCACGGTTACCGGCTCGCCTGTCATCAATGCCGGAACGGGATCGGCGGCAGTCCCGGATGACTTCAACGGCACCGCCCGCCCGCAGGGCGGAGCTATCGACATCGGTCCCTACCAGTACACCGGCGGCGACACGACGCCGCCCACCATCTCCGGCGTCCAGGCCACGAACCTCCAGATGACAGCGGCGACCATCAGCTGGACGACCGGCGAGGCCGCCACGTCCCAAGTCCAGTTCGGCCCGACGACCGACTACGGCCTCTCCTCGCCCTTCGACTCCGGCGCCACCGAGTCGCACTCGGTCTCGCTCGGCAGGCTGCTGTCCGGTACCGGGTACCATTTCCGCGTGGTGTCTGTCGATGCGGCGGGCAATATCGCCATCTCCGGTGACGGGACATTCACGACAACCTCCTCAGGAACCGTGACCGTCCTCACGTCTTCGCAGAATCCCTCCGCTTCCGGCTCGTCCGTCACCCTCACCGCCTCTGTCACTCCGAGCACCGCCACGGGGACACTGACGTTTCTTGACGGAGCGACGACCATCGGGACCGCAACCCTCAGCCACGGCTCGGGGAGCATCACCACCGGCAGCCTCGCGGTCGGCTCCCACTCCCTCACCGTCGTCTACGCCGGGAACGGCAGTTATCCGACCTCGACCTCGAACACGGTGACCCAAGTGGTGGAATCGGCGGGTCTGACCGCCTCGACGACCACTCTCACGTCTTCCGTGAACCCCACGACCTACGGTCAAGCCACGACACTGACCGCCACCGTCTCCCCGGACACGGCCACCGGCACCGTTACCTTCAAAGACGGCGCAACGACCATCGGGGCGGCGACCTTGGGCCACGGGAGCGGCAGCCTCGCGATCTCAAACCTCGCCGTTGGCAGTCACTCCCTCACCGCAGTCTATGGCGGAGACAGCAATTATGCCGGAAGCACGTCGAACACCGTCACCCAGACGGTGAACCAGGCGACAAGCACGACCGTCCTCGCGTCCTCCGTGAACCCGACGATGTACGGAGCCAGCACGACGCTCACCGCGTCGGTGAGTCCGTCGCAGGCAACGGGAACCATGACGTTCAAGGACGGTTCGACGACGATCGGCACCGCCACCCTGAGCCACGGTTCAGGCACGCTCGCCATCAGCGCGCTTGCCGTCGGCTCCCATTCCTTGACCGCCGTCTATGGCGGCGACAGCAATGACGCCGCAAGCACCTCGAACACCGTCACCCAGACCGTGAACCAGGCGGCCACCACGACCGTTCTCACGTCCAGCAGCAATCCCTCTGCCTTCGGCTCTTCTGTCACCTTCACAGCGACGGTGCCCACCGGCGCAACGGGTACGGTGACATTCAAGGATGGGTCGACAACCCTCGGGGCATCGACACTTGGCCACGGCTCAGGCACCTACGTCACGAGCGCCCTGAGCGTGGGTACCCACAGCATCACCGCCGTCTACGGCGGAGATAGCAACTATCTCACTTCCACGTCTTCGACACTCTCCCAGGTCGTCTCGTCGAGCATCACGGCGAGCACGACGACCCTCACCTCCAGCGTGAACCCGTCCATCTACGCACAGTCGGTCACGTTCACCGCCACCATTTCCCCGGACACGGCCACCGGCACCGTGACCTTCATGGACGGTGTCACGACGATCGGCACGGCGACGCTCAGTCATGGTTCCGGGACGCTCGCCGTCTCCAGTCTCGCCGTCGGCTCCCATTCCCTCACCGCCGTCTACGGCGGCGACGGCAATGACGCCGGGAGCACGTCGAGCGCCCTCAGCCAGGTCGTCAGTCCCATTTCCACCTTCAGCGCGCTCGTCTCCTCGCTCAACCCTGCGCTCATCGGCCAGTCGGTCATCCTCACCGCCACCGTCACACCCTCTACGGCCACCGGCACGGCGACCGTCCTCGATGGGATAGCGTCGCTCGGAACCGTCACCTTGGGCCACGGCTCGGGTTCCCTCGTCACTGGCTCCCTTGCCGTCGGCAGCCACAGTCTCACCGCCGTCTACAGCGGCAATCCCAACTATCTCACGAGCACCTCGGCCGTCCTCACCCAGGTCGTGAGCAAACTCACCAGTGCGACGACCCTCACATCCTCGCTCAATCCCGCGACCGTCGGCGAATCCATCACCCTCACCGCCACTGTCTCCCCGAGCACCGCCACCGGTACCGTCACCATCCTGGACGGCCAGGCGAGCATCGGCGCCATCATTCTCGGTAACGGGTCTGGCACGCTCACCACAAGCGCGCTCTCCACCGGCACGCACAGTCTCACAGCCGTCTACGGCGGAGACAGCACCTACGAGGGAGGCACCTCCGCTGCCGTGACCCAGGTGGTCAGTGGGCAGGCAGTTGCTCCCGTCACGCCCGTTTCACCGTCGCCCGCCCCGCGTGGTGGCGGAGGAGGCGGTGGAGGTGGCACCATCGACGGCACCCCGACCGTCACCTGCACCGGCGTCGGAGCGAAGCGGGTCTGCACGTCCGTACTGCCGACATCCGCCAGCGCATCGGCATCCTCATCCTCTTCTTCGGTCAGCGTGGTCGTCTTCTCCGACGTTCCGACGAACAGCTGGTACGCTACGGCTGTCTCACGGCTCGCCTCCGCAAACATCATCAGCGGTTACCTGGACGCGCAGGGACACCCGCTGCACCTCTTCAAGCCCGCAAACCCCGTCACCGTCGCCGAGGCGCTCAAGATGCTGCTGGCGACCCTCCCCCTCCCGCTCGTCTCCGGACCACCCCAGAACCTCTCGGCACGGAACACCTGGGCGGCGTCCGTCATCGCCACCACCGAGCAGCACGGACTCACGATCCTCACACCGCAGCGCGATGTCCACACCCCCATGAGCCGCGGCGCCGTCATCGAGAGCATGGTGGAACTGGCGGGACTCACGGCAACCCTGGCCGCCAACCGCTTCTCCGATCTGCCGGCCTCCCATCCCTACACTCACGCCATCCTCGTCGCCACCCAGTTGGGCTTGGTCCGTGGAGACGACGGCAAGACGACGTTGCGCCCCGATGAGCCGATCAGCCGGGCGGAGGTGGCGGTCCTGCTCACCCGGTTGCAGGGACTCAACCGTTCGGCCTTCGCGAGTGTCCCGTCGTCCCCTCCCGTTTCCGCAAGTACCCCGTCATCCGCCGCCCCCGCGCTCCGCTTCACGACCGTCCCCGTCCACCTGCGGGCCGAGACTTCCGGCCATGCCGCTTCGCTCGCGCAGCTCCCCACCGGGACGCCGGTGACGTTGCTCGACGTGCTCACCGATTGGGCGAAGGTCAGAGCACCGAACGGCACGACCGGCTACGTGCTACGGCAGTACTTGAGGAAGTGATCGTCCCTTCTTTAGGCGTCTGCGTCATCGGGACGTATCCCGCCCCGAACGTGCGCCACGATTGGCACGTCCCTCCGTATCAAAATGGAAAGATCCCGCTCCATTGTCGCTATGCAGATCAAATGACTGTGAGGTTCATTCGAGGCGTGCTAAAATGAGAACGCAATCTACCTCGATGCCGCTCAAGCCCAGACCACCGGCCACGGATCGTCGCACGCTCTCCCGCCTGCGACAAGCGGTGCTGCCCATCGCCGGTCGCTACGGTGTGGGAAATGTCCGCCTCTTCGGCTCGTTCGTCCGCGGCGAGCAGCGCAAGACGAGCGATGTCGATCTCCTGGTTGATCTCCCCGACGACATGAGCCTGCTCGATCTCTCGGGCCTGAAGATCGATCTGGAGGATGCCCTCCATCGGAAAGTGGACGTCGTCCCCTCGCACACGATCAAGCCGGCGCTGCGCGAGCGCATCCTCTCCGAAGCCCTCGCTCTATGACGAGAGCGAAGCGCGATCTGCAGGTGTACCTTGAAGACATCCTCAGCGCGATCGATCGGATCGGGGAGTATACGATCAAAGGACGGCGGACGTTCTTCGCCGACATGCTGATCCAGGATGCGGTGATCCGGCAAATCTCGATCATCGGCGAGGCGGCATCCCGACTTCCTGTGACGTTTCGATCGCAGCACCCGACGATCCCGTGGCGGAAGATCATCGGGATGCGCAACGTCGTCATCCACGACTACGCCGAGACGGACCTGAAGACGATTTGGCTCGTGGTCGAGCGGGACTTGCCGGTCTTGAGGGTCTCGATCGCTGCGTTGCTCAAGCGACCGGCTGCGTGACTAGGATAGCCGGTTGGGCAACGGTGCGTTGACCCATGGAACCGCCCGACTGGGTGCTGCTTTCCGACCAGCTTCCGCAGCGGGGAACGCAGCACCCAATGCAGCACCTTATGCAGCAGGGAACGCAGCACCTTTCGCGACCGCCCCGCTCTCGCCGCGGCCGTTGCGCCAATGACCGCCCCACGGATCAGCCAGGCAACGATCGATTGTCGTGACGTAGATTCTCGGCTCATCGGTCCACCGCAGGATCGCCTGTGCCCGTCCAGCATCCCGGACGACGCACAGCACCGCATGCGGGCAGTCGGCGTACTGCGCCAGCCGCCGGCGCACCTGCGCGGTCGGTTCCGTCCCCTCGTCCATTTCCACCATGTAGGTGCGGCCCGTTCCCACCGGCCCGATCGTCAGCTCCATGTCCGCTCTCCAGCGGGGATCGACGTCCTCGCCCGTGACGGCGTAGGCGTTCGGCCAGAACGCGTAGAACACCCGCATCAGGTCCACTTCGTGCCGGAGCAGCCGGTCGGGCATGTACCGGTTGCACCAGAGATGCATCGGCCTGTGGCTGTCTAGGGACACACGCCCGGTGTAGCGCAGGCGGCCGGACTCCTCCAGCTTGGCGAGCCGACGCGCGGCGTTCTGACGAGTACCAAAGAGACGGAGTTGCACGAGAAGGTCGATCCAGACAGGGCCGATCTGGGCGAGTCTCACGATCCAGCCATCGCGCTGGCGCCGACGCGGTTGCTGGAGCGGGGGTTGGTGTGTGCGTGGATACCCTTGGCGAAAGCAGCGGATGGGTCCATAGGAGCGGGGGTTGATACAGAGATGAAGATCGGATGCGGTCGTAGGCAGCGCCAAGTCGGTACTGGCCAAGCGTTCGGGGCCGGCCATCAACCGTGATCGTCTCGTCGGCGAACGGGCCCCACGGATCGTCGGGCAGCCGGGTACGCTCGTGGCGAATCGTCCCATCGAGTCCCCGGACGAAGCGCTCGCCGACATCGAGCGTCGAGAGCTTCTGGCGATACTCTGCCTCGTGGTTCTGGGGCGAATCGAACTGCTCATCGACGCGCGTTCTGAGCACGGGCCGGAAGGCTGTGCCGCGGGTGACACTCAGCCACTGGCCGTTGGGATCGGTCCGTACCGACCGGGTGGGAACCTCGCTGTAGCGCTGAATCTCCGTCCGATCGCGGACGTGAAGCACGCGATTGGGGTCGTAGGTCGGGAAGGCGCAATCCTGGGCCGCTCGCTCGACGCCCGCCGCCATCTGGTGCCAGTGATGTTCGCTCATCGCCAGCAGTTGCTCAATCGTTGCTTCGTCGTGGAAGTCCTCCAGCGTCTGAGAGGCGAGCCAGACCGACACGCCGTGCTTGCGGTAGGCCTGCATGGCGAGCGTGATGAGCGGCGTCACCAGCGACAGCGCACCAGCTTCCTCCAGAACGACGATAAAGGGGTGTACCTGGCCTGTTTCCTCGGCCAGTTCCCGCGCCGCCTGGAGCGCCGGGCCATAGGTGAGGATGGCGAGCGTGGTGGCGAGGCTCTGGGGCAGTCCTTCCATTCCGAGGTAGAAATGCCGACGGTTGTGGATGACTTCCTTCCAGTCGAGCGAAGCACCGCACCGCGGCCAGACGACCGGCGATGCGAGCGGTTCGAGCAGTCTGCCGCCGGCGCCCATCAGGTACTCCCACTGTTGTAGGGAACGTGTGGAGAGACGGGTCGCCTCGGCAAACACCTCAGCCGCTTCGCGATTCGCTGTTTGGGCGAGCAGCCACCGGCCGATCGGATCGCCGCGGCTGAAGAGATGAGTGATCAGGTGCAGTGGGGGACGGATCTCCACGGGGATGTCGAAGAAGACGTCGATGCCCGCCCGGGCGGCCTTGGCGGTGTTCGGTGTCAGGAGTCCGTCCTTCTCATATCTGCGGGCGAAGCAGGCGGCGAGCAGGGCCTCGGTGGCGGCTTGCTCGTCCAATGCCTTGCGCAGCGGATCAGTTGCCTTCGATGCCGGCCGGAACGACCAACTCGGCACCCGATCCGTCCACCGCGCCTTGTCCACGATCAACCGCGATTCGAGGCCGCGCTCGCTCATCCGCCCGGTCATGCGGTCAGCCAATGTCCCCGGCCAATCGATGAGCAGGATCGATGCTTCCTCCGCAATCTCGGTCATCATGACCTCCAGCGTGATCGACTTTCCGCTGCCTCGATTGCCGATGATCGTGCGGTTGGAAAGCATAGGGAGACGTCAGGGGTGGCGCGTGAAACGATCGAGCCTCCGCTCGAAGCGGCGCAGCACCCGGTTCACGGCGGCCTGTTCCAGTTCCTCGGGCAGGCCCAACTCTTCGATCACCCGGACCTTGCGGGTCGCCGCGTCATATCGGCGTTGCAAGAGCCAGGCCGAGAGCCGATGGGGAAGAGTACAGATCACGCTGGAACGGGAAAGAATCGTCAAATCGGTGGTTCACTGTGAGGCTCGGGAAAAGGGCTACAGCTTGCCGTCGGCCGGGGCAAAGAGTGGCGCACCGTGGATTCGGATGACGCCTACCAGGTGGAGCCATTTCGCCATCAATTCCGAGTTTTCGGCCACGGCATGCACCGAAACCGGTTCGAATCCGCCGGTTCGCTCCACGCCGGCTAGCGGGAAGCCGGCCAGCGTCGCGTAGGGTTCACGGTATTCCGCAGCCACGTTCCGGTCCTTCAGGGTCAGGTTCGAGCAGACGTGCAACAGGAGTATTCGCTTGTCGTCGATCGCCGCGTCCTCGAAGCGATGCCGCAGCCGTTGGGTGAAGGCGAAGAACCGCTCGCAGTCGTCCACCCAGTTCTCCCCCTGCTTCTCGACCGTGGCGAGCTGCTCGTCCAGCTGCTCGATGTCCCGCCGGATGGCGGTCTTCTGCTGCAGGAACTCGTCGTCGGACAGCAGGGCGCCGCCCACGTTTCCGGGCGAGATTTTCAGCTGCAGGAGGCCGTCGAGCTTGAGCTGGCAGGTGTTGCGCTGTCCCTGCAGCTTGCGTCGCAAGGCCATCGACAGCTCGGCCTCCGCCGCGTGGACATGCCGTAACCGATCCAGCGAATAATCCAGGAAGGACTGGGGTATCCGCAGGCCCAGCAAGAGGTTGGTGAACTGGGATGCGAGCCCGTCCTCGCGCGTCCATTCCCTCTGCGAGCAGGGTCCGCGGGTGCCGGTGCAGTGATAGTAGACGATGCCCTTCTGCCGTTCCGCCGTGACGGCCGCACCGCACTCCCCGCAGCGCAGCAAGCCCCGGCCGAACGGGAAGGAGTGCTTGCGCGGCGGGCATCTTGAAAGTTGGCGGAATCTTTGTACACAAGAGCGAAAGTGGTGATCGTTGAGGAGAACCTGACGAAGGAACCGGAGTCCACCTATGCTGCCCGAACCTCTTTCGCCCGAGAAACAAGCCGAGATCGAGACGCTCGCGCACGCCATTCGCGAGGCGGTCGACACCGAGATCAGCGAACTGGCCGCCAACCTGGCCACGACCGACGATGCCCACCTCTTTGGCCAGAACGAGTTCAAGATCCGGGCGCTCGCCCACAAGATCGCCGCCAAGGCGGTCGAGCAGCACTTGGCGGAAAAAAAAACGGCTACGAAGGCAGTTCCGTGACTTGCCCGCACTGCGGCCAAGCCGCCGAGTTCCACTCGCACCGCACGCACACCTCCCTGAGCCTCGTGGGACCCATCCGTTACCGCCGCGCCTACTACCTCTGTCGGCGCTGCGGCCAAGGCCTGTTCCCCTTCGATCGCGATGCGGGCCTGACGACCCGTGACCTGACACCGGCCTTGGAACGCGTCGCCACCTTGGCCGGGGCGGTCGCCGATAGCTTCGAGAAAGGCGCCGAACTGTTGGAGGAGATGGCCGGTGTGCGGCTCTCGGAGTCGACCGTGGAGCGGACCACCGAAGACGCCGGAGAGCGTCTGGCCGACGCCGTCGCGGCGGGCACGACACTCGGTCCTCAGAAAGACTGGTCCTGGCACAAGGATTATGAAGGCAAGACGTGTGCCTATGTCGAACTAGACGCCACCGGCGTCCGTCAACAGGGCGTCGGGGGCGGCCCGGCCGAGGGGCGCATGGCCTACGTGGGGATGGTCTGCAACCCCTGCCCGGACTGGCCGTGGCCCGACGAGAAGCCCCAGCCGATGCCGGCCCGTTACCTCTCGGGACTGTATCCCCTGGAGGACTTCACGCCCTTGCTGCGCCCGCTCGCCGGGCATGTGGGTATGGACCGCGCCGATCGCTGGATCGGCTTGAGCGACGGCGGTTCGGGCTTGGAGGCTCGACTCCAGGAGAACTTTCCTCGTGTGGAATTGATCATTCTCGACTTCTACCACCCCGCGGAGAAGCTCACCGGCTTGGCGCGGCGGTTGTACCCCCAGGACGAGGAGCACGCCGAAGATCAAGCACGGCAGTGGCGCGCGTGGCTCAAGGACGAAGGGGGCGCGGTGCTGGCAGCGATCTTGCGCGAATGGGATTGGCCCCGTCGGGCCGGCCTGAAGGAGGCGGTGGACGAGGTGATCGGTTACCTGGAGCGGAACGCGCACCGGATGGAGTATCCGGACTACTTGGCCAAAGGCTGGTGCATCGGTAGCGGCGCGGTGGAGAGCGCCTGCAAGACGGTGGTGGGCAGCCAGCGTCTGAAGCTGGCCGGGATGCGCTGGGGCGAGGACGGAGCCCATGCCGTCTGCCACCTCCGCGCACTCTACCGCAGCGAGAAAGGACAGTGGGAGGCCTTCTGGGGACGCGATTTCTCCCTCAACTGATCGTCTGTACCACCAACTAACATGACGCCTGCCGGTGCTTGCGGGTGCGGCCGCACCCGCGGATCGTGATCGCCTCCTGCACCCGCTCAAAGAGTGGCCGCGTGACCAGCGGCTCATGCTGCACGGCGGCGGTGGGATTGTGGCTCTTCTCGCGGATCAGGGCCGTGTCATACACCGTGCCCATGTACGGTAACGCGCCCCGATAGAAGGGGTTCTTGAGGATCGCCTCGATCATGCTCTTGGCCAATGGCCGGCCCGACTTGCGCGAACGCAGGCCCAGCCGGACGCTCAGCCACGCAAGTGCCGCAGCCGGTAGATTCCCTTGGCCGCCTGCTCGAAGAGGGTGCGGATCAGGGGGCCGTCGATCGGGTCGATCTCGATGCGCTTGAGCGGCCGGTCCAGGGCGAGCAGCATCCGAGATTTCTCCGGGCTGTCCTGGCCGCGGACGATGTGCCCGTCGCGCGAGATGTTCAGGTAGCCCATCGGCGCCCGGCCCGGGAACTCGCCGCGTAACAGTTTCGACTCGATGTCGCGGGTGACGAACTGGCTGGTGTCGTCGGTGCTCTTCTTGGCCATGGCGAAGTGGATCTGCATCATGAACTTGTCGTCGGGGCTGTCGAGGTAGGTCTTCTCGGGTGTCCGGATTTGCCGGACCAGGCCCTCGTCCATCATGTAGATGAGCCGGCCGCCGTCGTAGCTGTTGCGGGCCAGGCGGGTCAGGTGGTACGTCAGGATGGCCTCGGCCTCGCCGCGCTCGAGGCGCGCGAGCATCTCGTTGAACTGCGGCCGGCCAGCCTTGTAGGCCGACTGGTTCTCGACGTAGACGGCCGCGAGGGTGAGCTTCTGCCGTTCGGCGTGCTCCACGAGGAGCCGCTGCTGGGCCTCGGTCGAGAGGATCTGCTTGTCCTCGCGGTCGGTCGACTTGCGGCAGTAGAGGAAGAACTTCATCGGGTCGGGGGGAAGGTCGGTGGGAGCGCCACCATGGGGCGACTTCGGCGCGAAAGCGAGCGAAAAAACGAGAATCCGCAGGGGTGTCCCGGGCCATCACGAGCCGGTCCTGTCCCGACCATCAGGCCCGTGGCTCACCGAGGGTTCGGACCGGATCGGGAATGGGCCCCGGTGCGTTCCGGGGAACCGCTCATCGAGCCAGCGCACGGCCTCTTGCCGGCTCAGGCCCAGGTAGTAGCGGATGAGCTGCACCGGCCCGCCCTTGCGGTCCTTGCCACTGGCCGAGTAGGCGAAATTCCCCCGGGCGGAGAGGAAGCCGGAGGTGACGATCCCGTCCTCGACGATCTGCCGCGAGCCGTCGCGGTTGGGTCGGAAGGTGACGGTGATCCCCGCCTCGGCCGCCGCCCGGGGGATGACCGTGGCCAGGTCGAGGGCGTTGCCGGGTGCCCCGGCATGAGTGCCGGTCCGCGGTCGCTCCCACTCGGACACCTCGGGCGGGACGTAGAACGCATCGAGCACGCCCTGCAGGTCGTGCGGCGCGGCATGGAGCTCGTTCCAGACCAGTCCGCAGCGGAACGGCTGCGCCGGGTCCTTCAGATGCAGCAAGCCGGGCAGCCGGAGCACGCGGGCGGCGTCCTTGGCCCCCGGGTCGCCACCGAATCGCCGCAGCAGCGTCGCCATCGTCTCGCGGAAGAGCCGCACCGCGTCCCGGACGCCGGCCGTCTCCACCCGCCAAATCGGCTGGAGGCCGTTCTTGGTCTCGATCACCGCGTGCGGGCGCGGCTCGGCGGCGAGCAGGTCCAGCAGCGCCCGCGCCTTGCGCTCGTTGATCGTCCCGATGGGGAGGCTGTCGCGCTCCTTGGCCACGTCCAGGTCGAGGTAGACGGCCTGGATCTTCAGGAGCCGCTCGATCCGGCGGCGGCCGTCGAAGGCGTTCGGCGTGAAGTAGATGCCGCAGCCCTCGGCCTGCTTGCGCACCGCCACGTCCGGGCTGTAGCGGGTGACCGTCAGGGCCTTGCCGGGATCACGCCGCGGCGAGTCGTCAAGGTACTGGAGCACGAACGACGGGAAGGCGAAGAGGAAGTCGGCCGGGTCGATCGGAGGTGTTTCGCGCCGGTGGAGGGAGAGCAGGTCGGACATGAGAGGAGGAGGATGGAGGTCAGCGCGGGGATTCGGGCCGGACCACGAAGGCGACGAGCTCGATCAGGCTGGTGGCGTACGCGCGCGCCTGCTCCTCGGTGAGGGCAAGGCCGGTCTCCTTCCGGAACAGGTCCTGGAACTCGGTGATGTCCTGGGGCGTCAGGTCAAGCATGGGCAGCGGAGGACGATGGCGCCAGGAAACACCGATTTGCCCCGCGCGTCCCTCCCACGAAAGTCCTACTTTCGCACGAGAATCCTACCTTGGGCGCGGCTCCGATCCGGGTCGAGGGGTTCGTGACGGAGTGGGATCGAGGCGCGCGGAGGCGGAAAACTCGCCATCAGGAGCAGGGCGATCGCGCTTTGACAGAGGGAACAAAGTGGCGTACCCTCGCATTCATGAGCGAGCGAAATCCGCCGTCATCGGTACCGGACCATCCCGACCGCCCGGAGACAGGCTTGGAAGGAGGGTTTCCCGTGGTCAGGAAAGCGCATGAACAGACGCGGACGAAAGCCGCCCGGGCGGCGCGGCGGACGAGGCCGCCCGAATCTAACGAGGAAGAGGAGGAGATTCTCCGGAGGGCCGAATCTACTTGCTGTTCGAGGCGAAGCACCCGATGTTCTGGAACGTCGCCGGGATCCGAGAGGAGAAGGGCGAGGGCGGCTCACGTCGCTGGATCATCGCCGTCCATCTCCGTGCCCCTTCCGGGCACGAGGGATACCTGGGCGACCTCCTCTACGAGAGCGGGCAGTTCACGGAGTTGACGGACGTCGAGTTGATGCGGCAGCGAGTGCGGCAGATCGCGGCTGACCCCGGAAGTCCTTCGCCAAACGAATGAGTACCGGACTTCCGCTCTACCGGCAGGAGAAGAAGAACACCTGCGCCCTGGCTTGTCTGCGGATGGTCCTTGCTTTCTACGGCACGGATGTCGAGGAGGGTATGCTGGAGAGCCAGGTGCACCTGGAACCCGACGGCACGGAGATCGGCGAACTGGAGCACCTCGCGCGGCAGTTCGGGCTCGTCGCGGACATCCGGGAAGCGACCGTCGAGCACCTCCGGCAAATCCTGGCGGAAGGGAAGCTCGCGATTGCCTACATCGATCGTGCCGTATTTGACCTGAACCCACGCCAACGGGCGCATCACTCCATTCGCGACGCCATCATCCACACCGTCATCCCCACCCAGGTCACCGGCCGGTTTGTCACATACCACGACCCTCGCCAACCTCGGGTCATCCGCAAGACCACCCCTCTCTTCCGCCGGGCATACGAGGGCCTGGGAGGGCGCTGCATCGTCTGCTCCAAGCCGGACGGTCCGTAACGGATGACCGGCGGTCGAGGCTCTCCAGTGCGCCCTGCGCTGTCGAAGGCCGATGACCCTCAGCCCAACTCCCCGCTCAGGGACACGACTCGGCCCCGTCCAGGTCAAGTTCCCGGCTCAGGACGTAGCCGCCCACGGCGCAATCGGTGCGGATGAGCCGGTCGATTGCCGCCACCCCGTGCATCCGCTTGATCCGGCTCTTGAGCTTCTGGCAGAAGACCGCCTCCTCGGTGGAATCGGACGAGCGGCTCATCCGGCAGACGAAGCGTTTCAGGTCGCTGTAGGCCACCGGCCGGCCCGGCTGCGCGGCAAGGCCGACCAAGAGGGCGTGCTCCCTCGTGCCGGGCGGGACCCGACCGAGGAAGAGGTCGCCGGCGTGGAGATCGCCGGACACCGGATCGAACCGCACCGGCCCGCCCCGCGACAGCAGCGCGGAGAGCGGCACGACCGAGAGCCGCTCGTCCTCGAACCGGAGTACATCCGTGAGTGACAGGACCTGGCCCGTGAACCCCGGCAGGAGGGGCCGAACCGGCTGGCCGTGGAGCACCAGGGCACTGCGGAAGACCAGCAAGCGATGGAGGCCCGCCGCCGGCAGGTCCTCGCCGCGCAGGTAGAAGCACTCGGTGCGCACGACCCCCTCGCGGTGCAGCATCCCCAGCCGCCAGAGGCCCGGGGCGACGCGGATCGTGTCCGCGTCCAGGTGCAGGGACGCGGCCAGCCAACGGGCGAACACCTCGTGGTCCAGCCGCCAGAGCTGGAGAGCGGCCAGGTCGATCTGGCTGCGACACCGGCTGCAGACGTAGCGGTCCCAGACCCGGTACGGCGTGCCGGCAAGACAGTGCGGGCAACTCGGGACCGGGTTCGTCTCGGGTTCGGTCGCCAGCCACCGCAGCGATTGCGCAGTGCGCAGAATCGCCTGGTGGGGTCCCGAGAAGTCGCCGAGATCGACGAACGCCGGTTCCCGGGCATCGAGCAGGCCGACGAGGAACTCAAGCGGGTGGCCATGGAGCATGCCCACAGGCGGAGACAGGCGAAAAGTAGGGTGGCGGGCGACGAGGGCGCAGACCCACGTGATCGCGCAAAGCCGCACCCGGTGGATGCGCGGGCGGCCCCGTTCCCGGAGCTCGACCTGAAGCTCGGCCCGGGTGACGGACAGACGCGAGGCCTCGATCTCTTCGCGCGGGACGTGCCGGTCCAATAGCGTGGTGATCGACGTCGGGCGGTCGGTCGCGTTGGTCTGGAGCGTGATCCGGCGACGTCCCTCACTGGCCGGGTAACACGGCTCCAGCGCTGTCACCCGGACGGAACGCACGTCCTCGGGGAGCGGCGGCTCGAATCCCGCGAGGAGGCGGTAGAGGTCGAGACGATGAAGACACGGCTCGGGTGGGACGCCGAGCACGGCCTGGCCGAAGGTTGACAGGAGCGCAGCGCCATCCGGCCGACAACGACGTGGCGCAGGAAGACGAGGCCCTCCGGCGGCTCGTACACGAATGTCAGCCGATCCGCCGGATTTAGCGCGCAGCGAACGGCAAAGACCATCCGCGGTGGGTCCTGGAATAGCTCGGAACGGACGGTATAAGATCGCCTCGTCTCGGAGCCATCGCGGAAGTAGCGGCACAGCGCGCTGAAGATCGCGTCGTTTCCGGGCGTGATCGGTCAGAGCGAGGCCGGGCGTTGTCCGGGCGATCCACCAGGTCTCGAACGCGGTTGCCTCGGAGTGGAAGAGCACGTCGGTACAAGCATCGGGGTGGTGGAGCACAAACCAGAGCGCTGCTCCGTCACGCTGGCGACGCGAGCAGGCGGGAGCATCCGCCGGGCACAAGATCGAAGAAGAGCGGGATGGTCGCGCGGCGGGCCAATGCCGCCACCTGGGACAGTTCGACGCCGATCCGCTCTTGTACCGGTGCGGGAAGCGCGGCCACCGCATCCTCGAAGCGGCCGCGGCCGCATCGGATAGGTCCGCTGCCGCCACGCACGGCGAAAGGCCGTAGGGCACAGGACGAAGTCCCGGAAGGTCGTCGTTCCCAGCAGGGAGCGGAAGAGGCCGCCGGTGAGGAAGCGGGAACGGGACATCGTCGCGGCGAAGGAAGAGGCGCGGACGCGAGTGCGGTGATGTAGGGCAAGAGAAAGTCCATGGGAGTGGGACCCGCAGTCGCGACGAATCGGACTGCGGGTCCAGTGGCGGTGATTTTCGGGTCATCAGTACGGCACATCGGCACATGGAGAGCGATCTGTTCGGCGATCCAGCTG
>CAWHUG010000013.1:0-10166 GCA_963832405.1 uncultured Isosphaeraceae bacterium
AACTGTCGCGAGGATACCGGGTGGATTTCCGAATCCTTGCGGGAACGGCCTTGGGTGCCACGGGTTCCGCTTTGGGAACCCGTGCCGGCCCGCCTCGGACACGGGTTCCCAAAGCGGAACCCGTGGCACCCAACACCTTCTGCAGGATAGCCCGGTATTGTGGCTACAGTACCACAAAAACGAACGAATCGGAGCTTCGGCGCGCGCTCCGGCTCCGGTCCCCTTCAACAGGACAGCGAGCCGGCCGGTTTTCCCGATGGGTTTCTCTGTGTCGCGGCGGCCGTCCCGGCCGCTCCGGTCTGGGTCCCCTTCGGAGCGGCCGGGACGGCCGCCGCTACACAGAAAGGGCTTACGACAAACGGTGGGACGCTAAGAGTCTGTCCCGAAAGCCCCCCGAGGGCGTCAGGTTTTAGCCCCGAAGGGGCGGAAGCGAATAGCCCGGGGCGTCAGCCCCGGGAGGGAACAGGCAAAAACCTTCTTTCAGCCCCGAAGGGGCGACAAAGCCCCGGGTCCGCAGCCTCTTCTGTCGCCCCTTCGGGGCTGAGAAGAAGGGGGGAGTGGGGCCGGTCTCGGTTCCCGGGGCTGACGCCCCGGGCTATTCTTCCGCCCCTTTGGGGCTAAGAAGCTATCCGGGAAGTCCGGTTTTTAGCCCCGAAGGGGCGGAAGTTCCTAGCCCAGGGCGTCAGCCCTGGGTCGGTGGGCGTCGCGACATGATCTTCCTCCGGAGCCCCGCAGGGGCGACAGAAGGTCCAGCGGGGCCGCGGCTTCGGTCGCCCCTGCGGGGCTCCGGAGTGGGTTTCTGACGCGTCGCTCCGGTTCCAGGGGCTGACGCCCCTGGCTATTCACTTCCGCCCCTTCGGGGCTAAAACCAGACTTCCCGGATAGCCTCTAATACCAGAATGACCGGATCGTCACTTCTGGGACAGACTCTAAACAGGTACTCACGCCAGGTCGTGCTTCCGGGGCGGGCCGATTTGCGATACAACCAGGAACCGCAGCGCCGGTGCGACCGCAGACGCGCGGGGAACCAGGAATCGATTTCCGGAGCGACGACGATGGTGCGACGAAGGGCCGGGCGCGTGCTGGGCGTGCTCCTCGTTCTGGGATCTCTCGCCGCGGCGGTCCACGCCGACTCGAAGACCGTCGCCCGCTGTGGCCAGGGGTTCCTGGAAGAGAGCGAGGGCCGCCGCGTGCTCCACGTGCAAGGCACGCCGTACGAGATGGGCTTTCAGCACGGTACCTTGCTCAAGAAGGACATCCGCGAGCTGGTGCGGTTCCTGTTCGATGTGAAGGCCAAGGAATTCAGCGAACACCTCCAGGTGAACCTCGGCGGCATCGGCATCCAGCCCGACGCCAAGACCATCATCCAGACGATCACCCTCCTCCAGAAGCCGCACGTCCCGGCGCGGTTCTACGAGGAAATGCAGGGCGTGGCCGACGGTTCGGGCGTTTCCTACAACGAGATCGTGCTGGCGAATTTCATTCCGGAGCTGTTCCATTGCAGCGGCTTCGCGCTGAGCGGCGCGGCCACCAAGGACGGCACGCTGTACCACGGCCGCATCCTCGATTACGGCTGCGACTGGCGGCTCCAGGAGCACGCCGTGGTGCTCATCGCCCAGCCCTCGGGCCGGATTCCGTTCGTGAACGTGACCTACGCGGGGTTCGTCGGCAGCGTGACCGGCATGAACGCCCGGCAGGTCGCCATCGGCGAGATGGGCGGGCGCGGCCTGGGCCAGTGGGCCGGCATGCCCATGGCGTTCTTGCTCCGCATGGCCCTCGAAGAGGCCGGCGACCTCGACGCGGCCATCGCCGTGTTTCGCGATCATCCCCGCACCTGCCAGTATTTTTACGTGATCTCCGACGGCAAGACCGGCCAGGCGGTCGGCATGGAAGCCTCGCACGCGGCCTTCGGCGTGATCCGCATGGGCGAGACGCATCCTCTTCTGCCGGAGGCGATTCCGAATGCCGTGGTGCTCTCGGCCGGCGATCGCTACAAGGAGCTGGCCCGGCGCGTCCAGGAGGGGCTGGGCACCTTCGACGCCGACTCGGCCCGGCACCTGATGGACCGGCCCGTGGCCATGAAATCGAACCTGCACAGCGTCCTGTTCGCGCCGGCCTCCACCCGGTTCTGGGTGGCCAATGCCTCCAAGGACGGCCAGCCGGCCGTGACCCAGCCCTATCGCGGCTTCCAGCTTACCGAGTTGCTGGCGCGTGTGCCCGACAGCTCGGCTCCATCCTGCCCCGGCCCCGCGAATCCCCCGGAGCGGCGGGCCGAAGCCGTGGGCGGACCGTCGGAATAACCGCGCGTCGCTAGCGAATACCCTGCCAACATGGGCCGTGTTTTTTTCCCCACGGCGAGCGGCCCCAGGGGACCCGTTACGGCATCGCAGCCGCAGACCAGACACGTAACGGGCCGAGAACCGATCGAGGAGGGCTCAAACGATGGGCGTGGAAGATTCTCTCTACTATCCCGAACCACCGCCGCGCAGGGACCGGGTCCGGGACGAGCACGGATGCCTGTACTACGGCTGCCTGATCGCCGTGGTCTTGACGGCCGTGGTGGCGGTGGTCGCGGTCGTGGCGACGTTCTATGCGTATCGGTTCGTCAGCCGGACCATCGAGCAGTACACCGACACGGTGCCGATGCCGCTGCCGGTGACCAAGCTGCCCGAGGCCGAACTCAAGGCGCTGAAAGATCGGGTCCAGGACTTCAAGAAGGCCGCCGAGGAAGGCCGCGCCGAGACGCTGACGCTCACCAGTGACGAGCTCAACGCCCTGCTGGAGAGCGAACCCCAGTTCGCGGGCAAGTTTGCCCTCACGATCGACCAGGACAAGCTCAAGGGGCAGATGAGCTATCCCTTCGACCTGCCCCACTTCGGCCGCCGCTACGTCAATGGCAAGGCCACGTTCCGCGTCCGCCTCGAGGACGGCATCTTGCAGGTTTACGTGGAGGATCTCGAGGTCAAGGGCAAGCCCGTGCCCGAGGAGTTCATGAAATCCTTCCGGGGCCAGAACCTGGCGAAGGACGCCTACAACAACGAGGAAAACGCCCGCGTGCTCCGGCGCCTGGAGAGCGTCGAGATCAAGGACGGCAAGGTCACGCTCAAGTCGAAGGCGAAAAAGGAAAAGACGGCCGCGCCCTCAAAGGCCGAAACCCCGGCCGCGGGCGAGCTGCCGTCGAATCCGTTCGCGCGGGACGAAGCCCCGGCCGAGCCGTCGCCCAAGGTCGTGCCGGTCTCCGTACCCTGAAGCGGAGAAAGACCGATGTCGAATGCCTGATGACTGAGTCTCGTAGGGTAGGCTTCAGCCTGCCAATCCCATTCCGGAATCCCACGGAAATGTCGAATGCCTGATGACTGAGTCTCGTAGGGTAGGCTTCAGCCTGCCAATCCCATTCGAATCCCACGGAAATGGGATTGGCAGGCTGAAGCCTACCCTACGAGACCCGTCTCGTATTACGATATCGCCCGTCGGGAAGACTCCGGACGCCGCCTACGAACGAGGGCCGAACCATGCGTCTGCTCATCTGTGCCGCGGGATGCGTCGTGGCTTGGGGGCTTTGCCGCGACCGGCCGCCGCCGATTCCAAAACGATCGACCTGCGCACCCAGGAGGGTGTCCAGGCCGTCCAGGGCCAGTGGCGCTTCGCCAACGCCAAGATTGTCGAGATCCCGTGGAAGGCGCCCGACGGTGCGCCGAACACGACTTACGACATCAGCCCGCACGCCGAAACGCCCGATTTCGACGACAGCGCCTGGGAACTCGTCAATCCGACGACGCTCGGCCAGCGCCGCGGCACCGGCCGCGTCTGCTTCTGCTGGTACCGCATCAAGGTGACTCTGCCCGCGGGCGTGTCCGGGAAAAAAGTCACCTTCACCACCACCGTCGATGACTACGGCGAGGTCTGGGTCAACGGCAAGCTGCCCTACCAGGTCGGCCAGTCCGGCGGAACGGTCGTCGCCGGCTTCAACTGCCCGAACCGCGTCGCGTTGCCCGACCCCGCGCCGGGCAAGACCTACGCGATCGCCGTCTTCGGCATCAACGGACCGATTTCCGTCGGACCGAATAATTATATTTTCCTCGGAAAGACGTTTCTGGAGATCGTGGATTAGCCTTGTAGGGTGCGTCAAGTCCGCGCGACGCACCTTCGGCTCTTCCACCCCATCGAGGGCTCGTGGGTCCAGAAGGTGCGTCGGCGCGGACTTGACGCACCCTACAAGAAACCTACCTTCCGCGGAGGATGTTCCACAGGAGCCACAATCCCAGCAGGCCGGCGAGGATGTAGCCGAGCGTGCCGAGCGTGACGAAGCCGGCGCCGGCGCGGACGATCACCGAGGAGCCGACGATCAGGCCCGCGATGATGATGCCGGCGGCCAGGCTGTGGCTGGCGTGGGTGAGCTGGCGGACCAGATTCTCGAAATGCGTGAGGTCGAACCGCACGTTCAGCTCGCCGCGCTTGATCGACTCCAGCGACTGACTGAGCACGTCGGGCAGCAGCGTGGCGATGCGCTGCAGGTCCTCGCCGGTGCGTGCCGTCTGGCCCAGCAACCGCCAGGGATGGAACCGTCGCAGCGTCAGCTCGCGCAGAAACGGGTGAAGCTGCGCGGCGATGTCGAAGTGGGCATCGAGGCGGCGGCCCACGCTCTCGATCGTCACCAGCGAGCGGATCAACAGCACCAGATCGGGCGGGATGCGCAGATGGTGCGTCCGGATCAGCGTCACGAGCTCGCGCAGCAGGTGGCCGAGGTCGATCGTGTCGAGCGAGAGATGCGAATAGGCGGCGACGAGCTCGCTGACATCGCGTGCCAGGGCTTTGGAATCGACGCTCTCACCGCGAATATCGAGCGCGTCGAGCACGCGCAGGACCCGTTCGGTGTCCTGGGCGAGCAGGCCGATCAACAAATCGGCGATGCGCTCGCGGACGCGGGCGTCGATCTGGCCGAACATGCCGTAATCGAGGGGCACGATCACGCCGCCGGAGAGCACGCGGAGATTGCCCGGGTGGGGATCGGCATGGAAGAAGCCGAAGTGAAAGATCTGCGTGAGCAAGATGCGGGCTCCGCGCACGGCGACGTCTTCGGGACGGACCCCCAGGCGAGCGATGCCGTCGAGGTCATCGACGCCCACCCCGTCGATGAACTCCATGCAGAGAACTTTCGTGGTCGAGTAGGCCGGGAAGACCTCGGGCACGCGCACATAGGGCAACGTGGCGAGCTGGCCGCGGCAGCGTTCCATGGTGCGGCGCTCGATGCTCAGGTCGAGCTCGCGCTTGAGGCTGCGCTCGAACTCGCGGGCAATCGCCGCCGGCTGATACGGGGCCAGCACGGGCAGCCGGCGCTCGATCAGGTGCGCCAGGTTCCTCAAGATGTCGAGGTCGGCCTGGACGATTTTTTCGATGCCGGGGCGGCGAATCTTCAAGGCCACGTCGCGGCCGTCGAAGAGGACGGCATGATGCACTTGCGAGATCGACGCCGAGGCGACCGGCTCGGGATCGATCGTGGCGAAGACGTCCCCCACGGGCCGGCCGTACTCGCACGCCAGGATCGCCTCGGCCTGGACGAACGCGAAGGGCCGCACGTCGTCCCGCAGCGCGGCCAGCTCGGTCGTGTAGGCTTCGGGGATCAAATCGGGGCGGGACTCAGAAGCTGCCCCAGCTTGACGAACGTCGGCCCGAGATCCTCGCACACCAGCCGCAGCCGCCGGGGCCGGTCCTGGGGCGGCACGTCGTCGCCGAGCGCGGCCCGCTCGAAGGGCCGCACCAGGCCCTCCAGATGCAGCGCCGTGACCACGTCGCGATACCCATAACGCAGCAAGGTCGCCAGGATCTGGCGGTACCGGGGCAGGTCGCGCAGATGGTTGACCGTTTCGCGCAGCACGGCGATCTCCGCGCCGGGTGCCACGGGTTCCGTCCGCGGAACCCGTGCCGGATGGCCCCGGACACGGGTTCCGCGGACGGAACCCGTGGCACCCGCCGTCGTTTCCGCAAGGAAACCGAAACCGACCCGATATCCTCGCGACAGTCTCGTGTTTCCCAGCCTATCGCCGCGTCCCGCCGGTCCACAAGACCGACGCTCCCGCCGTTGGCCTTGCGGCCGGCGTCGGTTCCTCGTAAAGTGGTATAGATACGCTTTGACAAACCGCCTGCTGAGAAGACGGTTCCAGTGTCCCTCGGGGGATTGATCCATGCTGGTTAAGGATCAGTCGGTGTCGATGCGCACGATTGAATCGCCGGATGACCTTTCCGAGACACGCCTGGAGGCCGTTGGCTACGTTTTTCACGGCACGATGCCTGAGAACAACGGCAAGCGCCTGCGCACGGGTTCCAACCTCCTGCACTTCGCCCGCTGCCCCAAGCTGGACCGGGCCGCGGAGAACGAAACCAAGATCTGGTTCCGCACGATCCGGATCGCCAGCCAACATCTCAACGAGAAGCTCGGCCTGAGCCGATGGAAGTGGTGCAAGGTCTGCGAGCGCGAGATTACCCAGCGCATGATCAATGAGTGACACCTCTCAACCGGACTGTTCAACGGCGCCACCACAGGATCGAGGTGATCGTCCTCGGTAGCACGGAAGCCGGTTTTTTCACGGTGGGGACCGGCGTGACGCGGAGCGTGGGATTGGCCGCGCCGCCCGTGAACGTGACGGTCGTCGTCGTGCCGTCGTCGTACGTCAGGCGGATGGTGAACTTCCGGCCCGTCTCCCGCTGATAAGGCTGGATGTAGACGTTGGCCGTGGTCGCGCCGGCGGTGCGCACCAGGGCCGCGCTCCAGTTGCGCGAAGACGGGACGTTGTAATCCCAGAGGCCGCCCCCGATAGCACTGATGGTCAGCGACGCGATGGCGTGGTCCGGGCGAAGGTTGCCCATGACGATGTGGACGTCCTGGATGCCGTCGCCGCCGGGCGTTGAACGCGGGCCGACGTAATCGGCGCCGTCCTGGCCGAGCCAGGAGGCCGTGACCGGCGCCGGCGGCGCGACCGTGATGACCACCGTGGCATTGGGCCCGACGTTGCCGGCCAGATCCACGGCGTGAACGTACACCTGGTTGCGACCGACCACCAGACCCGCCGGCGTGAAGCTCGTGGCATTCCCGAGCGACTGGTACGGGCCGCTGGTGCCGACGCGGTATTCATACACGTCCGTGGACTGGGTGGCGCGGAACTGCACCTTGCCATTCGACAGCACGGTCAGCCCGCCCACGGCCGCGGGCGGGGTCGTGTCGATCGTCACCACGGTGGCGCGACTCGTGCTCGTCGGGCCGGCCAGGCTCGTCCGGGTCAGCGTGTAGGAATACGAGCCGCCCGCCGACACGCCCGGGTCTTGAAGAGGGCCCGGTCCGGTCCGCGACGCAATCAGCTTGCCGCCACGGAACAACTGGATCAGGTCGGTCGCGGCGCCGGTCACATTGAAGACGGGCTGCTTGACGGCCGTGATCCGATCGCTGTTCGAGCGGCCCGTGTCGCTGGCGGGATCGAGGACCGGGGGATCAGCCACCGGCGGCGCGGTGCTCAGCACGAAGCTGATCGTGGCGACCGGCCCGCGCGTGCCCGCGGCATCGACGGCCCGCACGGCGAGCGTGTTCGTCCCGGCGGCCAGTCCGGCGGGCAGGAAGCTCGTCGCCGTTCCCAGCGGTCGGAACGCGCCCGTGCCGCCGACCTGGTATTCGTAGCCGGCCGCCCCCAAGACGGGATCAAACTGGAGATGGCCGTCGCTGGTCACGTTGTCCGTCGCGCTCCGGCCGGTATCGTGGACCAGCCGCAGCGACGTCGGCGCGAGGAGGGGAAGGGGGGCCGGGGAAGTCAGCGCCGACAGAATGAGCTGGCCGTCCACCGTCGCGGTGCCGTTGACATTGGCCGACGGGACAGACACCGTTGCGCTCGGACCGGCGGCGGAATTGCCCACGAAGGTCACGGCGGACTCGTCCGGGTCGATCGACAGGGGATCGCCGAGCACGGCCGCGGCCGGTCCAGAGGCCGTGCCCGTGCTGGGGGCGAAGACGTTGCCGGAGACGTTGGCGGTGAAATACAGACGCCCCTGGTTGGACTTGATGTACGGACCGCGCTCGACGCCCAGCCAGACGGGGTCGGCCCCGGGACCGAAGACGTTGTTCTCCACGTCCGAGCCGAACGAGGGCGAGTGCGACCAGCCCCACTGAACGGGCGCCTCGGTGGTGGACGCCACCAGCTTCAGCGGCGACTGGCCGCCCAGGATCTGGTTGTCCTTGACCGTCAGGCCGAAGTGGTTGCCGACCAGCACCATGTCGGCGGCCGTCGCGCTGCCGCGGCAGTCGATCGTGTTGCCCTCGAAAGTCTGGTTCACGAAGCCGGTGGCGATCGAGAGGGCGGTCGTGCCCGCGGGCAACGGGGCGGACAACACGAAGGTGTGGGCGTCGATCACCTGCGCGATCGTGCGCCACTGGCCGGCGGCGGGGCCGGCCAGCACCGCCACGACCGACCCGCTGCGCGGCGCGTAGCCCTGCAAGTCCGGGATCTGAAGAATCAACCCGTCCGACGAAACGGCTGTTGGCGCGCCTTCGAAGTGAATACGGTACGACTCGGTGAGCACGACCTCGTTCGAGTTCATATTCGGGATGGTGTCGTCATCGTGCGGGCCGACGCCGATGACCGTGTTGTCGGCGATCGTGTCGTTGTAGCCCGAGTTGGTCAGCACCAGGAACCGCCAGGTCTTGCCGCCGCTGGCCGCGGGGGTGATCGTGTTGCCGCGGAGGTCCAGATCGTAGGTGTCGTGCGCACAAAAGACCCCGTCGTTGTAGGTGCCGGCCGGCGTCCCCAGATCGGTGTTGCCCACGATCGACCACGGCCCGCGCAGAAACTGGATCATGCCGCCCATCAAGGTGTTCTGCTCGATGCGGCCGGAGTCCGCGCTGATCAGCCGGATCAGGTTGGGGGCATTCTCCCACGTCGTGGTCCCCGACGCGGGCGGTCCTTGCAGATCCAGGTGGGTGAAGGCCAGGTTCACCTTCAGGCCGCCCTGGTTCGGGTCCAGATTATCCGTCGTACCGATGACGGCGGGCCATAATTGACACTCCAGTTCCACCGCACCGGGCCGGCGAAGCGCACCGCGAAGCCGTCGAGCGTCGTGTTGCCGGCGTGGATCTTGATGGCCGCCGTCCAGGGCGCGTCGTTCGGGTCCTGCGCGAAGAGCAGCGTGGCGCCGGGGTCGGCGGTGATCGTGACCGGGTTCGACAAAACCAGGGGATGGGTCAGGGTGTATGTCCCGGCCGACAGGCGCACCGTCCCGTACTGATTGGCCAGGACGTTGAGGTTGTCTCCAGGATGCGCCGTGACGCTCGTCGCGGCCGGCACCGCGCGCAAGGCTGGGATCGGCCGCTCCGCCCGCGACCGGCACCAGCGCCATCGTGCCGTCATCGAACATCAGCCGCAGCGTGAGCGTCCCGCCCGTTTCGGCGCGGACCGGCGGGAAGCCCAGATCGGCGATGGTGCCGTTCCGCCGCACTCCCAGCGGCAAGGGGAACGGGTCCTGCCAGACGAAAACCGCGGGACTGCTCTGATAGACCCACGAGCGGCCCGCCGGATCGGTCAGCACGGCGGCCGTGATCGTGCGGGCCGCCGGCAGACCGGCCAGCTTCAGGTGCACGTCGCCGGGTCCCGCCAGGTTCAGCCCGTCCTGCCCGATCCAGGAGGCACTGACGCCCGCGACCTGCGCCGGCGGTGGTGGCGGGGCGGGCATGTGCAGCGCCGGGTCGGTATGCCCGGCCGTCACCGCGCCGGCGTCGATCTGGCCGTTGTTGTAGACGACCTGGACGCTGAGCACCTGGCCGGTCAGATCCCGATCGGGGCTGAAATACAGATCGGCCTGCGTCGTCGTATTCTTGGGCCGCACGGGCTCGGCGTTGGCGTCGGCCTGGCGATTGAACCGTATTCCCACGAGATGCCGGGCACGCCATCCACCAGGACCGACTGCACGTCCAGCCCGTTGCGCAGACCGGTCAGCACCAGGTGGACATCCTGCATGCCGTCCGGCCCGACCGCGGCCGAGGGACCGGTCAGGTCGTGACCGTCCTGGCCGTCCCAGGCGACTCCCAGGGTCGTCTGGACCAGCCGCAGGTGGGGATCGGCCGTGCCCCGGCAAATCCGCCGCGGCGGTCGAGCCGTCGTCGTAGTTCAACGTGACCGTCCACGACCGCC
>CAWHUG010000014.1:0-363111 GCA_963832405.1 uncultured Isosphaeraceae bacterium
GCCTGCTGAGAAGACGGTTCCAGTGTCCCTCGGGGGATTGATCCATGCTGGTTAAGGATCAGTCGGTGTCCGATGCGCACGATTGAATCACCGGATGACCTTTCCGAGACACGCCTGGAGGCCGTTGGCTACGTTTTTCACGGAACGATGCCTGAGAGCAACGGCAAACGCCTTGGCGGGTTCCAACCTCCTGCACTTCCCCGCTGCCCCAAGCTGGACCGGGCCGCGGAAAACGAGACGAAAATCTGGTTCCGCACGATCCGGATCGCCAGCCAACATCTCAACGAGAAGCTCGGCCTGAGCCGATGGAAATGGTGCAAGGTCTGCGAGCGAGATTACCCAGCGCATGATCAATGAGTGACACCTCTCAACCGGACTGTTCAACGGCGGCACCACAGGATCGGGGTGACCGTCCTCGGTAGCACGGAAGCCGGTTTTTTCACGGTGGGGACCGGCGTGACGCGGAGCGTGGGATTCGCCCCGCCGCCCGTGAACGTGATGGTCGTCGTCGTGCCGTCGTCGTATGTCAGGCGGATGGTGAACTTCCGGCCCGTCTCCCGCTGATAAGGTTGGATGTAGACGTTGGCCGTGGTGCGCGCTGGCGGTGCGCACCACGGCCGCACTCCAGTTGCGCGAAGACGGGACGTTGTAGTCCCGAGGCCGCCCCCGTAGGCACTGATGGTCAGCGACGCGATGGCGTGGTCCGGGCGCAGGTTGCCGATGACGATGTGGATGTCCTGGAGCCGTCGCCACCGGGCGTCGAACGCGGCCCGACGTAATGGCGCCGTCCTGGCCGATCCAGGAGGCCGTGACCGGCGCCGGCTGCGCGACCGTGATGACCACCGTGGCGTTCGGCCCGATGTTGCCGGCCAGATCCACGGCATGAACGTACACCTGGTTGCGACCGACCACCAGGCCCGTCGGCGTGAAGCTCGTGGCATTCCCGAGCGGCTGGTACGGGCCGCTGGTGCCGACGCGGTATTCATACACGTCCGTGGATTGGGTGGCGCGGAACTGCACCTTGCCATTGGTGAGCGCGGTCAGGCCGCCCACGGCCGCGGGCGGGGTCGTGTCGATCGTCACCACGGTGGGCTTGCTCGTGCTCGTCGGGCCGGCCAGGCTCGTCCGGGTCAGCGTGTAGGAATACGAGCCGCCCGTGGAGACGCCCGGGTCTTGAAGAGGGCCCGGTCCGGTCCGCGACGCGATCAGCTTGCCGTTACGGAGCAACTGGATCAGGTCGGTCGCGGCGCCGGTGACATTGAAGACGGGCTGCTTGACGGCCGTGATCCGATCGCTGGTCGAGCGGCCCGTGTCGCTGGCGGGAGCGAGGACCGGGGGATCGGCCACCGGCGGCGCGGTGCTCAGCACGAAGGTGATCGTCGCGGCCGGCCCGCAGCGTGCCGGCGGAATCGACGGCCCGGACGGCCAGCGTGTTCGTCCCGGCGGCCAGTCCCGCCGGCAGGAAGCTCGTCGCCGTTCCCAGCGGCTGGAACTCGCCCGTGCCGCCGACCTGGTATTCGTAGCCGGCCGCCCCCGAGACGGCATTGAACTGAAGATGACCGTCGCTCGTCACGTTGTCCGTCGCGTCCTACCGGTATCGTGGACCAGTCGAAGCGACCCCGGCGCAGAGGGGAAGGGGGGCCGGGGAAGCAGCGCCGACAGAAGGAGCTGGCCGTCCACCATCGCGGTGCCGTTGACATTGGCCGAGGGACAGACACCGTCGCGCTCAGACCGGCGGCGGCATTGCCCACGAAGACCACGTACGACTCGTCCGGGTCGATCGACGTGGGATCGCCGATCACGGCCGCGGCCGGCCCGGAGGCCGTGCCCGTGCTGGGGGCGAAGGTGTTGCCCGCGACGTCGGCGGAAAAATAGAGCCGGCCCTGGTTGGACTTGACGTACAACAGGTCATGCTGATGCCCAGCCAGACCGGGTCGGCACCGGGACCGAAAACGTTGTCGATCACGTCCGAGCCGAACGAGGGCGAGTGCGTCCAGCCCCACTGCACGGCGCTTCGGTGGTGGACGCGGCCAGCTTCAGCGGCGACTGATCGGCCAGGATCTGGTTGTCCCGGACCGTCAGGCCGAAATGGTTGCCGACCAGCACCATGTCGGCGGCCGTCGAACTGCCCCGGCAGTCGATCGTGTTGCCATCGAATGTCTGGTTCACGAAGCCGGTGGCGATCGAGACGGCGGTCGTGCCCGCGGGCAACGGGGTGGACAACACGAACGTGTGGGCGTCGATGACCTGCGCGATCGTGCACCACTGGCCGGCGGCGGGACCGGCCAGCACCGCCACGACCGACCCGCTGCGCGGCGGGTAGCCCTGCAAATCCGGGATCTGGAGAATCCGCCCGTCCGACGAAACGGCCAACGGCGCACCCCTCGAAGTGAATGCGGTACGACTCGGTAAGTACGACCTCGTTCGAGTTCATATTCGGGATCGTGTCGTCATCGTGCGGGCCGACGCCGATGACCGTGTTGTCGGCGATCGGGTCGTCATAGCCCGAGTTGGTCAGCACCAGGAACCGCCAGGTCTTGCCGCTGTTGGCCGCGGGCGTGATGGTGTTGCCGCGGAGGTCCAGATCGTAGGTGTCGTGCCGCAAAAGACGCCGTCGTTGTAGGTGCCGGCCGGCGTGCCCAGAGCGGTGTTGCCCACGATCGACCACGGCCCGCAAGAACTGGATCATGCCGCCCATCAAGGTGTTCTGCTCGATGCGGCCGCAGTCCGCGCTGATCAGCCGGATCAGGTTGGGGGCTCTCCCACGTCGTGGTCCCCGACGCGGGCGGCCCTTGCAGATCGAGGTGGGTGAAGGCCAGGTTCACCTTCAGGCCGCCCTGGTTCGGGTCCAGATTATCCGTCGTGCCGATGACGGCGGGCCCGTAATTGACACTCCAGTTCCACCGCACCGGGCCGGCGAAGCGACCGCGAAGCCGTCGAGCGTCGTGTTGCCGGCGTGGATCTTGAGGGCCGCCGTCCAGGGCGCGTCGTCTGGTCCTGCGCGAAGAGCAGCGTGGCGCCGGGGTCGGCGGTGATCGTCACCGGGTTCGACAAAACCAGCGGATGGGTCAGGGTGTAGGTCCCGGCCGACAGGTGCACGGTCCCGTACTGGTTGGCCAGGACGTTGAGGTTGTCTCCGGGATGCGCCGTGACGCTCGTCGCGGCCGGCGCCGGCGGCAGGCTGGGATCGGCCGCCCCGCCCGCGACCGGCACCAGCGCCATCGTGCCGTCATCGAACATCAGCCGCAGCGTGAGCGTCCCGCCCGTTTCATCGCGGACCGGCGGGAAGCCCGAGAATCGGCGCCGGTGCCATTACGCTGCACTCCCAGCGGCAAGGGGAACGGGTCCTGCCAGACAAAAACCGCGGGACTGCTCTGATAGACCCACGAGCGGCCCGCCGGGTCGGTGAGCACAGCCGCCGTGATCGTGCGGGCCGCCGGCAGACCAGCCAGCTTCAGGTGCACGTCGCCGGGCCCCGCCAGGTTCAGCCCGTCCTGCCCGATCCAGGAGGCACGGACGCCCGCGACCTCGCCGGCGGTGGCGGCGGCGCGGGCATGTGCACGCCGGGTCGGTATGCCCGGCCACGATCGCGCCGGAGTCCACCTGGCCATTCGTGTAGACGACCTGGACGCTCGAGCGCCTGGCCGGTCAGATCCCGATCAGGGCTGAAATACAGGTCGGCCTGCGTCGACATATTGTCGGCCCGCACGAACTCGGCGTTGGCGACGGCCTGGCGATTGAGACCGTATTGCCACGAGATGCCGGGCACGCCGTCCACCCGGACCGACTGCACGTCCAGCCCGTTGCGCAGGCCGTTCAGCACCAGGTGGACATCCTGCACGCCGTCCGGCCCGACCGCGGCCGAGGGACCGGTCAGGTCGTGGCCGTCCTGGCCGTCCCAGGTGACTCCCAGCGTCGTCTGGACCAGCCGCAGGTGGGGATCGGCCGTGCCCCCGGCAAGATCCGCCGCGGCGGTCGAGCCGTCGTCGTAGTTCAACGTGACCGTCCACGACCGCCCGGTCTCGACCTGGTACGGCTCGATGTACACGTCGGCGGTCGTCGGCCCCGAGCGCACGAAGGCCGCCGCCCAGTCATGGGTGATCCCCCCGAACTGAAACGCCCCCCCGCCCAGCCCCGTCACCAGCGCCGACGTGACCGTGTGCCCCGACGCCAGGCCGGTCAGGGCGATGTGGATGTCCTGAATCCCGTCCGGCCCGGGTTGCGACGAAGGGCCGACCAGGTCATGCCCATCCTGACCGAGCCAGGTGCCCGCCAGGCCGCCGTCGAGTAACCGACGCGTCTCGAGCGGGTCCACGACCGGACGGAGCGAACGATTCGGGAGTCGCTTCATGGCTGCGGTTCCAGAGGGTCGCGACATCCCTGAGCGACAATTGATCCTTCCCCTTCCAGTGGTCTAGGTCGCCGTCGGGGACCCGTGCGCCCGGTACCGGCCGTGCGGGTCCAGATCCCTCCGCATACTCGCGCCCGGACTGGGGCGCACATCCCCCGCCCCCCTCTTCCGCCGCACCGTGACGGTGGCCAAAGCGCACCCCGATCGCCCCCGAGAACACTCGGGTCCGAATAAGGAGACTGGGAGGAAGAGCGCGAAGAAAATGTGCAGGGGGACCAGATGCTGTTAATATAGGTAATTTGATCCGCCTGGGCAAGATTCAGTCTATCTGGCTTGGGGGGATGGACTCAAGGAAAAAGGCGAGGAATCGGCCGGGCGAGTTCCGGTTTTGCGGGTTTGGGCGGGGATGGGAGATGCATGCAACTTGCGGGGTGACGGGGCTGTGCCTGTTGCAACGGGGGGTTGACGGAAGACAACTTGTGCGGGGGTCCGGGTGGCTGGGGGTCCGGCTCTGGCCTTCTTCACCACAGAGGCACAGAGAACACGGAGTTCTCAGAGTCTGTCCCAAAAGCCCCAAAGGGGCGAAAGTGCCTAGTGTGACCGTCCCCTTCGATTGACGGGTGGATGCAGAAAGTGCTGTGTCTGGGTGGCACAGGCATCTTGCCCTGCGGCCAAACATACTTTGCACAGGCAAGATGCCTGTGCCACCCCTCTGGACCCGACTCTGAGCGTCCCGCCGCGACAGAGAGAAACCCATCGGGAAGACCGGCCGGCTCGCTGTCCTGTTGAAAGGGATCGGAGCCGGAGCGCGGCACCGAAGCTCCGATTCGTTCGTTTTTGTGGCGGTTTCCGGGAGTGGCACGCCCATGGCGAGTCGACTCGGCCCGAAGTGGTTGAACCGGGTGCAGCGGCTCGCGGGTCCGACCCACGCCGGGCGGCTGAGCCGGTTTGCCGTGCTGGCCGAGCCAGGTCAACGCCCTGGAGCCGACCCTGGAGAGCGAGACCGACGAGCAGCTCCAGGCGCGGAGCCGGCAGCTGCGGCTCCGGGCCCGGCAGGGCGACTCGCTCAACAGCCTGCTCGTCGAGGCGTTCGCGCCTGGTCCGCGAGGCCGCCAAGCGGACGATCAAGCAGCGGCATTACGACGTCCAGCTCGTCGGCGGCGCGGCGATCCATTTCCGCTGCCATCGCCGAGATGGAGACCGGCGAAGGCAAGACCCTGGTCGCCACCCTGCCGGCGTACCTCAACGCCCTTGCAGGGCAAGGGCGTGCACGTCGTCACCGTCAACGACTACCTGGCCCACCGCGACGCCGAGTGGATGACGCCGATCTACCAGCTGCTCGGGCCTGACCGTCGGCTGCATCCAGACCGGCCAGCCCGACGGCCGTCCGCCGCGAGCCGCCTACGCCTGCGACATCACCTACGGCACCAGCAAGGAGTTCGGCTTCGACTTCCTCCGCGACGAGCTGAAGCGGCTCCAGCTCGGCGACGACGCCACCGCAAGACGTTCGAGCAGGCGTTCCTCGGCCGCGGCGACCACGCCGAGGCCGAGCCGCCCGTCCAGCGCGGCCACCACTACGCGATCGTCGACGAGGCCGACAGCATCCTGATCGACGAGGCCCGGACCCCGCTGATCATCGGGGCCAACAACCAGCCGACCCAGGAAGAAGCCGCCGCCTACTACGGCGCCGACCAGCTCGCCGCGACCCTCGTCCGGGTCAAGGACTTCAAGTACGACCCCGCCGAGCGCAAGGCCGAGCTCAACGCCGCCGGCCGCCGCAAGGTCCAGGCCGTCGCCGGCCATTCGTCGTTCGTCACCCTGACCGTCGACGGCCTCTACGAGTACGTCGAGCGCGCCCTCCGCGGCCAGATCGCCTACCTCCGCGACCGCGACTACGTCGTCGTCAACGGCGAGATCGTCATCGTCGACGAGTTCACCGGCCGCATGATGCCCGGCCGCCAGTGGCAGGACGGCCTGCACCAGGCGATCCAGGCCAAGGAGCGGCTCGAGATCACCCTGGAAACGATCACCGCCGCGCGGGTGACCGTCCAGGACTTCTTCCTCCGCTACAAGAAGCTCGCCGGGCATGACCGGCACCGCGGCGTCCGACGCGCCGCGAGCTGCGCCGGATCTACAAGGTCCACGTCTTCAAGGTCCCGACCAACCGCCCGGGCCGGCGCGTCTGGGTGCCCGACCGCGTCTTCTCGACCGAGGCCGAGAAGTTCCAGGCCGTCGCCGAGCAGATCGTCGAGCTGGCACAAGCAGCGGCGTGCCCGTGCTGATCGGCACGCGGTCGATCGAGAAGTCGGAGCGGCTCAGCGCACCTGCTGACCGACGGCGAGCATCGAGCACCAGGTCCTCAACGCCAAGAACCACGAGATCGAGGCCCAGATCGTCGCCCAGGCCGGCCAGCCGGGCAAGGTGACGGTCGCCACCAACATGGCCGGCCGCGGCACCGACATCAAGCTCGGCGCCGGGCGTCGCCGACCTCGGCGGCCTGCACGTCATCGGCACCGAGCGGCACGAGTCCCGGCGGATCGACCGCCAGCTCGCCGGCCGTTGCGCCCGCCAGGGCGACCCCGGCTACTGCCAGTTCTTCGTCTCGCTCGAAGACGAGATCATCGAGGCCTTCGGCGAGAAGCCCGCCGATCCGGCTCCGCAAGCGCTACGCCGGCCGCGGCGAGCTGACCAGCCCCGCCATGCGCCGGCTGGTCCTCGCGCGCCCAGGCCAGGAAGGAACGCCAGCACTTCCGCGACCGCAAGCTCCTGATGAACTACGAGAAGCAACGCGCCGAGATGCGCAAGAACATGGGACTCAACCCGGTGCTGGGATAAGAAGAAACGCGCAAGCGCAAAGACGCAAAGGAAGAACAAAGAAAGAGTGACGCTCGGGGCACACCGCCGTCTACTCTGACCCTCTCTGCGTTCTTCCTTTGCGTCTTTCTGCCTTCTCGCGTTTCTCCTTTTTTGACGGAACCTCTCTCGCCCTCCCTTCGATAATATCCGTTTGGAGGGCCAGGCCCCGGCGGCAGCGGTGTACTTCCTTATTCTTATTCGCATCATCGCCGTAAGCCGTCGATCCACCTCCCGGGCATCCCCTGATCACGGGGCGGCGTTCGGCGTGTGCGCCTGACGCCGGGGCGTTTTCCGCCCGGAGCCCACGCGGATCTTTGACAAGACGACACGTGCAAAGTGTGCGATCGAAGCCAGCTCGAAAACCGTGCGCAAACCCTGCCGGCAGAGGCCCTTCCGTTCATTTCGACAGCCCGACACACGGTTCGTCGGTGCGCGGCTTTTTGTCGCTGGCACGGACAGAAGCCATGCCATGAGCGGGACTTACGGCCGGATGACTGGAGCGAAACACGTGTTCCGCGTCTTGCTGACGGACGTAAGTCCTTTTCATGATGACGGCTCGGCCGCGTCACGAAGCCTTGAGCCGCGCCGCGTGCTGCGCACCTCGGCATCGAGTTGTGCCAGATCGCCGAACGCCGCGCGGGCGTCGTCGAGGCGATGGGCCGCATCGCGCCGGTTGCGCAGGGCCGCCAGATACGACCGGAACTGGGGCAGGCGGCTCGCGCTCTGCATCAGCTCATGGACCAGCAGCCACGCCTGCGCGTAGGCGACTTGCCGGGCGTCGTCGGCCTCGAACAGGCGATCGAGGGTGATCAGTTCGGTCACGGTGAAACGGGCTGGCGACGCACGAAGATCCCCCAGACGTTCGGCGTTGACCTGGCCGATCCGGCCGCGGCCTTCCGGCCGGCGGGTCTCCGCAATAAACCGCCAGACCTTCGCTGATCGCTTTCGGCACGTCCCCGCGGCGGTCGAGCAGGCCGGTGTTGAAACAGAGCTGGTGGGACCCCTCGTGCATGAGCGCGAAGGTGTTGCGCGCTGCACCTGCGGGCCGGCATTGGCCCGGCGCGGTTGTCGAACAGGACGAGCTGGTTCGTCTCCAGATCGAACTGGCCGCCGACCGCCTCATCCTCGGCCACGCCGAGATATTTGCCGTAAGCTTCCGGCCCGGAGAGGACAACAACCGTCAAGCGTCGCGCCGGCTTCGTGACCGCGAACTTGCGGGTCTGGAAATGATCGAGGAAGTCCCGCAGGAGCGCCTCGCACAGGGACAGGGCCTTTTCCAGGAATGGCGCGGGGGCGTCGCCGATGACGAGAAAATCGCTCCCCGTCTGGACCCGGACGGGCTGAAGACCCTTCTCGCGGAGCTGATCGGTGACGGTGCGGCACCTCGGCGTCATCGCCGCCGGGTGTCTTCTGTGCGTTGGCCCGGCCACGGGCCAGCACGAGCAGAGTACTCGCCAGAAAGCTGCCGACGATTGACCGGCTTGGTGGGCATCCGATAAAGTCTCAATCAGGTGAGTGCGCTGTGCAGGATCGAAGCCGTTCCGAGCACCGAGGTTTGCCATGAGCGCCGAGGGTCGCCGACCGCCATTGTATCTGGGGATCGACCTGGGCGGAACGAACATCAAGAGCGGCGTCGTCGATGAGGCCGGCCGGCCGCTCTCGGCGGTGAGCCTGCCGACCGACGCCGAGCGCGGTCCCGAGGCGGGCGTGGCCACGCTCGCCGCCGCCGGCCGCGCAGCGGTGGCCGAAAGCGGGCTCGGCTGGAACGAGATCGCCGCCGTCGGGCTGGGATCGCCCGGCACGATGGACATCCCGGCCGGCATGTTGCTCGAACCGCCGAATCTCCCCGGCTGGAATGATTTCCCGATCCGCGAGCGGCTGGCGCAAGCGCTGGGCAAGCGGGTCGTGCTCCAGAACGACGCGAACGCCGCCGCCTACGGCGAATACTGGGCCGGCGGGCGCGGCGCACGCAGCATGGTCCTGTTCACGCTCGGCACGGGCATCGGCTGCGGCATCGTCGAGGAAGGCCGGATCATCGAGGGCCGCCACAGCCACGGCGCCGAGTGCGGCCACATCATCCTCCAGATGGAAGGCGGCCGGCAGTGCTCGTGCGGCCATTATGGCCACCTCGAAGCCTATGCCTCGGCCACGGCCCTGGTCAAACGGGCCCACGAGGCGATCGAGGCCGGCGAGGAGACCGTCTTGAAGCCGCACTACCACCGCGAGACCCTGACCGCCCGCCTCATCGACGAGGCCGCCCAGGCCGGCGACCGCGTCGCGCAGAAGTTGATGCAGGACACCGCCCGCTACCTGGCCGTCGGCGCCGTCAACCTGATGCACACGATCGACCCCGACATCGTCCTGTTCGCCGGCGGCATGATCGCCGCCGGGGCCGAAGTTCCTGGACCAGATCCGCTCTTACATCCAGATGATGGCCTTCCCGACCTGTGCCGAGAAGACGCGCGTCGCGTATGCCGAGCTGGGCGCCGACGCGGGATTTATCGGGGCGGCGGGATGTGCGAGGCTTGGCTTTGGCAAGTCCCAGAGTTGACGAAGAATGGCTCGGTGTTGTGCCGCCAGAGGAGAGGGGGTCAGAGCGGACGCTGATCGAGATCCTCGAAGCCCACTCCCGCGCCTGACCCGACGCTTGCCCGCGGGCCCAAGCCATTCCCACCCGCTCTGGTTCGAAAAATGGCGGCGGGCAGGGGATTTTCCTTGACTTTGGGTCTCGATCGCCTAAATGGGTGGAGTTACATGTAAGCCTTCATCTCGTCAACCACGCGCCCTGGCTACCTCCGGTCGCACTGAGCCGATGGGCGATCCGTTCCCCCCCCGGCCCGCAGTTCACCCCGCGCTATTCCTGTCCGCGCGAGACGACCCCAGGACGGGTGGTCGCACATCCTTGGGGAGAGAGCCATGAAGCTGATCCGGAGAGGCCGGACCCGGCCCCGCGTGGAGGCCCTGGAGGAGCGCGCCTTGCTGGCCAGCGCGGGGGCGCTGGATGCGACGTTCGGTGCGGGGGGATTCGCCATCCAGCAGACGGGGGCCTTCTCGGCGCGGATCAATGCGGCTGTCGTCCAGAAGGATGGCTCGATCATCGCCGTCGGTCAGACGCAGGCCCAGCAAGGGGCGGGGACCGAGTGGCTCGTGGAAAAGTTCCTGCCCAACGGCAGTCCCGACACCAGCTTCGGCACCAGCGGCAATGGGCAGGTCGTCACCGACTTCGGAACCTCGGATCAGTCGGCTACCGCGGTGCTGGTCCAGCCCGACGGCAAGATCGTGGTCGCGGGCGTGAGCGGCGGCCAGGTCGCCCTGGCGCGCTACGACTCGAAAGGCAACCTCGACACGACCTTCAACGGCGGCGAGGTCACGGACGCGCTCGCCTCGCTCGACAACCCGACCGGCCTGAGCCTGGATGGGAACCAGATCCTGGTTGTGGCCACGGTGAACAACGCCGCGCCGACCCCTTTCTGGTCGCCCGCCTGAACGCCGATGGGACGCCCGATACGGGCTTCGGAACGGGAGGCATCGACAGTCTGACCCTCAGCCCCGGAGCGTTGGAGGACGCCGGCGCGGCACGCGTGCTGCCGGACGGCACGATCGTGGCCGTCGGCGTCATCCTGAACAGCGGCGCGAACGGCACGAACGTCGTCGTCCACCTTGCAGCCAACGGTGACCTCCTGGGCCAGCAGAGTCTGCCCATCGGGGCCGCGGGCGATGCCACGGCTTTCATCGGGCTGGAGCTCGCGGGCAATAAAATCCTCGTGACCGGGACCGACGCCAGCAGCACCACCAACGTCGCGTTCGTCCTGGCGCGGCTGAACGAAGACGCGAACCTGACCCCGGACGCGAGCTTCGGCGCCAATGGCAAGGGATTTGTCACGGTCCCTCTCGGGGCCGTCCTGGAGGCGCCGACGAACCCCGTCATCCAGTCCGACGGCAAGATCGTCGTGGGCGGTTTGCTTCGGGCAAAATGTCCTGCGGCTCAACGCCAACGGCACTCCCGACACCACCTTCGGCCCCAACGGCGTGGCGACGATCCGTCCTGGGGCGGGGCAAGGCACATTCGCCCTCTTCGCGGTCCAGGTCCAGCCGACCACCGGCGCGCTCATCGTGGCGGGGGGCGTGACTCAAGAAGACGTCACCGCCCAGAACGCCACCTTCCAGCCCGCCCTGGCGCGGGTCGTGACGAACGCCCCACCGTCCAGCACTGGCGGCGGCGGTACGGGTGGCGGCACGACCGGCGGCGGCACAGGAGGAGGCACCACCGGCGGCACGACGTTCGGGAACGGCTTCTCCGCGTTCGCCTCGCAGGTGTTCTTCGTGTTCGTGCCCCAGCGCCACGGCCGCGTGCTGCCCGTGCTGGTCACGACGATCGGCCCCGCGAGCGGGTTCGGTGCGGTCCCCGTTCTGCTCCAGCCAGTCACCGCGCGGGGGTTCGGGCGGGTGTCCGCCGGCCTGTTCGTGACCGGCCCGCGCGGATTCCCGGCGCTCGTCGGACCCGGCGGCCGCGCCTACCCGGCGCGCTTCGCACCACTGGGGCGCTTCCGGCTCGGATGACCTGATCGGTACGTGTTCGGCTCTGTGTAGTGGCGGCCGTCTCGGCCGCTCCGGTCCGGGTCCCCTTCGGAGCGGCCGAGACGGCCGCCGCTACACAGAATAACCCAGACACGAGGCCCTCACCGCGCCCGGCTGAGCCGGAACAGCCCGAGGAGGACCAGGACGCCGCCGATCCCGGCGAGCGCCAGGCTGCTCTCCGTGCCCCTCATGACCATATTTCCCGACAGACCACCGACGATGAATACCCCGCCGATGATGATGTTGATGAGGCCGCGCATCAGACCCCCTATGCCATATCGCCATTGGCTACCTTCCCTTTAGGATGCATCCAAGGAAGGTAGCACGATGATACTCTTCGGACAGAGCGCGGTCGAGTCAGGACCGTTGTTCTTGATCGACCTGAGGGCATCCTGGCGGCGGGCTGCAACGTGACCTCCCCGGCCGGAGGGGTTCCTGATACGATGGGGTGTCGGCCGAACGTGATTTTCACCCGGCGCCACGCCTGTTCTCCGGCCGTTTTCCCCTCTCTTGCCTCGGTACCGCAGACCGGACCCGCCATGGCCTTCGACTCCAGGTTCATCCGCAACTTTTCGATCATCGCCCACATTGACCACGGCAAGAGCACGCTGGCCGATCAGCTTTTGCTCCAGTCCGGCGCGATCAGCCAGCGCGAGTTTCGCGACCAGCTCCTGGACGACATGGACCTGGAGCGCGAGCGGGGCATCACCATCAAGGCCCGCGCCGTGGCCATCAACTATGAGCAGGACGGGCAGACCTACGAGCTGAACCTGATCGACACCCCCGGGCACGTCGATTTTCACTATGAAGTCTCGCGCAGCCTGGCCGCCTGCGAGGGGGCGGTGCTGCTGGTCGATGCCACCCAGGGCGTGCAGGCGCAGACCGTCGCCAATGCCTACGCGGCGATCAACTCCAACCTGACGATCATCCCCGCGCTGAACAAGATCGACATGCAGGCGTCGCGTCCCGAGGAGGTCAAGGACGAGATCGAGCACACGCTCGGACTCGATCGCGCCGAGGTGCTGGCCGTCAGCGGCAAGACGGGCGTGGGCGTGCCCGAGCTGTTCCGCACGATCATCGCGCGCATCCCGCCGCCGGCCGGCAAGCTGCACGCGCCGTTGCGGGCCCTCATCTTTGACTCGAAGTTCGACGATTACCAGGGCGTCATCGTGTATGTGCGGGTTGTCGACGGGACGATCCGCATCGGTCAGAAGATCCTTCTGATGGAGCGCGGCAGCGAGCACGAAGTCACCGGCCTGGGCGCTTCCGGCCCAGCGCGACACCGTGCCAGGAGCTCTCGGTCGGGCAGGTCGGTTACGTCATCGCCAACATCAAGCGGCTGTCCGACGTGCGCATCGGCGATACCATCACCGACGCCCGCACCTCGGCGCTGCAACCCCTGCCGGGCTACCAGGAACCGAGCCAGGTCGTCTTCTGCGGACTCTTCCCGGCCACCCACACCCAGTTCGACGACCTGCGCACGGCCTTGCAAAAGCTCTCGCTCAACGACGCCAGCTTCACGTTCGAGCCCGAGACCTCCGACGCGCTCGGCTTCGGCTTCCGGTGCGGCTTTCTGGGCATGCTGCACATGGAAATCATCCAGCAGCGACTGGAACGCGAGAGCAACCTCTCGCTCGTCCAGACGGCGCCCAACGTGACCTACGAGATCCTGACCCGCAAGGGCGAGACGCTCTATATCTCGAACCCCACGCGCATCCCCGACCAGGGCGAGATCGAGGAGTTCCGCGAGCCGGTCTCCCGCGTGCAGTTCCTGCTGCCGTCGGAGTCGCTCGGGGCGATCATGCAGTTATGCGAAGATCGTCGCGGAACCTACGTCAAGACCGAATACATGACGCCCACGCGCGCGATCCTGACCTACGAGCTGCCCCTGGCCGAGATGATCTACGACCTCTACGATAAGCTGAAGAGCGCCACGCGCGGCTACGGCACGATGGATTACGAGGTCATCGGCTACCATGCGAACGACCTGGTGCGGCTCGACGTGCTGGTGGCCGGCGAGAAGGTGGACGCCCTGTCGATCGTCGTCCACCGCGACCATGCCCACCGCCGCGGCCAGCGGCTGGTCAAGAAGCTCCGCGGCGAGATCGACCGCCACCAGTTCGAGATCGCCATCCAGGCGGCCATCGGCGCGAAGGTCATCGCCCGCGAGACCATCTCGGCCATGCGCAAGAACGTCACCGCCAAGTGCTACGGCGGCGACATCACCCGCAAACGCAAGCTCCTGGAAAAACAAAAGGAAGGCAAGAAGCGAATGAAACAGGTCGGGAACGTCGAGATCTCGCAGGATGCGTTCCTGGCCGTGCTGGATCAGAGCGAGGATTGAGGCCGTATCCATGGCGGAATGATCATTACGGAGTAACGGAGCAGTCCAAAGCGGGTCGTCACCGCGTCGATGATGCCACCGTACTCAAAAACGCCGCGCGTTGGCGTGGGGCCATGTACCTCGCTGGCTACGCCGTGGAATGCACGCTGAAAGTTCGGTTGATGAAGACGTACCATTGTTTCAATCTCGGGGAGTTGGAAAAGGATCTCCAGGACAGGGGCCTCTTGCCCCCGAGAACTTCCGTCTTCACGCACGAACTGGAGATGCTGCTCGGCTTAACCAACGCGACGGACCGTCTCCGCATGAATCGAGTGCTCTGGGACAGGTTCAATGTCGTGAACGCCTGGATGCCCGCCTGGCGTTATTCGCCCGACCTGTCGAACGAGGAAGATGCCCGAGATTTTCTGGATGCCGTGCATCAAGTCGTCCAGTGGATCGAACACAATGTGTAGGAGGTAGCCATCATGGCCTCCGCAGAGTTGAAACAGAAAATCTACCAAGTTTTCAGGAAAGGGTACTTCCACGATCCTGACGACTCGGTTGACGTTTCTGACGGCTGGGATGACAACGTCCATGTCGTGATCGTGAGTCGCAAGTTCGACGGCAAGAGGATGAAAGAGAAACACGATCTGATTTGGTCCGAACTCGTCCAGAAGCTCGAACCGGAAGAGTGGGGACAAGTTAGCCTGTCCGTCGGGGTCAGTCCTGAAGAAATCAAGGCCATGTGACCGCATTGAGAATCAGGGTCCAGAACATGGCTGTCGTCGACGATCCGGTGGCGAGAAAGATCTTCGACGTATTGAAGCAGGGATGTCTCTCCGATCCCGACGTCTACATCGACGTCTCCCGGGGCTACGAAGATTTCTTGCATATCGTGATCGTGAGCCGGAAATTCGACGGACGCGGCGTTCAAGAGTGCGATGACCTTATCTGGAATGAATTGTCCCAAAAACTCAAGCCGGAAGAGTGGGGGCGCATTACACTGACCATGGCCTTCAGTCCCGAAGAACTCAAGGCATTCGGATAGGGTGGCATTCGCAGGACGAGAGGCACGAGGAATCATGTCGGACCCGCCCTCTGCCCACGAGTCGGATCAGCCCGGAGAGTTCGAGAAACACTCCGGCTCGTCGGCGGCACGCTCGGCGGCCGAGTTCTTGGTCCTGCTCCTGATCGGCGTCCTGTTCGCGCGCACCTTCGCGGCGGAAGCGTACGTCGTGCCCACCGGGTCGATGGCGCCGACGCTGCTGGGCGTGCATCGGGAGTACGTCTGCCCGAACTGCCAACTGCGGTTTGCCTTGGGGATCGACGAGGACGGCCACACGGGCCGGCCGGCCTGTCCGAACTGCGGGCAGACGGAGTGGGACGGCGCGGACTCGATCGAGAGCTCCGGCGACCGGTTGCTCGTTCAGAAATATCTGTACGACCTGCGCTCTCCCCGGCGCTGGGAGACGGCCGTGTTTCAGAATCCGGCCGATCCCCGGCAGGCGTACGTCAAGCGGGTGGTCGGGTTGCCCGGCGAGACAGTCGAGATCCGCGACGGTGACGTTTACATCGACGGCCAGATCGCGCAAGACGCTGGCGCAGCAGCGGGCGTTGCGGCTGCTGGTCTATGACAACGACTTTCTGCCCGACGATGCGGCGCGCTACCCGCGCTGGGTGCTGCGCAATGCCGGGGCACGGGACGGCGCCGACGGCGGCTGGAGACCGTGGGGCCACGGGTTCCGCCACGAGGCGCGGTCCGAGCCCGCCGCGCGGGACCGGATCGACTGGTTCGACTACGAGAACTGGGAGCCGGACCGCGGCGGATATGGGCCCGTGCGGGATTACATCGCGTACAACGGCGTCGATTTCGGCGGCGAGCACCGCGTCCGCGACCTGATGCTCGAGGCCGAGATCACCACGGGGACCGACTGCCAGGCGGTCGTCGTGCGGCTCGACGGCGGCGGCGATCGATTCGTCATCACCCTGCCGACCGATCGCCTGGCCCCGGTGCTCGTGCGCCGGAATGGTCAGCCGTTGCGGGTCTTCGTCCTGCCGGGCCGGTTCGGACTGGATGGCACACCCCGGCGGCACCGGCTTGAAGCCAGCCTGATCGACCTGCGCCTCACGGTGGCCCTCGACGGCAAGCTGATGTTCGTGCCGATCGATCTGGACGATCCGTCCGGAGGTCTGGTGTCCGCGTCGAGCCCGCTCGGCCTGGGGACGCAGGGCGGCGGCGTGCTGGAGGTCGTCTCGTTGCGGGTCTATCGCGACATCTACTACACCGACTCGTTGCTCTCCTCGCCGCGCCGGCCGTTCGGCGTGGGGACGCCTTATGTGCTCGGCCCGGGGGAATTTTTCGTGCTGGGGGACAACAGCCCGGTGTCGAACGACTCACGATTCTGGCCCGACAGTCCGGTCGTCCGCCGCGAGCTGTTCGTCGGCAAGCCGTTTTTGGTCCACCTTCCCAGTCAGGCCGTACCCCTGCAAGTCTTCGGACGGGAACTGTATTGGATTCCCGACCCGAGGGAAATCCGGTACATTCGTTGAAACGGTTTCCATCGCGTCCGCCGGGAATTTGCCTCCATGGCCCAGCCTGCCACGACCCGCCTGCCCGCCTCGTCCCCCAAGAACGGCTCATCCAGCCCGGAAACCAGCTCGAACCGGGATCTCGTCGAGCAGATCGCGGTGGCGCTGATCCTGGCCCTGTTGATTCGGGGGTTCGCGGCGGAAGCGTTCGTGATCCCGACCGGCTCGATGGCGCCGACCTTGATGGGACGGCACAAGGACGTGTTCTGCCCCGAATGCGGCGTGAACTTCCAGGTCAACGCCTCGGACGAGGCCGAGGACCGGGGCGGCAATCTCGCGCGGGTGGGCGGCGGCACCTGCGCCAACTGCCGCGTTCCCGTGAAGCTGGAGAACGAGCCCAGCTTCCGGGGCGACCGCATCCTGGTCATGAAGTTCCCCTTTGACCTCCCGTTTCTGCCCGGCAGCGGCGGGCCGGACCGCTATGACGTCGTGGTGTTCAAGTATCCCGAAGGCCCCGAGGTCAATTACATCAAGCGGCTGGTCGGCATGCCCGGCGAGGAGCTCCAGATCCGCGACGGCGACGTGCGCGTGCGCCCCCTGGGTCGCTTGATGGAGCCCTTCCGCTTTCCCCGCCGGCCCTTGTCGCACCAGAACGCCATGCAGATGCTCGTCTGGGACGACGCCCACCAGCCCGACCATCTGCGCGACCTCCCCGAGTGGCAGCGCCTGGCGTGCGCGGACCGACGGCGCCTGGAAGTCGGCACCCGATGGCCGGCGCGGCCGCCCCCGATCGTACACTTCGAGCCTCAACCTCCGAATGGGCCGAGCTGGGCTATCGCAACCTCGTGGCCGACCCGATCCAGTGGAACGCGGTGCTGGCCGATTCTCCCCTGCCGTATCCGCCGCGGGCGTCCCTCATCACCGATTTCTACTCGTACAACTCCAGCTTTCCCGCGCGGCGGGGCAACGACGTCTACGAATGGTTTCAGCCCCACTGGGTCGGCGACCTGACGCTCTCGGGCCGGGTTCAGGCCGCCCAGCCGAAAGGTCTCCTGCGCCTGAAGCTGGTCAAAGGGGGCGTCGCCAACCGCTGCGAGATTGACCTGGCGACCGGCCAGGCCACTCTCTATCACGGCGGCACGCCCGTGGGTCCGCCCGCCGCGACGCGACTCAAGGACACACACGCCCATGATGTGGCGTTCGCCAATGTGGACGGCCGCCTGACGCTCTGGGTCGATGGCCGCACCCCGTTCGGCGACGGCCGGGTTTACGACGACGGCACGGCCGAGTCGACCGCACCCACCGCCGCGGACCTCGATCCGGCCGGCATCGCCACCAGGGCCGCCCAGATCACGGTGAGCGGCCTTGTCCTGAAACGCGATATCTACTATACCCTCCAGCCGGGATCGTCGGATTACGACAACCGCGACTTCCGGCGCCCCGAGGACCGGGCGATCCAAACGCCGATGGACCAGGTGGCCTGGATGTTCGATGTGCTGGCCGACCCCGCCCGCTTCCCCGAGCTGGGCAAGGTCCGCACGCGCGTCTTCCCCATCCGGCCGGGCCATTACATGATGTTCGGTGACAACAGCCCGCGCAGCAAGGACGGCCGCGGCTGGTCCCAGGCCGACCAGACCGGCTACTACGACCCGATGCTCAACGTCCAGGTCGAAGCCTGGGCCTCGGCCCCGCGCGAGTCGTGGGAAGTCCCCGCGTCCTTGCTCATCGGCAAAGCCTTCTTCGTCTACTGGCCCCACGCCTGGCCCCTCTGGCCCGATATCGCCATTACCCAGGACTTCCATGTGCCGTTCTGGCCGAATTTCGCACGGATGAAAAGCATTCGATAATCGAATCTTCGTAGGGTGGGCTCGGCCCACCATCCGGCATCAATCGAGGGATGGTGGGCCGAGCCCACCCTACGAAGTCCACCACGATCATGGAGGATCGTCGCATGGCCCTCCTCGAAGTTCACGACCTGCAGAAATGGTACGGCCGGCGGCAGGTGGTCCGCGGAGTCACCTTCGAGGTTCACAAAGGCGAGGTCGTCGGCCTGCTCGGCCCCAACGGCGCGGGCAAGACGACGAGCTTCCGCATGACGATCGGCCTGATCGACGCCGACGGGGGACAGGTCGTCTTCAACGGCCGGGACGTCACCCGCCACCCCATGTATCAGCGCGCCCAGGCGGGTATGGGATACCTGGCGCAGGATTCCAGCGTCTTCAAGCAGCTCAGTGTCGAAGACAACCTGATGGCCATCCTCGAGACCCGGCCGATGGCCCGATCGGAACGGCGCCATCGCCAGGAAGAGCTGCTCGCCCAGTTTGGACTGCGCACCATCCGCAAGACCAAGGCCAACCGGGTTTCCGGCGGAGAGCGCCGCCGGCTCGAGATCGCCCGCAGCCTGATCACGGACCCGCAGCTCATCATGCTCGACGAGCCGTTCGCCGGCATCGATCCCAAGACCGTCTCCGAGATCCAGGACGAGATCGTCGCCCTGGCCGAGCAGCAGCACCTCGGCATCCTGCTGACCGACCACAACGTCCGGGAAACGCTGAAGGTGACCCACCGCAGCTATCTCATCCATGAAGGCCGCGTGGTCGTCCAGGGCAACCGCGCGGAGATCCTCAACAACGAGGATGCCCGCCGTTTCTACCTCGGCGACCACTTCGACGCCGGCCACTTGCTCGAAGAGACCAACCGGCCCCATCTCCCCGGCGACGACGCGGTCCCGGACGAAGCCGATTCGGAGCAGAACAATTCCTGGGTGATTGACGTAAGCTGGGTCTAACTCGGAAGTGAGCGGTCCTTGGCCAGGTCCATCGCCCGTGAGATCAGCCCGCTTCGTTCCCAGCATCCCAAAGGGATGCCAGCCATTAGCCCCGGTTCGCGGAGCGCAACCGGGGTTTGGGGGCATCCGCGAGCCACCCCGGTTGCGCTCCGCGAACCGGGGCTAATGGCTGTGATCCCTCCGGGATGAAGGCGAAAAACCCCTGGCTTTGTCTGCCGCTCGAACTTACGGCACCTGCGAGTTGATCACCAGGAGCACCGCCGTGGTGCCCGCCAGGATGCCCAGCAGGATCAAGCAGAGGCGGGCGGCATGGACCCAGATGCGCGGCCAGGACTCGTGCCGGCTGGCCGCGTAGACCAGACTGATGGCGATGCAGAGCGGCAGGACGTACCAGTAGATATTGATGGTCGTCATCTCGTTCGCGTCCGGGTCAGGCAGCCGAGGGACTCGGGCTGGAGGGGTTCACCACCTCGTCGGCGGGCACGGGTTCGTCATTCAGGGCCGGGCCGTCGTAGGCGTCGAAGATGACCAGCACGTTGAGCAGCCCCGCGATCGTGGTGTAGAGCCAGGCCACTTCGACGAATTTGCCCAGCGGCTGGTGCAAGGCGTTGAGCGCGGATTGGGTCGGCTCGGCGAAGAGGCTCCAGAGCATGGGGGCGTGGCCGTAGTGTTTCAGCGTCGCCTGCAGCAGCCCGAGGACGAAGGGGATTCCCAGCGAGCCCTGACAGAGGAAACTGAATCGGAAGCCCTCGGAGTTGGCCCAGGGGTTCGTCCAGGTCCAGAAGATGTTCCGGGTCCCGCCGATGAGCACGCCGATGACGTAAAGTCCCAGGATGCACGTGGCATAGAGGATGCCTTTGCCCCACCGTCCCTGGTAAAAGTGGCCCAGGCCGGGCACGAGCCACGCCAGCAGGGCCGCAAGCCGGCGATTCTTGAGGTTGATCCGAGAATCAGGCATCGATGGCGATCCGCGAGGAGGGACGGCAAACGGCACTCGCGTCAGTCGCGCGCGACCGACCGCGGCCTGATCGTACCATGTTTTGCGCCCGCAATGCCACCCGGAGCCGGAGTGCCAGGACTCGCTCGCTCAGGCGGCCTCTGAAGGGGCCGGTTCGCATTCGGCAGCGACATGATCCACCAGGTCGGGGCCGATTTCTTCTTGCCGCTGGAGCGCGCCCGCAAGCAGCGCCAGGGTGGCCAGACGGTCCAGCCCGCGTGGGATTCCGCCCGCGAGCGCGTGCAGCCGGCTGACGGCCCGCGCGGTGAAGATCGGGTCCGGCCGGCCGGCCGCGGCCAATTTCGCGTGCAGGTAGTCGTTGGCCTCGTCCCGGCTGAGGGGTTCGAGGCGGATCGTCAGCTCCCAGGGTACGGGGGCGGGGGTGTGGGCCGAGGGCCGTCCCAGGCGCACGATGCTCAACAGGGCTCCGGGGTGCGGATCGAGACCGGCGAGGCGGTCCAGGTCGTCGCGGTCGGACGGGGGCAAGGTGTGGCAATCATCGACGAGCAGGACCACGGCCAGTTTCTGGACGCGGCAGAGCCGCACGCCATCGGCCAGGGCGCGCCAGGCGCGGTGCGCGCGAAGCCGCCGGGGGACCAAAGACGCCCAGCCCGCGGGCCAGCTCCGCGAACAGCGTCGCGCTGTCGGGAGGCCCCTGACAGTGCGCGATCCGGCGGCGGGGCGAGCGCGCCTGCGCCAACGCCGCGTGCGCGACGGTCGTCTTGCCCAGGCCGGGCCCGGCGAGCAGGGTGACCATGCGCTCGGCCGACTGGATCAGATGGTCCAGCCGCGCCAGGGCCTCCGCGTGGGTGGGGGTGGCAACGAACGGCGATCCGCCCGGCCGGAAGGGGTCGCGGGTCAGTCTCCAGTGGCGCTGCAGCATCTCTGGCCCTCGCGTTTTCTTCCCTCAGTACGATCGGTAAGATGGCACTCACGCGCTCAACCCTTCCGCGCCGGAGTGTCCTCTTGTGGCCGATCGGTTTTTTTGCGCCGGGCCGCCCGTGGCGGGCCGGCTGGCCCTCTCCGACGAAGAGGTCCATCACGCCCGCCGCGTCCGACGCGTGGGTCTGGGGGACATCGTCGAGCTGTTCGATGGTCAGGGGACTGGCTACCGCGCGGAAGTGTGCGGGGTGGGGAAAGGACGCATCGAGCTGACCGTTCTGGAAGAGACCGCCGACCGCGCGGCCGCGCTCGAGCTCACGCTGGCGACGGCCATTCCCAAGGGAGAGCGGTTCGACTGGCTGGTGGAGAAGGCGACCGAGATCGGCGTGAGCCGGTTGGTGCCGCTCGTCACGCAACGGGCGAGCGTCGATCCCCGGGCGCGAAGCTCGATCGCTTGCGACGGCGGGTGGTCGAAGCCTCGAAGCAGTGTGGCCGGAACCGGCTCATGGTTCTGGAGAGCCCCCGGCTGTTTCCGGAATTCCTGGCGGCGGAGACGGCGCCCGTGCGTCTGCTCGCACATCCGGGCGGGTGCGCGCCGGGGTGCTGGCCCCGGGTCGCCCGGCACAGCCGCGCGGCTCTGGCGGTCGGGCCCGAGGGGGGATTCACGAAACCGGAAGTGGAGGCGGCCGGCGCGGCCGGCTGGCCGGTCGTGGACCTCGGTCCGACGCTGTTGCGAATCGAAACGGCGGCCCTCGTCGGCGCCGCCTTGATCCTGGCCCTGGTTCCTGGGGAATGTGCATCATGAGCGGCGCGACGGCGGTGGCGGCCATGTTGATCCTGGGCCTCGTCGCCGGGGTCCTCGGCGGCCTGTTCGGCATTGGCGGCGGACTGGTGATCGTTCCCGTCCTGGTGCTCTTGATGGGGCTTGATCCGAAGACGGCCACCGGCACCTCGCTGTTTGCGCTGCTCTGGCCGGTAGGCGTGCTAGGCGTCCGCGAGTACTACCTCCGCGGCGAAATGCGGCTCGATCACGGCACCTGGATCGCGCTCGGGTTGGTGGTGGGAATCCTCATCGGCGCCAAGCTGACCGCCCCGATGTCCCCCGCCCAGATGAAGCGGCTCTACGGGATCTTTCTTCTGCTGGTCGGCGCATACTATCTCTTCGGCTGGACCCCCACGCCCAAGACGGACACCCAGACGACCGCCATCAGCACGCTCGCCGAGGACGCCGCCCGCGAGGAAACCGCCTGATCTTTGGGTAGCGGGGTCTCGATTCCAGATTCCAGATGACGGATTCCAGATGGCCAATGGCGGATGACGGATGACGGATGACGGATGACGGATGGCTGATGCCAGATGGCTGATCTCCGCAACCTGCTGGCATCAGCCATCCGTCATCTGGAATCCGTCATCCGGAATCCGGAATCCGGAATCCGGAATCGCCCGCGTCCGCCACCGCGAGAATCCTCACGTCCAGCGCCCGCCCGACTTGTCCTGGTAGATGGACCAGACGAACCCGTCCGGATCGCGCAAGGCGAACTCGCGCCAGCCCCACTCCTGGTCCGTGGGATCGCCCGAGACGCTCAGGATCGCCCCCGACTCCAGGCAGTGTTGATAGAAGGCGTCGATATCGTCCACTCGCAGTTGCAGGTGTATCCCCAGGCCCATGCGCTGGCCTTGAAAATCCTCCTCGTGAGGACCCAGCGGGTGGATCATCAAGGTGAACTCGCCGAGGCGCAGGATCGCCAGGGTGAGCGGACCGCCATCGAACTCGGCATGAAGCTGGCGGATCTCGGCCCCGACCACTTCATGGTAGAAATCCACCGAACGGGGTACGTCGGAGACATACAAGAACACGCTCGTGACTTCGGCCGTCATGGCACCTCCCCGCCCAGGACCCTCAGACACCAGGCTGGAAGATACCCCGATCGGCCCCGTCGTGCAATCCGATGACGCACCACGGCGGTGTGGATCGGGCGCCGAAAGGGTGTACGAAAAGACCTGGAGCGGCCTTTCGGTGTAGTGGCGGCCGTCTCGGCCGCTCCGGTTTTGGGACTCCGGAGCGGCCGAGACGGCCGCCACTACACAGATAAGACCCTTCTCGTACATTCTCTGAGGCGATTCGCCCTGGTCGGCCGGCAACAAGCGTCACCCGGCTGGGACCGGGTGACGCTTCGGCAACCATCATCGCGCGGGCAGGCGCCGGGCCGAGAGAATCCTCGTGGAAGAGGGACCGGGCGTCCTCGTCGTCGGTCCGCGACGATTTTCCGCGACGGCCCCACTGCCGGGCGGCGGCCCCCAGGACGAGCAGCAAGGCCGCGGTGAAGCCGGCCGCTTCGGGTTCCGAGGCGCTGCCCAGATCGGGTACCACGACCGCGCTGCCGAGGTCCATCGCCGCGATCGCCGCCGGCGCGAGCTCGAGGAGCGCTCGCCACCCAGGGTTCGACACCCTGGAGGAGCTTGTCCCACATCTGGGCCGGGATGGCCGGCGGCCACACAGGGACATCGGCCGGAGCGGCCGGCGACGAGTCGGGCGCCACAGGCGTGTCGTCGGGGGCGAGCGTCACCGGGGCGGACTCGTCGGCGACCGCGATCACGTCCGTCCGGTCGATCAGGTTCGTCGCGTACAACGGCACCGGGTTGACGGTGCTGGTCGACACCGCGGCGTGCGGGGTCCCCAGGTCGATCGAGAAGACCGCGGCGGGCCCCGGCGGGACCGTGGCCGCGACCGTCGGCGCGGCGGTTTGCACCGGCACGGCCACATCCAGCACCGCGGAGGACGAGGCCGCCGTGGTCGTGGTCATGGCGGCCACGGTCTCCGTCGTATCCACCCGACGTCCCCACCACCACGGATACCTTGGGGGCGAGGGGGGCTGGAAAATCGGGGCCGGGGGAGGCTGGGAGATCGGGTTGTTCTGACCGATGGTTCCGGTCGTGCCCGTGCCGGTGGTGCCCGTCCCTGTGCCCGTACCCGTGCCGGTGGTGCCGGTGCCGGTCGAGGTGCCGGCCACGCCGAGCAGGCCGTTGATCACGTTCTGGGCCTTCGGGGTGCCCAGACCGGTCACGAGGTCATAGCCGACCGAGGCGGAGAACTGGCCGTTGTTGCCCGAGGTGATGTCGTGGAAGGCCGACGCCGGAAGTTGATAAAGCAGCGACAAGGTCTGGGTGCTGCCGAGCGTGGCCTTGCCGGCGAGGGTCAGACCCTGGTCCGCAATGGCGACCAGCCCCGCCCATTGCGGCGTGCCGGCGCTGGTGCCGCCGACCGTGTACCAGCTCTTGCTCGATGAGGACTGGAACGAATCGTAGACCGAGATGCCCGTGCTCGGGTTGGCGACATACGCCACGTCGGGCACGGTGCGCTGCCCGGTGCTTTGCACGTTCCGCTGGTACGAAGGTTCGGTCTCGTTGTACGAATAGCCGCCGCCGCTGCCGTTCCAGGCGGTCTCGGATTGATACGTGCCCGTGCTGCCCACGCGCAACGTGGTGCCGCCGACGGAGACGACGTTGGGCGAGTCGGCCGGGTAGTTCGAGCCGACGACCGCGCCGCTGTCGCCCGAGGCAGCCACGAAGGTGACGGGATTATGCCCGGCGGGGGTGGTGAAGTAGCGGTCATACGACGTCTCGGCGGAACCGACGTCGCCGCCCCAGCTCATGGACACGACCGAGACGCCGCTGGCACTCCGCGCGTAATTGACCGCGCTCATCAGGTCGCTCATGTTGTCCGACCGGGCCACCACGAGCAGGATGTTGGCCTTCGGGGCGACGGCGTGCGCCCATTCGACATCGAGCGCCGTTTCCAGCGCCCAGCCGGAATCCGTCCCGAAGGGCGAGCCGTTCGGGTAGGCCATCTTGAAGTTCGTGCTCGTGGGCGCCGGCAGCCCGTATTGCGAGGAGAACTTCTGGAGGTCCGTCTGGATGTTGGGATCGCCGTACGCGACCACGATGGCGATCGTCTGGCCGCTGCCGTCGCCCGTGACCCCGCCCGGCAGGCTGATCGGATTGATCCCGTAAGCCTGGCTGATCTGGGAGGGAGACAACCCCGTCGGCGCGCTGCTGCTCGCCAGGGGTGCCATGTCGATGGCGGGCTGAGCGACGACCGAGTTCAGGGCGGCCACGGACAGCAAGGAGCGCGCTTCCAGACCCTCGATCATCTGGATCGACGGTACGCGGCGCAACGGTCGTTGAGCCCGGACCCGCGCAGCCGGGAGCGAGCGAAGAGGAAGCAGGGGACGCACGGTTCTCACTCCAAGTAAGTCAAAGCAACGATGCTGAACCGCTACACCGCGAAGCGATGGTATGACTCGAGAAGTCTAACTTGCGTGGCACCCGTGTGGGGTGCGTATCGGCGGAAATCGGCAATCGACCACGCTCATCCCGATCCGGCCTCGTTCACGTACCTTCCCGCCGGTTCGATTGCGTCGCCCCGAAGCCACGCAATCATTGCCACCTCATAATAAATAGCGACAAGGGGGCCGGCAGGCGCGCGCGAAAATGCCTGAAACTTCGCGCACAACCGATTATTCCGTGCGCGCGGACCTTACGCATTCTTTCGAATGATCGGTCGAGCCCAGCCCATACGCGACGGCCCGCGGACCACGGCGTCTGGTTAATCCAAGGGCTCCGGGGCCGGCAGCGCGCGGAGGTAATCGCCGTAACCGTTCTTGAGACCATCCGCGAGGCGGGTCAACTGCGGGGCATCGATGAAACCCATGCGATAGGCGACTTCCTCGATGCAGGCGATTTTGAGTCCCTGGCGGCTCTCGATGGTTTCGACGAAGTTCGAGGCTTGCATCAAGGACTCGGGCGTGCCGGTGTCGAGCCAGGCGAAACCGCGGCCGAAGCGCTCGACGCGCAGCGCGCCGGTCTCCAGGTACGCGCGGTTCACGTCGGTGATCTCCAGCTCCCCTCGCACCGAGGGCTTCAGGGCGGCGGCGATCTCGACCACACGCTGGTCGTAAAAATACAGCCCGGTCACGGCGAAGTTCGACCGCGGCCGCTTCGGCTTCTCCTCGATCGACAGGGCGTGGCCTTCCGCGTCGAAGGCCACGACGCCGTAGCGTTCAGGGTCCTTGACCTGGTAGGCGAAGACGGTCGCGCCCTGGGCGTGTGAGGCGGCGCGGGCGAGCATGGCCTGAAGGCCCTGGCCATAGAAGATGTTATCGCCCAGGATCAGTGCGACATTGTCCCGGCCGATGAAGTCCCGCCCGATCAAGAACGCCTGCGCCAGACCCTCGGGACGCGGCTGCGCGGCATAACGAATGGTCAGGCCAAGCTGGGAGCCGTCGCCCAGCACGCGCTCGAACTGCCCCAGGTCGTGCGGCGTCGAGATCAAGAGTAGTTCCCGGATGCCCGCCAGCATCAGCGTGGACAGCGGGTAGTAGACCATCGGCTTGTCATAGATCGGCAAGAGCTGCTTGCTGATGGCCTTGGTGATCGGATGCAGCCGCGTACCCGACCCGCCGGCCAGGATGATCCCTTTCCGAAAATGCCGCATATGTGGACTCCGGAAATACGGGTTTCAACGCAAAGATCGCAAAGACCGCGAAGAAAGACAAAGGAATAGGGGAAGGGTTAAGAAAGACAAGGTAAGATCGATTTGATTTGAATATATTTATACCGTTATAATATATTTATTTATTTGTCACTTTTATTTTTCTCTATTTCCTATTTCTTTTCCCTTTCTGATTTTCCTTTCCCTAATTCCTTTGTCTTTCTTCGCGGTCTTTGCGATCTTTGCGTTGAAACCCGCCTTATGTTCCCCGCACCGTCAACCCCAGCCGTTCGCGGCGGTACTGGGTGCTGGCGCGGGTGATCCAGTCCGGGTTGTCGAGGTACCAGCGGACGGTCTGTCGCAGGCCGGACTCGAAATCCTGGGCGGGCCGCCAGCCGAGTTCCCGCTCGATCTTGGTGATATCCATGGCGTAACGGCGGTCGTGGCCGGGGCGGTCGGCGACGAACCGCAGGAGCGCGCGGCAGGGCCGGTGCGGCAGGTCGGGGCACAGCTCGTCGACGGTGCGGCAAATCGCCTCGACGACCTGGAGGTTGGTGCGCTCGCAGTTGCCGCCGATGTTGTAGGTCGCGCCGGGAGTGCCCGCTTCGAGCACGCGCCAGAGGGCCGCGCAGTGGTCCTCGACGTAGAGCCAGTCGCGGACATTCTGGCCGTCGCCGTAGACCGGCAACGGCTTCCCCTCGACGGCGTTGAGGATCATCAGCGGGATGAGTTTTTCGGGGAACTGATAAGGACCGAAGTTGTTCGAGCAATTGGTGATAAGTATGGGCAAGCCATACGTGTCGTGGAAGGCGCGGACAAAATGGTCGCTGGCCGCCTTCGAAGCGGAATAGGGGGAATGAGGGCTGTACGGGGTCGTCTCGGTGAACTTCCCTTCCGGTCCCAGCGAGCCGTACACCTCGTCGGTCGAGACATGGAGGAAACGGAAGCGGCCGCGGGCGTCGGCATCGAGCGCCTCCCAGTAGGCGCGGACGGCGATCAAGAGCTCGACCGTACCGACCACGTTGGTCGCGACGAAGGCGCGCGGGCCTTCGATCGAGCGATCCACGTGGGTCTCGGCCGCGAAGTGGACGACCGCGTCGGGACGGTGCGCGGCCAGCAACCGCGCGACCTGTTCGGCGTCGGCAATGTCACCCTGCGCGAAGAGGTGAAGCGGATCGTCGCGCACCGGGGCCAGCGAGTCCAGGTTGCCGGCATAGGTCAACTTGTCCAGGTTGACCACGCGCACCCGTCGCGTGCCGACCACCTGCCGGACAAAACATCCGCCAATAAAGCCCGCGCCGCCGGTGACCAGAAGACAGGGCATGGGCCGTTCCGTCCGGGCCGCTTGTGGGTTCGTCCCCAACGCCTCCGTCGTATGATACCAGGAGGAACGGGAGGCCGTAAGGCAACCCGTTTTCGAATCGCGGCCCGCCGTCTCGCAAGGATGGTCTTCCGGAGGGGAGGCTTTAGCCCGCCGCTAATAATAGCATGATGGCAGGCTAAAGTCCACCCTACGAAAGACCAAAGACCGTACCTGAAAACACCTTAGAGTCTGTTCCGAAAGCCCCGTAGGGGCGGCATTAAATAGCCAGGGGCGTCAGCCCCTGGAACCGACCCCACGGCGGCATCATCTTCCTCCACAGCCCCGCAGGGGCGACAGAAGTTCCCGCGGGATCTCGGGTTCTGTCGCCCCTGCGGGGCTGCGGCGGGGGATGCGGCGTGCCCTTCTTCTCTCCAGGGGCTGACGCCCCTGGCTATTTAATGCCGCCCCTACGGGGCTACCGGCACAGATTCTTAAAAAAGCGCTCCATCGTCGTCCTGCCCGCCTCGAACCATGAAGCTTAATAAAACCCAATCAAAAAGAGATCGTCCGTGGGGAAAACGATCTTGACCGCGATTGGGAAAAGTCCTATTTTTCGCCACGCCGTCTGGCTCTGTCCCGCGTGGGGAGGCTCTCCCTGTCATGTCGAGGCGCGGCGGAGCACGGTCCCGCAGGAGGCGGGCGAATTCATGCGTGCGGGCTGATGCCGGTTCGTGCCGGAACGAGCCAGCCCGCGCCGTGCGGCAAGGAGGCCGGCGAGATGTGGCGATGTTCCCCGCGACTGGTCGGGATGCTCCTGGTGGGCGTCGCGGCGCTGGCCGCGCTCGGGGCCGGGCCGGCCAAGGGCAAAGGCAAAGGCATTCCGGATCTTCGAAAAGAGCTGCCTCCCAAGGCCGACGAGACGGTCCGCGATCTGGCGTTCCTCCGCGCCAATGACACGATCCGCGTCGAGGGCGTCGGGCTGGTCATCGGCCTGGACGGCACCGGGTCCAACCCGGAGCCCCTCGCTCTGGCGCACCAAGCTGGTCGACCGGATGCGCAAGGCCAACGTGGCCAACGCGGAGAAGTGGCTCGAGTCGGGGACGACCTCGCTGGTCCTGGTCCAGGGCACGATCCCGGCGGGGGTCAGCACCCGGGACCGCTGGGATGTCGAACTGCGGCTCACGCCCGCCAGCACGACCAAGAGCCTGGCGGGTGGCTACCTGCTCATGACGCCGTTGACCGTCATGGGCCGCGTCAACGGCCAGACGCTCGAAGGTCAACTCATGGCCGAGGTCCATGGCCCCGTTCTGGCCGGTTCCGCGGCCGATCCCCAGAACCTCCGCGGCGGCCGCGTCCTGGGCGGCGCCCACGCACGCAAGGACATGCCCTACCTGCTCGTCCTCAAGGACGACCGCAAGGGCTTTCGCAGTGCCGACTTGCTCCAGCGCACCGTGAACCTGCGCTTCCACGAGCGCAAGGGCGTCGAACAAGTCGGCATGGCGGTGGCCAAGTCCAATGAGTACCTCGTGCTCAGCGTCCCGAAGGTCTACCACGAGAACCAGTTCCGCTACTTCCAGGTGATCGAGCGGCTGCACGTGGTCGAGACTCCCGAGCTCCTGCGCAGCGCCAGGCCAAGTGGGCACAGGAGCTGCTCGACCCGAAGACCGCGGGGGACGCGGCGCTGAAGCTCGAGGGGATCGGCCGGAACTCGATCGACACGCTCAAGACCGGCCTGGCCAGCACGCAACCGCCGGTGCGGTTCTTCGCGGCCGAGGCGCTGGCCTACCTGCACGACGCCTCCGGCGTGGACGTGCTGGCGGAGACGGCCGAGCGGCAAGCCGAGTACCGCGCGTTCGCCCTGGCCGCGCTGGCGGCCATGGATGAGTCGGCCGCCGCCTTGCGGCTGCGCGAGCTGATGGGAAAGGCAGACCCCGCGGTACGTTACGGGGCGTTCGCGGCCTTACGCGCGCTCGACACCCGCGATGCGTTCCTGGGGCGGATGCGCGTGCTCCGCGCGGAGCCGGCCGCCGAGGCCGACGAACCGGACGAGAGCGACGCGATGGCCTTGCGGCTCTATGCCACGCCGCGCCACCGCGAGCCGCCGCCCGAGGACCCCTTTGAGCTGTACCTGGTCGAGACCGACGGTCCGCCACTGGTGCATGTCGCGCGCAGCCGGCGTTGCGAGGTCGTCGTCTTTGGCCGCCGCCAGAAACTGCTCACCCCGGCGGTGCTGGGCGGGTCGGGGCCGTACCTGATCAACGCCGCGGACGGCGATAAGCACATCGAGATCAGCCGGATCGGCGCCGACGATGACCGCCGGCTGGTGACCTCGGATTCGCTCGGCGAGGTGATCCAGGGCCTGGCCAACCTGGGAGCGTCCTATCCCGAGGTGCTCGGCGTCCTGGAAACGGCCAGCCGGCAGAAGAACCTGGAAGGCCCCCTGATCGTCGATGCCCTGCCGGCCCCGATGTCGAGCTACGAGCAGGCGCAGCTTGCCGGTCGGGCGAAGAAGGACGACGCTGTCGGTCGGGCGGGCCTGAACGCCGGGACGACCGCGCGTCCCGGTTGGCTGGACCGCCTCCGCTCGTCGCTGCGTTCCAAAAATCCGTAGAAAGTATCGAACGCTCCGTTTGGGCGCGGGGTGCGGCTGGCGCGCCCCGCGGCGGGTGAACCGAAATCTGCGCCGAATGCCACGATTCTAGGGCGAACCGGCATCAGCGCGCCCCTCTCGGACGGTGTGCTGGCCCTGCGATTGGTCCCACCTTTTCGACCCCGCCGACCCCCCGGCGCGGCGTGCTCCCTTCCAGCCGTTTTAAAGTCCTGCGGCGCCGATCGAAAATTAGTCTTGACGGTCAGGCCCGCTACGGCAAGGAGGCTGAGCCCTCTTGGCCGGGCGGCTATCCCCATCGACCGGCTTGGGGAATCCGGTCCTGGAGGATCGTCCCGGCCCTTGTCCCACGACCCTCTGCTGCCAACCATTTAGGAGGGAACGGCGGACGGTCCGGGCAGGGGAAAGGCCAAGCTCAGGACGGTGGTCCCACCGTAGGACGTCGGGGTCGCACCCGCAGCGACCGACGATGGTGGTCCACCGCCACTCCGCCGCGGGTCCGACCGGAGGGGGAAGGAAACCTCCGAGGCCTCGCGCCAGCCACACACGTTGCGAGTGGAGTCCTCGAAATGAAGAAGGTGTTCACCACCGGCCAGGTCGCGAAAATCTGCAAGGTCGCGCCCCGGACCGTGAGCAAGTGGTTCGACTCGGGCCGCTTGCGAGGATATCGCATCCCCGGCTCGCAGGATCGCCGGATTCCGCGCGAGCACCTGCTTCGGTTCCTCAAGGAGCATGGAATGCCCCTCGGGGAGCTCGAGGCAGAGGTTTATAACAAGATCCTGGTCGTGGGCGCGGACGGCCCCCTGCTGGGCGCGCTCCGCGAGCATTTGCGCGAGTCGGACGACTTCCGCATCGAGACCGCGGCCAGCGGCTTCGAGGCCGGCATTCGTGCCGAGAGCTTCCATCCGGATTGCTTGATCGTGGACCTGGCCATCGGCCGCATCGAGGCCGGCCAGATCGCCCAGAACCTCCGCCGCAGCGCCGATCACACCGGCACGATCCTCCTGGCCTTGACCAGTGATGAGCCGGGCGAGGAAGTGTACAATCTGGGCTTCAACGACGCCTTCAAGAAGCCGTTCGACGGCGCTCTGCTGGCCGAGCGCGTCAAGCGGCTTGATCGCCCAGAAGAAAAACGACGAACCCTGACCATCCGCCCGCACGGAGTCTCCCTCCGAACGGCCGACCGGGACCCCCACTGGGCCCGGGCCAGTCCCCCGACCGCGACGGGGCCTGGCCCGGGCCCAGTGTCGTTTCTAAGCTGGGGCTCGGCCTGGGACTTGTGGTCCATTTTGCGGAAGGGTCGAGAGGCCGAGGGGTCCAGGGGTCGAGGAAACCTGTCATGAAACTCGCCCTGGCCCTGGGTGCGGCTGCGTTTCTGGCGGTGCTGCTCACCCTCGGCGATCCGGGCATCACGAGTGACGAGCCGCTCGACGTGCGCGTGGGCCGGCGCTATGTCGAGGCGCTCGTCCGGGGCCGGCCGCGTCTGGACCGCAGCGGCGTCCAACGCCTCTTCCACGACAACGCCCAGCATCCACCACTCGGGCGGTTGCTGGTCGGGCTGGCCTCGAAGCTGGGCGAGCCGTTCGAGGATTGGCTGGGAGGGCCCGATCCGTTCTCGGTCCATCCCGCCCGGCTGGCGCCTGCGCTGGCGTTCGGCCTGCTGGTCGCACTGATCGCGGCCTCGACTGGAAAGCGCCACGGCCGCGCCGGGGGGATCGCGGCGGGGCTGGCTGTCGTGGCCATGCCCCGGTTATTCAGCCATGCCCACTTTGCCACGCTGGACACGATCCTGTGTCTGTTCTGGGTGGCGAGCGTCCTGGCGGTGGGAAAAGCCGTCGAGTGGCGGCGGCCGGTCGTCGGCTTGACGCTAGCCGGGCTGATCTGGGGCCTGGCCCTGTTGACCAAGATCCACGCCTGGCTCTTGCCGCCGCTGGTTCTCGGCTGGTCGTTCTGGCGGCTGGGCTGGAAAAAGGGATTGGCCGGCGGGGCATGCTGGATGATCGTGGGTCTGCTCGTGTTTGTGGTCGGCTGGCCCTGGCTCTGGTTCGACACGAGGGTCCGGCTGGCGGGCTTCCTGGCCACGAGCGTCCAGCGCCTGGCGCTGCGGGTCGAGTATTTCGGCACGGTGTATCTCGACCGGGACGTGCCCTGGCATTATCCCTGGGTCTACTTCGCGCTGACCGTGCCGGTCGGGCTGCACCTGCTGGGCCTGTGGGGCCTGAAGCGCGGGCGCGCCGAGCCGTTCGCGGTTCTGGTGGCCGGGGCGATCGGGCTTTTGCTGGTCGTGTTCAGCACCCGGGCGCCCGTCTATGACGGCGAGCGGCTGTTCCTGCCCGCGTTCTTTCTCTGGGCGATCTTCATCGGGCGAGGATTTGCGGCCCTCTGGAACAAGACTCGCCGGCTCGGGCTCCGGATCGGGTTCGGACTGCTGCTGGTCGCGCAGACGTTCGGCGTGGTGGCCTTGCACCCGTTTGGCCTGAGTTATTACAACCTGCTCGTCGGCGGTCTCCCCGGCGCGCAGCGGCTGGGCCTCGAGCTGACCTACTGGGGCGACGCCGTCGATCCCGGGCTGCTCGCACGCCTCGCGGAATCGGCGCGTCCCGGAGAGACCGTCGCGCTGGTGCCGACGCTGCACGAGATCCAGCCCGCCGCCCTTTTGACACCCGCCCTCTTCCAAAAAGGAATCACCATCCAGGACGAATCGGCCGCGCCCTGCGCCGACTGGCTGATCGTCTACCGCCGGCGCGCCTACTGGCCGTCCCCGCTTCCCGCCGAGCTGGCCCGGCGCGACCCGGTCCTGCGGCGCACCCGCCAGGGCGTCTGGCTCTCCGGCCTCTGGCGGAAACGACCGGCCACGGAGTGAACATTTGAATGGATCACCTTTTTCCCTGATTCTCATTGAAATGGTCGCGGAGCTTTCTACAATCCTTTCAGAAGAAATTGAAGAAACCGGGTGAGACGCGATGCCGGAGCCTCTCAGTCATTTCGACGCGCAGGGATCGAGCCAGATGGTCGATGTCTCGGAGAAGCCCGAGACGCTCCGGACGGCGCGGGCGTCGGGGCGGGTCCGGATGCGGACCGAGACGCTGGCGCTGATCCGCGACCGGGCGCTGGCGAAGGGGGATGTTTTCGAAGTGGCCCGGCTGGCGGGGATCCTGGCGGCCAAGCGGACCGGCGAGTTGATCCCGCTGTGTCATCCGCTCGGACTCGACGCGGTGGCGATCGGGTTCGAGGTCGAAGCGCCGGACGCGGTGCGGATCGAGGCCGCCGTGCGCGTGCACGGCCGCACCGGAGTCGAAATGGAAGCGCTCGTCGCGGTGTCGATCGCGGCCCTGACCATTTATGACATGTGCAAGGCCGTCGATCGGGAAATGACCATCGAAGCGGTTCGTCTCGACGAGAAGACCGGCGGACGCAGTGGGACCTTCCGCCGCGACGCCTCGCAGCCCGGAGCAGACGGATGAGCATCTCCATCTTGCCGCATCCCGAGAACACCCAGCGCCGGCTGGCGGACGTCTACGCGCCGATCGCGGCCGAGCTGGCCGAGGCGGAGCGGATCTTCGCGGCCGAGCTGGGCAGTCGCCATGCGTTTGTCCGGCAGCTCGTCAACCATTGCGCCGACTTCCGCGGCAAGCGGCTCCGGCCGGCGCTCGTGCTTCTGACCGGCAAGGCCTGCGGCGCGCTCACGCCGATGCATCCCCCACTGGCGGCGGTCGTCGAGATGATCCACACGGCGACGCTGGTCCACGACGATGTGCTGGATGAGGCGGTGGTGCGCCGCCATGCCGCCACGGTCAACGCCGGGTGGGGCAACGAGACGGCCGTGCTCCTGGGCGACTTCCTGTTCGCGCATGCCTATCACCTGACCGCCTCGCTCGACTCGCTGAAGGCCTGCCGCTGGCTCGGCCGGGCCACGAACATGGTTTGCGAGGGCGAGATCCAGCAGGTGGCCAATCGGGGCAACCTCGACCTCGACGAATCGTCTTACCTGGCGATCATCCAGGGCAAGACGGCCGAGCTGACCGCCGTCTGCTGCCGCCTGGGGGCGTTTTTTGCCGGGGCGGACGACATGATCGTCGAGGCCATGGAGGGTTTCGGCCGCAACCTGGGTGTTGCCTTCCAGATCGCCGACGACGTGCTCGACCTCTGGGGCGACGAGCGGACGACCGGCAAGACCCTGGGCACGGACCTGGACAAGCAGAAGCTGACGCTGCCGTTGATCCGGCTGCTGGCCACCGCGCCGGCCGACCTCGCCGCCGCGGTGCGCCGGCATCTCACCGAGCCGCATCCCGACCGCAAATGGCTGCGGCCCCTGCTCGAAACCACGGGCGCGCTCGAATACGCCTGGGACCACGCCCGCCACTGCGCCAGTCTCGCCGAAGACGCCCTGGATCTCTTGCCCGACTCTTCCGCGCGCGACGTCCTGCGCCTCATGGCCCGTTGCGTCGTCGATCGGGCGTTTTAGAGGCTGTCTGGAAAGCCCCGGAGGGGCGGAAGTGAATAGCCAGGGGCGTCAGCCCCTGGACGCATGAGTGGCGCGCCACACCGACATTCCGAAGCCCCGGAGGGGCGACAGAAACCATGGTCCCGCTGGGCCTTCTGTCACCCCGCCGGGGCTTCGGAGCAGGGGAATGCGGACGCGAGATGGATTCCAGGGGCTGACGCCCCTGGCTATTCACTTCCGCCCCTCCGGGGCTAAAACCAAGCTTTCCGGATAGCCTCTTAGCGTGGCTCCCTTGCAATTCCGGGAGAAACACCTTCTCATCCGGGAGAGAGCGGGTATAGTCTGGACATGAATCTTGAGGAAAAGCTGCGCAAACAGATGCTCCTGAAGGGCTTCAATCAGCAGAAGCTCGCCCGGATCTCGGGTGTCAGCGACTCGGAGGTTCTCACGCATCCTGGGAGGGAAGTCCCAGCCGGGGGCTCGAGAACGCCCTGAAGCTGGCCCGTGCCGTCGGCGTCGCGCTCGACTACCTGGCCGATGACGCCCTCGATGAAGATTCCCCGGCCGATACGTCGTCACTCGACTCCTGGGGCCAGGAAGTCCAGCACCTTTCGACCGAGCTGGGACCGCGGAACGCCGTCCAGATCCTCTTGGCGGTCCGGACCCTCGGGTTCGAGGTGGCCCTGCGGCGTCTCTATGGTCTGGAGATGAAACCGATCATCGAGGTGGGCAAGGGGCCGTAAGTCTAGAGGATTCCGGATTCCAGATGCCGGATTCCAGATGCCGGATCTCAGCCATCAGCCTTCAGTCATCTGGAATCTGGAATCCGGCATCTGGAATCTGGAATCTGGAATCTGGAATCCGGCATCTGGAATCTGGAATCTGGAATCCGGAATCCGCTATCTGGATTCCTCTTCCTTCCGCCATACCGCCAGCACCGACTTGCCCACCGTATAGCCCAGGATCGGATCGAGCACGGTGGAGATACGGACCAGGACCCGGTCCCAGAAGGCGATCTGCCGAGGACTCGGCTCGGCGCTGCGCAGGAGCAGCCGGTTGCCGAGCGAGGCCAGCATGCCGACCGAGTCCAGGTAGGCCAGACGCACGAGGCGCAGGCCGGCGGGCGTCAGCGTGCGGAGGCCCCGTCGGGTATAGCGGCGGAAATGGCCAATGGCCCGGTCGAACGGCGTGAACAGAAACGGATGGGCGGGCGCCAGGACGAGAAGGTGGCCTCCCCTTCTCAGGAGTTTCGAGGCCCGCTCCAGCTCGCCCCGGTCGTCGTCGATATGTTCGAGGACGTCGATGTAGAGCACGGTGTCGAAGGCGCGCAGCGCGGCGGCGGCCGGCAGTGTGCCGACGAGAGGCTGGCAACAGCCCGGCAGCGCTCCTGCCGTGATCGCAGCGGCGATGCGAGCGACCAGCTTCGGGTCGGGCTCCAGGCACACCCAGCGCGCTGGTCGGGGCGGCACAGGTGTTTGGTCGTTCCTCCCACTCCGGCGCCGACTTCCAGAACGTTGTCACCCACGTAAGGATCAAGCTGGCTGCGGAGATAGGTCTTCCAGCGCGTCGCCGCGGCGAACAGGTCCAGCTCGGTGCCGACGTAGAGGGGCTCGTTCATGGGCTGGGCCAGAGAGGGTAGACGCGGCCGACGTAGTACACGTAATCCCGGCGCGGCAGGAACGGCGAACCCTGCCGGCCGCTCAGCGTGACGAAGCTGAAGACGGTGGCGAGCAGCACGGCCTGGACCAGCAGGATCGACAACACGCCCATGGCCGTCGTGGCCCAGCCGGGGATGGCCAGGTTGGTAAACAGGCGGATGGCCACGATGACGCCCATCCCGCCCAGCAGGATCAGGATCAAGAGGAGCGAGGCCAGCAGGAGCCGGACGCCGACAATCTCGCTATCGACCGAGATGGCGCTCAGGCCATGAACGATCAGGCTGACGAAGTTGGTCTTGGGCTGGCCGCGCAAACGCCGGCCTCGCTGCGTGGGCACGGTGCAATGGGCCTGCCGCGACTTCAAGACGGCGGCAACGTAGTGGTTCCAGAGATCCGAGACGACCACCAGGCTCGCCAGCCGGTCGCGGGGGATGACGCTGAAGTTGCCGAACCGGATCGCGCGGCCGGTGAGCAGCCGGTAGATCCCTCGAAAGAACTGGTAGCTCAGCCGGAAGCGCAGCGACTCGGAGCGCTTCGACCGCTCCGCGAAGATGATCTTTCGGCCGTCCTCCTGGTGGAAGCGGGCGAGCAGCCGGGGGATGTCGGCGGGTGCGTCCTCGCCGTCGCTGTCCATGACGACGACCGCCGGGCCAGGCTCCCGGTCCTCGACATAGGCCAGCCCGATGGCGATGGCGCGCTGGTGGCCGAGGTTGCGGCGCAGCTCGAGGACGTCGATGCGCTCCAGGGCGCGATACGGCCCGGCGCGAGCGCGGGCGGCGGCGGGAGCGTCGAGCCGTCATCGACCACCAGCACCCGGGCCGTCAGGCCGTGCGCCGCGAGGGTGCGGTCCAGATCGGCGACGAGCATCCCGAAGGCGTCCCAGTCGTCGAACAGCGGAACGAGGATCAGGAACTCGTCGTCGGTCGGGGTGGCCGGGGTGGTCATGAGCGCGCCTTGGCTCAAAGGTTGTGCCAGAGAATCTTGCTCAGTCGAGAAACCTGTACCCCTCTGGGTGGCGTACGTGTTTCGCGTCCCGACTGGCTGTTTTTCTGGCCTTTTCTTTGTAGCGGCGGCCGTCTCGGCCGCTCCGGAGGGAAACCAGCCCGGAGCGGCCGAGACGGCCGCCGCTACAAAGAAAGGACTTACGTCCCATGGCGAGACGCGAAACACGTACCACGAAGACGTGGGCATGCCACCCCGGACCGGACGGTGGTCTCAGAACTGCTTGCGCTGGCGGCTCGAGGGGATGCGCAGGGCCTTGCGGTACTTGGTCACGGTCCGCCGGGCGACCGGGAAGCCGTGGCGGCCCAGCTCCTCGACGATCTCCTCGTCGGAGAGCGGGTTCGCTTGTCTTCCTTGGCGATGATCTCCAGGAGCTTCTGCTTGATCGTGTCCCAGGCGACTTCCTCGCCGTCGGCCGTGGTGGTGCCGCCGCCGAAGAACCGCTTCAGGGCGAAGATGCCGCGGGGGGTCTGCATCCACTTGTCGTCGACGGCCCGGCTGACGGTCGTGACGTGGACGTCCACCCGGTCGGCGATCTGCTGCATCTTCAGCGGCTCGATCGACTCGGGGCCCTTGTCGAGGAAGTCCTTCTGGTGCTCGATGATCGCCCGGGCCACCTTCAGCAGGGTGTTCCGCCGCTGCTCGATCGACTCGATCAGCCAGCGCGCCGACTGGATCCGCTTCTGGATGAACTCGCGCGCGGCCGGGTCGGTCTGCTTGTTCTTGAGCAGCTTCTGGTAGTACCGCGAGATCGACAGTTGCGGCGTGTGCTCGTCGACGAGCCGGACCTCGTACTCGCCGTGCTCGTCGGGCTCGACGATCAGGTCGGGCACGACGTACTGGGTGTTCTCCGTGGCGAACGCGGCGCCGGGCCGGGGGTTGAGCCGGCGCAGGTGCTCGATCGCCTCCTTGATCTGTCTCGATCGAGATGCCCGGTCCGTCTTCTCGATCGCCGGCAGGCGGTTCTGCTGGAGGTCGTCGAGGTGGTTGGCGATGAGGACGCTGCAGGATGTCGCGGCAGGGGACGTCGGGCGTGAGCTGCAAGCAGCAGGCATTCGCGCAGGTTGCGGGCGCCGACGCCGGGCGGGTCGAGCTTCTGGACCAGCGCCAGCGCCTCCTCGGCCTGGTCCAGCGTGGCCGTCGCCGCCGAAGTCGCGGACGACCTCGGTCAGCGTCGAGGTTGAGGTAGCCGTTGTCGTCGAGGTTGTAGATGATGTACTCGGCCAGCGCGCGGACGGTCGGCGTCGCAGTCGAGGAAGCCGAGCTGGTCGGAGAGGTCGTCGTGCAAGCGACCGGGGCCGCGACGCCATGTTCTGCATCGCGTCGTGCTTGCGGTCGGCCTCCTCGCTCAGGGCGGCCCGGCTCGGTCGGTGGGTCTCGTCGAAATGGCTCGTCCCAGTCGTCGGCCTCGGCACTCGGCCGTCGGCTCTCCTCGTCGCTGGTCGGTGGAGTCCGCGGCTTCGGCCTCCGCCTCGGCCGGGTAGGACTCTCGCGCAGGTCGACCAGGACCGGGTTCTCGCTCAGCTCCTGGTCGATCCGTTCCTGCAACGCCATGAGCGGGAGTTGAAGAATCTCCATCGACTGGATCATGCGAGGCGCCATGACCTGCCGCAGCGATTGTCGCATCTGCTGCGAAGGGATCGAGACGCATGGTCCATGATAATCGGTCCTTTGCGAACAGATGAACGCACCGCGAGCGGCTGGAGCCGCCGACGGACGCACCGCGACCGTCCGGTCCGGCCCCTCATTCTAGCAATATGCGTGCCACCAGATCCAATCGGTTTTCCAGGGCCGGGCCGGACAGAGGCCGTTTAGAGGCTCTCCGGGAAACCCCGAAGGGGTGTCTGTTTTAGCCCCGAAGGGGCGAAAGTGAATAGCCCGGGGCGTCAGCCCCGGGACGGGGAACGACGCGTCACGAATCCCCTCCGCAGCCTCGAAGAGGCGACAGAACCCATGGTCCCGTGGGATCTTCGGTCGCCCCTTCGGGGCTTTGGAGGAGGAGGCAGGGCCGGCCTCGGGGCCGGGGCTGACGCCCCGGGCTATTACCCCGGCAAAGAATCTCCTGTAGGTCGGACAATCCTGTCCGACAGGCCGGGGGAGTCGGACAGGATTGTCCGACCTACTTCTTGCCGGGGTAATATTCACTTTCGCCCCTTCGGGGCTAAAACAGACGTCCCGGATAGCCACTTAGAAACGTTGGCGGCCGGTAAGGGCATCGGCCAGCATCTCCTTGTTGGCGAACTCCAGCGCGCTGCCGGAAGGCAGGCCGCGGGCCAGTCGGGTCGATGGGCACGCCGCTCTCGGCCAGGCGGCTGGCGACCAGCAGCGCCGTGCCGTCGCCTTCGAGGGTGGGGTTCGTGGCCAGGATCACCTCCCGGACCGAACCGGAGCGCACCCGGGCATCGAGGGCATCGAGCGTGAGCTGCTCGGGCCCCATGCCCTGCAGCGGCGCGAGCCGCCCGAGCAGGACGTGATACACGCCGGTGAAGGTGCCGGCCCGCTCCAGGGCCAGCAGGTCGCGCGGCTGCTCGACCACGCAGATCAGACCTGTGATCGCGCCGGGGTCGCGGCAGATCGCGCAGAGGGGGTATTCGGCCTCGGTCAGGTGGAAGCAGACGCGCGCAGTGCCGGACCGGCTCTTGGCCTCCCGGATGGCCTCGGCCAGTGCCAGCGCCTCCTCGGCCGGGCACTTCAGGAGGTGGTGGGCCAGCCGCTCGGCCGTCTTCGCCCCGACGCCCGGGCAAGCGCCCAAACGCCTCGGATCAGACGGTCGATCGGGCCAGACATGGTGGAGTCGGTGGGCTTCATGCGGTCCGTGGTCCGTGCGCCGGGTCCGTGGTGCGGACCGGGCTGGGCGCGACGGTCCGCACCGCGGACCCGACGCAGGGACCACTAGGCTCCAAAAAGATTGGCCATCCCCGGCGGGATCGGCAAGCTCCCGGCAAGGGACTGTGCCGCCGCCTCGCGCGCCTTGGTCAGGGCCTGGTTGACGGCGGCGGTCACGAGGTCTTCGAGCAGCTCGGCGTCGCCGTCGGCCAAGACTTGGGGTCGATCCGGACGGCGAGCACTTCCAGCCGGCCGTTGACCTTGGCCGTCACCACCCGCCGCCCGCGGAGGCCTCGACCTGGATCTGGCCGAGCGCCTCGGTGGCTTTCTCCACGTCTCGCGGATCTTGCCGGCGTTCCGCATCAGCTCGGCGAGATTCCCAATTTTGTCAAACACAGGTGCAATTCCGGATGGTAGACGAGAGGGTGCCTGAACAGGTCTTGTATAGGGTGGGCTCGGCCCACCATCGTCTCACGGTCGGCCCGGATGGTGGGCCGAGCCACCCTACGGGGGTCAGACGAGTCGGCTCGTCGTCGAATTCGATCCGGACGCGACGGGCCTCGAACAGCTCGACGACCTGCTGGACCAACGGATCGCCCAGGAGCTGGTCGGCACGCTCCGCGCGGGTGGAGGCGTCGGCCGGCTGCTCGACCCTCGGGTTCCACCGCGTCACGCTGGAAGCGGACACCGCACGGCCCGGCCCAGCAGTTCGCCAAGGGCACCTGCTCGATCCGCGCTCGCCGTCTCGGGCTGCTCACACTCGTCGGCGAGTCATTGTAGCCCGAGGGCAGCGGCCAGGACCAGAAGATTCCGGGGATTCGACGGCCGTCGGCAGCACGCACGAGACCTGCACGCCCAGCCGCACGCCCAGCTTCTCCGGCAGCCGCTTCCAGGCCTCGCACGCCGTCTCGAGCGAGAGCGGTGGCGGCGCGGATCGGCGCCGCCACCGGCGCGGTTCTCGTTCTGGGAGGCGGCTCGGGCGCGGTCGGCCGCGGTGCCGGCCCGTTGCGGCTCTCAGCGGCCGGCGCCGGACTCGTTATCGTTCCTTTTTTTTTGGCGCCGGCGCCGGCGGCGGCGGTGGTGGTGCGCCGGCTTCGAGCGCGCGCGAGCCGCGCGACCAGATCGGCCGAGCTCCGTCAGGTCTTCCAGGCCGGGCGACCCGGCACAGCGCCAGCTCGACGAGCAGCCGGCCGTGCGGGACTGCCGCGCAGCCGGGCCCGCGCCTCGGCCAGGATCTGAAGCGCGGCGAGGACCGAGTCGAGCGGCCAGCGCTCGACCACCGCCTTGAGCCGGGGCCGCTGGCGAGGGCGTCGCCGCCAGCAGGGCCACCTCGGCGCCCGCGGCCAGCACCATCACGTCGCGGAGGAACTCGAGCAGGCCGCCGAGCAGGTCGGCCGGCTGGACGCCCGTCGCCGCCGACGGCGTCCACGAGCCGCAGCGCCGCGGCGGCGTCGTGGTCGGCCAGGGCGTCGATCAGGTCGAGCACCCGCTCGTCGCTGGCGCGTGCCGAGCGCCTGTGCACCAGCTCGACGGTCAAGCGCGCTCGCCGCCGAAGGACAGGAGCTGCTCCAGGAGCGACTGCGCATCGCGCATCGAGCCGCCGGCCCGCCGGGCGACGGCTCGCAGGGCCTCGGGCTCGGCCGCGACCCCCTCGCTGCGGCAGATCGCCGGCCAGCGTCTCGACGATCTGCTCGGGCGCGATCCCCGCGAAGTCGTACCGCTGGCACCGCGACAGGACGGTGATCGGGATCTTGTTCGGCTCGGTCGTCGCGAAGAAGAACTTGACGTGCTCGGGGGGCTCTTCCAGCGTCTTCAGCAGGGCGTTGAAGGCGCCGGTGGAGAGCATGTGGACTTCGTCGATGTAATAGATCTTGAACCGCGCCCGGCTCGGCCGCAGGCCGGCGTTCTGGCGCAGCTCGCGGACCTGCCTCGACGCCGTTGTTGCTGGCGCCGTCGATCTCGATGACGTCGACGTCCTGCCCGACGGAGATCGCCCGGCAGATATCGCACTGGTTGCACGGCTGGTCTCGGTCGGCCCGTGCACGCAGTTCAGGCACTTGGCGAAGATCCGGGCGATCGACGTCTTGCCGACGCCGCGGGTGCCCGCAGAACAGATAGGCATGGGTGACCCGGTTCATCCGGATCGCGTTGCGAAGCGCCTGGACGACGTGGTCCTGGCCGACGACGTCCTCGAACCGCTGGGGCCGGTAGCGGCGGGCGACGACCGTGTAGCCGGCCGTCCTCGCCGGGCGTGGTGATGGCCTGATCGTTGGCGGCAGGCGCCGTGTCTGCGGGCCGAATCCGGGCCACGAGGCGCGCTCCGTCGGCCTCGTGGATCAGTCAGGAGCCAGTCCGCGACGGGAATGCCCCCGGCGCGATCTGGCGAGGGGCCGGGGAGAGCCGGGGAGGTGCTCCCGGGCACATGAAGGCGATGCTTATGGCTGCTGCGTTCCCGCCCTGACCAGGTTCGCAAGCCCCCATTGCCCGGGTCCCCCCCGGCTCACCCGGACCCCCGCCAAACGCGGGCTTCCCAGCGGAAAAACTCATTGTGGCGTGTGGCCGAAGCCTTCGCAAGACCAACCCGGCCCCGTCCGCGCGCCAACATGCCGACGGGACGGACAGAGTGGGCGAAGACAACTTCATCGGTTAGTATAGTATTCCTGGGGGAGCGGCTTGTGTTCCAGCGCGGACCGCTCCCGAGATGCCTCCGGAACCTCTGGAGAGGGAGCTCGGTTCATGCGACGCTACAAGCTCACCGATGCCATTCCCGAGGAGAAGCGTTCGAAAACACAAACCCCCGGCCGGCGCGACCGTGTCTTCGGCGCCGCTCCCCGCGAAGAGACCATTCACCAGGCCAACACCCAGGTCAACGCGGGGGTCAAGTCGAACAAGGATCGGCTCGTCGATCTCGGTCGCGGCGAACAGGCCGCCGGCCGGCAGGGCGGGGGATGAGGCCCCGGCGGATGACTGATGACTGATGGCTGATGAGCGATGCCACGGACCGGTGGGGCCTGGCGGACGTACCCGGCGGCGTTTAACATCGGGGCCACATTCGCCAGGAGGACCCGTTCCCATGATCCGCCTGTTCGTTGTGTGGGCGACGCTCCTCGGCCTGGGGGCCGCGGCGCGGGCTGACGTGTATCCGCGCTTCGAGGCGCAGGAGATCGACGCGCACGTCGGCAATGTCTGTTATGCCGTCGTGACCGCCGACGTCAACGGCGACCGCAGCCCGGACGTCGTGGCCGTGACCGAGGACGCCGTCGTCTGGTACGAGAACCCCTCGTGGACCCGGCACGATATCCTGCGGGGCAAGACGGCCCGCGACAACGTCTGCATCCAGCCCCACGACATCGACGGCGATGGCCGGATCGACTTCGCCCTGGGTGCGGGTTGGCGGCCGACCGACACCACCCACGCCGGCACGCTCCAGTGGCTCGGCCGCGACGCGCGATGGCCGCTGGCAGGTCCACCCGATCCGCTTCGAGGAGCCAACCCTGCACCGGCTGCGCTTCGGGACCATGCGGGGCGACGGCACGAAGCAACTCGTCGTCGCCGCCGCTCCAGGGTCGCGGGACCAAAGGACCCGAATTGGGGGACCGGCAAGGGTGTGCAGCTCCTCGTGTACGACATCCCCAACGATCCCACTCGCCCCGACTGGCCGGTCGAGGTCGCCGAGAACACGTCTGCACACGATCCACAACCTCCAGCTCGTCGATTTTGACCAGCGACCAGCGCGACGAGATCGTGGCGGCCTGCTGGGAAGGCGTCTTCGTGCTCGACCGCGAACCGCTCGGCCACTGGACCGATCTGCGCATCGGCACGGGCAACCAGGAGTCGGAGCCGAACAAGGGGGCCAGCGAGGTGAAGGTCGGCACGCTGGCCGACGGCCGTTACTACATCGCCACGATCGAGCCCTGGCACGGCCACCAGGTCGTCGTGTACACGCCCCATGGCGGCGGCGTTTACCCGATCCGGGTCCGCGTGCGGCTGAGCTGGGACCGCCACGTCGTGGCCGAGCCGGTCCAATGGGGGCACGCCGTCTGGTGCGCGGACCTCGATGGCGACGGCGACAATGAGCTGATCATCGGCCAGCGCGATCCCAACCCGGCCGGCACGCCGGGCATGAAGGGCCCGGGCGTGTTCGTCTTCGACCCCAAACCCGGCCCACGCGACGTGAACTTCGAGCGGCACACCATCGACGACGGCGGCATGGCCTGCGAGGATCTCGTGGCCGCCGACCTGGACGGCGACGGCCGGCCCGATATCATCGCCGGCGGCCGCGCGACGCATAACGTCAAGATCTACTGGAACCGGAAAGCCAGACCGTAGCCCTCTTGCTCCGGTTTCATTCCAGATTCCAGATTCCAGATTCCAGATTCCGGATTCCGGATTCCAGATTCCAGATTCCAGATGACGGATGGCTGATGGCGGACGCTTAAGTTTGCGGTAGTCCCGAATCAGCCATCAGCCATCCGTCCTCAGCCATCCGTCCTCAGCCATCCGTCCTCTGGAATCCGGAATCCGGAATCTGGAATCTGGAATCCGGAATCCGGAATCCGGAATCTGGAATCCGGAATCCGGAATCCGCCATTCCCGCAGGCATTTCCCCCAATGTCATCCGCGAACATGCGTGCCGTGCTCCTGACCGGAACCGCTGGTCCCGAAGCATTCCTGGTCGGCGAGGTGCCCGCGCCGGAGCCGCGCGGCGAGCTCGTCCGGGTCCGGGTTCGCGCCGCGGGCTTGAATCACGCGGATCTTCTTCAGGCGAAGGGCCAGTATCCTGCGCCGGCGGGCGTGCCGGCCGCGATTCCCGGGCTGGAGTTCGCGGGCGAGATCGACGCCCTCGGGCCGGACATGATCGCGCCCTGGCAGCCCGGCGACCGCGTCATGGGAATCGTCGGCGGCGGCGCACTGGCCGAGTGGGTGGTGGCGCATGAGCGAACCTTGATCCCGATCCCGCCCGGTCTGAATTTTGAGGCCGCAGCGGCGGTCCCCGAAGCGTTCCTGACCGCCTTCGATGCCCTGGCGCTGCGCGGGGCTCATGCCGGGGGAGCGCGTGCTGATTCACGCCGTGGGAGGCGGCGTCGGCACGGCGGCCGTCCAGCTCGCGCACGCGATGGGCTGTACGGTCTTCGGCACGTCCCGCGCCGCCTGGAAGCTGGAGCGCGCCCGGGCGCTGGGACTGGATCTGGGCATCGACACCAGCCGGGAGGACTTCGCCGCGGTCCTGCTGCGAGAAACGGCCGGGCGAGGGGTCCATGCCGTGATCGACCTCCTGGGAGGAACCTACCTGGCGGGCAACCTGGCGGCGCTCGCTGCGCAAGGGCGGCTGGTGCTGGTTGGCCTGCTGGCCGGTGGCCGGGCCGAGATCAACCTGGCCACGCTCCTGCACAAGCGGCTGACGGTGGTCGGCACGGTCCTGCGCAGCCGGCCGCTGGAAGAGAAGATCGCGCTGAGCCAGCAATTCCGCGAGCAAGTCGGCCCCTGGCTGGCCGACGGACGGGTGCGCCCGGTCGTCGATCAGGTCTTCCCTCTGGCCGAGATCCGCGCCGCCGTCGAGCGCCTGGACTCGGGCGCAGGCCTGGGACGGGTCGTGGTGCAGATGGTTTGAGAGGCTATCCGGGAAGCCCCGAAGGGGCGTCTGTTTTTAGCCCCGAAGGGGCGAAAGTGAATAGCCCGGGGCGTCAGCCCCGGGACGGGGAACGACGCGCCACGAACCCCCTCCGCAGCCCCGAAGGGGCGACAGAACCCATGGTCCCGCAGGATTTTCGGTCGCCCCTTCGGGGCTTTGGAGGAGGCGGGCGCAGGGGCGGCCCCGGTTCCCGGGGCTGACGCCCCGGGCTATTCACTGCCGCCCCTTTGGGGCTAAAACAGACTTCCCGGATAGCCTCTAAGAGGGAGTCGGGTGGCATGCCCACGTCTGGGTGGCATGCCCACGTCTTCGTGGGCATGTTCGCGTCCCCAGGGCGCACCCAACATGCCCACGAAGACGTGGGCATGCCACCCGAAAGATCAGGCGCCGGGGAACTCACTGGCTGCCAGGTCATCTTCGGCTTCGGCGACGGCGGCCACGCCATTGGTCATGAGCTGGCCGTCCTGGATCTCGAGCACCAGGTCGTCGGGCGTGATGAAGCGGCGGTCGTGAGTGACGACGACCAGCGTGGTCTGGCGCTCGGTCTGGAGGCGGCGGAGAATGCGGTAGATCTCGTCGCCGGTCTTCGAATCGAGCTCGCCGGTCGGCTCATCGGCCAGGATGAGCACGGGGTCTTTGACCAGGGCGCGGGCGATCGCCACGCGCTGTTGTTCGCCGCCCGACATCTGCCAGGGGCGATGGTGCAGACGGTCGCCCAGCCCGACTTCCTCGAGCAGCAGGATGGCCCGCCGCCGCCGCTCGGGCTTGATCCCGCGCGGCAGGAACGAGATAAGCACGTTGTCGATCGCCGACAGGTTGCTGATGAGGTTGAAGGCCTGGAAAATGAAGCCGACCTTCTCGCGGCGGTAGGCGTTGACCGCCGCCGAACTCAGGCGGGTCAGATCCTGGCCATCGACGAGGATGCGGCCGGCGGTCGGCCGGTCGAGCACGCCCAGCATGTACAAGAGCGTGCTCTTGCCCGAACCCGACGGCCCGACGATGAACGCGCAACGCCCCCGCTCGACCCGGAAACTGATCCCCCGGAGCGCTTCGACGGTTTGACTGCCTCTCCGGAAGGTTTTCCGCACGTCGGCCGCTTCAATCATCGGTTTCGTCTCAGGACGGCGAACCCCGCGTCGTGCGGGATAGAAGGCCCGGAATGGCCGGGCCAGCGGGCCGCGGTAGGGGCCGTGTCCGAGAGCATCCGTTCTCATCCGGTTCATGCGAAGACGCTCGGGGCTCAATGGGCACCCAGCCGGATCGCCTCCATCGGGACCAGCCGGGCCGCCCGCCACGCGGGGTAGAGCCCCCGATCGTGCCCATCACGATCGATAGGCCCAGCCCCAGAGCGATCAAGCCGGGAGTGAACGCCAGCCGCAGCCCGCCCTCCAGGAACTGGTTGGCGATCGTCGTGCCAACCCCCGCCAGGACGCAGCCGATCAGGCCGGCCAGAAGACCCAGAAACGCACTCTCGGCCGTCACCAGAAGCAACACCTCATGTTCCGCCCAGCCATTGGTGCGCAACACGCCGAACTCGGCGAACCGCTCGGTCGTGCTCATGAGCATGGTGTTGATGATCCCCACCACACCCACCACCAGGGCCAGGCTGACGGTCATCATCAGGAACGTGTCGAGCTGACCCATCAACATCCCGAAGTTGGCCGCGAACTCGGCCATGCTCTGGGCGTTGACCCGCGGCTCGGTGATCGTCTCTTCGATCCGCGAGGCCACCTGGTCCACCATGCCGGGTTCGTCCGCCTCGACGTAGAAATTCGAGACCGTCTCGGGACTGGTCCCCAGGAGATCGCGGGCCGACTCGATCGACATGAGAATCACGGTGTCGAGGAACATCGAGCCGGTCTCGTAAAGGCCGATGATCTCGAACGGCTTGTCGCCGAGCCGGAGCACATCGCCGACGCGGCGCGGCCGCGACGCGCCGTCGGCCGCGGTGACGGGATAGTCGCGGGCCAGCTTCGTGCTGATGACGATGTGCGGCTGACCCCGGTCGCTCAGGTTCAAGAACCGCCCGCCGCCCCGGTCGGGCGCGAGCATCTTCCGGGGGTAGACCGAACTCCTCAAGCCGATGTGGCTGGGGATGTCCTGCCCCTCGATCAGCGGCTGGTCGAGCAGGCTTTGCATCTTCTGCTGCTTCGAGCGGGACGGATTCAGCAGGTTGACCGTCGTGTCCAGGATCGAACCCCGGCCCTCGATGGCCGGAGCCGTCTTGAGGATCTCGGCCGCCACCTGCCGCACGCCGGGCACCTGCGCAATCTTCGCCCCCAGCGCCTGCGGCAGGTCGCTGAAGACCGGCGTCAGGGAATTCTCGCGCATGACGATCACACCCTGGATCTGATTCAGGGTGTCGCCGATGAGACTGCGCAGACCGCCCGAAACGCTGAAGAGCCCCAGCACGCCCAGGATCGGGATCGACAGCCCGACCAGCGCCAGGGCCGTGCGCAACGGCCGGGTCAGCAGATTCCGCCAGGCAAACTTCCACATGGTCCGGGCCCTTCCGCCCTGACCGGCTCAAGAGGCGCCGTCCCGCGCCGGACCGGCAAGGCGAGAACGGGGGCGATTATAAACAATGTGCCCAATCGGCCAAGAGGAACCGCCGGCCGGGCGGGCCGTCACACCCGGCCGGAGGGCCATCGAGAAACCGGCTTGCCGTGCGCCTACAAAATGGAGCATGAATGGCGCCCCTCGTGTTCCAAACATGGGAAATCCGCTGCGCGACTCCTGGCTGAGAGTCTCTTCCGGAAGTCTTCGAAGCACGCGAACGGCCTCTCTGAACCCCTCTCCCCTGGCGTACGTGTTTAGCGTCTCGCCATTGGACGTAAGTCCTTTCTTTGTAGCGGCGGCCGTCTCGGCCGCTCCGGACTGGTTCCCCTCCGGAGCGGCCGAGACGGCCGCCGCTACAAAGAAAAGGCCAGAAAAACAGCCAGTCGAGACGCTAAACACGTACCCCCTGGCGGGAGAGGGTTGGGGGGAGGGGATCAAAAAGACGCTTCCGGAGCTTTCGGGACAGACTCTGAGCGCAGCCCGTGAATCCAGGCCGGTGCCCCCTGCGCGGCGGCGAATACTCGGAAAAGCCTCTCCACCCACATCGACGAGGCCATTTTGCGCAAAGTGGCATGGTTTTTTCTAGGGTGGGGCCGATGCGAAATCGACCTGGAGATGAACCCCGCGGGAAAGAGATCGGTCACGGCGGGGAGACACGGTTGATGTTGATAATTGGAACATAACAGTGGCTTTCGGAAACCACTCCGGATAAAAAGGCATGGTCCATCCCAAATTTTGTTTGCATTCAGCGAATCCATTTGTTACTAAGACACAAAGCAATCCTCAATCGGCCCGGTTGCCCCGTCAAGGGGCGCCAGGTCTTCGGGACTCCAGGCGCTGTTCTTGCGTCGTGGCACCGCGGTACGTTCTCCCGATCCAGTCCGGATTCGGAAAGGAGGTCGTCGAGTTCTGCACTCAGTCGTTCGTGCCTTTCGTGGGTCTGGATCGTGCGTCACGATCGGCTCCCACGCAAACCGCGAGGGGACGCCCACCAGGGTGACGGGTTTGCAACCGTTCGCCAGGGGGCCTCAGGTTCGTTTCGTTCGTCCTTGGAAGGTAGCGGGGAGTTTGCTCGAATTCCCCCCCATCGAGTGCACCTCATCAAAAGGAGAAGCAACATGGTACGACTCAGCCGGATTCTCGGACGTGGAGCCTTGCTCGGCCTGTTCACACTCACTGTTCTGGGAAGCCAGGCCCGAGCCAGCCTCCTGATCGACCACTTCCTCACCCCGAGTGCGGGTCAGCACGTCTCCACCGCCGCCCCAAGTGGGCCCGCGTTCAACGGTGCGGTCGCGACAGGAGCGATTGGCGGCACCCGCGAGGCCACGGTCACGGCCGCCAGCGGTGTGACCACCTCGGTCGCGTTCGATGTGCCCTCTGGTCAAGTGAATAGTGGTATCGCGACCATCACGTCGGGTATCACCCAGGCCGAGACCGGAGCCACGTCGACCGCGTTGCTCGTCTGGGACGCGAAGACAACCGATGGGGCCGGCGTTGTGACGCCGAATCCGGGATTCGGCCCCATGAATTTCCTGACCGCAGGAAGCTCGATCGACTCGCTGCTCAGCTTCACGAACCCGACCGCGGGTGCGGGCAGCGTGAAGTACACGCTCTACAATGCGAACGGCAACTCAAGCACCGCCACTGCGACCATTCCGTTCACGAATGGTCTGTTCCAGATTCTGTCCGTTCCACTTGCCGCGTTTACCGGGAATGCGGACCTGACCGTGGTCACGGCCGTCACGGCCCTGTACACAGACATCATCACGACGTCCAACCCACCCGGCGCGTCGTACAACATCGCCATCGACTTTGTCCAGGTGGTCCCCGAGCCGGCCACCGTGGCTTCGGCGCTGTCCGGAGTGATGCTGCTCGGGCTGCTGGCCCTGCGCCGCGCGGCGGAAGGTTGCCTGAGACACTAATTTCAGCTTCTGCTGAACAACGCGGGGCGGCCCCTGTCGGGTCGCCTCGCGTTGTTTCGTGTCCCGAGGTTCGAGATGGTGGTGAGCGGGGACCGTTGGCCGGGCGGCCGGGGCTTCGCTTTTCGCTTGGGAAACCCCGAAACGAGAGCCTCCCGGAAAATCCGAGACTGGAGGAGACTGTCGCGAAGAGACCGGGTGGATTTCCGAATCCTCGCGGGAACGGCGTGGGGTGCCACGGGTTCCGCTTGGGGAACCCGTGCCAACCGGCCCCGGACACGTGACGTGAGTACGTGTTTAGCGTCTCGAATGGCTGATTTTCTGGACCTTTCCATGTAGCGGCGGCCGTCTCGGCCGCTCCGAACTGGTTCCCCTCCGGAGCGGCCGAGACGGCCGCCGCTACATGGAAAGGACTTACGTCCGATGGCGAGACGCTATAGCATCTCAGGAAAGTAAAGTCCGTCTTCAAATCGCTCCCTGTGGGCCAGCCGCCCTCGGCTGGGCAGTGCCAGCCGAGGGCGGCTGGCCCACCCTGACATTACTTTCCTGAGAAGCCATAAACACGTACTCGGACACGGGTTCCCCAAGCGGAACCCGTGGCACCCGTCCTCTTCTGCAGGATAGCCCGGTATTACCCCGGCAAGAAAGTAGGTCGGACAATCCTGTCCGACTCCCCCGGCCTGTCGGACAGGATTGTCCGACCTACAGGAGGATCTTCTTTGCCGGGGTAATATTGTGGCCACAGTATCGACTGGGGCCAGGAGACCAAGTCGAGGTTTCGGGCCGCCTGCGGGAACGGTGATGGGTGCCCCGGGGTTTGTCCGCGACACGCGCCGCGCGGATTCGGTGAATCCCCGCGCGGGTGGAAACGATCATGTCCTCGTCGGAAGGCCCAGCACGCGACGGCAACGGTGTGTCTTCATCCTTTATCCTTCTCATCGCCGCAGGTCGTCGGGCCGTCTTCCGGGAGCACCCCCCAATGCGGGGGCCGGTTCGTCGTCCGCCCCGAGGGCGCCGAAAGCGGTTACAGAGATTGACGTAAGTGGTTCTTTGGAAATCTGTTGTGTAAAATGCCTGAACGAACTCAGCACGGGAACGGCGCGGTCGTGGACACGTCAGACGCGGTCCCAAGAGGCGCGCCCCATGAGACCGTGGAAAGCGCCGTGCAGGAGAAGCGGAACCACCGATGAATCAAGGACTTACAAACATTTCACGGCACACGGGAAGAGCCGCGAACCGGGCCGGCGCCAGAGACCGAACAAAGCGATCGGCGAGAGGAGGGAAAGGACACGGGACAAGAGCTTACGGTCGGTGACAGACCCCTTTCCCGCGTTCGGAGGAACGGCCACGGACACGGTCGCCCCGGTCCCGGGGTTCCGCGAAGGAAACCCCGGCTATTGGGGTCGTGGTCAGACTTGGGGGATCCCGCTCAGAGTCTGTCCCGGAAGTGCTGGATGCATCTTTCCGGCCCCCTCTCCCCTTGCGGGAGAGGGTTGGGGTGAGGGGGAGGGACGAGGCCCGGTGACGTTCGAATCCCCCTCACCCCAACCCTCTCCCGCAAGGGGAGAGGGGGTCAGAGAGGGCGTTCGAGCACTTCCGGGACAGACTCTCAGTCCGCCGAGGGATCGGCGGGCGGCGGCTCGGGGGGCGGAGCCGGCTGGCTCTCGACCGCCGGCGCGGGCGCGTTCTCGATCTCGCCGGGCTCGTCGGGCTCGCCGGGTTCCTTCGTGCGGGCTTCGAAGAACTGCTTGAGCTGGCCGAAGGTGCGCAGGGGGGCGTTGCCGGTCAACGCATCTTTCGAGAGCGGCGCCGTGGGTGGCGCCGGCTTGGGCTTGGGCCTGGGAGCGGTTTCACTCGTCTCGGGCGGTTTCGGTCCGCGGTCGCCGCCGCGATCGAAGCGCCGGCCACCGCCACCCGGACCGCCGCGGCCGCGGTTCTGGAGCCGTTGCGGCGGACCGGGGACGCGCAGGCCGCGCGCGGGACCGCCGGCATCACCGACGCCTCGCGGACCTCCCGTGTCGCCGCTCCCTGCGGGGCCGCCCAGGCGGGGCGGGCCGCCACCTTCCCGACGGCCACCGCGCGGCGGTCCACCGCGGCGCTCGCCACGAGGCTCGCCCGCCGGACCGGGACCAGCCATCGCTCCTTCCGGCGCGAACTGGCCCGCCCGTTCGCCGCCGCCCCGACGGCCGCCGCCACCACCACCCGGGCCGCCCCGGGGCCGCTCGGTCCCGGGCGGCACCATCGTCAGCGACACCCGCTTGCGCCTCCGAGTCCACCGACAGCACCCAGACCGTCACCACATCGCCCACCGACACCACGTCGTGGGGACTCTTGACATAGCGGTTCGCCAACTGGCTGATGTGGACCAGTCCCGAGTCCTTCAGGCCGATATCCACGAACGCGCCGAAATCGACCACGTTCAGGACCGTCCCCTTGAGCTCCATGTTCGGGATGAGGTCCTCGAGCTTCAGCACGCCCTTCTTGAAAATCGGCGTCGGCAGGTCTTCGCGGGGATCGCGGTCGGGCCGGGCCAGCGCCTCGCAGATGTCGTACAGGGTCGGCTCGCCAATCTCCAGCTCGTGTGCCTGGGCCGGCAGATCGAGCTCGTGCAGCTTGGCCTGGATCTCGGGCAGCTTCTCCTTGTCGAGCACGTCCTCGGCCGCGAAGCCGAGCGCCGCGAGCAGCTTGGCGGCGGCCTCGTAACTTTCGGGGTGAATCCAGGTGCGGTCGAACGGGTGGGCCTGGTCGCGGATCTTCAAGAAGCCGGCGGCCTGGGTGAACGTGACCGGCCCGACGCCCTCGACCTGCTGGATCTGCTCGCGGCCGGTGAACGGCCCGTGCTCCTGGCGGAACTCGAAGAGCCGCTTGGCGGTCAGCGCGTTCAGGCCCGAGACGTGCCGCAACAGCGAGATGCTCGCCGAGTTCAGATCGACGCCCACGAAGTTGACGCAGCTCTCGATGACCTGTTCGAGCGATTCCTTGAGCTGTTTCGGGCTGACGTCGTGCTGGTACAGGCCGACGCCGATGTTCTGAGGCTCGATCTTGACGAGCTCGGCGAGCGGGTCCTGCAAGCGCCGGCCGATGGAGACGGCGCTGCGGGTCGTGGCATCGAGATCGGGAAACTCGTCGCGGCCGACAGGACTGGTCGAGTAGACGCTGGCCCCGGCCTCGTTGACGATCACATAGGCGAGCAGCGCGAGCTGTGCGTCCGCGGGATGCGGGGCCGGTGGTGGCGGCGGTTGTTTGGGTGCCTTGGGCGGGCGCGGGCGCGGCTCGCGCGGCTCGCGCGCTTCCGCCTTCGGCTTGGGACCGACCGGGAGATGGGTGAAGTCCGCCGCGATGGGCTGGACGATTTCTTCTTCGGGAGTCGTCTCGGGCGCGGCGGGCGCCGGGGTTTCGGGCGCTGGGGCTTCCTCCGCGCCCGGGCCTCCTTCCGCGGCGGGTGCGGGGGGAACGGGCTCGTGGGCGTCGGGCGTGACAGGCTCGGACGCCACTGGCGTGAGGGGTTCGGGCGCCGCCTCGGGAGGAGGAACCGGCAGGTGCGCATCGGGCGTGGCGGGCGTTGGCTCCGGCGCCGGGACCGGGGTGTCGGCGTCGGTGGAAGCGGTCTCCTCGGATGCGGCCGGGGGCGCGACGGCCGGTTCGGTCGCCGTGGTCTCGTCGCCTTCAGGCGCGCCACCGGCGATGGGCGGCAGGGTTTCGACGCCGTCTTGACCAGGGGCCTCGGCGTCATCGGTCTGACCCATGGACGTGTCGTGTTGCGCGTCGGGCTCAGGCTCGACCTGCGGGGTGCTCTCGGTCACGCCGGGAGGCTCGGCCGCGGGTTCCGGGGTGCTGGTCGGCTGGGCGAGATCGGCGTCGGACGGACCCTGGGCCTCGGCCTGATCGGTCTGGGCCATCGGGGTGAAGTGCTGTGCGTCCGGCTCGGGCTCGACCTGGGGCGTGACCTGGGTGGCCGGCTCGGGCTTCTGGCCGGGGAGGCTCGTCTCGTCCGGATGGGTGTGGAAGTATGTCCCCTCGGCGATGATCTCGGCGACGAATTCCTCGGTCTCGCGGCAGGCGGTGCCGTTGCCGATGGCGATGACCCCGACCTGGTGCTTGCCGACCATCTCCTTGAGCTTGACCTTGGCCTCAGCGCGGCGGTTCTGGGGCTGGTGGGGGTGGATGATCTCGTGCGCCAGCAGGTTGCCGAAGGCGTCGAGCACCGCCACCTTGCAGCCGGTGCGGAAGCCCGGATCAATGGCCAGCACGGTCTGCTTCTGGATGGGAGGCTGGAGGAGCAGGCTGCGGAGATTGCGCGCGAAGACATCGACCGCGTGCCGCTCGGCCATCTCGGTCAAGTCGCGGCGGACTTCCCGCTCGAGGCTGGGCAAGAGCAAGCGGTCCAGCGCGTCGAGTGCCGCCCGGGTGAAGAACTCCTGGTGGGGATGGCCCTCGATGGGCATCTGAGAGAACAAGGCCCGTTCGAGCTCGGGGCGAGGCACGTCGAGCTTGACCTTGATCGTGTTCTCTTTCTCGCCGCGGTTCAGGGCCAGCACGCGGTGGGGCGGGATATGGTTGATCGGCTCGGTGTAGCTGAAGTAGTCGCGGAAGTCCAGGCCCTGGCCCTCGGGCACGTTCTCGGCCTTGCTGGTGGCGATCTTGCCGAGCTTCCAGACGATGCGCCGGACCGCTTCGCGGACCGGAGCCAGTTCGTTGATCGACTCGGACAGGATGTGGCCCACGCCCGCGAGGACCTCCTCGATGGTCGTGATGCCCTTCTCCTCGCTGAGGAACCCGGCGCACGCGGCCGCCAGGTCGGTCAGCGACTCGTCGCGGTTCCAGATCCGCAGCGCCAGGGGCTCGAAGCCCTTCTCGCGGGCCTCGCTGGCCTTGGTCTTCTTCTTGGGCTTGAAGGGCAGGTAGAGATCTTCGAGCCGCTTGGGGTTGTCGGCCGCGCGGATGGCGGCGGCCAGGTCTTCGGACAGCTTGCCCTGGGCCTCGATGGCGCGAAGGATCGTCTCCTTGCGTTCGGCCAGCTCGCGCAAGCGCGTCACCCGCGCCTGAATCTCTCGGATCACGACCTCATTCAGGCCGCCGGTTCGCTCCTTGCGATACCGTGTGATAAAGGGGACCGTGTTGCCCTCATCGAGCAACTGAACGACGCTCTCGACCTGAACGCGACGGATTTGGAGATCCTGCGCGATCCGACCCAGGTCGACCGGGATCGGGGTTTCCATGAGGGGCGGTCCAGCAGGGAAAACGAGGAGACGACGACGGCCCAGGCCTGCGCAGCGCGCAGCCCAAGTCCGCACGAATCGGAACGGGTACTCTGACGCATCACCCGCCCGATGTCAAGTCGAGCCAAGCCGTTGAAGCACCCGGGGCCGAACCGGTCCCGCTACGGTCGGGACAATCCGGAAACTTGGGCCGGTCCCTCCCGTTTTCCGGGACGATTCTCGGGTGGCATACCCACGTTCGCGTGGGCATGTTCGGTGGTGCGAGCGAGGCTCGGCGGACATGCCCACGCGAACGTGGGCATGCCACCCAAACGGCGTCCTGTTTCCCTATGATAGAATGGAGATCGATCCGGCGGCGGACTTCGGGGTGATCGATCATGACCGATGCCCCTGGGGCGCGGGAGCTTGTGGCCTTTGACCTGGAGACAACCGGGCTGTTCCCCGAGATCGATCGCATCGTCGAGATCGGGGCGGTGCGGTTTGATGCCGTCGGCTACGAGATCGATCGGTTCGAGCGTCTGGTTCAGCCCGGCCGCCCGGTGCCGAAGGCCGCGCAGACGATCCACGGCATCACCGACGCGATGCTGGCCGACGCGCTGCCGGCGCGGGTGGTTCTGCCGGAGTTTCTCGACTGGCTGGGTCCGTCCGGGCGGATCGCTCTGCTGGCCCACAATGCCCGGTTCGACGCTGGCTTTCTGGGGAGCGAGCTCGCCCGGCTTGGCCAGGTGCTGCCGGACCATCTCGTGTACGACACGCTGGACCTGGCGCGGCGGCGGTTGCCGCAGGCTCCCAGCCATCAACTGGACACGCTGGCCAGGTTGCTCGGCATCGACCCCGACAGCCCGCACCGTGCGCTGTCGGACAGCCGCCGGGTGAAGGGACTCTGGCTGGCGCTGGCCGATGGTACGTGGCCGGTTCCCTATCCGATCTTCGACGGCTCCGCCTCCCCGGTGTTATTGCCGGCGGGCTGGGAAGTCGCTGGCGGAAGCCATCGCGCAAGGCCGGCCGGTGCGCATCGAGTACGAGGGCGGCACGCACGGCGATGCTCCGCGGATCATTTCGCCCCGTCGCGTTCTTCACAAGGGCGGCCGGACTTACATCATCGCCTTCTGCCACCGCGACGCCTTCGAGAAGTCGTTCCGGCTCGATCGTATGCGTCTGGTCGAGATCCTCTCCGCCCCGGCTGGTTTTGGCGCGCCAACATGAGGCGGTCCCCGGCTGTTCGCTTGAAGTCGGTCCCATTGAAGGATATGGTAAGGGCAACTCGTCAAAACTCCGAAGCCCCGGGTTCGCTTGATGTTCGCGAGGTTCCCATGCCAACCGCCCTGCTGCTGATCACGTTCGGGGTGTTGTTCCGGGTACTGCCCTGGTTCACCCCGGTGCCGTTCTTCGGAGGCGCCCTGGCCGCGATCGCGCTCTACGCGGCGGCGCGGCTGCCGAAAGGGTGGGCGTTCGCCCTGCCGGTGTTGATCCTGGCCCTCTCGGACATGGTGATCGACTCGCACCACAGTTTCCGGTTCTTCTTCGGGCCCAGGGGGTCACGTACCTGACCGCCCTGGTGATCGTGGCGCTGGGCTTCCTCGTACCGCGGGACGCGCGCGCATGCTGCCGCGCGTGGGCCTGGCCCTCGGCGCGGGAACGCTCTTTTTCCTCGTGAGCAACTTCGCCGTCTGGATGAGCGGCGGCGGTTACGGCCATCCGCACACGCTGGCCGGCTTGATGTCCACCTATGCCGATGGCATTCCCTTCTACCGCAACGAACTGATCGCGAACGCGCTGGGCACGGTCGCGCTGTTCGGGCTCGACGGCCTGCTGGCGCCGGTGCTCGCGGGCCGTGGCGGCGAGGCGGTGGAAACGCATTGAGCCGAGATCGGCATGGCCGGATTGCTGGTGAGCGTGCGCTCGGCCGCCGAAGCGCTCGCCGCCCTGGAGGGTGGGGCGGCAATCATCGACGTCAAGGAGCCGGATCGGGGCGCGCTTGGCCGCGCCGATCCGGCGGTCTGGGCGGCTGTCCGCGCGGCCGTTCCCAGCGCCGTGCCGGTCAGTGTGGCACTCGGTGAGTTGGCGGAAGGAAGCCCGCCGGCAGTTTCCTGGACGGGAATCGCCTATCGCAAGCTGGGCCTGGCGGGTGCGGGGTCTGGCTGGGAGGCACTCTGGGCGTCGTATCGCTGCGCGGCCGGGACCGGACCGGGCTGGATCGCGGTCGCCTATGCGGACTGGGAACAGGCCGCCGCCCCGTCTCCCGACGCCGTCCTGGCTGCCGCGCTCGCGGCCGGCTGCCGAGGCATTTTGCTCGATACGTGGGACAAGCGGCGTCCGGGTCCGGTTGATGCCCGCTGGAACGACTGGGTCGCGCGCCCGCCGGGGCGGCTTGCTGGTTGCGCTGGCCGGCGGTCTGGATCAAGCGGCGATCGAGCGGTTACGCCCGCTGCGCCCCGATCTGTTCGCCGTCCGCGGCGCCGCTTGCAAGGGCCGAGATCGTCACGCCGCGATTGATCCGGCGCGGGTTGCCGCTCTCGTCGCGGCGGCCGGCGCGGAGGCCGGAAATCCGGTCGGATTCCAGATTCCAGATGCCGGATTCCGGATGGCTGATGGCTGATGGCTGATGCCAGAACTGAATCCGGCATCCGGAATCCGGAATCCGGCATCCGGCATCCGGAATCCGGCATCCGGAATCCGGCATCCGGCATCCGGCATCCGGAATCTGGAATCTGGAATCAATGATCTCCCGCCATTGATTCCTGTTCACAGGAACGGCTGCCACTGCGTGCCGTGCTTGGGCGAGAGGAACCGTTCGACCGGCGCCTCGGCCTTTTCGATCACGGTCACGTACGGGTAGGTGTGGATGGAACGGATCACCCTCTGGAACGGGGTGGCGCGGACGGTCACCTCGTCTTTGGTGCCGTCCGGGTGATAGGTCCAGGCGGCGTCCTGGAAGTGGTTGAGATTGTCGATCAGGCCGAAGACGTACGCCGCAAAGCCGTTGAAGGGGTGGGTCACGTCTTCACAGAGATAGACGCCGCCCGTGCGGATATGGGGGAGCATCTCTTCCAAGGTCACAATCTGCTGCTCGGTTTCGTGGCCGCCGTCGTCGATGAGGATATCGATGGCCGGGACCTCGGTCTTGAACCGCTGCCAGAAGGCGCGATCGGCCTGGTCGCCGATGAAGACGCGGGTGCGATCGTCCTCGTACTGCTTGCAGGCGGGCTCAATGTCCACGCCGTAGACGTGGCATTGGGGGCCGAAGTAGTCCTTCCACAGGTCGAGGCTGCCGCCGCTGTAGATGCCGATCTCGAGGATGTGGACCTCGCGGCCCCGGAAGCGGGCGAAGTGGCGGTGGTAGATGTCGAAATAATGGTTCCACTTCCAGATGCCCCGCCCCGCGGTGTGGGCGTCGAAGTAGGCGCGGAGCGGGTTGGGAGCGGTGTCCGAGGCAGGAGGGGCGGCGGTCGGCGTCGCGTCCTCATTGGACCAAGACGACGCGTAGTGGAAGCCGCGGCAGGTCTTCGGCACCTGGCCCAGTACGCGACGGCCCACGTGCGAGGGATGCGTGAGCGTCCGGAGGAGGGCGCGAGACGCCTTGAGCTTGGTCGTCATGATTTTCCACCTCCCTGCGGACGAAGACGCGGCGGCGCTCCCACCCACGCGGTCGATCGCGACGGCAGGCGGATTCTAACGGTGCGCCCCGGCGCGTCAATCGGAGTCGAAGGGCGAAGCCGGCGGAATGAAATGAGCGATGGCCGACGGGCGATATCGGGATCGTCGGTCATCGCTCATTTCTGGTCAGGGCGAACCGGGCCTTTTAGGCCAGACCACCGTAGAGGTCGCCGCCGTTGGCCGTGGTGTAGACGGTGCCCGCCGATGCCCGGATTTGATAGGACGGCGCGCTCCGGAGAATGTCGCGGAGGTTGCGCGCGACGGTGTTCCCGGGCGTCAGGAGATAGACGTTGATCGGCTCGTAGGTGAGCCGGCCGTGATCCTGGGTTTGCACGTGCGCGCCCGCGGCGGGGACGGTCAGGTAGACGTTCTGATCCGGGTAGAGATTGGCGCCGGTGACGGTCCAGTTCCAGCCGCCCCCCGCGGCCTGTTCGATCAAGAGCGTGGCGTCTTCATCGATACCCACTCCGTAGGAGGGCGGGCTCTGGGCCCGGGCGGTGAAGGTGATCATTCGTCCCATGCGATCGCGGCCGATGTTGCCGCTGAAGTGGGTGTCGGTCACGATGTTGAACAGAGGCGAGGAAGGACTGTTCGAGAGGCCGGCGAAGGGGAGAGTGCCGGCCCCCTGGGGCATCAGCCGCACGCGGGGATCGTAGGGCTGCTCCGGCGCGTAGAGGCTCGTGAGCGAGTCCCACGGCAGATCGACATACGCCTTCTGGCCCAGAATCGCCGTGCCGGCGCTGTAGCCGCCCATGGCGACGTGGCTGGCGGCCGCCTGCGACAGCGCGGTGAACAGCCGGGTGCCGGCCCAGGTGGCCTGGTAGATCGATTGGCGCCACCGTTGAACCAGATGGCGTCGGCGCCCGCGATGATCTGGGCGATCCGCGGATCGTTGGCCTGCTGCCGGTTGGTGATCGTCAGCGACGTGACGGTGCGGTCGCTCCGACCGGGCAAGGTGTAGATCTTGTCGGTCAGATTGCCAGAGGCTCGTTCGGATATTCGGGTAGTCGCCCAGGGTGAAGTCGGAGTACTGCGAGATCAGCACGATGTCCTTGCCGGCGTTCTCGAAAAACTTGGCCCAGTTGTCATTCCAGAGGCCGCCGCCATCGAGCAGGTACATCGGCGTGCTGTCATGCTTGTTGTCGGGCAGGCCGCCCCGGTTGTAGTCGCCGGGGTAGATCGTCACGCCCGCCTCGGAGGAATCAATACCGTCGGTCGCGCGGTAGTGGAAGGTGTAGTCGCGGAAAGGTGGGGTACCCGAGACCACGTACCAGTACGAGTCCGTCGGGTCGGGCACGAAGTTGAGGCCGCCGTTGGGATAGACCGTCAGCGTGCCGTGAAGCTGGGGGTCGGTGATCGTCAACTGGGCGCGGTGGGTCGCCGGATCGACCACGGGCAGCCAGGTTTCGTCGTCCAGGCTGATAGCGGTGACGGTCAGCGGGCGGCCATTGGGGTCGTAGTCGTTAAAGAGCAGGCCGAGCCCGCGGTTCTGGACATCGCCCGGCGTGTCGATTGTGAAGCCGAGGGGGGTGCCCTGGAAATCGGCCCCGGCGTTGAGGACCGAGTAGTTGTCGTCCTCGATGAACGGCACGATGTTGGCTGAGAAGACGAAACTGTCGCGCGAGGGCGGGAGCCACCAGAGCGGCCGCGATGAGCTGTCCGTGACCCGGTACTGGAGTAGACCCGGTCGGTAGGCGGGGTCCCGAGGCGTCGTTGTCTGGAAGTGATTGAAGCCGCCCTGCTGGGCGCCGCCGACGGAGAACCAGACGTTCGGCTTGGCGCTGGCCGGAGCGCCGCGCCAGCTCTCCGCGGTGCCGTTCTGAACCACGTAAAAAGCGACGTAACCGTCCCAGGGCACATCGACGGTGGCGTCAGTCGGGCCCGAGCCGGAGCCATTGGCGACGGTGAAGACCGGCTGCGAGTTGGCGGCCTTGAGTGCCCACGCGGCGTAATCAGGATCGCCGGGCCGCACGTATTGCGGCTGGCCGTTGGGTCCCAGCAGCGGCTGGCCGGTGGGGTCGCCGTTCACGCGCTTGGTGATGCGGCCGTCGGGGCCATCCACGTAGAAGAAACCCAGCTCGTCCTGGTGGGTCGTGTTCGAGGCATCGAGGAAGAAGTGGACCGGTCCCCCCGTGGGCACAAGCAGCGTGGCCTTCGCGCCCAGGGAGGGCGCGGGGGTGGTCAGGCCACCGACCGGCCCAAAGGTATGGAAGTCCGAGAACATCGGGACCGGTCGCGCGGCCAGCACGGCGGCGTTCCGCGCGGCCAGCACGGCGGCGTACCGCGCAAAAAACCCGGCGCAAGAGACGTCATTAAGCTGAGGTTCTCCAGGCGTTCCACATCCAGGCGCGCGCGGCGCAGTCCGACGGCTTCGCATCGTGGTGACTCCCAGAAGAGAAAGGATCGGGTCGCATGCCGATCAGGGCGATCGACCCGTGCACGCGAACGCCACTCTATCCGTGTGGCGAGTGGATTCCAAACAAAAACAACCACGCCCGGAAGATCGCGGGGTGAGCGTCTCGAAAGTCCGGCAGGGTGGGTGGGTCAGCGCAGCGCAACCCACCCTGCCAGATCTGGCCGGAGGCACCGATTAGCTCTCGTCTTGCTCTTTGAGTTGAGCGAGAACGCCCAGGTCTTCCAGGGTGGAGACATCGCCACTGGCTTCGTGGCCGGCGGCGATGTCGCGCAGGAGGCGGCGCATGATCTTGCCGGAGCGGGTCTTGGGCAGGGCCTCGGCAAAGCGCAGGTCGTCGGGCCGGGCCAGGGCGCCGATTTCCTTGACGACCCACTCGCGCAGCTCCTTGCGCAGGGCCTCGTTGGGGTAATGGCCATCTTCCAGGATGACGAACGCCGTGATGGCCTGGCCGCGCAGGGGGTCGGGCTTGCCGACGACGGCCGCCTCGGCCACCGCCGCATGGGCCGAAAGGGCGCTCTCGATCTCCATCGTCGAGAGCCGGTGGCCGGCGACGTTCAGGACATCGTCCACCCGTCCCATGATCCAGAAATTGCCCTCGGCATCGCGGCGGGCGCCGTCGCCGGTGAAATAGCAGCCGCGGACTTCGCTCCAGTATTGCTGCTCGTAGCGGGCGTCGTCGCCGTGGATGGTGCGGAGCATCGACGGCCAGGGGCGGCGGATGACGAGGTAGCCGCCCTGGTTGTCGCCGACGGGCTGGCCGTCGCGCGTGACGACGGCCGCATCGATGCCCGGCAAGGCCCGAGTGGCCGAGCCGGGGCGAATCGGCGTGGCGCCGGGAAGCGGCGAGATCAGGATCGCACCGGTCTCGGTCTGCCACCAGGTATCGACGATCGGGCAGCGCCCGCCGCCGATCACTTCGTGGTACCACATCCACGCCTCGGGGTTGATCGGCTCGCCGACGGTGCCCAGCAAGCGCAGGCTCGACAGGTCGTGCCGCCGCGGGTACTGCTCGCCCCACTTGGCGAAGGCGCGGATCGCCGTGGGGGCCGTGTAGAGGATCGACACCTTGAGCTCTTCCACGATCTTCCAGAACCGGGCCTCGTCGGGCCAGTTCGGCGCGCCTTCATACATCACGGTGGTCGCGCCGAGCGCCAGCGGGCCGTAGATGACGTACGAATGGCCGGTGATCCAGCCGATGTCGGCGGTGCACCAGTAAACGTCCTCGTCCTTCAGGTCGAAGACCCACTTCGTCGTCAGGGCGACGCCGAGCAGATAGCCGCCCGTGGTGTGGAGGATGCCCTTGGGCTTGCCGGTCGAGCCCGAGGTGTAAAGGATGAACAGCGGGTGCTCGCTATCGAGCGGCGCGGCGGGGCAATCCGCGCTGGCTTCGGCCATCAGCTCGTGCCACCAGAGGTCGCGGCCGGCGCTCATCGCCACCGATTGGCCCGTGCGTTTCACGACGATCGTGTGCCGGATGGTGGGGCAGAGGGCGACGGCATGGTCGGCGTTCTCTTTCAACGGCACGATCTTGCCGCGCCGATAACCGCCGTCGGCCGTGATGAGCAGCTTCGCCCGGCAGTCCTGGATGCGGCCGGCGAGGGCGTCGGCGCTGAAGCCGCCAAAGACGACGGTGTGCGGCGCACCGATGCGGGCACAGGCCAGCATGGCCACGGCGGCCTCGGGAATCAGCGGCATGTAGATGGCGACCACGTCGCCCGGCCGGACTCCCTGGCTCTTCAGGACATTGGCGAACCGGCAGACCTCGCGGTGCAGCTCCTGGTATGTCAGCACCCGGCGCTCGCCGGGCTCGCCTTCCCAGACAATCGCCGGCTTGTCGCGCCGCGGGCCCTGGGCGTGCCGATCGACGCAGTTGACCGCGGCGTTGAGCGTGCCGCCGACAAACCACTTCGCGAATGGCCGCTCCCATTCCAGGACCTTGTCCCACGGCTTGGACCAGTCGAGCAGCAGTCCGGCCAGCTCGGCCCAGAAGCCCTCCGGGTCCTGATCCGCGCGGGGCGCAACGCCTCGTATTGCGCCAGGCTGCCGATGTGGGCGGTGCGCGCAAAATCCGCCGGGGGCGGGAAGACCCGGTTCTCGACCAGCGTGCTCTCGATCGAACCGTCGTGTTCCATCGCCATGGCGCGGGCCTCTCCCTCGACGTGTGGGCAGGATGGGTGAAGAAATGGATATTAGGGAAGCACGCGGGTCGGCGTCAACGGGCACGAGCGGTGGCGTCTGACTGGGACCGACGGCCGTTTCCGCATAAAATACTTTGCGTCCTTCCGGCTGACCGGCGTCCACGACCTCGATGGAGCGAACATGGACCATCCCGACAACCCGCCTGCGTCTCTCGACGGGACTGACCCGATCCCCGAGGCCATCGTCCGGCTCTACCAGGGGAATTCGAAACTGAACCTGGGCACCGGCCGGCCACGGTCGGGAGCCACGGAAGATGAGCAGTTTCTCAACCGTCCGGCCGTGCCTCAGCCGAGAGCCATCGATCCGGTGAAGGGGGAGTACCGGCAAACCGAGGCCTGGCGCGTGCTGCGCATCCAGGCCGAGTTTGTTTATGGCCTGAACGCGCTGGCCGAGGTCGGCGCGGCCGTGGCCATCTTCGGCTCGGCGCGCACGCCGGAAGACAACCCCTGGTACGACGCCGCCCGTTCGCTCGCCCACAAACTGGCCGACGCCGGCTTTGCCATCATCACCGGCGGCGGTCCCGGACTCATGGAAGCCGCCAACCGCGGCGCCCGCGAGGCCAACGGCCTCTCGATCGGCTGCAATATCGAACTCCCCGACGAACAAGCCGCCAATGCATACCCGAACCTCAAGATCACCTTCCGCTACTTCTTCGTCCGAAAAATGATGTTCGTGAAATTCGCCGACGGCTTCGTCATCTTCCCCGGCGGCTTCGGCACCCTCGATGAACTCTTCGAGGCCCTCACCCTGGTCCAGACCAAGAAGATCCACCGTTTTCCGATCGTCCTGTTCGGCTCCTCCTACTGGGGGGGCCTGGTGGACTGGATCAAAGACACCCAGCTTGCCCAGGGTGCCATCTCGCCCGAGGATCTGAACCTGCTGACGGTGAGCGACTCCGTGGATGAGACGCGGGACCTGATCCTGAATTGCTATCAAAACCACTGCTGGGAACCCGATAAACCCAAGACACCCGAGTAGGCCGCCAGCCGGATCAGCCATCAGCCATGTTGCATTCCGTAACCCGCCACGAGGGCCTTGCCCGATGACCACTCCCGCCGCGTTCGACGATCTGGACCGGGTGTTCGCGGCCCAGGGCGCGCCGCCGTGCTGGACCGGCTGATTGCGCCCTGGAGACCGAGGGGCCGCCGCAGGGCCTGTTTGACGCATTGATGCTCAAGGCCCGTTGCGAGCTGGACATGCCGGCGATCCCCGCCGGCTCGCTCAACGACTGGTCCGAGCCGGTGCGAACGCAGTTTGAAGACCGCTACGTCGAGGCGCTCCGGCACGTCGGGTCCCGGCTGCTGGCGGCGGGCGACATCCTCGGCGCCTGGCCGTACTTCCGCATGCTCGGCGAGAAAGAGCCCGTCGCCGCCGCACTCGACGCCTATCAGCCCACCGCAGGCGACGAGGCGCAGGATCGGCCCGCTCATCGAGGTCGCCCTCGACCAGGGCGCGCACCCCCGGCGGGGGTTTGACCTGATCCTGGATCAGTATGGCCTCTGTGCGGCGATCACGGCGTTCGACCGTTTGCCGGCGGAGGAGGCCGTGCGCCAGGCCTGCGCGGAGCGTCTCATCCGGAGCCTGCACGAGCAGCTTGTGACCGCCTTGCGCGGACATCGCCCGCATGCGGTTGCCCGTGCCGCCCGAGGGAACGTCGATCACGGACCTGATCGAAGGCCGTCCCTGGCTGTTCGAGAACGAGAACTATCACACGGACGTCTCGCACCTGGCGGCGATCGTGCGGATGTCGCTGCTGATGACGGACCCCGAGCCGATCCGCCTGGCGCTGGAGCTGACGGATTACGGGCGGCATCTCGCCGAGCGGTTCCAGTACGAGAGCGACCCGCTCTTTGAAAAACTCTACGAAGGCCACGGCCTGTATTTGCAGACCCTGCTCGGTCAGGAAGTAGAAGCGAGTCTCGCCTACTTCCGGTCCCGCCTGCCCCTGCCGGATCACATCGGCGACGCCGCCGAAACGGTCCCCGCCCAGTTGCTGATCCGGCTCCTTGAGAGATTGGGCCGGCTTGATGAAGCCATCGACCTGGCGGACACCTATCTGGTGAATGTGTCTGACGCCCAGTTGATTTGCAGCCCTCCGTCGCAACTCTGCCGCCGCGCCGGCCGTCTCGACCGCCTGGCCCAGCTTGCCCGCCGCCGGGGCAACCTGGTCGAGTACGCAGCGGCGATCTTGCAAGGATCGGACAAGGCGGTATCGTAGGCAGCCTGCCGATGGCCGCTGCCGGATGGTGGATGACTGATGGCTGATGCCGGATTCCAACATCAGCCATCAGTCATCCACCATCCGGCAGCCACCATGCCCCTTCCGGGAGCACACGGATGGACGGAGCCCAGCCCGTGACCCCGCGCCGACGCCTGCCTGGAGGGCTGCTGGGAGCGCTCGCGCTGGTCGTGGTGGTCGAACTGTTGGTCGCAGGCCACGATCGGTTCGGGACCGACGCCGCCCTCTGCTGGCGTGAGAACCGCGCAGGCGGCACGGAAGGAAGCCAGGAATTGTGACCTGCTTTGCTTCGGCGACAGCATGGTCAAGTTCGGCGTCCTGCCGCGCGTGCTCCAATCGCGACTGGGAGGCCGGGCGTACAACCTGTCGCTGCACGCCGGGCCGCCGTCGGCCAGTTATGTGCTGCTGCGACGGGCTTTGGAGCATGGGGCGCGGCCGCGGGCGATCCTGGCCGACTTCATGCCGCACCATCTGGCCGCCCGGCCGTTTGATCCCACTTTGTACCGCTCGTGGGCCGAGCTGGTCGGCCCCCGAGACCTGGTCGAGCTGGCCCGGAACACGCATCAGCCCGACGTGATCCTTCAGCTCGGACTGGCGCAGCTCGTGCCGTCATTCCGGGTGCGATACGAGATTCGGTCCGAGATCCGGGCGCTGATCCAGGGCCGGCCCTGGAACCTGAGCTTGTGGTTCCGGATCCTCGATCGCAACTGGAGAGTCAACCAGGGCGCGCAACCGCTGGAGGCAGCCTCGAAGCCTGTCGAAGTTGAGGGCACCAACCCGGGCCTGTTCCCGACGTCGTGGGAGTGCCATCCTCCCAGCCTGGCCTACGTGCGGCGCTTCCTGCAACTCGCGGCAGACCACGGCATCACGGTTTACTGGCTGCTGCCGCCGATCCATCCCGCGGCGCAGGCCCGCCGCGAACGGCTGGGACTGGATGCCTCCTACGAGCAGCTCGTGCGCCAGGCGATGGCCCGTCATCCCGAACGTGATCGTCCTCGACGCCCGGCACGCGGGCTTCGGCACCGCGCATTTCTGCGATGCCGTACACCTGGACCATGTCGGCGCGACCGCCCTGAGCGACCAACTGGCGCGGCGGATGGGTCCCGAAGATCCGGGCCCGCGCTGGCGCATCGTCACGCCGTATCGTGAACCGGCCGATGTCGGACCTGGTGGAGGATGTCGAGCAATCCCGGCTCGCCCTGCTCCGGGAGCACGGCCACCGCCCTCGTCGCTGAACGCCTCCTGGAGACTCCCTCGGCCATGCACCTGGATCGGATTGCCGGCTTTGATGAGTCCGGGAGCATCCCGCGACGCCTGGAGACGGGTCTGGTCGTCACCCTCGCGCTGCTGGTCCTGGCGCAGTTCCTGACCTGGCTGCCGGGCTATCTCTGCCGCCCGTACTGGGCCGATCACGATGTGTTCGCCACGCTGGCCCAGGGCTGGCGGCGGGGCCAGCTTCCCTATCGCGACCTGAAGACGAACCAGTTTCCCGGCGAGCTGTTCCTGTTCGTCGCGCTGGACCGCACCCTGGGCGTGGACCGCCCGGCCGTCTTCTACGCGCTGGACGCCCTGGGCGTGCTCGTGCTGGGCCTTGGCCTCTGCGCCTGGAGCCGGCGGCGGTTCGGGAGCGTGCTGCCGGGACTGATCGGGGCGTTGACCTTCGCCGGGTATTATTTCCGTCTCGACCATCTCGACACCGCCCAGCGCGACTGGCACGCCGCGCTTCTGGCCACTCTCGGCCTGATGGCCGCCGGCACGGCGCGGGGACGCTATGGGTCCGCGCTGCTGCTGGCGATGGCCTTTTGCATCCGCCCCCAGGTCGTCGTGTTCCTGCCCGCTTTTGCGCTGGCGCTCGACGAGCGTGCCCGCCTGGACGGCGAGCGTTTCGAACGCTCCGCGCGGGTCTGGCTCACCTGGGGAATCGTCTTCGTGCTGGGTGCCGCCGCGACCTTTCTGCCCCTGGTCCGGGCGGGCGTCGGCCGCGACTTCCTCGCGTGCCTGAGCACCGTGCAGTATGGGGGCGGCTACAACCGAACGGGCCTGTTCGCGCCGACGCGGCTGCGGTTCCTGCTCAACCAGATGACCGAGCTGAGCGTCCTGATCCTGCCGGCCGCGGTGGCGCTGCTGGCGATGGCCAGCGATTCCCGGCGCCGCCGGCTCTCCTGGATCTGGCTGGCGGCCTATGCCGGGGCATTGTTCTACAAGCCACTCAGTCCCCAGAACTTCAGCTATCTCGACAGCCCGCTCATGCTGGTCCGCGCGGTCCTGGTCGCGGTGCTGGCGGCCCTGATCGTGCGGCAGCGCGACGTGCCGGCTGAGATTCGACTGGCCGCGCTGCTCTTGACGCTCTGCCTGGGGGCCCAGCTCCGCCCGCAATACAGCAGCCCGGCGGGGGTCGCCACGGCGGCACGGGCTTTGATCCGGGGTGCGCCCGCGCCGGTGGCACCTCGGGGGGTCAAGTACTTCGCGGCCGACGGCGGCGCCGGGCCGGTCCGTGTCGAAGTGAGCTATCCCTGGCGCGATTACCAGGCCCTGGTCGCCTTCCTGCGCGACGAGACGGACCGGGACTTGCCGATCGCCAACCTGCTCCCGCACGTGCCGGCGCTTACGTCGGTGACGAACCACCCTTCGCTGTTCCGGGCCGAGTCGATCGCCTGGCTGTGCGTTCGCCGCGCGGACGAGGCCGAGTTCCTCCACGCGCTGGAGACGGCCCCGCGGGCGCTGGTGGTCTGGTCGCCCGCGCTCGACCGGCTCAACGCCGGACAGGATCTCTACGACCGCGACTCGCTCTGGCCGGCCCTCAAGGACGCCGTGCGGTGCCACTACGAGCCCTGGCAGCGGTTCGGTCCGTTCGAGATCTGGACCCGCCGACCGATAAGCCCACCCGGCGTTCACGCCGAGTCGCGTTCCAGGAGCGTCAACCCGGCCGCGGCCAGCTCGGCCGCGGGGATCTCCTGGAACTGGGACAGGAGATAATCGCGGCCCCAGTCCTCGTTCTCGATCGCCTCGAGCGGCGGCAGGTCGGTGCGGCCGAAGCGGGTGGCGAGCAGCGTGTAGGCTTCGGCCACACCCAGTTCCACGATCGGGATCAGAGCCATCGTGACGCGGACCCGGAAGGCTCGGTCGTGACCGTGATCGGCACCAGCCGCCAGAGGCCGTTCCCGAGATAAACCCAGCGCTGGCCGGGCGGGGGCGGGGTTTGACCGGGCGAGTGCATCCCGTGTCGCGCCTTCCTCCACCCGTACCCGTGTCAGCTCCATCCCGGCGGCGGCGTAGATGAACACGGCCAGGGCGACGTGCAGCCACTGGCCCTGCAACAGGCTCCAGAACCCGAAGGCCACCGCGAGCAAGCGGCCAATGCCCGCGGCGATCTCGGTCGCGCGCAGCCGGCCCAACCAGCCGCTCAAGAGCGCCCGCAACACCCGGCCGCCGTCCATCGGAAACGCCGGGACCAGGTTGAAGCCCGCCAGCAGCAGGTTGTACATCAGCAGCAGGCCCAGGATGCCGGGCACCAGCCCGCCGCCCTCCTCAAGGGAGAACGCCGACACCCGGCCCAGATTCAGCAACACCGCCAGCACGGCGGCGATCGCCACGTTCACCGCCGGACCGGCCAGCGCGATCACCAACTCCGGGCCGGGTTTGCGCGGCATGCGGTTCGAGCCGGGCCACGCCGCCGATCGGGTAGAGCGTGATGTCCGCCGTGCCGATGCCGTACCACTGCGCCGCCAGGGCGTGACCCAGCTCGTGCAGCAGCACGCAGCCGAACACCGCTGAGACCAGCAGCATGGCCAGCAGGCCGCCCTGGGTCAAGCCGACGTAAAGCAGCAACAGCAAGAAGGTCGGGTGCAGGTACAGGTCGATGCCCGCGACCCGACCGAGTCTCCAAGACAGGTTCATGAAGGGATCATTCCTCTCCGTGCCGGACAATCGCACACTGATTCTTCGTTCCGGACGGCGGAATGGTTCAAGACCGTCTGGACAGGTTGCAAGGAGGCGTGCGAAGAGCAGGTCTTTCTTCTCGTAGGGTAGGCTTTAGCCTGCCAATTCCATAAGACTTATGGAATTGGCAGGCTAAAGCCTACCCTACGAAACTCAGGATGGATTCTACCGCACCAGGATACCAGGCCGCATCATGGGGTAGCCCTTGACGGCGACTTCCACCTTCGGCCAGACCTGGGCCTCGGTGACGACTTCGTAGCCTCGAGCGTCGACCACGACCGTGTCTTCGCAACGCGCCGCGCCGACACTGGGGCTCCAGCGCACGGCCATGTCGGATTCGAAAGCGAAGTCGTTGTCGGGCAAGAGCAGGCCCTCGCTGGCGGAATAGCCCGTCAAGGCCCCCTGGTAGTCTAGCGTCCATTCGTCGGGATGGCCGAACTTCTCATAGATCCGCTTGGCCCGGCGGAAGACCTCGCGACACCGTTTCGCGCGGCCGTGAGAAATAGATGCAGGTGGCATCCACCATCGCGGCCAACTGGTACGACGCCTGAAACTCGGCGTCCACCGGTCCGAAGGAAACCGTCCGCGTGACACCCGCACACAGGCCGTGCCGGCGGCCCACGACGGCGATCGTGGCGCGGTGGTGAATGGGCGCCGCCTTGAAACTCGGCTGGCGGTAGCGGGCCAGCCGGTCCGTCGCTGGCCACCCGCAGATCGACGGGCACGACCCCCTCACGAATCAGGCGATGGGCCAGGTGGCCGGCCACGTCGGCTTCGTTCTCGCCGGGCGTGAAGTTGCGGCAGGTCGCCTCGACCGCCAGGGTCAGGGTCCGGCCGAGCTCGCGCAGCCGCTGCCGTTCGTGTTTGGTCAGTCGTAAGCCGCAAACGCCGCAGCCGCGCGATCTCGTTGGGCCAGGGAGGCAAGGAGACGTCGGCCGCCATCCGCTTGTTGTGCGTCAACTCGGCGAGGATGCGGTCCGGGTCCTCGAACCAGGGTCGTTCCTTGATCTGGAACCCCAGGCCGGCCAGCTCTTCTTCGAAGACACGGGCGCTCTGGACATTGTCGCAGAGCACGGCGCGGCTCCAGTGGTTGACAAAAAGCATCACCGCCGCGCGTTTCGCTGGCCAGGTCGCGCTGCAGGTCCCCCCCGGCGGTGAACCAGGCGATCGAGTCGGCCCGCCCCAGCACGAGGGCGTCGTAGTCGTTCTGGTCGAGAAAGGCCCGGACGAGACGATGCTTTTCCTCGACATCAGCCCGGCGGCCGGCCGCATCGGCGGCCGGCTCCTCGTGATCGGCCGCCGGGTCGGCCAGCGCCGGCAGAGTGGCCGTGTTGGGACGGTCGTCCGCCGTGTGCAGCACGCGGTCTGCTCTGTCGTCGAAGGGCGCGTGCAGACCGACGGTCGCAGGGGCTGAAGGCAACGTGAGATGGTTCGCGTCCGTGGACACGGCCACTGCCTCTCATCGTGGGTTTGGACCGGGTTCCTCGCCCGGAATCAGTCCGCCGGTCCGCTCCTGTCGGCCAGGTCCCGCCCCGCTCCTGACATGCTTCGATGTACCGGCGTGGGACGCTGGCCACCATCCCGGCGAGCTCTGATTGGTATGGTTCCATGACTCGTCAAAAAATGCAAGAATCTCGGGTACTAAATCCACAGGGCCGGCCTGGAGACCGAAGCCGTGGGCGGCCTCCAGCAGATGAAGACGGCAGGGCACGCCCGCATGGCGCAGGGCCGCGGCGAGACGTTCCGACTGGTCGGGTGGAACAAGGTGATCGTCCCGGCCGTGGATCAAGAGCATCGGCGCGCTGACCCCCGAAACCCGCCGCGCCGGCGAGGCGGCGACCGCCAGGTCGGGCCGGCTGGCCGCCGGTCCTCCCAGAAGCAGGGCCACCGGCCCCCCCGGCGCCGCAGCCGGACCCTCCAGGGCCAACAGATCGGTCGGGCCGTACAAATCCACGACCGCCTGGACGCACGCGGCCGGATCGTCGCCGCGCGTCCCCAGCATGGCGGCCAGATGGCCACCCGCCGAGGCCCCCAGCGCCGCGATCCGGCCGGCGTCGATATCGAGCACGCGGGCGTGCCGGCGGACCCAGCGCACCGCGGCCCGAACGTCATCCAGATTCCCCGGCCACCCGGAAGTGCCCGGACGGGACAGCCGATAATCCACGGCGATCACGACCAGACCGTGCCGGGACAGCCTGGCCACGTCACGCCCGAACGCGTCCTTGCTGCCACCCCGCCAACCACCGCCGTGCAGGGCGAGAACGGCCGGCCACCCACCCGCCGGCGCGGGTCCGACAGGCCGGTACACATCCAGCGCCAGCCGCCGGCCGGCGATTTCACGGTATGTCCGATCCCGCTCGACTGCGCACGCCTGCCGGCACCTCCGGCCACCGCGTCTCGGCCCGCACCAGTAGTGCGGTCACGCCCACAACCAGAGTCCAGAAAACGACTTGGCCCACAGCAGCCACTGAGCATTTCCGTCGTGCGGACAACATCGCAGACATGCGTTGAGGCCCGTCCTGAGGTGTGGAATCCGAGGTGCTTATTGGATCGTAGAACGGTCCGGACAGGCCAGCAAGAGCCCGCACGGGCTGCTGACGCGCGGGCAGGTCGGCACGCGACGGTTGTAACGGACGACGCTCTTGCGCAGTCCCGGGGATTCCAGATTCCAGATTCCAGATTCCAGATTCCAGATTCCAGATTCCAGATCGCAAATCGACTTCCTAACTTGTAGATTCGGAATCTGGAATCTGGAATCTGGAATCCCCGTTACGGCCATTTTCCCGCGCAGGTCAGCCCGTCACATAGCGCACGATGTCTTGGTAAAAGACAAACGCCATCAGGCCCAGGACCATCACCAGGCCGACGATGGTGCCCAGATTCATGGCTTTCTCGGGGAGCGGACGGCCGCGCAGCTTCTCGGCGAGGAGAAAAACCATCTGGCCGCCGTCCAGCGGCGGGATGGGCAGGAAATTGATGACCGCCAGGTTCACGCTGAGGATGCCCAGAAAGCGCAGGAACGAAACCAGGCCCGCCCGCGCCTCGTGCGAGGCCGAGTCGGCGATCGTGAGCGGGCCGCCGAGCGCCTTCGGGCTGATGTCCCGCACGGCCAGGCTGCGAAACATGGCGTAGATGCTCACGATCCAATCGGCTGATTCCTCCAGGCCCCGGCGCACCGCCGCCGTGAAGCCGAGCGGGGCCAGCCGTCTTTCGAGCGTCTGGAAGCTGTCCAGCCGCAGGCCGTGCCAGGGGTTGGTCCAGGAGGCGTCGGGCACGGGGGTCAGGGTGAGGGTCGCCCGGCGATTGGCCAGCTTGAGCTCGACCGCCTGGGGCGGCATGAACTGGAGCCAGTAAAAGGCAATCGGGAACGATTGCTCCTTGGGGGAAAAGGCGAAGGTCTCGGGTTTGACTTTGGGGTAGTCCTCGTCGCGCCGGGTCAGCGCCAGGCTGGCGAGCACGTCGCCCGGCTTGAGCCCGCGCGGGCGGCGGGGGTATCGGAACGGACCGCCGTGATCGTCGGCTGAACCTCGAAGGCCAGGCCGAGGCCGGGAATACCCAGCGGCCGGTCGGCGACCCATTCCAGCCAGGGCGTGTCCGGCTGCGGCGTGACGGTCAAACGGAGAGTCTCCTCCGGCTTGCCCCCTTCGCTGCGCGCGACCTGAACGACGACCGGCTTGCCGGCACGTTGCGCGAACACGTCCGGCAGGTGCATCGGGTCGAGCGTCTCGACCCCCTCAACGGCAACGATGCGATCCTTCACCCGGAAGCCGGCGCGCGCCGCCGGGCCGTCGGGCCGGATCGCCACGACCGGGCCGGTGGTCAGAACGAATCCGAAATCCACGAACGGCGTGACCGGCAAGGTCGCCTCAACCTGCTCCGCGCCGGACCGGGCACCACCTCGCGGCGGGCCACCAGGCGCAAGGGCTGGTCCCGATAGCGCCAGAAGAGTTTCGAGCTCGAACTGGTCGGTGATGAGTTCGGGCTTCTGGCCCTCGGGTCCGGCCGCGACCACCTGGTCGCCCTTCTGGAAGACCTTGGCCCACGTGCCCGGATCGGGCAGGTCGGCGGAGGGCCGCACGGGTTTCGGGCCGAAGGTCAGGTCCGAGGGCGGCAGGATCCCCATGGTCTTCATCTCGGCCGCACCCAGCCGGCGCGGCTCGATGTTGACCGGGACGATCTCCTTGATGCCAGGCCGTTTCAGCTCCAGATGGAGCGCCTGGCCGGGACCGCTCATGGCGGTGATGCGTTTCAACGTGAAAAAGTCGATGTTCCGGCGGCCATCCACGGCCACGATCTCGTCGCCCATGCGCAGGCCCGCCGCGTAGGCCGGGTGGCCGGCCAGGACGCCGCCAATCCGCGCCGGGATGACCAGCAGCCCGCCCTGGCCAAAGGCCCAGACAAAAAAGAGAATGCCCCAGAGCAAGTTCATGATGACGCCCGCCGAGATGATCGCCATGCGCACGCCCACAGACTTGTTCGGGTACGCCCGCGGGTCCGCCGACTTGACCGGCCCGGACTCCGACCCTTCCCCTTCGCCGAGCATCTTCACGAACCCACCCAGGGGGATGGCGCGGATCGAATACTCGGTCTCGCCCAAAGCGCCGGCCTCGAAGGCCGGGCCCTCGCTGGCCTCCGGGTGCTCGGCCAGCCAGCGCTCATAGCTGTTGAAGCTCGACCCGAGCCGCACGCCGAGTCCCTTGCGGAACGAGAACCAGGACCGGACCGAAGCCGAGCGAGAAGATCTCGACCTTCACGCCGTTCCACTTCGCCAGCAGGAAGTGGCCCAACTCGTGAATGAAGATGACGAACCCCAGGCCGAGCGCCACCGTCCCGTAGTTCACCAGGCGATCTAGCATTTCCAACGGGCTACCTCCAGCCGGGCCCACGCATCGACCTTCCAGAGCGTGTCGAGGGTGGGATGAACGTCGAAAGAATGGTGTTCCACGACCGCCCGACAGACCCGGGGAATGTCCAGAAAGCCGATCGTGCCGTTCAAGAAGCGCGTCACGGCCGCTTCGTTGGCCGCATTCAAGGCCGCGCCCGCAGTGCCGCCCCGCCGCATCACCTCGAAGCCCAGCGCCAGACTCGGGAACGTCTCCAAATCCGGCGGCTCGAACCGCAGACTCTGGGCCGAGAGAGATCCAGCGGCGTGCACGGACCGGCCACGCGATCCGGATACGTCAGCGCGTACTGGATCGGCAGCCGCATGTCCGGCGGGGAAAGCTGCGCCAGCATGCTGCCATCCACAAACTCCACCATGGAGTGCACCACGCTCTCGGGATGAACCACGACTTCGATCTGGTCGGGCTCGAGGTGGAACAACCATCTTGCTTCGATCACCTCGAGCGCTTTGTTCATGAGCGTGGCCGAGTCGATCGTGATCTTCGGACCCATTTTCCAGGTCGGATGGCAGAGGGCCTCCGCAGGCGTCACCGCCGCCAGTTCGCGTGCGCTACGACCGCGGAATGGTCCGCCCGAGGAGGTCAGGACGACCCGCTTGATCTCCTTCGGCTGTCCCGACCGCATAGCCTGGGCGATCGCCGAGTGCTCGCTATCGACGGGAATGACCGCGCAGCCGCGCCGGCGGGCCAGATCCATGACCAGCGGTCCGGCGACGACGAGCGTCTCCTTGTTGGCCAGCGCCACGGTCTTGCCCGCTTCCAGGGCGGCCCACGTGCCGTGCAGACCCGCCGCGCCGACGATCGCGGTCAGGACGCGCTCGGTCTCGGGATGCTGAACCATCCGGATGACCGCGTCGGGCCCGGTCAGGATCGCCGTGTCCAGGCCGTCAAATCGTCCCGGAAACCGCGCCGCGGCTTCGGGATGCGTCAAGGCCACGAACCGCGGCCGCACCGCGCGGGCCTGTTCGGCCACCAGGTCGAGGTTGGCGTGGGCGCTCAGACCGAACGCCCGCAGCCGGGCGCCGCCGTCGTGTTCGATGACACTCAAGGCGCTCCTGCCGATCGAGCCGGTCGAGCCGAGGATCACCACGTTGCGAGGATACTCGGAGCCGGTCGGCGTCATGGATTCATCGGCAGGAGTAAGGTAGAGGCAGGGCGATCGAATTCGGATTATAAGGAACGGGGCCGGTTTCCAGCAAGCGACCCCGCGGTTTCGCCGGGCCGGCGGCACGTTCTCTCCGGGTGCCTCGTGGGATAGGATAAGACGATCGTCGCCGCAGGGCACATCCGCATAAGAGGGTCTGATGAGCGCTTCCACTTCACTTGCCGGTCTCCGCGTCGCCGCTTTCGAGAGCCGCCAGGCCGGACCGATGGCCGAGTTGATCCGCAAACAGGGCGGCGTGCCGGTCCTGGCGCCGGCGCTCCGGGAAGTGCCCCTGGAGGAGAATCAGGCCGCCATCGCCTTCGCCGACCGGCTCCGGGCGGGCGGATTGGACCTGGTCGTCTTCCTGACCGGCGTGGGCACGCGCTATCTGGCCCAGATCCTCGACGGCCGCATGCCGCGCGTGGAGTGGGTCGCGGCCCTGGAGCGGGCCGAGATCGTCGTGCGCGGGCCCAAGCCGCTGACCGCGCTGCGGGAGTTGGGCATCCGGGCCGACCTGACTGTTCCGGAACCCAACACCTGGCACGAGATCCTCGCCACGCTCGACGATCACCTGAACCTGGCCGGCCTCCGGGTCGCCGTGCAGGAATATGGCAAAGCGAATCCGGAGCTTCTCGACGGCCTGCGACAGCGCGGGCGCTGGTCACGTCGGTGCCGGTTTACCGCTGGGCCTTGCCCGAGGACACCGGGCCGCTGCGACAGGCCATTGCCCTTCTGGCCGCGGGCCAGATCGGCGCCGTCCTGTTCACCTCGGCCCAGCAGGTCGAGCACCTCTTGCAAGTGGCCGCCGCGGAGACCTTCGAGGCCGAGGTCCGCGCGGCGCTGACGGACCGCGTCGTGGTCGGCTCGGTCGGCCCGACGACGTCGGAAACGCTCATGGAACACGGTTTTCCAGTGGACATCGAACCCGAGCATCCCAAGATGGGCCATCTGGTCGCGGCCGTGGCGAGCCGTTGGCAAAAGGCCGGCAAGGCGATCCCGGCAACGGCGTTCGCCGCTCCGGAACCGGGTCGGATCGAAACGGTGGCGCCGCCGTCCCCGGCGGCCGATCCCGGGGAGCGTCTGCGCCAGTCGCCGTTCTTGAAAGCCTGCCGACGCGAACCGACCGACGTGACCCCGATCTGGCTGATGCGCCAGGCCGGCCGCTACATGGCCGAGTATCGTGCGTTGCGGTCGAAGGTGTCGTTTTTGGATCTCTGCAAACGTCCCGAGCTGGCAACCGAGGTCACGGTCACGGCGGCGGTCAAGCTGGGCGTGGATGCCGCCATTCTCTTCGCCGACATCCTGTTGATCCTGGAGCCGCTCGGATTCCAGCTCGAGTTCACCAAGGGCGAAGGCCCGGTGATCCACAACCCGGTGCACGAAGCGGCCGACGTGGATCGTGTGGGCCACCTGAGGGACGCCACACCGCTCGGTTTCGTGGCCGAGGCCGTACGGCAGATCCGCGCCGCGCTGCCGGGGGACATGCCGCTGATCGGCTTCGCCGGAGCACCGTTCACACTGGCCTGTTACGCCATCGAGGGCGGCGGCTCGCGCCATTACGAGAAAGCCAAGACGTTTCTTTATCGCGATCCGGCGGCCTGGGATGTTCTGATGTCGAAGCTGGTTGAGGCCACGACCGTGTATTTGAATGCTCAGGTGGCCGCCGGCGCCCAGGCGCTTCAGGTTTTTGATAGCTGGGTCGGCACGCTGGCTCCCCACGACTACCGCCGCTTCGTCCAGCCGCACATGGCCCGGCTCTTTGCGGGGTTGCGCCGTGACGTGCCCGTGATTCATTTCGGCACGGATACCGGCGGGTTGCTCGAGCTTCAGCGCGACGCGGGTGGCCAGGTCATCGGCCTGGACTGGCGTGTCGAACTCGACGGCGCCTGGGAACGGCTGGGGCCGGGCGTGGCCGTGCAAGGGAACCTGGACCCGGTGGTGCTGCTCGGTCCGCTTGCCGAGATCGAGCGCCAGACGCGCCGTATTCTCGACCAGGCGGCCGGTCGTCCCGGCCATATCTTCAATCTAGGCCACGGGATCCTTCCCCAGACGCCCGTCGATCATGCCCGGGCGCTCGTCGAGTTCGTCCACCGCGCTTGAGCGCGCACGCCGTCGCCCAGGCGGCCGACGCGTCACGGACTGCGCAGGTCAAAAGGCATTTTTTCTATTATCAATCCTTGTCATCGTGTCCGGGAACGCGCATGCTACAAGAGATCAACTAGGCCGAGCATGATCTTGCACACGCGGGTTATGGCAGGTTGCCAGGGATTCTCCTCTCGCCGGGCGTTCGTGGTGCGAGTGAGTGGCTTCCGTCATCGCCCCAGAGCGCGAACCGAGAGGAGAGAGCGTCCCGGATGGATAGACGGCGGATCGACGTGGATGCGAATTTCCGGGCCGGCGGCCGTCGCGAAGATGCGGTTCGTTTGGCGCCTTTGAATGGTCGATGTTGCGTTGTTTTCTTCTTCCGGTCCTTGTGACCGGAGCGTTTCCTCCCGGTTTGTCTCGGAGAGCCGTCCATCACGGTACCAACATTTGGTCCGCCGCAGGAGACCCCGACGATGCGCTGTCTCCAACATCCTGGTTCCCGGAGCAATGCCGGCTTCACTCTGGTCGAGTTGCTGGTGGTCATCACCATCATCGGTGTGTTGATCGGGCTGCTGCTGCCCGCCGTCCAGGCGGCGCGAGGCGGCCCGCCGGGGCCAGTGTACGAACAACCTCAAGCAGTTTGGTCTGGCCCTGCACAGTTACGAGAACACCTACGGCTGCCTTCCGTGGGGCATCTGGTACACCGACCGCGTGGCGAACTGCGCGACCACGACCAATCCGCGCTTCGGAGTCTGGACCTATCTCTTGCCCTTCATCGAGAAGAGAAACGAATACAACGCGATCAACTTTTCCGGGTCCAGCGCCGCGGCGCTCCTCAGCGCCGTCAACAGCGTGCGGAACACGACGGCCTTCTTCACCGGGGTGGACACCTATATCTGCCCGAGCGATCTTCGCGCCACGGCTCTCTCGGGGAACCCGGTGCCTTACACGCAGGGTTCCTATGCCGCCATGGCCGGGTCGGTAGAGCTGTTCTCGTTTCTGTATGCGCAGACGAGCGGTATCAACGCCGATATCTGCTACGTGCTCAGCGCCGACGGCTTGTTCGGACTGAACCGTGCGCGGCGTCTGGTCGAGATCACCGACGGCACCTCGTCCACCATCATCATTGGCGATTACAGCCGGTTCTCGCAGGACGGCACCCTGCCCTTCAACTGGTGGACCATGTGCGGTAGTTACTACGACAACGTCGGCCCGAAGAGTCGCCGGCCGCAGTGCATCGCCTACTCCGCGGCGCGGCTCAATGCGCCACCTTCCAACCTCGATATCGGGCCGATCCTGCTCTCGACGGGACCGTTCAACTGGTGGCAGGACCCGACGGTACAGAACTACGGCCAGATGGGCTTTCACAGCCAGCATCCCGGCGGCGTCAATTTTCTTTTCGCGGACGGGTCGGTCAAGTTCCTGAAGGACGCGATCGACATGGGTGTCTACCGCAGCCTGAGCACCATCAACGGCGGCGAAGCCCTCAGTAATGATGCGTACTGAAAAGCTCTTGTCGGGTGGGCACACGGTCCGGTTCTTTCAGGAACTTGCCATGCGTTTTCTCTCGGCCGCCGGGGTCCTGATCTTCCTTCTGGGCACGATCCTGGGTTGTGGGAACGAGGCGCCCGCGAGCAGCGAGAGCGGCCGTGCTGCCGACGGCGCAGCGGCACCGCCGCGCCATTGCAGAAGGACTTCTCTGCGCGATATCCGAACCGGCTGCGCCGCCCGCCTGCGTCCGAGGGAGCCGCGCCGGTTCCTGCCGGACTGGTTCCTTGAGCGGTGCCGACCCGGGGCGGCCCGCGCGAACGCGAATCCACGGAACCACCCGGTTCGCATTTTCGCGCGCGACTGCCTATACTGTGCTCCAGGACGTCCCGTCGTGTGGGAGGCTTTGCGCGCACGGTTCTTGAGGTGTTTCGTCCCCTCTCCCAGGCGGGAAGGGTTCCGGGTCCGGAGATCATCGCCACGTGACCTCGTTGACGGAGCAGCGCATCCGGGAGACTGCCGCGGCCGGAGAACGGCTCGGCCAGCGCGACCGGGTCGTCGTCATCGGCGGCGGCCTGACCGGGCTCGTGGCCGCACACCGGCTCTGGACCCAGGCGGCCCGGCCCACCGAGGTCGTTCTGCTCGAAGCCAGGGACCGCGTCGGGGGTGCGATCGGGACCGAGTCGCGCGGGGGGTTCACGCTCGAAACCGGGGCCGACTCCTTCTTGACGGCCAAGCCCTGGGCCGTCGATCTGTGCCACGAGCTGGGCCTCGGCGACCAGTTGATCGGCACCGACGGGCAGAACCGCCGCTCGTTCGTCGTGCGGCAGGGGCGCTTGCTGCCGGTGCCCGAGGGCTTCGTGCTGCTGGCGCCGCACCGGCTCCTGCCGCTGCTGACGACGCCCGTGTTCTCGCTCGGCGGGAAGTTGCGGATGCTCCTGGACCTGGTCCGGCCCGGGAAGGCGGACGACACCGACGAGAGCCTGGCCGCGTTCGTGCGCCGGCGGCTCGGCCGCGAGGTGCTGGAGCGATTGGTGCAGCCGCTGGTCGGCGGCATCTACACGGCCGACCCCGCCGAGCTGAGTCTGAAGGCGACCTGGCCGCAGTACCTGGAATGGGAGCGGACCCATGGCAGCCTGATCCGTGGTGGTCTGCGCCAGGCCCGCCGGCAGCGGGCCAGCCGGCACGAGTCGGGCGCGCGGTACGGCATGTTCGTCTCGCTGGCCGGCGGCATGGGCGGCCTGCCCGCCGCCCTGGCGGCCGCGCTGCCCCCTGGGACCGTGCGCACCAATGCGGCCGTGCGACGGCTCTGGAAACCGGAAGCCGGCCTGCCCTGGCGCGTCGAGCTGCTGGACGGTCCCGCCCTGGAGGCCGATGCCGTGGTGCTCGCGACCGAGGCCCACGCCGCCGCCCGGCTGGTCGATGGCTTCGATCCCGCGCTGGCGCTGAGCCTGCGGTCGATCCCGTACGCCTCGTCCGCCATCCTCAACCTGGCCTTCCGGCGCGACCAGATCGCGCACCCGCTCGACGGCTTCGGCGCGGTCGTGCCGCTCATCGAAGGCCGGTCCATCCTGGCGGTCTCGTTCACGAGCGTCAAGTTCCCCGGCCGCGCACCGGCCGGGATGGCCCTGCTGCGGCGTTTTCTTCGGGGGCGCGCTTCAGCCGGAGATCTTCGAGCGCGACGACGACGAGCTCGATCGCGCTGGCACGCCGCGAGCTGGCCGACCTGATCGGCGCGACGGGCGCGCCCCTGTTGGCAGAAATGACCCGGCACCCCCGCGGCATGCCGCAATATGCGCTCGGGCACCTCGACCGCATCGCGCAGCTCCGCGAGCGGGCCGGGCGGCACGTCCGGCTGGCTCTGGCCGGCAACTATATCGACGGCGTGGGCATTCCCGACTGCGTCCGCGCCGGCCAGGCCGCCGCCGCCACCATCACCGCCGCCCTGGCCGCCCCCGCCGGCAACGGAACCGCCGCCTGAGCGGGTGTACGAAGAAGGGTCTTCCGTAGCGCGGCCGAGCCGCAACCCCTTGTGCCGGGTGGCATGCCCACGTCTGCGTGGGCATGTCGGCGCGCCCCGGCACGGGGGACCATGCCCACGCAGACGTGGGCATGCCACCCGGCAGGCTGCCGCCGACCCTGCGAGACGTATCCAAAGCTGCCGGAACAGGCCGTCAGATCGGGTACAGGTTCTTCATTTCTTCGCGCGCCTTGCGACTGCCCTTGGCCACCTTGATGAGCGGGAAGGTGCGCATCTCGCCGTCGACTTCCAGGGTCAACTGGCCCGAGCGAATGACCGAGGTCGCCACCTGGACATACCGCGTGGTGCCGTTGGGCAGCCAGACATGGATGCGCTGGAGATTCGGCTTGAACGTCCGGCGCGCGATGCCGGTCGTCTTGCGCCCGACGCCGCCCAGATACTTGGCCTTACCACGCATGGTGACGTGGTTGCCGAATGACGTTTTCTTGCCGCTGACCTCGCACTCCCGTCCCATGAACCACCCTCCCCCACGCGCCGCTTCGAATCTCGCCGGTCGCGCCGGATTGCGACTGCCTGAATTCTCAAGTCTGAGGATTCCGGATTCCAGATGCCAGATTCCGGATCTCTCAAGCCATCAGATCATCCGGAATCTGGCATCTGGAATCCGGAATTCCCCTCGAGGAGGAGGAGACTACGATTTCGTCTTCTCGGTCTTGGCCAGCGGGTTGTGCGTCTTGCTGCGCTGAACGTTGCCGCATTCCTCGACCAGCTCGCAAACCTTGTGCGGCGGGACGGCGCGCTTGCACTGAGGGCAGACGTTCAACGTCGGCGCGACCAGTGCATCATGGCTCCGGCGCATCCCTTTGCTGGATTTCGACTTCCGTCTCTTTGGTACCGCCACGACTGCTCACTCCCACCCATTCGGTGAGGACCACGATCAGTTGGAAAGAGGCTCAGTGTAGCGGAGTTGTCCCTCGGAACGCAACCCCAGCACGCGTGAAGTTGGACATTCCTCACGGAGGCGCGTAGAATCCTGACAGCGACGTGGCTCATCCACGACATCGAAGCGGGTCGTCGTGAAGCACCATCTAGTACCGATTGTTCGTCACGAGTCTTGCCAGGACCACGTTGTGGTCCAACACATCCACGAAGCGGCTTTCGGCCGGCCGGGCGAGGCCGTGCTCGTGGACCGCTTGCGGGCTCGGGCGCATTGCGCGTCTCCCTCGTGGCGACGGTCGAGAGGGTCGTGGTCGGCCACCTGGCCTTCAGCCGCGTCTCGATCGCCGATGCCGGCGTGTTATCGGGAGCCGGTCTGGGACCGCTGGCGGTCCATCCGGAATACCAGCGGCGCGGCGTCGGCGCCAACTGGTTGCCGAGGGCATCGAGGTCTGCCGCCGCCAGGGGATCGATTTCGTGGTGGTTCTCGGGCACTCGGGGTATTATCCCCGCTTTGGATTCGTCCCGGCGAGCACCTTCGGGCTGTTCTGCCGCTGGCCGGTGCCCGAGACCGCGTTCATGGCCATCGAGCTGCGCCAGGGCGCGATTCCCGCGGGAATCCACGATCTGGTCGTCTTTGAGCCGGAGTTTGACGAGGTGTGATGTGAGCGGCGGCGCTCACCCTTTGCCGAGAAAGGTCAAATAGACCGCCCCCAGAATCAACAGCATCGCCCCGATCGTGTTCCAGCGCGGCACCTCGCGGAAGGCCAGGAAGGCGTACACCACGAAGACCGTCAGCGCAATGCACTCCTGGGCAAGTTTGAGCTGGATCAGACTGAACCGACCCGATCCGAGCCGGTTGGCCGGGACCTGGAAGGTGTACTCGACGAAGGCGATCAACCAGCTCGTCACGATGGCCAGCACGAGCGGCTGGCTCTTGTGCTTGAGATGACCGTACCAGGCGATCGTCATGAAGGTGTTCGAGATGGTCAGCAGCAGAACGAACTTGAGCGCGACGGACATGACGGGCGCCACCATGCGAAGGAGCCATCAGCCGAGCCGGTTCTTCCAGTAATTGGCTCGGCGGCGGACGTGGGCTACGGCGTAAACAACGACCTCGTCCTCCCCCAGTTCGTAGACAATTTTATACGGGAATCGTTTGAGAAGAGCATAGCGCATCTCAGGTCCCTCGGTCATCTCTTCGACCCGAGGGTGAATGCGGGGCTGCTTCAGGATGTTATCGACCATGGCAATCACGGCCTCGGAGAACTCGTCCCCGCGACCAAGGCGACGGTCCTCGAACCAGAATCCGGGCGGCTTCGAGTTCCGCCTCGGCTTCCTCGACAAAGCGGACATTCACGGCTTGCGGCTCCCGACCAAAGGCTTGCGCAGTCGCTCTTTCACCTCCTCCCAGGGGATGAGTCGTGTCCGGCCTTCCGCCACGGCCTTCCTCCGGGCCTCGATCTCGGCTTTCCAAGACTCCTCATATTCCTCGTCCGGTTCCATTCCCTCGGGCTCCAAACTGAGCAGGAGCTGGCAGAGCAGCTCAGCGCGGGCGGATGCGTCCAGGGCCATCACGCGCTCAAGGAGATCGTTCGGAATGGCCATCGCTTACCCCTCCAGTCTTGAGTGACTTGTGTTCGTGAATGGGATCACGGAACCGACTGGTCATTCGACTTTCGCTCGCGAGCGTGCCTGTTGTAGAGCGGGCGCGACTTCGCGTTCGAAAGCCACGCGAATTGCTTCCAGTTTCCAGGTCACGTCACGGTGTTTCCTGTCTCGAATGACCTCAAGTTGCTGGATCACCACGGCAGTGACTTCCTCGGGGCCCCCTTCCACCTCGTTCAACAGCTCAGCCATCGTCTTGGGAGATCGGTCGCGGCTGGTCATGCTATTGCAGAATGAGCAGGCAGTTATTGTGTTCGCCTCGTCGATCCGAAGAACCATCTGGGTTTGTTCGGCGAGGGAGAGTTCCGGGAAGCGCCCGGCCACTGCGCTCAAGATTTCCGGCGGGTATCCACCTTGGGATTGGCCGATCAGGTGCTCGACGCTCAACTGGCGCCAGAGGTCAAAATCCATGCCCGATCCACCGTATCCACAAAGTTGGCAGATCCCGCCGGATCGGGCATGAACCTTCTTGGCGTATCCAAAGAGTGATTGGCAACCTCCGTAATCGTATGGCTTGTTCAAGAGTAGTGACTCGCCGTCCTTCGACCAAGCCCCGTGGCGCGAGGGGTCGTAGCGTTCAAAGGAGCCGTCCGGGCGACGGAAAACCAGATCGGGATTCGCTGAGTGATGCCGTCGACTACGGTTGTTAACGGTCGCTGAGACAATGTGAGCGTGCAGGGAAGACCGCTTGACGCGAGGATAGCGGACGGAGAACCAAGCTTCGAGGTCCTCACGACCGAAAACATCAGCCATCTCGGTGATAGCTTCTGTCAGGAGTTGGGTGATGGATCGATCGTAGAGCACTGGCCCCTCTCCTGTTGGTCAAGCCGCACGTTGTTGCCCCCGGTCACTCCCACTCGATCGTTCCCGGCGGCTTGCTCGTGACGTCGTACACGACGCGGTTGACGCCCTTGACCGCGTTGATGATCCGGGTCGAGGCGCGGGCGAGCACGTCGTGGGGCAGGCGCGACCAGTCGGCCGTCATGAAGTCGTCGGTCTCGACGGCGCGGAGCGCGATCGACGTTTTCATACGTCCGGCCGTCCCCCATGACGCCGACCGACTGGACGGGCAGGAGCACGGCGAATGCCTGCGCGACCTGGCGCTCGAGGCCGGCGTTGCGCAGCTCTTCCAGGAAGATCGCGTCGGCCTGGCGGAGCACTTCGAGCCGATCGGCCGGTCACCTCGCCCAGGCAGCGCACGGCCAGGCCGGGGCCGGGGAACGGGTGCCGCCAGACCATCTCCTCGGGCAGGCCGAGCTCCAGTCCCAGGCGGCGGACCTCGTCCTTGAACAGGTCGCGCAGCGGCTCGATCAGCTCGAAGCCGAGCTCGGCCGGCAGACCGCCGACGTTGTGGTGGTGCTTGATCGTCGCGGCGGGACCGTCGGCGTCGCCGCCGCTCTCGATCACGTCGGGATAGAGCGTCCCCTGCGCCAGGAAGCGGGCGTTGGGGATCGGCTTTGGCCTCGTCGCGGAAGACGTCGATGAACGTGTGGCCGATCCGCACCCGCTTTTCCTGGGGATCGGTCACGCCCCGCAGCGCTTCGAGGAACTGCGCCGAGGCGTCGACGACCCGCAGCTCGGCCTCGGAGTGGCGGCCGAAGGCCTCGATGACCGCGCCGCGCTCGCCGGCGCGGAGCAGGCCGTTATCGACGAAGATGCAGACCACGCGCGGCCCCAGCGCCCGGGCCAGCAGGGCGGCGGTCACGGCCGAGTCCACGCCTCCCGAGAGGCCGCAGACGACCCGCTCGCTCCGGGCCGACCCGGCGGCGCAGCTCGGGCCACTGTCCTGTTCGAGGAAGGTCCCCATCGTCCACGAGCCGGGGCTGTGGCAGATGCGGTCGAGGAAGTTGCCCAGGATCAAGGCGCCGTAGGGCGTGTGGGCCACCTCGGGGTGGAACTGCAAGCCATACACCGGCCGGCTGCGATGCTGGACCGCGGCGACGGGGCAGGTGTGCGTCGCGGCCAGCGGCACGAACTCGGCGCCGGCGTTCTGGACCTGGTCGCCGTGGCTCATCCAGACCGTCGTCGTGTCGGGCACGCCCCGAAACAGGTCATGGTGCGTGTCGCCGATGCGGCACTCCGCCCGGCCGTACTCCCGCGCGGGCGACGACTCGACCCGGCCGCCGAGCGCCTCGCAGGCGAGCTGCATGCCGTAGCAGATGCCCAGCACGGGCACGTCGAGCTCGAACAGCCGAGGATCGCACCGCGGCGCGTCCGGCTCGTAAACGCTCGCCGGACCTCCCGAGAGGATCAACGCCAGCGGGTTGAGCTCGCGGATGCGCTCCGCCGTGAGATCATGGCGCACGATCCGCGCAAAGGCATGCCGCTCGCGTACCCGGCGCGCGATGAGCTGGACGTACTGGGAGCCGAAATCGAGCACCAGAACGGGACGATCGACGGCGCGGGCGTGGTGATCCATGAGCGAGGGTCTTCCGGCGAACAACAGGGACCTCTGGCGCGGCATCGCCAGGCCCCAGTGTACCGGAAGACCGCTCGGCTCAATAGCCGACGACGCGAGCGGGCACCCAGCGGTAATTGCCCAGCAAGCCCTGCCGCCAGTAGCCCGAGACATAAGTCGTGCCGGGCACGACGGTGGTCGTCGTGGGTTGCACCACGGTGCCCGGCGCGGTCGCGACGACGCTCCCGGCGGGCTGGATCGTCGTCACGGTCGGCGGCGCACCGCCCTCCCAGTGCGCCGGCACCCAGCGCACCAGGCCGATGCGACGCTCCCAGGTGGCCGACACATAACGGGGCGGGCCGATCAGGGGCTTGACCCAGCGTCCCTCGATCTTGACCCACGTGTCCGGCTCTTTCACGAACCGGCCCTCGACCCAGACGGCCGGCGCCGGCGTCACGATCTTCTCCGCCGACGGTGCGGACTCGATCACGGCCGCGGAATCCGCCGGCGCTGGCTCCGGGGCATTCGCGGGCGCAGCCTCCGGCAACGGCATGTCCTCAACCGGCGGCGCGGGTGTGCTCTCCAGCTTCGGCTGCGGCGCGCCGCCCGGCGCCTGCGCGGCCGCCGTTCCCAGTCCTCCCAGCCACACCAGGGCCGCCAGCAACCCCACCACCAAAGTCCATCGTGTCCTCATGACGGGTGACTCCCTGAAACCTCCCGGCCATTCCCGCACCACCACGCGCGGAGGGTTGGCGAATCTGGCTGGGATTCTACTACCAGAGACCGGCACGCTCAAGAGGCGAAGTCCGTGATGAACACGACCGAATTCGGTTTCCAGACTGAGAATGCGCGTTGACGCCCGCGCCGGCCCCGGGCAGCATCGAGAGCGGAGGTCAAACGTGGAAGTGGACCCCTTGTTCCAGGAGACCGCCCATGTCCTCGTCCACCGATCGTGTGTCCGGCCCGCAGATCGAGTTCGATGCCGATCAGAATGCAGTCTTCCGGACGCTGGGGCGGAAGATGCGTTTCGTCGGCATGTTTGCCATCGTGCTGGGCGTGCTTGCCCTGCTCGGCGGCGTCTTCGGGATGATGCAACTCCGCGATTCGCGCGATTTCAGCCTGGCATGCTTCGGGATCATGCAACTGCTCATCGGCGCCTGGACGCGTGCCGCCGGCGCGGAGTTTCAACGCGTCGCCGAGACCCACGGGGCGGACATCTCTCACCTCATGAATGCGCTGGTCGATCTCCGCAAGCTCTACACCTTCCAGTACTGGCTGGCGATCCTTATGATCGTGCTGGTCGTCATCACGGTGGTCCTCGCCGTGACCCGTGTTTGGGACCTCGTGCGCCTGGCCTAGAGTCTGTTTCGAACGTCTTCGTAGGGTGGGCTCGGCCCACCATCCGATTTCGATCGCGGATGGTGGGCCGAGCCCACCCTACAAGAGCCGAACTCAGGCCTTTCCCAATTCCGCGGATCGCCTGGCGGCGGCCTCGACGGCGTCGATCAGGGCGGCGCGCAGGCCGCCGCGTTCGAGGGCGTGGAGGCCGGCGATCGTGGTGCCGCCGGGGCTGGTGACCTGGTCCTTGAGCACGCCGGGGTGCAGACCGGTCTCCAGGACCATCCGGGAGGCGCCCAGGACGGTCTGCGCGGCCAGGGCCGTGGCGATGTCGCGCGGCAGGCCCATGCGGACGCCGCCGTCGGACAGGGCCTCGATCAGGACATAGATGAAGGCCGGCCCGCTGCCGGAAAGGCCCGTCACGGCGTCGAGCAAGGGTTCCGCCACGCGCACGGCCAGGCCGACCGACTGTAAGAACGCCTGCACCCGTTGATCGTCGTGGGCCGTGGCATTGCGTCCCAGGCTGTAGGCCGACGCGCCGGCGCCGATCAAGGCGGGCGTATTGGGCATCACGCCGCACCAGGCGGCAGTCCGGGCCCAGGAACGAGCCGATGGTCGCCAGCGAGACCCCGGCGACGATCGAGATGACCAGATGGTCGGCGGACATTCCCGGTTGGAGCTCGGTCAGAACGGCCGCCAGGCTCTGCGGTTTGACCGCCAGGACCAGCGTGTCGCAGCCCTGCGCCACCTCGACGTTGGAGGCCGTTGTGACGATGCCCGTCGCGGCCGTCAAGGCCTGCCGCGCGGGTTCAAAAGGGTCGCTGGCTTGGACGTCGGCCGCCGGCGCCAGCCCCGCGCGGAGCATCCCCTGAACGAGCGCCGTGGCCATTTTGCCCGCGCCGATGAAGCCCCACCGCGATGCCGTCGAGCGCGTTGCCGCGTCACTCATGATTCCTCCATGCCCGGGCCTGGTTCGATCCACGCCGTGCGTCGGCCTGGCATCACCACGGAGCTTACGAAGTCTCTTCCCCGCTGGCAATCTTCACCTGGCTCGCGCGCGGTGCGGATGTGGGCGCACGTCACGGTCCCCCCGGTCCCGGCGCGGGAAAGACTGAAATCAGCCCCTTCGGTCGGCCGATGCCAGGGATACGCTTCATGATGAAGCGACCGCGGAGGGGAGAGGAGATCCCAGGATGAGGTGGCAGACAAGGCTGGCGTGGGCGGTCGTGATGGGCTTGGCCGCCGCGACGACGACCCGGGCCAGACGGGCCGGATCCGGCGGTGGCGGCGGGCGCGCTGGCGAATCCGTTCGCCAACCCGTACATGAACCCATTCTTGAATCCCTACGCAACAATGCAGCCGATGGACCGCAGCTCCTTGCTGCTGTACTACTTGAAGTCGCGGGATGCGACCGGGGCCATCGGGTCGGGGCAGCTCAACGGTTCCCGGCCCGGCCCCGGGGGCACGGCCACGACGAAGAAGAAGTCCGCCGAGATGCCCCGCACGAGCATGACGCCCGGCGGCGGCGCCGCACGCTACTTCCGTCGCAGCGCCGACCCGGCACAGAATCATCACGTCTACTACGGCCGGAACAATGCGTACTTCGGGAATAACGGGCGCTGACGGCGGAATCGGCTTGAGCGTCGTCGTGGTTCTGCCGATCTATGTCGTGTCAAGGTCGATTTCGGCGCTTGCCGGAAGACCAGCCGGACTCCCTTCACGCGAGCCCGGACACCCATACGGTTGCGGGGGTCTTCCTCGGACCCGAACCCGGCGCGGCCGGAGGCCGGCCGGGGCGAAGCGGACCCGAGATGACGGGCAGGAGTCTCGCATGGACTGCACACGCGCGGGTCGCCGCTGGCGAGGGTGGCTCTGGCCTCTGGCCGTTCTGGCCGCCTGTGGCGGCTGTCAGACGGTCCGCACGCCAGAAGAAAAAATCGCCGCCAGCAATATCCCCAACGAGCTGAACAAGACCACCATGCCGGAGTATGTCGTCGAGCCCCCGACCTCATCACGGTGGAGGTCCTCGAAGCGCTGCCCGGCCGGCCCATCACGGGCGAGCGGCTCGTCCGGCCGGACGGCACCATCTCGCTCGACTTCTACGGCAAGGTCTACGTGGCCGGTCTGACGCCCAGTGAGATCAAGGAGAAGATCGTTCTCCACCTCCGCAAGTATCTCAACGACGAGGTGCTCGGACTGGTCGAGGAAGACCCCGACAACCCGGGCAAGATGAGTCCCATTCCGCCCGGCGATTCGGACCGCGTGTACGTGGATGTGACGGCCTACAACAGCAAGGTCTACTACGTCGAGGGCGACGTGCTCGCGCCGGGCCGTCTGCCGGTCACCGGCAACGAGACGGTGCTCGATGCCCTCAACTACGCTGGCGGCCTGGCGCCGACGGCCTCGGTGCCGAACATCCGCCTGGTCCGACCTGCGCCTCCCGGCTCGTGCTGCAAGCAGGTCCTGCCGGTCAATTACGAGGCGATCGTCCACTCCGGCGATCCCACCACCAACTATCAGCTCATGCCGGGCGACCGCCTCGTCGTCTATCGCGACCCGATCGTGCGAACGACGATCTTCATCGACCGCCTGGCCGCGCCGTTCAACGCGGTCATGCAATCGACTCTGACCTACGCGTTCGCGATCCGCAGTGTCAAGTCGATCAACCAGGGCCTCTTCGGCGCCGCGGGCCGAACGACCACGGGCACCACGGCGACCACGGCCACGTCGGGCACCGGCACAACCCTCAGCCCGGCGCGCTGAGCGGCGCCGGTCTGATCCGAAGCGAGAAAAAACGGAAGGCCCGGGGACCCCCGCGAGGATCCCCGGGCCTCATCATTCCTGAGGGATGAAGGATGAGGGATGAGGGATGAGCCGAGAAGAGCCCTCATCCGTCATCGATCATCCGTCATCCCTCATCCCTCATCAGCCCGCGGCCGGGCGGCGGGGCTGGACCACGAGCTTGAACGGCTCGCCCAGCATCTTCTTGTAGTTGTCCTTCTGCTCAGCGGTCAACACGGCCAGGGCCTTGTCGTTGGCCTCTTTGCGCAGGGCGGTGATCTTCTCCATCGCGCCGGCGCGATCGGAGCTGGCGCCCTGGAAGATCTCGCGCATCTTGGCGGGCTGCTCGTCAACGATGGCCTTGATCTTGGCCTTCTGGTCGTCGGTCAGGTTCAGCCGCTGGGCGATGAACGGGCTGTTCAGGGCGCTCACGCCGCGCACCTGGAGGTCGATCTGCATGAACCGGCGGGCCTGCTCGGGCTTCAAGGTATCGCCCTCGCGCAGGGCCTGGAAGGTTTCGCGACGCGCGGTCTGCTGGAAGCTCTCCAGCTTCTCACGGCGCTGCTCGGGCGACAGGTCGCGCAGGCCCTGAAGCTGCTCGCGGGCCTTGGCGCCCTGGTCGGCCGCGATCTTCTTGACCTTCTCGATCTGGCCGGCGTCGAGCTTCAATTCCTTCTGGACCGACTCGTTCGTCAACAGCGCGGCGCCAGCCATGCCACCGCCCATGCCCATCATACCCCTGCCGCCGGCTCCCTTCCGCTGCGGCTGATCCTGGGCCTGCGCGGAGACCGCCACCAAAGCGACCACGGCCATCGCGAGAACGAAGCTGCCGAATCGACGCATCATGACTCTCCTCAGGTAATCAAGGGTGTGCCGGCACGGCGCCGACAAACTCCCCTCCACCTTTGCGGTCATCGCCGTTGCGCGGGGGAGTTCTTCGCAGCGGCCACGATTGCACATACACGACCCACCGGCTGCACAGCCGGCCCACTTGAGTTCAGCGACCACAGCTTCCAACCTGGCCCAACTTTTCCTCAAGTGAAAGCGTTTCCGGGACGAGCGGAGTCCCACGGCGGTCGCGCCTCCGGCAAGCCCGAAGCGCAAGCGAGTGCATCCGCCCAGGCCAACCCGAGAGGTTGGGGGATTGGTCTGGGTCCATGCACTCGCTGGCGCTTTGGGCTTGCCGGAGGCGCGATCGTCTGAGAGGCTATCCGGGAAACCCAGATGGGGCGTCTGTTTTTAGCCCCGAAGGGGCGAAAGTGAATAGCCCGGGGCGTCAGCCCCGGGACGGGGAACGACGCGCCACGAACCCCCGGCGCAGCCCCGAAGGAACGCCCACGAAATAAGTTCCCTCTGGTGTCGCCTTTTGCTCCGCAAAAGTGCGCTACTTTCGCGGAGCGAAAGGCGACTTTATTTCGTGGGCGTTCCCGAAGGGGCGACAGAACCCATGGTCCCGCGAGATCTTCGGTCGCCCCTTCGGGGCTTTGGAAGGAGGCGGGCGCAGGGGCGGCCCCGGTTCCCGGGGCTGACGCCCCGGGCTATTCACTGCCGCCCCTTCGGGGCTAAAACAGACTTCCCGGATAGCCTCTGAGTGTGAGAAGCCTGCGGTCGGTCAGGTTCTCATGGCTGCGGACGGCGCGGGGGAGCCGGCATCTCGAACGGCTTGCCGGTCAGTTCGTTCCAGGTCTTTTTCTGGTCGTCCGTCAGGAGGGCGACGGCCTTGGCGGTGGCCTCCTTGCGCAGCGACATCACTTTCCGCATCGCCGCGGCGCGATCGTCCTGGCCCTGTTCCATGGCGGTGCGCGCCTGGCCCATCAGATCGGTGACGATCTCGCGGAGCTTGCTCTTCTGCTCGTCGGTGAGCTTCAGCTCACTTTGAACCTTGGGATCGGCGAACGCCATCGGCCCGCCCGCTTGCAGTTCGATCTGATGGTAGCGCTTCAACTGCTCGGGCTTGAGGATCGCGCCCAGGGCCTTGTTGACCTTCTCCGTCATCTCGCGCCGCATCGCCTCGCCTTTTTCGCGGCGCTCGGCGCCTTCGAGATTTTGCAGGGCCGTCATCTGATCGCGCATCTTCTCGCGCATGTCCTGGGCGAAATCGCGGATCTTGTCCACCTGCGAGGAGTCGAGCTTGAGCTCCTCCTGCATGGCCGGCGCCATCAGCAGGCCCGGTCCCATCATGCCCATGCCCATGCCCATGCCGGGGCCGGGACCAGGCGGCTGCGCCTGAACGGCTCCGGCCAACACGATGATCATCGCCAGAGCCAACGCCGCTTTGCTGAACGTACGCATGCTGGCTGTTTCCTCGAGAAAGTGAAACCGTTCGATGAGTCGATTCCCGTTCTCAGCGATCGGTACTCTATGAGGACCGGCGACGCGACGCCAGCGGGTGCCGTCGGATTCTCCGCGATTTTCGGCAGGGAGACTCGTAGGGTGGGCTCGGCCCACCATCTTCCGAATTGAGCCCCGGATGGTGGGCCGAGCCACCCTACAAGAATCCCTTCTCGTATGCCCGCTCAGGCCGACCGTGCCTGGGCATCGGTGCGATCGAGGCGGAAGTCGCGGATTTCGAGCTGGACCTCGCGGCGGCCGTTCCATTCGTTGATCTGAGGGGAGAAGACCACCGCGCAAGAGGCGCCGGCCACCAGATCCTTGGCGCGGCTGGCAATATTCCAGCCGACGGCGGCCACGCTCATGCTCTCCTGCGCCAGCCGGAGGCGCAAATGCTGCTGCTTGTTGCCGCAGGGGCGGGGATCGCCCACGACCCGCACCGGCCCGGCCATCAGCAGCGGGCGGGGATTGCCCAGCCCGAACGGCTCGATCTGGTCGATCGCCTGCACGACCGGGAGCGTCAACTGGCCGAGCAGCACCTCGGCATCGATGACCAGCTCCTTGCGCTTTTGCTCCGGAGTCAGCACGGTCCGGCAGTGATGATCGAAGGCCGAGGCGAATTCCAGGAACCGCTCACTGGACATCCTCAGTCCGGCCGCCGCGGTGTGCCCTCCAAAGGCGGTCAAGCGGTCCGCGCAGGCACCAGGGCCTCGATCAGGTTGAAGCCGGGGACCGACCGCGCCGAGCCCTGACCGACCCCGTCGTTCAAGGCGACGATGACCGTCGGGCGGTGATACCACTCGGCCAGCCGGCCGGCGACGATGCCGATCACGCCGGGATGCCACCCTTCCTTGCCCAGCACGATCGCGCCGCGGTCGCCCAGACCGCCCTGACCGTCGAGCAACCCGCGGGCTTGCTCGACGGTGACGCGCTCGATCTCCTGGCGCTCGCGGTTACAGCGGTCCAGCGAATCGGCCAGTTCCTTGGCCCGTGCGGGGTCGTCGGTCGTGAGCAGCTCGACGGCCTGCATCGCCCCTTCCACGCGCCCCGCGGCATTGATCCGGGGCGCGAGCTGAAACCCGAGATTCCCGCTGGTCAGACGCGGACGACCCTGAAAACCCGATACGTCCAGCAGCGCGCGCATGCCGACCGAAGGGTCCGAGACCAGTCCTCGCAGGCCGTGCCGCACGAAGATCCGGTTCTCATCCTCCAGCGGCACCATGTCGGCGACGGTGGCCAGCGCGACCAGATCGATGGCCTTGAGCAAGAAGTCGCGGAGATGCGGCGAGGCCTTCTTGCCGTCGCCAAATCCCTTGCAGATCTGCCAGGCCAGCTTGAACGCCACCCCGCAGCCGCACAGCTCCGGGAACGGATACGCGCCGCCGGGCCGCCGCGGGTGGACGACCACGTCCGCCTCGGGCCACTCGGGGCCCGGCGTGTGATGGTCGGTGACGATGAACTCGACGCCCAGCTCGCGCGCCAGCCGGGCTTCGGCGACCGCGGTGACGCCGCAATCAACCGTGACGAGCAGCTCGGCCCCGCGCTCCGTGGCCAGCTTCCGCAGCGCCTCGGCGTTGACGCCGTAACCCTCGTCGACGCGATGGGGCATGTAGTACTCGACCGCCTGCGACCCGGCCAGTCTCAGACATTCCCACAACAGGCTGGTGCCGCAGACGCCGTCCACGTCGTAATCGCCATAAATGACGATCCGGCGGCCGTTACGGACGGCCGCGGTGATGCGCTCGGCGGCCTCGACGACGCCCGGCAAAAGTTCCGGGTCGTGCATGCTCATCCGCTTCGCTTCGAGGAAGCGGCGGGCGGATGCGGGCTCGCCCAGGCCCCGGTTGATCAGCAAATGCGCCACCAAGGGTGGCAAACCCGACGCCCGGCTGAGCGTTTCGATCCGCGCCGGATCGTGCGGGAGGACCCGCCAGTGGGCGTTCATGCGACAACTCCCAGACGCCTGCCGATGGTGGGTCGAACTCGACCCTTCGCGGCGCGGAGCAACGCGCCTTGTTTAACATCGGCCCGCAATCGCCTCTCATTCTACAGGATTCCCGCGCCGATCCGACCGGGATTCGACACGGAGGGCCTCGATTCCCAGGTCGAGGATCAGCGGCCCGGAGTTGTGCGCTCCCAGGTCGCGACGGATCAGGAACGCCTGGCGAATCTGGAACAGAAAGAGGTCCTGGACCGGATCGAGGGACCGCAGCATGGGCATCCCGACCAGCCGCATGGCCACGGCTCCAGCCGCAACGCGGTCGGCATGGAAGGTTCCGTCCGGCGCAATCCGGGCGGAGCGGAGATGGCCGATGGTCCCGTCCACCGGCAGAAACTCGACCCAGCCTCGGCTGATCGGCTGACCCCGCCAGAGGACCCGGCCTGCCACCGCGACGAGTGCGTTCTCGCACGGGGTTCCAGACGGGCTCACAACCGGCGAGACAAAGCCCGGCCAGAACGATGAGCAGCCCGCGCCGGGTCAGAATCGATCTCAGAGGATGTGCGAGATGGTCTTGATCACGGTCCGGGTGGCATGCCCACGTCTTCGTGGGCATGTCGGCCGGTCGCGTCCGCACCACCGGACATGCCCACGAAGACGTGGGCATGCCACCCGGCCACGAGCTCACAAGCATGTCGCACCCCGGCCCGCGGGGCCCGGCCAGGACGCCGCACCGAGCGCCGGCGGCAGCCACGGCCGGAGGGTATCCACGACCTGTCGGAACGCCTGGACATCCTCCGCGCACGGCGCCCGCGTCGGTCGCAGCAGGTCACCCTCGCGGCGCGCATGGCCGGCGTCGGGTCCCAGCCGTCCCAGGGCATAGATGCCCCGCCCGACTGGCGTTCGCCGGCCAGGCGGTCGGCCCCGTTGGCCAGGATCAAGACCCCGCCCGAGATCTCCAGCCCCGCGCCGGCCCCGCGGTCCCGGCGACCACGGCCACACCGCCGGCCATCCGGTACGCGAACGCCGCGCCGGCATCGCCCAGCACAACCACCGACCCGGCACAACGACCGGGCCGATCCGTCGCCGACACCCCCGTACACGACCACGGTCAGGTTCGGTGCATCCAGATCGGCCGCCAGCTCGGGCCCGGCGAGGCCCTCGATCTCGATGACCGCGTTCCACGAGCCACGCAGCCCCGCCACGAGCAGCCGCTGACCCTCCACCCCCGTCAATCGCACTCGCCGCGGGCCATGATCGAGCAGGTGGGCGAGCTGAAGATTGATCAGGTGGTAATCGCGGATCTCCCTGGCGGTCAGGACTGGAACTGATTCCGCAACAGCCATCAGAATCGCCCCTTGCCTTGCATCGCGTCACGCGGTCTTGGAGCGGTTGGGCGGCCGGGGGCTCGTCCGCGAAACCCCGACCGGTGCGCCCATTATTTCACATTCATGTTCATATGATCGTGAACACTTTTTGTTTCCGCCTTGGACGCCGCGGGCCGGACCGGCGCGGCGGCGGGCGGTGCGGCCGCGGGGATCGGGAACGTCGGACCGTTGGGAATCAGCGCCACGTCGCTGGGGGGTTGCGCAGCGCGGCTTGCAGCTCACTGAGCGCCGCGGCCACTGTCTTCTGGCGATCCTCGATCTGAGCCGGCAGGGCCATGCTCAGTTGCAGGCAGGCCACGGTCAAGGACCGCACCCGGTTCGCGATCGGCTCGATGGCACGCCGCTGATTGGACGCGCTGGCATGCTCGATGTGCAACAGGCCGGACCCCCGGACGTTCGGATCGCCCTCGAAGCTCTCGTCGATCTGGATCATCCAATCCGCCAGCCGGCGCATGTGATCCAGGTAGACGCCCGGCCTGGCCCAGATCCTTGGGATCGACGTCTTCGGCCAGAGCTTGCTCGGCGATCGCGGTGGCGGCCAGGCCGGCATGTTGCGCGATCAACCGCAAGTTGTAGTTGGCGAACTGCGCATTGGGGCGGATCATGCCCAGCGCCAGGCCGCCCAGGCGCGGGCGGCCAGGTTGGTCTTGGGATCGGCCAGGACCTTCAGCGCGGCGGCGGCGAACTCTCCCTTGGGCTGTTGCAGGTCGGCGGACGCTTGCCGCAAGTCGCCCAGCGCTTGCAGGATCTTGACCTGAACCGGCCAGAACGTCTCCGGCTCGTCGCGCAGGAACACCGCCACGGCCTGCGCGGCCTTCATCGCCTCGGCCGGGTTGGCCTCCGACCAGCGACCACCCCGGGCCAGGTTCGTCAACCCGACCGCCGCCAGCAGTTTGATCGACGCCGGCTGCTTGGGGTCCTGGATCTGACTGATCAGCACGGGCAGCGCGACCGGGTCCTGGGCCCGGCTCAGGGCCATGATCAACTGCGTCCGCGCGAACAGGTGGTTCTTCATCACCTCCGGCGCGACGGCGATCAGGGCCTTGGCGAATTCCGATCGGAACACCGCGTTGTCGGACTGGGTGGCCAGGACCAGAGGATTGATCAGCTTGGAGCCCGCGTCCTCGATCGCCTTGGCCCCCTCGCTCTTGGCATCGGACTTGAGCATCGCGTCGATGTTGGTGCGCGAGGTGAGCTCGGCGATCTGGTGCTTGACGTAGTCGGGAAACACCTTCGCATCGACGGCCTGCTGCTTGGCGGCCATGGCCAGGATGCGGCGATCATCGCCCGCGGTGCCGGCCGTCCGCAGCGCGTTGGTGAACAATTGCGGGAACGTATTGGCCAGCGCCTGCTCGGCACGAGGGTCCTTGAAGCGCTCTTCCAGCTCCGCGCCGGGTCTTGGCGGTATCGACCGAGCCTTCGTTGTCGGTGGATTCCTGATCGCCCTCGTCTTTGGTGGCGGCGGTGGGCGCAACCGCGGCTTTTTTCTCCGTCGGCTTGGTCACGGCCGCACCCTTGGCCGGCGGTGGCGTGCCTGGACCGCCGCCCGGCTTGGGAACCTGCGCCGGGGCCAGTGTCCCCATGACGAGTACGACCGTCAGCGAGCTGAACAGCCCGCCCCAACCCCGGAACCGGCTCGGAGCGGATTTCGAAACCATGATGGCGGACCCCTGGATGGTCATGCTCATCTCACTTCGACGAGACGCGCAACCGTAACAAAGCGCAATTCCAACCCGAGCCCGACCTTGGCACGACTCATGCCCCGGCACGGGCCCCTGGATTTGGACGCACCCCAGCCCGGCGAAGTTCCTTCGCGGTCGACACTGTCAAGGCGATACCGGGAAGTCGTGCCCAGGAGGTTGGGTGCCACGGGTTCCGTCCGCGGAACCCGTGTCCGGGCGTCCGTCACGGGTTCCGCGGACGGAACCCGTGGCACCCAACACCGTTCCTTCAGACGAGCCGAAAACGACCCGGTATCCCCGCGACAGTCTCTCGCTGTCTGAACATAACCGCCCCGCCCCGCCGAGTCAAACGGCGCCTCGCCATCCCGCGCGGCGGTTGCTGAGATTAGCCACCGCGCGGCAAGATGGTGCGGTGCTTTTTCCGGCCGCGACGGACGCGCTGGCCGGACCCGTGTTTCCAGGAGCATGACCGCAGATGATCCAGGTTGTCGTCGTGGGCCATGGTCTGGCCGGCCGGCAAATCCACTGTCCCTTGATCCGCCGTCAGAAAGACTTGCGACTGCACGGGATTGTCGCGCGGAAGCCCGAGGTCCGCGCCGAGGCCGTCGCCTTGTGGAAGGTCCGGGGCTATGCCGACCTGGACGAGGCGCTGGCGGACCCGGCCGTCGATCTGATCGTGCTGGCCACGCCCCACGATGTCCACGCCGACCAGGCGGTCCAGACGCTGGCGGCCGGCAAGCACTGCGTGGTGGACAAGGTGATGGCCCTCTCCGAGGCCGAGGCCGACCGCATGATCGCCGCGCGCGACGCCTCGGGGCGCATGCTCAGCGTCTTTCATAACCGCCGCTGGGACTGGGACTTCCTGACGCTCAAGAGCGTTCTGGCCAGCGGCGTGCTGGGCCAGCCGCTGCTGTTCGAGAGTGCGGTGTGCCGCTACAGTGCGCCGCGGACCTGGCGGGGACGGGCGGCGGCGGCGGGCACGATCCTGCACGACTGGGGCGCGCACCTGATCGACCAGGCGCTGGGATTGGGTCTGGGACCGTGCCGGCGCGTCTGGGGGTGGCTGGCGCCGGCCCCCTGGGAGGGCGTGGACAACGGCGGGCACGGGCGCATCGTGCTGGAATTCGACGGCGTGCTGTTCCAGGCCGAGACCAGCCGGATCTGTCGCCTCGATCGTCCCCGATGGTGGGTGCTGGGCACGGGCGGAGGGTTCACGAAATGGGGCGTCGATCCCCAGGAGATGGCCCTCCGCGCCGGCGCTCTCGACCGGGCCGACGAGCCGGCCGAACACGTGGGCCGGCTTCATCTTGAGCGCGACAAACAGACCGTCGAGGTCGCGGTCGAGACCGTGCGCGGAAGCTGGGACTCCTACTATGCGAACATCGCCGAAAATCTCCTCCACGGCGCGCCCCTGGCCGTGACCGCCGAAGAGGCCCGCGCGGTCGTCCGCGTGCTCGCGGCCGTCGAACGCTCGGTGCGGGAGCGGCAAACGGTGGCTTGCCCCGACGTGGAGACGAGGCACGTTTTGTAAAGGCCGGGCAGACGGATCGAAACTGTCACGCTTCCGGCAACCCGCGGCATGACCTCTACAATTCGCGGACCTCGACCTGGGATGCCCCCGTCTTCGGCTTCATCGCGATCGAATCGAACAAGGGCCGGCGGGGGCGATCGATCCATTCGTCGAAACGATGCACCAGGGCGGCCGTCAACAGGGCGGCGGCCGTGGCGTAGAGAAAGACACCAAACATAGATGTAGCGATCATATCGGCATAAGCATCATGAGGCAGATTCCCCGCGCTCCATTCGCCGGGCCGCAACAGGCACGCACCGAGCAGGAACGGCGTGCAGCCGCAGACCGCCAGCGGCGAGTCCACGAAATACAGGATCGGCAGGCCGAGCAGGAGGTAGCCGCCGTTGACCAGGACGAGCAGCGCGATCGTCGCGCCGGCGGCCCGCATGGTGCTGCGCGCGGTCAGCGAGAGCCGCACGCCGAGCGCAATGAAGAACCAGGAAAAAACCGTCATCTCGATCAGGCCGAAGAGAAAGCCCACCGGGTGCAAGGCGCCGAGCAGGAGGCCGAGAACCCACAAGCCGAGCATCACCACCAGCAGTACCCGCTGGCTCCAGAGGGCGCCCAGGAACTTGGCCCGGAGGATCTCGACGGGCGTGAGGTCGGTCGTCAAGAGGCTGATCCAGGTGTCCTCCTCGCGCTCCGTCGTGATCGAGCCGGCGGCGGTCAGGGCCATCCCCAGGCCGGCGAGGACCTCGATCAGCCCCGACACCACGCGCAGCATCGTGTTGAACTGGTAGCGGGCGGAGCTGTAGCTGCGCGTTCCCATAGCCGTCTCTCCAGAGTTCACCGGCCGCGTCCAGGCCGAGTTTCAAGGTCCAGTAGGCCAGGAAGACGAGTCCCAGCGCGAACCCCAGCCGGATGATCCAGCGGATCAGGGCGCTGCCGCTGGCCCTGCGCGTGATGTGACGTTCCTTCCACAGCATCGGGTCGTTGCCGCAGGGCGGCCGACGCGCGGCGAACCGCGCCGCGCAGGCCGGTCGTGCGCTCACGCCGGATTCGGTCTGATTGAGCGCGGAAGACCGGCCGCAGCCGCCAGGTCGCCAGCGCCGCACAGGACAGCCCGATGCGCCACGTGCACGCCCATCATGATCAGCGGGATGAGCCAGGGGCCGCGCGGGTCGGCCTCCCACCACGGAATCGCTCAGGACGGCGAACGGGTTCGTGATGGTGAGCATCTCCACGATCGAGTGAACCGGGGTGGTCAGCCCCGGTCGCACTTCCTCGATGAGAGCGATCACGAGATAAGGTCCGAACAGCCAGAGCAGCACGAAGACAAACGCCCCGGCCATCGCCTCGCGCACCGTGCGGGCGTAGGTCGAGACGAGGATCGTCACGCTGGCCAGGAAGAAGGCGGTGGACAGCGTGCCGGCATAGACGAGGACGACCGCCTCGGGCGGCACGCCGCCGAAGAGGGTCAGGATGCTCACGATGGGCAGGCCGACGCCGAGCACGACCCCGACGTGCAGCAAGCGCGCCGCCAGCTTGCCCAGGACGATCTCGCCGCTGGTCAACCGGCTGGCCAGCAGGTAGTGCAGCGTCTTGCGCTGTTTTTCGTCGGCGATCACGCCCGCCACGAAGACGGGCGTGAGCACCACGACGGCCACCAGTTGCGCGATCCCGAGCGCGGCGAACGTGCCGCTCGCGAACGCGGCCAGGTCACGGATCGAGATGGTCGAGGTGTTCTGGCCGCTGTATAGCCTCCAGCCGATCGAGGACTGGTACCCTTGCCAGAGCACGATAAGCAGGACCAGTCCCACCACGGTCCGGAGCACGAAGTAGCGCGCCCGCCGCGCGGTCGTCAGCAGCTCGACCTGAAAGACCGGTCCGGGCAGCATGACAACAGCCTCACGGGGTTCACGAGACGGTCTTGTAGGGTAGGCTTTAGCCTGCCAATTCCATTTTGAGATCAAAAGAGACTGGCAGGCTAAAGCCTACCCTACAAGATTAACGTCCCGCGGGGCGGAACTCGGGCCACGAGGCGCCGGGATGCAGGACGCTCGCGAGATCGCGCGCCCAGGCCCACGACGCCGGATCGGCGCCGATCAGGACGACCTCGCGCGGACCGAGCAGCGCCAGGGCTTGCGGCATCCCCAGAACGCGGTCGAGGTTCAACAACGCGGGGCCGTCGCGCACCGTGGCCGGGGGATCTTCCAGCATGATCCGCTTCACGTCCGGTTCGAAGACCGCCGTCCAGAACGCCACCGCGGCCATGTCTTTGCGGCTGAAGATGTCCATGGGACCTTCCGCGAGGTCCTTGACGGTCCGCAAGGCCGCCAGGGCGCGCCGGGCGTCCCAGACCCGCATGCCGTCGAGCGTCTGGCCGAGCAGGGCAAAGCGGCGGCGCAGGTGCGTGTCCTTCGCGCTCGGCCAGGAGGTCGGCCCGACGCCCCGTGTGGCGACCACCGCGACGGCCAGTCCCGCCTCGCCGGCTCGCTTCAAGCGGCGCAAGATCGTCTTTGGCGGTGAAGTCCGGATCGTCCCGGCTCAACACCGCGTCGATTTCCTCCCATGTCTTCGCCCCGACCGGCGCCACGATGCTCCGGCGCACGGGCGAATCCGCCGCGGGACCCGTCAACCAGAGTGCGAGCCGCACGCCCGGCTCAGAGGTGAATTCGATCTTCCGGATGCGCACGCCGCCCCGCGTCACATCGGCGGTCGTCTTCACATCGAGCGGCCCGGCCTCCTCGGTCGTCGGCCAGCCCGTGAAGACTTCCGTTTGCAGCGTCTTCATCCACTTTGAGCGCAGCGTCTCCCACGCTTCGGCCGTCGTGGGAACCGGCGGCGGCGTGAAGGGCTGGACGAACGTTTCATGGATCGTGGCGTTCTGCAGTCGGGCACGACCTCTCCGGGCTTCAAGACCTTCAACTCCTCGATCGGGATCTTGCGGTCCGGCTCCTGGATGTCGGCGACGGCCACGTCCTTCCCCTTGAGTGCCTTCTCGAAGAACGCGAACGCCGCATGCCGCAGTTCGGGCGAATCGACGTGCCCGCCCTGGCCGATCACCAGCGAAAGCTTCTCCGGGACGCCATACCACTTGTACACTTTTTCCAGTTCCGCATAAATATGCCGGACGCCCTTCTCGGGGAAGATCGGATCGTGGTCCGTGTTCTCGACCAGCAGCGCCTTGGGAGCCAGCAAGGCGGCGAGGGTCGTGAAGTCCCAGCGGTCGGTGTTGACGAAATACATGCAGTCGCAATGCCCCTCGACGACGCCGGCCTCATAATGGCCGTCAGGACAGGGATTGACGACATGATCGCGCAAGTCGGTGATGCCGGCGACCGGGCAGACGGCCGCGACGCGGTCATCGAGCGCACCGAGCCACCACGAGGTTGCCCCGCCGCCCGAGCGGCCCGTCACGCCCAGACGCTTGGGATCGACCTCGGGCCGCGTGCAGAGGTAGTCGATCGCGCGGATGCCGTTCCACGCCTCGACGCCCGCCGGCGTATAACCGCGCGACTGCCACCACCACATCCCCTGGCGGTACGTGCCGTGGTGCTCGCCCGGCATCTCGCCGAGCTCGAGCGTGTCCACGATCAGGCAGACGTACCCGTTGGCGGCGAACCACTCGGGATGGTGCTGGTAGCCGGTCTTGCAGCCATAGATCACGCCGTTCTTCTCGACCTTCGAGTGCCCACACACGTACAGGATCGCCGGCAAGGGATGCTCGACGACCTTCGGCCGGTACAGGTTGGCCGTCACGTACAGGCCGGGGGCCGATTGAAAGATCAGCTTCTCGACGACGAAGTCCGGCCGCTCGACGATCCCCGTGATGCGCGGATTCAACGCGACCCGCTCGGGACCGGGGTCCAGCCCCATCATCGATCGCAAGCGTTGCTGGAGTCTCGAGGCGGTGCGACTTCCAGGCGTCCGCCGAGTTGATGCCCTGGAGCGGATGTTGCTCGATCTGCGCGACCTCGGCGCGAAAGGCGTCATTCAGCGGCGGGCCGTCCGCGCGTGCCATTGTGAATGAGGCCAGGATCAACACGAGAGAAGAAAAATGCAGGGAGGGAGTGCGAAACATGGGTGGGACCTCGTGAAGAAGAGAAACGCGAAGACGCAAAGACGCAAAGAAGAAAGGCAAAGAAGAGGAAGAGACGGCGGGCGATTTCTCACGGCTCGATGACCCTGACTTCTCCTCTTCTTTGCGTCTTTGCGCCTTTGCGCGTAGACCCATTTTGTTCAACTATTGGCCGGCAAGTCACGATACGAGAACGCGATCCAGGCCAGCACAATCCCCGCCGCGCCGATGCCCGCCAATATTCCCACGTTGAACGCCAGATGCTCTGCCTTGACGGCCGCCTCGACCGGGCCATACGCCTTGAAGATCGACAGCTTTTCCAGCCACTTGTAGTCCTCCATCGACGGGACATTGGCCACCACGTAGGCGATGAAGCCCGCCATCGTCAGTGTCGAGCCGGCCAAAATCGACCGCCAGCGTACCACGTCGGCCGCGGAAATCAGCAAGGTGTATCCATACATGGAGAACCCCAGCGCCGCCAGGTTCAAGGCCGGCCGGGCCAGGATGAGCACGCCCGGCGGCGTTTCGATGCGGTTGTAGTGCGTGCCGACGAGGTTCCCCACGATCATTCCCAGTCCTAGCAGCAGCAAGCCGGCCACCGTGACCGCGACGTGACCGAACAGATACGACGTGCGCGACATCGGCCGCGACAGGGTCAAGTCGAGCGTCCCGCGCTCGATCTCGCCGGCCACCGGCAGCGATCCCCGCGCGATGGGCCAGATGGCGATCGTCAAAAGGATGAACGGATGATTCCACCAGGCGGCTTCGATGGCGGCCGATGAGAAATCCATCGCGCCGCCGCCCATGCCGCGCAGAAACCCCACCCGCCGGATGCTCGCGGCCGGGTCAGAGACATCGCGCATCCGTTTTTCGATGCGTCCCGTGACGTACACCGATAGCCAGCTCATGCCGAACAGCGCGGCGATGGAAAAACCCAAGAGCCAGCGCGACTCGACGAACAGCTTTCGAACCAGCGTGAACCAGGCACTCATTTTGATCGGGACTCGTCTCGGGGTGGAAAGGCGAAGTCATAATGCTCGTCAGACTCGGGCGGAGGTGATTCCGCGGCCGGGCCATGGAAGCGGTCGTAAAGGCTGCGCAAGTCCTCGACGCCGATGGCCAGGTCGGCCACCGGCTGCGACGCCAGCCAGCCGAGCAGCGGTAGCGCCTCGCCGCGATGCTCGAATAAGAACGCGCCGTCGCGCTGGTTCGCGCAGGGTCAGTCCCAGCTCGTCGGGAATGGCGGCCGGCGTGCGCCCTGGAACTTGAGCAAGAGCATGCGCAGCGACCGGCGGGCGTGCATGTCCTCGATGTGCATCAGCTCGCCCTGTCGCATGATGGCGACGCGGTCGGAGACCTGCTCGACCTCCGGCAGCACGTGGCCGGAGAAGATCACCGTCTGGCCCGACGCTTTCGCCTCCAGCACGAGCCGGAGCACGTCAGCCCGCGCCGAGGGGTCCAGCGCCGAGGTGGGCTCGTCGAGAATGACCACTTCGACCGGATCGGCGAACGCCTGGGCCACCGCCAGCTTCTGCTTCATGCCGGTCGAGTAGGTGCGGACCTTGCGCCGCAGGTCGAGCTTCATGATCCGCACGGCGATCGCCACCGCGCGGTCGAGTCCGCGACCGCCGCGCAGCCCGCAGCAATATTGCAGGAGTCCCAGGCCCGTGAAATGGCCGGGCAGGCGCAATTCGCCGGGTAGGTACGAGACCAGCCGGCGCACGTCGAGGCTCTGCCGCCAGCAATCGAACCCGGCCACGCTCGCCCTCCCCTGCGTGGGCCGCAACAGGCCCAGCAAGAGACGGATCGTCGTCGTCTTGCCGGAGCCATTCGGACCGAGCAGACCGAAGACCTCCCCCTGGCGGATCTCGACCGACAGCCCCTGAAGCGCCGGCACCGCGCCGTAGAACTTCGTCAGCCCGAAGGTCGAGATCATCCCGGTCGGCTCCCACGGAATCCGCTGTTCCCCGGCCCCTGGAGTCTATCCGAATTCCCCCGCGGGACGAACACCCGGCCCCTTCTCAAAAAAAAGCGGGAGCCCGCCCCCGCTCCGGCCGATGATAATTGTGCTTAATTAAGAAACGCGGGACGAGTTTCAGGGACAGGCCCATGTGTCGGCGGGGTTGCGGGCCCGGTCGTCGCGGCGGCTTACGAGGTCAGGACCCCGGCGCGGCCGGGCTCGGACCGGGCGAAGCTCGACTCGGCGGTCCCGTCTCCGGACGGCGGCCGTGATGAGGGTCCTGGACGGAAAAGGAGGTGACTGGACTGCGCCACTCTGTTCCGGAAGGTGGTACCGGACCGCGCGCTGTTTCGTCGAGAACCCGTTTCCCCAGGGTTTTCGGGCCGTGATGGCGGCTGTGGTCCAGGTGAAAAGGGAGTAGCCGTGGTCGGATTGGACCACGCGGCACCATTGAGGGAGCCTGCCATGAGATCGGTCCTGTCCACCGGGGCCGCGCGGCGACCGCGCGTCAAGAGCGTGCGTCACGACGGCGCCGGGTGTCATTCAGCCCATTGGAGAATCAACGGTTTCCCGGCCACGATCACCGTCTGGACCTCCGCCGCGTGGAAACACCTGACGGAGCGCCCTCCCGACGCCCAGTACCTTCCCTGCGGCCTCTGGTGCACCCTGCGTATGGATGATTGACAACCCGCCGCGGGAAGCGCTCCCCGAGGGCTTGCTCTCGGGGAGCGTGTTTCTATTGGGCTGGACCGATGTTTCGGGGAGTTCGACTGCCGGATTCCAGATGACGGATTCCGGATTCCAGATTCCCGATGACCGATGCGAAATGATATATGCAAACATATTAATATATAGACTAATTAATCTATAATCCGGAATCTGGAATCCGGAATCCGAGATCCCCATAACGCAAGCCGTCTGCCGCGTTCAACCTGGCGGACCGAGCTCCGCCTCGAGGTCCTCATCAAGGTGCTGGGCCGTGACGGTCAGGTCGCGCACCTGCGCGACATTCGCCAGGTAGACCACGCCCGCCAGCAGGGCGCCGCCCAGTTGGAGCAAACGAAAGGCCATCATCACCACCGCGCCGCCGGGAAAGTCGGCCAGATCAAACAGTTTCGCGCTGACCTGCTCGGTGACGCCCAGCGCTCCCAGCGGCAGGGGAACCCCCGTGCTGAACAGGACCAGCGGCACGATCAGGAAATGGTCGAGCAAACCGGGTACGTCGGCGAACAGGCCCTGGCTCAGGGCGTAAAAGGCCAGCACGTTGAACGTGTGCGTGATGCCCGCCAGGGTGCCCGCCAGAGGAAGGACCCAGATGCGCCGGCGATACGAGGCGCCGACGGTCGCCAACTCGGCACGGCGTCGTGAGTGACTGTGGCCCAGACCGGGTAAGAAGGCGGTAGCCAGGATCGCGGCGGTCACGCCGACGGCGATCCCGGCGGCCGTGACCAGGCTGCGCACCGATGGCGCCAGCCGCGACCATCCCAGGATGCCGGTCAAGAACGCGAGACCGAACAGACCGAGCAGCCCCGCGAGACGATCGACCACGACCGAAGCGATGGGACGAGTCCGGCGGCCTTGTTCGCGGCAAAGAAAGGCGGCCCGCACGAAGTCGCCGCCGATCGCGCCGGGGATCAGGAAGTTGAACAGCGTGCCAACCAGGCCGAGCCGGACCGCATCGCGATAGCGAAACGGCAACGCGACCGCACGGACCAGCAGGAACCACCGCGTGTACGCAAGCAGCACGCCCGCCAGGTAGAGCGCGAAGGCGAGCAGGAACAGCCGGCCGTCGTGCCGCTCCGAGATGACCCTGTGCAGGGACTGCGCGGTTCCACCGCACCACCCACGCGAGCAGGGCAAAGACCACCAGGAACTGGGCCGCCACGCCGAGTCGTCGCAGGGCTGGGGTCCGGCCCACTGGGTTTGCCCGGTTCATCGGGGCGCGGCGTGCTGGAGATAGCGGAACAGCGTCTCCACATCCCAGCGCGAGATGCCCAATCGGTCCGCGATGTCGCGGTCATCGGCACCGGCATTCATCAAGGGACGGACGCGGCCGGTCAGGGGCCGCAGCCGATCCGGCAAGGGCGGCGCCGGGGCGCGGTGGCGATGCTCCACCCAGGGATCGCCCAGAGACAGAAAACCGGCGTCGAACCAGTACGCCCGCCCGCCCTCCTGCAACAACCGCTGGAACCAGGCGGAGAACCCCGGCGCGATCAACCGCGGCGCGGTCCCGCGCTGATCGTCTCCCGACGTGAAGATCGGACAATCGCCGCCCGGCCAGGTGTAGGCCAGGTCGACGCAAATCGTTTCATTCTCCGGATTTCCCAGCTCGAACCAGCTTTCCGGCTGGATGACCAGCCCCGGCACCTGGGCGAAAGGCACCATCGGCCCGATCGCTCCCAGGGGATGGATCATCGGGGCACCCTCCAGGTAAAAACCGTTGGAGAGCGCCAGCCAGGCCATCAAACCTCGGGGCAGGCGAAAACCATAGCGCTGTTCCCAGACCGCCAGCCGCGTCGGCGCGCGGGCGGGCGGACGCTGTCGGCGCGAAACCGGTCCCGCAAAAAATGGGGCGTGGGTATTTCGGTCGGGTCGATGCCGAGGGACGTGGCCCAGCGGCAGACAAGCTGGTCGGCAGGTCGGGTCATGGCCGGGCACCTCACGCCCGGAGTACCGCCAGGTCTCGCGTCACGACCTGGCCAAATAACGTCACGGGACTGGCGCCCGCAATCTCCACCGGTACAAACCGGCCGATGAGTCGTTCCGGACCGTCAAACACCACGATGCGGTCGCACCAGGTCCGCCCGGCCAGTTGCAAGGCCGCGCTCGGGACCGTCGCGCCCAGGGCCGCCGTCTTGCTCGGCCCCTCGACGAGCACCTCGACCGTCTGGCCGACGAACGGCTGATTGTCTTCCAGGCTGATCGCCGCCTGCGCCGCCAGCAACTCGTTGTTGCGGCGCCGCTTGACCTCGTCCGGCACATCGTCAGGGTAAAGCGCGTCGGCCTTCGTGCCGGGACGAGTACTATACTTGAAAATGAAACTATTCTTGAAGCGTGATCGCTCCAGCAGCGCGACCGACTTCTGGAACGACGCCTCGGTCTCGCCGCAAAAACCGACGATGAAGTCGCTCGACACCGCCGCGCCGGGGATCATCTCATGGATGCGGCCAAGCATGGCATCGTACTCGGCGACTGTATACAGCCGCTTCATCCGCTTGAGCACCTCATCGCACCCGCTCTGCGCGGGCACGTGCAGGTACTTGGAGACTTTGGGCAGGTCGCGCACGGCTTGCAACAGGTCGTCGGTCATGTCCCGCGGGTAACTGGTGACGAAGCGCAGCCGCCGCAGACCGTCAAGGTCGTGCACGCGTTCGAGCAGGTCGGACAGCTTCCAGAGCCGGCCGGCGGCGGCGCGGTATTTATAGCTGTTGACCGTCTGGCCTAAAAGCGTGATCTCGACCACGCCCGCATCGACCAGCCGGCGGCTCTCTTCGAGGATGGCCTCGGGGGGCCGGCTCTGCTCGGGGCCGCGCACGGAGGGGACGATGCAGAAGGTGCAGAACTTGTCGCACCCCATCATGATGCGCACGAACGCCTGGAACGGGCTGGGCCGCAGGGCAGGCTCGCGCGCCGGGTCGTAAGTCTCGAAGCTGTCGGTCACTTCGGCGCGCGAGCCGGCGTTGCGGGCCAGGCTGACGGCCAGTTGCGGCGTCTTCTCTTCGCGGGCCTTCGCCAACAATTCGGGAACCCGGGCCAGTTGGCCGGGCCCCACCACCAGATCCACGAACGGGGCCCGCCGGAGCACAAGCTGCTGATCCTTCTGCGCCATGCAGCCCAAGACGCCGATGGCGACCTCCGGCCGGCGCTCCTTGAGCCGCTTGAGACGACCCAGAGCGCTGTAGATCTTGTCCTCGGCGTGCTGGCGGACCGAGCAGGTGTTGAAGAGGATCGCGTCGGCCTCGTTGATCTCGTCGGTCAGGACGTACCCTTCCTGGCGCAGCCGTCCCACGACCAGCTCGCTGTCGAGCATGTTCATCTGGCAGCCGACGGTCTCGATGTACAGCTTCTTCGTCGGCTGAGGCGTGGCGGGAGTCGGCGGCTCCATGCGGTGAGGCTCTCCCTTGGCTATGCGGTGGGCGGGGCAGCGCGGGCGGTCGTTTGATTGTACCGGCTTGTCCAGACCTTGAGAACGGCGGTCGGGGTCCGGCCCACGGCCGTTCCCTCTCGTCCCCGAGACCGCGCCCGCGCGGGAGGACCCTAACCCACGTCCGGCACCGGCACCGACCATGTGCTCGCGGTACGAACCCGCGAAAAGCCCGTCGATAACGCGGTAACCACTTGGAGCATCGCACGATCCGTCGCGGTCAGAAATGGCTTTGAAGCGTCCGTGCGGTGCGCCCGAAGGTCCGGAAAGACCGATTGTAAGGCGGGACACCTGGTTTCTGTGACAAAGTCAAGGGGCGGTTGGGTTCGTTTTGTCGCCCCCGGATTTCGCTTCGATCGGCGCCGGCGGTGGGTTTGTTTTCGCGCCTGAGAATGACGATTGGGTTCGATCGGCGCCCGGAAATTGGGTTCGCTCAGCACATCAAGAGACCGGATCGGGACGAACTGAAAACGGCTTGCCAAAGATCCGAGAGCGGCTGGGCGCGGTCGCTCCTCATCATCTTCGTAGTCCGCCGCCCGAACCATCACACGAAAACGCGAGAGTCGAGACCGCGCCGCGCCCATACGCGGTCCTGCGGAGAAAGGCCGCAGCCCGGCTTTTTCCTTTTGATTCGCTATGTCCCCATTGCCCCCTCTCCACTCATTTCCCCCATCCTATTTCCCCCATCGGACTACTCGATGCGATTACGAACGCAGACGTCAAACCAATCGCGCGGCCGTAAGCTAATGTTCTCTTGTCAGGTTCGACCGGGAAATGGCAGACCGCAATATGGTGTCAGTGCGCGGGGCGAGTTGGAAAAACGACGGTTGGGGGCTTCCGTAAGGGCTAGTCAAGCCAACGAGTTTTGGCGAGCCAAGGACTTTGACATGAATTTCAATTCCTTTCGGACCTGGATCGTCTATGCGGCAGCGATCGGCTGTATTTTTGGTCTCTTGGAGAAGGCTGGGTCCGGCCCTAAGTCAGCGCTCATCCCCTCGCAATCAGCCCCGACCGGACCCCAGGCCAGCGCCGAACCCCTTCCAGATATTGTTGCACCCGAAGCGAGCCAGACACTCGCCCCTCTCTCTACTGAAGAAATCGCGAAGCGCTGACGAGCAGTCTGTAGGCATCGTGAGCGGAAAAAGCTCGACCGGTACGGGGTTTGTTGTCCGACCCAGGCTTCTTGCGACAAACTTCCATGTCATCTCGAGCGACAACGTTGAAGACTTAAGAGTCACGTTTCCCTCAGCGCCGATTCAACACCGGGGTCCCCTGCGCGTCGAACTCGTCTATGAAGATCCGCGAAGAGACCTGGCGTTGCTTTCTTCCCCCACCACGCTACCCCCCTTGGAGATCGCTGCGGCCGATTCCTTCACGAAAGGGCAGGAAATCACTCTGATTGGGAACCCGGGTTCTCTGGGCGGGGTCATCCTACCGAACGCGATCAGTCGCGGCGTGATGAGTACCCGCACTTACCTTGACGGGATGGAATACCTCCAGTTGAGTATCTCGGCGAATCACGGAAACTCCGGTGGTCCAGCATTCAACCCCTTTGGCCACGTCGTCGGGGTCGTGACACGCAAGGACCCACAGGGTGAATCCATGACGTTCTGTATCCCGCCGAGTGACCTTCGTTCCGCGATCGATCGTTCCCAGACTCGCTTTAACGATCATTCAATGAACGAATCGTTTCATAACGCAAAGATAATATATGGTAGTATGATCAGACTTGCTATAGCCTACTCTTCTGTTCTCATCAAGGAGGTCGCGGGAATGGACCAGGCACTCTCTATGCGACTCGACCCGAACCTCGGAATCATCGTTGTGCGACGGAACGCGGACGAAGGGTTGCGAGTGATCGATTCCCACCTTGACCGGACACTATATCCACGTTTGCGCAATCTGGCCGACGACGACCGGATCATGCCGTCTGTCCGGACCGATCTGGTTGCGGTGTGGAATATATGTTTAGAAATGAAGCGGGACATCGACTCCCCGTCTGGAACGCCTGAGAGTTATCGATACCGAGTAAGCCGATACCACGAACGCCTCACGACTTTGGTTGATACTCTTCAAGCCACCCTGTGGGACCGAGTTCTACCATAGAATCGCGGGTGGCCCCGGTGGCTTCAACCGAGGCGGCGCAGCCGCAAGAGGTGGCAGGGAAAGTGCCCGCGCCAACCCGGAACCTCTCGTCGCTGCGCGACCCCGGTTGAAGCCACCGGGGCCACCCGCGGGATAGAAGAAGGTGCGTCATCTACGACACTTCGCCATGTCCATGCTCCCCGAAGTGGCCATTTGAACAAGAGGGAATCGCTCATGCAAGCGGCGACCGGGTGTTTCGCACAGACAGACGCATCGGCTAGAATCATCACAGGAGACAGACCATGAGCACCATCGAGAAACCCCCGGCGACCGATCCGCAAGCGGACGCGGACGCGGAGGAAGTCCTGCGTCTGGTCTGCGAGGGCAAGCCGGTCACCGATCCGGAACTGAGGCGTCGCGTCCATGAGCGGGCGCAGCGCGTCCGGCAGGAAATCGTCGAACGATATGGGATCGTGGATTGGGCCGTGCCGATGATCCGTGAAGCCCGCGACGAATGAGAATCGTCCTCGATGCCTCGGTTGGGTTGAAATGGGTTCTGCCTGAGCAGGACTCACAGAAGGCGCTCGCCCTGCGTGCCGATTATCAGAACCATGTCCACGAGCTCATTTCTCCGGACGCATTCCCGCTTGAGTGCGCACACACGCTCACCAAGAAGCAGCGTCAGGGGCAGATTTCGACCGCCGAGCCGCTTTGGCTCGATGTGATGACCGCCTGCCCGCAGCTTTTTCTTTCGCTGCCGCTCATGCAGATGGCGATTCGGATCGCTTCGTGGGCCCGGATCGCGGTCTATGATTGCCTCTATGTCGCTCTGGCGGACCGCGAGGGCTGCCAGTTCGTGACAGCCGATCAGAGGCTGATCCAGAGCCTGCAAGCCGCCTATCCCTGCATCGTCGATCTGGCAACGCTCTGAGCCTTGCGCCCGCGACGCGACGAGAAGGAGTTCCCGCTTCGCGTATGCCCTCCGGGGGGGTGGAAGGGGGACGTCGCGGGGTTGCGCCGGCGTTCTTTGAGAGGGAAATACCCCTGGGGCATGGCCGTCAGCGCAGGAACAGGAGCGTCACGACGCCGAACAAGGGAATCAGCACAGCGATGCTGTAGGCCATGTAGCCGAAGAACGTCGGCATGCGCACGCCGCTCTGCTCGGCGATCGACTTGACCAGGAAGTTGGGGCCGTTGCCGATATAGGTGATCGCGCCCATGAAGACCGCTCCGAGCGACACGGCTGCGAGCAGGTCGGCGCGGATCGGACCGCCCGAGAGGATGGCGACCAGACCTGGACCTGGTAAAGCCCGGGCCGTCTCGAAGAACATCAGGTAGGTCGGCGCGTTATCGAGCACGCTCGACAACCCTCCGGCCGCCCAGAAAAACTGCGACGGCGTGCTCAAGCCGAGCGCCGCGCCGCGATCCCGCAAGATCTCGACCGGCACCGCCATCGTCACGAAGATGCCCAGAAACAAGCAGGCCACCTCGCTGATCGCCGCGTACGAGAACCCGGCATCCCGGCGCAGGCCGCGCGGGGTCGTCGCCAGCGACAGCACGGCCAGCGCGAGCAGCACCGTCTCGCGGAACCGGCCGCCCAGGAACAGGCCGGTCCCCGGCAGGGCCTGACCGGGCACGATCAGGCCCACCGTCAGCACGATGCCCAGCAGCCAGAGCAAGTTGATCAGGCCGTGCAGCCGAAGGGGGATGCGATGCCGCACGTCCCGGTCCCGGTCCGCAGGCGTCTCGCGCCGATGCGCCCGGAGATCCCAGAGGAAGTACACCCCCAGGAGGACTCCCACCGTGAACAGCCAGGGCGCGGCCAGGTGGAGCGTCCAGAAGAAGGGAACGCCCCGGAGATACCCCAGAAACAAGGGCGGTCCCAGCGGCAGCAGGCAGCCGCCGATGTTCGAGACCACGAAGATGAAGAACACGACCGTATGGCGCTTGTGCTTGCGCTCATGATTGCTGTGCAAGAGCGGCCGGATCAGCAGCATCGACGCTCCGGTCGTGCCGATCAGGTTGGCGAGCACCGCCCCGGCACCCAGAAACGCCGTGTTCACGCCCGGCGTGGCCACCAGGTTGCCCCGGAGCTGAAGCCCGCCCGTGACCACGTACAGGCTGAACAAGAGCACAACGAAGGAGAGGTAATCGTCCAGCACCGACCGCGCGAAAACCGCGCGGACCGTCGGCCAGCCGGGCGCGGTCGTCGCGCCCTTGTCCCCGAGAACCACGCCGTAGCCGCGCAGGCCGTAATACAACAGCACCACCAGTCCCAGCGCCAGGCCAAGAGCCAGCTTGTGATGATGGCGGTCCCACCAGTCCCGCACCCCCGGCACCAGCGGAAAGACGGCGATCGACAGCAGCAATGCGAAAAAGGGCATGGCCCAGAACGGATGCGGCCCAGATGACGCGGCCAGAGAAGACATGAGGCGACTTCACCCCGGGTATGGACCGGAACATCGGCGTGTCCCAGAAAACAAGCCTTCCGGCACACCATCATAATCAAGGCGTGCCGGAAGGCTTCGTGGATTTCCGAGGAACCGGCGGCGCACCCGGGCCACGCCGCCGGTTCCCCGGGAGTTTCTCATCAACGACGGCCCGTGACCGCCACCTCGCCTCCCTTGCCGTTCATCTCGGTCTTGGTCGGCACCGCACTCGGGCCGAAGGTCGCCAGGAACTCCTCGCCGGCTTGCTGCACGGCGACGGCATCCTCGTTGACATAGGCGGGCACGCCCATCTCGTGGATGTCCAGGCCCTCGATCTCGGCGCGGGCCGTGACGCGGTTGCCGTGGAGCTTGTCGAGCACCCAGAAGAAGGTGATCGCCACCGTGAAGACCCAGATGAAGTTGGTCGCCACGCCGACCATCTCGGCCAGCAACTGGGTCACACCGCCGCCATAGAACAGGCCGGTGGGGGTCAGGGTCGAGCCGGGCGCCAGGTTCAGGCCGGCGCCGTACTTGCCGTCGGCGAAGAAACCGATCGAGAGGCAGCCCCAGGCGCCGCAGACACCGTGGACGCTCACCGCACCGACCGGGTCATCGACCTTCAAGATGCGCTCGACGAACAGCACGCTGCCGACCACGATCACCCCGGCGATCGTACCGAGCAGGACCGCGCCGATCGGATTGACGAAGGCGCACGAGGCCGTGATGGCCACCAGGCCCGCCAGCAGGCCGTTGCAACCCATCGTCGGGTCCGGCTTGCCGAAGAAGGTCCACATGACCAGGAGCGAGCTGAAGCAACCCGCCGCCGAGGCCAGCATCGTGTTGACCGCCACGCCGGCCAGCCGGCCGTCCGACATCATGGTCGTGCTGCCCGCGTTGAACCCGAACCAGCCGAACGCCAGAATCAGGGTGCCCACCACGACCATCGGGATGTTATGACCCGGAATGGCATTGCTCGACCCGTCCTTGTTGAACTTGCCGAGGCGAGGTCCGAGGATGATGGCCCCGGCCAGGGCCGTGATGCCGCCCGTCATGTGCACGACGCTCGAGCCGGCGAAGTCGAGATGCCCGTTGCCCAGTCCCCAGTTGGCTCCCAACTGCGACAGCCAGCCGCCGCCCCAGACCCAGCAAGCGAAGATCGGGTAAATGATCATCGACATGAAGAAGCCGTAAATGGTGAACGACGAGAACTTCCAGCGTTCGGCCATGGCCCCGGTCGGGATGGTCGCGGCCGTGTCCATGAACACCATCTGAAACAGGAACATGCCCAGGACCGACATGTCGTTGGCCGAACCCGCGAGGAAGAAGCCCGTGTAGCCCAGGACCTTGAAGGGATGATGGAACAGGTTGAACTCGACCATGTTGTGCAGGATGTCGGGCCCGTTGTACTGGACCAGCGGCCCGACGCCGCCCATCTGGAAGGCGTAGCCGCAGATCCAGAAGCCGAGCATGCCCGTGGCGTACACCACGAAGTTCATCCCCATCGTGTGCGCGGCGTTCTTGGCACGACACAGGCCCGTTTCCAGCAGCGCGAACCCGCACTGCATGAACATGACCAGGAAGCCGCCCAGCATCAGCCACACCATGTTGGTGTTGATCTTGATCAGGGCGACGTCACGGGTGAGCGTGTCGTTCGTGACCTTGCCGTTGTCCAGCGTGAGCTGGCCCGTGGTGCTCGCCCCGGTATAGGAGGCCCCCGTGGGATCGGGGTCGGGAGCCGGCTTGGACGGATCAAAAGGGGGCGACGGCGCAGGGGCGGGAGCGGCGGCCGCGGCCGCCGGTGCCTCAGCCTCCTTCTTGGCTTCCTCGGCCCGGGCCCAGCCGGACACCCCGAGTTGCCAGACCAGCAGGCCCAGCACCACGCAACGCACCAGCGCCGCCTTGGTCATCAAAGAACGCATACGTGTCTTTCCTCCCTTCCGCTTGGTCGTCAGCCCAGATTCCGCTGCACTTCGGTCTCGTGTCCCGATGGGTCCACCGCCCGCTTCGAACCCCAGACAACGGGCTTCACCACGGGCGCGGAGGGTGTCCGGGAACCCCCGCAATGCGGATAGAACGAGACGGCGCAGGGATGGTCTCGATGACCCGGAGTGAGACGTGTGCGGAGGGCGTGAATCCACGTGGCAGGCACGGTCGGATCGCGTCTCGGCAGCGACGACTCCTCGCGGGCACGGACAGGACCTCGACCCACGGCCTGGGCCCGCCCCTTTCGTCTCCCACGGAGCCTTGACGCAACGCGACAGCGGACTCGGCGGGGACGGGCGCTGCGCGGCCTGGAGAGCGGACTCGCAAGTCGACCGCCGGTCCCGTTTCGTTCGCCATCCCGTTAGGAAACTCGCGTGCCAGCCCCGCGGACAGAGCGGCACCGGGGCCGTATTTTCGACCTAAGTCCTGGCAGAGACACCGTTAGAAAAATTTACGCGGTTTCCGTGCCGCCCCCGGTGCCGGCCAGCTCTGCACGCGGATTGAGCGGCTCTGTTGCAGACATAGGCGGGACACGGACGCACCCGGAGTCGCGGACTCTCCGCGCGGCAAGTGCATTTCTCCGGAACGAGCGCATTGTGGGGTGTTCGACGGGGAACGGCCCACGTTGTCCGAAGCCGCGTCGTTCCGGCCGGCCGCGTTTGTACCTGTTGCTTGCTCTTTGGGCCTCTGTCGCCCAAAGAATCGGCCCCGCCCGTGGAAAGCACCCACGGGCGGGGCCGAGAATGGGAAGCGGGAGTCGACTCGCCGATGCGTTCGCGCAATCAGTAGAGCAGGATCGCGTCGATGCCGAAGGTGAACTGGCTATTGCGGGTGTTGTCGGTGTAGGCCGGGTGGAACTGGGTCCAGTCATACCGCAGTTCCGGCCGGATCCAGAAGTGAGGCACGGGCTTGTAGATCAGGCCGAGGGTCTGCTCGTAGAACCGGTCGCCCACGAAGTGCGTGCCGTCGTTCAGACCGGTACGGGCGCCGCCCAGGTCCCAGAAGACTTCCGAGCGCCAGACGGCGGTCAGCTTGTCGGTGCAGTTATAAAGAAACCAGTTGCCGAAGCTGAACCAGGACTCATCCTTGGGGGCAGCGCTGGTGGGCACGCCGTTGTTCAGGACGGCGCCCAGGCCGGGGACATTCTTTTCCCAGCCCTGGTCGGTCTCCATGACCTGGGTGAGCTTGTCGTTCCACTTGTGGGTCAAGACCCACGTGAAGAGGGTCCGGTCGTTCTTGTCGTAGCCCGGATTCGTCAGGCCGGCGACCGACGGCACGTTGACGTAACCGGTCGGAAAAATCTGCTGGTTGCTCGGCAGGAATTTCGGGAACTGGTTCGGCCCCCAGACGACCGTCATCGCGAGGCTCGTCTTGTCCTCGTTGAAGGTGTAGGAGAAGCCGCCGATGTAGCCCCAATCGTAATGCTCGTTGCAGAAACGGTCCCAGCCGTTGATGGTCCCGTTATACCAGTTGAGCTTGTCGGTCAGGTGCCAGGTCGTGATGAAGCCCATGTGGGTGAACGGTTGGCCGTAGTTGAACATGTACGGCACGGAGAGGAGGGGACGGCCGATTGCGGGCACCACTTCATATCCGGCGATGGTGTACCAGCGGCCTCCCTTGATGTCGATGCCCTTGGTCAGCTCGGTCGGGTCAGGAAGATGCACTTCGGCATAGAACTGCGCCGGGTCCCAGCCGTGGAAGGTGCCGACAGGCGCGAACGCCTTGTTCAACAGGCCCTGCATGTAGTTGAACGACCAGTCGTTGCCGAACAGGCTGTCGAAGCGGAAGCCGAAGTTGATCTTGTCGTTCTGATCGAGCGTCTTCTCGATGACCGTGTAGTACTGGTTACCCATCCAGCGGTCGGCCTGGTTGTTCGGGTTCACGCCAAAGTTCGCGGCGTGCGCTCCGGTGCCGTTGGCGTTGGCGGTGAAGCTGTTCTGGATCCAGCCGTAGATCTTGACAGGGCTGTCTCCGAGGCCCAGGGCCTTCTGCAACCAGCGCTGCTTGTCCTCGGGCTTCTCTTCTTCCTTCTTGGCTTCGGTCGCGGCGACTTCGGTCGTCGGTTCACCGCCGCCAAACGGTTTTTCCGCCGCGGGCAGCGCCAGGTTCTCCGTGACCGGCTCGGAGACGGGCGGATTGGCGGGCGTCTCGGCGCTGGGCATCGGCGGAGGACCTTCCTCCTGCACCCGCTGCACCCGCGTGTCGTACCGTGGGCCGTAGGGCACCCCGGCCAGGTCTGCGTAGGACTGCGCCGCGCTGTCCCGCTCTGCCAGGCAAACGCCAGTGCCATCACCGACAGCCAGCGCGCTCCCCCGCCGTACAGGGAGTTCATCCGTGAATCCTCCTAAACCCTTGGGCTCTTTCGAAATACCCTCAAAATCCGGCGGAGAGGTACCGGATCGGAACATCACGTCCGTGTGATTTCCGCTCGCACAGACCGTCGTGGGATCAAGGCCGGGCCGCCAGGGCACGCCCCCGTCCATGACGCCGCGCAAGAAGATCTCGACGGGCTCAGTGATCGTCTAGAAAGGTGTGGCGCCTTACCTGTTTTGTGGCAATTCTGGCTGTGCTGGCGAAATGGGCAGCTTTCTGCTGAACTCGTGCGCGATCCCGGCGGGCGGCGGGCTCGATCTTGCGGGTCACAGTGACTTGACGGCGCGACGCTTCGTCGTAAACTGGCCGGCTGCCGGACGATTGGCCGACGAGTCGGGGGATGAGGACGATGACGGTACAGGCCATGTGGGTGATGCTGGGCGTGCTGGCGATCCTGGCGCTGGCGTATCGGTTCTACAGCGGCTTCCTGGCGCGTCGGGTGGCGGTGCTGGACCCGTCCCGGGTGACGCCGGCGCACATTCACAATGACGGCCAGAACTACGATCCGACGAACCGCTGGGTGCTCTTCGGCCATCATTTCGCGGCGATTTCGGGGGCGGGACCGTTGATCGGGCCGGTGCTGGCGATCCAGTTCGGCTACTTGCCGGGGCTGATCTGGCTGGTGGTGGGCGTCTGCCTGGCCGGGGCGGTGCAGGACATGATGGTGCTCTGGGCCTCGACGCGCCGCGACGGCCTGAGCCTGGCCGGCATCGCCCGCCGTGAGCTTGGTCCGGTGGCCGGCACGGCCACCGCGATCGCCATTCTCTACGTCATCGTCATTGCCCTGGCCGGCCTGGGTATCGTGGTTGTCAAGGCACTCGGCGGCGACGAGGTGCCGATGAAAGCCGGCACGGCGCTCGCGTATCCCGGCGGCGCGTCGATCGAGAAAACCATCCGCGGTGGGGGAACGACGTACCACATTCCGCGCGAGACGGCCTACCGCTACGGCGCCGCGGCGGGCGAGACGATGACCTTCCACGAGTCGTTCGACCTGGCCATGCCGGGCATCGGCGCGAAGCTCAAGAGTGGCCCCGGCGGTGCCCCCGAGTTGGTCTTGCCCGACGGCGCGCGGCGGCTCGTGCCGGGAAGCTCCTGGGGGACGTTCACGATCTTCTGCACGATCCCGATCGCCCTTTTCATCGGCTGGTACATGTACCGGCTCCGCAAGGGCAAGGTGTTCGAGGCGTCCTTGATCGGGGCCGCCCTGGTGCTGCTGGCGACCGTCGGCGGCGCATCGGTTCCGGGGTCACACCTGGAATCGTTCTTCAGTCTGACCCGCAACCAGACGATTTACGCACTGACCCTCTACGGCTTCGTCGCCGCCGTGCTGCCGGTCTGGCTCTTGCTCTGCCCGCGCGACTACCTGTCGAGCTTCCTCAAAATAGGCACGATTGCGCTGCTGGTCGTGGGCGTCATCCTGGCGAACCCGACGTTGAAGGCGCCGGCGATCAACCCGGTGTTCGCCAACGGCGGCGGGCCGTATTTCAGCGGGAAGATCTTCCCGTATGTCTTCATCTGCATCATGTGCGGGGCCATTTCCGGATTTCACTCGCTGGTCTCGTCCGGCACGACGCCCAAGATGGTGAGCAACGAGCGCGACATCCGCGCGATCGGCTACGGCGCGATGCTCATCGAGGGGCTGGTGGCGATCGTGGCGCTGATCGCGGCGGCGGCGTTGCCCAATGATATGTATTATGACATCAACATCGACCTGGCCGAGCGGCCCCAGTACACGAAGTCCTTGCAGCTTCTGGGCGTCTGCGTGGGAGGCGATTGCCGCAGCGAGCTGGTGGATGTCGAGCAGCAGGTGGGCGAGTCTTTGCACGGCCGCACGGGAGGCGCCGTCACGCTGGCCGTCGGCATGGCGCGGATCTTCACCACCGCCCTGCCCCGGCTGAAGAGTTTGATCGCGTACTGGTATCACTTCGCGATCATGTTCGAGGCCCTCTTCATCCTCACGACGATCGACGCCGGCACGCGCATCGGCCGGTTCCTCGTGCAAGAATTTCTCGGGCGGCTCTGGAAGCCGTTGGGCGACCTGGAATGGTGGCCGGCGGCGCTGTTTTCGACCGGCCTGGTTGTTTGCGGCTGGGGATACTTCATCCTGACCGGCTCGGTCGCGACCATCTGGCCCATGTTCGGGCTGGCAAACCAGTTGCTCGCTTTCATCGCGCTGGTGATCGTCACGACGGTGCTGGTCAACCTGGGACGCGCCCGCTATGCCTTCGTGACGTTGCTGCCCGCCTGCTGGGTCGCCTGCACGACGCTCTCGACGGCCTATCTGGAAATCACCGGCAAGTATATTGGCTGGATCAGGTCGGGCCAGCCGGGTGTTGTGCTGAAAGGTTATCTCAATACGGGCCTGACGCTCATGCTGCTGGCGTGCGTGGCCGTGCTGGTCGTCGCGGCGGTGATTCGGTGGGTGCGGGTGCTCAGCGGTGCGGCCCCTGTCTACGCACCCGAGGCCGTTGCCGCAGAGAGCTGATTTCTTGTAGGGTGGGCTCGGCCCACTTCCGAGAATTCCCGCGGAGAACCCGGAGGTGGGCTACAAGAATTGTATGCTTGGCAATCGCATTCCGCCCGAACAACGCGCCACCGGCGATCTGTGGCTCATCCTGGCCTGGTATTCGGGGCTCGGCGTCGTGCTCCTCATACTGACCCTGCCGTTACTGTCTCCGTGGCCCCCATCGTTCGCCGCCGCGCTCATGTTCGGATTCATACTGCTGTTTGAGGGCTTTCTTTTCCGAGGTGTATGGCAAATCGCGGTCCAGCTGAAACACCGCGGGAAGGGCTGATCGGGTTTCTTTGTAGGCTGGGTCAAGACCCAGCTTCCCCAGGCGGGGGCGCCCTTCCTCCTGGGGAAGCTGGGTCTTGACCCAGCCTACAAAGGCCCAGTTGATCAATTCTTTGCTTCGATCACGTCGATCTCGGCCGCGGTGGCGAACGCCGCGCCGGTCTGTTCACTGAGGGCGACGAACTTCAGGTAGCGTGCCTGGACGGGCTTCGGCAGACGGATCGTCTGCGTCAGCCGGCCCTTCGAGAACGTGCCCTTGGCCGCGGGCTCGCTCCAGGTCTTGCCGTCGTCGCTGAGATAGATCTCGTAGTCCTTGACGCGGCCGTGGTCCATGTCGCGGCGCGCTTCATAGACGACCCCGGCGACGTTCAGCGGGGCACCGAAGTCGATCGTGAGGAAGTGTGGCGGCTGGGCGACGGGCGGGTTCCAGCGGCTGTGCCAGAAAGTGTCCAGGCTGCCGTCGAGCACGTGCGACGGATCGCCCTCGCCGGGTTCAAAACTACTGGCGGCGACGACCTTCCACTTCGAGCGCGTGTTGATCGCGGGGACCGCAACGACGCCCTCGTAAGGCGCGGCATTCTCGGCCTTGGCTCGGACGATGAGAATGGCCGCCTTCTCCATGGCGAATGGGCCGGTGTAGGGCTTCCAGTTCTCCTCGTCGGTCGCGTATTCGATCTTGGCGTTGCTGGTCTCGCTCGTGAGCTCGACGCGGCCCGCGCTGGTGCGGCGGGCAAGGACGGGCTGGACGCGATCGGGCGGCAGCGAGCTTCGGCCGAGCAGGAGAGATCCTTCTCGTTCGCGGGAACGAAGTGCAGCACGTAGGAGAACGTCGCTGGATCGGACCAGACGATGCACGAGTCGAGCGGACGCGGGCCGCAGCCGTTCGAGCCGACGCCCAGCGTCTTCGACGCGACCGTCAGCACGGTCGATTCGCTCGCGGGCAGATCGACCGTGTATTCGATGGGCGTCATCACCTCGTCGGTGTACGGCAGCGCCGAGACTTGCAACAGCGGCTTGTCGGCCTGGACGAGCAAGCCGGGCGAAGTCGCTCCGGTCACGGCCGCCCAGCGCACATCTTCATGGTTGCCGCACTCCATCGGCTTGGCATACGGCGTCATGTTTTCGCGGACGGTGCTCGAATACTGCCCGACATCGAACCCGCGCTTGCGGTCCACGTAGTTCTCCATCGGCCCGCGACCGAGATACGTGAACCGGTCGAGCTTCTTGTCGAGCAGCATCCGCACGCCCATGCCGGGCGATCGGCACGCGGCGGCCTTGCGGCATCACGGCGTTGTCCACGGCGATGGAGCCGTCCGCATTCACCGTGTACATGGCCGAGTGCAGCACGCGGAAACCGCCCTTGCCCGTGGCCATCACGGCCACCTCGACGCGCACGGCGGTCGGGCTGATTTCCTCGGCGTCGAAGCGGACCGTGTCGCGCTTCAGGTCCGTGAGGCCGAGCTTCTCCCACTCGCCGTAAGCCCACATGTCGTCGTTGCGATGAGGCGCGCGCCAGAGGTGAAGTTTGGGGCCGCCGCCGGGGAGCACGAGGTTCTTGCCGTCGCGCTCCAGTTTCGCAATCGCCCCCTCAGCCTTGTCGAAGACGACTGTGAAGCCGTCGCCGCGTGACGGTGATCTGCTTGCCGTCCTGCGCCAGTTTGAGCGGCTTCAAGTCCGGCCCACGGTACCGCCCCTCCTCCTTCGAAGAGAGGCAGGGTGAACTGCTCGGAGGCCACTTCGAATCCGGCCTTGGCCCAGGACTCGTCCTTCGGCAGCGTGAACGACACGCGGAGGAAATGCTCGAAGCCCCATTTCTGGAGGGACTTGTTCACCGGGATCGTGATGACCTTCTCCGCGCCGGGCGCCAGGTCGAGCGTGTCGAGCGTGCCCTGCTGGATTTGCTTGCCGTCGTCGCAGACAGTCCACGAGCCGGCGAACTTGTTCAGGTTCGTGAAGGCATACTTGTTCTTGATCTTGACCTTGCCGGCCGCGAGATCGACGGGTTCAAACTTGATCCACTGATACGCCTTCTTGGCCTCGGGATAGTGCGGCTTGGGCGAGCGGTCGGAGAAGACGACGCCCTTGTGGATGAAATAATGGTCGTTGGGCACCTCGCCGAAGCCGCCGCCGTAGGCGAGGAACTGGTGCTTCGGGATCGCGGCGGTTCCAGATGCCCTGGTCCTCCCACTCCCAGATGGCGCCTCCCATCAGGGTCGGGTACTTGTCGAAGATGTCGTTATATTCGCCGATCGATCCCATCGAGTTGAACATGGCGTGGGCGTATTCGCACATGTAGAACGGCTTGGTCAGGTTCGGGTCCTGAGCGATGCGCTCGACCTGGGTCGGGTGCGTGTACATCTCGCTATCGACGTCGGCCGGGTTGTTCTTGCCGATGCCGAAGCGCTCGTAGTGATACGGCCGGCTGGTGTCGATGGCTCGGGCCGCCGCCAGAGCGGCATGGAAATTGGGCCCGGAGCCGGCCTCGTTGCCCAGCGACCACATGACGACCGAGGGGTGGTTCTTGAAGTTCTCGACGTTGGCGGTGACGCGGTCGATGTGCGCGGCCTTCCATTCGGGCGGGTTCGAGAGCGATTCCGGCCCGTAGCCGTAGCCGTGCGATTCGATGTTCGCCTCGGCGTTGAGATAGAGCCCGTATTCGTCGCACAGCTCGTACCAGCGGGGATCATCCGAGTAGTGGCAGGTGCGGACGTGGTTGCAGTTGCACTGCTTGAGGACTTCGATGTCGCGGATCATCTTCTCTTCGGGGACATAATGGCCGGTGTCGGGCCAGTTCTCGTGGCGATTCGCGCCCTTGAGCTTGACGGGCACGCCGTTGATCTTGAAGACGCGGCCGTCGATCTCGACTTTGCGGAAGCCGACGCGGGAGGAGAGGAACTCGTATGGTTCGTCACCCGGACGGACGATGGCCCTGAGTACGAGCGTGTACAGGTTTGGCGTCTCGGCGGTCCACTTAGCGGGGTTGGGAACATCGAACTTCAGCGAACCGACGTTTCCTCACCCGGCTTCAGGTCGGGAATGACGACGACGGCAGTGACCACGCGATTGCCGTCCGGGGCATAGAGCAGCGATTGCAGTTGCCGCTGCGAATCGGATTTGTCGCCGTAATTCTTGATCTTCGCCTCGACGCTCAGCAGTCGCGTCCTTGTACGCCTTATCCAGGTCCGTCTTGACGAAGAAGTCGCGGATGTGAACCTGCGGCGCGCTCCAGAGCGTGACGTTGCGGAAGATGCCGCTGAGGCGCCACATATCTTGATCTTCGAGGTAACTGCCGTCGCTGAAGCGGTAGACCTCGACGGCGATCGTGTTCTTGCCCGGCTTGACGTACTTGGTGAGGTCGAACTCGGCGGCGTTGCGGCTGTTGACGCTATAGCCCACCTTCTGGCCGTTGACCCAGAGATAAAAGGCGGAATCGACGCCGTCGAAGGTGACGAAAATGCGCCGGCCGTTCCACTCGGCGGGGACTTCGAACTCGCGGCGATAGCTGCCGACGGGGTTGCGCTCCTTGTAGGCGGTCCAGTCCTTGGGCGGATCACTCATGACCCGCGGCCAGTCCTTCTGGAAGATGTAGCCGAGGTTGCGATAGTAGGGCGTGCCGTAGCCGAGCAATTGCCAGCAGGAGGGCACGGGGATATCGTCCCACTTGCTCACGTCATAATCGAGCTTGTAGAAATCGACCGGCCGCTGGTCGGGATGGGCGACCCAGTGGAACTTCCAGGTGCCGTTGAGGCTGCGGGCGAACGAGGACGCATGACGCTTGGCGGCCAGCGCCTCTTGCAGGCTGGCGTAGGGCATCAAGGTCGCGTGCGCGGGTTCCTTGTTGACCCCCAGGCACTGGGGATCTTCGAGCTCGGGCGGCAGGGCCGCATGTGCAAAGGCTCCCCCACTGAGCATGATGACCCCCGTCAACCATGCGAGGCGGTGCAACCATCCCATCGGAATCACTCCCTGGATTCTCGTTCCCCGACCCGGCCGATTCGGCCCCGGGATCTGTCCCGGACAGAATAGCACGGGGGGCGCCCGATCACAAAGAGTCGGCTTTCCGGTCCCCTTCTGGTTCCCTCCCCCCTGGCGGGGGAGGGTTAGGGTGAGGGGGAGTGGACATGGCCCTGGCGACGCGCGAATCCCCCTCACCCCAACCCTCTCCCGCAAGGGGAGAGGGGGTCGGAAGAACCCCTCTCCGCGCCCAACGGCTCCAGACCACATACACCGGCACGCCCGTCAGCACGATCAAGAAGCCCGTACCCGAGGTGGCCGGGTTCAGGTAGATGAAATCGGCCAGCAGCAAGACCGCCAGCACGAGGAACACCAGCGGCGGAATCGGATACCCGGGCGTGCCGAAGGGCCGATCGACCGCGCGCCTGCGGAACCGCAAGACGATCACCGCGGCCACCATCAGGCTCGCAAACGTCAGGTCGGTCGCCGTGACATATTCGAGCAGCTTGCTGTAAGCGTTGCCGAAAAGCGGCTCGCCGGCCGGCGTCCAGGTCACGGTGCGCGGCAAGGTCAGGAACACCGCCCAGAGGCCTTGCGCGATCAGGGCCACGGCCGGCACGTGCCGCCGGTTGACCGCGCCGACGCGCTGAAAAAACAGGCCGTCGCGCGCCATCGCGTAGTACACCCGCGCCCCCGCCAGGATGATGCCGTTGTTGCAGCCGAAGGTGGAAATCAGGATCGCCACCGTCATCACCACCAGCCCGGCCGGGCCCAGGATCGCCTCCATCGTGGCCGTGCCGACGCGGTCGTTCGGCGCGTTCTGGATGGCACTCAGCGGCAAGGTCAGAACGTAAGCAATGTTCGCCAGAACGTACAGAACGACTACCGACGTACAGCCCAGAATCAAGGCCCGGGGCAAGGTGCGCTGCGGATCGCGCGTCTCGCCGCCCGTGAACGTGACGTTGTTCCAGGCTGTTTGCGAAAACAGCGGCCCGATCATCGCCTTGCCCAGGAGGAGCATCAGCGCGATCCCGCCGACGGCCCCCAGCCCCGGCTCGACGTTTGCGGGCGACCAGCCGTTGGCCGCCGGATGCCACCATGAGGAGGTGAAAGCCGCCCCACTTCGGCGGATTCCCAGCGTCAAGCCAAGCAGAACCAGACCGAGCAGGGCGGCCATCTTCGTGATCGTCAGCGTGTTCTGGACGAGGGTCCCCGTCTTCAACCCGCGCGTGTTGACGATCGTCAGCCCCACGATCACCGCGATCGCCACGATTTGCTGCGTCGAGAGGCTCAGCGCGAAGCCCGACCGGCCCAGGATCAGGGGTCGTAGCAGCGGGTAGTGGTCCTCGGCCACCCCCGGCAAAAACACCCCCAGGAACTTGGCGAACGCCACCGCCACCGCCGCGATCGTGCCGGTTTGAACCACCAGGAACGTGGACCAGCCGAAAAGAAAACCAACCGGCCGGCCGTAGGCTTCCCGCAAAAAGACATACTGACCGCCCGCGTGGGGCATCAACGCCGAGAGCTCAGCGCAGCAGGAGCGCTCCCGTCACCGTCAGGAGTCCCCCCAGCAGCCAGGCCACCAGGAGCCACCCCGGCGCCCCCACCAGCCGCGCGGACTCCGCCGACGTGATGAAGATCCCCGACCCGACCATCGAGCCGACGACGATCATCGTCGCGTCCAAGAGGCCCAGCTCGCGCACCAGCCGGGGAGTCGGTTCGGTCTCGGTCACGCTCATGTTGGATTCCGGATGCCGGATTCCAGATTCCAGATTCCAGATGGCCGATGGCGGATGACGGATGACGGATGGCAGATGGCGGATGACGGATGGCCGATGGCCGATGGCCGATGGCCGATGGCCGATTTATGCATCAGGCATCAGGCATCAGCCATCTGTCATCCGCCATGGTCGATGAACCCTACGAAGACGCGACATCCGGCTCGCAGGGCTCGTCGATCGGCGCGCCGGCGGGCGAGACGCCGTGCCGGGCGATCTCGTGATCGAGGTGCTGGGCCATCACGCTGTGGTGCCGGCTGTAGCCGAAGTAGATCACGAAGCCGATCAAGAGCCAGACGAACAACCGCAGCCAGTTCTCCGGCGGCAGCGAGAACATCAGCGTCAGACAGGTCAGGATGCCCAAAATCGGCGTGAACGGCATGAACGGGCGCCTTGAAGGGCCGCTCCGCGTCCGGGTTCGTCCTGCGCATGATCAGCACCGCCGCGCAGACGATCACGAAGGCCAGCAGCGTGCCGATGTTGACCAGCTCCGCCAGGACGCTCAAGGGAAGCAGGCCCCCCAGCGTCGCCACGAAACAGCCGGTCAGGATCGTCGATTTCCAGGGCGTGCGGAACCGGGGATGAATCGCGCCGAAGAAGGCTGGGAGGAGCAGGCCGTCGCGGGCCATCGCCAGGAACACCCGCGGCTGGCTCAGCATCATCACCAGCAGTACCGACGTGATCCCGGTCAGGGCGCCGATCGTGATCAGCAGCCCCACGCCTTTGAGACCGACCTGCTCGAACGCGACCGAGACCGGCGCATCGACGTCGATGTGATCGTAACGCACCATCCCGGTCAACACGCCGGCGACGGCAATATAGAGAAATGTGCACAATATAAGTGAGACAATAATGCCGATCGGAACGTCGCGTTGGGGGTTCTTGGCTTCCTCCGACTGGGTCGAGACCGCGTCAAAGCCGATGTAGGCAAAAAAGATCGTCGCCCCGCCCGCCAGCATCCCGGCCACCTGACCATGGCGGATCGTCCCCCAGACCGGAATGCCGAAGAAGCTGAGCCCGCCGTAGCCATAGGGCGCGAACGGTGTCCAGTTCTCCCACTTGATGTAGAAGGCGCCCACCCCGATCACGAACACCACGACGGTGAGTTTGATGAGAACCATGATCGCATTGAAGTTCGCGCTCTCGCGGATGCCCAGGACCAGGACCGTCGTGATCGCAAAGGTGATCAGGATGGCGGGCAGGTCCACATACGATCCCGTCAGTACAAACTGTCCATTGACATAATTGAACGGCGCCGTGGAGACCGTATCCGGCCAGATGGGATGTCCAAAGAGCAGCTTCAGTAATTGCTGGAAGTAGTGCGACCATCCGTGCGCGACGGTCGAGGAGGCCACGGCGTATTCGAGGATCAGGTCCCAGCCGATGATCCAGGCGAACAGCTCGCCGAGGGTGGCGAAGGCATAGGTGTAGGCCGAACCGGCGACCGGCACCATCGCGGCGAACTCGGCGTAGCAGAGCGCGGCGAAGACGCAGGCGGCGCCGGCGGCGACGAACGAGAGCGTCAGCGCCGGGCCCGCCTTCTCGGCGGCGGCCTGGCCCGAGAGCACGAAGATGCCCGTGCCGATGATCGCCCCGACGCCCAGCGCCGTCAGGCTGACCGGCCCCAGCACGCGCTTCAGGCGGTGCTCGCCTTTCATCTCCTCAAGGAGCATGTGCAGGGGTTTTCGCGCGAACAACTGCCGGCGCATCGGGCGATCTCCGATAGAATCGGCGGTCTTCGTAGGGTGGGCTCTGCCCACCATGCGGAGATACGATGAGAAGAGGGTGGGACGTGCCCACCCTACGAAGACGTCAGGGCAGTTCCTGCACTTCGACCTTGCGGATCCAGACCTGGCTGCTGGGGTCGTGCTGCTGGAAGGCGAAGTAGCCTTCCTTGTAGCGTGTTCTTGGGATCGACGTAATCGACGACCGTCTTGCCGTTGACCTTGATGATGATGTGGTTGCCCACGGCCTCGACTTCCTGGGTGAACCAGGTGTCGGGGGGCACGAGCATCTCGCGGACGGGGACGAAGCCATAGAGCGTGCCGGTGCGCAGCGGGTCGCCGTGCGTGCTGTTGATCTGCGCCTCGTAGCCCTTGGGGAAACCGGGGCCCTTGGCGGCCCGGAAATACTGGCCCGAGTTGCCCTTGTCGGCGATCTTGACCTCGACGCGTTCGCGGAAGTTCTTGTAATCGCCGCGGGGGCTGAACAGGTGCGAGGTGGGTCCGGAGCCGTGAATCACGCCGTCCTCGACCTTCCAGGTCTCCTCGGTCGGGGTCTTGCCCTTGGCGCCATAGGCTTCCCAGCCGTCGAGATTTTTGCCATTGAAGATGGGGACCCATTCGTCGGCGGCCTTGCCCTCGGCCGTGAAGGCGAAGAGGACCGCAAGGCCGACACACGCGAAGAAGAGCGTGGCGGGCAGCGTTCGTCGGATCATCGCATTGAGCCTCGATGGTGCCTGTGGGAGCGACGCCCTCCGGCCACGTCGTCGGGTGGGCACGGCCCACCATTCCGGAGGGGCAATACGAAGAAGGTGGGCCATGCCCACCCTACGAAGATGTCAGGGCAGTTCCTGCACTTCGATCTTGCGGATGCAGACATGGCTGCCCGGATCGTGCTGCTGGAAGCCGAAGTAACCGCCGTCGTGCGCGTGGCTGAAGTCGAGGAACTCGTAGAGCAGCTCGTCATTGATGCTCACGCGGATCACCGCGGCGGTCTTGCCGCGCCAGGGCTTGTCCTGGCACTCGATCTGGTAGGTGAACCAGGTGTCGGGCGGCACGTACTGCTTGTAGATGTGGACGAACCCGTAGATCGAGCCGGTGCGGATCGGGTCGGTGTGGGTGCTGTCGATCTGGGCCTCGTAGCCGGCGCTGAAGCTGGCCTTTTTCTCGGTGCGGAAATACAGGCCCGAGTTGCCCTTGTCGCTGATCTTGACCTCGGCGCGGAAGCGGAAATTCTTGTAGTCGCCCGTGGGGCTAAAGAGCATCGAGGGCGCGCCCGAGCTGCAGATGGCGCCGTCTTTGACCTCCCACGTGCTCGCGCCCTTGGCGCCGAGATCGAGCCATTCCCAGCCGCTGAGGGTCTTGCCGTCGAAGAGCGACTTCCATTCCTGCGCCGCGCCGACGAGAACGGCGCCAGCACGAGTCCCAGCGCGGCGATCGCCAACAATCGTTTCATATCCCTGTGTTCCACGGGGTTGAGATCAGCGGCCGAGACCACCCGGCCGGCCCCCGGCCGGTCGTCGGTCGATCTCCTGGCCTGGCGATCTTACGACACGGCGGCCGGCGGATGCCAGCAGCCAGCCGGGCCGAATTCACCAGATCCCTCAGGAGGCGGCGGGAGTCGTCAGTGCCGTCTCGGCTTCGAACTTCTCCGGGTCGTAGCCCAGCAGGTGGCGCTGGCAGATCATCAGGGCCACGCTGGGCGGCACGTCGTGGACCCAGCGTCGGGTCGCCCTCGTTCATCCGGCGGTAGACGTCGCGCGAGAAGATGCCGCAGGTATTCCGGCTTGAAGTCGCGGATCGGCTGGATGTGCTGGTTCTCGACCAGGTAGTTGTAGAGGTGCTGGAGCTTGGGCGCGACCCGGAGGTTGGTGGCCGTGATGATGGCCCCGGTCCTGGGATCGAGGGCGGGTAGACGTAGAGCTTCAGGTCGTTCTTGAACATCCGGCCGAACGATTCGAGGATGCCGCCGGCGAGGTGGGTGTAATACTTCTCCTCGAAGATCTCGCGCAGGGTGGGCACGCCCATCACCAGGCCGATGAGCTTCGGCGTGTGGCGCTGGAGGTAGTTGGCCAGGCGGTAGAACTCGCCGAAGTTGGAGATCAGCACGGGCCGGCCCAGCGTGCCGGAGGAGGTCGACGCGGTCGAGGAAGTCGCGGTTGTCGATGACGTCGCCTTCCATGAGGTTATTGAGGGTCATCTCGGTGACGACCAGGATGTCCTCGTCCTGGTTGGCCGGCTCCTGGACGAACTGGGCCAGGGCGCAGTGGAGCATGTCCACGGTGACGTTGGTCACCGGCCGGAAGCTGCCGCGGAGGACCAGGACCGGGCGCTTGTAGAAGGCCTCGGCCGGCTGGACGACCTTGCCGTCGGCGGTGAACATGGCGGCGTTGGTCAGGCCGCAGTGGACCAGCTCCAGGCTCATCAGGCGGTTGTCCACGTGGCGCGAACGCCGCGCCCGAGAACTCGATCAGGTCGACCTCGATCCGCTCGCTGGACAGGTCGTCGAGCAGCTGCTGGACCAGCACGGTCGGATCGCCCGTGTCGTAGAGGGCGGCGTGGATCAGGTTGACGCCCAGGATGCCGATGGCCTCCTGCTGCAAGGTTCTCGCGGTCGAGCAGGCTGACGTGCAGGATGATCTGCGAGGGCTCGCGCACCGGGCGCGGCCTGGAACCGGATGCCCATCCAGCCGTGGCAGTTGTCCTTGCGGGTGTAGCTCTTGGCGGCGACGGTGTCGGCGAAGACGAAGAAGCGGGTGCTCTCGCCGCGCTTGGCGGCGAGGCGCTCGGTCATCAGGTGGTATTCGTAGTCGAGCATCGTCTCCAGGCGCTGCCGGCTGACGTAGCGGCCGGAGGCGCCGTAGATGGCGTCGGAGACGGTCATGTCGTAGGCCGAGATGCTCTTGGCGATCGTGCCCGCCGCGCCCCCGACCCGGAAGAACCAGCGCGCCACTTCCTGCCCCGCGCCGATCTCGGCGAACGTGCCGTACTTGCGTGTTGTCCAGATTGATCTGGACGGCCTTCTGGTGCGTGTCCAGTCGGTTGGCTTGCATGGCGGGTCCATTCCCGGAGACGGCGGGCCGATTTGTTTCCAACGCCTGGAAACTCTCTGAATGGGGTTGTAGAAAGCCGGGCGGCGGAAGTCAAATGACCAGATGCGGAAGCACGACCCGGCCACCCGTCGGCGGAGGAATGCTGGGAAGCGTATGATCCCTTTATTCGGCGCTCACTTGTCGATTGCCGGCGGCCACGAGAAGGCCGTTCGTGAGGCCAAACGGCTGGGCTGCGCGACCGTGCAGGTCTTCACCAAGAACGCGAACCAGTGGTCCGCCCGGCCCCTGACCGACGCGCAGGCCGCGGCCTTCCGCGCGGCGCTGGCCGAGACCGGGATCGCGCGCCGGTGGCGCACAACGCCTACCTCATCAACCTGGCCAGTCCCGACGAGGCCCTCTGGAACCGCTCGATCGCGGCCATGCTCGTCGAGATCGACCGCGCCCAGGCCCTGGGCATCGCCGATCTGGTGGCCCACCCCGGAGCCCATATCGGCGCGGGGAAGAGGCCGGCCTCGATCGCATCGCCCAGGCTCTCGATACGATCGTCGAGCGCACCCCCGACTCGACTGTCCGGATCGATCTCGAAACGACCGCCGGCCAGGGGACCTGCCTGGGACATCGCTTCGAGCACCTGGCCGCCATCCTCGAGCGCGTCCGCCACCCGGAGCGGCTGGGAGTGTGCGTGGACACGTGCCATCTCTTCGCGGCGGGCTATTCCTTGGCCGGGGAGGGGGAGTACAATGCAACTTTCGAAGCCTTGAACCGGACGGTCGGGCTGGGCCGGGTCCGCGTCTGGCATCTGAACGATAGCGCCCGCGAACGGGGCAGCCGCGTCGACCGGCACGCCGGACTGGGCCGGGGGTGCATGGGGCTGGAACCGTTCCGGCGTCTCGTCCATGACGCCCGCGTCCTGGCTTGCCCGTTGATCTTGGAGACCCCTAAGGGAATCGAGGACGGTGTCGAGCTCGACGCACGGAATCTGAGCGTGTTGCAACACCTGGCGGGAGACAGTGTGTGAATGGTCCAAGACCCCTCGTCCGCGGTTTTGAACCGGCCACCCCTGAGTTGCTGGAAAGGGTTTGTCGGAAGGGAAAACGGACGCGGCGTACAATCACTTATGCCGAGAGGCTATCCGGGAAGTCCGGCTCTAGCCCCGAAGGGGCGGAAGTAAATAGCCCAGGGCGTCAGCCCTGGGTCGGTGGACGTCGCGGCACGATCCCGCTCCGGAGCCCCGCAGGGGCGATAGCAGGTCCAGCGAGCGGGGCCGTGGCTACTGTCGCCCCTGCGGCGGGGCTCCGGAGCGGGTTTCTGACGCGTCGCTCCGGTTCCCAGGGCTGACGCCCTGGGCTATTTACTTCCGCCCCTTCGGGGCTAAAACCGGACTTCGCGGACAGTCTCTGAACCCGCACGGAAACCGGACTCATGCATTGCCATCTGCTTGGCCTGGACTCCCCGCCCCCCGATTCCATTCCGGACCCCCTCACCTTGGGGCTCGTCCTCCCCGAAGGGTGGGACGGAGACGCGTGGACCGACCCGACGGAGAAGAGCTATTTTCTGCGGGCCTGGAACACGGCCTCGGCGCACATTGCCTACGGTCAGGGCCAGACGTATGAAGACGCGCGACTGGCCCTGCTCCAGGACATCCGGCCCGGCACCAAACGGGTCGAGTGTTCGCTCAGGGAAGACTAGCAAATCCGAAGTCTCTACCGACGTGGAACCAGACGGGAATCGAGTCGGAGGCGGCCACGGTGACACAGAAACTGGCGGGTAACGGCCGAGTCGTGGACAGCGTCGCGGAACCCCCGCCGCGCCCGCGCCTGAAACTCGACCCGATGCACTTCATCAACCGCGAATTGAGCTGGCTCGACTTCGACGAGCGCGTGCTGGAAGAAGCGCGCGACCCGTCGAATCCCCTGCTGGAGCGGCTCCGCTTCCTGGCTATCTCGGCCTCGAATCTCGACGAGTTCTTCGAGGTGCGCGTCGCCGGTCTGCAAGCACAGCTTTATGACAGCCTCGAGCCCCAGGACATCCCCCCGGACAATCTCGGCCCGCTGGCACAATTAACCGAGATCGCCAAGCGCTGCCAGGATTTCGTCGCCCGCCAGTATCAGGTCTGGCGCGACGACCTGCGGCCCCAACTGGCCGAACACGGCATCGTGCTCTGCGACCCCGGCGACCTGAGCGAAGCCCAGAACCAGTACCTCGACGGCTACTTCGAGCGCCAGGTATACCCGGTCCTGACCCCGCTGGCCATCGACCCCGCGCACCCGTTTCCGCACACGTTCAACAAGACGCTCAATATCATTCTCCGCATCGAAGCCAAGGCGCAAGATCTGGCCCGGCAGCCATTTGCAGTCGTGCGTGTGCCATCGGTGCTGAATCGTCTGGTCCCGTTGCCCGAAGAAAGCGACGGGGTGCGCCGGTTTATTTTCCTGGAGAACGTCATCGGTCCGCGGCTCGATTCGCTCTTCGGCGGCTTCCGGGTGGTCACCTGGGCGCCGTTCCGCGTGACCCGCAATAGCGACCTGTCGATTCAGGAAACCGAGGTCAAAGCGAGTCTGCTGACGACCATTCAAGAGACGCTCCAGAAGCGGAAGTGGGGCGCCGCGGTGCGACTGGAGATCCTGGCCACCGCGGATGACCGGTTCCGGGCGCAGTTGCAGATCGTGCCGGCGCTCGACCTCGACGACCGCGACGTCTACAAGGTGAACGGACCGGTGGACCTGACGACTCTGACCGCGCTCTGCCGCCTGGAGGGATTCCGCAATCTCAAGGAACCCCCCTTCGAGCCGCAGATGCCGGCCATCCTGGTGAACCACGACATCTTTGGCGCGATCCGCGAACAGGACATCCTGGTCCACCATCCGTATGAGTCGTTCAAGGCGGTCACGAGTTTCATCGAGCAAGCGGCCGACGACCCGGCGGTCCTGGCGATCAAGCAGACGTTGTATCGCACGGCCGAGGACAACCCCATCATCAACGCGCTGGCCCGCGCCGCCGAGAACGGCAAGGAAGTGACGGCCCTGGTCGAGATCCAGGCCCGGCTCGACGAGGCGAACAACATCGACAAGGCCCGGCTCTTGCAGCGCGCCGGCGTGCATGTCGTCTATGGCATCGTCGGGCTGAAGACCCACTGCAAGGCCACGCTGGTGGTGCGCCGCGAACTCGACGGCATTCGCCGGTATGTCCACCTGGCGACCGGCAATTACAATCCGGTCACGGCCCGCATCTATACGGATCTCGGTCTGTTCACCTCGAAGCCCGAGTTCGGCGAGGACGCCAGCGCCCTGTTCAACATGCTCACGGGCTATTCCCAGGGCCACCACTGGAAGAAGCTCTGGATTGCGCCCTTCCGCCTGGCCGACCGCATTCTCGAGCTGATCGACCGCGAGCGGCAGCACGCCGAGGCCGGCCTGCCGGCCCGGATCATCGCCAAGATGAACTCGCTCGTCGACCCCGCCGCGATCGAGGCGCTGTACGCCGCGTCCACGGCCGGCGTCCGCATCGACCTGATCATCCGGGGCATCTGCTGCTTGCGGCCGGGACTACCGAACCTGTCCGAAAACATCCGCGTGACCAGCATCGTGGACAAGTACCTGGAGCATTCCCGCATCTTCTACTTCCAGAACAACGACGATCCCGAGGTCTTCCTGTCCTCGGCCGACTGGATGCCGCGGAACTTTCGGCGCCGGGTGGAGTGCATGTTCCCCATCGAGGAGCCGCGGCTGCGAAACCGGATCGTCGAGGGCATTCTGAGCGTCAGCCTGGCGGACAACGTCAAGGCGCGCCTGCTCCAGCCCGACGGCACCTTCCGCCGCCTCCGTCCCCAACCCGGCGAGCCGGCCGTCCGTTCCCAGGTGGAATTCCAGAACATGGTCCGCGAACTCGCCAACGACGCCCATATCCGGGTCAGCGGCGGGGTTCTGCCCGTTTCGGTGGCACCACCCGTGTCCGCCAACAGTCGCGTTTGACGCGAGCCGCGGACGATATCTGGAATCCGGATTCCGGATTCCAGATTCCGGATTCCAGATTCCAGATTCCAGATTCCAGATTCCAGATATCGAATCGACTTCCGACGCTCGAATATACGCGATCCGGAATCCGGAATCCCGAATCTGGAATCTCGAATCCCGAATCCCGAATCCGGAATCCCGAATCTGGAATCCGGAATCCCGAATCCGGAAAAGCGTCAACGGATTCCGCCCGCGGAGACACCCGGGATCGACGACGACTGACTGCGGAGCTGATCGACGGAGGTCAGCACGCCCTGACTGACGCGCCGGAGCAAAGTCGCCCGATGTTCTGGAGCGACTTCGGTTTCGATCCACTTGCGGGCCACGTCCGCCAGGTTGCGCCGGCCCTGGCTTTCGGCGATCTCACCCAGGACGAAGAGCCGCCGGTTCGGGTCGGTGAACAACACGGTGGCCGCGCGGGCGTCCGCGAACCGGCCGACCGCGACCAGGCTCTCGACCATCCGGTGGGCCATCAACATGCGGGGATCGGGCAACTCGATCGCGGCCACCGACCGGGCCGCCTCGTTGTAGGCGAAGGTGGCGCCGCGGTCCGCGGGGTCGGCGACGGCGTCCATGTGCCGCGAAACGGTTTGAACCTCCTCGCGCAGTTGGACAATCGCCGGGTCGTCCGGGGAGGGGATCAGCGCGTGGAGCGCGTCGTCCTTGGCCTTCCCCTCCTTCGCGCGCGCCTGGTCCAGTCTCTCCGCGTATTTCATCCGGTAATCGGCGATCGCGGCATTCAGCCTGGAGGCGTATTCCATCATCTGGTGCGACGAGGCGACCAGGGGTTCCTCCAGCGGTCTGATGCCCAGATTCTCCTCCTTGAGAACCACCCGCTCGTGGAGATAGAACGCCTCGAGCATACTCGCCTGGCGCTGCAGCCGCTGGACCGCGTCGGCCAGCGCGTCGAGCCGCGTTTGCAGCTCGGCGACCGCGTCTTCCGGACTGGACGTCACGACCTCGACCGGCGCCGCGGGCAACTGGGCTTGGAGACGATTGTCCCGCAGCGCCTGGTCCACCCAGTCCCAGGTCCGCAACACGTCGGCGGCGAAGCGTTGCCGCAGATCGGCGGCGACGCGGGAGAGCTCCTCACCGTCGCGGAGGAGGACCTGGCAGCGGGTGACCGGCCGGGGCATCGAACGGGCGATGCTCAGGCACCGGGCAAACTGCTGCGAGCGTGCCAGGGACACCGCCAGCTCGCTGAGAACCTGATCGCTCCAGACGGCCCGCTCGATCAGACCGGCGTGCTGGGCCGCTTGCCGGGCGATCTGGTCCACCGAAGCCAGCAACTCGGGCACCTGGCCTTCCAGGTCGATGCGGCTGGTGGCGGCGAAGGTCGCATCCCGGCCGATCTTCAGCACGTCGGCCGACTGGCCTTGCACGACCGCGGCCAGCCGCTCGCTGCGATAGGTGTCGTTGCTGATGAGCCGGCCCAGCGCCGCGGCCCGGTGCCACTCGTCGAGCGCCATGTCCAGCCACGGCTTGCGGGCCGAGAAGGGCATCGTGGCCGCTTTCGAATCCGGCGTCGGGGGATTGTTGGGAACCGCTTCGACGACCTCCTCATGCGCCAGGTCCACGTGGTTGGTGATGATGGCCATCAGCCGCAGGTCGCGAATCAAACCCGGCGGGATCGAGCTGGCCGCGCGGCCGGCGTCGATCAGATCGTCATGCGCCGCGGGCAGCCGTCGGGCGATGATCTCGCTGCGGGCGACCAGATTGAGCGTGGTGGCGCGCAGCGCCGGGTCCTCCACGGTCCGGGCCAGCGTGCGGAGGCTGCTCTCGTACTCGCGGATGGCCTCGTTCGGGTCCATGCCCGCGGCGGGACGGGCCTCCAGACCGGGAGGCTCCGGGATCGTGGGCGCCGGACCCAACGGCTGGTCGAGGGGCTGTCCCGGCGCGGAGAGGGAATATCCCAGGAGTGTCAGACCGACGCCCAGGATGGCTCGGAATATGGTTGCCGGCGGTCGAAACGCCATGGTGTGATCCTCGTGAAAGCCTACGGACCGCCCCTACTGGACGGTCGGCGAACCCGCTCCATTGGGGGAGTTCGATCGGAGCGTGATGCACCTGGAAGGGATTCTTCCCCGCATTCCAGGCCCGGTCAAGTTGCTCCGGGCAACCGGGATGCGCTGGCGAACGAAATGAGCGCCTGCGAAAACTCGTCCGTCGAGCGAAGGCGGAACGCCGCGGGCGCCCGACCCGGCGTGGTCGCGGACGCCTCGTCGAGAGTCCGGGCGGGAGAATGCGCACACAGATTATGTGAACAAAACCGATTCCACGAACGACCTTATCAAGGACCGGCACCGCCCGGCACGCTCCTTGACAAACCGATTGAATCGAGAAAATCGTCGCTATCCGTTCCATCCAGAGAATCCCGGAATTCGATCCCGGATACCGAGCGGCCTGCTGCGCCAAACGAAGCCAAGGGACCCTCGGCGCCGAACGAAGCCATCTATGAGAGGGGGGAAGTCAAGCGGGCCGGTGCAGAGAAAATGGGTCGAGAGCTCCCGCACATCCCCCTCGCCGTCGGCGTCGGTCGATCTGGCCCATCTCCGACCCGCCCACGGTGCCGGTTCGTGCACTCCCGACACACATCCCCTGAGCCTGAGGCCAAGGGAGAGTCGCCCTCCGCCTCGTTTCACCACTGCGAGCCGATGCCGACGTGATCGTGACGCTCAACCATCTATACGGGATCATCCGATCGCTCGGACGTCGCCAGGAATCCGGAATCCAAGGGACGCCGCCATTCAATATCACGAAGGTCGGTGATGGGACCACCTTCCGGCTTCGTTACGGGGTCGTCCCATGGTCGTCACGCCCACCAGGGCACCGCCTGTCTCCCACACTCTGGCCTGATGCGGTTCGTTGCGGACTCACCTCCAGGATCGAATCGGTTCCCGCACACCCGCCGGCCGGGTTCAGGTCGGCTGCGGTTCACCGACTTTCAGGAAGTCGTAGTTGGCGCCGTCGCGAAGCATCGCGTACATCACCCCCAGCAGCCGACGCGCCACCGCCACGATCGCCTTCTTGCCACCAGCCCGTTTCTTGATGCCTTCATAGATCCGCCGCCACGCGGCGCTCTGCCGCACCGCCCGCCAGGCCGCCTCCACCAAGGCCCAGCGCAACAGCGGCGAGCCTTCCTTGGTGATGCCCAGGTCCTTGCCCTTGCCCGCGCTCTGCCGCACCCGCGGCGCCAGCCCGGCGTAGGCGCTGACCGCCTTGGACGAGGCGAACCGGCTCACATCCCCCAGCTCGCTGACCACCACGTCGATGGTCACCGGACCGACCCCGGGGATCGTCCGCAGCTTGGCCCGCGCCTCGGCCTCGCGCGGCGGGGCGGCGGTCCCGAACTGCTGGAGCCGTTGCCGCAGGTCCCGCAGTTGCTCTTCCAGGTGTTGCCACTGGGTATGCAGTTGATCGAGCACGAACTGGTCGCTCTCATGGAGCCGGACTTCCTTTAGCGCCGCGGTCCAGCCCACGGTGGTGAACAGGTCGCGGCGGTCGGCGTTGTAGTTACTGAGGATCATGGCGCATCTTCACCTTCAGGGCCGTGGCGCACTGCTTGAGGTACTGACGGTGGCGCACCAGGGTGCGGTGCGCACGCTGCCGCGGTGTCGGTCGAAAGGCCTCGGGGATCATGTCGCGGGCCAGGAACTCGGCCAGCACATACGCGTCGAGCTTGTCGGTCTTCTTGGTGCTCTCGGCGATGATGCGCAGCTTCTTGGGGTTGGCAAGCACGACCCGCTCGGCGAGCGGTTCGATCAGTTCCACCAGCCACTCGTAGCTGGCGGTGGCCTCGACGACGGCCCGGAATGGCCCCAGGCGGCGGAAGAAGGTGAGGAGGGCCTCGGTGTCGGCGCAGGCGAAGGTACCGCGGTGGAGGACCTTGCGGTCTTGGTTCAGGACGCAGAGGACGATAGTCTGTTTGTGGAGGTCGATGCCGACGTAGTTCACGGCGTGTCTCCGGGTCAGGAGGACTAAAGGGGTCTGGTACACACCTGAAGTCTGACACAGACTCGGGGGAGCTGTTGGCCGGCGGCTCGACCTCCCTCTCATAGTTTCAATGTACAAGTTTGGTTCCGTTTTCCGGACGCTCGGACTCGCTCTCAAAGGGTGTACGAAAAGGGGGGCTCTTCCATGTAGTGGCGGCCGTCTCGGCCGCTCCAGATTCCAGATTTCGGATTTCAGATTCCAGATTCCAGAATCGAGGATCCGGAATCCAGAATCGAGGATCCGGAATCCAGAATCGAGGATCCGGAATCCAGAATCCGGAGCGGCCGAGACGGCCGCCGCTACACAGAAGACCCCTTCTCGTACACCCTCTCAGAAGGGGCGCGGCAATTTAGGCAACCGCGACGCCGGCCTTCTTCTTGGCGAGGCGACGGAGCATCAGGTGGATCATCGCCAGATGGATCATCGCCTCGCCGGTTTCATTCCAATATTCGTAATGCTTGCTCAAACGACGATAATTCGACAACCAGGAGAACGTCCGTTCCACCACCCAACGTTTCGGCAGAAGCTGGAATCCTTTCACGTCGTCATTGCGTTTCACAATTTCCAAGATCCAATGCCAGAACGAGGCCACCCAGGCCACCAACTTTCCCGCATACCCACCATCGGCCCAGACGCGTTGCATCCGCGACCACGTCCCCGTGAGCTTGGCTCGGGCAAACACCAGTTTGGCCCCATCACGGTCCTGGATATTCGCCGGATGGACCACCACCGCGAGTAGCAATCCCAGGGTATCCACCAGGATGTGCCGCTTCACGCCGTTGATCTTCTTCCCCGCGTCGTAGCCCCGTTGGCCACTGGTGCGCGTCGCCTTGACGGTTTGGCTGTCGATGCTGCCCGCGCTGGGTTCCGCCTCCTTCCCAACCGCCTCACGCAACCGAGTACGAAGCGTGTCGTGAATCTGTTGCCACCGTCCCGAACGACGCCACTGATGGAAGTAATCGCGCACCGTCCCTTCCGCAGGAAAGTCATGGGGCAAGGCCGACCACGGGCACCCGGTACTGAGCAGGTAGAAGATCGCGTTGAGGACCTCGCGGAAGTCGACTTTGCGCGGTGCGCCCGCCGGTACCCGCGGTGGGAGCAGCGGTTCGACGATGGCCCACTCGAGATCGCTGAGGTCGCTCGGATACGGCTTGCGAGACTGGGCGCCCATAAGAAAACCTCCTGGAGAGAGACATGAAGACCCAGCCCCAGTCAACCCAAATCCCGATGGATTGTCCAGACACCCAGAATTCCCGCGTCCGTTCTCAGAGCATGGGCAGCTCGAGCTTCTCCTCGCCGGCGAACTTGCGGAGCTTTTCCTGGGCGCGGGACTCGATCTGGCGGACCCGTTCCTTGGTGATGCCGAGCTCGCGGCCGAGCTGTTCGAGGGTCTGTTCGCTGGCGCCTCCCAGACCGAAACGGCTGATGATGATGCGCTGCTCGCGATCGTCGAGGCGTCCCAGGATGCGCTTGACGACGTCTTGCATGCGCTTCAGGGCCGACTCGTATTCGTGTTCGTCGGTGCGGGTGTCGGCCGCGGCCTCGAACATCTCCTCGTGGCCCGTGACGAAGCGGTCGCGGCGGTAGTTTTCCTCGGGGATGGTGCGGGCGTAGTTCTTCATGATCGCCCACGAGGCATACGTCGAGAACTTGTTGCCCCGGCTGAAGTCGAATTTCTCGACGGCCCGGATCAAGCTCATGTTGCCGTCGGAGACCAGCTCGAAGAAGTTATTCGTGGGGCCGACGTGGCGCTTGGCGATCGAGACGACCAGCCGCAGGTTGGCGCGGATGATCTGGTTCTTGACGGCCAGGGCTTCTTCCTGGAGCCGCTCGATCTCGTCCAGGTCGCTGGTCCGGGCGCGGGCCGGGACGAGCCGGGCGCGGAGCTGGGAGGCGCGGTGCTTCAGGAAGTTCATCTTGCGAAACAGGTGGAGTTCCTGTTCCCGGCCCAGCAGCGGCACTTCGTAGAGGCTGGCCAGATAGGGGGGCAGCCCCTTGGGCGCCTTCGTGCGGCGCGGCGGCTTGCCGTCGGCCGGCGCGGGCACGGGCGCGAGGATCTCGGCCTCGGCCGCCGGGTCGTCGAAACTGGAGTGCGGGATGTACTCGAGCTTGGTCTCGAGAATCCGGCGGGCGCGCATTTCGTTGAGGACGCGGTAGACGCTCGACCGGGTGCGGCCGTATTGCTTCACGAGCACATCGACGCCCACCCCGCGCAGGTACTGCCGGTAGAGAGCCGCCTTGGCGTCCTCGCCCAAGGGTGCGGTCGTGGCCGGGAAAATGGCGCGATCGGGATGCTCGCGGTCGTAAGTTTTGAGAGTCATGCGAATCGTCTCGTGGGAGCGCCCCAACTTCTGCGCAATTCGTCGTGCGATCTCGGTCATGCGGCCGGGGCCTCCCACCGCCGCCATCCGTCGCGCTCGTCGCACGATCTCGTCTCGCTCCGCGTTACTGATATGCCGGAACCGCGACCCGCGATCCACCCGGTCGCGGTGGCCGGCCACGAACCGTTCCACGCTCGAGAGCAAGAAGCCAATCTTGGTGCGGCCGTCAATCAGGAAGCGGCGGGCGACCAGGCCTTGCCGCCGCCAGCGGCTGACGGTCCGCAGCGAGACGTGGAAGCGCTCGCTCACTTCCGCCACGGTCAGCACCGGCTCGCCGGCCTGCTCGATCGTCTGGCCCACCGTGGCCGACAGGTCCTCGACAAACTGCCGCAAATCGTGGCAGACGTCCCGCCCTTCCAGAACCAGCGCCGGCGCCCGCTCGGGACGGAACCCGGTGATCCGGTACACCAGGTACTCGTACGGGTACCGCTTCTCCTGCTCGATCTCGGCGAAGAGCTTCTCGGCGCGTTCGATCTGCTCCAGCCGCCGCTCCTTGGGTGCAAAGCGGGTCTGCTGCTCCTTGAGCTGCCGCAAGGCGGGATGACAATAGACGCCGCCCATGCTTGGCCCTCCCCGTCCTTACGCCCAGCGCCGCCGTTCCTGGAAGAAGTCGTAAACCGTTCCCGCCCCACGGCACAAAAGCACGTTCCCGGCGCCGCTCACAATCGATCAGGAATCGGAATCAGAATCCGCATACTTTAGACGTCCGTCAACAACCGAAGGTTCACCAAAAACCTTACGCAATCGAAATGCCCTCGGGACGAAAAAAACGGAAAAGACCCCCGGTTTCCACCCTCGTCCGGGACCAGGGACTCTCGGCGCTATCGCCCCCGCCGCGGTGTGAAGCGCCCGGATCAGGTCTTTCTCGCGTCTGTACGGTAGAGTCGATGTGCCGGGTGCCATACGCCTGTTGCGAAAAAAAGATGCCTTTCGAACGTCCTTCCGAAAGGGATTCGCTCCCGCTCCGATTTCCTTCTGAGTTCCCTGGTCGATGTGTCCGTCCGGTCTTCTATCCCTTTTCGAGGTAGAAAGATAGGAAGGGAGCATCCGGAACCGGACATCCGCGAACGGTCTCAACCATGAGCGAGCTCCGAGAGAATTCGTCCTCTTGGAGCTTCGTCCTGGGCCTTGACGTTCGTCAACGCCCATGCTGTCAACGTGCCGAGGCGACGATTTCGCGCGCGAAAGTGGGAGCGCCTCTGGGCCCCCGCCTTCGACATGGGATTGTATTCGCCGGCGCCGCGTCGAACAGGGTTGACACCGATGCGGCCGGGATACCGCGCCCGCAGCGCGGGGCGGGAGCTGCGATTGACGGATCGCGCGGGGGCGCACTAAAAGGGTGTACGAAAAGTGGTTCTTCTTTGTAGCGGCGGCCGTCTCGGCCGCTCCGGAATTCCGATTCTCGATTCCAGATTCCCGATCCGGAGCGGCCGAGACGGCCGCCGCTACAAAGAGGGACCGGCTCGTCCCCTGTTCGTACACCCTTTAAGTTTTCAGCGCGGCACGGAGGTGGGCGATCGCGGGCGGGTGCGGGAAGGAGGACGCGGCATGGCGACGGCGATCCTGTGGATGATCGGGCTGGGGCTGGTGGGCGCGGCCGGGGAGGAGGCGATCGAACTGCGGGAAGCGGTCGCCGCAGGTTCGGCCAGCCATGTCCTGATCGAGCTGAACGCCGCGGGCACGCTGCGGCCGGCTGCGCCGGAGGGCGCCGAGCCGCCCCCGCCGGTTCGCCTCAAGATGGTGAGCCGGCTGGACTTCGACAATCGCGTTCTGAGCGTGGACCGGCGGGGCCGCCCGCTGCGCGACCTGCGCCGGATGCGGCAGGCGGCGGTGGCGATCAACACGCCGGGGCGGCCCCTGACCACCCAGCTCCGATCGGAGCGGGCGTTGCTCGTGGCCGAGGTTCACGAGGGAGCCGTGCGGGTGTTCAGTCCGGGCGGCCCGTTGACGCGCCCCGAGCTCGATCTGGTGCAAGGCCCCGCCGACCCGCTCATGCTCGGCGGGCTCTTGCCCGATCACGCTGTAGCGGTGGGAGATACGTGGACGATCAGCACCGAGACGACGCGTGCACTGAGCGACTACGAGGCCCTGGCCGCGTCCAGTTTGAAGGCCCGGCTCGACGCCCGCGACGCCGACTCGGCACGGGTGCATCTGACCGGCCAGGTGCGCGGGGCGGCACGCGGCGGCGAAGGCACGATCACGTTCGATGGTCAGTACACCTTCGACCGCCGCGCGGGCCGGATCGGCAAGCTCACGCTCACCCGTGCGGAAGTCCGTAAGCCGGGCCAGGTTGAGGCGGGCTTCGATTTCCAGGGCACGCTGACGCTGACCCGCACACCGACGGAACTCCCGGTCGAGCTCGGCGACGCGGCCGCGGCCTCCGTACCGGGCGAGACCCCGCCCCATCTGCTGCTCCTCGAATTCCGCCCGCCCGGGGATCAATTCCGGCTCTTCCATGATCGCGACTGGCACCTGTTCTGGAGCGACGCGCGGATCTCGGTCCTGAAGCGGCTGGATCACGGCGAGCTGCTCGCCCAGTGCAACCTGTCGATCGGCCCGGAAGCCGGCGCCGGCCGGCACCAGGATCTCAAGCAGTTCCGCGAGGACATCCGCGCGGCCCTCGGTGCCCGCTTCGGCGGCATTGCCGAGGCCGGCGAGCTCGATGACGGGTCCGCGGGCGGCTTCCGCTACCGCATGGCCGTGCAGGGCAAGGAACGCGCGCAGGCAGTCCTCTGGTATTATTATTTGATCGCCAGTCCCGGAGGGGCGCAAGTCCTGGCCACGTTCACCCTCAACGCCGCCGACGCCAAGCGGTTCGCCGATCAGGACGTGCAGATGATCGGCTCCCTGGAATGGCTCACAGCCGCACGAGAGCACGCCACCGAAAAAGCGAAATGAACGGGCAGGAGCTTCCGATGAAAGAACCTGAGCTCACCCAGGCCCAGAAGCAGTGCCTCCGGGACCAGGTCATCACCGCCGACCAGCCCGGCCGGGTGCTGCGTGACTTCCGCATGCTTTTGGATTTCCTTCTGGGGCAGAAGGGGGTCGAGGCGGGCGGCAAGTACAACCTGCTTCCCCTGAAGTTCATCGCCGAGCTGGACGCGCGCCTGAGCCGGCCCATCCACCTGGAAATGAAGCGACCGCAGCTCCGCTCCCACCCCTACCTGCAAGGGCTGAACCTGCTGCTGCGGGCCTCCGGGCTGAGCCGGGTCGAGGGGTCGGCGCCAAGGGCCGCCTGGTCCTCGACCCGGCCATGCTGGTGCAGTGGGACCGGCTCAACCCCAGGGAGCAATACTTCAACTTGCTGGAAGCCTGGCTCCGCTTCGGCCGCGCGGAGATGGTCGGGGAGCGGGGCTCGAGCTGGGACGACGAGTTGCTCATGTCCTGCTTGCAAGGCTGGAAGCTCCTGCCGGCGAAGGGTTACCGGATCGATCCCCAAAAGCCACGGGAAGATGCCTACGTCCCGGGGTTCTACCGGGATTTCTACCTGCTGGCCCTGATGGATCTGTTCGGGCTCCTGAAGATCGAACAGCCACCCCCGCCGGTCGTCACGACCTGGAAGCCGGCCAGCATCAAACACGTTCCGTTCGGCGATGCCGTTTTCACCCTGCTCGCCGACGCTCGGTTCAGTCCCCTGCTGAGGGGCGACTCCATCCCCGAAGAGGACGAGGACGAAGAGGAAGAGATGCTGGCAACGCCGCGCTTCGGGGTCTGGCAGCCGCTGTTTCAGCCCTACTTCCCCGAATGGCGGGAGAACCTGGAGTTGCCGGAAGAGGAGCCCCGGGAGGGCACGTTCGTGTTCCGGGTGTCGCTGGGCAAGATCTGGCGGCTCATCGCCATGCCGGCCGACGACACGCTCGACGACCTGATGAACTGGATCCTCCGCTCAGTGAATTTCGACAACGATCACCTGTATGAGTTCACCTACCGCGACCGCCTGGGAGGCCGGGCCACAGCGGCGCACCCGTACACGGACGAAGGCCCCTGGGCCGACCAGGTGCCGATCGGCACGCTGCCGCTGGAGCCGGGGCAAGCGATGGACCTGGTCTACGACTTCGGCGACAACTGGCAGTTCACCGTCAAGCTGGAACGGATCGAGCCGCCCGGCCGCAAGACCAAGGCCCGCATCCTGGAGACACACGGCAAGGCGCCGGAGCAGTATCCGAACTGGGATGAGTGACCCAACCGGCCGGATTCACCACAGAGACACAGAGATGGGAATTTCTCTGTGAGAACTCTGTGTTATTCGTGTCTCTGTGGTGAATCCGACCAGGCGACCGGCGGTTGACAACTGGGGAGGCGAGCGACTACGGTGATCCCGGATTTCTTCTGAACTGTCCCTCCCGGCTGCACTTGCCATGAGCGTACGCACCCGATTCGCCCCCAGCCCGACCGGCTTCCTGCACATCGGCGGGGTGCGGACGGCCTTGTTCAACTGGCTGCTGGCCCGCCACCACGGCGGCCAGTTCATCCTGCGGATCGACGACACCGACCAGCAGCGGCACGTCGAGGACGCCGTCAAGCGGATCCTCGACGGGTTCCGCTGGATGGGGATCGACTGGGACGAAGGCCCCGAGGTCGGCGGCCCGTCTCGGCCCGTATTACCAGTCGCAGCGGCCGAGACAACTACCGCGCGGCCGCCGAGCGTCTGGTCGCCGTCCGGCCACGTCTACCGCGACTATAGCACCGAAGCGGAGCGCGCCGCCGACAAGGCCGCGGCCGAGCGCGCAGAAGCGTGCCTACCGCTTCCGCCGCAAGCCGATGTTCCGACGAGCAAGTCCGCGCAGTTCGAGGCCGAGGGCCGGCCGTTCGCCCTGCGGTTCCAGGTCCCGCCGGGCCGCACGCTCGTCCTCCACGACCTGATCAAGGGGGACGTCGAGTTCGCCACCGACGAGATCGGCGACTTCGTGATCGTCCGGCCCGACGGCACGCCGCTGTACAACTTCGCCAGCGTCGTCGACGACGTCGACATGCAGATCACCCACGTCGTCCGCGCCGAGGAGCACCTCTCGAACACCTTCCCGCAGCTCCTGGTCTTCGAGGCGCTGGGCGCCACGCTGCCGGCCGTTCGCCCACATCCCCTACGTGGCCGAGCCGGGCTCGAAGGCGAAGATGTCCAAGCGGAAGATCGCGGAATACGAGAAGCTCGGGATCTCGGTCTACCTGCACCAGTACATCGAGAAGGGCTATCTGCCCGAGGCGCTGCTCAACTACCTCGCCCGGCTCGGCTGGAGCTACGACGCCACGCAGGAGATCTTCACCCGCGCCGAGCTGATCGAGAAGTTCACGCTCGACCGGGTCAACAGCTCGCCCGCCAGCCACGACCAGGACAAGCTGTTCTGGATCGAGGGCGAGTGGATGAAGACCCTCCCGCTGGAGCAGAAGGTCGAGGGGGTGCTCCCGTTCCTGAAGAGCGAGGGCCTGGTCGCCGAGCCGCTCTCGACGCCGACCGCGCCGGATCGAGGCCGTCATCGCGGCCCTGGGCGACCGGCTCAAGGTCTTCTCCGACATCCTCAAGCTGGGCCGGTTCTTCTTCACCGAGACGCTGACCTACGACCCCGACGCCGTGAAGAAGCGGCTCCGCAAGGAGGGCGTGCCGGCGATGCTGGCCGAGCTCGACATGGTCCTGGCCACGACCGAGCCTTACGACCTGGCGACGCTCGAAAAGGCCGTCCACGACTACGCCGAGCGCTCCGGCCGCAAGATGGGCGACGTGGTCAACCCGCTCCGCGTGGCCGTCACGGGGCAAGGGGTCGGCCCGGGGCTCTACGACTGCCTGGTCATCCTGGGCCGCGAGACCTGCCGCGGCCGGATCGGGCAGACGCTGGAGATGCTGAAAGCGACTTCAGTCCGCTAGATCGGTTCGAAGAGCCGTCGAATGTGCCAAACGAGACGGCCCTATTGAGCGAACCGGCGCTGGCTGAGGACTGGAACCGTCCCGAGGAGGATGAGGCATGGTCCCACCTGCAACCGGGGCCGCCATCCTGATCTTGGTCTTGTAGGGTAGGCTTCAGCCTGCCTCCGAGACCGAAAAAGAAAAAAATGTGGCAGGCTAAAGCCTACCCTACAAGAAGAGAAACAGGCATACGTCATGCGCATTTTCGTCACCGGCTCGATCGCCTACGACTACATCATGGTCTTCCCGGGCCGGTTCCGGGACCACATCCTGCCCGACAAGATGCACGTTTTGAGCGTGTCGTTCCTGGTCGATTCGCTGACGCGGCGGCGGGGCGGCACGGGGGCGAATATCGCCTTCAATCTGGCTCTCCTGGGCGAGAAGCCCGTGCTGGTCGGCACCGTCGGCGAGGACTTCGCCGAGTATCGCGCCTGGCTCTCACAGGCCGGCGTGGACTCAGCGGCGTGCGGGTCATTCCCGGCGAGCACACGGCCTCCTGCTTCATCAACACCGACCTGCAGGACAACCAGATCACGGCGTTTTATCCCGGCGCCATGGCGCAGGCTTCGACCGTCGCGCCGAGTGATGTCGGCGCCACCCGAGGCGACCTGGTCGTGATCGCGCCCAACGACCCGACGGCGATGAACCGATACGCCGAGGAATGCACCGCGGCGGCATTCCTTATCTGTACGACCCGTCGATGCAGTTGCCCCGCATGAGCCGCGCCGAGCTGGAGGAGGGCTGCCGCGGCGCCAAGGTCCTGGCGGGCAACGACTACGAGTTCGGCATGATGGCCGAAAAGCTGGGTCTGAGCGAGGCCGAATTGCGGCGATCGGTGCCGATCACCGTCATGACTCGCGGCGAGGCCGGGGCGCTGATCACCGTGGACGGCGAGGAATTCGAGATCCCGCCCGCGAAGCCGGATTCCGTCGTCGATCCCACCGGCGCCGGCGACGCCTTCCGCGCGGGGTTCGTCATGGGTCTGAGCCGCGGTTTTTCCTGGCCGGTCGTCGGCCGCCTGGCCGCGCTCTCGGCCGTTTACGCCATCGAGCACCGCGGCACGCAAGAGCACCGTTACGATGTTCCCCAGTTTGTCGCCCGCTACCGCGACAATTTCGGGGCGTCGGACGAGGTGGAGTCGATGCTCTCCCCGTAGGGTGCGTGAAACGCACCTATCTCTTTTCCCGACAAAGCCTTGGTGCGTTTCACGCACCCTACGAAACTGCGCATCGTCCTGTCCCGGAGCAGGCCCCGCGATGCCGGTCTTCCGCCTCGACCGCCGGCCGATCTTCCCTCCTGCCGGGCTGGCCGAGCCCGAGGGCTTGCTGGCCATCGGCGGCGACCTGGCACCCGAGCGGCTGCTGGCGGCGTACAGGAACGGCATCTTCCCCTGGTACGACCAGCCTGGCGGGCCGATCCTGTGGTGGAGTCCCGACCCGAGGCTCGTGCTGTTCCCCGACGAGATCCGTGTTTCTCGGCGGTTGCGGCGGACGATCCGACAGGGACGCTTCGAGGTCCGGTTCGACTCGGCCTTCGCGCAGGTGATTCGCGCCTGCGCCGAGGTGCACCGGCCGGGCGAGGACGGCACCTGGATCACGCCCGAGATGCAGCGGGCCTATGTGAACCTCCATCGGCTCGGGTTCGCGCAGTGCGCCGAGTGCTGGCGGAAAGGTCGTCTTGTGGGAGGCATCTACGGCGTGCGTCTGGGCCGGGCCTTCTTTGGCGAGTCGATGTTCCACGTCGAGACGGACGCCTCGAAAGTTGCCCTGGTCGCGCTGGTCGAGCGGCTGGAGAGGGAAGGTGTCGAGTTGATCGATTGCCAGGTCGCCAGCGGGCACATGCTCCGTTTCGGTGCGCGCGAGATTCCCCGTGTCGAGTTCCTGCAACGCCTGGAAACCGCGATCGGGTCTTTGTAGGGTGGGCACCGCCCACCTCCTTGCTCTGGAAGCCCGAAGCGCCAGCGAGTGCATGGATTGGAATGGTTCCGAGAAGACCGATGCACTCGCTGGCGCTTCGGGCTTCCAGAGCGGGCCTGCGACTTCAATTATTCCGCCTGTGGTCCGAATTCCTTGGGAATAGAAGAGGCAGGCTGAAGCCTACCCTACGATTTCGATGTCGAGGCCCCCATCATGGCCGACAACTCGACGAAGCCGCCTCGCTGGCGCTGGCTGCTGTGGGCGATATCCTTCACTCTGGGAACGTCGCTCGTGGTGGTCGCGATCGCCTTGGCTTTTCTCCGCTTCTCCTCCGGTGGTCGGCTCCAGAGCGCCATCAAGGAGACCGAGCGGCAAGACGTGCGATGGCGGCTGGCCGACCTGATCGCGGACCGGGCACCCGTGCCCGACGCCGAGAATTCCGCCATGAAGATCGCGGCCATCGACCAGGCACTTGGGCGGAGATGGTTGTCCACGCGGAAAGTTGACGGCAGCACGGGCCCCGAGCGGCTGGACGTGGTCCTCAACCTGCTCTCCAGGGGTGAACCGTCGCAATTGTTGACCCCCGACCAGGAAAAGCATCTGGGCGAAGACCTGGCGGCCCTCGAACCTTCCCGATCGCAGGCCCGTGCTCTGGCCGGCATGCCGCGCGGTCGCGCTGTCTTGAACATGCAATCCTTCATCGGGCCGAACGCTCTCGACCACCTCCACGCACCGCGCACGGCGACGCGCCTGCTCCAGCTTGATGCCACCTCCCGGCTCCAGGCCGGCGATAGCGACGGAGGCGCTCGATGATGTGCGGGCTATGCTCAACGCGGGCCGGTCCATCGGGGACGAGCCGACGCTCTCGCCGCAGCTTGTGCGCATGGCGATCAATCACGTCACCGTGATGTCGCTCCAGCGCGTCCTGGCCCAGGGCGAGGCGTCCGACGCGGCGCTGGCGAAGGTCGATGCCGCGCTGGCCGAAGAGGCGGCCGAGCCGATCCTTGTTTACGCCCTGCGCGGCGAACGGGCGTATTCCTTCGAGATGGTCGAACAGATGAAGGCCGGTCGCACACCGGGCGGACCCGGACCGGTCGGGGGCTTCCTGATCTCGATGGGCCCCGCCGGTTTCATGCTTCACTACAGCCAAGCGCTCATCGTTGAACACCTGAACCAGGCCATCGCCATCGCCCGTCAGCCGCTCCAACAACAACCGAAAAAGTGGAAGGACTGGGAATACTCGCTTCAGACGACGAGGAACAAATCCAAAATTCAACAATACCTGGGCACGTTGGCCACCCTGGTGCTGCCGGCCATCCAGCCTGCGTCCGATGCCTACCTGCGCACCCGGGCCCTCCTGAACGCCGGCCGCATGATGATCGCGCTCGAACGCTACCGTAAAGCCCACGGCCACTGGCCCGAGTCGTCCGATGCCCTGGTGCCGGTCTACTTGAAAGAACTCCCCGTTGATCCGTTCGGCGACGGTCCGATCCGGTTCGCGCGCCGGCCCGAGGGGCTCGTGGTGTATTCCGTCGGCCCGGACGGCCAGGACGACGGCGGCAATCTCGATTCCCGCTACCGCCGCCCACCAACCCGCGGTTTCGACTGGGGTTACCGCCTCTGGGACCCCGACCAGCGCCGCCAGCCGGCGCCGGAACTGCCCGAGAATGTGTTCCAATCGGATGAGGAACCGTGAGGCGACCACCATGTCCGGCATGACGCGCACCTTCGCCGCCGTAGGCTTGCCCGAGACGCACAAGACCCGCCTGCGACAGCTTGAGGAGCGCCTGGCTCCGGATGCGGCCGGCGTGCGGTGGGTCGCGCCGGCCTTGTGCCACTTGACGCTCGCCTTTCTCGGCGATGTTCCCAACACGGACCTGGACCAGGTTTGCCGCGCCGTGGGTGAAGCCGCCGCGTCGATCGCGGCGTTCGAGCTGTCGCTGGAAGGGCTGGGGGCGTTCCCGAACCCGTCCCGGCCGCGGGTCGTCTGGGCGGGGCTGACGGGCGCGGGCCTGGATGGGCTCCGAGCGCTCCAGGTGGCCGTCGTCCGCGCCTTGAAGGCGGCCGGCCGGCCCCCGGTTGACGAACGTTTCTCGCCCCACATCACCATCGGCCGGGTCAAGACCGGGCGCGGGCCGGCGGCGAACCTCGCCAGCCTTTTACAGCGCCACCAGGACTGGTCGGCCGGCCCGTTTGATGTCGCCGAGGTCGTCACGTTCGCCTCGATCCTGGCCCCGTCCGGCCCGACCTATACCGCCCTGGCGCACAACCCGCTCGGGGCCGGAAATCCCCCGGCGACGGCTTGACTTCGGCGGCCGTCGCGAGCTATACTTACTATCCTTGCGTACACTATTTGCAGTTGGTGGCGGCCGGTCTGAGGGGCGTGCGAAAAGCGGGAACTCCATCTCGTAGGGTAGGCTTTAGCCTGCCAATCTCATAGTCTTAGTCTTATGGAATTGGCAGGCTAAAGCCTACCCTACGAGACCTTTTCCTACACCCTCTGAGGGGGAGAATGCGACGTGGCCAAGAAAGCGAGCGGCGGCGAGGGGAAAGGCGTATCGGCATCGGCTGAGGAGAAGGCGCTCCAGGCGGCGCTCGGCCAGATCGAGAAGACCTTCGGCGCCGGGGCCATCATGAAGCTCGGCGAGGGGAGCCACCTTGAGATCGAAGGCATCTCGACCGGCGCTCTGTCGCTCGACCTGGCGCTGGGAGGCCGGGGGCTGCCGCGGGGGCGAATCATCGAGCTGTTCGGGCCGGAGTCGAGCGGCAAGACGACGATCGCGCTGCACGCCGTCGCCAATGCGCAGAAGATCGGCGGCGTGGCCGCGTTCATCGACGCCGAGCACGCGCTCGACCCGTCGTGGTGCAAGAAGCTGGGCGTGAACATCGAGTCGCTTCTCGTCAGCCAGCCGGGCAGCGCCGAGGAGGCACTCCAGATCGCCGAGATGCTGGTGCTGTCGAACGCGGTGGACATCATTGTCATCGACTCGGTGGCCGCCCTGGTACCCAGGGCGGAGATCGAAGGCGAGATCGGCGACAGCTTTGTCGGCGTGCAGGCGCGGCTCATGAGCCAGGCGTTGCGCAAGCTGACCGGCGGGGTGTCGCGGTCGAAGTGCGTCTTGATCTTCATCAATCAGCTTCGAGAGAAGATCGGCGTCATGTTCGGCAGTCCGGAAACGACGCCTGGCGGCCGGGCCTTGAAGTTCTACAGCTCGTGCCGCATCGACGTGCGCCGGATCGGGCCGGTCAAGGAGGGCGAGGAGGTCGTCGGCTCGCGCGTGAAGGTCAAGGTGGTCAAGAACAAGGTCGCCCCGCCCTTCCGCGTGTGCGAGTTTGACATGATGTACACCAGCGGTGTCTCGCGCGAGGGCGACCTGCTGGACCTGGCGCTGACCGACAAGCTCATCGAGAAGTCCGGCTCCTGGTTCAATTACGGCGATCAGCGCCTCGGTCAAGGCCGCGAGAACGTCAAGCAGTACCTGCGCGACCACCCCGAGCTGACGGACGAGCTGACGACCCAAATCCTCACCCGCCGCGGCGAACACGCCTTCACCGGCAATGGCAGCGTGGGCGAAGTGGCTGGCGAGGAATGACGCAGGGGCCGGCCCAGCCCGGATTCACCACAGAGACACGGAGGACACAGAGACGACACAGAGTAAAAACAATTCTCTGTGAGAACTCTGTGTTCTCCGTGTCTCTGTGGTGAATCCGGCTCCCGAGTCACTCAACTTGCCCCGGCGCCCCAAAGCGCGAATGATGAAGGGGTGCTGTCCTCCCTGGCCCGAGGGCCCGATCATGTTCTCGTTCGTCCCGCTGGCCCTGGCATGTCTTGCGTTGGCCGATCCTGCGGACCCTCTCTCAGCGCTCGAAAACGCACTGCAGGCAGCCATTGCGCGGGCCGAGCCGTCAGTGGTGGCGATCACCCGGGCGCGGAATCCGGAAGGCGAGCCCACGACCGCCGTGCGCGGGCATAATCCCGCCGGGCCGCCCGCGGCGCCATTGCCGTTCGACGTGGCGGATCTGGCGCACCCGGATCATCTCCCCATGCCGGGCGATTTCGGCTCGGGTGTGGTCATCGGCCCGCAGCAGATCCTCACCGCGTTCCACGTCATCAAGGGCGCCTCGCGCATCTACGTCCGCGCGCCCGGCCGGCAGGGCTTCGACGCCGAGATCATCGCCGCCGACCCCCGCAGCGACCTGGCCGTGATCGCCCCCCGTCTCCTGCCCAATACGCCAGCCCCCAAATTGACGCCCATCCCGCTCGGCGATGCCGATCTCTTGCGAAAAGGTTCGTTCCTTGTTGTTCTCGGAAACCCGTACAATACCGCGCGCGACGGCAAGGCTTCGGCAAGCTGGGGCATCCTGTCGAACACGACCCGGCGCATCGTGCTGACGCGCGACAACGAGAGCCGCGAGAGCCGCCAGCTTTTCCGTTATCTGCCGACGCTGCTTCAGCTCGACACCAAGCTCAACCTGGGTCTGAGCGGCGGGGCGGTCGTGAACCTCAAGGGGGAGCTGGTGGGCATCACCACCACCGGCGGCAACGCCGAGGGCTTCGACGCCCAGGCCGGCTACGCCATTCCGCTTGATGCCTTGGGACGCCGCATCGTGACCACGCTGCGGGAAGGCAAGGAGGTCGAGTACGGCTTTCTGGGCATCGGTCTGGACAACGACCGGCCGAACGCGGTGGGCAGCGTCGAGCCCGGCACGCCCGCCGCCGAGGGTGACCTGGTCCCCGGCGACGTGATCCTGGCCGTGGGCGACCGGCCCGTCCCCGAGGAGGCCGGCATCTCGCTCGCGCTGAGCACCGCCCCCGTGGGCCAGCCGATCCAGCTCAAGGTCAGGCGCAACGGCAAGGTCCTCGACAAAACCGTCTTCCTGTCGAAGTACCCGGTCGCGGGCGAGGTCATCGCCACCAACCGCCCCGAGCCCTGGCGCGGCCTGCGAGTCGATTTCACGAGCATGCTGGCCGGCACCACGCTCGACTTCACCGCCCTGCAAGCGATGGCCAAGGGCTGCGTGTGCGTGGTCGAAGTCAAGGCCGGCAGCCCGTCCGCCGTGGCCGGTCTGCGCAAAGGTCAGGTCATCACCCACGTCGCCGGCAAATCCGTCCGCACCCCCGCCGAATTCGCTCGCGCCGTCGCCAGATTGAAAGGGCCGGTTGTGCTCGAGAACCGATCGGGGGGCAATCACGGTCAAGTAGCGTCAAGCGACGCCAAACCTGGCGGGTGGCCCGGACAACGCCACGTTGTCCGGGTGGCGAGCCACAAGAGGCGGCAGGGTGGCCGCGGGGCATCCCCTGAGCTTCCGGGCCGGGTCGGACGTCTCTTGTCGCTGCGCGGACCCGGACACCGAAACCGGCGTCCGGGCCACCCGCGAAGCTAAGAATTCCGCCCAGAATTTTGTTGCGTGCGAGCGGATTGGTGTCTCAAATGCATACGGAACTGACCGGCGCACGAAGGGTCAGCCGGTCAACCCGGTCATCTGTTCAGGACGTGCTCCAGCGATCGCAACTGTGGACACGTCAAGAGTCATGCCGTTTTGGGGGAGTGGCGTTCGGAAGCCGTTCCTTTTCCAGGTGAAGGCCCCGGCCTCCCGCGGGGAACCACGTCCACACGTGTCGGTTGTTGATGGGGACTGAGTACTCGGAAGGCCCGGAGGGCGACACCCAGGTGAGCCTGGTGCCGTACCAGACTCGACAGCCCCCGGGAAACCTGCGACACAGGAGAAAGTACGATGACCAAGTTCCAGGTTCTGGGAGTGGCTTCGCTGGCTCTCCTGATGCTGACCCCTGGCGCCATGGCTCAACGGGGTGGGGCAGTCCGTAGCGGCGCGCGCGGAGCGGTGGTTGGCGGACTCGTGGGCGGGGAGTCCGGCGCGGCCACCGGCGCCAAGATTGGTGCCGTGACCGGCGCGGTCCGAACCGTTGGTCAGGAGGCCCAGGCGCGCACCCAATACCAAGCCACTGCGGCATACCAGAGCGCTCCGCACTCGGATTTCAATCAAGCACCACCGCAGGTGCTGGCCACCGCCCCACCGGCGGCGACCGCTCCACCGGCGGCGACCGCTCCACCGGCGGCGACCGCTCCCGGCGGAGAGGTGGTCCTTCGGAAGAATGGTAAGCCCCTCCTTGGGGTCACTCTTCCTTCCGACTGGAAGCAGGCCACCGGAGCCAACTATGTCTCCGGCGTCAGCAAGGATGGACAGGCTTATGCGATGATCGCCACCCTGGAGGGGGCAGCGGACAAACAAGCAGGAATCGACAAGGTCAAGCAGGGCCTCCTTCGATATCTTCAAGACATCAAGTACGACGATCAAACGGAGACGAAACGCGGTGCCCTCGTGGTGACCGGCACGGCAAAGGGAAAGAAGGCCGGCGTCGATGTGGTGTTCGCGGTCGGGGTCATGGATGCCGGCGCAGGGCAAATCGTCGGGGCCGCCTTCATCGTCGATTCCAAGATTGAGGACTACTACAAAGAGACGATCCGCCAGATCTGCCAGACGGTTCGCATCGGGGACGATTTCGCGGCGAAGAAATAGGATCAGGTGAAGGAAGCCGGCAGTTAGGTAGGGTGCGTCGAGTCTTCGATGACGCACCTTCCCCTCTTGGGCTTGGCCGGGCTTGCGGAGTATGCTGGATGCAGGTGGATTCGACCCCGCCGGCGCGGACTCGACCTCGACCCAAGGCAGGTGCCCCATGGATCTGCAAACCGTCCTCACGGCGGTCGATTCCTGGCCGGCGGAAGACCGCCTCCGCCTCATTGAAGCCGTCTGGGACGGGCTCACCGAGGAGGGCTACGAGCCGGCATTGACCGAGGATCTGAAAGCCCTTCTCGACCGCCGGTTGGCGGCCCTCGACGCCAATTCCAGCGACGTGTTGACCTGGGATGAGAGGCTATCCGGGAAGCCCCGAAGGGGCGTCTGTTTTTCGCCCCGAAGGGGCGAAAGTGAATAGCCCGGGGCGTCAGCCCCGGGACGGGGAACGACGCGCCACGAACCCCCTCCGCAGCCCCGAAGGGGCGACAGAACCCATGGTCCCGCAGGATTTTCGGTCGCCCCTTCGGAGCTTTGGAGGAGGAGGCGCAGGGGCGGCCCCGGTTCCCGGGGCTGACGCCCCGGGCTATTCACTGCCGCCCCTTTGGGGCTAAAACAGACTTCCCGGATGGCCTCTGAGATCAAGGCGTACGTGAGGCGGCCTCGATGAACCTCCCGCTTGTCTTTCAGGCAGGCGTCCGGGACGAGATCGACGAGGCGTATTGAGCCCGACCGGGTTGTCGTCATCGCGGTTCAGCACGGCAAGCGAGATCCCGGGAGTTGGCAATCCCGAGCCTGAGTCTCGGTGGCAGCGGACCAGTGGACCCGCCTTCGGCGGCCCGGTCTGGGACGCCCGGCCGGCATCGTGTAAACTGGAGCATTCTCGCGCCCCGGTGCCACGGTCCCGAGTCCCGCGCCCAGGATGGTTCCTCCCACGATGAAGACCGACGAACTTCGCGAAGCCTACCTCGACTTCTTCGTCTCCAAGGGCTGCGTCCGGCGGCCGAGCGACGTGCTCGTGCCGCAACGACCCGACCGTGCTGTTCACGCCGGCCGGGATGAACCAGTTCAAGCGCGAGTTCATGGGCCTGGGCGACCCGAACTTCAAGCGCGCCACCACCTGCCAGAAGTGCATCCGCACCGGCGACATCGAGAACGTCGGCAAGACCCCGCGCCACATGACGTTCTTCGAGATGCTCGGCAACTTCAGCTTCGGCGACTACTTCAAGCGCGAGGCGATCCACTGGGCCTGGGAGTTCCTCACCAGGACCCTGAAGATCCCCGCCGACCGGCTGACGGTCACCGTCTACCTCGACGACGACGAGGCGTTCGACATCTGGCACAAGGAGGTCGGCCTCGCCGCCGACCGGATCACCCGGATGGGCGAGGACGACAACTTCTGGCCCGCCGGCGCCCCGACGCACGGGCCCAACGGCGTCTGCGGCCCCTGCTCCGAGATCTTCTATCACGGCGACGGCATCGAAGAGGTCGAGATCTGGAACCTGGTCTTCACCCAGTTCAACCGCGTCGGGCCCGGGCCAGCTCGAACCCTTGCCGCAAGAAGAACATCGACACCGGCATGGGCCTGGAACGGATGGCCGCCGTGCTTGCAGAGGGTGCCCTCGAACTTCGAGATCGACATCTTCCGGCCGATCGTCGCCGCCGCCGCCGACGCGCTCGGCGTCGACCTACGACCCCAAGACCAGCCCGACGGCATCCGCGTCCGGCGGATCTCCGACCACGCCCGCGCCCTGACGTTCGCGATCCACGAGAACGTCAAGCCCTCGAACGAGAAACAGGGCTACGTCGTCCGCCGGCTGCTCCGCCGGGCCGTGCTCGACGCCTACCAGATGGGCCGTCGCGAGCCGTTCCTGTATCAGCTCGTGCCCGACCGTCGCCGAGGTGATGAAGCGGCCTTATCCCGAGCTCGCGCGAGAGCGTCCCGCGCATCCAGACCGTCATCCGCGAGGAGGAGGAGCAGTTCCTCCGGAACCTCGAAAACGGCCTGAAGCTGCTCAACGACGTCGTTCCGGAAGACCAAGGCGGCGGCTCCGACGTCGATCTCCGGGCGAGGACGCGTTCGACCTCCACGCGACCTACGGCATCCCGGTCGAGGTGACCGAGAGCCTGGCCGCCGACCAGAACCTGCGCGTCGACCGGGCGGGCTTCGAGAAGGCGATGGACGAGCACGCGCGAGATCTCGCGCGGCACGACCGAGGCCGCCGCCGTCTTCGCCACCGGCCCGCTCGACACCCTCAAGGAAGCCTACCACCACGGCAGCGAGTTCCTCGGCTACGAGACGACCTCGGCCGACGGCCAAGGTCATCGGCATCCTCGAGCAGAACCAGCTCGCCGAGTCGGCCACGGTCGGACGGCGGGGCCGCCCGATCGTCCTGGTCCTCGACGCGACGCCGTTCTACGGCGAGAGCGGCGGCCAGGTCGGCGACACCGGCACGATCCGCGGCGAGGGGTTCGCCTTCCAGGTCGACGACACCAAGAAGGAGAACGACTTCATCCTCCACATCGGCCAGCGTGACCGAGGGGACCGTCACGCTCAACGCGCGCGGTGCAGCGCCGAGGTCGACGCCGACCGCCGGCAGGCGATCCGCCGGGCGCACTCGGCCACGCACGTCCTGCACCACGCCCTGCACCTCCACCTCGGCAAGCACGCCCAGCAGGCCGGCAGCAAGGTCGAGCCCGACCGGCTGCGGTTCGACTTCGCCAACCCCGAGGCCGTCGGCCGCGACCGGCTCCGCGCCGATCGAGGAGACGGTCAACGACCGGGTCCTGACGGGCGACGCCGGTCGCCTGGACCGATCATGCCGATCGACGAGGCCAAGACGCTGGGCGCGATGGCCCTCTTCGGCGAGAAGTATCCCGAGATCGTCCGCGTCGTCGCGATGGGCGAGTTCTCGCGCGAGCTTTGCGGCGGCACGCACCTGGACAACGTCGGCCAGGTCGGCCTGTTCAAGATCATCGGCGAGGAGTCGGTCTCGGCCGGCACGCGGCGGATCACCGCCCTGACCGGCAAGGCCGCGCTCGAGCTCGTCCGCCAGGAGGAGGAGACGCTCGGCCGAGGTCGCCGCCGTCGCTGAAGGTGCCCGCCGGCCAGGTCGCCGAGCGCGTCGCGGCGCTGCTCGACGAGGTCAAGGCCCTCAAGAAGCAGGCCACCCAGCGCAAGGCCGAGGCGGCGCCGCAAGGCCTCGCGCCGACGACCTGCTGGCCGCCGCCGCGCCCGTCGGCGACGCGCAGGTGGTCGCCGCCGCCGTCGGACAACGCAACGCCCGACGAGCTCCGCCAGCTGATCGACGTCCTCCGCCGCAAGCGCCGGCACGGGTCTGGCCGTGCTGCTGGCCTCGGCCGTCGACGGCAAGGTCCACCTCGCCGCCGGCCTGACGCCCGACCTGGTCGCCCACGGGCTCCACGCCGGCCAACTGGCTCAAGGACGTCGCCCCGGTCGTCGGCGGCGGCGGCGGCGGCCGGCCCGACCTCGCCCAGGCCGGCGGCAAAGACCCGGACAAGATCCCCGACGCGATCGAGAAGGGTGTGGAGGTCATGAAAGGCAAGGCGTGAGTCTTCGTAGGGTAGGCTTTAGCCTGCCATATTCATATCGGAATAAAAGTGGCAGGCTAAAGCCTACCCTACGAAGACGCGCGCGCCGCGAGCTTTGCGACAGGATCATCCGCAGGATGCGCATCCCATCGCGGAAGGCGCGCAGCTTGCTCGTCGTCCCGGCGATGCGGGGATAATACGGCACCGGGACTTCGACCACGCGCAGCTTGCGGGTGACGGCCGCGCAGGCCAGCTCCGTCTCGATCTCGAAGCCGGTCGAGCGGGGCGTGACGGTGTGCAGGAAGGTCGGCGCGAAGACGCGGTAGCCGGAGAGCAAGTCGCCGTGCCCGCGGCCGATCAGGAGCCGGAAGGCGGCGCGGATCAAAATGTTGCCGAGTCGCCGGGTGGGCGTCAACGCGCCGGCCTCGGCCACCGGCCGGCGCGCGCCTACGGTCATGTCGGCCGTGCCGTCCAGGATCGGCGTCAATAACGAGCCAATCCGATCGGCCGGATAGGTGCCGTCGCCATCGACCAGGACGACCGCCGCGCGATCGGCCAGCGTGGCGAAGATCGCCTGGACCACGTGGCCCTTGCCCTGTTCCGGGACCGGCACGACGCGCAGGCCCAGTTCCTGCGCGAGGGCCCCGGTGCCGTCGGTCGAGTTGTTGTCGAAGACGATGATTTCCGCCTCGGGCAGCGCCGCGCCACGCCGCGACGACGGCCGGCAAAGCGGCGGCCTCGTTGTAGCACGGCAGGGCGACGGCCACGGGCAAGCGCTGCGCGATGTCGTCGGGCACTGGGGACTGGGGACTGGGGACTGGGGACTGGGTACGAGAACGCCCAACCAGTATCCTGTATCCCGCACCCGGTACCAAGTACCCGATACCGAATTGACCGGCTGTTCGGCGTCCAATTACACTGATCCGAGAATCTTCGGGGCGCAGACTCGACCTCCGGCAAAACAGTGGGCGGGCGATGTCGATCACGTATTTCAAGCGGTTTCGCATGGAGGTCGATCTCGACCGCCTGCCAGCGCCGCTGCGATTGCCGCCGTTGTTCTGGTGGGTGCCGTGGGACGAGCGTCTGCTTGACCAGCACGCCGAGGTCAAGTACCGCTGCTTCCGCGACGAGATGGACGCGCTGGTCTTCCCCTGTCTGGGGGATCGCCAGGGCTGTCAGCGGCTGATGCGGGAAATCCGCCGCAAGCCGGGCTTCTTGCCCGAGGCCACCTGGCTGATCGGCTGCGCGGATGGCTACGCGGCGACCATCCAGGGCGTGGTGGACCGCGGCTTGATCGGCACGATCCAGAACGTCGGCGTCGTGCCCGAGTTCCGTGGCCTTGGCCTGGGCCGGGCCCTGGTGTGCAAGAGTCTGGACGGTTTCCGCCGCGCGGGTGCCGAGCGCGTGCTTCTCGAAGTCACCGCCGAGAACACCCCGGCCGTGCGCATGTATCGCGAGGTCGGTTTTCGACGCTCCAAGACGCTGTATAAGGCGGTGGATGGGTGATTGAGTTTCCAGGGGACCGTTTCGATTCGAGATGCCGGATTCCAGATGCCAGATGCCGGATTCCCGATGCCGGATTCCAGATGCCAGATGCCGGATTCCCGATGCCCGATGCCGGATTCCCGATGCCCGATGCCCGATGCCCGATGCCAGATGCCAGATGCCAGATGCCAGATCTCAGTCATCAGCCTTCAGTCATCCGGAATCCGGCATCCGGAATCCGGAATCTGAAATTGAGAGGTGATCGTGTCCGAATCGCTCGTCAGTCAGCATCGGTTCGAGAATGGCTTGACCCTGGTGGCCGAGAGCATGCCGGGGGTGCAGTCGGCGGCGTTCACGATCCTGGTTCCGGCGGGGGCGATTTTCGAACCGGCCGACCGGGGCGGAATCGCGTCGATGCTCGCCGAGTGGATCACCCGGGGCGCCGGGGATCGTGACAGCCGCGATTTGTTGACCGCGCTCGACAACCTGGGCGTCACCCATGCCGAAGGCGCGCAGACGGTGCACACGAGCCTCGCCGGCGCGAGCCTGGGCGCAACCTGATCCCCGCGCTCGAGATCTTCGCCGACATGCTGCGCCGGCCGCGGCTGGACGATGAGGAGATGGAGCCGATCCGGGCCCTGACGCTGCAATCGCTTCAGAGCCTCGACGACGATCCGGGGTCGAAGGTCATCTACGAGCTGCGGCGGCGGCATTTCCCCGATCCGTGGGGGCGTGCCGCGCCCGGCACGCCCGAAGGGGTCGCGGCGGCCTTGCCGGCAGAGGTGCGGGCGTTTCACGAAGCCCACTTCCGTCCCAACGGCACGATCCTCGCCGCGGCCGGCGCCATCGACTGGCCGGCGCTGCGGGATGCGGTCGGGCGGCTCTTTGGCGACTGGAAGGCCCGGCCCGAGTCGCCCCTTCAGCTCCGTCCCGGCGGGCTGAAGCGCGATCACATCTTGAAGGAGACCCAGCAGATCCAGATCGCGCTGGCGTATCCGACGGTGACCGTGCGGCATCCCGATTACTATCTCGCCCGGGCCGCCACGGCCATCCTGGGCGGATATGCCTCGGCCCGGCTGTTCACCGAGGTGCGCGAGAAGCGGGGGCTGTGCTATTCGGTTTACGCCGGCTACGAGAGCTTCCTCGACCGCGCCGCGGTTCTTTGTTACGCCGGCACCTCGGCCGACCGCGCCCAGCAGACGCTCGACGTGACGCTCGCCGAGGTCCGCCGCCTGGCCGCCGAGGGCATCGATGCCGAGGAGCTCCAGACGATGCGCGCGGGTCTCAAGAGCACCCTCATCATGCAGCAGGAATCGACCATGAGCCGCTCCGCGGCGCTGGCCTCCGACTGGTATTTCCTGGGCCGCGTCCGCTCGCTCGATGAAATCTCGGCCTCTCTCGACGCCCTGACGCCCGAGGCCGTCAGCGCCTTCGCCGCACGGCAGGATCTCGAGGATCTGACCATTCTCACCCTGGGCCCGACTGCGCTGGAGATGCCCCAATAAGGGCCTGCGCACCAAGTCTTGTAGGCTGGGTCAAGACCCAGCTTTTCCGCAGGCCCGCGTCCTTCTGGGAGAAGCTGGGTCTTGACCCAGCCTACAAGATCCGCTGAGAGGATTACTGCGCGGGCCGAGCCAGGACCAACCGGAGGGCCAGGTCTTCCTTGAACGACGGCGAGACCAGGATCAACCGGCCCATGTTCTTGCGACCGGTAATCTCCCAGGTCTTGAGCGTCTCCCCGGTGCTCGGGGAGATCCAACTGGCAGAGTAGACACCGGGGGGTAGTTTAAGCGTCAGGCCGAATTGATTCCCCGCAGCAGACGGGCCGAAGTAGACCGCGTACTGCTTGCCCGGCTCGGATAACACCCAGACGCGGTCGTCCGCACCGATCGCCTTCACGGTCGTCGTGTCCGGTTGCATGCGCACGAAATCGAACGACTCGACGAACTGCTTGAGCGTCCCGAGCTGCTGGCGCAGTTCGGGACTACCGCCGCCGGGCGTCGGGTCCTTCACCTGGGCCGTGCCGTCGGGATGATCGACCGTGAACGAATAATCGAGGTTGCTGAAGACCGCCCCGCCCGCCAGCAGGAACTCCCAGGCCTGGCGGCGATAAACGGCGTCGCTCGTGCCCTTGAAGCCGGTCTCGTCGAAGGCGATCGGCCGGTTCAAACCCCAGTTCATCGCGACCGTGACGGGCGGCGCGGCGTAGTGGAAGTTGAAGATCGAGACGGCCGGGTTCGGGTCCGCGACCTTCGCCTTGTCGTTGGCGATGTTCTGCGCGATCAGGTGTTTGTTGGGTAGATCCTTCTCGGTGGCGACGATCTCCTCGGCCACCCGGCGCTGCCAGTCGAGGGTCACGCCACCGAAATACGGCTCGTTGCAGATCTCGAAATAGACATTGTCGAAGCCGTTGAGCGCGGCCACGGCTTTCCGGACGAAGGCCAGTTGCCGTTTGAGCAAGTCCGCGTGCTGGAGCGTGTAGACCTCCTTGCTCGGGCAGGCGCCGACGCCGTTGACATTGTTTTTGGCGTTCATCGGGTTGGCGTCCCAGAGCTGCTCGTTGTACAGCGGGCAGAACAGGACGTACTCGACGACGATGCCGCGCTCGCTGGCGGCCGAGAGGAACGCCTTGAGCCGGGTGAAATAGGCGTCGTCGAAGCGGTCGAGGTCGAACTTGCCCTCTTTCTGCGTCCAGGGGGCCTGATAGCGTCCGGCGCGGGGGCGAGCGTGTTGCGCTCGATCTTGAAGGAGCCGGGCACCTCGCGATACGTACCGGAGAAGGTGCGCGTCAGGTTGAAGCCCCGGGCGTGGAGGTCGTCGAGATAGGGAAGAAAATCGAGGTCGAGGTTGAGCACCGCGCCGTAGTGCTCGCCCGAGGTGATGAGCACGGCCGGCTGACCGCGGAACTGGAGATAGTGCGGGTTGTCCGCGTGGAGCTGCAAGGGCGGTCCCGCGGTGGGCAGGAGCAAGGCCAGGGTCCAGAGCGCGGCGGGCATGGTCGCGGTCTCCCGGGGGTTTCGAACCACACGGCCGTCATGATGCCGTGGAGGATGCGCCCGGGCAAGACGCCGGAGTTTGGTTGCGCTGTTTCGCGGCCGCAACGGCACGTTGGAAAGCGGCGACTGTCGAGGCCGCGCGACGACTGCTTGGTCTAAGCTTGAGCAGGAGCAAGTACCATGATGCGCCGCCGTCAAGAGCCCCAACGCCGCGCCGGCATCGCCACGGTCGAACTGGCCGTGGTGCTGCCGCTGTTGGTGACCATGTTGGTCGGGCTCCTGGAAGTCGCGCGGGTCATCACCGTCAAGCTGGTCGTGGCCGATGCGGCGCGGGAGGGGGGCCGGCTGGCCTCCACCGGCCGGTTCACCAACAGCCAGGTTCAACAGTTCACGATCAGCTACCTGGCCAGCGCCGGTTTCGCGACGCAGAACGCCGTGGTCACCATCAGCAACGTGACCAATCCGGGCACGGACGTTTCGGCCGCCGCGCAACTCGACGAGATCCAGGTCACGGTCAGCATCCCGTTCAACGATGTGCGGCTCGTCAATCTCAGGCTGGTGACGAACTCCTCCACGGTGATCACGAGTCAATCGACGTGGTTCTCGCTCAAGGACAAACCTTATCCCGACCCGGACGATCCGGCCCCCGAGTAAAGGCGCGGCCGGCACGGGTCCACGGCGCGGCGATCGATCGATCGAGGTGTGTCATGCTCATCCCCGTCAAAGCCCATCGGCGCGGCCGCCGCGGCGCGGCCACCGTCGAGCTCGCGCTGGTGTTGAGCCTGGCACTGAGCTTGCTTTTCGGCGTGTTTGAATACGCCCAGGTGCTCATGACCATCGAGATGATGAGCGCGGGCGGTGACCGCGGCGTCCGCGTCGCGGCGGTGAACACCCAGAGCCTGGCGACCAGCGACATCCGCAATGCCGTCTTGGGAATCCTCAAAAGTCCCCGGCTCACCAACGTGACCATCCAGGTTTACGCCAGCGACGGCACCGGTAACCCGAGCGCCTCCATCCCCACCTGGAACGATACCCCGTTCGGCACCGACATCGTTGTCCAGGTCGATGGCGACTTTCCGGCCCTGCTGCCGGGCTTTGGCATTCTCCCGAATCCGATCCACCTGCGAACCAAGTCGTTCGCGTGTAGTGAGGCGAATTGAGCAGGTAAAGCGTTTCCCGGATGCGTGGCTCATCCATCCTGCAAGCCCGAAGCGCCAGCGAGTGCATTCTCGCACCGGGTTTCCACAGAAATGCACTCGCTGGCGCTTCGGGCTGACTGAGCATGTGCGCCACCCAATCGTGAGTCGCTCTCGTAAGAAGGAAACGAAGCCATGAAACAGCCACACGAACGATCTCAGCGCAAGGGGACAGTTCTACCGCTGGTGGCGATCAGCATGGTGGGTCTGTGCGCGGTCGCGGCCATGGCGGTGGACGTGGGCATGATGGCGGTGGCCAAGAGCCAGTGCCAGGCCGCGGCCGACGCCGCGGCGCTGGCCGCGCACGCGCACCTTCGACGGCAGCGGTACCGATTACCGCAGCCAGGCCACGGCCAACTCCCAGACGGCCATCCGGGGCAACCAGGTTCTGGGCCAACCGCTCCAGACCAGCGAGATCACCATCCAGCACGGGGCGTACCATTACGACGGAACCAGCCAGACGTTCGGGGCGCAGTTTCCGCCGGTGGCCCCCGATGTGTACGACTTGACGCAGGCCACCGTGACCCACACGGCCAACACCGCGTTCGCCAACGTCATCGGCTTCAAGACCTTCACCATCTCGGCCACCGCCACCGCCGCCCACCGGCCGCGCGATGTCGCCGTCGTTCTCGACTTCTCCGGCTCGATGAACAATGAAAGCGACCTGTGGAACAACGAGGGCTACCTGGGTAGCGTCAACAACAGTCCGAACAACACCGACGCGGTATTTCCTCGCTTCGGTCATTACTCGAACACCGCCAGCGCCACCCTCCAGTGCACCAGCGCCGACCCGCGCGTCGGTAAGTGTAATGTCACGCAGTCGGTGCTCGGCATGCCCCCGCTGGTCAACGACTACTACCAGGAAAACCGCGGCGGCACGACCCCCATCGCGGCCTTCAGCCCCATCACCAGCTACGACTCGACCTGGTATTACCCCAACACCGGCACGGGCACACCGTCCTGGTATCCCTTGAATGCCAGTCCCGGCGACAAGTACCTGAAGAAGAACGCGATGCCCGCAGTGCCCGCCACCGCGACGACCAATATCGCCGCTACGGTGGCCGATGTCACCGGCAAGACCGGGTCGTCGATCACGAGTTTACCCGGCTATTCGCCCTTCCAGGGTTACACCTTGGGGCCAGGATACTGGGGTAAGACCTTCTTCATCTGGCCGCCGGACCCCAACAAAGATGTGAATGGGAACCCTCAGGACTGGCGGACCAAGTTCTTCAAGACAAGCAGCGGCAGTGGCGGTGTCACTGACGACACCAAGCTCTGGGACTCCAGCGGCAACTGGCTCGACCCGTCGGGTAACTACATGATCAACTACGCGGCCATCCTGAACTGGATCAAGTCGTCACCGAACCCGTTCCCGCCCCAGCTCCGCGCCGGCCGCATTCTCTACTACAGCGCGATTCCCAGCGATGTGCCCAGCAGCGCGTACACGCATACCAACGCCAACAGCCAGATCACCAATCCCGACCAGCGGTTCTGGAAGGAGTATATCGATTACGTGATCGGCGTCTGGCGCGATCCCTTCGGCACGATCCAGCACCCTGGCACTCCGTCGTGCAGCTATGGGCCGGACTTCACCTGGGGCACGATCAAGATCAGCTCGCCGTACACTTACAGTGGTGTAAGCGGCACGCCATCGTGGATCCACTACCAGGACAACCCCGAGCGCCCCGGCACCGTCTCTGGTTCGGGCCGATGACCATGGTCCAATTCCTGTCCGACACCAAGCTGTTCCCCGGCACGGCCCACGACATCTCGATGTACTCGGCCAAGCTCGGGATCGCCGGCGCCTTGCAGGACATCCTCAACAACCACCCCAATGACCAGGTGGCGTTGATTCCGTTCAACCGCCCGCAGTTCACGAACGACCCGGCGGGCGTCGGCGCGTTCACGCAGACCCAGATTGGCCTGGGACGGAACTACGCCGCCATGATCAACGGCCTGTGGTATCCCCCCAACAGCGGCACCAACGACGTCCGACCCTGGGATGCCAACGACGTCAACACCCCCCGTGCCTACGGCGACTACAACTCGAACACCACGACCGTCCAGGGTTTCATGCTGGCTTACAACCAGCTCAGCGGCAACACCAGTCTGCAAAGTTCCGGAGCGGGCGGCTGGGGCCGCAAGGGGTCGCAGCGCATGGTCGTGCTCGAGACCGACGGCATGGCCAATTGGGGCAGCTCGCCCGCGAACGGCTTCACCAACTTGGGTGTCGAGCAGTCGTATTACCGCGTGCTCCCCGGCGACACGATCAACAGCGCCGGCTTCGACCAGACCGCTCTGCTCAAGGTCGTCCAGGCGATTGCCAATAAGCCCGACGGCACACCGGGGAATTCCCCCGGCTTCTCGCCCAACCCGGGCTATCCGGGTTACTCGCTGGGCCGAAAGCCGGTGCAGATCCACACCCTGGCCTTCGGCGCGATTTTTGAATCGACGGCTTCGGGCACCGAACAGGCCAGCGCCGTGGCCCTCTTGCAGAAATCTCGCAGATCGGCGGCACGGTGTTCCCCAGCTCGGCCACCGACGCCACCAACGGCTTCAAGTGGTGCATCGGCACCCTCGACCAGCGCAAGCAGGAGCTGGAGCAGGCGTTCAACAAAATCATGGACGACGGCGTCTCGGTCTCGCTCATCCAGTGAGCACCGTGTTCTAGGTTTGAGGAGACGCCGCGACGAGTGGCCGGCATCCACCCGTCGCGGCGGTCGAGCCCACAGAGCGCACTCCCGCCATGACCGACCTGGTGCGGTTTGACTGTGTCGTGAAGGAATACTCAGGCGGTCCGCGAAATCGGGGATCGCTACGGGCCCTGGATGAGGTCAGCTTCCGGATCGGGCCGGGCGAGATCGTCGGCCTGCTGGGACCGAACCGGGCCGGCAAAACCACCGTGGCCAAGCTGCTGCTCTCGCTCTGCGGGCCGACGGCGGGCTCGATCACCCGGCTGGACCGGCCGGTCTCGGACCGGCGGACCCTGGCCCGGGTCGGTTACCTCCATGACAGCCCCGCCTTCCCGCATTATCTGACTGCCCGCGAGTTGCTCTTGTTCTATGGTGCCCTGACCAATGTGCCCCGCGCGGAGCTGAGCCGGAAGATCCCCGAGCTGCTCCGTCTCCTCGGCCTGACGGATCGGGACCGCGAGCCGATCGGACGGTTCAGCAAGGGGATGCTCCAGCGGCTCGGACTGGCCCAGGCCCTGCTCAACGATCCGGACTTACTGGTGCTCGACGAGCCCGCCGAGGGGCTGGAATCTGGCGGGCCGGCGGGTGCTGGCCGACGTGGTCCGGCATCGGAGCGTGCTCGGCCAGTCCACGCTCTTGATCACGCACGCGCTGGCCGACGCGGGCCGGATCTGCGAGCGCGTGCTGGTGCTGGTCGGCGGCCGTCTGGTGCACGACGGCCCGACGTCGGCCCTGTGCGGTGTTCGCGGCGTGTCGCTGGAGCCGGCCCTGGCGCGGCTTTATCAGGAGGTGGCGCGATGAGAATGACCGACGAGCTGCGCGCCCTGGCCTGGTTGGTCCGCGCGACCTTCCGCCGCGCCCGTGCCAGCCGGCTGTTCCTCCTGATGCTGGCGGGCAGCGCCGTGTGCATCGTCGCCTGCCTGAGCATCGGCATCGAGGACGGCCGGCCGTTGCGAGGGCCCGACGAGATCGAATTGTATGGCGGCGACAACCAGCCGCTGACCGGTCCCAATCCCCGGCCGGGGCATTTGACGCTCGGCTTCGGGTCGATGCGGGTGGCGCTCTTCCGCGACGGGCCGGCGATGGTCCACTTCCTTCAGGTCCTACTGGCGATGTGCGTCGCCGGCGCGGTCGGGACGCTCCTGACGCTGGTCTGGACGGCCGGCTTCCTGCCCGAGTTCCTGCGCCCGGAGGAGATCGCCATCCTGCTGGCCAAGCCGGTCTCCCGGCGTACCCTGTTCTGGGGACAGGCCGTGGGGGTGCTCGGCTTCGTGGCGTTCCAGGCGGCCGTTTTTGTCGGTGGGACCTGGCTGGCGCTGGGTGTGCGCACCGGGATCTGGACGGCCGGCTACCTCTGGACCTTTCCCCTGCTGTGCCTGCACTTCACGATGATCTACGGGGTGTCGGCGGCGCTGGCCGTCTGGACGCGGAACACGGCCGTGTGCGCCTGGGGGCCATCGCCTTCTGGCTGGTCTGCTTCGGCGTCAACTCGGGCCGCGACCTGGCCGCCACGTTGCCCAACCTCGGCGCGGGGTGGCCGATCGCCAGCCGGTTCTGACCGTCACGGTTGAGGCGGCCTACTGGGTCCTGCCCAAGCCGGTCGATCTCGGCCGCGCTGCTCGACCGCGCCCTCGACGCCCGCCCCCACCTTCGGCGCCGGCGGCCTTCGGCAAGGTGTCCGATCCCAACGCGGTACGGCCCGTCCTGGCCATCACCACCTCCCTGGCCTTCGCGCTGATCGTGCTCGAAGCATCCGCCCGGTCGTTCCAGAGGGTCGAGTACTGAAGGAAGCCCGCCTGCCCGATTCGAATGCTGTCGCCACGCCGGCCGGTCTGGCGACTCCATGAAGGTGGGAACCTCGCTTCCCCTGTCCGACCCTGTTGGTTATGATGCCCGCCCCCGGATGACAAGTCGGACGACTCACGGAGGAGTGCGCGATGCGTCGTTCCCGGATCGACGGCCCGGAACCGCTGACTTTCGCGCACTCGGCCCGACCGGTTCCCAACATGCACGATGTCACGGCCGTGGCCGAGTTGTTCGTGGACGGGTTCCGCCGCGACCTGCTCTCGTTTTTTCCGCACGCGGTGTTCGAGCCGGTTGCCGACGCGGACGCGGTGGACGAGCGCGGCCGGCCGGTGCCCGGGGCGGCCATCTTCCAGCTCGTCACGGCCAGCGGGGTGGACGAGGTCGAGCTCTTCGGCCGGCACTACCGCATCCGGCCTTGTGCGGAGGGCGGCTTCCGGGAGCAGGACCGCCGCCTGGTGGCGGCCATCGGCGCGGTGCTGACGCTGCGGTACCTGCACCTGTTCCGGATCACGGGCCCGGCGGCGCGGCTGGAGCTCTACCAGGGCGGTTCCGACGACCACACGATCGCGGCGTTCATCGAGCCGGCGGCGTATGGTCCCCGCGCGGCACGTCCCAGCCGGATCGCCGCGACCGTTCAGACGCTCCGCACCGCGGCACTCTCGACCTACGAGAACCGCCGCGTCTCGACCGGCGTGCTCCTGCTCGGCGATTCGTCCGAGGCCCGCGGCCTGCCCTTGACGCCGTCTGATGCCCTGCCCTACGGCGTCGAGCTGAGGGGCATGAAAAGTTTGCATCGGCTCTGCGACGGCAAGCGCACGCTGTTTCTGGTCGATCGCGACAGCAAGCTGGCGGACATCGTCGATGTGGCCCGGTTCGCCGCGGAGATGACCGGCGGGGATGAGCTGGAGGGCCCTTGTGCGCGGGTCTACCAGCCGCACGCCCGCGCGACCCGCGCCGGCGGGCATGTCTGCCTGGTGCTCAGTCCCAACCAGGAGATCAAGCTGTTCGCGGAGGGCGTGCCGGCCTTCGCGTTTGCCCACGGCCGCTGGCGGATTCTGGATGTGGCCGCGAAATTCGCCGTGTGGCGCGCGGCCGTGACCGGGGCGGGCCTGGCGCACACGCTCTTTCAGGCGGCCTTGAACCTGGCCGAGAGCCGCCAGGGGGCGCTGCTGGTCGTGGTCGCGGACCCGACGGCCGCCGCCGGTCGCTTGATCGCGCCCTACGACCTGCTCTCCGACCCGACTCCGCCCGGCCCGCCTCCTCCTCTGGCCGCCTGCGACCCGCTTGCCAAGCGCGCCCTGCACTATCTGGCCCGCGGCCGCAACGTCACCGATCTCGACGCCTCCATTCTCGAAGCGCTCGCCGGCCTCGACGGCGCCCTGGCGATCGATCCCGACGGCCGCTTGCTCGCCTTCGGCGCGATCCTGCGGCACGATGCCCGCGACCTCCCCGGCCTGACCATCGCCGAGGGCGCCCGCACCACCGCCGCCCTTGTCGCCAGCCACTACGGCCCGGTGCTCAAGGTCAGCGAGGACGGCATCATCTCCTGCTTCCTGGACGGGAAGCGGGTCTGGGACCTGTGAGCGAAGAAGGTGTCGAGTGCGCTTCGCCCTCGCAGAAGATGGTCCGCCTCGGCCGCATTCTCGTCCGGCGATCCGAAGGCTGGTGGGCCGAGCCCACCCTACAAGACGGAGAGATCACCCGCCCGTCGGCCGCTGGAAGAAGTGTGGCCAGGGGAACGGTCCAGGGCCGGGGGCGGTCCAATTAAAGTCGTAAATGGGTGTGTACACACCGCGGTCGTAGTACATGCCGACCGGCTGGAACTTGAGGAACGGATTGAGAACCCACCGCCCCAGGAAGGAATCATGGCCCCGGCAGTTCGGTCCGATGGTGCTGCCCGTCGAGCCGACGAAATAGGGGGGAACGGTCGCCGTACACTTGTTTGTGAGCCGCTGGCCGTACATGCCGCCGTTGAGCCACGAGTCATAAGGGTGCAACAAGTACCATTTATTGTCGTGCTCGTCGTCGTAGCGCGTGCCCTGGAAGGTGTCGCGGCGGGGGTCGGGCGGCAGGTGCGGCACGACCGGCGTGTACCGCGTGAGCAGACCGCTCACCGGATGCGGCGCGCCATCGGGTGCGTAGGCGAGGTTCTGCGCCTGCGCCGGCAAGGCGACGGCCAAGAAGCCCAGCACGAGCGCGGCTTGTCCCACCGCGCAGCCAGGCCGGGCGTAGCGAATATCCATGCGTCACTCCTCCTCACGACGCAAAGGAACCGGCCCGGCCGCGTGTTTCTGGCGACCGGGCCCGGGGGTATCGTCTGCTCCATCCGTTCCGAGGCGAACAGGCTCAAGGCTGGGACTGGTCGCTGAACGGCGGGAAGGCGAAGTAATCCCGTGGGGAGCGGGTGGTCACGACGTAGGGCACATAGCCCGGCGTGAGCGGGACCGGCCCGCCAGGACCGACGAAATACTTGATGTCGTTCATGTGCAGGGCCGATGCGATCAGACCGTGCGCCGTGCCCAGCAGATGAGGATTCAGGCCCAGGCCGCGGCAGGCCGCGCAGCCGGCGCCATGGCAGTTCGGGCACATGCTATTCGGATCGACCAGGCCGCGTCCGCCGCACAGGTTGCAGCCGGCGCCGTGGCAACGGCCGCACGCCACGCCGGCGCACAGGCCCCTGCCGCCGCACAATCCACAGGGCCGGCCGCCCATGTGTCCCATGCCGCCACACGTCTGGCAGGTCACCTGTGCGCTCGGCAGCGCGACCTGTCCGCTCGGCATTCCCTGGGGCGTTGCGCACGACTGGCCCGGGCCGCACAACGCGCCCGCCGGTGTCACAACCGCGGCGCCTTGACCATGATGGAACATCGACAAGAACCCATGTCCCGACCCGCCATTGGCATACGGCGCGGCCATCGGCGCACCCATGCCCTGGTAGGCCGCCCCGGGATCGGCGGTCAGCAATTGACCGTGGCCATCGCAACGCGGGCAGCCATCACCGCCGCAGCCGCCGCAGGCGTGACCGTGGAACAGGCCCGTGCCTCCGCACATGCCGCAGGCCTGGCCGCCGCAGTGCGAGCAGAGGCCGTGCACCATGCCGGCGGCCATGCCGACCGCTTCATGAACCGAGCCGACGTAGTCCTTGGCATACTCGCCGTAGGGGATCGGCGGAGCCTGCATCACGTCCCCGGTCCGGTAATCCATGGCCAGCGTCTCGCGGGGAATCGTGTGGAAGATATCCCAGCCGCCGCCGAACGCCGAGGCCGTCCCGAGCGCCGCGAGGGCGCTCGTCAGGACGCAGAACCGCGCCACCCCTCGCCTAGTGCCGAAACCCATGGTCACTCCCTTATGTTGTCAGTCCCTCCTGGAGTGTCCTCGATCGGGCGAGTGGTGATCGCGCCCACGCCGTCCTGCGCGGGGCCGACACCGTGCCAATACGGAAGCGGATACAGCCGGACTGGGCGTCCGACCGGCACGATCGCTTAAAGACCCATCGGCTGTCCTGGTCGCAGTCTGGAGTCAATCCGGCACCGGGCGGGGATACCAGGACGCTTTTCCGTTGTTTCGGAGAGTCGGACTTCGGGATTCCGGATTCCGGATTCCAGATCCCGGATTCCAGATCCCGGATTACCCATCGATACCGAAGTCCGAATGTCCGGGATCTGGAATCCGGAATCCGGAATCCTGTCCGGGATCTGGAATCCGGAATCCGGAATCCGGGATCCGGAATCCGAGAACCCCATATCGGCCACGAACCCGTCATCTCCCCGAAACACCGGAAGAGCCAACCAGGAAAGAGCCGGGGCCAGACCCCTCGTCGTCCGTGACGAGCAAGCCTGGCTCCCGGAGTGCGGGGCGGCGGCTCAGCGGCCGTAGACAACTGAGGCAGGCAGGTCACCCACCGGGCTACTCGCTGGATTGCCCAGCGGCATGGCCGCGTGCGCGCTCGCGGCCCGCGCGGCCCGGGCTTCCGCCCGGCGGCCCCAGCCGTCGAGGCCGAACAAGTGCTTGAGAATCCCCGGCCGTGGTGACGGCGGCGGCACCCAACCCGTCGGCGCGGGCGGCACCATCGGCGCCCGACCCGCGGTCGCGCCCATCATCGTCGGGCCCGGCATCGCCGCGGAATGATTGTAGCTGGTCCGAACCACGTCGATCGGCGCTGGTTCGGTCGAAACCACGCGGCTGCCGCCCAGGGTCGCCACCCCCGGCATCTCCGCACCCATCATGATCGGCGCACCCTGGACCACACCCTGGCCGGCCATCGCCGCACAGGCGGCACAGCCCGGCACCGGCGGTCCGCCCGGCAGCGCCACCGACCCGCCCGTTGCCAGGCGCTGGGCTTCCAGAGCTTGACAACGCGCACACAAATGCCGCGGTTTCGCAAACCAGCCATTCGTGGACGTCGTGCCTTCCGGCACTGGGTCCAAGCCGGCCCTCACCACGGCCGGAACGGCCAGGGCCAGCCCCAACAGGGCCAGGCCAACCGGAGCGAGACGACGCATCGGGATCTCCCTTCTCTCCTCAGATCGACCGGACACCGCGCGGTCGCCCCGTCCCGAGGCCGCGGACCGATCGTGCCTCCTGTGCGCTTCCCCGCCCGGCGATTCGCCCGGCGGACAGACAACTCAGAAGAATCCATCGGCGCTCGGCGCTCCCGCCCTTGCGAAAAACCGTTCCGATCAGCAGAACCCGCAACTTCTCCACCCCGCTTTGAGAACGGAGGAACCACCCGGAGACCTTGATCCCGGCTCCGGCACCGCCGAAACGCCCGAGCCGTCCGCTCGGTGAAAAGAACTTGTTGAACAGGCGGGGCAAGATGGATATGTTGGTAGCGCTGGAAACGCCCATCCTGCGTATCAGGAAAAGTCGGCGCAGCCGATCGAGTTTCGGCGTTTCCCGAATGTCACCACTCGGGGAGACACCCATGAGACGAATCGTTGCGATGACGGCCCTGGTCGGGCTGCTGGGCGTGCTGGTGTTGACCAGTGACGCGTCGGCGTGCCACATGAAGAAGTGCGCCCCGGCGCCTGCGCCGCGCCCTGTCCCGCGCCGGCACCCTGCCCGGCCCCCCAGCCCTGCGCGGCTCCGTGCCCGCAGGCAGTTCCTTGCGCGGCCCCGGCTCCTTGCGCGGCGCCTTGCATGCCGAAGATGCACTGCGGTCTGAAGCTCCACCTGCCGAAGCTGGGCTGCGGCGGCGGCTGCCTGCCGAAGATGAGCTGCGGCGGCGGCTGCCTGCCGAAGATGAGCTGCGGCGGCGGCTGCCTGCCGAAGATGAGCTGCGGCGGCGGCTGCCTGCCGAAGCTGGGCTGCCATCGGCCTTGCTGAACGACGAAGCTGGAAGCGTGGTCCCGCGCCCGTCACCGTTGCGCACCAGGAACGATGGCGGGCGTTGGCTTTATGGCAGGTCGCATCGAACGCGGCGCGGAACAGTCTGTAGGCTGGGTCTAGACCCAGCTTTCCCAAACAGGAGCGGCGCCGCGGCACCTGGGCCAACACAGAGTGGCTGGGTCCAGACCCAGCCTACGAATCAAAAGGCCCCTCGGACCCAGAGGTAGGACAGCACACAGAGCGCCGGCAGGCCCACGAAAACCAGGCCGTAGGCAATGAGCACGGTCACGAGCTGATCAGGCCAGCGAAACATGGTCGGCAGGAAGTCTCGAGGCACGCAGGAGCGTTTGTCCGATGCGGCTGCCTCATGGTAGACCCGGCAGGGCGTTCGTCAACAGTCTCTCATTGCGAAAAGAACCACGGCCCCGGGGTTGCGGGGGCAACTCCGGGGCCGTGGCCAGTACGAGGGGGTGTCTCGCCCGTGCGATCAGGGGTTGGCGGGCGGCGCGACGTCGGTCCCGGTCTCGCCCGGCGGGGGCGGCGCGGGCACCGGCGCCGGCGCCGGGCCTGGCGCGGGTGCCGGGACCTCGGCTCCCGGCGCGGGGACGGCCGCGCCCGGGGCCACCCCTGCGCCGGGACGACGCCCTCGGCACCTTCCACGGCCGGGCGGGCGCCGACATTGACGTTCGTCGGCATGTTCGGGATGTTCTGCTGCGGCGGCAAGGCACCCGGGGGACGCACGGGCCCGACCGGTCCAATGGGCATCGACGAGGGCACCTCGAGCCCCATCCCTTCCATCCGTGCCCGCTGCGTGGCCGCTTGCGTGTTGGCCCACGGGAAGTCGGGGCCGGGCGGGAAGTACTGGACGTCATCGTGCATGTACTTGCCCGAGGGGAGCGTCATGCCGGCATATTCGACCTGGCAACCGGCCGCCGGGAGCAGCCCACCGACGGCCAGCCCGGCCCACAACGCCAGGCGGCGGCTCCTCCGGCCGCGCAGCGTCTGTTTGCGGGGGGACTGCATCGTAAACACCCTCCTTGGTTACGCGGCGACGCGGCGGCAGTCCTGTCCGCCGGCCAGCATCCTGCTCGACACGCAGTCGGTCGGGAGGCGTCGGCGACACCTCCACCCGGACCCCACCCTAGAACGCGGCCTCGTCCCGGCCGGGTCGAGTCGCCCATGGCGGAATCCGATCACACCAGAGGAATCGGTCAGAACGGCCCGGCTAGCCCAATGATTTCCCCGGAACCGGCCCAAAGACCCACGGTCCCAGTCCCGCAGGGTGCGTCGAGTCCGCGATGACGCACCATCATCGATTGGGTGGGGAACGGAAGAGGTGCGTCGGCGCAGACTTGACGCACCCTACGAGACTGCTCCTGAAACGAACCGGACTTTCCTGTCGTGGCCTTCCGGATCACGATTACCGATGACGCGGAGCGGCAGTTTCAATCGCTGTCCGTGCGCGATCAACGCATCTTGCAGGCAGCGATTGTCTCCCGGCTGCAACATCAGCCGACAACGCTCTCGCGCTGTCAAACGCCTGCGTCCAAATCCTGTGGCCGAGTACGAACTCAGGGCGGGCGATCTTCGCGTTCTGTATGATGTGGAAGGTGACGAAGTGATCGTCTCCGTCGTGGGGCGGAAGGTCGGCAACCAGTTACTGGTTGCCGGGGAGGAGTATCATGGACATCAAGACCGTGCCCCTGAATCATCTGGAAATGGACCCGAGGGGGACGCTGACTGAATGTGCCGATACGGGGTCCATCATGATCGTCGAATTGCCCGACCAGCGGCTGGTCGCCATCCAGTCTCTGGAGGCCACGGAAGACGACGATCTGATCAACGAATTACTGGCGTCGAACCCGGCCTTTCGGGAGATGGTGGCGAAATCGAAGTCAGGACCACGCAAACCATTCCCTCTCGGTCAAGGGGTCTGACGAAGGCATCGCCATGTGGGACGAGCAAGAGCGGTTCTCCCACGGAGTCGCCAAGGTCTTCACCGGAGTCCTGGTGGCGGTCGGTGTTGCTTCTGCCGGCTTCAGTCTCGCCTTGCGATCGCCGGCCCCCTTCCTGGCCTTCCTTGAGTTCCTCGGCTTCCTCGCGGCCTTCGTTCTGGTCTGGGCTCTCATCATGGGAGGCTTTCTGGCGGTCTTGGGCGGACTCTGGGCTCTGTTCTGCCTGGTGGTGCGGCGGCGCGGGAGAGATGCCTGACGTCACGTCGTGGGGACGCTGGTCCGAAACCCGGTATTTTTCTTCAATTCCGAGTGGCCGGGGCCCGCGTCTTCTGATATCTTACACGACTCGGTCGAAATTCGGGCGCAGGCCCCTTTTGCCTAGACTGGTGTTGTCATGCCCTCGATCAAGAAGAAGACCCACAAAGGGATCAAGAAGCGCTTCAAGGTGACCGCGACGGGCAAGGTCATTCACAAACGGAGCGGCTCGTCCCACCTGAACAGCCACAAGAGCGGCAAGCAGATCCGCCGGCTGCGCAAGAAGTCCGTGGTGCAGGTCCGCGCGGTCAACCAGCGACTGCGGCTGGCCGTGACTCGGGAGTTCCTCCTGCCCCCGATCGAGCCGAAGACCGAATCGACCCCGGACGCGGCGCCCAGCGAGACGCCGAACCCCTGAGCGGAGCGGAGTGGACCTGATTGATGTCCGGACCGGTCGTGGTCGTCGGGGCCCCGGTCCGGGTTCGGCGAGACGACTTGTTCGCATAAAACGGAACGGGATAGACCGATGCGTGCACCCAAGGGATCGGCCCGCAACAAGGCCAAGAAACGACTCTTCAAAGCGACCAAGGGTTTCGTCGGCGGCCGGCGCCGCCTGCTGCGGTCGGCCAAGGAAACGCTGCTGCGGGCCGGCGTGTTCGCCTACCGCGATCGGCGGACCAAGAAGCGCGAATTCCGCAAGCTCTGGATCGTCCGTCTCAGCGCCGCCGCCGAGATGCGCGGCCTGCGCTACAGCCGGCTGATTCACGGCCTGCGCCTGGCCAAGATCGAGCTCGATCGCAAGAGCCTCTCGGAGCTGGCCATCCACGATCCGGAGACCTTCGACGCCATCATCGGCCGCGTCCGGGACGAACTCAACACGTTTGACGAAGCCCTCGCCAAGCGGGCTCGCACGGCGTGATTCTGGGATGCGGGATGACTGATGACTGATGACTGATGGCTAAAGGGCGGCTGATTCCGGATTCCGGATACCAGCCATCCGGCATCAGCCATCGGCCATCCCAACTTCGGAATCTGGAATCCGGAATCTGGAATCCGGAATCCGGAATCATGGACAAGGCCCCACGGCCGCCGACCTGTCCGCGAGGGCGGGCCGGCGGGTTTGCTTTCCAGGTCCTTCAAGAGCGTTGACGAGCCGGACATGAGTGCCAACGACCAGGCCGTCGCCGATCTGGACGCGCTGGAGGTTGCCGGACTCGAGGCGTTCCGGCAGGCGAGCACGCCGGCCGCGGTCGAGGCGGCGCGGATCGAATTCCTGGGGCAGAAGCAGGGCAAGGTCAAGACCGCGCAGGAGCGGCTCAAGAGCCTGCCCAAGGAAGCGAAGCGCGATTACGGCCAGCGGTTCAATGCCGTCAAGACGGCGCTGGAAGAAGCCTGGGAGGCGTCGCGGTCGCGCGTGGAGCGTCCCGCGGCGCGGCGGGCGGGCTCGATGTGACGCGTCCCGGCCAGCCCCGGCCCAAGCTCGGCCATCGGCACCCGCTGACGCAGACCGCCGACGAGCTCATCGACCTGTTCGGGCGGTTCGGGTTCTCGGTCGCGCGCGGGCCGGAAGTCGAGGACATTTTTCACAACTTCGAGGCGCTGAACATCCCCCCGGCGCACCCTGCGCGGGACCCGGCCGACAATTTTTACTTGCCGGGCGGCACCCTGTTGCGCAGTCAGACCAGCACGGTCCAGATCCGCGTCATGGAGCGGCAGCCGCCCCCGGTGCGAGTGATCGCCCTCGGGCGGGTCTACCGGCCCGATGCCGTCGACGCGACGCACTCGTTCATGTTCCACCAGGTCGAGGGGCTCTACGTCGATCGCGGCGTGACGATGGCCGACCTCAAGACGGTGCTCCGGCTCTTTGCGCAAAGTTATCTGGGAGAAGATGTGAAGATCCGGTTCCGACCCTCTTTTTTCCCGTTCACCGAGCCGAGCGTCGAGGTCGATATGCTCTGGCACGGCGGCCAGCGATGGGTTGAAATGGGAGGAGCGGGCATGGTCGATCCGAATGTCTTCCGCGCCGTCGGTTATGATCCGGAGCAAGTCACCGGCTTCGCCTTCGGCCTGGGCATTGAGCGGCTCTGTATGCGGCGGCACGGCATCGACGATATCCGCCTGCTGTACCAGAATGATGCCCGGTTTCTTGCCCAGTTCTGAGCGATCGTGGGCCGACGCCCCTCGGCGATGTCCGACGACATCGTGCTCGTCGGTCCCCGGTCTCGATCGGCGCTGGGTGCTCCGCGAAAGGTGTTCACGATGGAAGCTGACACCACGCTCGTCATCGTGTCGGAAGGTGCCACCGCGGGGACCGCGCGGGTCCATCACCGGGACTTCCCGGAGGTGCGCACCGACGGGGAATCGCCGGTCGTCGCCGCGGGCCATCTGGTCAACCAGTTACGTCGCGCCCTGGACTCCGCGCTGACGCAGTGGCGGCGGGAGGCGATCCAGAAAGCCATCGCCGATGTCCAGGCGTTTGTGCAGTCCCAGGAATAAGCGACCGTCCCATCGCCTCGGCCGCGCATCCTGGCCGGCATCTTGACCCTCTCCACCCCGCTTTGAAGGACGGTTTCCGTGCGTGCTCCCCGTCTGGAACGTCTTGCCCTGCTGGGCTTTGCCATGGTCCTCTCCACCGGCGCCGTGAGCCGGGCGGGCCTGTTCGAATACGTCCACAAGGCCGACCCCAGCTATGCCTGGGAACTGTGGAAAAACGAGACGACGGCGGCCGGCAAGGTCTACCACCTGAAGCTGACCTCGCAGACCTGGGAGGGCATCACCTGGAAGCACGATCTCACGATCTTTGAACCCAAGGAAATTCGCTACCCGGACGCGGCGCTGCTGTTCGTCTCGGGCGGCGACAACGGCAGCGATCCGGTCCCGACCGGCGAGAATTCTCAGGGCTTCGCGCTGGCCAGGCTGTGCGGCGCACGGGTGGCGATCCTGCCGCAGGTGCCCAATCAGCCGCTGCTGGGCGGAAAGCGCGAAGACACCCTGATCTCGGAAACCTTCGTGCGCTACCTCGAGACGGAGGACCCCAACTGGCCGCTGCTCTTCCCCATGGTCAAGAGCGCCGTCAAGGCCATGGACGCCGTTCAAGAGCTGGCGAAGCAGCACGAGCGGCCCATCACGCGGTTCGTGGTCACGGGCGCCTCGAAGCGCGGCTGGACCACCTGGCTCACCGGCGAGGTCGATGATCGCGTCGTGGCGATCGCGCCCATGGTCATCCCGACCCTCAATTTCGAGAAGCAGCTCACGCATCAGGTCGAAACCTGGGGCCACTTCAGCGAGCAGATCGCCGACTACACCCGCCGCGGTCTGACCGGCAAGTTCGACACGCCCCAGAAGGTCGCCCTCTGGAAAATGGTCGATCCGTACACCTACCTCGACCGCCTGGCCAAGACGCCCTCGCTCCAGATCAACGGCACGAACGACCGGTACTGGACGCTGGACTCGATGAACCTGTTCTGGGACGACCTCCCCGGCCCGAAATACGTGGTGTATTTGCCCAACGCCGGCCATAATCTCAGCCCCCACGGCGATTACGCCCGCGACGGCGTGGCGGCGCTGTTCCGGCACGTGATCTCGGGCCGTCCCATGCCGAAGCTGGCCTGGAAGCACTCCGACACGCCCGACGGCCGGCTCAAGCTCGAACTGACCACCGCCGAGCCGCGGCCGAAAGCGGGTAAAGTCTGGGTGGCGCGGTCGGATACCAGGGACTTCCGTGACTCCCAATGGGAGCCCGCCCCCGAGGGCGCCATTCAAGGTTTGACCTGCATCCTCGACCGCCCCGCGCACGGCTCGATCGCCTTTTTCGCCGACCTGACCTACGAGGAAGACGGCTTCGATTACCACCTCTCGACCCAGCTCCGGCAGGTCGATCCGCCGCAGGAGAAGAAGTGAGAGGGCGAAGGAAAAGGTCTTGTCTTGTAGGGTAGGCTTCAGCCTGCCAATCTCATTCGGAATTCTACGGAAATGAGATTGGCAGGCTGAAGCCTACCCTACAAGAAGAAGGAATCCGCACGGCTTAGACGCACTGAGGGGGCGATTCGTATGACGACCGCACTTCTCGCCGATCGGTTCCCGCGCCGGTTCAGCCCGCTCGAATTGCGCTGCCTGGTCGAATCGGGCCTGTTCGGTCCCGATGAGCGGCCGGTCTTGTACGACGGCATGATCGTGGACGCCGGTACGTTCGAACCCCGCAAGTTCACCACGGATGACCTCGATCGTATGGATGCGCTGGGCTTCTTCGGCGACGATGAACGCCTTGAACTGCTCGACGGCGAGATTTACCTCATGGCGAAAGTCAATAGCCCGCACGCGGGGGCAATCAATCGTCTCGTCCGACTGTTCACGCATGGCTTGGGGGACCGAGCGTCGGTGATCGTTCAGAATCCCGTTCATCTCGACGCCGTATCGGAACTCCAGCCGGACCTCACGCTGGCCCGGTTCCGCGAGGACGGTTATGATGACGCCCATCCGACCCCGCCGGATATCTTTCTGGCCGTCGAGGTCATGGATTCCTCGGTGCGTCTCGATCACGCGGTGAAGCTGCCCCTGTACGCCCAGGCCAGCATCCCGGAGCTCTGGCTGGTCAATCTTCCCGGCGCCGTGGTCGAGGTGTATCGCGCGCCGGAGCATGGCGTTTTCACCGAACAACAGAAACTGCGCCGGGGCGAGACGGTCGCGCCCGCGGCGTTTCCCGATGTCACCCTGGCCGTCGCGGCCATCTTGAGTCGAGTGGATTCATGATTGTCAGTTGGAACTGGCTCACGCAGTATGTCCGGCTGGACATGCCGGTGGATGTCCTCACCGAGCGGCTCGCCCTCACCGGGCTGAACCACGAGGCGACCGAGGAGGTCGGCGGCGACCTGGCCATCGACCTGGAAGTGACCAGCAATCGGCCCGATTGCCTCAGCCACATCGGCGTGGCGCGCGAGATCGGCGTGCTGTTCGACCGGCCCTTGCGCGTCCCCGATCCCCGTCCGCGCGAGAGTGGGGCGCCGGTCACGTCGAAGACGGCCATCGCTGTCGAGATCCCCGAAATTTGCCCCCGCTTCACGGCGCGGGTCGTCTCGGGAGTGAAAATCGGCGAGAGTCCGTGGTGGATGCGCAAACGGCTGGAAACGCTGGGCGTGCGGCCGATCTCGAACGTGGTCGATATCACCAACTACGTGATGTTCGAGTGCGGCCAGCCGCTGCACGCCTACGACCTGGACCGGCTCGCCGAACACCGGCTCGTGGTGCGCCATGCCGCGGCCGGGCGAGACGCTCACCGCGATCAACAACAAGGTCTACGAGCTGGCGCCCGAGATGCTCGTCATCGCCGACGCCGAGCGGCCCGTCGGCCTGGGCGGAGTCATGGGCGGGCTCGCCACCGAGATCGGGAGGAATACCCGCACTGTCCTGATCGAGGCGGCTCAGTTTGATGCCTTGTCGATCCGTCGCACGTCGCGGGCGCTGGGGCTGTCGAGTCCGTCGAGCTATCGTTTTGAACGGCCGCTGGACCCGGAGACGCACCGAGTGGGCCAGCCGCCGTTGCGCCGAGCTGGTCCTGGAGCTGGCCGGCGGCCGGTTGCATCCCGGCGTCATCGATGTGGGCACCCCGCTGCCGCCCCGGCCCGCGATCACCCTGCGGCTCGATCAGATCCCCCGCGTTCTGGGCATCAGCGTCGGCCGGGAGGAGGTCGAGCGCATCCTGGTCGCGCTCGGGCTGGAGCCGGTCTCGCACTCGACGACCTCGCTGACCTTCCGCCCGCCGAGCTGGCGCAGCCGACCTGGAGCGCGAGATCGACTTGGTCGAGGAGGTCGCGCATCCATGGCTATGAGCATATTCCCGAGGATCGGCCCGTGCCCCTCTGCCGGTCGTCGAAGGCGCGCGCGAGCGGGTCGAGGAGACCGTGCGCGAGGCACTGACCGGCCTGGGCTTGGATGAGGCCTACACGTACAGCCTGGTGGCCGAGGACTGGATTCTGCCGATCGAGGCGGGCGCGGTCGCGCCGCCGATCCGGGTCGATCATGCCAGCCGCAAGAAGGAGATCGCGCTACGGACCAGCCTGGCGCCGAGCCTGCTGGCCGCGCGGGCGTATAATCAGGCCCACGGCACCGCCACTGCCGAGCTGTTCGAGATCGCCCACGTCTATCTGCCCCGCGACAGCCAGATCTTGCCCGACGAGCCGGCCCGGCTGGCGATGGTGGCCGGGCGCGATTTCTTCGGACTCAAGGGCGTGGTCGAGGCGCTGCTCGATCGGCTCCACGTGCGCGGCGTGCTGGAGGCGCGGCCCGCGTCTGGCCCGCTGTTCCAGGCCGGTCGCGCGGCCGAGCTCTGGCTGGGAGAGACGTGGCTCGGCAGCCTGGGCGAGATCGCTCCCGAATCCCTCGCCGTGTTCGATTTGCGCGAGGCGTGCGCCGCGGCCGAGCTGAATCTTGCCGTGCTGGTCGAGGGGTCGGATCTCGTTCCCCACCACCGACCCCTGGCTGATGTGCCGGCGGTGGCGCGGGACTTGTCCCTGGTCGTGCCGATTGCGCTCGACCTGGGCTGAGCTGGCCCACGTCGTGCGCCAGGCCAGCGGGCCGTTCCTCGAAGCGATCGAGTTCCTCGACACCTTTGAAGGCGGCGATTTGCCTCCCGACAAGCACAGCCTGCACTTCGGCCTGCGCTTCCGGCACCCCGAGCGCACGCTCACCGGCGACGAGGTGGAGAATGCCGTCCGGGATGTAGTCCAGGCCTGCGCCAGCCGGTTCGAGGCCACCCTGCGAGCTTGAGCGGCGATCCGGAGAGGGACGTGTTTCGCGTCCTCCGGCCTGTCTTTCTCGTCGCGCGGCGGAGCCGCAACCCCTTGTGTCCGGGTGGCATGCCCACGTCTGTACGTGTTTCGCGTCTCGCCATCGGACGTAAGTCCTTTCTGTGTAGCGGCGGCCGTCTCGGCCGCTCCGGAGGGGAACCAGTTCGGAGCGGCCGAGACGGCCGCCGCTACACAGAAACGCCCAGAAAACCAGCCAACCGAGACGCGAAACACGTACCCACGTCTTCGTGGGCATGTCGGCGCGCCCGGCGCGGGGGACCATGCCCACGAAGACAAGGCACCAGTGCCGCCCGGTTCCCCGGGCGTGCCGCGTCGCGGTCCTCGGCCCGGCGGGGACGCCGGGTCGAGCGGCGCCGGGGTCGCTTGCGGCTTCGCCGCGCTACGAAATCTGATCGAGGACCGCGCTGCACGCCGCCGCCAGCCGCTCCAGGCGGGGGTCGCCCTGACCGTAGCGGCGGATCGCCGAGCGGTAGTACCAGATCACCTGTGACCGCTCCGCGCGAAGACGCTCCAGACGTCGCGGCCGTCCTGGAGATCCACCAGGATGCTTGTCAGGTTGTGCAGCTTGTCGGCCAGCGCCACGGCGCGGGCTGTGACCGGGGCCGCTTCGAGGACCGCCAGATGATCCGTCTTGCGGTCGATCCAGGGACGCTTCCGACCTTGATCATCCTCTTTCTGCTCGGAACACGCGGCGACGATTTCAGCCACCACGGACCCGAACTCGGCGGCGATCTCGTCGAGGGTCGCCGCCGTGTCCTCGACGGCGTCGTGCAGCAAGCCCGCGATCACCACCGGCTCGTCGAAGCCCAGCCGGTCGAGAATCAGGGCGACGCCGACCACATGCTCGACGTAAGGGGCGCCGTCGGCACCCTTACGCGCCTGCCCGCGATGCCACTCCGCGCTGCGCCTCAGGGCGCGTTCCAGCGCGGGCGACATGAGAACCGGGGCCGATTCCATGCCTTCGCCGCCTTCAAAGGACCGAGCGGTGGACGGTTTGGAGCATGCGGCACACCTGCCGGGCGACCTCGCCGCGATGCGTCAAGAAACCGATATGCCCCGCCCCCGCCACTTCCTCGAAGTGACAGCCCGAAATCGCCCCGGCGAGCGTGCGCTGATGGTCCACGGGAACGACCACGTCGAGCGTGCCAGCCAGCACCAAGCTGGGCAGGTCCACCCGCCAGAGACGATCCATCAGATCGAAATGCTCGATCGCCCGCAACCGGTGGATCATCGCCACCTGGTCCGTCTGCCAGCAGGTGCGAACCACGAAATCGGCCATCTCGGCCGATTCGGGCGGCCGCCCGTGCAGGATGTTGAAGAACTGGTTGAAGAACGGGTGATCGGTCGGCAACGGGTACCGCTCCAGCACGCGGCGCAGAATCGTGTAGCCCAGGCCGGGACGGAACCGGCCCTCAGCGCCATAGAGAATGAGCGAGCCGAGCATCTGGGGCGCTTCGGTGGCCAGTTCGAGGGCGATCGCGCCGCCAAACGAGACGCCAAAGACGGCGGGCCGCTCCAGACGCAAGTCCCCCATCAGGTCCGCCAGATCGTGCGCATACTCGGCGATCGAAGTACTCCGCGCCGCCCCCGCCCGATCGCCGGCCAGACTGTAGAGAATGACCTCGTGCGTCCGCGCCAAACGCCGCGCCAGAGGGGCCAGAAGCCGCCAGCTCCCCGCCAAGCTGGGCACCAGCACGATCGGCTCACCCTCCCCGAGCCGCACCACCTCGACCAACCCCGACCTCATCAGGTGCAAGCGCGATGTCCCCTCGTCCGCCCCTCCCTGAAGACCAAACGCATGTCGCTTCCGCCACTTCGCCGAAATCTGCATAAAACCCACCCTCTCGGTGCTTCCCATCCTGCCCACACGGTGCTCATCGCCGCAGCCTGCGAGAGGCTACAAGGGCAGTTCTCATACCGAAGCCAGTGTGGGCCGGAAACGAGGGGTGGGCACCGGTTTCGGCGCCGAAAAAGACTGACCAGCGACAAGAAGACGACGGCGCCGAAAGGCCCGTTTTCGGCGCCGAATTGTGGAGTGGGAAGGACACCCCCAGTTTGCGGGTTGACTGATGTGAATCTGAGACGGATAGGGAACCAGGAGGACCCACCCGCGGGGAGGAATTCCCCCGTTTCTCTGGAAATCTGGACGGTTTAGCAGGACAAGCGGGGCGTGCGAAGAACGACCGGATTGGGAATTTATGAGGGCGACCCGTATTCCTGGTTTTTCGGCGCCGAACAGGCTTTTGGTAACGATCGTTAGCGATGACTTGCGAGTCGGCGCCGAAGCGCGTAGGCTTGGGGGAGAGATCACGCATCCCTGGAATGACCCCGATGAAGCTCCCCGTTTCGGCGCGCGAGCCCGCGACCTCGCTTGAGGGTACGGATCATCTCAGCAACCGCGTCGGCACGCGGTTGCTGGTGCTCTGGAAGACGGGGAGGCTGCTGGCGGTGGCTGTGGTGGCGGGGGTGGTCTGTTACTCGGTGGCCGTGCTCTTGACCGTGGCCGGCACGGGCGACATGGGGCTGCGCTGCGTATTCAAGAATCAGGTGATCAGCGTTCAGCCCTATCGGTGGAATTCCCAGCGCGAATCCGTGGACCGCAAGTTCCGCGTTTCACAGCCGGGCGCCGCGTCCTGGTCGTGGAGCGCGCAGCCGCCGCCGATCGGCGCCACGCTCCTGGCGATCGGACCGCGCACCATCACGACCTATCATGACTACATCAATGCGCTGCGGGATGTCGCCGGGGCGGTCAATCGGGTGGTCGAGGTCGGCTGGCGCGACGGTGCGGGGACGCATCTGGGCCAGGTGCGCGTGCAACGGCCGCCGCGCGAGGAGTATCTCTGGTCGCTGGTGTGGTTTGCGCAGGAGATGGTGGTTTTCGCCATTGGCTTTCTGGTCTTCTGGAAGCGTCCGCGCGATGAGTCGGCCCAGACCTTTTTCTGGCTCTGCGTGGCGACCGTGGGCGCGTTCATGGGGGGGTATCACTGGACGCAGATCGTGGTCCACCCGCCCTTGATCTACCTGTTCGTGGCGTTCGCCGTCTTCGTGCCCATGTTGAGCTTGCACTTCTACCTGGTCTTCCCGCGGCTCAATCCCTGGTTCGCCCGCTATCGCCGGCCCTTGCACGTGGTGATTTTCAGTCTGCCCGTGCTGTCTTGCCTGGCCATGTGGAGCTGTATGCTCTGGTCCGCGCGGGTCGGGATCAACGTCCAGCGTGCGCTTGACATCCTGGAAGTCCTGGCCCTGGGTTACGTGTGGCTGTCGGTGGGGATCTTCATTCTGTGCCTGGCCTGTTTGACGTACAGCTTCGTGCGTGCCCGCAGCCGCGCCGAGCGGAACCAGGTGCAGTGGATTCTGCTGGCCACGCTCCTCTCCTTCGTGCCCATCACCTACCTGCTCTGGGACACCTGGAACGACCACGCGCGGTTGGGGCTGTCGAGTTCGGCCTGGCCCATGTTCACCGTCTCGCTGTTCTACACGGTGGCCTACGCGACGAGCATCACCCGGTACAAGTTGATGCAGGCCGAGGTGTTTCTGAGCCGGGGCGTGGTGTATTTCCTCATCAGCCTGGCCGCCGGGCTGCTCTACTCGGGCGGGTTGGTGGTCACGGCGATGATCGTGGGCGACAAGCTGCTCGTCGACAAGACGACCCCCGGGGTCCTTGTGGCGGTGCTGACGGCGGTGGTGATCCTCGTGCTGTCAGAAGCCGCGCGGCACCAGTTCCAGCGGGCCCTGGATCGGCGGTTCTATCGGGAGAAGTATAAGTTCGATCAAGCGATGCACAAGATGAGCCAGGCGGTGGGCAGCCTGGTCGATCGGGCGACGTTGGGTCATCGGCTGCTCGAATCGGCGGCTGAGGTCTTGCGGCTGGACTGGGGGGCGATCTACCTGCGCGATCCGGGCGGCGGCCCCCTGGCGCTGGCCGCGTGCGTCGGCCCCGAGCCCGACGAGGCGGTGATCGCCGATGCGAACCCGTTGCTCAACCGCATGCGGCAATCGGCGACGTTCCGGGTGCCGCACTCGCTGAGTCCCTCGCACGATCCGGTCGCCGCCGATGCCCTGATCCGGCTGGGTGGCGAGGTCGCCGTCGCGCTCAACGGCGACGGCCTGGCCGGGCTCGTCGTGCTCGGTCCCAAACGCAGCGGGCTGCCTTACGAGAACGAGGAAATCGCCTTTCTGGGCGCCCTGGGATCGGTTGCTTCCTTGGCGGTGCGCTCGGCCGACATCCAGGCCACGCTCGAGATGCTCAACCACGAACTCCGCGACAAGGTCGAGAAGATCGCCGAGCAGCGCCGGCGCATCCTGCTGCTTCAAACCCAACTTGCCGGCCGGCCGCGCGACGGTCTGCCGCCGCCGGCTGACGAGGCCCCCGAAACAGGCCGCCCCACCCGGCCCGCGCCGGTGGATAATGAAGCCTTCGCGGCCATCAAGGGATCGAGCCGCGCCTTGAGGCGCACGGTCGAGCTGGCGCAAGGTGGCGGCCAGTCCGTCGGCCGTCTTGATCCGCGGCGAGAGCGGCACCGGCAAGGAGTTGCTGGCCGAGGCCATCCACAAGGCCAGTTCACGCGCCGGCCGGCCGTTCGTGAAAGTCCACTGCGCGGCGTTGTCCCAAGGCCTGCTCGAAAGCGAGCTCTTCGGCCACGTCAAGGGGGCCTTCACCGACGCCGTGCGCGACCGCGTGGGACGGTTCCAGCAGGCCGACGGCGGCACCCTGTTCCTCGATGAGATCGGCGACATTTCGTGGGAAGTCCAGACCAAGCTCCTGCGCGTCTTGCAGCAGAAGGAGTTCGAGAAGGTCGGCAGCTCGCAGACGATCTCGGTGGACGTGCGCATCATCGCGGCCACGCACCAGGATCTGGAGGCCCTGATCCGCGCCGGTAAGTTCCGCGAGGATTTGTTCTACCGTCTGAACGTGATCGGCCTGCGCATGCCCGCGTTGCGCGAGCGCCGGGAGGATGTCTTCGAGCTGGCCGTCCACTTCTTGAACCTCCAGGCGCTGCGTGCCGGCAAGGCCGTCACGCAGCTTGACGAGTCGGCCGTCGAGGCGCTGGTCAGTTACGACTGGCCGGGCAACATCCGCGAGCTGGAAAACGTCATCGAGGGCGCCGTGGTGATGACCGACGGCCCGGCGGTGACGCTGGAAGACCTGCCCGCCGAGGTACGCCGGCCCTCGCGCCGGCGCCGCGTGGCCGCGTTGACCTCCGCGCGCAGCGCCGCTGCCGTGCCGGCGAGCAGTGGCTCATCCCCAGCCGAGTCCACCGTGTCCGAGGTGGCCGACGAAGACGAGGAATACCTCTCTTACGAGCGTCAGCGTCTGGTGGACGCCCTCCGCGACGCCAACGGCAACAAGTCTTCCGCTGCCCGTCTCCTGGCCATGCCCCGCAGCACGTTCTTCAGCAAGCTGCGCAACACGGGCTGGCGTGAGACTTGTAGGGTGGGCTCGGCCCACCATCTTCTTATAGTTGCCCCGGATGGTGGGCAGTGCCCACCCTACGTGATTGCTCCGTTCCCCGTCGCGCTGTCATCCGGCTCGTACGCCAGCTTCCAGCCAGGGCTTGTCACCGGGCGATGCCCCGGCGGGTGGGGCTCGACGAGCTTGCCGTAAAGCTCCGGACGACGCGCCCGCAAGTACCGCCGGCCGGTGCCTGCGCGAACGCCTCCGCCGTCAGGAGTCCCACGACCACATCGTCATCGAGCGCAGAACTCTCGACGAGGACTTCACCATCCGGGTCGAGGATCATGGCCAGGCCCGGCTTGATGGTGTCGTGATCGCGGCCGATGTTGTTCGCGAAGACGGCGAAGACGCCGTTCTCCCAGGCCCGCGCCGGCAGCCAGCGCATGAGCCAGCCGCGACCTTTCGGGCCTTGAAACTCCTGTCGCAGACGGACCGGGTCGCGCTGGCGGTTGTCCCACAAGGCCGGATCGACCGGGCCGCGTCCCGGCATGGTCGAGGACGTGCAGCCGGTCACGTGCGGCATGACGATCACCTCGGCCCCGAGCAAGGCCGTGGCCCGCACATTTTCCGGCAGGTTGTTGTCGTAGCAGATCAGAAAGCCGACCTTGACCCCCCGCACGTCAAAAACGTGATGGCCGCGACCGGGCGTCAGGTACGGGCTGATGAACGGGTGCAACTTGTGGTATTTGGTGAGGAAGCCCTCCGGTCCCACGGCGACGTAACTCTTGTAGAGCCGCCCGTCCGGCTCCCGCTCGATCAACCCGGCCATCACAATGACGCCCACCTCACAGGCAATGGCCATCAACGCCTGTACCGACGGCCCTTCCGGCACGGGTTCGGCCAGCGCGTCAAGCTCTTCGCGATTGAGCGTCTGCAAGAAGGTGTAGGCCGTCACGCTGCACTCGTGGAAGCAGACGATCTCGGCCCCCTGCCCCGCCGCGCCGGGTCAGCTCGGCGATGCGGGCCAGATTGTACGCCTTGTCGCCGTCGCGATGCTCGAACTGCGCCGCGGCGATACGGATGTCGCGCATGAGGGTTGGCCCTCTGATTTCAACGCAAAGAACGCAAAGACCGCAAAGAAAGCAATGAAGAGGAGGGAACGGGTGTCTTGTCATCTTGTAGGGCGAGGAGCGCGGACCCACCCTCCAAGACTTTTCTTTTCCTTCCCTTCTTTGCGGTCTTCGCGTTCTTTGCGTTGAATCTACCACGGTCTTCGCGTTCTTTGCGTTGAATCTACCGGGGCCGCCACTCGCGCGGCAGGTCTTCGCGGTTGATGAGCCAGGGGTGATCCAGCAGGGCCTTGGTGTTCTTGTTGGAGCCGAGTCCCCACTTGTTGCTCCACGACTGGAAAAAGACCGCGCGGGGGAAGTGGGCCTCGATGCCGTCGCGGAACCGCAGGTAATCATAATCGCCCGGCGGATTGCTCGCGCCGTGGGGGCCGAACTCGGTGAAGCCAAACGGCTTGGGAAGCCGGGCGACCTCGGGATAGCCCTTGATGTGCGCGGGGTCGATGTCGTCGGTGTAGGCGTCCAGACCGACGAGATCGACGAAGGCATCGCCCGCGTAATAGTCGGCGGTCTTCGGGCCGTGGTTGGGCGAGTAGACCCAGAGCAGGTTGTTCAGGCCCTTGGTTTTCGTGAAGTAATCGAACATCTGCCGCCAGACGCGGATGAAGTCCTCGGGCTTCTGGGCGCCCCACCAGAACCAGCCGCCGTTCATCTCGTGGAACGGCCGCCAGAGGACAACCACGTCTTCATCCTGGAGCTGCTTGAGGCCGTCGGCCAGCTTATCGAGCTGCTTCATCCAGCGGTCGTGGGTGTCCGTACCGGTTTCGAGCAAGCTGGCGATATCGACGCCCTTATCCCTCAATCCGCCGCCCTTGGGATTGGCCGGGTTGGGGAGATGGGCGCTGATCGTCACCAGGCCGCCGTCGCGAGCATAGGCGAGGGCCAGGCGGTTGATCGTCGCCGTGTGGATGCCCTCCTTGCCGAAATCGGCGTAGTCCAGCCCGACGATCGCCGGCCAGTGGCCGGTCTTCTCGAAGGCCCGCTCGCAGTCGGTCAGCTTCGCGCCGGGGCCAAAGCCGGTGAACTGGCCCGAGATCAGCCGCTTGTCGGTGCGCTCGGGGAGCTTCTCGATGTAATTCAAGATCGCCCGGGCCTTGGCGTTGGTCTTGGGGTTGGCGGGCTCGGCGGCGCGGGCGAGTGGGCCGGACGCGAGGAAGACAACCAGGATTGTCGGAAGGTGTGGGAATCGCATGGTGGGAAGTCGCTCAAGGTTCAACATGGGTGTAAAGGAAGGTCTTGATAGGGGTAGGGAGGACCCATTGACTTGGTTCCCCCCTCCCTCCGAACCGTACGGGCGGATCTCCCGCATACGGCTCTCCGGTTGATGGTTTTACCTCAAAGAGGGTTGACGGGCCAACGCATGGGCTCGCTCCAGACTGAAAAGCCCCAGGTCGGCGAAGAAGGCGTTGGGCCAGCGGCGGTGATCCCAACCGCGGCCCAGGCCTCGGCGTTTCTCCCGTTTTCGGAGCAGACTCCGAAGCCGGCGGCGAATCCAACCGTCGAGCCGCCGGAAGATCCAGGGACGACTGTGTTGGAAGTAGGCGAACCAGCCCCGAAGGATCGGGTTCAACACGGCGATGATCGACGGCAGCGAGGTCCCGTTCGTCCGCTTTGTCTCGGCACGGATCGTGTCCTGGAACTTCCTCAGGCTCTTCTCCCGAGGCCAGCGGCTGCCGCCCTGGAAGTGGTAGCCCAAAAAGTCAAAACCTTCGGTCCGGGCCTCGACCACCTTCGTCTTCGTCGGATGCAGTGTGAGGCCGGCGGCCGACACCCACGTCTGCACCAGTTCCAGGGCGCGGGCCGCCTCGTCCGGCGTCCGGCACAGGATCACGAAGTCGTCGGCGTAGCGCACCATCGCGAACCCCGCCTGCGCGACCAGGTGGTCGAGCGGGTCGAGGTAGATGTTGCTCAAAAGCGGGCTCAGGACGGCCCCTTGGGCGCGCCCGTCGCCGGGGTCCATTCGGTCAGACCGTCCCAGATGTTCGCCTTCAGGAAGGATTCAATCAGCGCCAGCACGGGGCCGGGAAGGTCTTGTAGGGTAGGCTTCAGCCTGCCAATCCCATTCGCTTCAAGTCAGATTGGCAGGCTGAAGCCTACCCTACAAGACTCAAGGCAAGAGGTCTTCGTAGGGGATGCGGGCGACCTCTTGGCCGTCGAGCACCACGGGCACGGTCTGGCCGGGACCGTAGGTCTCCAGCCGGGCGTAGGCGCCACGGCCCGCGACCACGCGGGGCTCGGCGTGGACCAGGATGCGACGGCCGAGGACATCGACGACCCAGTAGGCGGGGATCAACGCCCGCGCTACTGCTCCAGCGCCGTGGTCAGGTCGTCGTGCAGGCTGGTGACGGCGATCTCGATCAGGAGACCGACATCCCGCGGTTCCGGATAGCGATCGGGGGTGGCGAAGTCCAGCGGATGCACCGCGAATCACCGCGAAGTCTGGCAGCGAGGCGTTGCGCGGGTCCAGCACGACCGTGCTCTCGGGCCAGACGCTCCAGCCCGCCGGCAGCCGGCGCACCAGAGTCATCGTGAGTGCGGCTCCGGCCCACCCGTGCGCCTTGGTCTTGGCCATCTTCTCGAAAAGCCTCCCATCGCGGAGATAGACCCGGCGGTCGCGCGGAATCAGGTCGGCCTCGACCATCCGCGCGAAGACGTCGATCGTCAGATCAAACGGCGCGTCGGTGGTCGGGACCGGTGGCGGCGGGGCTTCGGTCACGGTGGCCATGAATCGTCTCCTCATCCCCTCGGTGGTCTGGGCTCGTCCGGCTCCCCGCGCGGCCCGTGATCCCGGTCGGCACCGGCCGGGGCCGCATCGCGTCGGCGTCCTCTGCGCTCGATTGTGCCCTGGCACCCTCCCATTGGAAACGGGGGTTTGGTCCGCGAAACCCCCGGAGACGCAGCGGGTGCGTCGCGTCCGTGAGGATGCTGCTGACCCACCCTACAAAACTGTGGATTCCGAGTCCGCGTGGAATGCGTCTGAGCCGTATCATAGCCCAGGGGAACGGCGGGGACCAGTTTCGTGCGCCGGAACGCATGGTAGAATGTCCACCGTGGCGTGCCACGTTCGGGGTTCGACCGCGCGCGTTGCTTCGATCCACCGTCAGGAATTGCTCGATGAAGAAATCGGCTCGCGGTCGGCGGACGGGCCACGCGGTACAGGCCGACCTGTTCACGAACCAGCGCCATCGTTTGCGGCGCTCGCTGATGCTGCCGGTCCCGCTGGCGGAGGCGGCCGATGCGGTCCTGCTCCGTGGCGAGCGGCAGGATCGCGCCCTCAAGGTGCTCCAACACTGGGCGAAACTGGAGCGCGAGGGCCACTTGCGCAAGAAGGAAACCGCCCTGGACGCCGATTTTCTCCTCGATGTGTTCGGCCAGGGCCTCGGCTACGCGACCGCCACGCAGAGTCCCCAGCGCTACCACCTGGTTCGCAACTTCACCGTGCCGGGCGTCGGCACGGCGGATGGGGCCATCGGAATCTTCGTGCCGGGGAGCGACCCGACCCCGGTCGCGGTCATCGAACTCAAGAACGCCGAGACGGACCTGGACACGGACCGCTTCAACGGCCGGACCCCCGTGCAACAGTGCTGGGACTACCTCAACGCCTTGCCCGATTGCCCCTGGGGGATCGTCAGCAACTTCGTTTCCTTCCGGCTTTATCACCGGAACAAGACGCCGCTGGCCTATGAGGAATTCCGCCTTCAGGATCTGGAACAACCGGCCGTCTTCCGCCCGTTCTACTATCTCTTTGAGCGAGACGGACTGCTCACGTCGGTCTTGGGCCAGCCGCCGCGAGCGCTCGCGCTGCTGGAACAATCGGACGCGCAGCGCATCGAAGTCGGTGACAAACTGTACCGTATCTACAGCGATCATCGTCTGCGGCTCATCCGTCATCTGCGGTCAACGCGGGGCGCGACGCGCGAAGGCGCCATCCGCATCGCCCAGAAGCTTCTCGACCGCATTCTTTTCATCGCCTTCTGCGAGCAACGCGGGCTGCTGCCCGACAAGTGTCTGGAGCAGGCATACGAGACCCTGCCGCCGTTCAGCAAGGTGACCAATCCCCGCTGGCGGAACTTTCTCGACTTGTTCCACGCCATCGACAAGGGCCATGCCCGGCTCGACCTGAAAACCGGCTACAACGGCGGTCTGTTCCGGCACGATCCCGAGGTGGACGACCTTCAGCTTGACGATAACTGGACCGACTTCTTCCACGATGTCACCGCGTACGACTTTCGCGATGAGGTGAACGTGGACGTGCTCGGCCACATTTTCGAGCGCTCGATCGGCGACCTGGAGCGGCTGCGCAGCGGCGGCTTGTTCGAGGATACCGGTGCGGACACGGCGGCCGCGCCGGCCATGCGGAAGTCGGCCGAGCGGAAGCGGTCAGGCACGTACTATACGCCGCCCGACTTCACGCGGTTCCTGGTGCGCGAGACCGTCTCGGCGCTGATCGCGGCCCGGCGCGAGGCGATCCGAGCCGCCCACGGATTGAACCCGGACGACCTGATCGCGCCGGTGGTCTCGCCCGCGCTGGGGGCGTTCTGGCACGCGTGCTGGGAGGATCTCCCGGGCACTGAAGGTCTGCGACCCGGCGTGCGGCAGCGGGGCATTCTTGATGCGGGCCTACGATGTGCTCGAAGAAGAGTACGTCCGCGTCGCCGACCACCGCCGCCATCAGGAAGGACCGACCGGCGCGGACCGGCTCGAAACCATCCCCGACCTGATCCTCAACGACAACCTGCACGGCGCGGATCTCTCGGAGGAGGCCGTCGAGATCACCCAGCTTGCCCTCTGGATTCGCTCGGCGCGGCGGGGCAAGACGCTGGCGGATCTGTCGCGCAACATCGTCTGGGGCAACAGCCTGGCCGATGGGCCGGGCATCCCCCTCGCGCTCGATTGGGCCACCAGTTTCCCGGCGGTCTTCGACCGCGCCGAACGCGGCTTCGACTGCGTGATTGGCAACCCGCCCTGGGAACGCCTGAAGCTTCAGGAACGCGAATTCTTCGCCAGCAGCGCCCCCGAGATCGCCGGCGCCGTCAGCGCCGCCGAGCGCCGCCAGCGGATCGCGGCGCTGGAGCAGGAGAACCCGGACCTGTTCGCCGCCTACCGCGAGGCCAAGGACACTGCCGACCGCATGCTCGATTACGCGCGCAGTCGGGACGATACCCATTGACTGCGCAGGGCGACGTCAATACCTACATGCTCTTCGCCGAGCTGGCCCGCGCGCTGGTCGCTCCCCATGGCCGCGTCGGCTTGCTCGTCCCCTCGGGGATCGCCACCGATCATACGACCAAGGAATTCTTCGCCGAATTGATGCGAGCTGAGTCCCTGATCGGCGTCTACGATTTCGAGAACCGCCTGCGCATCTTCCCGGACGTGGATGGCCGCTTCAAGTTCTGCGCGCTGCTGTTCGGCGGTAGTGCGACCCACACCGGACGGACCGATTTCGTTTTCTTCGCTCACCGCATGAGCGACCTTCAAGACAAGAGGCGTCATATCACGCTGTCGGCGCGGGACCTGGCCCTGTTGAATCCCAACACGCGGACCTGCCCGATCTTCCGGTCCCGGCGCGACGCCGAGCTGACGAAGGCGATTTACCGCCGCGTACCGATCCTGATCGACGAGGCGCGCCAGCAAGGCGGCAACCCGTGGGGGATCAAGTACCTCACGATGTTCCACCAGACGAACGATGCGGAGCTGTTCCAGTCGCCCGACGGGCTGCGCGCGCTCGGTTGCCGGCTGGACGGCAATCGTTGGGAGGGCGCGGGGCGGACGTTCCTGCCGCTTTACGAGGCGAAGATGATCCAGGCGTATGACCATCGCGCCGCCAGCGTGGTCATCGCGGAGGCGAACTGGGTCCGCCAGGGGCAAACCGAAGCGACCAGCCTGGTCGAGCATCAGAACCCGGAGTTCGTCGTTCAGCCGCGCTGGTGGGTCGCGCAAGAGGATGTCGCGCGGGTCCTGGGTGAGTCGATGCAGCCGGCCTATCTGAGCTACAAGGACGTGACGAGTCCGACGAACGAGCGGACGATGATCGCCGCGTTCATTCCGCGCGTCGCCGTGGTCAACTCCGCGCCCTTGATGCGAACGGGCGAGGGGATCGGGCCGCGGCTGCTCTGCTGCCTGCTCGCCAACCTCAATAGCGTCGTGCTCGATTACGTCGCGCGTCAGAAAGTCGGCGGCGTCCACCTGAACTTCTTCATCGTCAACCAGTTCCCGATCCTCGCGCCGGACTTCTACGCGCAGCGGTGTCCGTGGGACCGGCGGCAAACAAGAGAACGGTGGATTTCCGAACGGGTCTTGAAGCTGACCTGCACGGCCAACGACTTGATTCCGCTCGCCCAGGCGGCGGACTTCGAGCCCGTGGTCCACAAGTGGCAGCCGATCGAACGCGCCGAGCTGACGGCCGAGCTCGATGCCGCCTTTTTCCTGTTTTACGGACTGTCTCGCGACGAGGCGGCCTATGTGCTGAGCACGTTCCGGAGCCTGCAAGCCGGTCCGGCGACCCTTCTGGGAACCGCGCCGCCGGCCGAGTTGATCCTGGCGGCCTACGATCGGCTCGCCGCGCGCTCGACCGCGCCTTGACTCTTCCTGAATGTGAGACGCGGCGCGCCGCCAACCGCCTTTGGCCTGTCCGGGCTCTGGGCGCCGGCCGTATGATGGTTCTGGCAGGTCGGGCAAGGGGGCCGAAGGGACCGAGGAGTGGCGGACCGGTGAATGTGCTCGTGGTCGGCAAGGGGGGGCGGGAGCACGCCCTCTGCTGGAAGCTCAAGCAATCGCCCAGAGCGGGCAAGGTCTTCTGTGCGCCGGGCAATGCGGGGACGGGCCTTGATGGGCAGAATGTCGCCATCGAGGCCAACGATTTCCGCAGCCTGGCCCAGTTCGCCAAGAAGGAAAACGTCGGCTTGACGGTCGTCGGGCCCGAGGAGCCGCTCGTTCATGGGATCGTCGATTACTTCCAGAAGGAGGGGCTGCGCATCTTCGGCCCGCGCAAGGATGCGGCCGAACTGGAAGGCTCGAAGGTCTTCGCCAAGGACCTGATGCGGCAGGCGGGCGTGCCGACGGCCGATCATCGTACGTTCCGCACGGCGCCTGATGCCGAGAACTACGTGCTGACCCGCGAGGTGGCGCTGGCGGTGCGCTCGCGGGGGCGGTCGACGATCCGGCACACCCTCCAGTGCCGCACGGCGCAGGAGTCGATCGAGGCCATCGACCGCATCATGGACCCGCGCGAAATGATGGCGCCGGGGGTCCAGGTCGAGATCGAGGAGCGGGGCCAGAAGCGGGTCTTTGACACCGCCGCCGAGGCGCGCGAATATGTTCTGGGACGGCCGCTGGGCATGGTTCTGAAGGCCGAAGGCCTGGCGGGCGGCAAGGGTGTGTATGTCTGCAACAACCTCCGCGAGGCGCTCACCGCCATCGATCAAGTGATGGTCCAGCGCCACTACGGCCGGGCCGGCGACCGGCTCATCATCGAGGAACGGCTCGACGGCCAGGAAGCGAGCATTCTTGCTTTGACTGACGGCCGCACGATCATCCCGCTGGAGTCGAGCCAGGACCATAAACGGGCCTTCGACCATGATGAGGGTCCGAACACGGGCGGCATGGGTGCGTACTAGCCCCGCGCCGATCGTTACCCCCGACCTGATGGCGCAGATCGAGGGGGAGATCCTGGTGCCGATCATCCACGCCATGAAACGCGCCCGCAAGGCCTTCCGAGGCGTGCTGTACGCCGGCTTGATGCTCACCCACCAGGGCCCGAAGGTGCTCGAATTCAACGTCCGCTTCGGCGATCCGGAATGCCAGGCGGTGTTCATGCGGCTCAAGACCGACCTGTTGACGGTGCTCGAAGCGGTCATCGAGGAACGGCTCGACGAGATGGCCCTGGAGTGGGACCCGCGGCCGGCAGTGTCGGTGGTGATGGCGTCGGAAGGCTATCCCGGCTCGTACGAGCGGGGCCGGCCGATCCACGGGCTCGACGTGGTGGAAAAAATGCCCGACGTGAAGGTTTTCCACGCCGGCACCACATTACGGGCCGATCCGCTAGGCGGTCCCAGCCGGGTCGTCACCGACGGTGGCCGCGTGCTCAATGTCACGGCCCTGGGCGCGGATCTGGCCGACGCACAGGCCCGCGCGTACGAGGCCGCGCGCGAGATCCGGTTCCAGGGCGGCTGGTATCGCCGCGACATCGCCGACCGGGCGCTCGAAGCCGGCGCGGTGAGAGGCGAGGTGGCGAAGATAATGGCTGATGGCTGATGGCTGATTTGGTTGGGTGGCATGCCCACGTCTTCGTGGGCATGTCCGCGTGTGCGGGTCAGGACGGCGGACATGCCCACGAAGACGTGGGCATGCCACCCGCCACCCGACGCGGACTCAGAGGGACTGCCCGTTCCTGGGGTAGAACAAGGTCAGCAGGCGGCCGGCGGGCAGGCTGGCGATCGACTGGCGGCGATTGGGGTCGCTGGGCTGGAGGTGCTTGGCGATGCGCGGGCCGTGCGGCGCAACGCCCGCGTTGGGATAGGGCGGCTCGAGCACGCTGGGAGGCACGACCGGTCCCTGAGCCGTCTCGACGTTCTTGGCGAAGGCGGCCACAGTGTCCTGGCCGGGCGTGACCAGGAACTTGTGCAATTGCGTCGCCGGCACCGTGACGTTCGGGTCCTGGACCAGCTCGGCGTTGTCCGTGGTGCCCTCGACCTTGATCTTGATCTTGCCGGTCGGCTCGAGCAACTGCGTGGGCGGCCCGAAGATCTCGACGTTGCTGCCGCCCGTCAGGTAGTTGCTGGGGTTGTACGAATCGACCGAGGCCGCGAAGATCGAGTTCTTCACGTTGCCGGCGATGTGCAGGTCCTTGATGTTGCCGTAGAGCTGGGGCAAGGGGATCGTGGTGATGGCCAGACCGGTCTGGTTCCGGAGGATGCCGATGTCGTTCTGCTGGTAGCCCGCGAAGATGTTGGTCTCGAACACGTCGCCGCCGAAGGTGGCCTGGCCCAGGAACGTGTCGACCATGACGTTCGAGTCTCAATGCCCCGCGGTTGGCCTTCAGCGAGATGATCTGGCTGGCGCGGATGGTGGCGGTATCCATGCCCTTGCCGAAGTAGGCATCGCGCAGGCCGCCGGGGGCCAGAATGAAGACGTTGTCCGTCTCGCCGCCGACGTAGTAGTTGGCGATCGAGGTATTGGTCTGGACGCTGAAGTTGGTGGCGTTGCCGCCGATGCGCACATAGCCGAACTGGCCATCGACGCCCGCGTTGCCGCCGCCGGGAGCGACTGTGTTGAGCGGGGTCGCATCCGGCTGCGAGATCAGGACCGTGCCGCCGCCGAATGTGCTGCCGAAGTTGCCGTTGGAAACCTCGCCGGTGGACTTGACGCCGGAGTTGTCCACGATCGCATTGGCCTGGAACACGTTGACCCGTCCCAGCACGGTGAACTCGACGCCGTCATAGTTGGTGACGGGGGGGGTCGCCGTCGTCGTGACACCATCAGTGACGGTCTTGTCGATGATGATGCTGGTGCCGTTCGTCCGGGGCAGGCCGAGGAAAACGGTGAACAGGTTCGTCTGGCTGGTCTGATTGAGCGGCGTGCCGCCCACGGGCGTGAAGGTCGCGTCCACGCCGCCGAAACGGAGGGTCTCGACGCCGTTGGGAATCGAGATCAGACCGGCCTCAGGTGTGGTGGAATCGATCGGATTGCTCGGATCCGCAACGGGTTTGGCGGTGGACGTGTGGCCCAGCCAGAAATCGGGCATGTCGATATCGTGGACGCTGTAGATGCCGTTGGGCCCGGCGATGCGCGTGCCGCCGATCTTGAGGGTTCTCGAAGAAGACCCGGCCGTCGCTGCCAGGGGCCTTCTTGACCGTGCCGACGAGCTTCGAGGAGGTGGGCGAGGTGCCGGCCAGGTCGATCTCGTTGATCCAGGCGGGCTGGCCCAGGGGCACGATGTTGCCCTTGGAGTCGGGCTGGTTGATGACCCGCAGATCGCCGGGCCCGACCAGTTGCAGGGTCCAGACGTCGCCTGCGGGATCAACCCCGGTAGCGACCTTCGCGAGCAACTTCCGCTCCTCCAGCCCCTCCGGCGCGGGGGTGAAAGTGCGGCCTCCTGGGCGGCGGCGCGTCGTCATGGACCAGACTCCTCAGACGCGGGACTCCCCCGCGAATCGCGGTGCGGCCCCCGGTCCCCTGCGCAGGCACGTCGCCGCGGAACCGAAATCCCTCGACCCGACCGACCGCCGACGCGGTGCCACACCTGCACCCGGCGGGCTTCCGAGGGCCTGTCACCAAGGTCGGCATTTTCTTCGGCACTCTTGAACTCTTCCGGAAAATCGACATAATCCGATTATTGGGTGCATGCACGCACATGCAAGAGAGCACGCACCACGGTTTCGGGGTGGGTGGCTGGCCTGAGGCAGCCCGGTCCGTCCGCGGCGAGGGGCAGGCACGCATGGCCAAACGCGGTTCCAAACCCCGACAGCGCGCCGCCTTGCAGATCACGCTCGGCCGCGCGGCCCGGCTGCACCGACTGGTGACGACGCTCGGCGCGGGCGAACGGTCGCGCGAGGACCTCCTCCGCGTGCTCGAGGTGGGTCTGCGCACCTTCTACCGCGAGCTCGAGCTGCTGCGGCGCATCGGCGTGAAAATCAAGCTGGAGGGACGGCGGTACATGCTGGTGGGTCCTCTCGCCGAGGCCGAGGGGCGGCTGCCCTGTCCGAATCCCCATCTCCGCTTCGCCGAACTGACCGAACTGGCCAGCGGCCCGGGACCGGGCGCGCAACACCTGGCCGAGTTGCGCTCCAGCCTCATCGCGTTGTCCGCCGCGGGCGGTGCCCGCTCCAAGCGACCGTCCCGGTCGAAGCGATCCTCGTAGGGTCGGGCAGTTCGTCCACCTGCGTGGCGCGTCGGCCTTTCCTGATGAAGTTGCCGCCGGGGAGGCATTTCCGAAAAGCCACCGAACCGGGCTTGCACGCGGAACCCGAACTCTCTATAATCGGTCTACATTGAGATTCAATCTCAATTGACGCGACCTCGACGGCGCGGTCGTGGCTAGTCTGACTTCCCTCCTCGGGTGCGCCCCGCCGACCGTGTTCGTCTCCCCCTGCCGCGAGGCTTCGAGCATGCCTGCATCAAGTTGTGTATCTTCACCCGATCGGGTCCGAGAGTGGGTGCCGCTCACGATGATGCGAGCCGGAGAAGCGGGGCGCGTGGGTGATGTGCTGGGCAAGGAGGACGTGGTACACCGTCTGCGGGAGATGGGTTTGCACACAGGCGCCGAGATCCAGATGATCCGTCCCGGCAGCCCCTGCATCATTCGCCTGGAGGGACGCAAGCTCGGGTTCCGCACGGGCGAGTTTGCGCACGTGTTCGTGCGGTTGGAGACGGCGTAGGGATTGGGGATTCCAGATTCCGGATTCGAGATTCCAGATTCCAGATTCCAGATTCCAGATTCGAGATTCCAGAAATGCCGGCCAGATCGCTTCTCGAATCCGGAATCGTCGGGCGGCTCACTACTCCAACGATTCCGGATTCGAGATTCCAGAAATGCCGGCCAGATCGCTTCTCGAATCCGGAATCTGGAATCCGGAATCTGGAATCGTTGGAGTGGTGAGCCGTCCAACGGCCTGAGGTCTTTCCAGCTCCAGGGGAGCGAGCGGACACCATGTCGGCGACCGAGAGCGACGGTGGGACGATCGCGTTGATCGGCAACCCCAATACGGGGAAATCGACGCTTTTCGGTGCCCTGTCCGGACTCCGACAGCGCGTGGGGAACTACCCGGGGGTCACGGTCGAAAAAGCGGTCGGCCAGTTTCCACACGTCGGCCGCCGCTGGATGCTCGTGGACTTGCCGGGGACGTACAGCCTCGCGCCTCGCTCGCCCGACGAGATGGTCGCGGTCGATGTCCTGCTGGGGCGGCGGGCGGATGTGCCGGCTCCGGACGTGGTGCTGTGCGTGGTCGCCGCGGATAACCTGGAGCAGAACCTGTACTTGCTCAGCCAGGTGCGGGAACTGGGCCGGCCGATCGTCGTGGCCTTGACGATGCTCGACGTGGCCGGCAGCCGCGGCCTGAGCGTGAATGTGGACCTGCTGCGGCAGCGTCTCGGAGTGCCGGTGGTGGCCGTGCAGGCACACCGCCGGCGCGGCCTGGCGGCCCTGAAAGACGCCCTGGCGGCGGCCGTCCATCGTCCCCCGCCGGCGCTTGAGAGTCCCTTCCCGGCCCCGTTTTGCGCCGAGGTCGACCGGCTCGAGGCGGAGCTGGAGGCGCGCCGGAGCGAGGCCCGGGCGCTGCCGCGCTACCTGATCGAGCGGCTCTTGCTCGACGCCAACGGCTACATCGAGGGCCATCTCCCCCTCAATGGCGATCGTGACTGGCTGCGGCAGCAGGTGCGCGACGGCCGCCAGCGGCTGGAAGAGGCGGACTGCCCGGTGCCGGCCGTCGAGATCTCGGCCCGCTACGGCTGGGTCGCCACCGTCGTCGAGGGCGTCATCGAGCGTCCCCCCAGGCCGCCCACCACCTTGGGCGACCGCATCGACGCCGTCCTGACGCAGCGCCTCTGGGGGACGTTGGTTCTCGCCCTGGTGTTGCTGCTGGTCTTCACGGCCGTCTTCTCCTGGGCGAAGGCGCCGATGGGATGGATCGAGGCGGGCGTCGCCGCGCTCTCGGGCCTGATCCAGGCGCACCTGACCCCGGGCCCCTTGCGCAGCCTGGTCGTCGAGGGGGTGCTCGGCGGGCTCGGGGCGGTCGTCATTTTTCTGCCGCAGATCTTCATTCTTTTCTTCTTTCTGGCCACGCTCGAGGAGTGCGGCTACCTGGCCCGCGCGGCGTACCTGATGGACAAGGTCATGGTGCGCGTCGGGCTGAGCGGCAAATCGTTCATTCCGCTCCTGTCGTCGTTTGCCTGCGCGATTCCGGGAGTGATGGCCGCGCGGATCATCGAGAACCGGCGCGACCGGCTGACGACGGTCCTGATCGCGCCCTTGATGAGCTGTAGTGCCCGGCTGCCGATCTACACGCTGATGATCGCGGCGTTCGTCCCCGACCGGCATTATCTCGGCGGGCTGCTGACCTTGCCGGGATTGACGCTCATGAGCATGTACGTGCTGGGGATCGTCACGGCCGCCGGGGTGGCGCTCATCCTGCGGCGGACGCTCCTGCGGGGCACGGCGCCGCCGTTTTTCATGGAGCTGCCGGCCTACAAGTGGCCGACGCCGGGCGTCGTGCTGCACCGCGTGCTGGAGCGGGGCTGGGATTTTATTCGCAATGCGGGCACGCTGATCTTCGCCGTCTCGATCGTGATGTGGGCCGCGCTCTACTATCCGCGCGTCTCGCCGCTCGTGGTCGCGCCGTTGCGGCTCAGCAAGTCGAGCTGGAAGCCGCGCGGGATGCCGCCACGGCCGGCGGCAATGCCGCCCGCGCCGCGGAGATCGACGTGGCCCTGGTCGACCTGGACAACCGGATCGACGGCATCCAGAAGCGTCAGAGCCTTCTGGGACGCGCCGGGCGACTGATCGAGCCGGCGGTGCGGCCTCTGGGCTGGGACTGGCGGATCGGCAGCGCCGCCATCGCGTCGTTCCCGGCCCGCGAGGTCGTCGTCGCCTCGCTCGGCGTGATCTTTGATGTCGGCTCGGATGTCAAAGGCAAGGAAGGCGTTCAGCGCCTGCGCGATGCGCTCCAGTCCGCCACCTGGCCGGGGACGGACCGGAAGTTGTTCAACGTGCCGGTGGCCCTGTCGATCATGGTCTTCTTCGCCCTGTGCGCGCAGTGCATCTCGACCCTGGCGGTCATCGGCCGCGAGACCCATAGCGTGTCCTGGCCGGCCTTCACGTTCGCGTACCTGACGACGCTCGCCTACCTCGGTGCGCTCGTGACGTACCAGGTCGGCACGTGGCTGGGAGCATAGCCTCCGATGGACGGTTCCTGGCAAGACATCGCGGCCTTGAGCCTGGTTTTCGCCGCGATCGTCTACCTGTTCCGGCGCTTCCGTTTTTCCGGCCCGACGCCGGCGGCCTCCGGCTGCGGGGTCGGGTGTCCGTCGTGCGTGTTGCGGCACGGGCGGAAGGCGTCCTGATCGATTCCGTCATTTCGCTCTGGGCACACCCACGGTCTGGCCGCAGAGGACCACCTGCGAGGGCCGTAGCGGCACGGCCTTGCCGAACGCCTCGGTCGTGGCCGAGACGCGCACGGTGGCGCCGAGCCCGGCCGAGGCACAGTACAGGTAGACATTCTGCGCCTGGCAGCCGGCCTCGATGGCGGACCACTTGAGACGGTCCTCGCGCGCGATGGTCCCGGCGCCGTTGTTGGGATCGTCGAAGCGCGTCGTATCGGCGACATACACCAGGTTCACCGGCGCGTTGCGTTCCCAGTCCTGCGAGCCCGCCTGCTTGCGGTGATCGCCAGGAGTGACGAGCGTGAGTTGGTGGCTCACGGGCTCATAGACGTAAACGCCTGCGGGCAACACCACGTAAATATCCACGGGGTACTTGCGCAAGGCCGACGGCGCGGTGCGCTCGCCACCCTCACGATTGACGCCGTCCGCCGCCCAGAGCAACTCGGACAGTTGCCGCCGCGACAGGGCCTGGTCCGAGAGTTCCCGCACCGACTTGCGGTTCTTGAGCGCCTGGAGGACGGACATCCCCTGATCCAGCGTGGGCGCCTCGAGCTTGATCGTCTTGAGCGGCTGCTCCTGGGCGGAGCCGCGCGTCGGCATCGAGCAGACAGCCGCGAGGGCCAGAAATGCCCTCAGCCAGCGGGTCGTGTGGAACATCGTCGTCATCGCTAGACACCTCGGTCTTGTAGGGTAGGCTTCAGCCTGCCAATTCCATCCCCGTTGGGTTCCCATGGAATTGGCAGGCTGAAGCCTACCCTACAAGGCACGCGCATTCTACGACGACTCCGCCACAACCCACTCGGCCGGCTGGTAGACGCAATCGGGCTCGGCGGCGTAGGGGTTGCCGGTGACGGCGAAGGCGCGGGCGCGGCTGCCGCCGCAGAGGTTGCGGAACTCGCAGACGTGGCACTTGCCCAGGAAGTGGTCGGGCTGGCGCAGGCGCTGGAAGATCGGCGAGTGCTGGTAGACGTCCACCACACTGTTAAAAGGGTACAGGCCGCAGACCAGCGGCAGGAACCCGCTGGGGTGGATCAGGCCCGTGCAGCCGACGAACATGATCCCCTTGCCGTCGTTGATGCCCAGCGTCAGGTAGCGCGGGCTGTGCGCCCCCCTTCCCCGCCCTCGGCTTGCGCGGCGAGTTTGCGCTGCTGGGCGGTGAAGCGGCGGAAGTGCATCGCCTCGGTGGTCTTGATGCCGTAAGGCTGGCGCCGGGACTGGGCGTGGAGCCGCTCGAAGGCCGCTTCGTATTGGTCGGCGGTCAGACGCAGATCGGCCGTGGCGCGGCCGACGGGGATGATGAAGAAGACCGACCAGAGCAGAACTTGCTCCTGCGCCAGCATGTCGGCCATCGCTTCGATCTGGTCGAAGTTGCGGGGCGAGAGCGTGGTGTTGACCTGGAGCGGGATCTGACAATCGCGCGCGGCGGCCATGATCGTCTTGGTGTGGGCGAAGCTGCCGGCCACCCCGCGCAAGCTGTCGTGCGTCTCGGCATCGGCGCCGTCGATGCTCACGGCCATGCGGTGAATGCCCGCGTCCTTGAGCCGCCGCACGGCTGCGGGCGTCACCAGCGGGGTCGGCGAGGGCGTGATGGCCGTATCCAGGCCGGCGCCGACGGCATGCGCGATCAGCTCGAAAATATCGGGCCGCTTGAGCGGATCGCCGCCCGTCAGAACCAGCATCGGCGGCTGGGGAAACCGCGTGAGCTGGTCGATGAGCCGCTTCGATTCGGCGGTGGTCAGCTCGTTGGGATCGGGCTCGGCCTGGGCACAGGCCCGGCAGTGCAGGCAGACCAGATCGCAGGCGCGCGTGACTTCATAGAAAACGATCATCGGGCCGCTGTCGAAGTCGCGCTGGGTCCAGCGGCCGGGCGGTTTCACCGTCAAGGGAGGTGCATCACTCATGGCAGAAGGCCACTCAGGGCGACTTGACAGCAGTGGATAAGTATGTCCAAAATTACCCCATCTTCGCCCTGGCTGTCAACGTGGCGTGGGGCGGTGTCGAAGTCGAGAGGGGACATGGTGGATCTCGAAGCGGGCGTGCCGGGTGGAGAGCGACGGCCAGGCGTGGTGGTCGTGGGAGGCGGGATCACGGGGCTGGCGGCCGCGCACCGCTTGACGGAGATCGCCCCGCGCATCCGGGTCGCCGTGCTCGATGCGCAGCCGCAGCCCGGCGGCGTGCTCCAGACGGTCCGCAAGGACGGGTTCCTGATCGAGTCGAGCGCCGACAGCTTCATCACGGCGGTCCCCTGGGGACTGACACTGTGTCGGCGGCTGGGACTCCAGGACGAGATCATCGAGACGGACCGGACACACCGTCGGGCGTTCGTGGTGTATCGCGGGCGGCTGGCGCCGATCCCGGACGGGCTGATGGTGATGGCGCCGAGCCGGGTCTGGCCGATGCTCTCCACGCCGATCCTCAGCCTGCGCAGCAAGCTGCGCATGGCCTGGGAGCCGTTCGTGCCGCCGGGGACCGAGGCTGACGAAAGCATGGCCTCGTTCGTCGTGCGGCGGCTGGGGCGCGAGGCGTATGATCGTTTGATCCAGCCCCTGGTCGGCGGCATCTACACGGCCGATCCCGAGCGGCTGAGCCTGAAGGCGACGATGCCGCGGTTCCTGGAGATGGAGCGCAAACACGGCAGCCTGCTCCGCGCGACGCTCTTCGGGGCGAAACCGAAGGGCGACGGCAGCGGCGGCAGCGGGGCGCGGTACAGCCTGTTCGTAGGGCTGCGCGAGGGGATGTCGAGCCTGGTCGAGACGCTCGTGAAACGTCTCCCGGCCGGCACCTTGCGCAGCGGGACGCACGTCGAGCGGTTGGAGCACATGGCCGACGGCCGCTGGATCGTGAATTGTGGTCCGGAGCGGATCGACGCCGATGCCGTCATCGTGGCCACACCGGTGCGCAGCGCCGCGCGGCTGCTGACGACCGCCGTGCCCGACCTGGCGGCGCGGCTGGACCGCATCAGCTCGACCTCGTGCGCGATTGTCTCGCTGGGCTATCGCCGCGACCAGATCGCCCATCCGCTCGACGGCTTCGGCTTCGTCGTGCCGGTGGTCGAGCAGCGGGCGATCCTCTCCGGCAGTTTTTCCAGCGTCAAGTTCGCCGGCCGCAGCCCCGAGGACGGGGCCTTGATCCGCGTGTTCGTCGGCGGCGCCGCTCGCCCCGAGCTCGTGGAACGGCCCGCGGACGAGCTCGTGAATCTGGCAAGCCGAGAACTGGCCTCGTTGCTCGGCATCCGCGGCGAGCCCGAGGTTTCTCACATCAGCCGATGGCCGCAGGTCATGCCCCAGTACGAGGTCGGGCACGTCGAGCGCGTGGCCGAGATCGAATCTCTGGTGGCGCAAACCCCCGGCCTGGAAGTGGCCGGCAACGCCTTCCACGGCGTCGGCGTGCCCTATTGCATTCATTCCGGCGAGCAGGCCGCCGAACGCGTGGCCGCGGCGCTGGGAGGATCTTGAGCATGCGCGTGGTCGCGGGCACGGCCAAAGGCAAGACGCTGCGCATGGTTCCCGGCCAGGGGACGCGGCCCATCATGGACCGCGTCAAGACGGCCCTGTTCGATACCCTCCGGCCCTGGATTGAGTGATAGCTCAGTACTCGACCTGTTCGCCGGCAGCGGCAGCGTCGGCATCGAGGCGCTCAGCCAGGGGGCCGCGCATGGCACGTTCCTCGACCTGAGCCGCGCGGCCGTGGCCACGATCCGTCAGAACCTGGCAAGTACAGGACTGGCCTGCGCGCTGAGGTCCGGCAGGTGGACGCCCTCGCCTACTTGAAATCGGCGCGGGAATCGTTCGACCTGATCTACGTGGCGCCTCCACAGTACAAGGGGCTCTGGAAAGACGCTTTGCGCCTGATCGCTGCTCGATCTGAACTGCTCCGGCCGGATGGATTGGTTGTCGCTCAGATTGATCCGAAAGAATATGAGGGCCTTGAGCTGGGGACTCTCCAGGAAACACGGCAGAAGCGGTACGGGAGTACGCTGCTGGTCTTCTATGCGCGGGGCCTTGTTCACCACAGAGACACGGAGAACACAGAGACGGACACAGAGTAAGAGTCTGTCCCGGAAGTCCTCGAAGTCCGTGAACGACCTCTCTGACCCCCTCTCCCCTTGTGGGAGAGGGTTGGGGTGAGGGGGAAGGATCGACGGTCGGGCGACGCGCGAATCCCCCTCTCCCTAACCCTCCCCCGCAAGGGGGGAGGGGACCGGAAAGACGCATTCGGTGCTTTCGGGACAGCTTCTAAGTTTTTCTCTGTGAGGACTCTGTGTTCTCCGTGTCTCTGTGGTGAATTCAAGACCCTGCGCGTCCCCCGGCCGGATCAAGGCTTGAGCTCGAAGGTGACGGAAACGCCGGCCCTGATCGAGATCTTGCCCAGTGCAATGGTATCGGTAATCTCGCCCCCGCGCCGCCCATTTGCTGGATGGTGTTCTGGGCCATGCCCGGATTGCGACTGTAGCCCCAGCCGCCCCACGAGGAGTAGTACGACCAGGGAGAACCGCCGTAGCCCTCGGTGATCTGGAGCGGCCAGCCGACGGTCTGTCCCATCACGGCGGCCATCTTCTCGGCCTTCTCCTTGGCCGCCTTGAGCGCCAGGGTCCGCGCTTCCTCACGGTACTTCTTGAACTCGGTGGTCTCGAAGTCGATGCCGTGGATGTAATTGACGCCCGCGTTCAGGGCGTTGGTGACGAGATCCTCCACCTTGTCCGTCTGCGTGAGCGTGACGAGCAACGTGTTGCGCACGAAGTAGCCCAGAAAATGCTCGCGCTGATACTCCTTCTCCCAGCGCGGCTCGATCGACAGGTGATCGGTCTGGATGTTCTGCGCCGGCACGCCGCATTCCTTGATGGCGGCGATGGCTTTTTTCATGATGTCGTTGTTCTTCTGCTTGGCGGTGGTGATGCTGGCATCCCAGGTCTCGATGCCGAGGCGGATGACGATCTTGTCCGGCGGGACGGTGACGACGGCCTCGCCGTTGACCGTGATCTTGTGTCGGGCGTCCAGCAGAGACGCCTCCTGCGCCCGCACCGGCACGCTCGCCAGCCACACGCCGCACGCCAGGAATGCAAAACGCGCTTTCATGCTCGCCTCCCTTGTTCAGGCTGATCCTCGTGACTATTCCAACCGCGTCCTGGGCCACCTTCAACCCTCTTCCTCTGTGTCTGTCTCTGTGTTCTCCGTGTCTCTGTGGTGAAGCCGGCCCGGCGCAACCCCAGGTCCCCAAGTCCTCAAACCCGACCTTGACGCATCTCCCCGCCCGGGTACGCTCTCCACATGGAAGGATTCTCCATAAGCCGTCAGGGAGGACAGCGGCATGGCCCACGACCTGATCCGCCGCGTCGAGACGCTGCCCCATCCGCGCATTCTCGTGGTCGGCGACCTGATCCTGGACCGCTACATCTGGGGCGACGCCGAGCGGATCAGCCAGGAAGCGCCCGTACCCCTCCTGCGAGCGGACAAGCGCGAGCACCGTCTCGGGGGCGCGGCCAGCGTGGCGACGATGTTGCGCGCCCTCGGCGCCGAGGTGACGCTGGCGGGCGGGGTCGGCCGCGACGCCGGCGCCGAGGTCGTCCGCCGCCTCCTGGCCGAGCACGGCATCGATGATGGGCTGGTCTGGCCGCTCGACGATCGTCCCACCACGCTCAAGGAGCGTTACATCGGCCGCGCCCAGGACCGCCATCCTCAGCAGATGATCCGCGTCGATTATGAGGTGCGCGACCCGATCCGTCCCGAGGTCGAGAGTGCGCTGACGCGCGCGAATCCCGGCGGCGGTCGCGGCGGCCGATATCGTGCTCATCTCCGATTATGACAAGGGCGTCTGCACGCCGGCCCTGTTGCGATGGCTGATCGATGCTTGCCGAGACGCCGGAGTCCGCGTGCTGGCCGATCCGATCCGGGGGCGCGACTATCGCCGCTATCAGCGCGTCCACTGCATGACGCCCAACCGCCTGGAAGCGGGACTGGCTACCGGCATGGTCCTCCAGACGCCCGATGAAGCAATCATCGCGGGTCGCAAGCTGGTCCGCGAGCTGGAGATGGACGCGATCCTCGTGACGCTGGACCGCGACGGCATGGCCCTGGTGCGCGCTGATGGCCGTGAGCAACTCGTGCCGACGCGGCCCCGGCAGGTGTACGACATCACGGGCGCGGGGGACATGGTGCTGGCCGTCATCGGCCTCTGCCTGGCGGCGGGGGCGGACTACGACGAGGCGGCCGCGCTGGGGAATGTCGCGGGCGGCCTCGAAGTCGAGAAGATCGGCGTGGCGCTCTTGTCGCGCGAGGAGATCCTCCGTGACCTGTTCGAGCACCATCACCCGGAGCGTTCGAAACGGCCGGGCTGGGAACACGCGGTGGCCGAGGTTCGCCGCCGGCAGGTGGCCGGGCAGAAGGTCGTCTTCACGAACGGCTGTTTCGACCTGCTGCACGTCGGCCACATCCGGCTGTTGCGCCAGGCGGCCGCGCTCGGCGATTACCTGGTCGTCGGGCTGAACTCCGATGCGAGCGTCCAGCGATTAAAAGGCCCGCGCGGCCCATCACCGGCGAGGACGAACGCGCCGAGCTGCTCGCGGCCCTGGAGTGCGTCGATGCGGTGGTCGTCTTCGAGGAAGACACGCCGCTGGAGCTCGATCAACGCGATCGGCCCCGACGTGCTGGTCAAGGGGGGCGACTACCGGCCCGAGGAGGTCGTCGGCCGCGCCGAGGTCGAGGCGCGCGGAGGCCGGCTGGTGTTGATCCCGCTCGTGGAAGGCCGCTCGACGAGCGGCCTGGTGCGCCGCCTGGCCGACCGCACCGTCATCGCGCATGGTCCCGAGCCCGAGCCGCCCGCGCCGGTCGTCGGCCGCGGTGTGGGAGTGCGACAGGACGAGGCGAGTCGGGCCTGATCGGGCGAGGACCGACTGGTTTGCGCGGGCCGGCGGATATGCTGGGAGGTGATGGAAAGGTGGCCGACTTTCGCCAGATCGACCCTGCTGAGTTACGGCTGCCTCCGTCCCGCTACTTGTCGGGGGCTGATCCGTACAAGCTCCAGCAACAAATCGCCCGCTTCGGCGCATCACTTGACGGGATGCCTCCCATCTGGGTGTATGAAGGAGCGGACGGGGTGCTCGAAATCATCGACGGGACGACCCGGGCGACGCGTGCCGCCAAGCTCGCGCCAGGACTCAAAGTTTGGGTGGAGGTCATCGGCAAGCTGCGTCAACCTCGCGGACAGTGTCCCAGGATCGGAGACCGGCTATGATCGCGGTTGACATCCAGGCTAGCCTGCTTCAGAGGCTGGACGAAGTCCGCCGGCTCTGTCCGGACATGCGTCTCGGTCAGGTCATGGCCACCCTTGGGCTACTCGGCGAGGATGCGACCGGCCGCTCTCTGTGGGACATCGAAGACGAGGAACTGGCGGCGGCCCTGGAGCGTTTCGCCGAGGATCTTACCCGACGAATTCAGGTCTAGCCCGGGCGATGGGCGTACGGAGGCCGGCACCGGGCGCGGCGTCGGGAATTCTCCCATGGCGAACCGTGGGCAGTTCTTACGATTCAAGGACCGGGCGTCGTACAAGACTTCGGACGTACTCGGGCTGTTCATCATTGGCCTGGGGCTGGGCGCGATCTTCTGTGGCACGTGTGCCGTCATCGACTATGCCCTGCAACTTCTGAGGGGAACGTCCTATTGAGCGCCTGGCCCGGTTCCTGATCCTCCTTCTCCTGGGCCTGTCTGGTCTGGCCCAGGACCGGATGGCACGGGCACAGACCGTGCACTCGGTCCCCGATCGCCCCTCGTCCGCCGTGGCCGACCTGCTGCGGCCTCCCGGCAGCGATCCGTACGCCACGCCCATTGACTGGTCTCAGGTGCCGCCCTGGCAGCAAACGTCGTTCTTCGGCGTGCGGGCGCGGGGGCAGACGTTCGTCTATGTCGTGGACTGCTCGGGCAGCATGGCCGATGATGCCCGGCTGGCGCGCGCCAAGACCGAGCTGCGCCGTTGTATCCAGGCGATGCGCTGGCCGCAGCGGTTCCTGGTGATCTTCTACAATGACGAGACGCTGCTCATGCCCGGCGGCACACCGCAAGGCGCCGATCAGACCGCCAAGTACCGCCTCTACGACTGGATGAGCTGGATCGACGCCGACGGCGGCACCGATCCTCGAAGCGCCTTGAAATTCGCGGTCGGCGTACACCCTGACGCCGTGTTTCTGCTTTCGGATGGCGAATACCCGGCCGGGACCGTCGCGGCCGTGGCTCGTTTGAACGCCCGCAAGATCCCCATTCACACCATCGACATGACCGCCGGTGGTGCGGGCGACCAGCTCAAGCAAATCGCCAAGGACTCGGGCGGGCAGTACGCGGCGCGGCCTTGAAAAGAACGTCCTACTGCCCCGCCGACACCGATCCCACCGGACTGCCGCGGATGCGCATGCCGGCCGGCAGCGGGCGCGCGGCGACGAGAAAGCCGCGGGCGTGCAGGTAGTCGCGCAGTTGACGGTAAACCGGGAAAGCGTCGGGATAGACCCACACCGTGATCGTGCTGTGATCCGGTCGGACCGAATTCAGCACCCGGCCGATGCGCGAGGCCGGCGACTGGATCGCGTCCAGGGTCTCCCCGCGCAGGTCCCGTACCGGCACGACTTCCCAGCCCCGCAGGCTATACGAGATGCCCCGGGAGTGCATCGCCTCGTCGAGGTTCGAGGGCATGTCGCGGCCTAGCTCGTAGCGCAGGGCGAAGTCGCCGATCGGGCCGACCGTCGAGGCGATCGGCCGCGTGCCGGGGCCGGCGTTCAGACGCATCTGGAGCACGGCGTCGGATTTCACCTTGTCGAGCAGGTGCTCCAGGTCGATGTACGCGATCCGCTCGCCCCGGACCTCGAAATGAAACTCGTCCCCCTCGACGGGCTTGGCGACGGGTGTCTTGTCGATGAGCGGCTTTCGGCGTGGGTGGGGGTTCTGCGCCAGCGAGGCCAGCTCGGCCTGCATCTGGTCGCGCTCGGCCTTCAAGACGGCCCCCCGCTGCCGGATCGAAGCCAGCCGCGCGCCTGGCACACGCACCTTCTCGGCCAGGGCCCGAGCCGCCTGCGCTTGCTGGCCGGCCTGGCGTTGAAGGACCAGGAGACTGGACTCCAGCGCGGCCACCTTCTGCTCGGCCGCCTCCCGATCATGGCACGTAGCGTCAAGCGTCGCCTGGGCACGGGCGACTGCGGCGCGGTCCAGCACCGGCGGCGGCGGGGGCGGGGACGGCGCGGATCGGGAATGGGTGCGGGCTCGGAGACGCGAATGGTGACGACCGCTTTCGGCGGCGGCACCGGCTTGCTCGCGGGCCGTTCCCAGAGCGACCAGCCCAGACCGGCCACGATCGCCACAAGGACAATCTGCTCAGCCAGAATCCGCCATGGAGAATGGCAGACAGCAGAGGGCAGAGGGCTGATGACTGATGGCTGATCCGAGGGTGTCATCGCAGGGTGCCTCCCATCGCCAGTTTCACCGGATCGCCCTCGGCTACCTTGAGCCGGATCGGCCAGCCGAGGCCGACGAGCACGGTCTGGCGGCGGGCCCTCCAGTAGGTGGCCTCGCCACCCTTATTGACCAGGAAGGTCAGCCGGGGCTTGAAGTCCACGCGCGGCTCGCGGGTTTCGTGCCGCGCGACGATCGCCCGCAGCGACGCGACCAGGTTCGGATGGCCGTTCTCGAGCGCTTCGGTGCTGAGGCGATAACCGCCCGGCTGGATCAAAACGCCGGTCGGCTCGCAGACGACGACCAAATCCAGGTTTCGCTCGGGACGGAACACCAGGCCGCCGAGATCCCGGGCCCCGTTTTTGCGCCTTTGGTCGAGCTGCCGATATCGGGCAGACTCAGGCCGAGGCCGCCCGACGAACCCCCGCGCTGCCCGCACTTCCCAGAGAATCCTCCCGGACTGGGAGGACCGCTGCCGGCTGGCGCGTTCGAACCGGAGCCGGAGCTGCTTCCCGAACCGGGAGAGCCGCCGCCGGCGTGTCCGCCCCCTTCGGCACCTCCCAGAGCGGACCCAGAGCTCCCGAACGCAGACGAGGCCAGTCCGCCGGCCGTGCCAGCACCCCCATCGGCATGATCCGAGCCGCTGCCGGCGTTTCCCGCACCGCCGGGAGGGCCACTGCTGGGTGTACCGGTTGTCCCTCCCGGAATGGAGCCGGAGCCGCTCCTCGCGGACGAGGCAAGTCCTCCCGCTGCGCCTGGAGGCAGCGCCGGGTAAAGACTGCGGCTCCCTCCGCCGCCACCTCCCCAGGAACCGGTTCCGCCATTGAGCATACGGTCGCCGACGGAGCCGGGAATCAGATCATTGGCGATCGGCGCGCCGCCCCGGCCGCCGGGTCGCGAAGGCGTCGAATCGCCGCCGGCCTGAGCTCCGCCCACGGCCGATGGCGGTGTGTTCGACCCGCCGCCACCGGGCTTGGTGCCCTGGCCGCCGCCGAAGGTCTGTGCGGGCCAGCCCGAGGCGTCGCGTCCCGGCAAGGCGCCGAGACCGGAACCGGGCGTATCGCCGTCCAGGGCCGTCAGGAGTTCGGGGGGTAAAGGCTCCAGATCCGGAACGGCGGATGACGGATGGCTGATGCCTGATGACTGATGAGCGCGGCCCTCTCCCGGCTGCTTGCTGTCGGCTGTTTGATGACCGCCGCCGCCCGTCCCCATGCCCGGCTCGGTTCCGGGGAGATCCAGATCGGCGTAATCAGCCGGCCAGCCTGGTGTCGCGGAGTTGCCGGTGCCGAACCCTCCCGACCCTGATGTCGCCGCCCAGGCCGGCGGCTGCGTCGGCCAGACGAAATCGGCCGGGTCGTCGCCCGCTCGGGCCTGCGAGCGGGACGGTAAACTGCTGGCCCGGCGGGCGAACTTCCAGGACGGCTGGTCCGTCCACTCGCCCGGGTCATCGAGGTCGGGGAAGTCGAGCGCCTCGTCTTGCCCCACCAGCTCGTAACCGAAAGCGATGCCGAGGGTTTCGAGCGTGGCCCGGCATTCATAATACGCCTGGATGCCGTCGGGACGGACGAGGAACAGGATGTAGGGCACGGCCGGACCGCCGTCGGGAGCGGCCTGTTGCCCGGCGTGTTCCAGGTACTTCGCCACCGCCAACCCCAGCGGGCTGGGGCGCATGCGCACGCCCAGGGCCAAATCGAGCAGACTGAAGCTCAGCCCGGCCGGCTGGATGATGGCCGTGTCGTGGCTGCACTCGATCGGGATCGGCCGCCGCCAGGTGCCGTTCGGGCCTTTGTACGGCAAGACGGCCAGCGAATCTTTCGACCCCGCGAGCTTCACCTCCAGCTTGGCGTCGTCGCGCACCCGGGCCAGCACGTCGCGCTGACGGGCGACCTGATCCAGATCGTTCTCGATCCGGTCGATGCCCTCGGAAAGCTGCCCGAGCTGCGTGCGGACGTCCTGCGCCCGGTCGCGCCAGGTGGTGATGAGCTGCTCCGTCTTGGCTTTATCCTGTTCGAGACCGGCGAGTCGCGCCGCGGCCTCGGCGGCCTTGTGCCGCTCGTCCGCTTCCTGTTCGGCCAGGGCCGCAAGGACTTTGGGAGTCGGGTCTTCCGGAGGAGGCTGGAGCCGACTGGCGGGCCTGGGTTTCGGTTTGGGAGTGGGCGGAGGAGGTGCCGGCGCGGGCGCGGCCACCACGACCGGGCTGCGGGGCGGCGGGGCCTGGCGGCGGTACATCGCCACGATCGCGGCGAAGGTCCCGCCCAGGCTGGCCAGAACCAGCAGCACGGACAGAATTTCAGCCCCGGTCCTCAGGGCGGAGCGCGGCATCCGATCGGCCTCCTGCCGGCCATTGCGCACGAAAGGGGCGTGATGGCGTCCCGGCAATCATCGGCTCCCGCTGACGAATGGCTTGAGGGCAGGACAAACAGCCCGACATTGACCCAGGATGCCGGCTTACCGCAAGATGAAGCGTCCGCGGCATGGGGGCGCTGGCGGAACATGCCTCTTTAAGGGATACTGTCGCAACGAAACCGGGGTCTGTTGACGGAGAGGTTGGGTGCCACGGGTCCGCTTTGGGAACCCGTGTCCGGGGCCCACAGGCACGGGTTCCCAAAGCGGAACCCGTGGCACCCAACCTCCTTTCCGCTCGGAGGCCAAGAATCGACCCGGTATCCTTGCGACAGTGTCCATTTAGGCCGGTTTTTTCGTTTCCGGGAGCGATGGTTGCATGTGGGGCATTGACGCCGCCGGCTGGATGGCGATCCTGTTGTCGATCGGCTGGCTGGTGATTCTGGAAGGGCTGCTCAGCGCCGACAACGCGCTGGTGCTGGCCGTGATGGTGCGGCACCTTCCCAAACGGCAGCAGAAAAAGGCGTTGCGTTACGGTATCTGGGGGGCGTTCCTGTTCCGCCTGATCGCCGTCATCTTCGCGTCGATCCTGCTCGGCTTCTGGTGGCTGAAGGTGCTGGGCGGCGTGTACTTGCTGTACCTGGCCATCCACCACTTCGCCTTGGGCGAGGGCGACGGCGCGGAACGGCGGGCGCGGGATGATGTCGGTTTCTGGATGACCGTCGTCAATGTCGAGATCGCCGACATCGCCTTCTCGATGGACTCGATCCTCGCGGCCGTGGCGATGGCCGAGAAGCTGCCGGCCAATATCGAGAATGCCCTGATCGGGCCCTTTTTCCTGGTGGGCACGCTCCCGCTGAAGCTGGTCATTGTCTACATCGGCGGGGTGCTCGGCATCATCGCGATGCGGATGGTGGCGGGCGTGTTCCTGATCCTCCTGGAGAAGTTCAAGGGCCTGGCCGAAGGCGCAGTACTTGCTCGTCGCCTGGATCGGCGTGGCACTGGTGGAAGGCGGCTTGATCTCGGCCTTGCACCCCGCGAAGCTCGCCGGCCTCCTGGGTCAACGCGGTGCCGGAGTGGGTCCGTTCCATCCCGGAGATCCCCGAGTGGTTCTTCTGGACGGTCATGATCGTCATCTTCTTCGGCAGCATGCTCTACCAGCCGAAGAGCGCGAAGGAGCCCACCGCCGCGGGCGAGACATAGACGCGCGGCAACGTGGTTTGCTACGTTGGAGGATCTTGGCAAGAGCCGGTCGGTCACGCCGGGCGGGCGTGCCGCGCCATTCGCGGTGCGCTGACTTTCTCTCTTTGACCTTGGGATGCTTCTGATGGCCGTTGTGGATCCGTATTCGCCCTGTCCGTGCGGCAGCGGGCAGAAGTTCAAGTGGTGCTGCCAGAAGGTGGAGTCCTACGCCGAGAAGGCGATGCGGCTCTGGGACAGCGGGCAGACGGAGACGGCCCTGGCCGCGCTCGACGAAGGGCTCAAAAAGGCGCCCGGCAACCCCTGGCTGTCCCTGCGCAAGGCGCTCTACCTGGTGGTGAAGGAGCGTTTCGATCAAGCCGAGCCGGTCCTTCAGAAGCTGGTCGAGACGCATCCGGATCACGTCGGCGCGCAGTCAATGTACGTGCGGGTCCTGCTCCAGCAGCACGGCATCGAGGCCGGCGTGGCGCAGTTGCAGCGGCGCTGGCCGCCGCGGCGCCCGAGCGTCGCGTGCATCTGGAACAGGCCGTGCAGCTCATCGGGCTGGTCTTGAGCCGGATTGGCCAGGTGCCGGCCGCGCAAGCATCTGGTGCTGGCGATCGAGCTGGCCGGCGACGACGAGGAGGTCAACCCGCAGCTCCTCTCCGCGCTGCGGATGCTCGACGCCGATACGGCAACTTCGCCCTGGCTGCGCAACGATTACGAGCTGGCCCCGCCTCCCGAGGATCTGGCGGCCGCGGCGCGCGACCAGTTCGAGCAGGCGCTGGGATGGGCCGGCGAGGGCCTCTGGGCGCAGGCGGCGGCCGTCTTCCAGGCCCTGGCCATGGATGGCCTGGCCGAGGCCGACCGCAACCTCGGCCTGTGCCGGCTCTGGATGGCCGATCTGGACGGCGCATACGAGGCCTTGCGCCGTTACCTCGCACACACCGACGCCTCGGTTGACGCCGTGGACATCGAGGCGCTGTGCCAGCTCATCAGCCCGCCGATCCCCGGCGACCGGGTCAACAATGTCCACCTGATCTGGACCCTGCGGGACCGGGACCTGCTCTCCAACGCGCTCCGCGCCAGCGACCGCATCCAGCCGCGCGGGCCGGGCCGTCTCCAGAGCGGCGCTCCCGACCAGAGCTTCGAGGTGGACGTCTTCGAGGTGCTCGACCGCCCCAAGCCGACGGGCGAGCTACCCCGTGATGTCCGGGAGATGCCGCAGATTGTCGGCCGGATCCTGGTGGCCCGCGAGCTGGCGATCCTGGAAGCGCACGACGACGGCCGCCTCGAACGTCTGACGAACTGGTTCGTCGACCTGGCGGGACCGGCGATCCCGCCGGCGCATCCCAAGACCAGGGAGATCGGCAAGGGATCGCGGGCCGAGCTGGCGATGCAACCGTCGTGGTGGCTGCCCGACGACGCGCCGGCGAAGCTGGCCCAGGACCTGAACCGGCAGGCGCGGGTGCGGACCGTCGTGGACGCCTGGCCCGAAACGCCGATGCCGTACCTCAACGGCCGCACGCCGCTGGAGGCCGCCCGCGACGGCCACGCCGAGGTGGCCCTGCGCGCGGCCGTCTGCCAGTTCGAGTTCAACCTCGAATTCTGGCGCGAGGCGATCGACTTCGCCGCGCTGCGGTCCCGTCTGAACATCCCCGACGAGCCGGAGATCGATCCCGAGACCGTCAGCATCGACTATCTTCACCTGGCGCGGCTGCACCGGGTTCCGGCGTATCAGCTTGACGACGATCGGCTGATCGTGTTGTTCCTGCGGGCGCATGGCGGAGTGCTGCCGCTGGCGATGGAACGTGCCGCCGAGGCGATCGTGACCCGCCCGACGGTCCTGGACCGGGAAGAGATCAACCCCGTGATGGTCTACACCGACCTGGCCAACCTGGCGATGAGCCGCCAGGATGAGGCCGGGGCGGTCTCCTGGCTGGCGCGTGGCCGCCAGGCCGATCCGGCGGGCCGTACCACCAATGCCCTGCGGTGGGATTTCGCCGAGCTCCGCCTCCAGGCCCGCAGCGAGCCCCCCGAGGCCTGGGTGCCCAACCTGGCCGTCATCCTGGACCGTTACCAGAACGACGAGTCGGCCAACCAGGTCCTCCTGTCGAATCTCATTGACATGGGACTGATCCAGGTCGCGCCCCACCCGGACAAGCCCGACGACGTTTTGCTCGATACGCGCCCGCTCCAGGCGGTCCTGGCCAAGTACGGTCCGCGCATCACGACCGCCGCGGGCACCCTGGGCGTCTCGGCCACCAAGGGCACCATCTGGACCCCCGGCGCGACCCCGGCCGGCACCACCACCAGCGGCGGCATCTGGACGCCCGGCTCACAAACCTCCGGGGACGCGGGCAAGAAGCTCATCATTCCGGGATAGTCATGTGTTAGAGTCGGTTTCGTAGGGTGCGTCGAGTCCGCGACGACGCACCTTCTCCTTCGCAAGCCTCCGTCCTCATGGGGCGGGATCATCGAAGGTGCGTCGTCGCGGACTCGACGCACCCTACGAGCCTGGCGCCGATTGATCATGGAGAATGACGCGCTCGCCCTCGTTCGGCAGGGCTGGGAGGAATTGCGGCTTCAGCGCCCGCTGGCGGCGTGGGCCGCCTGGCAGCAGGCGTTGCGGCTCGCGCCAGGGGATAAAGCGGCCACCGCGGCGCTGGAGCGTCTGGCCCAGGCCGAGATGCTGCCGGCCGCGGCGCGGGCGGTGTACCGGCTCCGGCCGCCCGAGCGGCGCGACCGCCCGCGCTGGGATCGGCAGTTCGAAGAACAGGCGCGCAGGACATGGCGGAAGCCGCCGCCATGTTCGAGGCCCTCGCCGATGATAAGCCGAGCGATGTCGCCGCGCGCTACAACCAGGCCCTCTGCCTGGCCTGGAACGGCCAGAACATCGCGGCCATCGAGGTGCTCGATCAGGTCGTGAATGGCGCCGCCGAGCGGGATTTCGAGCTCGCCGTCGGCGCCTGGCTGCTGGCCGAGATCCTGCGCCAGGGTGCGGGGGCCGAACATCTGGCCGACGACCTGAGTCATACAATCGTCCTGCCCTGGCGGGCGCACGACGGCGACGCGGTGGCCTGGCTCGAAGCGTTCGCCACGCTGCGGCCGGTCCCCGTCCAGGCCGATCCGGCCGTGGTGAGTCCGGAGGCCTCTCGGGCCCGGGTTTTCGAATGGCTCGACCGGCTCATGCCGGCGGCCTCGTCGAGCTTGACCGCCGCCGACCTGCCCCGCGTGCTGGCGAGCGTGGTCGTCATGCGGGACGAGATCCATTTCGCCAGCCCGGACCTGTTCGCGATGCGGAACGAGGTCGAGCGCCGGCTGCGGCTCGCCCTTGAGGATGAGGACCCGCCGTTCGAGCGCCGCACCACACCCTTGCCGGTCGCGCTCTGGGACGCGGCCGTCTGGCAGTTCCGGCTGCCGGCGGGACTTGAACCCGGCGCCCGGCACCGCTTGACCCGCGAGGCCGTCGAACACTTTTTCGAGCACCGCTGGATTGCCCGCTTCCCCCGCTTCGGCCTGGGCAATCCCCCGATCGGCGATGAGCCCGCGCTCCCGCCCCGGTGGGTGGCCCAACGCGCCGAGGCGGCGGACACCCCGCCCGAGACGGCCGCGGTGGCGAAGGCGAAGCTGGAAGCGATCGTGCGATTCCGCGCACAACTGGCGGCGCGGCCGCACGTGGCCGCGCTCTATGAGGGGTATCCCTTCGACCGCCTGCGGCGCCGGCTCGGCCTGGAGCTTCACGACCCCGATGCCGTGGACCCAGCCGATGTCTCGTGCATGAGCGCCGAGGAACTGGCCCGACTCGATCCCGCCACGCTCGACCCGGCCCGGTTGCTCGAAGCCTACGAGTCGGCCGAGACCATCAGTCACCCCTTGATCGGTCCGTTCGTGCAGGCCATCGCCACTCGGGAACCGGAGACGCTCCTGCGTGCCCACTGGCCCGATCTGGCCCGTGCCGCCGTTTTCCTCACCCTTCACGAGCCGGCCCGGACCCCGTTCGAGACGCCCTCGCGTGCCGGCCTCGACCGGGCGGAAGCGCTGCTCGATCGGCTCATCGCGCTCGATCGGAAGGGCCGCCGTGCGGAATTCGAACTCTGGCGGGCGGAACTCTATCAGCGCCACGGGGACGCCGCGGCGGCCGGCCGGCAATTCGCGTCCCTGGTGGAACACTTCCCCGATGCGGTCCGAGTCCTCCTCGATGGCGCGATCCGGTTGATCTCCGAGGACGCCTTCGAACAAGCCGGGCCCCTGCTGCGGCACGTCCTGGAACGGGCCGAGCGCGCGGGCGACCGCCTGCTCGCCACCGAGGCACGGAACTGGCTGGGCGTGCTGTCGGCGCGGCATCGCCCGCGGAAATTGAACCGCCCCGCCTCAATAGTCTTGTAGGGTAGGCTTCAGCCTGCCAATTCCCAATTGAACAGACTATGGAATTGGCAGGCTGAAGCCTACCCTACAAGAAAAGAAGGAGCGGGATCGGCCTTCATCGGCGTCATGGCTTTGCGCCCTCGGCCCCGGACAGGACGAAGCTTGCCGGCGCGAAGGCCGCGATACGTGCCGAGAACGCGCCGTCCACGATCGGCAGCGGATCGCCGTCCGGTTCCCCGCGGAGGTTGACGGGCCGGGCAGTCGCAAAGGAGAGCCCCTGGGGCAGCCGCACCGTGCAAGGGCCGGCGACGCCGGCTTGCTCCCAGAGCCGCAAGACGGTCCCCGCGCCGTCGGGATTCGGTCCGAACGCCGACAACATGATGCCCCGGCGTTCGAGCTCGACCCCGGCCCGCGCGGTCGGCAAGGGACCGGCGGGGCCGTCCACGATGGCGGCGTGCAGCGGCACGCGTGCCTCCTGCGACGGCGTGACGAGCGCGGCCTCGTCGTCCGGCTGAGCGACGCTCCAGATGCGGAACCGCGCCGTCCAGGTGCCTTCGTTCCACATGCGGAAGTTGGTCGTCCAGAGGTTGTTGAACAGGTTCATGAACGCGATCGGGCGCGTGGGCACGTAATCCGGCGAGTAGCGGCAGATCCCGCGGCGGCCCAGGCTGACCAGGGGCGTGTCGAGCGGGCAGATCCCCACGCCGCGGCCGTCCGCGCCGATGATCGTCAGCCCGGAGTTCACGGCCTGCACGTCGCGATTCGAACCCCGGACGAAGTCGGCGCAGGGTCGGCGATCCCTCCCAGGCGGCCGAGGCGGAACCGTGGCGCCTCGGCCTGCACGGGCAGGCAGACCCAGCCGGCTTCGGGCCAGTTGTCCGCCGCCTTGTTGTGCAAGGTGATCTCCAGATCGACATAGGGCTGGCCGGCGGGCAGGAGGACTCTCGTGGTCACGGCGTGCGGCACGGCCTCGCTCGGCTTGGATTCCATCACGGCGACCGCCGCGACGGGCGAGGTCTCGATGCGCAGCGACATGTCGCGCGGCGAGCCTTCGCGGTGCGGGGCATCTTTCGCGGAGGGGAGCTTCGGCTTGCCCAGTTCGGCCACGGCCCAGTCGGTCTTCTGCTTCAGATAGGCGTCGGTGTAACTCTTGACCTGATCGGCGTCGAAACGCTCGTAAAGATACTGGCCGAAGGCGTGCTCCGAGGTGCGGTCGATCAGCTCGCGGCCCGTGCGGCGGTCCATGAGCGAGGCGATGCCGCCGTGCGCCGGGTCGAGCGTGACGGTGAAGGAGGCACTCTGGATCACGTTCCCGTGCGCCTCGATCTGACTCGGCTCAGACGGCCCGTCGGCATCCACGGGCACGAGCGTCTGATAGCCGTTGGCGGGGACGCCATGCACCGGGAAGACGAGCTGATCGCCGTCATGAGCGACGGCCACGCAAAGCCCGCCGTGCGTCGGCCCTTCGGCCCCCATGAGGTACTTGATGGCCGCCCCCGCCGGGGCCGGGACGCGCACCAAGCCGTCGCGTTTCCACGGTAGCGGGTTGAAGACAACCACGCGGCGCCCGTCCACGTTCACGGCGCGGGCCAGCGTCTGCAAGGTGTCGGCCAGCAGAGGCCGGGTCAAGTCGCGGGCTTTCTCGATATAGCCGGTGTGCTCGGCCCACGACGCTTCCAGCTTCTGGAACCGTCCGGCGGCACGATCGGCCTGCCACGAGGAACCGTAGCTCCACTTCACGTCCGCGCCGTACTTGGTGACCCAGTAGAATGCGCCGCCCCAGGTGTGCTCGCCGTACAGCAGGCTCTGCTCGCGCGCCGCCGCCAGGCTGGACGTGACCTCCGGCGCGGGGACATTCCAGCCGCGCAGCAGGGTGTTGAGCGCTTCGAGAGCCGTCATCGCGGGCCGGACACTGCGCAATGCGCGCGCCGGCCGGATCGCTCATCGGCCCGTGAATCCACGAGTCGGGCATGTCGCCGCGCACGACGGGTATCTCCGCCCCTTCGGCGCGGATCGCGTCGGCGAAATCCGAGAGCCGGCCGATGCGCAGCTTGACGCCCGGCAGTTTCTCGGCGGCCTCTTGGAACAGCTTGGTCACGTCCCCGGGCGCGGGCGGTCCCTGGTTGTCGCCCGTGTGTTCGAGCGCCAGCCAGGTCTTGTACGGCCAGTTCTCGGGCGGGATCAGACCCGTGCCGTACCCCGCCGCCGAGTACATCGTGAGCAGCCGCGAGCCGTCGGGACCTTCCCACCAGAACAGCATCGGCACCTCGGGCGAGCTGCTCGCCGAGTTGCAGCCCAGGTGCAAGAACTCGATGCCCGCGTGCCGCAGCAGTGTGGGCAAGATCCACGAATGGCACGGCACGTCGGTCATCTTCGCGTCCCGCGGCAGCGGCAGGCCCACCTCGCGCGAAACGCGGGCCGAGAAGCCCAGCCCGAAGACGAGATCCTCGGGCTCGAGCAGTTCGGTGTGCGTCGTGAACGGCAACGCATGGACAACGAACCGGCCCGACCGGAGCGATTCCACGATGCGCTGCCGGCGCTCGGGCGTCTGGCCCTCGCCCGTTTCGAGCATGGTTTTCAAGGGCCAGCCGGGGATCGTCCAGACGAACTTCTGCTCCGGCGGCAGATCGCGGCTCTCGTCGACCACTTTCAGCGCCTGGTCGACAAAGGTCGTGCGGTAGCGCTGCCGGATGGCGCTGGCCAGGTCGGTGTAGCCGATGTCGAAGTGCGTCTTGAAGACAACGATCACCTCGCGCGGTCCGCTCGCCGGACAGACTCCTGGCCACAGGACCAACGCCAGAACGCACAGAATCAGGCTGCGGAACTTGAGAGGGAACATCGTCTCGATCCTCTTGTAGGGTGGGCTCGGCCCACCATCCTCCCTGGCCGTTGCGGACGGTGGGCCGTGCCCACCCTACGAATCGAGCACCGGGGCCGTTCGGAGCCGGCTCGTCGTCCGCCTCGAAGACGCCGGCCACCTGGCCGTGATCGTTGATGGCGGTGGCTGACGTGAACGCGGGCCCGCCTTCGTCAATCAGCCGCAGGCGGCCTTGCTCCCAGACAAAGGCGTTCGGCCCGATCTTCGAGCCAAACGGCCCGTCCACCCAGCCGACGATCACGTCCGCGTTGTTGATCGCCTGGGCCTCCGAGCGCACGTAGCCCGGCGGCTTCTCGATCTGTTTGTACCCTCCCTTGCGCGACCAGAGGACGGCATGGACGTAACCGTCGCCCGTGAAGCGCACGCCGACCACCGTCCCGGCATTATTGACAGAGCGCGGGGCGAGCGCACCCGGCTCGGCGATCACTTCCCGCGTCCACGCGCCTGCCTCGTTCCGCGACCAGAGGCAGGCCCGCGTCCCATCGACGGCCGCGACGTGCCTGCCGTCGTCGCTGATGGGGACGGTGGTCGAACCAAGCTGCGCCTCCTGTGGCAGCGCGGTGACCTTCCAGCCCTGGCCGTCGCGGTCCCAGACGCACGCCCGCACGCGGTTGTCGCCCACCGAGAACCCGCTGATGCGGCGGCCTTCACGCGTCACGCCGCTGGCGAACGAGGCCCAGTCGTCCGGCAAGGTCCCGAGGCCATGCATGCCGGTCTCTGCATCCCAGACGAACGCCTGGTTGCGCAGGCGGATGCGCACGCCCACCGGCGCGGGCTTGCTGGCGCGTCCCACGACCAGCCCCGTATCGCTGAGGGCCGCGGGGAAGATCGCCGTGTAGCCCGCGAGCGTCGGGAGATACGTCATCTCCCTCCCCCGCGCAGGAATGGCACCTGGTCGAGCACGCCGGGACGCTCCTTCTCCTCGACCCACTCAAAGCCGATCACCTCGCCGCGGCCGTTGATGCCCGTCGCGATGATGCCGTCGTTCCTGGGCGAAAGGATCTTGAAGCCGGGGAAGACGATCTCGCAGAAGCCCCTCGATCCGGCCCTGGATTTCCTGCGCCCCCCGCTGTGCCTCGTCGAGAGGCCGGCCTTTTGCCATGCCGGGCCGTTTGTGGCCGACGGCCGTCAGCCAGGCATCCTTGAGCAGCCGTTGCCGCTGCCGGACGAGCTTGAGCACGTCGAGCCCGTGCGGCATGGCCGTCAGGACCGCCTCGCCATTGACCGGCTCGGCGGGAGGCGCAACGCCCCAGTGGGCCAGCAGCGCCGGGCCATGAGCCAGTGGCCGATGTCGTTGGGATGGACCCCGTCGCCCGACAGCCGGTAGGAGGGGTCGGCCTTTCGTTGCTCGTTGAGGAAGCGTTTCATGGGGCCGTGGACATCGACGACCTCCCAGCCCTGGTCGCGCTGGGCAAGTAGCCACGCGGCATAGCGTTCGAGGACCTCGTCGTAGCCCTCGTAGGGCTGCCGGTACTCGTCGCGCCCGGCGGGCAGCGTGCGGGCGCGGATCGGCTCCGGGTCGAAGACCGGCGGCGTGAGATGAAGCACCTTCGCGCCCGCCGCCGCCGCGCATGCGCAAGAAGCGCGTGCCGTCCTGGAACATGGCGAACCGTTCCGCGCCGAACGGGTAGTAAATGCCGTCGTTCATGCCGTAGCAGGCGACGATCAGATCGGGCTTGGCCTGCGCCAGCACGCGGTCGAGCCGCTCGTGCAGGTCTGGCCGCGGGAACGCGCCCCCGGCGTGCCCCGGCTCCGACAGGCCCGAGACCGTCTCGCTCGGCAGGCCAAGATCGAGGAACTCGCAGCGCAGGTCGGGACACTTCAGTCGCAGGTACGCTTCCACATATTCGATGTACTGCCCGGAGTACGTGATGCTGTCCCCCAGGAACACCACCCGGTGAACACCTTCCAGGGGCGCAGGCTCAGCGCCCGGCGCGCTCTTCACACCGGCCGATGCGGCGACGAGCAGGGCCGCGGTCAGAAACGTGCAACGCATGAAGGAACCTCAGCAAGCTCGGACGACTCGGTACCCCGGTCCGCACCAGGATACTCTCTGGACGTCACGCCCGAAACAGGGGGCTCTCAGAGTGATGGCGTCATGGCGGATGCCTGAAGCCTGACAGGAGATTCGTGCATCCGCCATCCGTCATCTGCCATCAACGCCCCCAAGAATCCCGCCCGCGCCTTGCACGCGCCCCAAACCGGGGACACTATGATGCGGGCGCAATGGCGCCACGGTCATTCCTTCCCCCTGCGAGAGACCCCGATGTATCGACCTCGATCCGCACTCGCCGTCAGTCTGTTTGTCCTGGCCCTGCTGGCGCCGGCCGCCCGGGCGCAGCAGACGCTCAGCTACGCCGATCTGGTCCAGCGCCTGACGGACCTGGCGCATCTGTCCGTCCTGCCCGAGCCCGGCGAGCACTGCGCCTTGTGGTCCAGCTATGACCGGGCCAGCCAGTACGATGAGAAGACCGGCAAATATGTCCACTGGGACGCCAACGGCGACGGCCAGGGCATCATCCGCAAGGAGGGCGACCAGGTGGTCATGGCCGAGATGAAAGGCCCCGGCTGCATCTGGCGCATCTGGTCGGCGGCACCCGACAAGGGTCACGTCAAGATCTACCTCGACGACCAGTCCGAACCGGCCGTGGACCTGCCCTTCGCCGACTACTTCGACGGCAAGCACGCCCCGTTCGCCTATCCGGCCCTGTCCTACAACCTGGCCGCCGTCGGTTGCAGCGGCCAGAACCTGTTCGTGCCGATCCCCTATCAGAAGTCGTGCAAGATCGTGGCCGACAAGGGCTGGGGCAACTATTACCACTTCAATTACATGACCTATCCGGCCGGCACCACGCTGCCGACCTTCAGCGCCGATCTGGCCGCCCGCCACGCCGAGCAGCTCAGGGCCGCGGATGAGTTCCTCGCGAAGAAACTGGGCACCGATCCGGCCGGCAAGCGGGCCGGCGAGGAGACGATCGACCGCCGCGTGACCCTCGCGCCAGGCGAGACGACTTGCGTGGCGAAGCTCGAAGGCCCCCGGGCCATTTCCAGCCTCCGCGTGAAGGCGAAATTCGCCGATCGCCAGGACGAGATCGCCGCCCTGCGCAAGCTGGCGCTGCGCATCACCTGGGACGGCCAGTCGAAGCCGGCTGTCTGGTGCCCGCTGGGCGACTTCTTCGGCACCGCGCCGGGCGTGAATCCGTATCGCACGCTTCTGACCGGCATGACCGACGATGGTTTCTATTCGTTCTGGTTCATGCCGTTCGGTCAAGAGCGCCGTGGTGGAGCTGGTCAACGAGGACACGACCGCGCGGCCGGTCGAGATCGCGTTGACGCACGCCCCGCTCGGGCGGCCGTTCGAGGGCCTGGGCCATTTCCACGCCAAGTGGCACCGCGACACGGTCACGCTGCCCGAGGACCGCTGGCCCGACTGGATCATGCTCCGGACCCAGGGCCGCGGGCGGTTCTGCGGCGTGATGCTGCACGTCTGGAACCCGCGCGGCGGGTGGTGGGGCGAGGGCGACGAGAAGTTCTTCGTCGATGGCGAGAAGTTCCCCTCCACGATCGGCACCGGCTCGGAAGACTACTTCGGCTACGCCTGGGGCAATGCACACCTGTTCCAGAAGCCCTATCACGCCCAGACGATGACCCAGAACAACAAGGGGCACCAGTCGTTGCTGCGCTGGCACTTCACGGACAACGTGCCGTTCCAGCAGTCGTTCGAAGGGGATCTCGAAAAGTACTACAAGAACGACCGGGGCACCCTCTTCGCTTGCACGTCCTACTGGTATCTGGCGCCCGACGGCACCGACCCGTATGAGGCCGTGCCCGTGGCCCAGCGCGACGGCTATTACACCAAGCCGGACATGACCGTCGCCGGCCTGAAGGTGCTCAACGAGCCCGCGGCGAGGCGCAGCTCCAGAAGCTGGGCGACCGCGGCCCAGGCAAGTGGAAGAACGACCAGCAGCTCTGGTGGACCGGCGCCCATCCCAAGGACAAGCTCGTGCTGGCCGTGCCCGTGGCCAAGGCCGGCAAGTATGATGTCGTCGTCCACCTGACCAAGGCGCGCGATTACGGCATCGTGCAGCTCTCGCTCGACGATCAAAAGGCCGGCGCGCGATCGACCTGTACGATCCCAATGTCACGCCCACCGGCCCGATCTCGCTGGGCACATTCGACCTGACGGAAGGCCCGCACAAGCTCACGGTGGAAATCGTCGGCGCCAACCCGCAGGCCGTGAAATCCTACATGTTCGGGATCGATCGGATCGAGTTGAAGCCGGCCCCGTAACCAATGCACTCGGAGGGGATGAGTTTCCGTTTTGTAGACACAATGGTTGGACCAGTCACTCACGCCATCGTGGGTTACACTGAACGCTCGTCGCGTGCAGTGCAGAGCCAATACCGGGAGGACTGGTCCGTGACTGATTCTAACACAACCCGGTTCGTCGGACTCGATGTCCACAAGGAGACGATCGCCATCGCCGTCGCCGACGGGGCCCTGCCGGCCAAGGTCCTGTCGACCATCCCCAACGACTTCGCCACGCTCCTGAAGACCCTCCGGCGACTGGGACCGCCGGAGTCGATTCGTCTGCTGCTACGAGGCCGGCCCGACCGGGTACGGGCTCTACCGCCAGCTCCGGGCCGCCGGCTAGACCTGTCACGTCGTCGCTCCGTCGATGGTCCCGGTGCAGTCCGGGTGTCGGATCAAGACCGACCGCCGCGACGCGGCCAAACTGGCGCATTACCTGCGCTCAGGAGACTTGACATTCGATCTACGTCCCCGACGAGGTCACCGAGGCCATCCGCGACCTGGAGCGGGCCCGCGACGACGCCAAGATCGCCGAACGCGTGACACGTCATCATCTCTCTAAGTTTTTGCTCCGACACGGGCGGGTCTATCCGGGCAAGACCGCCTGGAACCCCGGCCTACATGGCGTGGGTCGCCCAGCAGGGCTTCGATCAGCCCGCGGACCGGCAGGTCCTGGCCGACTACCGCGAGGCGGTCGAACTGGCCGGCGCCCGGGTCGGTCGGCTGACGGCCCGGATGGGGGAAGCCCTGGAGACCTGGGAGAAGGCGCCGCTGGTGCTGGCGCTCAGGCGCTGCGGGGCGTCGACATGGTCAGCGCCGTGACGCTGGTCGCCGAGGTCGGCGACTTCCGCCGGTTCGCGACGGCGGGCGACCTGATGGCGTTCGTGGGGGTGGTCCCCTCGGAGCACTCCAGCGGCGGCCGTCGCCGCCAGGGTCGGATCACCCGCACGGGCAACGGGCACGTCCGGCGGATCGTGGTGGAAGCGGCCTGGCATTACCGCCGCCAGCCGCGGATGAGCAAGGCGATCCGGCGGCGCAACGACGTGGTCTCGCCCGGCGTGCGGGGAATCGCCTGGAAGGCACAGAAGCGGCTGCACGCGCGTGCTGAACCGGCTTCTGGGACGGAACAAGCCGGCGTGCCAGGCGGTGGTCGCGGTGGCCCGCGAGTTGGTCGGTTTCCTCTGGGCGATTTCGCGTGAGGAGGTGCTCTTGGCCGGATAGAATTGGGTGTAACTACTGGGGATTCACCTCACCCAGCCTCCCGTATTTTGCCGTAGAGCCGTTCATCCTCCTGCGCAACGTGGAAGTTCCAGAAGGCCTCCCACTCGCCATTGAGGTAGGTGGCTCGGAGGTCCAGCATCGCCTGCGCACCGGACGGCAGCCAGCGCATCCCGGTCCGCTCCAGGCGGTCTTTCACCAGATGCCGACACGCTCCCTCGACGACTCCACTACCAATCGGATAACCCGCCGCCAAGTACGCGTCATACTTCATCCGATCCCGATTCCGCTCGTAATACTCCGCCGCATCCCGCACGGTTTTCCGCTTCGGTCCCTTCAAACCACGCTGGGTGGCCTGGTAGCGCATCCCGCGGATCACCGTGTCCACTTTCCCCTCCAGCAACCTCTTGAGACGCTCTTCCACCCACTGATGCGCCGCGTGCTTCTGGGTCCGCTCGTCAAAGAAACACCAGGCCACCTTCCACAACCGTTCCATGACATGAAACAAATCCGGCTCTTCTCCAAAGCGTGTGGGTAACTTTGGACCGATTTTCAGATTTCTGGCAGCATGCACGTGAGGATTTTGAGGCGGAGGTACTCTTCGTCTCGAAGTCCGTAGGCCCGTCGTTGGATGACTCGGATCTTGTTGTTGATGCCTTCCACGAAGCCCAAGGGCACCTTGTTCTCCTCCTGGTAATACGACGCGATCCCGTCCCAGTGGTCCTCGACCATCCGGGCGAACTTCTCGTACGGCTTGAGGCGCTGCCATCTCAAGGCCGACTTCCAGCGCTCGAAGAATCGCCGCGCCCACACCTCTCGCTTGTAGTCCCACAGTTGGCGGAACATCTCCTTGAGCAGGTAGGCCTTGTTCAACCTCCTGTTCGCCGCGAACAACGCCTTCAACGACTGACGCCCCCCCTGCTTCAAGTTGGCCCAGCGGGACAGCAAGGTGTACTTCTGGCCCTTGATGAATCGCCGGTCCTTTCCCGAGAGCCGGGCGTACTCGCGCTTCGAACCTTGTCCAAGGCCTCGTTCAATTTCTTGAGGATGTGAAACTTGTCGTACAGGATCCCGGCTTGAGGCGCGTTTCCCGCCTTGAGCGTGGAGTTGCGGAACGGCTTCCACATGTCCATGACGGCCAGGCGGATCCCCGTGCATTTCCGCGGCCCCAGCCACTGGAAGAAGAGAGCCATGCTCTTCTCGGATCGGTCCGTACCTCCGAACCAGATCGGCCGGCCGCGGACCAGGTCGCTGACGATGATGCGGTAGTTGTGTCCCCTGCCGACGGAGAGTTCGTCGATGCCGAGCACCTTCGGACCGGGCGTCCCGGCCCGTCGGAGTTGCTCGCGCATAGACTCCATCTCCAGCGACTTGACCGCTTTCCAATCGAGGCGGAGTTCGCGCACCACATCCCGGAGTGTCGAGGCCCGACAGCGCCGCCCGACATAGAAGGCGAACCGTTTGGTGTAGAAGGGGTTGTTGGCCAACCAGGGCAGATGTTCCCGCTTCACGGCGCCGCAGCTCCGGCAAGAGACGCGCCGCACCTCGAACTCCAGGTACACCCGGGTGTCGCCACAGGAGAGGTCGCGTACGCGACGGGTCGTGCGGTCGTAGAAGGTTCGCTGACTCTGCCCACAGGCTCCGCAGTCCGTTTTTTTCCCCGGCGCAGGAGCCGCACGATCCGCGCCTTGGGATCTCCGAAGAGGCCACGGACCGTGGGCTCCGGACGGAAACCGATAAACCGGTACGCATCATCCAGCCGACGTTGTTTTCGCATCCGGTCATCATGCCAGATTCTCCGCGCCGAGGAGAAGCCAAAATATCCTTGAAACGAAGGTCTTCGCGGCCCTCACACACGGTTTTTTCTGACCGTCACGGATTTTGGGGGGCGACTGCCAGCATGCTGACATGAGGAGACAAAATGGCCATGATCCACGGTGCCTGGAAGGAGGTGGATCATGGCCGAAGGAAGCGCGACACGGTCGTCGCGGGGACATCGTACCATCTGCTTGCCCGTCTCGGAAGACGCCTACACGCAAGCCGTTCACGACCCGGCCGCGTTCCGACGTCTGCTTGATGAAGGCTTCCGAACCACGCCCGAGCTGTTTCCGCCGAACTTCGCACAGGGCTACGAGTTGAAGGACGGCCGCATGTCGGGGAAACAGGGACTCCTGATCCGGCGCATCCTCTCGAGAGACGGGACCGCCTACAGCATCCGGCCCTCGTTCCTCATGCCCTACATGACGGCGCACGTCGGGGACGTCGAAGGCCCGCTGTTTCTCCGCAAGTTCGGCGTGCCGTACTGGGCGTTGGCCCACGTCTTCGGCGGCGACCCGATGTACTGGTTCCGTCTGGAGTGTGGGCTGGGCCGGTTCCGCATCGTGGGCACGACCGTGCGCCAAGTGGACCTCCCCGAACATCTCCTGGCGGACGAGCACCATCAGTCGCTCGACGGGCAGAAGGTGTACATCGCCACCACCGTCGGCGAGGGGTGTTGCCTGGGGGCCGAGCCGGCCCAGGCCGCCGGCACCGACGAGCTGAAAATGGCCTACGCGGTCTTCCAGGAGGAGGCCCGCGACGTGGCCCCGAAGTACACTCCCAAGACCGTCAGCACCGACGGCTGGAAAGGGACGCAAGCGGCCTGGAAGGCGTTGTTCAAAGGAGTGGTTCTTCTCCTGTGCTTCTTGCACGGGTGGATCAAGATCCGGGACCGGGCCAAGCACCTGAAAGACCTGTTCTCGGAGGTCTCGCGGCGCGTCTGGGAAGTGTACCACGCCCCCGACCGGAGAGGCTTCGGGCAACGGTTGCGTCGGCTGCGGGAGTGGGCCGGCCAGCACCTCGAGGGAGTCGTTCTGGAGAAAGTGCTGGACCTGTGTCGCAAGGGTCGTCAGTTCGCGGTGGCGTACCGTCACCCCGGCGGCCATCGCACGAGCAACATGCTCGACCGCCAGATGCGGGGGATGAACCAGTACTTCGACCACGGTCAACACCTCCATGGCTCGCTCGCGGCCGGCCGGCTCCACTGCCGGGCGTGGGCGTTGTTGTGGAACTTCGCGCCATGGCACCCGGCATCAGCACGTGCGAACGAGGGCTGGCGGTGCCCGGCCGAGCGACTCAACCGACACCGTTACCACGACAGTTGGCTGCAGAACCTGTTGGTGTCCGCGTCCCTCGGCGGGTACCGACGTCCACTCCCCCAAAATCCGTGACGATCAGCGAATTCCGAGCAGGGTAACGGGCTTCCCTTTATAGTCTTCCACGAACTGCCGGAGGTGTGGATACATCTGCCGGCACACTCCGCACGATCGATGGCTCCCGAAATCGAGCACGACCACCTTGCCGCGATAGTCGCTCAACTTCATCGCTTTGCCGTAAATGTCGTGCCCTTCGATCTCAGGGGCTTTCGCCCCAATGACAAGATTGCGAAGCTCGAATAGCTGGCCCTTTGCAAACTCACCGGCGTTCTGTGGGGAAGCTGTTTTCGAGTTGGACGTCGCTATACCGGTCGATCACCTCCTCGAATAATGCCGCAGACTCTGCCGCCACATTACGCGAGACCGCAGTCTTTCACCCGCTCGAAATTCGCCAACGATTCTGGTGGTCGAGGCAGCGCGAGCGAATCGCCAATCAGATGGCTTTCCGTCTTCTCCTTGGCCATCTTGAGATAGGCTGCCAGCGCCACGCACGCCCTCGCCCGTACCTCGCGATGGGGGTTGTCCTTCAGGATAGTCCTTAGCAGCTCTTCATAGGGCCAAAATGGCTCACCATAACGCGAATTCTCATCGCAGTAAGTTCTGAGCCTTTCACTCCGACTGTAATCGCGCGCGAGAATCCCCAAAGCCTGCTCGGCTCTGGGGGCCAAACAGGCACTTCGATGCGATCCAGATCAATGCGTCGATCGGCAGCCGGATCTTCCGGGTGTTTTTCGGCCAAGGCGAAGAAACGGGTCGCAAGTTCTTGTGGCCGAGGCTGTTGGAGCGATGCTTTCATTCGTTCCTGATCGTTCGTAGCCTTGGTGACAGCCTCGATGGCGGCTTTGTAGGCAGTGTCGAATTCCTTGACCAGCGCTTCGTACTGAGTTCGCGGCGATTCTTCGATTGGCCCCGGCGTAGCCACGAAGGCGAGTAGTCCCATCAGTACGCTTCGCATCGGCGTCCTCTATGAGAATCCATAAAACGGTTGCGAAGAGTTGCCCTTGTCCGACAACCATAGTTGATCTTGGGCCGACTTTCAACAGGTTGAAGTCGAGGGCGGGAAATCGGTGTCAGCCGTCACGCCGCCATCGATCCCCACCGCAACCCGCTTGCCGGCGAATTCGTGGCCTGCGGGCAACAGGCCGGCACGGAACCGGAGCCGGTCGCGGGTGCGCGTCGCCAGCATCTGCTCTCCCAGTTCGCCCGCGATGCGCCGCACCGCTTTCTCGTCCAGTTCCAGGCCACGTCGAGCCAACTCGACGCGGGCCTGCTCGATCGGCAACGGACCGACCAGGCGGCCCACTTCGGCTTGGACGTTGGGGCTGGACCCCTCGCTGATTCGATAAGCCGCCAGTTCCGGGTAGAGCCCACTGCCCTCGACGCCTCGACCCTGGCCGCGGCGCCCCCGAGGCGCGCAGTACAGCGTCATCACCGTGATCGCCCAGCCCCCCAGAAGCCGAACCATCAGGGGGCGACTTTTTTTCCACCGGGCGCAACGGGACTTCCGCCTCGGCCGTCGCTTTCTCGACGTGTGGCGCCATCTGGGCGCTGGCTGGCCTTGGCCAGCAACCCGGCGACGTACCGATCGGCCTGCCGCCGCGCCGGCTCGTGAACTTCCCGTTCCACGGCGGCAAAGCTCGCGGGATCAACCACCAAACGATCCAGCCACTCGGCCTCACGCTCGGTCAGGAGCCGTCCCGTCTGGTCTGCGACGTCGGCGGGCATGGGTGTCGGAGGGCCGTTGGGACGTTGACGCTTTCCTCGTCCCTTTTCCTTGTTCCGGGCCGTTTGCTCTTCCGACTCCAGGAACACTTCCAGGACGGACTCCTTCCCCGTTGCTGGTCATCTGTGTTGTTCGGCATCCGTCGGTTCAGATAGCTTAAGCGACGCCTCCATCGCCGTCACCGCTTTTTGGGATCGGACCCCGTCCTGGCTGAAGAGCACGCGGCCAAGTGCGGTGGCACGTTCGAGAAGTTGCTCATCGTCGAGTGTCGTCGTTCCATCTTCCTGGCAGGTCAAGACATCGATGCCCTGTCGGCGCAATCCGTTCGTGATGGCCACATCCACATGATGATCCATGTAGAGCGCGAGGCTCACGGGAGGAGACCTCGCTCTCGGAGTTTGCGTCGGCCCGGCGTCTCGGGTGTGTTCTCTCTCGCCTGTGATCTGTCGATGCCGATCCGCGAGGTTGCGATCCATCTCCTCCTTATGGTCGTAGTAGTAGGACAGGGCGGAATAAATCTGACCCAGCGTCAGGTCGGGATGATGGCGCTGGATTTCCTCGGCGTCCCAGCCCCGGGCGATCCGATCGAGGGCGATGAGACGGACCTTGAAACGGCTTCCCGTAAGAACCGGTTCGCCGTCCGCGGTCAGTTCAATGTGAGCATAGGCGACGGTGGCCATTGACCAGCGTCCTTTCGAAAGAACTCACCCCTGGTTGTATTCCTTGATCTTCCGGTAGAGCGTCCGCTCGCCGATGCCGAGGAGCTTGGCGGCTTCCTCGCGGTTGCCGTCGGTGAGCTTGAGGGTCTCGGCGATGTAGTACTTCTCGATCTCCTCGAGCGATCTGGCCGACCAGCTAGCGACGCCGTCGCCGCGCCGGCGTGGCCGGCGGCGGCGGCCTGGATGTCCTCGGTCAGGTCGTCGAGGTCGAGGACGCCGTCGGAGTCGATGACGACCATGCTCTCGATCGCGTTCTTCAGCTCGCGGACGTTGCCCGGCCAGGAGTAGGCCATCAGCGCCTTGCGCGCGGCCGGCGTGATCGCCGTGACGGTCTTGCCGTGCGCGGCGGTGAAGTCCTTGAGGAAGTAGTCGATCAGCAGCGGGATATCCTCCCGGCGGGCCCGCAAGCGGGGGGAGCTTGACGCTGACGACCTTGAGCCGGTGATAGAGGTCCTGGCGGAACTCGCCCGCGGCGATCGCCTCGGTCAGGTCGCGGTTGGTGGCCGAGATCAGGCGGACGTTGACCTTGATCGGCTCGTTGGTGCCGACGCGGACGATCTCGCCCGTCTTCGAGGACGCGCAGCAGCTTGACCTGGGTCGACAGCGGGATGTCGCCGACCTCGTCGAGGAACAAGCGTGCCGCCGTTGGCGTACTCGAACCAGCCCTTGCGCTCGCGGTCGGCGCCGGTGAAGGCCCCCTTGACGTGGCCGAAGAGCTCGCTTTCGAGGATGTTCTCGCTCAGGGCCGCGCAGTTCAGCGGGACGAACGGCTTGTACCGCCGCGGGCTGTTGTTGTGCAGGGCCTTGGCGACCAGTTCCTTGCCGGTGCCGCTCTCGCCGGTGATCAGGACCGTGGCGATCGTCGGCGCGATCTGGCGGAGCCGGGCGACGACCGCGTGCATCGGCGGCGAGTTGCCGATGACCCCCTCGAATCCGAACCGCTCGTTGAGCTGGCGCTGGAGCTCGAGGTTCGAGCGCGCCAGCCGCTGCGACTGCGACGACCTTGTCGGCGACCGTGCGCAGCTCGTTGATGTCGAGCGGCTTGGTCAGATACGTCGTCCGCACCGGCCTGCATCGCGTGACGGCCGTCTTGATCGTGCTGTGGCCGGTCAGGATGACCACCTCGGCGTCGGGCAGCTCGCGCTTGGCCTTGGCCAGAACCTCCAGCCCGCCGACGCCGTCCATGATCAGGTCGGTGAGCACGATGTCGAAGTTCTGCTCCTCGATCATGCGGAGCCCTCGCGGCCGCTGGTGGCGACGATGCAGTCGTAGCCGACGCGCTCCAGGCTCTCGGCCACCGCCTCGGCGTGGGGTTCGTCGTCATCGACCACGAGGACGCGGATGGATTGGTCCATGGTCCGGATTCATCACGGGGGGAAGTCCACGAAGCACGGGTCCGAGTTCCGTTCGATTCTACGTCCCCGCGCGGCGAGTCGGCGCGCCGGATGGGCAGATCGGATGCGTGAACTGCGATCCCTTGCCCGGCTCGCTCTGGACCGCGGATCGCGCCGCCGTGGGCCTCGACGATCTTGCGGGTGGTCGGCAGGCCGAGGCCGCTGCCGCCGGGGCGGGTGGAGAAGAAGGCTCGAAGACCCGGGCGCAGGACGTCCCGGGCATGCCGACGCCGGTGTCGGTCACGTTCGAGCACGGCCGGCGTCGCCTTCGCGGCGGGTGCGTCACGATCAGCTCGCCGCCGTCGGGCATGGCCTGCTCGGCGTTGAGGACGAGGTTGAAAAGGGCCTGGTTGAAGAGGTCGACGTCGAGCGCGCACCGTGGGGCAGGTCGTCGGCGTAATGGCGTGCGGATGACGATGCCCTGCGCCGCCGCCTGGGGCTCGAAGAAGTCGCGGAGGTCATCGACGACGTGCGTTCAGGTCGGCCGGTTCGAGCTGGAGATCCTGGACGCGGGCAAACCGGAGGAAATCCTCGAGGATGTCCTCGAGCCGGTGCGCTCTCCTTGCGGACCCGCTCGATCTTCTGGAGCGACGCGGCGGTCGCGCGGGGTCTCGGCGTCGCGGAAGTCCTCGGCCAGCAGGTCGAGGTTCAGCCGACATCGTCGAGAGCGGGTTGCGGATCTCGTGCGCCAGGCCGCCGGCAAGCTGGGCGATCTCGGCATACTGCTGCTGGAAGCGCAGATTCCTCGCTGTCGGCCGTCGTGTGCGGGGAGCGGAACCGACCCGAGGCTGTTCCGCGACGGAGGAGATCGGTCATGGGGCGACCTACCGCCTGACGGTCGGACGTGAAAGCGGCCGGGTCGGCTGGGGCGGAGTCGGCGACGCCCCAGAACGAAGTCCCGCACTGGGGCGTCGAGGACTCCGCCCCGGCCACCCATTCCTGTCAACCAGCCGCGAAATTGCTCAAATTCTCGCGTCTCAATTCCGTTATCGGTCGCGCGGTCCGCGGGGACCACGATCGCCGCGACCGCCCCGATCCCCGCGATCGTCCCGGCGGGGAGGCACGCTCGGGCCGCTCGCCAGCCGGGGGACGCGGTGCGGGCGTGTCTCGGCGATCGGGTCGGGCTGGCCGCGCTCGGCCAGGGCGGCCTTGCGCGAGAGCTTGACGCGGTCCTGGTCGTCGACGGCGATCACCTTGACGAGCATCGGGTCGCCGACCCGGCAGATGTCCGGTCACGCTGCTGACGTAGCCGTCGGACAGCTCGCTGATGTGGCACCAGGCCGTCCTTGCCGGGGAGGATCTCGACGAAGGCGCCGAAGTCCTTGATCGAGGTGACCCGGCCCTCGTAGATCTTGCCGACCTGGACGCCTTCGGTCATCGCCTGGATCTTGTCGCGGGCGGCCTCGGCGCCCTCGGCCGGTCGCTGCTGGCGATGGTGACGATGCCGCTGTCCTCGATGTCGATCTTGGCGCCGGTCTCTTCCTGGAGGCGGCGGATCGTCTTGCCGCCGGGGCCGATCACCAGGCCGATCTTCTCGGGGTTGATCTGGATCTGGATCAGCCGCGGGGCGTTGGTCGAGATCTCCTCGCGGGGCCGCTTGATCGCCCGGAGCATGGCCCGGAGGATCTCGAGCCGGGCCTCGCGGGCCTGGTCGAGCGTCTCGCGGACGATCTGCTCGGTGATCCCCTGGTTCTTGAGGTCGAGCTGGATGCCGGTGACGCCGCGCTGGGTGCCGGCGACCTTGAAGTCCATGTCGCCGAAGTGGTCCTCGTCGCCGATGATGTCGGTCAGGAGGACGTAGCGGCCGGTCTGGCCTCGTCCTGCACCAGGCCGATCGAGATGCCGCCGACCGGGTCGGTGATCGGCACGCCGGCGTCCATCAGGCTGAGGGTGGCGCCGCAGACCGAGGCCATCGAGCTCGAGCCGTTCGATTCGAGGATGTCGGAGACGACCCGGATCGTGTAGGGGAACTCGCTGAGGGTCGGGCAGGATCGGCGCCACCGAGCGCTCGGCCAGCGCGCCGTGGCCGATCTCGCGCCGGCCCGGGCCCGCGGATCGGCCGGACCTCGCCGACGGCGAACGAGCGGCATGTTGTAGTCGAGCATGAACTTCTTGTTGTATTCGTCCATGATCCCGTCGACCCGCTGCTCGTCGGCGCCGGTGCCCAGGACGGTGGTGACCAGGGCCTGCGTCTCGCCGCGCTGGAAGATGGCCGAGCCGTGGGCGGCGGGCAGCACGCTGACCTCGCAGGAGATCGGCCGCAGGTCGCGCGGGCCGCGGCCGTCGGGGCGGTTGCCGTCGAGGATCAGCTCGCGGACGACCCGCTCCTCGACGGCGTGGAAGGCCGATCTTGACCTGCAGCGGTCGTCGGCTCGCCTGCTGCGTCCGTCGGGGCCGAGCTCGGCGAGGATGCGGTTCGAGGAGCTCCTCGACGGCCTCGTTCCGCTCCTGCTTGCCGTGGATTCTGCTTGGCCTCGCGCAGCTCGCTGAGCGTAACGCTCGTAGAGCACGCCGAGGAGCGGATCGGGCACGATCTTCGGGAGGCTCGCAGCGGCGGCAGGCCGGCGGCCGCGAGCAGCTCCAGCTGGAGCGTCGATGATTTCCTGGTTGAGCCGGTGCGCCTCCATGATCGCGTCGAGCCATCTCGGGCTCGGGCAGCTCGCGGCCGAAGCCTTCGATCATGACGACCGCCTTCGCGGTGCTGGCGACGATCAGGTCGAGGTCGCTCGTCCTCCATCTCCTCGGCAGTGGGCAAGACGACGAACTGGCCGTCGACCCGGCCGAGCCGGATCGCGCCGATCGGGCCCGAGGAACGGGACGCTTGGCCAGGACCAGGGTGGCCGAGGCGCCGATGATCGAGAGGACGTCGGGGTCGTTCTTGCGGTCGGCCGAGATCGGCCCGGCCTGGATCTGGACCTCGTCGCGGTAGCGACTCGGGGAACAGCGGCCGGATCGGGCCGGTCGATCAGCCGCGAGGTGAGGATCTCCTTGGTGGTCGGCCGTCCCTCGCGCTTGATGAAGCCGCCGGGGAACTTGCCGGCGGAGTAGACTTTCTCGCGGTAATCGACCGTGGAGCGGGAAGAAATCGAGCCCCTCGCGGCCGGGCCCGCGGCGACGGTGGCGACCAGGGTCATCGTGTCGCCCAGGCGGACCACGACCGCCCCGGTGGCCTGCTTGGCGAGCCGGCCGGTCTCGATCGAGATGGTCTTGCTGCCGACCGTGCGCTCGACGACGGCGGGTTCTTTCGAACCACTGCCGGAAGTGCTGGACATTCCCACCTACCTTCGACCGGGGTGGGAGCGTGGGCGACCCGGCCCGACCAGAAAGCCGGGCTGGGCGCATTCCGTAATGGTGATTCCGGAGCAGACCGCCCCCGGCCGTCCCAACCTGGTGCGCACGCCGGGTGCGGACAGGAGAAGCCGTCGGGAGGTCCGGCTTACTTGCGGATGCCCAGGCGGCCGATCACGTCCAGGTAACGCTTGCGATCCGTCTTCCTCAGGTACTTGAGGAGGCCGGAGCGCTTCGAGACCATCATCAGCAGCCCGCGGCGGCTGGCGTGGTCTTTCTTGTGCGCCTTGAAGTGCTCGGTCAGGTCCGTGATCCGGGTGGTCAGAAGCGCAATCTGCACCTCCGGCGAGCCCGTATCCTGCTCGTCGCGCCCGAACGAATGGATCAACTCCTGCTTCTGCTCTTTCGCAATCGCCATCACACGCCCCGCCGCATCGGCCTTGTCAACAAAAGGCGTTATTCTTCGTTCCGATTGAAGGAGCTTATCTTAGGGAATTGGCGAGGGGAATGCAATCCCTCCACGGCGCGAAAAGAAAATAGGGCCGGCTCACGGCCCGGTGACGGTGACCGGCGCTGGGCCGACCACGTCGTAGGTTCTCGCGATTCCGGAACCATACAGGTCCCGCAGCCGCGACTGGATCAACGCCGTGGCCAGGCTCGAGATCTCGATGCCGATCCAGCGGCGGTGGAGCTGTTGCGCCGCCGCGATGGTCGTGCCGCAGCCACAGAACGGATCGAGGACGAGATCGCCCTCGCGGCTGCTGGCTTCGATGATGCGCTCAAGCAGCGCGCGGGGCTTCTGGGTGGGGTAGCCGACCCGTTCGGCGGCCTGGGCCGAAAGGGGAGGTATGTCGGTCCAGACATCCGGAAGGCTGACTCCCTCCAACTCGTCGGAGAACCATTTCAACCGTGGCGTCCCGCCGCGTTTTTCCGGCCAGTAGATGCGTCCCATCCGGTCGAGTGCATCAAGCTTGTCCTGCGCTGTGCCGCCCGCAATGCCCAGACGTTTGATGACCGCTCCAGGGATGGCCCAGTGTCGTTGGACCGCGGTCGGATCGATGCCTCTCCAGGGTTTCCCACTCGCTCCGTGCCGGATGCCCGCCCCGGTGAGCGTGATGGCTTGAAAGCACCGGCCCGTGGCCAGATCTCTTTGTCTGAAATGCTGTTTCAGGTATGTGGGACCATGGGGCATGCGAGGATCAGACCAATACCATGAATCCGATTTCGTATAGAAGAGAATCGTATCGTGGACAGGCCCATATCGTTTCGCGGAACCATGGGAATGTGTGCGTTTCCATGTGATCTCGTTTCGGCATCGATCCGCCCCGAACACGCCATTGAGAAGCAGCTTGAGGAAATGGCTGGCGGTCGGGTCGCAGTGGAGGTAGAGGCTGCCGGTTGGTTTCAGGACCCTCCGGAGCGCGTCCAGACGGGGCGCCATCATGGCGAGGTAGGCCAGCATGTTCGAGGGGCCTAGCAGGTCGCGAAACGCGACGAGAGCGCGGCGGGCAGGCTCGGGGACGCGGGCGTCCGCAACGAACGCGGCGTACGCCTGCGCGCTCTCGGTGTTCCATTCCCAGGTGTCCGGAAACGCGGGAATCGGCGCGCCATCCTGTGTGGCGAGAGACGCGTGGTAATCGGCGTTCGAGTTGAAGGGCGGGTCCAGGTAAATCAGATCCACGGATTCCTCGGCGAGGTAGCGCCCGAGGATGTCGAGGTTATCGCCGAGATAGAGTGTGTTTGGGGCCACGTGCCAGTTCCGGATCGAGCAAGAGACAAATCAGGGAGCGGCCTTCGGCGTGTCGGACTTGGCCAGCGTGACCGTGTCGCCGTCTTTGAGCTCGTCGAGGGCGCGGAAGGGGCCGGTGATGACGTGGTCCTGGGGTTTCAGGCCGTTGCGGATCTCGACCCGGCGCTCGTCGCTCAGGCCGGTCTCGACGGGGCGGCGGCGCGGTGCCGTTCTCGACGACGAAGACGATCTTGATGTAGCGGGCCTCGGCCTCGGTCGCCTTCTCGCCGGGGGAGCGAGCGTGCCGCTCGGCCCAGTCGCGCACGGCCGGCGTGTCGGGCAGGTCCTTGCGGCGGCGGTGCGCGACCGCCTGCACGGGCACGCCCAGGGCGTCGTCGGACCGCTTCACCTCAATCTCGACGGTCGCCGTCATGCCAGGCTTGAGCGCGGTGGTGCCGGTCGCTTCGACCTTGATGAGCGTCTCGAAGCTGACGACCTCCTCGGTCTTCTTCCCCTTCGGCGCCACCACGTCGACGCCGCCGGGGACCGAATGGATCGGGTCGGCCTGAAGGAAGATCCGGACCGGCTGACCGGCCCGGACCAGGGGCACGTCGGTTTCATCGACGTCGGCCCGGATGCGCAGGCGCTTCAGGTCGCCGATCGTCATCATGACGGTGCCGGGGAGATTCGTGGTGCCGGCGATGACGACCTCGCCGACCTCGACATCGACCCCGGCGACGATGCCGTCCATCGGCGCGGTGATTTTGGTGTAACGCAATTCCTGCTCGGCCGACTTGCGCATGGCCTCGGCCTCGGCCAGCTCGTTGCGGCTCATGGCCAGCGCGGCGTCGGCCTTGGCCATCAAGGTGTGCGCGTCGGCCAGCTCGGTGGACGTGACGATGCCCCGTCCCGAGAGTTGATTGGTGCGGGTCAGGTCGCGCTGGACCTTCTCGCGGTCGGAGTCGGCCTGCTTGATCGCCTCCTTGAGGCGTTCGATCCGCGCCAGGGACGAGTTGAGCCGGGCGGAGGCGTCGGTGTCATCAAGCCGGACGAGCAGCTCGCCTTCCTTGACCTCGTCGCCATCCTGGAGCTTCTCGCCGTTCGGACCCGGCTTGACGAAAACGACCCGGCCCACGATCTGCGAGGCGATCTTGGCTTCATCCTTGAGCTCGACCTTGCCGGGCGCGGTGACGGTCTGGACGATCGGCCCGCGCACCAGCGCCTCGGTCGTCACCTCGTGCGGCGGCCGGCGGATGAGCTGCCAGTCGAGCGTCGGCGCGTTCGGGTCGCGCCTCAGATTGGCGGCGGCCAGCGCCGCCACGAGGACGCCTACGCCGAAGAGAGCCAGCAGAAAACGTCGCATGAGTGCCCGGTCCCCTTCTTAAGGTGGGCAGCGTCCACCATCTTCCCTACGATCTACTACCCGTCATCGAGCACGAAAGAGTCATTTCCTTGTAGGGTGGGCACGGCCCACCTTCAGACCGGCTCTCAGAAGAACGGTGGGCGGTGCCCACCCTACGAAATTCGCGACACCCTTCAGCTCGGGATCAACGTCAGCCGCATCCCCGCGCCGATCACCAGCGCGTAGCTGATCCGCACCGCCGCCTCGATCATCCAGAGTGAGCCGCAAATCAGGAACGCCGTCAGCAGGTTGGCCTGTCCGCGGCGCCAACCGCCGAGGGCAAGCGCCATCCAGCCCAGGACGGCGAAGACGTCGAGCTGCCGCAACGCCACCCAGAGCGCGGCGGAACAGGCGGCGGGCGGCAGGAGCAGCGTGGCCGAGGTCTCGATCTGGTCGCGGTGCAGGGCCAGCATCAGGCCACCACGCACCGCCAGGCCCAGCACCCAGAGTCCTTGCGCGGCGGCACACGCGGCCAGACCCTCGGCGAAGCGCGTGGGACGCCCCACCAGCGCCGCCAGGCCGGCGAAGAGGGTCGCCACCAGCACCGCGCGGAGGACCAGGATCAGCGGTTCGGCGAGGAAGTCGCCGAGCGCGGCCAGCGTGGTCCAGAACGGCAGCGTGCTTTGCTGCGTGCGGATGGCCTTGCGGATCACCTCATCGCCGACCTCGCCGATCCGCGCTGTCTCCGCGTGCGCCGTGCCCCGCTCGACCGCCTCGGCCAGCGCGCCGCCCCGCGCGCCCGAGAGCCAGAGCAGGCCGTTGAGCAGCACGATCAACGCCATCCAGAGTACGAGCCAGCGCCCGCGCGCGGTTCCGCGGCCTTCGCCTGGGGCGTCTCACGCACTCGGTCTGCCAGGTCCATCGTCACCACGCCACGCCGCCTCGCTGAGAAGGCGTACGAGAAGGGTCTCTTCCGTGTAGCGGCGGCCGTCTCGGCCGCTCTGATCCGGAAGTCGGGAGCGGCCGAGACGGCCGCCGCTACACAGAAATACCGGTTCGTCCTCTTCTCGTGCACCCTCGGAAGATGCCCCGGTCCGTCCCGGGGCCTCGATTATATGACAACCCGGCTGGCCAGAGGCAGGGGGCAGCGGTCTTTTGACGGTTTGCGTAAACCCGCGGAGTTGTGATACAAAGATAGGAAAGAGACACGGGCCGGGCGCGGCCCGGAAGTCCCAGCGGCAAGCCGGGCCGAGCCAAATCATGCCGTGGACCAGCGGTCGCAGCGAAGGGGCACAGAGCCACATCGAGCAGATCGAGACGGTCTGGCCCAGCTCCGCCTGGAGTCCATCGGCGGATGTGCTGGTGACCGAGGAGACCGTCCTGGTGCGCGTCGAGCTGGCCGGCATTGCGCCCGGAGACGTGCGCGTGCGGGCCACCCGTCGGGAAGTGATGGTCTGGGGCCTGCGGCGCGAGCCGGGCGGAACCCCCCGGCCCCGACGGATCGACCGCATGGAAATCTGCCACGGCCCGTTCGCGCGCACGATCGCGCTGCCGGAGCCGGTCCGGCCCGAGGAGGCCGAGGCGCGGCTCGCCGACGGATTACTCGAAATCGTGCTGCCGCTGGCCGAATCCTCCGAACCGGCCCCGGATCTGGTCCTGACGATCGTCGTGGTGGGCCAAGGACGCTGAGATGGACAGCTTCCGTTCGCTGGGGGCATGGCTCTCCGGCTGGCTCCCGGGGCCGCTGGGAGCCGAGTTCGTGATTTGTTACCGGCCCGGTGCGCGCGTGCGGATCCAAGGACGCGTGCCCGCTTCCAAGGTCGGGGCGATCACGGCCTTCTTTGCCCACGACCTGCAGCCGGCCGGGCGCGTCACGGTCCGGGGCACGCGCGGCCCGGGGCGGGCGTTACGCTTGCAGATCGCGGGGCCGCTCAGCGCCGGCGAGTGCCAGTGCGTCCGCAATGTCCTGATCGACCTGCTGGGATGAGGGGCGGTGGCCTCTATCTTTCCCAGGTCGCATGCGGAACAATCCCTGAATGGACATTTCCGGCACCACGCGGTGAACTCAGGCGATCCGAACCGACGACCGATGATGAGCAAGCGCAAAAAAACTGCGACGCCGCCTTCCTCCCCCCCTGCCACCGACCGTGCGCCCCACGCCACCGGGCGCACTCTGGCCGTTCTGGAGCGTGCCGGCGACGAGTCGGAAGTCGTGCTGCCGGAACGGGTACCGATCTTGCCCCTGCGTACCGACGTGGTGTTTCCGCAGACGGTCGTGCCGCTGATTGTGAACCGTCCGGTGGGAATCCGGCTGATCGATGACGTGCTCATCGGCGACCGCACGGTCGGCCTGGCGACCCAGAACGATCCGGAAAGCGAAGCGCCCCGCGCGAGGATCTGTACCCGACCCTGTGCGTCGGCTCGGTGCTGAAGATGCTCAAGTTTCCCGACGGCTCGACCCGCATCGTCTGCCAGGGCCTGTTCCGCGCCCGTCTGGTCGGGATCGTCCAGACCGAGCCCTACCTGATCGGCAAGATCGAGCCGCTGGAGGATGTGGTCCAGCTTGGTGTCGAGCTCGACGCCCTGACGCACCACGTCCGCAGCTTGTTCGACCGGATGGTGGTGCAAACCCAGCAGGTGCCCGAAGAGCCTCCAGGTGGCGGCCATGAACACCCATGAGCCCGGCCGCCTGGCCGATCTGCTGGGGTCGAGCCTGCCCTTCTCGCCCGAGGAAAAGCAGGAGCTCCTGTGCGAGGTCAACGTGCCGCGCCCGGCTGGAAAAGCTCAGCGGGTTCCTCTCGCGGCAACTGGCGGTCATGGAGCTGGCCTCGAAGATCCAGGAGCAGGTCGGCAGCGAGCTGACCAAGGCCCAGCGCGACCATTTCCTGCGGCAGCAGATCAAGGCCATTCAGGAGGAGCTCGGCGAGGGCGAGCCCGAGAACCCCGAGCTGGCCGCGCTCTGGAAGAAGCTCGAAGAAGCCGGCCCCCCCGCGGGCGTGCTGGCCGAGGCCGAACGCGAGCTCGAACGCCTGGCCGGCATGCACCCGAGCCTCGGCCGAATACTCGATCGTGCGGACTTACCTTGACTGGCTCGCCGTGCTGCCCTGGTCGAAGTCCAGCCGCGACCGCCTCGACCTGCGGCGCCCGCAAGATCCTCGACGAGGACCACTACGATCTGGAAAAGGTCAAGGAGCGCATCCTCGAATACCTGGCCGTCCGCAAGCTCAAGAAGGACATGAAAGGCCCGATCCTCTGCCTGGTCGGGCCGCCGGGGACCGGCAAGACCTCGCTGGGCAAGAGCATCGCCCGCGCCTTGGGCCGCGAGTTCGTCCGCGTCAGCCTGGGAGGCGTCCACGACGAGGCCGAGATCCGCGGCCACCGCCGCACCTATGTCGCCGCCCTGCCCGGCCGGATCATCCAGGGCATTCGCAAGGCCGCCACGAATAACCCGGTCTTCATGCTCGACGAGGTGGACAAGCTCGGCGCGGATTTTCGCGGCGACCCCTCCTCGGCCCTGCTCGAAGTGCTCGACCCCGAGCAGAACGTCGCGTTTCGCGATCATTACCTCGATGTCGATTTCGACCTCTCGAAGGTCATGTTCATCGCCACGGGGAACATGCTCGAGACCGTCCCACACGCCTTGCGCGACCGGATGGAAGTCATCGAGCTACCGGGCTACAGCGAGGAAGAGAAGCTGCTCATCGCGCGCCGTTACATCATCCCCAAGCAGCTTGACGCCCATGGCCTGAGCGATCGCTCGCTGGTCCTGACCGACGCCGCCTTGAAGCGGATCGTGGCGGATTACACCCGCGAGGCGGGCCTGCGCAACCTGGAGCGCGAGATCGCGACGGTCTGCCGCAAGGTGGCCCGCCGGCACGCCGAAGGGAAGCGCCGCAAGGCCGCGCTCGACGCGGCCGACATGCCTGAATTTCTGGGTCCTCCCAGAGCACTACCGCGAGGTGGCCGCGCGCACCGGCGTGCCGGGGGTTGCCACCGGGCTGGCCTGGACACCGGCCGGGGGCGAGATCCTCTTCATCGAGGCGACCCGCATGCCCGGCAAAGGCGGACTGACCCTGACCGGCCTTCTGGGCGAGTCGATGAAGGAGAGCGCCCAGGCGGCCTTGAGCTACCTCCGGAGCCACGCTCGTACGCTGGGGCTCGACGCGAGCCGGTTCGCCGAGACCGACGTCCACATTCACGTCCCGTCCGGCGCCGTGCCCAAGGACGGCCCGTCGGCGGGCGTGGCGATCGCCTCGGCCCTGATCAGCTTGTTCCGCGACGAGCCCGTCCGCCAGGATCTGGCCATGACGGGCGAAGTCACGTTGACCGGCCGGGTCTTGCCCGTCGGCGGTGTGCGCGAAAAGGTCCTGGCCGCGCGGCGGGCCGGGATCAAGACGGTGCTCTTGCCCCGACACAACGAGAAAGACCTGGTCGAGCTGCCCGCCGAGGTGCGGGCCGACGTGACGTTCATCCCGGTGGATACGCTCGGCGACGTCGTGCCGCATCTGTTCCGGGCCGCGACCAAGAGCCCCGTCAAGTCCGGCTCGAAGACGTCCCCCGCCCGGCGCCGCTCCGTGCCCCGACCCGCGGCCTCCGACGACGCCTCGCCTCCGCGCGCCCGGCCGGGGCGCGGTTGAGGGCGGCTGGGTGGCATTCCCCCATCAGGCCGGTAGATCGCGGCGCAACGGGGATGCGCCGTAAAGATAGTGATCGTGCTGGGTGGCCAGATCCGCCGGAAGGTCCGTCGTCTCATCGTCCGGAATTCGATCGAGCCGCTCCAGCAAGTTACGCAGGACCGTCTTCCCTATGGCCGGCGCGGCTTCCGAGGGCATCACGACCTCGACCCGGCTACCCACCGGCAGATCCACTGGTTCCTCGGGGATGAACACCTGGCCGCCAAAGTGGGCCTTGATCGTCATAAGGGAATCCTCCACCTTCTCCCATGGATCGTCCTTGCCTTCGATTCCATTCTATCCGGCCTGACGGCTGCTTGGCCAATCGCCGTGGTACGATCGTTTGGTCAGTTCCCGCAGTACGGGGTGGCCCGGACACCGGAGCGGTGTCCGGGCCACCCCGCCGCTTGGGTGCCACTGGCTCTGCCAGTGCCGGGCCGGAGCACTGGCAGAGCCAGTGGCACCCAGATCAAGACCTTTCGCCAGTGCCACCCCGCCGGCCAGCAAAAACGGCCAAATGCCCTCTTGACCGCCCAGCGTACGATCGTTCCGGGGCCATTTGACAATCCCGGAGAATGCCACCATGCGTGCGCTGCTTCAAGGGCTCATGACCGTCCTCGGCCGGGTGATGCTCAGCGCCATCTTTCTGCTGGCGGCGGTGGGGAACAAGATCCCGCACTTCAAGGACGTGGTGGGTGTCATGACGAAAGTCGGCATCCCCCAGCCGAAGCTCATGCTCGTCGGGGCGATCGTCTTTCTGATCGTCGGCGGGGTCTCGGTGGTCCTCGGCTACAAGGCCCGCCTGGGCGCCACGCTCTTGCTCATCTTCCTGATTCTGGCCACGTATTACTTTCACAACTTCTGGTGCTCGCCGATCCCAAGGCGCAGCAGGAACAGATGACCCAGTTCCTGAAGAACACCGCGATGATGGGCGCCATGCTCATGATCATCGCCAACGGCCCGGGGCCGATGAGCCTCGACGCCCGCGGCACGCGGGCCGACGTGAAGCCGTCCTGATGTGCGCCAGGTTCCCGCAGCGCATTGTCCGTCCCCGCGCCGGCTCCGGACCCGTGGGCGGAACGGAAGCCGGCGCGTAGAATAAGACAGCCCCCTTACCCGGGCCGACTGTTGTTCGCGTGTCGAGGTTCCGCGTCATGAGCCTTTCGCCGGATCAAGATACGGACGAGTACGTGGCCGTCACCCCGGAGCCGAAGCCGCCACGCTACTTCGGCACGGAACCCGCCCCGGTGCGGGTCGAGTTCGGCGCCGTCTCGGTGGTCGGGCGCGTCCGCGAAAGCAATCAAGACCACTATGCGATCGTCCGCCGGTTCCGCGCGGGACGTGATCCGGACCAGTCTGCCCGAGACCACGCTCCCGAATGCGGAGCAGCAGGCGTATGTCCTGGCCGTCGCCGACGGCATGGGAGGCGCCGCCTTTGGCGAGCTAGCCAGTATCCTTGCGCTGCGCACCGGCTGGGACCTGGGTCTCGACGAGGTCAAATGGGAGCTCAAGATCGACCAGGACGAGCTGCGCGAGCTGAAGGACAAGATGCGCATCGTTATGGAACGCATGGATCGCGCCCTGGTCGCCCAGATGCAGGCCAATCCCCGCTTGCAGGGCATGGGCACAACCTGCACGATCGCCTATACCCTCGGTCTGGAGGCTGTGATCGGCCACGTGGGCGACTCCCGCGCCTACCTGATCCGCGACGGCCGCACCCGCCGGCTGACCCGCGATCACACCTTGGCCCAGGACCTGGCCGACATCGGCGCCATTCGCCAGGATGAGGTCGATTCGCACCATCTCCGCCACGTCTTGACCAACTGCCTGGGAGGCCCCGGCAAGGGCGTGGACCCGGATGTCTTCCACCTCCGCCTCTACGACGGCGACGCCCTCCTGCTCTGCACCGACGGCCTGACCGAGACGATCACCGATGCCGAGATCGCCAGCTTTGTGGATCGTGGCTCCCCTCCGGACGCGGTCTGCCAAGCTCTGGTGAACCTGGCCAACGATCGGAGCGGCCGGGATAACATCACGGCCGTCCTGGGCCGCTATCACCTCGCGCGATAGCGTGCATGCATGTTAGACGGCCGGAGAGCCGAAGCCACACCAAGAACCTGGTGTGACGGGGGAATTCTGGTGTTCTGGAATGGGCTGGCCACCGGCCACCGCCAGGGAGAGCGGCACGGCCGGTCTGTGCCAAAGTGGCTTTCAGAAACCCCGAATCATGACGGAATCATTCTTGAGTCAAGGTCTGGTTGCAAACTGACCAGCTCCTCCGACGGCCTCCCCGAGGTCGAGTCCGCAAGGGGAACAGGTTGTCGCGCAGCGTGTTACGTTGGAATCGCGCCCGTATCGCCATCTTGAGCGAGAGAAGAGGCTCTGCAAAAATGGATGAATCAGGGACTACCGGCGCGCCGATTTGACGCTTACAATAAGAACCCGTGTCTGCGACGCGGGTTCCACCATGGCGGCAGGGCAGGCGATTTTCGTCTGATTTCTTTGCCTTTTCGGGTCACGATCCCGGGGAGCCGTGAAATCAACACCCTCCTTCATCCTGGCACGCCGCCTGCTAGATAGCGTGTGCTCCGTGGAGATGGTTTGGCCCTCGGCCCAGGATCGCGCCCCACCATCGGAATCATTGTTGATCCTGACAACGATCCCCGGCAGGAAAACCGATCATCTTCCCGGCGCTAGTGGTCTTCGCGTTCGGTTCGACCGGGGTCGGTCGGCGGAACGAAGAATCGTCCGTGGGCCGGAATCGTATCGGCGAGGAAAGGCGAGGCTCCTCCCGATCCGATTCGTCATACGTGCAATTACGAACTCGACTGTGGAACGAAGCTTCCGTCGCGGCCTGGTGCGGCTCGGAGTCGGCCGGGGCGACTGCGCGGTCGAGGGGTCCCTTCCAGGGAGTTTTTTATGCGGTTCCGGAAGATCCTGGCCCTCAGTGGACCGAATGTCTGGGCCAGGTTTCCCGTACTCGAGGCGTGGGTGGAGCTGGCTGAGCTCAAGGAGGACTCAACCACCGAGATACCCGGGTTCAACGAGCGGCTGGTGGCGTGGTTGCCATCGCTGGTGGAGCATCGCTGTGTGGTCGGCGTGCGTGGCGGGTTCCTGGAGCAGTTGCATCAGGGCATGCAGCCGGCGCACGTGCTGATGCATCTGGCGCTGGAGCTTCAGGAGCTGGCCGGCTCGCCGGTGATGTTCGGCCGGACGCGCGCGACGGCCGAGGACGGCGTGTACAAGATCGCCGTCGAGTACCACGAGGAGTCGCTGCGCGCGCGGCCATGGAGGCGGCGGCCGCGCTGTTCGAAGCGGCCCTCGCGGATCAGCCCTTTGACGTGCCGGCCACGGTGGCCCATCTGCGCTCCTTGTTCCATGAGGTCAAGCTCGGGCCCAGCACCGGGTCGATCGTGGCCGCGGCGCGGGAGCGCGGCATCCCGATCCGTCCGCTGCCGCTCGATAGCCTGGTCCAGCTCGGCTGGGGCCGCCATGCGCGGCGGATCTATGCGGCGGAGACCGACCGCACCGGCGCCATCGCCGGCGCGATCGCGCAGGACAAGGACATGACGCGGATGTTGCTCCAGGAGATCGGCGTGCCGGTCCCGGAGGGCATGCCCGTCGACTCGGCCGAGGCCGCCTGGGAGGCCGCCTGCGAACTGGGCACCCCGGTCGTGGTCAAGCCGCGCTCGGGCAACCAGGGCAAGGGCGTCGCCACCAACTTGCACACCCGCGAGCAAGTCGTGGCCGCCTTCGATGCCGCCGTGACGTACGACGAGGACGGCGAGGTCGTGGTCGAACAGTACATCCTGGGCAGCGATTATCGCTTGCTCATCGTCGATGGCAAGCTCGTGGCCGCCGTGCGCCGCGTGCCGGCCCAGGTGACCGGCGACGGCTTGCGCACCATCGCCGAGCTGGTCGCCGCGGTCAACCGCGACCCGCGCCGCAGCGAGGACCACGCCACCACCCTGACGCACATCCGCCTCAACGACCCGATCGCCCAGGCCGTGCTGGCCGAGCAAGGTTACACCAACGAGTCGATCCCGCCGATGGGCACGCGGGTCCTGATCCGCCGGAACGCCAATTTGTCCACGGGCGGCACCGCCGTCGATGTCACCGACCTGGTTCATCCCGAAGTCACCGCCCGCGCCATCGAGGCCGCGCGGATGATCGGCCTGGACATCGCCGGGGTGGATGTGATCGCCACCGACATCAGCCGGCCTCTGGAGGAGCAGGGCGGCGGCATCGTCGAGGTCAACGCCAGCCCGGGCCTGCGCATGCACCTGGAGCCGTCGGTCGGCACCCCCCGGCCGGTCGGCCGCGCGATCATCGACATGATGTTCCCCTCCGGTGAGAACGCACGCGTGCCGGTCGCCGCGATCACGGGCGTCAACGGCAAGACGACCACCACCCGGCTGGTGGCCCACCTTCTCAAGCAGACGGGCCGTCGCGTGGGCATGACCTGCACGGACGGCATCTACTGCGGCGAGCGCCGGCTGGAAGTCGGCGATTGCAGCGGCCCGTGGAGCGCCCAGGCGGTCCTGTCCAACCCGGCCGTCGAGGCCGCGGTGCTGGAGTGCGCCCGCGGGGGCATCCTCCGTCAGGGCTTGGGCTTCGACCGCTGCGACGTGGCCGTGGTCACCAACATCGGCGAGGGCGACCACCTGGGACTGGCCGACATCGAGACGCCCGAGGAGCTCTCGCACATCAAGCGGGTGCTGGTGGACGCGGTGGCGCCGACCGGCACGGCCGTCCTGAATGCGGCCGATCCACTGGTGGTGGCGATGGCCGCGCGCTGCGAGGGGCGGGTGCTCTTCTTCGCGCGCAGCGAGTCCGAACCGATCCTGGCCGCGCACCGCGCCGCGGGAGGCTGCGTGGCGTTCGTCCGGCACGGCTGGATCGTGATCGCCGAGGGGACCAAGGGAGATCTTGATCACGCCGCTGGCCGAGGTGCCCTTGACCCACGGCGGTCGGGTCGGGTTCCAGATCGAGAACGCCCTGGCCGCGACCGCCGCCGCCTGGAGTCTCGGCGTGGACATCGCGACCATCCGCGACGCCCTGGCCACCTTCGTCAACGATTGCCGGCAGACGCCCGGCCGGTTCAACGTCCTCGATGCGGGCGAGGCGACCGTCATTCTCGACTACGGCCACAACCCCTCGGCCATCGCCGCGGTGATCGACGCGGTCGATCACTTCCCGCATACCTCCCGCACGATCGCCTTTAGCGCCGCGGGCGACCGCCGCGATATCGACATCGTCCGGCAGGGCGAGTTGATCGGCGATGCCTTCGATCACGTCATCCTGTTCGAGGACTGCAACCGCGGCCGGCCGGAGGGCGAGGTCCTCGCGCTGCTGCGCCGGGGCGTCGAGCGCGGTCTGCGGGTGGTGAAGATCACCGAAAGCCAGGGCGAGCGTGAAACGATCGGCCTGGCCCTGCGGTCGCTTCAGCCGGGCGAGCTGCTGGTGGCCCAGCCCGATGACATCGAGGAGATCTTGCCGTTTGTGCAGACATTCCTGGCGGAGCACCCCGTGACCCGGCCGCTCCGTCCCGTGGCCGCCGCCACGGCGAAGGCAGCCTCCTCGGCCGGTCTGTTTGCGACCCAGGCCCTCGATCCGGGCCATACCGGCCAGTGAGATGCCACCTTCCACTCACCAGACGATGCACACGGGCGGGGCTGGCTTTCCAGCCTCGCCCGGTTCGTTTTCGAAGACTCATACGGTTCCCAGGAAATTTGTACGTAGCCAGCCGGGGGCGGCTGGCCCACAGGCATGTGGCACAGCCGCCCCCGGCTGTGCGCACGAAATAACGGGGAAGCGTATCACTCCCCGTCGCAACCGATCGCCTCGACGGGGCATTCTTCGAGCGCCGCCCTGCAGGCCGCTTCCTCGGCGGCATTCCGGGGCTGCCGGATCACGAAGCTGTAGCCCTTCTCATCCTGCCGGACGAACATGCCCGGTGCCGTCTCGCGGCAGAGCTCGCAGTCGATGCACGTCCGGTCCACGTAGAACCGGCCGGGGGTGTTTTCAGGGACTTTCTGCATACGATCGGCCATACGGATGGACTGTCGGCTTTCACCCGGAGACAAGACAGCCTGTCCTCACTCCGGATGAAAGCCAATCCTTATACCGACTTCGCCTCGATCCAGCTCATGAGCCCGCGGAGGCGCTTGCCGACCTCCTCGACGGAATGTTGGCTTTCTTGCCGCCGGAGGGCCCGGAACGAGGGCTGGCCAGCGCGGTTCTCCAGGATCCATTCCTTGGCGAACTGGCCCGACTGGATCTCCTTGAGGATCTTGCGCATCTCCTCGCGGGTCTGCTCGTTGATGATGCGGGGACCGCGGGTGTAGTCGCCGTACTCGGCGGTGTTCGAGATGCTGTAGCGCATGTAGCTCATGCCGCCCTGGTAGATCAGGTCGACGATCAGCTTCATCTCGTGGACGCACTCGAAGTAGGCGCTCTCGGGCTGGTAGCCGGCCTCGACGAGCGTCTCGAAGCCCATCTTCATCAGGGCCGTGACGCCGCCGCAGAGCACCACCTGCTCGCCGAACAGGTCCGTTTCCGTCTCCTCGGCGAAGGTGGTCTGCAAGACGCCGGCGCGGGTGCCGCCGATGCCCTTGGCGTAGGCCATGGCCAGCTTCTTGCCCTGCTCGGAGCAGCCGTCGCCGAAGGCGATCAGGCAGGGGACGGCCCCGCCCTTGACGAACTCGCTGCGGACCAGATGGCCCGGTCCCTTGGGAGCGACCATGGCCACGTCCACGCCGGGAGGCGCCACGATCTGGCCGAAGTGGATGTTGAACCCGTGCGAGCAGAGGATCAGTGCGCCGGGCTTGAGGTTCGGCTTGATCGCGTCGTGGTAGACCGCGGCCTGGATCTCGTCGGGCAAGAGGATGTTGAGCAGGTCGGCCGCCTTGGTCGCTTCGGCGGCCGAGACCGGCTTGAAGCCGTGCTGGACCGCCAGGTCGTAATTCGGCGAGCCGGGCAGCTCCGAGACGATCACCGTGCAGCCCGAATCCCGCAGGTTCTGCGCCTGCGCGTGGCCCTGGCTGCCGTAGCCGATGATCGCGATCGTCTTGCCCTTCAAGAGACCCAGGTCGGCGTCCTGGTCGTAGTACATCGTGGCCGGCATGAACAAGGGTTCCTTCTGAGCGTTCCTTGCGAGAAAAAAAAGGGCCGGTACCGCGTGCCGGCACCCGTCACTTCTTCGACTTCTTGTCGTCACGAGACGACGACGAGCCGCCGCTCGACGAGCGATCACGCGACGAAGACGATCTCGACGAGGATGCGCTGGACGAGGGCGCACTCCGTGGCGTGCTGAAGTTGCTGCTGGGCTTATTGTAGCTACTGCTGGGCTTATTGTAGCTACTGCTGGGCGTGTTGGAGGAGCCCGGTGCGGCACGATTGAAGGGGCTCGTGAAGCCCGGGTTGGGGAGTGGTCGCGCCAGACCCGCGACGGGTGCTCCGGAACCCGGACGGGGGGTAGCATTGCCGACGCGGGCCGGCGTGGCACCGGGGCCGCCGCCCGGATTGGGACCGAGGCCGGGGTTGCCGCCATCGGCCGTACCCGCGCCGGCAAGATCGGCGGGCGCGGATGCCGCAGGTGGTGTCACCCCGTTCTTGGTCAGCGTCTCCCGGATTCTGGCGGGTGAGATCCTCGATGGCTTTTTGCTCCGCCTTGATCGCGGCAATCCGCTCTTCTTCGATGCGCTGGCGTTGCTCGGAAGTCAACGAGCGATCCTCCTGTTCGCGGCGGCGGAGGCGGTCTTCCGCATTGGCGAGTCGTCGCTCCAGGTCGCGCGTCTGGTCGCGGACCTCGCCCCGACACTTACTGGGGAGAACGCCAAGCTGCGCCTGCGCGAATCGGAGGTTATCCTGGGCCTGGGCACAGGCTTGCCGCATCCAGGCCTGTTGCTGGAGCAGGGTCATGCGTCGTTGCAGGGCCTTGCCGGTGTGGACATCCGCTTGTTCCCGGTTGACCTGCTCTTTGTCGGCTTTCAAGACCGCCTGCCGGGTCGCGGCATCGACCACGGCGACGGGCGGCTTGCAGGTCGGGCAAGCTTTGTAGCCCTGGGCCACGGCCTCGACGGCGCTGGCGAACGACACGCGGCTCTTGGCGGCGATACGCGGCGTCACGGAACAATCCGGCAGATGGTAGTTCAAGCTGGTCTTGCTGCCAATCAAGAGCGCGGCCGGCGCGGACTTGGCCTGCTCTTTCAGCGGCTCCTGGGCCCCGACATCCTGGAAAAGACAACTCACCGCGAGTAAGCCCAGCGCCAAAACAGAAAATGGGCACCTCATGGAGCGTCCCTCCGAAACTGGGCCGGGAAATGCCGGTGGAATCGCCTGGAATGCGATGAGCGGGGAACACCTCCCGACCGAACACGATCAAAGTTGCGAATGACCCACGACGACGCCGGCTTCCTCCTCGTCCGCGAACGACGAGGCGGAACGACTGCTGCGGACCAGGGCGATGCGCCCGGTACGGGCCAGCTCGCGGATGCCATAGCTGCGCATCAACTCGATGAACGCCTCGATCTTCTTTTCCTGGCCGGAGATCTCGATCATGATCTGTTCGGGGCCGACATCGACGATCCGGCCGCGGAAGGTCTGGACCAGGCCGAGCACCTCGGCCCGCTGATGGGCGCAACGTCGATCTTGATGAGCATCAGGTCGCGCTCGACGAAGTCCTCGCGGCTGATGTCGATGACCTTGACGACCGTGACGATCTTCTCAAGCTGCTTGCGGACCTGCTCGAGCACGCGGTCGTCGCCCATGACGACGAAGGTGACGCGGGACAGGTTGGGGTCTTCGGTCTCGCCGACGGCCAGGCTGTCGATGTTGAACCCGCGCGAGGCGAGCATGCCCGAAATGTGCGCCAGCACGCCCGGCCGGTTCTGCACCAGGGCCGAGAGCACGTGGCGAATCCGTCCCGTCCCGCCTGAAGTGGTCATTCCCGACGACATCGCGACCCCGCACGCAACCGAGAGCCCGGTCATACCCCCCTCCCCCACGTCGCGGGACGGTGAGTATGCCCCAATTCTAGACAGGACAAGGGTGATTCCGCAAGGGTTCGGACGTGCTTCTCTTGCCCCCTCTCCCCTTGCGGGAGAGGGTTGGGGTGAGGGGTCTGGGGAATAACCCGGGCTCCACCCGATTACCCCTCACCCTCACCCTCTCCCGCAAGGGGAGAGGGGACGGAAAATCAACATCCCGTCAGGCTTTCAGCCCGCTCAGGTCGAGTTCCAGCCGCTGGTTCTCCTTGAGCAGCTCGTCCATCGTTAGCCGGACGCGGCGGGCGGCGGCCTCGCGGGCGAGGATGGTCGCCAGGGCGCCATCGACGGCGCGGGGGACCGTGGCGTTGGCAAAATTCCCCTCGGTCACGAGGCGATGGAACGCGGCGATGTTGCGCGTCGCGCCGGCCTCGTAGAGGTTCTCCACCGCGCCGTCATACTTGGAACTGGCGCTGGCGCCCTGAAGCTGCGCGTGGCCCCAGTAATGGATCGTGGCGTGGCCGTTCTGGCCGTCCAGGCGGCAGCTCAGCTCGCCGGGAAGCTGGTTGCGCAGGCCCTCGCCGAAGTGGCTGTGGACCAGGCCGTCGTCGTACTCGAAGATGACCGAGCAGACATCGCGGGCGTCGCCGTGCGCGTCTGCGCGGCCGATGCGCGAGCCGCCCGCGGCGGCGGTCGGACGCTTGCCGATCGCCCAAAGCGCGGCGTCGATGGCGTGGATGTCGTAGTTGACGACGTAATCGCCGCCGATGGCCACGTCGTTGACCCAGACCAGCCCCTGAAGGCGGCTCTCGATGGTGGCCGTCTTGGGAGGATCGGCGAACCCGCCGCCGATGCCGATGGTGCTCACCTGGCAGAGCGGGCCGATGGCGCCCTCGCGGACGCGCTTGAGGACCTCGATGTTGGCCGGGTCGGTCGGCATCTGGTAATCGACGTAGAAACAACGCTGCTTTTGCGTGGCCCGCTTGGCGGCGGCCTCGATCTGGAGCGTGCCGGGCACGTCCACGGCCACGGGCTTGGCCATGTAGACGTGCAGGCCAGCTTCGACCGCCGCGCGGGCGTGCTCGGGGAAGAAATACGGCGGCGTCTGGAGCAGGACGGCCTCGACGCCGCTGGCGATCAGCTTCTTGTAACCCGAGAGGGTCGAGAACCGCCGCGAGCGGTCCACGCCCAGGGTCTCGCCGCGACGGTCGGCCACCTCGGGGAAGTAGTCGCAGATGGCGTGGAAGTCGAAACCGCCGTGCTTCTGGAACAGCCCCGCGATCCAGCTTCCGCGCCCGCCGCCGCCGATCAGGCCGAGCTTGATCTTCCGGCCGGAATCGACCGCGCGGGCGAAGGCGGACGGCATCAGGGCCGCCGCGGCCGCCGCGCTGACGAAATCGCGGCGGTTCACACGAAAGGCACGCGCGTCGTGAGGGTTTCTCATCGTGGGACCCCGTGGGAGTGATGCGGATCGTAGGCTGGGTCTAGACCCAGCCTACAAAACTGACAGGCGGCTCGCTCCAGCACGATTTCGCCGCCTTTTCGACCGCTGGAAACGAACCGGTCACCAATTGTAACCTCTTGTCTCATCTGGGACTATGCTCTTCGCGCCGGTGGCTTGGAACCGTCTCTGGCGGAGACGTTGTTCCCGGTTGCGCGAACCGGGAAAACGGGCCGGCAACCGTTCGTAACTCCTTGGCTCATCGAAGATTCCACCCGTCCTGCCGGTGACCTTGAACGGTCACTTTGGCTCGTGTCTGCGCACCGCTCTCGACAGGACACCGAGGGGCAAATTCCCCTTCTGGGTTCGTTCGCGCGTTATCCATAACGGATTGTCAAAGAACAAGTTACAGAAATCTCTGTAACCTCTTTCGTCCCCCCTGGGAGGGACGACGAACCGGCCCCCGCGTTGGGGGGGTGCTCCCGGAAGACGGCCCGACGACCTGCGGCGAAGAGAAGAATAAAGGATGAAGACACACCGTTGCCGTCGCGTGCTGGGCCTTCCGACGGAGAGAGAATCGTTTGGACCCGCGCGGGACTTTCCTCAATCCGCGGGTCCCGGCCGGGTGGCAGCCCACTCTGCGTGGGCATGTCGCGGCGTGCGCACCCCGGACATGCCCACGCAGACGTGGGCATGCCACCCGACATGTAGCGGCGGCCGTCCCGGCCGCTCCGGTCTGAATGGTCTTCGGCGCGGCCGGGACGGCCGCCGCTACATGGAGAAGCCCCCTCTCACGGGCTCGGCGGCCCGCCGGGGATGTTCAGACCGGGGGGCAGGCTCATGCCGGGAGGCATGCCGCCGAAGCCGCCCGGGGGCGGCGCGCTGTCGGGCGGGGTGCTGCCCTTCGCCTTCAAGAGCGCCGCGCGGTCGAGCACGACGTTGCGGAAGGCATCGCCGGGGACCACGTAATACCAGGCGGCGAAGCGGTCGGTCAGTTCCTTGGCCTTCTTCTTGCCGTCCGCGAGCTTCTTGTCGTAGTCTTCCTTGTCGCGCTTGGCCTTGTCCTCGTCCGCCTTGATCTCCTCGGCGGTGCGGGCGAAGGCGTGCTCGGGCAGCTCGGGCTTGCCCGCCTCGGGGGCCTGGAGCGTCTTGGGCTTGGGGATCAAGTCGGGCTCAAACTGGGCCATGACGAGCAGATAGCGGTTGTCACCCGCCGCCGGTTTCTTCTCTTTGTCCTTCTCGTCGGTCTTTTTCTCGGCCTCCTTCTTGGCGACCGAATCCTCGTCTTTGCCGGCGGTGAGGGCCTCGCCGGTGGCGACGGTGACCTCGCCGAAGCGGAGGATGTAGAGGACGCCGTCCTCGGTCGAGACGTAGACGTCGCCCTGATTGGACAGCAGGCGGCCGTCGCGGGTCATGTAAAAGCCCTTGCTTTGCAGCGAGATCAACGAGGGGCGGGACAGCTTGACGCCGCCCTCCTCGGTCCCTCCCTTGAGCTGGGCGGTCAGGCCCTCGGGCTTGGGCCGCACGCCGACGATTTTCAGATCCCCCAGGGCGGAGGTCATGGTCGAGATCTTCGACGTGTCGAGCTCCTGGCCCTCGGGCGCCGGCGGCGCGATGATCCACGGGCTGGAGCTGTCCTTGCGGTCGAGAACGACCTCATCGCCGGGCGTGACCGTGCCGGCCTCGGGATCGACCTTGTGGTTGTCGATCTTGATCTTCTCGACCTTGAACGCGTCGAGCTTCAGCAGGTTCGTCTCGATCCAGTCGCCGAAGCGGGCGGTCAGATCGACGTTGACGTTGACGCCGTAGGTCCGTTTCTGGCCGGGCACGCGGACGTATTTCTGGCCGGGGCGGTCCTTGACGGACTTGCCGATGATCAGGTCGGCGAGCACGTTGCCCTTCTCGCCCTTGAGCGTGACGCGCTTGCCGCGCCCTTTCAGGCTGGTGGCCTTGGTGTCGAGCGGATCGATCACGCCGAGCTCTTCGTGCTGATCGGGATCGTCCGAGACGATGACGTCTTTTTTCAGGTCGATGACGCCCGCCGCGGTCTTGGCGAGGCGGTCCTTGGCATCGGCCGGGTAGTCGTGGTGCGACGGGATGGCCCAGCCTTTGCCCTTCTCGAACTCGACCTTGAACGGGATGGCCTGGGCGGTGTCCGGGTCGAAGTCGATGACCTCGAGCGCCTGGGCATCGCGGGGGTCTTTGAAGTCGGGGAAGAACGGCTTCCCCTGGTCCTTGGTAAACTCCTCGGCCGTCAGGTTGCGCGGCCGGGTGGTCACGTAGGCCATCGCCACCAGCACGAGGGCGACGCCCGCAAAGATGAGAGTCTTCTTCAGGTCGGTGGTCATGGTTCGTATGGCGTTCGGAAAGAGCGATGAGTGGGATGCCCGGTGTTCGAGGGACGGTATTTGATGACCGATCCGAGATTGCGGATTCCAGATGCCGGATTCCAGATTCCAGATTCCAGATTCCAGATTCCAGATTCCAGATTCTAGATCACGGATTCCAGATTCCAGATTCCGGATTCTAGATTCCAGGTTCCAGATTCCAGATTCTAGATCACGGATTCCAGATTCCGGATTCCAGATTCTAGATCACGGATTTCAGACAATCGATCGATGGTTCGTTCGGTATCCGATCGGTCATCTGGCAATCTGGAATCTGGAATCCGGAATCCCGTTTCTTCAGCCCAGCCGGTTGGGGCTGGCGCCGCGGTTTTCGCGGCTGGAGCGCACGAAGAAGACGCCCAGGCCCAGGAGCAGCACGGGCAGGGGCGGGATCAGGATGGCGGGCACGCGGACGCCCGAGTGGATGCCCCGGACCCCCTGTTCGCGCGCGGCCCGGTTGATCTCCTGGCTGCGTTCCTTCTTGGCCTCGATGGTCGCCTTGGTGACTTCGAAGCGGCGGTTCTCGACCTCCTGGAGGCTTTCGAGCATGATCTCCTTGGTGCGCTCGTCGAGGTCCTTGCGGCTCTTGACCTCATCGACCTTCTTGTCGAGCTGGGCCTGGGCGTCCTTGAGCGACTGCTTGGCCTCGTCGTCGGCCTTCTTGTCCGCCTCCTGGTTCTTCTGGAGGAACGTGCGCGACTGGGCCTCGACGGCTTCGAGCGTGCGGTGTTTGGGCCGCCGCTGGCGCAGGGCGATGAACGAATCGTCGCCGACCAGCGTATCGACGCAGTTGAGCACGAACGTCACGTTGTCGAAGTTCAGATACTCGATCTGCTCGGGCCGCTCGCGGCGAAGCTGGAAGAAGGTATCGGAGATCATGTCCAGGTCGGCCACGAGCACGACGTGCATCGGCTTGTCGCTCTTGACCTCGGTCTTCTTGGTCTCGTCCTTCTTGGCTTCACCCTTCTTGACGGGCGGCTTGCCCTGGACGCGGGCGGCCAGGGTGTAGGCGAGGTTGCTGGGGACATACGCCCGGTGGCGGTTGAAGCCGGAGATCCCCATGAAACCGCGCTGGATGGTGTCCTGGTAGCTCACCGTGCCGCCCATCTCGTTGGTGCGCAGCAGCGGGATGAAGTCGAGCGCGCTGCCCGGCTTGGGCTTCAGGTCGCCGCCGAAGATGGTGACGATCTCTTGGAGGCTGGCGCTGGCGGGGTCCTTGCCAAAGGCGTCGGCAGCACCGCTGCCCCGGCCGATGAAGACGATCTCGGGCGGGAACCGCTCGGGGTCGCTGAAGTACGGGTGGGGATTGTAGCGGTTCCAGACGATCTCGTCCTGCGGCCAGGTGACGCCGAGAAGATCCAGCAGCGGGGTCAAATCGCCCTTGGGTTCCGGCGGCGGACTGCCGCCCATCGGGCCGCCGGGCGGCTGGCGGGGCTCAGAAGGCGCGATCGAGGGATCGACCATCGGCAGCGGATCGACGAACAGGATCGCCGGTCCGCCGGCGCGGACGAAGTCGGTCAGGTTGTCGATCTGCTTCTGGGTCAAGCTCGACGGCTGCGCGACCAGCAGCGCGTCGAGATCGGTCGCGATCGGCTGGTCGGCCGCGACGCTCGACACCTCGTATTGCTTCTTGAGCTCGGTGACGACCTCCCATTCCTGGTTCTGGTTCATCGCGCGGAAGTCGAACCCGCCGAGCAGCTTGGCGTCGGTCTGGAGGATGCCGACCTTCTTGCGGTGCGAGCCGGAAACCACGCGCAGCGAGCGCGCACCAGCTCATACTCGACCGACAGGCCGCGGTCGAGGAACGGGATGACGACTTCCTCGGTGCCGGAGGTCATGGCGAGGCCCAGGAAGATCTCCTCGGACGTCTGCCGCTTCTCGGTCTGGGTGAAGACCCGCTTGGGGGTGATGCCGAACTTTTTCTCGGCCTCGGCGCGGCGTCGGAGTAACGCTCGGTGGAGACCAGGTTCAGCCGGATGCGGTCGCCGCCGAGGGCCTGCACCTCGCGCAGCAGGTTCAAAAGGTCGGCCTTGGTCTCGACGTACTCGCGGGGCACGTCGGGACTGTAATAGGCCTGGATGTAAACCGGGTGGCCCTTGGGGATCTTGGCGATCAATTCCCGCGAGGTCGGCGAGAGGGTGTTGATCCGTTCGGCCGAGACATCGGCGCGCTTGCCGGCGTAGGCGACCATCACGTCCAGGCTGGCCAGCGCGACGATCAGGCAGACGATCCGCGCCAGGTAATGCACCCAGTGACCCGAGCTCTGCGCGCCGCCCGCCCAGTGGCGGCGGCCAAGCAGGACCATGTTCGCGTACAGCATCACCGCCGCCAGCGCGAGGAAGTAAACCAGGCCGCCGAGGGGGATGACGCCCGCGCCGAAGTCGCGGAACTGCTCGGGCACCGAGAAGGCCCGCACCACGCCGCCGAGCCGGGCGATTCCGAGCGGCAAGCCGGCCAGGATCGTGCCCAGCAGATCAGCGAAGACGGGGACGCGCACAGCAGCGCGCCCAGGATGAAGGCGACCGTGGCGTTGGTGGACATCGCCGAGGCCACCATGCCGAAGGCCAGCAGCATCGCCCCCATCAGCTCGTAGCCGACGTAGGTGGCGAAGAACACGCCCAGGTCGGCGCGCCGATGCCGGGGTACAGCTTGAAGACGAGCAAGTGCCCGAGGGCCAGAAAGCCCAGGCTGGCCGTGTAGATGCCCAGGGCCGCGGCATATTTGCCGAGCACGACCTCCAGGTCGCGCGCCGGCAGGGTCAACAAGAGCTCGTCGGTCCCTTGCCGCCGCTCTTCGGCCCAGACCGTCATGGTGACGGCCGGGATGAAGAAGAGCAGCAGGTAGGGCATCCAGGCGTTGAGCTGATCGAGGTTCGCCAGGTTGCGGGCGAAGAACTCGGGCAGGCAGAAGGTCGCGATCGAGCCGATCACGACGAAGAGCGCGATGAACACATAGCCGGCGGGGTTGCTGAAGTACCCCAGAAAGTCGCGCCGAAGATCGCGCCGATCACGTACGGCCGCAACGGCGCGGGCGCGTGCGCACCGCACTGGAACGGACGGCCTCGGCGGTGGGTTTCTCGATCGTGGTCACGATATCCTTCCTCAAGCGATGAGCCGTGAATTCGTAGGGTGCGTGAAACGCACCAATGGGTTTGCATGAATTGGGATTGGTGCGTTTCACGCACCCTACGAGAGATCAAGCCGGTTGTGCCGTCAGTTCGCCGAAGCGCTCTTCGAGCGAGCGGTTGTCCGAGGCGAGCTCTTTGGGGGTGCCGTCGAAGACGATGCGGCCGTCGTGGATGAACAGCACGCGGCCGGCGACGGGCTCGACCTCCTGGAGGATGTGGGTCGAGATCAGGATCGTCTTGGACCGGCCGAGCTCGCGGATCAGCTTGCGGACCTCGCGGATCTGGTTCGGGTCGAGGCCGCTGGTGGGCTCGTCCATGATGAGCACTTCGGGATCGTGCAAGAGGGCCTGCGCCATCGAGACGCGCTGGCGGTAGCCCTTGGACAGCTTGCCGATCGGCTTGTAGGCCACCGACGCGATGGCGCACTGGTCGATCACCGCGTCCATCCGCGTCTTGAGTTCGGCCCGAGTCAGACCGCGGGCGGCGGCGAAGAACTGGAGCAGGTCCATGGGGGTCATGTCGGCGTACAGCGGGCCGTTTTCCGGCAGGTAGCCCAGGCGCTCGGCCGCGGCGATGCGGTCGGCCTGCACGTCGATGCCGGCAATCTTGGCCGTGCCGCTGGTCGGTGCGATGAATCCGGTCAAGAGCCGCATCGTGGTCGTCTTGCCCGCGCCGTTGGGTCCCAGAAAGGCCACGACCTGACCTTTGGGCACCTCGAACGACACGTCGCGGACGGCCAGAAAATGCCCGAACTGCTTGGACAGGTTGCGGGCTTCGATCATCACGGGCGTGGACATACCGTCGCAGTCCTCAAAGCGTAAAAAGACCCTCATCCCCACATGGATCGTGGGCCTTGGGGCGTGTGCGAAAATCGCATTATGCCCGACCGCTCTCCCCGACGCAACCCGCACGAAGATCCGGACCGGTCGCCGCCGAGGAGCGTGCCGATATCGTTACGGTCGCCGCGGCGGTTCGGTTCACGGACTCTCCGACCATGAAGTTCAACTGAGAGGGTGGACGAGAAGAGTCTCCATCTGTGTAGTGGCGGCCGTCTCGGCCGCTCCGGGGTCCCAGAAACAGAGCGGCCGAGACGGCCGCCACTACACAGACAGGCCGGTCCCTACCCTTTTCGTGCACCCTTTGAGTGGGAATGAGCCGGGATCGAGATTCCGTGAAACGGCCGGTTGGAGTATAGTCCGCGCTGGCTGACTCCCAGGATGGGGCCCTTTCGCACCGGAGGGAACCGTGTCCACGCCCGTTTGTCCCGCCGCCTCGCCGTCGGAAACGCTCTGGAAGCTCGTGCTGGAAGGCGTGCTGATCGCCTTTTTGGCCCTGACCTTGAACCTGGCCGGCAATAGCCGGACCCGGCTCTGGGACCGCGATGAGCCGCGCTTCGTCGGCGCGGTCCGCGAGATGCGCGCCTCGGGCGATTTGCTCCGGCCGACCTTCAACGCCGAGCCGCGCTATCACAAGCCGATTCTCATCTACTGGCTCATGCTGGCGAGCACGGCGCTGGCGGGCGACAACCCGTTCGGCGCCCGATTGGTCTCGGCGCTGGCGGGCGCGGCCACATGCGTGGTGGTCTGGGTGCTGGGACGCCGCATGTTCGGTCGCGCCACGGGCCGGCTGGCGGCGCTGGTGCTGGCCACGGCGCCGGTCGTTTTCATCGAGTCGAAGCTGGCGACCACCGATGCGTTCTTGATGCTCTGCCTGACCGCCTGCCTGGCGGCGCTCTGGGAGCTGAACCAGCGGCCGTCGCGGGTCATGGTGGGCGTCTTCTGGGTCGGCCTCGCCCTGGCGATGCTGACCAAGGGGCCGGTCGGCCTGGCATTGATCGCCGTGGCGGGAATCGTGGCCTGGTGGTGGGGCGCGCCGACGTTGTGCTGGAAACGCCTGCGGTGGAGCTGGGGACTGCCGATCTTCGCGATGATCGCCGCCCCCTGGTATCTGGCCATCGGCATCGTGACGCGGGGCGAGTTCTTTCGCTTCGCGGTCGGCGGCCAGCTTGCGCAGCGGGTCGCCAGCGATGTGGAGACGCACGGCGGGTTTCCCGGCTATTACCTCGTGCTGACGCTCGTCTTGTTCTATCCCTGGTCGGCGTTGTTGCCGCCGGGGTTGGTGGCGGCCTGGCGGCAGCGGCGGACGCGGCCGGAGTTGGCGTTTCTGCTGGGATGGATCGTCGGTCCCTGGGTGGTGCTCGAGCTGGTGCGGACGAAGATGATCCATTACTACCTGCCGTCCTACCCGGCGTGCTGCCTGCTGGTGGCGTGGCTGGTCGGGGCGGTGGTGGCGTCGGAGGTGAACCTGCGGCGCTGGACGCTGGGACGGCTCGCGCTGGGGATCTTGACCGGCCTCGGGATCGGCATGACGGTCGCCCTTCTGGCCGGGGTGATGGTGCTGCCGGTCTGGACGCTGAAGGGACCTTGCCTGGCGCTGGCCGTGCTGGTGGCGGCGGGGACGCTCTTCGCGCTGGAACGCTTCCAGGCGGGCGCGACGGTCCGGGCGACGACGGGACTGATCGCCACCTGGGCGGTGGTGTTGCTCGTGGTGGCGTGCTGGCTGGCGCCGGCGGTTGAGCCCTACCGGCTGGCGCCCTTGGTGGCGCACCGCCTGGCCGCGGTGGCGGCCCGGACCCGGACCCGGCCGGTCCTGGCCGATTTCAAGCCGCCGAGCGTTGTTTACGAATACGGCCGGCCGATCCCGACCGTGGCCAGTCCCGCGGATGTGGTGGCTCAAATCCAGCGCGACGGGCCGCTCGTCACGGTGCTGCGCCCAGAGGAAATCAAGGTGCTCGCCGCCGATGCCCGACTGGCACTGGAAACCGCGGAAGAGGTGCGCGGGATCGACATCGAGCACGGCAAGAACAGGACCTTGCACCTGGTCGTGATCCGGCCAGGTTCTGCCGGGCTGGCGAGCGCGGTGAAGCCGGTTGTGAAGTGACCTGCGCTCCGCGCTGGTTGGTGGGAGTCAAAGGCCTTTTCTGTGTAGCGGCGGCCGTCCCGGCCGCTCCGGTCTGGGAAATCCGGAGCGGCCGGGACGGCCGCCGCTACACAGATGCTGAGCGAGACCGAACCGAGCAGCCGCTCGTACAGCGCCCGCAACTGGTCGGTCATCGTCTCCTGGCGGAAGCGCTCGGTGAAGCGGCGCCGGCCTTCCTGGCCGAAGCGCACCCGCATTTCCGGGTCGCCCGCCAGCGTCAGGATGGCTGCGCGCAGGGCGTCCAGATCCTGAGTGCCGATCAGCATGCCGGTCTGACCGTTGAGGACGACCTCGCGGGCGCCATCGACATCGTAGCTGATGGCCGGCCGTCCCACGATCAAGGCTTGCGGCAGCACGCGGGCCAGCCCTTCGCGCAGACTGGGATGGATCACGGCATCCACGCCGCCGAGCAGCTCCGGAATCCTCCCCGGCGGCACCAGGCCGGTGAAGTGGATCGCGTGGCGCACGCCCAATCGCTCGGCCTCGGCCTCCAGCCGATCGCGCCAGATGCCGCCGCCGATCCAGACGAACCGCACGTTCGGATTCTGTCGCAACACCTCGGGCGCGATCGCCAAGATGTCGTCGTGCCCCTTGCGCTCGAAGAGGCGGGCGACGGTCGCAAACGCCACCTCGCCATCGGCCAGCCCGAGCTCGCGGCGGACCTCGTCGCGCGGGCGAGCCGGGTTCAAGAAGGCGTCCACGTCCATGCCGCTGTAGACGGTCGAATACTGCTCGGCACGTCCCACGCCCGCCGCCAGCGCCTGCTCGGTCATGGCATCGCAGACGCTGACGATCGCATGACACCGCCGCGCTGCCCAGCGTTCGAGCATGATATATAAGTGGTTCTTGAGCGGCCGTTCCGACGGCCCGAACGGCAGGCCATGGATCGTGTGAACGACCGCCGGCACGCGTTCATCCCAGGCCGCGGCGCGGCCGACGATGCCCGCCTTCGAGCTGTGCGTGTGGACAACCTCGGGCTTCAACCGGCGAATCGCGTGCCGCAGCTTCGCATAGGCGTTCCAGTCGGTGCCCGGACGGATGGCGCGGACGAGCTCCGGCATCAGTTCGACCTTGAGGCCCTTCTGCTCGGCCCGGCCGAACAGGTCGCCTTCCGGACCCTCGGCGGGGCCGGTGATGAGCGTCACGTCATCGCGGTGGCGGTGGTGCAGACCCTCGGCTGTCAGGAGCGTATTTTCCTGCGCACCGCCGATGATCAGGCGGGTGATGATGTGGACGATGCGCATTTACTCGTACCGGACTCGTACCAGGAACAACCCTTGCGGCGGCGCGGTCGGGCCCGCCTCGACGCGCGCCTGGGCGGCGACGACGCCGGCCACCCACTCCTCGGGGCGCTTACCCGCTCCCACCAGCACCAGGGTGCCCGTGATCGCGCGGACCATATTGTACAGGAAACCGTCGGCCTCGACCTCGATGAGGACGAAATCGCCGTCGCGGACGACACTCACATCGGTGATCGTGCGAATGCTCGTCTGGCGGTTGGGCCACTCGGTCTCGAAGCTGCGGAAGTCCTGCGTTCCCAGCAGGGCCTGACCCGCGCGCGAGCATGGCTTCGACATCGAGACGCTTGTAGACGTGCCAGCTCGACCGCAGCCGGAAGGGGTCGGCAAACGGGCCGTTGTCGATCACGTAGCGGTACCGTTTCGAGACGGCGCTGAGCGTGGAGTGGAATGTCTCGGGCACGTCTTCAACCGAAAGGACCTTCACATCCTGGGGCAACAGCGCATTCGAGCGCACGGCGGAACGTCTCGGTCGAGTGGCGGGACTCGGTATGGAAGTTGACCACCTGCCCGAGCGCATGCACCCCGGCGTCGGTGCGCCCGCTGGCGTCGCAGATCGAGTGAGCGCCGGTTAATTGCTGGATGGCCTTTTCGAGCTCACCCTGCACGGTGCGTAATTTCGGCTGACGCTGCCAGCCGTGGAAGTCGGTGCCGTCGTAGCAGATGGTGAGCTTGAGGTTGCGCATCGGAGCTGTCAGCTATCCGCTTTCGGCTATCAGCCAGAGGAGAACACCGATCGGTTCTTCTCCGACCTCTGGCTGATAGCCGAAAGCGGATAGCTGACAGCCACTCCCCCGGCCGGAAGCGAGTCTTGTAGGGTAGGCTTTAGCCTGCCAATCCGATTTGGCCCATATGGGATTGGCAGGCTAAAGCCTACCCTACCTCAAGACCTATTCAGGCACCCTTTCACACCCCCACCGAGGCCAGCTTGAGCAGCTCCTCGGCGATCTGCACCGCATTCGTGGCCGCTCCCTTGCGGAGGTTGTCGCTGACGCACCAGAACAGGATCACGTTGGGGCGATCGCCCTGGCGGGTGCGGCCGACGAAGACGTCGTCACGGCCGCAGGCGTCGGCGGCGAGGGGGTACTGAGCGTGCTCGGGGTCGTCGATGACGGTCAGACCGGCGCCTTCGACCACAAGGCCCGCGCCTCTTCGGGCGTGATCGGCCGGGCGCATTCGACCAGGATCGACTCGCTGTGCGAGTACGGCACCGGCACCCGCACGCAGGTCGGGCAGACCACGATCGACGGGTCGCCCATGATCTTCTGCGTCTCCTGGACCATCTTGACTTCCTCCTTCGTGTAGCCGTCGGGGAGGAAGACGTCGATTTGCGGGATGCAGTTGCCGATGATCGGGTGCGCGAACTTGGAGGGGGCCGGAGGCGCGTCCTTCTTGACCTGCGCCTCGGTCTGGGTCTCGAGCTCGTAGATGCCCTTCATGCCGGCGCCCGAGACGCTCTGGTACGTCGAGACGACCACGCGCTCGATCCGGGCGGCGTCGTGCAGTGGCTTCAGCGCGACGACCATCTGGATGGTCGAGCAGTTGGGGTTGGCGATGATGCCGTTGTGCTTGCGGACATCCTGCGGGTTGACCTCGGGCACCACCAGCGGCACGTCGGGGTCCATGCGCCAGGCGGAGCTATTATCGACGACGACCGCGCCGGCCCGCGCCGCGATCGGGCTCCATTCCTTCGAGACACTGGCCGGCGTGCTCGACAGAACGATCTCGACGCCGTGGAACGCCCTGGTGGAGATCGGCTCGATGGGGAAGGTCTCGCCCCGGAACGTCACCGATTTGCCCGCGCTCCGCTCCGAGGCGAGAAACTTGATCGACGCGACCGGGAAGTTCCGCTCCTCGAGCAAACGGATCATCCGGTCTCCCACGGCCCCGCTGGCCCCGACCACGGCAACGCTCTTCACGGCTGATACCTTTCCGGAAATCGAAACGGACGATGCGACGGACGCAAATGGACGCACCATCATACCTTGCCAGACCGCGGCCCGCCACCGCGCCGGGCGTCTCCGAGGAGGTGTACGAGAAGAGGGATTTTTCCCTCCTCGTAGGGTGGGTCAGCGGCGTCCGCGCCGCGCAACCCACCTTCTCGGATGGCTGAACTCGGTGGGTTGCGCAGCGCGGACGCCGCTGACCCACCCTACAAAACTCGAGCGCGTCAACGCCCTTGATGGCTGAGATAGGCCTCGACCATCAGGAGGTTCGGGCCGGCAGCTTGATGATCGCCAGGCGATCGGTGGCGCTGGCCATCTCCTCGAGCTGCTCGTTGACGAACCACTGGAGGAAGACCTGCGTCATGTAGTTCTTCTCGGTGATGGCCAGCGTCATCAGGTCGTTGACCATGTTCGTCGTGAGGGCTTCCAGGTCGAGCGCCGCCTGGGCGGCGTCCTCGGCCGACTTGAAGGTATTCCGGGGCGCGGCGATCGCCGGGATGACCACGTCGGCGTCGGTGTCGACGAGGAACTTGACAAGCTTCAGCGCATGCCCGCGCTCTTCTTCGGACTGCTTCTGGAAATCTTGGCGAGCTCGAAGAGCCGTTCGCCTTCAAAATAGGCCGCGATGGCTGTGTAATAGTTCGCGTTGCCGAGCTCATGGCCGATCTGGCTTGTTGATGGCGTCGTTGAGCGTACTGCTGATGAGCATGGTTCTATGTCCTTGTTCACTTGTCACTTGACCACGACCGCTTCTTAGAGTCTGTTCCAACAGCCCCGAAGGGGCGAAAGTGCATAGCCCGGGGCGTCAGCCCCGGGACGGAGAACGACGCCAAAAATCCTCTCTCCGGAGCCCCGAAGGGGCGACAGAAACCATGCTCTCGCTGGACCTTCTGTCGCCCCTTCGGGGCTGCGGAGAAGGCGGGGCGGGTGTGGCCTCGGTTCCCGGGGCTGACGCCCCGGGCTATGCACTTTCGCCCCTTCGGGGCTGTTGGAACAGATTCTAAGCGACTGCCCACTACCGTTCTGACCACCGACCACTACTCCTCGCGCCAGACAACGCCTTTTTCGCCCTCGACGACCTCGCCGATGACCCAGGAGGGAACGTTGGCCTCGTTGCGGAGGTACCGGGCGATCGCCTCGGCGTAGTATTCGGCGACGATCAGGACCAGGCCGATCGCCCATGTTGAAGACGCGGAACATCTCGGCGTCGGGCACGTTGCCGATGGACTGGAGCCAGGGGAAGACCGCGGGCACAGTCCCACGAGCCGCGGCGCAGGCGGATTGGCAGGCCCTCGGGCAGGATGCGGGGCGGGTTGTCGATCAGGCCGCCGCCCGTGATGTGGGCGATGCCGTGGACGATCCGCTTGACCCGGTAATGGCGATAGACGGTCTTGCAGCGCCCGGACGTAAATCCGCGTCGGCTCCAGGAACTCGTCGGCCACGGTCCGCCCCAGCTCGGGAACGAACGAATCCGGCCGCAGGCCCGGCGTGCTCGAAGGCGAGCTTGCGCGCCAGGCTGTAGCCGTTGGAGTGCAGGCCCGGAGCTGGCCAGGCCGATGACGCTTGTCGCCCGGCGCGGATCTCGGCGCCGTCGAGGACGTGCTTGCGCTCGACGACGCCGACGCAGAAGCCGGCCAGGTCGTATTCGCCGGGCTGGTAGAAGTCGGGCAGGATGGCCGTCTCGCCGCCGAGCAACGCGCACTCGGCCTCGACGCAGCCGTCGCTGATCCCCTGGACGATCTGGCGCGGTCAGCTCGGGGTCGTCGCGGCTCATGGCCACGTAGTCGAGGAAGAACAGCGGCTCGGCCCCGGCGCAGAGGCAGTCGTTGACCGACATGGCCACCAGGTCGATGCCGACCGTCGCGTGCCGGCCCGTGGCGAACGCCAGCTTGAGCTTGGTGCCCACGCCGTCGGTCGAGGCGACCAGCACCGGGTCGCGGTACTTGCGGGTCAGCAGGCCGGATGTTGTCGTCGAGCCGGAACAGCCCGGCGAAGCCGTCCTTCCATTCGAGCACGCGCGGCGTGAACGTCCGGCGCAGCAGCGGCGGCAGCCGGGCCATCGTCTGCTCGTAGACGTCGAGATCGACACCGGCCGCCTTGTAGTCGATCGGCTGCGATTCGGGCATGAGTCTCGGGGGCGTTCGAGAACGGTGGAGCCGGTCCCACCCGGCCCGCGTCAGGTTGTCCAAAGTGTAACCGACAAACGCCTGGGACGGAACGGGCTGCGCACGCCGAACGCTTGATTGCTTCGAAATCCGGGCGATACGCTGTGACCGATTCGTACCGTTCCCATCTCGCAGCAGGAGAACCGCACGATGAACCGCAAATGGGCCGCGCTGGGTGGGACCCTCACCACGGCTGTACTGTGCGCCGCCTTCGCCACCTTCGCCCAGGACGAGAACGACTCGCCTTTGCTGAAGGTCATGAAACAGGTTCAGGTCGAAAACGCCAAGATTGTCACGGGCGTGCGCAACCCGGCCATGTACAAGAAGAGCCAGACCGTGGTAGCCAAGTCGGCCGACGCTCTGGTCAAGCTCCTCAAGCAGGCCAAGCCGTTCGGCAAGGAAGTCGTCGACGGCCCGCATAACGAGAAAAAGAAGACCATCACGGACTGGAACAAGCTGGCCGACGACTGCCTCAAAGACACCACCGGGTTCGCCGAGCTGGTCACCAAACCGGCGACCTCGCAGGCCGAGGCGAAGAAGGACTTCGCCAAGGTGACCAAGGCCTGCACCGCCTGCCATGAGGATTTCCGCGTCGAGGAGTGAGGGTCTATTCCAACAGGCCCCGGTGCAGACGATCCGGCCCCCTCCCCCCTGGCGGGGGAGGGTTGGGGTGAGGGGGCTCTCGAGCGTCGTCGGGGTTCTGCCCACTCCCCCTCACCCTAACCCTCCCCCGCCAGGGGGGAGGGGACCGGAAAAGAGGATCGGCCGCATGGCTCAGGAAACCGAGGCCGCCTGCTTGCTCCGCACGGGTCAGCTCTACCCGCGGCGGGTGGGGCTGAAGCCGGCCGGCGGGGAGATCGTTTTCGTCGGCGTAAAGCACGGCGGCTTTTCGCTTTACCACGGCGACGAACCGCACTACCATCTCGACCTGGAGGGCCGCTGGCAGCGGGCCTATGTCGGCGGCACGCATTACATCAAGGGGATCGATGGCACGGTCCACGCGCTGGAGCGGCGGCGCGAGGAGTCGAGCCTGGTGCTCCACCGGCGGCTCGTCGGCTTCATCGCGGCGATGGACCTCGACGCCCGCGTCCGCCAGGCCGCCATCGACCTGCTCAGCGACCTGGGGGCCGGTCGTCTTCTACGCATACCCCCTGCCGAGGGTGGCCAGCTTCTGGATGACGACGAACTGACCGACCTCCTCGATCGCGTCACCCGCTGGGACACCAATACCTGGTTCCATCAGCGCGAGCTGTACCACGCGCTTCTAGGGGCTCCGCCCCTTTTGCCGCCCGATGCCCAACACGCGGTCGTGCTGCAAGCAAGCGTTTTCGAACCGCCCTCGGCCGACGGATCGGGACCGCCGAGCCTCGAGCCCCGTCCCCTTGACGACTTCGAGGACCACGCCCGCAAGGTCGTCGCCCTGCAAGGCCGGCGCCTCGCCCAGTGCCGGCGCGTGTTCCTGGCGGGCGACGTGCTGCACCTGCCCTTACACCAGGCGCTCGGCTACTTCGAGGCGATCGCCCGCGTCTTCCCGCTCGGAGACGAGACCGCACCGGCCCGGCTCAGCGATCTGCCGGTGGATGCGGTCCGGCTCGGCGGCATCGACGTTTCCCTGTTCGACCTGCGGTTCCCCCTGCCCGACCGCGACGGCTGGAAACGATTGAAGGCCAAGCACTTAGGCCGCGTGACCCTGGGCGTGTCCTCGGGCGACCTGGAGGTGCGCCGCGATTTCGGCCCGTCGTGGTCCGATCCCGAGTTACGCCAGACCGTGACCGCCCTCAAGGCGGCCGGCGTGCCCGTGAGCCTGATCTTGCTCGTGGGCGTGGGCGGCGCGTTGCGCCCAAAGCCCACGTGGAGGCCACGTCCAACCTGGTCAACCAGCTCGCGCTCGAACCGGGCGACCGGGTCTACCTCATGAATGTGGCCGATCTGGGCGACGCCGCGCTGGGCGGCCAGGTCGAGCCTTTGAGCGCCGCGGCCCTGGACCAGGAACGCGAGGCTTTTCAACATCGCCTGGCCCCCCTCCGCGAACGGATCGGGATCAAGATCCTGCCGTATAACCCGGACAAGCAGTGGAATTGATTTCGGGGGACCCGACCCTCGCGCCCAAAGGCGGAAGCGGAGCGTGGACGGCAGGCGGCGCGCACTTGAAGGACACAAGATGAAACCGCCCCTGCCCCTCATCGTGGCCGCTCTCACCACCAGCCTGCTGGCGACCACGAGCGCACTGTCTCAACCTCCGTCCCCGGTAGTCCAGCGGAGGAGCCCGAGTACCCCATTCCGCGTCACGGATTTCGGGGCCGTGTGTGACGGCAAGACCGATGACACCGCCGCCGTTCAGAAGGCGATCGACGCGGCCCAGGCTGCCGGTGGAGGCGTCGTCGCGTTTCCGACCGGCACATGCCTGCTCAACTCCTGCCGCCCGAGCAGCCATCCGTGGTTTTTCTACAATCTCATCATCGACTCGAACGTCACGCTCCGCGGCACGACCGGCACGCGGCTGCTCCAGGGCCCCGGCGGCCGGCACGCCCTCGCCTCCGGCGCATCGCAGGTGCGCAACACGGTGCTGGCATTCGGTGCGGATTACACCGTCATCCGGTTCCAGAATCCCACGTACAACGGCGGGTTCCACGGGCTCAAGCCGACCACCGCGAACCAGACCGCGGTCACACTCTCCAATCCCGCCGACGCCGCGCGTTTCCAGGCCGGCGACGACGTGGCGATCTACCATTCCACCAAGGGCGACGTCATACCGACGGAGGTTGCGCAGGTCACCTCGGTGAACATCGCCGCCGGTACTCTGGGTCTCAAGCGTCCGCTGACTCGCTCTTTCCCGACCCCATCGCTTGCGCACATCACGTCGCTCGTCACGAGGAACGTAGGCGTCCGGAACATGACCGTGCAGGGCACCGAACCGCTCGCCGTGACCGAGACCGTCGGGTTCCAGGCCGAGAACAACCACTTCCTCATCGAGACGGCCATCGGTGATAATAATGTCACCGGATTGAACCTCAACACGCTCGCTGATTTCCAGTTCATCGGCAACACGTTCACGTCCATCGGCCCTCGACACGCCACTCTGGAGTTGACCCAGCGCAACAGCCGTCACGGCCTCTTTACCGGCAACACCTTCACCGCCTCGAACGTCGGCTTCGGCGAATACGCGGCGCATCTGAAATTCACCGACAACCACTTCTGGATTCACGCCGGCCCCTCGGTCGTCGCCGGGATCTTCATCGGCGGCAAGGACGTCGAGTTCACCCACAACGACATCCACGGCGGCAACATCACGGGCGGCTCGGGCTGGGGCGTCATGCTGGCGGATTTCATCGGCCCCGCCGAATACGCGCCCTACGTCGGCCAGATCCGGATCGCCAACAACACCATCGAATGCCAGACCATCGACCACGCCTGTCTCGGCATCTTCGCGGCCGATACTTCCGTTACCGGCAATACCATCATCGTCAAGGGCAAAGCCCTGGGGATCCATGCCGAGAGTTCGTTGCTCCAGTCGAATCTCATCAAGGACAACACGCTCTCGATGGATTCGGGAGACGGCATCCTCGTCGTGATCCCCGCAACCGGCGGCAGCGGCACGGTCGTGACCGGCAATACCATCAAGGGTGCGGGTGCCCACGGCATCCGAGTTGAGACGCACGGTGCGCCGAGCGCGGGCGGGGCGGTCGTCTCGGGCAATCGCTTTACCGGTTTCCAGGTCCCGGTATCGGTTCATTGAGGGGAGCAGAAATCGATGTCAAATCCTATTTCAGGCTAACCCGCGATATTACCCCGGCATGATAGATCCTCATGGAATATTACCCCGGCAAGAAAGTAGGTCGGACAATCCTGTCCGACTCCCCCGGCCTGTCGGACAGGATTGTCCGACCTACAGTGAGGATCTTCTTTGCCGGGGTAATAAGGCGGCATCCTCCGAGGAGCAGGTCCGTTCTCGTGCGGAATCTGTGCGTATCTTGGATGCCGTGGTAATATGGCCCAGGTCACTGGCGGAAACTCAAAGGCGTTGCTATGGTGGAATTGGTGGATGGCTCGACTCGACGGGCTGAATTGCACTGGTTCGAAGCCCATGGCATTGGCAAGAAAGACCTCAAGATCAAAAGGTTCCTCGACTGACCCGGGTGCGGACCTGGTGGGACCCCGTTTCATGCTCTGCGTGCGGAACACGGGGTGCGACGATCTGGAGCAAAGGAAAGTCTATCTGGTCCTGCCTGACGCCAAGGCGGCGGAGTCGGGCTATTACCCCGGCAAGAAAGTAGGTCGGACAATCCTGTCCGACTCCCCCGGCCTGTCGGACAGGATTGTCCGACCTACAGGAGGATCTTCTTTGCCGGGGTAATATCTTCGGGTGGTCGATGAGTCTGGAGAGGATTATCTCTATCCGGCGAGTTACTTCGTGCCAGTGGAGTTTGCGTCCGAGATTGCGGAGCAATGGGGACGGATTGCCTAGAGCGACTTCACGTTACACCGGCCTTACAGCCGAACCCGCCTCAACCGCAACGCATTGGCGATCACCGAGACCGAGCTGAAGCTCATCGCGGCGCTGGCGATCATGGGGCTGAGCAAGAGTCCCGTCAGGGGATACAACACTCCAGCGGCGATGGGAATTCCCAGCGCGTTGTAGAGAAAGGCGAAAAGCAGGTTCTGCCTGATGTTGCGCAAGGTGGCCCGGCTCAGCCGCACGGCGCGGACCAGGCGCGCAGGTCGCCCCGCACGAGCGTCACGCCGGCGCTCTCGATGGCCACGTCGGTCCCGGTGCCCATGGCAATGCCGACATCCGCGGCGGCCAGAGCGGGGGCATCGTTGATGCCGTCGCCGGCCATCGCCACGAGCCGGCCGTCGGCTTTCAGCCGCGACACCTCGGCCGCCTTCTGATCGGGCAGAACCTCCGCGACCACCTGATCGAGACCCAGCCGCCGCGCGACGGCCTCGGCCGTGGCGCGACTGTCGCCGGTGAGCATCACCACGCGCAGGCCCAAGGCGTGCAGGTCGCGCAACGCCTCGGGCGTGCCCGCCTTGATCGGGTCGGCGACGCCCAGTAATCCGGCCGGCTGGCCGTCGATCGCCACGAACAGCACCGTCTGACCGTCGCGCCGCCAGGCTTCGGCTTGATCGACCAAAGGCCCCGGGCGCGATGCCCAGATCCTCCATCAACGTCTGATTGCCCAGGGCGACGCGATGACCGCCGACGGTGCCCGTCACGCCCTTGCCCGTGTGGGACTGAAAGTCCTGGGCCTCGCCCTCTGGAAGCGTCACGCCGCGTTCGCGCGCCCCGCTCACGACCGCCGCCGCCAGGGGATGCTCGCTGCCGCGCTCCAGGCCCGCGGCCAGAGATAAGAGCGTTTGCTCGTCGGGGCCGGCCACGGACACCAGCCGGGGCTTGCCTTCGGTGAGCGTGCCGGTCTTGTCGATGACGAGCGTCGTGACCTTGCCCAGTACCTCCAGCGCCTCGGCGTCCTTGATGAGCACGCCGGCCGTCGCGCCCCGGCCCGTGGCGACCATGATCGACATCGGCGTCGCCAGCCCGAGGGCGCACGGACAGGCGATGATGAGCACCGACACCGCGTTGACCAGAGCATATGCCAGCCGGGGTTGAGGACCGAGCCAGGACCACAAAAGAAAGGTCAGAACGGCCACGACGACCACGGTCGGGACGAAATACGAGGCGACGACATCGGCCAGGCGCTGGATCGGCGCCCGGCTGCGCTGGGCCTCGGCGACCATGCGGACAATCTGGGCCAGGAGCGTATCGGCGCCGACCCGCTCCGCCCGCATGACCAGCGCCCCGTTGCCGTTGACGGTCGCCCCGGTGACGCGGTCCCCCGCGCGTTTTTCGACCGGCATCGGCTCGCCGGTCAACATCGATTCGTCCACCGCGCTCGCACCTTCGAGCACGACGCCATCGACAGGAACTTTCTCGCCGGGCCGGACGCGCAGACGGTCGCCGACGTGGACGCGATCGAGCGGCACGTCGCGTTCCTGGCCGTCGGCCTCGATGCGGCGGGCGGTCTTCGGCGCCAGGCCCAGGAGTGCCCGGATCGCGCCGCTGGTCCGGCACAGGCGCGCAGCTCCAGCACCTGGCCCAACAGGACCAGCGTGGTGATGACCGCCGCCGCTTCGAAATAAACGGGCACGCTCCCATCGTGCTCCCGGAAGGAGGCCGGAAACGCGCCGGGCGCCAGCGTGGCAATCAGGCTGTAAACATACGCAATCCCTGTTCCCAGTCCGATGAGCGTGAACATGTTCAGACGCCGGTTCACCAGCGAGGTCCAGGCCCGTTCGAAAAACGGCCAGCCGCACCAGAGAACCACAGGGGTTGCCAGCACCAGCTCGACCCACGACGCCCATCGGCCCTGCCGGCCGCCGAACATGGCCGTCATGCCCATTACGAAGACCGGCATGGTCAGGGCCCACGCGATCCAGAACCGCCGGGTCATGTCCGCCAACTCGACGTTGGGCGGCTCCTCGACGGCGACGGTGATCGGCTCCAGGGCCATGCCGCAGATGGGACACGCACCGGCTCGTCGCGAATGATCTCCGGGTGCATCGGGCAGGTGTACCGCGTCCGGGTCTGCGCCACGACGGCCGGCTCCAGGGCCATGCCGCACGACGGACAAGGGCCGGGGTGGTCCTGGTGGACCTCGGGACACATCGGGCAAACGTAGTCCACCTTCTCCTCTGGCCGCGGCTTTGGAGGCGCCGGCTTCGGGGGCGGCGGGCCGAGCGTGACGACATTCCTCATGCCGGTCGGCCGGAAGCCGGGGGCCAGGTATTTGGCCGGATCGGCGCGGAACTTCTCGCGGCAGCCGGGCGAGCAGAAATGGTACGTCTCGCCCTCGTGCGTGCAGGAGCCGCCCCGCGCGGCGGCCGGATCGACGGTCATGCCGCAGACCGGATCGATCGCGCGAGGCGCCGCGGATTGCGCAGGATCTTCTGGGGAATGGTGCATGAGAATGTGTTCAAGTAGACGGCACGGGTTGGGAACGGCGACTCGGTTCGTTCCGGGGTTTCCAAAGCGAAGTACGTGTTTAGCGTCTCGCCATGGGACGTAAGTCCATTCTTTGTAGCGGCGGCCGTCTCGGCCGCTCCGGGCTGGTTCCCCTCCGGAGCGGCCGAGACGGCCGCCGCTACAAAGAGAAGGCCAGAAAAACAGCCAGTCGAGACGCTAAACACGTACAAAGCGAAACCCCGGCCACCCAACGCCAAAGGACTGATAGGTAAGATTTTATCCCAAGCGCCGAAGCCAGTGACAAGTGACAAGTGACAAGTGAGTGTCACGTCCGCCGGGCCGCCCAGTGCGCCGCGTTGGCCAGGATCTGGTGGACCGTGGGATGGAAAAAGACCGGGAAGCCGTCGTGGCCGGGGCGGAAATAAAAAACCCGGCCCCGGCCGATGGTCCAGGTCAGGCCGCTGCGGAACGTTTCGCCGGAATCCCACGACGAGAGGAAGACCACGGTTTCCGGGTTCGGGACCGCGAACGGCTCGGCGAACATGGCCGTCTGGGAAATCGTGAAGGGGGCCACGCCGCGGGCGATCGGGTGCTCGGGGGCCTTCACCGCGATGTGCTCGGGGGCGCCGTCCTCGCGCCAGGCGCGCGGCTCGCAGGGCGTGCCCATGAGCGCGCGAAAGGGCTTGCTGGCGCAGCGCGCCGTGCAGGGCGATCAGCCCGAGCCGGCCGGCGCGAACGCGCGCGGCGACCGCCGCGACCCGTGCCTCGGGCACGTCGTCATGGCGCAAGCGGCCCCACCAGATCAACACGTCGGTGCCGTCCAGGGCCGAGTCGGACAACCCGGCGTCGGGCTCGGCCAGCCGCGCCGTGGTGAGTTTGAGTTCCTCCCGAGAGGACAGGCCCGCGTTCAGGGCCCCGTCGACGTCGTTGGGGTACAACGATTTCGGAGCCGTTCCCTCGCTCCAGATCCGGACCCGAACCGGCGGCGGCTCGGCCGCGCACGCCGACCATCCGCGTAGTCCCACGCCAGCCGCCCCCGCCGACCCGATCAGCCGGCGCACGAAGGCGCGGCGATCCATCCGGAACGACTCAGATTCATCAGGTAAGTGCATGTAAGAACGAACGCCCGGAGAAAAGGCGGGAAGGTCATTCCATCCAAGCAAGCCGGGAGGGCCCGGGACACCTTGGCGCGTCCCGGGTTCGGGAGGGTGCATCCAGCAGTTCGATGTATCTTAAAACAAAGCTCCAACACGATGCAAGGACAGTCTGGGCGCCGGCGCAGCCGGTCCCGTGTTATGTGAGGGCTTCGAAGGGTGAGTGCATGCTGTTTTCAGCCTGGTTCACCGGGCTTTCCGCACAGCGGTCTTAGGCCCGGCGTTGACGCCGGGTGACGCACGACCCGGCGTCAACGCCGGGCCTAAGACCGGAAGGAAGGGAAGCCCGGTAAAACCGGGCTAGGATACGCTACCCTCTGTCCCCACTCTTCCCTTGAAAGTGACACCCTACTGGAACCGCACGTCCTGGATATCGTCGCCCGGCACGTGATCGATGAAGTTCCAGGAGACCTCGTTGGCGACCAGGCTCAGGAACTTGGCCTTGAAGATCGGTGGGCTAACCTCGGCCGAGGCGGGCAAGGGACCGCGCGAGGGGAAGTTCGAGTCGCGGTCGGCGTCGTAGATGACGCGCGTCTCCTTGGGCTTGTCGGTCCGTTCATAGCCGCGGTCATCCTTGGGATGGGCCCGCTCGACCACGCGGATGTGCACGGATGACCGGCCCTCGAACATCCCCGGACTGGACGGGCTCTGGATCTGGAACTGGTTGATTTCCAGGAAGACGACCTCGTCGGCGTTGAAGGCCGTGGCGAGCTCGGCCGGGTCGGTCCAGGACGGATGGTCGCGGTCCCACGTCCAGACCTTCTCGGCATCGACCAGGTCGATCTTCTTGACACTCTTCGCGAGGATCTTGACGACTTCCTGATTCAGTTCGTGGTCCAGCGAGATGAAATCGGTCAACGCGCTGGGGGCGGCCTTGGTGATCACGACCACCCGCTTGCCCTTGAGGGCCGGACAGGGTGGGGGCGTCGTCGGCTCGAACGGCTGAAGAAAATACAACGCCTGCCGCGGATCACAGCCAAGCAGGGTCAAAAGCCCCAGCACGGCCGACAGCAACAGGCCGGCGCGTCGCATCCTCGCAAGCGGCCGAGGGGTCATCCTTCACGCCCTCCCGAGCATCAGGCGAATGCGTCCCGGCGATGGACACCGGGCCATTCGTGACCAGTCTGGTCGAGCCCGTGCGTCAGGGCACGAGCCCGGGAATTCCGATATGCGCCGGGGACCATACCCCAAAGGGCCAGGACCGGCAAGGTCAAGAATGGTGTTGGAACATGACGCAGTGCGGCGTAGGAAAGAGCCAGCCCCGGCCATCTCCCACAAGCCAACGGACGGTGGTATGATCGATGCGTCAGGGAGCGTTCCCCACCATGCCAACAGTCCTTCGTGATGGGCCTTATAGTTTCGTCTTCTTTAGCTCTGACCAGACCGAACCGATGCACATCCATGTAAAACGGGATCGGCTTCTTGCCAAATTCTGGCTTGATCCTATTGCACTGGCCAAGAACCGGGGGTTTCCCGAGCACGAACTGAACCACATTGCTGATCTTGTTGTCAAACACCTGGACGCACTCCGGGAGGCCTGGCATGACCACTTTGGTGCTTGAAACCGATCCGGTCGCGGTGGATGTGGCCGTTTCCGAGACCGCCTTGGTTGTCCACCTGGCCGATGGCCGCAGCCTTTCGGTGCCGCTGGCCTGGTATCCCCGCCTGGCTCATGGCACGAGCGCAGAGCGCCGGAACTGGCAGTTGCTGGGCGGCGGGTATGCGATCGAATGGCCCGACCTGGATGAGCATATCGGAATCGAGGGGCTGATCGCGGGACACCGCTCGGGAGAAAGCCCCAGGTCCCTCGATCGCTGGCTGGCCACACGCGGCGATCGGACGGACCCGGTACCGAGTTGATCGTGCCGAAAAAATTCACCCCGAGTTTTCATTGACGCCGGGTGCCACGGGTTCCGCTTTGGGAACCCGTGTCTGTCGGCCCCGGACACGGGTTCCCAAAGCGGAACCCGTGGCACCCAACACCGTTCCTCCGGTACGTGTTTCGCGTCCCCGGACCTGTGTTTTTCGTAGGGTCCGCTGTGGCTCGGGACACGCTAGACACGTGCGTTCCTCCAGTAGCCCGAAAGCGACCCGGTATCTGCGCGACAGTCCCCAAAAAATCCATTCTAAGTTTTTCATTGACGCCCCCGCGCAGACCGAAGTATGATTCTGATGCACGGCCAGAGAGGCGAAACCTCTCGGGTACTCGGACCCCGAATGATGCTCCTGGTGAATTCCTCACGACTCCTGGGCGGCTTGCGACTGCGCCTGGCCCTCGGCCTTCCCGGCCGAGATGGGTCTTGAGGAGACTTCGTCCGAACGCCTCTCTCGTGCACACTCGACGAAGCCCCGAAACCCGCCCATGGGTGGTTCTCGGGGCTTTTCTTTTTTCCCAGGAAAGGGCCGTCCGCCCCATTTCCGACTTTTCGGGATTCCCCGCCATGGCCGACGACAAGCGCATCCGGATCTTCGATACGACGTTGCGTGATGGCGAGCAATCGCCGGGCGCGAGCATGAATCACGCGGAGAAGCTGGAGCTTGCCCGGGCGCTGGCGGCGCTGGGGGTCGATATCATCGAGGCCGGCTTCCCGATCGCCTCGCAGGGCGACTTCGAGGCGGTGCGCGCCATCGCCACCGAGGTCACGGGCGCGACCATCTGCGGCCTGGCGCCTGCAACGACCGCGACATCGACCGCGCCTGGGAGGCCGTCCGCCCGGCCCAGAAGCCACGCATCCACGTCTTCCTGGCCACCTCCGCCATCCACCGCGAGCACAAGCTGCGGATGTCCAAGGAACAGATCATCGAGCGGGCCGTGCAGAGCGTCCGCCGGGCCAGGTCGTACTGCGAGGACATCGAATTCAGCCCCGAAGACGCCGCGCGGACCGAGATGGAGTTTCTCATCGCGGTCGTCACCGCGGCCATCGAAGCGGGCGCGACCACCGTCAACATCCCCGATACCGTCGGCTACGCCATGCCGACCCAGTACGCCCAGGTCATTCGCACGCTCAAGGAGCGCGTGCCCAACATCGACCAGGCCATCATCAGCACCCACTGCCATGACGACCTGGGCCTGGCCGTCGCCAACAGCCTGGCCGGCGTCGAGGCCGGCGCCCGGCAGGTCGAGTGTACGATCAACGGCATCGGCGAACGCGCCGGCAATGCCGCGCTCGAAGAGGTCGTCATGGCGGTCACGACCCGCCGCGACTTCTTCGGCTTGACGACCAGCATCAAGACCGAGCGGCTCTACCCGACCAGCCGCATGCTCGCGACGATCACGGGCCTGGCCGTACAGCGCAACAAGGCCGTTGTCGGCCGCAATGCCTTCGCCCATGAGTCGGGTATCCACCAGGACGGCATGCTCAAGGATCGCTTGACGTACGAGATCATGCGCCCCGAGGACGTCGGCGTGCCCAAGACCGACCTGGTGCTCGGCAAGCACTCGGGCCGCCACGCCCTGCGCGAGCATGTCGAGAGCATGGGCTATAAGCTCCCCGATGCCCAGCTCGAAACCCTGTTCACCGACTTCAAGGCCCTGGCCGACAAGAAGAAGGAAGTGTACGACGAGGACCTGGTCGTCCTGATCGAGAAGCAGTTCGGCGACAAGACGCCGGCCCACTGGCAGCTCTTGAGCCTGCACACGACGGCCGGCAACAGCGTGCTGCCGACGGCCACCGTCTCGATCCGCCGCCCCGACGGCGAGATCGTCCAGGATGCCGCCATCGGCGACGGCCCGGTCGATGCCATTTTCAAGGCCGTCGAGCGCGTCACCGGCGTGCACGCCAACCTGCACGAGTTCGTCGTCCGCAGCGTCACCCAGGGCAAGGACGCGCAGGGCGAGGTGACTCTCGAACTGGAGGTCGAGAGCGACGACCGCTCCTACCGCGGCCGCGCGGCGTCCACCGACATCATCGAAGCGTCGGCCCTGGCGTATTTGAACGCCGTCAACGCCATCGCCACCCGCAAGGAACACGGCCAGGCGCGCGAGGTCGTCGGCCGGCCGGGCGCGGGGCTCTGAAGCGACGGACGCCGGGTCCAGAAGTAGGGTGCGTCGAGTCTGCGACGACGCACCATTTCTCTTGCAGGAACGCGTGAAGGTGATGGAAAGCGGAACAGGTGCGTCGTCGCAGACTCGACGCACCCTACTCTACTAGACCCAACCTACGGGACCGAAAACGTCAATACGTCTGCCCGTGACCGGGCGGGGGTTCGAAGAACTCGTCGGCCTGGACGATCGACTCGGCCAGCTTGGCCATGGGCATCCGCTTGTCCTGGCTCTGGCGCTGGAGGAAGCGAAACGCCTCGGGCTCGCTCATGTTGCGGCGGGTCATGAGGATACCCTTGGCCCGCTCGATGAGCTTGCGCTGGCGCAGAGTGATCTCCAGCGAGGAGACCTCGCGGCGCAGGTCGCGCAGGGCCCGCGCCTGGGCGACGGCCGTCTGGATGGCCGCGTGCAGCGCCGGGCTGGTCACGGGCTTGAGCAGGTACTGGATGACGCCCCCCTGGATCGCCTGATCAACCAGGTTGGGATGACCGTGAGCGGTCAAGATGACCACGGGCGTGCCCGGGTCCTGCGCGATCTGGCGCGCGGCGGACAGGCCGTCCAGACCGGGCATTTCGATGTCCATCAAAACGACATCCGGCAACGTCCGGCGGGCGACGTCGATGGCGCCTGACCGTCGTCGACCACCGCGACCACATCGTAGCCGAGCGCTTCAAGCTGACCTTGAAGCCCCAGGGCCACGGGTCGCTCGTCGTCCGCGATCAGGACCTTGCACAGGCGGTTCATGCGGTCTTTCTCCTCGCGTGGCCCCAGCGCCCGGCGTCGCCCCGGCTTTGGCTCCACTCCCTCATCCACGTCCTCATCCACGTCCACGTCCAGTTCCACGTCGCGCATCGATGGGTACTCCTCATTCTTCACCAAGTCTCGGGCAATCGGCAAGCGTCTTGGCGAGAAAATCGCTTGGGTTGACGTCCGCGACCACCCTGGGGACAATCAGGCCGTCTCCGAGAGGCATCCGTATCGAGGTATTCCGGTGGCCCGCCGCGAAACGCCCGCCCTGACGATTCAGGACCTGGCTCCCGACGACGAGTGGGAAAGTCCGGCCCGTACGGTGACCGAGGCCGACATCGCGGCCTTCGCGGGTCTTTCCGGCGACTTCAATCCGCTGCACGTCGATCATGAATTCGCGCGCCGGGGGCCGTTCGGCGGGCCGGTCGCACACGGTCTTCTCGGTCTGGCGATCCAAAGCGGCCTGGTCAGTCATGCGCCTCGGGTGCGCACCCTGGCCTTTCTCCAGATCCAGGAATGGACCTTCCACAAGCCGATCGCGCCTGGTGACACCGTCCACGTGCGCTCGCGCGTCGTGTCGGTCGAGCCTGGGGCACGAGGCCGGCGGGGCGTTGTCACCTGGCACCGCCAGCTCGTCAATCAGCATGGCGCGGTCGTTCAGGAAGGGCTGATCCAGACCCTCGTCCAGGGGACAACCAGGAACGGGGGCTGAGGACATGGCGTGAAACGGCCTCTCTTGTAGGGTGCGTGAAACGCACCGCATGTTTGTTCAGGAAAAAAGGTGCGTTTCACGCACCCTACGCGTCCTTTGTGCCTCGGTGGTGAATCCGGGCCCGGGGAGCGAGCGGAGGCAGTTGGCGAGCGGCCCTCCATGCATTATGCTTGAGCATTCGCTTTCTCTCTCCTGCCCGGAGGCGATTCCCGTGCGACGCTATCGGACCGAGATCGTCATTCCGACCGATCGTTACGTCAGCCTGCAGCTCCCCGCCGACCTGCCTCCGGGACGGGCCCTGGTCACGATCCAGGTCGAGGAAATCGCCCCTTCCCACCTGGGCGACTCCCTCTTCGAGGAGGGCGACGACATCGAGTGGTGGGAGGAATTCGGCTGTGCTCCCGACGGCGAAGAACCCTGGGGCCTACACGTGCGGCTCAATGCTCTGGAGGCGTAAGTTTCAATCCACTCCCGGCTGGAATGCCGGGAGAGACAGGCGTAAGGCGGTGAAAGCCCGGACCTGTCCGACGACGGCGGGTTCGGTCGGCAGGCGCTCGATCGAGCTGGCGCCGAAGAAACCCGCGATGCCCCGCGTCTGTTGAAAGATTGTGGCCACATCGGCCGGTTCGGCAATCGGGCCCCGTGGCAAAGCACCAATACGTCGGGCCGGACGCTCCAAGCGGCGTCCGCCATCGCTTGCACACGGCGCGCCGCTTCGTCGAGGGTGAGCGCGGTTTTGGCGCCGATCAATCCTTTCGTCGTCAAGCCGCAGTGGGGCACGAGGATATCGGCCCCGGCCGCGGCCATCTGCCGGGCCTCGTCCGGGTTGTGGACGTAGGGGCACGTCAAAAGGTCCATCTCGCGGGCCAGGGCGATCAGGGCGACTTCCTTGTCGTAGCCCATGCCGGTCTCTTCGAGCCCCTGGCGAAACGCGCCGTCGATGAGGCCGACGGTGGGGAAGTTCTGCACACCCGCGAAGCCGGCTTCCCGCACCTCGACCAGGAACCGCCTCATGACCCGGAACGGGTCAGTGCCGCAGACGCCCGCCAGCACGGGCGTATGTTCGACGACCGGCAGGACCTCGCGGGCCATCTCCATGACGATCGCGTTGGCGTCGCCATAGGGCATCAGCCCGGCCAGGCTGCCGCGTCCGGCCATGCGGTAGCGTCCCGAGTTATAGATGATGATCAGGTCGATGCCGCCGGCCTCCGCGCATTCGGCGCTGAGGCCCGTCCCGGCCCCGCCGCCGATGATCGGCTGGCCGGCGGCGACTTTCTGGCGGAAGCGGGCGAGGATCTCGGTGCGGGTCATGGTGAGTCCTCGATAGGGGTAGGGAGGACCCATTCACTTGGGACCCTCTCCCTCCGAACCGTACGGGCGGATCTCCCGCATATCCCACCCCGCCTCGCGGCGCGGCAGTGATCTTCCGTTACAGGCCGGAGAGTGCGTGCCTGAAGAGGACTTTCACCTCTCGGACCGGACACACCTGCAGACGCACTGGGGCCGGCTTCCGCCGTGCAAGCCCGCAGCGCCAGCGAGTGCGTCGATCGAAATGGTTTCCAGACCGATGCACTCGCTGGCGCTGCGGGCTTGCAATGACGTTCGTCAGGATCAATCCGAGCGGGTCACTCGTTCGGATTGAGGTCCTGGGCGACGGAATCGAGCCAGCGCCGCAGCAACTCGCCATCGGCGCCGCGCAGGATGGTCGCCCGCTCGTTATCGCGGAAGAAGACCTCGATCTCCACGCCGGAGTCGCGGATCTCGGTGGCTTGATCGAGGTTCAAGTACGTCGCGCCGATCTTGATGAGGTTCACGACGGGCCTCCCACTTCTTTTTCTTTTTCGAATCCGGCCGCGTGCGAGCCGGACGCTCTTCACTCGCCTTCGCGGTCTCCGATGATGTCTTCCGCGTTTCTGAGCCGCTCGCCGAGGGCGCCTTCGGCCGACCGGCAGACGTGCACGGCGGGCTTGGTGCCGGTGCGGCGGTAATAGGTATCGTGGACGGCGGCGGCGAACGCCTCGGCCTGCTCGCGCGCGGACGAGGTTGACGGTGCAGCCGGCCCAGCCGGCGCCACAGAGCTTGCCGCCGAGGAAGCCCGGGGCCGTCTCGGCCGTCTCGACCAAGGCGTTGAGGGCCGGCGAGCTGTTCTCGAAGTCATCCCGGCTGGAGGCGTGCGATTCGGACACCAGCCGCCCGAAGGTGACGACATCGCCCCGGCGCAGCGCCTCGGCACCCGCTCGCACGCGCTCGTTTTCCCTCAGCACGTGCCGCGCCCGCCGGCGGCCGACCGGATCGAGGTGATCCCATTCGGCCTCGAGCTCGGCGAGCGTCACGTCCCGGAGCTTGCGCACCACGTCGGCGCCTTTCTTCTCCTGGAAGTAGGTCACGACCCGCTCGCCCTCGGCGCGGCGGCGGTTGTACATGCCGTCGGCCAGTCGGCGCGAGGTCTTCGAATCGCACACGACGATCGCCGGGGCGGGGTTGCCCATCGGCACGCGGTCGAAGGCCAGCGAGGCGCAGTCGAGCACCAGCGCGAAACCGTCGCGGCCGAACAGGCTGGAGAACTGGTCGAGCAGGCCCGAGGCCACGCCGACAAAGTCGTTCTCGGGCGCTGGAGCTCCTGGGCCAGCGTCATCCGGCCCGGGTCGTCGAGATCGGCCGAGGCGTGCGGGATCAGGCCCGCGCGGAGCAGGAACATGGCCACGGCCGCTTCCAGGCTCGCGGAGCTGGACAGCCCGCCACCGAGCGGCACGTCGCCGACCACCGCCGCGTCGAACCCCGAGACCAGCGCGCCATGCGCCTTCTGGAGCGACCAGAGGACGCCCCGCACGTAGTTGGCCCAGTGGCCCGCCTCGGTGGCCACGATCGGGTCGATGGCGAACTCATCGAGCTGGCCGATCGCCATCGACCAGAGCCGGACGGTGTGGCCCGCGACGGGCCAGCCGGCCACCACCGTGTACCGGTCGATGGCCGTGGACATGACCAGCCCGTTATGGTAATCGGTGTGGTTGCCCAGGAGCTCGACGCGCCCGGGAGCCACACCGAGAACCGTCGGCGCACCGCCGAAGGTTCTCGGCGAAGGCCGTGATGGTTGATGCCTGCAATGGCGTCATCGCGATCCGATCTCCTCTTCCGGGTGCCGGGTCCAGTCACCGTCCGGCCGGGCGGAGCGGCAAGTGCACCGTGAACCGAGAGCCGCGCCCAGGCTCGCTCTCGACGTCAATGGTCCCACCATGGTCCTGAACGATACCAAAGCTGATGGCTAATCCCAGGCCAGTCCCCTGACCGGCCGGCTTGGTGGTGAAGAACGGGTCGAAGATCCGCGTCGCGGATCGCCGGATCGATGCCGCTGCCCGTATCGACCACCTCGATGCAGGCGCCACGCTCTTCCGGCCATGTGCGGATGGTCACCTGGCCACCTTCCGAACAGGCATCGATCGCGTTGGAGAGCAGGTTCATCACCACCTGGTTGATCTTCGCGCCGAAACACCGGACCAGAGACAGGGGCATCAGGTCCTGGACGATCCGCACGTTCTTTTTCTTGGCGTAGCCGAGAATGATGTTGATGGTCGACTCGATGCCCGGTACGAGATCGACCTCGTTGACGCTCGCGCTCGTCGATGCGGGCGAAGATGCGCAGATCGGTGACGATCTGGTGAATCCGCTTCAGGCCGTCGCGGGTGCGGGTCAAGAGGCCGGGCAGGTTTTCGAGGATGTAATCCAGGTCGCTCTCCTCGCGGAGGGTATGCAGTTGCTCGCCCAGGTCGGGCCTCGCCGCGATCACGGCTTGTTCCGCCTGGCGATACAAGGCCAGCAGCTCCTGGACATCACCCAGGTCGCGCTCGAGCACGGCGACGTTGTTGGTGACGTACGACAAGGGATTATTGATCTCGTGGGCCACGCCGGTGATCATCTGGCCCAGGCTGATGAGCTTCTCCGACTGCACCATGCGGCCCTGGGCGATCCTGAGCGCCTCGTGCGCCTCGCGCTCCGACCGCGCCATTTCCTGGAGCCGCACGTTCTGCTGCTGGAGCCGGTTCTCGGCCCGCTGCCGTTCGGACTCGTCCCAGAAGATCCCCTGGATCGCCCATGGGCCGGCCGTCGGGGGCGTACAGGGCCGTCTTGATGACATGGACGAATAGAGTCTCGCCGTGTGACGTCACGAACTGCTCGACGGTGTCGAGGCCCTGGCCGGTGGCGACGACCTGGAGATCATCGCGGCGGTATTTCTCGGCCAGGTTGGGGGGGAAGAAGTCGAAGTCCGTCTTGCCGACGATGGCGCTCGAGGGGTAGGCCCAGCGCGTTGCAGAACCGGGTGTTGGCGAAGGTGAAGCGGCCGTCGAGGTCCTTGCGGAGGATGCTTTGGGGCAGCGATTCGACGAGCGAGTGGTAAAAGACCTCGGACTCGCGCAGGGCGTCCTCGGCGCGGCGGCGGTCGGCCAGTTCGGACTGGAGGCTGGACAGCAGCGAGGCGCGCTCGCGGAGCTGGCGGCGCAGCGGCACGGCCAGGAGCCATCCCAGAATGAGCAGCACGGCCACGGCCAGCGCCGCCGCGAGCAGCCCGTCGGGCGACGGCAGACCGTCCCCGAACTGGGCCCAGAGATCGAGCCGACTGCTCGTCATGCGACTGCTCTCCGTCTCCCATCCGCCGCCGTTCGTCGCCTGGGAGGCTGGGACTTGCGCACTGTATCCACGTTTTGCACTTCCGTCCATCCACCGACGGTCGGGACTCATCTGTCTTGATAGGGGTAGGGAGGACCCATTGACTTGGTTCCCCCCTCCCTCCGAACCGTACGGGCGGATCTCCCGCATACGGCTCTCCGGTTGATGGTTTTACCTCAAAGAGGGTTGACGGGCCAACGCATGGGCTCGCTCCAGACTGAAAAGCCCCAGGTCGGCGAAGAAGGCGTTGGGCCAGCGGCGGTGATCCCAACCGCGGCCCAGGCCTCGGCGTTTCTCCCGTTTTCGGAGCAGACTCCGAAGCCGGCGGCGAATCCAACCGTCGAGCCGCCGGAAGATCCAGGGACGACTGTGTTGGAAGTAGGCGAACCAGCCCCGAAGGATCGGGTTCAACACGGCGATGATCGACGGCAGCGAGGTCCCGTTCGTCCGCTTTGTCTCGGCACGGATCGTGTCCTGGAACTTCCTCAGGCTCTTCTCCCGAGGCCAGCGGCTGCCGCCCTGGAAGTGGTAGCCCAAAAAGTCAAAACCTTCGGTCCGGGCCTCGACCACCTTCGTCTTCGTCGGATGCAGTGTGAGGCCGGCGGCCGACACCCACGTCTGCACCAGTTCCAGGGCGCGGGCCGCCTCGTCCGGCGTCCGGCACAGGATCACGAAGTCGTCGGCGTAGCGCACCATCGCGAACCCCGCCTGCGCGACCAGGTGGTCGAGCGGGTCGAGGTAGATGTTGCTCAAAAGCGGGCTTAGGACGGCCCCTTGGGCGCGGCCCGTCGCCGGGGTCCATTCCGTCAGACCGTCCCAGATGTTCGCCTTCAGGAAGGATTCAATCAGCGCCAGCACGGGGCCGTCGGCGATCTTTTCCTTCAGGAGGGCCATCAGGCGGTCGTGGGGAATCGAGTCAAAGTAGCCTTTCAAGTCGGCGTCCACGACGTAGACGTGACCGGCTTGGAGAAGCTGATCGACCCGTCGCAGGGCGTCTTTGCAGCCGCGCCCCGGCCGGAACCCGTAGCTGTGCTCCGCGAAGTCCCGCTCGAAGATCGGTGCGATCACGTTCACCACCGCCGCCTGGACCATTCGATCGCGCACCGTGGGAATGCCCAGCGGTCGAGTCTCGGTGGTGCCCGGCTTGGGGATGAGAACGCGACGGATCGACTGGGGCTGATACGTGCCGTGCTTCAATTGGTCCGAGACCTCCCAGAGCGACTCGGGAAGGGCCCGCTCGAATCTGCGCCACGGTGACGTGGTCGACCCCGGCCGCGCCGTGCTTCGACGCCACTTGTTGGAACGCCGCCAGCAGGTTCCGTTCGGCGAAAACCTTGTCAAACAGCCGAAACCACTTGCCTCCCTCCACTCCCTGTTCGAGAGTCGTCACCATGCGCACGGTCCAGACCGTCGGTTCGACCCATCGCCAGCGCGAGAGGATCTCTCCGGCTTGTTGAGCCAGCGGCACTGTCGCCGGTGTGTCTTTCGTCGGTCGGGTCATGACGCATCCATCTTCCTGGAGCCCTTCGCTCCCCCGGCGTTACCCGGTTTCGTCGCTACTATGGCTCCTCTGACTCCTGCCCGGCGGGTTCTTCGGACCGGGATGGTCATGAACGCCCGTCTGGTCCGGACAGGTCTCTCTGCTTCATGTGTCGGGCCGTCCGACCGTTCCGCCTCCAACCACCCAGTCGGTCCCGTGATCGCTTTGACACACTACCCCTCAGCGTCATGGGCTTCCGGATCGCTCCGGTCCGGGCTTCGCCTTACCCTAGCAGGCTCGCCACGCGACAAGGCCGAATCGAGTTCACGTGCGTTGCGGACCAGTCGTTCACCTCCGATTGCTCTCCACCCCGCCTCGCGGCGACGCAGTTATCTTCAGTTACAGGCCGGAGAGTGCGTGCCTGAAGAGGACTTCCACCTCTCGGACCTGACACACTTGCAGACGCACTAGGGTAGGCTTCAGCCTGCCAAGCCCATAGTCTGTTGGATCGGGATTGGCAGGCTAAAGCCTACCCTACAAGACAAGAGAAGGCCGCCTCTAGGGTTTGGCGCTCTTGGTGGCCGCCGTCCCGGACTCACCCGGGAGATGGAACGTCTTGAGCATCTGCTCCACCTGGCTGCGGAACTGTGCGATCGACTCGGGATTTTCCTGGGCGGTGTTCGCCTCGACGTAGAGACCCAGGTCGAGCCCGGTCAGGAGCACATAGCCGTCGAACTGGACCCGCGGCTTGGTACCCGTGGTATTCTCGCTGTCGGCCATGGGCAAAGCGGCCTGGAAATGGTACACCTTCCGGCCCTGCCAGCCGGCCTCGGGCAGCCACGCGGCCTTGCCGGCGACGGCCTCGACGCCATCCTCCTTCCAGGCGGCGAAGCGGCCGCTCCGCAGCTTCTCGGGGTCGAGGGCCGAACGGTGGCGGAGGCTCACGGTGATCAGGTCCGGGTCCCGCACGGTGGGATGTTCGAGCGTGATCGAGTCGGCATCGGGCTGGCCGGGCGACAACTGGTATTCCTGGGGATACTTCAGCGTGCAATGTTTCTGGGCGTCCTCGTACACGAGCCAGGCGTTCTCGGGCGTGGGCTTGGGGGGAGGCGCGGGTACAGCCGGCGCCTTGCTCGACTCGGCCGGCCGGCACTCCAGAACCAGCTCCCGGCGCATCCGGCGCAGCAGGCGGCTCTTCGGGGCCATCGGCCCGCTCACCTCCTGGGCCAGCCGCAGCCTGGAAATCTGGCCCGGGGCATCGATGACCGCCTTGGTGGGAGTGGTATCGGGCAGCGTGGCAAAGCGGAACAGGAGCTGGGCCCGGACTCCGGACTGGGCCAGGCCGATCTGCACGCTGCCGGAAATGTCCAGCGTGGCGATCTGGTGGCCGGGATGCGCGGGGTCGTTCTGGATCTGCTGCAACTTGCCCGTCAACGTGCCCTTGACGACCGGCCGGCCCATCAGGGCGTCGGCGCCCCGCTTCGACAACGAATAGGAGTCGCCGACCCGGAGGGACCGCTCGGGCAGGGCGAAGCTCAAGCTCGGCACGAAGACTTGCCGCGATGCCAGCAGGTACTCGCGCGCGTCGAGCTGACGGTTCGCGGTCACGGTCAGGACCAGGGGCGGGTCGTTCTCGCGGGTCTGATACCAGATGGTCAAGTCCTGGAAGAGTCCCGGCTTGCCGGACGCGGCCGGTTCGATCCGAACCACGTCGTAATGCCGCACGGCGGCGGTCACCATGCGGCTGTCCAGGCTGCTGACCTCGGCCGGTTGCTCCAGGTACTTGACCTGGTAGGTCTGCTCGCTGATCCGAGGCGCGGCCTGGGCCGTGTCCTCGATGGACCGGATCGTCTCCCGGAAGGCGACTTCGTAGGCCCGGATCGTCTCGTCCGCACCGGGTTTCTCGGCTTTCGCGTCCGCGTCTAAGCCGGCGGTCGTATACCGCTCCTGGAAGTGATACCGGGCCGCCAGATCGGCCGCGCTGGCACCGGTGGCGGCCGGTTCCTGGGCACGGACCGCCACGGCCAGAACGACGCCGAGAATGCCCCATCCCACGCCCCAGAACCACCGCGTCATGATGCCGCCTCCCACACCCGGCCCCGCTCGGAAGCCGCCACGCCCTCTCTCCACGTTCTTCCTACGTCTTGGGGGTTCCGGATTCGAGATTCCGGATTCCGGATTCCGGATTCTCGGATTCGAGATTCCGGATGAATGATGTCAGTCATCAACCATCCGGAATCTCGAATCCGGAATCCAGAATCTCGAATCTCGAATCTCGAATCCGGAATCCCCCGAAGTCCACCCCCCGAAACGCCGTCAGGGCACACATCCAGAATAACGGCCGCACGCCGTGGCCGCGAGGTGCTCGCCTCGGGCCATCCTTGACGGGCGATTCCCGAGCGATTATTGAGAGGCGGTACGAGAAGCGGCTTCCCTGTGTAGCGGCGGCCGTCTCGGCCGCTCCGGATTTACAAACCGGAGCGGCCGAGACGGCCGCCGCTACACAGAGAAGACCTTTCTGGCACACCTTCTCCCTCCAGCCTGGGAACTAGGACAAAACACCGCACGGAGTTTGGAACATGATGGACTTCCCTCTGCAGAAAGCGTTCACCGTTTTCCTCCTCCTGCTGGCCGGCACCGCCTGCGGGGCGATCGAGCCGGTGCCGTTCCGGGTACCCGGCGATTGCCTGATGCCGCCGAGATCCTCGCACCGTCGGCGGTCCACCTCGACGGCTGGCTCGGCGCACGGCTGGCCGTCAACGAGGCGAACCGTCTGCGAGCGGTCGATACGGAGCCCCTCCTGGCCGGCTTCAAGAAAAAGCCGGGGGTACATCCCTGGATCGGCGAGCACATCGGCAAGTGGCTGCACGCGGCCACGCTGGCCTGGGCCTACACGGGCGATCCGGCCTTGAAGGCCAAGCTCGATCACGTCGTGGCCGAGCTCATCGCCTGCGCAGGAACCCGACGGCTACCTCGGCACGTACGTTCCCGAGAAGCGCTTCGGCCTCTATCCCGGCGCCGACTGGGACGTCTGGTCGCACAAGTACAACCTGATCGGCCTCTTGACCTACTATCAGTACACCGGCGACGAGAAGGCCCTCGATGCCTGCCGCAAGATCGGCGATCTGCTCATCGCGACCTTCCCCGAGAAGAAAAGCATCCTCGCGGCCGGCACCCACGTCGGCATGGCGGCGACGAGCGTGCTCGAGCCGGTCGTCCTGCTCTACCGGCTCACCGGCGATGAGCCGCGCTACCTGGACTTCGCCCGCTACATCGTCACAGTCGTGGGACGAGCCGAACGGACCCGAAGATCCTGCGCCACGCTGCGAACGGCGAAGGCGGTGAACAAGACGGCCAACGGCAAGGCATACGAGATGCTCTCGAACCTGGTCGGCGTTTGCGAGCTGGCCCGCGCCACGGGCGACCGCAAGCTTGCTGGAACCGATCCTGAATGCCTGGGACGATATCGTCGCCAACCGCCTCTACATCACCGGCAGCGCCAGCGCGGGCGAGCATTTCCAGGACGATCACGTCCTGCCGAACACGCCCGGTGCCCACATCTGCGAGACGTGCGTCACGACCACCTGGATTCAGCTCAACTTGCAGCTCCTGCGGCTGACGGGCGAGGCGAAGTACGGCGACGAGCTGGAGCGGACCTTCTACAACCACCTCGCCGCCGCCCAGAATCCCCGGGGCGACGACTGGTGCTATTACACGGCCCTCGAAGGCAACAAGCCGTATGACCCGGGCATCAACTGCTGCCATTCCAGCGGCCCGCGGGGCATGGCGCTGGTGCCGCAGGCGTCGTATTTGAAGGGACATGAGAGCAACTCCGAATGCCTGCTCGTGAGCACGCTGGAAACCTCACGGGCGACGATCACACTCGATGGCGTGGACGTGACCGTCGTGCAAGAAAGCGGTTTCCCACGCGAGGGAAAGTCGGTCCTGACGCTGCGGATGAAAAAGCCGGCAAACTTTATGCTCAAGGTCCGCATCCCGCCCTGGGCCACTCCCTTTGGCGTGAAGATCGGCACCGTGTCGGTCGGTGCCTTGCGCAAGTCTCCCTGGGCCAGTATCAAGGCAAAATGGCATGACGGCGACAAGATCGAGCTGAATTACCAGCTCAGTGGCCGGATGATCCTGGGCGACCACGGCAACGCCGGCAAGGCCGCACTGGCGTGGGGGCCGTTCGTCCTGGCTTACGACCAGAAGCTCAACCCGGACGGCCCCACCGCGAGCGCCGTCGAACTGACCGAATCCCAGCCCGTTTGCACCTTGAAGCCCGGCGACCCGCTGACGTTCACCGCGAACATCGTCTCACGACGGGACAGCCAGCCCAAGCCGGCAACCTTCGTGACCTTCGCCGACGCGGGATCGACGGGCGGTGTCTATCGCGTCTGGCTCCGCGCGCCCGGCTCGACCCCATCAACCAATGACTCACTCCTGGCCGACGGTGAGGAAAGCCGTTCGCGCGCGGGCAACCAGCACGGCTCGATCAACGACGGCGACCCCGACAGTTTCGTCGTGACCTTCAACGGCCAGCCGGCCCGGGAAGACTGGTTCGCCGTGACGCTCCCCGCGCCGGCCCGGATCGGCCGGGTGGCCTTCGCCCACGGCCAGACCTTCCACGACGGCGGCTGGTTCGACGCCTCGGCGGGCAAGCCCAAGGTCCAGCTTCAGCGCACGCCCGGCGGCGCCTGGGAAACGGTCGGCACGCTCGACGACTACCCCGCGACGACCGCGACCAATCATGCCGGTCTCAAACCGGGCCAGACATTTACCTTCCGGCTCTCGGAACCGATGCAAGCCGTCGCCGTGCGCGTTTGGCACGCCTGCCAGCGGCGATAACCCGCGGCAGGCGTTCGCCTCGTGCGGCGAGTTGCAGGCGTTTGGAGAGTAGTGGTCCGTGGTCCGTCTTGTCTTGTAGGGTAGGCTTCAGCCTGCCAATCCTATTCTTATGAAACTGGCAGGCTAGAGCGGTTCACGATGGGGTTGCGTACGCGTCCAGCCAGCCCGACGCGCCAGCGCGTGCATTTCTGTGGGGCCCCAGAGAAAGAATGCACTCGCTGGCGCGTCGGGCTTCCAGGACGGAGGAGCGACGCCATCGTGAAGTGCTCTTAAAGCCGACCCTACAAGATGTCTTTGACCCCTCAACAAAACGGCCGCAGGGCCGTGCGCATGGAGGTCGCGTCGGGGTAGCGGCCGGCGGGGTCGCGCGCGAGGCACTTGCGCATCACTTCGGCGAGGCCGGCGGGGACATCCGGGCGGCGGTTCTCGATCGGGACGGGCGACTCTTCCAGGAGCATGCGAATCAGGTCGCCGCCTTCGCCCACAGCGTCGTAGATGAACGCGCCCGTGATCAGGTAATAGAGCGTGGCGGCCGTGGCGTACAGGTCGCCGGAGGGCTGGACCGTCTTGAAGTCGAGCATCTGCTCGGGAGGCATGAACGGGATCGTGCCCCGCATCTCGCCCGAGAAGGTCAAACCGGTCAGGCCGACGCTGCGGAAACTCTTGGCCAGACCGAAGTCCGAAATCTTGGCGACCAGCCCCTGGGGACTGCGGCCGATCAAGATGTTCTCCGGCTTGATGTCGCGGTGCACAAAGCCGTGCGCATGGGCATGCTCCAGCCCCTTGAGCACCTGGTAGGTCATGCGGCACGCCTGGTGGACCGGGTAGCGGCCTTTCTCGGCCGCCGCCACGGTTTCCAGATTGCTGCCCTGGACAAACTCCATGGCGAACCAGAACCGGCCGCGGGCGATGCCTTGTTCGAGAAACTCGACGATATTCGGGTGCTTCAACTGGCTGACGACGCTCATTTCGCGCAGGAAGCGGTCGATTGCGGAGCGGGCCGCGGCGCTTTCCGGCGCGATGACCTTCAGGGCCACCTTGCGGCCGGTGACGACATGTTGCGCGAGATAAACGACCCCCATGGCCCCCCGGCCGATTTCGCGCAGGGTCGTGTACTGGGGCACCAACTGCGGCGTGACGGCCGCCTCGACACGGCAATGGTCGCAGATCCACTGGATCGAGTCGCGCAGCTCCGGGTCGGCGCTGGCAATGTCGATGCCCGGCGGCGCGACGTGCCCGCAGCCGGCGCAACGGATCGGGCCGATGCTGCCAATGACCGTCGCCTCGACCGTCTCGCCCGGCATGGGCGTCCCGTCCGCAACCTCGACCCGCATCAGCGTCACGCTACTGCTCGACTCCCCCTCCACCCGCACCAGGAACACACTCTGCCCGGCCGCGATCCGGTCTCCGGAACGCACCCGCGCGCGCTCGACCCGCTGATTGTTCACGTACGTGCCGTTCGTGCTGTTCAGGTCCCGGACTTCACAACGCGGCGGGTTGATCTCGATGAGGAAATGGTCCCGCGACAGCGCCTGGTCCTCGGGCATCGAACAGTGGACGGACCGCGAGCGCCCCACAATGAACGTGTCATGCCGGTCAAACACGAACGAGCGACCCTTGCGGGGACCTTGGATGACATCCAGGACGACTTGCATGAATCAATTCCGCGTCATAGGGGACTGGACCCGTTCATTATACGGGATACCCTGGGGTGCGGTTGAATAGTTGCACGCCGACAAACTTGGGCCGTGTTGCATTTCGGGAGAGAGCCGGCATGGGAAAGGGGCCCGTTTTCGAGATTGCGGCGGAAGTGATCGACGCCCGCGCCGTGGGCCCGTCCGGTCGTGGCCCTGGAATCGACACTGATCGCCCACGGCCTGCCCTGGCCGGTCAACGTCGAGACGGCCCGCGCCGCCGAACGTGCCGTGCGCGACGCCGGCGCCGTCCCGGCGACGATCGCCGTCATGGAAGGGATCATCCATGTCGGCTTGACGGAAAGCGAGATCGAACGGTTGGCGCGGTCGGCCACGTTTCGGAAAGCGAGCCGCCGCGATCTGGCCTTGGCCGTCGCGCAGGGTGCGGACGCCGCGACGACGGTCGCCGCGACGGTGTGGGTGGCACGTTCCTGTGGCATCAACATCATGGCGACCGGCGGTCTGGGGGGCGTGCACCGGGGCGCGGCGGCCAGTTACGACATCTCGGCCGACCTGGACGAGCTGGCCCGCGCCGATGGGATGCTCGTGGTCTGCTCGGGCGTCAAGGCGATCCTGGACGTGGCCGCGACCCTGGAGGCGATGGAGACGCGCGGGGTGGCGGTGCTCGGCTACCGGACCGATACCCTGCCGGCCTTCACGGCGGTTTCGAGCGGCCTGCCGCTGGAGTACCGCGTCGAGACCCCGGCCGAGGCCGCCGCCGTGGTCCGCGCGAGCCGGGATTTGCACTTGCCGGGAGCGGTCGTGCTGGCTCAGCCGGTTCCCCAGGCCGAGGCGATCGAGGCGAGTGTGCTGGAAGCAGCGATCACGAACGCCTTGGCCGAGGCCGGCCGCCGCGGGGTGAGCGGGAAGGCCATCACGCCGTTCTTGCTCGACCACGTCCGGCAAGCGACCGAGGGCCGCAGCCTCCAGGCGAACGTGGCGTTGATCGTCGCCAACGCCGCACTCGCCGGCGCGGTGGCCGTGGCACTTCAAAATGAAGAACGGGCAGCAGAACCGATGGCGGATGGCGGATGGCGGATGGCGGATGGCGGATGACTGATGACCGATTTCCGAATCTGCCATCCGCCATCCGTCATCCGCCGTGCTGGATTCATCAGGGTCCTGAAGCCGCTGGCTTCCCGAGCTTCTTCGATGTCGCCAGGGCGATCGCGCGCCCCTGGTCGCCCACGGCGCAGTAGAAGTGATAGACCACGCCGTCGTGCTGGAGCACCCAGGGCTTGTGGGCGTACTGCTGATCCCAGGCTTCCGACGGCTCGATCAGGTGCGGCCCCTCCCACTTCGTCCAGTGCACCAGGTCGGTCGAGGCGGCGAACGTGTCGAAGGCCTTGGGCTGCCAGAAGGCACCAAAATAGAACATCACCCACGTCGCGCCGATGCGCATGATCTGGGGGTCGCCGCTGATTCCCCGGCCATTGTCGATGACGGGTCCGGCGCCGATCCGGGTCCAGTGGATCATGTCCTTCGATCCAGCCATGCCGATCCGTTCGGTCGCCGGCCCTTGCTGCTTGCCGTTGTAGAACATCACAAACGGATAGCCGGCCTGCTCGGACGTGTCCCGGAGAATATGGCTCTTGTAGAGCGTTTGCGCCTCGAAGGCCCGCGCGCCGGGCTGGTCGCGAGTCATCACGGGGTTTTCCGAGTTGCGATTCCAGCCCTCGGGCCGATCCGGCGTTTTCGTCCAGGCGAGGCCCACGGCGAGCGGATCGGTCTCATAACCCTGAAGCGCGCCGCCGCAATACGAGAACCAGAACTTGCCGTCGAAAGGCTGAAGCGCATACGAGCCGCCCCAGGTGAAATCTTGAAGCGCAACAAAGCCGGCGGCCTGCCAGGCGTCCCAGCCGGTTTTCGAGAAGGGCAGGACCGTGCCGAGCGGCTCCCAGTGCAAGAGGTCCCGGCTGGCGCCAGGTGGGTCTCATAGCCAACCTTGTTCATACAAACATAGAGCATGTACCACGCGTCGCCGTGGCGAAACACGCTCGGGCAGTCGAGCATCTGGCCCGCGTCGGGACGGACGACGATGCCGTACTTGAAGGGAGTTTTCACTTCTTCATAGATCTGCCGCATGCGCTCGGCGGGGACATCGGCGGCCGTGACGGCGGTCCCGAGCATCAGCGTCAAGAGCGGAACCAACCCCAGAAATACATGACTTTTCATTCGTCCTCATCCCGGACCACGACGCCCACCCAGAGGTCCGACACGCGACAGGCCAGCCCCGGCAATACCTGGCTGGGGATCAACTCGATGTCGCCGACGACGCACTCCGCCCAGTCCGCATCATCGCGGACGAGGACAGTCACCTGTCGCCGCTTCGGATCAACGATCCAGTATTCGCGGATCGAAGGATAGGTCAGGTATTCCTGTCGCTTCGTGACGTAATCGCGCTTGCGGCTGCTCTCGGAGACAACCTCGGCCACGAGCGGCGGTTGTGTGCGGCCTCGCTCGTCGGGGGCTCCGCCTTCGAGCTCAACGCCCAGGTCGGGATTCCGCCCCGAAACCATTCGCGGCATCCAGAGACGAAACTCCGAGCCGCCACCGAAAATCGAGATGACGCCCGGATGCTCCGAGTCATACCGCGCGATCGCCCGATACAGGTTGCAGACAACGCGCGAAATGCGCCGGGCCGGGGATTTCGGTCACTTCGAGAACGCCTCCCCCGAGTTCAAAGCGATACCCTTCCTCTTCCTCGGCCTCGCGGAATTCTACCAGGGTCATCCGACGGCCCTGGTCGGCCGGCGTCAGGCGAAGCTGGACGGTGGACATTGGCAAGGAACTCCGAGACAGGGTCCGGTTTCACGCGAACTGGGCCACCGTGTCCCAATCCGGCGGCAAGGTCGGCAACTGGCTTGCTTTCTGATCGTCCAGCGCTTCCATCTTGAGGGTGGTGAACCGCACCCAGCCGTGACACCGCGGGCAGCGGCCGACAAAGCCGGTCCCGCTCCACCAGGCGCGAACCAGCGGCTTAGAGATCGCATCGGGGTCGCCGAACCGCGCCAGTTTGAAGTCGATCCACTCCATCTTGTGCGAGCAGCCGGGATGCGGGCACTTCGGGTCGTCGTAATGCATGTGGGGCGACGCCATGGCCCGCAAGCCTCCCTCGCGATAGAAGCGATCGCGCTCCTCGATCTCGGCCGACGTCAGGGTGGACGCACTCGCCATGGGATGCTCCGTGCGATTCTCGGTCGGGCGCAAGACAAAGTCCCGCCCTCAACTTATTGTAAGGCCGAGACCGGGACCGGAGGAATCAACCGGGCGGCTGCCAATCCGAGAAGTCTTCCGCAGGCCAGACACGCGGCAAGAGTTTCTCGGTGGCGCGGACCACGGCTGCGTTTTCGTCATCCGAGACGAAGAAGGCGCGACGGTCCGACGCGATCGTCTCGATCTCATCGATCTCGCGCACATCAAGACCCTCGTACACAGCCGTGGCCAGGGCGAGGACTTCCGGTAGCGGCGCCTCGACATTAGCGCGGTGTTCTTGCGAAGCAAGGGGGTCGGGAAGAGGCTTCTGTTCCATATGGGTCCCATCATGGATTAAGCAGGGGCTCAGCCTTGGGGTCGAAGAAGGCGGCAAAGCCCTTCTTGGCCAGGCCGGATTTCAGCTTCGCATCTCCTGTCCACAAGAGACCATCCAGTTGAAGGGCCAGAGCGATATGTGGAGCGTCGGCCGGGTCGATATCGGAACAGAGTTCACAGGCCCGCTGGCGGTGCGCCGGCTCGATCAAATCCTCCTTGGAAATCGTCAGGTGACGAACCAAGGTGTAGTACAATCGCACCACCTGCTCTTCATCGAGCTTGCTCAGGCGGACGATCTTTTCCTTGTACTTGAACAGCTCAACGATCACGGACTCACATATGGCAAAGGTCCGATCCGAGCCCAGAAGAACGCGGGCAAACGTGGAGTCGTCGCGCAGCAAGGCCGAGAACAGGATGTTGGTATCGACCACAACCGGCTTCAGCTCGGCCATTCAACGTGTCTCGAACAGGTGCCGGACTCGCTGCCACGCCCCTCGCTTGACTTCCGCCGCGAGTCCCGCGGCCTCGTCCGCGCTCAACTGGCTCCGGCGACGGATCGATTCGAGCTCCAGATAATCGAGTAGCTTGGCCAGCGCCTCCGGGTCCGCCGAGGCGCGCGGCAGTCGGATGACGATGTGCTCCGGATCGGTCGTGATCTCGTAGGTGACACTCATGGCCGATCCTCAATCATTCGGTGATCGAAATCCTCGTCGGCGTACAACTTGTCCATTGATCAGGCGTCCTCATCCTCTCGGATCGCCTGATCGACCTCCTGCGCAGTACTGTTGATAATAGGTCCAGGTCGCCTCAAGATCGGCGCCCGTCAAGTCCGGATGGCGCTCCCGAATCTGAGCGTCCGAGAGACCGAGCCGGCGCCATTGCACCAAGCCTGAGACGGTGTGCCGCGTGTTGCGAATACACGCTTCGCCGCCGCAGACGCCCGGGGTTTCCTGCACCCAGCTTCCGACCTGAACGGCGTTCGACGGCACCCTTCTCGCCTTCCAAGAAGTCATCTAGCGCGACAGCCTCAGCGCTTCTGACCTCTCTCGAACGGACAACGGCCCTTCTTCCGGAGATAATCCTTATCCGCTTCAGAAACCGCAGGGTCGTTGAGAATGCTAGCCTTAGCCTCGGGAGAGGGCCTGTCTAAGTGTCGCTTGAAGCCACGCTCTGCATCGTCTTCGGCAAGTTGCCCTCCACACAGTGGGCAAACATCGTGATCAGAAGTCGGCATATTTTCTTAATCTCCACACGAAAGGATTCTCTGGTGGCCCTAGACCAATGCCAAGGCCACCAGAACGCTTGTTGCTTGAGGCAAAAGGGGTGCTACTAAATCCGCTTCTTCTCAAGCTGCATATTCAGCCCCAGCCCGCGGATCTCATTGGTGAGCACGTCAAAGCTCGCCGGGGTGCCGGCTTCGAGGGTGTTCTCGCCCTTGACCATCGATTCATAAATCTTGGTGCGGCCCTCGACGTCGTCGGACTTGACGGTGAGCAGTTCCTGCAAGATGTAGGCGGCGCCGTAGGCTTCCAGCGCCCAGACTTCCATCTCGCCGAAGCGCTGGCCGCCGAAGCGCGCCTTGCCGCCCAGAGGTTGCTGGGTGATCAGCGAGTAGGGGCCTGTCGCGCGGGCGTGGATCTTGTCATCGACCAGGTGGTGCAGCTTGAGCATGTAGATGAAGCCGACCGTCACCTTCTGATCGAACATGTCGCCGGTGCGGCCGTCGTAGAGGATGGCCTTGCCGTTATCGGGCAGGCCGGCCTCCTTCAGGCACGCGTGGATGACCGACTCCTCGGCGCCGTCGAAGACCGGGCAGATCGCCTGGAAGCCGAGCTTGGCCGCGGCCCACCCCAGGTGGGTCTCGAGGATCTGGCCGACGTTCATGCGGCTGGGCACGCCGAGTGGATTGAGCAGGATCTCGACGGCCGTGCCGTCGGCCAAAAATGGCATGTCCTCCTCGGGGAGGATCTTGGCGATGACGCCCTTGTTACCGTGACGGCCGGCCATCTTGTCGCCGACCGAGATGACCCGCTTGGTGGCAATGTAGATCTTGACCATCTGCAAGACGCCGCTGGGCAGCTCGTCGCCGCGCTTCAGGCTGTTGAGCTTGCGGTCGCGCTCGTCACGCAGGGCCTCGATGCGCGGCACGTACTGGCGGACGATCTTGCGGGCTTCTTCGGTGACTTTTGGTCCTCGCAGGTCGAGCTTCTCGAACTTGAACCGTTCGGACTCCTCGGAGAGCTTGATCGGGTCCTTGTCGCGGCCCAGAGGACGCGCGGTTCTCGGGGTCGTGGATCGGGCCGCCGGCGATTTCCTCCAGGGCCTTGATCATCTGCTTGTATTCGTCGGCGACTTTCTGGCTCTCGACCAGCTCGACGTCCTTGAGCTCCTTGTCGAAGGCCTTGCGCTCCTCCTCCGAGAGGCTCATGCGCCGCGAGAAGCGCTGGGTGTTGATGACGATGCCTTCGACGCCCGAGGGGACTTCCAGGCTGTCGTTCTTGACGTCCTCGCCGGCGCGGCCGAAGATCGCGTGCAGCAGTTTCTCTTCGGGGGTCAGCTCGCTCTTGCTCTTGGGCGCGACCTTGCCCACGAGGATGTCGCCCGGCTTGACGTAGGTGCCGATGCGCACCACCCCGTTCTCGTCGAGGTTGCGCAGGGCCTTCTCGGAGACGTTGGGGATGTCGCGGGTGAATTCCTCGCGGCCCAGCTTCGTCTCGCGGATTTCGATCTCGAACTCCTCGATGTGGATCGAGGTGTAGACGTCCTCTTTCACCAGTTTCTCGCTGATGATGATGGCGTCTTCAAAGTTGTAGCCGTCCCAGGCCATGAAGGCGGCGAGCACGTTGCGGCCCAGCGCCAGCTCGCCCTTGTAGGTGGCGGCGCCGTCGGCCAGGAGGTCGCCCTTCTTGACCTGCTGACCCAGCGAGACGGTCGGCTTCTGGTTCAGGCAGGTGCGCTCGTTGAGGCCGACATACTTCCTCAACTTGTAGATATGATTGTGTTCAATGATGATCCGCGAGCTATCGACGTACGTGATGGCGCCGTCCTGCTCGGCCTTGACGACCATGCCGCTGTTGTAGGCGACGGCCTTTTCCATGCCGGTGGCGACGATGGGCGGCTCGGTGATCAAAAGCGGCACGGCCTGGCGCTGCATGTTCGAGCCCATCAGGCGCGGTTGGCGTCGTCGTGCTCCAGGAACGGGATCAGCCCGGCCGAGACGCCGACCATCTGCTTGGGTGAGATGTCGACGTACTGGATGTGATCGACGGGCACGGTCACGAAGTCCGACTGGAAGCGCGCGATGATCGTCGGGCCCTTCAGGACGGCGTGGTCGTCGCGGGGGGCGTCGGCCGGGGCGAGGTAGTGCTCGGCCTCCTCGTCGGCGCGCATCATCTTGACCGCGGCGGTGGATTTCCCCTTCTCGATCTGGCGGTACGGCGTGACCAAGAAGCCGTACTCGTCCACGCCGCCGTAGATGCCCAGCGAGCTGATCAGGCCGATGTTGGTCCCTTCCGGCGTCTCGATCGGGCAGATGCGGCCGTAGTGCGAGATGTGCACGTCGCGCACCTCGAAGCCGGCCCGCTTGCGGTTCAGGCCGCCGGGGCCGAGGGCCGAGAGCCGGCGCTCGTGGGTGAGCTGGGCCAGGGGGTTGGTCTGATCGACGACCTGCGAAAGCTCGCCGCGGCCGAAGAAGTACTCGATGGCCGCGCTGATGCTCTTGGGATTGATCAGGCTGCGCGGGGTCATCTCCTCGGCGTCCTTGAGGCTCATCCGCTCCTGAACGGTGCGGCGCAGCTTCAGGAAGCCCTTGCGCAGCTCATCGGAGGCCAGCTCGTCGATCGTGCGCAGGCGGCGGTTGCCCAGGTGGTCGATGTCGTCGACGTGGCCCTTCCCCTTGCGCAGGTTCAGGATGTAGCGAATCGCGTTGACGTAGTCGATCGGTTCCAGGGTCATGCGGTCGTCGGGCACGTCCTGGTTGAACTTGCGGTTGATCCGGAAGCGTCCCACGCGTCCCAGGCGGTAGCGGTTGGTGTCGAAGAACTTCTCGTGGAACAGCTCGCGGGCCTTTTCCAGTTGCGGCGGGTTGCCCGGACGGAGCCGCTGGTAGATGCGCAGCAGCGCACTTTCGTGGTCGGAGGTCGGGTCGTCCTGGAGCGACTGGAGGATGAGCGGGTCGCGCGATTCCTTGAGCAGTTGGATCTCGCCCAGCGCGGCCTCGGCCAGGATCTGCGCGGTGGTCTTGGAAATGGTCGAGCCGCTTTCGACGAGGACCTCGCCGGTCTGCGGATCGACGATATCGCCGCAGGCGACCCGGCCCTCGATGCGGGCGGCGTACTTGGGATCGCCGGTCGGGCAGGTCTCGGTCTCGTAGAAGGCCGCGAGGATCGCCTCGTCGCTCGAGTATTCCGGGCTCATGGCGCAGGAGCGTCATGGCGGAGAACTTGCCCGACTGATCGATGCGCACGCCGAGCGTGTCCTTCTTGGTGACCTGCAGCTCGATCCAGCTCCCGCGCTCGGGAATGACGCGGCAGGCGTGGAGCTTCTTGTCGCTGGCCTCGATCTCGACGACGAAGTCGACGCCCGGCGAGCGGTGGAGCTGGCTGACGACGACGCGCTCGGCGCCGTTGATGATGAACTCGCCGCCGCCGATCATGATCGGCATGTCGCCCAGGAACACGGACTCCTCGACGGCGACCTCGCCCTTGGTCAGCCGCAGCCAGACGTGCAGCGGCCGGCCGTAGGTCAGCCGGAGCTGCCGGCACTCGTCGGGATCGTAGCGGGGCTTGCCGAGCTCGTACTTGATGTATTCCAGCTTGAGCTGCTTGTCGGCATAGCTTTCGATGGGGAAGATCTCGCGGAAGACCGACTCCAGGCCATAATCCTCGCGGCTCTCGGGCGGGGCGTCGGCCTGGAGGAAGCGCGCGTAGCTGCGGGTCTGGATCTCGGTCAGGTCCGGGATCGGGTATTCGTCACGGATCTTGCCGAAGTTGCGTGATTTCGGAGGCGAGAGGCGCCGCACGGGCTCGGGGTCGGCATCGGCATGCGCTCCAGGAAGGGCGAAAGTCAGACGTCGGCGCGAAGTTGGGGGGCCGGGTATCCATCCGGCCATGCTGGGGCCGGCGAGGGCGACAGTCAGTCCGTGGCAGCCATTGAAGGTCCGTCAGGCGCCGAAGCACCCCGGCTCGCGCCGACGCGGTGCCGGCTCGAACCGGGGCTCCAGAAAATGCGGCAGTCGGAATTCGGAATGCGCAATTCAGAATGGGAAGTCCGGACAATTGTAAAGACAGACGCCGTGGGGACAAGTCCAAGACACGCGTCCCAACGCGATTCAGGGGTCCCATGCATTCCGCATTCCGCATTCCGCATTGGAAGCATTCCGAATTTATTTGATGCTGACGGTGGCGCCGGCGGCCTCGAGTTCTTTCTTGAGCTTCTCGGCATCGTCCTTGGAGATGGCCGTCTTGACCGCCTTGGGGGCGCCATCGACCAGGTCCTTGGCCTCCTTCAGGCCCAGGCTGGTGGCGGCGCGGACGACCTTGATGACGTTGATCTTGTTGGCGCCGAAGCTTTCGAGCACGACATCGAACTCGGTCTTGGCGGCGACGGGCTCGGGGGCGGGGCCGGCGACCGGAGCGGCAGCGGCGACGGCGGCGGCGGCCGGCTTGATTCCATGCACGGTCTCGAGGTAATCGCCCAGGGCTTTGGCCTCGAGCACCGTCAGCTTCACGATGGAGTCGCCCAGGGTCTTGATGTTGTCGGCGAAGGTCGCGGCGTCGGTGGACATCGGTCAATCGATCCTTTCCAGGCAGGGTGCGGGGGCCGCACCGATCATTCAAGAAGTCCTTGGTGCGGGAAAACGCACCCCACTCCACACACAGTTCCGGTTGGTCGAGCAATCCGACGAATAGATCCAGGTGACGACAGGGAACCGGCCGGCCCGGTTCGTTCAGGAGGCGGCGGGGGCTTCGCCGGCAGCCGCTTCGCCCTCGGCGGGCGGCTCGCCTTCGGCGGGCGGCTCGCCCTCCTCCTCCTTCTCGGCCATCGTCTTGAGCTGGCTGAGCAGGCTGCTGGCCGGGGCCAGGGCCAGGCTCACGATCCGCTGCGCCGGGGCCAGCGCCAGGGCGGCCACCCGCCCGATAAGCTGTTCACGGGACGGGAGCTTGGTGATGTCCTCGACCTGGGCCGGCGTGATGACCACGCCGTCCACGGTGCCGCCCTTGATCTGGGGCTTCTTGAGCTTTTTGACCTGGTCGGAAATCGTCTTGGCCAGCTCGGCGACCCCGTCGCCGCCCCAGACGGCCACGCTCGGACCGGTCAGAAACTGCCCCAGCCCCGCCATGCCGCAATCGGCGAAGACCTTCTTCGCCAGCGAGTTCTTCAGCATCCGGACCGTGATCTTCTTCTTGCGCAGAGCGAGCCGCAGCTTGTTCTCGGACTGCGCATCGAGACCTTTGAAGTCCAGGATCAGCACCGACCGGGTGTCGCCCAGGTCGGTCTTGAGCTGATCGATCATGAGTTCCTTGACGTATTTGCTCATATTTTTTGAATGGTCGGTGGTCCGTAGGGTGCGTGAAACGCACCAAGTCTATGTCCGACAAAGGGATCGGTGCGTTTCACGCACCCTACGGACCACCGACCATTTGTCCTCCTTACGCCAGGACCCGGATGCCCGGGCTCATGGTGGCCGAGATGGTGATGGTCCGGATATAACTGGCCCTTGGCGGCGGCCGGCTTGATCGCGCAGGTGGGCGAGGAACGTCTGGATGTTCTCGATCAGTTGCGTGTCCGAGAAGTTGATCTTGCCGACCGGCGCCGCCACGTTTCCGCCCTTGTCGTTGCGGAACTCGATCTTGCCGGCCTTGAACTCCTTGACCGCGCTGGTGATGTCGGTGGTGACGGTGCCGGAGCGCGGCGAGGGCATCAGGCCGCGGGGACCGAGCACGCGTCCCAGGGGGCCGACGACGCCCATCATGTCGGGCGTGGCCAGGGCGACGTCGAAGTCCATCTGACCGGCCTTGATCTGCTGCGCCAGGTCGTCGGCGCCGACGATGTCGGCCCCGGCCGCCCGCGCCTTCTCGGCGTTCTCGCCCTGGGCGAAGACAGCCACGCGCACGGCCTTGCCGATCCCGTGCGGCAGCGCGACCGAACCGCGGACGTTCTGATCGCTCTGGCGCGGATCGATGCCCAGGTTCGTGGACACCTCGACCGTCTGGTTGAACTTCGTCGTGCCAAACTGCTTGAGCAAGGCGACGGCCTCGGGCAAGGCCAGCGGTCCGGTCGGAACCTGCGGCAAGAGTGCCCGAAACCGTTTCGAATGCTTCACACTGGGCAAGGTATCGCTCCCTCCCGGGGGCTGCCGCCGATTTCCCATCCACAACAAAGCCCGGCGGGCGGTCGCGCCGGGGCGGGAAAGTTGAGGGTTCAGAGACGAAGGCGCTCGCAAACTCTCGTCAGGAGTCCGCTTTTCGATCGCACGTCCATCATTACGCTTTGACATCCACGCCCATGCTCCGCGCCGTGCCGGCGATGATGCGGCAGGCGTGGTCGATGTCCCGGGCGTTGAGGTCGTTGAACTTGGTCTCGGCGATCTTGCGGATCGCGTCCATGCCGATCGTGCCGACCTTCTCCTTGCCGGGCATCTTGGCGGCCGAGGCCAGGCCGAGCGATTGCTTGATCAGCACCGCGGCCGGCGGGCTCTTGGTGATGAACTCGAAGGTGCGATCGCTGTAGATCGTGATCTCGACGGGGATGGTCGTCCCCTTCATCTCCTTGGTCCGTTCGTTGAACTGCATCACGAACTGACCGATATTGACCCCGTGCTGGCCCAGCGCGGGGCCGACCGGCGGCGCGGGCGTCGCCTGGCCGCCGGTGCACTGGAGTTTGACCTTCGCCGTCATCACTTTCGCCATCGCCTTCACTCCAATTCGGAATGCGGAATGCGGAATATCAAGAAAAGTCAACCTGGGCATCGAATCGCGGGGGGTGGGGCGGTCATGCGCCGGCTCCCCAATTCCGCATTCCGATTCCCCATTCCGCATTGCTCAGATTCGTTCCACCTGCCAGTATTCGAGATCGACCGGCGTGGGCCGGTTGAAGATGATGAGCATGACCTTGACCAGACCGCGCTGTTCGATGACTTCCTCGACGGTGCCTTCGAAGTTCTCGAACGGGCCGTCCTTGATCTTGACGCGGTCGCCGCGCTCGACGTCGATGCGGACCTTGGGGGTCTCGGCGGTGGTCTTTTCTTCCTCCTGGTGGAGCATTTTGTGCACTTCTTCGCCGGACATCTTCGAGGGGGTGCCGTGCGCCCCACGAAATCACCGACGCCCGGCGTCTCGCGCACGAGGAACCAGGTCTTCTCGTTGAGCTCCATCTGGATCATGATGTAGCCGGGATAGCTCTTGCGCTCGACGATCCGTTTCTTGTTGTTGCGGATCTCGGTGATCTTCTCGGTGGGGACGACGATCCGGCCGAAGTAGCGGTCGAGGTGCTGGATCTTGACCCGGCGTTCGAGCGCGTCGCGGATGGTGTCCTCGCGTCCGCTCTGGACCTTGAGCACGTACCAGACGAGTTCCGGCGGGGGTTCGTCGTCCGGGTCGGGTTCCACGATCGGCACGGGGTCGGCAACCGGGGCGGCGGGCGATACGGGCGCGGAAGCCGGGGCGCCGCCGTCCGGGGTCTGCTCTTCGACCTCGAAGACGTTGGACACGCCGGCCGACTCGTCGGTCGGCGGCTCCGAGGGGGGTGAGCCGGGGGTCGTGGGGTCGCTGCTCGAAGGACTCATGAGACGCCAGTCGTGGAGAGAAGGAAGGCCGATCCAGACGATCGAGAAGAACCAGTACCCATGTCACCCAGGCCCAGGACCAGCCGCTCAACCGGCCTGGGAGCCGAAGTCCGACGTCTCCCCGGTGTTCAGGACGCGAATGGTCCTCAGCAGGAAGATCCAGACCCAATCCACCAGCAACAGGTACATCGCCAGCAGCGCGACGGTCGACAGCACCACGATGGTGGCCCGCTTCAGTTCGGCCTTGCTCGTCCACGAGACCTTGTTCATCTCGGCCTCGGTGGCGATCAGGAAGTCCACGAACGGCGGAAACTGGACGAGCCGGTAAATCAGCCAGCCCAGGACCACCAGCAGCGCGACCGGCACGCTGTACTGGACCGTCAGGCTCGTTTCGCCCCGGAGCTGCGTGTCATAGAGCCGGTAGATTCCCGCGAGCACGAGCAGACCCAGGCCGATCGCCGTCCAGAGGCGGGCGTACCACCCTTGCTGCGCCTTGTAGCTGTCGGAGCGCACCAGGTTGGTCAGGAACGGCGTGAACCGCGAGCCGGCGCGGTTGCCGCCTCGCGGCGTGGGCTTGGCCGTCTTGGCCGCCGGTGTCTCATCTCGAACCTTGCCCATGACGCCCGTTCCTTTTCCCGCAAGGACTTCCCAACCACCAGCCCGGAACTTCATCCCACCCCCGACGGAAAGACAACTCGAACGAACCGGATAGCGAGGCGGGAACTTCGGGTCGCTTGGTGGCGGACTGAAGAGCGGCTGACTCACGGCTCGTGGTTTGCACCGAGCACGAGCGGAGGGACTCGAACCCCCAACCTGCGGTTTTGGAAACCGCTGCTCTACCAATTGAGCTACGCTCGTAACAACGGCTCGACGCCCGCGCCGGGCCGCGAGGTTCGGCACCGGCCCAGGCCGGTGCCGGGAGGTCACTTCTTCCGCGATTCCTTATGGGCGGTGTGCTGCCGTTCGCGGGGGCAGTATTTCTTCAGCTCGAGCCGCTCCGCACCCCGCGTCTCTTTCTGAGTTCGGTAGTTGCGCTCGCCGCACGAGGTGCATTCGAGCCAGACGTATTCGCGCATCGTTCGCCTCGGGGAGAGCTGTCCGCTATCAGCTATCGGCGATCAGCCAAGCACCATAGGACGTTCCGAACAGGAATTCACGCCCTCTTCCTCTGGCTGAGAGCTGAAAGCTCAGCGCCGACAGCCCGGTCGATTACAGGAGGATTTTGGTCACGACGCCGGCGCCGACCGTCTTGCCGCCTTCACGGATGGCGAAGCGGAGCTTCTCTTCCATGGCGATGGGGGTCAAGAGCTCGACGGTCATCTTGATGTTGTCGCCGGGCATGCACATCTCGGCCTCGGAGCCGTCCTCGGAGAGGAGGTTCAGGACCGTGCCGGTCACGTCGGTCGTGCGGAAGTAGAACTGAGGCCGGTAGTTCTTGAAGAACGGCGTGTGCCGGCCGCCTTCGTCCTTGGAGAGGACGTAGACCTCGCACTCGAACTTGGTGTGCGGGGTGATCGAGCCGGGCTTGCAGATGACCTGGCCGCGCTCCAGTTCGTCCTTTTCCACGCCGCGCAGCAGGACGCCGACGTTGTCGCCGGCCATGCCCTCGTCGAGGGTCTTCTGGAACATCTCGACGCCGGTGACGACCGAGTTCTTGTTGTGGCCGAAGCCGACGATCTCGACCGGCTCGCCGACCTTGATGTGCCCGCGCTCGATCCGGCCGGTGCCCACCGTGCCGCGGCCCTTGATCGAGAAGACGTCCTCGACCGGCATCAGGAACGGCTTGTCCACCTCGCGCCGGCTCGGGGATGTAACTGTCCATCGCGTCGATCAGCTCGAGGATGGCTTTGGACTCGGGGCCGCCCGGGTTTTCCAGGGCGGGACGGCTGGAACCCTTGACGATCGGGATCTCATCGCCGGGGAATTTGTAGTGGGTCAAGAGCTCGCGGAGCTCGACCTCGACCAGCTCGAGCAGCTCGGGGTCATCGACCAGGTCGATCTTGTTCAGGAAGACGACCAGGGCCGGGACGCCGACCTGGTAGGCCAGCAGGATGTGCTCGCGCGTCTGGGGCATGGGGCCGTCGGCCGCCGAGACCACCAGGATGGCGCCGTCCATCTGGGCGGCGCCGGTGATCATGTTCTTGATGTAGTCGGCGTGGCCCGGGCAATCGATGTGGGCGTAGTGCCGCTTGTCGCTCTCGTACTCGACGTGAGACACGGCGATGGTGACCGTCTTGGTGGCATCACGCACGGTACCACCCTTGGCGATATCGGCGTACGACTTGACCTTGGCTTGTCCCTTGGCGGACAGCACCGCCAGGATGGCCGCGGTGAGGGTCGTCTTGCCGTGGTCAATGTGCCCAATCGTGCCGACATTGACGTGCGGCTTCGTCCGGGTGAAGGTTTCCTTGGCCATCGCGTTACTCTCGTCGTCTCCAGAAGAGGGCGTGTGGTCGGGACCCGACGGACCGTCCCACGAACGAACACGTCCCGCCCCGAGAGCTCCAGCCGGCTACGGGGCGGGGGACCGCCGGCCTGTGTGCATGACGACTACGTACCCGAAAGCTGCCTCTGGGATTCGAACCCAGGACCTCGTCCTTACCAAGGACGCGCTCTACCGACTGAGCCAAGGCAGCCTGTCTGTTTCCACGCGGTGCGTCAGCAATAAAGATCGTATAGGGACCATCCTGAATTTCGCTTGCCTCGACTCGACCACCCTGTCCGAGACTCCGGGCGGCCCGCCCGCAGAGCGGGTGATGGGAATCGAACCCACGTAGCCTGCTTGGAAGGCAGGTACTCTACCATTGAGTTACACCCGCAAATGCGATCGGTTTCGTTTCCCCGATCGTATCGTGGGACGGACGGCGGGACAATCCCGTCTCGGCTCCGCTGGGTGGAATGCTGGCGTGATCGCGTCGGGTCTCCAGGGAGCAAGGTCGGGAATCCGGGAACGGGTCCGAGTGGGTGGAGCAGGATTCGAACCTGCGAAGGCTGTGCCACCAGATTTACAGTCTGGCCCCTTTAACCACTTGGGTATCCACCCGTCCGCCTCCCGGGCGATCTTCCCGAATCCCTCCCAGGAACAGAGCTGGCGGTGAGAGTCGAACTCACAACCTTCGGTTTACAAAACCGATGCTCTGCCGGTTGAGCTACGCCAGCGACCAGCAGGCCGGGAAACGACCTACTATATCGTCGCGGCGCACCGCCGCAAGAGGACTTTCGAGAACTCCGAGCCGGCAAGGCCCACCACGCGCCCTGCACACCCCAGCGCAAACGACCGCGCCAAGGGTGAAGGGCCGTTCCAGCCCTTGCCAGGCGCGGTCGGACCAGATCGGACGCACGGGGCTACAAGGCAGGTATGTATCCTACACGCCCGTCCGCGTGTTCGGCAAGGGGAGGTTCCCAAAAAACCTCGGAGCGTCTCCTGATCCCGCGCAACACCGCGGCTCGAACTCGTGACAGACGCTGCGAAATCGTCGCAACTCTTTTGCCTATTACACATACCATCGTGTCTCGGCATGCCTTTGAATCGTCCCTGGCGCGTGCCCCACGATCCAGAAAGACCGGTTCCAACGCGGGACACCTGGGTTTTAAGACAAAGTCAAGGGCCGATCGGGTTCGTTCGGCGCAGGGAGAATCGCGGCGGGGACGGACTGCGAGCGGCTTGCCAAAGACCAGCGAGCGGCGGCACACTCATTCCTCATCATCATCATCGTGACCAGCCGGCCCGACGATCACAGGAACCCCCCGCCCCCTTCTGTCGAGGAGCGGCTCTCCCGCCTTATCTGTTCCAGAGAGATCGAATCGGCCGCGCGGGTGTGATGGGGCAGCGACGTCAGGTGCAGGAGTGTCAAGGGTGAATACCCCACGATAGAGCCGGATGGTCGCTGGTTTTTCATTCGACTTACGGCGATTGGGAGATGTATGCTCTGAAATAGAGATGAGAAGTAACAGGGAAGACGAGCCTCGGAGAACCCTATGGACATGCACTTGATCAATGCAATCGCTAAGCGGGTCGGATTCCGAAAGCTCTCGTCACGCCAATCCCGCGGAGGAGGCCATCCGGCCTTCAAGCCGGGGCGATTTCTCCAGTGGACATCCGCGATCGCCCTCTTCTCGTTCCTGATCTCGGATCTAGCCTATGCCCAGAAGGGCGGGGCGGTAATGTTGGACACGATCCGAGTCCAGGACCTACGGCCTGGTGGTCGGGCTCAAGACATCCGGCTGCCGGGGTACGATTACGTGGGCTCCCCGGCGCTCTCACCTGACGGTCGGTGGGTGGCCTTCGACGCCTACAAAACCGTTCGTGGGCGTGCTTTCACACCTGCGGAGTGTTGGGTCGTCCGTCTCGACGGGACCGAACCCAAGAAGTTGGCCGTCGGAGCCACCCCACGCTGGTCCCCAGACGGCGAACGACTGCTCTTCATGCGTGAGGACCAGGCTGACCCCGCGAAGGACGCCGGCATCTTCCTGATTGGGCGCGACGGGGCCGCGGAGCGCCGGGTCTGTGCGGGGCGCTGGCCGGACTGGTGCCCCGATGGCAAGCGCATCGTGTTCGCGCAGGGCGGCCGCCCCGGCGGAGGAGCGCGGGAGATGTGCCGCGTCTACGTCGCCCGTTCGGACGGCACGGGGGCGCGAGAGGTAGCGGAAGGAGACTGCCCGAGTTGGTCTCCGGACGGGAAGCGGATCGCCTACTGTAAACGAGAGCCGGCGCTGGGGACTCCTTATATTCGGGTCCTCGACATCGACACCGAGCGAGAGCAGATCTTGGGCGTTGGGTGGTGGCGGGCGAACTGGTCGCCAGACAGCCGGGTCCTGGCGGCCAACGGGGTTGTGGGTCCCGACAGCGATGCGGAGATGATACGGCTCGCCGCTGACGGCCGTGGCCGGGCCCCCGAGCCGCTCCTGCCAGGCCGAGAGCGGGGGATGTCGCCCTGCTATTCGCGGGACGGCAAGGCCGTGGTTTTTGTCTTGGTGCGGTCGGCGCAGGGTGGCCCGGATAACGCCGCGTTGTCTGGGCGGAACAGCCGCAAGAGTCGGCTGAGCGGGCGCACGACACTGTTTGTGCTTCCGGATCGGGCCTGATGCCTCTTGTTGCTACGCCACCCAGACACCGAGGCGGTGTCTGGGCTACCCAGGAGCACCGGAATTCGGCGCAAAGCTTCAGTAATAGTTGACCCGGACACTTGACCCCTGGAAGTGGCCCCAGGGGCAGACCTTGATTCGCTATTTTCTTCCTTCGGGGCGAGGTCGTACGAAGGAGAAGGGAACGTCCCTACAAGAAAAGCAGCCCGCACGGTTCGCGCGGGCTGACGAAGGGCCGGGGTCTATCGACCAGCGATCAAGGGTCCTCCCAGGTGATCAGCCAGGTAGGGCCGGCTATGCCGGCCAATTCTGACTTTTGACGGCGAACCGATCACGTAGGCCGGCTGTGCCGGCCGGGATGCCGAGGACGAAAACAGGTCCCGGGCCATGCCGAATTTCCGTCGGAACTTCCGTCCGGGTGGGTGCTACTTCTTCACCGTGGTCACGGATCGGCGCGCCCCGATCCTCTGCGGGGCCGTGGCGCGCGATCCTCCGAGCCGTCCTCCTCGAGAGTCGGAGCCGGTGGCCATTCCGCATCGATGGGATGGTCCTGCTCCCCGATCACCTGCACACGATCTGGACCCTCCCGGAGGGCGACGCGCGGTATCCGGCCCGCTGGGGTTGGATCAAGAAGGAGTTCACGGCGCGATGGCTGCGTGCCGGCGGAGCCGAGCAAACTGTGACGGCGGGCCGACATCGCGACGGCCGGCGTGGTGTCCTCCAGCCGAAATACTGGGAGCATACGCTCCGGGATGAGGACGACTTCGAGCGCCATCTCGAATACATCCATTTCAATCCGGTCCACCACGGGCTGGTGCGGCGCCCGGGCGACTGGCCTTATTCCAGCTTCCATCGCTGGGTCCGCCGGGGTGCCTACCCGGCCGATTGGGGTAGCTCCGGCCTGGAGGCAAAGCGGTTCCTCGGTCTGGAGACCTCCGCGATGGAATAGAACGCGGCCGGCACAGCCGGCCCTACGATGAGTCGCCAGACGCCGGAAAGCGCAAAGCCTGATCGATAGTTGATCCGGACACTTGACCCCTGGAAGTGGCCCCAGGGGCAGACCTTGATTCGCTATTTTCTTCCTTCGGGGCGAGGTCGTACGAAGGAGAAGGGAACGTCCCTACAAGAAAAGCAGCCCGCACGGTTCGCGCGGGCTGACGAAGGGCCGGGGTCTATCGACCAGCGATCAAGGGTCCTCCCGGGTGATCAGTAGTTCTTGAGAAGCAACAAGATCGGCTGGTAATCGAAAGCCTTCGGGCCGGTCACGGGCACTTCGACGGCGGCCAGGAAGTGCCAGAGGTGATCCCGGGTAAGGGCGAAGCGGACGCCCGGTGTGAAGGCGACGAAGGTCGCGTTCGGGCCGCGGTTGTCCAGGGTGGTGTTCATGTTCGTGACAAAGTACCAGTAAAAGTCGTGGAAGAACGCGGCCTCCTTGCGGGCGAAGTACTGGCCGACGCCCAGGTCCACGAAGTAGTTGGTGCGGGCGCCGGTGTCGCTCGTCGGGACCATCACCCCGGTGCCGCCGCGCACGACCCAGGGACCGGCCACGTTCGCCCAGAACTGGTACTGGGCCGTGAGACTGGTGACGCCGTTGCCGTTGGCCGTGCTGCCGGTCGGCGTGCGGATGTTGAGCGCCACGACCTGCGAGAAGTCCTGGGTTTCCGAGAGCAGGAACCGGGGGGTGATGACGAGGTCCCCGAAATGGGTGTGATAGGTGTCCTCGGCGCCGCCCTTGCTCGTGGAGACAAGGAACGGCACGTCGATGCGGAACTCGAAGCGACGGCTCATGGGGGCGTAGAGCGTGTAGTTGCTGAGGAATCGCGTGCCGCCGCGGTCGAAGTTGTTGGCGTAGAGGAAGTTCACGTACCAGGTGCGGAAGAACACGCCTTCGAAGGCGTTGATCCAACCGCCCCGCGCCGCGCCGCCGCTGCCCACCGGTGCCCAGACGAACGGTTCGTTCCAGCCTTCGGTGAAGAACGTGCTCAAGGACAGGGGTCGCCAGGCATTCTTGTCGTAAACTTCTTCTCCGAATAGCGATGCGCCGATGATACCCAGGACCGACGGTGCGGGTTGGTTCTCGACGAGGACCGGCGGCGGCAGTGCCGGCGCCACCACGGCGGGAGGCGCCGCAACATCACCGAGAACCGCCGCGGCGTCCAGAGGCGCGGGGGGAGCGGGCGCTTCCTGGGCGCGGGTGGGCGTCCCGAGCCATCCGCTCAGAACGCCGCTCAGCATGCAGGCCGCAAGGGGTCGGAGCACAGCGCGCAGCAACGGCATTGTCTCACCTTCCGTGATGAAGCAGGACGGCGCCGGAACGAAGTGGGACGATGTCCTTCTCCGTTCGGCGCCTCTCCGGCAGTTTCGTCGGCAAGGTGGGGCCGGGTCGCTAGAGCCAGTGCTGCGTTGTCAGGAGGACGGGGGATGCCCTCTGAGGGGTGAATCGAGTTTGGCGCCGTGTTCGAGCGGTTCCCGTTTGGGTGGCGTCCTTTCTCAGTCAGCCCGACGCGCCAGCGAGTGCATTTCTGCGGGGTCCCGGAGAGAGAATGCACTCGCTGGCGCGTCGGGCTGGGAAGCACGTGCGCTCCTGCCGGCGAAAAACCAACCGCGTGCCGGGGAACCCGCAGGGGTTCAGTGGTTCCCGGCACGCGGTTGCGGGTCTCGGAGCGGCGGCGAAGCTCAGAAGGGGCGCGGCAATTTAGGCAACCGCGACGCCGGCCTTCTTCTTGGCGAGGCGACGGAGCATCAGGTGGATCATCGCCAGATGGATCATCGCCTCGCCGGTTTCATTCCAATATTCGTAATGCTTGCTCAAACGACGATAATTCGACAACCAGGAGAACGTCCGTTCCACCACCCAACGTTTCGGCAGAAGCTGGAATCCTTTCACGTCGTCATTGCGTTTCACAATTTCCAAGATCCAATGCCAGAACGAGGCCACCCAGGCCACCAACTTTCCCGCATACCCACCATCGGCCCAGACGCGTTGCATCCGCGACCACGTCCCCGTGAGCTTGGCTCGGGCAAACACCAGTTTGGCCCCATCACGGTCCTGGATATTCGCCGGATGGACCACCACCGCGAGTAGCAATCCCAGGGTATCCACCAGGATGTGCCGCTTCACGCCGTTGATCTTCTTCCCCGCGTCGTAGTCCCGTTGGCCACTGGTGCGCGTCGCCTTGACGGTTTGGCTGTCGATGCTGCCCGCGCTGGGTTCCGCCTCCTTCCCAACCGCCTCACGCAACCGAGTACGAAGCGTGTCGTGAATCTGTTGCCACCGTCCCGAACGACGCCACTGATGGAAGTAATCGCGCACCGTCCCTTCCGCAGGAAAGTCATGGGGCAAGGCCGACCACGGGCACCCGGTACTGAGCAGGTAGAAGATCGCGTTGAGGACCTCGCGGAAGTCGACTTTGCGCGGTGCGCCCGCCGGTACCCGCGGTGGGAGCAGCGGTTCGACGATGGCCCACTCGAGATCGCTGAGGTCGCTCGGATACGGCTTGCGAGACTGGGCGCCCATAAGAAAACCTCCTGGAGAGAGACATGAAGACCCAGCCCCAGTCAACCCAAATCCCGATGGATTGTCCAGACACCCAGAATTCCCGCGTCCGTTCTCAGACTTCCTCCGGCCGCGCGAAGATGCGCCGGGGGTTGTCGCGCAGGACCAGCCGGGCGAGGTCGAGAGCCTGGTCGGTCGTCCAGCCGCGCGCGCGGATCGCGTCGTCGGCCAGGGTTTCGGCCAGGAGGCGGCGGTACATGTTGAACTTGGGCAGGATGAATTCGAGCTTGTAGGCGTCGGAGTAGTATCCCACCTGCTTGACCTTGGGCACGGCCTGGAGCTTGGCCTTCAGGTCGGCGGCGATGAAGGCCGGCACGTTCGAGTACCACCACTGGCCCATGGGCACGACGTTCGGGAAGATCCACGAGTAGGCCACGAGCTCGGCCGCGGCGTCGGGCGAAAGGGTCGAGACGGGGAACGTCACCCGGGCGAAGTGGTTGAACAGCTCTTGGTACTCATACAGGCTCACCCGGCGGTCGAACAGGTCGCGTCCGCCGGGCACGCCCGCCGGGTAGACATTGCGGATCGGGCCGATCATGAGGTCAAACGGCAGGCGGAACTCCGCGCACAGTTCGGCGAGCGTCCAGAAGACGAGCTGGCGCACCTCGACGTGCTCGTCCGGGCGCAAGTCCATGCCGTGCAAGGCCCGCCGCATGGCCGCCGCGGAACGCAGCGGCCCCGGCCGCGCCGGCACGAAATCGGGCGGCAGGCTGATGGCACAGGCCCGCGCCCGCGCTTCGTGAAGCACTCGAACAGGCTCGCCAGCGCCAGGCGGAGCGAGGGATAGTCCACCACATCCACGTTCGTCGCCGTCTTGAGCCGCTCGTGGGTGCGGGGCTCGTGCAGCTTGAGCACCAGATCGTCGGCCCGCAGGCACGGCACGTATCGGGTTCGGTCCCAGCCCTCGAGCGGATCGTCGAAGTCGTTGGTGAGGAAGACGGCCTCGAGATTGGTCTTGGTCCAGACCTCCTGATCCCACTCCTCGCCCTTCTCGGCGCGATCGGCGCGCTCGTACAAGGCGTCGACGTTTCCGGGATGAATCGACGGGTGCTCGAAACGATGGAAGGTACGGGCGATCTCCAGCAGCCAACTGTACTGGACGGTATTGTCCAGGCGGTCGAGGTATTCGGCGAGGCTGCGGCGCGCGCGGCGGGGTCCAGCTCGGGCGCGACGCGGTCGGCAGGCATGCCGGCGGAGTGCGCCAGCTCGGTATAGTAGTGGTAGCCCAGCACCTCGTCGAGGTTCCGCGCCGCGGGGCGATGGGCGTCGATGTGCGAATGGGCATCGAAGATCGGCCACGAGGCGATCTGCTCGAACAACTCGCGGGCCAGGGGGTCGTGGGGAAGAATGGTCATGGTCGCGCGTCGGGGTCAAAGTCGAATGGTCGCAAGAGTCCGTCAAGCTAGCGACCGTGGCTCGCGCTCGCAAGGTCGGAACGAGGGAGATCCGTCATGAACGTGGTTGTCACCGGCGGCGGCACCATCGCGCCCATCGACGACGTCCGGCACATCACCAATGTCTCGTCGGGCCGGTTCGCCGCGACGATCTCCGAGGCGTGCCTGGAGCAGGGTGCCGAGGTCTGGCATATCTCGGTCCCGTCGGCCCAGTGGCCCTTCTTGCGGCAAGCGGCCCTGGACCTGGACGCGCCGGCCGACGGGGTGGAGCTGGAGCGACTGGAACGTCTGCGACGGAAATACCAATCGTGCCGAGGCCGGCTCCACTTCCTGCCGCTGGCCGAGGGCACGGTGGCCGACTACGCCCGGGCGCTCCAGCGGGTGCTCGCGACCGGCACGATCGATATCGCCTTCCTGGCCATGGCCGTCTCGGACTTTGAGCCCGAACCCACGCCCGGCAAGCTGGACTCGAAGCGTGATGAGCTGGTCCTCCGCTGTCATCCCACGCCGAAGGTCATCCGTTCGGTCCGGGACTGGTCGCCCGAGACGTACCTGGTGGGTTTCAAGCTGCTCTCGGGCGTGTCCGAGGCCCAGCTCATCGACGTCGCCCGCGCCGAGGGCCTGGCCAATCGTGCGGACCTGACCGTCGCCAACGACCTTCAGACCGTCCAGGCCGGTCAGCATCGCATCCACCTGGTGCGCCCGGACCAGCCGGTGGAGAGCCTCGGGCCGGGCGAGCCGGTGGCCGAGCGGCTCGTCGAACGCGTCTTCGCCTGGACCCGCGAGGCGCTCGCCGGCCGCGAGCCGATCGCCCTCGATTAAGCCCGATGTTGGGAGCGTGGGGGAACATATGATCCGGTTCGCAGTCGTCCTGGGACTCATTCTGATTCCAGTCATCCCCGCCGCCCGTGCCGAGCTCGGCTGGGTCTCGTTCCGGGCGGGCGGTGACGTGGAGCTGCCTGCGCGGGCCGAGGGGGAGAACGTGGTGGTCGAAGCGCCCGATGGGACGCATCGCTTCCCTCGCACCATGATCCGCACGATCGTCCCCGGGACGAGCGACGAGTCCTCCTGGTCGGAACGGCGGGATCAGGCCCTGCGCGGTGGGGCCGAGGATCGGTTCGCCGCCTCCTGGTGGGCACTGGAGCATGGTTTGACCGGCCAGGCGACCGCCATGCTGCGCGACGCGCACCAGGCCGGCCCCGACCATCAGCCCACCGTGCGCCTGGTGGCGATGCTGGACCGTCTCGCCCCCCCCTGCCCTGATCCCCGCCTCGATGCGGTTCGCGCCGGGCTGCGGGGCGATTTCGCGGAAGCGCGCGGTCCACACGTCCTGCTGCTCCACCAGCACGCGCCCGCCGAGGCCGCCCAGCGGGTTGAGCTACTGGAGCAGGTCTTGACGACGTATTACCTGAGCCTGTCGGCGTATGGCCTGGACTTGAAGCCGCCCCCGGAACGACTGGTCGCGGTCTGGTTCGCCCGGCAGGACGACTATCTCCACCTGCTGCGCTCGGAGGGGGCCACCGCGTTTCTCACCACGCAGGGATACTACCACCCGACGAAGGGCGTCGTGTTCACCTATGACCTGCGCAGTGATGCCTCGTTCCGCCGACGTCAGCGCAACCTGGAAGCGACCACCGAGCGGGACCGCGAACGCCGCCAGCTCTTGCTCGAGCTGGATCGCCGCACGCAGGAGATCGAGACGGCCGCCCATGAAACGATCCACCAGCTCGTGCGCATCAGTGGTCTGGCCCCGCGTTATGAATCGCTGCCGATCTGGCTCCATGAGGGTCTGGCCATGCAGTTCGAGACGGTGCGCGGAGGCCGCTGGGCGGGCGTCGGCCGGCTCCATCCGTTCCGGCTCGAGACGTGGAGAACGCTCGCCGCGCCGCCTTTGCTAGAGCCGACGATCCGCGACGAAGGCTTCGGCCGTGGCTACCAACCGCAGCGCTACGCGGTCGCCTGGTCGCTCGTCTACTTTCTGCGGAAACAACATCCCGCCCAGTTTCACAGCCTGCTCGACGCGCTCCGCGCGCCGCGAACGAGACCCAGCCGGCCGGGACCCGTGCCTTCACCGCATTTCAAGCCGTGTTCGGCAGCGATCTCGGGCCCTCTGGAAGTGGAGTGGCGCCGCTTCGTGGACGGCCTTCGTCTGCCTCGCGACGGATCAGAGGGTGCATGAGAAGTGCGGGCTTCTTCTTGTAGGGTAGGCTTCAGCCTGCCAGACTGCCTCAGAATCTGTCCCAGAAGTGGCGATCCGGTCCTTCTGGTTTCAGCCCCGAAGGGGCGGCAGTGAATAGCCCAGGGCGTCAGCCCTGGGAACCAGGGCGACGACCGCTCCTCAGTCCCGAAGGGGCGGCCGAAGTCCGCGTTTGTCCGGGTCTTTCTTTCACCCCTTCGGGGCTGAGGAGAGGAGGGATTGTGCCCGTTTCACGGTCCCAGGGCTGACGCCCTGGGCTATTCACTGCCGCCCCTTCGGGGCTTTCGGAACAGACTTTCAGATCCGCCCAAACTGCTTTTCGAGCTCAGCCCGGGTGAACGTCAGGGCGGTGGGACGGCCGTGGGGGCAGTGGTGTGTGTTCTCCAGCAGATGCCGGCGTTCGAGCAGGGCCGCGATCTCATCGGGGGAGAGCGGGTCGCCGGCTTTCACGGCGGCCTTGCAGGCGATCGTGCTCAGGACGTGTTCCAGCACGGCGTCGGGTGTGGGCGGTAACGGTTGCGCCCGGAAGTGCTCGGCCAGGTCGTGCAGGAGACTCGCGGGCGAGTCGCCGCGCAGCAGGACGGGGATGCTGGAAATCAGTATCGTGTCCCCGCCGAACGGCTCGATTTCCAGACCCAGCCGGGCCAGGGCCTCCCGGCGCTGCAAGACTTCGGCTGCGTCGGCCGGACTCAGATCGACCGGCTCGGGCACGAGCAAGCGCTGGGCTTCAATCCCGCCGTGGGCCAGCCGGGAACGCAGCTCCTCGTAAAGAATCCGTTCGTGCAAGGCATGTTGATCGATCACCACCATGCCGTCCTCGGTCTCGACGATCAGATAACTGTCGTGAACCTGGATGGCCTTCATGGGCCCGTGATGCGTTCTCGGCATCGCCGCCGGGGCGGATTCGGGCGGCGTCTGGGGAGGCGGGATGGGGACCGCCTCGAATTCATCGAACGGCCTCGCGCCCGGGACGGCCGATACCGGCGGCAGCGACTGCGCCCACTCGGGCTCTCGCGGCTTGCCGATGATGCCCGAGGGGGGAGACGGAAGCGATGGCGCGGGAGCCTTCCGCGGTGGCGGCGAGGAGAACCAGCCCGCCACTTCCTGGCGGTCCGACGACGGGCCGGAGAGGCTCGAACGTCCGGGGAGCGGCGGGAGGTGGTGCTTCGGACTCGCTCACGGGCGTCACGGGCGCCGAGAGGCGGGAGTGCAAGTCGCTGCCCAGGAAGGTCTGGCGGATCGTGGCGAGCATCTGGCTGTAGACGCGCTGACCGTCCCGAAAGCGGATCTCGATCTTGGTCGGATGGACGTTGACATCGACCTCCTCAGGAGGCATGTCCAGATAAAGAAACGACAACGGCTGCCGGCCGACCATGAGCAGCCCGCGGTACGCCTCGGAAAGCGCGTGGCCGAGCGAGCGGTCGCGCACATAGCGGCCCCCGACGAACAGGTACTGTCCCTTGGCGCTGGAGCGGCTCTGGGATGGGTGCGCGACGTAGCCCCACAGATGCGAGTGCTCGATCGTGCTCTCGACCCACAGGAGGGCGTCGGCCAGCTCCTGGCCAAAGAAGGTCGCGATGCGTTCCTTGATCCCCGTCGAGGCCGGCAGGTCGTAAACGACCTTGCCGCCCGACTTGTAGGTGATGTGGACCGTCGGGTGTGCCAGGGCGACGCGGATGACCATCTCGGCGACATGCCCGGCCTCGGTCGCATCGGCCTTCAGGAAGGTGCGGCGCACGGGCGTATTGAAGAACAGGTTGCGTACTTCCAGCACGGTGCCGACCGGGCACCCGCAATCCCGAATGGGCCCCGCCTGGCCTGCCTCGATGGTCAGCTCCGAGCCGGCATCGGCCCCGGCCATGCGGGTCTGACAGCGCACTTTGGCGATCTCGGCGATCGCCGCCAGCGCCTCGCCTCGAAAGCCGAGGGTCCGGATATGGCACAGATCGCCGGCCTCGGCCAGCTTGCTGGTCGCATGCGGCCGGAAGGCGAGCAGCAGGTCATCACGGTCCATGCCGCGTCCGTCGTCGGCCACGCGCACGAGGTCCTTGCCGCCGCGCTCGACGGAGACCTCGACCCGCGACGCGCCGGCGTCGATGGCGTTCTCCAGCAGCTCCTTGACCACGCTCGCCGGCCGTTCCACCACCTCGCCAGCGGCGATCTGGTTGATGACGGCCGGCGGTAGTTCGTGGATGATCCCCATGACATCGCTCCCCTGAACTCGACGCCATTATAGCATTTTGGCGCATGTTCAGGCAGAGTGTTTCGAAGGCGAATGACTTCCGCATTTCGTCAGAGCGGCAGAAACTCGACGCGGTCGCGGATGTCGTGGGGTTCGTAGACGAGAGCAATCAGTTCCAGATCACGGACAGCCTGGCCAATCGTCAGGTCGAGTTGATGTCCGTAGATCAGACCAGCGAAGGATTGCCCCGCGATCTGGTGGCGACGCGCAATGGTAAGTAGGTCATCGTCCTGGCGGGTCCGATCCCAAAAAGCGGTGACGGCGATGGAGGCGTCGCTTAAGCTATCTGAACCGACGGATGCCGAACAACACAGATGACCAGCAACGGGGAAGAAGTCCGTCCTGGAAGTGTTCCTGGAGTCGGAAGAGCAAACGGCCCGGAACAAGGAAAAGGGACGAGGAAAGCGTCAACGTCCCAACGGCCCTCCGACACCCATGCCCGCCCTGGATCAAATCGGGCAGATGCCGGAACTTCACGCCACGGTTTACCGGGACATCCGGCGCGCTGCGCGTTCAGCGGTTCCCGTACAACGTCTATTACCGCATCTTGGTCGATCGAATCGAAGTGATTGCGGTCTTTCACAATAAGCGTAACCCGCAGATTTGGCGATCCAGGGCCTGACTTGTTGCTTCAGTGACGATGAGCGCGTCGAGGTTTCCCGCGCGGGTGGCCCGGACACCGGTTTCGGTGTCCGGATCGCGCAGCGACAAGAGACCTCAGATTCCGGCCCGGAGGCTTGGAGGCGCTCGGTGCCCACTCTGGGGTCTCTTGCGGCTGCGCCGCCCGGACAACGCGGCGTTGTCCGGGCCACCCGCGGACTCGACGCACCCTACAAAACTGGGCTGGTCACTCGAGGTCGTGGGCCGGCCGAACTGGCCTCTGCCGCCGCTGGCGCCAGCGACGAAGCACCTCGCTGCCGGCGAGGCCGACAAGGCTCGCGGTCCCCAGCAGCACCAGTGAGGGGGGCTCCGGTACGCTTGACGCTTCTACGGTGAGCACCTGCGAGATTCCGTACATGGACAGAAGATCCGTCGCGGGGAGAGTTCCGCTGTTTAACCAGCCCGGTTGTACGGTATCGGTGTTTCCGCTAGATGTCCGTTTCGTAAGTCCTTCACCAGCCTCAAGCGTCGTAAGTCCTTGCCCTGTAAGGATTGGAACTGGCGGTGGACTTACGAAACGGACATCTAGCTACGGACGGACTGGCGCCGAGGGGGTTGAATCCGAACCCGAAGTCGCTGGATCCTGACCAGGTGAGGGCGTGTTTCGGTCCCGTAAGGTCCTCGTCGATCGGCGCAAGGAGGCTTGCGCTCCATAAGCCGGAGCCTGCTTGCGTGGTCGACGTCGCGACCATCGTCCCATCAGCGAGGAAGACCGGCGCTGACTGCGAACCGGTGATGTTGTCGCGTGCATTGGTGGAGGCTGTTGACCCGATGGCCGTCCACGAGACCGTGGCGCCGTCGTACGTGGCCCCGCCCGCCTGCGTGGTTACGAATTGATTGTAGGTGGAGATGTCGCTGGATCCCGCGGTCGTCGTGCCGTCAGTGACGAAGACGATCCGGAAGGTATTTCCGGGCAGGAGGCCCGCCGGGGTCTGAATCACGATCCCACCCGCGGCGGGCCGCACACCCGCGGTCAGTCCGATCATCACCATCGCCGCGACCAAGGCCGGTCGCATTGCCGAGTTTCCCATCGCTGTGGTCCTATGCGGGTCTTACCGCGGTTGGAGGGAGGAAAAGACTGCCATGTGGGAATTGGGCCGGGAAGCGGTGCGCGCACTATCCCGGGGCCGGCCGGGGCCGGTTCGCGAGGAAGCAGAACGTCGCGCCGGGGAGCCAAGGGCCACCTCTGTCCTGCGTACGATCACGTCTCGCCATACTGGTTTATCAGGGGAGTGAACCCACACTGTTCGAGGGGATCAGATTCAGGACCGGGGTATCCATCGCCCCGATTCGCGTCGATGATGCATCGACCACACTTGGCCGAAGGCGCCACGTGGTCGAAACAGAGTGGAGAGGTGGATTATTGCGAAGCGCAGGAATGGTTGCCTGACGAGGCAACACCCTACGTTCACGGCCTAACCGCCCCCCAGTTCGCTGTACCGAGATTCGTAGCAACTTGAGCAGAGCCGAGAGCCATCCAGGACCAGCGCTTCCAGGACGGGAATCCCACAGAACTCACAACATTGTTCCTGGTGCGTGCGGGTGTGGAAACTGAGGACCAGCAGATCGTGCGTGAGCCCGTTCGCGTCCACGGCATGCTCTCGCAAGACCGCTTCCTGCGCAAAGCCGAGCCGTTGGAACAGCTTCATCGCGCCGGTTTGCTCTGGGGTCATGTGGGCGATGACTTTCGTCACCCCCACGTCCAGAACCATCTCGAATGCCAACTCCAGCAAGAGCCGGGTGATCCCAATTCCACGGGCTGATGGCGCTACCACCACGCGAAGCTCGGCGACATGGGCAGTCCAGCGCGTTCCCCCGGTGATACGTCGCATAGCCGACCACGACGTCGTCTTCCCAAGCCAAGAGAGTAACCAGACGTCCCTCCAGAGTCTCCTTGATCCACGTATCCACCTCGGCTGGTTGGGTGATGTCTCGAGCCAGGAAAAGCAGATCCTCCTCGGGGAGAGCCCCGGCGAACGCGATCAGCGGCTCACGATCTTCCGCCGTCAGGGGACGAAAAACCACGGTTCGGCCTTTGAGGCTGAATCGCATGGGAAAGTCGTGTCTTGGCACGGAATGCGATTTCATCGATGCCCCCAAGTGGTGAGCGATTTGTGGCTCTTCCGGTTTTCGGTGCGAACGCCGGACTTTCCGAACGGCCGACGCCTCCGCTCACGAGAGGTGGAAGGCATTCCGATGTGTAACGGCTCGTAAGCCCGAAACAGTCGCCAACCCGCCAGGAACGACTCTGCAGACAGGAAGCACTCCCCACCCGTCTGCTTCTGCGGTCTACTCCCACTCCTTCCTCGAGAACTCCGATCGGATCGATGGGCTACGACAAAATCGCCTTTCGTTTCTTTCTTTCCACGAGGTGCTGGATCGTGGTCCGCTCCAGCACCGTCTCGACCGCGTCTTTCAATTCCACCCAGGTATCCCGCGTGGGACAATTTTTGTGCATCGCGCACAAAGAGGGGCAGTCGACGCACGCGACCGGCGCCAGAGACCCTTCCAGGATCTCGTAAATATCCTTGAGCGTGATGCTCCCGGGGGGCCTCGCCAAGACGTACCCGCCCTGGTTGCCACGGATCGCTTGAACCAGGCCGCCCGCCTTCAAGGCTTTGAGAATGCGCTCCAGATAGCTCGCAGAGATCGCTTGCTGTTCCGCAATCTCTCGTACCGAGACCGGGCGATCGGAATGGACCGACGCCAGTTGCGTCATGGCCCGGGCCCCGTAACGGACTGTGGTCGAAAGCATCATCGCTTCTTCCTCTCCACCTATTTGGAGTAGATTAGTCGGATTGTTCCCAGGCCGCTGCCGCCTGTCAATTAAATTCTTCTGAAAATCACTATTGGATTTTTCCCGGCAAAGGGACGTGAAGTTCCGGGATGTCTCGCGGAAGCCGCTTTGACACAGTCGTGTCGGGTGCGTCGAGTCTTCGATGACGCGCCTTCCGTCTTGTACAGACACGATCGAAACCGATGACAGATGCAGAGGTGCGTCATCGAAGACTCGACGCACCCGACACGACTGACCCTCACGCGAAGTCCGCGATTTCTCTCTGCAGGGTCTGAACGCAGTACTTCCGCCCCCGCACGATCTCCTCGGGAACGGCGCCGTCGAGGTCGTGGTACCAGCTCGGGAACCACTTGCGGTCGCGGAAGCCGACTTTGCGGACCAGCCAGGCGGCCAGCTCGTGCAGGATGCGGTCGTGCTGGATCTCGGAGCCGTCCAGGCCGTCGAGCTTCCAGAAGACCGTGGCCAGGAAGCGCTTCTGATCGGTCACGCTGAGGCGTCCCAGGGGCAGGTCTTCGCTGATCCAGGTCTTGATGGACTGGATGCGGTCGATCGTGCCGACCTGCGAGCGGGCGAAGCCGCTCAGGGCGTCCAGGCAGCGCCAGCGGAGCTCGGCCTCTCTGGAAAGGTGGGGGAGGCGCATCGGCGGGGCATGTTTGCACTCGTCGGGATCGAGTCCCAGGCCGTCCAGATCGAACTCGGGCATGGCGACCGCATCGCTGCGGCGCATCCAGTCGCGCAGCAGGGGGAGCGGCTCCGGGTCGAGAGGCGTCATCGGGACCAGTCGGGCGAAGGCGTCGCGCAGGTCGCACGCCGCCGGCGCGGCCGAGCCGGCCCGGCCCCACCACGACAGCTTGCCCAGCGATCGGACCTCCGCCGCGCGGGCCTGCACGAGCTGCGCCAGGGACTTCGGGCCGGGGCAGGCGTTGAACAGCAGCTCGTGGAACCGGATTTCGAGCGGGCCGGTCCCCCGGGTCAGGGCCTGGTCCCACCGCGACAGGCTGTGCTGGCAGGCCGCGCGGTCGTCCTCGGCAAGCTCGGCACGGAGGTCAAGCGTCAGGGTGCGCCAGGCGTGTTCGTGGCGGAACAGGAACTTGCGCAAGGGCCAGACGGACGATTCGTGGGTGGCCAGCAGCGCGGTCGCGGCGACCACGTGCGCGGCCAGGCCTTGCGGCTCGAAACCGGACGACGGCGTCGCCGCCAGGTCGAGCCGGTCCAGGATCGCGTCGAGCCGCTCGAACCAGCGCGACGGATGCCCCCGCTCGGACATCAGCGCCGCGGCCAGCGTGCGGCCGATCCCCGCCAGCCCCGGCGCGCCCGGCAAAAAACCACCCGGCCAGACCTGCCGCGCGGCCTCAAGAACCGGCCCGAGGGCCTCCTCGGCCGCGCCTCCGAGCACCTGCAAGAGATGATCGAGCAGCTCGCCGCGACGCTCGGGAGGCACATCCGGCAAGGCTTCGGCCGTGACCCGCTGCGGAATGCGCACACGGACGATCTCGGCGTAAAGCTTGCCGACCCGGAACCGCTCTTGATGCCGGGGAGCGATCGTGCCGCGGCGCCGCTCGGCCTCCAGCCAGGCGACCAGCGCCGGCCGGCGCGACTCCTTCAGATACAGCCAGCGGGTCAGGTCCAGGCCGGCCACGCGATCGAGGTAGGCGTTGGCCCAGTCACGATCCGCCTCGGGGCGCGGTTCGAGCGCCAGGTACAGCTCATCGACGGCCCAGACCAGGGCATCGCTCGGCACGTCATCCCGCGCCGCCGCGCTCAAGGCCACGTCCGCGAGGGCCGGCCGGAGCGCGGCGGGCGTGCGCTCGGGCAAGAGCCGCCAGTGGTCCCGCTGATCCGGATGCGGAAACACCCGGACGAGGAACGGCCCGAGCCACGCCCGTGCATCGCCGCGCGCCAGTGCCCACGACCAGGCCGCCGCCCATCCGGGGGCGTCGATACGATCGAGGGCGTTCGCCAGCCGGCCCGCCCAGCGCTCGCGCAGATCGGCCCGGTCGGCGGTCTCGACCGCGATGGCTTCGAGGACCGAGGCGGTGGCGTCGGGCACATCGAACGCGCGGTTCAAGCATCTCTCGAATCCGGGATTCCGGATGCCGGATGCCAGATTCCGGATGCCAGATTCCGGATTCCGGATATGGGATTCGGAATGCGTAGTTCGGGAATTCGCATCCGGAATCCGCGATCCGGAATCCGGGATCTGGCATCCGGAATCCGCAGACGCCGTGTCCCACATTCCGCATTCCATGGAGGCGAGTCGCGCCGCCTCGATGGGCAAGAGCAACGCGTCGTCGAACGCGCGATCGGCCTTCAGCCGCGCAATCAGGCTGTCGGTGTCAGACGGTGTCAGGTTGCGCACCAGTCCGGCCAGAAAACTACCCCGGGTGGTCCTCGGCGCGAGCTTGAGCATGGCCGCCGCGACCGGCTCACGTTCTTCGGCGGGCTGGCCGCCGAAGAACGCGGCGATGACCTCGCCCCAAGCCCCCGCGCAAGGCGCTGAGGGTCCGGTCGGCGTCGCGCCAGGAGGACGTGACGCGCAGATGGGTCTTCAACGCCTCGCGGGCCTCGGCGCGCGAGGCGTGCTCGGCCGCGGCGGCGCGCCACCAGGAGGGATCGCGCGCGGTCGTCCATTCCTCTCCCAGACCGGTCTGGGCTGACCAGACGGTCAGGTCCGTCTGAGATTTCCAGCCTGATGGCTCGTCTGGAGGCCGCACACCGGGACGCGTCCCGGCGTGGAACTCGACCAGGTGGTTCAGCCAGGCGTCGTCCCAGACCTGCTCGGGCGGCTTCGGTGGCTTCGTTTTCGAGGCCCGGCGGTTCGTCTCGTTCCACGCGGCGGCTGCGGCTGAATCGTGCTGATGGAACCATCCCGACAGGGTTTGTCGCCAGGGGGCGGGTTCGAGCGGCGGCTCGCACGTTCCGGTGGTCCGGTCGAGGATGATCCCGAGCCGTCCCAGGACCATCCGGTTGGGACGCGCCGCCGGGACCGTCCCCTGGATGCGGAAGCCAGCCAGCTCCTCGGGGCGATCGTGGTAGGTCGAGAAGGTCAGCTCGGCGCGGAGAGTCTCCGGAAACGCGAACGTCAGCGCGGCGACGAGCGGCCCGAGATGGTCGGGATCGTCCACCAGGAACAGCGCGCGGTTCTCCCGCGCCGCCTGCGCAGCGGCCGTCAGGAGCAGGGCGAACAGGCTGGCGTCGATCGGCGCAACCAGCGGCGCGACCGATTCGAACGTCGGCTCCACCAGCAGGTCAGCGCGACCGACTTCCAGCGGCTCGGGAGGCCGCCCGCGCGTCGGCTCGGGATCAGTCCGACGCCAGAACGGCCGGTCGTAGAGTCCCGCCGGCCATCTCGACAAGGCCGTGAACTCGTTGTCATCCAGCCGCAACCCGTGCGCGAACTGCCCGCCCGGCCGACCCCAGAGCCGGCCGTTTTCCGTCTCGTACTCGTGCGACCGCGGCGCCAGCCAGGCGATTTCCGCGATGTCCCCATCGCGCCGATACGCGCAACGCCCCCGGCGCGAGCATCCGCGTCCCGGGGAGGAACGCCCGCAGTCCCAGGTGGCGGATGTCGCCCATGGTCGGAAAGCCGGGACTGAGCCGCTTGACCTGAAAGCCGTTGGTCGCGCCCAGACCGTAACCGATCGGACATTGGGTGTAGGTAGATCTGCTCCATGATTGGCCACAAGACGGGTGTTTAGCGCCCCGTATTCGGTTCGTGCGGCAGGCGGGCCAGGCACCGCGCGACGGCCTGGCGCAGAGCGTCGCAGCGCACGGTGTCGCGGGTCGTGGTCTGGTCGGTCGTGCCCCACCAGAGGATGGGCGGGGCGTCTTCGAGCAGCGGGGCCAGGCGGCCGGGCCAGATGACGCCGGCGCGTTGCGGCACGGCGTCGCCCCACGAGGCGCGGATCGCCGCGCCTGCGGACTGTGCGGGATGCGCGGGCACGTCGCGTCCGAACGCCAGCACGCCCTCGCCCCAGCCGAGGGCCACGGTCGAGCCGCACAAGGCCCACTCCAGGGGCCGTCCCAGGTTTTTTCCAAATCGCTCCGCGAGCGGCCGGACGACGCGCTCGGCCACGCGCTGAGCGTCGTCCGGACCGGCCGTGTGGAGGGCGACGAGGACGCCCACCGGATGACTGTGTTCATCGACGGCCGCCCAGGCGGTCAGACCGCGCACGAGGGGCCAGAAGTCGGCTTCAAGCCGCGCTCCGGCCGCCGCGGCGAGCAGGTCAAGCCGGGGGCGCAGCGCGGCCGTTTGTGCGCGCGGGGTCGGCCTTCTCGACGCGATCGGCCACCGCGAAGAGGTCGTCCCAGGTCTGCGGTGCGATCGCCAGCGCCAGGCCCGCCGCGGCGCGATCGGCGGGGATCCAGTCGAGCCACGCCGGATCGAGCCGCGCCGCGCCCGGCAGCGGACGGGCAAACTGCCCTGTGATCGTCACCTCGATCGTCTCGCCGACCAGCGCGGCGACGGCTTCCACCCGCCGGCAGCCCGCCGCGCAGGGCCTCGGCGAGCCGTCGGCGGTCGAGCGGGCCGGCGTCTCCCAGGGCCTCGGGATCAAACCGGACCAGCCAGCCGCTGTCCAGCGGGGAGGCTTGGGAGGGACACTCCCGCAGCCGATCGAGCGCGCGGCCGAGATCGGCCCGGTCGTCCGCCAGCGCCACGGCCCCCGTGGCGGTCCTGGCCAGCAGCGGTGATCCGGCCGGGCCGAGCCGATCGACGGTGGCGTCTTGCAAGGCCGGGTCCACGCCCCCATCGGTCAGCGCCAGCGCCGCTCCGAGGGCCGCCAGCGCGCCGTCGTCCCTGGGCACGGTCACGAACCAGCCGGGGCGGTCCGCGACGACCAACTCGGCGCCGTCGAACGCCTTCAGCTCGTCGATCATCTCGGGGTTGAACAACGTGAGGATCGCCTGCGCCGGCTTGCTCAGGGAGACGCGATCGCCGGTCGCCCGCCGCCAGGCCGCCAGCGCGGCCGCCGGATGAGCAACGCCCGTCCCCTGGAACAGGTCGAGCACGCACTCGAGCTGCCGGTCCGGCCGCACTGCGCACACCGTCAAGAGCGGCCCCGGCTCCTCGCCGGCCGCCGCTCCCAGCCCGGCCAGCACCGCCCCGACCACCAGCCAGCGACCACCCATCGAGGATCTCCCGCGCGCGTTTCCGTCCGACGAAAGATTGTCCGGTGACGATCGACGGCGGGCAAGAGCCGGGCACCGCCGTCTGCTCGCTGTCGGCTGTCCGCTGTCAGCCGGAACGAGGAATCCGCTGGCTGATGGATGATGGCCGGCAGGGTCTTGCAATGCACGTATGGCTGTGCCATAGTTCACGGACCCCGCGCCGCCTTCGGAATGGTGGCACGTCCAAGGTGTCGGGTGCGCGCGGGTGTGATCCTGTCGCCCTGGGAGAGGACCAGCGGGATGAGCAACTGGCAAGGCTGGCTCTATGTGGCCGCCGTGTTGATCCCCCTGGGCGCGTTTGTCGTCCAGTTTGTCGGCCTGCGCGTGCTGGGACGGGTCAACGCCTGGATCGCCACGCTGGCGATCGGCACGGCCTGTGTCCTGAGCACGATCGGCTTTGTCGATTACCTGATCGAGCACCCCGGCATGCTGGGCGGCCGACACGCGCACGCCGAGGCGCATGTGGGCAGCGGTCCCGGCACGGCCGCGTGGACTCTCCAGACCGAGTGGGTCGCCCTCGGCGGCGGACTGATCGGCAACGGGGCGCCGCTGACGATCTCCCTGGGCGTCCATATCGACGGCCTGGCCGTGACCATGTTCCTGATGGTCAGCTTCGTCGCCACGCTCATCCACGTCTATTCGATGGGATATATGAGCGACGACCCGGGCTATCCCCGGTTCTTCGCGTTCTTGTCGCTGTTCTGCTTCTCAATGCTCGGCCTGGTGGCGTCGGCCAGCATCTTCATGGTGTTCATCTTCTGGGAGCTGGTCGGCGTCTGCTCGTACCTCTTGATCGGGTTCTGGTACCAGGAAAAGGCCAACTGCGACGCGGCCAACAAGGCGTTCATCGTCAACCGCGTGGGCGATATCGGCATGCTCATCGGGCTGGGCATCCTCTGGTCCACGCTGGGCACGTTCAGTATCAGCGAGATCAACCACTCCCTGCGCGACAACCACGGGGCCCTCAACCTGTCGGCCGATGCCGAGGGGACGAGCGTGGTCGTGATGCGGGATCGGGAGACGGCCACGGTCCAGGCGATGCCCGAAAGCGGCCGGCCGCGGCAGATTCCGTTCGGACTCTTGACGATCGCCGGCCTGGGGATCTTCGCTGGCTGCGTGGGCAAGAGTGCCCAGTTCCCGCTGCATGTCTGGCTGCCGGACGCGATGGCCGGTCCCACGCCCGTCTCGGCGCTCATCCACGCGGCGACGATGGTCGCGGCCGGCGTCTATCTGGTGGGACGGTTTTACCCGGTCTTCACCGCGGATGTGCTCCTGTGCATCGCCTACACCGGGGGCATCACGCTTTTCATCGGGGCGACGATCGCCTGCGTGCAGACCGACTACAAGAAGGTGCTGGCCTATTCGACGGTCAGCCAGCTCGGCTTCATGATGCTCGGCCTGGGTGTCGGCGGCTGGTCGGCCGGGCTGTTCCACCTCTTGACACACGCCTTTTTCAAGGCGCTGTTGTTCCTGGGCGCGGGCAGCGTCTATCACGCCGTCCATACATACCAGATGGCCCCGCTGGGCGGCCTCAGGCGCAAGATGCCGGTGACCGCGCTGACGATGCTCATGGGCACGATGGCGATCTCGGGCGTGCCGCTCTTCAGCGGGTTCTACTCCAAGGACGCGATCCTGGCCAGTGCGATCTATTTCGCCCAGCACCAGGCCAGCGCGATCCATTGGCTCCTTTTCGTCCTCCCGGCCGTGGGGGCGACGCTGACAGCCTTTTACATGTTCCGCATGTGGTTCCTGATCTTCGACGGCGAGCCCCGCGGTTATCCGTCGCCCGCGGTCGCGGCGGACACGGAGCACGGGCACGGCCACCATGCCAACCCGGTCGATCATGCGCATGAGAGCCCGGGCATCATGACCTGGCCGTTGATCCTGCTGGCGATTCCGGCGGTCGTGGTGGGCTGGCCGATCACGATTCTACCGTTCTTCGGCTACGAGCCGGTGCTGGAAGAATTGCTCGCGTCGGCCGAGCCGTTGCGGGCGATCGACCTGGGGGCGACGAAGTGGGCCGCGATGGGCGCGTCGCTGCTCATCTTCGTGGTCGGCACCGCGCTGGCGGTCGGTTATTACTCGCGCTGGGCGGTCTTCAGCGCGGCCGCCGGGGCGCGAAGGTTCGGGCCGGTCTACGCCTTCCTGACGAAGAAGTGGTACTTCGACGAGCTCTACGACGCCGTGTTCGTGCGGCCGATCCTGGCCTTCGGGCGGCTCTGTTCGCGCGTCCTCGACGGCACCCTGATCGATGGCCTGGTGAACGGCTCGGCCTCGTTCACGGCACGTTTGAGCCAGCTCGAAGGGGCGTTCGACCAGATCGCCGTGGACCGGTTCTTCAACACCTTCGCCGGTTTTTTGTACTTCATCGGCGACTGGGGCCGCATGCTTCAGACCGGCCGCCTGCGCAATTACCTGATGGTGCTCGCGATCGGCGTTGTCGTGCTGTTCCTGGGGATTTTCCGGTGGATTCAGGGGGGATAGTCGATTCCGGATGCCAGATTCCGGATGCCAGATTCCGGATCAACGAAACATCCGGAATCTGGCATCCGGAATCTGGCATCCGGAATCTGGAATCGATTCAAGAGACACCATTCGGCCCGGCTCGGATTTCGCGGCAAGTGAGAACATGATCATGAGCGTGGACGCCCTGCTGTTGAGTCTCCTCTGGGTGCTTCCCCTGGCCGGGGCGTTGCTGGTGTTGCTCCTGCCGCGGCGGAGCGAACCGGCCATCAAGGTCACGGCGCTGGTGGTCACGCTGTTGACCTTCGCGCTGACGGTGTTCTTGTTGCCGCTGTACTGGAACCTGGCGCCGGAAGGGACGAACCACTTCCCGTCGCTCGCCGAGCGCGCGGCCCTCAACACATTGACGCCGGTGCCCGTGGACACCGCGTTCGACGCTCACGACAACCCGCTCGATCTGGTCGTGCGGCTGCCGTGGGTGCCCTCGGCGAATATTCAGTATTACCTGGGTGTCGATGGGATCAGCCTCAGCCTGTTGATCCTTACCGGACTGATCAGCCTGCTGGCGTGCCTGGCGTCGTTCCACATCGAGAAGCAGGTCAAGGGCTACTTCGCGCTGTTCCTGCTGCTGGTGTCGAGCATGATGGGCGTGTTCCTGGCGCTCGACCTGGTGCTGTTCTTCGTCTTCTTCGAGGTGATGCTGCTGCCGATGTACTTCTTGATCGCCGTCTGGGGCGGCGAGAACCGGGAGTACGCGGCGATCAAGTTCCTGCTCTATACGCTCTCGGGTTCGGTGCTCATCCTGGTGGCGGTGCTGCTGCTCTTTTTCTGGGCCGGTCCCGGCGATCAGCCGTTGCACACGTTCGACATCCTGGCGCTGACGGCCAAGAGCGCCACTTCAGCACGGCCATTCAGGGCGTGATCTTCCTGCTGTTGTTCCTGGGGTTCGCGGTCAAGCTACCGTCGTTCCCGTTCCATACGTGGTTGCCCGATGCGCACGTGCAGGCGCCGACGCCGATCAGCATGATCCTGGCGGGCGTCTTGTTGAAGATCGGCGGGTACGGTTTTGTGCGCTTGGCCTGGCCGCTGGCACCCTTGGGAGCGCAGCAGTGGGCCTGGTGGGTCGCCGCCCTGGGGGTCTTCAGTATCCTCTATGGCGCGCTCGTCGCCATGGCGCAGAGCGACTTCAAGAAGCTGGTCGCGTACAGCTCGGTCAGCCACATGGGCTACGTGACGCTGGGCCTGGCGGCGATGAACCTGGCGGCCGATCCGCGCTATTACGCCTATGGGGTCAACGGCGCGATGTTCATGATGATCGCGCACGGGATCACCTCGGCCGGCATGTTCTTCCTGGTGGGCGTGATTTACGAGCGGGCCCATACGCGGGATCTTTCGAAACTCGGCGGGCTGTTGCCCTGGATGCCGGGCTACGGGGCGGTCTCGTTCCTGATCTTCTTCGGCTCGATGGGCTTGCCAGGGCTGTGCGGGTTCGTCGCCGAGGTGCTGGTCGTGCTCTCGGCGTTCAACTTCGATCGCCTGCTGGCGGTGCTGGCGGCGTGCGCCGTGGTGCTGACGGCCGGGTATATCCTCTGGACGCTCCAGCGGGTCTTCCTGGGCACGAACGAGCAGTATCGCGGCCTGCCCGACCTGAGCCTGCGCGAGTGGGCCATCGCGTTGCCGCTGGTGGTGTTCACCGTGGCGCTGGGGGTGCTGCCTTCGCCGATGCTGCTGAACTGGATGTCGCCGTCGGTGGACGACATGGTGCGGACGGTCGCGCGGGCGACCGAGACGGCCAGCCCGCCCCGGTTGGTCCAGGCGAGTGCTCCCGAGCGATCGCGGTGAGAGGCTGCCCGGAAAAGTCTTCGTAGGGTGGGCTCGGCCCACCAGTCCCCCCCAAAAAACAGGTGGGCCGAGCCCACCCTACGAGTGCAACAGGAAGCGAACTCATGATCGTCACCAGCGGCAACGACGTGGCGGGCCACCAGGTCAAGGAGTACCTCGGCGTCGTGCGCGGGATCGTGGTCCGGGCGCCGAACATCGCTCAGGGAATCATGGGAGGTTTGAAGTCCGTCTTCGGCGGCAATATCGAGACGTATGCCGTGGTCTGCGAGCAGGCGCGGCAGGAAGCCTTTCGGCGCATGGTGCTGCACGCCGAGGAGATCGGCGCCAACGCGATCATCGCCATGCGCTACGACGCGACCGAGTTCGCCCAGAACACGACCGAGGTGCTGGCCTACGGCACGGCCGTGCGGCTGATGCCGGGCTGACCAGGGGCGGGGCATGCTTCACCTGATCTGGTTCCTCTTGATCGGGCTGGCCGCCGGCTGGCTGGCGGGTCAGATCCTGCACACCCCCGGGTTCGGTCTCGGCGGCTACCTGATCATCGGGGTCGTCGGCGCCGTCCTGGGCGGGTTTCTCTTTTCGCTCGTCCAGCTTCAGACGACCGGCCTCCTCGGCGAATTGATCTCCGCCACGGTCGGCGCCGTCCTGCTGATCGTGCTCCTGAGACGCATGCGCCGCATGCCTTGACCCCGGCGGCTCAAAGCCCAAAGCGCCAGCGAGTGCATTTTTTCAGAGATGCACTCGCTGGCGCTTCGGGCTTGCAGAACGGGCGAGCCACGCAATCACCGTCGAATCCCGTTGTCAATCGCCGGGATTCGACCCACAATACTGCTTGAAGGACAGAGAACACACGACCGCTCCCGCGAGGAGACTGAAAGTGAGCTACCAGCCGCAAACCGGCAACCCCGCTTTTCGGGCCCTTTCGACCGATTCGATGGCGTGGGCCGACACGACTGCCGGTACGATGACCGTGCAAGGCACGGCGATCAAAACGCTGATCCTGACGGCCATCTTGATGGTCACCGCCACCTGGTCGTGGATTGCCCTCGGCCGGGGCGACATGACGGCCGTCCCGATCCTGATCGGCGGAGGGATCGCCGGCTTCGTGCTGGCGCTGATCACCTGCTTCCGGCCGACCGTCGCGCCTACACCGCGCCCTTGTACGCCGCCGCCGAAGGCGTCTTCCTGGGCGCGATCTCGATGATGTTCAATGCCAGCTACCCGGGGATCGTCGTCAACGCGGTGTCGCTGACCATGATGACTCTGCTCGTCATGCTGATCCTCTACTCGAACCGCTGGATCGTCGTCACCAACAAGCTCCGCACCGGCATCATCGCCGCGACCGGCGCCATCTTCCTGGTCTACCTGGCCACAATGGTCCTGCATCTGTTCGGCGTGAACATGCCGTTCATTCACGAATCCGGTGCGATCGGCATCGCCTTCAGCCTATTCGTCGTCGGCCTGGCGGCGTTCAACCTGCTGCTCGACTTCGACTTCATCGAGCAGGGCGCCAGCCAGGGCCTGCCCCGAACATGGAATGGTACGGCGCCTTCGGCCTGATGGTCACCCTCATCTGGCTCTACCTGGAGCTTCTCCGGCTGCTCTCGAAGCTGCAAAGCCGGCACTAAGATCGACCGGCCCTCATTCACCACAGAGGCACAGAGAACACGGAGTTCTCACAGAGAAGATCTTCCTCTGTGTCTGCCTCTGTGTTCTCCGTGACTCTGTGGTGAACAAGGCCCCGCGAATTCACCCCCTGCCTACCGCATTCTCAGAGAAGCCGAACGATGCCCGCCACCGATGCTTTGCCCCCCGTCTCCACGCATGTCCCGGACACCCTGGGCGCGTATGGTCCGTACGGCGGCAAGTTTGTCCCCGAGACGCTCATGGACGCGCTCGACAAACTGGCCGCCGCCTATGAGGAAGCGAAGGCCGACCCCGCGTTCTGGGCACGGATGAACGATTACCTGACGAACTACGTGGGCCGGCCCTCGCCGCTCACGTTCGCCGAGCGGTTGTCGAAATCGGCCGGCGGCGCGGACCTGTACCTGAAGCGCGAGGATCTCAACCACACCGGCGCCCACAAGATCAACAACGCGATCGGCCAGGTGTTGATCGCTCGCGCATGGGCAAGACGCGGGTCATCGCCGAGACCGGCGCCGGCCAGCACGGCGTCGCCACGGCCACCGCCTGCGCCCTGACCGGCCTGGAATGCACCGTCTACATGGGCGCGGAAGACATCCGCCGCCAGAAGCTCAATGTCTTCAACATGCGGACGCTCGGCGCCACGGTCGTACCCGTGACGACCGGCTCGCGCACCTTGCGTGACGCCACCAACGAGGCCATGCGCGACTGGATGGGATCATCCGCCACGACGCACTACACGATCGGCAGCGTCGTCGGCCCGCACCCGTTCCCGATGATCGTCCGCGACTTCCAGTCCGTCATCGGCAAGGAGACGCGCGAGCAGTGCCTGGCGCGTCTGGGACGGCTGCCCGAGGCCGTCGTGGCGTGCGTCGGCGGGGGTTCGAACGCGGCCGGGATGTTTTTTCCCTTCATCGAGGATTCGTCCGTCGAGCTGATCGGCGCCGAGGCCGGCGGTCGCGGCCTGACCGTCGGCGACCATGCCGCCAGCCTCGAGCCTGGGACGGCCCGGCGTGCTGCACGGCAGCTTCAGCTACGTCCTTCAGGACGACGACGGCCAGACCGAGAACGTCCATTCCATCTCCGCCGGGCTCGATTATCCGGGCGTCGGCCCCGAGCACAGCTACTGGAAGGACACTGGCCGGGTGCGTTACGAGAGCATCACCGATCAGGAGGCGCTCGAGGCCTACAATCTCCTGGCCCGCCATGAAGGCATCCTGCCGGCCCTGGAATCAAGCCACGCCGTCGCCCAGGCGCTGAAGGAAGCCCCCCGGCTCGGGCCGGGCAAGGCGCTCGTCATCTGCCTGTCCGGCCGCGGCGACAAGGACGCCTACGAAGTCGCCCGGCTGCGCGGCGAGCCGATGGAGTGAGAGTCTATCCGGAAAGCCCCGAAGGGGCGGCAGTCCATAGCCAGGGGCGTCAGCCCCTGGAGCCGGAGCCAGCCCCGCGCTATCCGCCTCCAAAGCCCCGAAGGGGCGACAGAGATCCCGCGGGACCATGGGTTCTGTCGCCCCTTTGGGGCTGGGGAGCGTGGGTTTTGGACGACGTTCTTCCCTCCAGGGGCTGACGCCCCTGGCTATGGACTGCCGCCCCTTCGGGGCTAAAACCAGACTTCCCGGATAGCCTCTGAGATCCACCCCGCGAAACTCACAGCACCGTAGACTGGGTCCAGACCGAGCTTCTCCGGTCGGAATGGAGCCATAGCCGGGCGCACAGCAGGACTGGCTCTGGCCCCAGCCTACGAGACTGGCCACACGTAGAAAACCGCCCTGACGCCGTCAGGGCATTGCCTTCGGCACGTCCTTCCAGCGCGACGATTCGCGGACCTCGATGCGATCGCCGACCTTGCGGACGATGTGCGCCGCGGCGCCGGGGATCGACTCGATCAGTTGCAGGCCACGTTCCGGGCCGAGCACGTACACGGTCGTTTCCAGCCCGTCGGACAGCGTGCCGTTGTCGGTGACAACCGTGACGTTCGCCCGATCAATCACGCCCAGGCCGGTGCGGGGGTCGACAATATGTGAGTAACGCTTGCCGTCAATGACGACGAATTGCTCGGCATCGCCGGACGTGGACACGGCGGCGCAGTTTCAGCCAGATCGACTGTTCAGGAGCGCCGGCTTCCAGCGGCGCAATGGCGATGCGCCAGCCGGGGGCATCGGGCGGCGGGTCGCCCGCGACGATGTCGCCGGCCGCGGCCGCCAGGGCGCACGGCACGCCCACCTTCCGCATGGCCTCGATCATCTGCTGCGCGGCGTCGCCCTTGGCGATGCCTCCCAGGTCCAGCTTCATCTTCGGTTGCGCCAGCCGCACGGTATGCGCCTTGGGGTCAAGCTCGACATCTCGGAAGTCGACCAGGGCCTTCGCCTGCTCCAGCAAAGCCGCATCGGGCATCTTCCGCTCGCGGCGCGCACGCCTCCAGAGCCGCACCAGGGGATTGACCGTCGGATCAAAGGCGCCGTCGCTGCGTCGGGCCATGTCGAGGGACGCGGCGAGATTGCGGAAAAGGTCGTCACTGACCTGCACCGGCGGCCCGCCCGCGCGGTCGCAGAGCCGCATCAATTCGCTGTCGGGGTTGTAGTCGCTGAGCGCCTCGTCGAGTTCCCGGCGCGGAGGAACGCGACTTGGGAGGCGCGTCTGGCGGAGTCTTCCGCGTTCGTATACAGTATCAGCTTGAATTCGGTGCCCATGTGGACTTCCCGGAACTCGAACCGCCGCGGCGGCGATGCCACGGCGCCCGTGGCCGGGACCAATAGGGCGAGGAAGCAGAGGATCGGTGTCAGCTTTCGGACAACGGCCATCAAGGGGTTCCTTCGCGCCTGCGAACACCTGCGTGTTGATGGAGAGGATGGCCCGCGTTCGACCAGAATCCGGAGCATACCACACGTGCGGATCGCGACGCAGCCTCAACGGCTTGTTTCCCTCCCGCTGGTACTCGGGCTGTTGGTCTGGGGCGGCCTGGCCCGCGCCCAGGTCAATCCCCTGCCGGCGACCATGAAACCGTATACCGAGACCCTCCCCGGGACCGATATCAAGTTCGACCTGGTGCCCATCCCCGGCGGCACCTTCGAGATGGGCAGCCCCGCGGACGAGGAGAACCGGGCTGAGGACGAAGGGCCCCAGCACGCGGTGAAGATCAATCCGTTCTGGATGGGCAAGCACGAAGTGACCTGGGACGAATTCGATATCTTCGCCTTCAGCATCGACATCAAGCGCCGCAAGCAGGCCGGCGAGACCACGCCGAGCGCGACGGACCAGCTCGCCGACGCCGTGACCCGTCCCACGCCGCCTTATGCCGACATGACCTTCGGCTTCGGCCACGACGGCCAGCCGGCCATCTGCATGACGCACCACGGCGCCATGGAATATTGCCGCTGGCTCTCGGCCAAGACCGGCAAGATCTACCGCCTGCCCACCGAGGCCGAATGGGAATACGCCTGCCGCGCCGGCACCAAGACGCCCTATTCGTGCGCGAGTCCGACAAGATCGATGACTACGCCTGGTACGTCAACAACGCCGAGAAGCCGATGCCGGTGGGCAAGAAGAAGCCCAATCCCTTCGGCCTGTTCGACATGCACGGCAACGTGGCCGAGTGGGTGATCGACCACTACGCCGCCGACACCTACAGCAAGGCCCCGAAGGGCGCGCCGGCGGTCGGTCCGGTCGTCCTGCCCGATGCCAAGGAATACTCGTATGTCGCTGCGCGGCGGCTCCTGGGACGACGACCCGGACAAGCTCCGCAGCGCCTCCCGGCGGGCCTCGTCGCCGGAGTGGAGCATGCAGGATCCGCAGCGTCCCCAGAGCATCTGGTGGCACACCGACGCCCGCTTCGTCGGCTTCCGCATCGTCCGGCCGCTCGAGGAGCAGGAAAACCTCAAGGGCCTGAAGTCCCAGGTCGTCAAGGGTAAAGGCACCCGGTGAGTGGTCTTGTAGGCTGGGTCAAGACCCAGCCTCGAGACCAGGTTTTCGAGGCTGGGTCTTGACCCAGCCTACAAGACCGAAGTCGTCCAGGGCAAAGGCACCCGGCGAGCGCCGGCGCTCGATCCTCCCCACGTTCGTCGGGCAGGTGACGCCTGCCTTATCCATCCTTTCGGATGGAGAGTCGATCCCGCCTGACGATGTCCTTTTTCCTCCCATTCCCAACATGCCAGGAGATGTTCCATGACCGATGCGTTCGGGACCTCGCGTCGTGATTTCCTCAAGACGTCCGCCGCCGTCGGGGGCGTGCTGACCACGGGATTGAGCTTCGTGCCGTCGGTGCACGCCGCCGGCAGTGACGTCATCAAGGTCGGCCTGATCGGCTGCGGCGGCCGTGGCACGGGCGCCGCCGACAACATCATCGAGGCGGCCGGCACCTCCTACAACATCAAGCTGCACGCCCTGGGCGATGTCTTCGCCGACCGCGTCAAGAACTGCCGCGAGAACCTCCAGAAGAAGCCCGCCAACCGCGAGAAGCTCGACCTGACCGACGACCGCCTGTTCGCCGGCTTCGACGCCTTCGAGAAGGTCATCGCCTGCTGCGACCTGGTCCTGTTGGCCACCCCGCCCGGCTTCCGGCCCCAGCACATCGCCGCCGCCGTCAAGGCCGGCAAGAACGTCTTCTGCGAGAAGCCGGTGGGCGTCGACGGCCCCGGCATCCGCAAGGTCCTGGCCGCCTACGAGGAAGCCCAGAAGAAGAACCTCAAGGTCGTCGCCGGCACCCAGCGCCGCCACGAGTCGAGCTACGTCGAGAGCTTCAAGCGCATCCACGGCGGCGACATCGGCGAGTTGGTCGCGGCCCAGGTCTACTGGAACGGCGGCCCGATCTGGTACCACAAGCAGCCGAAGTGGAACGACATGGAAGCCCAGATCCGCAACTGGTACCACTTCACCTGGCTGTGCGGCGACAACATCTGCGAGCAGCACGTGCATAACCTCGACGTCGCCAACTGGGCGTTCGGCACGCACCCGGTCCGCGCCGTCGGCATGGGCGGCCGCGCCGTGCCGATGACCGACTTCAGCCAGAAGTTCGACCACTTCGGCATCGATTTCGAGTGGCCCAATAACGTCCACGTCCTGAGCTTCTGCCGCCAGATCCCCGGCTGCGAGAACAACGTCTCCGAGACGCTCGTCGGCACCAAGGGCACCTGGCAGAGCGGCGGCTCCCGCTTCAAGATCAACGGCGAGTCGTCCAGCGTCCGGGTCCGCAACCAGATCAACCCGTACGTGCAGGAGCACATCGACCTGCTCGACGCGATCGTCAACAACAAGCCGATCAACGAGCTCAAGAACGTGGCCGAGAGCACCCTGACGGCCATCCTGGGCCGGCTGATCGCCTACACGGGTAAGGCCGTCACCTGGGAGCAGGCCCTCAACTCCAAGCTCGACACCTTCCCCAAGACGCTCGCGTTTGGTCCCCTGCCGGAGCCCGAGGGGCTGGCGATTCCGGGCCTCACCGAGCTGATCTGAGCACTTGTAGGGTGGGCTCGGCCCACCTGTTCTGGCTCCTGAATGGTGGGCCAAGCCCACCCTACAAAACTGATGGCTGATGGCTGATGCCTGATATTACCCCGGCAAGAAAGTAGGTCGGACAATCCTGTCCGACTCCCCCGGCCTGTCGGACAGGATTGTCCGACCTACAGGAGGATCTTCTTTGCCGGGGTAATATCAGGAATCTGGTATCCGGAATCTGCCATCAGTCATCTGCCATCAGTCATCCGCCCTGATTCCTCGCTCGGCCTCTACTTTTTCCTGACAGCCGGAGAACGACACGATGACGGATTCGACAAGCGCCTCGCGCCGTGAGTTCCTCAAGACGTCCGCCGCCGTGGGCGGCGTGCTGACCACCGGCCTGATCCCGACGGTTCATGCCGCCGGCAGCGATGTCATTAAGGTCGGCCTGATCGGCTGTGGCGGACGGGGCAACGGCGCGGCGGAGAACATCCTCGAGGCCGCCGGCTCGACTTACAATATCAAGATGTACGCCCTGGGCGACGTCTTCGCTGACCGCGCCCAGAACTGCCGCAACAACCTCAAGGGCAAGCCCGAGTTCGCCAGCAAGGTCGATCTGGCCGACGAGCGCGTTTTCGTCGGCTTCGACGCCTTCGAGAAGGTCATCGCCTGCTGCGACCTGGTCCTGTTGGCCACCCCGCCCGGCTTCCGGCCCCAGCACATCGCCGCCGCCGTCAAGGCCGGCAAGAACGTCTTCTGCGAGAAGCCGGTGGGCGTCGACGGCCCCGGCATCCGCAAGGTCCTGGCCGCCTACGAGGAAGCCCAGAAGAAGAACCTCAAGGTCGTCGCCGGCACTCAGCGCCGCCACGATCAGGGCTACAACGAGAACATGGCGGCGATCCACGACGGCGCCATCGGCGACATCATCGCCGGCCGCGTCTACTGGAACCAGGGCAACATCTGGGCCGTCAAGCGGCAGTCGAACTGGAACGACATGGAGTACCAGATCCGCAACTGGTACCACTTCACCTGGCTGTGCGGCGACCACATCTGCGAGCAGCACGTGCATAATCTCGACGTCGCCAACTGGGCCATCGGCGCCCATCCGGCGCGCGCCGTCGCCATGGGCGGCCGGGCCGCGCACAACGGCGCCGAGTGGGGCCAGAGCTACGACCACTTCGCCGTCGATTTCGAGTGGCCGAACAACGTCCACGTCCTGAGCATGTGCCGCCAGATCGAAGGCTGCGAGAACAACGTCTCCGAGGCGTTCGTCGGCACCAAGGGCATGTGGAGCGGCGGCTTCCGGCTCTACAACGGCGGCCAGGTCAAGCGCTCCGATCGCGCCGGCCGCGGCCGGCACGGCAACGCTTATGTCCAGGAGCATATCGACCTGCTCGACGCGATCGTCAACAACAAGCCGATCAACGAGCTCAAGAACGTGGCCGAGAGCACCCTGACGGCCATCCTGGGCCGGCTGAGCGCCTACACGGGCAAGGCCGTCACCTGGGAGCAGGCCCTCAACTCCAAGCTCGACACCTTCCCCAAGACGCTCGCCTGGGGACCGTTGCCGGAGCCCGCGGGGCTGGCGATTCCGGGCCTCACCGAGCTGATCTCAGCGCCCACTTCGAATGTTTTCGAGGGGTGGGTCCGCCCACCTCTCGTGGCCACGGCCGGCTTCTTCGATGTCGCGACGGCCAGGACGGTCGCCGCGACACCGGGAAGACCTTTCTCATACATCTCTCGGAACGGCGATTGAGACTCGCCTGTCACACCCCTCTCGCCGCGGGAGTGTTTGCTCGCTACACTTGGATCTCTGGTATATTCGCCCATTCGACGAGGAATCCGGGCCGAAGCGCCCGGCGCGGGCCCGCAGCAAGCGGAGGGGGTACGGCCATGCAGAAGCCGCGATTGATGACACCCGGACCGTCGGCTGTTCCGGAAGACGTCCTGCTCGAGCTGGCCCGGCCGGTGATCCATCACCGTTCGTCGGAGTGTAAGAAGGCCATCGAGGAGGCTGTCGGCGGCCTGAAGGAGGTTCTGCAGACCCGCAACGATGTGCTGATCTTCACCTCGTCCGGCACCGGCGCCATGGAGGCGGCCGTCGCCAACACGGTGCCGAAGGGCGGCAAGGCCATCGTCCTCAACGCCGGCTGGTTCGCGCTGCGGTGGGCCAAGATCTGCCAGGCCTACGGCATCAACGCCGTCACGGTCGATTTCGAATGGGGCCAGCCCGTCGATCCGGCCAAGGTCGCCAATGCGCTCAAGGAGCATCCCGACGCGGCGGCCGTGTTCGGAACGCTCAGCGAGACCTCGACCGGCACCGGCCACCCGGTCGCCGAGATCGGCAAGATCGTGGGGCAGACCGAGGCGGTCTGGGCCGTCGATGGCATCTCGGGCGTCGGCTCGATGGAGTGCCACACGGATCAGTGGGGGATCGACCTCTTGGTGGTCGGCTCGCAGAAGGCCCTGATGCTCCCGCCCGGCTTGGCGTTCCTGGCGGTCAGCCCGAAGGCATGGAAGAGGATCGACGCGTTCGAGGCGCCGGCCTTCTATTTCAACCTGAAGGCCGCGCGGAAGAAGATGGCCGAGTTCGACACGCCGTACACGCCCGCGCACACGCTCATCATGGCCTTGAACCACTCGCTCAAGCGCATCCTCGCCGAGGGGATGCCGAACGTCTGGGAACGGCACCGGCGGCTCAGCGAGGCGTGCCAGGCGGGCATCGAGGCCATGGGGCTGAAGCTTTTCAGCGCCCGGCCGGCCGAGGGACTGACCGCGTTCTGGCTGCCTGAAGGGGTCAAGGACGGCGACCTGCGCGGGCGGCTCCAGTCGCAGTTCGGCATCTGGTTCATCGGCGGCCAGGATAAGCTCAAGGGCAAGATCATCCGCATCGGCCACATGGGCTACTTCGACGAGATCGACGTGATCGCGGCGCTCTCGGGCCTGGAGATGGTGCTGGCCGACCTGGGCTACAAGGTCGCCGAGCCCGGCCGGGGCGTCGCCGCCGCCCAGCGCGTGCTGCTGCGCCAGCGGGCGGAAGCGCCAGCCCGGTAGGAGAACTGATGGCGGATGACTGATGCCGGATGACTGATGATCGATGCGAGAGTCTGACATCCGCTATCAGTCATCAGCCATCAGTCATCCGCCGTCTGCCCTCTGTTTGACCGACTCGTTCCGCTCTGCGCCCTGGCCTTCCCCTGGTTCTCGCCATGCCGATTGTGCCCGCAGAAAAGGCCGCTTCTGTTCCGCCGCGGGGCCGACTGGTGCTGCACGGGGGCGGTCGCACCGACGTGGATTTCCGGCGCCGGGTTCTGGAGCTGGCCGGCCGGTCCGGTCCGAACGTGCTGGCGGTGGCGCAGGCGACCCAGCGTGAGGATATCTGGACCACGATCTGCGATCTCTGGCGCGAGGCCGGCGCGGGCCACGCCGAGCTGCTCGACCTGGCGGACCGGCCCCATGCCTTCGACCAGATCGAGGCGGCCGACCTGATCTGGATATCGTCGGGCGATCAGTGCCGGCTCACCGCCGCGCTGGCCGGCACGGGCGTGCCCGAGGCTTTCCGCAAGCGCTATCAGGCCGGGGCAATCGTCGGCGGCACCAGCGCGGGCGCCGCGGCCATGTCGGCCGTGATGATCACCGGCGAGCCGACCGACCCGGTCCTGGGCACGACCCACACCGCCGACGGCCTGGGATTCTGGCCGGAAGTCCTCATCGATCAACACTGCCTGACCCGTCAGCGGGTCTATCGCCTCACCCGCGCGGTGATCGACCGGCCGGACCTGGTGGGCATCGGCATCGACGAGTTCACCTTCGTGATCGTCCACGACCGCCGCTGGTTCGAGGTCGCCGGGAGCTCGCAGGTGGTGGTCGTCGATCATCGTGGTCCCCGCGACAGCCTCTTGTTCCTGGAGCCCGGTTCGTTCTACCATCTGGACCGGGGCCGCATGACAGGACCGCCCGGTTCGAATCCGGCGGGCTAGCCGGGGGATTCCGATCCAGATGCCAGATGCCAGATTCCAGATGATTGATGGCTGATGTCAGAGCCGAATCTGGAATCCGGAATCTGGCATCTGGAATCCGGAATCTGGCATCTGGAATCCGGAATCGGAAGATTCTTAACCCAGCAACGTCCTGCACCTTCGAAATCCTTTCGCGCAAGAGGAGCTTTCCATCGTGGCGCATCGCGTACTGGTGACCGATAAGCTGGCCGAGGAAGGCCTGGCCCTCCTCCGCGCCGAACCTGGCATCGAAGTGATTGTCGATACGAAGCTGGCCGGCGACAAGGCGGCCTTGAAGGCCGCGCTGGCGGACGCGGACGGCATCGCCATCCGTTCGGGCACGAAGCTGACACCCGAGGTGCTCGACGGCCAGACGCGTCTGAAGGCGATCGCCCGTGCCGGCGTGGGCGTGGACAACATCGATGTGCCCACCGCCACCCGCCAGGGCATCGTCGTGATGAACACGCCCGGCGGCAACACGATCTCGACGGCCGAGCACGCCGTGGCCCTGATGCTGGCCCTCTCGCGGAACGTCGCCCCCGCGTGCGAGAGCCTCAAGGCGGGCCGCTGGGACCGCAACAAGTTCACCGGCACCCAGCTCGAGGGCAAGACCCTGGGCATCATCGGCCTGGGCCGCGTCGGCATGGCGGTCGCTAAGCGGGCGCTCGGCTTCGGCATGACCGTGCTGGGCTTCGACCCGTTCCTGTCCGCCGAGAAGGCGCTGAGGAAGGCGTCGAGAGCGTCGCCCGGCTCGCGGACCTCTGGCGCCGTTGCGATTACATCAGCCTGCACACGCCGCTCACGCCCGAGACCAAGCAGATGATCGGCGCCTCCGCAACTGGAGGCGATGCGTCCCGGCGTGCGGATCATCAACTGTGCCCGGGGCGGCTTGATGGATGAAGCCGCGCTCATCGCGGCGCTCGACGCCGGCAAGGTCGCGGGCGTGGCCGTCGATGTCTTCCAGCCCGAGCCGCCCCCGGCCGACGACCCGCTCGTCAAGCACCCGAAAGTGCTGGTCACGCCCCACCTGGGCGCCTCGACCGAGGAAGCGCAGGTGTCCGTCGCCGTCGAGGCCGCGCGGCTCTTGATCGATTATTTCCAGAAGGGCCAGGTGCGCTTCTCCGTGAACATGCCGACCCTCGACCGCGCCGAACTCGAGGGCCTGCGCCATCGATCTCGATCTGGCCCACCGGCTGGGCGTCTTGCACGCGCAGATGGACCGCGGCACGCTCAAGAGTGCGAGAATCACCTACCGCGGCGAGGTCGCCCACAAGAACACCCGGCTGCTGACCTCGGCCTTCGCCGCCGGGTTGATGGAAGCGGCCCTCGAACAGCCCGTCAACCTCGTCAACGCCATGGCCCTGGCCCAGCAGCGCGGCATCGCCATCGAATCGCAAACGGCGGATGCTCCCGAGGACTTCAGCACGCTCATCCAGGTCGAAGTCGCCACCGAGCGCAAGACCTATGCGGCGGCCGGAACGCTCTTCGGCAAGCAATTCCTGCGGCTGGTGCGGCTCGGCTCGTTCCGGCTCGATGCCCATCTCGACGGCATCCTGCTGATCTTCACCCACCACGACCGGCCGGGCCTGATCGGCTTCATCGGCACGACCTTCGGCAGTCATGGCGTGAACATCGCGCAGATGAACGTCGGCCGCGAAGCGCCCGGCGGCGAGGCCATCGGCGTGGTCAACCTTGACAGCATCCCCTCGGCCGAGGCGCTCGAGACCGTCAAGAACCACCCCGACGTGATCAGCGTCAGCGTGATCAAGATGCCGCCCGCGGGCGCGCTGCCCGCGTGGCTGGCGCCGGCCTGATGGCGACTCTTGTAAGCTGGATATTTGTAGGCTGGGTCAAGACCCAGCTTCCCCCAAGAAAGAAGCTGGGTCTTTTGTAGGCTGGGTCAAGACCCAGCTTCCCCCAAGAAAGAAGCTGGGTCTTTTGTAGGCTGGGTCAAGACCCAGCTTCCCCCAAGAAAGAAGCTGGGTCTTTTGTAGGCTGGGTCAAGACCCAGCTTCCCCCAAGAAAGAAGCTGGGTCTTTTGTAGGCTGGGTCAAGACCCAGCTTCCCCCAAGAAAGAAGCTGGGTCTTGACCCAGCCTACAAAAGACCCAGGCCACAAAAGATCCAGCCTACGACTGTCCGACCCCCGCGGCCAGATCGGCAACGGTCGCGGTGCCGGTCGTGCCAAGCTGGTGAATGACGCACGAAGCCGCGGCGGCGGCCAGTTCGAGAGCTTCGCGCAAGGTCGCGCCGGCGGCGAGCGCGGCGGCCAGGTTGGCGGTGACGGCGTCGCCAGCGCCGACGATATCGATCGGTCCCCGCACGGGCAGCGCGGGGACGTGCTCGACGGCGCCGGCCGGATCGGCGGCGAGGAGACCGCGCTCAGAAAGCGTCACGAACGCCGGCCGCTGATTTGCGCGGCCAGCTCGGCGGCGGCGGACTTGATCTCGTCGAGCGACAAGACGCCGGGCCGCTCGAGCAGCACGGCCAGCTCGGCGGCGTTCATCTTGAAGCTGACCGGAGGCCAGCCGCGCAAGCCGCGCCGGGAGTCGGCCAGGATGGGGAGGTGCCGGTTCTCGGCGGCCAGCGTGCCGAGAGCATTGCGCAAGGTCTTCGTGACGACGCCCGTGTCCTCCTGATCGACCTGGTTCAGCACGATGACCGCGTCGAGCTCCGGGATGATCTCGACCAGCGATCGGGTCAACCGGGCGACCAGCGTCTCGGGCGTGGGCGTCCAGTTCTTCGAGTCGAACCGGTTGAGCTCGACGGGGGCCTGGCCCGGTTCACAGACCAGCGGCTTGCAATAGGTGAAGGTGCGCCGTTCGGATGTGGTGATAAGGTGGTCAAGCTGCACGCCCGGCAGGCTTACCAGCGCGCGGCGCAGCTCGTAGCCCTCGCCGTCGTCGCCGCAGAAGCTCACCGGGATGATCTCGCCGATGCCCAGCGCGGCGAGGTTGTTCACGATCGTCCCCGCCCCGCCGGGTTGGGCCCGGACCCGCACGACGTTGTAAACCGGCAGGTTCGTCTCGAGCGACGTTTCCTTGAGGCTAGGGTCAATTTCGAGGTAGCGGTCGAGGCAGAAATCGCCGACGACCGCGAGGACCAGCCCCTCGAAGCGAGACGTGATGGCCTGGAAGCGTTCGGGAGTCATGTTAAAATCAGGTCATGGAAAAGGTTGTGGAGGAAACTCATGTTATCACATTGGTGGTATTGCATCGTCCCGCCCATGCGGGCGTAGCTCTTGCAGAAGCGGAGGTAATACGCGGGGTTGGTCTTGGGCGGCTCGCCCGAGGACCAGTCCCAGCCGCCGCCTTCCTGAAGATCGACGACGTGGATCGAGTGCCCGGCGACGATCGGGCGGCTGTCTTGCAGGCGCAGGTTGTGGACGCAACTGAGGCTTTTCTCGAAGACTTGCGGGCCCATGATCGCCGAGCCGATCGACAGGACGACGCCCCCGTCGAGCGTCTCGACCGAGGTGACGAGCCGTTGAAAATCGATGGCCGCCGCCCGGCCGATGGCCGCGCCGTGGAAGATCGGGTGGCAGGCGATGATGTCGTAGCCGATGCCGGGGTGGACCGTCATGGGCACACCGCGCTGGAAGGCACTGGCGAGGATCGAGGCCTGTTTCCAGCGATGCGCGACGTGAATACGCCCGGCGGGCAGGCCGTGCGTTCGCATGGCGACGAGCAGATCGGCCCGCGCCGCGCGAGCGGGTGCGACGGCTCGGCGCGAAGGGAGGATTCCAGTTCTTCCACGGTCGGCAGCGTGGTGCCGTCCTCGGTGAGGAAGCGTCCCAGAGACTGCCCATAACCCTCGCCCTTCAAACCGCCCGCGAGCAGGGCGAGATGGAGGTTGCGGCCGGTCTCGTCCCACGCGCCGAAGGTGCCGGTGGCCACGTTGGCGCGGACGCTCTCGGTCGAGCGGCCCAGCCAGGCGTATTCCCAGTCGTGAATCGAGCCGCGCCGTTGGTCGCCAGGTGGGTGATCCAACCGGCTTCCATCATCCGGTCGAGAATGCGGGCGGCACCATTTCGAAGCAGATGGGCCCCGTAGATGAGGATCACGCCCGCGCCGCGTTCGCGCCGCGCGGATGTCGCGGGCACACGCGGCGATCCCGACGGCCTGCGGAGCCAGACACTTGGGAGGAGGCGCGTCAGGATCGATCAGGATGTCGTCCACCCTCGTCAAGCTGTCGCGCTCGGCGAGCGGTCGGACCCGGAGGCGTTTCAGGTCAAGTGGAGTGGAGCCCATGTCTCGAACTCTTCTCTTGTAGGGTAGGCTTTAGCCTGCCATTCTCATTCGGAATTCAACGGAAATGGGATTGGCAGGCTAAAGCCTACCCTACAAAAACGAACAACAGCGGGGCCCGGGAATCAGACCGTTCCGGCATCCATAATCCTTTCCAGCAAGGGCACGGCGTCGCGGAAGTCGGGGATGACGACATCGGCGCCGACGCCCGAGAGACGCTCCTGTTTCCAGGCGTCCATGTGGCCCGAGCCGTTGTGCGCCTCGTCGCTGGCGACGGCGACGGCCAGCCCGCCCACTTCTTTCGTATTCTGGATCTCGACGTAACCGTCGCCGAAGGAGAGAAGCCGGGCGCCGTCGATGGCGTTCTCGCGCAGGATGCGCTCGATGACCATCTTCTTGGAGAACTGCTTGTAGTCGTCGAGTGCGCCGTAGACGTGCGCCCGAAATAGCGCGTCAGGTCGAGCAGCTCGGCCTCCTGCTTGACGAACGGCTCGTCCGTTCCGCTGGCCAGGTAGGCCGGCAGCCCGCGCCGGCGGAGTTCTTCCAGCAAGCCACGCGCGCCGTGAACGAGCAGATCATCGGGGCGGATGCGACCGTTGCGCAGGCCCTCGACGCGGTCGCGGATGCGCAGCTTCGAGTCGCCGCAGGTATTCGTGCTTGTACCAGAGTGGCTCCTTCGGCTCCCCGCCGCGTTCGCGGATGCGGTCGGCAAGCTGGATCATCTGGTAGATGGTCTGCTTGCCGTTGAGGTGCATGATGTCCTCGAACGCGAGCCGGTGGCGGTCGGCCTCGGACTCGCCGTCGCGGGCCGGCATCATCTCGGCGAACATCGGCACCATCACGTCCGGCCAGCCCTGGCGGATCAAGGACAGCGTGCCGTCGAAGTCGAACAGAACATGGCTGATCCCGGCCCGGGGCGCAAACGTTGGGCGGAAAATCACCTCGCCAGTAAACGGACTGCTCATGGAACTGCGGCTCGATCGAGAAACGTCGGTCATCGCGGGACACCATCGATCCCGGAACCGGAGTATCATACCCGGTCGTCGGGGGCCGTGGCGACTCTTCGTAGGGTGGGCTCGGCCCACCATCCCTAACGCGTCAGGGAATGGGGATGGTGGGCCGAGCCACCCTACGAAGAGTGTGGTGAATCCGGCCGTCGCCGACGCCCCAGCAGGCGCGACATGCTTGTCTCCGCTCGCTTCAGGCAGTAGAAACGACCTCAAGAAACCGGAAAGATCCCTCCGCTCAGGAAAGGCCGCCCGCGATGAAACCAAACGAGTCGTGTGATTCCCCCTCCTGCGGCTGCCAGACGACGACGGTCACGCGCCGCGGATTCCTCGAATTGACCGGCCTGGCCGCCTCGGGCCTGGCACTCTCCAAGGTGGTGGCCGGACCGTTCCAGAGCGAGGATTTCGCGTCCATCATCCCGCGGGACAAGAAGCTCGACGCGAAGTGGGTGAAATCCCTCCCTGATCGCGGTCAGCCGACGGTCTACCGCGGCGCCGAGCTGGCCACGATCGGCATGCCCATCGGCGGCATCGGCGCGGGGCAGTTGTACCTCGGCGGCGATGGCAAGCTCTGGCACTGGGACATCTTCAACCTGCCCCAGCCGGGCAATTTCACCAGCGGCGGCGGGCCCGATTACGCCCACCCGCCGAAGGCCGAATCGCCCATCGAACAAGGGTTCGCCATCCGGGTCAAGGCGGGGGAGAAAACCCAGACGCGACGGCTCGACAGTGAAGGTTTCGACCCCAAGCACATCGCCTTCCGGGGCCCCTACCCGTTGGCGTTCGTCACTTACCACGACCCGGCCTTTCCGGTCACGGTCGAGCTTGAGGCGTTCTCGCCGTTCTGCCCGCTGAACGTGGACGACTCCGCGCTGCCGGCCACGGTGATGCACTACACGATCAAGAACACGTCCGAGAAGGACATCGAGGTCTCGCTGGCCGGCTGGCTGGAAAATGCCGCCTGCCTGGGCAGCGGCCCGTTGGGAATGGGTCAGCGGCGCATGGAAATGCGCACCCTCCCGGGCAAACTGGCCACGCTGGAAGGCTCCGCCGAAGAGACGCCCGCGGCCAGCCAGACGCCGGCCCGGCCGGAGATCCTCTTCGAGGATTTCGAGAACGGCTACGGCAAGTGGACCGTGGAGGGAAAAGCGTTCGGACCCGAGCCGGCCGCCGGAACGTTGCCGAACCAGCAGCCGGTGAGCGGCTTCGTCGGCAAGCGGCTGGTCAACACGTTCTTCGAGGGCGACGGTACGACCGGCAAGCTCACCTCGAAGCCTTTCACCATCGAGCGCAAGTTCATCGCGTTCCTGATCGGCGGCGGCAACCAGGCGAAAACCACCTGCATGAACTTGCTCGTTGATGGCAAGGTCGTGCGCTCCGCCCAGGGACGCGACAACGAGCGGCTGGAACGGTCCTTCTGGAACGTCGCCGAGTTCGAGGGCAAAGAGGCCCGGATCGAGATCGTGGACACGGCCAGCGGCCCCTGGGGCCACGTCAACGTCGATCAGATTGTTTTCTCCGATGCGCCCGCCGGCGTGCGGCTGAAGCTGGCCGAGCAGGAAGACTTCGGCTCGATCGCCCTGGCGCTGCTCGATGGTTCGGGCCGTCTGTTTGCACACACGCGCCTGCCCGAGAACCCGGCCGTCGCGGTGTTCGAGTCCGCTCAGACCGATTCGCCCCAGGCCTCGCTTGTGCCCCTCGGCACGAAGCAAGTCGGCGGTCTGGGTCGCTCAACATCGCTGAAGCCAGGCGAGCAGGCCGAATTCACGTTCCTCGTCTGCTGGTACTTCCCCGGCCTGCCGCGCAAGGGCTCGGTCCGCTCAACGACATTGACAAGCTCCGCCGCTCCTACGCGACGCGGTTCCACTCCGCGAAGGATGTCGCCGCGCATATCGCCTCGAACTTCGACCGCCTCGCGGGCCAGACCCGGCTCTGGAACAAGACGTGGTACGACTCGACGCTGCCGCACTGGTTCCTGGACCGCACGTTCATCCCGATCTGCACGCTGGCGACCAGCACGGCGTACCAGTTCGACAGCGGTCGGTTCTACGCCTTCGAAGGCGTGCTCTGCTGCCAAGGGACCTGCCAGCACGTCTGGAACTACGCGCAGTCGGTGGGGCGGATCTTCCCGACCTGGAGCGCGACCTGCGCCGGCGGACCGATTTCGGCACCGCCTGGCATGAGAACGGCGCCACCGACTACCGCGGCGAATGCGCCCGCCACGTCGCCCACGACGGCCAGTGCGGCGTGATCCTCCGCGCCTATCGCGAACACCTGACCGCGGCCGATGATGCCTACCTGAAGGCCACCTGGCCGCGCATTCGCCGTTCCATCGAGTTTTTGATCGGTTGCGACGGCGACGAGAACGGCATCCTGGAAGGCGAACAGTACAACACGCTCGACAAGGCCTGGTTCGGCGCGATGGCCTGGATCAGCTCGTTCTACATCGCCGCCCTCCGCGCCGGCGAGGCCATGGCGACCGACATGAAAGACACCGCCTTCGCCACGCGCTGCCGGACGATCGCCGAGCGCGGCTCGGCACTGCTCGTCAAGCAGCTTTACAACGGCGAGTACTTCATCCACCGGCCCGACCCGAAGCATCCCGGCACGACCAATTCGAACAACGGCTGCCATATCGACCAGTTGATGGGCCAGGCCTGGGCCTGGCAGGTCGGCCTGCCGCGGATCGCGCCTCGCCCCGAGGTGCTCTCCGCCCTCGAAGCGCTCTGGAAGTACAATTTCACCCCCGATGCCGGCGCGTACATGAAGCGGATGCAGCCCGTCATCAAGGGCGGCCGGTGGTATGCGATGGAAGGCGAAGGGGGCGTCGTCATGACCAGCTTCCCCCACGGCGGCGCCGAGACGGCCAGCGGCAAGGGCCACTTCGCGTATTACATGAACGAAGTCTGGACCGGCCAGGAGCACCAGCTTGCCGCGCACATGCTCTGGGAAGGACTCGTGGACAAGGCCCTGGTCCTCACCCGGATGATCCACGACCGCCACCACGCCTCCCGACGCAGTCCGTACAACGAGGTCGAGTGCTCCGACCACTACGCGCGGGCCATGTCGAGCCATGGAACGTTCCTCGCCGCCTGCGGGTTCGACTACCACGGCCCCAAAGGCCACATCGCCTTCGCGCCCGACTGACCCCCGAGCACTTCCAGGCCCCCTTCACCGCCGCCGAAGGCTGGGGGACTTATCGCCAGACCTTCCAGGGCGAAAAGCGCACTGCCGAGCTCACCGTGAAATGGGGCCGGCTCCAGGTTCAGTCGCTCGGCTTCGAGCCGCCCGACGGCCACCCGATCACGAGCGTCCGCGTGATCTGCAACGGCCAGAACGTGCCTGCGAAGGTGGTTGTTGAAGGTTCGAAGGTGCGCGTGCAGCTTGATGTCCGGCTCGTCGTCGATGCCGGGCAGGCGCTGGTGGTTGAGTTCGCTTGATTCTCGGTCCGGAAAGCCCCGAAGGGGCGGCAGTGCATAGCCAGGGGTGTAAACCCCTGGGAACGGTCTGGTGCGCCGATCACCCGTCCCAGGGGTTTACACCCCTGGCTATGCACTGCCGCCCCTTCGGGGCTGAAACCAGGCTTCCCGGAGAGCCTCTCACTTTTTCGTGTCGAGGAACGACCGCACGGTGCGGGCGATGCTTTCCTGGTAGCTGAGGGACGGCCGCCAGCCGAGTCGTTCGCGGGCCTTGGCGGTGCTGTAGGAGACATGACGGCCCATGAGCCAGGCGGCGTAGCGCGTGATGAACGGAGGCCGCGCGCTGTGCGTCAGGCGGCCGGCGGCTTCGAAAAGCAAGGCGGCGGCAAACGTCGCGTGATAGGACACGTGGCGCGTGATGGGAGGGCGCCCACGGCCTCGGCCCAGAGGGTGAAGTACGCGCGCTGGGTGATCGGGCCCTGGTCGGTGATATTGTACGCCTCGCCGGCCGAGCCGGGGTCATTTGCGGCCAGGATGGCGGCCGCGGCCACCTCGCCCGCGTAGATGGCGCTGAGCGGATTGTCGCCCGGCCCGATCAAACGCACCTGTCCCGCCCGCAGCCGCGCGATCAGCCGGGCGGTGGTGGTGCGGTCGCGCTCGCCGTAGAGCCAGCTCGGCCGGATGACCGTCAGCGCCGTCCCCCGGCCCGCGATGCGGTCCCAGACGAGCCGCTCTTGCTCGACCTTGCTCCGGGTGTAATCATCCCAGATCGGCCAGAAGTGCTGGCCCAGCGGGGCCGTCTCCACCACGGGAGGCCCGCCCTCGCGTGGATGGCCATATGCACTCGTCGAGCTGATGTGCACAAACCGCCGCACCCCCGCGCACACCGCCGCATCGGCCAGGTGGGCCGTCGCGTCCAGGCAGTCGGTCTGAAACTGCTTCCAGGTTCCCCAATCGCCGACCTTGGCCGCGGCATGATAGACGATCTCGACCCCAGCGACGGCCCGCGCACACGCGGCCGGGTCGGTCAAGTCGCCGACGACGCGATCCACGTTCAGCGTATCGAGAAATGCCGTGTTCGAATGCGCACGAACCAGCACCCGCACCGCCTCGCCGCGGGCGGCCAGACGTTCCACCAGATGACTACCCAGAAGACCGGTCGCGCCGGTGACCAGAACAGGAGAGGATGTCGCCATGGGATCAGTTCTTGTAGGGTGGGCACTGCCCACCGTCCTCTGATGCCAGGCCCGGATGGTGGGCGGTGCCCACCCTACAAACCCTTGACCTCTGACCACCCCTTCATACCTGCGGTGTGAACACGATGATCTCGACCCGCCGCGCCGGCTGCGAGGCGGCGGTAGGAACATGAGGGGCACGGCTGCCGAAACCGACGGCGGCCACCTTGCGCAGGAGGTGAACCAGCCGTTGGACTGGATCTTGTGCCGGGCCGTCAGGTAGGTCTTGACCGCTTCGGCCTGTTCCTGCGTGAGAATGCGCCCGAGATCCTCGTCGCCGCCGGGTCCGCGGTCGGTGAAGGCGGCGATGACGAACGAGGCCGAGGGCGGGCACTTCAGCCGTTTGAAGCCCGCGGCGATCGTGTCCAGCCGTTGCCGGCCGGTCGCGGTCAGCACCGCGCGGCCGGGTTCGAACAGATCGGACTCGGCCAGCACCCAGCTCTCGCGCAGCGCGAGGCTGATACAAAACCCGGTCGATATCTCGAACCCCCGGCGGTCGAAATCGCGCGTCAGGGGCCAGGTTGCTTGAGCGCGGCCAGGTTGTCGGAAAGGTCCGTCAGCGCGGCCTCGCTCCGTTCCGAGAGTGTGACCAGCCGCTCGTAGGCATCGTCCTCGGTCACCAGGCGGCCGATCGTCCCCTCGCCGCGGCGGATCGAGGCGGCGATCGCATCGACGTCGCCCAGTCCCGCGCGGGCGGCTTCGGCCACCGCGTCGAGCCGGGCCAGCGCTTGCGAGGCGTCGCGCATCACGTCCGCCAGCTCGCGCGGGGCCTCGGCGCGGAGCGACTGGCCGGCGGCCAGCGGCGGGGCATCGACGCGGCCGGGGACGATCTCCAGCACCTTCGCCCCCACGATCCCCTGCGTGCCGATCCGCGCGGTGGCGTCGGACCGTACCAGCACTTCGAGCCGCCGATCCAGCCGCAATCGCACGCGCACCCTGCCGCCCGGCACGGTCGGCGGCTCGATCGATTCGACCACCCCGGCGTCGAGTCCCTGGACGTGAACCCGTGCACCGACTTCCAGGCCCGCGACCGTCGGGAAATCGACCGCAACCGGCACGGTCGGCTGCCATTGCCAGTGCCGGCGCGCGATCTCGACCCCACCAAAACCGGCCAACCCGAGCACCGCCAGTACGAACCGCGCGGCCGCCAGGGCGCACGACGCCGATCTCGCGCCTCATGTCCTCTCCTCCGCCACCAGGGCCGGGCGTTCTTCCTTAATCCTATTCAGCCCGTCCATCCCGTCGCTTCGACCAGGACCTGGAGCCAGGGGACGATCACGACGTTGGCGGCGAAGACGGCGAGCATCGCGCGGACGACCCCCCGCGTGGCGGCACGACCGACGGCTTCGGTCGAGCGGTCGGCGGTCAGGCCGGTCCAGCAGCCGATCAGGGCCACCAGCAGGCCGAACAAAGCCGTTTTCAAGGTCGCGGGCGCGATGTCGATCAGGCGCAGGAAATCGAGCGACCGGGCGCCAAAAAGCGCCGGCGTCAGCCGGCCGGCGGCAAGCTCGGCCAGCAATCCGCCCGCGAAGGCGGCGGCATCCAGCCAGATCGTCAGCAAGGGGATCGCCAGCGCAGGCCCAGACCCGGGGCGCCACCAGCGTCGGGATCGTCGCGGCACCGGCGCCTCGCGGGCGTCGATCTCTTCGGTCAGAACCATCGACGCAAATTCCGCCGCCAGCCCCGCGCCCATCCGGCCCGCCACCAGCAGCGAGGCCAGCAGCGGCCCCGTCTCGACAAAGACCGCGACCGCCAGCAGACTCGGCAGGGCCGATTCGAGCTCATACCGAGCCAGTTGCCGGCGGGTCTGCATCCAGGTGACCAGACCCACGCTCAGGCCGGCCACCAGCACCAGCGGCAGGCTGCCCCAGGCCACCCGTTCGAACTGTCGCAAGATCGCCCCCGGCCGCCGCCGCAGCGCCCCGGGCAAGGCCAGCAGCGTCCTCAGACTGAAGTCCACAAACCGCCCAAGCCAACCAGCAGCGCGCCCATTGGCCCCCCGCCCGGTTCTTCGTCGCACGGCGGGAGGATATTCCGAAGCGATCCGGGCTTCGTCCTGGTCTGCGGTCATCCTGAAGCCAATGGCTGATGACTGATGACTGATGACTGATCCGGACACGGCCATCCGCCATCCGGAGCCCGGTCGGCTCGCGACTCTCACTCACCTCTGGCCCCTGGTCGACCGCACAGGACAAGGATCTCCCAGGGAAGTAGCCCCTTGGAGACTGGGCTC
>CAWHUG010000015.1:0-305310 GCA_963832405.1 uncultured Isosphaeraceae bacterium
TCGCTCATCTCCACAGGAGGTATTGGAAATCCGCGCACGACCTTTTCGTACAAATCCGGTGGTAGACCCCAAAGTTCGAGAAGGTGTATCTGCACTTCGGTCAACGGCGACAACAGGGCGTATGGCTGCCCGTTACTCTCCACCACACTCACGCTGATCGTCTTCATCGCCCGTAGCAGCAGTTCCGCGCTGGGACGGTTCGTCTTGCGGCCGGGTTGACCGGCATAGATCCCCTGCAATTTCGCCCCCTCCTTCCGCAGGCGTTCGCGCACCACCCACTCCCGCAGCGTCAGCAGGCGCAACGCCAGGCTCAGCAGATACACCAGCCCTTGCATCCTCTCCTCGTCCTGCAGGTACATCGGGGTCAATCCCAGAGGCCGCCCCTTCAACCGCGACCAGTCGTCCTCGATCCGATACTGGCCCCGGTAGGCCCACACCACCTGCGGCAACACCATCGCCAGGGCATTCGTGGCGTCGACCTGCCAACCCATCTCCCGCTTCTTCTCCTCGATCCGGGTCTCTTCGCGAGGCACGTCGATCTGGAAGGACACGTCCGTCTCCTGCCGCGCCGGCCGGTCCCGGTAGGCCCGCACCGGCCGTGTCGTCATCACCGCGTGCGCGGTGTAACTCAGCAGGCCCTCCACGCCTTCGCGTTTGACGATGGCCCCGGCCGCCTGCATCAGCTCGGCGTGACCCCATTTCTTCTTGCCCCGCTTGGGCACGGCCAGGTCCCGCAACGCCTGGAGGGCGTTCTCCAGGCGACGCTCCAGGGCGGCCTCCTGGGCCTGCGCGTACGCCCACGAGCGCACCAGCCAGCGCCGCTCCGTCCAGCGCACCTGCATCGCGCCCACGAGGGCGGTCAACTCCACATCCACACCGAACCCTTCGGCCACCCACTCGTCCGGTTGCCCGTTGGCACCGGGACGCCGCACCGACTGCAACGTCTGAGTGCCCTCCCAGACGGGCCGCAGCAACGCGTGTCGCTCCGCCCGACTGAGCTGATTCTCCGACAGCGGGCACAGATAGAAGTCCTCCCCAGCCGCCACGAAGGCGCGCCTGGCCAGGGCCGCCATCTTGCAGTCGCCCACATAGCTCCGGCCGCCTCGGCCGAAGGCTTGTTGCACCGCCTGGATGATGGGGATGTACAACGGATCGTCCGCTGTATTCCCGGGCACGGCCACCGTGACCAGCGGCATGCCCAGCGGATCGCGGACTCCCGCGGCGATTTTCAACTGGGGCCGGTCGGGGTCGTCCTTGCTGTGGCCGAACTGCAGCCACCCTTGCTCGGTCAGGACATCGGCGTAGGAGTTGGCCGTGGTGGCGTCGATGCGGACCGTATCCGTGGGGAGTTGGTAGACACGGATCGTCTGCTGGTTCAGGTCGCGTTCCAGGAGGCGGAAGGAGTCGCTGGCGCTGAGCCGGTTGAGCCAGTCGGCGAGGCGGTCATCGTGGAGGTGGACGGGCAGGACCGTTTTGCCAAGTAGGGCCGAGAGGGTGCTCTGGTGCTCGGCGATCCAGGGTTCGACGTGGTTGAGGCAGTGGTCTCCCTGGGAGAGGATGAAGAGGAGCCAGACGGCCAGGACCTCGCCGGGAGTGAGTGGCCCTTTCCAGTTCTGCGGCGTGGGAAAGTGGCGGTCCAGGGTAGCAGGTAGCTCGAGACGTTCAATCGTGGTCCACAGGACCGGCAGGTCGGCCACGATTTCGACGCGCAGCAAACGGGGTTCGGTGGTGTTCATCCATTCGTTCTACGCACCTCCCTCTTTCTCGAAAACCACCCCGAACACGAGCGAACCGGCTGATGAAGCGGATGCTTCGGCTCAAGACGATGGCTGGCAACGGTCAAACGACCCGATCCACGACAACGCAGACGCATTGAGCGTCGAACAGGGATGGGGTCCCGGCGCAGGGAAGCGCCTCTTCCGGGGAGGCCGGCGCGTGACCGTCAGGGTGTGTGCCCAGCGACTTGAGATCAGCATCTCGCTCGTCTACGGGCTGATCGCCGCCGGCAAGCTGAAATGCACCCGGCACGGACTCAAGCGCGGGACGATCCGGATCTCGGAGGAACAGCTTCAGGAATACCTGGGACGGGTCGAGGGAGGCGAGTATGTCCCCCTCGACGCCACGTCCCAGGCGCGATCGGCCGGGTTCACGAATTTGGATTCTTCGCGTTTGCTCGACGCATGGCGTCGGCAAGGTGTGCTCGCTGGCCCGCGAGGTGAACATAGTGCTCCGTCATCCGGGTCGTCGTGTGACCCATCAGCTGACTGAGGGTCTTGAGGTCGACGCCGTTCAGGATCGAGCGGGTGCCGAAGCCGTGGCGAATGCCGTACAGCGTGGCGTCGGCCGGGATACCCGCCTTCGCCCGCGCCCGCTGGACGCGCAGGCTCAGGTTCGAGCGGTTCCAGGGTGTCTTGCGGTGAGTCAGGAACACGAGGTCGGGATGTTCGCCCCGCTTGCGGATCGAGATCAGGAGCTTGAGGACGACGGGATGGAGCGGAATGACACGCGGCACCTTCACGCGGCGTTGCTTCACGGTCTTGTACTTCCGCAGCACGATCACCGCCGCGTCGAGGTCGATGTCCGACCACTTGAGAGTGGCGGCTTCTCCCGGTCGGCAGCCGGTGTAGCGAAGGAAGATCAGGATCTGGCGGAACCGCGCTCCCGGGGTCGGTTTCATGCGGTGCCACGTCCCGGCGGAGGCCCGCAGCAGAGACTGAAACTCCTCATCGGTGATCGGCCGGCGCGGTTCGCCCTGGGTCTTCTTCACGCCGCGGAAGGGGTTCTTGTCGATGAGGCCCTGGGTCACTGCCCAGTTGAACGGTCGCTGCACGATGCTCACGACCGAGGAGAGCGTCCAGTCGCTCTTCCACTGCGCATTTGCATCCATCCACTGCGTGAGGTGGAACGGCTTGCAGTCGGCGATCTTCCGAAAGCCGCACGCCTCGGCGAACGCCTGGAGGTAATGCTCCCGCTCCTCGAGCGTGCGCGGCGCGAGCCGCTTCTTGGCGTAGCTAATGTACAGGTCAATGATCGAGGCGACGGTATGCCCCGGCGCTTCGGCGCGGGGTTGGCCTCCTTCAGCGCCAGCAACTCCTTGAGCCGCCGGTTGGCCTCGGTGCGGCCGTTCTTGCCCTCACCCTTCGCCAGCCGGACCTGCCGGCCGTCGATGTAGGCGCACCACCAGCCGATCTGCTTGCGGAACCAGGGACGAGCTTCGCGAGCCATGGGCACCCTCCAATCCGGTGAAAGCACCCGCGGACCGGAAGGTTCGCCTCACCCCCTCTCTGGCCCTGGCACGGCCGGGGAGGGGGAATTCTGTGACCCGTTCTGTGACCAGCTCTCCCTCGGAATCGTCGTAAGTCCAATGGGCGGCGTTGGATTCGAACCAACGACTTCCACCGTGTGAGGATGGCACTCTACCGCTGAGTTAGCCGCCCAAGATCCATCATGATCGAGATCGTAGCAGAATCGCCGAGGTCGGAGCGTCGGCCGAGTCGTCAGCCCGAGGTGGTGTCAATGGTTACGACGCACTCTGGGCAACGATCAATGAACAATAGCGAGTCACCATGAGCTTGTCAATTGGCACGGTGAGAAGGCGACGTGTTGTTGACGGGTTCGGCGCCTTCTCACGCTTCTTCGATCACTTCCAGCCCGAGCGAGGGCGTGGCCGAGTTCGATGAGGGGTTCTTTCACGTCGCCGTAGAACGTCAACCTGTGCCAACCGAAACGGTCCCGCTCGGCAAGAAGCCGGCCGATGTCGCCGCGGACCTCGCCCGGAAGCTGGGTGCGACAGCCGCGGTCGGCGTCCAGATCCGCAATCGCCCTCGCCTGATGGATGGATCACCATTTTCTTGGCCGCGACGTGCGTGCGGAAGCTGGTGGTCATGTCGCCTTCGGGGAGGCAGGTCTCCGAGCAGCAGCCGCGCGGGTCGCGGTTGTGAGCGTGCGGATGTGGAACGGGCCGGACGGGCGCGTCGTTCCGAAGGGCTTGGTCAGGGCCCGTCCGGTCCGCAGCCGGCCCAGGAGCATGCTGATCGAGTCGTCGGGCATGGCCTCGCACACGCCTTGGCCGCCGTCGTCGAGGATCTGCATGGAACCGAGACACGGGTAGGCGGCCAGCCGGCCGCTGGCGAAACCTCCCAGGCAGTGATCGTGATGCAATCGGTGTTATGTTGCTTCATCAACGCGCGCATGGCCAGGTAGACGGCGACGGCCCTGTCGATCCACTCCGGCTGCGCCTCGACGACCTTTCTGGCCCGGCCCCGCCAGCGATTTGCCGATTGGGTGGCCCACACTCACCTCCACCCGGATCGCACCCTCCTTGCGACCGCGTGAAACGGGCCGGTCACCGACCCTAAGCTCTTATCCCGTCTGGCGTTTCACTCCTTCCGCCGGTGACTTTGATCGTCCTCTGGCGCCGGCCCTGTGCGCGGCTCTTTTGTGGGCCGTCAACTGCTCGTAAACTCTTGATTCATCAAGAGTTCCGCTCCTTCCGCGCGGCGCTTTCCGCGCTCGCTTTGGGCACGCCTCTCGGGACCGCGGCCGAGGCGTCCGTGACGGCCGCACGCCCGCGCTGGGTTCGTTTGTGCATTTTACACAACATATTGTCAAAGAACATATTATGTCAAGTGGTGCGCCGGGTGGCTCGGTCCACCCGTGCCACCCGGCGTCGCGCGCTGGGCCTTCCGACGAAGAGATGATCGTTTGGACCGCGCGGGAGTTTCCCCCATCCGCGCACGGGCCCGTGTTGCGCGGATACACACAGAGGGTGTAGGCGACGGTCCGATCCCGCGCGACGACCAGAAGACGCTTGCGTTCAATACGTCACCGCTTTCTGGAGCGTGCCAATCTTGTCGGGTCGAACCGGAATCGCCAGGCGAAGTTCGCCCCACTCCTGCATCAGGCGACCGTCACGAATACGGGCGTGGACCACCGGCGGCGGAGCGTCCTCTCGCCCGCAGCGCAGCGCCAGACCGATCGCGGCGTGCTCGATCTCGCGGAAGCGGAACTCTCGTTCCGGTCCCTGGTAGATCACCAGGTCCAGCCAGGCGAGCGACGCTTTCCCGCCGGTCTCCCAGTGGATCGGCTCATCACCGAAAACCGCGTGCGGGACCACGAGAGAGAGATGCACATCCCCCAGGGCAAGACGCGCGGGATCGCCCAGCTTCGCCGGGGCGGACAGGCGCAAAGGACCCGTCGCGCCGCCGAACTCAAACCGCAGTCGCAGGTCCCGCGCGCGGACCGAACCGTCTTTCAGGCGGTCCAGGGAAACGTGGGTATTCCCGCCGTCGGTACCGAAGTTGATGGCGGCCAGGACATCGCCGCCGCGCTGGACGCTGAAGAACTGGGCGTCGGCATAGTCATAGTCGTCGCGCAGGACGCGGAGATGCAGGTACGCGGGTTTTGCCGGCGTGCCCCAGTAGGCCACCAGGGCGCGCCGCTGGTTCCAGAGGTCTCCGCGATTGACGCTTCCCAGAGCAAACGCCGGCTCCAGATGCGTCGTTCCCACGACGGGCGGATCGGCCTTGAGGTACGTCTTGACGACATCCCGAGGTGCGTCAAGCTTGACGAAGAAGGGCTCCAGGTCGCGCGGGCAAGGCACCGGCAAGCGCTGTTCGGCGATGGTCGGCTGGTCGGGACCGAAGTCCACACGGCCCGCGCAGGCGTGGCCCAGAAACGCGAGCGTCCCGCGCCCCAGCAAGGTGCTATAGCAGCGGCTGTGCGGTCCGGCCCATTGCCGCGTGGGCGGGTGGAAATGGACCGCGATCTCTTCCCAGGCGGTCCGATACAGTTCCTCGACGAGCCGGAGCGCCTCCTTGTCCTGGACATGCAGCCGCATACGGCTGAGTTCCGACACCGCCACCACCGTGTAGGTGGGACTGTTGTACTCGGTGAAGGAACCTTGCTCCTTGGTGTAGTCGTAGAAGCGGCGCAGCCGGTCCAGGGCGTAGCGGTGCAGGTCGTCCCATCCGTAAAGCTCGGAGGCCACGAGGGTGACATAGGTGCCCATGATGGCGATATTGGTATAGCTGGGACCGACGTTGCGCCGCTGGATCGAGCGCGCGGCGTGCTTGATGGCGTCGTCCACCAGGGCCGCCACGTCGGGCGTGAGGCGTGCACGGTGATCGCGGGCCACCTGGAGGAGTTGCACGCCGCAAAAGTCGGCCCAGTTCCAGTCGGGCGGGGACATCACGGTCAGCGGCTCTTCGAGAAACCAGGGCCAGATGCCATAGGTCTTGCTGGCCGGGTCCTGATCCTGCAAGGCGATGACCGCGCGCAGGATGGCTTCCGCACGCGTCCGCCACGCCTCGTCACCGGTATCGAGCAGCCCGACCGCATACTCCAGGGCGGATCGCGTGCCGTGGACGAAGCCGCCCTTGAGAGTCGTATGATAGCCGGGGGTATGGAACGGCTCGCGGAGCATGTTCGCCGCGGGGTCGAAACGGGCATGGAGCGGCGCCAGCGCCTGATCCAACCGCGCACGCGGGACGGCACTGAGCGTGAAGGGACTTGTCGGAGCTGGACCGGCCTCGTTCTGTGCCGGGGAGGCCGCCGTCGCCACGGCAAGCCAACCGATGCTGATCACGGTCTGGCGGATGAGTTTCATGGGCGAGATCCGAAGGAAGGAGCGAAACGCGGTCTGTACAGGAGGATACAGCGAAGATGGTGCGCCAGCCAGTCCCGGCTCGCCCCATCCACGAACCCGCGGATGCGTTCCGGTCCCCCTCTTGGCGGGGGAGGGTGAGAGCGGTTCACGATGGGGTGGGACATCGATCTTGCAAGCCCGAAGCGCCAGCGAGTGCATTTCTGGGGAGGCCCAAAAAGTGGAGGCCCAGAGAGAGAATGCACTCGCTGGCGCTTCGGGCTTGCAGACGGATGAGCCACGCATCCTCGGATGCAACGGACCGGGCCATGTCCTGTGCATCCCACCACTCATTCCACGGGCGGCGCATGGGGAAGTCGCAGACCTGGGCGACGCCGCGCTGGCCTTGCGCATCGAAGGCCAGGCTCTGGCCGGGACGGGCGTGCGGCCTGCGAACGAACCCCAGCGCGATCGGCTGGCTGTGATCCGGGTCGAGCACCACGGAGGTCAACGCGCCGGCGACCTGGCCCTCCGCCGTTTTCAACTCGGTTCCCGCCGGCGCGGGCCGGTCCAGTCGCAGGCCCTTGAGAAGGCGGTTGACATGGCCGAGGGCGTCCAGACGCGCGACGGTTTCCTGTCCCAGGTAGCAACCCTTCGCGAAGCTGATGGCCTGGCGGTCGCGGCCCAGCTCCTGGGGCAGGTTGCCGGGCGTGATATCGCGCCCGAAGACGGGCGTGCCGGCCTCGATCCGCAGCGCGTCGAACGTGGCCGGGTCCAGATCCACCAGGCCGATCGCGCGACCCGACGAACGGACGCGGTCCGCCAGAGCCACCGGCCCGAGCAACGTCACGCCTGGCCGACCCGTCGGCGCTTCGCGCACGACCTGCACCGGCAGGGCATCGAGACGGGCGGCCTCGTGATCGAGCACGCCCTGCGCGGGCTCGGGCAGTCCCAGCCGGGCCAGCAAATCCACGCAGTTCGACCCGATCAGGTGCAGCTCGCATGTGGACGCCGAGACGTCTTCCCAGGCCACATCATCGAAGACCGCATACTTCTGGAAATGGGAGAGCAACCCTTCGAGAGCCCCGGCGTCACTGCGCAGCAGAAGCTCATCGTTCGCGGCGAGGAGCGTGACATAGCCGATGGTCTTGCCTTGCAAGCTGGTCACGAACGCCTCGCAGCCCTGCCCGACGGCCAGGCGCTTCACGTCGTTCGTGGTGAGATTGTTCAGGAACTTGACGCGATCCGGTCCGGTGATGCGCAACCGGACGCGGTCGGAACGGTCGGCCAGCGAGAGAAGCGGCTCAAGCGTCATGGGAAGACCCTCCAAGACAGAGGGCAGATGGAAGACGGCAGACGGCAGATTGTTCTTGCATTCGTTGACATCGGCCATCAGCCATCCGGCATCGTTCCGCCACTCTGGATGCGTACCAACTCCCCCGCGTCGAGCACGCTGCACGAGGCGCTCCGGCCTGCGAGGCGAGCGGCTTCGGCGGGACTTGAGAGCGGGATGAGACCCAGGCTCTCGACCAGTTCCGCATCCAGCCGGCTGAGCAAGTAGACATCCGCCCGCGCCAGAGCGAGGATCAGGCGGCGGGCGGCCAGGTAATCAGGCTCGGCTTCCAGACCTTTCAGGAGGGCGGGCGAGGCGTCAAGATCGTCACGTTCCGCCAGCCGTTTCCAAGCCCGGCCGGTGACTCCCACGGCGCACGACAGGGCGACGATCTTGCCCCCCGAGCGCACCAGTCGCGCCGCCGCCGTCAGCCCTTGCGCCAGGTCGTCGAGCGTGGTCGGCTTCCAGGGCACGCCGATGCCGACGACCACCAGGTCGGCCTCCTCGGGCGCGGTGCAGGTCCAGGAGGCATCGACCCGTCGCAAGGCTTCGGCGCGTACGGCCGCATCCCGCCCCGCCAGGATCTCGGAGGCTCCCTCCATTCCTGGCAGCACCCCGACATGGAACTGGCTTCCCAGCAGCCAGCTCACCTCGGCCGACTCGGCCAGGGCGGGCCGGTCGTGCTGCGCATCGGGGAGCAGATCCGATGCTGTCGCACGCAACGCCTGGCGGGTAGGGGCATCGCTCATGAGCGGATAGACCGCGCCCCAGGGACCGCTGTAGCCCAGCACCGGGTCATGACCCAGCCGGCCAATGGGCAAGACCACGTCGGCATCCGTCAGGAGACGGTTCAAATAGACTCGCCGGCCCTGCGTGGTGCTCGCCAGGTAGGCCAGTTGCGCCGGTCCCGGGGGTCGTGGAGCGCGTGCGCCGTGCCTTCGCGGAAAAGCTCCGGGGCGGACTCGGCGGTCAGGATCGTGACCGCGCCGGGTTCCACGCCCGCCCGCTCCAGGATCTCCATCATGGCACCGAGCACGGCCCCGGCCGCCGGCATTCCGGGCGTCACCGGGATGACGACACGATCGCCCGGCACGACCGTCTGGCGCAGCGGCGGAAAGTCGAGGGGCCGCTCAAGCGCCTCAAAAACCCGCGCCCGGAACGCCTCGACGGTCGTGCCGGCCGGCCCCGACCAGCGCTGGACCAGGCGATCCGCGGGCACTTCGAATGCGATTTGCTCTCCGGCGAAGCTCACCTCGACTTGCATGCAAACGCCCTCATCCCTGGGATGACTCCCATGAGGTTTATCTTACCGAAACCCATGGGCAGATGGCAGATGAGCAGATGGCCGGCGATCGCTCCCGTCAGGACAGCTCTCGAAACAGCGTCTGAAGATGGGACCGCGAGTGGAGGACAAAGGCGTAATCGCGGCCGTGAGCCACGGCGTTGGAGGCCAGGGCGGGGATCAGAGCGCTCGCGCTCGGCGGCCACGGAGGCGAGGCGCGGTTGAAGAGACGCAAGGAGCGGCTCGTTCGCGCGGCGGATCGCGTGAAACCGCGCCACGCGGTCGCGACGGGTCGCCGTCGCACCCGCAATCGCCGCGTGCTTGGCGCGCAACGCCGCTTCCAGAGTCGGATCGAGGGGGGGCGTCAAGTATCGATCCGGGTTGTAGGTCAGATCCCGTGCCCGCCGCTTCAAGGCGCGGAGGTCGTCGGTTGTGGCCGGCGTCTGTTCGAGCCCGAGCCAGGCGGTCAGCGACAGGACCAGGTACGAGGGCGGCTCGATGTGGAAGAAGTCACGGACGATGCGGTCGCCGAGCTCGTCGTACTTCGCGCCGCCGATGCCGTGGACGAACAGATCGCCCAGGATGAGCCGGGCGAACATGGTGGTGGTCAAGGCACGGGTGCGCAGACGCACCCCCTGCCCGGGCAAGGCTTGGAATCGCTCGACGGCGCAACAGGCTTCGCGCTCGGGCCCGAGGGGCAAGTCGGTCAGGAACGGCGCGTCTTCGCCTTGAGCGCGCAGGTCCATCGTGCGGCCATGTGCCCGGACGAGCAACGGCTGGCGTCGCGCTGAGCCGGCCCGCCAGACCCAGAAGGGCGCCTCGTCCCAGCCGTCCCGGGCGGTCAGGTCCGCAACGGGATGATGCTTGCTGCGGATGCCGTACCGCGCACGGTATTCACGGAGTGCGGTGTTGTGGATCGCCCGGAACCGTGGCAACTGGGCCAGCAGGTGCGCGAGAAACCACAAGAAGGCCGTCGTCTGGCAGACGGCGCTGAGGGGAACCTCGGCATTGCCGGCCCCCCAGGCCCCTTCCACCGCGCGCCGCGCCGCGGCAAACCGCAGGCCGATGCGGTCGGTGCGGCACGCGGCTTCTTGAACGTGCGGCCAGAACTCGTCGAGGACCGGGTCGGCTACCTGGCCGCCCAGCGCGACCGCGTGCGATCCGGGAACGAGTCGGAAGAGGCTCTCGTCGCGGACCGTCCACTCTTCGTACGGCAGTTCGCCGTTCCAGGCGTCAAACTCCACCTGAACGGCGCGAAGGCCGCGCTCGGTGCGGGTCGGCACCCGGATCGTCGGGCTGCGCGGCACGTCGTTATCGACGATCAGGTTCAGGCCGAGGCCGTGCTGATTTCGCGCCAGGCCGGACACGGCGAAGTTCTTGGCCCAGACGCCGGGATGAAACAGCTCGGGCTGGTGGCCGGTGACGATGAGCGGGCCGGCCGCCGCGGCGGGCGGATCGAGGCCGAGGCGCGCATGAAACGACCGGGCCTGGTCGAGCACCTCGCGGCGGGCGCGGTCGCGGAGCCAGCCGGCACGGCGGCCCTGGAATTCGTGATTCCAGGCGTGGAAGGAACGGATCGCGTCCGCCAGACGTGCGGGGGCCTCGGCCAGCGGCGGTACGGCCAGCACGCCGCCGTCCTGCGCGGGCGCCCGCAGCCGGTGGGCGTCCATCACCGACAGCCCCCCGCCACCGCCAGGCCGGTCTGCGCGAGGGCCTCGCGGAAGACTTGCCGGTAGTGATTCAGGCGGTACTCGGCATTGTCCAGGGCGCCGCCGAAAGCCCGCGATTCATCCAGGTAGATCAACGGCACCGGCACCTCGACGATCGACAGACCGTGCGCCGCCGCCTGGACCCAGACTTGCAACGGCATGGCGTAGCCGTCGTCGGTGATGTCGAAGACCTCCAGCGCCGAGGCTCGATACGCCTTGAAACCGCAGAAGGCATCGGTCAGGTTCAGGCCAAGGCAATCGTTGAGCCAGCGCGTCACCTCGACGTTGATCCGCCGCCGCGCTTCGGGAGGCCGCTGCCGCGGGTCGAACACGCGTAGATAGCGGCTGCCCGAGACGATGTCGTGGTCCGCCAGCGGGGCCGCCATCTCGGGGATCATCGAGGGCTCGTGCTGGCCGTCGCAATCGAGCGTCACCAGGCCGTCGTAACCCTGTTCCCGCGTATAATCGAACGCGCTGCGCAAGGCCGCGCCGTAGCCCCGGTTGCGCGCATGCCGCAGCACGCGGACCGGATCGCCAAACCGCCCCAGGATCGCGGGCGTCCGGTCGGTCGAGCCGTCATCGACGACGAGCACCCTCCCGGGCGCGTGCGCGACGATCTCGCCCAGGACAGGTTCGAGATAGCGCTCCTCGTTGTAAACCGGTATGGCCGTAAGCAGTCGCATGAAGGAGCCCGTGCGTCGTGCGGGGTCGGGAGGGCAAAGGGAGGTCAGGGAACTTCACAGAAACTTTGCGCCTCCCGCATTGTAGATCACGGGAGGGTGAAGTCAATTCGCCACGGCGTCCCGCACGTGGCCGGTTGCAGGCTGGGTCTGACCCAGCCTACTCTTGACCGGCGCGCGGTTGGGGGCCTAGCATGGGTGCGTCGTAGATAACGAATAACATGACGGCGGACCGAGCCACGTCCCGCGCTTCTGGCCGCCTTGTTTCGTGAACCGTTCCCACCATGACCCCATCTCAGCGCCGTGAGTCCGCCGCGGAGGTCGCCGCCGCCGCGACCGCCAGCGATCAGGAACCGCCCCCACCCGCCCCGGAGCCGTGGGTCTGGACGCCCGCGCGCGTGCTGGAGTGGAACCGCTATTACGACCTGTATGTCGTCGCCGGTCTGCTCCTGCTGGTCTTCCTGGGCTCGGTCCACCTGGTCAACGTCGGCAACTCGAGCCTCTGGCCGAACCTCCAGACGGGCCGTCTCATCGGCATGAGCGGGCCGGTCAAGACCGACCCGTTCTCGTACACGATGGAAGGGGCGCGCTGGGTCAATCTCCCCTGGGTGTACCAGTGGGTCTCCGCGCAGGTCCATGACACCGGCCTGCGCCTCAGCAAGGCCGCGACGCGGGACCAGCTCGCGGTGGGCATCCTGGTCGGCCTGACGGCCTTGCTGCGCGCGGCGACGGCCCTGGTGTTGCTTCAGAACCGCCGCGCGGGGCCGGGGCTGTGGTGGGTGGCGGTCTGCGTGCTGCTGGCGCTGGGCGGCATGTTCATGCCGATGCCCGTCGCGGCCGCGCAGACCAGCGTGGTGGCGGGGGAAACCGTGCTGGAGCCGGGGAAGATCGCGCTGGTGCCCATCCTCGGGGGCATCGCGCGCCCGGCGGAGGTCGATCCCTCGGCCTGGGGCTTGCTCTTTTTGGCGATCGAGCTGTGGTGCCTCCACAAGGCACTGAGCGCGAACCGGCCCAAGGTGCTGCTGGCGCTGGTCCCGCTGTTCGTCCTCTGGGCGAACGTGGATAGCTCGTTTCTGTTCGGGCTGCTGGCCCTGGCGGCGGCGGTGATCGGCCTCGCGGTGCCCGGGACTCGCAAGGGAGAGCAGCGGCCCACATTGGGTTTCGGCGCCCTCGTGCTGGCGCTCTGTGCCGGGGCGTGCCTGCTCAATCCGTTCCTGTGGCGGATCTATCCGGCCGCGGCGTCGCCGTATCTGAAGCTCTTTCGGGGCTCAGCCGGCTTGCTCACGGTCGATCAGGTCTCGTTTTTCGGCCCCCTGAGCTGGAAGCACTTCGACACGCTCACCGGCGGCCTTGTTCCGGGCGCCCACTGGCTTTACGTCGGCTATTACGTGGTTCTCGTGGCCGTGGGATTGCTCTCGTTCGCGCTGAATCGACAGCGGTTCCAGCTCGCGCGTTTCTTGATGTTCGCCCTGGCGGCGGTGCTCTGGGGCACGCGGGTTGTCCTGGCGCCTGAGTTTGCCCTGATCTGGGCGGTCTGCCTGGCGCTCAACGGCCAGGAGTGGTATCAGGATCGCTTCGGGACCGAGGGACGCATTGCGGCAACCTGGCGGGCCTGGTCGGTGGGCGGCCGCGCGGTCACGCTTCTGGTCGTGTTTCTGCTCCTCGTCAAGGGTCTGACCGGCTACGCGACCACGCCCGCCGAGCCGGTCTTCGGCTTCGGTTACAGCGACGCCGATTTCGCGTTCGAAGCGGCGGACTTTCTCGCCGACGCCAAGATCACCGGCAACATCCTGAACCTGAATCTCGCCAGCGGCGACGCCTTGATCTGGCGCGCCTGGCCGCGGAACACGAACCGCAAGACCTTCGTCGATAGCCGCGAGCACCTGTTCTCGACCACGTTCCGCAGCGCGCTTCAGCAACTGATCAAGGCCCTGGCCGACGATCGCCGCGACGACTGGCAGAAGACGCTCGACCAGTATCGGATCGATGTGGTGATGGTCCCGATCGGGCTGTCCGCTCACCTGGAACGCACCTATCAGGGGTTGCTTGCCAGCCCGAACTGGATCCCGTTCTACGACGACGGCAACACGGTCCTCTTTGGCCGTGACGACGCCCCGGCCGAAGACCGGCAGGTCTTCCTGGACCGCCGGCTTGATGCGGCCAACCTGGCCTATCATGTCGAGCGCGCGGTGCCCTCGCTGGACCGGCCGCCGACGCCCACCACCATGCTGGACCGGGTGTTCCGCAACCGCCTGCGCAAAGGCACGCAGCCCCACGTGGCCGCGGCCGGCCGCTGGCTCACCCAGGGGCTATCCGAAGCCAACCCGAACCCCGATCCGGCGCACTGCCTGATCGCCATCGGCGAGATCCGCAAGGCCCTCGCACGCAACCCGGACGATGCCGTCGCCTGGCAACTGCTGTGCTACGCCTACAGCAAACTGATCCAGGCGGAAACGGCGGTGATGGGGAATGCTCTTCCCGAAACCTATCTGAACCTGCGTCTACGGCAGCAGGCGACGGCGCTGAACTTCGCCATCCAGGCCACGCCGCCGCCGCCCACCGAGGACGGCCGCAAAGCCCTGGCACGACTGCACGCCGAACTCGCCGATGTCTATCAGACGCGCGGTTATTACGACCTGGCGCGCGACCAGGTCCTCAAGATCAAGGAGCTCGATCCCGAGGCCGCGGACCGGCCGGAATTCCAGACGCGGCTCAGGCAATTCGATAGCCTGGTCGCGCAGGTCGAGAAGGGACTCGAGCAGATGGTCGAGGAGCGGCAGGCCAGTCCGCTCCAGTTGGTCGACCCCGCGCTCCGCGAAGGCTGCCTGGGCCTGGCGATCGCCAAGCTCAACGAGGCCGAGGACACCGGCACCGTCCAGGGCGCGATCAAGGCCCGCTTGCTCGACCTGGAGTGTCAGGCCGGCTGGCCCGACCGGGCGCTGGATATTCTCGACACGAGCAACGCGGAGGACCCCACGCTCAACACCGGTCCCGGCACCGCGTCCTTCCGCGAAGGGACCGTCTACTTCCTGATTGGCAGCTACGAGGTCGCCAACTCGTTCTGGCAGCGCAGCCTCAAGCAGGTCCAGAGCACACTCGCGTACCAGTCGCTGGAGGCGGCCCGCAGCCTGCTCCGCGGTTACGTGCGGGAAGCGGCCGACGCGAACCTGGAACTGCCGAACCTGGTCAGCAGCCAGGCCGAATGGGAGGCCGAGCTGGGCCTCTGCCTGCTCGAAGCCGGTGTGCCCGGCCCGGCCGGCGAACATATGGAGACGTCCCTGAAGCTCAAGCCCGATCTCGGTCTGCGCCCGTTACTCGCCTACTACCTCGAGCACCTGGGCCGCCCGATCCCCCCGCCCCGGCCCGCCTCGAAGACCGCGTTCACGCCGGGCTCGAACCCGGCAGGGGAGCTCCCGGAACACGTATTCCAGAGCGAGGCGAAGTGATATCGTCATTCCGGATTCCGGATTCCAGATTCCGGATTCCGGATTCCGGATTCCAGATTCCGGATTCCAGAATACCCCTTGCGAAGGGATGGAATCCGGAATCCGGAATCCGGAATCCGGAATTCTCACCGCCCCGCCACGGGGATCAGCTCGACGTTGTCCACGCGCGTGACGACATCCTGGAAGTCGTCGTTCGTCGAGTATTCCCAGCCGATCAGGTAGCTGTGGGGAACGACCTGTCCGGTGGCCTTGTCCTTATTGCGGTAGATCATGGTCTTGTACGGTTGCGCGGCCAGCCGGGCGTTGACGGCGGCCACCGTTTTCGGCTCGGTGAACACGCCGCCGTCCTGGAAGCCGTCGTTGGCGATCCAGAATCCCAAAGGGATGGTCTCCCGGGTCGAACTCGGTTTTTGAGCCGGCCTGCAAGGGTGGCGGCAGGTGCTCGTTCGCCTCCAGGTCGTGGGCCGTATTCTTGAACTGGTAGGACCAGAGGTCGTGTTTGCCCGGATGAGCGGCGTCGGGACCGGGCTCATACCAACCGCCGCGGGTCGCTGTCTCCAGTCCCAGGGCGATCACAGGCGTGCAGCGCACGGGTCCAGGCCCGGCCTTGCGGAACAATCCCGGCACCGCCGCGGCGGTCGTGACCACCGGGTTCTGAAGGTCGTCGAACATCTTCAGGCCGTAACGCGTATCGAGGATGACCACCCAATCCGGTTCATTCGGCCCGGGGTTGACCTTGGGCTGCTTCGGCCCCGGGCTGGCCGCCGACAAGGCCAGCAGGGCCGCCAGGAAGCCCGCGCACTTCGCCATTCGTGCCATCGGAGAGTCCTCAAACGAGAGAGAGGCGAGAAACGGGCGTGCCGGCCCGTACCTTGTCACCACTCTAGCGGCGCGTGGTTTCGGCTCAAGGGCCCTTCCGATCCTGGATCAGGTTCGGTAGCGTAGGAAAGAGGGGAGGCGAGAGAATTCGCGGGCGTGATCGCGGTGGGTTCGAGGCGCCAGTGATCGAGACCGAGCCATCGAGGGAACGGATGCGAAAGGCGCAGCGGGCGTGGGCCGGCCAGGGCGCGCGGCCCTGGCCAGTCTGGTGGTTTTGACTTCGGCCGCGCTGCTGGGCCATCACGCGATGGTTCCGCACGCGCCGGCGCCCATTTCGCCGGTGGCGCCGCCGGAGGCCATTGCCATTGCCGTCGCCCCGGCACCGGACCGCCTTCCCCAGCCGGTCTCGCACCCGCCGATTCAGGCCACGCTCGCGCTCCGGGAAAAAACGCCCGTCGCCGCGGACCACGCGCCCGCTCCCAAACCCAAGGAACATCGCCCCGACCCCAGCGCCGCCAGAAACGCCCTCTCCAGCGGCACCGCCCGCCGACCCGGCGCCGCCGGAACCCGCGCCCGCACCCGCCGCCACGGTCACGGTCCCGGGAACGCCCCGGCGCATCCTGATCCGCGACGAGAACGGCCGCGTCCTGGTCGCGCGGATACACAGCACCGAGGGAAACCCGGTCGTGGTGCTGCCCGATGGCCAGCTCGGCTGGCCGAAGGGGTTGGCCTACACCGATGATCCCTTCGTTCCCGAGACGGCCGACGCGGTCGCCACGCGCCTCGCCGAGGGACCTTACGCGGGCTTTCAGGTGCTCAAGACGGTTCATTACGTGGTGTTGTATCAGAGCCGCCTGCCGTTCGCCCAGGCCAGCACCACCTGCTCGAAAGCCTCCACGACGGCCTGATTGACAGGCTCCGGGCCAAGGGACTGGACGTACACGAGGCCGAGTTCCCGCTGGTGGCGATCATCTTTCGCAACGAGAAGGACTTCCGCGCGGCGTCGCAGGTGCCCGAGGACGTGCAGGCGTTCTACAACGCCGTCACCAACCGCATCTATCTCTATGAGTCGTCCGAGCGCGATCAAGCGCACCGACGTGGCCGCGCGGCGGCGACCGCAAACGGTGGCCCATGAGGGCACGCACCAGATTCTGCAAAACATCGGCCTGCACCCGCGCCTGGCAAGCTGGCCGGCCTGGCTGGTCGAGGGCCTGGCCGAGTATTTCGCGCCGACCACGATCAATAAGGACGGCTCGTGGGACGGCGCCAACAAGGTCAACCCGTTCCACATGGCCACGATCCGCGACCTCCAGGACCCGATGGCCGTCTTTCTGCGGGACCGGGGTCCCTCCTCGGCGAAGCCGGCGCGCGATTCCCGCCAGCCGCTCATCGAGCATCTGGTCACGTGCACCGAGCTGACCCCCACCGATTACGCCTGGGCCTGGGCCCTGACGCACTACCTGGCCAACAAGCGGTTTGACGACTTCTTGCTGTATCTGAAGACGCTCTCGCAACGACCCCCCCAGTGGGAACGCAAGCCGGCCGACCATCTGGCCGACTTCCGCGCGTTCTTCGGCGCCGACCTGGGCCGGATGGACCGGGCCTTGACGAAATACCTGGCGGGCCTGAAACACTTCGAGCCCCTGTCCTACTACGCGGTGACCTTCCAGCAACCGCTCCCCAACGGCCTGATCCGCCGCGCGGCCATGGTCAGTCAGTCCCCGGCGATGATCCGCCAATGGATCGAGGAGACGAGCCTGCCGCAAGGCGGCCTACCGGTCTGGCACGCCGAGCCGTTCCCCACCCGCACCCGGGCCCGTCTCGCGGCGGAAGGTTGGATCAACGGACTTTGACTCTTCGCAGCGTGGCGGAGCCGCAGCGCGTAGGGTGCGTCGAGTCCGCGACGACGCGCCTCTTCTCTGTTCCCGAACCCACGATGGAGTGGAACGGAGACGGTGCGTCGTCGCGGACTCGACGCACCCTACAAGACTTCCAAATACCCAGTACCAATCACGGCCCGTTCTCGGGCCGGGCCGTCGGCAGCCAGAGTGTGAAACAGGCGCCGCCGCCGGGGGCGTTCGCGGCCGTCAAACGGCCGCCGTGCTCGCGCAGAATCTCGCTGGCCAGGTACAGTCCGTAGCCGCTGCCGTTGGGCTTGGTCGTGAAGCAGGCTTCGAAGACGCGGCCCAGGTGGCTCTCGGGAATGCCCGGGCCGTCGTCGTGTACGGTGATCTTGATCCACGGCCCACCGGCCTCCGCGTCATCCTGCTCCGCGCGAATCCAGATGTGCCCCTCGCGCTTGATCTGGTGGATGGCATCCTGGGCGTTCGTGAGCAAATTGATCAGGACCAGGAGGAGACGGCCGGGATCGACCTGGACCGCCGGCAGCGCGCTTGCGAACTCGGTGTGCAAGAGAATCTCACCGCGCAGCGGCTCGGTTCCCCGCAGGAACAGATCGGCCGCCTCGCGGAGCAGCGGGGGCAATTCCAGCACGCGGGGCGCGACCGGACCGGACCGGACGGCGGCCATCAGGTGTTCCAGCCGCGTCTGCAAAAGCTGGGCGTTGCGCAGGATCGGTTCGATCCAGCGCTGCGTCTCATGGCCGGGGCCGAGGGTCATGTTCATCATCTCGGCGTTGCCCCGGATGACTGCCAGCGGCCCGCGAATTTCGTGGACGATGCCGGCCAGCAACCGGCCGAGCTGCACAAGCTGGTCATTGAGCACGGCGAGCGTGGCCAGTTGGCGGTACCGGACCAGCCGTCGGACGCGCGCCAGGATGATCTCCGGCGCGGCTTCTTTGGCGACGAAATCGTCCGCCCCCGCTTCCAGGCCGGCGAGGATGCCGGGCTCATCGCCCCGGCTCGTGAGCATCAGCACGGGCAGGTTGGCCAGCTTGGGGTCGGCGCGGAGCATCCGGCAGACGCTCGGCCCATCCAGATCGGGCAGGTGGACATCGAGGATCACCGCCATCGGCAGCAGCCGCGCCACCTCATCCGGAACCGCGCGGCCCCGGGTGAGCTCATGCACTTCGTAACCCTCGCGGCCCAGGATGGTCCGGATCGTCTCCTGATCGGTCGGGCTGTCTTCCACCAGGAGAATGGTACTCATCCTGCCGTTCCTCGAGGCTGGACGGGTTTCCAGGACAGATGAAGTCCATCGGGACCAGTCATCCTTCAATCTACCAAGCGCCAGGAGGGATTGCGATGGCCCATCCGGGTTTCTGCCCGCGCCGCGCCGATGACTTTTCCCTGTCGCGGCGGCCGTCTCGGCCGCTCCGGCGCAAAATCTTCAAATCTTCAGAGCGGCCGAGACGGCCGCCGCGACACAGAAAAACCGCTCCGTCCCCTTCTCACGCACCCTCTCAGAGCAATTGCACGATAAGGGCGTTGCGGGTAAGGTCATACGCAATCTTCAGAAACTTGCACTGAGACCGCGCCACGTGGGAGCACGTCGCCCGATGTCGACGACCAACCCTTCCGATGTGAATCTGATCGTGCACGCGGCGCACTGGGACCCGTTCTCGGTCCTGGGCCCGCACGCCCTCACCCTCGATGGCAAGCCGGCCCGGGTCGTGCGGGCCTTCCTCCCCGAGGCCCGCCGGGCCTGGGTGGTCGACCTGACCGGGGGCGAGCCCGGCGTCGCGGCTGCCGATGGAGCGGACGCACCCCGACGGCTTCTTCGAGCGCCGTCTTCCCGGACCGCCACGCGCCGTTCCCGTACCGCCTGGCGGTCGAGGACCACGAGGGGCATCGCTGGGAGTTCGTCGACCCCTACCAGTTCGGCCCGGTCCTCACCGATTTCGACCTGCACCTGCTCGGCGAAGGGACGCACTACCGCAACTACGAGAAGCTCGGGCGCGCATCTGCGCACGCACGAGGGGGTCCGCGGCGTCCACTTCGCCGTCTGGGCCCCGAACGCCCATGCGCGTCAGCGTGGTCGGCAACTTCAACCACTGGGACGGCCGCCGCCACCCGATGCGGAGCTGCGGACCGACCGGCATCTGGGAGATCTTCATCCCCGACCTGTCGCCAGGGCGAGGTCTACAAGTTCGAGATCAAGAGCCGGCTACAACGGCTACCTCGTCGAGAAGGCCGACCCCTACGGCTTCGCCGCCGAGCTGCGGCCCAAGACCGCCTCGATCGTCTGGGACGTCACCAGCTTCGACTGGCACGACGACGAGTGGATGGCCGACCGCGCCGCAGCGCCAGGCGCTCGACGCGCCGATCTCGATCTACGAGGTCCACCTCGGCTCCTGGAAGCGGCAAGGTCGAGGACGGCAACCGCTTCCTGACCTACCGCGAGCTGGCCGACGAGCTGGTCGAGCTACCTCGAGCGACACTGGGCTTCACGCACATCGAGCTGATGCCGGTCAGCGAGCACCCGTTCGACGGCAGTTGGGGCTACCAGCCGGTCGGCTACTTCGCGCCCACGTCGCGGTTCGGCACGCCCGACGACTTCGCCTACTTCGTCGACACGCTGCACCAGAACGGCTATCGGCGTGATCCTCGACTGGGTGCCCGCGCACTTCCCGCGCGACGTGCACGGCCTGGGCTACTTCGACGGCACGCACCTCTACGAGCACGACGACCCGCGGCTCGGCGAGCACCGCGACTGGGGCACCAAGATCTTCAACTACGGCCGCGCCGAGGTCCGCAACTTCCTGCTTCGGCAACGCCCTGTTCTGGCTCGAGCGAGTACCACATCGACGGCCTGCGGGTCGACGCCGTCGCCTCGATGCTCTACCTCGACTACTCGCGCAAGGCCGGCGAGTGGGTGCCCAACAGTTACGGCGGCAACGAGAACCTCGAGGCGATCGACTTCCTCAAGCAGCTCAACGAGCTCTGCCACCAGCGAGCACCCCGGCGTCCTGACGATCGCCGAGGAATCGACGAGCCTGGCCGGGCGTCTCGCGGCCCACCTACCTCGGCGGCCTCGGCTTCAGCCTGAAGTGGAACATGGGCTGGATGAACGACACGCTCGCGCTACATGTCGCAACGACCCGGTCTACCGCAAGTACGAGCACGGCGCGCTGACCTTCAGCCTGATCTACGCCTTCACCGAGAACTTCATCCTGCCGCTGTCGCACGACGAGGTCGTGCACGGCAAGGGCTCGCTGCTGGACAAGATGCCCGGCGACCTCTGGCAGAAGTTCGCCAACCTGCGGCTGCTGTACGGCTACATGTACGGCCACCCCGGCAAGAAGCTGCTGTTCATGGGCGAGCGAGATCGCCCAGTGGCGCGAGTGGAACCACGACGAGAGCCTCGACTGGCACCTGCTCCAGTGGGCGATCGCACCAGGGCATGCAAGCAGCTCGTCGCCGACCTGAACGCAGCTCTACCGCCCGAGCCGGCCTTGCACCAGGTCGACTTCGAGTGGCAGGGCTTCGAGTGGCTCGAGCTGCACGACTGGGAGAACAGCGTGCTGGCGTTCCTGCGCCGGGCGAAGGACCCGAGCGACGTCGATCGTCGTCGTCTGCAACTTCACGCCGGTCGTGCGCGAGGACTACCGGGTCGGCGTCCCGACGCGGCGGCTTCTACCGCGAGATGCTCAACACCGACTCCGACGATCTACGGCGGCTCGAACGCCGGCAACGAGGGCGGCGTCTGGGCCCAGCCCGAGCCGCACGCCGGCCGGCCGTTCCACCTGAATCTGCGCCTGCCGCCGCTGGGGACGCTGTTCTTGAAGGCGACGTCGTAAATGTCCGGGTGGCATGCCCACGTCTGCGTGGGCATGCCGCCCGACCATCGGCTATCCGGGGCAGCAGAATTATTACCCCGGCAAAGAAGATCCTCCTGTAGGTCGGACAATCCTGTCCGACAGGCCGGGGGAGTCGGACAGGATTGTCCGACCTACTTTCTTGCCGGGGTAATACTTCGTCTACTTCCAGATCGACGGCAAACCCGTCCGCACCCAGGTCATCATCGGCGCGTCCGACGATACGCGCACGGCGATCCTCAGGAAGTACGCTCCCGGCGGCAATACCTACGTCTGGCCCGAGCTGGACGGCACGGCGCGTGTCCTCGCGGGCAACCTCGATGTTCTCGCCGCAGGGCAGCCGGTGACGGCGGCGGGAGGGAAGCCTTGAACGCCCGCCTCCTCGGTCACGGCTCCACAGCGATCTCGTCGAGAGCCTGACAGGCCGCGGCGATCGTCGCGCGATCGTCGTTCTGCCGCAGGTCGCGGAGAGCCTGATCGAAACGCCGGCCCGCGCTGCGGAGATAGAGGATTGCGGCGGAGCGGTCCGACTCGGAAAGACCCCCGCGCCCTTCCTCGTGGTCGAGGCGCGCGAGCACACAGAACGACGTGTACAGAGCGATGGCCGCGTCGGCGACCCGCTCTTGAATCAACTGCATCTCCAGCACCGCCTCGCGATGACGCATCAACAACCCTTCGACGGTCCATCCGAACCGGCGCACGCGCCGCCCCAGGTGCACTGCCTCAGGACGCAAGGCCGCATGGGAAACCGGCACACGCGGCGTGCGCAGCCAGCGCGCGGCATGATCGCGGCCAAAGCCCCACAGCGTGGACGGGAGCCGCCGCGGTGAGCGTAAGCCACTCACGAAAGCCTGTAGCCCCGTGCCCACCTCGCGCATGCCCACCAGGGCGATGAAGGCCTTGAGCACCTCATTCGCACCTTCGCCGATCGTGTTGATGCGCGCATCGCGCATCATGCGTTCGAACGGCTCGTTCGTGAAGTACCCCTGGCCGCCGTGAATCTGGAGCGTCTCGTACACGCCTTGCCAGAGCGCCTCGGTGGCGAACACCTTGAGGATGGCGGTCTCGAGCATGTAGTCCTCGTCGCCCCGATCGATCAGGGCGGCCGTCTGCAAGGTGGTTGCCTCCATCGCGTAGACATGAGATGAAAGATAAGCAATCTTCTTACGGATCAACTCCAGGTCGGCCAGCGGGCGCCCGAACTGGTGCCGCCGGCGCGCGTGGGAAACCGCCGCGTGCAGGCAGGTTTTCATGGCCCCCGTGCAGCAGGCGCCGAAGGTCGTGCGGCCGAAGTCGAGCACCGTCAGCGCGACTTTCAGTCCCTGTCCGAGCGCTCCCAGCACATTCTCGGCCGGCACGGGCATGTCGTGGAACGCGAGCCGGGACGTGACCGTGCCCCGGATGCCACACTTCTCCATGCGCGGCTCGACGACCTCGAAACCCGGCAGATCGGGCGTGACCAAAAAGGCGGTGACTTTTGAGCCGTCTCCGCGCGGGTCCGGCGTGCGCGCCATGACGGTCAGCACGTCGGCGGTCGCGCCGTTGGTGATGTAGCGCTTGGTGCCGTTGAGCACGAAGCCCCGGCCGTCACCGGTGGGCGTCGCGCGGGTCTGCACGTTCGCGGCGTCCGAGCCGGCCTGCTCTTCGGTCAGCGCGAACGCGGCCAGTTTCTCGCCGCGTACCAGAGGCGGCAGCCAGCGTGCTTTCTGGGCAGGCGTGCCGAACAGGAGCAAGGCACGAATGCCGATCGAGTGATGCGCGTTGACGAAGATCGCCGTCGAGCTGCAATGGCCGCCGATCACTTCCATGACCCGGCAGTACTGCCGTTGCGAGAACCCGCGCCCGCCGTATTCCCGAGGCGCCGTCATGCCCAGCACGCCGAGCGCCCCAAGCCCTGAATCACCTCCGCCGGGATGTCCGCCCGGCGATCGATGGCCGCGGCATCGAGATGCTCCGCGATGAACATCTGAACGGACCGCGCCGCGTCGGCCGCTTCCAGACGCAACGGTTCCGGCAGCGTGCCGAACGGGAAGAGGACCGCGCCGCGGACCGCGCCGCGAAACAGGGCCTTGACGAACCCCGGCCGGCGTGGACCGGAGAAGAGGAGATCCTCGGCCTGCTTCATCTGCTGCTCGCGCAGGGCCTCCCGATCCCGACGCTCGGCCGCCGTGGTGCTCGACATGTCGCCTCCCCGGTTTCTTCGCTCTCCGTCCGTCACGGCGCCGAATCGGCGCTCTCCGACAACCCGAACTGGACGATTCCTTGCTGACGCAACACCTGCTTTCGAACCTTGCCCGAGAGCGTGCGCGGGAGAGACTCGACGACCTCGATATACTTTGGGATCTTGAAATGCGAAATCTGTCCCTGACAGAACGCACGGATCGCGTCGGGGGCCGCCCAGGTGTCCGGGCGGAGCACGACCCAGGCCGCGACGCATTCGCCGTAGATCGGGTCGGGCAGACCGACGACGGCGGCCTCGGCGACGGCCGGATGATGGCAGAGAAACTCTTCCACCTCGGGCGGATAGACGTTCTCGCCGCCCCGGATGATGAGCTCCTTGCAGCGGCCGACGATCCGGTAGTTGCCATCGTCGCGCACGCGGGCCAGGTCGCCGGTATGAAGCCAGCCCTGCGAATCGACGGCCTGCGCGGTTGCTTCCGGATTGTGGTAATAGCCGGCCATCACAGCGTGTCCGCGCACGCACAGCTCGCCGGTCTGGTCCCCGGCAACCACCGCGCGGGTGACCGGATCGATGAGCTGGACCTCGAGGCCGGGGAACGGCCGGCCGACGGTCCCGACACGCACCTCGATGGGATCATCGACCGAGGTCAATGTGATGAGCGGCGAGGCTTCGGTCTGACCGTAACCGCACGCGATTTGCGGAATGCCGAGCGTCGTCATCACGGCCTGCATGACCGGCAGCGGGCACGGGCTGCCGGACATGATCCCGGTGCGCAGCGAGGACAGGTCGCGCCGGGGGCGGTCGGCATGATTCAGCTCGGCAATGAACATGGTCGGCACGCCATAGAGCGACGTGCAACGTTCGGCCTCGATGGCCGCCAGGGTTGCCGCCGGATCGAAGCTCGGCGCGGGCACCACCAGCGCCGCGCCGGTGATGGCGCAGGCGAGGTTGCCCAGCACGCAGCCGAAACAGTGGAAGAACGGCACCGGCACGCAGACGCGGTCGTTTTCCGTGTAGTGCAGCCGCTCGCCGACGTAATAGACGTTCATCAAAAGATTACGATGTGTCAGCATCACGCCCTTGGGCATACCCGTCGTCCCGGACGTGAACTGGATGTTGTACACCTCGTTGGCGGCCGGCTCGTCCCACTCGACGGCGCGGCCGCCCGCTTCCAGATCGCGCCACGTCCGCCAGCCGGCCGCGTGGCCCTCGTCCAGGGCGATCAGGCAGCGCAAATGGGGCAGCCGTTCCGATCTCCACATTCCCGCCGGGGCGCGCGTCGCCTCGGGCACGAGCGACTCGACCATGGCGGCGAAGTCGGACGTCTTGAAAGGCGTGCCCACGATCAGCGTTTCCACGTCCACCAGCCGGAGCACCGTTTCCAGCTCTTGCACGCGGAATGCCGGGTTGACGTTGACCAGGACGGCCCCCATCCGCGCGACCGCGAACTGGGCGACGACCCACTCCGGACAGCTCAACGCCCAGATCCCGACGTGCGTACCTCGTGCGACGCCCAGGCGCAGCAGCCCCGAGGCGACGGCATCGACGCGGCGATCGAGCTCGGCCCAGGACCACCGCAGCCCCAAAGCGGGGAAGACCACGGCGTCGCGCTCGGGCCAGCGCGCGGCCGTCGTGCGCAGCACCGCGCCCACGGTGCGGCCTTCCACCCAGGGTGACGATTCGCGGGAAGAGGACGCGGGTGTCATGCGAGGTTCGACTCCCATTTTGAGAGTCTCGGGACGAGACCGTGCGGCCGTGCCTGAGATGTGGGGTGCCACGGGTTCCGTCCGCGGAACCCGTGTGTGAGGGTCCTGGACACGGGTTCCCAGAGCGGAACCCGTGGCACCCGCCAGCCTTTCCTCGAACCGGCCAAATTCGATTCGGTATCCACGACTACAGACTCCAACTGGGCGGCCGTTTTTCGAGAAAGGCGCGCATGCCTTCGGCGGCTTCCTCACCGGCGCGCACGACGGCGCTGAGCTGCCGCGGCGCGGATGAGATCGGCGGGTCGTTCGGTGGCCTCATCGAGCAGCTTCTTGGTCAGCGCCAGCGCCGGGCGCGGACCCGATCAGCGTCTGCGCCAGCTCCGTAGCTTTTGCCAGACAGTCCGCCGCCGGCACCACGCGGTGAATCAGGCCCCAGCGCTCGGCGACCGTCGCGGAGATCGTCTCGCCGCTGAGCAACAATTCCCGCGCCCGGCGATCGCCGAGCTGCCGCACGAGATCGTGCATCACAATCGCCGGAACCAGGCCGCGCTTGACCTCGGGGTAACCGAGCCGCGCCTCATCCGCCATGATGACGAAGTCGCACGCCAGCGCCAGGGCCGCCCCGGCCGCCAGCGCATCGCCCGCCACGGCGGCTATGGTGGGTTTCGAAAGGCGGTGGAGGTCATTCAGGAGCCGGGCGAGCCGGAGGAGATCCTGCGCGGCCCCGGTCTCGGAGCGATCCGCGAGCGCTTCTTTCAGATCGATCCCCGCGCAGAAGACCGTCCCCGCGCCGGCCAGCACGACGATGCGGATCTTCGAATCCCCCGCGGCGTTCTCGATCGCGGTGTTGAGCGCGGCGACCAGCTTGCGTGAGAGGGCGTTGCGGTGCTCCGGCCGGTTCAGCGTCAGCACGCGAACCGGGCCTTGATCCTCGGTCCGCAGCGGAGATTCGTCGCTCATGGTGCGACCTCGTCGGAAGGGGCCGGGAGCCGCAGTTCCAGCAAGACGGTGGCCAGGGCCTTGCCCTGTGTGTCCAGCCGCAACGAGCGGCTCGCGCCGCCGGCCAGGGCCCGGTCGAGGACGAAGTTGAACGCGTGGATGTTCGGCAATTCGTAACGAAGGACCGGCCCGACGCCCAGCGGCCCGAAGAACTCGGCGACGGTCGTCGCGGTCAGATGGGAGAACAACCAATTATACGCCGCCTCGTCCCGGGCGATGACCCCGATGTTCGCGCGGTCGCCCTTGTCGCCACTGCGCACAGTGGGCGAGGTCGCCAAGACGGATGAGGCGGTTGCGAGGTTCGGGCATCGTTGTATTTCCGGGGAAGCCGTCTCTTGTCAGGTCTGTTGTGCGGTTGGATTGAGGAATTCTGTAGGGTAGGCTTTAGCCTGCCAATTCCATAAGAAATCAGAATTTCCACGGAAATGGGTTGGCAGGCTAAAGCCTACCCTACGAAGACGGCCGCGTTTCGTGCGCCCAGGCGGCGGCCTGACGCACCTCGACCGCCGCGTTCAGGAGCGATTTGGGAACGAGCGTCGGCCAGTAGCCGAAGGCGGGCCGGGGCGAGGGCCGGCCGGTGGCATAACCGGCGAGTCCGGGGGGGCCGGATGTAATCAAGGGGGCAAGCTCGCGACAGAACCGTTCCACAGCCTCGCGCCGAGGGTCGCGCACCGTGACCCGGAGCACGACTTCCGTGGGCGGTTCGCGCGGCGGCAGGACGCCGGGCACCACGTCCCCGGCGCCGAGGCACTCCACGAGCGATTCCGCCAGATCGAACCCCGCGCGGTGGACGCGCTCCAGCACGATTTGTCCCGCGGCACGCGCTTTTCGCTCGGCGTCGCGGCCGACGACGGCGAGCATGCCGCTGGCCGTCCAGCCGTCGCGGTACACGGCCGCGACTTTGAGACAATCCGGGGGCGGGCGACCAGTCGCGCCCCGCGCAGACCCGGTCCGGGCCGTCCTGGGTCAACACCACACTTGTCAAATCGACATTAATATCAGGCGTGCGGTAGCATGCCGGGTCGTCGATCTCATAAACAAGCTGCTCTGCGACATTCGCAACCGAGACCAGGCCGCCGGTACCAGCGGGCTTGGTGATGACGGCATTCCCCTCCGGGTCGATCTCGGCGATCGGGTAGCCGATGCCGGCCAGGTCCGGAATCTCCTCCCAGCGTGACCAGAGTCCACCGGTGGCCTGGGCGCCGCACTCGATGAGATGGCCGGCGACGGTCGCTCCCGCCAGGCGCGGCCAGTCGTCCCACGTCCAGCCGAAGGCATGAACCGCCGGCCCGAGCGTCAGCGACGCATCGGCCACCCGGCCCGTGATCACGAGCCGCGCGCCCTGCGTCAGAGCATCCGACGATCGGCCCCGCGCCCAGATACGCATTGGCGCTGACGAGCCGATCGGCGACCGCTGTCATCGGCGCGCCGGTTTCCAGATGGGACAGATCCAACCCATCGGCGATCCATTGCGGGATACGTCCGAGAATATCATCCCCCGTGACGATGCCCAGCGTGATCTCCCCCTGCCCTGCCCGTTCCAGGATCGCCCCGCAACGCGCCGCGCAGCCGTGCGGATTCAATCCGCCGGCATTCGTCACGATGCGCAGCCCCGGCTGCTCGGCCAGGATCGGCGCGAGCCGGTCGAGCAGCTCGGGGAAGTCGGTCACATAACCAGCGTGAGAATCCTTGGCCCGTTGATGAGCGAGGATGGCCAGCGTCAATTCGGCCAGGTATTCCAGGGTGAGAACGTCGAGACGGCCGGCGCGCGCCAGCAGGACCGGAGCGTCGAGATTGTCGCCCCAGAATCCCGCACCGTTGCCGACGCGGAGCCGATCCGGTTTCATGATGCGGTCAAACCTGGAAGACACCGAGCGAAAGCCCGTTCACTGCGCGCTGGCGGGTCGCCACGTCGAGTGCTGTGATCATCACCGCGCGCGTCCGGCGGGGGTCGATCATGGCATCCACCCAGAGCCGGGCGGCGGCGTAACGGATGTCGGTTTCCCGGTCGTAGCGCCGACGCAGGTCGTCGGCCATGGCGTCGAGCCTCATCCGGTTCCACCGTCTTGCCCTGGCGGCGGAGCGTCGCAAGCTGGACATCGAGCATGGTGCGCGCGACTTGCTGGGCACCCATGACGGCGTAGCGGGCACTCGGCCAGGCAAACAGAAAACGCGGGTCGAACGCCTTGCCGCACAGGGCATAGTGCCCCGCGCCGAAGGAATGCCCGACGAGCAAGGTGATCTTGGGGACGACGCTGTTGCTCACGGCGTTGACCAGCTTCGCCCCGCGCCGGATGATGCCGGAGCGCTCGGCGTCGCGGCCCACGTCGAAGCCGTTCACATCTTGCAGGAACCAGAGCGGCACGCGCGACTGGTTGCACTCCAGGACGAACCGCGCGGCCTTCTCGGCACTGTCGGCATAGAGCACGCCGCCGAATTGAAACGGCCCGCCCGACGCCGGCCGGAACCGCAATCGCTGGCTGGCGACGATGCCCACGGCCATGCCGCCGAGCCGGCCGAATCCGCACACGAGCGTCTGGCCATACTCCGCGCGGTACTCCTCGAACGAGCCGCCGTCGAGGATGCAGGCCAGCAGGTCGCGCACGTCGTACTGCGATGACGGATCGGTCTGGACGATCTCGAAGAGGTCTTCCGCCGGTCTCTCGGGCGGCTCGATGGCGTGGGGCTCGAAAGACGGTCGCGGATCGGCTGGCAGGAGCCCGATCAGGCGTCGCAGACGGGCCAGGCAGGCGTCGTCGTCCGGCTCGTGGTAATCGATCGTGCCGCTGATCGCGGCATGGACGTGAGTTCCGCCGAGGTCTTCGGAAGAGATGTCCTGCCCGATCGCGGCCTTCACGAGCGCCGGTCCCGCGAGGTAGAGGCCGGAGCCTTCGGTCATGAGCACCGTGTCGCACAGGACCGGCAAGTACGCCCCGCCCGCGACGCAATTTCCCATGATCGCCGCGAGCTGCGGGATGCCCGCCGCGGAGATCACGGCGTTGTTGCGGAAGATCCGGCCGAAATCGTCATCGTCGGGAAAAACCTCGTCCTGCAAGGGCAGAAAGACGCCCGAGGAATCGACCAGGTAAACAAGCGGTAAGTGATTCTCGAAAGCAATACGCTGGGCGCGCAGGACCTTCTTGATGGTCATCGGGAAGAACGCGCCGGCCTTGACCGTGGCGTCGTTGGCCACGATCATCACCCGGCGGTCCGCGACGCGGCCGATGCCCGTGATGACGCCCGCCGCCGGGGCGCCGCCCCATTCCTGGTACATCCCATAGGCGGCCCAGAGGCCCAGCTCCAGGAAGTCGGAGCCGGCATCAATCAAACCGGCGATCCGCTCGCGCGCCGTCTTGCGGCCCTTGCGGTGCTGCCGCTCGATGGCGTCCGGACCGCCTCCCTGGAGGATGTTCTCGGCCTCCGAAATCCCCTGCAGAGTGACTTGACGCAGGTCAGGCTCGCGCGCCTGGCGGACCTCGGCGCGCGCGGTCTGGACGCTCATGAACCGGCTCCCCGCAAGCACTGGAGGTGCAAGGCTGACGTGGGCCGACGGGAAGGACACCTCCTCGGCTTTGAGAGTCTGTTCCAAAAGCCCCAACGGGGCGACAGTGAATAGCCCGGGGCGTCAGCCCCGGGAACCGGCAACGACGCTACACACCTTCTCCGAAGCCCCGAAGAGGCGGCCGATGTTTTTGTCCCACGGACCGTTCTGTCGCCCCTGCGGGGCTGCGGAGGAAGATTCTCTCGTCACAGCTCCGGTTCCCGGGGCTGACGCCCCGGGCTATTCACTGTCGCCCCTTCGGGGCTTTCGGAACAGACTCTGAGTTATTGTAGGGCCGAAAGTGCGACCGGGGAGGTCCATTCCCGTTGCCGAGGGAAAGGGCCTCCCACCTCGGGGCGTCAGGTCAGGGACGCCATGTCGATGACGAAGCGGTACTTCACGTCGCTCTTGAGCATGCGCTCGTAAGCCTTGTTGACCTGCTGGATCGGGATGACCTCGACGTCCGAGACGATGTCGTGCTCGGCGCAGAAGTCGAGCATCTCCTGCGTCTCTTTCAGTCCCCCGATGAGCGAGCCGACCAGCCGCCGGCGCTGGAAGATCAGGTTGCCGACGTTGGGCGAGGGATGCGGCAGCGCCGGCACGCCGATGAGGCACATCGTGGCGTCGCGCTTCAGCAGCGCCAGGAAGTGGTCCAGGTTGTGCGTGGCGGACACCGTGTCGAGAAGGAAATCGAAGCTATCGGCGTGCTTGGCCATCTCGTCCGGATTCTTCGAGATGACCACCTCATCGGCGCCCAGCCGTCGGGCGTCGTCGGCTTTTCCCGGCGAGGTCGTGAACAGGACGGTGTGGGCGCCGAAGGCATGGGCGAGCTTCAGCCCCATGTGTCCCAGGCCGCCGAGGCCGACGATGCCGACCTTCTGCCCGGCGCTCACCTTCCACTGCCGCATCGGCGAGTAGGTCGTGATGCCCGCGCAGAGCAGCGGGGCCGCCCCGGCGGAATCGAGCTTCTGCGGGATGCGGAGCACGAACCGTTCGTCCACGACGATCCGGTTCGAGTAGCCGCCGTAGGTCATCGCGCCGGGCGTGTGCGGGTCCGGGCTGCTGTACGTCAGGACGAACCCGTTCTCGCAGTATTGCTCCAGACCCTGCGCACAACTCGGGCACTTGTGGCAGGAGCCGACCAGACAGCCGACGCCGGCGCGATCGCCGTCCTGGAAGCGTTCCACGTGCGCGCCCACCTTCGTCACCCGGCCGATGATCTCGTGCCCCGGCACGATCGGGTAGGTCGTGGCCCCCCACTCGTTGCGGACCATGTGCAGGTCCGAATGGCACACGCCGCAGTGGGTGATCTCGATCTGCACGTCGTGCGGACCCGGCTCCCGGCGCTCGAAGTGGAACACATCGAGGGGTGACGTTGCACTCCGAGCGGCATATCCCTTTGTTTTTTGCATGGACGGTTCCCTCTGCGAAAGAGCCTCGTCGGGGAGGTTTCGCGCCATGGTCCTGAGACCCAGGGTCACGTTTGGCCCTTGATTGTGACCTCCCGCCGGCATTTCGTCCAGCAGTTCGCGGAGCGGACAAGACCAGGAAGCTGGGGGCGTCTGCTTTCGTCATGCGGACTGGGGAAGTACCCTGGAGAATGTGCGTCCACGCCTGGATGCTCGGGTGAGTGGCGATGCCGCGCCGACAGCATGGCACGAGCTTCCAGTTCCCGGACCCCGGGGCAGCAGCCGCGCTGCGGCCGGGACTTTTTTTCGGATCGTGACATGAAGACCGGTCCCGCCGGAGGGACGATTTGACGCGGATCGACAGGTTACGCCAAACGTCCTCCCTGTCACGGCGCGGTTGGCGTCGGGCCCCGCGCACGGCGCGGGGCACGAACCCGCGGCAGGCGCGTCGATAATGCCGTAACCCCTTGGAGCATCCTACGATCCGTCGCATCCACAAATGGCTTTGAAGCCGCCACGGGGCGCGGCCCGAGGTCCGGAAAGACCGGTTGTAACGTGGGACACCTGGTTTCTGAGACAAAGTCAAGGGGCATTGGGTTCGTTCGGCGCCCGGGATTTGGGTTCGATCGGCGCCCGGCCTTGGCTTCGTTTGGCGCCCGCGATTGGGTTCGATTGGCGCGCTGAGAGATTGTTGGGACGGACTGGTGCCAGGTTGCCAAAGATCCGGACACGGCGGAGGCGCGGTCTATCCCCATCAGGATCGTTGCCAGCCGGTCCAGCGATTCGTGAAAAAACGCGCGTTTGCTTCAACTATCTTCGTTAACCTCTATTAAGGCGATTTCTCAGCCATGATAAACGTAATGTTGACGTCACCGACAGAACTCCAGTTGTGATCAGTCGCTTGATTTTGCTCACGCGGTGCGTGAAGCCGAAAAACGGTGGGAACGGCCGTGCGGAGCCCCAAAAACGAGCGAACAGGCGTCCCACAGCCCCACAACGGGGGCAAAGGGTCGCGCATTCGGCCCAGATCCTCCACTTTTGAGGGTCTGGGCCACTTGGGTCTTCACCCACGCGCGGAGCTTCGCCGAGGCCGCCGCTCGCAGCACGTTCCAGCCGGCGACTTTGTGCAGGATCACACGGAACACGCTCCCGCGACCACGCACTCGTAAACGTCCCAGGCCCAGGCGGTTCTTCAAGCCGCTGTTGGTCGACTCGATCCCCGCGCGCGGCGCGTACCGCTCCTGGAACACTTCGGTCTGCTCTTCCGCTCGCCGCCCTGCCAGCCGTCGATCCTTGTCGGTGAATTCTAATGTGAATTTGCCATCACGTGTCTTCTCAATCGGACATTGCTTCCGAAACGGGCATTCTCCACACGCTGCCGCCGGCATCTCGATGCGCGTCGTTGCTGTCGCCGCGTCACGCGAACACGACGTGGGCGCGTGGCCCGCGGGGCAGGCATCGATCGTGCCGGTACGCGCGTCCCACGCGAAGTCATCGACCGACAGCGCCTCGGGGGCCGACTCCGGCGCGCGGCCGGGGACCGGGCCGACCAAGTCCACGCCCCGCACCGCCGCCGCTTGCACGTTCTCGTCGCTGGTGTAGCTCGTGGGCCGCACGCGGCTTCCCCGGCTTGCTCAGTTGGTCGAGCATCGGCACCACCGCGTCGGCGTCGGGCTCGCACGCGGTTTGCGGCAACGCCGCCGTGATCAGTTGCACGTCGTTCGTCGGGCTGCACGTCTCAGTGATCTGGACCTGGTAGCCGGGCCCTTTGTGGCCGTCGTAGGTGGCGTCGAGGTCGGACGGGTTCTGGATGCAGTCGCCGCCGGTCTTGGCCTTCACGACGACCTTCTCGCCACTCAGCTCGCACTGCTGGCCGAAGATCGTGATCAGAGCTTTATAGGTCGAACGGCTCGTGTGGTCGGGTCGGTCGGCGAAGCGCGTGATGAGCCCGTGGAGGTCCTCGGCGACTTGCTGACGGCAGCGGACGCGGGCCTCCGCGTCCTTGGCGTCGGCGCAGAGCCGTGCCTGCGGCGGCGCGTAGCGTTGCCGGAACTCGTCGGGGAGTGCGGCGTAGGCCTCGCTGTCGTGCCGCTGGAGTTGGGTCCAGAACCGCTTGATCGCGATCGCCATGAGCTTGGTTCGGCCGAAGGTGGCCATGTGGCTGAAGACGTGGGTCGAGTCGAGTCGTTGTCGGGAGACGTCGAACTCGAGGGCTTCGATGAGTCGCGTGGTGACCGTGTCGAAGACGCGTACGGCGAGGTCGTGGTCACGGAAGAGCCGTTGATAGCGTTCGAGGCTGCGCGTGCAGAGTGTGGCGCCCGGCTCGGTGTTGAGGGCGTACTGCACGTCGGAGCGGAAGATATAAGCTTCGACGGCCTCCTGGGCGTTCCAGTCGAAGAAGTCGGCGAGGAAGACGAGGCCGGCCATCGAATAGAGCTCTTGGTGGGAGCGCCGAGGGAGTCGCTGAAGTGTTTCGCGAGATCACCGACGGGCATCAGTTCGAGCAGGACGTGTCGGAAGATGGCCTGCCAGCCGTTCCCGATAATCTTGTAACCTGCCGGTGGGATGACCCCCTCGAAGGGGTCGAAGAGGCGGTTTTGTCGGGGGTCGACGGCGTAGATCACAGCGGGCGCAACTCCTTTTCCGAGAGATACTTGAGTATAGCGTGTCGGCCCGTGAAGTCAATAGCAAAATTGGATATAAGATTAGATTATTCAAGGAGTTGCGCTGAGAACTGAAGGGCGCAGGAGTTCTGTCGGAGACGTCAATGTCGGATTTTTTTCATATTCTGGAGATTTCCAGATTTCACTTGCAGTACAGCATGGGTTCTGGCGTGATATGCATTCGCGGCCTCGTGGCACTGACGAGCCAGGGTATCCGAAGAGGTCTATTATCGGCGACGGAAGCTGTCCCCTGGCGCTGCGAGGTTTCACATGGGGGCCTGGCAATGTTCGACATGAGTCTGCTCCAAGCCAACAACACGGCCTGAGAAGGGGCGCGGCAATTTAGGCAACCGCGACGCCGGCCTTCTTCTTGGCGAGGCGACGGAGCATCAGGTGGATCATCGCCAGATGGATCATCGCCTCGCCGGTTTCATTCCAATATTCGTAATGCTTGCTCAAACGACGATAATTCGACAACCAGGAGAACGTCCGTTCCACCACCCAACGTTTCGGCAGAAGCTGGAATCCTTTCACGTCGTCATTGCGTTTCACAATTTCCAAGATCCAATGCCAGAACGAGGCCACCCAGGCCACCAACTTTCCCGCATACCCACCATCGGCCCAGACGCGTTGCATCCGCGACCACGTCCCCGTGAGCTTGGCTCGGGCAAACACCAGTTTGGCCCCATCACGGTCCTGGATATTCGCCGGATGGACCACCACCGCGAGTAGCAATCCCAGGGTATCCACCAGGATGTGCCGCTTCACGCCGTTGATCTTCTTCCCCGCGTCGTAGTCCCGTTGGCCACTGGTGCGCGTCGCCTTGACGGTTTGGCTGTCGATGCTGCCCGCGCTGGGTTCCGCCTCCTTCCCAACCGCCTCACGCAACCGAGTACGAAGCGTGTCGTGAATCTGTTGCCACCGTCCCGAACGACGCCACTGATGGAAGTAATCGCGCACCGTCCCTTCCGCAGGAAAGTCATGGGGCAAGGCCGACCACGGGCACCCGGTACTGAGCAGGTAGAAGATCGCGTTGAGGACCTCGCGGAAGTCGACTTTGCGCGGTGCGCCCGCCGGTACCCGCGGTGGGAGCAGCGGTTCGACGATGGCCCACTCGAGATCGCTGAGGTCGCTCGGATACGGCTTGCGAGACTGGGCGCCCATAAGAAAACCTCCTGGAGAGAGACATGAAGACCCAGCCCCAGTCAACCCAAATCCCGATGGATTGTCCAGACACCCAGAATTCCCGCGTCCGTTCTGAGTGGCGAGGCCCGAGTTCGGGCACAACAGGTTTCGCGTTCTGTCTTGGCAGTCCCGTGCGATCCTCCCCCCCGGCACGGGTTGAAGGCCGACGACCCGTGATACCGAACGCCTGAGCGGTTCGTGCATCAGCGTGCCAGCGAGGCCCGCTGTCGGCTCAACGTCCGCGCCTGGGGCTGCGTAGCCCCGCGATCCTACCAGACCTATTCATCCCGGAGCCAAACACCATGGCGACTCGAAGCACCGATCTCCCTTTGCACACGCAACGCGGCCGGAATGCCTTGGCCGATTCCCTGCACCGGTCCCCGCGCCCGGTGTCTGCAATCGGCCGCCCATCTCGTAGCGGTAGCGGCCCCTTGAGGAAGAGGCGCCGATCTCACGGGACCAGACCGCGGTTCGACTGCCTGGAGAACCGTGCCTTGCTGTCCGTGTTCCAGTGGACGGGCGGAGATGGCTCCTGGAACGACTCCGCACATTCACATTGGATGATCGGTTCTGTGCCGGTGTCCCCGGGCACATTGCCAGGAACCCAGGATGACGTGGTGATCGACTCTCCTGGGGCCACGATTTCCATTTCGAGCGGCGTGTCGATTCAAAGCCTGTCCGACAACGCGAGCCTGGTGATCTCGGGTGGGTCCCAGGGTTTACGCATCAGCCTGGGCTGTCTGGGTGCTCTGGGAAATTGCGACTCGCCTCTATTGTCCAGTCCGGCTGGCAGGGTATCGGACGGCTTTTGTAGCATCGACCACCTGGAGATTTCGACTTCTTCAGGGATGTCCACGCGAGGACCGTCGGCTCAGACACGACCGCCATGACTCCGGCCAGCAACCCGGTCTCCATCCTCGATCATTTCGCGGACTTGCCCGATCCCCGCCGCGAACAGGGGCGAATCCACCGACTCGATGAGATCGTCTTCATCGCCACCTGCGCTGTCTTCTGCGGCGCCGATACCTGGGTGCAGATCGCCGACTACGGTCACTCCAAGCGCGACTGGCTCGAGACCTTCCTCACCTTGCCTGGCGGCATCCCCTCGCACGACACCTTCCGACGAGTCTTCTGCCGGCTCGACCCGGTGGCCTTTCAGAAGGGCTTCTCCGCCTGGATCACGGCGCTGAGGGGCTCGAAACGGATTGACTCCGATCGCCACGGCTCCGCCCGAACTGACACGGATCGCCATCGACGGCAAGGCCCAACGCGGCTCCGCCCGGCGTACCGTCGGCCGATCGGCGCTCCCTGTCGTCAGCGCCGGGTCGGTCGAGAATCATTTGACCTTGGGGCAAGTGGCCACCGACGCCAAATCCAACGAGATTACCGCCATTCCCGAGTTGCTCGAACTGCTCGACTTGAACGGGGCCGTGGTGACCATCGACGCCATGGGCTGTCAGAAGGAGATCGCTGCTGACATCGTCGGCCGAGGTGGTCACTACGTGCTGGCCGCCAAGGAGAATCAGCCGCATCTCTACGAGGACATCAAGCGGGCGTTCGATACCGCGTTGGATCAGGGCGAACCCGGGGTGGACTTCACCGAGTGTCAGACGGAAGAGGTTCGCAGCGCTCGCCAGGAGACCCGCACCTGCTGTGTGATCACCCATCCGGAGGGGATCCGGAACGCGGACCTTTGGATCGGACTGACGGCGATCGTGATGGTGATCAGCCATCGGCTGGTCGATGGTGTGGCGAGCATTGAGATCCGTTACTTCATCAGCAGCACGGCCGCGACGGCGGAGCAGTATCTGCGATGGGTGCGGGGTCATTGGGGGATCGAGAACTCGCTGCACTGGGTTCTGGACGTCTGCTTCCGTGAGGATGACCAACGGCACTGGGCCGGGAACAGCGCGATGAACTTGGCGTGGCTCCGCAAGCTGGCGTTATGTCTGCTCAAGGCGGAGAAGACCAGCAAAGGCAAGAGTATTGCCACTCGGCGCCTGATTGCGGGATGGAAGAACGACTATCTCTTGAGAGTACTGGCCCAAATCCCCGAGAAACCTGGTGCGTAAGCCCTGCGGCGGTGATCACCGAGCATCAAGGGCACGCGCGCATCTGCCCCGGCTGTGGCCACCTCAATCGAGGCGAGATCCCTCCGGAGATCCGCGCTCATGTCATCGGACCACGCTTGGCCGCGGTGATGTCTTACTTCACCGGCCGTCTTCATATCGGCCGACGGGCTGTGGAAGAAGTCGTGGAGACCGTCTTCGACGTGCCGACCTCCCTGGGCTCCATCAGCACGCTCGAAGCCGAGACCTGTGCGGCCCTGGCCAGTCCGTATCAAGAGGCACAGGCGGCCGTTCGTGAGGCCCCGGTGAAGAACACCGACGAGAGCGGCTGGAGCGAGAAGGGACAGAAGCGCTGGCTGTGGACGGCGGCAACCACGACGGTGGCCTTCTTCGTGATCCACCTGCGGCGGAGTTTTGAGGGCCTTCAGGCCCTGCTGGGCGAGACGATCACCGGCGTCATCTGTAGCGACCGCTGGGCGGCTTATAGCAAGCTGCCGCTGGAACTGCGCCAGATCTGCTGGGCCCATCTGAAACGCGACTTTCAGAAGCTGGTCGATCGCGGAGGACCCGCTGACGCAATTGGCCGGGTGGGCTTGGAGGTGGTCGAATGCCAGTTCGCCGATTGGTGGGCGTTCCGCCGCGGCGAACTGGACCGAGCGGGCCTGCAATCCCGGTTGGACCCGATCGCGCGCGAACTCCAAGGTGTCTTGGAGCAGGGGTGTGGCTGCGCGGATTCCAAGGCGGCGACCTTTTGCGCCAACGTCTTGGCGTTGTATCCGGCGTTGTGGCTGTTCGCGGCCATCGAGGGGGTCGAGCCGACGAACAACCACGCGGAACGGATCCTGCGCTTGGGTGTTCTGTGGCGAAAGAACGCCTTCGGCTGTCACAGCGCCGCGGGGTGCCGGTTCGTGGAGCGGATGCTGACGGTGGTCCAGACGCTGCGACTGCAGAAACGTCCGGTGCTGGATTACTTGTATCGTGCGATCGTAGCTCATCGGGCCGGCCTTCCCGCTCCGCAACTATTGGGCCGACTTGGGGACTGAACGGTTACGAATTACTATGGGTCCGGTGCGTTGTGGAGCGGACGACTGGCGGCCATGCTCTTCGCGCTGTTTGCCACGCTGAGCATGGCCCAACTCAACGTTCGCACCTGGCTGACGTGGTTTCTGGAGAGTTGTGCGGAGAACGACGGCCAAGTCCCGTCGGATATTGATCCGTTCTTGCCCTGGACGATGTCGGGGGAGAAGCGCCGCGCGCTGGCCCTGGATCCCGACGACAGTTCCTGAGCCGCCCCCCGCGCCGAAGGCGATCCATCCCGAAATTCCCGCCCATTCACGACGGGTCAAGGCTCCACCACGCCCATAAGTTTGCATAACGGGTTAGGCGAAGCCTTACAGCGCCGGTACTGGAAAGCCAGGGACGCCAAGCAATATCGTGATCTGAAGGCGGAGGGGTGTTCCATGACGCTCAATTTCCGCCGGAATGCCCTTCAGAAACACAAGCAGCGTTTCGGCCAATGAGGGAGACCGTGGCCGGGACACCGGTCGGGAACGCCGATGCCCGAAGAGCCGAGCAATGTGCCGTCCGAAGACCCGGTCGCGGAGCCGACGGCATCCGCCCGGCTCGCCTGCCCGCGCCGCCCGGTGCTCGTCCGGCCGGCGCACGACGGGACCCTGTTCTTGACCGATGCGGGGTCTTGCTTCCGCATCGGCCGGGGCGGCGCTCACGCTGGAGCCGCTCCCGGACCTTCTCGGCTGCGCGGCCGTCGCGGTCGATCCGGAGGGGACGCTGCGCGCCGGCCTTTATGACGGGATGGTGGCCACCTGGCACGGGGACGAGTGGGAATACGACGCGATCGACGCCCCCGTGCTGAGCCTGGCTGCAACCTCGCAGGGCCTGGCCGTCCGCGCCGGCGCCTGGAACGCGCGGAAGGACTGGCCACGTCGCGGGCGCGGCCGATCGCCGTCGGCCTGGTGTGCGCGGCCGTGGCCGTGCTGGTCCTGGGGGCGACTGCTTCGCCCCTCTTTCCGTTCCGGGAAACGGCCGTTCTCCGGACGCCTCCGGCCGAATCCGCCGACGACCCCAACGCGGCCAAGCGAAAAGAACTGGAAGCGAAACGGGCGGCTTTCCTGGCGGAGATCGAGAAGATCGACGCGGAGATCGTCGCGCTGTCGCCTGCCGAAGCCACCGCGATCATCCGCGAGAAACCCGCACCCTGGTACGCCGCTGATGTCCGGCCGCTGGCACATTTCCTGGTCCCCATCCTCGTCATCCTGGGCACGCTTTCGCTGGTCTTTCTGGGAGACCCTGCTAACCTGTTCCGCTCGGGTTTCTTCCAGGGCGAGGAGGCATCGGCAGACCAGGCGCTTCTGGATCTCGATCTGCTCGCCCGCCTCGTCGATCGCGGGCTGTACCGCGAGGGCCTGGAACGCGCGAAGGGGATCGCGGTCAGCCAGCTTGAGCGGTTCGACCGGCTCGATTGGGCGTTCCTCAAGAGCTATTGCGCGGTCCAGGTGGCGAGTCAGGAGAAGATCGGACGACCGCGAACGCCGGGAGCTGCTCGAAGAGGCCAGCCGCGATCTCGTCACGTTGCTGGAGCAGGCCCCGAACCGGGGCGAGGCGGTCTATCTGCTGGCGACGGCGCACGGTCTGCTGGGCAGCGCGCAAAAGGCGCTCGATGCGTTCGAGCAGGCCCGGCCGCTCCTGCCGGCCCAGGTCAATAAGCTGCCGTTCGCGCACAATGAGAGCGTCTGCTTGCTGTCTCTCGCCGAGGAGCGTCTCGGCCAGGGGGACGCCGACGGGGCGGGCCGGCTCTTCGATCAGGTGACGCGCCGGGGCGTGCTGGTCGATCAGATCCCGACCTCGCTGGTGAAGATCCGCCTCCTCAACGTGCGGCGAAGTCTCCAGGCCGGCGCGCTCACCGAGGCCGCGGACGGGATCAAGCTCGTCCGGACGCTCGAAGGACTCGACCCGGAACAGAAACAAACCCTCGCGGCGATCTGCGACGCGCTCGAAACCTGGATCGCGGTGCGGGGAGGCGACGAGACGCGGATCCTCCCGAGCATCGACAGCTTCTTCGCCAAACATCTGCCCGCCGGCTTGCCCGAGCCGGATGAGGAGATCGCCGACGAGTATCTCGAAGCACCCGTGACGATCTCCGAGCTCCGGCTCTCGCCGCGGATCTTTCGGGTCTTTCTCTTCCTTCAGGCCGAGGCGATGGCCCGGAACGCGGCGCGGTCCGGGGCGACGCTCTCGGATGTCCAGGTCGGCGTCATCGCTCGGCCCCTCTTCCGCGCCTTGCAGTTCGAGCTGCGCCAGCGCGACATCCTGGCGGCCCTGGGCGGCCTGTATTACTGGTTCGTCCCCGCGAAGCGGTCCAAGGGCGTGCAATGGCTGGAGGCGGCACTCGCCATGGGCGCCGAAGGGCGGATCGTGCGCCGGCTCGTCGAGCAGATCCGCTCGGTCCAGCAAGAACACCGCGAGGCCCTGGAATGGTTTCGCTCGACCTCGACCCGGTTCCTCCACGACGCCACACTCGCGCCCGTCGTCCGCCAGGCCCTCATCGAGGAGCTGGGACGATTCCAGGAGTTCCAGCCGCTCTTGCTCGATCTCGAATCCGCCCCTGATCTGGAACCGCGCGAGCCGACGCTGCGGCTGCTGCGCGAGCGCGCGGGCTACCTGGAGGCGATGGCGGCCGACCTCGCCGCGCGGAAAGGGCCGGCCGCCGGCCCCCATTTCCACGAGTTGCGCAAGGACTATCAACGACTCATCGCGGGCATCGACAGCATGACCGGCCAGATGACCGAGATCGAGCGGAAGCTGGTGCAAGAGGTCGGCAAGCTGGTGATCACGTGATCCCCCGGAGGCACCCCATGAGTGATCCCGAGCCGCAAGACGCCGAGGCGACCGGCGCGATCCCGGAGTCTCTTCCCCCGAGCCGCCGGCGCGATCCCCGCTTCCGCGCCGAGCTGATCGAACGGCTCCCGAAGCTGGGCTACGCGAGCTGGTCGGCCAAGGAGGATTTCCAGGTCGAGCAGGAGTGGGGCGGCATCGTTTCGCCGCGGTCGGACAGTATCCTGGGACCCCTCGAACCGCTGGCGCCCGAGCGCGGCGGGGGACCGGAACGGGAGGCGCATGATGGACCCTGACCCCGTTCGAACCGCGAATCTGGCCGCGGACGAGTCCGGCCGCCTGGACCGGTCCGTGCAGCACGATCTGGAGTTGCTGCGGGCGGAATCGCTGCTGGCCCGCCAGGACGCCGTCCACGAGCTGACGCGCGCGATCGACGCCGCGCTCGCCGCGCCGCTGGCGCTGTCCGAGATCAACAGCAGCCTGGACCGCCTGGAAGGGCCGGCGTTGCCCACGTTCGCCGAGCTCGAAGGTCTGCTGGCCTCGGCGGATCTGACCGGACTGGCGCTGGAGCACGCCCTGCTCACCGAGCTTCTCAAGGAGGGAGCCGAAGGGCAGGCGATCCTCAAGAAGGGTCTCCTGTTCCTCAAACACCGGCGCGACGGCGAGGCCGCCGAGTGGTGGGCGCTCAACCGCCTCGACCTGGACCCCGCGACCAGCCGGCTGGCCCTCCTTCTGCTCGTCATGGAGACGCTCACGTATCTCTGGGCCGGCGATCCGGAGCGCGCCGCCGCGCTGCGGGGCCGCGTCACATCGCACCCGCTGTACCGCTCGATCCGGGGCTGAGTTCCTCTCGGCCGCCGCCCCCACCCAGACGACCGCCAAGACCGCCGCCGCGAACCCGGCCCGGCGCACGATTTGGTGCGCAAGTCCGGAATTTGCTTGGACTTGAGATTTTGTCTCCGTTGCTTTGATCTCGCTCTCCGCCGGCTTCTCACGGCCGTCTGCCGGCTGTTCTTTTTCCATCTCCCGACGCACGCCGTCCGCACCCACCACGGCGAACCGCGCGAACTCGGCGGTTTCCGCCATAACGTCCGGCTGCTTCACCTCTTCCGCGACTTCCTCGGTGGCTTTGATCTCGCGCTGCGCGACGGCGTTGCGGTAGTCCCGCAGCGCATCCAGGGCCTGATACATGGCGCGCGACCAGCGCGGTTCGTAGCGCACGGCGAAGTGCATCATCGCGGGCCGCAGCGCGAGCCGGTCGGGCGCTTTGCGCGGGATTCGGCCTCGACAATCCGCACTTCCGCCCGTTTCGCTATCAGCCGCGCAATCTCTTCTTTCAGCAAAGGCCGCCAGCCCAGGACGGAGTCGTCGGCCGGCTTGCCAGGGCATCGCCAGCGCCAGCCGGTCGATAAGATCGTCCGTGTGGAAGTCAAAGGGATCGCGGCCCCAGAGCCGCAGCGCATGGTGCCGCTGGGTGCGCGACCAGCCGTCCGGCGCGTCGAGGGCCCGTCGAAGCTCGTCCCACTGGGCCAGCAGCCAGTCGCAGCCGGCCACGGTCTGGGACAGCCGGGGCGCCGCCCACCAGGGTTTGGTTCCCAGGGCGGCGAGGTGGCTCTGAAAACGGTCGGCCAGTTCTTGTTCGAAGCGCGCGATCGCCGTGCGGCGCGACTCCACATAGTCGTCGTCTTGAATCTCGCGGATGCGTCGCAGGACGATCCAGGCGGTGGCGATGTCGTCGATGAGGCCGCGCTCGATTTCATCGCCGGGCGGCTGGGCCTGGCACCAGCGCTGGACGAATCGCCAGCGGCGGCATTTCTCGGCGTTGGAGAGCCGGATCGTCTCGGCCGCCAGGCCGTGTCGGGTGGCGTTCTGGCGCATGCGCGCCTTGCCGGCCGGGGACTTCGGGCCGGTCGATTTCTGGGCGTTGCGGCGATTCGCAGCGATCTTGGCGGCACTGCTCGGCATGGTCGGCCGGCTCCCGAGACGACCACGCCGACGGGCGCGCGCCTCGTCGATATATCGTTTGGGGGGCCGTCCGCGATCGGGGAATCCGCCGCGTCCTGCAATCTCGTAGGGTGGGTCAGCGGCGTCCGCGCTGCGCAACCCGCCATCCGAAGAAATCGGTGGGTTGCGCGGCGCGGACGCCGCTGACCCACCCTACAAGACTGCGAGCACTGGTGGAACCAGTGCCACCCGGCCGTCCCGTCACCCGCGGGCGCACCCTCGGAGAACCGGCGGATCATCTCCGAGAGTTGATCCGGGGCGATCGGCTTGGTGAGGTGATAGACGAAGCCCGCCTCGCGGCTCTGCTGGATGTCCTGCTCCTGGCCGTAGCCCGAGAGGGCAATCCCCGGCAACGGCATACCACGGGTGCAGGGCCCGCATCAGGTCCAGACCGCTGCCGTCGGGAAGTCCGAGGTCGCTGAGCAACAGGTCAAACTCTCCTTCCTCGGCCCGCTTCAGGGCTGTCGCCACATCGGCGGCGGCCTGGACCTCATGGCCATCGGCCTTCAGGAGCCGGGTCATGACCCAGGCCGTATCGCCGTGGTCTTCCACCAGCAGGATGCGCAGCCGTCGGGCGGGCGGACGGGTGGCCGCGGGGCCTTGCTCCCGCGGGCGGACGGCACGGGCCCCGGCGGCGAGCAGGGGCAACCGCACGCGGAACGTCGCCCCCTGGTCCTTGCCCGGACTGGTCGCCTCGATGCGCCCGCCGTGCATCTCGACCATGGCCTTGCTGATGGTCAGGCCCAGTCCCAGGCCGCCGAACTGCCGCGTCCGGCTGCGCTCGCCTTGCTCGAAGGCGTTGAAGATCAACGGCAAGGCCGCGCGCTCGATGCCCACGCCGCTGTCGTTGACCTCGACCAGGATGTGATCGGCCCCGTCGCGGCGACAGCGAATGCCCACGCAGCCGCCTTCCGGCGTGAACTTGATCGCGTTCTTGAGCAGGTTCCAGAAGACTTGTTGCAGTCGCGCCGCGTCGGCCTCGACCAGGTAGGGACCGTCGGGGATATCGACACCGAAATGGAGCTTCCGCGCCGCGATGTCCGGCGTGCAGACTTCGATGGCGCGGTGCAGGACGGTACACAGCTCGATCGGCTGCTTGTGCAGTTCCAGCTTGCCCCGCACGATGCGCGTCACGTCCAGCAGGTCATCAATGAGCCGCGCCTCCAGCTCGACGTTGCGGCGGATCATGTCCAGGTGCGGGCCCAGGTCCTCGTCCGCACCGTGGGCGTGCTGGAGCATCGGCACGGTGGCCAGCACGGGCGTTAACGGCGTGCGCAGCTCGTGCGAGAGGACGGCCAAAAAGTGGTCCTTGGCGAGACTGGCGGTTTCGGCCGCCTCCTTGGCCCGTTCGGCGCTGAACCGGGCGGCTTTGAGATCCTCCTCGGTCTTCTTGCGCGGTGATGTCCTGGACAATGCCGGCCATGAGCGGTCGGCCGCCGACCGCCGCGAGCTGATGCCGGCCCGCCGCCCAGATCCAGCGGACTGCGCCGTCGGCGCGGCGGATGCGGCACTCGAAATTCCAGTCGCTCCGCGTGGCCGTGGCCTGCTGGAATTTCGCCTCCACCTCAGCACGGTCGTCCGGCAGCACGTGGGTGAGGAAATCCGCGAGCGTCCACCGGGGAAGCAGCTCCTGGTAGCCAAAGATGCGGTCGTGCTCCCGCGAGCGGAAGGCGGTGTGGTCCACCAGGTCCAGATCCCAGGCGCCGATGTGGCAGGAGTCCAGCGCGAAGCGCAGCCGCTGGTCGCTCTCCCGCCGCGCCGCCTCGGCGCGCTTGCGGTCGGTGATGTCCACCAGGGTCGAGAGAATGACCTGTTCGCCTTGGACGTTCAGAACCGCCGCCGACAGTTGCACCACGTAGGTTTCGCCAGAGCGTTTGCGGAGGCCCTGCTCCCAGCCCCGCAACGAGCCTTTCTCCCGCAATTCCTGGATGAACCGGACCCGCATCTCGGGCGTGGGCCAGACCGGAATGGTCCTGGCCGTAAGGTGCCGGATTTCCTCGTGGCTGTATCCGTTGAGCTCCACCCAGGTGTCGTTCACCTCCAGAAATTGTCCGTCCTCGAGACGGGTCAAGGTGATGGCGGCCGGGTTGCTGGCGAAGGCCAGGGCGAACTTCTCTTCCGAGAGCCGCAGCGCCTCTTCGGCACGGACGCGGACTTGTTCCTCGTCGAACGCATCGAGCGCATAGGAAATGTCGGCGGCGAGCCCTTCGAGCAAGGCGACCTGCTCGGCGTCGAACGCGCCGGCCTCGCGTGCATAGAGCGTCAGCTCGGCGACGGGCTGGCCGCGACGGCGCAGGGGAAACGCGGCCGAGGCGCGGAAGCCGTAGCGCAGGACCGCCGTGCGCCACGGGGCCATTTGGGGATTGGTGGCAAAATCGTCGTTGACGGCCACCCGGTTCTCCCGGATGCAGGTCCCGCCCGGCCCGGTGCCGAGGGGACCGTCGATCTCGATCTGGACGCTGTCGAGATAATCGACCGCCGGACCGGTGCGCGCCACGGGCACGATGCGCCGGCCGCGCACCTCGCCAATCCAGACCAGCGGCGCCGCGCCGATCTCCGCGACGATCCGGCACACCGCCGCGTACAGGGTGTCCACATCGCGGGTGTGGACGATCGCTTCATTGACCCGGCTGAGCACCGCGTAGAGCCGGGACAACTTGGCGATGCGCTCCTCGCGGCGTTTGCGCTCGGCGATATCGCGGAAGACCAGCACCACGCCGTGCACCGTGCCGCCGGCCGCGCGCACCGGGGCCCCGCTGTCGTCGATGGGCCGCTCGGTGCCGTCGCGGGCGATCAGGACGGTGTGGTTCGCCAGCCCGACGACCGTCCCCAGCCGCTGGACCTTGTCCACCGGGCTCTCCACCGGCTCGCGGGTCTGCTCGTTGATGATGTGGAAGACCTCGGCCAGCGGCCGGCCCTGGGCCTGCGGCCCATCCCAGCCGGTCAGACGGACGGCCTCGGCATTGAGGAAAGTAATCCTCCCCTGGGTGTCGGTCACGATCACGGCGTCGCCGATGCTGGCCAGGGTGATCGCGAGCAACTCCTTCTGCCGCTCGGTGGCGGCGATCTGCCGGCTGAGCGCGTTCCCGGCGAGACAGATCAGCGTGGAGAAGACGACGATGAAGAGGATCATGACCAGGGCCGTGCCCAGCGCCGCGTCGACCACGCCCGCGTGTTCGGCGAGCAGGCGCAGCCAGCCCAGCCCCACGGGCAGCACCAGCGCGGGCAGCAGCAACCGCCGGACAATGCGTCCCCCCTCGTCCTCCGCGGTCAGGAGTCGCATCAGCCCCGCCTCGGGCCGGGCGCAGAGCACGCCCAGCGCCAGCACCAGTTGGGCCAGCGCCGTGGGCCAGGCGATGCCGGTGAAGCGGGCGATGCCGTAAAGCTCGTTCACGCCGTAGAGATACCCCACCAGCGGTACCAGGGCTCCCAGCGCCACCATCAGGGCCGGGGGCTGATGGAGGACCTGCCGCCGGTCGCGCGACTCAGCAGCAGCAAGGCCAGGCCCAGCAGCGTGAAGCCCAGCGCCGCGGGCGGTCCCATGCGGTTCGGGCTGACGACGCCCGCCGCCCCCGGCGGTTCGTGCGCCAACACCTGATCGATGCCCAGGTTCCATCGGGCCAGATGCTCGCTGAAGGTCAAGGCTCCGAGCAGCAGGACGAGGGCCGCACAGAGCCGGCCCACCCCGAGCCGTGCGCCCGCGACCGGCTGCCGGACAAGCAGCACGAGGGCGGCGCCGGCCAGGGCCAGCCCCAGCGCCGCGTTCGTCTTCGTCGAGATGGCGCCGCTCAACTCGGCCGCCAGGGGGAGGCCCAGCATCCAGCCCGAGAAGATGACGGCCCCGAGCAGTCCCGCCAGCACGCCCGCCGCCGTGGCCGCGTGCCGCAACCCGACCTCGACGCGGTGGGAGCGGGGTCTGTCCTGGGCCTCCATCACGGAAATCCTCGCTCGGGCCGCGTCACCCTGAGTTCTGTGGCCCGCCACAACGCCGGGTCTCGGAGCCATCGGCCAACGCCGACGAATACCCATCCGTGCATTGCCCTCGCACGGACTCGATGAGAGCAACCTCGTGAGTCGCTCATCTCCTTCTAAACTATCAAACCTAGCTAATTAGAAACATTCGCGGTCATCTTGTCCAGGGTGCCGTCGCCGTGAAAACCAGGGGATCATGGTACGCTCTCAGGAGCGGGAATTCGCGTCGGGTGGCTGGGGCAGCCGGCCGCGGCGCGGCCCATGCCCCGGACGCCTGGCCTGGGAATGTACGTGTCTCGCGTCTCGGATGGCTGGTTTTCTGGGCTTTTCTTTGTCGCGGCGGCCGTCTCGGGGGGCGTCCTTTCGCGGAGCGAAAGGCGACGAGGGGATGTCGCCTTTCGCTCCGCGAAAGGGCGGCTCTCGGGACCGCCGCCGCCACACAGAAGGGACTTACGTCCGCGGGCGATCAGCGGTCGCGCGTATCGAGACTGTTCTTCTCGGCGTTCTCGATCACGAACTCTCCAAGGAAGGGATCGCCCGTCATTTCCTTCCACTTCTTCTCTTGCTCGTCGGTCAGCAGGTCCATGAGCCGTTTGCGGCTGGTCTGGCGCAGTTGCTGGAGTTTTTCCTTCCTGTCCTCCTTGTTGTAGGTATGGATGTACTCCTGCATTTCCTTGCGTGCCTCTTGTTGCATCTGGTGCGCGCGGGTTTTCTGCTCTTCGGTCAGGTCGAGCTTGGAGGCGACCGTCGGCCGGGTCACCCAGAGCAGTCCGGCCACCTGGAGCGTGATCTGATCAAGCCGTTTGCGTTGTTCGGGCTTGAGGATCTCGTCGATGAATCGGTCATTTTCCTGGGTCATCGCGGTGAACTTCTGCCGGCGCTCGTCGCGGCCCAGGTCAATGACCTGCTGCGCCTTCTTCCACTGCTCGCTCGTGAACTCTTGGATCTTCTGCGCCTCGCGGTCCGTGAGGTTCAAGCACTCCTGGACGGCTTTTTGCCGCAAGAGCATGACCTGAACGGCGCCTTCCTCGGGGACCAGTTGCTCCTGTGGCCGCGCGTTTTCCTGCGGGGCGGACCGAACCGGTGTGTTGCCGACGAAGAAGATGGCCGCGAAGAGGGCCAGAGACCAGAACGTATGCATCGCCTTCCTCTCCCTTGGCGAGGGTTCACGGAGACTGAGGCGTCCCCGCTCCCGGGAGGATGCGCCGATCAGCCTGGGAAGTCCTTTCCGGCAAGGTCCATACCACACCCGCGCGATCCGCGCGGCCCGGCGCTTCCTCGGGCCGCGCTGTCCCGCGAATTCCGTCCCGTGGGTGCTGCCTGGGGTTCGGCACGAAAGTTGCTCCCCAGGCGGCTGAAGACATGTGATTTCGCGATTGTTCGAGACTGTAGCCTCGTTTCCGGGTTTTCTGAGCCCCAGCGGGGCGCCATCGTAAAGCCTGGGGCGTAAGCCCCAGGAAGGAAGGAGCCGCTCCCAGCCACCCTCCACTCAACGCGATGTCGCCCCTGCGGGGCTCAGTCAGGAATTCCATAACACCCTGTGTGTTCCTTCCTGGGGCTGACGCCCCAGGCTTTACGATGGCGCCCCGCTGGGGCTGAGATGTTCAAGCCAACCCGGTGACAGTGCTACAGACTCCGCTTGTTCGGCGTTTCACCGCGGAGGTGGATGCCTGAGCGACGCCGTTGCGCAGCCGGTTGCATCGCTCCGCGCTCAAGCGTGCGCGGCCACAGCTACCATCAACGCCCTTGAGTCCAATCTGAAAAGCATGCGTGGAGGATGTCCATCAAGACCACCTCAGGAGGCGTTGATGCCCGCGCCGAACTTCGACCTGGAGAGGCTGCTCGCGCCCGTCGCGGCGGGCGCGTTCTTCCGTGAGAGCTGGGAGCGGCAGCCCCGGCTCATTGCGCGGACAGCCGGACTACTATCGCGGGCTGCTCGCGCGGGCCGACGTGGAACACATCATCGCGTTCACGCGCCCGAAATTCGTGGATGCCGCGGCCTTCGCCGCGAAGCCGCCCGCGCGGCGACCTATGTTCAGGGCTGGCTGGCCGAACGCCCGGCCCAGGACGGCACGCGCTTCCCGGGCATCGCCGAACTGCAACGGGTGTATGAGCAAGGCAAGACGATCATCCTCATGACGATGCAACGGCGCTGGCCGCCGGTGGCGTCGTTGTGTCGTCACCTGGAAGCCTTCTTCGAGTGTCCTGTTCACGCCAACATGTATTTGACCCCCGAGGGCGCGCAGGGGTTCGACGCCCATTTCGATCCCCACGAGGTCTTCGTGCTGCAACTGGAAGGTTTCAAGACCTGGCGGCTCTATGGCTGTGCCCGGCCCCTGCCGCTGATGGACGAACGATTCGAACTGGCCCGGCACCAACTGGGAGAGGCGCGCGAGGTGCGCCTGGAACCGGGCGACTTGCTGTACATCCCGCGCGGGTTCGTCCACGAGGCGTTCACCTCGGAGTGTGCCTCGTTGCACTTGACCGTCGGCATCAACGTGTACCGCTGGGCCGACCTGTTGCAAGAGGCCCTGATGCGCGCGGCCCGGCGTGATGAACGCTTCCGCGCGTCGTTGCCGCCGGGGGCGCTGACCGACCCGCGGCAGCGATCGGCGCTGGAGGACCACTTCCGCGGATTGCTCGATGCGCTGGCCCGCCAGGCGGACGCCGGCGCCGCGCTCCGCGCTCTGGGCGATCAATTCTTCGGCCAGCTTCAGGTACTTCCCGGCGCTCACTTCTCGCCGCCGGAGTCGGGTGCGGCCCTCGACCTGGATACGCCCTTGCAGCGCAGTGCGGAGGCGATCTGTCGCGTGCTCCAGGATGGGGATTGGGTCGTCATCGCGTATCCCGGTGGACAGATCGGCGGGCCCTCGAAGATCGCCCCCGCGTTGCACTACATCGCGCAGGCCGAGGGTTTCTCCGCCCGCGACCTGCCCGGGGAGCTGGGAGACGAAGGGAAGCTGGTCCTGGTCCGGCGGTTGCTGCGCGAACGGCTGCTGACGATTGCGTCCGGGCCGGTCGGCAACGCCGAAAAATGACCCCTCTCGAGCCGTGCGCGGTGCGCGATGTGCTTACTTGTCTTTGTAACGGGGACCGTTGGCGTCGGACTGATTCGGAACGGGCGGTTCTCGAAGCCTTGGTTCCGAAAGGGGAGTGAGTCGTGACCGATTCGCAACGTTTCCACGAGAAGCAATGGAGTCAGATCGTGGCCCGGGCCTGGGCCGACGAGGAGTTCAAGAGTCTCTTGATGGCGAACCCCAAGGCCGTGTTGCGCGCGCACGGTTTGGAACTGGCCCCCGACATCCAGGTCAAAGTGGTCGAGGATTCCGGCGCGGTGCGCCACTTCGTGCTGCCGGCCAGCCCGTGTGGCGACCTCTCGGAAGAGGAGCTCAGCCCGGTTGCGGGGACCGATTCGTTCTCCGGCATCTGCGGCCGTTGCGGCGGCTGTGGCTGCATGGGGTGCATGGGCTGCCGCCGTTGCGATGAGGCGTGAAAAAGTCTTGTAGAGCTGGTTTCACGGATGCGTAACACATCCGTCCTGGAAGCCCGACGCGCCCGCGAGTGCATTCTCTCTTCGGGCTTCCGCGGAAATGCACTCGCTGGCGCGTCGGGCTTCCAGAGTATCCGTGTCTCCCAGAAACAATCATTTATGGATATTCCTCGATTCAAGCCTCATCTGCGTGTGGGTGTGGTGCCCGGCGAGGGGGTTTTTGTCCTCTCCGATTCCAGGCAGACACTGCTTCGTGGGCGGCTTTTTGAGGGGGTCGCGCCCTGGATCGGCGGCGGCCGTTCGGTGGACGAGATCTGCGTGCAGCTTCAGGACGAGCTGCGCCGGCGGAGGTCTACCTCGCACTCGCCCAGCTTGAGAAGAAGGGGTACTTGTGCGAGGAAGACTCAGCGCTGGAATCCGGACCGGCCGCGCTCTGGTCCACTCAGCAGGTTGACCCCCAGGACGCGGCGCGGCGGCTGGCGGAGAGAGGCGTCTCGGTGCAGGCACTCGGAGTGGACGCCGGGCCCTTCCGGGATCTTCTTCAGAGCCTGGGTGTCCGCATCGAGGACGACGGCCAGCTCGGGGTGGTACTGACCGACAGTTACCTTCGAAGGGAATTGAAGGAGTACAACGCGTCGGCCTGGCGCACCGAGCGGCCCTGGCTGCTGATCCGCCCGGTGGGCCGGCAGATCTGGGTCGGGCCGTTGTTTCGTCCCGGCGTGACCGGCTGCTGGGAGTGCCTGGCGCAGCGGCTGCGCGCGAATCATCCCGTCGCGAGCTATCTGGAGACCCGAAACGGCAGCGTCGGCACCATCGCCGCCGATCCTGCGTGTTCCCCAGCGACTCTCCAGGCCGCCTGGGGACTCGCCGCCCACGCGGTCGCCACCTGGGTCGTGCGCGGCGGCGAGCTACCGGTGCTGGAGGGGAAGATCCAGACCCTGGATCTGGTTTCCTGGCAACTTCAGTCGCACACCCTGGTGCGGCTGCCTTACTGTCCGTCGTGCGGGATGCAGGTGCACGCGGTCGCGTCCGCGCGACCCGTGACGCTGGAGCGGCGGTCGCAGACCGTCGCGCATGACGGCGGGCACCGCGTGGTGGCTCCCGAGGCGACCTTGGAGCGTTACAGCCATCACATCAGCCCGCTCATTGGTGCCGTGACCATGCTGGAGCGGGTGGGAGTGAACGGCGATGGAGTGATGCACGTTTACATCGCCGGCCACAACCTGGCCCGACGGCCGCGCACCCTCGACCACCTGCGGGGCGATCTGCGTGACATGAGCTCGGGCAAGGGCGTCAGCGATGCGCAGGCGCGGGCCAGCGGACTTTGCGAGGGCCTGGAACGCTACTCCGGCGTCTTTCGCGGTGATGAGCCGCGGCGGCGGGCACCGCGCAAGCAGCTCGGTGACGCCGCGATCGAGCCCAACGCGTGCCTGCTCTTCAGCGAACGCCAGTATCGCGAACGCGACGCGTGGAACGCCCGCCAATCACGCTACAACTTCATCCCGGTGCCGTTTGACCCCGCGGTGGAGATCGAGTGGACCCCCGTCTGGTCGCTGTCCCGGCGGGAGACGCGCTACCTGCCCACGGCGTTTTGTTATTACAGTTACCCGCAACCCGACGAGCAGTGTTTTTGCCGCGCCTGCTCCAATGGCAACGCGGCCGGCAACACGCTCGAAGAGGCGATCCTGCAAGGGTTCTTCGAGCTGGTCGAGCGCGACAGTGTCGCGCTGTGGTGGTACAACCGCGTCCGGCGGCCGGGTGTGGATCTGGACAGCTTCGCGGAGCCGTACCTCGATCGGCTCCGGGAGCTGCTCGCAGGGCGCGGTCGCGCGCTCTGGGTCCTGGACCTGACGTCGGACCTGAACATACCCGTTTTCGCGGCCATCTCGCGCCGGTGGCGGCGCCCGAGGAACGGATCGTGCTGGGCTTTGGAGCGCATCGCGACGCCCGCATCGCCTTGCTGCGGGCCGTCACGGAGATGAACCAGATGATGGCCGGCCTGAAGGAAGGAACCACCCAGGACGAGCTGCCGGAACAGATCACCGATCTGGAGACGGTCCAGTGGCTGAAGACGGCGACCCTGGCGAACCAGCCTTATTTGCAGCCGGATGACGCGGTCCCGTTCCGCGTCGCGTCCTCCTATGATCCGCCCGGGACCAGCGACATCGTCGAGGACATCCGGGCATGCCAGGACGTGGTGGAGCGTCAGGGCCTGGAGATGCTGGTCCTCGATCAGACGCGCTCCGAGATCGGTCTGCCGGTCGCCAAGGTGATCGTTCCCGGTCTGCGGCATTTCTGGGCCCGGTTCGCGCCGGGGCGGCTTTACGAGGTGCCCGTCCGCCTCGGCTGGATGCCCCAGGCGATTCCGGAAGAGGCGCTCAATCCCATTCCCATGTTCCTGTGAGAGACTATCCGGAAAGCCCCGAAGGGGCGAAAGTCCATAGCCCGGGGCGTCAGCCCCGGGAACACGCCAGCGCCTCGCGACATTCTCCATCAGCCCTGGGCGGCCGTCTTGACCGATCCCCGGGGCTGACGCCCCGGGCTATGGACTGTCGCCCCTTCGGGGCTAAGAGGCTATCCGGAAAGCCCCAGAGGGGCGGCCGCGTGTAGCCAGGGGCGTGAGCCCCTGGAGCCGGGGCCGCGACCGCGCCATCCTCCTTTTGAGCCCCGCAGGGGCGACCGAAAACGGGGGTCCCGCTGGGTTTTCGGTCGCCCCTGCGGGGCGGAAAAGGGTCTCTGCGGCGCACCGTTCCGCCTTCCAGGGGCTAACGCCCCTGGCTACACGCGGCCGCCCCTTCGGGGCTAAAACCGGGCTTCTCGGATAGCCTCTAATACCGGACTTCCCAGATAGCCTCTGAAACCGCGGGGAGGGATCGGCGTTGACCGCATCTCTGGTGCTGTGCTGGCGGGACGGGGTCACGCTCCAGGAAGACGGCGAGCGCAGCCTGCGCATCGAAGGTCCACGCTCCCGGGTGCGGCTCCGTGAGCTCACTCCGGCGGTCCTGGCGGCCCTCCAGACACTCGCCCTGCCCGATGCGGACGAAGACCGGCTGGCCGAGCAGGTCCTGGACGCGGAGGGTCCGGGGGCGCTGGCGACGCTCTATTACGACCTCCAGGGCCTGGCCCGCCTGGGGTTCGTGGCACGCGCGGTCGTGGCCGAGGGCCGGCGGCTGACAACGCTGCTGCCCGTGTCCTCCCAATATTTCTTGATGCCGGTGCGCGTGGAGCCGGACCGCTCGTATGCGCTCTCGCGCTTCGCCTACATGCATCGCGCCGGTGCGGATCTGCTTCTGGAATCGCCGCTGGCCCATTCCCGGCTCGTCCTCGACGATGCCCGCTGCGCCGCGTTGATCGGGGCGCTGACGAAATCGGGCACCACCCCGCGCTGGCCGAGCGCGTGGACGGTCTCCCGGTCGATGCGATCGCCCTGCTGCTGGCCTTGTGGGAGAGCGCCGGCATGCTCCACCAGGACGACGGCCCCGAGCCGATCGCTCAGCAGCCGTGGGAGTTTCACGACCTGCTGTTTCACGCCCGGAGCCGCAAGGGGCGCTCCGACGCTCCCTTCGGAGCCACGTTCCGCATGCTCGGCCGGCTGGAGCCGCCCCCCGCCATCAAGCCGGCGCAAGGCATCGAGCCAATCGCTTTGTTCCGCCCGGACCTGGACCAGCTCGCGCGCGCGGATCCCCCGCTGACGGTCGCTCTGGAACGCCGACAGTCCGTGCGCACGTATATGGACCGGCCGATCACGGCGCGGCAACTGGGCGAGTTCCTTTACCGGGTGGCCCGCGTCAAGGACGAGCGGACCCTCGACGTGGCGACGCCCCAGGGCGTTGTCCCGATGAGCTTCGCCCCCCGGCCCTATCCGTCGGGAGGCGGGCTCTACGAGCTGGAGTTCTACGCCGTGGTGCGCGCCTGCGAGGGGCTCGGCCCCGGCCTGTATCATTATCGGGCTGGGGACCACGCGCTCGGTCGTCTCGCGCCCGGCACCCAGGAAACCGCGCAGCTCCTGGACGACGCCGCCGCCTCCGCGGGGATGCCGGCCGCGCACGTGCAAGTCCTCATCATCCTCACGGCACGTTTCTCTCGATTGATGTGGAAATACGAGTCTATCTCATATGCGCTGATTTTAAAACACGTAGGAGTGGTTTATCAAACGATGTATCTGGTCGCCACCGCCATGAAGCTGGCGCCGTGCGCGCTCGGCGGGGGCGATGCCGACCTGTTTGCGCGGGCGGCCGGGACGGACTATTACGAGGAAACGTCGGTGGGCGAGTTTCTGCTGGGCAGTCGCCCCCGGTCCCGGCGCGGGGACGGGGATTGAGCCCGCCGCGCACGGGCGGGCCGTTATTTCAGAAGGATCGTCAGCGCGGTCTTCTCCGCGCTGACTTCGACATCCTGCCCCGAGCTGGCGGCCTGCGTGTACTTCAGGGGCACGATTTCCTTCTTTCCCTCCCCGCCGGTGTCGTGCACGGACACGCGGTGCAGGCCGGCGGCCACGCCATCTCCGTCCTGGTACGTCGTCAAGGTGAACGTTCCGTCCGGGTGGATCGCGCCTTTGGCCAGGCGTCCGGCTTGCTGGGGCTCGAACTCGATCACGCCCCGCGTCAAGGGCTTGCCCTTGTAGGTCACCGTGCCTGTGACCGGAATCAGCGGCACGCCTTGCGGATCGCCCGTGCCGGAGCCGCAGCCCGACACCGCGAGACACAGCCAGGCGCCCAGGATCACGAGGCAGAGAACGCGAAAAGGCATCGTCGGACTCTCAACGCGGGATCAAGCCACGGGCCCCGCGGCGACTTCTTGCCGGCATCCGGCCGCGCCCCGCGCCCTGTCTACGAATTACCGCCAGGACGTGCGCATGTCAACGACCGGCCATCCCGGCTCGGCGCCGAACGCGAAACGGCCTATACTACGCTACGCTCTTGTGCATGGATGGTTTGTGGGGTACATGTAAGAGATGACCTTCCCAACCCACGAAGGCCACATGAGGGGGGAACGATGTCGCCACGTCGCGGCTTCACGTTGATCGAACTTCTGGTTGTCATCGCCATCATCGGCGTCCTGATCGCGCTCTTGCTGCCGGCCGTGCAGGCGGCGCGAGGCGGCCCGCCGCTCGCAGTGCGTCAACAACTTGAAGCAGATCGGCCTGGCGATGCACAACTACGAAGGCGCCAACGGGGCCTTCCCGCCGTCGAACACCTGCGCGGTGGTCAACGGCACGTACTTCCTCACGGGCTTCAGCGCCCAGGCCCGCATCCTGGGCTACCTGGAGGGCGGGGTGGTCTTCAACACCATCAACTTCACGTACCCCAACACGCACCGCACGGCGGCCAACGGCACCATCGCGAACACGACGATGAACGTCTACTTGTGCCCCAGCGACATCAACGCGGGCGCGCTGACCGCGTATCCCACGCCGGGGGTGAACGCCCGGGCTCCGTCCTACGGCGTGAATGAAGGCGACTGGTTTCTGTGGAACGCGCTCGATCCCACGACGGGCGCCGCCCTCGGTCCGAAGACGCGGGGCGTCTTCGCGCCCAACCTGTGCCGGCGCCTGGCGGATTTCCAGGACGGCACCAGCACGACCTTCCTCGCCAGCGACGTCAAGGCCCTCCAGCCCTTCTGCCGGCTCGGGGCGCCGTTCTCCGAGCCCAACCTCAGCGACCCGAACGCCGTTCCCCCGGCGCCCAACCTGTCTCCCTTGTCCGTGGCGTCCGAGTACACCTCGGCCCTCTGCAACGCCAACCCGCCCGCCCGCGGCACACGGCCTGGATGGACGGGAACAACCAGGAAACCGGCGTGACCACGGCCTTCCCGCCCAACACGGTCGCCCTGAACCCGACGTCCAATGCCGACCTGGACATCATGACGAACCTGGTCAACTTCAACGTGCCGATCTTCGGCGCACTCACCGCGCGAAGCTATCACGCCGGGGGGGTCAACGCGCTGTTCGCGGACGGCAGCGTCAAGTTCATCAAGTCCTCGATCAACGGCAGTACCTGGCGCGCCCTCGGGACGATTCAAGGCGGCGAAGCCGTCAGTGCGGACGCCTTCTGAGAGGGTGTAGGAGAAGGGACTCTTCCATGTAGCGGCGGCCGTCTCGGCCGCTCCGGCACCCCAAATCCGGAGCGGCCGAGACGGCCGCCGCGACATAGAGGGGCCGCTCCAACCCCTGCTCTTGTACACCCTTTGGATCCCCCGCGCCGGGGCAGGCTCGACCCGGGCCGGTCAGCGCGTTAAAAAGATCGTGGCCGCGCCGTCACGAGGTTCCTTCCCCGCGCGAGCCTTCGACACGACGGGAGTCCGCGATGGGTCAGCGCAGATCGGTTCGACGTCTATTCGTGTCCCTGTTGGGCCTCGGTGCCCTGATCTGGGCGGCTTGCGCCGGGGATACATCAGCGCAGATGGTCACGGGGCGGGATATGGAGAATTTCGGTCCGGCGTTCGGCGTCAACGCCAAGGACCGGGCCGTGCAGCAACTCGCGTGCAGCCTGGGGGCGAATGTGCTCTGGCCGGGCGAGGAGGCGGCGTTCACGTTCCATGTCAAGACAGGCCGCCCCCTCAAAGGGCCGATCACGGTGGACGTGATCCAGTACGGCACCAAGGGCAAGCCGGGCGACTGGTGGCGGCCGATCGTCTTCAAGATCGCCGGCACGAGCACGATGACCCTCGATGTCGATCTGCCCGCCGAGGGCGGGCTCGTGACCGTCCGGCCGAAGATCGGCGCGACGTTCGGCGGCTATGCGCTGGTGTTCGATCTGGGTGAGAAGCGCCGCGTCTTCGGCTGCACCTGCGTGCGCGTGCCGGCGCCCGAGCCGGGACGCGTCTATGAGCCGTCCTACGCGCTGGACCTGCCCTGGCCGCACGAGATGTCGCCCCAGGTGTACAACGTCTTCCAGCGGCTCGGCGTGAAGGAGGCCCGCGTCGAGGGTGGATATAACACGATCAAGGATGCTCATATCGACTGGGCAATGGCCAATGACCTGACGCTCATGCTCACCGTGGGCGCCGGCAACACCCCGCCGCGCAGCAACCGCTCGGCCGCTGGCGGCCCTGGCTGACGGCGAAAGACGAGTGCATCGAGGGCATCAAGGAAGACGGCGCCTGGCTGCCATCGTTCGATCCCGAGTTTCAGCGCTACCTGACCGAAGTCCTCAAGGAGCACGGCTGGCCCAGAGGCCCGATCAACGCCGTCGAGCTCTGGAACGAGCCCTGGGAGGGCGTGTCGATCTCGGGCTGGGGCGCCGATATGCTCCGCTTCCGCGAGATTTACAAGGTCATGGCCGCGGCCGTCTTGCAGGCGCGCAAAGAGGCGGGCGTGAAGGTCCTCATCGGCGGCGCGTGCTCCTCGACCAACACGCGGGACAAGCTCTTCTGCGACGGCACCGAGACCTTCCTGCCCTGGCTGGATTTCGTGAGCATCCACTACCAGCCGCTCGCCGCCGACCCGGCCCTCGAACCGAAGTGGCGCAACCGCCAGGGTGAATACGGCCGCGTGCGCGTCTGGGATACGGAAAGCTGGGTCGCCAACTCCGATGACCGCGTGGCCGCCGTCATCGCGTCGATGCGGGCGATGGGCCAGGACCGCACCGCCGGCATCTATCGCGGCAACGTCTATGACTCGGAAAAGCCACGCATCAACGGCAAGGAATATCAAGTGGCCCCCGTCTGGGCGGCCGGCGCGGCGGTCGCCGCCTGCCAGCACTTCATCGGCCAGCGCACGTTCCGCGAGATCCAGTTCCCGAACGGTTTGCCCTGGGTGTTCGTCTTCGACGGCCTGCCCAAAAAAGTCGGCCAGGATCGCGCCGGCCCCGTCGATCCCGACGACGGTACCATCGTGGTCGTCGGCGACCTGCGCGGCAGCTACGACCCGAACCGGACCCTGTTCCGTTCGGTGGGCGTCGCCAAGGATGCCCGGATGATCATTCCTGACAAGGAAGGAAAGTTCATCCTTTACGACTTTTATGCGAACCCCGTGCCCTCAAAGGAGGGCGAGATCGTCGTCCCGCTCAACGACCTTGGATATTTCTTGCGCACCGACGGCAGCCCCGGCTCGTTCGAGAAACTGCGGCAGGCCGTGGCTTCGGCGCACATCGTCGGCGTGGAGCCGGTCGAGATCCTGGCCCGCGATCTGACCGCCCCGGTGGCCGATCATCCGAAGCTGCGGCTTCATCTCACGAACGTCCTCAACCGGCCCGTGCGCGGCACCTTGACGGCGCGGATCGAGGGCCTCGAGATCGCGCCGGGCACGCGGGACGTGACTCTCAAGGCGCACGAATCCAGAGATCTATTCGTGACGGTCACGGGCGGCTCAGCGCGCGACGACAACAATTACCGGCTGACGGCCACTTTCGACCCGGGCGCGAATGGAGCCGTCACGCACAACGAGGTCATGCACGTGAACCTCATCGCGGCCCGGACGATCGCCGTCGATGGCAACCTCGACGACTGGAAGGGCGTCCCGCCGCAAAACAGCGCCCAGGCCGTGGGCACGAGCCAGACCGAGAAAGCGTATTTACCCTTCCGCGACTGGAGCCAGCAGAGCGGCGGCGGCGCCGTCACGGCCTGGCTGGCGTATGATGCCCGCTTCTTCTACTTCGCGGCCAAGGTCCCGGCCATGGACGGGATGATCCGCTTCGAGAACCGCGACGACGACTCCTATTTCTACCCGGAGAAAGTCCTCAGCAAGGGCCAGGAATTGACCTGGCCGGCGGGCGTGCGGCGTTACTCGTACCGCAAGAACTTCGACCTGCCCTCGGGCAACGGCGGTCATAACGTCCAGATCGCCTTCAACGTGCTGCCGCCCGAAAAAAAGCCGATGCGGCCTTTTCCGCCCGGCACCATGCCGCGCTTCTGCGCGTACATGGACACCGACTACGAGTTCGCCCTGAACAAGGTAGACGAGTCTCACGGCGGCGGCACCGAGATCTTCTGCCTCGCCCGCCCGGGCGCACCTCGGAAACACTTTTATCCGCGACAACCCAAAGCACCCGTGGATGGCGGGCCGGTCCAGGGTGCGGCCAAGCTGGTGGTGCGCGGATCGATCGTCGAATGTGCCCTGCCCTGGTCGGTCATCCCCGAAGTCCAGGAGCGCCTCGATGCCGGCCAGCCGATCAAGTTCAGCTTCCGCGTCAACAACGGCCACGGCGCCTTCGAGTTGGCGGCCGGCCGCAGCGTCTCGAAAGACAACTGCTTGACCTTTCACAATGACTGGTCCACGCACTGGGCCAATGAAGTGGAGTTTGGAGTCGAGAAGTAGATGGATATCGGTCTCTGGATTCCAGATTCCAGATTCCAGATTCCTGATTCCTGATGCCTGATGCCTGATGTCTGATGCCTGATGGCTGATGGCAGTTACAGAGACAGGCATCTGTCATAGGAGTTACGCAGTTGGCAGTTGGGGCAAGATTGGAATTGGGATTTTGTAGTAGGGTGCGTGAAACGCACCAAGTCTCTTTGTGGCAAAGGGAAGGTGCGTTTCACGCACCCTACGAGGATCGGCCCTCAGTTTACCCAGTGTCCCAACTGCGTAACTCCTATGTCATTGGCCATCGGTCATCAGTCATCCGGAATCTGGAATCTGGCATCCGGAATCTGGAATCTGGCATCCGGAATCTGGAATCTGGAATCTGGCATCCGGAATCAGGCATTGAGCATGGCGAATGCAGACGAGCGCAGAAGCACCCAATTGCCGTCTGGACGAAGAACGGATAGAGTATCTTTCAGAACCACTTCCGTCGCAACTCCTTAGCCTGAAAACAATAAGCTAGCAAACCGATGGCCCGTACCGACGTGACGACAGACGATCAGGTCGATCGGCTGATGGCGGACTACCTGGCGCGGCTGCGCCGGGGCGAGCGGCCGGACTGGCGGGTGTACGTGGATCAGAACCTGGACATGGCCGACGCGATCCGCGAGCGGTTCGCGGGGATCGTGGAACCCGTGACGGACCAGACCGCGCCCACGTCGCCGGGCCTGGTCGAGCTGGGGATGGGGCCTGTCACCAAAGGGTGGCGGATCGGCGACTACCACATCCTCCGCGAGGTGGGTCGCGGCGGGATGGGCGTGGTGTTCGAGGCGGAGCAGCTCTCGCTCGCGCGGCGCGTCGCCTTGAAAGTGCTCCCGAGCCACGCGGCGAGCCATGCCCGGACGCTCGCGCGCTTCCGCCGCGAGGCGCGCCGCGGCCGCCAGTCTCCACCACACGAATATCGTGCCCGTCTTCGAAGTGGGGGAACAAGACGGCATCGTCTACTATGCGATGCAGTTCATCGAGGGCCAGGGCCTCGACGCGCTCATCGCCGCCCGGCGCCAACGACGGAACGGGACCTCGTCGCCCTGTGGGGACGGGAAGAACGCGATGGATTGCGCCGCCTGTCTCAAGCTCTGTCCGGATGACGGGCCGGGCAGTGGCCCCAGGGACCCATCTCCGGAACCGGAGCCGGAACCGCTCACGGTCGAATTGCCGATGTGCCGGCGTGAGAGCGACGGCGTCGTCACCGAACCGATCGAGGCCCTCGCCAGGGCGATCGACGGCGCTCTCCGGCCGCACCGACGGCGTGCCGCCCGCGGGGGTCTGGACCCGCGCCCGGCGCAGACGTCCCAGCATATTCAAGGGTTATCGTACTATCGTTGTGTCGCGTGCATCGGCGAGCAAGTGGCCTCGGCGCTGGCTTATGCGCACGAGCGTGGTGTCGTGCACCGGGATATCAAGCCGTCGAACCTGCTCTTTGACCGGACGGGCGTGGTCTGGGTCTCCGACTTCGGCCTGGCGTGGGGCGAGATCGGCAGGCTGTCCCACACCGGCGACATGCTGGGCACGCTGCGATACATGCCGCCGGAGCGTTTCCAGGGGGCCTGCGATGCCCGCACCGACGTGTACGGCCTCGGCTTGACGCTCTACGAGCTGACCACCCTGCGCCGGGGTACGAGTCGGCCGATCCGTATGCGATGATGGAGCAGATCCGGACCGTGGAGCCGCCGCGTCCGCGCACGATGGCGCCCGACCTGCCGCGCAACCTGGAAACGATCATCCTCAAGGCCATCGACAAGGACCCGCAGCGTCGTTATCAGTCGGCCGCCGAGATGGGCGAGGACCTGCGGCGGTTCCTGGCCGACGAGCCGATCCAGGCGCGTCGCACGACCGCGATCGAAGTGTTTCACGCGGTGCTGCCGGCGGTACCCCACCGTCGCCCTGTTGCTGGCTTTGATCGTGTGCCTGCTGGGGGCGTCCACGTTCGCCGCGCTGGCGGCCGTGCGCGTGCTCCACGAACGCGAGGCCCGGAGCGCGCGAAGCGAAGGGGAGGCGTGGCGCATCGCGCACGACGCGGAGAACCGGGCCGAGGCGGCATCGCAGTCGGGCCCGTGATGCGGCCGCGGAGCTCGGCTCCTACCGAGACTTCGCCTTTGTGGCGCTCTCGCCCGCACAGAACGCCGCCGTCGAGCGTGATGAGCGCCACCCTTTGCCCATGTCGGGCCCGGCGGTGCCGGCGCTCGGCGCCTTTGACGATGCCATGCAAGCGTTTCAACGCGAGCGCGGCATCCGCGCCGGCACGCTGGCCGTCGTCAAGGAGGGCCGGGTCTTGCTCGAACGCGGTTACGGCGACGCCGACCGCGCCGGCACCGTGCCCTTGCCGGCCGACGCGCCCTTGCGGCTGGCGAGCGTCACGAAGCTCTTCACCAGCGCCGCCGTGCAGGCTCTGATCCACGACGGGAAGCTGACGCTCGACACCAAGGTGGCCCCACTCCTGGAATTGAAGCCGCCGCCGGGTCGAAAAACGGACCCGCGCTGGCGGGACATCACGGTCGCCCACCTGCTGCGGCACGAGGGCGGCTGGGACCGGGAAGCCGCGTTTGATCCCATGTTCCGGCCGGTCCAGATCGCCCGCGCGCTGGCCTGTCCGTGTCCTCCCACCAGCCGCAACATCGTCGACTTCATGGCTGGTCAACCGTTGCAGTTCGATCCGGGCAGCCGGTCCGTGTACTCGAACTTCGGTTTCTGCGTGCTGGGGCGGGTGATCGAGCGGGTCTCGGGCCAGTCGTACATCGACTATCTGCGTTCTCGAATCCTGTCCCCGCTGGGCATCGAGCACGTGTCTCTGGGCCGGACGCTGCCGCGCGACCGCGACCCTCGCGAGCCGTTCTACGACGATCCAGGGCGGGGCCGCAACATCATGGAGCCGGCTTCCACCGAGGAGGTCGCCGCGCCCGACGGCACGTTCTGCCTGGAGGCGATGGACGCGCCACGGCGGTCTGATCGCCCCGGCGGTGGATGTCGCGCGGTTCGTCAACGCCTACCGCGCCGACGGCCTGCCACGCGCGGGCAAGCCCGCGACCACGGTCATGTTCGGCAGCTTGCCGGGCACCTGGACCGTGGCCCTGCTCCGCGGCGACGGCGTCTCGATCGTGGCCCTGTTCAACCGCCGCACCGATCCTTCCGGGCTCGACTACGCCAAGATCCGCGAGATCCTCTCGGCCATCCCCGTGCCCGACAGCCACACGCCACCCCGCTGAGAGACTATCCGGAAAGCCCCGAAGGGGCGAAAGTCCATAGCCCGGGGCGTCAGCCCCGGGAACACGCTTTCGCCCCTTCGGGGCTAATACCAGACTTCCCGGATAGCCTCTGATACGGTTCCCAGGAATTTGGTGGCGCTGGCCAGCCGAGGGCGGCTGGCCCACAGTTCTGTGGCACAGCCGCCCCCGGCTGTGCAGGAAAATCCCGGGAACCGTATGACTCGTCCCCGGGTGGCATGCCCACGTCTTCGTGGGCATGTCCCTCGCAGCGTCCGCGATCGCGGACATGCCCACGAAGACGTGGGCATGCCACCCGACCACTCGCACTCGCACCGTGCAAGGCGCGGGTTCCCGCCGTACAATCTCGCCCCGGAGAGCTTCGAGGCGAACGCCCCCGCGTCGCCGCGCTCTCCAGGGAGAACTCCGCATGCGAAAGCCGCTCTGCATTGTGTTGCTTCTTCTGGCCTGCGCGCTGGTCGCCCGCGCCGAGACGATGGTCCTCAGTTACAGCAACGGCCCCAAACCGGTTCCGGCGCTGGAGAAGCTGGCGGCCAAGGAGATCGTCCGGTATGTCTACCTCCGGACGGGTCAGCGCCCACAGCACATCACCGGCGGCACCTTCCCTACTCCACCGGCAATCATCATCACGCGCAAGGATCGGCCGCTCCCCTCCGAGGAGACTCAAGCCAGCAGCCAAGCTCGGCCCAGAGCAATACTGGCTCAAGACCGTCACACGGGACGGCGAGAGAACGCTCTGGATCATCGGCGGCGATGATATCGGCACACTCTATGGTGCCTATCACTTCATCGAGCATCTCGGCGTGCGGTTTTATTTGCACGGCGATGTCATTCCCGACGAGCAGATCTCCCTGGAGATCCCCGTCCTGGATGAAACCGGCAAGCCCCTGTTCGAGACCCGCGGCATCCAGCCGTTCCACGACTTCCCCGAAGGCCCGGACTGGTGGGACACCGACGATTATCTGGCGTATGTCTCACAGCTCGCCAAGATGCGCATGAACTTCCTGGGGCTGCACTGTTATCCCGAGGGCGGCGTCGGTCCCGAGCCTTTGGTCTGGATCGGCCAGGACGGCGATCATGACGAACACGGCCGCGTCACGTTCAGCTATCCGTCGCAGTGGGCCAGCACTGCCCGCCCCGGCATGTGGGGCTACGCGGCGTTGCAGACGAGCGACTTCACCGCCGGCGCCGGCTTGCTGTTTTCGTCCGACCCCTTCGGCCCGGCCGTCATGAATGGGCTGATGCCTCACCCGCAAACGCCCGACGAGTCCAACGCGCTCTTCAACCGCACGGCCGACATGCTGCACACGGTCTTCACCCAGGCGAAGGCACTCGGCCTCAAGACGTGCATCGGCACCGAGACGCCGCTCACTATCCCCAAGCTCGTGCAGGAGCGCCTCAAGCAACAAGGCAAAGACCCGCGCGATCCGGCCGTCGTGCGACAGCTTTATGAAGGCATGTTCCGGCGCATCACGCAGTCGCACCCGCTCGACTATTACTGGCTGTGGACCCCCGAAGGCTGGACCTGGGGCGGCAACAAGCCCGAGGAGCTCAAGGCGACCGAGCAGGACATCCGCGCCGCGCTGGCCGCGCTCGATGCCCTGGGCAAACCCTTCACGCTGGCCACGTGCGGCTGGGTGCTCGGTCCCCAGAGCGACCGCGCCGCGCTCGACAATCTGCTGCCGAAGTCGTCAGCCCGATGAGCTGCATCAACCGCCAGGTCGGCCACGCCCCCGACGAACCGGCGTTTGTCGAATATCAAGGACCGTCCCAGGTGGGTCATCCCCTGGATGGAGAACGACCCGGATCTCGGTCGCCCCGCAACCCTGGGTCGGCCGCATGCGCTATGATGCCGCCGACGCCCGCCGCCTGGGCTGCACGGGCTTGCTCGGCATCCACTGGCGCACCAAGGCCCTCGCCGGCAACGTCAAGGCGCTGGCTGATGCCGGCTGGGACCAGTCGTGGACGCCCGCCGACTGGAAAACGACCGTCGAACCCCCGCCGCCCGCGAAGCCCGGCCCGCAAGGCGGCAGCCTCGCCAATTTCAATGCCCCCGTCGCCGATGCCGACGAACAGCCGATCTACCAGACCGTCCGCTACAACATGGACGCTTATCACCTGGTCGTCCCCAACGGCACCTACACCGTCACGCTCAAGTTCAACGAGCCGCATTACACGGAGAAAGGCAAGCGCGTCTTCGGCGTGGCGATCCAGGGCAAGACCGTCATCGAGCACCTCGATATGTTCGCGCAGTACGGCCAGAACAAGGCCCACGATTTCACATTTCCCGACGTGAATGTCACGAACGGCATTCTGCGGATCGACTTCCAGCGCGAGGTCGAGTTCCCCTGCATCGCGGGGATCGTTGTCACCGGCCCGAACGTCACCCGCAAGATCAACTGCGGCGGCCCGGCGTACAAGGATTACGAGGCGGACCTCGAAAACTTCGCTCTGCCCGACACGGCGCGGGCACGGTCGATGCCGGTCCTCGACTTCTACAACGATTACGCTCGCGCCAGCTTCGGCGCGAACGTGGCCGAGGCCGCCGGCAAAATTCTCGCAAGCATCGACGGCCACCACCTGCCCGAGCCGACGACGTGGATCAACGGCCCCGGCGGCCTCAAGATCGATCCGAAACCGTGGGCGGAAGTGCAGCCGCAATACGCGTTCGTCGGTCGAACTGGAGAAATCTGCGGTCGCAGGTCCACGGGCCCGGCAACATCGCAGCGGTTCGATTACTGGCTCAATACCTATCGCGCCATGGCGGCGATGGCCGAGCTCGGCTGCCTGCGCGGCGAGCTCGACCGGCAGATGGCCGCGATCACCAAGGCGGATCAAGGGCGGTCGGAACTCGCCGAGAAAGCGCTCTCCATTCGCGTCCGCATGGCCCGCGTCTGGGAGCGTCTGATCGGCTTGCAGGTGGCCGTCACTGATACGCCCGGCGAGCTCGGCACGCTGGCGAATCTCGAACAGCACACCCGCAAGACGAACAAGTTCCTCGACGCCCACGATGCGGCGCTGGCCGCCGCGCTGGGCAAGCCGTTGCCCGATCGATCGGATCTGAGTCACCTCTTACAAGGCCCCGCCCGCCTGGCGGTGCTGACCGTGCGGACACAGGCGGCTCGCGATGAGGCCCTCTCGCTGAGGATCATGGCCCTCGATGCGAAACCCGTCTTGGACGTGGCCGTGTTCGTGCGGCCGATGGGCCGGGGCGAACATCAACGCATCAACGCAAATCACATCCGCGGCGCGGTGTATGGCACGACCCTGCCCGGGGCCGACGGAGATTTTGAGTATTACGTCGAAGCCAAGACCGGCGACGGTGCGATATTACGCTGGCCGGCCACAGCGCCGAAGATCAATCAGACGGTCATCGTGACGGAGCCTGACCCGGCGTGAACGCCGGGCCGATGAGAAGGAAGCCCGGTAAACCGGGCTGAGAAACCCGCGCGGTCCGACCATGCCCGTTTTTCCGCCCGGTTCACCGGGCGATCCGCGCAGCGGTCCTCGGCCCGGCGTTCACGCCGGGTTGTTCTTCCGTCCACGGTTCGAAACACAACGATGATTATTTTTGCAAATCCTTCAGCCGCACCTTCGTCTCGGTCGACGGCCGCCGGTCCTTGTTCTTGACGAAATCCGGAGGCGCGGGGGCGATCTGCTTGATGACCACGTCGTCCCACTCCACCTGGCCGGGAGAAAGGTACGCGTACAGCATCACGCGGCCCCACTTGGGATTGTACATGGTGTGCTTGGGCGTGAAGTCCTCGGTCTGCGTGTTCCACGTATTCGTCGGGCCGGTCAGGTTCTGCTGGCTGCGGTAAACCTCGCGCTTCTCGGTGTTGAGCTTCTGACCCGACTTGTTACTGAAGGCGGTGCCGAGCTCGTCATAGCACTTGATGAACACCTTGCACGCCGGGGCGGTGCTGCGCCAGTGGCACTGGAAGCGGTAGGTGGCCCCTTCCTCCACCGGGAAGAAATCGCTGTAGATGAAGAGTCCCGCGTTTTCCGCCACGTCGCGGCTCAGGTTGTAGTGCAACACGCGGTTGGGCGACTTCGCGCCGGCCTCGCGGACCCAGGTGACGGTCGAGGGCAGCGGGTCCCAGCCGGCGGGACCGAGCCGGCCGGTCTCGAAATCGCCGCCCTTGACCAGGTTCGGCATCGTCTTCCAGCGCTCTTCCTTCTTGGCATCGGGCCCGGCCTCGGCCACGTTTTCCGGCCGGCTGTAGAGCTTGTCGAGCGCCTCCTTGACATAGATGTGCGGGATCTCGCTCACGGTCTGGGTGCGGGCCTTCTTCTGATAAATGACGCGCGGGGGATCGACCGAGAAATCGACCACATTGATCCAGATATCATAGACGTCTTCCGTATTCGGCGGCACGCGCTCGACCTTGCCCCAGATGCCGATATCGCCGCCCTGGTCCTTGGTGACGATCTCCTTCATCTTCGCCATGGGCGTGTCGGGATTGGGGATCGTCTTGGTCCGCTCGGACCAATCGCGGATGTCCTGCATCGTCTCGGGGATGACGAACCCGCCCTGGCGCTTGAGCTTCGCCCAGAACATGTCGCCCATGTTCTTACCGTAGTCGCCCTCGTCGAACTTCGACTCGAAGTCGAACGGGATGACGACCTTCTTGGGCGCCTCGGCTTGCTGGGCCGGGAGAGGGAGGGCCAAGAGTAACAGACCGAGCAGGGAAAGGGGGATCGCACGCATGGGGGTCTGCTTATTCGTGGTGGGTGAATGGAATGCTTGAAGGAACCGTAATGTAGGCTGGGTCAAGACCCAGCTCACCTGACTACAATGGAGGAGTCGCCGAAGTAGGCAACCCGGGACAGCTCTCGATGAGAGCGAGTCCGCGAAAATCTTCAAGTGTGTCGCTTTCAAGGCGCTGAATCCAGCCAATATCGATCAGCCTCATGACGACATTCCCGACATCTTCACCGGTTCGCAGTCCCAGCGAACCGAGCATCGTGGTCGCTGCCACTTCACCACCGGCTTGCACACATGCAAGGCGCCCGATCGAGGCGCACAACTCCTTGGCACTGACATGATGTCGGTCCGGCCTGCCGTCCACGGCGAGATGGTCATGGCCCCTTGGGGGACTACCCCTCGTTACCTCCCGCAACGCCGGGAGGACGAAGACTACCGTATCGAGACTGAAGCCCGCTTCGGCAAGACGGCTCTCGTGCCGCGAGATTTCCTCGAGCGACATCCACGGAGCGACACCGTTCGCCTCGATCACCCGCCCTCGCCAGTCACCGAGGAGGACGTCGCGTATGGGACGCACTCGGAAGAACTGCGGGAACAGCATATAGGCCAGGTCGTAGACCAAGATGGTCCAGCAAACCGTGCAGACAGTAATGATCCCGAGAAGAAACGGCGGGAACTCGTGTTGTGATTCGGCGAGGCGTAGCATCGCAAAGGACACAGCCAGGCAGGCGATCCACCGCATGAGACGGGCTATTGTGAGGCGGGGGCGTGGAGCCACATCTTGCTTCATGTCGCCGTGCCCCCCCTACTCCGCCCATCGAATCGATGAAACGTATGCCTGATTTGTGTTTGCTGGGTCTTGACCCAGCCTACTGACTCGCCTATCCGGGTCCGGTGCAGTGCGCGGTCAGGCGAGTCGCCGGAAAACCCTGGCGGCGCTCTCCGAGAGACGCACGGGCAGGAAGTAAGAGACAGGGTAGAGATAATCCTCCCCCGACTCATCAATGACGCGGACGAACCCCTGACGGAGCGATCGCTTATCGGCACGAATGCGATAGAGTTTCCGCAATTCGAGATCAACATTGCCGCCGGTATCGACGCAGAGCGCGAAGTTCGCCTGTGACCAGCGTACCATGGAGATCCGGCGCGGCGTATCAGTCGAGGTACCGCTTGATTTTGAAGTCTCGCCGGCCGACACCGTGCGCTTCATACCAATGGATCTCCGCTCTACGAATGCTCCCGTCGGACAGCTCCACGTCCGCATCGCCCTTCATTTTACGCCATCTGGTACCGCCGTATCTAGCCTTCAACCGATCGCGCGACGTGACGCCCTGGCCCTGGGCAACCACTCGGATGTTGGTGATTTCGCTGACAATCTGGAAGAACATGACATCCGAGTGAGATCACTTCTTCTCCGCAGATGCCGCCGCGCAGGAGCCGCGGCCCTCGCCGTGCCCAGGCGCTCGAAATACTGCCGGTTCAGTTCTTCCCAGCCGGCTGGCGAGGCCTCCTGCATGCTGCCCAGGATCTCCTTCTGGATATCGGTGGGCAGGTTGGCGGTCTGGTCCTGGCGGACGACGAACTCGCCTTTCAGGTAGGTCTTCACCTGGCCGAGACCACTCGACCAGCACGTCGCGGCGGCGCAAGGCGTTCGTGTACCGGCCGCTCTTGAGGTCGCTGCTCGACGGCGGCCATCTGGTCGATCAGCTTCGAGAGATCGGTGTGGTGGTACTTCATGACCTTGAACTTGAGGTCGACGCCTTCGGCCTTGTTGCGGAGCTCGGCCTGCTTGTGGGCGAGGCGTTCCATGTTGCTGCTGGGGACGGTTCGGGACGGGGCCTTGCAGGCCCTCGCCGCCCTGGCCGCTCTCCTTGCCGCCGCCGGTGGCGCCGCCGACGGGGTCCTTGCTGACGTCCTTGACCTGGCCCTTGACGAAGGCGTCGGGCGTGAGCCGGCTGGGGGTCTTGCGACCGCCCTTGCCGACGGCCGTGTCGCCGACGAACTCGCCGCTCGACTTGCCCTGCCGGCCCTCACCGCTGCGGCCGGCGATCTCGCTCGTGTTGGGCAGGCGGTTGCCGGTCACGCCCCGGGCGCTGTTGTTCGAGATCGGGCCGTCCATCGCGTCCCAGCCGGCCCCCTTGTCGAGCGAGTCGGTCCAGCTACTGGAGGCGTCTTCCATCTCGTCGAACAGGTCTTCTTCCTCCTCCATGAGCTCGCCGACGATGTCTTCCAGCTCCTTGGGGAGCTCGGCCATCGGGGCTTCCTTCATGTCGTCGGTGAGGGGTTCTTCCTGGCTCCATTTCTCGCGGTCGGGCGTGTCGGGGAGCCACTTCTCGATGTTGGTGGTCATCTCCTTGGCCATCTCGGCGCCGAGCTGTTCGAGCGGCACGGCGATGTCGGCCGTCTTCTTCGTCAGGGCGTCCTTGGCCATCTTGAGCTCGGTCTGGACCTCGACCAGTTCCTTGAAGCAGGCTCGGGTTCGAGAAATCCTGCTCGGGAAGCTTGCTCAGGTCGGAGTGCTTGTCGGCCATGAACTTCGACCAGTCGTCCTCGGCGGCGGCCAGCTCCTTGAGCAGCTGCTTTCTCCTTCTCGGTGAAGTCCTCGACCGGCTTCTTGGCGAGGTTCTCGGTGGCCTCGATGACCTTCTTCTGCTGCTTGAGGAACTCGTCGAGCTTGTCCTTGAGCTCGCGGAGCTTGTCCTTGACGTCCTGGGGGAGCTCGGTGTCGTCGGCGCTTCTTCATCTCGGCGAGCATGTCGGCGGTTTCCTTGCGGATCTCGTTGAGCAGCCGCCGGAGGACATCGATGATGCGGGTCCTGGGTCTCTCCCAGCTTGGCCACGGGCTCGGCCAGCTTGGCCGGCGCGGTGACGAGCGTGACGGCCTCGGCCAGGCGGACAGCTTCGAGCATCTCGTTGAAGGCCAGCTTGTTGACCACGCGCTTGATCGTCAGCTTGTCCTCGTCGCCCTTCGGGCCGATCGACTCGACCAGCGCGACCGACGCCTTCTGGATCGCGACCTGTTCGTTGTGCACCTCGCCGGCGATCTTCTTCGAATCCTCGATGCCCGCCTGCTTCGGCACGCCGATGGTGGCGATCTGGGCCCGGAGCTGCTGCTGGAGGATCTTCGAGAGCGCCACGCGGATCGTGTCGAGCTGCGCCAGGTCTTCCGACGCCTTGGCCTGCGGGTCGAGGACGTGGATCTGGTGCCAGGCGGAGGCGGTTTCCTGCGGCTCCAGCTTCAGCTCGGGCAGGTTCAGCTTGCGGCCATCGAGGGCCACCGCGCGGATCATGACCGTCTGCCCCGGCTTGTAACGGGCCGGGTCGAGCGTGAACTCATGATTGAGCATCGCGCTGGTCGCGTCGGCGAACTTCGTCCACGAGGTCAGCACGTCGGGCGCCTTCTTCGCGTCGGCTTCCTCGCCCGACTTCACCTCGATGCGGACCGCGCTCAGCCCGTAATCGTCGCTCGCCTTGACGATGATGGGCGTCTTCGCGCCCGAGGCCAGGCTGCTCTCGCGGCCGGCTCGACGATCTGCACGGTCGGCGGCGCGTCGGGCGTGACCTTGATCCGGTTCACGCGCGGTTCGGGATCGGTATGCTCGCCATCCGTGAACAGGTGAATGGTATATGTGGACGATTCCTTGAGCAACATCTCGGCGATGAGCGTCTTGCCGCTGTCGGTGATCCGGCCGGCAATCTTCTCGCCGCCGAACAGGATGTGGCCGTGCGCGATCGGCGCCGAAGGATGAATGCGGAGCTCGGCGCGGGTCGCGGCGGGCGCTTCCAGGTCGGCGTGCTGCTGCTTGCGCGACTCGGGAGCGCGGTCGATGTACGGCGGGAACTGGTACGTCACATCGACCCCGGCCACGGTCGGCTTCTCATACACGCCGACCTTGTAGCGATCGCTCTGGGAGTCGCCCACTTCGAGCCGGTAAACCAAAGGCGTGGAGACCTGCGGCACCGAGCCGACGAAGCTGCACATTCTGGCTGTCGGACAGCATCGCCACGGAGGTTTCCGGACCCTTCTCCCCGCGCATGTAGAGCGTGGCGCGATAGGGCTTGTGCTGCGGGTTCTCGATCTCGGCGGCAATCTCCAGACTCGTTCCCAACAGGACTTCCGTATTGCCGGGCGTGACCTTGACGATCTTGACCGCCCCCTTCGTGGGCACGAACGTCCAGGGGTGCAACAGCCGGTTCGTGGCCGATGACCAGGTGGGCAGGCTCATGACGAGCAGCGGTCACGCCTCCTACCACGACCGCCAGCAACAGCAAGGCCTCGAGCCAGATCGCGGGGCGTCTGCATGCAGAGCCAGAACCGCCGCCAGCGGGTCTCGTTCCTGGCGGCCTTCTCGAAGGGGAAATCGGCCACGGCCGCCGCCGCCTGGGCGAGTGCCGCCTGGCGGAAATCGTCGTTGGCGTGGCCGTTCGATTCCGCAAGCTGCACCAGATTGATCAGGTGGCTTCCCACCTCGGGACATTCCAGCTCGACCCGCCGCGCCGTGGCCTCCAGGCTGCGGCGGAACCGCACCAGCCGCACGACCAGCGTGGCGAACACCAGGATCGTGAGAGCCAGCCACAGCAGCGACAGCACCACCAGCGCCGTTTGCGACAGGCGCAGCAGCGCCACCAGCACGGCGAACACCGCCAGACTCCCCAGCGAGACGCACGCCGCCAGGATGACGCCCGTCCCCAGGGAGAACATCCACCAGTGGGTAAAGGTGCTCTCGAGCCGATTGGTCACGGTTTCGGCTTGCGGAGACATGGCAGCGATCCCCGGAGTTCAAGTAGGGTGGGTCAGCGGCGTCCCCGCCGCGCAACCCACCTCTGTCGTCCAAACGGATGGTGGGTTGCGCGGCGGGGACGCCGCTGACCCACCCTACAAAAACGGCGTCGCTCAATGCGTCACGGCCGCGACGATCACGTTGGTGCCGATGGCCAGGGCGTCCTTGTCGCTGTAGCCGTAGGTGTACGGGTGGGGGAACTGCTCCCAGCCGTTGCCCAGGTCGAAGCGGCTGTAGACGACGGCCAGGCGGCCGTCGAGGGTGATGCCCTGGAGGCTGGGGGCGTTCATCGCGCCGAAGTCCTCGGCCACGCGGGGGGTGTACTCGACCTTGCCGATGTCGTAGTGGGCGTGGTAGATCGGGTGGTCGAGCGGCAAGGGCTTCGAGCTTGTGCTCGGGCAGGACCCTCGGCGATCTCGCGCTGGAAGGCGAGGTGGAAGGCCAGGCGGCCGCAGCAGGCGTCGGCCAGGAGCATGCCGCCGGCCTTCAGATAGTGCTGGAGCCAGGCGGCTTCCTCGTCGTTCCAGTGGAACTCGTGGTGGCCGGTCATGTACAGCAGCGGGATAGCCCATCGCCTTGGGGTCCTTCAGCTTGCACGTCGACCTTCTTGAACTTGATGGTCAAGGTCGAGTTGTCGCGGACGTGCTTGAGCAGGTTGTGGACGGCCGAGGGATCGGGGTCCCAGTCGCCTTCGTGCATGATCTGGGCGAAGACGAAGTCGTCGCGGGCTGGGGGCGTCGGCCTCGTGGTAGACCTTGGTGCTGCTCAGGAACCGGCCAAGCTGGTAGCTGCCCAGCAGGTAAGTGATGTAGTTGGCGCCGATCTGGCGGGCCTGGTCGATAGACCACGCGAGTGCCGCGCGGGTGGTCGTGGCCGTCCCAGCCGCAGGTCAGGTCGACCGGCGAGTAGACCACGCCGGTGCGGCAGCCGAAGGTGATGCCTTCCAGGCAGGGCTCGGCGTCGTACTTCGAGCCGTCGGCCTTCTGGTAGGTGAAGTAGCCGAGCTTGTAGTACGACGAGAAGATCGGGTCGTCGGGCGTGAGCTTGCGGAGCGGCCGGCCGGGGAACATGGCCTCGATCTCGCGGCGGAACGCTGTCGTCGAAATCCTTCCAGCCGCAGCAGGCGTCGCCGATGATCATGCCGCCGTCGAGCACGTAGCGCGCCAGCCGCTGGCGGACCTTGTCGTCGAGCGTGAACTTGTTGTGTCCGGCGAACAGCAAGGCGGGCAGCTCGCGGGGATCGAACGAGAAGTGCTCGAAATCGGCCTCGGCCTTGCCGATAGTGGATGCCCAGCTTGTCGTTGGTCCAGTTCAGCAGGCTGTCGAGGTCGGCCGGGTCGGTCATCCAGTCGCGGTACTGCGACGCGCTCGCCGCCCTTGCTGAACGTAGCGGACCGGACCCAGGGCCATCTTGCCGACCAGGGCGGGCGGAGCGGGCGGCCGTTTCTTCTCGGTCCGCCGCAAGGGCGTGGCGGGCAGGGGCAAGGGCGGGAACGACTCGCCGCCGGTGCGGTTCTGCGGCTTGGCCATCGGCGGCGGGCCGCAATCGATCGGCCCGGAGTCCTCCGCCGCCCACCCCAGCGCGGGCAGGGACAGCAACCCGGGCACACTGGCCGCCGCCCAGTACTTCAGGGCGGCTTCTGCGCGCGAACTGCCGCCGCGACAGATCGCCTTCAGGCGTGTTACGTGCCGCTGACATCGCACTGTCCTTTTAGTTCGTACCTGAGAGTCTGTTCCGACAGCCCCGAAGGGGCGGTAGTGAATAGCCCGGGGCGTCAGCCCCGGGAACTGGCAACAAAGCGCCACATACCCTCTCCGCAGCCCCGAAGGGGCGGCAGAGGTCTTGGTCCCACGGACCGTTCTGTCGCCCCTTTGGGGCTGCGCGGAAAGAGGCTCTCGTCGCGGCTCCGGTTCCCGGGGCTGACGCCCCGGGCTAGGAACTGCCGCCCCTTCGGGGCTGTCGGAACAGACTCTAAGTCGGTAAGGCACACTTGTCGATCGGGACCCCGGAGCGTTTTGGTCGAGCAAGCAGGATGGCGAAACCAGACCTTCCCATGTACATTGTACTATCAAGGATGACTGCAAGGGAGCTCGTTCTTTAACTTGGCCGCGCGACGTGGGATTTTGGAAGCGTTCTGGGGTATCCTGGAAGTAGGAAACCTAGTTCCAGAGGGGATCGTCCCAGGCGGGCGGGCCGGGAGGTGCGGCGTGGACGGCGCGATGCGCGGGCGTGTCGGTCGAGGAATCGGGTTGGTCATGTTGCTCGTTCTCCCGGTCACGGGGCGCGCCCAGGACCCCCCTGCCCTGAATCCATTCGGCGGGAGCACCGCGAACCAGCGCGACGATGCCATCCCGGGTTATCTGGAGCTCTCCGACGGCACGATTCATCCGGGCCAGGTCTACCTGACCCGCGATGCCCGGTTGAAACTGTACGACGAGACGGTCAAGCAGCAGCGTGAGATCCCCCTCCGCGCCGTCCGCCGTATTGACTGCAAGGTTCTGTGGGAACGGGACGAGAAGGAATGGCGTTTCAAGGAGAACGCCGCGGACGAAAAATACTACACCGGCCGGACCTACCCGGCGCGGGAATATGCATATAAGGTCACGCTCCAGAATGGCAAGACCATCGAGGGCCCGCTCGCGACGATCGTCTACGTGCAGGCCGAGAACACCGAGGACACCGAGCGCTTCATTCTACACAAACGCGACAAGGGCGATCCCGGCGAGACCTTGAAATCGCTCTTGTACGTCCGGACGATCCAGTTGGGGGCCAAGGCGCTCGAAGAGGGCAAGCAGAAGGCCAAGGGCACCACGAAGGGGGCGCGGAAAGCAGCGCGCTGAGCGTGCAGCCTCGTAGGGTAGGCTTCAGCCTGCCAATCTCATGGGAATTCCACGGAAATGAGAGCCTGTCCCAAAAGCCCCGAAGGGGCGGCAGCGTATAGCCCGGGGCGTCAGCCCCGGGAACCGGGAACGATGCACCACAAACCTTCTTGGAAGCCCCGAAGGGGCGACACAGGTCTTTGTCCCGTGGATCTCTCTGTCGCCCCTTCGGGGCTTCGGAGGAAGAGGCTCTCGACGCGGCTCCGGTTCCCGGGGCTGACGCCCCGGGCTAGGAACTGCCGCCCCTTCGGGGCTTTTGAGACAGACAGTGAGCTTGGCAGGCGGAAGCCTACCCTATATTACCCCGGCAAGAAAGTAGGTCGGACAATCCTGTCCGACTCCCCCGGCCTGTCGGACAGGATTGTCCGACCTACAGGAGGATCTTCCTTGCCGGGGTAACAAGCCAACGAAGGATCGACCAGCGCTGGTCTTCAGGACGTGGCAAAGGGGAAACCGTGTTCCGACTGACTCTCGAACAGGGGCACAGCGTCGCGACCCTGTTTCTGGTGGCCGTGGCGGCACTCGGGCTGGCGGGCCTGTTCTATCGGCGCTGCTTCGGGCACCTGCCGGCGTCGCGCTGGCGCGTGCTGTTCGCCTTGCGGGCGGTGGCGATCCTGCTGGTCGTACTGCTTTTATTCCGGCCGGTCTTCAGCCTGGAGCGCGAGCTGGTCCAGCGCCGCAGCGTGATCTTCCTGCTGGACACCTCGACCTCGATGGCCACGACCGACGACGAAAGCGGCAAGTCGCGGTTCGAGCAGGCCCGCGGCCGGATTATCGGCTGGCTCGGCAAGCTGGCCAAGGACTTCGACGTGCGCCTGGTCGAGTTTGCCGAGAGCGCCGCCCCTCTGGCCAAGCCGGGGGACGTGGCCAACCTGAAGCCGACCGGCGAGGCGACCTCGATCACCCGAGGACTGGTGGCCGCCTCCAAGCAGGTCGAGCCGCGCGATGTCGAGGCGGTCATTTTATTTTCCGACGGCATCCACAACGCCATCGGCGATCCGGTCACGGCGGCGCAGGCTCTGGGGCTGGTCGTGCACACGGTCGGCGTGGGCAATAGCCTCAAGGACAGCCCGTCGTATCGCGATGTCCAGGTGGCCGGCATCGAGATCGCCGACCAGTTGCCGGTGAACAACAAGGCCCAGATCACCGCCCGCGTGCGCCAGGTGGGACTGGCCGGCCGGGTGGTCCCGGTCCAGCTCCTGGAAGACGACAAGCAGGTCGATCAATCCGAGCTGGAGCTGAAGGACGCCGAGGCCCCGCAGGAAGTCGTCTTCCAGTACGTGCCGACCGTCAAGGGACGACACACCTACACGATCCGCATCCCGGCCGTGCCCGATGAGAAGATCGCCGAGAACAACCACCGCGCGGCCATCGTCCAGGTGATCGATTCGCATATCAAGGTGCTGTACGTCGAGGGCACCCTCCGCGCCGAGTACGGGGCGATCGTGCAGCGGTTCCTCTCGAAAGACCCCGACATCGAGTTCTGCTCGCTGGTGCAGACCCGGCCCAACGTGTTCCTCCAGCGCACGAACATGAAGGACATGAAGCTGAGCGCGATCCCGAACGACGCGGAGACGTTCGCCAGGTTCGACGTGTTCGTGCTCGGCGACATCGACAGCACCTACTGGAAGCCGCCGCAGATGGCGCTGCTGGCCCAGCGGGTCAAGGACGGGGCCGGCCTCTTGATGATCGGCGGCTATCACAGCCTCGGCCCCGGCGGCTACGGCGGCAGCGCGCTCGAAGACGTTCTGCCCGCCCTCCTGGGCAGTCGCGACATCGGCCAGATCACGGACCCGTTCCTGCCCGTTTTGACGCCCGACGGCCGTGCGCATCCGATCTTCGCGAACATCAGCAAGTTCTTCCCGACCGCCGCCGGCGCAGCCGCAACTGGGCGGCCTGCCGCCGCTGGAAGGGTGCGTCAAGATCAACGGCGGCAAGCCGGGTGCGACCGTGCTGGCCACCTATCCGACCGCGGCCACCGGCACGCCCATGCCCATCCTGGCCGTGCAGCCGGTCAACAAGGGACGCTCGGCCGTCTTCACCGGCGACACCACCCGCAACTGGCAGCAGGCCCCCCGGGCGTTGAACCAGGAATCGCCGTTCTTGCGGTTCTGGGGCCAGATCATCCGCTGGCTGGCCAACCGCGCCGAGGCCATCAAGACCGAGGCCGGCGTCACCGCGCGCACCGACAAGGCGTACTACGAGCCCGACTCGCCCATCACCGTGCTGGCCGTCGTCCGCGACAAGGAGGGCGAGGGCACCGACCAGGCCGCAGGTCACCGCCCGCGTGAATGGTCCCCAAGGGGCCAGCGAGACCGTGAGCCTCTCGCCCGTGCCCGGTTCCAGCGGCAACTACAGCGGCCTGTTCGAGCCCAAACGCCCCGGCTCGTTCGAGATCCTGGTGGAAGCGAAGGTCGGTGAGGCTCTTTTGCACGCCGAGAAGGTGGCCGTCGATGTCGGCCGTCCGAATCTCGAATTCGACCGCCTGGATCTCAATGACAAGCTGCTCGCCAACCTGGCTACGGCCACAGGCGGCAAGTATTTTCACATCAGCACGGCGGACCGTCTCATCGACGACCTGAACCACCAGGAGCAGCACCGGCGGGTGACGCTCGAACAACCGCTGTACTGGCCGCGCGTCTTCTGGGTCATATTCATCGGCGTGCTCACGACGGAATGGGTCCTGCGCAAGAGGTATCAACTGCGATGAGCGACGGCCGGGGATATCGCTTTCTGAAGCCCGAGGCGCTGGCCCGCGTCAAGAACCTCTCGCTGGTCGCGCGCGGGGTCGTCGAGGGGTTCATCAGCGGCCTGCACTCCAGCCCTTATAAAGGGTTCTCGCGTCGAGTTCGCCGAGCATCGCAAGTACACGGCCGGCGACAACCTGCGCCACCTCGACTGGCGCGTCCTGGCCCGCACCGATCGTCTCTACATCAAGCAATATGAAGAAGAAACCAACCTGCGCTGCCAGGTCCTGCTGGATGTGCAGCGGCTCGATGGGCTTCGGCTATCCGCCCGCGATCACCAAGCTGGAATACGGCTCGTTCCTGACGGCCGTGCTCGCTTACCTGATGATGCGCCAGCAGGACTCGGTCGGCCTGACCACGTTCGATACCCAGGTCCGGCTCGACATGCCCGCGTCGAGCTCGCCGCGCGCCTTCGACGAGATGATGCGTCAGCTCGAAGCGGTCAAGCCCGGCAAGACGACCGGCCTGGGAGACATCCTCCACCGGCTGGCCGACCGTTTCAAAAAGCGCTGCCTGATCGTCCTCATCAGCGACCTCTATGATGATTTTGAGTCCGTCGATCGCGCGTTGCACCATTTCCGCCACAAGAAGCACGAGGTCATCCTGTTCCACGTTCTCGACAAGGCCGAGATCGATTTTCCCTTCCGCGAGACCGCCAGCTTCCTCGACATGGAAACCGGCGAGCGCATCCAGGTCGATCCGACTTACGTCCGGGACGAGTACAAGCGTCAGATCGAAGCCTTCACCGCCCGCTATAAACGCATTTGCGCGGATTGTCAGATTGATTACATCTTGACGGATACGTCTGTCCCATTTGATTTTATGTTATCGCGTTATCTCCAGAGTCGAGCGCACCGTAGGGTGCGTGAAACGCACCAGGTCTTTTTGTGGCCACAGGATGGTGCGTTTCACGCACCCGACGAGGCTGACCCACCCTACCGGATTTCTCCATGACCTTCGCCGTACCGCTCTTCCTGCTCGCCGCCCTGGCCGGTGTGATTCCGGTGCTGTTGCACCTGATCCACCGCCGGCAGGCCAAGGAAATCCCGTTCAGCACGCTGCGGTTCTCTGCAACTGAGCGTTCAGCGCACGCGGCGGCGGCGGTTCATCGACGACATCCTGCTGATGATCGTGCGCATCGCCGTGTTGTGTCTGATCGCGTTCGCACTCTCGCGGCCGGCGATCACGTCGCTGAAGTTGCTCATGGGACGAGGCCAGTCGCGGTCGGTCGTGATCCTGCTGGACAACTCCGCCAGCATGGCCCTGACCGACGACGGCAAGCCGCGTTTCGAGACCGCCCGGCATACCGCCGAGCAAATCCTGAACGGACTTCACGAGGGCGACGCCGCCTCGTTGATCCTCACCGGCGGCGCCGCCGCGCCCGAGCATGGCAGGATCTATCACCAGCTTGCCACCGTCCAGCAAGCCTTGACCCAGGCCCGCGTGAGCTACGAGCGCGCCGACCTCGCCGCCAAATTGCAACAGGCCCGGCAACTGCTCGTGCAGGACAAGTCGCCGAACCGGGAAATGTTCCTCATCAGCGACAACCAGCGCCTTTCGTGGGAGGGCCTCAAGGACAACGCCAACGCGAAGGATCCGGGCCGGGATATTCCCGTCGTCTTGATCCAGGTCAACAAGGCGCCCGCGCTCAACGTGGCCCTGCGCGATGTGCGCTGCGCAGTCCGGCTCCCGTGGCCGGCGTGCCGGTCCAGGCCGCCGTCGAGGTCGCCAACACGGCCGCGGTCCCGCTCCAGAAACACGTCGAGCTGTTCGTCGATGGTTCCAAGGAAGGGGTCAGTCCCGACCTGAGCGTGCCGCCGGGCGGCTCGGTCAAGCACGAGTTCAAGTTCAACGTCGATCGTTCGGGCGTCCACCGCGGCGAGATCCGGCTCGTCGAGGACGACGGCCTGCCGCTCGACAATCATCAGTACTTCGCCCTCTCCGTCGATCAGCAAGTCCCGGTGGCGATCGTCAAGCCAAAGGGGGAAGGGATCGCCTACGCCGAGGATACGTTCTATCTCGAAAACGCCCTCGCTCCGGGAGGCACGAGCCAGGGCGCGTTCCGCGTCGCGACGCTCTCACCCGAGGATCTCGCCACGGAACCGCTCGCCGGCTACACGATCGTGTTCGGCGTCAACCTGCCGGCGCTCGAAGCCCCGGCCGCGGACAAATTGCGCGATTATGTCCGGGGCGGCGGCCATCTTTTTTGGATCTGCGGCGCGAACGTTCAGGCCGACGCCTACAACAAGATGAACGGCCAGGCCCAGGGCGAGCTCTTGCCGGCGCCTCTGGCCGATTTGCGACAGCCTGAAAAGGGCGGTGGCGATAGCTGGCACATCGGCTTTCTCGACAAGGATTACCCCGCCCTGACACCCTTGACCGAGCCGGCCGCGCTGTACGAGACGGTGCTCGTCTACAAGCATTTTCCGATGAAGTGGGACGTGAAGACGGGCGGGCGCGTGCTGGCCCGCACCGACGACGGCCAGCCCCTGCTGGCCGAGAAGCGCGTCGGCGCCGGCTCGGTGCTCTTGCTCGGCATGGGCGTGCATGTGGACTGGACCAACCTGCCGCTCAAGCCGCTGTTCCTGCCGCTCGTGGCCCGGCTGGCGTTCAGCCTGGCCGGCACCGAGGCCGAGCGCGCGCAGATCCTCGCCGGTGCGCCGATCGAAATCCCCCTGGGAGGCGGTCCGGGCGGATCGGCCGAGGTCGAGGTCGTCCGTCCCAACGGCGAGATGCTCCGCGTGCGCGAAAAGCAGCCGAACGCGAGAACGTTCCGCTACACCGACACGCACGAGGCCGGCGTGTATCTCTTCCGCCTGATCAACGCGAAGCAGACCAAGCAATACGCCTTCGCGGCCAACATCGACCCGGGCGAGTCCGACCCGGCGACCGTCCCGCGCGAGGAACTTCAAAAACGGTTTGGCCGCCAGCCGGTGCTCTTCTGCGACAACCTCGACGAGCTCGACACGACGATCCGCCGGCTGCGGGAAGGCCGCAGCCTCTGGGAGCCGTTCCTGGCGCTGGTGCTGCTGGGCCTGATCTTCGAGGTCTTCCTGGCCAACCGCTCCAGTGCCTTGCCGACCCCGGCGGCGCCGTCCCCGCCCTCATCGGCCCCGCCGCGCCCGCCCGCAACGGAGGCCCCGCCCGAGGAGGTGGCCGAATTCTTGCGCAAGCTGTGAACTCTTCCTGCAAGATCGGGCGGCTAGAGCGATTTCCGTTTGGGTGGCGCCCTTTCTCCGTAAGAGTCTGTCCCGAAAGCCCCCCGAGGGCGTCAGGTTTTAGCCCCGAAGGGGCGGAAGCGAATAGCCCGGGGCGTCAGCCCCGGGAGGGAACAACGGCGCAAGAACCCCTTCTTCTCAGCCCCGAAGGGGCGACAGAGCCCCGGGCTCCGCAGCCTCTTCTGTCGCCCCTTCGGGGCTGAGAAGAAGGGGGGGGAGTGGGGCCGGTCTCGGTTCCCGGGGCTGACGCCCCGGGCTATTCGCTTCCGCCCCTTTGGGGCTAATACCAGAATGACCGGATCGTCACTTCTGGGACAGACTCTAAGCCCGACGCGCCAGCGAGTGCATTTCTGCGGAAGCCCAGAGAGAATGCACTCGCGGGCGCGTCGGGCTTGCAGGACGGAGGAGCGACGCCATCGTGAACCGCTCTAGGAAGCGTTCTGCTCTTCTTCAGGCCGGGGTGGAATCGGTTGCGTCCTGGCTTCCGTGCTTTCTCTACGATGGCCGGGGAGGTACAATGAGCCGACGCCTCGGGGGCCGAACGGGGCCTTCGTGGGATCGTCTTCTCGTCCCGCAACGCACGGAAATGAGGGCCCGGTGGCTCAGCCGCCACGGGTTCAACCTGCACGGAGTGCCCCATCATGGCCAAGCTGCGTCTCTTGAAGACGGGCCACGGCGATCTTTGTCTGGCCGAGTGGGAAGCGAGTTGTCCCGAGACCGTGGATCATGCCGCGGCGGTCTTCGCGCGCGAGTTCACCCCCGGCCGGCTGGCGTTTCGCCTGGACGGTCCGGGCCGCACGACCTCCCTGCGGAGCTTTGACGCGACCGCGACGGAGATCCTGCTGGTGCCGGCCATTCAGGGCGGCTGAGCGCGCGCGGAGGGGATCAGACCGGGCCGCCCCATCATGATTCGCACCGGCTATCTCCGCTGGGAGATCGACGTGATCGACGCCCGCGCGGCGGCCGACCCGCAGGCGCGCGAGGTGAGCTTCCGCGCGCGGCCGACGTACCGCCTGGTGCGCGTGCGGGACGCCGCCGCGGGCCGCGCCGCCGAGGATCGGTTCGCGCTCGGGGCCGCCTCGTATGACGAGGTGTTGCAGGCCCGCGCGCCGCCGCCACAGAGCAGGATGTGACGATCCCCGACGTCGGCCCGCATGTGTTCCGCTACTCCGAGGCGGACCGCGCCCGCTTGCCGCGGTTCTGGATGGAGAAGCTCTCGCGCGAGGCGTCGGACTTCGCCCACCAGGTCGTCCGCGCGGCCGGGCAGTTCCCCAACCTCGTGATCGCCAGCCCGGCCCTGCGCGGGCTATGCCAGGCTGGTCGAGCACGAGGTCATGCGCGTCATCGAAGGCCGCAGCATCCCCCAGCCGACCCGCGAGGACGAGCCCATGCGGCTCGATGCCGACGCCTACCGCCAGGGCGTCCCCGAGCTGGTCGCCGCCGAGCTGGTGCGCGATGTCGTCGAGCCGCGGGAGTTCGCCGAGTTCTGCACCTTCGACCGCATCACCGTCCGCAACGGCGCGAAGTTCTACCGCATCCTGCGCCGATCCCATGCGCACATCGAGGTCTGGGACGCCACGACATTGCGGGGCCTCGCCCGCCTCTGCGTGGTGTTCCAGGACCCCGGCATGCCGCCCTCCGACGAGGTCGTCATGAAATACCTGCTGGCCCGGCACCAGCCCGAGCTGCTCTGGGATGTCGCCGTGCGGTTTGCCCCTCCCACCGGCCGCTTTGACGGCGCGCGGCCCCGCGCCGGCGATAAGAACCGCTCCCTGTAGGGTGCGTGAAACGCACCAAATCTTTGTCCGAAAGAGATTGGTGCGTTTCACGCACCCTACGCAGAGATTGGTGCGTTTCACGCACCCTACGGGGCCAGCACGGTGACAACCACCCGGCGCTCGTGCGGCTGGGCGCGGTGCTCCCAGAGGAACAGGCCCTGCCAGGTGCCGAAGGCGAGGTCGCCCTCCTGAATGGGGATGCTCACCGAGTTCTGCGTGAGGATGCTTCGCAGGTGGGCGGGCATGTCGTCGGGACCTTCCAAGGTGTGCGAAAACAGCGGATCGCCGTCGGGCACGAGTCGGGCGAAGAAGCGTTCCAGGTCGTGCCGGACCGAGCTATCGGCGTTCTCGCAGAAAATCAGCGAGGCACTGGTATGCGGCACGAAGACGTGGCACAGTCCATCGCGGGTGCCGATCCCCGCCGCGCGGACGCTCTGGCGCAGGCGGTCGGTGATCTCGTAGGTGCCGCGGCCCCGCGTCCGGACGGTGAAAGTCTCGCGCAAACATGATTCGCCCTCCCCGGCTGGTCGTCCGAGTTCCAAAAAACGTGCCAATCGTCTTTCCGATACCCACCCTGTATCCGTAGACTATGCGTTAGAACGATTCGACAAGGAGCACCGTCGTCCTCACCACTCTCGCGGCTCGTTCTCCAGATTCGAGATTCCGGATTCGAGATTCCGGATTCCAGATTCCGGATTCGAGATTCCGGATTCCAGATTCCGGATTCCGGATTCGAGATTCCGGATTCCAGATCCGTATATCGTGTGTCCCGGATCTGGAATCCGGAATCTGGAATCCGGAATCCCGACTCCGCCCCCCGCATGTTCCGGGCATTTCGCGAGCAAACTGAAGGAGCTTGATCCCTCATGTGTCTGGCCGTTCCCGGACAGGTCCAGGAAGTCTACGAAGCGCAAGGCACGCGCATGGGCAAGGTCAACTTCGGCGGCGTCGTCAAGGAGGTCTGCCTGGCGTACGTGCCCGAGCTCGCCGTGGGCGATTACACGATCGTGCACGTCGGGTTCGCGCTGAGCAAGGTCGATGAGACCACGGCACTGGAGACGTTGCAGATGTTCCAGGACATGGGCGTTCTCGAGGAGGAGCTGAATCCTTCCGGCAACGTCCCGGCCGCCCAGGAGGCCACCCATGAAGTACCTGACTGAGTTCCGCGACGGGGTCCTGGCGCAAAAACTGGCTCATGAGATCCGCCAGACTGTCACCCGCCCCTGGGTGATGATGGAAGTCTGCGGCGGTCAGACGCACTCGATCATCCGCAACGGCCTGGATCAGCTCTTGCCCCCCGAGATCGAGCTGGTGCACGGGCCGGGCTGTCCGGTCTGCGTCACGCCGCTGGAAGTCATCGACAAGGCCCTGGCGATCGCCGCGCGGCCCGAGGTCATCTTCTGCTCGTTCGGCGATATGCTGCGCGTGCCCGGCAGCGCGACCGACCTGTTCCGGGTCAAGAGCGCCGGGGGCGATGTGCGGGTCGTCTATTCGCCGCTCGACGCGGTGAAGCTCGCCCAGGCCAACCCGAATCGACAGGTGGTGTTCTTCGGCATCGGCTTCGAAACGACGGCGCCGGCCAACGGCATGGCCGTGCATCTGGCCAAGAAGCTCAAGCTCGCCAACTTCTCGATGCTGGTCTCGCACGTCCTCGTGCCGCCGGCCATGGAGGCGCTCCTCTCCAGCGGTACGAACCGCGTGCAGGCGTTCCTGGCGGCCGGGCACGTGTGCAGCGTGATGGGATACTGGCAGTATCCGCCGATCGCCGCGAAGTACCACGTGCCGATCGTCGTGACCGGCTTCGAGCCGCTCGACGTGCTCGAAGGCATCCGCCGCGCCGCGTTGCAACTGGAGGCGGGCGAGGCCGAGGTCGAGAACGCCTATGGGCGGGTCGTCTCGTTCGCGGGGAACCTGCCGGCCCAGAAGCTCATCGCCGAGGTCTTCGAGGAGACCGACCGCGCCTGGCGGGGCATCGGCACGATCCCGCGGAGTGGCTGGCGGCTGAGCGCGTCGTACCGTGATTTTGACGCCGAGGCACGCTTCGACGTGGGCGCGATCCAGACGCACGAGTCGCCCCTGTGCCGTAGCGGCGAGGTGCTTCAGGGCCGGATCAAACCGCACCAGTGCGCGGCGTTCGGCAAGGAGTGTACCCCCCGGACGCCGCTGGGCGCGACGATGGTTTCGAGCGAAGGCGCCTGTGCGGCGTATTACAATTACGGTCGATTCGTCGCCCTTCACGACCTTCAGACCCTCAGCACTCATGTCCAGCCAACCGCGGTTTGACGCATGGACCTGCCCGCTGCCGCTGCGGGACTATCCGGGCATTGTCCTGGGCCACGGCGGCGGCGGCAAGCTCTCGGGCGAGCTGGTCGAGCACCTGTTCGTGCCGGCCTTTCGCAACGCCGCGCTCGAAGCCCTGGGCGATGCCGCGGTGCTCGACCTGCCCGGCGGCGCCCGGGTGGCGCTGACGACCGATTCCTACGTCGTCCGGCCGCTGTTCTTCCCCGGCGGGTCGATTGGCGACCTGGCGGTGCACGGCACCGTCAACGACCTGGCGATGGTCGGCGCCCGGCCGCAGTGGCTGAGCGCCGCGTTCATCCTCGAAGAAGGCTTCCCCATCGACCAGCTTGGCGGCATCGTCACGCGCATGGCGGCAGCGGCCCGGCAGGCGGGCGTGCTGCTCGTCACGGGCGATACGAAAGTCGTCGAGAAGGGCCACGGCGACGGCTGCTACATCACGACCTCCGGCGTCGGCATCGTCCCCGCAGGCCGCGAGGTCGGCCCGCACCGCGCCCGACCGGGCGATATCGTGCTCGTGAGCGGATTCATCGGCGATCATGGCACGGCCATCTTGAGCGTCCGCGAGGGTCTGGAATTCGAGAGCGTCATTACCAGCGACACCGCGCCCTTGAACGGCCTGGTCGAGGCGCTGTTCGAAGCGGCGCCGACGATCCACGCGCTCCGCGACCCGACGCGGGGCGGCGTGGCCGCCACCTTGAACGAGATCGCCGCGCGGTCCCAGGTGGGCGTGGTTCTGGACGAGCGCGCGCTGCCGATCCGGCCCGAGGTCCAGTCGGCCTGCGACCTGCTCGGCCTCGACCCGCTGCTGGTGGCCAATGAAGGGAAGCTCGTGGCCATCGTGCCGCCCGAAGCCGCCGCCGCGGCCCTGGCCGCCTTGCGCCAGCACCCCTTGGGCGCCCAGGCCGCCCGGATCGGCACGGTCACCGACCAGCATCCCGGCATGGTCGTGGCGCGGACCGGCATCGGCGGCACCCGCGTCATCGCCGTTCCCATCGGCGAGCAATTGCCCCGGATCTGTTGAGAGTGAGGTCGCCCGGGGCTCGGGCGAGAGTCTCGATGACTTCAGGTGGATCTCAGAGGCTATCCGGGAAATCTGGTCTTAGCCCCGAAGGGGCGGCAGCGCATAGCCAGGGGCGTCAGCCCCTGGAGCTGGGGCTGCGGCCGCGCAGGGGCGACAGAAGCTGGGATGCCACTCGGTCTTCTGTCGCCCCTGCGGGGCTGCGCAGGGGCCCTGTATCGCCTCGTTCCCCGGTCCAGGGGCTGACGCCCCTGGCTATGCGATGCCGCCCCTTCGGGGCTTCCCGGATAGCCTCTCAGAGGGTGTACGAGAAGGGTACGGAGCGGCCTTTCTTTGTAGCGGCGGCCGTCTCGGCCGCTCCGGATCTGCAATCTGGAATCTGGAATCCGGAATCCGGAATCCGGAGCGGCCGAGACGGCCGCCGCTACAAAGAATAGACCTTCTCGTACACGCTCTCAGGGCTTGGGCAGGATCCCCAGTTTCACGCCGGGCACCTCGCCTTGCGGGTAGCAGCCCATCTTCCGTGCCGGGCTGTCGGCCGGGACGCGGAAGTCGCGCGCCAAGGCGTCCGCGACCTGGAAGTCCGCGGTCTGGCTGCCGCGCTCGAGATGCAGCTTGGCCTGGACGTCTTCCAGCGTGGCGTACTTCTCATGCCGTTTCCAGGCGACGCCCCATTGGAAGAATCCCTGCCAGGGTGGCGCGTGGTAGAGGTTGTCTTCAAAGGTGATCTTCAGCGTTTCCAGGCTCAGTCCCACCGGCGGGCCGATCGCGCCCCGAGCGTCCGCCAGAACGGGAGCGGCCTGGCCCTTCTCCTTCTCGGCGGCATTTTGCAAGGCGGCCGGCCAGTGGCGGCCGTCGTTGGTGTCGAACCAGCCCCCGACCTGGGCATCGCGGTTGAAGGCCAGGACGTTGTGGCGGACGACCTGGTCGTGGTTCCAGACCCAGTGGGCGCGGCGGTCGTCGATGAGGGGCGTCGTGCGGTTCTGTTCCCGGAAGTTGAAGCCTTCGCGGTTGCCGATCAAGAGGTTCCGTTCGATGGTGCCGCCGGGCGAGGACGACAGCGCGATCGCCGCCTGGGCGCCCCAGGCGCCCGGGGTTTCCCGGAAGCCGTTGCCGACGATCACGTTGTCGTGCGCCTGGAGGCCGAACGAGATCTCGTAGAAGATGCCCGCGTCCTCGTTGTCGGCGATCAGGCAATTGCGCACGACGCACTGGTCGTTGCCGATGTCGAACCAGATGCCGTTGCCGTGGTTGCCGACGAACTGGCTGTTTTCGAGCACCGCGCCGCGGCAGAGGACCAGCTTGTCGCCGCCGGCCTCCCAGCCGCGGTTGAAGCCCTTGACGTTGTTGTTGCGGACGAGGCACTCGGTGAAGAGCAGGTTGTGCGCGCGGTTGGCGCCGAAGCCGATCTGTCCGTTGTTCTCGAAGGTGCAGCGGCGGACGATCAGATCCGGCGCGGCGAAGGTGGCGCCGCTGGAGTTCATCGCCGCGAAGATGCAGTCCTCGACGACGCCGTGGTCGCCCTCGAAGTGCGCCGCGCCCTGCTGGGCCATGTTCGCCGCATAGCGGAAATGGAGCCCGCGCAGATGCACGTACGCGCCCCGGCTGTGCCACAGGACCTGGCGCACGGAGGCCTCGACGAGCGGCCGTTCTTTCGTGAGGTCCGCGTCGTCGCGCGGGCAGACGAAGATCCGTTTGGCGTCCCGATCGACGTGGAACGTGCCGCGGCTGAGCGCCGCGCGGTCGAGCACCTGGAGCAGCGGGTAGCCCCCGATGAAGACTTGTTCGCAGCGGCCGATCATCTTGTGGTAGTCGTCGGCGGGGTGCGTGCCCGCTGGGCTCCAGGGGATGAAGCTGTGCGGCCAGGGGGCGCTGTAGATGTTCTTGCCGCCGGCTTCCTTCTTCCAGTCCCGGATCACGTCGGCACCGGTGAGGACCACGTGTTCGCCGGGCGCGGCCTGAAAGCGGATCGGCTTCTCCGCCGTGCCGCTCGTTTCGACCGTCACGCTCTCGCGGTAGATGCCGTCGTGGATCACCACCGTATCGCCCGGCTCGGCCTTCGTGGCGGCCTCCGAGATGGTGCGGACCTGGACGTTCGGCGGCAGACCGGCGAGTTCCCCGGGCGCGACGTGCCACGTGCGCGGGTCCGCGACCGGCGGCGCCGCGGCGGCGGCGCTGACCACCGTCCAGGAGAAGAGAACCAAGCAAGCTCGTGGCGGTTTCATGGCGTGATGTGCGGTCCTTGAACAATGATCTCGGCAATCCGACGCCGGATCGCAACGTTCCGGCGGCCCGAGGATAGCACACGTGTTCGGTGCGCGGAACATCCGGGAACTCGGCCGGCGTTCGCGGCAGGAGGCGACAAGCCAGGAGTCGTCACGTTATCCTGAGTCCTGCCTGTCTGCTGGTGTTCCGCGCCACGGATTATTTCTGCGGTTGCGTCCCTGATACTGGATCGAGAGCGTTCATGGCATTGCTGAGTGTGCGAGACGTGAGCTTGGCCTTTGGAGGACCCCGGCTGCTGGATCATGTCGATTGGCAGATCGAGCGGGGCGAGCGGGTCTGCCTGCTGGGCCGCAATGGCGAGGGCAAGAGCACGCTCCTGAGATTGATCGAGGGCCAGGTCGCTCCCGACGACGGCGCGGTGATCCGCCAGCAGGGCCTGCGCATCGCCCGGCTGCCCCAGGAGGTGCTCGACGGCCGGGGCGGCACCGTCGCCGACGAGGTGGCCGAGGGCATGATGGCCAGCGGACATCCGGCGGAGGGCCCGGATCACCGGGTCGAGGCGGTCATCTCCCGCATGGGACTGGAGGCCCAGGCCCGGTTCGAGGCGCTCTCCGCGGGCATGAAGCGGCGGGTCTTGCTGGCCCGGGCGCTGGTCGCCGACCCCGACATCCTGCTGCTCGACGAGCCGACCAACCACCTGGACATCGAGTCGATCCGCTGGCTCGAAGAGTTCCTGCTCGCGCTACGGCGGCACCCTGGTCTTCGTGACCCACGACCGGGCTTTGCTGGAGCGGCTGGCGACCCGGATCGTCGAACTCGACCGGGGCCGGCTCTATGACTGGGCGTGCGACTACCCGACGTTCCTGAAGCGCAAGGAGGAGCTGCTGGCCACCGAGGAGCGTCAGAACGCCCTGTTCGACAAGAAGCTGGCCCAGGAGGAAGTGTGGATCAGGAAGGGCGTCGAGGCGCGGCGGACGCGCAACGAAGGCCGGGTCCGCGCGCTGAAGGCCATGCGGGATGCCCGGCATCGCCGGCGGGAGCGGCAAGGCACGGCCCGCATGCAGGTCCAGGAGGCCGAGCGGTCGGGCAGCCTGGTCGTCGAGGCCAAGGACGTCGGCTGCGGCTACGGCGAACAGCCGGTGCTCCAGGGCCTGACGTGCGACGATCATGCGGGGCGACAAGGTCGGCATCATCGGCCCGAACGGTGCGGGCAAGACCACCCTGCTGCGGCTCCTCCTGGGCGATCTGCCGCCACGGTCAGGCACCATCCGGCAGGGTACCAATCTGGAGGTGGCGTACTTCGATCAGTTGAAGGCCACGCTGGACGAGGAGAAGACGGTCCAGCAGAACGTCAGCGACTACGAGACGATCTTGATCAACGGGCAGCCCCGGCATGTGCTGGGCTATTTGCAGGACTTCCTCTTCCCGCCGGAACGGTCGCGCAGCCTGGTCAAGTTCCTTTCCGGCGGTGAGCGCAGCCGGCTGCTTGCTGGCGAAGCTGTTCACGCAGCCCCTCGAACGTGCTGGTGCTGGACGAGCCGACCAACGACCTGGACATCGAGACGCTGGAGCTGCTCGAAAGTTTGCTGGTGGAATACCAGGGGACGGTACTCCTGGTGAGCCACGACCGGGCGTTCCTCAACGACGTGGTGACCAGTACGCTGGCGATCGAGGCCGACGGGCAAGTCCAGGAGTACGACGGCGGCTACGACGACTACCTGCGGCAGCGCCCGGACCAGGCCCCGTCCGAGCCGAGGTCCGCGGCCGGTCCGGCCGTGTTGAGGAAAGCGCCCGACGATCGCGCGCGCAAGTTGAGTTACAAGGAGCGCCGAGAACTGGAAGACCTGCCGGGCCGGATCGAGGAGCTGGAGGCGGCCCGCCGCGCGTGGCACGAAGCGATGGCCGACCCGGCGTTCTTCCGGCAGGACGGCGGCGCGATCGCCGCGGCCAAGGCGAAGCTGGAGGCGCTGGAACAGGAGTTGACGACTGCCTACGAGCGATGGGAAGCGCTGGAGGTGCTGGCGGGCTGAGCGAGTGTAAGAGGCTGTCCCAGAAGTGGCTGTCCGGTGATTTCGGTTTCAGCCCCAAAGGGGCGACAGCGCCTAGCCCAGGGCGTCAGCCCTGGGAACCGAGGCGACGAAAGAATCTCTTCTGCCGAAGCCGCGCAGGGGCGGCCGAAGATCCGGAGGGACCATGGGCTCGGTCGCCTCGGTTCCCAGGGCTGACGCCCTGGGCTAGGCGCTGTCGCCCCTTTGGGGCTTTTGGGACAGACTCTAACTCTTACTTCAGCAACTCGTACATGACGACCTCGCCGCTCTTTTCGGTCTTGTCCTTGAGCTTCGCGCCCAGGGCCTTCATGTGGGGCGACTTGCCGTGGGCTTCCAGATCTTCCTTGCTGGCCCACTGTTCGTAGAACATGAACTGGGTCGGGTCGGCCTTCGACTGGTGGAGGTTGTAGCACAGACAGCCCGCTTCCTTGCGGGTCGGCTCCACCAGGGAGAGAAGGGCTTCCTTCACCGCTTCTTCCTGACCCGGCTTGGCCTTCAACACGGCCGTGAGAATCACGGCCCCTTTCGGCACCTCGGAAATCCCCGCGGCGCGGGCACGCGTCTCGCCCCGCAGGACGGACAGGCCCGCCAGGGCGGTGGTGCTGGCCAGCAACGTGCGTCGGTTCACGCCCATGATCGTCTGCTCCGGGGGGGGTGAAGTCGTTCGCGTCTGGAACGGGCTGAGCATACTTCCGGTCACGACGAGCCGCAAGTTCCTGGAATCGCCGGCGAGCGTCTGGGAGCCGGGCAAATCCGGGAAGTGAATCTCGTGCCGCACCTCCGAGGGGTCGGACCAGTGGTCGGTGCGCGATGAGTCCACCATAATCGAGAGCGATTCACGATGAGGTGGCCATCGTGAACCGCTCGTGCCCAAGAGGAGTCGGGAACGATCATGTCAGTGCGGCCGGCGGCCGAGCCCGTGGACGACAACGAGCGAGAACCTGCGCGGGACGCGGCGGATGGACCAGGAGTTCCTCCCGACGCCGTTCTGTCGTCCCCATCGGGAAGCCTCCTCGAACTCGCCGGCCCCAGGTGCGGTGTGGAACCGGGCTGGACCGAGGCGCGCGGTGAACGCTGGTTGCGCGTCTTCCTCGCGCTGGGCGTGGCTCTGCGATTGGTACGCTTTGGCCTGATCTATCCGCTCTGGAGGGACGAGGCGTACGTGGCCGCGAACGTTCTGGAGCGTGATTTCGCGGGCCTGGCGAGGCCGCTGGACTATCAGCAGGTTTGCCCCCTCCTTTTCTTGTGGGCGGAGAAGGCCCTCAGCGCGGCATGCGGGTTTTCCGAGTGGTCGCTGCGGCTGCTGCCGACGCTGGCCGCCGTGGCCAGCCTGTTCTTGTTCCGCCACGTCGCGGGCCGGCTGCTCAAGGGCGTGGCGCCGGTGGTCGCGGTGGCGATCCTGGCGATCGGCTACACGCCCATCCGTCATGGCGGCGAGATCAAGCCGTACGCGACCGACTTCCTCGCGGCGCTGGGGCTGATCGCGCTGGCCGTGGAGTGGCTCAGAGGGTGTACGAGAAGGGCTTTCCATGTAGCGGCGGCCGTCTCGGCCGCTCCGGGCTTCCCATACCGGAGCGGCCGAGACGGCCGCCGCTACACAGAGGGGCCGCTCCGACCCCTTCTCGTACACCCTCTCAGGACGCCGGATCGCACCGGCTTTCTCTGGGCGCTGGCCGCGCTGGGACCGCTGGCCGTCGGCCTCTCGAACCCGGCGGTGTTCGTGGCGGCCGGCGTGGGAGTGGTCCTGGCGCTGCCCGTCCTGAAGACGCGGTCGCGCCGCGCGCTCGTTCCGTTTGTGCTGTTCGTGCTGGCGAGCGTGGCGACGTTCCTGGTTCTGTTGCGCTGGGTCAATGGACCGCAGAGTGCCAGCGTCATGTCCTGGATGCGCGTGTACTGGGCCGGGGCGTTCCCGCCGCGCACGGTCGCGCGGCTGCTGGCCTGGCTGGTGCGGACGCACACCAGCCAGATGTTCGCCTACCCGGCCGGCGGCGACGTCGGGGCCAGCGCGCTGACGACGGCCCTGGTCGCGGTGGCGATCGCGGCGTACCTGCGGCGCGGGTCGAAGACCGTCCTGGCCCTCTTGCTGGCCCCGTTCGCGCTGGGCCTGTTCGCCGCATTCCTGGGACGTTATCCCTACGGCGGCAGCGCGCGGATCATGCAGTACGTCGCCCCGTCCATCATCCTGCTGGCGGGCCTCGGCGCGGCGGTGGTGCTGGCGCGGCTGCCCGGGCCTTCCTGGCGCGCGCGGGCGCCCCGGCTGGTGCTCTCGACGTTTCTGGCCGTCGGGCTGGGGATGATGGCCTGGGACGTGGCGCACCCGTACAAGGAGCGTTCCGACCGCTCCAGCCGCGACTTCGCCCGGCGCTTCTGGATCGAGGAGTCGGCCGGGGCCGAGCTGCAATGTGCCCGCAACGACTTGCACCTGCCGCTCGACCCGCTCGTCTGGCAAAACGACCGTGCGGCGCTGTACCTGTGTTATCAGGCGATCTATTGGGATCGCTCCCGCGTCCGGCCGAGCGCGGCGCAGCCGCTCCGCGTCGTGCTTTTCAACCCGGTCCCGGCGGATCGGGCGGTGATGTCGCGCTGGATCGCGGCCCACGCCGGGCGCTGACGAGCTGCGCGGCACGCACGAGCGCGTTTTCAACGCGGGCGCCATGCGGGGCAAGGCGTCGTGCGAGGAGCGTTATGTCGTGTATGAATTCGTCCCCACCCGGTCGCGCTGACCCGGGCGGCGACGAAGGCCCGTGACGCCGCCGCTCGTGTCCCGGCCCACGGTTCCGGACATTCGGCTGGTGACAGGACGACGTGTCTACCCCTACAATGGGAAGCGGGACGGGCCGTCAAAATGACTGGGTCCGGTCCTGCGCAACTTCCTATCGCACAGCTCAGAGAGTGCAGCATCGGTCTCGTAGGGAAGGCTTTCGCCTGCCTCTGCCACAAAAAAGGAAGGCGTCCGGCAGGATACAGCCTACCATGGAAGAGGAGATTCCCACTCTCCGTATACTCTCACAGCCCAACGACGACCCCATCTCCGGCGAATCGGGACCGAGCGAGGAGTGCCCCGGCATGGGTTCCGGCGAAATGACAGCGCCCCGCCTTTCGGACAGGCTTTTCCAGCTCATCGTCGAAGCGGCGCCGACGGGGATGATCCTGATTGATCGCACCGGCCAACTGGTCCTCGTCAACGCCCAGATCGAGACGTTGTTCGGCTACTCTCGGGAAGAACTTCTCGGGCGGCCCGTCGAGGTGCTGGTGCCCCAGCGCTTCCGCGGCTCACATCCGGCCTACCGGGGCCACTTCTTCGACGATCCTCGACCTCGCGCCATGGGGCGGGCCGCGATCTGTTCGGTCTGCGCAAGGACGGCAGCGAGTTTCCCGTCGAGATCGGGTTGACGCCCTTCCGCGCCGAGGGGGAAACCTGCGTGCTCGCCGCCGTCATCGACATCACCGAACGGAAGCGGTCGGAGGAGGCCCTTGCCGCCGCCAAGCTCAGCGCCGAGCGCGCCAAGGCGGCCGCCGAGGAGGCCAGCCAGGCCAAGGATCATTTCCTGGCGATCCTCTCGCACGAGTTGCGCACCCCGCTCACGCCCGTGCTGGCCACCGTCGCCATGCTCCAGGACGAGTCCAGAACGGATCCGGAACTGAGCGAGCATCTCGAGCTGATCCGCCGGAACGTCGATCTGGAAGCGCGGCTCATCGACGACCTGCTTGATGTGACCCGCATCGCGCGCGGCAAGGTCGAGCTGGATCTCCAGCCCGCCGATCTGGGCACGATCCTCCGCCATGCCGTGGAGGTCTGCAAGCCCGATCTTGAGGCGCGGAAGCTGCATTTCGGTGTGGACATTGCGGCCGGGTCCTGCCCGGTGCAGGCCGACCCCGCGCGGTTGCAACAGGTGTTCTGGAACCTGCTCAAGAACGCCATCAAGTTCACGCCGGAGGGCGGCTGCGTGGGTCTGCGCTGCCGCCGCGATGAACAGGGCGGCGGCGTGGCCGAGGTCAGCGATAGCGGCGTGGGCATCGCGCCGGAGGCCCTGCCCCGGGTCTTCAACGCCTTCGAACAGGTCGAGCACAGCCGGGCACGCCAGTTCGGCGGCCTGGGGCTGGGTCTGACCATCAGCAAGGCGATGGTCGAACTCCACGGCGGCCACATCGAGGCTCACAGCGCGGGCAAGGGTCAGGGGGCGACCTTCCGCGTCTGGCTGCCCCTGAAAAATGGTCCGGCGGCGTACACCGCCACGGCGCCGACCCAGCCGCCGCCCATCAAGAGGAAGACGCGCGTCCGCCCCTTGCGCATCCTCCTGGTCGAGGATCATGGCGATACCGCCCGGATCATGAAACGGCTGCTGGAAGGAAAGGGCCACCAGGTCGAGACCGCCGCCGATGTGGCTTCCGCGTTGAGACTCTCCGAGACGCAACCGTTCGACCTTTTGGTCAGCGATCTGGGCCTGCCCGACGGCAGCGGCCTGGACCTGATGCGGGCGATCCGGGCGCGCGGCTCCGCGCTGCCGGGCATCGCGCTGAGCGGCTTTGGCCAGGAGCAGGATATGATTCAAAGCCGCGAGGCCGGCTTCGCCGTCCACGTGACCAAGCCGGTGGACGTGGACCACCTGCTGGACGCGATTTCTCGCGTCGTGGAAAGTCCGCCGGGACCGCGCCTCTCACCCTGAAAGGGTGTACAGAAAGGTCTTGTGCGGACGAAAGCCAGGGCGCACGGCTCGGGTGGCATGCCCACGTCTGTACGTGTTTAGCGTCTCGGAAGGCTGATTTTCTGGGCTTTTCTTTGTAGCGGCGGCCGTCCCGGCCGCTCCGGGCTGGCTCTGTTCCGGAGCGGCCGGGACGGCCGCCGCTACAAAGAAAGGACTGACGGCCGACGGGGGCGCGTGAACACGTACCCACGTCTTCGTGGGCATGTCCGCGCGTGTGGCCGCACGCGGCGGGAATGACATCATCCGATCATGCCTTCGCTCCTTCCGCGAAGGTCGAGGCCCGCGGCGAGTGGATGTGCCGGATGCCGTACATCTCGCAGAAGCTTTCGAGGATGTGGCGTTGGTTGCCCAGCACGACCACCTGGTGGAAGCCCAGGACATCACGGCTGTCCTCGACCTCGTCCATGGCCAGCTCGACCGACGTGCGGCAGCCGCCCGCGGGGGGCGTGTCAATATTGCTGACGACCTTGCAGGTGTCGATGATCATCTCGTTCGGGCTGTTGAAGCGGACGAGCGTGGCGGCCTCGCCCACGGGCCAGAGCACTTCCGTCGAGACGCCGAGACCGGATTCGGAGTGGTTGCGGAGGATCAGCGGGGCGGCCGGCTTGTCGAAGCCCGCGATGCGCGAGCCGCTCGTGCAGTGGGAGGCGATGAGCGTGTTCTTGTAGGTTTCGGGGACCGGGTCGTTCATGTATCCCGGCCGGTCGAGCAGATAGCTGCTGAGCATCAGCGACATGGCGCCGAAGAGGTCGGCCTCGCAGCCGGCGGTGATTCCCTGGTCCTGGAGCAACGTCCAGGCGCCGCAGGGCGGCGTGGGCATCAGCTTGGCGCCGACCATGCCGAGACAGTCCATGGACAGGCCGTTGGCCTTCTCCCGGGCGAGCAGACTCTTGGCCGTCGCGTAGACGCGCGCGGCGTTGGTCACGTCGGTCTCGTTTGGCTCGACGATCTTCTTGGCCTGATGGCGCAGGGCACTGGCGACGTCGCGGACTTCCTCGGTGACTGTCTGCTTGTCGAACGCCTGGTTGAACGTGTCGCGCGGGATGGCCCGCACCTTCACCCCGAGCCGGTCCATGACGGTCTCGTTGGTCTGGTTGCCGCGAATCCAGAGGACGCGCGTCTCCTCGAACATCCGCTTGGCCTTGACCATGCGCAGGCCGTTCTCGACGGCCGTCCAGTCCATCGTCGAGATGACGTGCACGCCGGGCAGCCGCGACGCGCCCGCGAGGTGGCCCGTGAAGGACGTGCCCACCGGCGAATAGACGATCAGGGGCAGCTTGCTTTCCTTGGCGATCTTGCTCACCCATCCCCAGCAGCTCATATGCTGAAGCACGACCAGCAGCGCGTGCGCCTGCTGATCCTTGGCCTGGGCGATCCACGGGCCGAGGTTGGCCTCGCTGTTGATCGGCTGGGCCTCCAGGTTCAGCTTGATGCCGAGCCGCTCGGCCGATTGCGCGGCCTTCGCGCGGTATTCCTTCTGACGCTCGTCGAGGTTGTACGTGGTCCCCGGCCAGCCGAGCCAGTAGGGCCGCGGCATCTCCAGGAAGGCGGCCGCGATGCGCACGTCCGGATGCGGGCGCAGGCTGTTCACGTCAATGTGGTCGGTCGGCGCCGGCGCGGGTTTGTCATCACCGATCGCCCGCGTCAAGGGACCGAGCACGCCGGCCCCGATCGTGGACAGCGACAGCAACTGGACGCACTGGCGGCGGCTCATGCAGCAACGGCTGCAATCGTGGGAATGGTTCATGATGGGCCTCGCTCCGGGAGGGTTTGTGGCCTGCGGGATTCATTGCCGGCCACTGTCGCGCCATCCTAGTCCGCGCGGGGGCCATCTTCAACAATCCTCTAACTTCCGGCCCCTTCGACACCCCCCGCCCGGCGGGGGGAGTCCCGTACGTGGACGTAAGTCCTTTCTGTGTCGCGGCGGCCGTCTCGGCCGCTCCGGTTTGGGTCCCCTCCGGAGCGGCCGAGACGGCCGCCGCGACACAGAAAAGTCCAGAAAACCAGCCATCCGAGACGCGAAACACGTACCCCCGCCCGGCCGGTTTCACCGCGCGGCCGGGCGGTTTCGCTGCGGAGAGTGGAACGAATTGCGCCGAATATGAGATGATAGGGCTCGACAGCCGGCCGCTTGCACCTGGCTCCGCGTGCGTCGTGCCGCCCGACTCTGGGAACCGATTTCATGATGACGGGTGTCTCGAACCCAAACCCCAAGGCCGTCTGGCTGGCGGAGATCCGCCGGGTTGCGGTGGCGCATCGCTGGCCGTGGGCGATCGCGGCGCTGGGGTGGCTGCACCTGGCGTTTTTCCTGATGTGTCAGAGCCTGGTCTGGTTCCTTCCGGAGCCCCGCCCGCTCTGGCCGTTTCCGGTGCTCTGGTTCGTGGAAGTGGGCGCGGTGGTCGGGACCATGTGCCGGATTTGCGGCCGGCGCTGGGCGGGCGGGTCGCCGATCGGCCTCGTGGTCGTGCGGGTCTGGGCGACGTATTTGATCCTCGCCTTCGGCCTCTCGACCCTGAATTCCTTCAGCGGCTGGGAGCATAGCTGGTACAAGCCGGTCTGGGGCACGCTGGGCACGTTCGGCTTCGCCACGATGGCCTGGCTGTTCAACCCCTGGTTCCTGGTCCCGGCGGTGCAAATGTATTTCACCAGCCTGCTCATGGTGCGCTTTCCGGACCTCAATTTCCTGATCCATGGGCTTTCGTGGTGGGTGGCGCTCAACGGCATCGGCCTGATCCTGGCGCGCCGGCTCGCCCGTGCGGATGAGGAACCCAGCCCGGTTCTGGTCGTGCAGGTTCCGGTCCCCGCCACCCCGCCTTCCCGGCCGGTGTCCGTGCCGCTCGGGCCGCTGGCCATCGCGCTGGTGCCGGATCGCACGCATTCTCAGAGGGTGTACGAGACGGGGTTGCCGCGGGAGGTGGGTGCCACGGGTTCCGCTCTGGGAACCCGTGTGTGAGGGCCCCGGGCGCGGGTTCCCAGAGCGGAACCCGTGGCACCCACCTCGTTCGTACGCCCTTTCAGGCCGCCGTCAGGGATTGAGGAGCCTCGGAAAGGCGACCTGAAACCGCCGCGCCCAGGAGTCCAGCTCGGCCACGGCCGCTTCATCGAGTTCGACGCCGGAGACCCGCACGCGCTGGCGATGGGCTTCCCAGGGCCCAGGGAGCAGGCAGTCCGGTGCCTCCTTTTCCGGCAGCAGCGACCGGACGTGCTCATGGAACGTGGTCAAGGGCTCGAGCGCGGCCACCGCCAGCGCCGCGACCAGCCAGCCGTCGGGCGGCGGAGCCAGCATGGCCGCCCACGGGCCGAGCCGTTCCCTGCCCGAGGCCCCCGCGGCGCCGGGAAGGCGTGTCGGCGGCAACAGGCAGTCCGGTGTCGAAGACCGCCGGCAGACCCGCCGCCGTGGGCACCGCCAGCGACCACGAGGGACGAGGGCCCAGCACCAGCGCCACCATCGGCCCGGTCGCCGCCTCGGCCACGATCTCCGCGGCCGGTCCCGCCGCGTTCAGATGGATCACGCGGACCAGGCCGGTGCCGACCTCGCGCGCTTTCTGGACGGCGATCTCCATCGCTCGGCCCAAAATCACCGGGGCCAGGCCGTTGCGGGCATCGAGATGGATCGTGCCCGGATATTCCACGCCCAGCGTCCCCTGGGTCGCGGGATCGACCTCGTGACGTTCCAGCAGCCGCAGCCAGCCGGGCAGGGTCCGCACGCCGAACGGGCTCGAGACCCGCGGCGTCATACCAGTCCAGGTGCCCGGCCAGCCGCGCCGCCACGGCCGCCGGTAAGCCCGCACCCATCCCCAGCGCGATCGCCAGACGACGCAGATCGTCCGCCCGGAACCGTCCCCCTTCGCCGCTCATGACCCGCCTCGGCTGTCCAAGGGCCGCCGGAATAACCTGTTCCCCCTATCTTACGAGGAGCCTGCGCGGTGGAACAGTTCTTGTAGGCTCGGTCTGGACCCAGCTCTTCGATCTGGTCCGCGGTTGCGGCCCATCCCCGGTTGGGGAAGCTGGGGAAGCTGGGTCTAGACCCAGCCTACAAGAACCAGCCTCTAAGAGGCTATCCGGGAAGCCCAGAAGGGGCGCCTATTTTAGCCCCGAAGGGGCGAAAGTGAATAGCCCGGGGCGTCAGCCCCGGGACGGGGAACGACGCGCCACGAACCCCCTCCGCAGCCCCGATAGGGCGACAGAACCCATGGTCCCGCAGGATCTTCGGTCGCCCCTTCGGGGCTTTGGAGGAGGAGGCGCAGGGGCGGCCCCGGTTCCCGGGGCTGACGCCCCGGGCTATTCACTGCCGCCCCTTTGGGGCTAAAACAGACTTCCCGGATAGCCTCTAAGAACTAGCTCACGAAACTGTTGGGGACGATCTCCGGCGATCATGCGGTCAGGAAGGGTCCCCCCGGGCCGGACGCGGGCAGGGTTTCCCATTCCTTGCGGACGCGGGAAAGACCATAGGCGCAGACCTCGAACTCGGCGCTGAGCCGCGCAGCACGGCCGCATCGTCTCCGCGGTAAGTGCTGGCCAGATAATAGGATCGTTTGCCCTGACGCTGGTAGTCCAGGAGCCGGTCGGACGCGGTTCCCGCGGCCTTCAGACGCGCGACGGCTTCGGGAAAGACGCCCGTCCAGAACAGCGTGTAATCCCCCACATGGCGGTGGCACTCGCGGCGGTGCTCCTCGTCGCCGGCCGCCTCGGCCTCCGAAAGCATGGCGGTCACCTCGGTCAGCCGCCGGCCCTCGGCGTCGCGCAGCGGGTACAGGTTCTCGATCGGCACGAACCGCGCCAGGAGGTCCGCCACGTAGCCCACCAGCCGCGGGTCGCCGATGCCCAGCTCGGACAGGAAGGCATGCTCGGTCAAACCCCGAAACAACCGGTGCAAGGGGTGGGATTCTGGGAGATGATGGCCCATCATGGGTCCTCCTCGGACGGGAACGCCGCGGCCGGGCCCGACCAGACAGGGACCCGTGGCGCGGTGTTTGTTCTACCCTCTTCGGTCTGGTCTTCCACGAGCAAATCGTGCGCCGGCAGCCGATGCCGCGGGGGGCCGCGCGCGCAAACCCCGGGCAGACTCCCTTGAACCGGGGGGCGATACATGGCACGATGGCTAGTTAAGTCAAGGGAAACCCCAGGCTTGGCCGCCGGTACACCATTTCTCGATCGGGCTGACCAACCAGCTCGACCCGGCCGAGCGCTGTGGCGAAGTCGGCTGTGGGAGGACTGTCGGTTGCGTATCACGTTCCATGGCGCGGCCCGTCAAGTTACCGGGAGTGCTCATCTTGTCGAGATCGATGGGCGCCGCATTTTGCTGGACTGTGGCCTGTTCGATACCGACCGGCTGAGCCGCAAGAGTCCGAACCGCCAGTTCACGTTCGATCCGCGCAGCCTGGACGCGGTGGTCGTCTCGCACGCGCATAACGATCATATCGGCCGCTTGCCCTGCCTGGCGCGCGCCGGCTATTCCGGGCCCATTTATGCCACGCCCGCCACCGGCGATATCCTCGGGCTCATGCTGCGCAACAGCGCCCGCATCCAGCGCGAGGACGCACGTAATGCCGAACTCGCCGGCACCGGTGAGCCCATTGAGCCGCTGTTCGAGCCCCACGATGTCGAGTGGGTCATGGAGAACCTCCGCCCCCTGCCCTACGAGACGCCCGAACAGATTGTCCCCGGCGTGGCCCTGACCTTCCGCGACGCTGGCCATATCCTCGGCTCGGCGCTGGTGCAACTCGATTTTCGGGAGAACGGTCAGAGCCGCCGCTTTGTCTTCACCGGCGATCTCGGCCGCCGCGAAATGAGCCTCTTACCCAATCCGACCATCATTCAAGATATCAATATCCTTGTCACCGAGAGTACCTACGGCAACAAGGCCCTCGATCCCTACGACAAGCTGATCAAGCAGCTTCACGCCATTGTCGCGCGCGCCTCCCGGCTGCACGCCAAGATTGTCATTCCCGCCTTCAGCCTGGGCCGCACCCAGCGCATGGTGTACTGCTTCCAGGAATTGTTCATGCAACACAAGGTGCCGCCGATCCCGGTGTTCGTGGACAGTCCCCTGGCCACCCGTTTGACCGACATTCACCGCGAGTATCCCGAGGCGTTCACCCCCCACGCGCCGGCTGATGGACCGGGACCCGCGCTATTTCGGCTCGCCTCATGTCCACTACTGCATGACCTGGGACGAGTCGCGAAGCTGAACCATGTGGACGGCCCCCTGGTCCTGATCGCCTCGAGCGGCATGTGCGAGGCCGGCCGCGTGCGACACCACCTGCGGCACACGGTCGAAGACCCGGACAACGCCATCGTGATCGTCAGCTACCAGGCCGAGGGCACGCTGGGGCGGCAGATCAGCGAGGGCCGGGAACGGATCAAGATCATGGACCAGGAATACGACCTGAACGCGGCCGTCTATGTCCTGGACGGCTTCTCGGGCCACGCCGACCGCGACGACCTGGCCTGGTGGTTCGCGCAGACCGGCGGCGGCATCGATCACGCCTTTCTCATCCACGGCGAGGCCGAGGCGCTGGCCGCCCTCACGCCGGTCCTCCAGTCCCAGGTCGCCCGCGAGGTCGTCGTCGGCGAGCCCTTGACGACCTACGAGGTCTGAAGCATGACCGATCCCGTAACGACCCTCCAGGAGCTGAAGGCCCGCGTCCGCGCCTTCTCCCGCGAGCGCGACTGGGAGCAGTTCCACCACCCGAAGGATCTCGGGGTCGCCCTGGCGTGCGAGGTGGGCGAGGTGCTCGAACACTTCCGCTATCGCACCAACGACGAGATCCGCGGCGCGCTCCAGGACTCCGGCACCCTGCGCGAGCTGTCCCACGAGCTGGCCGATTGCCTCTGGCTCTTGCTGCGTCTGGCCGACGTGTGCGGCATCGACCTGGCCGCATCCCTCCATGAGAAGCTCGCGGAGGCGGCGCGCAAGTATCCCGTGGAAAAAGCGTACGGCCGGCCCGACAAGTACACGGCGTACCTGTCGGACGACAACGCCCCAGTACCCGAGTGAGCCGGGACAGGGAAAGCCATGTGGGGGTGTGACCGATGATGTATGTTATCGAGTATCGGCAGTACCAACTGTGATGTCTTTTTCCTGCATCCCGGAGGGATGAGAGCTATTATCGCATCTCAGGAAAGAAATGTCCGTTTCCCCCATCCCGGAGGGATGACAGCCATTAGCCCCGGTTCGCGCAGCGCAACCGGGGTGCTCGAGAAGACGCCTGTTTCTCGACCCTGGAGGGGTCGCAGCGCGAACGGCCCCGATCCGCGCTGCGACCCCTTCAGGGTCGGTTTCTTCTCTCGTGGTTCTTGTCCGGTGGTGGCGCTGCGCTTACCACCGGCTAATGGCTGTCATCCCTTCGGGATGAAAACCAAGGACATGGTTCTTCTGACTTCCGAGAGCCCATACATCAATCACCGGTCACACCCCCCTGTGGGCTTCTTCCTTGCCCCGGCCACGTGCAGATGCGGGCCCGGGTCAGGGCTGGCGGGACGACTTGAGGCGGCGCCGCTGGTTGTAGCCGACCAGGCTCAATGCGCCGATGGCCGCGAGAACGAGCATTGAGGGCTCGGCGCAGGCGAGTCAAGAAAGGCCAGTTCAGCCGGCGCGCTCGACGTTGTCGCGAACACGCTGCCAACTCCGTCGGGTGTGAACCTGACAATCGTGTTCCCCGTTCCGTTTCCGTAATTCGCCGCGTAGAGATTGCCGGCCGAGTCAAAGGCCAGGCCGAGTGGGCCGTTCAGCCCTGTCGCGAAGACGCTACTCACGCCTCCCGACGTGAACTTCTGGATTGAGTTGTCGTCGTAGTTACTCACGAAGAGGTTGCCAGCCGCATCGAAGGCCAGGCCAAAGCTGTTATAGACGTGCATTCCCAAAAAACGAGCGTGCGCCACCGGCCGTGTACTCTGCAGATGACGCCGGATTCGCTTGGAGCGTGAAGAGGTTCCCGTTCTTATCGAAGGCCAGGGGGATCGGCGTGTTCAATCCCGCTGGCGAAGACACTGCTCACGCCACCCGGCGTGAACTTCACGATCGTGCCGCTCGTCTGATTTGCCACGAAGAGATTGCCGGCCGAGTCGAAAGGCCAGGCCGTCGGGGCTGTCACACCGCCGGTGGTGAAGACGCTCTCTACGCCGCTCGGCGTGAACTTGTCGATCGCCATGTTCGAAGCCTGAAACATGGTCACGAAGAGGTTGCCGGCCGAGTCGAACGCCAAGTAGTTCGGGCCGTTCAGTCCCGAGGCGAAGGTCGTCGGCGTCGGCGTGCTTGCTGTGGTGTCGTAGGAAACGATCGTGTTCGCTTCGTTCAAGCTGACAAAGAGTTGACCCGCCCGGGACGGCGTGCCGCAGAGCAGAAGTCCGGCACCGAGGGCGATGCTGAGGGCAAGTCGGATCATCCCCTTTGACGACATGGCTGTTCCCCCTTTGTAGATGAGATTCCCTCTTACACCGAGGCATGGCGGGCCCACATGGCCCGGCCATCTTCTATTAGTGAACTTAGGTGAACATAACAGGGGGGGGGAGCTGTCAAGGATATCTTTTGGAAAAAGACGAATTTATTCCGTTCACCACTCCTGGTGAATGAGCACTGCCCGCCGTCCCGTACGTGTTTAGCGGGTTGTGGGCCTGGATTCGTCGGGTCCGCTGTGCGGACCATCCGGAAAAAGGCCGGTTCGCACAGCGGACCCTACGAGAAAGACAGGCTGGAAGACGCTGTTGGCTCCTGGGAAAGTCATGTCCTCTCCGTTCATCCCGGAGGGATGAGAGCCATTAGCCGGTGGTCAGCGCCAGCGCCACCACCGGAAGGAGACGGCGACCAGAAAACCCTCTCGACCCCGGAGGGGTCACAGCGCTCATTCAGGCCCTTGGTGCTGCGACCCCTCCGGGGTCGAATCCTCTGGGAATGCACGTCAACCCCGGTTGCGCTGCGCGAACCGGGGCTAATGGCTGTCATCCCTCCGGGATGAGGAAATCGGGCCTTTCTTTCCTAGGAATCTATAAACACATGCACCATCCCGGACGGTGCGCGGTGCTTCATCCCGTCCTGACACCGGCCGCTGCTCAAGGCAGCAACTCGGTCGTGGGGATCAACCCCAGATCCTGGTCGTCGATCACCAGCGGAACCGACTCGCTGCGCTCGAAGATGTGCACCGTGCGATACGACGGCTCCTCGACCGGGCCGGTCGGGTCGGTGAAGACCTCCACCAGGCCATCGACCAGGTTAATGATCCAGTACACCGGCACGCCGGCCCGCGCGTAGATGCGGGCTTTCGTCTGCCGGTCGCGCGGCAGTGAGGAGTCTGCCACCTCGATGACCAGGGCCATGTCGGCGGGGCCGGGATGATGAAATCTGTAGTCGAGCTCGGACCCCCGCGCGACTGTCAGGTCTGGTTCCGGCTCGCTATGGGCCGTGGTCACAGCGCACTGACACCGGCAACACCAACCCTGCGGCAATCGGGGGGAAAGCACTCGATTGCCAATCCAGCTAACCGTGGCGTCATGGAGAGGTTTGCGTGGCATCTTAGGAACGATCCATCCTTCCAGCAGTTCGACCGCATCCTCCTCGCCGAGGATGCCGGTCTCGATCATCCGGTGGTACTCATCCACGGTGAACCGCCGCACGGGCAGGGGCGGCAGGATCGCCGGCAGGGCGGGGGTAAGGGTCGTCGTGGACATGGCCGAGTGGCTCCAGGGGAAGGGAGGTTCGCATCCCGCGAGAATCGTTTCACTCCGGCAGCGCCCCGACGAGATCGGCGACGAACTCACCGAGGTCGCGGATCAGGTGCTCCGGCGGCTGGTGTTCGTGCTCGGCGATACGCCGCACGATGGCGCTGCCGACGATCAGGCCGTCGGCCATGGGCGCGAGCCGGCGGACGTGGTCGGGCCGGCTGATGCCAAAGCCGATGCAGATGGGCAGATCGGTCTGCGTGCGCAGCCAGGCGACCTTCTCCGCCAGGTCGGGCGGGAAGTCGCGGCGCTCGCCGGTAATGCCCGCGACCGAGACGTAATAGAGGAAGCCCGACGCGGTGTCGGCGATCTTCCGGGCGCGCTCGCGGGGTGTCGTGGGCGTGACGAGCTGGATCAGCCGGAGGTCATGATCGCGGACCAGCTTTGCGAGTTCGGCGGCCTCCTCGACGGGCAGGTCGGGCACGATCAGGCCATCGACGCCCGCGGCGGCTGCCTCGCGGACGTAAGCCTCGCAGCCGTGCCGCAGGATGATGGCATACGAGATCATCGTCACCAGGGGCGCGGAGACGCCCCCTTCCCGCACGGTCCGGATCATGTTCAGGATCTGGGCCAGCTTGATCCCTTTGCTCAGGATGCGGGTATAGCTCGCGGAGATGACGGGACCGTCGGCGACGGGGTCGGAATAGGGGATGCCCAGCTCGACCAGGTGTGCGCCCGCGCCAGCACCTCCCGGACCAGGACGGCGGTCGTCTCCAGATCCGGGTCGCCGGCGGTCAAGAACGGGATCAACGCCCGGCGCCCCTCACGCTTGAGCCGGGAAAAAAGCTCATCAATGCGGTTCATGGCAGTCCAGCCGGGGTTCGCACATGCAGGAAAAGCCCATGCAGGCCCGAGCCGTTCATGATAACCGATCGTGGGCCGAAGGCCACTCTCTCGCCGAGGGGCGGCGATCAAAGTGGCGTACCCGCAGTTGCGGTCCAGGATCGGTGTTTTGCCCCCTCTCCCCTTGCGGGAGAGGGTTGGGGTGAGGGGTTCTTTCCGGCCCCCTCTCCCCTTGCGGGAGAGGGTTGGGGTGAGGGGGCGGGTCGAAGTTATCGACGCTGGGACAGCCGCCCTCACCCTAACCCTCCCCCGCGAGGGGGAGGTGGATCAGACAGGTTAGCCGGCATGTGCATCAGCGGCCGGCGGGATGTCACGCGGGGTGATCGGGGGCGCGCGAAACGCGGTGCGCGGGGGTGTCGGGGCCGGGGGCCGGTTCGTGCATCGGGTCGAGCGTCGCCTCCGGACGGGTCCGCAACGGCGCGGGGTCCAGCACCACGCGGTCCCCTTCGGAAAGACCGTCCACCACGACGGAGTGGCCCTCGTCGGCCGAGCCGAGGGACACCAGCCGGCGCTCCAGGCCGCGGGGCCCTCGACGTAACAGTACGGCCAGCCATCCAGGATGGCGAGGGCCTCGGTGGGCACCACGAGCGCATCCTTGCGCCGGCCGGTGACGATCCGCGCCTCGGCGCTCATGTCGGGCAGGGTGCCCGCGGGCGGGTCGATCAGCTCGACCTGGGCGCGAAACTGGTGAATGTCCAGCCCGGCACGCCAGTTGTCGGTCGGCACCGGGTCGATCGAGATGACCCGCCCCTGCACCTCCCGATCCGACAGCGCCTCCAGGCGGACCGTCGCCAGCATGCCGACCTTGACCTCGTCGACGACCGATTCATAAAGCTGCACCTGCACCACGAGCTTGCTCAGGTCCGGCAGGTAGAACATGCGCATCCCATAATGGACGTGACCGCCTTCGCTCAGCTTGGGAGCATCCCCGAACAGGAGGCTCGCGTAGATCAGGATGCCGTCGTGCGGGGCGCGCAGCGTGCAAGCTTCGATGAGTTCCTCATAATGTTCGAGCCGCTCCAGGGACCGCTGATATTGCACCTCGTAGAGCGAGCGGTTGAGCTCCTTGATCTCGACCTGCACGTCAAGCTGCCGCTGGGTCCGGGGACTGACGAACGCCCGGAAGTTCTTGAGCGTCGCCGCGGCGTTCTCGAGCTGGACTTCCAGGCGGAACAGCGTGGCCTGGTCCGTGGCGAGCTGGGAGGTCGTGCCGTAGCCGAGGTGGAGCAGTTCCTGCGACCAGGCCAGCCGATCGCGGGCCCGCTGCAGATCGGCCTGGAGCAGGGCGATCTGGCCCTGGTACGACTCGATTTTCTCCTTCGCCTCGCCCTCGCGGAAGGCCCGCGCACCGACGGCGGCGGCGTCGCGCTCGAACGTGACCTGCTTCAGGTCCGCCTCGTCGCGCAGCACCTTGATCTGCTGGCGGCGGACCAGCTCCTGGTATCGGGAATCATCAAACCGGCAGATCACATCCCCTTTCTGGACGTGCGTCCCCTCGGGCGTCAGTTCCAGGATGTTCACACCGTGCACCATGATGCCATCGACGGGCAGTTCCTCGAGCTCGCAGCGCATCTCGGTGCGGTTGACGGCCTGGACCACGCCGGCCGCCGTGACGGCCGCCTCGACGCTCGCGCGGCTGACCGGCACCGTGCGATACGCGACCTTCACGGGCCGGCTCCAGACGTACCACCCCACGCCGGCAAGCCCGCCGACAAACAAAACGAGCGCGAGGCTGAGGAACCCACGGTGAAGGGACCGCATCATTCCAGGCCCTCGGAATCTGGCGGGGAAGATTCGGCCGTCGGCGTCATCGCCGCAACAACCGGGAGGGAGTGACGCCGTTATTGTGAAGGAAACCTCACACGCCTGTCAAGCGTGACGTCGACAACGCGGGGCGGCGTCTGCCGCCGGGTCACGGTTCCGGAGCGGCCAGGATGCGCACCCGACGGCCCTCAATTTGCAAGCGGCCCGCCGCATAGAGGGCGATGGCTTCAGGAAGGGCCGCGCATTCCGCGGCGAAGACGCGCGCGGCCAGCGTCGCGGGGGTGTCGTCGTCGTGGACCGGCACGGGGCGCTGGAGAATGATCGGACCGGTGTCGTACGTGGCGTCGGCAAAGTGGACGGTACAGCCGGAGACTTTCGCGCCGTACTCCAGCACGGCGCGGTGGACGGCCTCGCCATGAAAGCTCCGGCCGCAGAAGGAAGGAATCAGCGCCGGGTGGATGTTCAGGACGCGGCCTTCGTAGTCGTCGGGAAGCGATACCAGACTCAAGAAGCCTCCCAGGACGACGAGGTCGGCGCCCTGGCGGCGGATCGGGTCGAACATCCCGTCGCTGAACGATTCCAGAGACCGGCCCGCGCGCGCGACCACCGCCACGGGTAGGCCGGCGGCCTCGGCTTTCGGGACAGCGCCGATGCCCGCGCGGCTGGCCACGACCTGGACGATCTCGGCGCAACCGGCCGTCGGCGATGCGGTCGATAAGATTCTGGAGCGTCGTCCCGCCACCGGAGACGCACACGGCCAGGCGAATCGGCGGGTCGAGGATCGGCGGGTTGCGGGGTGCCATCGACGCGGTCGTCCCCAAAAGGAAAACCCTCGGACCGGCCGATCCGAGGGCCTTCGATTGTCTCCGATCGCCGTGCGGGCGGCAACCCGGTCGGGCCTCAGAGGGTGTACGAGAAGGTCTGGAGCGGCCTTTCTGTGTAGCGGCGGCCGTCCCGGCCGCTCCGGATTTGGGATTCCGGAGCGGCCGGGACGGCCGCCGCTACACAGAAAAGACCCTTCTCGTACACCCTCTCAGTTCTTCTTCACGACCCCCCAGCCCGGCAGGAAAGTCTGCCCATTCTGGACCGCCGTGCCGATGGCCGCGCCGTTGTTCACGCCCCAGCCCGGCAGGAACGTGCCGCCCGAGACCGTTTGCGGGATCGCCCCGCCGTTGTTCACGCCCCAGCCCGGGATATACGTGCCGCCCGAGACGGTCGTCGGAAGGGCAAACCCGTTGTTCACGCCCCAGCCCGGAATATACGTGCCGCCGAAGACCGATGTGCTGATCGCGGCGCCGTTGTTCACGCCCCAGCCCGGGACATACGTGCCGCCGTAGACCGATGTGCCGCTGGCCGCGCCATTGTTCACGCCCCAACCGGGGATGTACGTTCCGCCGGACACGGTTGTCCCGATCGCCCCGCCGTTATTCACGCCAAAGCCGGGCGTGAACGTGCCGCCCGAGACGGTCGTCCCCTTGGCCGAGCCGTTGTTCACACCCATTCCGGGCGTGAAGGTGCCGCTGGAAACGGTGGTGCCGGCAGCGGCCCCATTATTCACGCCCGTACCCGGCGTGAAGGTGCCGCTGGAAACGGTGGTGCCGGCAGCGGCCCCATTATTCACGCCCGTACCCGGCGTGAAGGTGCCGCCGGCCACCGGCGTCCCGGACGCATTGACCGTGTTCGTGCTGGTGGTCCCGGAGGAACTGGTCGAATTCGTGGACGTCAGGCTCTTCGCCGACTTGTTCAGGCTGCTCTTCCTGTTGGCCACGCGCGGCACGCGGCCGGGAACGCGTCGTGCCGGACTTCGATCCGGTCGAGGAGTTCGTGCCGGCGACCGACGCGGACGCCTTCGTGCCCGATCCCGTCGCGGCCGGCTTCGGTCCGGCGGGTGGTTTCGATGCGGGCTTCGGCTTCTGCGACTGCATCGCCTTCTGGGCTTGCGCCTGCATCCGCTGCATCTGCTGCATCTGTTGCATTTGCATTTGCTGCATTTGCTGCATCTGCTTGGCCGACGGTCCCGACGCCGCGGGACGAGGCATCGCGGGCGCGGCGCCGGACCCTTGTTGTTGGGAGGATTGCCCGCCCGCACATCCCCGGCCATCAGCGCCACGATCATGAGCCCGGCCGGTAGAGCCCGCGTCGCTCCCAGGAGGAACGTGCCCATCGATGGCTTCTTTCTGGTCCGCACCACGGCTGGCGCCGGGTGATCGGGCCTCAATGCGTGCGTGTTCGTCTCTGCTCTTATCTTAAGTCACCGCGGAAGTCGGTCGCAAGGGTGCAGTCATGCGCATCCAGAAAGATGTCGTATTTCCGCCTCTGAGGGCGTCACATTTTTCTCCAGTCGATGTTTATTGCCTGGCCTGCCGGACGACGGCGACGAACTGCGCGGCCAGATCGCGGAGGCGCGCGAAATTGCCGGCCTTGACGGCGGCCGGTTCGACAAGCTGACCCCCGGCGCCCAGGCAGCAGGCGCCGGCTTTGAGGAAGGCCGCGGCCGTGTTCAGATCGACGCCGCCGGTGGGCATCAGCCGCACCTGGGGCAGCGGACCGCGCAGGGCTTTCAAATAGGCCGGACCACCCACATCGGCGGGGAAAATCTTGACCACGTCCGCGCCGGCCTCCCAGGCGTTGAGCACCTCGGTGGGGGTGAAGGCGCCGGGCATGACGACCTGATCGTAACGGTGGCAGAGGCGGATCACGTCGAGATTGAGGATCGGGCTGACGATGAACTCCGCGCCGGCCAGCAGCGCCGCCCGGGCCGTCTCGGGATCGAGGACCGTCCCCTGCGCCGAGGAGCACGCGCTCGCCGAGTTCGCGCCGGACCTGGCGAATCACATCAATGGCATTCGGCACGGTGAAAGTGATCTCGGCGGCCGTCACGCCGCCGTCCGCCAGCGCCGCGACGACGGACACGAGCTGCTCGGGCGACTCCGAGCGGACCACGGCCACGATGCCGCCGTCGAGGATGCGTTGGAGGGTTGCCGCACGCGCCATGAGCGGGGACTCCCGGGGCTTCGATTTTACTGATACAGACACAAGTACGCGGTGGCCACCGGGACCTTGAGCTGGAACTGGACGCCGGCCGGGACGGTGAAGCTCTGGCCGGGGCCGAAGTCAGCCCAGTTCGTGGCGCCGGGCAGTTGGACGGTCAGCTTGCCGCTCACCACCGTCATGATCTCTACCGTCGAGGTGCCAAACTCATATTCCCCCGGCTCCATGACGCCCACGGTCGCGGGTCCTTGCTCGGTGGTCAGCGCGATCGACTTGACGGTACCGCCGAAGTACTCGTTGACCTTCAACATTGCGGAGGGACTCTCTGGTTTCGTGACCCGTGCGGCGCAATCCGCATCAAGACCGCCATCATAACGATTGCCGCCGTGGTCGTCAGGCCCTCACCGCGCCGGGCGTGTTCTAGACTGCTCTGCGGGAGAACCCTCTCAAAGGGTCTACGAGAAGGGGTCTTCTGTGTAGCGGCGGCCGTCTCGGCCGCTCCGGATTGGGGATTCCGGAGCGGCCGAGACGGCCGCCGCTACACAGAAAAGGACCTCCTCGTACAACCTTCCAGACCGCCATCCCAGCACACTGCCGGGAGCATGGGGACATCATGAGCGACCTGATCACGGAAATGTGGGAAGGGCTGCGGGACGCGGGCATTCCCGATGTGATGCTGTACCTGTCCGACGGCACCGCCTGCCGCTGCCACTGGGACGACACGGCCATGGTGGGCACGGTCCGCGTCGCGCTGCTCGGCGACCAGGAACGGGGGATCGTCCGCATCGTTCCCGTCAGTTCGTGTACCGGAATCGGGGTGCCCAGTCCCAAGGGCGTGGACCCGGTCGGCTACAAGGCGGTTGTGCGCGAGCGGCTCTCGCCCGCGCAAGCCTAGCACTCGTCAGGGTTTGGTGGAACCTCGGGCGCGGGGATGGCAGGCGGCGTGGACCTGCAAGAGCCGGCTCATCTCGACCCGCGTATAAATCTGGGTCGTGGCGATCGAGGCATGGCCCAGCATTTCCTGCACGACCCGCAGGTCCGCGCCGCCGGCCAAGAGGTGCGTGGCGAAGCTGTGCCGGAGCGTGTGCGGGCTGACCGCTTCGGGCAACCCGGCCGCGCGGGCGTGCTGCTTGACGATGCGCCAGAGTCCCGTGCGCGAGAGCGGTCGGCCCGAGCGGGTCACGAAGATCACGTCGGTCGCGGGCCGCCGCGCGACCAGCGCCGGGCGGTCTTGCTGGAGATAGGCCCGGATGGCTTCGCGGGCCCGCGACCCCAGCGGGACCATCCGCTGCTTGTCCCCCTTGCCGATGCAGCGCGCCGTGCCGCGATTCAGATCGAGGTCGCCTGGCCGCAGTCCGACCACCTCCGAGGCCCGGCAGCCGGTCGCGTATAAAGTCTCCAGCGCCGCCCGGTCGCGCCGGCCCAGCCGCGTCTCCGAACTCGGGGTCTGGAGCAGCGTCTCGACGGCCGCCGGACCGAGCACCGTCGGCAGCCGGTCCCACAACGCCGGCGCCACCAGGAGCCGCGCCAGGTTCTCCGTGAGTCGATCCTCGGTGATCAGGTAGCGGAAATACGTCGAGAGGCTCGCCAGGTGCCGGCCGATGCTGCTCGGCGCCAGGCCGTACGCGTTCAGGTACGTCACATACCCGACCAGATCCCCGATCGCCAGCTTCTCGATCGGTCCCGGGGCGTGCTCTTTCCGCCAGCGCGCAAACCGCACAATGTCCGACCGATACGCCGCGAGCGTGTGCGGCGAGACCCCGCACTCGGCCATCAAGTAGTGCAGGAACGGCCCGATGGCATCCTGGTGGGGGGCGGGTCGATTCATCGTTCTGGGGGCCAGGGACAGCGGTCCTTGATCACACCCAGGATCGACCAGAAGCGGAATCGGCCTGGAATATTCCGCTGCTTGTCTTTCTGGCATCTTCTGTGTAGCGGCGGCCGTCCCGGCCGCTCCAAAGTCCATTCAGACCAGAGCGGCCGGGACGGCCGCCGCTACACAGAAAGGACTTACGACAAGCGGCGGGACGCGAAACACGTATGGTCCGGACCCAGCCACGTCATGCGCAAAAGGAGGCCCCACCAAGTCCGATGAGGGGGAATAGGTGGGGCGGTATGATAAGAGAACGTAATGAACAGGGCCGAGCCCCGGTCGGGTGGAGAGGCCGCTCTGAGGAAGATGAAGGAACGTCACACCCAACGACACTTAGGATAACTCCTGTTCGCCGGCTGTCAACGGGGTCGTGGAAAAAAACGTCCCAACCTACTCCTACGACGCGACCGCGGAGAAGGTTCGCGCCGTCCTTTCTTTGTAGCGGCGGCCGTCTCGGCCGCTCCGGTCTGGTTCCCCTCCGGAGCGGCCGAGACGGCCGCCGCTACAAAGAAAAGCCCAGAAAAACAGCCCTTCGAGACGCGAAACACGTACGGGCCGGCCCCGGGCCGTTTTTTAGGGCGGAATCAGCGGGCAATGCGGCAAATGGAGAAGGTGTGAGGGGCGGGGTGACGGGTACAAGGGTACTGCACGTACTGGGCCGCGCCGGTCTGGGGATCGAGCTGAAAGCCGGTTTCCTCGCGGACGTGGAAGCGGACGGCGGGCCCCGGCACGTTCTCGGCGGCGAGGATGGTCCAGGCGCGCGCGGTACCGTCGCCGTGGCGAATGACCAGGGTCCGACCGGCCGCCGCCCCGGGATCGGCAATCGCGCCGGCGGCGAGAAAGACGCCTCCCGGCAGCGCCGCGCCGATCGTCCCGGCGGCGTTGCGCTGGCGCAACGACTGTCCCCCGAGCGTCGCCATCGTGCCGCCCGCCAGCATCAAGGCGCCCTCGGGGGTGACGCGGACGGCCACGCCGTCGGTCGTCAACGCGCGGCCGTCGGCCAGCTTCACGGTCTGCTTGGTGCCGGGCCGCACGTTCACGACCAGATGCTCGACCCCTTCGGCCGTCTTGAGCAACAGGACCACCGCCGCCGCCGTGGTGTCGACCCGGCCGACCCGCTGCAAGGGCGGCGCGGCGGTCCCGGCCGGCTCGAATACGGTCACGAATCGCGAGCGCAAGATGCTTCCGCTAGATGAGTTCCGTCGTAGGACCAGCACGTCCTGACCGCTTGAGGAGTCGCTCTGCTGCCGGCTCCGGCCGGCCACGGCCAGGCTGGGCAGGTCGCTCAGCAGGTGGACCCGGACGCCGGGGCCATTGTCTTGCAAGAGGGCCTGGGCCGGGTGGACGAGCGCGGTCTGGCGGAGCGGGCCGAACGCTCCCAGCGCCTGGACGAACCAGCGGCCGTCCTCGGCCTTGGCCGTGGGCAGATAGCGGGTCGAGGCGGGCAGGAGGCTGTCCGGGCCGGGCGTCGCCGGCACATTCAAGCGCCATGACGCCGCAACTCCCGGCGCCGCGTGGAGCATCTGATCGTGCTGGAAGCCCCCGTCCACCTCGAACACGCTGACCGCGTAGCGCGTCTGGCGGCCCGCCACCGCCACGACGGTGTGCCGGTAGCGCGACGCCGCGGTCGGATACGCGAACCGGTCTTCGAGCGCGACGACCTGGAAGTCGGGATCGGCGGCGAAGAACGACACGTCGGCGCCCGGCGCGGGCTCGCGCGCCTGCGCGATCGACTCGCGCTGATTGAGCGCATCGACCAGGACCGTCGAGTGGCTGGCGGTGGCGTGGTCGAGACCGTCGCGGGTGGGCGGCCGGTCGTCGCGATCCCCCACAAGGAGCCGGCCGCCCACCGCCAACCGCAAGGCCAGCCGCGCCGCGGGGATGGGACCGGGGTCGCCGTGCCCGCGCAGCTCGACTTCCAGCGCGTCCGGGCCGGCGCCGACGCGCAGATGCGCCATGCCCGCCCCTCCCAGCAGCATGGGTGGGCGCAGACGCGCGGCCGGCGTGCGCACGGACCAGGAGATCGGCTCGATCTCCGCCTGCGGAGGCGCCGCCAGGACCGTGCCCGCGACGGCGCGCGCAGCCGCACTTGCGGCAGGATGGCCGCGCCGGGCAGGTTCGCCAGTTGCCAGCCGTCCGCCGACGGCGCGCCGGGAGGGTCGGAGTAGCCCGCCAGCAGCGGGTCCAGCCAGCCGTCGATCATGCCGACGACGCGCCGGTGCGAGGCGGCGTCGCCTTGCCGCCAGAGGCCGTCAAAGGTGAACCCCTGGTGCGCGAAGCCGTCCAGCCGCGCCACGGCCAGGTGAACGAGCGCGGGATCATTCAGCAACCGTCCGACCGCGAGCAGGCCGCGGTAGGCGTAGATCGACTCCTCGGAGGACTCCTCCGGCTGGCCCGCCGTGAACCGGGCCGCGGCGCGGAACAGGTTCTGTTCGATGGTCTGCGCCGGGTGGGGGTCGTGCAGCAGCCGGCCCGCCTCGGCCAGCGCGGGGTCGTCGCGCAGCAGGGCGTAAGCAATCACGAGGTTCAGGGGCACGTCGCGCGCCCCGGACCAGTCCCACTTGCCCGTCTGATAGCCCCGGCGGTAGGGCGGCGGCGCGGTGGGCGGCTGGAGGATTCTCGGCGCGCCGGGCTGGTCGAGGTGCTGGGCGTAATCCGGGTAAACCTGCGCAAAACGCAGCAGGAGCACGCACGCCAGCCGCGCCAGGGTGGGCCGCTGCGCGCCGCTGGCCGGCTCCCGCGCGCGCACCGCCGCGTACAGGGCGGCCTTGGCGAGGAACTCCCGCGCCTCGTAATCACGCTTCGCCAGCAGGTAAACCCGTTCGTCGGGATAGGCTTGCTTCGGCGGGTCGAGGACCTGATACGGGTAGGTGTGCACGACGCCCGGCCGGACCTCGATCGTCTCCGCGCCGGTCGATTTCGTGGTACCGCCGTCCTCTTTTTTCGCGTCCTTGTCCTTGGGCTTGTCGTCCTTGTCCTTGGGCTTGTCGTCCTTGTGTCCTTGCTCGGCGCGGTCAGCTTCGGGAAGACGGCCGGACAGTGCCGGCAGGTGAGGCGGTCGGGTTGCAGCACGGACCAGGCGAGGGGATTGTCCGTCTCGGCCGCGCCACAGGACGGGCAGCGGCAGTAGCGCAAGCCGGCCTGGGAGGGGACCAGCTCGGCCAGCGCCTTCGGGTCGCGCTCCAGCAGGGCGCGCTTCGGGCCGGGACCAGAACGCGCGTCTGCCAATCGTCGGGCAGCGTGAAGGAGCGGAACGGCTCCGGCACGGGACCGTGGGCATGGACCGGCGGCACGACCAGCGCCACCAGCCCGATCATCACGACCGCGCAGGCGTAACGGTGGACCATGGGGCGGGCTCCTTCCCGCTCGGCGGGGCTCTTGTAGGGTGGACTGCTCGGCCCACCATCCGGCTCTGAAGGGGTGTACGAGAAGTGGGTTTTTTAGCCCCAACGGGGCGACAGTGAATAGCCCGGGGCGTCAGCCCCGGGAACCGAGGAACGACGCCCACTCCTCTTCTGCCCAGCCCCAGAGGGGCGACAGAATTCCAGGCGGCATCGGATCTTCTGTCGCCCCTGCGGGGCTGGGGAGCGGGGGATAGGACGCGTGTCGCAGTCCCGGGGCTGACGCCCCGGGCTATTCACTGCCGCCCCTTCGGGGCTGAAACCAGAATGACCGGATCGTCACTTCTGGGACAGACTCTCAAGTGTTGTCGTCGGCCACGGGCAGGGTCTTGTCCCGCGCGCCCGGCACGAGCTTGTAGACGGTGACCGGGCCGAGCGACTCGCCTTCGGCCAGCGTGACTTTCTGGCAGACCTCGCGGGCCCGCTGGACCATGCTGGCGCGGTGGATCGTGCAGCAGGTGCCGTAGTTCTTCAGCTCGGAGAACGCCCCGCTGGTCCAGGTCGCGCCGATCTTGAAAACGGCCAACTGGTCGCAGCCCGGAGCGATGCACTTGGGCTCGTACTGGAACATCTGGGAGGCGTTCATGCAGAGAGATCTCCATCGCGACTGGGGTTTGTGCCCGAGAAATTCGATTCCGGGTCTTGTGTCTGGTGGAGTTGCCTTTGGAGCTCTAGAATACCCGAACTTGACGTGGAGGTCCAATCCTCTCCCATGGCGCCGCGACGCGCGATTGCCCTTGTTTGCCTGGTGACGGCCCTGGTCTGTCCCGGCCTCTGTCTGGCCGAGGCGGCCGAGGCGCTGGCGCAGTCCCTGGCCGAGCTGCGCAGGGCAACGTGTTGGACCCCCCCGACGCGCCGCTTTGCGACGGTTTCCAGGGCGGCTGGCAGGTCGAGAACCGGCCGATCGTGCCGGTCGATGCCGCCGCGGCGCCGCTGCCGTTCGAATTTTCCCCGGCCGTCTTTGTGTGGCTGCCCCCGCCCGTATGCAGCCGGCATGCGCAGGACGGACCGGCGGGCTGGCCGCCCCCCACGACGGCCCACCGGCATGTCTGGCTCCGGATTTTCCAGTGTTGAGAGGGTGCATGAGACAGGTCTCTTCTGTGTAGCGGCGGCCGTCCCGGCCGCTCTGCTTGAAATGCCCGGAGCGGCCGGGACGGCCGCCGCTACACAGAAGAAGAGCCGGCTACCCGGCACGCAGCCGTCGTCTCCCGGATGATTCCTTCTCCCGCCTGGAAAACACGAGTTCGGAGTCTGATCTCATGCGCTCTTTTCGACCCTCGCGCCGCGGCGCGCGGTTTTACCCTGATCGAGCTTCTGGTCGTCATCGCCATCATCGGCGTGCTGCTCGCGCTGTTGCTTCCCGCCGTGCAGGCGGCCGCGAGGCCGCGCGCCGCGCGCAGTGCCTGAACAACCTCAAGCAGATCGGTCTGGCGATGCAGAACTACCATTCGTCGCACAGCGTCTTCCCGCCCGGTTACATCTCGCTGACCCAGACGAGCCAGCCCAACAGCCCCGAGACCGGCCCCGGCTGGGCCTGGGGGACGATGCTCCTGCCGTACATGGAACAGACCCACATCTTCAACACCGTGAACTTCGCCTTGCAGATCACCGATCCCGGCTCGTCCACGCTGCGAGTCGTGCGGATCAGTGCCTATCTCTGCCCGAGCTCGACGGGCGAGGGACCCGTGACCTTGACGGACGCGACGGGCAAAGTCCTGATCAACGACCTCTCGCCGGGGCAATACGTGGCCTCGGCCGGACAGTGGACCGTCGAGGAGTTCCCGGCGGAGAACAACGGCGTGTTCTACCGCAACAGCCGGATCGGCCTGCCCGGCATCGTCGATGGCGCGAGCCAGACGCTGATGGTCGGCGAGCGGTCGCGGAACGTGGCCGACGCGACCTGGGTCGGCGTGATCCCGACGGCGCCGCGTGCTGCAGCAACCCACGCTGGCCGGTCCAGGAGTGCGACACCGCCAGCGTGCTGGTCCTGAGCAGCACCGGCCCGTCGCCCGATCAGCTCTGGGTGGACGTGCCCAATTACCGTGCCGCCGGCCCCGATGACTACTGGAGCCTGCACCGCGGCGGCTGTAACTTCGTCTTCTGCGACGGCTCCGTCCGGTTCATCAAGGAAACGGTGGATCCGCGCATCTTCAGCTTCCTCTCGACCCGCGCCGGCGGCGAGATTGTCAGCGCGGATCAGTTCTGAGCGACGTGGGCCGGGCTCTTGTAGGCTGGGTCAAGACCCAGCGCGGATTGCTGGGTCTTGACCCAGCCTACACGGATAAACAACCAGGGAGCAGCATTCATGCAACGAAATCCGCTCGGCGCCGCGGTCGTCCTGGTACTGACCGCGGCCAGTGTGGTCTCGGCGCAGAGAACGCCGGATGAAAAAATCCGTCTTACCAAAGTGCCCGCCCGGGTCATCACCGCGGCCAATCGCGCGGTGCGGGGCGTGAAGTGGACCGAGGCGATCAAGGCGAACGTGACGCGGCGGAGACCGGCTTCCGCCTCAGCGGTCGGGACGCGACCGGCCGCCAGGTGGTCCTCGCGGTCACGGCCGCGGGCAAGGTGGCCAGGGCCGATATCGAGGTGGCGCTCGCGGATGTCCCCGGCACGGTCATCGCCGAGGCGCGGCTCAAGTATTCCAAGTTCAAGCTGGACAGCGCCATGGCGGTCCGCGAAAAGGGCAAGCTCAGCGGCTATACCCTCGACGGCACGATCCTGGGCAAGGACGCCTCCGAGGTCTCGCTGTATGTTTCCGCCGATGGCACGGAGGTCAAGGTCGAGAAGGGAACGCCCTGAGAGGAGACAGGTCTTGTAGGGTGGCTCGGCCCACCATCCCGAGCGCCACGCGGCAAACGGTGGGCCGAGCCCACCCTACGAAGGCCCGGAGATCGCAATTGCGGCCCCGGGCGCCTTCTGGTAGCGTCTGGCGCACTCTCGGCCGGGCAGGAGGCCCCGTCATGGACGAAGCGAATCCGCCGGTGGTCTGCGCGGGCGATCTGGAAGATGCCTGGGTCGCGGCCATCGCCGCCGCGTTGCCGCCCGGGACCGTCCGTTTTCCCTGTGCGGGCGACCTGCCCGAGACCTGGCCGGCGGGTCTGGAGCAAGCCGCCGTGCTGGTGCTCCATCGCGCGGTCTTGACCGAGGGCGACGCCGCGCGGCTGGCCCGGGTCCGCCAGCGCGGCGGGTTCGCGAGGGTCGTGCTCTGCATCGGCCCGCACGCGCGCTATCACCAGGTCCAGCGCTGGGCGACCGACCTGGCGGCGGTCGTTCTCCCCGAGGCGGTCGCCGCCGAGGTGGTGGCGCGGCACGCGGGTGAGGCACCGCGCCACCGTCCCCCGTTCGCGTCCCCCCCTGCCCTGCGGATCGTCAGCGACCAGCACGACTTCCGCGCGGTCTGGTGCGAGATCGGCGCGGCGGCCGGCTATGCCGCCGGGGCCGTGCACGACTGGTCCGAGGTCCCCGCGGGTGGCCTGGTGGTCTGGGACGTGCCGATGCTGGAACCGTCCTGGGCGCAGCGCCTGACCGAGCATTCCCCCGGGCGGACGGTCGTGGCCCTGCTGGGTTTCGCCGACCGCGCCGCGGTGCAAGCCACCCGCGCGGCCGGCGCCGCCGCGTGCCTCGACTCGACCTGCGACCCGGCCGATCTGGTCTGGGTCCTCGACCGGCTGGCCACTGTTGGCCAGGTGAAACGCGGCTTCGTAGAATGAAGCGGGAAGCGATGGGGGTTCGCTCCATCATGGTTCCTTTCACCTCCCATCGAGACCGACACAGGGAAAAGACTCTGTGAGAACTCCGTGTTCTCTGTGACTCTGTGGTGAATGAGGCCAGAGCCGGCGCCCCAGCCACGAACGGACGCACGATGTCCCGGACCACCGCGGCGACGGCCGCCCCGATTCGTGAACTGAAAGACCTGACGCGCGTGATCCAGCGCGCCTCGGGGTTCCCCGAGGTCCTGGCGGCGCTGAAGAACGGCCGCGCGGCGACGATCGACGGCGCCTGGGGCTCGGCGGCGGCCGCTCGACGGCCGCCGCGCTCGGGCTGCATGCGCCCACGACGCTGGTGATCGTGCTGGCCCACGTCGGCGACGTCGACGACTTCCGCGACGACGTGGCGACGTTCGCCGGGATCGTGCCCGAGGTCTTCCCCGCCTGGGAGAAGCTGCCCGCGCGAGCTGACGCCGACGACGAGGTCTTCGGCCGGCGGCTGCGGGTGCTCGAAGCGGCTCGAGGCGGCCCGACCCGCCCCGGTTGGTCGTCGCGCCGTTCCAGGCGATGCTTGCAGCCGGTGCCGAAGCCCGAGGCGCTGGCGCGGATGTCGCGGCGTCGTCGCCGTCGGCGACACCGTCGCCGGTCGAGGAGCTGACCGCCTGGCTGCTCGAGCGCGGCATGACGCGGGCCGAGGTCGTCGAGGTCGCCGGCGAGTTCAGCCTCCGCGGCGGCATCCTCGACGTCTTCCCGCACCGACGCCACCGACCCGGTCCGCATCGAGTTCTTCGGCGACGAGGTCGAGTCGATCCGGCCGTTCGACGCCGAGATCCCAGCGCTCGCTCGACCGCTGGAACTCGGTCACGCTCACCGCCGCCTCGGCGCTCGACGACGCCGACCCGGCCAGCTTCGGCCATCCCGCCGACTATCTTCCCCGAGGGGACCTGGGTCGCCCTGCTCGAGCCCAACGACCTCCGCGAGGAGGGCCGGCACTACCTCGGCCGGGTCGACGACCCGCGCGGGCTCTTCACGCGTCGAGAGCGACGCTTCGAGCGGCTGATCCGCTTCCCACGATCGCCGTCTCGACGCTGGCGGCCGACTCGCTCGAGACGACCTGCCACCTGCGGATCGAGAGCGTCGAGCGGTTCTCGGGCGAGCTGACCAAGGTCAAGGCCGAGCTGGACAGCGCCGCGGCCGGCGACCGCGTCCTGATCGCCTGCCACAACGCGGCCGAGGTCGAGCGGCTGGGCGAGGTCTTCTCCGACACCGAGCTGGCCCAGTCCGGCCGGCTGCACCTGACCGTCGGCCGGATCCGCGTCGGGCTTCCACCTGATCGACGCCCGGACGCTCGTCATCGGCGACCACGAGCTGTTCGCCCGCGCCGAGGTCCGCCGGCCGGTCACCCGCCGGCGCTACGAGAGCCGGGCGATCGACAGCTTCCTCGACCTGAACGAGGGCGACCTGGTCGTCCACGTCAACCACGGGATCGCCCGGTATCGCGGCCTGCAGCTTCGTCGACCAAGTCGGCCGAGCACGCCGAGGAGACGCTGCTCCTCGAGTTCGCCGAGGGGACCAAGCTCTACGTCCCGATCGCCAAGATCGACCTGGTGCAGAAGTACGTCGGCGGCGGCAAGGCCGAGCCGCCGCTCTCGAAGATCGGCTCGTCGACCTGGGAGAAGCGGAAGAAGCGCGTGGCCGAGGCGGTCGTCGACCTGGCCGCAGGAGCTGATCGACATCCAGGCCGCAGCGGGCCAGCCAGCCGGGCTTCGCCTACCCGGCCGAGGACAGCCACTGGATGGCCGAGTTCGAGGCCGCCTTTCCCTACGAGGAGACGCCCGACCAGCTCTCGGCCATCGAGGCGGTCAAGCACGACATGGCCCAGGCGCAAGCCGATGGACCGCCTGATCTGCGGCGACGTCGGCTACGGCAAGACCGAGGTCGCCATCCGCGCGGCGTTCAAGGCGGTCGACGCCGGCAAGCAGGTCGCCGTGCTCGTGCCGACCACGATCCTGGCCGAGCAGCACCACCGCAGCTTCGCCGCGCGGATGGCCGAGTTCCCGTTCACCATCGAGGTCGTCAACCGGTTCCGGCCCAAGTCCGAGATCACGCGACGTCCTCAAGCGGACCGCCGCCGGCGGCGGTCGACATCCTGATCGGCACCCACCGGATCGTCCAGAAGGACGTCGCGTTCAAGGACCTGGGCCTGGTGATCATCGACGAGGAGCAGCGGTTCGGCGTCGAGGACAAGGAGTGGCTCAAGACGCTCCGCACGACGGTCGACGTCCTGACCCTCTCGGCCACGCCGATCCCGCGGACCTTGCACATGAGCCTGCTGGGCATCCGCGACATCTCGAACCTGGAGACCCCGCCGCCCGACCGCAAGGCGATCGAGACGCGGATCACCCGCTTCGACGCCGAGACGATCAAGCGGGCCATCCACCGCGAGCTGAACCGCGACGGCCAGATCTACTTCGTCCACAACCGGGTCTACGACATCGACGAGCGTCGCCGACCGGATCCAGTCGATCGTCCCCGAGGCCCGGATCGCGCATCGGCCACGGCCAGATGGGCGGCGAAGCAGCTCGAGCGGACGATGCTCGGCGTTCATCCGCCGCGAGTACGACATCCTGGTCGCGACGACGATCATCGAGAGCGGCCTGGACATCCCCAACGTCAACACGATCTTCATCAACGAGGCCGACAAGTACGGCCTGGCCGACCTGCACCAGCTTCGCGGCCGGGTCGGCCGCTACAAGCACCGGGCCTATGCGTACCTGCTGCTCGAATCGGACAAGCCGGTCACGCCCAACGCCGTCAAGCGGCTCAAGGCGATCGAGGAGTTCACCGAGCTGGGCGCCGGCTTCAAGATCGCCCTGCGCGACCTGGAGATCCGCGGCGCCGGGCAACATCCTCGGGCGCCGAGCAGTCGGGCCACATCGAGAGCGTCGGCTACGAGCTCTATTGCTCGCTGCTGGAATCGGCCGTGCGCGGCGCTGACCAACCAGCCCGAGAAGCCGCTGTTCGACTGCTCGGTCGAGCTGGCCTGGCGGGCCTATCTGCCCAAGCGACTACGTCCCCGGCCCGCGGGTCAAGCTCGAGCTCTACCGCCGGCTCGGCCGGCTGCGCAGCCTCGACCATCTGGCCGACTTCCGCCAGGAGCTGATCGACCGCTTCGGCCCCCTGCCCCGCCCGGCCGAGAACCTGCTGGCCGAGGCCGAGATCCGCATCCTGGCCGAGCGCTGGAAGCTCGAGCGGATCCACGTCGAGGACGAGTACGTCGTCCTGACCTACCGCAACCGCAAGCGGATCGAGGCCCTGGCCCGGCGCCATCCCGGGCAGGTCCGGGTCGTCGACGAGAAGACGGCGTATGTGCCGCTGAATCAGAAGCATCCCAAAGGCGCGATGGTCGCCGCCGTCGTCAAGAATTTGCTGGCCGCGACGGCCGACCGGCCGTCACCCTCGCCGCGCGTCAAGCCGGCTCCCGCACCGACCGGCAACGGTCAGATCGCGCGGGCCGGGTCGTTGAAAGACCGCATCAAGAAACGGACGGACCACACCAATCGAGGCGATTGAACGGCCGCGTTGCCGGGAAGTCGGGCCCAAAAGGCTGGGTGCCACGGGTTCCGCTTTGGGAACCCGTGTCTGCGGGCCGGGGTCGCTCGGCACGGGTTCCCAAAGCGGGTACGTGTTTAGCGTCTCGGAAGGCTGATTTTCTGGGCTTTTCTTTGTAGCGGCGGCCGTCCCGGCCGCTCCGGAACAGAGCCAGCCCGGAGCGGCCGGGACGGCCGCCGCTACAAAGAAAGGACTTACGGCCGACGGGGGACGCTAAACACGTACCAAAGCGGAACCCGTGGCACCCGGCGAGATCAATCGGCCTCTCGGAATCTCGGAAAAAGCTGAACGAGACGACAGAACCGATCTTGTGGGATCTTTGCTTCAGGGGTAGCTTAGCCATCCCGCTCGTCTCGCACCTCGGCGGTTCCCGTCGCGCTATCTGTCTTCTGTGTGGATCGGTCTGCTCCCCCCAGGCCCGATTGGGGCGTCGTTCGCCGAGGGTGCCGATGAAGCGTCGCCTGATCGCCGGGATGGTCGGACTGGCTCTGGCCGGTTGTGCTCATGGTCGTAGCAGTACGCGGCCGGTGGCCATTTCGTCCGTGCCGCCCCTGAAGGACACGATCAACGCGGGCCTGCCGGACGCGGCACCACAACCGGCCGCGCCGACGCCGCCCGTCGCCGATGCATCCGCCCCGTTATTGCTGCAGCGCGATTCGAGCCAGCCGGGTCTCACGCCCGCCGATCCGGCCGTGCAGCGCGCTTCGTCCGAGGCGCCGCCGCCGGCACCGGTGGAGAGTCTGACGCTGCCGCCGCCTCCCGCGCTGCCGCCCGTGACGACGCCCCCCGCACCACCCGATGCGCCACGCGATCCGGCGTTCCAGCCGACGCAGGCCGTGGTCCATCCGGCCGAGGTTCGCTCCCGCGTCGATTCGGGGAACGTCATCGGCCTGACCGTCGCCGCGGTCGGCAACCAGACGATCAGCCTCGCCGAGCTCCAGGATGCCGTCCGCGAGTGGGTGCGCACGAATGTGCCCAAGGGCCAGATCATCGCCCGCGATCAGGTCAACGAGCTGGCCGCCAACCTCCTGGAACAGCTCATCGACCGCGCCATCTACATCGAGGAAGCCGAACGCGTGCTCCTCAAGAACGATAAACAGCGCAAGATGTTCAACGATTTTATCGACAAGCAGTGGAAAGAGCATGAGATCCCCAAGCTCATCGAGCGGTACAAGGTCAAGGACGAGCTCGAACTGCGGCAGCAGCTCCAGGACGAGAACCGGTCGCTGGAAATGATGCGCGAGCGCTTCCGCAAGGATTCGACCGCCAAGGAGTTCCTCCAGCATCAACTGCACGAGCGGATCGCCACTCCGGGGCCGCGTGAGATCTGGAACTACTACTACGAGCACATCCGGGCGTTCGATCGTCCTGCCCTGATCACCTGGCGCGAGCTGACCGTCAAGGTCAGCCCGGATCTCAATCCGGCCGCCGCCCGCCGCCGCGCCGAGGAGCTGTGGAACCGGCTCCGCCGTGGCGAGGATTTCGCCACGCTGGCCAGATCGTCCAGCCAGGGACCGACCGCCTCGAAGGGCGGCCTGTGGCAGACTGCCCCCGGCGCCAGCGCCGCGCCGGCCGTCAATGAGGCCCTCGCGAGCTTGCCCATCAACCAGACCAGCACCGTGCTGGAAGCCCCCGACGGCTTCCACATCATCCGCGTCGAGGGCCGCCGCGAAGCGGGGCCGGCGCCGTACGCCGAGGCCCAGGACAAGGTCCGCGAGACCCTGCTCGATCTCAACTTCCAGCGCGAGGCCGAAGCCTACACCCGCCGCCTCCGCACCCATACTCTCGTGACCTACTACATCAAGGACAAGCCCCGCCGCGATGGCCAGGCCAAGCGGACCAACGCCAATCCTTGATGCCGGTTCCCCTTTTGAGGATTCCAGATCCCGGATTCCTGATGGCTGATGACTGAGAGGCTCTCCCGGAAGTCCGGTTTAGCCCCGAAGGGGCGGCAGTGAATAGCCCAGGGCGTCAGCCCTGGGGAGCTGGACACCGCGACATGATCCTCCTCGGCAGCCCCGAAGGGGCGACAGAAGGTCCAACGGGGCCGTGGTTTCTGTCGCCCCTTCGGGGCTCCGGAGGGTGGTTGAGACGCGTCGTTCGACCCAGGGCTAACGCCCTGGGCTATTCACTGCCGCCCCTTCGGGGCTAAGACCAGGCTTCCCGGAGAGCCTCTAACTCCAGAGATCAGCCATCAGCCATCAGCCATCAGCCATCAGCCATCAGCCATCAGCCATCAGGAGTCTGAAATCCTCACACCGCCGCGATCCTCAGCGGTCGGAAGCCGATCGCGTCGGCGGCCACGCACTGATAGCGCACGCCCTGAATCACCCCTTGCACGGCCAGCGGCCATTGCGATTGTGCATGCAAATGCCCATAGAGACAAGCCGTCACGCCGGCGCGCTCCAGCCGCTCGACGCAGGGCCCGGGACGGCGAAACGCATCAAACGGCGGGTAGTGCCAGAGGACGAAAACCGGCTGTCCGGCCGTGCGCAATCGGTCCGCGTGCTCCAGGCCATTCTCGAGCGCGGTCAGCTCGCGCCGATGTTCGGCCGAAAGAGGGCTGTCCTCCGCCGGGATCTCGAAACCGCGCGTGCCGCAGACGATCGCCCCCAAAACCGCGACCGCATCGCCGCCGACCGCCCGGAGAGAGCGCCGCAGCATGGGGCGGATGGACGCGACGCGGTTGAACCAGCGGTCGTGGTTGCCGGCCGCCAGGACTTTCGTTCCCGGCAGGCGTTCCAGCCAGGCCAGGTCGGGCTGAAGCTCCCGGTGGTTGTGCGCCATCGAGATGTCGCCGGGCAAGAGCACAAGGTCGCCCGGGCGCACGACCTCGCGCCAGTTCCGCTCGATCGCATCGACATGCTCGCGCCAGCGTCCGGCGAACGGCGCACGACGTTCGGGCCGGGCCAGCGACAGGTGCAGGTCGGCGATCCCCCAGACCGTCACGGCGCCCCCCGGCCCGGTTTCAACTCGCCGCGACCTTAAAGACCAGCAGTAAGACGGTCACGATCACGGCCAGGACCAGAAACACCAGCGCCGGGATGAGCTGGAGGTATCCCAGGATCATTCCCGCCGTGGCCATGCCTTCGCCTTCGAGGCCGTGGTTGGACTGGCGGATCTCGTCCTTGGCCCGGTGTCCGGCCACGACCGCGACGACCGCGCCGACGATCGGCAGGCACATCCAGGCGGTGATGCCGAACACGAGGCTAAGGACCGCCGACGTGCTGGTCTGGACCTGGTAGAGATAGACGGGCGCGGCACCCCCCGGTGAAGCGGCCCCGGGCTTCTCATAACCGGCGCCGGGCGTTCTCGCAATCGGCAGGGCCGTCCCGCAGGTCGGGCAGTACCGTGCGCCGGCCGGGACACCCGCTTCGCAAAAGGAACAGATCATGGTTCGCACCTCGGTTCTCGGCTCTTGTATTATTCCTGGGAAGAGCGCGGTTTGACAGAGTGCATTCGCTCGCGCGGCCCGGAGCTTGAGAGTCATCATGATTCCTGATGCCATCGACCGCCGCGCGCCGAGTTGCTGTCCGCCGGGGCGGGCGGCCATGCGGCAGGACTGGTCCCACTTGCTCTTTCTGCACTGGCCGGTGCCCGCCGAGAGCGTGCGCCCGTGGATTCCCGAGGTTCTGGATGTGGACACCTTCGAGGGGCAGGCGTATGTCGGCCTGGTGCCGTTCACGATGACCGGCGTGCGGCCGGTCTGGGCGCCGGCGACGCCCGGCTTGTCGCGCTTTCACGAGGTGAATGTCCGCACCTATGTCCATCATCGCGGGCGCGACCCGGGCGTCTGGTTCTTCAGCCTGGACGCGGCCAGCGCGGTGGCCGTCGTGCTCGCGCGGCGGATCTGGCACCTGCCCTATTATCACGCCCGAATGTCGCTGACCATCGAGCGAACAGCTTCGGGAACAGTCGTGCGCTACGCTTCCGCGCGCCGCGGCCCCGGTCCGGCGGCCGGCTGCGCGATCCGCTATGCTCCGAGTGGAGTGCCGGCGCCGGCGGTACCGGGAACACTCGCGTCCTTCCTGGCGGAGCGATATATTCTCTACTGTCACACCGGGTCGCGGCTGCGGCGGGGACGGGTCCACCATACCCCGTATCCGCTGCAACCCGCCGTCGTGGAACGGCTCGATGAATCGCTCCTGGCCGCCGCCGGCCTGGCCCGGCCCGACGTCACGCCCCTGGCCCATTACGCCGCCGGGGTGCGGGTGCGCGTGTTTCCGCTGGAATGGCTTTGATCGATCCTTGTGGGAGATGGCGGATGGCAGATGGCTGGTGCCGGATGCTGGCGGATGCCGGATGGCTCCCATCTCTCAGCCGGAGGAAGACAACCGACCGTAAACTCTTCTGTCTGGCTGATTGCTGTTAGAGTCTGTCCCGAAAGCCCCCCGAGGGCGTCAGGTTTTAGCCCCGAAGGGGCGGAAGCGAATAGCCCGGGGCGTCAGCCCCGGGAGGGAACAACGGTGCAAGAACCCCTTCTTCTCAGCCCCGAAGGGGCGAGAGAACCCCGGGCTCCGCAGCCTCTTCTGTCGCCCCTTCGGGGCTGAGAAGAAGGGGGGGAGTGGGGCCGGTCTCGGTTCCCGGGGCTGACGCCCCGGGCTATTCGCTTCCGCCCCTTTGGGGCTAATACCAGAATGACCGGATCGTCACTTCCGGGACAGACTCTTAGCCGATCTGGCGCATGGCAGAGGATCGATTCCATCATCAGGCATCCGTCATCAGTCATTAGCCGTCCGTCGTCCGTCATCACCCCTTGAGAGGCCCCTCGATGGAGAAAGACCCGACCCCGAGCGACGTGATCCCGCAGCAGATCCGGGTCATCCAGATCATCAATGCCGCCCTGGTGCTGGGCGTGCTGGTGTTTCTCTGTATCGCCATCGGCGTGCGCGTCTCGGGCAAGGACAGTCTGATCAGCTCGAAGCCGCTCGACCTGACCGCGCCTTTGCCGCTGATGGGGATGCTCATGGCAATCGGGTGCGGCGTGGTCTCCTGGTTCGTCCCCGCGCAGCTTGTGGCCAACGCGCGGCGGGCGATCGCCGCGGGAACCTGGCAACCGCCCCAGCAGAACGATGGTCAACCGGCCTTCGTGCCCACGACCGACGCGGGCCGCTTGATGGCCGTCTACGTCACCCAGCGCATCATCAAACTGGCCACGCTCGAAGGGGCGGCCTTCTTTAACCTGATCATTTTCCTGATCGAGGGCAACCCGCTTTCGCTCCTGATCGGTCTGCTCCTGACCGGTACCCTGCTGTCCGGCTTTCCGACCCGGGACCGCGTCGAGAACTGGCTGGCCGATCAGCTCGAACGGATGCGGATCGAGTGACTCTTCGTAGGGTGGACACGGCCCACCTTCTTTCGCGTGGCGGTCCCGATGGTGGGCCGAGCCACCCTACGACGAGAACGACCCCGCGTTCTCACCGACGTAGGGGTTGTCTCGCTTCTCCTGGCCGACGGTCGTGGCCGGGCCATGGCCGGCGAGGATCAACGTCTCGTCGGGGAGGACGAACAGCTTGTCCCGGATGCCGCGGAAGAGCGCCGCCGCGCTGCCGCCCGGAAAATCGGTGCGGCCGACCGAGCCGGCGAAGAGCACGTCGCCCACGAACGCGAACGGCGGGTCGAGTTCCTCGCAGATATAGACGACCGAGCCGGGGCTGTGGCCGGGGATTTCGCGCACCAGGAAGACGAAACCAGCCAGCTCGATGCGCTCGCCATCATCGAGCAGGCGGTCGGCCGGGGGACTGGTCACAGGCAAGCCGAACGGTGCGCTCAGGTTGCGCTCGGCGTCGGTCAAGAGAGGCGCTTCATTGCGGCCGATGAGCAGGGGCACGCCGGGATAGGCCGCCTTCAGGGCGCCGTTGCCGGCGATGTGGTCGGCGTGGCCGTGCGTGTTCAGGATGGCCGCCAGGCGCAGATGGTGCTCGTCGAGCCCGCGCTGGATGGCGTCCACGTCGAAACCGGGATCGACCACGAGGGCCTCGTCGCGGTCGGCACGCCAGGCGAGGTACGAGATTTCCTCGAAGGGCGCCGAGACGATCGTGTCGATCTCGTAGTGTCCGTCCCGCCGTGTCATCGCTGTCCCTCCTCCGTCCTCAGGAATCCCAACGGCGGAGGGACAGTGTACCATTTTTCGCGGGGGGCTTGCCCGGGAGACCGTCCATCCGGGACAATACTTCTACAACCTAGGTCAAATCGACAATTCCTTCGTCGCTTCCAAGGTGGGAATCGAGCGAAAACTCCGGGGAATCCGTCTGCGTCGGGCAAAAAATCGGCGGGTATGCGACTTGCTTATCCGCTGTATGGTATGGATGGGTTGGCCGGATCGGCAGGTCAGGGCGGGGCCGGTCGGGCTGGCGGGTGCTGTTGTCTGGCGCAGGAAGCCCCAGGGTCTCCATCCACCTCTTTCGACCCTTCCGGTCCGATCGAGAAAGAGTACGCTATGACAAACGTCGTGAGGCGCGGCGGGGGGAAGGTCCGGTTGAGCGGTCGTTCCGCGCTGTTCCCGGCCCTGCTGATCCTGATCTGGCCCGGTCCGCCGGCCAGTCGGGCGCAGACGCCGCGCGAGGTCCGATTCCTCGCGACGGCGAGTCCCAGCACCGACCTGCGCGGCGCCAAGCCGCTCCGGCCGCCCGCCCCATCCACCCTCGAAAGCACCCCCGACGATCCCGCCGCTTATGCCTTACGACTCATCGCCGAATGTCAAGAACGCTTCAAGACGGTGCAGGATTACAGTTGCACGTTCACCAAGCGCGAACGGATCGACGGCCGGCTCTCGCCGCCGCAGGTCATGGCGATGAAGGTGCGCAGCCGGCCGATGAGTGTCTACGTGAAGGTCCTCCAGCCCGACGCCGGCCGGGAGGCGATCTGGATCGCCGGCCGGAACAGAGGCAAGGCGGTCGTGCATGATGTCGGCATCACCAAGTTCCTGACCGGCACGCTGTATCTGGATCCCAACGGCTCCATGGCGATGGATGGCAACCGCCATCCGATCACGCAGGCGGGCATCGGCAATCTGATCAACACCGTCGCCACGCGCTGGGAAACGGAGCTCCGGCCGGGGAACAAGACTCAGCTCGTGATCCACCCCGATGTGCGTCTCGGCGACCGGTCCTGTATACGGATTGAGTCCACGCATCTCCAGCGCAGCCCCGAATATATGTTCCACGCGATCAAGCTGTATATCGACCGGGAGCATGGCCTACCCATCCGCATCGAATCCTACGACTGGCCCCGCCGTCCCGGCCTGGCCCCGGACCTGCTCGAGGAATACACGTATGCCCACCTGCGCCTGAACGTGGGCCTGACCGAGCGCGACTTCGACCCGGCGAACGGGCAGTATTCCTTCGGACATTTTTGAATCGGTGGGATCGGCCCACCTCTGCAAGCCCAACGCGCCAGCGAGTGTATTCCCCCTTGGGGTGTGCTCAGAGGGTGTACGAGAAGGGCTTTCCATGTAGCGGCGGCCGTCCCGGCCGCTCCGGTATGGGAAGCCCGGAGCGGCCGGGACGGCCGCCGCTACACAGAGGGGCCGCTCCGACCCCTTCTCGTACACCCTCTCAAAAATGCACTCGCTGGCGCGTCGGGCTTACAGAGGGTGGGCGGAGCCCACCCCACGAAGCTCAGCCCTCGTCGGCCTCCTTCACGCCGGGATCGAACCAGGCGTAGATGGCGGGCAAGACCACCAGCTTGAGCAGGGTGCTCGTGAGGATGCCGCCGATGACGACCGTGGCCAGCGGACGCTGCACCTCGGCGCCGGAGCTTTGCGAGATCGCCATGGGGACGAACCCCAGGCTGGCCACCAGGCCGGTCATGAGAATCGGCCGCAGCCGCACCATGGCCGCTTCGTGGACCGCCTGGCGCACCTCGTGGCCGCTCTCGACAAGCTGCCGGATGGCGGCCACCAGCACCAGGCCGTCGAGCACCGCCACGCCCGAGAGCGCGATGAAGCCCACGCCCGCCGAGATGCTGAAGTTCAACCCCCGCAAGTACAGCGACAGGATGCCGCCGATCGCGGCCAAGGGCACGGAAAGAAAAATCAGGATGCCCAGGCGGATCGACTGGAACGTGAAATAGAGCAGCAGAAAGATCAACGCCAGCGCGATCGGCACGACGATGGTCAGCCGCTTGGTGGCCGACTGGAGATTCTCGAACGTGCCGCCCCATTCCAGGCGGTAGCCGCTGGGGAGCGGCACCTGGGCACGCGTCAGGCCTTGCGCCTCGGCGACGAAGCCGGCCAGGTCGCGCCCGCGCACGTTGGCCTGCACGGTGGCGCGGCGCTGGCGGTCCTTGCGCCGAATCTCGAAGACGCCGTCCTCGATGCGCAGGTCGCACAGGTCCTCGATCGGGATCATCTGGCCGCCGGGGGCGGCGATTTTCAGCTCGCGGATCGCCTCGGGCTGGGTGCGGTATTCCGGCGCGAAGCGGACCTGGAGGTTGAAGCGGTATTGATGGTCCCCCTCGACGACGATGCCCACCACCTTGCCGCCCAGCGCCGTCACGGTATCGAGGATGTCCGCGGCGTTGATGGCGTAGCGGGCGATCCGGTCCCGCTTGATGTCGATGCGCAGGACGGGCAGACCGCCCAGCGCCTGGGCCTTCACGTCGCTCGCGCCGGGGATCGACTGGAGCACGCGGGCCAGGGCCTGGACTTTCTCTTGCAGCACTTTCAGGTCCGGGCCATACAGGCTCAGCCCGACATCGCTGCGCACGCCGGCCAGCAGCTCGTTGAACCGCATGTCGATCGGCTGCGTGAAATTGAACAGCGTGCCCGGCAGCAGGGTGCGCGACTGCGCCTCGATCTGCCCGATGAGGGCGTCTTTGGTCTGGACGCGCCGCCACTGGTCCTGGGGCTTGAGGAACAGGAAGACGTCCGAATTATTGACGCCCGCCGGGTCGATGCCGATCTCGGGCCGGCCGGTCCGGCTGACGATCGAGCGGATCTCGTCGGGGAAGGCCGACAGCAGGGCCTTTTCATAACGGAGCGTGTCGGCGATGCCCTCATCGAGCGAGGCACTCGGCGGCCGCGAGAGCACGACGACCAGATCCCCTTCATCGAGCTTGGGGATGAACTCGCCGCCCAGTTGCATGGCGACCGGCACCGTGGCCGCCATCATGGCGACGGCGGCCAGTGCGATCCTGATCGGCCGCCCGATCGCCCAGCGCAGCGTCGGCTCGTCAATCCATTTCGCCGCGCGGATCAGGAACGTTTCCCGCTCGCTGCGGCCGGGCTTCAGGAACGTCGCCGCCAGCACGGGCGTGACCGTCAAGGCCAGCAGGAGCGACCCCGTCAGCGCAAAGATGACCGTCAGCGCCATCGGCCGGAACATCTTCCCCTCGACGCCCGTCAGCGCCAGGATCGGCAGGTGCACCAGCGTGATGATCGCCACGCCGAAGACCACCGGCTTCTGGACTTCGAGCGTCGCCGCGCGCACGACCGACACCGTCTTCGCCTGCGGCGAGGCATGCGGCAAGCTGGCGCACGACGTTCTCGACGACGATGACGGCGCTGTCCACGATCAGGCCGAAGTCGAGCGCCCCCAGGCTCATCAAGCTGCCGGCGATCCCGAAATAGAGCATCAAGTTGCCGGCGAAGAGCATCGACAGCGGGATGGCCAGCGCGACGATCAGCCCGGCGGTGATCTCGCCGAGCAGGAGCAAGAGCACGACGATGACCAGCACGCCGCCTTCGACGAGGTTGCGCGTGGCCGTCGCAATGGTGCGGCGGATCAGCGTGGCGCGGTCGTAGAACGTGTCGATGACGACGTGCTCGCCCTCCAGGGCGCTGGAAATCTCGGCGATCTTGGTCTTGACGCGATCGACGACCACGCGCGAGTTCTCGCCGGCCAGCATGAGCACGGTGGCCGTGACCGCCTCGCCGCGGCCGTCGCGCGTGACGGCACCGCTGCGGATCATCGGCGCTTCCAGCACGTCGGCGACATCGTGCACGTAGATCGGCGCGCCCTCGCGGGTGGCCGCCAGCACCACGTCCTCCAGCGCCTGGCGGTTGCCGATCAGCCCGACGGCCCGGATGACCCACTGCTCGCCGTTGTGATGGATGTAGCCGCCGCCCGCGTTGCTGTTGTTCTTGCGGATCGCCTCGAAGACCGTGTTCACCGCGATGTCGTGCGCCAGCAAGCCGCCGCGGATCGAGCCGCACCTCGTAGGTCTTCAGCTCGCCGCCGAAGGCGTTGACCTCGACGACGCCGGGCACGCTCTTGAGCGGGCGGGCGACTTCCCAGTCGAGGACCGTGCCGCAGCTCCATCAGCGAGCGCTTCTTGCGGCGCGTCGGGGGCGTTCTTCACTTCGAACTGGAGGATCTCGCCCAGGCCGGTGGCGATCGGTCCCATCTCGGGCTGGCCGAACTCGGTCGGGATCTCCGCGCGCACCTGCGTGAGCCGCTCGCCGACCTGCTGCCGCGCCCAGTAAATGTCGACGCCTTCCTGGAAGACGATCGTCACGACCGAGATGCCGAACTGCGAGATCGAGCGCACCTCGTGGATGCGCGGAATGCCGTTCATCGCGTTCTCGACCGGGATCGTGATGAACTGCTCGATCTCCTCCGGACCCAGCCCCTTGGCGTCGGTCAGGGCCATGACCTGCACGTTGGTGATGTCGGGCACCGCGTCAATCGGCAGCCGCGCCAGCGAGTAAACCCCCGACCCGACGAGTCCGAACAGCGCGAGCACGACCAGGCTGCGATTGGTCAGGGCGCCGTGGATGAGGCGTTCGATCACAGCGGGCCCCCTTCCTCGGATGCGCCGCCGGCCAGGCGCAAGGCCTCGGCCTTGAGTTCATAGGCGCTGGCGGTGACGACCTCCTCGCCCGCGCGCAACCCCTGGTGGACGACCACGCGGCCGCGCTGGTCGTCGCCGGCCACGATCTCGCGATGCTCGAACGTCTCGGGGCTGGTGCGCACCCAGACGAACTTCGCCGTGCCATCGGTGAGGATGGCCGACTCGGGCACGACCGGCGCGGTCTTCTCGCTCTGGCTGGCGATGGTCACCTCCACGAACATCCCCGGCTTGAGCCGCCGCTCGGGATTGACCGCGCTGGCCAGCAGCTTGACCATCCGGCTCTTATCGTCCACCAGGTCGCCCGTGTAGAGCACCTTGCCGTCGAAGGGACGCTCGGGATAGGCGCGCGAGCGGATCGTGACCGCGCCTTCGCGGGCGCCGGCCAGCCGGGGGAAGTCGCTCTCGTGGACGTGCGCCTCGATCCAGACGGTGGACAGGTCGGCCATGGTGAAAAGCTGGTGCGTGGTGTCCACCGCCACGCCCGGCACCACCACGCCGCGGTCGAGGATCGTGCCGGCGAACGGGGCGCGCAGCTCATACGTGCTCACGGGCTGATCGCTGGTCAGGAGCACACCGCAAGGGCCGTCGCCCTGAAACCCGTCGCCTTTGAGAGCCTCGCTCAGCGTCGCCGGCGGTTTTGGTCCCTCCTTGGCCTTGAGCTCGACGGCGCGGAGCTCGGGGTCGTCGGCCGTCACGCCCAGCACGCGTAGATATTCTTCCGCCACGCGCACGGCGGTCTCGGCCTTGCGCCGCTCCTGGCGGCTTTTCCGGTAGGACTGGGTGGCCTCGAATCCCATGCGGTCCATGAGGCCCTCATAGACCGCGAGCGTCGAGTCGTATTCGGCCGTCGCCTGCTGGAACTGCGAGAGCGAGATGGCGTTCTTCTGTTGCAGCTCCTTGTTGCGCTGAAACGTCACGTGCGCCAGCCGGTACGAGGCATAGGCCGTGATGAGCTTCTCGCGCGTCTCGCCGATGGGCCGGTTCTCGAAGCGGCGGTGAATGTCCTCCGGGCTGTCGCCCGCCTTGAGCCGCTCGATGAGCTCGTTGGTGGACTGGTAAATCGACTCCTGCCACTGGTCCTGGGCCCGCGCCAGGGAGAGTTCCTGCGAACGGCCCACCAGGTCGAGCCGCGCCTGGGCGACCTCGGAGCTATCGAGGACGGCCAGCAATTGCCCCTTCTGGACGTCCTGGCCGATCTGGGTGGTGACACTGCGGATCACGCCGGCCGCGCGGGGCGTGATGTAGGCGTAGTGCGCCTCGTCGGGGATGACGCGCCCGGGCGCTTCGAGCACATCGACGATCGGCTCGTCCTGGACGGTCGCGGTGCGCAGGCCGATGGCTTTTTGCTGCGCCGTGGTGAGCCGGACCAACTGGGGAGGGGCCTTCGTATCCGGCGGCGGCGCAACCGCAACCGGGGGGGGAGCCATCGTTCTGGTCTTGGCCTGGACGCCCTTGTGAGCCGGCCAGGAGCGAGCCAGGATCGCGCCGAGCGTGGCGCCGACGGCCAGTATCCCCGCCAGCGCGAGGAGCACGCGGCGGGCCCAGGTCCCTTTTCGAACAGCAATCATGGATCCTCTCCGAACCCGCGGTCAGGTCGCAAAATCCAGCCGGACCAGGCGCGGCGGCGCGCTGGATCGACGCAGGGAAGAAACGGCGTGGACGGTGCGCGGCGCCGGGTCGTAACCTCGGGGCGCAACGAGACTTCAAGCCGGGAATCGGCTCGCGCGCGGGCGCGGAGCTTCAGCGCCGCCCCGTGTTCGGACCGGAAAGGCGAGCGGGAGGGGACCCCTCGGGCGGAGACGCGCGGCGTCGCGGCCTGTGGGGTCGGCGCGTTCTGCCACCACGGCACCCGCGAGGCGGTGGCTGAGGCCAAACCGTCCTCGACGCTCAGCACCGTCCGGAGCTGATCGTGCTGCCCCTCATGCAGATGCGCAGACTCGAACTCGGGCTCAAGCTGCATCCAGGCCAGGGCGTCCGGCGTGGCGGACACCCCGAGGATCAGGCTCAGCACCAGGACGTGCAGAAAACCATGAAGTTGAGATCGCAGCCATCGCATAGGCGTATCGTAACCGGAATTCGCGGACCGGGCAAGTTGAGGCGGATGACTGCCAGCTCTATGATGTTGCGAGGTGCCTTATTACCCCGGCAAAGAAGATCCCCCTGTAGGTCGGACAATCCTGTCCGACAGGCCGGGGGAGTCGGACAGGATTGTCCGACCTACTTTCTTGCCGGGGTAATACCATGATCAACCCAACCCGTCTCGACCTTCTGAAACTGATCGAGGAACTCAGCGCGGCTTGCCCCGAATATCGCCTCGGCCAGATGATCCTCAACCTGGCTTTTCTCACGCGCGAGGAGGGGGACCATTTCCTCTGGGACATCGAGGATACCGAGTTCATCGAGGCCGCCCGCAAGCATTTGACCGATTGGTACGCCCACCATGATGGAGGCGCACAGGCAACTCGGCCCAATGTTGAGCTCACGACGACCTGACCGCAGGTGGCCTCACCGTCGTGTCTCGCCTCTCAAGCGGCGATGGGAGTGCTCTGGCTCCGCACGGCTTCGGCGATTCTCCGTGCCGCGCCACCATAGGCGCTCAAACTCACGGCTTCACCGAACGCGGGATCAACGGGATTGATGCGGTGCGCCTCCTGAAAGCACCTGCGCGCCTCTTCGCTGTTTCCCAGACCGAGATGAGCCAGCCCTTCATCAAAGCGGACGAGGGCCAGAGATCCGGCATGAACGCGGACACGGTCGTGAGCGTGCTCGAAGCGCTCGCACCAATCCAGGATGCGCCGACACGTGTCTGTGAACTCGGCCCCGCTGAGATGGTCGGCATGCGCGGAGAGAATGTTGATGCAGGCAGCGGCCACATCCGCTGCGAGGCGTGGCGACTCAATGTACTTCTCGGCTTCGCTCAAGGCTCGCTCCGGGTCGGTCCGCCGAAGCAGTTCCAGGTACAGGAACGTGGCTTGAGAATCGTCCGGGTTCGCCAACACGGCGTCCCAGGCCGCGTTTCGAGCCAATTCCAGATGACCCAGCGTGAGAAGCGCACTGGCGCGACGCAGGTCGAAATAACCTGGTGGAATGGTACTCTTCACTGAGTGGCTATCCGGGAAGTCTGGTTCTAGCCCCAAAGGGGCGGCAGTGAATAGCCAGGGGCGTCAGCCCCTGGACCGAGCAACGGCGTCCCAAAACACCTCTCCGCAGCCCCGAAGGGGCGACAGAAACCAGGGTCTGGGGGGATCTTCTGTCGCCCCTTCGGGGCTGGGGAGGGGTATTGTCGTGCTTGATCCCCTGCCCAGGGGCTGACGCCCCTGGCTATTCACTACCGCCCCTTTGGGGCTAAGACCAAACGCCCCTGGCAATGCACGGCCGCCCCCTCGGCGCGAAAACCCGACTTCCCGGACAGCCTCTGAGTGCGGACAACGTCGTAGCCCGCACTTCGAACTGCTCCCACAGTCGTGACACCGACAGAGGCATTGGGCAAGTCCGCAGCGAGCTCCTTCAGTCCCAGTCCAGGTGCGCTTTGGACGGAGAATCCGTAGAGACCATCAGGACGTTCCGCACAGCGCTCGATGAGAGGATTTTGAGCGAAGGGAGGACGACCGCCACGAACAACCAGGGCCTCGTCGGGAAGTCGGTTCTCATCTTCCATGATATCAGCCCCAATCTCCCGCTTCAACCAGGCGTCCCGGCCGGCTCGAGTTGCACCAGTGCCGCCACCTGCGGCGGCGTGCTTGCGGATGTCTTCGGTGATCCGCATCGAGCAGAACTTGGGCCCGCACATGCTGCAAAACGCGGCCGTCTTGAAGGCGTCCTGGGGCAGGGTCTCGTCGTGCATCCGGCGGGCGGTCTCGGGGTCGAGCGAGAGGCGGAACTGCTCCTCCCAGTTGAAGCTGTAGCGGGCGCGGCTGAGGGCGTCGTCGCGGTCGCGGGCGCCGGGGCGATGCCGGGCCAGGTCGGCGGCGTGGGCGGCGATCTTGTAGGCGATCACGCCCTGGCGGACGTCCTCGACCTCGGGCAGGCCCAGGTGCTCCTTGGGCGTGACGTAGCAGAGCATGCTGGCGCCGTGCCAGCCGGCCAGGGCCGCGCCGATGGCCGAGGTGATGTGGTCGTAGCCGGGGGCGATGTCGGTCACGAGCGGGCCGAGCACGTAGAACGGGGCCTCGTCGCACTCGACGGCCTGCTTCTCCATGTTCATGGCGATCTGGTCCATCGGCACGTGGCCCGGGCCCTCGACCATCACCTGGCAGCCGCGCGCCCGGGCCCGGCGGGTCAGCTCGCCCAGGGTCTTCAGCTCGGCGAACTGGGCGGCGTCGGAGGCGTCGGCGATGCAGCCGGGGCGCAGGCTGTCGCCCAGGCTCAAGGTGACGTCGTACTGCCGCATGATGTCGCAGAGGTCGTCGAAGTGCGTGTAGAACGGGTTCTCCTGCTTGTGGGCGAACATCCACTGGGCCATCAGCGAGCCGCCGCGCGAGACGATCCCGGTGATCCGGTGCGCCGTCAGCGGGATGTAGTCGCGGAGGATGCCGGCGTGGAGCGTCATGTAGTCGACGCCCTGCTTGGCCTGGTGCTCGACCATGTCGAGCAGGTCTGCTGCGGTGAGGTCCTCGACCTTCTTGACCTGCTGGATCGCCTGGTAGATCGGCACGGTGCCGACCGGCACCGGGCTGGCGGCGATGATCGCCCGGCGGATCGCGTCGATGTTGCCGCCGGTCGAGAGGTCCATCACGGTGTCGGAGCCGAGCTCGACGGCCATCTTGAGCTTGGCCAGCTCGTTGTCGATGTCGGAGGTGACGGCCGAGTTGCCGATGTTGGCGTTGATCTTGCAGTTCGCGGCCTTGATGCCGATGCCCATCGGCTCGAGGCCGAGCTTGAGGTGCACGACGTTGGCCGGGATGACCATCCGGCCGCGGGCCACCTCGGAGCGGACCAGCTCGGGGTCGAGGTTCTCGCGGCGCGCGACGTATTCCATCTCCGGCGTGATGATGCCCTGCCGGGCCATTTCGATCTGCGTCATGGCGGGCGACGACCTCCGAAGTCTCGGGCGAATCCGGGCAAGCGCAAAGGCTCATCGTATTCCCCCGAGGGGGAGACGGTCAATTCTCCCCGTCCGGCGGCGAAAAAACCCCGGCGGCGGGGACTGGACCCTGGCGTTTTCGCGCCGCGCATGGTCCAACGGTCGTCATGAGCAGCGCGGACCCGCGAGATGCGCACGCACATCGAGGACCCCATCATGCTCGACATCATCGTCCACTGTTCGCATCCCGGCTGCCAGGAAGTCGCCGTCTACAAGCTGGCCGCGCCCTGGAGCGACGGCCGCTTCTCCGAGCTCAAGACGTTCGGCCTGGCCTGTCCCGACCACATCGGCGCGATCTTCCGCGCGTCGGAAACGCGCTGGCGCACCCACCAGCCGGGTCCGGGCGAAATGATCGACGAGATTGGCATCTTCAAGCTTGAGCCGGGCAAGCGCGACCGCCAGCTCCAGCGGCTCTGGGGGCTGGAGGAGAATTACCGGACCGAAGGTTGACATAAGAGGCTATCCGGGAAGTCTTTTTTAGCCCCAAAGGGGCGGCAGTGAATAGCCCGGGGCGTCAGCCCCGGGAACCGAGGCCGCGCCCGCGCCCGCCTCCTCATCGGCATCTTCAAGCTCGAGCCGGGCAAGCGCGACCGCCAGCTCCAGCGGCTCTGGGGGCTGGAGGAGAATTACCGGACCGAAGGTTGACATAAGAGGCTATCCGGGAAGTCTTTTTTAGCCCCAAAGGGGCGGCAGTGAATAGCCCGGGGCGTCAGCCCCGGGAACCGCGCCCGCCTCCTCCAAAGCCCCGAAGGGGCGACCGAAGATCGCGCGGGACCATGGGTTCTGTCGCCCCTTCGGGGCTGCGCAGGAGGTTCGTGTCGCGTCGTTCCTCGTCCCGGGGCTGACGCCCCGGGCTATTCACTTTCGCCCCTTCGGGGCTAAAAACAGACGCCCCATCGGGGTTTCCCGACGGGTGTCACTGGTGGCTTGTCCACCAGTGTCTTCGATCACCCGGAGCACTGGTGGACAAGCCACCAGTACCACCTGCCGCTCGTGCGTCCGCTACGATCGGCCCGCACGGCACACCCCCTTTCTTGGACGGCCGCAGCCGCATTTCGCTCGTGCGGGCATGGGGTTTGCGCAGGGCGGGACGATACTCTGCACGGTCCAACTCGCTTCGGGTGTCGGTAGGACCGGCAGTGCGGGGCGGGATCGAGTCCGCGGAAAATGAATGTCGTGGTCGCGTCCGGGGACGGGACCGCGCGGCGGTGGGCTCCGGGCGGGTCGGCGCGAGGGCGGCGGGGGAAGGGGCGTATCGGGTCGGGTTCCGTCCGATCCGCCGCGACCGTTCCGCCGCGGGCGATCGTGCGGACGGGCGCGAGAGTCGGCCGGCGCGGTGGTCCGGCCCGCGGATTGCGCCGAGCCTCGGGCCTGTCGGCCGGGGCTTGACGTCCCAGGCAGGGAGGTAGCAGGAAGTGAACATCGTCACGACCCGCTTCGGCCTGATCCAGGCCTCGGAGTCGGAGCTCATCCGCATTCCCGAGGGCCTGGTCGGGTTCCGCAGCTTCACGCAGTTCGTTCATCTCCCCGATCCCGGTCGTGGCCGGCCTGTCGTGGTTGCAAAGCGTGACCGCGCCGGAACTGGCCTTCGGGCTGGTCGCCGCCGCCCCTGGCGATCGGCGACTACCGGGTCGAGCTCCGGCCGGGCGACCGGGCGGCCTGGAGCTGGACGACGAGCGGCCGGCGCTCGTTTACGTGATCCTCAACCGCGGCGAAGGGGGCGGCCTGACGGTCAACCTCCAGGGGCCGCTGGTGTTCAACCCGGTCCGCCGGCTCGGCCGGCAACTGGTGCTGACCTCCAGCCGCTACGCGGTCCGGTACCCCCTGGAGCGTCCGGCGCCCGGCGCCGACCCTGCTGCCCGGGCCGTCGCCGCTTCCGCGCGACGGCGTGACGACCCCCGGCAGACAGTGCTAGCGTTCGTCACGGGCCGACGGTCGGCCTCCCCGTAGCCCCGTCGTGGTAACCGAGATGCCCGGGCAACGTGATCACGGACGGTCACGGGTCTCGTTGGCAGGAGGAAGGAGCCCGAACGATGCTGGTCCTGTCCCGACACCGCGACGAAAGTATCATCATCGGCGATGACATCGTCATCACCGTGGTGGATATCCGGGGCGATAAGGTTCGATTGGGGATCGCGGCCCCGATCGAGATCTCCGTACACCGCCAAGAGGTGTACGAGGCCATCCAACGCGAGAATCGACAGGCGAGCCGACTGGAACCCCAGGACGCCCGCCAGCTCGAGCATCTCGAACGCCGCCGGTCCGGCGCGACGTACCCCGTCGCCCGCGTACCGACGGCGTCTGACTGTGCCGTCCTCGTCCGGCCCACGCCGGGTCGATTCCGCCGGGCCGCCGACCTCGAAAGAAGTCGACGGCCCGGTTCTGTGCGCAGTCGAACAGGCTCTCCAAGCCCGACGCGCCCGCTTGCCGCGTCTGAGAGGCTATCCGGGAAGTCTATTTTAGCCCCAAAGGGGCGGCAGTGAATAGCCCGGGGCGTCAGCCCCGGGAACCGGGGCCGCCCCTGCGCCCGCCTCCTCCAAAGCTCCGAAGGGGCGATCGAAGATCCTGCGGGACCATGGGTTCTCTCGCCCCTTCGGGGCCGCGCAGGGGGTTTGTGGCGCGTCGTTCCTCGGTCCCGGGGCTGACGCCCCGGGCTATTCACTTCCGCCCCTTTGGGGCTAAAAACAGACGCCCCATCGGGGTTTCCCGGATAGCCTCTGACATCATCGTTTGGCCGGCCGTTCGCTCTCCGGGAATCCGGCACCCTTCCGGGTGGTCGGAACCGGTGGCGGCCCACGAAAATGCCACTCGCCTCCGCTCCGCGAAGGGCCGGGAGGGCCGCTTCGCGGGGCGGAGGCGAGCGGAAGGGCGGTTCGGTCGGACGGACGGACGGACGGATGGCCGCGGATCGGTCAGTTTTCGTACTGCCGCGCGATCCGGTTGATCGGCTGCGCCTGGCGGTCTTCGAGCAGCGACTCGTCGAGAAGTACTGCATCGCGTAGGCGTCCTCGCCGGTGTCCTGGTAATGCTCGCGGACGACTTCGGTGGCGCGGAAGCCCTGGATCCGGAAGAAGAGCTGGGCGGCCAGGTTGGTCTCGCGGACGTCAGCGCGATCCGGGTGCGGCGGTGGCTGGAGAGCTTGCCGACCAGCTTGGCGACCATCTGGCGGCCGATCCCCTGGCGGCGGAAATCGGGATGCGCGGCGAAATCGAGCACGTGGAGGTTGTTCTTGTGCAGCTCGTAGATCATGAAGCCGACGACCCGCTCGCCGTACTCGGCGACCATGCCGATGCAGTTGCGCTGGCGGAGGACGCGGAGGAACTCCTCCTCGCACCAGGGGTACTCGAAGCTGGCGTGCTCGATGGCCAGGACCTCGGGCATGTCGCGGCGGATCATCCAGCGGATATGGACGCGGACCTGAGCCTTGGGGGTCGGGACCGTGCTCATCGAGCCTCCTTCCATGGTACGAACGGGACCGCACCGCGCCTCCGCGCGAGCACGACCGCCGGATCAGCCTCGAACCTCGGCGAGGATGATGGACTTGAAGAGCAGCGCCCCGGGACGGCGTGGGGTCGGCTGGCCGCAGAGATGCCCGAAGCGAGGCGGATTCTAGCGAAGCCCCACCAACCTGCCAAGGCCGCTTCCCTCCTCGTCTCCCTCCGGCGGACGCCCCCGCGCCCGCCTCCCGTTCTATCGGCCGCGCTCCGGAGAGATCGTGAGGATTATGTCGAATAAAGCAGCCCCTTCCCCGGACCCGTCGCCTCCCGCGGTCCTGACTTCCCGCCTGTCAAGACGATTATCCTTGTCAAGTTCGAAGAGGACCGGGATTCCGTGCGCGGGCCGGAAGGAACCGCCATTTCAGTTTAACAAAGCGTCCTTGCGGACGTCCAGGCGCGTTTCCGGACGGGTCCTCGGCGGGGGTCGAGCCGGGCTCTTTGAAGGCGGAGAGCGGGTCCGGCCGGGCGTGGGGCGGAGGGATTGCGGGCGGGGTCACGGTCCGGACGCGAGCCAAGAAAAACGGCCGCCCGGGGCGCGGCGCGGATGCGCCTGGTAGGATGGTGCGGGTGGCCCCGAGAGGGTCTCTGGGGGTCCGTCCGGGAACCGATCGATGTCGCCTGACGAATCTGGGAACGAGGATTTGCCGGCGCTGGCCCGCGCGACCGAGCGGATCGCGGAGCTGTTGGCCCAGCGCATTGCGCCGGCGCTGGAGCGGATCGCGGCGGCGCTTCAGACCGGCGCGCCCGCGATCGACCACCAGCCCGGCGCGCCGTCGCTGGCGGCGTGCTGGGAACGCCTGGAGGCGGCGCGCCTCGGGGACGATCCCGATGCGGTCCTGAGCCTGCGCGACGAGCTGGCCCCGCATCTGGACCCGGAGCGGCGGGGGAGCTCGACCGCGAGCTTCTCGCCTGGCTCATCGCGGCCATCCAGCGCCGGATGCGCGCCGGGCGGGTGGGCCTGGACGTCGCGCAGTGGGCCGGGCAGGTGGTCGAACGCTACGGCGAGATCCCCGAGAGCGCCGGGCTGCGCGCCTCGCTGCCGATTCTGCGTCGTTGCGCCGGCCTGTGCCCGCAGTGCGGCCTGCCGTACAAGGGTCTGGAGGCGGCCTGCCCCCGTTGCTTGCACCCCCAGACCCTCGCCGACGCGCCGCCCCCACCGGACGAGCCCGAGCCTGAGCTTGCGGAGCGGGAGGACGATTGGCCGCTGTGACCGCCCTGGGGCTGGGGGCGGGCCTCATTCACCACCGAGATCTTGTAGGGTGCGTGAAACGCACCAGGTCTTTCTGTGGCAAGAGGAAGGTGCGTTTCACGCACCCTACGAGATCTCGGTGCCTCCGTCTCCCGCACCCGCTCCGGTCTTCCCCGGTCGCCGCCGTCGTTACAACGGCACCGGGTTTCCCGCCGGGCCGACTTGACCGGCATCGGGTCGTCGGGAAGGATAAAAGGAAATGCGCACGCCGTTCGGGGCGGCGGCGTACGACCGTTCCGGGTCAGGAGGGTCGGGTCATGTCCCGCCGACTGATTTTGAGTTTGTTCTGTTTGAGTCTGGCGGCACCCGCGGCCCGGGCCGAGACGCGCTTTTCGGACTATCAACTGCCCAGCCGCACGGCCCTCGATCGGCTGGGGCTGGAGCGGCACTGGGCGGCCGTGGTGCCGGTCTCCAACCACGGCGAGCGGGTGCTGCGCATCAGCCTTGCCGGCTCGCTGCTCGTCGCCCAGACGAACCAGGCGCATCTGCACACCTTCGAGGCCGAGACGGGCGCTACCTCTGGGGCGCGCAGATCGGCAGTCCCGCCCAGACCGCGCAGCCGGCGGCGGTCAACTCCGACAGCATTTTCGTCACGTGCGGCAAGGGGATCTATTGCCTCGACCGGAGCACCGGGCGCCTGATCTGGAAGGTGCTGCTCGACGATTTTCCCACCTCGCCCGTGGCCGCCAGCGAGGACATCGTCCTGGTCGGCCAGGGGGACGGCAAGGTGTCCGGGTTCGCGGCCCGTGAGTCTTGCGCCAGGAAGATGTCCTGATGCTCGACCGGACCGAGCAGTCGATCAAGGCGCAGTTGAACAAGCCGCGCAACCCGTCCGAAGCGGAACTGGCGCCGGTCTCGCCCGGTACGAGCCTGTTCAACTGGAAGACCGACGGCCCCGTCATGGGCCGGCCGATCATCGCGCATCATGCCCTCGCGTTCGCCAGCAAGGACGGCCGCGTCTATGTCGCCAAGATCACGCCTCCCAAACTGGTCTATCGTTTCCTGACCGGCGGCCCGATCAGCGCCGGCCTGGGCGGACTGGGCACGCGCACCTTGCTCGTCCCCTCGGGCGACAGCAACCTCTACGCGATCGATCTTTACACGGGCGACCGGAAGTGGACCTTCGCCTCGGGCCAGCCGATCGAGCGGCCCTGCCTGATCACCGGCACGGCGATCTACGTCGTGAACAGCGCGGGGGCGGTCAGCTCGATCGACGCCGCGACCGGCCAGCCGTTCTGGACGATCGAGACGGGCCGCAGCCATTTTCTGGCCCTGAGCCCGACCAAGATCTACATGATGAACGAGGATCACGACCTGGCGATCCTGGACCGCGCCACCGGCAAGCTCGTGGCCACGCCCCGCGCCACCTTCGAGCGGGCCGGCTTGAACCTCCGCGGCTTCGACCTGCCCATGCCCAACCCCGATAACGACCGTCTCTACTTCGGCACGCACTCGGGCCTGGTCGTCTGCGTCCGCGAAACGGGCCAGTTGTCCCCGGCCCTTTTGCGCGATCCGAACAAGGAGAAAGCCTTCGGCGTCCTGCCCGAGGAGGTCATGCCCACGCAGCCCGGCGCGGCGGCACCGACCCCGCCCGGCGAAGCCGCCCCGGTGCCCCCGCCCGGCGAGACCACGCCCCCAGCGGCCCCGCCTGGGGGAGCGGAGCCGCCCGCACCGGGCGACAATCCTTGATTCGTGCCGGCGGCGTCGGCCGAAGTGTACGTGTTTCGCGTCTCGGATGGCTGATTTTCTGGGCGTTTCTGTGTAGCGGCGGCCGTCTCGGCCGCTCCGGGCTGGTCCCCCTCCGGAGCGGCCGAGACGGCCGCCGCTACACAGAAAGGACTTACGTCCGATGGCGAGACGCGAAACACGTGAGGCCCAAGGGAGCATCGGGGCTCCCCCGTGCCCGTGGGCGCGGCGGGAGCCTCGGGTTTTTGGTACATTGGCCGGGAGAGCCCCGATCGCGGGCGGACGCGCGTTTTTCCGTGCAAGAGGTGCCGACCATGGCCGATGTCGTCCCGGTGCGCCGGGCGTTGCTGAGCGTGTCCGACAAGCAGGGGCTGATCGAGCTGGCCCGGGTCCTGGCCGACCGCGGCGTCCACCTGCTGGCCAGCGGCGGCACGCGCACGGCCCTGGCCGAGGCCGGGCTCGAGGTCACCGAGGTCGCCGACTACACCGGCCAGCCCGAGATCCTCGGCGGCCGGGTCAAGACGCTCCACCCCAAGATCCACGGCGGCATCCTCGCCCGCCGCGACGTGCCCGAGCGACCTCGGCGCCCTCGCAGGCCCAGGGCATCGAGCCGATCGACCTGGTCGTCGTCAACCTCTATCCCGTTCGAGGCGACGATCGCCCGGCCCGGCGTCACCTTCGAGGAGGCGATCGAGAACATCGACATCGGCGGCCCGAGCCTGATCCGGGGCGCGGCCAAGAACCACGCGCACGTCGCCGTCCTGACCGACCCCGACCAGTACGCCGACGCTGATCGACCAGCTCGCAGACGCACGGCGGGACGACCCTGGACGTTCCGCCGGCGCTGGCCGCCGGCCGTCTTCGAGCGCACCGCGCCGCTACGACCGCGGCGATCGCCGACTACCTCGGCGCCGAGGTCCGGCCGAGCGCCGAGCCGGCGCCGTTCCCGGCCGCGCTCGACCTCCGCTTCGAGCTGCGGTCAGTCGCTCCGCTACGGCGAGAACCCCCACCAGCGGGCCGCGTTCTACGTCGAGCCGGGCACCGGCCGGGCCCGAACCTGGCGACCGCCGCGATCCGGCACGGCAAGGAGCTGTCGTACAACAACCTGCTCGACCTCGACAGCGCCCTGCGGCTGATCCGCCAGTTCGCCGAGCCGGCCGCGTGCATCCTCAAGCACAACAACCCCTGCGGCGCGGCCGTGGCCGACGACGCTCGCCGAGGCGTTCGAGCTGGCCTACGAGGGCGACCCGGTCAGCGCCTTCGGCGGGATCGTCGGCCTGAACCGCCCGGTCGACCGCGCCACGGCCGAGCGGATGTGCGTGCCCGGCCGGTTCCTCGAGGCGATCCTCGCCCCCGGCTTCGACGACGACGCCCTCGAGCTGCTGACGACCAAGCCGACCTGGAAGAACAGCGTCCGCCTGCTCGACCTCGGCGCGCCGATCGGCCCCGACGACGCCGCCGCCGCCGGGCTTCGACCTGCGGCGCGATCGAGGGGGGCCTGCTCGTCCAGGACTGGGACGCGATCGAGGCCGACCCGGCCGCCGGGCACCGTCGCCACCCGCCGCGCCGCCGACCGCCGACGAGCGGCGCGGCCTGGCGTTCGCCTGGCGGGTCTGCGCAGGCGGTCAAGTCGAACGCGATCGTCCTGGCCGCGGGGCGTCAGCTCGTCGGCGTCGGCGCCGGGCAGATGAGCCGGCTCGACTCGGTGCGGATCGCCGTCGAGAAGGCCGGCGACGCGGGCCACGGGGCGCCGTGCTGGCCTCCGACGCGTTCTTCCCGTTCCGCGACGGCCCCGACGCCGCCGCCGCCGCGGGCGTCACCGCGATCATCCAGCCCGGCGGCTCGAAGCGCGACGACGAGACCCTCGCCGCCTGCGACGAGCACGGCATGGCCATGATCCTCACCGGCCGCCGCCACTTCCGGCATTGAGAAGGGTCTTCTTGTCGGGTGGCATGCCCACGTCTTCGTGGGCATGTCCGGCTCCCCCCGGGCGCACCCAGCCGGACATGCCCACGAAGACGTGGGCATGCCACCCAAGACACGCACAACCGGCTTTCTCGACAGGCCATCACCTCCCGATACAGCCTCTCAGCGGTGCCCACCGCCGCCACCGCCGCCCATGTGGCCGCCGCCGCCGCCGCCGAATCCACCCCCGCCGAACCCGCCCCCACGGAAGCCGCCGCCACCGAAACCGCCACCACCGAAACCGCCCATGTGGGGCGCGGCAAACCCGCCACCGCCGAAGCCGCCACCACCAAGACCGCCCATCCGCGGCGCGGCGAACCCGCCGCCGCCGAGACCGCCCATCCGCGGCGCGGCGAACCCGCCGCCGCCCAAGCCGCCCATGGGCGCGGCCAGACTACCGCCGGCGCCTCCCAGGCGCGCGGAGGGTGCGAAGCTACCGCCCGGGCCGCCCGGAGCACCGCCTCCCATCCGGCCCGGCGTGGAGAGACCGCTCATCGGGCTACCGCTCATCGGGCTTGAGCCGAGCGTCCGGCCACCCGGGTTCAGCCCCGGGGTTCCCAGGCTCGCCCGCGATCCCAGCGCGGGGTTCATGCCGGAGAACGCGGGCCGCGCGACCACGTGCCGCATCGCGTCCATGTGGCCGCTGTTATAACTCGCGGGCGTCGTCATGCCGGCGCGGCCGGGCACCATCTGGCTGCCCGTGTGACGCGAGGCCAGCAGGGGATTACCGAACGGTGCGCTCTGCGGTGCCGTGCCGCGACCGGCCCGCGCGAGCGGTCCCGCCGCACCCATCCGGTTCAACCCGCCGCTCCCGCCCCGGAACGCCCCCGGCATCCCCCGGCCGCCGAGTCCACCTCCACGCAGGCCGCCGAGTGCCGCCATGTTGCCCCCGGCTCCTGCCAGATTGCCTCCGCGGAGGCCGCCGGCACCACCACGCGCCAGGTTGCCGCCACCGGTCCCTCTGCCAAAACCCCCGTTCCCGCGGTTGCCGTTATTGAACCCCCGCCCACGTCCCGGGAAGAAAGGATGTTGGGCGAAGTTGCGGTGGAAGTTATTGTTGAAATTGCCAAAGTTGTTGAAACCCCCAGCTCCCAGGAAGAAGGGGATCCCGTACCCGAACGGAAAGCCAAAGCCGAAGAACGGGAAGCCGAAGCCGTAGCCACCGAACCCGTAGCCACCGAACCCGTACCCGAACGGGTAGCCGAAGCCATACCCGCCGTAGCCGCCGAGGCCATAGCCCCCGTAGCCACCGTAGCCCAGACCGTAGCCACCGTAACCGCCATAGCCCAGGCCAAGCCCGAAATAGGGGCAGCCAAAGCCATAGCCGAACAGACTGCCCAGGCCACCCAGCATCCCAAGGCCATAGCCGCCATAGCCGCCGTAACCACCGTAGCCGCCATAACCGTCGTAGCCGTAGCCGTAGGGGCTATAGGCGGCCGAGGTCAGGTACGGGTAGCCGTCGTAGCCGAGGTAGGGGTAGTCGAGGTAACCGTTGTAGAGGCCGATGGTGCCGTAATCGCCGTAGCCGTAATAGCGGCCGTCAAGGTCGTAATAGCAGCCGGGGTAGCCGTCGTAGTAATAGGTGGGCCGGCCGAAGGCTCCGTAGAGGCGGCCGTAACTGCCGGCGGAGATCTCGGAGACCGGGTTGTAGGCCAGTATCCTGCTGGCTCGATCCCGTGGCGGCGGCGGGAGAGAACAACGTGCCGCGGCCTTCCAGAACGTAATCCCAGTAGCCGTCCTGGAAGACCCAGCCCTCGGGCTGGTGGACCCACTTCGCCGGCACCCACGCCCAGCCGGGCTGGGCCTTGGCCCAGAAGCCCTTGCGCCAGGTGACGCCGTTGGCGTCGGGCACGTATTCGCCCGGCACGTAGAAGCAATCCGCGCCGGGGGCGGGGCCGGGGTCCTCGTCGGGACGCTCGGCGGGCGGGCCGTTCTTGCGGTAGTCGATGCGGTTGGTCTGGCGATCGCTCCAGAAGCCGGGGACGCGATACCAGCCCTTCTCATCGCGGGTCCAGTAGCCGTTGACCCAGAAGCGGCCCGGCGGCGGCACGCGCCAGGTGCCCGTCACCCAGGAGAAATCCTTGCGCGCCCGGTCCCACTCCCAGTAGCCGGGAATCCAGACGGCGCCGGGGTCCGTGGGCTCGACGCCCGGGCGCTCCGTGATGGGCGGGGGCGGCGACTTGCCCAGCCGGTCGCCCGGCAGCGCCGCGCCGGCGAGAGGAACGCCTCGTGCAGCGGTCCCTCGGCCAGGGGCTTGACCGGCTGGTTGCCCTCCGTGCCGGGCAGGAAAAAGGGCGCGGTTTTCGCCTCCGGCGCCCGAGTCGAAGGCGCCGGGGGAGGGGGAATGGACTGTTGTCCCAGGCCCGGCGGGGCCAGCGCGAGAAGCAGCGGCAGGCCCGAGCCAAGCCAGCGGTGCAGAAGCGATGTCATGTGTGGGCTCCGCCTTGAACGACCTGCGCGAACGAAGACCCTTTCTACCATCATACGGGGGCCGCGCGGATTGCGATCGGGGTCTCCCGGAATTGTGTCTGCTTCCCGGACGCCCCACGCGGCCGGCTCGCCTTGCCGCAGGACAGGGATCTTTGATACGTTACACGCAGCCTCTCCGGACCACTGTACCCATTCTCTCTCGGGCCGCTCATGAAAGCCGAGCTGATCCCTCTCAATGGTGATCCGCCGATACCGATCACGCGGGATGTGACGGTGGTAGGGCGCCGAGAGTTTTGCGACGTGCAGATTGCGCATCCCAGCCTGTCGAAGCGGCATTGCGTGCTGGTGCGCACCGACGGCCTTTTGATGGTCCGCGACCTGGCCACGACCAACGGCACGAAAGTCAATGGCCAACGCATCTTGTGGGCGGCTCTCTTGCCCAACGACCGGATCACGCTGGGCGCGATCAAACTGCGGGTCTATCTCGGTCCGGATGATGTGCCCGGTCCGTCGGAGGCGAAAACGCGGCCCGCGGCGGCCCGTGCCGCGAATGGGGTGGCGCCCTCCTCGTTCGAGCTGCCCCGCCCCGCCGCCAACCAGCCGCCGAGTCCCGCCGCCCAGAACGAGGCGTTTGCGATCAGCGATAGCGCGATCATCGATCTGGATTGAGAGGATGTCTTCTCGGGTGGGCTCGGCCCGCCATCCGCGGGTGGCCCCCAACGGCGCTAAGGGTCTGTCCCGAAAGCTCCGAAGGCGTCTTTCCGGTCCCCTCCCCCCTGGCGGGGGAGGGTGAGGGAGAGGGGGAGTGGCGCGTCGCCCGGCCCTCGATCCTCCCCCTCACCCCAACCCTCTCCCGCGAAAGGACACTGGTGGGCAAGCCACCAGTGCCACCCGGCCGCCCACCACCCGGGCTTTCCCTTGTAAGAGTCTGTCCCAGAAGTGACGATCCGGTCATTCTGGTTTTAGCCCCGAAGGGGCGGCAGCGAATAGCCCGGGGCGGCAGCCCCGGGAACCGAGACCGGCCCCACACCCCCCTTCTTCTCAGCCCCGAAGGGGCGACAGAAGAGGCTGCGGAGCCCGGGGTTCTGTCGCCCCTTCGGGGCTGAGAAGAAGGAGTTTTTGCGCCGTTGTTCCTCCCGGGGCTGACGCCCCGGGCTATTCACTGCCGCCCCTTCGGGGCTAAAACCGGACGCCCTCGACGGGCTTTCGGGACAGACTCTAAGATGGTGAGCGATGCCCACCCTACGAGAAGACCACGCTGCCGGCGCACACTCTCACGGCAGCGGCACGTCGTTGAACTCGAACTCGATGGGGACGCTCGCCACGCGGCTGGGGGTTTCATAGACCAGGCCGTAGTCGGCCGGCTTGCCGGGGACATCGACGAACAGGTACTCGAAGACCAGCCGGCCGTTGTCCGAGCCCAGCGTGTTGAAGCCGCCGCCGTGCGCTCCGTTCTGTTCCAGCCGGCCACCGTCGGGGCCGACCAGCCAGAGGCGGTTGTTGAACAGGCCCTGCTGGTAGCTCTCGAAGGCTGGGCCGCCGTCGGGGTAGTTCAGGCTGATCTTGAACTTCCAGATCTGCTCCTCGACCTGGACGTGTCCCAGCGCGACCGCGACCTGCCCCTGGGTTTGCTGCGCATCCTGGGCGATGTTCGGGAACTTGAAGGTGCGCATGCCGGCGGGGAGCGTGAGCTGGGCCTGGACCTTCAGGCTGGTGAGCTTCTGCGCCTGGCGGTCGGGGGCGTCCATGTTCAGATTGATCTCGGCGACCGGGTTGTCGGGCCGGATGACCACGCTGGCCGATTCCTCGGGCACGCTCGGCGGCACCGCGCGGCCGCGGTCGTCGATGATCGCCACGTCCTCGGACTTGAGCGTCAAGAGCATCGGCCGCAGGCGCGGCTCCCAGGCGACTTCAAACTGGGCGTTGGCCGTGGCATTCTCGGCGATGAAATCGCGGCTGACGGCCAACTGCTTGAACTGGATGCGGAACGGTCCGGTATAGATCGGCCCCGCCACCGTGTGCGGCGGATGGCCCTCGGGAGCGTTCGGCGCCGTGCTGGTGATCAGGCCGATCGTGCCGTCGCCCGTGTAAAAATTCGGCGCCAGCTTGGCCTGTTTGCAGATCGTGTCGAGGGCCTCGAAGAACGGCTTTTCTTTGAGGTCCAGGTCGAGCCGGGGATTGGTGACCTCCTCGCCCATCTGCTCGCGCAGGTCGGTGATGGTGTTGCCCGATTGCCGCTGAAGCTGCTGGAGGACTTCCGTCAGCCGCAGATCCTTGCCCTGGATGGTCACGAGCGCGGCGGTCAGCTTGGCGTCTTCTTCGAGGGCGCTGAGGGTGTCGCGGATCTTCTCGACCCGCTGCTTCTGCTCGGCACTCTTGAGCTTGGCCGGGTCGGGCAGGAAGGGCAGCACCTTCGGACCGAGATCCAGGAGCGCCTTCTCGGCCGCGTTGCGGGCCTCGCCCTGATCGGCGTCGAGACGCTCGATGAGCTGGCTCACGCGGTCTCGCAGGGCGGCGTCCTGGGCTTGCGAGAGAAGACAGAGAAAGAGGAGAAGGGGACGCATGGATGGGGGCTCCCGGGGGCCTTATTCACCACAGAGACACGGAGAACACAGAGACAGACACAGAGAAGACCTTAATTGACAATGCGGCGGATGCCTTCGCGGAGCAACGGGACGTTGAAGTTGATGAGAAGGCCGAGCCAGAGATTCTTGAGGCGGAGATAGGTCAGCAGTTGGGCTTCGTGTACGGGCTCGATCTTCTCGACCGACTTGAGTTCCACGATGATCAGGTTATTGACAACAAGATCAAGACGATATGCACATTCAAGGCGGACGCCCTTGTATTCCATGGGTAATTCGACTTGCCGTTCGAAGGGAATCCCTCTCAACGTCAACTCCCGGCACAGCGCCACCTGATAGGCCGACTCCAGCAACCCCGGCCCGAGCATCCGATGCACCTCGATAGCCGCTCCAATAATCTTCCCCGACAACTCTCTGTATTCCTCCTCTGTGGCTGTCTCCGTGTTCTCCGTGTCTCTGTGGTGAATAAGGCGTTCGTTCGACCTCAACCCGTCATTCATCGTTCTTCCTCCCATGGACCATCGAGTTCCCTCATAGTCCGTAAGAATTCATGCTATCCCGCCCGCCCCTTCCCCGCAATGTGGCGAGGCCGCTTGACGTTGGCTCGCAAGCAACTGAGAATCAACCACACAGCCCCCCGTTTGCCGAGACGGCCGCTCCCAGCCGAAGGAACCCTCGCATGCTCGTGCGTTCACGCATTCTTTCTCGACTGTTTCTCGTCATGCTCGCTGCGCCGGTGCTGGCGCTGGCCCAGGACGCCCCGTACGTCAGTCCGGCCCAGACGCGGCTGCGGGCCGACGTGTCGTACCTGGCCTCGGACCTGCGCGAAGGCCGGGCGCCGGCACGAAGGGGCTGGACGAAGCCGCCGACCACATCGCGGCGGTTTTCCAGGAGATCGGCCTGAAGCCCGCCCCTGGCGCGGAGGGATACTTCCAGCCGTTCGAGATCCCGGGCGAGTCCCGCGTGGTCGGAACCGCCGTGCTGAGCTTCCAGGGCCCTGATGAGAAGAGCCTCAAGGCGGACCCCGGTCCCGACTTCACCCCCTTGCAGCGCGGCGGCAGCGCGACGCTCCAGCACGTGCCGGTCGTCTTCGCGGGCTACGGCATCACCGCCCAGGACAAGGACCTCAAGCTCGACTACGACGACTACAAAGACCGCGACGTGAAGGGCAAGGCGGTCTTGATCCTCCGGCAAGAGCCGCAGATGGACAGGGCCGACAGCCCCTTCGCGGGCAAGGAAATGACCAGCTACGCCACCCTGCGCCACAAGGCCCGCAACGCGGCCGATCATGGCGCGGCCGCCGTGCTGATGGTCAACAACACGGCCAGTCTCAAGGACGGCAAGGATGCCCTGCTGGAGTTCAACACGACCGATGGCGACGGCACCGGCATCCCCTTCCTGATGATCACGCGCGCCCTGGCCGACCGCTTGCTCCAGGCCGCCGGCGCGCCGGGCGTCGCGGAGCTGGAGAAGACGATCGACGCGGACCTCAAGACGCAGACCCAGGATCTGAAGGGCTGGACCCTCTCGGCCGAGGTCAAGATCGAGAAGACGCCTTTCCAGATCAAGAATGTCATTGGCGTGCTCGACGGCAACGGCCCGCTGGCCCAGGAAACCATCGTGGTCGGGGCGCACTACGATCACGTCGGCTACGGCGGACCCGGCTCGCTGGCGCCCGGCGTTCATGCCATTCACAACGGGGCCGACGACAACGCCTCGGGCACGGCCATGGTTATGGAGATGGCCCGGCGGCTGGCGCGTCGGGGCGAGCCCTTGCCGCGGCGCATCGTCTTCATCGCCTTCTCCGGCGAGGAGCGCGGCCTGCTCGGCTCGAAGTATTACGTCGAGCACCCGCTCTTCCCGCTCGACAAGACGGTCGCCATGTTCAACTTCGACATGGTGGGCCGGCTCAATACCAAGCATGAGCTGATCGTCTACGGCGCGCCGACGCTCGAAGGACTCGACGCTCTCGTGACCGACCTGGCCCGCTCGCAGGACCTCAAGGCGAAGATCGTCCCGGACACCTCGTCGGAGTTCAACGCCAGCGATCACGCCTGGTTCTACCGCAAGGAGATCCCGGTCTTCTTCGCCTTCACGGGCACGCACCCGGATTACCACCGCCCCACCGACGACACGGAACGGATCAACTTCGAAGGCATGACGCGCATCGCCAACCTGAGCGAGCTCTTGCTGCTGGACATGGCCCGGCGTCCCGAGCGGCCGCACTTCAAGAAGCTCCCCAGCCCGCCGCCGGGCCGGGGTGTGCGCCTCGCGGGTCGCAGTCAGGGTGCTTACCTGGGAACTCGTCCCTCGTACTGGTGAGACGGACATCAAGGGCGTCAAGCTCGACGGCGTCTCCGAAGGCAGCCCCGCCGAGAAGGCCGGTCTGAAAGAAGGCGACATCGTCATCAAGTTCGACGGCAAGCCGATCACCAACATCGAGGATTACATGGAGGGCCTCAGCAAGCACAAGCCGGGCGAGACCGTCGAGATCGTCGTCCAGCGCGAGGGCAAGGAAACCAGCCTCAAGGCCACGCTGGGCAGCCGCCCGGCGCCGAATTGATTTTGTCACTGGTCACTTGCTTGAAGCCACACTCTTGTAGGGTAGGCTTCAGCCTGCCACTTCCATGGTTTTTGAACCGTCGCTGAGGGGACCGGGTTGGTTTCGGCTGATCTGAGGAAACGGCGTTGGGTGCCACGGGTTCCGCTCTGGGAACCCGTGTCCGGGGCCATGCGGCACGGGTTCCCAGAGCGGAACCCGTGGCACCCAACGTCTCCGGCGCAATACCCTGGCAGCGTCGCTACAGTATTGGTTCTCTTATGAAGAGGCAGGCTGAAGCCTACCCTACGAAAAGGAGATGACCTCCGCGGAGCAGGCAGAGTTGCCATTCGCAAGGGAAAGTTGATGAAACGATCGGTCCTGACATCGGCCCTCCTGTTCGTGGCGCTCGCGGGTTGCTCGCCGGGCGGCCGGGAGACGCTGGTTGTCGCCACGAACTTGCCCGCGGCGGAGTGTCGCGCGATCGAGGCCGCGGTCACTTCGTCCTGGCATGATGGGACAGCGCCGGTCCTGGTCTGGGTCCGGCCGGAGACGGGCGAGCCGCCGGCCGCGCTGGTCGAGCACGGAACGAAGGTCGATGTCGTGCTGGAAGGACCGCCCTGGTCGTTCGATCGTCTGGCACGACGCGGACTACTGGATGCGGACAGCGTGCGGACGCTCCCACGCCCGGAGATCGCCCTGGCCGTGCACCGGGACCTCTTCGAGGCTCGCGCCATGCGCCCGCCGGAGGACTGGTCGGCGTTGACGGACCCGCGCCTCGCCGGGCAAATCGGTCTGGACGATCCGCGCCGGGACGCGGCGTCGTTCGCCTTCGCCGCGGCCCGGTTGCGGGAACCATCGTGGGCCGCGGGCTACGCCGCGCTGGTCCTGGCCGCCGCGAATGCGCGTCCGATCGGCCTGGACAGCGGCGTGGCCCTGGCCCGCTGGAGCCGCGCGGAAGTGGCGCTGACGCCGGCCTTCACGGGATCGATGACGGTTCCGGATGGGGCCGCGTGGCTCGGACCCAGGCCCAGCCCCGTCGCGGGCGTGGCGATCGCCGCGACCGCGCCGCATCGGGAACTGGCCCGGCGGTTCCTGGAATGGCTCAAGGAGCGACTGGCCATCCAGGAATCGGCCAGGTCGGACGGAGCCGACGACGTGCTCGCCGAGCTTCTCGGCGCCACGATGGTGGAGGCCCAGCCCGAGCTGGTCCGGGCCTGCGCGGCGTGGCTCCGCATGCCGCCCGGAGAGCGCAAACGCCAGTTGGAACACTACCTGACCGAGGCGCCGCCGTGGCCGCCTTTGTCGGTCCAGAACCTGCGCGATCATGGGTTGGTGGAGACCCTGGCGGGGCAGATCGCTCCCGGCCTCGATGCGCGCGGATGGCTGCTGCAAAGCTGGGAGCAGCCGCCCCGGCCGATCGACGGCGCACGCTTGCACGAGATCGCCGCGGCGGCCGGGGGCAAGCTGGCGCTCGATGCGCGGTTCCGCGACTGGCTCCGGGCCGAGTGGATCACCTGGGCCCGTCAAAACGCCCGCCGCGTGACGCGGGAGGCCCAGAAAGGAAACGCGCGCTCATGATCCGTGTCGTGCTCGACGGCCTGGTCAAGCGGTTCGACCGGGTCGCGGTCGTCGATGGGGTGTCGCTGGAGGTCAACCCCGGCGCCTTGACCTACGTGCTCGGCCCGCCCGGCGCGGGCAAGACGACGCTGGTCCGCCTGATCACCGGCCTGGAGACGCCCGACGAGGGGGAGATCTACTTCGACGGCCGCGCGATGCAGAAGCTCACGCCGGCCGAGCGCCGCGTGGGGCTGGTCTTCGAAACGGAAGCCCTCTGGCCGCACCGCAATGTCGCCGACAACGTCGGCTATGGACTCCAGGTGCGGGGCGTCAGCCGCCGCGAGCGTCGCAAGCGCGTCGAGGAAGCCTTGAGCCTGGTCCGGCTCGAAGGGCTGGCGGACCGCCGCATCGCGGGGCTGACGCCGCTCCAGCGGCGCCGGGTGGCCGTGGCGCGGGCGCTGGCGATCGACCCGGCCTTGCTCGTGCTCGATCAGCCGCTGGCCGGGCTCGAAGGACAGGGGGCCGACGAGTTCCGCGACGACCTGCGGCGGCTCCATACCGAGACCAGCACCACGACGCTGGTCCTGTCGGACAATCCCCGCGAGGCACTCGCGGTGGCCGATTGGATCGCGGTCCTCGACCTGGGCCGGATCGTCCAGACAGGGGCCCCCTGGGAGCTTTACAACCGGCCGTCGGATACGTTCGTCGCCCAGTTCCTGGGACCAGCGAACCTGCTGCAAGGGCACCTCGAATCGACCGACGCGCGGGGCGGGGCCGTGGTGCGGACCCCGGTGGGCCGGCTCGTCGGCCTGGCACCGGCGCAGACCTTGCCGGGCGGCAGTCCGGTGACGGTCTCGATCCGTCCCGAGTCGCTCGGTCTGGGAGGCGTGACCACGCCCCTGGGTGCCAATCGCTTCCCGGCCACCGTCGAGCGGCAGGTCTACCTCGGCGGCGTCCGCCAGGTCCATCTGCGCGGCCCCGGCGACTGGCCCGTCACCGCCCTGACCCTGCCCGCTCAGACCCCTGAGCTGCGCGAAGGTCAGAGCCTGACGGTCGCCGTCGCCCCCGAGCATGTGGTCATCCTGCCCAGCCGCTACGCGGCGGCATCGGAGTAAGTATCGAATAAAAATGTGAATACTTCAAACTAATAATCACAAGAGAATACGTTACAGTCCTTTCAGGTAGCCAAATTGCTGATTTCTCTCTAGAAATTTGGAGCCAAGCTCTTCGCTGAACCCAAGTTCCTTGAGAATGACGATCTTGATGAGCGTTTGAATCTTCTGCATGGCAAAGTGAAGGTCAGCACCCTGGATAGGTGGAGAGTTGTTCATCGCCGGTCGTCGCTCGATAAGAGCGATCGTGTCGGACACGGACCTCACGAAGCCTGGGAGGTCATCTCCGATGATCTGGCTCATGACGGAGCGGTGTTTCTCCAAGAGCCTGAGTAAATGGAAGGGCATCTCGATCTCGGGACCGGTGGGCATCACGTGACCAAGCAATGCCTGTTCCTCATGAGTGAATACGTTTTCTGAAAGAACTTGGACTTGGTTCAGGTAGAGTCTCGTTCGTTGCGACACCTCGCCGAGGGATGTGGTGAGGAGCGTGAACGCGGACATCAGCCGGAGGAACTTCTCGTCGAGATACCTCGGTGGTGCATAGAGCGAGGCAAAGTACACGGCGCAGAACGCCTCGTGCTTCCTCGTGAATTCCATCCACTTCTCGAAGATGTTCAGCCCCGCATCTTGCGTCTCGTCAAAGGTGAAGAGCATGTTGCCCGGGAGGAGGTGGTCTTTCTTCGTCTTTAGCCGGAAGACGGGGTTGTAGACCAAATGGTACTTCCTGTTCCACTGAACCTCTTCCTGGACGACTTTTTCTCCAAGGAGTTGGATCTCTTCGACGGCATTGGGCGTATCGGTTGCGAAGCTCAGGAGATTCTGCAAAGGGCGGACGTACGCGCGGTGAATCTGCTCAGGATTGAGGCGGGGTAATGGCTGGATGAGAAAGTGGGCCTCTTCCGTGATGCTCAGCCTTTTGAACGATCTGTTCGTCTTCGCTGCCATGCCGAGAGCGAGGACCTCATCGCCGACAGGGAAACGGAGACGCCTCGGGCTCGCGATAGTGAACGTCGAGGCCGAACACGTCGCCGGGGACGAATGCGGCCACCATCCCCGTACGCCCGAACCAATCGGACAGGTAGCTGATCTGGATGTCCAGCGCCTCGAATTCGTCATGTTCCGGGGATAGGTGTGTGTCCCCGATGATCCCACGATTGCAATAGATCGTCTCCGAGCTGATTCCTGCCGAAGATAGCCTCGTCCGCGTGGTGAAGCAGTTGATGAGCGTCACAAATTCGCCGTAAGGATTCTTGCTCGCAACGCCGTGGATAAGTGGATAGGGTTCTGAAATCGGCACCCAGCCATCCCTGAAGCCGTCCAGGAGCTTCAGATGAATGCCTTTCTCCGAATAACGGAGTGTACCGGCCACCCGCTTTGTCGGGTCATCACTGAGGAACCACAAGCCGCTCGCCGTGAAATGCCTCATGTTGTCCGTCGCCCATCAAGCGGCTCTATCGAGCGATCTGACGTTTCGTCTTGGCTTGGGATGATCGCTCGGGATGAGCAGTCCAGCATCGTTGTATCTGAAGTCGATGGACCGTCCCCGCACCCAGGGGAACATGAGAGAGAGGGCGACCTTCGAGGCAACATCCGACAGGCCACACGAGATGACCAACTCGTCGATGCGGTCGGGATTGGTGAGGTCACCGCCAAAAGTATCGAGCCAAGCCTGGATGTCGAGCCTTGGTCCGATCGGCTCTTCTTGGATGACACGGATACCACGTCTGAGAACCGACGAGCAGGCGCTGAAGATCGGGTTCCCATCCTTTATGTGCGGTGAGCCAGTCCCAAGCCAGGGATAGGTCCACTTGAAGTTCTCACGCAAGAAGGAGTCGATTTGGCTCCAGAATCCTCCCAATGTCGCTCCGAAAGCCGGTACTGCCCGGGATCGGCGAGGAACTGTGGGAATAAATTGTTTACCATTCATGCCTCCGTGGACGATCAGACAAACGCATGTCCGCTCTGGACCTCGATATCGACCCTCTGGTCACGACTTCCACGAACGACAAAGGATTTCTTACAGGGTCCGACCCCACCCGAGGATGCAGCCGAATCTATGAAACGATGAGCTTTCATAAATGAATCATACCTCAACGCCGCTTCTCTGGGCGGGATCTTCCTCTGAAGCTGACTCAGAAGACAGTGGCCTTTGATCGCTTGTAGAGGTTTCTCCTCATCCCAGGGTTCCGATTCTTCCAAGCCACCGCCTTGAGCCTGGAAGCGGCCTCTGTGACCCATCGTGCAACCATAGAATAATGTCCGGGATAGGCGAGCTACCGGCCAACACTTACAATACCTTAACCTAATTGGAGCGGGCAAGTTGGGATTTCGCCCCGCTGGGTCCGGAAAAGCGTTACGGAAACGAAAGCATGCGGCGGTCGGAACGGCTGGGTCGATGGTTTGGGGCGGCACTGGTTCTGCCGATACTGGCGCCGGTCGTGGTGCTGCTGATCGCGGCGCTGACCGATCGGGGGCCGGACGGCGCGGTGCGGTTCTCGCTCTTCCCGGCCGTGCTGACCTTGTACGATCCCTTGGTGCTGGACTCGCTCACGACCAGTCTCGTGGTGGCGGGGCTGGTGGGCGTGGTTGCGCTGGTCGTCGGGGTGCCCCTGGGGCGGATCGTGGCGCGTTGGCGGTTCTGGGGGCGTCGGCCGCTGGCGGCGCTGGTGTGTGCTCCGGTGGTGATTCCGCCCCTCTTCAGCGCGCTGGGGCTGCGGCTGCTCATGGGCGACGAGAACCTCGTGCCCTGGGCGCCCACGTCCCTCTCGTGGCGCGAGCCGTGGAATGCCCAGATCGGTGGCGTCTGGCTGGCGTATGTGTGGGTCGAGCTGGCCAGCCTCACGCCGCTGGTGGTCCTGGCGGTCGCGCGCGCGATCGGGCGGATCGATCCGGCGTGGGAGGAAGCCGGGCTGGTGGCGGCGGCGCGTCCCAAGAAGGTCTGGCGCACGCTGGTCTGGCCGCTGGTCCGTCCCGAGGCCCGGCGCGCGGCCGGGGTGGTCTTTGGTCTGACGCTGTTCGAGCCGGGCGCGCCGCTGGCCCTGGGGCTGCGGCGCACGCTCCCCGGCCAACTTTTCACGGCCGCGATGGGGGCCGACTGGGCCCGCGCCGCGGTGCTGGTCGGGGTCGGGCTGATCGTGGTCGGCATGGTGCGCTGGCTGGCGCGAGGCTCTCGGCGGGCCATGCCGCAGCCCGATCGAGCACTTCCGCCCCGATCGGCCTCCTGGCGCCGGACGCCTTTTCTCGTCCTGGCGCTCGCGGTCTGGTCGCTGCTGGCCTGGCTGCCCGTCGTGGTGCTCGGGCTGCGACCTTTGGAACCCGCGACCGGCGCCTTCTGGCCGCAGGTGACGGCCCCGATTCTGGATCTGGCGGCCAACGCGTCCCTGCTCGGCGTGCTGCTGGCCTCACTGGCGGTCGGCGGGGCCGTGACGGGGATCGACCTGGCGCTGGCCTGGTTCGTGACCGCGCGGCCCCGTCGCGGCGTCTCCGGCTGGCTCACGCGGCGGGTCCTGAGCCTCTGGGGAGGCATTCCTCCGCTGGCGCTCGGTGTCGGACTGTTGCTGACGGGCCCGGTGCTTTCTCGCCTGGCGGACCTCTTGCCGGCGACGCATTACGGACTGATCGCGGCCGGGCTGCGCGATCTGGGAGGGCTGATCGACCCGTATCAGACGCCCGGCCTGGCGCTGATCGCGGGTCTGGCCGTGCTGCGACTGCCGCTGCTGACCAGTCAGGCGATGTCCGCGCGCGGGCGGTGCCGTTCTGAACTGGTCGAAGCGGCGATGACACTGGGGGCCACGCGGCGGCGGGCGCGCTGGGATGTGGCCCGCCCGCTACTTGGAGCTGGACTGGCGCGCGGTGTTGTTCGCCGTCGCGCTCGCGTTCTCCGATGTGGGCCTGGCGCTGGTGCTGACGCCGGTCTCGACGTTCCAGACCGTCGGCCCGACCGTGCTCCGCCAGTTCGACCAGCCCGCGGGCCTGCGCGCCGGCGGCGACGCTCGCCGTCCTGGCGATTCTCGTCAATCTGGCCGCGTTCGCCCTCAGTGCGCGGGATGACCCGCCGCTGGATGGGGGCGAGATTTCGTAGAGCTGATGACTGATGACTGATGGCTGATGGCGGATGGCGGATGCCGGATCACGGATGGCGGATACTCGGCTCTCAGGAAAGTCCTGTCCGCGCAGCTCATCCCGGAGGGATGGCAGCCATTAGCCGGTGGTCAGCGCAGCGCCACCACCGGACAAGAACGAAAGAAGAAACCGACCCTGAAAGGGTCGCCGCGCGGATCGGGGCCGTGGCGCGGCGACCCCTCCAGGGTCGAGACACCGGCGTCTTCTCAAGAACCCCGGTTGCGCTGCGCGAACCGGGGCTAATGGCTGGCATCCCTCCGGGATGGGGGAAACGGACATTGCTTTCCTGAGATGCGATAGCCATCAGTCATCAGCGGACCCTACTTCGGATAATCCCCCTCCAGGTACCGCACCAGCGTCGTCACATCATTCTCGGTGAGCCGGCCGTCGAAGCCCGGCATCTGGTCGGCCGGCTGGAGGAAGCCGTACAACGTTGGGACGTTGGGGGTCTTGATCATCTTCACGAGCCAGGTCCGCGAGCCGTAACCAAACAGGTTGGGCGCTTTCATGTCGCCGCCCGCGGTGATCGCGCCCTCCTCGCCGATGAGGTGGCACGCGCCGCAATCCTCCACGAAAAGCGGCTGGCCGGGGAGATCTTTCAGTTTGCAGTCATAGACGCGCTCGTTCCATTCGTCGAAGGTCTCACCCTCATTCACCTCGGCCAGCCCGGCGACGAAGTCGGCCACGAGGTCGAGTTGCCGGGCGTCGAGCTTGGATTTGGCCTTCCACGTCTTCATGCCCTTGAGCTTGGGCGCGGCGCCGAAGTATCTGGGATTACTTGGGTTCTCCAGCAAGCCGCGCACCCAGACGCGCGAGCCGACGCCTTTCAGGTCGGAGGCCGTCTGGCGGACCAGCGGGCCCTGACCGCCGTATCGGTGACAGGTCAGGCATTTCTGGTCGAGCACGCTGCGGCCATGGGTGAGCGGATCGCGCTGGAGAAGGTAAGAGGCGCCGTCCGGGGGCACGCCCTGTAACACCGCCAGCGCACTGGCGCGGGCACGTTCGCTATCGGCCCGGGCGCGGGCCTGTTGATACTGGGCGTTGCGGGCGTCGGCGTGGAACGCTTCGAGGATCAAGTAACTGCCGCCGAGAAAGACCGTGCCGAGCACGACGCAGGCGGCCGTGAAGACGGCCCGCCTCGGCAGGGCACGATCCAGCAGCGGCAACAGCGCCAGGAAGAGCATCAAGGCGCCGGGGAAGAGATGCGTCCCGATGACCTCATAAGGAGACTTCAGATAATTGAGCAACTGGAAGAGCGACAGGAAATACCACTCCGGCCGCGCGGGGAAGTCCTTGCTGCCGGGATCGGCGGGCGCTTCGAGGCTCACGCCGTGATTGCAGAGCACCACGCCCACCAGCACGGCCAGCATCAGACAGGCCGCCGCCAGGTTCCGCGCGACCTGTCCCGGCCAGGCGGGTTCGCTCCCCTGGGCGTCCGCCGGCGCGGCGACCCCGTGCCGGTAATAGAGAAGCACGTGCAGGAACAACAGCACGAGCATCGCCAGCGGCAGGACGCCGACGTGGACGGTGAACAGCCTCGTGAGCGTCGGGGTGCCATACTCCGAGCCTCCCAGGACCAGTCTCAGGATCGACGGGCCCAAAAGCGGCGTGGCGCCCATGATGTTCGTGGCCACCTTCGTGGCCCAGTAGCCCTTCTGGTCCCACGGCAAGAGATAGCCGGTCAACGCGAAGGCCAGCATGCCCATCATCAGCAACAGGCCCAACCACCAGTTGACCTCGCGCGGGGCGCGATAGGCTTTCGTGAGCACGACCTGGAGCAGGTGGAACACCAGCAGCACCACCACCGCCGACGAGCCGACATGGTGCAGGCCCCGGAGGAACCATCCCAGGTTCATCTGCGTCTGGATGTACCAGACACTGCCCCAGGCCTGCGAGGCCGCGGGGACGTACGCGCTCATCAGCAGCAGGCCCGTGACCAACTGGACCAGAAAGGCCGCCGCCAGCGCCGGCCCGAACACGTGGCGCCACCGCGCGCCGCCGGGCCGCGGTTCGTTCAGGAAGACTCCGGCCAGAGACACCAGACCCGTGCGGGCCTCGAGCCATGCGGAAAAGGTCTTACCCAAGGGGCACCCTCCTTTCCGTCATGGTCTGGAACCGCTGGAACCGCACGCGCACCTCGGCGTGGGGATCGTCCGGCCGGAAATCCTCGACCTCGAGAGGGTCCATCCCGCGCGGGGGGACCTTGTTGAGGCGCTCGCCCTTCAGGTTGAAACTCGATGTATGGCAGGGGCAGAAGAAGCCGCGTCCGTCGGCCGACAGATTGATCGCGCACGCCAGATGCGGACACTCCGCCGAGAAGGCCAAAACGGGCGGAGCGCTTCCTTCGGGCTGGCGGATCAGCCAGACCAGACCGACCGGCTCGGGCGGATAGCGCACCCAGGCGTCCTGACGGGTTTCGATCACCGGAAGCGCTTGCGGCACGCCGACTTTCAGATCGTGAAACCGGGCCAGGGGCACGAATCCGGCGGGGTCTTTGCGACGCCGCAAGAGCGGTGTCAGCACATACGCCGCGCCGGGGACGCCCAGGACGAGTCCAAACAGGGCCGCGCACGCCAGCGCGCCGTAGCGGGCCAAAGCGCGACGGTGGAACATGGGGATGAACCTCCAGGCGGGAGCGGAGGTGGGACGAAGCCGGTGTGCGGCGCGGGGCTGCGGGGCTGTTGATATTGATCTTCCCTATCCGCACGCGCCGAATCAACCCCGTCGCGACCGGCACGGCCAGGGCTTCTCAAGTCGCTCACCGGCCGGACCTTGGGGCGGGGTTGAGGGTTTTCGGCCGGCCTGGGCGATTTTTTTCGGCCAGGGCCGCGGGTTTTCTCGCCAATATCCCCAGACGGGCCACGTATGAGAGACGGGAATCCTGCCACGGCCGCCAATCGGCCCCCTTGTTTCCGCCCTCTCATTCCGAGGCAAGACCATTTTTCCCGGCACCCTCTCACGGGGAGCGAGAAGGGAGCACACTGATGCTGTGCGCGCTCGTCGATGCACCCGAGATGTTGGATGCCGAGGAGAGGGATTCGGACGGGTCGTTCGACCTTGCCCCGATTGCGCCCTCCGAGGTGAGTCCCGTACGCTTACAGCCGCAGCCGGTTGACCCCGTGCCAGCGGCTGTCGACCCGGCCGACATGGAGCCGGCTGACCTGGCGCCGCTTCGAGGGCTGGCTCGTGAGTTACCTCGATGACGAGGATCCCCCGGAGGTCGCGGCCAACTGGCAAGATCTGCTGGAGGCGGGCGCGTTGATCAAGCGCGGCGGGAGCAATAATAACCGGCACAACCCCAAGCGGAAACTCCAGCGCCGCAACTGGTCGCGGTTGAGCGTGGTGCGAAAACGTTCGATCACCCTGGTGAAGATCCTCGATCAGTCGCTGATCAAAGAAGACGTGATCGTCGACGTGGCCGGCGAGCTGCGGGATGTGGTCCGCTCCGGGGCCGACCGGATCGTGCTGGATTTCAGCAACGTGGAGCGGATGTCGAGCCAGATCCTGGGGATCGTGGTCGAGGTCCATCGGCGTTGCAAGCTGGATGATTGGGGCCAGTTGCGGGTTTGCGGTCTGAAGCCCGCCGTGGCCGATGTCTTCACGGTGGCCGGTCTGACCGAGACGCTGACCATCTTCGCCGACGAGGTGACCGCCTTCACCACCGCCTGGCCGAACATGGATCGGCCCCGGAAGCTGCCGGTCTCGATCCTGTCCTCCCTGCCCGGGGCCTCCCAGCCGGGACCGGACGACGCGGCCGAGGCGCCTGGCCGCGCGCGACGAAGACGATCGGGTAAGACGATCTCCGGGCCGGCGGTGCGGCTGGTCATCGAGGTGGGCAGCCGCAAGGGGAACGTCATCCCGGTCCGCCGCGAGTCGTTCGTGATCGGCCGGGACGAGAAGTGCCAGCTCCGCTGCGCCAACTCGTCGATCAGCCGGATGCACGCCGTCATCGAACGGCGCAAGGATGCGGTCGTGGTCCGCGACCTGGGCACGACCAATGGCACGGCGGTCAACGACCGCTGGCTGCGGGGGACCGAGTTGCCACTGGTCCACGGTGATCAGATCACGGTCGGCACGCTGGTCTTCTCGGTCATCATCGAGGCCCAGACCGAGTTCAATTCTCGGGCCGTCTTCGACGACCTGGTCGTGTCGTGGCTCGCCGAGGACCTGGACGAGACAGACGCGAGCGGGGCGGAGAACTCACCCACCGTCGAGCTGGACACCAACGTTCTCTTCGATGCCGGGGAAGAGGAGCTGGAGGCGTTCCGGCTGAAGTACGCCGTGGTCCAGGATGTCCTGGTGGTCATCCCGCTGTCCGAGCGGCTCGACGAGACCGCGGCCGTCGATTTGCTCCGCCAGGGCCTTTATGCGCTGTTCCAGCGCCCCTTGCCGCATCGGGTGGTCATGGACCTGAGCCAGGTCACGCACTTCTCCAGCCGCGCCGTGGGCGTGCTCCTGGCCCATTTCCTGCGTCTGGACCACGCGGGCGGCTGGCTGCGGCTCTGCCGCGTCAACGACCGCGTCCTCTCGCTCCTGGAGCAGATCCGCCTGCCCATGCTCCTGGAAACCTATACCGGGATTGATGAGGCGGTGTTGACTTCCTGGTCTTGAGAGGCCGGATTCACCACCGAGACACAGAGCTTGTAGGCTGGGTCAAGACCCAGCTTCCCGGGCTGAGAAAGCTGGGTCTTGACCCAGCCTACAAGCTCTGTGTCTCGGTGGTGAATCCGGCCCTCGCTACACCCCCAGCTCCCGCCGAACGGCTTCCAAAACACGAGGCAGGCTATCGGAGAGCGGGTCAGGCAGAGTCGCGCCGGCCGCCGCGCGGTGCCCACCGCCGCCGAACTGCGCGGCCACTTGAGCGCAATGAAACGTGTCGAGGCGCGTGCGCAGGCTGAGCTTGATGCCGCCCCGCTTCTGCTCGATGAACAAGAGGCCCACGTCCGCCCCGCGCACGGTCATCGTGAAATCGACCAGGTCCTCGGTTTCGGCCGGGAGCGCGCCTGTGCGGGCGAAGTCCTCGCGGGTGATGGCCGAGTAGACGATGCGTCCGTCGAGGTCGGTGCGCAGGCCGACCAGGACTTCTCCCATCATGGTCAGCCGGGCCATGGTGTTGCGCTCGAAGAGAAGCCGGTAGATCCGGTCGATGCGGGCGCCGGCCTCGATCAGCTCGGCCACGTCGCGCAAGGTCTGCGGGCGCGTCGAGGGGTGCCGGAACCAGCCGGTATCCATGGCGATCGCGGTCAACAGTCCGGTGGCGATCTCGGGCGTGAGCTGCACGCCGAGCGCCTGCGCCGCGCAGCACGAGCGTGCCGGTCGCCTCGGCCGCCGTGTCCTTGATGACCATCGCCCCCAGGTCGTCCTGGCTGACATGGTGGTCCAGGATCAGCCGGGGGCCGCGAAACCCGCGCACGAATTCGGCCATGTCGCCAAGCTGGCCCCAGCTCGAGAGGTCGAGAATCACCAGCGCCTCGCGGTCCGCCAGATCGGCCGTGGTCCCATTCGTGCCGAAATGCTCGAAGAGTTCGCCGTGCGGATCGAGAAAGTCGTAACGGGGCGGGACATGACTGACGTTGACCACCCGTACATCCTTGCCCTTCTGCCGCAAGATGCCCGCCATACCGACTTCCGAGCCGAGCGCATCGCCGTCGGGCCGGACGTGGGTCGTCACCAGGAAACGATCGTGCGCGGCGATGAGAGCGGCGAGCGGCGCGAAGTCAAGACTCATGGCGGGTGGGCTTTCCGCGGCGGAGGGAGGCAGGGAATGGGAACGGCCGTCGATCCATCAGGTCCGGCCCTCAGAAACTTCGATGTCCGCCAGGTCCCCCAGGCGAAACGACCGGCCCTCAATGACAACGGCCAGATCTTCCAGGGCGGCCGCGTCAACCTCCGCGTCTTCTTCCGCGATGCGTTCATGGTACGCATCCAGCGCGGGCGGCAAGGCCGCCTCGAGATCCTCGAACGTGATGCCGAGCGCCTCCAGGGCGTCAAAGCGCGGTTCGATGTGGATCTCGATCGGGGGTCGGTCTCGTCTTCGGCGCTCATTCACTCACCTCCAGGCTGACCCGCGACGGACCTTGAATTATAGTCCCGCCCCGCCGCAAGTCGCAACCCGGCCCAGTGTCCCGGCGGAAACACGCCGGGTAGAATGGAGATAACGACTGCGTCTTGTTGGGAAGAAGGAGGCGTCCGATGGAGCTCGTCACGATGGGCAAGGTGATCGTGCCCGCCCGAGTCGAGAACCTCCGCGAGCTTTACCTGGTGGAACAGGGCCTGCTTTCCGCGGATCAGGTCCATGTCCTGGAGGTCCCTGATGCCCTGGTCGACACGGGCGCGACCTTCCTCTCCCTGCCCAAACGGTTCACCAAGCAGCTCGGTCTCAAGCGAACGAAAACCCGGACGGCGAAAACCCCGGGGGGGATCTTCGAGTTCGGCATCTACGAATCGGTTCAACTCACGGTTCAAGGCCGGGATTGTGTCGTTCCGGTCGCCGAGATCCCCGACGAATGCCCGGTGCTCATCGGCCAGATTCCGCTGGAGATGCTCGACTGGGTCGTTGATCCCGTCGGCCAGAAGCTCATCGGCAATCCCGACCATAACGGTGAAGAGATGTTTGAACTTTTTTAACATTGAGTGAGAATACCGGCAATGATCACGCCCGAGTGGACGAAGATTGTCCTCGGCTGCCCTTGGCTGGTTGTCTTGGGGTTTGCCGTTCTTGATGGTCTCGATTATTACCTGACGCTCGTGGGCGCACGGTTCTATCGGCGCGGCGCCCACCGGGTCCTCGATTACTCCGGCAGCTACGAGCTGAATCCCTATTTTCAGCGTTCGATCGACGAGGGCCGGTGGCTCCCGCCGCGGGTCGTGAGAACATTGCTCGTAGGCGCGGTGTTGTATGGTTTCGTGACCTGGAGCCTGGGCCGCAGGCAAATCGCCGGGGAACTGGGCCGCCAGGTCCTCGCGGGGCTCTTGGGCTTGTTCTTGTTCACGCGATTGACGGTGATCGGTCAACATCTTCAGAACATCTGGCTGTTCGGGCACATCCTCCGCGATCCGGCGGCCCTGCGGGGCCGTCTCGCCTACAACCGCCCGACGATCGTGCGGATCGCCTCGTACCGGTTTCTGAGCATCGGCCTGGTGCTGACGGTGGCCGGGGCGCTGGCACCCAGCGCCTGGCTGTGGGGCGGCGCGGCCGGTCATATCCTGCTCGCGCTCCAGATGCGCCGCTGGTCGCCGCGGCGTGCGCCGGCCCCGGCCACCATGGCGCCGGTCCAAGACGAAACACGCGTCTGAAAGGGCTTCCCTGGGCGCCTTCCCTGCGCGCGTCGTTCCGGCCACGCATGCGCGTGTGCTCATTGCCATTTCTCCGTACGTCGCACTCCCCTCCCCGACATCCCGGCCGGGCGGGGCATACGAATTGCGTTAGAAACCCGAGTCCACGACGCTTCTGGGTCTGGCCGATTGCGCCGGACCCGATACCGAGGAGGAGATCGGACTCATGGCCGTGGCCAAACAGCACCACAAGTCGCCGATGCCGGCCCAGCACCAGGAGAAGCCGGGCCTGGAATCGCAGATGACGCCTCGCCCTGAATACCATGCACCCTTGTATAAGGGTTCGGATAAACTCCGCAATAAGGTGGCCCTGATCACGGGTGGCGACTCGGGCATTGGCCGAGCGATCGCCGTGCTCTTCGCCCGCGAGGGCGCCAACATCGCCATCGTCTACCTGCCCGAAGAGCAGAGCGACGCCGAGGAAACCGCCCGCACGGTCGAGGACGAAGGCCGCCAGGTCTTGTTGATCCCCGGCGACGTCACCAGCGCGCGTTTCTGCCGCGACGCCGTGGCGCAAACCGTCAAGGAGTTTCACCAACTGGACATCCTGGTCAACAACGCCGCCTACCAGGAGACGCAGAAACAGTTCGAGGACATCAGCGACGAGCAGTGGGACCGCACCTTCCGCACGAACATTTACGGCTATTACTACATGGTCAAGGCCGCCCTGCCCCACCTCCGGGCCGGCGCGGCGATCATCAATTGCGGCTCGATCACCGGCCTGGAGGGGAGCAAGGATCTGATCGACTACGCCACCACCAAGGGGGCCATCCACGCGTTCACAAAATCGCTCGCCCAGAACCTGGCGGATCGGCAGATCCGCGTCAACTGCGTGGCGCCAGGGCCGATCTGGACCGTGCTCCAGCCCGTCTCCAAGCCCCCCGAGGAGGTCGCCGCGCACGGCCAGATGACCGCCATGCAGCGCCCCGGCCAGCCCGAGGAAGTGGCCCCGGCCTTCGTCTTCTTCGCCTCCGAGGCCGACAGCAGTTACATCAGCGGCGAGATCCTCACCATCCTCGGCGGCGAGACCCACGCCGGGTGAGGGACCACGAAGCCGATGTCTGTGATACCACCTGTGAGTGTAAGCATATCATCATGTAGGCTGGGTCCAAGACCCAGCCTACAAATGCACCGGGGCGGTCCCTCCCAGCCGCGTCCTTTCAATCCCCCGAGTCCAGGTGCGACCGCCGGCGGAACTGGCCCGCGTGCGCGATCTCGACGGTCGCCGGCTGCGTCCCCTCGTGGCGGACCCAGATGATCAGATCCGAGCTTTGCAGGCCGCGCCGGACTCCCTGCCGGAACTGCGCGCAGCGCGCAGGGGCAGTCCGTCCAGGATCACATCCGCCGCGCCCGCGCCCCAGTTCTGGATGACGAACACCGGGTTCACGAGCGGCGACTCCGCGCCGGCTTTCAGCTCGAATGTGAGCGGGGCCGCGAGGTCGGTGAGCCTTTGAATCTGGTAGGCCTTCTCGGTGGGATCGAAGCCGCTGGTCGTGTACCCCGGGCTGGCGATCTTGATCGGCGCGGGTCGGGACCACGCCCGCAGCATCGGCAGTAGCTTCGCTGCCGGCTGGTCGCTCAGACCCGTCAGCATGATCTTGGTCATCGACTGGCGGCCGACCCGATAGGCCTTCCACTTCAGGTGCGCCAGCGCGCTGTGGCTCGGCCGGTCGTCGGCCAGGGCATAACGGCCGTCGGATGCGAACGCCGCCGCCGGCCAGTGATTCCACCAGGGATACATGCTCACGTCCCTGCGCACCTCGCCGGCGTAGATGTCGAAAGTGGGTTCATCCTGCGGGCGCACCAGGGCAAACGGCTTGAAACGGCTCTTGGTATTGACGAGCTGGATGCACGCCGCGGCGGGCTGGCCGGGTTCGGCCGGGGGCGTGGCCGTTTTCCATGAGTAGGTCACGCTCTCGCCCGCGGCGTTGAGCATTGTCAGGCCAGCGGGTTCGAGGACCGTCTCGGGGCGGAAGCCCGGCCCCATCACGACGATGCTCTCTTGCCACTCGTGTGGTTCCGCAGGCTGCGTGCTGTGCAGCGTGATCATGCGCACGGCCGTGCCGTCGGGGTAGATCGTGTGGATCTCATCGGTCCAGTCCCCCAGGCCGGTGATCGGGTCCGGGCGGGCGATCGTGTTGAAGACGTCGGCCAGCGCATAACGCCAGTGGACGACGGCGCGGGCGTCGGTGCTCTCGATCACGCGGACGTTCGAGTAGCGGCACTGCTTGTCCGACATCGGCTCGCCGCAGCCGCGTACGCCGGTCCAGGTCTCGGTGGACTGGTTGTTGTACCAGATGCCGTTCTCGGTCACCCAGTTCGGGATGTAACTGGTGCCGCGCCAGAAGACGAGGTGGATCGGCAGCGTATCGAAGCGCACGACGACATCGGGAAACGGACCGACGCGCCAGCCGCGCTCCCACTGGGTGTAGAACCAGAGCCTCGTGGAAAACGCGCCAAAGGGGCCGGTCGCGGGCACGCCGACGGGCAAGACGCGGGGCCCCAGGGGACTCGTGGGGGAGCGTCCCGTCCGGACGGCCTGGAGGAGCTCCGAGTCCGGCAGGGCGTGATCGAAGATCTTCAATTCATCGAGGGCTCCGTCCAGGTAGTCGAAGACCGCCGCGGTGGCCTCGGGGCGGATCGTTCCCTCGGGCTGCTGCGGAACGCGGGACCGGCCGATCAACAGGTCGAGGCCCGCGGGAGGTATGAAGGCGCCTTCCACCGGTTGCTGGGCGAGGCGCGCGCCGTCGTTGTACAGCCGCATGCCGCCGGCCGGATCAAAGACTGCGGCGACCCGATGCCAGGACCGCAACGACAGGGGCGCGGGCGCGGTCAGCTTCTGCCAGCGGTCGCCCCCCTTCAGGGCCAGCATGAGCCGGCCGTGCGCATCCACACCGAAGACGAATCCGCCGCGCGCGGGGTCGCCGAAATCGACGATCGGCGCTTCCTTGAGCGGATACGACCCCAGCGCCGCCCACGCCTGCACGGTGAACGAGCCGGCGATCTTCGGCGCCCGGGCGGCCGATCGGACCACGTGCGTGGTCATCCCGTCCAGAACCAGGCACTGACCCCGTACCCCGCGCACAAAGGCGTCGGCGCCGATCAGTTTGTCCGGGATCTGCGAGACGCCGTCGCTGGTCGCGGCGGGCGTCGCTGTTTCGAATGACCATGAGGCAACCGGCTGCGCGGACAGCCGAAGCCCAAAGAGCAGCACGGCCGCAACGGCCAGCACGGCCGGCACGCGCGCCGACAAGAGGCCGCGCAACCCTGGATCGAATGCCATGAGACCTCACCTCCCGTGGGCCTGCGGACGGAAATGACGCTCTGCCAACATACCAGGGTGTCCGCGTGGGTCTTGTGGGGGTAGGCTCTGGTCTGCCCGTCCCGTCCCATCTGAAAGGGTGTACGAGAAGTGGGTTTTTTAGCCCCAACGGGGCGACAGTGAATAGCCCGGGGCGTCAGCCCCGGGAACCGAGGAACGGCGCCCACTCCTCTTCTGCCCAGCCCCAGAGGGGCGACAGAATTCCAGGCGGCATCGGATTTTCTGTCGCCCCTGCGGGGCTGGGGAGGGGGGAATAGTACGCGTGTCGCGGTCCCGGGGCTGACGCCCCGGGCTATTCACTTTCGCCCCGTTGGGGCTAAGAACAACTTCTCGTACACCCTCTGATCGAATGAGGTAATCCAGCCGACTTCCCCGCTTTTACCTTCTTTTCCGCACATCTGCCGACCCATATCTCCGAATTTCCGACCGGTTGGCGAGTCCGCGGACCGGAGGCGTGCCTCCGGCGGTGGCGTGTCCCACGCCGGCTGGCGAACGCCTGACGCGGAAGAGGGCTGGCTGGTGCTCGGCCGCGCAATCCCGCCGCGGCCGGGCCTCACGCCCGCACAGCCACTCGACCCGTACGTCGAATCCTTTCCCGCTGTCAAGCAGACCAGGTGTCCTGGTCGTCCCACGCACATAACTTTGGCGGCCCCCCACGGACGCCCTCTCACCAAAGGGCGGTGCGCGCCCGGAAGAGCGCCGCGCAAACACCTGATTTCATGCGAAAATCACGTTGTCCTCGTGGTGAATTTCGGTTCTTCACCGCGTTCCGGATAATGGGCCGGTCTATTCATCATACGTCAATGCTCTGACGGCCCGACACGCTTGCCTCGGGGACAATCCTGTTCGTGGGACACGCCGCGATAGACGCGCGCCACAGGTGTCGGCGCCCGCGCGTCCCCCACCCATGCCAGGAGCCACTCCCGTGAAGCGCCCCGAGCAAAATCACGGTCCCCACGCCGAGCACGATCCCGAGCGCCAGCAGCGGCCCTGCGCCGGCGCGGTCGCCCGCGCCGACGGGCGAACGCTCACGTCGCGTCAAGTCGCCGCGCTGCCTCTCCTCGACCACGTCCTGGAGAAACTGCGCCTCGCCGAGTTCCTCCGCGAGTACCTCCCCGGCACAGACCCCCGCACGCGCGTCGCCTCCGCGACGACCCTGCTCGTGCTGTTGAAGAACATCTTGCTGGCCCGCGAGCCCCTCTACGGCGTGGGCGCATGGGCACGCCGCTACGTTCCCGAACTCTTGGGCCTGTCGCCCGAGCAAGTCACCGCGCTCAATGACGATCGCGCCGGCCGCAGCCTCGATCACCTCTTCGATGCCGCCATCCCCACCTTGACCCTGCGCGTGGCCCAGCACCTGGTGCGTGTCTTCGGCGTGTCCCTCGACGAACTCCACAACGACTCCACCACCATTACCTTCCACGGCGACTACGAGCACGCCGACGCGGAACGCCCCCTCCGCGGACAACTGCGCCAGGCCATTACCTGGGGCAGGGCTTACGCACCAGGTTTCTCGGGGATTTGGGCCAGTACTCTCAAGAGATAGTCGTTCTTCCATCCCGCAATCAGGCGCCGAGTGGCAATACTCTTGCCTTTGCTGGTCTTCTCCGCCTTGAGCAGACATAACGCCAGCTTGCGGAGCCACGCCAAGTTCATCGCGCTGTTCCCGGCCCAGTGCCGTTGGTCATCCTCACGGAAGCAGACGTCCAGAACCCAGTGCAGCGAGTTCTCGATCCCCCAATGACCCCGCACCCATCGCAGATACTGCTCCGCCGTCGCGGCCGTGCTGCTGATGAAGTAACGGATCTCAATGCTCGCCACACCATCGACCAGCCGATGGCTGATCACCATCACGATCGCCGTCAGTCCGATCCAAAGGTCCGCGTTCCGGATCCCCTCCGGATGGGTGATCACACAGCAGGTGCGGGTCTCCTGGCGAGCGCTGCGAACCTCTTCCGTCTGACACTCGGTGAAGTCCACCCCGGGTTCGCCCTGATCCAACGCGGTATCGAACGCCCGCTTGATGTCCTCGTAGAGATGCGGCTGATTCTCCTTGGCGGCCAGCACGTAGTGACCACCTCGGCCGACGATGTCAGCAGCGATCTCCTTCTGACAGCCCATGGCGTCGATGGTCACCACGGCCCCGTTCAAGTCGAGCAGTTCGAGCAACTCGGGAATGGCGGTAATCTCGTTGGATTTGGCGTCGGTGGCCACTTGCCCCAAGGTCAAATGATTCTCGACCGACCCGGCGCTGACGACAGGGAGCGCCGATCGGCCGACGGTACGCCGGGCGGAGCCGCGTTGGGCCTTGCCGTCGATGGCGATCCGTGTCAGTTCGGGCGGAGCCGTGGCGATCGGAGTCAATCCGTTTCGAGCCCTCAGCGCCGTGATCCAGGCGGAGAAGCCCTTCTGAAAGGCCACCGGGTCGAGCCGGCAGAAGACTCGTCGGAAGGTGTCGTGCGAGGGGATGCCGCCAGGCAAGGTGAGGAAGGTCTCGAGCCAGTCGCGCTTGGAGTGACCGTAGTCGGCGATCTGCACCCAGGTATCGGCGCCGCAGAAGACAGCGCAGGTGGCGATGAAGACGATCTCATCGAGTCGGTGGATTCGCCCCTGTTCGCGGCGGGGATCGGGCAAGTCCGCGAAATGATCGAGGATGGAGACCGGGTTGCTGGCCGGAGTCATGGCGGTCGTGTCTGAGCCGACGGTCCTCGCGTGGACATCCCTGAAGAAGTCGAAATCTCCAGGTGGTCGATGCTACAAAAGCCGTCCGATACCCTGCCAGCCGGACTGGACAACAGAGGCGAGTCGCAATTTCCCAGAGCACCCAGACAGCCCAGGCTGATGCGTAAACCCTGGTTCGATCCCCCCGTCACCCGGGACGATTCCCGCCCCGTGCTGACTTACAAGCGGAACGAGGCGACCTTCGATTTTTCCACCGTGGAGATCTACCGGGACCACGTCAACAAGACGACCTGGAACGGCTTCCCCGAACGCACCGTGAAGATGGCGGCGCCGGCGGTCGTCCCCATGTACTCGGCCATGCTCGTGTCTTCCGACAACCTGGACGGCCTCTACTTCGAGGTGACCTACACCTTCCACATCAACCTGGAAACATGGGACCGTCGGGTCCTCGACGCCGGCTACAACCAGTTCAACAACACCACGCTCAAGAAGACGCGCATCACGCTCGACGACGGCAACGCGCCGCCCGTGCCCGTGCCGCTGGACGGCTATGGCGGCAAGCAGACGGCGACGGATTCGTCCACGGGCGCGCTGGTGGGCGTCTACCGCACCTTCAAGGTCTACCCGGAAGCCGAGTTCAACGACCTCAGCATCGTCTGAGTCATCCCTTCCGAGCATCCCTTCCGACCTCATCCCTCATCCCTCATCCTTCATCCCTTCCGCCCCATGCCCTATCCCCGGAACACCCCGGTCAGCTTCACCACCGACACGGCGCGGCGCGTGGCCACGCAGGTCAAGCGGCGCGAGCGCGGGTATGGCGGCATCGGCATCCCCCCGCGCGCCACCGCGCCCCGCAACCAGGACGGACTGGCGGGCTATCTCGCCAAGACCTCGGCGTCGATCCCCGCGCACACCACCGCCGGACTCGGGCACGGCACCGTCCGGATCTGGAAGATCAACGACGACTGGTCGATCACCGACACGGGCATCGACCTCGTGGTGGGCAACTGGACCGGCGGCGCCATCGATCCCAACAAGTTCTGCGACGTGGAATTCCGCAGCGGTAAGCCCGTCATCACCTCTGTGAAGTGCTAACGCCATGGGCTTTTCGCTCGGCGGCTTCAGCTCCACATCCGGCCAGTGCGGCTGCTGCGCGCCGCCCTGCCACTGGCAATTGTGCGTCAGTCTCGTCCCGCCCTGCGGCTGGCTCAGTTATAGCGGCACCGAGCTCCGCTTGCAGGGGCCCGACGGTAGCGATATCGACGTGACCGAAACGCTGACCGGCGGCAGCCTCTCTTTTTGCTATGCTGACCCGCCCGCCGGCGTCTGGACCATCACGGTGAGCCGGACTTGCTACAAGACCCAAGTCTTTCCTGTCACCGTTGAGCAGTGCAAGAGCCAGACGATCAGCGTGACGATGCAGTCCTTGTTCACGACGCTCCATTATTCCGACGATTTCGGCTCCCTGGACTTCCCCCTCACCGGACCCGATGGCGGGTGCCTGTGCATATTTCACGGGCACTACATTTACAACTCCGACCACGTCATTCGGCGGGTGGATTGCGGCTATGGCCATTTCATTTGCCTTCTCGACCAGAGCTTCACGGTCCAGGCGACCATCGACATCTACCTCATAGCCGGTGCCGACGGCTTCTATATCAATTGGCAGCGCCGCATTCCGACCGCTCAGGGCCGGGAGTCGTGCGATCCGTCCTCGGCGACGGGGTACGGCGCGATCGGCACGGACGGCGACGGCGAGCTCCACCTGCGCCGGCACGTTCGATCACTATGCCGGTGCCTCGAATTACCTGACCTGTGCATCGCCTACGGTGACCTGGCGCTTTGACTCACTCTGGGCGATTGACGAATCGGTGACCGCGACGGTCTCCCTCTCATGAGCACTCTTCACACACGCGATATCCAGGGGCGCGACTGGGCACCCTGCCCCGGTTGTCCCCACCCCAAGCCCGGCTCCTGTGCGAGCCGGCGTCATCGCGCCTTTGCGCGCATCACCGCGACGACCCGGCCAAATGGGACCCGATCATCGCCGCGCAGCCGGCGGAAGACCGACCGCCGCGCCGCACTCCCCGGCCCCCCGCCGCCGCCGTCCTGGCCGCGTCCGGACGGCCGGTTGCGCGTCGGCTTCCTCGGACCTGTGTACCTGGATATCGGGGGAACCGAACGCTGGCATCAGACGCTCCTGCCAAGGCTGCGCCGCGTGCAGCCGGTGGGCTATGCCGTGTCCCAGATCGACGCGCATCCCCGGCCGCTGCCGTGCCCTCTCGGCGTGGGGATCGAGGCGCAACAATCGCTCGCCCGCGCGGTGGACGTGCTCGTGTGCTGGGCCACCGGCGCCGAGCTGGGGGAGATCCTGCCGGCGACGGGGCGGCGTCCCAAGGTCCTCTGGGTCAGTCACGGCGATGGCGAATGGACCGGTGTCCGCTCCCGCGCCGGGGCACCCTGGGTCGATCGCTGGGCCGCGGTCAGTCCGCGCGCCACGCGCTGGATTCCCGACCCGGCGGCGCGGATGATTCCCAACGCCGTCGATCCCGACAGCGTGCGGTCGCCCCTGACCCGGGCCGAAGCGCGGCAGGCGCTGGGTTTGCACCCGCTGGACCAGGTCGTCCTCTATCTCGGTCGCCTCAGCTCGGAAAAACGGCCGTGGCTGGTGGCGGAGGCCGTGGCGCACCATCTACCCTCGCCCTGGCTCTGCCTCGTCGCCGGCGACGGCGCGGAGCGGTCCCGCATCGATGGCCTGGAGCGGGTGCGCTGGCTGGGCATCCGCGACGACATCGGCACGCTCTTCGCCGCGGCGGATCTCCTGGCCCTCCCGAGCGACCAGGAGGGCTTTTGCCTGACGATGGCCGAGGCGATCGCCGCCCACGTCCCGGTCGTGGCCACGCCGGTGGGCATCTTGGCGGACCGTCCCGAGTGGGTCCGGATCGTGCCCGTGGATGCGGACGCCAGGGCCTGGGCCCTGGCCCTGGCGGCGGAATGGTCCGATGCCGAAGGACGTCGCGCCGGGCCGCACGGGCCCACGGCGCCTCATGACGGAGTTCGGCCTGGAATCCCATGTGCGGTCCTGGGAGGACCTCTTCCTCGAACTCGCGCCCCCGGAGCCGGCCCCGGTCCCGCTCGCGCAGAAAGCGGTGAACTTCGGCCGCGCCGTGGTGACGCACGCGCGGGCCGGCTTCCCCGCGGCCGACGGCACGCTCCAGGAGGCCCGTAGAGCCGTCTGCGAGCGCGGGGCCGGGCTTTTACCCGCGACCGTCGCGGCGGGCCGCTGCGACCATTTCCGGCCCTCGGACGGGTCGTGCGGCGGCCGCGGCGGCTGCGGCTGCACCGTCGCCGACAAGGCGGCCTGGGCCGAGCAGGTCTGTCCCCTCGGCCGCTGGCCCAGTGCGGAGATCGCCTGAGAATCGCCGATGCATGCTTGCGCATGCGAGGGAATCATGGTATGGTTCCTCCGGAGGGACCAATCATGATCCTCGTGCGCGGCTTGTTCCGGCTCTTGTCGGTGTTGTTCGTGCTCATCCTGTTGAGCCTGGCCCTGGAGTGGGCCCTGGAAGGCCGCGCCGGTCCCGCCGCCGCGGACCAGGCCGTGCCCGAGATTGGCGATAAGGAATGTCTGGCCTCGCCCAGCCTGCGCCGGGAGATAGAGCACATGCAGCGCCGCGAACCCTACTGGCGAGCCCAGGCGCCATGACGCGAACGCGGCGCAAAGAAAACGGCCCCGGCGTCATGCCGGAGCCGTTTCCCTTGAGCTCATCCGAATGCGTGGTTACGGGAGGCAACCCGCAGGGGCGTTATCGGCAAATGGAGGCTTTCCCCTTGACTCGACCTGGGCTCATGTGTATAGGTGCCGCCTGAGCGGCTGGTCCTAGGCCCCCGCTCGGAGCCGAGCTCTACTTTTTCCCACGCCCCATTCTTACGTGAGGGAACGCGTAAGGCATGGGGCGTTTCTTTTTATCGGTCCGACGGCATCGGCCAGTGGGCGTCTTCGTACGCGCTCGACGAGGCCGGTCAGGACCAGGGCGTAGTCGTGTTCGTCCGCGTCGAGGTCCGCGCGGCGCAACAACTCGCCCACCAGCGCGATGGCGCGGTCGAGCTCGGCCTCCGTGCGCAGGGGCCGCAAGGGGAATTGCTGGATGAGCACAGATAGGCCGGGCTGACGGCCGCGGCGGTGGTTTCCTGTTCCTGCGCGGGCTCGGACATGGCGAAAAGGCTCCGTTCCCTTCAGGTCTTCCAATCGCCCCGATCATAATCAGCGTGCGTCAGGACGTGGCGCACCAAGAGGACCTGGTCGGCGAAAAACACCTCGGCGATGATGCGTACCCGGTTCCCGCCGACGTTGAACACGATGTAGGGGGCCACCAGGTCGGCGCTGGGACAATCCTGGCGCAGGGCCGCGAAATGGGGCCAGGCCGCCCGCTTGGCCAGGCGGTACCAACCATCGAGCGCCCCGCTCGTCTCGGGATGATCGGCCTCGAAGAGCCGCAGGGCTTTGCGCGAGATCACGTGCATGGCAGGGCGGCCGCCGTGTCCAGGTTCCTGCGGATCCATGGTATCCGGGCCAGAGCCGCCTGGCAATCACCGGGACTTCGAACGCCGGATCAATTTGCGGTCGAGATCGCGGATGGCTTCCCGCACTGCGGCCGACCGATCGGGCTGTCCCACGGACGACCCGGCCGCGATCTCCAGGTGGAGGCAGACGGCGATCCGATCAAGCGCGGCCAGGTCGTCGGGGGAGAGACGGAACGCCACCATCTTGAGGTCGGACTTGGGGCGGGGCATGGTTCCTCCAGTTCGTGAAGGGATGAGGGATGAGGGAGGGAAAGAGATCGGTTTGCTCCCTCATCCCTCATCCCTCCCGGCTCACTCGGCCAACTTGAGGTTCCGGGGGGTCTGCTCGCACACCGAGGGGGCCAGCTCGACCCAGCGGGCCACCATCTCCCAGGCCCGCACCGCGGCCAGGGCCTTGTCGCGGGCTTGCTGGGCCGTGAACTCCTCGCCGCAGTTCGAGCACTCGCACCGGAAGGTGTTCAGGTCCAGGCTGACACGACCGTCGTCTTCCGGGGCGCCGCAGAAGGGGCAGGTCACTTTGAATCCGGTTGCCTTGGCCATCGTCGTCTCCTCGTTGTTTGTTTCCCGCGATCACTCAGGCCACACTTAGAGTATAGACTCAACGTCATGTAGAGTCAATACCCTTCCGGGGATTTTCGGGAAAGTTACCGGGAGCGTAGCAGGGAGGCAAGCAAGAGGGCCAGCTCGACGGCGCGGGCGGGTGGCTCGTGGAAGCAAGACACCAGAGCAATCGCCACAATGGCCACGATCAGTTTGAGAGGCAGGGATGGAGGCCGGGTGGGAAGGAAACGAGGTGAATGCGCCCGGGGGCAAAAACGATAGTGCCGCAAGAAGCGTTTCATGGCTGCCTTTCAGGCCCAGGGATTTCGCAAATCCCTTGGCCTTCTTCATTGCCCTGGGTCCTCCCTCGATGCGCAGCGCGGCACATCCGCGCCAGCGCGGCGGTTCCTCCGAAGCGGGAAAAGGAGATCGGCCTCAGAAACGCGGGGGCGGCGCTTCGTGGAAGCCCACCTTCACCGCGTAATCGGCGAGGGCGCGATCGATCATTTCACTGACTTTCAGTCGCTCGAATTGCTCCAGCTTGTGGAGCCATGCGCTATAGGCCGCGCAGACGCGCACGGAGAACGTGGTGAAGGGCGGCGCTGCCGGGGCCTGGGTTCTGCGCTGGGCCATGGTGGGACGAGTCGAGAGGGATGTGTGGACAGGCTTCGCCCTTAATATCGAATCTCAGCCAGGCGCTCTTTCGGAAATCTCAGAGTCTGGGGGGAGGCTCTTCCGCGAACTGGACGCTCCGGGCATAGGCCGCCAGAGCGCGATCCATCACGTCGCTGAGACTGTTCCGCTCGAAGGTTTCGAGCCGGCGCAGCCAGTCGAGATAGGGTTGCGAGACCCAGAACGAGAGCGAATGGCGCCCCGGTTTGGCGGGGACCGAAGGGGCCGCTGGCATCGAGACGCGTCGGGGCATGATGGGGGACTGGGAATAGGGGACGTCCATCCTCGCAACGAGTCCTGATCGAAATATCGGTTCGCCGGTCAGGGGAAGTTGAGGGAATTTCTCCAGGGGGGAAAATTCTGCGGGTCCACCACCCTCGCGAGCTTATTAAAACCTCCCGTCTTCGCGTAACCGGCCCCATCCCCGCGAACAATCCGCTCAACGCCATTGCCAAAGCCGAGCGGGCGCGGTAAGTCAAATCCGGACCTAGTCGCCGCGCCCTGTCACGGCGCGGCCGCCGGGGTCCACCACCGGGAGACGCCCGAGCAGATCCGCGCGGCTTGTCCGCCCCGCGGCTTGTGGCGACTCCCTCCAGGCCGGCTCTGGGTGCCTACGTCCATAGTCCCCCGAGTTGCGCCGCTGACAAAAGAGATACGCCAGGTGCCCTCGACACGCCGTTCCGCGACCGCGGCCACGGGCCGCGCCGATCGCCGTCCGTCCCCGCCCAAGGCGCTTACTAAGGCGCACCCGAGCCACGTCGTCTGGCCGCAGCGGCTGCTGCGCGTCGCGGGCAAGGATTACCTCGTGCGGCCGCTCGCACCCGAGCCGGCAATACTGTTCGGCACGGAATTTGCGCCAAGCGGTTTGGCACGGCATTTGCGCGATGCCTTCATGCGTACCCGGTAACTGCCGGGATGGCAGGGAGGCAATCATGGCCCGACCACGACGACGCGATTTGCTGCCCAGCGATATCGAGGGGCTGGAGTACTTTGATACGCTGACGCCCTTGTTGGCGCGGCTCAGGGACATCGGTACCCAGCGCGATCGGGCAGGCAACCGCCAGTTGTTTTACGACCAGTACATCAGTCTCCTCTTGCTCTACTTCTTTTGTCCGACGATTACCAGCTTGCGCGGCCTGCAGCAGGCTTCGACGCTCGAAGCGGTGCAACGCCGTCTCGGCATTCGGCCCACGTCGCTGGGGTCGTTTAGCGAGGCCGCGCGGTTGTTTGACGCCGAGGCACTGCACCAAATCCTGCACGAACTGGCCGGTCAGGCTGCGCCCATTATCGCTGGGCCAGGCGCACAACAGTTGCTCCATCTCACCGCCGTAGATGGCAGTATCTTTCGCGCGTTTCCGCGCATGGCCTGGGCCTTGTGGAAGGATGCCGAGCATCGAGGGGTCAAGCTTCATTTGCACTTTGACGTCTTCTGCGGGGCCCCTCTGGATGCTGCGGTCACCCCCGCGTCGGGTTCGGAAACGGACCAACTGCGGGAGATGCTGCGGCCGGGACGTCTCTACGTCATCGACCGGGGCTATCTCGATCACGAACTCTATCGGGAGATCATCGAAGCACGCTCGTCGTTCATTGGGCGCATCAAAGACAACGCTTCTTATACGACCGAGCGGGAGTGCCCGCTCTCCGCGGCCGACCGCGCGGCCGGCGTCGTGAGCGACGAGCGCTTGAAACGCTTGGGCACGCCGCATCACAAGAACGAACTGAAGGGCCATCGAGCTCCGGCTGGTCAAGGCACAACGTACCAACGACGAAGGCGTGTTGGAAACGTGGTGGCTGCTGACCAACAAGCTCGACCTGCCCGCCGAACTGGTCGTTCTGGGATATCGTTACCGGTGGACGGTGGAACTGTTCTTCCGCTGGCTGAAATGTGTGCTGGGCTGTAAGCAACTGCTGACGACCTCGGAAAACGGCGTTGCCCTGCAGATCTACACGGCTCTGATCGCCAGCCTGCTCATCGTCCTGTGGACAGGACGCAAGCCCACCAAGCGAACCTGGGAGATGCTGCAGTTCTACTTTCAAGGCTGGGCCTCACTCGACGAAGTCCAAGCGCATCTGGAAAAACAAAAACCGATCGCGACCGATCGCCCGAACCCCGACCACCCTTCGGAGTAAGCCGGATCGCTTGCCGCCTGCACCTCAACACCGCCCGGTTCCCTCGCCCAGGAACCGGCCGCGGTGTTCGGCGCTGCGCCGGTCGCCAGAAGGGCCTCTTTGAACATGCCTGGCGCAGTTCGCATCGTGTCGAACCCACCCGTTTCCAGCCCGTCAACTTGGCAGTTCACGGACCACTCTGGCGGCCGGGCCGAAGACCAACTGCCACCAATTGCGGCCGAGAGCAAATTTCGAGCCGAACAGTATTGCCGAGCCGGGGGATGGGGGCGAGTTCTTCCACTTGACGCCCTTCGGCAACGCCGGCCGCGGGGCGGACGGCCTGACCGCCGGCCTCTGCGAGGATCCCGAGGAGGGCTGCCTCTGCCCGGGCTACCTCGGGCTGGTCTGCACCTGCAAGGACTACCAGCTCGCGGGGGGCCGGCACGTCTGCGCCCACCTGGTGGACCTGGTGGCGGCGCGCATCCTCCAGCCGGCGCCGTCCTGGGCCGACGCGACCGCGACGGTGGAGACCATCTGGGAGCACCGCTGGGCCATCGACGAGGACGCCTCGCCCCAGGAGGAAGCAGAGGTGCAACGCGAAGAACGCGAAGACCGCGAAGGGGAGAAAAGGGGGAAAGAGATGGAGCTGGTTCCAACCTCATCCCTCATCCCTCATCCCTCATCCCTTCCTCCGCGGGACCTGCCCGGCCAGCGGCTGCTCTTCGACGAGGACGGCGGCGAGGACCATGGTCCTTACGGCCGCCACGCCGAGTCGAGGCGGAAAGGAGGCCGGTCGTGCCGATCGTCGAGATGAGGATGCCGCCCGAGAATGGGTGCGACTACGGCGAGATGTTCGCGTTCATCCTCAAGGAAACGGGGCAGGACGCGGTGGACGTGCTCAAGGCCATCAACTTCCTGTTGAAGAAGAAGGTCGTGACGACCGCGCTGGACCCGACCTGCCCGACCGGCCTGCGCATCCTGCCCGGGCCGATGTTCCGCAAGCGGGTGCACCCGGGCGAGGAGGGACGCCGATGTCCAGCCTCCCCAAACTAGCGATCGTGGCGCCGGGGGAGACCACTCCCCGGCCGAGGACCGGCCGAGGACGCGGGCTCGTTCTTCGGCCGGGTCCCCTTCGAAGGCTGCCAGCTCTCGGGCGTCGCGGCCAAGCTGCTCATTTACATCGCCGCCAAACGTAAGGCCAACGCGTCGCTCGTCCGGGTCGAGGGAGACGACGTTCTGGCCCCCATCCTCGGCATCAACGAGAGTTCCCTCCGCCGCGCCTATGGTGAACTGGAGCGGGCCGGGATGGCGTCGCGCTATGGCGAAGGTCGCGATCGTCGCGGGTCTTACCGGGACGTCGAGATCGTCTTCCATTTGCGTTCTGCGGGGAACCACAAGGCCGCGAACCGGGCCGAGACCGAGGCGGCTTCCGCAACCGAAACGGATGCACCTAGTGTTTTGCTTCAGTTGAAATGGGACAAATCGTCTGCTCGAATAAGCTACAACATCGAGCGGAGATCCTCCCATGACCAAGAAGACCCGGAAGCGCTTCACGTCCCAGGAGAAGGTCGCCATCCTGCGGCTTCACCTCCTGGAACACACGCCGGTCTCGGATCTGTGTGACCAGCACGGCATCCACCCCACCATGTTCTATCGCTGGCAGAAGGAGTTCTTCGAGAACGCCACAGCTGCGTTCGAGCCCCGCTCCCGCCGCGTCAACGACGACAAGGACCGGAGGATCACACTCCTGGAGCAGAAGCTCCAGCGCAAGCACGAGGTCCTCTCCGAACTCATGGAGGAACATATCAAACTAAAAAAAGAACTTGGGGAACTCTGAATGGAGCCTGGGTTCCCCAGTCCCTTCGTGATGCGGTCGTCCAGTTCATCAGCCACTGGGCAGGGCGCACCGAACTGCCGGCCGGGCGATTGCTGCGATGGCTGGGAATGGCCCGCAGCAAGTTCGACCGCTGGCGCCAACGGCTGGGGAAACCGAACCAGCACAACGGGACCGTTCCCCGTGACTTCTGGTTGGAGGACTGGGAGAAGGCCCAGATCATCGCCTTCCACGACCTCTATCCCTTGGAGGGCTATCGGCGGTTGGCGTACATGATGCTCGACGCCGATGTCGTGGCCGTCAGCCCCTCCAGCGTCTATCGCGTGCTCAAAACGGCTGGCAAGCTGGCTCCTCGAAGTGGGAAGCCCTCCAAGAAGGGGAAGGGCTTCGAGCAGCCCCAGCGACCGCATGAGCACTGGCACGTCGATGTCTCCTACATCAACATCTGCGGCACATTTTTCTTCCTGTGCAGCATCCTCGACGGCTACAGCCGATTCGTCGTCCACTGGGAGATCCGCGAGTCCAGGAAGGAAGCCGAGGTCGAGACGATCATCCAGCGGGCGCGCGAGCAGTTCCCCGGTGAACGCCCCAGGATCATCACCGACAACGGCCCGCAGTTCATCGCCCGGGACTTCAAGGATTTCATCCGCATCTGCGGTATGACGCACGTCAAGACGTCGCCCTACTACCCCCAGAGCAACGGCAAGATCGAACGCTGGTTCAAGACCCTGAAAGGAGAATGCATTCGTGCCCAGACGCCTTTGAGCTTGGAGGACGCACGGCGTTTGGTTGCCGAGTTCGTGACCTATTACAACACAGTGCGCTTGCATAGCGCAATCGCCTACATCACGCCGGCCGACAAATTGGCCGGTCGCGCCGAGGCCATCTGGGCGGCGCGGCGCGAGAAACTGGCAGTGGCCGATGCCCGGCGGTGCGCCAAGACCCAGGAGAAGACGTTTGCTCAGTCACAGTCCCCTGAGTTACATTGAGAGGACCTGGGCGGAGGATAGGGCAACGCGGGGACGCGACCTGAGCGCCGACCCAGGTGCCAAGACCGGTGAGGGCGGCACGATGCCGCCCCACGGCCTACCGGGATTGGCCCGAAAGCGATAAATCCATTCACAGTTCTTATCCCCAGTCTCTAGCTTAACGAGCAACCCTGTTTGTCCCATTCCCGCTGAACCAACACAATGGCCGAACGGGAGGAGCTGGTCGTCGAGGTCGCCGCCAGGACGGTCCAGTCGCGGTCGAGATGAGCGCGGATTCTCATCGGCCAGTTCGCGGCGCAGGTAGCCGAGCTGTGCGCCGGAGAGGCGGCACACCTTCACCGCGTTGGGATCCTGGCGATTCGTCGGCTCGGGGATGAGCTGGACCCGTTCGCTCAGCCGGCATTGCCCCAGGAGGGACTGGCGCGACGTGCCGTTGGCGTTGGAGAACGTCACACCCACGATCTTGGTGTGAAACGAGCGCAACTCGATCCGGGCCATGGTCGCTGCCTTTGCGACGGGGAACTCTTCTTCGGTCCCAATCTCCGGCGCAGAAAAACCCCGGCCGGTGCCTACGTCAAGTCCCCGGCCGGGGTTCCAAAAGAGACCCGCGATTTACGTCAGTCGTAGTATCCACGGAACGGCTGTCCATGTCAAGTTCCGGCTGACTTTTATCGCGGCCGCCGGGTTCGTCAGGCCCGGCCCGCGGCCGGATTTTTGGGGTCCGGCCACGACTGGAGCGGAAGGGGATCGAACCCTCAACCTCAGCATTGCGAACGCTGCGCTCTCCCAATTGAGCTACCGCCCCTCGTTCTCGCAACGGACTCACATTACCGCCATCTCTCGGACAACGCAAGCCGAGCTCAACTGGTCGTCGCCGGGGGTCGGGTGGGTTTAACCGATTGCTTGGGCTGGCTGACTCGAAGAGAATGGACCGAGAGGTCACCTGGAGTCTGGACCATGCCGAGACGACAGATCGCCGCTGGGCTGATGGGGTTGCTGATCCTGGGCGGGACCGGTTGGGCCCAGGACGCTCCTTTCCCCAAGGACGTGGTGAACTGGGTCCCCGACCCGCCGGAAGCAGTCTTCACGGGGACGGGACGCGACACCTGGGACCGGATGATCCGCGAGCGCGGGTGGATCCTTGTCGAGAAGAACGTCTATCACTTGTTCTACACCGGGTACAACGACGACCGCTCACCGACCCATTTTCTCGGACACGCCACCTCCCCCGACGGCATTCACTGGACCCGCGATCCGGAGAACCCCATCCACGATGCGAGCTGGGTCGAGGATATGTGTGTCCTCAAACATCAAGATCAATATTACATGTTCGCGGAAGGCAAGGACGACATCGCCCACGGGCTCACGTCCACCGATCTGCGGCACTGGACCGAGCGCGGACCCCTGGACATCCGGCGCACCTCGGGAGAACCGATCTCGCCCGGGCCGCGGGGCACGCCGTTCGTCTTGATCGACCAGGGCGTCTGGAACCTCCTCTATGAGCGGGGCGATCGGGGAGTCTGGCTGGCACGCTCGCCCGACGGCAAGGTCTGGACCAACGTCCGCGATGATCCCGTCCTGCGCATGGGACCGGAGGCCTACGACCGCGCGGCCGTCGCCGTCAATCAGGTCGTCCAGCGCGACGGGGTGTTCTATGCGTTTTATCACGCCAACGCCAGCCGGCCCTGGAAGGATTGGACCTCGTGCATGGCCCGATCGACGGACCTGGTCCACTGGGAGAAGTATCCCGGTAATCCCGTGATCGACCACAACTGGTCCAGCCCGATCCTCGTGGAAGGGCCCGGCGGAACGCACCTGTACACGATGCACCCCGAGGTCCGGCGCTTCTCGAATCCGCAGCCCGACGCAGGGAAAGGGGTCTCTCCAAGGTCCTCCGGAAAGTCCCGCGAGAGCGGCCGTGAATAGCCCGGGGACGGGCCAACCGGAAGCGCGCGGCCGTCGCGATCCTGTCAGCAACTGGCCGATCCGCCGGGCGTCAGATCCTGGAAAAACCGGACATACCGCGCTTCCAGCTCCTTTTCCGCCCCGCAGGGGCGACAGAAACCGCGGTCTCGCTTGACCTTCTGTCGCCCCTTCGGGGCTACGGAGGAGAGTCGCTCAGGGCGAGACGGGTTCCCGGGGCGGACGCCCCGGGCTATGGACTACCGCCCCTGCGGGGCTTTCCGGATAGCCTCCAAGGGAACCGGAGCGGGGTTCGCGGGGATTTCCCAGAGACCGCCGCATCGAGCACTTGAAGTGCGGTTCGGCACTCGATAGGATAATTCCTGTCGCGTGTCAGACTTGTCAGAGAAACGGTCGGAATCGGTCTGAGAAGGGCACAAATCCGGGGAGTCGCCTGGGGGCCGGATTCGCCGCAAGTCGTGACTGCGTAAGATCTGGGGATGTAGCTCAATTGGTTAGAGCACCGGCCTGTCACGCCGGAGGTTGCGGGTTCGAGCCCCGTCATCCTCGCTGACCTAAACCTCGCCGAATCCAAGACTTAGGATACCTGCCGGCGGTCGGCAGTCCGGCCCGAAAACCCCGATCCAAGTAGTGCCGGTACTACTTTGAGGGGTGTTTCCGGCTACATGCCATGGCACGACATTCCCTGTCTGCCCCGGCCTATCGCCACTACAAACCCAAGGATCTGGCCGTCGTCCGCATCCACGGAAGGGATTGCTACCTGGGTCCTTACGGCTTCCCGGAGAGCCAAGAGAAGTATGCCCGCCTCATGACTGAGTGACGGGCGTCCGGTCAAGCCCCACCCACGCAAACACCCGCTGGGCTGCTCGTGGGTGAGTTGATCTTGGCTTGCGTGAAGTTCGCCGATGGGTACCACGTCAAGGGCGGCCAACCGACCCAGGAGCCGGCCGACATCCGCCAATCCTTGAAGCCGGTCCGGACGCTGTACGCCCACACGCCAGCGGGCGATTTTGGCCTCTTGGCGCTGAAGTGCGTCCGGCAACTCATGACCGACCCTGGCCTCTGCCGGAACGAGGTCCACAAGAGGATTGGCAAGGTCGTGAGAATGTTCAAATGGGGCGTCTCCAAGGAGCTCGTCCCCTCCATGGTCTACGAAGCCCTGCGTACCGTGACCGGGCTCCGCCGAGGCCGATGCGGGGTCCGGGAGTCGCCCCGTCGAGGTACCTCGAAGTCGCCCCGAAACAGACGAGTCATATGACGGGCCGCTGAAGAGCTGTCGGGATCGGCGAGAAGCGTCCGAAAAACGCGGACCATTCTCTTCGGTGCTGAACCCGAGCTAGGCTTCAGTGAGCGGTCCCTGGTCGAACCTGCCTTCTTCGAGCGATCACAAAGTGTTCTCTACATCTCCGAACCCACCCAACTCGGACCAGCCTCAGTACCGGGCGGTATCCGAATTCAGGATCGCACTTGATCATCTGATTGACGAGGAGATCCAGAAGTGGATACCTCGGGGAGTTGAGTTGAAGCCCCTCGATGCAGGTAACACCCCCGGTCGATTTCGGTCCGCAACCTGCCCATTGGAGTCAGGGGAGCACGAGGCAAGCGCCTCCGGGGGAGACTTCGAGGAGGATCCACTCCGACGCCTCGATCTGCTGGCTCGCCGGCTCGATGGTCGGTTGCGCCAGGGCCGCGTCTCGAAGCCTGATATGATAACCCCCGCAGATTCCGAGTGAGAGGTTCCCATGAAAGGTGGTCGGTCCTCATCGTCGGCAAAGCACAGACCACTCATCTCCCGTGGTTGGTCATGGGTTGTGCTGCGCCGATACACCAAATGCCGGATGCGGAGTTCGCACCCCCGATGAGCCGCTGAGTGGTGGTGATCCCAGTGAGCGAATCGAACTTGACGTCCGATGGGTATCGGTCCTGGGAGCGATGTCCGTCATGAATCTGTGTTGTTTTCGATGTCAGGGCGCGCCCTGGCCATCGACATCGCCAATATTGCCGGCGTACTGAGTGTCGAACGGCTTGTGCCGATTCCGCTCTCATCCCCGGCTTTGGCTGGCCTGGTCATCCAGCACCGGCAATTGATCCCGGTCGTCACCCTGGCTCCGGCCGCGACTGCTCACGGTCGCGCGCGGGGTTGTCTTCAGACGGTGCTCTTGATCCGGACTTGCCAGGGCATTCATGGCCTCTTGGTGGATACGGAGAGCCAGCTCACGGTCGAAACGAGCGCGTGCGAGCCCGCGGAGGGCGCCTCAGCCGACGGAATCGTGATTGATGGGGTGTGCCACCGCGTGCTCGATCCGGAAGCTCTCTGGTCGGATCTACGATCCCAAATCGAGGACTCGTTTCGCAGCCTCCAGAGGGATGATCTTGTGATGGAACCTGGCAGAGACGCTGGAGCACGAGATGTCGAGGGGCGAGATGATGAGCGGTGATCATCGATTCTCATGGACCTGCCTCGTCGTCGGAGCCGTGCTGGGGACCACCACGGGCGGTCTTGCCTGGGCGGTCATGAGAGTCATCAGCGGCGGACCGATCGGGTGTGCCATCAGCCTGCTGGGAGCCGCGGTTCTGAACGGAGGCGCCGTCTTGTGGTTGGGGCGGGGCGTCGTGGCCCGGTGCGCCCGGAGGCTGGCCGCGGCTGTCCACACCGAAGTGAATGCCGCGCGGGCGAGGACCGGCTGGGAAGCGATCGATGACGTGATCGAGACGATGTGCGCGGAGCGACAGGCGCAGGCATGTCAGAGCCAGGAGTTCGAGAGAATCCGGCAGACCTTGCGCGAGATTCGGACCCCGGGCGAGCCGGAACGCGCCGGAGATCCGGGAAGGGATGCCGGTCGTCAGCTCGCGATCCTCCTGGACTCCTGCCGGCAGTCGGCCCTGGCCCTGGTCGAGCGATCCGAGGCAATGGCGAAGTTGACGGAGCAGATCGCCCGGGGATCGACAGACCAGGCCGAGACGGTGAACCGAACGACGTCCACGGTCGAACTCCTTTCCGACAAGATCGATCGCATCTGCCAGGGTGCGGAATCCGCCGCGGTTTCTTGTACGCAGACGCGACAGGAGGCTCATCGCGGCCTCGAACAGCTTCAGGGGCTCGTCAGCGGGATCGAGCGGTTGCGGGAGCGCGTCGAGGACAATGGCCGTAAGGCGCGTCGGCTCGGCGATCGCTCGGTGGAGATCGGCTCGATCGTCGAACTCATCCAGGGACTCTCGCAGCGTACCGACATGCTTGCGCTGAACGCTACGATTGAGTCGGTGCGGGCGGGCGAACATGGCCGGGGCTTCGCCGTCGTGGCCGAGGAGATCCGGAAACTGGCCGAGCGCGCCGCCGATGCCACCCGTCAGATCGACACTCTGATCAACGCCATCCAGGTCGATGCCCACGAGAGCATCCGCTCGGTCGCCGAAGAACACGCCGAGATGGAGCGCGAAGCGAAGCGGGTCCACAAGGCCAGCGAGGCGCTCGAACGGATTCGCCAGGCGTCAGAACACGCCGCCGAGCTTGTGGATGGGATTTCGCACTCGGCCACCGATCAGGTCGTCGCCACCCAGGAACTGGTCCGGGCCATGCAGCGGATCTCCGAAGTCTCGCTCCAGATCCGTGACGGTGCGGCGCGCATGAGCGACCAGACCGGCGACCTGAACCGGGTATCCGGCAGGCTCCATCACCTGGTTTGTCCGTCTCCCGACGAGCCGACGCGGGGGGCCGATTCTCCCCCGCCCCGCCGCGCCGTCCGCGAGCTGGTCTCGATGAGCCTCGCCACCAAGAGCCGCGACGTTCTCGATCTGTCGATCCTGAAGACGTGGTCGGATCGCCTGGCGGCGCTCCCGGCCGACCGACCCGCCGGTCTCGCCGACGTGCAGCGCAGCCTGGAGCAGTTCCGACGGGAGTGTCCGGACGCACGACCGGCCACCCTGGACGACGCGCTCGGCCGGATCGGCCTCGTGATCGAGATTCTGGGAATGCCTGGCGCAGGAACACGACTCTTCCGTGACCGGGGCGGCCGAGTTTTGTGTCCACGCGCTCGAACAACTTGCGGTGATTCAGACCCCGGAGGCGCTCGAAGCCCAGGCTCAATCCTTGCTCGATGAGTCCGCCCTGCGCTGGGAGTCATACCTGACCCTTCTGGAACCCGTCGTCGATGAGGATGCGATGCCTTCGGCGCCGGACGAGGATGCGCTTCCGGAACCAGAGGATGACCCCGGGGCGGCCATCGATCCCGCCACGCTGCTGCGGCTCCTGGGAGTCCCCGCCGTTCCCGTCGCGCCGCGCGGAGACGGCCCCGACGACACGGCCGCCCGCGGCGGAGGTCGTCCAGGTAAGCCCGACCCCGACCGGCCAGGAACCGATGATCGACCCCGAATTGCGGGCGTCGTTCCTTGAGGAAGTGACCGAGCTTCAAGAACACATCGAGGACCTGGTCCTGCAACTGGAGCGGGGGGAGAATCGCGATCAAGCCCTGGCGGGTCTGGGACGGTGTTTCCACACCCTCAAGGGAACGGCGGGCAGCGTCGGCCTCACCCGCCTGGCCTCCGAGATTCACCTCCTGGAGGATCATCTGCGAGAGTGCGGTGAGAGCGACTCCGACCACCTGTTCGATCGACTCCGCGCCGCGCTCTCACTTCTCGAAGCCACCAGGAAGAACCTGGCCGAACCTCCGTCTCCCCCAACTGGCCACGCGATCGCGGCCCCCGTAAAACCACCCGCCGGGCCACCGGCACCGACCCCCGCGACGACCGAATCCGAGAATACACCATCCAGTTTTGCCGAGGAACCCATCCGGGTCGGCATCGCCCAGCTCGAGACCCTGATGGATTCTGGCCGCCGAGCTGATCACCCAGTCGCGGTTCCCTCTCGTCGCAATCCAGCCGCTTGAAGGAGGTGGTGACGACCGCGTCGGTAGGCCACAGCCGCCTCCAGGGCGCGATCGAGCGCTTTCGAGACGCGACGCCCACCCTGCCCGTGCGATCGCGCCTCTCCGGTGAACGAGATTGGGCTATCCTGGAGCAAACCTTGACCGAACTGGCCGAGGATCTGGCGTTGATCGTCGATCAGGCGCGGACGATCCTCGTTGCACTCGGCGACCGGACCCAGATCCTCTCCCGACTCACCACGCAGCTCTGGGACGCCATGCAAGCCATTCGCCTCGTTCCCGCCCGCGGGCTCTTCCGCAAGCTGGAACGGGTCGTGCGCGACGCGGCACGCAGTGAAGGACGATCGCTCGAAGTCATCACGCGCGGCGACGACACGGCCCTGGATCGTTCTATACTGGAGCATGTTTTTAATCCGATGCTGCACCTGGTCCGCAACGCGGTGGCGCACGGCCTGGAGCCCGACGATGTTCGCCGCGCGGCCGGGAAGCCGGGCGCCGGTCGGATCACGCTGGAGGTGCGCCAGGAGGGGTCCGCGGTTGTCCTCACGGTCGAGGATGACGGTCGCGGACTCGACGAGGCGTCGATCGCGTCCAAGGCACGTCAGCTCGGCCTGATCGGACCGGATGAGCCGATCCGCCCGGAACGCCTGCATTCCCTGATCTTCGCGCCCGGTTTCTCGACCCGGTCCGTGGCGAACGCGGTGGCGGGGCGCGGGATCGGCCTGGATGTGGTGGCTCAAGACGTGAGCCGCTTGCGCGGAACGATCGATCTGTGCACGCGCCCAGGCCGGGGGACCCGGTTCACCCTCCGGCTACCCGCCCGGTCGTCGCTGGAATGGGCGCTCGTATTTCGCGTCGCGGGCCAGTGTTTCGCGATCCCCCTCGGGGAGGTTGACCGCGCCGAGGTCCTGGACACGGAGGCCGCGCCTCCAATCGCTTGTGCGCGGATGGTGCGGGTCCAGGATCGGGAGCTTCCCCTCGTCGATGCGCGGCGGGCCCTGGGTTTCTCAACGACCCCGGGCGGAGTGTGTTCTAGGCTCTTGATAGCGAACGTCGCGGGCGAGCGCCTGCGCCCTCCAGGTGGATGAGATCGTGGGACCGCGCGAGCTACTGGTCCGGCCCCTGGAATCGCTGCTGGCGGGTCACCCGGTGCTGTCCGGAGCGAGCTTCTCGGGCGATGGCGAGCTGATCCTGGTCCTCCGATTGCCCGGCCTGGTACGCCTGTACCGGCGCCTGGCCGACAGCCGGGAGACCGACGCGCTGTCTTCCACCCCGGAGCGCCTCCAGCGAGTCCTGGTTGTCGACGATTCCATCAGCGTTCGCCGGATCGCCACGCGCCACCTGGAGTCTCTCGGATACGTGGTCGAGGAAGCCGCCGATGGTCTGGAGGCCTTACGAAAGCTGCGCAGCGGTACCTACGCGCTCGTGCTGACAGACCTGGAGATGCCGCGCATGGACGGGATCGAGCTGCTGGGCGAGTTGAACCGGCTCGAACAAGCCCCGGCCGTTCCCATTCTCGTCGCAACCTCTCGGACCGATACCGCAACCCGCCGCCGGGTGCTCGACCTGGCGCGCGCGGGCCATCCTGGGGAAACCCGTGGACCGCGACGACCTGGCGCGACACCTGGAGTCGATCCTGGCGGCGCGGAAAACCGATCCGACGGCGGATCCTATTCTGCGCAAGAGGTTCTCAATGAGCATCCCGCTGATCCTGGTGATTGACGACAGCCAGACGATCCGCAAGCTGGTGGACTGCCACCTCACCCAGGCCGGTTATCGGGTCGTGCTCGCGCCCGACGCCGAGACCGGGATCGAGCGCGCCCGCACGACGCATCCCGATCTGATCCTCCTCGACCACCAGCTCCCGGGCACCACGGGATTCGAGGTGGCGAAGCAACTTCTTGCCGACGAAATCACGGCACACATCCCGGTCGTCATCAGCTCGACCCTGCGCAACCGCGCCTTCGTGCAGTACGCGGACTGCCCGAACGTGGTCGATCAGATCCCCAAGCCGTTCACGTCCGAGATGCTCAAGAGCGGGGTGGCCAACGCACTCCAGACCGGGACCATGGTCGTCCGCGCTCAGCAGACGGGCACCGCGGTGCCGGAGGCCGTCGATGAGGTCCGCGATCCGATCCTGGAGGGCGACACGGCGGTCCTGCCGCTCCGCGCGGTCTTCGATTTCCTGAACAATCTCGCGCAGTCGGGCCGCTTGACGGTGGATCACGGCCAGGATCGCATCCGCTTCACCCTGGGCCAGGGGCGCATTCAGGCGGTCGTCTCGCCGACCATTCCCGCCAGCCGGTTCGAGTCGTTCCTCCCGGAGGGGTACGCCGACCTGGCGCCGTTGCTGCCGGTGACCCTCGCCGAGCACCAGGATGGCTCCATGGCGGGACTGGTGAAGCTGCTCGAACGATCCCTCTCGGACCCGCGCCGTCTGCGAGGGCTGTTGCGGTTCCAGGCGGCGGGCCTGACGTACTGGGCCCTCTCGGCGCCACCGGCCGGTTCGCCTTCGAGCCGTCGGCCGCCTTGCCCCCGATGTTCCAGGCGTTCCCGCTTCAGGCGAGCTTGCCCGCGCTCGCCATCGCGGGAGTCCGGGATTTCGCGGCGCAGGGGGAGAGCGATCCCGATCAAGTCTTCGCGCGCGAGACCCCGCGCGGCGGGAACCTGGATCGCGCGGGGATGACGCCGGTCGAGATGAAGGTGCTCTCGCTCATCGATGGCCGTCTCACACTGGGAGGCGTCTCGCAGCACCTCCAGATCGACCTGACGGAAGTCGCGGCGATCGTGCGCGGGCTGGAGCTGGCCGGCCTGCTCGAGCCGAGGTCGGCCGGCCAGGACACATCGATACTCATCATCGAAGACGACCCCGAGACGGCGCGGTCGATTCATCATGTGCTCGGCCCCGAGGGTGAAGGGTGTCGGGTGCAGGCGGTCCGGGACGCTGTGTCCGCCCAGATCCTGCTGCGTCGGAATCGTTTCGAGCTGGTCCTCCTGAGTGTCGACCGGCCCGGCCAGGAATCGCTCATCCAGGCCGTGCGCCGGCAGTTGAATGGCTCGGTGCAGATCATCGGCATCACCGCGCTGGCGGAAGAGGACCAGATCCGGCGCCTCGATGCGCTGGGCATCGACGGGATTCTGTCGCGGCCGGTGTGCGAGGCGGACCTGCGAGACATCCTGAACCATCTCCGCGAAGCCAGGGGAGCGGATCAAACCTCGAAGTGACTGCCCGTTACTCTCGTAAGGTGGTTCCGTCATGTGTGCTCAAACCGCGGAGAATTCGTGCGAACCCCTGGATCTGTATGATGATCCCGTCGCGTTGCTCCAGCAGGAGATCGTGCGCCTGGAGGAAGAGTTGCGGCTGCGCGAGGAGGCCGCCGCCACTTCGGATCGCATTGGCCCGGACGCGGATTTTCAGACGTCCCGCATCGCCGGGCTAGTCGCCGAATTGGCCGAGCGGGACGAGATGATCCAGCTCTTGCAGGACCAGACTCGATATCTCGAAGAAAGTCTGACCGCCGATCGCGCGGAGCGAGAGCAGCTCGGTCAATGGCTCGACGAGATGGAATCGCGTCTGGATTCCGGCGACACCGAGGAATCCTCCCTTCGGGTCGAGCCCGCCCACCACGAAGACAACCAGGAGAAGGACGACTGGGAGGCGATCCGCCAGGCCATGCAGGCTGAGGTCGATCGCCTCCGATCCGAGCTGGCAGCCGCCCGTCAGACCGACGAGGCGTCGAGCCAAGATCGGTGGACGAGCATCCAGACTGAAAGCCTCGGACTGGCCGAGAAGTCTCGGGAGCTGACAACCGCCTTGGTCGCGGCGGCGAACGAGATCGAATCCCTGCGGCCCCGCCTGGCGGCCGCGCAAGCCGAGCTCGAAGCCACGCGCACGGAGTTGGTGGAGGCTCGTGCCGAGCTGGAGAGAGCACGAGAACGGTCCACCTCCCTGCAGTCGGTGATCCGAGATTCCGTGACGCCGCCCCAGGAGCCGAGCCGCGATCTATCGCCGAACGAGCGCATGCGGGCCCTGCGCGAGCATCTCCGCGAGATCCAGTTGCGCGAGGAGGAGGAACGACGGAATCGCTCACTCTCCGCGCGGCTGGCCCGCCTCTGGCAGCGATCGGGCCCAGGACGTTGACCTCGCCCTGTGCCCCGGAGAGATCGCCGTTGCGGGAGAGAACTTGCGGATTCGGAGACTGCCGTGACGACGACCGCTGACTCAAGACAGGTTGGACCGGGTGGGCGTGCGACCGACGATCGTACGTCCCCCCCAATCGCCGAGGCGGTGGTTCGAAGCCTGGAGGCAATTCGCTCCGCGATCCACCGCCACCTCGATCGCCTGGAAGCTGGAATCCAGGCGGAAATGGACGCGAAGGGGGGGATCAATGCCGAGCTTCAACAACAACTCGTCGAAATGGAAGCGGAAGTGCGTCGCTGTCGCACCGAAGCTGAGCGTTGCAAGTCGCAGGCGGAGGAAGTTCTTGGCCAGGTTGAGGAGGAGCGAGGCAAACTCGCCAGCGCATGGGAGCAACTGGAACGAGAGCGCATCTTCCTTGCGGCGAAAGATCCTGCCCATCAGACGGTGGAACCCGTGACCGCCGCCAACCGCGGTTGGGCTGTTCCAGCCAGCGATCACCCGATCACTCATGCGATCTTGCAGCAGTACCAGTCGTTGCGTCGGGACGTGCGCATGACCGCCGATGAACGTCAAGGGAGCTAAGGAGCCGCGAAAAAATCCGTTGATCAAATCGTCGTATTCGAGATTCTGAATGTGGGACAGCCGCCCTCGGCTGTTCCGACCGACGACAGCCGAGGGCGGCTGTCCCACCGGAGAATAATTGCTCAAGTTGTTCTTTCGCGGTTCCTAACAGCCGGATCTTGTGTCAACCGCGACTTCGATGCCCGCCATCGCCTTCCACTCACAGGAGATCCGCCCGTGTTCGATAGCCCCGTGAGGACGATACCCGCCGAGTCCGAATCGCTCTGCCTGTGGCACCGCTTGGGTCGTCTATTCTATGGCTTCAACCGCAGAGAGACTGCGACAGGAGCGGCTTCTGGCCGGGCGCCCAGGATGAGGAGCAAGGGACCCGGGGGCAAGACCGGGCACGGGTCAGAAGTCGATGATCGCTTTGTCCTCAGGCTCCTCCACGATGTCGATCCTGGCGTGGCCGCCGCCGCGGACCAGCCCGACGGATTATGGCACGCCTTGCGGCGGAAGATGGCCTTGATCCCCAAGGGTACGGTCGCGATCGTCCAGTGCACCGGAATGCTGGCCCAAGTGACGATCGAGGCTTTCTGCTTGGACCGCTGCGCGGTGACGAACCGGGAGTACCAGCGGTTTGTGGACGATGGCGGCTACGAGAATCTGGAGATCTGGCCCCGGGCCGTCTGGCCGAGCTTGATGAAATTCGTGGACCGAAGCGGTCGACCAAGCCCGCGCGATTGGAGTGGAGGGCGTTTCCCCGCGACCAAGGACGATCTTCCGGTCGTCGGTGTGTGCTGGCATGAAGCCTCGGCGTATGCGCTCTGGGTGGGCAAGCGACTGCCGACGGCGGCGGAGTGGCAGAAGGCGGCGGGGTGGCCCGAGGATCTCGCGGGCGGCTTCGGGAACCGATACCCCTGGGGTGACATCTTCGCTCCCGACCGAGCCAATCTCGGGATGACCGGAATCGGCCGGACCGTGCCCGTGCGCGAATTCGCGCACGGCGCAACGATCAACGGGATCCATCAGCTCTGCGGAAATGTCTGGGAATGGCTCGACGATCCCCTCGTGGCGATCCCCGCCAGCCCGGACGAGACGTTTGCCCCCTGGCAGCCGATGCGGCGGATCGCCGGGGGGGCGTTCGATACCTATCTTCCCGCGGAAGCCACCTGCCACTTCATCACCGGTCAACCGGAACTCGACCGGCGCCACAATATCGGATTCCGTTGTGCGGTCTCTTGCGACCGGCTGAGACCGATGCCATGACGCGGACAGGATCGGCGTCCAGATTGGGAGATCGTACACCATGATCGAGAGCTTGAATTATCTCGACTCGAAAGGGAGATCCCTGCTCGATCGCCCCTGTCCCCTCTGCAACAGCCCACTGAATGGCGGCGGTGGGTGCAGTCGTTGCCTGGCCCCGAAAGAGGTCATTGAGACGATCCTGGGGCGGAGCCAGAGAGTGCGGTTCATCGGTGTGCTCGGCCAGAGCGCCGTGGGCAAGACCGTGTACCTGGGTATGTTGCTCGACATGCTCACACGTGGCTCCGGCACCCTCTCTGGCCTCGCGCGCAGCCCTTACTCGCTGGTTATCCATCGCAATCTCATGCTCGCCCTTGAGTCCCAGCGATTCCCCGGGAAGACCCCCAGCGAGCCCGATCACTGGCAATGGATCCACTGCGAGGTGACGGCCGGCGCGCACGGTCCTGTCTTCGACATCATGGCCCCGGACGTCGCCGGTGAGAGCGTCCAGAACGAGATCGAGCGGCCCGGGTCGATCCCGATCATTCAGGCCCTCCTCTCTCGATCCAGTGGACTCATCGTGCTGATCGATACCGTCGAGCTGATCGCCTGCGGGACGAGCCAGGAGCTGTTCGCGTTGCAGCTCATCAGTTACCTGGCCTCGCTCCAGCCGAATGCACGCCGCAAGCTCACGGTCCCGGTGGCTCTGGTCTTCACGAAGACGGATCTGTGCGAGGATCTCGGCGCGGATCTCGAGGCCTTCGCACGGTCCAATACGCCTGGCCTGTGGAGACTGTGCCAGGCGCGCCTGCGATCATTCCGGTTTTTCGCGTCCTCGGTCGCGGGTTCTTCCGCTCGATTGGTGGATCACGAGGGACGCGAACATCTCGTTCCCCTTCGCGTCGAGCCGCGGGGCATCGTGGAACCTCTCGCGTGGCTCCTGCAACATCTCCGATGAGGCCGGGGACTGCTCCCATGTGGGTCGATCGCGTGATCTTCACATCCCTCAACCGGGACGGGCGGTCCGGCTACCACATCGTCGGGCATTCCGCCGGTGTCACCGATGCGGAAATCCGGGTCCTGACTCGTGGTTTCCCACGGAAGGCGCGCTCATCCTGGATGCTGAGAATACCTGCAGTGTGAATTGCCTACCCCTGTCGACCGGCCGGTACGTTCTCTCGCGGGCCTGTGCGGGGCCGCCCGAATACAGTGGTCGTGGGGGTCGTCAACTCTACACCGCGGCCCTGATTCTTGAACCAGAAAGCGTGGTGCGGAGTGGAAGTCATCCTCTCACGTTATATCGATCCGCCATGGCTCTGGGTCTCTTAGTCTTCCGGGACGCCCCCCCCAGGATCATGGAGCCGGCATGGATCTCCCATCTCGACGTGAATCGAGAGTCGCTCTATTGGCTTGAACTGGGCTGTTCCCTGGGCCTGCCGCGTTTGGACCTCATCATCGATCAACTACAGTCGGGAAAGTCTCTTGTGATCCCACATGCAGGGAACCGATTCACCTTCGCCGATTGCCTGCTCGGCGCCATGGCTCCGCCCCAACGATTTCGTATGAGCTTTTCAACCAGTCTCAGAATCTCTGCGGCACGACCCGTGAACCTCGCACTCCTGGACGGGTAGGCCGCCATGAATCTCTCGGGGATCACACCCGAACGCCTCATAGCCTCGCATTGAGCTGAAGACGTCGCCGGGGACGGATAATTTGGAGTTGTTCTAAAATAAGCTGATAAAGGGATCGAATGCCCGTCGCTGAAGGTCAGCGTGAGCTCGCCGGCCTTGAGTTGATAACCCAGAACGATCGTCTTCGCGGGTGGACCACCGACCACGGCCCTGGGAGTGATGTCCATCTTCTCGGCGTTCGCGTCGATGCGGATGGTTCCCGTGAACCTGCTCCACTCAGGGAAATGGACCAGCTCCACGTGGTCTCCCTTGAGGAATATTACCCCGGCAAGAAAGTAGGTCGGACAATCCTGTCCGACTCCCCCGGCCTGTCGGACAGGATTGTCCGACCTACAGGAGGATCTTCTTTGCCAGGGTAATAATACCGCGATCACGGGCTGGTGGACAGTTCCGTCGGGGTCGATCGACAATCACCAGGAACCGCGCCAAAGTCCCTCGATCGCCTTCGCGTCACCGGCGGGATCTTGCGCCGCCACGTCGCCGGCGCACCAGACACCCATGACGCAGGCGGCGACGGCCATGAGTAACAGATTCCTGTGGTTCATGGTGTCTCCTTGTTCTTGGGGTGCATCCCGAGTTCGGGTATGGCCCGCCCACAGGGATCAATCGGCGGGCGCCGCGAACTCGATCTTCTCGCGGAAACCTCTTGTCTTCCACGCGCCGTAGATCAAGCCGGCGGCCAGCCAGGCCAGACCCGCCAGCTTGGCCGGTGTGCGCAGGCTCAGCCAGATCCAGAGGCAGATGGCGAAACCGAGGAGCGGCAGCATCAGGTTCAGGACGGTCTTTCGCTCACTGCGCACGTAGTAGTGCATCAAGGCGGCGAGGTTCACGCCCATGAAGCCGATGAAGGCGCCGAAGTTCAGCAGCTCGGCGCCCAGTTGGTAGTTCACTACAAACGCACCGGCCAGGGCCAAGCCGCCCACCAGAAGGATGTTGTTGCGGGGAATCTGGGTGCGGGGATCGACCGCACCGAAGAAGCGCCGCGGAATCGCGTTGTCCCGGCCCATGCCGTACAGGAGCCGGCCCGCGGCCAGGTGCGCGCCGGCGCCCGAACCGATGCTGGCGACCAGCAGCGCGAAGTTCACGAGGAGAAACAACCTGGGCCCACCGGCTTTACCGGCGATGTACACGAAGGCGGTGTCCACGTCGGGAAAGTCCTGGTGGCTGGGCCAGACCAGTTGCGCCGCGTAGACCTCGGCAGCGGCCAGCAGGCCGGTAATCAGGCAGGTCAGAACCGTGGCCAGCAGGATATTACGGCGCGGGTTTTGGGCTTCTTCGGAGAGTGTCGATATGCCGTCAAAGCCGATGTAAGTCAGCACGGCAATCGAAGTGCCGGTGGAGACGGCTTTCCAGGAAAACGTCTCTGGATCATAAAAGGGTCGTACCCAGCGGCCCGCCCCGGCGGGAGTGTGCCAGAGGTAACGGGCCGCCGCGATGAAGAAGAAAACAATCACGATTCCCAGACCGGTCGCTAACCATTGATTGGTGCGGGCGCTCGCCTGGATGCCGCGGAGGTTGAGAAGGGTAAACAACAAGGCGAAGAACACCGCCCACACCGGATAGGGGATCTCTGGAGCGAAGTTCATCGCCGCCTTGCTGCACCAGATCACGCAGATGATCGGGTTCAGGATGTAATCGAAGACCATGGCCCAGCCGGTAAGATAACCGAGCGCGGGGTGTAGCTCCCGGCCGACGTAGGTGTAAGCGGAACCCGCGCTCGGATACGCCTGGGCCATGCGGCCATAGCTGATCGCCGTGAACAGCATGGCCACCATGCCGAACACGATGGTGGTGACCACATGCCCACCGGCCTCCTGCGAGACAACGCCGAAAAGCGGCATGGGTGCCGTGGGCTGGATCAAGACGATGCCGTAGAGCACCAGCTCCTTCAGTCCCAGAACCCGGCGCAGACCCGGCCTGGTGGTATTCGTATCGGCGGACATACTTATTGGTGCCTGGTAATGGTACGTGTCTGGCGCACCCGCAACCGTGTTTCCTGTAATCTTGCGGGGTATCACACCTCATGCGAGTGAATTGAGCGCATTCAGAGCATCTACTCCACTCGCCGTCGTCAAGATCATCACCTTCGCAAGTACGTCCTCGGTACGTTACTTGTCTCGCGGGACCGGAGTGACCATCCAACGCGGACCGGGCTTGAACCCGACGGGGCCCGGCTCCTCACGCATGAGGCCGGTTAGCCTGTACATATTCTCAATGTGTTTATTCATAATAGACTCTCCGGACCCGACTTCGATCATGTTGGGGCCGGCCTGGTCGGCCCCGTACCCTCCCAGCGCCGCGGACTTGATGTCCGGCATATAGTTGGGCCACGTCCCCTGGTACCACGTGTAGCCGAACAAGAAAGGATGGGCCGCTTCCACCTTCTTCTTCCAGTCGAGCTGGAGCTGAATGAACGGTTCGCCCGGAAACGTGGCGATGACAATATCGTCGTTGATGAGAATGGTAGAAATGTGGACGTCGAAAGTGGACTTTCTATCGAAGCGGCCGGTAAACTGGAGGGAGTCATTCATGTATCTGATCGTGGTTTCCTTGCTTGCCCTCGGGCTCAGCGTCTTCGCCAGCTTGACGGTCTCGTAGGCAAGCAGTCCGCCGACTCTCTCGATGGTGCTGTAATCGGTCTGGAACGGATCATCCGGCCCCGTCCTGCGCGAGCTGATGATCAGCGACTCGATATTGCCCGCGGCCCCTTGAACGAAGAGGCAGTGGAGGTTGTTGCCAAAGGCTTCCTCCACCTTTCGTGCGGCGGCCCCGGGATAATCGGCGGAGATGGCGTAGTTCTGACAGACCACGTCGGCATGGCAGGCGTAATTCATGACGATGGCGCGTGGCTGGCCCTTCATGTCTTCGATCTTGATGACCCCAACCTCGGGGTCCACCGGCCCAAAGGGAATCCGTTCGGGGTTCTCAGACGTGTAATGATCGTCCGAGAACCAGGACTCGCGGGCGTGCCCGTCTTCGCGGACGACCAGGCGGTTGAATCCCAACTGGGGAAAGCTCCGGTGCCCGGCGGAAATCCGCGCCGGGAACATGTTGTTCACCGCGGCATCCACGGCCTGAATGATCCGTTCCTCGTAGAATGCCGCATAGCCACGTCCCGGGTCCGAATGGGTATGGGAGGAGCTGAGCACGATCTGGGAAATGCCGAACTTCTCTCTGCAAACCGCCACGAGATGTTCGCTGGTGTAGATCCCCAGGTCGACGGAGACGAACGCGACGCGTTCGCCGTTGACGTCGAGTACCAGGCTGCGGGCGTACACCTGGTCGTGGACGGGCTTCTTGGGATCTTCAGGAGTGATGTTGACTTTGGCGGTCCCGGCTCGAAGTTCTCCGCTCGTGCTCATCCCAACGAAGACCGGCTTGCGGGACAACCCATGTTTCTCGGTCAGGAAGGCGTACCATGCATCCCGCTGTGGGAGCGGTCCGGGCGTGATGTAGACGACAGTGAAACCCCCTCGCCAGGAGTTCGACTTCGGTTTGAGGTTGATGATCCCGATGAAGGTCCCGCCAGGACCATGGGTTGCCGGCGGCCGCCCGTTTGGGAACGACCACGATGCATCGGGGCTGACCCTTGTTGGCCGCTTTGTCGTCTTTCTCCACCTGGAAGGGTTTGATAACGTGGGTTTGATCGTCCATCACGAAGTCGTAGCGCGCCGACCCGTCGGGCCACGTCGTCTTCTCACCCTCGAAAGCAGTGGATACATCCACTGCTTTCGTGCCGTTGGGTGCTGAGAAGAACGAAGCAGCGAGGATCGCCGCGAGTCCAGAAAGCACGTGCCGGCGGATACGGTGTCGCATATCCATACTCCCCGTTTCGGTGGAAAGTGCGTTTGTTTGCCCGAATGCGGCGGTTCTGTGTGACTCCGGATACCATTCACGGATCAGGGCCTCTCGTTCCGATGCGCCGCATCGGCCCTCGATAGCCGAAGTCCGTGGCTGCCGGAGGCTCATCAGTCGTTCCGCGTCGCTTCCACTGGAATCACTCGTGCGACCCATAGGCGAGCATACAGGCCCGCTGGCGCGTTCGCAACACGGCGGATGCGCCGGATGGATCGCCGCCAGGGCTTGGTCCATGCCGCGTGGTCCGCCGTCGTTGCAAAGCGCGGGTGGGTCCTGCCGTGCCACGCTACGGCATTGCGGGGTGTCACGTGACCGTCCGCGGAACCCGTGGCCCCCGACGCCCCTCGACGCGGATGAACCCGGTCTCGTTCAGTTCGCGCGACCATTGCGCTAATTCAGACGGGAGCACCGCGCCGTGTCGGGCTTCGGCTTCGCGACGCACACGGCTCAGCAGCGTCTGAACGTGCTGCCCATCTTGATGGATTCCTTGCTGATCCAGGACGTGGTTCAGGGCTGCCGTCCCCGAATGCTTGCCCAGCGCGAACGATCCGGGGGCGGCCCCGACCGCCGACGGTGGGAACGGCTCGTAAGTGCGCCGGTCTCTAAGTAACGCGTGTACATGAATTCCAGACTCATGTCGGAACACGCCCGCACCCGTGATCGGCTGGCCGGGCGGGATCGGCCTGGAGGCGAGATCCGCCACGCGTCGGCACAGGGCGCCGAGCGCGTCGGTGGCCACGCCGCTGTTGCGTCTGAGGGTCAGCTTGAGCGCCATGACGACCTGCTCCAGCGGGGCATTACCGGCGCGCTTGCCCAGGCCGTTGACGGTCACGTCCACGCCGCGGGCGCCCGCCACGATCGCGGACAGGCTGTTGGCGGTTGCCATACCGAGGTCGTCATGACCATGGAAGGCGATCTCCAGGCCGGGGACTTGCGACCGCAGCCGGGAGACCGCCCTGTGGACCTGGAAGGGGTTCCAGATCCCGACCGTATCCGCGAGTCGGAACCGATCGCCACCCGCATCCCGGACCGTCCGCGCCAGCTCCTTGAGGACGCGCGGGGCGGCCCGCGAGGCGTCCTGGGCTCCAACGGACAGGTAGTCGAAATGCGCACGGGCATAGGGAATCAGCTCCCGCACCTGGTCCCGGACCCAGGCGCGGGATTTCCCCAGCACGCGGCGGTGCAGCCGGGACGCCGGCAAGGAAATGTGGAATGCCGACAGGCTGCAGCGCGCCGCCGGCATCGATGTCTTCCCGGCGGCCGCGGCCCCAGCCGACGAGCCGGCAGGGCAGGCCAAGGGCGACGATCTCCCGGATGGTCCGACATTCCTCCGCGCCCATCGCCGGAATGCCGACTTCGAGCTCGGGAACGCCGGCATCGGCCAACAGGCACGCCAGCTCGATCTTCTGCGCGCGTGAGAACGCCACTCCGGCGGCCTGTTCGCCGTCGCGCAAGGTGGTATCGATCAGCCAGACCGCCGGTGTTTCCTGGGGAGTCGTCGTGCGCATGGTCACGTCCCGCCGGTGGAGGCTCATCCGGAAACCGGGGCGAGCAGGTACTCTTCGACCGGCTGACCGGATTCGAGAGCGTCGAGCACCTCTTCGAGCCGGTCCTCATCGATCTTTCCGTACCAGTATCCTTCCGGATAGATGGCCATGATGGGGCCGTCGTCGCAAGCGTTCAGGCAGCCCGTGGAGGCGATCATGGTGTTCTCGAGCCCCCGGTCGGAGAGGCCCTCCTCGAGCACGCCGAGCAGTCCGGCCGACCCGGAACGATTACACTTGCCCTTGGCGTCGCCGCCCTGGCGGAAGCTGCAGCAGACGAGAATGAGTCGATCGGGCTTCTTCATGGTGGGGTCTCCTGAAAGAAAGTAATGGGTTTCGTAGCCCTGAAGGGGCGACAGTACATAGCCAGGGGCGTCAGTCCCTGGAATTATTAAATGTGTTCATATCTATCTTCGACCCAGGGGCTGTCGCCCCTTCGGGGCTGAAGACGATCGAAAACGTCTACCCGCAGCCGTTGCCCTGACCGGCGCAGACTTCGCCACAACGGTAGATGCGCCGGGGAGGGGGCACGGGGCGTCCGGCAAACACCGCCTCGACCGCGTCGGCGACGAGGCCCTCGGTCAGGAGGACCTCGACGCCCGCCTCGGCCAGGGTCGTCTTGGGCGAGCCGCCCACGCCACTGACGAGCAGGGCGCGGCAATCCTTGACCAGCTCGGCCAGATCGAGCCAGCGTTGTATTCCCCCTCCCGTTGATGGGGTGGCGCGCGTTTCGACGAGTTGACCGCTGGAGTCGAAGATGAGCAGATGGTCCGCCTCGCCCAGGTGGAGGTTGACCAGCGCGCCCTCGGCGCTCGCCACCGCGACATAGGGCCGCTCGGCCCCCCTGCCCCGCGCACTGTCTCGCAGACAGTCCAGCAGCTCCGGGCTCATGGCCTCGCCCAGCTTGCCGACGGCATCGGCGCGGCAGCGCGTGCAGTGGCTCATCTGCGAGATGTGCCGCCCGGCCTGATGTCGCAGTTCGGCAATGCGCGCGGGCGCGGGCGTGCCCAGCGTTTCAAAGGGGGTCCCGGCCACCGGGTAGAGCGGGATGCAATTCTGCACGTCCGCACCGAGCCCCGCAACCGTAGCCGCCACCGCGGGGACGTGATCCTCATTGATGCCGGGGATCACGATCGTGTTCACCTTGACGGTCACGCCGCGCTCGCTCAACGCGCGCACGGCTTCAAGCTGGCGGCCCAGCAAGACCCGAGCCGCCTCCAGCCCGCGGAGCACGCGCGTGCCGTCGCGCATCCAGGCGTAGATCTTCTGGCCGATCATCGGATCGACGGCGTTGATCGTGAGCGTGACGTGGCTCACTTGAAGCTCGGCCAGCTCGGCCACGTAGGGAGCCACCTGCAAACCGTTCGTGGCCACGCAGAGGAGCAACTCGGGGGCCATGTCATGGACAAGCCGCAGCGTGGCCATCGTCGCATCGGCGTTGGCGAACGGGTCGCCCGGCCCGGCGATGCCGACGACGGCCAGGTTCGGCACGCGCTCGCGGACCTTGCCCAGATAGTCGGCGGCTTGCGGCGGCGTGAGCACGCTGCTCGTCACGCCCGGCCGGCTCTCGTTGACGCAGTCAAACCGGCGGTCGCAGAAGTTGCATTTCACGTTGCAACGGGGTGCCACCGGCAGATGGACCCGGCCGAACTGGTGGCGGGCGCTGGCGTCGAAGCAGGGATGACGTGTTCGATCGAGCGTCATGGTATCCTCACATCGTCATGTAGCCGGTCGGGTCGTTGTCCTGCTCGTGCGCGATCAGGGCGTTGGCGATCCGGTCCAGAAGGGCCTGTGCACCGCGATAACCCAGGTGAAGCGTGCGCCGCGCCCATGCGGTCGTGGATCGGGAAGCCGACGCGCACCAGCGGGACGCCGAACCGGCGTGCCAGGGGATATCCCTTGCTGTTGCCGATCAGCAGATCGGCTCGAGCTCCACGGCGGCCGCTTCGAGTTCGAGAAAATCGATCCCCTCGCGGACCTCGGCGCCGGCGGCCTCGGGACCGAGCGCCGGATGGCCTGAGACAGCCTCCCGCTGCGTCCGCCCGAGCCGCAGAGCACCGGCTTGATCCCGACCTCGCACAGAAACGCGGCCAGGCCGACAACCAGGTCTTCCTCGCCGTAGACCACCGCGCGTTTGCCGAAGAGATACTTGTGAGCATCAATATACGAATCGATCAGCCGCCCGCGCTCGGCGAGGTGCGCCTCGGGTACTGGCCGGCTCGCGCACAGGGCGAGCCGCTCGAAGAAGGTGTCGGTCGCGCCGATGCCGATGGGTAGGCCGATTCCGAGCCTTCCCACGCCGAACCGAGCCTGGAGCCAGGCCCCGGCCGTCTTCGTCGGGTCGAGCGTCGCGCCGAACTCGAACGTGGCGGCGGCCTGTCCCATCCGTCGCAGCGATTCGATCGGGGTGCCGCCCGCGGGCAGACGCTGATACTCGTCCCAGGACGGGCCGTCGAGCGTGTCCGAGTAATCCGGCAGGAGGATGCCCGGCAGGCCGAAATCCGCCAGCACCTCCTTGAGATAGCGCAGGTCGGCCGGCGAGACCATGCCGGGCAGGAGGTTGACGTGCCGCTCGGGAGCGCCGTCCGCGGCCAGCGCTTCCACGACGGCCTTCACCGCCGCCTGGAACCCCTCGGCGTGCGTGCCGCTGTAGCTGGGCGTCGAGACGTGGACCAGCTCGGGCAGCGCCTCGCCCTCGTGGTCGCGGCGGAACTCATAAAGGTACATCTTCACATCGTCGCCAATCGTCTCCGACAGGCACGTCGTGGCGATGCCGATCAGCGCCGGCGCGTACTGGCGGATGACGTTGGCGATCCCTTGCCGGAAGATCGGGCCGCCGCCATACACCGCCGCGGTCTCGCTGAAGTTCGACGAGGCGATGTCCATCGGCTCGCGGAAATGGCCGATCAGGTAGCGGCGGATATAGGTCGAGCAGCCCTGCGAGCCGTGCAGGAGCGGGATCGCGCCTGCGATGCCCCGGAACACCAGGCAGGCACCCAGCGGCGTGCACACGTGGCACGTGTTGCGGGTGGCCGTGAAATGGTCCGACTGGTCGAGGGTCAAGGGCAGCCCGGACATGGAGAGCCTCCTGTTCTTGTCGAGCAAGCCGATCCGGCACACGCGGCCGACCGCTTCCGGGCGCGAAGCGCCAGACGGGACTCATGGTCGAGGCGTGGACTTCGGCGGCGAAGTTCACCATGCCCGCGAAACCGGCCAGCGCCTGCTTCCGCTCGTGGTTGTGATCGCAGAAACCAACGCCCAGCTTGTAGGCCAGCGGCCGTTCCTTGACACCGCCGATGAACAGATCCACCTGTTTCTCGTGGATGAACGCCGAGAGTTCGACGGGGTTCGTATCATCGACCAGGATCGTGCCCGGGTCGCAGATGTCGCGGAGCTGCTGGTAATCCTGCTTCGTGCCGGTCTGCGAGCCGACCACGACCGTCTGCATGCCGATCGTGCGCAGGGCGCGCACCAGGGAGAACGCCTTGAACGCCCCGCCGACATAGATCGCCGCGCGCTTGCCCGTCAGGTCAGACCGGTATTCCCTCAGCCTGGGAAGGATCTGGCTCACCTCTGCGGAGACAAGCTCCCGAGTACGGTGGAAGAGGTCCGGGGCCTGGTTCTTGAAGAACTCGGCTCACGTCGTAAAGGGCCTTGGCTGTGTCCTCGACACCGAAATAGGAGACGTGAATAAAGGGGATGCCGTACTTTTCCTCCATGGTCTTGGCCAGGTGGACCATCGAGCCGGAGCACTGCACGACATTGAGGGCCGCGCCATGACAGCGGCGGATGTCGTCGATGCGGCCGTCGCCGGTGATCGTGGCCACCACCTCGACGCCCATGCGCTCGTAATACCGGCGGATCATCCAGGTCTCGCCGGCCAGGTTGAAGTCGCCGAGAATATTGATGCTGAGTGGAGAAATCCCCTCGGTCGAGCCGGTGCCGACAAGCTGATCGAGGGCCGAGCAGGCGGCGCGGTAGCCGTCTTTCTTCGTGCCCTTGAAGCCCTCGGAGTGGACCGGCAGGACCGGGATGCCGGTGTCGCGGGCGACTTGCCGGCAGACGGCCTCCACATCGTCGCCAATGAGGCCGACGATGCAGGTGCTGTACACGAAGGCCGCCTTGGGCTGATAGTGATCGATCAGCTCCCGAAGTGCGCTCTCCAGCTTGACCTCGCCGCCGAAGATCACGTCCTTTTCGCGGAGATCGGTCGAGAAGCTCAAGCGGTGGAGTTGCGGACCCGACGAGAGCGAACCGCGGATGTCCCAGGTATACGCCGCACAGCCGATCGGGCCGTGGACCAGGTGCACCGCGTCGGCGATCGGGTAGAGCACGACCCGCGAGCCGCAAAAAACGCACGCCCGCTGGCTGACCGCGCCGGCCAGGCTGTGCTTCTCGCACGCCATGTTGAACGGCTCCTGGCCGGTGCGGTGGATCTGGGCCTTGCGGGCGTCGAGAATGTCGGTCATCGTCGGGGTTCCTCATATTTGTGGGCGTGCATTCTTCGTAGGGTGGGCTCCGCCCACCATTCCCTTACGTATCCGGAGGTGGGCCGAGCCCACCCTACGAAGACGTCTCACAGCACGAGCTCGAACTGCTCCTCGGGAGCGTCGCGGTCCTTGCGGTCGAGGAACAGGTCGAGGATCTTCTCCAGCAGCCGCATGGCGCCCCGGTAGCCGACGGTCGGGAAGTACGTGTGCCCGCACCGGTCGATGATCGGGAAGCCAAAGCGCAGGAAGGGCACGTCCTCGTCGCGGGCGATGTACTTGCAATGGGTCGTGCCGATCAGGAGGTCGGGCTTGTCCCGCTTGATGAGCTGATGGAGGAGGAACAGGTCGGCGCCGAAGCCCTGCTTGACGATGACGCCCTCGGCCTGATCGCCCAGGACCTTGGCGATGCGCTCCTCGAAGTTTTTGCCGGGCGTGCCGGTGATGATGGCCATCGGCCGCATGTCGAGGTCGATCAGGAACTCGGTCAGCGCGACGAGCTGGTCGGGGTCGCCGGCGATGGCGACGCGCTTCTGGTAGAAGTACGGGTGCATGTCGGTGATGATGTCGAGGACCCGGCCGCGCTCCTCGGTGATGGAGTCCGGGACATACTGCCCGTTGAAGTGCCGCAGGGCCTCGATGAAGCGGTCGGTCGCCCGCAGTCCAATGGGTAGTTCCAGCAACTGGCCGGGGACCTTGCACTTCTGCTCCAGGGCCTCGGTGGCCAGGCCCGAGGCGGTCAGGCCCAGGCCGAGGGTCGCCACGCTGTTGCCGGCCTCCTTGAGCTGGGCGATGGTCACGCCGCCCTTGGGGTACATGTTGAGCTTACCCGTCTGGGGCGTGTCGAAGACGTCCGACGTGTCCGGAAACACGAAGCCTTCGAGCCGCATCTCCGCCATCAGACGCTTCAGCTCCCGCATATCGGAGGGCTCGACCCAGCCCGGGATGATGTTGACCCGGTCGGTCCGCGATCCGGTGTGCTCGCTGAAGTAGTCCACCATCCCCTTGACCATGCGGGCGAAGCCGGTCACGTGCGAGCCGACGTAGCTCGGCGTGTTGGCATGGAAGAGGAACTTGCCCGCCGGGATCTTGCCGTCGTCGCGGGCCTTGGTGATGATCTGGTTGATGTCGTCGCCGATCGTCTCGGACAGGCAGGTCGTGTGGACCGCGATGACCTCCGGGTTGTAGATCGTGAAGATATTCTCAATCGCCGCGAGCAAATTTGCCTGACCGCCGAAGACGCTCGATCCCTCGGTGAACGAGCTGGTGGCCGCCATGACGGGTTCGCGGAAGTGGCGGGTGAGCATGCTGCGGTGGTAGGCGCAGCAGCCTTGCGAGCCGTGGCTGTGCGGCAGGCAGGAGTGGACGCCGAGCGCGGCATACATGGCACCGATCGGCATGCACGTCTTCGCCGGATTGATCGCCAGAGCGCCGCGGTCCGCGACCTCCGCGGGAGTGTGCTTCAAAAGCATGGGGATTCTCCGGGCGGCTTTCGGCAGGCCGCGTCGTAAAGACCAGAATGAAGGATAGGAGCGTGGGAGCCCCGCTCACAGAGAGCGTGGGAAGGGTGGGAACGGGGAGAGGTCCCAACCGGGCGGGTTCAGGATTTGGCCGTCTTCCGGGCTTCGGCGGCCGGCTTCGTCGCGGCGTTCTCGCCCCAGGGCGGAGGGATCAGCTTCCAGACGCGCGTATTCACCAGGCGGTCGATCTCACGATAGAAGTTGGCCGCGCCCGCGAAACCGGCGTAAGGGCCGCCGATGTCGTAGTTGTGGAGCTGCTTGCAAGGCACGCCCATCTTCTGGACGACGTACTTCTCCTTGATGCCCGCGCAGAACACGTCGGGCTTGTACATCTCGATCATCCGCTCCGATTCATAATGGTTGATGTCGTCGATGACCAGCGCACCGCGATCCATCTGCGGCATCATCCCCTCGTACTCGCTGAGCTTGACTCCGTCAGCTTCAAGCTGCACCTTCTCCGCCTCGGTCTTGCGCGGACGATAGAGAACGGGGTCGGGCTCGACGTGGATCTCCTCGATGTTACGGCTGTCGGCATCGACCTTGATCGTGGGCAGGACCTTGCGGCCCTCGTAGTCGTCGCGATGGGCGAACTCGTAACCGGCCGAGATCGTCCTCATGCCGATGTCGGTGAACAGGTCTTGATAGTGGTGCGCCCGCGAGCCGCCAACGAACAGCATCGCCAGCTTGCCCTCGCAACGGCCGCGGACCTCGTCGCGCACAGGAGTGACCTTGGCCAATTCCTCGGCGATCACCGCCTCGACGCGGTCGATCGAGCTCCTGGTCGCCGAAGTACGTTGCCATCCGGCGCAGGGACTTGGCCGTCGACTCGGCGCCGATGAAGTTGACCTTGATCCACGGAATGCCGTACTTCGTCTCCATCATCTGCGCCATGTAGTTGATCGAGCGATGGCACATGACCATGTTGAGATCGGCGTTCTGGCTGTTGGCCATGTCTTCATAGCAGGCGTTGCCGCTGAAGGTGGCCACCAGCGTGAAACCGCAGCGATCGAACAGGTCCTCGATGACGAACGAGTCACCGCCGATGTTGTACTCGCCCAGCAGGTTGACCTTGTACTTACCCTCGACGGCGCGGTCGGACTGCCCGACCACATGCTTGAAGAACTGGTTGTTGGCGATGTGGTGGCCGGCCGACTGGCTGACGCCCTTGTAGCCCTCACAACTGAAGCCGAAGACGTTGATGCCCAGCTTCTCCTTCATGTCGCGGGCAACCGCGTGGACGTCGTCGCCGATCAGGCCGACCGGGCACGTCGAGCAGATGGCGATGACGCGCGGCTTGAAGATGTCATAGGCTTCCTGAATGGCGGCGCGCAGCTTCTTCTCGCCGCCGAAGATGATCTCCTCCTCCTGCATGTCCGTGGAGAAGGAGTACATCATGAAGTTCTCGGGGCCGAGCTCGTTCGGCTGGGTCTGGTTGCGGCGCGTGAGCCAGCTATAGTAGCCGCAGCCGATCGGGCCGTGCGTGATCTGGAGGATGTCGCGCGTCGGTCCCAGGACCACGCCCTTGCAACCGGCGTACGTGCAGCCGCGCTGGGTGATGATGCCCGGGATCGTGCGGGCATTCGCGCCGATTTCCGGCGGCGCTTCCGGGTCGTTGACGAGGATCTGCGTTTCGCGCTTGCGGCGGACCTTCTTGGGATAAATCTCCAGAAGTTCCTTCTTCGCCTCCGCCGCGGTCGGGGCCATTTCGTTCATGGACGCGCCTCCAAGGCTACTTCGGCCAGGCCTCCCTGGCATCGGGCGTGACCCGCTCCCCCATGGAGCGGGCCCTTCTCAGGTGGGGATTCGCGTTGCCTGGGTGGTCGGCCTCGACAACGCGCATCAAGCGACGATCGCCAGCGCCCTTTCCGCCTCCTCTTCCTCCATCAGCAGGCCGTACTCCATGAGCAGTGACTCCAGCGCCTCGATCTTCATCGGCTTGGGGACCACGAACATCTGGTTGTTGTCCATCTTGCGGGCGAGCTTGCGATACTCGTCGGCCTGGGGGACATGCGGGTTCCACTCGATGACGGTCTTCCGCTTGATCTCGGCGCGTTGCACGTCGTTGTCACGAGGCAGGAAGTGGATCATCTGCGTGCCCAGCCGGCGGGCGAACTCGGCGATCATCTCACGCTCGTTGTCGACCTTGCGGCTGTTGCAGATCAGCCCTCCCAGGCGCACGCCACCAGCCTCGGCGAACTTGACGATGCCCTTGCAGATGTTGTTCGCGGCGTACATCGCCATCATCTCGCCCGAGACGACGATGTAGATCTCCTCGGCCTTGCCCTCGCGGATCGGCATGGCGAAGCCGCCGCAGACCACGTCGCCGAGCACGTCGTAGAAGACGTAATCGAGGTTCTTGTCGGCGTTGTAGGCGCCAAGCTGTTCGAGAAGATTGATCGCGGTGATGATCCCGCGCCCGGCGCAACCCACACCCGGCTCCGGTCCACCCGACTCGGTGCACCGGCAGTCTCCGTACCCTTCGCGGAGGAGATCGTCGAGCTCCACGTCCTCGCCCTCCTCGCGGAGCGTGTCGAGCACGGTCTTCTGGGCCAGGCCGCCCATGAGCAGGCGCGTCGAATCCGCCTTGGGATCGCAGCCGACCACCATGACCTTGCGTCCCATCTCCGCCAGCGCGGCCACGGTGTTCTGCGTCGTCGTGGACTTGCCAATGCCGCCCTTGCCGTAGATCGCGACCTTACGCATCGTCGGGGTTCCTTTCTCGGATCGTGCGGACGGCTTGTCGTGGGCCGTATCGCGTTCAAGGATCGTACGCAGGCAAGATCGATACGAGAATTGATCTCTTCTTCGCTTGCCTGACCACACGCTTCGTTCTTTCAAAAAGCGAATGCGATGCCAACGCGATCTCAAGAATCGGGTGTTGTGCCTCGCAGGTCCGGCGCGGGGCTGCGAGACGCGTGCCCAACGTCGTGTATGAAAGGCACTTCCGGCATTCGGAGACTGGTCTCGACAGGCGATCGTAAAACCTGGAAGACGCCGGCGACGGCGATCCCCTGTTCCAAAAGACCATCATCGAGAGTGGACAGGATTGTCGCGCCGGGTTCGATCGTCGCCGGGGATTCCCGGCGTCATCGTCCCAAGTGCCCGCGAGGTAGGGCCTTGTGCGTGGCCATGACAATATTGTCACGCGATTGCGGACGAATGACAGAATTGTCGCGCCGAGGCGAGGGCTGCAGTGGCCGGGGCGTCGACGACGGGCCGGTTTTCACCACAGAGACACAGAGGACACCGAGGCGGACACAGAGAAAAACGAGACTGGCGCGGAGATCGGGTCCAGGTCCGTCCCTTGGCGGGAACGCGGGTGGGTGCCACGGGTTCCGTCCGCGGAACCCGTGACTGCCGGCCCCGGACACGGGTTCCCCAAGCGGAACCCGTGGCACCCGATGTCCCAGCCAGAACCTCCCGGTAGCGTGGCGCCCGTGTCCAAAGACTCTGTGAGGACTCTGTGCTCTCTGTGACTCTGTGGTGAAGACAGGCCCTCATCGCCGCCCCAGCCGGCCGTCAATTGTGGTCCGGCTTTCGCTTCCGGGTGCGTCCCGACCCGTCTGAATTCTTGAAGAAGTCTTGATATTTGATGCCGAGATTCCGGATCTTGTAGCGCACCATGCGGGCAGTGATGCCCAGGTCGCGCGCAGCGGCGTTGATGTTCCCGTCGGTCCGCTTGAGGGCGTCGCTGATCAGGTCGCGCTCGAAGCTCTCGACCATGATCCGGAACGAGCCCGACGCGGATTGCTCGGCGGAAGTCGGCATTTGCAGCGTCGGTGGCAGGTGGTGGCCGGCGATCACGCCGTCGGCGCTCAAGAGCACGGCATGCTCGATGCAGTTTTCGAGCTCGCGGACGTTGCCGGGCCAGTGATAGGCCATCATCATGTTGATCGCGGGCGTGCTGATACGCCGCACGTTCTTGTTCATCCGGCCGGCGTATTTCGCCACGAAGTGATTGGCCAGCAGCAAGATATCGTCGCGGCGCTCGCGCAGCGTCGGCAGCAGGATGGGAAAGACGTTGATCCGGTAATACAGATCCTGCCGGAACTGGCCCTCGCGGACGGCCTCTTCCAGGTTGCGGTTCGTGGCCGCGATGATCCGGACATCGGCCCGGCGGACGGCATTGCTGCCGACCCGCTCGTACTCGCGCTCCTGGAGCACGCGCAGGAGCTTGACCTGAATGGCCGGCGAGAACTCGCCGATCTCGTCGAGGAAGAGGGTCCCGCCGTTGGCCTCCTCGAAGCGGCCGACCCGCGCCTGGACCGCCCCGGTGAACGAGCCTTTTTCGTGGCCGAAGAGTTCGCTCTCAAGCAGACCGTCGCTGAGGGCGGCGCAGTTGACTTTCACGAAGGGCGCGTGCCGCCGCGGGCTGTGCACGTGAATCGCGGTGGCCGCCAGCTCCTTGCCGGTCCCGGACTCGCCCCGGATCAAGCAGGTCGTCTCGGCGCCGGCCACCTGAACGATGCGCTGGTAGACGGCGCGCATCGTGTGGGAGTTGCCGATCATGTTCTCCGGGCGGAACTTTTCCTCGAGCGCATCGCGCAGCCGCAGGTTCTCGGTCTCGAGCGCCTCGCGCTCTTCCCGCGCCACGCGGCGGGTCCGCACGTCGTGCGCGATCATGCTGGCGACGATGCTCAAGAGCTGCTCATGGTCCTGGAGCCGGACCAGTTCCGGTCTGGGCACGTCCACGCCGAGCGTGCCCACGACCTCGCTGCCGAGCGTCACGGGCACGCAGACAAACCCGATCTCCTGCGTGTGGCTCCGGTCCCGGCTGTGAATCCGTCCCAGGAAGCGGGGCTCGTCGGCCACGCGATCGACGATGATCGAACGGCCGGTGCGGACCACCTCGCCCGTGATCCCCTCGCCCTGGCGGTAGCGCACCTCCCGCAAGGCCGCGTCATCCACGTCGCTGGCGGCGGCGAGCATCAATGCCGATTTGTCCGGCGTCAGGAGCATGATCGTCCCGCGCATCATGCCCAGCTCGAATTCGAGCACCTTCAGGATCTCGTGCAAGCTCTCCTTCTGTCCGGGACGATCCACGAGGATCTGCGCAATCGCGTTCAAAGCCCGCAAGTCACGTTGAGGTATACAGGCACGGTCCTGGCATAAGACAAACTCCGGCTCCACCTGAGGGGTCAGATCCATCAACGCCTCCGCACCCATGAACGCCGTACCAGCCCATGGCCACCGCAAGCAGGGCCGCCATCTGGCCCCCGGCAGTCACTCGGTTCGGCTCAAAACACTTCTCCCACCGCGCATCTTCACGGATTGCGTCCGCACCCATCGCCGGAGCCAATCGCCTCGGCCTTCTCAGGTCGGGAACGTTGAGAGAGCAAATCGCGTGCCGCTCATTTCGCCGAACTTTCGGGAGGCGAGACTGGCCTATGAAGGTCTCGGTGGCTGGCTTCGCCGGGGCATCTCGTGGACACCGTTTCCGGTGGACGCGTCGGCCCCGCGGGGGTGGTGCCGATCCCGGCCTGCGAGGAGCGTGCGCGGCTGTCGCGAGAATCCCGGGTCCAGGTCCTGCCCGCCTACGAATTCGGCGGTGGGTGCCAGGGGGGCCGTCCGCGATCCGGACCCGCGGCGCGGATGAGGAGAATGTCCGGGCGGGTCGAAACGATCTTGTCTTGTCCGGAAGGCCCCGCATGCGACGACAACGGTGCATGATCTTCCTTCATTCTGAGTCTTCGCCGCAGGTCGTCGGGCCGTCTTCCAGGAGCACCCCCAAACACGGGGGACGGTTCGCCGTCCGTTTCGGGGACGACGAAAGAGACGACATGGATTTGCGTAACTTGTTCTTTGACAATCTATTGTGGAAATTGCCCAAGCGAACCCAAAGCCGGTGATGCGGCCGTCGCGGACGTGTCGGGAGCAGCTCCGAGAAGACGAGCCAAAGTGACCGTTCAAAGCCACCGGCAGGACGAGCGGAATCCCCGATGAGCCCCAGAGGTTACGAGCGGTCGCCGGACGTTTTTCCGGTTCGCGGCGCAATCGACAGGAGGCGTGCGCCAGGGACAGTTCCAAGCCATCGGCAGCAAGTAGGAAGTCCCTGATGGGACAGAAGCTTACGTCCGGTGACAAGCGCGTCTCAAGCGGTCGAAATGGGGCGCGATCCGAGCTGCGCTCGCAGCGACTGCCCAGGGCGAGGTCGCAGAGAGTCAGTGCGCAACCGTCCGGAGTCTCAAGTGGCTGGGGCGCCGGCTCTGGCCTTGTTCACCACAGAGTCATTTCTCTGTGAGAACTCGGTGTTCTCGGTGACTCTGTGGTGAACAAGGCCAGAGCCAGCCCCAGCCCCGGCGGCGGTCTCATTCGGGGAACAACCGCTTCAACTCGTCCGCCAGTCTATAGCCCGCCAGGGCGACCCGGCGCCGGGCGGCGCGCGTCGCATCCGCCTCGTACCCGACCGGCAGGTCCGCGAACGTGGTGATCTCCGGGTCGAGATTGTGGTACACGGTCCGCAGCGCCACCCGGACGCTCTCCTCCGCCCAGTCCTGGATGTTCGTCTTCTTCCGCGCGTTGGCGAAGTCCTCTCGGGGATACTCCCGGATCAGCTCCTCGGCCAGCTTTTCGATGGCGGCAGGCTGCTCGTCGCTGCCCAGCAGACCGTCCCAGTAGGCGTGGAGGTTGCCGCCATACTCACCATGTCCGCGCGGGTTCGGCACTTTGACCTCGTTGCCGCCCCGGTCGCCCTCCGGCAACGCCTTCGAGAACCGGGCGACGGCGTGCAGCGGCTGGTGAATATCGCCCGCCTGGTGAACGATCCAGGAGAGGTGCAGGGCTTTGTCCTGAGCCGAGGTGTGCGGGTCCTGGAGAGCTTTCCGATGGGCGACGTACGAATTGAGGATGTCCTCGCCCGGCACGGGCGGGTCGATTTTGTTTCCCTGGTCGCCCCGCACGCGATAATCGACATAGTGGGCCATCGGGCGGCTAAATTGCTTCCAGGGCTCGGAGCGGGCATCGTCGGGGAACACCGCGGCGTTCCAGAACAGGTTCAACACCGCGTCGGGACCGTTGCTCGCGCGCGTCGCCCAGAGGTCGGCATAGGCTGGATGGGTCTTCAACGCGTCGGCGATCCGCTGCCTGGTCTGCTCGTCAAGCTGGCGATAGGCGATCGAGGCGATGACCCGGTGCCCGGTCGAGTTCCAGGCCTGGGCCAGCGAGGGGACGGCCAGAACCACGAACACGAGGGCAATCAGACGCAATGCACGGCTCATGGTACGAATCCGAGAGTGATGATTCCTGGCCATGACACGTCACCACACGTCGTGTCGCTCGCCAGGCATAAGTTCGCGGAAGGCGTTAGTCTAACGGATCCGGTGGCGGACGGGCATGGCATCCTGGCCTGTGCATGATCGATTTGCCCTGAATGTGAAGGTCTTGAGAACACGATGAAGTTTTCATGTAGGAGTGCCCTGGGATCAGCCGCTGGAATTGGGTGCGGCGTCGTGCGCCGGGGCCCGCAAGGTTGACCTGATCGGCCGCACCCGCAGGGTCGGTCCTGGGAAATGGCCGTTCCCGACGGCACTCCTCCTGAGCCGGGTGTAGGCTTGTAGCGGAAAGTCCACCGGCTTCCGGTCTCAGCGAATGCGTGCGGACAGGGAAGGGATTGCGCGCGATGAGGAAACGATCAGGAACGATCCGTCTGATCCTGCTCACCGTGCTCCTGGCAGGTTGCCAGAGCAGCCCGAGTCGTAAGGTGGCTGTCGCCGAGCCGCCGCTGGTGACCAGCCCCGATGGCGGTTCGACGGTCGTGCAGGCCGAGCCGCCGCGTACCGTCACCTATGTCGATCGTCACCCGATCCTGGCGGCGCCTCGGGACTTCTGGAACAACACGGACAGTAACAAGGTGGTCAAGGCGGCGTCGGCCACGGTGATCGGCGTGCCGGTCGGACTGGTCGGCGAGGTCCGCCAGATCGTCGTCGGCGTGCCGCCCGACCTGCGGAATCAGTGATCGGGCTGCCGGCCGCGCCGGAGGCCCGCCGCGGCGCGATCGAACAGGGCGTTGGGCCAGTGCTGGACGAAGCCCAGGAACGCGACCATCGGCCAGGGGAAGTTGACCTCGGACCGCCGCGCGGCGATGCCGCGCAGGATGATCCGCGCCGCCGGCTCGACCGGCATGAGAAACGGCCGCGGGTGGTCCGCCTGCGCGGTCATTTCGGTGTGGACATAGCCGGGGTGGACGGTCGTGACGGCCACTCCCCGGCCCCGTAAATCCACGCGCAGGCCTTCCAACAAGGTCGAGAGCGCCGCCTTGGTCGCACAGTAACCCGCCGCGCTGGGCAAGCCGCGAACGGCCGCCAGACTGCTGATCCCCACCAGATGTCCCCGGCCTTGCCGCAGCATCTGGGGCAGGACGAATTCCATCGCGTAAGCCGCGCTGAGCAGGTTCACGCGCACCATCCGCTCGAACTCCGCACCCGAAAAGTGGTCCGCAGGCAACTCCACCGCGACGCCCGCATTGGCGATCAACAGGTCGATCGGTCCGAGCTGATCCGCCAGTCGTCCCAGCGCGGCGCGGAGGGCGGCAGGATCGGCGGCATCGGCGGGCGCGACCGCCACGGTTGCGCCACCGTCGCGCATCGTGGCGGCCAGCGCCTCCAGGCGATCACCACGCCGCGCGGTCAGCCCGACCGGTATGCCTTGCGCGGCCAGTTGCCGCGCCAGTTCCGCGCCGATGCCACTGGAGGCGCCCGTGATCACCGCCGCTCGACTCGTGATCCGCATGGATGGAGCCCTCTCCGGGACCGTCCACGTTATCGAATTCCCACGACCGGACAAGTCCCTACTCTGGCCGTCGAGATTGACGCATCCTGCCGATCACGACCGCCGATAAGGACGACATCCATACGTCGGCGGATCACGATGTCGAGGTGGTCGCAATGGCGCGTCGGCTGGCGATCGTTCTGGCAAGCGGGGCCTTTTGCTCCACGATGGTCCTGGGGGCGATGGATGACGCTCCCCCGCTGGCCCCGCCCCTGGATTTGCCGGCCGTGGCGGTTCCGGCGCCCCCGGCGGAAACCGCGGCCGCACCCGCGATTCCGGAAGGTCCGCGGCCGGTGCTGGCGGTGCCGGGACTGGCCGTTCCCAGGGCGACCGCGTCGCGCCCCACCATGCCGCGGTTGGAGCCGGTCACTCCGCCGAATAACGAGAGCCCCTTGCCCCCTCTGACCGGCCCGGTCGGCGCCGGAGATGGGCGACCGCCTGCCGCCGTTGACGGACACCCATAGCGCATTTGCGGCGCCTCTGCCCGCGCCGAGCCTGCGGGATTCGAACCGACTCCGGTCCGCGGTGCCTCGGCTTTCGAGCGATCCCGTCACCGAGTCCGGCCCGCCGTCATTGTCCCTGGAGCCGGTGCCCGGCGATCGTCTCCCCTCCTTCGGCAACGCGATCACGGGGGAACCGCGACCGCACGACGCCAAGGTCGCGGAACCCTTGCAGCCGGTGCCGCCGGTGCGCCGCGGATTGCTGGGACGGTTCGGCCCGCCGCCCCTGTCTCGATCAATGGGCGACGATCCCATCCGGGTCGCGCCGCGCTCCGATCCCGCGGCCGAGGCGGCTCTTCAGCGCCGGGTCGAGCACCAGATCCGGATCGCGGCCGGTCCCCAGCTCCGTTCCGTCAACGTGCGCGTGGCCGGTCGAACCGCGGACGTCCAGGCCCGTGTTTTCCACTTCTGGCAGAAGCGATTCGTCCGGCGCTTGATCGAAACCCTCCCCCAGTTGAGGGGGTACCAGACCCGCATCGATGTGACCGATTGATCCCGGGTGGACAGCCATTCACTTCCGCGCGCCGAGGTATTTTGTCAGCAGGCCTTCGAGCTGGTTCCAGTTCAGCGGTTTGCTGATGTGATCATCGCAGCCGAAACGAAGGCATTCCTCGCGGTCCTCGGGCCGGGCATGCGCCGTCAGCGCGATGATCGGCTGGCGGAAGCCCTGCTCGCGAAGCTGGCGCGTGGCTTCGTAGCCGTCGAGCACGGGCATCTGAAGGTCCATCAGGATCAGGTCGAACGGCGTCTTCGACTCCTGAGCGGCGGCCACGGCGTCGAGCACCGCGCGACCGTCCGCCACGGCCGTGACCTCCGCGCCGACCTGATGAAGACGCAGCGTCATGACCCGCCGGTTCGCTTCATTGTCCTCAGCCAGCAAGATGCGGCCCGTGATCGTGGGACGCGTACTGGCCGGCACGACCGCCGGGAGTTCCGGGGACGAGTGCGTATGCGGCCGAATCAACGTGCGTAGTTCCTCGGCGCTCACCGGATGAGTCAAGGTGAACGTGCTGCCCTGGCCGGCCACGCTCCTGGCCTCCAGCCGCGCCCCCAGCAACTCCGCCATGCGGCGGCTGATCGCCAGGCCCAGACCCGTGCCCACCTCTTGCGAGGAGACCGTGGAAGACGCCGCCCGGAAAAACGGCTCGAACAGCCGGGCCTGGTCGGCCTCGCTGATGCCGACGCCCGTATCCGTCACTTCGAAAAAGATCTCCGGCGCGGCGTCCATCTGGCTGGCGAGACCGATGCGCACCCGGATCCAGCCCCGCATGGTGAACTTGATGGCGTTGCTCACCAGGTTGATCAGGATCTGACGCAGCCGCAAGGCGTCCGTGGTAATCGTCGCCGGGATCGGCGTAACATACTCGACCGTCAGCGTCAACCCCTTGGCTTCGGCCCGGGGACGGAGCGCGGCAATCACTTCCTCGACGACCTGCGCCGGTGCGGTCGGTTGCCGCTCCACCCGGAGCTTGCCCACCTCGAACTTGGCCAGGTCGAGCAGCTCGTTCGTCAAATCGAGGAGAAAGCGGCCGTTCTGCTGGATCGCCCGCAGCTCCTGCAAGCACGAGGGCGTGCCCGCCAGGCAAGCCGTCCCTTCCATCAACAAGTCGACCAGACCGAGCATCGCACTGAGCGGGTTCCGCAGCTCGTGGCTGTAGGCGGCCAAAAATTCGCTCTTGGTGCGATTGGCATGCTCGGCGGCCTCCTTGCCGCGACGCAGACTCTCGAGCTCCTGGGCGATTTCCGCCATCGGCTGGTCGGCGCGCGCTCGCGCCAGGACCAGGCCGATCGGTTCCGGTGGACCGGAGAGCGTGCGCACCCGCACACAGACGGGAATCGGCTCGCCCTCGACTCGTCGCAGCCCCAGCCCGCTCCGCTCCCAGGACGAGCCGGCCTGACCGGCCGCCTGGCGCAGCGCCGCTTCGCCTTCCGCGTCGAGCCCCGAGAACAGGTCCCAGAACGGCTGGCCGACCAGGCTCTCACCACCCTGGCCGATCCGGTTCAAGGCGGCCGGGTTGATGTCCTTCAGCCGCCCGTCCCGAGGATCGAACACGAATACCAGATCGCTCACGTCCTGGAACAGGCCGCGCGCGAGTTGGGCACGGCCCCGGTCATCCAGGCTCGTAAGCTCGGCCGCGCATGCTCGATCCCCATTGAGATCAAGAGCCTTGGCACGGGTGGCTGAGGGGCCCATTCCAGCGGACATGCAAGCATCCTCGCAGCAGGCGAATCCCAACTTCATCGTTAGCAAATACCCAACGTGCGAACCGGATTCACGGGGGGTCACAAGAGCCCCCGCCCGACCCTCCGCGAACGGTGCCGCACTCAGACTTCACATTATAGGAGGCCTGGCCTCAATTGTCCCGCGCGAAGATCTCCCGCCGGAGTGCTTCCTACTCCAGTACAACCGCACATGCAAGCAACATTGCAAGGCTGCCGTGTCCCATCCGTCCTCTTCAGCCGTCTTATTCTCCAAGACATTCATGCAGGAAACGTGCCGTTCGAGACGGATTGACCGGGGCCTGCGCGCCGCGGAGCTGCCTCCAGCCTGTCGGAAAGGATGGCATCGAGGCGACGCCCGGGTACCTCTCCACTCACTCTTTGCCGGGGACGACCTCGGACGCCAAGAACCGCGCCGGTGGTCGCCGCCGGCGCGGTGTGGAAACGGATCTCTCCGGCGAGTTCCTCTTTCCGCGCAGCGCCTCAACCGATCGGCTCACCAAGCTCGTCGCCTTCGAGAGACGCCTTACCCTTGGCCCGGTACGGATGGAACCGGATCGTGTAGAACAAGCCCGCCGCGATCATCAACACGCTCCACCAGATGTCCGCGTGAAGTTCGAACAGCGCCACCCGCGGTGGCGGCGGCGGGCTGATCAGGTTGTAGATCCCGGCCCCCAGGATCAGGACACCGTAGATCAGCAGCAGGCCGCCAATGAAGAACCAGATCGGCACTTGATGTTCGTCGTGCATGAAATCCTCTCACCAGAAGATGATGTTGATGGCGACGAGCACGACCGCGACGATCGTGGCCCACAGATACGGGTGCTTGTACCACGGGCACGGGCCCTGGTCGGGCAGCACGGTCAGGCCCATGACCAGATCCCGGAGTTCCGCGTCGGGCTTGGGTTTCGTCACCAGGCTCACGCCGACGAGCGTCACCACGCACACGATCAGCGTCCACAGGCCGCTGTACATGTTCACGGCCATCGGCTTGGCCTTGCCGTACTGCACCACGAAAGGGGAATCGGCGGTCAGTTTGCGGCGGTCGAACCCACTTACGACATATTTGTAAATTGTGTCGAACTGCGGACTCTGGACGATGTGCCTGACGTGTTCCGGGTTGAATTCAGCCGGGTTGAAGGTCATCTGGACCTGCGCCGCCTCCACCTTCACACCCGGTTCGAGCACGACCGGCACAGCCTCGACCCCGAACTTGTCCGACTGCTTCGTGTCGGCGAGCACGACCTCCGGGGCCAGCAAGCGCACAGGCACATCGTGGTCCTTGCCATCGGTGCTGGTGGCCGCGATCGTCGCCTGGGATGCGAGCGTCGGCGTGCCCTGGACGATCGCCTGGCCGCCCTCCAGGACGGTCACGTTCGTCGTCCGGACAGTTCCGCGCTCGACCGTCACCCGGGTGATCTTTTCCATCCCGTCCGCGGTCGTTTTCTCGACGCGGACCAGCGCGGGCTTCAGAACCTTCTTCTCCGTCCCGTCGGCGGCTTTCTCGATCACCGTGTAGCCGTCGAGCACCACCTTGGGCTGCGGCCGGTAGACGTCGGTGCCGGGGAAGGTGTGTACGTAGAACCACATCGCCATCGACACGACAATGGCCGTGGCGAAGCCGATCAGCGCGCCCGCCGGTGTCGCCCGCTTCCACAGCATGCCCGTCGTCACGATGCCGAAGAGCGGCACGATGAAGAAGAAAATGAGCACCTGGAGAAATTCGAGGATGTTCGAGAAGTAGAAGAGCGCGTATGCCGTACCGATCGACATGATCACGCCCAGGAGCGAGCACCAGCGGCCCATCGTGAGGTAGTGCTTGTCGCTGGCGTTGCGGTTGAACAGCGGCCGGTAGACGTCATAGGTCCAGACCGTGGCGAAGGCGCTGACGTTGCCCGCCATGCCCGACATGAACCCGGCGATCATCGCCGTCACGCCCAGCCCCAAGAGTCCAGGGCCGAGGTACTTGCCCATCAGCAGTGGCAGCACGTCGTTGAATGTGTGGTGCGTGATGTTGGCGCGGGGATCGCTCTCCGGCACCAGCACGATCGGCGAGTGGTCCGGGTTCATGAGCACGGCCAGACCCAAGAGGCCGGGGATCGTCACGATCAGCGGCACGAGCATCTTGAGCACCGCGCCGATGATCGTGCCGTTCTGGGCCGCGCGGAGGTTCTTGGCCACGATGACCCGCTGCACCTGCAAAAAGTCCGTGCACCAGTACCCGAAACTGACGGCCAGGCCCAGCCCGAAAACCATCCCGAACCAGTCGATGCCCATCGGGTTGGTGTCGAACGAGCCCAGATTGCGCCACAGGTGGGTGAAGTCGGCCTTGTCGCCCAGCGTTGGGTGGATCACCGGCACGTTGGCCTGGATCTTCAGCATCATGTTGTGCCAGCCGCCCGCGTCGATCAGGCCCAGGATCGGGATCAGCAGCGAGCCGAACCAGATCAAGAAGTATTGCAAAACCTCGTTAAATACCGCCGAGATCAGCCCGCCAAGCGTGACATAGATGGCGACTGTCAGAGACGCCACCCAGATGCTCACGTCCATGTTCCAGCCGAGCAGTAGGTGCAGGATCTTCGCCATGGCGAACATGCTGGCCCCGCTCACCAGGACCGTCAGCAAGGCGAACGAGATCCCCGCCAGCGAGGCGCTGCGCAGGTCGTAGCGCAGCTTGAGATAGCCCGGCACCGAGTGCGTCTTGCAAATGTAGTAAAAGGGCATCATCACGATCGCCAGAAACAAGATGGCGGGGATGGCCCCGATGAGGTAAGCGTGGGCGCCGAGCATCCCATACTGGTAGGCCATCGCCGACCAGCCCATCGTCTCCAGCGAACTGAGGTTCGCCGAGATGAAGCTCAGACCGGCAATCCAGGCCGTCATCTTGCGGCCCGCCATGAAGAAGTCTTCCCCCGTGCTGACGTACCTCTTCAGATAGATGCCGATTCCCAGCACCACGAGGAAGTAAATCGCAATGATGATGACGTCCAGCTTCCCGATCGAGATCAAAGGCGCTTCGCCGGCGCCGAACAAGAGACCCGTTCCCATCGTCTCTCCCCCCGAGTCACAGAGCCACCGAAGCGTCTTATCCTCAAATGCGGTGAGAGTCTTGTCAATGACTCGGCGGGAAAACCGGCCGCCTCTTCACGTTCTCCAGGACAGCCGGGGAATCACCCCGCGCTCGCCACCAGTTTCGAGATGATTTCGAGAAATCCCGGCTTGGGGGTTTGACTTCCCGCACCGATTTGCTAGTATTCTTCTTGTCGCCCGTATGGGACCTGAAACACGGAACCATACGGATGTCAGTCGATGCGAGCGGGGCCGCAACCAGTTCGTCACCCGACGAATCCGGTTCGCAAAAAAGCGGTGTCCGATCAAGGCCGGCGCGATGGACCCTCCGGGGTCAAATCGGGCCGGCCGTGAGCGTCGAAATGGCTCTTTGACAATCTGGTCGATCGGATCTGCAAGATCGTAGCAAGCCTTCGTGAAGTGACCCTTGAGGGAAGCCGGCGTGGGCCGAGCCGTCCGTGAGGGCGGTCGCGGTCAGCACGCCAGGTCGTCGGGAAGAAGGGCAACCTTTCTCTCCGTGCGACACGGCAATCAGCTTTTCCTCGAACTTTTCGAGGACCCGAGGGAGGCCGGGCGGCAACGCTCCGTTCTCACTTCGGACTCTTTCGAAGGGTTTGATCCTGGCTCAGAATGAACGTTGGCGGCGTGGATTAGGCATGCAAGTCGGACGCTCCGCAAGGGGCGTGGCGCAAGGGTGAGTAAGGCGACGGTAACCTACCCCAGGGCCGAGCATAGCCGCGGGAAACTGCGGGTAATTCTCGGCGATTCCGGCCGGGGGCATCTCCGGCCGGGCAAAGGTGCGATTCCGCCCTGGGACGGGCCGTCGTGGTATTAGGTTGTTGGCGGGGTGATGGCCCACCAAGCCTCTGATGCCTACCGGGCGTGCGAGCGTGGCCCGGCACACTGGGACTGAGACACTGCCCAGACACCTACGGGTGGCTGCAGTCGAGAATCTTCGGCAATGGGCGAAAGCCTGACCGAGCGACGCCGCGTGGAGGATGAAGGCCTTCGGGTTGTAAACTCCTGTCGAGGGGGAATAAGGGGCCGTGAAGAACGGCCCTTGCGTGATCCCTGGAGGAAGCACGGGCTAAGTTCGTGCCAGCAGCCGCGGTAAGACGAACCGTGCAAACGTTATTCGGAATCACTGGGCTTAAAGCGCGTGTAGGCGGTACGGCACGTCCGTGGCTGAAAGCCCCCGGCTCAACCGGGGAACGGGCCCGGATACGACCGCACTGGAGGGGGGTAGGGGGCGCCGGAACTTCCGGTGGAGCGGTGAAATGCGTTGAGATCGGAAGGAACGCCCGTGGCGAAAGCGGGCGCCTGGACCCCACCTGACGCTGAGACGCGAAAGCCAGGGGAGCGAACGGGATTAGATACCCCGGTAGTCCTGGCCGTAAACGATGGGCACTGGGTAGGGGATTCGCCGATGGATTCCCTGCCGCAGCGAAAGCGTGAAGTGCCCCGCCTGGGGAGTATGGTCGCAAGGCTGAAACTCAAAGGAATTGACGGGGGCTCACACAAGCGGTGGAGCATGTGGCTTAATTCGAGGCTACGCGCAGAACCTTATCCCAGGCTTGACATGCACGGATTAGCCGGCGGAAACGTCGGTGAGGCCGCAAGGTACAACGTGCACAGGTGCTGCATGGCTGTCGTCAGCTCGTGCCGTGAGGTGTTGGGTTAAGTCCCGTAACGAGCGAAACCCCTGTCTCTAGTTGCCAGCACGTCATGGTGGGCACTCTAGAGAGACCGCCGGCGTTAAGCCGGAGGAAGGCGGGGATGACGTCAAGTCCTCATGGCCCTTATGCCTGGGGCTGCACACGTGCTACAATGGGTCGGACAAAGCGTCGCAAAGGCGCAAGCCCCAGCTAATCGCCAAAACCGGCCCCCAGTTCGGATCGCGGGCTGCAACCCGCCCGCGTGAAGCCGGAATCGCTAGTAATCGGGGATCAGCACTGCCCCGGTGAATGGGTTCCTGAGCCTTGTACACACCGCCCGTCAAGCCACCAAAGCGGGGGGCACCCGAAGTCGTCGGCGCCGCAAGGCAGACGCCGAAGGTGAAACCCGTGATGGGGACTAAGTCGTAACAAGGTAACCGTAGGGGAACCTGCGGTTGGATCACCTCCTTTCTAAGGATGATTGATTCCGTCCGTGTCGGTGCGCGAGTGCCGGCCCGAGACGATCATCGGCCCGCGCCCGACCTTTTGGTCGGCCGGCCCCCGCCGACTTCCCCTGAGGGTGCGACAGGAAGGCTTGCTACATTTTTTTCTTGAGTATGATTTTGACTACCTCAAGCCCGAACCGGTTTGCGGAACTCCTTTGAAGCCGATCGAGTGTGGTGGTGATCCTCAGATTCGGACGTTTCCAAGGTCTTCACCACACCAGAATCCGTGAACACCGCTCTTCGATCTCTTCTCCAGGCGATGCCAAAGAGTGGAAAACGGCAACGTTCAAGTGGACAAACGAAATAGACTCTGATCCGATCGACCGGATTGCCCCTGCCCGGGTCCGCTGGGCGCGGGCCGCGGCCGTCTTCGTTTCGAGGACGACCGCGGCCCCTGGCCAGTGGCCAGTTCCCGGGTGACCGGAGCGCGATTGCCCCTGCGGGGACGATCCGAGCTTCGGTCACCCGTGATTTTGTTCTCTGACAATCCGGCGTTGGAAACCACGTAACAAGGCAAGTGCCGGCCCGTGCCTAGCCTGGACGGGCCGCAAAGTGTGGTAGTGGCATTTGCTCCGAACGCAAGGCAAATTGTGGAACTCGTAGCCGTGCCGGCCCGCGTCGCGAGACGCCGGTCGCGCACACAATGCGGGGGTGTTTGTCACCCCGCCGCACCGGTCCCGCCCTCGGGCGACGGCCGGTCGGCGTGGTCAAGCCCCCAAGGGCACGGGGGGGATGCCTGGGCGTCATCAGAATGGCGGACGTGGAAGGCTGCGAAATGCTCGGGGGAGCGGCCCAACGCGCTATGATCCCGAGATGTCCGCTCAAGACCCAGGGAACTGAAACATCTCAGTACCTGGAGGAAGAGAAAGCAACCGCGACTCCCTCAGTAGCGGCGAGCGAACGGGGACCAGCCTAAACCGGTGGGTCTATCTCACCGGGGTCGTGGGGCCAGCAATTAAGGGATGAGGTGATGGGAACCGAAGCGGTTTGGAATACCGCGCCAGAGCGGGTGAAAGCCCCGTAGGTGAACCGGAACCTCCCCGAGCTGGTACCCGAGTAGGGTCGGGCACGTGAAACCTGGCCTGAATCGACGGGGACCATCCCGTAAGGCTAAGCACTCGATGACGACCGATAGCGAACCCAGTAGGGCGACCGAACGGTGGGAAGAACCCCGACCAGGGGAGGACACTGAACCTGAAACCCCGTGCCTACAAGCGGTGGGAGCGCAGCGCCCTTCGGGGCCGCGTGACCGCGTGCCTTTTGCATAATGATCCGGCGAGTTATCGTACCCGGCCCGGTTAACCGCTTCAGGCGGGGAGCCCCAGGGAAACCGAGTCTGAACAGGCGCATGTCGGGTGCGATAGACGCGAAACCAGGTGACCTACCCATGGGCAGGTTGAAGCGGCCGTAACGGGCCGTGGAGGACCGAACCCACCAGTGTTGAAAAACTGGGGGAGGACCCGTGGGGAGGAGTGAAAGTCTCATCAAACCTGGAGATAGCTCGTTCTCTCCGAAATGGCTTTAGGGCCAGCCTCGGATTAGCCGGAGACGGGGGTAGAGCGACGGAATTCGATCGGGGCCCTTCCCGGGTACCCGTCGGAACCCAACTCCGAATACCGTCTCTTCCATCCGGGAGTCAGAGGCGGGGGAGAAGCTTCGTGCTCAAGAGGGAAAGAACCCAGACCGCCGACCAAGGCCCCCCAGATGACGCTCAGTGGCAAAGGAAGTGGGATCGCCGAGACAGCCGGGATGTTGGCTTAGAAGCAGCCACCATTTCAAAAGTGCGTAACAGCTTACCGGTCGAGCCATCCCGCGCCGAAAATGACGGGGACTAAGCGTCACGCCGCAGTCGCGGATTCGCAAGAATGGTAGGAGAGCGTCTCAGGCCGCTGTGAAGCGGGACCGACAAGGGTCCGTGGAGCGCCTGAGAGTGCGTATGCCGGAACGAGTAACGACAAGACGGGTGGGAAGCCCGTCCGCCGAAAGCACAAGGTTTCCTGGGGAAGGTCAATCCGCCCAGGGTCAGTCGGGACCTAAGGCGAGGCCCAAGGGCGTAGCCGATGGACATACGGTTAATACTCCGTGACCCGACGGGAAGGTTGATGCGGCGGTGACGCCGTGGCGAGAGGGATCGGGGTGCTAGAAGACCCCGTTCCGCAAGGACGATGGCACTTTGTTCCAGAAGTCCCTCGACACCATGGCCGCGAAAAACCCGCCGCGGACGACCCGCCGGCCCGTACCGCAATCCGACACAGGTGTGCTAGGCGAGTATCCGCAGGCGTTCGGGAGAACCCTCGTGAAGGAACTCGGCAAAATGACCCCGTACCTTCGGTACAAGGGGTGCTCTCCGCAAGGGGAGCCGCAGAGAATCGGCACTAGCGACTGTTTATCAAAAACACAGGACGCTGCTAACGCGCAAGCGGATGTATAGCGTCTGACGCCTGCTCGGTGTCGGTAGGTTGAGGGAGGCGGTCAGGGAAACCGACGCTGCCGACCGAAGCCCCGATAAACGGCGGCCGTAACTATGACGGTCCTAAGGTAGCGAAATTCCTTGTCGGGTAAGTTCCGACCTGCATGAATGGCGTAACGACTGGTGCGCTGTCTCCACGAGGGACCCGGTGAAACTGTAGCCGTGGTGAAGATGCCACGTACCCGCGGTTAGACGGAAAGACCCCGTGAACCTTGACTGCAGGTTGGCACTGGTCCGACGTTCGTCCTGTGTAGGATAGCTGGGAGGCCGTGATCCTCGAGCGCTAGCTCGGGGGGAGCCAATGGTGAAATACCAGCCTGGATGTGCGTCGTCCCTCACCGACTCGAATCCCGAGTCGGGACCGTGCTCATCGGGCAGTTTGACTGGGGCGGTCTCCTCCTAAAGCGTAACGGAGGAGTGCAATGGTGCCCTCGGCCCGGTCGGCAATCGGGCAACAGGAGCGCAAACGTAGAAGGGCGCCTGACTGCGAGACTCATCGGTCGAGCAGGGTCGAAAGACGGCGTTAGTGATCCGGCGGTGCTGGATGGAAAGGCCGTCGCTCAACGGATAAAAGGTACTCCGGGGATAACAGGCTGATCTCCCCCGAGCGTCCATAGCGGCGGGGAGGTTTGGCACCTCGATGTCGGCTCATCGCATCCTGGGGCTGGAGAAGGTCCCAAGGGTTTGGCTGTTCGCCAATGAAAGCGGTACGCGAGCTGGGTTCAGACCGTCGTGAGACAGGTCGGTCCCTATCTGCCGTGGGCGTGGGAAGCTTGAGGAGTCTCGCCCCTAGTACGAGAGGATTGGGGCGGACCGACCTCTGGTGTGCCGGTTGTCCCGCTCGGGGCATCGCCGGGTAGCCAGGTCGGGACCGGATAAGCGCTGAAAGCATCTAAGCGCGAAGCCTCCTCCAAGACCAGGCTTCCGTGTGCGCAAGCACAGAAGGCTCCTGGAAGACGACCAGGTCGATGGGCTGGGCGTGTACGGCGCGTGAGCGCTTCAGCGGACCAGTCCCAACAGCCGAGCGGCTTGACCACCCCGACCCGCCGCCGCCAATGCGAATTGGTGGTGGAGAACGGTTCGGTGGTGGGACAAAAAGACCCCCGACGCGAGTTCGACATGAGCTCGTGCAACGGAGTGAATGCCGCCACTACCCTCGTGACGCATGACTTGCCTGTCGTAGGGTGGGTGCAACGCACCATATGCCATATGGTGCGTTGCACCCACCCTACGGGAGGCTTGAAAACGTGGTCCGACACCGTAACGTCAGTGATGTCTGACCGGCGGGCTGGAATATGCCGGCCGGCCAGTTTCCCGGCGACGATACGGGCGGGGCACCACCCGTTCCCATCCCGAACACGGCCGTTAAGCCCGCCCGGCCCATGATAGTGCCGCAAGCGCGAAAGTCGGTTCTCGCCGGGATCCTTTTCAAGAATGCCCCGCACTCTGAAGTCCTCGGAGTGCGGGGCGTTTTTGTTGCGCGCTGGGGGTCAATTTCTCGCCAGCAATGCTATGAAGAGGTCATCCTCGCACCGCCGTGGGTGGCATTGGTCCAGAAGACGCGATCGGGGGTCAGGGAGAAGCGCTCCTGGAGGCGTGCCGACAACTCGGTTTCATGATCGGGCCCGGCCTCGCTGAAGGCGTAAAGGGTCGGGCCCAGGAGCTCTGGCCGGCGCCGTGCAGGCCGGAGCGGCGGAGGAAGTCAATCATTGGTTCGAGGTCGGGGCGGCCGTAGAGGCCGCCGGCCTGGGCGGGGGCGAAAGAGCGGCCGACGTGGAACTGAATGGCCGTCAGGGCCGCGCCGAAGGCGGCGAGATCGTGCTCCACCACGGCGGGCAAGAGTCCCAACAGCACCAGCCGGCAGAGGCGATCGGAGACGGCATCGGACATGGGGGGCAGTTCGGCGAAGGCGTCGGTTTCGGCGCCGCCCGAGAGGCCGGAGGGACCGGGCGGAATCACGACGAGGACACGCCAGTCGGAAGGGAATTCCAGGCGGGTGATGAGAGGAGGAAACGCCTCGGTGCCACGCCGGCCGCCATCGACGATCAGGCCCCCGTGGACGAAGCCATGCAGACCAATGCCGGAACGGGCCCCGCGCCCCGTGAGGGACGCCAGATCCGCCAGGGGCACCGCGGGAAGGCCGGCGGCATGGGTCATGATCCGGGCCACGGCCAGACTGAGCTGGGTGCCCACCCCGAGCCCGGCGTGCTCCGGGGGCGCGTGATCGATCTGAAAACACAACGGGGAGACGGACTGTCCGATCGAGGCCAGACCATCGGTCACCTGGGAGGCAACCCGGAGCACGCGGTCGGCCAGGGGGCCGTCGGCCTTCCAGGATTCGGCGGGTTCCGCAGTCAGCTCCAGGCCGGGCCGCTCGATCATCAGGCCGACGCCGCCGTACTGGCGAGGCGCGTCTGGACCCCAGGACAAGAGACCGAAATGCAGGCGGCTGGGCGTCGTGGTCTGGAGTCGCGTCATGAGGAGCCTGCGTCCGGGTCGAGGCCCCGCGCACGGGCCGATTCGCGGACGAAATCATCCAGCAGCATGAAGGCAAGCTGCTCGTCCAGCCCTCCCGTTCTCGCGACGAGCGTGCTCAGCTTGCGATACTCCTCGCGGATCTCGTCCATGGGGAGAAACTCCATGCGCGTGGCCAGAATGGCCGCTTCCACGACCGCATGCTTGGCGCGATTGAAGCCGAAGAAGTCGCGGACGCGTCCTGAGGCGACCGTTTCCGCCTGGATCGTCGCGCGATCCACGTGGTCGTCGAGATCCACCACCCGAAATTCATAATACCGGCAAGCGTCAACCAGGATCTTCCCCGACACTACATCCGCCGGCCGGCTCGGTGCCCCGTCCGCCTGGCCAATCGCGGCGCGAGCCAAGAGCAGCACGTCATCGGTCACGTGCAATACGCCCGCGCGGGTCGCCTTCAGATTGTGGTACGTCGTCGAGGTCCGGTACGGCCTCAGCTCAAACCGTTGCAGGTCCGTACCCTCGACCTGCGGCCCCATCGGGGCGATGTTCAAGATGCCATCCAGGCTCAACGTGGTCACGATCGCTTCCAGAATCACAGGGCACGAGCTCAAACAAATGGAGGGACGAAGGACCGATCCACGACGACGTGGACGTGGGGCAAGCAGGCGTCCGCGGAGATACTCTATTGTCCGTCCTGGCTGGCGACGGATCAACAGCCCAGCGGAAACGGTCCGCGGCGGAGAAAAGACCTGGGGCCGGGGTGGGAAAAAGCCGGCGGGTTCGCTATACACTCGATCACAGTTGTGCTAGGCTACGCGCCTCGTCGCCCGTCTCACTGGAATTCGGAATACCACCCTTCAAGGAGAATCCTCTCTTATGGCGGTCCAACCCGTTCCCGACGGCTTCCACACCGTGACCCCGTACCTGATCGTGCGGGATGCCGCGAGCGCTCTGGAGTTCTACAAGAAGGCCTTTGGCGCGGTCGAGACGCTGCGTCATCTCGGTCCCACCGGCAAGGTGATGCACGCCCAGATCCGGGTCGGGAGTTCGCCGCTGATGCTCTCCGAGGAATTCCCGGACGTGGGCACGCGCGGTCCGCAGTCGCTCGGCGGGACGGCGGTCTTCTTGTATCTCTACGTCGAGGACGCGGACTCCTGGTACCAGCGGGCCGTCGCCGCGGGCGCCCAGGTGGTCCGGCCTCTGAATGACGAATTCTATGGCGATCGGGCCGGCACCGTGGGGGACCCCTTCGGGCACGTCTGGACCATCGCCTCGAGGAAGGAAGACCTGACGCCCGAGGAGACGCAGAGGCGATTGATGGCGTTCATGGGGCCTGCGAGTGGTGGCTGAGAAGGTGTGTGAACAGGTCTTGGTGTCTTGTAGGGTAGGCTTCAGCCTGCCAGATCCCTATGGAATTGGCAGGCTGAAGCCTACCCTACAAGAGGAGATCCCTGATCCGTGTTGACGCGATGGCTCGTGTTCCACGTCGCGAGCGGCCAGGCCTTCTTCACGGGCGCTGCGTGTTTGATCGCCGGGGTGTGCTTGTCCGCTTATGGGCGGAAGCGCGTAGTCCGCACGACGCGGGATCTTCTCGTGTGTCTGGGCGGCGTCCTGGTGGCCGTGTCCGCGACGCCGCTACCGCCCTGGTTTTACCTGCTCCTACTGCTCTTCACGCTCTTCTGGGTGGCCATCGAGGCATCACGACGATGGCTTCCGGCCCGCGTCGTTCTCGGTGTGCGCGTGGCCGTCATGATCGCGTGGAGCGCGGCCGTTCTGGTCGAGATGCCCTACCATCGCATGCCGAGAATCCCCGCTCTCGGACGTCCGGTGCTCGGCATCATCGGCGATTCGGTATCGGCCGGGATGGGCCGGCGAGACATTGTGAACTGGCCCAAGCTGTTGGCCGATCAGCACGGCGTCGTGGTGCGCGACCATTCGCAAATGGGTGCCAACGTGGCTTCCGCTCTGCGGCAAGCACGGGCCGTTTCCTCCGAAGAGCGGCTTGTGCTGGTGGAGATCGGCGGCAACGATTTCTTCGGAGAGACGACCCCGAGGCAATTCGAAGCCGGCCTTTCGAAATTGTTGTCGGCCGTGTGTCGCCCCGGCCGCGTGGTGGTGATGCTCGAATTACCCCTGCCGCCCTTCTTCAACGAATACGGCCGCACCCAGCGCCGGCTGGCGCGGCGTTACAAAGTCATCCTGGTCCCCAAGCGAGTGATGCTCGGCGTCCTGGAGCGCGACGAGGCGACGCTCGATACAATCCATCTCAGCCAGGACGGCAACCGATGGATGGCCGAGGCTGTGTGGAAGGTAATGCGGGAGGCATATCACGAGCGCAAGGTCGATCCATAGGCCAGACAGCAGCGTCTTTTCCCCACGGGGCCGGTGCGATCAGGCCAATATCTCGCGTACCACCTTCCCGTGCACGTCCGTCAGGCGAAAGTCGCGTCCGGCGTAGCGGAAGGTGAATTTCTCGTGGTCGAAGCCGAGGAGGTGCAGGATCGTGGCGTGCAGGTCGTGGACGTGGACGGGGTTCTCGACGGCCTTGTAGCCGAACTCGTCGGTGGCGCCGTGGACGTGGCCGCCCTTGACGCCGCCACCGGCCAGCCACATGGTGAAGCCATAATGGTTGTGGTCGCGGCCGTTCATCTTGCCGGCGTTGGAGCCGGGGGTGGGCAACTCGACAACCGGCGTGCGGCCGAACTCGCCGCCCCAGACGATCAGCGTCTCGTCGAGCATTCCGCGCTGTTTCAAATCCTGGATCAGAGCGGCGATGGGCTGGTCGCACTGTTTGGCCAGGTTGCGATGGCCGGCTTCGAGATCGTCGTGGTGGTCCCAGGGCTGGCCGGCGCCGTGCCAGACCTGGATGAAGCGGACGCCGCGTTCCAGCAGCCGGCGGACGATGAGCATCTCGCGCGCGTGCAGACCCTCGCCGTACATTTTGCGAATGTGTTCCGGCTCGCGGCTGATGTCGAACGCCTCGGCGGCTTCGGACTGCATCCGGTAGGCCAGCTCGAAGGACTGGATGCGCGATTCGATCTCCGCTTCGTGCTGCCGGCGCTCGGCGTGCTGGCGGTTGAGCTCGGCGAGCAGGTCAAGCTGGGCACGCTGGTCGGCGGTCGAGACCGTGCGGTTCTTGATGTTGGCGATGAGCTTGTCGATGTCGGTGTACTGGGTGTCGAGATACGTGCCCTGGAAGATGCCGGGGAGAAACGCCGACTGCCAGTTCTGCGTCTCGGCGATCGGATAGCCGCCGGGACAGAACACAAGGAACCCGGGCAGGTTCTGATTCTCGGTGCCCAGCCCGTAAAGCACCCATGAGCCCATGCTCGGGCGGGCCTGGCGCGCATCGCCGCAGTTCATGAGCATCAACGACGGCTCGTGATTGGGCACGTCGGCGTGCATCGAGCGGATGACGCAGATGTCATCGATGCACTCACCGACATGAGAAAAGATTTCACTGACCTCGATGCCGCTCTGGCCGTGCTTCTGGAACGTGTAGGGCGAGCGGAACGCCGTGCCGGTCTTGCGCTCGGTGGGCAGGTTGCCCGTGGGCAGAGATTTGCCGTGCAATCGCGTTAGCTCGGGCTTGGGATCGAAGGTATCGACCTGCGACGGGCCGCCGTTCATGAACAGGTGGACGACACGCTTGGCCTTCGGCGCGAATTGAGGCGGCTTCGGCAAGAGCGGATTGGCCGCCTCGGCGGCGCCCACCCGATCCGCCTCGGCGAGCAGGTTGCCCAGCGCCAGCGCGCCGAAGCCCATGCCCGAGCGGCACAGGAGCTCGCGGCGGGTCAGAAAGGAGTCTTCCAGGCGGGACTGATGGTGAGACATGGGACGGACCTCTTGCCGTTCGTAGATTCCAGATTCCGGATTCCAGATTCCGGATTCCGGATTCCGGATTCCAGATTCCAGATACCGGATGCCAGATGCCAGATTCTGGATGACGGATCTGGATGCCGGATTCTGGATGCCGGATGACGGATGGCGGATGACTGATCGACTTCCGAAGATCGAGCATCCGGAATCTGGCATCCGGAATCCGGAATCCGGAATCCGGCTCGTTCTGGCTCAGTCCACGAATGCGAACTCATTGGTCAAGAGCAGCACCTGGGCGAATTGTTCCCAGGGCAGCAGTGGCGGGGGCGCGGGACCTTGAAAGTCGTTCCGGGCGTTCCAGGTTGTTGTATCCCCGGGGGGATCGAGGATTCGGAGGACCGGCGTCCAGGAGAAGGAGTCATACGACTGTTCGACCCGGCAATCGACGACGAAATCGATCGTCTCGCCGGTCTGGACCTCGTAACGTTCGACCGTCGTGGGCTTGCTTTCGTGGTGGGTGATCCATTCGCCCAGGAGTCCGCCGCGGCTGGCGACGATCCGCCCGCGCACGCCGTCGCCCTTCTCTTCCTGGTGCGCGAGCGTTCCCGAGATGGCAATGACCGCCGTCCGCGGCGCGTTCCAGCGGCGGATGGCCGCATGGCTCGCGTCGGGTCCCGCGTGTCCGCCCGTTGCGGTCAGGTGCAGGTAGCTCTTGTCCGGGTCGGGATGGGGCAGCTTGGGACCGAATTGCCAGGCCTGGCCGGTCCAGTGGGGAAAGGGCAAGAACGACGTTACTCGCCGGGCCGACTCGTCGCAGACACCGAAGCCGTATTGCCAGGGTGAAACCTCCGGTCGCGCCGGATGCTCGGTTCGCTCCGTGACGAACCGCAGGCCAAGCTCGACCTCATGAGGCTCGGCCGGACGGCCGAATAGCGAGTCATAAAAACGCTGGATCTTCGCTTCGGGGCAGAGACCTTCGAGCTCGGGACGCGCGGCCAGATGCCGGGCCTGCTCGGCGACGAACGGGTGGTTCATCAGGAAGAGTGCCTGCTGCGGCACGGTGGTCACAAAGCGCCGGGGACTCGATGCGTCGGGCGTGGCGAAGTCGAAGACCCGGAACAGGCTGTCCAGGTTCTGCCGGTCGATGAAGGCATATACGGTCCGCCGGCGCGCGTAGGGCGGCTCGGTGATCGAGACGGACGGGCCTCTTGTCGTGGTGTCGAGTTGGCCGGAAACGGCCAGGAGCGCGTCGCGCAGGGGTTCGAATTCGAGACGACGGCGGTCTTGTTTCCAGAGCAGCAGGTTTTGCGGGTCCTGCGCCAGACCCTCGGGACGATCGAGGCTCTGCTGGCGGTAGGCATTCGAGAGCAGGATGCGGCGGTGCAGCCGCTTGATCGACCAGCCGTCCTCGATGAGCGAGGCCGCCAGCCAGTCGAGCAGCTCGGGATGCGAGGGCGGATCGCTGCGCAGGCCGAAGTCGCTGGGGGTGCGCACCAGGGGTTGGCCGAAATGGTGCATCCAGACGCGGTTGACGAGCACCCGGGCCGTCAGGGGATTGGAAGGAGAGGTAATGGCGCGGGCCAGCTCGAGCCGACCGCTACCGTGCTCGAACGGCGGGCGTTCCGGTCCGGAAAGGACCTTCAGGAAGCGCCGCGGGACGTTCGGCCCGTGCTGACCCGGATTGCCCCTCTTGAAGACGTAAGGATCGAATGGCTTCGACCGATCGACGAGCACCATGGCACGCGGACCGTTGGGGCCGTCGCCGATCGCCGGTAAATCTTTGGGCTCCTCGCAGCTCGCGAAGACCCCGTAGAGCGAGTAGTAATCCTCCTGCGGGATCGGGTCGTACTTGTGGTCGTGGCAGCGGGCGCAGGCGACCGTCAACCCGAGCAGGCCGCGGCAGGTCACGTCGATGCGGTCGTCGAGGATGTCTTCCTTCACGTTCAAGAACCGCCGCCCGACGGTCAGAAACCCGAGCGCGGCCAGCTTCGACTTGTCGCCGTCATCAGGCAACAGGTCGGCGGCAAGCTGCTGGATGAGGAACTGGTCATAGGGCAGGTCGGCATTGAACGCGGCGATGACCCAGTCACGATAGGTGTAGGCATACGGATAGCGCCGTTCTTCCTGGAAGACATACCCCTTGGTGTCGGCATAGCGGGCCACGTCGAGCCAGTGCCGCCCCCAGCGCTCACCATAGCGGGGCGAACCCAGCAAGCGATCGACGACGCGCGCGAACGCCTCCGGCGACTCGTCCTGCAAGAAGGCCTCGACCTCCTCGTGAGACGGCGGCAAGCCCGTCAGGTCGAACGTCACCCGACGCAACAGGGTCCGCTTGTCAGCCGGGGGCGAGGGCGACAGACCGTGTTCCTCCAGATTCTTGAGGATAAACGCATCGACCGGACCGGCTACCCAGTCCGCATTCTTCACAGCCGGCGGCGTGGGGCGCGACACCGGCTGAAACGCCCAGTGCGACCGGCCGCGCTCCTCCTGAACGGCCAGCGGATTGGGCGCGGTCGAAGGCCAAGGCGCACCGGCTTTGATCCAATCGGCCAGGGCCTGGATCGTCTCATCGGGGAGCTTGTCTCCCTTGGGAGGCATCTTTGGACCCTCGCCGTTCTGGCGCACAGCGGCGATCAGCAAGCTCTCGTCCGGCTTGCCGGGCTCGATCGCCGGGCCGGAGTCGCCACCCTTGAGCATCGTCGCGCGCATCCAGGCGGAGATTCGCGCGCGAAGACACCGGGCCGTGGCAGTTCCAGCAGCGTTCAGCCAGGACCGGCCGGACGCGGGTCTCGAACAGCAGCAAGGCCCCGGGATCGTCTCCGGCCGCGGCCGACCGCGCAAGCACAAGCACAACCAGGCAGGATATCGAGCTTCGCATGTCACGCCCCGTCTCGGATGTGCGAACGACCGGGGATACGATAATCAGAATCCTTAGCGAAGACGTTGTTCATAAAGTATCGAACATCCCTCGCGCCGGGCAACCCCTTTCCGGCTCCGATCCTTTGACACCGGCGGGACAGGGCCTACAGTGATTCAGAGTGAATTCGGGGTGGCATGCCCACGTCTTCGTGGGCATGTCCGTCTCCCCAGGCGAGGCGGACATGCCCACGAAGACGTGGGCATGCCACCCGTGAAGTGCTCAAGCGTTCGAAAAGACGCCACTTCGAGGAGCAATGGCGCCATGGAACCAACCCCGCGCGTGGCCCTGGTCACGGGCAGCGGCAAGAAGCGGGTGGGCTGGCACATCGTCGATGCGCTCGCCGGCCGCGGATACGCGATCGCCGTCCATTTCCGGAGCTCGGCCCAGGACGCCGCCGACACGGTCGCCCTGCTGCGCGCTCGGGGGACCGCCGCGGAATGTTTTCAGGCTGACCTGAGCGATGAGGCGGCCGTTCAGGCCCTCGTTCAGAACGTGACCGCGCGCTTCGGCCGGCTCGATGTGCTCGTCAACACGGCGGCCATCTGGCAGTCGAAGCGGTTCGAGGAGGTCACCGCCGCCGACGTGCGCCGGCACTTCGAAGCCAATGTGCTGGGCACGTTCCTCGTCGCACAACAGGCCGGGCTGGTCATGGTCGGACAGGCCGAAGGCGGCTGCATCGTCACGATCGGCGACTGGGCCGAGGCCCGGCCTTACTTGAATTATGCGGCCTATTTCGCCTCGAAGGGGGCCATCCCGACGTTGACGCGCTGTCTGGCGGTCGAACTGGGTACGCGGAATCCGCGCGTGCGGGTCAACGCCGTCCTGCCGGGTCCGGTCATGCTGCCGGCGGATTTGCCCGCGGCCGAGCGTCAGCAGGCCATCGCGGCCACGCTCGTCAAACGCGAGGGATCGCCCGCGAATATCGCTCTTGCCGTGCTTTACCTGCTCGATAACGACTTTGTCACCGGCTCGTGCCTGACCGTGGACGGCGGCCGGACGGTTTACGCCGGCCTCGCATAAGGAGTCGGATCGGTCATGCCCACGCTGGCAAACGCGCGCCGCCGCTCCTCACACTTGTTGCAGACGCCACAGTGTTGGCCGGTGACCGGTCGCAGGCAGGAAAACGTTTGGTCCAGGGGAAGATGCCGACCTCGCATGAGGATCTCGGCCTTGCTCAAATGCTCATAAGGCCGCAACACCTCGACGCGAGAGCCGATCCCCTGGTTGACAGCCGCCGCGAACGACGCGAAGAAGCCCGGCGTGGCATCCGGAAACGGATTCGCTTTCAAGGTCGCCAGCGCGACCGCCGACACGCCACGCAGATGGCACCAGAGCATCGCCTTGGACAGCAGCAAGATGTTCCGCGCGGGCAGGAACACCGCCTCGTCGGGCGACCCCGACCCCGGCACATCGCGGCCCGTCATCGCCCAGTGATCGGGCAAGAGGTCCCTCAGCGGGATCTCCAGCAACTGAAGCGGCTGAAGCGGGGATGCGCAGAGCCGCCAGAAAGCCAGTCAGATGCTCGAGCTCAACGCGCTCCCAGGCGTATCCATGCCGGATGTAGAGAGGGTGAACGTACTTGCATTCGACGAGCGCATCCCCCACCAGGATCGCGCTGTCGAGTCCGCCACTGGCGAGGATGGCGACTCGTTCCCTGTGATCGAAAATCGTGGTCAACTCAATCCTGAGCCTGGGAAGCCAGGACCGGCTACCCAGTGCTTGCTCCCAACCGAGGCACGAGGAGGCAAGCCGCGGACCAAACCCTTCTCGAACACCTTCAATCGAGCGCGCTGAGAAACACCACCACCGGCCGCATCATGGTCTCGGTCGCGGTCGCATGCAGCGTGTGGCCGAGGCCGTCCAGCTTCAGATGCATGCAATCCGGGATCAGAGCGGCCATCGCGGTCGCGTGATCGTCGGGCAAGACGCCACCGACGGCGGAATCGGCCTGGAGAAACAGCGTCGGGCAGGCAACCCGAGGAAGCATCGCACTTGAGGTCGCTGCCGTCAAGCCAGCGGCCCGCGATCGGCACGCGCAAGGCTTCCGGATCGAGCCGCCTGAGGCTGGCGGCCGTAAAGCGGATTGAGATCGGATCGCGGATGTCTCCCAGCCGGACCGGCTCGCGGCGGCCGGGGATCAGGACGCGCGCCGCGGCCAGATCCGCGGCGATCGCCGGCACGCTCCGCGCCGAGCCGGCATGGCGCTCGAAGACGCGGAACGTGTCCAGGAACGGTGTTTCCGCCAGTCGGGGACCGGCCATTTCCAGGGGCGGGTCTTCGAGCACGAGCGCGCGGACCCGTTCCGGCGCCTCGGCCGCCGCCGCCAGCGCGACGTTGCCGCCCAGCGAATGCCCGATCAGAATGGCCGGCTCGCGTAGGCCGTGCCGCAGAAACGCCACGATGTCCGGCACATGATCGGCGATCCGGTAGGCGCCCGGCGTCCGGTCTGATAGCCCATGACCCCGGAAATCGAGGGCGAAGACCTGCCACCGCGCCGTGAGATACGGCACGGCGACCAGCCAGTCCTGCCAGCGCCGGGTCACGCCGTGCAGCAAGACCACTGGCGGTCCGGTCGCGGGGCTGGAGGCCACGTTCAGCCCGACGGTCCCGGCCTGGAAGCGGGCTTCGATCACGATCCACCTCCCGATCAATACAACTCGATGATGTGCTCGCCGCCGTGTTCCGGATTGCCGATCAGCCGCTGACCGATCGGATCGACCACGAAATCCAGCAATTCGAGCGGGACCTGGCCAATCAGGACCGGGCAGTCATCGGGCAACTCGGTCACATCGGTCGGGCAGTCCCGCCCCTGGATCGTCAGCCGCGCCGTGCCATAGATCTGGACGGTCTGCGGGCCGGCGCCCGTGCGGGCTTGTCGCGTGCGGACTGGCAAGAGGCCCAGTTGACGGATCAGCCGCGACGGCATCGAGAGGATGGTCGCGCCGGTGTCCACCAAAGCGTCGGACACCTCAATCCGGCGCACGTTTTCATCGGCAAGGGTTCCGCGGGCGACCCGGAAAACATCCTCGATGTTCTCCACCCTCGCCGTCACGAGCACTTTGCCCATCGTCTTCGTCCCCATGGCTCCCCTCCTCCGAAATTCAAGAGTCGGGACAAGAGAACAACACGACGGTCATTGTACCCTGGCCGTTTCCCCCGGCTCCATCAAGGCACCGGCGGGTAATAGTAGCGGAACAGCCGCTGATCGGGATACGCGCTGATCGTGTACCAGTTCCACGGATCGTACGGATGCCCGTAGGGGTGGCCGTAGAATGGGAAGTCGTTCACGCCGAACCCGTTATAAATCCGCGCCGGCAGGCGGTAAGGCGCCAGGTAGTAGCTGTAGGGAGCCACGTACGTGTTGCCCAGCGCCGGCGTCATAATGCGCCGGCACATAGTAGAAGCTCGTGTACCACGCGCCCCCGACGTCGTACGCCACGCCCTGCGCCCGCGCCGGGACGCCGCTCCGACGCCCACGATCAGGACCACCAGCACCGCCCATCTTGGAAGTTGCATCCTCAAGCCCCCTTCCTCTCGCGGCCTTCGGTTTCAGCCCGGCCCCCCTGCCCCGCTCCGTCGATCCGTCCTCAAAGGCGTCCCAGATTACCAAGGCTCTCAAGAGAATATCGGCGCACTTTTTGTACGCGAGCGGACAGACCCTTGACACGGTACGTCCTTTTGTATTACTGTATTAATACAAAAAGTATCCCCGGGGAGGCGGCCGTCCGTGCGGATTCACATCACACCCAGCGACGGGGTGCCGATCTACCTGCAAATCGTGAACCAGGTGAAATTTCTGGTGGCGTCGGGTCGGCTGGCGTCGGGCGAGGAACTGCCGCCGATCCGCGTGCTGGCGGAGCAACTGATCGTGAACCCGAACACGGTGGCGCGGGCGTACCGCGAGCTCGAGGCGGCCGGGGTGGTCGAGAAGCGTCGCACGGCCGGGACGTTTGTCTCGACCGCCGGCTCGCCGCTGGCGCGGCGCGAGCGGGTGAAGATCCTGACCGAGCGGATCGACGCCTTGCTGGCCGAGGCGCGGCAGCTCGACATCCCGCTCGGCGAGGTCGTGGAATTGCTCCGGCGGCGGGACCAGGACCTGTCCCCACCGGGAGGAGGCAAGGACTCATGAGTGCCGGTGAGAAAGACGCGGTCGTCGAGATACGGGAAGTGTCGCGCCGGTTCGGCCGCACGCGGGCCCTGGACGACGTGAGCCTGGATCTGCCCCGAGGGGCGGTCTTTGGCCTCGTCGGCGAGAACGGCGCCGGCAAGACGACGCTCATCAAACACCTTCTCGGCTTGCTCCGGGCGCAGACCGGCACGGTGCGCGTTTTCGGCCGCGATCCGATCCGGGACCCGGTCGGTGTGCTGGCGCAGATCGGTTATCTCAGCGAGGACCGCGACCTGCCCGACTGGATGCGCATCGGCGAGCTGTTGCGCTACTTGCGGGCGTTCTATCCCACCTGGGACGACGACCTGGCCGAGTCGCTCCGGCGGCAATTCGACCTCGATCCCGCCGCGAAGATCAAGACCCTCTCACAAGGGCAACGGGCGCGGACCGGTTTGCTGGCGGCGCTGGCGTATCGGCCCACGCTGCTGGTCCTGGACGAGCCTTCCACCGGGCTCGATCCCATCGTGCGCCGGGAGATCCTGGCGGCGATCATCCGGACGATCGCCGAGGAGGGGCGCACGGTGTTGTTCTCATCGCACCTGCTCGACGAGGTCGAGCGGGTGGCGGATCACGTGGCGATGATCGACCGGGGCCGGATCGTCTTGTGCGGCCCGCTCGACGAGATCAAGGCCGCACACCGGCGGCTGACGCTCCGCTTCGACGAGCCGCAGGCACGTCCGCCCGCGCTGGCCGGCACGCTGGTGTGCGAGGGCTCCGGCCGCGACTGGACGGCCGTCTGCCGGGGTCCGATCGAGGATCTCCAGCGGCAAGTCCGCAGGCTCGGGGCCCAGCAGGTGGAAGAGCACACGCCGTCGCTCGACGAGATCTTCGTGGCGCGGGTCGGGTCGCGCCGGGCCGCCACGGTGGAGGGCTGATCCCATGCGCACCCCCGCCTTCGCGTTCGCCTGGCAGCTCTGGCGGCGGCATCACGTGGGGCTGAGCGCGTCCCTGGCGACGCTCGCCCTGATGAGTCTCACCTATCCGGCCCTCTTCGCCTGGAACCGTTCCGAGAGCGTACTGCTGGCGAGCGTGATCCCGGCGATCGGCGTGGTCGGATACCTCATGAACCTGTTCTTGTTTTCCGACCAGGTGGGGGATCTCTCGGGCAGATACCCCCGGCGCATGTTGACGTTGCCGGTGCCGACGCGCACGCTCGTGCTCTGGCCGATGCTCTATTGCGCCTGACCATGGTCCTGGCATGGCTGGTGATCGCGGGGCTGGCCTATCGGCCGAGCGGCTTCGCGGCGCCGGTGTTTCTGCCGGCCCTGGGACTGGCCGCGATGATGGCGTGCTTCCAGGCACTCTCCTGGTCGCCGTTCGGCAATCCTTGGGTACGGGTCGTGATCACGAGCGTGCTCATGACCGCACTCTTCGCCGTGCTCACCGCGCTGAAGCTGGCGGGTGTTTCGATCGCGGGAATCGCGGCGGGCCTGCTTCCCGTCTTCGTCCTGGCGGCGATCCTGGCCTGGGCGGGACTGACGCACGATCGCCGCGGGGATGTTTGGGAGTTCGGTCTCGACCGGATCGGGGAGATGCTGGAAACGCATCTCCGGCGGCGTGTCCGGCGCGAGCGGCCATTCCGCTCGCCCATGGCCGCGCAGCTCTGGTACGAGTGGCGCTGCCACGGGTTGTATCTGCTCGTCCTGATCGCCGGCCCCTGGCTGATGATGGGCGCGTTGATGCTGCTCGTGGGTCCGAACCCGAACAAGTTTCCGATCCTTCTGGCCGCGACTCTGGGTATGCCGCTGGTGATGGCCGGGACGCAGGGACCGGCGGTCGCGCAAATGCAGCCGTTCTGGGTGCGGCACCGGGGCTTGATGACGTTCCTCGGGACCCGCCCGATGCGCACCGGCGACCTGCTCGCCGCCAAGTTCCGGATGGTCTGGCGGAGCGTGCTCTTGATGTGGGTGCTGGTTCTCGCTGCCACGGGACTGATGGTGCTGGCCGCCGGGCATCGGCGGGACATTGTCGAGCTGGGACGAGCATTCTTCGCGCGTTACCCCGTCGAGCGCGGGGCATTGATCCTGGTGCTGGGCACCGCGATGGCGCCGGTGCTCGCCTGGAAGCAGTTGACCGACGCCTTTGTCCCGGTGTTGACCGGCCGGCGCTGGGTGGGGGATGGGCTCACCGCGCTCGGCGCGGCGGGCTTCATCGCGTTGTGTGCCTTGGGAGCCTGGTGCGGGCTGCACCCGTCGTTGCTGCCGAAACTGCTGGCGGCCGTCCCCTGGCTGGTGGGCGTGATGCTGGTTCTCAAAGGCACGATCTCGGTCTGGGCCTACCGAGCGGCCGTGGAGCGGGGCCTCGTGGATCGTCGCCAGGTCGCGCGGCTGCTGGCCTGCTGGCTGATCGTCGCGGGATGCGTTGTCGGTCTCGGAATACGTCTGCTTCCCAGCGCGGCGGGGACGGTTTCGAAGCCCGTGATGCTGCTCGGCCTCCTGACCTTCGTGCCACTGGCGCGCTTTGCCCTGGCGCCGCTGGCGCTCGATTGGAACCGGCACCGCTGAGGGGCGGGAGATGCCGGATTCCAGATGCCGGATTCCAGATGCCGGATTCCAGATTCCAGACCGGATTCTCAACATCTGGCATCTGGAATCCGGCATCTGGCATCTGGCATCTGGCATCTGGAATCCGGCATCTGGCATCTGGAATCCGGCATCTGGCATCTGGCATCTGGCATCTGGAATCCGGCATCTGGAATCCGGCTGAGCTCTCGTCCTCTCCAACCTCACGACGACCGCCCGAAGGTCAGTCCCTTATCCGCCGGGCCGCCGCCGAGGGCCTGGAAGACGAAATGATCCGGGTCTTGCCATGTGACCTCGCCAACCATCGGCGGGCCGCTTTCTCCTTGCACCAAAGTGAGAACACCGCTCCCATACGTGGACTGGCCCGCGATCTCGTGCGATTTGCCCCCGGCGTTGACCGTCCAGGTGAACGTGTTGTCGGCGGCAATATTCAGCGTGATGGTCGAGCCCGCGCCCGGGCTGGCGGTCCAGGTGCCGGCGAGCTGGCCTTCCTGGGCGGGCCCGGTCGGATTCGAAATCGGCGCGGCGGCCGGTTGCGCCTGGGTCATCGACTGGAGGAGCTGGGCCGATACGTGATCCTGCGGCTGAAGCTTGGTGACAATCTTGAGCTGTTCGATGGCCGCCGGGTTCTGGCCCTCGGTCAGATACAGGTATGCCAGCACGAACCGGGCCGGGGCGTTATCCGGATTCGAGCGGGTGTACTGCTCGAGCGGCACGCTGCTGCGCGGTAAAGACATCCACGTCGGGATAGAGGCTGATGAGCGTGGTCCAGTCCCAGCCGGGGCCGACTGATAAGACGCCGTAGAGCACGGCCGCGGCCTCGTCGTAGCGCTGGAGCGCGAACAGGTCCAGGCCGCGGAACTCGTGGATCGTCGTATCGTCGGGCATGGCCTTGAGGGCCTGATCGGCCAGGGTGAGGGCGTTCTCATAATTGCCCGCCTTGAAGGCGTCGCGCGCCTGGTCGAAGGCCGTCAGGGCGGGGTCAGTGACGGCGGCGTCGGGCGCCGCGCTCGTGGTGTTGATCGGCTGGGAGTAGTCGTAGACCGGCGGCTGGACCACCACCGCGGGCGCGGTGTAGTACGGGTTCATGTACGGCATGTAGCCCCAGCCGGAATACAGAGCCGATCCCATCCCCCACATGGCCAGGCCGGCGCCGGTCGCCAGGCCGGCGCCATATCCGCCCCAACCCCAGCCCCAACCGTTGTAGTGGCCGTTCCAGTACCCGTGGACCCATCCTGAGTGATAAGACGCGTACGCGGGGTTGTGCCATCCCCAGGCGGCGCCGCCGTACGACCGTCCGGCGACGGCTCCTCCTGCACCGGCCACGACGCCACCGCGCGACCCGGCCACGGCGGTCCCGCGCGGTCCGGAAGCGACGGCGACGTTCGAGCGGCCCGCGATTGCATTTCCTTCCGGGCCGACGGCCCCGCCGGCGCGTCCCACGTCGGTGACGCTGCGTCCGCCGGGCGTCGTCACATTCACCGCGCCGACGCCGCGTCCGGCCGCCGTGCCGCCGGGACCGACGCCGCCCGCCCCCGCGGCGCCGTACTTCACGGTGGAACCACCCGGCGTCGTGAACGAGCCGGTGCGCGCTCCGGCTCCATACGCGCCGCCGTACGGATTCCTTCCTTCCGTCCCACGCATCCCGCTGTAACCGCCATAGGAACGAGACGTGTCGAACGAGGGCGCGCGGTTGAACGACGACGTCCCATACCCCCCGCGCGAGCCTTCAAAACCGCCGCCGTAACTGCCGTGGAATCCGCCGTAGCTGCCGCCACGGAATCCACTGAAGCCGCCGCCGCGAAAACCGCCGAAGCCGCCCCGGCCGGCGACGGCCACGCCGGAGAGACAGAACAGCGTCACGATCGAGATCGCCGCGCGCTTGCAGGTGCTGGATGTCATGGCGTCCTCGCGCTGAGAGGGTATACGAGAGCGGAAGCCGACCCGACGAGACCCGATCCGGCTTCATCATACACGCTTTCCGCTCTTCGAAAGACCAACGCCCCCCGCGGGGCACGCGAGAGGCGGTGGGTCCAACGTTGCGGGTCGGGTTGCGGAGCTTCAAGACGGCGGCATGGGGCCCGGCGCCGATGGCGGCGCGGGAGCGGCCGCGGGTGCGATCCGCTTCAGGCCGATCTTCGAGAGCAGGAAGCGGGGCTTGCCCTTTTCCTTGCTGGCGGCCTTCTTGACCAGACGGCTCTCGGACAGGGACAGGATCGAGCGCAGCTCGGCGGCGCCGGCGGCTTCGTAGCCGGCCGCGCCCGCGTCCTGGATCTTGGCCAGAAGCGCGCGCTGCTTGTCGGTGAGTTTGGCCGGGGCGGCTTTCTTGACCTTGGCGGTCGGCTTGGTTTTCGCCTCCACCTTGGCCTTCGTGCCCTCGGTCTTCGGGGTTGTCCGGCCCCGCATCCCTTTCGCCTTGGAGCTGGTGGCCGGGCTCGCGGCCTTGGATGCGGCCTCCTTCTTCTTGCTCACGGCCATGGTCACAGGACCTCTTGAAGGGACGGTTCTCGGACGACCGGACCAATCCGGTCGTGTCTACCTCAGATTAAAGCAAATATCGCGGTCGTCAAGATGGGGATAGGTGAGAATTCCACGATTTATCCAATTTTTTCTTGCCGGAACGCCCGGCGAGGAGTTTTCGAAGCCTTCCGAGGCTCGTCTCGGGTGGCATGCCCACGTCTTCGTGGGCATGTCCGGGATCCCCAGCGGACCGCCGGCGTGACGGACATGCCCACGAAGACGTGGGCATGCCACCCGACTACCGAGGCTTCCGGTGTCACTCCAGCTCGACGCCGTGCTCGGTGATGCGGTAGGGCATGATCTCGTCGCTGCAATAGCTGCCGCGGTGCTTGGCGATGTACAGCGCCCGGCCCATGCGGTTGCCGTGGCGGGTGCGACCCATGTAGATGATCGTGTTGGCGTTCGAGAAGATGTCCCCTTCGCCGATGGGCTGGGTCAGCAAGTCGTCGAGCAGGACCTGCGGGGTCGTGTACAGGTACAGGCATCCCAGCGCGCGATGGTCGTAGGGGTGGGCGTGGACGGCCGGCTCGTTGGCGCGATAGTGCTCGCGGAACAGCTCGCGCGCGGCCCACTCGTCCTCCTTGCGCAAGACATGATGATAGAGGTACTCGAAGAACTCGAACTGGATCGACTCGCTGAACCGCTCGGTTGGCTCGATGCCATCGACGATCACCCGGCGCGCGCCGCGGATGAATTGGGAATAGAAGAACGCCACCGACGAGCGGAGGACGCGCGCCAGGTCCATCTTCCAGGCGTGCCAGTCGTCGGCTTCGAGGTCGCGCCGCGTGACGCGCCGGCCGCTGCGGGCGAACGGGTGCAGGTACGTCGCCGAGAGGGCGGTCGAAGTCCCAGACGCCGGGCAGGTCCAGGGGCTTGTCCAGCGGATACGGCTGGAGGTCCCAGCCGCACAGGCTGCGGGCATACGCGCCGTGGTTCTGAGCGTCGCCCCGGCTGGTCAGGTCACAAATCAGGCCGCGATGGCCCTCGGCGGCCATGCCCTGATGGGCCCACCGCAAGCCAAGCTGGGTCTTACCCGCGCCGGTCGCGCCGGCCACGACGGTCAAGGTGCCCGGCAGCAAGCCTCCTCCCAGGTGATGGTCCAGCGCGGCGATTCCAAACCCCTGACGTGCGGTCGTCGTCATGCGTGCTTTCCTGAAAGGGTGTACGGGAAGGGAATGGACCGGTTCTTCTATGTAGCGGCGGCCGTCTCGGCCGCTCCGGTTATAGAGTCCGGAGCGGCCGAGACGGCCGCCGCTACATAGAAGAACCCTTTCTCGCACACCGTTTGAGTCCGAGACGCATCCACCAAAGCCAACATGTCTCTATTGTCCGACCCCGCCCGGATGGCGACAAGCCCGCCCGGCATCACTGACACTGAAGCTCGACCCGGCATCGTGCCGAAATAAGCCTGGGAGAACCCATAGACTCCGCCGCACCGGAATTGCCGGCAGGGTCGAAGGGCAAGAATCCTCAAGTTCGCCGCACACGCAGCCGGACAGGACCAAGGTCATGGAACGTCCCAGCCGAGATCCCGAAGTCCGCGACCGTCCGGGCCGTTCTCGGCGCGGGTTACGATGGCGTGGCCGAGCCGCGCGAGGCGTGATCCTGGCCGGCGTCCTGGGGATGAACGTCGCGCTCGGACAAACCCCGACGCCGGCGCCGGCGTTTCGACCCGCGCCGTTCTCGGTTCCGAATGCGACTCGCGTGGGCGTACTCAGACCGGTGGCGACGAGTCCCGGCGCGCCCACCACATCCTTGCGGCTGGCCCAGGCCCCGGTCGTGAGCCCGCCTCAGCCCATCCCCAGCCCCTTCGTGCCCGAAGCCCCGGCTCCCGCGATCACGCCGCACGTGGTGGTGCCCAGCAATGCCCCGCCGCCGGAGGGGGCGGTCCTGCCGGCGCCGATCCCCGGGGCCGCGAACGCGAGCACCGATCTGCGCGAGATCAAGAACTTGCAGAAGGAGCTGATCGTCTTTGTCAATCAGTCCAAGCTGTTCGAGCTGGACCGCGGCCAGAAGATCGTCCGCATGATGATCGACAACCCGAAGGTGGCCGACGTTCAGTTCCTCGACGCCAACGATGCCGAACCCGCACCTCATCAGCCTGACTGGCTTCCAGTTCGGCCGGGCGGTCTTGACCATCTGGTTCGACGGGCAGACCGGCCGTCATTTATCCGGTGCGCGTCATTGTCGACGAGAAGGACTCTGGAGAAGCGTCTGCGCGAGGTCCTTCCCGGCGCCGATGTCACGGTGCGGCAGGTGGCCCAGCAGATCATCCTGGAAGGGCAAGTGCCCGACACCAAGACGATGTCGCAGTTGCTCGACCTGGTGCAGTCGGAATTGCGGCTGACCGGCCAGGCCAACCTCGGCAGTCTCGCGGGCGCGGTCGGCGTCGGAGGGGGAGGAGGCGCGGCCGGCACACCGGGTGGCACGACCCAGGCGATCAACAGCCAGGGCCAGTCGCCGTTGAGCGTCGCCTCGACGGGCAATGCCCAGCCGGGGCTGATCATCGTCAACCGCGTGCGCGTGCCCGGTCCGCGCCAGGTGGTCTTGCGGGTCAAGATCGCCGAGCTGAACCGCACGGCCATGCGCCAGATCGGCGTGAGCTGGCTGGACAGCCCGGAATAATGCCTATCTCGGTTCGACGATCGGCGGCGTGGGATCGGTCGGTGCGTCCTCGAGCAACGCCCAGAACGCGGCTTTCGGTCCGGCCGGCTTCCTGCCGGGCGTCCTCTCGACGCCGGGAGCCAATCGCTGGCGGACCCCCCAGTTTCAGCCCGTGACCTCGACCTTCGGCGCCGCCGGCGCGGCATCGAGCTTGAACGGCACCCAGCCGCAACTCTTCGGCGTCTTCAACGCGGGCGAGTTCAACCTCTTCATCAACGCCCTGCGCTCCAACAGCCTGGCCAAGATTCTGGCCGAGCCCAATCTGGTCACACTCGACGGTCAGCCGGCAAGCTTCCAGGCGGGCGGCCAATTCCCGTACCCCGTCCCGCAGGCGGCTACGGCAGGCGGCGGGTCGGTCATCACCATCCAGTTCGCCCAGTTCGGTGCCATCCTCGAATTTCTGCCGCACATCCAGGAAAACGACGTGATCCGCCTGGATGTCGCGCCGACCTTCAGCGAGCTGAACACGGCCGCGGGGTTCGCCATTCCGGGCGCGGGCACGGTCCCCGGCATCAACCTGCGCACCGCGCACACCGATCGTCGAGATGCGCGAAGGCCAGACCCTGGCCATCGCCGGCCTGCTCTCGACCCGCACCAACGCCACCACCAGCCGCATTCCCGGCCTCGGCGATCTGCCCTTCGTCGGGAACTTGTTCAGCAATACGCAGATCGAAACCCTCGAGACCGAGCTCGTCGTGCTGGTCACACCCGAGCTGGTGGCCCCCATGAACCAGGCCGAGGTGCCTCCCAGCCCCGGCGATCTGGTGCTCGAGCCAAACGATTGCGAGTTCTATTTCCTGGGCCGGATCGAGGGCAAGACCGGCCATCCCTTCCGCTCGACCGTGCAGGAGCTCGACCCGGCCAACGTCATGAAGCATCTCCGTAGCGAGGGCCAATGGGTCGTCGGCCCGCACGGGTACGCGGACTGAGGCGATTTGCGCTGGTGGAATGAGTGTTGCGGATTCTGGATTCCAGATGCCGGATTCCAGATTCCAGATGCCGGATTCCAGATTCCGGATTCGGTTCTGGCATCAGACATCCAGCATCCGGCAGCTGGAATCCGGCAGCTGGAATCCGGCATCTGGAATCCAGAATCCGGCTCGTCATTCGCCCCCGCAGGAGGCCCCGAACATGGCACGCGAGCGGTTCCCGATCCCCTGGCGAGCGCTGGCCCTGCTGGCCAATCTGGCACTCGCCGGGCCAGCGCTGGGGCAGAGCCCGATGCCGCCGACTGGACCTGTCCCGGCCGACGGTGGAATTCAAGGCGGTCCCATCCACCGCGCAATCCGACATGTAGGGCAATCCATGCACGACAAGTTCATCGGGTATCCCGAAAACTTCGTCGAGCCGCCCCTGGGGGCCTCGCTCTACGAGACGCTCGGGGTCATGAAGAACCACGCCGACGCTCATGACTTCGTCCTCTACCGCAGCGATTTTCTTGCCGGCACGACAACCTTGACGCCCGGCGGAGCCCAGCGCCTGACGGTCATGGCCAACCGCTTGCCCTGCTGGCTCGGCCCGCTGGTCATCGAATGGACCCCCGATCAGCCCGGCATGGCCGAGGCGCGGCGCGCGGCGGTGCTGGCGAGCTTGACCAACGCCCGGATCGGCGTCGGACCCGAGCGGGTTGTGGTCGGGCCCTCGCAGTACAACGGACTCAACGGCCAGGAGGCGGATCAGGACTTCCGGATCTACCTGATTCGCGCGGCTACCGCGCCGCTACCGAACAGTTACACCGTGCCGCCCCAGATCCCGTCGATCGGCTCGAGCGCCTTCTCGAGTGGAGGACGCTAGGATGAAACCCGACGCCATCTCCCTGCCCGTGCTGCGAACGATCGCGCTCAGCCTGCTCGTCGCCGTCCTGTCGGCCCTCGGCTGCCGGTCGGCTCCGAACCGCCATGCCTCGGCCGAGGACAAGAAAACGTTGACGGCCGCCGAGGGGATCGAGGCGGACAGCGGCGTCGTGCGCACCGACTTCCACCGCGAGGTTCCTCCCGGTCAGCGCGTGGGGGTCCATCTCGAGCTGGCGCGGGCGATGGAAACGCGTGGGAGCTTCGAAGCGGCCGTGGCCGAATACCAGAAGGCCGTCGACGAGGCCGACAAGCACTCCCACCTTCTCGGGGAGAAGATGCCCGAGGAGTCCAAAGCCCTGGCGCACCGCCGCATGGCCGCCGCGCTCGATCGGCTCGGCCGCTTTGCGCAGGCGGAGACGCACTATCGCCAGGCGCTGCGCCTGGCGCCGAGGATGCGCGGGTCTGGAACGACGCCGGCTACAGCGCCTATCTCCAGCGCCGCTGGGATGACGCGGAGCGCAAGCTGCGCACCGCCGCCCGGCTGGCGCCGAGGAACCGCGCGTCCACACCAACCTGGGCCTCTGCCTGGCCGCCGCGGGCAAGACCGACGCCGCTCTGGAAGAACTCAGCCGCGCCGGCGGCCCCGCGATCGGCCACGCCAACCTGGCGTTTGTCCTGGCGTCGCTGGGACAGACCGACGCCGCCCGCCAACACTATCAGACCGCGCTCCAGCTCCAGCCCAACCTCACGCCCGCCCGCACCGCGCTCGCGCGGCTCGATGCCGGTGAGAAGAAGACCCAGCTCGCCACGGCGGCGACCAGGACCAGCGACCGCGAAGTGGCCCCGGCCCAGGCCACGGCTAGACGCCTTGGTCCGTGACCAAAGCCGTTTCCTTCTGCAGTACGTGTTTCGCGTCTCCGTCCCTGTCTTTCTCGTAGGTTCCGCTGTGCGGACCTTCCGGCGAGCAGCCCGGCCCGTACAGCGGACCCGACATTGTTCCCTTGGCGTTGGTTGTCTTTCCGCGTGGATGTTCCCTGCTGCGCGGAACGACCCGGCGTGAACGCCGGGCCGAAGAAGGAAAACCCGCCCGGTGAACGAACCGGGCGGACGGCCTCCGGAGGGACGAGCGGGGACCGGCGGTGGAACACCGGTCCGATCTCCGCCCGGTTCACCGGGCGTGCCGCGCCGCGGTCACAGGCCCCGCGTTCACGCCGGGTCGAGCGGCGCCGGGGTCGCTTGCGGCTCCGCCGCGCTACGAGGAACGCCACTCGACCTGCGCCGACTGGCCGAAGTTCTCTTCGACCTCGACCCGCACGACCGCCGGCACAGCTAAACCGCGCTCCGCGATCGATTGGCGCAGGCGGTCACACAAGTACGACGCGATCAGCTCGGCCGTCGTGTTCGCAACCGGCAGCACGACGCACTCCTGCGCGGAAAGCTCCAGAAGCGCTCCTGGTAGACAACCCGCCAGTTCGGGCCGTCCTCGAACAGCTTGATCCGCCCGCGGCCGTCGGGCAGAAGCATCCGGTGGTCGAGCTCCTGGGTTAAAGTGCGGCGTCAGGTCCAAGAGCGCAATAAAATCGAACACATAATGATTTTCATCCAGGTCATCCTCCACCGCGACGGCGACGCGCCAGTTGTGGCCGTGGATGCGTTCGCAGTGGTCGCCGGCAAACGTGATGAAATGACCGGCACTGAAGACCAGATGATCCTTCGTGACGCGAACGCGGTAACGTTCCGACATGGGAGGTCTCCCGAGGGATGCCGGATGGATGAGCGGATGGCTAATGCCGGATGCCGGATGGCTGAGGGACATGGGACTCCGGTTCTGGCATCGGGTATCAGGCATCGGGTATCAGGCATCGGGTATCAGGTATCAGGCATCAGGTATCGGCCATTGGCCATCCGCCATCGAATAAGCTCCCGGTTACGTGATTCTCCAGCCTATGGTATCCAGCGGCAAAGGGATCAGCCCGGCGCGGAGGGCCACAAACAAAGCCGCCGTGGTGAGGTCGGCCGAGGTGCCGGGATTGCGCACGTGGCCGTCAGCGCGGAGCCAGGCGTCGAGCGTGCCGAGGTCGCCGGTTTCGAGGGCCTGGCCCGCGCGCCGCGACGCCTCGGCCGCCACCGCCGGGCCGGCTTTGCGCGATCAATGAATCCGGTTGATGGGCCAGCACGGTCAGGAACGCCCGCAAGATGGCCACTTCCACAGAACGGCCGGCGGACAGCGCGCCCATGAGCGGCGGCAGCGCCAGGTCGAAGACCTCGGCGAAGCCGTTGGCATACTGCCGGGCCACCAGGTCGCGCTCCGCGGCCAGGACCATCGCTTCTCGCAAAGAAACGGTTGGCTCGGCGGCGACATCCTGCGCGGCGACCGCTCCCAGCCCGCCGGGCCGGGCCCGCCGGATCGCCTCGTAGACCGCCCGTGCATCGGCCACGGTCAATCCCGCCAGCACCGCCGCGACGCCGGCGCGGACCTCGACCTCGGGCGGCACCGCCGCCAGGGGGGCCAGGAGCAGGACCATGCCCAGGTTCGTGTTTGTTCCCACGATGCGCCGGGTGGCCTCGATGGCTTCCAGCACCGCCGCCCCGACGCCGATCGCGCCGACGCGGTCGAGCGGTTCGGCGATCGCCGTGGCACTGAGGACAAAATCCAGATACGTGCAATCGTCGAAATCCGCCAGCCGGTGAACGTTCCCCGGCTTGCGCCCGTCGCCTCCAGAATGCACGCGAGTTGAGCCAGGCGTCCGGGTCCTGTTGCACACGGTCCATTTTGGTTCATCGGTCAGCGCTCAGGAACTGGAGGATCTCGGCGGCCACATCGACACCCGTCGCGCCGGCGAGGGCCTTCCAGCCGGGGACGGCGTTGACTTCCAGCACGACGGGACGATCGTCGCGATCGGGGAGCAGGTCGATGCCCGCAACCCTGGCGCCAACCGCCCGCGCGGCCTGGAGCGACATTTTCTCCAGCGCGGCATCGAGCCGGACGGCCTCGGCCCGGCCTCCCACCGCGATGTTCGTGCGCCACTCGCCGGCCGCTGCATGCCGGCGGATCGCGCCCAGCACGCGCTCGCCCAAGACGAACACGCGCAGGTCGCGCCCGGCGTTCGGGATGAACTTCTGAAGATAGATCACAGCGCGAATCTGTTCGAGCGCATGAAAGACCCGGCGCGCGGTTTCCGGATCGGTCACGCGGACCAGGCCGCGCCCCTCGGAGCCGAACAGCGGCTTGACCACGACATCACGGCCGAACGCCGCGAACGCGGCAAGCGCCTCGTCGGCCGCCTCGCCCGCCCAGGTCGGCGGCACGGGCAATCCCGCCGCGTCGAGCTGGGCCGTCGCCAGGAATTTATCCACGGCCGCCTCGATCGCGCGCGGGGGATTCAGCACCGGCACGCCCTGCGCCGCCAGGCGATGGAGCGCGTCCATGCGAAACACCACCTGTTCGAGCGCGCCCGGCGGCATCATCCGCACGAGCACGCCGTCGGTCTTGCCCAGATCGATCCCCGCCCGCCTCGATCCGCGCCGGCCCGGCCCCGATCCGGCCCGACACCGTCGGGAACGGCACGGCTTCGAAATGGAGATCGAGTGCCCGCGCCGCGCGGCGAAGATCCTGAACGTGCCAGCCGAGACCGGAGACCAGGGCGACGAGACGCATTTTTCGTAGGGTGGCTCGGCCCACCTCCCTTCTGACGATGGCCAATCGTGGTGGGCCGAGCCCATCCTACGAGAGAAACGACCGCGCCAGCACGTCGTCGGTGAACTGGCCGAAGGCGTGCGCGTGGCCGGTCTCGACGTTCTGGAAGAGGATCTCGGCCGGGCTGAAGAGATGAGGATCGACCTTGTAGAAGTCGTGATTGGCCCGCTTGAAGATCGCGGCGAACGGCTCGCCGTAGTCGGGCGAGGCGCTCGACGGCACGCGCGGGCCGATCTCGGCCAGGCTGGCATCGTCGCCCGTGACGTGAAGAATCACCCGGGCGCCATACAGGACCGCATCGTTGGTGCGGCCGATCGCGGCCAGGTCATTCTTCGCCACCGGCGGCAGCGGCGCCGTTCCATACGCCGAGATCACCCGCGACAGGTCGAACCCGAGCTCCGCCAGCTTGTGCAAGGCCGTCTCGACCGACCGCGCCACCACCTGCAGCCCGCCCGCCAGGCTGGCCGTGGGCGCGATCAGGAGCGTGACATCCGCCGGGCGGACCTGGCACGATCCGGCCACCTTGGCGACGATCTCCGGCGGCGGCAGCACGCGGCCTTCGAGCACGCCCACGACCTGCGCCGACGGCTCGCGAAAGCCGATCTTGTCATAAATCGCTTCCTTCCCGCAGGCCGCCCGCATCGGTCCCGAGCCCATCGCGAAATACTTGCCCTCCGCGAGCTGCCAGCCCGCGTACTGGCTGGCCAGGCAGGCGGCCACGGGATGATCCGTGAATACCTGAATGAACGAGCACGCGCGCTCGCCGATGACTCCCGGAACGATCGCCACATCAGCCAGCCCCGCCAGGCAGACGCCGCGCCAGCTCCAGGCCCGCCGAGAGCCCCCCCGCGCATCGATCCCGCAGTCGATCACGCGGCCCCCTCCCTCCAGGGTGTGGACGATCACCCGCAGTTCCTCCGCGCGGGGAAGCATCGCCTCGACCAGGGCCACGGCTCGGGCGTTCAGGTTCATGTCCGCGGGCTCCTTGGGTCGGCTCGTGGGCCCGGATTCACCACAGAGTCACAGAGGAACACAGAGGAATTCTCTGTGTCTTCCTCTGTGTTCTCCGTGACTCTGTGGTGAAGAAGGCCCTCAACCCACCCCCCAGCTCAGGATCTCTCCCGTACCGCCGTTGAGAAGGTCTCCATTGTACCGTTCCACCTCACCCCGGAAAGCCTCCTCAAGCACGGGAAAGCCCCAGGCTTGAAGCTGGCGGAGGTAGAGAGTGAGAAACACGGGTCGATAGCGACATGCAAACCGGAACGTGGGCAACAGCGAAACGGGCTGCTCTCCGAAGACGGCGATGGTGCCGCGTTTCAGCCCCGCGCCAAGGCGTGCCCCCACGGCTCCGAAGACGAAGATCGACCCGGCAATCAGATTGGCGCCGAGGTCGTCACCAGCTTCACCACAAACGGCGATCAATCCTCGGCGCAGCGATCGGCCGGCCTCATGGCCAATGTTCCCCGAGACCAGGATGACCCCTTCGCGCATCCCCAGCCGGGCGCCGGGCAGGGCGGAGCCGAGATGGTGACCGGCATCGCCGCGAATGCGAATCCTCCCGCCGCTCATGGCCGCGCCGGCCCAGTCGCCGACGTTGCCCGCGACGACGATCGTGCCGCCGGACATCTCCGCGCCGAGATACGATCCGGCGTCGCCGCGCACGGTCAGCATGCCGCTCGTCAAACCCTGCCCCAGCCCTCGCACGCTGCGGAGATCGCCCTCCACGACGAGTTCGTCTGAGCCATCACCAGAAACGCGAAACAATTCCCCGACCTCCGCGGTGCCGTTTCCCACCGGCAGCACACGCCCCGCCACTTCGGCCGCGGTCAGCCCCATCAGCGCATCGGGCCGCAGCGCGTCGGCCTCGACGGGCAACCTCGTCGCGCCGGCCCAGGACAGTGTTAGGGGCATGGGTACTTCTCCAGCACGTCGCGCAGACGGATGTGAAACGGTCCCAGCTTGCCGCCGTAATTGCCCGCGCTGATCGCCACCAGACCGGGACGCTCGCGGATGGCCCGGATGCCGGCCGCCGTGGCGCGCTCGACGGCTTCGAGTGTTAATCCATCGATCACGATTTCATACGAGCAATGCGCCCCGGGCGGCACTTCGGAAGAAACGGCCCCGCGCAGCGAGGGCGCGAAGGCCGTGTTCGAGCTGGCGCGGAGGGCCTTGTACTTGCTGCCGACCTTCGACCCCGACCGCACGACCCCGCCCGGAAAAGGCAGGATCACGTCGGGAATAGTTCTCATTGCGGCCACCGCCTCCTCAGCGGCCTGGAGTGCCGAGGAAGCATCCACGGCCGAGAGGATCAGGTTGCCGCCGGCCACGCCCTTGACCGCGCCGAAGGTTTCCTCGCAGAGAAACTCGCCGTCCATCACGGGCACGCGCCAGTAGCGGCGGCCGTCGAGCTTCTTGCTGATCTGCCAGCCGTCGCCGAAGTACCGCAGCCGGCCGCCCACCTTGACCGTCTTGCCGTCGAGCGGCAAGCCATTGAAACAGGCTGTGGTTGCACACGTCATCACGCACTGGCCGACCCGGTTCGCCAGCGCCTTTTCGAGAGCATCGCGACTGAACGCGAACACCAGCACACTCACGCCCGGCCGACCGTCGGGCGTCTCGTCGGCATGGAGGGCGCGCTCGATGCCCGCCTCGGCATCGCAGGCGATCACGCTGGTCGCATAGCCGGACATCTCGCGCCCCGCGATCTCCGCCCAGGAGGCGGAGTCGGCCGTCAGGATGGCTCTTGCGGCCATCATCGGGAAGGCTTCGGCGAAGGTGTCGGCGATGGTCACACTCATGCCGCCTCCTTCTTCGTAGGGTGGGCTCGGCCCACCATCTTCGATCGCGCCACCGGGACGAAAGGTACCCAGAATGGTGGGCCGAGCCCACCCTACGAAGACGCATCGGCATCGGTCATAGGGAAGTTGGCGAACCGGATCGACGCCCACCGTTCGAACCAGCTCCGGATCTCCGGCACGATCGCCTCATCATATCCAGGAGCAATGCAGAGCGTCCGGCCCTCGGGAGCCAATCTGAGCTCACCGTTCTCGACGACCACCTCGCCCCCCTTGATGACCCACCGCGGCAAAGCGAACATGCGCCGGCGGTCGTCGTCGGGGGCGTAAATCGTCACGTCGCCGTCGGCCCCGGTGCCGAGGTGGCCTTTCGATGTCAGCCCCAAGATCCGCGCAGGGCCGGCGCGGGTCACGATGGCGATTTCCGACAAGGAATACTCGCGCGACAGCGAGCCGAGCCCCGTCCGCTCGCGCGCCAGGGCCGGAAGCTGCGCGAGCGTCTCATCGCGCAGGGCCTTGCTCATCAGCCAGGCGATGACCTGCGGATAGGCCAGGAACGAGCCGCCGTTGGGGTGGTCGGTCGAGAGCGCGATCCGCCACGGGTCTTCCACGCGCAGGAACCACTCCAGGCCGATCGCCCACTGGAGGGCATGAATCACGTTCGACGGTTGATATGTGATCGGCACGATGCCGCACCCCGTCTCCAGCTCGACATCGTGGCTGACCCACTTGCGGCCCGTGACCGTGTGCAGATACTGCCCGACGGCCGCGTCGGCCGTCATGCTGGTCGTCTCGCCGAAAAGCACCTGGCCGACATCGACCGTGATGCCGTCATGCGTATTGACATGATTGGCTAAAAGTTCCACTTGCGAGTGGATGCTTGCAGGCTGCCCCGGATCACCGCCGTAGCTATGGAACTGGACGTGGGCGAGGTGGGATCGCAGGCCGTCGAGAGCTTGCATGGTTTCGAGCGTCGTCGCGGCATTGCCGGGCAGGCCGAGATTCAAGCCGTGGACATGAACGGGATGCGGCAAATCGAGATCGACGCCCGCGCGGGCCAGTTCCGTGAGAATCTGCCGAGGCGAGACATCGAAATGGTCGATGCGCTCATCGAGCGTGGTGACGTTGCCGTGTCCCTGCTTCCACTTTTCCGAGCCGCCGGGGTTGCCCACCTTCAGCCCGTAGGCGTGCGTCGCGTGCAGGAGCCAGCCGAGAAAATCCTTCAGTCGAGCGCGATCATTCTGTCGCAGACAATCGAGCACATAATGATTGCTTCCCACCAGGACCAGGAATGCCTTGTCCAGGACGGGCGTATCGGACAGTTCCAGGTGCGCATGCCGCGCCCAGCGCGGGCACGGCGGCATCGAGGGCCGTCGTGTAGCCGAGGCCGGCGTACTGATACCCGGTCGCAAACGAGCTCGGCACGCTGCCGGTCGTGCCCGAGCGAAAGCCCTCCCGGCGCGATCGTACCGGCCTTGTCCTCGGGTCTCAAGCTTGCGCGGCGTTGACCTTGGGCCCGGCGATGTGGCAGTGCACGTCCACCCCGCCCGGCATCACCACGAAGCCCCGCGCATCGATGGTGCGATCCGCCTTCGCATCGGGCTCGGCTGCCGCCACGCGCCCGTCGCTGATCCAGAGATCGCGCACGTCGTCCACCCCGTGCGCCGGGTCGATCACGCGGCCACCGGTGATGCGCAGCGTGGGCATCTTGACATCTCGTAGGGTGGGTCAGGCAGGCAACCCACCATCAGAGAACATGGTGGGTTGCGCTACGCTGACCCACCCTACTTAACTACTACCGGAAGATGGGGCCCAGGATGAGGAGCATGATCCAGTAGACGACCCAGATTCCGCCTGGAGCACGACCCAGCAACTCCGTCCAAGCCGGGTGTCCCCGTCGGAAGCCCTGCACACTTCCGATAATCCAGACCAAGAGAATGACGGGCGCGAGGTGGAACGGGCCGCAAATAGCGAGCAGATAGTTGTGGAGCCAATGCAGAAACAGATTGTTGCCGAATCGTTGGCCTGGGGTTGTGGTCCAAGCGGTGTACAAATACATGATCGATTCAGAAACCCAAACTACGACCTCAAGGCTGCTTCAGGATCCCGTTGGCGTGCCATGCGCCGAGTCCTGATGCCGGGGTGGCAGCACGCACAGAATCAGGACACCCAAATGAACCGACAAGAGCACAGTGTCAGACAACAACCCGTTTCTCCATCCCGATTCTGAGGAAAACGACACTCGATGAGTAGTAATTCCGCGCCAGTCAGAAGTCCACTGTGTCGCCGCGACCTCCGCATGTCGCATATGGTCATACTGGCATGGGATGGTCTGGCTCGATCCATCATGAGTCTCGTAGGGTCCGCTGTGCGGACCAGGCTTATTCTGAACGGTCCGCACAGCGGACCCTAGTGCGTCTGCAAGTGTGTCAGGTCCGAGAGGTGGAAGTCCTCTTCAGGCACGCACTCTCCGGCCTGTAACTGAAGATAACTGCGTCGCCGCGAGGCGGGGTGGAGAGCAATCGGAGGTGAACGACTGGTCCGCAACGCACGTGAACTCGATTCGGCCTTGTCGCGTGGCGAGCCTGCTAGGGTAAGGCGAAGCCCGGACCGGAGCGATCCGGAAGCCCATGACGCTGAGGGGTAGTGTGTCAAAGCGATCACGGGACCGACTGGGTGGTTGGAGGCGGAACGGTCGGACGGCCCGACACATGAAGCAGAGAGACCTGTCCGGACCAGACGGGCGTTCATGACCATCCCGGTCCGAAGAACCCGCCGGGCAGGAGTCAGAGGAGCCATAGTAGCGACGAAACCGGGTAACGCCGGGGGAGCGAAGGGCTCCAGGAAGATGGATGCGTCATGACCCGACCGACGAAAGACACACCGGCGACAGTGCCGCTGGCTCAACAAGCCGGAGAGATCCTCTCGCGCTGGCGATGGGTCGAACCGACGGTCTGGACCGTGCGCATGGTGACGACTCTCGAACAGGGAGTGGAGGGAGGCAAGTGGTTTCGGCTGTTTGACAAGGTTTTCGCCGAACGGAACCTGCTGGCGGCGTTCCAACAAGTGGCGTCGAAGCACGGCGCGGCCGGGGTCGACCACGTCACCGTGGCGCAATTCGAGCGGGCCCTTCCCGAGTCGCTCTGGGAGGTCTCGGACCAATTGAAGCACGGCACGTATCAGCCCCAGTCGATCCGTCGCGTTCTCATCCCCAAGCCGGGCACCACCGAGACTCGACCGCTGGGCATTCCCACGGTGCGCGATCGAATGGTCCAGGCGGCGGTGGTGAACGTGATCGCACCGATCTTCGAGCGGGACTTCGCGGAGCACAGCTACGGGTTCCGGCCGGGGCGCGGCTGCAAAGACGCCCTGCGACGGGTCGATCAGCTTCTCCAAGCCGGTCACGTCTACGTCGTGGACGCCGACTTGAAAGGCTACTTTGACTCGATTCCCCACGACCGCCTGATGGCCCTCCTGAAGGAAAAGATCGCCGACGGCCCCGTGCTGGCGCTGATTGAATCCTTCCTGAAGGCGAACATCTGGGACGGTCTGACGGAATGGACCCCGGCGACGGGCGCGCCCGAAGGGGCCGTCCTGAGCCCGCTTTTGAGCAACATCTACCTCGACCCGCTCGACCACCTGGTCGCGCAGGCGGGGTTCGCGATGGTGCGCTACGCCGACGACTTCGTGATCCTGTGCCGGACGCCGGACGAGGCGGCCCGCGCCCTGGAACTGGTGCAGACGTGGGTGTCGGCCGCCGGCCTCACACTGCATCCGACGAAGACGAAGGTGGTCGAGGCCCGGACCGAAGGTTTTGACTTTTTGGGCTACCACTTCCAGGGCGGCAGCCGCTGGCCTCGGGAGAAGAGCCTGAGGAAGTTCCAGGACACGATCCGTGCCGAGACAAAGCGGACGAACGGGACCTCGCTGCCGTCGATCATCGCCGTGTTGAACCCGATCCTTCGGGGCTGGTTCGCCTACTTCCAACACAGTCGTCCCTGGATCTTCCGGCGGCTCGACGGTTGGATTCGCCGCCGGCTTCGGAGTCTGCTCCGAAAACGGGAGAAACGCCGAGGCCTGGGCCGCGGTTGGGATCACCGCCGCTGGCCCAACGCCTTCTTCGCCGACCTGGGGCTTTTCAGTCTGGAGCGAGCCCATGCGTTGGCCCGTCAACCCTCTTTGAGGTAAAACCATCAACCGGAGAGCCGTATGCGGGAGATCCGCCCGTACGGTTCGGAGGGAGGGGGGAACCAAGTCAATGGGTCCTCCCTACCCCTATCGATTGTTCCTCGACATCTTCGAGCCGATCATCCTCCGATTGCAAGAGGATGGCGACCTCATCCCCCACGCGGATCGTGCCGGGACCCGTCGGGCCGAGCCGGGTGTTGACCGCCATGCGGTAGTAGTGGTCGAACCGCTCTGCCGACGCCCAGGGCGGAAGGGTCGCTTGACGACGTTCGGAGAAGGCTTTGGCGAAGCCCGGGATGATCTCGGCGGTGACCGGTGATCGGGTGGGCACGACACAGCGCTGGCAGGGGTAGGCCCCTTCGAAAACCACGTCGCCGACGCGGAAAGGAACGAACTGACCCGGCGCGGCCGTACAGGCGATCCTCCCAGAACGGCTCGACGCCGCCGATCTCCAGGGTAGCCCGGAACCGCACCCGGGCGTCATCGACCGACAAGCCGGGGAACCACCCGGCCACGGTTTCGAGAGAGGATGTGGCCAGCACCGTCGGGCCGGGCGCTTCCAGGTCGTCGGGAAGACCGTGTTCCCGATCCTCGATGACACGCACCGGCATCTGAAAGTAATCTGAAAACCACCTTCCCAGCCCCGCGCGGTCGGCCAGCGCGAAGCGGTCGCGCTCCGGCCGGCCTTCGAGACCCAGGCGCACGCTCTCGCCGGCCAGATCGTACTCGGCGCGGATGGCGTGAATGCGCTCGGTCCGTTTGCCGTTCACGAACGCGCCCTTGCCATCCACGATCGCCAGTCGGCGGTCGTTTTCGAGCATGCCGGCAGGCAGCACGCGGGCCTCGGTCAGGTCAAGTCCGTCCAGGGCCTTGATCGGATAGATCGCGGATGCGCCAGGTGGGGCATGGAAAGCCTCCGTCGTGGGGACCAGATCCGACCCCCTCTCCCCTTGCGGGAGAGGGGACCGGAAAGGAGCGACCGGAGATCGCCATACAGACCCTCATTTCGCCTTGCCCTGCGCGGCCACGGCCGCCTGGGCGCGGGCGATTTCCTCGGGGTCGCCGAGGTAATAGTGCTTGAGCGGCTGGAATTGCTCGTCGAGCTCATACACGAGCGGGACGCCGGTCGGGATGTTCAGGCCGACGATCTCGGCGTCGGAGATGTTGTCGAGATACTTGACCAGCGCCCGCAGGCTGTTGCCGTGCGCGGCGATGATGACCTTCTTGCCTTCCTTCAGCGTGGGCAGGATGGTGTCGTGCCAGTAGGGCAGGAAGCGGGCGACCGTGTCCTTGAGGCATTCGGTCAAGGGCAGATCGGCTTTCGCCATGCCCTTGTAGCGCGGGTCGGCGCCGGGGTAGCGCGGGTCTGATTCCTCGAGGGCCGGCGGGGGCACGTCGTAGCTGCGGCGCCAGATCTTGACCTGGTCCTCGCCGAACTTGGCCGCCGTCTGCGCCTTGTTCAGACCTTGCAAGGCGCCGTAGTGCCGCTCGTTGAGCCGCCAGGAGTGCCGGACGGGAATCCACATCAGGTCGAGCTCGTCGAGCGCGATCCAGAGCGTGCGGATGGCGCGCTTGAGCACGGAGGTGAAGGCCAGGTCGAACGTGTATCCGCCCTCTTTGAGCACCTGCCCGGCCCGCTTGGCCTCGGCGCGGCCCTGGTCGGACAGATCGACGTCGGTCCAGCCGGTGAAGAGGTTTTCCTTGTTCCAGATGCTCTCGCCGTGGCGGAGCAGGACGAGCTTCGTCATGGGATCTTCTCGTTTCCATCCACTCCCGGCTGTCGTGCCGGGAAAAAGGCATACTGACGGCGCCGCTATTGTCCACTTTCGGGGGCCGATCCTTCAAGGTCGCGCTCCAGGACGTAGAAGCATCGGCGCGGCGAGGTCGTCTCATCCCGGACGAACTCCACCGCGCGGAAGCCGGCCGCGAGGGCGGCCTGGAACGCCTCTCGGACGGCCTGCCGCCAGGCTTCGGCGCGGGCGGGTTCGTCCCTTCTCATCCAGGCGATGTCGGCCGGGATTTCCAGCAACACGCGAGGGCCACTGAGCCCCCTCACCCCAACCCTCCTCCGCGAGGGGGGAGGGGGACAGACGAACTCCACAATGCGCGGCGATTGCAGGATCTCGACGGGATCAAGAACGACCCTGTCCCGAGACGTGGTCTCCCACTCGGCGATCACACGGTCGGTGGGCACGCCCGCGTTGAGGGCATCGGTCCGGAGGCCGTACATATTCTCAATGTAGCGGCCGACGGTCGTGCCGAGGAGGGCCAGGTTGAAATGCGCGTTGCCCGCCTGGAGCGGGTCGAAGGCCCAGGCGATCACGTCGAGACCTTGATCGCGGGCGAAATCGCGCTGGGCGTGTTTCAAACGCTCGCCCAGCCCGTGCCCCTGATAGCCCGGCACGACGCCGGTGAGCTGGGAGTACAGGCCGAGCCGGGTGCCCATCCGTCCCAGGAACGCGAACGAGACGCCGACGGCCATGCCATCCGGCAGAAAAGCCCCGAGGACCAGTCCGCCGTGAAGCTGGGCGCCGACCATCGTGGCCACGGGGACGACGTAGCCGTCCTCGGTGATGCCCCACGCCTGGCGCTGGGCGTGCTGGCAGGCGCGGTAGTCGTCGGGGGTCTCGGCGCGGCGGATGGTGATGTCCATGTTCGTGTTACCGTAGGGTAGGCTTCAGCCTGCCAATTTCATTTCCGTTTGAATTCCTATGGAACTGGCAGGCTGAAGCCTACCCTACAAGACGGAATCCTGGCTTCGCCCTCTTACTCCTCGGTGATCCGCAGCAACCGCGGATGATCCACGACCGGCAGCACCACCTCGATTCGATCGTCGGCGGATTTGCTCATTTCCACCGGGATCTCGCGATCCTGGTGCGGATCGTAGAACGAACAGTGTGCCTGGCGACCCGCCACGCCCGAAAGCTCAAGCCGGTAGCGTTCCTCCGGCAGCCGTTTCGTGGCGTCGTAGGACATGACGTACACGGCCAGAACGAACGTCCGGGGATCGTTCTGGAAGGGCAGCACGGCCAGCACGTCCGGGTGCGACAATCCCCGGTGGGAGGCGTCGCCCGGGAAGATCATGCCGGTCGGCCCAGCCGGGGCGTAGGCGATCGCGAGCGACCGGGGTTTTCCCACGTCCACACTCTTCTCGAAGGCCCGCGTCAGGTTGTGAATTGCACGCATGGGAGGCGTGGCCACGTCCTCGAACCGGGCGTCGGCGGGCAATTTTGCCAGGTCGGCGGGCAGGATGCCGAATTCGAGCGGCTTGGCGTTGTGGGCGTTGAAGTAGTAGAGGGCGCTCAGCCCCTTGTTCAGCCACAGGCAATACGAGCGGGTCGCGCAAAGCGCTTTCAGCTCCCAGGCACCGGCGGCATCGTTCACGCCGCATTCGGGCGGTAAGACGCCGTGCTCGGTGATGACATGGCGGAAGTGGCTCACGCCTGCGGGGCGGTCGCGCTCGCGGGCGTCGGGATTCAACAACCGCATCAGGCTTTCCGTCTGGATGAACGTGTGCGCCCAGCCCTCGGGCATGCGAATCTCCAGGTGCGGCGTGTAGCCATCGACGTTGAACTCGGGATGGTCCTGGTGCGTCTCCTGCGCGGGGAGCTTGCGCGTGCCGGTCCCGTACGGATGGTAGCTCTGGCCGTCGGTGCCGGGCGGTAGCTCGCGAATGGCCGTGTGGAAAAACGTCGTGTTCGAGAAGCCCCAGATAAAGTGTGCGTGCGGGTGATCCGATCGGACTCCCTCAATCGTGCGGCGGGCGAGCTCCCAGCAAGAACCGCCCTTGTGGAGCGCGTTGGGCCGGCGCGGGGTCTTCGGCGCATCCGGGGGATAATAATCATTGATGTTCAGGAAATGCGTGCCGAATGTCAGCTCGTTCCAGATTTCGAGGTCATAGTCCGGGAAGCCGGCCTCGTCGGCCAGCGTGGCGATGTGCCGGGCATAGCGCACCCAGCCCGCGGCCGTGCGGTCGAACTGCGGCGATCCCACCGGGTGCAGCGGCTCATACTTCAAGGTCGCCATCGGCACCCGCACGCCGGCCTTGAGCGGCTTGGGCAAAGGCTTGCTCAGGCGGCACGTTTTTGTGGCCGGGTCGATGGCCGTGATGAGTCCCTCGGCCGCCCAGTAGTCGGACAGGCCGTTCAGGCCCGAGTGATCGACTTGCAAGTCGGTGATGTCCGTCAGGCGAACCTCGCGGCTGCCGGCCGGCGCATCGGCGGCGAGCGTCCGTTCGAAGAACCGGACCGGGCACGGCGCTCCTTGATGCGCATTGAGCAGGAACGTCGGCCGGATTTCATACTGGCGGCACAGGGCCAGGAGCGCTCGCACACGTGCTTCATCGTTGAGCCGGTCTTCCTCCCACGCCATCTGGCCGAAGCCGATCTCGATGCGAAAGGCGCGGATGCCCGTCTCGGCCAAGAGCCGCACGGCCAGCGTGTCCGACCGCGGCGGCACCTGGTAGTTGATGCCGATGCCGTCGCGGAGCTCCCGGCCGCTGCGCGTCTCGACGAAGCCCCGCCAGGGCTCTTTCACGAAGCTGTGCTTGGGCCAGGGGACGTCGAGTTGCGAGGGATCGACGTAGGGCTTGAGTGCGGGCTCGTCCGCGGAGGCGCCGGCGGATATGGCGATGAGCAGAAGTCCGAGAATTCGCATGGTTGAGACCCTCTCGTGAGACCGATTGGATGGGTGGCATGCCCACGTCTTCGTGGGCATGTCCGCTACCCCAGGCGGGATCGGCGGACATGCCCACGAAGACGTGGGCATGCCACCCATTGCTTCGACCAACCTTGGGGTTGCTTCAGTTCTCTCTTCGCGATTCCTATCGAACGCAGGCAGCGATGCCGTTCAGCAGAGTACCGAAAAGGATCGGGTACCAAAGCGAGCATGTCCCCATCAGGACGAGTGTCGCGATCCACGCTGTCCGATGCCGCGCGTTGCGCCAGTACACAACGGAATAGGCCAGTAGAACGAGCATCAAGGCTGTCCACAGGAACAGGGATGCCCGCCACTTCAGTTCTCTGAGCTCGTTACCGCCCGGGTTGAAGCCGAAGGCGAAAAAGAGCGTCACCAGCCCGATCCAGTATGAGAACACGAACACCACCAGGATCCAGATCCACCACCCGGACCTGGGGCGATGAGGACTTTGCGGCTTCACAGTCATTCCTCCCCGCCGGATTGCTTTCTTCGCCGCCATCCTGCCGTTCCGAGGCCCGGGAAGCAAGACGCCGGGCAACCGCATCTTGCGTCCGCCTGCTGGGAACCATACGGTTGTATGGTCCGGTGGCGCGGCCCACCGCGATCCCGAGCGATCCGAAGGAAATGAGACAGTCATGAGCGAAGAGCGCGACCACATCGGCGAGGATTCCTCGCGTCGGAGCTTTCTGAGGCGGACCTCGCTGGGCCTGGCGGCGAGTGCCGCGGCGCTGGAGGCTCCGTTCGTCCATACCGCGGGCGCGGCGACGGCCTCCGAGATCAAGATCGGTCTGATCGGCTGCGGCGGACGGGGCCGCGGGGCCGTGCTCGACGCCCTCGGCGCCGCCACCAAGGTCATCTACCCGCAATCGGGCTATCACACCGAGGACGTCGCCGAAGGAACCAAGATCGCCCAGAAGGGCATTCAGGTGGTCGCCCTCGCCGACCTGTTCGAGGACCGCCTGGGCTACACCCGCGACGACCTGGGCAAGCTGGGCGTCGATGTGCCCAAGTCGCGCTGCTTCACGGGGTTCGAGGCGTACAAGCAACTGCTGGCCGTCCCCGAGATCAACTACGTCATCCTGGCGACGCCCCCGCATTTCCGCCCCTTGCACGTCATGGCCGCGATCGAGGCGGGCAAGAACGTGTTCATGGAGAAGCCCGGGGCCGTCGATGTGCCCGGCGTGCGCCTGCTCATGAAGGCCGGCGCGCTGGCCAAGGAAAAGAACCTGGGCATCGTCGCGGGCACCCAGCGGCGGCACCAGAAGAGCTACGTCGAGACCATCAAGCGCATCAAGGACGGCGCCATCGGCGAGATCGTCTACGCCAAGTGCTACTGGAACGGTGGCCAGATCTGGGTCATCGACCGCGAGTCCGGCTGGAGCGACGTCGAGTGGCAGCTCCGCAACTGGAACTACTTCACCTGGCTCTCGGGCGACCACATCGTCGAGCAGCACGTCCATAACCTCGACGTCATGAACTGGGTGCTCGGCGCCCATCCCATCAAGGCGACCTCCGGCATGGGCGGACGCCAGGTGCGCATCGGCGACCGGCACGGCCACATCTACGACCACTTCGCCGTCGAGTTCGAGTATCCCAACGGCGTGACCATGTTCAGCCAGTGCCGCCAGATCAACGGCTGCCAGAACATCGTCGGCGAGTTCGTCCGCGGCAGCAACGGCACGAGCAACTGCCAGGACCGCATCGAGCCCATCAGCGGGGAAAAATGGCGCTTCCGAGGCGCTGCCATCAGCCCCTACCAGCAAGAGCACCAGGACCTCATCGCCAGCATCCTGGCCGGCCAGCCGCTCAACGAGGCGCAGACCGTCGCCGAATCGACCATGACCGGCATCCTCGGCCGCGAGGCGGTTTACAGCGGCCAGGCCATCTCCTGGGACGAGGCCATGAAGTCCAACACCAAGCTCGGCCCGCCCGAAGACAAGATGGGCCCGTATCCGATCCCGCCCGTCGCCATGCCGGGGCAGTACCGGTTCACATGAGCCAGGCGGAAAAGGCGATGACTGATGGCTGATGACTGACTCAGTCTGTAGGGTGCGTCGAGTCCGCGACGACGCACCTCCCATCGCCGTTCCGCAACCAGGTTCCCGCACGGAGCGAAGAGGTGCGTCGTCGCGGACTGGGCACCTCGATGCTTGGCTCCGATCGCAAATTCAACGCTCGTGAAATCCCCCAGAGGAGATGCACCATGACGCGCTGGAAGTTCTCTGCCCTCCTGATGATGAGCCCTGGCCGTGCTCGCGCCGCGGGCGTGGGCTGACGACAAACCCGCCGCGCCCCCGAGGAGACCAAGGAACAGCGCGATGCGCGCATGAAGTGGTGGCGCGAGGCGCGCTTCGGCATGTTCATCCACTGGGGCGTCTATTCCGTCCCCGCCGGCACCTACAACGGCAAGCAGATCGGCAGCATCGGCGAGTGGATCATGAACCGGGGCAAGATCCCCGTCGCCGAATACGCCGCGTACACCAAGCAGTTCAACCCGGTCAAGTTCGACGCCGACAAGTGGGTGCTGACCGCCAAGAGCGCCGGGATGAAGTACATCGTGATCACGTCGAAGCACCACGACGGCTTCGCGATGTTCCACTCGAGGACAAGCCCGTACAACATCTACGACGCCACGCCCTTCCAGCGCGACCCGCTCAAGGAGCTGGCCGCCGCCTGCAAGAAGCACGGCATGCAAGCTCGGGTTTCTACTACTCGCAGGCGCAGGACTGGCACCATCCCGGCGGCGCCGCGTCGGGCGGACACTGGGACACGGCCCAGGACGGCAGCATGGACGAGTACATCAAGAGCATCGCCGTCCCGCAGGTCGCGCGAGATCCTCACCGGTACGGCCCCGACGTCCCCGCCGTCCTCTGGTGGGACACCCCGGTCGACATGACCAAGGAGCGCGCCGAGCAGTTCCTGCCATTGCTCGCGCTGCAGCCGGGCCTCATCACCAACAACCGCCTGGGCGGCGGCTTCCGCGGCGACACCGAAACCCCCGAGCAGCACATCCCGGCCACGGGCTACCCCGGGCCGCGACTGGGAAACCTGCATGACCATGAACGACACCTGGGGCTTCAAGTCGTACGATCAAAACTGGAAGTCCGTCGAGACGCTCATGCGCAACCTCGTCGATATCGCCAGCAAGGGCGGCAACTACCTGCTGAACGTCGGGCCCGACCTCCGAGGGCGAGATTCCCGGCGGCGAGCGTCGAGCGGCTTCAGGCGGTCGGCCGCTGGATGAAGGTCAACGGCGAGGCGATCTACGGCACGAGTGCCAGCCCGTTCCCGAAGCTGGCCTGGGGCCGCTGCCACGCAGAAGCCTGGCAAGCTCTATCTGCACGTCTTCGACTGGCCCAAGGACGGCAAGCTGGTCGTGCCCATGACGGGCAAGGTGACGAAGGCGTCTCTGCTGGCCGATCGGGACCGTGCGCTCGAGGTCTCTCGTTCCGAGAACGGCGTGACAATCCAGGTCCCGGAGAAGGCGCCCGACGCGATCGACAGCGTGGTCGTGGCCGAGATCGATGGGGAGGTCCAGCCGGTCGAGAAGTGACGCGGGGACGGTCTTCACCACAGAGGCACGGAGAACACGGAGTTCTCACAGAGAAATCCTCTTCTCTGTGCCTCTGTGGTGAATGCGGGCGAGCGATCCCTTCGGCTTCACCCCAGGTCACCGACGCGGCACCGCCGTACCGCAAGCCCGGCAGACATCAGAGCCGAGATGGACGGGCCGCTGGCACTTCGGGCAGACGCGCAAGCCGGCTTCGGCACGCGGAGGGACGCCGGTGGCGATCGGCGTGGCGGAGTGGGGGGTCTTTTCCTGCTCGGTGTTGGCGGCGCGGACGTCGTGGTGGCGGGCCCACTGGTGGAGCGCGGCGAGGTCGTTCGGGCCGAGTTCGACCGTGGGCGTCTCGGGATGTCCGACGGGTTTCTTGCTCACCTGCGCCGAGGGCACCGGCACGACCCGGCCGCATTCAGGACACTGGCCCTGTTCGGGAGGCTTCACCGCGCTGACTTTTAACCGCCGACCGCAGGGACAGATGAACCGGATGAAGCCGTCGACGGGCGGGGTGTAGCGAATCCGCACCCGCGCGCACAGTTCGGGCAGACCACGCGCGTCGTCTCCCCGCCATCGGGAATCGTCAGCTCGTGGCCGCAGCGGCAGGTGGCGCGGGGCATGGGTGGGCTTTCGGATCGGGGAAAACGGAGCGAGGGCAAATGCCGGATACCGGATTCCAGATGCCGGATTCCAGATGCCGGATTCCAGATGCCGGATTCCAGATGCCGGATTCCAGATGCCGGATTCCAGATGCCGGATTCTCAATTCTAGACCACGAATCCCAGGCAAGCTTTGACCTTCCGGAATCTGGCATCTGGAATCTGGAATCCGGCATCCTCACGCCCGCGCCGGCTCGGCACGGCGCAGGCCGTCGATCGGGACCAGCGCGTTGAGGCTGCCGGAACGGAACCCTTCCAGGTCGAGGGTGACGAACTTGAAGCCGAGGTTGCGGAAGGCTGTCAAGAGCTCGGCGCGAACCGCCGGTTCGGCCAGGCCGGGCAGATCCGCGAGGGGCACCTCGATGCGGGCCAGGTCGCCATTATGATAGCGGACCCGGACGATCCGCAGGCCGCGCTGGCGGAGCCAGTGCTCGGCCTGGTCGATCATCCGCACCCGCTCAGGGGTCACTTCCTCGCCATAGGCAATCCGGCTGGACAGGCACGGGGTCGCCGGCTTGTCCCAGGTGGGCAGGCCCCACGCCTTGGCCAGGGCGCGGACCTCGGCCTTGCCGAAGCCGCATTCCTGCAACGGATTGCGCACGCCGCGCTCGGCCGCCGCACGCAAGCCGGGCCGCCAGTCGCCGGTGTCGTCGGCGTTGGCGCCCGAGGCGATCACATCGACACCCAGCTCGCCGCGCAAGTCCCCAGGCGATCATAAAGCTCGCTCTTGCAGAAATAGCAGCGGTCCGACTGGTTGCGCAGATAGTTGGGGTCGTCGAACTCCCCGGTGTGGATGACCTGATGGCGGATGCCGATATGGCGCGCCAGGGATTCCGCTTCCTCCAGCTCGCCGCGGGCCAGGCTGTCGGAGACGGCCGTGACGGCCACGGCCTGTTCGCCCAGGGCGAGGAACGCCGCCTGGGCCACGACCGTGCTATCGATCCCCCCCGAAAAGGCCACCGCCACCCGGCCGTAACTGCGCAAGGTCTCGAGCAGCCGGTCGCGATGCTCGCACAGGGTCGGGTCGTTCCAGTCACTCACGGCCATCCTCCACTTTGTCTTGTCTTCCAGGGCGGTGCGCCCTCGATTGTACGGTCCGCGAGCAAGACCCATCAAGCCGGCCGAAGGCGGGCGCGGAAAATGCGCGCCGCGCCCGCCCGGACGCCTCTGCACTGGTCTGCGGCCACCAATCTGGTCAAGATGGGTGCAGAGGGAGCAAACCGAGACCGCCAGGTATCGTCGTGGAGGAGGTCGCATGCGTCGCGGGCTATCGAGTCATGTTCTGCTGATCGTGCTGGGACTGGGTCTGGGGCTGCAAACCGCCGGACGGGGCCAGGATGCGCCCAAGGCGGAGGAAAAGCCGCCAGCGCCGCCGCCGAAGGTCGTCGTCTTCCGGCTGGCGGGGACGGTCAAGGAGTCGCCCACCGACGACCTGTTCGTGTTCGGCGGCGAGCCCGGGCCCACCCTGAAGACGCTCGTCGAGCGTATGGACAAGGCCGCCAAGGACGCGCAGGTCAAGGCGGTCGTCTTGCTGTGCGAGGGCGTGCAAGCCGGGCAAGCGCAGGTCGGCGAGTTGCGCCAGGCGATCGAGCGCATCCGCGCCGCGGGCAAGGACGTCTATGCCCACGCCGACCAGATCAGCGGCGCGGGCGTCTATTCGCTCATGGCGGCGGCCTCGCGCGTGAGCGTCGTGCCGACCGCCGACCTGTGGGTCTCGGGCCTCTTCGGCGAGGCGCCCTACCTCCGCGGCCTGCTCGACAAGCTCCACGTCCAGCCCGACTTCATGACCTGCGGCGACTACAAGAGCGCCGGCGAGATCTTCATGCGCTACGGCCCCAGCAAGGAGGCCGACGAGATGGAGAACTGGCTGCTGGACAGCCTCTACACCAGTCTCGTCGAGCGCATCGCCGACGGTCGCAAGGTGCCCGCCGAGAAGGTCCGCGCGTGGGTGGACGACAGCCCGTACACCGCTGAGCAGGCCCTCAAGCGGGGCATGATTGACGCCGTCGAGCCGCGCCAGGAACTCGAATCGCTCCTCAAGAAGAAGTACGGCGAGAACGTCGTCTTCGACCGCAAGTACGGCAAGAAAGACGAGCCCAAGCCCGACTTCTCGTCGCCGTTCGGCCTGTTCAAGTTCTGGGGCGAGCTGCTGGGAGCGTCGAAGAAGCCCGAGACGAAAAAGCCGGCGGTGGCCATCGTCTATGTCGAGGGGCCGATCGTCGTGGGCCGCGAATCCGCGTCGCTCTTCAGCGAGAACATGGCCTCGGGACCGGCGATCCGCAAGGCGCTCAACGACGCGGCGGACGACGAGGCGGTCAAGGCGGTCGTGCTCCGGGTGGATTCGCCGGGCGGCTCGGTCGTCGCCAGCGAGATCATCCTGGATGCGACCAGACGGGTGAAGGCCAAGAAGCCGTTTGTCGTCTCGATGGGGGACGTGGCGGGCAGCGGCGGCTATTACGTCTCTTGTGGCGCCGAGACGGTCTTCGCCGACCCGGCGAGCATCACGGCCTCGATCGGCGTCGTCAGCGGCAAGCTGGCCACGACCGGTTTGTTTGACGAGATCGGCGTGCGCTTCAAGGCGTATCGCCGCGGTCGCAACGCCGGCATGCTGGCCTCGGGCGAGGTCTTCACGCCTTCCGAGCGCAAGCGGATGCGGGACTGGATGGACGAGGCTTACGAGCGTCTTCAAAGGGCCACGTCACGGCCGCGCGCGGCAACCGCCTCAAGAAGCCGATCGACGAGATTGCGGGCGGCCGCGTCTTCACCGGCCGGCAGGCGCTCGAACTGGGCCTGGTGGACAAGCTCGGCACGCTGCACGACGCCATTGCCTTCGTGGCCTCCCAGGCCAAGATCGACGATTACGACGTGCGGGTCGTCCCTCGTCCCAAATCGTTCTTCGAGCTGCTCCTGGATGACGGTGCAGCCGACGACGGCCGCAAGGGGCTCGATGTCCAGGTGCGTCCCGCCCTCATCGAGCTGGCGCTCCCGTATTTGAAAGCGCTCGACCCGCACCGCGCGGCGCTCGCGAAAATGGCCCTGGGACGGCTGGAATTGCTCCAGCGCGAGGGGGTCATCATCATGATGCCGGAGTTTGATCTCGGGCGTTGATCGTCTTCGTAGGGTGGGCTCGGCCCACCATCTTCTTCTGGACAGGAAAACTGGTGGGCCAAGCCCACCCTACGAAGAGAGGGATCACGGGCCGATGACTGCCGCAGACAGCATCACAACCCTGGCCGACGTCCCCTGTCTGGCCTGCGGCTGCCTGTGCGATGACATTGTCTTAAGTGTATCGGACGGCCGCATCATCACGGCCGCGAACGCCTGCGAGCGCGGCCGGGCGTGGTTCCTGGCGGAGCGTCCCACCGAACCGAGACCGGTGGCCACGATCGAAGGACGAGAAGTCGCCCGCGATGAAGCCCTGGCGCACGCGGCCGGGCTGCTCGGCGCGTTGCGCTGTCCGATCGTGCTCGGTCTGACGCGCACGACTCTGGAAGCTCAGAGGACGGCCGTCGCGCTGGCGGACCATCTGGGCGCGACGATTGACCCGGCGCCAGAGTCGGCGTCTTATCTCGCGGCCTTTCAGCGCGTCGGGCACGTCGGCGCGACGCTGGGCGAGGTCACTGCGCGGGCCGATCTGATCGTTTATTGGAATGTTGATCCCATCACGACGCATCCCCGCCACTGGGAGCGTCACATCGCCCCGCCCGGCCGATTCGTGCCCGAGGGCGCGCGCGGGCCGGACCGTGCTCGTCGCCGCAGAGACTCGCAGCGCGACGGCCGACCAGGCCGACGGTTTCCTCGCCGTGCCTCCCGAACGGCAATTCGAGACGCTCTGGACCTTGCGGGCGCTGGTGCGCGGGCTGGAGCTCGATGTTGGGGACGGCCTGCTCGTGTCCTGGGCCGAGCGATTGAAGACCGCGCATTATGCCGCCGTCTTCTTCAGCACCGATCTGCGACCGGCCGCGACCGTCGAGGCGCTGTTGCTCCTGGTGCGCGACCTGAATGAATTCACCCGCTGCGTCGCGGTGCCGCTGGGAGGTCCCGGCAACCCGTCGGGCGCCGAGGCGGTGCTGTCCTGGCAGACGGGCTATCCGGCCGCCGTCGATTTCGCGTGCGGCTTCCCCCGTTTCTGTCCCGGTGAGGCCACGGCCGAGTCCCGCCTCGCCCGCGCGGAGGCCGACACGGCGGTCATCGTCGGCGGTCCCGATGATGCGACGCTCTCCAGCGCGGCCCGTGCGCACCTGTCAGCCATTCCCCGCATCGTGATCGCCCCCGACGCGGCCGCGGCCACCGTGGGCCTGACCTCGGTGCGCGCACTGGCCTCGACACTGGCGGTACCGTGATGCGTGCCGACGGCTTGATGCTGCCGATCCGGCCCGCTCTGGTTTCTCCCTTCCCAAGCGATCTTGAATGGATCGAGGCGCTGGACGCATTACTCGTCGAGCCTGTCCACGACCCGCGTGATGCCGTCCTTGATCAGATTCACATTGAAGTTGATCAACAGGCCGAGGCGTAGACCTGTTAACCGCAGGTGGGTCAAGAGTTGCTTCCGGTGCACGGCGAACCTGCTCGATGGATTTCAACTCGACGATCACCTTCTGCGCGACGATCAGGTCGGCCCGGAATCCGACATCCAGCTTCACGTCGTCGTAGACGACCGGGATGGGATGCTCATGGATGACGTGCAGTCCTCGGTGGGTCAGCTCATACCTCATCGTGGCCTGATACACCGATTCCAGCAAACCTGGCCCTAACCGGGTATGAATCTTGTACGCGGCATCGACGATCTCCCGGGCGATCTCGTTCTCGTGCATGGTCGACTCCTGTTTGGTGTTAAGAAAGAGTAACGCGCGAAGGCCGGAGCAAAGAAGACAGGAAGAGAAGAAACGGAGCGACTTGCATCCGCCACAGCCGGTCACAGGTTTCCCCCTTGTCTTCTCTCTTCTCTTGCCTTCCGCCTTTGCGCGTATCCGGTTTTCTTAGAATTCATTTCCGATGAATGGCCTGTTTCAGGCCATCGCAGACGGTTTCCAACACCTCGACGCGCGCCCAACGCTTGTCATTGGCCGCGATGACGTGCCAGGGAGCGATGTCGGTCGAGGTGCGGGCGATCATCTCGTTGACGGCGGTGGCATACGCAGGCCACTTCTCGCGGTTGCGGAAGTCTTCCTCGGTCAGCTTGAACTTCTTGTAAGGCGTGTTCTCGCGCGCTTTGAGCGCCGGAGCTGCTCGTCGGGGTCGATGTGCAGCCAGAACTTCAGGACGGGGATGCCGAAATCGACGAGTTGGTCCTCGAAGTCGTTGATCTCGGCATAGGCCCGCCGCCATTCGTCCTCGCGGGCGAAGCCCTCGACGCGCTCGACGAGCACCCGGCCGTACCAGCTCCGATCGAAGATGACCATATGCCCGGCGCGGGGCATGTGCCGCCAGAAGCGCCACAGGTAATGATGCGCTTTTTCCTCATCCGTCGGCGCGCCGATCGGGACGACCTGATAGTTGGCGGCGACCATCGCGCCGGTGAGCCGCCGGATCGTGCCGCCCTTGCCCGCCGTGTCCCAGCCCTCGAAGAGCACGACGCTGGTGCGGCCTTCCTCGCGCGCCCGGTTGCTCAGCCGGCTCAACTTCGCCTGGAGGCGCTCCAGCCGGGCGCGGTATTCGTCGTAAGGGAGTGTGGCTGACAGGTTCACGGCATCGAGCACGCCGCCTTGAGACTCAGGCGTGCCGTCGGCGATCCGGACTCCGGCCGGCACGGTGGCGCCGGGCGGGGACCAGCCAGCCGCGCCTGGAGCGATGTCAAGATCGACCGCGCGACGGTCACGTCCCGGTAGCGGCGGTCGGCGCCCTCGACGACGATCCAGGGCGCCTCGGCCGTGCTCGTTTTGCGCAGGTAGCGCTCGGAGAGCGGCCGGAGCTCGTCGTAATGCTCGAAGATGTTCCAGTCTTCGTCGTTGACGCGCCAGCCCTCCGCGTGGTTCTCCTTGGCCCGCTTGAGCCTCTTTTTGAGGGCCTTCTTGGACAGATGGATCCAGAACTTCAGAATCAACGCCCCGTCGGCGGCCAGCATCGTCTCGAAGGACATCGTGCGGTCGAGGAAGAGGTCGAAGCGCACCTCGTCGATCCGTTCGAGCGCGCGGCCGGCCAGGGCATCGACGACCCAGGCCCCGCGATAGAGCGCGATCTCGCCGCGCGGGGGGAGCGTCCGCCAGTACCGCCAGAACCGCGGCCGTTGCCTTTCCTCCTCGGTCGGCGGCTCGAAAACATGTGTGCGGATGTAGCGGGCGTCCATCCATTCGTTGATCAGGTCGATCAGGTCCTCGCACCCCTCGCGATCGTCGCCCGCGATGAAGATCAATACGGGGAAAGGCGCGCTCCCGCAGATCGAACTGGGCGTTCAACAGATCGACGCGCAACTGGGGCATCTCGGCCTCATAGGCTTCCTTGCTGATCTCGTGGCCGACCTCGGCGACTTCGAACATGGTGATTCTCCCCTTTCGGCAACAGGGCCGCACGCGCGACTGGCCGGTGTTCCTCGTTTGTAACGCGCCACCGTCCCCCGGGATACGCGCGGCTTCCTCGGGAATCTTCTTGACCCGGGCCCGGACCGGAACTAGACCGGAATGGATCGGAGACAACGCGGAGAGAACAAGTTCGGGTGTGTCTCGCACGACGGACCGGGCCGTTTTCGGCATCGAGAAAGGAGGACAATCATGCGGCCTTCCTGCTGGTCGTTCGTCATCGGGTGGAGTCTGGCCCTGGCGTGCGGCCTGGGATGGTGCGGCGCCGTGCAGGCGCAGCGCCCGCGGCCGTGCCACCGCAATACCCGCAGTACAACCCGGGCTATGTCCCGCCCACACCGCCTCCCATGCTGGGGGTGAACATGGATGTGGGCTACGTCTGGAACGGTTTCCGGTGGGAGACCGGCCTGCGGGTCACGAACGTCTGGCCGGGCTACCCGGCCTACGGGCGGCTCGACCCGGGCGATATCATCACCCGCGTCAACGGCTACCGGACGCGGACGCTCGCGGATTTCCGCTACGCGATGTCCTTCGCGGGACCGATGGTGACTCTGCGTCTGCGGGATGTACGGACGGGACAGATCATGGATATTCCGCCGATCGCTCTGTACCCGGCCGGCGGTCCCGTGGCCGCGGCACCCGCGCCGGGCGCACCCGCATCTCCCGCCCCGCCGGCACCGGGCATGGCCGCACCGGCACCCACTGCACCGCGCCGCGCCGGGCGAGGCGCGCCGTGCCTGGCCCGGCACCGGCGCCGGGGCAGCCTTGAACACGGGCGGAGTCGCGCCGAGGATCGGTTCCCCGTCGCCAGGACCGGTCCTCGTCGGATACGCTGAAAGCCGCGCCGGGATCAACCCGGCCGCGGCGTTTTGTGGTTTCGAGATGTCTCCCCCAGCGAGAAGGATTCCCCGTATGCTCCGCGCGTGGATTGCTCTCCTCGTCTCCGGCCTGCTCGCCGGCTCCGTGTGGGCCGATCCGCCCGGCCTGAAGACCCTGCCCATCGGCGCGGCGGCGCCTGAGTTCCAGCTCCCGGGCGTCGATGGCAAGACCTACACGCTCAAGGATTTCGCCCCGGCCAAGATTTTGGTCGTCCTCTTCACCTGCAACCACTGCCCGACGGCGCAGGCGTACGAGGCCCGTTTCGACAAGCTGTGCAAGGATTACAAGGACAAGGGCGTGGCCGTCGTCGGGATCTCGCCCAACGACCCGAAGGGCCTCCGGCTCGATGAGCTCGGCTACACCGACCTGAGCGACTCGTTTGAAGAAATGAAGATCCGGGCGCGCGATCACAAGTACCCGTATCCGTATCTCTACGACGGCGACACCCAGGCGACCGCGAAGGCCTACGGCGTGCTGGCGACGCCCCATGTGTTTATTTTTGACGCCGATCGCAAGCTCCGTTATGTCGGCCGGTTCGACGACGGCGAGGTCAAGCCGCCGAAGTCGCACGATGCACTCAACGCCATCGAGGCACTGCTCGCGGGCAAGCCGGTGCCGGTCGAGACGACTCGCTGTTTCGGCTGCTCGACGAAATGGGCCGACAAGAGCGCGAGCGCTCAGGATTCGATCGCCAAGTGGGACGCCGAGCCGGTCGATCTCAAACCGATCGAGAATGCCGCGGTGGCCAAGCTGGCCGCGAACGACACGGACAAGCTGCGGGTGATCAACCTCTGGGCGACCTGGTGCGGCCCTTGCGTGCAGGAGCTGCCCGAGTTCGTCACCATGAACCGGATGTACCGCCATCGCAAGTTCGAGCTGGTGACGATCAGCCTGGACGATCCGGACAAGAAGGCCGACGCATTGAAGCTATTGACGGAAAAACACGTCTCGGCCACAAACTACATCGCGGCTTCCGACGACCGCGACGCCTTCGCCGCGGCGCTGGACAAGCAGTGGCCGGGCCCGGTGCCGTACACGCTGGTGATCGCCCCCGGCGGCAAGGTCCTGTATCGTCATACCGGGGCCATTGATCCGCTCGAAGTGCGCCGGGCGATTGTGGAATATCTGGGGCGGACGTATTGATGCACAATGCAGATGGCTGATGGGCTGATGGCTGATGCGACGCTGATTCCGGATTCTGAAACCTGGCATCAGTCATCAGCCATCAGTCATCAGCCATCACCCATCTGGATCGGAATCTTTGCAAGAAGCCATCTGCGGCATTGTCCCCAGGCTTGTGATGGTGACCACCGACCGATCATCCGACTCACGTGAGGAGCGTGTCCGCGCCGGCGACCGCGCGGCGCTGGCGGCGCTGCTGGGCGAGGGCGAGGGGACGTTACGGCGCTGGGTCGAGCGGCGGATTGATCGACGGATGCAGGCGCGGGTGTCGGCCTCGGATGTGGTCCAGGACGTTTTTCTGGCGGCCGCGCAACGGCTCGACCATTTCCGGGCTCTGCCCGGCATGCCGTTCGGCGTCTGGGTACGGCTGCTGGCCGCGCAGCGGCTGGTCGAGATTCATCGCCGGCACCTCGGCGCGGCGGCGCACGCCGCCGATCGCGAGGTGGGAATGGGAGCCAACTCGGAAGGGACGAACCTGGCCGAGCAACTGCCCGGCGATCTCACCTCGCCCAGCCGTGTTGCCGTCCGCCACGAAACGCTCGAGAGCCTGGCCCAGGCCATCGACATGATGGACGCGATCGATCGCGAGGTGATCGTCTTGCGCCATTTCGATGAGCTCTCCAACGCCGAGGTCGCCGCGCGGCTCGGCCTGTCCAAGGACGCCGCCAGCAAGCGATACATTCGTGCCCTGGGACGGCTCAAGACCATCCTGGAGGAAGTGCCGGGACTGCTTGAAGATTGAAGGCCGGACCGGACAGGATGGCGGATGCTGGTTTCTCAGAGACTGTCCGGGAAGTCCGGTTTTAGCCCCGAAGGGGCGGAAGTCCATAGCCCAGGGCGTCAGCCCTGGGAACCAGAGCGACGCGTCAGAAACCCTCTCCGGAGCCCCGCAGGGGCGACAGAAGCCACTGCCTCGCTTGACCTTCTGCCGCCCCTGCGGGGCTCCGGAGGAGGATCATATCGCGACATCCACCGACCCAGGGCTGACGCCCTGGGCTATTCACTGCCGCCCCTTTGGGGCTAAAACCGGACTTCCCAGATAGCCTCTCAGTATCTGGAATCTGGAATCTGGAATCCGCCATCTGGAATCGCCCCACACACAAACAAGAGAGACGCCCCGCACAGGATCCCGCCCCGATGGTTAACGACGTGGGCATACCCGAATCCGATCAGCTCGACGCCCTGGCCGAGGAGTTCGTCGCGCGCTGGCGGCGCGGCGAGCGGCCGGAGATCGCCGAGTACGAGGCGCGGTGCCCGGCGCTGGCCGAAGAGATCCGCGCACTGTTCCCGACCCTCGTGTTCCTGGAACGCCACAAACCTCCGCGTGTCAGTAGCACCACGACGGTGTTCTCCACCAGCGCAACAACGACCCGCGGGTCCGTCCCCGAGCGACTTGGGCCGTATCAGCTCCGTCGTGAGCTGGGCCACGGCGGCATGGGGATCGTCTTCGAGGCCTGGCACGAGCGACTCGAACGGCTCGTCGCAGTCAAGATCCTGGCCGGCCCGGCGCAGCACGACGAGCACGCCCGCGAGCGGTTTCTGCGCGAGGTGCGATCCCTGGCGCGGCTGCGGCATCCGCACATCGTGCCGATCCAGGATGCGGGCGAGTGCGACGGACTGCTGTACTACGTCATGGAGTTCATCGACGGCAGCGGCCTGGATCAGCTCGCGGCCGACGACGCGCCCGCCGGCAGCGCACGGCGCGCTGGGTGGCCGCGCTGGGACTCCAGGCCGCCGAGGCGCTGGCCGCCGTGCATGACGCGGGGATCTTGCACCGCGACATCAAGCCCGCCAATCTGTTGCTCGACCGCCAGACGGGATCGCTCCGGCTCGCGGATTTCGGCCTCGCCAAGCTGCTCGACGACGACGGCCTGACCACCAGCGGCGAATGGCTCGGCACCCTGCGCTACCTGCCTCCCGAGCACCTCCAGGGGCAGACCGATGTGCGCAGCGATATCTATAGCCTGGGGCTGACCCTCTTCGAGTTGCTCGTCGGTCAGCCCGCGTTTCCGGAAACCAATCGCGTCCGGCTGCTGCGGCAGATCAGCGAATCGACGCCGCCGCGTCCACGCGCGCTCGATCCGACGGTTCCGCGCGACCTGGAAACGATCGTTCTGAAGGCGATGGCCCCCGCGCCGGCCGATCGGTATGCGAGTGCAGCCGACCTGGCCGACGACTTGCGGCGGTTCCTCGCAGACCGGCCGATCCAGGCGCGCCGGGTGGGCGTCGGCGAGCGCGCTGCGCTGGGCCCGGCGCAACCCGGCGCTGGCGGCGCTGGGGCTGACGACAATCGTGCTGGCGCTGGTGGCCGCGTACTTCGTGCGGCTGTACGTGGTCGGGCCGGGGCGCGGAAGGGAGATCCCGGGCCCCGCGCCGCCCGGTGCGTTCGATGTGCCGCCCGGAGCAAGTCCGCCGCGTCATCCCGGCCCCGAGCCCGGGCCGTTTCCGCGGGAGTTCCGCCCGCGCCGTCCCGACTTCGAACCCGGGTTCCCCCCGCCACCCCCGCGCCGGCGGGAAAACCGCAAGGACGACGAGCGATTTCCGGCGCGGTGAAGTCCACGCGCGGGCGTCGGCCGCGTTTCTCATGGTGGGTGACACTTCCACGCTGCCAGGATGAGAGGTCATACGATCCCGGCAGAGACCCACCCCAGGAGACACGCTGATGCCACGTCCACGTAGTTTCTTGCACCCGGCCCTTCTGGCCCTGGGCCTGCCGCTGGCCTGGTCGATCCTGCCGGCCCGCGCGGTCGCGCAGGACGACCCACCGCCGCCGGACGACCGGCCCCATCCCCGCGCAGAGGCTCCCAAGAGCGCGCGTGACGACGGCCCGCCGCCGCCCCGGCGCGGTGAGGACCGCGGCCCGCAGGCGCACCGGCCTCGTCCAGATGGTGACGACGGCCCGCCGCCGCCGCCCGGCGCGGTCAAGAGCCCGGCCCGCAGGGTCGCCGCCCACGACCGGGCGCGGATGAAGACCGCATGCCGCCCATGCCGCCGATGATGCGCCTGATGGAAGTGCTGGACCTGGACCGGGATGGGGTCCTTTCGGCCGACGAGAATCCGCAAAGCGCCGGAGTCGCTCCTGAAGCTGGACCGCAACCACGACGGCGAGCTCACCGCCCGGGAACTGGGCTTGCCGCCCGGCCGCCCGCCACTCGCGCGGGCCGGACGTGGCCGCCCCGAGGGTCGTCCCGATGGTCCGCCGCCGCCACGTGCTGGTCGGGGTGGTCCCGAAGGTCGTCCCGACGGCCCGCCACGAGGACGCCGCGGGGATGGCCCGCCCCGTGAAGAAGGCCCGCCTCATGAGGAAGGTCCGCCTCCACGAGAGCGGTAAGAGGCCCTCAGAGGGTGTACGAAAAGCACGTATCCGGTCGAATCCCGTCGGTTTCGGGGTGGCATGCCCACGTCTGTACCTGTTTAGCGTCCCCTGTCGGCCGTAAGTCCTTTCTATGTAGCGGCGGCCGTCTCGGCCGCTCCGGGCAGGATTCTCTCCGGAGCGGCCGAGACGGCCGCCGCTACACAGAAGAGCCCAGAAAACCAGCCCTCCGAGGCGCGAAACACGAACCAGCGTTTCCCCTCCCACCTCCCGAAACCGCCCCTCCGGACCGAGTTGACCTTGCCCGTTCCCCGGTGTTTGCGTCTAATGTGACGGGAAAGGCATCTAGAACCCTCAACACTCACTTCGCAAACCCACCTTCTGACGGCGGGTTCGGAGGCTTTTCCCGACGATGCAAGATCGTATTGCTTATCAGGGCATCACGTTCGATGATGTCCTGCTCGAACCGGGTTATTCCGAGCTGCTGCCCAAGCAGGTCGATGTCCGTACGCGGCTGACGGCCCGCATTCTCCTGAACATCCCCATCCTGTCGGCGCCCATGGACACCGTCACGGAGGCCGAGCTGGCGATCGCGCTGGCGCAGGAGGGGGGCCTGGGCGTCATTCACAAGAATATGTCGATCGAGGCCCAGACCCGCGAGGTGGACAAGGTCAAGCGGTCCGAGAACGGCATCATCGTCGACCCGATCACCCTGCCGCCCGAGGCGACCGTGCGGCAGGCGCGGGAGATCATGCAGGGACACAACATTTCGGGCGTGCCCATCACCGTCGAGGGCAAGCTCCGGGGCATCCTCACCCGCCGCGACCTGCGCTTTCTGGGCTCCGACGAGCTGCGCGTCGAGGATGTCATGACCAAGGACAAGCTGGTCACCGCCCCCGAAAATACCAGCCTGGAGGAAGCCGATCGGCTGCTCACGAAAAACCGGGTGGAGAAATTGCTCCTGGTTGACGATCAATTCCGATTGAAGGGCCTGATCACGATCAAGGACATCGACAAGATGCACCGTTACCCCAATGCGTGCAAGGATGCGCGTGGCCGTTTGCGGGTCGGTGCGGCGGTCGGTGTACACGACTACGAGCGGATGGCCCCGTTGCTGGCGGCGGGCGTGGACGTGCTGGTGGTGGACTCGGCCCACGGGCATACGCGGAACGTGATCGAGACCGTGCGTAAGATCAAGCAGACACACGAGATCGACGTGGTGGCCGGGAACGTGGCGACGGCCGCGGGCGCCCGTGCGCTGCTGGAGGCGGGGGCCGACGCGATCAAGGTCGGCATCGGGCCCGGCTCGATCTGCACGACGCGGGTCGTCTCGGGGGTCGGCGTGCCTCAGATCACGGCCGTTTATCAGTGTGCCAAGGCGGTCGCCGGCCACGTGCCGATCATCGCCGACGGCGGCATCCGCTATTCGGGCGACATCACCAAGGCGCTGGCGGCGGGCGCCCACTGCGTGATGCTGGGCGGCCTGTTTGCCGGCCTGAGCGAGAGCCCGGGCGAGACGATCATCTTTCGCGGCCGCAGCTTCAAGACCTATCGCGGCATGGGTTCGCTGGGCGCGATGGCCAAGGGCTCGCACGATCGCTACGGCCAGCGGCCCTCGGGCGGCGGCGACGGCAAGTCGGCCCCCAATAAGCTGGTGCCCGAGGGCGTCGAGGGCCGCGTTCCGTTCAAGGGATCGCTGGGCGATTTCGTCTTCCAGCTTGTCGGCGGCCTGCGCGCGGCATGGGGTACTGCGGCACGCGCACCATCGAGGAGCTGCGCACCCAGACCCGGTTTGTCCAGGTCACCGGCGCGTCCATCCAGGAAAGCCACCCCCACGACATTGTCATCACCCAGGAAGCGCCCAATTACTCTACCTTCACCAACGAGAACGAGATGGGGCGGAATGTGTAACTCGCCCGGCAAAGCGCCCGCGCAGGCCCCCGGATGCCAGGATGGCGCCGGGCGGATCTTCCTGGGCGGGAGCGGGTCGGGGCCCGGTTTGGCGATGGAAGCACAAGTCGGAAGGGTCGAGGTCGGACGGCGGCCCGCGGCCGTCGGCAGCAAGGAGGCGTGACGTGCGTCCCCCGAAAGCGATGAGAAGCGCGGCGATCCTCATGGCGATCGCCCTGACGGCGCTGGCGGCCTGGGCGCAGCAGCCCGCGGCGGGGCAGCCGGCCACGTCCGCGCCGGCAAACCCCATGAGCCGGGCACGCAGCGCCCGGAGCCTGCTGCGCAATGGACTCGATTATGTCGAGTTCGGCGAATATGAGCGGGCTCTCGAATTCCTCCGCGAGGCGGAGTCGAAGGCTGCGGATCTCTCCGACGAGGAGAAGCAGTCGCTGCAACAGGCCATCGAGCGGGCGCGCAAGGGTCTGCGCACGCCTGCGACGACGACGACCACCGCCGCGCGGCCGGCCGGCGCCGCGCGACGCTCGGGCGCAATCGCGCTGGCGGCACCACCGCCCGACGCGATCGCGCTTCCCGTGCTGACGCAGGCAGAAGTTTCCAAGCCGGATGCGGAGGTCACGCGGGCCGGGGTCGAGGCACCCGCTCCCACCGCGACGACACCGCCGGCCGCGCTGCCGCCCTTGCCCCCGGCCGCGCGGACCGATCCGCCGACGCTGGAAGTGCAGACCAGCGATCCGCTGGCTCCCGACAACACCGACCCCGCGGCCCTGCCCGCGGCGGCCCCCGCCGCGCCGGCCGATCCGGCGCCGCCTCCGATAGCCGCCCCCGCGCCGGTGGCGGAAACTCCCCCGCCGGTGGCAGAGGCCCCCGCGCCGGTGGCGGAAACTCCCCGCGCCGGTGGCAGAGGCCCCCGCACCGGTTGCGGATCTCCCCGCACCTCCGGTCATGGACCCGCCGCCGGCTGATCCCGCGCCGGCGGTGGCCGCCCCTGCGGCACCGGCCGAGCTACCCGCACCGACAGCCATCGCGCCGGCCGCGCCGGCGGAAGCGCCGGCTGCGCTGGCGATCCAGGATGGCAACGATCCTGGCCGCCCCTCGGACGTGCGCGCGGCGCTGCCGGACCTGCCTCCGCCGCCACCGGCCGAGGAGATCACGGCCCCGGCCCCGCCGGCCTCGCTTCCCAGCGCGGCCGCCGCCGCGCCCGCCCTGCTCCCCGAGGCCCCGGCTCCCGAGGCGCCGGCGCCTGCGCAGGCGGTCCCCAGCGCCGCAACGGCCCCGGAAGCCGCCCCCGCGCCGGCCGCCGGCGCGAGCTCCGGCCGATGCGGGCGCCATGACGTTGCCGCCCCTGCCGCCGAGCAGTGACGCGGCCGCTCCCGCGCCGGCAAGCGACGCATTCCCACGGGTCTTCCAGGCCGAGAAGCCCAGTATCACGCTGCCCCCGGATGTCCGGCGGGATGTCGAGGAAATTGCGCGGCGGTATCCCCAGGAGATGCAACGGGGGCTACGCGGACCGGTCCAGGGCAACACGGACCAGGTTCCCGGCGGCGGGCGCGAGTTCCTCCGGCCCAGCCCGTTTCTGCGCGGCGAGCCGGGTGGGACGTTGACCGGGCCGCCCCTGGGCGGGCTCGGCGGCGAGCCGGCGCCGTCGGAAAGCCGCATCGAGCTGCCGCGCGTGCCGAGTCCGACCGAGCCGCACGCCATCCGGTCGATCCCGGTGCCCGAGGAATTCGTGCCTCTCGGCGCCCGTTCCTGGCCTCCCAGCCGCAAGGCGTGGGCGGCCGCCGCGACCTGCCATACGCCGCTCTATTTCCAGGACGCTCCCCTGGAGCGCTACGGCATGGGTGTTGACCAGGCGCTCGGGCCGCTCGGCCGCTACACGTCCTTCCCGCTCGACGACCCGACCAAGTCGAACCAGCGGCAGCAGTTCATCCAGCCGTTCTGGTCAATCGCCAAGTTCGGCACGCAGATCGCGCTGTGGCCCTGGAACATGGTCATGAATCCACCCTGGGAAGCGGAATACGACCTCGGCTACTGGCGGCCGGGCGACAGGGTGCCCCCCGACCTGCTGTACTGGCCGCTCACCGGCTACGGCCCGCCCCTGCGCGGTTCCAACTATTGAGGATGGCCCCGGCCAGGTTCCTCAATTCACCACGCACCGAGGACGCAGGGACGGATGCGGAGGAGACCCTCTGTGCCCGCTCTGCGTCCTCGGTGCCTTTTGCGCGGCCGGCTTTCCCAGAGGGTGCGGGAGTCAGTCCTGCAGGGTAGGCTTCGGCCTGCCAAGCCCAAAGCGGAACGACCCGGCGTGAACGCCGGGCCGAAGAGAGAAAAAGCCCGGTGAACCGGGCTGGGAGAGGCGCACCCGAGCGCGTGGTCTTTCGCCCGGTTCACCGGGCGTGCCGCGCCGCGGTCATAGACCCGGCGTTCACGCCGGGTCGAGCGGCGCCGGGGTCGGTGGCGGCTTCGCCGCGCTACAAGAAGAAGTCCATGCTTCTCGTCCCGTTCCGGGGCTTGTCGGCTGCATCAAGCTGTAGTAATCTTCATAAAAGAGGAAGCGTGCAGGCGCGGCGAGCGTCTCAGTGAGAGGAGAGCGGCGATGGAGCTGGCACAAGGAGCGGGCGCAACTGGGACGCCGAGCGCATCAGTATCAGCCGGCATTTTCTGCGCGACCTGGAGCAACTCTGGAATGAGTTGTTGCGCATGGCCGGCGTGGTCGAAAGCGCCCTGAGTCTGACCGTGCAGGCGTTCTGTGACCTCCGCGCGGACCTGGCCAGGGAGGTCCGCCAATCTCAGGAGGAAGTCGATCAGCTCGATCTGGACATCGAGCGCGACTGCCTGAAGATCCTGGCGCTGCACCAGCCGGTGGCTTCCGACCTGCGCCGGGTCGCGGCGGCCCTGCGCGTCGGCCGCGAGCTGGACCGGATCGCCGACCTGTCCCGCCACATCGCCAAGCGGACGGGCAAGCTGGCGCGCGAGGTCGTGCCCGCGCCGGTCCCCGACGAGATCGAAGCGCTGGCGCAGGACGTGCTCGCGCAGGTCCACGGCTGCCTCGACGCCTTGACCAAGTCCGACGCCGACCTGGCCCGCGTGATTATCTCCTCCGACCGTGGCATCGACCTGCGCCGCCAGGCGGTCTTGAGGCAGCTCAAGGAGGTGATCCGCCAGAACCCCGACCGGCTCAACGCCTGCCTCCGGCAGATCCACAACACCCGCAACTTCGAGCACATCGCCGACCACGCGACGCACATCGCCGGGGCCGTCATCTACATGAAAGAGGGCGAGATCGTCCGGCACTTCCTGGGTTAGAGGCTATCTGGGAAGTCCGGTTTTAGCCCCAAAGGGGCGGCAGTGAATAGCCCAGGGCGTCAGCCCTGGGTCGGTGGATGTCGCGATATGATCCTCCTCCGGAGCCCCGCAGGGGCGGCAGAAGGTCAAGCGAGGCAGTGGCTTCTGTCGCCCCTGCGGGGCTCCGGAGAGGGTTTCTGACGCGTCGCTGCGGTTCCCAGGGCTGACGCCCTGGGCAATGGACTTCCGCCCCTTCGGGGCTAAAACCGGACTTCCCGGACAGTCTCTTAGAGCAGTTCACGCTTGGGTTGCGTACGGGCCCTGCCAGCCCGAAGCGCCAGCGAGTGCATTTCTGTGGGACCCCAGAGTGCGAATGCACTCGCTGGCGCTTCGGGCTGGCAAGAGCGATGTGCAACGCGCGGGTGGCTCAGGGGTTGGCCTCCTCGACGATCGCCGCGCTGAGATCGTCCACCTTGCGCGCCTTGGCCGGCAGATCCAGCCGGAAGGCCGCGGCCGGCACGGGGCCCAGTCGCCAGGAGAGCGTCGTGGTGGTGACCAGCCGGGGCGGGTTCGCGCCCGCGGCCTCCGGGTCGAGACTGACGCGGACCAGCTTGCGGATCAACGGCTCGGACGCGGGGCCGATCCAGAGCTCCTCATCGTCGCCGCGCCACTTGAGACGATAATGCCGCAGCGCGCGGCCGTCGCGGGTCTCGACGCCGACGAGCGTCCCCCCCGTGACGCGACCTTTCACGATCTCGACCAGGTCGCCGCGCAACAAGGTGTCGATCAACGACCCGCCCAGGCCGGGCCCGACCAGCGGATTCTCGCCCAGGCTCTGGAGCAGGTCGGTGAAGGGTGTTTCCTCGTACAACCCCTTCGGCGTGTAGAGCGTGGTGACCGTCTTGCCGTCGCTGACGACGATCACCCGCGGCGCGGCCTTCGCATCGGGCCGCAGCTCGAGGCGATACGTGCCCGGCCGCTCGAGCTGGAAGGCGAACCGGCGGGCCCCCGGATGGCTGCCGTCCTCGCCCTTCCATTCCAGGAGCACGTCGAGCGAGTAGGCGGGCGTCTTCTGCAAGAACGCGACGAGCGCCTCGTAGTCCGCGAACAGGCGCGGATCGTTGGCCTTGGCGGCAGGTGTTTCCGCCTGCGCCAGCCCCGCGCACAACACGGCGAACATCAAGATCGACATGAGCGCCCTCCCCTCCCCAGAAGCCGCGGTTGGTGATGGCCGATCGCGGCATTGTAAGACAACGGTGCATCCTTTGTCACTTGTCACTGGTCACTTGCGGGACAAGTTCGACGTGGCGCTGAGACCGTTTCGACCAGCGCTCCGAGTCGTGTCTCTTAGAGGCGATCCGGAAAGCCCCAGAGGGGCGGCCGCGTATAGCCAGGGGCGTGAGCCCCTGGAGGGCGGAACGGTGCGCCGCAGCGGCCCCGGGGCTCACGCCCCTGGCTATACGCGGCCGCCCCTCTGGGGCTGAAAACCATCTTTCCGGATAGCCTCTTACAAGTGACCAGTGACAAGTGACCAGTGACAAATTAGAATGCGCGGCATGATCCTGATCTTCACCGCGATCCTGCGTGGCTGGCACCGCTTTCTGTACGGCCCGCTGCCACCGACCGTGCCCACCGACCGCGCCTCGGGGCTGGTGCTGCTGGCCGACGGCGTGGGCGGATTCGATCTTTGCGGCACGGGCATGCAGTACGCCGTCGGCTGGAGCGGCCAGCCGTTGCGGGTGGAGGTTGTCGGCTGGGGACATGGCCTCTGGCGCTGGTATCGCGACCTGACCGACACCGCCAACCACGCCGCGCAGGCCGAGGCCCTGGCCGCCGCGGTGCAGGACTTCCGCGCACGCCAGAGCGATGTCCCGATCTACCTGCTGGGCAAGTCGGGCGGCTGCGGCATCGTCGTCGGAGCGCTGGAGCGGCTGCCGGCCGGCACGGTCGAACGCGCGGTTTTGCTCGCCCCGGCGCTGCGACCGAGCTACGACCTGACCCATGCCTTGCAGGGCGTGCGCCGCGAACTGGTCGTCTACTGGTCGCCGCTGGACGTGATCATCCTCGGCGCGGGGACGCGGGTCTTCGGCACGGTCGATCGCCAGCGCACGATCGCGGCGGGCATGACCGGTTTCCGGCCGCCTTTGGGCGTCGATCCGGACGCCTACCGCAAGCTGCGGCAAGTCCGCTGGCGGCCGCGCATGGCCCGGCAGCTTTATTTTGGGGGCCACCTCGGACCGGACAACCCCGTGTTCCTGGGCCGGCATGTGGTGCCGCTGTTCCACGTGGGAGATTTCCGTAGCTTTTAGCAAGTCCCTTTGCTACCTTCCTGTTACGGACTGCGCCACGGTGCCGATGCACCGCAAACGCACCAACGGGATGGGAGGAAGGGGACATGCGGAAACCCTGGAAGCGCCAGAGCACGGGAAACTGGTACGTCACGATCCGGGGACAGCAGCACAACCTCGGACCCGACCGCAAGGAGGCGGAGAAAAAATATCACGCACTCATGCAACGGCAGGGGGAGCCCAAGGATCGCCCGCTCTCGTTCTGCATTGATGAGTACATCCACTCGCTTGCCGACTGCACCTCCGGAACGCGCCGGCGGGCCCGCTACTTCCTCGGCCTGCTGCTCGACATCGTGGGGGACATTCCCGTCTCCAGACTCAAGGCGCACCACATCGAGGACGTCAAGAAGGCACTCGACTGGAAGCCAAACTCCATCCGCGATTTCGTCGCACGGGTGGATGCGTGCCTGAACTACTGCGCGAAGAAGGACTGGATTCCGGTCAACCACCTGCGGGGCAAACTCGAAAAGCCGACGGCAGAGCGCCGGGAAGAGATCATGAGTACCGAAGATCGTCAGAAGGTGCTGGACGCCGCCGAGGGCGGTTTCCGTGCCATTTTGACCTTCCTCAGCGAGACGGCGACGCGCCCCATCGAAGCACGCGAGGCACGGATCGAGAAGTGCGACCTGGACAAGGGTATTCTGCTCGTGCCGAACAAGACGCGGAAGAAAACGGGCATGAAGGAGCGGCCCGTCTTTCTGTCCCGGAAAGCGATCGAGGTGTGCCGCACGCAGATCGGCAGCCGGACGCAGGGGTACATCTTCCTGAGCGAACGCGGCCGACCGTGGCTGTGGGAGGCACTGGATCGGCGCTATCGCAACTGTGCGCCCGACTCGGGATCACCTACGGCGTCGCCCTGTACTCCTTCCGCCACGGCTGGGCGTCCACCGCGATCAACGACAAGAAGATGAACCCCGCGATGGTGGCGATTCAACTCGGCCACACGGATTTGCAGCAACTGATGCGTACGTATTTGCACTCCGACTCGGACGCGATGAGAAAAATGCTCGACGGCGAGTGATTGTTTGTTGTTTGTGTTTGCCACGGGGATCTCCTCAGTCCCCCCGCCGGCTCCCGCTCGCGAAGGACCGCAGCAAGAAGTCCGCTGCGCCCGATTTCATGCACCATCAAGGAAAGGGCTTGCGGACTTGCGCGGTTCAATCGCTCGCGTCGCCGCCGGGGGGCGTCCATGAGACTGCCCGCGCTAGGCTTCGCAAGGTCGGCAGGGGCCACGGAAGCCTGTGGTGTTGGCCGATCAGACGCCACCACGAAATCCTGGCACAAGCTCGCTCAGACAAATTCATCATCAACGGTTTCAGAGTGTAGCAACGACGATCCCGGCGGCAAGGTCGCATTCCGGTTTCTGCGGCAAGGGGTTTCCGGCGCTCCGTTATTGATTTGAATGCGGAAGGGAGCTTGGAAACCCGCACGCAGAAATCCGGCCTGCTCCCCTGCCTCTGGGCTGCGTCGTTGCTGTGGGGAAACCATTGATTTCCTTCCCCATCTCCGCATGACGCGAACTCCACCGGCGAAACATCCAACCACACATCCAAACTTACTTCCCATTTCCTTCCTCAGAATGCTCACCATCGCAGCCATCACCGGCATCACCGGTTACCTCTTCGTCCTGTTCCTCGTCGTCCGCCGCACGACCGGCAAGAGCCGGGAACTCATCGACGCCGCCCTGCTCGGCCACAAAGTCGATGTCGAGATCGACAACAGCTTCGGCTACCTCGACACGCGGACCGGCCACGTCACGACCGTCGTCAACGACCTGATCGGCCCGACCCCGCCTTGCACGTGCGGCACCGGCTTCATCGGCGGCACGGGCCACGAGCTCTGGGATTCCCACGACGACCGTTTCTCCGTCTCGCTCAGCCGTGACGACACGACCGACCGGCCATTCGCCGACTTGTGTATCGCCGAGTGCGACGGCAGCTGGTCCCGCCTCCTGCTCTGCGAAGAGCGGCTGCGGGCACTGGCGAAGATGACGGGCGAAGCCGTGACGTTCCTCGACACTCATAGGAAGACTTAATACCAAACACCAAGCCCTTATTTCCCATTTCTCCCAACCAACTATGGGACACATGAAATCCCTTTTCACCATGCTGCAAGAAGCCCAGCAGCTACAGCGAAGCCAACCATCAGCGATAGTTGACCTCCCGACCATCATCCGCCTGGCCACAGGCGGTGACAAGCCATTCCGGCCGGACCTCGACGAGGACCGCGGGAACAACGACTGATCTTCTATCCGCCATTTCTCCAAACTTTTTATGGGACAATACTTCCAACCCGTGAACCTGGACAAGAAAGAGTACGTCTGCCCGTGGTGCCTCTCCGGCGGTGCCAAACTCTGGGAATGGGCCGCCAACCCGCAGGGCGCGATCTTCACCCTTCTCCTCCGCTGCAGTGACGAAGGCGGTGGTGGGGACTACTTCGGGTACCACCGTGGCTACGGCGAGGGCACCCCCGTACCCCGTCATGAGATCGCCGGCCGGTGGGCCGGTGATCGGATCGTCATGATCGGCGACTACGACTCCAGCAAGCTCTGGGACGAGACGCCGCGTTACCGGAACATCGCGTGTGAACTCGCCGAGACGTGGAACGCTTTCATCGAGCTTCCCGACTTGAAGCTGACGTATCGGAAATGTTCCTGCCACGGAAAACGTCCGCCCGTCGCGGCCTGACACACCGAGGGGGAGGGCTTCGGCTCTCCCCTCTTCCGCTTTATCCACTCATTTTTCCCTATTTTCCCATGCTTACCGTCACCCTCCCAGCGGCACCGCAGACGACCTCTCCGGTCCCGCATCTCACCTCAATCCACTCGACCCCCATGCGCGGGCCGTGGGGACGATCCAACTACCCCGGCAATTGCTCCGGCCACATCATCCGCGACCTCTTGCTCTACTTCCAGCCGCACCGCGTCTTCGATCCCATGAGCGGCTCGGGCACCTGCGCCGACGTCTGCCGGGAACTCCGCCTCTTCTGCAAGAGCGGAGATGTCCGCACTGGCTTCGACGCCTCAGACCCGAAGAGCTATCAGGGCTTGGAACCGTTCGACTTCATTTGGCTCCATCCTCCCTACTGGCGGATGAAGATTCTATTCGAACGACCCCCGCTGCCTCAGCAACGCCCCGGACATGACCGCGTTCTACATCCGGCTCCGGCAGGTCATCCGGCTCTGCAAGAGCGTGCTGGCACCAAACGGAAAGCTCGCCATCCTCATGGGCGACTACCGCGACATGAGGCTGGGCAAGATGGTGCCCTGTACGCAGATGGTGCGGGAAATCGCCCTCCGCGAGAAACTCTGGCCGGCCTGCACCGAGATCGTCCGCTTCCAGCACGGCAATAGTTCCTCGCATAAGACCTACGCCAGCAGCTTCATTCCGGGCCTGCACGACACCTGCCTCCTCTACGAGGCCGCCCGCTAGCTCTCTTATCCGCCATTCTCTCCAATTCCCCATGACCTACCTCATCACCTACATCATCGCCGATTCCAACGATTATGAGTACCGCGTCCTCATCCTGTTCGATACGCCGCTCACGACCACCCACCGCATCCTGCGTGACTTCCTCGACTTCCAGTTCGACGGAGCCATCTATAGGCGAAATTCCGACGACGGACTGACCACAGCGGAGGCACTGGCGTACCTCGACGACGGCAAAGCTGTTGCCGTAGACGAGGAGCAGACTCTGAAATGGATCGGCATCTGCACCCCGCCGAAGTCGCACATCGACGTCCTGCGAAGGTATCTGCAGAAACTCTAGAAGACCGAGGGGAGGGCTTCGGCTCTCCTCTCTTCTATCTCTTTCCCTATTTCCACATTATGGAAACAATCGCCACATCATCGGCACACACGCCCGGTCCTTGGGTTCTCTGCGACAATGGCGAAATCAAAGCCCAGAGCTACATCGGTAAATGGGACGATTATGTCTGCCAAATGCCTTTCAGCTCCTTGCGAGAGGCCGGCGAGATGGGGCCGGATCATCTTCCAAACGCACGCCTCATCGCCGCCGCGCCGGACCTGCAAATCGCCGCCAGCGTCGCCTTGGACGCCATGACGGAATTGCTGGAAATCGGCAACATCACCGAGTGGCAGCGCTTCCTGCTCTCGAACGCCGAGGCCAGAATCAAGGCCGCTCTCGCCCAAGCGGCCTGATCCACGGGGAGGGCTTCGGCTCTCCCCTCTTTTCTATTTTTTTCCCATTCTCATCATGTCCCGCATCTGTCTCCATTGCCGAGAGAACGAAACCGCCGGCAATCACAAGATCTGCGATACCTGCTTCGACAACGCTGGGGATTTCCTCGAAACGAACGTCGAAGTCATCAAGGCGATTCCCTGGCTGCTCGAAGCTTGCGGCCTCGCCCTCGAGGAAATCGGCCAGTGGGTCGAGGTGATGGGCGGCGCGGAAGACCCGCGCACCCGGCAGGCGATCGATGCCTTGAATGAGGCGATCGCCAAGGCAACAGCCAAGGCGTTCTGACCCACGGGGAGGCGGTCACCTTCGGGTGGCCGTCTCTCCGTTTTTTTATGTGCTTTGGAACGGCGACGCGGCTTCATTGACTTCCGCTCCGTTCACCGCGGCCTACCGGACACCCACGGCGGCTCACTGCGCTCCGTCAATTCGCCGACGGTCGCCGTATGCAAGCTGGGGATCGTCACTCCTGAACCGTCTGGGCACCACCGTTATGGCTGTCGCCAGTCCTCCAGCCGCAGCCCGGGAATCCAGGCGAAGTGCGTGGTGTTCCCGGTGACCAGCACCCGACCATGCTCCAGCGCCGTCGCGGCGATGATGAGATCGGCGTCGTTATGGGGATGGCCACTCCGCCGGCCGGTCACCCACAGATCCGCCGCGCGGTCGAAGATGGCGTCCGTCACCGCGAAGACGATTGCGTGCTGGCAGAAGACCGCGAAGCGAGCGAGTGGCTGTGTCGCGTTCTGGTCGCGATAGCCGCGGAGGATCTCGTACCGGGTCATCGACGAGAAGGCGAGCGGGCCGTGCATCTGCGTGTAGGCGAGCGCCTTCTGCCGCACGACGGGATCACGGATCTTGATGACCTCCGAGAGGATGTCGGTATCGAGCAGGGCAGGATCCATAGGCTATCCGAGAGCGCGTGTGAGATCGGTGCGCGGGCGGATGGCCTGATCGAGACGGTCCACATCCGCGTCGTTCAATCCTTCGTAGACGTTCCACCACGCCGGCACCTCTTGCGAGGAGGGAGCTGCAGGCGTCTCTGGCTGTGCGAGGTCGAGGTTGACGACGCTGATAACGACCTGCTGGTGCTCGGCCAGGTGCTGGCCGATCAGGTGCTCGATCGCCCGCCGGTCGGCGGAGTCGATGTCGGCCACATTGCGGATGACTTTTTCCATCGTGCTCATTTTACACCGTTCTTCGGGAATCCGGCAACCAAGAGGGCCTTCCCGATGCCAGGACCGTGCCCTCGATGGCCTGCCGCTCCGCTCCGCGGCGGGCAGGGTGTCCCACGCGACGGCCCGCCGATCGTGCCGCTTCGCTTCGCGGTTTGAGTCATGATCGTCCCCCAGCGACCAGTTCTCGCTGGAACCACAAACCAGTGATACGCTACGGGCCATGCCGCCCGAACCGCACCCCGCCGCCAAGGCCATCACGATCATCAACCTGAAGGGCGGTGTGGGCAAGACGCACACCGCGTGGCTGATCGCGTCGGTGTGCCAGGAGCGGGCGCTGCGCGTGCTCGCGGTCGATACCGACGCGCAGGCCAACCTGACCAACTCCTTCCTGCCCGAGCGCGACGGCACACCGGGCATCGAGGACTTGTTCAACCCGGCGGCCGACCAGCGGGTCCATGCGCTCATCCGCCGCACACAATACTCGCACATCGACATCCTGCCCTCGGGGCCGGGGCTCGTCCACTTCGACTACACCGACCCCCGCCAGTGGGAGCAGACCGACCTCCATTTGGCGGTCCGAGACAGCATCCAGGAGGTGCGCCACCGCTACGACTTCATCGTCTTCGACTGTCCCCCGCGGCTCTCGATCGTGAGCTACGCGGCGCTCTGCGCGTCCGACTACGTCATCATCCCGCTGGAGGCGGCCGACTGGGGCGCCCAGGGGATCATCCAAGTGACCGGGGCCATCCACCACGTGCAGCAACGCTACCACCCGAAGCTCGTGCTCTTGGGCTACCTCGTTTCCCGCTTCAAGCGGACCCGGTCGTACCAGCAGAGCTACCTCCAGCAACTGCGCGCGCACTTCGGCGACCAGGCGTTTGACAGTGTCCTCCCGGATCTGGCACAGTTTGAGAAAGCCGTCACCGATGCCATCCCCCTCACCCTCCACTCTCCCCGAAGCGAAGAGGCAGACATCGCCCGAGGGTTCTTCGACGAGATCCTCCGTCGCATCGAAAGGCACCCGCGCGGCCGCAATCGCGATGGCGAAGCAGCGCTTCGGGGCCTTGCCGATGCCGCCAAACAGTCAGCCGTCGCCCGATTTAGGCGAGAGAGACGGCCGTCAGCGGCTCGACGGCGCGTTCACGATCGAGCTGAGGCGCATTCGGCCTGACCCGGACCAGCCCCGACGCGAGTGGAACACCAACGCGACGCGCGCGCTGGTGGCCTCGATTCGCCGCCTGGGTGTGCTCCAGCCGATCGCTGTCCGCTACATCGCCCCGGACGACATCTACCAGATCATCAGCGGCGAGCGTCGGTTCCACGCGTGCAAGGATGCCGGACTCGCCTCGATCCCCTGCTGGATTCAGACACCCCGGGATGAGGAGGTGCTGTTGCGGCAGATCGTCGAGAACTGGCAGCGGGCGGACTTGAACCCCTACGAACTCGCCGATTCCCTGGTCCGTCTCCGCGATGCGAACGGCTACAGCCAGCGCGACTTGGCCCGCGAGACCGGCAGGCCGGAGAGCGAGATCAGCCGATTACTGGCGATCCAGCGAGTCGATCCCGACGTGCAGAAAGTCGCACGCGCGGAGGCCGCGCAGCCCTTCTCCAAGCGACACCTGTACGCGATCTCGCAATTGGTCGATCCCCGCCAGCAGCGAGAGGTGGCCGCCGCCGTGAAGGAGCGCAGGCTCACCGCCCAGGAGACCGAGCGCGAAGTGGCCGCGCAAGCCGGCAGCCAATGGCACGCATCAGCGCGGAGCGCCACGCACCCACTTCCGTTACGCGACGGCGCAGGCGACCGTCACCCTGAACTTCCGCAAACGGAACGTCACCACCGCCGACATTCTGGCCGCCTTGGACGAGGTCGGGGGGAAGATCCAGGCCAAGCGAACGGGCGCAACCGAGTGACCGGAGGCCAATTCCGAGCCACCGAGCCCTTCCAGAAGCGATCCGAGACGAATCTTCCACCGTGAAAGTCGCTGGGGGGACTCGTCGGATAGCGCGTCTCCGGTATCGAACAATGCGAGTCTATCGCTTTTCGTACAAGAAGCGGTCGGCACTCTGGGCACAATCACGCGGAACCTGCTTCGCGGTATTCCGGAATCGCTTTCGTCGGTCACTCCCCTCTTCTTCACCCGGAGACACCGGACTTCCTTTCAGGGTCCCACCCCCTTGGGCGTCGCCAGAGTCACCCAGGACCTTGAGGTGGAATGCACAACGCATCACACTCCCCTCTTCCATGCAACGCCATTTCTGGAACCCCCTTTTTCCCTTGTGATCGTCCACCGACATCCTTCCGATACCCTATCGCAGAAAGGCTTTCTTCCTCTTTCTTCAACGTCTGGTACCTTCCTGACGGCATCGCGAAACCCTGTCGGTACTTTGCCATGGAATACTACCAGACAGCATTCCACGTACTGCCTACACCTTCCTCACTCCGAGAGCCTGTCAGCAGGGTATCGCCACCGTCTCTCTGACACCTCTGGAAAGTCGTCTGGAAGCCGCTGGAACCCTGCTTGCGATCCCTGCGCGACCGTGTCGGTGGCAGGGGTATGACATGATGCCGGTACCCCTTCCCAGTCCCCTTTCAAGCTGCTACTCTTCCCGACACATACCTCCCCTCCTCACCCGTGTCGCAGTTCATCACCGTCAAGGAAGCCGCCGCACTCACCGGCAAATCCCCCAGCTCCATCCGGCGCATCATCTACCCCATCATTCACGACAACGACCATCCGGACCGTCACCTGGTTCAGCCGAGCGTTGCGGAAGCGACCGAGCAACGGATGAAGGGCGAGAACTTCGCGTGGCGCGTCAGCGAGGAACTCTTGCGCCGCGAGATCCCGCAAGACAGCGAGGCCGGCAAGGGGACTGAGACCCATGCCGCGACGACAGGCACCGGCGAGGAAGGGGCGTTGCTCGCCATGCTCCGGCGCGAGCTCGACATCAAGAACCACCAGATCACCCAGCAGTCCGAACTCATCGGCAAGCAGATGGAACTCATCAGCGGGTTGAGCGAGAGGCTCCGGGAAGGGAACATCCTCATCGGCACACTCCAGCAGCGCCTCACACTCCCCGAGGCGAAGAGCGTCGATGCCGAGTACACCACTGCGCCTTCCCGTCCGACGCCTCCTCCCCAGCAGAAGGGGAGTAAGGCACCCCCGAAACCGGCCCCCAAGCCGACGAAGGGGTTCTTCGGCCGTCTCTTCCGTTAAACCCAGCTCCATGAACACCCTCTCCGTGACACGGCCCGGCACCCACACCGGAGAGCACGTCTCCCGCGCAGACCGTCCGGTGCCGCCACCGCGGACGCCCGCCGATCCTGTGAACGCGGTGCCGGCCGGCACAGCGGCGAAGCCGTACCGGTTGCCGGGCATCGAGCGGGAGGGGATTGCCCAGTTGTCGCTTCTCGAAACCGCCCTGTGGCCACTGCAAGGCGGCACGCTGCCCACGGGAGAGTTTCTCACGTCGTACGACTTCACGACGGACAAGGGCCGCAGGACAGCGCACGTCACGGTGCGCGCGCCACACGGCTTGCAGGCCATCGATGAGTACGTGCTGTGGGGCTTGCTCGGAGCAACGCTCTGCCGCCACGACGCCGAACCCGTCCTCCTCGCCACACCGTACTGGATGCTCAACCACCTCGGGCTCGCGACGGGCGGCTCGCAGTACGCCGCGTTCCGCGACTCCCTCCTGCGGCTGGCGATTTCCAGCTACGAGAGCACGGGTTTCTATAACCCGGTGTCGAAGGAGCGCGAGTACGTGGCGCTCCAGTTCCTCAGTATCCTGCTGCCGACGGTTGACGGGGAAGGGGGATCGGTCGACACGAACCGTTGCTGGCGCATCGAGTGGAACCCGGCCTTCTTCCGGTTCTGCCAGGCGACCGGCAGCACGTTGCTCTTCGACCTGGAACTCTTCCGGCAACTGACCCCATCGTCGCGCCGCCTGTTCCTCAAGCTCAAGGATCGCTTCTGGAGGTCCGAGCGCGTCTTCCTGAACGTCGATGACCTCACGGTGAACGGGCTCGGGTTCTCCGCCTCCCGGCCGCTGGCCAAGCGCAAGTACGACCTGCTCGCCTGCATCCGCGAACTCCTACGGCACCAGGTCATCGCCCTCGGCAAGGGACAGACCGACCCCACGGAACTGTTTCTGAAGCGAGGAAAGGGCTCCTACGTCGTGACATTCTACGAAGGCGAGTATTTCCGCCGCCGGGAATCCCAACGCTCTATAACGCAAAAGAATGCGATTCTGGACGATCCTCTGTACGACCCGCTGTCGCAGATCGGCGTCGACCAAGCGGGCATCCGCCGCCTGCTCACCGAGCATGGCCGGGGACTCATCCAGCGCTGGGTGAGCATCACCGACGCCGCCATGCACGAGAAACCACGCGGCTTCCCCGGCTTCAAGGTGTCGCCGGCCGCGTTCCTCATCAACGGCGTTCAGAACAACCGCACGCCGCCGGATTGGTGGTTCGCTCACGAGAAACGGCGCGAGAAGGAGCAGTGGGAAAGCAAGCACATCACGGTCACGGAGGAGCCGACGCGACGGCCCCTCTACGATCAGACTCGCAAGGAGGCAATGCTCGCCTTCCTCGCATCCCCGGAGGGCCAGCGCAGCTACGATGAGGCCGTCAAGATCTACCGTGTGTTCTATCGCGAGACCAACCCTCACGACTTCGAGCAAGCCGCCCACCGGGCCGCGCAGGAGCGCGTCGAGAAGTTCGCCTTCACCTTCCCGACCTTCGACGCTTGGTCTCTGCAGCAACGCCCGAGCGAGCCTTCTCTGCCCGCCAATCCCGAAGTCGATGCGCAGGAGATTGACTGAATCCACTACCTTGACAGATATGCACAAACGATACGTTACTATCGGCATTCGCCGGATGTTTTTCATGATCGACTATCGGCATTTACCGGATGTTTTTCTCGGCCAGGTATCGGCATTCGCCGGATGTTCTATCGGCATTCGCCGGATGTTTTTCCGTGAGCTCTCCCTGTTTCAGGGCTGACACTGGCGGAGAAAGCACACCGTCCAGTGCCCCTACAAAGCATATACAAACTGTATTATTGTTTATACAAAGGTGCGGGCTTCGCCCGTCTGCTTTTTTAATACGATGAGACGAGACCACCAACGCCAGAGTGGCAGGAGCGGCCTGGCGGAGCTTGCCGCTCGCTTCACGCAACGGCCGATGGGTGCTGACGCCTCGTAGAAGAGGCTTTGAGCGACGCTGGGGTGCAAGAAGAGGGGAGTGGCGGAGGTTCAATGGTCCGCGGCGTTCTTCGAACAAGACGGATGCGGCTCGAATCAGTGGCCAAACTTTATAACATCACATCATGTACGCGCACATTTTAAAGTTCCCAGAACATTCTCCAGATCTCCGCTTGGACCCAGATCAAGAGCGAGTAGGGGAGTCGCCCGGCCGGTGGTACACGACTATTCCGACGGCGGGCCAGTCTCCGGCGCAGACGCCGGCGGCCGGAGGCCGACGCGGCGCCGCTTCCCCATGCGGGTTCTCGCCTCCTGACAGGGCACGCCACTCGCGCGACTTCGCCCGCGAGCCCCCCGCTTCCGACACGCCCGCGATTCGAAGACTCATCGACGTTGGCGGCTCCACCGGGGGCTCGCGGCCTCCCACACCCACGGTTATCACCGTGCCGCGCCTCTCCCGCCGTCCCCGGCTCCCGTTTTCCCTGGGCCGCGAGTGGCGTGCCGCACTCCGCACCCGCCCACGCGGGCGCTCTGCCGCAGAGCGGAACACCTCCCCGGCCGATCGGCCTGGAGACCCCGACTCCTCACGCCGCTACTCCAGGCGGAGGTTTCTCAGCTCCTCTTCGTCGGCGTCCTCGCCGATCGCAATCACCCACGCGTCGCAGTGGCAGGCGAGGTCGCAGGGCTTCCCGTACACCGCGTACCGCTTGCCGGACTTCACGTCGCGCACGATGCCGTGATAGCCGGGGGCGTTCGACTGCGGGAACGACCCATAATCCGCCAGCAGATCCAGGCGCTCGCCGGTGGCCTTGAGGACGGGCGAGAAAACGATCGTGCCCCGGACGGGATCGACCGGATGCCAGGAGGGCCAGGAGCGGGCGCGCGGCTTCTTCATGGCAAGGCGAGGGCGGCTTTCAAACAGGCGTCGATGTGCGTCATCGTGCCTGCCGGCAGACTGCCGATGACGCGGAGGATGAGCGACCGGTCGACCGTCGCGAGATGCTCGCACTTCACAGCCGAGGTGTGCAGGAGACCCGACTGTGTGCCCTCCGGGGTGGCGATGTCGATGAGGAACTGGGTTCGTTCCCGGGCCGCCCGGTGCGTCGTCTTCGTGATGATGGCGATGATCGTGTGATCGAGGCGCGCGTTGTTGTGATCCGCCTGGACCACGAGGGCCGGGCGGATATTGTCCCGACACCGGAGGTGTAGGCGACGGGCACGAGCACGACGTCTCCCCGCTGCACGGTCATGGCTGTGGGCGGTGGGCGTCGTAGTCGTTGTAGACGTCCATCTCGGGATCGTCCCAGCCGGCTTTGAGAAACGTCGGGATCGCGAGCGGGTACAGCTCGCGCGGATCGAATTCCTCCCCCTCGAAGAGGGCCTTGACCTTCTCGTACTGGTCGCCCCGCAGAAGGACGTAGCTCTGATTCGTGTCGGCATCCACGACGTACACGGGGGTATCGCCGTGCTCTTTGATGGCTTGCCGCAGGTCGGGGCTGAGTTTGGGCGTCATGAGAATACCGGGAGGAACATGTTGATGATAAGATTATACCAGGAGCGGGGATTCCCGCCAATGCGATTCCCGTCCCCTTTGGCGCGTCAAGAATCGGTGGA
>CAWHUG010000016.1:0-637693 GCA_963832405.1 uncultured Isosphaeraceae bacterium
GACGCCTGGTGCCGCCGGAGGTGGCCGTGCACTCGGGGCCCGCTTCATCGAGGCGATGGACGACGACTTCAATACCGGCGGAGCGCTGGGCGAGGTCTTCGAGCTGGCCCCTGGACCCTCAACCGCCACGCCGACGCGCACAAGCTCGACGCCCCCGGCCGCAACCCCGCCGCTCAGGGCGAGTCTCGAGGGCGGGAATGGTCGTTCTGCGCGAGCTGACCCGGATCTGGGGCCTGTTCCGACTCGCCTCCGGCTCGGACCGAACCTTCGCAAGACCGCCTGACCGTGCCGCTGCTCGGACCTGCTCCTGAGCCTGCGGACTCAACGCGCCGGCGAGAAGAACTTCAAGCTCGCCGACCAGATTCGCAACCGAGCTGGCTGGCCCTCGGCGTCGTGATCGAGGACCGTCCGGAGGGCACGGTTCTCGGAAGATCGAGGCGGACCCACTCGCGAAATGAACGGAACCGAATTCACCACAGAGGCACAGAGAACACAAAGTGTAGGCCGAGGAATTCTCTTCTTTGTGGCTGTCTTGTGTGCCCTTTGTGCTTCTGTGGTGAATTCCACCTTTCCACGGAAGGACCGAAATGATCAAGTCCTTCCTCGCTCGATGATGATGAGGTCGACCGGCCCCCGTTCCCGTGCCCGGGCGGGTGGTGGGGATCGACCCCGGCCTGAACGTGACGGGTTACGCGGTGGTCGAGCCGGGGCCGCGGGGGGCTTAGTGGTCGAGGCGGGCGTGATCCGCCGCGGGTTCGGCCGAGGCGATGGGGGCCCGGCTGGACCTGATCACGAGGGCGTCCTCGAAGTGCTCGACGCCTTCCCGCCCTCGGCTCTGGCCTGGAGCAGGTCCACAGCCATGTCAAGCACCCGCGGACGGCGATCCTGATGGCCCATGCCGCGGGGCGTCATCATGCTGGCCGCGGCCGCGTGGGCGTGCCGGTGGTCGGTTACGCCGCGGCCCGGATCAAGAAGAGGCTGACCGGCAGCGGCGGGCCCCCAAGGAGCAGATGCAGCACGCGATCCGGACCGAGCTGGGGCTCGACCGCCTGCCCGAGCCCCACGACGTCGCCGACGCCTGCGCCGTGGCCCTCTGCCACCTCCAGATCGAGCGCCGCAACCGGCAAGGGTTGTCGTGGAGCGGGTGAGGCCGGCTCATGCACTCGTGCTGGATGAGGCGGTCTGATGGCGGGCGAGGAAGGTGTCGATCTCGGGGACCAGGTCGTCAGCACCGACATCAGCGTCATTCCTCCGCCTCCCACGCTGCCTCGATCTCGGCGGCCCGTTCGCCTGGTCCTGCAGTCGTAGTGCGCGATCGCCCTCGCAAATCCGGGCCTCGTCCCAGCCGGGCGGCAATTTCTGATTGTTCATTGTGGCTTCCTCCGTCGTCGCCGGCGATACCGCCCTTTTTCTGGAACATCAGTCAAGAGACGACCGCAGCGTTCGATCCTCCAGCGTATCGACGCCGAGGTCCGGAACCGGATACGGCGGACGGGCGCGGCCGCGCCAAGCTCCCCGGCCACAGAGTCGAGACGTCGGCGGCCCTGCAGCAAAAGCCACCAGTGTCGCCAACGTGTGAACACGAGCGGCCTCGGTCTGGGCCGGGTCCACCGGTCCACTGGCCGCTGGGGCGAGGTCCTACGATGGACACACGTCCCGTGGAAAGCGAATCGCATTTCGCCCCGGCGACAGTATCGAATGGGCACCGGCCCCGTCTCGCGAAATCTGTTCTGCCCGCGGCGTGTTGCGCGCCTGTACCCTGGGACAACCCAGCAAGTGTCGAACCGTGACATCATCCTGAACGGCCAGCCCCGAGAGCTGTCCGACACCTCACCGTGGCCGAGTTGCTCCAGCGGCCTGGAACTGAAAGCCGGAATACGTCGCCGTCGAGCTCAACAAGGACCTGGTCACCCGGCGCCGCCACGCCGAGACCCGCGCCGCCGGGGACGTCCTGGAGATCGTCACCCTGGTCGGCGGCGGGTCGCCGACCGCGAGCCCGACGCCGAGCCCTTGAAGATCGGCACGCACATCGTGCGCAGCCGGCTGTTCGTCGGCACGGGCAAGTACGCGACGCTCGAGCTGATGCGCGACTGCCTGGAGGCCAGCGGCGCCGAGGTGGTCACCGTCGCCGTCCGCCGCGAGCGGCTGTTCGACCGCGAGGGCCGCAGCCTGCTGGACTTCCTCGACCCGACGCGCTACACGATCCTGCCCAACACGGCCGGCTGCTTCTCGGCCGAGGACGCCCTGCGCACCGCCCGGCTGGGCCGCGAGCTGCTCGAGGGCCTGGACAACCCCGGCGCCGACTGGGTGAAGCTCGAGGTGCTGGCCGACCCCCGGACGCTCCTGCCCGACCCCGTCGCCACGCTCGAAGCGACCCGGGTCCTGGTCAAGGAGGGCTTCCAGGTCCTGTGCTACACCAGCGACGACCCGATCATGGCCCGGCGGCTCAAGGAGGCCGGCGCCGCCAGCGTCATGCCCGCCGGCAGCCCGATCGGCAGCGGCCAGGGGGTGCTCAACCCCAACAACATCCGGATCATCCTCGAGGACCTCAAGGGGGATGACCCGTCCTACCCGGTGATCGTCGACGCCGGGCGTCGGCACCGCCAGCGACGTGGCGATCGCCATGGAGCTGGGCTGCGACGGCGTGCTGCTCAACACCGGCATCGCCGGCGCCAAGGACCCGCTCCGCATGGCCCACGCCATGCGGCTGGCCATCGAGGCCGGCCGGCTCGCCTGCGGAGCCGGCCGCATCCCCAGGAAGCTCTACGCCACCGCCTCCAGCCCCACCCAGGGCGTGATCGGCCGATCGTGAACCCGGCGGTTCCTGTGGTAGAATAACGAATCGGCCGGTCCGCGCCCCGAGGCGTCGATCGCGACCTGACGCGGTCGTCAGGGCCGAAGGCGAGGCGTACCGGGCTGATCTCATGCAGTTCACGAGCGAGGAGTACTATCGGGCCGCCATCGAGCGGATGCGGCAGGCGAGGGAGATCCACGATTCCGGGAGAGCTATGCCCTGGCGATGTATTGCGGCGGCCTGGCCGTCGAGTGCATCCTCCGGGCATTCCGATGGCGGAAGGACCCGTCCTTCGAGGGGCGGCATGATCTGGAGGAATTGTTCGAGGCCAGCGGCCTTCTGCGATCCACGAGGAGCGAGCGGAAGAAGCGGATCCGGGAGGAGATCGAGCGATCCGCGGCCACGATCCTCGATGCCAGCGAATCCGGCCCTCTGGCATAACAGCCTCCGAGGCCAGCCTGCGACGCACTTGAACCGGATCGGACCCTCCGGGATCCGGGAGACGCGCTCAAGAAGAACTCCGCCGACCTGCTGCTCGCGGCCAGTTCATCGTCGAGGAGTGATCATGGACCTCAAGAGAAGGTAGAGAAGGCCCTGCGGAATCATTTCCAGGTCGAGCATCTCGATCTCGGGATGACGATGGCATCATCGGTTTCGTGGTCTCGCCCGACTTCGAGGGCGTGCGAGCGCTCGACCGCCGAAGGCGGATCGCCGTGCCTTGCGCGATCCGTCGGTGAAATTGACCCGCCGCGAGCAGCGCCAGGTGCTGCTCATCGCCCCGTTCACCCCGACCGAATACGGCCCGATCGGGCCGGACGAGGACGAGGACGACTCGGGCGATACCCGCGCCGACAACGGGTCGTGCGAATGCTCTCCGGACCTCTCCCGAAGGTCGAGCATCTCCTGAGGAGCCGCTTCCGCGTCGATCACCTCCGACTGACTATGAACGGATCTACGGATCGTGGTCTCGCCCGACTTCGAGACTCTGTCGCTCCGGCGACGAGGCCCGCTGCCGATCAAGTCTTCCGCGATCCCTCGTCGAACCTGACCGACTGCGAGAGGCGTCGGATCACGTTCATCTCGACGTTGACGCCCGCCGAGTACGAGGCGAAGCTGGACCTGGATCGCCTGGGTTGACCATCCGACGGGCGATGATCCCCGGTCCTTCGAGCGGCGTCGGATCGTCGAGGACGAGCATGGCGAAACTGGACCCCGTCTCGATCCTCGGACCCGGCGGCGCGATCGCGCGGCGGCTGCCCAGCTACGAGCATCGCGAGGAGCAGCTCGCGATGGCCCAGGCGGTGGCCCGCGCCATCGAGCGGCCCGGGCACCTGATCGTCGAGGCGGGCACGGGCGTCGGCAAGAGCTTCGCCTACCTGGTGCCCGGCGATCCAGGCCACCGCCGACCCGAAGACGAAGGTCGTCGTCTCGACGCACACCATCGCGCTCCAGGAGCAGTTGCTCCACAAGGACATCCCGTTCCTGCGCTCGGTGATGCCGCAGGAGTTCTCGGCGGTCCTGGTCAAGGGGCGGTCGAACTACATCAGCCTGCGGCGGCTCGACGTGGCGATCAAGCGGCAGGACCTGCCTGTTCCAGCGGCCCGAGGAGATCGACCAGCTCGTCACGCTGCGGATGTGGTCGAACCGGACCGACCGACGGCAGCCGGTCCGACCTGGACTTCCGCCCGATGCCCAGCGTCTGGGAGGCCGTGCAGAGCGAGGACGGCAACTGCCTGGGCCGCGAGTGCCCGCGCTCACGCCGACTGCTTCTTCTTCAAGGCCCGGCGGCGGATGCGGACGGCCAACGTGCTGGTGGTCAACCACGCGCTGTTCGTCACCGACCTGGCGCTGCGGGGCGACGGCTTCGGCCTGCTGCCCGAGTACCAGGTCGCCATGATCGACGAGGCGCACACGCTCGAGGCCGTCGCCGGCGAGCACCTGGGCCTGCAGCTCTCGAGCGTCGGGATCGACTACTCGCTGGCCCGGCTGTACAACGCGCGGACGCGGCAAGGGCGTGCTGTCGGCCATCGCCAGGCGATGGACGAGGCGATCCAGCAGGCCCAGACGGACGCGCGAGGCCGCCGAGGACTTCTTCAACCGCGCCGCCGACTGGCATCAGGGCCAGCCGAACGGCTTCAACGGCCGGCTCCGGCAGCCCGTCGGCTGGAGCGAGCATTTCTGCGAGGAGCTGCGCCGGCTGGCCGGCGCCATCGACCGCGGCGCCGAGGCGATCGAGAAGCCCGAGGACAGAGATCGAGCTGACCGCCGCCGAGGAGCGGTGCCGGTCGATGGCCGACCAGGTCGCGAGCTGGATCCGCCAGTCGGCCGAGGACGCCGTCTACTGGATCGAGGTCGAGCAGAAGAGCCGCGCTGCGGCGTCCGCCTGGCCGCGGCGCCGCTGGACGTCGGGCCCAGCCTGCGCAACCTGCTGTTCACCGAGGTGCCACCTGCGTGCTGACCTCGGCGACGCTCTGCGTCGGCTCGCCGCCGCGGTTCGACTTCTTCCAGTCCCGGATCGGCCTGACCGCCGCCGAGACCCTCGCCCTGGGCAGCCCGTTCGACTACGCCAACCAGGTGACGATCCACATCCCCAGGAACCTGCCCGACCCCTCCGATCAGCCCGGCGAGTTCGAGCAGGAGGCGATCCGGGCCATCGCGCATTACCTCGAGCGGACCCACGGCAAGGCGTTCGTCCTGTTCACCTCGTACAAGATGCTCGAGGCCGCCACCGCGCGCTGACGCCCTGGCTGGCCCGGCGGAACATCGCCGCTGTTCTCCCAGAGCGACGGCATGCCGCGCTCGAAGATGGTCGACGCCTTCAAGGCCGACGTCAACAGCGTGATCTTCGGCGTGGACAGCTTCTGGCAGGGCGTGGACGTCCCCGGCGAGGCGCTCTCGAACGTGATCATCACCCGGCTGCCGTTCTCGCGTGCCCGAGCCACCCGCTGCTGGAGGCCCGGCTCGAGGACATCCGCCGCCGCGGCGGCAACCCGTTCGTCGACTACCAGGTCCCCGAGGCGGTCATCAAGCTCAAGCAAGGCTTCGGCCGGCTGATCCGCACCCGGACCGACCGCGGCATCGTCGTGATCCTCGACCCCCGCGTCCTGACCAAGCCCTACGGCCGCACCTTCCTCAACTCGCTGCCCGACTGCCCGCGCGTGATCGACGTGCTCGGTCCCGCTCCGGGCATCGACCCTCTGCCCCGACGAGACCTCCCGCATGAACCGTCGTGATGTGCTGCGCATGACACTGGCGTCGGCCGGCCTGGGCGGCACGGCGGCCCGCGCCCTGCTGGCCGACGAGAAGCGTCCCGCCGAATTGCCCGAGGCCACGCCGCAGAAGCTGCCGTACTGGCGGGGCTTCAACCTGCCTGTCGCCTACCGGGGCCGTCGCAGGGAGCTGTTCGACGAGCGCGACTTCGCCGACGTCGCCGACCTGGGATTCAACTTCCTCCGGCTGGCGCTGAACTACCACGACTGGACCGATCCCGGCGACCCGAAGAACCTCAAGGAGCCGGTCCTGAAGCAGATCGACCGGGCCGTCGAGCACGGCAAGCAGCATGGCATTCACCTGCTGCTCGACTTCCACATCGCCCCCGGCTTCGGCCAGATCACCCCGCCCGAGCGGACGAACCTCTGGACCGAGGCCGAGCCGGCCGAGCTGTGCGCGTACCAGTGGTCGGTGTTCGCCGAGCGGTACAAGGGCGTGCCCAACAGCCGTCTCAGCTTCAACCTGTTCAACGAGCCCGACGACAAGGTGAAGCCGGAGGATCTCCGCCGGGTGACGGAGCAGCTCGTCAAGGCGATCCGTGCCAAGGATCCCGACCGGCTCATCATCGTCGACGGCCGCAACTGGGCCCGCACGCCCATCACGGAATCTGCTCGGCCTGAACGTCGCGGCCGACATCCACTCGCTACGACCCGATCCCCGTGACGCACTACAAGGCGTCGTGGGTCCACTGGAACGAGAGCTGGCCCGATCCCACCTGGCCGCTCAAGGAGCGGAACGGCAAGATCGTGGACCGCGAGACGATCCGCCGCACGCTGTTCGTGCCCTGGCAGGAGCTGGAGAAGAAGGGCGTCGGCATGTTCGTCGGCGAGTGGGGCGTCCACCAGCACACGCCGCACAAGGTGGCCCTGGCCTGGATGCGCGACATGCTCGGGCTGTACAAGGAGGCCGGCTGGGGCTGGGCCCTGTGGAACTTCGTCGGCACCTTCGGCGTCTGCGAAAGCGGCCGGGCCGATGTGAAGTACGAGACGTGGCACGGCCGCAAGCTCGACCGGGCGATGGTGGAGGTCTTGCAGGCGTTCTGAATTATGCCCTCCGTCCGGGTGGCCGGGGTATCGGCCATGGCTTGATTCACCACAGAGGCACAGAGAACACAGAGGCAGACACAGAGAATCTCTGTGAGAACTCCGTGTTCTCTGCGCCTCTGTGGTGAATCCGGCGGTCGCCGGCAACCCCACCCCCGGAACCCTCTCCACAAAAGGATCACCCATGAACCGACGCGATCTGCTCCGTCTCTCGCTGGCCTCGGCGGCGTTTGGTCCGGCCCTGGCCCGCGCGGCCGAGCTGCCCGAGCCCACGCCCCGGCACCTGCCCCGCTGGCGCGGCTTCAACCTCCTGAACAAGTTCAACGGCCAGAACAAACCGTTCGATGAGAAGGACTTCGCCGATATCGCCAAGCTCGGCTTCGATTTCGTCCGGCTGCCGATGGACTATCGGATGTGGACGGAGAAGGGCGACTTGAAGAAGCTCAAGGAGCCGGTCCTCAAGGAGATCGACCAGGCCGTCGAATTCGGCAAGAAGCACGGCATCCACGTCCAGCCGAACTTCCATCGGCACCGGGGTACACGGTCGCCTCGCCGCCCGAGCCGAAATCGCTCTGGACCGATCCGGAGATCCTCGACGTCTGCGCCTTTCAGTGGGCGGCCTTCGCCAAGCGGTACAAGGGCATCCCGAACAAGAACGTCAGCTTCAACCTGGTCAACGAGCCGACCGACAAGGTCAAGCCCGAGGATCACCGCCGCGTCGTCGAGACGCTCGCCAAGGCGATCCGCCAGGAAGATCCCGACCGGCTGATCGTCTGCGACGGCCGGAGCTGGGGGCGCCAAGCCGCCCACGGAGCTGGTCGGCCTGAACGTCGCGGCGGCCGCGCACGATTACAACCCGGCGCCGCTCACGCACTACAAGGCGTCGTGGGCCGGCTGGAACGACTCCTGGCCGGAACCGTCCTGGCCGCTGGTCCAGAACGACGGCAAGGTCATCGGCCGCGACGCCATCGTCCGCGACGTGATCAAGCCCTGGAAGGACTCGAGGCCGAGGGCGTGGGCGTGATGGTCGGCGAGTTCGGCTGCCACAACCAGTCGCCGCACCGCTTCGTGCTCTCGTGGATGCACGACGTGCTGGCGGAGCTCAAGACGGCCGGCTGGGGCTGGGCCCTGTGGAACTGGACGGGCAGCTTCGGCATCTGCGACAGCGGCCGTTATGATGTCGCCTACGACACCTGGCACGGCCGCCAGCTCGACCGGGGCATGCTGGAACTGCTCCAGGAGTATTGAGCGGGCGCTCCTCACCATCTGGTCTTGTCGGGTCGGCTTCCGCCTGCCAATCCCATAGGAATGGAATCGGAAATGGATTGGCAGGCGGAAGCCGACCCGACAAGACAACAAATTCCCGGCACCCATGAGTGATCACGATCAAGACTTGAGCACAGCCTTCGATGCCCAGGCCGCGCGGTTTGAGCGGGCACCCGTTCAGAGCGATCCGGCCGCGCTGGCGCGGCTCGCGCAGTTCGCCGCGTTGCCGGCAGACTCGGCCGTCCTCGACGCCGGCTGCGGGCCGGGACTGGTGGCCGAGGCGTTCCTTGATGCCGGCTGCCGTGTCTTCGGCGTGGACCTCTCGGCCGAGATGATCGCGCGGGCCGCGCGGCGTTGCGAACGCTTCGGCGACCGGGCCCGCTTCCAGCAACGGTCGCTGTTCGACCCCACCCTGACCGGGTTGTTCGACGCGGCCACTCGCGGTTCGTCCTGCATCATGTCGAGGATCCCCGGGCCTTCCTCGCGCGACAGGTGGAGCTCTTGTGCCCTGGCGGCATCCTGATCCTGGTGGACCACACGACCGATCCGGACCCGGCCCGGGCGGCCTGGCACGAGGAGATCGAGCGGCTCCGCGACCGGACGCACACCCACACCCTTCCGCCCGGCGCCATGGTGGACTTGCTGGCGGCCGTCTGCCTGGGAGAGATCCAGCTTGTCGAGGAGCCGTACGATCTCGACTTCGACGAATGGTTCGATCGCGGCACCCCGACGCTGGACAAGGCCGCCGTGCCGCCGAGCTCCTGAACGGCCCCGGCGCGGGGCTTCCAGCCTGACCCGCCCAGGTGGGGAACGCAATTCGAATCGCCGGCTGGCGGGCAGTCGTGCGCGGGTCAAAAGGCGGTGAGCGTTCCTTCATTCCGGAATCCAAACGGGGAGGCGTGACCATGCTCCAGGTGGGATTCGGCGTCGCGGACATCACTCCCAAGACCGGCATGGACATGCCGGGCGGATTTTATCCGCACTACAGCAAGGGCGTGCTCGATCCGCTCTGGGCGGTGGCGTGTGTCGTGTTCGATGGCACGACGCCGGCCGCTCGTCGGCCTGGATGCGATCGCCATACCGCGCACGCTTGTCGAGCGAGCGCACAAGGCCATCGCGGGCGCGACCAAGATTCCGGCGGCGAATGTGCTGGTCGGCTGCAACCACACGCACGAGGGCGGGCCGATCGTGGACATCGCCGACGAGATCGCCAGCGACGAGTACGGCGACCAAGTCGTCAACGCGATCGCCCAGGCCGTGACCTCGGCCTGGAACAGCCTGCACCCGGCCGAGCTCGGCATCGGCAGCGGCCGGCAGGAGGGGATCGCCTTTAACCGGCGGTTCGTGATGAAGGACGGCCGCGAGATCACCCATCCCGGCAAGCCGGGCACGCCGCACCACGCCGACATCGTCATGCCGGCCGGACCCGTCGATCCCGAGGTCGGCGTGCTGGCCGCGCACGGACCCGATGGCACGATCCTGGGCGTGGTCGTCCAGTTCGGCTGTCACGGCACCGTGGTCGGCGGCGATCTGTTCTCGCCCGACTATTGCGCTTATCTCCGCAAGCACCTTAAGACGCGCTACGGCGAGCAAACCCCGGTCGTCTTCCTGCTCGGGCCGTGTGGGGACATCACCCAGGTGGACAACCAATCCACCTCGCGCAATTTCGGCGTCGAGCACGCCGACATGATGGGCCGCCTGCTGGCCGGCGAGGCGATCCGCACGATCAATCGGATGTCGTGGCTGAAGGAGGTCGCCGGTGGCCGTCGCCACCGAGACCGCCCGTTGCGCGATCCGTCCCGATCCCGACCCAGAAGTCGAGAAGCCGCCTATGGCCTGGGCACGCGTGGACGAGCCGTTCGCCAAGGGCCGGCGCAGGTGGCCGAGGAACGCAAGAAGAACCCCGTTCTCGACTGCGAGGTCCAGGGCTGCGCATCGGCCCGCTCGGCATCGTCACCAACGGCGCGGAGTATTTCTGCGAGCCTCGGGCTGCACATCAAGGCGTGTTCGCCGCTGAAGCCGACGTGGGTCATCGAGCTGGCCAACGAGTACATTGGCTACGTGCCCACGGCGCAAGGCATTTGCGGCGGTGGCTATAGACCCGCACCGCCCGCAGCAGCAAGCTGGCATGATCGGGGCGCCATCCTGGAAGCCTCCTTGCGGGCGATGGGGAACGTGGCGGCGAAGGCATGATCTTCGTGCGCGGCCGAGCCGCAACCGTCTTCTCTTAGAGTTAACCTGCCATCATAATCCGGATACCGAAATGGCATTGGCAGGCTGGAAAGCTTACCATAAGAGAAATCCTCAGCTTACAGATGGGCGCGACGAGCGATCCGGGAGTCACAATGTCGGGTGGGTCAGCGGCGTCCGCGCTCGCGAACCACCATCCGTTTGGTCGACAGAGGTGGGTTGCGCGCGGACGCCGCTGAATCTGAAATGCACATCACCGCAACAGCATCCCCGCGTAGCCGACGACGCGGCTGGTGTCGCCGGTGACGTCGGCCTGGTGGCGTAGCCGACGCGCTCGCAGGCGGTCAGGCCGCCGAGCTGGCGGAGGGTCTCCATCACGATCACGGCGGGCAGCACGCCGCACATGCTGATGTTGTGCTCGGTGACGGTCGCCAGCAGGTGGGCCGGGTCGAGCCGCTCCATCGCCTGCAGGGCGATCTCGTCGAGGCGGCGGTTCTCGCGGTCGGTCGCGAAGTGGTTCATGTCGCTGGAGATGAGCAGCAGCGGGCGGCTCGGGAAGCGGCGGAGGACGTCGGCCAGCCGCGCGGCGAACCTGCCGGCAGTGCTCCCAGTCGCCGCCGCCGATGGCGAGGCCGACGACCCGGCCTGCGGGGCCAGCCGGGCCAGGAACGGCAGCTCGACCTCGATCGCGTGCTCGTGCTGGTGGGCGGCGGCGTCGAGCTGGAGGCCGGGGATCGGCGTCGGCCAGGGCGGGCGAAGGCCGGGTCGGCCGGGACCGTCGCGCCGGGGATCGACCAGGCCTCGTGCGGCGCGACGGCCCAGTCGACGCCGTCGCGGGTGTGCTTCGGACCGAGGACGATCACCAGCTCGGGGATTTCGAGCCGGTTGAAGACCGCCGCCGCGAGCTGGCCCGAGTAGATCAGGCCCGCGTGCGGCACCATGGCCGCCGGCCAGGCTTCCGGGCGGCGCTCGCTGGCGGCGAGCAGGCCGTCGACCAGCCGCGTCAGCTCGCCGGCGTCGGCCGGATAGAACGGCCCGCCACGGCGGCCGGACGCGTGCGGGCCGCCGGCACGGGCCGGGGCGACGAGCCGAAGATGACCTCCGGCTCGGTCGACTGCGCCGCCAGGCTGAACAGGCCGCCGCTTCGGGATGGAGCACTTCGACTTGCCCGCGGACGGCGTCGCAGCAGGTCGTCGGGCGTCGTCGAGGGCGCGAAGGCCCAGGCGCTCTTGTCTTGCTCGAGCAGCAGCAAGGCCCGCCGGGCCGGGTCGAAGCCGCGGAGGTCGGGCGCGGCGAGCGTGCCGTGCATGGCCGGGTCGGTGAGGACCGTCAGCCCGACCGCGGATCGCCCTCGGGCGCCGACCCGCCTGGGCCAGACGCTGGCGCGGCGGTCTCGCAGAGGCGGAAGAGCGTCGCCTGGAGCGGCACCCCGGGCCGCAGCGACGATCTGCGAGACATGCACGGCGTCCGACCGGCCGGGCAGTCGCAGCGTCAGGGCCAGGCCCGCGACGTTGCCGTCGGGGCACGCCGAAGAGGTAGTAGTTCGGCGCCATCCCCTGGACCAGCGCCACGATGTTCTGCCTCGCGTGCCGCGGCCAGCTGCTGCAATTCCGCGGGGCTGGCGGCGGGCCGCGGACGTCATGTCGGCCGGGGCGGCCGCGTCGAACGGGCCGCCGAACTCGACGGTCTCGAAGGTGAACAGCCGCGTCTCGTCGTCCTCCCAGGCCGTGCGTGGGCAGACCCGCCTTGCGGCAGACGTGGCGGAGGAAGGTCTCGGCGTCCCAGCCGTGCTCGACCGCGACGCTCGGCAGGAGCAGCCCGGCGCCTCCCCGCGTGGATGCGCAGCCCGTGCCGGCCGACCTCCACGGCGGCGATCCGGTCGCGGCCCCGCGCCTCGACGGCCGGAGGCTGTAAAGCAGGTTGACGTCAGGTCGAGATAGGGCAGCTCCGTCGGCGAGATCGGCGGCAGCCGATGGTCTTCGGTCGCGGTGCGCAGGGCGGCGTGCTGCAGGGCCTCGAGCAGACGGCTCGGGCTCGCCCAGCGACCCGCAGCAGGCCCGGAGCTGGCCCTGGCGCTTCAGCGTGACGTAGGCCCCCACGACCGGCAGGTCGGCCGCGCCGGCGAGCGTCGGGTCGGGCAGCTCGCCGGCCGGCCCAGCAGCGCGGCCGCCACGAACTCGGCGGCCGCGTGCAGGATCGAGGCGCTTCTGCTCCGTCGGCCAGCTCGGGACGAGACGGCGGCGCGGACGATCGGCGCCGGGGTGCGTTCCGAGTTCGTCGTGGTCATCGGCGTCCTCGACGAGGCCGGTGAGGGTTTCGGGGGCTCGACGCGAACCGGGCGATGTCGACCGGCTCGCGGCGGCGGCCCCAGATCCCCGGCCGGTCGTCGAAGCGGCCGGCGACCGCGCCGCCGCAGTGGCCGCACCGGTCCCCGCTCAGGTGATACGCCCCCAGCTCGTACCAGTTTCGTTCGATCACCAGCTTGCCGCAATGGGGACAGTACGTGCTCTGGTGCGCCACGTCGTCGACGTTGCCCATGTAGACGTACTTCAGCCCCTCGCTCTGCGCCACGTCCTACGCGTCCAGCAGCGTCTCGTGCGGCGTGTTCGGCCGGTCGCGCATCCGGAAGTCGGGGTGGAACGCCGTGAAGTGGAGCGGCACTCGTCGCCGCAGTGGTCGAGGATCCACGTCGCACATCCGGCGGATCTCGTCCATCGAGTCGTTCGCCTGGGGAATGACCAGGTTCGTGATCTCGAACCAGACGTCCGTCTCCTTCTTGAGCCAGGCGAGCGTGTCGAGCACGGGCTGGAGGTGCGAATAGGTGATGTGGTGGTAGAACTCCTCGGTGAAGCCCTTGAGGTCGACGTTGGCGGCGTCCATGACCTCGATAGAACGGCCCGCGTGCCTCGGGGGTGATGTAGCCCGCCGTGACGGCGACCGTCTTGACCCCGACGGCGCGGCAGGCCCTGGCCGTCTCGATGGCGTACTCGGCCCAGATGACCGGGTCGTTGTAGGTGAACGCGACGCTCCGGCAGCCGTGCTGCTGCGCGGCCGCGGCGATCGCCTCGGGCGTGGCGAGCTCGCTCAGCCGCTCGACCTCGCGCGACTTCGAGATGTCCCAGTTCTGGCAGAACTTGCAGCCGAGGTTGCAGCCGGCCGTGCCGAACGAGAGGACGCTCGTGCCCGGGTAGAAATGGTTCAGCGGCTTCTTCTCGATCGGGTCGATGCAGAACCCGGTGCTCCGGCCGTAGGTGGTGAGCACCATCTCGCCGCCGACGTTCTGGCGGACGAAGCAGAAGCCGCGGTCGCCCGGCTTGAGGCTGCAAGCCCGCGGGCAGAGGTCGCAGAGAATCCGCCCGGTCTCTTCGTCCTCGTGCCACCAGCCGCCCCGGAGCGTGCCGTCCGGGAGCAAGCCATCCGGCGGTGGTAAGGTGACTGTGCGTGACATGATCGCTGGGCCTCCTCTGCCCGGGCTGATGGATGAAGGTTTCGTCGGCGAAACCCGGCGACCCTCGTTCGATGTGCGCAGGGAACATCTGGAATTATATACCGGGCCGAAGCCGGATCACGGCCGATTTCTAGCGGCGTTCCGGGACCGCGCAGGCCGGGGCCGCCTCCTCGAGGACGCGGCAGGCATCGCCCAGCGGATCGCCCTGGCGGGTCCAGGCGGCGACCTCGCGGCAGCGGGCGGTGACCTGGGAGGAGTTCAGCAATTCGTCGAGCAACTGGACGACGGCCGGAGTCTGGAACCGCTTCGGCCGCAGACCGTGGCCGACCCCGAGGCGTTCCAGCCGCGCGGCGTTGTCGGGCTGGTCGTGGGCCATGGGCATGACAAGCTGCGGGATGCCGGCCGCCAGACCTTGCGCCGTCGTGCCGATTCCGCCGTGATGAACCACGGCCGCGCAACGGGGCAAGACCTGGCTGAACGGGATGTACGAGAAGTGTCGGATGCCGGCCGGCAAGTCACTCGGGATTTGTGCGGCATACCGCGCCAGCAGCAACCCGCGCCCGCCGCGGCGCTGACACGCTTCGATGGCCACCCGGAAGAAATCCCGCCCGTGCTTCATCGCCGACCCGGGCGTGAACACGACCGGCGGCTGAACCGGCCGCGAGGAACGCTTCGAGATCCGGATTCGGGGGCGTCGCGCCCGCTTCGTCATACAGCGGGAACCCGGTCAGCACGACATTGGCGGCACGGCCAGTCGGGCTGGGCCGGGCCATACCACGAGGGAAACAGCCCGAGGTTGCACAGCGGCGAGTTCCACCAGTGCAAGATCCGGCGCACGCGGGGCAGCCCCAGCTCGACGCGAAAGGCATTGATCGCCGGCGCCAGCAGCGGATCAACAAACCCCGCGTCCGCCAGCCGGAAAATCAGCCGACGCCCCCAGACCGGCAACGGCTTGAGCAGGTGGTATCCCGGCCAGACCGGCATCTCGATCGCGCTGCGGGCCACTCCGGGCTGGAGATACACCGTCACCAGCGGGATGCCCAGCTTGTCCTGGGCGACCCGAGCGGCCACCGCCAGCACGGGCGCGGCCACGACCGTCTCACCCGGCTCGTAACGCTCGGCGATCATGTGATACAAGGGCCGGAGGAAACGCGGAATCCACGAGGCGATCAGCCGGAAGCCCTTGACCGGGTCCCACAGGTCGGGATTCTCGGTCGCGTCGTGCATATCCTGCTCGGTCCCCAGCCCGACAAAGTCGAGCCCGACCCGCTCGGCCAGTCCCGCGAAGGACGGGTTGGTGATCATCGTCACCCGGTGCCCGCGCCGCCTTCGCGCCACGCCCAGACCCACGAACGGGTGGACGTCGCCGTGACTGCCCAGAGGCACTAGGAGGATACGCACGGGGGCCTCGAACCGGAGGCTGTCAGCTATCAGCTATCAGCCAGACAAGAGAATTCGCACTCCGTGGCCCTTTGTCTGGCTGATAGCTGATAGCTGACAGCCCGAAGGCGTCTCACATCGTGTACGGCTTGCACAGGAGCCGGCGCACGGCCACGAACTGGCCCGAGTGCATCAGCGCATGTGTACCACAGAGGCTCAAAATCACCCCGACGGTTCGCGCGAACGGCGGAAAGCGATCGTCCTTGCGGTCCAGGTCGCTGTCCGACTGGCTCTCCAGGACTTTGCCCCGTGGCGTCGCATGGGCTTTCCAGAGCGCCTGGTATTTCTCCCGGGTGTAGAACTTGGCGGGATCGTCCTCGCTGGAGGCGTTCCGGCTATGCCCCGCCTCGAAGTCCTCGGGCAGCGGCGGGCACGCGCCGGGGGCGATCATCTCGACGAAATGACGCTCCGAGCCGATCAGGTGCCCAAGTTGCCAGGCGATGTGGTTCATCCCTGGGAGCGGCCGGACGCGCAGCTCGGCGTCCTCCAGGTCCTGGATGTAGGTGTTGATGATGTTGTCGCTCATGTCGAGCGTCACGCGAATCGCATCCTTGGTCGTCATGGTCAGACAGGCTCCAGTGCCGGGAAAGAAAGGGGAACGAACGCTCACGGGTGGATCGGCGTGAGCGCGAAATCGGCGATGAAAAGCTGGCTGGTCTTGTCGGGCGTGCGGCCCTTCGAGGTCCACATCAGCCGCTTGCCGTCGGGACTGAAGACGGGCAGGCCGTCGAAGCCGTCCGCGTAGGTGATCCGCTCCTGGGTACCGGTGTCCACGTCCATGAGGTAGAGCTCATAATTCTGGTGCCCGTGCCGGCTCGTCGCATAAATGATGTGCCGGCCGTCGGGATGCCAGTACGGACCCCAGTTCACGAAGCCGTTGTCCGTGAGCTGCCGCTCGGCGGTGCCCGCGGTGTTGTTGATGAAGAGTTGCAACAGATCGTTCATCGTGGCGATCGCTGCGGTAGACGATCCGCGTGCCGTCCGGCGAGAAGAACGGCCCGCCGTCGTAGCCCTTCGCGTGCGTGATCCGGCGCGGGTTCGGAGCCGTCGGCGTTCATGATGTAGATCTCGCCGTCGCCGTCGCGGAACGACGTGAAGACGATCTGTTTCCCATCGGGAGAATAGCTGCCCTCGGCATCATAGCCCGGCGTATCGGTGAGCCGCACCAGGTGCGATCCGTCGGGATCGGCCTGGAAGATGTCCATCGTGTCGGGGAATTCCCAGCGATACCGGTCGGTGCGGCTGTAGGCCGGCCCCTGGGACGGCTCGACCTTGTCGACGTTCGGGTCGAGGTGCGTCGAGGCGAACAGGATGTGCTTTCCATCGGGACTGAAGAAGCCGCACGTGCAGCCCCCTTGCCCGTGCTGACCATCTTCGGCGTCGCGTCGGGTTTGAGCGCGGCCACGAACATCTGGTAGGCGTCCTCGTTGGCCCTCGGCGTGTGGAAGATCGACGGGGGCAAGTGCGGCGTGGCCTGGAAGATGATCCGGCGGCCGTCGGGCGCGAAATACCCCTCACCGGCACGGGCGTAGCCGAACGTGACCTGGCGAATGTTCGACAGGTGCCGCGCTTCGAGCCGCGCCGCCTCGGCCAGATCGAGTTCCGGCGTGGACGGCGGCTGCGCGAGCACGAACGTCATCACGATTGCGGAAACCAGCACGAGATGACCTCCGGATGGGACCTTCTCGCCGGGTGCGGCGATCCGCATAGTATAGGAGAGGACCGGCCGCCCCGCCAACCCGGGGGGCTTTCGTCCGTCATCTCGGCCACGGGAGCGCAGGCGTGACGATCTCGACCAAGACCGGCGACGACGGCCGGACCGGCCTGCTCGGGCCGGGCCGCGTGAGCAAGGACGATCCCCGCATCGAAGCCTATGGCACGGTGGACGAGCTCAACGCCGCGCTCGGCGTCGCCCGCGCCGCGGGTCGGAACGACCGCGCCGAGAGGAATCTCGCCCGCATCCAGCACGACCTGTTCCTCGTCGGCGCGGCCCTGGCCGATCCCGCCCCCCAGGGCCGTTTTCATGAGGCCGTCTCGGCGGACCTCATCGCCGCCGCCGAGCACATGATCGAGGAGTTGGAAAAGATTCTTCCGCCCCTGACCAGCTTCATCGTGCCGGGAGGCGCGCCGGCCGCCGCGCAATTGCACCTGGCCCGGACCATCTGCCGCCGCGCCGCGCCGGGTGGTCGCGCTGGCCCGGATGCCCGGCGCGCACGTGCCCGAGAACATCGTGGTCTATCTCAACCGCCTGGGAGACGCCCTGTTTTTGCTCGCGCGCTGTAAATCAAGACGCCGGTACCGCCGAGACGCCCTGGAAGAGCACAGCTTCTCTCCCGTAGGGTAGGCTTCAGCCTGCCAATTCCATGGAAATCAAATCCAACGGAAATGGGAGTGGCAGGCTGAAGCCTACCCTACAAGACCACGACCCGTCACGTATGTCGATGCCGCACCGTCGAGCCGCGCCGCGATCGCCTTGAGCGCCCGCTCGACTTCGTCGATCGTTTCATCCAGGGTGGACGTGCCAGCCGTCAGACCTACGACGGAAACCCCATCAAACCACGAGGCTTCCAGATCGGCGGCGTCCTGCACGTGCCAGGTCGGCAGACCGTGCTCGCGGCCCAGCGCCACCAGCTCGCGGGTGTTGTTCGACTGGCTGCCGCCGACGACCACCAGCGCCTCGACCACATCGAGCAACCGTTCGAGGGCATGCTGCCGGTCGCGGGTCGGCTGGCAGGTCGTGTCCAGGAACCGGATCTCGGCGTGCGGGTTGCGCGCCTCGATCGCGGTGCGGATCTCCTGCACGCGGCGCGGCGAGACGGTCGTCTGGCAAACCACCCCCAGCCGGCTCTGTGGATACGTCCGAACCGCCTCGGGACTGGGAATGACCTCGAACTGCTCCAGGTCCTCGACGATCCCCCGCACCTCGACATGCCCCGGCCGGCCGACGACCAAAATGTGATAGCCCCGCGCCCGCAGGTTCCGGGCAGCCAGATGGACGCGATGCACGAGCGGACAGGTCGTGTCGATGAGCCGCTTGCCGGCCGCTTCCAGCCGCTCCCGGCGGACCGCGCTGAGTCCGTGCGCCGTCACGACCACGTCGGGCGTCGCCGGCAGCCCGCCCCGGTCGGCCTCCTCGACCATCGCGAACCCGCGCCGCCGGAGCCGGTCCAGCACGACCTCGTTGTGTACCAGTTCCCCCTGAATGGTCGCTTGCCCCGGCGCGGCCACCGTCTCCAGCACCCCCAGCGCGTCCCGCACCCCGAAGCACATCCCCAGCGCCTCCGCGCGGATGACTCGCATTTCGGTCCCCTCCTGTATCCTTTGCATTGCAAAGTGAAAAGGTAAAAAAATTTGGATGCAAATCAAGCGGGGGACCAGCCGGCGAGGCCCGGGGCGGCACCGGTTCCGTGCCGGCGCGAGTGGCGGCCAGGGTGTCGGCGATGACGTTTTCGAGCACGGTGATGTAGTCCAGAAAGCGGCGGCGGCCTTCGGGGGTGAGCCGGCAGAGGGTCTGGGGGCGGTTGCGGTGGCTGCCTTTCCAGATCTCGACCAGGCCCTCCTCGTGCAGCACCTGGAGGTGCCGGCTGAGGTTGCCGTCGGTCGAGGGCAGAGCTCCTTCAGGTCGGAGAAGAGAGGCCCTCGGGATGCGGAGACCAGCGAGGTGAGGATGCCCAGCCGGGCCTTCTCGTGAATGACGCGATCCAGGCCGTCGTAGGAGAAACGGCCGGCCGTGGGGATGGTGTCAATCGGCACTTTACGCTTCGGCATCGGGGCCGCTCCAGCGTCCAGTAGAGGATGGCGGCGGTGAGCAACTGGCCCACGCCGAAGGGCACGCCCATCGCCCAGAACGCCAGCGCCTCGTGTCCTCGGGCCGCCACCAGGCAGACCAGTCCGGTGGCCAGGTACCAGGCGGCCACCGCGACGAGGCGCGGGGCATGTGGCCGGATCGACGCGAAGATGCCCAGGCCGAAGAGGATCTGCCAGAGGCCGGGCAGCATCCAGACGACCTCGCTGGCGGTGGCCGCGAGCACGGCCGTCAGCAGGCCGCCGACCACCAGGCACGGCACGAACTGCTCGATGGCCTGCCGCGTAACGCGCCGCCGCCAGGACGAGGCGACCGACCCGGCCAGCACCATCCCCGCGCCCGCCACCAGGCCACTCAGGACCGCCGCGCCGAGCCAGAGACCTAAATACAGCCCGATTTGCTGCGTCGGGTCGGGAATCCAGACGATCTGAAGTCCCGCCGCCGCCGCCGCCACGCGCCCGTCAGCGCCACCGGCCCGGCCCGAAAGCCCCGGAACACCTCCGCCGCGGCCATCTGGAGCCGGATCTCGTCAATCTGCGCAGCGCGTCCTGTAATTCCATGACCGCACTCTCCGCCGCAAGAGGATGGCGCTCGTGCATCTTTGCATGATAAAGTAACCTGCGGAGGGGCGGTCGTCAAGGCGTTGCCGGCACGCAGGTGTACTTGCTCTGCAAGCCCAAAGCGCCAGCGAGTGCATGGATTTCTCCGGTTCCCCGGCCGACGCACTCGCTGGCGCGCTCGGGCTTGCAAACGCGTGTACGCCGACACCGCCCGCAGCCGCGAAGACGGGGGCGCGCCACCCAGCCGAAGTCGGCGCGGACGCGGGGCCGAGGCTCGTGACCAGAGCCTTTTCGGGCTTCCCGGGGAGACGGTCGGCAATCAGGCCGCGCCGGCCTCGACCGGTTGTTCCGTGTCCTTCGGCGTGAGCTCTTCGCGGAAGATGCTCACGTCGTCGGGGGCCTCGATGCCGATCCGGACCGGTTGCGGTCGATCTTGACGATCGTGACCGGATGTCGTTGCCAACCTGGAACCGTTGACCGAGCTTCCTGCTCAGGACTAACATGATTCACTCCTCCTTGAGTGCGGTTTTGATTCGGGTCCGACCCTCCGCCGGACGAGCAGCTCGGGTAATGCATCCTGCCGTGCCAAAGAGGCCAACCCGGTGTTTCTGTGCGTGCGAATCCTCATGAAGACAAGTCCCGGCATCAAGAGCAATTTGCGTCCCGAAGCTGATCGACGGAGCGCTCCGGCTCGGGGTCGATCGCTCGATAGCCGGATCGACGCCGGCATTGTAAGGTTTTCCTCAAGTGATGGTCGATTATCGGTCGAAGACGGGAAGGCGATCGGCACGTGTCGGAGCGAAGAGACAGCGAGCGACTGGGGATGGCGCTCCTCGATGGCTGATGCTCGCCGGGGTCCTGGCGGCCTGGCTCTGGCCGATCGGCCTCGGCGGCCGGATGCCGGTCGGGGGAGACGTGACCCAGTTCTCGATCGGCCTGATGGCCTTCCTGCCGACAGCTCGCTCCGGCCGGCCGGCTGCCGCTCTGGAACGACCTCTGGGGCTTCGGCTTCCCGGGCGTGGCCGAGAGCCAGATGGGCGTTTTCTATCCGCCCCATCTGCTTGCTCTACGGACTGCTTCCGACGGAAAACGCCTACTGCCGAGCCTTGTGCTGCACACCTTCTGGGCCGCTGGGGGCGTACTGGGCGGCACGGCGGTTCGGGGCCTCGGCAGCCGGTGCGGCCTTGGGCGGGTTCGCCTGGGCGACTTGCGGGTTCTTCGTGATCCACCTACCCCACCAGTGGGGCTACACCGTCGGGAGCTGGATGCCCTGGGCCTGGGGCCTGGCGTGGAGGCTGCGCGCGGGGCGTGGGATCGCCGCGGACCCTCTGGCTCCTGGCCGCCGTGCTGGCGTTGCAAGTTTTACCGGGCCATTTTCAACTCGCCTTCATCACCGAAGTCGGCGTGCTGGGCCTGGCCTCTGGACCCTGGTCGAGCGTCCAAACGGTTGGCGAAGTCGCTTACGGCAGTCTCGGCCTGTTCTCCGCGGTGGTGGCGGTGGTGATCCTTGGGGCTTTGCAGCTCTTACCGACCTTGGAACTTGCCCGGCTGGCTCGAGCCTCGCGCGACTTTGAATATCTCTCCGGTTTCGCGGCCTCCCCTTTGCACCTTGTCAGTTATCTGGCCCCCGGGCTGTTCCACGTTTCGCCGTTGTGGCGGCCGGTGGCCTGGGATATATTCCACACGTCGCCCGAGGAGTACCTCGCCTATATTGGGCTGGTCCCGTTGTTCCTGGCTCTGGGTCGTTTTTCCAGGCTGGCCGGCGAGATCCTCGGTCGCGTGCACTCGCATGGCTGGCGTTGTCTGGAGCCTGGTGCTGAGCCTCGGGCCATACGTGCCGGGTTTCCGCCATATGATCGTTTTGCCCGGCTTTTCCTATTTCCGGCGCCGGCTCGATGGGGGCTGGCGACCGAGCTGGCCCTGGCCTGCTGGCGGCGAAGGGGTTCAGCGAGGTTCGGAACTGGGCCCGGCCGCGGTTGGAACTTGGTGCGTTCGTGCTGGTGGCGGCGGTCCTGGTGGCGCTCGTCGTGGCACCCTTCGAGACGGCATTGCGATGCTGGGGGGCTTCCGGGACTGTGGCAGGTCCCAGCCTGATGACCCGGAAATCGTTCGAGGCGGCTTATGAGCCGATTCCGGGACTGGCTGCCCTGGAAGACTCCCCCGCCGTTGCAGCTCCGGGCCGACGTGACGCAGCCGCCGACCCATTCGCTGGTCGTGGACGCCCTGGTGCGGCAGGGGTTGGACCGGTCGCGGCAACGGCTGGACCGCGAGCGGTTCGGCATCTATGCGCGGGGAACTCGGCGGGACGGGATTGTTGCTGCTGATACTTCTGGTGGTGGCGTTCCGGCTCCGGCGGAGCCGGGTTTTCGTGCCGAGCCTGGCGGTGCTGACGGCGCTGGACCTGCTCGTGGTCGGCCATGCCCTGCGGCCGGTAGAAACGGCGCCGTTGCGGCCGTTCACGGCGCAGAGTCCCGTGCTGGCGCGGCTGGCGGCCGAGCCGCGGGAAGCGGGTCTTGTCCAGCCTGGGAAACTGGCCGATGGCGTTCGGCGTCGCGGCGTTGCCCCCGTACCGGACGCTTGACCGGCCGGCCGCTCGAATGGCTCTCAACCTGGGCTGGGCCGCGGGATTACAGGTGGGCGTGCCTTTCGATCCCGAGTGGATGCGGACGATTCTCGGTCGCCTACCGCACGTGCGGAGCGGGTCTGCGGATCGAGGAGCCGCGCCGGTGGGACGATCCGGTGATCGCGGTCTGGCCCGGCCGCCGCGAGCGGATCCGCGATCCGCAGCTTGCGGCGTGGCTTTATGGCGCGGCCGGCTTTGAAGAATCGAGGCTCGTCGTCCTCGCCCTTTGTCCTGTTCGGCCCGCCGCGGCACCGGTGTCTCGCGTGGTTCCGGCCCACGCCCAACGCCATCACCGCTCATGAGGTCGAGTCCGCCCGGAGGGTGAAGCCCTCGACGTCTTGCGCCCGCCACCCCCCTCCCTGGCGGTCCGTTGTGCCAGAGCGCATCGAGGAGCGGAACTCCCGGCCGATGGGCCCGGCTATCTGGTTGTCTCGCAGCTCGACGACCCGGAATGGCGGGCCACGCTCCGAGGCCCGGACGGTGAACATCGCGTGCCGATCCAGCGTCTGTTTGCCTATGGCGGGACGGAGCATGGCGGCTGGCAGGGCGTCCGCATCCCGGGCGCGGGACGCTGGACGCTCCGGCTCGAATATCAAGGCCGGGCGGCGTATCGCGGGCTGGCCATTTCCGCCGTGGCGTGGTTTGTGTGGCTGATGGCATACTGGCGGGGAAAGAATCGAACCGCCGAGACGGCGGAGAACGCAGAGAAGACCGGAGAATAGGGGGAGAAAGGGCCGACCCTTCGGGGCTTTCCGGACAGCCTTTTACCCCCTGCTCTCTTCTCTTCCACTTTCTCTCGCTGTCTTCTCCGCGTTCTCTGCCGACCCTGCGGTGAATCTCTCGGAAAGGCGAAACGATGGACGTGGCGATCGTCGGGGCGTCGGGCTACGCGGCGCGGGAGCTGATCCGGATCCTGCTGGGCCATCCCGGCGCGAAGATCACGATGGCGACCTCGCGGCAGGACGAGGCGCCGCGGCTCGATGCCTTCACCCGAGCCTCGCCGGCCGGATCGACCTGACCTGCGAGCCGTTCGACGCCGACGCGCTGGCCGACCGCGCAAGGTGGCGTTCCTGGCCTGCCGCACGCGGCCAGCATGGCGGTCGTGCCCGCGTTGCGGCAGCGCGGCGTCCGGGTGATCGACCTCAGCGCCGATTACCGGCTGAAGGACCCGCAGGTCTACGCCGACTGGTACGACCACGCCCACACCGACCCCGAAGGCCTGCGCGAGCCGTCTACGGCCTGCCCGAGCTCTACCGCGAGCCGATCCCGCCGGCCGACCTGATCGCCAACCCGGGCTGTTACACGTCGACCAGCATCCTGGGCCTGGCGCCGTTGATCGCGCGAGGACAAGATCGAGCGGACGGGGATCATCATCGACGCCAAGAGCGGCGTCTCGGGCGCGGGGCGGTCGCCGAAGCTGACGACCCACTTCCCCGAGTGCAACGAGAGCCTCTCGGCCTACAACGTCGGCAAGCACCGGCACACGCCCGAGATCGACCAGGTGCTGACCGACGTCGGCCGCGCCCAGCGGCGGGCCGGTCGAGGTGATCTTCACGCCGCACCTGGTCCCCATGGACCGCGGCATCCTCGCCACGATCTACGCCACGCCGAACGGCCCCGTGACCGAGCACGACCTGATCGACCTCTACCGCGCGTTCTACGCGAACAGCCCTTCGTCCGGATCGTCAGCCACCTGCCCGGCGACCAAGGATTCGGCCTACACCAACTTCTGCGACATCACCGTGCGCGTCGTCCGCGGCAGGGTGCTCGTCATCGCCTGCCTCGACAACCTGATCAAGGGAGCGGCCGGCGTGGCCGTGCAGAACTTCAACCTGATGTTCGGACACCCCGAGACCACGGCGTTGATGTAGGGATTTGGCGGGTGGCATGCCCACGTCTTCGTGGGCATGTTGGATGCGCCCCGGGGATCGGGAACATGCCCACGAAGACGTGGGCATGCCACCCGAAGGCTTGGCGATCCCTATTCCCCCAACTCGGAGGTGAGCGCCTGGCCGAGCTTCTGAATGGCGCGGGTCTTCTCGTTGCTGACCGTCTTGGGGGCGACGCCCCAGGCCTGGGCAATCTCGGCCGGGGACTTGCCCTGGAGCGTGTCGCGGATCAGGCTGGCCTCGCGCGGGGAGAGCGTGCGGTCGATGGCTTCATCGAGCGCCCGCGCCAGTCGGCCGAGGCACCGTCGTTGCCGGCCGAGCCGGTCAGCTCGTGGTAGTGATCGTCGAGCGAGACGTACGACCGCTCGCGCTGACTTCGCTTCTTGACCATGTCGATGGCGCGAAAAAAGTCAGGCCCCTCGGACGTGTCCCGGTTCAGGACCACGCGGACCCCATGCTGGCCGACATCGCTCGCCAGGTGGTCAAATCCCGTGCGGCCCAGTTGCTCGAGCAAGGTCTCGTACACGGCCTGCGTGCAGTCTTCGTGCTGCTGGGGGGCGATGCCGGCCCGGCTCCAGGCCCGGCCCAGATAGCGGTTGAGCTGGCTCAAGCCGTCGCGGATCGTCGCGGCGTCGGGCAGCGACCGCAACGCCGCCGGCCCAAGCCAGTCCGCCAGGTGCGTCTGCCCCAGCGCGGCATCCCAGGCTGCTTCGTTGCCCGCACTCACGGCGGGATGGTCTGCCCCGGCGCCCACCCCCGTCCGCTCGACCAGCGTCGGGGCCAGCAACGGACTGACGCCCGCGTCCAACAGCCGCAGCGCTCCAGCGCCTCGACCTTGGGGCGATACGAGCGACCAGGTTTCCGCTGGGCAACAGGCACCCCTGGACTCCCTATCGCGTCCTAGATTGCCGAGTCCCTATCCTATCACAAGGCCCTCTTCGGCCGGAATCCCCCGAAAAACACGGGCCCCGCCGTGGGGAGATCGGATGGACTCACGTGTACCTTAATCAATTCCGATGCCATGATCGATCCCAATTCTCGATTCCCACCTTCCTCCCTTGTACGGTACCATGCATGCAATTGTTCGGTCCAGGCCAGGAATTCCCGCGAGCGACAAGAGAGACACAGGTACCATAGAACGCGGGGACGTCTATTCGAGGATTCTGGTTTCAGCCCCGAAGGGGCGGTAGTCCATAGCCCGGGGCCTCAGCCCCGAGAACCGAAACCGCGTCCCGCCATCCTTCCTCAGCCCCGTAGGGGCGACAGAACCCATGACCTCGCGGGATGTTCTGTCGCCCCTACGGCTCGGAGGGGTGCTCTGGGATCGTCCCGGGGCTGACGGCCCGGGCTATGAACTTCCGCCCCTTGGGGCTAAGACCATCTTCCCGAACCGTCTCTCAGAATGCTTTCAGGGCATGTCTCGCGACTTTCGCCACGTCCTCGTTCGTGTCCTTTTCCGCCTCCTGGATGACCTTGCGGGCTGAGGAAGCGGCGGCATCGAGGCGGTCGAGGGCGGCGATGGCCTGGAGCCGCACCCATTCGCTGGGGTCTTTCATGGCCGCGGTCAGGATCGGCAGCGCCGGTTCGATGCGGCCGAGACGCGCCAGGGCGTCCGCGGCGGTCACACGGACCCAGGGCTTGGAATCCTTCAAAGCACGCAAAAGGGCGGACTCGCCGTCGTTCCCCTTCTTTTCCAGAGCGCCCAGACCAACGGCCGCCCAGTAACGTACGGCCGGGTCGGCATCGCCGAGACGATCAATCAAGGCCGGCATATTGGCCGCGTCGCGCGTTGGCCAGGTCGGCCGCGGCGGCGATGCGATCGAAAGGATACAGAGCGCGGTCCCGGCGCACGGCCTCGTAGGGCGCTTCGGAGCCGAACCGCGTGCGCAGGTCGGCCTCGGGCAGGAGGCCCAGGTCGAGGATCTCCTGCTGCCAGCGGCGGTGCTCCGCGCGGAGGTGCTGGAGGATGTCCCGAAGGTCGGGCGAATCCGCCAGGTTGTGGATCTCCCACGGGTCGGACTCAGTGTCGTAGAGCTCCTCCATGGGCTTGGAATGCGTCATGAAGACGGCCGGGGCGCCGGTGAGTTTCCCCTCGTCGGCGAGTTGCTGCCAGACGCGCATCGTGGGCATCTCGTAGCCGTACTCGATGAATTGCTCGTGGAACCAGGGCAGTTCCGGGTGATAGTTGCGGATGTACTTGTAGCGGCGGTCGCGCACCGAGCGGATCATGTCGGTGCGTTCGTCCATGCGGTCGCGGAAGCCGTAGACGTATTCCCGAGGCGGCCCGCGCCTGCGCCCAGGAACGCCTGGCCTTGCATCGCGTCCGGCACGGGCACGCCCGCCAGGCTCAAGACGCTCGGGCCGAAATCGACGAAGCTGACCAGCCGGTCCAGCGCCGTGCCGGGCGCGGCCGGGGCGAGGTTCTGGTATTTCTTCGGGAACCGCGCGATCACCGGCACGAGCGTGCTCGAATCATAGAGCCAGCGCTTGCTCCGGGGCATGCCGGTGCCGTGGTCGGGGAACCAGAAGACGATCGTGTTTTCGGTCAGACCGTCGTCGTCGAGTTGCTTGAGCAGGGCGGCGACCTGCTTGTCCATCACGGTGATCATGTCGTAAAAGCGCGCCCAGTCCTGGCGGACCTCCGGCGTGTCGGGGTGATACGGCGGGATCGGGGCGCGGGCCGGGTCGTGGCGCTCCTCGGGGGTGAAGTTCCTGGTCCGGTCGCGGTACCGCGCCTCGGGCAGCCGGATCTGGCTCTCGTGCGTCGTCTCGATGTTGAAGACGCTGAAAAACGGCTGTCCTTGCTGGCGATTACGCCAGTGCGCCTGCTTGCTGCAATCGTCCCAGGTGGCTTTCGGATAGACGAAGTTGTAATCCGTCTTGATGTTGTTCGAGCAGTAATAGCCGGCGCGCGGAGGTATTCCGGGAAGCAGCGGATCGCCTCCGGCAGCGTGGCCTGGCAGCGCATGTGGTGCGAGCCGACGGACGGGGCGTAAAGGCCCAGGATCAAGGTCGAACGCGACGGCGCGCACACGCCGATCGGCGCGAACGCTCTCGTATACCGCACCCCTTCGCTCGCCAGCCGGTCGAGGTTCGGCGTCACGGCGTACGTATCGCCGAAGCATCCCAGGCTCGGGCTCATGTCCTCGCAGGTGATCCAGAGAATGTTCGGCCCGGCCGGAGCCGCCGCCGCGATCGAGGCGAACGCCGCCAGAAGGACCCCGGTTCCCAGGATGTTGCGTCGCGTCGTCCGGATCATGGGCAGTTTCTCCCTTTGATGGCTGACAAGCCCAGGTCTTGCGGGCATCTCTTCGTAAGCCCGAGCGCCAGCGAGTGCATCTCTTCGTAGCCCGAAGTGCCAGCGAACGACCGTCGGGAGACCGTCACTAGCCCGCGGAACGTGTGCATGCCTGGCTTTTGATATGTCTTCGTGGGCACGCTCACACCATTGCGGTCCGGCGATGACCGCGACCAACCGCCGTGCGACAATCCCTTCCCTTCGGTGCATGCCACTCCAAGACCATGTCCGCGGCAACCGATCTCCTGTACACCCTCCGAGGGAGACCGCAACCGATGAGCACGCGACGTTGGCATCTTCTCTCTCTGGCCGTTCTGGGACTGCTCCCGGGCGGTCTGCGGCCCGCGCGGCCGACGCGCCCAACCAGCTTGTCATCCATGCCGACCAGGGCAAGGAGACGATCAACCGGAACATCTACGGCCATTTCTCCGAGCACCTGGGCCACTGCATCTACGACGGCTTCTGGGTGGGCGAGGACAGCAGATTCCCAACACCCGCGGCATTCGCAACGACGTCGTGGCGGCCCTCAAGCGCATCAAGATCCCGGTGCTGCGCTGGCCGGGCGGCTGCTTCGCCGACGAGTACCACTGGCTGGACGGCATCGGCCCGAAAGAGAAACGCCCGACGATGATCAACACCCACTGGGGCGGCGTCACCGAGAACAACCATTTCGGCACCCACGAATTTCTTCGACCTCTGCGACCAGCTTGGCTGCGAGCCGTACATCTGCGGCAACGTCGGCAGCGGCACGGTGCGCGAGATGCAGCAGTGGGTCGAGTACATCACCTCCGACAACGTCAGCCCGATGACCGACCTGCGGCAGAAGAACGGCCGCGCACGAGCCCTGGAAGCTCACGTTCTTCGGCGTCGGCAACGAGAACTGGGGCTGCGGCGGGTCGATGACCCCTGAGTTCTACGCCGACCAGTACCGGCGCTACGCGCACCTACGTCCGCAACTTCGGCGGCAACCGCATCTTCAAGATCGCCTGCGGTCCCAACGGCGCCGACTACCGCTGGACCGAGATCCTGATGCGCAAGGCCGGCGCGGCAGATGGCCGGCCTGGCGCTTCACTATTACTGCGGCACCGGCAAGAAGAGCCGCTCGGCCACCCAGTTCGACGAGGACGAGTGGTTCGTCCTGCTCAAGAACGCCCTGCAGATGGAGGAACTGGTCACCAAGCACGCCGCGATCATGGACAAGCACGATCCTCAGAAGCGCGTGGCGCTGGTCGTCGACGAGTGGGGCGCCTGGCATGCCGTCGAGCCGGGCACGAACCCGGGCTTCCTCTACCAGCAGAACACGCTGCGCGATGCCCTGGTGGCCGGCGCGACGCTCAATATCTTCAACCAGCACTGCGACCGGGTGCGCATGGCCAACATCGCCCAGACGGTCAACGTGCTGCAGGCGATGATCCTGACGGACAAGGAGAAGATGCTGCTCACGCCGACCTATCACGTCTTCGAGATGTACACGGTCCACCACGACGCCCGGCTCTTGCCGACCGAGCTGACCTGTGCCGAGTACGGCTGCAGGCGCGGAGAAGATTCCCGGCCTGAGCGTCTCTGCCTCGCGTGACAAGGAGGGCAAGATCCACGTCACGCTCTGCAACCTGAATCCCAACCGCCCCGGCCGAGCTGTCCTGCGTAGCTTCAAGGGTGCGACTGCCAAGACCATCACAGGGCGCGTGCTGACCGCGTCCCGCGATCAGGCGCACAACACGTTCGACCAGCCTGAGACCATCAAGCCGGCCCCGTTCCATGATGTGAAGCCGAACGACACCGGCTTTTCCGCCACGCTGCCGGCCCGATCGGTCGTCGTCCTCGAAGTGGAATGACCGCGCCGCGCCCGCTGGCCTCCTTGGCTTCCCCTCACACACGGAGGGGAAAGCCAGACAGGCGGACATTAAAAAGAGACCTCTACCTGTCTGCCGCCAGCGTGCGGCACCAACTCGGGGAGGTACTTACCGGCAGGGTACCGTTGATTTTAAAGTCCTTGAACCATGGAATCTAGGAGGATCACCCAGCTCAATTGGCAGACGAGGCGCACCGCTATGAGGAAGCCGGGAATCTGGCAGCGAAAGGGGCGGGGCTTCTATTCCCAGATCGGTTCCAGGCAGTATTACCTGGGGCGGGATCAGGCGGAGGCGGAGAAGAAGTGGCACCGGCTGATGGCCGGTGAGGGACTGATCGAGGCGACGGATTTGCCCGTGTCCGTCCTCGCCGACATGTTCCTCGACTGGACAGAGCAGCGGTTCAAGCCGCTCACGTACGACTTCTACCTCTACTTCCTCCAGTCGTTCAAAGACCGCTACCCGTCCATCCGGACGAGCGCCCTGAAGCCCTATCACGTGCAGGCGTGGATCGATGCCCAGAAGGAATGGAGCCAGGCCACGCGCTCGAACGCGGTCAAGGCGATGAAGCGGCTCTTCAACTGGGGGCGTGAAGATGGGCCATATCCGCGAGAATCCGATTCGTTTTCTGGATCGGGAGCCGATGACGCGGCGGGAGCCGATGCTCGCCGCCGAAGACCTGGATCGCATGATCGAGGCGGCTCAGGAGGGATTCCGGGAAGTGCTCCTCTTTCTGCGCGAAGTCGGGTGCCGTCCGGGAGAGGCTCTGCGAGATCGAGGCGCGGCACTGTCATCTCGACGAGGGGATCATCGTCCTCGATGAGCACAAGACGCGGGGGAAGACCGGCCTGCCGCGCATTCTCTACCTCACCGAAGCGATGGTCGCACTCTGTCGCCAGCTCTGCGAGCGGCACCCGACCGGGAAAATTTTCCGGGGACGCGGAGAGCGGTTCACGGAGAACGCGATTGCCAAACGGTTCATCTCGCTCCGCCAGCGCCTCGGGATCAAAGAGGGCGCTTTGCCTACGCGCTGCGTCATGGGTTTGCGACGACCGCGCTGGAAAACGGCGTCGATTGCCTGACGGTCGCCGAGTCTCATGGGCCACCGTTCCGTCCGTCAGTTGGAGCAGCACTACAGTCACATCGCGCACAACCGGGAACGGATGCGAAAGGAAGCAGAACGGGCTCGGGGACGATGAAGCCATCGCTGGCTTATCTCAGATGCTTGAAGGCGTAGCGCGGCGGCTGACCGCCGCTCCTCACACCTGAGAGGAAATCATCGATGTCCTCCTGACGGACGATGATCTTCCCCCGGCATCCCGCTTTGCCGATGCGCACGCAGGGCAGGCGGCCCTCCGCGATCAGGTGGTAGGTGAGCGACACGCTGATTTCCAGTCTCTGCGCAGCTTGTTTGACGTTCATGACTGCGAACGCAAAGCGCCCTCCCGCATGCTGCCATCCTGGTGGGACGACGGACGGAACGCGCCTTGCGGATCCGGGGCGCAATCGAGGCGGAAACGCCGAGCGCGAGTGGCTGAGGGGCGGTCTTTTGGCTGACAGGCGGTCCCAGGGCTTGGGCGCTCCGCCCATCGAGACGACGGAGCATTTCGAGAACATCGGAATCGGGCCCGTGATCGCTCGGTAGAGGCGGAGGGATTCCACGGCCGGTTGCATTGAAGCCTCCCGCGCGGGCCGGGTCGGACAGGGCCGAGGCCCGGCCCGCGCTCGTGTGGTTGGGGTTGGGAATCAACCTGGGAGGTGAAAGCCGAGAAGGGGCATCACCGTGGAGAAAGAAAGGAAGAGACCGCCGGGCAACCACGCTGGATCGACGATGAGGACGATCACTGCGGGGCCGTCATCCGGTCGGGAGATGACTCTGTCGTCAACTGTTCTTGTGCGGTTGCGCCCTGGGCTTGCCCGGCCACGGTCTTCAGCCGGAGCATGCGCCGAAGGTCTTGAAAGCAGAGGAAACCGACGAACGAACGGTCGTTCGTCTCGACCTCCACGCCCTCTTTCTCCTTGCCGCACCAGATACACTCGCGACCCGTTTCGCCGTAGCTCTTGATGGTCACCATCACGATGCCTCCTTCTGGGACCTATCGCCTCATCGCCTCGATCTCGTCCGTGAGATCGACGGTGAGGATGATCCACGCGCCGTTTCGGGGATTGTCCAGGAACACGCAGAGCGTCGTGTCGGTCGACCGCCACGTGTCCGCCACGATCTGGGTCAGCGGTCCGCGGGGACCGTCGATACTCGTCACCCGCATGAATCACCTCTCTCGTTGAACGCAGGCGAACGCATCCCGGAGCTTGTGGACCAGCTCCGCCTCCGACCAGGGAGGGTTCGCCTTCGTTAGGTTCCACAGGCACAGCCATTGCCAGGCTTCGTCGAAGCCAAGTCCCGCTTCGCAGAGCCGGCAGGCGACGCGAAAGCACTGGTTGCTGCCGCCCTGACCCTGGATCGACTCGACGGCCATGATCCAGCGGGTCACGTCGCGGATGCGTCCGCCCGGCGGCGGCCGGGCCAGGCGGCCGGCCGGCACGGGAAAGGGCTTGCGGACGGGCTCGCGGCGAATGAGCACCGGGTCGATGGTCGGAAGCAGCGCGGGCGTGACCACCGGCCCGATCCACTCCCAGCGCCGGCGGTATGCGAGGCTCAGGCTGGGGCTCGCCAGCACGAGGCTGTTGCCCGCTTTGAGGTCGAGGCCGATATCGAAGAGGTTCTGCGCGGGCGGTGGGGCGTGGTCCGGGGAGCGGAAATAGGCGTGGCTGCCGCCGCGGGGCGTGCGCGCGACCATCGGCGTGGCCGGACAATGCGTTTCGATCCAGACCGCCGCCTCGGGCGTGTCGGCGTCGAGCACGACGACGCCCGATTTCCCGGCGTGGATCGCGAGGTTGATGTGCGCGCCGAACCGGGCGAGCCAGCGCTCGACCTCGTCGTCGCCGGAGGCGGAGTCTCTCCAAGCGAGGAGCGGACGCTTGCCGCCGGGCTCGCACGGCACCAGGTGGTAGCCGAGCGCGACGAGTCGCTGGGCGCTCTCATGCCGCGTTCGGGGATCGATGCTTTGGGGAAATAGAGAGTTCATGATGCGTTGGGGTTCGTGTCCGCGCGAGTGGCACGGGCGATCACGGCTTCCAGGGACTCGATGGCGGCCTGGATGCCCTCAGCGTTGCCATCCCACTGGCCGTTCTGGAGCATGCGCCAGTTTTCGAGCTGGGTCTGGCATTCCGAGCAGAGTCCGGGCGGCCGTCTCGATCAGCCGGGCGTTGGCTTCACGCTCGTCCTCTGAGTCGCGTGGCTCGACCGTGGCGATCGCGGTGCTGGACGGCGCATCGCCGTCATAGACGATCAGGTCCACGGGAATCCCGTAGGAACCAAGGCCCGGCCGTGTGGACGAAGAGCGCGTCGATGTACTCGGTTGCAGACGCGGCAATAGAGATTGAACGATCGATTCCCGCAGACCGGGCAAACGTACGGGGCCGATGATGGTGTGGTGGACTGAGTCATGATGAGAATGGGAAATAAGTGAATCAGTTATGCACGTCGACGCAGACGACGCGGTGCTCCGGGTGCGATCCCAGGGCCTCGCGCACCTCGGTGAGCCAATCACGGTCGGACGTGCGCTCGAAGCGGCCATGCATCCAGCCCTCGGAGACGAACGTCTCACGCTGGTGCCAGGAGCCGTCGGGTGTGACCAGCGCGGCGGGCAATAGCGATTTAAGATCGGAGCGATTCAAGAGCGCCGCGGCGGACAGGACGTTGCCGGGGAGGTGACCGTCCCAGCGCCCGCCGATCTCGTACCAGTCCCATTTCGCGTTGGGATTGAACGTCGAGATGGCGAAGAGCCCGCGGTCGTCGACGCCGCCCACTCCGCTGCGCCAGTCCTCCATGTGCGAGGTGAGACGCTTCCTAGGTCGGTGCGCTTGGTGCCGTAGTGCCGGGCCATCGCCGTGATTTCCCGGGGATCGAGGTACACCTTGTAGGGGTCCACCTTGAGGTCGTCGTCGAACGGGAGCGAGCGCTTTCGCCACCTCGATGTCGATGTCGCCGTCCTTCGGAGTGAGGACGAATACGCAGTAATGCATGATGAAAATGGAGGAAATAGATATACGTCATCGCGGCTTCTCCGTGATGGTGCATACGTCATGAAGGCCAGGGATGAATGAAGACTTATAAACCTTGTGCGAGCTGCTTGCGCCGTGCGAGAAGCGGATCACGTCCGTGCACGTCTGCCTGAGACCCGCCGCGAAGCAGAGCCGCTTGGTGTGGTACGTGAGCGGGACGAACCCCGCGTCGCGGTCGCTGTAATCGCCCATGAGGATGGCGAGGTGCCCGCCGGGGGTGAGAGCACGGGCGCAGTTACCGATCAACCGAGCATACTTCGACAGGAAGTCGTCGAGCGTCGCGCAGGCGGACAGGTCGCGCGGGATCGTTCGTGTACCGCTTCTGCCGCCAGTAGGGCGGGTGAATCCAGATGAAATCGAACTGGATCGCATCCGGGAACGTCGCCGGGTCGCAGGCGTCGAAGCCGAAGCGGATGTCCTCCGACGCGCAGGCGATGCCAAGTTCATCGCACACGTCCTTGCAGGTGCCCGAGCCCGTCATCGGGTCGAAGACGAGCGACGGCTGGAAGTACTTGAGCAGGTCCTTGATGAGCTCGCCCGAGCAGTTGCCCGGGTACCGGCTGTCGCCGTAGTCGCCCCGGTACGACTTGTGATACAGGCTCGTGAGCCCCGGGACCGGGCTCGCGTTTTTCGGTGCCATCGGCAGCACCGCGATTTGTGGGAGTGCGTGGGTACGCATGGGATAAAAGGGTTAGGAAATAAAGCTGCTTCCGCGTGCCGCGGAAGCGCCGCTTGCGCCGCACGGACGCCAGCGCAGCGGCAAGGAGGAGCCCCGCAGGGATCTCCTTGCAAGCGAAGCGCGGCCGTGCCAGGGGCACGAGGAAATCCGCGATGCGGAGGACGCCGGAAAGGGAGGCGCTCCGCATCAGAAAGGGAGGTCATCCGGGGACCCGCGCTGACGAGGATCGCTCCACGCGGCACCGCCGGAAGAAGAGGCAGGATCACGGACGGGGTAGTTCGGGTGCGTCGTCGATCACGTCGGCCAGGTGCTCGACGAGTTCCATGACGCTCTCGAAGGGCGGCCGCTTCCCGTCGGTCGGGAAGGCGTAGCTGGTCAGCTCCTGGGCCGCGCACGCGATGTCGAGCAAGCGTGTGCGCCGTCTCGATGAGCCGATCGCGGCTGAAGTCCTCGATCCGGTTGCGGACGAGGCAGATGGGGGTCGTGGTTTCCATGATGGGGATGGAAAGGAAGTAGGTGTTGTCTGGAAGCGGGGGGCGTTCAGGGCCGCCCCCGCTTTCTGGCGCTAGGCGGCGTGCGCCTCGCGAACGTCCTGGATGTACTCGTTCGCCTGCTGGGCAAGCGTGACGAGTTTTCCCAGATCGTCGGCGTCGAACGAGTGCGTGAACTTGCGAGCGCCGGCGGCGTCCTTGTACGAGCGCGAGAAGCTCGCCGAGTAGAACGTCACCGCCTCGCCTTGCAGCTGACGCTGCCGGGCGAAGATCGACACGGATACGTCGTCGTAGGGTAGGCGGCTGACGAGGTGGCCTTGCGGCTCCTTTTCCATCCGCCCCCCTCCGAACCGGACGTGATAGTTTCCCATCATCCGGCTCTCCAGTAACCCATTTCACGATTGAGGCTCTGCCATCCGCGTCGGTCGCCCGGCATGGATGGCTTGATGGCAGGGTCCGCACACGACGAGCGTTTTCCGCCTCCGTGCCGCCATGACCCGCACCCACAGCGGTAGCTCGCGCTGTCCGTGGGGCTTGAGGTCGGCGAGCTTGCGGACGTGGTGGACTTGGACATCCTCGGTCGAACCACACAGCTCGCATTTGTCCGCCAGGAGCCTCTGGAGAAGCTCGGTGCGGCGCATGATGCGGTCCGTCGGTTCGTCTCGGATCACTGCCCGAGAGTTCGTCGCGCGAGGGAGAGGCCGCCGAATCGTGCAACCAACGGCGGCTTGCCCTCGCCGATCGATGACCACCTTCAAGCACTTCCTGGATGCCGTTCGGTGGTCACGACCGTACTCGCGTACCGCCGGGCCATTTTCGTGACGGTCGAGTTGTGCTTGGCTGCAAGGGTCTTGAGGAGCGATGTCCTCATGACCCAGTGCAGATAGGCCGAACCAGGCGATGTTCTGGGCAAGCATGTAGTACTGCACGAAGCCCGCGGTACTCCGTGCCGTAGGTGGCCACGATCTGGAAATCGCTGTCCACCAACAGCTCGGCGCGATGGATCGCGTTTGCCATCCCGCTTGTACGCGGCGGCCTTCTCCATCAGCACCCTGGAAGGCAGTCTCAAGGCGATCGCCGTCGTTGATCGATCCGGCCGTGGTGTTGTTGTGCATCGCCTGTGATCTCGTAGCCGAGGAACCGCGCCGCCTCGGTCGGTGGCGTGGGTGATCAAGGTCTTCTCCGGGGACAGTTCCAGCTTGAGGTCGATCGCGCAGGAACGCCGCCAGCTTGGCCTTGATCTCCTCGGCTTCGTCCCGAGGCCCGACGAAGCCCAGCAGGAAGTCATCGGCGTAGCGGACGTACCGGAGTCGCCGGTAGCCGGGGTCGAAGGGGTCGTGCGAGGGCAGGTTGGTGAGCGTCTGCCTCAACTTCCTGTCTTCGTGTCTCCCCGCCTTCCTCTGGCCGTCGGAGCTTCCGACTCGAGTACGTATCCTACGCCGGATTCGGACGCCTGATGGTCCCCTTCGTGTACTCCGGGATCGAGCGTCTGTTCGACGAACTTGTCGAGCCTGTCGAGGTAGATATTCGAGAGGATCGGGCTGATGATCCCGCCCTGCGGCGTGCCGCTGAGGGTGGTGCCGATAGTGCCACTCTTCCAGGTATCCGGCCTTGAGCAGGTTCTCAACCAGGCTGAGGAAGCGGTTGTCGTGGATTTTCTCGCGGAGGATCGACAGCAAGACCGTGATGGTCGATATTGTCAAAGCACCCTTTGATATCACCCTCGATGAACCACTTCGTCCCCTTCCAGTGCGATCCGGATATCCTGCAGGGCGGTGTGGCATCCTCGGCCGGGCCGGAAGCCGTGGGAGTGGTCGCTGAACTGCGGCTCGTAGTACGCCTCCAGGATGGAGCGTAGCACTTCTTGCAGCAGCTTGTCCGACCACGTGGGGATGCCGAGCGGCCGCAGTCTTCCCATTCTTCTTGGGGATGTAGGTGCGTCGCACTGGGGTCCATCGATACCGTTCGTGACGAATCGCGTCGATGATCGCCCCGATCTTCTCCAGGGACATCCCGTCCACGGTCTCCGCCGTCGACCCCCGGGTCATCGCACCGGCGTTACGGTAGATCCGCCCGTAGGCCCGCAGGTAGAGGTCCGGGTTGAAGAGCTGTCGATAGACGTCCTCCAGGTGCAGACCCTTCTTGCCTCGTTCATGAATGATGGCCAGCATCGTTTCGGCGTTCTGCATCTCGCGTACCTCGCGGGCTGGATATCGGGTTACCTGCCCCGCTTCGCCATGTGGGCGGCTTTCCCGCCCTCCGGACTACTACGGGCCTCCGTCGCCATGGGGCTCGCGCCCGTAGGCGATCCCGATGTTTCGTTGATGTGGTACGTCATAGCGCGGGTTAGGTCGTCCACTCATCCCTCGAACCGGGTTTACTCCCCGGCGCTGCATCGTGCGGGCTTGCGGGTTGCTCCGTAGTACCCATCGAATCGATATGGGTCGCACACGATGCCGTCGCTGTTATCCGGTGTAGCGACGGGTTGTGTTCTGCACCGCTAGGGATTGGACTTCAAGCAGTATAGCCTTGACCATACCGCACGGGCCTCGCGGGACGACGGTTTCACCGGCTTCTCTCCGCCCCCCGCTTCACCGGCATGCTGTTGTCCCCTTCGCCTTTCGGCTCCAGGTGAGCCGGTTGGCCCTGACACGTTGCCCGAGTGTCACCCCGCTTTGCGGGGGATACCACATCAACTGGCATGGCGCACGATCCGGAACACTTTCACGGGCCCGACGGGAGCAGCGCTGAGGGTGGTCGGCTCCGCCCTGGTGGCGGGAAGGTCCTTCTTCTTTTTGCTGGTATCCATACACAGTGGGGAAAAAAAGTAGAGGCGCTCCGAACGTTCGGAGCGAAGGATATCCACACCGGGAGCCGGTCGCGCGGAAGCCGCCCTGACGGCAGATGCGACCGGGCTACCCGAGAGTGTGGCGACGGGAACGGAAAACGAGTGCGAGATCGGGTGAAAGTTCTCCGCTCGCACTGGAAAAGAAGGTGATGCGGGGCCATCATCGGGACAACGGCCCGGGGTCGCGCGGCGCACTCAGAGGAAGTACGCGAGCGCGAAGACGATGAGCAGCGTGAAGACGGTCACGTCGAAGAGCCGACCGGGAAGGTCGGCTGCGGGGTCGTCGGGCCGCCTGGACGCATCGTGCGTCGTGCGGGTGGCTCGTACGCGAGCTGGACAAGCCGGCGCGGACAGAGGTTCCTTTCGAGCTTCCATACAGCGAAGGGGGAACGAAATAGGGAACGCCCGAAGTCGGACGCGCCAGAACACCGCCGCCGGCACTCTCCCGAATGGCCAGCGTGCGATGAGATGGCTGCGAGGACGAAGGCGAAAGTGCCCACCGGGGACAGGCTTGCCGCCCCGCCGGGCGGGGCGTTCGGGACGCGGGCGAGCACGCCCGCCGGCCCGAAGGGGTGCAGGGGCGTAGCCCTTGCCCCCACGGCGTAGCGAGCGCAGCGAGCGTCCCCGGCCCATGAGGCACGAATGGCCGCCGGGGAACGGCGTGGGGGCAAGGGGTCGGGGAGCGCAGCGGACCGAGCCCTTGCACCCCACAAGCCTGGCCCCGCCAAGGACTTACGCTCATCCCGCTTATTCCCGCAGGGTGTGGCATAGCGGATACCCCGCGGTACACCCTTTGGTACAGGGGGGAGGACACCCTCATGACGATGCCTCCGCTATAGCTGGCTTGATGAGGGGCACAGGCTCGCCCTGGCACGGGTGGAAGATGGGCTCGGAGAGGAACCGTTCCGGCGTCAGGTCGCCGAGCCGTGGCGAACCGCCAGAGGTGGTCGCCGGGCTTGCCCGCGATCGCTTTTTTGAGGGCATCGCGCCGGCGCGCGTTTGGGGCCACCATGAGCACGGTGAAACTCGTCGAGCGTCGTCTGCGGGAAGTGGCGGCGGTGGAGCTGCGCGCTGGCCAACTCGGCGTAGCCGGCGGTCTTGCTCGCGGCGATCTGGTGCACGCCGGAGGTGGCGCGGTCTTGCTCCAGGTAGAACACCTTGCTGTGTCCGCGCGTCGTGAGCAGGAACGCGGCGTCGGGCGCACACACGAGCCGCGGCTGCGTGTGGATCAGCGTGTAAATCCGGTACCGCTTCTCCGGCAGCTGCTCGTCCTTGTTCGCGACGTCCCACTCGGAGAGCCAGTCGTCGCACGTGATGTCGGGCCGCGACTTGAGCGCCGCGTCGAGCGCGATGTGCGTATCGGACACGGCGATCCAGTGCCAGAGGTGATGGTGCTGCGGCGTCTGGCTGGGCGCGAGCAGGTCGCGCTCGTCGTCTGTATATTCGGCGAGAAACTCACAGCCTTTGCGCGGGGTAGTACACCGGCGCGGGCATGCCGGCCAGTGGGTTCACCACCTGCATCTGGGTGCGGTTGATGAGCTTCGCTTCAATGAGCGACTGGAGCCGCCGGCGGGTGACGCGGCCGCTTGGGTCGTCTGGAAAGCAGAGCCGCTGGATCTGGGCGCGGCTCAGGACGTAGTAGCGGACGAGGGCGATGAGAACGGCGATGTCGCGGTCGGTGATCATCGGCAGCCTCCAGAAACGCGAGATGCCGAGGCACCCTGAAAAACAGGGGTGCTCGGCATGTAACGAATCCCGAAGGCGGGATCACCCATCCGGGCCACCGGGCTGCGAAGTGCGAGCACCTCGTCCACCGCGGCCGTCACCGGCGACCGAACCCTCGGGAAGGGATCGATACCAAAATCCTACGAATGTGACTTGCGCGGTGTCAAGATCCATGGTCGAAATATTCTCGTGAACCGCGAATCCCGTCCCCCATCGGCCGATCAGTACGGAGAAATTCTCGAAGCGCGCCCTGCAGCTCGCCGCATGAGGCAGTTCGAGTACGTCGCCGCCAAGTGCGAAACCAATCCGCCCCAGCGGCTGCGCTTCGATTTCGCGGCGACGGTACCGCGAGATCATCGGCGTTCCTCCCGAACTGCACCGCGACTACAAGGCGGCGCTCGAAGCGCATCGAAGCGGGCGGCGGGATGAGCGTCGCCGATGTCCGCGACCTGCTGCTGCGGCGCCATCAGGCGAACGGATCGACGAACGGTACTGGCGTCTGATCGGTGGTCGCCACGGGCGGTTGGCCCGCCGGGCGCGGTGCGGGCAGCGCCGCCTGGAGCACGGCCACGATCCGCTCCTGCGTCTGCGCCTCGATGATCTCCGGCGGCACGAACAGATCGCTCCTGTAGTTTTGCTCGACCAAGCGATCGCGCTCCTCGATCGCCCTGGGGTAGTGCCGCAGGAGGGTCTCGGCGTCCCATGCCAGGTGGCCGGGGGCATCGCGCTTCACGTCCACGTCGTAGAGCGCGGGATCGTCGACCAGCCGCAGCAGGCAGGCCCCGGTCTTGAGCCTGCGGACCTGGCTCGCCCAGAGGTTCTTCTGCTCGTCGAAGGTGTAGAAGACGCGGCTGGCGAGTTCGTCGTAGTCTTCGTACACGGGGACGACGTGTTCGCCGCCCCCCGAGGTGTGCGTCCGGCCCCGGCTGCCACCCTCGCCCTTGTTCTCGGACCGGGCCTCGCTCGATCCGTCCGTCACCGTGTCGCGCAGCAAGCCGTGCGACACATTCTGGTGCGTCGACCAGTTGCGGCCGACGGTCGTGTTCCAGGTCTCGGTCCTGCGTCCTCGGACTGCGACCAGGTGGAAAGCGAAATGATCCGTTGCTCCTTGATGCGCTGCCGGCGCGACGTACTGCTCGTCTTTGATCCTCTTGGGGTCGTAGGTCAGCGACGCGAACTCCTGGGCCAGGAGGTCGGCGTCCTCGCCCTGGATGCCGAAGACCATCCGGCTCTGCGCCTGGAAGATCATCGCGGTGAGGTCGTACTCGCCGCGCCGCAGCTGCGAGAAGCTCTGGTGCGAGAGGATCAGGCGGATGCCGAGCTGGCGCACCTCGGGGAGCGCCGATTCGATGTCCGGCCCGACGAAGTTCTGGAACTCGTCCAGGAGGACATAGGTGGGGTAGCGGACGCCCATGGGCAGCGACCGCGCGGTTGCCAGCACCTCGTTCAAGACGAGCGCGCCGATGGCATCCGCCAGTTGCGCGGAGAGCCGGTTCTGCGGCGCGAGGTTCAAAAGCACGATGCGGCCCTCGCGCAGGAAGCGGAGCACGTCGAGGCGGCTCTCGGTCGAGCCGAACATGCGCCGCAGGATATCGCTCTCGAAGTAGGGCTTGAGGCGGTTCCGTGTCGATTCGAGGATGCGGCCCACCTCGGCCCCGCGGGCGGCGATGAGTTCGGCCCACTCGGCACGCAGTTGTTCGGGCAGGCACTGCAGGAGCGGCGCGTGGTAGGGGCTGCCGGGCATGAGGAAGTGGACGCAGTCGGCGATGGTGAGCTGAAGCTGCGCCGCGGCCCAGAAGGCATTGAACGTCCACCGCGCGAGCCGGGGCATCGCCTCGATGTTCGACGCTCTCCCAGGCTCTGAGGATGATCTCGGTGGCCCGCTGGACCTTGAAGAAGCCCTCGCCGCGCGTGCGGTACAGGAGCGGATTGAAGCCGAGCACGACGTCCTCGTTCGCCGGCTCGATGTAGACGAGCCGCCTGCGCACTGCCTCGCGTGCAGTAGCGCGAGGCCATCCAGAGCAGAAAGCTCGTTACTGAGATTACCCATGCCGGTCCACGATGATGAAGCACGCCCGCTCGTAGGGGTTCATGAGGAGCGGGTGGAGCATCGTGTGGATGGCGGTCGTCTTGCCTTTGCCCGTCCCGCCGATCAGGTGGAAGTGGGTCTGGAACGTTTCCACGGGGATATCGACGGGCGACCTGGTGCCCGTCCGGTACCCGAGTCTCAGGCGGTTCATGGTGCGGCCTCCCGGAGGTACTCGGTGAGCAGATCCTGCATGCGGCGTTTGAGTGAGGCGCGGCAGTAGTTCTTGACCTCCTTATCGAGCGGGAGGGCTTCGAGCTGTACGCTCTGACTCTCGTGCCAGGCGGCGATCGCCTCGAACGAGTCGGCGGCCGGCGGCGGCGCGACGTCGGCCAGGTGGAGCTGCAGGATTGCGAGCAGCTCCTGCCCGCGCCGCTCGACGATCTCGGGGGAGAGCGCATCACTCATGAAGTGCTCCACGAACTCGTCGAACATCGCCCGCGAGAAGCGGTCGCCGAGCTTGGCGGCGTAGTAGGAGAAGCGGAGCAGGGCGTTGGCCCGCGCATCCTCGCGCCGGCGCTGACCGTCCATCTGATCCCGGGCGGCGGCCTCGGCCAGCGCACGCTGTCGCGCACGCTCGGGCGCCGCCCGTTCGTACGCCGCGTGGTCGCGCCGTTGCTGGCGACGCTCGTCGCGCTGCCGTCGTCGCTCCGCGGCGCAGGCGCGGAGCCGGGCGCGGCACCGATCCAGGCCGCGCCGCGAGCGGTCCGAGCGTGTGCCGGTAGGTGAACGCGAGCAGGGCCAGCGCAGACCCAGCCGACACCGAGCGTCAGGCCGGCCGCGAGGGCGCCGTGGAAGACGATGTTCGCCCACTCGGCCGCGCCGGTCGCCCCCGACGCGGCCCCCTCGCCCAGAGCCACGACGACGAACGCGAGGGCGGCGAGCCGCTGGCCCCAGGCGAGCAGGTCCGGTTCGCCGCGCACCATCAGACCGCCGATCCAGCACAGCACGAGGATGACGAACCCGACCGAAAGCAGATCGCCGGCGAGGAACTCGGAGACAGCAGACATCGTTCCCTCCCGATCCGAGGGGTGGAACCGCCACGTGGGAAATCGAGTTCCGGTGTGCCGTTCAGCGCCGCACCTGGAGCGTCAAGGGGAGGCTCGTCCGGTTGATCGTCCAGGTCCCCTCGATCCGGCCGCCGTCGTCTCGGATGGTGCCGGCGAAGCTGGCGCCGAACGCGGGACGCGGAAGCGCAAGCTGGCTGCCGCGCAGCTCGATCGCGTCCGCAGGCAGGCCGAACTTGCGGTCGCCGGGGCTGTCCACGTGTGCCCCCAGCGTGCCGTCGTCGTGCTTGGTCAGCTCCAGGCTGACCGGGATGCGGTAGTTGCGGCGCGGGTTCAGCTCGCCGTCGAGGCGCGTGGTCTGGCTCCAGTGCGCGACCGGCTCGGGGAAGGCCGTCTCCGCCGGGTCGGTGGGCTCGGCGTGCGCTCGTGGCGCCCGGGCTGTCCTTGGGCAGACGGTCGCCCTGGTCTTCCCAGAGGATCGCGCCGGTCGCGACGTCGATCAGCCGCATCGAGAGCTGGTACAGGCCGGCACGCTCGGGCTTGCGGATGTCGGTCAGGAGCAGGTGCGAGGCCGACACCAGCTCCGATGCCACCGCCTCGCCCGATCCCGGCCGCAGCCAGTTCTGGCCGCTCACCTTCGTGCGCAGGATCTCCTTGGCGCGATCGAGGCGCTCGACCTGGGCGATGCCGGCACGAATGAGCATCGAGCGGATCTCGCTCGTGAGCGGCTTCTCGCGATCGACGAGGGCGCGCCAGGGCGTCGATCTCGCGGCCGAGTACCTCGACCTGCCGAAGCAACCCGTCCTGGACGGCCCCCTTGTATTTCTCGAGCTTCAGCTGCTCCTCCGTGTGGGCCAGTTGCTGGAGGAGCAGGGCGAGTAGCGGCTGGGGCCGGTCGAGCTGGACCTGGGCGCCGCGCATCGCCTCATCGAGCGCGCGCTGCGCCGCTCCCCCCTGGGCGTTCTTCTGGAGGAGGCCGCCCTCCGCCAGGTGCTGCCGGACCTCGGACCCGTCGACGTCGGCGACCACCCCATCGACGTAGAGGTGGATGGGGCGCGACTGGTTGGCCTGCAGCGTCTTGAGCACGTTGAGCAGGCACCATTCGAGGAAGTCGTTCCCCTCGCGCAGCTGGGTCTCCGAGAGGTCCCGCCGGATCGAGCCCGGCCGCACGCGCTGCCGCGTGACGATGCGCTCGACCTGGAACGCCGGCTCGAGCGTCGCGCGGCGGGTGGCCGCCGTCTCGCGCGCATGGGGATCAGGTCGCAGTACCCGAAGTCCTCGTCGGCACCGTCCAGGACGAATCCCGTTCGTCGCCGGTGGAGAACCAGGTCATCGAACGCGACGATCGGTGCGTCGGCCGGCAGGAACGTCTTTGGCTTCCACAAGAAGGTCACCGCCTCGGCCAGCGGCTCGGGGAGATTCTTGCCAGTTTTGACCTCCTGGTAGATCCGGATGGTGAGCGCCGGGTCGTTGGCGACGATGGGATTCTTGCGTTGCCAGGCGATCTTCTGGCCGGCCTGCGCCTCGGTCTCCCGGCCCTTGGCCACCACCTTGTAGTACGGGGAGGTGTCGTCGCCATCCCGGCGGATGGCCAGGGCGTAACCGCCGGGGCTCGTGAGCAGGAAGCTGGCGTCGGCCCACGTCTGCTCCTCCGCGGCCTGGGCCTGGGCCTGGGCTTGCTGGGCTTTCACCGCATTTCCTGGTCGGCCTGGGCCTGCTTTTCGCGTGCCTGGGCCGTCTTCGCGCGGCACGCGCACGGCCATCTGGACCAAGCTTTCGTTGTGCGGGGCGAGCGTCTCGGCCACGACCAGCAGACCGGCGAGCGTGAGGGCCACCGACCCGGCCTTGAGCAGCCGGACGGTAGCGAGCTTCAGTCGCCGCGAGGCGGGCGCCCGCGGATCGCCGCGCAGGCCAGCGCCAGATGGAGCCGGGCGAGCACGGCGACGAGCAGCAGCCAGGCCACGATGAGTCCGGCGAAGACGCAGACCAATCCCCGTACACCGATCGTGGGCTTGAGTGCAGCTCAAGACCAGGCAGGCGAACACGCCGGAGAGGAGGCCCTTCCAGACCGGGTGGGCGATGGGGCCGCCTTTCACCGGGGCCGCGTCGGGCTCGGCATCTCCCACCGACCGCGCGACCACCGTCACCAGGGACATCGGGGCGGCCTCCCGGTGGATGGTGCGGACGGCCGGGAGGCCGGCGGCAGGGCGACCCGTCCGGCGTGACTACGGATGCCGGCAGCCGAGTTTCCGGCCCCGCGGCCGCCGTCGTCGGGGCGGGTGCGCGGCGCAGCAGCACACAGGCCAGACGGAAGAGGCCCTGGAGCAGGCCGAGTACACCGGCCAGGACCGTGAACGCGAGCACCACAAACAGCCTCGGCCCGGCGAGCACCCAGACCCAGTTCCGGTAGCACGAGGTAGAGGATTCCTGCGGCGATGAGTCCCTGGGCCAGGCCGTTCGACAGGATCGCCTCGATGGGCAGGAAGGGGGCGCTGCTGGGCGCGATGGGAGATAAGCCGGGTGGCGGGGATGGCGGCGCTGGGACCGTGACCACCGTCGGTTCGACTGGAGCGGGGATGTCCGGACGCACGGAGGGCGCAGCCGGAGTGACGACCAGCATCGGTTCGGACGGCGCCGCCGCCGGCTGCGCTCCGTCGCTGCGGATCTCGTTCATCGTCTGGCAGCGCGGGCACGCAAACCGCGTGTGGCTGTGCCCGGCACGGAGCCGGATCTTGGCCTGACAGTGTGCACAGCGGATGATCTCGTCGCTCATCGGCATTCCTCGCTCCTGTGAATCTTCTCGGTTCGGTGGGGACAACGACGTCGGCAGCGTGAAGGCCGGCAGCGGCCGGTGGCCTGGCCTCCGCACGCGCGCGGGCAGGAACGAGGACATCGAATGGACATCCGCAGTGGCCAGGGCGCGTCGAACCGTCCAGACGCGGCGATGGCAACGGCGCTTTCGTTCCCGCCACAGGACACGGTCTTCCCTGTCGCCGTGTACGCACGAAAACCGACGTGCGCACGTTTCCCCACCCCAAGCGTTTCTCGCGTGGTGTCCTCGTGAGCCAGCACCGGTCACGGTGCCTTCATAGGGATTACGGGGCATCGATCCCGTTTCTAACACGACCGCGAAATATTTTTTCGGATCAGCGATCCGCCTGCGAGGTCATGCATGACAGCGATCACCGGAACGGGGTGTCGCTTGATGGAAAAGAGGAGCCGGCAGCGCTCGCTGCGTTTCTTTTCTGCTTGTCCGCTCCGCATCGCCATCCGACAATCCGTGTGAGATTCTCGCGCGTGGAGGAGTAAGACCCTATGGGGAGTTCTCCGGAGACGCCCACCAGCCTCACCCTGCTCGGCCGCCTGCGGGAGGTCCCGGCCGATCCGGCGGCCTGGCACGAGTTCGTGCGCCGGTACGGGCCGGTCCTCCTCGGCTGGTGCCGGCACTGGAAGCTTCAGGAGGCCGACGCGGACGATGTCACGCAGACCGTGCTCGTGCACCTGGCCGACAAGCTCCGCAGCTTCCGCTACGACCCGAACCGCTCCTTCCGATGCTGGCTCAAGACGATCACGCATCACGCCTGGTTCGACTTCCTGGAAGATCGCCGCCGCCCCGGCCTCGGCAGTGGCGATACTGCGGTCCTCGTGGCGCTCGATGCCGTGGAGGCCCGGGAGGATCTGCTCGCCCGGCTCCAGGAGCTGTTCGACCGGGAACTCCTGGACGAGGCGATGGATCGGGTGCGGCAGCACGTCGAGCCGAAGACCTGGCACGCCTTCTGGCGCGTTGCCCTGGAGAATCGGCCACCGGTCGAGGTTGCCGGAGAGCTGGGTATGACGGTCGCCGCCGTGTACATGGCGAAAAGCCGGGTCCAGTCCAAGCTCCATGCGGAGATCGCCGTTCTGGAGCGACCGGACCAAGTGTAAGGGGAGAGCATCATGGACCACTGCCCCGCAGGCGAGTGCTGGATGCCGTTCCTGGAGGGGCGTCTCGAGGCCGAGGAATCCCGGGAACTGGAAGGCCATCTCGAGCGGTGCGCCGCCTGCCAGGAGACGGTCGCCCGGCTGACCGAGGACGAGGCCCTTGGGCGCTGGCGGCAACTGGTCCGACCGTATCCGGCCCCTGCCGAGTTCCGCGTGGATACGGATCGGCTCCGGCGGCTGCTCGCGGCCCCCGACCCGGCCGAACCCCCGATTTCTCACCAGGCCCGATCGGCCGCGATCCGTTTCCCCGGTCCGAAGACGGCGGAGGCGCCGCTGGGGCAGCTCGGCGTCTATGGGATCGTGCGGCTGCTCGGCGCCGGCTCGACGGGGATCGTCTTCGAGGCGTTCGATGTTCAGCTGCGCCGCCCGGTCGCCATCAAGGTGCTGCAACCCGAGCTGGCCGTCAGTCTCCGCAGCCGCGCCCGGTTCGAGCGTGAGGCCCGGGCCGCCGTGGCCGTATCCCATCCGCACATTGTGACCATTCACGGGGTCGGCCGTACCGAGGGCTTCCCGCTCCCTTATCTCGTGATGGAGTACGTCGCGGGCGCGTCGCTGGCCGAGCGCTGCGCCGGGGCGAGCGGCTGTCCCCCGCGATGCGGCCCAGCTCATCGCCCAGGTGGCGTCGGGACTGGCCCTGGCGCACGAGCACGGACTGGTGCACCGCGACGTCAAGCCCGCGAACATCCTCATCGAGCGCGCGACGGGACAGGCCAAGCTCGCGGATTTCGGGATCGCGCGTGCAATCCACGCCGCGGAAGACGAGGCGACGGCGCGCATCACCAGCACCGGCCACATCGTCGGCACCCCGCCCTACATGAGTCCCGAGCCGGCGCTGGGCCAGCCGGTCGATGCCCGCACCGACGTCTACGGTCTCGGCGCGACCCTCTATGAATTGCTCACCGGCCGCGCCCCGTTTGCGGGCGCGACAACTGCGGAGATCCTCCGGCAGGTCTGCGAGACCGATCCTCCTGCGCCCGCCGGCTGAAGCCCGACCTGCCGCGCGAGCTGGAGACGATCTGCCTCAAGGCGATGGCCAAAGACGCCACGCACCGGTACCCGTCGGCCGCGGAGATGAGAGACGACCTGCGCCGCTTCCTCGAGGGTCGCTCGGTGCGGGCACGCCGGACAGGGCCGGTTGGACAGACGTGGCGCTGGGTGAGGCGGCGGCCGGTGCTCGCGGGGCTGCTCGCCACGGTGACTGTGCTGCTGCTCGTCGTGCTCATCGGCGCGCCGCTGGCCGCCTGGCGGGAAGCCCGGCTGCGACACAGAGCGGATGCAGCCCGATCCGAGGCGGTGCGGGCGCTGGCGGACCTGCACATGCAGCAGGGACTGGCCGCCGACGGTCGGGGCAGCCGGCTCGAGGCGGCGCTCTTCTTCGCGCACGCCGCCCGCCTGGCCAAAGACGATCCTGCGCGAGCGGTACAACCGCGTCCGGGTTCACACCTGGCTGGGGAACGCACTGGTGCCGGTGCGCGCTCTGCCGCACCCGGGCGAAGAGCTCGTCGATCTGGTCTTCCACCCGGGCGGACGACTCCTTCTGACACTCACGCAGAACCATCGTGTCCGCCTCTGGGATCTTATCACTGGGCAGCCGCTGCCCTGGGTCCCGAATCGCGCCGAGATCCTGTGCACCGCTTCCGTCCCGACGGAGCACAGCTTGCACTGGGGACCGCCCAGGGCGGAGTCGAGATCTACCAGGTGGCCGATGGCCAATTCCTCGCGCGCGTGCCCTTCGCCGAGCCGGTATCCGCCCTGGACTACGCGGAGAACGGGGAACACCTGGCGATCGCCGGCCGGATCGTCCGGCTCTGGGACTGCCGAACTCAGACGCTTGCGCAGAAGGGTCCCACGCTCCCCGAACCGGCCGTCGCCGTGCGGTTCCGGCCCCAGGCCGATCTCCTTGCCGTCACCGGCTCGGACCAACGGGTGTATATGTACGCGGTGCACGATGGCACGCTGGCCGGCTCGACCCTGTACCCGCCGCGGACGCATCTCTCGACGGCTTTCCAGGCGAGTCCGTGTTTCGTCGACGCAGGCAAGGTGCTCGTGACGCTGACCGACGCACTGGAGGTGACGTGGTGGGATGCGAACACCGGCACCGCGCTGGTCCAGACGCCGCTCTCGACCTCTTCCATCCAGGCCATCACCGTCAGCCGCGACGGAGGTCGTATCGTGTTCTGTGGGAACACGAATGCGGAGATCTGGAGTGCCGGGGAGCGAAAGCGCACGAACTGGGTCTCCCACGGGAACACGGTGTGGCATGCCGCGCTCTCGGCCGACGGCTGTCACCTGCTCACGGCGTCAGGGGACCGCACCGCCCGGCTCACGTCCATCGAGACGGGCCGAGTCGTGGGCGAACCGCTCCGTCACCCGCTCGACGCGCGCCTCGTGGCCATCGCCCCCGATAGCCGGCTCTGCGCCATCGCACAGCGCGACGGCCTCGTGCGCATCTGGAGGATGCCCCCCTCGGAGGACCGCCGAAACCACCTCCTGGAGTGTGACCACGGTCCTGTCGTCGCCCACCTCGATCCCTCGGGCCGGTACGTGCTGCCGGCCTACTGGTGGACGTCGGGGCCCAATACACTGAAGCGAACACGCGTCTACGAGGTCGGAAGCGGTCAGCCGGTCGGTCCCTTCCTGCCTGCGCCCGGCCTCCTCAAGGATGCCGCGATCGCTCCCGACGGCCGCACCGTCGCGGTGACGGGCGTCCGGCAGACCGACCAGGCTGTCGAGGGACAGCTTGTTTTCTACGATGCCCGGTCGGGGTCACCTCGGGCCGAACCGATCCCGCTTCCAGCCGAGCCGTGGCGCGTGGCCTTCCCCCGCGACGGCGCAGTGCTGGCGGTCCTCTGCGCCGACGAGAACGTGCTGCTGTTCGATGCCGCCACCCACCGGCTGCACTGGTCGGCACGGCACCGGTCGGCGGAGAAGGCGCCGTGGTTCTCGATCCCCAACGCGCTCTTCACCGCCGACGGCAAGAGCCTCGTGACCGTCGGCACGAACGCGACGGTCGAGGTGTGGGACACAGTGACCGGCCGACCGCGCCTCGCCGCACCGATCCGTCATCCGGCGCGCCTGTGGGACGCGAACCTCTCGCCCGATGACGAACTTCTCGCCTTGGGTGGGGATGATAACGTGCTGCGCATCTGGCGGCTGGCCGACGGCACGCAGGTCGGCGTGCCGCTGCGGCACCCCGAGTGGGTGTTTTCGGGCGTTTTCAGCCCGGATGGGACCTGCGTGCTCACCGCCTGCCGCGACGGCCAGGCCCGGCTCTGGGACTGGCGCACCGGGCGGCTCGCGTGCCCGCCGTTCTCGCACCAGGATGAACTCAACGGGGTCGCCTTCTCGCCCGACGGTCAGTGGATGCTCACCGCCAGCCGGGATGCGACCGGCCGGGTGCTGGAGCGCCTCACCGGCCGGCCGGTCACGCCACCGATCCGCTTCGCCTCCTGGGGAAGCAATGTGACCGTCACGCCGGACGGCCGGGGCGCCGTGTTCGGCAGCCAAGGAACGGGGATGGTCTTGTGCGACCTGAGCCCCCTGTTCCGGACGGATACTCTCGGCCTCGATGATCTCTGCACGCTGTGCGAGGTCAACGCAGGCTGCCGGGTGGAGCGTGGGGATCTGGTCGGGCTGACGAGCCAGGAATGGCTGGAGCGGTGGACGGACCTGCGATCGCCGCCATCCGGAACTCTTCGCGCTGGACGATCCGGCACATGAGGCGAGAGACGCCCGTGACAGAAACGCGGCCAAGAGCAGCAACACGGCATCCCGAGCCGGAGCGGGCCGAGCCGGCCGTTCTCGATGCGCACGCTTCTCCCCGGCCCGGCACAAGCTCGTCTCCGTGCTCCGGCTCCTCTCCGATGCGCGGTTTCGCCAGAGCGTCGTCTCCCGGCTTCATGACCCGATCGTGCACGCCTTCTGGGAGATCGAGTTCGCCGCGATGCCTCCGAAGCTCCAAGCCGAGGCGATCGCGCCGATCCAGAACAAGGTCGGGCAGTTCGTCTCGTCACCGCTCCTGCGCAACATCCTGGGCCAGCCACACGGCCGGCTCGACCTGGCGCGGTGATGGACACGGGCAAGGTGCTCATCGTGAACCTGAGCAAGGGGCGGATCGGCGACGACGCGTCAATGCTCCTGGGTTCGCTCCTCGTGACGAGCCTCCAGCTTGCCGCCATGAGCCGCTCGGATATCCCCGAATCGCAGAGGCGCGAGTTCTTCGTGTACGTCGATGAGTTCCAGAACTTCGCCACCGAGTCGTTCGCCACGATCCTCTCCGAGGCCCGCAAGTACCGCTTGAGCCTCACCCTGGCGAACCAGTATCTGGCGCAGATGGACGACCAGACCGCCGCCGCGGTGTTCGGCAACGTCGGCACGATGCTCGTGTTCCAGGTGGGGGCGCAGGATGCCGAGGTGCTCGCGCAGCAGCTGGGCGGCGGCATCACGCCCGAGGACCTCATGACGCTCCCGCGCTACCAGGCGTACGACCGCGTGCTCCTCTCCGGCCAGCCGAGCCGGCCGTTCTCCCTGCGCACGCTCTCCCCGGCCCGGCACAAGCTCGACCCCAAGCGCGAGGCGATCATCCGCCGGTATAGCCGTCAGCGGTACGGCCGCCCGGCGATTCAAGTGGCTGAGGGCATCGCGAAGTCGCGCTGAGCCGACTGCCCTGCCACGGCGTTCGTGAACATCGTGGCTACGTCATACTCTCACATTTTCACAAGATGAGTTGAGCTGGAGGTGGGTCTGCTGCATACCCGTCGAGGTATACTTCCACTCAATAATTCTTCCCTCTGCATCATGTGCTTCCGCTGCCTGTCTCTGCTCATCGGCCTAGCCGGTCTGCTCACTCCCTCGGTGACCTTCGCCGCCACCAAGTACTGGATCGGCACCCCCGGCGGCACCATCGCCACCGACACCAACTGGTCGACGACGGGCGGCAGCCCTGCGGCGCCAACGCCAACACGACTGCTCCCGGCGCATCCGATGACATCGTCTTCGGAAGTGCCTGCACCAATAGCGCAGTGATCGGAGCGAGTCTCGCTGTCGCTTCCCTCTCGATCCAAGCCGGCTTTAGCGGCACGCTCACCCAATCGGCAGCGCTCACCGTCAACGGCAACTTCAGCAAGGCTGCCGGCACTTTCACCGGCGGCACCAATGCCATCACGATCCTCGGCAATCTCACCCAGACTGGCGGGACGTTCACCTCCACCTCCACGACACTGAGCATCAGCGGCAGCTACCTCAATACCGGCACCTTCACCGCAAACAGCGGCCTCGTCGCCTTCACCGCCACAACGTCCGGTAAAACTCTGTCCGGCAGCATGATCGGCGCTTCCGCTTTCTACAAGCTTTCCTTCAATGGCACAAACGGCAACTGGACGATCGGCAGACCCGTCACGGTCTCGGCACTCAACGCGACCGGCGCGCTCGTCATCGGCAACGGTACCGTCACCCTCGACGGCAGCGGGACGACGCTCGAAGTCGACGGCAAGACAACGATTGCCGCGACCGCCAATCAGCGGGGGACATTACAAACCACCGCGCTGCCCCACGGCCAGACGATCACGATTGATGTCAACAACAACGCCGTTCCCGCGAGTTGCCCCAACTGCATCCTCGACGTCGGCGCCGGTTCCGGCACCGGCAGCCTGAAGCTGCCAAGGGCACTATCCCAAACTCGCCGGTTAGGCGGGGTTTCGGGTGGACAATTTCGATGGGAGAGCGTTTCCTCTAGGAACGGACTTTTTGACCGGCCCCGAGGGAGCGCGTCCCCATGTCCACGATCTCCCAACGCATTGCCAGCGCGTTCGTCGTTCTCTTCGGGAAACACGGTGAAGTCGCCAAGGAGGCACGTGAGCGGGGCCAATCGCGGCAAGCCGTGTATCGTGAGGCCGCGCAGGTGATCGATGCGGTGGGCCTCGAGGCGGCTCAAGCGAAGATCACCGAACTCGAACAGACCGTGGCCGAGCAGCAGGCGCGCATCCAGGCCCTGGAGGAAAGGCTCGCACGTGCGGTGGAGATGACACCCGAGAAGCAGCATGAGTTTGCCGCGGTTTCTCAGGCTGAGGGGGTCAGTTTGAGTGTCGCCCGACGGCAGTTGGCCGTGGTGCTGCCGCCTCGTGTGCGGAGCGTAGCCACATTGGGACGAGCGACTCAGGACGCCGGCGCAGGCCGGGGCGTTGCTCGCGGTGATCGACGAGTACGCCCGGCCGAAGGCGCAGCAACTCACGGCGGACGAGATTTTTTTGGCCACAAACCCGTCTTGATGGCCGTGGAACCTGCGAGCCTGTGCTGGCTCACGGGACGGCGGGTGCCCCAACGCGACGGCGCCACCTGGGCCGGCGAATTCGCGCAGTTCCCGGCATTGCGAGCCGTGGTCCGCGACGATGGCACGGGCTTGGGCAAGGGCCTGCGTCTGGAACGAGACCGGCGGCGTGGCACCGATTTGCCCCACATCGACGATGGACTCGATGTCTTTCACACACTGCGCGAAGGCAACCGCGCCTGCGCACGACCTGGGGCGCGGCCACGCGCGCCCTGGAACGGGCCGAGGCCGCCCAGAAGAAACTCGACGAGCGGGGCCAACAAGGACTCTCGTGCCAGGGTTACGGCACGTCGGTGAAACGGCTCTGGCAGCAGGCCGAACGCCTCTGGGACCAGGCCACCGCCGCCGAAACCGCCTGGAAACAAGGGAAGTGGGCGTTCGAGTTCTTCACACCTGAAGGCCGACTCAACGACCGCTCGCAGGCCGAGGCCCTCGTGGCCGCGGTCCTGCCCCACCTGACCGGAACGGCCTGGGCGAAGACGCGGCGCTGGTTCCAGCGCCGAGAGAGCTTCACGTTCCTGGACCAAATGCACCAGCGTTTGGCGGCGTTAAAGCTGGCTCCCGAGATCTTGACGGTGCTCGTGGGCCTGGAGGGTTTGCGCCGGCAACCGGCGCGTCAGTCGGCCATGACCCGCGTGTGGGCGCTGGTCCGCACCCACTGGCTGGACCAGGTGTGTCCCGACTGGCGCGAACAGGCGCAACGCGTCCGTGGCGTGTTGGACAGCGTGTGGCGTGCGAGCAGCCTGGTGGAGTGCATCAACAGTGTGGCCCGGATGCAGCAATCACGACACCGAAAGATGACCCAGGGGCTGCTCGATCTGAAACGGCTCTACTGGAACCTGCGGAAGTTCCGTACAGGACCGCGCAAGGGCCACACGCCCTACGATCTGCTGGGCCTGAAGCTGCCCGACCTGAGCTTCTGGGAATTCCTCCGATTGACCCCGGACGAATTGCGCAACCAACTGTCCGCGCAGGAAGATCGGTCGTGAGATAGTCCCCTCGCCAAGAATACGATCCTCCGCCTCAATCCCTACGGCACGACCGATACCGGTCTGGAGGTCGAGAGCACCGGCTACCTGCAGGTCCTCGGCAGTCTCGAGGACAGCGGCACGCTCTCTGCCGCCACTGAAACCGTTCTCACTGATGCCACGAAGAACTGGAGCGTGAACCAGCAGGCTGGCGAGATGATGAGAATCAGCAGCACCGGCTCGCTCGCGTTCGGCAGGCTCTACCCGATCCTCGCAAACACCGACACGGCCATGACGAGAGCCGACACTTCGAGTGGGATGACGATTGCGAGCATCAGCGGCGACACGTACATCAAGAAAATCTGCTCCACGTCGACTTCTCTCGTCTCCGCCGACCGTCAGGCGGCCGGTCGGTACATTCACAGCGGAAGTTCCTATTTCCAGATCGTCAAATCCACCAATGACGATGCCGCCTGTGGCGGCTCCGACTCCTTCGATGTCCTGGCCTACCCCGATGCGTTAAGCGCCCTCACCACCGGTAGCGCGACGATCACCGACGGCGTGCGGTCAGGAGATAGATACGAGATCCTCGACTACGCGCACATCACATCGAGGAGCGGCAGCGCCTGCTCTACCGCAAGCAGCGGCAGCGGCGCGTACGTCCTCGGCAAGGCCGGTTCCCAGACCCTCATCCGCTACGCCGAGCTCCTGCAACCTGGGACGGGATGTGACCGACAGGAGTGGCCTGACCTTCGAGAGTGTCGATGGCTCGCAGGCGAGAGCCGGCGCAATCGTTGATCACTCCTGGTTCCATGACAGTATCAACGGTATCGATATGAATAGCTCAAATCACATTGCATTAACATTAAATACGCTTACACACAACGTGTATGACGGGATCGCTGGCTCCCACAGCTACTACAATACTTATAACACGATCTCCCAAAACACGATCATGAATAACGGACGGCAGGCCATCGGACTTGCTGCAGCTCTCTATTTCTACTGTCTGAGCGAATCTCGCTGACTGTACTTCAACGGTGGCAATTGCTTACGCACCTTGTAGTGGTACAGTCGCGCCAGTTCGTTGCGCTCCAGCCAGCGCGTCCGTTCGCGGGCACTGCGGGTCTGGGTATCGCAGCGGCACGCCTTCCGAAAGATCAACGCCAGACCGGCGCAGGCTTGGGGCAGCGTCAAGGCCGGCGCCCGCTTTTTTCCCCCGCCGCGTCTCGCCCACCAGGAACCATGCCGCCAGCAGCGACAACGCCATGTGGTGGTGCCAGCCCACCCAGTTCCGCACTTGATAATCTCCCAACCCCGCCTCGCTCTTGCCACGCTTCAGGCACTCCTCGATCCGGTGCTCCGCCTTCGCCACCCGTGCAAACTCCTCCAGCGGTGTGCCACGGTCCGCATTGGAGAGGTAATAATCATATTTCTGCTTCCCGTTCTCCTCGTACCGCACCACCACCAGCGTTTCCGCGAAGCCGACGATGTGCCGCTCCACCTTCGATTCCACCCGGCGGGCCACGATCTCGACTTCCAGCGGTCCCTTCTCGCCGTCGCGCACCGACAGGCGGGTCCACGCTCCCGCCGGCAGCGACTCACACCAGGCCCGCACGGCCACAAACGGCGGCTTGGGGTGCGGACCACGACCCCCGTAGGGCGGCGGCTCGGCCTCCAGGTCACGGATCGTCGTGTTCGACGGCACGGCCAAAAGGTACGCTCGCTCACGCGTGGCCAAACGCTGGCGGAACCACGCCGGCCGGCCCATCTCGTCGTCGCCGCTGACCCAGCCATGCGGCAAAGCCGCGCCGCGCTGCGTGAGCATCTCCAGCGCCAGCTCGTGCCGCGTGCGGTAACGGACGTCCTTCGGGAACCCCGCCCCGCTTTCGTCGCTTCCTGTCCTTGGCCCACTCCTGGGCAAGTAGAGCCGGAAGTCGACCAGCACTTGCTCCGCGTCGGTGACGTAGCCCAGGAACAGGCCCACCTGGCAGTTCTCGAGCTTGCCCAGCCGCCCGACACCATTGCCGCTGCACTCCGACGGAGGCGGTCCCCTTCTTGGGGAAGGCCGAGGGGTCGAAAACCAGCACGGCGTCGGGGCGGCCCAGATTCGCGCACCGACCTGGCCGGCTCAACTCGTCGATCGGCGGCGTGTGGTCCCACGGTGGAGGTGCCGACGAAGGCTGGAGCGCCTGTCGGTCGAGGTCATAACGATAGGCGATGGCCTCGGCGTTCTTGTGCTCGAGGTCGGAGAGCGAGCCCGGCCAGGTAGGTGCCGGTGTACCGCCGGCTCTCAGGGCTGGGCAGGGTGGCGACGAAGGGTTGGGCGAAGGCCTCCAGGCGTGTCGACGGCGCCGCGAAAGGTCGTGGGTGGGACCTGGCAGTCGGCGAGCAATCGAGCTTTGCGTTGCTGGAATCGAGGCTCCACAGTTGACTCCTTCCATCGAGGTGACGTCCCTCTGGAAGTCATTGATACAAATAGCACTTGCGTGCGGTCAAGCGATTCCAGACAGTAGAATTATGTGGTGCGAAAAACAAATCTCATGGTCGGGAGGCTCTTCGACGCCGGATGGAGCACCACCTCGTGTACGACCCAACCACCAACTACGACCAAATAGGGCGGAATACCGCCGATACGGGCGGACGTCGTTCGATGCGGGAAAGGCCGGGGCCGTTATCCCTACGAGAATCTGGGTCTGAGGTGGAAGTTGCTACAATTGTCCACAGACGACTTCGGATTACCCGAAGAACGGTCAACTTCAATGCTTGCAACCTGAGCCAATGCTCATTGTTGGTTCACACCTTGGGTGGGCACTGGCGATCACGGCTAAGGCCGCTTCCCGAGTTCCTCGAGGCCCCGCCGCGGCCTCGGCGACCGGGGCCTCGTCCGCACGATCGGCCAGTGGCTGGAGTGCCGCGATGCCCAATGGTGTCCCGATGTCGGCCAGGACCTGGCAGGCGAGAATCCGCAGCCGCATGTCGGCGCCTTGCGGACGATTACCAGCAACACAGGCTCAGCAGCTTTGCCGGCGCGGACGGCCCGGCCCGCCCAGGTGGCATCCTCCGCCAGGCGCAGAGCCGTGGCTCGCAGTGCCCGCTCGTCGGTCCCGAACTCGGCCAGGCCACAGCCGCCTCGCCCCAGACCCGGCGGCCCCGGTCTTCGACCAAGGCCGTCAGGATAGCCGCGGTCTGCCGGTCGCCCCAGCTCGGGCCAGGATGATGCCGACCTTGTCCCTCCAGAACGGGTTGCTTTGCGGGCCGACCAACTGTTCTATGGTCCGGGCGACCTCCGGGCGCGGCGCACCTTGGGAGCCGGGAGCCGGGCCAAATAGTCGAGGGCCGCCCCTTGTCGTCCCGCATCGCCGGAACGCACGCTGTCCAGAAGGAGCGTCACGGCCGCGCCGGGGGCGGCCCGTGCAGCCGGGCGTTCAGGATCTCCAAGGCGGTGGCGGCCTCCTTCAGTCGTGTTCCGTCGCCAACTGTTCCAGCGGCGGGATCGCCGCCGCCGAACCGAACAGACCCAGGAGCTTGCAGGCGTCCGCCTTGGAGAACGGGTCGCGGTCGGCCAAGACCGCGAGTAGTGCCGGCTCAGCCGCAGGGCCGAGGGCCTGGAAGGCTGCGAACACCAGGTTCCGATCCTCGTGGAGCCGGCCCGTCAGGGCCGGAACGGCGTCGGTGTCGGGGCCGAGCTTCATCAGCGCGGTGACGGCCTCACGCCATTCGCGGTAGTCCGGCTGGCCGATGCAGATAACGAGCTTCGAGCGACTCTGGTTATTACCAAGGCGGCCGAGCCCGGCAATCGCGACGCGGCGGGTTCGGCGTCCGGGTCATGGAGCCGCCATTCCAGGGCCCGGATCGTGTTCGCGGTCTGCCCGGCAGTCAACTCCGCGGCGGCCAGCCCCTTGGTGGCGGCCTGGCGGGCCCGGGACGTCACCACCTTGCAGGGTGTCCATCCAGGCCTGCCATTGTTGGTCGTCGGGATACCGCGTAGTGATCGCTTGGATCGTCTGCACGGCCGCAGCGATCAGCTCCCATCTGGGCCGCGCTGACCAACTCGTTCAGGACCGGCCGGCTCGCGTCGGTCCCGATCGCGCCGAGAACCTCACAGGCAGCCACGCGGACGGGAACGGACGCGCCGTTGCGGGCCACCTCCAGCAGCGGCGGCTCGGCCACCGCGCCGAGTGCCCGCTTGGCTCAGCTTGATCCCATCGGGGTCGCGGTCCAGGTTTCGGGCCAGGGCGGCGGCGGCCCTTGGGTCCGGCCCGAGCCGTCCTAGAGCCGTGGCGACTTCCGCGCGAGCCGGTGGGCCTGGTCGTCGAGCCGGTCGATGAGCACGTCCCGGCTGTGATCGTCGCCCCAGACGCCCAGGGCCTGGATCGCTTCCCGGGCGAGTCCCTCATCCGGGTCGCTTGCCAGCGGCTCCAGGGGGCGCGACCACCGTGCGAAGGACTCCCGAGGCGCGCCGCGTCCTTCAGGCGGGTGCAAGCCTCCTGCCGGGCTTTCCGATCGGGCCTGGCCAGCTCGGCGATCAGCGCCCGGACCTCCTTCTTGCTCAGTGGCGTCATGACCAGGGCCGGTAGCGTCGGGAAGATCATCGCCCGTGCCGGTCGTCGCCCTCCAGCAACCGGCAGGCCCACGCACCGTCAATGCGCAACGGCTTCGGGTTGGCTTGCACCGAGACCGTACCCCGGAAGCTCGCCAAACGCGGTACGCCCTCTTTCGGGTCGAAGGTCATGGCGCACCGCGGCCGGTCAGCCGGAGCAATGGCCGGCCGTGCACGGAGTCTTTGGTGGTGAACTCGTACTCCTTGGTGATCTTGCGCGATCCCTCGGCGGCCTTCTCGGCCGTGTAGGAAGACCGCTCGTGCGCGGGCAGCATTGTCACCTTGACTGGTTCCGACTTGGGTCCAGACGGGGGCGTCGGGGACGGGCGGGTGCCGAACGGCGAGCGCGGAGTGGCCCGGAACCCCGGCCTCGGTAGACGCCCGGACGGGGGCTGGGGCACGCCCCGGAAACCGGGCACGCCGGCTGGACCGGGAGGGGCGATCCGAACCGCGGCCCCATGGGAAGCCGGCCCAGGCTGGAAAACGCCACGGGTCGAGCAGGTCCGGCATCGTCAGCGAAAAAGTCACCCGCGACGGCTCCTCGACGATCGTGACACGCTCCAGCGTCGCATCCTGGAAGACCTCCCACTTCGCCTGGGGCCGCACCGGCAGGGGCTCGATCAGCATCGAGCGCCAGGTCGCCGAACAGCGGGAGCGGGTCCTTGAAGTATCCCCCTGGGATTACGTTCCCTTTGCCATCGACCTTCAGTGACTCGTCGATCGGCCGGCCCGGTCCGCCTGACCTGCATGCCGCTCGGCGCGGGCCGGCGCGGGTCGTTACGGGAATCGTCGGCCCGGGTCAGCCAGCCTCGGTGTCAGCCGCACCTCGCCCGGTCGGCCGGCGACCCACCTTGTAAACACTGCCGCCGACAAGCCGGACGGTCGAGTCCGGCATCTCATACTCCACGAGCACTCCGTAGACGTAGGTCTGACCCGGCTGCCAGCCGGAGCCGAGGGCCGGCGCGTTGGGATCAGCCGCCGCCGGGGTCGACGTGCGTCGGGACAGGATCGCTCCCGCCGAGCCTCGGCACGCGTCAACTCGGTCCGGACGCCTGGACTGGGATGCAGTAGGCGACCGCCTCCTTATCGGTACTCTTCAGGGTGACGACGCCGATAACGCGGCCGTACGGATCGAGGACCGGCCCGCCCGAATTGCCCGGATTGACCGCGATGTTGAGTTGATAGTATTCCTCGCCGTTGATGACGGTCTTGGTGCTGAGCACGCCCCGACTGATCGCGTTCTCCAGGATCTGGTCCGGCCCGCCCGGGTTGCCGATGGCTGTCACCTCCTCGCCCTTGCGGAAGGCGAAGGTATCAGCCAGGGGCAGCGGGGGCAGGTCCGATTTGACGGCGAAGAAGGCCAGGTCGCGCTCGCGATCCTGGCTGATCAGCACCGGCACGGTCGGGTGCCTTGGCCTTCGCCTCCGCTGACGGGAACCGCACTTCCACATCCTGCACAATCTCGCCGGCGATCACATGGGCGTTGGTGACCAGCAGACCAGGCCGCACCAGAAACCCGGTGCCATGTCCCCTCGGGCCTTTGATCAAGGCGACCGACCGCTCACGCCGCGCGACGACCTCCGCGACGCTCAGCGGCGTGCCCGGCGGCGCTGACGGCCCGGAGGGCGTGGGGGTGGGCGGAGCATCACACGGTTGGTCTTCATCCGTCTCCGCCGGATCGGACGGCGTCTCGATCGGCGCCGCCGGGTCATTCCCGGTCGCGGCGCGGGCCAGGGCGAGCAGCGCATTGACGAGCTTCTCCGAAATATCAGGTTTGGCCGCGCCGTCCAGTACCGGCGGCTGGGTCGGCGCGAGCGCAACCGGCGGAACCGGCGCCGGTCCCGGTGCGGGGCGGGCGGCGGTGGCCGGCGGTGGCAGCGGCAGGCGACGGGGCCGACGCCACGGTCGTTCGTGGGCTTTCCTGCCGGGGACGGGCCTGGGTCCGCAGGTTCTGTACCAGCAAGAGCTGACATCGTCGTGATGACCACGACCAGAGTCAGCAGAACGGCGACCAGTGCCCGAACCCACCACTCCCGCGGCGGTTCGCCTTGGGGCCGTATCGGGTCCGATGACTCCACCCTAGAGGGGGGCCCGCCTGGGGCACGGGTTCGGCCGCCGCCAGTGTACACCCCGTCAAGGACAGCCATTCCTTTGTCAGCCGGTGCTCAAACCCGCAGGCCGGGCACACGACTCGCTTCTCCATCGCCCGGTCGGGGACAACGCCCCGGTGCCGGCAGACCGGACAGACTACCCGGATCGCCATGGCCCACCGCTCCCTTCGTCGGGCTGCCGGTGCGCAACGAACACAATCCCGGTCGAACACTCTCCCGGGCGCTCGTCGGAGCCACCCTAGCCGTGGCCTGCGCCCACCGTGAGCGGCAAGCCTCTCATCAGTTTTCCTGAAGTATGATGAACAGGCAAGGGTCTTGTCTCGGTCCCATGAACTTTGTCACCGAGCCACTCCCCCGCTGGTTTCGCGCGGTCGCGGACCGTGAGGTCGTAGGGGAAACGGATCAACTCGGCTGGCGACAGCATGTCGTTGACTTTCCATCAGCACTGGCGCTTAATACTACTTTGTCAGTTACGCCGGGACTCGCTCTGGCACGCTCATGAGCTCACGCGACAGCAACTCCTTGGCCGCTTCGAGCCGGAGCCAGTCGCAGATCTGGCGATGCACCTCCGGCAGCGACTTCCGGCGTCGATCCGGCCGAAGGGAAAAAGGGCCGCCGTGGTCGTCCCGGGCGGGTTCGCTCCTGTCGCTGCTGCCACTCCTGCCAGACCAGAAAACTGTACGCCAGCATCACACTCACCGCGTGCCGGTGAAAGCCCGGCCACAGCCGGCCCTGATACTGGTCCCAGCCCAGCAGCCCCTTGGCCTCTTCGTGATATTGCTCCACCCAGTGCCGCCGGTGGCGCGTACTCCACCATCCGCTCCAACGCCACCTCCGGACCGAAGTTGCTCCAGTAGTACCGCCGCTTGCCGTCCGAGGCATCCTCACCGATCAGCCAGCCCGCCCGACGCCGCCCCGCCGACGTCACCCGCCAGCCGCGGAAGGCGACGAAGCGCCGCGCATCCAGCCCTGGCTTCCCTCCCGCCAAGTCACCGAACGCCACGACCGCGCCGCCTGGGCCGCGACCAGGACATCGGCCCGTCGCGTCTCCCCGCCGCGGCGAGAGACGTCACGGCGAAGTCGGCGCGGACGGCGACCACGTATCGCTTCCGCCGCCGCTCCAAGCCGTCCAGGAAGTTGGGGTTGTCGCCGTAGTCGGCGTCCGCGGTCACACAGGCATAGCGCACCCCCCAGTCACGGGCCCGGTCCAGGAGTTCCAGGGCGATCTGCGGCTTGGTCTGGAAGGTGACGTCCTCGGGCACTTTGGCCTTCTTGCGACGGTCGGCGTCGTGGGCCCAGTGCTCGGGCAGGTAGAGCCGTGTGGCCACCGGCCAGGCGAGGGTCCGCTCGGCGTAGTGGCAGTTGACGGTGACCTGGCAGTTGCCGGTCTTGCCCAGGGTGCCGGAGTATTGCCGGGCGACGCCCACGGAGCACTTGCCCTGCTTGGCGAAGCCGGTATCGTCGAAGATCAAGACGCCATCGCCCTCGCTGGGCAACCGGAGCATGTCCTGGACGCGTTGCCGGTTGAGGTCGTCCTCGTCCCAGTCGATGGCCGTCAAGAGGCCCTGGAGACGCTGCTCGGAGGTTCCGGGGACAACCTGGGCGATGGTGTCGCAGTTCTTGTTGGGGTGCTCGGTGAGCAGCCCGGTGAGATAGCGTTCGAGTGCCTGGGGTCCCTCGCTCCGGTGGAAGTGGACGCGGAAGGGGGTGAGGAACTCGGCCAGTTCGGGCAGTGGAGTGCTGGGGGCGTGAGGGATTCGGGTAGTTTTCATACCCTTTCTACGAATTTGACGAACCAAGGTTCAGTTGACAAAGTAGTATTAAGCGCCTGTGCTACGAGGTCCTCGACCACGCCCGGTTCACGGGGACATCCGGGCGTTCTTCCGGCGGTTCCAGGCGGCCCTGGAAGCGGCGGATTGACCTCCGCGGGATCACCACCGACGGTTCGGAGCTGTATCCGGAGCCAATTTCCGAGGTCTTCGGCGCGGCGGAGCACCAGGTCTGTCGACTTCCACATCTTGGCCGAGCTGAACAAGGCCGTGCTCGCGCCGTCGCTCAGGTCCGCAAGCAGCTGGCCGCGCAGAAGCCGAAGCTTCCCCGCGGGCGGCCCGGCACGCCGGAGGCGAAGCGGAAGGCCCGGCGACGCCGGCACCTGGAGCGGAAGATCGGCGACCTGTTCGAGCATCGTCATCTCTTCGTGAGACGTCAGCTCACGCCGGGTGAGCACCGAACGCTGCAACGCATCAGCCGGGGTTTGCCCCAGTTGCGGGCCCTCCGGGACGTGGTGGAGGAGATCTATCGATTGTTCGACCGCCGGTGCCGCACCGAGACGGCGCTGATGAAGCTGGCCCGGCTGCGGGCTCAGCGTCCGCCGCTTCAAGGGATTGAGGCCGATCTTCCAGAAGCTCGAGTCCCCCAACTTGGAGAAGGCGCTGACCTTCCTGGACGATAGCCTGCTGGGTTCGACCTCCAACGCCGTGGAACGGGGCAACCGCCGGCATCGCAAGATGCAGAAGACCGTGTACCGCGTCCGAACTCAGGCGACGATCAGCGGCCGGATCGCCCTGGACATGTTTCGCGACGCCCAAGGGCCTCCCGCGAGGAAACGATGAAGACACTCCACCACGCCAGGCGACGATGATTCCCGGCGGTGGTGCTAAAGTCTCGTTATTTCCCTTGATTTAACGTTCGACGAACAAGCTCTCCGAGATACTTGACCGGGAGCGTGCCGTGCGCGAGCACGGCCTCGTGGTAGCGCGCCAGGTCGAACCGGTCGCCGTGGTCGCGCTGCACGGACTCTGCGGAGGCGGTAGAACGCGGTCCGGCCGACGAAGTAGGTCGAGAGCTGGCACGACGACTGCTTCGAGCGGATGATCTTGCCGACGGCCTCGCCTTCGGTCTGGAAGGCGCGGCCGACGAGCAGCTCCATCGCCTCGGCGTCGGTCATGCCGCCCGGCGTGCATCTTGTGGTCGAGGATCGCGTTGACCACGGCGCGGAGGTAGAACTTGAACTGCTGGAGCCGCAGCCCCAGGTCGCCCTCGCCGAAGCCCTGGTCGAGCATCATCTGCTCGGTGTAGACGGCCCAGCCCTCGGCGAACGTGCCCGAGGAGAGCACCTTGCGGATCAGCGACGGGATGCCGGTTGCTGTACTCGAGCTGGACGTAATGGCCGGGATAGGCCTCGTGGATCGTCAGGATCTTGAGCATCGCGCGGTTGTATTCCTGGAGGAAGCTCTCGACCCGCTCGGGCGACCAGTCGGCCGGCGGCGGGCTGATCGCGTACTCGCTCGACGCCTCGCGGGTCGAGCGGCGGCGCCGGGTTCAGGTAGGCCACCGAGTTGCCCCGCATGAACTCGGGCATCTCGATGATCCGGCACTGGTCGGGCTCGGGCAGGCGCAGGATCTTGTTGCGCGGTGATGAACTCCTTGATCTCGGCCGACGGTCGCCCGGGCGTCGGCGACGAGCGTCTCGGGCGTGCCGTGGTCCTGGCCGACCGCCTCGAGGACGCGGCGGATCATCGTGCGCCGGCCCGTCGGCGTCGTCGGGCGGGATCGGCTCGCCGGGGAAGGTCGTCCCCCACAGCTGGCGGGCGATCACGGCCATCTCGCGCTCGACGCGGCTCGCCTCCGACTCGGCCTCGCGCAAGCACCTCGTCGGCCGAGAGCCCGGCGTCGAGCTCGAGGTCGAGCTTCCTGGCGAACAGCTCGCGGGCCGATCCGCCAGTCGTCGGTCGAGCGGGGCAGGACCTCGTCCTCGAGGAACTCCAGGTAGCCCTCGAGCGCCTCGACGATCGCCTTCCGGCCCGCTCGCCGAGCTCTCCCTCGCCCTTCGGCTCGCCGGCGAGGGTGAAGAGGTCGTCGGTGTAGAAGCCGATCGCCCCCTTGGTCTGGCGGATCGCCGTCTCGACCTTGACCCGCGGCGGGTTCGGTTGATCGTCGTCCGGGCGGCCTCGACCACCTGGGGGATCTCGGCCATCCGGGCCAGGGCGTTCTTGAGGTTCTCGGCCTTCGGCAGGCGTGGACTGGGTCAGCAGCAGGTAGACGCTCTCGGTCAGGTAGTCGCCGTAGATCCGCGGGTCGTCCTCGAACGGGCTGGAAGTGTCTCGGCGAGCCAGACGGCGCGGGTCGAGGTGCTGGCGGAGGATCTCGTAATCGATCTGGCCGTCGCGCGAGAGCTTCTTGTAGTCGACCTTCCCGGGCAGGTCGGCCAGCGCCTTGCGGTCGCGCTCGACGTTCGCGGCCCGGGCCTCGGCGGAGAGGTCGTCGAGCTTGTCGTCGAACCGGTGGTCGCCCAGCCGGGTCGCCATCAGCGGCTCGGACGGCGAAACGCGCTCGTCGAGGTACGCCGGAAGAACGCGGCGAGCCTGGCGTCTTCGACGGCCGCCTCGCCCGCGACCGTGCGCAGTGCGGGGAGGAACACAAAGGCCGTCATCGCGGCGGCGATCAACCACAACTTCATGGGATACGGCCTCCTGACGATCGTGAGCGACGCCGGAAACTTGTAGGGTAGGCTTCAGCCTGCCAAGCCCATTTCCAAATCCGGGAACTATGGAGACTGTCGCAAGCCTATCGGGCATTCCCTGGGAGTTTCGGTCGGAACCAGCCGAATGTGGGACAGCCGCCCCCGGCTGTCCCTGTCCCGGATCGGGAACAGCCGGGGGCGGCTGTCCCACACGGCACCGAGCCGACCGCCGTCCCGATAGCCCTGCTACAGTCTCGAATTATGGCATTGGCAGGCTGAAGCCTACCCTACAAGACTGACAAATCCTCGTTGTCTGCCATCCATCATCCGTCATTTTTCTGTGGCGGCGCGGGTCCTCGCTCTTGCGCGCGACATCGACGGCCAGCAGGATCAGCCCGCCCAGATCTCCGCAAGCCCGCCAAACGACGCCAGCAGGGCCAGAGCAACCGACTGCGGCCGCACGGCCACGGCCGCGGCCACAATGACAAGCTGGACCACGCCAAAGATGAGACAGGCATAGGCGTTGACGATGAGAAAAATATGAACCCAAGGTTCATTGAGCGAACGTCTTCTGGGAGTCACGGCCGGGCTGGGCACGACGGCCGAGAAGGGAAACGGGGATTCCTCGGGCGGTTGCCAGGCCACGGGCCGCGCTTCACGTTCCGGCGCGGGTGGAAGCGAGGGCGGCGGGGCCTCGACCACGGGTCTCGCGCCGGGCGAAGGCTTCCAGGGGCATGGATTCGTTCACCGCCAGCACACCGGGCCGGATCACACTGTCCACGTCGCCGAAGTCCCCCCGGCGCCAGCAACTCGGTCTCCGACACCGTGCCTACGTTCTGGTCGACGTGCGGGACGATCAGCACCATCTGACAGCACCATTGCCGGCGCCGCGTCCGCCGGCCGGCGAACTCGGCGCCGCACCTTGGATCAACTGCCCGCACGGACACGCAAACGTGATCGCCATCGGTGGAAGCCTCCGCCGTCTGTCCCTCCCGGCCAGACTACGAGGCCCGCGCGGCGGTTGCAATGGCGCGATGGCGGAGGCTAGGCGTCGGTCATGCGATCAAGAATACTCTGGAGATCGCACCGTGGAGCACTCGGAGAATTTCGATGCCCTGGCTCGTCGGCCGGTAAAAGATGAGATAGTTCTTGAACTTGGGGACTGACGCGGAGCGAAGCCCGACAGCCGGGTTGGCGACCTCGTACGGTTCGCCCAGACCGGCGGGCGAGACGGCAGTGCCTGCTGGGCCGCGTCGTAGAATCGCCGACCCGCGGCCCGATTCCGCCGAGCGATGTAATCGGCCGCTTCATTCACATCGCGCCGCACAAGGGATGGACGACGTACCGGCCCTTAGCGGCCATCGCCCCTCCCGTGACGTTGGTCGAACTCACGGCCCATCTCGTCCCAGTCCTCGTCGGTCATCTCCACGGCTGGTCCCGAGTTCAGCCCTTCGAGCAACAGGGCCTCGATTCGCTCCCGGTAGGGCCCGAGGCGAGCGACGGCGGCTTTGTTCATTTCCCTCAATTCGGCATCGGAAACTTCCTCGTCGGGGTCGAACTCTTCCAGCTCCGGTTCCCCAAGGCAGGAACCCACGGCCTGATCCCGGGCCGCGCAGGATCAGTTCGACAACGTAGGCGTCGGCCGAGGCGTGCCCGCTCCTGGCGGCCTGTTCGGCGGCGAACGCCCACAAGGATTCCGGCAGCGTGACGGTCCGCGTAGACATGAGCGGTCCCTCCCTTCCCAACCTTATCAAGGATGCCGGCCGGATCAAGAGAACGCCTGGACGTGCATTCATCACGGCCCAAGGGCAATCGCGTACTCGTAGACGTCGAGGTAGCGGTCGATGTTGCGGTCCATGCCGAAGAACTCCTCGGCCACCGGCCGCGGCAGGCGGCCGAGAGCGGGCGGCGAGGTCGGGGTCGGTGAGGACGTCGATGATGCCCTCGGCGAGCGGGCTCCGGGGCGACGGCCGTCAAGCGGCCCGCGCCGGTCGCCCGAGGATCGTGGTGTAGTCGCCGAAGTCGGTCGCCACGATCGGCCGGCCCGCGGCGAGGTAGACGGCGATCTTGCTCTGGACCGAGTAGTTCTCGCGGCAGGCCAGCCGGGGGTGGACCAGCACGTCGGCGCGGCGGGTCAGCGCGACGACCTGCTCGGGCGTCTGGCCGGTCAGCACGATCAGCCGGTCGCCGTACGGGCCGAGCTGCGGCGCGGTAGTGCTCGCCCGCCTCGGCCGGGCCCGCCGACCAGCACGCAGCGCGCCTCGGGCAGCGCGGCGAAGACCCGCGGCAAGGCGTCGATCAGGATCGGCACCCCCTGGTTCGGGTGGACGATGCTGCCGACGTACATGACCACCTTGTGCTCGGGCCCGACGCCGGGGATCGCCGCCGGCGCGCCGGGCGCGGTCGTATTCGGCCAGGTCGATGCCCGGGTAGATCACCGCAGACCCGCTCGGCCGGGACCCCCTTCTCCTCGACGACCACCTGCTTGACCGGCTCGCCCAGCACGATCACCGCCGCCGCGTGGCGAAGACCCTGCGTCTCGACGGCCCGGTAAGGCGGAAGACGAGCCCGCGGCCGAGGCGGTCGCGCTCGACCTCGTCGCCCAGCAGCGAGTGGATCTCGTAGACCATCGGCCAGCCGTACCGCCGGCAGGCGAGGTAGGCGCGGGTGGCGCCGCCGTAGTGCTGGGCGTGGACGAGGTCGAACGGGAACTCGCGGGCGATCCGCCGCAGCCCAGGCCGCTGACCCAGCCCGCGGCGGGAGGGTGAAGACGGCGTCCCCTCGAAGTCGCCCGCGGTCGGCCGGCCCCACGGCGGCCGCGCCTGCAGGTGCGCCAGCACCACCTCCACCCCGCGCGGCTTCAAGGCCCGGAGGATCTTGATCGGCAGCATCGCCGTGCCGTCGTACTCGCCGGGGATCGGAAACGACGTGACCATCAAGATGCGCATCGGTGTCGGTCTCCCTCCCTGGACGTCATCCGGCTCCAGCATAGTGGCCCCGTGCGGCGGGGAAAACCCCACGTCGATAGTGGATCGTCGGATCGTGGATCGTGGACGTGGATCGGGATCGTAAAAAGGATCGTGGAAGGAACAGACCGATGTACGGGCTGGTTTCCTTCTCTTCCTGGAACAGCCATCGCCATGAGCCATCAGCCATGTGGCCTTGCCGGATCCCGCAGCATAGTGGCCCCCGGGTGGCCGAAAACCCCAATCGCCGGGGATCAAGCCCGGATCCCGTCTGGCGGCGGTACGACTGGCACGGGGCGGTGGCGCTGGTTCTGGGTGAGGGCGCCGTCGAGGCGGCGGTCGAGGGCGGCGATGGCGGCATCGAGGATGCTGCGGGCGGTGTCGAGGTGGCGGGGCCGCAGGGCGTAGGGGTCGCGGGGCAGGCCGGTGCGGGGAAGGGGAGCTGTTCGGGAGCGGGGTCGCCAGGCCGGGCGGGACCTGGTGTGGCTCCATCGGCTCGAGAGGCCGCGTTGGGGCCGGGCGAGTGAGTAGTGCGCACGGGCCGCCGGGAGCCCGGATAGGCCCAGGACGTCCGCAGCCCGAGGAGCTCCGCGAACTGGGGCCAGGGAGGCAGCTCGGGATCGAACGGCGCCGCGGCGGGCCCGCCGGCGACGATCGCGGGGAGGAGCCGCCAGGACTTCCGCCAGCGGCATCGGCCGGTTCGGGTCGGCCAGGAGCGGCGATAGTTCGGGCCGGCCCAGCTCTGCGCCGCCTGGTGCACCAGGGCCTCGGCCTGGAGAGGTAGAGCAGCAAGGCCGCCCGCGCCAGGCGGCTCGCCTCGGCCTCCGACCGCACCAGCGCAGAGCTGGCTTTGGGTGTGGAAGTGGAGCGCGTCCTGATAAAGGCAGTGGAAGGGGCTGACGACCGTCTCGATGACCGCGCCGGTGTCCGTCGTGCGCGGCTGTGCCGATCGTGCGCCGCCGCGCCGAGAGGGATCACGGTTATGCCGCGGGCTCCTCGCTTCGGACGTGAGGTGCCGTTGTGTTTGTTTCAACCTAACACACAAATCCGGATCAATGCCAGGAGAAAGGGATTCCCCGTAGGGTGGTGGGGCCAGCCCTTTGAAGGTGACTAAAGAACGTTGTAACCATCATGAGGAGAATGGTTTACGAAAATCAATCACGATGAACGAATTTAATTAGTATCTGGAATATATTATTATATTCATATATATTTCTGATGATTTGATACGCCAGACGCAGCAAGTGGGGAGGCAATCGTCGTTCACTAGAACTCCGAAACGGTCGCAATTCGCGTATATTTCGGTGCAACCTAACTTACGAAGACGACGCCGACTCCCAACTTCCTCGTATCCTGCGTAGCTTTGGGTACACGGCCTTGTACACCTTCAAAGGGCTGGGTGGGCTCGGCCCACCATCCGGGAATGGGAAGAGGTGGGCCGAGCCCCACCCTACAGGATTTTCAGCGGGGCGACGGTGCGAAGGGATTCGCCCAGATGAGAGCCTGGCGCGGAGCAAATTGCCATGCGCCTGGCCGGTCGGCTGCGGGGCCGTGTAATCGTGGATGGCCCCGGTGCGGTCGCCGAGAGCCTCCTTGATCCGGGCCAGGTTCGTCTGCAGGCCCCAGCGGTACTGGAAAAATAGGGTCGACCTGCTGGCCCGCGGGCTGCTGCCGCAGGGCTTGCCTCCACTCGTCGATTTGCTGGAGCGTCTAGGGGAAGAAATCGGCGGCGGCGGTCGGGTTCCTTCTGGTCGAGCTTGGCCAGACCGAGATAGTACGTCGCGTAAAAATCGAGCACCTGCTGGACCTGCGGCGGGATCGGCGTCTTGCCGTTGCTCTCGAGCGGGTTCTCGGCGAAGCGGAACGCGGCGTAGCTTTGCACGGCCGCCATCAGATCGCCCCGGAGCTGGCCCATGCGGGCAAACAGGAGCGGGCAGCGCGGGTCGAAGAATTGCAGGGAAAACTTGGCGGACTCGTTGAAGGCCGGGTCGGTGAACAGCCGGGTCTCGACTTCGATCGGCAAGGGCCAGGGCTCGGTGCCGCCGAAGCGGTCGCCGAACGCGTGGGCGAAGGCGGCGTCTTGCTCGGCCGCGTCGCGGAACAGGACCATGCGGTCGTGGCCCGCCAGGTCGCGCTGAAGCTGTCGCATGCGGGGCGTGAGCAGGCCCAGGGTCGAGTCGATCCAGACGGTCAGCTTGCCCGCGGCGGCGAGATCGGCCTGGTGTACGGGGTAAGGCTGGCCGGGCAGATCGAGCTGCCCAAGAGGTTGGGAAGGGTGGCCGCCTGTTCGAGGGTGGCGACGCCCTGACCGTCGGACCGGGGATCGGCTGGCCGATGCGGCAGTCAAACAGGTACGGCACGCCGTCAATCAGTACGGCGACGGCCCAGACCAGCGGTTTGGAGTCCGCCTTCCCGGGAGGCGTCAGCCGCACCAGGCCGGCGTCGAAGCCGAGCTGCCGGCAGAAGCTCAGGAAGACCCAGCTTCGCTCGGCCCAGTCGTCCTGCTCGGTGGCCATGCGCGGAGCAGCACGTCGTAGGGCCGGGCCGGGGCCTGCGGCAAGTTCGTGCCCGGCACGGCCAGGCCGCCGGGCGGCACGAGCTGGACCTGGCGGACCAGCCAGTCAAAAACCCGCTGTACCCGCGCCAGGTCCTCGCCGTCGCCCGCCACCCGACGCGCCACGGTGCTCAGCAACAGGCAGTCCTCGATATGCCGCGAGTCCCGGAAGCTGAAGGTCGGCGCCTCCAGCGCCGGGATGATCTTGCCGGCGTTGTAATCGACCCGCTGGCTCACGCGGTCCGTGTCGCCTCCGGCACGTTGAGCTTCGTCAGGACCGCGTCCAGCGCGATCGGCAGCGTCCGCGAGAGGTACGCGCGCATCGGCTCGGACAGAGCGAACTCGGCCGGCTTGACGCCGACGAAATACTGATTGAGGTAATCCTTGGCGATATTGAAATGGTCGCCGCCGGGACTGACCGCCGCGCTCCGCAGCAACTGCACGACCGGGCGCAGCATGGCCTGGGGACTGACCGTGCTTTCTTCCGCCGGGGCCTCGGACGTCGAGTCGGCGGCCCCCTCCTCGGTCGGGGGGACATAAAGGGGCATGGTCTCCGAATCCGAGCCGCAACCGGATAGGGATAGGGAGAGCACCGCAACCGCGCAGAAGAGGCCGGACAAAGGCAGAATGAGTCGTGTCACGAGGCGGAATCTCCCAGCGGCGCCGTCGGGAAGGCCAGCCACCCGGCGGGGTATCAATTCGGCGGACGACAGCGACGAGGATGATCGTCGCCACGGCGGGCGGTCCCACCCACCCGAGACGCGGGCAGACTCCGAACCCACCCAGCCTCGGCGGGCCTTTCTCCGATTTACGATCGGGAACCCGCTTCGGTTCACTCGGGGATGAAGTCTCTCATGGACCCACGCCCGGGGCGGCACCGCGATGTTTCCACAAGTCCGGGAGCGATTATCCTTGCCTCCTCGCCTCCCTGACAAGATCGGCCGGGATTCCAGATTCCAGATTCCAGATTCCAGATGCCGGATTCGAGATGCCAGATGCCAGACGCCAGATGGAAAATCCCAGAAACTACAGCCCTCCGGAATCGCGAAACACGTAACTGAATCCGGCATCTGGAACCGCATCGGGAATCACGGCCGTGTGGCCAGGCGATGCGGCTTCCTATCCTACTTCCGCTCCTGGATGCGGATGTTCCGCCAGCGGACTTCCAGCGCCTCGGTCTTGTTGCCGACACCGTGTACTTGCAAGGCGATGAACCCGCGGGGCGTCATCGCGTCGTGCAGATCGGCGGCGGGGACGCCGTTGATCCAGGTCTTGATCGAGTCGCCCCGGCACTCGATGCGGAAGCGGTTCCACTCGTGGGGCTTGAACGCCTTGCGCGCGGCCTCATTGTCCTTCAGATCATTGAGCCAGCCGCGCCGGCCTTCGTCATAAATCCCGCCGCTCCAGGCCCGCGCCGAGGGGTCGATCTCCACCTGGTAGCCGTGCACGCGGCCGGCGGGGATCTTGATGGCCTTGCCCTGCCATTCGACGGTCTTCGGCTCGTCGAAGCACTGGCTGCGGACCTGCACGCCCGAGTTCAGGCCGTCGTCCACCTTGAATTCGAGCTCGAGGACGAAGTCGCCGTAATCCTTCTTGGTACACAAGAAGGAGTTGCTCGTGTTGGGAACCGAGCGGCCGACAAGCTGGCCGTCCTCGGCGCTGTACTTGGCGTTGCCCCCGTGCTGGACCCAGCCGTCCAGATCCTTGCCATTGAACAGCTTGACCCAGTCGTCGTCGGCCGCGCGAACCGCGGCGAGACTGACCCAGGCCAGCGCCACGAACGCCAACAAGACCTGGTACCACAGTACTTTACGTCGAATCATCAGAGATACCCTCGCCGTGTTTGGAACACGTCCCGTCGCGCGGCCGAGCCGCAATAAGCAGGTCTGGTAGGGTAGGCTTCAGCCTGCCAAACCCATTCGGAATCCAACGGAAATAGGCTTGGCAGGCTGAAGCCTACCCTACAGACGACCCAGTTCCCCGTTATGGGCGCGCCCGTTTGGAAAGGCAAGGCGCACGGGGTCGCGTCGTGCGCATTCTTTTTGCCTTTGCCCCCAGAACGCACCCCGTCCCCACCCAGAAACTCATTCCCGGGCGCGGATCTGGCACGGGGTTGGGAATATCGGGTATATTTTTGAGTTGAGTCCCCGCGCTCCGCCCCCCCGGGGCGAAGAGTCGCCCCCGCCGCTTCCGGTCAGGAGACGTGCGATGTCCACCGTCGGTAAGGTCCTGGTCGTCCTGGTCGCCCTCGCGGTCATTCCCGCGATCTTCCTCTATTCCATGGTCTCGCAACTGAACTCCAACTGGGGCAAGGAAATCCAACGCCTCGACAACGAAATCGCCCGGGTCCACAAGGAAACCGCCGAGACGCGGCTGGAGCTCAACAAGACGCGGGCCAAGATCGAGCGCTCCCAGACCGATCGCAACAATGAATTGCAGGTGCTGCGCACGGCTCTCTCCGATGTCGAGAAGCGCCAGACCCTGAACTTTGAGCAACTGGAACGGCTTTCTCTCCAGATCGCCACGTTGCAGGCGAGTCTCAAGGACGCCCAGCTCTCGGTCACGCGCCGTACCCAGGAAAAGCAGAAGACGGAGGAGGATCTCGCCGCGACCCGCGCGGCCAACCAGACGCTCCGCGCCGATGTCGATGCCAAGTTCCAGGAGCTGAGCAACTTGCGTTCGACGTTCAAGAAGATCTCGGACGAGAACCGGGCCTTGCTCCAGCGTCTCGGTCAGGCCGGCTCCGGCGCGCCGCCGGCGGCGGTGCACACGCGTCCGGCCTCTTTGCGGCACTGAGAAGCTGGCAGCCGATGAGCGATGACCGAAATACGTCCCTGCGTCTGCCCCATCGCTCACCGGCCGCCGCGTCCCCCATGACTGACCGGTCCTGGGTGGCGATCGCCGCCAATGCCAGCTCGGGGCTGGGCGGAGGTCGCTGGAAAGTCGAGCGCTTCGAGCGCGCCTGGAGCGCCAGGGGTGGACGCCGCGGGTCGCCTGGACGCTGGACGAGCGCGCCCGGCTGCTGGAAGAGACGCGCGTCGATCCGCGTTGCCGGTGCCTGGTGGCCGTCGGGGGCGACGGCACGGTGGCGGACCTGATCAATGCCGAGCCGCGCGTGCCGCTCACCGTGCTGCGGGCCGGGACCGAGAACCTGTTCGCGCACTATTTTGGCCTGCCGGGTCGTCCGGGGGCCCTGGCGGAGGTGATCCGACACGGCCGGATCGGGCCGCTCGACCTGGGCCGAGCCGCGGGGCGCCGGTTCGCCTTGATGGCGGGTTTCGGCTTTGATGCGGACGTCGTCACCCGGCATCACCGCGCGCGGTCGGGTCCAACGGCACCCGCGCCGCACGCACCGCGCCGCCTACATTGCGCCGGTGCTTCAGGCAAGCTGGGCCTATCGTTTTCCGCCCTTGACGTTCAGATCCTGGACCCAGGCGCCGAGGAAACCCTGACCGGGGCCACGGCGTTTGTGTTCAACCTGCCCCGATATGCGCTGGGACTGCCGTTTGCGCCGGCGGCTTCGGGAACGGACGGGCTGCTCGACCTGGTGGTCTTCCGCGATCCGGGCCCGTGGCGGGCCTTGCATTACTTGTGGCTGGTCTTTTGCAACGCGCATTTGCACCGGCCGGGGGTGTTTCACCGCCGGGTGCGGAAGGTGCTGATCTCCGCGCCGAGATGGTGCCCGTGCAGCTCGACGGCGACCCCGCCGGCGGGGTGGCGCCGGGGCAGCCCTGGAGCGTCGAGGTCGTGCCGCACGCCATCCAGGTCCTGACCCCGGCGGCCCACCTTTGGGCGTTGAACGGCGTTCCGCATTGACCGTGTCTGGGTGGCATGCCCACGTCTTCGTGGGCATGTCCGCCGACCCAACGGACATGCCCACGAAGACGTGGGCATGCCACCCAGACGTTGGGCTTTCACCATTGACGGCGGGCCGTCGATGGCTATGGTCTTGGCGGAATCGGGAAGGATCGCGAAACCCACTGGAAGGATGCCTCGATGAACCCACCGAACCCCGTCCGCGTCGGTCCTCTGACGATCGGCCGCGACCGGCCGCTGGTGCTGATCGCCGGCCCTTGCGTCATGGAGCCGGGCGAAATGACCTTGCGCATCGCCCAGCGTCTGGCCGAGATCCGCGATGAGCTTGGCCTGCCGATCATCTTCAAGGCGTCGTTCGACAAGGCGAACCGGACGTCGAAATCGAGCTACCGCGGTCCCGGCCTGCAAGGCGGGCTGAAGGTGTTCGAGCAGGTCAAGGCCCAGACCGGCTTGCCGGTGACGACCGACATCCACGAGTCGCACCAGGCCGCGCCCGTGGCCGACGTGGTGGACCTGCTCCAGATCCCGGCGTTTCTGGCCCGTCAGACCGACCTGCTCGAAGCCGCGGCCGCGACGGGGCGGCCCGTGAACGTCAAGAAAGGCCAGTTCATGGCCCCGTGGGACATGGCCCACGTGGTCGCCAAGGTGCTCGAACGGGGTTCGGGAGGCGTGCTGCTGACCGAGCGGGGGACCTTTTTCGGCTACGGCCGGCTGGTCAACGACTTCCGCGCGATCCCCCAGATGCAGGCCACCGGCGCGCCCGTGGTCTTCGACGCCACCCACTCGGTGCAACTGCCCAGTGCCGGCGCGGGCGTGTCCTCGGGCGAGCGGGAGATGGTCCCCGTGCTGGCGCGCGCCGCCGTGGCCGCCGGCTGCGACGCCTTGTTCCTGGAAGTCCATCCCCGGCCCGAGGAAGCCCTCTCGGACGGCCCGAACTCGTTGCGGCTCGACGACTTGCCCGCGCTGCTGCGCACCTGCCTGCGCCTCCAGGCGGCGCTCACGAGCGGTCTGGTCCCCTCCCCCCCGGCGGGGGAGGGCTAGAGCGGTTCACGCTTGGGGTGCGCCCTGTCTCAAGGAAGCCCGAGCGCCAGCGAGTGCATTTCTGCGGGAGCCCAGAGAGCGAATGCACTCGCTGGCGCGTCGGGCTTTCAGGGCGAGTACGCATCCCAAGCGGGAACCGCTCTATTGCCGCACCTGCAAGGACCACTTCTCCGAGCGCAAAGGGACCGTCCTGGAGCAATCCCGCCTGCCCGACGCGAAGGCCCTGTTCAGAGAGAATATTACCCCGGCAAAGAAGATCCTCCTGTAGGTCGGACAATCCTGTCCGACAGGCCGGGGGAGTCGGACAGGATTGTCCGACCTACTTTTTTGCCGGGGTAATACGATGATCGAGAGGGGCACCGTCGGTTTCTCAGCAGAAAGTACCGCCGTGGGCGACATCAGTCGCTTGATGAGTCACACGCGGCTCGGTACGTTCGTGTCCGCGGTGGCCCCGAAGACGGTCATCGAGAGGAACGCTCGGAACGCGCCGAGACCACAGGAAATGGATCGACAACGACGAGAAGGAGCGACCACGATGCCGCGCATCTTCGCGCTCGGGACGGCCACGGCCCTCGTGCTTTCACTCGGTGCCCATCTCGCCTCGGCACGGGACGGTGCCGGCGACGACCCTGCATCAAAGCCAATCACGGCTCCCCTCAGGGCCCTTTCCACAAATCCCAACTACTTCACTGATGGCACCGGCAAAGCGATCTATTTGACGGGGTCTCATACCTGGAACAACCTCCAGGATTGGGGGACGAATGGCACGATCCAGCCTCTGGACTTCACGGCGTACGTGAAGATGCTTGTTGCGCACAACCATAATTTCACGTTGTTATGGACAACGGAGCTGCCGACATTCCGTGGATTGCCCACCACGGCGAGCTCTCCGCCGGATTTCAGCGTAACTCCCCAGCCCTGGCAGCGGACGGGCCCGGGCAACGCGTCGGACGGGAAATTGAAATTTGATCTCACAAGATTCAATCAAGCGTACTTTGACCGGCTCCGCGACCGTGTCCAGCAGCTCAATGCGGCTGGCATTTACGCCGGAGTCTATCTTTTCAGCGGCGAATGGCTCCTCCGCTTTCGCTTCTCCGGCGACGGATATCCCTTTACCGGGTCAAACAATGTGAATGGAATTGACGATGGCGGTGGAACCAGGTCGGTGACGATGACTGCGCCCAACGCGATCACAGCGATCCAGGACGCCTACGTGAAAAAAGTGATCGACACACTCAACGATCTGCCCAATGTTCTCTGGATCGTCTCCCAGGAAGCGCCGCGAGACTCAAAATGGTGGAACAGCCACCTGATCGCCCTCACCCGCTGCTATGAGGCCGGGAAACCGCTTCAACACCCCATCGGCTATGGAGTGCTGGACGGATGGCAAGGATGCCACGATCATCAACAGCGATGCCGACTGGATCGCTCCCGCCGCGAGAATCTCTCCGACCACCAGTTGTGGCAGCGGCCATCCGCGCTTGCAAAGTGAACATCAACGATTCCGATCACAGTTACTTCGGCATCTGGAACGATTCCCCACAGGTCAATCGAAATTACTTCTGGATCAACTTTACGAACGGGAATCAAACGCTGTTCATGGACCCCTATGTCGTCTATTATCCGCGCGAAAAGCGCAATCTCTGCCCGTCTCCGGTTAACGGAATCGGTTCGGGGCCGGATACGCGTTGGGAGAATGTGCGCGATACCATGGGCTACTATCCGTGGTTATGCCGATCGCATGAATCTGGCCGCCATGACTCCGCAGGGGAAGCTGTCCTCCACCGGTCATGCTCTCGCCAGCCCCAGCTCGGCTCATCCTGAGTTCCTGGTCTATGCTCCTTCCGGCGGCAACTTCACCGTGGATCTCTCGAGCAGCGGCGGCCGGTTTGCGGTCGAATGGATGAACGCGGCAACGGGTGGCAAAACCGCGGGCGAGGATGTAAGAGGCGGTGCAACGAGAACCTTCACTCCGCCTTTCAGTGGGGATGCTGTTTTATATCTGCATGGGAACGCGTCGAGCCGCGATCGGCCACGTTGAAGATGGACGGACCGCCGTGGCCGCAATGCCGAGAACTCAGCCAAAATCAGGGGAACCGTGGAAAGCGTAAGTTATTGGGGTCCAACAGTTTCCGGCCTTCGCGACGCGAGATGCTCCTCCATCTTCTGAAACGCCACGACTCCCACTCCTGCCTGGAGCCTGCGCGGCGACGTACTTGATGCCGCGGCCGGGGGGGATGGCTTTCAGAACGGACTGGCCGTGGACGAGGAAGCGGACCGCCTTCCATTCGCTGAGGCGCAGGCCGGCCTTGGCGCAGAGGGGACGACCCAGGCGGGCGACCTCGGCCGCGCTGAGCTTGCCCAGGGCTTCGGGCAGGCGGCGCAGGAGTTGATAGGTGCCGCCGGCCAGGCGCACGGTCCACCATTTCGAGAGCCGCTCGGCGGTGATCTCGACGCCTTCACGCGCCGCGGCGCGGGTACCGGCCTCGGCCGCTTCCTCGGCCAGCTCGCGCGTGGTGGATTTCGCCGCCAGACCGACCGTCGCCTTGACCTCGCTGGCGCCGCCTCGGACGCCAGGGTGCCCTCGGGTTGCAAGGCCGACAGGCTCAAGACGTCGGCCACCACGAAGCAGCCATCGACCAGAGCCCAGGTCAGCTCGCCGCCGGTCGGCGAGTGGCCCCGGCCCAGCACGCGGCCCAGGTGGACCATGTCGTAGAGCGGCAGGAACTGGTAGAACTCGATGCTCGACGAGTTCATCGCCTCGACCCGTTCGATGCCGTCGGCCTGGATCAGCCGGATGGTCGCCTGGCCGTTGTCGCGCGAGAGGGCCAGCACGCTCTGAGCGAGGGCCTCGGTGAACGATTTCTTGTCCTTGGCCCGCAGGGCGGCCAGCGCCTCGGGCGCGGGTCGGACTGCGCCACCGGCGGGATGGCGCGGGGACCGTACCGGCGCAAAATGTCGCGGAAGCCGGCATCGGGGGCGTACTTGCTGAGGATCGCCAGGGCCATCGTCCCGTGCTCGGCGAGCGCGGCGACGGCCTGGTCGCGCAGGGTCGGGTCGGCATATTCGTCGTACACCACGTCGGCCGCGTCGGGACCGGCCTGGGACAGGGCGCGGTCGCCGAGGGCGCCGAACTCGACGCTCAGCCGCAGGGCGTGCGGGCTGCCGCCGACCGAAGCGGTCAGACCGGCCGCCGCCACGTGCCGCAGGTAGCCGGCCACCGTCTCGGGGGAGTGGCTGGCCAGCCAGTTGTCCAGGTCGTCGGTATTGACCCGCAGCAGGATGAGGGCGTCATCGAGCGGCATCGCGTCGCCCAGGGCTTCGAGCACCGGCCCGTAGAGCTTGACCAGGGCGAACCCCTCCGGACCCAGCCGCCGGAAGGCTTCGAGCGCGAGCGGCCCGTGCTCGTCGAGCACCCGGAGCGCCGCCCGGAGATCGGCCGCGCCGTGGTCGAGACTCATGAAATCGAGCACGACCAGCGAGTCGCGCAGGTCGTCCGGATCGCCCTTGAGCCGCTCGATCAACTCGGTGACGCCGACCGGCTCGGCCAGGATCAGCGGCAGGGCGTTGGGATACTTCGCCGCGGCGCGCCGGGCGGCCGGACCTAATCGCGCGATCTCGGCGACCAGGATGCCCCGGTCCACCTCTTCGGCCCGCTTCATCGCGAAGTATTCCCGCCAGTGCAGCAACACGTCGGCCGCGGCCGAGTCGCTCAGCGCGTTGCGCAGGCGGCGAAACTCGCGCGGATACTTCTCATAAAGAAACACCGCCTCCAGCCCCAGACGATCGAGCAGCACCAGGCCCCGTAAGCCGTCCGTCTGCTCGATGGCCAGCGCGTTGTGGTGATACTCCTGGAGAACGCGGTCAATCAGCCTGCGATCGGTCGGATACTTCACCCGCAGCGCAGCGGCGCGGTCGGGTTCGTCGCTGATCTCGCTCACCGTCGGCGGGAGGGACGCGGGCACGCCCCCGCGCTCCTTCCAGGCGAGCTTGCACAGCACCCCCAAAGCTGTCAGCAAGGCCACGGCCGCGATCGTTCGCTTCATTGGGTGTCGTCCGGCCACGCGGGCAGACTCGGTAGGCAAAGAATGCAAATCGGGCCGCAACTCCGGCGCTCTCCGCCGGTCGAGCCGGAACCACAGCCCAACACGCCGCGTTCCCGACGCTCTCGATGTCACTTCGGAGCCCGCCCCCCTATTGTTCGACATCCGCGCACAGGCGTCAATTCCGAACAGGCCCCCTCCGTTGTTCGCTCCCTTGCGGGGTTTCTACCATCCCAATTCGTCCCGAACCACCCGCCATGTCCACGATTCCGGTCCAATCGCCACGCGCGACCCTGCCTATCCCGCAAGATCACAGCGTTAGTTAAAATTAGACGTTTGGGAGTATTGAATAAAATAGACAATAATAAGCTGTTCGGGCAAAGTTTTCCGGTTCAGAAGGAGTTTTTGGCGGTCGATAACAGTCGCGCCGGCCCGCGAGACCTGGAGCGAAGCCTGGTTGCCGCCGGGAACTCAGAGGCTATCCGGGAAGTCTGGTTTTAGCCCCGAAGGGGCGGCCGCGTGTAGCCAGGGGCGTCAGCCCCTGGAAACGGGACCGCGACCGCGCCATTCGCCTCCGCAGCCCCGCAGGGGCGACGGAAGCTGTGGCGCCGCTTCGCCTTCTGTCGCCCCTGCGGGGCTGTGGAGGGGCGCCGTGACGCGTCGTTCACCTCACCAGGGGCTGACGCCCCTGGCTATGCGCTGCCGCCCCTTCGGGGCTTTCCGGATAGCCTCTTACTGCGCGAAAGCAGGGACGGCGATGATGGCGATGGGCAACGCCGAAAGCGGCTTGTTGACTGGGCTTTGCGCCTGGGAGCGGGGGCTGGTTGCGGCGCCGAGCTGCTGGGGGCGCTGCGCGTCTGGGTGATGTCGCCGCAGGTGCCGGTCTCGCTGATCCTTCAGGAGCGGGGACTGCTGACGCCGTCGGGGCGTGCGCTGGCCGACGCGCTGGCGGTCAAGCAACTGACGGCGCAGGGAGGGAAGGCGTCCCGGTGTCTGGAGGCGTTTCGACCACAGCTCGACGAACTGGCTGCGCAGGCCGAGCCGGCGCTGCGGGCCAAGTTGGCGGCGGTGGAGAGGCGCTCTGCCGAACCCTCTCCCCTGGCGGGAGAGGGCAGGGTGAGGGGGCCGGATCGGGCCCCTTCCCCCCACGAGGATGCCCTGCTCGGCGACCCCCGGGTCTTGGCCGGTCTGGCTGTGATCATGATCCTGTTCGTGGCGGTCGTCGTGCTCTTCCGCGACAACCAGCGCCTGCGCGGCCGGGTCGCCTGGCTGGAGAACGACAACCAGGAATGGCAGAGCGTTTTCCTCGACCAGACGGAGGCCCTCCAGAGCCGTCGGCAAGAGGTGTATACGCAGGAGGTTGCGCTGAGGGCCGAACGCCACGGCCGGCGCGATGCCGAGGAGACCCGCGCAGGTCGCCGCGCGGCTCGACCAGGCGCTCGCAGCGCTCGCGCAGGCGATTCCCGATGAGGTCGTGCGCGCCCGGCCCGCGTTGCGGGAGCGGCTCCGGCGCATCGTGAACGAGGGGCCGGCCGGCGCGGGAACCCCTCGTGTCCGCGCGTGGCTGGACTGCTTGCGCGGCCGGCTGGCGCGGGCGGACGGCAGCGCGGCGGACGTGCCGACCGCGTTGCGGACGGCGCTCGACATCGAGGAAAGCACAACCCCGGCTGACACCGTGTGGTGCGCCGAGCTGGGGGGTGAACTGTGCCACCTCCTGCGCGAAGAAGGGCGCGTCGATGAGGCGGTCGGAGTCGTCCATACGCTCCAGGCGCGCGGCGGGGACGAACCTGCGCTCCGCCAGTGGGTCGCCCGCGAGCTGTCCCGCTGCCTGGCGGCGGCCGACGACGAGCCGCATCCGGATCTGGCCGCGGAGGCGCTCGCCGCCTGGCAAACGTGGATCGGCGCGCGCCGGATTGATCCCGAGAGTCTGCGCGCCGATCCCGATCTCATCACGGCCTGGGAGCATCCCCTGTTTCAGAACTGGCGCGACACGCTCTACGATCGGGGTTTCCCGCAACAGCCGTTCGCGGTCGAGTCGCCGGGCGGCGAGAGTGGTCCGTGGCCAGAGAAGAGAGCAACCTTTGCGTTCCAGGGGTCTTCTCTGACCACGGACCACTGAGAGTCTGTCCCGAAAGCCCGCCGAGTGCGTCAGGTTTTAGCCCCGAAGGGGCGGAAGTGAATAGCCCGGGGCGTCAGCCCCGGGAGGGAACAACGGCGCAAAAACTCCTTCTTCTCAGCCCCGAAGGGGCGACAGAACCTCGGTCTCCGCAGCCTCTTCTGTCGCCCCTTCGGGGCTTTGGAGAAGGGGGGTGTGGAGCTGGTCTCGGTTCCCGGGGCTGACGCCCCGGGCTATTCGCTGCCGCCCCTTCGGGGCTAAAACCAGAATGACCGGATCGTCACTTCTGGGACAGACTCTGACCTCATGCCGGCTGGGCGGCGGCCTGTTCTTTGGCTTTCAGCTCGCGCTCGGCAATCAGGTCTTCCAGGCGCTTTTTCGCGCGCGTCAGCTCTTCCAGGGTCATCTCGCCCTCGCTGCCCTTGGCCGAGGGCGGGACGTTGATCCCTTGCTGCCGTAACCACTGGTCGATCTGTTGCTGATTTCTCTTGTACAGATAGAAGCCCAGCGCGGCGGCGCCCACGCCGACGACGAAACCGGTGAGATGGTCGGTGTTGACGGGCATGATCAGTCTGTCCTTTCTGGGGATGAGCGAAACCGGATGGGGATGCCGCCGCGATGGCGGCCGTAGCCTTCGAGAACTTCACCGTGGATGCGAGACATCGCGGAACTCTTCCCAGAGGCTCCGCAAGCCATGAGTCCCGCCGCCGGTCATGGCATACTTCAGCGCACTGTTGAGAGCACCCACGACGCCCCGTTGAAGGCGGTCCGGCGCATCCACGTCGGGACCGACGACCAGCTCATACGCGGCCCCGGGCCGTTGTCGCTCGGGATCGCGTACGGCTGGACCTCGACGCCCGTGGACGGCAACTCCAGAAGATGGCGGCCGAAGGTGGTCAGCCACGTCACCACGGCCGCCGGCAGCACATTGCCGCGGACCAGGGCGGACGCAAGATACACCAGGGCGAGCACTTCCGGATCGAAGTAGCCGCGCCTGCGCAGCTCGCGCCAGCCGTGATCGCCGATGGACCACGCGGTCCCCAACCCCGCGATCCACGCGATGCGCGAGGTGGTCTGTGCGCCGGGACTGAGCCAGCGCAGCGCCAGGGCCGTGAGCACGCCAATGCCCGCGAGGATCGCCGAATCCTGCAGCAGGACCTGCTCCGGCGCGTCCAGCACGCGCACTGGCCGCGCCCCCTGGTCCAGAGCGTAGCGAAAGGCCACGCGCAGCGTGATCTCGTCGGCCGAGATGGCGTGCGGATGGAAGCCGATCAGCAGCGACCGCGTGCGGGGCGTATAACCGATCGATCCCATCCCCTCATGCTCGCGCAAAAAGGCGATCATCTCCGACGGGTTGTTCGGCACATGGGACAGCCGCAAGCGCACCCGCCCTGGTAACGCATGAACAACAGTAACTACAGGCTTGGGCGTTCGGTTCATCGATGTCGCTCCTCCACGTCGTGCAGGAGCAGCCGGGAGGAATTGAGGACCACGGCCACCGTGCAACTGTTGTGCAAGACGGCCCCCCAGAACACCGGCAGCACCCCCACCGCGGACAGCACAATCCCGAGGCTGTTGACCCCGATGGCCGTGAAAAAATTCTGCCGCACCGTGTTCATCGTCTTGTGCGACAGGTGGATCAGCGCGGGGATCATGAGCGGATCGTCACCCGTGATGGTGATGTCGGCCGCCTCCATGGCGATATCGGTACGTGTTCCGCCCATGGCGATCCCCACGTCGGCATAGGCCAGCGCGGGCGCGTCGTTGATGCCGTCGCCCACCATCACGACGTGCGTGCCGCGCGACTGGAGCTTGAGCACCGTCTCGGTCTTGTCCTCGGGCATCGCCTCCGCTTCGAAGCGGTCCAGCGACATTCGCGTGGCCACGATCTCGGCGTGCTGCTCGACATCGCCCGTCAGCAAGATGATGTCATCCATGCCGATGTAGCGCAGGCGATTGATCGTCTTCTTCATGTTCTCGCGGAGACTGTCCTGCACGCCGAGGATGCCCAGCAGCCCGTGATCGTCGGCCACATAGACGATGCTCTCGCCCGTGCGGGCCAGGCGCTGGGCGGGTTCCGCGACGGACGTCAAATCAATCCCGCGTTCGAGCATGAACCGCCGGCTGCCCACGAGGATGCCGCGGCCGGCCACCTGGGTTTCGACGCCTCGGGCGGTGATGACCTGCGTGTTGGAGTGCGCGGGCACCGGCAAGCCCGCGCCGGACGCTATCCAGCACGGCCACGGCCAGGGGATGCGTGCTCGATTCCTCCGCGGCGGCGGCCAGTTGCAGCAGCGCCGGCCCGGTGATGCGGCCATTGGCGGGAATGACGCTCGTCACCTGCGGGCGTCCTTCCGTCATGGTGCCCGTCTTGTCGAAGATGAGCGTGTCCGCTTCGGAGAGCAGTTCCAGGTAATTGCTGCCCTTGATGAGGATGCCGTTGTGCGCGGCGGTGCAGATCGACGCCGAGAGCGCCGTGGCCGTCGAGAGGCGAATGCCGCAGGAATAGTCAATAATCAGCATGTTCAAGGCGCGGCTCGCCTTGCGCGTCACCAGGTACACGGCCGCCGCCAGCAGGAAATTCACCGGGATGAGCTGCGCGGAGACCCGATCGGCGATGCTCTGGATGTTCGCCTTGCGGTGCGGCGCCTCCTCGACCAGGTGAATGATGCGGGCGACGGCCGTTTGATCGCCGACCTTGTGGGCCCGCACGACGATCCGGCCGCTCTTGACGATGGTTCCCGCGTAGACCGGATCGCCCGAGGTCTTGCGCAAGGGCATGAATTCGCCCGTGATCGACGCTTGATCGACGGCGGCCTCGCCCGTCTCGACCAGGCCGTCCACGCTGATCCGCTCGCCGGTGTGGACCATGATCCGGTCGCCGACGGCGAGCTCGGCGAGCTCGACGCGCTCTTCCGTCTCATCATCGCGGATGCGCCAGACGACATCCTCACCGACCGAGAGCATGGCCCGGATGGCGCGTTGGGTGCGGCCCATGGTATAGGCCGTGAGCAGCTCGGCGATGTCCGCGAGCCAGATGATCGTCAGCGCCGACCAGGCTTTTCCGGCCAGGATGCTGGCCAGGATGGCGGTTGCGCTCAGGGTATCCGCGTTTGGCCGCCCGCGCCGGACCATCGAGTTCCAGCCGCTCCGGACGATCGGCACCGCCAGCGAGACGGCCGTCATCGCGGGGAGGGTCAGAAAGCGGCCGAGCAGCGTCGCGGGGGCGGTCAGCGCCTTGCGGCGGATCTGCGAATACGCCAGCGTGGCGGTGGTCACGCCGATCCGCACCACCATCTCGGAAAGCGGCCCTTCCTGGAGCCGCCGTTCGTTGACCGTGAGCGCATCTTGAAGCGCGGCGCTCCGCCTTGTATGCGGCCAGCGAGTAGCCGCCCAGGACCGACTCGGTTTGTTCCAGGATCTCGTCCCGCGTGGCCTGCGCCGGGTCGTAGTGGACCAGGACGTTCTCGGTGATCGCCGACACGCAGGCGGCGCGCACGGGGACGAGGTTTTCCAGCCGCTGGCGAATCTCCTCGCGATACGCATTCAGATAGCGCAGCGCGCGGCAGCCGATCCGGACCCGGCCCGGCAGTTCGTGCTTGACCTCACAATGAAGAAGAGGCTTGGTCTTCCGCCCGAACATCCGCCGTCTACTCCGTACCGTAACCCAGAAGCTGATGCACTCCCCACCAGATGAGCGTGAACCCCGCGGGCATGGCCGCGTTCCCCTGCTGGACCAGCTTGCGCACGCCCAAGGCGGCCAGCAGGATCAGCACGGCCGAGGAGAAGTCAAGGATGCCGGACGTGCGGTCGTACACGACGCGATTGAGGCTGTCGAGCATGGCCCGCGCCTCGCGCACGACGACCGGGCGCGGCGTGCGCTCAAGCTCCTTGTCCAGGCCCAGCAGCCGGACCGTGGCCGCGAACAGCAGCTCGGGACGGACCACTCTTTCCCGGTACAGGATGAGGAGGCTGCCCGTCGCGGGGTTCACCTCGACGTGCCGGACGCCTTCCAGAGAGCCCAGACGCTCCCGCAGGTGTGCCGCGTGGGAGGGAGACGCCACCAGGGACGGGACGCGGAAACGAACCCGCCCCGGCAGAATGTGCGCCGTCTGGACGGGACCCGTCCGCAACCGGGGCATGAGGGATCGCCGCTGCCCGCGACCGAGAAGTCCCGCGAGCACCATTCCAGTCAAAATGTGCATGTCACATCCAGCACGATTCGGGGGACGCTCGCGGGGATACCGGGTCGATTTTCGGCGTGCCCAAAGGAACGGAGCTTGGGTGCCACGGGTTCCGCTCTGGGAACCCGTGTTCGGGGCCCACAGGCACGGGTTCCCAGAGCGGAACCCGTGGCACCCCACCTCCCAAGACACGACTTCCCGGCAGTCTCGATACAACAGCGTCCGATTCGAAGGTCGTTTCCGAGCCAGCCGCACCCCCTCCAAGTGTAGGCAGACACCGCCCGGGACGCCACGGTTTTCCTCGACATGGAAGGCCCCCGCCGGTCCGATCGATCTTGCGCAATCCTCCTGCGAATCATGACTTACCGCCCCGGGTGGGCATCTCGGTTTGTGATTGTCCCGCCGTGGGGGTACGATAGGATAAGGCACACTCGCGACGGACGATCCCGCGGGGTGCCGCCGCGCCGGAACATTTTTCGCATTTGAACCCAAGAAACGACCGCCGGGCCTCGAATCTCTTTTGGTGGGCCGACCTTGCGGCGGGCCGCGCCGAGAAAGGCATACGGACGATGAACCGCACAACTCCGCGACGACCCGCCTGGCTGCTGGTCTTGCTGGGTCTGAGCCTGTTCCTGCTCGCGCCGGCGTCTCAACCGGCACGGGCGAATTCGCTGTCGTGGCTGGACGAGGTCGTCCACCAGGCCGTGCGCGAGGCCGAGCACGGCTCGGAGGCGATCGCCCGCACCGAGAGCCGCGCCGCCACGCACACCGCCGAGCGGCTGTTCGTCCGCGAAGCCGACGAGAGCCTGGCCACCTTCGCCCGCCGCTCCGACGATCTGGCCCGTGCCGCCGGCCGGCTGGACCATCCGGCCGAGGCCGCCCTGCGCACCCGCTTCAACCGCCTGGTTGGCACCGACGCCGAGCTGGCCCGCACCTTCTCGAAGCTCGAACCGGCCGAGAAGCGGCTGGTCGTCGAGCTCGGCGAGACCGCCCAGCGCCTGGCCCGCCGCTACCCCGGCGAGGCCGAGCCGATGATCCGCAAGCTGGGCGTCGATGGCATGAGCGCCGTCCGGGTTTACGGCGACGACGTGGCCGAGGTGATCGCCAAGGAAGGCGTCGAGTCCGTCGGCATTCTGCGCAAGACGGGCCGGGGCGGCTGGAAGTTCTTCACCGAGAAGGTCCTGCCCAACAAGGGCAAGCTGGCCGCCGCGGGCGTGGTCGCGCTCTTTTTGGCCAATCCCGAGAAGTTCGTCGACACCGCCGGCCGCGCCACGCAATACGCGGCCGAGCAGTTCGCCAAGGCGGGCATCCAGCTTGCCGGCTCGGTCAGCACGGGTGCCGCCAAGGGGATCGAGTCGGCCATCGGCCAGACCCTCGCGAAGTACGGCCTGAATACCGAGCTGACCCGCAAACTCGGCATGTTCGGCGCCGGCCTGGTCGCCTTCCTCGCCGTGATGGTGCTGATCGGCCTGCCGGTCCGCTGGGCCCTCAAGCCGTTCACGTGGCCGGTGCGGATGGTCTTCGGGCGGAGGCGAGCGGCGAAGGCGGTGTGATCGCCGCCCGGTACTTTGTCGGCGAAGGGAGGCCCGGACATGACCTATCGCGTGGTGCTGCATCGTACTGAAGAGGGCATCAGCGTCTCCGTCCCCGGCCTCCCCGGATGCTGGTCAGAAGGAGATACCGAGGAGGAGGCGCTGGACAACATCCGCGATGCCATCCGCGAATACCTGGCCGCCGTGGCGGAACAAACCAAAGACGACGAATCACGCCTCGTTGATGTCTCGGTGTAACCGTGCCCAGACTGCCCGGCATCAACCATCTCGACGCTATTCGCGCCCTGGAGAAAGCCGGCTTCCGGATTCTCCGTCAAGGCAAGCATGTGGTCATGGGAAAAGACGAGCGGCTGATCGTGATTCCCCGCCACAACCCGATCAAGGCGTTCACGATGGGCGGGATCGTGACAGACGCGGGGCTGACTGTGGAGGAGTTCCGGAAGCTGTTGTGACAGGTAAGCATGTGAATCGAAATCATGGCAACTCTAAAGTATATCAAACCCGAGAAGATTCTGCTCCAAAACCACCCCGAGTTCAACGAAAGGTGGTTACAGGAGCGAATTGCCGATGATCCGGCGCTTCTCGGGTTGGGTGACCTCATCCTGAAGGACAAGGAACGCTCTCATCCCCGCGCGGGACGGCTCGATCTCCTCTTTCAAGATGCCGACACGAACAAGCGGTACGAGGTCGAAATCCAACTGGGTAAGACCGACGAATCCCATGTCATCCGTACTATTGAGTATTGGGACATCGACGCAAGCGGTATCCCCAATACGAACATACGGCCGTTCTGGTGGCGGAGGATATCACCAGCCGTTTCCTCAACGTGATTGGCTTGTTCAACGGATTCATCCCTCTCGTTGCGATTCAGATACTGCGCGGTCAAGCTTGGAGAGCATGTCTCTTTGGTTGCCACTAAGGTTCTTGACGAGACACTGTTGGGACTCGTCGATGAGGACGAAGAGGTTCAAGCAGTCACGGATCGAGCTTACTGGGAGAAACGGGGAAGCAAGTCCACCGTGGGCATGGCCGATGAGCTGCTGGAAATCTTGAAAGCGATCGATCCGGCAATCGAACTAAAGTACAACAAGTTCTATGTTGGCCTGGCGCGGCAAGGGCAACCGTGCAATTTCATCATCTTGCGGCCGAAAAAAGACTGGCTTCGCATCGAACCGCGGCTCCCTATCAAGGACGAGATCCAAAAGGAGCTAGAAGAGGCCGGCTTGGAGGTGTTGGGTTACGATTCTCGTGAGCGCCGATATCGAATCCTCTTCAAGAGAGGGGATATTGCGAAGAACAAGGTCATGCTCTCATCTCTATTCAGACAATCATACGAGGAAAATGACTGAGTTATGGGTTGAGCCGACCCATCCCGGGTTATTGAGACCCTGCGTCGCTTTCGCGCCGTACCGTCTGGATACAACAGCCATGTCCCCATCAGAGATCCTCTCGGCCATTCAGCGCCTCAGCCTCGACGAGCAAATGGAACTGCTCGACCAGATCTGGACGCGATTCCCAACGTCTCTGGAAGAGTCGCCCGTTCTCGATCGGCAAAAGCAGGAACTGGATCACCGGAAAGCCGCGCTGATTCAGGACCCGGATTCCGCGATCCCCTGGGACGAAGCCAACGAATGGCTGCGCCAGCGCCATGGCTGACCGGATTGGTCAGCAGCCGGTATTGCGAGGTTCTCATATGGCCGTCGGCATTCAGGAACCCCAGACCAAGCCCGGAGAGACACGCCCGACGGCTCCCGCCGCCCCGATCACGGCCGAGCCGCGCTATTACCGCTTCAGCGTCGCCCAATACCACGCAATGATGCAGGCGGGCATCCTCACTTCCGACGACCGCGTGGAACTGCTGGAGGGCCTGCTGGTCACGAAGAGGGCGATCAACCCGCCGCATCGGACAACGACGCATAATGTGCGGGTGGCCCTCGAACGGATCGTTCCGCCGGGGTGGTACGTGGACCAGCAACAGCCGGTCGCCACGGCGGATAGCATGCCGGAACCCGATGTGGCCGTGATCCGGGGCGACTCGAACGACTATGCCGACCGCCATCCGGGGCCGGGAGAAGTTGCTCTGGTTGTCGAAGTGGCCGACACCTCATTGACCAAGGATAAGACCGAGAAGAAGCGCATCTACGCCGCCGCCGGCATCCCGATTTACTGGCTGGTCAATCTCACCGAGCGCCGCATCGAAGTTTACAACGACCCGACCGGACCCGACGCCTGGCCCGATTACCGCATTCGCACTGATTTCGGGGCGGAGACCGTGGTGCCGCTCGTGCTGGAGGGTCGCGAGATCGCCCGGTTGAATGTTGGCGAATTGTTGCCCAGGGCAGTTTCGTGAAGTGAACAAATCGCCCCGGCCGATCGTAGCAGGAAGGGACGCTCCCCGTCGCGCGGGATGGAACGCATGTCGAGCCGTCGCAAGGCCCATCTGAACACCCTGGAACAGACGCTGACCGGCCCCAAGCGGATCGGGCTGTTCGGCCACCGCGCGGTGGGAAAAACGACGCTGCTGGCGATGTTCTATCGTGAGGCGTCATCCGGCCGGGTGCCGGACGTGCGCCTGGCGGCGGCGAAGCCGGCGACGGCCGAGTATCTCGCGGAAAAGATCGGCCAGATCGAGGCGGGCGAGCCGCTCGCGGCCACGTTGTCGGAGACCGAGCTCCACCTGCGGCTCTATCATGGCCTGGCGCGGCTCGACCTGATCGTCAAGGATTACCAGGGCGAGCACGTGGGCCTCGGCTCGGATGCGCCCATTCGCGAGTTCTTCGCCGACTGCGACGCGGTTTTCCTCTGCCTTGATCCCGAAGGCTCGGCGATGCCCTCCCAGCGGCGGCGGCGGCAGCAGGAAGTCGAGGAGCTGCTGGAGCGCTACATCGAGGCCTCCGGCGACGGCACGGCCGGGCGGCCGGTGGCGTTGCTGGTGACGAAGTACGATCAGGTGCTCGATCATGGCGGGCCGCCGCCGGACGAGGTCGAGCGGCTGGTCGATGAGCGCTTCGGCATGACGCGGCACGCCTTGCGACAGCATGCGCCCCGCAGTGCTCTCTTCGCCGTCAGCGCGTACGGGCGGGGAACGCAGGACGACCGCCCGCCGGCCGAATTGCACCCGATGGGCCTGGAAGGGCCGCTCGGCTGGCTGGCCGAACAACTGGAGACGATCGATCGCGAGCGGCTGGAATGGCTCTGGGATCTGGCGCCCGACGACCTGCCGCGGCTCTCGCGGTGCCTGGCGGCATACGAGCGGCGCTATCCGCAGTCCGACCGGCTGATCGACTTCCGCCGCCAGTTGAACGCCTTGCGCCGTCAGCGATTGGGCCGGCGGGTGCTGGCGCTGGGGGTGCTGGGAGCCGTCCTGACCGCGGGAGCGGCCCTGTATGACTTCGCCGGCTATCACGCCGCGCTGGCCTTCGAGCGCGTCAATCCGCCCACGGCCAACGAACGCTACTGGACGTCGTACCTCACCTGGCACCCGACGCTGAGCGCCTTCTGGCCCGGCCTGGCCCAGCAGGCGAAGAAGAAGGTGCAGGAGTGGACCGTTCAGGCGGCCGCGCAGCGGGTTGCCATCGGCACGGCGCCCGCCGATCTGCCCGTGACCTTGACCCGCTTGAAGGACGAGGCGCCCGAGCTGGTTCCCGCCATCGGCCGGGTCGAGGAGGCCAGCGCGCAGCAGCGCCACGAGGAGCGCTGGAAGTCGCTTCAGGCTGAGGATCTCGCCAGCGCGGACCGGCCCGAGGAACGCGCGTCCGCCTACCGGAACTTCCTGCGCGAGTTTCCCGCGACGCCCAAGCGCGAAGAAGCCCTCAAGCTCGCGGCCGACTGGGAGCGCCCGCCGCCGACGTCCGCAGCCAGTCCGAGCGCCACGAGGTCGATGCTCTCGAACGCGCCTTGAACCTGCCCGACGCCGACCTGCCCGGCGTGATCGAAAAAGCCCGCGCGTTCCTCGACGAGCACTCCGAGAGCGTCTGGCACGACGATGTGGAGCGGATCTTGTCCGATGCCGTCGCCCGCATCGACGCGAACGACATCCAGAAGGCGCGCGACGTCTCGCGGCAATTCCCCACCAACTTCCCGACCCGTCTGCGCAAGTACCAGGAATACCTCCAGGCCCACCGCGACGGCGGCCGCTATGTGCGCGAGGCCCTCGACGCCGTCGAGCGGATCGAACACGAGCGCGACGTGTACGCCTATCGCCAGGCGTTCGACCACGCGCAGGCGCATCCCGGCGACGCGGCCGAGATCGCCCGCCGGCTGCGATCCTACCTCGAAACCAACCCCCAGGGCCGCTTCGCCACCACCGCCCGCGATTATCTTGCCTGGTGGGACAAGACCACCGCGGCCGGCTCGTACAAGGTCACGCTCAAGCATGGCGAGGTCGAGCCCAACGTCGCCAAGTACCTCTCCGGCGGCGGGCCCGACCTGGCCGTCGAGATCTGGGTCGCGGGCGTCAAGTACGGCCCCTCGCCGATCGCCCCCAACACCTACCAGCCGATCTGGAACTACACCTTCCCCCAGCCGATCAAATGGAAATATGGCGATCCGGTCGTGATCCGCATCCTCGACTTCGACTGGTCCACCGCCGGCACCGGCGTCTTCCGGCTCTCCAGCCCCAAGGACGACCCGCTGGCCCTGCGACTCCTCTCCGGCGAGGTCAAGCCGGCCAAGGGGGGCAAGACCAAGCTCGTCTTTGCCTCCGATTTCCATATCCCGGTGCTGCCGAAGCCGGAATGAGTCTGGTAGGGTGGGTCAGCGCAGGCAACCCACCGGATATTATGGTAATAAAGGGACACTGTAGCAACGATATCGGGGCGTTCTGCGGAACCCGTGGCACCCCACGTCCCCGGCCCGAGACCCCGGTATCGTTGCTACAGTCTCAATAAAGGTGGGTTGCGCTGCGCTGACCCACCCTACCAGACTTTCCCCTGCTGGTCAGAGGACGCCCTGGTAGTATTACCCCGGCAAAGAAGATCCTCCTGTAGGTCGGACAATCCTGTCCGACAGGCCGGGGGAGTCGGACAGGATTGTCCGACCTACTTTCTTGCCGGGGTAATATGATGACAGTGAGAAAGGAGGCAACCATGGCCGAGACCTATCTGGGCGAGGTCCACAACGGGGTGGTCGTTTTCCAAGGGCCGGTGCCGCCACTGCCCGAGGGCACGAAGGTCACCATCGAGCCGGTGGCTGAAGCCGAGCGACCGCGCACACTGGCCGATCGGCTCCGAACTGTCATCGGTCAGGCGAAAGGTCTTCCCGCCGACTTTGCCGAGCAACATGACCACTACCTGCACGGGCAGCCCAAGCGATGAGGACGCGATTCGCCGACGCATTCTATTACCTGGCGTTGGTCAATCCGGACGATCAGGCCCATGCTCGCACCGTGGCCCTGGCCTCGCAATCGAGTGGTCGCCTGGTCACAACGGCCTGGGTCTTGACGGAAGTGGCGGACGCGCTCTGCGCGCCCGTGCGCCGGCCCGTGTTCGTCGAGTTGTTACGCTCCCTCCGCGCGGATACGGACACCGAGATCATCCCGCCCGACGCGCTCCTGTTCGAGCGCGGCCTTGACCTCTACACCCGCCGGCCGGACAAGGCGTGGTCGCTGACCGACTGCATCTCGTTCGTGGTGATGAGCGATCGGGGGCTGGTCGAAGCGCTCACGGGCGATCATCACGACGAGCAGGCCGGGTTCCAGGCGCTGTTGAAGGCCGTTCCTTGATGCTTGCAATCCGCTACGAACAGGCGGTGTACGGCAGCTTCCCGTTCTGGGATCGCGGCTATGCGCTGCCTGGCCCACTCGCCGGGCTGCCGGCCGGCGTGGCTGGCGGAGTTTCCGCAGGCGTGCCAGCGCTTCGGCGAGCCGCCCGCCGGCTGGAACGGCCCGGGGGCGATGTTTGCCCTGCGGCTGCCGAGCGGACCCTGGGCGGTCGTGGGCGTTTCCTCGCCCGGGACGGACGACCGGGGACGTCCTGGCGCCTTGGCGTTTCATGGGCTGTTCGTCCGCGGGCGCGATCTGCGGCGATCGGCTCTCGGTCCCTTCGCGCTGGCCGGGGCCCTGCGGCGCGATTGGGGACCGGCCACGACCGCGCTGCCGTCCGCAACCTGGACGCTCGATGAGACCACGAACCCGCCGGTTGAAGACGCCGACGATACCCCGCGCCGGATCGCGCAGGCATTGGTCGCGCGCCGGCGGGTCGTGATCGAGTCGGCCGCGCCGATCGAGCCGCTCGCCCGCCGCGTCTGGCCGCTCCTGGATGCCGACACCCGCCGCCGCGCCTCGGTGGCCACGCTGGCTTTCTCCCTGGCCAACGACTTCGATCTCGTCGCCCTGCCCAGACTGGCGGGGATCGAGGTCGATTCCCGTTACGACACGCTGGAAACCCTCGCCACGGCGCTGCCGGGCCGGCCCGCGCGCTGGCAACGGCGGCATGTCCTGGCCGCGAGCGGGGCGGTCGGACTGGCGGCGCTGGTGCTGGGTACTGGGTATTGGGTACTGGGTACTGGGCACGCGACGACGCCGTCTGCATACACACCCCGCACCGCATCTGATGTCCCAAATATCAAGTCCCCAGTACCCAATACCCAGGACCCAATACCAATCGGTCCAGACGACCGCGACCGGATCGCCGAGGGCCTGCTCGACCTGGCCGAGCGGTTCGGCGTGGCGGATGGACTGGCGCCGCAAGAAGCCGCGGACCCGACGGCGCTGATGCAACGGATCGCCGCGCGGCTGCGCTACCGCGGGGCTCTGGCTGTCGGACGCCGAGCGCGCCCAGCTTCGGCGTCGGCATGATCCCGAGGCGGCCCACGCGCTGATCTGGGACGAGCACCTGCGGCATTTCGCCACCGATCGCCCCCTGCCCCGCAACTTCACCGCCGAGGCTCGGGACCTTCCCTGGCAGCTCGAAACCCTGGCCTGGAGCTTCCACGTCACGCCCCACCCGAAGCTGACGCCCGTCGAGCTGCCCTTTACCCTGGCCGAGGCGCTCGCCGTCCCCGGTCCGGCCCGGCACAGTGCTCTGCAAGAGAGCTATCCCGCCCTCGCCGAGTATGCCCGGTTTCTGGGACGGCTGCCGAAGCGGTAAGAGGCTCTCCGGGAAGTCCGGTTCTAGCCCCGAAGGGGCGGCAGTGAATAGCCCAGGGCGTCAGCCCTGGGGAACTGGACGCCGCGACGTGATCCTCCTCGGCAGCCCCGGAGGGGCGACAGAAGGTCCAACGGGGCCGTGGTTTCTGTCGCCCCTTCGGGGCTCCGGAGGGTGGTTGAGACGCGTCGTTCGACCCAGGGCTGACGCCCTGGGCTATTCACTGCCGCCCCTTCGGGGCTAAGACCAGGCTTTCCGGAGAGCCTCTAAAACGACCCGACACAAAGAGGAAAAAAAGGCGCCGATCGGCGCGGTTTGTGGTTGTACAATGATCGGGTCGTCCATCCCTTCACCACGTGTAGGGGTCTGACCCATGTTAAACGAGCCGAAGCCCGCTGAAGCCGTGCCCGCTCCCGACGCCACGCCGCGTCTGCGTGTTGTCAACGACCGCGGAGAGGTCATTGGTTACGTCGAGCTGCCGAAAGCCCAGATTGCCGTCAGCCGGGAGGAGCTCGATCGAGTGAAGCACGAGCTGGTGCAACTGCGCAACCAGGTGCTCCGGAACCAGGCGCTGATGAAGCTGCTCGAGACCAGGGTAGGCCGGCATCACGAAACGTGAGCCGAGAGGGTGTTCCGCTCTTCGTAGGGTGGGCTCGGCCCACCTGTCTGGGTTCTCGGATGGTGGGCCAAGCCCACCCTACGAAGAGCGGAACACCCTCTCGGATACCGTCGCACGTCACAGGCCGAGGCGTTTGGCCCACGCTTCGACCTCGCCGAGCTCGGACTGCGCCGCGCTCGCTAGGATGCACCAGCCGCACGGGGCGAGGGGCGACGAGCGCGGCGATCGACTTGACATCGAACGCCTCCAGCAGACCGAAGCAGAACCACTCGGGTGCCGCGTCGTAGGACTTGCCCTGCTCGATGATCTCCTTCAGGCTGCCCGGCGGATCTTGAAGCTCGACGCCTCCTGAGAGCGCCTCGGGCGCGAGCGCCGCGGCGGTCAGCGCGATCAGGCCCGCGCCGGCCCCACCGCGACCACGCTGACCGGGGCGCTGCCCTCGCTGGGCCGGAACGCCTTGGCGGCCATCAAGACTTCTCCGACCTGCACGCCCAGAGGACGCTCGCCGACCGTCGCCACCAGGAGAGGCCAGAGATTGTCGCGCTCGGCCGGCCTCGACTCGCCGAAGTAGAAGGGATCGACGGCGACCACGCGCCGACCGTCCGCCACCAGAGCACAGGCCCGCTCGATCGCCGCTTTCTGTTTCCGTCCGCCGTCGGCCAGGAGCAGCACGGTCGGCATCGTGGCTTTCGGCTCGGCCGGCTCCAGCCGGACGGCCGGGACCGTCCAGGTCTTGCCCACGCGCAGGGTCCACCACGAGGCCGTGATGCCGGCCCTGGTTTCCTCGGCGACGCGCGACACGGTCGCGCCCCCCTCGAACGACTTGACCAGCGCCCGCAGCTTGAGCCGCCGCGCCTGTTGCCAGTCGGCGACCTGCGCTTTCTCGCCCGGCAGCTCCGCCCCGCGCGGCAGGTCTTTCGCCAACGAAAGGGCGAGCTTCTGCAGGTCGAGGTTCTCGTCCGGCAGCCCGACCTTGAGAGCGTCGAAGGTCTTCACCTCGTTGTCGGACGGGATCTCCTTCGGGCTGTAGGACGTGTCGGGCCGCGACCACGCCTCGGCGAGCGCCTGGTAGAGGGCCTCACGATTATCCAGCAGGTAATTGTGAGTACCCGGATCGGTATTGATATGCGTGTGTAATCGCCCCTGGGCGTTGTAAAGACGATACACGGGCTCGGCCGCTTCCAGGAGCGGCGGCAGCGCCGTGCCGGCCGCGAAGCAGCAATCGTCCTTGGCGTTGAAGGTCAACAAGGCCGGATGCGGGGCCAGCATCGCGGTCAGGTGGGTGTAATCGACCACCGTGCCCAGGTCGCAGGGCGTCTGCTCGGAGTCTCCCAGATCGGCCAAGACGCGCACCCGCGTGTGGAAGCTGGAATAGCCGGCGACCGGGCAGGCGAACGTGACCCGCGTTTCGAGCGGGCTGAAAAAGATCGTCTGCCAGCCGCCGCCCGACAGGCCCGTGACACCCACGCGCTCGGGATCGGCATGTTCGTGCGCCAGCAAGATGTCGATGCCTCGCTCCATCGCCAGGTAATGCACCGCCACACCGCCGGCGCCGCAGAGGTCGAGCGCGTTGATCAGCCCGTGCTGGAAGCCGTTTCCTTTCAACTGGCCCATGCCGAACCATTCCAGGTTCAGGGCGATCATGCCCCGCTTGGCCTGGTTGATGCAGCGCATCTGTTTGTACGCCACGGCCTTGCCCACCCCCTCATGCCCGTTGACGTTGAGCATGACCGGCACCTTCCCGCGCAGCTCGTCCGGTTCATACAACAAGGCCGGAATCCACAGTCCGGGCACGACCTCGAAGCGAAGTTTTTTGATATGATAACCGGGACCGCCCGAAATCGTCTCCTGCCACTCGATCCGGCGCGGCGCGGTGCCAGTCGCGCGCGGGACCGCGGAAGATCACCTTGTCGAAGACGTCTTTCCGGAGCCGCCCGGCGATGGCATCCCACTCCGACGCCGAGGCCGCCGCCGGCATGTGCGGCAGTCGGTCATCGACCAGCGCCGTCACGTCGGCCATCGGCTGGCGCGATCCGGTGATGGCACGCTCCAGGGCCCCTTTGACAAAATCGGCCTTCTCATCGCCGGCCGCGCTGCCGGCCAGCACGCACAGCGCGCACAGCCCGGCCCACCACGTTCGCAGCGAGGACATCGGGTCTCCTCCCAAGCTCCGAGGCTGGTGATTCCACACACGGCGACCGGCGCTCCCCGGTCGATCCGAGCCCTCAGTGAAATCGATTCCAGTCGGCGATGACAGACCATACCGGACAAAACTGTCCGGGTGGCCGGGAGGGGCCATGATGACTGACTACCGGCAACTGACCACGGAAAGGGTGTACGAGGAGGAGTCTTCTGTGTAGCGGCGGCCGTCTCGGCCGCTCCGGATCGAGGGACCCGGAGCGGCCGAGACGGCCGCCGCTACACAGAAAAAGCCCTCTCTGGACACCCGTCGAGGCCCTCACTTGAGCTTCAGCTTCCTGAGCTTGGGAGCGATCATCATCTGGCAGTAAGGTGCGTTGCGGTGGTGGTTGTAATAGTCCTGGTGGTAGGGTTCGGCCGGATAAAACACCTCCAGGGGAACCAACTGCGTGACGATCGGCGCAGGAAAGGCGCCGGCCGCCGAGAGCTTCTCGATGGACGCCTGGGCGGCCCGCTTCTGGGCGTCGTTCGCGTAGAGGATGATCGAGCGGTACTGCGTGCCGACGTCGGGGCCTTGCTGGTTTGGGGTCGTCGGGTCGTGGCACGACCAGAAAACGTTGAGGAGCTTCTCGTAAGAGACGACGGCGGGATCATATTCGACCTGCACGACCTCGGCGTGGCCGGTCAAGCCGGTGCAGACCATTTCATAGGAAGGGTTCGGGACGTGGCCGCCCGCGTAGCCCGAGACGGCGGCCTTGACGCCCGGGATGCGCTCGAAGACGGCTTCGAGGCACCAGAAGCAGCCGCCGCCGAAGGTGGCCTTCTCCGTCTTGACGGCCGTGGTGGACGTGTTTTCAGCGTCGGTCATGGTCTTCCCCTTGGCATGGGCCTGGGCGGTCCGGGTCCGCTCCTGGCCCGTCGCAACGCCCGCGAGGCCCAGAATGGCCACGATTCCGAGAGTGGTCGCCAGCCAGCGCAGGATCATGATTTCGCGGTCCTTCCATCGACGGCCGGCGCGCCGGCCCCGTCGGGCGGTCCTGATTTGTGTAGGCCCGGGCGGGGGGAACGTCCAGGGGGAGCGCGCCGGGACATGGGGCGTCCGGCTCGGAAGTGGAGGTTGGTTTCGTGACAGGCGTAGGCTGGGTCAAGACCCAGCTTCCCCGGCCAGATAAGCTGGGTCTTGACCCAGCCTACACCGAGCCACCAGTGCCACCCGGCCGCTCTAGCGCGGGATTGTCCATTTTCGTCGTGTGCGCGCGTCAGGGCGCACCTTGCAACGGATGCGGATAGGTATACGGCTTGTAATACTCGGGTTTGGGCTCCTCGTTGAAGAAATCCCGCCCTTCCTTGACGTGCGCTGCTTGTCGCTCTGTCTGTTCCGGATCCGCCCAAGGGCGCAGTACCATGTTCAGCTTCGCCCCGTTGAACGTGTTGTTCCAGGCGTAGCAGGGCGATGGTTCGAACACGCCGTCTCCGTCGGCATCCGTGGCCCGGCCCGGTTGGCCGAAGCACGGATAGCCGGCCCCTTTCTGGCCCGCGGGAATCTGATTGCCGTCAATCGGGTTCGTGCCGTCGCAGATCCCAAACTCGCCAATGGGGCCATGAACGATCGTTCGTGACTGACCTGGATCGTGCGGGTGTTGTAGGTCGTTCCCGTGACCGTGTTGTTGAACACCATGGCCACGCCGCCGGCGATGAAGATGAACCCCTGGGGCCGGCCCATTTTGAGGCCCTCGGCGGAGAACGTGTTGTCGTAAATCTCGGCGCTCTGGCATCCCAGGGCCCCCGGGCGGACCCGATAGATTTCCAGTTGGCTATTGATGATCGTGTTGTGTCGGATCACCACCCGCGCCCCGCTGTACGGCACGATCCACGGGTTGTTGCCGTCCGGGTTCACGACCGCCGGGCTGAAGTGGGCCTCGTTGTCCTCGAAGTAGACCGCCTGGGCCGTGCCGAGCGTGAGGGGCCTGGTGAAGGCGACCTTGCCGGGGCCCTGGCAGTAGATCGTCTGCGCCTGGCGATTCTTCTCCAGGGCGAGAAAAGAGCAGTGGTCGATCAAGCCATAGGTGTCCCCGGTGATCGTCATCATCTGATCCATATTCAAGAACTTGCAGTGGTCAACGCGGAAGTTCTTGCAGTTCCCGCTGATCACGATCTCGCCGGCCCATATTCCCGCGTTGGGGAACCCGGTTCCGTCGAAGGTGATCCCCGTGATCCGGAAGGGTTTTCCCTCGACTCCATTGAGCACGAACGCCTTGTCTCCAGGGGCCCTGCTTGTATCCGTGCGAATGATCGTCTTGTCGATTCCGGCCCCCTGGATGGTGATGGCCTTCATCTTGGCCCAATGGCCGGCATTCCATCCCTTCGTCCACACGGCCGTGCCGGCGGGGAGTTGCACGGTGTCGCCGTCCTTGGCCGCGTCGATCGCCTCCCAGACGCGCCTCCGGCGTCAAGCTGGCGGCCGTGCGGGTCTCGCCCTGAGCCGCGTTGGGCCGCAGACCATCCGCCGCGATGAGCAACGACAACGCCAACCACCATCGGAATCCCGGAGTTCTCATCTTCGTCACCGTGTCTCCTTTTCCGCGGCCGATGCACGTATTCGGGCATGAAGCCGCCTTGTTTTTCGGTGTGCCATGCTCCACTTCTATCCGCTGCACACCGGAGCTTCAAGCCGCCCCGCGGCACTGGCAAGGCCAACGGTACACCCCGCCGTCGGAAAAGTCGTGTACCACCGGCCGGGCGACTCCGCGACGCGCTCTCCAACCAAATCCAACCACAAATGGCAAGACAGGGGGCGCTTGACAGCATCAAGAGGGTTGTTACGCTTGCGAGTGATGTCTGTTCTTGCCACAGCGGGTCATGCTCAGCGAGAGGGCCGCGATCGAGGCCGCGTTGGTGAATGATGGACCGTTCCTGAGCAGTTGTCAGGGCCGGTCCTTCCCCATTTGCGACGAGACTCGTTAGTTGCCGCATGCTCGTTCGACAGGACGTTGTGACCGTTCCCGAAGGCCGCCCCCGGCGCCTGATGGATATCGTGGTTTTCACATTGGAGCACTGACCCGGTGACCGACTTCATGACGAACGTGCCCTCGATCGACCGACGCGCCTTCCTGCGCTGGACCGCCTTGGCCGCCGGCGGCCTGGCGATCACCCCCTCGTTATCCGCCGCGGACCCGTTGACGGAGGTGCCCCGCAGCCGCCTCGATCGTCTGGCCACCGGCGCCAATGTCTGCCAGTGGTTCCGTTTTCCCCGGGGCGACTCGGCCGCGCATTTCACGAACTACATTTCCGACGCCGAAGCGGCGTACATGGCGCGCCTCGGGCTGAAGCATGTGCGATTGTGCGTTGCGCCGCGCGTCATCATGGATCAAACCTCGGGAGCGATCCTCGAAGAGCGCGGCAAACAACTGGAAGCCGCCATCGAGCGGTTTCACCGCGCTGGCCTGCTGGTCATGGTCGATATCCACAACGAGGACCGCGCGGCGGAACTCAACCCGGCCTGGCAGGAGGCGTTTGTCCGGTTCTGGGTGCGCTGGCGGCACGGCTCGCGCGGTTCGATCCCGAGATGACCATTCTGGAGATCATCAACGAACCGGTGTTCGATCATCGCGAGGAAGAATGGAACAAGCTGAACGCGCGCCTGGCCGCCGTCATCCGGCGGAACGCGCCGCGGCACACCATTGTCACCTCGGGTCCCAACTGGGGCGGCATCGACGGGCTGAAGAAGCTCACGTTGCTGCCGGACAAGAACGTCATCTACTCGTTCCATTGTTACGACCCGTTCCCCTTCACCCACCAGGGCGCGACCTGGTCCTCCGCGGCGGTCAAGCCCTTGCACGGCGTGCCCTATCCGTCGAGTCCGGAAGCGGTGGAACCGCTCCTGTCCGCCCTCGAAGCCGCGCCGGCCTCGAAGAAGATGGTCGAGTCTTATGGCCAGGAACGCTGGAACAAGGCGAAGCTGGCCGCGCGCTTCCAGCAAGGCGTCGCGTGGGGCGCCAAGAATCAGGTGCCGTTGTACTGCGGCGAGTTCGGCGTCTTTCCCGCGAAGAGTCAGCCGGAACACCGGTCGAACTGGTTTCGCGACTTCGGCGAGGTCCTGGCCGAGAACCACATTGGCTGGGCGGTGTGGGGTTGGGATGAGGGCTTCGGACTCAACCGCAAGATGGTCGACGGCAAGCCCGTGGTGGACACCGTGGTCGCACAGGCGCTGGGCTCGAGCGCAATAGGGGCAGGGGCGCATCGTCCGAGGAACGTCCATCCGGCGGTGCGACAAGAAAGCAAACGATGTTGATCCCGGAAGGGGCAGCCAGGTCCTCAATCCGCCCTCGCAAAGCGGAGTACATGGCCGCCGTCCGGGTCGCCGATCGTGAAGATCAAGCCGTGAGGATGCGTGTTGCTCGTGAGGCCGGCCGGCAGGAGCGCGGCGGCCTCGGCGTCGAAACGAACGCCCCAGTGGGTCTTCAGCGGCCTGCTGCCGTCATCCAGCGAGCCGATGCCATCGATATGCCAATGGCCCGCGGCACTCACGAGCCTGTGGGAGAAATCCGGCGCCGTCTCATTGATGTATCTGGAAGGCATGTTGCTGCGCGACGAACGAGCCGTCCTCGTGCAGCTCGATCAGGCAAGGCTTGCCCTGGAGTGCCGCCAGCCCATCCGTCGTGATGGTCCTGCTCCGTGAGCCTGTATATGCCCGCCACATCCGCGGGTCTGGGCTGCTTCGTCGTATAAAGATCGGCGTATGGGTCGAACTGGCAGCCCGGAGCCGCCAGAAGGCATGGAAAACAACACGGCCAAGCGCATGGGACATCGTTCCGATGAGCCCTTGAAGTCTCGCCCGTGGAGAACCCGATCAGGGCCGATCCGCGGGTTGGCCCGGCCGGATCGGCTCTTCCGAAATCCGCGACTGCTGCCCCAGGAGATGCCGGTCGAAGAATTGCCGGATGCGATGCTGGAGTTCGGGGCTGCGAAATCCGCCGTGCCCGCCTCCCTGCACCGGGATGAAGAGGGTCTCGACGCCCACCTTTCTCAATCCTTCCACGAGTCGGCGGGACTGGTCGAACGGGACGAGCGGGTCGTCCGTCCCATGCACCACCAGGAACGGCGGGTCGTCCTTCGAGATGTACGTGACCGGCGAGGCGTTGCGAGCCGCCTCCTTGCGCCTCTTGCACCGGGCCGCCGACGAGCTTCGACTCCGGCGAATGGGCGGCGTCGTGGTCGAGCCCCCGGGATCGGCCCATGGTCAAAAGCTCGCTCGGCCCGAACTGGTCCACGACGCACTGCACCCGGCTGCTGGTGCCCGGGAACGCGCCGAGGTTTCCTTCGAGCGACTCGATCCCGCCGGACGTGCCGAGCATGGCCACCAGATGTCCGCCCGCCGATCCCCCCAGCACGCCGATGCGGTCGGGGTCCAGATGGTACTTCGAGGCGTTGGCCCGAATCCAGCGGATGGCCGCCTTGCAATCGTGGATCTGGGCGGGCCAGCGCCTCGTCGGTGAGCCGGTATCCGATCGAAACCCCCGCATATCGTCCGCTGCTGACGTATCCGACCAGGCCCGGAAGCTCGCCCCGCTTGTCGCCGGCCTGCCACGCGCCGCCGTGGATGAAGGCGATGACCGGAAGCGGCTGATCGCTGGCGGGTGTGCGGGGCAGGAGCAGATCCAGGCGCTGGCGGACGTTGTCCGTTCCGGCGTAGGGAATGTCGAGGGTGGGCCGGATGGATGGGGGGAGCGGGACTTGTCCCGGCCGCGGTCCCGCCTGGCCCCGGCGGAAAGCGGCGTCCTCCTCCCGGCTGATCACGCCGTCGTGGTTGGTGTCCACGCGATCGAAGTTGGCGCGCATCCCCTCGGGAAGCTCGTCGCGGGTCAACTGGCCGTCGCCGTTCTTGTCCAGGCGGCGGAACGGATCGTCGTCCTGCTGGGCGAACGCGAGGGATGCCAGCGCGCACGAAGCCACCAGCACGAGAAGCGCCGGCAGGCGGTCAGGCGTGTGTGCGGCGAGGAACATACAGAGGGACTCCTTTCTGGAGTGGTAGGACGCCGGACCATCATATCACCCCGGCAAAGAAATCCTTCTGTAGGTCGGACAATCCTGTCCGACAGGCCGGGGGAGTCGGACAGGATTGTCCGACCTACTTTCTTGCCGGGGTAATAGCGCGCTGCTCGGCCACCGCCAGGGTCGTCCCGCGGACCGAGAAGCCGTCGTGACGAGCCACGGAAACGGCGTTGACCACCCCCGCCGTTGATTCGATGGGAGGAAGAGGAGAGGATGAACGGCTCAGAGTCTGTACCGGAAGTCCTCGCAGTCCGCGAACGATCTCTCTGACCCCCTCTCCCCTTGCGGGAGAGGGTTGGGGTGAAGGGTTCTTTCCGGCCATCGTGAACCGCTCTCGTGACCAGGGACACCGCAGGGATCATCCCGTGGAAACCGCGCCGCCCTTTGAGGCTGATCTCGTCAAGCGCATTGAGAACACCCGGCGGGAGCTGCTCGACCTCTCGGCGCGCAACCGGCTGATCAGCACGCCCCGCGGGATCTTCCCGGGGCCGCAAGATCGACATCGTGGACGAGCGGTCGGAGGAGGTCTTCCGGCTGCTCGTGCGCGAGCGCAAGGCCATGTCGTTCCTGCCGGGCCCGGGGGAGGGCGACGAGGCGGACGAAGCCGGCGCGGACGCCGCGCCGGCCGTCCCGCTCTCGCAGCCGGAAGAAGAAGCCGGCGACGACGGCGCGCTCGATCCCCGCCACACCGATCTGCACCTCCAGACCCGCCTGACCTCCGAGCGGCTCCAGGGCCGGCTCCTGGCCATGTATTACGATGCCCAGACCTACGAGCAGGAACAGGGCGTCAGCATCCTGTACCTGGCCATGGGCTTCCTGAAGTGGTACGAGTCCCCTCCTGCGGACAAGGCCCGGTACGCTCCGCTGCTGTTGATCCCGGTCGACCTGGAGCGTCCGTCGGCCGCCAGCCGGTTCCACCTGCGCTATCGCGAAGAGGACGTGACGACGAACCTCTCGCTCCAGGCGAAGCTCAAGGGCGAGTTCGGCATCGACCTGCCCGACGTCCCGGAGATGGAGGAGATCGTCGCCGTCGGCGTATTTCGACGCGGTGGCCCAGGCGGTCGCCGACCAGCCGCGCTGGGAGGTCTTGCGTAATGACATGGTGCTCTGGTTCTTCTCCTTCGCCAAGTATCTGATGTACCGGGATCTCGACCCGTCCACCTGGCCGGAGCACTCGCCGCTGGGCGGCAACCCGACCCTTCGAGCCTGCTGGGCGAGGGGTTCGTCTCCGAGCCGGCCCTGTGCGGCGAGAACGACAAGATCGACCCGCTGATCCCGCCCGCCGAGCATGGTCGCACGTCACCGACGCCGACAGCTCGCAGGCGGTCGTGATCGAGGAGGTCCGCCGGGGCCGGCACCTGGTCGTCCAGGGACCGCCGGGCACCGGGAAGTCGCAGACGATCACGAACCTCATCGCCACGGCCGTCAAGGAGGGCAAGAAGGTCCTCTTCGTCGCCGAGAAGATGGCGGCCCTGGAGGTCGTCTACAGCCGCCTGGAGCGGCTCGGGCTCGGCGCCGATCTGCCTGGAGCTGCACAGCCACAAGGCCAACAAGAAGGCCGTCCTCGAAGAGATCTGGCCCGGACGCTCGCCCTGGGCCGGCCGCAGGCCCAACGGGTCCGAGGAGCAGATCGAAGCCCTGCAGGCGGCGATCGACCGGCTGAACCGCCACGCCGAGGTCATGAACACGCCCCTCGAACCGGCGGGCGTCACTCCCTTCCAGATCATCGGGACATCTCGCGCGGCTCTACGCGCCAGGGGATCGAGGCGACGAGCCTGACCTTCGCCGCGCCCGAGACCTGGACGGGCCGGCAGTTTCGGGAGCGTGGCCGCGCCGTCGCGGACCTTCAAACGCATCTGGAAGAGATCGGCAACCCCGTCGATCACCCGTGGCGCGGCGTGAACCGGACCGAGCCCCTCCTGCCCGCCGATCTGAAGCGAACTTCAGACCAAGATCGCCGAGGCGATCGGCTACGTTACCGGGCGTCGCTCGACAGCGTCCGCGGCCTTATCGAACGTCCTGGGCCTGGACCCGCCCGACGCGCCGAGCCTGAGGGATGTCCAGCAACTGGCGCAGTTCGCCGTCCGGCTCGTCAAGGCACCCGCCGATGGATCGGCGCGGCGATCGCCAGCCCGGTCTGGGATGCACCGCCGCGAGGAGATCGCCGGGCTCGTCGAGCAAGGGCAGGCAGCACGCCGCGAGCCTGGCCCGGCTCCAGGGATTGCTCGCGGAAGCCGCCTGGCAGACCGATCTCGCGGCCACGCGGCGGGCGCTGGCGGACCACGGCCGGTCGCTGTTCCGCTGGTTCCGGCAGCGATTATCGCGAGGCCGTCGCCACGTTGCGGGGCATCCTCAAGGCGGACGATGCCCCGAACGCTCGACGAGCGGTTGGCGATCGTCGACGAGCGTGATCGGCGCCCAGGACCGCTCGCGAAGTCGCTCGATGAGGACCCCGACCATCGCCCAGCTCGGGCGCGACGCCTTCGGCATCTGCTGGAAGGGCTCGCGATCCGACTGGCCCGCCCTCGCCGCGATCGTCACCTGGGAGGCCGAGTGCCGGGCGGCGGGCTGCCCGTGGGATTACCGCGAGCATCCTCGTCGCGGCTGGAGCAGCCCGATGCCTGCCAGACGCCGCTCAAGACGGTGTCGGCGAGCATTCAAGCCGGCCTCGAGCCGGTTGCAGGAGATTGCCAGGCTCCTCTCGCTCGACGGCTCCGAAGCGTTCGGCATCGCCGACCTTCACGCCGTGCCCATCGCGGACCTGGTCGCGCGCCTGCGACCGCTGGCAGGAGCATCCCGAGGCGCTCTCGAAGTGGATCGGCTACCAGATGCGGCGGCGACGGCTGGAGGAGGCCGGCCTCGGCGCGATCGTCTCCGGGCTGCACGAGGGCCGGATCGCCGCGCCAATGCGGCGCTGGATCTGTTCCAGGTCGCGTATTACCAGGCCCTCATCCGCGATGTCTTCCGCCGACCATCGCGAGCTCGCCGAGTTCGACGGGCAGTCCTACGAGCAGTGGATCGACGAGTTCCGCGCCCTGGACCAGGCCCGGATCGAGATGGCCCGCAGCGAGGTGGCGACCGCCCATTACGACGCGATCCCGCGCCAGGCGGCGGGCGGCGAGATGGCGGTCGTGCGCCGGGAGATCGAGAAGAAGCGGCGGCACAAGCCGATCCGGCAGCTCATCAAGGAAGCCGGGACCGCCATCCTGGCCATCAAGCCGGTGTTCATGATGAGCCCGATCTCGGTCGCCCAGTACCTGGAGCCGGGCAGCGTCACGTTCGACCTGCTGCTGATCGACGAGGCGAGCCAGGTCAGCCCGGTCGACGCGCTGGGGGCGATGGCGCGGGCCAAGCAGGTCGTCGTGGTCGGCGACGACAAGCAGCTCCCGCCCGACGCGGTTCTTCAGCAAGATGCTCGACGACGGACGACGCCCTGGCGCGACGCCGACGACGATCTCAACGCCGGCGATCTGGAGAGCATCCTCGGCCTGTGCGTCGCCCAGGGGATGTCGCAGCGGATGCTGCGCTGGCATTACCGCAGCCGGCACCATTCGCTGATCGCCGTCTCGAACCGCGAGTTCTACGAGAACCGCCTCTACGTCGTCCCGAGCCCGACGACGATCACGGCGATGCACGGCCTCCACTTCCGGCTCGTCAAGGACGGCGTCTTCGACCGGGGCAACACGGCGACGAACCGCGTCGAGGCCAGGGCGATCGCCGAGGCGGTCATCGAGCACGCGACGCGATATCCCGAAGAAATCCCTGGGCGTCGGCGCCTTCTCGGTCTCCCAGCGCGACGCCATCCGCGACGAGCTCGAAGTCTTGCAGCGGGAGCATGTCGAGCTGGCCGGGTTCTTCTCGTCCGGGCCGGCCCGAGCCGTTCTTCGTCAAGAACCTGGAGAACATCCAGGGCGACGAGCGGGACGTGATCTTCATCTCGGTCGGCTACGCCCGCGATGCGTCCGGCTACATGGCCATGAATTTCGGGCCGCTCTCCTCCGAGGGCGGCGAGCGGCGGCTGAACGTCCTGATCTCGCGGGCCCGCGAGCGCTGCGAGGTCTTCAGCTCGATCACCGCCGACGACATCGACCTCCAGCGGGCGAAGTCGCGGGGCGCGGCGGCCTTCAAGACGTTCCTGCGCTACGCCGCCACCGGGATCCTCGACACGCCGGCCCCGACCGGCGGCGATTACGACTCCGACTTCGAGAGGCAGGTGGCCGTGGCGCTGGAAGGGCTCGGGCTACGAGGTCCATCGCCAGGTGGGGACGGCGGGCTTCCTCATCGACCTGGCGGTCGTCGACCCGTCCAGCCCGGCCGCTACCTGCTCGGGATCGAGTGCGACGGGGCGACGTACCATTCCTCGCGCTCGGCCCGCGACCGCGACCGGCTGCGGGAAGCCGTGCTGAAGGACCGGGGCTGGAGGATCCACCGCGTCTGGAGCACGGACTGGTTCCACCGGCCGGACGAGCAACTGCGGAAGATCATCGCCGCCATCGAGAAGGCCCGCCGCGACGCGGACGCGGAAGAAGAGGACGAAGCAGCGCAAGACGATGTTCCTGCCGATGCCCTCGTTCCCGAAACCGACATCGAACGCATCGAAGTCGAGTGATGAGGCGAGCGGCGCCGCCTGGGTCACGGCCTACCAGGAGGCCCGGCTGGATGTACCGAGCGACACGCCGATCCATGCGACGTCCCTTTCAGTCCTGGCGCGGATCGTCGAGCGGGTGGTCCAGATCGAAGGCCCGATCCATCGGGAAGAAATCGCGACGCGCGTGGCCTCGCTCTGGGGCCTTCAGCGCACGGGTCCGCGCATCGCGGAGGCGATCACCAGGGCCATCGAGAAGGGCATTCGCTCGGGTGCCTTACGCGCCGAACTCGACTTCGTCGCCCACAGCCAGCAGACCGCCGTTCCCGTGCGCTGCCGGTCCGCGGTCGCCGCGGCGAATGTGAAAAAGCCCGAGATGATCCCGCCCTCGGAGCTGCGGCAGGCCATCCTTCATCTCGTCACGGAACAGCTCGGCGTCCGGCGCGGCGAGATTCCGCTCATGGTCGCCCGGGCGTTGGGGTTCAAGGCCACGAGCGCGAAGTTGAAAGACGGGATCGAGAAATCCGTGGACACTATGATCGAAGACAATACAATCGTCCTGCGTGATGAGAAGTTGTTTCTCCCGTGAACCGAGGTAAGACACCATGACCAGCATGGCGTTGTTGCTTGTGGCCGCGACGTGTGGTGGGGCCGAGCCCGCGCTTTCCTGGCAGCAGACGGATCATTCCCTGGCACTGGTGCGAGGCGACCGGACCGTCTGGGCAATTCCACTTCCAGAAGGAAGAGGGGAAGCCTTACTTTCATCCGGTCACGATCGGCGGCGGTCCGACCTTGACCGACCTGCGTCCGGCCGACCATCCGTGGCACCGGGCCATCTGGTTTTCGTGGAAGTACCTCAATGGCGTTCTCTACTGGGAAGAAGATTCCCACCACCGGCAAGGCGCCGGGCGAGACGGAGCTGGTAAGCGTCCAGGTGACGACGCGCGCGGATCACTCCGCGCACCTGGAGTTGGACCTGAGTTACCACCCGCCCGGCAAGCCGGCCGTGCTGTTGGAAAAGCGCATTCTTGATGTCAGCGCCCCGGCCCAGGATGGTGCGTACCACATCGACTGGCTGAGCACCTTCACCGCCGGCGAAAGCGACGTGGTGCTCGACCGCACACCGATTTTGGGCGAGCCGAAGGGCGTCGATTACGGCGGCTACGCCGGCCTTTCGCTGCGGCTGGCGCCGGCGTTGCGCACGTGGCAGTTCTCCGACAGCGACGGCCCGGTGAAGACGGCCTCGACACGAGCGCGCTGGATGGCGTTCAGCGGTCCGCTTGAGGGCGGCCAGCCGGCCGCGATCATCGTGCTGGATCACCCGAAGAGTCTGCGACATCCCACACCCTGGTATCTCATTCAGAGCATGCCTTACTTCAGCCCGGCGGTGCTCTACCGTGAGCCTCTTACCCTGGCGGCGGGTAAGAGTCTGTTGTTGAAATATCGTATGATGTTCCAACCCGGTCCCGTGAATCGCGACGCGGTTGAAACACAGTGGCAGCAGTTTGCGCAAGAGTAAGATAGGAGTTACGCAGTTGGTATTTTGGGCAAGATTGGATTGGGATCTTGTAGGGTGCGTGAAACGCACCAAGTCTCTTTGTGGCAAAGGAAGGTGCGTTTCACGCACCCTACGAGGATCGGCCCTCAGTTTACCCAGTGTCCCAACTGCGTAACTCCTACAAGAGTCCGTCCTGGAAGTCCTCGAAATACGCGAACGACCTCTCTGACCCCGTCTCCCCCAGGGGAGAGGGGACCGGAAGAACGCGCCGGGAGCTTTCGGGACAGACTCTTCTCGTACACCCTCTGACTCCGCTCTCGGTCCCGCAGGATCGGTTCTTGATCATGCCGGCGGCGCGTCCGGCGGTTGGCGATAGTCCTCGTCCGTCATGAAAAACCCCGCCGCCACCAGCTCGGCCAGGGCGGTGAGCGCCTGCTCGGCATCCGGTCCACGAGCCTCCAGGTCCAGAAACGCCCCGCATGAGGCAGCGAGGCACGCGAGATCCAGGATGCTCTTGCCATTGGCGCGGGTCCCCTGATAATCGACCGAGATGTCCGACTGGAAGGAATCCGCCAGCGTGACGAACTTGGTGGCCGGCCGCAGGTGCAGGCCGTGCCCATTGACGATCTGGACGCGGCGGCGGGCGGTCGTGAACCCTTCCTCCATGATCCGTTTCTCCCCTGGTCCCGAGGCGTGCCGGCATGCTCACAGTATAACCTTCCTACCGCTCGGATTGTCCTCCCACGGCCACCCCCGATGGTGAATACCGCCACCGAGAGACCTCCCACGCGGCATTCGAGCGGCACCCGACGTCCCAGGCGGGATTTCCCCAATTCCTTGCGAAAGTGTTCTTTTTTCTTGACACCCTTCTCCGGCACGGCCATCTTCAACGAGACGCGTGGCCGTTTCTCCAAGAGTTCGTCCATCGATGAACTTCTCGCCGGGGGCCGAATTCTCGTGAATTCATGGGTAATTCGCTGATGTATAGATGAATTAATGCATTGACGCGATGCGTGATCCTGAGTGGAAGACGAACGAAGTTCGCTCTCTCGCCATGGATTGGGACCGATTCCAAAGGTAGGATCAAGCAGGCTGGACCGATCGATGCCCGGAGTGGCCAGGATTCTCGGCGGAGCTGGACCGCTGAGCGCGGCCTCCCTAGACCTGGCAGGCGATGTACTCATGACCAACACCTCTCTCGACGTGCCGCGTCGTGGTCTCCTGTTGCAAACCTTGACGGGGGCCATCGGCGTGACGCTGCTGGCGGTCTTTTATCCGGTCGCGCGTTTTCTGCGGCCGCGGAAGGTGACGAGCTCGGGCGCGATGGAAGTGGTCGCCCCCTTCAAGCTGAAAGAACTGGCGACCACGACCAGCAATCCTTTCGACTTCGCCGGCAAGCCCTGTCTGATCGTCCTGACGGCCGAAGGGGCGCAGCGACTGTCGGCGGGGCAGACCCCGGGACCGGACGACGTGCGCGCGTTCAACGCCGTCTGCACGCACCTCGAGTGTACGGTCCGGTATCGTCCCGGCACGAATGATATCTTCTGCGGCTGTCATGAGGGGGTCTACGACCTGAACGGCCGCAATATATCCGGACCGCCCCCGCGACCGCTGGAAGCCTATCAGGTGCGGTTACGCGGCGATCCGGGTCAGGAGGAGATCGTGGTCTCGCTGCAAACCTGAGCCGTTCCCCGGGAGATCGCCATGAATCGCCTTCGCGCCTTCCTGCATGAGCGGCTGGGTTTGGACGTGCTGCAGCAGCTCGGAAGTCAGAAGCACGTCCCGCTCCACGCCTGCACCCCGTTCTATTACCTCGGCGGGATGGCCCTGTTCCTGTTCATCGTCCAGGTGGTGACCGGCGCCCTGCTCGCCCTCTACTACAAGCCGGCGCCGGACCAGGCGTTCGAGAGCGTGCAGTCCATCATGACGGAGATCGACTTCGGCTGGCTGATCCGCTCGGCGCACTCCTGGAGCGCGAACCTGCTGATCGGCGTGCTGTTCCTCCACGCCCTGACCACGTACATGATGCGGGCCTATCGCCGCCCTCGGGAACTGACCTGGGTGACCGGCCTCCTGCTGTTGAGCCTGTTCATGGCGTTCGGCTTCAGCGGTTATCTGCTGCCCTGGAACAAGCTGTCGTTCTTCGCCACGCGGGTGGGCACCGCGATCGTCGGCGCGGTGCCGGTGATCGGCCACCAGTTGCTCCTCCTGGCCCGCAGTGGAGAGAACGTCACCGGCGATACGCTGGCCCGGTTCTATGCGCTGCACGTGACGATTCTGCCGCTGGTGACGTTGGGATTGCTGGGCGTTCACCTGTTTCTGGTGCAGAAACACGGCATGAGCGTGCCCGGTCGGGAAGGGGCCACGCATGGCCCGGACGATGTCCCCTCGATGCCGTTCGTGCCCCACTTCCTGCTGCGGGACATGGTGGGCTGGTACCTGGCGCTGACGCTCTTGGCGGCGCTGGCGGCGCTCTTCCCCTGGGAACTGGGGGAGAAGGCCAATCCGTTCGGCGCGGCCCCGGAGGGGATCAAGCCGGAGTGGTATTTCCTGTTCATGTTCCAGACGCTGAAACTGCTGCCGGCGAAGATCGGGCCCTTCGAGGGCGAAGTGCTGGGCATCCTGACCTTCGGCCTGTGCGGCCTGGTGGTGCTCCTGATCCCGTTCCTGGACCGGGGCCGGAGAAGCCGCGCCGTGCTCAACGTCGGTGCCACGCTGGCTGTCCTCTTCTTCATCGTCATGACGGCCTGGGGCTGGACCTCGGGCCCAACGTGCTCGGCCTGCGGATCCTGCTGGGCGCCCTCCTGGCGGCGATCCTCGTGCCATTGCTCATTCCGTTCACGCGGCCGGCGACGGGTGCGCGCCGGGCGGTCTACAGCGCGCTGGCGCTGGCCACCCTCGTGTTCCTGGCCGCGATCTGGTGGGGGAGCCTGGGATGAACTCGACAGATCGTGGTCCTCGTGATGGCGCTGACGCTGGCGGGAAGCGGCCGGGGCTGCACCGGCCAGCGACGGCCCGGGGACGACCCGCCCGGAACCCGTCCTCCCGGACGACTACTCGTGCTCGCAGTGCCACAAGAAGGACGGGCCACTGTGGTCGGAAGGGATGCCGATCGTCGAGGAACAGAGCCTGGCCCGCAATATCCATTGGCAGAAGGGCCTGCTCTGCCACGACTGCCACGGCGGCAGCCCCAAGCTCGACGACTTCAAGGATCATCGCAACGATCCCACCTTCCGCAGCGTCCGCTCCCGCGAACTGATTCCCGGCTTCTGCGGGCACTGCCACTCGGACATCAGCTTCATGCGGCACTACAACCCCTCGGCGCGGACCGACCAGGAGGCGGAATACTGGACCAGCGGCCATGGGCGCCGCTTGAAGGCCAGCGTCCAGGGCGAGAATGCCACGGCGGATGCCGCGGTCGCCACCTGCGTCGACTGCCACGGCGGTCATGACATCCTGGCCGTCAAGGACCCGAACTCCCCCGTCGAGCCCACCCACGTGGCGCCGACCTGTGCCCGGTGCCACACCGACGAGAAACGCATGGCGGGGCGGACCTATAACGGTCGCCCTCTCGGGATTGCGCAGTACTGCGCAGTGGATGCAGGGCGTCCATGGCCAGGCCATGTACAAGAAGGGGGACCGCAGTGCGCCGACCTGCAACGACTGCCATGGCAACCACGGCGGCGATGCCCCCCGGCATCGATTCGGTGGCCAATGCCTGCGGCACCTGCCATGGCAAGATCGCCAAGCTGTTCACCAGCACCCGCATGCGGCACAAGTTCGAGGAGGTCGGCCTGCCGGGCTGCGCCACCTGTCATGGAGCGCACCTGACGCTCCCTCCCAGTGATGCCCGCGTGGGCATGGAAGAGGAGACCTTCTGTGTCCGCTGCCACAACGCCGAGCATCCGCAATACGGCGCCACCACGGCCGGCGCCAACGTCGCGCGGACCATTCGCGCGGATCTCGACCGCTTGAAGCAGAACATCGACGGCGCGGAACAAAAGGTCCGGGAGGCCGAGCGCCTGGGCATGGAAGTGCGCCTGCCCCGGTACGACCTGCGGCAGGCCGTCGACGCGCTGACGAACGCGCGGACGCTCGTGCACAGCTTCAGCCCCGGCCCGGTGGAAGACGCCGTCAACAGCGGCCTGCAGGTCACCGCCAACGTGAAGGGGATGGCCCAACAGGCCTTCCGGGAGTATACCCGTCGGCGCATCTGGCTGGCGGCGTCCCTGGTCCCCATCCTGCTGGTGGTCGGCCTGTTGCTCGCCTACATCCGCTCCCTGCACGCTCCCGGGCGGGTTGTCCGCGGGGACGAGGCCACGCCGCCGGAAGCCTGAAAGAGTGTACGAAAAGGGGGGCTCTTCCATGTAGTGGCGGCCGTCTCGGCCGCTCCAGATTCCAGATTTCGGATTCCAGATTCCAGATTTCGGATTCCAGATTCCAGATTCCAGATTCAGATTCCAGATTCCAGATTCCAGATCCGGAATCCGGAATCGAGAATCCGGAATCGAGGATCCGGAATCCGGAATCGAGGATCCGGAATCCGGAATCGAGAATCCGGAATCCGAGAATCCGGAGCGGCCGAGACGGCCGCCGCTACACAGAAGAGCCCTTCTCGTACACCCTCTGAGGCCCCGGTCGGCGCGGCGCGGCGCCGCGTCGGAGTCGTCGCTCAAACAGGCGGGCGGTGCCCACCCGACTTGCGCACGATCCAGACATCCTGCCGGGCCCATCCCGAGGGGGTGTGCTCCAGGATGTCGAGACCGGCCAGCATTCGTTTCATGAAGGGCGGGCTCTGGAAGGCGGCAAACATCTGCGATCCATTCACGTAAGACAGGTTGAACGCGTACCGGCCCGCGTCGTAATCCTTCTGCTGTTTCGCACCCAGCTTGTCACGGAACGCGTCGCCGTGGGTGGTGCACAAAAACACGCCCCCGGGCCGCAGCACCCGCAGGATTTCGCGCAGCCACTGGGCATGCGAGGCTTCGGAAAGGTGCGTGAACACCGAGATGGCGTAGACGAAATCGAACTGGCCGGCGGCATGGGGCAGCGGCGGATCAATGCGGTTCTGTGCGAACGCGATGCCGGGCAGGTTCCGGCGGGCCCAATGGATGGACGGGGCGTAGTAGTCGCTGCCGTGCAGTTCCAGGCGCTGGGCCGGGTCCGTCAGACGCAGGTGGCTGAGGATCCGGCCCGGCCCGCAGCCCCACTCCAGAACGCAAATCCGCTCCTGCCCGGGAAACCAGCGCGACAACTCGCGGCGGACGTGGCGGGCATCTTCCTGGCCCAGCGCGTTGTAGGCGCGGGCATCGGTGGCCCCGATGACGTCAAAACGCAGCCGGGGAGGCGGGATGCAAGGCAGGTGGTGGGTCGCGAAGAAGTGGGCGTTGTCCCGACGGCTGCGGTGGTGGTCGCGGTGGTACACCCAATGATAGAGGACGCGCTCCAGTCCCACGACCCGGAGGGTTTTTTCCACGGCGCGCTTGGTTACGGTCAGGGAGGATGTCATGGTCGGTCTCGGAAGGGGGGATCGATTTCACGGACTCGGGCGAATCGTGGACGGCCTCGTCAGCAACGATCGCGCTGTGATAGCGTGTGGGATGTGTTCCAGGCCGGTCGGTCCGGGATTTTCTATCGGCTCTCGGGAAAGCCATGCACGCTCAAATTCCGCCCTGGTGCCTGCCGCCGGCCGATCTGGTCCTGTCCGGCCAGGAGGTGCACCTCTGGCGGATCGCGCTCGACCGGCCGGAGCTCGTCGATCGGCTGGGAGGGTTCCTCGCCGACGATGAGCGGGCACGGGCGCAGCGGTTCCGGGCCGAGCGGCACCGCACGCGCTTTCTCGTCGGGCGCGGCTCGCTGCGGTCGATCCTCGCCGGATACGTGAAGATCGCGCCGGCCCAGGTGGCCTTTCGCTACGAGGACTTCGGCAAACCCGCCCTGGAGGGATCGGGGGGCGACCTCCAGTTCAATTTGTCCCACTCGCACGACCTGGCCCTGTGCGCGGTGAGCCGCGGGCGCGGCTGGGCGTGGACCTGGAGCAGCTCCGCGATACCGTCGATCGCACGCGGATCGTGGCGCGCTTCTTCTCGCCGCAAGAGCAAGACGAATACGCCCGGCTGCCGGCGGCGCTTCAGTGTGAGGGCTTCTTCCGCGGCTGGACCCACAAGGAAGCCTACTTGAAAGCGATCGGCCTCGGCATCACGACGCCCCTGGATGGGTTCAGCGTGGCCCTCGATCCGCGCGCACCGGCCTGCCTGCGCGAGGTCGTCCACCGCCCCGACGAGCCCGGCCGCTGGCACATGAGGAACGTGGACCCGGCACCCGGCTATGTCGGCGCCCTGGCCGTCGAGGGATCAGGCTGGCACTTGCGAACCTTCATCTTCTCGTAGCGCGGCGGGGCCGCAGCCCAATATCCCGAAGGGATGGCAGCCATTAGCCCCGGTTCGCGCAGCGCAACCGGGGGCGTGGAACGTCCCAACGGCTCTCGACCCCGAAGGGGTCGCAGCGCGAACGGCGCGCATGCGTGCGGCGACTCCTCCAGGGTCGGATCGCGCGGCGGCTTCTGAACCCCGGTTGCGCTGCGCGAACCGGGGCTAATGGCTGCCATCCCTGCGGGATGAGGATGACGGACACTGCGGTTCTCACGGCCTGGTACCCCAGGGTCCCAACGAGCCCTGCAGACCCCAGATTCTCCGCGGCGCGACGAGAGACTTGCAGGTAACAATGTAGGGTGGGCTCGGCCCACCATCCTCGATGGCCAGCCCAGGTGGTGGGCCGAGCCCACCCTACGAGAATCACCCTCGCAAGAGCCGCAGCGCGTTGGCCACGACGAGCAGGCTGACGCCCAGATCGGCGGCGATGGCCATCCAGAGATTGGCCCAGCCGGCGACGGCCAGTCCCAGCACGAGCAGCTTCACGACGATCGCCAGGGTGATGTTCTGGCGGATGCGGGCGAGCGTGCGGCGGCTGTGGCGGACCAGCCAGGGCAGGCCGGTCAGGTCGTCGGCCATCAGAACGATGTCGGCCGTCTCGAGCGCCGCGCCGCTGGAAATGCCCCCGAGCGCGACGCTGACCCGCGCCGCCGCCAGCGCGGGAGCGTCGTTGATGCCGTCGCCAACCATGCCGGTCGGCCCGCGTTCCGCGTCCAGGTCGGTCACCACCGAGGCCTTGTCGGCCGGCAGAAGACGGGCGCGATGCTCGCGGATGCCCAGCTCGCGCGCGATCGCCGCGGCCGTGGTCGCGTTATCGCCGGTGAGCATCACGGTTTCGAGTCCCAGCTTGTGCAGCTCGGTGAGCACCCGCGAGGCCTCGGCGCGGGGCCGATCGGCCAGGCGAATCCAGCCCAGCGGACCGCTCGCCGCGGTCAAGGCCACGGCCGTGCCGACGCCCGCCTCGGCCGCGCCGAGCGCGGCGTGCAGGTCATCGTGACAGAGGCCCGACTCGTCCAGGTAGCGATGGCTGCCGATATGATAGCGCGTCGTCTCGACCTGTCCGCTGGCGCCCAGGCCGGGCACGTCCTGGTAATCGTGGGCCTCGGGCACGTCCAGCCGCAGGCCGCGCGCGTGCCGGGCGATGGCGCGGCCCAATACGTGCCCGCCGCGATCGCCGAGCGCCGCCGCGATGCGCAGAACTTCCTGACCGTCACGACCGGCCAGCGGCACCACCTCGACCACGGCCGGCTCGCCGCGCGTCAGGGTGCCGGTCTTGTCGAAGGCCAGCACGCGGAGCCGGCCGAACGCTTCCAGGTATTGCCCATCCTTGATGAGAATCCCCCGCCGCGCCGCGGCCGTCAGGGCGCTGACCACCGCGACGGGGGTCGCGATCACCAGCGCACAAGGACAGGAGATGACCAGGACGACCAGCCCGCGCAGCAACCATGACCGCCACAACGAGGGTTCTCCCGAGGCCCAGAGCACCAGCGGCGGCAGCACCATCACGAGCAAAGCCAGCACGACCACGGCGGGCGTGTAGACGGCCGCGAATCGCTCGATGATCCGCTCGGCGGGCGTGCGGCCCTTCTGCGCGGCCCGCACCCGCTCGACCAGCCGCGTGACCACCGCGTCGCCCAGCGGCCGGGTCGCCGCGATCTCCAGCGCCCCGTCGCCGTTGACCGTGCCGGCGAAGACCTCGTCGCCAACCTCGCGGAAGACCGGCACGGACTCGCCCGTGATCATTTTTTGATCGACGCTGGAGCGTCCGGCGACCACGCGGCCATCGACGGGCACGCGCGCACCGGGACGGACCCGCACCCGGTCGCCGGCGCGCACCTCGCGCGCGGGGATCTCGACGCGTCTCGCCCCCCGGCCCGATCACCTCGGCGCGATCGGGAGTCACGTCCAGCAGCGTCCGCACGGCGCGTCGGGCGCGTTCCAGGCTGAGGGCTTCGAGGACCTCGGACAGACCGAACAGGAAGGCGACCGTGGCGGCCTCGTCCCACTGTCCGAGCCCGCCGGCGCCGAAGATCGCCACCGTCATCAGCACGTACATATCCAGCCGGCGCCGGCGCAGGCTCCGCCACGCCTTCGGCACCAGCTCGACCGCACCGGCGGCGACCGCCAAAAGATACGCCCCGCGTTCCAGGGACGCCGGCCCGTGCATCCAACTGATGATGACGCCCACCAGCAGCGCCAGCCCCGCGGCGGCCGTCGTGAGCTGTCGCAGATGGCGTGCCCACCAGGCGCGCGCGGCACCTCGGGATGACCCGCCAGCGTGGCTTGCAGGCCGGTCCGCTCGACGATCAGACGCGGCAAGCGCGCCGGATCGAGTATCACGGGATCATGGTCCACGGTCATCGTGCCGTGGATCAGATCGAACCCCAGCCCTTGCACGCCCGGCACGCCTTCCATCGCCGCGCGCAAGGCGGCCTCCTCGGTCGGGCAATCCAGCCCGGGAACCGCCAGCAAACAGCGGGCTTGACCCATCCCCCACGTGCTCCTTCGACATCCTCGCTCGGGCCCCTCATGCACCCCGAATTATAGCGCAAGCCCGCGCGACTCGTCTCCCCGATCCTGCGCACGCTTTAGATGGCAATCAGTGATGGCCATATCCGGCAGGCTTGGCCGCCGGTCGCGTTTTCCCAGGCGTCATTTCCCGTGCGATGACCCCGCCGCCCGGCGGATCTGGCCAGCTTTTGCGAAAGAGCGACCGCCTCGAAAAACGATCTTAGCGCCGGAATAGGCTCAATTAGGCGTCATCGTCAGCCGATGCCTAATTATGCCACTTCCACGGCTCATTTCTTTCCCCAGGAGGCGAAGTCGCCATGATGTTCAGCCTGAAGACCCGGCCGACCGATCGGACCACCCGCCGTCGCATCCGCAACCCGCGTTACGCCCCCGAGTTTCTGGAGGGCCGCCTGAGCCCGTCGGCGTTCTACCTCCCGGCCGACTACCAGCCGGCCGTGGTGGCCAATCCCACGCCGCCGACGCCCACGCCGCTGCCTCCGCCACCGAATGATCCGTGGTCTCCCGCCGGTTCCCAGCCCCATCCCGCCCGGTGGCCCGGCCTTGGTCGATTGACCAGGCCATTGGATCGCGATTGCCCCGGCTGCTTCGTCGTTTGAGGCGCCGGGCTGGTTACAGCGCTTCACGGTGGCGTTAAAATAGCTTTCCCTGAAAGCCCGACGCGCCAGCGAGTGCATTTCTGTAGAGACCCCGAGGGAATGCACTCGCTGGCGCGTCGGGCTTTCAGGACGCGTACGCCACCCAAGCGTGAATTGCTATAGGCTTGGTGGAAGGAGCCTTCATCTCCCGCGCCGATATGAGAGGGTGTCGGAGACGTGCGAAGGACGTCTTGTAGGGTAGGCTTCAGCCTGCCGGGTCCCTCAATCTCAAGTGGGAAATGGGATTGGCAGGCTGAAGCCTACCCTACAAGAATCCGGAGGAAAATCCTGGTCTCAGTGCGTGAAGTCGGGCAGTTGTGCGCGAATGGCGTCGAAGTAGGGGTCCTGGGCTAGCCCGACCGCGACTCTCTCGGGAAGAAGTCGATGCGCCCGTTCCAGGGAATCCAGGACCGCCTCGATCTGACCGGGTTGGGTCGCGGCCGAGCTCGCCAGGGCCCGAGCCCGGACGTATTCGAATCGGCCGCGAACGTCGCGTTCCTGTTCGGATGGGGACGACTCGTGCCGACGATCGAGTTGTGCGACGCCTCGGTCGAGATAGAGCAGCGCCTCGGGACTCCGGCCCTCGTCCACCAACCGGCTCTCCCAGCCACAGATACGCACACAGGGCGTCGTCCGATTCGATCAGGAACTCGTGGAATCGAGGATGGTCCACCAAGTCGGCAAGCGTCTGCGTGGCCTCGGGGCGATGCTCATTGTAAAGAAGGGAAGCGTAGGCAAAACGGGCCTGGAGATGATCGGGGTCCAGAGCCAAGGCGTGCTGATACGTTCGGAAAGCGTCCTCATGCCGGCCGAGCGAGCGCCAGGTACCCCGCCAGCAGCATGCTGGCGTCAGCATCGTCTTCGGCGGCGGCACCGAGCCGGGCGAGGTCGCGACCACTGAAATCGCGGGCAGGGAACAAACGGGTTTCCGAGGAGGTTCTGAGCCTCGAAGAGGACGTGCTCGGGCGCCCAGGTGCCACGAGCCTTTTCGAGTCTCTCGAAGCGGTCGAACTCGGTCTTGAGACCAGATCGAGCTGCCCCTGGCTCTGCCGGATGTAAAGGAGAGACATGGTACGCCTCCACGCATTCCGGATTCAGGGTCAGGGCCTGTTGAATCTGTTCGAGGGCGAGATCCGAGTTCTCCTGGTAGTAGAGAGTGCCCGCCAGCAGGACGCGCAGAACCGGGTTCTGGGGTCGGCGCTGGACGCAGTAGGCGAGATGGCCATACTCCGTCTTGTAGTCGCGATAACGGCGGGCAAGCGGTGGGGGAGAGACCGGCCCGGAAGTGGCACCAGAAGGAGTCGGGGCACTGGGTGGCAGCATCCTGATAGAATCCCAGCGCGGCTTCAAGATCATGCCGGCTCTCGGCCTCGACACCGCGGAGGTAGTTCACCATCCATTCGGGAGCCGTTCCCGTAGGGTGGGCTCGGCCCACCGTCTGCCGACTCACGCCCGGGATGGTGGGCGGAGCCCACCCTACGAGACGTGCCCGGAGACGCTGCGCCAGCTCGCCCATCGGCCCGGGAAACCGGCCGCCCGAAGCCTGTTCGAGGGCCAGCAGGCCACGCCGCCAGTCTTGCGGAGCGTCGGGACGCTCCGCCAGCACAGAGGCCAGCCGCAGGGCTTGCTCCATCATCCAGAGTTCCAGATCGGCGCGGTCGGCGGCGGGCAGGTAACGGACTTCGTCCTGTAGACGCCAATCTTTCAGGCCAAAGATCTGATAACGGTTCAGGTGCCGCTGCGCCGCCTCGGCCAGGGTCTCTGGGGAATCGTCGCGGTAGAACCGCGCCGCCGCACCGGGAACACCCCGGGCTCTTCGCCGTTCCAGAGGGCATCGAGCTTGGCCGAAGCCAGTCCTTCCAGGGTGCTGCGGTATGTGTGGGAGATCCCCAGCGCCGCCAGTCCTCCCGCGAGCAGAACCAGCCCTCCCGCCGCCAGCGCCAGGCGCTGCCGGCGCGACCAGCCGCCAGGCCGACCGGCCAGGAAGGGGCCGGGGCATAAACGGGCGGACGATCGGCGCGGAAGCGATCGAGGTCGTCGGCCAGCTCGCGGGCGTGGGGGTAGCGGTCGGCGGGATCGGGGGCCAGGCAGCGGCCGACGATCGGTCGCAGGCCGGGCGGGACCGCGCCAAGGCGGCACGCAGGAACGAGCCGTCCGAAGCGCGCCGCGCCCAGCGCGGCCGCCAGGGTGCGCGGCGAGCGATCGGATAAAGTCGGCAGCGAAGGGAGGGCGCCAGCGTAGGTCTCGACCAGAATCAGCCCGAGAGCATAAAGATCGGCGCGGTGCCGGGTGGCTGAAGGCAGCGGCATCGCATGCTCAGGATCGGCCAGGGCCAGAAGCCGTTCGGGGGCCATGTAGGCGAGCGTGCCGCCCGCGTCGTCGGCCGGGTCGAGCGTCTCGCGACGCCAGGTTGAAGTCGAAGAGCATCGGCTGGCCGTCGGCCGTCAGCAGGATGTTCGAAGGCTTCAGGTCGCCGTGCGCGACGCCCCGCCGGTGGGCGTAATCGAGGGCCTCGGCGAGCCGGGCGACGAGCCAGGCGACGGCTTTGGGATATGACAGGCCCGCGAGGAGCTCGCGCGGCCGGGCGCATCGGGCTGACCGCGAGATACTCCGGCGCGGCCGACGCGGTCGAGCTCCGCCAGCACGTCGCGGCCCTGTGCGTGGCCGGCGGCCGAGGCGTCGGCGTTCGGCGAGCACGGCCGCCAGCGTCGCGCCTCCCAGAAACGGCATGCAGACCAGGTGCAAGCCGCCGTCGGCGGTCTCGCCGGTGCGCAGGACCTCGACGATGTGCGGATGCCGGACCCGCGCCAGCAAGCCGCGGCTCGGGCGTGCCCCGGCTGGCGACTTTCACCACGACGAGGCGGTCTTCCAGGTCCGTTTGCTCGGCCAGAAAGACGCGGGCAAACGTGCCCCGCCCGAGTTCTCGGAGCAACCGGTACGGCCCGATCTCGTCGCCGACGCCGGGCAGGTCGGCGGGCGCGACCGCCAGGCCCAGCTCCGATGGGCTGATTGCCTCATGGAGTCCCAGCAGACGGGCCAGACGATCGCGGTAGGCCGGGAAGCGGTCCAGATACGCGGCCGGATCGGGCTCCAGACCGGCGCCTTCGGCCAGGCAGAACTCGTGGTAGATCAGCTCGACCACCGCGGCGGGATCGCGGTCCGGGAGCCGGTCGAGGAAGTCCTCGGCGCGGGGGTTCACGCCGCGCTGCCAGCCGTCGGCGAACTCGTCGATCAGCGCGTCGAAGTCCTCGGGCCGATCCTCCGGGACGGTGATCGAGCCGGCCCGCCAGGTGCCGGTCGAGGGCGGCTCGGCGGGCTGGTGCAGGTGAACGTCCGGTCCGGAGCGGCGCCGCCACGCGCGGGGCCATGGCATTACTGCCATTGCCGGGCCTCCATCCGGGCCCGGATCGTCGCGATGACGCGGCGCACCGTCCGCTCGTGCAGGCCCGTCTCGGCGGCCACTTCCTCGAACGTCAAGCCTTGCCGGCGCAGGCGGAGGATCTCGATCTCGACCGGGCTGCGGCCGGCGGCCAGTTGCTCCATGCAATCATCGGCCTGGACTTCCTGGCTGGGCGTCGGGTCGGCCGCGGCGACCGCCAGGGGCGTCTCGCCATCCCCCTTGCGCACATAGAGCCGCTCCTCGCGGCGCAGGTCGTACTTCTGGGTCCGGGTGCGGCGGCGGTGCTCCTCGAAAACCTTGTTCTGGGCCACGCCCGCCAGAAAGCCCCGGAAATGCCCGGCTGTCTCGAAGTCGAGCGCGGGCCGGTCCGGGCTGGCGAAGACGCTCTGCCAGACCGCCTGGACGAAGTCCATCGAATCGAACTGCGTGCGCAAGGCTCGCGGGAGCCGGACGCGGACCATCATCCGGACCTCGCCCTCGAAGGACCGCAGCAGCGCGGCCACGGCCGCGGCGTCGCCGCCGCGGGCCCGGGCGATCAACTCGACAAAGGCGGCGTCGTCCATCGTGGTGCCCTCGACTCGCGCCGGCCCGCGTCGGCCGTTGATCGGCGTCCCTGCCATGCTCTCACAAGGGGGCGTCTTCCTGGGTCCCGGCCTCCGGTTTCCACTCGCCTTATTATGACCGCCACTTCGGCAGCAGGCGGTTCATTCCGTTGTAAAGCCAATGTTCCGGGCGGTCAACAGGAAAGATCCGTCTCAATGAAGGGGCCGAAGAGGGCAATTAGGGGGAGTTGGCGGACGCGGACCGTAATTTATGACATATCGGCGGCAACTCGAACTTTCGCCAAGTTTTTCCGCCCGCTTTTTTGCGCGGTTGCAACTGGGGAGTTGAGGGCCATGACGGCGTGGTTCCTTGCGGCACCGCAAGCGGCCGTGGCGCGAGCGTGCCGGTTGACCCAGCTCGGGAACAGTCGCCTTTGGGATGTTGCGGCGACTGCGGAATCGGGGGCCCCTCCCATGACACGACGCCTTATGAAAGAGCGTCTGACCTCGGTGACGCTCGGCTGCTACCTGCGGGACATCCAGGCCGACAGCCTGCTTTCGGCCGAAGAAGAGCGCCACCCTGGCGGCGGCCATCGCGCGGGGCGACCGCGACGCCCGCGCCCGGCTGATCCGGGCCAATCTCCGACTGGTGGTGACGATCGCCCGCGACTACACCGGCCGCGGGCTGGGCCTGGAGGACCTGATCGGCGAGGGCAATCTCGGCCTGATCCGGGCCGCCGAGGAATTCGACCCGCGCTTTGGAACGCGTTTCAGCACCTATGCCGCCTACTGGATCAAGCAGGCGATCCGCGCCGCGCTGACGAACACGACGGCGACGATCCGCCTACCCGCCCACATGGTCGGCTTGCTCACGCGCTGGCGGCGCACCGAGCGGGTCTTGACCCGGGTCCTGGGAGCGCGGCCCAGCCCCGAGCAAATCGCCGCCGAGCTGGACTTGACCGAGTCGCAGAAAGTGCTGGTGAACCGGGCCTTGCAGGCCAGCCGGCTCGTTCCCGAGGGCACCGGCGGCGACGACGGCTTTCCGTGGATGAGCCTCGAAACCCCCGACCCGGCCGCGCCCGTCGAGGCCGCGCTGGAAGCGGCCGAGGACCGCCGCGAGCTGACCCGCCGGCTGGAACGCCTCGATGCCCGCGAGCGGACGATTTTGACATTACGCTACGGGCTGGAAGGCCACACCCCGCTCACGCTCAAGGAAGTGGGCCGGCGCCTGGGCGTGACGCGCGAGTGGGTCCGCAAGATCGAGGTCCGGGCCGTCCAGAAGCTCGATGGAAAGGCGCCGCGGCGGCACACGGTCAAAGGAGCGAGAGTGCTGGAATCGAAGGTGGGATAACCACGCTCGACCCCTTGACCCCTCCGCCTCTCGTACCCTTCTTTGAAAGGACAAAGATAAGGAGGGCCGGCGATGGCGGAACGGGGTCGGGCGGGCTGGTACCGGAATCCCTGGGCGCAAGGTGTTCTGATCGCGGCATGGATGTGCGCCGGCCTGGCGCGGAACACCCGCCGCGACGATCCGCCGCGATTCGACGGCGCGGGCTACGCCGTGCTGGCGCGAGTCTCGAAGAAGGCCGGGGCTACCGCGAGATCCACCATCCCGACCAGCCCCGGCACGCGCATTACCCGCCGGGCTATCCGCTGGTGCTGGCGGGACTCTGGCGCGGGACGGGACCGTCGGCCGCCTCGGCGCATGCGTTGTCCGTGGCTTGCACCCTTTTGGCCACGCTGGCGTTCTGGGCCTGGCTGCGACGGCTCTACGAGCCCGCGACCGCCGCCCTCCTGGGTCTGGCGCTGGCTGGGAACTGGCGCTGGCAGCGCGACGGCGGGGCGATCCTGTCGGAGCCGCTCTTCCTGCTGGAAACGGCCCTGGTGCTTCTGGTGGCGACGCGTCGCGGCGGCGGGGTGGGCCGGGGGATCGTCCTGGGCCTGCTGCTGGGATTCGCCATGCTCACGAGGCAGGTGGCCCTCGGGCTGACGGCGGCGGTGGTCCTGGACCTGGCCCTGCGCGGCCGGCGCCGGACCGCGCTGGCGGCGGTCGTGGTGGCGGGTCTCGCGCTCGTGCCCTGGATCGTCTGGCAAGCCGGGCGCACCGCACCACGCAGGCCGGGCTTTTTGTCTGGAGCGGCCTGCCGGCACGGGTGGCGGACCAAACGCTGTTTTATGTCCGCCGCCTGCCCGATCAGGTGGTCGGCCCGCTGGTCGAGATCGGCACGGTGTTCCGACCCCGCTGGGCGTGGGCCGTGACATGCTGGGCCGTACTGGCGACGGCCGTGCTGGCTGTGGGCTGGTGCCGCGCTTGCGGCTCGTCCCGGCGGCGGCTGGCCGGGCTGGTGCCCGTGGCGACCTTGCCGCTGCTCTTGGTCTGGCCGTTCACGGAGGCCGGGCGGTTCCTCGTACCGCTCGTGCCGATGATCCTGGTCGGGGCCGTCGAGGGGCTGGCGATCATGCGCAGCCGGTGGCGGCCGGGACGGTCCCGCCGGTGGGCGGCCGGGCTGGTGCTGGCCGCCTCGGTGCCGTACACCGTCTATGCCGCGGCCACGGATCGCGCCGGGGTCCAGCGCCGGCTGCAAGAACCCTTCGACGCCGCGTGTTCCTGGATCGTCAAAGACGCGACCCGGCCCGGCCCCGTGCTGACGATGCACCCGGCCGAGGTTTTCTGGCAGACCGGCCGCCCGGCCCTCGCGCCGGACCGGGACGATGATCCCGCCATCGCGGCGCAGATCCGTCGGTACGGCGTGGCGTACCTCATCGTGGACGAGGACCGCTACGCACGCGAACCGTCCAGTCCCCTGGGCCGCTTTGTGATCCGGCACCCGGACCGAGTCCATTGCGTCGAGGACCGTGATCGTCGGGTGACGGTCTATGAAACGCTCCGGGAAGGAAGACCGGGTGGCTGGGGCGTCGCAGACTCCGCCCCAGCCACCCATCATCCGTGATCGTCCCGTGAGGGTGTACGAACAGCGCGTACCCAGTCGAATCTCGTCGGTTTCGGGGTGGCATGCCCACGTCGTCGTGGGCATGTCCGCCGTCCTGGCCCGCACCCGCGGACATGCCCACGAAGACGTGGGCATGCCACCCAGACGTGGGTCATGGCTGTTCGACCGCACAAGACCTTTTCGTACACGCTTTGAGACAGTGTATGCCATCGTGGCCAATCCGCGTTGACGCTCCGGGCGGGATGTTAGAGACTGTCCGGGAAGTCCGGTTTTAGCCCCGAAGGGGCGGAAGTCCATAGCCCAGGGCGTCAGCCCTGGGAACCGGAGCGACGCGTCAGAAACCCTCTCCGGAGCCCCGCAGGGGCGACAGAAGCCACTGCCTCGCTTGACCTTCTGCCGCCCCTGCGGGGCTCCGGAGGAGGATCATATCGCGACATCCACCGACCCAGGGCTGACGCCCTGGGCTATTCACTGCCGCCCCTTTGGGGCTAAAACCGGACTTCCCAGATAGCCTCTTACACGATGGGCCAGTCACAAGGCGATGCGGCGAGGAGTCGGCAGGGATGCTCGACCGGCGTTGTTGGTGGTGGTGGGCGCTGATCGCGCTGGCGATCGCGGCGCGGGTGGCGGCGGTGCTGTTTTTGCGCAGCCACGAGGTCCCGCGCAGCACGTATGAACATGGCGAGATTGCCGCCAACCTCCTGGCCGGGCGGGGTTTCTCGGTGCATTTTCTCGGGAAGGACGGGCCGACCTCGCAGCAGGCGCCGGTTTATCCCGTGCTGGTCGCCGGGGCGTATGCGCTGGGAGGCATCGACACGCCCCGGGCGCTGTTGATCCTCGAGCTTGGCCAGGCGATCCTGGGCGGCGTGCTGGTCGCGGGCGTGCTGGCGCTGGCCGCCGAGATCGAAACGGTCGCGAGGGGACCGGGCCGATTTCGGCCGCCTTGCGGAAAGGACGGTGGGTGCCACGGGTTCCGTCCGCGGAACCCGTGTCCGGGACCGTCCGACACGGGTTCCGCCGACGGAACCCGTGGCACCCGGCGAACGAAGGGCGTGGCCCTGGCCGCCGGGTTGATCGCGGCGTTGCACCCGACGCTGGTTTATGCGGCGACTCACGTGCAGGTCGCGCTGCTGGCCGCGACGCTCCTGATCTGGACGCTGGCGCTGGCGTATCGCGCCGGCCGCACCGGCCGCGACCGCGACGCCGTGACGACCGGCCTGGTGCTGGCGCTCCTGGTCCTGACCGACCCCATCCTGGGACTGGTCGCGCCCGGTGCTGGCTGGGCGATCGGACGAGCACAGCAAAAGGGGCGGCGCGCCCTGCGCCTGATCGGTCTGATGGCGCTGGCCGCGACGCTGGGCGTGACGCCCTGGATCGTGCGCAATGCCCGCGTCCACGGCGAGTTCGTCTTCATCAAGAGCACGTTCGGCTATGCCTTCTGGCAGGGCAACTGCGCCCTCAGCGCGGGGACCGACAAGGTGATGCGCCCGTCGGTGGACCGGATCCTGGACCGCCCGCAAGGTGGCCTCTTGGACCAGAACCGGCTGCTCTGGGAGGCGCGGCACGAGGCGGGCTACCTCGACGACATCGCCCTGACGGCGGCCGACTATCGCGTGCTGGCCACGCTCTCGGAGCCGGCGCGATCCCGTCTCTTGTTCCGCCGCGCGCTGGCGGACCTGCGCCGAGCCGGGCCGTTATCCCCGGCTCTGCCTGCGACGGCTGCGTTATTTCCTGCTCTTCGACGAGACCAACCCCAAGACCCGCAGCCTGATCTATCGCGCCGGCCATCTCGGCCTGACGCTTCTGGCCGCGCTGGGCTGGCTGATCATGCCCCCGGCCCTGCGTCGACAACTGGGACCGACCCTCTTGACCGTGGCCTTGATCGCCGCGTTCCACACCCTGACGATCGTCTCCGCGCGGTTCCATGTCCCGATCGAGCCGGTGCTCGTCCTCTGGGCCGGTACGTGTTTAGCGTCCCCCGGTCGGACGTAAGTCTTTTCTGTGTAGCGGCGGCCGTCTCGGCCGCTCCGGGCCAAATTCTCTCCGGAGCGGCCGAGACGGCCGCCGCTACATGGAAAAGCCCAGAAAACCAGCCAACCGAGACGCGAAACACGTACCTGGGCCGGCTGCGCCGTGGCGGCATGAAATCGATTGATTGACAATCATTTGATGTGCATTAGCGAGCGCTGGGACCGACCCGGTGTTCCTTGCGACTCCGTGGTGAGTCTGGATTTCCGTCCCGACGCTGTTACACTGGTGCAAACCCGCGCCGGGGTGCGGGCGAGACGAGGGGGTACGGTCGGCCCATGCTCGCGAAACTCTCGTCGTACACGCTGGTCGGGATCGATGCGTATCCGGTCGAGGTCGAGGTGGACGTCTCGCCGGCCAGCATGTCCAAGACGGTGCTCGTCGGCCTGGCCGAGACCGCCGTGAAGGAGAGCACCTACCGCGTCGAGCGGGCGCTGGTGAACTCGGGCTATCGCCGGCCCATTGATCGCATCGTGATCAATCTTGCACCCGCCGACCTGAAAAAAGATGCCGGCGGACTCGATCTGCCGATCGCGCTGGGGCTTTTGGTGGGCGACGGTCAGGTCCAGATCGAGCGGCCGGGACGGTTCGCGGTGGTCGGCGAGATGGCCCTGACCGGCGAGACGCGGGCCATCAAGGGCGCCCTGGCCATGGCCCTGGCCGCCTCCGCCGAGGGCCGCGACGGCCTGCTCGTCCCCGCGGCCAACGCGCCCGAGGCCGCCGTCGTCGAGGCCCTGCCCATCATCCCCATCAGCAGCCTGGCCGAGGCCGTCGGCTTCCTCACCGGCCAGCTCGACATCGAGCCCCAGAGCGTGGACATCGTCGATGTCTTCCGCCGCGACGGCCACCTCGAAGAGGACTTCGTCGACGTCAAGGGCCAGGATTTCGCCAAGCGGGCGCTCGTTATTGCGGCGTCAGGATGTCATAATGTGCTCATGATTGGACCGCCCGGCACGGGCAAGACGCTGCTGGCGAAGCGTTTGCCCTCGATCCTGCCGACCTTGACGCCGCCGGAGAGCCTGGAAACGACGCGCATCTACAGCGCGATGGGCCTGATGCGTCCCGGCCAGGCGCTGATGGCCACGCGGCCGTTCCGCTCGCCGCACCACTCGGTCAGCGACGCGGGGTTAGTCGGCGGCGGCAGCATTCCCCAGCCGGGGGAAATTTCGCTTGCGCATCACGGGGTTTTATTTCTCGATGAGTTGCCCGAGTTCAACCGCAAGACGCTGGAAGTCCTGCGCCAGCCGCTCGAAGAGGGCCACGTCACGATCAGCCGGGCCCTGCGCAGCGTGACCTTCCCGGCCGACTTCATCCTGGTCGCGGCCATGAATCCGTGCCCTTGCGGGTATCGCGGCGATCCGCGCCGCGCCTGCACGTGTACGCCGCCGCAGGTCGAGCGGTACCTGAGCCGCATTTCCGGGCCGCTGCTGGACCGCATCGATTTGCACGTCGAGGTGCCGAGCGTCCCGTTCACCCAGCTTTCCGAGGCCCCGCCGGGCCCGAACTCGGCGTCGTACCTGGAGCAAGTCCTGGCCGCGCCGCCCGCCAAACCGAACGTTTCGGCAAGCACGGCCCGCTCGTCAACGGCCGCATGACGCCTAGGCAAATCCGCAAGTTCTGCCCGCTGAAGCCCGAGTGCATCAGCATCTTGAAAGCGGCCATGGAGGAGCTCGGCCTGTCCGCTCGCGCCCACGACAAGATCCTGCGCGTCGCCCGCACGATGGCCGATCTCGACGGCACCGACGAGATCCAGCCCCAGAACATCGCCGAAGCCGTCGGCTTCCGCTCGCTCGACCGGGCGGTGTGGAATGGGTGAATGCTCGAGTTTGCAGGATGGGTCCGCGTCATTCGGCGTCTGTAGCAATCTGTCACCGGGTGGTGGCGCGGCGATTATCCGCAGACCCAGCGGTGCGCGGGTGGCCCGGACAACGCTGGGTGCCACTGGCTTTGCCAGTGCCCGATAGCTGACGGCACTGGCAAAGCCAGTGGCACCCGGCGCCGCCCCCGGGCGGTGTCTGAGGGCTCTTGTCGCTGCGCGACCCGGACACCGAAGCGGTGGTCCGGGCCACCCGGGGACGGACCATGCAAACAATGACTCTGGGTGCCACTGGCTTTGCCAGTGCCCGATAGCTGACGGCACTGGCAAAGCCAGTGGCACCCGGCGCTGGCATTGTGACAGGATTCGTGGTCTATTCATCACGGAAGGGCTCGTGCGAGCCGCCCGCGGGACGACGTTCTCCCGCACCCACCCCGGCGAATCGATCGCTCAGCATCCCTTCCGGAGAACGACTCATGAGCCTGCACTCCCATCGCCGTGACTTCCTGAAAGCCTCCGCCGCCCTGGCGGGGCTGGTTCCCTACGCCGTGCGCACGATGGCCGACGAGACCAAGTCGCCCAACGACCGCCCCCGCGTCGGCTGCATCGGCAACGGCGGCATGGGCACGGGCGACGCCCGCGCGGTGTCGCAGCTACGGGGACATCCTGGCTTTTTGCGACGTCGACCGCGCGCACGCCGAGAAGCTCAAGAGACAGATCTCAAGGCCGACAAGGCCGAGATCTACGAGGACTACCGCAAGCTGCTCGATCGCAAGGATATTGATATCGTCACGATCAGCACGCCCGACCACTGGCACACCAAGATCGCCATCGACGCGGTGCGGGCCGGCAAGGACGTCTACTGCCAGAAGCCGATGACCTTGACGATCGACGAGGGCAAGAAGATCGGCGAGGTCGTGAAGGAGTCCAAGCGGGTCTTCCAGGTCGGCACCCAGCAGCGGAGCGAGGACCACAACCGGTTCCTGACCGCCGTGGCCATGGTCCGAGACCGGCCGGATCGGCAAGATCAACGAAAGTCACCTGCGCCATCGGCGGCGGTCCCAGGGGCGGCCCGTTCGACAAGACCAACCCGCCCGAAGGTCTGAACTGGGACTTGTGGCTGGGCCAGGCTCCGCAAGGTCGACTACATCAAGCAGCGGTGCCACGGCAACTTCCGCTGGTGGTACGAGTACTCCGGCGGCAAGCTGACCGACTGGGGCGCGCACCACGTCGATATCGGCCAGTGGGCCATCGGCATGGATCACGCCGGCCCGCTCCCGTCGAGGTCCGTCGACGTTCGCGCATCCGGTCAGGCACTTCAAGGGCGGCTTCCCGACCGGTCGACGACTGCTACAACACGGCCACCAGGTTCCTCATCAAGTCGCTGTCTTCCCGAACGACGTCGAGTTGTTCATCCGCGACGACACCGAGAACGGCGATGACCTTCGAGGGCGAGAAGGGCAAGTTCTTCGTCAGCCGCGGCAGGCTGGCCGGCGAGCCCGTCGATGATCTGAAGACGAACCCGATCCCCGAGGACGGTGCTCATCAAGCTCCGCAAGGGCAAGCGGCTCGACAGCCACATGGGCAACTTCATCGAGTGCGTCCGCGACCGCGCCACGCCGGTCTCGGACGTCTGGACCCACCACCGCGCCCTGACCACCTGCCACCTGTCCAACATCGCCATGCGGCTGGGACGCAACCTGAAATGGGACGCCGAGACCCAGCAGATCGTCGGCGACGACGAGGCCAACACCTGGCAGAAGCGCAAACAGCGCGAGGGGTTCGAGATCGTTGCCTGAGACACGAGCCGGCTCATGCTGTCCGGTTTGGATGTTTTCCCCCTCTCCCTGGAGCGGTTCCCGGTTGCGTGGCTCATCCGTCCAGCCAGCCCGACGCGCCAGCGAGTGCATTCCCCTCGGGATTCCTCCAGAAATGCACTCGCTGGCGCGTCGGGCTGGCAGGACGCGTACGCAACCCAATCTGGAGCGGCACCGCACGGACCCCCGGCAATATTACCCCGGCAAAGAAGATCCTCCTGTAGGTCGGACAATCCTGTCCGACAGGCCGGGGGAGTCGGACAGGATTGTCCGACCTACTTTCTTGCCGGGTTAATACCACCAACAGGTGCTCGGGTTTGTCCGAGAGGTCGCCCGCCGCTCCTCGTGGGATTTCCCAGGCGCACCCTACTCCCGAAGGAGGGCGGGTGTACCGTAAAATAGTGGGACCGCTCCGATGCCGGCCGCGAGATATCTCCCAGGGCGGCATGCGCACGACCATCTCTCCCGGCAGCAACCCGGTTCCTCGTGGGCGAGGATTCGATCCATGGCGACCCACCTCCAGTCGACGTGTCCCGCATGTGGGAAGGTCCTCAGCATCCGGGCTGAATACCAGGGGCGGCAGGTGCAGTGTCGCGCCTGTTCGAAGACCTTCCTGTTTCACCCCGAGGAACCCGCCCCGGCGGTCACAGACGATGTGGGAACACTCCAGCGCCAATGGGAGGAAACCACCCGGCGCCTCGCCGAGATCGAAGCTTGGGGCGAAAAGCAACGGGCGAAGAAGCAGCAATACCGCGCGATGGCCAAGCCGTTGATGGCCCAGGTCGAGCACCTCGAACAGAGCCGCCAGCAGCTCGCCGCGGAGCGTGACCAGATCGCCGCCGACCTGCAAGCGGCCCGCGATGCCCTCCAGTCCGGCGCCGCCCAGGTGGACGCCCTGACCGCGGAACGCGAATCCACCCGCGCCGAGCGCGACCAGAGGGCCCAATCGCTCCAGGAAACGCGCGACGAGCTGGAGGCCGCCCGGGCGCGACTCGCGGAGAGGGCCGCCGAGGCGACGGAGGCACGCGCGGCCTCCCAGCGCCTCTCGAAGGAACTGGTGTCCACCCGCGCCGATCGGGATCAACTCGCCGCATCCTTCCAGGAAACCCGCGACGAGCTGCAATCCACGCAGACGCGGCGCGCGGAGATCGAGGCCGACGCGGCGGCGGTGCGCGAGGCGGCCGAGCACGCGGCGACGCTCCATGCCGAGCAGCTCACGGCGCTCGCCACGGAGCGCGACGAACTGCGCCGCACCGCGAGGAGCTGGCCGCGCGGCATCAAGATGCCGTCCGCGAGCTCGACGAGACCCGCTCGCACCGCGACCGGATCGAGGCCGAGCATCATGCCGCGCGCGAAGAGATCGCCACGCTGCAAGCCCGGCTGGACGAGACCGCCGCGCAGGCCGCCGAGTCGGAACAACGCCGGGCCGAACTGCGCGCGCACCGCGAGGAGCTGGCCGCGCGGCATCAAGACGCCGTCCGCGAGCTCGACGAGACCCGCTCGCACCGCGACCGGACCGAGGCCGAGCATCTCGCCGCGCGCGAAGAGATCGCCACGCTGCAAGCCCGGCTGGACGAGACCGCCGCCCGCGCCGCCGAGTCGGAACAACGCCGGGCCGAACTGGTCCGCCAGCTTGAAGAAGCGCAGGCACACAGGGACGCCGAGCGCGAAAAAATCCTGAACGAGAAGGACGCGGTCTTCGCCGCGCTCGAACCGCGCCTGGCCGACGCCCTGCAACAGGTCGAACAGCATCGGCAGCAGCGCGACGCGGAACGAGAGACGGCCCGAGCCGAGCGGGCTCACATCGAGCATGAGCGGGACGCGGCTTCTCAACGCATCGAGGAGCAGGCCGCCCTCCTCCAGTCGCTCCAGCAAGAGCTCGACCAGGAGCGCGCCGCACGCCGCGCCGCGGAGGCCGACAAGGCCCGCAGTCTGGACCGGCTGCAACAGGAATGGCAGGCGTGGCACGATCAGGAACTCGGCGCTGTCCGCGCGGAGATCGAGGGCCGCATGGGGGCGATCGCCGCCGAGCGCGACCACCTGGCGACCGCCCTGGAACAGGCGCGCCAGGAACTCCGCACGGCCTGGAGCGAAGTCGAGGAGCTCACCGACCGCTGCCACGAGACGCGCGCGGCCTACGATCGGGCGCAGGCCGATGCCGACCAGGCCCACGCACAGCTCTCGGACCTGGCGGAACGGTACGACGCCCTGCGATCACAGGCAGAGGCCGCCCCGCCGCGACCCGCCAACGGGGCGGCGCGAAGTCCGCAAGACGCCTTCGATACGGGCGACCCCCAGTCGCGGTTTGACCTGGCCCTGGCCATTCTTCTCGGGGAGGGACCGCCGCCCGCCCCTACGCCTACTCCCACTCCCATTCCCGCGCCCCGCCGCCCCCGCAGGCCGCCGCTCCCGACACCCGATCGGGCGACCTGCTCCCGCAGCTCCAGGCCGAGCTCGAAGCCACCCGCGACCGCATCGCCGCGCTGGAGGACGAGCTGGCGCAGTCAGAGGCCGGCCGGCGGCACGCCGAATCCACGCTTCGCCAGTTGGGCATCGTTTCCTCATGAGAACATTAACACGTGATTTCTTCGACCGGGACGCCGCGTTCGTGGCGCCGGAGACTCCTGGGCAAGCTGCTCGTGCGCCGGGTGGACGACCGGGAGATGATCGGCCGGATCGTCGAGGCCGAGGCCTATGGGGGGCCGCACGACCTCGCCGCGCACTCCGCGCGCGGCCGCACCAAACGCAACGCGGTCATGTTCGGACCGCCGGGGCATGCGTATGTGTACTTGATCTACGGCATGTATCACTGTCTGAACGTGGTGACCGGGCCCGGCAACCAGGCCTCGGCGGTGTTGTTCCGGGCGCTGGAGCCGGTGGCCGGGATCACCGGGGCCACGAACGGCCCGGGACGGCTCTGCCGCGCCCTGGAGATCGACTCGCGTCTTTATGGCCACGACCTGACCCGGGCCGGCAGCGCGCTGTTCCTGGCCGAGACCGACGAGCCGGCCGGGCCTCTCACCATCGCGGCCGGGCCGCGGATCGGGGTCGACTACGCGGGGGAGTGGGCCGCGAAGCCGCTGCGGTTCTTTCTTCCGGGCAACGCGTTCGTGTCGCGCAAGTGAGAGTGTGAGAGTCTGTTCCAAAAGCCCCAACGGGGCGATAGTGAATAGCCCGGGGCGTTAGCCCCGGGAACCGGAGCTGTGACGAGAAAATCTTCCTCCGAAACCCCGAAGGGGCGACAGAACGGTCCGTGGGACAACGACATCGGCCGCCCCTTCGGGGCTCCGGAGAGGGTTTGTGGCGCGTCCTTGCCGGTTCCCGGGGCTGACGCCCCGGGCTATTCACTGTCGCCCCGTTGGGGCTTTTGGAACAGACTCTGACAAGTGACCGATGAAAAACGCCATTCCCATCACCTGCGCCTTGACCATCGCCGCCGTGGTGGCCGGCGTGAAGCTGACGCGGCACGAGACGGCGCGTGAGCCGATCGTCTGGTACGGCAACGCGGTCCATCCCTATGTCAGCGAGGTCCGCGCCGGCGCCGAGGCCTGCGCACGCGACGCGAACGTGCGCATTCACTGCACGCTCGGGCAGGAGTGGACCCAGGATAACCAGAATTTGAACGTCGAGGCGCTCTCGACCCAGGGTTACAAGGCCATCAGCATCTACCCGTGCGACGCCTCGGGCGCCGAACGGGCTGTTCCGGCTTCTGCGCAGGCGCGGTTTATACGTGGTCGCCTACGGCGCGGAGCCGGCCTTGCCCACGCCGGTCCCGTTCACCGTCGGCACCGACATCGAGGCCGCCGCGCACGCCGCCACCGAGGAGCTCATCCGCCGCATGGGAGGCCGGGGGCGCATTCTCAACCTGCTCGAAGCCGTCACCGATGTCAACACGCGCAAGCGCGATGAAGCCGTCCGCGCGGTCGTCGCCGCGCATCCCGGGGTCGAGATCATCCAGAACCTCTCCGACATGATGCAGCTCGGCGAGGCCACCACCAAGATCCAGAGCGCGCCTGGCCGCCCGCGCCGACCAGATCGACGGCATGATCGCCACCGGCTTCAATCCAACCGTCGCCGCCGCCGCGATCCTCAACGAATGGCACAAGGATCCTTCCCACCGCCGCATCCGGTTCGTCGGCATCGATACCGACGCCTCGGTTCTCCAGGCCATCCGCGCCGGCGCGATCGATGCCACCGTCGCTCAGAACCCGTTTGGACATGGTTACATCAGTTGCGCGATTTTGAAACGCCTCAACGAGGGCTGGACGCCGCGCAAGGAGTACCAGTTTCTCGACACCGGGATCGTCATCGTCTCGCGCGCCAACCTCGACACCTATCCGGCCACCGTCCGCGCGTTGACGGACCGCCTCATGGCCGACCTGCAAACCCGCTATCTGGCCCCGCCGCGATGAGAAGGAACCGCGAAAGAATAAGTTGATCAAATCTTCGTATTCGAGATCCTGAATGTGGGACAGCCGCCCTCGGCTGTTCCGTCAGATGACAGCCGAGGGCGGCTGTCCCACAGGAGAAAATATGAGTCTCCTGCTCGAGCTGAACGCGATCTCCAAGGCGTACCCTGGCGTGCAGGCGCTGACGGACGTGAGCCTGGCCTTCGAGGCCGGCGTCATTCACGGCCTGGTGGGCGAGAACGGCGCGGGCAAGAGTACGCTCCTGAAGATCATCACGGGGGTTGCGCATCCCGATGCCGGCGCGATCCGGCTCGACGGCCAGGCCGTCTCCTTCGCCGCCCCGCGCGAGAGCCTGCGGCGCGGCATCGTGCTGGTGCATCAGGAAATCCAGGTCATCCCGCAAGGCACCGTCGCCGAGAATGTCATGCTCGACCGGCTGGCCGCGCGGTCCGCTCGGCCGCGTCTCCTGGCCCGCGCTGAACCGCCAGGCGCAGGCTTACATGGATCAGGTCGGCTTGAAGGTGGCTCCCGCAACGATCGTCCAGCCGCTCGGCGCCGGCCAGAAGCAGCTCATCCAGATCGCCCGCGCGCTGGCCCGCGACGCCCGCCTCCTCCTGCTCGACGAGCCGACAAGCTGCCTGAGCCAGCATGAAGCGCTCCACCTCCAGACCTTGCTGCGCGCATTCAAGGCCCGGGGCCTGACGGTTGTGTATGTTTCGCACAAGCTCGAAGATGTGCTCGCGCTGTGCGATCGCGTGAGCGTCCTGCGCGACGGCCGGCATGTGGGGACGCGATCCGCGGCCGTTCTGTCCAAGGCCGAGCTGGTCCATCTGATGATCGGCCGCGAGGAGCGCGGCGAACGGCAGAATGGCCGCCGCCCCGACGATCGCCGCGAGATGCTCCGCGTCGCGGGCCTCACGAAGCGGGGGAGCATTCACGACATCGGTTTCACGCTCCATCGCGGCGAGATCCTGGGTTTCTACGGCCTGGTCGGCTCGGGCCGCACCGAGACCGCCCGTTTGATCGTCGGCGCCGACCGGCCCGACGCCGGCGCGGTCTGCGTGCGCGGCCGCCGCGTCGTGATTCGCGGCGTGCGCGACGCCCTGCGGCGGCATCGCATCGGGTACGTCTCCGAGAACCGCAAGGAGGAGGGCCTTCTTTTAGACACGTCCGTCGCGGCCAACATCACGATCACCATCTGGGATCGCCTCGCCGCTCCCTGGACGCGCTGTCTGCGCGCAGGAGGGAACGGGAGATCGCCGAGGGTTACATCGCCGAGCTGGAAATCCGGTGTTCCCACCCGGATGAGCCGGTCCGCAACCTGAGCGGCGGCAACCAGCAAAAGGTGTGCATGGCCAAATGGCTCGCGGCCGATTGCGACATCCTGCTCATTGACGAGCCGACCATCGGCGTGGACATTGGTGCCAAGGACCAGATTCACCGGCTCATCCGGGACCTGGCGGCGCGGCACGGCAAGGCCGTCGTGCTGATCTCCTCGGACCTGCCCGAGATCGTGCGGCTGGCCACCCGCATCCTGGTCTTCCGCGACCGTCGCATCGTGGGCGAGGTCGCCGTCCTGGACGCCCCGGATCAATCGTTCGAGACGATCAGCCGCCGGATCGGCGAATTCCTTCTTTGAAATGAACATGGCAACCGTCGAGACTCCGACACAACCCGCGACGTGGCGCAGTCCGGCCGGCTCGGGCGAGTGGTTCAGCGGCCGTACCAACGGGCTGATCCTGTCGTTCACGGTGCTGTTCTGCACGCTGGCGATCGTCTCCCCGACGTTTCTGAACGGCTACACGCTGTTCGTGCTGTCGCGGCAGATCGGCTTCACGATCCTCATCGCGCTGGCGCAGGCGGTCTGCCTGGTCGTCGGCGGCATGAATCTCTCGGTGGGCGCGATCGGCAGCCTGGCGACGGTCGTCCTGGGGCTGTGCCTCGACCGCTGGGGATTGCCCGCCGGCCTGGCCGTGCTGATCGCGCTGGGGCTGGGGGCGTGCAGCGGGCTGGTCAATGGTTTGCTCATCACGAGGCTCAAGATCGACTCGTTCATCGTGACGATCTCGATGATGTTCCTGTTCATGGGTCTGCGCAGCGGCATCTCGGGCGGGCAGCCGTATCGCGTGCCCGAATCGTTCACCTTCGTCGGCCAGCGCGATTGGCTCGGGGTGCCGCTGGTCTTCCTGCTCACGACCTTCGTGCTGGCCGGGGCGTCTTATGTTTTTGAACACACCGTACTCGGCCGCTGCCTGCTGGCGACGGGCGGCAACGCGACCGCGGCGCGGCTCTCGGGCATCGACACCGACGCGATGGTGGTCACGGCGAACGTCGTCTCCGGCCTCTGCGCGGCGCTGGCCGCCGTGCTCTGGGCCTCGCAGCTCGGGACCGCCGCGCCCGAGACGGGCGATAACTGGTTGATCATCTCTTTCGCCGTCGCCATCATCGGCGGCACCGGCCTGAACGGCGGCGTGATCTCGGCCTTCGGCGTCTTCCTGGGCGCGGCGATTTTCGTGCTCATCAAGCACGGCCTCGTCGAGATCAAGGCCAACCCCTATTTCGCCAACGCGTTCCTCGGTCTGCTCATCCTGCTGGCGGTCGTCGTGGACCGCCTGCGCGAGATCTGGTCGGCATCGAAAACCAGGACGGAACCATGATGAGAACGAGAGACTGTCACGGGGATACCGGGTCGATTTCCGCTCGCCCCGAGGAACGGTGGTGGGTGCCACGGGTTCCGCTTGGGGAACCCGTGCCTCCTGGCCCCGGACACGGGTTCCGCGGACGGAACCCGTGGCACCCGTCTTCCCGGGCACGACTTCCCCATGCCGTTGCGCCTGTATCGAGATCGACGTATCTTTGTGCTTCGACGATCCTCCTCGCTCTGACCCTCACGCTCCCGGCGCGCTCCCAGACGCCGCCGGCCGCGGCGGCGGTCCTGGAACAGTTCGACGCGATCAATGCCCGGGGCCCGTTCCAGCCTTCGTGGGATTCGCTCCATACGCACGTGGACCCCGAGTGGTTTCGCGACGCCAAGTTCGGCATCTACACGCACTGGGGGCCGATCACCGTCGCCACCGACCCGGCGCCGTCCGACATGGAATGGTACGGCCGTCAGCTCTACATGCCGGAACACGCCGCCTTCAAGTACCACCAGCAGCGCTTCGGCGACCAGCACCAGGTGGGCCACAAGGACGTGATCCCTCATTTCACCGCCGAGAAGTTCGACGCCGAAGCCTGGGCCGACCTGTTCGCCCGCGCCGGCGCGAAGTTCGCCGGGCCGGTGGCCGTCCACCACGACAACTTCGCCATGTGGGACTCGGCCGTCACCCGCTGGAACAGCAAGAACATGGGCCCGAAACGCGACATCACCGGCGAGCTCGCCGCGGCTTACCGCAAGCACGGCATGAAGTTCCTGACCAGCTTCCACCACGGCTTCGCCTGGCGCTACTACGAGCCGGCGTTTGCCTACGATGCCGCCGACGGTAAGAACGCCGACCTCTACACCGAGCCCCACAAAGCCAGCGATCCCCCCAGCCCGCGCTTTCTCAACACCTGGCTGGCCATGGTCGATGAAGTGCTCCTGAAGTACCAGCCCGATCTCATCTGGTTCGACTTCGAGCTCAAAGAGGTCATCACGCCCGAATATCAGCAAAAGATGTTCGCCAGCGTTTATAACTGGGCCGCCGTGAACCACCGCGAGATCGGCGTGACGCACAAGTTCCGCGAAATCCATGAACACACCGGCATCCTCGACTTCGAACGCGGCCGCGAGGACCGCCTCACGCCCTATCCCTGGCTGACCGACAGCGCACTCGGCCCGTGGTTCCACCACGAGTCGCTGGCCTACCGCTCGACGGATGAGATCATCGACGTATTTATCGATATCGTGTCCAAGAACGGCTGCCTGCTCTTGAACGTCGGCCCGCGCGCGGACGGCTCGATCCCGGTGAAGGCGCAGACGATGCTTCTGGACATGGGCGCCTGGCTGAAGATCAACGGCGAGGCGATCTATGGGACCCGCCCCTGGCTGGTCTTCGGCGAGGGGCCGGTGCGCATGAAGAAAGGCGGCGGCTTCACCGAAGGCCACGACAAATACACCGCGCAGGACATTCGCTTCACCACCAAGGGCGAGACGCTCTACGCCATCGCCCTCGACTGGCCCGAGGATCATCGAGTCGTGGTCCATTCCCTGGCGAAAGCGGCCGGGCCGATCTCGCGCGTCGCCCTGCTGGGACACGACGGCGAGTTGAAATGGTCGCAAACCGACGAGGGTCTCGTCATCAATCTGCCGGACCAGAAGCCGTGCAACTATGCCTATGCGTTCAAGATCACCGGCGTGCCGCTCAAGCCCGCGCGGTGGCGCACGACGGCGGCGAAGGGAGGTAGCTTTCCTCTGTTGACTCCTTCTGGGGACCAGCATCGTGACGGAGAATGAACAGAAACAGCAACTCAGCGTCGCCTATGTTCATGCGGTCGCCGCGCGGGCGGGCTATGCCTGTCAGGTGAAGGTCCCCGACTTGGAGAGCGTCGATGTCCAGATCAGGGCGAGCGGGCGAGTTCATGAGACGTCGATCGTCCGCTCTCCGCGTCTCGAGATCCAGCTCAAGGCGAGCTCCGTACTGCGGCTCAAGCGCGATTACGTGTCCTTTGCCTTGCCACGGAAGAACTACGACGACCTCCGCGCCGATTCGCTGGTGCCGAAATTGCTCGTTGTTCTCATGCTGCCGGAAGACCCAGGGAGTGGCTGGACGCGAACGAAGAGCGTATGATCGTCAGGCGTTCCGCCTACTGGGCATCGCTCACCGGCAAACCTGCGAGCACCAACACGACCAAGGTCTCCGTTCGCATGCCTCGGTCGCAGAGGTTCAGTGTGGATCAACTACAAGACTTGATGAAGCGGGTCTCCCGCCAGGAGGCCCTATGAGTTCGGCTCTCAAGCTGTCCCAGGATGCGGCGAGCGGCGCTGCGCCCGACCGAAGTTCGGCAGTATCTGACCAGTCGCGGATGGGTAAGCGAGCCCTTTGGGACGGCGGGAAAGGGCCTCCGATTCACGCACCCCAATTATCCGAAGGTGGACCTGCTCCTTCCCTTGAAGCCTGACCTTCGCGACTACGCGGAGCGGATGCGCGAGCTCGTCGAGTCCTTGAGTACGATCGAGAATCGGCCCGTGGGCGCGGTGCTGAACGATCTCACGGTCCCGTCGGCGGACGTGGTGCGATTTCGCCTGACCGCCGACGTGGCCGCGCTCGGCAGCCTGCCGCTCGAAGAGGGCATCCAGTTTTTGCGAGGGGGGCACGACCTCTTGCTGGCTGCCGCCGCGAGTTCCTTCAAACCTCACGCGCTTCATCCCGCCCAGGCAGCGAAGCCGGTCGCCGATTTCATGAAGGAGTGCCGTCTCGGACAGACGGAGCGAGGCAGCTTCGTGGCCACGATCCTGTTACCAGTCCCTCCCGAGATCGGGCCGCCTTTGCTTCCCTTTGGGGACGAGGAACTCTTACAGGAGGCCGAACCTCGCTCCAGGCGCGTAACGACGCGGCTCATGTCGAGCCTGGGTCTGGTATCGAACGCGATCAACTCCGGGGAGACCGCGCGGATTCTCGATGCCGTGGAAGAAGGTGTCAGCGCCAATTTGTGCGAAGCCCTCAACACGATGAAGCCCCCCGGGGATCAAGGCAGCCTCGAAATCGGCGTGAGCTGGGCGCGGACTCGACCGGCTCTGGTGACGGGCGTCCCCGCGACAGTGACGTTCGTCCCGGAGAACTTCCCGATCATTCAGGAGGCGGGACGAAAACTCCGCACCCGAGCCCGTCCCACGCGAGAGCGATTCACAGGCAGGGTGATCAGTCTTCACGAGGCGCTCCGGACACTGTTCGAGGGAGTTGCGGGGCGAATCTCGATCGCCACGGAAGTGGACGGTCAGAGAGCACGGGTGAAGGTCGTGTTGAATGCGGATGACTTTCGTGACGCCTGCGACGCACTCCGTGACAAGAAGCGCGTCGCCGTCACGGGCATTATCCGGCAAGATGTCCGTGCCCGCGAATATGAACTCTCCGAACCGAGTGATTTCCAGGTTCTGCCGGAATCCTGACCACGCAAGGGCTACGTCCCCGTTTTTTCCTCTCGCCTTGCCAGAATGGCCCGGCTCGGTCCTCGTCCCCCGACAAGGAGCAAGGTCGCGGTCCGCGGACCCTCGCCGCGCAACGTGCGGCGCAGGTCTTCGGGCCGCACGTCCAGCCCGCGCGTCTTGATCTCCAGGGCGCCCAGGCCCCGCGCGCGGACCAGCCGCCGGAGCTGCTTGCGATCGAACGGAAGGACCTCCTCCACCTCGAACCCGTTGAGAAAGGGCGACGCCAGCCGCGACGGGCCGGTCAGCCAGTCGATGCCCGCCGCCAGCCGTCCCAGACCGTGTACCGCCGCGAAGCCGTCGAGCAGGCCCGCGCACCGAGGGCCGGATCGGGCTCGAAGACCCACGCAGCGACCGGAATGATCCGGGGCGGAGCGGAAAGGGAACCGTCGCGGTCGGTCCAGGACGCTCCTGCCGGCAAGCACGACGCGCGGCGGCGAACATCGGCCAGCCGGCCGAACCAGACGGTCGCCTCCTTGCATTCGCCGTCGAGACTCACCAGCTCGATTTCGACATCGGATGATGCGAAATGGGTCTCGAAGTCGCTCGCCGGTCCCAGCTTGATCGCGCCGCCGGGAGCCGTCGTCATCAAGGCGCGCAAGAACGGCAGGCCGGGGACATAGTCACATACAGTCCGGGCACGGCTGCCGCTCCCGGCGCGGCGGTCGGGATCGATATGGATCAGTGCCTCTATGGGTCGGGGGAACCTCTCGGCCCGACCGCGCACCGCCAGGACCCGCTCCGCGACGCCGGCCGCCGCCGCGTTCCACGACACCCGGCGGCACATGCCCGCATCGGCATCCACGGCCAGGACGTTCCGCGCCGCGCCCGCGAGGGCGACCGCATCGCCTCCCACGCCGCAGCACAGATCCACCACGACGCCGGCGCCGGCAAAGCGCGCGGCCTTGTGCCGGGCCACCGGCGCGGCGGTCGCCTGCTCGACGCCGATCGGATCGAGCCAGAGCAGATCGGATCGGGAGAATTTCGCCGCCCCCTTGCGCCGGGCCGCGACCAGCCGGAGCGCGGCCGCGACCCACACCGCGGGAGCCGCCTTTCGCCAGCGCGCCAGGTCGGCCGGGCCGGGCGCGGGGTGGGCGGTCACTTCGGCCAGGAGGGTTTGGCCTACCGAAGTCGTCAAGACAGCGTGTTCGGCGGCGATTTCGGGTGCGGGGCGCATGGGAGAAGTTAAGAAGAGAAGACATTTCCAATAGAGAGCAGCGGTCAGACGGCAGTGGGCAGTATAGAATAAGAGCCGCATGAATTCTCACGACGTTCTGCCCGGTCCACCGCCGATTGTACGACAGCCGCTGGTCCTCGGCGGCGTGGCGATCCCCTCGCGCTTCTTCCTCGCGCCGATGGCGGGCTACACGTCGCTGGCGTTCCGGCTGGCGGTGCGCGACGCGGGCGGACTCGGACTCGTCACGACGGACCTGGTCAATGCGCGCTCGATCCTGGAAGGACGGCGCCGCGGGCTGGAGCTGGCGGCGACGTGCGCCGAGGATCGGCCGGTCGCCATCCAGCTTTACGGCAGCGACCGCGACGAGATGCAGCGGGCCGCGCGGCGGGTCGTCGCGCTGGGCGCCACGCTGGTGGATATCAACATGGGCTGTCCCGTCCGCAAGGTGGTGCGCTCCGGCGGCGGCTCGGCGCTGTTGTGCGACCTGGACGCGGCGGCGGAGCTCGTCGCGGCCGTCGTGGCGGCGGTCCCGGTGCCGGTCACGGTCAAGATGCGTCTGGGCTGGGATGACGAGAACCTCAGCGCCTCCGGGTCTGGCGCGGCGCCTTCGAGCAAGCCGGCGCGGCGGCGGTCAGCATTCATGGACGCACACGCGAGCAAGGGTTCAAGGGCCGTGTCAACCGCGCGGGCATCCGCGCGGTGGTCGAGGCGGTCGAGCATCTGCCGATCGTGGGCAACGGCGATATCCGCACGATTGCCGATGCCGCGCAGATGTTCACGGAAACCGGCTGCGCCGCGATCGCGATCGGCCGCGGCGCGCTCGGCAATCCGTTCCTGTTCCGCCAGCTTGCGCACTGGGCCTCGTGCGGCGATCCCGGCCCGGAGCCGACCTTCGAGGAACGGCTCGCCCTGATGGAACGGCACTTCCGCCGCCTCGTCGCCAGCCGGGGCGAGTTTTACGCCTGCCTCCAGTTCCGCAAGACGCTCAAGTGGTATAACCACCTGATCCGCCCGCCCAAACCGCTCTACCACAAGCTCATCAACCTGTCCAGCCTGGGCCGTTTCGAGGAGACCCTGGCCGAGCTCCGCGCGATCGGTCCCATCGGTCCGCTGCCGCAGCACTTCGAGCCGCGGATCGCGGTGCCGAATGGGCCGATCGACAAGTGGTAGGCTGGGTCTAGACCCAGCCTACTTGGGAGTGGTCACCCGGATGACGTTGGAAGCGTCCTCGGCGACGGTGATCGGGATGTTCCAGACGTAGCTGTGGACCTCGCACAGGGTGGTCTGGCAGAGGAACGCGGAGACGGACAGCTTGAGCTTGAAGGAGGCTCCCGCCGCGACGGGCTGGTCGAACGCGACCGGCACGGAGAAGCTCGCGCGGGGGCTGGACCAGGCCGCCGGCCGGCGACATCGACGAGGCGAGCACGGCGGTCTTGCCGGGCGACTCGACCAGGTACGGCATGGGTACGTCCGGGTTGATCTTGTAGCCGTCGGGGAGCGTCACGGTCACTTCGATGGTGCAGGCAGCGCCGGGCGCCATCGTGGCGGCGGGCGCGGTCACGACGCTCGGGTGCGGGAACCGGGGCGGCTGGCGGGGCGGGTGCGGCACGGTCAGGCCGTCGAGCTTGAGCGTGCGCACCGCCTTCGTGCTCAGGTCGATGGCGCGGATGGCGTGGTTATTCGTGTCGGCGACATACAGCGTCTCGCCCGCCACGCTCAGGCCGCCCGGCTCGCTGAACAGCGGCACGCTGTCGCTGAAGCCGCCCCGCGTATTGCCGGCCAGCGTCTGCACGGTCCGCGCCCGGGCTCGCAGACCTTGATCTTGTTGTTATAGGTGTCGGCGATATAAAGCTTGCCGTCTCCATAAGCTAATCCCAGGCAGTGCTGGAGCCGGACCTGATTGCCCCGGCCGTCCGTGTCGCCGAAGTTGAAGAGGCCGACGCCGACGATCGTCTCGACCTTGCTGGCCGTGAGCAGGCACGCACGCACGCCGGAGACCTCGGCATCGGCCACGTACAGGAACCGGCCGTCGCTGGCCAGCCCGCTGGGCTGGGCGAACGAGGCGGTATCGCGCGTGCCATCGACGATGTTCTCGATCCCGTTGCCGGCCCAGACCGAGACATTGTGCGTGGTCAGGTCGAGCTTCCAGAATCTGGTGCGGGCCGGCCATGGCGATGTAGAGGATGTTGCCGCTGCCGGGCGCCGCCAGGTCCCAGGGGCTATTGAGCGGGGTCGAGGCCGCCGGTCCGCCTCGGGCGCGGAAGGCCGCTTGCTTGCCGGTGCCGGCGACGGTGACGACCGTCTTGGTCGCCAGGTTCAGCGCGCGGATCGCGTGGTTCTCGGTGTCGGCGACGTAGAGCAGGTCGCCCACCAGGCACATCCCTTGCGGGCGGTGGAACTCGGCCGCGGCGAACGGGCCGTCCTTGCGTCCCGCCGCGCCGGTGCCGGCCGTGAAGAGGAGCTTGCCATCCAGGTCGGTGGCGACGATCCGGTGGTGCGCGGTGTCGGCGATGAACAGCCGCTTGCCCGCGGCGTCGGCGGTGATCTTGCCCGGATAGCGCAGGGGGGAATCCGCCGCCTTCTCGTCCTCGGACTCGAACTTCAAGGGGGTCTCGTTCAGGTCGCCCAGCTTCTCGTGCTCCTGGACAAGCTGGCCGATGGCGCGATCGAACGCTTGAAAGTGGCCCTCGCCCGGGACTTTCGCCACGAGCCGGCCGCGCGGGTCGATCAGCACCAGCGTGGGCCAGCTATTGATCTCGAACTTGTTCCAGAGCGTCTGGTCGGCGTCGTTGATGACCGGGTGCTTGATCCCATACTCGGCGACCTTCTTGCGGATGTTCTCGGTGTCCTTCTCGGCCTCGAACTTGGCGGTGTGGACGCCGATGACGACGAGCTGGCCGGCGTATTTCTGTTCGAGCTTGGCCAGGTCGGGCAGGACGTGGTGGCAGTTGATGCAGCAAAACGTCCAGAAATCGAGCAGGACGATCTTGCCGCGGAGGTCGTCGAGATGGATCGGACTGCGGGTGTTGATCCAGTCGCGGCCGCCGTCGAGGGCGTCGTCGGGAAGCTGGAAGCCGGGCTCCTCCTGCTGCTGCGAGAACACGGTCGCGTCCCCCGAGGCGCCGAGGGCCACGCCTAGTCCCAGGGCCCAGGCCCACCAGCGCCGGCATTGTGCTCGAAACATGCGCGCGGCCCTTGCTTGATTCCATGTGACGTTGCCGATTCACCCGATGTCATTGTACGCGAACGGCGCAGGACCGAGAACGGGTCGGGTGGTCCGTCCCGGGTGCATTGGTTAAGATGGTGGGTAGCCCAGACGGGGCGACGCGCGCGGGGGACGCGCCGGCCGGCGTCGCGAGGCCCGCTGCGAGAGACCCGAAGATGGACACGTCGCTGATCTGCTCCTCGAAAATCGAAGACCCGTACGGCGAGCTGAAGATCTTCGCCGGGTCGGCCAGCAGCGTGCTGGGACGGTCGATCTGCCGCCACCTCGAATACGAGCTGGCGCGGTCCGAGACCCACGTGTTCAGCGAGGGGAACATCTTCGTCCGCGTGCTCGAAAACGTCCGCGGCCGCGACGTGTACATCGTGCAAGGGACCGAGAAGCCGGTCAACGACAACCTCGTCGAGCTGCTCTTCTGGATCGACGCCTTCAAGCGCGCCAGCGCCGCGCAGGTCACGGCGGTCATCCCGTTTTATTCCTACGCGAAGGGGGACAAAAAAGACGAGCCGCGGGTGTCGATCCGCGCCCGGGTCGTGGCCGACATGATCGAGGCCGCCGGCGCCGACCGCGTGCTGACGATGGACCTGCACAGCCCGCAGATCCAGGGCTTTTTCAAGATCCCCGTCGATCATCTGCACGCCCTGCCCGTGCTGGCCGACTACTTCCGCCGGAAGAACCTGCCGAACCTGGTCGTCGCCAGCCCCGACGCCGGCTTCTCGAAACAGGCCTTTCGCTACGCCAAGGCCATGCACGCCGGCATCGTCTTCGGCAACAAGTTCCGCCCCGATCACAACGAGACGGCCGAGATCCTCGACGTGGTCGGTTCGGTCGAGGGCAAGAACGTCCTCATCGCCGACGACTTCACCATCTCGGGCGGCACCCTCATCGAGATGGCCCACGCCTGCAAGCAGCGCGGGGCCAAAGACGTGTATGCGTGCGTCTCCCACGGCGTGTTTTCCCAAGGCGCCGCCGAGAAGATCAGCCGCAGCCCCATCAGGGAGCTGGTCGTCACCGACACCATCGGCAACTGGCCCGAGGCCCTCGCGCCCAATATCACGGTTGTCAGCATCGCTCCGTTGTTTGCCGAAGCCATACAGTCCATCCACCGGCGCGAGAGCGTGAGTCGCCTTTTTGACGCATAGAAGGCAGACGGCAGATGCCAGTACGCAATTACCGTGACCTGCTGGCCTGGCAGAAGGCAATGGATTTCGTCGTCGCGGTCTATCACGCGACGGGGACATTTCCCCACGATGAGCGCTTCGGCTTGGTCGTCCAGTTGCGGCGGGCGGCCGTGGCGATCCCATCGAAGATCGCCGAGGGCCAGGGAAGGCGCACCGAAAGCGATTTCCTCCGGCTGCTGTCCCTGGCGCATGGCTCCTTGCGCGAGGCCGAGACGCACATCCTCATCGCCGAGCGCCTGGGCTATCTCGCCACCGAACAGACCGACGCCCTGATGGACCGCGCCGCCGAGGTCGGCCGGCTGGTCACGGGGCTATCGAACCACCTCTCATCTTGACCAGCGGCCTAGCATATCCTTGCGGACCCTTCTGTCTGCTGCCGTCTGATTGCTGCGAGCTATCCACCATGGATCGCCCCCGAACGCTGGGCCAGTTAAAGGCCAGCGGCTACAAGATCGAATCGGTGAAGGCGGAAATGAGGCGCAACCTCATCGCCAAGCTGCGCCGGGGCGAGCCGCTCTTCGCCGATATCCTCGGTTACGAGGACACCGTCGTTCCCCAGGTCCAGAACGCCCTTCTCTCCCAGCACGACATGCTGTTTCTGGGCCTGCGCGGACAGGCCAAGACCCGCATGCTGCGGCAGCTTGTCGAGCTGCTCGACGAGGCCATGCCGATCGTCCAGGGCTCCGAGATCCACGACCATCCTTATGCCCCGATCTCGCGCTACGCGCGCGACAAGGTGGCCGAGCTGGGCGACGAGACGCCGATCGCCTGGGTCGGCCGCGCCGACCGCTATCATGAAAAACTCGCCACGCCGGATGTCACCATCGCCGACCTGATCGGCGAGATCGACATGATCAAGCACGCCGAGGGCCGCTATCTCTCCAGCGAGCTGACGATGCACTTCGGCCTGATCCCCCGCACCAACCGGGGCATCTTCTGCATCAACGAGCTGCCCGACCTGTCTCCCAAGATCCAGGTCGGCCTGTTCAACGTGCTGGAGGAGCGCGACGTCCAGATCCGCGGCTACCCGATCCGCCTCGAGCTCGACCTGTGCATGGCCTTCTCGGCCAATCCCGAGGACTACACCAACCGCGGCCGGATCGTCACCCCCTTGAAGGACCGCATCGGCTCGGTCATCCGCACGCATTACCCGCTCTCGCGCAACATCGGCATCGCCATCAACGACCAGAACGCCTGGCTCGACCGCGACGGCGCGCGGCTGGCCCTGCCGCACTACATCAAGGAAATCGTCGAGGAGATGGCCCGGCTGGCGCGCACGAGTTCTCATGTGAACCAATCCTCGGGCGTGTCGGTGCGCATGTCGATCGCCAACCTGGAGAACGTCGTCTCGAACGCCGAGCGGCGGGCGCTCTTCAACGGCGAGACGTGGGTCGTGCCGCGCATCGCCGACCTGGGACACACCCCCGCCAGCTCGCGCGGGAAGCTCGAGCTGACGATGGCCGAGGATGACGGCCAGGAAGACGTTTTGATCGGTCGCATCGCGGGCGAGGCCGTCAAGAACATTTTCGCCCAGTACGCCGACGCCAAGGACTTCCGCGCCGTGGTCGAGTACTTCGAGGCGGGCAAGGCGGTCGAGCTGGGTGATCTGCTGCCCTCGAAGGAGATCCTCTCCCGCATCGACCGCGTGCCCACGCTCCGCAAACGAGCCGACGAGCTCGCCCGCCAGCTCCAGCCCGACCCGACCGATACCGAAGGCGCGAGGCGGCCGTGGCCGCCGCGGCGGAGTTCATCCTGGAAGGGCTGCACGTCCACAACAAGCTCAATAAGACAGCCAAGGCGGGCACGACCGCCTATCGGCGCTGATCTCCGCGGGGATCTTCGTCATGCCCCTCTTCTACGAATACAGCCAGTTCGACGGCTCGGAGCCCTTCCTGCCGCAATCGGCCGACCAGGCCTTCGAGCAGATCACCGAGTACCTGCTGCAATACGGCGACCGCGTGCTCCGCGACCTCGACGAGCTCGACGAGGACCAGCAGGACCTCATCGAGCTGCTCCAGAAAGAGGGCCTGATCGAGAAGGACGCCCAGGGCCAGTTCCGGGTCGCTCCCAAGGGCCTGCGCCGCATCCAGGAAGGGGCGCTTCAAGAACTCTTCCAGACCTTTCAGCGCGACGGCGTCGGCAAACACGACACGGCCCAGAAAGGCGCCGGCACCGTCCGGCTGGAAGATTCGAAACCGTATGTCTACGGCGATGCGCTGGCCAACCTGAATCTTCACGAGACGCTCAAGAACACCGTGATTCGCCAGGGCGGCACGATGCCGCTACGGCCGCGGTACGACGACCTGGTCGTGTATGAAACCGAATATCAGACGAGCTGCGCGACGGTCGTCCTCATCGACATGAGCGGCTCGATGGGCCGCTACGGCAAGTACTACACGACCAAGAAAGTCGCCCTGGCCTTGCAGGCGATGGTGCGGGCCCAGTACCCGCAAGACACCTTGCAGACGGTTGGCTTCTACACGTATGCGAATGTGCTCACCGAGCGCGAGGTGCTCAACTCGGCACCCAAGCCCGTGAGCCTGTTTGACAGCCGCATTCATCTGCGGTTCAGCCTCGATGATCCGCCCCGGCGCGTGCCGCAGCACTTCACGAACATCCACGCCGGGCTCAAGCTGGCGCGGTCGCTGCTGATGCGTTCCGCCGCGGCGAACAAGCAGATCATCATCATCACCGACGGCGAGCCGACCGCGCATCTGGAAGGCCGCGAGATCGTCCTGATCTACCCGCCCGCCGAAAAAACCGCCCGCGCCACCCTTGCCGAGGCGAGAACCTGCGCCGCGGCCGGCATCCGGGTGTCGAGCTTCGCGCTCATCGAGGATTATTACTATTTCGGCCTCGTCAACTTCGTCGAGGACCTGGCGCGCGTCACGCGCGGCGTCGCCGCTTATTGTTCGGCCGATGACCTTTCCAAGTACGTCTTCGACAGCTTCCTCGGCGGCCGGCGGTCGCGGAAGATGACCCATTGATCTTGAGAGTGTACGAAAAGGGTACGGAGCGGCCCCCTCTATGTAGCGGCGGCCGTCTCGGCCGCTCCGGTATCTGGAGTCCGGAGCGGCCGAGACGGCCGCCGCTACATAGAGGAGAACATTCCCTATGCCCCTCAGATCTGCCAGCTCGGCACACCATCGACGTGCGTGACATCGATACGCGGTCGGTCCTCGCCGGGGACAAGCCGGAAGCGCAACGGCACGACTTCCGAGGTGAGCATCTCGGGGGCGTCGAGCGTCGAGCGGCCGACGCGCTCCAGGCGTCCCTCTCGCAGCCGATACAATTCCAGCGCCCACGGATCACGGTCAATCAAGAGCACTTCCCGGGTGCCGACCCGGGCATAAAACGGGATCTTCTCCCGGGCTCGATCGTTTGCGCTGAGGATTTCCACGGCGAAATCGGGGCCGCCGAGCCAGTAATCGGAACGATTGATCCCCTGGGTATTCGGAAGGAATACGACGATGTCCGGACAACGGTAGTTCTGGGTCCAATCGCCGTCGCGGTCGCTGATGTTGACACCGAGTCGGACAGCGGCACGGTCCCCGGAAAAGACTCTGAGATCGAGAAGAGATGTGAGCTTGCCCCGGATGGCTTGATGCTCGTTATCCCAGAGAGGCATGAGCTGGTAGACCCCATCCCACACCTCGTCCGGCATGTCAACCCCGCCGCACCTTGCGGTCCGCGATCAGATCCGCTTCCACGTAGGGGTCGAGGACCAGCATGACCATGACTCTGCCTCCCGAGAGTAAGCGGCCAATGGAGCGGCTTACTCCGGCCACTCTCCCGAAAACACCTCGGTAGCCGGCCCGGTCATGAAGACCGACGACTCGTTCGTGGGCCATTCCAGCTCCAGATCGCCGCCGGGCAGATGGGCGAGCAGGCGCCGGCCGGTGCGATGCGTGAGCACGCCCGCGACGCACACCGCGCAGGCCCCGGTGCCGCAGGCCAGCGTGATGCCCGAGCCGCGCTCCCAGGTGCGCATGCGGACCTCCGCCGGCCCGAGGACCTCGACGAAGTGGACATTCACCCGGCGCGGGAAGGCCGGATGATTTTCGAGCACCGGCCCCAGCGCTCCCACCGGATAACTGGCGACGCCTTCGACGTAGATGACGGCGTGCGGGTTGCCCATCGACACGGCTGTGAGCCGCAGCGTCTGCCCCGCGGCCAGCACGGGCACCTCGATCGGCAGCGCGCCGGGGAGCGTCGTCGGGATGGCCACCGCATCGAGGATCGGCGCGCCCATGTCCACCTTCACCCGCCGCACTCGCCCGCGATCGACCTCCAGATCGAGCGTCAAGACGCCCCGGCCCGTCTCGACGGTCACGCGCTCGCGGGCCGCGATGCCGTGGTCAAACAGATACTTGGCCACGCACCGCACGCCGTTGCCGCACATCTCGCCCTCGGACCCGTCGGCGTTGAACATCCGCATCCGCGCATCGGCCCGCGCGGACGGCCCGATCAGGATCAGCCCGTCGCCGCCGATCCCGAAATGCCGGTCGCTGACCACCCGCGCCAGCTCGGCCGGGTCGCCCCGCAACGCCTGGTCGAACAGGTTGACATAGATGTAATCGTTGCCCAGGCCGTGCATCTTGGTGAATCGCATGGTACTTGTCACTTGTCACTGGTCACTTGCCACACTGCTTCGGGAAGCCCGCTATCTTCTCGATCACGGAATCGGCTATTCTAGCATGCTCGCCCTCCGGCCGCGAACCAGTGACCAGTGACCAGTGACCAGTGACAAGAGGAAGAGATGCTGGGGATTCCCGCTCAGACACGTTACGACCTGCGGTTCCGGCTGCTGGGCATTCCGGTGCGGGTTCATCCGCTGTTCTGGCTCGTGACCGCCATGATGGGAGGGGTGGGAGTCCACGAGGTCAGCCTGCCGCACGTGCTGATCTGGATCGGCTGCGTGTTCGTGTCGATCCTGGTGCACGAGTTCGGCCATGGGCTGACGGCGCGGGCGTTCGGGTACGCGCCGTGGATTGTCCTTCAGGGCCTCTTTGGACTCTGTTACTCGGAGGGCGAGCGGCAATCGCCGAAAGAGCGTCTGGCCGTGACCGCGATGGGGCCGGGCGCGGGGTTGCTGTTCTGCGCCTTGACTCTCCTGGTGGGCGCGGTGATGTTTCGGCTCACGATGGGCGACGTGGTGGGCCTGCTGGGCTTTCACCTGGGACTGCCGGTCGGCCGCCCCACGCTCCGGTTGTTCGAGGTTTTCCTGAACACGCAGCAAGACCGGCCCGCCGCGCTTATTTTCTGGAACCTGGTCTACATCAACTTCTTCTGGAGCCTCTTGAATCTGCTGCCGATCTGGCCTCTGGACGGCGGCCAGATTGCGGGCGTGCTCTTGACGCAGTCCAACCCAGCGAATGGCCGCCGCTGGACCCACATCCTGGCCCTGGTGACGGCCGGCTCCCTGGCGCTGTTGAGCTACATGAAGCTCGAAGACACCTTTCTGGCGATCTTCTTCGCCATCTTCGCGCTGATGAACTTCCAGATCCTCAACGCCCTGCACCAGCAGGCGCGCTACGGCATCCCGGACGACGAGTTCTGAGAGTCTGTTGAAAGCCCCGAAGGGGCGGCAGTGAATAGCCCGGGGCGTCAGCCCCGGGAACCGGGAAGGACGCGCCACAGACAATGTCCGAAGCCCCGAAGGGGCGGCAGATGTCTTTGTCCGACGGACCGTTCTGTCGCCCCTTTGGGGCTTCGGAGAAAGCTTCTCTCGTCACGGCTCCGGTTCCCGGGGCTGACGCCCCGGGCTATTTATTACCCCGGCAAAGAAGATCCTCCTGTAGGTCGGACAATCCTGTCCGACAGGCCGGGGGAGTCGGACAGGATTGTCCGACCTACTTTCTTGCCGGGGTAATACTGCCGCCCCTTCGGGGCTTTCGGAACAGACTTTCAGACCACTTCTCGCGCGAGGGCAGACAGATCCAGCCGGCGCAGGATCTCGATGGTGATCGGCCGCTTCGCATCCCAGAAGATCTGCGCGGAAAGAAAGGCCCGGGCGGGTCCCGAGTTCAAGAATCCGGCGACGCTATGCGCCTCGTCTTCCGTCGCACAAGGCAGGAAAGCGGCCGTGTCGTCGAGGACGATCGGCCTCCCTTCGAACGCGCCGAGGGCCTGAAACGTGAGCGTCTTCGAGAGCCCCGCGATGGCCACTTTCGCCGGCGCGAAGGAATACGGCCCGACTCCGAAGATGGCGAACCGCGGCCGGCCTCGATAAATCGAGCTGGCCCGCGCGTCGAGCCGGGCCGCATGACGGTTCAGGTACGCCCAGGCCCGCGGGGCAATCGTTTGCAGCCGCGCCGGGTCGTCGCCCAGCGCCCGCTGCGGCATGAGCAGCCAGCGCTGGGGACACCGCCTTGCGGCAATCTCGGAGCCTTTCAGCAAGGGAAAAACGACGTCCTCCTCCAGCTCGACGGTCTCACCAAGTCCATTGCAAAAGCCCGCGCCCTGCCGCCGCAGCTCCATGACCGCCGCGCAGTCGTGCTTGATGCCCGAGCGCCAGGGGGCCGGCGTGGGACTTTCCATGTGCTTCAAGAGTTCATATGTATCTATATCAGATACCAAGCGACCATATTGAAAACCGAGGCTTCGAGAAGGACGATCGCTCCCCAGCCGATCGAAGACGGAACACGTCCGATCGAGGGGAGAGGAGGTCCGAAGCGCCGATTCCGTGCTTGCGGGACCGGCGCTGAACCGGACCACGAGCAAGCACGCCGACACGGCCGCGCCGAACTCCTGGGCGGCGTCGATCGTGTGCATCTCGGCGGCGTCCAGCGCGAAACCGTGCCGCCAGGCGTGCGCCAGGACCTTGCGCCGACGGCCGTCTTGCACAGCACCGCCAGCGTGGCCGCGCGGCCTTGGAGCGCATCGAGCAGGCGGACGAGCAGCCATTCGGAGATATCAAAATTACTCTTGCCCGTACGCGCTTCGATCCCTCGCAGCCGCGCCGCGTTGGTCTTGCCGGGCAGGTTCGTGCCGCCGTCCCGCCCCACCGCGGCGCTCGTGACCCAGGGCGGGTTGCCCACGACGAGGATCGGCTCGGGAAGCGCACCCAGAAGCCCTCCCCAGTCCGTCTGAAAGATGTCCGCCTCCAGAATGCACACGTCCGCCGCATCCCGCCGGGCGTTCAACGCGGCTTTCAGTTGAGTAATGTATGAGGTGTTGATCTCGATCCCAAGAACGCGCCTCGCCCCCGGAAACACATCGAGCGCCGCCAGCAGGAACCGGCCGGCGCCGCACGTCGGCTCGACGATCGCGGCCGGCATGATCCCCCGCCCGGCCAGCAGCCGGCAGACCCGCTCGGCGAGCGGGGCGGGCGTGGGAAAATCGCCCCATTCGCGGTGACATCTTGTCCGCAGAGGGTCTGTCACCGAACATGGCCCCTGCAAAGGCCCGCGTGTCGAAGGCCACGGCCACCATCGAGAAATAACGACCATGAACCTCCACCAGTCTATCCCACGTCTCACGCGCGTGCTGGCCGGAATGTGTCTCGCCGTCGCCATCCTGGGAGGAATCCTTCCCGCCCTGGTCGCCGCCGAGGACCGTCTCGAACCCGCCGCGCGCACCCTGAGCGTCTCGAAGCGCTACCTGCACCTGCCCGTCCAGAACGGCGCGCCGAAGCGTCGCGTGAAGTTCGTCATCGAGAAGGAAACGGTCCGCGACTTCGACATCGAGCTGGCCGACGACCGGCCCGACTTCTGGGTCTTCGCCGACCTCGCGCCGTTCCAGGGCAAGACGCTGCGCATCGAGACGATCTTGCCCGAAGGCTCGCATGGTCTGGATGCGATCATCCAGCGCGACGACCTGCCCGGCGCGGCTGATCTCTACAAGGAGCGGCACCGCCCGCAGTTCCACTTCACAACCCGCCGCGGCTGGATCAACGACCCGAACGGCCTCGTCTGGCTCGACGGCCAATATCACCTTTACTACCAGCACAACCCTTATGGCTGGGGCTGGGGCAACATGCACTGGGGACACGCCGTCAGTCCCGACCTCGTCCACTGGACCGAATTACCGATCGCTCTTTATCCCAGGCAATACGGCGACTGGTGCTTTTCCGGCAGCGCCGTCGTGGACCAGAACAACACGTCCGGCTTCGGCAAGCCAAATGCGCCGCGCTGGCCGCGGCCTTCACCAGCACCGGCCGGGGCGAGTGCCTCGTGTTCAGCATCGACCGGGGCCGCACGTTCTCGGAACTCGACGCGAACCCCGTCGTCAAGCACAACGGACGCGACCCGCGGCTGCTCTGGCACGAGCCGACCAAGCGCTGGATCATGGCCGTCTTCGATGAATCGAACGGCGTGCGCGGCATCGCGTTCTATTCCTCGCCCGATCTGAAAACATGGACCTATGAGAGTCGCATCGACGATTTTTACGAATGCCCCGACCTGTATGCCTTGCCCGTGGATGGGAACGCCTCGCAAACGCGCTGGGTGATCTCGGCGGCGGACGGCAAGTACCGGCTCGGTCAGTTCGACGGACACCGCTTCACGCCAACGACGGACAAGCAACAAGTCTGGTACGGCAACTTCTATGCCGCGCAGACGTTCAGCAACGCGCCCGAGGGCCGTCGCATCCAGATTGGCTGGGGCAACGGCGTGACGTTCCCCGGCATGCCTTTCAACCAGCAGATGTGCGTCCCCGTCGATTTGACATTGCGCACCACGACAGACGGTCCCCGCCTCTTTGCCGAGCCGGTGCGCGAGCTGGAGTCGCTGCGGTCGAAGGCGCACGCCTGGCACGACCTCGCTCTGAAGCCCGGCGGCGAGAATCCGCTGGCGGGACTTTCGGGCGAGCTGTTTGACATCGCGCTGGAATTCGAACCCGGCCAGGCCGAGGCCCTGCGTCTGACCGTGCGCGGCGTGCCCATCGTCTACGACGCGAAGGCCCGGCAGCTATCCTGCGGAAAACTTGAGGCGCCGCTGGCGTCCCTCGACGGCCGCATCCGTCTGCGCGTGCTCGTCGATCGCGGCTCGATCGAAGTCTTCGGCAACGACGGCCGCGTGGCCATCTCGCTCGGTGTCATCCCGCCGGATGAAGAACGGTCGCTCGAAATCGCGGCGCAAGGGCGCCCGTTCGCGTCCACTCGCTCGCGGTATTCGAGATGAAATCGGCCTGGCGATGAGGCGTCTTTTGTAGGGTGCGTCAAGTCCGCGCCGACGCACCACATTCCTTGCAGGCTTGCGAGATCACGTTCCGGGTGGGGTCGGAGAAGGTGCGTCGGCGCGGACTTGACGCACCCTACGTCACTGCGACACTTGATCGTGTCCGTGCGCCAGGCTAAAATCAACTCCCAGCCATTTCGCCTTGCATTTCCAGACGTGATCGGCCCATTCCACGGAGTCACCCCCATGAAGGCTCTCAGGGCCCCGGCCGTTCTCCTCGTCGGCCTTTCCGTCGCGCTCGCCCTCCCTCCACCTTCTGAAGCCCAGGAAGCCGTGGCCGCCGAGTGGGCCGTTCAGGCCCTCAGGTCGCCGGCCGCGAAGTGGTTCGCCACCACCGCGGGCGCGTATCTCTTCGACAAGACGGTGGACTGGGTGTGGTTCAAGTACAACCAGCCTGACACCAAAGAGTTGAACAAGCGTATCGCCAAGCTCCAGACCGATTATCCGGAGTACTCGCTCGACCTGGAAGCCTTGAAGGGCATGCTCAAGCCGGACGTCAAGAAAGACGAGTTTGAGCAGGTGTTCAATCATATGACCGAAAAGATTGATCAGAGGGCGTTGATGCCGCAACGGCCGGGCGATCTGTCCCCGAGCCAGTTGTTTCCCGCGCTGCGTCCGCAGCCGCTGCCATCGTTGTTGGTGAACGAGCTGCGGCCACGGCCGCGGCTCTGGGACCTCGGCGCCCAGGTGCGGGGGGCGTGGGCCTTCGAGGTCGCGTCGCCGGACGGGTCCGACCATACGGCCGGCTGTCACATTTTCGGCGCCGATGGTGCGTTTCTGTCGCAGTGGGCGGCCAGCAGAGACCGGATCGATTCCGTCGCGGGGACTTATACCACGGACGGGCACACGGTGAAGATCCAGTGGGCGTCCGGCGATGTCGAAACTGCCGCCCTCGACCAGGTGGATGCCAATCACCTGCGGTATGAGCTGACCAGTCACTCGCGCAACCCCGCGTTAGTGGGATTGAAGATCTTCCTGACCCGCGTTTCGGACCCGGTGACCACGAGCTTGATCGCGGTCCGGAACCCGACGTTCCGGCCGATCATCTTCGACACCCGCTGGGCGCTGATGGACGGCATGTGGACGGAGTGGAAGCGGTGGACCATCGCCCCCTTCGAGACGCGCCGCATCACCGGCCGCGGCGGCATCCATTGCCAGATCCAGTTCGATTCCTCGTTCGCGGAGGGTTACCAGGCAAAGCTCTACTGCCTGCCGTTCGACATCGCGACGACGCCCCTGGACCCTCTGCCGAAATCCGGCGGGACACCCTATCGATTCGAGATCAATGGAGATGAGATCGATCTGAAAGACGATTATTCGATCGCGCCGATAAACACCCCCCTGCCCCTCTTTCCAGGCCTCCCGGGTTAGAGCGTTTCACGAATGAGTCTCGTAGGGTGGGTCAGCGGCGTCCGCGTCGCGCAACCCACCGATGAAGCCGGATGGTGGGTTGCGCGGCGCGGACGCCGCTGACCCACCCTACAACTCGACGGTCGTCGCCATGCGCGGAGGTCCTCCCGTTGGTCATGGTACGGGCCGCCATCACGAACGGCATACTACTGCTTGGGGTTCCTCGACGACCTCCTTGGCGAAGTCGCCCGCACGCTCCGGCTGTGCCAGGTGGGGACTGCCGACATGAAATCGGGGCACCTCCTCAACGCCGGGAACCACCACGTAGACGCGCGCATGCTCAGGAAGGCGCACGGCCTCGGAAAGTTGAATTTGACCGTTCTCAACGGTGCCTTCATAGGTCGTGACTTTCATCGCCGGGCGCCCTCTACTCAGAGGCTATCCGGGAAGTCTGGTTTTAGCCCCGAAGGGGCGGCCGCGTGTAACCAGGGGCGTCAGCCCCTGGAAACGGGACCGCGACCGCGCCATTCGCCTCCGCAGCCCCGCAGAGGCGACGGAAGCCGGGGCGCCGCTTCGCCTTCTGTCGCCCCTGCGGGGCTGTGGAGGGGCGCCGTGGCGCGTCGTTCACCCCACCAGGGGCTGACGCCCCTGGCTATGCGCTGCCGCCCCTTCGGGGCTTTCCGGATAGCCTCTCAGACCCCTTGGACCTGCCGCCCTTCATGTTCTCCGTCGGCTCGACAAAGAGATCGAGTCCCTGTGCGGAGGCGCGGCGGTAGGTTCCTTCGAGAGCATCGAGGAACGGCTGCTGGCCGCGCCAGAAGGGGAAGCCTCCCAGGCGGCGCGGCAGGGCGGCGGCGACGGGAGGGGCCGTCACTTCGCCGCACAGGTCGTCGGCCAGCGGGCCGGTGTTCCAGAAGGTGGCGGCCTCGGCGGGCAAGGGCTCGGGAGGCGGGGGGAGTGCCTTGGTCGCTTCGCTGGCGATCTCCGCGGGATCGCCCAGCAGGGCCAGCAGCTCCTCGCGATTGTGGCCCCGCAGGGTGAAGATCAGGAACGGGTCGCGGTCGAACTCCTCGCCGAGCAGGTAGTAGACGGCCGCGATGTGCTTGCACGGGTTCGAAACTGTCGGGGCACGAGCACTTGGTCATCAGGTCGCCCAGCCGCGTGGGGAAGAGCGAGAGGCCGGCTTGTTTGAAGACGTCTTCCATGTCCTGGGGCATCTCGCCGGCCAGCAGCTTGGCGACGTGGATCGCCTGCTGGGCGAGGGCGTCGGCCAGTTGCTTCCACTCGGCGTCGGCGAGCGGCTTGACCTGGATGGCGACTTCGTACGGCGTGGGCCGCGAGCCTTGCACGCGGGCGACCACCAGGCCCTTCGAGATCTTGATGTTCAGCACCTGGCCTTGCCGGGCGTAGCGGCGTCCGCGATCGAGGCGCGCGCCGATATTAAAGCTCTCCAGCACGGCGTTCCAGCGCTTGGCCCACCACGTCGAGCCGAACTCGCCGCGCTGCGATTGCGCCTTGATGCCGCCCTTGGCCTTGAGCGGCCGCGAGGGTGGGAAATAGCCCCAGTTGTCGTAGTCGTATCCACGTCCCCAGCGGCCCATGATGTGTGCTCCGGATTGGCCCGTTACTTGATGTACGGACTGACGAAGTCGAGATAGCTCCGCTCGCGCGGTTTCCGCTCCGAGTGGCGGCGGACCGAGTCGCGCACGGTGAGCACGGCGGTGCGCCAGAGGGTGTCGGTCACATCCGCGCGAAGCGTCCGGACCTGATCGATGGCGGCCACCAGATCGGCCACGCGGCGGTCGCCGGGCTCGCCGTGGTTGAGGACGACGGTGAGCGCCTCGTCAATGTGGCGGTCGTCGATGCCGGGGTCCTCGCGCGACTGGGACACGATGGCGAACTCGACGTTCTGGAGAACGTCCTCGTGTTCCCGGCTCATCACCTTCATGCGCTTGCCGGGCGACTTCAGGCGGTCTTGCTCGAAGGTCGAGACGCGGTCCCCGGTCTTGAACAGGCGCTTGGGTAGCTTGGGTTTGGCCATCAGCGCTTCTCCGAGATCGTGTCGTACCGTTTCGATTCCAGATTCCAGATTCCGGATTCCAGATGCCAGATGCCAGATGCCAGATGCCAGATGCCGGATTGCTTTGGAGTCGGGAGATCCGGAATCTGGCATCCGGAATCTGGAATTGATGAAGCAGTAGGGTGCGCACCCCCACGATAACATTCTATTCTCCCAGCGCTTTGCGCCGCAGCGCGAACAAGTCCTTGAGTTCCTGGGTCGAGAGCTTGGTGAGCCACTCCTCGCCCGCGCCGATGACGGCGCCGGCGACTTGCTGCTTCTTCTCGATCAACTCGTCGATCTTCTCCTCTAGAGTACCCACACAGAGGAATTTGTGGACCTGTACGTTTTTGACTTGTCCGATGCGGAATGCGCGGTCGGTGGCCTGGTTCTCGACGGCCGGGTTCCACCAGCGGTCGAAGTGGAAAACGTGGTTCGCGGCCGTCAGGTTCAAGCCCGTGCCGCCGGCCTTGGTGGTCAAAAGGAAGAGGGGCGGCGCGTCGCCGTTGCCGCTCTGGAACCGCTCGACCATGCGGTCGCGGTTGGTCTTGGTGACGCCGCCGTGCAGGAACAAAACCTCGCGGCCGAAGGTTTCCTGAAGGTGCCGGAGGAGCAGCGACCCCATCTCGGTGAACTGGGTGAAGATCAAGGCGCGGTCGCCGGCCTGGAGGGCCTCGTCGAGCATCTCGGTCAGGCGGGCGAGCTTGCCCGAGCGGCCGGGGATCGGCGAGTTGTCGCCCAAGAACTGCGTGGGGTGGTTGCAGACCTGCTTGAGTTTCATCAAGGTCGCCAGCACCAGCCCCTTGCGCTGGATGCCCTCGGACGATTCGATCTGGTCGGCGGCATCCTGCACGACCGCCTCATAAAGCGAGGCTTGTTCCTTGGTGAGCGTGCAGAAGACTTTCATTTCGAGCTTGTCGGGGAGATCCGCGATGATCGACTTGTCGGTCTTCAGGCGGCGGAGCAAGAAAGGGCCGGTGAGGCGCTGAAGCTGCTTGGTGGCGTCGGGATCACGATAGGCTTGAATGGGAATATGAAACGTCCGCTTGAACTCGGCCTGGTTGCCGAGCAGGCCGGGGTTGAGAAATTCCATGATCGACCAGAGGTCGCCGACGTGGTTCTCGACGGGCGTGCCGGTGAGCGCCACGCGGAAGCCGGCCGGCAGCTCGCGCGCGGCGCGGGCCTGCTTGGTGTGGGGGTTCTTGATGTTCTGCGCCTCGTCGAGGATGGCGCCGGCCCAGTCCACCGTCTTGAGGATCTCGAAATCGCGGTGCAGCAGGGCGTAGCTGGAGAGCACCAAGGCGTGCTGATGTGCCTCCTTCTTGAAGGCCGGTCCCCTGGTGCGGGTCAGGCCGTGGTGGACCAGCACGGGCAGCTCGGGCGTGAAGCGGGCGGCCTCTTTTTGCCAGTTGCCGACGACCGAAGTGGGGCAAACGAGCAAGGTCGGCCGGCGCTTCTTCTGGTCGGTGGCGTGCCAGGTGCGCTGGAGCACGGCGAGCATCTGGATGGTCTTGCCCAGGCCCATGTCGTCGGCCAGGCAGGCGCCGAAGCCCCACGATCGCAGGAAGTTCAGCCAGGAATAACCGCGCACCTGGTACGGTCGCAATGTCCCCTGGAAGTCGTCGGGCGGGGGGAGTTCTTCAAACCCGGCGCCGCTTTGAAGCTGGCTCAGAAGGTCCTCCAGCCAGCCGGTCGCGGAGATGCCCTCGAACTGCAAACCGCCGGGCGGCTGGGCGCCGCCGAGTGCCATGTGGACGGCCTGGCGCGCCGTGAGCGTGCCCTGGCCCTTCTTCTTCCAGAAGTCGAGCGCCGCCTGGATCTCCGCGGCGCTGAGCTGGACCCACTGGCCGCGCACCTTGACCAGCGGCGTCTTGAGCTTGGCCAGCGCTTCGAGCTCCTTGCGGGTCAGCTCCAGATCCCCGAGCGCGACTTTCCACTCAAACTTGAGGATCTGTTCGAGCGACATGCCGGCCATCGTCTGGAGCTTGGGGGTCTTCACGAGCATCCGTGCCCCCAGGCGCAGCTTGGTCCCCTTGCGACTCCACCAGGCCGGCAGCATCACGCCGAAGCCGTCCTGTTCCAAGAGCCAGGAAGTCTGGTTGAGGAACTCGTGCGCGCCCGTCGCGTCCAGAGGCGCGCCGGCGGGCCGGGCCTGCTTGAGGCTTCCCTCGACGGCCGGGCTGACGGCCGACGCTCTTCCCAGCGACGAGAGCAGATATTCGCGCGGCTTGAATCCGTTACGCTTGAGAACCTGAGAAAACTTTCCGCGCGGCTCCCAGGCGTCGGCGACCGGCACCAACAGGCTGGGATCGTCGCTGGCCTGGAGCAGATACCGCACGAACCAGGGATCGGCGTCGGCCTCGGGCTCTTCCAGGCGGAAGCAGAGGCGGAACGGCGCGGCCGTCGCGGCGGCGATGGGCCGGCGCCAGGTGCGGATCTGTTCGGCGAGCGTCTCGACCTCGGCGCGATCGCCCTTCAAGGCGCCGTCGGGCGTGTGCAAGGCGTGCATCCAGCGGTCATGGACGCTCTCGAAGGCGGGTTTCTCGGCCTTCGGCCGCTTTTGCCGAGGCACCGCCGCGACGGCCGCCACCGGCTCGGCCGCGGCCCGCACGAGATGATCGACGACCGCCTGGAGGAACTCGCCCAGCGCGGCCGAGGCCGCACGCTCGGGCGGTCGCTCGGGAGCCTGGCTCAAGGCGCGTACCGCCGCGGGCATGGCGCGGGCCAGTTGCGCCAGCCGGGAGGCATCGGCGCCGGTGATGATCGGCTCCCAGCGTGCCCGGGGGGATTGGGTGCTCAGATCGACGCCGGGCAAAAATTGCTGCCGTGCCACCAGCGCGCGGCGAACCGCAGCGCCTCGGCCCCAAATGCCAGCGACGTGCCGACGACGATCCCCGGCGCCAGCACCGTCTTGCCGGCCGCCGCGCAGAGCAGCTCGATGGCCTGCGCGGTCGTGAGCCTCAGCGCGGACACCTTCCAGGGCGCGAGCTGGGATGCGCCCGCCGACTGCGGCGGCGGCTCGGCGATCAGCGGACTCGACGCCAAAGGCGCCGCGCCGAGCGTCGTCGGCAGCCAGGCGACCCAGGTGTCCGCCCGCCCTTTCTTGAGCGTGAACCCCGGTACCACTTCCGCCAGCGCGGCGATGAGCGGCGACGTGCCCGCGTCCAGGGGCGAGATGCGCACTTCGTCCGGGCGGGATTGTCGTTGTGCCTTGCGCGTGATGCGCTGGGGCGTCTTTGGGGGCGTCTCGCCCCAGACGACCAGTTGACCTTCCCAGAAGGAAGCGTGGACGAGCAGCAAGGGCCGGATCTCCAACGAATGAGGGCTTGTGCCACGCGGGTCACGTTCCGCCAGAAAGACAGAGTATACCGAAACCCGTCAAAGGTAACGAGACAGGTGGATTTCTCGTAGCGCGGCGGGGCCGCAACCGTCTTCTCTTGTAGGGTAGGCTTCAGCCTGCCAATCCCCATTTCCGTCTCCGGATTATGGAACTGGCAGGCTGAAGCCTACCCTACAAGAATCCAGAGGGGCCCTTGCGGCGCGTCCCTCCGGCAAGCCATGATGGACCGTGTTTGGGGTCCGGGGCGCGGATCTCCGGGCCTTCGAGATCGTTCCGACCACACTCTCGACTCGCTGCTGATCCCCCCCAACACCCCGCGACCACAGGAGTCCGGAATGACTACGCGCGTCCTTCTTTCGCTGGCGCTCGCGATGGTGGCGCTGCCGGCCGTCCTCCGCGGCGCCATGGCCGATGAGCCGAAGAAGCCCGCCTCGGTCCTGGACTTCACCGTCAAGACGATTGACGGCCAGGACGTGAATCTCTCCCAGTACAAGGGCAAAGTCCTCCTGATCGTCAACACGGCCAGCCAGTGCGGCTACACGCCGCAGTACGAGGGCCTGGAAACGATCTTCGAGAAGTACAAGGACCGCGGCTTCGAGGTCCTCGCCTTCCCGGCCAATGAGTTCGGCCAGCAAGAGCCGGGCAGCAACCCCGAGATCAAGGCGTTCTGCACGCAGAAGTACCATGTGAGCTTCCCGCTCTTCGCCAAGATCGTCGTGAAGGGCGCGGGCATCCACCCGCTCTACAAGTTCCTCACGAGCGCGGAGACGGACACCAAGTTCGCGGGCGAGATTCCTTGGAACTTCACCAAGTTCCTGGTCGATCGCCAGGGTCACGTCATCGCTCGGTTCAACCCCAAGAACACGCCCGAATCGCCCGAGGTCGTCCAGGCCGTCGAAGGCGCGCTGAACGCCGGGAAATGAGCGACTATCCAAGAAGGAGGATTGCCCGGCTTTTTCTGTGTAGCGGCGGCCGTCCCGGCCGCTCCGGGCTACCCGACCAGAGCGGCCGGGACGGCCGCCGCTACACAGAAGAGCCCCGCCTCGTACACTCTCTGAGGCCCTGGCTGATCGGGGCGGTCTACGGGATCGTCCTGATGCCGCTGACGGTGTCTCCGCGGCACAGCGGCAACGTCTGGTCGCGCTACATGACGGTCGAGTCGCTCGTGGAGCGGGGCACGCTGGCCATCGAGCGGTCTCCGCTGTTGCCCGGCAGCGGCTCGCCCGACCTGATCCGGGTCGGCCCGCACCTGTATTCGGATAAGCCGCCGGTGCTCTCGGTGGCGGCGGCCGTCGTCTATCTGCCGCTGGAGCGAGCCGGACTCCGGTTCACGCCGCGTTCGTTCGTGGTGGTGAACTGGGTGCTCGTCACCGCCTTTGCCGGCCTGGGATCGGTGCTGGCGCTGGTCGGGCTGCGACAGCTCCTCCAGACGGCGGCCGTCGCGCCCTGGGCGGCCGACCTGTGGACGCTGGCCTTCGGGTTCGGGTCGCAGTTATGGACGTATGCCGTGACGTTCAACAATCACAGCGTCGCGGCGGGGCTGACGACGCTGGCGCTGGCCCTGGTGGTTCGGGAGCGTCCCGGACAAAAAACGGCCGGTCGTCGGTTCCTGGCGGGTCTCCTGGCCGGGCTGGCGGCGACGGTGGATGTGCCCGCCGGTGGTGCCCTCGTGGTGGTGCTGGGGGTCTGGCTGGCCGGGCGGCGGCGGGGTGTGCCGGGCGCATTTCTGGCCGGCTGCGCGGGGCCGCTGATCTTGCACGCGGTCTTGCAGACGCTCGTGACCGGCACGCCGCTGCCGGCCGAGATGACGCCCGCGCTCTTGTCGTACAAGGGCTCGTACTGGGCGAGCGGCCCCGGCCGCTGGGTCGAGCACGGCCCGCGCTGGCGGTTCGGGCTGGAGCTCCTGTTTGGCCCGCAAGGTTGGCTGACGGTCACGCCCGTGTTGATGCTGGGGCTGGCCGGACTGGTCTGGACCGCGTGGCGGCGCGACGATCCGCTACGGCCGGCGGCCCTGGCGGTCGGGGCGCTCGTCGTGACGCTGCTCGTGTTTTACACCTGGGGCGTGCGCCGCACGGATTTCGCCGGCCTTTCCTTCGGCACGCGGCACCTGCTGGCGATCACGCCGGCCGTCTTCTGGTTTGCCGTCGTGCTGCTCGGCCGCCTGCCGCGCTGGGCGTGGCTGGTCTTCGCGCCGCTGTTCCTCGTGGGAGTCGTGTATGCCTGGGCGGGGATGCGCGATCCCTGGAGCCGCATCGAGCGCCGCGACGATTCCGGCCTGGCGGTGGTCAAACGCTTGACCGTGTATCCCTGGAGCAGCTATACGCGCTGACCCGGACCGATGGCAGATGCCGGATGACTGATGACTGATGGCTGATGACTGATGACTGATGCTCGAGTGTACGTGTTTCGCGTGTCCCGAGCCGATTTTCGATAGGGTCCGTTGTGCGGACCGGGCCTTTTCGGGACGGTCCGCGCAGCGGACCCTACGAGAAACACGGGGCCGGGGCCGCGAAACACGTACGCCCGAGTTGATGATCGTCAGCCATCAGCCATTTGCCTAGGAGTTACGCAGTTGGGACACTGGGTAGACTGAGGGCCGATCCTCGTAGGGTGCGTGAAACGCACCTTCCCTTTGCCACAAAGAGACTTGGTGCGTTTCACGCACCCTACAAGAACCTAATTCCAATCTTGCCCCAACTGCTATTACCCCGGCAAAGAAGATCCTCCTGTAGGTCGGACAATCCTGTCCGACAGGCAGGGGGAGTCGGACAGGATTATCCGACCTACTTTCTTGCCGGGGTAATAACTGCGTAACTCCTATTGCCATTCGCCATCAGTCTCGTCCTTGAGCGCGGGCTAAAAAGGAAACACGGGCCGAACGCCGTAGTAGTAAGACCCGGTCATCGGGACGACCGGCGCCGGTGCGAGGTAGCCCCCGTAACCCCCCGGGCCGTAGTAGCTGTTGTAAACGCGCGGGCTGTAGAAGCCGCCGTACAGACCGCCGCCGTACAGACCACCCCCGTACAGGCCGCCGTACAGGCCGCCCCCGTACAGGCCGCCCCCGATCAGGCCGCCGTAATAGCCGCCGTAGATCGGCCGCGCGACACCCCAGGCGCCGTAGTAGCCTGGATACCCCCAACCCCGGCCCCGGCGCCAGGGATTGGCCTGAGCGGGGGCACTCAGCAGGGGAATCAGCAGCAGGGCGGCCACGGCACCGATCCTGACCGCCCGTCCCCAAAAGCCGCGACGCGAAGTCATGCTCTTATCCATCCTGACTCCCTCTCATCGAAGGGTGTTGCCACCGCTGGGCACGGCGACAATCTCGTGAGTCCGATGGAGGACTTCCCCGCAAGAAACGTGCCCATTTCCTTCCCGGCGGCCATTCACCAGGCGAACCCGGGTCCGGTCGGCGCCAGGGCCAGGCCATGCTCGATGATCGGCCGGGCCTTGGGACCGGAGGGAATGCCCGTTTCGAGCCAGGTGGCCGTCGGGGCGCACATGAGCAAGCTCAGCGCCTCGGGGCCGCCGCCGTGCGAGGCATACGGCACGCCGAACGCCGCGGCCAGCGCGGCCACCTGGCGGATCTCGGTCGGGCCGCCGGTGCGCCGCAGGTCGGGCTGGATGAACTGACAGGCCCGCCGCGCCAGGAAGCGGGCGAACTCCTCGCGGTTGTACAGGTTCTCGCCCGTCGCCAGCGGCATGGGCAGCCGGCTGGCCAGCTCGACGTAGCCTTCCAGATCGTGCGCGGGGATCGGCTCCTCGAACCAGTAAATGTTCCATTCCTGCAGGGCGCGGGGGCGCCGCAAGGTCTCGGCCACGGTCAGCGCCTGGTTGGCATCGACCATCAATGCCACCTCGGGACCGACTTCCTTGCGCACGGCCTCGACGCGCTTCAAATCTTCTTCGAGCGTGGGCGCGCCGACCTTCATCTTGACGCCTCGGAACCCGACGGCCACGGCCTCGGCGCACTTCTTGCGCAGGTTGTCGAGGTCGTAGTTGAGCCAGCCGACCATCGCATAGGCGGGCAAGCGGTCGCGATAGGCCCCCCAGAGCTTGTAGCAAGGCGTGTTCAGCGCCCGGCCGATCAGGTCCCAGAGCGCGATGTCCACGGCGCTGATGCCGAAGGTGGCCAGGCCGATCGTGCCTTGATACTCGGTCTCGCGCTTCAGGTCCTCGACAATCTGCCCGACGTGGAACGGGTCGCGGCCGATCAGCTTGGGCACCAGCTCCGACTCGATCAGCGTGGCCAGCGACTTCGGCGCGCCATCAATCCGGCCGAAAGACGTCTCGGACCGGCCGACCAGACCATCATCCGTCTTGATCTCGACCGTGACCGACCCCCCGCCCGTGAGAGCTTGCAAAGCGTCGCGGATCGGCTCGGCGGCGGTGGGACGAACCGCGAAACGGACGGACACGGTGGCGATGCGCATGGCGAGGAATCCTCTTGTAGGGCCGGCTTTCGCCTGCCAGACGTTATGGAGATGGAATGAGTCTGGCAGGCGAAAGCCGACCCTACAAGAGGCCATCACGGGTTCGAGGACGAACCCGTGGCACCCGCCGCTGGGTGCCACTGGCTCCGCCAGTGTTCTCCGCGCTGGGTGCCACTGGCTCCGCCAGTGTTCTCCGCGCTGGGTGCCACTGGCTCCGCCAGTGTTCTCCGTCAATCCGCACTGGCGAAGCCAGTGGCACCCAGATCAAAACCTCTCGCCAGTGCCACCCCGCCGGAGCCAGTGGCACCCAGATCAAAACCTCTCGCCAGTGCCACCCCGCCGAAGCCAGTGGCACCCAGATCAAAACCTCTCGCCAGTGCCACCCCGCCGCCGCTGGGTGCCACTGGCTCCGCCAGTGTTCTCCGTGCTGGGTGCCACTGGCTCCGCCAGTGTTCTCCGTCAATCCGCACTGGCGGAGCCAGTGGCACCCAGATCAAAACCTCTCGCCAGTGCCACCCCGCCGTGAGCCCCGGAACCGGGGCCGCGACCGCGTATCCGCCTTTTCCGCCTCGCGGGGGCGACCGAAAACGGGGTCCCGCTGGGTCTTCGGTCGCCCCTGCGGGGCGGAAAGGGGCTCGGCGCACCGTTCCCCCCTCCAGGGGCTGACGCCCCTGGCTACACGCGGCCGCCCCTCTGGGGCTTTCCGGATAGCCTCTCAGACCGGGGCCCGAGAACTGCACCGGCATCAACGGACGGTAGCGCAGCAGGCTTCCGCCCAGAGCCGGTTGCGGACTCCTGGCGACGCCCACCTGGTAGGGGATCCTCATCGCGACGCCTCTTGGCCCTCCGCCAGGAAGACGCCACCGCCCGGTAGGACATCCTCGGCGGGGATATCCTCGATGGGCGTCTCGGCGGGATCAAAGCCCAGAGCCCGCACGGCGGCGAGGACCTTCAAGGGGTCGGGATCGCCGGCCAAGATCCGGGTCCCGTCCGGCTCCAGGCCACATGCTGCCCGGCATACGGGGCCAGCGCGACAACCGGGAACTGATTGCGATTGGCGATGAACTCATCGAGCCGCACGACCGCCCCTCCCTCCGAATGAACCGCCCCCGACAAGCCTGGATCGGTTCGTTATTCCTTTCCCGCGCCCAGTTTATCAGAAGCGACACCGCGCCGGGGCGGTCGGGGTATAAGAAACAGGAGACCGGCGACATTGCGGTCGCTTGTCGTTTCCCGCCCAGGATCGGTACAATCAACACTGCATTCCCCGCGGTCATCATTCAGGTGCCTGGTTCGATCCGGTCTGCCCTCTCTGCGCTGCCTGTCGGTTCGTCGTGGACGTGCGCGATTCCTCACCAGGAGCTTCCGTCGTGCTGCGCATGCTGGTTCCCTCCCGGATCGAGGACGCTCCCAGGCCGCCGGGAGTCTGGCTGGATCCCGGATACGTGGCCGTCGTGCTCAGCATGCTGGCGCACCTGGTGCTGTTGACGGCCATCGGCCTGATCGGCTACGCCGCGGCGCCCGAGCTGGTCCAGAAGACGTTCCGCAGCGAGATCGGCACCGCCCCGCCGGCGCGTTTCGCCACGTTCGAGGACCAGACCGGGCTGGCCGAGATCGACAATGCGACGACGATCAAGCCCGACGCCGGCTCGTTCGCGCCGGTGGTCTCGCCGCTGATCACGGACCCGATGGAATCGCCCACGATCGGCCCGCTCAATAGCGGCGGGCCGCGGCCGAAGTCGCCGTCCGCGGGAGAGCTGGTGCTGAACGTGCCGCCCGTGTCGCTGGCCAGTACCGCGCAGCCTCCCCGGCGCGCCCCGGCTCGACTCGGCCATCTCGATCCAGGGCAGCGGCGCCGAACGTGTCGGCGCCATCGATCGCGCCGTCGATCGCGTCGCCGTCGAGGTCGTCCGCCGCATGGAAAAAGGCCCCACCCTCGTCGTCTGGGCCTTCGATGCCTCGGGCAGCCTCCTGGTGGAACGGCAACGACTGGCTAAATATATCGATAATGTCTATATCAACATCGCCGAGATCGACCGCGACAAGAACGCCGAGAACGGCGGCCTTTTGACAGCCGTCGTCGCGTTTGGCAAAGAGCACAAGATCCTGGCCGCGCCGACCGACGACCGCCCGACGATCACCAGCGCGATCGAATCGGTCTACCTCGATGAGTCGGGCGTCGAGAACACCTTCGCCACGGTCGCCGACATCGCCCGCAAATACGGCCGCTTCAAGCGCAACGGCGCCGACTACAAGACGGTCACGATCGTCGTCACCGACGAGGTCGGCGACGACAGCGACAAGCTCGAAGCGGCCATCGCCGCGTGCAAGCAGACGAAGATGGCCGTCTACGTGCTCGGCTCGCCGGCCTTGTTCGGCCAGGCGCAGGGGTTTGTCGATTACACCGATCCGAAGACAAAACATACATATCATCACGTTTCCGTGGACCAGGGTCCGGAAAGCGTGATGATCGAGAGCATCCGGCTGCCGTTCTGGTACAACGGGCCGCAGCATCACTTCCTCGACAGCGGTTTCGGTCCCTGGGGTCTGAGCCGGCTGTGCGGCAGCACCGGGGGCATCTATTTCATCACTCGCCTGGGCGCCGCCGAGCGCCTCAACTTCGACCCGGCCGGCATGAAGGAATACAAGCCCGACTGGTCGAGCCGCGAGCAGTACCAGAACACCCTGGCGAAGAACCCGCTGCGCTACGCGGTCGTGTATGCGGCCCAGATCACCCAGCAAAACCTGCCCGGCCAGCCGGCGCTGACCTTCCCCGCCGCCGAGAGCGCGGCCTTCAAGGAGGCCATGTTCCGCAACCAGGAGCTGGTGGCGCGCACGCTCTACACCGTCGAGGAGGCGCTGACGCCGATCACGGCCGCCGCCAAGCAGCGCGACCACGAAACCTCGCGCCGCTGGCAGGCGCACTACGACCTGACCCGCGGCCGTCTGCTCGCCATGAAGGTGCGATGTGATGAATATAATTATGTTTGTGCCCGGATGAAGAAGGACCCGAAGCCGTTCTCGGACCCGAAGTCGAACGCCTGGCACCTGGTGCCCGACGCGGCCATTCACTCCAGCAAGAACGTCGCCGCCGCGGCCGAGCAAGCCCGCGCTTTATTAGAACGCGTCCTCCACGACCACCCCGGCACCCCCTGGGCCTTGCTCGCCCGGCGCGAGCTGAAGGACCCCTTCGGCTTCAAATGGGTCGAGACGTATGTCCCGCCGCCCCCCAAGATCCCGCCGGGCAACGACACCCCCCGCAAGAAGGCCCAGAACCCGGGCGGTCCGCCCCGACCGGCGGGGCCGCCGCCGAAGTTGTGAGGGACTGTTGGTGGAACGAATGAGATTATGATATGGCGACGATCACGGAAACGCTGCCGCTGGAAACCGACCGGGACGGCGTGGTACGCGTCGGCGGGACGCGGGTCACGCTCGATACGGTCCTGGCCGCGTTCTCGGAAGGGGCGACGGCCGAGGAGATCGCCCAGCAGTATCCGGCACTCCAGCTCGCCGATATCTACTCCGTGATCGGCTATTCCTTGCGGCACCGCGCCGAGGTGGAGTCCTACTTGACGCGCCGTCGGGCGGAAGCCGAACGGGTGCGGGCTGAGAACGAAGCGCGTTTCGATCCTGCTGGCGTGCGCGATCGGTTGGCTCGCGGTGTGCTTGGTGGGCGTGCGGGAGACGACGTACTTCAGATCAGCTCTCGTAGGGAAGGACTTCAGCGTGCCAGACTCCTTCAGTCCCCAAATGGGACTTGGCATCGAGAACTGGAGGAAGCCTACCCTACCAGCAACGGCTGCGCAGCAGCGCCGATGGCCACGAAGCCGACGATCGCCACCCAGATGGTGTCGTGCATCCGTCCACAATCAGCGCGACGGGCATATCCCAAGAATCGACCTGCGTCCCACCAGGCCCCGTCGCGCCGCTCGGCGTGGGAGAGATCCGGACCCAGGCGGGCGATGGTATCCGGGAAGATGGTCCGTCGGCCCCGGTATCCAGCACACCATCGACGGATCGGCCCGCCACCCGGGCCGGTGATGCGAACCGCCAGGCTGGGCGTTCACCGCAGGGCACCTCTTCCGACGCCTGGGAGCTGACGGGCCCGGCCCGGCAGGTAAGGCACCGTCATCTTCCCGATCCTCACCCCTCCGGGATGCGCGTCCCGCCCCAGAAGACTTCATCCGGAGACGGAATGGCCTCGATGACCGTCTCGCTCGGATCGTAGCCGAGGGCCTTGACCGCATCAATCACCGCCCCCGCATCCTCGGCACTCGCCAGGATCTGCGTGCCCTCCGGCTCCACGCGCATATTGGCCGGCGTAGGGCTCCAGCTCATCGGTGGGACTCCTGACGGTTCTTCAGATATAGCTGCATGTCCACGGCGGTGTTCCTCCCCGTCGATGGTTCGTGAAGAAGAGGGTGTGTCATAGTCTTCGTAGGGTGGCGTCAGCGCGTCTTCCCTCACGATCCATCTCTGGGAGGGATGGTGGGATGGCGCGTCAGACGCCGACTCGACCCACCCTACATTACTGCCCCAGCCACCCAACCGCTCCTGCCAGTGCGGTCGGCTCTCACGGATATGGCCCAACCTCAAACCGAGTGCCTCGGCTTCGCTCGCTCGATCTCGTGGGTTGGATATATACCAGTTCCACGATACAGAAGTCAACCATCGTGCCAAAGGGTCAGCGACCAAGCACTGCGGATGTTCAGCACCTCGTAGAAAGCAGCCGAGTATACTGCAGACCGCGAAGAAGGTTGCACCCGAGGAATGGCATGACAGCACAGCTCACGGCCAGCCAGTGGCGATCTCTCGTGGGCCATGACGTGAATGCATCGCAGCCGGTGTCGTTGTCTGCCGAAGGTTGGTATCCCCGTCGCCTCACTACTTCTTCTCCGCCTCCTCCTTCCCCTTCTCCGCCTCCTTCTTGGCCGGCTCGACTTTCTTTTCCTCCGCCTTCTTGGCCGCTTCGGCGGGGGCGGGCTTGCCGGGGACGATCTCAATATCTTCGTAGGCGATGGGGTCGAGCAGGTAGCGCGGTTCCCACGTCGCGTTGGTGCGGAACTTGACCGGATCGTTCAAAAACTTCGTCACCAGGTCAACCGCCTTGGGCTCGAAGCGCAGCAGGCGTTCGCCCTGGAGGCGGGACTCGAACAAAATGCCCTTGCTGGCGCGGTTCTTCTCGACAATGGGGCGCAGGGCATTGAACAGCTCGGTGTCGCGGGAGCTGGCGACGAGATACATCGGCAGGCGCGGGGCGAGCGGGGTGAGAACAGTCGTCAGCCGCGTGTTGAAGGCGTCCGGGGCGGGACAGATCAGCACCAGGGCGCCCAGGTCGCTGGCGCGGCCGGGACTGGACACGGCGCCCTCCGGCGAGGCCGCCCACAAGGCCGCCAGGTTGGCGCCGTCGCCCACGGCGATCACGCCCAGCTTGGCCACGTTGAGCTCGCGGCGGTTGTGGCGATCGATCAGGAACTCATACGAGGTCTGGAGGTCATTGACCAGGACCTCCGGATCGCGGCTGACGACTTGCTGCCGGGCCAGGGCGCTGCCGTGGCCGCGGCGATCGACGTTCAGCACGGCGTAATCGAGGCTCTGCACGTATTCGGCGAAGGTCTGGTTCTTGAGGTTCTCGACCGGGTCCTCGAAATCCTGTCCGGAGTGGCCGGTGCCGCTCTGGTGGACCAGCAGCAGGACGGGGGCGTCGGCCCCGGCGCGGGAGGGATAGAACCGGGCCGTCAGGCTGGTACCGTCGCCGCCGATGAGCTTGAACTTGAAGTGATACGGCCAGCGCGGGGCGCGGCCGGCGCATTGGCCGCCTTGCCCTGGGCGGCTTTCGCCAGCGGGTCTTCGGCCTTGCCCTTGGCGGTCTTCTTTTTCGCCACGTCCGCGACGTTCAGCCCGCCCTTGCGCGGCTTGCGCACCGCGGTCTTGCTGGCCGGCGCCGCCTTCTGGTTCTGGCCGTTCGTGGCGCGATCCTGGGCCAGCGCCGCGCCGATCGTCGCCAGGGCGGCCGCCGCCACCACGCCCCACGCCCACCACCCGTGCCGACATCCCATGGCTGATTCCCCCCCTGCCCCGATCCCATCCCGTGCCCTCATCCTAAGATCGGCCGCGGTGCGAGACAAGCAGGAGAACAGGCAGAAGGGATGAAGGATGAGGGATGAGGGATGAGGAATGCCGTCTGTCGTCCGGCCTCATCCCTCATCCCTCATCCTTCATCCCTTCTGCCTGTCCGCTCCCCGGTCGATTGTCTCTGCGGGCTCCCCTAGAATGGACGCCGGTCCGTGCCCGCCTCATGGGAGCCTTGTATGACCGCACACGCGCCGAGCCTGCTGTCAAGCTGGGAGATCCTGTTTCGCCTGGGCATGGCGTTGGTGGCCGGCGGCATGCTGGGATTGAACCGGGAATTGAAGCACAAGCCGGCCGGGTTGCGGACGCACGCGATGGTGGCGCTGGGAGCGGCGATGGTCGTGTTGCTGATCCTCGAATTTCCGGCGAGCGGCATGACGTTCGACGCGAACGCCATGTCGCGCGTGATCCAGGGCATTCTCACCGGCATCGGTTTCCTGGGAGGGGGAGTCATCCTGCGGGCGGAGCGGGAGCAGACGATCCACGGTCTGACGACGGCCGCCTCGATCTGGGTCGTCGCCTGTCTGGGCATCGCCTGCGGCGCCGGCCGCTGGCGCGTGGCCGTCTTCACCGCGATCCTGGCGCTGGTCGTTCTGGTCCTTGGCGGCCCCCTGGAGTCCGCCTTTCACCGCTTGTTCCATGCGGCCGACCACTCCCCCGGCGGCACCAAGGTTCCTTCTTCTGGTACGCCCTCTCAGGGCGTGAACGAGCCTTCGTAGCCCTGGAGCATGGTTGCGATGGTCAGATCCAGGGCGTCGCGCCACTGGGCGGCCAGCGTCTCGTCCCAGTCGTCCTTCTGAACCTCGGCGATTGTCTCCAGCAGGCAGTCTCGAAAGGGCCCGTAGGTTTCGGCTGGGACGCCTCGGCGATGGGCATGGGTGTGGCCGAGCACCTTGATGTAGCTCTCCGTGACGGGGAAGCGGTGCAGATAATGATGCTCGACCAGCAGCAGGGCCATGCTCAGCATGACGGCCTGCCGCTTCATGTCCACGCCGGCAAAGAAACGGCGGTACTCGGGATGACGCTCGAAGAGACGGGGGTAAAATGACTCGGCGATCAGGTCCGGGCTCTGAAGAAGCTGGTTGACGCTATCCTGGGAGCTCCATGAATCGACGCCTTTCTGGAACTGACGGCCGGGCGGGCGGGCGCGTTCATCAGCTCGCCGATTGTGGCCACGGGGATGAGTGTCAGGTTACACGGACAACGCACGACTCGCAACAATTGAGCGCGCACCGTCCCGGCCCGTTCGTGATCCGGCACGGTCCGGGTCCGGGGCCGGGGCCCGTCACTGGATAAGGAAGAAGGACGCTTGCCGCCATGGTTCCTCTGAGCTGGGAGGCGACCGAGACGGTTCTCTCGTGGGAGGACGGCAGCCGTCCGCGCTGGCGTTGCACCACGCGCTGATGCAGCGGCGGCCCGGCCTGTGGGGCGACCATCCCCGGCATCCCCGCGGCGTGGTCTGGCTGCGGCGGGGCGACGCGGAATGGGAGGCCTTCGGCGCCGGCGATCCGGAGCCGGTCGTCTCCTGGCTGGCGCGGCGGCGCACCGGTGGCCTTGCTGGCGCCGGAGTGGTGGTCGGAGGCGGTACAACGGGCCGTCGCCGGACCCGTCACGACGACGCGCATGCTCGTGCGCTTCTTGCCCGAGCCCGACGGCGCGCCGGTCCTTCCCGCGCACGCCGGCCCGCCCATCGTGACCCGGCGGCTGACGCTGGCCGACGCCGCCGCGTTTGAAGCCGTGGTGCCCTCCTGGGCGTTGCGCGGCTGGGACTCGGCCGAGGTCTGCCTCGGCCGCGGCGCCGCCGTGGGCGTGGCCCGGGGACCGACCTTCCTGGCCCTGGCCTGGGTCCTCGAAATCGACCGCTATCTCGATGCGATCGGCGTCTACACCGCGCCCCGCTATCGCCGCCTGGGCCTGGGCTGGGCGGTGTCCGCGAGCTTGATCGGGCAGATCGTCACCCGGCGCCGCAAGTCGCCCTTGTGGGCCTGCGCGGAAGACAACGAGGCGTCCCTGGCCCTCTCCCGCGCCTGGGGTTCCGTCTCCAGTTGGCCGAGCCCGTGCTCCACTTCGGCCACGGCCGCCTCGACGACGACCCCGGCCCGGCCACCGCCGCGCTGGCGTGATGGCCCCTCATGCCAGGGTTTCGATCGTCCATGTCGGCGTGCGGACAGGGCGCCGACCGGTTGCTTTCCACTGTGTGCGCGGCCAAGATGATGTCATAAGGAGCGATGGAGGAACGACACCCATCCATCCTGCCTAGCGTGGGCGAAGCATGGGTCACCTTCAGGCGGAGCAGCCAGCTATCGCTGTTACCAACCCATGAGACTGAAGAATCTCCGTGTCAAGGATTTCAGAAGCTTTGGCCGCTTCGAACTGAAGAATCTGGGCCGCGTCAACCTGCTCGTCGGCACCAACAACTGCGGCAAGACGACCGTTCTGGAAGCTGTCAAGATTCTGATGGCGAACGGCGATTTCACGGCCATCTGGTCCACCCTTTTGCGGCGCGGCGAGGATATCTACGGCGAGCATGACTTGGCGACGGTCAACCCAAGCCGGCAGGTGGATATCCGCCGTCTGTTTCGTGGGCATGAGATCGAAGTCGGCAAATGTTTCCAGCTCTCCGCGGACAGCGATTTCGGCGGCGTGGCGATGATCGCCAAGATCGACGAGTACCGCCTGGACCAGCAGCAACTTTTTGAGACGGAACCACAGCCAATCGAGTCGTTCGAGGATCTACTGCCGCCGCTGTCACTGTCGCTTGACTGGTCGCTCGACCCCAACAAGAAGATGAATATCCCGATCAGCCGACGAGGTGGCATCTCGTTGAATGAGTTCCGGCGCAGCGTAGGCCGAATCGCTGCCAACGAGGGCTACCCTACGCGGTTCATCACCGCGTCGTCACTCACGGCCGATGTGGTCGCCTTCATATTCGACGGGATCGTTCTCACTCCGGCAGAAGAACTGGTCACCGACGCCTTGCGGATCATCGAGCCCGACATTGAACGCATTGCGTCGTCCGGCGCAGAGCGCATGCGATCCGGTCTACGTTTGTCACCGCGTGGCGGCATCCTCGTGAGGTTGAAAGGCGTCAAGGATCGCGTGCCGATCGGCAGCATGGGCGACGGCATCTGGCGTTTGCTCGGCATGGCACTGGCCGTGGTCCAAACAGAGAACGGCATTCTGTTGATCGATGAAATCGACACCGGCCTTCACCATACGGTCATGGAAGGCATGTGGCGCTTTTTGTACGAATGCTCCAAACGCTACAATGTCCAGATCATCGCCACTACGCATAGCTGGGATTGCTATCATAGCCTTGCGATTATTTGTAGGGACGATATTTCCGATGGAAGCGAAGTGACGATCAGCCGCATCGAGCGGGGCCGCGAGGAAGCGGTCGGCTATACCGAGCAGGAGATCGTGGCCGCCGCTGACCGCGATATCGAGGTGCGCTGAGCATGGCGAAACCGAACCCGAACCTGCTGCTTGTCGAGGGCAAGGACGAGCAGTATACCCTTCCTTTTTTCATGGATGAGTATGTTGTCTGGGAGGATGAGAAAAAGAACCGGGTGGTCGAGATCAAGGAACTCGGTGGCGTCGAAGAGTTGCTCAGGCCGGGCCTCATCGAAGCCGAGTCCAAGACCCCCGGCCTTCACGCTCTCGGCGTCATCCTTGATGCAAACGAGTCCTTCGAATCGCGTGGTCGCGCGTGCGTGATCGACTCCGGAGGGTGGCGGCTGATGTCCCCGAGGATCTGCCGGCAACCGGTCTCATCCATGTGAACGCCAACGGTTTGCGTCTCGGCGTGTGGGTCATGCCTGACAACCGATCGCGCGGCATGCTGGAGACGTTTCTGAGCCTGCTGCTGATACCCGAACGTGTGCCGCTATGGGATGCCGCGCGCACGGCCTGTGACCGTGCAAGCGGCATCCCTGGCTGTTACAATCCTGCCCACCGTGATAAGGCATACGTCCACACCTACCTGGCTTGGGTCGAGCCGCCGGGCCTTTCCTTACCCTATTCCGTCCTTGAGCACGCGTTCAACGCGCGGCTGCCAATGGCACAGGATTTCGCTCGCTGGTTCATGAATCTGTTTCAGCTCACACCTCGAAATGCTCCGACGGTATGACCACTGTGCCACCCCGGATTTCCAGATAGAGCCGGGGCTATCTCACGATGATGTCGAACAGGGACACGCCGGTTTGTCGGCGTCTGCGCTGTCCGTACGTCTCGGGAGAGGTCCATCCATGCCCTGCAGTGCCGCCAAGATCGAAGCCAACCGCCGCAACGCCCAGCACTCCACCGGACCCAGATCGGCGGCCGGCAAGGCGCGCATGCGCCAGAACGCGCGGCGGCACGGGCTGGCGGCCCAGGACATGCGGCTCTCCAACGCGGAAAAATGCCGGCGCTGGCGCATGGTCCAGAAGTGGATCGAATTTCAGCCGCCCCATGATGACATCGAGCGGGCCTTGATCGAACAGATCGCCACGGCGCGGATCGTGCTGCAACGCATTTGCGACCACGCCGAAGCCGCCAGCGCCGAGGTCGAACGCACGGCCCCCGAACGCTTCGAGCGCGACCTGGCCGCACGCGTCCAGAGCGATATCGCCGAACTGGAGACGAAACCCTGGCTGGCGGCGCGGCGGCTCGCGCAGACGGTCGCCGGCTGCGACTGGCTGCTGGAGCGCTGGGACGAGCTGCGGCAGGCGTTCGAAAACGGTGGCTGGTCGCTCGAACAAACTCACCGGGCGTTGCGGTTCTGGGGCCGCGATCCCGCCGACTGGCACGTCGATACGCTCCTCGGCACCTTGAGCGAACCCGACTGGCCGCGGACCCACGGCGTCTGGGTGCGCGCAGCAGATGGAAGAAGAGATTGCGCGGCTGGTCGCGGTTCGGGAGGTTGTGCGGATCGAAGAGGAAGAGGCGCGCGCCGACGCGGCCGATTCGAGCGGTCTGACGCCCGCGATCATGGGTTTCCTGCTCCGCTACGAGCCGCGCTGGACGCGCGCGCTGTATCAGAGCCTGGATGCCCTGAAAGCCCGGCGCACCGCCCATGACCAGGGCGTCATCAAAGCCACCGAGGACGACACCGAAACGGCCAAGGAGCCGGAACTTACGTCGGAACCGGCGGCCGCGGGCCGGTTCGCGCTGGTGCTCCCGGACGGCACACGGTACGCGGTCGCCAGCGCGGTTCCGGCAGCGCCGGCGCACGACGACTTCAAAGCCACCGCGGTGCCGACGGAAGAACCAGTCAGTTCAGGACTTGAGAGCGAACCGCCGGCGGAACCCCGCTTCGCGGAAGAGGGCCCGATGGGTGGCATGCCCACGTCTTCGTGGGCATGTCCGCCGACTTCGTGGGCATGTCCGCCGATCCCACCCACACCGCCCGGACATGCCCACGCAGACGTGGGCATGCCACCCGCCCGTTCGCAACCGCCACGAAGCCGGTCGTCTTTCGGGTGGGCCAGGATCGCGGCGGCGGTGCTGGCGCTGTTCTGGGCGGGCGAGAACCTTCGTTCCCGCCCCGGGTTGCCGCTAGGGAGCCGTCCGCTCCTGGAACCGCGCGCGTTGCTGGGCGATCGCGCCGCCGGTCAGCTCGTGCGTGGCCGCGCCGAAGCGGCTGCGCAGGCGCCAGGAGGCGTTCTGGGGATACCACCAGTGATCGCCTTCGAACGGCTGGCGGATCTCGGCCAGGGGGAGTTCCTCGCCGTAACCCCAGCGATCGAGCCGGGTATCGCCACCGGCCAGGTGGGCCACGCAAATTTCGTGGCTGTTCGGGTTGGAGGCGTCGAAGCGAACAGCATCAGAGTTCACGACCCGCCCCGAGGCGGTGGTCACGCGCAGGTGGTACCAGCCGGTCTCCGAGACGGGCCAGTCGGCCTGGAAGTGCGCGCCCCGGACCGGATCGGGGAACCACTGCCAGCCCTCGGCGTATTCCATCTTGCCGCCCGTCACGGGCACCGCGCCGTCGGCCAGGTGATCGCCCGCGGTCGCGGCGGCGGACTGGAAGACCTGGCCGTCCTTGAGAAGCGCGACCGTGGTCATCGGATCGTCGGGCGAGACCGTGGCGATCACGTGCGCGAAGAACTCGCGGCGCAGCTCGACCATGCGCACCGCGTTGCTGATCTCCAGCAGGATCGCCGACGCGGACGGCCGGGGCGTGGGTGGTTCGCCGCGGAAGTAGATCGGGCTGGTGATCGCCCAGTTCCCGCGCTCGTCCTCGACGCGGGCCAGCCACCAGCCGTCGCCGGATTCCTCGACGAGATCGTGGGTCAGGATCAGCGCGCCGCTGCGCCCCTGGACCTCGAAGGCGTGGGCCGCCACGCCCCGGCGGTACAACTCGGCCGACTTGAGCGGATAGAGAGAGTGAATTTCGAGCCTCGCGGCGCGGGTCCTGGCTTTCTGGGCGAGGAGCGTCTCGCCGGGTTCCTGTCCGTCGATGGTGAAGAACGGGAAGACCGGCCCGCCGTTGGTGGCGAAGGTGCGGCCGTGCGCGATCGCCTGGATGATCGCGGCGAAATCGAAATGATCGGCGTGGCTGTACACGCGGCGATCGCCGGGGGTGAGCGTCGATTTGCGTTCCAGGGCGCTGTCGGTGTAGCCACTGACGGCCAGGCGGTTGCCCAGGTTCAGCAGGGCGAAATAGAGCGGCTCGGTCCGGCGCGACTCCATGTCGTAGGCGTCGGCGCAACGGCCCAGCACGCCGTCGGAATACGCCTCGGTCGCGCCCATCCAGTGCAGTTGGTGCGCCGGCTCCATCGGGTGCGTGTACGTGACGATACCGCCGGCCTCGTGCGCCGCCGCGACGATCTTCTGAGCCGACAGCGGTTGGTGGTACGCCTCGGCATATTTTCCGCCTTGCAAGGGACGGCTGATGCCGGGCGTGGTGAAGTGGCCGATGAACGCGCCCGCGCCTTGCTCGGCCGCGTTGCGATACAGGAACGTCGGCGTGCTGAGCTGATCCGCGTCCGCCGCGTCGATCGACTGCTTGGTCGCCTGGCTGATGTAGCTCAGACCCTGGGCGCGGCCGACCAATGCGGTCAGCTTATCGTCGGTCTTGATGATGGCGACCTTGTCGTGCTGCGTGTGCACGTGGCTATCGCCGCTGTACCAGCCGCGCTCCTCGGGCGCGAACCAGCGTGGGAGGAAGGCGCGCACCCGCGTCCTCGTGTTCGCCTTCGCATCGAGCGTGATCGTCAACGGCACAGTATTCGGTCCACTGCGCAGCTCGATCGTGGTGCGCCCGGCCGGCACGCGCACCGTGAACGCGCCATCGGCGAAGAAGCGGCCGTCGCTGTACACGCCGCGGCCCGCGCCGTCCGGATGCGAGCGGTCGGACGCGGTGACGATCGCCCGCACGGCCAGCGGCTGCCCCGCCGCGCCGGACGCCCGGGCGTCGTCCACCCGCACCACCAGCTCGCCTTGACCATCCGGGATGGTCGCGGGTTCCTCCACGGCCTCGAACCCGCTCGCCGGCTTTTCCCCCTGGGGCGGCGGATCGGCGCACGCCCCGGGGAGAGGCGAAAACACCGGCAGATTCATCACCAGGGCCGCACACCACCACGCGGCCCGCCAGCGGTCTGTCTTGCTCATCGTGCCGTCCTCGGTCGTTGAAGTCGGAGTTCTCGTCGGGTCCGCACAACGTACGTGTTTCGCGTCTCGCCATCGGACGTAAGTCCTTTCTGTGTAGCGGCGGCCGTCTCGGCCGCTCTGGAGGGGAACCAGTTCGGAGCGGCCGAGACGGCCGCCGCTACACAGAAACGCCCAGAAAACCAGCCAACCGAGACGCTAAACACGTACCGCACAACAGCGGACCCTACGAGAAAGACAGGTCGGAGAGCGCGTCAGTTTACAAGATCAGGGCCGCCTCTGCTCGACTTGACGCTGCGGGCGCGATCCGGCACGATGAACGCGGAACCTCGTTGAAAGGAACGCTCAATCACATGAATTCCTCGCTTTCCGCCGAAGAAAACGCGCTTCTCGAACGGGCCTTGCAGGCGGCCACGGACACCCGCGTGCTGGAGGTCGATGACGGCCTGCGCCACGAGACCGCCCGCGTGTTCACCGCGCGCTTCGGCGCCCAGCCGGCCGTGATCGTGGCCGATGACAACACCTTCGCGGCCGCCGGCCGGGACGTGCGCGAGAGCTTCCGCCGCGCGGACGCCCCCTGCGCAGAGACATTCCTCTTCGGTCCCGACGTTTATGCCGAGTATGCGTTCGTCGAGACGTTAGAGCACGCCCTCGCCTCGACCCGGGCCATCCCGGTCGCCGTCGGGTCGGGGACGATCAACGACCTGGTCAAGCTCGTCGCGCACCGCCTGGGACGGCCCTACATGGTGGTCGCCACCGCGGCCTCGGTGGACGGCTACACGTCCTTCGGCGCGTCGATCACGTATCGCGGCTCGAAGCAGACCTTCGAGTGCCCTGCCCCGCTGGTCGTGCTGGCCGACCTGGACGTGATCGCGCATGCCCCGCCGGAGATGAACGCATCAGGCTATGCCGACCTGCTGGCCAAGGGTGCCGCCGGGGCCGACTGGATTCTCGCCGACGCGGCCGGAGAGGAGCCGATCGACCCTTCGGCCTGGGCGACCGTGCAAGACTTCCTGCCGTCCTGGGTCGATGCGCCGCAAGGCGTGACGCGCACGAGCCGGCCTGTTTGCGGCGGCTGATCGTCGGCCTGATGATGAGCGGCTTCGCCATGCAGGCCACGCGCACCAGCCGGCCGGCCTCGGGGGCCGATCATCATTTCAGCCACGTCTGGGACATGCAGCACCATACCCACCACGGCGCGGCCCCGTCGCACGGGTTCAAGGTCGGCATCGGCACCCTGGCATCGCTGGAAATGTACGAGGTGTTCCTGCGGCATGACCAGCAATGGCTTGATGTCGAGGCCGCGGTCGCGCGCTGGCCTTCATTGGAGCACGTCGAGAACCAGATCACCGCGCTGCTCGGAACGGGCGATCTCGCCGCGAAGGCGCTCGAAGAAACCCGGGCCAAGTATCTGCCTGCCGACGCCCTGCGCGCCCAGCTTGTGCGCCTGCGTGACAACTGGCCGGCGACCCGCGCGCGGCTGGTCCGCCACCTGCAACCGTTCCGCGACACCCGCGCCAAGCTGCGCGCGGCCGGCTGTCCCTTCGAGCCGGAACAGATCGGCATCTCGCGCGAACGCCTGCGTTTGACGTATGAGCAAGCCTCGTTCATCCGCCGGCGCTTCACGATCCTCGATCTCGCCCGGCGCTTCGGCGTCTTCGACGCGGCGCTGGACGATCTGTTCGGACCCGGAGGTGCCTGGGCCGAGAAAGGGGGCCGGTCGTGAATCTCCCCGGCCCGCAGGCGCTGGCGCGCATCCGCCACGTCGCGCTCGACATGGACGGCACCCTCTATCGCGGCCAGCGGCTCTTCGACGCGACGCTCCCCTTTCTGGATCGGTTGCGACGTCTGAACATCGGTTACACGTTCCTGACCAACAACACCTCGCTGAGCAAGGCGGACTACGTCGAGAAGCTGCGCCGGTTCGGCATCGACGCGGCCGAGGCCGCGATCAGCACGCCCGCCGACGCGACCATCGCTTATCTGCGTGACCGATTCCCCCATGTCGAAACGATCGCGGTGCTGGGCACGCCCTCGCTCTGCCGCCAGTTCGAGGAGGCCGGTTTCGGCGTCTCGTGGGACGCGCCCGGGGCGGTTGTCGTCGGGTTCGACAAGACGCTCACGTATGATCGCCTCTGCCGCGCGGCCTATTGGATCGCGTCCGGCCTGCCGTATGTGGCCACGCATCCGGACCTGATCTGTCCCACGGACGAGCCGACCGTGCTGGTGGACTGCGGCGCGCTCTGCGCCTGCCTGTCCGCGGCCACCGGCCGGCAGCCCGTGGTGCTGGGCAAGCCCGATCCGTCCATGCTCCTGGAGCTGTGTGCGCGGCACGGCCTGGAACCGGGCGAAGTGGCCATGGTCGGCGATCGCATCTACACCGACATCCCCATGGCGCAGCGGGCCGGCGTGCTCGCGGTGCTCGTCCTCAGCGGCGAAGCCACCGCCGAGGCCGCCGCCGCCATGACCCGCCCGCCGGATCTGATCGTCGCGGATGTCGGCGCGCTCGGCGCACGGTTGGAGCGATCGCGGGCGGAAAGGAAGGTCCATGCGCCAGCTTGAGCCGCTCCTCCACCAACCGGCCGGGTGGCACTGGTGGCTGGTCCACCAGGAAGTAGGGTGCGTCGAGTCTGCGATGACGCACCAGTCTTCTTGCATGAGCGCGAGCGAAGACGAGGGAATGAGGGAAGAGGTGCGTCATCGCAGACTCGACGCACCCTACTGCACTCGACCCAGCCTCCATGACTCACGGCAGCTCGCGGATGCGGATGTCCTTGAACTCGACCGGCGATCCCTCGGATTCCAGGCAGAGATAGCCCGAGGCGGGCCGGCAGTTCGTGCCGCCGGAGACTTCCTCGCCGTTGACCCACAGGCGCACTTCGCCGTTGATGCAACGCACGTAGTAATGGTTCCACTCGCCCACGCCCTTGCTCAGGTTCTTCCGCGGGAAGCTGCGCGAGCCGTTCGGCGAGGTCGGCGGGAAGGGCGTCATCTTCGAGGTGCCCACGGGAAACACGTCGCCGTTGGTCGTGAACCAGTCGGGCTTCTTGCCGGTCTGCTTCTCGATCTGCTCGGTGTAGCCGTGGTCGAGCACCTGCACCTCGATCCCCCCGCGCGGGAATTTGCCGGGCTGGAGATCCTGGAGCGATTCCTCGTTCGCCCAGATGAAGAACCCCGAGTTGCCGCCGGAACGCAGGTGCTTCCACTGCGCCACCAGCTCGAAGTTGGTGAGCGGCATCTTCGTGCGCACCACGCCGATGGGCTGCCCGGTGCAGTGAATGATGCCGTCCTTCGAGGTCCACGTATCCTCATTGCCGTTGACGGTGAGGAAATCCGCCCCGCCGAGTGCCTTCCAGCCCGGCCCGTTGCCGTCCACGAACGCCTTCGGCAGAGCGGCCGGCTCGTCGGCCCTGGTCGCCGCCAGCGGGAGGAGCCAGACGAGGCCGGTGAGAATGCACTTTTTCACGAACACGCACATGGTGATCTCCTTGTAGGGTGGCGACTTGGGAATGCTGAGCAATTCGCCTGTCTGGCTTCCCCCCTTACCAAGGGGGGATTGAGGGGGGTTCCGGTGTATTTACGCGCGGTGCACCCCGGAAGAACCCCCTCCGACTCCCCCTTGGTAAGGGGGAGAGCCGGAACAGGGGCCTTCTTTCCTCAGCGTGCCTTACAGACCCTCCACTTCCCAGCCCTTGCGATACCGGCGGCGGACGAAGCGGTTGGCGTCCTCGACGTTGGTGATGCGCAACTTGTGCGGCGTTCCATTCGAGCGTCGTCTTCGGGAACCGCGTGGCCAGGCAGCCGAGCAGGACCGATTCGGTCAGCGGGCCGGCGTAGTCGAACGGCGCCGAGGTCTTGCCGTTGCCGCGGCAGGCGTCGACGAACTGGAGATAGTGGTCGTCGCCGGCCGGCTCGGGATGCTTGTAATCGGCGAACTTCTCGGCCGGCAGCAGCACCAGCGGGGCGATGTACGGCGAATACAGGACGCCCTTCGTCGCCGAGGTAGATCGAGCCCTGGTCATTCAGCGGCCGGCCGCCGATGCGCGCTTGGATCTCGTCGGGCGGGCGGCGGTCGCCGTCGTACCAGTGCAAGGTCAGCGTCTCGGCCGTGACGCTCGTGCCCGGGAAGACGTAGCGCACCTGCGAGTCCAGCCCCCAGCTGTCCGCGTCGCGGCGCCGCCGTCGGAGAGGACCGAGACCGGGGCGGTCAGGGCCAGCGACGGCGAACACGGGGTCGAGGATGTGGCAGCCCATGTCGCCGAAGGTGCCGGTGCCGAAATCGAGCCGCTTCCGCCAGATCGCCGGGATGATAATATCCCGCGATGAACGGCCGGTCCGCCGCCACGCCGAGCCAGAAGTCCCAGTTGAATCCCTCGGGCACCGGGTCGTTGCGCTCGGGCCGCGGCTCGCGGTCGCCCCAGTGCTTGCCGCTCCAGCTATGGACCTCCTTCACCTTGCCGATGGCCCCGTCGCTGGATCGTGGCGACGATCGCCCTGTGGATCGCGTGCGAGTGGATCTGGATGCCCATCTGCGTGACGAGCTTCTTCTCCTGCGCCACCCGGGCCAGTTGGCGGGCCTCGTAGATCGTCTGCGTCAGCGGCTTCTGGGTGTAGACGTTCAGCCCGCGCTGCATGGCCGACATGGTGATCGGGGCGTGCATGTGGTCGGGCGTGGAGACGTTGACCGAGTCGAGGTTCTTCTCCTTGTCGAGCAGCTCGCGCCAGTCCTGGTAGACCTTCACGTCGGGGAACAGCTTGACGAGCTCGGCCGTGCGCTTGAGGTCGACGTCGGCCACGGCGACGAGCTTGACGTTCTTGCTCGCGGTGAGCGACCGGATATCGGACCCGGCCATGCCCGACGCTCCGAAGCTGGCGTGGTAGAGCGTCTCGCTCGGCGCCGCGGCATGCACGCGCCGCACGAAGGGCGCAGCCAGGCCCACGGCCGCCATCCGCTTCAGCGCAGCGCGGCGAGACAGGTAAGACGGGATCATCGCTCGGCTCCTCCGGGTTCAGGGTGGGATTTCCCTGAAGCTACCCGGCGCCGGCGGCCATCTCAACTACTCGCCGCGACGATCCGGCCGACCGAGCAACGCGGCGGCTTCGTTCCAGAACGGACGCAACTCGGGATCATCCGGCCGATGAGCACGAGCCCAGGCCGCGGCCTTGTCGAACCAGGCGTTCGCGTCGTCCTTGTGGCCCAGGTGCCAGTGAGCCATGGCGAGGGGGAACCAGTCGTAAGCATCCCCGCCGCCCGGCCGCTTCATCGAGACCTGCAAGGCCGTGATCGCCCTGTCCCAGTTCCCCCGCCGAAGTTCGACGACCCCCAGGGTATTGTAGAAGGTATGCACGACGCTGGTGCTCAGCTCGATCGCCTTGCGGGCGTGAGTCAGGGCCTCGTCGAGCTGGTCGGGCGGACGGTCGGGGAGCAAGGCGATGGCCCACGCCAGGTTGTTATGAGCCGTGGCGTTGTTGGGTTCAAGCTGAAGGGCCGTGCGCTGTTCCGCCATCCCTTCGTCTGTCTTTCCTTGGGCCTGGAGGGCGAAGCCCAGGCTCTGGTGATACCTGGCGGTGTTCGGTTCGATGCGCACCGCCGCGCGGAACTCGACGATGGCTTCGTCGAGCTTCCCCTGCGCCATCAGGGCCGAGCCCAGGTCACGGTGGACGGCCGCACTCTCCGGCGCGAGGCGTTGCGCTGTGCGATGCTCGGCGACGGCTTCGTCGAACTTCCGCTGCGCCTCCAGGGCCCAGGCCAGGTGCGAGTGGGCCCAGGCATTGTTGGGATCGACTTTCGTCGCCGCGCGACACGCGGCTTCCCCCTCACTGAGCTTCCCCTGAAGCATCAAGGCCTTGCCCAAGCTGACCTGAGCCCAGGCGTCCCTGGGATTGAGGAGCACGGCCGTGCGGTGCGCCTCGACGGCCTCGTCCAGCTTTCCTTGTTCCTGCAGGGCGTTCCCCAGCATGGCATAGAGCCAGAAGTGGTTGGGCCGGTAGTGCGCGGCCTCACGACGTTCGGTGATCGCGGCGGCGAGCTCGTGGTGCGCTTGTGTTCGCAAGTTCGGGTCATCCGTCCCGAGACCGAGCGCGTCATGCCGCTCCGCGATCGCTTCGTGGAGTTTCCCCATGCCCTCGAGCGTCCTGGCGAAGCGTTCGTGGACATCGGAGTCCGCGGGACAGAGCCGAATCGCCGTTCGGTGTTCGGCGACGGCCTCGTCGAACTTCTCTTGGAACCCAAGGGCGAGACCAAGGTCGGAGTGTGGCAGATGGTGGCTGGGATTGAGCCGGACCGCCGCGCGGAACTCCCTGATCGCCTCATCGGTTCTCGCCATGCTCGCGCAGGGCTGCGCCGAGATTGATATGAGCCCAGAAGTCATTGGGATCGAGACGAACCACGTCGCGTTCCAGGGGAATGGCCTGCTCGTACCTGCCGGCAAAGTAGTGAGCGACCGCGATTGTGCAGCGGGCGGTGTTCTCTTCCGGGTTGATGTGCAGGGCTGTCTGATACGCGGTGATGGCCTCGTCGTTCCTTCCCTGCTCGCGGAGCGAGTCGCCGAGGCGGGTGAGGAACAGGACGCTCCGGGGTCGAGTGGCGACGGCCGCGGTGTAGTAGCGCGTGGCTTCTTCGAGACGGTCGAGGTGGTACCGATCCGTGACCACTCCCAGGTCGAAGTTGATCCAGGGATCATCAGGGTGGTTCCGCCAGCCGGCCAGGAGCACTCGGTAAGCACGCTCGAAGTCGCCGTGTTCCGAGCCATCGAGGTTCCTCAACGTGGCTGCCAGAAGGATGATGTTCGGGACAGGCTGGGAGGCCAGGTCCTTGTCTTCGGCCAGCCGCATGAGTGCCGCCCGGTCAGGGTGGTCAACCTGGTTGCGCAAAGCGGTGCGCCACGGGTCCGGGTCGGCAATGCGCGCGACGGTATCGAGGCGCCGCCATTGCGTCTCGGGAGCACCCCTTCGGCGCAGGGTCCAGGCCCAGTCGTCGAGTGCCGCGGCGATGGCTACCGCCGCTGGCCGCCGGGCGATGATCGAGCCGGCTTCGCGCGGATCCATCGAATTCAGGTCCAGCCCATAGTCACGAAACGCGTTCGCGTATTCGCGCAGGATGCGGACCTCGTCCAGGTATGCGTGCTCAACGCCGCCGCTGCTACGGACCGCATAGAGGCGCTCGACCATCGCGCGGTCCTTCTCCGCCTCCTCGGCCGCGGCTCGTTGGCGCCTCAGCTCCGCCCGGAGTCGTCGCACCCGGACCTTCAAAGCGGGATCGGACTCGCCCGAGTTGAGAATCCCCTCCGCTTGATCGGCTGCCGCCAGGGCCTCGGTCCACAGCGGCAGGTTGCCGACGGCGGTCGCATGGGCCTTCCCCTGAAGGAGAATAGCTTGTTCCAAGGCACCATTGACGGCCGTAGCCGTGGCGGTGCGACGATGGGTGCGCTGCTGGGCCATCCAGATCCAACCGCCGCCCACCAGCAGGATCGTCCCCACCACGCAAGCCGCCAGCGCGATTGTGAGACGCCGCCGGGTGCGCTCCTCGGCCGCCTTGGTCTCGGCCGCGACGCGTGCCAACTCGGCCACGCGAAGCCGCTCCTGAACGCCGTTGCGATAGGCCGAAACCGCCTCGGCCACCGCGACGGCGTCGCGCGGGCGGTCTGCCGGCTCGGCGGCCAGGCAGGACTTCGCCAGCGCGACCAAGTCGGGGTCCGCCGCGCAGGCGTCGAGCCGCTGCCGCGCCAGGCTCAGCCCGGCTTCGGCTGCCTGGAGACGGCTCTCTGGTGTGCTGGTGCGGTCGAAGGGCGGCTCGCCGGTGAGGATCTCACAGAGGATCGCCCCCAGCCCGAAGACATCGGCCCGCGCATCGAGCTGGTCCCGCTCGCCGCGCAGTTGCTCCGGGGCCATGTAGGCCGGCGTCCCGACGATCGTGCCCGGGAGCGTGACCGCGCTCCCGAAGTCCTTTTCCACCGCATCGGGCGACGCCTCATCCGCCCCGTCTTCCGTGCGATGGGCCAGGACCTTGGCGAGTCCCCAATCCATCACCAGCACTTCGCCGAAGGCCCCCACCATGATGTTGGCCGGCTTCAAGTCGCGGTGGATTATGCCTTGGGCATGTGCATAGGCCAGCGTCTGGCAGACCTGCAGGAAGATGTCGAGCAGCCGCGCGTGGTCGGCGGAGGCATCGGCCGCGCCCGCAGGTCGTCCGCCAGGGTGCGGCCCTGGACCAGCTTCATGGCGAAGAACGGCCGCTGATCGTCGAGCTGGCCCACGTCGTAGACCGGCACGATGCCCGGGTGCTGCAACTGGCCGTGGATCTGCGCCTCTTCGAGGAACCGCCGCACCTGTTCCGCGGCCGATTGGCGTTGGCTCCGGATCACCTTGACGGCCAGCTCGCGGCCGAGGGCCTCGTCGCGCGCCCGATAGACCAGCCCCATGCCGCCGCGGCCGACCTCGTCGAGAAGCTGATATCGGCCCCGGCGGCGGTCTTGCCCGCAGCACTCGAAGCTGGTGACGGGCGAGCCGTCCGACAGGGTCGTGTCCAGGTACGCACGCATGGCCCCGGCCAGTCCCGACGTCAACTCTTTGTTCGGCCGCGACGGGGACGCCACGCGCCCGCCGCGCCCCGAGAGCCGATCCAGGGCCTGCCGCACGCTTTCGAGCCGCTCGGTGGGGTCGGGCGTCAGGCCGGTCGGCAGCGGGACGCCGGGCGGACCGTCGTCGACGATGCCGGTCACGATCCGATCGGCCAGCCCGATCACCTCCAGGCACGCGCGCAGCCCGTCGGCGATGTCCGGGTGCGCGGCCAGGAGCGCGGCGGGATCGCCCGCGCGGCCGGTGTCGCGGTCGGCCAGGTAGTCATCGAGGACGTGCAGCAGCTTCGCTTCGGTACGGCTCTCGTGCAGCGCGGAACCATCGGCGTTCATGGCGTCTCCTTCAACAACTGGGAGAGCCGCAACAGGGCCCGGCTCAGCAGCATGCGCACGGCGCCGGGGGAACGTCCCATCCGGTCCGCGATGCGATCGAAGGAAAGATGCTCCAGGTGATGCAGGATGAAGACCTCGCGCTGATCGTCGGGCAGCCGCGCGACGGCGTCGGCGAGTCGCACGGCGTCTTCGCGGCGGGCCGCCGCCGTGCTCGGCGAGGCGATCGGCGCGGCCAGCGACGCGGTGCAGCACGGCGCTGGAGCGGCCCATTTCGTCCTCCAGCGACTGCTGCCGCCGGATGTCGCGCCGGCCGGCGTGGTGATGCTCGACCAGGTGGGCCAGGTTGTGCACCAGGATCGTCCGCAGCCAGGTCAAGAGGTCGGGCTCGGCGGTGCCGAGGAACCGGGCGAAGTCGCGGTGCGCTTCCAGATACGTCTCCTGAACGACGTCCGACGGGGCCACGTGCGCCCGCAGGTCGGGGCCGATGAGCGAGCGTGCCATGATCTGCAGGTAGTTGCGGTACAACTGCAGGAGCCGCCCCAGCGCCTCGGCATCGCCGCGCGGGCGCGCTCGAGCAGCACACTGGGATGATGGTCGGCCCGGGACAAGGCGGGCCTCCCGCGTGGCTTGTTGGAAAGTCTTGATAGGGGTAGGGAGGACCCATTGACTTGGTTCCCCCCTCCCTCCGAACCGTACGGGCGGATCTCCCGCATACGGCTCTCCGGTTGATGGTTTTACCTCAAAGAGGGTTGACGGGCCAACGCATGGGCTCGCTCCAGACTGAAAAGCCCCAGGTCGGCGAAGAAGGCGTTGGGCCAGCGGCGGTGATCCCAACCGCGGCCCAGGCCTCGGCGTTTCTCCCGTTTTCGGAGCAGACTCCGAAGCCGGCGGCGAATCCAACCGTCGAGCCGCCGGAAGATCCAGGGACGACTGTGTTGGAAGTAGGCGAACCAGCCCCGAAGGATCGGGTTCAACACGGCGATGATCGACGGCAGCGAGGTCCCGTTCGTCCGCTTTGTCTCGGCACGGATCGTGTCCTGGAACTTCCTCAGGCTCTTCTCCCGAGGCCAGCGGCTGCCGCCCTGGAAGTGGTAGCCCAAAAAGTCAAAACCTTCGGTCCGGGCCTCGACCACCTTCGTCTTCGTCGGATGCAGTGTGAGGCCGGCGGCCGACACCCACGTCTGCACCAGTTCCAGGGCGCGGGCCGCCTCGTCCGGCGTCCGGCACAGGATCACGAAGTCGTCGGCGTAGCGCACCATCGCGAACCCCGCCTGCGCGACCAGGTGGTCGAGCGGGTCGAGGTAGATGTTGCTCAAAAGCGGGTCCAGGACGGCCCCTTGGGCGCGCCCGTCGCCGGGGTCCATTCCGTCAGACCGTCCCAGATGTTCGCCTTCAGGAAGGATTCAATCAGCGCCAGCACGGGGCCGTCGGCGATCTTTTCCTTCAGGAGGGCCATCAGGCGGTCGTGGGGAATCGAGTCAAAGTAGCCTTTCAAGTCGGCGTCCACGACGTAGACGTGACCGGCTTGGAGAAGCTGATCGACCCGTCGCAGGGCGTCTTTGCAGCCGCGCCCCGGCCGGAACCCGTAGCTGTGCTCCGCGAAGTCCCGCTCGAAGATCGGTGCGATCACGTTCACCACCGCCGCCTGGACCATTCGATCGCGCACCGTGGGAATGCCCAGCGGTCGAGTCTCGGTGGTGCCCGGCTTGGGGATGAGAACGCGACGGATCGACTGGGGCTGATACGTGCCGTGCTTCAATTGGTCCGAGACCTCCCAGAGCGACTCGGGAAGGGCCCGTCGAATTGCGCCACGGTGACGTGGTCGACCCCGGCCGCGCCGTGCTTCGACGCCACTTGTTGGAACGCCGCCAGCAGGTTCCGTTCGGCGAAAACCTTGTCAAACAGCCGAAACCACTTGCCTCCCTCCACTCCCTGTTCGAGAGTCGTCACCATGCGCACGGTCCAGACCGTCGGTTCGACCCATCGCCAGCGCGAGAGGATCTCTCCGGCTTGTTGAGCCAGCGGCACTGTCGCCGGTGTGTCTTTCGTCGGTCGGGTCATGACGCATCCATCTTCCTGGAGCCTTCGCTCCCCCGGCGTTACCCGGTTTCGTCGCTACTATGGCTCCTCTGACTCCTGCCCGGCGGGTTCTTCGGACCGGGATGGTCATGAACGCCCGTCTGGTCCGGACAGGTCTCTCTGCTTCATGTGTCGGGCCGTCCGACCGTTCCGCCTCCAACCACCCAGTCGGTCCCGTGATCGCTTTGACACACTACCCCTCAGCGTCATGGGCTTCCGGATCGCTCCGGTCCGGGCTTCGCCTTACCCTAGCAGGCTCGCCACGCGACAAGGCCGAATCGAGTTCACGTGCGTTGCGGACCAGTCGTTCACCTCCGATTGCTCTCCACCCCGCCTCGCGGCGACGCAGTTATCTTCAGTTACAGGCCGGAGAGTGCGTGCCTGAAGAGGACTTCCACCTCTCGGACCTGACACACTTGCAGACGCACTAGGGTCCGCTGTGCGGACCGCCGGCGTCGGGACATGGTCCGCACAGCGGACCCTACGAAAGACCGGGCCCGAGCGACGCGAAACACGTACGCGACCCAGCCTCCATCGCAACAGCTAGCGGCGGAACCGGAGCGTGGCCGGCCGGCCGCTGTACGAGGTGGCCGTCCATCCGGACATCGCAACAGCTAGCGGCGGAACCGGAGCGTGGCCGGTGCCACCGGGAAGGCCATGGCACGGGCGGGGACCTGTCCCAGGCCCGCCCGGGACGGCACCGGAGTCGCCGCCGCCATCGGAGCGGCCGAAGCCGGGCCGTTGGGAGCCCCATCCGGATGGTGCCGGCGCATCGGGAAGGTAGCAAGCCAGGAGAGCGGCTGGATTCGTTTTCCCAAGTGAGTCCCACATACACCGTCTTGGCCCCAGCGGCCAGGATCTCCCCGTCCGGCCGGACCAGGAGGGCTTCGAACTTCTGAGGGTAACTCGCGCCCGCCGGGTCGAACGCCATGGCCACCACGCCACCGGCCCCGAAGCTGGTATCCAGGGCGCCGTTGGGTGTGAAGCGCAGCATCGTGGCATACGTCTGGACGACCGTGCCGGGAGACGCGGAGCTGAGGTCGTAGAGAAAGGTGCCCCCATAGACGAGGATGTTGTTATTGCCGTCGAAGGCCACGGCGGCACCATTCACCTGGAACTGGGCTGCGTACGAGTGCCCGGCGGTCAATTCCCGGGGCGGCCTGTGTGCCCGCATTCTTCGTGAAATACGACGACAAGCCGACCTCCGTCACACCATCGGTACCCGAAGTGACCTGGTAGTTGGTGCCGCCGAGGCTCGTATAGACGTTCCCGCCGAAACTCGTGTCGAGCGGGCCCGTCGCGTTGTTCTGGAACACGATGACATCTTCCGGATTGTGTCCCGACGTGAACGCGGTCTGCGCGGAGACGATCTTCCCTTGCCCGTTAAAGACGCCCCCTCCGTGGAAGGGAGAATAAGGACTGATCGTCGGCAGGACCTGGGTGACGGAGGTCGCGTTCTTGCCGGAGGCGTCGAGATGCTCGATGACGGGCTGACCGCCGTTGGTCCCCACCAAGTCGATCGAACCGTCCGATTCCACCTGCATACCTTTCCACTCGTCCTGCACAGCGGTGTTCGGGCCCGTCACCATGCCGCCGCTGCCGAAGGTGGTGTCGAGACTGCCGTTGGACGCGTTGAGCCGCAGGACGAAGCTGTAAGGATAACCGCCCGCGAGCAGGATGTGCGTGCCACTAGGATCGAACGCGAGGGCATTGACGTGGTCGACTGGCACCTTGGCCGAGAGGGGGTTGAACGTCTCCTTGCCCTTCGTGCCAAACGCCGTATCCAGGGTGCCATTGGCGTTCAGACGCGCGCAGGCCGACCACGCTGACGGCGTTCGGCCCATCTTCGTGCCCGCACTTCCGGCGAGCAGGATCTTCCCCGCATTGGCACCCGTCGGATAGACCAGGATCTGGCTCATTCTGTCCACAAGTCCGGAGAAGTCCACATGGGCCACTCCGCCGCTGCCGAAGCTCGTGTCGAGAGCGCCGCTGGCCGAGTACCGCGTCACCGTGAAGTCAGTCGTGGTGCCGCTGAAGTAGCCATAACTGCCGAGCAGGATCTTGCCGTCGCCCTGGAGAGCCAGGGTCGAGGCTTCGGACGAAACGCCCCCGATGACGGAGGCGATATAACCCGCCGGCGCATGAACGTCGGGTCCAGTCCCCAGGTCAGCAGCTTGCGGTCCTCCAGAGCCTCGAACCGAGGTGTCCGGGTGCGCCTCCGGCGGGATCGGTTCGGGCGGAAGTCCTTGCCAAGGAGTAAATTCGGGCGGATCATCACAGCGGCTCCTCTTACGAGACCTCGCGGCGCTGGAGGCCGGCTCCCCATCGCCGGCCCCTCCACCTTCGGTGGGTCAGATCGCGGGCCGCGCGCGCCCTCTCTCCGTATAAGGCCGGAAACGCCTCCCGAGTTCACGCACCTTTTTGATTTTTTTGGAATTTTTCCGACGGACGGCCATCCAGGGCTTTCGCAACCAATCCAAGGGGCAGACCCGCCCGTGTCGCTGCCGGGTCTACCCCTTCTCATGGCGTTACCGTGCGAACTTCAGGCCCGGGTCGTCGTTGGGTGCGCCGAGGAGACGGAAGGTGAAGTGGTTGTTATCCTGCCAGGCGACCTGGCCCGCCAGGGCGCCGTTCTTGCCGTCCTTGTCGACGAGGTTCAGGACGCCGTCGGCGTAGTTGGACTGGCCGGCGATGGTGGCGGGGGGCTTGCCGCTGGCCGTGGTGGTCCAGGTGAAGTTGCCGTCGTCCTGGATCGCGAGAGCAACCTTGGTATTCGGGGCGGGCGTGGCCGTCCAGTTTCCGGGCAGCTTACCGGGGGCGGCGGACGGCGCGGCGGCGGGCGGTGCGGGTGCAGCCGACGGCGGTTGGCGCGCAGCGGGCTGGTACTGCGCGACGAAGCTGCGCCGAGAGCTTGTCGGCCGGTTGGAGCTGCACGACGTGTTTGAGCTGCGCGACGGCCGCGTCGTCGTGTCCCTGGGCCAGGTAGTGATACGCGAGCACGAAGTGGGCCGGCGCCGACTGGGGGTTCGACCGGACGAAGGCTTCGAGCGCCCGGAGTTGCTCGGTGTAGACATCGGTCTCGGGATACATGCCGATCAGGTTCGTCCAGTTCCAGCCGGGGCCGACCGACAACACCGCGTAGAGCGGCGCCGCGGCCTGCTCGTACTGGCCCTGCGCGAACAGCACGAGGCCGAGGAACTCGTGCAAGGTCGCGTCGTTGGGCATCTGGCCGAGCGCCTGCTGGTCAAGCTGGAGGGCCTGGGCGTAATTGGCCTGCTTGAAGGCGTCGCGCGCCTGGTCGAAGGTCGAGGTCGCCTGGTCGGTGACGGTCGGCTCGGGTACCGCGGCGGCCGTGTTGATCGGCTGGGAATAATCGTAGGACGGCTGGCTCGGCGCCGCCGCGGGCTGGGCCGCGGCAACCGGAGCAGCGTAGCCGCCACTCGAGTAGGGGTTGCTATACGACGAATAGCCCCAGCCGTACATGGGCGAGCCCGCGCCCAGGCGGCGACTCCGGCCGTCGCCAGGCCGGCCGCGCCCCAGGCGGCGGTGTTATTGCCGTTCCAGTAGCCGTTGGCCACCAGGCCGGGGTGGTACTGATCGTACTGGTTCCGGTTCGCATACGCCGCGCCGGCGGCCGCGGCGCCCGCATTAGGATAGGCCGGCTGGTTCCGGTTGGCATACGTTGCGCCGGCCGCGGCAGCGCCGGCGTTGGGGTACGCTGGCTGGTTCCGGTTCGCGACGCCCGCACCGGCCGCGGCCGCGCCGGCGTTGGGATAGGCCGGCTGGTTCCGATTCGCCACGCCCGCGCCGGCGGCGGCTGCGCCCGCGTTGGGATAGGCTGGCTGGTTCCGATTCGCGACGCCCGCACCCGCCGCGGCCGCCTGGGGATTCGTCGGCTGGTTCCGATTCGCGACGCCCGCACCCGCCGCGGCCGCCTGGGGATTCGTCGGCTGGTTTCGATTCGCGGCGCCTGCGCCGGCGGCAGCGCCCGCGTTGGGGTTGCGATTGCCGGCGGTCGCGGGGTTGCCGTAGGGGGAACGGTTGCCCGACGTCTCGGGTCGCGTGCCCGGTTCGGGCTGGCCACCTGTCGGAGGCCGATTGCCGGCCCCCGCGCCGCCCTGTGGTGGTCGTGACTGATTCGTCGGGGGCCGTGACTGATTCGTCGGTGGTCGTGACTGATTCGTCGGTGGTCGTGACTGATTCGCCGGGGGTTTTGGCTGGCTGAAGGAGGGCGAGTGGGACTGGGGCGGTCTCCCCATTTCGCCACCGCCGCCACGGTTGCCGCCGCCACCGCCGCCACGGGCGCCGCCGCCGCGGCCGGCGAAGGCATCGGTCGAGGTGGCGAGCGTGACAAGGGCCGCGCCGAGGGCCAGTTTCCAGAGGGTGCCTGTCATGGGTGCTTCCTCGTTTTGGGAGAATTAACGGTAATGAGTGAATTGGCTTTGACTTATGAAACGCGAAAGAATATCTTGATCAATTTTTTGTCCTGTGGGACAGCCGCCCTCGGCTGTCGTCGGACGGAACAGCCGAGGGCGGCTGTCCCACATTCAGGATCTCGAATACGACGATTTGATCAACGGATTTTTTCGCGGTTCCTTACTTACCGACCTCGGGAGGCTTGCGGACCACGACGAACTCGTCGATGCCGGGCGCGGCGATGCCGCCGATCGTCCGGTCGACCGACTGCCAGCTCATCCGATCCTTTCCCAGACGTGTGATGATATTTGTGACCGACACATGCTGGCCGTCCTGCCGGTCGCCCTCGGCCTTGACCATCCAGCGGTCGCCGTCGTGGCTGAAGTAGCCCTCGCCGTAGCCGCCCTCGGTGTCAAAGATCCAGGTGCGGAACTGATGCCGCACGGGGTCCCAGCCGATGCGCTGGGTGCCGGAGAGCACGGGCGTGCCCCGGGCTTTCATGGTGAATTCGCGGAGCAGGAAATTGCCGTTGTCGGCCCATTTGCAGGTCGTCGCGACGGTCGCATCCTGGCTCTCGTTGACCCACTCGCCGATCATCCATTCGAGCTCCTTGAGGCGGTCGTGGGGAGTCAGGTCGCGGTCCGGTTCGTCGCGGACGGCGGCCTGGAGCCATTTGCCGTTCTGCTTGACGTAGATGGCCGTGAAGCGGCTGGTCTCGGGCGTGCCGCGGCCGGCGGCCGGCGTGATGACCGCCCGGCCCTCTTCCAGGGCCGTCTCCGGGCCGAGGAAGCGGCGGGAATCGACCTGGATCGCGATCGTGCTGCCGGGGTTGTCCGCGAACGACCCGGCAAGCTTCGCGCGGATGGCCTCACGACCCTCGGTCCGTTCGCCCTCCTCCTCGTCGATGGTGATGGCCCCGTCCGTGTACAGCGCCGCCACGGCCGCGGCGTCGCCCGCGTTGAACGCCTTCGTGAAGGCCGCGACCAGCGCCTCAAGGGCCTTCTCGTCGGCGCCACGATCCGCCGCCGCAGCGGCGGCCGGAGTGGCCGGGGGGGCTGGCGCCGGCTTCTTCGCGTCCTGCGCGCAGGCCCAGGCAGGCCCCGATCAGCGCCACGCCGATCATTGGATAGATGGGTTTCATGCTCGTTTTTTCCTCTTCATAATCCACAAAACATACGTGATCACGGTTCGACGCATGTAGGCTGGGTCCAGACCCAGCCCTTGGAGTCTGTTCCAAAAGCCCCAACGGGGCGACAGTGAATAGCCCGGGGCGTCAGCCCCGGGAACCGGGAAGGACGCGTCCCAAACCCTCTCCGCAGCCCCGCAGGGGCGGCCGATGTCGTTGTTCCACGGACCATTCTGTCGCCCCTTCGGGGCTTCGGGGCTTCGGAAAAAGATTCGCTCCGCACAGCTCCGGTTCCCGGGCTCATGCCCCGGGCTATTCACTGTCGCCCCGTTGGGGCTTTGGGAACAGTCCTGTAGGGTCCGCTGTGCGGACCGGGCCTTTTCCCGGAGGTCCGCACAGCGGACCCTACAAACAAGACAGTGATTGCATTCAACGCGGGCCCAAGTCGAACTCGACCTTGCCGATCTTGCCCGTGAACGGGAAGGGCGACTTGGCCTGGTAGGTCGGCGAGACCGGCTCGCCGTTGTCCTTGCCGATGTCCATGCCGGAGTAGCTGGTGAACCGCAGGGGCACCGTGTGCTCGAGGCGGTTCTCCCCGACCGGCTTGCCATTGACGAACAGCCGGCCTCGGCCGCCTGTGCCCGATCTGGCCGGGCTGGTCGGCGGTGAACTCGTAGCGCACGTCCGCCTTGCCCGGGGTCAGGTTCTCCGCAGAGGTGAGAGTGTCGACCTTCACGCCCAGGAAGCTGTAGGTGAAGTGCAGCTTGCCGCCCTGGACGTACAGCGAGAAGCCGCCCATGACGTCGGCCTCGGCCACGATGACGCCCTCGGCGCCGTCCTGGGGGAATCTCCAGGTCGGCGCGGATCGTGAACGACTGGTTGTAGATGAGCGGGATCATCCCGGAACTGATGTTCTCCGTCCCCGGATAGTAGGTGAACGTGTGTCCGGCCCGCGGCAGGGGCCGGGAACCCGTAGAAAGCCGCCAGACCGCCGAGCAGGGGCGTCACGTGATACGTTTTCGCCTCCTCCCAGAACAGTTTCTTCAGCTCGGCCAGCTTCTCGGGATACTTGGCGGCCAGGTCGTTGGCCTGGGAGAAGTCCTCGTCGAGATTGTACAGCTCCCACTGGTCCTTGTCCGGGTCCCAGCCGCTGCCGGGCCCGAACTTCGTCATCTGTCGCGGGGTCGAGCTTCCAGGGAATCCGGTCCAGCCGGGCGCAGGCGATCCAGCCGTCCTTGTACATGGCGCGGTTGCCGAAGATCTCGAAGTACTGCTGCGTGTGACGGCTCCTGGCCCTGGCGTCGTCGAACGTGCCGGGCGAAGCTCGCGCCGTGCATCGGCATCTGCTCGATGCCGTTGACCACCTTCGGGGCCGGTGATGCCGGCCACTTCGAGGATCGTGGGCGCGACGTCGATGACAGTGCGTGAACTGCGATCGAAGGCCGCCCTTGTCCTTGATCCGCTTGGGCCAGCGAGACGACCATCGGGTCGCGGGTGCCGCCGAAGTGCGAGGCCACCTGCTTGCCCCACTGAAACGGCGTGTTGCCGGCCCACGCCCAGGCGCAGGCGAAATGCGGCTGCGTGCTTCGGCCCGCCCCAGGCCGCGATGCCGCCATAGGCGTCGATCAGCTTGAGCTGCTGACTCGGCGGGCAGATCGAGAGCCGTTGATCGTGGTCAACTCGTTGAAGGTGCCGGTCTCCGTCCCTTCCATGCTCGACCCGTTGTCGCCCCAGATGTACAGGATGAGCGTGTTGTCGGCGAGGCCCAGGTCCTCGATCGACTGGACGACCCGGCCGATCTCGTGATCGCAGTTCTCCTGGAAGCCGGCGAAGACCTCCATCTGGCGGGCGTAGAATTTCTTCAGCTCGGGCGGGACCGAGTCCCAGGCGGGGAACGCCGGGTCGCGGGGCGTGAGCTTGGCGTTGGCGGGGATGACGCCCGAGCCGCTTCTGCCGGGCGAACGTCTCCTCGCGGAGCTTGTCCCAGCCCTGGTCGAACTTGCCCTTGTACTTGTCGGCCCACGCCGCCGGGCACGTGGTGCGGGCGCGTGGCTGGCGCCGGGGGCGTAGTAGATGAAGAACGGCTTGTCGGGCGACTGGGCCTTCTGATCGTGGATCCAGCGGATCGTGCGGTCGGCCATGGTCGGTCGGGAAGTAGTAATCCTTGCTCTTCGGCGGACGCCGAGGATGGTGTTGTTCTCGGTCACGATCGGGTCGTACTGGCCGCTCGCGCCGCCGAGGAAACCCCAGAAGTAATCGAACCCCAGCGCCGTTCGGCCAGCGATCGAACGGCCCGGCCGGGCCTTGCTGGTCGTCGGGCGTGAGGTGCCACTTGCCGAAGGCGGCCGTGGAGTAGCCGTTGCCCTGCAGGATCTGGGCGATGCCGGCCGCGCTCTTGGGCCAGGTCGCGTTGTAGCCCGGCCATCCGCCGGCGAACTCCGCGATCGAGCCGAAGCCGACGGCATGGTGGTTCCGGCCGGAGAGCAGCGCGGCCCGGGTGGGCGAGCACAGCGCCGTCACGTGAAAACGGTTGTAACGCAACCCCTGCGACGCCAGCTTGCTGAGCGTCGGCGTCTGGCAAGGGCCGCCAAACGTCGAGGGATTGCCGAAGCCGGCGTCATCCACCAGCACCAGCAGGACGTTCGGCGCGCCCCTGGGAGGCGCCACCGGTTTCGGAAAGTCCGGCCGGGAGCCGTCCAGAGTCCGGTTGGCCACGCCCTGAAAGGGCGGCTCGACATACGGCAAAGTGTCCGACTTCACCGCTCCCGAGACGGTCGGCGGCCCGGGCGTTTGCTGGGCCATGGCGCACAGGCCCCCCAGCCCGCCCGAAAACAACACCAGGAAGATGCCGGTGGACAACCTCACGGGCGCGCGCATGAACTGGCCTTTCGCGGAAATGGAAAAGATATGCGATACTCACACTGGGGACGATGCCACACACTTTACCAGGTGTGCGCACTCGATACAGCAAGGTACCGGGAGAAGAAAGCGAAAGGACTGGCAGTCAAATACTGTTGCGAGGATACCGGGTCGATTTCGGCCGGCCTGCGGGAACGGAGGTGGGTGCCACGGGTTCCGTCTGCGGAACCCGTGTCCGGGGCCGCTCGGCACGGGTTCTCCAAGCGGAACCCGTGGCACCCAAAAACGAGACGGTGGCCACGATACCGGGGTGTCCCGCAGGATCCTCGGGTGGCACTGGTGGCTGGTCCACCAGTGCTCCGGACGTTTGGCTGGCAGAAGCCGCACTGGTGGGCCAGCCACCAGTGCCACCCGACGTGGTCGGCACATCCGACGCGGGCATGATACATCCTGACGCGACGTCAGGTTCAAGGGGCCGCACTCCAAAAGGACTCGCGATCAAGAAAGGGTTCTGAAAGGGTGTACGAGAAGGGTCTTCTCTGTGTAGCGGCGGCCGTCCCGGCCGCTCCGGAATCCCCAATCCGGAGCGGCCGGGACGGCCGCCGCTACACAGAAAGGCCGCTCTAGACCTTCTCGTACACCCTTTGAGACGTTCGGCTGGCGGCCGGCGTTGACAAACGGGCGGGAATGTGGATAACACACGCCGCGCAGGATGCGCTGGGCGCGGGATCTCAGGGAAGAGACGAGCGGCCGGCGGGTGGACCGGACCCCAACCCCAGGCGGCATCGGCGCGCGGGGCCGGTCGCGCGGTGGACCTGACCGGCGAGGCGGAGGCCCGATGATGCCGACCGATGCTCCCGACCCGCTGGCCGCGTCGCGGCTCCGCGCCGGGCTGGAGCGGGCCCGGCGCTGGCTCGTCCGCCAGGGGCCGTGGGGACGGCTGATGATGCTGGGAGGGCTGCTCGCGGTCCTCCTGGGGGGCAGTTATCTCGTGGGGCGTCCCGACCGGTCGGCCGAGCCGGCCTGGGTCTATGACGGATATCACTTCTCCCATGACGAGGCCGGGCGAGTCGTACGGGCTCTTGAGGCCAAATCGATCACGGCCCTCGCCAAGCAGGGCCAGGTCGAGGTCCGTCGCGATCAACTGGCCGAGGCACACGCCTGTTTGAACAAGCTCGGTCTGGCGCCGGCCTCGCTCCATGATGCGCCGACGGCGCCGGGCCTGTTCACCAGTCCGGCGCAGATCGAGCAGGAAGAACTACGGCAGCGGGCGAAGAAGATCGAGACCGCCTTGCGCAAGCTCGACCTCGCGCCGCTGGTGCAGATTTTCCGAACGCCGCGGCGCGGGCTGGCTCCCACCGGGTCGCTGAAGGTGACCGTGTTCCTCGATGTCGAGGAGAGCCAGCCGCTGCCGCCGAGCCTGATCGAGCGGATCAAGGTGGTGGTCCAGAACTTCGAGCCCGACCTGGTGATCGACGACGGTCTGTGGATCTGCGACAGCCAGGGCACGCCGTACTGGATTCCCGGCGCCCGGGCCTTGCAGAACCAGTCGCAGCAGCGGGCGCGCGCCGACGAGATCCGCGCGGGGATCGAGCAGCAACTGTCCTGGCGCATTCCCGGCGTGCGCGTGGGCGTGCATCTTGAAGTCGAGGAGGTGGCCGATCCGCCGCCGGTACCCGCGGCGCCGGTTTCGCCCACCTCGGCCAGCGTATGGATCAACCAGCCGCCCGAGGACGTGGCGGAGCCTGCCGCGCCGGCACCGTCTCCCAAGCCGGGAACAAGCAAGGCGCGGGTGGTCGTCTGGGTGCCCAGCGACCATTACCGCAAGCAGGCGCGGCAAATCCTGGGCACGGCGTCGCCCTCGCCGAGCGAGTTGAGCCTGCTGGTGTCGCGGACCGAGGAGTCGATTCGCACCGCGGTCGGGCTGGTCGTGGGATCGAACGAGCTGGCGGGGCTGACCGTCGAGCGCGTGCCGGTGCCGAGCCCCGAAGAGCCGTCGCCGACCGTCGCGCTGGAGCCGTCTCCGGCGCGATGGCGCGGCACGACGGCCATGCTGGGAGGCGGCCTGGCCGCGCTCGGGCTGTTCGTGGTGGCGCTCGGCGGCCGGTTCTGGTTTGCGCGGCGACCGTCCCGCCCACGGCCGACCCCGGCGGCGCGCCGGCCGCGCATCGATGTCGCGGGCGTGGCGCCGGCCGAGCGCGCCCGAGAGCTGGTACGGCTCGACCCGGCGGCGGCCGGGGGCGTCTTGCAACGCTGGATCGGCCTGGGAGGGCCCGACGCATGACCCGGCTCTCCGTGGAAAACCGGCGGCCGATGCTTCATCCAGAGCGACCCGCCGCGCGCACCAGCTCCGAGGCCAGCGCGCTGCGCAAGGCGGCCATTCTGGTCGTCAGCCTGGAGGAATCGCTGGCCGCGCAGCTCCTGGCGCGGCTGGACCGGGCGGCCGTCGAGGCGGTCACGCTCGAGATGGCCCACCTGGAGCGGGTCGATCCCGACGAACAACGCGCCGTGCTCGATGAATTCGTGGCCCAGGGACTGAAGCGGCTGCGGTTCCTGTTCGAAGACCTGGTGCGCCTCGACGACCGCGCGCTGCGGCTGGCCTATCTCGACGAGGACGTCTCTCTCTGGGCCCTGGCGCTGGCCGGCGCGGCGGGACCCGTGCAGGCCAAGGTGCTGGCGGCGCTGCCGCCCGCGTCGGCCGACGTGCTGCGCAGCCGTCTGGCCCGCTTCGGCCCCTTCCGCCTCGCCGACGCCGAGTCCGCGCAGGCCGAGCTCGCCGAGCGCTTCCGGCGCCTCCACGATCAAGGCTGCCTCACGCTCCCCGACCCCGACGTGCAGGAGGAGTTCCTTGTCTAAAAGGGTGTACAAGAAGGGGACGGGCCATCCCTTCTTTGTAGCGGCGGCCGTCTCGGCCGCTCCGCTGGCTCCCGAGCCGGAGCGGCCGAGACGGCCGCCGCTACAAAGAAAAGGTCTTCTGGTCGTGATGGGATTCGTTCTGGTCTCGGCCTCGGGCACACAACCGGCGCGCGGCGAGGACCATCGACCACCCACCGCGGCGATTGCCGGCCATCCCATCCAGCGGCCCGACCCCTCGACGCGCTCGGCCGTGAAATCGGCCAGCGGCTGGTGGCTGGGACCGGCCGGGGTGGTGTTGCTGCTCGGAGTCGTCGCCAGCGCAAGCTGGGCCGCGCGGCGATATCAACTACTGCCCGCGCGGGAGGCCGGCTGGCTTGAGGTCGTTGGCCGGGTGCCGCTCTCGCCGCGTCACACGGTCTACGCGGTCCGCGCGGGGGACCGCATGCTCATCGTCGGCACGGGTGCCGGCGGCGCCCCGACTCTGCTGGCGAACTGGCCCGGCTCCGAGACCCCGATCACGCGGCCCGGAGGTGGATCATGAAGCGGTGGGGGGCCGCGCTGCTCGCCCTGGCAGTCGTGACGTGCGCCGCCGGCCCGGGACCAGCGCCGACACCGACGGCGCGCGCGAACGACCCACTGCCCGAAGTCGCCAGCCCGGGCCATGCGGGTACGGCGGCCGAGGCCGACGTGATGACGGCCGGCGACCTGCGCCAGAAATTGATGAGCACCGGGCCGACGATTCTGATGTTCGCGCTGGCCTCGCTCGTGCCGGCGGCCGTGTTGATGGTCACTTCGTATGTACGCATCAGTATTGTATTGACTTTGCTTCGCCAGGCGCTCGGCAATCCGCAGGTGCCGGGCAACCAGGTCCTCACGGCGCTGGCGTTGTTGTTGACCGCGCTGGTGATGGGGCGAGTGGCCGACACGGTCTACACCCGATCCTTGAAGCCGTTCGCTGACGGCCAGATCGATTCTCTCCAGGCCTGGGAGGCCGGCTCGGGCCCGATCAAGACATTCATGATCGAACAGATCCTACGCACGCGCCATCAGGATTACCTGCTGGAACTTTATGACTATGCCGAGCCGCCCGGCCCGCGCCGGGTCGAGCCGACCGTGTACGAGCAGTTCCCATTGCGGATCGTGGCGCCGGCCTTTCTGTTGAGCGAGCTGACCACGGCGCTGTTCCTCGGGTTCGCCATCTATCTGCCGTTCCTGGTCATCGACCTGGTGGTTTCCGCCGTGCTGGCCGCGATGGGGCTCATCTTGATGCCGCCGACGCTGGTCGCCTTGCCGATCAAGCTCATTTTGTTCGTCCTGGCCGACGGGTGGATGCTCGTGTCGGGGATGTTGTTGCGGAGTTTTGGCTTGTAGGGTGGGCATCGGCCCACCGTCTTCGCATTCACGGATGAAAAGGTGGGCCGAGCCCACCCTACAGGAAAGCGCCGTCATGGACCAATCTCTGGTGATCGACTGGTCGCGCGAGGCGGTACGCATGGCGCTCTTGCTGGGCAGCCCCATACTGCTGGCGGCGCTGGTGGTGGGGATCATCGTCGGGATCGGGCAGACGTTGACGCAATTACATGATCCAGTAGTAGGGATGGTGCCCCGGCTGATGGCGATCGTCATCGTCGTGCTGGCGGTCTTGCCCTGGATGCTGGGGCTCTGGGTGGGTTATGCCCAGGAGCTGATCGGCACGTTGCCGGAGCGGCTGTTCGGCTGAACGTGGAGTTCCTCCCGCCATGCTGCCGACCGTGATCGACGCCTGGGTGGCTCCGGCGGTGCTCGTGCTGCTCCGGGTGGCGGGGTTGGCGGCGACGGCACCGGCGTGGGGCACCCCCGCGCTCGATTGGCGCTGTCGCGTCGGGCTGATTGTGCTCGTCACCGCGATCGTCGCGCCGGTGGTGGGGCCAGAGTTGCCGAGACCACCGTCCACGGCCGCGCTGGCCTGGTCGGGTCTGGCCGAGGCGGCCATCGGCGCGGGGATGGGACTGGGACTGGCGCTGGTCGTGGCGGCGGCGCGGCAGGCGGGCGAGTTGATCGGATTCTCAGGCCGGGCTGGCACCCGCCGCGCTGTTCGACCCGGAGATCGGCGACGAGCTGAACCCGCTCGGTCATCTGTACGGCCTGGTCGCGCTCGGCACGTTTCTCGCGGTGGGTGGTCCGGTCCGGCTGGTCTCGGCCCTCATCGAAAGCTATCAGGCGCTCCCGGCCGGCGGCCTGGTGTGGAATGAAGCCACGGCGGCGCGCTGGTTCGGCCGTGTCGGCTGGGCGCTGGGGCTGTCTTTGCGCGCCGCCGCTCCCGTGGCGGTCGCGCTGATCGTGGCGGGACTGGCCCTGGCCCTGCTCGGGCGGGCCGCGGCGGGATTGTCTCTCGCTCAGCTCGCCTGGCCGGCGCGGGCCGCCGTGGGCTTGCTGCTCGTGTTGCTCGGTCTGGCCACGGTCGCGGCTCTGTTTGCGAATGTCTTTGACATGCAGAGCCCGGAATTGGGGATGTGGAATTAAGAATTCCCGCGAGTGAATTCCAGATTCCAGATTCCAGATTCCAGATTCCAGATTCCAGATTCCAGATTCCAGATTCCAGATTCCAGATTCCAGATTCCAGATTCCAGATTCCAGATTCCAGATTCCAGATTCCAGATTCCAGATTCCAGATTCCAGATTCCAGATTCCAGATTCCAGATTCTTCTTGGATGAATCTGTGCCGCTTGAAAATGTGTTTGAAATCCGGAATTTGGAATCCGGAATCCGGAATTGGAAATCTTGCATTCCCCAAGGATGAACGTTCATGTCCGAGGACCGCACGCAAGCACCGACGCGGCGGCGGCGGCAACAGGCGCGCGAGCGGGGCCAGGTCGCGCAGCACCGAGCTGACGGCGGCGGCGGGCTTGCTGGCGGCGGCGGTTTTTCTCGGCGCCTGGGGCGGTGCGCTGGGGCGTGGATTCGTCGCGCTGATCCGCGCCCCGCTGACGTGCGCAGTGCCGCCGGTCACGGCCGATCCGGTCGAGGTCGTGGCGCAGGTTCGCGCCGTGGCGGGGGCGGTGCTCGGGCCGGTGCTGGGCCTGCTCGGCGGTGTGGCCGTGACGATGCTGGTGGCGCACCAGGTTCAAGTCGGCGGGCTGTGGGTGCCGGGCCTGCTGGTGCCCGACCCGGCGCGACTCTGGACGGGCGGGATCGTGGGCGACCCCCTGGCACGGCTGGGCCGCGCGGTCTGGGCCGCGGCGAAGACCGTCGCGGTCGTGGCGCTGACCACCTGGTTCTTGCACCGGGATTTGCCTCGCATCGCTCCGTTCGCCTTGCTGGAACCCGCCGAAATGGCCGGCGCGGCGGCGGGTACCGTGCTGGAACTGGTCCGGCGCTGGCGGTCGTGACGCTCGCGCTGGGGACGCTCGATTATGTGCTCGCCTGGCAGCGTGTCGAGGCCCAGTTGCGACAGACGCCCGACGAGTATCGTGAGGATCTCAAGGCGGCGGACGGCGACCCGGTCCTGCGGTCCCGGCGTCGCACGCTGGCGCGATCGTGGCGTCAAGACACGGCCGAAGTGCTGCCGGGCGCGACGCTCTGCCTGCAAGGCCCGGCGGGCCTGGCCGTGCTGCTGGGCGGCGGGCCACCGCCGGGACCGGTCACGGTGCGACAGATCGCGCGGGGCACGGCCGCCGCGCTGCTGCGCCACGAGGCGCGCCGCGGGCGTCCCCCTCGTCGAAGCTCCCCGCCTGGCGCGCCACCTCGCCCGCGGCCGCGCCGGCGGCGCCTCCCTGCCCCCGGCCCTCGCCGACGAGCTCCGGCGCCTCTGGCCCACCGCGGACCGGACGGTCGGATGAGGGAGGGGCCAGCGCCCTCAATGCGAAAGATTAAGCCATGGGCGATCGTGGTCCTTTGTGAACATGAGACACTCCCTACTTGCTCGCCGGGCCCGTCGTTTCATAATGGCGGGGATGCTATGACGCATCCACTGAGAAGACACCATCGCTCCGGTTGCTCATGGGGGAAGAAATCGATGATGATCCGAACGCGCCTGGGATGGGCCGGCTTGAGCTTGGCCACGCTCCTCGTTCTGGGAACCATCTCGGTCTGGTGCAGAGCCCGACGGCGCCCCGGCGCGAGCCGCCTACAACCCGGCCCGTCGCGTGCCGACCTACTTCGCGCAGCTCGGCCTGACGAAGGAGCAGCGGGAGAAGGTCTATTCCGTCCGCGAAAAATACGCCGCCAAGATCGCGGGCCTGAAGAAGCAGATGGCCGATGCCCAGACTCAAGAGCTCACCGAGTGCGAGGGCGTCTTGACCGACTCCCAGAAGCAGCTCTTGACGCAGCTTCGCCCCACCACCGGCCGCCGCACCAAGGGCGCCGCCGTGGCCAAGCCGTTCCCGCCAAGGCGGCGGACGCCGAGAAACCGAAGGAGGCCGAAAAGCCCGAGAGTTGAACCGTCCCACGGCACGTCAGGAAACGACTTGGATGGCCGAGTTTCGTCGACGAAAACTCGGGGTCTTGCCTGCGCCCACCCAAGTCGTTTCCTGAGAGGCGATCCGGAAAGATGGTTTTCAGCCCCAGAGGGGCGGCCGCGTGTAGCCAGGGGCGTCAGCCCCTGGGGCCGGGGCCGCGATTGTGGGGCGGAAAAGGGTTCTGCGGCGGCACCGTCCGCCCTCCAGGGGCTGACGCCCCTGGCTACACGCGGCCGCCCCTCTGGGGCTTTCCGGATCGCCTCTAAAAACAACTTCTCGTACACCCTTTGAGAACGCCCAGGCTTACAACCGCACGGCCACCGACGGAGCAAGGCGCCTTCGAGAGGCCGCGGAGTCTCCATGCGCGGTGGTTGCGCCAGTGCCAGGGCAGCGAAAACCGCCGACAACGCCCACAGAAGCCCCGCCAGTGCCAGACCCCCCGGTACCGGCGCCAGCCGCCCCGCCCCGATCCTCGACCGCCGGCCCGGTCGCCGTCGCACCACGGCTCGTGATCGCCTTGCCATCGGCTCCCTCCCACGTCCGTCTCTTGATGTCATGTGTGATTGCATGCAATCAATAGTATGCGCCTTCGGCGGTCGGGTCAAGGGGGGTGGAGGCAAAAGGACAGGCCGCGCGTCGAGAGGTCTGTTTCGCTCTGGACACTGGGGGCGGGCCGAAGTATCGTCGCGGGGGCACGCCGGTTCCACACTTGCCTTAGAAAGCACACCTGGGACGAAATGATTCGGCGGTGGGGGCCGGCGTGCGGAATCCGCGGATCGCAAGGGGGAAGGGATGCCTCCGGACATGGGCGAGGGGAGCAGGAGCGGCGCCGCGTGGTCGCGGCTGGCCGGGTTGATTCTGCCGGTCACGATCGTCGGCGCGATCCTCGTGTTGCATCGTCCCGGTGCCGGCGGTCGTGCTCGACCTGTTGCTCTCGGCCAACATCACGCTCGCGGTGCTCGTGCTCCTGACGACGCTGGCGATCCGCACGCCGCAGGAGTTCAGCGCCTTCCCGACGATCCTGCTGACGACCGACGCTGACGCGCCTGGTGCTGAACGTCGCGACGACCCGGCTGATCCTGAGCCGCGGCGGCGAGCACGGGCTCGACGCGGCCGGGCGACGTCATCCGCGCCTTCGGCGAGTTCGTCGCGGGCGACCAGGTGGTCGTCGGGGCGATCCTGTTCCCGATCCTGGTCGTCATCCAGTTCGTCGTGATCACCAAGGGGGCGACGCGCATCAGCGAGGTGGCCGCGCGGTTCATGCTCGACGGCCTGCCGGGCCGGCAGATGGCCATCGACGCCGACCTCCACGCCGGGCTGATCGACCAGCACGAGGCGCACCGGCGCCGCGAGGCTGTCTACCGCCAGGCCGACTTCTTCGGCGCGATGGACGGGGCCGGCAAGTTCGTCCGCGGCGACGCCGTGGCGGGCGTCATCATCATCGCGGTCAACATCTTCGCCGGGCTGTTCCTGGGCGTCGTCCGCTACGGGATGAGCCTGGGCGAGGCGGTGGACGTCTTCACCAAGCTGACGATCGGCGACGGCCTGGTGAGCCAGGTGCCGGCGTTCCTGATCTCGCTGGCGGCGGGGCTGATCGTGACGCGGTCGTCGTCCGAGACCGACCTGGGCCGCGACGTGACCGGGCAGCTCTTCGGCCGCGCCGAGGTGCTGGGCGTGGCGGCCGGCTTTCTTGTTCCTGCTGTCGTTCACGGGCTTGCCGCAGCTTCCGCTCTGACGCTCTCGGCCGCGCTCGGCGCGGGGGCGGTCGTCCTGGCCCGGCGCGGAAACCAGCCGGAGAGCGACGAGACCGCGCCGGGACCGGCCGCGCACGAGCCGGCGCTCTCGAGTCCGGCGCCGCATGGCGCACTGCCCGAGGCGGCGTCGCGAGCGGATGGAGGACCTGCTCCACGTCGATCCGCTGGAGCTGGAGATCGGCTACCGCCTGATCGCGCTGGCCGAGCCGACGCGCGGCGGCGACCTGCTCGACCGGCTCCGCGGCGTCCGGCACCGGGTGGCGCGCGACCTCGGGCTTGATCGTGCCGCAGGTGCGCATCCGCGACGAGATCGGGCTGTCGGCCCGCACGAATACCGGCTCAAGATCCGCGGGACCGTGGTCGGGCAGGGGCGTGGCCTACGCCGGCCGGCTGCTGGCCGTGCCGCCGGCCGGGCTGGTCGCGCGGCCCGACGGCCGCGACGGCATCGATCCGGTCACGGGCCAGCCCGCCGTCTGGATTCACGCCGACGGCCGCGAGGTCGCCGAGCTGGCGGGCTGCCGCATCCTCGAGGCCTCGGCGGTCGTCGCCGGCCACTTCGGCGAGATCGTGCTCGGCCACGCCGACGAGCTGATGACCCGCGAGCAGGTCCGGCAGCTGCTCGACCGCGTCGCGGGCCACCTCGCCGGCGCTGGTCGACGAGGTCGTGCCGGGCCTGCTCCGCGCCGGCGAAGTTCAGCGCGTCTTGCAGAACCTGCTGCGCGAGCGGGTGAGCATCCGCGACCTGGAGACGATCCTCGAGACGCTGGCCGTGCACGCCGGCGCGAGGTGCAGGACACCGACGCGCTGACCGAGCACGTGCGCTGCGGCCTGGGCGCCGGCTGGTCGCAGCAGTATCGCGGTGCCGACGGCCGGTTGCGCGCCGTGGTGCTCGCCGGGCCGCTCGACGCACGGCTGGCCGCGGCACAGCGAGACCGACGCGACCGGCCTGGATGTCGACGACGGTTCGGAGCCTCGTCCGCGCGGTCGCTGAGCCGTCGGGCCCTTGCTCGAGGCCGGCTGCCCGCCGGTCGTGCTCGCCTCGGCCGAGGCCCGGCCCGTGCTCAAGGACCTGACCCGCGCCGACCTGCCGCGGCTGGCCGTGCTCAGCCGGCGCGAGATCCCCCGCGACACGCCGGTCGAGACGGTCGGCGACGTGGTCGAGGAAGCCGGACGTCCGTCGTCGCGGCGCTGACTACGTACTGTGAGGGTGGGCATTCGAGACCCACCGTTCCGATGATCTCCAGACAGCTCGGTCGGGACGGTGGCCCGGACCCTGACGGGACCGTCTTGCGGAGTCGAGGGTATGCGCACGAAAACCTACCGAGCCGGGACGATGAGGGAGGCCCTGGCCCTGGTGCGCCGGGACCTGGGCGGCGACGCCGTCATCCTGCGGACGCGCGAGGTCCGCCGCCGCCGGCTGTTCGGCCTGGGCACGCGCGAGCTGGTCGAGGTCACAGCCCAGGCGGACAGCGGGACGCAGGTCGGACGAGCCGGCACCGACGGCGGCACGAGGCCCGTCGGCCGCTCCACTCGCAGTTCGGCGAGGAGCTCAGGCGGCTGCACGCGATGGTCGAGGGCCTGAGCCGGCACGGGCGGCTCGACCACCTGCTGCCCGACCTGCCCGGCGAGCTGGTGCCGACCTACGCGCCACTGCTGGAGGCCGAGGTGCCCGAGGTGCTGGCGCGGCGGCTGGTGCGGCTACGTCGCCGAGCGGCTGGAGCCGGAGGAGGTCCACCGACCCGAGGCGGTCCGCGACGCGCTCCGCGAGGCGGTCGAAGTCGTGCGTGCCGATCGCCCCGCCGATCGCCGCCGTGCGCGGCGTGCGCCGCGTCGTGGCGCTGGTCGGACCGACGGGCGTCGGCAAGACGACGACGGTCGCCAAGCTCGCCGCGAACTTCAAGCTCGTGCACGGACGTCTCCGTCCGGGACTGGTGACGGTCGACACCTACCGGATCGCGGCCGTCGAGCAGCTCCGGACCTACGCCGAGATCATCGACCTGCCGCTGGCGGTGGCCAACGCACCCGGCCGAGATGCGACCGCGCGATCGACGAGCTCGGGCGACGTCGACCTCGTGCTGATCGACACCGCCGGCCGGAGCCCGCGCGACGAGGTGAAGATCCGCGAGCTGGCCGACTTCCTGGCCGAGGCGCGGCCCGACGAGGTCCACCTGGTGCTCAGCGCCGTGGCCGGCGAGCGCGAGCCTCCGCGCGGCCGTCGAGCGGTTCGCCGTGGTCCACGCCGACCGGCTGATCCTGACCAAGCTCGACGAGGCCGACGGCCTGGGCGGCGTGCTCGCCGTCCTCGGCCAGGCCAACCGGCCCGTCAGCTACCTGACCACCGGCCAGGCCGTTCCCGACGACATCGAGCCGGCCGACCGCGGCCGGCTGGCGCGGCTGATCCTGGGGCATGAGGTGGTGACTTCGTAAGGACAAAGGGGCGCTCGACTCCAGGACGGGTAGAATGGTCCTGGACAGGTCGAGGAGAGGTTGCCATGCCCACGGAAACCGACTTGGCGCACTGCGCAGACCCATTTGGCGGCGCTCTGTGACGAGGTCGCATCCACGCGCGAGCCGGTGATTATTCATCGTCGCGGCGCGGACGACGTCGCGTTGATGGCCGCGGACGAGCTCCGGAGCCTGATGGAGACCGCTCATCTGCTGCGTTCCCCGAAGAACGCCCGGCGGCTCTTGGCGGCTCTCAAGCGTGCCCAGCGGGGTGGCCCTGGAATTGTAGAAGCCGCCCTTGCCGGGAACGCCGCGAAGGTTTAGATAGACAGCCCACGTCTGCCCGATACCGATGCGAGGCACAATTGGCATGTCCGACCAAGCCGACGGACTGCGACAGCTCGTCCGGGCGCTCGGGCCCGACGGCCCTGGCCGAGCCGCCGCCGGCGGCCTTCGTCCCGGCCGGCGCCGGTCGCTGGTGTTGACCAGCGGCAAGGGGGGCGTGGGGACGTCGAACCTGGCGCTGAACCTGGCGATCGCGCTGGGGGAGGAGGGCCAGCGGGTCGTGCTGGTCGATGCCGACCTCGGTCTGGCGAACATCGACCTGCTCTGCGGCCTGACCCCGGCGCAGCGACCTGGGCGACGTGCTGGCCGGCGAGTTGCACGCTGGCCGAGGCGATCGTCGCCGGGCCCGGCGGACATCCGGATCGTGCCCGGGGCGCACGGGATGCGGACGCCTCCCGAAGTGCTGGGCGACGCGCCGGCGCGGCTGGCCGCCGAGCTGGCCGAGCTGGAGGCGGGCGCCGACTTCGTGCTCGTCGACGCCGGCTCGGGACTCGGCCCGGGATCGCGACGTCTGGCCGCGGCGGCCGACGAGGTGGTGGTCGTGACCACGCCCGAGCCGACCGCGCGTGGCCGACGCCCACGCCGCGATCGGCCGGCTCCGGCGCCGCCGGTGGTCCGCGCTGCCGTTGCGGGCCGTGGTCAACCAGGCGCCGGTCGGCGCGCCGAGGCCGAGCGAGGTGCTGGCCCGGCTCTGCGCCGTCGAGCCGGCAGTTCCTCGGGCCGGTCGGTCACGGCGCTGGGCACGTCCGGGCCGACCCGCAGGTGCCGCTGGCCGTCCGGCGCGCGCAGCCGTTCGTGGTCGCGTACCCCGCATTCGACCGCCTCGCGGGACGTCCGCCGGCTGGCCCGCGTGCTCCTGGCCGAACAGCGGCCGGCGGCCGGATCCGCCGCCCCGGCTTCTTCGCCGCCCTGGCGGCCCGCTGGGCCCGAGCCGCGGCGGCTTGCTGGTAGGGCAGGTCCGTCGGCGGGCAAGAATGTAACGACGGAATCGCTCAAGCCGGTTCCGCCGGTTGTCCGATAAGCGATGATGGCGGGTTCCTTGGACCGCGAGAGGAGGAAGGTCGAGGCCGCCGAACCGGCGGGACTGATCCCGCCGACTCGCCCCGACTCGGAGCATCGCCGGGACGATGCGGCCGTCGCCCGACGGCGGGCCGTTCGCCCGCGGTCGTCCCGGGCACAGGATGTGCCCGACCCTCCCGCAGCCGACATGGAGGTCAGGATGTCAACCAAGCTGGACGTGGATGTGACGGAACTCTGGCGGGAGTTCAAGGAACACCCCACCACGCCCTTGCGCAACCGGCTGGTCGAGCGCTATCTGCCCCTGGTCAAGTACAACGCCGAGCGGATCTGGCAGCGCCTGCCCGAAGGGCGTCGACCTCGACGACCTGATCTCGGCCGGCGTCTTCGGCCTGATGGACGCCATCGACGCCTTCGACCTGGCGCGCGGCGTCAAGTTCGAGACCTACTGCGTGCCCCGCATCCGCGGCGCGATGCTCGACGAGCTGCGCACCATGGACTGGGTGCCCGCGGCTGGTCCGCTCCAAGCCACCAAGATGGAGGAGGCGCGCAAGTCGCTCGAAGCCCAGCACGGCCGGCCGCCCACCGACGCCGAGCTGGCCGAGCGAGCTCGGCCTGCCGCTGCGACGAGTACGAGAAGATGGCCATCGACGCCAACGCCGTCGGCCTCATCAGCCTGAACAAGAAGTGGTACGAGACCGACAGCTACAAGGACGTCCGCGAGATCGACATCCTCGAAGACAAGAAGGGCGAGGACCCCACCCGCCGCCTCCAGCGCAAGGACCTGATGCGGATGGTGACCAAGGGCCTGAACCGCAACGAGCGCCTGATCATCATCCTCTATTACTACGAAGAGCTGACGATGAAGGAGATCGGCGCCACGCTCGACCTGAGCGAGTCGCGGGTCTCGCAGATGCACTCGTCGATCATCCAGCGGCTCCAGTCGCAGCTCTCGCCGCGGCGGCCCGAGTTCGGCACCTGACCACATCGTTCGGAATCATCGTGCGTAATGAAACGGCCCCGCCCGGAGTGCCAAGGATGGCCCCGGACGGGGCCGCAGTCTTGCGCACGGCCGGACTCGTCGATCGGACGACGCTTGTGGTACGATCGAATTGGAGACTATCGCACTGATCCCGGGTCGATTTTGACCTCCTTGGGAAGCGGTGTTGGGTGCCACGGGTTCCGCTTGGGGAACCCGTGTCCGGGGCCGCTCAGCACGGGTTCCCAAAGCGGAACCCGTGGCACCCAGCTTCTCCAGCAGGACGCCCCGGTATCGTGGCGACAATGTCTCAAGTGGGTCCACCTCGCCGCCAGGAGTCTCCGCCATGAGCAGCCCCTTTCCGGGAATGGATCCATATCTGGAACGGCACTGGGGCGATGTGCACCAGGCGTTCATCACCTACGCCCGCGATCAGCTTCAGGAACGTCTGCCCGAAGGTTTGCGGGCGCGGATGCAGGAGCGGGTTTACATCGAGGATCAGGACGTTCCGACAGCCTACTATCCCGACGTCGCGGTCCTCGAGCGCGCTGGACGGGAGCGGGGCCCTGAAGCGCCGGCTGGGCGGGCGGGCGTGGCGATGGTCGAACCGCTCATTGTCCCGCTGCCGACGGGACCGGCCCGGGTCGGCTATATCGAGATCACGGAGATCAAACCGGAGCGGCTCGTCACCACGATCGAGGTCCTCAGCCCGAGCAACAAGCTGCCCGGCAAGGGCCGCAGGATGTTCGTGCGCAAGCAGCGAGAGCTCCGCGCCCGGCGGGTCAACACGGTCGAGATCGACCTGTTGCGCGATGGTAAGAGCGTGCTGATGGTGCCTCCCGAGCATCTCGACCCGCTCGAACGGGCGACCTACCAGGCGTGCGTCTGGCGGGCGTGGCGGCCCTTGCAGGTAGAGGTCTATCGCCTGCTTTTGCGGGAACGGCTGCCCGTGATCCCGGTCCCTTTGCGACCCAAGGACACCGATGTCCCGCTGGATCTGCAAGCGATTCTCGATCAGTGCTATCGCAACGGCGGCTACGAGGACATCGATTACCGCGCCGCGCCCGAACCGCCGCTGGCTCCCGAAGAGGCGGCCTGGGCCGATGCCCTGTTGCGCGCGGGGCCGGCGGTGACGTGAGACCTACCGTCCTTTTACCAGCGCCGCGAGGAACAGCAGCACGACGAGGACCCCGGCCGTCCAGAGCATCACCTTGGCGGTCGTCGAGAGGGGCGCGGGCGCGTGGTCCGAAGGTATTCCGCGAACGGTTTCGTGGGCGCCGTTCCTGCGCGGCAGTGGTGGCCTCATCTTTCTCGAAGAGAAGCTGTTTGCGCGCCTTGATCGACTGTTCTTGCTCGCGCGGAACGGCCGTCGGCGGGGGTGATTGCGGCGTCGGGGACGGCTCCATCGACAACCTCCCGGCTGTGCGGTGACCTGGGAACGTGCGGTGTCATGGACGCGCGGTGAACGACCAATCCCAACTGCGCGGCTGGTCGGCGAACTCCGCGCCACCGGTGATGTGCTCGTCCCAGGGGTAGAGTACCCGGTCCAGCTCGACCTGGGAGAAACCCGCCTTCTTGAGGCGGTACTCGACCTCGAACGGCTGCCAGAATTTCTGTCGCAGACCCTGAAACGCGAAGCGGCCGAAGGTGAATTCGTAATAGAAGTGCTCGGCCTGAAGCGCGGCCTCTTGCTCGGCCTCGGCCGGCTCCATGCCGGCCTCCAGGGCGCGGTCCATCACGAGCATCGTGACGTAATGGATGGCATCCATGGCCGGCAAGACGCCCAGGAACAGGCCCCCGGGCTTGAGCGCGCCGCGGATCGCCCGCAGCGCCCGGTCGATCAGCCGCACGTCGGGCATGACGATCGAGTTGACGGCCACGGCCACGTCGAACCGCCCGGCCTGGTCCGCCAGGTCGTCCATCGAACGGGTCAGGAACGTGACCGCGCCGGCCCGCGTTCCCAGCCGGGCACGGGCGGTTTTGATCATGCCGGGGGCGAAATCGAGCGCGACGACCGTGCCAAAGCGATCCATCAACCGGGGCAGGAGCGGACCGGTGCCGCAGCCCAGGTCGATGACCGCCTTGGATTGCGGTTCCGGCACGCGATCGAGCCGCGCCAGCCAGGGATTCTCGACCTCGGGGCGGAATGGGTCGAGAAAGACCTCGTCGTACTTCCCCGCGTGGCGGCTCCAGTGGCGGCCCTGATCCCGGATAAGGTCGTTCACGGTACGCTTTTTCGGTTGAAGGTGCGCGGTCGAGTGCAGGAACGGCCCCGAACGCGTTCTGGGCGACAGAACTCCATTTTACGACCCGGCCCACGCAGGCGGAAGCGGGCTTCGTGAGCGAACCGGCCGATGTGGCCCCTTGCCAGGAGGAGCGGCGGCCGGTTATGGTCTTGGGGACGCGCGTACGGACCAGACCCTTCTGGCGCCGTCGCGCAGACTGCCAGACCAGGTGGCAGGGAAATGGGTGCGAAGCCCAGCCCGGCCGGGACCGTGTGGAGGCGGCTTCCTTCGGCGCCTCCGAGTCGGACCTCTGCCACATGCCGTCCTTGACCCAATCGCCGCGCAGCCCGGCGCCGGGGCACCCGTTTCTTGGGCCGACGGGTCCCGGACTCCCATCCGACCCAGGAAAGTCCGACTCATGGCCGCCCCCGCCCCCCGGGACCATGCCTCGCGTCCGCGCCGACCTGCCGGTTTCACCCTCATCGAGCTTCTTGTGGTCATCGCCATCGTGGGCGTGCTGATCGCCCTGTTGCTGCCCGCCGTGCAGGCCGCCCGCGAGGCCGGCCGGCGCATCCAGTGCTCGAACAACCTCAAGCAGAACTTGCTGGCCGTCCAGATGTACCACGACGCGCTCGGCGTCGTGCCGCCCTCCAACCTGGTCTCGGCGGGCTCGACCCAGATGACCTGGTGCGGCACGATTGACTACAACGCCAACAACGTCGATTGCTTCAGCTCGCTCCTGGGGCCGTTTATCGAACGTAACAACCGGGTGTTCCAGTGTCCCGACCTGACCACCCCCCCCGTGACGTTGCTCTATACGGGCTCGACCGGCGGCTACGGGTACAACCAGAACCTGGGTGGGGCCGTCTATCCCACGACTCCTCCCTGGACGCCGCAGCAGGTCCTCAAAACGCTGGCCAGCTTCCCGACGACCTCGCGCACCCTGGTGATGAGCGACGCGGGCCGCGTGCAATTGCCCTGGTCGGGCGATCCGGTGCTGAAAGTCACTGAGAACCTGTACCTCCAGGGTCCCGACGACGCCTACGCCGCGCCCGGCACGCACTTCCGGCACGCGGGCGTGGCCAACGCCGGCTTCCTGGATGGACACGTCGAGGCGATGCGCCCGGTGGACGTCCCCTTCCCGGCGTCCTGGGACGCCGCCGCCGGCGCCATGGCCAAGCAGAACCACATCGGCTACGTCGCGCCACCTCCGTCGAGATCTACCGGCCGAATTGACGGCGGATCACGCGGAGAGTCGGCACGGGTGCGCCTCCATTCCGGATTCCGGATGCCGGATGCCTGATGACGGATGACGGATGACGGATCTTCCAGGAGATCAGGCATCCGGCATCTGCCATCTGCCATCTGTCGTCCGGCATCCGGTATCCTGTTCGGAACGAGGGTGGGTGTGCCCACTCGCCGAGATCAAGCCCCAAGGTTTCGAAGAGGTTCGCCATGCGACTGGCCACCATTCTGACGGATCGCGGTCCCCGGGCTTGCCTGCTCTGGCAAGGGCAGTACGTGGACCTCCAGGCGGCCGACCCGGGCTTGCCCACCCGCGTCAAGGAGCTGCTCGCGCTGGGCGCCAAGGGGCTGGAGCGCGCTCGCAACGCGGTGGAGCGCGGCGGCACGCGGTACGATTCCGCGACGGCGCGCCGGCTGGCCCCCGTGCCCGATCCGCAGAAGGTCCTTTGCCTGGGCCTGAACTACCGCGACCACGCTGCCGAGAGCGGCATGGCGGTGCCGGACGAGCCGGTCCTGTTCAACAAGTTTCCCTCGGCGCTGATCGGCCCCGGCGAGGCGATCGTCTTGCCGCGGGTCAGCGCGCAGGTCGATTACGAGGCCGAGCTGGTCGTCGTGATCGGCCAGGGTGGGCGCGACATCCCGCGCGACCAGGCGCTGTCGCATGTGGCCGGCTACACGATCGGCAACGATGTCTCGGCCCGCGACTGGCAATTGAACAAGCCCGCCAAGCAGTGGCTGGCCGGCAAGACGTTCGACACCTTCGCCCCGCTCGGCCCTGATATTGTCACCGCCGACGAGGTGCCCGACCCGCACGCGCTCGGCATCCGCCTGCGCCGCAACGGCCAGACGATGCAGGACTCGAACACCAGCCAGTTCATCTTCCGGATCGACGAGGTGATCGCTTATGTCTCGCAGATCGTGACGCTCCAGCCCGGCGACCTGATTTTCACCGGCACCCCCCCCGGCGTCGGCATGGCCCGCAAGCCGCCCGTGTGGCTCCAGCCGGGCGACGTGATCGAGGTCGAGATCGACGGCCTGGGCGTGCTGCGCAACCCGGTTGTGGGGGCATGAGGCAGGCCCCGGGGCTACAATAGAGCAAGAACCCGAGGAGTCGCGTCATGGCTACCGCGCCGATCTTCCGTATTAGCGTGGATCAATACCACGAGATGATCAAGCGCGGCATCCTGACCAAGGACGATTCCGTCGAGCTCCTGGAAGAAGTGTTGGTGGAGAAAACGCCCAAGGAACCACCGCATTCTGTGGCGACAGGGTTGCTCCTGGACGCACTCGTCCGCCTCGTTCCACCCGGCTGGTTCGTCTCCAAGGAAGATCCCGTCACGACAGACACAAGCGAGCCCGAACCCGACGTGATGGTCATCCGGGGCAGCCGGCGCGATTATGTCGAGTCTCACCCTGGCCCTCACGATGCGGCGCTCGTGATCGAGGTGTCCAGTTCCTCGCTATCCCGCGACCAGGCGCTCAAGAAGCGGATTTACGCTCGCGCCGGCGTGCCGGTCTATGGCATTCTGAACCTGATCGACCGTCGGCTCGAGGTTTACTCCGAGCCGACCGGTCCCGCCCAGCAGCCCGATTATCGACAGCGGCGGGACTTCGGCCCGGCCGACACATTCCCCCTGATGATCGACGGTCAAGAGCGCGGCCGCGTCCCGGTCGCCGACTTGCTGCCTTGATTGAAGTCAGCTTCCATTTCCGTTGTCCGGCTCCAGGCCCAGTTCCTGCAACCGGGCCGCGAGCCGCGCTGCCGCGTTGCTCGGCGGTCTGGGCCCGTTGCTCGGAAGTCTGGGCCCGTTGCTCGGAAGTCTGGGCCCGTTGCTCGGAAGTCTGGGCCCGTTGCTCGGCGGCCTGAGCGCGTTGTTCGGCGGTCTCGGCGCGCTGTTCGGCGGCGGCGCCTGTTCGACCAGTTCCAGGTAGGTGGCGAAGAGGCGGCCATCGGGTCCGTAGAGCTTCAACGTCCCCTCGGTCAGCTCGAAGCGCACGCCCAGCCGGGGACTGATCCAGCCATCGAGCTCGGGAATGACCTGGAAGTGGTCGCCGACCCGCCGCCAGCCTTCGAGAACGACGTGGTCGGGGTCGTACAGGTAGTATTCCTCGACCCCGAACCGCTCGTAGAACTCATACTTGCGCCGCATTTCCTCGAAGCGGTTGTTGGGCGAGAGCACTTCGAAGACGACCTGGGGCGCGATGTCGTCCTCTTCCCACTGCTTGTACGAGCCGCGATAGCCTTTCGGCCGGCCGAAGGCGGCCAGGGCATCGGGCGCGGCGCAGGTCTTGGGATCGCCCTCGACGGGGTACCAGAGCAAGTCCCCGGCGACGAAGACGTTCGGATCGTCCTTGAAGACGGCGTTCAGGCCCTCCTTGATGGTGACGATCCACTCGAACTGCAACGTGTTTTCGGCCATCGGCTTCCCGTCGCTGTCCGGATAAACGACCTCGGACCGCGCGGGTCGTGGAATCGAGACGCTCATGGTCGTGCGAGGCCCCCAGGAGATGGTTGCGACATCGGCCCACCCCATCCGACGCGATGGACCGGCGTTCTATACAAAGGAGTAAATCAAGACGTTGGTATCAATTGCGATCATGGAGCGAATCGCACGCGGGCGGCGGGCCGCCGGAATCGATGTCAACCTCGTCCCAGAGCCGTTCCAACTCGCTCCAGGCATCGTCCGCCCCGACCTCGGATGGGAAGAGCGGCTCGACCAGCAGCCGCACGCGGGTCTGGGGCGCCAGGTCGAGCGGGACGTCGGGCTTGAGCACACCGTCATCGAAGGTGGCGTGAACGACCTGGCTCATGGGCCGTGACCCTCCCTCACGGACAAATGTCCTTCCCAAAATGAGTCTATCCGAACCGATCGTCCAGGGTCAAACCCGCGCGTCTCCATGGTACAGGCCATTTCCGTATCCGGATCATGGCCTTGGCAGGCGGAAGCCTACCCTACAAGACCTTTTCGTACACCCTTTCAGCTTGCCTCGGGAGGAAACGGAGCAAGTCCGGCCTGTTCCAGACGCCCCACCACCCAGGCCATTTGATCGGCGGAGAGAGGCGGAATCACGGTGCTCTCGGCGTAGCGGAGGCGGCGGCGGTACGGGCCTGTGTCGTAGGCGTGATCGAAGATGGCTTGCAGATCGATCGGCACGTCGGGATCGCCCGGAAGGAGGGGAAAGGCCACCTCCGGCAGCCGCTCGTCGAGGCGGATCGGATAGACCAAGAAATCTTCGATTCTGATCGAACCGATGGATCGAGACGTGATAATCGAATGGGCCGACCTGGGTCCGGAGCCGATCGAGCGGCACGGCGGTCGTGTGCGTGCCACCACGCAAGAGGTCGATCTCGACGAGGTGAGTGGGGCTGTCGAGGAGCTCGCGCTGCTTGAGCAGGTACAGGTCGCGGCCCCGACGGCCGGGCGCCTTGTTGGAACGGCTGAGGATCTCGATCGACGTCACCACGCGCTCCTCCTGGCCGTGCCGGGTGCGGATCTCGACCCAGGTCTCCCGGTGTTCGTTGACGGGCACGGTCACGACGACGGGCTGGTTGCGCGTGGCCGTGGCGGTCGCCGTCTCCTCATGGCGGCCGGGACCCGCGCCGCGGAGCACATTCACGTCCGGCTCGATATCGCGCTCCGAAACCTCCACCCAGATCCGTTCGCCGATCTCGGCGAAGTAGGGCTCCGGCAGCGCGGTTTGCAAGACCTCACTGAGCCGGACGATCAGCCGGTTGTGCAGGCCCGGAAACAGCGCCGGGTGTTCCAGGAACGGGTCCATGCCGGGGAACGGGGAAGGCATCGCGCACCTCAATTCGGAGCGGACGGATGCGGTTGCTGGCCTCAATGATACAGCCGGTGCGCCTCGATGTACGCCTCGACCCCGCGTGGGACCTGATACCGGATGCTCCGCCCCTCGGCCCGGCGGTGGCGCAGGTCGGTCGAGGAGATGCCGATGGGGGGGACGCTCACGAACTGGATCGGGTGCGCCTCGGGGCCGAAATCGGGCGGGGTCATGAGGACCTCGGGATCGATGCCGGGACGGTTCACGACGACGACCGTAGCCAAAGCGGCGATCCGCTCGGGATGCCGCCAGCCGGGCAGGTCGGCCAAGCTGTCGGCGCCGATGAGGAAAAAGATCTCGTCGTCGGGACGCTCGGCCCGGAGCCGCTCCAACGTCTGGAAGCTGTAATGAGGACCGTCGCCGTGCGCCTCGATCTCGGAGATCTCAAACGCGGCGTGGCCCGCGATGGCAATGCGCGCCATCTCCAGACGGTCGGCCACCGGCGTACGTTCGTGCCGCTTGTGCGGCGGCGTCGCCGTCACCACAAACCAGACCTTGTCGAGATGGCACGCCTCGCGGCACGACTCGGCCAGGATCAGATGGCCCAGATGGATCGGGTCGAACGAGCCGCCGTAAAGACCCAGTCGCATGATTCGGTCCGTCTTTCCGAGACTTTCGAGTGGACAGGCGCACAAGTATCGAGTAGGGTGGGCATCGCCCACCATTCTCAAATTTTGGCGTGAACCCGACACATGGTGAGCCTGATACCTGAGCATGGGCCCTGTCAACGGCAAAGCGCGGCGGCAGGAGGGCCTCTTCGAGGTCGGCGCCGAGGGTCCGTACGCGGGCGTGGTGCTTAATCGCCCGGTGGACCAGGTGTGGACGTATGGGGTACCTGAGCGTTTCGAGGCGCGGCTCCGGGCCGGCGCGGGTGCGGGTGCCGCTGGGCAAGGGGAACCAGCCGGCGGTCGGCTATTGCGTGCACATCGACGATACGCTGCCCGCGGGTGTCGCGCCGGACCGGGTCAAGGATCTGCTGGATCTTCTCGATGATCCGCCGCTGATCGACGCGACGATGCTCGAATTGACGCGCTGGCTGGCCGGGTATTATGCCTGCTCCTGGGGCCAGGCACTCGACGCGGTGGTGCCGGCGGGAGTGAAAAAAGGGGCCGGGACCAAGCTGGCCACCTGCCTGGTCGTGCCCGAGGAGGTCCGCGCCCAACCCGACCCACCCGACCTGCCGGCCAAGCAAAAGGCGGTGCTGGCGCTGTTGCGCGGCGCGGACGCCCCGCTGACCATCGAGGACGCCTGCCGCCTGGCCCACTGCGCCGTCGCCCCGATTGCCGCCCTGCGCAAACGGGGACTGATCCACACCGTCAAGCGCCGGCTGGAAAAAACGCTACCGCCTCCCGAGCCGCCACCCGACCCGCGTCCGCCCGTCGAACCTACGGACGAACAGCGCGCCGTGCTCGGCCAGCTCGCGCCGGCCCTCGATGGGCCGTTCTTCGCGACGTTCGTCCTGCACGGCGTCACCGGCAGCGGCAAGACCGAGGTCTACCTCAGCGCGATCGAGCGCGTGGTCGCGCACGGCCGCGAGGCGATCGTGCTGGTGCCCGAGATCAGCCTCACGCCCCAGACGATCCGCCGGTTCAAGCGGCGCTTCGCGCGCATCGCCGTGCTCCACAGCCACCTGTCCGACGGCGAGCGGCACCGCTACTGGAAAGCCGTCGCCGCGGGCGAGGTCCAGGTCGTCGTCGGCGCCCGCTCGGCCGTCTTCGCGCCGACGCGCAAGCTCGGACTCATCGTCATCGACGAGGAACATGAAAGCACGTTCAAGCAAGAGACCGTGCCCCGCTATCACGCCCGCGACATCGCCGTGAAGCGCGCCCAGATGCTCGGCGTGCCGGTGATCCTCGGCTCCGCCACCCCCGCGCTCGAAACCTGGCGCAACTGCGAACTGGGACGATACACCCGGCTGGTGCTGGCGCATCGCGTGCTCGACCGGCCCATGCCGCCCGTCGAGATCATCGACCTGCGCCACGAAAAACCCGTCCCCGGCAACCCCATCGGCGGCCTGAGCGGCACGCTGCGAGTGGCCATGCGCGATGCGCTCGACGCGGGCGGGCAGATCATTCTCTTGCTCAATCGCCGGGGCTTTCACACGTTCATTCTTTGCCCTCGCTGCGGCCACGTGCTCAAGTGCGCAGCCTGCGACGTGGCGCTGACGCATCACAAGGGACGCCGGCTGGCGGTCTGCCACACCTGCGACGCTGAGCGCGAGCCGCCGAGCTACTGCCCGTCCTGCAACGCGCCGAGCCTGCACTACGGCGGCATCGGCACCGAGCGGCTCGAACGCGAGGTGCGCGAGGCGTTCCCGGACGCGGTCACGAAGCGCATGGACTCCGACACGATGCGCGCGCCGGGCAGTCACGAGCAGGTCCTGCGGGCGTTCAAGGCGGGCGAGGTCCAGATCCTGCTTGGCACGCAGATGATCGCCAAGGGACTCGATTTCCCCAATGTCACACTTGTTGGTGTCGTCAGCGCCGACACGGCCTTGCACCTGCCTGATTTCCGGGCCAACGAGCGGACTTTCCAGCTTGTGGCGCAGGTGGCGGGACGCACCGGCCGGGGCGACCGTCCCGGCCGGGTGATCGTGCAGACCTTCTGTCCCGAGGCGCCCGCCATCCAGCACGCCGCGCATCATGATTACCTGGGATTCGTCGCGGTCGAGCTCCCCCAGCGCCAGCAGCACAACGTCCCGCCCTTCGGCCGCCTGGCGCGTCTGATCGCGCGCGGCCGCGATGAAGAGGCCACACTGCGCTTCCTGGTAGACCTGGCGAATGCCTTGACCGCTCAATTACCCGAAGGCGTCCACCTGCTCGGACCCGCCCCCGCGCCGGTGTCGAAGATCAAGAACCTGTTTCGCTTCCACCTCCAGATCCGCGCCCCGTCGGCCCGGCCATTGCAAACGCTCCTGCACGCCGTTTTGCCGACGATCAGCCCCCCGGCCGGCATCGAGCTGGCGGTGGATGTGGACCCGGTGAGTATGTTGTGATCGTGGCCCATGAGCCGGCATGGTCGGGTACGTGGCTTGCCTGGACCTGGCGTGTTGGCCTAAAATTCAATGGCGACGCGGTCATCACATGAGGCCGGCGATGATCGACTTCGACCTGATCGCCTGGGATGACGACGACGACCCGCGGGGCAACGTCCAGCACATCGCGGCCAACGGCTTGACCATCGAGGAGGTGGAGCAGGTCCTTGACGATCCCGGCAACCGGCCGACGGTCAGCCGCTCGACGGGACGACCGGCCGTCCTGGGAACGACTGCCACGGGCCAGGACATCATCGTGGTCTACGAAGTGCTGGAGACGGAACCGGTGGTCGTGATCCGGCCCATGACCGCCTATGAGCGTATGCCCGAATGAAATGAGGAGGCTGTCGATGCACCCCCGGACGCGTCGTGCTCTGGAGGCTCTGCCCCCGGAAAAGCGGGCCGCCGCGGAAGCGGCGATCGCGCGGTCGGCGGCGCGCCGGGCGACGCCCGCCGGCCGGGCGGAAGAGGAAGAGGTGATCCGCCAGGTGCGTGCGGAGTTCCCTCCCCTGGCGATCGATCCGGAGCTGGCCCGGGCGCTGGCCGCCCTCCGCGCGGAACGCGTGCGGCAGGGCCTGAGCCTGTCCGACCTCTCGGCGCGGACCGGCATCGACCGGGCGACGCTCTCGAAACTGGAGACGGGCAAGGTGCCCAATCCCACGGTCGGCACGCTCCGGACCCTGGCCCACGCCCTCCACAAGCGATTGTCGTGGTCCTTGGTCGAGGGATGAGCCGGCCGGCTTTGTCGGGGGCGTCATGGGTGGCCCCGGTGGCCGCAACCGGGGTCGCGCAGCGACAAGAGGTTCCGGGTCGGTGCGGTCGCTTTCCCTGCGACCTCGTGCGGCTGCGCCGCCCCGGTTGCGGCCACCGGGGCCACCCGGCCGAGACTCCCATTGACTCACGGTCAGCTTCCGGTTACGTTCGCACCCAAACTCGGGATAGGCTCCCGGTGCGCCTGGCGTCTTCTAAGAGGCTATCCGGGAAGCCCCGAAGGGGCGGCAGTGAATAGCCCGGGGCGTCAGCCCCGGGACGGGAAACGACGCGCCACGAACCCCCTCCGCAGCCCCGAAGGGGCGACAGAACCCATGGTCCCGCGGGATCTTCTGTCGCCCCTTCGGGGCTTTGGAGGAGGCGGGCGCGGGCGCGGCCTCGGTTCCCGGGGCTGACGCCCCGGGCTATTCACTGCCGCCCCTTCGGGGCTAAAACAGACTTCCCGGAGAGCCTCTAACTCCAAGGATGGGCAGCCGCCATGGAACGGGCATATTCAAGCCGGTTTCTTTGTCTCTCCGTTGCTCTCGTGCTTCTGAGCCTCGGCGATGCGATGGCCCACGCCAACCCCATTGGCTACACAGTCACGGACCTGGGCGCTGGCAACAGCTCTCAAATCGTGTACCCGGACGGTAATGCAGCCGTCGTGCCGCAATTCTCGACCGATGCGAACGGTAACGGAATCGTCATCGCTCCAGACGGCCGGACCGCGTACCCCTTTCCGAGAACACCAAGTGCTCCGGCTGGTCCCGACATCTTGAATGCCCTGCCGCCCCTGACCAACGCGCCGGTCAACAACATGATGACCTATGGCAACCCCAACTTCGCTTACAGCTATTTCTTGCCGGGTGGTCTCTACAGGAACGGTATCTTCGTCGGGACGGACATCACCGGCGTGGACGGACACAGTGCAGGTGCAGGGAGTCAGGTCATGATGTCTCAGCGCCAGCCTGACGGCTCGTTCGGGCCTCTCAGTGTGCTGTGGAGTTCGCCGAACAACAGGACCACCGAAGGAATCATGGCACGTGTCATCGATATGAACAGCCAGAATCAGGTCCTGGGAGTGACCACCAACGTCGGGGGCAGCTATTGGCCCCCGAGTAACCTTCTCTACGATCTCAAAACAAAAACCTTCACTGACTTCATATCCTTAATTCCCAACTGGCAAATTACATCGGCCTCGGCGCTTGACGATCAGGGGCGGATCCTCTTAACCGGCAATCAGTTCCCGGGACCTGATCACCTCTTGCTTCTGACTCCCGATGGTCTGTCCAGCGAGCCGGTGCCGATCCCCGAGCCGACGACTCTCACGATTTTCGTCCTTTCCCTGGGCGGGCTGGTCGTGCATCGCCGTCTGAAGCGCGGGGTGTGAAGCGATAGGACGTTGATTTCGCGGGTGGCCCCGGTTGCGGCAACCGGGGTCGCGCAGCGACAAGAGGTCCAGGGTCCGAGCGGTCGCTTTCCCTGCGACCTCGTGCGGCTGCGCCGCCCCGGTTGCCGCAACCGGGGCCACCCGCGACCTCCACCGGAAACACGTCGGGCGCGAGCAGCTCATGAAGTCCGGACCGGAACTCGTTGCGCAGCCGCACCGCCTTGGGCGTGTCCGGCTCCGGGAGCATCCACTTGACGGCCACGGAGCTGTCGAGCACGGCCCTCATTCGTCGCGTTCGGTGAGTTCGGCGGCGATGTGGGTTTCCCCGATCCGGCGGCGGATTTCCTCGCGGCCCTCGTCCAGCGCGCGAGCCGCCTCGTCCATCTTCTCCGGTCGCCAGATGCCGTTCATGGCGTCCCGGATCGCCTCCTCCAGCTCAGCGAGGAGTTCCTCGGGGATCGCCGTTGCTTTCTCGACGGTGATCATGATACGTCTCCTACGGCGATTCTAGCCGGTCCGCCTGTCCAGACGAAACACCCGGTCGGCGCTTGGGCGGAAATGGACGTAGCGAATTCTATGATGCAGCCGGGGGCAAGCCACCACGATCCAACCCCCTCTTCGACCTCGCCCCTGTTTTGGTACGCTGGAGGCAGGAACGCGGGAGGGGGCGGGATGGACTTCGCGTGGGACGACGCCAAGGCCGAGTCGAATGAGCGGAAGCATGGCGTCACCTTCACGGAAGCCATGACCGTGTTCGCCGATCCGCTCTCGGTCACGGGATACGATCCCCGTCATGCCGAGACGGAGGACCGCTTCCTGACCATGGGCGTGTCAACCGGCGGGCGGCTGCTGGTTGTTTCGCACGCCGATCGGGGCGACATGGTCCGCATCATCAGTGCGCGGGAGGCGACCCGCCGGGAGCGAAAGGACTACGAAGATGGCACCTTCCCCTGACGATCCGGAGATGACGGACGATCTTCAGCCGGAGTACGATTTTCGATCGCTGCGCGGCGTGGTGCGCGGCAAGTACGCGACGCGCTATCGGGAGCGGTTGCGCGTGGTCCGGCTCGCGGCCGACGTCTCGGAAGCGTTTCCGGACGAGGCGTCGGTCAACGCCGCGCTGCGGGAGTATCTGAACTGGCGAGCAGGTGGCGCGGGAGGGTTGCCGCCCGTCTCGTCCAGCCGCTAGTCCTCTCGGGTGCGTCGAGTCTACAAGGGGTCAGGAAGGCGGAAAAGAGGATCGATCTTGACCGCTCCGCCCATCGGTCGTAAGGTGCCCCGTCCGAGAGCATCTCGGCCCGTCGAGCGTCCGCGCTCTGTGTTCCTTTCACCACGTCCTGCGCGGTCGGCCCGGGAAGCGACGGGGAGCGGCGGACTCGACTGAACCCCAGGGATGGGGAGGCAGCCATGCGGCGCGGGGCCGTCATCGCTTGCAGCACACTCGTCGGCCTGGTGGCCGGCTGCGCCGCGATGAATGGTCGCGCTGATCGGCCGAGCTCCGAGCAACTGGCGCATCGGCAGCAGTGGAGCGCGGCGGCACAGGCGGCCATGGATCGGGGCGATTGGCCCCAGGCTCAGCAATTCCTGGAACAACTGCTGGCCCAGGCTCCCCACTCCGCCGAGGCCCATCTCCGATTAGGGCGCGTCTTCGAGGCTCAGAACGACCTGGCGCGGGCCGAACTGGAGTTCCGGAAGGCCCTGGAAGTGGACCCGGAGTACGCCGATGCCTTGCACGCACTCGGGCAGGTGGAGGCGCGGGCGGGCCGGTTCGAACAGGCACTGGCACATATTCGCGCGTCGATCGCGCGGCGCCTCAGCGTGCCGGGGCGCATGAGGCCGAGGGGCAGGTGCTGGAGGCGCTCGGGCGGGGCGACGAGGCCCTGGCGGCGTATTTTCGGGCCATCGCCGTCGATCCCGCGGCCGCGCAGGCGCAGTGTCGGGCCGCGGCCTTGCAGCTCGATCGGGGACAGTACGACCAGGCGCTGGCGCGGCTGACCCATGTGCTCGAATTGACCCCGGGGGCCACCGAGGCACTCTATTATCGAGGCCGCGCGAACCTGGCGCTGGGACACGTGCCGGAAGCCGTCACCGATCTCCGCGCCGCGGCGGCGGCCTGGCCCGATCGTTCCGAGGTCTATTACCATCTGGCCCTGGCGCTGGAACAGGCTCAACAAATGGCCGCCGCCCGCGAGGCCGCGCACCGGGCCCTGCTGCTGTCTCCCACCGGGCTGGAGATCCGCAACCTGTCCGAACGTTTGCGGCGCTGAGAGGGTCTTCGTAGGGTGGGCTCGGCCCACCATCTGCGAGTCGTGGGGCCCGGATGGTGGGCCGAGCCCACCCTACAAAGCCGGGCTTGTCGATATAATGCGCGTATGGATCAGGACGGCGGACGGTTTTCTTCCCAGGCTCGATCTCCCATGAGCATCGCCACTCCCAAGCCGGCGCGGCCTGAGGTCGTCTATCCCGACAGCGACGGACAACCGATCGCCGAGAATACCTTGCAATTCGAGTGGATTGTCACCATCAAGGAGGGCCTCGACGACCTCTTTCGTGACGATCCGAATGTCTTCGTGGCCGGGGACTTGTTGTGGTACTTCGTCGAGGGCAATCCCAAGGCCCGGGTGGCTCCCGATGCCATGGTCGTTTTCGGCCGGCCCAAGGGGTATCGCGGCTCGTACAAGCAGTGGGAAGAAGGCGGCCTGGCGCCTCAGGTCGTCTTTGAAGTGCTCTCGCCGGGCAATCGCGCCGAGGAGATGCGGGAGAAGTTTCGCATCTACGAACAAGCCGGCGTGGAGGAGTATTACATCTACGATCCCGACCGCATCATCATGGAAGGCTGGCAGCGCGTCGGCGATCAGTTTCAAGCGATCCCCGAACTCCATGGCTGGACCAGTCCCCGGCTGGGCATCCGGTTCGAGCTGGCCGGGGGGACGCTGACGATCGTGCGGCCGGATGGGCGGGCGTTTCTCTCCTACGGCGAGCTGGCCCGGAAGTATGATGCCGAACACCTCCGCGCCGAGCGGCTGGCGGCCCAGTTGCGGGCGCTGGGCATCGAGCCGGAGGTGTGATCGAGGTAGGCTTGGTCCAATCTTGTAGGGTGCGTCAAGTCCGCGCCGACGCACCTCTGATTCACCCGTGGTCGTCCGGACACAGAGAAGAGGTGCGTCGGCGCGGACTTGACGCACCCTACAAGACGGATCGACTCACCAGGTCAGCCCGAGCTGGGCCAGCTCGCGGCCGAGGCGCTCGAGGTTCCAGACGTGGACGGTCTTGTCCTCGCCTCCCGAGGCAAGCTGTCGGCCGGTGGTGTCGAAGGTCAGGATGGAAACGCCGCCACGATGTCCCGGCAGGTGCAAGGGCGGTCCGAGCGTGCGGTTGCCGAGCTTGTACAGCAGGACCGAGCCCGGCTTGGTGCCGGCCGCCAGCACGTCGCCGAGCGGGGAGAAGACCAGAGTGGTGATGGCGCCTTCGGCGGGATCGGTCGAGGAGAGCCGGTCCAGCAGCGTGCCGTGGACCGTCTCGACCAGGCTGATGCCGCCGTTGCGATCGCCCAGGGCCAGTGTTTGGCCGTTGGGACTGAGCGCCAGGGCGGCGATGCGGCCGTAGGGGGTCGTCCAGCTCAGCCGTTGCGCGCGGTTGCCCGCGAGCGACCAGACGACGAGCTCGCCGCCAGGGCCGCCCGTGTCGGCCAGATAAAGGCGATCGCCGCCGGACGCCAGCGCGGCGTGCGTCCAGGGTGTCGGCCAGCGCCGGGGACCGCGCTCCCGCGGCGTGGGCGGCTCGGGAGGCGCAGACACGACCGCGAAGCGATCAGGGGCCGACGCGCGCGAGAGCAGGACCTGTCCGAACCGGATCACGGCCAGCGTGCGGCCATCGGGCGCGCACGACAAGCTCTGGGCGAACCGCATCGCCGGGGACCAGAAGGGCCGTCCCCGGCCGGGCTCGTCGGGGGAGCGCAGCGCGGGCAGCTCCAGCGTCGTGACCGGCGTCTTGTCTGTCGCGCTGGCGTACCAGAACAGCTTCTCGCCGTCGAGCACGGCCATGCGGCCCGCCGCGTCGAACCCCACGGCGCTGGGGTTTATGCCCGGCAAGAGGGTCGCCGTCGTCAGGCTTTGCGCGGGCGGCCAGAGCCGGGCCGGCTCGGTGTCGCGGAAGTTCAATGCCAGCCGCCCCTTGGTGTCGAACGCCAGAGCCGAGGGGATCGATTCGAAGCCGCTGGCCGTGGTCACCAGGACCGGTTCCACGATCTCCCACAAGGCCACGCCCGAGGGCTGCCCGGCCGCCAGATGGCGCCCTCCCGGCGAAAACGCCAGTTCCAGGACCGGCTCGGCCGTGGGCAGCGCGGCCACCAGGGTGTTGGCGGCGGGGTCCCAGATCTCGACGTCCATCCCGTTGCCCGCCACGGCCAGGAGCGTGCCATCGGGACTGAACCGCAGGAAGCGGACGAAGCTCTGATGCGGCGTCACGCCCGGCAAGGGGGTGCGATCGTGGATATCCCAGAGCCGCACCGCCCCGCCGCCCGCCACGGCGAGATGACCGAAGGCGTCCAGTGCCAGGGCCGACACGGCGGTCCCGGCGTCGATCTCGCCCAGATCCTGACCATCGAGCGCCGCGCGCAAGGCCACATGCGTGCCCCGGCCCCAGCCCACCGCGATCGTGTCGCCCTCAGGCGCGGCGGCCACCAGGGGGAAATTCGGCGGGGGCTCGTTCGGCCGCGCGTCGGCCCAGGTCCGCGAGTCGGCCAGAACCGCCAGCGGGCCGCTGGGATGACCCGGGTCCCAGAGCGTGATCTGGCGGTACCCATCGGGCCCGCCGCGCGGGCGCTCACCCGCCTCGCGCGGGCGCTCGGCCGCCTCGGACCGAATGCGGTCGAGCGTGATCAAACGCGGCCCCTCGGGCGTGCTCATCGCGAAGAGGCCCATCAGCTCGCGGTCCGGACAGGCCAGGTCGGCCGTCCGCGCGCGGCGTAGGCATCGATGAGGCGGATGCCGTGCCCGTCCGGCCAGATGGCGGCCACCAGCGGACCGGCCGCGGCGACGCGCGGGCCGCTGTTATTCGGACCGGGAGGACGCCCGCCCTCGCCGTCACCCGTAGCGCTGCGAGGCGGACCGAGAACCACGGGATTGTGCAGCGGCTTGGCCAGCTCGACCGACCAGAACTGCAACTTGGTGCGATCCTCGGAGACCGTGACCAGGCGGCTGCCGCCCGGTGCGAAGCTCAGGCCGAACTGCGCCCGGCGGGGATCGTGCCACCGAGTTCCAGATCGCGGAGCACGAGGAACGCGATCGCCTCGGTCTGCAACCGCGCGCGCAGGTCGGCGTTCGGACGCATGCCGGCCGCCTGATGGACCAGCGCCAGGCCCCGTTCCCGACGGTTCGGGGCCGTCGAGATGCGCATCAACGACGCCTGGCTCAGCAGCCCTTCCCGGAGCGCGGCCTGCGTGCGGTCGCGCTCCTGGACGACCCGGACGTACGCGACGGTGGCCACGGCCAGGATCACCACCAGCGACACGACGCTGATCGCGCTGGCCGCCGGGTGCCGTTGCGCCAGCCGCCAGGCGCGACCAAACGGACTGATGCGCCGGGCCTGGACCGGCTCGAAGTGCAGGAACCGCTCGAGGTCGGCGGCGAACTCGGCGGCATTGGCGTAGCGGTCCTCGGGCGCTTGGCCAGCGCCTTCAGGACGATCGTTTCCAGGTCGCGGGGAATGCGCGTATCGAGCCGCCGGGGCGGCAGGGGTTCGTCCCGGCCGATCTGTTCGATCAGCTCGGCCGTGCTGCGGCCGTCGAACGGCGGCCGGAGCGTCAACAGCTCGTACAGCGTGGCCCCCAGGCTGTACACATCCGTGCGGCCGTCCACGACGCGGCAGCGCGATTGCTCCGGACTCATGTACCGCGGCGTGCCGATCAGGTCGTCGGCGTGCGTGACGCCGGGATCGCTCAGCCGCCGCGCCAGGCCGAAGTCGGCGACCCAGATGATCCCCCGGGCGTCGACCAGCAGGTTCGACGGCTTGATGTCCCGGTGGATGACATCGCGCGAGTGCGCATAGGCCAATGCCTGCGCCGCCTGCCGGCCGACCTCGGCGACCCAGCGGTAATACTGCGACCCCCGGGGCGGTATGAACGGCGCCGGCGTGGCGGCTGGCACCGACCGCGCGGCCGCCCGGAAGCGGTCTCCGCCCTGCCAGGTCGTGGTGTCACCCAGGCCAGAGACATTGGGCTCGGGCGCCGGCGCGGACCGGCCGCTGCCCGAGCCGCGCCGACGGTGCGGTCGTGCCGTAGCGACCGGACGACCCGATCCAGGCCGCAGCCTTCAATCCGCTGCATCGCGTAGTAGCACAGGCCACCGACGTGGCCCACGTCGAAGACCGGCACGATGTGCGTATGGTGCAGCCCGGCGGCGGTTTTCGCTTCGTTCAGGAAGCGCCGAAAGCCGTTGCCGTCGCGGGTGACGCGGGCGTCCAGCACCTTCAGCGCCACGGGACGATCCAGGTCCATGTGGACCGCCTCGTACACCACGCCCATCCCGCCGGCGCCCAGCTCGCCGATGATGCGATAGCCCGCCAGCCGGCACCCCGACTCCAGCCGGCCGCCGGGATGGCCCGGCACGTGGCCCACCAGCCCGTGGAGCAGCGACAGACCTTCGAGGGCCTCCCGCAGATCGTCGCCCAGGTCGGGGTACTGGGCCGCGAAGCTCTCCAGATCGGGCGCCGAGCCGGTCTCGGCCAGTGCCAGGAACGTCTCGACGGCCTCGCCCAGCCGCTCATCGCGGTCCACCGGTGGTTCCACGTCAATCCGGCTCATCGTGCCGCGTCCATTCCCTCGCTCGTTCGCGTTCTGATCTCTTCTCTTAACTGAGCGTCAATCTGATCGGGGTGTGGCCAGCCTCGTAGGGTGCGTCGAGTCTGCGACGACGCACCTTCTGTCTTGCGTAAACGCTGGAGGGACCAGGGCGGTAGAAGAGGTGCGTCGTCGCGGACTCGACGCACCCTACGAGACGATGCCTACTCCGGTGGCACGGGCGTATCCAATGGCCGGACATGTCCGGCGGGTGGATCGAGATGGCGGCGCAGGCCCTTCAAGCCGCGTGCCCAGTAGCCGCGCACGGCTTTACGCCCAAGACCCAGCCGCTGGCCGATCGTCTCGAAGGAAAGCCCCTCGGCGTGATAGAGCCAGAGGACTTCGGCCTCGGCCTCGGGCAAGGTGGTCAGCGCGTCGGCGAGCAAAACGGTCAACTCCCGGCGGCTGGCGGCCTCGCTGGGACTGGTCTGGCTCAGGGCCAGCATGTCGAGCAGGCGTCCGCCCTCGCCGGCGGGCGAGTCCGGCGACGCGGCGCCGTCCCAGGGGGAATCCAGCGGCAAGGCGGTCGCCTCGCCGGCGCGCTTGGCGCGGCTGTGATATCGACCCAGGTCGGCCAGCTTCTGCGAGACCAGCCGGCGCAGCCAGCCCACCAGCGCCGCCTCGGTCTGACCGGTGAACTGCGGGAACTGCCGCACGACCTCGACCAGCGCTTCCTGCACCACGTCCGACAGGTCCACCCGCTCGCGCAGGCGCGGACCCATCCCCGTGCGGACCACCATGCGCAGGTAGTTGCGATAGAGCGTGCAGAGTTCCCCCAGCGCCTCCGTCTGCCCGGCGCGGGCCTGGGAAATCAGCTCGATCGGTCCTCCCCCCATCCCGCCTGAACTCCCCGCGCGCGGAGATCCGATCCCCGGGTCCCGACCCATGCCGTTTCTTCATGATCGGGCCCCGGCGCGTTCCCGGCAAGGGCGGAGTGCTCACGACCGCGCAGTCACGGCCGCTTCGGTCGTCCGTCGCCCGCGCATCCAGCGCAGACCCAACCCCATCAGCCCCACCACGAAGACCGCGATCGGCGCCGGTTCGGGAACGATCTCGCCCAAGACCGTGTACCGATCGCCCTGGCCCGAGCCAACCATGTGCATGGTTTCGGGATATTTCAACTGGGACAAGAAGACGGGAAATGTGAAGTCGTAGTGATCTTCAGGGATCATCATGATGGGTCCGCCAAGCTGGAGCCGGTCCAGACGCAGGGTCAGGTCGTATGCCCCTGTGCCCGAAATGACACCATCGAGGTGGCCGTTCAGGGAGACAACATTGGTGATGCGAGTCTGGGATGGGTATGTGTTGCTGGCCTCCGTCCAGGTCGGATCGGTCAGGTAGGAATAATCCAGACCGTGCAGCCAGAGTGAGAGGGTGACAGGCTGATCGACCGTGATCGGCTGCCCGTTGGGCGCCGGGCCGGACACCACGATGTCGCCGAGCCGGAACGGCTGGTTCGAGACCAGCGTGCCATGTTGTGTCCCGTCGAATGCGACGATTTGCGGATGTTGCCACCAGGTTGGCTCCGACGGGTCCACCGAACGTATGTCGATGTTGCCCCAGGTGTCATACTGCGTCGGGCTGGACAACGGCGAGGCCGGCGCCGTGCCGGCGGCGAGAGTCAGTAGCACTGAGGCAGCGCCGAGAACCGAACGAACCGTTGGGGGGAAGAACATCGCACGGTCTCCAGGGTTAAATAAAGTTGCAACCGATTCTGGTTCTTGAATCAAGCTCCCAGAAAACGCACAAAGCCCCTCGGTGGCCCGAGGGGCTTGGGTTCGCGACCTGTCTTGGTGGCTTTGTCTTGTAGGGTGGTAGGCTTCAGCCTGCCAACCCCAAATTCCAATTCTGAATTGGCAGGCTGAAGCCTACCCTACAAGAGGCAGAGGTGGCTCCGCTCAGGCGGCCTTGGAGCGCAGGTGTCGGCGTAGGCCCAGGCCCACGCCGGCCATGACGAACACGGCGATCGTGGCCGGCTCGGGCGCCGGGGCGGGCAGCGGGTTGTTCACCGAGGCCATCGTGGACTGGATGGTCGTCCGGCCGCTGTTGGTGCTCGAGGGCACCAGCAGGTAGGAGGTCGGCATCGTCAGGGTGTTCACGAAGTCGTCGGTGCGGAAGGTCGGGTCCGGCGAGATCGGGTCAAACGTGGCGACCACGCTCGACTGGCCCGCGCCGGTCACCGCGCCATTGAGCTTGCCGGTGATGACCAGCGGCGTCTCATTGACCGTGGGAATGCCACCGTTGACCTTCTGGGCCAGGTAGGTGATCTTGAACTGGGTGTTGTTGTAGGTCGTGGTCGTGTCGGCGGGCAAGGCGCTGACCACGAACTCGCCCAGACTGAACTGGGACGGCGAGGCATACTGGCCGCTGGCCACGTTGTTGTAGGTGATGACGTTCGGGCCCGTGATCCCGGACGTGTCGATGGCGCCCGCGGTGGCGTAATCGTTGATGCTGACGGGGCTGGCCCATGCCGCCGGTGCGACGCCCAGAGCGAGCGCGACAGCAACCACAGCGAGTCGCGGCCCGATCCATCCTCGTGTCTTGCGCATCCGTTCCTCCTGTTTGACGTGTGTCACGCTCGCGAGATCGATCGTTCGTGATGGGAAAGAAGCGGTCCGGGCCACCATCGCGCGACGGCGCGCCCCCGGCCGTCCCGGCGCGACCAAGCTCCAGTCGCGAACCCAGCCTGGAGCTCGAGTCTGGACCCGCGCCGAGCGTCTCGGCCCGCGAGTCCGGAGTGTCAGGGCGAGCTGCCAATCCACACGTTGCGCATCCTGCCTTGGCGTTCCCTCCCCGCGCAAGACCAGCACGTGGCGGCCTGGGGGGATCTCGCCTCGGAGACCCGCCCGGGACCGAACACCGTGGCTCGAACCGGGATCAAACTCAGATCAAGGGAAGTGGGGACCTGGAGCGAAAGGCACGGTCCAAGACGCCCGGCATCCCTGCCTGGCCGATGGCCGATTCGACCCCGCTGATCCCACCGGGAAGCAGCCGAGGCGAAACCGAACGAGCGGGAACATACTGGATGCCGTTCCGAGTGTCTACCTCAAATTGACCCGCGAGGCGCCGGATTTCTTGAAGTCCCGGTGCGCGACGGCCGACGGGCGGATTCGGTTCTCTTGCAGGGTGGGGAAATAAGTCGGAGACGGGTCTTATCTGTGTAGCGGCGGCCGTCCCGGCCGCTCCGGGCTCGAAATACCGGAGCGGCCGGGACGGCCGCCGCTACACCGAAAAAGGCGGGCAATCCATCCCCCTTCTCACGCCGCCGACGTCGGCCCGACGGACGCGGATGGGGCAGCCGTCATGGGGAGGCGCAAGGTGAAGGTCGTGCCGTGGCCCACGCGGCTCTCGGCGCGGAGGCGGCCCTTGTGTGACTCGACGATCTCGCGGCACAGCGGCAGACCCAGACCGGTGCCGCCCAGGCCGGAAGAATCCGGCCCGGTCTTGGTGGTGAAGAACGGCTCGAAAATGCGCCGCAGGTCGTCGGGGGCGATGCCCACGCCGGTATCGGCCACGCGGATCTCCGCCATCCGGCCGCTCGCGTCCGGGGCGACCGTCAGCCGCAGCTCGCCCCCGTTCGGCATCGCCTGCCGCGCGTTGATGATCAAGTTCAGGAGGACCTGCTGGATCTGCGCGGGATTGACCTGCGCGTGCGGCCGGCCCACGGTGCGGAAATCGATCCGCACCCGATGCTTCTGGAGATCCTTGCTGGTCAGCAGGAGCACGTCCTCGACCAGCCGGACCAGGTCGGTCGAGTCGCGGCGGTCGGTCTGGGGCCGGACCAGCCCGAGCACGCCGCCGGTGATGGCCGCCGCGCGCTGCGAGGATTCCAGGATCTTCTCGAAGGCCCGCTGCCGGAAGGCCGGGTCCGGGTTCCGCAGGCCGAGCTTCGCGTAGTTGAGAACGGGCGTCAAAATGTTGTTCAGTTCATGGCAGATGCCGCCCGCGAGCACCCCCAGGCTGGCCACGCGCTGCAATTCCGACATCTGCCGGCGCAGCGCCGCGACTTGCTCCTGGGGCGTCCATTGGGTTTGTTCGGGTGCTGCGGCCATCGTCCCACGACCCTCGCGCCTTGATCGACCTGGCATCGTCGGCCGTCCGGAGAACGTATCGGTTGCGAGCGCGCGCCGGGATGAGTCCGACAACCGATCTCAAGACGACAGGCCGGATTGCAGCACGACCGCGCTTGCCCTATCCAGCGCCGCGGGGAGAGTTCACGGGAGAGACCCACACCACCTAACCGGACGCGCTTTCCAGGAACGCCGCAACTTGCGCGGCGAGCGCCTCGCCCCCCAGCTCAAAGACATCCCCATGCCCCGCGCCGGCCACCTCGATGACCTGGGGCGCGGGTCGAACGCGGCGGCCAGACGCCGCACTTCGGACGAAGGGGCAATCTTGTCCTCGCAGCCGTGCAGGATCAAAACCGGAACTTGAGTCTTCCGCGCCAGATCCACCGCGCGGGGTTCGTCCAGCGCCCCCCGATGATGCGGCCGGCGCGCCAGAGCAAGGGACCCGCCAGCCAGGGCGGCAATCCCTTCAAAGCCAGCACGGCGCGGACACTCGCGCGCAGATCGGCATAAGGGGATTCCAGCACCAGCGCCCGCAGTCTTCCGTCGTGGACCCCGGCCCGCAGCGCGATGGCGGCGCCCATCGAGCGGCCCCAGGCGACCGGTCGAAATCCGGGGCCGACACGCTCACGGAGCGCCTCCAGCCAGACGGGGAGGTCCTCGGCTTCGCGGGTGCCAAACGTCGTCCACGCGCCGCCGCTACGGCCGCGCGCACGCGCGTCGATCAGCGCGACATTCCAGCCGCGCGGGACGATCGCCTCGGCGCGGCCCAGCAGGGCCGTGCGGTCCTCGCCGAAACCGTGCAAGAGCAGGACCGTCCGGCCCGTGGCGTTCGGAGCGCTTCTCCAGGCCCCGGCCAGAATCGTGCCGTCCCGGGCCGGGACGTGCATCGGCTCCCAGGGCGCCGGCTCGATCGCGCCCGGCCGCCCGCCGGGACGCACCAGGACCCAGGCCCCAAATTCGAGGATCGCCAGCACGCCACATCCGACCAGCCCCACCGCCAGGCCGAATAGGCCCACCACCCATCCGGAAAACGAGAATTGTATCATGTCTCGATTCCACAAAGACTCGTGGAGCGGCCCCTCATCGAGAAATCCATCCTCCAGAATTGCTTGATCCGTCCAGCGCAGCCGCAGCGCCCCGTGCTGATGGGTCCGCAAAAGGGGCGTTCCGCGCGCGGCCAGGTGTGCAAGGCCATCCGTCGTGCCCGGCCGCGGTGCGTGCTGGCTCACCAGCACCAGGTCCGGCCGCGCCCAATCATAGAGCCATCGCGGGTTGGCCGTGCGCCCGCCATGGTGCGGCGCGAGCATCGCGTCGATCCGGCGGCGGGGTTGTGCGACCAGCTCCGGAAGTCCACTGCCCGCCAGATCGCCCGTCAAGAGCAAGTGCCGGCCCTGATACGACAGGTCGAGCACCAGGCTGCGGTCGTTGTCCGGCGCGCCCGGCAGCCAGTGCCGCGGCGGATGCAGAACGTCCCCGACCAGGCCGGGAGCGAACTCGAGGCGATCGCCGGCCGCGATGTTTCGAATCGGCACGCCCCGGGCGCGCACGGCATCCAGCAGGCGGTCCACCCCGGCATCGCCCGACCCACCAAAGTCGACCGGGAGGGTCACATCGCCGATTCGAAAACGGTCGAGCAAATCGGGCAAGCCGTTGTCATGATCGGCATCCGCATGACTGATCAGGACATGATCCAGGCGCGTGATTCCGTACGCCCACAAGGCCGGCGCGATCCGGCGCCGTCCCACGCGCGGATCGTGCAACTGGCCGCAGTCGTAAAGGACCGCGCGGCCGGGCGCCGTGCGGATCAGGACCGCCAGTCCATGCCCGACATCCAGCACGACGACCTCGAACGGCTCGCGCCGCGGGACCAGCTCCGCATGGGCCAAGGGGATCACGACCCAGGCGGCCAGCACGGCCCAGATCCACTTGCGTGTGGACCCTGGGCTGGATGCCGCCACGACCGCCCAGGTCAAGAGAGCGTAGAACGCCAGCACCCAGGCGGCGCTCGGCCCGATCGTGAAACCATGCCCCCACCCCTGCGCCATGCCCCAGCCGACCAGCCAGTCCGTGACTCGGAGCGATTGGGTGCAAAGCCACGCCCACGGCACGCTCAGAGGCGTCCAGAGCGCCGAGAGGACCAGCGTGACGCCCGCCATCAAGAGCGCGAACGAGGTCAGCGGAATCAGCGGCACGTTCCACAGGATGCCGATCGGACTGACCAGGTGAAACCGCAGCATCACCAGGGGCAAGGTCACCAGCCAGACGACCGCCGATATCACCAGACTCCAGAGCACGGACCGGGCCGCCCGGCGCGGCGCCGCGCGCCACCAGGGCTCCAGCGACTCTTCCAGGGCATCCAGCGGATCAGGCGGCTTTTGAAACCAGGCCCGCACCGGGGGCGCGACCCACGCCAGCGCGGCCACGGCCAGGAACGAGAGTTGACAGCCGGTGTCGAACAGGTTCGCCGGGTTGACCGCCAGCGTCAACAGCGCGGCCGCCGCCAGGGCGTTCGCCATCTGCGCGGGACGGTTCAGAAGTGCGGCCAGGCAGAACATCGCGGTCATCATCCAGGAGCGGACCACCGACGGCATCCCGCCCACTAAAATGGCATAAAAAAGTGTTGCCACCAGCACAACGACATACGACCGCCGCAGCCCGACTCCCAGCGCCTGGCAGGCGAACCCGAGCGCCAGGGCGAGCACCTGCAAGTGCAGGCCGGAGATGGCCAACAGGTGCATCGTGCCGGTGCGTGCGAAAGCGTCGTTGATCTCGGGAGCAACCGCCTCGCGACGCCCCAGCAGGAGCGCGGCCGCCAGGGCGCAATCCGGTCATCGAGGCCGGCCACCAGCCGCTCGTGGCTCCACGACCGCAGACGCCCGAGGCACCAGGTTCGCCACCACACCCGCCCCGAGGGATCAAACGCGACACTCTCGACTTCCCCGACCGACATGCGCAGCCGGATGCCCTGGGCGCGGAGGATCGCGCGGTAGTCGATCTCGCCCGGGTTCGTCGGCCCGGCCACGGCCGCCAGCGTCCCCGCGATCGTGACCGGCATGCCGGCCTCGAGGTCGGTCCGCCGGCCCGCGATCGTGACCCGCACCCGGCCCGACGCGGGAGGCCACCCCAGGCCGTCGCTGATCGCGGTCACGGCCAGGACCGTGTCGGTGTAACCTTCCTCGCCCGTCTGCTCGGGCGGGTGGAACTCCGGAAGTTCCGTCAAGACCCCTTTGAGCCAGGCAATCCGGGGCGAGGAACCCACGCCCCGCGCCAGGTCGTCGCGCGCCAGGTCCGACCAGCGATGATGATGATAGGCCCCTCCCAGGGCCGCCAGGGCGGCGACCAGCGCATAGCGCCGGAGTCGCTCCCAACGTCCCAGGCCAAACACGGAGACCGCCAGCACGGCCCCGACCGCGGCCCAGGCCCGCGTGGTCATCGGCTCCGCGTACCGATCGACGACGATGCCCGCCGCAAAGGCCAGGGCCACCGGCGCCAGGGGCACGACCACTCGTTTGCGGGGGCGAACATCGTCGGTCGCCATGGTAGAGGGTCCAGACTCCTCGATCGTGGTACAAGCTCGATGGCGGCAGTGTCTATCGTATCACGGCTTTTTGACCTATTTGGAGGGGTCAAGATTCGACGGACGGGTAGCGAGGTGAGATCTTCCTGTTAACGGCGTTGGTAATTACTCTTGTCCAGGCACGCGTCGTAGAATGCCCGGTCGATCTCCAGCACCGTCGTCCCTCGGATGGGGTTCCTGTTGGTCGTCGTGCCGCTGATCGGGAAGGCGCAGAACATCTCCACGGGCCGCTTCTGATCCCGGGCGATCTCGCGCACCTCGGAGACGGCCTCGGACAGATCCTGATCCTGGCTGAAGACGATCCCCACGTCGAACGCGTTGTGATAGGTGAGGCGGACCATGTCCAGGGCGATGCGGACGTCGATGCCCTTCTCCTCGCCGGTCCGCACCCAGAGCTCCCCATCAATCGCTCGACCATTCGGCAGGAGCAACTGCGTCCGCTCGTCCAGCGGAGTGCCATCCGCCAGAGAGAGCCGCCCGGAGTCCTCCGCGAACGAGATCCGCTTGTCCCGGTAATGAGTATCGCGGGTGAAAACATAGACTCGCTTATCGCGGCTGAGAAACCGCCGCTTCGCGGCCCAGAACTTGTGCCAGTACGGGTTGTCACCGAGTTTGGGGACCCCGGTGTAGAAGCGGACTTCCTGGCAGCGCCAGTTCTTCCCCGCGCACAGCCGATCGGCCAACGCTAGTGGATGAAAGTTCGGATATTACCCCGGCAAGAAAGTAGGTCGGACAATCCTGTCCGACTCCCCCGGCCTGTCGGACAGGATTGTCCGACCTACGGGAGGATCTTCTTTGCCGGGGTAATAGTCGTATCCGAAGGCCTCGACTGCGGCATGGAAAAGATTCTGACCGTCGACGAACGCGACCACGCGCTTCGGCGGTGGTTGAGGGGGTGACGAAGGTTTGACAGCGTCGTCTGTGGTCACGGCATCAAAAAAAACCCTGCTCGGGGCCACGTGTTAGCGAGGCGAAGCGAGCAGGGACACAAACCAAGCTTCCAGCTACCCTGCCTGGGGCCTTGCGGCGAAGCAGACAGGGGCGCAGATTTGGGGCGAACTGCTCTGCTCGGGGCCTCGCGGCGGGGCGAACAGAAATACAGCTCGTGTAACTATTATCGTTCGTGGCGGGGGAAAGTCAACAACCCTTTCCGAAACTTCCCGCAAGCCCAAGGGGAACAACCAGGCGGACTCAGAGACTGTCCGGAAAGCCCCAAAGGGGCGGCAGTGAATAGCCCGGGGCGTCAGCCCCGGGAACCGGAGCGACGCGCCACCAAGCCTCTCCGGAGCCCCGAAGGGGTGACAGAAACCACGGCCCCGCAGGACGTTCTGTCGCCCCTTCGGGGCTCCGGAGGAGGATCGTGTCGCGTCGTTCACCTCCCCAGGGCTGACGCCCTGGGCTATTCACTGCCGCCCCTTCGGGGCTGAGACCAGACTTCCCGGATAGCCTCTCAATCAATGCCGGACGCCTGGAATTCCCAAGTCTGGGTCTTGCGGTCCCTTGGCCTGGGTAAATACCATGTGATGCCAGTCCCAGAAACGCAGGAAGCACGTAGAGACATCGGGAGCAGCGCCGCTGGCGGTCCGGGTGACCGGGGCGGCGTCCATCCGGTGGGCGACCGCCCCGCCCGGCCGGCATATCTCTTCACCATTTCCGCTTGCAGGCTCCGCTCATCTCGACTGCATTCTCTGGGAGAGACCGATGCGAGACTTCGGCGATTGCCAGATCGTTCCCCCCCGTCTTCGAAAGGTCCTTCGCGCCGGTCGGGGCCACCCGCTCGACCGGGAAACCCGGCGATTCATGGAAGCCCGCTTCGGGCGCGACTTCGGCGGGGTCCGGGTTCAGACCGGCGCGGCCGAGGCCGAGGCGGCGGAGGCCCTGCGCACCCGGGCCTTCACCATGGGCGACCGGATCGTCTTTCAGGAAGGCCAGTACAACCCCCATACCACAGCGGGGCGGCGCCTGCTGGCGCACGAACTGGCCCACGTCGTGCAACAACAAGGCCGGGACTCGGGCGATCCGGCGCGCTGGCGGGTCGGGGCCGCAGATGACCTCCTCGAACACGAGGCGGAACTGGTGGCGGACCGGGTGATGAGCGGCGGCGCGTTGCCTCCCATCACGCCCGATCCCGGCGGTATCATCCGACGGGTGGTCCGGCCCGACATCTCGACCGCGGCCATGCCCAACCTCGTGCTGGGGCCAAGCGTGCAGACGCCCCGGGCCCCGAGCCCGATCGCGGGCCATGGCAACGATGCCGATTTTACCTGTGGCACCCACGATGCCGCGGGGAATATTACCACCGCGTGCATCACCCGCGACGCCCAGGTCCGGGTCAACGGCGGCGCGACCGATACCCTGGCCGGATGGACCTTCGGCATCATCCAGGTCCAGTGGATCGAGACGAACTGGGGCCATTATAAAGGTCAGGCGAAGACCGACGGGAGCATCTTCCTGCAGCGGGCCCGGCGCCGGGGCGGTCCAACCAGGCCTGTCGCGACACGAGCGGGAACCATACGGCGAATCTCTTCTGGTACGACCCGGCGAACTTCACGGTCGGCCCGATTTTTGCCAACCCGACGACCTTCCCGCAGACCATCACCATCACTGGCTGGAACGACACCCCCGGTGATTTCTACCCGCTGGTGGAGGCGAACTCGCAGACGGGTCTGCCGAACTTCTTGTTCGAGGTGCAGTTGGAGTTTCATTTCTTGACCGTCTTCTCCGCCCGGGACCCGGGCGGGGTCTTCACGCACCTGGCGCACTTCTACTGGAACGTCCACTGGCAGGCGCGGTTCCGGCCGGCCAACTTCGCAAACCTGGCCCTGCCGTGGACTGTGACACTGGTTCCGGGGGGGAACGCCCGGAATGTCAGTCCAGTGATCGCGGGTGCTCCCACGGCCTCGGCCAAGTCTCGCCGCGAGACCGCGATGGTCGCCGCGCTGACCGACCCGACTCTGACGGACAACTGCAACGACATTGCTCAAGCGGCGGCGACGAACATCCACGGCTTTACGATCACGCTCCCGTTCCTGCCGACGATCACCATTCCCAGCCCCAATCGCCACGAGTTCAAGGACCGGGACCAAGAGTTCGACGTGCGGGGCGGCTAGGTGATGTCAAAGGGTGTATGAAGAGGGTCTATTCCCTGTCGCGGCGGCCGTCCCGGCCGCTCCGGACTCGGATACCAGAGCGGCCGGGACGGCCGCCGCGACATCCCAAAGGGTCTGGGATTCCATGGCTCACAACCCGAGCGCGGCGCGGCTGGCGAACGGCGCCGCCGCGCCGCCCAGGGCGTCATGGATCCGGAGCAGACGGTTGTACTTGGCCAGCCGCTCGGAACGGACGACCGAGCCGATCTTGATCTGACCCGCGGCGGTGGCGACGGCCAGGTCGGCGATGGTCGCGTCTTCCGTCTCGCCCGAGCGGGCCGAGATCACCGCGCGGTAGCCGTGATGCCGCGCCAGCACGAGCGCATCAAAGGTCTCGGACAGCGTGCCCACCTGGTTGATCTTGATCAGCACCGCGTTGGCGACCTTGCGATCCAGACCCCGCGCGATCCGGGCGGTCTGCGTGCAAAACAGGTCGTCGCCGATGAGCTGCACGCGATCGCCCAGGCGCTCGGTCAGGAATGCCCAGCCGTCCCAGTCGTCCTCGGCCAGGCCGTCCTCGATCGAGACGACAGGGAACTGGTCTACCCAGCTTTCCAGAAGGCTGACCATGCCCGCCGCGTCGAGTTCGAGGCCGTCCTCAGCGGCCAGACGATAGCGGCCGGTGGCGGGATCGAAGAAATGCGTGGCCGCCACGTCGAGCGCCAGCGCGACATCCGCGCCGAGCCTCAGACCGGCTGTCTCGATCGCCTCGACGACGCGCGCCAGGGCCGTCTCATTCGCGCCAGCTTCGGCCCGTAACCGCCTTCATCGCCGACGAGGTCCGCTTCCTCGCCATGCTGCCGGAGCACCCGGCCCAGGGCGCGATAGACGGCCACCGTCCAGGTCAGCGCCTCGGCATAGGAGCCGGCGCCGACCGGAATCATGAGCACATCTTGAATATCAAGCTGTCGCCCCGCGTGCAGCCCGCCGGAGATCATGTTGACCATCGGCAGGGGCAGAACAGGGCCTGCGTCGTCCTCGCCGAGCCGGTCGCGCCAGAGGCGGTGCAGGTGGACGAACAGTTCCTCATTGCGGGCGGCGGCAGCGGCGTGCGCCACGGCCAGCGAGACGCCCAGGATGGCGTTGGCACCCAGGCGGGCCTTGTTCGGCGTGCCGTCCAGGGCGATCAGCGCGCGATCGATGCCCGCCTGGTCGTGCAAATCCATGCCGATAACGGCTGTGGCGATCTCGCCCGTGACATGCCCGACAGCCTGTTGCACGCCCTTGCCATCGAAACGGTTCGGGTCATGGTCGCGGAGCTCGATGGCTTCGTGACGCCCCGTACTGGCGCCGGACGGCACGATCGCGCGGCCGCGGGCGCCGTTCGAGGCCGATCGCCTCGACTTCCACGGTCGGGTTTCCCCGCGAGTCCAGCACCTCGCGGGCAACGAGCTGGGCGAGCGTGGGCACGAGCTGGTCCTTTGTTCTCTGTCAGAGTCTGTTCCGAAAGCCCCAAAGGGGCGACAGTCCATAGCCCGGGGCGTCAGCCCCGGGAACCGGGGAGCAACGCCCCACAAGACCCTTCTGAAGCCCCGCAGGGGCGACAGAAACCGCAGTCTCGCTGGGCCTTCTCTCGCCCCTGCGGGGCTTCACGGGAGGAGGGTGCCGCGGCGGGACCGGTTCCCGGGGCTGACGCCCCGGGCTATTCACTGCCGCCCCTTTGGGGCTTTCGGAACAGACTCTCACTGGTCATTGGTCAGAGAGCGTCATGAGATCAACCAATGTGAAACAGTCCATCGGCGCGGCGGCGGTCAGCGCGGCGCGGGCCTGGCGGCGGATGGCGTCCTGGTCGAGCTCGTGACGGTACTCGACCGGGCTCTTGCCGTCGAGCCGGGCCAGCATACAAGCGGCCGTGTGCCGCGCAGGCGCCGGGACAGGCCGGGATCTTCAACGCCAGCAAAATAACCGTCGAGGAAGCTTCGAGCGACCGCGCGATAGGCCGCATCCCCTCGGGAGCGGGCGAGCTTCAGAACCAGATGGCACAGGCAGAAGCCCACGTCGAACGCAGGGTCTCCGGCGTGGGCGCATTGGAAGTCGAGCAGGATCAAGCCACCGCTCATGGACCAGGATATTCTTGGGGCTGTAGTCGCCCAGGACCAGCGTGCGTTACGCGTCGGGCCGGGCCATGCTCGCGATGAGCTGATCCAAGGCCGGCGCGAGGTCAGAATCGACGCGGGCGACCGTGCGGTAATAGGGGTCGATGCGGAGTTCCTCGAACAGGGACGTATCGGCCAGCCGATCCCGCAGCGCGGGGTGGCCGGCGGCATCGCGATGGATCGTCCGCAAGGTCTGTCCCACCTGCCGGGCGATCGCGGCCGATCCCGCCGCGCTGGCCATCAGACGCTGCTTCCAGGTCACGGCGTCGTCCGGGGCACAGGTCATCGCGAACAGATAGTTGTCGAGGTCGGCAAACAGAACGCGCGGGACGTTGCCATCGGGAAGAAGCCCCGCCAGCACGTCGAGCGTGGCCCTTTCGGTCCAGATCCGATCGAGCCGGCTGTACCACTCCATCGGCACCCGCAACCGCGCGCGGCACTGCTTCAATACAAGCGGCGGACGCCCCGCGACATCGACCCGCAGCACGACATTCGAAACGCCGCCGGTAAGCTCGCGGACCGCGATCGGAACCTCAGCCGGCACGCGGCACGTCTCATGCAGGTAATCCGCGGCGTTCGCGGCCGTCACCTCTCTAAATTCGGAATTTGGAATTCGGAATGCGGAATTCAAAGAGACCTTCTTTCGGCACCTTGGACTTCTTCCTGCGGGAGACGGAACGGTAAACTAAACGGCGGAACCGGCAGTCGCAACCACGTCTTCTTCCATTCCGAATTCCGAATTCCGAATTCCGAATTGGGGAAAGGCCATGATCCATCCCTGGCACGACGTGACCCCGGGCGAGCATTTGCCCCAGACGTTCAACGCGCTGATCGAAATCCCGATGGGGTCGAACGTCAAGTACGAGCTGGACAAGCGCACGGGCTTATTGCGCATGGATCGGGTGCTCTACTCGGCGGTCTATTACCCGGCGAATTATGGGTTCATCCCCCAGACCTACGCCGAGGATGACGATCCGCTCGACGTGCTCGTGCTCTGTCAAGAAGCGGTCGCGCCCATGACGCTGGTGACGGCGCGGGCCATCGGGCTGATGACCATGATCGACACCGGCAAGAAGGATCACAAGATCCTGGCGGTCGCGGTCGGCGATCCCGAGTTCGACGGCTACCGCGATGCGCACGAGCTGCCCCGACACCGCTTGACCATGCTGCGCCGCTTCTTTCTCGATTACAAGCAACTGGAAGACAAAGCAGTCGAGGTCGATGAGATCGAGCCCGTCGATCAGGCGTTGCCGGTCATCGTCGAGTCGCTCGAACGCTACAGCCAGATGCGGCGGCGAGGCTTCCATTGAGTTCGTAGGGTGGGCTCGGCCCACCATCGTCGACCGCCCTGACTCCGAAGACGGTGGGCCGAGCCCACCCTACGAATGAAGCGGCCTTGTCGTTCCCGGGCCGTCGGCTAGGATGAGGTCCCGGACGGGACGCGAACAGGACGGAGGTCACGGATGACGATCTACGACGCGGCAATGGTTGGGATCGTGATTGCGGGCATGGTCTGGGGCGCCTTCCGAGGGATTACCTGGCAGGTGGCGAGCATCGCGTCGCTGGTCCTGGGCTATCTGGTCGCCTTCCCGCTGTCGAGCCCGCTGGCGGCACATTTTCCGGGAGAGCCGATCGTGGCGCGGGCGCTGGCGATGTTGACCTTGTACGTCGCCACCTCGGGCGGGGTTTATCTCGTGGCCTGGATGATCCGGGCGACGTTGCGGGCCCTGAAGTTCGAGGCGTACGACCGGCACCTGGGGATGATCCTCGGCGGGCTGGAGGGCGCGATTCTGGGAATGGTGATCACTCTGTTCGTGCTGAGCCTGGCCCCTCAAAGCCGCCAGACGATCCTGTCGAGTCCGTCGGGGCGTTGCGTCAGCGCGGTCCTGAACACGGTCCAGCCCGCCTTGCCGGGAGAGATTCGCACGATGCTTGCGCCGTTCTGGTCCGGCACGACGGCCCAGGAACGGGCGGTGGTCAACGCGGTCGAGAACGAGATCCAGCAAGTGAGCGAATCCGATGGCCGAGCCTCTGTCCCTGTCCGTCGGTGAGCGACCGATCAACTTGACCCAGGTCCTGAAGCTGGTCGGCTGGGTGGACAACGGCGGTCAGGCCAAGGCGCTGATCGCCGAGGGCCACGTCCGGGTCAACGGCGCCGTGGAACTGCGCAAGCGCCGCCAGATGGCCCTCGGCGATGTCGTCCAGCTTGACGACGGCCCGAGCCTGGTCCTCGTCGCGTAGTGGCTGGGGCGTCGGCTCGGGGGCCGGATTCACCACAGAGACACAGAGAACACCGAGACAAACACAGAGAATCTCTGTGAGAACTCCGTGTCCTCTGTGTCTCTGTGGTGAATCCGGCCCCCGAGCCGACGCCCCGGCCGCTCTCCTCCCTCCTCCCTTCCGACTGTAACGGCCAGGTCGGGTCATCCCGCCAGGAAAAGGTGATAGGCCGCGGGGTCTGTCACGATGATATCGGTCAAACGCTCGTTGGAGCGGTGATGGGCCGAAGGCGGCGGGATCTTGCACCATGACGAGACCGTTGACGATTTCCCGACATCCGGACGACGCATCCGCACCCGCGGTGCCGTCGGTCCCACCTCAGGCCAGTGCCGGCCAGCGGTGGCGGTGGCGGCGCAACCTGGTCATTTACCTCGCGTATCGCCAGGGCCTCTCGCAACGGTTCCTGGCCGACGTGTTCGATCTGCCGCGCTCCCGGATCAGCGAGATCGTCCGGGACTTCCGCCCGTACGAGGTCGCGTAGGAACGACCCTGCGTCACCCCGCTCCGGAGTCTCGGCCCCCGGTCATGACACACGCCGCGCATCCCGACAGACTGGTCCTGGCGCGAAACGCCGGCAAACACCCCCGACGAGCTGCGGAACTGGATTCGCGCCTACACGGGCGTCGAGATCGCCCGGACGCCGGTTTGCCCCGAGCATACGCCCCCCTGGACGTTCTTTTCGGAGGTGTATTTTCAGCGTCCCTCGCTGGCGCTGGTGCTGGCGGCGCGCGGGGCCGGCAAGTCGTTCCTGTCGGCGCTGCACACGCACCTGTTGAGCCGCTGGAACCCGGGCCACGCCACTCGCGTGCTCGGCGGCAGCCGGGCCCAGTCGCTCCAGGTCTACCGCGCCTTGTGCGATCTGGTCCGCGACGGCCGCGGGCCGCTCGGCTATTCCGATGCCGACTCGATCCGCGAGCTGCTCAAGGGCGAGGCCCGCTATCGCAACGGCTCCGAGGTCGCCATCCTGGCCGCTTCCAGCACGAGCGTGCGCGGGCCGCACGTGCCGAGTCTGAAGCTCGACGAGATCGACGAGATCGATCCCGAGTGCCGCGAGGCCGCCATGGGCATGTGCATGGAACGGCGCGGCTGCCCGGCGTCGGTGCTGATGACCTCGACCTGGCACCGCCTCGATGGGCCGATGGCCGAGATGATCGACCAGGCCCGCGCCGGCGCGTTCCCGCTCTACACGTTCTGCACGTTCGAGGTCCTGGAGCACTGCTCCGACGAGCGCTCGGGCGCCGACCTGGAGCGCTGCGGGGAATGCCCGCTGAAAAAACACTGCCACAATGTGGCCGACGGCGGCCCTCCCAAGGGGAAGCGGTCGCACGGACACTACGCGATCGACTCCTTGATCCAGAAGCTGCGCTCGACCAGCGCCCGGACGTTCCAGGCGGAGTATCTCTGCCTCGGCCCCAAGGCCGATGGGCTGTGGTTCCCGGATTTCGCGCCCGAGGTCCACGTCTCGATGAACGCCGAGTACAACCCGGCCTGGCCCGTCCACCTGGCCCTGGACTCGGGCGTGTTCACCGGCGCGGTGTTCTTCCAGGTTCTGCGGCCGGCCGGCGCGACGGAGGAGATCCACGTCTTCGCCGACTACCTGGCCGAAAGTCTCTCCGCCGAGACCAACGCCCGGGCCCTGCTGGAGTTCGCGCGGCACCCGCTGCAATGGCCGCGTCGATCTCGCCTCGACCGATCCGGCCGGCGGCGCGCGGAATCCGGTCGGGCCGACCGTGATCGCCGAGTACGAGCGGGTCGGGCTGCGACCCTTGCACCGCTGGCCGTCCGGCTCGGTGGCCGACGGCCTGGCCCTGGTCGAGTCGTTCCTGCACCCGGCCGACGGTCCCACCCGGCTGTTCTTCCACCCGCGCTGCACGGCCACCATCCGGGCCTTCGGCGGCTATCGCCGCGCCCGCCGCGGCGGCCAGTGGCAGGACTATCCCGAAGACCCCCAGCACCCCCACGAGGATCTCGTGGACGCGCTGCGGGGCGGCCTGCGCACCTGCTTCCCCGAGGGACGCGGCGCGACGCCATCCTTCCACCGGATGCCGGCTCGACAAATTTTTTAGAATACGATCTGAAGACGAAAACAATACTATAGTCGTGCCCGCTTTGTTCCCTGGGAGAGAATCGAGGTGAATCGCCCATGTTCGACGCGCGTGAACTGATTCAGAAGCGCCATCCCGAGTGGCGCGAGCACCACCGCCGCTGGCGCTGGCTGCTCGACTCCCTCGAAGGGGGAGAACGCTATCGCCAGGCCGTTTACGGCCACGACCGGCGCGGTCTGCCGGTCCGCAACTTGATCCGGCACAAGCGGGAGTATCCCGACCCGCGCGACGCCGCCGCGCCGCTCGATGGCCTGGCACCGTTCGCGGCCAGTTATGACACGCTGGGTCTCGATCCAGCCACGCTGGCGACCGACGACGACTACGAGCTGCGGCGGGCGCGCACGCCCGTGCCGACCTTCGTGGCCGAGGCGATCGAGACGCACCTCTCGCGGATCTATGCCCGCGAGGTCAAGCGCGACGGCCCCGATTCGCTGCGCCGCTGGTGGGCCGACGTGGACGGCTGCGGCACGCCGATCGACCAGTGGATGGCCGAGACGGTCGCCCCGCTGCTGCTCGCGCTCGGTCAGCTCGACCTGTGCATGGATCATCCTCCGGCCCCTGACGGCGAGACGGTCGCGACCCGCGCCGATGTCGAGCGCCTGGGACTGGATCGCTGCCTCGCCTCGTTCATCCTGCCCGAGAACATGCTCTGGTGGCGGCTCGACCCGACCTCGCAGAACTATGTGGAATGCCTGGTCCACGAGCCGATCGAGGGCGAGAACGGCCCCGAGTCGCGCTACCGCTACTGGACCGAGCAAGACTCGACGCTCTATGACGCCGACGGGGAAGTCCTGGCCGTCACGCCGCACCCGTTCGGGTGCGTGCCGATCGTGCGCGTCTTCGACCGCCGCAAGCCCCGCTGCCAGAACATCGGCCAGTCGCGCTACGAGGGGATCGCCGAGCGTCAGCGCGAATATTACAACCGCGACTCCGAGCTGATCCTCTCGGACACGACCCAGGCGCACCCGCTGCTGCAAGGTCCCGAGGACTACGTCCAGGCCGACGGCACGATGCCGATCGGCCCGAGCTGGCTGTTGCCCAAGAAGAAGAACGTGCAGGGCAACACGGCCACTTACGAAGGGTTCGACGTCGTCGATTTCCCCAAGGACGGGGCCGAATCGATCCGGCGGAACAAGGCCGACCTCCGCGACGACGTGGACCGCGACTCGGCGCTGGTGCGGCCGACGGGCCGCGACGGCGTGGCGCAGTCGGGTCTGGCCAAGATGCTCGACCACGCCGACGGCAACAACCGTCTGGCCAAGATCGCCAAGGTGCTCGCCCAGGCCGAGCGCATCGCGGCCGCGCTGGCCCTGACCGTGCTCGGCGACGGCGCCCCCAGCCATGCGGACCGGGACGCGATCACGATCGTCTACCCGGCGGAGTTCGACCTGTTCACGGCCAGCGACGTGGCCGCCGCGACCGGGGATTTCCAGGCCCTTGTCGACCCGCGCCGGCGCCTTGCCGCTGACTGAGGGCCTGCTGCTCGGCCGCTTGATGCGGCTCTGCCTGCCCGGCCAGAGCGACGAGCAATACGCCCGTTGCGAGGCCGAGATCCAGGGCCATCTCGCCGAACAACATCGGCGCCGGACCGCGTCCGAGCCGCCCACGACCGCGCTCATCCAGGACATTTACACCCCGTAGGAGGGGCACTGGCCACCAGGCTTGTCCCGGAACATCACCATGAACCCCGACGCGATTGACAACGACCTGGCGAACCTCGACGACGCGGTGCCGACTCCACCAGCACCGCGCCGTGGAAGTGCCCGATCCCGGGGCGGCCGAAGCCCGCGTCCAGGCGCTCGAAGCGGCCTGTGCCGAGCAGGCGCGCAAGGCCGCGGAGTGGGAACGCGCCTTCAAGGCGGCTGTTTTGGACCGCGAGCTGGCGACCGCCCTGACGGGCCGTCCGCTGGTTCCCGGTGCCGCGGCGCAGCTCGTCAAGCTGTGGCACGACGACTTCGACGTCCACGACGAGAACGGCACGCCGCGGGTCGTGGCGCGCGACGGCCGGCCTCTGGGCCAGGTCGTCAGCGAACGGCTGGCCAGTCCGGATTTCGCCCATTTTTGCCAGCCCACGTCGCGCGGTGGGACGGCGTCCCCGGGTCCGGGCCGCGTCGCGGCCTCCGGACCGGATGCCGCTCCTCCCAGGAACCTGGGCGAGATCACCATCCGGCGGTGGCTGGAAACCACCGCCCGGCCGGGCGATAGCTCGGTCCCGGTCGGATTGAGCCGGCGACGACGGTAAGAGATGATCCGGAAGTCTGGTTTCAGCCCCGGAGGGGCGGCCGTTCATAGCCAGGGGTGTAAACCCCTGGATAAGTCTAGGACGTCTCGCATCGACACCTTGAAACCGGTCCCAGGGGCTGACGCCCCTGGCTATTCACTACCGCCCCTTCGGGGCGAGATCGAACTTCAGGACCCGCCCGGCGCCGGGCGGGATCGCCGGCTGCCGCCCGCGTGTGCGGGCGGACGGCGCAGGAGGTTTCTGACCTGACTCTGCTTTGGAGTGATCAGCATGCCGAACGCCTACTTGCAGGGGATTCAGAACAACCTGGACAACCAGGCCCAGATCCGCAACGACGTCAGCGTGGTGGCGATCAACTGGTTCGTCAACCGCTGCCCGCTCGTGACCCGGCTGCCCCGCATCCCGGTCGGTTCGACGGTCTTCACGATGGTCAACCGGGCGTTTCGCAACCGGTTCGCCACGCTGAACGCGGCGGTGGGCGCGGGTGACGGCCAGCTCACGCTGACCGATGCCAGCGCCTTCATGAACGGCGACGTGATCGAGCTGCCCACGGGTGAGCGGGTCGAGGTCACGAGCGACCCGAACCTCGTCACCAACACCGTCTCGGTCCGCCGCGGCGCGGAAGGGACCACCCCGGCCGCGACCGCCAACGGCGGCACGGTCATGCTCATCGCCAACAGCCGCACCGGCGCCGAGATCAACCAGCTCGCCATCGCCACCAAGCCGGTCGGCGTGACGCAGTACTGCCAGACGTTCCAGCACCCCGTGCAGGTCGGCGGCTCGTTCCAGGCCACCACCGGCTACGTCGGCGCCCCGGGCGTGCATTCGCCGTTCGAGCAGAGCCGCATGGACGCGCTCCAGAACCTCATGGACGACATGGAAGTCTCCGGCTACTACGGCCTCGGCGAAGACCCGAGCGTCTCCGGCCGTCCCAAGCAGAAGGGCCTGCGCATCGCTGCTGGTGAGCAACAAGACGACCGCCCCGGTCAACGCCGGCGCGTACAAGCCGACCGACCTGATCCGCGACACGCTGGAGAAGTGCCGCACCAAGGGCGGCGATCCCGACGTGCTGGTCGTCTCGAGCAACTTCATGACCGGCCTGGCGACCTGGGGCCATGCCGCCCAGCGCATCGATGCCGGCGTGAACGTCTTCGGCACCCCGATCGACGTGTTCGAGGCGCCCTTCCTGGGCGGCCTCTCGATCATCGAAGCCCCGCTGCTCAAGCCCTTCACCGTGCTCGCCCTGACCTCGTCCGAGATCCGGCTGCGGGTCAAGCGCAACGAGTTCTGGAACACCCGCGGCTCGCGCGGCGACGCCATCGAGGGCGACTGGGTCGCGGAGGCCGCGATCGAGGTCGACAACGAGTCGCATCACGCCTGGGTCGAGGGCATCACGGCGTTCTCGGCCACGTGATCGAAAGGTCGGAGCGCACCGGCCGGAGTCGAGAAATCGGCTCCGGTCGGGTGCACCCTCTGAACATAACACCCCTCCTGATGTAGCGGCGGCCGTCCCGGCCGCTCCGGTTTCGGTGGCCTTCGGAGCGGCCGAGACGGCCGCCGCTACATAGAAAACCCCAGAGAAACAGGCCATCAGACAGAAAGCCAGAGGTAATTCGTCGTGTCGAACTCTCCATTTCCCGGCTATCCCGTCTTCCTGGACACCGCCGCGGCGGCGCTCGGGCATCCCGAGGCCGCGGCGCCGGCGCGGCGGATCGTGACCCTGGCCGCGCTGGGCAACCTGTGTGCCCAGACGGCGGACGCCGACGAGATCCAGCTTGGTCAGATCCTGGCCAAGGCCGAGGAATTCGGCTGGCAGCTCCAGGCCGCCGCGCGCGCCGCGGAGCTGATGCTGGCCGATCTCCAGTCCCGGCGGAAACCGGCGATCCCGCCGCGCAATGAGCCCGAGACGGCATCCACCGCATCCACAACCGTAACCGCCGTACCGAGTTTTCCCGCGCGGATGTGCCCCCGCGGCATGTCCGGCCCTTGAAAGACCGAGGTCCGCGATGAGTGATGCCATCGAGCTGTACGCCACGGACGAGGACATCGCGACCTGGGCCCCGTCCGATTTCGCGCTGTTGTGTCCCCGTGAGCAGGTCCTGGCCGCGGGCAATGACGGCACCTTCAGCGGCACGGACCGCTGGCTCTTGCGGTCGGCGTCGGTCGACTTCACCGCGAGCGGTCTGGCGCCGGGGCACGTCGTGCAGTTGCTCGGGCCGGCCGCGGCGTTTCGCGGGGGTACGGACGTGCTCGTGGTCGATCAGGTGGTTCCGGGTGGCGTCCGGCTGCGCCGCAAGGGACAGGCCAGCGGCGTCGGACAGCCGCCCAGCCCGGCGTCGGGCTTGACCGGCGTCGAGTTCCTCGTGACCACCTTCACGCCGCAGATCGCCGCCGCCAGCTACAGCCTCAACCGGCGCTACGGCATCGACGAGCGCCTTGGCGGCTCCAGCCCGGCGGATCTTTACGATGTGCGCGAGCTGCGCGAGGCCGCGGTGCTGTCCGTTCTGTCCACGCGCTATCTGGACCTCGGCCAGGGCACCGACGGCACGCTCGCGGAGAAGGCCCGCGTGCTGAAATCGCAGCTCGACGAGCTGCTGGACCGGATCGCTCTGCACTGGAACACGGCCGCGGGTCTCGGTGGCGCGGCCACGACGCGATTCGGGACGAAGATCAACCGTTGATCAGGAGAAACCATCATGCCCTCGGGTTCGTATCGAGATCGCGACGCCTTCGCCGCGATCCTGGCCGCCCTGTCCGCGACGGGCGAGTTCGCCACGGTGGGGTTCGGCACGCCGGCCGAGATCGACGTGATCGGCGCCGACCGCCTGCCCGCCGCGGTCGTCTTGCCCGTGGGCTGGACGGAGACGCGCGACACGGACACCAGCGCCGTGCGGCGCGTCTCGTACCGGCTGACGCTGGTGGTGCGGGGCGATTCCGGCAACGAGCGCTACCAGCGCCTCGACCGCCTTACCGCCGTGTCCCAGAACGCCGTCGAAGGTTCCGATCTGGGCGGCGGCTGCTTGTCCGTCTTGACCCGGCTCGCGGCGGGGCAACTGGAGCTGGCCCTGAAACGGCTCGAAGCCCGCGCGGTCCTGACCGGAGAGTTCACCTATTCCGTCCCGAACATCCAGACGCGCGACGTGCTCCCCTGACCTGATGAGCGCCGCGTGGATGGCTTCTTGAAAGGAACCCAGGCACCATGAACCTGATTCGCGTTGGCCCGTCCATCGTGAACCTGGACCGCGTCACCTGCATCCGCGACGTTTCGCGCACCGACGCCTTGGGCCAGGTCACCCAGTCCTGCTATCGCATCGAGTTCGACAACCACGAGTCGGTCGAGATCCTCAACCATGCGGACGCGCTTCGGCAATGGTTGTCCATCTCGTCGAGCGTCACCACGCTCGCCCCTTGAATTGCCCGTGGCCCGTGGTCCGTGGTCGCTGTGCCCGGCCAGAGCTAGCCCGGTGAACCGGGCTGGGGAGATTCACGGAGTGGGCGCATCTGGTTCTTTTGCCCGGTTCACCGGGCGCGCCGGCAGCGGTCTTCGGCCCGGCGTTCACGCCGGGTGCCCCACAACCCGGCGTGAACGCCGGGCCGAAGAGGGACAAAGCCCGGTGAACCGGGCTGGGGAACACATACAATGAATGAACGCGGGTTTTCCGCCCGGTTCACCGGGCGCACCGCGCAGCGGTCTTCGGCCCGGCGTTCACGCCGGGTGCCCCACGACCCGGCGTGAACGCCGGGCCGAAGAGGGACAAAGCCCGGTGAACCGGGCTGGGGAACACGTACAATGAATGAACGCGGGTTTTCCGCCCGGTTCACCGGGCGCACCGCGCAGCGGTCTTCGGCCCGGCGTTCACGCCGGGTGCCCCACGACCCGGCGTGAACGCCGGGCCGAAGAGGGACAAAGCCCGGTGAACCGGGCTGGGGAACACATACAATGAATGAACGCGGGTTTTCCGCCCGGTTCACCGGGCGCACCGCCAGCGGTCTTCGGCCCGGCGTTCACGCCGGGTGCCCCACGACCCGGCGTGAACGCCGGGCCGAAGAGGGACAAAGCCCGGTGAACCGGGCTAGCTCTGGCCGGGTACAGCGACCACGGACCACGGGCAAGTGACAAAAACCGACGAGGACCGCATAATAGAGCCGTGGCGTTCGACGCCTCGAACCGGCCGTTTTGTTTGTCCGAGATTCGCTTGAAAGGCCATCGCGATGGCGAGTGAGGAACAGTTGGCGTATTTGGTCTGTCCGATGGGGAAAGCCCCCCTGCGCCGGGAGGGCGATGTCCTGGTCTGCACCCGTTGCGGGCCGCGGTTCGCCATCACGGACGACATCCCCAACATGCTCATCGAAGAGGCCGAGTTGCCGCCCGGCTGTGCCACGCTGGCGGACCTCAACTGCGTGAAAGCGGGCGACGCCAAGCTCGACCCCGCCTGACGCGCGCCGTGCCGGCCCCGAGCGCCTTTCCCAGATCAGAATTCCAGATTCCGGATTCCGGATTCCGGATTCCAGATTCCGGATTTTCGGATCTGGAATCCGGAATCCGGAATCTGGAATCTTCTCTTGTCAAGTCCCTACCAGGGAAGGTGATAATGGGTCTCCGCAGCGATGTGCCTGGACGCCCCTCCGAACCCTCCTGCGTCTTGCCCCCTGCCGAGGCCGGCCGTCTGATGCCCGAGACCGTGGTTGTCCGATATGGTCAGATGCGGTTTCTCGGCGAGTTCACGGGACTCGACGAGACGGAGCATCCGCGCGGCCAGCAGGTGGTCGTGCGCACGGACCGTGGTGCCGAGCTGGGCGAGGTGCTGTGTCGGGCCACGGACCGGACCGCCGTCTACCTGGAGAATCCCGCCCGGGGCGAGATTCTGCGCGTGGCCACGGCGGAGGACCGCGCGGCGGCGGCGCGCCTGGTGGAACGCCAGGACGCGGGTTTCCGCACCTGCGGCGAGTTCATCGCCCGGCGCCAGCTCCAGATGGACCTGATCGACGTCGAGGCCATCCTCGGCGGCGAGCGCCTGGTCTTCTATTACCTGGCCGAGAAACGGGTCGATTTCCGCGAGCTGGTCAAAGACCTGGCCCGGGCCTTTCGCACCCGCATCGAGATGCGTCAGATCGGCGTGCGCGACGAGGCCAAGCTCCTGGCCGACTACGGCGACTGCGGCCAGTCGGTCTGTTGCCGCACGCACCTGTTGCGCATGCCGCCGGTGTCGATGCGCATGGCCAAGCTCCAGAAGACCACGCTCGACCCGGCCAAGATCTCGGGCCGGTGTGGACGGCTCAAGTGTTGCCTGCGCTACGAGTACGACACGTACCAGGGCCTGGAGCGGGAGCTGCCGCCCGCCGGCTCGAAGGTGATCACGGCGCGGGGTCCGGGCAAGGTGCTGGCGCTCGAGGTCCTGGCCCGCAAGGTCGTGGTGGAATTTGAGGATCGACGCAAGATCGCCCTCAATCCCGAGGAGATCCTGGCGGTCGAGAAGAAGGCGAAGACGCATCGGGACGAGGATGGTGATTCCATCGAGGAGTGACCGAGGCGCAGTCGGGCGCGAGAGGACGAAGGAACGGTCGAACATGAGTTTGCGTAAAGACCTGTCCGCGGTTCTGGCGGGCGATGCCCGCTACACATGGCAAGCCTATCTCTTCGTGTTCGAGGCCCTCGAACACGCGAAGACCCATAAAGCGCGTGCCCGGTCCGGCAGCCGCGAGCGCCGCCGGCTGACGAGCCGCGCAGTCCAAACACGTGACCGGCCGCGAGCTCTGCGAAGGCGCACGCACGCTGGCCCTCCAGCAATACGGCCTGCTCGCCCGGCTGGTGCTCGGACAGTGGGGCATTCAGTCCACGTCCGATCTGGGCGAGATCGTCTACAACCTGATCGCCGCGGGCCATCTCGAGAAGACGCCCACCGATCGCCGCGCCGACTTCGACGACGTGTTCGACTTCGAGACCGCCTTCGCCCAGCGCGAGGCCTTGCTGCTCGAGAGCGAGCTCTGAGACGGTCTTCTCGGGTAGGCTTTTCCGCCTACCCGACAGGCCGGCATCTCTCATTCTCGTACACCTTCTCAATTCCATCCTTTCTTTCCCGCATCCCAGGGAGCCGCCCCGTGGACCAAGCGCGCAAGCGATTTCTGGCGGCCGTGGCCGTGTTTGTCGCCTGGGTCCTGGTCCTGACCGTCATGGCGGCGACATCGGGCCGGCTGCCGCGCCGGGTGGCCGATGCCCCGGTCCTCCCGGCGCCCGCGAACCGCTGAGGCCGTCTGCCCGCTATCCGCTATTGGCTGAAATCTGAGAGCGGATAACGGACAGCCGACAGCGAGCAGACGGCAGACACTCAGCGCGTGGCGGGCGATGTACCTTGCGCCTCTCGCTCCCGCGCCGGCAGGACGCGCTCGGCGTAGAACTGCGCCATGTGACGGTAGTCCGGCCCGTGATCGACCAGGACCAGGCCGAAGCCGCGCACAATCTCGTCCTGCGCCTGGTCCAGGGTCCAGCCGCAGGCCACCATCCGGTAGGCCATCTGGGCCATCGACGCGCGGTTGATGCCGTGGTGGCAGTGGAAATACACCGGCTGATTGGCTGGATCGGCGATCGCCGCGGCCGCCTCCGCGAGACGATCCGAGACGCTCGGGTCGCCGGGCACGCGCGTATCGACAATCGGGATGTGAATCCACTTGCAGCCCAGCTCGGCCGCCAGGGCTTTCTCCCGAACACACAGGGGATTGTCCGGCGGGTGGGCCAGCGCGATGATCGTCTTGATGTGGTACTGGCGGACAATCCGCCGCATCGGCCAGGAGGACTGCCAGCCTCCTCGATAGATGCGGCCCGGCTCGACGGTCGCGAACCGCAAGGGCAGCACGAGATGCCGGCCGTGACGCCAGAGCTGCTCACAGCCCAGGCCAACCAGCGCCAGCACCAGCACCACCCGAATGATCGTCTTGCGACGGCTCATGGAACCTCGACTCCTACGCCAGCGCACCGCGAGCCGATCCGTCAGCTCGCGGCGCAGGATCGTAGCAAGGGTCTTTCCCGCCGACAAGACCAGCAGGAATTGGCATCGCCAAGATCGCGGCAAACGGTCAGAATGCCCCGCCGCGACCGGGAACGGGCCACGCTCGGTCTCCAACGGTGGGAGTGAGTCGATCATGACGCCGCGACGAGCCTTGGCGACGCTTGTGGTCCTGTCGGCCCTCTTGCGACTGGGCTGGGCCGCCGGCCTCGCGCCGGGGAACGACGAAGCCTATCACGCGCTCTATGTGCGGCATCCCGCCCTGAGTTACTACGATCACCCGCCGATGATGGCCGTGGTCGAGGCGATCGGACTGACCGGGGCGCGCCTGGTCGGGCCGGTGGTGGCGCTGCGGCTGGGATTCATCGCGCTCTTCGCCGGCTCGACGCTGTTGATGGCCCGGCTGACCCGCCGGTTCTTCGGCGCCTGGGCGGGCGTGCTGGCGGCGTTCGTGCTGAATGTGACCGCCTATCAGACAGTAGCGGCCAGCACCTTCGCGCTGCCCGACGGGCCGTTGCTGTTTTTCTGGCTCTGGACCCTCGACCGGCTGGCGGTAGCCTTGCCGCGGTTCGAGCGGACCTGGCCCTGGCTGCTGGTCGGACTGGCCTGGGGCGGCGGCCATGTTGAGCAAGTACCACGCGGTCCTGCTGCCCGTCGGCACGGTTCTGTACCTGGTGCTGGAGCCTTCGGCGCGCGCCTGGCTGCGGCGGCCCGGTCCGTATCTGGCGCTGGTGGCGGGCGCGCTCGTGTTCTCGCCGGTGATTCTCTGGAATGCCTCGCACGGCTGGGCGTCGTTCGCGTTCCAGAGCGGCCGGGCCGTGGGATTGTCCTTCCAGCCGGCCGGACTGGCGGCGTTCCTCGGCGGCCAGGCCCTCTACCTGATGCCCTGGATGTGGCTGTTCCTGGTGGTCACGTTCTGGAAGCACCGCCGCGCACTGTGGTCGGCCGAAGGCCCTCCGCCGGAACGATTCCTGCTCTGCCAGGCGGTGCCCGCGCTGGGGCTGTTCCTGGCGGTCTCGTGTGTGCGGCCGATCCTGCCGCACTGGTCGCTCGTCGGCTTTTTGGGACTGATGCCGCTGCTGGGTGCCGACTGGGCCCGCGGGCTCGAAGTCGATCCCCGCCGGCTGCGCCGCCGGCTGGCGATGCTGGCGGCGGTACCCGTGGTGGGCGTCGCGCTCTTCGCCGCGCAGGCGCGGTGGGGCCTGCTCCCCGCGGCCCACGATCCCACGGTGGACATGTACGGCTGGGACCAGATCGCCGCGCGGCTGCGCCGGGACCTCGCCACGGACCGGCCCGGCACGTTTGTTTTCACCTACCACTGGTATCACTGCGGCCAGATCGCCTTCGCCCTGGGGGACAAAGCGCCCGTGCTCTGCTACAACGGCCGCGACGCCCACGCCTTCGCCCAGTGGAGCCGGCCCGAGGACTGGATCGGCCATGACGGCATTCTTGTGCTATTCAATGATAGTGCGGAAAATGCCGCCAGCTACGCGCCCTGGTTCGAGCGCATCGAGCCGCTGGACCGCTTCGAGCTGCTCCGCGCCGGCCGGCCGGTGCGCACCGTGCGGCTGTTTCGTTGCGTCCGACAGCGAGAGCCCTTTCCCTTCGATGGCCGCGGCTTGCCGATCGCCTGGCGGGGAGAAAGGGCGGGAAAGTTCGCTAAAATGAACTGAGAGTCTGTCCCGAAAGCCCGCCGAGGGTGTGAGGTTTTAGCCCCAGAGGGGCGGTAGTGAATAGCCCGGGGCGTCAGCCCCGGGAGGGAACAACGGCGCAAAACCCCTTCTTTTCAGCCCCGAAGGGGCGACAGAACCCAGGCCTCCGCAGCCTCTTCCGTCGCCCCTTCGGGGCTGAGAGAGGGGGGGATGGGGCCGGTCCCGGTTCCCGGGGCTGACGCCCCGGGCTATTCACTACCGCCCCTCTGGGGCTAAAGCCAGAATGACCGGATCGACACTTCTGGGACAGACTCTGAGAATCCGGCCCGCGCGGGCGGGTCGGTTGCAGGAGGCCCGGGATATGGACAATCTGGCAATGGCCACCAAGAAATCGCCCAGCATCCCCTCGGGGCCCATGTCCAAGGCCATCGGCCTGTATCAGATGCTCCTGCGGCGCAATCTCGAACACTTCTTTCCCGACGCCCTGCTGGAAGCGGCCGGCGATCGCAGCATCATCCGGCTGCCGGGCCGGCGCGCGACGAATTTCGAGGTCTCGTGCGAGCCCGATGGCCTGGGTCTGGAGATCGAATGGCTCAAGTCGCGGTACCGGCTCGTGCCGGGCGTGCCCGTGCCGTTCGCGGACCCGGAGCGCCGGCTCGTCGAGGCGGGCCTGGAGGTGCTCGACCGTCGCTTCCGCGCCATCTATGATCCCGAGGCCAACCTGGAGGACATGCTCCAGTACGCCGTCGAGGACATGACCGTCGCGCACTATCTGGGCACGCCGCGCTTCGACCGCATGCCGCCGGCGCTCGAAGCCCTGCGGCTGGCGACGATGTCCACGTATGAGAACCGCCGCGGGTCGACGGGCGTGCTGCTTCTCGGCACCGACGTCGATCCGGCCGCGCCGCGCCGGATCAACCCGCCGGGCGCGCCCCGATACGACGTGCGCCTGGCGGCGCTCAAGAGCATCCACCGGCTCTGCGACGGCCTGAACACGGTTTTTCTGGTCGATCGCCACGGCGATCTGGCCTGGCCGGTGGACATCACGCGCTGGGCGGCCCAGGTGCAAGGCAACGAGCCGTTGCCCGCCCCCTGTCCCCGCCCGTACCTGGCGCACGCCCAGGCCACGCTCTCGGGCGGCCACGTCGCCATGGTGCTTTCGCCCGCGCAGGAGATCAAGATCCTGGCCCACGGCCAGCTCACGTTCGCCTTCACCGACGGCCGCTGGCGGCTTCTGGACATCGCCTCGAAGTACGACGCCTGGCGTCAGGCTGTCGGCCCGACCCACCCGGCCGACCTGGCCGACCGGATCTTCCGCGCCGCCCTGAACCTGGCCGAACAGCGTCACGGCGCCTTGTTCGTCATCCTCCGCAACCCGGCCGAGGCGCTGCCGATCCTGGTCGCGCCGAGGACCGCATCCTCGACGAGGTCATCGCCGACGACCCGGACGATCCCGACAACGTTTCCCCCCGGTTAGCCAAGCGGGCCCTGCACCATCTGGCACACGCGCAGGACCTCCAGGACCTGGACGACACCGTGCTGGAATCCCTGGCCGGCATCGACGGCGCGGTGGTCACCGACCGCGACGGCCGGCTCTTGTCCTTCGGTGCGATCCTGCGCGTGACCGCCGAGACGATCCTCGCCCCCCGCGCCGTGCAAGGCGCCCGCACCACCGCCGCCCTGGCCGCCAGCTACCACGGCCCGGTCTTGAAGGTCAGCGAGGACGGCATGCTCACCATGTTCCTGGGCGGGCGGCGGCTGCTGGAGTTTTGAAAGGTGGTACGAAGAGGTTATTTCCATGTAGCGGCGGCCGTCTCGGCCGCTCCGGTGTCCCAATACCGGAGCGGCCGAGACGGCCGCCGCTACATGGAAATAACCTCTTCGCGGGTGGACAAGCCACCCGCCGCCTCCCCGACGCAACCCGGCAGCGACATCAGGCGGTGTTCAAGCGTTGGACGCCACCCGTGCGCGACGCATACGGCGGTACATCAAGCCGGCCGCCGCCACCACCAGACCGCTCAGCATCATCAAGCCGCTCGCGGGCTCGGCGCCACCAGGGCGCCGTTGGCCGTCCCTGACACGAGCAAGTAATTGCCGCCGAACCGCAAGCCGTAGATGGAAGCCGTCGTGTCGGAGAGACCCCGGAACTGGAACTGATTGAACCCGCCCGGCGTCGAGATCGGCGCCAAGGTGGCCAGGTCGAAGGACGCGAATGGGTTGCCGTTGATGTCGAGCGCCGAGATCGTGGGGTCGTCGCCGCCGGCATTCGGAGCATAGTTCATGAAGAAGCCGAGCGCGCTCACGGGGCCCCCATTCAGCACGAGCTGGTCGTAGCCGGTGCGCGAATCGACGCCGATGTAAACCGCGTCGTCACCGAACGAACCGTTGTCCAGCAGGCCGTAGGACCCCTGCCCGATGACCGAACCCAGGCCGCTGTTGCCGCCGCTCCCGCCGTTGCCGCCGTTGCCCGGCGCCGCCGTGAAGGTGTAACTGTCGATGGTGATGGGGCCGAACGTGAAGCTGTTACTGCCATTGGCGAACGCGGACAGGTTGAGGCCGGGGCCGGTGTAGCCGGCGTCCGTCGTGATGAGGACCGGGGCCGCCGAGACCGGTCCGGCGATCGCGGCGAGGAACGTGGCGGCGAACACGGCCTTCAAGAGGTTGCACATCCCTGAGACTCCTCTTCGCATCGAAGGTTACAGGAGGAAAAACGGGTTGAGAGCCAATCTTCGGCTTCTTCCGGGAACGCGGAGAGCGGTATCGGACCACTTCTCCGCCCACCCGCGCCTCACACCGGGAACGTTTCCGCGGCGCATCTCGGGTGCAAGAAATGGGACCTGGATCCTGTCTTCTCCATCGGCGGGAGGGAAGACAATCTCATCGCTTGATGAAAATGCCCATTTTCAAGAATGGTGTCAAGAGGATGTTGACAGGAATGGACAGCCTGCGCAAGCCCCACGCCTGCGGGCGCGGGACACGGCCCAAGAGGCCGCCGAGACGCCGGAGACGTACCCTCTCCAAGAGCACGGACCGTTCCCGTACTCTGGCAGGACGACGTTACCGCCGAGGGATGCGCACATGCTCGCACAGTGTCTTGTGGTCCTGGGGTCCACTTCGATCGCGGTGATGTGCTTTGCCGCGAGTGGTATCCTGACGCTCTTTGTTCCCCCGCCGAGGCTGGTCCAGTCTTACCTGCAGCATTTCGCCGCCGGGGTGGTCTTCGCCGCCGTGGCGGTGGAAGTCTTGCCCGAGGTCATGCACCGCCATGCCCCTCTGGCCGCGTCGATCGGTTTTGCGGCCGGTGTGGCCCTCATGTTGGCGGTACGGTCCCTCAGCGCGCGGATCGAGCGTCGCCAGGAAGAAGAAGGCCGCGCAGGCACCTGGAGCATGGTCGCCGTCATCGGCATTGATGTCTTGATCGACGGCCTGTTGCTCGGCGCCGCGTTTTCCGCGGCGCGAAGCTGGGCGGCTTGCTCGTCTTGGCTCTCAGCGCGGAGTTTCTTTCCCTGGGTCCCGCGGCCTCATCCCAGCTTCTGGGCAACGGCCTTTCGCGCCGCGCCGCCGTGGCGATCACGCTGGGAATGGCCTCGCTGCCCTGGATCGGCGGGGTCGTCGGCATCCTGCTGCTGTCCCACGCCTCGGGCGCGATGATGGAGGCGGTTCTGGCCTTCGGCTCGGCGGCCTTTCTTTACCTCGTCACCGAGGAGCTGCTGGTGGAGGCGCATGAAACCACCGACACCGCCTTTGCCACCGGGCTCTTCTTCGTCGGCTTTCTGCTGGTCTTGATGATCGGGATGCTGGTCCCCTGACGCGACGGTCGGCCCGATTCTCGCCCTCTCGGCTTGGCGGTTTTGCAAGGGTCTGGTAGTCTTTGGTCCCCCGAGCGAGGCGAGTCCGGGTCCGTCGCGCGACGTGCTGTGCCACTCCTGGACCGGCGCCGGGGAAGCCTGTTGACACTGGACGGATCGACCGGCCTCCAGATAACGAGAGGCGGTTCGCCGTGACGCCCGTTCTTGCGCCGAGTAAGCCGCTCAATCCCCTGCTCGATCTGGCCTGCGCGGCCGCCGCCCGGCTCGAGGCCGCGGGCGTGCTCGTCTTGCCTGAAGGGTCGCTGGACTGGAAGGCCCTGCACGAGGCGTGCGACGGCGTGCGGGTGCTGATCGCCACCTATCTGCCCCGTCACGCCGATGCCGCGCGCCGCCGGGCTGGAGATCGTGGACCTGGATCCGACCGACGCGGCGATGTCCGAACGGATCACGCTGGCGCTCTTGCAGGCCGTGGCCGACGACCAGCTCAAGGCGGGCGACCACGTCGTCGCCGTCTATTCCGGCTTCGAGGCCGACGCGCTCGATTCGATCACCGTCATCCGCCTGGGCGAGCACCTCGAGCGGCTCACCGCGCGCGACCTGCGGGCACTCGAAACCAGCGTGCCGTTCGAGACGCTCAAGGCCGTGGTGGACCTGGCCGTCGAGATCGGCCGCGAGGGGCGCGAAGGCACGCCCGTCGGCACCATGCTCGTCGTCGGCGATAGCCGCGAGGTGCTCTCCCGCTCCCGCACGCTCGGCTTCGACCCGTTCAAAGGCTACCGGCGCAAGCTGCGCAACCTGCGCGACAGCCGCGTGCGCGAGGCCATCAAGGAGATCGCGCAGCTCGACGGCGCCTTCGTGGTCTCGCGCGACGGCACCATCGAGGCCGGCTGCCGCATCATCGACGCGCCCACCACGGGCTTGATCCTCCCCCGCGGTCTGGGCACCCGCCACTGGACGGCCGCCGCCATCACCAAGGTCACGGACGCCATCGCCATCGTGGTCAGTCAGTCGACCGGCAACGTCCGCCTCTTCCAGCGCGGCGAGGTCGTCCTGCGCATCGCCCCAACGCGCCACGCCCGCGCCTTGAAATGGATCGAGGAGGATTCCGAGCCGACGGCGGCGAAGGCCTGAGCCCGACCCGGCGTCAACGCCAGGCCGAAGCGGGAGAAAGCCCGGTAAACCGGGCTGGATGGAGGAGGTGTTGAAAGGGCGTGCGCGGTGTTTCGCCCGGTTCACCGGTCGGACCGTGCGGAGCCCGCCCCGCGTGAACGCCGGGCCGAAGACCGCGGCGCGGAACGCCCGGTAAACCGGGCGAAAGACCACGCGCTCAGGCTGCGCTCTCCCAGCCCGGTTCACCGGGCTTCTTCCCTCTTCGGCCCGGCGTTGACGCCGGGTCGGCGGTCGCACCCGGTATTCTCCAGCCCGGTTCACCGGGCGTTCTCCCGCTTCGGCCCGGCGTTGACGCCGGGTCACGCCCGACCCGGCGTGAACGCCGGGTCTACTACCGCTGCGCGGAACGCCCGGTGAACCGGGCGAAAGAACCCGCTGCGCCCACACGCTATCTTTCCCAGCCCGGTTCACCGGGCGTTCTCCCGCTTCGGCCCGGCGTTGACGCCGGGTCACGCCCGACCCGGCGTGAACGCCGGGTCTACTACCGCTGCGCGGAACGCCCGGTGAACCGGGCGAAAGAACCCGCTGCGCCACACGCTATCTTTCCCAGCCCGGTTCACCGGGCGTTCTCCCGCTTCGGCCCGGCGTTGACGCCGGGTCACGCCCGACCCGGCGTGAACGCCGGGTCTACTACCGCTGCGCGGAACGCCCGGTGAACCGGGCGAAAGAACCCGCTGCGCCCACACGCTGTCTTTCCCAGCCCGGTTTACCGGGCGTTCTCCCGCTTCGGCCCGGCGTTGACGCCGGGTCGGGCAGGGCCGATCATGCACCTTTTCGGGAGCCCCGTTTACGGGGCTTCTCGCTGCTCGGCTTTTCAGCCCGGACAACCCCCGCGAGTTCCTCCCCATGTTGCGCAATTATTACAGCGAGATCCACCTTCACCTCGTCTGGCACACCAAGGAGAGTTTCCCTCTGTTGACTTCCGCGGTCGAGCCCTTCGTCCATGGCCGCCTACGACACCGCCTGGTGGACACACCCGGCGTGTTCGCGCACGAAATCGGCGGTACTGAGACTCATGTTCACGTATGCTTGACCATTGTGCCCACGATCGTCATCAGCGAGCTGGTAGGCGCTGAAGGGGGCGTCTTCGCATGAGGTCAACCAGGAGCTCGGACGCGGTCGCAAGCTCTTGCAGTGGCAAGCGGGCTACGGCGTGGTGAGTTTCGGGACCAAGGACCTGGAGTGGGTCAAGACCTACGTGCGAAACCAGCGCGAGCACCACGCCTGCGGCCGAGTTTATGAGCGACTCGAACGCCATCAGGGAGCGGAGGAGGGTCAGGCTGAAGCCGAGCAGCGAGAAGCCCCGTAAACGGGGCTCACAATAACATGTATGATCGGCCCTGCCCGACCCGGCGTGAACGCCGGGCCGAAGACCGCGGCGCGGCACGCCCGGTAAACCGGGCGGAATCCAGGCCCGTGGTTGCGCCCACCTCCTCCAGCCCGGTTCACCGGGCTTTCCTCTCTCTTCGGCCCGGCGTTCACGCCGGGTGATGCCGACCCCGCGTGAACGCCGGGCCGAAGACCGCGGCGCGGCACGCCCGGTAAACCGGGCGGAAGTCCAGGCCCGTGGTTGCGCCCCACCTCCTCCAGCCCGGTTCACCGGGCTTTCCTCTCTCTTCGGCCCGGCGTTCACGCCGGGTCGGGCTCCGCCCCACCGCCCGCTGGCCCACGCCCGCAGCGCGCGGTAGCATCGGGGTCGCGCTCATGTAGGCGCGTTCACCGTCGAACGTGCCGGGTCGGGACTTATCGAGGACTCACGCCATGCGTCGAAAGATGGCATTCTGCGTGCTGGTTTTGTGCGGTTCACTCGCGGCCTCCGCCGCCGAGCGGCAAAGGGAGACGCTCGACCGCGGGTTGAGCGCGCGGCCGGTCGCGGAGGGGAAGGTCTATCTGTCCTGGCGGCTGCTCGAGACGGACGCCCAGGACGTCGGCTTCCTCATCGAGCGCCGCGCCGAGAACGGCTCCCCGGTCACGCTGACGGCCGCGCCGATCCGCGCGACGACCGACTTCCTCGACGCCGCTCCGCCCGCGTCGGCCGCGACCTACACCCTGCGTACCACGAAAGGCAACGAGACCGCCCGCGTGCGCGTCGAGAATCCGCGCGGCGGCGAGAAGGCCCCGCCGTATGTCTCCATCGGGCTCGATCCCAAGACGACCGTCCAGAAGGTCGGCATCGCCGATCTCGACGGCGACGGCCGTTATGATTTCGTGGTCAAGACGCCCAACACGAATGTCGATCCCTATATCCAGTACTGGAAGCGCAGTCCCGGCACGTTCACGCTCGCGGCTTATCACGCCGACGGCAAGAAACTCTGGACGCACGACCTGGGCTGGGCGATCGAGCAGGGGATCTGGTACTCGCCCTATATCGTCTACGACCTCGACGGCGACGGCCGCGCCGAGGTCGCCGTCAAGACCGGCGCGGAGGGTGACCCGCGCGACGCCGACGGCCGCGTGATGACCGGACCCGAATACCTCAGCATCTGGGACGGCCGCACCGGCGCGTCCATCGCCCGCATCGACTGGCCCGACCGCGCACCGTTCCTCAAGACGAACCCCGATCCGATCGAAGCTTACAATTATGCCTCGCGCAACCAGATCGGCATCGCTTACCTGGACGGCGTGCATCCCCACCTGATCGTCGAGCGCGGCACGTACAACCTGATGGTCGTCCGCGCCTACCGCTTCGAGAACCGCCAGCTCCGCGAAGTCTGGCACTGGGACAACGCCCAGCTTGACCGCAAGTACCGCGGCCAGGGTGCCCACGGCATGCATTGCGCCGATGTCGATGGCGACGGCCGCGACGAGATCATCCTCGGCTCACTCGTGCTCGACGATGATGGCAAACCGCTCTGGACCACCGGCAAGGGCCATCCCGATCATGCCTACGTCGGCGACATCGACCCGACCCACCCCGGCCTGGAAATTTATTACGGCATGGAGACCGCCCAGAAGAAGGACGGCATGTGCCTGGTGGATGCGAAGACCGGCGCGATCCTCTGGGGCTTCGACCAGCCCACGCGGCACGTCCACGGTCAGGGCCTGTGCAGTGACATTGATCCCAGCCATCCCGGCTCGGAGTGCTACAGCGCCGACACCGACCCGAACAAGGACTTCGCCTTCGCCCGGCTCCGCAGCGCCCAGGGCCAGGTGCTCAGCGAGGAGAACCTCGGCGGCTTCGCCCCTCACGCCGTCTACTGGGACGCCAACCCCCAGCGCGAGCTGATCGCCAGCCGCCGTGTCGTCGATTACCCCACCCACACCACGCAAAGCGCGCGCATCGACGGCGAGGTCATCGCCGTGGCCGACATCCTCGGCGACTGGCGCGAAGAGATCCTCACCACGGTCCCCGGCGAATTGCGCATCTACGCCACCACCATCCCCGCCACCGACCGCCGGCCTTGTTTGATGCGCGACCCGATCTACCGCATCGATGTCGCCCACGCCGCCATGGGATATTTCCAGGTGCCCATGCTCAGCTTCGACCTGGCGACGCGAAAGCCGTGACCCTTCCCGGCCCGAGCGGATTTGTCACTTGTCAGAGACTGTCCGGGAAGCGCGGTTTTAGCCCCGAAGGGGCGGCAGTGAATAGCCCAGGGCGTGAGCCCTGGGTCGGTGGATGTCGCGACATGATCCTCCTCCGCAGCCCCGCAGGGGCTTCTGTCGCCCCTTCGGGGCTCTGGAGAGGGTTTGTGACGCGTCGCTCCGGTTCCCAGGGCTCACGCCCTGGGCTATGGACTTCCGCCCCTTCGGGGCTAAAACCGGACTTCCCGGACAGTCTCTGGTAAGTGATAAGTGACTACTTCTTCGGCTCAATCGCCGCGCGGCCGATGGCGTCGTAGAGCGAGAGCAAATAACCGTGGAAGGTGTCGGCGACGGGCGGGGTGTGAGTGCGGACGAATTCCAAGGCGGGGCGGCCGTAGTCGAGCAGCTTGTTACGCGCGTCGGTCACGGTGGCGACCTTGGCCAGGCCGTCGGTGTTGTATTCCTTCAAGACGGCCCGGCTCGCCTGGTCGGAGACGGTCCGCTCGGCCTGCAGGCCGCCCGTGACGGGGGCGTCCGTGGGCCAGACGACCTCATCGTACTGGTTGAAGAAGCTGCTCAGCGGGGCCGACTTGTAGGTGGGCGTACCCGCGGCCGGGGACGGCGTTGCGACGGCCACGGCGGTCGGCGCTGGCGGCGGTTGGTAATAGGTCCGCGGGTTCCGGGCCACGCGATTTTCCATCGCCTGGAGCGTCTGGGGATCGTACCGCTCGAAGAAGTCCACGTCGCGCGGCGGACGGGCCGGGGCGGTGAGGTTCGTCGGCCGGTTCGCGTACGCCGCGCCTTCGGCGATGTTGGCACGCTGGTACGTGTAGTTGACCACCGCGGGCGTCTGGTAGCCCAGCCCCCAGCCCCAACCATAACCAAACTGGGCGTGCGCCGAGGAGCCGCCCAGCCCGGCCGCCAGCCCCACGATCAGCGCCAGGAACGCCCGGCCGGGAAGTCGCCTCGAGCCCGCTCGCGTCGGCTGCCTCATCACGTGTCTCCCGTCGTACTGCGTGGTCGGCCGGGTCGGAAAGGTCTTCGTAGGGTGGGCTCGGCCCACCTGCTTTCGAGGGCCGAACCGGATGGTGGGCCGAGCCCACCCTACGAAAACCCCTTCGCGTTCACCTATCGATCTTAGCCCGTCCCCGCCCTGCCCTTCAACGGTGGACCGAGCGCCGAAAAGCGCGTCCCGGTGGGCAAGCAACCCGGCGCCGAGCCGCCGAGCGGGCGGTAGGCGTCCCAGGTCAGGTGGGGGATCGCGTCCGACGGATATGCGGTGATGACGGTTTCGAGGCGGGACAAAAACTGCGGGACGGCGGCGGCCTCGCTGCCGGGCTCGACCGTGCGGGGCGGGTCAAAAATCAGCGCGAACCGCCCGGCCGATTGGTGGACGCAGAAGACCGGCACCACGGGCACGTTCAAGAGCACCGCCAGGTCGGCCCAGACGGCCAGAAACGGCTGCGTACGTCCCAGCAGGCGGCCGGGCCGGGCGTTGCCCGAGGTCCAGGGAATATCGCCGTTGAGCAACACCGCCTGGCCGGCCCGCAGCGCATCGCGGGCGCGCAGCGTGCAACGCGCGGCCTCGACGGGCGTCATCCCGCTGCGCAGAAAAAACTCCCGCTGAGGGTGCGGCCGACCATCCGCATCGAACTGCCGGTGCAGCCAGGCCGAGACGTGTTTCGGCCGCTGCACGAGCAGCCGCAGCGGAATTTGCTGGCGAGACAGCCAGTGAATGGCCGCCAGGTAGCCGCCGAAATGGCTGCCGAGCAGGATCACGCCGCGCCCTTCGGCCAGCCGGGTTCGCACCGCGTCGAAGCCCGACACGTCGAACCGCGCGGCCAGCGCCGCGTCCGACAGCTCGCCGAGCAGGTTGTCGCGCGCCGCCGACCGCGCCAGGTTCGCGGTCAGACCGGCATGGACGGCGGTCTCGTCCCAGGACGCATTCAGAAGCGCACAGGCCTGTCCCACGGCCGCGCGGCGCACCCGCCGCCGCGGCGGCCACGCGCCGGCAAGCCTTCCCAGCGCGACCAGCACCGCGTCGGCCCGCTCCGGACGCACCCGCCGCAGCATCGGCAACACGACGCCGTAAAACCACCCCTTCCAGCTCATCCAGCGGCGAAGGCTCACGATGCGCGGCATCCCTGCTATTGTAGGGTGGGCTCGGCCCACCATCTTCCGTGTGCGGTCTCGGATGGTGGGCCGAGCCCACCCTACGAAAACCCTTTCTCGTGCTCCCCGTCAGACCGCCGCCACTCCCTCGTGTTCCAGAATCGTCTTCAAGGGCGCGATCTGCGGCTGCATCTTGGGCTCATAATATTCGACGGAGAGATACATCACGGGCTTCAAATCCTGGAGCACGTCGAGGAAGACCCCCAGGTCGTAATCGAGGTGGTCGCCGTTGACGGGCGCGTTGTAATCGCCGGGGCGGGCATTGCGCACGTCGGCGTGAACAACATGCTTCAGGAGCGGCTGGATGCGCTCCAGGGTCAGGCGGTTGGCGACGACGTGGCTGAGGTCGAGGTCCAAGCCCAGGCCGGGCACGGCCTCGAGCAGGGCCAGGGCGTCGTCGGGCTGTTCGGCGATCGAGCCGGTGTGGTTCTCGAACGAGAGGTGGACCCCGGCGTGTTCGGCCCGCTCCTGGAAGGCGCGCAGCGTGGCCGCCGCGTGCTGGAGCGACGGGGCGTGGGGCACGTCCTTGAGCCAGGAGCCGGGCTGGACGTTGATCAGGGGCACCGAGGCCGCCTCGGCGCAGATGAGCACGTGCTCGAACTGCTCGATGAGCGTGCGCCGGGCGGCCGGATCGGCGACCGTCAGGCCGGGCCACGGCTTCGGCTCGGCCAGCGCGAAATTCGCGTGCAAGGCGACCGGCACCAGACCCAGCCTGTGGCACGCCGCGGCGATCTTGCGCCCGTGCGCCTCGGGCTCGCTCAGCCGCGACGGCCCGACGTGGGTCCAGCCCTCGAACATGGCCAGCTCGGCGTAGCGGAACCCCAGCCGGCGGATCTCCGCGAGCGCCGCCTCCCAGGTGCGATCCGAAAACGCCAGCGACGAGCACGACTGCCGCAACCCCGGCCGCGCCGGCGCGGTCCGGTCCTCGATCACTCCGGCCCGGGCGGAACTCCCAGCCAACAAGAACGTGGCGGCCGTGGTATTCCGAAGGACGTGACGGCGCGTGATCGGTTCCGCGAACATCGCTGGGGTGTCCTTGCCGTAAACTCCCGTCGTCCCGCCGCGGCTTCTTCCTCGAAACCGCACTGGTTCCCTCCACACTAACTATGCATCGTTTTTCGCCAGGAATCAAGTCTGAGTGGTCAATCGCGGCGCGGCAGAGCCGCAACCTCTTGTGTCCGGGTGGCATGCCCACGTCTTCGTGGGCATGTGGGGTACGCCCCGGCGATCGGGACCATGCCCACGAAGACGTGGGCATGCCACCCGGACAACGAGACAATCGGCGCAGCGCGACGAGCGACTCACTTATTTCCCGTCCTCCGCGATCTCGGCCGGCGTCAGGGTCCGGACGGTCATGGCGCGGACGGCGCCGCCGGTGTCCCAGGTGGCGAAGCCCAGGGGCTTGTTCGCGTCGGTTTCGATCCGCGTATTGACCTTGCGACCTTCGTAATTGACGTGGATGACCGGCTTCTCGTCGATCCAGCAGCGGATGGTCTGGGCCGTCACCCGGACGCGGAACTTGAACCAGGTCTTGTTCTTGTACGCGACATAAGTACTGCTATCGTTTTCGGAAGCGTCCGAGCCATCGAGGCTGGACAGGCCGGTGACACTGCCGCCCCAGCCGCCGTTGACGAGCGTGATGTGGGATTTTCCCACCGGAAACGTGGCGGCGGCGAAGAAGTCGGTGCCGGTCGTCCGCATGGCCTCGTAGGACAGCTCGTAGTTGGTCGTGGGCAGGTCGGTGCGGGTGCTGGTGATGCCCGTCATGAGGTTGCCGGACTTCATGACGATGGCGCCGTCCTCGACCTGGACCGCGCCCGCGCCGCTGAAGTCGGTTTTCTTCCAGCCGTCGAGGCTCTTGCCGTCGAACAGGACAAGTGTGCGCGTGCGCGGGGTTTCGGCCGGCTGGTCCTTGGTGGTCTGGCCGGACGCCGCCAGCGCCGCGAACCCGCTCACAACCGCGACCAGGACCCACCGAAACGGACGGCCGAGGGCGCTCATGACAACCTCCTGATCCCAGAGGGTGTACGAGAAGGGGTCGGAGCGGCCGATCTGTGTAGTGGCGGCCGTCCCGGCCGCTCCGGATTCTGGATTCTCGATTCTGGATTCCGGATCCTCGATTCCGGATCTGGAATCCGAAATCTGGAATCCGGAATCCGAAATCTGGAATCCGGAATCCGAAATCTGGAATCCGGAATCCGAAATCTGGAATCCGGAATCCGGAATCCGGAATCCGAAATCTGGAATCTGGAATCTGGAATCGGCCGGGACGGCCGCCGCTACATAGAGAAGACCCTTCTCGTACACCCTCCCAGGTTCTGTTCCGGGCGGCAGACCGCGTGCCGCGATCGATCGATGAGGGCGATCATCGGCGGTCGGGATGACGTTGTAAAGATGGTCCCGGTGATTGATCGTGCCTGTTGTCGGAGGGTCTTTTTTTGCGCGGTTGAGTGGGCGTATCGCGCAGATGCCCGACCCGGCGTCCACGCCGGGCCGACGACCGCGGCGTGGGTCGCCCGGTAAACCGGGCCGAACACCACCCCCTCACCACGCGCAGCGCCCTCCCTGCCCGGTTCACCGGGGGTTCTTGTCACTTCAGCCCGGCGCTGTTCGAAAACGAACAGCCCGCGTGGCGTCCACGCGGGCTGTTTCCGATAAGTGTGGCGGATTGGAGCCGGGCCTCCGGCGGCGGCTCGATCAATAGCCGGACGGGTTGAGCAGGAGCAGCCCACCCGCATCAGCCTGCGGCGGAGCCGGAGCGGCCGGCGGGGCCGGGGGCGCCGGAGCGACGGGCTCAGCCGGCTTGGTCTCGGCGGGGATCGCCGGGGGCTCGGCCGCCTTGTCGGCGGGAGCAGTCGTGGCGGCAGGCGCCGGGGTGGCGATCGCCTGAGGCGCACCGTAGAGCTGCGGAGCCGCATACGAACCCTGCGCGGCCGCATACGGACCCTGCGGGGCCGCGTACGGACCCTGCGGGGCCGCATACGGACCTTGCGGGCTGGGACCCTGCGCCGACGGCATCGCCGCGCCGCACACGTCACAGGTCGGGTTGCCGCAGGTGGCGCACTCGTTGGCACCGTGGCCGAACAGCGGCTGATGAACCCGCTTCTTCTTCAACACCCACTCGTAGGTGTACTGGGCCGGCCGGTGCTTGAACAGCTCGAGCAGCCGGCAGTGCTTGACCGGGCCCGCCGCCGGCGCTTCACACGGATTGCCACAGGGGGCGCAGGGCGCTTCCTGGGCGCTGGGGGCCACCTGGGCACTCGGAGCCGGCGCCTGACCCGTGGGCAGAATCTTGCTCGGGGCTTGGGCGAAGCTCACACTCGACAGCCCGAAGGCGACGGCCAGAACGAGGCTGAACGTCAAGGGCTTCAACATGGGAGATAACTCTCCTTGGCCATACTGGCGAACCAGGGGCGGGCAAACGCAGTCCGTCGCTTTGCGACGCCCCCGAACCTTCCATATGTGTCGCCCGACGACGGACGCTCCCGATGCGTCCGGGGCCTGGAAACCCACACGCCGGTGGACACCCCATTGCGGGTGCTCCCGTGTCCTCGCCTCAAGGCGTCACCCCAGGCGAGCCACCCGTTGTATCGTCCGCCCGCGGACTGCCCCTTGAACGCCCTAAGCGTTTTCTACCAGTTACTTACGTCGTCCGAATCGAACGGTTGTCGGGATCGTGGAAAGTAGGCAAGATACTCAAAATCGCAGGGCAGCGTAACACACATAACCGGAAAACTCCCCGCCGGGCGGTTTGCGCGATCGAGGAGATTTGCCTGATCGGCAGTCTCGTAGGGTGGGTCAGCGGCGTCCGCGCCGCGCCACCCACCATCCGTTTTTGTGCACAGAGGTGGGTTGCGCGGCGCGGACGCCGCTGACCCACCCTACAAAAACCCATCCGACGGACGGCGTTTCAACGCTTCGGAGGCCCGGCGGTGGTGGCGGCGAGGGTCTCGTTCCGCTGGAGGAGCACCAGAATCGTTGCGCTTCACGTTTTGCTCGCGGTACACCAGCCGGGTGCGCGAGGCCAGGTCGGCGGCGAGCAGGTCGTAGAGCTTGCCGCGGATGAGGACGAAGTTGGAAGGGCGGCGGGGCTGGTCCAGCCAGTCGATGAGCAGCCGCTTCTGGTGCTCCAGACGCAGCCGGGGGCTGTAGGCCAGGGCCAGGATGTCTCCCACGTTGTCGGCGCTGTCGTTGTAGCGCGGCACACTGCCCGGCACGGGCGCGAGCCGGCGGTCGCGCAGGTAAAACCAGAGGCCCTCATCGAGCTCGTGGAAGAACATCACCGTGCCGGTCGCGGGCGGCAGCAGGCGGTCCAGCGTCTGGGCCAGCGCCGATGACCCCGCGCCGGGTTCTCCCGCGGCGCGATCTGGCCGTAGCCAACGAGCACGAAGGCCGCCAGCGCGGCGGCCAGCGGCGCCAGGAAGACCGCGTTGGCACCGCGACGCCAGAGCCACGCGCTGGCCGTCACGGCCGCCGCCATCAACACGGCCAGCCCCAGCGCCCATCCCAGCAGCTCGGGCGCGGTTTCACCCACCACCACCGGCAACACCGCCGCCGCCACGAAGAACGGCACCCAGTGGACCTGCAAGATCAGCCGCGCCCAGAAGGCCGGCCGGCCGGCGCCCGGCCGCTGCGCCAGCCGCACCCATCCCAGGCCGACCAGCAGCGCCACGCCCGGCAAACAGGGCAGGAAATAGCTCGGCTTGGCCACCCGCCAGAGGCAAAACATCACCAGGTTGGGCACCGTCCAGCACCAGGGAAGCCAGATGGATTCCAGATTCCGGATGCCAGATTCCGGATGCCGAATGCCAGATGGCTGATGGCTGATGACCGGCGCCGCATGATGGATTGCGGACACAGGAGCGTTTGTCGGGGATCCAGCATCCGGAATCTGGCATCCGGCATCCGGCATCCGGCATCCGGCATCCGGCATCCGGCATCGCCACCACCGCGCCACCGGTTCGATGGCCGCCCAGGTCGCCACCACGGACCAGGGCAGCGTCAGCCAGAACCACGAGGTCGCCAGCACCTCGCGGGGCCCGCCGCGGCCGATCGTCACCACGCCGGTCTTCTGGCCCATCTCCAGCCACCAGACCCGCACGGCCTGCGGATCGGCCAGCACCACGGGCAGCGGCCAGCTCAGCGCCAGCAGCACGAAGATCCCCAGCCCGGCGCCGTCCCAGAGCGCCGCCCCCCGGCGCGCCATTGCCGCGACCACGCCAGGTACGAGGCGAGCGTCACGCCCACGATCAGCAAGATGACCGGCCCCTTGCACAAGAAGCCAAAACCCAGAGCCGCGTAGAAAACGAGCGCCCAGCCGCGCACGCCGTGCCATCGTCGCCAGGCGGCGTACAAGGCCAGCGTGGTAAAGAACGTCAGCGGCCCGTCGTTGCCCGCTTGCCGCATCTCGCTGATGAAGAACAGCGACGAGACCAGCACCAGCCCCGCCGCCAGACCAACCTCACGACCGCCGAGGCGTCGTCCCAGCCCGACGACGAGAGCCACCGTCCCCAGCGCGGCCAGCGCGCCGGGCAGCCGCATGATCCATTCGTCACTGCGACCGGTCAGGGCCATCAAGCCCGCGATCGTCCAGCGCGGCAGGGGCGGCTTCTCGAGACGGGGACGACACTGGATCTCCGCCACCAGCCAGTGTCCCTCGCGCAGCGTATCCAGCGCCTCGGCCGCCGCCCGCTGCTCACGCTTGCCCCAGAGATCCAGCGTCCCGAGGTTCCCCAGAAAGACCATGCCCGCCAGCACCGCCAGCGTCCACTCAGGCATCCGCTGCCCCAACCGCCATCCTTGCTTGCCCATGATGGGACGCTCCTCGGAGACGGGGGCTCAAGAGCGCGATCCCGGCGCATGCAGGCCCCCGGACACGGCCGCCATTGTGTCGAAGCGCCGTTATCTCGCAACCCGAATCGTGTGCTTCCACGCCGCCTTTGCGATCTTCGTGGTCCTGGCGTGGAAACGTCAGAGGGTGTACGAGACGGGGTCGGAGCGGCCGATCTGTGTAGCGGCGGCCGTCTCGGCCGCTCCGAGCTCCACATTCCGGAGCGGCCGAGACGGCCGCCGCTACATGGAAAAGACCCTTTTCGTAGAGACTGTCGCGAGGATACCCGGTTGGTTTCGGCGGACTTGCAGACACGTTGTGGGGTGCCACGGGTTCCGCTTTGGGAACCCGTGTCCGGGGCCATCAGGCACGGGTTCCCAAAGCGGAACCCGTGGCACCCCACGTCTTCAGCCGCCGCCCTTCGTTTTCTTCATCGTGATCGTCCCCAGATCGCGATCCTCGCCGGGCTTCAGCGCGGCGACGGGATGAAACGCTTCCCCCGTGTCCGACCCGGCGGCCACGATGGTGAACCGCGCCCCCGGCAGCAAGTTCTCGAAGCGGAACCGGCCCTCGGCGTCCGGCTTCTCGTTGGCGAAATACTCCTGTGTGATGTTGGAGTAGAACAGGGCCTGATCGGGGCGGCCGAGCAACTCATCGCGTTTCAACTCACCCTTGCCCGGCGCAACCACGAGCAGGGGATAGACCTGGCCGGTCGTGAGCGGCTTACCGTCGGGAGTGACCACACGGCCGTGGACGCTCGCCGTCGCCTGGAGCGTGACCTCGAACGGCTTCTGCCGGGCCGGGTCGGGCTGAAAGTCGGCGACCGCCCCGAGATGCCTTTTGGTCTGGATCAGGTAGACGCGATACGTCTTCGACGGGTCGGCGCCCGGGAACCGGAACACGCCATCGGCAAAGAGCCGGCCCTGATCCCAGCGGTCGATAAGCTGGGCATCGATCCCCTGGCAGTAGCCGAGGACCCGCTCGACGGGCTGGCCGTCCGGCGCGACGGCGCGGACTTCCAGCGTGACACCCTTGCGCAGGGCGACTTCGACCGGCGCCGGCTCGCCCTGCTCCGGCACGACGATGGGGGCCACGCCGTGCGGGAACGCCCGTTCGCGCAGCCCGCCCTCAAAGCTCACCCGGAGATAGTTCGGGTCGGGACCCTCGACCACGACGAACCCGGAACCGGGCAGCGCCGTCACGGTGAACCGGCCGTCGGCGTCGGTGAGCGTCGGTGAGCGGAACTCGTAGCCATCGCGGTTGTTCTTGTTGTTCCGCTGCGGTTGATAGATGACGCCCGCATTGACGACCGGCTGCTTCGTGTCGGCGTCAATCACACGGCCGGAGACGAGCCGTCCGCGCGGCAAGGCGATGTCCATGGTGAGCACCTTCGCGCCGGCGGGCCAGCCCTGGTGATGGTGGCTGACCGCCACGTAACCTGAGCCGGGCGGCGGAAAGACGGTCGTGTAATACGTCTCGGCCTGGTGCCCCGACACATGATAATGGCCTTTTGCGTCGGTGTGGGTGTAGAACTGCTGGCCGCCGTGCCGGCGCATCGGAATCATCTCGACGAGCACGCCGGCCATCGGCTTCCCGGTGTCGGCGGCGGTGACAGTCCCTTCCACCGGCCGCGCCGGCTTGAGCGTGAAGGTGAAGTCCGGTTCCACCGGGACGATCTCGAACGCCTCCAGGACCGGCATCGTCTTCGGCCCGGTCGTCACCGTGATGTCTTCGACGGCGCAGTCGGGATGGGTCAGGATCAGGCTGGCGAACGATCCTTTCGGCACGCCTCCCATCGTGAACCGGCCGTCGGCATCGGTCGTTTGGGGTTTCGGCCAGTAGTCCGGGATCTGGTCGTCGGGCGTGCTTCGCCCATGTTGATCGACCTCTTCCTCCTCATTGAAACTCGCCGTGATGTGCGTCATCCGCACACCTTGACACCGGCCGCCGGGCGACCGTCGGGCGTCAACAGACGGCCATGGATCGGCACCTCGGGGGCGAAGTTGCAGCGTCAGTCCATCCTGGTTCAGACCTGACGTTGCGGCCCGCCAGTCCCATGCCCGGGGCCTTGATGACCAGTTGCGATCACATCCTCCAAGTGGAGATGTCCTGGTCGGATTCGAGGATAAAATGGCCGCCGGCATCGACCTGGTTGCGGGCCAGGAGCAAGTAACGATTGGCGCGATCGGCAGTCATCTCCTTCGGCTGGGCCGTGAAGCCGGGCAGTAGTTTCCGCTTTGGCCGAGGCCAGCCGACCCAGTACACCGTCGCTCCCGCCGCGGGCTGGCCGTCGGGACCAAGAACGGTGCCGTGAAGCGCGCGCATGGGCTTCGCCTCCTGCTCGTCTTTCGGGGCTGGCGCATGTCCGGCAAAGGCCGGTCCTGGCTGCGCCAGCGCCACCATGACGGCCACGAGAGCGTGGTCAGGACGCCACACAACGACCAGATTCGGCCGGGCGTGGGCGGCCGGCGCGGGCCGTCGAGCACGTGGCGAATGCGGCGTACCAGGCCGCTGCGCCCGGTCACGGCCGCTTGAGCAAGCGTCGTCCGCGTTTGCGGGACCAGGCTCAAGAGCATCTCCGCATAATCCATCGCCGCTTGACCTCCCTCCAGGACCCAGTCATCACAGGACAGTTCCGCGAGTTGATCCAGCCGCCGGCGCGTCCACCACGCCAGCGGGTGCCAGGGCAGGACGCAGACCAGCACCTCGCCCAGCAGCGCCGCCAGATGGTCCCGCCGCCGCCAGTGCGCGCACTCGTGGGCCAGCACCGCATCCCAGTCCATCCCCGCCCCGTCGGCCGCCATCGCCGGCGGCACCAGCACCACCGGCCGGCGTCCCCAGCACCAGATCACCGGACAGCGAACCTGGTCCGAGACCGCCAGGACGGGGAGGACATCGAGCCCCAGCCGCGTCCGGGCGGCATCCAGCGCGCGTCGCGCGGCCGGATCGTCCCGCACCCGCGCCCGGGCGATCATGCGCAGGCCCGCGCTCCCTCCCGCCAGCAAACGGGCCACGGCCAGACCGCTCGCGACGCTCCAGGCCCCGAGCAGCACCCCGAACCAGGAGAGTCTCGGCCAGGTCCGCGCGGCCGGTCGAGCAACCGAGGTACTCGTCGATGCGGGCGTTGTCTGCGCGACCGCCGGCACCGGCGGAAGAGACCGCAGAGGCCACGGGCTCGGCTCGTTCTGTACGGTGGCGGAGCCAGGCGCGTGGGCCTGTCGTGGCCGTGGACGGCTCCGCCAGCCAGCCCCAGCCGAGTCCGCGCACGGTCAGGCTCAACAGGGGCGTTCCGAGCGCCGCGACCATCGACAGCACGAGCGCCCGGTGTGCCCGCGCCGGCCAGCGCGACCAGGCCAGACTGGCCAGCACGCCGGCCGCCAGGAACAGCGTGGACTGCCAGATCAAGCCCCACGCGGGAAAGGCTCCGGGACGCATCAGCTCACCCATCACGCCGCTCCTTTCGCCGCGCATCGAGCATCTTCCGCAGCGCGGCCAGCTCGCGGTCGCTCAGGTCCTCGTCGTCGATCAGGTGCTGAAACAACACGAGCGGATTCCCCTGAAAAACGCGGTCGATGAACGTGCGCAGCGAGGAGACGCCCGCCTCCTGCCGGCTGCGCGTCGGCCGGTAGAAATACGTGCGGCCCTCGGCGCGGTGCGTCAGCCAGCCGGCCTTCTCCAGCTTCTGCATGACGGACAGAACGGTTGTATAAGCATAAGCCTTGTTCACATCCAGCCGGTCGCGGACCTGCTGCACCGTCGCCTCGCCCCGCTCCCAGAGGGCCTCCATCACGGCCTTCTGCAAACCGCCGAGTTCGTCCAGCGTCTTGTCGCTCATGCCCCTTTTGCTCCCCGCCCGTACGTGTTTCGCGTCTCGAGTGCTTGTTTTTCTGGACTTTTCTGTGTAGCGGCGGCCGTCTCGGCCGCTCCGAAGACCATTCAGACCGGAGCGGCCGAGACGGCCGCCGCTACACAGAAAAGCCTTACGTTCGAGAGGGGGAGACGCGAAACACGTACCCCCGCCCGATTCCTTCTCCGTCTACTACGACACGAAGTACTACCACAAGTAGTACATCGTCATCGCCTCTTGTCAAGCCTGCTCTGGGATTTCCCGCGGTGTCGTCGTTCCCGGCGAGAGCGTGCGGGTCGGGTTGACAGCCTCGGGCGAAAGCGGTACAACGCGGCCCATTCAACATCGAACGGCAGTCGTCGGCCGACCGGAACCAGGACGGGTTCTTCGGTCGTCGGACAACCGCCGCGGGGTCTGAAACCGGCTGTGGGCCGGTTTTCGGGAACACGGATGTGCGCGGCCGCGGCGGGGGATCCATCCGATTCAAGGACGGGTCGGCCCCCCGCCCCATTTCCGGCTCTCACATTCGGCCCGGACCCGGCGGAGCGGGGTGGCGGACGGTTTTTCGGCCCAGGGAGGGGCTGGCCCATGTGGCCTGTGCTCAAACGACCGGCGAACACCGCGACGCCGCGAATAGCGCCGCACCGGCGTTTTCTCCCGCGGCGCGGGCTGGCGGCGGACACCGGACTTTATCCGGACGAGCCGCCGACGTGCCGCCGCGACCTGCGGCAGTTCCTGCCGATCTGGACGCATCTGAGCGTGTTGCTGGCCGTCGTCCACATTTACCGGGTCGAGGGCCGCGCCTTCGAGATCCTGGTGGCCCTGGCCGCCGGGACGCTGCCGGTCCATTACTTGCTTCCCCTGCGCTGGAAGAAGCCGTTCTTCGTCGGGGTGTCGCTGGGCGGCCTGGTCGCGGTGTTCGGCCTGGAGATGATCTGGACCGTGCTGCCGGTGGCGGCCGTGCTGATCGGCGTCTGCTTCCTGCCGCTGGCCTGGTGGTTCCGCGCCGGGCTGATCGCCGCGCTGGCGGCCGCGCTCGCGCTGGCCCGCGCCGGGTGGTGGGTGCCGCTCGACGTGCCGGCGACCGTCTGGCCCGTGCTCGGCACCATGTTCATGTTCCGCATGATCGTCTTCTTGTATGAACTCAAGCACGCCGAGAAGCCCGAGAAGCCGATTGACGCCTTGAGCTATTTCTTCCTCTTACCGAATTACTGTTTCCTGCACTTCCCGGTCGTCGATTACCGGACCTTCCTGCGCGGCTACTTCGCGGCCGACATCCACGCGATCCAGCGCCGGGGCCTGGTGATGATGACGCGGGGCACCGTCCACCTCTTGCTCTACCGGCTGGTCTATCACAATCTCCTGATCGCGCCCGGCGCAGTGCGCGACCCGCTTCACTTACTGCAATTTGTCGTGTGCAATTACTTCTTGTACCTGCGCGTCTCGGGCCAGTTCCACATGGCCTGCGGGATGCTGCACCTGTTCGGCTTCCAGCTTCCCGAGACGCACCACCATTACTTCCTGGCGACCGGCTTCACCGATTACTGGCGGCGCATCAATATTTACTGGAAAGATTTCATGATCCGGGTGGTGTTCAACCCGGTTGTCTTCCGTCTGAAACGGCGTCCGCGCGGGCTGGCCCTGGCGGTGGCGACGCTGGCGGTGTTCGTGACCACCTGGGCGCTGCACGCCTACCAGGCCTTCTGGCTGCGCGGCCGCTGGGGCTTCAGCGTGCCCGACGCCCTCTTCTGGGGCGTCCTCGGCGCCCTGGTGCTCATCAACGTGCAAATCGACGCGCGGGCCGTCCGCCGCGTCAAGGGCGCGGACCGCACCGCGCGCGGCCGGATCGTGCGGGCGCTGAAGGTCGCCGGCACCTTCACCACGCTCGCCTTGCTCTGGTCGCTCTGGTCCAGTTCCAGTGTTGGGGCCTGGGTTGGTATGTTCCGCAGAGCAATCCCTTGAGGATGCCGGATTCCAGATGCCGGATTCCAGATGCCAGATTCCAGATGCCGGATTCCAGATGCCAGATGACCGATGGCGGATGACCGATGACCGATGACCGATGACCGATGGCAGATGACCGATGACCGATGACCGATGGCGGATGACCGATGCCCGATGGCGCGTGACTGATGGCGGGTGATTGACGGTGGACATCCGGTCGAATTCCAAAGCTCGGTCATATGGTATCAGTCATCTGGAATCTGGAATCTGGAATCTGGAATCCAGATACACGAACTCAGCCATCAGCCATCAGCCATCTCTGATCGAAGGACCCCACGTCCATGTGCGCTGTCGAGGGACAAGGACAAGAGCCCAGGAAGCGGGGACCGGCCCGGCCGACGCGTGCGTTTCTGGCGACGGTCCTGCTGCTGGGGCTGGGGTTGGGGTTGGTGCCGTTGCCGGGCGGGCTGGCGCGGTCGCTCCTGCAGAGTGCTCAGTCGCTCGAGCTGAACAAGATCGACCGCGAGGCGACGGCGGCCAGTTATTACGAGGGGCTCATCAACGTCGGCGGCGACAGCACGCGCAGCGAATTAGCCCTGCGCCTGCTGGGCAAGCCCACGCACGGCATGGATTTCAACGACATCGGCGCCACGCATTATCTCCAGGGCGATCCGCTCCAGTTCGAGCTTCATCCCAACGTCCACCGCCGGGCGTTCGGTCAGGAGTTCTCCACCAACGCCCACGGTCAGCGCGACCGCGAATACACGCTCGAAAAGCCGCCGGGGACGTTCCGCATCGCGCTGTTCGGGCGCCTCGATCGACATGGGCTGGGGCGTCAGCACGCGCGAGATGTATGAGAACCGGCTCGAAGACTGGCTCAACGCGCAAGCCTCCCAGCGCGGCCTGACGCGCCGCTTCGAGGTGCTCAGCTTCGCGGTGGCCGCGTACAGCCCGCTGCAGCGGCTCGAATCGCTGCGCCGCAAGGCGCTGGCCTTCGAGCCCGACCTGGTGATCTACTCGGCCACGCTGCTGGACACGCGGTTGCTGGAGATCCACCTCTACAACCTGTTGCAAGACCGCGTGGAATCTCCCGACCTGTTCGTGCGCGATGCCCTGGCCGGCGCCGGCTGACCGCGGCCGACCTGGCGCGCGATGCCCACGATAATCTCGCGCACAAGGATGCGATCAAGGCCAAGCTGCGTCCCGCGCTCTGGCCGATGATTGGCGAGACGCTGGGCACGCTGGCCGAGACGTGCCGGAGCCGCAACCTGCCCGTGCTCTGTATCCTCATCCCTCGCGCCGGCGGCGCGGACGACCCCGAGGAGCGCGGGCCGGGCGTCGCCCGCTACACCGAACTGGCCGCGCGCCATGGCCTGACCATGCTCGATCTCACCCCGGCCTTCGACCACGAGGACCCGGCCGACGTGGCGCTCGCCCCCTGGGACGACCACCCCAACGCCCTCGGCCACCAGCGGCTCTTCCAGACCTTCGCCACGCGGATTGTCAAGGACCCGAGCCTGTCTCATTCATTTTTCGACGCTTCAGAATCCGAAACTCCCATTCCGGATTCCAGATGCCGGATTCCAGATTCCAGATGAGGGAATTCACGATCCGGCATCTGGAATCATTCCAGATTCCAGATTCCAGATGCCAGATGCCAGATGCCAGATGCCAGATGCCAGATGAGGGAATTCACGATCCGGCATCTGGAATCTGGAATCTGGCATCTGGAATCTGGAATCCAGCTTCTGAATTCCCAGGACGATAAGCATGGATGCCCCCCACCTCAGCCGGCTTCTGGAGCGTGCCGCCGCGGCGCGGCCGGATCACGTCGCGGTCGAGGACGAGCACGGCCGCGCCTGGACATTTGCGGCGCTGGACCGCGCCACCGATCGACTCCACACGCGGCTGGCGCGCTGGGGCATCGGCCGCGAGGACCGCGTCGGCCTGTTCCTGCCCAAGAGTCTCGAAGGCGTCGCCGCGATCCACGGCATTCTGCGCGGGCGCGGCCTATGTGCCGGTGGATCCCAACGCGCCGGCCCGCCGCGGCGCCGGCATCCTGGCCGATGCCCATGTGCGCGCTGTCATTGTCTCGACGGAGCTGGCCCCCGCCTTGTGCGCCGAGTGGCCCGGCCCGGGACCCGTCCCACGGTCGATCGCCGTCGGCCCCGGCGGCTCGGCCCGAGCGACGCCTCCTGGGACGAGGTCCAGGCCGACACCTCGCCCACCCCCCTGCCCCCGCCTTCTCGCGGCGACGACCTGGCGTACATCCTCTACACGTCGGGATCGACGGGCAAGCCCAAGGGCGTGATGCTTTCTCATACGAACGCATTCTGCTTCATCGACTGGTGCGCGCGTGCGTTTCCCACCGGGCCCGACGACCGGTTCGCCTCGCACGCACCGTTTCATTTTGATCTGTCGGTGTTTGACCTGTACGCCTCGTGCCGCGCAGGCGCGACGCTCGTCTTGATCGGCGAGACACTGGGCAAGGACCCCGCGCGGCTGGGCGCGTTTCTCCGCGAACGCCGCCTGAGCGTCTGGTACTCGGCGCCGTCGATCCTGGCGCTCCTGGCCCAGTACGGCGGCCTGGAACGCGATCCTGTAGCAATGATATTACCCCGGCAAAGAAGATCCTCCTGTAGGTCGGACAATCCTGTCCGACAGGCCGGGGGAGTCGGACAGGATTGTCCGACCTACTTTCTTGCCGGGATAATACCGGGCTCTCCTTCAGAAGAGGTCGGGTGCCACGGGTTCCGCTCTGGGAACCCGTGCCTGCCGGCTCCGGACACGGGTTCCCAGAGCGGAACCCGTGGCACCCACCGCTACGCGCCCCGGCTCGTTTTGTTCGCCGGCGAAGTCTTCCCGATCCGGCACCTGAAACGCCTGCGCGCCCTCTGGCCAGACGCGATCTTGTGGAACCTGTACGGGCCGACCGAGACGAACGTCTGCACGGCGTGCGCGATCCCCGCGACGATCCCCGCCGACCGCGCCGAGCCCTATCCGATCGGCCCCGTCTGCCCGCCGCTGGAAGCGCGCGTCGTCGCCGAAGACGGCGCGAACGTCCCTGCCGGCCAGCTTGGCGAGCTGGTCATCGCCGGTCCCGGCGTGATGCGCGGCTACTTCGGCCGTCCCGACCTGACCGCGGCGGCCTTTCTGCGCGACGCGAGCGGGACCGCCGCCTGGTACCGCACCGGCGACCTCGTCACGGACGACGGCCACGGCTGCTACACCTACCACGGCCGCCGCGACCGCATGGTGAAAAAACGCGGCTTCCGCATCGAGCTCGGCGAGATCGAGGCCGCCCTGCACCGCCACGACGATATCCACCGTGCCGCCGTGCTGGCGAAGACCGATGAATCGGGCGTTGCCATCACCGCCTTCATCGCCATGAAGCCCGAGCGCAAAGGCTCGATCATCGCCATGAAGCGCCACTGCACGGCGCACCTGCCGCACTACATGATCCCCGACACCATCGCCTTCCTCCCCCACCTGCCGATGACCTCGACCGACAAGGTCGATTACCAGGGACTCAAGCGGCTGGTGGAAGAGGCGTAAGAGGCTGTCCGGAAGCCCCGAAGGGACGGTAATCCATAGCCCGGGGCGTCTGGTTTTTAGCCCCAACGGGGCGAAAGTTCATAGCCCGGGGCGTCAGCCCCGGGACGGAAAAACGGCGTCCCAAAACGCTTCTCCGCAGCCCCGAAGGGGCGACAGTCTGTAGGATCTTCTGACGCCCCTTCGGGGCTGCGGAGGAGGAGGGCGCGGAGGCGGTCTCGGTTCCCAGGGCTGACGCCCTGGGCTATGGACTGTCGCCCCGTTGGGGCTGAAACCGGGCTGCCCGGATAGCCGCTTCAGGTCGCTCTTGCACGGCGAGGGACCAAGGTTTTACAACCAGATGGCGCGGCTGATCGCGATCATCGAAGCCGGTCTCAGCCGGGAAAGAGACATCCCATGACGAAGCTGGCAAAGGCCCACGGCGAACCGGTCAAGGCGCGCGGAACCGCTCCGAAGCGTCTCCGGCGCCGTCGTGGTCCCAGACCGGTCAGGAGATTCTGGCGGCCTTGAACGAGGTCGCCGATGCCGTCCTCGCGGGCGTGCCCCTGGAGCAGCGGTTCACAATCCATACCTGCAAGACGACCATTCCGTCTCAATCCTACAGCCCGGACGAGGCGCGCCAGGTCCGCGAAACGCTCGGGGCCAGCCAGCCCGTGTTCGCCCAGCTTCTTGGCGTGGACGTGAACACCATCCGGTCGTGGGAGCAGGGAAACCGTCAGCCCAGCGGCATGGCCCGACGGTTCCTCGACGAGATCGCGGAAAACCCGTCCTACTGGCGCAGCGCCTGCGCATCCTGCGGGCCCGCCACACCACGATCGAATCCCGCGGGCCGAAGGCAGGATGATTCGCATACCACCCGCCCGCGCCGCTCGGGGCTACTCGATTCGCCGCCGGGGTGGCACAATGGCCGGTCGATTTCGCGATGAGGGATTCTCTTTTCAATCCATCGATCGACCCGGGGGTATGACGATGCAGATCAAGGCGTGGTGCATCTGGGTAATGGCCATCGTGGTGATCGGGATCGGGGTCGGGGCCGGGAACAGTCGCGGCCAGGAGGCGCCGAAGGCCGGGCCGCGCGAGGCGATCGAGGCCGAGTTCGGCCAGCAGCTTGCCGGCCTCGAGCGCCAGCGCATCACGCGGCTGGCCGAGCTGGCGGCGCGGCAGAATGCGGCCGAGGCGACGCAGACCTATGAGCTGCTGTTCCGCCACGCCATCACCGATGGCGCCTTCGATGTCGCCGGGCCGATCGCCGAGCGCGTGCTGGCCGCGAAAGGCACGGCGCCGCAGGTCGCCTATCTGGCCGGCATCGTGGACATCATGGCGCTGGTGGACAAGAAGCAATATGACAAGGCCGTCGATCGCCTCGTGACCATGGCCGATGCCAACCGCCGCGGCGACCAGCGGGCCGCCGTCGAGCCGCTGCCGGTGCCGCAACGCATCTCGCTGCTGGAGCTGTTCTATCAGCGGCTCGTGCAGGCCGACCAGTTCGAGCTGGCGAAAAAGGCCTTCCGGCTCATTCACGAGAAGACCGCCGTGCCGCTGGTCAAGGACTTCCTCGCCACCAGGCTCAAGGAGCTCGACCTGATCGGTCAGCCCGCGCCGGCGCTGGCCGGCAAGGATCTCGACGGCAAGACGGTCGCGCTGGCCGACTTCCGCGGACAGGTCGTGCTGGTCGTCTTCTGGGCGAGCTGGTGCGTCCCCTGCACCCAGGAAGTGCAGTTGCTCGACGAGGTGGAGCGGGCCTATCATGACCGCGGCTTCCGCGTGCTGGGCGTGAACCTCGACGCGCTGGCCGAGGGCGGCCGCGACATCGCTTCGGTCCAGCCGGCCGTGCGGCGCTTCCTGGTCGAGCACAACGTCCGCTGGCCGAACCTGATCAGCCCCGCCGGCGCGGACAGCTTCGCCCGCGCGTACGGCGTCAGCGACATCCCGGCCAGCGTGCTCGTCGGCCGCGACGGCAAGGTCCTCCACCTCGACCTGACCCCCGCCAATCTGGCCAAGGTCGTGGCACGCTCGGTGGGCGGCGCGGGCCAGTGAGTACAGGGATCTCGGATTCCAGATTCGAGATTCCGGATTCCAGATGGCGGATGACTGATGGCGGATGACTGATGGCGGATGACTGATGGCGGATGACTGATGCGTAATAACTGTCATCGGCCATCAGCCATCGGCCATCGGCCATCTGGAATCCGGAATCTGGAATCCGGAATCCGGAATCCCCACTTCCTGAAACGCCGCCCCCTTACTTGCCGAACACGAGCGTGCCGAACCGTTCGGGCGTGTGCGCGGTCAGGGTCCGTGTGGGACTCCAGGCCAGGAACACGTCTCCGGCGCGGTCGGCACGATACAGGTTCAGCCGCCAGCGCGTGCCCGGTGTGGGCGGCTCCTTGGCCAGTGACGCGAGCGGAATGCGGATCTCCGCCGTCCACACGTGAGCCGCCTCGTCGATGCGCACCGCCGAGGAGAAACCGCTGTCCCAGTCAAAGTCCTTGGCGGGCAAGTCGAGCAGGACGTCCAGCCGCTCGTTGGTCGGCGCCACCTCGAACTCGGCGTACTTCGTGATCGTGCCGGCATCGGTGCCGAGGAAGACTTCCACGACATCGCGATCCCAGAGACCCAGACGTTCCTTCGCGGCCGGCGGATCGAACACGGTCAAGCGCGTGTACGGGCATCGGAAGGCAAAATAGAGATTCCTCGACGACCAGAGGCAGCGCACGGGCGTCGCCAGGGATGGCCGGGGCGTTCCTTCGCGCAGCGTCTGTTGCACGGTCACGGGCGCGGCCTTCGTCCAGACCGGCTTGGAGAGATCACCGTCGAGCGCGAAGTCGGCGTCAATTTTCGCCGCCGTCATCGTCGGCGCGGGACCTTCCGCGGCGGTGCCGGCCAGATCTAACAGGACGAGCATCAAGACGTGGATCATTGGCATCTCCCTGGCTTTGTTGATGATTTCCCCCTGGCCCCTGCTACGCCCCGATCTTCCCTGCGAGCGGGGCGTCGATCAACCGGGTTCCGCGCCGATTCCGGCACGGGCGCCTATGAGGGCCTTCCCGATCCGGTATCCTGGTAGGGACCGCCTCGGTCGGACCGTACGGCGGGTGTGTTCTGTGGGATGTCGATCTGCGGATCGGATCGGATCGGGAGGTTGGGCCGTGACACTGCGATTCTCGCGCAGCGGGCTGTGGGGTCTGGTCGTCCTGATGAGTGTCGTGTGCGGGCCAGCCCCGCCTGTCGAGGCCCAGGACTCCGTGCCGCCCGCCGGGGATGCGGCCGCGCGCGGTGTCAATGCCGTGGCGTATAGCCCCGACGATCGCCTGATCCTCACGGGCATGGCCGACCACTCGGCCCTGTTGCGGGATGCCCGCAGCGGCCAGAAGCTCGTGGTGCTCTCGGGACACACCGACGCCGTGGACGCGGTGGCCTTCAGCCCCGACGGCCGGCGCTGTCTGACCGGGTCGATGGACCGGCTGGCGATCCTCTGGGAGGTGCCCAGCGGCAAGAAGCTGCTGGTTCTCCCGGGGCATACGAGTTGCGTCAGCGCGGTGGCGTTCGGTCCCAACGGCCGGCGCTGCCTCACGGCCTCATGGGACCAGACAGCCATTGTGTGGGACGTGCAAACGGCCCGGCGGCTCGTGACCCTCCAGGGGCATCGCTCGCAAATTCTCGCGGCGGCCATGAGCCCCGACGGCCAGCGCTGCCTGACCGGCTCGGCCGATCACACGGCGATCGTCTGGGACGCGCAGACGGGCCAGTCGCTCCTGACGCTCAAGGGGCATACGTTGGATGTCACCGCCGTGGCGTTCCGCCCCGACGGTCGCCGCATCCTCACCGGCTCGTGGGACATGACCGGCAAGATCTGGGACGCGCAGAACGGCCGCGTGCTGGCTACGCTCCAGCCGAGCTCGATCTCCGCCGTGGCATTTAGTCCCGACGGCCGCTCCTGCCTGACCGGCTCGGAGGACGGCACCGCGACCTTGTGGGACGCCGAGACGGGCCAGAAGCGCATCACCTTCCAGGGACACACGGCCTTCGTTACCTCCGTGGCCTTCAGCCACGACGGCCAGCGCTGCCTGACCGGCTCGACCGATGGCACGGCGATCGTCTGGGACGCGGCGACGGGCCGCAAACTGATGACCTTGCCGTGAGCGGCGACCCGGCGTGAACGCCGGGCCGATGAGGCAAAAGCCCGGTGAACCGGGCGGGGGAACGCGCGTCATTGTCCGCCTGGTTCACCGGGCGTGCCGCGCAGCGGTAATAGACCCGGCGTTCACGCCGGGTCACGCGCCAGGGTCGGGTATACTGACAAGCCTTGTAGGGTGGGTCAGCGAGTGCAACCCACCATTCCTTGATGAGAACCGGTGGGTTGCACTGCGCTGACCCACCCTACAAGAGATATCATGCCTCTCTCAAGACACGCCGGGTTCCTCGCCATCGCCGCCGCGGTGCTGCTGCCCCAGGCCGCCCCGGCGCAGGGGCTGCCCTCCATCCAGGAGCACTACACCAAGTACGAGTTCCACATCCCCATGCGGGACGGCGTGAAGCTGTTCACGAATGTTTATGTGCCCAAGGACACCGCGAAGACGTACCCGATCCTGCTCCTGCGGACGCCGTACGGGATCGCGCCCTACGGCATCGATCGACTGCCGTCGAGCCTGGGACCATCGGCCAGCTATGCCCAGGCGGGGTATATCTTCGCGTATCAGGATGTGCGGGGCCGGTTCCTGTCAGAAGGCACCTTCGTCAACATGCGGCCGATCCGTGCCGAGTCCGAGGACAATGGCATCGACGAGAGCACCGACACGTTTGACACGATCGCCTGGCTGCTCAAGAACGTGCCGGGCCACAACGGCAAGGTCGGCCAGTGGGGAATCTCCTATCCGGGGTTTTATACAGCCTGTGCGCCTGGTGCATCCCCATCCGGCTCTGGTGGCGGCCTCGCCGCAGGCGCCCGTCACCGACTGGTTCGTGGGCGACGACTGGCACCACAACGGCGCGCTCCAGCTCACGCACGCCTTCAACTTCCTCGCGCACTTCGGCCATCCGCGTCCCGAGCCGACCAGCAAGCCTTCGCCCACGAAGTTCGACCACGGCACGCCCGACGCCTACCAGTTCTTCTTCAACATCGGGCCGCTCTCGCAGGTCGATGCCAGGTACTTCAAGGGCGACGTCGCCTTCTGGAACGACCTGATGGCGCACGGCACCTACGACGCTTTCTGGAAAGCCCGCAACCTGCGCCCACACCTCAAGAACGTGCCGCCGTCGGTGGCCGTGCTGACCGTGGGCGGCTGGTTCGACGCCGAGAACCTCTTCGGCGCGCTCCAGACCTACCGCACCATCGAAACGACCAGCCCGAAGACCTCCAACCGCCTGGTCCTGGGTCCCTGGCTGCACGGCGGCTGGGGTCGCTCCGACGGCTCATCGCTCGGGCCGGTACACTTCGCGGTCGAAGACCGCCGACTTCTACCGCGAGAAAATCGAGTTCCCGTTCTTCGAGCACCACCTCAAGGGCAAGCCGCTGGCCGAGGAGCCCGAGGCGTGGGTCTTCGAGACCGGCCGCAACCAGTGGCGGGCGCTCGACGCCTGGCCGCCGAAGAATGCGCGCCCGGCCGCGCTCTATTTTCAGTCCGGTGGCGCGCTCCGCTTCGATCCGCCCGGCGCAGTCCGATGCCCAGGACTCCTTCGTCAGCGACCCCGCGCGGCCGGTGCCCTTCATCGACGCGATCGACATCAACATGACGCCCGAATATATGGTCGGCGATCAGCGCTTCGCCGCGCACGGCCCGACGTGCTGGTCTATCAGACCGAGCCGCTCACCGCGGATGTCACCCTCGCCGGACCCCTCCAGGCCGAGCTCGTCGTCTCGACTTCCGGGACGGATTCCGACTGGATCGTCAAGCTGATTGATGTCTATCCCGACGATGCCCCCGACCCCGATCCGAACCCGTCGGGCGTCCACATGGGCGGTTATCAGCAGCTCGTGCGCGGGGACGTGATGCGGGGCAAGTTCCGCCAGAGCCTGGAAACGCCCGAACCCTTCCGGCCGGACGAGCCGACGCCGGTGAACTTCGCGCTGAACGACATTTTCCACACCTTCCGGCCGGGACACCGGATCATGGTGCAGGTGCAGTGCTCGTGGTTCCCCCTGATCGACCGCAACCCACAAACCTTTGTGGATATCTACAAGGCCAAGCCGGCCGACTTCCGGCCGGCGACCCAGCGCGTGTTTCACTCGTCGGCGCGCGCTTCGCAGATCAAGGTGCTGAAGCTGCCTACGCCGTGATGCGGCCCGCTGGAGTCTGCTTGCGGCCTTCTGTCTTTCTCAGTTCTTCGTAGGGTAGGCTTCAGCCTGCCAAGCCCATTTCCGCATCTGCACCCGGAAATGGGCTTGGCAGGCTGAAGCCTACCCTACGAAAAGAGCGGACTTCAAAACCCCCAGCGCATGACGAACCCGCCGCCGCCCGGTCCCTGGAAGGTCTGGACCTGCGGCGGCATCGGCGCGCCGAACCAGCCGTTCATGGGGCCGGGGACGCCGAACCCCGGCCTCGGCGGCAGGCCCGGTCCGGGAAACGCCGGAAACGGCGCGGGGACCTGCCGGTTGAGCATGCCGCCGAACATCTCGATGTGCCGGCCGGGGGGAATGACCCGCGCCGGGCCGATGCTCACGTGCGACCGGCGGTTCAGCCGGGCGGCTTTCTGACGCAGCGCCTTCTGGTCCTTGTGCTCGGCCTTCTTCTGCTCGACCGCGCGCTGAATCTCGTCGAGGGCGGCCTTGGTGTCGTCGCTCGGGGCCGCGTCCTTGTCCTTATCTTTGTCCTTGTCTTTATCCGTCCTGGCCGCGGCCGGGTCGGGCGGCGCGGCGTGCAAACGGGTTTTCATGAGGCCCCCGGACATCAGCAGAGCCGCCGCCAGAGGCCAGCTCAGGAGCGATCTCATCCGGCTCATGGGTGATCCTCCCAGCGAGATGCCGCGCGTCCCATCCTTGCTCGATAGTCTCTCCCAGTCAGACGCTCCCGGTCAAGCCGCTATTCGCGGCTGCCCCCGGCCTCGCGCACCACGGTCGCCGCGGCGTCGAAGGGCGCGACCAGCGGGTTGCCCTCGCCATCCACGCCCGTCAAGAGCGCCACCCGCCGCTCCGCGCCTTCCAGCAGCGTCTGGCAGCGGCCCAACAGCCGCACGCCCTCCTCGAAGCGCCGCAAGGACTCGTCCAGCCCCAGCTCGCCGGTCTCCAGCGCCGCGACGGCTTTCTCCAGACCGGCCAGGGACTCCTCGAAACCGGGCCCGGCATCGCAATTGTTCGATACCTGATTTTGTATCATGTGTTCCTCTGTAGATTCCAGATTCCAGATTCGAGATTCCAAATCCCAGATTCCAGATTCCGGATGTCTCACGTCCCATCGAATTCCGGGCCGGAGATCCGGAATCTGGAATCTCGAATCTGGAATCTCGAATCTGGAATCTCGAATCCGGAATCTCCAACTGGCCGCTGATCACGTTTCCGGAATGGATGGCTCAATGGACTCAACCCGGCTTACGAGTGTCCCGCGCGCCAGCCGGGTGACGACGCGATCGCCGGGACGGACCGCGGCGGCGTCGCGGAGCACGGTCGAACGATCTTCACTCAGGGTCAGGCTGTAACCGCGCGCGAGCACGGCCAGCGGGCTGAGCGCTTCGAGACGGCCGGCAAGTTGCGCGAGGCGGTGCCGGCGCTCGATCAGGCCCTTCTGGACGGCGGTTTGCGCGCGGCCGGCAAGGGTCTCCAGCGCGGCGCGCGCCTGGCTCAACGGCGCGCGGCCGGCGCGGGTCAGGCGGTCCGAGAGGCGTTCCAGACGCGCCCGCCGCCGCTCGCTCTCGCGCCGCAAGCCGCGGGCGAGGCGGTCTCCCAGCCGCGCGACCCGCGCCCGCAGCTCGCGCGCATCGGGCACGCAGCGCTCGCCGGCCTCGCTGGGGGTTAACGCCCGGAAGTCGGCCGCGTGGTCGGCGATCGTGACATCGACCTCGTGCCCGACCGCCGAGACCACCGGCAGCCGCGAGGCCACGATCGCCCGCGCCACGATCTCCTCGTTGAACGACCAGAGATCCTCCAGACTGCCGCCCCCGCGCGTCAACACCACCAGCTCGGCCCCGGCGACGCGATTGGCCAGCGCGAGCGCGTCGACGATCTCCTCGGCCGCGCCGATCCCTTGCATCTTCGCCGGCGCGATCGAGCACCTCGACGCCCTGCCAGCGCCGGCCGACGACCTGCAAGAAGTCGCGCACCGCGGCGCCCGTCGGACTGGTGACGACCACGATCCGCCGGGGAAACCGCGGCAACGGCCGCTTCCGCGCGGGCGCGAACAGCCCCTCGGCCGCCAGCCGCTCGAACATCTGCCGATAGGCTAATTCCAGCGCCCCGATCCCGGCCGGCTCGATCGTGCGCACCTGGATCTGATACTCGCCCCGGGTCTCATAAACCGTGAGGTTCCCCCGCGCCCGCACCGCCAGCCCGTCGGCCAGGTCGAACACCAGCCGCGCCGCCGTGCTTTTCCACATCACCGCCCGGATCGACGCGCGCTCGTCTTTGATACTGAAATAAATGTGCCCCGACTTCGGCCGCGACAGGTTCGAGACCTCCCCGACCACCCCGACCGTGCCGAACTCGCCTTCGAGCAGGTCCTTGATCTGTCCGGTCAGGGCCGAGACCGTCCAGAAGCCTTCCGGCGCGGGTCCCTCACGGCCTTCATACAGCGGCAAGATGCTCATGGACGGTGTACTTCCCTGGAAATGCGACGACTCCTTCGGGATCGGGTTCCCATGATACCGTCCGCCCGCCGCCCGCGCAAGCGCTGGCCCGGCGGGGTGGCACTGGCACAGCCAGTGGCACACGGGAAAGGCCCCTCATCTCTTGGGTGGCACTGGCACAGCCAGTGGCACACGGGAAAGGCCCCTCATCTCTTGGGTGGCACTGGCACAGCCAGTGGCACACGGGAAAGGCCCCTCATCTCTTGGGTGGCACTGGCACAGCCAGTGGCACACGGGAAAGGCCCCTCATCTCTTGGGTGCCACTGGCTGTGCCAGTGCCACCCGCCGTCGTCGCGGACGCGACGCCCCCGAGGCCACCATTACTGCACCTGCCCGACCAGCAGCGCATGGTGCACGGCCACGCCGGGAATGATGCCCAGCAGCAGCGCGAGGGAATCGCCGGCGGTGGCGATCTGATGTGCGCGGACCCAGCTCAACGCGGTGTTCAGCGCCTGGACTGCGCTGGTGATCTCGGGCACGACCACGGGCGTCACGCCCCAGTACAGCGCCATGCGGCGGGCGGCGGCCGGCGAGGCGGTCAGGGCCAGCGTGGGCGTCGGGTGGCGCTGTTTCGAGACGCTCAGCGCGGTTCGGCCCTGGTGGGTCGCCACCACCAGCAGCTTCGCGTCCAGCCGCCGGCAGGCGACGCTGGCCGCCTCGGCCATGCTCTCGGTCAGGGACGCGCACGGGACCGGCGGCACGGGCGGGGAGGGTAACGACCGCAGCAGCGCCTCGGCCTCGGTGGCGATGCGGCTCATCATGGCCACGGCTTCGAGCGGATAGGCGCCGATGGCCGTCTCGCCCGAGAGCATGACCGCGTCGGTGCCGTCCAGAATGGCGTTGAACACGTCGGACGCCTCGGCGCGGGTCGGGCGGTTCGAGGTCTCCATGCTGGCGAGCATCTGCGTCGCCGTGATCACGGGCCGCCGCAAGGCGTGGCAGACCGCGATGATCCGTTTCTGCAAGGCCGGCACCCGGGCCACGTCCATCTCGACGCCCAGATCGCCGCGCGCGATCATCACCGCATCCGCCCGCGCCACGATCGCTTCCAGGTTGGCCACCGCCTGCGGCTTCTCGATCTTCACGATGATCTGGGCATCGCACTGGCGCCGTTGCAGCTCCCGCGCAGCCGATCCACATCCTCGGCGCGCCGCACGAACGACAGCCCGACGTAATCGACCTCGTGCTGGGCCGTCCAGTCGAGGTCGGCGAGGTCCTTGTCGGTCAGGGCCGGGACCTTCAGATCCGCGCCCGGCAGGTTGAGTCCCTGATGCGACCGGAGCCGGCCGGGGAGGGTCACTTCGAGCGTGGCCGTGCCGCCGGCCACGGCCTGCACCTGCATGGCGACCGTGCCGTCGGCGAAGAGCACCACGTCGCCCGCCTTCAAATCGCGCGGCAGAGTCCGGTACGAGCAGCACAGCGCGTGGGGATCATTCTCGGCGGCGTCTTCGACCAGGTGGAACGTCTCGCCGAGGTTGCAGACCACCTCATCGCCGGGAAGCGTTCCCAGCCGCATCTTGGGTCCGCACAGATCCTGGAGCACGCCGACCACGCGCGCCGGTCTCGTCCGCGGCCGCGCGGATGGCGCGGAACGTCTCGGTGTGCTCCTCGTGCGTGCCATGCGAGAAGTTCAGCCGGAACAGATCGACCCCGGCCTCGATCAAGGCGCGGAGCGTCTCGGGCCGCCGCGAGGCGGGTCCCACCGTGGCCACAATCTTGGAACGCACCTGGCCGAGCGGCTCGATCGACGACATGACGCGGGTCCTTACCAGTCTCGTAGAGTGGGTCCGCGGCGTCCGCGCCGCGCCACGCTACCCACCCTACAAAACTCCGACCGGCCCGCGGAAGACGCTGGTGGCGGACACCGGGATCGCCTAGCTTTTTTATGCAAATACCAAGATGGGTGGCGCAGCGCCGGACGGCGCGGACCCACCCGACAAAACGACCCACACGACTCCCCGGAAAGCTCCTTGATCATGACGGTTCTCTCGCGTTAGAATCCCGTGATCATCCCGGCCGTGACCTATTACCCCGGCAAAGAAGATCCTCCTGTAGGTCGGACAATCCTGTCCGACAGGCCGGGGGAGTCGGACAGGATTGTCCGACCTACTTTCTTGCCGGGGTAATATCCTGACGAGACCATTCGGGACCACCACTCAGGCCGCCTCTCACCGTACAGCCGGTCCCTCGGAGAGACAGATGAAGGGGGATGCGGGCGATCGATGCGTTCTCAAAGTCTGGGCGTGGAAGTGGCTACCGGAGGAGGAACCACGTTGAGGAGCTGCACCCTGTTTCTAACCGTGACCGTGCTCACGGGGATCGTCGCGAGTGCCCGTGGCGCGGAGAAGGTCGTCGTGCCGAAGGACACCACACCGTTCAAGGTGTCGAAAGACGTGCTCGTGCGGCTGACCGGCCACATCAACTCGGGGGGGACAATCGAGGCCAAGGTGGAGGGGCCGGCGAAAATCGTCGACGAGGATGAGATCGTGCAGGTGGCCGACGGTCACATCCTGATCGGTGCCCTGCTCAAGGAGTACGAGTTCAAGCCGACCGGCGCGGGGACGGTCAAGGTGACGATCACCGCCACCCCGCCCCAGCCGGACAGCAAACCGGTCGTGACGACGTACCAGTTCACCGTCGAGTAAAGTGGGGTGCGTCGCGTCCGCGACGACGCCCCTTCTTCGGCGGGGCGGCACGGGCAAAGCCCGGGGAAAAATGGTGTCAGGGAAAAATGGGGAAAAATGGTGTCAGATCAGGGGAAAAATGGTGACTCAGAGGCTATCCGGAAAGCCCCGAAGGGGCGGCAGCGCATAGCCAGGGGCGTCAGCCCCTGGAGAGGTGAACGGCGCGACACAGACCCCCTTTCCGTTCCGCAGGGGTGACAGAAGACGGGGTCCCGCTGGGTTTTCTGTCGCCCCTGCGGAGCGGAAAAGGAGGATGGCGCGGTCGCGGTCCCGGCCCCAGGGGCTGACGCCCCTGGCTCTACGCTGCCGCCCCTTCGGGGCTGAAAACCATCTTCTCGGATAGCCTCTCAGATCAGGGAAAAATAGGGAAAAATGGGGGAAAAATGGGGGGGGGGGGGGGGAAAATGGTGGGGAAAAAGGAAAAATGGTGTCAAGGAAAAATGGAGGAAAAATGGGCCGGGTCGCCCCGGGGGATCGCTCTCCCGGGGCTCCCACAGATCCGGACATGCCCAATTAAGGCATCCGGCTCGTCATGTCACGTGAACGCTACGGGACGGCATACCGAGTGGACCGCGATCGCCGGCGGAAGCGGGGTCCGCTTCAGCATGCGATGGAGATGGTCCCAGGTCATCCGACCGCCCCGTCGACGACGACGCGACAGCCAGTGCTTCCAGATCCGGGTGGCCGCGTTCCGGAATCGCTGCAGCGCCAGGGCGTTGCCCGTGATCCCGTAGTACGCAAAGTGGCCCACCATTTTCTGACTCAGTGTCTGGTGCTGGTCCGCGATCGGCTGGTGGCGGTGGACCCGGCACCATTCTGAGCGAGCTTGCAACCCCCGGCGGAACCGGCTCCCGGACGTCTTGCGCTTCACCACCCAGTTCCCGTTCCGGGAGCGGGCCCAGTAGTGCGTGAATCCCAGCAGGTCGAATGTCCCTGGAGGGTTCCGCCCGTCCGGGTTCGCGCCATCGCGGGCGCTGCTGGGCCGCTCGAACGGCACCAGCCGGGTCTTCTCCGGGTGGACCGTCAGGCCGTACTTCCCGAAACGCTTGGGCAGCACGTCCATCACCCGCCGGGCGTCTTCTTCACAGGGAAAACCCATGACGAAGTCGTCCGCGTAACGGATCAGGAACGAGGGCCTTTCAGCCGGGGCTGCACCTCCCGCGCGAACCATTCGTCCAGCACGTAGTGCAGGAAGACGTTCGCCAGTAACGGGCTGATCACCCCGCCCTGCGGGGAGCCCGCCTCCGGGTGCGTGAGGCACCCGTCTTCGAGCACGCCCGCATTGAGCCATTTGCCGATCAGACGGAGCAGCACCCCGTCGCGCACCCGACGCTGGAGAAGTCCCGCAGGTGGGCGTGATCCAAAGTATCGAAGAACTTTCGGATGTCCACCTCCAAGATCCAGCCGCCACCGGTCCTCATCGTCTGCTGCCAGAGGCGTCCAGCGCCCTGATGCGCCGAACGTCCGGGCCGGAACCCGTACGAGCCGTCCTGAAAGTCCTGCTCGTACACCGCTTCGAGCACCATGACCACCGCCCGTTGGAGCACTTTGTCCTCCAAGGTCGGGATCCCCAGCGGGCGGGTTCGTCGCCACCCGTCCTTCGGGATATGCACCCGGCGGACCGGCGGGGCCCGGTACGTGCCGGACTTGGCCCGGTCGAGAAGCGACCGGAGATTGTTCTCCAGGTCCTTCTCGTAGTCCGCCGCCGTCTGTCCGTCCACGCCCACGGCCCCGTCTTTGCGGGTGCGTCGTAGGCCTCATGCAGCCAGTCGAGGTCGATGTGGTAGGCCAGGGAAGTGAATCCCATCTGCGGAGATTGCTTCGCCAGTTCTGCTATCCGTTGTTGTCGCGTTGACACGCAATCGAGTTTCGAAGTACCCGCCATGTTTCCCTCCAACGGTTCTGTGACTTGACGCCCCCTTCCCTCCCCAGGGTCCTCCCGGGAGGAGTTCCCCTGCTTCGACGGTACTATAAGGCGCTCCGACTCCCGGCCGCCCGTCCCGACGTGTTTCGTTTCCTTCACACGGCGGTACCAGGGTTGCGTCCGGGTTTCGCTCCCAGCGGCGGGGTGGCGCCGCCGCGGGCCGGGAGTTGTTCACCCGGTACCCCGGCCGGGATTGTTGGAGACGACAGGGTCTCCCACGTTCCTGGGGAACCCTCCTGTGCCTATGCCCTGCTCTTTGACCCCGGCAGGACCGATGGCACCCGACCCGTGCGGCGCGTCGGCGCGGCCCCCGCTAAAATCCACAACGAGGGCTCCCACGACTACTCATTTCGGGGCTCAATCACACGACCTGGGCACTCGCTGTCTACGCTTCGCAGGGAGGGTCGCCCCTCCACCACGCAAGACTCGCTTCCGGCTGCTGGTCAGGCTCTACCGGACGGGTTTGGCTACCCGCAGGGTTCCGACGAAAGGTTTCGAGTTTCTAGTCTCATCCTCCTTTCCCAAGCTTCGTGGCGCAATGTCAGATCATTTTTCCGCCTTCCGCGGCCGACCGCGGGCGCGATCTCAGGCGAGCCCCAGGTCCGCGCCGTGGGTTCCGCCCAGTCGAGCCGGCCGAAGGGGCGACCACCACGCAACGAGTCCCGGACCGCAGCCAGTTCCGCGGCGGGCAGCACGGCGAGAACCTGGGATCGCCATCGCGACCGGCACTGCGCCGGGTCCGTCCCCAAGGGTCCTCCAGTCGGGGAGGGGAGTCAAGAGAGGGTCGGGTCGCCCCAGCCATGGGCGGCAAGCTCGACCAGGGATAATCGTCCGGGTCCGTGACGATCCCGGCGCGGAGCGGATTGGCCTCGATATAACGCAGGACCGTCCAAAGATGTTCATCCTCTTGGACGACGGGGCTCTTGAACCGGCCCTGCCAGACATGGCCGACGGTGCGGTGGCGGCGATGATAGCGCCAGGTGTGGGCCACCGTCAGCGACTGAAACACGCGGCTCACGGCCACCCCAGGCTCGGTGCGCAGGAGTAGGTGGAAATGGTTCGACATCAGGCAATACCCGTAAAGGCGAAACGGATATCGCAACTGCGTCTGCCCCAAGGCGTGCAGGAAGGCGAGGAAGTCGTCTTCGTCGTGGAAGACGACCTCGCGGTTGTTGCCACGGTTGAGAGCGTGTTAGACCACGTCGGGATCGATTGGCCGAGGTAGGCGTCCCATGCCCGAGAGAGTAACCGCTGCCCGCACCGCGTGCAAGAAAAATGATCTGACACCGATTTCCTTCTTCGTGCAAGAAAAATGATCTGACACCGATTTCCTCACGGCCGCGCGTCGAGGCCGCTGGAGCAAACTGCGACGCACGGGTGGTATCGCCAAGCGAAGGCAACGAAGCGCGGCGAAAGGGACGGACGGGAGTCGAGCGCCCATAGTACCGCTGAGGCCGGGGAACCATCCGAGGGACCCGGCAAGGAAAGGGGCGCCGTGTCAGGACACCGTTGGAGGGAAACATGGCGGGTGCATCGGAACCCGTGGACGTGTCCACGAAACAACAACGGATCGCCCGGAAGGCGAGTTCCTGACATGACGAGCCGGATGCCTTAATTGGGCATGTCCGGATATTGTGGGATCCCCGGGAGAGTGATCCCCCGGGGCGACCCGGCCCGATTTCCTTCTGCACACGGCGACCGGCAGAATGCAGCGGGGCATTTCAAGAATCCGAGTCCGAGGGGTATTTGTTGGTCAGCTCCCGAGTCGCCTAACGACCCAGTTCGGCGGACCGGCCCGCCGAGTGTAACCCATCGAATGACCAAGACGCGCCCCGCGCGGGGCCGGGACCCCTGCAGCACGGGGTAGGCATCGCCCCAGATCGGGTGCCACAGGCGGCCTGCCCGATAGCGTCATCTACCGGCCGGAGCACACTGGGGTAAGGCGTATGATTTCGTCATGAAGCCACTTGACGCCCCTCCGCCTCCTGACTATCGTTGAACTTTGGGGATTTTTGCCTGTATACCAATCGTGGCTGTCGGTGTCCTGGGAAGTCACCGGCAGGGGGACCGCATAGACTTTTCTCTGGTTCTCCAGGGCTTCGAGTCGGCCAAGCCCTATCCGACCATTCACCTGCGAATCGTGGAAGACGTTGTTAATGCAAGCAACGATGTTATGTTCAAAAGAATCCACTCCTGCTCGACGCCGTTCAAGAAAACTCATCGCGAAGTTCCTGAACGTGTCGCGGAAATCGGGGACTGTGAGGTGAGATTCGTCCATCACGCAGTCCTCGTGGCGTCCAAGAAGACGGGCAACCATTTCGCCAAGACTGTCGTAACCAGCGCGTCTGCGGTCGTCGCCCTGCGTTAGCGTCGCGTCTTGAACGCCTTGGTATTGCTGTTCTTTGCCATCTCCTCGCAAAGACGAGTCTTTCCCGATCCGCCCATCCCAACGATGATAGTTACTTTGGACATAGCTTCCACTCGGGACTTTCTCAGCAGGAGCGGACGAGGCGGACAGTTTCAGCAGTGGACACTGAGGCAGTAAGTGGCCCATAAGTATCACTCTCGCTGAAGGTTACGTCGGCCTCTTGGGGCGTGTAGGCGACCCAAAGTGTCCGCGCTGTCCACTGGTTCTGGCACCGGCATTGAGAAAGTCCCCTTCCACTCTGCGTGCCTACTGCAGGCTAAGGTTCAGATTTTCACACGGTATTCGGGACATAGCCTGGTAGGGTCCGTTGAAGGAAAATCGGAGCCTCGTAGGGTCCGCTGTGCGGACCGGGGCTTTTCCCGGATGGTCCGCACAGCGGACCCTACGAATTCAGGCTCGGAGACGCTCAACCACCCTTTCAGGCTTCCTCGATGGCCTTGAAGCCGAGCGCGTCGGCGAGGGCGCAGACCGGCTCCTTGAGGTCGCCGAAGAAGGTGACGCGGTGCCAGCCCCACTGGTCCCAGAAGCTCATCAGCTTGTGGATGTCGCCCTTGACGTCGGCGGCCAGCTTGGTGCGGCAGGCCTTGTCTTCGTCGATGTTGGCGACCGTCTTGGCCTGGTGGTAGAGGATCTGCTTGCGGGCCGGGTCGAGCTCGAGCGTCGTGGTCAGGCGGCCCAGCGGCATCAAGCGAGCGCATCGAGGCGCCCTTGCGGTCCTCGGAGTGGCTGCGGATCTGGTACGGGTTGGCCGGGCCGGCGGGACCGTCCACCTTGTAGGTCGCGACGCAGTGGGCATAAATGATCTGGTGCTTCGAGGTGTCGATCACCGGGTCGGAGATATATCCCGGCCGGTGCACCAGGTCGTTCAGCGCCAGCATGGTGATGGTGCTCTTCAGGTCGGCCTCGCAGGCGCCGACGAAGCCGTCGTTGTTGAGCTGGCAGAAGCCCAGGCAGGGGTAGGCCGCCATGTGGCCGCCGTAGAAGCCTCCCAGGCAGTTGATCGTGACGGCCCGCGCGTTCCGCTCGGTCATCAGCGACTTCATCGCCAGATACATGGCCGCGCTCTTTTGCACGTCCTCGACGGACGGCTCGACGAGGCTCTCGGCGTGCTTGATCCAGCCGTCGGCCAGGGTCTTGGCCTGGTCGAGATCGGCCTTCTTGTAGGCGTCGGCGATCACGGGGAAGTCGATCGGGACGACCTTGGTGCCGAAGGTCTGCGTGATCGCCTCGGCCAGCGGCTGCATGGGAGCGCCGACGAGCAGGATGGTCTCGTAGCGCAACGTCTTGAGGGCGTCGGCGGTGTTAAAATTGGGGGCGGCGTCCACGCTCGTCGGGGTCATGTCGCCCATGGGACCATAAAGCTTGCGCTGGGCGGCCATGCACGAGGCGGCGAAGGAGGCGGCGGCGCCGGGCTGCTGGATGTGGGCGAAGCACTTCACGGCGGCGATCACGTCGTCGAGCCGGCTGGAGGAGACGCCCGCGACGTTGCGGCCGGCGCGTTGGGCCGCCGCGTACTGGATGAGGAACTCGCCCGAGCCGGCGTACAGGTCGTCGACGAACAGCGTCGGCTTGCCCGTGCCGGCGCAGACGGCGCTGGCCGTGGTCCAGATGCCGACCAGGTAGACGAGGTAGCCGTCGATGTCCGTGTCCTCGGCGACGACCTTCTTGGCCTCGTCGGCGCTGTGGACGGTGACGGGCAGCAGCTCGACTTCGGGGCAGCCGGCGCCAGGGCGGCGGTGAGGAAGCGCTTGCGGGAGTCGTAATCGAAGGCGGCATAGGGCCAGGTGGGTCCGGCGCCGGCGATGTGGGCGAAGACCAGGCGGATGCGGGGCTTGTTGCTGGCCTGGGCCTGGGCGCGGGCTTTCGCCGGGCGGGTGGCCGTGCCCAGGGCGCAGCCGCCCACCAGGGCGCAGCCGGCGCAGCGATGGAGGAACTGGCGGCGGCTATGGTCGCACGTCGCGTAACTGGGATGGGAAGACATTGTCGCGGCCCTCGGGAAAGTGTCGGAGTCTCCCGACCGACCGACCGACCGATTGAGCGACGGCATCGTCGCCGGTCCGCGCCCCGCCCCGCGCCGCGGACCGTGGGGACTGGTCCGGCGACCGATCGGGACAACTCCGGACGGACCGGCGGCACCAGCGCGCCATCTCGCCGCGCCTGCAACACGCGGTGAGATCGTCTTTCTTGACCGAACGTGACGGCCCGCCGGGGGCCGTCCCTCGGTCAACACGACAGTCTGAGCGGTGGCGCGGGTCCGGTCAAGAGTGCGGCGGATTTTGTCTCTGCGGGGTCGCAGGACGCAGGACAGGGTGCGCAAACGCCCGACCCGGCGTGAACGCCGGGCCGAAGAGCAAAGAAGCCCGGTGAACCGGGCTGGGAACTGCGCTCGATGAGCGCGTGGTCTTCCGCCCGGTTCACCGGGGCGCCGGCGACCGCGGGGTTCACGCAGCGGGCACAGTGGACGCAGAGGAAGACACAGAGAAAAGTCTCTGTGAGAGCTCCGTGTTCACCGGGCCTCTGTGGTGCGTTCACGCCGGGTGGGAATTCAAAGCTCCGGGTCGACTCCCAGCGCCCGCAGGCGCTCGGCCAGCCGCTCGGCCCGCAGCCGCTCGGCGTCGCGCTGCTCGTGAGCGCAGCGCAGTCTGCGCTGCGCTGCGACCAGGGCGTTGCGTTCGGCTTCGATGGCATCGCGCACGCGCACCAGCTCGACGTAAGTGAGGAACGGCCGGCCGTCGGGACCCCACAGGGTCAGCGTCCCCCCGGACAGCTCGAAGCGAACCCCCAGCCGGGGACTGACCCAGCCGCTCGGCTCGGGGATTTCCTGGAGCGTCTCGCCGACACGGCGCCAGCCTTCGAGGACGGCGTGGTCGGGATCGTAGATGTAATACTCCTCGACCCCGAAGCGTTCGTAGAACTGGAACTTGCGCTGCAGCTCCCCGAAGCGGTTGCCCGGTGAAAGGACCTCGAAGACGACCTGGGGCGCGATGCCGTCTTCGTCCCACTGCCGGTAGGAGCCGCGATAGCCCTTGGGACGGCCGAAGGCGACCAGGGCATCGGGCGCCGTGCGCGTCTTGTTGTCGCCCTCGACGGGATACCAGAGCAAGTCTCCGGCCACGAAGACGTTCGGGTCGTCCTTGAAGACGGCCTCCAGGCCCTCCTTGAGGGTGACGATCCACTCGAACTGGAGCGTGTTGTCGGACATCGGCTGCCCATCGCGGTCGGGATAGAGGATCTCCGGCCGCGGGGGCCTGGGAATCGAGACGCTCATGGGCGGCCTGGCCTCATCACAACCGAGAACGCGCCGCGGACAAACCCCGCCGCCGTCATTGTACACCTGGCGGGAATGAGACTGTAGCAAGGATATCGGGTTGATTACAGCCTCCTTGCGGAAACGGTGTGGGGTGCCACGGGTTCCGCTTGGGGAACCCGTGCCTGTCGGCCCCGGACACGGGTTCCCCAAGCGGAACCCGTGGCACCCCACATTTCCTTGCAGGACGACCCGGTATCGTGGCAACAGCGTCGCGTGAATCCGGGGAAACGGCGCTCGGCGGGAGGTTGACGACCGGCGGTCGTCGCCCGTAAGTTCAATCGCAACTCTCCCTGCCGCTGTCGCGCCTCGCGGAAGACGTGGGCGGTGGAACTCTCCTGGCCCGCGTTATGATCGATGCCGTACGCACTTTCCGGCCGGCCGCCTCTGAACGTCGTGATCCTGGGCAACGGGACCATGTCCGAGGTGGTCGCCGAAGCCACGCGCATGACCACCACCCTGGAAGCCCACGGCGGCCTGCGGCTGGTGGGCATGGATCTCGAAGCCGATACCGACCTGTCCGACCTGAAAGCCGACGTGGCGCTGGTGCTCGGCGGCGATGGCACCGTGCTGCATACCGCCCGCCGTATGGAAGACCGCCCCACGCCCGTTCTGGGCATTAACCTGGGCCACCTGGGCTTTCTGGCGGACCTGTCGCCGCTCACCTTTCTGGACCATCTCGATGACCTGGCGGCGCGGCGGTTCACGGTCGAGAACCTGATGACGCTGAGCTGTGCCTGGTGTCGAAGGAGGGTCCGGCGCGGACGTTCCGGGGCTCAACGACGTGGTCGTGCGGGCCGCGCCGCTGTTCCGCTTGCTCGAGATCGGCCTGTCGATCGACGGCGAGAGAGTGATGAACTACCGGGGCGACGGCCTGATCGTGGCCACGCCGGTCGGCTCGACGGCGCACAGCATGTCGGCGGGCGGGCCGATCCTGCCGCACGATGCTCATATGTTCGTGGTCACGCCGATCTGCGCCCACACGCTCACCCAGCGACCGCTGGTCGACGGCACGCACAAGGTCTACGAGCTGACCCCGCGCATCGACGGCGCGCGACCGCGTACATGGTCGTGGACGGGCAGGTCCAGATCCCGCTGGCACCCGGCGACCGCCTGGTCATCCGCCGCGGCAACCACCCGTTCCCGATGGTCCGCCTGCCCGGACACAGCTTTTATCGCACTGTCCGCGACAAGCTCGGCTGGGGCCTGACCCCCACCGGCACCCGCGGGCCGTTGCGGTGACGAAGGGGCGGATTCCGCATGATCTCGTAGGCTGGGTCAAGACCCAGCTCGTGAAGAGGGAAGCTGGGTCTTGACCCAGCCTACGAGATCATCCGCCATCGACGCTCACCGCGGCAACGACGCCAGCACGGCCGCGGCCGCGGGCGCCACGAGATAGATCGGCGCATCGCTCACGGTCACGGCCGGTCCCGGCACGGGATTGCCCATGATGTCGAAGGCATGACACGCCGGGTCGAGCGTGATCCGTGAACCTTCGCCCGACCACGCGACCGCCACGGTGCCGCCGCGCGTGCGGAAAACATAGGCGTGCAGACTGTCGCGGTTCACGATCTTGGTGCAGGCGTCGGGGACACCGACCAGCTTCGTGAACGCGGCGATGCCGGCGTACATCTTGCGAGGCGCGCCGCCGTACTCGAACAGCACGCCGCCGGCATCGGGACCGTTGATGCGGCCGGCGGTGCCCGCGTGGAAGAAAATTTTGCGCACGCCATGGCCGAAGCTCACCGCCGCGAACTTGACGATATGCTCGGTGGCCGCGCGCTCGCTCGGCCAGCGGCAACGGTTCATCGTCGCGTCGCCGACCGATTGCGGCACGCTCGGCGGATCATCATCGGCGTAGCAGCCCCATTCGGTGATCCAGACCGGCTTCGGGCCGCCGTGGGCGCGCATCAGGTCTTCCAGATCGCGGAACGGCTCGTCGTAGGCTTCGGCCGGCCGCGCGGGGTCGTAGTCGTGGAGGTCGAAGACATCCAGAAATGACAATCCGCCCTTCGTGACGAAAGCCCGGGTATCGCCCGACATCAGGTTCGCGCTCAGCCCGCCGACGACCTGGCATTGCGGGTCCGCCGCCTTCATCGCGCGGTGGGCCACCTCCAGCAAGCGGATGTAGTCGTCCACCGTGTAGCCGAACTTGCGCGGCAGGGCGTAGTCGGTGTAGACCGGCTCGTTGAGGATCTGGAAATGCGTCACCGGCCGGGGCCTTGCCTGGCGGTAATGCCGCACGGTCTCCGCGGCATAGCGGCCGAAGTCATCGAGATCCTCGGGCGCGTAGGCGACGGGCAATCGAGAGCGCAGATAGCTGTCGCGGCCGGCACTCTTGGCGATTTCCGCGGTGCGGGCCGTCGTGGACCACAACGCGGACGGGAACGGCAGCAGCACCTCCACTTCACTGTTCTGCTGGAGCACGCGCTCGATCTGCGCGTCGGGAGCGGCGAAGTCCCACTGGCCTTTTTGCGGCTCGACGGTCTGCCACTTCGCCGACCAGTCGCGCCACCAGATCAGCCCCGCCTGGCGGCGCTCTGGACGAGGAAATTCCAGGGATAGGCATGATTGAATCCGAACGGCGAATCCGTCACGTCCGCGCCCACCGGATCAATCAGCGCAAAGCGCACAGCGGGCGTGACGGCCGGCCGCTCGCGGTCCTGCGCGGCTTCGTCGGCGGGCGCGGTCGAGGAAAACGAGGCCCGGAACGCACCCCGGCGGCCATGATGAACATCCACAAACGTCGCCGTCGCGGTCGCGTGCGGCGGTAGCGCGAGCGTGGTGTCATCGAGGCGCTCGGCGCGGTCGAAGAAGTCGGTGATCGTCAAGGCGCCGCGGAGGGACTGCGCACGATCGGTATCATTAAAGGCGCGGACATAAAAGGAAGCGCCTTTCCCGACATTCGTGAACACATTACCCACAACGGCCGATTCCAGGCCGACTTCCACGGAATGCCGCGGCGCGTAGTCGGTGGCACGCTCGCCGCGTTCAAGCTGCACGGCATCGAGCCAGAGCGTGGCGGCCGTCTTGTCGGAGGCGCCCAGATCGAGCCCGGCGGCGAGGAACAGGAACGGCTCGGTGGGCGTGACGGTCAGCTCGTACCGCTTCCAGTCCTGGCCCACCTGGACGCTCTTCTGGTGCCAGCGCGGGCGCCTCGATGATCGCGAGCTGGGCGACGGTCTTCTCGGCATCCGCCTTGAGGAAGACGGACAGGGTCAGCGGTGCGCCCGGCTCGACGCGGAACCAGCCCTGGTTGGCCGCCAGGATTTGCCGCACCGGTTTGCGCACCGGCTCATAGTAGTCGAACCAGCAGACCGGCGCCGTGCGGGCATCGAGCGCGATTTTGAGGCTGTGGCCGCCGTGCGACGCGACGGCGCCGTCCCAATCGCCTTCGAGCCGGAACAGGTTGCCCGTCCAGCCGTCCAGGCCCTGCGCGATGCTCCCCCAGCCGGCCGTGCCGCACTCGAAGCTGCTGTTCGGCACGAGGTTTTTCACCCCGGCGGTCTCGATTTGCGGGTACCACTGGATCCCCGCCTTGGTTTCAACAAGTGTGATGTCGTCGAGCCAGAGCGTGCCCGTGCCCTTGAACCAGATTTGCAGGCGGCTGGTCGCGGCGGGCACGTCGGCCTTGGATTGAAACAAAAATTCGTGTTTATCCCAGCTCGCCTGCGGCGTGAACGTCTCGGCCAGCCCGGAGTTGACCCAGCCCTGGGTATTGACCAGTCCGACATCGACCGCGCCGAGCTTAATGTTGCGGCCCTTGGCCCAGAGCGTGAGCCGATACCACTGGCCCCGGCGCACGCTTACCTTGCCGTTCTGCGCGAGCATCACATGATAATCCGGCCCGTCGCCGCGGAACGCGGTGCATTCCAGCTTCGCGCAATGTTTGCCATCGCGGCCCTCGTCGCGCGCGAGGCTTTGCTTGATGGCCGGATTGCCGACCGCCGTCCAGCCGTCGGGCACGCCGGGCGTTTTCGTGCTCTCCTCGAACGAGCCGTTGAAGATGAGGTTCGCCTCGTCGGCGAGGACGGTGGTGCTGAAGAGGACGCAGGTCAGCAGGAAGAGTCTTTTCATGAGAATGTCCGGAAATCAGGTCGAAGATGAGTCTCGTAGATCTTGTAGGGTGCGTCGAGTCTTCGACGACGCACCTTCTTCTACCCTCCTCGTAGGGTGCGTCGAGTCTTCGATGACGCACCTCTTCTTATTCTCATTCACACACGTTCAGAAGAGAAGAGGTGCGTCGGCGCGGACTTGACGCACCCTACAATCTCCAATCCGTCATAAGAGAGGAGGTGCGTCGGCGCGGACTTGACGCACCCTACGATCGTACAATCCATCACGGCCGGGCCGCCTTCTCCGGGCCTCCCGCGGCGATCTCGCGGAAATAAAGCTGGATGAGGCGGGCGTAGTCGTCGCGGTAGCGGCCCTGGGACATCTGGAGCAGCTCCGTACGCAAATGCCCGGGGAGCTCGCCCCAGGCGCGGCCGGTCCGGGCGCGGATCAGGGCCTGGAGCTCGCTCAGGTCCGACTCGGCCACGGCGGCCTCGGCGGCGTGGGGCGTGGGGGTGGGCGATTCGTGCGGCGGGGCCGGCGCGGGGTTCTCGTTCTCGGCCAATGCAGCCCGGCTGGGAGGCTGCGCGGCGGCGCGGAGGTCCTGGGCGGCCTCGTGCATGGCCGCGGCGGCGTGCGGGGCGGCGTGCTGGTCGGCCTCGGCCTGGGCGAGTTCCTGCGCGGCCGCGCGCTGGGCGTCCTCGGCGGCGGCGAGCTGGGCGGCCTCGGGACGCGCGCCGGCCTCGGGGTGGCTGTCCGCGCGGGCGGCCTCGACGAGATCCTCGGCCTGCTGCGCGGCGCGTTCGAGCATCTCGGCGGCGCGGCGCGAGATTCGCGCGCGGCTTGCGGCTGGGCCTGGGTCAACTGCTGGGCCGCCTGGTCCATGGCGGGAGCGCCTGATGTTCGAGGATCTCGGCGGCCTGCGCCGCGGCCTGGGAGGCACGCGGGCTGGACTCGGCGATCTCGCGGCGCAGCTCGGCGAAGGGCCGGGCCAGCGCGGCGGCCTCGTCGCGGATCTCCTGCTGCTGGGGGACGCGCTCGGCGATCATGGCTTGCAATTCTTCGCGGATCTTCCGCTCACGATGCGCCAGTTCCTGCGCGGCGTGGACCTGCTCGGGGTCGAGGCCCAGCGCGGGGTCTTCGGGAACGGCCGCCCTGGCGGTGGGATCGGGCCTCGGGGGCGTTTCGGGCAACGCCTTGACGAGCCGCTGGAGGGCTTCGGTCGGCTTCCTTGGCGAGCTTGGCGGCGCGTTCCGGATCGCGCCGGGACATGGCCTCGGCGGCGCGGGTCTGGACGACTTCGGCTTGCGCCCGGGCGCGTTCGGCCTCGCGGTGCTCGGGCTGGGAAGACGGCCGGGGGTCGGCGATTTTCTCGGCGGCGCGGGCGAGTTCCTGTTGCCGGGCGATGAGCGGGGCAAGCTGTTCGGGAAGCTCCGCCCGCGCGGTGTTCGGGTCGGGCTGGGCCTTGGCCTGGTCCTGGACCTTCTGGATCTTGGCCGCGAGCTCGGCCTGTTGCTGGGCCAGCCGGGTGGCGCGAGTGTGGGGATTGCGGATTCCGGATTCCGGATTCCGGATTCCAGATTCCAGATTCGGATTCGGAGTCGGATTCGGATTCGGATTCGGAGTCGGATTCGGAGTCGGAGTCGGACTGTTTTTCTGGGATCTGGAATCTGGAATCCGGGATCTGGAATCCGCCAGGGCTTGGGCCAGGGCGTCGAGCTTCTCGGCGGCGCGGGCACGCGCGGCGTCGGCCTGTGCGGGGGCCGGCATGTCGGCGGCGCAGTTCCTCGGCGCGAGGCGCGCCGAGGCGTTCTGCCATCTCGGCGGCCTGGGCGACCGCCTCACCGGCGGCTTGCGCGGCGGCGGCGGCGGCCTCGGGCGGCGGGGCGACGGCGTGCAGCCGGGCCAGATCCTCGGCCACGGGCGCTGCTCGTGGGCGACGCTGGCCGGGTCCTGGGGTGCCTCGTCGCCGGTCAGGGCGTGCTCGGCGTGGGCGAGCGTGGCGGCTTGCTCGGCGGGCGGGGCCTGATCGGTCAAACGCCTTGCCGAGCGCCTTGGCCGCTTCGGTGGCATGGGCGACCGCCTGGCGTGTCTCAGGAGCGGTGGGGGCGGTTTCCAGGGCCTTGGCGGCGGCGTCGGCCGCGCGCGTCGCTTCGGCTTGAGCCGGCCGGGCGTCGGGCGCGTCGAGACCGCGCAGGGCCACGGCGATCCGTTTCGCGTCGGCGGGAGCGGTGTCGGCGCGATCGGGCAGCGCGGTCTGAACGTCGGCCATCTCGCCGGCCAGTTCCGCGGCCAGCTCGTCGGCGGGCATCTGGTTGTCGGTCTTCTGCACGAGCCGATCGGCGGCGGCGCGGGCATCGCGGGCCAGCGCGGGCAAGGCGGCGCGATCGGCGCGGGCCAGCGCATCCGCCAGATGATGCGCCCGTTCGGCGGCGCGGTCGCGCTGGGCGTCGAGACGGTCGCGCAGCGTCGAGCGCGTTCAGGTCGGCGGCGGCTTCGGCGGCTTTTTGCGCCAGGGGGGCTAATTTCTCGGCCAGGTCGGCGGCGGCGCGCTCGGCGTCGTGCGGCTGGCCGGGACGCGGGGACGTTTCACGCAGGGGCTGCTCGATCGCGTTGGCGACCTCGCCCACCCGGCGCCGGGCGTCCTCGATCTGCTGACGCATCTTCCAGAAGTCCTGGTTCGGCTCGGGCAGGGCATTGGCAAGCTGGTTCAGGGCGTCGCGCGCCTCGACCCTGGCGCGGCTCGGTCTCGTTGGGCTTCGGGGCTTTCAGATTCGCCAGGGCTCGGTTTTCACGTTCAGTCACAAGCTTCTTCAAATCTTGCTGCGGCTTGGGGACGGGGATCGCGGCGGCCAGCTTGGCGATGGCCTGCTGGCGCGCGGCGAGCGGATCGAGCTTTTCGGCGAGGGTCTTGCGCTCGGCGGGCGTCATCTTGTTGACGTCCTCGACGGTGCCGCGGATGGTCTCCATCGCTTGATGATGAAGCTGTTCCTGGCGCTGGGCGAGCCGGCGGACGAGCGCTTTCGGGTCGTGGCGCAGGTCGTCCATGTCGCGGGCCAGGCGGTTGAGCCTCGGCCTCGGCGGCGTCCAGACGCTGCCGCGCCGGCTCCATGTCGCCGCGCCAAAGGTTCGATCGGCTGATCGAGCGTGTCGATGTTCAGACGCTGGCGGGAGTTCTCGGCGAGCGGCTGATCGACGTTCAGAGCGAGGCGGCGGGCGTCGTCTTCGAGTTCCTTTCTGTTTCTCGGCCAGGCCGTGCAGCTCCTGATCGTGGCGGCTGATGTCGCCGTTCTTGCGGGCTTCCTCGCGCTGGCGTTCGGCCAGTTCGCGGGCTTTCTCGGCGAGCTCGGCGGCCTTGCGGGCGCGGGCGGCGAGGGCGTCGGCGCGGAGCTCGGGAGAGCGCCGCACGAGTTCATTGAGCTCGCGGTTGAGGCGGTTCTGTTCGCTGCGGGCCTGGTCGAGCTCGGCGCGGTCGGGATCGCCGTTCTGGGCGAAGATCCTGGGCGCGGTTGGCCAGCTCGTCCTGACGTTCGGCGAGCGTGGCGAGATGGCGGCGGTCGTCTTCGAGCTTCGCCAGTGCGTCGAAGCGTTTCTGAAGGTCCTCGAGACGATTTTGCACGACGCCCAGGCTATTGTCGGCCTGCTTGAGCGTGCTGGAGCGCCTCGGCGCCTCGACGGCCCGCGCGGCCTGGTCCAGTTGATCGCGGGCGGCTTCGGCCTCGACGTCGGCAATCTGCCGCGCGGGGCGCGCCAGCGCGGCGAACGTGGGATGCTCGGACGCTTCATGAGCGAACAGGTGCAGCTTCTCCTCGACCTGCCGCTCGGCGGTCTCGCGCTCGCGGGCGTTCTGCGCCTGCGTCTCGGTCCACTTGCCGCTGGGACGCTCGGCGGCCTCGGCGGCGGGCCGCAAGGCCTGGGTTTCCTTGCGGTTCTCGGCGTTGGCCTTCTTGATCTCGTCGAGCATCTCCTGAAGCTGTTTTCGTTCGATGAGGCTGCGCCGCGTGGCGATCGGCTCGGCCTTCTCGACGATCGTCAGCGATCGCTCCTCGGTCTCGGCCGCGTTCGGCCCCTTCGGCGCGGGCAGGCTGTCGAGCACGCGGATGCGATATGTGATAATATCACCCGGTTTCAAATCGAGCGGCTTGAGATCGAGCGCCGCATCGCCGCGCACGTGCTTGGTGCCCAGGCCGGGGAGCTTGGTCGGCGTGTGGCCGGAGTTGCTCACGGCCTCGGACCCGCCGCGCTTCACGGCGTAATGGACCTCGGCGGCGACGACCGCCAGGTCGTCCTGCGCGACCACACCGGCTAACAGCACATCATCGGCGACGGCCTCGCGGGTGGTCTCGTCCGGATCGGTGAAGGCGACCGTGGGCGGCTCGTCCGGCCGCACGATGACCCGGCGCGGCAGCTCGGGACGGCTCTTGATCCCATGTTGCTCGGTCAATGTGAAGGAATAAACGCCCGAGGCCAGCGCCGGCGCGACGGCGCTCCAGACCTTGCCCTCCTTGTCCTCCTGCGCAAGGGATCGTCGTTGTGCGTTCTGACTCAGAGGAAGGGTCTTTCCATGTAGCGGCGGCCGTCCCGGCCGCTTCCGTTTCCGCTTCCGTTTCCGTTCCCGATCCCGGAGCGGCCGGGACGGCCGCCGCTACATGGAAAGACCGGTCTGGCCCCTCTGCCGGCTCGGGCCACGAGAGCGCGGCGGCGCGAATGGGCGTCTTGGTCGTGAAGCGGAAGAGGACCGCGCTGCCGTCGAGGGCCTCGATGCGGGACGGATCGCGCACGGCGGCCACGGGGAGCTTGCTGTACGACGGCGGCCGGACCTCCGCGCCCAGCGCCGCCAGCGCGGGCGGCGCGATGGCCCAGACGCGATGCTCGCGGCTCTCGGCCGCGCCGCTGGTGATGCGGTAGCGGAACGAACTCGCCACGCGCGGCACGGTCAGCCGCCAGGTGCGCACCCCTTGCTTGATGTCCAGGTCGGCCGCCATCGGCGCCTGATGCGCGTTCTCTTGTGCATCCGTCCATGTGAGGACGGCGCCGGCGTCGAGCGGCGTGGTGCCGTACCGGGGCCGGACATCCGCGACGATCGTCACGTCATCGCCGAGCGCCACCACGCGGTCGCCTTCGCGCACGAGAATGAGATAGCGGGTGATCCGCGCCACGTCGGTCCAGGGCGCCGCGAAGCGTTTGAGCAAGGCCCCGACGGGATCGGGCCAGATCAAGACGGGCAGGAGCAACAGGATCAAGGCCGAGCAGCCCGGTCGTGAGCCGGTCGCGCGCCCGTTTGGGCGAGACGGCGCCGGCCAGATCGAGCCCGCGGACGCGCGCTTCCGTATCCTCCGCCAAAGCGGCGATGAGATCGCGCGAGCCGTGGGCGTGCTCGCGCGCTTCGAGCAGCGCGACCGAGCCGGTGAGCCGTTCTTCGAGTTCCGGCCGCGCCCGCTCGGCCACCGCCGCCAGGTCGGTCCAGCCGAGCCGCCGCCCGAGCGGCCAGAGGAGGAACCCCGCCAGCACGGCCAGTCCGGCCGCGATCCAGCCGGCCCAGATCGCCCATCGGACGAATTGCGGCAGCACGGCGAGCAGGTCGGCCGCCATGCCGGCCACCGCCACCGCGGCCAGCACCAAGAGCAGCGTGCCGAGGCCATGCGCGAACGTCACCCGGCGGACGCGGCGGCGGACCTGCTTCAAGCCTCTCCGGATGGCGCGGGGCAAGACGCGCGCCTCGGTCGTCGCGGTGGCCATGCGTGGGGGACTCCTCAGAAAACCGGGGGCCGGATCTCAGCTCAGCTATTTTCGGTGCGCGCCGGGATGGGCGATGCCCCCCCGGCGCGAATTCCTGGCGGGATGACCAAGGCGCGGCCGTCGTGTGTACGATAGACCCGCACGGGGCGACAGTCGAGAGGTAAAAGGGTCTGTTCCCGCGAAATACGACCGCCCGACCCGGCGTCGCGGCCCGTCCCCGCGCACCTCAGAGGGTGTACGAGAAGGTCTAGAGCGGCCTTTCTGTGTAGCGGCGGCCGTCCCGGCCGCTCCGGACTCTATGAACCGGAGCGGCCGGGACGGCCGCCGCTACACAGAGAAGACCCTTCTCGTACACCCTCTCAGAGCTTGCTGACCACCGGCCCGCGTTCCACGATCTGCAAGGTCTGCGAGCCGTCGAGCCACCAGCGGCCTTTCGGGTCGCGGACCCAGATCAGCGGGAAGTCGAAGGAGCCCGGGGATGGAAGCCGAGCTCGACCTCGGGGCTGTCGGGGGCCACCTCGCGCAGCGGCACCTCCGTGGAGACGATGCGGATGAGGACCCGGCCGCGCTGGCTCTCCATGCGGGGTGGCTCGGGGAACACCAGCAGCGTGCGGGTGTCCCAGGCCGCCGTCAAGACGGGCCGGAGCTGCTGGACCCAGTGGCCGGCGTCGGGGGCCGTGCCGGGCATGCACAGGCTCTTGATCGTGGCCACGTCGTCCGCGACGAAGGCGTTGCCGACCATCAGCGCGCGCAGCTCCAGCGTCGCCGGCAGCGGCGTCCAGAGCCGGCTGGCCACCGGCCACGACAGCATCCCCAGGCCAATCACCACGAGCAGGGCGAGGATCTTCAACAGCGGGACCAGCATGCGCATGCGGTCCATCAGCACGTGATCGATCAGCTCGACCTTCGACGAGACATGCTTGTCGGCCGCGTGGTGCTCCGACGTGACGGGCGGCGGCGGGTCGCCCGCGATCGCGCGGCCGCCGGGCGCGATGTGGAACCCAGCGTGGCACGCCGGACAGTGCAGACGCACGTTGACCTTCCCGGTCGGGACGCTCCCCCGGCGACCACAATGCGGGCAGACAATCGAGGCCATGGTGGAAGACTCCCGAACTGGCCGACTGCGGGGTGGGTGGGTAGGTAGGTAGGCAGGTGGGTTGCTGCTAGCGAGCCAGGGGAGAAACGCAAGCGGCTGGGCCACAAGGGTCGGTCCGCCCGCAGGGACCGTCACCGCGCAGGAGGACGGACCGCCCTTCGTCTCGTCGTCGTGTCGGGCGACACGCCCGGATCGCACTCCCATCCGGTCGGTCTGTCTTCATTGTATAACAACGCCCGCCGGTCATTTCCAAAGGTCGTTCCGATTTTCCCCGGCGCGAGCTCGCCTTGTCGGCCGCGGCGGGCCGGGATACGGTGGCGCCCGGCCATCCGCCATCAGGCATCGGCCATCAGGCATCAGGCATCGGCCATCAGGCATCAGGCATCCGTCTTGCAGGGAGACCATCCGCGATGCGCGTGCTGGTGACCGGCGTCTCGGGGTTTGTCGGCGGCCATCTGGCCGAGCACTTGCTGGCGGCCGGCGATGAGGTCGCGGGGCTGTCGGCCTCGGGACGCTGGCCCGCGGCCCTGGCGCACCTGGCGGCCCGCGTGCCTCTGGAGCGGGGCGACCTGACCGCCGTCGCCGCATCCGAACTGGCCGAGAGCGTGCGCCGTCGCGGCCCGAGGTGGTCTATCACCTGGCCGCGCAGGCGAACCCGCACCGGTCGGTGACCGACCCGCGCGGTACGTGGGCGGTGAACCTGAACGGGACCTGGAACCTGCTCGAGGCCGTGCTGCGCTGCGGGCCTCTCGGCGCGGGTCGTCCTGGTCGGCTCGGGGATCAGCTACGGCAACCCCGCGCCCCGCGCACATCCCGGTCACGGAATCCTGCCCGCTGCGGCCGATCACCCCGTACGCCGCCAGCAAGGCCGCCGCCGACCTGCTGGGCATGCAATTCGCGCTCGGCCTGGGTGCCGACATCCTCATCGCCCGCCCCTTCAACCACGCCGGCCCGCGCCAGGATGAGTTCTACGCCCTCTCCAGCTTCGGCGCGCCAGGTCGCCGAGATCGAACAAGGGCGTCGGGGCGCATCGAGGTCGGCAACCTCGACGTGGTGCGCGACTTCACCGACGTGCGCGACATCGTCCGCGCCTACCGCCTGCTCGCGCTGAAGGGCCAGGCGGGCGAGATCTACAACATCGGCACCGGGCGAAACGTGAAATTATCCGCACTTCTGGACATCTTGCGATCACTGGGCGCGTGCCGGTGCCCGTGCACGTCGATCCCGCGCGCTGCGCCCGATCGACCAGCCGCTCTTGCTCGCCGACGCCTCCAAGCTCCGCGCCGCCACGGGCTGGGAGCCGGCCGTCTCGATCGAGCAAATGCTGGGGGATATGCTGGACTACTGGCGGCAGGTGATTTCCGAACTCCGATCCTGACCACCCATCATCCGGGGGTGCGAAAGCGCACGGCCGAGCTCATGCCGGACGAAGAACGCGAGCTCGATGCGTACCTGCACGTCGGGCACCTCCTCACCATCATCAAGTCCAAGGTCCGCAAGGGGCTCAAAGTCTTGTAGGGTGCGTCGAGTCCGCGACGACGCACCTTCCGCTCTCTCGACTCGTTGGGGCTTATGAAAGAAGAGGTGCGTCGGCGCGGACTTGACGCACCCTACGAGACTCGTGACGCGCCCGCCTCGTAGGCGTGGGCTTCCTGCGCCGCCCCCTCCCCGGCGAATTGCGGCAACTCATGATCGAGCCCGGTGACGGTCCGCACCATGCGGGCGCGCAACGGGGCGATCTTGAGCAGGTTCGGGAACACGTACGTCCGCACGAAGCGCGCCAGCGCCGTCTCCCCCGCCGCGACCCGGGACAACATCTCCACCTGCCGCACGACCCGCTCATCGACGGGCCGCCGCAGCGCGTTGTATTCCGCCAGGCGGTTCGTGCGCACCAGCTCGGCGAAGACCCACGCATCTTCCAGGCCGAGGTTCATGCCGCGCGCGCCGATCGGCGAGTGAATGTGCGCCGCGTCGCCCGCGAAATAGACGCCGCCCGGGGCCATGTTGGCGACGATCCGATGGGCAATGTGAAAGCTCGACGACCAGACGGGCCGCCCCGCCGGCTCGGCCACCGTCAAGTGCGACAGCGGGTCCGGCCGGTTCGTGATCACCCGCCAGAGCAGCGGCGCGCCGGGCGGGTCGTGCGCGAACCCATCGACCACACGGATCAAAAACAGGAACGCGCCCCCATCGAGAAAATAGGCATGCGCCCGATCCTCGGCCGGCGCCCGGCGCATGGGGACATCCGCCAGATACCACTCCTTCGCAAACGACGATCCCGCGAAGTCGATCCCGAGTTGTCCGCGGGCCGTACTGTGCGCGCCGTCGGCCGCCAGCAGCCAGGGACAGCGGACCGTCTCTCTCTCACCGCCGCCCGCATGTTCCAGCAGCGCCTCGACCCAATCCGCGTCCCGCCGGCACGCCACCAGCTTCACCCCGCGCTCGACGCCGCCCCCCGCCGCCTGGAGCGCCTCGGCCAGCAGGCGCTCGGTGGTTGCTTGTGAAAGAGCAAGCATGAATGGATAGCGGGGATGGATGCCGGCGAACGGGATCTCCGCGGTAAGCTTTCCGCGCAAGTAAAAGCAGGCCCTGGGGACGGGCAGACCCATCTCCAGCATGCGTCGGGTGACGCCCGTTGGCTCCAGGATATCGAGAGTCCGGGGATTGACCGCCAGGGCCTTGGACTGTTGCGACGGCTCGTCGCGCCATCTCGACGACCCGCGGCGCCCGCCCCTGCCGGGCCAGAAACAGCGCCGCCCCGAGGCCGACCGGACCGGCCCCCACCACCAGCGGGCGTTCTGCGTGGTTCATCTCCGCCTCGCAAGCACAGGTCCATCACGCCGCCGAACGATCGAGTGCGGCGGACATGAAGGGAATGTGGAGCATGGGCCGTGCCAGAACGGCGTTCATCCCGCCGGAGACAGGCCGGGTGCGCTCCGTAGGGTCTGCGTCGACAACCCGCCACCTCTTCCCGGCTTCTGCCAACCCCATCAGCCTGGAGCGCTCGACGGCCAGGACTTGCCGCAAGAGCCTCAATCGTACGAAGGGCTCTGCATCTCGCGCATGGGAAGTCAGGTATACGTGCTCTACTCTTCGACGCCAGTCTCGGTTTCCCTGCGGCCGCCGGAACATGCGACGACCGCGCGGTTCGCGTGCGCGGCACTTGAGCCAGGGCGATGTCGAGAGGGCGATCTCAGAGTGCGGCGTGTTTTTTCAGGTCGATGAGCACGGCGGTCTTGTTTCCGTGCTCATCCACCAGGAATTGGACTCCCTTCATACCTTCGACTCCAGGCTGAGGGATACCGGGTTGGCCTCAACTCCCAGATGGTAACAGGCTGCCGCAGTTGTCCGTGCCGTGGACTTTGTCACCCCGCCGGAAACGCCGGCGGCGGCTCATCCGGGGGCGGGGGCGGCACGCCGGGGGGCCGTCGGCCGCCGGGCGGAGCGGGCAGGACCAGCGGGGCCGGTGAGCTGGCTCAGGAGTGTTTTCAGCCGCGTGGCCGACTCGGGCGCGGGCAGGTCCAGCCGGGCCAGGATCAGGTGCGGGGGGAACATCTGGCGGTAATACGCCGCGTTGGCGTTGTGGTCGTGGCTCAAGGCGGCGCCTTCGAGCGAGACGCCCGCGAACAGGCCCCGGCTACGGGAATACGACAGGATCTCGGATTCGAGCCGCACGTCCGTGCCCGCTTCCGCCTGGCGGCCCACCGGCCCGGCGGCGATGCTGGCGTCGGCGCCCAGGGTGAACTTGCCCCGCCCGCGCAAGAAGCCGTCGATACTGCGGCGCGTGCGGAAGACCAGGATCAGGTCGGTGGCCTGCGCCGACCTGGAAGCCGACGCCGCCCCCGGCGACCGTCACGAACACCGGGTTACTCCAGCCGCCGGTCTTCAAATCGCGGATGACCACCACGCCCCGGCCGTACCGGCCGCCGACGATGAAGCCCGCCTTGATCATGCCCGGCACGATGGCGAACCCCTGCGCATCCGTCAAGAGCGCCTCGGGAATCCCCCGCTCGGGGATCGTGGCGATCTCCTCGAAGACCGCCGTCGAGGCGTCCACCGTGGCCGATTCGCGGGCCTGCGCCAGACTGTTGCCGCCGTCCCGGCCAGCACCGCCAGAGACAGCATCCCGGTTCGCAACCACATGGCGGCTCGACTCCTTTCGAGGTGGCAGATGGGGGGAGGCCCCATCGTACACAAATCCCCGGAAGGGGCAAGCCGTCATGATTCCCAGCCCAGCGCCGGCACCGGGCACCCGCCGCCCCGCTCACGCCTGCGCCGGCTCCGCCTGCGCCGCTGCCGCCACGGCCGCCGCCCGGTCCTTCCGCACATTCCGCGGCTTGGGCCGCGACTTGCCAAACGTACCCTTGAAAATCTTGCCCCGCTTCGTTCGCTTATCGCCCTTGCCCATCCAACCTACTCCTTGCAGTTTCCAAGCTCGGCCACACGGCCGGCGAATCTCACTACCTTAGCGAGAGACGGCGTTTTCGGATAGAGGGTACCGGTGTGGTCGCGGAGGGTCCACCGCGCCGAGGTGGCCACGGCATCAACGCCTACTGAAGTCCGCACATGCCGCCCCCGCAATGGGGCGCGCCGCAGGGGGCGGGCGAAGAGACGGGCAGGCTTGCGGACGACGCGCCGCCGCGGGGCGCGGCCGGCACGCTGAATTGCTTCACCAGATGATCCGGTTGACCGCACCTCGGACAGCGCGGCTCGTCCGCGGCGCTGCGCACGAGGGTCTCGAAGGTGTGCTCGCACGGCTCGCAACGATATTCGTAAATCGGCATGGAGATATTTCCTCGGTCCGGCAGGCGGGGTCCACGGCGACCATCCGGCCGGGCCTCGTTTCCGGGGGAGAAGAAAGGATTGTACAACGCGGCCCGCCGGCGCGACAATCGCATCGGGAGGTCACGGGGCCGCCAGGCAAGGCGGGGGTGGGAGGTTTTCGGCGATGACGATCCGTCCCCTGACGCGGGCCGAGATGCGCGCGCTCGACACGCAGGCGGCCGAGACGCTGGGCTTGCCGGTCCTGGTCTTGATGGAGAACGCCGGCCGGGGCGCGGCCGAACTGCTGCGCGCCGGGCGGCGCGGCGGGCGCGGGTCATCATCGTCTGCGGGCCGGGCAATAACGGCGGCGACGGCGGCGTCGTCGCCCGACACCTCGACGCCGGGGGCTTTCCCGTCCAGATTCTCTGGTTTGCCTCGCTGGAGAAGCTGACCCCGGCCGCCGCGGTTCAGTACAGCGTGCTCCAGCGTGCGGGACTGGCCCAGGAGATCTGGGACGGCGCGGTCCCGCCCGAGCGTCTCGACGCGCTCTTCCGCGCCGCCGACTGGCTCGTTGATGGCCTGCTGGGCACCGGTTTGAGCCGTCCCGTGGAGGGGCCGTTGCGCACCGTCATCGAGGCCCTGAACCGCTCGGACAAGCCCGTGCTGGCGCTCGACCTGCCGTCGGGCCTCGACGCCGACACCGGCCAGCCGCTGGGCGTGGCCGTGCGCACGACCGTCACCGCGACCTTCGTCGCTGCCAAGGCGGGCTTCAGCCAACCCGGCGCCGAGGACTACACCGGCCCCGTCCAGGTCGTCGACATCGGCCTGCCCCGCGCCCTGCTCGAACCCTTCCGCGCGTGTTGAGCAGCGGCCAGTCTCGTAGCGGCGGGTCGCGTCGCGCAGCCGACGCACCCCGGTGGCCGGGTGGCATGCCCACGTCGTGTCGTGTGACGCTCGGTTGGCTGGTTCTGGCGTCTGCAGCGGCGGCCATGGCCCTACGAACGGCCCTCGGAGCAGCCAGCGGCCACCGCTACACAGGGACTTACGTCCGATGGCGAGACGCGAAAGCCGATCGAACTGGTTCCCCTCCGGAGCGGCCGAGACGGCCGCCGCTACACAGAAAGGACTTACGTCCGATGGCGAGACGCGAAACACGTACAGACGTGGGCATGCCGCCCCCGCGATTTCCGCATTTCGAACCGGGGTCATCACGATGATGTCGAGGAAGGCTCGTTCAACATCGTGAGACCGCCACCCATGACCGTCAGCGCCCGGAAAATCGCCGCCGATCGCCGCCACACGCGGGTGGCCCCGGTCGAAAAAATGACCGAATGGCTTCCCAACACAGGACTTATAGTGATTTGTGGGGACGGCGCACAGCGCACGGCGCAGTGCGCGATCAAAGCCACCGAGGAAACCGCCCAAGAGGCACCCGCGCAAGAGGTTACGACGGGAACGGCCGCGCGAAACGGGTTCGCGGTGGTGGTCGATGGGGACAATTTGGCCCCCGCGCCGGCGCTCGAAGTGGCGTCCAAACCCGGACTTGCGTCCAGACTGCCGCGCTGGATCCGGTGCGCGGCGGCCGTGCTGGCACTGGTCTGGTTCCCGAACCCGCGGATCCTGTCCAGTCCCCTCCCCCCTGGCGGGGGGTCAGACACCCGGACCGGACCGCATCCGCGGGTCCGTGTCTCAGCGGGACGCGGCCGGCACCAGCGTGAGCGCGCGCAGGTTGATGGCCTTCCAGCTCTGGGCGTCGCGGGGGCGGGCCTTGATGACGACCTCGCCCGCGCGGGGCAGGTCGATCGTGCCGGCGCGGTCGTCGGTGAACTTCTCCCAGGAGCCGGTCGCGGCCGGCTTGAGCTCGACCTGGTTCGAACCGGCCTCGATGACGAGCACCGCGTTATCCGCCAGCACCGCGCACGAGGCCGAGACCTGGTACGCGCCCGGCTGCTTGACGTTCACCTTCCACGAGGCCCACTCGTCGGCCTTGTCCCAGAAGCCGATGTTCGCCTTGCCGCCGTGATCCTCGACCTTGAGCTGGCTGCCGTGCAGCTCGGCGTCGTCGGCCGCGAGCGTCAGCACGCCTTTTGCATCCGGCTGAATCACGGCCGCGGCCGGCACGGCCAGCTCGGGCTTGAACCCGCGCAGGTCCTCGCCGGTGATCTGGAACGCGACCGCGTACTTGGCCGGCGCCTTCTCGGGCAGGTCGATCTTGAGGCCGTCCTCGTTGTGGTCAAACGTGATGGCGCCGTCGTGCCCGAGCAGCTTGACGGCCGTGATCTTGCCGGTCACGCCCGGGAACTTGGCCAGCGAGCGGATCGTGATCGAGCGCTCGGCCGGCCAGCCCATGACGAAGGCATAAAGGGTCTTCTCGCCCTTGGTGGTGAAGCGGATGTCCTTGGCGGTGTAGGCGAAGTCTTCCTTGAAATGGCCGCCCTTGGCGCGGACGGGGCCTTCGCCGTGGACCAGCCAGGGGCGGGTGCCGTAGATCGCCTCGCCGTTGATGGCGATCCAGTCGGCCATGTCGGCGAGGACTTGTTCGGCCTCGGGATCAAGGCTGCCATCGGGGCGCTGGACGACGTTGATGAGCAGGTTGCCGTTCTTGGTGACGATGTCCACGAGCATCTGGATGACCCAGTCGGCGCCTCGGTATTTCCAGGTGCGGTTGTAGAACCAGTCGCCGATGGACGTATCGGTCTGCCACGGATAGGGCCGGATGCCGGGCATGACGCCGCGTTCCAGGTCCTCGACCCAGCGGCCTTCGGAAGGCTGCTTGCAGGTGTAAACGACCTCGGGCTTGCCGCCGTGCTGGCTGGCGCTGCTGTTATACAGGTGGGCGATCATGGTCACGCCGACCTCGTTGCCGAAGGGCACGCCGCCGTCGGTGTAGAGCAGGTCGGGGTGGTAATTGTCGATCAGTTCCTTGATGCGCTCGAACCACTGTTGCTGCCATCTGGGGTTCTTACTGTACCAGCCGGTGTCGCCGGGCTCGGCGGGGAAGTGATAGAGGTCCTGATACTGCGGGTCGGCGCCGTCATAGGGCACGCCGGCCAGGGGGCCGGTCTTGTCCGACTTGTGGCTGTCCTGGAACCAGGTGAAGCTGGCGCCGAGGTGCTCGGAGACGCCGAAGCGCAGGCCGAGTTTCTGGGCGGCCTTCTGCCAGTCGGCGACCACGTCGCGGTGCGGTCCCATGTTCACGGCGTTCCACTTGTGGAGCTTCGAGTTCCACAGGTAGAAGTTGTCGTGGTGCGAGCCCATGCTGACGAAGTACTTCGCCCCGGCTTTTTTGTAGAGTCCCATCAGGCGGTCGGGGTCCCACTTCTCGGCCTTCCAGAGCGGGATGATGTCCTTGTAGCCGGTCTTGGTGGGGTGGCCGTAGTGTTCGAGGTGGTCCTTGTACTGCGGGTGGCCCTGGACGTAGATGTGCCGGGCGTACCAGTCGCCGAACATGGGCACGGACTGCGGTCCCCAGTGCGCCCAGATGCCCAGCTTGGCATCGCGGAACCATTCGGGGTAGGTGTACTGCTTGAGCGATTCGAGCTTCGGTTCGAAAGGCCCGTCCGCGATCGGCGGCAGCTTGGGGGTTTCCTGCGCCTGCGACGGAAAGGGCCAGGGCGCAGGAGAACAGCACGGCGGAGCGCAACGAACGTCGCCAACATCGGTCCATCATGAGGGTTCTCCAGGAGCAAGGCAGGGGGTCAGGTTCATCGCGGGCGTCATTGTAAGCGGACAGACGGCAGAGGGCAGCAGGCAGACGGCAGTTTCGATCTGCCGTCTGCCGTCTGCCTCTGCCATGCTCATCCGACATCGACGGCGGCGGGCTGCCCGTGGGCCACTGCCCCGGCTTGGAGGCCATGGTGAGCACCAGAGTCCCGCCCTGGGCGATGTCGGCGTGGCGGAACCAGGCGCGGTCGAGCGGCTGGCCATGGAGGGTCGCGGCGGTCACGTATTTGTTCGTGTCCGAGGCGCCGCGGGCCTCGATGGTGAAGGTCGCGCCATTGGCCAGCCGGATCGACGAGGACTCGTGCAAGGGACTGCCGATGAGGTACACGTCCTGCCCGGCGACGGGCATGAACCCCAAGGCGCCGAAGGCGTACAGCGAGGACATCGCGCCCGAGTCGTCGTTGCCCGGAATGCCGCCGCGGCCGGCCTGGAAGTGTTTCGTGAGAATGCCCCGCACCCGTTCCGCCGTCCGATCGTGGCGGCCCGCCCAGATGTAAAGGTAAGGCGACAGGAAACCGGGCTCGTTGCTCACATCGAAGCGGCCCTTGTCAAAGTACGTGTCCAGGCGTTTGATAAATGTCTCTTTGCCGCCGCAGCGCGCGATCAGGCGGGCCATGTCGTGCGGCACGAAGAAGGAGTAGATCCACGAGTTGCCCTCGTAGAAGGTATCGCCCCGCCAGCTACAATCTTGCAGGGCGGTGAAGTCCTTCTTCCAGCTCCCGTCGCGATGGCGCGAGCGGATGAAGCCGGTGAAGCCCTCATCGGTGAAATCGGCATCCCAGAGATTTTCCCAGTGGCCCGCGCGTTTGCGGTACTTGGCCGCGTCCGCGGTCTTGCCCAGCCCTTGCGCCAGCGTGGCGACCGCGAAATCGTTCGCGCTGTACTCCATCTGGCGCGAGGCCGGCATGTCCACCGCCTCGATGGGCAAGTAGCCGAGCTGCTTCCAGTCGTCGATGCCGCCGCGTCCCTCGCGCCAGTGGTCGGCGGGCTTGACCTCGGCGTTTTGCACCAGCGCGGCATAAGCCGTGGGCCAGTCGATGTCTTTGAGACCCTTGACGAAGGCATCGGCGACGACGATATCGCCGTCGCTGCCGCCCTGGGTGCGGCCGTTGGCGTTGCCGCTGCGGGCGTCGGGCATCCAGCCTTCGTGCCGGTAGAGATCGACCAGGGCGCGGACGATCTCCGTCTGCCGGCGCTCGGCGATGAGCGTCAGGAGCGGGCTGGAGGTGCGGAAGGTGTCCCAGATGCAGTAATAGTCGTCGTAATACGGCTCGCTCGAAGTCCACAACGGATTCTCGCCCGTGCGATTGCTGGGCATGAGCATGGTGTGATAGAGCGCGGTGTAGAAGATCTGCCGGCGCTCGGGGGAGACGCCGTCGATGCGCACCACGCCGAGCGCCAGATCCCAGGCGTTCACGAGCGAGGCGCGGACCTGTTCGAAATCCTGACCGAGAATGTACTGAGCGTTGCGCCGGGCCTGCGCGATGCTGACGAGCGAGATCCCCACCGTGAGGTTGACCTGCTGCCCGGCCCTGGTGGCGAAGCGGAGCCAGCCGCCGGTGCTGGTGTGATCGCTCATGGCCTCGACGCGGTTGCCTTCGAACGTCTCCTGGCCGCGCCAGGTGCCCCACGAGGTCGTGGGCGCGTCGGTCTGGGCGTAGAAATAGACGGTGTAGTTGCCCCTCTGAAGGTTCCAGCCGCCGGTGACGCTCTGCGAGCCCGCGACCTCGGTGGGCGAGAGGATCGTGACGGCGCTGGCGGTGAGGGACTGGTTTTCGCCCTTGAGGCCAAAAGTCAGGCAGTGGCTCACGTTGAAGATGAGGTTCGCCTGCTGGGATTCCGGATACGTGAATCGGTAACGCGCGGCGCGTTCGGCGGCGGTGATCTCGACCTTGATGCCGGAGCGCTTCAAGGTCACGCCGTAGAAGCCGATGGAGCCGCGTTCGTTCTCCCGAGGCGACGCGAACCCGGCGGCCGGCGTGATAACGCCCGTGGTGGGCATGACGCCGATGTTGCCGTACTTGACGCCGCCGCCGGTGCCGCTGACGTGCATCTGGCTGAAGGCGTGGATCTCGCCGGTCGCCGTCCAGCCCGCGTTGCCCGAGCCGTCGCCCGTGTCGGGACCCGGCTTGGCCAGGCCGAAGGGCATGCAAGGGCCGGGGAAGGTATTGCCGCCGCCGTCGATGCCGAGAAACGGATCGACGTCGGCCGTCACCTCGTCCGCGGCCCGGGCCGATTGGGCAAGACCGCTCAACGCCAGGAGAGCCAGAAGAACCGCGTGCGGGATGCGCATGGTGGGGGTGTTCCACGGATAAGGTGCGTCGGTCCGCGACGACGCACCTCTTTTCCTTCGACGGGCGGGATAACGGACGGTGCGTCAAGTCGCGGACTTGACGCACCTTACAAGATTAGCGACTCACGCCCGCCAGGCCCGCTTGCGGTTGCGGAGCCGTTTCAGGGTGTCGATGGCGAGCTTGGTGTCCTCGACGACCTGGAAGTCGAACATGCCGACGGCGATGAAATCCGCCCCGTTGCGGAAGGCGTGCGGGAACGCCGTGAACGGCGGGATCGCGCCCGCGGCCAGGATCTTGAAGGCGATCCAGGGCCGTTCGACCGTCTCCATGAAGGCCGCGGTTTTCTCGGGATCGATGCACCACATGTTGTCGTTGAAGCCGTTGTGGTTGCTGTCGAACCGCATCCAGCCGTAGTCTTCCTGATGGTCCTTGGGCGTGGCCGACCAGTAGTTGTCCGCGTGGAACGTCTTCACATAGAAATCCGGCTTGACCTTGTGCTCCTCGCAGGCCATGGGCACGCTCAGCGAGTGTCCGCCGACGCCCGACGGCACGCCCTGGGCGCGGGCCAGCTCGACCGCCTGGGCGATCACGTCGATGTGGTCCTCGCGCACCAGCGGGTCGGTCACGCCGCCGTGCGTGTACAGCAGCGTGGCGCCCTGATCGGCCAGCCGCTTGACCTTGTCGCCCGTCTGGACCTTGTCGGCCTCGGGCCCGTAGTTGACGATCATCTGCACCTTCGGGTTGTGCGTGCTGTTGTACTTGGCGACCACGCCGACCTGGCTGGAATCGATGATGATGGCGCTGACGCCGCACTGGAGGGCGATATCGAAGGTCTCGAAGATCTTGGCCTCGGTGTTGTACGTCATCGACAGGCGCGACACATATTGCAAGTCGCGGCTGTGCATCCAGCCGCCGATGAGGTTGCCTCCCATGATGAGCCGGCTGATCGACACGTTGCCGATCTTGCCTTTGGGCAGGCTCCCCGGCGCGATGTCGGGCTTCGGCCGGGCGCTCGATTCGTCGGCGCCCGCGGGGGAAGAATGCAGCATCGTCGCCGCGAGGCCCGTCACGGCCGCGGTGCCGAGAAAGTCGCGGCGGGAGGGGTGAGAATCGGGTTTCACAGGGATCTCCTTCTTTTGTAGGCTGGGTCAAGACCCAGCTCAAATCATGATGAAGCTGGGTCTAGACCCAGCCTACGAGACGACAAGAATCGACTCACGCTCCCCGGTGCGACCGCGTGGCCAGGTAGTCGAGCAACGAGCGTTCCACCGAATCACTTGTCAAAATCTTGTGGTAATCGGCGCGGATGGACAGGCACTGGTCGCGCAGGGCCGCGCAGTCGGGCGCGGAACTTCTCCAGGTAGGCCAGCCGCAGGGCCAGGGGATCGACCCGCAGAGCGTGTTCGACGTTCTCCAGATTGCGGAAGCGCGCGGGGCGGCGGAAGGGGAACTCTTCTTCTTCGGGCGCAAGCATGTGCAAGAATAACACTTCGTGCCGGCGATGCCGCAGGTGCCGCAGGGCGCTGCTGAGATCCTCGATGCGGTCGAAGCCGTCGGAGAGAATGATGACGAAGCCCCGCCGGCGGATGCGCGACGCGAGGTTGTGGAGGATGTTGCTCAGAGGCGCCTCGCCGCCGGGCGCGGCCGCGTCCATCGCCTTGCACATGACGGAGAAATGCCCCGGCGCGGTGCGCGGGGGATCTGCGCGCGGATGTCGGTGTCGAACGTCACCAGGCCGACCGCGTCGCGCTGATGGATCATCAGGTACGCCAGCACCGCCGCCACCCGCCGCGCCTGCTCCAGCTTCGCGTGCGTCCGGCCCGCGTAGCCCATGCTCCCCGACGTGTCGAGGACCAGGTACGCCTTGAGGTTGGTTTCTTCTTCATATTCCTTCACATAATAACGGTCCGTCTTGCCGTAAGTACGCCAGTCGATATGCCGGATCTCGTCGCCGGGGCCATATTGCCGGTGCTCGGCGAACTCGACCGAGAAGCCCTTGAAGGGACTCTTGTGCAAGCCGCTCATGATCCCCTCGACGACCAGCCGCGCCAGCAGTTCCAGCCGGCCGAAGCGAGCGAGGGCGGAAGGGTCGAGGGTTTCGCCGTTCATGGTGGCATAGGTCCTTGAGCCGATGCCTTCCGTCCACGAGCGCGATCGCAACCGCCCGAAGGAGAACGAAGCTCAGGGTTGCGGAACTCGACGAAGTACCTGCGCCAGTCGGTGCCCGCGGCTTGCGAACGCACAGCGCGATGTCCTGCGTGCCCCGGCCCCGGTATTGCGGGCCCTGGCGGCTTGGCTCGTAGCGGACGATCTCGGCGTCGAGGCCCGCGACGATCTTGCGGAACCGCCGGGGCGAGACGTACGCGCAGCGGACCGCGGAGCTTGCCGCCGGGAGTGGGCTGATAGCCCGTCACGGCGTGCAACACGCCCCAGGCCAGCGAACGGACGTGGAAGAGAAAGTTCAGCAGGCCGGCCGAGTGGGTCAGCACCCGGAGGTCGTAGTGGATGTTTTCGAACCGCACGAACAGCCAGCCGCCCGGCCGGAGCACGCGGAAGGCCTCCGTCAAGGCCCGCTTCTGGTGCATGTAATTCAGGGCGGTGCGGCAGAGAAGGAAGTCGAAGGAGCCATCCCGCAGCGGCAGGCGGCTCGCCGAGGCGCGGCAGAACAGGGCGTCCAGACCGTACGCGGAGTACGTCTTGACGCCGTAGGCCAGGATCTCCAGGTCGATGTCCAGGCAGACCACCGTGCCATCGAGCTTCGGAAAGAGCCGGCGCAGGGTCTGACCCGAGCCGCCCCCCAGGTCCAAAAGCCGCGTCTGGGGCGTCAGCGTCGGCGCGGCCACCAGGCCCTCCAGGGGGTCGTAGCCGCTCTGCCACTGGAATTCCGAGGAGTTGTAACACGCCTTGTGCCCCAGAGGCGTGAACCGGCCATCCGCCCCGAGCAAGCCCAGACCCGCCAGCAACGCGATTTGCTCGGCCGGCAGATCGGTTCCCCCTCCCGGACCGGACCGCCGCCGCGCCGCCGTGACCGCCTGCTCGATGGCGGGAACCTGGTCGTCCCGCCAGTCGAGAACGGCCCGCGCGTGGGCTTCGTCGCCGCCCAGGAAATCGACCAGGTTCGCGCGCGGAACCGGCCTTCCGCGGCGCATCGCGGACACGCCAGAGCATCCGCGTCGCGCGCAGGCCCCCACGGCAAGAGGGACAGACGAAGATCGAGGTCAGGTCCCGAACGACCATGTCTTCAACTCCAAGACAGTTTGGCCGCCGCGCGCTCGGGGGCGCGGAGACGCCTCCCAGCAGGTGGGCGATGACGGCGTCGGGATCGACGCCCTCGGCCTCGGCGTGGAAGGTGGTGACGATCCGGTGCCGCAGCACCGGCAGGGCGACGTGCCGCACGTCGGCGATGCCCGCGGCATAGCGGCCGTGCAGCACGGCGAACGCCTTGGCGCAGACGATCAGCGACTGCCCGGCGCGCGGGCCGGCACCCCACGAGACGCAACGCTTGACGAAGTCCGTCGCCTCCGGCTCCGTCGGCCGGCTGGCGCGGGTCAGGTCGCGGGCGTAGGTGAACACGTGATCGGCCACCGGCACCCGCCGCACCAGGTGCTGCAAGGCCAGGATCTGCTCGCCGGAGAGCGTCACCTCGGGCTCGGGCGCCTCGTCGCCGGTGGTGGCGCGGAGGATCTCCAGCTCTTCCTCGGGCGTCGGGTACGGCACCCGGACGTTGAGCATGAAGCGGTCGAGCTGCGCCTCGGGCAGCGGATACGTGCCTTCCTGCTCGATCGGGTTCTGCGTCGCCAGCACGAAGAACGGGTCGGGCAGCGGATAGGTGCGCCCGCCCGCCGTGACATGCCGCTCCTGCATCGCTTCGAGCAGGGCCGCCTGCGTCTTGGGAGGCGTGCGGTTGATCTCGTCGGCCAGGATCATGTTGGCGAACACCGGGCCGTGCGATGAACGCGAACCGCCGCCGGCCGGTCTCGGGATCGTCCTGGAGGATGTCGGTGCCGGTGATGTCCGACGGCATCATGTCGGGCGTGAACTGGATGCGCCGGAACGACAGGCTGAGGATCCGCGCGACGGTGCTGACCAGGAGCGTCTTGGCCAGCCCCGGCACGCCGACGAGCAGCACGTGCCCGCGCGCGAACAGCGCCGTCAAGAGCTGCTCGACCACGGTCTCCTGGCCGATGATGACCTTGCCGATCTCGGTGCGCATCCGGCGGTAGTCATTCGCCAGTTGCTCGACGGCCTGCACCTCGTCATGTGTTGGCTGCGCACTGCTGGGCATGAATTGGGCCCTTTGTTGGTGGTCCGTGGTCGGTGGTCTGTTCACGGCAGAATAACGAGCCGGATCGAAGGAGGAAATCAAAAAGTCCCGGAGACTGTCGCCATGATACCGGGGCGTGCTGCCGGAGAGGCGGTTGCCACGGGTTCCGCGGACGGAAGTACGTGTTGAGCGTCTCGCCATCGGACGTAAGTCCTTTCTGTGTAGCGGCGGCCGTCTCGGCCGCTCCGGAGGGGAACCAGCCCGGAGCGGCCGAGACGGCCGCCGCTACACAGAAACGCCCAGAAAACCAGCCATCCGAGACGCTCAACACGTACGGACGGAATCCGTGGCACCCAGGCGCGACGCACCCTACGACTCCGAACCGAGCACCGCCAGATGCACGGCGCGGCGGTCGTAGGGCTGGAAGCCGGTGGCGCGGTAGAGGCGGTCGGCGGGGTGGTTGCGGGCATCGACGGCCAGTTCGAGGCGGCCGACGTGGGGGCGGGTCAAGTCGAGGGCATGGGCCAGGGTGGCGCGTCCCAGGCCGCGGCCGCGGGCGGCGGGGGTCAAGCCCAGGTAGGAGATTTCCCAGGCCGCCCGGCCCGCCACTTCGTTCAGGAGCACCACGCCCGCGGCGGCCGGCTCGCCGGGCACCCGGCCCAGCCGCCAGCGCTCGGGCTGAAAGCGCCCCGAGGCCTGATGGCTGGCCAACAGGTCGTCGAGCGACCGCGCCGGCCAGCTCGGGCATGTCCAGACTGCCCTGGTAGGTCGCCTCGAGCACGCGGCGAAAGTCGTGCTCGCAGTGCGGCCCGAAGCTCGACCAGAGCAGCGGCGGCGCCGTCGCGGGCACGTCCAGGGGCGGCGCCGAGCCGCGCGCCAGGTAGAGCAGCTCGGTGACGCGGGGCAGGCCGCCCCGGGTCAGATCGTCCCGGGCGTGGGGGACGGCGGCATCGTGAACCAGCGACTGAATGAGCCGCACGCCGTCGGCGCGCAGGCGGGCCACCGCCGCGCCGACCAGGGCGACGGCCAGGGTCGAGCGCTGCCAGCGCACCGCCACCTCGGGCGCCCACAAGACGGCCACCCGTGCGCCCAGCCGCTGGGTGGGCAGCACGGCCACGATCCGTCCCAGCCGGCGGGCGATCCACAGCCCCGAGAGATCCAGCCGGCCGTGCGCCGCGTCGTCCCGCGCCTCGGCCACCAGTTGCGCCCGCAGCCGCGCCGGCGAACGCTGGTACAGGATCGCCAGCGCCTCGCCCCAGGCGTCCACGGGACAACGACTGATTTCCGAGCACGGCCATACCACCAGCCCACGCTCCGCTTCGGGACGGGATGCCTGATTCCAGATGCCAGATTCCCGATGCCAGATGGCGGATGCCCGATGGCTGATGGCTGATGACTGATGCCGGATCACCGCGCTTCGGAAGTCGATCGGGCATCCGCCATCCGGCACCTGGAATCGGGAATCCGGCATCCGGAATCGGGAATCTGGCATCCGGAATCTGGAGTCCGCGAGGCCCCGCACCCATCGGTACGCCGGCACACGGCCGGGGCCGCGAAAAAACTTCCAACAGCCGGGCCGCGTCTCCACGTATGATAAGACGCCGAGGGAGGTTTCCGCGATGCCCTACTGGACCGATCCGGAGCTGGCCACGACCGCGGCGGAACGGGACACGGAGACGGACACGGACACGGAGACGGCGCTCCGGCCGGCGCCGGCGTCGTGCGCGTCCGGATGAGTCCGGCGACGTCCGGCTGGTCGAGCGGGCCCGCCAGGGCGACGACGACGCCTTCGCCGTCTTGGTCGGCCGCTACGAACGCAAGCTCTTGCGCGTCTTGACCCGCCTGGTGCACGACCCGGAGCTGGCGCGCGATCTGGCCCAGGAGACCTTCTGGCGCGTCTACCAGCGGCTCGACCGGTTCGACACCGCGCGGCGGTTCGGGCCCTGGCTGTTCCGGGTGGGGGTGAACCTCGGCCTGGACGAGCTGCGGCGGCACAATGGCCCGCCGGTCGCCTCGCTGGACGAGCCGGCGGCGAACAACCGGGGTCATTTCGACCTCCCCGACGCCGATCCGCGTCTGCGCGAGGAACTGGCCCAGGAAGTCCGATACTTACTGGAGAAACTGCCGCTGGCGTACCGCACGGTGCTGATCCTGCGGGACCTGGAAGGCTTCTCGTCGGCGGAAGTGGCGGCGATCATCCAGAAGCGCGAGCCGACGGTCCGCTGGCGGCTGGCGCGGGCCCGGGAGCTGTTTCGGGACCACTGGGAGCGGCGGGAGACAGCGGGCGTGGTCTGGCGCGTGGTGCGTGGGGAGGGGCCGTCATGAAGTCGATCTGCCGATGGACGCGCCGCCGGCTGCCCCTGCTGGCCGGGGGGGACCTGGTCGGTCCCGAGCGGCGGCTGGCCGAGCGGCACGTGGTCGGCTGCCCGGCCTGCCGGCGGCACCTGGCCTCGTTGCGGGACGTGCTGGGCGTGCTGCACGAGGTGGCCGAGGCCGAGATCCTGGCCCCGGCAGCGCCCCCGCTCTGGACGGCCCTGGAGCAGCAGATCCGCGAGGCGCGCCGTCCCGAGCGGCCCGTCTGGCCGCGGCGGGCCGTCTGGGCCGTCTCGGCCGCGCTGGCCGCCTCGCTGGTGGGCGTGCTCGCCCTGGTGTTCCTCCATCGCGGCGGTCCCGCCGCCGTGATGATCGTCGCCCAGACCCGCTTCATCCCGCGCCCGGCCGCCACCATCTCGGTCAAGCATTCCCCCTTGACCCCGTCCGGGAACGCCCGCACGCGCCGCAAGAAGCCGACCGACCCCGCCACGGCCGTCTTGCCCCGGCCGAACGCGCATTCCTCGCTCCACTGACGAGCCGCCCGCCGCCGTCCCGATCCCGATCAGCGCCAGCACGGCCGCCGCGCACCGGATCCAGCGCGGCAGTCTGGACGCAAGTCCGGGTTTGGACGCCACTTCGAGCGCCGCGCGGGGGCCAAATGGTCCCCATCGACCACCACCGCGAACCCGTTTTGCGCGGCCGCCTCCGTCGTAACCTCTTGCGCGGGAGCCTCTTGGGCGATTTCCTCGGTGGCTTGGATCGAGCACTGCGCCGCGTGGCGCTGGCCGTCCGCATCTATCACCATAAACCCTGGCGTGGGAAGCTCTTCGGTCCTTTTTTCGGGGGCCGGAAGCGCGCACTGCGCCGCGTCGCGCGCCTCCGGTCTTGTAGGCTGGGTCTGGACCCAGCCCTCCTGCGGGGCACACAGGGGCGGCGGCGTCTCCATTGGGGGAAGCTGGGTCCCGACCCAGCCTACGTCGGAAGCCACCTCGGACGCCGCCTTCTGCGCCGCGTCGAGCGCGTCGAGGGACTGGAACAGGACGCGGGACCAGTGCGACTCGTGCCGCACGCTGAAGCGCATGATTTCGACCGTCAGGCCGGTCGTGGCCATCGCTTCCAGGCGGTCGCGGTCTTCCGGGTGCGCCTCGATCCAGTTCCGGGCCGCCAGGCGATTTTCGGCGCAGTCCTCATCCTGCAGGAAGCGGAGGCGTTCCAGCACCACTTGTGCCGTCACGATTCGTTCGATGAGGGCGCGCTGGTGGTCATCCTGGGGCTGGCGATAGGCGGTCCATTTTTTGAGCAAGCGCCAGCGGCGGCATTTCTCGGCGTTGGAGAACTGGATTTCCTTGGCGCAGCCCATGCCGCAGCGCATTCTGGCGCACACGCGCCTTGCCCGATTTCGATTTCGGACCGGTGCTGCGTTGGGCGTTCCGACGATTGGCTTCGATTTTCCGGGCGCTGACGGTCATGGGCGGCGGTCTCACGATGAGGGACACGTTCTCCTCGACATCATCGTGATGACCCCGGCCCGCGTTCTGGAAAACCGTCGGAAGTCTTGTAGGCTGGGGCGCCGGCCCGGGCCTTGTTCACCACAGAGCCACCGAGAACACCGAGGCAGACACAGAGAGAAGACTCTGTGAGAACTCGATGGGTGGCATGCCCACGTTTTCGTGGGCATGGTCCCCGCGCCGGGCGCGTCCGACATGCCCACGAAGGTACGTGTTTAGCGTCTCGCCATGGGACGCAAGTCCTTTCTTTGTAGCGGCGGCCGTCTCGGCCGCTCCGGGCTGGTTCCCCTCCGGAGCGGCCGAGACGGCCGCCGCTACAAAGAAAAGGCCAGAAAAACAGCCAGTCGAGACGCGAAACACGTACCCACGAAGACGTGGGTATGCCACCCGGCCGCCGAAAACGATCAGCGGTCCGTCTCCGCGATCGTCCCGCGCAGGGTCCGAAGCCGCCCTTCGATGTCCGCGTCGTCCAGGTCGGTCCACTGGCCGAAAAAGAAGATCGTCCGGCGCGGCGTGCGGAAGCCGCGAATGGCACACGCGGCCACCATGTCGAGGCTGAGAAACGACAGGTCGTGACCGACCGCCGGGTGGCCGTCGAGGACCTCCCGGGCGGCGGTCTCCTCCAGACCCGGGTACTCCGCGCGCATCGCGTCGAGGGCCTCGTCGACCAGATCCGCCGGCTCGGGCCGGTCCTCGTCGAGCGTCACCAGCGCGAAGGCCGTCCCGCCCGGCACGTCCAGCGACACGGTCCGCCGCGCGCCCTCCTCGCTGACATCCAGCACCCAGCCAGGGGGATACTCGAAGCGGATGCCGAAGTCGTCGAAGACGCCCACCATGAAAAAAACCTTGTGCCGAGAACAGAAACCCCAGGGGGCCGGCTCCATTATACCACGGCCCCGAGAGACTCGGGCAGGCCAGGGACCCGCCGGGAACCTCGCGGTGGCGCGGCGTGGGGTCGGCTCTGGCCTTGTTCACCACAGAGCCACCGAGAACACCGAGACAGACACAGAGAAGAACAACCCTCTGTGAGAGGCTATCCGGGATGCCCGGTTTTAGCCCCGAAGGGGCGGCAGTGAATAGCCCAGGGCGTCAGCCCTGGGGAGGTGGACGTCGCGACACGATCCTCCTCCAGAGCCCCGAAGGGGCGACAGAACCTCCCGCGGGGCAGTGGCTTCTGTCGCCCCTTCGGGGCTCCGGAGGGGGTTCGCGGCGCGTCGTTCCCCGTCCCGGGGCTGACGCCCCGGGCTATTCACTTTCGCCCCTTTGGGGCTAAAAACAGACGCCCCTTCGGGGCTTTCCGGACAGTCTCTGAGAACTCCGTGTTCTCGGTGCCTCTGTGGTGAACAAGGCCAGAACCCACCCCTCGCGGTAAATTCGCCAGCATGCTCAATTCCTACGATTTATCCAAACTACGCCCTTGCAAGACGGCCCAGAATCCGTTTTAATCCTGTTATCGTGATTGCATTGGTGATAAGGGGGTGGGGCCGGTCACGCGGAACGGCATTCGGGTTCTTGACATCTTTCAGACACGAGCACCTATCATGAGATCAGCATCCCGGATCGCGGAGCAGGGCCGGGCGCGTCGCCGCGGGACGCAGTGGGGGCGCAGGCCGACTTTGGAGCGGATGGAAGACCGGACGTTGCTCTCGGCCGGGGATCTCGACCTGGCGCTGGGCGGTACCGGCAAGGTGTTGACCAATTTCGGCAGTCAGGTCGCGTCGTACGACGCGGCCACGGCGGTGTTGAGCCTGGCCGACGGCAAGCTCCTGGTGGCCGGCCAATCGAACGGCGCCATGGCGCTGGCGCGGTACAACGTCGATGGCGCGCTCGATACGTCCTTCGGCACCGGCGGCAAGGTCCTGACCGTCTTCGCCGGCGCCAACGACATGGCGAACTGCGTGGTGGTGCAGAGCGACGGCAAGATCCTCGCCGCGGGCAGCACGTCGGATAGCGGCGGCGGCAGTGCCTTCGCGCTGGCGCGGTACAACACCAACGGCACGCTCGATACCACCTTCGGCACCGGCGGCCTGGTGACGACCCTCTTCGCGGGCGCGGCGAGCGCGGAGATCACGAGCGTGGTGCTGCAGAGCGGCGGCCAGATCGTGGCCGTCGGCGCGGCGAGCCCGCAGCCGAACCAGCCCCAGGACTTCGCGCTGGCGCGGTACAACGCCAACGGCACGCTCGATACCACCTTCGGCACCGGCGGCCAGGTCCTCACCGACATCAACAACGGCTCGGACGACGCGGCCAGCGATGTGATCTTACAGGGCGGCAAGCTCCTGGTGGTCGGCGCGTCGGACAGCGACTTCGCGCTGGCGCGATACAATGCCGACGGCACGCTCGATACCACCTTCGGCACCGGCGGCAAGACGATCACCGACATCGGCAGCGGCTCGTTCGACGCCGCCAGCGCCGCGGTGTTGCAGGGCGGTAAGATCCTCGTGGCCGGCTCGAGCAACAATGATTTCGCCCTGGTGCGTTACAGCGCCGACGGGAAGCTCGATACCACCTTCGGCACCAGCGGTAAGACGATCACGGACTACAGCAACAATTCCGTGGATACCGCCTACGGCCTGGTCCTGCAAAACGACGGTAAGATTCTCGCGGCCGGCTCGGCCAATGGCAACTTCGCGCTGGCGCGGTACAGTGCCGACGGGAAGCTCGACACCACGTTCGGCACCGGCGGCAAGGCCACGGCCAGCGTGACCAGCTCGTCCTTCCCGGTCAACGTGGCGTTGCAGCCCAGCGGTAAGATCGTCCTGGCCGGGACGTCCTTCGCCGGCGCCGGCAACGGCGACTTCATGCTGGCGCACTACACCACCAGCGGCGCGCTCGATACCACCTTCGGCACCAGCGGCAAGGCGATCACCAATTTCGGGACCGGCTACGCCGACACCGGCGGCGACGTGGCCGTGCAGAACGACGGTAAGATCCTCGTCGTGGGCAGCTCCATCCAGAAGAGCACCAATTCGTCGGACTTCGCGCTGGCGCGGTACAACACCAACGGCGCGCTCGATACCACCTTCGGCACCGGTGGTAAGGTCCTCACGGATTTCGGCGGCGGTGCTTACGATTTCGCGACCAGCGTGATCGTTCTCAGCAGCGGTAAGATTCTCGTCGGCGGCGTCACCATGTCCGCGACCACCGGGCTGTCGGACTTCGCGCTGGCGCGGTACAACACCAACGGCACGCTCGATACCACCTTCGGCACGGGCGGCAAGGTGACGACCAACTTCGGCGACGCCGACACGTTGACCGGCGTGTTCGAGCTCAGCGGCGGCAAGCTGCTCGTCATCGGCCAGACCACGCAATCGACCAGCGGCACCGGCACCGGCAGCACCACCGGCGATTTCGCGCTGGCGCGCTATAACACCAACGGCACGCTCGATACCACCTTCGGCACGGGCGGCAAGGTGACGACCAACTTCGGCACGAGCGCGGCGGACTATCCCTCGTGCGTCGCCGTGCAGAGCGATGGTAAGATCCTGGTGGGCGGCGACACGACGGCCGCGGACGCCAGCACCGCCGACTTCGCGCTGGCGCGGTACAACACCAACGGCGCGCTCGATAGCACGTTCGGCACGGGCGGCAAGGTGATCACGGACGTCAACAACGGCTCCGACGATTACATCAATGGCCTGGTGGTGCTGACCAGCGGTAAGATCCTGGCCGTGGGGTCATCGGACAGCAGTGTGGGACTGGCGCGGTACAACACCAACGGCGCGCTCGATAGCACGTTCGGCACGGGCGGCAAGGTCTTGACCACCGTGCCCGGTTTCTCCGGCTACGTCGCCGACGTGCAGGTGGAGGCGGATGGGAAGCTGCTGGTGCTCTCGTCCGACCTTGGCTTCAGCGCGGGCGGCAATCACTTCAGCCTGGCGCGGCTGACCCCCGACGGCGCGCTCGACGGCACCTTCGGCACCGGCGGCGCGGTCCTCTCGGACTTCGGCGGCAGCACCACCACCGCCATCGCGCTGGCGCTCGCGCCCAGCGGATCGATCGTGGTGGCCGGTTCGAGCGGTCAGCCGAGCACCGGCACGGTCTTCGCCGTCGCGCGGTTCAAAAATGATGTGGCCGGCTATGTCAACCACCCCCCGACGGCCGTCGCGGGCGGGCCCTACACCATCGCCGAGGGCCAGGGTCTGACCCTCGACGGCAGCAAGTCGAGCGACCCGGACACGGCCGTGGGCGACCTGATCGTCTCGTACGCCTGGGACCTCAACGGCGACGGCAAGGCCGACATCACCAGCGCCACGCCGAGCGTGACCGTGACCGCCGCGCAGCTCGCCGCGCTCGGCCTGAGCGACGGGCCGGCCACGCCGACGATCGCGCTGACCGTCACCGACAGCAACGGCGCGACCGGCACCGCCACGACCAAGCTGACCATCACCAACGTCGCGCCCACCGCCAAGCTGACCGGCCCCACGACGGGCAAGGAAGGCACCGCGATCAGCTTGACGGCCTCGGCCACCGATCCTTCCGCGGCCGATATGGCCGCCGGCTTCACCTACGCCTGGACGATCAAGACCGGCACCACCACGGTCCAGAGCGGCACCGCCGCGGCACCATCACCTTCACGCCGCCGGACAACGGCAGCTATGTGGTGAGCGTCACGGCCAAGGACAAGGGCGGCGCCCTCAGCACGGCCGTGACCCAGACGATCACCGTGGCCAACGTCGCGCCCACCGTCCGGCTCAATGGCCCGACGACCGGCAACGAGGGCAGCGCGGTGAACCTGACCGCCGTGGCCACCGACCCGTCGTCGGCCGACACCGCCAAGGGTTTCACGTACTCCTGGACCGTCAAGAGCGGCACCACCGTGGTCAAGAGCGGCACCACCGCGGCCATCAGCTTCACGCCGCCGGACAACGGGAGTTTCGTCGTCAGCGTGACGGCCAAGGACAAGGACGGCGGCGTCAGTCCGGCCGTGTCCCAGACGATCCTCGTGGCCAACGTGCCGCCCACCGCCAAGCTGACCGGCCCGACCACGGGCAAGGAAGGCACCGCGGTCAGCTTGACGGCCACGGCCACCGATCCGTCCACGGCCGATACCACCAAGGGCTTCACCTACGCCTGGACCGTCGCGCTGAACAACGCCACCTTCGCCAGCGGCACCGGCACCGCGATCAAGTTCACGCCGACGGACAACGGCAATTACGTCGTCAGCGTGACGGCCAAGGACAAGGACGGCGGCGTCAGTCCGGCCGTGTCCCAGACGATCGCCGTCGCCAACGTCGCGCCCACCGCCAAGCTGACCGGCCCGACGACGGGCAAGGAAGGCACCGCGATCAGCTTGACGGCCACGGCCACCGATCCGTCCACGGTCGATACCAAGGCCGGGTTCACCTTCTCCTGGACCGTCACCAAGAAGAACGGCAGCGTGTTCACCACCGGCACCGGCACGCCGTTTACCTTCACGCCCAATGACAACGACACCTACACGGTCAAGCTCACGGCCAAGGACAAGGACGGCGGCGTCAGCCCCATCGTGAGCCAGACGATCATCGTGGCCAACGTCGCGCCCACCGCCAGCCTGACCGGCCCGACCACCGGCACGGTGAACACGGCGGTGAATTTGACCGCCACGGCCACCGATCCGTCGTCGGTCGATACCGCGGCCGGGTTTACGTACACCTGGACCGTCAAGAAGGGGACCACGACGATCAAGAGCGGCACGGGCGCGGCGATCAGCTTCACGCCCACGACGACGGGCAGCTACATCGTGAGCGTGACGGCCAAGGACAAGGACGGCGGCCTCAGCGCGGCCGTCACCAAGACCGTGACCATCACGGCGGCGTCCCAGGCCGTGCCCTCGCCCCGGACGCTTTCGAGCCGCGCGGAGCTGGTGGCTCTAAGTCGTCGATCGTACATAGGTCGTAGGCTGGGTCTAGGTACGTGTTGAGCGTCTCGCCATCGGACGTAAGTCCTTTCTGTGTAGCGGCGGCCGTCTCGGCCGCTCCGGAGGGGAACTAGTTCGGAGCGGCCGAGACGGCCGCCGCTACACAGAAACGCCCAGAAAACCAGTCAACCGAGACGCGAAACACGTACGAACGCCGGGTCTACGACCGCTGCGCAGAGCGCCCGGTGAACCGGGCGAACGAACCGTGCGCTCCGGCGGCACATTCTCCAGCCCGGTTCACCGGGCTTTGTCCCTCTTCGGCCCGGCGTTCACGCCGGGTCGTGCTTGACAGCCCCGGGGCCGGCGCGGATCATGGCCGTCTTCTCTTTCTTCTCTGCCGGCCACGAAACCCGAGGAAGGGTCACGATCGATGCCCGAGACGCGCGCCCATCTCCAGGCGGCCTTTGGCGGTGAGAGCCAGGCCCATCAGAAGTACCTGGCCTTTGCTCGCAAGGCGGAGCAAGAGGGCCTGCCCAACATCGCGCGGCTGTTCCGCACCACGGCGCAGGCCGAGCGCATTCACGCCGCGGGGCACCTCGATGCGCTCGACGCGGTCGGCGCGACGGCCGAGAACCTGCAAGCGGCCCTCGAGGGCGAGACCTACGAGTTCACCGAAATGTATCCGCCGATGCTCGCCCAGGCCCAGGCCGAGCATCACCAGGCGGCGCGGATGTTCGGCTTCGCGGTGCGGGCCGAGGCGGTGCACGCCCGGTTGTACGCCTCGCGCTCGAGGCCGCGCGGCGGGGCGAGGACCTGTCCGAGACGCAGTTCTTCCTCTGCCCGTTCTGCGGCCACATCGAGCTCGGCGCGCGACCCGAGACGTGCCCGATCTGCGGCGCGAAGGCCAAGAGCTTCGTCGAGGTGTGAAAGTTCTGTAGGCTGGGTCTATGGCGGCTCACGCGCCGGTGGCGTACGCGTCCTGCAAGCCCGACGCGCCAGCGAGTGCATTTCTGGAGGAATCCCGAGGGGGGGAATGCACTCGCTGGCGCGTCGGGCTTGCAGGACGGGTGAACCGCTCTAGAAGAGAATCACCGACCCGTGCCGGCGATCCGGTCAGAGCTTGGCTCTTCGGGCTTGGGCTCCTCGGGCTTGGGCTCTTCCGGCTTGGGAGCGTCGGGCTTGGGCTCTTCGGGCTTGGGCGCGTCGGCCTTGGGCTCTTCCGGCTTGGGAGCATCGGCCTTGGGCTCTTCGGGCTTGGGCGCGTCGGCCTTGGGCTCTTTGGGCTTGGGCTCTTCGACCTTCTTCTCTTCGGGCTTGGGCGCGTCGGGCTTGGGCTCTTCGGCCTTGGGCTCTTCGGCCTTCTTCTCTTCGGGCTTGGGCTCCTCCTTCTTCATCTCCTCTTTCTTGGGTTCTTCGGGCTTGACTTCGGGGGCGGGCGGCGCGGCGCCGGGGTGGCAGCCAGGGCCTTGCGGGCCTCTTCGAGCAGCGGCTTGAAGACGTCGGCCTTCTTGCGGTACCAGTCGGTCAGACCCTTGGACGGCGGGATGATGCGCACGTCGTCCATCGCCGAGATGCCTTCGAGCTTGCCGAAGCCGGTGTGCCAGGCGCCGAAGACTTCGGGGCTGACGCCCACGTCGGGCACCTTGGCGGTCTTGGCCTTGAGCTCGTCGGCCTTGGCCTTGAGGACCGTCAGGTCGTGGGCCTGGCCGGTCAGGAGGATATCGAGGATGGGCGGCGGATCGATGGTGGTCTCGACCAGGCCGGCCTTCTCGGCGGCGGCGATGGCCTCGGCCACGGCCTTGCGGGCGGCGTCGATCTTGGCCTGGACCTCGGGCGGAATCGGCTTCTCCGCCGGCGCGGCGGCCGAAGCGGCGGGGGCGGGGGCCGGCGCCGGGGCGGGCGCGGCTGCGGGGGCGGGGGCCACGTCGGCTTTCGGGGCCTCGGCCGGCGGAGCGTCCTTCTTCGCCTCGTCCTGGGCGGATACGAAGCGGATCGCGCTCAGGCCGAGAACGAACGACAGCGACAGGGCTAGGGTGACAATGCGACGCACCAGGGGGGTCTCCTTCATTCGCACGCGGGGTATTTCCTCGTCGAATCCCCGCCCCACCTCGCTCGGGACGGGGCAACCCAACGTCGGGCAGTGTAACGGCCGGCGCCAATGCATGCTAGGGGGAATCGGGGGCCGTGGGGGAAGAGTGTCGGGTGGCATGCCCACGTCGGCGTGGGCATGTCCGTGTTCCCCGACGCACCGGATCGGACATGCCCACGCCGACGTGGGCATGCCACCCGACACGGACCTCTGAAGGAAAGAGGGTCATGCCAGATGCCCGGAATTGCCGATTCCTACCCAGGATGCCGAATGCGCCGACCGGAAGGACATGGCACGGCGGCGAAGCTCGGGAAGGAGTCCGTGGCGATGGCACGCAAGGCACACAAGGCTCGGCCGGTTCTGGAAGGGCTGGAAGATCGGCAACTGATGGCCCACAGCCTGTTGGGGCCGGATGGCAAGCCGATCACGGCCGAGAACTATGCCCGGCTCCAGGTCCAGTACAAGAACGCCCAGAACGGCTCGCGGCCCTCGGAACGCAAGCTCTCGTTCCCGACGCCAGGCGGGGGCCGGGGCCTGATCGTGCTGTACGGCCTGGGGACCTTGCGGGGCACGACCATCGACCCGACCACGGGCGCGGTCAATATCGTCTACAACGACACCGACGCGAACAGCAAGATCGTCGGCTTCGTGCGGGGCGGCACCGGTCTGGGCGTGCTCGGCGGCGTGCGCGACGCCGATGTGCCGCTCAGCTCGCTCAGCGGCGTCGGCGCCAACCAGATCAACGTGGTCAACCTGCACTCCTTCGACCTGATCTCGGGCGGCGTGATCAGCCTGACGGGCGGCGTCGGCGACCTGTTCCTGCACTCGGCCGCGGCGAACACGATCATCAATGTGCAGTCGCTGCCGATCTCGTCGGCCCAGACCAACCCGAGCCCGAGCTCGCCCAGTCTGGGCGTGACCTTCGTGAGCACGCCCGGGGGCGGGCAGCAGCTCGCGGGCGTGGGCGGGCTGACCATCCCCGGCTCGGTGGGGTCGGCGAACGTCAGCACGACCTCGACCAGCGGCTTCACGACCCGCGTCAACCCGGACGGCTCGGTCTCGCTCATCCCGACCACGGGCGGCGCGATCGTGAAGGTGCCGCCGCCGGGCGTCGGCCTGGTCATCGACGAGATCAACGGCACCCCGCGCGACGTGACGCTGGGCAACCCGCAGTTCTTCGGCTACGACCCGACGACGGGCAACCTCGTCCGCTTCGACGCCAGCACCGGCGCCTTTCTGGGAACGATCTCGGCGACCAACGTGCCGGCCGCCGACCCGCACGGCGTGCCCCCGATCGCGCTCGGCGTGCAGGGCGAGGTCGGCCTGGCGCGGCTGGGACTCACGCAGGTCGTGGTCGTCGGCGCCGGCTTCACCGTCGAGGTGTTCGACGCCACCACGGGCGCGTATCTCGGCCGGTTCAGCACGAACAACGGCACGAGCAGCATCCTGTTGAACCCGGCGGGCGTCGCGCAGCCGGTCACCGGCGTGGGCGAGGCCGACCGCGGCACGGTGGTGCTCTCCGCCTCGGGCGATCTGAACCCGCTGAACACGACGTTCAACGGCGTGGCCCAGATCGTCGATCTCGGCGTCCAGCCTGGCGACGGGCGTGGCCACGCCCCCGGTCCTGGCCAACGGCCACCCGTCGGCGCCGTTCACGCCCTCGCGCGAGTTCCAGCTTGGCGGCATTCCGTCGAGCCTCTATCCCCAGGTGGGCACGCCGCCGCCGATCATCCAGGGCTCTCCGAATCTGCCGCCGCCGGCGATGTTCACCGGCGGTGTCACCAGCGCGGCGGGTTCCGAACAGCGATTACTTCGCCGGCACGGCCTACTTCGACCCGACCGTACCGAACCAGACCCAGGCCGGCATGCTCGCCGCCAGCACGCTCAACGACACGCTCTCGGAAGGCACCCGCACCCGCGTCGGCGCCGCCACGTCCTCGGCCGTGGGCAGCGTGGATCTGTTCGTGGCCATCGACTCGTTCAACGCCACCAACCACACCAACACCGTCAATCTGTTCAACCCCCAGGGCTTCGGCTCGGCCGGCAGCGTCACCCTGGACTACGCCAACCAACTGACCGGCCTGAGCGAGTCGTTCCATCCCGAGCTCCAGGGGCGCGGTCATCATCAACGCCTCCGGCATCGTCAACCAGTTCAGCGCGCAGAACGTCACCGGGCTGGCCTTCAACACGATCGGCTACCTGAGCCTCATGCAGATGCGCACAGCCACCGACTCGGCCTTCATCGCCGAGCCGATTGGTCATATCAGCATCGGCGTGCGTGACAACGTGAATATCTACTCGACGGACAACCGCTCGATGACGCGCGGCGGCGTGACGTTCGTGTCCAACCTCAAGGCCACCGGCCCGCTCACCCTGCCCGGGCCGCCGCTGGGCTGAGGGATGAGGGATGAGGGATGAGGGATGAAAGGAGAAGTTCTTCCTCATCCCTCATCCCTCATCCCTCATCCCTTGACTCGAATCCCTCATCCTTCATCCCTCCTGCCTGTTTCGCCCGCGCCTGGTCATCGCTAAGATGGGACCGTCGGCGGAGTGCGCGTGCATGTCCACGCGCGTCGCGGCGAGCGAGCCGGGGGGCGGGCGGATGGAGCGGATGCATCTGGCGTGGAGTCTGGGGGGCGGCCGGCGGCTGGTGCTGGCGGGCGTGGCGCAGGGGTGGCTCTGGCTGCTCGCCGGCCTCATGGCGCTGGGGCTCTTGCTGATCCTGTACCGTTATGAGCGGCGGCTGGTCTCTCGGCGGCTCGGGCTGGCGCTGCTGCTGTTGCGCACCCTCGCGGCGCGGCGCTTCTGGCCGTTTTGTTCGAGCCGGTGGCCGAGCGCACCTGGCACGAGCGGCTGCGCGGGCGGGTCGTGCTCGGCGTGGACCTGTCCGAGAGCATGGCCACGGTCGATCCCGGCCGCACGCCCGCCGAGGCGCGGCGCTGAAAAAGACGCTCGACCTGGGCGCCGGCGACGACCCGGCCACACTCTCGCGGCGCGAGGTCGCGCGGCGGGTGCTCGAATCCCGCGGGCTGCGGCGCCTTCAGGCCGATCAGGACGTGGACGCGCTCGGCTTCGCGCGCGACGCCGTCGCGGGCACGCCCGGCAGCCTGGCCGCCTTGCTGGCGAAACCCGCCCCGGCCGAGGATCGAGCTCGGCGCGCCACCGACTGGACGCCCGTGCTCGAACAGGCGCTCGTCGATCACGGCGGCCAGCCGATGCTGGGCGTGGTGCTCTTGACCGACGGCCGCGCCAACGGCCCGCGGCCCACCGAGCGCACCCTCGCCCGGCTGGCCGAGCGCGGCGTGCCGATCTTCCCCGTGTTGATCGGCTCGACGGTCCCCCGCGCGACGCGGCCATCGCGGCCGTCAAGGCGCCCGAGGCGGTGGACAAGGGCCAGACGGCCCGCATCGACGTGACGGTCAAGGCCGATGGCCTGCCCGCCGGCACCGAGGTGCCCGTGATGCTCGAACGGCCCGGCGCCTCGCCCTTGCGGCAAACGGTCGCGCGCCCAGGCCGACGGCGGCCGGCCGGTCGTCACCTTCCGCGTCCCGCTCGACGCGGTCGGCGAACCCGTGCTCGCCGTGGCCGTCGGGCCGGTCGGGGGCGACACCCGCCCCGACAACGATCGACGGACGTTCAAGATCGTCGTCAGTGATGATCATGCACGCGTATTGCTCGTCGATGGCGAGGCGCGCTGGGAGTTCCAGTACCTGCGCAACGCCCTTCTGCGCGACCTGCGCGTGAAGCTCGATACGGTCGTCTTCCACCAGCCGAGCGAATCGGGTCCGGCCGGCATGTTCTACCCGAGCGTCTTGCCCGCCGCGCCGCCGCCGGCGCCGCCGGCTGATGCCACCAAAGCGCCGCCGGTGCCCGACCCGCTGGGGGCCTATGATGTGATCATCCTGGGCGATCTCACCGATGAAGATATGCCGCCGGAAGCCTGGAACCGCATCGAGCGTTATGTGGCCGAGCGGGGCGGGACGCTCGTGCTGTCCTCCGGTCCGCGTGCCTGGCCGGCCGTTTCCACGAACCAGGAGACGGTGCGCAAGCTGCTGCCGGTGCAGGACGTGCGGCCGGTGCCCGTGGAAAGCGCGGCGAGCGATCCGGAACGGCCCGCCTTGCCCGGCGGCCTGCCGCTGGTGCCGACGACGATCGGCCTGACCGGTCCCTGGCCGATGCTCCAGTTTGGCGAGGACGCCGAGCAGAGCCGGACGGCCTGGACGGCGTTGCCCCCCCTGCCCTGGGTGCTGGCCGGCACTCCCAAGCCGACGGCCACCGCGCTGGCCGCCGCCATCCCGGCGAAGTCCGCGGGCGAACCGGCGCTCGATCAGACGGCCCTGGCCGCCTTACCGTATGGTCTGGGCAAGGTGCTCTGGGTCGGCACCGACAGCACCTGGCGCTGGCGTTCCGCGTGGGCGACGCGTATCATCATCGTTTCTGGGGCCAGGTCGTGCAGTGGGCCGCGCGCTGGCAAGCTGGCGGCCGGCAATCGCCTGGTGCAGTTCGGCCCCGTGCCGCCCCGCGTCGCCGACGACCAGCCCGCGCATCTGCGCCCGTTTCGCCGACACCGTGGCGGGCGTCGATCCGAGCTTGCTCGTGGCCGCCCGGGTGTTCAAAGCCCCAATGGCGGATTCCAGATCGCAAATTCCAGATTCCAGATTCCAGATTCCAGATTCCAGATTCCAGATTCCAGATTCCAGAGCCCCACTTCCGGATTCCAGCGCCCAGATGCCGGATTCCAGCGCCCAGAGCCCCGAGTCCGGAACCTCAAATCCGCAATCTGGAATCCGGAATCCGGATCTGGAATTCCGGGATCGGAATCCGGAATCCGCCATCCCTGGGCGAACCCGTGGCGATCTTACCGCTTCGTGCCCGCGACGATCAGCCGCGCACGTTCGAAGCCTCGGCCCCGCTCTTGCCGGCGGGTCAATATGTGATTCAGCTCGACGTGCCCCAGCTTGCCGAGGCCATGCAAGCCGAAGGCAGCCTGCCGCAGGCGGCCCTCGAAGTGACCCCGGCGAGACGCCCGAGCGCATCGAGCTCTCCGCCACGCGCGATCCGCTCGACCGCCTCGCCAGCGCCACCGGCGGCAAGGTCTTCCGCGACAGCGAAAGCGACCAGCTCCCCGCCGCCTTGCAAAAACGGAGTGTCGATCGCGTCCATGTCGAGAGCGCCCGCTTGTGGGACCGCCCCGAGGCGCTCATCCTGTTCTTCGCCGTGCTGGCCGTCGAATGGGTGCTGCGCAAACGCGCCGGGCTGCCATGAGACGATGGCTGATGACTGATGACTGATGACTGATGACTGATGATCAGTTCAGCCATCAGCCATCAGCCATCTGTCATCAGTTATGATCACATTTCAGTCTGCTCAGTAACACCTGTCCCCTCTTTCACCTCGCGCCGGACGTTCGCAACACACCCTGGGGCTTGAGCACCATGTCGGACGTGTACAATGTGCATGTCGTCGCGCGGGAGCAGATCAATCCCGGCCTGGTGGTGTTGCGCGTGAAGGCGAACGAGCCGCTGTTCACGTTCCGGGCCGGGCAGTATGCCACGCTGGGATTGCGGGCGGGGGAACCGCGCATCGCGGACGCGGACCCCGATACCGAGATCCGTGCGCCCGATCACCTGATCCGCCGGGCCTATTCGATCGCCTCGGGGAGCGTGCAGCGGCAGTACCTGGAGTTCCTCATCACGCTGGTCACCAGCGGCGAGCTGACGCCCCGGCTGTTTCAGCTTGCCGTGGGAGGTTCGCTCTACCTGGTGCCGCGGGCCAAGGGGGTCTTCACGCTCGACCAGGTGCCCGCGACCAGGAGCGTCGTGCTCATCGCCACCGGCACCGGGCTGGCGCCTTATATGTCGTTTTTGCGCTCGCACCTGACGCCGGGCGAGCCGCGCCGTTATGTCATCCTGCACGGCGCGCGCTATTCCTGGGACCTCGGCTACCGCGCCGAGGCTCGAAACGCTGGCCCGCATCTGCCCGAATTTCACGTATATCCCCTCGATCACCCGCCCGACGGACGACCCGTACTTCGAGGGCGAGATCGGCCGCATCCAGACGCTGCTGGAGCGGCAGGTCATCGAAGAGCACTCCGGCCTGACGCTCGACCCGGCCCAGATCGACCTGTTCCTCTGCGGCAATCCCGACATGATCGTCGGCACGTCGGCCTGGCTCCGCGCAGAAAGGGTTCACCGAGGATCGGCACGGCGTCAAGGGGACGATCCACTGGGAGAAGTACTGGTGACGTGCGCCCATGAGTGACGTAGGTACGTGTTTCGCGTCCCCGGGCCTGTCTTTCCCGTAGGGTCCGCTGTGCGGACCGGGCCTTTTTCAGACGGTCCGCACAGCGGACCCTACGAAAAACAGGCTCGGGGACGCGAAACACGTACCACTGAGAGTCTGTCTCAAAAGCCCCAAAGGGGCGGCAGTGAATAGCCCGGGGCGTCAGCCCCGGGACGGAGAATGACGCCCAACACCCTCTCTCCGCAGCCCCGAAGGGGCGACAGAGGTCTTTGTCCCGCGGACCTCTCTGTCGCCCCTTCGGGGCTGCGGAGGAAGAGGCTCTCGTCGCGGCTCCGGTTCCCGGGGCTGACGCCCCGGGCTATTCACTGCCGCCCCTTTGGGGCTTTCGGGACAGACACTGAGTCATCAGCCCGTGATCGGCCCCGGCGAGGGGGGGATCAGCCACTGCTGGAGGCTCGTTGGTGATGTCGTTGACGGCCGCGAACAACAGGCCGTTGGCCGTCGGGTTCAACGCGATGCCGAAGGCGCCGCCGGCGGTCGCGCTCGAGCGAGTACTCGCCGACGAACCGGCCCGAACGGGTGTATTCGAGGATCGCGCTCGGCGTCGTGGGGGCCGGGTTCAGGACGTCGCCGTTGGTCACGATCAGATCGCCGTTGGGCGCCAGCGCCAGGCCGATCGGGCCGTTCAGGTGCGTCGGGTCGTTGACCACGAGCGTGCCCTTGCCCTGGTGGAACAGGCTGTAGTTCGTGCGGGCGTGGGGAATCGCGTAAATCGCGTTGTCCCCGGTGGAGGCCACGAAGAGCGTGTCGGTCTTCACGTCGTAGGTCAGCCCCGCCGGGCCGACGACCAGCGCCGCCGGGTCGGTGCGGGCCGTGTAGCCCGAGCCGATCCGCGTGATGCCCAGCACGTCCACATTCCCGTTGACGATCTGCAGATCCATGCGCACGACCGTGCCGCTCTGGACGTTCGAGACGAACACGGAGACGGACGAGCCCGCCTCGTAGGTCGTCATGAACCAGGGACTATCGAGCAGCGTCGAGTCGGTCAGGGTCTTGACCACGGTGCCGTCGCTGTTGAGCACCAGCAGCGAGCCTGGGCCAATGGAGGTCACGTTGCCGTTGTTGTCGTACGTGGTCGGCAAGGTGCCCGCGAGCACGAACCCGGACTTGAGCACGGCCATGCGCCCCGGTCGGGCCGATCGGGTTCGTGCTCGTGAAGAAGGTCGTTTGCTGGCCGGTCGGCGTGATCCGCACGATCGTCGAGCCGGTGCCTTGCTGATTGGCGGGGTTGTTGAAGTTCGTCACCAGCACGTCGCCGGCCTCGATCATGCCCCCGGTGGGGAAGCCCTGCGGGACATACGCCACGCCGTAGGGGTTCACATCGGCGGGCGCGACCGGCACGGTCGAGTCGGACGTGGGCGTGATGTTCGCCAACTGCGGGACGATCGGCGCCGAGAACGGCGTGGTGGGCTGCACGGCGACCGGCGTCGTCACGGGCGGAAACAGGCGCGCCAACTGGAACGACCGGAACAACACGGCGGGCGGCACGAAGAAACTGTGCGCGAAGAACCCGCCGAAGCCGCCGCCCCGAAGCAGCTCGCGCGACTCCAGCGCGTCGCAAGACGGGACCAACCGGCGCCGACGGCCTCGCAAAGACTCGGCCATGGTGCTCTCCTGTGGGAAACCCCTGGGTGGTGACAATCGCTACAATCCCATATGGGCTACCTAATTTATGCGCGCCTTCCCCCAATGGCCAGTAGAAAAATGGGAGTTTCTTCTGACGCATGTGTGGATGCTTCCAATTATGCACACAAGCTGCCTCCCAGGGCCCGGTGGCGACGATCCCACATTTGTCAAGCCACGGCGCCGGGCCAAATTCTACCGTTTCGGAAAACAGTAGTGGCTTGACGACAAAGAGATCACCTAGTATTTTTGTTTCCAAGCTAGGGCATCGACCAGCCTGCATACTCGGATTGACCCGAGGCGTTTTGCCTGCGCCGTGATGCTGCAAACACGTTCGTATCCCCCCTCACGAACTCCCGGCGGTCCCCAGAGGATCGACGGGGAGGATGTCTTCTCTGCGGAAGTCACCCTTGATTGATTCGTCCCTTATGAGCTCCGATGAGGGAGTTGGAACATGACGATGAGAAGCCTGCGTTGGGGCAGGGTTGCCGGCGGACTCCTGCTCGGTTTCGTTCTCACTGCGCCCGGAGGCGAGGCGCTCGCCCAGCGGACGCCGAAGTTCGTGGGTGACACCATTTGCGGTGCGTGTCACACCGGCAAGTACACTTCCTACAAGCAGCACGGGCACCCGTGGATGTCCGTGCACACGGGCGGCCTGACGCCGGACCCCAATCTGTTTTCCTCGGTGGTGACCGCCGAGGGCGAGCACATGCCCTTGCCGGCGCTGCCGATGGATGCAACGGGTAACCCAACCGTGTCGTGGTCGCAGGTGCAGGACATCGTCGCCAACTTCAAGGAAGTGCTGAAGCCGACGTCCGGGCCGGGGGCGGGGACAGCCTTTGGGTCGGGCTCGGTGCTCTTGACCACTGGGGAGCTGAAGGAAACGAGCCTGAAGACGAACGCGGATGGGACGACGAGCCTGAGCTTCGGCTCGGTCAATCCCATGCCCGCCCGCTGCAACAACTGCCATAACACCGGCTTCACCTTTCCTCCTGGTCTCAGCGCCGACCACCCCCCGGCCGCGGGGAGTGGGATCCAGGGCAGTTGGGCCCTCAGCGGCATCCAGTGCGAGCAGTGCCACGGCGCCGGGCAGATGAATTTGCCCAGCGGGACGACCGGCAATGCGCTCTGCCGCGACTGCCACTCCTCGGGCGATGGGCTGCCCTCCTCGCGGACCACCGCCGCCATCGCCGCCGGGCTGACCGCCAATCAGTCCTATCGCATTCCCTTCAATCCTGCCAACGGCAACTTGACCTTCGGCAACCACCATCCGCAAGGGGACGAATACCGCCGCTCGCCGCACAAGAACAACGGCTGCTATTCCTGCCACGATCCCCACAAGTCGGTCTGGCATGATCAGGGCGGCGTCTTGTTCACCCCGACCGGCGCCGATCCGGGCGACATGTGCATCCAGTGCCACAACGAGCAAGTCCTCATCCCGGCGATGAAGGGTTTCCACTGCGGTGACTGCCACATGCCGATGATCAGTGCCGGCGGCACCCGCGCCGCGCACCTGTTCCGCATCAACGGGACGCCGCTGGCCGCGGCCGACAATGTCACGCCCACGACCGGCAACGGGGCTGAGGTTAGCGACAGCAACAAACCCACGTCCTACTGGAAGAACTCGGACGGCACGACGAACAAGGACGGCGACTCGTTCCTGACGCTGGACATGGTTTGCAGCGGTTGCCACGACGGAACGAATGCGAGGCTCAAGACGTTGCCGCAATTGTCGATCGACGCCCCGACCATCCACCGTCTTCTCGGCCTGGACCTGATGGCCAACGGCCAGCACTCGTCGCTGACCGTCAAGAAGACCGCCGCGGTCGCGGTGAACTTCTCCGTGGTCGTGACGGGCACCCCGGATCTGGGCAAGACGGCCGATCTCTACATCGCGATGCAAGGGTCGCGGGGCACGTCGTACTGGAACGGCAAGATGTGGGTCACCACGAAGACCGCCTTCAGCAAGGGCAAGCCGCTGGCCGACGTGCTCGTGACCAACGTCTTCACCGGCAAGCTCTCCGCCTCGCCCATGCCGTACACCTTCACGTTCTCCGCGAACGTGGCCAACGGCCCGCCGCTCTCCTCCAGCAGCGTGGCGGTCACTGTCACCAATTGAGGCCCCTCGGTAGTAGGTGCGTGAAACGCACCAAGCTCTTGGTCGGAAAAGGGCTTGGTGCGTTTCACGCACCCTACTACTACGAAACTGTCACCAATTGAGGCCCAGCCTCGTAGGGTGCGTCGAGTCCGCGATGACGCACCTGTTTCCCTCACAATCGCATCGATAAGTCGGGATCGAAGAAGGTGCGTCATCGCGGACTCGACGCACCCTACGAGACTGCCTCTGTGGTGAATCCGGCCGCCGATTCCAGCCAGTCCCCAGCCGCCCCACATCTCCTGGAAGAGTGCTCATGAGCGGACGCATGACCCTGTCGCTCCTGGGCTTGTCGCTGCTGGCCGGATGCGGCCAGAGCTACGAGCCGACCATCCGGCAGATCGTTTATCGCCCCGAGGACAAGCCGATTGCCACCGTGGACCCCGCTCCCGTGGCCACGTCCGACCTGGCCTGCCCGGGCGCGAAGGCCCATCCCAAGATCGTGACGAACGCGGAAGGCAAGTCCGACCCCGAGCTCGCCGAGGAGAGGCGCACGCGCCTGATCAAGGAGGCGAAAGCGACACAACTGGAGTTGGAAGCGCGGAAAAAAGCCCATGCGGACGAGGCCGCCCCCAGCGCCACGCCTGCGGCCCGCGCGGCCGACCTGGACCTGAACAGCCGGGACGTACGTCTGGACGGTTCCTCTCTCGAGGCGCCGCGGGGCTGGGTGCGCGAGCAGTCGCCGATCGACCTCATCCTGGCGGCGTTCCGCCTGCCGCGCACTCCGGGAGACGAGGACGACGCCCAGGTGACCGTCACGGCGGTCGCGGAGAAGGACCCGAAGAAGCTGCAGCGCTGCGCGAACTGCTCGACCAGGCGCCGGAAGGCGGTTCGGTCGCGCATCTGAAGGTCGGCGCCAGCGAGATCGTCCTGGTGGAGACGGCCGGCGAGGCGAACGCGAACGACCCGTTCCCCGCGCCGGTGCGCGGGCCGTTACCGGGTGTTCAACGCCACCGTCTTTGCCGGCGGCCGGGCTTACCTCATCAGTTGCACCGGTCCGGATCAGACCGTCGCCGCGCACGGCGGAGAGTTCCGCGGCTTCTTGCAATCACTGAAAGAAGGTGCGGGAAGCGCCACGCCGGGATGTAGCCTCGTAGGGGCAGCCGCAAATAGCCCGGGGCGCGGCTTGGCCTTAGCCCCAACGGGGCGAAAGTCCATAGCCCGGGGCATGAGCCCGGGAACCGAGCAACGGCGCCAACTCCTCTTCGACCCCGCCCCTGCGGGGCTGGGGAAGGGGGATGTTGGGCGCGTGTCGTGGTCTGTCCCGGGGCTGACGCCCCGGGCTATGGACTTTCGCCCCGTTGGGGCTAAAAAACCAACTTCTCGTACATCCTCTGAAATCGGTCGCCTTGTCATGACGGAGCCTTGCATGGCAATCGCTCGATGGCTGGGGTCGGGGAAGCTCACCGTCCTGCTCCTCGTGCTGCTGGCCGCGGCGCTGGGGTGTGATGCGTATCTCACCGCGACCCGGGGCCGGGAATGTGCGCAGTGGTATGTCACCCATCAGGGATGGTTCCTCGGACTACTGGTCCTGCTGGCGGTGAACGTCGCCGTGGGGGCCTGGAGCCGCGCTCCGAAACCCTGGAGGCGGCCCTGCCTGACGCTGGCGGCGCTCGGCGCGGTGGTGCTGCTGATCGGCTGCATCCAGACGCTCGTCCAGGGCCTCGACGGCCGCTTGATTCTCTGGCCGGGCGAGTCCGTCCCGGCGGTGCTGCTGACCCATCGCAGTCAACTGACGCTGCTCGCGCCGCGCGGCAATGAGAAGGACGGCGTGCGCACCACCGAGCTGGGCTTCGCGCCGGACCGGTCGACTGGCGGCGCGAGCAGCGGCTGGATTTCGGCACGATCGACGGCCGGCGCGTCCAGGTATTGCGCTTCTACCGGCACGCCCGTTACCAGACCGAATGGATCGCCGAGGAAACGGGGCGCGAACCGCCGGCCATCCAGGTGGCCATCGCCGATGCGCAAGGCCGGGTGCTGGGGGAGCGCTGGTGTGTGCCCGCCCTGTTCGAAAACCCGCCGCCCCCGGGCGCACCGCGCGTGTCGTTGCAGCAAGCGCCGGCGGCGTCGTTGGTCGCGGATTTTCTCCACCCGCCCGCCGTCGCGCCCGGCACCCGGGGCATCCTCTCCGCGCATCACCAGGGCCACGTTTACCCGATTCCCGTCGACGGGCAACATCGGCAAGACGCTCCCGCTGGGCCACAGCGGCCTGACCGTGGAGATCGTCGATTACTTCGCCAACGCCAAATCGGAAGACAACCAGTTCCGCTCCGAAGGGGACGAGCCCAAAACCCCATGCTGCGCCTGCGGGTGCAGACGCCGGACCAGCGCGCGCCGATCACGGAGATCGCCTACGCCAACCTGCCGTTTGTGAACTACGCGACGATCAAGAAGCAGGCGTGCCCGGTGCAGTTCTGGTACCACCATCCGGCCACCCCGGCGGTGGCGGGGGTCGAGTTTTTGCAGACGCCGGACGGCAAACTGTACGGCCGCGTCGGCGAGAACGGAGCCTACCAGGCGCGCGGGGAAGTCACGCCGGGAGAGCCGATCACCGTTTCGCCCGAGCGCCGGATCACCCTGCTCCGCTCGCTGCCCCACGCCCGGCAGCAGGGGACCTTCCTCCCGCTGACGGATCGCTCCCGCGCGACGAACGCGGCGGAAGCCGCCGCGCTGGTGGAGCTGACGACCGCCGGCGCGAGCGAACGGTTCTGGCTGCGGCGCAACGACGCCCAGATGGGCATCAAGAAACTGGAAGGGTCCGGCGGACCGCTCCTGGTGATGTTCGGCTACGAACGCCGCCCGCTCGGGTTCCACGTCAAGCTCGTCGACTTTCACCGCGACGGCGCCTCGTGCGTCAGCCGGGTGTCCCTGTCCGAGGGCGCGCCCGGGCCGACCGTGGTCCGGCTGGCGGCGAGCAATCCCCTGCGCACGATCGCCACGAACCGCCCGCTCCGGTACGGCACGTTCACTTTTTCTCAAGCCGGCTTCCAGCCCGCGCCCGAGCGCGTCGAGCTGTCCGTCTTGCGGGTGACGAGCGACCCGGGCCGATACTGGAAATACGCGGGCGGCGCCTTGATGTGCGGCGGCCTCGTGTGCCTGGCGTGGCGGCGCGTCTCCGGGTGGCGGGCGGGCGCGGCCGGCCCTCCTCAAATGTAATACATCTGCGCGGCCGCCGCCGTCTTCTGGCGCTTGCGGTCCACCAATTGTTGAATCGTGGTCCGTTCCATGACGTCCTGGATGGCGTCCCGGAGCTCGATCCAGGTATCGACCAGCGGGCAGAACTCGCGCCTGGGACAGGATCTGGGACAATCCACGCAAGGTACCGGCGCGAGCGACCCCACGAGGCTTTCGTAGATCTTTTTCAAGGTGATGGTCGCGGGCGGCTGGGCCAGCACATAGCCGCCCCGCTGGCCGGGCGAGGCACAGACCAGGCCCGCGGTCTTCAGCGCCTTGAGGATCTGTTCGAGATACTTCGGCGAAATCCCCTCGATCTCCGCGAGCTTGTGCACGGAAACCGGATGGCCGCAGTCGGCCCAAGCCAGCTCCGTGACCACTCTGGCGGCATAGCGAACCGTCGTTGGAAGTTTCACTTCCCCTGCGCCTTTCCGCACAGCGCGACGCCGTCGTCGCGTTCCCGGTACCGGCCGGGAGACGGGAAAATTCACACCCCCGGCATCTAGAATTATGATAACTTGACGCTTCCGTGTCAAGAGTTGTTCCGGCGGGGTGCCACTGGTGGCTTGTCCACCAGTGCGATCTTGGCCTGGGAGCACTGGTGGACCAGCCACGTACGTGTTCAGCGCCCCACTGTTTGTCGTAAATTCTTTCTGTGTAGCGGCGGCCGTCTCGGCCGCTCCGGGATGGGTCCCCTTCGGAGCGGCCGAGACGGCCGCCGCTACACAGAAGAGACCGGAAAACCAGCCATTCTGTGTAGCGGCGGCCGTCTCGGCCGCTCCGGGATGGGTCCCCTTCGGAGCGGCCGAGACGGCCGCCGCTACACAGAAGAGACCGGAAAACCAGCCATTCTGTGTAGCGGCGGCCGTCTCGGCCGCTCCGGGATGGGTCCCCTTCGGAGCGGCCGAGACGGCCGCCGCTACACAGAAGAGACCGGAAAACCAGCCATCCGAGACGCGAAACACGTACCAAGCCACCAGTGCCACCCGACGTCCACCAGTCCCACCCGGTGAATCCGAGCTTCGCGCCGCGTCCTGAACGTGCTATCACGTCCGGGGAAGGAATTCCGCAGGTGCGAGGGAGCCGCAAGGGATGGAGCCGGCAGGGGTGGCCGCGTCGGCGGTCCGGCGCGAGGCCGGGCCCTGGGACGGGTTTCTGGTCGGTGCCGAGACGGCGCTGGCGCACGCCGCGGCGCTGGCGGTGGCGCGGGGGAACGCGCGGGGATCGTCCCTTTGGTGCTGTTCGGACCGGCCGGCGTGGGCAAATCGCGGCTGCTGGCCGGGCTGGTCGGCGAGCTGCTCGTGCGCGCGCCGGGGGCGAGCGTGGCGCTGATCGCGGCCGAGGAGTTCGCCGCGTCGTGCGCCGGGGCAACGCGCACGCGCGCGGGCTGGAGGGAGCTGCGCGAGCGCTTCCGCCCGCTGGACCTCTTCGCGCTCGACGACCTGCACGCCCTGGCGGCCGCGCCGCTGGCGCTGACCGAGCTGACGCACACGCTCGATGCGCTGGAGGCGCGGGCGCCGCCGTGGCGGTCTCGGCGCGGGGCGGGCCGGGCCAGTGGTCGGACCTGCCCCGCCGGCTGGTCAGCCGGCTGGCGGGCGGTCTGGCCGCGCGCATCGAGCCGCCCGGGCGCGAGACCCGCCGCCGCTATGTGCTCGACCAGGCACGCCGGCGCAGCCTGACCCTCGCGGCCGACGCCGTGGAACGGCTCGCCGAGATCGCCGACGGCTACCGTACCCTCGACGGTCTCATCGTGCGGCTGGCCCTGGAAGCCCGGCTCACGCGGCAGCCCATCGACGCGGCGCGGCTCGGCGCGATCCTGGACGAGCCGGGCGCCACGCCCGTGCCGGCCACCATCGACCAGATCGCGCGCACGGTGGCCGCCCAGTTTGGCGTGCCCCTCCGCGCGCTGCGGTCCGGCGCGCGCCGGCAGGGCCTGATCGAACCCCGGCACCTCGCCATGCACCTGGCCCGCCTCCACACCGGCGCCAGCTTCGCCGCCATCGGCGCCTACTTCGGCGGGCGCGATCCCGCCACCGTCCGCTATGCCTGCCGCAAGCATGGTCGGCCGGGTCTGGACCCAGCGGTCGGGTGTGACCGATGATTGATGTCCGGGCTCGGGGAAGTCCGAAGAACCATGTCCGCGGTTTTCATCGGGGCTTTCGGAACAGACTCTAAGCTAAGAGGCTATCCGGGAAGTCTGGTTTTAGCCCCGAAGGGGCGGCCGCGTGTAGCCAGGGGCGTCAGCCCCTGGAAACGGGACCGCGACCGCGCCATTCGCCTCCGCAGCCCCGCAGAGGCGACGGAAGCCGGGGCGCCGCTTCGCCTTCTGTCGCCCCTGCGGGGCTGTGGAGGGGGTTCGTGGCGCGTCGTTCCCCGTCCCGGGGCTGACGCCCCGGGCTATTCACTGTCGCCCCTTCGGGGCTAAAAACAGACGCCCCGGGCTATTCACTGTCGCCCCTTCGGGGCTAAAAACAGACGCCCCTTCGGGGCTTCCCGGATAGCCTCTTAGCCCCAACGGGGCGACAGTGAATAGCCCGGGGCGTCAGCCCCGGGACCGCGACACGCGTCCTATTCCCCCCTCCCCAGCCCCGCAGGGGCGACAGAAGACCCGATGCCGCCGGGAATTCTGTCGCCCCTCTGGGGCTGGGCGGAAGAGGAGTGGGCACAGGGCCTCGGTTCCCGGGGCTGACGCCCCGGGCTATTCACTGTCGCCCCGTTGGGGCTAAAAAACCCACTTCTCGAACACCCTTTCAGCGTGATCCGAAATAAAACAGCGTCAGTCCCAGGGCGGCGTCGCGGAAGGCGACGGGGAGCCACTCGGGGTGGCCGAAGAGGTAGGCGGCGGCCGTGATGGGCAAGAGGACCAGGGCCGCGCCGGCTTTCACGTCGCTCCAGGCGCGTCCCAGGCGGGTGGGCCGCCCGTGCGTCCACCAGCGCGCGATGCCGCCGGCGATCACGCCCAGCAAATACGCGCCGACCAGTCCCAGCGTGGCGGCCACCGGGCCTTCCAGCAGCCGTCCCCAGCGGTACATCTGGACGGCCAGCACGCCGAACACGGCCACGATCAGCAGCCGGATCGTCATCCGGGGCAGCCACAGCGGCTGCGGCTCGCGCGGCAAGACGCCCTCGTCTTCGAGCCGGCGCAGCACCTCCGGCGACAGGTTCACGAACCGCCGCGACGTGAAGTATTGCGCCAGCGCGATCATCAGCGTCTCGGTCCAGAGGGTATCCGGCTTGTTGCCGCGGAGCACCTCGGTGCACACCACCAGCACGATCAGCAGCGTCAACAGCGCCCGGACGCTCCCCGGGGGCAGTCCCAGCGGCGTCCGGACGCGTCTGGGAACGGCCGCCGCCGCGGTCTTCGAGGCCGGCATGGAGAGACCCTCATCGTAGGACGGCTCGACATTTCTCAACACGGTTGCAACGAGAACCAGGCCATCCGCGTAGGACATTCTTGGGTGCCACGGGTTCCGCTTTGGGAACCCGTGCCGATCGACCCCCGCCCGCGGACACGGGTTCCCAAAGCGGAACCCGTGGCACCCAATCCCCCGGCATAACTTCCTTTATCGTCGCCCTGTTCCCATTTCTCTTTGTGTGACCCCCGCTCATTGTCGTAAGATGGTGGCAGAGAATCGAGCCCGAAGACACCTGAACCCCGGGGGGTGTGTGATGGAGCTCGTTTCATCCCGACGGTGGTGGCGCCGGCTGCCGCTGATGCTGGGCACGCTGGCCTGTACGATCTGGAACACGGCCAACGAGGGCGCCGCGCTGCCGCCGCCGCGGCCCACCGACGAGGCGACGTTCGCCCAGCGCCGGGCGCGCATGGTCGCCGACCAGCTTCGCGGCCGCGACATCAGCGACGCGCGCGTGCTCGCGGCCATGAGCCGCGTGCCCCGGCACCGCTTCGTGTTGCCGGCCCTGATCGAGATGGCCTACGAGGACACGCCGCTGCCGATCGGCGAGGACCAGACGATCTCGCAGCCGTACATCGTCGCCCTGATGACCCAGCTCGCCGCGCCCAGACCGACCGACCACGCACTCGAAGTCGGCACCGGCTGCGGCTACCAGGCCGCCGTGCTCGCCGAGCTGGTGCATGACGTGGCCAGCGTCGAGATCGTGCCCCCGCTGGCCACCCAGGCGCGCCGGCGGCTGGCCGCGCTGGGCTACAAGAACGTCACCGTGCGCAACAGCGACGGCTACCGCGGCTGGCCCGAACGCGCGCCCTTCGACCTCATTCTGGTCGCCGCCGCGCCGCCCGAGATCCCCCGCCCCCTGCTCGATCAGCTCGCCCAAGGCGGCCGGCTGGTCCTGCCCGTCGGCGGCGCAACGGGCAGGATCTCGTGGTGATCACCAAGCACCCCGACGGCACCTTCACCCGCCGCACCGTCGCGCCCGTGGCCTTCGTGCCCATGACCGGCGAAGCCCAGCGCAAGACGCGGCCGTGATGGACTTCGCGACAGAAACGCATTCCTGGCGGATGACGCATGCCTGATGGCTGATGGCTGATTCCCCAGCCCGGTTCACCGGGCTTGTTCGCTCATCGGCCCGGCGTTGACGCCGGGTCGGGCGCGGACGAACTCAGCTCTTGTAGGGTAGGCTTCAGCCTGCCAGTCCCATAGTCTTCAGAAATGGGACTGGCAGGCTGAAGCCTACCCTACAAGAGAAGACGGTTGCGGCTCGACGCACCCTACGGAACAAGCGGCACACCGTTGCTCACGACGACATGACACCCCACAGCCGGCCGCGGGGTGTCGTCCAGCGCATGCGACCAGCCCCGCTTCAGGGCGACGCCCAGCACGAGCCAGAGCACCAGCCCGCTGAAAAACACGTTGCCGTAAGCCTGCGCCGTCATCGGCATGGGAATCGACAGCGCCAGCAGGCCGAGGGACAGCGCGATCGCCCCCACCACGAGCCGCCGCGGCGCCGATCCGGCGGGCGCGGATAGCACCAGATGTCCCATCAGCGTCAGCGGAAAGATCAGCCAGACATACGAATAATTGAACGAGAGTGGGGCCATCATCAACAAGAGAATGATCACCATGCCCTGTTCGAGCGCGTCCTCGCCTGGCGCAGGGCGCGGCCGCGCGGCGTGGCCCAGAGGTAGAACAGGCCGACACAGCCGATCGTCGCCAGCATCAGCCGCGTGGTCGCGGCGAAGCTCAGGTTCAAGAGGTTCACGCGCCAGACGCGGTCGTCCTCGCCGTTGGCCAGCACCGGACGCGCCAGCCGGTGCACGGTCGCCTGGATCGACTGGTTCTTGAAGCTGTAGGCACGCTCGGGACGTTGCGCGATCGTATGCTGGTCGTATTTCAGCAGCATGCCGCGCGTCCAGCGGCCGAAGTCCGAGACGGTCTGCGACGGGGTGCGAAACGCCAGAGGCAGCACGAACAACAGCGCCCCCAGCGTGACCGCCAGCGCCGCGGTCGCGCGCCACTGGCGGCGGTAAATCAAATAGCCGGCGACGAGCAGCGGATACGCCTTGATCGCCGCCGCCGCCGCGATCAGCGCGCCGGCCGCCGTGGGAGACCCTCTGCGCAGGCAGGCGAAGCCTCCCAGCAAGAGCGCCAGCAACAGCAGCGCGGGCTGTCCCAGGAGGTACGTGTCGTGGACAAACGGAATGACCGCCAGCGACGGCAACAGATATAGCGCCAGCTTCTGCCCGCGCACCCGGCCCGTCGCCAGGTACACCGACGCCAGGATGCACACCGCCCACGACACCGAGTTGAGCACCAAAAGCGCCAGCACAAACCCCAGTTGCGGCAGCCGGCTCAAAGGCGCCAGCATCGCGGCGCACGACGGCGGATACATGAACGGGAACAAATGCTGGTCGGCCGGATAGACCTCGCCCCCCGCCCCCACGATCCGGCCGGTCCACTGCCAGAGGTCATAGTCCTTGTTAAACGGCTTGTGCGTCAGGACATTGACCACCGGCGCCGCCGAGAAGCCGATCATCACCAGCCCGACCACGATCGCGGCCACCCGCCCGCGCCGACGCGACGGCGGCTCTTCCCCGCGATCGACCCGGAGCCCTGGGGCAGCGGCCATGCTCGAACTGGATCGGTCTTCCATGACGCGGTCCCCTTCCGATCCGTTGAGAAACCCACGCGGCGCGGCGACATCCTGGCCCGCAATACCGGACTTTAGCCCGTTTGGACCATTCTGAGAAGAGAAGTCTTGTAGGGTGGGTCAGCGCAGCGGCGGGGTGGCACGGGCGACGGTGCTTGAGCTGGGTGCCACTGGCTCGGCCAGTGCTCGGCTCCGGATCGGCACTGGCCGAGCCAGTGGCACCCAGCGAGTGTCAGCCCAAAGCCCACGGCGGGGTGGCACGGGCGACGGTGCTTGAGCTGGGTGCCACTGGCTCGGCCAGTGCTCGGCTCCGGATTGGCACTGGCCGAGCCAGTGGCACCCAGAAGGGTGGCCAACCGGGACCGAAGTCCTCTTTACGACAGCAGGAACTCCAGGTCGTCGCGGGTGAGCTTGGCGATCATGCGGTTGTCGGCGTTCAGGATGGCGTCGGCCAGGTCGCGCTTCTTCTGCTGGAGCTCGAGGATCTTCTCCTCGACGGTGTCGCGGCAGATCAGGCGGTAGGCGAAGACGTGCTGGGTCTGGCCGATCCGGTGCGAGCGGTCGATGGCCTGGGCCTCGACGGCCGGGTTCCACCAGGGGTCGAGCAGGTAGACGTATTCGGCGGCCGTCAGGTTCAGGCCGAGGCCGCCGGCCTTCAGGCTGATCAGGAAGATCGGGCAGTCCGGGTCGGTCTGGAACCGCTCGACGCGCTCGTCGCGGTTGCGGGTGCGGCCGTCGAGGTATTCGTAGACGAGTCCCTCCTGCGTCGAGCCGCTCGCGGACGATCGCCAGGAAGCTGGTGAACTGCGAGAAGACGAGGACCTTGTGCCCCTCCTCGACGACCTCGGCGAGCTGCGGCAGCGAGCATGTCGAGCTTGGCGCTGAGGCGTCCGCGGCGCGGGCCGGGTCGATCAGGCCCGGGTGGCAGGCGGCCTGGCGCAGCCGCAGGAGCGCTTCGAGCACCTCGATCTTCGACCGGTTCAGCTCGGCCGAGTCCTTGCGCAGAGAGCGTCGAGCGGTAGTGCGCCCGCAGCTCGTCGTAGAGCTGCCGCTGGGCCGGCTCCATGTCGCAGTAGAGCGTCTGCTCGATCTTCTCGGGCAGGTCCTGCGACGACCTGCTCCTTGGTGCGGCGGAGGATGAACGGCCGCAGCGCCTGGCCAGCAGCGGCGCGGTCGCTCGTCCTCGAGCGGCGCGGCGCCCGTGGCGTGCTTCTTGAAGACGCGTGGCGGTGCCGAGCATGCCCGGGATTGAGGAACTCGAAGATCGACCAGAGCTCGCCCAGGTGGTTCTCGATCGGCGTGCCGCTCATCGCCAGGCGGTGCCGCGCCTTCGAAGCAGCCGGGCCGCCTTGGCCGACTGGCTCTCGGCGTTCTTGATCGCCTGCGCCTCGTCGAGGATCACGTAGTCGAACTCGATACTTGCTCAGCTCGACGATGTCGGTGCGGAGCGTGCCGTAGGTGGTGACGATCAGGTCGTAGTCGTCGAACGTCTCGCGCGAGGGCGTGCCGGTTCGGGCCGGTGTAGTCGAGGACGCGGAGCCTCGGGGTGAACTTGCTGGCCTCCGCGATCCAGTTGAAGACGAGCGAGCGGGGCACGACGATCAGGCTGGGCCCCTTGCCTTGCCGCCGCGCCCGCCGGCGCTGGAGCAAGGCGAGCACCTGGACGGTCTTGCCCAGGCCCATGTCGTCGGCGAGGATGCCGCCGAAGCCGAACTGCTGGAGGTAGTCGAGCCAGCCCAGGCCCTCGCACTGGTAGGGCCGCAGCTCGCCGTGGAAGCCGGGCGGCGCGTCGAGCGGCTCGACGCCCTCGAACGCGGCGGAGCTGCTTGCGGACCTTGCTGAAGCCGGCGTCGACACTGGATCTCGGGCTGCGCGGCCAGGAGCGCGTCGAGCAGGCCGGCCTGGGTGCGGCCGAACCGGAGGCGCCGTTCTCGGTGACGACGCCGAGGTCGGTCAAGCAGGCCGTACTTCTTGAGCCACTCCTCGGGGAGCATGCCCATCGAGCCGTCGCCGAGGCGGATCATGGTCTCGCCCCGGCGCGCGGCGGCCAGGAGGTCGGGCAGCGGGACCTGCTGGCCGCCGAAGTCGACGCTGGCCGTCCAGCTCGAACCAGTCGATGCCGGTGGTCACCGCCAGCTTGAACTCGCTGGCCGGGCGGATCAGCTTGCCCTCGGCCTCGACCCGCCAGCCGGCTGGCGACCAGCTCGCGGGTGACCTGGCGGCAGTCGCTTGGCGGGCAGCTCCATCGTGCCGGGATCGACGCGGAAGTCCTTGGTCTCCTTGAAACCCAGCTCGAAGAGGCGGATCCTCGGCCGCGGCCTCCGCCGCCGACGTCGCGGCGGATGGCCCGGCGGCGGTCGGTCAGCACGGCCAGCGTGCCGGGCGGGAAGCTGGCGACCAGGGCGCCGTCGTAGTCGAACTCGAGCTCGGCCGACCAGGTTGTCCGAGATCCCAGTTCTGCCGCGGCGTGCGCACGGTCAGGCAGGGCTTGGGCGGCAGGTCGACTTCTTCGAGGAACAGGTTCTCGACGAGCCGGTCGGGGCCGACGCGCGCCTCGGCCAGGAGCCGTCCGAGCATGGCGTCCTGCTGCGGCTCGGACGAAGACCATTTCCTTCTCGTGGCGCGAGCCGGGCCATCCAGAGGAAGATGCCCGCGTCGTCGAACCGCGCGGCGCGGCCGATGCCCTGAATGACCAGGCCGGGCAAGAGCACCAGGGGCTCGGCCAGGTCCATGCGGTCCTGCCCGCGGTTGCGCCGCGGAGGATGCCGCGCCAGGTCCAGCGCTTGGCCGGCGGCGTCGGCGCAGCGGATGTCGAGTCCAGAACTCGCCAGGGCGGGCCGTCGTCCCAGCGCAGTTGCGGCGGGTCGTCCTCGCCCTCGGTGCGCCGCAAGCGGCAGCCGGCCGCTGCGGCAGAGCCGCTCGACGACCTCGGACTGGACATCAGACCGTATGATATATTTATTCGTGCCGACAGGCAATCCGTTCGACTCACCCGCGCCGCTCTGGGGCGGGACGCGGGCCAGGTCCAGAAGGTCGAGCAGGTCGAGGTCCTCGGGGCCGACGCGGCCGGCGGCAATGGCGGCGCGGGAGTGCCACCAGGGTTTGAGCGCGCCGCGGTCGGTGCCCGGGCGCTTGTGGCGGCGGGCCAGGGTGACGACGACCTGGTTCTGGGCCAGCGTGGCGGGGGCGTCGACGACGTACAACAGGGCCGGCCGCACCGGCGCGGGCCGCTCGCCCGTGCGGCCGCGGGTCATCTTCTTGCTGCCGCGCCCGGACGCCGTCCGGCCGGCGCGATACGACGACGAGGGCCCGGGACCGTTGCGGCCGGCCGAGCCCGGCGGCGCGTACAGCCGCGACGGCGCCGGCGGCGGCAGCGTGCCCAGAGGACGCCGCGGCTCCTCGCTCCCAAAATCCAGCCCCGGCGGCGGCAGCATCGGCGGGTAAGACGACGGCGCCGACGGCGGCGGCGGCGACGCGCTCCCTTCCGGCCCGGGATGCGCCTGGAAGTGCCGCACGTCGGGCACCAGCCGCAGCGGCCGGGTGGCGCATACGGCAACAGCCCGCGCGCCTCGGCCACCAGGATCGTCGCCCAGATGTGCTTGCAGGGCTCGCCCTGCGGCCCGAAGTATAAACAGGTGCACGACGCGTGCAGCTTGCCGCCGCGCAGCCGCAGCCGCACCTTGTACGCGTCGGTCCCGCGCACCTTGGCGACGACGATCTGCCCCGCCTTGGCCGACGTGACGACCACCCGGCCCTTGTCAAAATACGACCGGCCCCGCGAGCGGACCCCGTCGGCAAATTGCCGCGCCACTTTCTGGGCAATCCCCATCAGTTCGTCATCCCTATCGTACCAGCCGACGCTCAAGCCACGGCGTAACCGGTGTGCGGTCGCAACGCGGCTCGCGGAAGGCGAGAACAATGTGGTCCCTGGGCACCCCGGCGTCCTCCAGCTCGCAAGCCACGCCGTACTCGGTGCCGTCACGTTGAATCCAGAACTTGCCATCCATCAGATCCACATGGACCAGACAACCGTGGACGCGCCGGCCTTCGTGGTCCCAGCCGACGTCGACCAGGAGGTAGTGATCGCCGACCGGATCGAAGACCGCCTGCTGCTGAATCTTCCCGTAGGCATAAGGAATCCGGGCATAGTCGCTGAGGATGCGCTGGAGGATCTGGCGGTAATGGGTCAGGGTATCCATCGGAGAACGACCTCCGCCCGTCTGGCTTCCCCCCTGACCAACCAAGGGGGGATTGAGGGGGGTCCTTCGAGTTCACCGTGGCCACACGGAAGAACCCCCTCCGACTCCCCCATGGTAAGGGGGAGAGCCAAATCCGTGTTGCAAGCTGGTTCTGGACCCAGCCTACTGCCATAGCAACATCACAAAGTACGTCGCTCCAACTCCCGGCACAACTTGTCAAACGACGGCGACCGGCTGCGACAGAGCGTCAGATCCATCGCGGCCGTCATCCCCGGTTGGTCGCGGGGCTCCTGGTACTTCCCGCGTCGGAAATGACGTTGGATCCAGGCTTTCTTACAGCGTTGCCCTTCGGGATCATCCGGGACAGGCTCGCCCTCTCCGAGCTGGATGTACTTGGAAAGCGATTCGGCCGCGGCCACAAACCAGGTTTCGTACTCCAGGTGGACCACCACGCAAGCCACATCGATGCGCGAATCCACGTCTCCGGCCCACGCCCGAAGCTCGGGACCAAGCCGCGCGGGGCAGCATCCGTCCGAATCGAGCATAAGCAGAATGAGAACCGGATCCGCCGTCGATGTCCCCTCGGAAAGCCTGTTGAGCGCGTCACGTACCGCTTCTTGAAGCCCCTCGCGTTGTTTCAACCTGCCCCGCGACTGCCGGATCGGCCTCCGGACGTCAACGTGCTCCTGCTTCAGCAACTCGGTCCAGATCCGGTACAGTAATTTTCGGATACTTTCATTTTCACCCTTCCCTTCGACAATGGGAGCCACGCATAACCGCCTCATCACTCACGCTTCCGTGCCCGCCGGCACAATGGGGTCTGGTTTGTGCGCGTCGAGGTACTTCCAGTCGGTTTCAAGTTGATCATAGAACAAGAGCTCAGCGAGCGTGGCCAGCTTCTGCTGGAGCGTCTTCCAGCTTCCCCGGTCCATCGGGCTGATCCGCGAGCCTTCCGGCGCGGCCTCCACGACCAGGAGTTGATGGGAGTCGAGATCGATTCGATCCAGCAGCGCGGGGCTATGGGTCGTGATGATGACCTGCTTCTCGAGCGTCGCTTCGTCGAAGGCCGACATCAGTCCGGCCTGCGCGGCGGGATGGATCGTATTCTCCGGCTCCTCGATACCCACGATTCGAACGGGGGGCCCCGACTTCGCCTCCTGGGCCACGGCGACCAAGCATCCCACTGCACGTAACGTGCCATCCGACACGGAGAGCGGAGGCGAGAGCACGTGCTCCTTGCCGGAAATCGTCTGTTTGAAAGAAAGGCATCGGTAAGGTCCGACCGCTTGGCTCTTCACCTCCTCGATTTGAGGAGCCATGTATCGGAGATACGCATTGATCCGCTCGCTTGCGACGTCGGCGTGCTCATTCTGAATCCGATCCAGCACCACGGCCACGTTGCTGCCGTCTCGGAGCAGCACATTGTCGTTTGTACCGGCGGGAGCCAGTTGCCACATAACGTAATGATTTAAATCATAAATAAATATACTACTTAAAAATTCCGAGGTGAGGAATGCTTCGGAAAAAGAAGCGGGCCCGGCCAGGTAGGGCCTCTCCTGGCCTGTGGCTTGCTGCGGCAGGTCCCGGCACTCACCTTGGTGATCGGAAATCCGGTTGTCCTCGATGGAGTAAAGACGTTTCCATTCCCCATCAGGAACCCTCTGGGACAGCCACTCTCGTTTGCGGTAATAGCCCTGGATTTGAGGATCCCCGATCTCCAGACCGTAATCCAGACCCTGGCCGTTGGAAAGCTCGATTTCGATCTCCACAAGGACCGTACGGGCTCGGCCGCCCCGAGAAAACAAAGACTGCGAAAACCGCCGCGCTCGCCGACGGCCTGATCAAACGTGGATCGCACGGCGTCCCGCAGAAACGCCAGGGCATCCACGAAGTTGCTCTTGCCCGAGGCGTTGCGTCCCACGAGCACCGTCAGGGGCCTCAGTTCCACATCACAGTACGCGATGCTCCGGAAGTTCCGGAGCCGCACGCGGCGGATCAGGACTTCGGGCGGCGGGCAAGAGCGCGGTTCGTCCTCTGCACTCATCGACGGACTCGACACGAGGAAATCACTCGCGAACCGGCACGCACAGGCTTAGAGGCGCGCGGCCGGCTCAGCTTCGGAGGTGTCCGAGACGGTCTTGTAGGGTAGGCTTCAGCCTGCCAGTCCCATGGTCTTTGGAATTTGAAGAGGCAGGCTGAAGCCTACCCTACAAGAGACGCAAGCCGTACGTCGCGGACATCCTCGCACTCACACGTCGAGGTTCTTGACCTCCAGCGCGTGCTTCTCGATGAACTCGCGGCGGGGCTCGACGTCGTCGCCCATCAGGGTGGTGAACAGGTCGTTGGCGGCGGCGGCGTCCTCGAGCGGACCTGCAGCAGGGTCCGCCGGGTCGGGTCCATGGTGGTCTCCCAGAGCTGCTCGGCGTCCATCTCGCCCAGGCCCTTGAACCGGGTGATCTTGATCCCCTTCTCGCCGAGCTGGCGGACCGTCGGCGACCAGCTCGCGGAGGTCGAGCAGCGGGTGCTCCTCGCCGTCGCGGTGGAGGACGAACCGGGGCGGCGGCTCGTCGCCGGTGACTTCGATCGGCAGCAGGACGTCGGCCCGCAGGCCGAACTCGTCGCGGAGCCGCGTCGAGCCACTTGTTCAGGGTCCGGACCTCGTGCAGCTCGGTGACGTCGCCAGCGTCGGGCCTCGGCCTCGGGCCGCCGGTGCCGGGCTCGGCCGTCGGTCGGCCGCCGGCGCGGCCGGGGCGTGGGCCTGGCGGTACGCTTCGAGCTCCTCGGCGGTGTAGAGCCAGTGTTCGCCGGCCTCGTCCTTGACGTAGGAAGAGCGGCAGCAGGCCGTCGGCTCGGGTCGCCGCGGTGGGCCGTGCGCCAGGAACGGCGCGGAGCGGCAGGTTGCGGCGGCCGAAGGCGCGGAGGCGCGTGGTCGAGGCCGCGTGACGACGTCGAGCAGGGTCCGGAGCCGGTCGCCGCCGAGCCCGCGCGGTCTCGTCGGCCGTCGCCGGCGGGCTGCGAGCCGGGCGTTCGGCCAGGCCGCGCTCGATCAGGATCGCCTGCATCTCGGCGTCGGTCTGGACGTACCGCCGCTCCTTCTTCTGGCGTGAGCATGTAAAGCGGCGGCTGGGCGACGTAGAGGTGCCCCTCGGCCACGAGCCGGGGCATCTGGCGGTAGAAGAACGTCATCAGCAGCGTGCGGATGTGCGAGCCGTCGACGTCGGCGTCGCTCATCATGACGATCTTGCCGTAGCGCCGCTTGGCGGGGTCTTCCTCGTCGCCGATGCCGTTGCCGACGGCCGTGATGATGTTGCGGACCTCCTCGTTGCCGAGCACCCGGTCGAGCCGGGCGCGTTCGACGTTGAGGATCTTGCCGCGCAGGGGGAGGATGGCCTGGTAGAGCCGGTCGCGGCCCCCTTCGGCGGTGCCGCCGGCCGAATCGCCCTCGACGAGGAACAGCTCGCTGCGAGTCCTGGTCGTGGCGTGGTGCAGTCCATCAGCTTGCCGGGCAGGCCGCCGCCGGAGAGCACCCCCTTGCGGTTGCGGACCAGCTCGCGCGCCTTGCGCGCCGCCTCGCGCGCCTCGGCCGCCAGCAGCGCCTTGGCGATCACCTTCTTGGCCGCCGCCGGGTTCTGTCTCGAGGAACTCGCCGAGCTTGTCGTTGACGACCTTGGCGACGATCCCCTCGACCTCGCCGTTGCCCAGCTTGGTCTTGGTCTGGCCCTCGAACTGCGGGTCGGGCACGCGGACGCTGACGATCGCCGTCAGGCCTTCCTTGAAGTCCTCGCCGGTGATCGTCGAGGTCCTTGTTCTTGGCCGGCGCGGCGTCCTTGGCGTAGATGTTCAGCGTCCGCGTCAGGGCCGTCCGGAAGCCCGGTCAGGTGCGTGCCCCCCTCGATCGTGTTGATGTTGTTGCAGTAGCGAGACGACCATTCTCGCTGATCGACTCGTTGTACTGCAAGGCGACCTCGACTTCGACGCCGCGCTCGTCGTCGCGGCCGGAGAGCACGACCGGCGGGTGCAGCGGCGTCTGCGCCCGGTTCAGGTACGCGACGAACTCGCTCAGGCCCCCCGACGAGAAGAACTCCTCGGTCTCGGTCTCGTCGCCCCGCTCGTCGGTCAGGCGATCGTGATCCCCTTGTTCAGGAAGGCCAGCTCGCGGAGCCGCTTCTCGAGGACGTCGTAGTCGAAGTCGATGTCGGGGAAGATCTCGCTGTCGGGCAGGAACGTGATCTTGGTGCCGGTCGTCTTGGCCGGGCCGACCGTCGCGGACGGGCCCTTGCGGCTCGCCCTGCTCGTAGTCCTGCCGCCAGACCTGGCCGTCGCGGTGGACCTCGGCCTCGAGCCATTCCGAGAGGGCGTTGACGACCGTCACGCCGACGCCGTGCAGGCCGCCGGAGACCTTGTACGTGTCGTGGTCGAACTTGCCGCCGGCGTGCGGCTTGGTCAGGACGACTTCGAGCGTGCTCTTGCCGGTGAACTCGTGGTGGCGCCGACCGGGATGCCGCGGCCGTCGTCGACGATCGACACCGAGCCGTCGGCGTGGACCGTCACGTGGATGTGCTTGCAGTAGCCGGCCATCGCCTCGTCGATCGAGTTGTCGACGACCTCGTAGACCAGGTGGTGCAGGCCGCGCGGGGTGGTGTCGCCGATGTACATGCCGGGCCGCTTGCGGATCGCCTCGATCCCTTCGAGGACGCGGATGTTGGCCTCGGTATACGCCGCGGCGCCGTCGCCGTCGAGGATGTCCGGTTGTTCGGAAGTCTGCGTCTCATCAAGCTCGATCGAAGCCATCGGTGTCTCCAAAGAGGCTATTCGCTTTCCGTCTTGTAGGGTAGGCTTCAGCCTGCCAATGCCATTTCCGTTTGAATTCCTATGGAATTGGCAGGCTGAAGCCTACCCTACAAGACCGGCGGATGGTGGCTCCACGACGCCCTGAAGACGGCCGGCCCCATCCATCAATCAATCCAGCGATCCCACGCGAAAGCGCAGGTCGTGCAGGACCACGCCGGGCAGCGCCTCTCGCAAGGCGGCCAGGAGGGCCGGCTTGCGGAAGGCGGCCAGTTCCTCGAGCAGGGCGGGGTGGGCGACGGTGACATCGAGCACCCCGCGCCGGAGCGTGCCGGCCCGCGACTGCCGCGCGGCCGTCTCACCAACCGCCGCGGCCCAGGCCGCTTCAAGCTGGGCCTGGCTGGAGAGCCGCCCATAGCCGCGCGCCGCCACCAGGGCGCCCAGGATCTCCCCCAGGGGCTTGGGCCCCCGGCGCCGCCGCGGGCCGTCGCCGTCGTCTGGTTTCATCCGTGTCGCTCGCAACATGAACGCCTTTTCATTTTACGCGATCCGCCCCCGCAAGGCAATCCAAATCAGGCCCTGAAAACGGATTCCTTGCCCCGTCGCAAGTGCTTTCTGGATCTGGTTTTTCGATGCGGCTTTTCCGCTCGTTTTACGCCCCTGCGGGAACCGGCAACGGCGGCGCCGGGCACCCGGGGTTTCGTCCGACGAAACCCCGGAACGAGGCTGCGACTCGGCGTCAGGCATAGAGCAAACGCCCGCGGGCTCCGGCACAGGACGTCCCCGTTCCCGGGCCGTCTCGATCCACTCGCGGATGACGACCTCGACGGCGGCCAGCGCCTCCTGGTACGTCGTGCCATCCGCCACGCAGCCTGGCAGCTCCGGCACCTCGGCCAGGAATGCGTGATCGTCCTGACTCCAATAGATGATGATCTCGTAGCGAATATCAGTCGTCATGTTCGGCCCCTCCCGCGAGGGGAGAGGGGGTCAGAAGGGCCGCTCAAGGCCGGTCTTCCAAGCGCCGCTCCAACTCCTCCCGGTTAATGGTCTTCTGTTCACGACGTGCCTGGATCAAGGTCCAGAAGGCGCTGCTGCTGCCAAGCTCGATCTGCTCCTCATCCATGCCCTCAATGCCCACGATCAGCGCGACCGGTCGGCCGTCACGGGTCACGACCACGCGGTCCTGTTGAGCCTGTTCGATGCATGTATCGAGGGTGGTTTGTTCCAAGCTGATGGTCTTCACAGGATAGCCTCCGTCGTGGTATGCGGTGGCTTGTGACGGATCGCGCGAATCGTCACAAGGGACGCGGCCTCATTGATATCATAGAAGACCCGGAATTCACCCACCCGCGAGACTCCCACACCGGTTGCACGTGCGTCCAGGGTGGAATCAACCCGACCAGGATCTTCTTGTTCCGTGTCGGGACCGCTGGCTGATGGGTCAACTGCGCCGCGATGGCTTCGAGAATCCGCTTCCGATCCCCGGCCCGAAGTGGAGCTAGGTCGTCTACGATCGTTTCCTGAAATTCAATCGTGAACATGATTGTGGAAATGAGGTCCTATCTTCACGGGTGGCCCGGACGCCGATTTGCCCCGCTCACCCAACGCTTACTTCTGATTTCTCAGAAATCTTTCCTTAATATCATTAACGTACTTACTATCCCTGTGATTATTTATTTCATTCAATATATATTTTGCTCGTTCCTGATACTTCGAACCTGGATAATCATCCATGATTTCGAAGGCAAAGACGGATGACCTCCCCATACTGATCTTTGGCAATATGATCCTCAATTAATCTAAATATTTCTTCGGGATAGATTTTCGGTTTTACCAGTTCAACTGTCGGAGTTTGTGCCTGAATCGGTTTCGGTCTCTCGCTAACGGAGTGATTCGAAGGTGCAGTACGAGGTTTCTCAATTCTAGTTTTTGAAACGGCAGGCGGCATGTGATTGTTCTCTTCATCGAGCACGGGTGGGGGCGATGGTTTTGAAGAGGCAGGCCGATCTTCTTCAACGACGGGCTGGTTTTGATTAACGTTGGCCTTATTAAAAGATCCCACATAAATAAAATATCCAAGGATGGCAATTAACGAAAGGCATCCACATCCGATCGAAGGTGTGCCCGCGATTCTCGAAGGTGTGCCCGCGATTCCGACCTGTTGACTTCCGCAATTGGGACAGCTCAACGAAATCGAATGTCCCCTTGGAGACCATGTGTATCCACATCGGGGACAGACATTCTGTGGCCTCTTGGTGTACATTGCTCTTAAACCAATTCAGTCTGGTAGGGTGCGTCGAGTCCGCGACGACGCACCGCGCCCTCTATGGAAATGGTGCGTCGTCGCGGACTCGACGCACCCTACAACTTGACACCTTCACCCTTTCCGGCACGCACCGACTTCCACCAGGGAACCGACCGGGACATCCGCGCTGGTCAGACCGCCAAAAAACAGGCTGATGGTCGTGCCGTGGTCCCGCGCGTCGTCAATGCGGAGACGGCGGCGCCGGGACGCTGTCCGCACCTGAACGTACTGGCCGATCAGGGACGAGACATCCTCGACCACGAACGCATCGAGCACCAGGACAACCCCGGGTTCGTGGTCGAGATGATACGAGGCGTCCAGGTCGATGACCTCACGGACCGGGACCGTCTCCGGAACATCTCCGGGGCTCGGCTCCCGCGTGCGGATTGGTTCCAATCCCGGTCCCACGGTGGACGCTCCTTATCGTTCCCTCGTCAGCGGCATCACCACATACACATATTGATCCTCGGTCTTGAACACCGCCGCGTTCTTGTGGTCGATGAGCTCGGCGGTGATGGGCTGGGCCGGGTCGAGGGTCTTGAGGGCGTCGGTCAGATAGCGGGGGTCAAACGTGATCTCGACGGGCTTGCCGTCGTAGTTGATGGGCATCTCGACGTGGCTCTTGCCGACGTCGGCGGCCTGGCTGGCGAGCTTGAGCGTGCCGCCGCCGAAGGTGAAATCGACGCCGCGGCTTTCCTCGCTGGTGACGATCGAGGCCTGTTCGACGGCCGAGAGGAGCGGGCCGACCTCCATCGGGATGCTGCGCCTCGCAGCCGGCGGGGAAGACATCCTGGTAGCGCGGAAAGCGGCCCTCGACGAGCCTGGTGTAGATGACGGCTCGCTCGGTGCGCACCAGGGCGGCGGTATTCGCCTGGATGGCCAGGTGCACGGGCGGGTCCTCGTCGTCGAGGTTGCGCTCCAGGAGCTTCAAGCGCCTTGACCGGGATGACGGGCTGGCCGGCGGGGGCGCGGCCTCGCCTTCGGTCTCGACGGGCGCGGTGGCCTTGGCCAGGCGGCGGCCGTCGGTGCCGACCAGGGTGATCGTGCCGTCGGCGAATTCGACCAGGACGCCTCCCAGGGCGTAGCGGGTGCTTTCCACGTCGGTGGCGAACATGGTGCGGCGGATCAGCCGCTTGAGGTCGGCGGCGCCGACGACGTAAAAGGCCGTGGCGCCGAAGTCGGGCGGGTCGGGGAAGAGGTCCGGGTCCTCGCCGGGCAGGTCGAACTCGGCGTGCAGGCTGCGGACGATGAGCTGGCCCTCGTTCGACCTCGACGGCCAGCTCCGGGTCGGTGCTGGTGCGCAGAATCGACTGGAACCGCTGGTTGGGCAGCACGACCGCGCCGGGGCGGTCCACCTTCACGCCGGCGACGCGGTAGCGGATGCCGACTTCCAGGTCGGTGGCCATGAGCACCGAGCCGCCGTCGGGGTCGGCGGCGAGCTTGACGCTCTGGAGGATCGGCTTGGGGCTGCGGGCGGGCACAACCCCGCCGACCATCGCGAACGCGGCGAGCAATCCCTCGCGGTTGCACAGGGCCTTCATCGGGCGAATCCCCCGCCTGGACTGATGGGTTGGTTGGGTCGGGTCGGGAGGTGCCGACTCCCGGCCTCAGGCCCGGTTGCCTCGACACATTCCCCTCGGGTTTGAGATGGGCCGGTTTGGGTTCCGGGCCTCTTCTCTTTCTTAAGCTGAGAGGAAAGGAACCTTGACCGTCGTCATCTTCGAAGAGTGGGGACGGCGCTGTGGAGTATCCGGCCGGTCCCCAAGCAAGGTCATGATACCAAAAGACTTAATCGGCCACAACACCGTCTGTTCACCGGGGGAAAAGCGGTCGATAACCCGGTTGCCCAACCGGGCATGCGCCGGCCGGCCCGCGCCCGACCGGGCGGGAGCGCACCGGAGGGCGGTGCACGGTGGCCCGAACCTCCACCCCGGCGCGACCGGTTAGTGACAGGTTTTCCCCCGGGGGCCGGGGTGGGCGCGCACGTGTCTTCTTCGTAGGGTGGGCTCGGCCCACCATCTTCGTCTTCGTCCTCGGATGGTGGGCCGAGCCCACCCTACGAAGAGGTGACTCGTCCTTTACGTTGAGATAGGAACGTAAGGAACGTAAACAACAGGGCCAGGGAGGGCCGGCGATGTCGCAAGCGGGTCCGGCGCCACGACTTGAGCGGGCTCTCGGGGGGCTGGCGGTCCTTACGCTCCTCGTCGGTCTCGGCTCAACCCGGCTGACCTATCACGAGGCGATCGTGGCCCAGGTCGCGCGGGAGATGATCGCGCGCAGGGCGTACCTGGTGCCGACGCTCGGCGGCGTGCCCTGGCTGGAAAAGCCCCCCCTGGCCTTCTGGCTGGTCGCCGGGCTGGGGCGGGTTGTGGGGAGGGTGGACGAGACGGTCGCGCGGCTGCCGGCGGTGGTCGGGGCACTCGCCTTGGCGTTCTTCGTGGCCAGGCTGGCGGCGCGGCGCTGGGGACGCGCGGCGGGAGTCCTCGCCGGGGCGGTGCAGATCACGACGGCCTGGACGGTGTTTCACGGCAGGCTGGCCGAGGTCGATATGCTGCTCGCGGCCCTGGTCGCGGGGTGCCTTGTGGAGTTTGATGGGGTGCGCGGAAGAGGAACAACGCGCGAAGGCGCGAAGGCGCAAAGAAGACGGAGACTTTCCCGGCGCCCCTCTTCCGAACTTTGCGTCTTTGCGCCTTCTGCGCGTTCTTCTTCTTTCTCGGTCTCACCGCTTTAGCCAAAGGGATTGGCTTCGGCGGCGTGCTGGTGCTGGCGGTGGTGGTGGCGGTGCTGGCCTGGGACCGGGATCGGGCGACGGCGCGCCTTCTCTTCTGGCCGCCGGGCTGGGCGCTGGCGGCCCTGATCGCGCTGGCGTGGCCGTTGTGGGTGCTGGCGCGATATCCCGAGGCGTGGGGGTTGTGGGTGTTGCACGTTTCGGGCCGGTTCGACCCGGCATCAGGCGGGTTCGCGGGCGAATCGTGGGGCGGGTATTTCCTCTCGTTCCTGGGGCAGACGCTGCCCTGGACGCCCCTGGCGCTGGCGGGGGCCATTCGCTCGTGGCGGCGGGCGCGACACGAGCGGGGCGGGCTGGACCGGCTCTTGTGGGCCTGGGCGCTCGTGCCGGCCGTGCTGGTGTCGCTGGCGCGGGCGCGGAACGTCCACTACCTGATTTATGCGCTGCCGCCCTGGTCGTTCTGGACGGCGCAGAGCCTGGCGCGGCTGGGCGCGCGGCGGCGGCGGTGGTATGGGATCGTCCTGTTCGCGGTGCTGGGCCTGTCGTATGCGCTGGGCTTTGGGGTCGTCGCGCCGCGGTTTGACGAGCGTGGGAGGGAATGGGGCTGGTACGCCGTCGCGGGCCGTGCGGTGCCGCGTTCCGAGCCGCTGGTGTTGCTTTACGAGGACTGGGACCGCGCCCGTATCCGACGCCGTTTGGCCCGGTGCCGCACGACCTGGCGGTGCGGTTGTTCTATCTCGGCCGGCCGGCGTCGTGGCGGTTCGGCGTCGCGGCGCTGGCCGCCGATCCCCCCCCTGCCCCGACATTTTGCGTGATCGGACGGGATCGGGATATCCCCGCCCTGCGCCGGCTGGGCGCGGTCCAGGAAATCGCCCGCGGACCGCGCCTGCGGGCACGCGCCTCGACGGTGGATGACCGGGCGTTCGTGCTCTTCCAGATTCGGAATGCGGGATGCAGAGGACTGATGGTCAATGACTGAATGGATCAGGAGTTACGCAGTTGGGACACTGGGTAAACGGAGGGCCGATCCTCGTAGGGTGCGTGAAACGCACCTTCCCTTTGCCACAAAGAGACTGGGTGCGTTTCACGCACCCTACAAAATCCCAATTCCAATCATGCTCCAAATGCCAACTGCGTAACTCCTATGGATATCAGTCTCTTTGTGGCAAAAGGAAGGTGCGTTTCACGCACCCTACTTGGGCTATCAGTCATCGGCCATCAGCCATCAGCGACGACAACGATCAGCGGGGGCGCGCCAGCAGGTAGATGGGCACGCTCGGCGGCGGCTGGAGGAACGAGCGATCAGGACGGGGGCCGAGCGGGCCCGGCGCGGGCGACAGGCTGGGCAAGGGGCCGCCGACCGGGGCCAGCCACGGCGTGGTGGTCCGGGGCGGCACATAGAACGACGACCGGCTGACGACCGCCGGGCGGGTCGCGGCCAGCGGCTCGACCGCGCGGATGCCTGCGGGTGCGGCGGGAGGCGGTTCGAGCCGGGAATAATCGCCGCCGAAAAGGCGCCGGGTTTCCTGCGCGATGGCCGCGTCGAGCTTCTCGTGCTCGGTCCGGCCCGGATAGTGGGCGAGAAACACGTCGCGGACGGTGGCGAAGCGGTCGCCGGTGACATACCCGGCCTCATCCACGCGGAAGCGCTGCCGGCGCAGCCAGTCGTCGACGGCGGGGGTGAATTGCCCTTTGCGCACGTCGTACGCCTGGTGCCGCAGCGTCGCGCCGTCGAGCCAGAAGACGACCTTGAAGTCGGGCGCGGGGGCGGCCGGGGCGGGGGTCTGGGCGAGCAGGAGCAGCAGGAAGAGAAACATCGGCGCAAGTCCCAGGTCACATCACAGGCTCTCCAGGTAAGCCAGCACTTCGGCGGTCGTGTAGGTCTTCTCCGTGGATTGCGAACGCCGATTCAGAGGCTATCCGGGAAACCCAGATGGGGCGTCTGTTTTTAGCCCCGAAGGGGCGACAGTGAATAGCCCGGGGCGTCAGCCCCGGGACGGGGAACGACGCGCCATGAACCCCCTCCGCAGCCCCGAAGGGGCGACAGAACCCATGGTCCCGCGAGATCTTCGGTCGCCCCTTCGGGGCTTTGGAGGAGGAGGCGTTGGGGCGGCCCCGGTTCCCGGGGCTGACGCCCCGGGCTATTCACTGCCGCCCCTTTGGGGCTAAAAACAGACTTCCCGGATAGCCTCTCAGTTCTTCCTCCGTGATTTTGGGTTCCAGATCATACAGGCGTGGGTCGAGAACAGGCACGACCCGCGCCAGAACGTGGCCCTCTTCGTCGCACAGCTCCAGCGGCTCGGTCAGGTGGTGGAGCCGGTTCCGAAGGGTCTCGTCCACGACGATGCGGGTCATGACTCCGTCTCCTTTGGAACAACGCCACGGCCGCTCCTGCTTGTCATTATACCGCGTTCAGACGAGACTGTAGTAAGCTCACCGGGTTGTTCGGTCGTTGGCCTGTCGGGTGCCACGGGTTCCGCTTGGGGAACCCGTCGATCGACCCCCAGCCCGCAGACACGGGTTCCCCAAAGCGGAACCCGTGGCACCCAGGAATGTTCTCCTCGGATGGCCCCGGTTCTCGTGGCTACAGTCTCGTTCAGACCACCTCGCTGAGCGGGTCGAGCGCGGCGGTCTTGGCCTTGGCCGCCATCTCCTTGCGTCCCAGGCCGAGCAGCATGAGGATGAGCACGGTGACGGCCATCGACGCGACCAGAATCAGGATGCCGGGGACGAATGAGCCGGTCTTCGTCTGGATGTAGCCCAGGACCTTGGGCCCGACGAAGCCGCCGAGGTTGCCGACGCAGTTGATCAGGCCGACGCTGGCGGCGGCGGCGGCCTCGGTCAAGAAGAGGCTGGGCAGCGACCAGAACGCGGGCAGGTAGGCCTTCAGGCCGGTCGCCACGATCGTGAACAGCAGCACCATGGCCCAGAACGGCAGCCCGCCGCGCACCGTCAGGCCGAGTGCCGCGGTGGCCAGGTAGATGGGCACGACCGTGTGCAGGCGGCGCTCGCCCGTGCGGTCCGAACTCCAGCCGATGAAAAGCTGGCCCAGGAGCGATCCCAAGGGCGGGATGACCAGCACCCAGGTCAAGAGATCGTTGCTGGGGTGATACCAGTCCTTGAGGATCGTCGGCAGGAAGATCTCGACGCCGTAGTTGCCCGTCACGATGAAGAAGTACGCCGCCGCCAGCAGGAGCACCTTGGGGTGCTGGAGCGCCTCCCAGACCGACATCGTGGCGTGCGCGACGCCGGCCCGCGGGCGCTTGAGCTCCGTTTCCAGGCCTCGCGCTCCTCGGCGTCGAGCCAGCGCGCCTGGCCGGGCCGGTCGGTGAGAAACAGCCACACGAGCACGCCGAGGATGACCGCCGGCAAGCCCCAGGCGATGAAGATCCACTGCCAGCCGCTCAGACCCAACACCAGCGGATGCCCGGCCGTGCCGATCGGCAGCAGGAAGTTGCAGAGCTTCGGACTCGTCATCTGAGCGATCGGCGTGGCGATCAGGAACCAGGAGAGGGCGCGGGCGCGGTCGCGCGTCGGGAACCAGTGCGTCAGGTAGACGATCACGCCGGGGAAGAAGCCGGCCTCGGCCAGCCCCAGGCCGAAGCGGATCGCGTAGAAGTGCCAGGGGAGCGTCACGAACGCCGTCAGCGAGGCGATGATCCCCCAGGCGACCATGGTCGCGCAGATCCACTTCCGCGCGCTCCATTTCTCGACCAGCAGCGTGCCGGGGATCTCCAGCAGGAAATAGCCGAGGAAGAAGATGCCCGCGCCGGTGCCGATCACGTCGTTGTTGAAGCCCGGCAGGTCGTGCGTCATCGTCAGCGCGGCGATCGAAACATTTGTGCGATCGACGTAGGCGATCACATAACAGATGAACAAGATCGGGATCAGCCGGAGATAGGCCAGGTGGCGGGCGCGGTCGAGCGCGCTGGGAGAGGGCAGCGACATCGCGGGGCCTCGTCGGAAAGAACACGGATCGTCAGCGAGCGGGGCGGTTTCTATGACGGTATCGCGCCGGGAGGGGCTTGGCAAACAGAAGGGGAAACGCGAGAGGCGCAAAGACGCAAAGAAGACAGATTGGGGAGCCCGTGGCCTTCCGTTCCGTCTTCTTTGCGTCTTTTGCGCTTCTGCGCGTCCTCTTCTTTCCTGATCCCCAGCCGCGCGCGACAATAGCGGCGTCGCCATTGTGCCCGGAGTCAATGCCATGTCCACCGTCGCCGAGCCGCAGCCGTTGCTGACCGCCGAGGAGTTCGCCCGCCGGCCCGATCCGGGCTATCCGGAGGAGCTGGTGCGCGGAAGGATCGTTGCGATGCCACTCACCAAACGCCGACATGGCTACGTGTGCAACCAGGCCGGTCGCATTCTGGGAAACTATGCGGAGGAGCACGACCTCGGCCGTGTTCTGAACAACGATGCCGGCGTGATCACCGAGCGCGGACCGGACACCGTGCGCGGACCGGACGTCGCCTACTACAGCTACGCCCGCATGCCGAAGGGGCCCGTCCCGAATGACTATGGCGGGGGTCCGCAAGCACCCGAGCTGGTCGTCGAGATTCGCTCGCCCAGCGACCGCTGGCCGGAGGTACTCTCCAAGGCGGCCGAGTATCTCAAGGCCGGCGTGGTGGCGGTCCTCGTGCTCGACCCGGAGGCGCGGTCCGCGCTCGTCGTCGAGACGGAGCGACCCCCGCGCTGGCTCGGGCCCGACGACGAGTGGTCCGTGCCCGAGATCCTGGGCGAGTTCCACGTCGCGGTGCGGCGTTTTTTTGAGTAGGGTGGGAGGGGATTCCAGAGGGATGAGGGATGAGGGATGAGGGATGAGGGATGAGGGATGATTCAAAGTAATCCGGCATCAGCCATCCGCCATCTGGAATCTGGAATCCGGAATCGCTGACCCCCGACCGCCGCAGGAGACCGCCGCCGATGTCTCGCCCGTCCGACGCGACCGTCAAGTCCTTGCTTTCGGAGCACGACCTGCCGACCGCCTGGTACAACGTGGTGCCGGACCTGCCCTTTGGCTTGCCGCCGGCCGTGCATCCCGGCACGGGCCAACCGCTGGTGGCCAGTGACCTGGAAGCGATCTTCCCGGCGGAATTGATCGCGCAGGAGATGAGCACCGCGCCCTGGATCGAGATCCCGGCCGAGGTGCGCGACGTGTATCGGCTCTGGCGGCCCACGCCGCTGAAGCGAGCCCGGCGCTTCGAGCAGGCGCTGAAGACCCGCTGCCGCATTTACTACAAGGACGAGAGCACCTCGCCGGTCGGCAGCCACAAGGTCAACACGGCCTTGCCGCAGGCGTATTACAACGCCCGGGCGGGTCTGGCCCGGCTCACGACCGAGACCGGCGCCGGGCAGTGGGGCACGGCGTTGAGCTTCGCCTGCCGGGTCTTCAACCTGGGCTGCCGGGTCTACATGGTCCGCGTCAGCTACAACCAGAAGCCCAACCGCCGCACCCTGATGCGCATCTGGGGCGCCGAGGTGATCGCCTCGCCGTCCACCGAGACCGAATCAGGCCGGCGCATTTTGGCCGGCGATCCCGACTGCCCCGGCTCGCTCGGCATCGCCATCTCCGAGGCCGTCGAGGAGGCCGCCCAGAACGCCGACGCCAACTACGCGCTCGGGAGCGTGCTGAACCACGTCCTGTTGCACCAGACGGTCATCGGCCTGGAGGCCAAGGCCCAGCTTCACGCGCTCGCCGAAAAGCCCGACTATGTGCTCGGCTGCGTCGGCGGCGGCAGTAACTTCGGTGGCCTGATCCTGCCGTTTGTGACGGACAAGCTCCAGGATCCGAAGCTGGCCATCGTGGGCGTCGAGCCGACCGCCTGCCCGACCTTGACCAAGGGCCAGTACGCGTATGACTTCGGCGACACGGCCGCGCTGACGCCGCTCTTGAAGATGCACACACTCGGGCATGGCTTCATCCCGCCGGGCATTCACGCGGGGGGCCTGCGTTATCACGGCTGCTCGCCGCTGATCAGCGCCCTGGTGGAAAAAGGCCTGATCGAAGCCCGCGCCGTGCCGCAGACGCAGGTCTTTGACGCCGCCGTCCTGTTCGCCCGCGCCGAGGGGATCGTCCCCGCCCCCGAGACGGCCCACGCCATCGCCGCCGTCGCCGACATCGCCCGCGCCGAGACCGCCGAAAAATGCCTCGTCTTCAATTTCAGCGGGCACGGTTTTCTGGACCTCTCCTCGTACGAGAAGTACCTCAACGGCGAGCTGTTCGACTACGAACACCCCGACCACGCCATCGAGGAAGCCCTCCAGGCGCTGCCGAGGATGTGAGAGGCTATCCGGGAAATCTGGTCTTAGCCCCGAAGGGGCGGCAGCGCATAGCCAGGGGCGTCAGCCCCTGGAGCTGGGGCCGCGGCTCGGTCTTCTGTCGCCCCTGCGGGGCTGCGCAGGGGCCCTGTATCGCCTCGTTCCCCGGTCCAGGGGCTGACGCCCCTGGCTATGCGCTGCCGCCCCTTCGGGGCTTCCCGGATAGCCTCTGAGAAGCGGGCGCGTCATGCTGCAAATGGCGGATGCCTGATGGCGGATGGCGGATGGCGGATGGCGGATGGCGGATGCCGGATGCCTGATGCCTGATGGCGGATGCCGGATGCCGGATGGCGGATGGCCAATCTCGTTGGATCATCCGAAGATTGGGCCATCCGTCATCCGCCATCCGTCATCCGCCATCGGGGCCACCCGCGTCGGCACACTGGTGGACAAGCCGCCAGTACCACCCGGGCGCGGCGCGTCCCCCAGATGAGGTGATACCGCGCCGGCCTGGAAACGATTCTCTGGGATAACGGCTTGATGGGCTCGGCGCGATTGTTCCCGGGTCCTGGGCGCGTTTGTGTCCGTTTGATTCAAGCCGGCCGAGGGCCGCGCCAGGGCCGGAAATCGCCCCTTCAAAAGCCCACTACGGCCAGATTTAAGTCCGGTCTTCACCAAGTCTTACGCCGAAATCGCGGCGTCTTCCCCGGTGCGGCGCGGGGGCGGTGGGGCTCGCCTGATCGGTCGTCTTTTCGTGGTGGGCAGGGCCGGTCTCTCCGGCAGGGGCTCGGCAACCGGATCATCTTGACAGAAATCTGTGTGTTGCCTTGCTTTGCGAAAAACCGTGGTATATTTCGGTCGGGTACCAATCGAACCCCCCAAGCGTGTGGGAATCCAACCTCATTAAGGACCCTGATCCGGCACATCCCGGAGGGGGAAATACGATGCGCTGTCGCTACTTCATGATGGGTATCGCTGTCCTGTTCGGGCTGGCGCTGGTGGCAGGGACAAGCTTCGCGGGCGGCGGCCCGCTGCCTCAGCCGCAGATGATCGTCCCCTCGGCGCAGGCGATGCCGATGCCGCAGGAGCAGTGTGCGGCTCCGTGCCCCGCGGTGCCGACCTGCTGCGAGGCGGCTCCTTGCGGCCACAGTTTCCATAACCCGTTCGCGGGCTGCCACCTGCCGCGGCCGCACCTGCCGACGATCGAGTGGAAGTGCTGCACCATCCGGGTGCCCCACCTGGTTCACCGGCCCGTCTGTGCGCCGGCCCCCTGCTACGCCCCGGCGCCCATTCCTTGCGCCATGCCGAGCGCCCAGGGCATGCCGAGCGCCCAGGGTCCCAGCCTCCAGATGCCGAGCGGCCAGTGAGGTCACGTTTGCCGAGGAATTGAATCTCCAAGTCTGACTTCCGTTCTCCCGATTGGGCTGGTGGCGACCCCCCTTCCTTATCTCGCCGCCGGCCCTTCTTGTTTTCGCGCGGCCCACGCTGTGTAGAGCGGTTCACGATGGCGTGGGACTTCGTGAACCGCTCCAGGAAGATGGTGGGCCGTGCCCACCCGACATTGTCACCTCCAACTCTTTCGTCGCGCTGCGCCGATGGTCAGGCTGTCCGGGTGGCATGCCCACGTCTTCGTGGGCATGGTCCCCCTGCGCCGGGTGCGCTGACATGCCCACGAAGACGTGGGTACGTGTTTCGCGTCTCGCCATCGGACGTCAGTCCTTTCTGTGTAGCGGCGGCCGTCTCGGCCGCTCCGGAGGGGAACCAGTTCGGAGCGGCCGAGACGGCCGCCGCTACACAGAAACGCCCAGAAAACCAGCCAACCGAGACGCGAAACACGTATAGACGTGGGCATGCCACCCGGCATTCGGGTGCTAACCCACCCGGATGAATCTGGCCCCCACGTATCTGTCGCAAGCAGGTGCGTGGGGTTTCTTGACGCCCACTGCGGCCGTGGCGACATCCGCGACGGCCCCTATTACCCCGGCAAGAAAGTAGGTCGGACAATCCTGTCCGACTCCCCCGGCCTGTCGGACAGGATTGTCCGACCTACAGGAGGATCTTCTTTGCCGGGGTAATACTTGGAGGCGGTCCGGGGCGGTGTTATGGTGGAGCCGCGCGGGGCCGCCCCGGCCGGAGGGGCACGGCGACGCGCAACGTCGGGATTTCTCGTCGATACATAATCAACATTGAAGGAACAATCGCCATGATCCGCGTGGGGATCGTCGGGCTGGGTTTCATGGGCCGGATGCACTACCGTTGCTGGCGGGCGCAGCCCGGCGCGGCGGTGGTGGCCGTCTGCGAGGCGAATCCGGCCGTGGTGCAGGCCGTCTCGCAGCGGCCGGCGCCCGAGGGCAACGTCGCCGGCGCGGCCGACCACATCGACCTGACCGGCGTGACGGTCTACTCGAAGCTGGAAGAACTGCTGGCCGCCGGCGCGGTCGATGCGCTGTCGATCACCTTGCCGACCTATTTGCACGCCCCGACGACCCTCCAGGCCCTGGAAGCGGGCGTCCACGTGCTGTGTGAAAAGCCCATGGCGCTCTCCGTGGCCGACTGCGAGCGCATGGCGGCCGCCGCCCGCGCGCACGGCCGGGTGCTTCAGATCGGCCACTGCCTGCGCTTCTGGCCCGAGTACGACGTCGCCCGCCAGCTCATCGCCGACGGTGCCCACGGCCGCGTCGTGGCCGCCTCGTTCCGGCGCTTCTCCAGCGCCCCGACCTGGAGCCCGGACAACTGGTTCGCCGACGAGCAGCGCAGCGGCGGCCAGCCGCTCGATCTGCACATCCACGACTCGGACTACATCCAGTACGTCTTCGGCATGCCCGCCGCCGTGAGCAGCCTGGCCGACGCCGCCCAGACCTATATCTCGTCCCAGTACCACTACCCCGACTCCAGCCCTTGCATCGTCGCCGAGAGCACCTGGCGCATGACCCCCTCGTTCGGCTTCGAGATGAGCTTCGCCATCATGTGCGAGCGCGCGACGATCCTCCTGGACTCGACCCGCACGCCCGCCTTCCGCGTCTGCCCGGCCGAAGGGGCGCCGTTCACGCCCGCGGTTCCTTCCGGCGACGGCTACGAGCGCGAGATCGACCACTTCACCCGCGCCGTCGCCGGGGAAACGGTCGCGCCGGTCGTCACCCCCGAGCAGTCCCGCGACACCATCCGCCTGGTCCTGGCCGAAAAGCAGTCCGCGCGCGAGGGGCGGCGGGTGGAGCTGGCCTGAAGACAGGCCCCGGCGGGGCGGCACTGGCACAGCCAGTGGCACCCAAGAGAGGAGTGGCCTTTCCCGTGTGCCACTGGCTGTGCCAGTGCCACCCCGCCGGCACTGGCACAGCCAGTGGCACCCAAGAGAGGAGTGGCCTTTCCCGTGTGGCACTGGCTGTGCCAGTGCCACCCCGCCGACGCACCCGACAAGGCTACCGCACTGGGATCGGCCCCGGCGAGTAATTGGGCAGATTCGGCGGGTTGAAGCCGCCGTGCCGGAGGGCGCTGGTGATGATGCCGAAGTGGATGGGCCGGATCTGCTTGTCCGGGGCCAGCTTCTGCCACTTCTTGAACGCCTCCAGGGGGTCGCCGCCCGGCACCCGCGTCCACGTCCCGTCGATCTTCTTCGCCGTCGCCCCGGCCGTGACCTGGGCCATGAACGCGAGGATCACCGGGAAGTCCAGGGCATTCGAGGCCGCGGCGAAGCTGCCCAGGACCGTCTGGGCGCCTGGCCGTTGGGGAAGGCCAGGTACAGGACGAGGAAGTTATTAGGATATTTCGCCCATCCGATCTGGGTATTGTCGATCTTGCCGCCCATGGCGATGTAGGCATCGATCGAGCACTCGCCCACCTTGGCCCCGTAACCGGTGTCGCGGAAGGGGAACGTCAGGTCGATCTGCTTGTCCAGGCGCATGGCGAAAATCATGTCGTTCAACTTCAGGCCAGTCTCCTTGGACAGCGAGGGGATACCGGGATACTTCGAATTCGGGACCGTCAGGGCCCCGTACGGGCCCTGCTTCACCTCGCCGGGGGGCAGGTAATAGCGCTGGTCCCAGTCCGGGAAGGCGGGATTCCGGGCAGTGGGCATGGTGGTCACGAAGTAACCCTTGCCCTTGCCCGGCTCGAATTCGGACTGGACCACGGGGAAGCGTCCATAGACATCTTCATATTTCTCGGAATGCAGCACGTTCGCCTTCGGGTCGTTGACCAGGAGGGGCTGGCGCGGCTGCGTGCCCTCGCCGACCTTCTCGTGGAAGACCTTGCGCGCCGCGTCTTGCGGGGCGATCGGCATGACGCCATACCAGTGCCAGAAGATCGTGCCGTAATGCCTGGCGCCCCGATAGGTCTGGATGATGTCGCTCTTCTCGAGGTCCTCAATCTGCTTCTGCAAGGCGCCGGCCTCCAGGGGCGTCTTCGCGGCCGCCTTCTGGGTCTTGAGGGTGTTGATGTTGTTCTTGATACCGTCGAAGATTTGTTTCTTCGCTGCGTTCTGGGCCGGCTTGAGGAAGCCGGCGTCCCCCAGGTTGTCCCAGGGTTCGAGGGTTGTGTCCTCCGGGGCGTAGGCCTGCGGCTCGCCATCGAAATCGAGGTTCATGTTGCAGCAGTACGCGGACGCCTTCGAATCCTTTGGCCCCTGGAAGTTGATGACCTTCACCTCGTAATAATCGTTGCCACAGCGGAAGGTCGTGCCCACCGGGGTCGCTGTGATGGTATCGGCCACGGCTTGTTCCCCCCCAGAAATGAGTGAGGACGAGTTCCCTCGACTTGGTTTTCCTTGGCCGCGCGCCCGCCCGGGACACAGATGGGTCCGGACCGGGAGATCGACTGTTTTGCGACGCAACCGACAGACATGAGCTGAGGGTCCAGGATCGCACTCCCGAGGCTCCAACGCAAGGGGATTCTTCGTCTTCGCCCGCGGGGTGGCTGGTGGAACTGTGAAGGTGGCGGATGGCGGATGGCGGATGAGAGTCGTAGGGTGCGTCAAGTCCGCGCCGACGCACCTCTCCGCGCACGAATCCTCGATGGGAACGGAGAGCGGCCGGTGCGTCAGGCGCGGACGCGACGCACCCTACCGGACTGATGTTGATCGGGGTTATAATGAGCGTGTGATCGATCCCGACACGTATCCGCACCAAGAGGGGAGTCGATGGTCATGGGAGCTACTCCTCGCAGCCGGGTCGCGATCGCCTGCCAGGGCGGCGGCAGTCATACGGCGTTCACGGCGGGCGTCCTTCAAGAGCTGCTCGACCACCTCCCGGAGGAGGTCGACGTGGTGGCGCTGAGCGGCACCTCGGGCGGCGCCCTGTGCGCGACCCTGGCCTGGGACGGCCTCTTGCACGGCGACCGGCCGCGGGCCTGCCAGAAACTGCAACGCTTCTGGGAGTCGATCGCGGCCAGCGAGCCCTGGGACCAGATCCTCAACCAGACGCTTCAGAACATCATGAAACTTCGGGATCATATGATCCTGCCCGAGGTGAGCCCCTACACCTTCCCGCCCTGGGGCGAGGAGCGGTTCCGCGACATCCTCGAATGCAGCACTTTGATTTCGCCGAGCTGCGCGAGCTGGCGCGCCAGCCCGGCGCGCCGGCGCTGCAGATCGGCGCGGTCGAGGTCCTCACCGGCCACTTCGAGGTGTTCACCGGTGCGGAGCTCCGCGTCGAATGCCTGCTGGCCTCCGCGGCCATCCCGGAACTCTTTCGCGCCGTCACCGTCCCGGACCGGGGCGTGTACTGGGACGGCCTGTTCTCCCAGAACCCGCCGATCCACGATCTTACGGATTATAATATCAACGAGTTGTGGGTCATTCAGATCAACCCGAGCACCTGCGCCCGCGTGCCGACCGAGACGCACGAGATCCTCGATCGCCGCAACGAGCTGGCTCGGGCAACATCTCGATGGAGCAGGAGCTGAAGCTCGTCGAGATGATCAACCGGCTGATCGCCGCGGGGTCGATCAAGGACCCCAAGTATCACCCGATCCACGTGGCGCGCATCAGTCTGGATCGGGACCTGGGCTATGCGTCCAAGCTCGATCGCCGGCCGGCATTTCTGGAGGAGCTGAGGAAGTTCGGCAAGGCCAAGGCGCGGTGGTTCTTGAAGGAGCGGCAGGGAATGAAACACACCCTGGAAGCCCTCGGCGTGATCGCCGCGCAGCCCACTTGATTTCAACGCGAAGAGCGCGAAGAACGCAAAGAAGAAGAGGGAAAAGGAGAAACGGGAATCTTGTCGGGTGGGTCCGCGGGGCAGACGCCGACGGACATTACAAGATTCAGGATTCAAGATTCAAGATTCAAGATTCAGGATTCAAGATCCAAAGTTCAAAATTCAACATTCTATTTTTCTTTTCTTCGCGTACTTCGCGTACTTCGCGTTGAAATCCCCTGCTCAGAAGTCCGTGAACCACTGGAGTGGATACAGCGTGCCGCTTTCGCCGGCGCGGTAGCCGGTCAAGATATTCTGGGCCGGCGAGTGGTCGATGCGGAGGACCTCGAAGGTCATCCGCCAGTCGCGGCGTGCCCAGGACGTACCAGTTCACGACCGCCGCCGAACTCGTCGCCGCCGCCGAACGGAGCCGGCGACAAACGACGTGCGGGCGAAGGCTTCCAGCTTGCCGGGGATCAAGAAGAAGCCGCCCTGCAACAGCGCGCCGTGATCGAAGAGGGAGCGGAACGGCAGGCGGTCGCCGGTCTGCTTGAAGTCATCGAGCCAGCGGAAGAAGTATTCACCCGAGAGGCTGACCCCGCGATACTTGACCGCGGCGTCGATCGTCCAGAGCTGGATGCCGGTCGAGATCGAGCTCGACGCCCGGCGCCAGCGCGCCCGGGCGGAACAGGGGCGTGCCGTCCGAGAGCCGCAGGATGGTGTCTTCGGGATTCGCCAGCCCGGCCGTGCCCTGAAGCCCTGGTTCGCCTCGTGCGAGACGGCCAGGTTCGTGCCGAGCCGCAGGGCCGGCGATTCATGATTTTCGATGTCCGAGGGACCCGGACCGAAGTCGCCGCAGGGCTCCCACCAGAGGGTGCCGCCGAAGGTCGGCGCGTTGCCGACCCGCTCGATCCCCTGGCTGAACCGGTTCAGCGAGTTCGCCAGCATCGCGACGTAGCGGACATTCTTGATCGGCTCACCCTGCGCCCAGATGCCCGGACTGATGTTCGGCCGGAAGAACGTCGTCGCCATCAGGCGATCGGCGCCGAGCGTGTACCGGAACGATTCGAACCACTCCCGCGTGCCCGGCACGATCCAGTTGCCGACCCTCAGGTCGAAGGCATCGTTGAAGTGATAGTTGATCCATCCCAGGTAGACCGTGTCGTTGATCGCGGTCGAGGAAAACAGGATGGCCGTGAACTGCAGCCGGGGGTCGAGTCCGAAGCCCGAGAACTGGATGAAATTGCGCGTGACCTCCACGGCGTTGTAATTGCGGATCGGCTGCGGCGTGCCGGTGCTGTCGGTCCAGGTATTCACACTTCGTGCGAAGTTGGTGTAGCGGGCCTGGGTGAACAGGTCCAGGCGGAGCTCGAACGGCACGCGCTGCGCGTCATGGGGCCGGACCAGGACGAACGCGCCGCGATCGTCGTCGTAATCGCCGACCAGGAACTTCGCGAGCGCCGGCTCGGCGCGCGCCGGGGCCGCTGATTCCGCGGCGGGTGGCGCGGCAGCGGGCAAGGTGGGGGTCGGCAAGGACGCCCGCGGCTCGATCTGCTCCAACCGCTGGTTGAGCTGATCGTAGCGGCTCGTCACCGCCTGGAGCTGCTGGCCCAGCGCTTGATTCTGCTCGGTCAGCTTCGCATTCTGCTGCTCGAGCCGTTGCAGCCGGCGCGCGAGCTCCGCGACCGAGACCGCCGGCGCCGTCTTCGGCCGGGGGCGCCTCGGGCCGCGTGACCGAAGGCGTGTGCAGCAAGAGAAGGACGAAGACGCCCGCCACCCGCGAAAGCCGGGGGCCGCCCCGAGGTCGATCACGTCTCGGGAGAAACCAGACCAAAGAGGGCATCCGTCTCTCTCATGGTCTGAGCGGATGTACGAGAAGTGGACCTTACGCCTCTTCGTAGGGTGGGTCAGCGGCGTCTTCGCCGGCAACCCACCATCCGTTTTCGTGGACCGAGGTGGGTTGCGCGCGAAGACGCCGCTGACCCACCCTACACGACTACACAACTCGCTAGACCCAGCTTCCTTATCGGCAGATCCGGCAGAATCCCTTCAATCGAATTGTTCGACCGGCTCGATCGAGATCCGCGGGCCGGTGAGTCCCCGGACATCACGCACCTGGGCCGTGGCTGCGGGCGGAGTGCTCGGCACGCGGCCGCCGGGTTTCGCGACGATCCCCAGGCCGATCAATCCCATGAGGATGAGCTCGACGGCGAGCGCGGTGAGGATGACGCCCATGATCTTGCCGACGACCTGGAGCGCGGCCGGGCCCACCGCCCGCACGATGTATTGGCAGGAGCGCAGGCAGACATAGTTGATCGCCATGATCGCGACGATCACGCCCGTCAGGAAGAGCAGCGCCCCGAGATCGTCGCGCTGCGCGAGCAGGGAAACAATGGCGACGAGCCCCGAGACCGAGGCCATGAGCGGAATCGCCAGCGGGTAGGCCGCGATGTCGAGCGAGGGCTCGGCGGTCTTCTCCTCGGAACCGTCCGCGCCGTCCTTGCTCGCCGGCTTGCCGCCCATCACCATGTCGAGAGAGAAGAGCAGCACGATGATCCCGCCGCCGATCTGGAAGGCCGGGATCGAGACCTTGAACAATCGGAGAATGGCCTCGCCGAGCACCGCGAACACGAGGCACACGATCGCCGCAATCAGGACCGACCGGAAGGCCACTCTCTTGAGGAACTCGGGCGAAGCGCCGGCGGTCAGGCTCGGCGCACACGATCGTGACTTTCAGAGGTCCGATCGCCGCGAGCAGCAACATGATGATCTCGGGAGGATGGAATTCCATGGTCGAGTTCCTACCTGTTGATGCTCGCGGAGACATCTGCGCCATGGCGCAGCGATATCATAGCGGATTCTACTGGACCGCCAGGACGCTGTCACGACGCGCGTGTGGCCGGGTGGCATGCCCACGGCTTCGTGGTACGTGTTTCGCGTCTCGCTATCGGACGTAAGCCCTTTCTGTGTAGCGGCGGCCGTCTCGGCCGCTCCGGAGGGGAACCAGCCCGGAGCGGCCGAGACGGCCGCCGCTACATGGAAAAGCCCAGAAAGCCAGTCTTGTAGGGTGGGTCAGCGCAGCGGCGGGGTGGCACTGGCAAAGCCAGTGGCACCCAAGAGATGGGTGGCCTTTCCCGTGTGCCACTGGCTTTGCCAGTGCCGCCCCGTCGGGGTGGCATGCCCACGTCTGCGTGGGCATGTCCGGCGTTCCTGCCCGCACCCGCGGACATGCCCACGCAGACGTGGGCATGCCACCCGACCACCCTACAAAGCTTGAATAATCCGGGATAGGCCCCTTGAATACGACCGCAATCGGTAGTAACTTCCCAGAGGGATCGTGGGACGATGAGATTGCACCACGAGTTCGAATGGGACGAGGACAAAGCGGCGGCCAACTTCAAGAAACACAGTGTCTCCTTCGACGACGCGGCCCGAGTGCTGGCCGACGAGGAGGGCGACCTCTTCCATATCGAGGAATACGACGAACAGCACCGCCAAGGCGAGGACCGCTACATCACGACCGCTTCCCATCCCGAGGATCACCGCATGGTCCTGCGCATCGCCTGGACCGAGCGTGCCGATCCCCATCAGGAACGGCCGATCACACGCCTCTTCAGCGCGTCTGGCGACGGCCCGAGAGAGAAAGACTTATGCCAAAGAAATCCGCCAACCCTAAGCTCATCCGGACATCCGCGGCGGATGTTCCCCCGGCATCGGCCGCGGATCTGGCCCGTCTCCGCGCCGCCTCGGATGGTCTGATCGATACGTCCGAGATTCCGGAGCATCGGGGCGGGTTCACCCGGGTTCGGCGCGATCCGACGACCGGCACGCTTCCGGGTCGCAGCCTGATCCGCGACGCGATCCTCCGCGAGCTGAAGCGGAATCCCATGACCCCCTATCGTCTTTGGAAGGAAGCGCGGCGCCCATTGCCCCACGCTCTCGCAGTCGGCCGTTCACGAGTTCCTCAAGGGCCAGCGCCAGTCCGAGCTCCCCTACGCCGAGGCCCTGCTCGCGGCCTTGCATCTGGTCGTCGTCCGCCGCAAGACCTCGGCAGTAAGGAAACCCGCGGACGCTGGCCGGTCGAGTTAGTCGATCAGGGGTGCGTCGTCTGAAAGGGTGTACGAGAAGGGTCTTCTCTGTGTAGCGGCGGCCGTCCCGGCCGCTCCGGAATTGCGATTCCGGAGCGGCCGGGACGGCCGCCGCTACACAGTCTCGTAGGGTGGGTCAGCGCAGCGCAACCCACCATCAATACATAAGAACCGGTGGGTTGCGCTGCGCTGACCCACCCTACGAGACTCCCGCTCTCGCGGATTGGGGAAATCCGGCGCGGGCCAAAACGATAGTCTCCTCGTCGGAAGGCCCAGCACGCGACGGCAACGGTGTTTCTTCCTTATTCATTACGATTATCGCCGCAGGTCGTCGGGCCGTCTTCCGGGAGCACCCCCGCCGTCGGGGAACGGTTCGCCGTCCGTCCCGAGGGTCGTACGTGTTTCGCGCCTCGAATGCTTGATTTTCTGGGTTTTTCTGTGTAGCGGCGGCCGTCTCGGTCGCTCCGAAGGCCATTCAGACCGGAGCGGCCGAGACGGCCGCCGCTACACAGAAAGGACTTACGACAAACGGCGGGACGCGAAATACGTACCGTCCCGAGGGTCGTGAAAGAGGCGGCGGGGTTTATCATAAATGCTTCTTTGGCAATCTGTTGCGAGAAGTGCGCGAACGACGCCCAGGGGGCCGTGCGCCGGTCGGAGAGGGGTCGGCAAGGGCCGGCGCCAGACACCGAACCAAGCCGCGGGCGGGAGGAGGGAAATCCCGGGCGGGACAAGAGGTTACGATCGGTTCCAGGCCCCTTTGCGAGGTTCGCGGGCGGCCGGAATTCGTCCCTCGGGAAGGAAGACGCGGCCGGGTGCCGCCCGCCGCGCGGATCGACCGGGAGAACGCATTGGACTTGGTCGCGCCGGGAGATCATCATGGGAGACGTTGCGGGGGGATGCCGCCCTCGCGGTCCGGGCACACGATGAGAGGGGAGTGACTCGTCATGCGGTTCTGGCTCTGTCTCGGTGCGATGCTGACCATGACGCTGGCCGCCGGCACGCTGGCCGCGCAGGAGACGCCCGCGCCCGCAAATGTCTGGCGCGCGTCCACATCATGTCCTCGGGGCACGACGGCGTGCCGATTTTGAAACGCGCGATCGCCGAGGGCCTCGCGCCACTGGGCGTCAATGTGCTCATCCTTGAGGTCAACTATGGGTTCGACTTCCAGTCGCACCCCGAGCTCCGCGACGGCCGCCGGCTTAGCCGCGAGGATGCCCGCGCGCTGGCCGCGTGCTGCCGCGAACACAAGATCCGGCTCATCCCGCAGTTCAACTGCCTGGGACATCAATCGTGGTCGAACAACGTCTTCCCTCTTTTGAAGAAGTATCCCCAGTTTGATGAGACACCCAACCTTCCGGCCGGCGCCAAGATCTACTGCCGGAGCTGGTGCCCGTCGAATCCCGAGGTGATGCCGGTCGTCACCGCGCTATTAGATGAATTGATCGACGCCTTCCAGGCCGATGCGCTCCACGTCGGCATGGACGAGGTCTTCCTCATCGCCGACGAGCAGTGCCCGCGCTGCAAAGGCAAGCCCACCGCCGAGCTGTTCGCCAAGGCGGTCAATGACCTGCACGAGCACATCGTCGGCAAGCGCAAGCTCACCATGCTGATGTGGAGCGACCGCCTGCTCGACGACGCCGTGATGCACTACGGCAAGTGGGAGTCGAGCGCCAACGGCACGGCCGCGGCCATCGACCGGGTTCCCAAGGACATCATCATGTGCGACTGGCACTACGAGATGCGGGAGCACTATCCGTCGGTGGCGTATTTCCAGCAGAAGGGGTTCCGCGTGCTGCCGTCGAGCTGGAAGAATCCCAAGGCGGCGTTGGCATTTCTGGAGGACGCCCATCGGGACGCCACGCCGCGGATGCTCGGCCACATGGGTACGACCTGGGTCGGTGCACCGGACTTCTGCCGCGCCCTGCTCGACGAGACGCCCGAAGCCTCCGCCAGCGCCCGAGGCGCGGCCCAGGCGCTGCGCGACTGCATGGCGAAATTGCCACCCAAGGACCGCTAAAAATCATATATTCATGTAGGGTGCGTCGAGTCTTCGATGACGCACCACTTCCCTGGGTCGAGATAGGGAGGTGCGTCATCGAAGACTCGACGCACCCTACGAGACTGCCGATGTCCGCTTCCGCGCCACTGCCCCTGGACCCGCACGATGTCTTCACGGCGGAGACGGTCGAGCTGCCGCCGCGTCCCCAGGCGGCGCCGTCGGCCGCGGCGAAGCCACCGCCGCCGGTGTCGGTGGTCGCGGGCAGCGGGCCGGATCTGTCGGACGCGACGGACACCTTGCGGCAGGTGCGCCTCCGCGCCGCGGCGCTGTTCCTGAGTGCCACGTTCGCGCTGTTCCTGACCGTCGGGATCGTGCTGCGCTGGCGCGCCATGGAGATGCTCGTCTTCGCCCTCGTCTGCGAGATCTCGGCGGTGATCGTCCTGACGCAGATGCCCGCCCTGCCCCGGCGCGGGCTGCGGGCGATCGAGTGCGGCATCTTCGGCGTGGCGGTGCTCTACCTGGCCGTCACGCAGTACAAGCTGGTGCTCTACTGGGGATCCGTCGGCGACGAGGCGGACCTGCTGGCGACGGTCAAGAACACGTCCGCCTGCACGGCGATCCTCGTCTTCGCCTATTGCATGTTGATCCCGAACACATGGCAAGTGGCGGCGCGGGTCGTGCTGGCGATGTGGGCCGCGCCGTTTTTGGCCCAGGGGCTGGTCTTCTGGCGCCATCCCGAGGTGTTGCGGTTCGCGCACGATGTGGCGAAGCTCAACCGCGTCGTCGAGAACGTGCTCAACAGCCTGGTGACCGCGGCGCTGGCGATCTACGGCGCGCACGTCTTGAACACGCTGCGCCGCGAGGCGTTCGAGGCCCGGCAGCTCAACCAGTACCGCCTGCGCAAAAAGCTCGGCGAGGGGGGCATGGGGGCGGTCTACCTGGCCGAGCACCAGTTCCTCAAGCGGCTCTGCGCGCTGAAGCTGATGCACCCCGAGAGCGCGGGCGACGCCGCCGCGACGGCGCGGTTCGCGCGTGAAGTGCAGGCGACGGCGCGGCTCTCGCACCCGAACACCATCGAGGTTTACGACTACGGCCGGACGGCCGACGGGACGTTTTTTTATGTGATGGAATACCTGCCCGGGTTGAGTCTGGATGTGCTCCTGGAGCGGCACGGCCCCTTGCCGGCCGGGCGGGTGATTTACTTGCTGCGGCAAGCCTGCGACGCGCTCGTCGAGGCGCACGCCGCGGGGCTGGTGCACCGCGACATCAAGCCGGCGAACCTGTTCGCCGCCGCGCGCGGTGGGCGGTTCGACGTGGTCAAGGTGCTCGACTTCGGGCTGGTCAAGGGCGTGGCGGCGGAGCCGGGCGCGGCCACCTTGACGAGCGTGGGGCGGGTGCGGGGCACGCCCCTGTTCATGTCCCCGGAGCAGATCACGGGCGTCGCGCTCGATGGCCGCAGCGACCTGTACGCGCTGGGGTGCGTGGCGTACGACCTGTTGACCGGCCAGCCGCCGTTTGCCGGCCCGTCGGCGCTCGCGCTGATGATCGCGCACGCGCGCGACCCGGTCCTGCCGCCATCGAAGTTCCGACCCGAGGTGCCGCCGGACCTCGAGCAGGTCGTCCTGCGCTGCCTGGAGAAGCACCCCGCCGACCGCTGCGCCGACGCCGCCGCGCTGAGCCGCGCCCTGGCCGGCTGCGCCGCCGCCGCCGACTGGGACGCCGACCGCGCCGCCGCCTGGTGGGCCCAATTCGAGCCGGAAGCGACCCGGATTCCGTTGGCGTAGAGGGCGGTCAGCCTGTAGGGTGGGTCAGCGCGGTCGTGTAGGCTGGGTCGTGACCCAGCGCCGGGGAAGCTGGGTCACGACCCAGCCTACGGAACGGACCACTTTCCCCACTGACGAAAAGGACATGCCCATGTGGAGATTGGCGTTGCTGATCCTGGCCCCGCTCGGCGTGATCGCGCTGACGGGCGTGGTGCTGGCGCAGGCGCCCGTCCGGGTGTGGCGGTGGCCGGGCCGCCGCAGGCCAGCTCGGACATCGAAAAGCGGGTGCTTCCCCTGCTGGAAGAGCTCGACCATCACCGCCAGGGCACGATGAACGTCCCCCGTGAGGACGGCCGCATGCTGCGTCTGCTGGCCGAGTCGATCCATGCGCAGAAGGTCATCGAGATCGGCACGTCGAACGGATACTCGGGGCTGTGGTTCTCGCTGGCGCTGGCCAAGACCGGCGGCCACTTGACCACCTTCGACATGGACCCCGGCCGTTCGGCCCTGGCCCGCGCGAACTTCCAGAAGGCCGGCGTGGAGAAGATGATCACCATGGTCTTCGGCGACGCCCACGAGACCCTGCTCAAGAATGTGGAGGGTCCCGTCGATCTCGTCTTCATCGACGCCGACAAGCCGGGCTATCTCGACTACCTGAAAAAGATGCTGCCCCTGGTGCGTCCCGGCGGGCTGATCCTGTCGCACAACATGGCCAGCCCGCGGCCCGATCCCGAGTTCGTCAAGGCCATCACCACCGACCCGACGCTCGAGACCGTGTTCGTGAACATGCACGATCAGGGGCTGGGGATCACGCTGAAGAAACGGTAATCAAAGACATAACGCGCAAAGGCGCAAGCGCAAGAAGAGGAGAGGAGAGCATCATTCTCTCTTCCTGTCTTCTTTGCGTCTTTGCGCCTTTGCGCGTATCCGTCTTCTCTGCTCAACCACTCTTCGGCGCCGCGGCCAGATGCTCGTGCGCCAGCCACTCGGCGGCCTGCCGGCGGTGCTCGTCGGTCAGATGAGCGGAGATGGCGGTCAGGGCGGCGGTCAGAACGGCCACGTCGTCGCTCATGCCCACGATCGGCAGCATGTCCGGAATCGCGTCGAACGGCAGGATGAAATACGCCAGCGCGGCCGCGACGGTGCCCTTGACCCACAGCGGCGTCTTCGGATCGAGCATGCAGAAATACATGGCCACCACCTCCGCGGCCATCGGCATGTGCCGCAGGTAGCGCTTGGCCTTGGAAACAAAACCCTCGCGCACCATCTGCTCGTTCTTGGCCGCGTCACTGCCGACGTAGTCCTCCGGCCGGATCGCCGTCGCCGCTGGTTCCGGCTGGCCCTTCTCGCGGTGCATCCAGCGGTCGAATGGGTTCTTCATCTTCTCCCTCTGTCCCTTGCTCCGAGTCCTTGAGGACGGGCCGACCGATCGGATTCACCACAGAGGCACAGAGAACACAGAGGCGGACACAGAGAAGACATGAACCTCTGTGTAGACTCCGTGTTCTCTGTGCCTCTGTGGTGAATCCGAGCCACGCGGCAAGAACGACGGCTATTTCAGCTTCAGGTTCTCCTTGGGCACCTGAGCGACATGCCGCTCGGCGACGACCAGCCACTTCTCGCCGTGCTTCTGGCGGACCACAAACGTGATGGCCTTGATCGGAGCGGTGCCGGCGGGCAGACCGGTCACCTCGTAGGACTGGTCGCTCACGAGCACATCATGGCCGGCGAGTCGCGCCTTGTGGACCGTCAGCTTGAGCTTGGCGCCGGGATACTCGTGCAGGAGGGTCTCAAAGACGCTCCGCGCCTCGGCCATGCCGGCCAGGTGAACGGCCCGGATGTCGGCCACCGAGTCGCCGGCCAGGACGGTCACGTCCACGTCCTCCGCATAAAGCGCCGTCAAGGCGGGGACGTCGTGGGCGTTGAACGCCTTCTCGATCGCCGCGCACTGGTGCTTCGCCAGAGCGAGGGCGTCGTCCTGCGCCGCGGCCGGCGCGGACCGGAACAAGCCGACGACCGCCACCATTGCGAATGTCATCAGGAAGGGCTTCATCATGGTGTCTCCGGGTGGGTTCTTCTCTTCAAGGGGGACGGACCGCCCGCCCGGATTCACCACAGAGGCACGGAGAACACAGAGGCGGACACAGAGGGGAATGTCTTTCTCTGTGTCCGCCTCTGTGTTCTCCGTGCCTCTGTGGTGAATCCGGGCCCCGCGGCCCCAAGCAAGCAAGCTCAGCTCTTGCGCTTGGCCGCGACGAACGCGATGGCATCGGCCGTCCGCTTCAGGAGGTCGTCAACCTGCTCGGGCTTCTCGAAGCCGACGACGAAAGCATCGACGGTGCCCAGGCCCAGGACGTAGCGCAGCGAGGCGTCGATACGTTCCGGGGTGTTGATGCGGCCTTCGCCGAGGATCTTCATGCCGACGACGCCCTTGCCGCGGTCGTGCATCTCCTGGAGCTCGCTGGCGACCTCATCGGGGCGCCGTCCATCAAGAGCCCTTCAGGGTTGATGCGGGCCAGGTCCACCTCGACGAAATCGTTGCGGGCCGAGGTGTGCAGCGGGTCCAGGTTGTGGCAGCTCGTGCCGTGGGTGCGGATGAGGCCCTGCTGTTTGGCCTTGCGCAGATAGTCCATCACGCCGGTGTGCTGGTCGGGCCAGCCCTTGTTGGTCATGCAGTGCAAGAGCAGGATGTCGATGTAATCGACGCCCAGCTCGAGCCGGTAGCGCTCCAGGTGGCTCTTGGCGATGCGCTCGTCGCGGGCGTGGGTCTTGGTCTGGATCACGTACTTGTCGCGCGGCACGCCCTTGAGTGCCTCGCGCAAAAACACGTGCGAGCCATACTGATCGGCGACGTCGAAGAAGCAGACGCCCTGATCGAGCGCGTGGCGGACGATCCTGGTGAACGCCTTGACGCCCTCGCGGACCTGGTTGCTCGACGTTTCGGACCCGACGGTGCCGGTGCCCATGCCGACCAGGGAGACGGTCACGCCCGACTTGCCCAGCGCGACCTGGTCGGTCGGGCTCCTGGGCAAGCTGGCTTTGGGCACGGCGGCCAGGGCCGTTGTGGCGGCCAGCGCGGCACTCGCGGCGGCCGACTGGGCGAGGAAGTCGCGGCGGGAAAGCGGCGGCGTCATGTTCGTGCGTCCTCCTGGACCTCGTGGGACTCGTTCTGGGCGGTCGGGAAAGCGATGGGCACTCCCGCCGATTCTATCCGCCGGCCGGGTGTGCTACCATAGAGCGGAGCTTGGTACTCGGTCCTTGGTCGGGTGGCATGCCCACGTCTGCGTGGGCATGTCCGGTCAACACGGCCCTCGACCCGGACATGCCCACGCAGACGTGGGCATGCCACCCAGGTAGAACCAGAGGCACGCGCAAACCATCATGTTCAGCGGCATCGTCGAAGCGTTGGGTCTGATCGAGAAGATGGCCGAAGAAAATGCCGGCGTGCGTTTCACCCTGCGCTGGCTGGGGCTGGACGATCCCATGGCGATCGGCGAGAGCGTGGCCGTCAACGGCTGCTGCCTGACGGTCGTCGCCGCCGCGGGCGAGTCCTTCGAGGTCCAGGCGGGGCCGGAGACCCTCCTGCGCACCAATCTGGGCACGAAGCGGCCGGGCGACCGCGTCAACTTCGAGCGGTCGATGCGGATCAATGACCGCCTCGGCGGTCATTTCGTCCAGGGACACGTCGATGGCACGGCCGAGCTGACCGAGCGCCGTACCGAGGGCGAGTGGGAGTTCCTCCGCTTCCGGCTCGATCCGTCGTGGACGCCGCTCATGGTCGAGAAAGGGTCGATCGCCGTCGATGGCGTGAGCCTGACGCTCGTCGAGGTCGGCCCGGACTCCTTCTCCGTGATGCTGATCCCGCACACGCTGGCGGTGACGACGCTGGGAACCTACCGGCCGGGCGATCGCGTCAATATCGAGACCGATATGCTGGCCAAGCATGTTCAGAAGCTGCTCGGCGCGGGCTGGTCAAAGGCGATGGAATGACGCGGCGCACCTTCACCGATGAGATCCTGGACGACCGCGTGGCGGCGATTCTGCGCCGCAAGACGCCCGCGGAACGCCTGGAAATGACCTTCGCCATGTGGAGGCTCGCTCAGGAACTCGTTCGCGGCGCTGTCCGCGCCGAGCATCCCGCATGGTCGGAAGAGGAAATCCGCCGCGAAACCGCCCGGAGAATGTCGCATGGAGCCGTCTGAGCTGCTGGCGCGGCTCACTGCGTCGCTGGCGCGGCTAGGCGTACCTTACCTGGTGACCGGCTCGATGGCGTCCACCGCCTATGGCGAGCCCCGTTTCACCCATGACATCGACGTCGTGGTGGATTCGAGCGCCGATCGCGTCCACGACTTCTGCGCGGAGTTCCCCGCTCCCGAGTTTTACTGCTGGGAACCGGCCGTGGTGGATGCGGTCCGGCGACGCTTCCAGTTCAACATCATCCATCTGGAATCCGGCTTCAAGGTGGATGTGATTCTCGCCACGGATTCGGCCTTCGATCGCTCACGTCTGGCCCGCGCACGGTCGCTGGCGGCGGTGGGGACCGTCGTTTCGTTCGCCTCGCCCGAAGACGTGATCATCAAGAAACTTCAGTACTTTCAGGAAGGCGGTTCCGAGAAGCACCTGCGCGACATCGCGGGCGTGCTGAAAGTGCAAGCGGCTCGGATCGATCTCGGCTACATCGCCGACTGGGCCGCGCGGCTGGGCCTGCAAGGGGAGTGGCAACTCGTCCTGTCGCGGCTTTCACCCTCGCCCGAAGACCCATCATGACTCGCTGTGTCATGGTGTAAGCTGGGTCTGGACCAGCCTGTTGTGCGGGCGGCCCCGACCAAGCAAGCAAGTGACCAGTGACAAAGCCGCCTCACCGCGCCCGCACCGTCGAGTGCGACAAGCGCGCCATGCGCTGTTCGACCACCGACATCAGGGCGTGCCTGCGGGCGCGGCCCTCGGCGCGCTGCGAGACCTGGTGCCAGGCCAGGCCCGCGAGGGCCACGCCCAGCACGCCGCACCCGATCGACACCTCGCCCGCCTGGAGCGCGACCGGGCCGAGCCGCATGCCGATGACGGCGCCGAGCACGCCGCTGAGTAAGACGATCAGGCCGAACCCCAGCCCCTGCAAAAGTATGCGCATGCCACCACCTCAGTCCGCCACCTGCAATGACGCCGCGACTCTTCTGACTCTGTAGCAAGGTCACCGGGGCGGCTTGAACATCTCCGCCCCAGCGGGGCGACATCGTAAAGCCTGGGGCGTCAGCCCCAGGAGGGAAGGAACAAACAGGCTGTTATGGAATTCTTGACCCCGCAGGGGCGGCATGGCTTTGAGATTCTTCCTTCCTGGGGCTCACGCCCCAGGCTTTACGATGTCGCCCCGCTGGGGCGGAGAAAACCCGGAAACGATGCTACAGTCTCCACTTTTCTCGCTTATACAACCCGTAGATCGGGTCCGCCGGGCCGTCAAACCGATTCGGGCGACGGCCTGCGCGACGGGGCGGGAAAGGCGCCTCGGTGCCGCACGTACCCGACCGAGCCATCCGCCCCTCCCAGAAGGGGATAGGGTGATGCCGCAGTCCTCTCCGTCCGTCATCGGCCCTCATTCAATGGGCGCAGCGAAAGCCGGCCGGCGATCGATCGCGCGGCGCGGCCCCGGCCGCCGGAAAGCGTCCGCGGGGCCGTCCAGGGACGCGGCGGGGCGGACACCTCCCGGCGCGGCGCTGTCTGCACCCGTTCCAGCAGCTCGGCCAGGCGGGTGCGCAAGACTTTCGACTCGCTCAAGGTCAGGTCGGGCGCATTGAGACGGCCGGTCAACGCTTCCAGAGCGGCGATCAGCGCGCTTCGTTCGGTGCTCTCCTCCAACTGGGTGGTCATGATGGTCTCGCTTTCCCTCGCTCCGTCGTCCTCGGGGGACATGGCATCGCATCGCGTGACCGACTCGGCACGCCACCAGTCGGACGCAAAGCGCCGGCCGGAGGTTCGCCTGGCCGGGTGCGCAATTTTCCGCGGCCGGGCGTTTCCCGCGTTCTCCCCACCGCCTGGATCGAGCGCCCCGCCCTTTGTCCCTGTGCTGCGAGAACTCGACTCCCTCCCTCCATACATAATAAACGGTGCTCGCGCCCGCGGCGCGCCCGGGGAAAGCGCCTTTCTCGAAACCCCGCTCTCGTGCCATGATGTGGTCAGTGCGATCCGCTCCCCGGCCGTTCCGTTCGAGTTGAGGGCCCGACCATGACCCCGTCCTTCACGCTCATCGCCGACCTCGCCGCGCAGGCCGAACCGCCCGCGGGCGGCATCCTCAGTCGCACGATCTATCAGGATGATCGCATCAAGGTCGTCGTCTTCGGCTTCGACGCCGACCAGGAGCTGTCCGAACATACCGCCTCCACGCCCGCGCTCGTGCAGATCCTGCGCGGTGAGGCCACCCTGACACTCGGCACCGAGACCGCGGACGCTGCCCCCGGCACCTGGGTCCACATGCCCGCCAACCTCCCCCACGCGGTCCACGCGCACACGCCGACGGTCATGTTGCTGGTGCTGTTGAGGTAGATTCTCGCATGTCATTTTGTAGGCTGGGTCTGGACCCAGCATCCCCGGGTGCCGGGGCGCCACAAGCTGGGTCCAGACCCAGCCTACAAAGACCCGACCTACGGGAGCCCCGGACCGGGCGGCGAAGGAGTCCCACGGTGGCCACGAATCCCACGCGGCGTCAGCAGCAAGCCTGCGACCATCTGGCCGAGGCGCTCTTCCTGGTGACCGAGGCGGCCCGGCTCGACGACCCGGGGCGACTCGATCAGAAAGGGCTGGAGGCTCTGGCGGATCGTCTGGCGGGTGTGTCCGCCGCCTTCGACCGTGACGTGATCGTGGCTCGTGCCTTGACCCGGCGCTGCGCGGCGGCCGGCCTCCGCGCGGACGCCGCCGAGTTGTTGACCCTGCTCGATGCGGAGATGTCGCCGCTCCAGATGCTCCGGCTCGACGATGAGGCCCTGCGCGACCTCGTCACCCGCCTGGAACAGGAGCTCGGCGAGGTGGAATGAGGCTCCTGGTAGGGCCGGTCAGAAATACACCTGGCAGCGCACCCAGAACAGGTCGTTGAAGTTGCTGAAGTGTCCATGATTCGGGTTGATCAGCACGGGCTTGCCGAAGGCGATGTGCTGCCAGTCAAGAATAAATCGGATATAGGGATTGAGATACCAGTTGAAGCCCATATCTTCCATGTAGCCGTTCGCCGACCAGTTGCGTTCGTCGGCCAGGCCGCTGGTGAAGACGCCCTGGCCCAGGTTGAGCTGGCTGTAGCGGACGAACGCCTCGATGGCGCCGGGACCCCAGCAGCCCCGGGTCAGGTCAAACGGGCGGAGCGGGTAGACGGTGGTGCGGCGCTCGACCTGCTCGCCGGTGAGAAAATAACCGAGCGTGACGTTGTAGCCGATCACGGGCTCGGAGACCTGTCCGGGCACGTGCAGGCGGGCGAAGTTGAAGCGGGCGGCCTGGTACTCGGCTTCGAGCGAGAGGCTGTGGTAGTACCAGGCCAGGTGCGCCGCCGCCCCGTAACGCTTGCCGAGGTAGTACACATCATCATTGAATTGCAGGAAGTTCGACGTGGCGCGCTGGGCCGCCTCGTCGTTCTCGGTCGACTGGAGCGAGGTCCGCAGCGGCAGCGGGGACTGGGGATCTTGCTGGAGGCCGCCGAAGACCGACGCGCCGATGTTCAGGTTCTTCAGGGGGGACTGGCTCTCCTCGGTCCAGAAGGGCCGGGTGTTGACGTAGCCGACGCCCTCGTCCGAGGTGTTGTTGTCGGCCACGCCGATGAGGTGGCCGGTGAACCCGCCGAGGGCGTACTGGAGGCGGCCGTCGAACAAGAAGCCGTGGGCGACCAGACCCGCTTGCCGCGCCAGGCCGAAGTTGAGCGGGAACAGCGAGCGCTCGGGCGTGATGAAATACTGTTCGAGGTGGTCGTACCACTCGTAGCTGTACGGGGTGAGCGTCCGGCCGAACCGGATCTGGAACTTCTCGCTGCGGCCCATGTTCAGGTTGGCGTCGAGCAGGTCCCAGCCGCCGTCGACGGTGCGCTGCAGCGAGACCTCGTACTCGAACGGCTTGGTGAGCCGGCCTTCGAAATAAGCGCGTACCCGAGGGATGTACAGCCCGCTCCGCGCGGGGTTCTGGTTGTTCGGGACGAAGTCCTTGAAGTCGGTCTGGTCGAGAATATGGAACCGCAGGGTGTATTCCGCGTCGGCCGATTCGAAGGCGAAGCCCTCGGCGAAGTTGGCGTGCAGACCGAGCGGTCTTCCTCCCGGCGCCTCGGGCTGGTCGGGTGAGATCCCTTCGATCACCTCCGACTTTTCCGCTTCGGCCTCGGGCTTTTCGGCTTCGGGCTTTTCGGCCTCGGGCTTGTGCGCCGACTCGCTCGGCGGTGCCAGTTCCTCGCGGCCCTCTGTCGGGCTCGACCCGGGCCTTGAGCTCGTCGTAGCGCCGTTCCAGCTCCTGGTACTGCTTCTGCGACGCGGCGCGCTCGTGCGCCTCGCGGTCCGACAAGGCGCGGTATTGCTCCAGAAGCTGCCGGTTCATCGTCTCGAGCCGCTGGAGCCGCTCCTCGACGCCCGTCGGCGCTGGCTCGGGCTGGTCGCCGCCCCACGCCGGCAGCGCCAGCGCCACCAGCGCCACGATCAGACCCACCCGGCCGGCGATCCCGGACTGGAACAGGCTTCCGGACATTCCACCATCCACCTTCCGTGCAGCCGCGATCGGGACTCTTAGAGGGGAAAACAGAATGAGACGAAACCCCTGGATTTTGGCTGTCCGACGCTCATTCTGTTTTGTCCTCTAAGAGTCTGTCCCGAAAGCCCCCGAGGGCGTCTGGTTTTAGCCCCAAGGGGGCGGCAGTGAATAGCCCGGGGCGTCAGCCCCGGGAGGGAACAACCGCGCAAAACCCCTTCTTCTCAGCCTCGAAGGGGCGACAGAACCCCGGTCTTCGCAGCCTCTTCTGTCGCCCCTTCGGGGCTTTGGAGAAGGGGGTGTGGGGCCGGTCTCGGTTCCCGGGGCTGACGCCCCGGGCTATTCACTGCCGCCCCTTTGGGGCTAAAACCAGAATGACCGGATCGTCACTTCTGGGACAGACTCTAACTCCTAGCTCGGTTGTCGGGGTTAGGGAGCTTGAGCTGATAGTGGGACTTTTCCTTCCGCGTCACGCGCAGTCGCCCGGGGGACTGGCCTCTTGCCCACTGCGGGCGGGGCCGGGATGCTGACGGACGACGGCCCTTCGGCCCCCTCTCCCCTTGCGGGAGAGGGTTGGGGTGTGGGGTGTGGGGAACCGCCAGGGCAGCACCCCCTCCCCCTCTCCCTAACCCTCCCCCGCGAGGGGGGAGGGGACCAGAGGGGCACCGGATCGGCCCTTCCGTCCCCCTCTCCACACAAGGGACACGCGCCATGCGACCCAGATTCTCGGCTTCCTGGAGCCTTCCTGACCATTCTCATCCTGGCCCCCGGCGCCGGGGCCGTGTCGGTTCGGCCGGACGAGCAGGCGACCGCCCGGCGCTGGGCGGCGGCGAAGTTCGAGGGAAGGGCCGACACCGAGGATCTCGGTCCCGGCTACGTCGTGCTGGCCAACCACGACCCCGTTCAGCGCAATGCCCGGGGCGGCCGGCCGCTGAACCTCGCCGGCAAGAGCTTCACCCGGGGGCTTTATTGCCACGCCCAGAGCCGCGTCGTCGTCCGCCTGCCCGGCCCGGCGAAAACGTTCCACGCCATCATCGGTGTCGATTCGAATGACCAGACCAGCGGCGGGCGCGGCAGCGTCGTGTTCACAGTCTCGGCCGGCGGCAAGACGCGGTTCGAATCCCCCTGCTCCGCGAAGGCATGCCGCCGCGTCCCGCCGATGTTGCGCTTGAGGGCGCCTCGGAACTGGTCCTCGAAGTGAATGACGGCGGCGACGGCATCTCGTGCGACCAGTCCGACTGGGCCGACGCCCGCGTCGTCCTTCAGAATGGCTCCGAAGTCTGGCTCGGCGACCTCTCCGAGCTCGACCCCGCGCGTCGCTTCAACACGGCGCTGCCGTTCTCGTTCGTCTATGACGGCAAGTTCTCGAAAGATTTGCTCAAAGCCTGGGATCATCATGAGGAACATCTGCTGATCGATGCCGCGCATGTGCGCCACACGCGGACCTGGAAGGCGCCCGACGGTTTGACGGTGCGTCTGGAAGCCGTCGAGTACAAGGATTTCCCGACCGTCGAGTGGACCGTCTGGTTTGCGAACGCGGGCAAGGCGGATTCCCGCCTGCTGGAAAACGTGCAGGCATTGGATGCTGCGTTTATGCGCAGTTCGGCCGGCGAGTTCGTGCTGCACTACCACGAAGGGAGCACGGCGACGGCCACCGATTACCGGCCGTTCGACGAGCCGCTCAAGCCGGGCGCGTCGAAACGCTTCGCGCCGCGCGCCGGTCGGGCGTGCGATCCGTGGCTGCCGTATTTCCGCGTCGAGATGCCGGCCGATGAGGGATTCCTGGTCGCGGTCGGCTGGCCCGGCCAGTGGGCGGCCGAGTTTACGCGCGGCGCCGAACGGGCCTTGCGCCTCCGCGCCGGGCAAGAGCTCGTCAAGCTGGTGCTCAGGCCGGGCGAGCAAATCCGCACGCCGCTGATGGCGCTCCAGTTTTACAAGGGCGACGGGGCGCGTGCGCAGAACGTCTGGCGGCGCTGGATGCTCGCGCACAACCTGCCCCGGCCCGGCGGCCAGCTTCCGCCGGCGCAGCTCGCCGCGTGCAGCTCGTGGTACTTCGGCGAGATGATCCACGCCGACGAGGCCAGCCAGTTTCTCTTCATCGATCGCTACCATGCCGAGGGCATTAAACTGACTTACTGGTGGATGGATGCCGGCTGGTACGTCAACCGCACCGGCTGGCCCGACACCGGCACCTGGGAAGTCGACTTGAAACGCTTCCCCCGCGGCCTGCGGGCCATCACCGACCACGCCCACGAACAGGGCGTGCGCAGTATCGTCTGGTTCGAGCCCGAGCGGGTCGTCGGCGGCACCTGGCTGGCCCGCGAGCATCCCGAGTGGATCCTCGGCGGCAAGGACGGCGGGCTGTTGAACCTGGGCGACGACCGCGCCCGCGCGTGGCTCACCGAGCACGTGGACGGCCTGCTCAACGCCCAGGGCATCGACCTGTACCGCCAGGATTTCAACATCGATCCCCTGCCCTTCTGGCGCAAGGCCGACGCCCCCGACCGCCAGGGCTGGACCGAGAACCGCCATATCCAGGGTTATCTCGCTTACTGGGATGAACTCCGCAAGCGTCATCCGAACATGCTCATTGATTCCTGTGCCAGCGGCGGCCGGCGCAACGATCTGGAGACGTTGCGGCGCTCCGTGCCGCTGTTGCGCAGCGACTACCTCAGCGAGCCGATCGGCCAGCAGGGGCACACCTACGGCATCGCGTCGTGGATGCCGTTTTACGGCACGGGCACCGGCGCGACCGAGGCGTACGAGTTCCGCAGCCACATCGGCCCGCACCTGACGATGGGCTACGACGTGCCGGACCGATCTGCCTTATGATCAGATCCGCCGCCTGTACCGGCAGTGGCTCGAGATCCGCGACCTGTACTTCGGCGATTACTACCCATTGACGCCCTATGACATGACGACCTTTTCCTGGGTCGCCTGGCAGTTCGACGCGCCCGAGTCCGGCCTGGGAGTGGTGCAGGCATTCCGCCGGCCGGAGAGTGTTTATGAAAGTGCGCGGTTCCGTTTGCGCGGGCTTGATGCCGATGCTTCCTATGAAGTGAAGGACCTCGATGCGCCTGAGGTGACGCGAACATTCGGCGGGCGGGAATTGCTTGAGAAAGGCTTGCCGGTGGCCATCTCGGAGCGGCCGGGGGCCGTGTTGATCACGTATCGGAAGAAGTAGGCTCGTGGGCCTTGTTCAGCACAGAGCCACAGAGAACACAGAGACGACACAGAGATTCCGACTCTGTGCTTCCTCTGTGTTCTCTGTGAGGCTATCCGGGAAGTCTGTTTTTAGCCCCGAAGGGGCGAAAGTGAATAGCCAGGGGCGTCAGCCCCTGGAACCGTAGCGGCGCGTCAGGAACCCCCTCCGGAGCCCCGCAGGGGCGACAGAACTCGTGGCCCCGCTGGATCTTCTGTCGCCCCTTCGGGGTTTCGGGGCTTCGGAGCAGGATGGTGTGCGCGGTGCCGGTTCCCAGGGGCTGACGCCCCTGGCTATTCACTGTCGCCCCTTCGGGGCTTTCCGGACAGCCACTGTGACTCTGTGGTGAATCCGGGCCCACTCAGGGCCGAGCCTCGCGCACGACGCGCAGCCCGAAGACACCCCCCGCGAAGTTCCCCGGGTGGGCCTGGAAGACGACCGTCACGTGGTCCTTGCCCTCAAGGAGCGCTCGAGGCAAGGGATACGGCTGGTCGTAGAACTCGTCCGGGCGGTTGTTGGCGAGGGTCTGCGTGGCGAGCTTCTGGCCGTCCACGAGGATGTCGAACGTGCGATTGCCTCCGTCGCTGCCCCAGTAGGTCACGAGCAAGGCTTGCGGCTGGTCGGACGCGACCTTCAGCTCGTAGCGGAAAAAGCCGCCATCGGTGGCGTGCCGCCAGTGGCGCGTCGTTGAGCTCGCCGGCGCCGGTCTGCTTGCCGTCGAGCTTATGGGCGCGTTCGTCCTGCCGATCGCCGATCCGAACCTGGTCCACGGTGCGCGCGTCCAGAGCCTTGTGCTGGGCCGCTTCGGCCTCGGCGGCCTTCTGCCTGGCCTGCCATTGCTCGGGCGTGAGCACGTCCCAGTAGACGACATACGGCCGGTTGCCGTGGACCTTGTAGAACGGCTCGAGCGGCACCGCGACGCCCTTCGCCTCGCCCGGCAACCGGCACAGATCCGGTGCCGAGGACGAACGTGTTCGGCGCCGCATCCGCACGCGGCTGGACCGCTTCGAGGAGCTGGCTGATGTCGCCGACCAGCGCCGGCACGGCCGCCGTTCTTCTCCAGCACGCCACACAGAACGAGCGGGCCGGTCAAAAATGCCAGCCGGCGCGGGTTGTCGCGGAATCCCTCGGTGCGCAGCGTGTACGGGGCCTCGATCTCGACCGTATCGCCGGTCTTCCAGGTGCGATCGAGGACGGCGTAGGATTCCGGCTTGCTTTCGATGGCCTGCGGCGCGCCGTTGACCTTGATGGTGATTCCCTGCGACGCCCAGGACGGATGCCGCACCTTGAGGCTCAGCGCGATCGGCTTTTCACAAGTGAACGTGAGCTTGCTCCGGACCGCCTCGGGATAGTTCGATTCCTGCTTGAGCGTCAGCCCGAGATCCTTCCAGGTCAATTCCGAGGCGATGAACAAGTTCAGAGTAGAGCGACTTATTCGCCGGATCATGAAAATAAATGCTGTCGCCGTACTTGGCATGGTTCTCGACGCCCGTGCCGGTGCAGCACCAGAAGGAGTTTTCCGGCGTGTTATAGCCCATGCCGGCGCCGCCGCGGGTCATGCCCGAGCGGAGCGGGACATAATAGCACATCATGCCCGTCTCGGGATTTTGCGAGGCGAGGATGTGGTTGATCAGGGCGCGCTCATAGTAGTCGGCGTATTCGGCCTTCGGCTCCCAGCAGAACAGGTGCCGGGTGAGCTTGAGCATATTATAGGTATTGCACGTCTCGGTCGTGTTCGGGCCGAGGGCCTGCGAGAGCCGTTCCTTGGGCGAGAAGTGCTCGCCGTCGGAGTTGCCGCCGATGACGTAGGAGCGTTCGTGGACGACGGTGTTCCAGAAGAATTCGGCGGCCGTCTTGAGGGTGTCGTCGCCGTTGAGGTCGTACTCGCGGGCGGCGCCGATGAACTTGGGGAACTGGGTGTTGGCGTGCAGGCCGGTGAGCTTGTCCTCGCGCTGCGAGGCGGGGCCGAGGACGGCCAGGTGGTTGAAACGCAGGGCCGTATCGAGATATTTTTTCTCGCCGGTCAAGGCATACAGGTTCGCCAGCGCCTCGTTGACGCCGCCGTGCTCGTTGCCGAGCATCTTCTGCATCTGCTCGTCGGACAGCTTGGCGTTGCGCGTCACGAACCAGTCGCCGAATTTTCGGGCGACGTCGAGGGCCTGGGGATTGTCACATTCGATCGCCATGTCGATCAGGCCGGCGAGGATCTTGTGCAGCGTGTAATAGGGCGCCCAGACCGGCCGCACGGCCTCGACGCGGTCGATGAACGATTCGGGATAGGCGCTCAGGTAGCCGCTCTTCATGGCCTTCTGGCACTCGGCCAGGCCGGCGACGACGGCGTCGCCCTTGGCCTTGAGCCGCGCGTCGCCGGTGGCGGCGTACATCAAGGCGCAGGCGGATAAGTAATGGCCGACGAAATGCCCGCGCACCTCGCTCTTGGGTTCTTCCCAGCCTCCCAGCGGCTGCGCCGACGACGGCAGGCCGGCGTTGATGCGGAAGGTGTGCAGGAGGCGTTCCACGTCGAGCGACAGCAAGTACGCCTTGTCGAGCTCCTGCGCGTGGCGGAAGGGACCGTCGCGCAGCGCACGTCCTTCAGGTCGAAGGGCACCGCCTGCAAGGGCACGACGGGCTTCACCTGGTCCTTCGGGGTCAGGATCGGCTGGGCCTCAACGCTGGTGGCGAGGAGGCAGGCGAGGAGGATTGGTCGCATGGCTTGGGAAGTCCATAGGCCCGGGGGTTGTTTCTGCTCCCGCACAGCATACCTGACGCGGGGGCCGGATTCAGCATAGTCCCGTAGGGTGCGTCGAGTCTTCGATGACGCACCATCCGTGTACGAAAGCGGTGCGTCGGCGCGGACTTGACGCACCCTACAAGGCGGGTTCAGATACAGGGGACAACCGCGCGTTTCTTGCAAGGAGCCCTGACGTGACCATCGAGACCCTGACCCGCGCGATGCGTCGGGCGCCCTTCTCCTCTTTCACGCTCCATCTGGCCGATGGCCGCGAGATCCGCGTCCGTCACCCCGAAGCGATCGCCCACGGCGGCGGCCGCACGGCGGTCGTCTTCCTCGGCCCGGAACAGGTCGAGGAGATTGACCTCCTGCTGGTCGTGAGCCTGACGCGCAGCGATGAGCCGGCCGAAACCCAGGTCCATTGACCGATTCGAGACGGAGGACCACCTGTCATGCCCTCGCGCCGAGACTTCCTGATCGGGACCGCCGCCCTGGCCACGCTGGCGCGCGCCGGCAAACTGAGCGGAGACACCACCATGCAGGCCGAGCAATTCGTCAAGGACCATGAAGCGACGGTGCGTCCCCTGGAAAAAGAGGCCGGCCTCACCTGGTGGAACGCCAATGTTTCCGGCAAGGACGACGACTTCGCCGCCAAGGAGGAGGCCCAGAACCGCCTCGACGCCGCGCTCGCCGACCGGGCGCGGTTCGCCGAGCTCAAGGCGATCCAGGCCGACAAGCCGGCCGATGCGTTGCTGGCCCGGCAGATCGACGTGCTCTATCTCGCGTACCTGGAAAAGCAGGTCGATCCCGCCCTGCTGCGCCGGATCACCGCCAAGGCCAACGCCATCGAGAAGGCCTTCAACGTCTACCGCGCCACGGTCGACGGCCAGGAGCTGACCGACAGCGACGTCCGCAAGGTGCTGAAGGAATCCAAGGACATCGCCCGGCGCCAGGCCGTCTGGGAGGCGAGCAAGGCGCGTCGGCCCGATCGTCGAGGCGGACCTGAAGGAACTCGTCAAGCTGCGCAACGAAGCGGCCCGTGCGCTCGGCTTCGCCAACTACCACGCGATGCAGCTTCACCTCAACGAGCAGAGCCAGCAGGATGTGCTCACGCTCTTCGACGAACTCGACGCCCTCACCCGCGAGCCCTTCCGCGCCGCCAAGGCCGAGATCGACGCGAAGCTGGCCGCACGGTACAGCATCGGCGTCGACGAGCTGCGGCCCTGGCACTACCACGACCCGTTCTTCCAGGAACCGCCGGCCGTCTTCGATGTCGACCTCGATTCGGCTTATGCGCACGCCGACATCCTGAAGCTGTGCCGCGACTTCTACGCCGGCATCGGCCTGCCGATCGACGACGTGATCGCGCGCAGCGACCTGTACGAGAAGCCCGGCAAGAGCCCGCACGCCTTCTGCACCGACATCGACCGCGCGGGCGACGTGCGCGTGCTGGCCAACATCGTGCCCAACGAGTACTGGATGGGCACGATGCTGCACGAGCTCGGGCACTCGGTCTACAGCAGCAAGAACATCCCGCCGAGCGTCCCCTACGTGCTCCGCACCGAGGCGCACATCCTCACCACCGAGGGCGTGGCCATGATGTTCGAGAAGTTCAGCAAGGACGCCGACTGGCTGGCGGCGATGGGCGTGGCCGTGCCCGACCCGAAGGCGTTCGACGCCGCCGGCGCGACGATGACGCCGCCATCGCCTGCTCATCTTCTCGCGCTGGTGCCAGGTCATGCTCCGGTTCGAGAAGGCCCTCTACGAGGACCCGGACCAGGACCTCGAATGCGCTCTGGTGGGACCTCGTCGAGAAGTACCAGCTGCGTGCGGCGTCCCGAAGGCCGCCGACGCGCCCGACTACGCCAGCAAGATCCACATCGTCAGCGCCCCGTGCTTATTATCACAATTACATGATGGGCCAGCTCTTCGCGTCGCAGCTCCACCACGCGATCGCGCGCGAGGTGTGCCAGAACAAGCCACCGGCGCAGGCGATCTACGTCGGGCAACACGGGTGTGGGCGCGTTCATGAAGGAGAAGGTGTTCGTCCCCGGCAAGACGCTGTCGTGGAACGCCCTGACCCGCCACGCCACGGGCGCCGATCTGAATCCGCAGGCGTTCGCGGCGGATTTCTCTTCGTAGGGTGGGCACCGCCCACCCTCTGGGTTTTCCCGATGGTGGGCGGTGCCCACCCTGCGAAGAAGTTAGATCTGCGAATATGCGGCCGGCTTCACGACCAGGTTCGTGACGCCGTTCTTGCACAAGATGTTCTTGTCCATGTATTCGGGCATGCCGCTGAGGCGCTTCCATTCCGGATCGCTGAGGAACTTCTTCCAGGCGGCGTTCTTCTCGTCCTCGCTCTCGAAGCCCAGCATGTAGGTCAGGTTGGGCATCTTGGCGCCGATGATCGACTCGCCGAAGAAGACCGGGTTGAGCCCCACCCGCTTGAAGAGGGCGAGCTCGCCCGCGTCGTTGAACATCTCGATCTTCTTCTGGCCGGTCTTGACGCTGGGGCTCTCATAGGTGCGGAGCTGGAAGACCCGCCCGGGGCCCTTGGCGGGGCGGGTCAGCGTCGGCATGCCCTTGAAGGCCAGAAGGAGGCTGCTCTCCATGCGCTGGTAGGCCGGCTTGTCGGCCGGGGCGTTGATGACGGCCGCGCCCTTGGCGAGGTACTCGGTGTCGGCCATCAGCTTGTGGGTGAGCGTCAGGACCGACTCCAGCGAGCGGTGCCGCAGCAGCACGAAGATCGGGCTGAGGTCCTTCTCGGCATAGAACACGCCCACCGGCTCGATGCCGAGGCGGTTCAACGCCGGGATGGCCGCGCCCTTGAGGAAGGCATCGAAGCCCCGCTTCTGCTCCTCGTCGGCGATCAGGTATCGGCGCAGCTCGTACAGCTCGCGCTCGGCCTTGTCGTCCGCGGCCCGCGCCGCATCGCTGCCCCACATGGAAGCCAGCCCCACGCCGCCCGCCACCGCGAGAAAGTCTCGTCGATTCGCCATGAATGGACCTCTGTCGGTTTCCCCAGGTTTGCTGGTTGCTCAACATCGCGTATTGGACCTGACCGCGAGGCCGTGGTCAAGCCGGCCGGGTGGCGGGGCGGTTGCGGCGCGGGCGGGATCACGTTCTAATCACAGGGCGGCCGGGGAGCGGACGTTCCGTCGCCAGGCTTGGGGTCGAGGTGGGACCAAGGATTCACAACATGCTGAGCACGTTCCCTCGCGCCGGGCGGTTGGCCGTCGGCGCGCTTCTCGGAGTCTTTCTGGCAGGTACGGCGGCACGGGCCGGCGAGGCCGAGCTGCTGGCGGGCGCAGCCGACCGGATCGAGCAGCACCGCAAGGCTGACGTGGTGATCGTCGTCCGCGATGCCGCCGGCAAGGCGGTGCCGGGCGCCAAGATCGCCGTCGAGCAGACACGGCATGCGTTCTTGTTCGGCTGCAACATCTTCAACTGGGGCAAGCTCAAGGATCCCGCCGACGAGGCCGCCTATCGCGACCGCTTCGCCGCCGTGTTCAACTACGCGACCTTGCCCTTCTACTGGCCCATGTACGAGCCGCGCCAGGGCGAGCCCGAGCACGCCGAGCGTGAGGCGATCGCGCGCTGGTGTCATGAGCACGGCATCACGACCAAGGGCCACCCGCTGGCCTGGAACTTCGCCGATCCCCGCTGGCTGCCCGACGATCCCGAGGAGATCCGCACGCTTCAGATGGCGCGCATCGAGGATTGCGTGGGACGGTTCAAGGGCCTGATCGACATCTGGGACGTCGTCAACGAGGCGACCGCGTACGAGCGCGACGAGTTCCGCAAACGCGCGCCGAAGATGACCGGCCTGATCGATCACGTCGGCCGCGAAGCCTTCGTGCTCGAATGCTTCCGCCACGCGCGCAACGCCAACCCGGGCGCGACGCTCGTCTTGAACGACTACCGCACCGACCCGGCCTTCGTCGGCCTGATTCAGCGGCTGATCGAAAAATCGGGCGGCAAGCCGCCGTTCGACGTGATCGGCATCCAGAGCCACATGCACGGCGGGACCTGGAGCAACCAGCAGATCTGGGATGTCTGCGAGCGTTTCGCCGCGTTCGGCCGCCCGCTGCACTTCACCGAGACGACGATTGTTTCCGGCGCGCGCGCAAGGCTCCTCCTGGCCGTCCACGCCGGAAGGCGAAGCCAAGCAGGCCGCCGAGGTCGAGCGGTTCTACACGATGCTGTTTTCGCACCCGGCCGTGGCCGCGCTCACCTGGTGGGATTTTGCCGACCGCAACGCCTGGCAAAATGCGCCCGCCGGCTTCTTGCGCAAGGATTTCTCGCCCAAGCCGGCCTATGACAAGCTCCACGCTCTCATCAAGGAGCGCTGGTGGACCCGCGCCACGCTGACCGCCAACGACCAGGGCGAGGCCCGTCTCCGCGCCTTCCTCGGCACGCATCAGGTGACGGTCACGGATTCCTCGGGAAAGAAAGCCACCGTCACGTTGAACCTCGCCAAGGGGCCCGAACCGCGGCTGGTGGTCACGCTGCCGTGAGGTTCACGAAATGCCGCTGCCATCTGCCATCTGCCGTCTATGCAAGGAGAGGCTCACTGATGAAGATCCGCATCCTCGCTCTGTCTCTGTCGCTCCTGGCCGGGCTGGTCGCCACGGCGACCGCGCAGGAGAAGAAGCCGATCGTCGGCTTCCTCAAGACGCCCTGGGCCGACAAGGTCGATCGGGCGAACCCGCTGCCCGAGTATCCCCGTCCGCAGCTTGTCCGCAAGGAGTGGACTAGCCTGAACGGCCCGTGGTCGTATGCGATCCGTCCGCGCGCGGACGACGCCCCCAAGCAATACGACGGCCAGATCCTCGTGCCCTACCCGGTTGAATCGATTCTCTCAGGCGTGCGCAAACAACTGTTGCCCGAGCAGCGGCTCTGGTACAAGCGGACCTTCACCGCGCCCGACCTGACCGGCGGCAAGCGGCTGCTGTTGCACTTCCAGGCGGTGGATTTCGAGGCGACCGTCTTCGTCAACAACACGATGCTCGGCCAGCACAAGGGCGGCTACGACGCCTTCTCGCTCGACATCACCGAGAACGTCAAGCCGGGCGCGGAGAACGAGCTCGTCGTGGCGGTGTGGGACCCGACCGACCGCTCGCCCAATCCGCACGGCAAGCAGGTCATCAACGCGATGACCAACCCGGGCGGCATCATGTACACGCCCTGCTCGGGCATCTGGCAGACCGTCTGGCTCGAGCCGGTGGCGGCCGCGCACGTCCGCTACATCCAGGCTGTTCCTGATGTCGATGCCGGCGTCCTGAAGTTGACCGCCGCCACCAGCCGGGGCGAGGGCGAGATCGAGGCCGTGGCGCTTGCCGACGGCAAGGAGATCGGCCGCGCGACCGGCAAGGCCGGCGAAGCGCTGAGCGTGCCGGTCCCGAAGGCGCATGTGTGGTCGCCCGATGACCCGTTCCTCTATGACCTCAAGGTCACGCTCAAGAACGACGGGAAGACCGCCGACGAGGTCGCCAGCTACTTCGGCATGCGCAAGATCGCCATCGGCAAGGATGAAAGCGGTTTCACGCGACTCTTGCTCAATGGGAAATTCGTCTTCCAGTCCGGCCCGCTCGATCAGGGCTTCTGGCCCGACGGCATCTACACGGCGCCGACCGACGAGGCGCTGAAGTTCGACATCGAGACGATGAAGAAGCTCGGCTTCAACATGGTGCGCAAGCACGTGAAGGTCGAGCCGCAGCGGTGGTACTACTGGTGCGACAAGCTCGGCCTGTTGATCTGGCAGGACATGCCCGGCTCGGGCACCGGCCACGGCGGCAATCGCGAGAAAGAAGGCGTGCGCGTGTCCGATGCCGCCGCCGAGCAGTTCGAGACCGAGCTGAAGCACCTGGTCTGGCAGCATCAAAATGCGCCGTCGATCATCATGTGGATCGTCTTCAATGAGGGCTGGGGCCAGTACGACACGGTGCGCCTGACGAAGTGGGTCAAGGAGCTCGACCCCTCGCGGCTGGTGAGCTGCGCCAGCGGCTGGAACGACCGCAACGTGGGCGACATCGTGGACATGCACAATTACCCCGGCCCCGGCAGTCCGAAGGCCGAGCCGCAGCGCGCGGCCGTGCTGGGCGAGTTCGGCGGCCTGGGCCTGGCGGTGCCCGAGCACACCTGGGTCGAGAAGTCGTGGGGCTACCAGGGCATGGCGAGCATGAAGGCGCTCACGCGCCGTTATATCGACCTCTGGCGCGGCGTCTGGCGGCTCAAGGACGAGGCCGGCCTGTGCGCGGCCGTGTATACCCAGCTCACCGACTGCGAGACCGAGTGCAACGGCCTGCTCACCTATGATCGCAAGATCATCAAGGTGGCGCTGCCGGCGTCCGCCGAGGCCGCGCAGGGCAAGTTCCCGCCCGCACCGTCGTATCGCACGATCGTCCCCACCGCCGAGAAGGAAGCGACGACCTGGCGCTACACCACGACCAAGCCCGCCGAGAACTGGGCCAACCCCGATTTCGACGATTCCTCCTGGTCGGAAGGTCCCGCCGGTTTTGGCACGAAGGGCACGCCCGGCTCGGTCGTCCGCACCGAGTGGAAGAGTGCCGATATCTGGCTGCGAAAAACCATCAACCTGCCCGCCGGCAAGCGGAATAACCCTTCGTTGATGCTGCACCACGACGAGGATGTCGAGGTCTACATCAACGGCGTCCTGGCTGCCAAGGCCGGTGGATATACGACCACATATGAGCCTGTGGATTTGACCCCCGCCGGCGCCGCCGCCCTCAAGCCGGGCGCGAACGTGATCGCCGTCCACTGCCACCAGACGATGGGCGGGCAGTACATCGACCTGGGCATCGTGGAGGAACAGACCCGCTGAGGTGATCGAGCGGCGGAATTCACCACAGAGACACCTTGGTTTTAGCCCCGAAGGGGCGGCAGTGAATAGCCCGGGGCGTCAGCCCCGGGAAGAGAAACGACGCCCCAAAGCGCTCCGAAATAGCCTCGTAGGGACGACCGATCCCCTGGTTTCGTCGGGTCTTCTGTCGCCCCTTTGGGGCTTCGGAGAAGGATGGCGCGGCCACTCCCGGTTCCCGGGGCTGACGCCCCGGGCTATTCACTTTCGCCCCTTCGGGGCTGAAACCAGACTCTCCTCTGTGCCCGCATCGGTGTCCTCTGTGCCTCTGTGGTGAAGACGACGTGGCCCAAGATATCGGCTTCAAACCTGGTTGTTCGGAGGAGCCTTCATGAAAACACTCCTTGCTCTTTCTCTCGCCGCCCTCACGGCGCTGCCTTCCCTGGCCGCCGACGAGCCGTTGCCGAAGCTGCGCGTCGTCCCCTTCACGAACGTCACAATCCGCGACTCGTTCTGGTCCCCAAGGCAGGAGACCAACCGCACGGCCTCCATCCCGGTCAACCTCGACATGCTCGAGAAGTCCGGCAACCTGCGCAACTTCGAGCTGGCCGCGGCCAAGGCCACGAGCGGGTTCACGGGGCCGGTCTTCATGGATTCGGATGTGTACAAGGCTCTTGAGGCCGCCTCGTACTCCCTGGCCACGCATCCTGATCCGGCCCTCGAAAAGAAGCTGGACGCGATCATCGCCACGATGGCCGCCGCGCAGCAGCCCGACGGCTATCTCGACACGTACTACATCGTCAAGGAGCCGGGGCGGCGCTGGACGAACCTGCGCGACAACCACGAGCTGTACTGCGCGGGGCACCTCATCGAAGCGGCCGTCGCGCACTTCCAGGCCACCGGCAAGACCACCTTCCTCGACGTCGCGAAGAAGCTCGCCGACCATATCGATTCGGTCTTCGGCCCCGGCAAGCGCATGGGCTATCCCGGCCATCCCGAGCTCGAGCTGGCGCTGGTGAAGCTCGGGCGCGCGACCGGCGAGAAACGCTACCTCGACCTGGCCCGCTTCTTCATCACCAGCCGCGGCAAGAAGTACTTCGCCACGGAGCACAAGACGCCCCTGGACCGTTACGACGGCAGTTACTGGCAAGATGACGTGCCGATTTATGAACATCGCAACATCAAGGGCCACGCCGTCCGCGCCGCGTATTTGCTCAGCGGGGCCACCGACGTGGCCGGCGAGACCAACGACCCGGCCCTCTTGAAGATGCTCAACCGCGTCTGGCGCAACACGACGCAGAAGAACATGTACATCACCGGCGGCATCGGCCCGAGCGCGAGCAACGAGGGCTTCACCGAGGACTACGACCTGCCCAATCTCTCCGCCTACCAGGAGACGTGCGCGTCGGTCGCCCTGGCGCAGTGGAACCACCGCCTGGCCTTGCTCTATGGCGACGCGAAGTTCGCCGACGTCTTCGAGCGCTCGCTGTATAACGGCGTGCTGGCCGGCGTCTCGCTCGACGGCAAGAAGTTCTTCTATGTCAATCCGCTCGAAAGTCACGGCACGCACCACCGCGCCGGCTGGTTCGGCTGCGCCTGCTGCCCGCCCAACGAGGCACGCACGCTGGCCTCGCTCGGCGGCTATGCCTATGCCGTCAGCGACGACGCCTTGTGGGTCAACCTCTACATCCAGGGCGCCGCCACCGCCAAGCTGGGCGAGAACAAGGTTTCGCTCCGCGTCACGACCGACTATCCCTGGGACGGCAAGGTCGTGCTGGAGCCGCGTCCCGAGACGTCTTCGAGATTTGCGCTCCGCCTGCGCATCCCCGGCTGGTGCCGGGGCGCGACCGTCGCGATCAACGGGCAGGCCGTGAAGGAACCCACAATCGAGCGCGGATATGTCGTTCTTTCGCGCGAATGGCAGGCCGGCGACAAGGTCGAGCTGAACCTGCCGATGCCCGTCGAGCGCATCGCGGCCCATCCCAACGTGAAGGCCGACACGAACCAGCTCGCCTTCCAGCGCGGCCCGCTGGTCTACTGCCTCGAAGCCTGCGACCAGTCCGAGCCCATTTCTTCGCTCTACATTCCCGCGAACACCACGTTCCAGGCCGAGAAGGCCAAGGACCTGCTCGGCGGCGTGGTCGTCCTCAAGGGCCAGGCCGAGGTCGCCGAGGCCGCCGACTGGACAGGCAAGCTCTATCAAGCTGTAACACCATCGCGTCGAGTGCCGATCACGGCCATCCCTTACTACGCCTGGGACAACCGCGAACCCGGCCCGATGCGCGTCTGGATGCCCGTCGCGCCTCCCATTCCTGCGGCCGGCGGGATCGAAACACGCGCCAAGGTGAGCATGTCTTTTGTCAGCAACAACTGCCAGCCCTGGGGCATCAACGACGGCCTCGAGCCGAAATCCAGCGGCGAGCAACCCGCCGCCTGTTGCCACTGGTGGCCGCACCACGGCGGCGAGGAGTGGGTCCAGTACTCCTGGAAACAGCCCGTGACCGTCCAGGCCGCGAAGGTCTACTGGTTCGACGACACCGGCCGCGGCGCCTGCCGCCTGCCGGCCTCGTGGACGATCGAATACCGCAACGGCAACGAGTGGAAGCCCGTTGCGGGCGCTTCAGAATATGTTGTCGCCAGGGATCGCTGGTGTACCGTCAAGTTTGCACCCGTGACCACGACCGCCCTGCGGCTGAAGGTCACCATGCAAAAGGAATGGGCGGCGGGCGTCCATGAGTGGAAGCTGGAAGAGGCCGACATCGATTGATGTCAGCCTCGTAGGGTGCGTCGAGTCTTCGATGACGCACCATCCGTCTCCGACAGAGGTGCGTCGGCGCGGACTTGACGCACCCTACAAAACTCATTACCAGTGCCACCCGCCGAACCAATCAAGATCGCGGTCATCGGACGGAAGTAAACCGGAATCGACCCGTCCGCGCCGCTACATTGCTCTGATCGGCGGGGACGCGGATCTCGAGATTATCGAAATAGACGGCCGAGCCCTCTTTCCCCCATGTTCCCACAAGATGCAGATTCAGGTCGCGGAGGCCCTTCGCGACGGTAACGTCTGCGGAAAGAACCTTCTTACCGTCGAAGAAAAGCGTCGCTTGGTCCTGCTTGCGGACGAGGCGGACCTTGTGATGCACCTTGGGAACGAGCTCGGCCTTCGGCTCTCTGCCGACAGGCCAATAAACTCCTTCGCTGAAAACGAGGAGCATCATTCCCTTCGCCTTGTAGGCGGGATGCTCGACGCCGAGACAGGTCAGGATGATCCCCCCGTCGCCGGCCTTGGTCAGAAACTTCGCCTCGCTGCCCACTTCGTCGGGAGACCACGTCTCGTAGCGGACCTCAACGTTGGCCGGGATCGCGGTCCCCTGCAACGCGATGTCGGCCTCGTGGAAATCGTACTGCAGGAAATCCTTCTTGGTGAGTTGCCCCTTGAGCGCCCCGTCCTCGATCGTCCAATCGCCATCCACGACCTTCCAGCGCTCGCCGATCTTGTCCCTGTTGAACTTGTCGGAGAAGACGATCTTCCACCCCTTCGTGTCGGGACCATCCTCGCCTCGCGTCGCGCTCGGCGAAATCCCCAGCAGAACGGCCACGAACAGACCGGACACGGACGCGAGAGACTGCCGCCGTGAGAGCAACATGGTTGGGGCCCCTGCATCGGCGACCACGGTGATTCCCCAAAATACTTCCCCCCGACCGCCCCGGTGCGCCGATAGGCACATGATACCAAAAACTACAGCAAAGCTTGAAATGATATCGCGGCCGGGCGGCTGGGGCGGATCACGCAACGCCCCAGTCCCGTAGGGTCCGCACAGCGGAACAGCGGACCCTACGAAAACGACGCGGGGAAAAGAATCAACGGGCCGTCGCAGCGCGAAGCAAAGCTTCCGCCCAGGCGGCGTCCTCCTCGCTCAGCGGCGGGTCGGGCGGCTGATCGTAGCGGACGGCGCCGCGGCGGTAGGGGCCGCCGTCGTAGACGCGCCGGAAGACGTCTTGAAGGTCGAGGGGCACTTCCGCAAGCTCGGCCTTGAGCGGGATACCCACGCAGGGCAAGGGCTCGCGGAGCCTGGCGGGATAGGCCAGATAGCCCAGCATGCGGTCGTGGCGTCGCCAGGCGCGGCTGACGAACACGAGGTAATCGGGTCGGGGCTGGATCAGCGCGACGGCCGCTTCCAGCTCGGGCGTGGGTAGCACGTGCCGGCCGTTACGCAAAAGGTCGATCTCCACGAGACTGGCATCGGTGTCGAGCACCGCGCGCTGCTTGGTGGCATACAACGTGCGGTCGGGGCCGGGGCGCTTGTTCGTCGGGCTGAGGATCTCGATGAGCGTGACGAGCTTGTGGCCGCGCGTCGGGTCGCGGATCTCGACGAAATGGTGCCGCGCCGGTTCGTCCACCAGCGCGGCGAACTCGATCGCGGCCGAGAGCGTCGCGCGCGCCGTCTCAGGTTCGGCCACGGCGACGCCGCCGGGTTCGGCGAAAGGCCGAGGGTGTTTCACGACCATCACATCAGGGACGATCCGCCGGGCGGGCTGCGTGAAATCGGACTCATCCTCTTCCACGATGCCCAGCTCCGGCCGCAGCTCCATCTGGGCGTAATACGGCGCAGGGAGGCTCCGGTTCAGGGCGTTGCGGATCTCGGTCGCAAGCGCATGATGGACGTCCGGCCAGACGTGGGGACTCTCCAGATACGGGTCCATTCCGGGGAAGGGCGAGGGCATCGTCGGGATCTCCACGGGGCGAATGCCGCCGTGGCTATATTCTACGTGCCCGGCGCTCCTTCAGCCATCACATCCCCGGCAGGCGGTCGGCGGCGTTCGACCGGCGCTGGACGCGGCCGCTGGGCTTGACCCAGGGCTCGTCGCTGCCGACGAGCGGCGTGCCGGGGATGATCGCCGCCAGACGCTCCTCGACCCGCGCGGCGTATTCGGGCGAGAGCTCGAAGCCGAGGTAGTGGCGCTTCAGCTTCCTCGCGACGGCCAGCGTCGTGCCGCTGCCGGCGAAGGGGTCGAGGATGAGGTCGCCCTCATTTGAACACGTTTTGAGGATGCGTCCGAGGACCTGCTCGGGCATCTGGCAGCCGTGCCAGCCGGCACGTTCATTAAAAGTGCCGCAGACGCGCGAGACGTGCCAGGTGTCCTGATCGGGCGAAAAACCGTCGGGCACGTCCTGGGGACGCAGAATCCAGGTATCGTCGGGCACCCGGCCGCGCGGGTTGGCCCGCTTGTCGGCATAGATGAGCTGCCGCGCCGAGGGCACGCGCACGGCCGCGTCGTGGAAGGTGAACTGCTTGGGGTCCTTCACGAAGTAGAGCAAATGGGCGTGGCTGCGCGTGAATTTTTTCGAACAGTGCACGCCGAACGTGTAATACCAGACGACCCAGCTCCGCAGGTGCAAGCCGACCTCGCGGTGGGCGATGACTTTGAGTTCCGCGGCGTACTCATCGCCGATCGCCAGCCAGAACGTACCGGTCGGCTTCAGCACGCGCGCGACGGCGCGAATCCATCGCCTGGACCAATCCAGATATTCGTCACAGGCCCGGCGATCTTCGTAGATGTCATAATCATACCCAATATTGAACGGCGGGTCGGCGAACGCCAGATCGACGCACCCCTCGGGCAGTCGCGCCAGGCCCTTCAGGCAGTCGCCCTGGTGCAGACGGTCGAGGGGCAGTTCTGAGCTCATGGCGGGGTGGTCCAGTTCGGGGATCACAAGGGAGGATGGCTGATGGCTGATGACGGATGGCTGGGTTCTACGATCAGTCATCAGCCATCAGCCATCTTCGCTCCCCAAGTATACCCGAAACCCGCCGCGTTCAGCGCAGCCAGGCGGCGAGGGCGCGGCCGTCGGCCGAGCGGCTCAAGGCGGCGGGCGGCGGGCTGGCACGGCCGGCGAGCAGGTCGGCGGCCCAGGAGGCGAGCGAATTCGACGGGTCACGTTCGCGCCAGTTGCGCAGTTCGGCCTCGGCCTCGTTGGCCTGGCCGGCGTGCTTCAGGGCCAGTATTCGCACGATCGCGCCGATGCCTTCCGGCCGGGCGTGGGGGGCAAAAGACAGCAGCCGGTCGATCGCCTTCGTGGCCTCCTCCGGCGCCTGGCGGCCGAGATGGCACTGGCCGGTCAGCCAGTCTTCGAGACGCTCGTCGATGTCCTCGGGATAGGGTTTGCCCGATCCCAGACGCTCGGGCCACTGCCGGGCGGCGTCGAGGTGCGAGAGCGCCGCGTCGAAGTCCCTGGCCTTCAGACGCGCGACGGCCAGCATGAGATGGGCCTCGTGAAACAGGCTGCGCGCGTCGGTGGCGCCTTCGCTGGGGAGCAACTTCAAAGTGTCGAGCCGCTGGGCCGCGTCGGCATATTTGCCGGCCGCGACTTGGGCCTTGGCGAGCAAGATTGCCAGGGCGGTCTGACCGGGGAAGCGCTGCGCGGCAGCGGCGGCCGTCTTCACGGCGGCATCAAACTCCTCGCGCTGGAGGAAATGCCTTGTGAGCATCGCCCCGTAACGCCACTGGCCAGGGTCGAGCGCGGCGGCACGCTTCAAGTCGGCTTCGGCGCTGGCTTCGTTGAGCTGTGCGCGGACGGCATAAAACGGTGAAAATCTCGGCTCATCACCACACGAGGAGAGCAGCTCGCGCGCCTGCGACGGCTCGCCCAGGTGCCAGCGCAGCAGCGCCAGGAAATACTTCGGCTGCCAGGCATGGCCTTGCGCACAGGCCCATTCGAACACGGGCACCGACTCGATCCGGAACGGGAACACGAACGCGGGCGTGGCCGCCTCGGCCCGCGCACACAAGGCGGCGTCTTGACGCAGATAGGCCAGCCAGTACAGAACTTCGGCCGTCGGCGGCGCCAGGTCGAGCACCCGGGCGGCGTCGGCATCGCGTGCCACGCCGTGATACCAGACCGCCAGCTCCAGATAGGTCTCCTGGGGTAGTTCGTTGCGGATCAGCCCGGTGACGTCCTCGGGGCTCCCCTGCCCTTGCAGGTACCGCTCGACCCGGGCGAAATGATTCAGCGGGTCGAGCGCGAGCAGAGCCTCCTGCGCAGCGCGGGCCGCGCTGGCTTCGCCCGAGAGCCGCCCGGCACACGCCTGCACCTGGAGGGCGTCGAGATTGCGGCGGTTGCCGTCGAGACTCGCGTCGGCACAGGCGCGGGCGCGTTTCGAAACTGCTGGGCGCGGAGATAGACCTTGGCCAGTTCGGTATTCGCGGCCGAGCGCCATGCCGGCTCCAGCGCCGCCAGGCTGAACGCGGCCTTGGCATCGGCTGTGCGTCCCAGGGCGACGCTCGCCAGGCCGAATTGTTCGTTGGCGCCGGGATCGTACGTGTCGATGCTTAAAGCATGTCGAGCATAATCACGAGCGGCTTTCACATCGCCGCGCCGGTTCGCCAGCGCGGCCAGTTCGACGAGCGCCGGCACATAATTCGGATCGCGCTCCAGGCACGCTTTGAACTTTTCCGCTGCGCGCGTGTAATCGCGTTGCCGGGCGCTCTCCTTGCCTTGAAGATACAGGCCCTGGACCGAATCCCAGTCGAAAGTTGCGCGGCGCTTCCAGCGGCCGGGTCAACAGATCGCTATCATCATCCGCATAGGTCATCTTGTCGCCGCCGAGACAGACCCGCAGCGCCTTCGGGGGTGAGGCCAGCGTGACGATCTCCTCGACGGTCCGCATCGGCTCGAGCGTCACCTTGCGCTCTTCCAGCAACCGGTCGCCATCGAAGACCGCCAGCGTGTCATGCAAAGTTTTCGTCGGAGAAATGCGAATGTGAATGCGCGCACCGTCGCGCGTCACGTTCATGGCACCCCAGGGGCTGGCGGTCACAAAACCTTTCGTCTCTTTGACCGGCAGCCAGGTCTCGGTCCAGGTGTCGGTGGCATAGGGCGGAAACGCCCGGTGCTTGAAGGGGGTGCGCGTGCTTGCGTCGTCGTTCTGGTTGAACAGCCGGCCCGACTGGACCTCGACATATTGGCCGTCGTGATCGGTGAGCAGATCTTCCCAGATCATGCCCGCGCGCGACAGCCCCCAGATCCAGACCTTCCGCCCTGGCTTGTCGCCGAAGGGGGTGAACCGGGCCATGCCGAAATCGTCGTCGTGCCAGTAGCCGCCGAAGAACTCCGAGAACCGCCCCAGCACGTGATACGACTTGGGCCCGTCGAAGTTATTCTTCTCGTACCACGAGATGTCCCTGCCGTTCTCATGATTGATCGGCCAGTCATAGGCTTTGCCATCGTGATAAATAGAGTTGGTTCCAGGATTGACAAGCTGCAAGTTGCCGCCCGCCTTGATGCCGATGTTCATCCACGAATAATAAGGCTCATCGAGCGCCGATCCGCTGTGCCAGAACGAGCGAGTGGAAAAGCACGCTTCGTCGGCGGGCAGGCGCACTTCGAGCCGCCAGGTGGAACGGGTGAGCAGGTCGAGCGTGCCGAGGAAACAACTGACGCTGCCGTCCGGATTGCGCCTGGTGAGATAATCGACGGGCGTGGAACAGTTCGGCGTGTGGCCCATGATGCCGTAGTTCGCCTCCATGCCGCCGCTCGTCCAGGGCCCGCGCATGGCCACGTCACGGAATTTGACCACATGATTGAAATAGAGGAACGACTTGCCCGTGGACTTCTCGATGGCCGCCCAGACCTTGCCGCCGATCTCGGGCAGGATCAAAAGCTGGAGGTAATCATTCGACAGCTCGACCACCTTCCACGCCTTCGGCGCGGGCGTGTCCGTGAAGCCGTCGAAGCGGAAGTACGGATAGAACCGCGACATCGCCGCCACCGGGTCGGGGTCGCCGAACGGGTACGTCGGGAAGGACCGCGAGTACTCCCGGATGGTCGCTTCTTTTTGCGGCGGGCTGGCCGCGGCGGTCATCGGTAGCAGGACGGTCAAGGTGAGCAGGAACAGAGCGCGTGGTCGCATCGTCGTCCTCAAGAAAACAGCGTCCGGAGCGAAAGGATACCTGGGGGCAAGGCCCTCGTCTGGGGAGATTATAGCTTCCCAGGAAAGAAATGGCCGTTGTCCTCATCCCGGAGGGATGACAGCCATTAGCCCCGGTTCGCGCAGCGCAACCGGGGTGGACGTGCCTCCCCAGAGGATTCGACCCCGGAGGGGTCGCAGCACCCAGGGCCGGAATGAGGCGCTGTTGATCCCTCCGGGGTCGAGGGCGTTTTCTGGTCGCCGTCTCCGTGACGGTGGACGGAGTCGAGGCTGAGTCGTTGCGGAAATATCAACTACGGAACCTGTTTTGGGATCGGCCGACCCAGGCCCGGTTGAAAGTCCGTCGTGGTAAGTTGGAACGGAACGTGGTCTTGGAGAGGACGCAGGAGCCTGAGGCGTCTCCCTCTACCCCGTAATGTGGGTCAGCGCAGCATAATCGACCATCACTCTGAGGGAGCCATCATGATCCGCGTCCCGAACCTCCGCATCGGACTCCTGACCCTGCTCATCGCGACGGGGACGTTGCACGCACAGCCGCCGGCCAAAGCCCCGAACGCAAACGCCCACCCGAAAACCAAGGGCATGGTCGTTGTCGCTCCCGCGAAATTCTATGAGGCTTTGAAGGACTACATGAGTTTCCGCTCGGACCGGCGGCCGGCGAAGCTCGTGGCGCTCGAGACGATCCTGAAGGAATCCGACGGCGTCGATGATCCCGAACGGCTCAAGCACTGGCTTTACCGCGAGTGGAAGGAGAACGGCGTCGGCTACGTGCTGCTCGTGGGCGACGCCGACCTCGTGCCCGTGCGGTACATGGTGCTCGACCGCGTCACGCCGCGCGGCGTTTGATTATGCGTTCTATCCGTCCGATCTATACTACGCCGACGTGGCCACGCGCGACGGCAGCTTCGACGACTGGAACGCCCGCAAGGACGGCTTCCACGCCGGCTATTTCGGCGAGGTCCGCGGCGAGAAGAACAAGTCGGACCCGATCAACTTCGACCAGATCGATTATCGTCCCGAGCTGGCCGTCGGCCGCTGGCCGGTCGATACGGCCGACGAGGTGCGCGATGGTGGCCGCGAAGACGATGGCGTATGAGCGGGGCGTGCGTCGGCGAACGCGGCCCCGGCCTGCGCCGGGCGGGGTTTGTCTGGGTGCCGGGCTGGGTCGACGCGCGCGGGCAGATGGACGGCTGGGCCGATCGGCTCGCCGGCATGGCTGGGAGCCAGTCAAGCTTTCGGCGGCCCGAAGGCCGAAGCGCCCGGCCGACGAGCAAGACGTGGCGGCGCTCTTGAACGAAGGCGCCTCGGTGGTCCTTCACGTCGGCCACGGCTACGACGACGGCTGGGCGGGCAGCTTCGGCGTCGGCGCGCTTGGGCCAGTTGACAACGCCGACCGCCTGCCGGTGGTCCTCTCGGCCGGCTGCTCGACCGCGCGGTTCGCCACGCTGCCGCCGTATGAGCCTTATGAAGACGTTCACGGCGGCACAGCACAAGGGCACGGATCACCGGCGAGGTCTTCGACGCCCCGCCGCCGCCGCCGTCGCCCTATGCCCGGGGCCGCTACAACATGACGGGGCTGGGCGAGCGCATGGTGCGCGACGGGCCGAACGGCGCGGTCGCCTACATCGGCTGCAACACGGGCGGCCAGCCCTGCGGGATGACACTGCTGGACGGCTTCGTCGCAGCCCTGGCGGATCTGCCCGAGCCGACGCTCGGCGATTGCTGGGTCCGCGCCGTCGACCATTATTACGAGGCCGAGCACCTCGCAACGATCACGCCGAACGCCCGACTGGTATCCGGCCAGCATCTTCTTCCAGGGCATGAAATACATGGTCTTCGGCGACCCGGCGATTCCGTTGCCGGGGTCGGGCCGATGACGCTATTTGTAGGGTGGGTCGGTCCAACCATCTCTTCCGGTTCCGGTCCCGGCCGCAGCCAGATGAACTCGACGACCCCTTTGTATTTCCGAGTGTCGCCCTCATGCTCGTCCCAGCTCTCCGTCCAGCTCGCCGTCAACCAGCCAGGCCGCCGAGCGGGTTCGAGAAACTCCCAGGAGTCGGATGTCGAGACGAGCAGGACGGTGATATGGGGCCAGGTCGTTGGCTTCCGCCCCTTGCCGATTGCATATATGGAAATGTCCAGGTGGTGGTCCGACAAGAGCCCAGCGGCCGGGGCCTCGACCTGCATCAACTTGATCTCCAGGTTGGTTCATCCTCCACCGGCTCGTACGCGATCCGGTAGTAAGGGCCGGAAACCTCTTCTGCCTGAGCTTGGTCTTGAGCGCTCAGTGCGAGCATTAGCGCGAGTGTCAGCATCGGTGGTGTTCCTTTTTTCGCACCTCGTCGGGCGATATCGGATTCCGCATAGATCCTAGCAGCAGAGTATAACCCACAGACTGGTGGCAAGCTAGGTGCCGACAGGCAGCGTCGACCGTTCGCAAACCACAAAATCTCAAAGGATGCGTCAAGTCCGGGATGATGCACTCCTCACTCGCAAATCCCCATGCGTCGGGGTCAGAGGAGGTGCGTCATCGCGGACTCGACGCACACTACAAGACCTCTCAAGCCTTCGCCGCCGGCTGGCCGTCGAGGGCCGTCAGGGTGCGCTTGAGGATCTCTTCGGGGGTCCCGTGGGCACCGACCGGGATGAGCTTGCCGGTCTTCTGGTAGTAGTCGGCCAGCGGCCGGGTCGATTCCTCGTAGGCTTGCATGCGCACGCGGATCGACTCGGGGCGGTCGTCCTCGCGCTGGATGAGCGCGCCGCCGCACTGGTCGCAGACGCCCGCGACCTGAGGTGGACGCGCCGTCACGTGATAGACGGCCTTGCACTTCGCGCAGGTGCGACGGCCGCTGAGGCGATCGACGATCTCGTCGAGGGGCAGCTCGTAGCTCAGGACGGCGTCGAGGGCCACGCCCTGCTGGGTGAGCATGGCGTCGAGGGCGACCGCCTGCGCGACCGTGCGGGGGAAACCGTCGAGCAGGAACCCGCCGCCGCAGCGCAGGCAGCCTGCGCGCTCACGGACCATCGCGATGACCGTCTCGTCGGACACCAGCTCGCCCTTGCGCATGGCATCCAAGGCGCATTGCAGGGCCGGGCTGGGATGGGCCTCGTTCTTGGCCGCGCGGAAGACGTCGCCCGTGGAGAGATGACAGGTACCGAGATGTTCACACAGCAGCTCGGCCTGGGTCCCCTTGCCGACGCCGGGCGGTCCCAGCAAGATCAGCCGGTAGGCACGCTCACGCTCTGGGGGCCGGATCGCACAGCACGTGTCGCCACCCTGGAACCAGGCCGCTCGATCTCCTTGCACGCTCATAAATCCTCGTTCCTTCACCCTCGATCTGGGGCGGTCCGGACTTCGGCCGCACGAGTGCTATTGTAACGGACGTGGGCCGGATTCACCACAGAAGCACAGTCTTGTAGGGTGCGTCCAGTCCGCGCCGACGCACCTCTTTTTCTGAGCAGAAGGTGCGTCGGCGCGGACTGGACGCACCCTACAAGACTTATGTTCCCCGTTGCAGCAGCAGCGCAATCAAGGCCGTCCAGCCGGTCTGGTTGGAGGCGCCCAGGCCGCGGCCGGTGTCGCCGTCGAAGTATTCATACAAGGGCACGAGATCACGGAAGTGGGGATCGGTCTGGAGCTTGTCGCTGGGGCCGGCCGCCGGGCGGCGGCCATCCGGCCCGCAAAGAAACAGGCGCCGAAGACGACTCGGCGAGCTCGTCGGCCGCCGCGGCGATCGTCACGAACTGGCCCGAGCCGGTCGGGCACTCGATGCGGAAGTCGCCGCCGTAGTAGGAGTGGAACCGTCGCAGCGACTCGATCAAGAGGTAGTTGACCGGCATCCAGACCGGTCCGCGCCAGTTCGAGTTGCCGCCGAAGAGGTCGAGTCCGACTCGGCCGGCACGTACGAGATGCTCAAGGTCGTGCCGTGGCAGTCGAAGACAAAAGGGTGGTCCTGGTGATACTTCGACACCGACCGCACGCCGTGGTCGGACAGGAACTCGTGGGGATCAAGTGCGCGGCGCAAGAGCTGCTTCATGCGGTGGCCGCGCAGCAGCGAGAGCAGCCGGCGCTCGCCCTTGCCCGGCTCGTGCCAGCGCGAGACCAAGGCCGCCAGGTCGGGGCGGTACTTCAAGAACCAGTCCAGCCGCTGCGCGAAGTCGGGCAGCCTCTCCAGATGATCGGGCTCGATCGCCTCGACGGCGAACAGCGGAATGAGCCCGACCAGCGAGCGGACCCGCAGAATCACCGCCCGGCCGTCGTTCAGGTTCAAGACGTCGTAGTAGAACTGGTCCTGCTCGTCCCACAGACCCAGGCCCTGGTCGGCCATGTTGGTCATGGCCGCGGCGATGTAGAGGAAGTGCTCGAAGAACTTGGTCGCCAGGTCTTCGTAGACATGGTCATACTGGCCGATCTCCAGCGCGATGCGCATGAGGTTCAGGCAGTACATGGCCATCCAGGCGGTGCCGTCGGCCTGGCTGAGGTACGCGCCGTCGGGCATCGGGGCGCTGCGGTCGAAGACGCCGATGTTGTCCAGGCCCAGGAAGCCGCCCTGGAAGATGTTGCGGCCCTGGCGGTCTTTGCGGTTGACCCACCAGGTGAAGTTGAGCAGCAGCTTGTGGAAGATCCGCTTGAGGAACTCGAGGTCGCCGGGCCCGTCGCGCCGCTGGCGGTCGATCTCGTAGACGCGCCAGGCGGCCCAGGCGTGGACCGGCGGGTTCACGTCGCCGAAGTTCCACTCGTAGGCCGGCAGCTGGCCGTTGGGGTGCATGTACCACTCGCGCGTCAGCAGCACGAGCTGGTCCTTGGCGAACTCAGGGTCGATCAGGGCCAGCGTCATGCAATGAAACGCCAGGTCCCAGGCGGCGTACCAGGGATACTCCCACTTGTCGGGCATCGACAGCACGTCGGCGTTGTTCAGGTGCTTCCAGTCGGCGTTGCGGCCGTGGCAGCGCGACGCGGGCGGCGGCGGCAGGGCGGGATCGCCCCGCAGCCACCGGGGGATATCATAATCATAGAACTGCTTGTTCCAGATCAGACCGGCCAGCGCCTGGCGGTGGACGCGGCGCCCGTCGGGATTGGCCAGGCCCGCCTGGAAGCTCATCGTAAAAGGCGTCGGCCTCCTGGCGGCGCTGATCGAGGATGGCATCGAAGTCGTCGAACGCCCCGGGACGCTCGCGCAGGCTCAGCCGGACGCGCACGGTGTGTGATCCGCCGGCCGGCACATTCGATGCGGTAATGCAGCGCGACCTTGGTGCCGACTTGTGCCGGATTGACCGCACTCTGATCGCCGTTGATGATATATTCGTTGATGCCGTCCTTGAAGAAGCCGGATGCATCCGCGGCGCCCTGATGACGGCGCGTGTTGGTGTCGTTGTCGCAGAACAGCGCCTCGGCGCCGGCGTCGGCGGCCAGGTGGAAGACGCCGAGCGTCTCGTGCCGGGCCTCGATCACGCCGTCAGGCCGTTGTACAAGCTGGGGCCGGGGCGCAGTCAGGCCGCCACGACCAGGTGTTGCGGAACCACAACTGGGGCAGAATGCGCAGCGGGGCCGCGTCGGGACCGCGGTTGTACGCCGTCACTCGCATGAGGATGTCGTTCGGTGCAGACTTGGCGTAGGTGATCAGGACATCGAAATAACGGTCGTCGTCAAAGAGGCCCGTGTCGATCAGCTCGAATTCCGGGTCGCGGCGGGTCCGCTGGCCGTTCTCCGCGACAAGCCATCGTAGGGAAAGGCGACGCTGAGGGTATTTGTATAAATATTCAAGATAGGAATGGGTCGGCGTGGCGTCGAGGTAGCAGTAGAATCTCCTTGACATCCTCGCCGTGGTTGCCCTCATGGTTCGTGAGGCCGAAGAGGCGTTCCTTGAGGATCGCGTCGCGTTCGTTCCAGAGTGCCAGCGCGAGGCAGAGCCGGCCCTGCTCGTCGCTGACGCCGGCCAGGCCGTCCTCGCCCCAGCGGTAGGCGCGGCGAGCGGGCATGGTCATGTGGGAAGTAGGCCCAGGCGTGGCCGTCGGCGCTGTAGTCCTCGCGCACGGTGCCCCACTGCCGCTCGGAAAGGTACGGACCCCACCGCCGCCAGCGCTTCACGCCCAGACGGTCTTCCTCAAGTCGCTGTCGTTCTGGATTCATGGATGTCGAGTGTGAATATCCTCGTTCCCACGCGCTGTTCTGCGTGGGAACGAGGGAAAGTCTGGTTTTAGCCCCGAAGGGGCGGAAGTGAATAGCCCGGGGCGTCAGCCCCGGGAGGAGAGGAGTGCGGCGCATCCCCCCTCCGCAGCCCCGCAGGGGCTGCCAGGAGGATGGCGCGGTCACGGTTCCGGTTCCCGGGGCTGACGCCCCGGGCTATTCACTTCCGCCCCTTCGGGGCTGTCCGAATAGTCTCTTCGTGGAACTGGCAGGCTGAAGCCTACCCTACAAGACATGGAGATCAGGGGCTCCACCGCGCTACGAAGATTGTGTTGCATTCTGCATCTTACGGAGCAAGTGCATCTCGCCGCAATGGCAGGCCTCGTCGTGCAGGCCATGAAGGAAGCCGTAGCGGACGGTGCGATCGGGATGAGCGGCGGACGGGGCGTCGAGCTGCGCGGGAGTCATCGTGGCCAGGAGCGCCCGCAGACGCTCCTGCTGAGCTTCGAGCTGCACGAGGATCGCCACCAGCGACGGCCACCGCTCGGGCGGCACCTCGCCGGGGCGGCTGTTCATGGCGAACAGCTCGGGCCAGCCGGCGGGCACCTCCAGGGGCTTGCCCAGCGCCCGCATCGCCAGCGATTCGACCGTCACGAGCACGTGGCCGGCGTGCCACAACACCGTATTTTGCAGCCCCGCCGGCGCCCGGCGCAGTTGCTCCGGAGGGATGCTCTTCAGGATGCGCAGGGTCTTGCCGCGAACCTCGTCGAGAAGCATCAGGAGAGATGCGTCGGGCATGGGAAGCCTCCTCTTTCTCGTAGGGTCCGCTGTGCGGATCGGGGTTTTTGCCGGACGGTCCGCACAGCGGACCCTACGAAAACAATCAATCACCAATCATATCAATTCCTCCCACTTTCCCTGATGCCGCCATCTCGTACGACACGGAAACCATCTCCGGGTCATTGGCGGCGTCGATGGTGTAGGAGAAGGGCAATCGGGTGATGGTCTGGACTTTCTGTTTGGCCTGGCCGTTCTCGGTCCACTTGTGGACGACCTGGAAGGGCCGCGGGGTCTTGCTGCCGCGGGGGTCCTTGTAATCGGCATCGGCGCGGACGCTGAAGATGCCGACGGTGTTATTGCCGGTGAAGGTGAACTTGAGCACGACCGCGCGGGTGCCGGCCGGCCAGTCGGCGAAGCGGAAGGCGTGGGTGCGGCCGGGGGTCGGGCCGACCATCTTCTCGAGCGCGCGCCAGGACGTGCCGCCGTCGGTGCTGGCCTCGATCTGGATCGTGTCCTTCGGCCCCGGCGCGGATCTGGGCCGAGAGCCGCAGCGCCACCAGATCGCCGGGCAACGCGACCGGCAGGGTCATCACGCCCACCCCGCCCTTCCACCAGCACGAGCCGTCGCGCACCTCCAGGTTGTCGAACGTCAGACCCATCGAGGTGCTCGTCTCATTCTTGTTGAAGGATGTGTCAGAGGTGATGCGGCCGTTCACCGTGCGCGTGGCCAGGTCGGTCGCGTCGTCGGCCGCGACGGTGATCGTGTTCGCGCCCTTCGTCAGCCAGGGGAGCGTGCGAGGGGCGTGCTGGATGTCGTTCTCGACCTCAAAGCCGGTCAGGCGCATGCCGCCGGTCAGCTCGATGCGCAGGCAGTAATCATAGCGGCGGAGGATCTTCTCCTTCAGCTCGACCTTCGCCTCGGTGGGGCCGTCGGTCTGGGCCGCATAGAGCGGGGCGAAGCTCCGGCCGTTGTTCGTCGAGATCGTCACGACCGCCCGGTCGCCGGCCGACTGGCCGCGGCATTGAAGGTGAAGCGTGCCGCCGAGATAAACATACGGCGATTTCATCTCGACCACCGCGACGCCCGGCGCGCGGCGTTCTGGACGCGCAGGCCGCCCTCATCGGCGACGAGATTCTCGAAGACCTCGGCGCCCGCGGCGAGGTCGCCCTTGGCCAGGTTCGGGGCATAGCGGTGTACGCCGTTGCCCACGACGCCGCCACGGTAGCCGGGGAGGAACTCCTCGACATACTTGAGGTCATTCTTGGGCGCCTGCGCTTTGAGCTGATCGAAGTTCGGATCTTGCTGCATGTTCACGTGCAGGCCGCGGTTGCCGGCCGGCGCACGAGGGACTCGCCGGGACGCAGGCTCAAAAGCGCCTTGTGGCCGGTCTGGTAGCCGTATTCGTAGATCTCGGCCGGCCGGCGGGCGTACTCCATCATGGTGGCGTTCCAGCCGTGCGTGCCGGCCGGGAAGAAGCCCATGCGGTAGTACGGGCAGTCGGCCAGAAGCGCCGGGCCGCCCTTCCAGCCCATCCAGCCGTCCTTGCGCATGAGCTCGTCCAGCTTCGCGCCGTTGCCCTTGTACTCGGGATGGTCCTTGTACCAGGCCGCGATCGCGTCGCCGATCTCATCGACCGAGGCGATCTTGCCGTCGGGCTTGGGAAACTGGGTAATGAGCGAGCAATCGAACATGTGCCACGCATCGCCATAGAACGTCTCGGGCACGCTATGGCCGTTGAGGATGCGTCCGCGCGCCTCGCGGCCGTCGGCCCGGTTGAGCGCTTCGAGGACCGACGAGCAGCAGCAGCACATGCAGTAGCCATAGACGTTGAAGATCTTGACCGGGTCGTGCGCTTCCCAGTCGGCGGCCAAAAACTCGTTGGGAGGCGCGGTCTGGTGGCGGTAGCGGACGGCGGCCGTCCAAAGAGCCTGGGCGCGCTTCTGGTCGGACATGCCGGGCTTGACGAACGAGTGCAGGATATTATCGACCGTCGTCACGTCATCGACGTGGTTCGACAGGACCTTGAGGTTGTGGACGCGGGCGCCGTCGTCGGCGTGGGCGAGCAGGGGCCAGGCCAGCGCGGCCAGGGCCAGGAGGGTGATGCGTCGCAACATGGGGAGCGTGCCTCTTATCGTTCCTCGGGCGGCCTTCTTCACCACAGAGACACGGGGTCTTGTAGGGTGCGTCAAGTCCGCGCCGACGCACCACCGACTCGCCTGGGGTCCGCCAGATGAAGAGAAGAGGTGCGTCGGCGCGGACTTGACGCACCCTACAAGATTGTGGTGAATTTCACTTTTCATGTGGTTCATGGCTACTCGTGTCGTGGAGTTTCTCGGCCTGGGAGTTGATCCGGCTCATGGCTTCGGTCAGCTCCTGGTAGGGCTCGTCGCGGATGTTGACGACGCCGTAATTCGAGTTCTCCCCATCGAAACGGCCTTCCTTGGGCTCGTTGGCGTGTTCGAACCAGTGATAGCCGACCACGTTCGGCTGGCTCAATGCCGCGGTGGCGTAACGGGCGAAGGCCGCGGCGCGGTCGGCCTGCGTCTTGACGCGCGGGCCCGCGCCCTTGGTGTTGGGCAATCCGCTATCATCCCCTCGGAACGAGAACTCGCCGATGAGCACCGGCTTGCCGAAGACGGAATAGGACTCGATGGTACCCGTCGGGTCGGTGTTGTAGCAATTGAACGAGATGGCGTCGAGGTACTTCGCCGCCGCCTCGACCACCGGCTTCGGCGGCACATAGGCGAATCGGCAACCGAAGATGATATGATTCGGATCGGCCGCCTTGATGGACTCGGTCGTGATGCGGAAATAGCGCTCGGCGAGCGCGGCGAGGAACGCATCGCAGTCGGCGACGAACGCCGCGCGCTTCGGATCGGCCTCGTTGGCCTTGCGTTCTTCCGCCTGGTTCTGGGCGTAAACCGCGCCGGACCACGGGCGGCTTGATGGGACCGGCCTCTTTGGTGAGTGCCTCCCAGGAGGCGAAGCTGGTCTTCCAGACCTCGTTGAACCTGGCGACCTCGCCGTAGCGCTCGCGCAAAATGCCGATCGCGGCCGCGCGGCCGGGTGCGGTTGCGGGCAGGGCGAGGAACAGCGTGAGTAGCTCATCGGAGCCGCGCCAGTCGGGTCCCCAGCGCAGCTCGTTGTCGGTGAACCACCCCAGCAACGCGCGCTCACCCTTGTGCGGCGCAGCGCGTGCTCGGCGTTGCGCTTGGTCGTCGTCTCGAATTCCGGATCGAACACGTCGGGGAACACGCCACGCAGCCACGCTTCCCCGCGACCCTTGCGCGACGAACGCCGACCCGAGATCGAGCGTCGGCGCATAAACCAGGTGCTTGCCCTCGACGCTGATCTCGGCGATGCGCTCGTCGCTCCAGGCCCCGAGCGAGTTGAATCCCCAGCCGATCAGCCGCTTCGCCACGGCCTGCCGCCACGCCTCGCGCGCGCCATACTTGGTCTGGCACGCCTCGGCATAGGGCGAGACGTCCGTCCCCTTGATCCGGTCCTGCGCAAACGAGACCGTATCCACGCCCCGGGAGAGGAACCGGTGGCCATCGGGATCGATGAGCCACCAGGTGCCCTCCACCTTGCGGACCTCAAAAAAACCATCCGCCGCCTGGGCACCGCGGGCCGCGAGGCCCAGCAACACGGTGCCGAGAACCGCCGTCCACCTCGGCCTGTTGATTCGCATCGTCTCGCGCTCCGCCTGGTTCCCAATCCGCCCCAGCCACCCGACGCTGGTGGGGGTTTCCCGAGTGTGGCATGCTCTGGGACTCATGGCAAGAGTGCGACGCGGGCGGCCCTCTGCACCACGGAGACACCGAGTTCTTACCCCGGCAAAGAAGATCCTCCTGTAGGTCGGACAATCCTGTCCGACAGGCCGGGGGAGTCGGACAGGATTGTCCGACCTCCTTTCTTGCCGGGGTAATCTCACAGAGATTCTCTGTGTCTTCCTCTGTGTTCTCGGTGACTCTGTGGTGCAGAGGGCCGCCCGCGCGTCGAGCCGGAAACCATCCCGCGCGGGCCGGTCCGGCGGGAAGCTCAGTGATTTTGGACTCATCCAGACCAGCGCCAACACCGCCGCCGCGAACCTGATCCAGCGCGACGATTTCGGCGCAAGTGCCGGTTTTGAATCGACATCGGCAGTTTCGTCGGTGGCTATGAATGGACACTGCGCCGGGTGCCGCGCCGTCCACATCCACCACCGTAAACTCTGTAGTAGGAAGCTCTTCTGTCAATTTTTCGGGGGCCGGAAGCGCGGCACTGCGCCGCGTCGAGCGCCTCCTGTCCTGGAGGCTGTTTTGTCGGCTGGGTCTGGTACGTGTTTCGCGTCTCGGATGGCTGGTTTTCTGGACTTTTCTGTGTAGCGGCGGCCGTCTCGGCCGCTCCGGGCTGGTTCCCCTCCGGAGCGGCCGAGACGGCCGCCGCTACACAGAAAGGACTCACGTCCGATGGCGAGACGCGAAACACGTACTGGACCCCGCCGACCTCCTGCGCCGCGTCGAGGGCATAGAGCGACTGGAAGAGAACGCGGGACCAGTGCGACTCATGCCGCACGCTGAAGCGCATGATCTCGACGGTCAGCCCCACCGTGGCCATCGCTTCCAGCCGGTCGCGGTCCTCGGGATGCGTTTCGATCCAGTTCAGGGCCGCCAGGCGATTCTCGGCACAGGCTTCCTCCTGCATGAAGCGGAGACGCTCCAGCACGACTTGCGCCGTGACGATCCGCTCGATGAGGGCGCGCTGGCATTCATCCTGGGGCTGGCGATAGGCGGTCCATTTTTTGAGCAGCGCCAGCGGCGGCACTTCTCGGCGTTGGAGAACTGGATTTCCTTGTGGCGCAGTCCATGCCGCAGCGCATTCTGGCGCACGCGCGCCTTGCCCGATTTCGATTTCGGGCCGGTGCTGTGCTGCGCATTGCGCTGATTGGCGCGGATTTTCCGGGCGCTGACGGTCATGGGTGGCGGTCTCACAATGATGGACGAGTCGTCCTCGACATCATCGTGCTGGCCCCGGCCCGCGTGCTGGAAATCCGTCGGAAGTCTTGTAAGCTGGGGCGCCGGCCAGGGCCTTATTCACCACGGAGACACTGAGAGGCTATCCGGGAAGTTTGTTTTAGCCCCAAAGGGGCGGCAGTGAATAGCCCGGGGCGTCAGCCCCGGGAACCGGGGCCGCCCCTGCGCCCGCCTCCTCCAAAGCCCCGAAGGGGCGACCGAAGATCCTGCGGGACCATGGGTTCTCTCGCCCCTTCGGGGCTTTGGAGGGGGTTCGTGGCGCGTCGTTCCCGGTTCCCGGGGCTGACGCCCCGGGCTATTCACTTTCGCCCCTTCGGGGCTAAAAAACAGACGCCCCTCCGGGGCTTCCCGGATAGCCTCTGAGAACACAGAGGCAGACACAGAGAGAAGACTCTGTGAGAGTCTGTTCCGAAAGCCCCGAAGGGGCGGCAGTCAATAGCCCGGGGCGTCAGCCCCGGGAACCGGGAACGACGCCCAATAACCTCTCTCCGGAGCCCCGAAGGGGCGACAGAAACCATGCTCTCGCCGGACCTTCTGTCGCCCCTTCGGGGCTCCGGAGAAGGCGGGCGCGGCCTCAGTTCCCGGGGCTGACGCCCCGGGCTATTCACTGCCGCCCCTTCGGGGCTTTCCGGATCGCCTCTGAGAACTCCGTGTTCTCGGTGGCTCTGTAATGCACTCGCGGGCTTTCGAAGAATCAGGAACGAACCTCATGAAACTCTCGCCGCTGCCTCTGCTCATTCTGCTCGCGCCGGCGCTGCTGCCCGCGCAGGAACGCGCGCATCCGCGTCCAGGCGGACACAATTCTCAGCCGGCCCGGGCGGCTGCTGACCGGGGCGTGCATCGAGGATGTCAACCACGAGATCTATGGCGGCCTCTACAGCCAGATGATCTTCGGCGAGAGCTTTCAGGAGCCGCCGCTCAGCGTCCTGCTGATGAAAGGATTCAAGACCTATGGCAGGGCCTGGACGATCAACCAGGGCGTTCTGGAGTTTGGCGCTCCCGGCCCCAAGGTGATCGTCGATGAGCCGCCCTTCGCCACCGGCACGGCCCGCGCCGAGATCTTCCTGCCAAACCGAACGCCCGGCTTCGCGGGACTGGTGCTCAAGGTGCGCGAGCCGGGCCGGGGGACCGATCAATTCGTCGGCTACGAGGTTCTCGCTCTCGACCGATCCGCCGGTCGTCCGTCTCGGCCGGCACCGGCACAACTGGGAGCCGATCCGCGACGTGCCCTGGCCGGTCCCCGCCGACCGCTGGATCGCGCTGGCCGTGCGCATGGAGGGCAACTCTCTGGAGATCCTGGTCGATGGCAAGACGGCTCTGGTGTACGAGGACAAGGAGCACCCGTTGGCCGCCGGACAGGTCGGTCTCCGGTCGTTCCAGCGCGCGTGCCGCTTCCGGAACCTGGCGATCACTACCGCCGGCCAGACGCACACGATGCCGCTGGAAGAAACCATTCCGCCCCCGGACGTGAGCGGCATGTGGCGGCCGATCACGCAGGGAACGGCCCGGGGCGAGTTCGCGCTCGTGTCGACGCACGCGCCTGTTCGGCAAGCGCAGCCAGGGCATCACGTTCCTCAGCGGCAAAGGCGTGGTCGGCGTGGAGAACCGCGGACTCAATCGCTGGGGCATGCACTACGTCGCGGACAAGCCGTATGAAGGGACTGGTCTGGGTCCGCGCCCCGAAGCCGGTGGATGTGTTCCTATCGCTCGAAAGCGGCGACGGTGCGCGAATCGACGCGGAGAAAGCCCTGCGCGTGGACCAGTCCCGACTGGCAAAAGCTGGAATTCACCCTCACTCCGAAGGCCAGCGACAATGCCGGGCGCTTTGCGATCAAGCTCAAGGAGGCCGGGCAAGTCGTGGTCGGCTACGCCTTCCTCCAGCCGGGAGAATGGGGACGCTTCCACGGCCTGCCGGTGCGAAAAGATGTGGCCGAGGGACTCATGAACATGGGAGTCACCGTGCTGCGTTACGGCGGCTCGATGGTCAACCATATCGAGTATCGCTGGAAGAACATGATCGGCCCGCGCGACCGGCGGCCTTTCTATCACGGCACCTGGTATCCGTACTCGACCAACGGCTGGGGCATCATTGATTTTATCAATATGTGTGAAGCGATGGGTATCCCCGGCATCCCGGCCTTCAACATGATGGAAACGCCGCAGGACATGGCCGATTTCGTCGAATATGTCAACGGCCCGCCCGAGAGCGCCTGGGGCCGCAAGCGCGCCGCCGATGGACACCCGGCGCCGTATCGCTGGAAATATATCGAGCTGGGCAACGAGGAGCGCATCGACGACGCCTACTTCGCCCGCTTTCAGCCCATGGCCGAAGCCATCTGGGCCAGGGATGCCGACATCATCCTGGTGGTCGGCGATTTCGTCTACGGCCGTCCCATCCAAGATCCCTCACATATCGAAGGGGCCGCCGCGCGCATCACGAACCTCGACGGCCATCGAAAGATTCTTGAGCTTGCCAAACGTCACAACCGCGAAGTGTGGTTTGATGTTCACCTGGGCACGGACGGCCCGCGGCCGGACGCGACGCTCGCCGCGCTGCCCACCTACATTGATGCTCTGGAGAAAATCGCCGACGGGGCCCGTCACAAGGTCGTGGTCTTCGAGCTCAACGCCGGCAATCACGCGCAGCGGCGCGCTCTGGCCAATGCCATCGCCATCAACACGATCGCGCGCGACGGCCGGGTGCCGATCGTCTGCGCGGCGAACGGTCTCCAGCCCGACGGCCAGAACGACAACGGCTGGGACCAGGGCCTGCTCTTTCTCAATCCCGAAAAAGTCTGGCTCCAGCCGCCGGGATGGGTCGCGCGGATGATTTCACGTAGTTATGAGTCGAGGATCGTCGCGGCCGAGGCCAACGGCGCCGCGCTCGATGTCACCGCGCTGCGCAGTGACGACGGCCGCACGCTGGTGCTGCGGGTCGTGAACGTGGAGAACGAACCCCGCCCCGCCCGGCTCATTTTCGAGGGCTTCACACCTTCCAAAGACACCGCGCAGGTCGAGCAACTGGCCGCCCCGCTCGATGCCGTCAACACCGCCCGCCGCCCCGACCAGGTCGCGCCGCGCCGGACCGAGTGGCGGCACGGGTGCAAGGACGGCGCGGCGTCGTACACGTTTCCGCCGAATTCGTTCACCGTGCTTCGCTTCGAATGAGATGAGATCATCCCCGGGCCTGGGGAGAAAGCATCGGCCGGATTCACCACAGAGGCACAGAGAACACAGAGTTCTCACAGAGATTCTCTGTGGCTTCCTCTGTGTTCTCTGTGCCTCTGTGGTGAACAAGACCGTTCGCGTCGTTCAATACAGCCAGGGCTTATACAACCGCAACCCGCGCCGCGCGGGCCAGTTCGGGTCGTAGCCCGAGTCGATCATCCCGCGGTACCGATCGAAGCTGTTGCCCCGGTACACGTAAGGATACGAATACGTGTAAGGGTACGAATACGTGTAGGGGTACACGTAGTTCCGGGGTGCCACGTAGTAGTAGCCGTAGGGGGCGATGGTCGCCGGCCGCGCGACGTACCCGTACGGCGACGACGACGACGACGGGGCGACGTAGTACGAGGAGTACGTGGTCTGACCGAGCGACGACGAGGCGCCGAGCCAGAGCAGGGCGGCCAGGCTGCCGGCAAGAATGCAGACATGCCGTGTTGTACTCATGATGTGATTCCTCCATCACTCCCTGGCTTGGGCGGAGAGGTGCAGACAAGCCGGGGCGAGGGTCGATTCGTCCCCCAGAAGTGGGGGTCCGGCATCGGGGCCCGCGGCGTTGCGCCGCGGTTCGCCCCGACCGGCTCGCAGGGAGGTCCATCGTTATTATAGGGCGCGCCCGCACCCGGCCAGCCTCTCAGCCGTCCTGAAACATGCGGTACGTGCGATATCCGCCGCCGAGGTTGGCGGCCTCGAAGCCGTGCTGCCGCAGCATTCTCGTGGCGACGTACCCGCGCAGGCCGGCCTGGCAGTAGACCAGGAGCGCGCGGTCGCGCGGCAGCTCGGGCAGGCGCCGCGCAGCTCGTCGATGGGGATGTTCGTCGCGTTCGGAATGGCGCCGGCGGCAAATTCCTTGGGCGTGCGCACGTCGAGCAAAAACGGCGCGGGGCCGGGGGCCAGGATGAGGTCCAGATCGTCCACGTCCACCTGGGGGTACTCGCCGCGCGCGATCGCACTGGCGACGAAGCCGGCCATGTTGATCGGGTCCTTGGCCGCGCCGAACTGCGGCGCATAGGCCAGCTCGACTTCTTCCAGGTCGAAGACCGTCATGCCGGCCTGGAGCGCGACCGCCAGCACGTCGATGCGCTTGTCCACGCCCGCGCCGCCGACCGCCTGCGCCGAGCAGTGTTCCCGTGCCGGCCTCGAACAGCACCTTGAGCGTCATCGCCTGGGCGCCGGGATAATAGCCGGCGTGCTGGTTGGGATGAATGGTGATTTTTCGATACTCCCGCCCCGCGCGGCGGAGCGTCTTCTCGGTCTCGCCGGTGGTCGCGGCGGTCACGTCGAACACGCGCACAATCGCCGTCGCTTGCGTGCCGCGATAGCGGCTCTCGCGTCCGAAGATGTGATCGGCGGCAATGCGGCCCTGGCGGTTGGCCGGCCCGGCCAGCGGCACCTGCACCGGCGCGCCGAGGGGCCAGCCGCGCACCTCGACGGCATCGCCCACGGCGTAGATGTCCTGGTCGATCGTCTGCATATGTTCATTCACGCGAATACCGCCGCGCGGGCCGACCTCCAGCCCGGCCGCGACCGCCAGGCGGTTCTCGGGCCGCACGCCGATGCTCACCAGCACGAGCCCGGCCGTGAGGCGTTCGCCTGTTTTGAGCCGCACGGCGAGGCCCTCGGGAGCCGGTTCGATCGCCTCGGCCGACTGGCCCAGGAGCAGCCGCACGTGGTGGCGCGCAGGGCCTCGGCGATGGGGGCGGTCATCTCGCGGTCGAGCGGCGGGAGGACCTGATCCTGCAACTCGACGACCGTCGTCGCCACGCCGCGGCGCGCGAAGTTCTCGGCCATCTCCAGCCCGATGAAGCCCGCGCCAATGATGATCGCGGACGAGACACCGCGATCGAGCAACGCTTTGATCCGGTCGGTGTCGGCCAGGTCGCGCAGCGTGACCACCCCCGGCAAATCCATGCCGGGCCAGTCCGGCCGGATCGGCGCGGCGCCGGGAGAGAGGATCAATTTGTCATAGGATTCCTCGTAAATCTGGCCGTCATCGAGCCGGCGGACGAGGACCGTCTTCGCCTTGCGGTCGATGCCCACGACCTCGCTGCGGGTGCGCACGTCGAGCTGAAAGCGGCCGGTCAACAGCGCCGGCTTGGCGACGAGCAGCTTGTCGCGGTCGGCGATCTCGCCCCCGAGGTAATACGGCAGGCCGCAATTGGCGAACGAGACGTCCGGCCCGCGCTCAAAGAGCACGATATGAGCATCCTCCGCCAGCCGCCGCGCCCGCGCCGCCGCCGAGGCCCCGCCCGCCACGCCGCCCACAATCACCAGCTTGCAGCCCATTGGCCTGGCTCCCTTCCTCGAATTGAGATACGGGGAATTCTTCTAAACTATATTCCGCACGGGTTATAAATTCAAGGGCATCCGACCCGGCGTCAACGCCGGGCCGCAGAGAGTACAAGCCCGGTGAACCGGGCTGGGAGAGGGAACGCGCCCCGGATCGTGTGACCCGGCGTGAACGCCGGGCCTAATCCCTGTAAGCCCGGTGAACCGGGCTGAGCCATGCACACGGTCAGCGCTTGGTCTTTCCGCCCGGTTCACCGGGCGTCCGCGCAGCGGTCATAGACCCGGCGTTCACGCCGGGTGACGCGGTGGACGCGTCTGGTTTCTCCGCCCGGTTCACCGGGCGTCCGCGCAGCGGTCATAGACCCGGCGTTCACGCCGGGGCGGGGCGAGGCGAGGTGAGGTTTTTCCCAATGTGAAGTGACAGGCCATGCCGAAATCCAGGGAAAGGAGGGCCTGCGCGCACAGGCAGGCAGGCAGGGCCGCGTTGACGGAGGGTCGGCGATGGGCTATGGTACGCAGGCCAATTCCAGTAGTGGGCCGGGCCGGTGGCAGTCCCAGGAGGGGCACGCGCCGGCGCCATCCGGTCCGTTGTCTGCCCGTCGTGGTCCAGGGAGGCACCCGATGGCCGTCATCGCGCCCGAGCGGCCGGCGCTGGAGACCGAGACCGAGGGTCTGGCCTTCGCCCGCGATGTGCTCCAGATCGAGCTTGAGGCACTCAGCCAGGTCCGCGACCGTCTCGACGCCACGATTGCGCAGGCGGCCCGGCGCCTGTTTGAATGCGCCGGGAGCGTGATCGTCACCGGCATGGGCAAGGCGGGGATTGTCGGGCAGAAGCTCGCGGCCACGCTCGCCTCGACGGGCACGCCGGCCTTTCCGATGCACCCCGGCGAGGCCGTCCACGGCGACCTGGGACGCGTCCGCGCCGGCGATATCGTGGTGGCACTCTCGCAGAGTGGCGAGTCGGAAGAAGTCGTCCGCCTGATCGCGCCGATCCGCCGGCTGGGGGCCGGCCTGATCGCGATCACGGCCTCGCCGACCAGTTCGCTGGGGCGCGCGGCCGACCTGTGCATTGCGCTCGGCACGATCACCGAGGCGTGCCCGAATGGCCTGGCGCCGTCGTCGAGCACGACCGTGCTCATGGCCGTCGGCGACGCGCTGGCGCTGCTGGTGAGCCGGATGCGCGAGTTCACCGCCGAGGACTTCGGCCTGTTTCACCCGGCCGGCAGCCTGGGACGCAAGGTCAGCCGCGTCGAGGATCTCGATGCGCAAGGGCCGGCACGTCCGCACCGCGCATCCCGAGGAGACGGTCCGCGCGGTGCTCGTGCGCCTGGGAGGCGCGCGCCGGCGCTCGGGCGCGATCCTGGTCATTGACGCCGCGGAAACCCTTCTGGGCATCTTCACCGACAGCGACCTCGCCCGCCTGTTCGAGAACCGCCGCGAGAGCCTGCTCGATCAGCCGATCGGCGCGGTCATGACCGCCCATCCCGTGCAGATTCCGCTCGGCACCAGCGTGGCCGAAGCCATCGAAGCGCTCTGCGCCCGCAAGCTCAGCGAGCTGCCCGTCGTCGATGGCGCCGGCCGCCTCGCCGGCCTGATCGACATCACCGACCTGATCGGCATTGACGCCGCCGACGTGGGTGAGTTTTCCTCGTAGGGTGGCCGAGCCGCAATCGGTCTTCTCTTGTAGGGTAGGCTTCAGCCTGCCAGTCCCATTCGGATTTCTTACGGAAATGGCATTGGCAGGCTGAAGCCTACCCTACAAGAAAAGACCGCCCAGCTTGACAATCTTCGCGGCGCAACGAGCGATTTGAGAGTAACAATGTCGGGTGCGTCGAGTCTTCGATGACGCACCATCCGTTCAGAAAAAGAGGTGCGTCGGCGCGGACTTGACGCACCCTACATTCCATGCAGGCAGGGTGCGACCATGGCGACCGACGAGGAACTCAAAAAGGCGCTCAAGGCGTTCAAGAAGCGGCTGAAGCTGGCGCGGCTCGATGACGAGTCGGGCCTGAGCCGGGGCGGCGGCAAGAAGTCCGGCATCACGGGCATCACGCCCCCGACCGGACATCCCCCCGGCATCTGGGACGAGCTCGTCAGCAAGGGCAAGCTGAAACGCGAGATGGGCGGAACATATTCGCTCGTCGAAGGGGCGTAATGGAGATTTCAACGCGAAGAACGGAAGGAATTCGATTCAACGCGAAGAGCGCGAAGACCGCGAAGAACGGAAGGAAAATGAGAGTCTTGTAGAGACTGTAGCAACGGTACCGGGGGATGTTGCTGGAGAGGTCGGGTGCCACGGGTTCCGCTTTACGGGTTCCGCTTTGGGAACCCGTGTGTCCGGGGCCGGCAGACACGGGTTCCCAAAGCGGAACCCGTGGCACCCCCACTTTTCCTGCAAGACAGCCGAAGACGGACCCGATATCCTCGCGACAGTCTCGTCTTGTAGTGGACCAAACGGATGGTGGTTGGCGCGGCGACGCACCAACCGACCGGACTCCTGTTCCCTACTTCTTTTCGTTCCCTTCTTTCTTTGCGTTCTTTGCGTTCTTCGCGTTGAAATCTCTTAGAGGCTATCCGGGAAGTCTGTTTTTAGCCCCAAAGGGGCGGCAGTGAATAGCCCGGGGCGTCAGCCCCGGGTACCGGGGCCGCCCCAACGCCTCCTCCTCCAAAGCCCCGAAGGGGCGACCGAAGATCTCGCGGGACCATGGGTTCTGTCGCCCCTTCGGGGCTGCGGAGGGGGTTCGTGGCGCGTCGTTCCCCGTCCCGGGGCTGACGCCCCGGGCTATTCACTGCCGCCCCTTCGGGGCTTCCCGGATAGCCTCTTACAGTCCTTCCCGGCTGCGCCGCATCAGCTCCGCGTTGCTGCACGCCCGCGCCACGGTGTAGCCCTTCAGGGGCATGATGTGCTCGTGCACCGCGTCGAGGAGGTCGTCGGGATACGGGAAGAACGCGTCCTCGACCTCATCGGCCGGGGTGATCCAGTTGCGCGCGCCGACGACCACCGGCGGGGCGTCGAGCTCGTCGAAGGCGAACTGCGTGATCTTGGCCGCCATCGTCTGCAGGACCGAGCCGCGCTCGCAGGCGTCGCGAGGCCAGCAGGATCTTGCCGCGTCTTCTTCACCGACTCGATCACCTTTTCATAGTTGAACGGCACGATCGAGCGGGCGTCGATGACCTCGCACGAGATGCCGTACTTCTCTTCGAGCGTCTTGGCGGCTTCGAGGGCCCGGTAGAGGGTGGCGCCGATGGTCAGGATCGTCAGGTCCTTGCCCGTCTTGCTTGCACGTCCGGCTCGCCGATGGGCACCTCGTAGTAGCCGGCCGGCACGCCGCCCGGGACGAACTGTTCGGTCTCGTCGTAGATCCGCTGGCTCTCGAAGAAGATGACCGGGTCGGTGCCCGGCAGGGCGCGCGTTCATCAGGCCCTTGGCGTCATAGGGCGTGGCCGGGAAGACGACCTTGAGGCCGGGGATGTGGGCGCACAGTGCTCGTCCAGTCCTGGAGTGCTGGGCGCCGTACTTGGAGCCGACCGAGACGCGCAGGACGACCGGCATCTTCAGCAGGCCGCCGGACATCGCCTGCCACTTGGCAAGCTGGTTGAAGACCTCGTCGCCGGCGCGGCCCAGGAAGTCGCAGTACATCAGTTCGACCAGCGCGCCGGCCGCCTTCCAGGGCGTAGCCGACGGCCGAGCCGACGATCGCCGCCTTCGGTGATCGGCGAGTTGAACAGCCGGTGATAGGGCAGGGCCTCGGTCAGGCCGCGGTAGACGGCGAACGCGCCGCCCCAGTCGCGGTTCTCTTCGCCGTAGGCGACCAGCGTCGGGTCGACGTAGAAGCGGTCGAGGATCGCCTCGAAGATGCGCGTCGCGGATGCCGACGCACTTGGTCTTGGGCAGCTTCTTGCCGTGCGGCGTCGAAGGCCGAGCGGCTGCGGCCGGCAAGCTGCTTGACGCGCGGGTTCTCTTCCTTGGCGGCATCAGCACGTCGGGCTTGCGGCCGTCGTGTCGCAGCGACTCGACGCGTCCGTTGGAGAACATCGTCTGTTCGAGCAGGCAGCCGACGTCCATGAGGTTGGCGCGCGGCGAGATCTCCAGGTCGATGGCCTTCTTGTAGGCCTTGAGGATCGGCTCCTCGACCTGCTGCTTGATCTGCGTCGAGGTCGGCCTGCGGTGCAGACGTTGGCGTCGACCAGCTCCTCGGCGAAGACGTCAGATCGAGTCTGACCTGCTGCCAGGCTTCGACCTCGGTCTTCTCGCGGTAGGTGCTGGCGTCGGACGGCGAGTGGCCGGAGAAGCGGTAGGTGACGTGTCGAGCAGCACGGGCCGTCGCCCTGTTCGAGGATCTCCTTCTTGCGGTCGATGGCGTCGATCACGGCCAGCGGGTTGTAGCCGTCGACGCGCTCGGCGTGCATCTGCTCGGGGTTGACGCCGGCGCCGAGGCGCGCCAGGACCTCGAAGCCCATCGTCTCGCCGACCGGCTGGCCGCCCATGCCGTAGAAGTTGTTGACGAAGTTGAAGATCAGGGGCAGGCCGCCGCGGTGGGCTTCGTCCCAGAGCTGCTTGAACTGGTCCATCGTGGCGAAGCAGATGGCCTTCCCAGACCGGGCCGCAGCCCAGCGAGGCGTCGCCGATGTTGGCAGATGACGATGCCGGGCTTGTGGTTGACCTGCTTGAACAGCGCCGCGCCGACCGAGATGTCGCCCGAGCCGCCGACGATGGCGTTGTTGGGCATGATGCCGAACGGCGGGAAGAAGGCGTGCATCGAGCCGCCCATGCCCTTGTTGAAGCCGGTCTCGCGGCCGAAGATCTCGGCCAGGGCGCCGTAGACCAGGAAGTCGATCGGCCAGGTCCTTGACGCGTGCCCTTGCGCGTCCTTCTCGACGACGCGCAGGCCGTCGCCGCCGAAGTAGTTCTTCATGATCCGCATGAGCGTCGTCGTCGTCGAGCTTCTCGATGGCCGAGAGGCCCTTGGCGAGGATCTCGCCGTGGCTGCGGTGCGAGCCGTAGATGTGGTCGTCGACGCCGAGGTGGAACGCCTGGCCGACGGCGGCGGCTTCCTGGCCCGATGCGAGAGGTGGGCCGGGCCGCGGTGGTTGTAGGCCAGATCCTTTGTAGTTGCCGCGCAGCTTGATCTCGTTGAGCATGTTCTCGAACGCGCGGATGATCTCCATGTCGCGCTGGATGTTCATGAGATCGCGCGTGTGATAGCGAATCCGCTCGTCGGCGACCGTCTTCTGGTACTGGTTGACGGGGATGGGCGGGAACTCGATAAAGCTGGGCCGGCGCACCTCGGCCGGGCTGATCGGCAGACTCTTGGGCATCGTGGGCTGCTCCTGACACTCGGAAGTCTTGTAGGGTGCGTGAAACGCACCATCCCTTGGCCACCAAAAGACGGGGTGCGTTTCACGCACCCTACAAGACCTGTTGATTGCGGCTACGTCGCGTTACGAGGATTCGGGTTCGGGGCCAGAGATCACGGGGATTTCGCGCGCGTGGAAGAACTCGCCCCACGGCTGCGGCGGGGGACGATCGGTGACGACCTGCGCGATCGCGTCCCAATCGACGATCTTGCACAGGGACGTGGTGGGGAACTTGGTATGATCGACCAGCAGGATCGTGCGGCGGGCGTTGCGCACCGCCAGGCGGTAGAGGCTGGCGCTCTCGATATCGGCGGCGGTCGGGCCGTGATCGAGGCTCAGACCATCGGCGCCGATGAAGCAGAAATACCCATGAAGTTGTTCGAGGGCCGACAGCGCCAGCGGCCCGACCGTGTCCATGCGGTCAGCGCGGTATTGACCGCCGAGCAAGATCACGCTCAGCCCCGGCCCGTCCAGCTCCAGCGCCAGCCGCGCGGAGTTGACGATGACGGAGAGGCCCCGTTTGCGCTTGAGGAACCCCGCCACGGCGAAGCAGGTCGTGCCCGAGTCGAGGAAAATCTGTTCTTCCTCGCCGATCAGGTCGGCCACCAGGCCGCCGATGATCCGCTTGGCCTCCTGGCTGCGCATCGCCTTGGAGCGGAACGAATAATCGGACATGCGCCGGAGCGTGGCCCCACCATAAACCAGCTCGATCTGCCCGCTGTCGGCCAGCGCCTTCAAGTCGCGCCGGACCGTCGCCTCCGAGGCGCCCAAGGTCCCCGCCAGACCCTTGGCCGAGACGTGCCGATGCTCGTACAGCGCGGCCAGAATACGCTCCCGGCGCTCCCCGGGCGAAATATTCTCGCCCGGCAGCCGCTCCAAGGTCCTGTCCGTGGGGATGCTCGACATGGATGGTACAGCCCGGGAAACCGCCCGCGTGATTGACCCTGATCGAGATTAGACACAACTTCGTCACGATTTCCAAGAGATCTTTCGAAATTTTTGCTAGACTCTTGCAAGAATTGGGCGAGAAGTCGGTAAAAGAGGGTCCTTGGCCCGTGGTCCGTGACCACTCACAAAGGTTCCATCATGCCCACAATCAAGCTGCCCCAGGCGGGCCAGACGATGCGGTCGGGGACGGTCCGCCGGTGGCTCAAAGCGGCCGGCGCGGCGGTCGCGCCGGGCGATGTGCTGGTCGAGGTCGAGACGGAAGAGGGCCTGCTCCAGGTCGAGGCGCCCGCGGCCGGGACCTTGGGCCCGATCCGGGCGGCCGTCGGCGCGACGGTGCTCGTGCATGCGCCGCTGGCCGAGATCACCTCTGGTCCCCTCGTCCCCGCCGATCCCTCCTCCCCTTCTGGTCCCGTTTCTCCCTGCGGGGTTATCCCGATCCTGATGCCCCAGGCCGGCCAATCCATGGAGGAAGGCACGATCCTGAAGTGGCACGTCCAGCCCGGAGCGCGGATCAAGCAGGGCGACGTGATCTTCGAGGTCGAGACCGACAAGGCCGCCATGGACGTCGAGGCGACCGACTCGGGGCGATTGGCCCGCATCGTCTTGCCCGAGGGCGGCACGTTGGCCGTGCTCCAGCCCGTCGCCTACCTGGCCGAGAATGACGCCGACGTGGACGCCTTCCTCGCCAGTGGTGGTGCTCCGGCTACCTCGGTCCGGTTGCCACGATCTTCGGTTGCCACATCTTCGGTTGCCACATCTTCGGGTGCCACTGGTGGCGCTTCGCCACCAGTGCTCTCCCCTGTGGTCGTCTCCGACGGCGGCCGGGTGAAAGCCTCGCCCGCGGCGCGCAAGCTGGCCGGCGAACGCGGCATCGACCTGCACGCGATCGCCGCTGGCAGCGGGCCGGGCGGGCGCATCCTTTCGACGGATGTGCCGCTCACGGCCACGAAAGCCGCGCCTCGGCCGGCTTCTCCTGGCGCGGCGGTGCGGCGGCCGATGTCCAGCATGCGCAAGGCGATCGCCAAGGCGCTCTTGCAGGCCAAGCAGACGATCCCGCATTTCTACATCAAGCTGACGATCGACGCCGAGCCGATGCTCGCGTTTTATCGTGCTCACAAGGCGCAGTTTCCTTGCAGCGTCAACGACGTGATCGTGCTGGCCTGCGCAGGCCATTCAGGAGTTCCCCGCCTTCCGCAGCCGCATCGAGGGGGACGAGCTTGTCGAGCTGCCCGCGTCGAGCATCGGCATCGCGGTCGGCACCGACGACGGCCTGGTCGTGCCCGTGCTGACCGGCGCGGAGCGGCTCGATCTCCGGCAGATCGGCGCCGAGACAAAGCGCCTGGCGGCCTCGGCGCGCCACGGCAAGATCGAGAAGATGGGCCAGGGTGTGTTCACCATTACGAATCTGGGCATGTTCGGCACCGAGGAATTCGCCGCCATCATCAACCCGCCCGAAGCGGCCATTCTCGCTGTGGGTGCGGCGCGCGAAACCGTACTCGTGAAAGACGGCGCCATGCGGCCCGGCCGGGCGATGACCCTGACCCTGAGCGCCGATCACCGCGTCATCGACGGCCTGCTCGCGGCCAGGTTCCTCGCGCGGCTCAAGGAGCTGCTCGAACAGCCTTCGACGCTGGAAACCTCTTCGTAGGGTGGGCTTGGCCCACCATCCGGGCTGGTCATCGGAAGAAGATGCGTGGGCCGAGCCACCCTACAATTCGGAATCAGATCATATGAGCAAACATTTCGATATCGCCGTCCTCGGCAGCGGCCCCGGCGGCTACGTGGCGGCGTTGAAGGCCGGGCAGATGGGGGCGCACGTCGCCGTCATCGAGAAAGAACATCTCGGCGGCACCTGCTTGAACTACGGCTGCATTCCGTCGAAGGCGCTGCTGGCCTCGGCCGAATTGCGGCACCACCTGCGGCACGCCTCCGAGATGGGCATTGATGTGGATGGCTCCATCTCCGTCAACTGGTCGAAGATCCAGGCGCGCAAGGACAAGGTCGTGCAGACCCTCCGGGGCGGCATCAAGGGGCTGCTCGGCGCGCGCAAGGTGAGCATCTTCCCGGGCAAGGGCAGCCTGAACGGCCCCGGCAAGCTCGCCATCTCGCAAAAGGGCGCCACCGAGGAAATCACCGCCGACAAGGTCATTCTGGCCGTGGGGTCGGTCCCCGCGCGCATCCCGGGCTGGCCCGATGATCCGAGCCTCGTTTGCACCAGCGACGAGGCCTTGCACTGGAAGACGCTGCCGAAGCGGCTGCTGATCGTCGGCGGCGGCGTGATCGGCTGCGAGTTCGCCTGCATGATGGAGCCGCTCGGCGTCCAGGTGACGATCGTCGAGATGCTGCCGCAGATCCTGCCGAACATCGATGGCAATATTGCGCAAACATTGAGCGACATCTTCCAAAAACGCGGCATCGACATTCATACGGGCGTCAAGATTGAAGGTTTGAGCATCCGTGGCGAAGCCGTCCGCGCCACCCTTCAAAGCGGCCAGACGATCGAGGCCGACCGCGTGCTCGTGGCCACGGGTCGGCGTCCCAATACGACCGGCATCGGCCTGGAAAGCGCCGGGCTGAGCACCGATCGCGGGTTTGTCCGCGTCAACGACCGCATGGAAACTGCCCTCACCGGCACATATTGCATCGGCGACGCCAACGGCCGTTGCCTGCTGGCGCACGCGGCCTCGGCGCACGGGGTGGTCGCGGTCGAGAACGCGCTGGGACACCCGCGCGCGTTCGACGACCCGGTGCCGGTGTGCGTTTACACCTTCCCCGAAGTGGCCGCCGTCGGTCTGACCGCCGAGGAGGCGCAGGAAAAAGGTCTGCCGGTGACGACCGGCACCTTCCCGCTGGCGTATCTCGGCAAGGCGATGGCGGTCAACGACACGGACGGCTTCGTCAAGGTGGTCCGCGAGCGCGCGACCGGGGCGCTTCTCGGCGTGCACATGATCGGGCATAATGTCACCGAGTGCATCGCCGCGGCGGGGGCCTTGTTGCACCAGAAGGTCCAGGTGACGGACGTCGCCGAGACCGTCTTTGCCCACCCCACCATCAGCGAGGCCCTCAAAGAGGCCACCGAGGACGCCCTGGCGATGGCCCTGCACCTGCCCCCGCGCAAGGTGCTGCGCATGGCCGCCGAGGTGTGACCATCGGGATTTCTGCGGCTATTTTTCTGACCCCCTCTCCCCTTGGGCGGGAGGATGGGAAGGGGACCAGAGGAAGCCATTCCAGGTAATACGGTATGACCATGCCCACCAACGTCGGAACCGCCGTCGCCGCCCTGCGAGCCATTGGCACCGTCGCCGAGCTCGAAGCCTGTGCCGCACGGGGCGCGCTCGCCGCGCCGCAGAAGGTCAACGCCCACCTCCACCTGCCGCCCAATTTCTCGGCCTTCCAGGATGTGCCGCACACGGTCGCGCTGGCCGCCGCGCGAAGGTGTGGGCGTGCTGGGCGCGAGCAACTATTACGATTACGAGGTCTACAAAGACTTCGCCGCGCTCACGCGCCAGCAGGCGATTTTTCCCTTGTTTGGCCTGGAAATCATCTGTTTACTCGATGACCTTCAGCGCGCGGGCGTGAAGATCAACGACCCGGGCAACCCCGGCAAGTTCTACTTCTGCGGCAAGGGGATCACGCGGTTCGACCCGATGACGGACGAAGCCCGGCGCATCATCGGGACCATCCGCCGCAACGACACGCTCCGCATGGCGGAGATGATCACGAAGCTGGAAAATGTCTTCACGGCCCACGGTGTCCCGACCGTTCTCGACGAAGCGGCCGTGATCGACCGCGTCGTCCGCCGGCACGGCTGCCCGCGCGAGCGCGTCACGCTCCAGGAACGGCACGTCTGCCAGGCGTTCCAGGAACGGCTGTTCGAGATCGTCCCGCCCGAGCAACGTATCCATACACTGACACGTCTTTTCGGCGCCGCTCCCAGGGCCGGCACCGAGGACGCCGTCGGCACCCAGAACGAGATCCGCTCGCATCTGATGAAGGCCGGCAAGCCTGCTTATGTGGATGAGACGTTCATCGGTTTTGACGACGCCTTCACGCTCGTCGTCGAGCTCGGCGGCATCCCGTGCTACCCGACGCTGGCCGACGGCGCCAGCCCGATCTGTGCATTCGAGACGCCCGTCGAAAAATTGATCGAACAACTTCGAGAGCGAAACATCGGCTGCGCGGAGTTCATCCCGATCCGCAACCAGCCCGACGTTTTGAGCCATTACGTCAGGGCGATGCGCGGCGCGGGCCTGGTCATCACGAGCGGCACCGAGCACAACACGCTCGACCTCCTGCCGATCGCGCCGACCTGCGTGAAAAGCCAGCCGATCCCGGAGGACATCCAGGCGATCTTCTGGGAAGGCGCGTGCGTCGTCGCCGCCCACCAGTTCCTCACCCTTCACGGCGAGCGCGGGTACGCGACCGGCGACGGCGAGGACCGCATCGCCCACCTGGCCCGTCTCGGTGCCGCGGTCATCCAGCGCTACCAGGACCAAGCTCGGACATAGTCCCTTCTTTGTCGCGGCGGCCGTCCCGGCCACTCCGGATCTGGAATCCGGGGGGAGATTTCAACGCGAAGACCGCGAAGATCGCGAAGAGAAAGCCGGGACAGACGCTCTGGAATCTGGAATCTGGAATCTGGAATCTGGAATCTGAGAATCCGGAGCGGCCGGGACGGCCGCCGCTACAAAGAAACAGCCCGGAAAAACCAGCCCTTCGAGCCGCCAAATACGTACAGCGAGGAAGCCCTGAACATGCCCGAATATTCCGAATCCCGCCTGCTCGAAGACCTCGTCGCCGTCTCGCGGCACTACGGGGCCGACCCGCATTTCGTGCTGGCCGGCGGCGGCAATACCTCCGCCAAGAACGGCGAGCGCCTCTTCGTCAAAGGCAGCGGCCACGCGCTGGCCACCATCACCGCCGATGGCTTCGTCGCCATGCACCGCCCCGCGCTCGAAGCACTTTTAAATGCTCAACTGAGCACGGACCGTACCGCCCGCGAGGAACAATTCAAAAGCGCCGTCATGGCCGCACGTGTCGATCCCGCCAGGGGCCAGCGGCCGTCGGTCGAGGTCGTCCTGCACCATCTCATGCCGGGCCGCTTCGTGGTGCATACGCACTCGACTGTCGTCAACATGTTTACATGCTGCAAGGGCGGGCGGGCGCTCGTCGAGCGGCTCTGTGGCGACGAGATTGTCTGGATCGACAGCGTCGATCCCGGCTTCGTGCTCGTGCAGGCCCTGCGCAAAGGGCTGGCCGACTTTCAGCGCCGCACGGGCCGCCCGTGCCCCCGGGCGGTCATCATGGGCAATCACGGGCTGGTCGTCTGCGGCGCGACGATCGAGGAAGTCCGCGCCCATACCGACTGGCTCATCGGCCGCCTCGCCGCGTGGCTCGACCAGCAGCCGGCCGGCGAGGTGTTCGGGCCGGTTCAGCGCATCGAGGAATCGCGGGCGCGACCGCTCATCAACCTGCTCGGTCCCGCCCTGCGCGGGCTTTCTTCGACAGATGAGAATCTGAAAATCGTCACGTTTGATGATTCTCCGCTCGTGATGGCCCTGGTCGGCGGCGCGGCGGGCAAGGCCGCGGCGACGGGCGGCGCGATGACGCCCGATCAGCTTGTCTACTGCCGCACGTTCCCGCTCTGGTTCGAATGTCCCGCCGACGAGCCGGCCGACGCGACCCTCCACCGCCTGCGAAAAGAGATCGCGGCGCACACGCAAAAGACCCGCTTCGCGCCCCTGGTCGTGCTCGTGCCCGGCCTGGGCCTGTTCGCCATCGGCGACGACGCGGCCGGCGCGCAAACGGTCAAGGTCGTCTACCAGGACGCCATCAAGGTCATGGCCGGCGCGAGCCGTCTGGGAGGCATCCAGTACCTCGATCCCGATCTGCGGCGGTTCCTCGAAGACTGGGAGGTCGAGTCCTACCGCCGCAACATCGCCCAGGGCAACCGCCGCGCCGGGCGCGTCTTGGGGAAAGTCGCGGTGGTCACCGGCGCCGCGCAGGGGTTCGGCCTGGAGATCGCCCAGGATCTCGCCGCGCAAGGTGCTCATGTCGTTCTGACCGATATGAACATCGCTGGAGCGAATTGCGCCGCCGAGGCACTCCGCACCCAGTACGGCGCCGACCGCGCCTTGGCCCTGCCCATCAACGTCACCGACGGCGAATCCGTCGCTACGGCCTTTCATCAGGTCGTGCGCACCTATGGCGGCTTCGATCTGCTCGTCTCGAATGCCGGCGTGCTCAAGGCGGGCAGCGTCAAGACGCAGCCGCAGAAGGAATTTGAATTCGTCACCGATGTCAACTACATCGGCTATTTCGTCTGCGTCCAAAACGCCGCGCCGATCCTGGCGGCGCAGCACCAGGCCAGGCCGGAGGTCTGGAGCGACATCATCCAGATCAACTCCAAGAGCGGCCTGCAAGGCTCGAACAAGAACGGCGCCTACGCCGGCAGCAAGTTCGGCGGCATCGGCCTGACGCAATCGTTCGCGCTGGAACTCGTCGAGGACGGCATCAAGGTCAACGCCATCTGCCCCGGCAACTTCTTCGACGGCCCGCTCTGGTCCGATCCGAATCACGGCCTGTTCGTGCAGTATCTGCGCAGCGGCAAGGTGCCGGGGGCGACAACGATCGCCGATGTCAAGCGCTTCTATGAGTCGAAGGTTCCCATGGGCCGCGGCTGCACGACGCGCCGACGTGATGAAGGCGATTTACTACTTGATCGACCAGAAATATGAAACCGGCCAGGCCGTTCCGGTCACGGGCGGGCAGGTGATGTTGAGTTGAACCGGGCGGGATGGCGGATGGCAGTCTTGCAGGGTGCGTCAAGTCCGCGATGCACCGTGCCCAGAAAGAGGTGCGTCGGCCGGACTTGACGCACCCTACAAGACTCCGAGCCGCCGCCCTGAGCCATCCGCATCCCGTTCCAGCCCTCTTTCCATCCAGGCAGGACCCCATGTCGCCAACCCAGCAGATTCCCGACGCGCAGTATGCCGTGCAACTGGTCGGTCCGGGCGAGCTGCGGCTCAACCCGCACAAGGACGTGTTCCGGCCCGGCCCGCACCAGATCCTCGCCCGGGTCGAGTGCGTCGGGCTGTGCTTCTCGGACTTGAAGCTCCTCAAGCAGTTCTCGCAGCACGTGCGCAAGAGCGAGGTGATCGGCGGGCTTTCCGGCGCGATCCTGGCGGAGATCCCCAGCTACGTGCCGGGCGAGCGGCCCACCGTGCCCGGGCACGAGGTCGTCTGCCGCATCGTGGCCGTGGGGGAAAACGTCCAGCACCACCAGGTCGGCGAGCGCTGCCTGGTGCAGACCGATTACCGCGGGCTGCCCACCGCCGGCTCGTGCGCGGCGTTCGGCTACAATTTCGAGGGGGCACTCCAGGAATATGTGCTCATGGACGAGCGCGTCGTCATCGAGCCAGCCAGCGGCGAGCGCTATCTCGATCCCCGTGCCGAGGATATCGAGCGCCTCGGCGATCGCGCTGGTCGAGCCCTGGGCGTGCGTCGAGGACTCGTATGCCAACGAGGAGCGGCGGACGATCAAGCCGGGCGGGCGGCTGTTGATCGTGGCCGACGGCGAGCGCCCCGAGGTCGATGCGCTCGGCCTGCCCTTCTCGCCGAACGGCAAGCCGAAAGAGGTGCTCTTGAAGACCTCGGCGGTGATCCCCAACCTGCCCAACGAGGCGTTTGATGATATCATTTATCTTGGATGCGACAAAGGGGTGATCGAGCAGCTCAACGACAAGCTGGCCGCGCGGGCGATCATGAACATCGTGCTGGGCACGCGTCCGATCGGCCGGCCGGTGTCGGTGGGGATCGGCCGGGTCCATTATGGCATGACGCGCTGGGTGGGCACGCCCGGCTCGAGCCCGGCCGACTCGTATCGCCACATTCCCACCAACGGCGAGCTGCGCGCCGGCGACAAGGTCGCGGTCATCGGCGCCGGCGGGCCGATGGGCCAGATGCACGTGATCCGCGCGCTCTGCGCGGGCGTGCCCGATGTGTCGGTCGTCGGCACCGACATGGACGACGCCCGGCTCGAAGCCCTGCGCCAGAAGGCCGAGCCGCTGGCGCGCGCCAACCATCTCGATCTGCGATTGGTGAACACGCAAAAAACGCCGCTCAACGAGACATTCACCTATTTCGCTCTGATGGCTCCCATCGGCGCCCTGGTGGCCCACGCGGTGCGCGACAGCAGCACCGACGGCGCCCTCATCAACATCTTCGCCGGCATCCCCGCGCCGACGCGGCAGGACCTCGACCTCGACACCTACATCGCGCGCCGCTGCTACATGTTCGGCACGAGCGGGTCGGTCATCCGCGACATGAAGATCGTCCTGGGCAAGGTCGAGAATCATCAGCTCGACACGAATTGCTCGGTCGATGCGATCGCCGGCATGGCCGGCGCCGTCGCGGGCATCGCCGCGGTCGAGAACCGCACCCTGGCCGGCAAGATCATCGTGTATCCGATGCTCCACGACATCGGGCTCATTCCGCTGTCGGAGCTGCACCAGCACTTCCCGAGCGTGGCCGCCAAGCTCGACAAGGGCGGCTGGTGCAAGGCGGCCGAGGAGGAGCTGCTCAAGCAGGTTTGACCCCTGGGAGTCTGTTCCGAAAGCCCCGAAGGGGCGACAGTGAATAGCCCGGGGCGTCAGCCCCGGGAACTGGACCCGCGACGAGAGAATCTTCTTCCCAAGCCCCAAAGGGGCGACAAGAACGGTCCGTGGGACAAAGACATCGGCCGCCCCTTCGGGGCTTCGGAGAGGGTGTGTGGCGCGTTGTTCCGGTTCCCGGGGCTGACGCCCCGGGCTATTCACTGCCGCCCCTTCGGGGCTTTCGGAACAGACCTTGACAGTAGGGTGCGTCGAGTCTGCGATGACGCACCTTCTTTTGTTCCCTTCCAGCGCGGACTGGTTGCGGGAAGAGGTGCGTCATCGCGGACTCGACGCACCCTACGACTCATCCGGATCGACGCCCGCCGCGCGGAGCGAGGCGGCGATCATCGCGGCGGCGAGGCTCGGCGCGAGGGCGCCGGGGAGGAGGGGCGCGGCACGCGCCGGCAATCCCGCCGCGCGGCGGTGTTCGGACGCGGGCGGAGAACCCGCGTCCAGATCGGTCATCATGGTGGTCACTTCCCCGTCCAGTTCGGCCGTGATCTTGGCCGCGTTCTCGTAGCTCTCCGAGTTCAACGGCCAATCCTTCGGGGGCGTGGTGCCGCGGGGCTTTTGAGATTTGCTCATGACGGGATCTCCGGATGGGAAAGAAACCGCGCACGACCTTCCCCGGGCGGCGCACGGTGCGGTCCGCGCGAATCGCTCTGTGACCAGGACGGCGCGCGGGGCTCGGTTTTCGGCTCGGCGAAGCCAGCGAAGTCCCGTCGCGGCCTGTGCTTGTGCCCATCCCGCCCGCTCGATTCGGCGCCTGCCGGCCATTCTCCCAACTTACGCAACCGTCAGGATTCGATGATGTGGAAGAGTGCAACGAGCAGGCGCGCCCCGGCGCCGTCCCTCGCGCACGGAAACGATCGATCCACGGCCCGATGTCCTGAACTGGGAGTTTTCCTCATGGCCCACACCCGAGCGAAGCCACGGAGATCCACGAACCCGGCCGACCCAACCACGAGAAAGGCGCAACGCGGTCGCGCCGCGGTGCCAGGAAACGCGGCGCACGCGCGCCCGTGCTCGTCCACGACGACCAGGCCGTCGCCGATCCCGAACAGGAGCGCGCGCGGTGGCTCAAGCACATCGGCGCGACGCAGGACAATCCCGAGGTCCAGCTCCTCGCCGAGCGCGCCGTGTGGCTGACCGCGAAGCTTCGACGGCACATGCGCGACGAGGAGGCGAACCTCAAAGAGCGCCGCCGCCACGCGGTCGAGGCGTTCGACAACGCGCAGAGCCATCAGGTTTACGAGCTGGTCGAGCGGATCGGTCCCGATGCGCCGCTGGTCGCGCCCCGGCTGGAGCAGTCTCCCGCCGGGATCGACTGGATGATCGCGCACTGGCAGTTTTTGCTGGACCGCTTGCGGGCCCACGGCCACTGGACGTTCAACGAGCTGGTGCGCGTGGCGTGCTACCTGGGACTCTCGCCCAAGCCGTTCCGGCAGGAGCAGAAGATCTACCAGTTGATGGCCTGCCACCTCGCGGCGGGCGGCCCGTGCCGCTCGGACCCGACCGCGCCCGCGCTCGCGCTCGCGTCCGCGGACCCGTTCTGGATCAACCCGACGCGGCCCGACGGCACCCCGCACGCGCCCGAGTTCCTCGCCCGGTTCGAAGCCGAGCTGGTCAAGATGGGCCTGAAGCCGCCCCCGCAACCACCTGCGCAAGAACCGGACGGTGCCGCCGCCCGGCGCAACCTGGAGACTCTGGTCCAGAATCAAATCGAATGGCTCGAAGCCCAGCGCGCCGCGCGGGCCGAACACGACCGCCGAGGCCCGGGTCGAGGCGCCCGAACGCGTCCTGATCGACACCAGCCCGGCCGGCCCGCATCGGCTGCGCTTCGAGACGGCCGCCGTCAGCGAGCTGCACCGTACCCTGCGGCGCATCGACGTGGTACGCAAGGCCGAGACGTGATGTCGTTCGGGGGCTTGTCGGCTGGGTCTAAGAAGCTATCCGGGAAGCCCCGAAGGGGCGGCATCGAATAGCCAGGGGCGTCAGCCCCTGGAACGGGTCTGTCGCCCCTGCGGGGCTGCGGAGCGTCTGGCGCGGTCGCGGCCCCAGCTCCAGGGGCTGACGCCCCTGGCTATTCGATGCCGCCCCTTCGGGGCTAAGATCAGACTTCCCGGACAGACTCTAAGAGGTACGTGTTTCGCGTCTCACGGCCCTCTTTTCGTAGGGTCCGCTGTGCGGACCATCCGGAAAAAACCCGGTCCTCACAGCGGACCCTACATTGTTACCTCTGACTCTGTCGTCGCGCTGCGCCGATTGTCAGGCTGTTCGGGTGTCGGGTGGCATGCCCACGTCTTCGTGGGCATGGTCCCCAGCGCCGGGCGCGCCCGACATGCCCACGAAGACGTGGGCATGCCACCCGGCACAAGGGGTTGCGGCTCGGCCGCGCTACGGTGGGTGGCCTGTTGGCCCGGCCACCCCAGACCTCCTCTGGTCAACCACGAGCGCATGCCGTATAGAAAGGCGCCGGTGGCTCACCTCAGGGCGGACGGCGAACGCGGAGACAGCGCGGGGCCTCTCACCAGGTATCATCGGCACGGGTCGGGGGCATTTTTCGGAAAATTCCGAAGATGCCGGTGCTGTCGAGAGATCGGTTCATCGGGGCGGCCTCCCGACGGCCCATTCCGGCCGGCGGTGCGCGCGCCGCGACGGCCGATTGCCGATATGCATGGTGAGCCGCGACGGAACGAAGACCACACACCTCGGAATCACCAGGGGCGCGGCACATTTCCCCATCCCGATTTCGAGGGTTCGTTCCATGAATGCGAAGACGGTCCGGGAAGACCGGGCACGGCGGTCGGTTCGTCGCCCTGCGCTGACGTGCGAGGCCCTGGAAGGGCGCGTGGTCCTGGCGTTCGGTGGTTTCATGGGCCCGATGATGCCCCTGGGCGGCGGATTCGTCAGCCCTCCCGTGCTGGGCGGCGGGTTTGGCGCCAGCGGCATGCCCGGCATGGCCAGCGGCGCGGTGGTCCTCAGCGGCGTGTCCGGCCCGGCCGTCGGCGGCGGCCTCAGCGGCGCCCTGGCCGCCATCGGCATCGTCAATGATGACGGCGGCATGACGCTATCCCGCCTGGGCCAGAGCAACACCGACCCGACCCTCGCGCAGCTCCAGACCGACCAGCAGCAGCTCCAGACCGATCTCCAGGCCGTCTCGAACGGCTCCGGCGTGACGGTCGCCGACCTGGCGGCCATCAACGCCGACGAGCAGGCCCTCGCCAAGGACGGCTTTGCGCTCGACCCGGCCGCGCTCCAGAAGGTCGTCTCCAACCTGGCCAGCGCCATCGCCAGCGCCGCCAGCACGACCACGCCCGATCAGACCGCCTTCAACGCCCTGTTCACCAGCCCGACCACCGCGCAGCAGGCCGATATCGACAAGGCGTTCACCGATCTGGTCAAGATCATCACGGATTCGCATGTCACCACCAGCGAACTCCAGGCGATCGCCACCGACCAGACGAACATCCGCAAGGACATGGCCAACCTGCCGGGCGGCGGCGGCGTCGCGGACGGTCCCGCCAGCCTGACCGGCAGCCTGGCCAATCTGGGCATCGCCACCACCAGCAGCACGGCCGTCGGCCAGCCCGTCGTGCAAGCAATCGGTGGCGGCGCCGGCACCTTCCTCAGCCGCATGGGCGGCATGGGCGGCATGCGCAGCAATCGCGTCTACCTCACCAGCCAGAACGCCCTGAATACCACTACCGCCACCGCCACCACGGCGGCGGTGCCATCGACCCAGACGACCGCGCTCAATACCGATGCCCAGAAGCTCCAGACCGACCAGCAGACGCTGGCGGCCAAGTCGGGCGTCACCGTGGCCGACAGCAAGGCCCTGAAGGCCGACGATGTGGCGATCGCCAAGACCGGCGTGTTGCTCGACGCGGCCGCGCTCAAGAATGTTGAGAACGAGATCGTCACGGCCGTCAACAATACCACTCCCGACACGACCCAGGCGCAGAGCGATTTCAACGCCCTGTTTGCCAACTCGGGCGTGCCGCAGGCCACCATCGACCAGGCGTTCACCGACCTCGTCAAGGTGATCACCGACTCGAAGGTCACGCCGACCGACCTGGCGACCATCGCGGCCGACCAGACGGCCCTCCAGGCCGATCAGGCCAACCTCAAGAATACCACCCCGACCACCACCACCCCGACCACCCCACCACCACCGACCACCACCACCCCGACCACCACCACCCCGACGACGAACACCACCGATGCCGCGGCCGCGCAGGCCGCCGCCTGGCAGAACTGGCTCGCCTACCTCAAGAAGCACCGCAAGCGGTAAGGAAACGAATCGCGCGTTCTGCAGGCTGGGTCCAGCCAGACCCAGCCCTTCCCCGCGCACAAGACCGGGTATCCTGGGAGAGCCAGCATAAAGCTCCCAGGGACCCCGGTCTTTCTCATTTATCAAGATAGCTTTCTTTCTCCGCGCATTCGGCCGCGTGCCGGTCCCGGGGGTGTTGGATCGCAAGGGGTTGGCGCATCGAGAGTTCGGCCGATCCTTGCGTTTTTCTCCACAACCCGCGCCACTTTTTGGCCTGGCCGGGGTTTACTATCATGGAGGTGCTAGTTCACTTCAGGGTCACGGCGACCGTAGCGACGGGCGTCCTCGAATCCGGGTAGGGACGGCTGGACCACCGGCCGCGGATCGGGGCGCACGCCGACTTCCCAGCGACCAGGATCCGGTTTCGCCGTGCGCGGGGTGACTTGGCTTTCCTTCCCCGAGGAGGGGTTTCACGACGGGTCGGGGACCCTCGTGGAGCCCGGCTTCGGGTCGCATTTCCTCCGGCCATCGAGGTGTGGATACTCGGCGGGGATCACGTCCCTTTCCTTCTGCCGGAGCAACATGAGTCGTCAACAGTGAGGTGGAAGAAGGAAACCATGCGCAAGTCGAAGTCCTTTCGACCAGCCGTGAACGACCGGCTCGAAGACCGGGTGGTGCCGAGCGCCATGATGATGGGGAGGGTCATGCCATTCGTGGCGCGGCCGATCAACACGGGCAACACCGGCAACACAGGCACCGGAGAGGTCGGCGATCCGGATCGCGGCGGCGGCCTGGGAATCGGCGGCGGTGATTTCGGCGGCGGCAGGGGCGCGGCGACGTCGAGCACGCTGAGCCAGGATGCCCGGCTCGTGCAGCAGGCGTTCCAGACGTTCGATGCGGCCTATCTGAAGGCCGTGGCCGCCTTGCGGCTGACGGTCACGAGCACGGGCCCGTCAGTCGACGGGCTGAGCGCCTTTGACAATGCGATCACCGCGGCGATCACCAACCTCAACGCGTCGATCGCCACCGACCTGGGCAACCTGACGAACACCGGCCCCGGGCCTACCGGCCTGGTCGCGACCATCGACGGCTTCACGGCCGCGCTCCAGACCGAGCTGCACAGCGCCGCCACCGGTCTGGCCAGCAACACGAATTCGTCCGTGCTGGCCATGAACAAGGAAGTGAATACCTACATCAAGAGCGGCCATCAACCAGTCCGTCAGCGCGATCCTGAGCGATGTGCCCGCCAACGCGATCGCCGCAACCGCGCTGAGGACCTATCATCAGGCCGCCGGCACGGCCTTCCAGACCTTCGGCCAGGCGATCAGCAACGCCGCACAGACATCCGTCAAGAACGGCACCGCGCTCGACAGCGGGGCGGTCTCGAGCGCCATCACGGCGCTGCAAGGCTCGCTGGATGCGGCCGTCGGCAACCTGGGCCTGCCGGCCACCCCGAACACGAGCGACCTGACGACGGCCATCGACAACCTTCTGACAGGGTCCACGGGCCTCTTGACCACGCTGACCGGCATCACGGCGCCGGCGGCCAACAACACGGCCTCGGCGCGGCTGTTCCTGCGGACCGTCGCGGTGGACGTCGCGCAAACCGCGTCGAAGATCGAGCAGGCGGTCCAGACCGCCGTGCAGAGCTACGACAACAGCCTGCTCTGAGAGTCTGTCCGGAAAGCCCCAAAGGGGCGGCCGTGCATAGCCCGGGGCGTCAGCCCCGGGAGCCGGAGCAACGCGCCACCAACCCTCTCCGGAGCCCCGAAGGGGCGACAGAAACCACGGCCCCGCGGGACGTTCTGTCGCCCCTTCGGGGCTCCGGAGGAGGATCCTGTCGCGACGTCCACCTCCCCAGGGCTGACGCCCTGGGCTATGGACTTTCGCCCCGTTGGGGCTAAAACCAGGCATCCCGGATCGCCTCTGAGAGTCTGTCCCGGAGCTTGCCCCAGGGCTGACGCCCTGGGCTATGGACTTTCGCCCCGTTGGGGCTAAAACCAGGCATCCCGGATCGCCTCTGAGAGTCTGTCCCGGAGCTTGCCCCAGGGCTGACGCCCTGGGCTATGGACTTTCGCCCCGTTGGGGCTGGTATGGCCTTTCGCCCCGTTGGGGCTGGTATGGCCTTTCGCCCCGTTGGGGCTGGTATGGCCTTTCGCCCCGTTGGGGCTTGATGGTCATAAATCCCTTCAATCCCAGACATATCGCTCGTCATACGCGACGCCGTACCGCTTCAGGAACGCGATGTACTCTTCCTGGAAGGTCACCGTTCGATGATGCTCGACCTGTCCAGAAAGATAGGCTTCGACCCGCTCGCGGTGCGAGGCGCTGACCGAGAGGGCCGCGTATCCTCCCTGCCAGGCGAAGCCCGAGAGGTGGGAAAACGTCTCATGCACCCAGCGCGTGGAATTGGTCTTGACCAGGCGCACCGCCTCGGAAATGGAGGTCTGGCGGCCCAGTGAGACCAGCAAATGCACGTGATCGCACGCCCCACCAGCCGCGACGAGAGCACAGTCTCCATTTCGAAGAATCCCCCCGATGTATTCGAACAAGCGCGGACGAAGTTCGTCCGTGATGAGCGGTGCCCGCCCTTTGGTGGAGAAGATGACGTGACAGTAACAGCACGTGAGCGATTGTGGCATAGGAGAAACTCCTAGCCCCAACGGGGCGAAAGTCCATAGCCCAGGGCGTCAGCCCTGGGGCAAGCAAGAACGGGCGCAAATAGTAATCCCCACCAGCCCCAACGGGGCGAAAGTCCATAGTCTCGTCGGGTGCGTCGGCGCGGACTGGACGCATCCGACTGCGTCACGTCTCCGCGTCGGCCGGGGCGGTCTCGCCGTTGCCGGCGTCGAGGCGGTACTCGCTGAGCTTCTTGTGCAGGGTGTTGCGGTTGATGCCCAGCCGGGCGGCGGCCTTGATCTGCACGCGGTCGCAGGCGGCGAGCACCTGCTGGATCAGCTCGCGCTCGACGCGGCCGACCACGCGCTCGTGCAGGTCGTTGGCTTGCGGGCCGGCGGCGAGCAGGCCCTGCCGCACGAGCTCGCTGGTCAACACCGCCAGGTCGCCGCCGCCGCGGAAGCGGATGGGCCGGGGCGGCGCCTCGCCGCGCAGTTGCGGCGGCAGCGCATCGACGGTCAGCTCGCCGTCCTCGCCCAGGATCACGGCCCGCTCGATATAGTTCTGAAGCTCGCGCACGTTGCCCGGCCAGTCGTGCTCACATAACAACCGCATCGCCTCCTTGTGGACGCCGCGGTTCGGCTTGCGGTTCTGCTCGGCGTACCGGCGCAGGAAGTACTCGATCAGAAGCGGGATATCGTCGCGCCGCTCGCGCAGCGGAGGCAAGAAGACGGGCACGACGTTGAGGCGATAGAACAGGTCCTCGCGGAACCGCCCCGCGGCGATCTCCTCGGCGAGGTCGCGGTTGGTGGCGGCGATGAAGCGGGTATCGACCTTGATGGTTTTGACATCGCCGACGCGCTCGAACTCGCCTTCCTGCAAGACGCGCAGCAGCTTGACCTGGAGCTTGGGCGAGGTGCTGTTGATCTCGTCGAGGAAGATGCTGCCGGTGTGGGCCGCCTCGAACCGCCCGGTGCGATTCTCAAAGGCACTCGTGAACGACCCCTTGACGTGGCCGAACAGCTCGCTTTCCAGCAGGCTTTCGGTCAAGGCGCCGCAGTTGACGCGGATGTACGGACCGCTCTTGCGCGGGCTGAGGTCGTGAATGGCGCGGGCGATCAGCTCCTTGCCGCTGCCGGTCTCGCCGACGATGAGCACGCAGGCGCGCGACGGCGCGACCCGGCGGGTGACGCGGGCCACCTCGCGCATCGCGGCACTGGTGCCGATCACCCCGGGGAGAAAGTCGGGCGCGGACTCACTTCGGAACGGAGCGCGGGATTCAAGGCTGCTGGACATCGAGGCATCCTTCCGGGGCCGGCCGCATCGTGGCCAGCACGGCCCCCCCGGGCGACGAACGAGACCGATCCAGGCCGACGGACAGGCGGATCACACCCCGACGCCAAGGGGGAGAGGAAGGCCCTCGGGCGGACGGGACGGAGAGGAGACGTCAAGGGGAGTCAAAGAGCAGGAGGAGGCGGATTTCGGATTCCAGATTCCGGATGCCAGATTCCAGATTCCAGATTCCAGATCACGAACAAATCTGCGAAGCCCCGGACTCCGCCATCTGGCATCCGAAATCTGGAATCCGAAATCCGGCATCCGGAATTCACATCAAAACCCGCTTGCGCTATACCTTTCTCTCAGGGTTTCACGGGACTCGCCAGCACGGCTGCGGGGGCAATGGCGGCGCGGAGGCGGGGGCCGACGGTGTCGGGCTTGGGACGCAAGGCGCCGACGACTTCGGCCAGGGCCGCCTTCAGAGCGGGGTCGGTGGCCGCGTCGAGCTCATCGGCGAGACTGCGTTCCTGGTCGGCGGCGACCAGCGGGCCGAAGCGCTGGATGCTGCGCGCCAGGTCGGCGGCCGAGCGGATGCGCTGCGCGGCGGGACGGGATGGGTCCAGCACCAGGTCGGCCAGGCCGCGCTGGGCGTCCTGTCGGGGCACGTCGGCGAGCGTGGCCGAGACGGCGGCGGCCAACGGTGGGCGTCTCAAGGCGGCGGCCAGCTCCGGTTCGAGGGCCGCGATGCCCGCGCGGAACGGGCTGCCCGCGCGGGCGGAAATCGTCGCCAGCAGGGCGGCCGCCTGGGCGGCGTCGCGCTGGCGCTCGGCGGGCGAAAACGGCCGCACGCCCATGCGCGCCAGTTCCCGCTCCAGGACCGGCTTGAGGGCGTCGGGGTCGGCCGGCGTGGGCACGAACGCCACGCGGGGCAGCGTCCGGCGCATCTCGGCCGTCTGGTCTTCGAGCTTCAGCGGGCCGTACAAAAAAATCGGGATGCCGGCGGTGGCGGCATCGGCACGCAGGTTGGCCAGCAGGTCGCGGCCCAGCCACGGGCCTTCGAGCACGCGGGGCATGACAAAAACCAGCTCGACGGCCGCGCTGCGGGCGGCCCGGCGGAAGCCTTGCGGGCCGCTCGCGGCCGTGCTGGTGTCGTAGCCCAGGGCCTGGAGGACCCCGGCGACCGCGTTGCCCCGCGCCACGTCGCCGTCGATGACGACCGCTTCGGGGTGCTCGTCGCCCGCCGCGAGGAACTGGCCGAGCACCGGCACGACCCGGTCCGAGCCGGCGAACGGCTGGAGCGGGTCCAGCTCCACCAGCGCCTGCGCGGCGGCGAACCGCACGCGGCGGTCGGGCGCGGCCAGGGCCTCGACCAGCGGGTGCGCCGGCGCGTCGACGACCATCGCGTCGCGGTCGGCGACATGGCCCAGGGTCATCACGGCCGCGGCGGCCAGGTCGTGGAGCCCCTCACGCAGCGCCAGCCGGAGCACCTGGCTGAGCACGGCCGGGCCGGCGGCCAGGGCTTGCGGATAGGCGCCCGTCGGGTCCTGCGCGGGGAACGCGTCCGGGCCGACGCGGATCGCGTTTTGCAGCGCCAGGGCCACGAGCACGACCTGCGCGGGCTGGTCCTTCGGGTCGAGGTCGAGGGCCTGCCGGGCGAACTTCAGCCCGAGGTAGCTCTCGGCCTCGGACTTCGAGACAATCCGGGGGGCGGGGCCGGTCTCGGTCCACGTCCAGAGTTCGGCGGAATCGCCGGGGAATTCGACTTGATGCGTCAGGTAGCGGCGCGCCTCGTCGGTCAGCCGGGGCACGGGCGCCGGCCGTTGCGCGGTGAAGGGCACGCCGGTCAAGCGCGCGAGCGCTTGCCGGGCCGGCGCGGACGACCGTGTCGGTCGGCGCCGCCGCCGGAGAGATCAAAAAGGGAATGGCGCGCGGGTCGCCGAGGCGTCCCAGCGCGTCGGCGGCGGCGGCCGCGAGGGCGGCCTCGGGCGCATCGAGCAGGGCGGCCAGGGCCGGTACCGCCGTGCGGTCGAGACGCCCCATGTTCGTCATGATGAGCGTCTTCTGCGCGGACGTCAGCTCGCCCCGCTGGAGCGCCGCGGCCAGCGCGGGCACGGCGTACGGGCCTGCCTTGCGCAATTGGTCGACGGCGTATTGCTGCTCCGCGGCCGAGCGCGTCAGAGCCATGACGAACGTGCGCAGCCGCTCGGGGTCGCGCACGTGCCGCAACACGGCTTCGTTGAGCTTCTTGAGCAGCGGCTCGGCCAGCGCGCGGGTTTCGGGATAATCATCCAGTTGCAGCACCGAGCCGACGCCGTAACGTTCGCGGATCGCGAGCAGGACCGCGTCGCTCGGGTTGCTCTTGAGGAAGGCGTTCAAATAGGGCACGGCCTTGTCCGGCTGCCCGGAACGGACGAGATAATCGACGGCATCCCAGAGCTCCTGGGGCGTCTCGGGCTTCTTGGCGAAGCTCTCGGGCCCGGGGGCCTGGGCGCGGGCACAGAGAGACAGCAGGCACGGAAGGGACAGCACGGCCAGGAACACGGCGCACAGAGTGAGACGGGCCCGGACCCCCTCACCCCAACCCTCTCCCGCAAGGGGAGAGGGGGCCGGAAGGGCCGGTTTCCCCGTCTGGTCCCCTCCCCCCTGGCGGGGGAGGGCTAGGGTGAGGGGGAGTGGCGACGGGTGATCAGCGGATCGGCGCATGGGTCAACCCCCTCTCGCAGGGGTCAGGGGCCTGGCTTCGTAGGGTGGGCTCGGCCCACCTTCTTCTTCGTTCTTGGATCCCCAGGTGGGCCGAGCCACCCTACGAAGACGGTACGGATCAGGGGGAAGACGCAGTCTTGTAGGGTAGGCTTTAGCCTGCCAATTCCATTTCCGTAAAGTAATCCGAAAGTGGGACTGGCAGGCTAAAGCCTACCCTACAAGACAAGACCGATGGCGGATTGGCCGCGCGACGCAGTCTTGTAGGGTAGGCTTTAGCCTGCCAATTCCATTTCCGTAAAGTAATCCGAAAGTGGGACTGGCAGGCTAAAGCCTACCCTACAAGACAAGACCGATGGCGGCTTGGCCGCGCGACGAAGAAACGGATCAGTCTTGTAGGGTAGGCTTTAGCCTGCCAATTCCATTTCCGTAAAGTAATCCGAAAGTGGGACTGGCAGGCTAAAGCCTACCCTACAAGACAAGACCGATGGCGGCTTGGCCGCGCGACGAAGAAACGGATCAGGGGGAAGACGCAGGTTCCAGCCCGACGCGCTCGGGAGCGAGCAGGTCGTCGAGCGTTTCGCGGCGGCGGACGAGCCGGGCCGCGTCGCCCGTCACGAGCACCTCGGCGGCGCGGGGACGGGTGTTGTAGTTCGAGGCCATCACCATTCCGTAGGCCCCGGCCGAAAAGGTGGCGAGCAAGTCGCCCCGGTCGAGGTCCGGCAGGGGACGGTCCTTGGCCAGAAAGTCGCCGCTCTCGCAGATTGGTCCGACCACGTCCCAGGGGCGTGTCCCCGGCAGCGCGGCCTCGCAGTCCTCGGGAGGCGCCGGCAACCCGGCGGGCACCACGACCGGCCAGATCCGGTGGAAGCTCTCGTACAACGCCGGCCGGATCAGGTCGTTCATCGCGGCGTCCTGGATCAGGAACCGCTTCTCCCCCGACTGCTTCGTATATATCACACGGCTCAAGAGGATGCCTGCGTTGCCGGCGATCGACCGCCCCGGCTCCAGCGCCAGCCGACAGCCTGTACGCTTCAGGCCCGACAACGTCGCCTGCGCAAACTCGGCGACCGGCCGCGCCTCCTTGCCCTTGTAGGAAATCCCGAACCCCCCGCCCATGTTGTACCAGAGGAGCGGATGCCCCATCTCCTTCAGCTTCCAGACCACCTCGACGCCCTTGGCCACGGCGCTGGCGTAAGGTTCGACGGTGGTAATCTGCGAGCCGATGTGCATGTGCACGCCGATCATGGCGATGCTGTCGATCGCGCGGACCTGCGCGGCCAGGCGCAAGGTGCGTTCGATGTCCAGCCCGAACTTCGATTGCTTCTTGCCCGTGGCGATGTAGCGGTGCGTTTTCGGGTCCACGTCCGGATTGACGCGCAGCGCGATCCGCGCGATCTTGCCCAGTTCGCGCGCGACGGCCGCGATCCGCTCGAGCTCGGCCTCGCTCTCGACGTTGAACATCAGGACGCCCAGCGCGAGCGCCCGGCGGATCTCGTCGTCGGTCTTGCCGACGCCCGCGAAGACGGTCTGGCCCGGATCGCCGCCGGCCGCGACGACCCGCTCCAGCTCGCCCCCCGAGACGACATCGAAGCCGCTGCCGTGCGCGGTCATGAGCTGGAGGATGCCCAGGTTCGAGCACGCCTTGACCGAGTAGCAGACGAGGGGATTCACCTCGGCGAAGGCGTCCTGCAGCGCCTTCAGCCCGCCGACGAACGCCGCCGCGCTGTAAACATACAGCGGCGTGCCGTACTGGTCCGCCAGCGCGGTGACGGGCAGGTCCTCGCAGTACAGTTCCTGATTGCGGTAGTGGAAGGGTTCCATGATTTCTCTCGTGGGGCACGCTCCGGGCGTGCCGGGAACGGTTCGAATGCGACAGGTCAATCGGTCTCGGCGTCCAGTCCGAGGAGGCTGCGCGGCCTCGATGGTGTAAGTCGTTTCGGGCCGGGAGCGCTGTTCGAGGAATTCCATCAACTCGGCGTTCTGCCGGGTCAACTCGACCTCCCGATCGAAATCCTCGACCTCGGCGAGGAGAAACTCCTTACCATCGCTGGTGCGCAGCAGCAGATTGTCCTCCCCGGCCAGGCGCAGGATTTCGTGCAGGCTCGGTGCCTGTGTCGTGACGTCAATGGTCTTCATAGCGGGAACTCCCGGCCCCGAATAAACAGGGTGTTATGGTCCTTCCATCCCACGGCCTTGACCAGCACGGTTTGGTTTTCCTCATCCACGTCATAGAAGACCCGAAATTGGTCGATGCGCAGTTCCCAGCGCGCCAGTTCGTTGGGACGGAGCGCTTTGCGGTGGCGTGTCTCACGTGTCGGTTCGTGGGTCAGTTGCTCGGTCACGCGGTCCAGAATGAGGCGTTGTTCGTGCGTTTTGAAGAGGCGCAGATCGGTGAGAGCACTTTCGCTTAATTGCAATTGGAACATAGTAAATGAATAAGTAAGAGAATCAGGGAAGAATCTCCTTGACGACGAACCGCGCGACCTCGCGGCCGTCGAGGATGAGCGGAACCTCGTCCTCGGGGCCGAGGACCTGCGCGCGGGCATAGGAGGCGTCCAGGCCGGTGCCAAACGGCTCGGTGTGGACTTCCAGACGGTGGCGGTTCAGATCGACGATCCAGTAGACCGGCACGCGCGCCGCCGCGTAGATCGCCCGTTTCAAGGACGCATCGGTCTTGTAACTCGATTCCGCCACCTCGATGACCAGGGCCGCGTCGGCCTGCGTGCGGCGCCGGCCGGTGTAGTCGCGCATCTGGCCGCGGATCACCGAGGCATCCGGCTCGGGCTCGCTGTCCCGTTCTTCGATCGTGACCGGATTGCCCATGGACACGAAATAGCCGGGCGGCACGAGCCGATGAAGCAGGTCGTCGATCAGGTCCGTCGAGAGGACGTGCGGCGGGTATTTGGTCATCTTTTCGACGAGGACGCCCTCCAGCAGCTCGATGCGCGACTCCGGCCCATAGATGCCCGCCTCCGCCATGCGGTGATATTCCTCGACCGTGATCCGGTGTCGTGCCTGGAGAAGGACCGCGAGCGATGCCGTCGTGGTTTCCGGTTCCGGCACAGACCCGGTTGGCGTGATGGTGGCGGTGGCCATGATGTCCTCCCTTACCGCTTGGGCCGCCGGAAGGCGACGAACGAGACCGAATCGCGCGTGACGACCGCGCCGCCGACGGTCTGCACCACGTTGCGTTCGAGGATGATGCTGACCGGCTCCCAGCCCTCGGGGGCGTACTTCTCGTTGAGCGCCTTCTCGAAGACAACCCGGCGCTGCTCGTCGTTCATTTTCTCGCCCGGGTTGTACGAGAACCAGCCGACCTTGTACTCCCACTGCGCCTCGGGTTTTCCCTTCTGCGCCTGCGCCCGCGGCAGCCGCGCGAGCGTTGCCAGCGCCAGCCCCGCGATCAGTCCGATGACGATTCCGGCGAGCAGCTTGCGGTTCATGGGTGGGGTCCTCGGAAGCCGATCAGATCGTGACCTCAACTTGCCGCGATTCGATGGTCAAGGGTAGTCCTCGCTCGGCGCGAACCTCCAGACAAAGCTTGATCGCATCTTTGACGTTCGCAATCGCTTCCTCTCGCGTCGCGCCCTGGCTCACGCATCCCGGGATCGCCGGGCACTCGATCACCCAGGCGCCGTCCTCGTCGCGTTCGATGGTCACGGTAAAGGTCATGGTCAAGCTCCGGAACGACTGCGATTCCGATCGACCGACGTCATCGCTCACCGCCAATCACCGGGATGGAGAGCCCGCGAGAGATCTTCCGGGCCAATCCTTCCGGCACTTCGCTATGTCTGGGCACCGCCTCGACCTGTCCGGTCCGAGGATTCGCCCAGAGTGAGTGGGATCGACCCTCGCGCTTGAGGTAACAACCGTGGCGCCGCAGATGTTTCAGGAGGGAGCCGCGTTTCATTCCACCACGATGACCTCGCGCATCGCCTCGTTCGGCACGCCGCGCAGACCGTCCTCGCGCCGGTCCTCCAGGATCAGCGCGATGGCGTCCGCCAAGCTGGTCCGGGCCTCCTCCACGGTTTGTCCCTGGCCGTTGGCGCCGGGAATCTCGGGACAGTAGGCGACAAACCAGCCGCCGTCCCGCTCGATGATGGCCGTGAACTCGTTGTGCATGCTTCAGCCTTCCCGGAAGGGCAGAGGTGGGTTGCGCTTTGGGACAATCATGTTAACACATCATACAAGTCTAGAGAGTTTCATCAGTGTCACCGGCTTCGAGCATCCGCACGTCTTCCATGTCGGTCTCCCGGCCTTCACGGCTCGCGCCGGTCCCATTCACCGCGCAACTCTTCGAGCGTGGGCAAGTCGTCTCGATCGCGCCAGAGGCCCGCCGCCCGCTGCAACACGGCTCGTCGCTGCTCCTTCGAGAACCGGGCGCGGAGCAATTCCAGGCCCTCGTGAATCAGCTCTTCCCGGGTCCGGCCCGTGTGTTCGGAAAGGGTCTGGAGCAGCTCGTTTTCGGTCTCGGTCAGGGAAATTGTGGCGGTCATGACGGTGCCTCTTGCCCTGTGAGGGAAACACGGTTCCGCTCACGCGACGAAGACGACTAGAGGAGAGAGCGCGAAGGTTCCTCGAACTCCAGGTTGATCAGGGATTGCCTGTTGGGCGTGGTCTGTTCGGAAGGCGCCAGCAAGACGACCATGAGAATATCCTCCCGGATTTTCTTGGGAAGCTTATCGAGCACAGGCATGACGAGATCCTCGCGTTCCGAGACCGGCATGCCCTCGAAGCGTTTGTCGATGACGCGCACGCGGATCGAGGCGGAATTGAAGCGGTAGGCGTCGACCCGGTCGAAATGCGACCGGAGCGCCTTCTCGACGCGGTTACTATCGGGCGTCTTCTTGCTCTCCCACTCCGACTCCGACATCACAGACTCCTTTCGACCCATTCTTGCACGGCCTGGACGCGTGTGAGGAAATCGGCCACCTCTTTGTCTGGCACCTGGGTGCCGAGATACCGCAGGTGGACCGTCCAGCGATCGTTGATCCAAGCGAGCTGGCTCGCCACATCCGATGGGACGGCAACGCCCTTCCACCGCAAGACAGCCCTCAGGAAATCGAGATTGTGCGCTTTGGCTCCAGATGCGACCTCCGCAACCGTGATGGCAAGTTTGGACTTCGGAGTCCGCGCGAGGATGAGCGATTTCAAAACACACTCGACGGCGTAACCTCCCAGATAGACCGCGTCCAGATAGACCCGTGACTGGAACAGAATGTGCGCGGCAACGAGCCGCTGGTTCGCGGCCCGTCGGAAGCCCTGCGAAGTCCACGCGGGCTCCGACTGGATAAGCTCAACGAGTACAGAACGCGCACTCACGAAATCGCCCGATCTTCGGAACCACTGGTATACCCGAGTCGCTCCTGCCATCTTGCCAACTGATTCCGGACCTCCCCCGGCGCCGTCGATCCATACGACCGGAACGCCTTCACCGCATTGGCCACCCCCAGCGCCTCCCGGACATCCGGCCCGAGGGCGGAGTTCGCGGCGGCGAAGTCATCGGCACTCAAATCACCCAGGCGGCAGCCGCGGTTTTCGCACAGGGCCACCAGTTTGCCGACGATCTCGTGGCCGGTGCGCTGGGGAACGCCTTTGCGGATCAAGTATTCCATCAACGTCGTGGCGTCGAGGAAGCCTTCTTCGAGGCGCTCTCCAATCTTGTCCGTCCGCAGGCTGGCGCCGTCCACGACCACGGCCGCCAGTTCCAGGGACGCCCCGACCGTGTCAAACGCATCAAAGAGCGGTTCCTTGTCTTCTTGGAGATCGCGGTTATAGGCCAGGGGCAGGCCCTTGATGAGAACCAGCAGCGTCGTGAGAGATCCCACCACCCGCGCCAACGGCCGCGGATCAACTCGCAGACATCCGGGTTTTTTTTCTGGGGCATGATGCTCGATCCGGTGCAGACCGCATCGGGCAGCGCCAGGAAGGAGAATTCCTGCGTGCTCCACAAGACCCACTCCTCGGCCCAGCCGGAGAGGTGCTCGGCGATGAGGGTGAGCACGAACAGGCTCTCGACGACCCAGTCGCGATCGCTGGAGACATCCAGACTGTTGGCGGCGACGGCGTCGAAGCCGAGTTCCTGAGCGACAAAATCGCGGTCGATGGGGAGCGTCGTCCCGGCCAGGGCGGCGGCGCCGAGAGGCAGGACATTCACGCGCCGGCGGCAATCGGCCAGGCGGTCGCGGTCGCGCGCGAGCTTCTCGACGTAGGCCAGCGCATAGTGCGCCGCCAGGATCGGCTGGGCGCGCTGCATGTGAGTATAGCCAGGCAGGATCACATCTTGATGCCGCTCGGCGAAGCCGACCCAGGCGCGCTGCAGGGCCGTCAGCTTGCCGTCAAGGGCGTCGAGTGCATCGCGCGTCCAGAGCTTCGCGGCCGTGGCCACCTGGTCGTTGCGGCTGCGGGCGGTGTGCAGCTTGCGGCCGACATCGCCGAGGCGCTCGATCAGCGCGGCCTCGATGTGCATGTGGATGTCCTCCCGCTCGATCACGAACGGGAAGCGGTCGGCGGCGATTTCTGCCTGGATTTCCGACAGTCCCTGCACAATTTGTTCGCATTCGCCGGGGGTCAGGAGTCCGACCTGGGCGAGCATCCGCGCATGCGCGATCGACCCCCGGATGTCGTGTTCGAACAGCCGGCGGTCAAACGAGATGGATTCGGTGAAGGTTTCCACGCGGCGGTCCGTGGCGGTGGCGAACCGGCCGGACCAGGGCTTGCCTGCCAAGGGAAGAGTCCTCGCGAGCGGCCGCACAATTGCGTAGACTGTTTGCACAGACGTACTTGAGTTTAAGCAGTCGGGGGCGGCGGTGTCAACCTTTGTCGCTTAGACTCGGACCCGGCGTGAACGCCGGGCCTATGAGGAAGACGAGCCCGGTAAACCGGGCTGGAAGGCAGGAACACGGCGACTCGCGTGGTGTTCCGCCCGGTTTACCGGGCATACCGCGCAGCGGTCGTAGGCCCGGCGTTCACGCCGGGTCGGGTGGCTGGGCGTCGCGGACTGCGCCCCAGCCACGCGATGCAAAGGACACGTACCCAATAGCACAAGAGTCCAATGCGGACTGCCCTTGGCGGAAACGGCCGCATGGCGTACAACTCGGGCTTGGTCGCGATCGCGGTCGGCGGCCGGGAGGGCCGTCGCGGGCGGCGCAGGTCTCGGGAAGGAGCCCAGCGAATCATGGCCGAGCCAACCAGGATCGAAACGACGGACCGGCCGCGCGGCGGTCCGCGAATCGGCCGCGGGCCGATCTTGCCGCCCCGCGCCAGGAGACGGTGCCGGTGTTCGTCCAGGGTGAGGTCGAGGGCGTGCGCAGTGCGCCCGCTGAAGGTCTACCGCGACGGCCGCGGCTGGCTCGTCGAGATGTTCCGGCACGACGAGCTCGACGAGGCGCGCTGGCCCGCCATGGGATATGTCTCGATGACCCTGCCCGGCGTCACCCGCGGGCCCCACGAGCACACCGATCAGACCGACGGCTTCGCCTTTTTAGGCCCGTCCGACTTCCGCGTCTGGGTCTGGGACATCCGTCCCGAAAGCCCCTCATACAACCACACATGCTCCTGGGTGCTGGGGCAGTCGCGCCCCACCGGTTTGTGGATTCCGCCCGGCGTGGTGCATGCCTACCGCAACATCGGCGACGTTCCCGGCCTGGTCTTCAATTCCCCGAACCGCCTCTACGCCGGCTGGGGCAAGAAAGAACCCGTCGACGAGACGCGCCACGAAGACGCCGAGCCGGGGCGGTTCCCCATGGATTAAAGGGCTTATCCGAGGCGTCGGGTTTCCGTAGGGTGGGTCAGCGCAGGCAACCCACCTCTTCCCAATTCAAGACGGTGGGTTGCACTGCGCTGACCCACCCTACAAATCTTGTCTCCTGTCCAGTTGACGACCGACCGTCACTGCCTACCATCTCGCCAAGTCAGACGGCCGGAATCTCCGTTCGGGGACCGGCTCACTCCTTTCTTGGGTACACATCTGGGAGCGAGGACTGATGAGCGAGCGACTCACGAGGCGTGCTGCGCTGGCGGTCGGGGGCCTGGGGCTCTGGGGGGCGATGCGCGGGGTCTCGCTGCGCACCGCCACGGCCGCCGCGGCGAAGGAGTACACCCTGCCGCCGCTGCCGTACGCGTTTGACGCGCTCGAGCCGTACATCGACGCCCGGACGATGGAAATCCATCACGACAAGCACCACCAGGGCTACGTGACGAACCTCAACAAGGCGCTCGCGGACCATCCCGACTGCCAGGGCAAGCCGATCGAGAAGCTGATCGCCGACCTGAAGGCGCTGCCCGAGGCGATCCGCACCGCGGTGCGCAACAATGGCGGCGGGCATTACAACCACACGCTCTTCTGGGACATGATGAAAAAAGGCGGCGGCGGCAAGCCCGAGGGCAAGCTCGCCAAGGCCATTGACGCTGACCTGGGCGGCTTCGACACGTTCAAGGCGACCTTCAGCAAGGCCGCCGCCACCCGGTTCGGCTCCGGCTGGGCCTGGCTCATCGCCGCCAAGAACGGCAAGCTGGAGGTCGTCTCGACCGCCAACCAGGACAGCCCGGTCATGACCGGCAGCGGCACGCCCCTGCTCGGCCTGGATGTCTGGGAGCACGCCTACTACCTGAAGTACCAGAACCGCCGGCCCGAATACGTCGCCGCCTGGTGGAACGTCGTGAACTGGGCCGACGTCGCCGAGCGGTTGGCCAAGGTGTAGGGTGCGTCGAGTCCGCGATGACGCACCTCCGGTTCCTCCACGCCGTGCGGCGCACACGCCGGGTGGCATGCCCACGTCTTCGTGGGCATGGTCCTCCGCGCCGGGGCGTACCCCACATGCCCACGAAGACGTGGGCATGCCACCCGGACACAAGAGGTTGCGGCTCGGCCGCGCAACGGGGCTGACCACTCCTCTCCGCGCGTGTTATAATGCCGCGGTCCAAAGCACGGACTTCGCTTTGTTCCACGGTGCTGAGTGGTCTTGATGGTGATCAATCCCTACCGCGACGCGTTCTATCAGCGCCAGGTCGAGTGGCACGGCTACGCCGGCGCGGAGGACCTCCGGCGCCGGCATGAAGAGCGGCTGGCCTATTACCGCTGGTACACCCAGGGGTGGCTCGAGCTGCCCCGCTCCACGCCCATGCTCGACATCGGCTGCGGCAGCGGGCAGTTTTTGTATTTCCTGCGGCACGAAGGGTTTGAGAACGCCATCGGGATCGATCTCGATCGCGCCCAGGTGGACTTCGGCCGGGAGCTGGGGCTGGACTGCCGGTGCGCTCGGCGCGGGAATTTCTCGGCGAGGTGCCCGAAGGATCGCTGGGCGTCATCACGATGCTGGATATCCTCGAGCACTTCACGCGCGCGGAGATGTTCGAGCTGCTCAGCGCCGTCGCGACGCGGCTGGCGCCCGGCGGCCGGCTGATTGCGAGCGTGCCCAACGCCAGCAGCCCGCGCGGCTTGCACACCTATTTCGCGGACATCACGCACGAGACGACGTTCACGCCGGCCTCGCTGATGGAGGTCCTCTTCTGCCACGGGCTGACGGTGCGCGCGATCCGCGACCCCTGGCCGGCGCCCGTCACGCCGCTGCGCTCGTGCTACCGCGCCCTCAGCCGCGTGGCGCAGCGCCTCGAAGGCTGGCGCTTGCGCCTGCTGGGCCTGGATGTGCCCGAATATTGGTCGTCGGTCATCTGGGCCCTGGCCGTGAAGGTGTAGGGTGCGTCAAGTCCGCGCCGACGCACCTCTTTATATCCTCTCACACGAGTGTTGCCGAGGGTTGAGAAGAGGTGCGTCGGCGCAGACTGGACGCACCCTACGAGACTGGGCTCGTTGGAACCCTGGGGTACCAGGCCGTGAGAACCGCGGTGTCCGTCCTCCTCATCCCGAAGGGATGGCAGCCATTAGCCCCGGTTCGCGCAGCGCAACCGGGGTTGAAAAGCCGCCGCGCGATCCGACCCCGGAGGGGTCGCAGCCGCACGCATGCGCGCCGTTCGCGCTGCGACCCCTTGGAACGCCCACGAAATCAGTTCCCTCTGGTGTCGCCTTTTGCTCCGCAAAAGTGCGCTACTTTCGCGGAGCGAAAGGCAACTTTATTTCGTGGGCATTCCTCGGGGTCGAGCGCCGTTGGGACGTTCCACGCCCCCGGTTGCGCTGCGCGAACCGGGGCTAATGGCTGCCATCCCTTCGGGATATTGGGCTTGCGGCTCCGCCGCGCTACGAGACTTCCAGATTCCAAGAGATGGGTTGCGCTGCGCTGACCCACCCCACTCATATCTACTCCAATTCCAGCACGCCCTCGGCGCGGAGCCGTTCGGCCTCGCGGAGGAGGCGTTGGCGCAGGGGCCGCAGGTCGTCCGGCAGGTCGGCGTCGGCCAGGTCGGCGAGCACGCGCAAGGCGCTGGGGACGCTGCTCCAGGACCAGGATCTGCGCCAGCTTGAGACGGACCTTGGCGGCTTTCTCGGGGAAGCGGGCGAGGTAGTCCTCCATGACGGGGATGGACTCGGCGTTTTGTCCCCCGCGCTGCAACACGGCGATCAGCTTGCGCAGGTCGCCTTCCAGGGGCCGCCAGCCTTCGGGCATGCGGTTGAGATCCTGGTAATAGCCGAGCGCGTCGGCGGCATCGTGGGCGGCCATCGCCGCGCGCAGGCCGGCGAGTGCCTGGGCGGAACGGTCCTCGATGCCCCGCGGCTCGGCGGCGGACCGCTTTCGTCGCGTCTTTTTTTCCTTGCGCTCCGCGGTGGCGAGCCGCGACCGCCCCGAGAGGCCGGTCGTGTACAGATCCCAGCCCTCGCAATCGACCAGGCCGGCCATCACCAGCACGCTCGCCAGCGCGAAGCCGAGCGCGGCGCCCAGCAGGTGCAGCATCGACGTGCCGAAGGTCAGCCCCGAGAACACGATCCAGAGGCCCTCCCAGGCAATGTAGATCAACGCGAAGGTGGCGATCGGCAGGTCGAAGGCGAACCCCCGCCAGCCCAAGAGGAGCACCCCATGCACATCGTTGCGCGGCGCCCAGACCATGCCCATCGCCACCAGGCCGAAGATCACCGCCGAGGCCCCCAGCGAGGCCCCCCCGTCGGCGTGCCGCATCAGCGTCTGCTCGATCGCGCACTCGGCGCCGCCGACCCCCAGGTAAATCGCCAAAAACGCCAGCCAGCCCACCTTGCCCTCGATCACCAGGCCGAAGCCCCAGAGGTAAATCATGTTGCCGGCCAGATGGAAAATATTCCCATGCACGAAGTTCGATGTGACCCACTGGAGCGGCTGCAATCCTTCGCCATACAGCAGCACATAATGGCGGGCCACCTCCGGGTCCAGCCCCCAGAAGGCCATCGAGCCCACCACGCTCGCGGCGATCAAACCGACGGTGGCCAGCGGCCAGTGGTAGGCCGGAGCATCCGTACTCAATGGTATGAACATGAGTTGCTCTGTGTCGGAGATCGGGGTGTGGGTACGACGGACAGGAAGAACCCCCCTCAATCCCCCCTTGGTAAGGGGGGAGGCCAGACCTATCCGGCTCTCCCCCTTACCAAGGGGGAGCGGGAGGGGGTTCTTGCTGGGTGCGCCGCGCGTACCGGAACCCCCCTCAATCCCCCCTTGGTAAGGGGGGAGGCCAGGAGGGCGGATTGGGGGGAGCGAATTTCCTCCGCGTTTCCGTGTGCCCGTCCAGCTTACCGGCCGCGCACCGGCCCCGCCAAGAGGGCTCGCGACACCCTTCCACGGGCGTGGCCCCGGGCGTATAATTTGTGCGCGTAAGAAGATTTTGTGAACCGCCCGGGGGCCTGGCTCTGGACAGGAAAGAGCCGGCTGTCTAAAATCCTAAAATCGCTCTCATTGTTTGTGGACGATGCGATGGCGACGCGCATTCTTCTTCCCCACACAAAGTTGGGTGACGGAATGCGATTCAACGCGGAGCGCAAGGCGGGCGACCGGTTGAAGTTCGCTGTTGGCCTTTCGCCCACATCCTGTCGCGGTACGTCGGGTTTTCCTGTCGATGCGGGGCGGATGTCCGGTTCTGGGCACGCGCCGCGGGGGAAGGCGTCGATCGCCGTTGCGAGCCGCGGGGGTGGCCGTTGCCCCCTGCCAGGCGGGCCGCGGCGCAACGCGCGGGTGGTCGCGGGCGGGTGGGGAGCGAGCGTCTCGTGGGGTGAGGGCCGGCGTGGTTTCGGTCCTCTTGTCCGAGTTTCCAGACAGGACCGTTTTATGAGCAGTGCCCTGGAACGATTAGCCGAGCTGGTACGGCAAGCCGAATCCAAAACGCGCACCCAGAAACTGGGCGTCGAGACCCGTCAGGCCGCGGAACGCCTGGCCGTGGCCGAAGACCGCATGCGCAGAGCCGACCGGCAATTGCAGGAAGTCCGCCCGGCCCGCCTGCGCGATCTCGAAAAGGCCGACTCCGACGAGGCCTTGCTCAAGGAGTTGATGAAGAAGCTACGCGCAGTCCTTTGTCAGTCTGGAGCCGACCCAGCAGCGCGAGGCCGAGCAGCAAATCGCCGCCGCGCAGGCCGAGATCGTCAGCCGCCGCCGCGAGAGCCAGACCGAACTGGACGCCATCGTCAAGGAGGCCGACGCCGCGCGCCGCGAGCTGCGCGCCGCCCGCGATCAGTATCAGGTCTTACGCCGTGATCTCGACCTGCTCCTGCCGCACCTCTCCGGCGACTTCACCACGGAGGACCGGCTCGCCCGCGAGGCCGAAAGCTACTTCCCCGCCGGCCAGATCCAGACCCTGGGCCGGGAGATCGACGACGGCGAGCGCCATTTCGGCATGCTCGATCAGCGCGAGCAGTTCGCCCAGTTAAAGATCTGGATCGGCCGCTACCGCCGCCTCCAGGCGTGGGTCGAGTCGGGCGAGATCACCGGCCTGAGCGAGGACGACCAGACCCAGCTCCGCGAGATCTTCCCCCGGCTCGTGGGCATCTCCAAGCAGTACATGCCCGGCTATATCGAGGCCTTCAGCCGGGCCTTCGAGACCGACTGGGACGCGTATATCAACGAAGCGACCGAGCAGCTCCGGCTGGCCAGCGAGACGGTCCGGCGCGACCGCGACGCCGAGAGCCGCCGCCGCGAGGTCCTGGCCCGCGACCTGGAACGCCAGCGCCAGCAACGCGCCGGCGGTCTGGTGGCCCTCGATGAGCTGAAGCGCGTCCTCGCCCGTTACCATCTACCCGACGAGGGGGCGGAGGAGTTTCTCGTCGCGCTGGAACGGGTCGTCAGCGGCCTGGGCACCTCCGATCCCGTGGTCCTCGATCTCGTGCGCCCCTATGCCGATCTCCTCACGGGCAAGGACTTCCGCGCGCTGCGGCGCAACCTGGAACGGGTCGATCCCGACCTGGTGCGCCAGGAGGAAATCGACGCCCAGCGCGAGCAGTTCCAGGACCTCTTGGCCGCCACCCGGGGCCTGAAAGCGGTCATGATCGGCGGCGACATCCGCGAGGACAAACGCCGCAACCTCCAGGCGATTTTTGAATTCGACGAGCTGGAATGGATACCCTATGAAAGTGCCCGCCCCGCCATGCTCAAATCCATCGAGCAGCGGGTACGCAATCATGGCATGGAGCTGGTGCTCATCCTCAAAGAGTTTGTCGGCCACCACGTTTCCGAAAGCCTCCGGCCCCTCTGCGAAGAGAACGGTATCCCCTGCCTGATGGTCGAACACGGCTACGGCTCCGCCCAGATGGCGGAGGCGCTACGCAAAGGTCTGGCCAAGATTTCCAACGGCGCGAGCAACGTGGGGTAAGGATTCCGGATTCCAGATTCCGGATTCCGGATTCCGATCGATGCCGGATTCCAGATGCCGGATCTTGTGGAATCTGGAATCTGGAATCCGGCATCTGGAATCTGGCATCCGCCATCCGCGCATTCAGGGCGTCCCTTCGCCCAAAGGCAGCCGCCAGCCGCGGGGTAGCCGGGTGGCGGTGATGCTATCGACGAGCCACCGGCCGTTCTCTTCGCGGAAGCCGAGCGACCAGTCGGTGCCGCTGGCGTCGGTGGCGAAGTTGAAGCGGACGCCGCTCGATTCGAAGCTGCCGGCGGTCGTCACGCGAAAGTCGGCCTTGCCCTGACGCGACAGTTTGCCGACGGACGCCTCCATGTGGCTGATCGAGACGAAGTCGAACTGGGTGTTCTTCAAGGTCAGCCGGATGGCCGCCCGCGCGGGGTTGGCCATGTCGGGATTGGCCCTGGGCAAGACCTTGCGGACGAGGCGAAGCTGATCGCCGCCGAAGGTCGCTCCCTGCTGGGTCAACGTCACATCGGGCGTCAGGTGCGCGAGCACCGCGTCGGCGTCCGAGCGCCGCACGGCGCGGCCGAGGTCATAGACGACCGCCTCGACCCGCTCGGCGTCCGTCACCCAGAGCTGTTCGATGACAATCACCAGCAGCGCCAGCCCCAGCGCCCCGCCCGCCCAGACCAGATACTTGCCCTGCTGCGTGATGCGCAAGGCAATCAGGCAGGCCAGCGCCACCACGCCGAACGTGCCGGCCAGCGGCCAGGGATTCTCGCTCAGCCAGGTCACGACACGCCCCCCAATGCTTCCAATGCGAAGTCGGAATGCGGAATTCAGATTCCAGATTCCAGATTCCAGATGCCGGATTCCGGATTCGGTATCAGTCATCTGCCATCTGGAATCTGGAATCTGGAATCTGGAATCTGGAATCTGGAATCCGGCATCCGGCATCTGGAATCTGGAATCCGGAATCTGGAATCCGCAATTTCCCGTTCCGCCTCCCAAGCATGCCCTCAACCTTCCGGGTTGTCGAGCAACTCCTGGAGCGCGCGGCCAGTTCAGCGGGAAATCGCGCCGGCCAGTCCGCATCGATCAGGCCGACGGAGATCAGGTCGAGAAGGTGGACCCGGTCCTTGAGCCGGAACGAGGTCAGCTTCATCCGGACCAGCGCCTCAAGCTGGAGCACCCGGAACGAGGCCGAGAGGCTCGAATTCACTCACATCGGCGACCGGCGCGAGATCGCCGGGCCGGACCTTCTCGCCCGCGAAGAGGATGTGGACCGCGTCGCGTTCCCTGGCCTGCGGGCCATCGAGGAACATATCCAGGCTCGCCGAATGGCGATACACAAAGCCCGCCCCGGCGAGGGCCACCTTGGCCGCATCCAGGTCGGCGCGGCGGATCACGATATCGACGTCGGGCGTATTCCGCACGGCCGACTCATCAACGCGCGCCACCCAGACGGCCACGGCGTTCCCGCCGACCACGGCATACGCGACGCCGGCGCGCTCCAGCGCCGCCGTGGCGCGGAGCAGCCGCTCACGGACCTTTTCCACGGCCCGGATCATCCTTTCCCAGGAGATTTCCCCGATCGTCACGTCGGCCATGGGGCTATCTTAGAGGCTATCCGGGAAGTCTGTTTTAGCCCCAAAGGGGCGGCAGTGAATAGCCCGGGGCGTCAGCCCCGGGAACCGGGGCCGCCCCTGCGCCCGCCTCCTCCAAAGCCCCGAAGGGGCGACCGAAAATCCTGCGGGACCATGGGTTCTGTCGCCCCTTCGGGGCTGCGGAGGGGGTTCGTGGCGCGTCGTTCCCCGTCCCGGGGCTGACGCCCCGGGCTATTCACTTTCGCCCTTCGGGGCAAAAACAGACGCCCCTTCGGGGCTTCCCGGATAGCCTCTTACTTTGTCCGCGGTCGGCCTTGTAGGGTGCGTCAAGTCCGCGCCGACGCACCTCTTTCTCCGCCGTAGACCATATGAAAACGCCGAGGGAGGCGGGGCAATCAAGGCTGTTCTCGGCGGGGCGGCAACCGTCGCACGCCCAGCACCCACACGATCCGATCCGGTTCGTGAACGTCGAACATCACGGCCAGCGGCGGGACGACCAGGATCCGTACCGTACCGAAGCGGGACTCTCCACGCGTTTCGGGGTCCGTTTGAAGTAAGGCATCGATCTCATTGGCCGCTTTGGCGAGAGCGGAACGGTCGGGCGCGTCGGTCCAGATCGCGGACAGGGCCGCCTCCGCATACCGTCGCCAGAGGACGGTATATCTCATGGCAATCGCCTGAGCCGTTCGAGAACCTCCGCCGTGGTCCGGCCGCCTTCTTCCTGTTGGGCACGCTCGATCTCGTCCTCCGTGAACGCCGTGCGCGCCCAATCATAGGCCCAGCGCAGGTCTTCCGGCGCGGGAACGAAATGGCCGAGTGTCCGCCCGTCCTCGTCACAAAGCTCCAGCGCCGAGTCGAGGTTGTGCAGCCGGGACCGCAAGGCCGCATCCACAATGACCTTCGTCATGAGACCGACTCCCGAGCGACCGTTCCCATCTTGTAGGGTAGGCTTTAGCCTGCCAATTCTATGAGAATCCAACGGAAATAGAATTGGCAGGCTAAAGCCTACCCTACAAGACGGAATCTGTGCGACTCGTACACCTTCTCAGGCCCCCAGCGACCGCTCCAGGCTCGCGAGGATGTCGCCCATGCTCTCGAAGCCGGCCAAGAGGCCCGTGCGCGCTTCGTCGCGGAGCCAGCCGGCGACCTTTTTCTCGGCCGAGATGACCGTCGAGTGGTTGCGACCGCCAAAATAACGGCCGATCTCGCTGTAGCTGGCGCCGGTGTGCTTGCGGGCCAGGTACATCGCCAGCATGCGCGGGTGCGACACGCTGCGGGCGCGGCTGTCGGAACGCAGCGTCTCGCCGTCGAGCTGGAAGGTCGCGCAGACGGTGTGCTCGATGTCCTTGAGCGCCACGGCCTGCGCCGTGTGGCGGATCGTGTCGCGCAGGGCCGACTTGGCCAGGTTCAGATCGAGCCGCTTGCCGGTCAAGACCGCGTGGGCGATCAGGCTATGCAGCGCGCCTTCGAGCTCGCGGCACGCTGGCGCGTAGGTTCTCGGCGATGTAGGCGAGCACCGGCTCCGGCACGTCCACGCCGCGCGCGGCGGCTTTGGCTTTCAGGATCGCGCGCCGGGTGGCGGCGTCGGGGGACTCAATTTTGACGACCATCCCGCCCAGGAACCGCGTGACCAGCTCCTCGGGCAGCCGGGCGATCGAGCCGCGGGTGCTGGTCGGTGGCCAGCACGATCGGCGCACCGGCGGACATCAGGGCGTTGAACGTGTGCAGGAACTCGTCGTGCGTGGCCCGCTTGCCGGCCAGGAAATGGGCGTCGTCGAGGATCAACGCGCCGGCCTGGCGGTACCGGCTGCGGAAGGCGTGCAGACCGCCGGCGCGCATCGCGTCGAGGAAGCCGTTGGTGAAGGTCTCGGCGGTGATCGACACGACGTTCAGACCGGCGTGGCGACTGCGCAGACCGGCCGCGACGCCTTCGAGCAGGTGCGTCTTGCCCAATCCGACGCCGCCGTGGACGACCAGCGGATTGAACGCCGCGCCGGCCGACTGCACCAGCTCGACGGCCGCGGCGTGCGCCAGGCGGTTGCCGGCGCCGGTGACGAAGTCCTCCAGCCGCCGCAAGGGACGGCCCGGAGACAGGTGAGGGGAAGTCGCCGCCTGGTTGCGCGGATATTCCACGGGCGGCCGGGGGGCGATCGGGATGGGTACGGTCGGCCCCTTGCGGCGGCGGTCGCCGGGCCCGGGCGGCGCGACGACATCGCCCAGGGGGGCTCGGCCTCGGCGTCGATCTGGACATCCAGCGTCAAGGGCCGGCCGGCCACCGCCGACGCCGGTCTCGACCAGGCTGCCCGCGTAGTGCGCTTCGATCCACTCGCGAAAGAAGCCGTTGGGCACGCCCACGACCAGGCTGTCGCCATCGACGCCCAGGCGCACGCCCTCGCCGAACCAGACCCCGAACTTGGCCTCTCCCAGACGGCGGGCGACGGCGGACCGAAGTTCCGATTCCATGGTGGCAGGCGTCCGCATCACTCGTCCTCCGAGACGGCGCAGCGCCGCCCCGTTCTGATCGCGTGTTGTTCCATCCCTGGTGCGGTCGAGGACGCCCTCTCCTGCGACGCGGCGTCATCCGGCGGAGAACCGGGCCCAGGCCCCGCGAGCACTCCACCGGCCAGGGGAACATGCGCGCCAACCGGCGGGTTGTCAAAACCAATACACGCGCCACGCGGAGGAACAGAACGGGCTACGCGGCACGTAGCGGTCTTGTAGGGTGGGCTCGGCCCACCTCTTCGGTGCTTGGACCCGGATGGTGGGCCGAGCCCACCCTGCGGGACTAACCTTGACGGTTGGGGCGGATAGTCGTAAAGTCCCCGGCGTCACACCGAAGTACACCTCGAAGCGCAAATCTGAATCGATGTTCTTCCGCTGATGCGACGTGCCTCGAAGAGACGCGGCCTCCGGGTCATCCATCCGGGGGCTGGCTGGTCACGCCGTTTCGCGGTGCCAAGGAGGGGCGAAGACCATGCGAAGGATCAAACTTGGCCCTGTGGGGATGGCCGGGATCTGGCTGTTGATGCTGGCCGTGTCCGCGTCCGCCTGCTCGTCGCGCGAGAACCACTACCCGCTGGGCGGGTTCCCGGCGGGGGAGCTGTATCGGTACATGCCGCCGCTCTGGACCAATCCGGCGGCTGGCAGCCTGATCCCGCCGCTGCCTTTCCCCGGCGCAGACGACCACGCCGCCCTGGACGTGGCCGCTCCCGCCGGTGTCCACGCTGCCGACCAATCCGACCCTCCCCGGCACGCCGCCCCAGGGCCAGCAAACCACGCCCCCGCCCTCGCCGGCACCCATCCCCGAGCCGACCGCCCTGGCCGTCCTGCTCGTCGCCGCCACGGCGTATGGGTTGCGCCAGCGGTGGAGCCGGTAATCCCGTAGGGTGGCATGCCCACGTCTTCGTGGGCATGTCGGGCGCACCCCGGCACGGGGGACCATGCCCACGAAGACGTGGGGTACGTGTTTAGCGTCTCGCCATCGGACGTAAGTCCTTTCAGTGTAGCGGCGGCCGTCCCGGCCGCTCCGGAGGGGAACCAGTTCGGAGCGGCCGGGACGGCCGCCGCTACACAGAAACGTCCAGAAAACCAGCCATCCGAGACGCTAAACACGTACGACGTGGGCATGCCACCCGACAAGATTACTCATCCAGCGCCACCTCCACGATGGGCACATCCCAGTGCGCCAGGAGGATCTCGAAGCGGCGCTGTTCTTCGCGGCGGAAGGTCTCCTGGTCGGGGAAAAGGGCCTTCTTGATGTCCTCTTCGCCCGACGGCGCCGTGCGCGGCGGCCAGGTTCTTGAAGACGATCGTGACGCGGTAGTCCCAGCGGCCGTCCTCGGTGTGGTGATAGCGCGGTTTCGTCGCGGTGACGCTCAAAAAGCGGCCGGACTCGACTTGCTTCTTGAGCACGGGCCAGTGGTTTTTCTTGAACAGCGCGAGGAACTCCTCGGCGTGGCCCCACTTGGCCGTGTAGTAGTACTCGACGATGAACGGGCGATCGGCGGGGGTGTCGGGCATGATGTCGGCTCCGGACGGGACAAGAACCGGCGCCGTCCGCGACGCCGCGCCCGTGCGCTGCGTTCTGGACGGCGGGGACACATGCCCTTATCATACTGGGGCCGGGTGGCATTCCCACGTTTCTTCGTGGGCATGAGGTCCTGCTTCGGTCGACGATTCGTGCCCACGACGCTGTGGGCATGCCACCCGGCGGTTCGGAATCCCCCGGAAATGACCGGGTGTCGGGTGGCATGCCCACGTCTTCGTGGGCATGTCGGTCCACCCTCGGCCGACGAATTCATGCCCACGCAGACGTGGGCATGCCACCCGGCCAATACAATCACCTGCGTTGCAAGGGCGGGGCCGAGGTCGGCGGGAGCGGTGGCTCCATCGGCGCCGGGAGCATCAGATCCATATCGGCCGGCTTCTCGGGCTTCGCGCCGTGGATCAACTGGTCGAGCACCGCGTCGGCCTCCGAGGACGAGGTCGGCCGCGTGACGGTAACATGACCTTGGCCAACCGTGCGGTAGACGGCCACTGCGCGGACTTGCGTGACCGACTCCCCCATCTCGGACAGGCGCTTGACGGCTTGTTCCTCACCGCCGACCAGCGGCACGAGCAAGGCCCGCAGGCGCTGGAAGTCGGCCCGGCGCGAGCTTGCTGCTGCGCGATGATCTCCGACTGTCTGGAGAGTTCCTTGAGCGTGTCGGCAACCTGATTCGCGGTGCCGGCGATGTACTCGGACACGCTGGCCTTGGCCGGCTCACGGCCGGGCAGGGCGGGCTTGAGATCCAGCGGCTTGTTGCGGTCGGCCTTGAAGGTGTCGGCCAGGGCGTCGCTCATGGCCGAGAGCTCGCTCTTAGTCTGATCTTTGGATGTGGCCGCCTTGCGATCGGCCTTGAGGGCCGCGTCGAGGGCCTCGTACGTTTTCCGGTCGCTGTCGATCTTCTTGCCGCGGGCGTGCAGATCGACGATATCCTTCATGACCTCCGTGAGGCGGCCTTCGACCTCGCCGCGGAGCTTATCCAGATAGGACTGGGTGGGTTCCGGGGCGGGCAGGGCGACATTCGCCGGCACCATCACGTTCGCGCCGGGCGGCGGCAGGGTGGTGGGCGGCCCGGGGACCGGCGCGATATCGGCGGGCTTCTCGGCCGGGGGCAGGGCGGTCACGACCTCCTCGCGCAGCGTGACGATTCTCGGCTGCAACGGCATCTCCACCACCCTCGCGGAAGACGGCTTCGGGGGGATGGTCGGGGGCAGCGCGACCGGGCCGGAAGAGATCGGCGGCGTCGTGCGCGGCTTCTCCGCGCCGGCCTGGGTCGTCGCCGGAATCTGGTCGTAAAGGAGCTGCATCAGCTCACGGACCTGTTCCCGGGCGTTGGGCGCGAGGGAGTCGCTCTGCTCCAACTGGCGCAAGCTCTGGATTTGGGAATTGATGGCCTCCCTCGCCTTCTGGGACTCAAGCTGAGCCTCAAGCGACCGGATCAGGGTATCGACCTGGGCCTGGCCGCTCGCCGGGATGTAACCGCTTTGCTTCAGGAGGTGCAACCGTTGGATTTGCCCCTCAAGATCAAGGGGAGGGTGCCTGAGCACCTTCACCTCGAGTGTTCCGCGTCTGGGCGTGGGATTCGGCTGATTTTGGCTCGGATTCGTCGGGTCCGCGACCGTCGCGGGCGGCAGACCCACGTTCTGGTCGTACTGGGTCTGGGGGGCGAGGTCTTTGGGATCTTTGCCGTAATCAATATCAAACGGGCTGGTTCCGTCGAGGGGGCGCCGGAGCGCCAGCATCCTTCGAATTCGCGGGCGGCAGGACTGGAGCCCCAGCCGAGGGTACGGTCACGTCTGGGGGCATCGGCGGCAGCTTCTCCTCCGGCGGCAGCGACCGTCGTGGCGCATCGGGGCCTGGATTCCCATTCTGGGTCGGCGGCGGCGGGACCGGCGACGGCGCCAGGTCGGAGCCTGCGAACGCGGGCGGCACGGTCGGATCGACGACGGCCGGCGCGGGGACGGGGGCGGTCTTGTTCTTATCGCCGCTGCCGTTGCCGTCGCGTGCGAGCACACCCGCGCCGCCGGCCACGAGGCCGGTGCTCAGGAGCACGGCGCCGGCGAGCTTGAGCTTGGTCAGGAACATGGTGCGAAGCACTCCTTGAGAAAGGGCGACGGCCGCCGCCGGGACCACCCCGGCCGCCAGCGCGCCGCCGGCCGCCGAGGCGGTCGCGGCCTGGAGCGTGGTATGAGCCAAAAACGGCGGGACGGCCGCGCGGGCTTCTTCGGCCAGCGTCGACCGCCACCGCGCCGGCGCCCACGGCGATGCCGCGCCGGGTCAATCGGCCGCGAAGCTGTTCGCGGGCCCGCGCCAGCCGGCCGCGCACCGTGCCGACCGGCCAGCGCAGCCGCGCGGCGGCCTCGTCGTGGGTCAGACCTTCGAGATAACAGAGCACCAAAGGCGCCCGATATTTCTCCGGCAGCCGCGCCAGCTCGTCGTCGAGCAGCGGGCGGAGATCCAGGCGGTCGAAGTCTTCGAGGATGTCTCGGGCTCGAACGGGATGCCGGTCGATTCGCGCCGCTCGCGCCTTTGCGCATCGGCCCGCGCCCGGCTGGCGACGCGGTGCGTCACGCCGTAGAGCCAGCCGCCGAGCGAGTCCCCCACGCGCAGCGAGCGCGCCTTCTTGACCAGGACCAAAAACGTAGCCTGGAAGGCGTCCTCGGCCGCGTACGGGTCGCGCAAGAGCCGGCGGCAGACACCCCAGACCATGGGACCGTGGCGCGCAATCAAGGCTTCGAACGCCGTCTCGCCGACCTCATCCCGCCGCGCGAGGAAGCGTTCCAGAAGCTGCGCATCGGTCAGCCCGGCGGTCGCGCCGCCGCCGAAGATCGCCCGCACCCGACGCGCCGGCGCGCTGTTGTTCGGCTCCTCCCCGCGCATCGTCCGCACTCCCCTGCCCTGGTCTGGTCGGACTTCGACCTCTCTTCCTTTCTATGCCGGTGGGGGCGGGGAGCGATACAGGTTTTTTGCGGAGCGGGCGGGTGGGACGCGGACGGATTCCGGATTCCGGATTCCGGATGGCAGATGGCAGATGATCGATTCCGGCATCCGTCATCAGGAATCCGCCATCCGTCATCTGGAATCTAGGAATCTGGAATCTGGAATCTGGAATCTGGAATCTGGAATCTGGAATCTGGAATCTGAAATCCGCCGCCGCCTCACGCCACCACCTCGGCCTTGGGCGTGACGTGGCCGGCGTGCACATCGCGGCGGAAGGCGGCGAACTCGGCGTTGGTGCGGGCGGTGGCGCGGGCGGCGGCGGCCAGCACGGCGTCGAGGGCGGGGCCGGCGGCCCAGGCGGAGAGCTCGGCCGCGACCGTGTCCCCGACGCCGAAACGGCTGCCGCGCAGGTGCGACCAGGCGGTCAGCCCGCCGAGCACCTCGACGGCTTTCTGGAGCCGGGCCGGGTCGTCCTGGAGATGGTCCAGGCTGGCGCGGTTCTCGGCGGGGACCATCTCGCGGACGCGGTAACAGCGGTCGTCCACGGTCCGGGCCTCCAGGCCGGCCATCCGGTGCCCCTGCAAGGCGACCTGCGCCGCGACCACGCGCAACGCCTCGCTGGCGAACACGGGCTGGGGTGCGGTCGCGATCTCGCGCACGGCCGACGGGCCGCACTCCTTGACATCGAGCAGCCGGGGCGCGTCGTCGTCGGAACCGGCGACCAGGACCAGGAACCGCCGCTGACCCAGGCTACCCAGGCCGGCGATGCGCCAGCGGGCATCGAGGACATGTTGGCCGTCCGAGGCGACGGCGCTGATGCGCTCGAAGATCCGGGCCGGCAGCCGGGGCGTCAGCTTGGTGCGCCGGATGACGCGGCGGCCGTCGCTTTTGAGCTTGGTCTTGCGCCGAGCAGTTCCTCCTGCGAGCCGATGGCGGTCTGGCTCAGAGCTCCCAGACCGGTCCGTGGCCCCCCTTGGGCGTGATCTCGCCGATGGTCCCTTCGGCCACCGCACGAACGACCGCCGCGCGGTACTCATCGAGAAAGGCCAGCGCCATGCCGGTGGCGCGCGTGGGCGTCAGTCTCCAGAGTTCGGCGGCCAGCAGGATGCTGGTCACGCAGCGCACCAAGTCGAGGCTGCAAGGCGCGACCAGCGCGTCGTCGAAGTCGTTGATGTCGAACCGGAAATCCCCCTGATCCGTGCGATACGCGCCGAAGTTTTCCAGGTGGAGATCGCCGCAGAGCAGCACCGCCGGTCCGACATCCGGCGGGTGGATCTCGGACCACGACCGCGCGAACAGGTGGTTCGTGGCGCGGAAGAAGGAAAAGGGATCGTGCGCCATCCGGCGATACTTCAATCGCAGAAAGCGCGGTTTGCGCCCCTGGTTGAACCGCAGCACCTCCTCACTGACCGGACTGAGCCGGGCGGACTTCATGGGAGGGACCTTTCTTCGTAGGGTGGGCTCGGCCCACCGTTTTGGGCCCCGGATGGTGGGCCGAGCCCACCCTACAAGGCCCATTTACCGCCCGCCGAGTTCCTTATTCTGCTGCTGCTGGAACTGCGTCTTGCGGTCGGGGTATTCCAGGACGATCAGCTTGTGATCCTTCTCGTCGTAGCCGTATTCCTGGTAGTACGGCAGCCGGGGCAGGCTGATGCCGTCGGGCTTGCCGACCTTGATGACCTCCTCCATGAACTCTTTTCTATCCTTGGGATAGTGGCCGGTCTCCGCCTGGTAGAGGTCAATGGCGTGCCGGACGTTGCCGGCGGCGATCTGGTCCACGGCGACGACATACACGTTGCCGCCCATGGTGATCGGGTCCTTGGCGGTGACGTGCATGGGGGCGTTCTGGCCGCCCTTCTTGGTTTCCTCTTCGACGGAGCGGATGTCCTGGGTGGTCTTGCCGAGGATCTCGCGCGGGCGGATGATTTCGTTCTTGGCCGCCGGGGGATTCGCCGGGGCGCCGCCCGCGCCCGGCGGCAGCACGCGCTTCTCTTCCTCGCAGCCGGCCAGGAGAAGCAAAGAAGCAGAAAGCGGGATCAACCACAAAAGCGATCGCATGGGAGGGCGTCCTCAGCAAGGGGTCAGTCTACAGGGGAAGTACGCTCATCGACCATATTTCTGCATCCGGTACTCGTCGATCCACCGCTTGACCTGTTCGTCGTCGGGGGGCGGTCCCGAGCCCGCTCCCAGACCGATCAGTTCTTCGGCGGGCCGGCCCCGTGGCACCGGGCGCGGCTGTTCCCGCACCACCATCTCCAAGATGCGGTGCGCCAGAGTGATTCGCAACTCCCGCGGCCAGGTCTGCACCCGATCCAGCACGGCCGCCAGCTCGTCGGCTTCGGCAAGGCTCATCATCCACCTCTCAGGGCATACGAGAAGCGTGGATTTCTTCTCGTAGGGTAGGCTTCAGCCTGCCAGATCCATTATGGGATTGGCAGGCTGAAGCCTACCCTACGAGACCCGATTCGCGCTTCATCATCCAACGCCCATTCTACGGCGAAGCCGTCAACCCCTGCCAGCGTGTCCCTTACCACGTCCACCCCTCGACCTGCCGCATGAAATCATGCCGGGTGAGGTCAAAATGAAGAGGGGTGACGGTGATATAGCCGTCGGCCAGGCTGGAGACGTCGCTGGGGGGGCCTTCCAGGTGGTAAGGAGGGGCATACGTCATCCAGTAATAGACGCGGCCGCGGGGGTCGGTGCGGCGCTCGAAGGCTTCGCCATGGCGGCCGATGCCCATGGGCACGACCCGCACGCCCTTGGGCGCGCCGCGCGCGTAGGAAGGGAGATTGACGTTGAACAGCGCCCCTGGCGGCGGTTGCTGCGCCAGGATGCGCTCGATGATCTTCACCGCGTCGCGCGCGGCCTGGGGGAAGTCGAAGTGCTCGGCCAGCTCGAGCGAGACGGCGAGGCTGGTGATCTTGAAGAACGCCCCCTCGATGGCCGCGGCCACGGTGCCCGAGTAAAGCACGTTGATGCCGGCGTTCGCCCCGGCGTTGATGCCCGAGACGATCAGGTCGGGCGGCCGGTCCAAAAGCTCGCAGATGGCCAGCTTGACGCTATCGGCGGGACTGCCCTCGACGGCGTAGCCCAGCGGCGTGCCGTCGTCGTCGTCCACCGGCTTGACGACCACGGGATTGAGCAGCGTGATCGAGTGCGCCACGCCGCTTTGCTCGAAGGTCGGCGCGACGACCGTCACCTTTCCCAGCCGCTGCAGCTCCTTGCGAAGCGCCCGCAGCCCGGGGGCGAACACGCCGTCGTCGTTGGTCAGAAGGATCTGCACGCGGGGAGACACCCTGTTCTCGACGATCGATCGTCCGGCCCAGGAAGGCCAGGCCGTGAGACTGGCGATCGTACCGGCCGGCACCGAAAAGCGTCAACTTCCAATGCGGAATGCGGAATTCAGAATCCCGGATTCCAGATTCCGGATATCCGGCATCCGGCATCCGGCATCCGGCATCCGGCATCCGGCATCCGGCATCCGGCATCTGGCATCCGGCATCTGGCATCCGGCATCTGGAATCGTGCGTGTTTAGCGTCTCGGAGGGCTGGTTTTCTGGGCATTTCCATGTGGTGCGGCCGTCTCGGCCGCTCCGGACTCCCACTTCCGGAGCGGCCGAGACGGCCGCCGCTACACAGAAAAGACTTACGGCCGACCGGGGGACGCTAAACACGTACCTGGCATCAGCCATCGGGCATCTGGAATCTGGCATCTGGAATCTGGCATCCGGAATCTGGAGATCCGCCCGGTCGCGGCGGCTCAGTCGGAGCCTTCCAGCTTCATAAGCTTGTTGTACAGGCCCAGGATGAGGAAGGTCGGCACCCAGTGGCCGACGAACTGGGCATCCTCCTTGCGGCCCATCAGGTGCAGCAGCGCCGAGATGCCCACGGCCCCGACGCCGAGGGTCAGGAACAGCCCCGAGGGCACCTGGTTGGTGTAGTGCTCGATGGCTGTCGTGAGCGTGCCTTCCGGATGCGGGCCGGGGGCGATGCGCCAGTCCTGCTGTCTCGTGGAAACCATGATCGACCTCCTGGGGAAAGGACACTGTCGCCGGGTGCCACGGGTTCCGTCCGCGGAACCCGTGTCTGCGCCGACCGGCACGGGTTCCGCGGACGGAACCCGTGGCACCCAACGCCTTCGATCCGCAATCCGCGTGCCGCTCTGTTCTGTCTCCGGATTGTTGTGGCCGGCGGCACGCCGCCTTATCATCCCAATGCGGAATGCGGAATTCCGGATTCCGGATTCCAGATGCCGGATTCCGGATTCCGGATTCCGGATTCCAGATTCCGGATTCCGCATCCGCTATCAGTCATCAGTCATCAGTCATCGAGCATCCGTTATCCGGAATCCGGCATCCAGAATCTGGAATCCGCATTCCGAATTGAGAGCCTTGGGAGGGGTTGCAGATGGCCAAGACGAGCAAACTACCTGGCGCTGGACCTGGGGGCCGAGAGCGGCCGCGGGCTGCTGGGCCGGTTCGACGGCGAGCGGCTGGACCTGGAGGAGGTCCACCGCTTCCCCAACGGGCCCGGTCCGGATGCTCGACACGCTCTACTGGGACCTGCCCCGGCTCTTCGAGGAGATCAAGATGGCCCTGCGCAAGGCGGCCGCGGTCGGCCCGGCGAGCTCGACGGCGTCGGCGTCGATACCTGGGGCGTCGATTTCGGCCTGATCGGCCGGGGCGACACCCTGCTGGGCAACCCGGTCCACTACCGCGACGCCCGGACCGACGGCATGATCGACGCCGCGTTCGCGCAGCGTCCCGCGCGAGCGGATCTACGAGATCACCGGCCTGCAATTCCTGCCGTTCAACACGCTCTATCAGCTCCTGGCGCATGCGGCGGGCGAACTCGCCGCTCCTGGAGGTCGCCGAGACGCTGCTGATGATGCCCGACCTGTTCGGCTGGCTCTTGACCGGCCGCCGCGCCGGCGAGCGCACCGACGCCTCGACCACGCAGTTGCTCGACCCCCGCACCGGCGCCTGGTCCGACGAGCTCTGCCAGGCCCTGGGCCTGCCCCGCGCGATCCTGCCCGAGCTGATCGAGCCGGGCACCGAGCTGGGCCCGCTGCGCCGGTCGGTCGCCGAGGAGCTGGGCTGACTCGCCCCCTTGACGGTCATCGCCGCCGGCGACCCACGACACGGCCAGCGCCGTGGCCGCCGTGCCCGTCACGGCCGCGCCTCGGCGGCCAGCAGCCCGCCCGACTGGTGCTACCTCAGCTCGGGGACCTGGTCGCTCCTGGGCGTCGAGGTCCCGCGGCCGGTCATCAACGCCGAGACGATGCAGGTATAACTTCACCAACGAGGGGGGCGTGGCGGGGACGACCCGGCTGCTGAAGAACATCATGGGCCTCTGGCTCGTCCAGGAGTGCCGCCGGACCTGGGCGCGCAGCGGGCGGGAGTGGTCGTACGAGGAGCTCGATCGCCCGAGGCCCAGGTCGCCCGGCCGTTCGCCGCGCTGGTCGATCCCGACGACACCACGCTTCCTGGCCCCCGGCGACATGCCCGCCCGGCTGGCCGCGTACTGCACGCGGACCGGCCAGACGCCGCCCGGCGACGAGGGGGCGCTGGTCCGCTGCTGCCTGGAGAGCCTGGCGCTGAAGTACCGCTGGACGATCGAGCGGCTCGAAGCGATCCTGGGCACGACGATCCGGACGATCCACGTGGTCGGCGGCGGCACGCAAGAACGCCCTGCTCTGCCAGTTCACCGCCGACGCCTGCGGCCGCCCCGTGCACGCCGGCCCGGTCGAGGCCACGGCCATCGGCAACATCCTGATGCAGGCCATCGGCCGCGGCCGGCTCGGCTCGATCGCCGACCTGCGCCGTGGTCGCGCGGTCGTTCCCCGTGACCGTCTACGAGCCCCGCGACACCGCCGCCTGGGCCGACGCCGCCGGACGGTTCGAGGCGCTGGTGCCGGGCTGAGCCCCTGGGATCTCGGCTTCGCCGGGCGGACACGGCCCACCTGGCGAAGCTCGGATAAAAGACCGTAGAATACCGGCGGAGGAGGACGCGATGGCTCATCTCACGATCGAGCTTCCCGATGCCCTGGATATCGAACTGCGCGCTGCCGCCTCACGCCGCGCGATCGACGTATCACAACTGATACGCGATGCCGTCACGGGTTATCTCCGTGCCTCGACGTCCGGGGAAAAGACCGAGGTCAACCCTCCCGAGGAAGGCGGCACCATCCGGGTCTTCTACCGCAATGCGAACACGGGGGGTTCCCAAGAACCCATCACTCTGCCCGCGAATGCGACGCTGGCGGATCTGGCGCAGCAAAAGGGATTCCGATTTCCCCTCGACTCGCATCGGCTTGCCGTACGCATCAATCGCCGGCGTCCGATGGGCAACCCGGTGCTCAAGGACGGCGATGTGGTCGCCGTGGTGACCGCCAGTCGTCAGGATGGCGCGGCCCCGGTCGCGGACGATCCGGATTTCGCGCAGGAGCAGCGCGCTTGGCAGGACCTTGCCGCGCTGTCCTGGTCGCAGTTTCCCTACGAGGATGAGAGGTAATGGAGCTCGGTGATGTCCACTGGGTGGATTTCCCACCACCGTCCCAACGAGTCGGACACGCCCAGGCTGGAACACGCCCCGCCGTCGTGTTGCAATCGGCCGAGGCCACCGTTCGGTTGCCGACGGTCCTCGTGGTTCCTTTCACCACGCAGATCGAGACTTTGCGTTTCCCCCATACGTTCGAAGTGCAGCCCGACGCGACCAACGGCCTGACAAGACCCTCGGTGGTTCTCGTCTTCCAGCTCACGGCGATGGACCGGAGCCGCATCAAGGAACGCATGGGCCGCCTGTCCGATGACGATATCGACTTCATCTTTTGCTGCCTGGATGCGCTGACCGGGCGTCTGTCCCCTGAATGATGAGGTGAGTCGTCGCACGCTGGGTCCGGCCCCAAGCTTTCTCGGGGATTCGCCAGATGGCGGAGTATGTCGGTTTCAGCCTCACATATAGCGCGGACTTCACTCCCGAGAATCGCCGGCTCTTCTTCACGACGTTACGCGAGGCCGTCCGGGAGAATTTCGAGACGCATCGCGACGCGCTGAGTTTGCCCCGATCGGGCGGTGAGGACCTCGACGTGGATAATCTGGTGGCGGAGACCGACCCAGAGATGTTGACGGCGATGGTTGCCGAGGAAAGCTCGCTCACAAACCGGGACTGGATCATGTTCGTGTTCGGTCCCGTCTCGCAGTATTGCGGCCTCCTGAGCGTCGCGCGCAGGAAGGACAAGCTGTGCGCCAGGATTGACGTCTGCGATAGCGAGATGTACAGGAACGACGATGACCGGCTTCGGCTCCGGCAGGAACTCGAACCCGACTTCCAGGACCCGCGATTCTTGCCGGAACCCAGTTACTACGACCAGGAACATGAGGATATCAATGACTTCGTCGATCGCCTGGAGGCGGTCTGGGAGGAGAATGGACGACGCTATGACCGGTTCTATCGAGACAGACACCAACTCTGGGCGGTCAGTGCCGCATGTCTCCGCCACATCTTCGAGCGTCTCTCGGCCGCGCTGCCGGTCGCGCGGTCGCGCATCGATGACGAACTCTTGACCGCCACCGGCTCGGACTGAGCGGGTGCACGAAACGTGCGAGGCTCTTCTTGTAGGGTAGGCTTTAGCCTGCCACTCCCATAATCCTATTTTGAAATTGGCAGGCTAAAGCCTACCCTACAAGACTACGAAGTGGCGTCTTCCACACCGCGCCAGAAATCGTCATGGGGGATGCCCCGACCCTCCCGGATCTGGGCGACGGACAAGATCCCTCACACCTCTTCCTCCTCCAGCGCCCCGGCGATCGGCGGGTCGGTGGGCAGCACATCGGTTGGCTTGAGGAAGACACGGCCCAGGAGGATGAGCTGGTCGTCGGCTAAAAGCGGGCCGGCCTCGCCGCCGATCGGGTTTAAATACATTTCCTCGCCGCGCTGCAGGCCGATCAACAGGCACGATTTGCGGTCGTTGCGGTGGCGGGCGAACATGCACGCGACCTCGGCGAACGACTTGCCGACGAGGCCCTCGGGGGCGGGCAAAAGGTACATCTCGTTGGCATCGCGGTTGACGGTCAGAGAGCTCCTGGTAGACCTGCGTCATGCCGTGGTACAGGGCCGAGCGCGCAGAGGCGCAGGCCGAGCTCGTCGCTGGAGACGATCTCGTCGGCGCCGGCTTTCTTGAGGTGATGGCGGTTGGCCGGGTTGTGGCATTCGACGGCAATGTTGGGCTGATTCTCGCCCTTGCAGATGTGGCGGACGGCAATACAAATGAGGATGCTCTTGCCGTCGGCGTGCTTGCCTTCGCGGTGGTCGGTCAGGATGACGACCGAGTGCGCCCGGGGCACCTTGGCCCGGCGCAGGATGATCTCGTTGGTGGGGTCGCCCTTGACGATGTAGACGTCGCCGAAGGCGTTCTCGTCCTGCTTGTCGGGCAGGTCGATCTCGTCGGGGTCGTCGTGGATGATCACGACCGGGCGTTTTTCCTGGATGATCTTGGCGTGGACCTCGCGGATCCACTCCAGGCCGCGCGGGGACCAGTTGCACAGGACCAGGTGGCCGTCCATTTCGAAAGAGGACACGTCGCGCCTCCGCAGGTAGCGTTCGATGAGGATCGAGGCCAGGCTGGCGGTGAACAGGCCGGCGGTGCCGACGCCGACGACCAGGATGGCCATCGTGATGAGCCGCCCGGCGGGGGTCTTGGGGGGCTCATCGACGCCGCTGAAGAGCAGCACCCAGACGCCCCAGAGCGCATCGGGCCAGGTGGCGAGCGTGGCGTTGTCGTGGCGCTCCGCGTAGTACAGGGCGGTCGCGCCGAGCAGCCAGGCCAGCAGCACCCCGCCGATGATGCGCACGACCTGGTAGCGGTTCCAGGCCGCGATTGTGGTCAGGACCGCTTCAAACCAGGAGCGGGTGCGCAGGATGCGCAGAACGAACCGCCGCCGCTGCCGCATCGCCTGGCCCCTTGAGCGTCCCACCCCCGGATGCGTCGGCCGCGCGCGGACGGGCTGCGCGGAACCCGGGACGCCGGGAACACATCACGGCCGGCCCCATCGGTACGCGGTGTGCTTGGGCCAAGCGAATCCAGTGCCAAGGAGCACGCTTTGTCCCGGGTGCGCTCCGGCGGATTTCCCAGAGCCAGGCATGAGACCTGCTGGCTAAACACCCGGCCGGGACGGAGACCGCTCCCTGGAAGGGCGGCCCCCCCTCGGAGCAAATCAACCAGGCACATCATCGAGGAGAGGGAAAGTGAAGAGGTTCTTCGTAGCGGCGGTCGCGCTGGGACTGGTCGCCCCGTTCGGGATGATCGGATGCGGCGACGAGAACAAGGAAAAAACCACGACCACGACCTCGAGCCCCACGGGCACGACGAAGGAAACCATGACCAAGGAGACCAAGCAGACCGGCTCGAACCCGCCGCCCCCCACGGGCACCAGCGGCGAACCCGGCCCGAAGACGCCGTGAGAGGTGCAGAGGATGGGGTGAAGCCCTGGTGGTGATCTCTCCCCCTCACCCCAACCCTTTCCCGCGAGGGGAGAGGGGGTCAGAGGGAGACCGGATGCGTGGCTCATCCGTCCAGCCAGCCCGACGCGCCAGCGAGTGCATTCCCCCGCGGGATTCCTCCAGCAATGCACTCGCTGGCGCGTCGGGCTGGCTGGACGTGTACGCAACCCGATCGTGAACCGCTCCAGGGTGAGGGGAATCCGCATTCCGCATTCCGCATTCCGCATTCCGCATTCGGTGTGTTACGATCCGTCGCGGAGCCTCCCCAGCAGGGAGCGAGGGAGAAAAGAAAAGGATGCCGGCGATGGAGCGCCCCGACACCGCGCGGTCCAGTTTGGGTGCCGTCCTGGTGGCGCTCGGATTGTTCGTGGTCTACACGGCCAACGGCCGGGCGATCGGCGCGGGGGACACGGTGCCGGCCACGTTCCTGGCGGTGGCCCTGGTGCGGGGCGACGGGCCGGTGCTCGACCGCTTCGACGGCCGGCTGCGCGAGTCCGACGGCCGTTTGCCCGGCTATGCGACCGACGCGCGGGGACACGCCGTGTCTCGCTACCCGATCGGCCCGGCGCTGGTGGCCGCGCCCCTCGTGGCACCCCAGGTCTGGCTGCTCGACCGGCTGGCGCCCGGCTGGGAGCGCGATGACGCCCGCGCCTGCGAGCGCGTGGCCAAGGCCGCGGCGGCGGCACTCGTCGCCCTGACGGCCGCCGTTCTGGTGTGTCTTCTGCATGAATTGGGACTGGGACTCCTGGCCGTGCCGGCCGTCCTGATCGTCGCGCTCGGGACGGACGATCTCTCCACGGCCAGCCAGGCGCTCTGGCAGCACGGTCCGGCCGAGCTCTGTCTGGCGCTGACGATGCTCTGGCTGGCCACGCCCGCGCCGACCTGGCGCCGGCTGGCGGCGGCGGGATTCAGCACCGCGCTGATGGTCGTCTGCCGGCCGATCGACCTGGTTTTCGCCGCCGTGGTCGGCCTCTGGGTGCTGACCCACCACGACCGCCGCGAGCGCTGGGCGTTCTTGGCCCCGGCGCTGATGATCGCCGTGCTGAACGGTCTTTATAACGTCTGGTTCTTCGATACCTTGACCGGAGGCTACGCGGCCATCGAGAAGATGCACCCCTGGGCGCACGGCACGCGGGGCACCTGGACAGCGCCTTTCTTCGTCGGTGCCGCCGGCACGTTGTTCAGCCCGAGCCACGGGCTGTTTCTTTACAGCCCCGGCATCGCCCTGGCGCTCGGGCTGCTGCCGTGGTCGCTGCGCCTGGCGGGGTGGACCCGGCCGCTTTCCGAGGGCGGATGCCGGATTCCAGATTCCAGATTCCAGATTCCAGATTCCAGATTCGGGATGCCAGATGCCAGGACGGTCCGCCGTCCGGCATCCGCCCTCCGGCATGCGGCATCGGGTATCCGGCATGCGGCATCGGGTATCCGGCATGCGGCATCCGGCATCTGGCATCTGGAATCTGGGATCTGGCATCTGGAATCTGGGATCTGGCATCTGGCATCTGGAATCGCGCCTGGAGTCTCCCGGCGCGGGCCTTCATTGGTCTTGTGGCTGCTGTGGGGATTGGTGCCGTATTTCGTGCTCCTGTCCAAGTATTCGTGCTGGTGGGCGGGACACTGCTTCGGGCCGCGGTTCTGGATCGACGCCAACCCGATCTTTGCCGTGGCGCTGGCGCTGGGGCTGGAGTGGTCCTGGAGGCGTTGCCGGCCGGCGCTGGCCGGTTTCGCGCTCCTGGCCGCCGTGGCGATCGCGCTGCAGGGGATCGGCGTTCTGTGTTATCCCAGCTCCTGGCACGGGGCGCCGAACAACGCCGACCGCCACCACGAGCGCCTCTGGGACTGGCGCGATAGCGAGGTCACGCGCTGCTCGCGCGAAGGCCCCAGGCCGCGCATGTGGTGAAAGGGTGTCTGGGTCGGCTCTTGTAGGGTAGGCTTCAGCCTGCCAATCCCATTCGAGATGGAAGGGGTCTGGCAGGCTGAAGCCTACCCTACAAGACGTAATCCGCACTTCTCGTACATCCCTCCTACACCTGCGCCAGCAGCACGACATAGTTCTTGCCGTGAACCTTCGCGCACTTCGGGCAGGTGGTGTAGTAGAAGTAGAGCTTGCGCGTCTGTTTCCCCCGGCTCGCGACGAAGCCGCGCATCGGATCGATCCAGGAACGGATGTGTTGATACGGCCCCTCGAAGACCTTGCACAGGAAGGTGCCGGAGAGCGCGGACATCGACGCGCCGGGCACGTCGCGCGTGACTTCGATGTAGACATCCGCGCCCCAGAGTGAGTTCTCGTCGGCCAGGACGATCGTCGGCTCGGGCAAGGCTCCCGCGGCCTGGATCCGCGCCACGTTCCGCTTCATGACGGCCGCGAAGTTGAGCGGGATGTGCAGAAAGCTGCGCACGCGGTCCCGCACGAACCGCTTGTTCTCCCAGGTGATCTCCTGCTCGTCCCAGGGCGCCGGATCAAAAGGGGGGCAACACACGGCCGTCGGTTGCGTGCTCATTTTTTCATCTTCCTGCCGACCATCGGCCCGATACCGCACCACGAGCGACACGCGACACGTCGTGCCGGCGGCCATCCGCATCATTCTACCCCGATTTCAACGCAGCGGCATTCCGCGTTCCGCATTCCGCATTGGGAGGCGTCCTTGCCGGGTCTTGCGGGTGCGGGATAGAATGCGCCGATGGCTTTTTGAGGGGTACCGGGGACCAGCCCCGACCAGACCGAGCGATTTCCGCATCTTGAGAGCCGAGGGGTCCCGCATGGCCGATCCCGAGCGAGTGATCCCGATCTTGGTGGTCGTGGGCACGTCGCTGCGCCGAGGAGGCCGACCGGCCGCTGGCGTATTACCTCAAGCAGCAGATCGAAGAGGCCGAAGGCCCGGTGCCGGCGCGGGTGTGCGTGGTGGCCGACCTGCGCTGGCTGCACGACGAGGCGCTGCAGCACCTGCCGACGATCTCGCTGGGCGGTCCCGGCGTCAACGTGCTGGCGCACCGCTGGGTCGAGGACGTGCCCGTGGCGCTGGCCGTCGATGAACAGTTCTACATCCAGATGGACCCCGACCTGGACGAGCCCCGCGCCAGCATCTGGGGTATGGACAATACCCAGACCCAGCTCGCCGTGGCCACCTTCCTGACGCGCTACCTGCCCAAATTCCTGACCCGCTGCGCGGCCGTCGTGAGCCAGACGGAGGAAGAAGAAGAAGAAGAAGAGGAAGAAGAGCAATAAGTAGGGTGCGTCGAGTCTTCGATGACGCACCTTATCCTGTCCCACCCCGTGAGCCCATGAGGGAAGAGGTGCGTCATCGAAGACTCGACGCACCCTACTATTCTTCACCCCCGAGCGTCAACCGCAGCGCAATCGGACGGTGGGCGGTGGGCAGGCGTTCGAGGGCCTGGGGCCAGCGCCGGTCATGGGCCACGACCAGCGATCCGGCCGCGCCCAGGGTGAGATTGAGGTTGGGTCCGGCGAAGGTCGGGCCGAGCCGCGCACCCGGGCCGACGGGGATCAGCGCGAAGCCGCCGTCGCTGCCCAGGGCCACACGGAGATCACTGCCGACGCCGGCCAGCGCGGCAGGTCGCGCGCGACCAGACCGTCGCCGAGTGCGAGCACGTCGGCCTGGGTGCCGCCATGGCGGTGGTGCAGCGCGGCTTCGAGGACGCCGCGGGGCGGGCTTCCACGGCGTTGCAGCACGGGCACGAGCAAGATCCGCGCAGCGCGGCCGCCCGGGACCTGGATCAAGGCCCGGCTCAGGTCATCGTCGGGCGCGGCGGCCAGCCACTCGGCCCGCGCCGGCCGGGCGCTCCGCACGAGCAACGCCAGCGGCGGTTCCGTCCCCTGGCCGGGCGCGACCACGGCCTGATAGGCGAGCTGAAAATGCACGTCGAGATGTTCGCACAGCGCCTGCAGGTTCTCCGGTTCGACGTGCGCCAGGCACCACACGTCCAGGCCCATGCCCGCCAGCACCCAGCCGAGGTCGGGCAGGTGCCGGGCGAACTGGTCCTGGACGGTCTCGAGGTTCCAGAACCCCAGGTCCAGATGCTGCATGGAGGTGCCGTTGTAGGCATCGACGACCAGCTCGGCGCTCGTGCGGCGAGCGGCGCGATGGCCCAGCGCACCAAAGAAGCCCACCCGGTAGTCGAGGTCGCGGAAGATGGTGCGCAACCGCGCCGACTGGGCCCGCAGCGCGGGCGTGTTGGCCTCGGCGCTCTCCAGCCAGAGGGCGATGGCCGCGAGCCGCACGCCCTCGTTGAGATAGCTCAAGCCGGGCGCCCCCTTGCGCCTGCCGGCCGTGCGGGTTGTCGGTGGCCACCGACGCATGGTGCATGGCCACCAGCCGCCACTGGCTGTTGAACACGGGACTGCCCGAGGAGCCCGGCTCGGTGTCGCAGCAATAGTGGACGACCACATTGTCCACCCGCACCACCCGGCTGTCCTGGAGCGCGACTTCCTTGTAACGGCCGCCGGGGTGCTGGATGATGTTGACGTACTCCGACGGCAGCACGTTCAAGCTGCCGCGTTCCAGGGGGACCAGACCGACGTGGTCCAGGCCGGCCGCGATGCCGCAGAAGGTGAAATCGAGCTCGGCGTTGGTGACGAACAGCGTCTGGGGGTCCAGCGCCGTGACCGCCGGCCGGCCGGCCGGGTCGGCGGGCGGCTCCGGCTCGTAGTTGGCATGCGCCGCGCCGCGGCGGCCGTGGTCGGGTTGGGCAGAACGTGATGGTTGGTCAGCACGATCCGGGGGGCCACGAGAAAACCGGTGCCCGCCGCGCCGTCGCCCCGCTCGATCTTGACCACCGCCCGGCCGATCTGGTCGCCAAGCCGCAAGAACGAGAACGGCAAGAGGTTACTCTCGCCCAGGATGAGCTCGGGGCGGGGCGCGAATTCCAGTTGCGGGGCCCACGTCTCGAGGATCACCTCGCCGACGGTCGGGCGCCTTCGCCGACCGCGTCCGGCACCTGCTCCGCAGGCGGCGCAACCCGCGTATGCGCCCGATCCGGATCGTACGAACTCAAAAAGACGCCGTTGAGCACCGGCGCATGCACGCCCGAGGGCCGGGGCCTCCAGTCTGCTCGACGGGCCGTCCGTCTTGAGCTCGGGGAACAAGGAGACCTTCATCGGATCGGTGTCGCACCAGAACCACGCCCGGAAGTGCGTTCCGTCGCGCACGCACGGCGCCTCTCTGGCAAGATCATCGTTTCGGAGCGACTTTGAGATGCGGGAAATCTATAAGGGGAGGAACGATGAAAGCGTCTGGGTGCCACGGGTTCCGCTTGACGTACGTGTTTCGCGTCTCGACTGGCTGTTTTTCTGGCCTTTTCTTTGTAGCGGCGGCCGTCTCGGCCGCTCTGGAGGGGAACCAGCCCGGAGCGGCCGAGACGGCCGCCGCTACAAAGAAAAGGACTTACGTCCCATGGCGAGACGCGAAACACGTACAAGCGGAACCCGTGACACCCAACCTTTACATGGAAAAGGACTCACGTCCGAAAGGAGCTTTCGTCATGCGAATCCATCCCCTCATGTTGACCGCCCTGGCCCTGACGACGCTCTGGGCCGGGCCCGCGGCGCGGGGCGAGGACAGCCGTGCGTCGTATATCCGGGTCAGTCCGCGCGATGTGCGGTATCTGGAAACGGCCGACGGCCAGCCGTACATCCCCAACGGCCTGAACCTGATCTCGCCGCCCTGGGTCCGGTCGAATAATCCGCAGGACCGGCTCGACGCGCTCGACGCCTGGCTGGGCAAGCTCGAAGCTAACGGGGGCAACTACATCCGCGTCTGGATCAGCAACGAGTTCTACGAGGTCGAGCATGAGAAGGCCGGCCAGTACGATGCCGAGCGCGCTGCGCAGCGGATCGACGCGATGCTGGCGATCGCCCGCAAGCATGGCATCCGGGTCAAGATGACCATCGAGCACTTCCGCGAGATCGACCCGGCCCACCCCCGCCAGTCCTGGGCCGTGAAGGCGGTCCACCACACGTCCCGCGGCGGGCTGGCGAACACGATGGAAGAGTGGATGGAGTCGCCCGCGGCGCGCAAGCAGTTCGTCGGCAAGCTGGAGTTCCTCGCGGCGCGCTACCGCGACAACCCGACGGTCTACGGCTGGGAACTCTGGAACGAGATGAACGCCGTGCTCGGCCGGGGCGATTACCTGGGCTGGACGGCGGCCATGCTGCCGGAATTGCACCGGCTGTTCCCTCATCATCTTTGCATGCAAAGCCTCGGCAGCTTCGACGCCGATGGGATTCGCACGAACTATCGCAAGCTCGCGCTGATGCCGGGCAACGACGTGGCCCAGGTGCATCGTTACCTCGATCTGGGAGCCCGCCTGGAGGTCTGCCACGGGCCGGTGGATGTGCTCACCTCCGAAGCCGTGCGCGAGCTGCTCGTGGTCAAGCCGGGCAAACCCGTGATCCTGGCCGAGACGGGCGCGGTCGAGCCGAGCCATTCCGGGCCGTTCAAGCTCTATCCCAAGGATAAGAAGGGCGTCCTCCTGCACGATATTTTGTTCGCCCCCTTCTTCGCCGGCGCCGCGGGCGCGGGGCAGTGCTGGCACTGGGATAGTTATGTTGATGCGAACAATCTCTGGTGGCAGTTCGGCCGCTTCGCCGCGGCCACCAAGGGCCTCGACCCGCCCGCCGAGCATTTCGAACCGGTGCTGATCGACCATGCGGCCGTGCGCGTGTACTTGCTCAAGGGCCAGAAAACCTGGATCGCCTGGTGCCGCGACAAGGCCAGCGACTGGAGGACCGAGCTGGCCGAAGGTCATGAGGCGGCGCCGTTGCGCGACGTGCAAATCCGGCTGGGCATCAAGGAAGGCCGTTGCCGCGTGTATGATCCCTGGGCGGATCGCTGGTCCGAGGCAACGTGCCAGGGCGGCACGGTCACATTGCCGGAGTTCACGCGGTCGATCGTGGTGCGGATCGAGAAATAATCTTGTAGGGTAGGCTTCAGCCTGCCACAATTCCAAGAGTGCCCAGGAGAAGAGACAGGCTGAAGCCTATCCGACAAGACCTGAGCCACCGCATTCCCGTTCTCCGAACAGGTGATCGGATGGAAACCGCCAGCGTGGAAAAGGACGCTCTCAAGCAGGCGCTCAAGGAAGCGCTCGCGGAGACGTTGCAGGAGCATCGGGGTTTCATTCAAGAGATCTTCGCCGAGGTCCTCGAAGATTTCGCCCTGACCGAAGCCATTCGAGAGGGAGAGGCAACCCGTCCGGTCTCGCGTGAGAAGGTCTTCGAACGGCTGCAAGGCAGACCATGAAGGTCTCCTTCCGCGAGAGTTTCCTGAGGGATCTCAGAGGGTGTACGAGAAGTTGTTTTTAGCCCCAACGGGGCGACAGTGAATAGCCCGGGGCGTCAGCCCCGGGAACCGAGGAACGGCGCTAACTCCTCCTCTGCCCAGCCCCAGAGGGGCGACAGAATTCCCGGCGGCATCGGATCGTCTGTCGCCTCTGCGGGGCTAGGGAGGGGGGAATAGGGCACGCGTGTCGCGGTCCCGGGGCTGACGCCCCGGGCTATTCACTGTCGCCCCGTTGGGGCTAAAAACAACTTCTCTTGAAGAAGTTGAGCGGGACGGAAAGCTATTATCGAATCCGGGTCGGGGAGTATCGCCTCGGCGTGTCGATTCAGGGTGATACGGTCGATTTCATACGCTGCCTACCGCGCCGCGACCTGTATCGGTTCTTTCCTTGAGACCCAACCACGAAACCCCAAGCCGCCGGCGCCGGCCCCTGGTTTCGCGCTGCGCGATCGGTTTCAATGGGTCTTTCCGGGCCGGCCCACATGGAGCAAACAGACACATGAAACTCAATGGCTACATCCTGGGAAGCACCCTGGTCGCCGCGTTGGGGGGCTTTCTGTTCGGGTTCGACACGGCGGTGATCTCGGGGACGGAGGACGCGCTCCGCGAGGTCTTCATCCTTTCGAGCAGCCAGTGGGGATTCACGGTCGCCAGCGCGTTGATCGGGACGATCATCGGGTCGCTGGCGGTGGGCAAGCCGGCCGAGCAATTCGGCCGCAAGCCGGTGCTGATCGGGCTGGCGGTGCTGTATTTCGTCTCGGCGCTGGGCTGCGGGCTGGCCGTGAGCTGGGAGATGCTGCTCGGTTTCCGGTTCCTCGGCGGGCTGGCGATCGGCGGGGCGTCGGTGGTTTCTCCCATGTACATCGCGGAAATTTCCCCGCCCCAGGCGCGGGGGCGGCTGGTGGCCGTCAGCCAGCTCAACATCGTCACCGGTATCCTGGTCGCCTATGCCTCCAATTACCTGATTGCGTGGCTCGTCAGTGGGCCTGGCGCCGAAGCCTGGCGCTGGATGCTGGGGATCGTGGCCGTGCCGTCGGTGCTGTTCTTCTTCCTGCTCATGCCGATTCCCGAGAGTCCCCGCTGGCTGGTCAAGCAACACCGGCGCGACGAGGCGCTCAAGGTGCTCCAGGACCTGGGCAACGAGGACGCCGGCGCGGTCTTGAACGAGATCGTGGAATCGCTGCACGAGGAGCGCGTGGCCGCGACCGAGCCGTTCTTTCAGCGCAAGTACCGGGTGCCGATCCTGCTGGCTCTGATGGTGGCGACCTTCAATCAACTGGCCGGCATCAATGCACTGATCTACTATACGCCCCACATCTTCAAGATGGCCGGCGCGGGTCAGTCGAGCGCCTTGTTCCAGTCGGTCATCATCGGGTTCACGAACCTCATCTTCACACTCTTCGCCATGAGCCGTGATCGACCGCTTCGGCCGCCAGACGTCTGCTGCTGATCGGTGCCGCCGGGCTGGCGGTCTGCCTGGGAATGGTCGCGTGGGCGTTCTCGCAAAACATCGGCGGCGTGGTCGTGCTCGGTTGCTTCATCGGCTACATCGCGTTTTTTGCCTTCTCGCAAGGGTCGGTCATCTGGGTTTATCTCAGCGAGATCTTCCCGAACCGGGTCCGCGCCCGCGGCCAGGCGCTGGGCAGCTTCACGCACTGGTTCTGGTGCGCCATCGTGACCTGGACCTTCCCCATCATCGCCGACGTGTCGAAGTCCGGCCCGTTCGTCGTCTTCGCGGTCATGATGGTCCTGCAATTCGTGATGGTCTGGAAGTTCCTGCCCGAGACCAAGGGCGTCTCGCTCGAACAGATCCAGCGTAAGCTCGGGATCGAGTGACTTGGGGACTGATGGGATTGATGACTGATGACTGAACTGATCTTCTGCCGTCTGCCATCTATTATCTGTCATCTATTATCTAGATATTCGGTCTATTTTCCTGATAGCTCAGAACCCCTCCCGAGGAGATTCCCTGATGCGTCCGTCCGCTTTGCTCGCAGCCGCCCTGCTGGCGGTGCTGACGCGGCCTCTGTGCGCCCAGGACCGGCCGGCGGTCCGCACGCTGGCCGCGGAAACGCTCGAAGACAAGCTCCGCGGCGGCCTCTTGGGCCAGCTTCTCGGCAACCTCAACGGCCTGCCGCACGAGATGAAATACATCGCCGAGCCCGGCAACGTCGCGTCCTACACGCCCGCCTTGCCGGATGGGGCCTGGACCGATGACGATACCGACATCGAATGGGTGTACGTGACCGCCATGTGTCGGACGGGAACTCTGCGGCTGTCTCCCGCGCAGATCGTCGCGGAGTGGAAAGCTCATATCAACCGCAACATCTGGTGTGCGAACCGCTATGCCCGCGACCTGATGGACCTCGGCCTGGAACCGCCGCTGACGGGCCGGATCGCGCTTAACCCGTGGAGCGATTTCAACATCTCCGGCCAGTTCCTGACGGAAACCTTCGGCCTGATCGCCCCGGGGATGCCGCGCACCGCGTCCGCGCTGGGCCTTCATTACACGCACGTCGGCATCGACGGCGAGCCGGCGCAGGTCACGCAGCTCGTGTCCACGATGATCGCGTCGGCCTATTTCGAGAACGACGGCGAGCGGCTCGTCCTGGCGGGCCGGGCGGCCGTCGATCCCGAGAGCCAGATCCATGAGATCGTTACGCAGGTTCATACCTGGTGGAAAGCCGATCCCAAGGACTGGCGCGCCATGCGCCAGAAGATCCGCGATCGTTACACGCACCACGGCGGCAACGCCATGCGCGACAAGAACGGCTACGAGCTGAACACGGCCGCCACCATCGCCGCGCTTTTGTACGGCGGGGGCGATTTCGCCGAGACGCTCCGGCTCGCCTTCAACTTCGGCTGGGACGCCGACAACAACGCCGCGACCTGTGGCGCCATCCTGGGTGTTGTCCACGGCCGCCGCTGGATGGACGCGCAAGGCTGGAACATCGCCGACCGCTACGCCAACCGCACGCGCGACGCCATGCCGAACGATGAGACCATCACGGGCTTCGGCGACAAGCTCGTGAAACTGGCCCGGCTCACGATCCGCGAACAGGGCGGCAAGGCTCAGGCCGCGACGTGGGAAATCCGCACCGAAGCACCCGCCAACGTCGAGCGATTGCCCCGGCCGCTCGATCGCGGTGCGGCCTTGCGCAAGGAAGTCCTGCCGTTGATCGACGCCGGCCTGAAAGGATCGACCGTCGATCAAGCGCGCGCGGCCTACCTGGCTCTCTGCCTGGGGCTTCCCAAGCCGAAGACGCTCGATGCCCTGCGCCAGTATCCACAAGTCTTGCGCGACATCGCCGAGGCCCCTGAACCCTCCGCCTTGAAAGCCGCTGCCCGCGCCGCCGGGCTGTGAGATCCGCCGCGGCCTTATTCACCACAGAGGCACGGAGAACACGGAGTTCTCAGAGTCTGTCCCAAAAGCCCCAAAGGGGCGAAAGTGCATAGCCCAGGGCGTCAGCCCTGGGAACCGATTCGGCCGCCCCTGCGGGGCTTCGGAGGAAGATAGTTTTTCGCCGCCGCGGTTCCCAGGGCTGACGCCCTGGGCTATGCACTTTCGCCCCTTTGGGGCTGAAACCGAATTCACCGGACAGCCACTTCTGGGACAGACTCTCACAGAGGTATTCTTCTCTGTGTCGCCTCCGTGTCCTCCGTGTCTCTGTGGTGAATCCGGCCGTCCGGGACGATCTCACCGCACGCCCGCGAGGCTCACCTGCGAGGTCCCAAGCGTGGCCTGCCCGGTGGGACGGGTCAACAGCTTGGGAAGCTCGACACGGCCGAAATACGCGTAATTCGGCTTCTCGAACTTCTTGACGTGGTCCGCCAGCGACTCGTTCTTGTCCAGGTGCGCGATCTCGAAGAACGGCACCGTCGAGGCGCTCGTCTGCCAGGCGACCTTGCCCTGGTAGACGAACTTGACCCGGCCAATCTGGGGCCGGATCTTGAATGTATCGACGCGGAATCCCATCCCGATGCGTCGGTAGCTGATCTCTTCCTCCTTGCCCGCCTCGGTGGCGGCCTGGACGACGAGGGGGCTGCCGGCGCGACCTTCACGTTGTTTTTGGCCAGGTTGCTCGTCAAGGACGCCGCCACGGCCTCGCGCTGGGAGGCATCGGGAATGCCGCTGGTATCCACCGAGACGGTCGAGCCCGGCTTGAGGATGAAGAAGTTCGGGTCTTTGAGGGCCCGGGCGAGCGCCTCCTGCACGCCGGGCTGCGGCAGCTTCGCGGGCACGAGGGCACCGGACTGGTTCTGGCTCGGTCCCACCTCGAAGTAGATGAGGTTATGGGATGACTGGGCCAGCTCGCTGCCGTTGTAGGCCCAGAGCGGCACCTGGCTTTCGATGTCCAGGAGCGTCTGGCCGCCGATGAGCAGGTGGTCCTCGTCGGGCCAGAGCGTGGCGTGCTGGGGGTTCATGCCCTGGAGCGGAAGCTCACGCTGCTGTGATCCACTGGCGACATCGTAGACAAAGATCTTGCTGACGAAGACCTGGCAGGCGAGCCTTTTGCCGCTGGGGCTGAAGGCGAACGAGGTCCAGGCCATGTTCGGCATCGGCGCCGGCTGCGAGCGCGAGCACCTCGCCGGCCGCCACGTCGAAGACGCCGATCTCCTTGCCGGTGGTGATGGCCATCAGCTTGCGATCGGGGCTCAGGCCGGGCGTGCAGCCGCTCTGAAGCTGCATGGTGGACAGCGGCTTGAGGGGCTTGAGCTGCCAGAGGACGAGCTTGCCTTCCTCGCTGATCGTCGCCAGCCGCTGCGCGTCGAGGAACGCCCCCCAGCGCACGTCGCGGGCCGCGCCGTTGACGCCCTCATAGGGAATCCACTGGGTGCCCCGGCTGACGCTCGTTTTGGACACGCTCCAGAGTTCCAGCTTATCGTGATGGCCCGGCCCAAATTCATCGCTGCGCATGAGGACCTGCGTGCCCTCGTCGTTGAGCGCGAGCGGCACATACAGGCCGGGCACGGAGCCGGCGCCGAGCATCTTGCCGTTCTCCAGGTCGCACAGCACGACGCGGCTGGCGCCCTTCTGGTTCGGGCCGGGATTGGCGCCCGCGTAGCCGACGACCGCGCGGGTGCCGCTCGCGTTGATCACCACGCCCTTGGCACCCTCGAAGAAATTGGACTTCGGCGGCAGCGGCACGGGCCGCAGCTTGGCGGGCGCCGCGGGCGTACTCACCGGGGCGACCGGGATTTTCCATTCGGTGCTGGCCGGCGTCGCGGCGATGGTCTGCACGTCGGACCAGTCCGGTTTGATGACGTGTCCTTCCGCGCGGCGCTGGTCATGGCCGGGCCCGCGCCAGTGACGGCCGACCTGGGCTTGAAGGGATTGTCCGCCGCTTTGGGCTTGAAGGGGTTGTCCGCCGCAGCCTTCTGCTGATCGGCCACGTATTTCTGATCGGCCGGGCTGAGCTTCTTGAGATCGATCTCCAGGTTCGAGCCATCCTCCTGTTCGAGCGTGACCTTGCCCGCGCTGACGGAGACCATCTTCGCCCGGATCTGGAACTTGCCGGTGCTGTCCTTCCACGTCCGCAGCTCCTGCGCGGCCGCCACCGCGGCCAGGAACGCGCACAGGCCGCCGGCCAGGACCAGCACTTTGGGGAAAGACCAACGGCCTGCACGAAACCTGAGAGGACCCCATCTCATAGCCTGGAATCTCCGGATGTGCGCTCACGACGATGAGGGACGAGACTCATGATGGTACCCCGCTGGCCTGGATGGTTCCAGTGCGAAGAAAGCAACGACTCGTATTACCCCGGCAAAGAAGATCCTCCTGTAGGTCGGACAATCCTGTCCGACAGGCCGGGGGAGTCGGACAGGATTGTCCGACCTACTTTCTTGCCGGGGTAATAGCATCGGGTTCCGTGGGGTGCGACAATCCGCGCTGGTGTGCTGCGCCGGGCGGTGCCGGACGCGGTCGTGGTGGTCCGGCTGGACACGGCCCGCGGCAGAGTCCCTGATTCACGAGCCCGCTGATTCTTTCCGGTCCCCTCCCCCCTCGCGGGGAAGGGTTAGGGAGAGGGGGAGTCGCGTGTCGCCCGGGTATCGATCCCTCCCCCTCACCCCAACCCTCTCCCGCAAGGGGAGAGGGGGTCAAACAGCCAAGACCGGACACCATCAGTGGGTTCATTTATGAGGAGGTTCCCGCGATGTCGCGACGCTGGAGATGGTCCCTGTGTGTTCTCGGGTTGGTCGTCGTCCTGCTGGCGGCCTATATCGTGTTCGTGCCGCACGGCTCCTATACGGCGGTCGCCACCCTTCAGGTCCAGCAAGAAGAACCGAAGCTGGTCCTGACGACCCAGGAGAATAAAACCCGCTTCGAGGTCTACCAGAGGACCCAGAACACCCTGATCAAGAGCCGGCTCGTGCTCGATACCGTGGTCAAGGATCCCAAGGTCGCCAGCCTGGAGACCATCCGCGAGGCCGCCCAGAAAGATCAAGGCGACCCCGTCGATTGGCTCGCCAAAGAGGTCAACGTCGATTTTCCGCCGGGCTCCCAGATCCTTCAGATCGCCCTCAGCGGAGAACATCCCGCCGACCTGGCGGTCCTGGTCAACGCGATCACCGACACGTACCTGCGGCTGGTCGTCGATAAGGCCTACAACGATCGCATCTCGCGCGTGGAAACCTTACGTAAGCTCTATGGGAAGTACCAGGAGGATATGAAGACCCGGCGGGAGCAGATCCGCAGGCTGGCCCTGGCCACGGGCTCGGATGAGAGGAGGACTCTGGCTCTCAAGTCACAAGAATCCCAGAAGAAGCTACAGTCACTCCAGGATCGCATCCGGGGGCTCGATGCCCAGTTGTCCCAGCTTCGCATTCAGCAAGCCGCCCTTGAGGCCAAGATCGCGCGCAGGGAATCCCTGCACTTCGAGGACGATCCCAAGCTGGCCGACATGACCGACGAGCTGGCCGCCGTCAAGGCCCAGCAGACCTTCATCCCTTCCGAGCGAGAGAAGCTGCTCGAGGAAACTGAGAGCCTCCAGGCGGAGCTCCAGTCGAACAACGTGAGCGTCCTCGACCTGAAGGACGAGCAAGACAGGATCGCCCTGCTCGACGCGACCGCCAAGAAGATCGGGGCGGAGGTCGAGGCCATGGAGGTCGAGCTCCAGGCCCCCAAGCGCGTCCAGGTCATCGACCGAGCGAAGGTCCCGAAGACTCGGTCCTTCTGGCCGACCGGGCGGTGGTGGTAGAAAGAGGGCGGGCGGTGCGGGATTCCGGATTCCGGATTCCGGATTCCAGATTCCAGATTCCAGATTCCGGATTCCGGATACTCATCGAATTCCGGGACTCAGGAATCCGGAATCCGGAATCTGGAATCTGGAATCTGGAATCCGGAATTCCTGAAGTAATTGGAACAGATTCTCAATGCTTCTCGCGCATGCTGGCCAGCGCCAGCAGGCAGTACGCGGTCACCAGGTTCGGGTCGCCTTCCATGAAGCGGTCGGCCGGGTTGACCCAGCTTCCGTCGTCGTGCTGGCGCTTGGCCAGAGCGGCGACGAGGTCGGCGCGCCAGTCGTGGGCCACACCGGCGGCGTCGGTGAAGGTCGGCTGGTTCGAACAGCGCCATGGCCTTGGCGAAGGTGTGGTAATAGTAATACAGCCCGATCTGGCCCATGCCGGGGTTTTCTTCGACGGTGTAGTGCTTCTTGATGTAATCGAGCGCCGCCTTGACGCGGGGATCATCGGGCGTCAGACCGGCGTAGATCATGCTCTTGAGGCCGGCGTAGGTCATGCCGCCATAGGAGCGGAAGCCGCCGTCGTCGGCGGTGCCGGCCATGCTCTGACCGCCGCCCGCGGCGGTGTAAATGAAGCCGCCGTCGTTGACCTTGCCGGCCCAGGGCTGGTCGTTGAACTCGCTCTTGAGGTTCTGGCAGCGCGACACGAAGATCAAGCGCGCTCTGCAAGGCCGGGTCGTCGGCCGGCAGGCCGGTGTCGCGCAGGGCCTCGACCATGAACGAGGTGTTCGACAGGTCCGGCCGGCTGTTGCTGCCGCCGTAGCCGGCACCGCCGTAGAAGGCGTCCTCGCGCGCCTTGCCCTCGCCCTCGTCCCACTGCTTGGTCTTCAAGAAATTCTGGCCGCCCTTGATCGAGCGCATCATAATGCGTATTGCCGCGCTCGCTGGCGGCCTTGAAGGCCAGCAGGGCGATGGAGGTCGCGTAGTTGGCGTGCGGCGCTTCCGACAGTCCGCCGTCCGCTCCCACGAACCGCTCGAGGTAATCCAGGGCCTTGGTGACCACCGGCTCGCTGGGCGTGACGCGCGCCGGAGCGCAGCAAGGCCGTGACCACCAGCGCGGTGATGCCCGGCTCCTTGCGATCGGCCGACCACTGCCCGTCCGCGCTTTGCCGCGCCCGCAAGAACGCCACCGCCTTGCCGGTCAAGGCCGCCGCGTCGGCCGCCTCGGGAGCCGCGATGCCGCTCTCGCCCGCCAGCGCCAGGACGCCCAGGGTCCCCGCACTCTCCGCCAGAAACTGGCGTCGCGTCGGTCGATGGAACATGGAGCTCGATGCCTCGTGATGGAGACAGATGCCAACCCGTCGGGCACGCGCCCGCGGGTTTCGTGCTATTTTACAGAATTCGGAGAGGTGATGGCGAGGGAAAGGGCCGGGAACCGAGGATCCGTCGTAGGGTGCGTCGAGTCCGCGATGACGCACCTCTTCTCTCACAATCCCTCGCTGGGTCGAGATCGTGGAAGGTGCGTCATCGCGGACTCGACGCACCCTACGCTTCTGAGGGCCGCCGCCTTGACCTCTTCCCACGAAACCACATCGTCCGGCGCCGCATCGTCCTCGGCAAGCCGCCGGTCGATCTCGGCTTTCTGCGCCGCGGTCAACTCCGGCTCATAACCTTGATCGAGGAGGCTTTCCCAGATCCCATCCATGAGCCGCAGACGGTCTTCGACCGACCAGGATTCGACGTGGGTTAGAACCGTTTGCAAATCGATGTCTCACCTGCTTCCGCCACGAGAGAGGCGTCACGTCAACCTTTCGAGGATGAACCCGCCTCCCTCCAGCGTACCCCGCACACACGGCCCAGCCCAGGATCCGGATTGCCGTTGACATCCGGCCGGATCGTCCCTAAAGTCCGATGCTCCGGCCCGTGCGCAGCGCGGGGGTAGGGACACTTCCGGCGCGGAAAGGATTCCGCACCCATGACTTTCACGAGACTGGCGGGCATGCTGGCAATCTCGGTCCTGGCCGGCTGTACGCTGACCCGGCCCGAGTTGCGCCAGGGGACCAGTGCTCTGCTACCCGGAGCGCGCGTGGGAGGCGGCGGGAAGCTGCTCGTGCCCAAGCAGTGTGCGCTCAAGCTGGCGATCGTGACGCGGCCCGCCACGGATGAAGCCTTGCCGGCGGCCCTCTGGAACGTGGCCGACCTCCAGGCGGTCGGGGACGAGGCGCAAGACCTTGGAGGTCAACGGCCTGCGCGTGGGGCTGGTGACCGGCGAGCTGCCGGCCGAGGTGCGGGCGGTGCTGGAAGCCCCGCCGCCGCACAAGATCGATCCGGCCACCATCGTCATCCCGGACGGAGACAACACCCTGGTGGACCTGGCGCCCTCGCGGCCCGAGCTGAACTTGCTGCTGAGCCGACAGGGAAGCGTCGGCGGCAAGCGCTACCAGGACGCCAACGGCCATCTCCGGATCACGGCCACCCGGCAAGAGGATACGGGCGTGGCCTTGAAGATCGTGCCCGAGCTGCACTTCGGGCCGGTACAGGATCGCTGGAGCGCCGCGCCGGGGGCAGCGGGACGTTCGCGCCCCAGCAGATGATTCAACACAGCGGGCAGCAAGAGGAGAACTTCCGCGCGCTGGCCGCGACGCTCACCGTGCATGCCGGCCAGGTCGTCGTGGTCGGCGCGGTGCCTGGCAAGCGGGGCAGCCTGGGGCATTTCCTGTTCACGGCCGTCGAGCCGGACAGCGACCGGGAAATCCAGAAGTTCCTGTTTCTCTGGGCGTCTCGGTCCGAGGATGCGCCGACCGACATGACGCCGCCGGCGCTCGTGCCGGCCGATCCTGCCGAGCTGGCCGAGCCTGCGCGACGGGCTTCGGCGCGGGCGGCGAAGTCCGCCACGCCACCCGCGGCGAACCCGACGCATTGATCGAACCTCTGATGATCCCAGGAGCATCGACCATGGATGGGCTTCCTCGGATGAGAATCGGCCCGCTTCCGCGTCCTCCAAGGCGCTGGACGGCGCATGCTTCGCACAACACGTTGACCATGCCCCATCATCACATGGATCGGCGTCAGGAGAACGGGATCGTGGCCGAGTCGTCCTCGAAACGGATGATCACGCTCGATGGCGCGCACGGCGAGGGGGGCGGCCAGATCCTGCGCACGGCCCTGAGCCTGGCGATGCTGACCGGCCGCGCCTTCCGGATCGTCCGCATCCGGGCCCACCGCGAGAAGCCGGGCCTGCGCCCGCAGCATCTCGCGGCCGTCGAGGCCGCCGCCCGGCTCTGTGACGCCGAGGTCAGCGGCGGCGCGGTCGGTTCCCGCGAGTTGACGTTCCGGCCCGGTCCGGTCCAGGCCCGCGACCTGGTCCTCGACATCGGCACCGCCGGCGCGACGGCGCTGGTCTTGCACACACTCCATCTGCCGCTGGTCTGGCACGCGGCGCAGCCCGTGCGGCTCGTCCTCACCGGCGGCACGTTCAACACCAGGGCGCCCTCGTTTCCGTTCCTGGTCGAAACCTGGGCCCGGCACATGGCCGCGCTGGGCCTGCCGGTGGCGCTCGCCATGCCCCGGGCGGGATTTTATCCGCAAGGCGGCGGGCAGTTGGAAGCCTGGCTCGAACCCGGACGCCCCCGACCGTTCGTGGCGCTGGAACGCGGTCCCTTGCGGACCATCCAGGGCATCGCGGGCATTGCCAACCTGCCCGGCCGCGACATTGCCGAACGCATGCGCGATCGTGCCCTCGCAGGACTGGCCGAGCGCGGGCTGACCGCCGAGATCCGTCTGACCGAGTGGCCGAGCGTCGGTCGGGGCGCGGCCCTGAGCCTGACCGCCGAGCACGAGGGGAACATTCCCGCCACGTTCGTCGGCCTGGGCGAGCGCGGCAAGCCGGCGGAGGTGGTGGCCGAGGAGGCGCTCGCCGAGCTTTTGGCCTTCGAGGACCAGCCCGGCGCCGTCGATCCGCACTCCGCCGATCAGATCCTCTTGCCGCTGGCTTTGGCCGAAGGACGGAGCCTGTTTACCGTCACCGCGGTGACGGACCACCTCCACACCAACGCCGCGACCATTCGCGCCTTCCTCGACCGCCCGATCCGGATCGAGGAACCCGCGGATGACCGGCCCGGGCGCGTGGTGGTGGGCTGAAAGGGCGTGCGAGAGGTGGGGACTTCGTCTTGTAGGGTAGGCTTTAGCCTGCCACCCTCCTTCATTCTCAAATGGGATTGGCAGGCTAAAGCCTACCCTACAAAACCGTCTCGTACGCCTTCTCAGTCGGGATGAATTTCGCCGAACTCATAGTCTTGTAGGGTGCGTCGAGTCTTCGATGACGCACCTCTTCCCTCACGCACTCGCTGAGTCGGGATAGAAGACGGTGCGTCATCGAAGACTCGACACACCCTACTTCCTGAAGAACCCGGCGGGTGACGCTCGACGTGACATTCACCAGGCGGTATCATCCGTTCATCAACAGGATTCCAGACCTTACGGAGAGGGCGGGGCAAGCGGAGCGATTGTCCCGGCCGCGCAGCATGGCCGCCCACGACAGGGAGGACGACCTGGACGCCCTGCGATCCGCGCCGGTGCGCGGCTGGTTCGCGCGCCTTTCCCGACGGGCCGACCCCCGCGCAACGCCTCGGCTGGCCGGCGGTCGCGGCGGGCGAGAACCTCCTTTTGGTCTCGCCCACCGGCACCGGCAAGACGCTCGCCGCGTTCCTGGCGATCCTCGATCGGCTCTTTCTCGAACACGCCGACGGCACGCTGGCGGCCGGCCTGCGATGCGTCTATGTCTCGCCGCTGCGCAGTCTGGGCCAGGACATCGAGCGGAACCTCGCGGTGCCGCTGGAGTCCATCCGGCGCGACCTGGGCGTCACATCCAGCCCCGTCCGCGTCGCGGTCCGCAACGGCGATACCAGCGCCTATCGGCGTGTCCAGCAGCGCCATGAGCCGCCCCACCTGCTCATCACCACACCGGAAAGCCTTTCGCTTCTGCTCAGCCAGCCCGCCTGGCACCCGGCCTTCAGGACGGTTTCTCATATCGTCATCGATGAAATCCACGCCCTCGTTGCCGGCAAGCGCGGGGCCGATCTGGCGGTCTCGGTCGAACGCCTGGCGGCGCTGGCCGAGCGCGACCCGCTGCCGCGTGGGCCTCTCCGCCACCTGCCGCGATCCCGCGGCCGTGGCACAGTTCCTGGTCGGACCGCGACGGTCCTGTCGCGCGATTGTGGCCGAGTCTCCCGACGGTCGCGACATCCCTGAAAAGGTATGCGAGAAGGGTCTTCTCTGTGTAGCGGCGGCCGTCCCGGCCGCTCCGGGCTCCCAAACCGGAGCGGCCGGGACGGCCGCCGCTACACAGAAAAAGGCGAGCAATTCCCCGTCTCACACAGCCCCTGAGATCCAGGTGGTTTCCCTCCTGCGGCCGGGCGAAGCCCCGCACCGCGGTCTGACGTATCGCCGGCTGCTCAGAAGATTGAATGAGGAGATCGAGCGCCACCGCACGACGGTCGTCTTCGCCAACACGCGGGCCTTGACCGAACGGATCACGCACGACCTGCGGCGCACGCGCGACGACGGCGAGTCAACCATCGCCGCCCATCATTCCGCCATTGATGCGGGCCGGCGGCAGGAGGTCGAAGCCGCCTTGAAAGAAGGCCGGCTCAAGGCGGTGGTCACCAGCACCAGCCTGGAGCTGGGGATGGACATCGGCACGGCCGACCTGGCGGTGCTCGTCGGCCTGCCGGGCAGCGTGGCGCGGCTGCTTGCAACGGGTGGGACGGGCCGGGCATCGCGTGGGCGTGCCGACGCGCGGCCGGCTGCTCGCCGCGACCCCCGCCGAGCTGGCCGGCGCCGCCGTCACGGCGGTCGCGGCGCGCGCCGGACACATCGAAGCGCTGCGATATGTTCAGTCTCCGCTCGATGTGCTCTGCCAGCAATTGATCGGCATGGCCTGCGCGGGGGAGTGCGAATCGGACGCGGTGTTCGATCTGGTGCGGGGGACGGCGTCTTTTGAGAATCTGTCCCGCGCGGATTTCGACGCCTGTCTCGCCTTTCTCGCCGGCGATCTGGCCGCGCCGGCGGGAGCCTATGAACCCGAGCCGGGCGCGCTGCCGCGCTGGACGGCGCCGCGGCTCTGGCACGCCCGCGGCTGGTTCGGCGGCGCAACCGCCGGGTGATCCGCTGGTTCCGTGCGAATGTCGGCACGATTACCTCCGAGGAGTCGGTCCGCGTCGTGGCCGACGGCATCGAGCGGGGCACACTCGAAGGGGCTTATGCCGAGCGATTGCAGCCCGGCGATCGGTTCGTGCTCGACGGCCGCGCGCTCGAATTCCAGCGCCTCGACGGGCTGACGGTCCACGCGCGTTTCGCGGCCGACGATCCGGACCTGCCGCGCTGGACGAGCGACCGTCAGGGTCTTTCCGCCGAGCTCGCGGACGCGCTGGCGCGCTTCCGGGAACGAGCGGCGGCGCTCGTTCTGGACGGTCCCGAAGCGCTGCGGGCCTGGCTGTGTGCCGAGTATGAACTCGATGCCCGGTCGGCGGGCGTGCTTGTCGAACTGTTTGAATCACAGCACGCGGTCAGTGACGTGCCGGACGCGGGCGCGGTGCTCGTCGAGGAATCGCCGCATCCTGATGGATTCGCGTATGCATTTCATGTTCCTTTGAATCGTGCGGTTTGCGAGGCGCTGGGACGGGCCACGGCCGCGCGGTTGGGACGACGGTTCGGGCGCGATCTCGGGCTGACAGTCGCCGATCTCGGCTGGTCGATCCGTTTGCCAGAGGATGCGCGGATCGGTCCCGAGGACGTGGCGGGATTGCTGGCGGTGGAAGATTTCGAAGCGGACGTGCTCAAGGGTCTCGACCGGGGCGAATTGCTCGCGCGGCGGTTCCGGCACGTGGCCGCGACCGGGTTGATGGTTCTGCGCAATCCGGAAGGGGGGCGGCAAAAACGGGTCGGCGGTCTGCTGTGGGTCAGCCAGCGGCTCTATCCCCTGGTGCAAGCGGCGGCACCCGATCATCCGCTCTTGCGCGAGACGCGCCGGGAGGTGCTGGAGGATCTGCTCGACACGCGCGGCGCCCTGGCCTGGCTGGGGCGGCGGCCGGCGATCCGCTTCCGGCGCCTGGAGGCGCCTTCACCGTTCACGGTGGCCTGGATCGATCCGGCCGGTGCCGAGCCGCTGCACTTCGAGCCGCCGGCCGCCGCCCTGCGCCGGCTGCATGGGCGATTGATGGGGGTGGGTGATGAGGTATAGTCCTGTAGGCTGGGTCTAGACCCAGCTTCCCCCGAAAAGGCCTGGCGCCGCCATGCCTGAGCTCACGGAAGGGCTGGGTCCAGACCCAGCCTACAAGAGTGACCATGTCTGAGAACTTCTGTCCCGACGGCTGGTGTCTGGCCCCCGAAGGCGCGGCCGTTCACAGAGCCACCCGGGTTGCGGTCATTGCCGACGTTCACCTCGGCTACGAGTGGTCGCGCGGCGCGCGCGGGGACATGATCCCGCCCCACTCGCTGGCCGAGACCCAGGCGAAGCTGGCCGCACTGCTGGAACGAATGACCATCGGCCTCGTGATCGTCGCGGGCGATCTCGTCGAGTCGGCCGTGCCCTGCGTGTACACGGATCAGGACGTGCGGCAGTTGCGAAGCGGGCTCGCTGCCCGGGGTGTCGAGCTGCTCGCCTTGCGAGGCAACCACGACCCGGCTTCCGGGCCGGGTTCGATCGAGGTCGGCGGCTGGACGATCCACCATGGTCATCAACATGTGACCGCCCCTCGCACACTCATCGGCCATCATCATCCGGTCTTGAAGGCGGCGGGCGTGGTCGCGCCTTGCTTTCTGGTCAGCGCAAACCGCATCGTTTTGCCCGCCTTCACCGCCAACGCGGCCGGCTGGAACGTGGCCACCGGCACCCTTCCCGATTCGCTCGGCGCGAGCGACTTCCGTTGCCTGGCCGGTCTCGACGGCACCCTGCTCGACTTTGGCCCGGTTTCCACCCTGCCCGCGCGACTTGCCTCCTTGCGAAGCGGTCCTCCGCTCTTGTAGGGTGGGCACGGAACGCGCAGGCCACCAGGTCCGGAGTCCACCGATGTGGCATGCCCCCGTCTACCAAGGGGGCATGACCGGGGTTCGCGGGCTGGCAGCGGACCCGGAAGATGCCCACGCAGACTCCCCCTTGGTAAGGGGGAGAGCCAAATCGGGCCATTCGCAATTGGTCAGCCCTACAAAACGAGATCATCATGTGTAAATCTTGGTCGGGGATTTTCCTTCTCATCCCGGCGCTGGCCGCCGGCGCCGAGCCGACAACGACCACGATTCGCCCCGCGGACACGGGCGCGGCCCTCGTCAATCCGGACATGGGCTGGACGATGCACTTCTATTCGAATAACCCGACGAATTACGGGTCGAAGCTCGATCCGTCGGACACGCTCGACGACTTCCCCGGCCTGTCCACCGTCTATCTGCGCGTGCCCTGGGCGTTTCTTGAGCCGGCAGAGGGCAAGTTCAATTGGGCCTTGCTCGACACGCCCGCCCAGCGCTGGATCAGCAAGGGCAAGCGCATCGCGCTGCGGCTGACGTGCTCCGAGAACTGGACGCGGTTCGCCACGCCCGAATGGGTCAAAAATGCCGGCGCGAAAGGGACGTTCTACCGGCTCGGCAAAGGTCCCGACCCGGACGGGAGCGCCTGGGACCCGGACTTCGACGACCCCGTTTTCCTCGCCAAGCTCGATGCCTTTCTGGCCGCCGCCGGCGCCCGCTACGACGGCAACCCGAACGTCGCCTTCATCGACGTGGGCACGTACGGCCTCTGGGGCGAAGGCCACACCATGATGAGCAGCAAGGTTCCCGCCGACAAGGCCCCGGATATTATCAAGAAACATATTGATCTTCATTTGAAATATTTTCCCCGGACGCTCCTGTGCGTGAGCGACGACGTGGCCGGTTCGTCGAAGCCGGGCGCGCATCTGCCGGAGACCGATTACGCCTTGTCCAAAGGGGTCAGTCTGCGCGACGACAGCATCCTGGTGCAGCCGCCGCCGCACTCGTGGTACCACGCCGAGCTGGCGCAGGCCTTCTGGCCGCGGTGGCCGGTCATCCTCGAACACGAGCACTACGGCAGCTCGAAACAGCGGGGCGCGTGGAGCGGCGATCTGCTCGTCAAGAGCGTCGAGGATTATCACGCCAGTTATATGTCGATCCACTGGTGGCCGCGCATCGAGCTGGAAGAGAATCGCGCGACGATCGACCGCATCAACCGCCGGATGGGCTATCGCATTCAGCTTCGAGAGCTGTCGTGGCCCGAAACCGTGGCCATCGACGCGCCTTTTGTGGTCCGGAGCGCCTGGGCCAACGCGGGCGTCGCCCCGTGCTATCCGGGAGGCTTCCCGGCGCTGACGATCAAGGATGACAAGGGCGGCCTCGTCGCCGTCCTGGCCGATGAAAGCTTCGACGTGAAGGATTTGAAACCCGGCCCGCCCGATGAGGCGCCGACCCAGGCTCACGCGGCCGAGTTCCGGGTGGGACACGTCGCCCCCACGACCCGGCCGGGCACCTATGATTTGTACATATCAGTCGGCCAGCGCGACGGCACGCCGCGGCTCGCGTTGCCCCTGGCCGGCGACGACGGGCAGCACCGTTATCGGGTTGGACGCATCACGTTGACCGCGCCCGCGACGCCTTGAAAATCTTGTAGGGTAGGCTTCAGCCTGCCTCTTCCTTCTATTTCCAAGGAAGAGGCAGGCTGAAGCCTACCCTACGAGACCTGTTCGGAAACTCTCTCACTGCCCGCAGGTCAGGCAGGCGGGGACGGCGACCGGGACCATCGTGCAGGTCTGCACGGGGACCGGCTCGGGCCACCGTGCGGGCCACGCAGCGGTTGACTTGCACCGGCACTTGCTCGGCCACGCGTGATCGGCACTTGCTGCTGAACGGTCTCGGCGACCATCCGGCAGGTTTGCACGGGGATCTTCTCGACGCGCTGCTCGGCGACCATCTGGCAGGTGGTCACCTGGTACGGTTCGACGTGTTGTTCGGCGACCATCTTGCAGGTCCGGACCTCGTACGGCTCGACGCGCTGTTCGGCGACCATCTGGCAGGTGGTGACCTGATACGGTTCGACGCGTTGTTCGGCGACCATCTTGCAGGTCTGGACTTCATACGGTTCGACGCGTTGTTCGGCGACCATCTTGCAGGTCTGGACCTGGTATGGCTCGACGTGCTGCTCGGCCACCATCTTGCAGGTCTGGACCTGGTACGGCTCGACGCGCTGTTCGGCGACCATCTGGCAGGTGGTCACGGTGTACGGCTCGACGTGTTGCTCGGCGACCATCTTGCAGGTCTGGACGGGCACCTGGCGCGTGGCGGTTTCGGTGACGTACTGGGTTTCACTCACGTTGCGGACGACCTGCTGCGGCACATAGACCGTGTGGCAGACGTTCGCGCGGCGGCAACTGGACGGCCACCGTCGCGGTGACGGTCTGGCGGCGGTGCAGGCAGGAAAACAGCCCGCGGGGACGGCAGGCGTCGCACGGTTCCTCGACGGGCACCCGGACCGGACGTTCCACCAAAGGACCGGGCACCGATCTCCATCTGGGTCTGGTAATAGCCGCACTCCTGGACCACTTGCCGGGTCGTCACCACCGGCCGGCAGACCGTGTACGGCTGGGCCACCATCTGCGTCTCATACACGGGCCGCATCACGGTGTACTGCCGCTGGCGCTGCTCGGTCTGGTAGACCGGCCGCATGACCGTGTAGCGCCGCTCCAGCTGCTGCGTTTCATAAACCGGCCGCATGACGGTGTAGCGCCGCTCCTGCTGGACCGTTTCATACACGGGCCGCATGACGGTGTAGCGGCGTTCCATCTTCTGGGTTTCATAGACGGGGCGCATGACGGTGTACTGCCGCTGGCGCTGCTCCGTCTGGTAGACCGGCCGCATGACCGTGTAGCGGCGTTCCATTTTCTGGGTTTCATAGACGGGGCGCATGACGGTGTACTGCCGCTGGCGCTGCTCCGTCTGGTAGACCGGCCGCATGACCGTGTATGGGCGCTCGACCACCGAGGTCTCGGTGACCGGCCGCATCACCTGGATGTGCTCGGTCCGGAACGCCTGCCGGTAGCGGGTCTCCATCACGGTGAGCGGCTGGGTCTCGTAGACCGTCTCGTACACGGTTTGCGTGACGGTCTGGCACGTGGGGGCCAGCGCCACGACGTTGCACTGGGTGGCGACCACCGGGGCCGGCATGACCCGATAGCTCGTCGCGCCACACCAGCACGCCGAGGCCGCTCCCGAGAGCCCCAGCCACGCCCCCATGACCAGGGCGGCCACCCCCACCTTCGCCCTCAAGTACGTGGACATGCCTCTCTCCCCATCCGCCAAACGCGCCTCCGTGGTGCGCTCGCCAGATGCCCGTCGCGCAGGTCAGGATGCCATGTCTCGTCCTTGAGAACCGTTCCTTCAGCCTATTTTCTCAAAATGGACTCAAGTACCGGACGGACCCCAAGAATCCCTGGGACCGCACCTTCCCCCAAAATATAACATGGGCAAACGAGGGCGGCGTGGAAATTTTCAAATTGGATTGAAGTTCCGACCGTCGGGACTTCGATAACAAGGGGTTGCGTCGCGCGTGCTGAGGGGAGCAAATCCAGTTCCGGGAGTGGGGGAGGGGCTCGCAAGGACGCCTTTATCAGATTGTAAGGTGGTGTAAGAACAAGACTTACAGAAAACAAAACCGGTCTCCTCGGGCGCCTGGCGGGGGCCGTTGGCGGGTGCGGTTGAAAGAGTGGACGTGTAGGGATTACAAGGGCGAAGCACGTGCCTGTTCACTTCCGCCCGGTTCACCGGGCGCTCCTGCGCAGCGGTTTTAGGCCCGGCGTTGACGCCCGGGTCCTGTCCTGCGTCACCCGGCGTCAACGCCGGGCCTAAGAAAGAGACAAGCCCGGTAAACCGGGCTGGGAGCGCCGTTCCACCCGGTTCCCGCGCAGCGGTTTAGGCCCGGCGTTGACGCCGGTCGCGTCACCCAGCGTCAACGCCGGGCCTAGAAAGACAAGCCCGGTAAACCGGGCTGGGAGCTCCAGCCCGGTTCACCGGGGCCGCGCAGCGGTTTTAGGCCCGGCGTTGACGCCGGGTGACGCAGGACATGACCCGGCGTCAACGCCGGGCCTAAGAAAGAGACAAGCCCGGTAAACCGGGCTGGGAACGCTGTTTCCGTACCCACCAGTGTTGTTGGGTGGGTTGGGATGACCCGCTCAACAACTCCCTCTGGTCGGGTGGCATGCCACAAGGACACAAGAGGTTGCGGCTCTGCCACCCTACGGGAGCAAGGCGGCGGCCTGGAGCCGGACGTTGGCCAGGGGGAACGCTCCAGCGCCGCCAGGTCGGAGCGCAACGCGGCGAGCAGGTCGGCGTGACCGGCCTTCCGCGCGGCCTCGAGAGCGGCGAGGGCTTCAAGCTGGAGGGCTTCCACGCGGCGGTCGGTTTCGCCTGGACTCTCGGCGCGGACCAGCTCTTTGAGGTCGGCCGTCGAGAGCATCTCGCGGAGCACGGGCACGGCGGCGGGATCGCCCCGGCGGGCCAGGGCGTTCGCGGCGTTATAACGGACGAAGCGGTCGCTGTCATTCAGAGCCTTCTCAATCGCCTCTTTCGCTTCCTGTCCACCGCAGAAGCCGAGCGCGAAGACGGCCCGCTGGCGCAGCTCGGGCTCGGGATCGCCCGCGGCGCGGACCAGGGCGGCGACCGCCGCCGGCGCGGACGACGAGGGGTTTCGGGCCAGGACTCGCGCCAGGCTTTCGGCGGCACGGACCCGCACCACCATCGGCCGGCGCGCGTCCAGGGCCGCGATCAACACGGCCGCGGCGTCGATCGGTGCGCCATCGGTGTTCTGGCCCTGGGTGATCTCGAAGAGCCCGAGCGCCGCGGTCAAATACTGGGCCGCCTCGGTATCGACCTCGGGCCGGTTCAGCTCCTCGGTGAGCAGTCCCGCCAGCGCGCCGAGGAGCCTGGGATCTTGGGCCAGCGCCGGCTCGTTCTGGATCAGGCTGGCCAGCTCGTGCGCGGCCCGCCAGCGCACGTTGAAGTTGCCGGAGCGAATCGAGGCGACGTACTTCGAGGCGTCGCGCTGCCCTTCCGCCAGCTTGCCGAACAACGCCACCACGATCACCAGCACCGCGACAATCACGGCCGGAACCACGAACAGTTGCAGAATGAACCCCGCCGTGGGCGGCTCGACCGGCGGCAGCTCGGGGATCGGCGTCATCTCAGGAACCGATTTCGCGCCCGGCTCACTCATGGAGGGAAGAATCCTGAAGGGATTGCGACATGCGGAACGCTACCGTTATGGTATGGGCACGCCCGACCACAACGTCAAGCCTCGCACCCGCTTTGGGCGGGGCTCAGGGCACCAGGAGCTCGCGGGCCTTGAGGTGAAACGCGCCGGGTTCCGGGGCATCGGCGGCGGCTCGGTCGCGGGAAGTCATGAGACGCTCCGTACGTGTTTCGCGACCCGCCGTGGGGTGCCACGGGTTCGGTCTTCCGAACCCGTGTGGGACAGCCCCGGACACGGGTTCCCAAAGCGGAACCCGTGGCACCCGACACCGTGTCTGCTGGGAGGTCGAAAACGACTTGGTCTCGGGGCCATCGTCTCGAAAGACCAGGCACTCGGGACACTACACACGTACGGCGCTCCTGGCCTCGGCGAGCATGGCCTGCGCCTCGCGCCGGGTGCTTTCCGCCGCCGAGCTGCCGCGCAGCATGGCCGCGAGCTCCTCGACGCGCTCGTTTTCTCCCAGCGGCTGAATCGTGGCGCGGGTGCGGCCGTGCTCGACCTCCTTCTTGATCACCCACTGATGCGCGGCATAACTCGCCATCTGTGGCAAGTGAGTGACGCAGATAATCTGGTGATGCCGGGCCAGCTCCGCCAGTTTCTTGCCGAGGACGGCCCCGAGCCGGCCGCCGACGCCGCTGTCGATCTCGTCGAAGACGAGCGTGGGCATGCGGTCCGCGCCGGCCAGCACGGTCTTGACGGCGAGCATGACGCGCGACAGCTCGCCGCCCGACGCAATTTTGCGCAAGGGCCGAGGCGCCTCGCCCGGATTGGGCGCAAAGACAATCTCGATCCGATCGGCGCCCGCGTCGGGAGGAGGCGCGGCGGTCGGGTCGTCGCCGGGCGGACTGGTTTCGACCTCGACGGCCAGGCGTGCTTCACCCAGGTTCAGGTCCTTGAGCTGCGCTTGAACGGCTTTGGCGAACGCCTTGCACGCCTTGCGGCGGGCCGTCGAGAGCGCGGCGGCCGCTTCTGTCACGCGCGACCAGGCGTCGGCCAGCGGCGCATCGAGGGCGGCCAGATCCGCGTCGTCCTGCTCCAGCGCGGCCAGTTGCTGCGCGACGGCCGCGCGGCGCGCGGGAGCTCGTCCGGGGCACACCGGAACCGCTGCGCCAGCCGGCGATAGGTCGCCAGGCGCGACTCGATCTCTTCGAGCCGCGCGGGATCGTCGTCCCAGCTCTGATGGAATTGCCGCAGGCTGCGCGCGACCTCGCGCGTCTCCTCCGCGAGCCGTTCGAGTTCGGCGGCGGGTTCGGCCAGCTCGGAGACGCACTCGGCCAGCGGCGCCAGCCGGCGCGCCACGTGATCGAGCAGGCCTTGCACGGAGCGATCCGCTTCGTACAGCAAGTGAAAGCCTTCGCCGGTCGCCGCCCGGATCGCCTCGGCATGGGCCAGGCGATGAGCCTCGCGGAGCAGTTCCTCATACTCGCCGGGCACGGGCTGCGCCGCGGCCAGCTCATCGCGTTCGAAGGTCAAGAGGTCGCGCTCACGACGGCGATGGTCCGCGGCTTCGAGCAAGGCGATCCGGCGGCGGCGCAGGGACTCGTGTGCGTGGCGCGTCTCGCGGTAACGATCCCGCAGCGGCTCCAGCCCGCCGTGCGCGTCGAGCAGGCTGCGCTGATGATCGGGATCAACCAGGGCGCGGCTTTCGTGCTGGCCGTGCACGTCGATGAGCCGCTCGCCCAGCTTCCGCAGCACGCCCACCGGCACCGGCAGGCCGTTCGCGTGGGCCACCGAGCGTCCTTGCGCCGAGACGCGGCGGGTCAAAATCAACTGGCCGTCCTCGATCGGCCCGCCCAGGATGGTCTCGATGTCCGCCCGGCTGGCGCTGGCGGGGTCCGTCAGGTCAAAGACGGCCGCCGCGCGCGCTTCGTTCTTGCCGGCGCGGATGAGGTCCGCCGACGCCTTCTCGCCCAGCACGAGTCCCAGCGCGGTCAACAGCAGGCTCTTGCCCGCTCCGGTTTCGCCCGTCCACGCGCAGTAACCGGCCTCAAGCTCGACGCGCGCGTCCTCGATCAACGCCAGGTTCTGGACGGACAGCTCTCGAAGCATGACGGCTCGCCCTCACGGCGTCTTCGCCCGATCTCGAAGGGTATCCGAGACGCGCGGATTCTGTCTTGTCTTGTAGGGTAGGCTTCAGCCTGCCAGACTTTCTCAATTCCAAATGGGACTATGGTACTGGCAGGCTGAAGCCTACCCTACGAGACCTTCGCATACACACTCTCACGGCAAGAGATCCCGCACGGCGATGCGGGCGATCTCGCGGCCTTCGAGCACCAGCGGGACCTGCTCGTCGGGACCGAGAAGGCCACACCTCCGGTAGTCGTGCGCTTCGGCCTGCCTGGTGGGGTCGGCGTAAACCTCCAGCCTACGGTCGGGAATGTTCACGATCCAGTACACGGGAATCCCGGCCCGCGCGTACGACCGCTTCATGAGGGTCTGGTCCGCCTGCAAGGACGAGTCGCCCACCTCCACCACCAGCACCACGTCGGCGGGGTCGGGGGTCCGGTCCTGATACGCTTCCATGCCCCCGCGCAGGACGGTCACATCGGGCTCGGGAACACCGTCCAGCGTGTTGATCGGATCGTCCCGGGTAACGTGCCACTCGGGCGGGACCAACGTGGACAAAACGCGAAACGTCTTTTTCAAGGCCAGCACATGAGGGGGCTTCTTGGTCATTTTCGTGTACAACCGTCCCTCGATGAGTTCGACGCGATCGTCCTCGGTGAGGATGCCGGCGCGGCACCATGGCCCAGTACTGCGGGACCGTCAGCCGATATTCACGGCCCGCCAGAAGCACCGCCTCTTCGACAGCGTCAGGCGCCGCAGCCGGCGCGGCGGGCATCGTCGCGGTGGTCATTGTCCGATCCCCCTGAGAGTCCGTTCCCATAAGCCCCGAAGGGGCGAAAGTGAATAGCCCGGGGCGTCTGCCCTGGGAACCGGAGCCGCGCCGAGAGCCGCTTCCTCCGAAGCCCCGCAGGGGCGACAGAACGGTCTGTGGGACAAAGACATCGGCCGCCCCTTCGGGGCTTCGGAGAGAGTGTGTGGGGCGTTGCTCGCCGGTTCCCGGGGCTGACGCCCCGGGCTATTCACTTTCGCCCCTTCGGGGCTATTGGAACAGACTCTCATTTCAGCTTCAAGTTCCGCACGTGAAACTGGATCGCCTCCTGCACGTGCTTGTCCCAGTAGCCCCATTCGTGCGTGCCGGGGAATTCCTCGTACTCGTGAGCAATGTGCAGATCTTCCAGGTGCTGATGAAAATCGCGGTTTTGCTTGAGCAAGAAGTCATCCGTACCGCAGTCGAACCGGATCGCCGGCACGCGGCCGTGGTCGATCCGCTCGATGATCGCGAACGGGTCCTCGGGTCCTCCCGCGGCCTCCTTGCCGAAGATGCGGACGAATTCCGGACTGAGCTGCTTGATCAGATCCCCATCGCGAAAGATGCTGACGGCCCCGGAGTGCGAGTTGACGCTGCCGAACAGCTCGTGATGCTTCAGCCCGAGCTTGATCGCGCCATAGCCGCCCATCGACAGCCCGCCGATGGCACGTCCCGCACGTTCGGCCTTGACGGGAAACGTCCGCTCGACCAGCTCGCGCACGTCCTTGATGAGGTCGTCCTCGTAGGCGTAGCCCTCGACGGCGTTCGTGTACCAGCCCCGCCCGCCGTCGGGCATCACCACGACCAGCGGCAGCCCGCTGACGTAGCGCTCGATGCTCGTACGCCGCATCCAGATCGTGTGATCGTCGGACAGCCCGTGCAGCAGGTAGAACACTGCCCAGGGACGAGGAATGTTCGTATCATCAGGAAAAATGATGTTGAACGACGACGCTTTTTGCAGCGAGTGACTGAAGTAGTTGATTGTAGCGAATGCCATGAGTGGATCTCACACCTTGGGATTTCAGATTCCGGATTCCGGATTCCAGATTCGTAGATGGTCAAGAATGATCCGGAATCCGGAATCCGGAATCCGGAATCCGGAATCCGGATCGTTTCTTCCTCTACTTGATCTTCGCCCCGACGACGCACGACGGGTCGTCCACGGTCAGCACGATGACCTTCTCGCCGGAGGTCGCCGCCAGGAGCATGCCGTTGGAGGCTTCGCCTCGCAGCATGGCCGACTCGAGGTTGTTGACCACGACGATCAGCTTGCCGACGAGCTGCTCGGGCGTGTAATGCAGGCGGATGCCGGCCACGATCTGCTTCTGCACGTCGCCGACGTCGATCTGCAAGAGCATCAGCTTGTCGGCGTTCGGGTGCGGCCGCGCTTCGAGCACCTTGGCCACCCGCAGCTCCACCTTGGCGAAATCCTCGTACTGGATCGGCTCGGCCATCGACCGTCTCCCGGCAATGCGGTGTTCTGGGGAAAACGCCTTGAATCCTAGCCGCAACGCCGGGCCCAAGTCAAGCGTTTTCCATGAACTAATGTCCATTTCCCGGAGCCGGTCCCAGCAGCGCGGCGGGACGCACCACGAGGCCGGGCAAGAGCGGCGTGCGGTAGGATTTGCCGGCCGAGACGACGTGGCGGTCCCAGATATCGCCCACGCGCTGATGGACGAGCATCTGCCGCTGGGCCGGGTCGATGATCCAGTATTCGCGCACGCCGATGCGGAGATATTCCTCGGCCTTCTCGACATAATCGCGCCGCTTGCTGCCCCGGCTGATGACTTCCACGACCAGATGAGGCACCCAGCGCGTCCAGGCTTCGGACCCACCGGCGGGCACAGCATCGAGGTAGACCGCCTGGTCGGGATGACGGTCCGACTTCATGCCCGGTGCGCGAATGCGGCACTCCTGGCCGCCGCCGCGGTACTGGATCAGGCCGGGATGCTCTGCGTTGTAGAGAGCGAGCATATCCGCGAGCCGGTAGACGATCAGTCCATGAGGCTCCGGCGCAGGTACCTGAGTCACGACGATGACTCCCCGGGCCAGCTCGTAGAGCCCGCCTTCCTCGAAGTCGGCGCGGATGAAGTCCTCGAACGCCATCTTGCGGCCGTGGTCTTCCGGGCCGACGTGGCAGCGCGTTCGGGTCCGCCGGGTCCTGGTCGCGGTGGCCATGAGCAAACAGGCTCCCCAAGAAGGATCGGATCGCGTGGGAAGATATCCGTCTACCGGGTACGCCGCAACGTCACAGCCGGCCAGCCGGCCGCACAGGTCCCGAAACACGGCCCAGGCCATGACAAACGGCGTGGCCGGATGACGAAAGACCGTCGGCAGGTTGCGCTCGAAAACGAAGTGCCCCGTCCACATAAAAGCATAACCAAGTCCAAAGGCCGCCAGCGTCCACCAGGGACGAAACGGGAGCAGCAGCACGCCGATCGCACAGATAGGCCAGCCCACATAGACATGAAGTACATGATTGATGGGATGGCGATGGTCTTCGTGGTACGTGTCGGCGAAGCGGCTCAGCCAGGTCGAGGACGCCATCGGGTTTCCTCCGATTCCTAGAGGGTTATGAGAAGAGGACGAACCCGTTTCTTTGTGTAGCGGCGGCCGTCTCGGCCGCTCCCGTATGATGGAGACTGGAGCGGCCGAGACGGCCGCCGCTACATGGAAAAGACCCTTCGCGCACACCCTCTCAGTAATGGAACCCATCCCGGCGCACGTGGATCATCGGCTCGGCGTCAGGATGAAACACGCCGCCGTCGCGGATGTGGGCGAGGAAGATGCGGTGGTCGCCCGAGTCGATGTGGCCGGCGACCTCGCCGTCGAGATAGGCCAGGGCCTCGGCCAGGATCGGCCCGCCCGCCGCGATCGGCACCAGATCGAGCCCCGCGAAGGCCGAATCACCCGGGTTGAAGCCCTTGGCGAAATGGCGAATCAGCGGTTTGTGGCCGGTCGGGATCTGGTTGAGCGTGAAGCGCCGTTGTTCCATGAGCCAGCCGGCCAGGAGCCGATCCTGGCGCAGCGCCACCGTCAGCATGGGCGGTTCGAAGCCGGCCTGCTGGACCCAGCTCGCCAGCATGCCGGTATCCTGGCCGCCCTGGCGGGCCGTCAGGATGAACAGGCCGCTCGGCACGCGTCCCAGGGCCGCGGCCAGGTCATTGCGGATCGGAATCGTCGGCAAGGTCATGGCGTGAGCGTCCTCCGTCCGGCTCCGGGGAAGTCCTTGGCTCAGAATACGCCATTCGACGGCCGCCGCCGAGCCCCGGGTGGCTGGGGTGGCGGCGACGGCCCTCTTCACCACAGAGGCACGGAGAACACCGAGGCGGACACAGAGAAGATCCTCTGTGAGAACGCCGTGTCCTTTGTGGCTCTGTGGTGAAGAGGGCCGCCGCCACCACCCCAGGCCCCCGACCTCTCGTCGAGAGCGGACAGGATTCGCTATGATGGAGTGTCTTGGCCCCACCTCGGCGGCAAAGGACGACCCTGCGACCATGGCGACCGACTCCGACGGCCCCAAGCTTGCGAAGCTCGACTACCGCGTCCTCCGAGATCTCGGCACCGGTGCCGGCAGTTCGATCCTCCTGATCAGCGACCGCGCGGAGGGCACGCGCTATGCGCTGAAGATCGTCAAGCGCCAGTCGGCCGCCGATGATATCTACATCACCCAGGCCTTGCACGAATTCGCCGTGGCGAAGAAGCTCAAGCACCCGAACATCCTCACGATTTATGACTGCCGCACCAGACGATCGTGGTTCCGCGTCACGGGTGTCGAGTTGTTGATGGAGTACGTGCCGGGCCGGACGCTCGACCGCCTGGGGCGGCGCGACGTCGGCCAGCTCGTGCTGATCTTCGTGGCGGTGGCCTCGGCGCTGGAGCATATGCACCGGCGCGGGGTGTTTCACGGCGATCTGAAGCCGGGCAACATCATGCTCTCGCACCAGGGCGAGGTCAAGGTGATCGACCTGGGCACCGCCTGGATCAAGGGCCAGGACAAGGACCGCATCCAGGGTACGCCGCAATACATGGCGCCGAGCAGTCGCGCGAGAAGGTCGTCAACGCGAAAACGGACCTGTTCAACCTGGGCGCCACGATGTACCGGCTCTTGACGGGCGAGTACGCCAATTTCGTCGCCCCGCACGAGGCCGAGGGCCTGATCGGCCAGCGGCTCAACCAGATCACGCCGCCGATCCAGCTCAATGCGAAAGTCCCCGGCACCCTCAACGAGACCATCCTGCGCTGCCTGTCCCAGGGACCGGAACAGCGGCCGGCGGGGGCCTTTGAAGTGAAGAACCAGCTTGCCGCCGCGGCGCGTTACCTGGGCGTCGGCCCGGGCGATCTGCGCAGTGCGCCGCGCGAGGACGAGTGAGGGGGTGTACGAAGAGCCTTTTTCTGTGTAGTGGCGGCCGTCTCGGCCGCTCCGGTTCTCAGAGTCCGGAGCGGCCGAGACGGTCGCCACTACACAGAAGGAGCCGGGCCTCTTCTCATGCACCCTCGACCGCGCGGCCGGCCACCTCTGGCGGACCGGGGCGGCGCCGGTTAGGATGCGCGCGGTTCCAGGAACTCGGCCCCGGTGACGTTGGCGGAGGGGAACGGCGCCAGGCGCGGATCGGCGACGATCCGTGCCCCTCGGAGACATCCGCATCGGTGGTTTCCCTTCGCGCCGGGACGAGGCTACGTTCGCACGGTTCCGGGAGACACGCCATGAAGACCGCGGGATCTCCGTGCCATGGGCACGATGCGCACCGTTGTTGTGGTTGCGCCACGCCTCCGGATACCTCGGGGCTGACGCGCCGGGATTTCCTGGGCAGCAGCGTGCTGGGAGGCGCGGCGCTGACCGGCCTGACCTGGCCCGCGCTGGCCGCCGACGGTGATGAGCTGCCCAGCCCGCCGCCGCGCCGCACGCTGGTTGTCCAGCCGGTCTTGATCTACGACGTGCCGACTCCCCACCCCCACACAAGCTGGCGAAGCTGGGGCGGCATCCAGACCGAGGAGGAAGCCCGCCAGGAAGTCGCTCGTATCGGCACCGAGCTGGAACAGATCAAAAAAGCCGCGGATTTCCCCGTCGAGTTCCTGCCCACCGCGGCCGTGCGGAACGTCAAGGCGATCGAGAAGCAGCCGGAGCTCGCCCGCGCCGATGTGCTGCTCGTCTACGCGGCCGGCGGCGGACTGGACGGCATTCAGAGCCTGAACAAGCACGTCGTCGTCTTCCTGCGGCACCAGTCGGGCCCGGTCTCGCTCTGGTACGAGATCGTCAGCCCGCGCTTGCTGCGTCAGCACACCGACGAGCAGAAGCTGACGACGCTCGACCCGACCGACGTGGTGGTGGACAAGCTCGACGAGGTCGTCTGGCGGCTGCGGTCGTTGTGCGGCTTCATGAACACCTATGGCACGAAGATCATCGCGGTCGGCGGCGCCGGCGGCTGGGCGCAGCCGGCGGGGTCGGTGCCCGCGCTGGTCAAGAAGCTCTGGAAGTGGGACATCCAGGAACTGTCCTACGCGGAGCTCGGCCCCATGATCCAGGCCGCCCGTGCCGACAAGGCCGCCATGCAACTGGCCGAGAAACGCGCCGCGGCCGCCCTGGCGCTGCCAAACACCAAGCTCGAGACCGACAAGACGTTCGTCGTCAACGCACTCTTGCTCGATCACGTCTTCCGCAAGATCATGGCCCAGGCCGGCTGCGGCGCCATCACGATCAACGCCTGCATGGGCACGATCATGGGCATGGCCGAGACCTCGGCCTGCATGACGCTCAGCACGCTCAACGACGCCGGCTACATGGCGTTCTGCGAGTCCGATTTCGTGGTCATCCCGGCCGGCCGGCTCATGGCCTCGATCGCCGGCAAGCCGATGTTCCTGAACGATCCGACCTATCCCCACGACGGCCTGATCACGCTCGCGCACTGCACGGCCCCGCGCAAGCTGGACGGCCGGAACCCCGAGCCGGTGCGCATCCTGTCGCACTTCGAGTCCGACTACGGCGCCGCGCCCAAGGTCGAGATGAAGACCGGGCAAGTCGTCACGAACATCATCCCCGACTTCGCCGGCAAGCGCTGGGTGGGCTTCAAGGGCGAGATCGCCTGCGCGCCGTTCCTGCCGATTTGCCGCTCGCAGATCGACGTGAAGTTCACCTGCGATTCCGAGAAGCTGGCCGAGCACATGCCGGGCTTCCACTGGATGACCATCTACGGCGATTATCTCCGCGAGACGGGCTACGCCCTCAAGAAGATCCCGATCGCGTTTGAGTGCCTGGGCTGACTCTGAGAAGGTCTTGTAGGGTGCGTCAAGTCCGCGCCGACGCACCTTCTGCTCAGGCAAAGAGGTGCGTCGGCGCGGACTTGACGCACCCTACAAGACTGGGCTGAGCGGTTCGCGGCGCGGTAAGATCGAGGACCATGAGCAACGCTTGGTGCCGGGGTTTCCCAGGCGAAACCCCGGGCACCCGCCAATTCGAGGAGGTTGTCATGTCATCCGCCGCCGAAAAACGCCGGGCCACGCCGCGCGAGTATCTCGCCCTGGAACGACTCGCGGAGAACAGGCACGAGTTTCTGAACCGTGAGATCATCGCCATGGCAGGAGCTTCGCGCCCGCATAATCTGATCACTCATAACCTCAACCGGGTGATTGGAAATCAGCTCGTGAATCGCCCGTGCGAGGTCTACTCCAGCGACATGCGCGTTCTGGTGGAAGCGACCGGGGACTTCTCCTATCCCGACGTGGCGGTCGTCTGCGGCCGGCCCCAGTTTCTGGACGCGGAACTGGATACGCTCCTGAATCCGACCGTCGTGATCGAGGTTCTCTCGCCCTCGACCGAGCGGAACGACCGCGGGCCGAAGTTCGCCCGGTACCGCCGGATCGAGTCGCTCCAGGAATATGTCCTGATCGCCCAGGATCACAGGCTGGTCGAGCAGTACGTCCGGCAGGGAGAACGCTGGCTGTTCAGCGAGCTGAAGGAGCCGGACCACGTCCTGCGGCTGGCCTCGATCGATTGCGCCGTGACCTTGAGTGAGATCTACGCCAAGGTCTCGTTCGAAGAGGCGGAGAAGGACGTCTTGTAGGCTGGGTCTAGACCCAGCCTCCCCCCGGCGCCGCACACCTGAAACCCACGGAAAAGCTGGGTCTAGACCCAGCCTACAAGACAGACTCCGCGCTTCACTCCCCTCATGTCCAGTTCCTCCCCGCGAAGCCGTCAATGTGCAGCCCGACGCGCCCGGGCAGCCAGCGGCGCGCGATGGCGGCCATCTGATCGCGATAAGCGAGCGTAACCGACTCCGGCGCGACGGCCGCCATCGCGGCGGGCAAGGCGGTTTGAAGGGTCCGGGTGCCGCACGGGCTGCCGTCGCCGCCGACAAAATGGTCGAGCACGACCGCGTCGGCCACCTCGGCAATGCGCTGAAAGAACCGGTCCGGGTCGGCGATCGGCAACAGCGGCGCGACCGTGACCACGACCCGCACGCCCGCCGCCTTGAGCCGGGCCGCCGCCTCGAACCGCCGCGCGATCGGCGTCGCGTGCGGCGGCAGGCCGGGCAGGCGGTCGCGATCCGTCTCGATGGAAAGATGCACCCGCAGCGCACAACGTTTCGAAAGCGGCTCCAGCACGTCGAGCGCCGCCGCGACCTGGTGCGAGTGCGTCTGCACGATCAGCACATCGGGCGGCCGGATCATCATTGCTTCCAGCACCGCCCGCGTCACCCCTTGCCGCGCCTCCTGGGGCGGGAACGGCTCCGTCGAGCTCGACATGAAGACGGCGAACGCCCCCCTGCCCCGCCGCGCCCAGGACCGTTCCCGCTCGTAAGAGGCGGCATACACCTCGGCCGCGTTCGTCCGGACTTCCAGGAACGATCCCCATTCCCGCCCGAGAGTGACCCAGCCGTTATGCCGCACGTAACAGCCGACGCCGCACAGCGACCGTCCGAACGGACAGCCGCGGTACGGCTGTAACGAGTGCGAGCAGACCGTCTTCAGGAATCCCGTCGTGCGGGTCAGGATGGCGCGAACGGTGGTCGCTTCCAGGCGCATGGCGGAGGACGGAGCCTCAGAAGGGAACCGAGACGCGTGGATTCTGTTCTTGTAGGGTAGGCTTCAGCCTGCCAAGCCCACTTCCCCAAGACTATAGGCTTGGCAGGCTGAAGCCTACCCTACGAGACGAGAACGTTTCAGATGCTAAACGCCATCGCCTCGGGCGTTGGCGTCGGGGTCTTGCCGAACCAGGCGAGCACGACGGCCGGGTCGCCCGTCACGAACCAGTTCTCCATCCCCTGCTGGTCGTGGATGATGACGCAGTCGGGGAACCCTTGGACCGACTTCGGCACCCGCCGGCGCGGGGTGCATGTGGTGACGTCGGCGACTTGGCCCAGCGGCAGCGTCCACGATTCGCTGTCCCAGGCAAACGGGAAGAAATAGAGAGCCTCGGTCGTCTGAAACAGCGTGCCGGGAATGGACCGGCCGCCCAGGATGTGGCGTGCGCCGACCTCGGCCACGATCCGCTCATGAACCTTCATGATGAACGGCAAGGGGTGCGAAGCGTGGATGTCGCGGCTCCGCGGGTTGTACCAGCGCAGCATCAGCGGCCGCGCGACATACCGGAAAACCAGGCGCGCCAGGGCCCACAGGACGACCGTGGCGATGAGAATGTACAGGGCCGCCTTGAGCGAGAGATAAAGGAACGCGCCCGCGATCTGGCCCCGCTGGCCTTTGGGCAAGAGCCGCATCCACTTGTGGATCTCGCCCCAGACGGCCAGCTCCGCGATCAGGAACAGCACCAGTCCCAGGCGGCGGCAGAGCTTGCCCGGCCGGAACGTGAACCGGGGCGCGGTGGGACGCGCGGGCGGCGGCGGGTCGAGTGGGTCGTCGGGAAACATACCGCGATCCCTGGTCCGCAGGCCGATCGTCCCCTGCCCCATCGCAACAAGACCGGTCGGGCCTGGAAGCGCATCCATCATACGACACGGTGTTGCGGTTGCCCACAGATCACCCGGCCGTTCCCAGACATCTGTCATCCAGGCCCCTTGAGGTGTCGGGTGGCATGCCCACGTCTTCGTGGGCATGTCCCCAGCGCCGGGGCGCGCCCGACATGCCCACGAAGACGTGGGCATGCCACCCGGACACAAGGGGTTGCGGCTCCGCCGCGCTACGAAAAAGCCAGCGCACCGTTGAACCGCGCGGCCGGAACCGCTAGCATCCACCCCAACAGTCTCGAAGATTGAGAAGGGAAGAGGTCATGGCCAACAGCGAGCAAGAGACCGGATTGAAGGGCTGGATCGGGTTCCGCCCGGAGATCAAGGTGGTGGACTGCACGATCCGCGACGGCGGCTTGATGAACAGCCACATGTTCTCGCCGGAGTTCGTCCGGGCGGTGTACGAGGCCGACGTGGCCGCGGGCGTCGATTACATGGAGATCGGCTACAAGGCTTCCAAGAAATTCGCCGCCCGGGACAAGTTCGGCACCTGGAAGTTCTGCGACGAGGACGACATCCGGCGCATCGTCGGCGACGACGCCGGACCGGTCAAAATCTCCGTGATGGCTGACGCCGAGCGCACCGACTACCACACCGACATCCTGCCCCGCGACAAGACACCGGTCGGCATGGTGCGCGTGGCCGCCTACATTCACCAGATCCCCACCGCGCTCGACATGATCAAGGACGCGGCCGACAAGGGCCACGAGACCACCATCAACCTGATGGCCGTCTCGACCGTCCCCGAGCCGAGCTCGACCACGCGCTGCAACTGCTGGCCGCCTCGCCCGTGGGAACGCTGTACGTCGTGGACAGCTTCGGCACGCTCTACAGCGAGCAGACCCAGTATCTGGTGGACAAGTTCCTCAAGGTCGCCAGGGCCGCCGGCAAACAGGTGGGCATCCACGCCCACAACAACATGCAACTGGCGTACGCCAACACGATCGAGGCCATCATCCGGGGCGCGAACATGCTCGACGCCAGCCACGCCGGCCTCGGCCGGGGCGCGGGCAACTGCCAGATGGAGCTCTTGTTCAGCTTCCTGCACAATCCCAAGTATCACCTGCGGCCGATTCTCGAGTGCATCCAGACCCACGTCGAGCCGATGCGGTCGGAACTGCGCTGGGGGTTCGCCATCCCGTACATGGTCACCGGCTACCTGAACCAGCACCCCAAGGCCGCCATGGAGTTCATGGAAAAGTCCGACGGCACCGAGATCGTCCGGTTCTATGACTCGGTGACCTCGCCCGAATCCTGACCCGCCTCTTCGTTCCCGCCCCCTCTGACTCTTGTAGGGTGGGCTCGGCCCACCTCTTCCGGCTTCACCCCCGAAGAGGTGGGCCGAGCCCACCCTACGAATATCCCGAAAAATCTTTACCTCTTGGCGTGCCTTGACTTCAGTTCCATATCCGGAGCTGGCGTCGCCCTTGCGCGACGCGGCCCCTATAATGGTAGCGTGTTCATTGGATGTGAGCCCCCTTCCACGACGGCGTGGTCCTTGGTGGTCCGCCGGGTGGGGTTCGCGGATTCCAACAGGGCCGGCGGTGATGACGGATGGATTCGGCGAGGCACCGAGAAGCGAGCGCACCCCCGTCGGGGAGAGTCTCTCGGGCGGGATGGAGAAGGGAATGCAGACGACGCGGACTTTTGCCAACGGCGCCCCGTCGCTGGTTCTCGAGGATCTCAAATTCACGCTGGACGCGAGCGGGCGGACGGACCGTTACCGCGCGATCCTGGAACAGCCCCAGTTGGCCTGGCTGGAGCACCATCGGCTGGTGCGCCGGCTCGGGTCCGGGGGGCAGGGCGTGGTCTTTCTCTGCGAGCGGATCGGTGCCGACGGCTTCCGGCTGCCGGTGGCGCTGAAGGTCTTCTCGCCGCAGCGCTATGCGACCGACCACGCCTACGACGAGGCGATGGTGCGCATGGCGCGCGTGGCGGTCGAAGTCGCGCAGATCCAGCACGACAACCTGCTCGATGTCCACAACTTCGTCGCGCCCGACAGCATCCGCGTCATGGAGATGGAGTGGGTCGACGGTTACGACCTGGGCCGGTTGCTGACCACGGACATGTTCGAGGTCGTGCAGCGCCGGGTGGACGAAGCGCGCTGGGCCTACATCAACGACGTGATCGTCACGCCCGGCGTGAGCCAGCCGCGGCTCAAGCCGGGCATCGCCATCGCCGTGCTGCGCGACGCCCTGGCCGCGCTGGCGGCCTTGCACGAGGGGGGCATCATTCACGGCGACATCAAGCCCTCGAACCTGATGCTCAAGCGTACCGGCAACGCCAAGCTGATCGACATGGGATCGGCCTTCCTCCAGCGCGATCCGCCGCCGGACCGGCCGTGTACGCCGTATTACGCGGCCCCGGAGGTCCTGGACGGCGCGGTCAGCGCGCCGCGGTCCGATCTGGCCAGCCTGGGTTATGTCCTCATCGAGATCCTGGCCGGCACCGCGCCGTTTGGTCCGCTGGCCAGCTTCGCCGAGTTGCAGCAGGCCAAGCGCGCGATCGTGGGCCGCCTGCCCCAGATCCTGCCGCAAGAGGTCGTGCGCAACGACCTGCTCATGAACCTGATCCGCGGTCTGATCGCCCCGGACCCGGCCGACCGCTTCCCCAGCGCCGAGACCGTCGATCTGATGGACCACGGCGCCGTCAGCTTCCAGCGCCAGCTCATCCGGGGCAACCTCGCCAGCGAATACGACCGCGAGATCCGCGCGTGGCTGACCGAGCTGGACTGAGAGGCTATCCGGGAAGCCCCGAAGGGGCGTCTGTTTTTAGAGCCTATCTCGGTAGGGTGCGTGAAACGCACCAAGGCTTTGTCCGACAAAGAGAATGGTGCGTTTTTCGCACCCTACCGAGATAGGCTCTTAGCCCCGAAGGGGCGAAAGTGAATAGCCCGGGGCGTCAGCCCCGGGACGGGGAACGACGCGCCACGAACCTCCTCCAAAGCCCCGAAGGGGCGACAGAACCCATGGTCCCGCAGGATCTTCGGTCGCCCCTTCGGGGCTTTGGAGGAGGCGGGCGCAGGGGCGGCCCCGGTTCCCGGGGCTGACGCCCCGGGCTATTCACTGCCGCCCCTTCGGGGCTAAAACAGATTTCCCGGATAGCCTCTGAGAGGGCAGCCGGGGCGGCTGATGACTGATGACTGATAACTGATGACTGATGACTGATGACTGATGACTCAGGACGCAGGGTGCAGTGTCGGGAAAAGACGTGTTCGTGAGGTCTTCCCGTCTCTTCCCTCGCATCAGTCATCATTCATCAGTCATCATTCATCAGTCATCATTCATCAGTCATCCATCACCCTCCGTCCGTCATCCGCTTGAGCATGGTCGCCACGTTCATCATGGCCCGCGCGGTATGGTAATTGGCCTTCCAGGGCGAGGCCTTGGCCCCGTTGCCCATGAGCTCGCCGCTGGCGGAGGTACCCTCGAACCAGCCGCCGTGGACGGGATCGATCTGGTGGTGGGCGATGAAGTCCCACTCCTTGAGGAACGCCTTGCGGTAGCGATCGGTCCCCGCGCCGAACTTCTGGTGCATCAGAAGCAGAGCGTTCCAGCCCTCGGCCTGGGTCCACCAGTCCTTGTGGGTGTCGAAGGCGCTGCCGGCGAACGCCTCGCCCTTGTAAAAAAAGCCGCCGTGCTGGTCGTCCCAGCCCCAATCGAGAGCGTGATCGACGAGGCGCCGGGCCATGTGCCAGGTCTTCGGATCGTCGGGAATGCCGAGCGCGTCGGCGGCCTCGACGAGCAGATAGGCCGTCTCGATGTCGTGGCCGAAGGAATCATGCGCCGGCACCGCGTGCCAGTCGGGCGTCAGGTACAAGTTGAGCGCCCGGGCTCGACGGCGATCTTGTCGCGGACGACCCCCAGCAGCTCGGCGAGCCGCTCCTTGACGACCGGCCGGTCGTCCACGCGGGATAATTCGGCCACGGCTTCCAGAAGATGAATATGAACATTCATCGACTTGAAGCCGTAATAGACGCCGACCCGGTCGGTGCGTTTCGCCATCGGGGCGTTTTCGTCCCAGGAGAGGATCGGCGTGCCGTCGCGGCGGAGGGCCTCGAAATAGCCGCCGTGGGCTTTGTCGTGTGCGTGCTGGTCGAGCCAGTCGAAAGCGTCGCGCGCGACCTGAAGCGCCCGGTCGTCGCCGCAGACCTGCCGCACCTTGCTGGCGGCGTAGATCACGAACGAGATGCCGTAAGCGTGCTTCTCGTCGCCGATCCGGGGATCGACCTGGCCTCGGGCATCGAGCATCCAGTGGAACCCGCCACATTCGCGGTCGCGCACGACGCGATCGAGAAACTCCAGCCCGTGGCGCGCATAAGCGACGTATTCATCATGATGTGATTTATCGTATTCAGCGAAGGCGGCGGCCGTCCAGGTCATGCGGGCCTGGTAGACGACGAACACGTTGTCGTCGGGAGTGGGCGTCCAGTCGCGGGCGAAGTTCTGGTGAAACCCGCCCCGCTCGCGGTCGAGCGCGGCGGGGTACCAGTGCTGGGTCAATTCCTTGCGCAAGAGATCGTCGATCTCATGCCGCAGCTTCGCTCCGTCGGGTACGTTCTGTGCGCGCGCCGGGAGAGAAAGGCAGGTGAGGACGGCCAGGGCCAGGGAGATACGAGAACGCATCGTTTCATCGTCCTGTGTTTGAGTCGTAGGCTGGGTCTTGACCAAGCCTACAAGCCTACAAGATTTCATCCGAGTCGGTCTCGCCCCAATCTTCGGACTCGAATCCGTACAGGGACACGCCGGGCTTGGACCAGGCATCGGGGGCGAGGCCCGCCTTCTGGCAGAGGGCTTCGAGGAAGGCTTCGGGGGTGGTCAGGTCGTACAGGGCCGGCACTTTCGGCAAGAGCAGGCCCGAGCGCGCCGAGGGAGATCAGCAAGCCGTGCCGTCCCAGCACCACGTCCTGCGGCTGGATGGGCTGGAGCGAGGTCAGGGCGCTGATCTGGATCAAGAGGCGGGGCAGCTCGTCGGCCTCGACCGCGGGGAACCGTGGATCGTCGATCGCGGTGGCGATGACCATCTCGGCGATCGACTCGATGAGCGGGCGCCGGGGACGATACTCGCCGCGGCAGCCGCGCAACGCGCCGGTCTCGCACACACGCAGCGTCACGAACGCCGCGCGGTGCTCGTGCAAGGCGGGCGCAGCGCGGGAAGAGACCGGCGGTTCCCGCCGCTCCAGGTACGCAGTCAGGGTGGCGCGCGCGAACCGGAGCGCATCCCGACGGTCCTCGGCGCTCAACTTCCAAGGCGGAAGCGTGGCGGGTGCTTGTTGGAACATGACGACGTCCCCTCACCTGGACGAGCGGCGTTGTTCAGTGTAACGCATGTTGGCCGGGCGAGCGACGGGCGACCGAAGAGGCAAGAATGGCTGATGGCGGATGGCTGATGACTGATGGCGGATGGCCATCTGGAATCCGCCATCTGGAATCCGCCATCTGGAATCCGGAATAATCAATCGCTTCTCCTTCAACCGAGCCTGGCCTGTGTTCTTGAGCAACGAGGACCGCATGAAGCCCGATACGCGGCTGCCCCGGAACGTCGTGCTGCTGGGGCTGGCGAGTCTTTGCAACGACATCGCCAGCGAGATGATCTATCCCCTGCTGCCGCGTTTTCTCCTCACGGTCCTGGGGGGCAACCTGCGGCAACTGGGCTTGATCGAGGGCATGGCGGAGACGGTGGCCAGCCTGTTGAAGCTGGGATCGGGCGGCTGGTCCGACCGCGCCGGCGGGCGGAAGCCGTTCGTGGTCTTCGGGTACGCGCTGGCGGCGCTGTCCCGGCCGCTGATGGGATTGGCCCGGGTGCCCTGGCATATGTTCGCGATCCGGGTGGGCGATCGCACGGGCAAGGGGATTCGCACCGCGCCGCGGGACGCCTTGATCGCCGACTCGACCGCGCCGGGCGTGCGGGGGCGGGCGTTTGGCTTTCACCGGGCGATGGACCACCTGGGCGCGGCGGTTGGCCCGTTGCTGGCCGCGGCGTTCTTGCTGGCCTGGCCGGGACGACTCCGCGCGCTGTTCCTCCTGACACTGATTCCCGGGCTGATCGTGGTCGCCCTGCTCGTACTGGGTTTGAGAGAGACCCCGGGGGCACGCCCGCCCGCCGAGCGGTTCCGGCTGACGCTCGCTCCGTTCGGCGCGACTTCCGGCTGCTGCTGGTGGCGCTGGTGGTTTTTACACTCGGCAACGCCAGTGATGCGTTCCTGCTCGTGCGGGCGAGCGAGCTCGGCGTGGCGACGGTCTTCTTGCCCGTGCTGTGGAGCGTCTTCCACATGGCCAAGAGCGCGGGCAACCTGCTGGCCGGTCCCGCGGCGGATCGGTTCGGAGCGCGGCCGATGATTTTCCTCGGGTGGATCGTGTATGCGCTGATCTACCTGGCTTTCGCGCTGGCGAGCCGGGCGTGGCACGTCTGGGCGTTGTTCCTCGGCTACGCGGTGTTTTACGCACTCACCGAGCCGGCCGAGAAGGCGCTGATCGCCGAGCTGGTCGGCGCCGAGCGCAAAGGGCTGGCGTTCGGCTGGTACAATTTCGCGATCGGCATTGCCGCGCTGCCGTCGAGCCTGATCTTCGGGGTGATCTATCAGGACTTCGGCGCCCTCGCGGCCTTTGGCTGGGGGGCCGCCCTGGCGGCCGTGGCGGCGGTGCTGCTGGCGGGCGTGCGCCGGGCGGGGGCGACGGCCTGATTCACCACAGAGACACAGAGAACACAGAGTTCTCACAGAGAGAATCTGACTCTGTGTCCGCCTCGGTGTTCTCTGTGTCTCTGTGGTGAATCCGGCCCCCGAGCTACCTCAAGGCGAAGTGGCGAGCGAGAAGTCCTCGAACTCAACCTGGAGCGGTTTCTTGGCGGTATTGCCCGCGGAGAGGCCGACACCGACGCGTCCCAGAAACAGATCTTTCAAGCTCCGCGCTTCGTTCCAGGTCTTTCCATCGCGGCTATAAGAACAGCGCAGCACGTTGCCGCGGCGTTCCAGCCGGAGGTAGAGCGGCCCCGCCGGCACGTCAATCGCGCGTTGACCGGCCACCGCGTTGTCTTTGGAGGCCTCCAGGAGCACCTGATTCTGGAGGTGGTGGTTCTCTATGGTGACCAGGACGGTCCGTTCCAGCCGGAGGAAGTTCTCCTGGTCCTTCCAGACGAGCAGCCCCGCGCCCTGGAAGGCGACAGGCAGTTCCTTGACCGCCTGCGAGCCCGGCCGGAGGTCGCCCGCAACCAGGACCTGCGCCACGAAATCACCTTCGGTCTCACCCAGGACCCGGGGGCCATTCTTGACGTCCAGCCCGGCGCTCAAGATATGGAGCTTGCCCGGCATGCTGAGCGAGACCCCCTTGCCCGTCGGCCGGATCTTGCAGTCGCCGACCGGATCGACCCACGTACCCAGATCCTCCAGCGTCCGCAACGGTTTCACCGGAACAGGCGCCACCGGCTTGGTGGCCTCGGCCACCTCGACCGGGGCTTTCGAGGCCGGTCGCTTCTTGGAAGGTTTGTGAGTCGGCGGTTTGGAGGAGTCGGCCGATTTCGGCGCGGCGGGCGGTGGCTTGGCCGATTCGGCCGGCGCTGTGGGCGTCGCACGGACCGCCTCGAGGGAGGGCGCGGGGGTCGCGTGCGGGGGGCGGGGTCTCAGGGAGGCCAGCGAGGGCATCGGCGGCGGCGGTTTGGGCCTTTTCGGCATCGACGCCAGCACACCCGCAAGCACGAGGCCGTACAGGAAGACGACGGTCCCCGCGATGGCGACGAAGGCCGGCGACCGGACCGGGCTGGCGGGCAACTGGTCCAGCAAGGCGGGCCGATTCGTGCGCGGCGGCGGCTCGGCAGTCGGCCCTGGGCGCGCCAGGGACGCGGTCAGATCCACCCGGTGGCCGCAGGTGGGATCGGGACACCGAACCTGGGCGCCGTCGGTCGTCCGTGGCACCCGAAACGTCCGCTTGCACGCCGGACAGGTGACCTCGGCCATGGAACGCCTCCGGTCCGCAGCCGGAACCTCACAAGGGGCTGAAAACCCACCCTGTTATTACCCCGGCAAGAAAGTAGGTCGGACAATCTTGTCCGACTCCCCCGGCCTGTCGGACAGGATTGTCCGACCTACAGGAGGATCTTCTTTGCCGAGGTAATAGCCTAGCCTAGCCGGGGTTGCGCCCGGGTGGCAAGAGCCCCCTTTCGGAACCCCGCTGGGAAGTGGAGAAGCGCGGGGTGTGCGCCGGGAGCGGATTTCCTCAGCGTTCCGAGCTGAGGTCCTGTTCCAGCCGTGCGACGATGGGGCCGAAGACCGACTCGTTGCCGTGGCCCAGCTCGACGAGCCGGCGATGGCATTCGAGGATGTGCCGGCCGAGTTCCTGGGGAGTCAACTCGGGCGCGGTGATCAGCGTCGGGGTGCCGATGCAGGCCGGGGCCAGCGGAACCAGATGCAGGAGTCGGTCCAGGTGCATCGTCTCGATCGCGCGGCGGCTGGACTCGGGCGGCGTGACGATCGCCACCCGGCCGGGCCGGCTGCCGAACGCGCGCTGGAGCCAGGCCAGGCAGCCCAGGAAGGTGCTGTCCAGGTACTCGCAGGCCGACAGGTCGAGCACCAGGTCGTTCGCCGGATCGGCCAGCATCCAGCCGGCGAAGGCATGGACCGCGGGGCTTTCGCGCATCGTGCCCCGGCCTTCGATGCGCACGCAGTAGCCGGTACGTGTGCGTCCGACGGTCACATTGGTCACGGCGGCCGCCATGGGAACGCTCCTCCCCCGGCACGGCGACGGCCGCCCGAAGGGCTTCCTGGCCGGCAAGACAGACACCCGCCGCGCACGAACCGCGGCGAAACCATACGCTATCGGTCAGCGTATCCCCGCCCGGTCCGCGCGACAAGACGTGGAGTTTTCTTCAACGGCCCGCCATCCGGGAGGTACGGCCGATGGACCGGGTGGTTGGGCTCGGATAAGCTCCCCGTCGTTGGGTGCGTGTTCGGCCTCTCGTTCTTCACAGAGTCTGACCATGAAAGCCTGGTTCTCCCTGATGGTGGCGGTTTTGGGTTTCGCACTCATGCGGTTCACGTATGACACCCTGGCGCGGCCCGGGACCAGCTCCACCTCGTTGTATGGATTGCTCGTCGTCGGACCCGACGAACCTCCCGCGAAAAGCGTGCCCGGCCGGGCGATCCCCGCTCGACTGCGCCTCCTGCCGGGCAATGAACTTACCGAGGTCATCCTCCAGGCCGTGAAGCAGTCGGCGATGCGCGACCAGGAGCGGGAATTGCCGTTTCAACTCCGGCCAAAACTGATCGCGCTGCCGCTGGCGGAGGTAGGAATCCTGCGCCGAGTCGCTGGCCAGCGGCCGACTGCCGGCCGCCCGGGACGAGATCCTCGCCGGTCCGGGGACCGCCCGGAAAGACTCCTTGAAGATCGGCGATCGCACCTTGACGATCGTCGGGGTACTGAAACCGGACGCCACCTTGTTCGCCGACTGCTATCTCGTTCCGCCCTCGGAGGCCGGCGACGCATTATTTCCGGACAAGGATGCCTCGGTCCACCAGGCGAAGTGGATCCGGCTGACCCGGGAGCAGATGCGGAACCGGCTGGTGCTCCAGCAGCTTGAGGCGGCCTACCCCGCGCCCAGATTCGCCAGGATCAGGCCGATGGCCCGCCTCCAACGAGGTCCCTATTATCTCTACCTGGCGGGACAGGCCCTGCTTCTCTTGGGCGGAGCGGGCGCGTTGATCGGGCTGTTTCGCGGGTTGGCGGATCGGGTCCGACCGCGCTGGCTGGCCGCGCCGCTCCAGGAAATACAGCGCCGGCCGCGTCTGGTGTGGGCCGTCCATCTGACCTATTTCGGCCTGGTGATCCTGGTATCGGTCTTGGTTTACGATCTGCCGGAGGTGCAAACCCTCCTCGGGTCGGCGGTTCGTGAGGGGATCAGTAACCCGAAGGGACCATTGAGCGGCGTGGTCCGGGCCTACAGCAGCGGCAGTATCCTCCGCGCGGCCGGCGTGACCTTCGCCGTCAACTTCGTGCTCGGCTCGCTGGCGATGATCACCCTGCCGTCGGTGATCCTGCCGGGCATCGGCAGCGCGGTGGCGGCGCTGCGGGCTTTCCTGTGGGGGCTCTTGCTCGCGCCGACCACCGTGCTGGCCGCCGGCGCCATGCTGCCCCACTCGTGGACCTTGCTCCTGGAGGGGGAAGGTTACATCCTCGCCGCGTTCTTCGGGCTGCTGGTCCCTGTGTATCTGATTCGGTCGAGCCCGGGGCCCCGATTCGGTGGCGCGCTGCTTTTGAACGTCCAGGCCAGCGTCTGGGTGGCCCTGGTCCTGGCGGTGTCCGCATTCTACGAGGCCACCGAGGTTATCTGGATGATGAAATGAGGGACGCGCGGGTTTAGAGTCTGTCCCAGAAGTGGCTGCCTGGTGATTTCGGTTTCAGCCCCGAAGGGGCGACAGTGCATAGCCCAGGGCGTCAGCCCTGGGAACCAGGGCGACGAAAACATCTTCCTCCGCAGCCCCGAAGGGGCGGCCGAAGATCCGGCGGGACCATGGGCTCGGTCGCCCCTTCGGGGCTGCGAAGGGGTTCTTGTGCCCGTTTCGCGGTCCCAGGGCTGACGCCCTGGGCTATGCACTGTCGCCCCTTCGGGGCTGAAACCGGAATCATCGGATCGCCCCTTCTGGGACAGATTCTTAGCGTCCGGGCCTGTCATTTTCGTAGGATCTAGTATCCCGTCCGCGCATGGGTGGCACAGGCATCTTGCCTGTGCCACGCGATATGAGCAATCAACCATGAGAGACTCCCGCGATCACATCCTGGATGTCTGTGATGCTTATGTACGTTGCGACCTCGCGCCGGCGGACGTGGCCGCGGTGGAGAGACACTGCGAGACCTGCGCCGAGTGCCGGGTGGCCCTGAGCCGGGCGTTTTCCGACCGGATGGACGAAGCGCCGGCGGTGGTCTCGCCGCCCATGTCCGCCGACGTCTTGTGGATCACGGAGGAGACGCTCCCGCCCGCATGGCCTCCAAGGCCGCGATCCAGAATCGGCAAGAGGGTCTTTCTGGGATTCTGGCTGGTGGTGGCGGTGGCGGCCGTCCTCTTGTGCGTGTTGCAGAGCTATTACCTGAACAAAAAGCCGTCGCCCGCGAACCTGACGGTGCTGGGCCAGATGGACTGGCTGCCCGACAGCGAGGCGGCGCTTCATGTGCGGCTGGTCGGTGCGAAAGGCGTCCCAGTCCCGCATGCGCCGCTGACGGTGGACTTGATCGGTCCGGAGCCCGGCCAGTACGCCCGGCTAGCCGAGCTGAATACCGGCGCCGACGGCAGCGCGGCGCCGCGCTGCCGCGTGCCGGCCTGGGACGACGGCGAGAGCCGGCTCCTTGTCACGGCCTGGACCGGAAGCCATCCCGAGGAGCGCATCGAGCGGCCGATCAAGCTGCAACGCTCGTGGCGGCTGCTCCTGAGCACCGACAAGCCGGTCTATCAGCCGGGCCAGATCATCCACATGAAAGGGCTGGCCCTGCGCCGGCCGGACCGCGAGCCGGTCGCCGGGCGCGCGTTGACTTTTCGCATCACGGACCCAAAAGGCAACGTGATTTTCCGCGAGCACGTCCCGAGCAGCCGGTTCGGCATCGCCGCGTGCGACTGCGCGCTGGCGGGCGACCTGATCGAGGGGGCGTACCAGGTCGAGTGCCTGCTCGGCGACACGACCAGCCGCGCGACCGTCGAGGTGAAGACCTACGTCCTGCCGCGGTTCAAGGTCGCGCTCGACCTGGACAAGCCGTACTATCAGCCGGCCGAAATGCTGCACGGCGTCGTGCAGGCAAACTACATGCACGGCGAGCCCGTCCGCGACGGCGCGGTGACGGTCCGCATCGAGACAGTGGATGTCAAGCCGGTCTTGCTCCGTCAGCTTGACCTGAAGACCGACGCGGCCGGCAAGGTGGCGTTCGAAGCTCAATTACCTGAATCGCTGGTCGGCCAGCCGCAGAACGGCGGTGATGCGCGGATCGCCGTCACGGCGGTCGTGCGCGACCCGGCCGGGCAGTCGCAACAGCGTTCCGTGGCGCGGGCTGTCACCACGCAGGCGCTCCGGATCGAGGTGGTTCCCGAGGGCGGCACGCTGGTCCAGGGTCAAACGAATCATGTTTATTTCTTCATCACCACGCCCGACGGCCATCCGGTGCCCGCGCGGTTGAGCGTCTCGCGGCGTGGATCACGAATTGCGGGCCGACGAGTTCGGCCTGGCGGTGCTGGAGTTCACGCCGACGGAGTTCGAGGTCACGTGGTCGCTCGTGGCCGTGGACGACGCGGGCCGCACGGGGCGCCGGCGCGTCACGCTCCGCTGCGGCGGCGCGGCCGACGATTATCTCGTGCGCACCGACCGGGCCGTGTATCGCGGCGGCGAGACGATGCGCGTGACGGTTCTGGGAGGCGGCGTCGAGCCGGTCTTCCTCGACCTGCTCAAGGACGGCCAGACGATCCTCAGCACGACGATCGCCCTGAAGGACGGCCAGGGCGAGCAGACAATCGACCTGCCGGCCGAGCTGGCGGGGACCGTGCTGTTGTGCGCCTACCGCTACGGGACGGCGGGGCTGCCGGTGGCGAAAACGCGCGCGATCCACGTCCGCCAGGCACGCGCGCTGGCGATCGAGACCGCGTTCGACCGCGCGGAGTACCGGCCGGGCGCGCGTGCCAAACTGGAACTTACGCTCCGGGACGACGAACGGCCAGCCCGGTGCCGGGGGCCGTCAGCCTGTCGGCCGTCGATGAGGCCGTCTTCGCGCGTGGTCGCGCAAAGGCCCGGGCTCGAAAAGACCTTCTTCGAGCCTCGAACAGGAGATCCTGAAGCCGGTATACGAGATTCAGGACTGGTCGCCCGGCGAATTCGAAGCGAACCCGCCGCCGGGCTGTGAACGCTTCGAGCAGGCCCTCTTCGCCCGCACGGCGCGAAGCCCCGAGGAAAGTCGGAAGGCGCTCAAGACGGCCCTCGACCCGTATCTCGGCAACGACTCAGAGGCGTTCCTCCGAGTGCTCGATCGCCCCGACTGGGAGCAGTACGCCGCAGCAGATGGCGCTTGCCCGATCAGGTCGTGAACCTCCTGCGCCAGAACGGCGGGCCGCACACGCTGGCCGCGCAGAGCTATCCGGAGAAGAATCTGGCGTATCGAGAAGGCGACAGAGCGATGCGACTCGTATGGTTCATACGGCGGATGGAACTCCTCATCACGGCGTCTGTCCTCACGGGGATCATCTGGCTGTTTCGTCGGTTTCCAGGAGGTTGTCTCACAGTCCTCGCCATTGTTTTCATCCTGGGTATCCTCGTCGTGATCTTGTTCACGGGGTGCGCCGATTCCGCCCGCGAGGCGTCACCGCGAGCGGCAGGCGATTAATGATCTCCGGCAGATCGGGCTGGCCGCGGATGCGCTGGAAAAAGCCCACGGCCAGGCACCGGCCGCCGAACCGGCCGCGTCCGCCAGTGGTTCCCCGAGACGCTGCTGTGGCGTCCCGAGCTGATCACCGACGACCAGGGCCGCGCCACGCTCGACATCGACCTGGCCGACTCGATCACCACCTGGCGGCTCTCGGCCGGCGCCGTCTCGGCCGACGGGCGGCTGGGCGGCGCGCAAGCCGCGATCCGCGTCTTCCAGCCGTTCTTCGTCGATCTGGACCTGCCCGCCGCCCTGACCCGAGGCGACGAGGTGGCCATGCCCGTCGTCGTCTCGAACTACCTCGATCACGCCCAGACGGTCGCCCTCACGCTCGACGAGGCGCCCTGGTTCGAAAGGCTCGACGAGACCGGCCCAGTCGATCGAGCTGAAGCCCGGCGAGGTCCGCTCGGCCCATTATCCGCATCCGTGTCAAATCGGCCGGCCATCACGAACTTCAAGTCACCGCGCGGGCCGGCGACGTGGCCGACGCCGTGCGCCGGTCCATCGAGGTCGTCCCCGACGGCCGCCGCGTCGAGCAGGTCGCCAGCGGCACGCTCCGCCAGCCGGCCGAGTTCCGCTTCGAGGTCCCCGAACGCGCCATCGAGGGCAGCGTCTCGGCCTTCGTCAAGATCTACCCGTCGAGCTTCAGCCAGCTCGTCGAGGGCCTCGACGCGATCTTCCAGATGCCTTTCGGCTGCTTCGAGCAGACCTCCTCGACCACCTATCCCAACGTCCTGGCGCTCGATTATCTCCGTCGCACCAACAAGAGCGTGCCCGCGGTCGAGGCCAAGGCCCGGCAGTACATCCACCTGGGCTATCAGCGGCTGCTGAGCTTCGAGATCGCGGGCGGCGGCTTCGACTGGTTCGGCCGCCCCCCGGCCAACCGCACGTTGACCGCCTACGGCCTGATGGAATTCGAGGACATGGCGCGGGTGCACGACGTGGACCCGGAGCTGATCGAGCGCAGCCGGACGTGGCTCCTCGGCCAGCAGCGCCCCGACGGCACGTGGGACCCCGAAAGGCACCGGCTCCACGAGGACCCGACGCGCAGTCACGGTACCCGGTTGGCCCGGCTGTCCACCACGGCGTACATCGCCGGGGCCGTGTTTCGCGACCACGAGAACGACCCCAAAACGTTCTTGACGATGGCCTACCTGCAAGGCCAGAAGCCCGAAGCCCTCGACGACCCGTACACCGTGGCCCTGGTCGCCCGTGCCCTCCAGGCGCTCAACCCGCGCGAGGACCTCTACGCGCGGCCCTGGCTCCAGCGCCTCGACGCGCTCAAGAAGACATCCAACGACGGCAAGTTCGTCTGGTGGGGACTGCCCACGGGACGCCAGACCCTGTTCTTCGGCGCCGATCAGTGCGGCGCCGTCGATACGACCGCGCTGGCCTGCCAGGCCCTGATCGCCGCCGGCCGCGATCCCGAGACCACCCGCAAGGCCCTGAGCTGGCTGATCGCGCAGAAGGACGCGCGCGGCACCTGGGGCTCGACGCAGGCCACCGTGCAGGCGCTCAAGGCCCTGCTGGCGGGCACCGGTAAGCCCCTCGGCGGCGACCGCCCCCGACGGCTCGCCCTCACCCTCGACGGCCAGCCCCTGCCGGACATCGAGATCCCCGCCGATCAGGCCGACGTGCTCAAACAGATCGACCTCAGCGACCGCGTGCAGAGCGGCACTCATCTACTCACGATCGCGGACCGGAGCGAGGCCGAGTCCGGCTACCAGGTCGTCTTCCGCTATCACGAACCGGCCGGGGAGATCGCTCGACCGGAGGAGCCGTTGACGATCCAACTGGACTACGACCGCGCCACGCTCGCCGTGGACGACACGGCCACCGCCACGGCGACGGTCACGAATCACCTTGCGCAAGCGGCCCCGATGGTGATCCTCGACCTGCCCATCCCCGCCGGCTTCGTTCCCGTGGCGGACGACCTGGCGGCCTTGACGAATACCGAGGCGATCGAGAAGGTCCAGACCACGCCGCGTCAGCTTGTGGTGTACTTGCGCGACCTCGCACCCGGCAAGCCGGTCACGCTGCGATACCGGCTGCGCGCGACCATGCCCGTGAAGCTGTCCGTGCCCGCCGCGCGGGCCTACGAGTATTACGACCCCACGCGGCAAGGTCTGAGGCGCCGGCGCAACTGACGGTCACGGATCAGCCTTGAGAGGCGGATTCCAGATTCCAGATTCCAGATTCCAGATTCCAGATTCCAGATTCCGGATTCCAGATCTCCGAGCATCGGAAGTCGGCTGGGAGATTTGGAATCCGGAATCCGGAATCTGGAATCTGGAATCCGCAATCCGGAAAGAGGCGTCATTCGGAACACACAGAGCACATTGTTTTGCCACCCCCTGCAAGATCCCGCCCGCTGCGGCAAGAATTCTCTTGCCATGACCGCCACCGAACCCGCACCCGACCGGGGCCTGGCCCCGACGGACTGGTCGGCCGCCTGGACCGCCCACGGTCGCTGGCTGCGCGCGTGGTGCGCCGCTGGGTCGGCGGCGGTCCGGTTCAGGAGACCGTGGATGAGGTGATGCAGGAAGTGGCCCTGGCGGCAATCACCCGGCGCGAACCTCTGGCGCAGCCCGCCAAGCTGGCCGCGTGGCTGCACCGGCTCGCCGTCCGGCAGACGCTCTTGCACCGTCGCCGTTGGGGACGTCGCCAGCGGCTCATCGATGGGTATGCGCAAAAAGCCGCCGACCGCGACCTCGTCTCTCATGATCCGGACCCGCTGGCCTGGCTGCTCGCCGAGGAACGTGCGCGGCTCGTGCGCGAGGCCCTGGCCGAGCTCCCCGGGCCGGACCAAGAAATCCTGCTCGGGAAATATGCCGAGGATCGCTCCTATCGCGAGCTGGCCACCCGCCTGGGCACGACCGAGGCCGCCATCGAGTCCCGCCTGCACCGGGCCCGGCGCGGCTGCGGCGCGGCTGGCGGGGCACGACCTTTTTTCTGCGGAAAGCGGGTAATCATGGACCAGCCCACCCCTCCTGAACAAGCTGCCCTCGACGGGCGTTGGATCGACCGGCTGGTGGATGGCACGTTGTCCGGTCCGGAACGTCGCGCGCTCTTGATCCGGCTCGACGCCGACCCCGGCGGCTGGCGGCGCCTGTGCGCTGGCGTTCCTGGAGCGCAATGCCTGGCGCGGCCCTGCAACCGCGGCGGAGCGCCCGGAATCCGTTCCGCGGCGTGCTGGCGGCCGGGCTGGCCGCGAGCGTCTTCGCCCTGGGCTGGTTGCTGGGCGGGCTGGTCCGGCCGCCCTCGGCCTTGCCCCAGGATCGGATTGTGCAACACCCCGCCGTGCCCCCGCGGCCGGCGAATCCTCTGGAGACGGAGGCGCCGGGCGAGGTGCGCGAAGTTGGCTATCTCCAGATCGCGCCAGCCGGCGCCACCGAGGAAACCTCCGTGCGCGTGCCGATCCTGGCCGGTCCCAACCTGGACGAGCGCCGGCTGCGCACGCGGCTGCCGTCCCTGCCGGGCGCGGTGCGCCGGCAGTGGGAGAATCAGGGCTACCGCGTCGAGGAACACCGCCGGCTCGTCTCCCTGGAAGTGGACCCAGGACACTTCGTGGCCATCCCGGTCAATGATGTGAACCTGGATTATGTCGGTGCACAGTCTTTGTGAGGTGTTCTCAGTCGTAGGCTGGGTCAAGACCCAGCATCCCTCTGGGTCAAGACCCGGCCCGCCTGGCTGTCGGGCTGGGGGATGCTGGGTCTTGACCCAGCCTACGAAGACCCAGCCTACAAGTACTGTTTCACATGAGGAGAACATTATCATGATTTCACCGTTGTTCGTGCTCCGTCGCCTGGGCCTGGGCCTGTTGTGCCTGGGGCTGACTCTGGGAACGCTCGCGCGGCCCAGTCGGACGCGCAATCCAAGCCGGCCGACGAGAAATCCAAGGCCGAAGAAGCCCAGAAGGACCCGGCCCCGCAGGTGCTTCGCGAGCGTATCCAGCGTCTCGAGCAGCAGCTTCGGGAGGCCAGACGGGCCCACGCGGAAGCGCTCGATCAGCTTGAGCGCGCCGCAAGGGCGGCGCGATCGGTGGCGGCGGGGGTGGAGGCTTCATCGAGGCGCGGATCCCGGATGAGGCCGCGAAGCAGCTCGATCGGGCGCGCCAGGGTGTCGCGATCCAGTTGTACAGGGCCGTCCAGGGGCAGCCGCCCGGCGCGGGAACCGCCGCCTTCGCGTTCGCTCCCAATGGCCAGTTTTTCGCCGTTGGCGGCATGCAGGATTACGGCCTGGGCCTATCCATCGAGCCGGCCGACGAGACGATGCACGCTGCTGCTCGATCTGCCCAAGGACCAGGGACTCGTCGTGCGCAACGTCGCCCCCGAGAGCCGCGCGGCGAAGGCCAAGATCCAGAACAACGACATCCTGCTCGAATTGAATGAGAAGCCCCTGAGCAAGCTCGAGGACCTGCCCCACATGCTCGCCGACCTCGGCGAGAAGGCGGTCACGATCAAGCTGCTCCGCGCGGGCAAGCCGATGACCGTCACGGTCGAGCCGGCCCCCGAGCCGGAGCCCGACGCCAGCAAGCCCGAGGAGCGGTACGTCTTCGGCATCAGTCTCAACCCCCTGGACCCCGCGATCCGCGCTCAGCTTGGACTTCCCCCAGATCAAGGAATGGTCATCGGCGAGATCGTACCGGACAGCGCCGCGGCGGAGGCCAAGCTCCAGGTCCACGACATCCTGCTGAAGGTCAACGGCCAGCCGATCAATGGCATCGAGCAGCTCATCGAGTTCCTCAAGACCAACAAGGACAAGCCCGTCGAGGTCAAGCTGCTGCGCGAGGGCAAGGAAACCACGGTGCAGGTCACGCCGCACAAGGAGACCCTGAGGTATACGCGCACACGGCCCCTGCCGGTGCCGCCCTTCATGGGACCGGGCGGTGCGCTGCGGTTCATGGGACCCGGCGTGTTCATCGGTCCGAATGGGGAACGCATGCCGGCCCCGCCCGCCGGTCAGCCGCTGCGACTGGGCGTCAGGGCGCTCGATTTCTTGAGCGGCCCCCCGCCGGGCGACATCGCCAAGCGCCTGGATGAGATGAGCAAGCGCCTCGATGCGCTCCAGAAAGTCCGTCGAGAAGCTGGAGGAAGGCCAGAAGCACAAGGATTGACCCCGTCAGGGTGGCTCGGCCCACCATCTTCATGTCAGAGCCGAAGATGGTGGGCCGAGCCCACCCTACGAGAACAACCGCTCGGCCAGGTGCCGCAAGAGCCGGCGTTCCCGATCGGGGTGAAAGTGTGTCTCGATGCGCTGGCGTGCCGCCGCCCCGAGTGAAGCGCGAACGCTCGGCCCCTGGTCGAGCAGCTCCAGAATCGCTACACCCAGCCGGTGCAGCGCGATTTTCGGCAGCAGCAGACCGTTCACGCCCGGCTCGATCACCTCGGGAATCCCGCCCGCGTCGCTGGCGATCACGGGGCGGCCGCACGCCATCGCTTCGAGCAAAGCGTTCGGCAGGCCGTCCCAGACCGACGGCATGAGAACGACATCACATGCCCGTAAATGCTCGGCCACCGTCGCGGGTGCGTCGAGATGCCCGGTGACGACGATGTGCGCGGCGTCTTCCGGAGCTTCGGCGGCGAACGTCGAGAGCGCCGACGCCTCCCGGGCGCGCACCTCGCCGATGACAAGCAGGCAGGCGGGGCGCGAGCGCCGCACCTCGCGCAAGGCGCCGAGCAAAAACGGCAGGCCCTTCTTGTGCCGCAGCTCGCCGCAGAACCCGAGCACCACCTCGTCCGGCGCGATGCCCAGCCGGTCGCGCAGCGCGGGATCAGCCGGACCGGGCCGGAAAATCGCGGGATCGACCACGTTCGGCTGGACCTCGACGGCCTCCCCGCGCTCCACCAGCCGGCTGATCTTGCGCCAGGTCGGCGGAGACGGCCGTCACGTGAGTCGCTCGCTCCAGCGTCCAGATCAGGCGGGCGAAATCGCCCGGCGGGAACATCAACCGGTCCACGTCGTTGCCCCGCGCGGCGGCCACCGACGGGATGCCGAACCCCTGCGCCGCCAGCACCGCGAGAAATCCCGAGGGGTACAGGTAATGACCCCAGATCGCCCCGAAGTTGTGCGAATCATGAAGCCAGTCCAGCACGTTCATCGTGTGCTGCAACGACAGGTCGAGATTCGAGAACAGCCCGAGCCGGTGGACGCGTCAGCGCGTCGCGCTGGAATGTCTCCAGAACGCCCGCCGGCAGTGTTCTTGTCGCGGCGAGCACGTGGACATCGATCCCCAGACCGCCCAGCGTCCGCGCGATCCGTTCCGCGCTCCGGGCCACGCCGCCCAGATCGGGAGCGAAACGCTCGGCGAGAAACAACAAACGACGCGGAGGCTGTCGCGAGGATACCGGGTCCATTTTCGGCCTGCTTGCGGGAACAGTCGTGGGTGCCACGGGTTCCGCTTGGGGAACCCGTGACCGGGGCCGGCAGGCACGGGTTCCCCAAGCGGAACCCGTGGCACCCAACCTCTCCGGCAACACGCCCCGGTATCGTGGCTACAGTATCACGACGCGCGAGGGGATTCACGGGCTGGTCCTTCGAGAAACGAGGCAGGGCTCTGGCGCTGGTCGAGCATCTCCCGGTAAGCCGACACCAGGGCGCGCTGGGCGTGCATCCAGGTCCGTTCTCGGACAATCGCCTGACGGGCGGACAGGGCGAGCCGCGGAGCGAGGGTCGGGTCCGCAACAAGTCGGAGCACGGCCTCCTTGATCGCCTTCGCGCTGCCGGGCCGCACGAGCAAGGCGTCGATCTCCGGCCGCGCCAGCTCGCGGACAACCGGCAAATCGCTGGCAACCAAGGGTGTGCCGGCGGACATGGCCTCGAGCACCTTGAGCGGACAGCAGCCCTGCACGAGATTGCGGTCGTTGGGCGTCAAGGGGGCCAGCACGACATCGCTTTCGTGGTGTAATTGCGCCAGTCCTCTTTGATCGACCGAGCCGGCGAACCGGACGGCGTCGGCCACGCCCAGTCGCCAGCATTGCTCGCGCAGGTCGCGTTCCTGGGACGCGCGCGCCAGGCCGGCGATTGTCAGCGTCGCCGGCACATCCCGGCGCAGCAGCGCCAGGGCCTCGATGGCCAGTCCCACCCCTTGCCAGGCCGCCAGCGTGCCGGCGTAGAGCAACCGCACATGACCAGCCGCCAGGCAGCGCGGCGGGCGGAACGCGAACAGGGCCGGGTCCACGCCGTTGGGAATGACCCGGATGCGTTCCGGCGCCACGCCCCGACCGCGCAGAAAGCGCGCCGTGACCGCGCTGACCGTGATCACCAGATCGGCCGCCGCCAGGCAGGCGTCTTCCAGGGCGTACAGCTTGCGGAGCAGCTCGCGATCGTCGGCCACAGCCGGGTAATGGTACTTCAGCTCGATCGACGGCAGGCCGTTGACCTCGAAGACGAAGCGATCGCAGTACGCCGGCTTCGCGCGCGCGATCGGGTAGCCCTCAAAAATGGACCGGACATGCGCCACGGCCGCGTGCCGGCCGCGCCACCAGGGCGCAGGTGGGACCGGAAGTTGAGCACGCGCTCGATGAGGTTCGTCCCCAGCGCCGGGAGCGGGTGATGGGTCACGCCGGGCAGGCAAACGTATTCACTCTGCCCGGCGGGCGCGACCGTCACCAGGTCAAGCGCGCCGAAAGCCGACCCCAGCGCGCTGGCGAACGCCTCGATGTGGACCGCCGCACCCTTGGGCGCAGGGAAGCGGTCGAAGGCGGCGAAGACCAGGCGGTCGGTTGACATGAGGATTTCCAACGCAAAGATCGCGAAGAACGCGAAGGTCGAAGAACGGTGAAGACCAGACGGGCGATTGACATCCCCGGCGGTCCCGTTAGGCTAGGCGCGATCTCTAACCGCTGAGAGTCTGTTCCGAAAGCTCCGGGTGGTTTCTCTCTGGTCCCCTCCCCAGCAAGGGAGGGGACCAGAGAGAAACCACCCGCGATCGAGCCAGCCGGAACAGATCCGAGGGCCTGAAGTATGCCCGCTGACCTCGGCCGTTTCAACCAGACGCTCGATTTACAGCCGCCGCGCCCGCATCGACGACTTGCTCGCGGACCTGGCCGCCATCCGCGCATTCGACGCCCGGCAAGAAACGATCTTGAAACGATGGGCGATCGTGGGCGGTGTCGGCGTCCTGGGGGCGATCCTCGCGCTGGTGTGGCTGTTCGCCGCCCGACCGGAGCGCCACGACGCCGCGCCGGTGATCTTGTTCTTGGGAAGCCTCGGGCTGATGCTCCTGGCGGCGATCATTTGGAACCTGCTGAAGAAGCGGAACCTGGAAAACCGCCGCTACGAGATCGCCGAGCGCGTGTTGCGGTTCCTCCAGCGCGACACGGCGCGCGACGCCGAGGTCGCGCTCAAGATCGACTTCACACGCCCCAACACCAAGGCGAAATTCGTGCGCAAAGGGACGGCCGGCCACTGGAAGGTGAAGTACTTCGCCGACCCCTGGCTGCGGGTGCAGGGCCGGCTGCTCGACGGCACCCTGTGCCGCCTGGGCGTGGTCGAGAAGCGGCAGGATCGCTCGCGCTGGGCGACCAGCCGCAGCGGCAAGTCCAAGCTCAAGACGAAGACCAAGTCGGCCACCGAGCTGATCGTCAATCTGAAGGTGAAGACGCGCCGCTATCCCGGCCTGCCCGCGCTGGCGAAAGCCAAAAGCCAGCTCCCGCAAGCCGTGAAGCTGCCGGAATGGGCCCGGCTGAAGTCCGTGCGCATCCAGGTGCCGGAGAAATCCGAGCGCGCCTTGCTCCATCTGAGTACGGCCACGACGCAAGACTGGACGTGCGGCCCGGCCAGCCAGCCCGAGGGCCACGCGAGCGGCGTGCGCTGGTTTGCCATGTCGATCCTCAGCCTGTACCAGCTCCTCAACAGGGCGCGAACCGCCGAGGGGGTCTAGCATGACCGTTGGTCGTCTCGCCGCGGTGTCCGCGCTTACGCTGATCCTGCTCGGCCCGGCGGCCCGCGCAGTCCCAGGGCGCTTCGTGGGGTCCCACGCTCCCGGGCAAGATCAAGGTCGAAGACGGCGCCGGCAAGCTGGTCTTTTCGATCAAGCCCGAGGAGGATGGCGCGAAGCTGCTCGACCCCGCCGGCAAGGAGCTCGCCCGCTATAACCTCAAGGGCGACGCGCTCAAGATCAAGGATGCGTCCGACCGCGTGCTGGCTTACATCGACGGCCCCGCCGGCCGTTATCGTTTGACCGATCCGACCCGAAAGATCACCGCGCTTCAAACTTCAGCGCGAGGCCGACGGCGACTGGAAGCTGAAAGACGGCCAGGAAACCCTCCTCGCCAAGATCAAAAAGCGCGATTATGGTTATGAGATCGAGGATGCCCGGGAGCATTCCCTCGCGAAGGTCAAGGCGAAGGATGGCAAGATCGTCGTCCGCGATGCCTCGGACCGCGCCCACTTCACGGTCCACGCGCCCACGCTCGACCCGTTGAGCGTGGCGTGCCTGGCGCTCGACCCTATCGGCGAGCTGCCGCTACGGACTGGCCTCCTGGTGCGCACCGCCCTGGAACCGGCCGCGACCACTCCGAAGGAGACTCCCAGACGATGAGCCAGGAATGGGAACAAGGGGTCTGCAACGAGAAGACCGGTTTCCTCTTTCCCCACCCTTGCCAGCAGTTCCCGTCGAATCCGTGCGGCGAGTGCGGCAAGCCCATTTGTGAAGAGCACACCCGCGACGTGGAAGGGAAGCGGCTCTGCCCGTCGTGCGCAGAGCGCACGGCCCGCGGCGCGGCGTGCCCCTCGGCTCGCGTCGAGGCTATTACGACGACCCTTACTTCCACAGTTACACCTATTATCCCGGCTACGGCCATTTCGGTCCGAGGCACCTCGGCCCGCACGCTTCGCACCCTGCGCGATCCGAACGACCTTCAGCCCGGAGATGCGGAAAGCCTGCGCGATGAGGGGACCGAGGACTTCGAGACGGACATGAGCGACAGTTGATGCGAGGCCCCTGCCCCGATCGCTGGCTGATCTATGCGCTCGGCGGCGGGCTCGGGCACCTGACGCGGGCACTCGCCTTGGCCCGTGCGGCGTGGAGGCGGGGGCATTCCATCCGGCTCCTGACCAACAGCCCTTTCGTGAATGCCTTGCCGATCGAGGGCGAGCTGGGGCCGGCGGGAACCGTACCGCGCATCGATCCCACGCTCGACCGCCACGCCGTCGCGTTGGTGATTCGCGCGGCGCTGGACATGCGCGATTTCGACGCTTTCGTGGTCGATACCTTCCCCCGCGGACTCGGCGGCGAGCTGGCCGGCTTGCTGGAGAAACTGGACTGTCCCAAGGTGCTGATCCACCGCGATCTCGACCCGTCCTACGTCCGCTGGGCCGATCTCCGAGCGTACGCCGCGCACTTCGACTGTCTCCTGCTGCCGGGCGAAGATGCCCCGCTGGGCGATCTTCCTCACGCCCGGCGCACAGCGCCCTGGCTCGTGCGCGACGCCGCCGAGCTCCTCGACCGTCCCGCCGCCCGCCGCCGGCTCGGGCTGAAGGAGAACGATGCTCGGCCGGTGGTCGTCGTCACCGCGTGTGGCCGCCGCGAGGAAATCGAGGTCGCGCATGCGCGGGCGGCACGGCTCGATGCCTTCCTGGCCGGCGCGGCCGCGATCCGTTGCGCGTCGGTCGTGGGCCCCGGATTATTCCTCTGGCCGCTGCTGGAAGTGATGCCCGGGATCGACGTGCTGGTCGGCGCGGGAGGCTACAACACCGTCCACGAAGCGCGCGCACCCGCACGCCGCTTGTCGCCCTCCCGCAGCCCCGCCGTTATGATCGCCAGCATCACCGCTTGATGGCATCGGAACGTGCTCACGACGAGGGCGACCTCTTCCAGCGCGTCGCCGAACATCTGCGCCGACAGATTGAAGAGAAGGCCGCTCCCGTCGCCTTCGTGAACGGCGTTCATGAAGGAGTCGAGATCATCGAGCACGTTTTGTAGGGTGCGTCCAGTCCGCGCCGACGCACCTCTTTTTCTGAGCAGACGGTGCGTCGGCGCGGACTGGACGCACCCTACAAGACTGAGCAGACGGTGCGTCGGCGCGGACTTGACGCACCCTACAAGACGACAAGACTCTTCCCCATGCCCTTTCAATCAAGGCCGGACCACCGTGCCGTCGCGCCGTCGCGTCTCACCCCAGCGATGGTCGAACGTGGGTTGCTCCGGCGGCGGGAACTTCGCGGCCAGCTTCTCATCGATGTCGATGCCCAGCCCCGGGGCTTCGTGAACATACAGGTAGCCGTCGCGGATCTCGGGACAGCCGGGAAAGACGGCGCGGGTCTCGCTCGGGAACGGGTAGCCCTCGTGGATGCCGAAGTTGTACGAGGCCAGCTCCAGGTGCAACCCGGCGGCGTGTCCCACCGGCGAGACATCCCCCGGGCCGTGCCAGGCGGTCCGGACGCCGAAGAACTCGCTCAGCAACGCCACCTTGCGCGCCATGCTCAGGCCGCCGATCTGCGAAATGTGGATGCGGATGAAGTCGATCAGACGCTCACTGATCAGCGGCAAGTACTCCTGTTGCGTGTTGAACAGCTCCCCCATCGCGATCGGCGTGCTCGTCTGCTGGCGAAGCGGGCGGAAGTAATCCTTGTCCTCGGGCGCGAGCGGGTCCTCAAGGAAGAACAGGTGATACTTCTCCAGCTCCTTGCACAGGTTGATGGCCTGGTTGGGATTGAGCCGCTCGTGGACATCGTGCAGCAGCTCGACCTCGTCCCCGACCGTGCTGCGCAGATGCTCGAACAGCTTCGGGACGGCGCGGAGGTAGCGGGCCGGCTCCCAGAGGAACCGGGGGGCGGTGGGACCGCTCGACGGCGGGCTCTCGGGCTCCACGGGCACCCCCGAGGCTCCGTACGTCGCCATGCCGGGGATGCCGACCTGGGCGGCGCACGTGCCGATAACCTTGCGCCATGGCCTTGCGGACGTTGTCCTCGACCTCCTTGGCGTCGCGCCCCGAGACATGGGTGTACAGCGCGGCGCCGAAGCGGCATTTTCCCCCCAGAAGCTGGTAGACGGGCATGCCGGCGCGCTTGCCTTTGATGTCCCAGAGCGCCATATCCACGCCGCTCATGGCGTTGAACAGGACCGGCCCGTTGCGCCAGTACGAGCTGACGAACGACGACTGCCAGATGTCCTCGATCTGGTCCGGATCGCGGCCGATCAGGAAGGGCTTGAGGTATTTCTCGACGGCGGTTTGCACGGCATAGGCGCGCTGAGTGAACGTCGCGCAGCCCAGGCCGTAGAGGCCCGGCTCGCTGGTGGAGACCTTGACGATGACCAGGCGAATCCCGTTCGGGGCGGTGAGGATCGTCGAAACATCGGTGATCTTCAGCGGCGGCAGCCCGCGCAGCGATGCCGGCTTGTCCTGGTCCGCCCGCGCCGCCCCGGGCATCGCCCACCCCAACGCGGCAGCCATCGGGAGTCCACGCAGAAGCTCGCGTCGATGCATGATCGAATCCTCCTCAAGTGATGAATCGTAGTCTTGTCGTCTTGTAGGGTGGGTCAGCGGCGTCTTCGCCGCGCAACCCACCATCCGTTTGGTGCACAGCGGTGGGTTGCGCGGCGAAGACGCCGCTGACCCACCCTACAAGACGACAAGACGACAAGACTCAGGGGGTTGCTTTCTCTTCGGTGTCGGGTGCGTCCGATTTGGGCTTGGGCTGTGCTTCAAGCCAGGCGCGATACTGGGGCGACGCGACGAACCCCTTGTAGGCGGGCATCTTGGACAGGTCCTGGAACGTGACGTGGAACCGGTCGCGCAGCGTGTCGAGCAGGGCGGCGGTGTCGTCGTAACGCTCCTCACTCAGGGAGATCGTCACGAGCGTCCAGTAGCCCTCGATCAGCGTCGCTTCACGTTTGACGGCCCGCTCGGCGTCTTCCCTCGCCGTGGCGAGGTCGCCGGACTGGAAATGCGTGTTCGCGCGGAGCACGTCCAGGTACGGGTCGCCGCCGACGGACTTGTCCAGCCGATCGATGGCCTCCAGCGCCTCCTTCGTCATCTTCTTGAGAAAGTAATAATCGATGGACAGCAGATCGGTATTCGGATCATCGGGAAAGAGCGCGTGCATCTCGGCGATCGCCTTGGTGCACGCCTCGTCATCGTCGAGGGCCTGAACGGTGCGCAGGCGCACCAGCAAGACCACCTTGTCATGTTTCAAGGAATCGGGCAGTCCGTCGAAGATCGCCAGCGCGTCACGGGGCCGGCCGTCCAGGACGGCCTCGCTCATCTGCTTGACTTTGTCCATGTTCCTGGCGAGGTCCCGCTCGGCGCCGAGCAGGCGCGACAGCCAGTTGCGGGGCTGCTGGGCCAGGGCCGCCAACAGAGCCCGGCGGTAGGTTCTCGCTCAGCGTCCCGCCCAGGGAGGCGGCGTAAAAGTCGATGGCGCGGACCGACCCGTCCGACCGGCGCGACAGGATGTAATCATGGTAATTGAACCCGCCCGAATCCGGCCCGATGAGGCGGAACAGAGCCCGCTTCCGGCCCTCCTTCTCGTGGATGCGTAGCAGGGTGTACGAGCCACCTGGCTTCTTGCGAAATTCCAGCACGAACTCCTCGCCACCGCGCTTCTTCCGGCCCGACATCACCCCTTGGCGAAACCCCGCCTTCAACTCGTCCGTGGTGTTGACACCCTCCGTGGCCTTCTTGCAGAGGGCGTCATAGTCAACAAGCTGGTCAAAGACGTTTGTGTCGCCAGCGTTGACAGCCCGGGCGAGCTTGCGGGCGAATGCGCGGCACTCCGCATCGGTCAACGGCGCGGCGGACGGCTCATCCGCTGGGGCATCCTTCACGGCCGCGGCTGGCCCCTCGCCCTCTTCCGCGCGGCCCAGAGTGTCCAGGGCGAGAATCACGCCAACACCGAGGGCTATCATGCCCACGCGCAGAGAGAATGCGACACACATCGGAAGCTGCCTTTCGAGGCTTGCGGATGGCCAGGAGTCCATCTTTACCGTCATACAAGGAGGGACGGCCTCTCGCCAGGGTTTGACCACACAATCGCGTCAGAATCGGAGGTGCGTCGGCGCGGACTTGACGCACCCTACGAGCCTGGGGAAAGCTGGTTCCCTTGTAGGCTGGGTCAAGACCCAGCTATTTTTCGGAGAAGCTGGGTCTTGACCCAGCCTACGGGACCCAGCCTACAAGAATGGGTCCGGACTTAGCCGGCACGAGGAGACCGGCCCGCGCATGAAATCACCGCGTTACCTCTGCATCCACGGCCATTTCTACCAGCCGCCCCGCGAGAACCCCTGGCTCGACGTGGTCGAGGTGCAGGACTCGGCCGCGCCCTTCCACGACTGGAACGAGCGCATCACCCGCGAGTGCTACGCCCCCAACACCCGCGCCCGGCTCGTCGATGGCCAGGGACGGATCATCAACCTGCTGAACAACTACGCCTGGATCAGCTTCAACTTCGGCCCGACCCTGCTGTCCTGGATGGCCGATCACGCCCCGGAGGTCCTCCGCGGGATCGTCGAGGCCGACCGGCTCAGCCGCGAGCGCCGGCAGCGGGCACGGCAATGCTCTGGCGCAGGTTTACAACCATATGATCATGCCCCTGGCCAGCGCGCGCGACAAGCAGACGCAGGTGCTCTGGGGCATCGCCGATTTCCGCCACCGCTTCGGCCGCGATCCCGAGGGGATGTGGCTGGCCGAGACGGCCGTGGAACGCGCCTCGCTCGAGGCGCTGGCCGCGGCGGGGATCGCGGTTCACGATCCTGGCGCCGCACCAGGCGCGCCGATGGCGGCGGATCGGCGCGGCGGAGCTGGATCGAGATCCCGGGAGGCGTCGATCCGTCGCGCGCTTACCTCGTGCCGGCTTCCGTCGGGCCGGTCGATCGCCCTGTTCTTCTACGACGGCATCGTCTCCCGTCAGGTCGCGTTCGAGCGGCTGCTGGACAGCGGCGAGCGGTTCCTGGAACGGCTCCTGCAGGGGTTCGACGACCGCCGCGAGCACGCCCAGCTCATGCACATCGCCACCGACGGCGAGTCGTACGGCCACCACCACCCCCACGGCGACATGGCCCTGGCCTACGTGCTCCAGCGGCTCGCGCAAGACCCGACGATCCGGCTGACCAACTACGGCGAGTTCCTCGAACTGCACCCGCCCGAGTGGGAGGTCGAGATCCACGAGAAGAGCGCCTGGAGCTGCGCCCACGGCGTCGAGCCGCTGGAGCTCCGACTGCGGCTGCCAGATGCGCGGCGACTGGCACCAGAAGTGGCGCGGACCGCTGCGCCGGGCCTTCGACGGGCTGAAGGACCAGCTCGACCACCTGTTCGCCACCCGCGGCCGCGAGTGCTTCCCCGACCCCTGGGCGGCCCGCGACGCCTACATCGACGTCGTCCTCGACCGCAGCCCGAAATCCGTGCGGCAGTTCCTCCGCAGCCACGGCCATCCCGACCTCGACGACGACCAGATGCGCGACGCCCTCCGGCTGCTGGAGATGCAGCGCGATGGCATGTTGATGTATCACCAGTTGCGGCTGGTTCTTCGACGAGATCAGCGGGCTGGAGACGACCCAGTGCCTGCACTACGCGGCGCGGGCCATTCACCTGGCACGGCACTTTCAGCGCGACTTCGAGACGGAAATTCCTCCAGGCGCTCAAGTCCGCGCCCGAGCAACCTGCCCCAGTTCCGCGATGGGAAGGGTGTCTGGGAGCAGGTGATCCGGCCCGCGACGGTCGACCTCGACCGCGTCCTGGCGCACTCCGCCATCAGCCTGATCTACCCGTCATGCGCGTCCCAGGCGCGGCCGTATCCGTTCGATCTCGACGATCCTCGATCAGGAGGTCCGCAGCCGCGGCAGCAGCCACCTGGCCGTCGGCCGACTACGCGCCAGTTCGCGCCGGACCTGGGAGGACGCGGAGACCGCCTTCGTGGTCATCCACTACGGCGGGCTGGATTTCCATACGGTGCTGCGTCCGGCGCCCAGCCCGAAGGAATACGAGGACTTCAAGCGGCGGCTGCTCGAGGCCTATCGCGGCGGCTCGCTGGCCGACGTCACCGCCCTGGTGGCGCGGGAGTTCGAGGGGCGCATCCACCGCCTCGACGACCTGTTCGCCGACGAGCAGCGGCGGATCATCGGCATCGTCCTGCAAGACCGCATCGAGGACTATCAGCGCGCCTTCGAGCGGCTCTCCCGCCAGGACGACGACCTGCTCAACCGCCTGGGCCAGTTGGGCTATCCGATCCCGAAGCCGCTCCGCGCGGCCGCCTCGTCGCACCTGGATCACCGCTTGAAGCAGGAGCTGGCGCGGCTGGAGACAGATGGAAGTCTCGAGCCGATCCGCACCCTCCACGAGCGCGGCCGGACCTGGGGCTGGGAACCCGATACCGCCTTGCTGGCGCAAGAGCTTTCCGAAGCCTTGCGGCGGATCGTGCGCGGACTCGACCCGTCGGCCGACCTGCCCACGCTGGCCGCGAAGGTGCGCCCGCTTCTCGATGCCGCCACGTTGCTGGGCATCTCGGTCGATGTCTGGGAGATCCAGAACCAGCTCCTCGACGCCTATCGCCGCCTCGCCGATTCGGGGCTGTTGAGCGATCCCCTGCGCGAGGCGTTCGCCGACCTCGCCGACCGGCTGAGCATCAGCCGGGGATTGCTCGATTGGCGGCCCTGACTCGGTCTCGAGGGTGCGTCGAGTCCGTGCTGATGCACCTCTATTCCGCGTCGGCGGAGCACGTGTGAACTGGAGCGGCTGAACAGGAGGAATGGGGGATCATGGCTGTCCGACTCGATGACTACCTGTCCAAGCGGCCTGAGTCCGAGCGTCAGGCGATTGCGGCCCGGGCCTCGGAGTTGATCGAGGAAGAAGCGACGCTCCGGGAACTGCGGGAGGCCCTGGATCGCTCTCAGCAGCAGCTTGCCGAGCGGCTCGGCATCCAGCAGGCGGCGGTGTCGCGCCTGGAACGCCGCACGGATATGTACCTCAGCACGCTCCGCGAACTGATCCAGGCCCTCGGCGGCGAGCTCGAGATCGTCGCTCGGTTCCCGGATCGACCCGCCGTCCGGATCAACCAGTTCCGGGCATTGAAGACGACGAAACTTCGCTCGGAATGAAGTTTCGTACGTGCTGGGTGCCACGGGTTCCGTCCGCGGAATCCGTGCGGAACGGCCCGGCCACGGGTTCCCAAAGCGGAACCCGTGGCACCCTATATCCCCGGCCCCGGCTTCCCGGTATCGTTGCGGCAGGGCCAGCATTCCGGTTCCTGTTTGACAGTTCCGCATGGTGAGGATTTCATGAAAGCATCAACATGGAAAGCGATCGCGCTCCTTCTCCTGGCGGCCGGGCTGGGTGTGCAAGACGTGGCGCGGGCTTCGCTGAAGGCGGCGGCGCCGCGGCGCGCGGTCGATCTGAACGGCACCTGGCAGGTCGAGCAGGGGAGCCTGGACGAGGTTCCCAAGACCTTTTCGCACCACGTGCCCGTGCCCGGCCTGCTCGACATGGCCCAGCCGGCGTTCGACGAGGTGGGCAAGCCGAGCAAGCTCCGGAAGGCGTTCTGGTATCGCCGGACGTTCAAAATTGACGGGCCGGTGCCCGAGGTCGCCAGCCTCAAGATTCACAAGGCGTGTTACGGCACGAAGGTCATTCTGAACGGCCAGACGTCGGCGAGCACCTGCCCTGTTTCACGCCGGGATATTTCGACCTGAAGCCGCACCTGAAGGGCGACGGGCAGGAAAACGAGCTGATCGTGCGCGTGGGGGCCGATCGCGAGGTGCTGCCGAAGGGGATGCCGACGGGCTGGGATTTCGAGAAAGTACCTGTTCACGCCGGGCATCTATGACAACGTCGAGCTGATCCTCACGGGCGCACCGTACATCGAGTAACGTCCAGGTGGTGCCGCAGCTCGAGTCGGGGAGCGTCTTGGTTGCAGATCGTCGTCTCGGCTCGGCTGACGGGGAAGCTGAGCGTACACGGGGTGGCCGGATCCGCGAAGTGAAGTCAGGCAAAGTGGTCGGAACGGCCATGACCGCTCTCACTGTGCGGAGCATGGACCACCCGATGAGCACAGGCTGCGGAATTCGACCTCCACATTCCGATCACGGACTGCCACCTCTGGACGCCCGAGGACCCGTTCCTCTACGAAGTGACCGTGAGCACCGGCGACGACGCCGTGAAGACCCGCTTCGGCATGCGGACGTTCGGCTTTGCGCTCGACAGCAAGTACGCCAAGCTCAACGGCAAGACCTACTTCCTGCGCGGCAGCAACGTCACGGCCTATCGCTTCTTCGAAGATTCGGAGCGCGGCGACAAGCCCTGGCGGGCGGAATGGGTGCGGCGGCTGCACCAGAAGTTCAAGACGATGCACTGGAACGCCCTGCGCTATTGCATCGGCTTCCCGCCCGAGCTCTGGTACGACATCGCCGACGAGGAAGGGTTCCTCATCCAGGATGAGTTCCCGATCTGGACGCTCAGCGAGGGCCCGGAGAAGCTCGAAACCGAGAAGATCATCCCGGAATACCGCGAGTGGATGCGGGAGCGCTGGAACCATCCGTGCGTGGTCATCTGGGACGCCCAGAACGAGAGCTTCACCGACCAGACCGGCCCGGCGCTCCAGGCGGTGCGGAGCCTTGACCTTTCGCACCGTCCGTGGGAGAACGGGTGGGGCGGGCCGCAAGGCGCGACCGATTGCGTCGAGGCGCATCCGTACCTGTTCATCCGCGACTGGACGAAGCAGCCGCCGTTCCGCATGTCCGAGATGGCTCATCTGTCCGGCGTGCCGAACCTGCAAGGCCCGCAGAAGCGGATGAAGGTTCCTATTATCATCAACGAATATGCCTGGCTGTGGCTGACCCGCGACGGCAACCCGACCTGCTTGACCACCGAAGTGTACAAGCACCTGCTCGGTGAGAACTCGACCGTCGAGCAAAGGCGGGAGATCTACGCGAAGTACCTGGCCGCCAAGTCCGAGTTCTGGCGCTCGCACCGCGAATGCGCCGGCGTGCTGCACTTCTGCGGGCTGGGCTATTCGCGTCCCGGCGACAAGCCGCGGCCGCTCGGCGGCGCGACCAGCGACCACTGGATCGACGTCGAGAAGCTCATCTTCGAGCCGAACTTCGAGAAATACGTCCGCGACGCCTTCAACCCGGTCGGCATCATGCTCGACTTCTGGGACGAGACGCTCTCCCCGGGCGTGAAGCGCGATTTCTCGATCGTCGTCATCAACGATCTCGACACCGACTGGAAAGGCACGCTCCGGCTCCAGTTGATGTCGGGCGAAAAGGCTCTCGCCACCGAGACTTGCGACGCCACCGTGCCCGCCCTGGGCCGCGCGACGTTCATCCTTCCGCTGCAAGTGCCGGCGGATATGTCCGGGAAGTGCCTCCTGAGCGCGGAGCTGGTCCCGGCGCGGGGCCGGTTGTTCGCAGCGTGCGCGATGTGCAGGTTAAATGACGGGACAGCAGGCAGCAGGCAGAACCGTTCCTCTGCCTGCTGCACCAGAAATCCGGAATGTTTCCGGAAAGCGCCTGGAAAAGAACGGGCGGGTTCGGTAAACTTAGGGAGATCCCTGACGCCCCTCTGCTGGGGAATCCGTCGAGGAATACCGGCCGGCTCCGCCTGCCTGCTGGTGTCTCAACCCGAAGGAACGTGACTCATGGCCGTGACAGTAGATCGGAATACCTGCAACGCTTGCGGGTCGTGCGTCGAAGTTTGCCCGTCGGACGCGCTCGCGCTGGACAGCGGCGCTCTTCAGATCATCGACGACAACTGCATCGACTGCGGTCAGTGCGTGGATGAGTGCCCGAACAACGCGCTTCAGCTTCCTTGACCCGCCCCAGGGTCGGGTTCCGGCCTCACCGTCCCTCTCCCTCCTGCTCTCCAAAGCCGTCATCTTCCCCGACAGAAGGCTTGGTCCCGACCTGGGATGCAACGACCCCTCCTTCAGATTCCGGGGCCCTCACAAACATGGTCCGGGATCTTTCCGGTCCCGGACAATATAATACTCTGAGCGCTGCCGGAGCCCGTTCGAGGCTCGGCTGCTTTCTTGCATGACTGCATGCCCCGCACGGCGGACCAGACGCTTGAGACGAAAGTCCGACCAGGACCAAGGACGGCCGGCCTTCCGGGACCTCGACCACGTCACATCAGGAGTTGACATGAGCATTTCTCTTGCCTTGCCGGCCCATGTCCTGGACCTGGAAGCGATCCGCCGAGACTTCCCGCGCTGAACCAGCAGGTTCACGGCCATCCGCTGGTCTATCTCGACAACGCCGCGTCGACCCAGAAGCCGCAGGCCGTGCTCCACGCCATGTGCCGGTATTATGAGGCCGACAACGCGAACGTCCACCGCGGCGTGCACGCGCTGAGCGACCGCGCGACCACCCTGTTCGAGCAGGCCCGCGAGCGCGTCCGCCGGTTTTTGAACGCCCGCGAATCGCACGAGATCATCTTCGTGCGCGGCGCCACCGAGGGCATCAATCTCGTGGCGCAGGCCTTTGGACGCCAGAACGTCGGCCCCGGCGACGAGGTCGTCGTCACCTGGATGGAGCATCACGCGAATATCATCCCCTGGCAGATGCTCTGTCACGAGAAAGGCGCCCACCTGCGCGTGGTCCCGATCACCGACGCGGGCGATCTCCGCCTGGACGCCTTCGAGCAGTTGCTCACCCCCCGCACGAAGCTGGTGGCCGTGACGCACGTCTCCAACGTCCTGGGCACGGTCAACCCGATCGCCGACATCATCGCCCGGGCCCATCGCCGCGGTATTCCGGTCCTGATCGACGGGGCGCAGGCCGTGTCCCACTTCGAGGTGGACGTGCAGGCGCTCGACTGCGATTTCTACGCCTTCTCGGGCCACAAAATCTTTGGGCCGATGGGCATCGGCGTCCTGTACGGCAAGGCCAGCCACCTCGAAGCGATGCCGCCCTGGCAAGGGGGCGGCGACATGGTGGGAATCGTCACGTTCGAGAAGACGACGTACAACGACCTGCCCCACAAGTTCGAGGCGGGCACGCCGAACGTGGCCGGCGTGGTGGGCTTGGCGGCGGCCCTGGATTACCTGGAGGAGACCGGGCGCGACCTCATCAGCGCCCATGAGAGCCTCGTGCTCGAGACCGCGGTGAGCCGCCTGCAAGCGATTCCCGGCGTGCGGCTCATCGGCGAGCCGGCGCACCGGGCGGGCGCGGTCTCGTTCGTGGTGGACGACCCGCCGCTGGCGGCCCTCGATGTCGGCTCGCGGCTCGACCTGGAAGGGATCGCCGTGCGCACCGGGCACCACTGCTGCCAGCCCTTGATGCAGCGCCTGGGCGTGCCGGGAACGGTCCGCGCCTCGTTCGCCTTCTACAACACGGTGGACGAGGTCCACGCCTTCGCCGACGTCCTGGAACAGACCGTCACGGATGCGCGGTCGGCCCGGAAGCCGGCCGTGACCGTTGCGCACTCCGCCGACGCGGAATATCCCCGGGCCGTCGCGCCGAACGTCCGCGAGGCGGCCGCGCAGTTTCTCGAAGAGCTGGAATGGACGGACAACTGGGCCGAGCGTTACGAGTTCCTCAACGAGCTCGGCGAGAAGTTGCCGTACATGCCTCCCGAGTTCAAGACGGAGGCCCACCGCGTGCGCGGCTGTCAAAGCACGGTGTTCCTCGTGGTCCGCACGCGGCCGGGCACGACCGACGTCGTCGAGTTCCTGGCCGATAGCGACGCCGGCATCGTCCGCGGCCTGCTCGCCATGTTGCAGACCCTCTTTTCCGGCCAGCGCGCCGAGGACATCCTGGCCTTCGACCTGCCGGCGTTCTACAACCGCATCGGCCTTCAGAAAAACTTGCTGACCAGCCGCCGCAACGGCCTCGCCGAGATGGTCAAGCGCGTCCACGCCCACGCCGAGGAGGTCATCGCGCGGAAACAAGCCACCATCATGGGCCCGATCGACGTGAGCAACTGCCCCGAGGCGAGCACGTGCACGACCTGCTCGCGCAGTCCCCACCGTGGCCTTCGGCGGCCGGACGAACCTGTAAGCGGCGCCGTGGAACGGACGTACCAATCAGGTCTTGTAGGGTAGGCTTTAGCCTGCCAGTTCCAAATTCGAAAGACTATGGAACTGGCAGGCTAAAGCCTACCCTACAAGGAAGAAGAGCCGGGCGGCGACTCACGACCCATCGTCACCGGCCTGCGCGTTGCCGTCAATCTCGAACTGCTTGATGAGCGTCACTTCGTTGCCGGTATCGTTGTAGCGGAACTCGTCGACCAGGCCCCTGGCGAGCATGATGCCGAAGCCGCCCTCGCGGATGCCGAGTTCCTGGCGGACTTCCAGGTGGCCGATCGGGTTCTCTTCGTGCGCGGCGTGGGGCAGCTCGCGGGGATTGAAGCCGGGGCCCTGGTCCTTGATGACCAGCGCGACACGCTTCGGCTCGATGCGGTAGGTGATCTTGAGCTGAAGCTCGGCGTTCTTGCGGTGGCCCCACTCGATGGCGTTGGAGCCCATCTCCATGACGGCCTGCTTGAGGTCCTTGATCTGGCGGTTGGTCAAGGGGGTGTGCAAGAACAGGTCGGCGAGCATGTCGTTGATTTCTTGGAGATAGGCCAGCTCGCTGCGGACGGCGAACTGGATCTCGCTGGTGACGCCGCGCTCCAGGTGGGCCTTGCGCCAGACCATGGCATCGTCGATCGCCGTATAGAGTTGATCGGCGGTGAAGGGCTTGGTCAGGTAGCCGTTGGCGCCCACGCGAATGCCCCGGACGTGGTGCTGCAAGTCGCCCAGGGCGGTGACCATGACCACGGGGATCAGGTTCGTTTCGCGGTTGAGCTTGAGCTGTTCGCAGATGGTAAAGCCGTCCACGTCGGGCAGCATCAGGTCGAGCAGGACCACGTCCGGCCGGCGTTTCTGGACCTCGCGCACGGCTTCGGCGCCGAAGGCCAGGGCCAGCGTGTCGTAGCCGCGGGCCCGCATCATCCCGATCAGGACCGCTCTGGGGTCCGCCTCATCCTCAACGATCAACACCAAGAGCGGCATGGGCCCAGGACCCACAAAGTTTGGAGACGAAGGCGACGATACAACCCAGACTACCATTGTGTCGCGCCCCGGGACGGCTGGCAAGTGCCCGTTCGGAGACCCTGAGCCGCCGGGGCCGTTTCTGTTTCGCAAAGGCCGCACCCGGCGTGAACGCTGGATCTTTGACCGCACCGGGTGGCACTGGTGGCTTGTCCACCAGTGCTCTTCTGGGGGACCAAACGCCCGGAGCACTGGTGGACAAGCCACCAGTGCCACCCGGCCCGGCGGATAAACCTTGGCACTCCTCTAGCCCCTCATCCCGAAGGGATGCCAGCCATTAGCCCCGGTTCGCGCAGCGCAACCGGGGTGGACGTCTCCCCAGCGTTTTCCTCATCCCAGAGGGATGCCAGCCTTTAGCCCCGGTTCGCGCAGGCGCAACCGGGGTGGACGTGCCTCCCCAGAGGATTCGACCCCGGAGGGGTCGCAGCACCAAGGGCCGGAATGAGCGCTGTGACCCCTCCGGGGTCGTGGGGGTTTTCTGGTCGCCGTCTCCTTCCGGTGGTGGCGCTGGCGCTGACCACCGGCTAATGGCTCTCATCCCTCCGGGATGAACAGAGAGGACATGACTTTCCCAGGAGCCAATAAGGCTCGTGCGTTGACGTCTTCCTTCTGCTACGAATACGCCTCGGGCAAGCTCTCCACGATGCGCACCGTCTCGACGCTGACGCGGACGACCTGGCCGACGAGCCGCACGATGTATTCCTCGTCCTCGGGACGGTTCGGGTCGGAGATGCGGTCGCCGCCGGGGCCGGTGATGGGCTTCACCTGGTACTGATCGACGACCCAGTCCAGGGCGCTGCGGTTGCCGAGCCGGTAGCGGTTCACCTCCGGGGGGATGTCGGCCAGAGTAAGCCAGTCGTTGACCCGCAAGGAGGTCTTGTCCTTGCTCAGCTTCATCTTCTCGACCCGGTACGACAGCGGCACCGCCGGGTTCTCGACCCACCGCAGCGGCCAGTGTTCGAGCGATTCATACTCCAGGTGCAGCCTGGCCAGCGTCTCGCCCGCCTGGACGAAGGCCCGGAAGTCCGGCGCCAGCGGGATGCGCGGCAGCTCGCGCTTCAAGTTGTCGGCGAACTTCGTCCGGTAGCCGGGATGGTGCAGGATGCCGTAGACGTAGTGGAAGATGTCCCACTTGGTGATCTTCTTGTTCTTGTAGTGCGTGCGGAAGCTCGTCGGGTGCGTCGAGTCCGCGATGACGCACCTCTTGTCTCACGAGCCCTCGATGGAGTGGAACACGGAAAGGTGCGTCGTCGCGGACTCGACGCACCCTACTTGACTAATCAGGTTCACAGTCCGACGCAATTACGTTTCCGATCGCGTGTATTATAGACCGCATTACATCATCATCTAACTTACATATCGGTCCATTTTCAGTATCCAAATCATCGATTGCAATAAATGATATTGTTTCACATTGGGCGACACAGTCCATCGTGAATCCGAATTCACCTTGACGAAATGGGACGCAGTTTCGCTGTGAAGCCCGCTCGCGAAATCTCTTTGAGGTGCAGATGACGGCGACCACGTATTTCCCTCGATTCAGTTCTTCTCGGGAAACGATAATTACACGATGTTTCTCCATCTGATCAAAATTCGCATGATATATTTCACCGGGATTAATTGGCATTAGTCCAAATCCTCGGCCAATCGCTGGATTCTTGCCTTTCGAGCCAATCTTGCCCACTGGTCTGTCTCTGCTACCGCTGTCCCTTCAACTGTCCCGACGACGGCCGGCACAGGTGCAACCTCGCTCCCCCGAACGAGGGCAGGGCGATCAGGGATGCGAACCGGTTCGAAGATGATCTGCTTTCGCTTGCTGGCCACGGCACGATACGCTGCCCAGGTGGCCCCACTCCGTCGCAAGCTTAATCCGAGTCTCTGCATGAGACACGACAATGGACCACGGTTGCTCTCCTCACAGTCAACAAACGGAATCCAAGCCCTTAAGGGCAAGCCCAAAACTTGTCTATGGCTGCTGATCATTTCAGCAATGGCATTACCATATCCATTGCCTCTATAGGCCGGCTTAACGAACAATTCTTCTACATCGAGATGGCCATCTCGTGGCACCGCAATCGACCACCCAATCCTATCATCGTTTGCTGAATCATAAATTTCGCATACATAAATCTTATCACTCAAAATGCTCGGTGCTTCCCATTGGAGGTTGAGAACATTTGTTCCTTGCGACAAGTTTGCGGTGCTTTCATCGATTGCCCAGGATTCGACCATCCATTTATCGAAAAACTCGAAAGGCATGAACCCACTACCGTACCGTCCCCAACGCTCTCCCCACGAATTGATAAATAATAGCATCCGCGACTTTAGATCGGCTTCCAAGAACGGTACAGCGTGTGTGCCGACAATGGGGGCATCTTGCGGCGGTTCGCTAATTCGTCCATCTAATGAATCTACGAATTGTTGGGTTATTTCAAAGGCAGCCTTTGCCTCGATGTACCCCGTAAGCGGAACTCGCCATCTTGCTGATCGCTCCATCATAACCAGATTGTGTTGCAACACCGCCACGAGATCACCGACAGATCGAATCCTTTGATAGCTTTTAATCCTATTAAGCTTGGCAATCTGATCCATGTTTGGCGGTTCTGGGTCCTGTAATGTTCGAGTTCCACTAAAGTAAGGCCACGACGTTTCTGGTACACGTCCCCAGCCAAACGAAATGCGGTTCGATGTGATACCCCATGTGCCTACACTCTGACCCTCCTGGATGGTGCCTTCCAATTGCCTTGAACGCACAAAATTATAAGCACGGCTAAATTCGACCACGGATAGCCTCTATAAGAGCGTTCGGAAGAAATGAAAAGAGTGGCCTGAATTCAGGCGTTTCCGTCTTTTCTTCCGAACGCTCTAAGCCGATCTATTGAGACGGATCTACCAATGCGTGAAATGTTAACGTGAAATGCTACCCACGATATTCCGGGGCACTCGCTTCTGTCGCTGGTCATATAGAGCTGCGGTTCTCGCCTCCGTATGTCCAGCAAGGTATTGCACATCTTGCAATGGCCCTCCTTGAGTGAGCAAATCAGTCACCGCCACCGCCGAGAAGCTATGCGGGGATAGCCGATTTGGCAGCCCGGCGTCCTTCAGCCGCCGCTTCACTAGCTCGCAAATGGCTTTGCTGGTCATAGCGTTGTGGGTCAGTTGACCGGTACGGCCCCGATGTGAGCGGAAGTACGGCCAATCCTTATTCTCCGCCACGATGCCCCCCGCGTCGAGATAGGCCCGAAGATATTCTTCCAGATCGTGCCGCACCGGGATTTCTCGGCTGTTGCCGCCTTTCTCCTGGAACCGTAGGAGGGTTTTTTCATATCCCCCCGAAAAGGTATATTCCAGGGGACATAGCGAATAAGGGGCAAAAGGGGTCAGGAGCGAATGGCACGAGGATAACGCAGGGCGATTCATTGCAAGAACTTACACCGGATCACGTGCATAAATACATTAAGCTTTGTTATAGGGATGTTCTCGGGTGGCCCCGGTTGCTTCAACCGGGGTCGCGCAGCGACGAGAGGTTCCGGGTCGGCCCGGTCGTCTTCCCTGTGACCTCTTGCGGCTGCGCCGCCCCGGTTGAAGCAACCGGGGAGCAACCGGGGCCACCCGCGGATTTCCGCGCGTGACACCGGAATGTAACGCAAAGGCTGGGACCATGCAATCAGGGTCAGGGTACGCCGCGTTTTTGTGATAGTTCGACCGCCGGAACACGATGATGATGGCGAGCGACCGCGCCCCGGCCTGCGCGCTGATCTTTGGCAAGCCGTTCCTCACTCGTTCCGGTCCTGTCTCTCGGTGTGCCAAACGAAGCCAAAATCCGGGCGCCAAACGAAGCCAAAATCGCCACGGTCGCAACGGATACCGGGGCCCTCCTACAGAAAAGGTCGGGTGCCACGGGTTCCGCTTTGGGAACCCGTGTCCGGAGCCGACAGACACGGGTTCCCAAAGCGGGTACGTGTTTAGCGTCTCGCCATGGGACGTCAAGATCCCTCTTCTTTGTAGCGGCGGCCGTCTCGGCCGCTCCGGGCTGGTTCCCCTCCGGAGCGGCCGAGACGGCCGCCGCTACACAGAAAAGACCAGAAAAACAGCCAGTCGAGACGCTAAACACGTACCAAAGCGGAACCCGTGGCACCCACCGTGGATTCCGCAAGGATTTCGAAATCGACCCGGTATCCTCGCGAGAGTCTTCGCCAAACGAACCCAAATTCCACGCGCCGATCGAACCCAATCTCCGGGCGCCAAACGAACCCAACCGCCCCTTGACTCTGTCCCGAAAACCAGGTGTCCCGCCTGACAATCGCTCCCTTCGGAACCTGGCATGCGCCGCAGAGTCCCATGAAAGCCACCGCTGAAGGGACGAATCCTACGAAATGGCAAGGGGTTACGGCGTGATCGGCGCGTCTGGCGCAGGTTCGCGCCGCGATCACCACGCGGACGCCGGCTGGGGCGTCGCCGACTCCGCCCCAGCCACCCATGCCCCCGGTTTATCCTCCGCGTCGGCCACGCGATCCACTTTCCGGAGACCCTCTCAGTCAGCTCCGCTTCTTCAGCGGGCTCGGATCATAAACGGCCTCGGCGCCGAGCTCTTCCTCGATGCGGAGGAGCTGGTTGTACTTGGCGATGCGGTCGGAGCGGCTGGCGCGAGCCGGTCTTGATCTGGCCGCAGTTGGTGGCGACGGCGATGTCGGCGATGGTGGCGTCTTCGGTCTCGCCCGAGCGGTGGCAGATGACGGCGGTGTAGCCGTTGCCGCTTGGCCATCTCGACGGCTTCGAGGGTCTCGGTCAGGGTGCCGATCTGGTTGACCTTGATGAGGATGCTGTTGCAGCAGCCCTTGGCGATGCCCTTGGCCAGCCGCTTGGTGTTGGTGACGAAGAGGTCGTCGCCGACGATCTGGACCTTGTCGCCGAGCGCCTTGGTGAACTTGGCGTAGCCGTCCCAGTCGTCCTGGTCGAGCGGCGTCCTCGATGGAGACGATCGGGTACTTGTCGACCCAGTCGGCGAAGAGCTCGATCATCTCGTCGGTGGAGAAGCAGCTTGTCGGGGGCGCGACTTCCAGAACTTGTAGCCCTTCTTGCCGCCCTCGTCGAAGAGCTCGGAGCAGGCGGAGTCGAGGGCGATGGCGATGTCCTTGTCGCGGCCGGCGTTGTAGCCGGCCTTGTCGATGGCGTCGAGGATGAACTTGATGGCCTCCTCGTTGGTCGAGGTTCGGGGCGAAGCCGCCCTCGTCGCCGACGGCGGTGTTGTGGCCGGCCTTCTTGAGCACGCCCTTGAGGGCGTGGAAGACCTCGGCGACCATGCGGATGCCTTCGGCGAAGCTCTTGGCGCCGAGGGCATGACCATGAATTCCTGGAAGTCGATCTTGTTGTCGGCGTGCTTGCCGCCGTTGATGATGTTGGCCATGGGCACGGGGAGCGACCGGGCGTTGGTGCCGCCGAGGTAGCGGTAGAGGGGCAGCCCGGCGACCTGCGGCGGCGGCCTTGGCGGCGGCCATGCGAGACGCCGAGGATGGCGTTGGCGCCGAGCTTGCCCTTGTTCTCGGTGCCGTCGGCGGCGATCATCGCGCGGTCGAGGCCGACCTGGTCGAGCGGCGTCGCGGCCGACGACGACCTTGGCCAGGTGCCTTGTTGACGTTCGCGACGGCCTTGGTGACGCCCTTGCCGCAGGTAGCGCTTCTTGTCGCCGTCGCGCAGCTCGACGGCCTCGTAAATGCCGGTGCTGGCCCCCGAGGGAACCGCGGCGCGGCCGAGCGTGCCGTTGGCCAGGATCACGTCGACCTCGACGGTCGGATTGCCGCGGCTGTCCAGGATCTCTCGGGCTTTCACGGCCGCGATCTTGGCGTTGATCGTGCTCATCGGTCTTGTCTCAAAGCTCCAGTTCTGACTGTCCGTCCATCAGCCGGGGGGCAGGCGCGCGCCGGCCCCGCGGTCCGGAAGGCTAGAGCATACTCCGGGGCCTGCCCGCGGTCAAAGGGCGGCAGGGACCGGCCGGGTCACGGTTGGGCCGCGTGCATGGGGCGGGCGATGGCGATGCGCAGGCCGATCTCGTTGGCGGCATCGTAGGCGAGCACGGCATTGCGGTGCAGGGCCTGGGCGTCGGCGGAGAGGAGCATCGTGGTCCGGCCGGTGTCGGCGCGGGCTTTGCGCAGGCGTTCGGCCAGCGCGGCGCGGTCGGCGGGCACCAGCTCGCGGTCGATGGTGAAAGTGCCCTGCGGGTCGATGCCGACGACGATGTAATCGGCCTGGAGGTCCTCGATCGAGCGGTGCGGGTTGGGCGCGCCTTGCGCGGCCGCGGCCGCGGGCTGCGCGGGGCTGGGCTTGGGCACTTCGAGCGTCTTGAACAGCACGGTCGTCGCGGTCACGAGGAAGAACAGCACGAGTTGAAAGGCCACGTCCACCATCGGCGCCATGTCGATTTCCTCGATCTTCTCGGCCGCGCTCCGCGAGAGGGTGAACTCGGCCGCATCTTCGTCTTCCTCCAGCGGATCGAACTCCTCGGCCTCCTCCTCGACGACCGGTTCGGCCGGCCTCTCGTTGGCGACGGGCAGGACCACGCGGCTTTCCCGCTGGCCACGGTCAAGGTCCAGGTCGAGCCGTCCCAGGTCCGCAGGCGGCGGCGCGGCCAACGGCGCATCCTCGTCCAGGACGAAGTGACTGTCTCGCGGCTCCTCCTCCTCTTTGTCTTCGTCCTCGTCGTCGAAAGCGAACTCGCCGGAAATCGGCCCGAGCCCGAGCGGCGGGGCGAGCGCCTCATCGTCCAGGAACGTGTCGTGCATTGGTACCGGTGACACGCTTGAGAGTAGCGCCGGGGTTGGAGCGCTGGTGGTGGCGGTGGTTTCGGCGGCTCCTCCTCGGCCGCGATCAGTGCCGGCACGTCGCCGAGCCGCGTCCAGGGCATCGTCGTCCCCGCCGGCCGCGCCAGGTCGTCGTCGCGCAACTCCCCCCGCGCCAGCGCTGCGCGCACCTCCGCCACGCTCAGCCCGCGCAGGACCTCCAGCCGCTCGGAATGGAAGACGTCCCAGGTTGCCATTTTTTACATATCTATTTCAATTCCTGAACACCAATGTGCAAGGTGACGCCTTCGACCTCGGTGACGGTGGCGGCCCACTTGAGGACCTCGCCATGGGGGACGGCACCGTCGGCCTGGAGAACGACCTTCTTGCGACCCTCACGGAGGCCCTCGGCGACGGCCTGCTTGACCTCTTCGGGGGTCGCGGCCGGCCCCTGGCCCAGGCCGAGAATGGCCTTCACCTCGCCGCCGGCTTTCGACGGGGGCAGCAAGCTGAGAAACGTCGCCGCGTCCTTCTCGACCCCGACCCCATGCCTGGCCGGCGGTACGTTCACTTCCTCGCCGCCGGTCACTTGCAGCGAGAAGAGCATGAACGTCATGAGCTGAAACACCACGTCCACCATCGGCGTGAAGTCGATCGTGTCGTCGCGCGCGTCGGAGACTTGACGTCGGAGGAGCATGTCACTTGTCACCCTACTTCAGGACTGCCCGCACCGTCCCTGACGAGGGCGCGGCCGGCCGGCGCGGACTTCCAGTTCTTCGAGGATTTCCAGGAAGTCGTGGAGCTGCCGTTCGGTGCGGTCGCGGAGCTGTCGCAGGCGGGCGTGGACATCGTTGCCGACGAGCATCAGGCTGGTGGCGATCAACAGGCCGCTGGCGGTGGCCCAGAGGGCGAGACTGATGTCGGCGGCCAGGGCGCTGGGGTTGACCCGCTCCGCGCCGCCGATGCGGCCGAAGGCCGCGATCATGCTGGCCACCGTGCCAAGCAGCCCGAGAAGCGGCCCCATCCGGACAATCGTCGCAATTGTTGCCAGCCGGTTTTCCAGCCCCGCGATCACCTCGGTGTGGAACTCCATGACCAGCGTCTGCTTGACCTTCGCCAGCCCCTGGTCGCGGTGCCGCAGCGCCACGGCGATCAACTGCGCCAGGGCGGTGTGCCACCAGGGGGGGTTCTGACACAGGCTGACCGCGGCCTCCACGTTCGACGCCTTTCCCAGACACGCATCGCGCACCTGATCGACCAGCCGTCGGGCTTCGATTGCGTCCAGTGCCTTCTTCTTCAGGCTGCGATACAGCAACAAGGCGTTGTAGACGCCCCAGATCGCCAGCACGGCCAGAGCGGCGTAAATGACATCACCGATCTTGTCGATGATGCCGGGAATATCCACCCCGCCTCCGGTCGTGGGGCGGGATGCGGCGAAGACGAGGACCGGTTGCAGGAGATCCATGAGGCCGTTTCCTGTGGCGGACAGGCCGCGCGACCGAAAAGGGCGGTGCGGCCCGACCGCTCTCGGCCTCCATTGTGGCGTGCCCGTCGCGGTGTCCGCAAGGGTCCGGAAGGCCCGCCCCGGGCTCCGCGTCGTGATCCCGGCGCGAACCTGCGCCAGACGCGCCGATCACACCATAACCCCTTGCCACATCAGAGGGTCCGTCACCATCACGGCGGCTTTGATGGGACTCTGCGGCGCATGCCTGGTTCCGAAAGGACTGGTTGTAAGGCGTGACACCTGGTTTTCGGGACAAAGTCAAGAGGCGGTTGGCTTCGTTTGGCGCCCGGGATTTTGGCTTCGTTTGGCGCACCGAGAGACAGGATCGGGGTAAGTGAGGGACGGCTTGCCAAAGATCAGCGCGCGGCCGGGGCGCGATTGTTCGCCATCATCATCGTGTTCCGGCGGTCGAACTATCACAAAAACGCGGCGCACCCTGACCCTGATTGCATGGACCCGGTCTTTGCGTTCCATTCCGTCCGGTGTCCGGAGCAGACACAAACTCGGGGGAGATGTCCCGGGAATGACCGTCGCGGGTGGCCCCGGTGGCGGCAACCGGGGCGGCGCAGCCGCAGTAGGCGCCAGGGTAGGCGCGGAACGTCCCCCCTGGGCTGTGAGGCCGGGCCTGCCATCCCTTGTCGCTGCACGGACCCGGACACCGAAGCGATGTCCGGGCCACCCGCGGCGCCCTCGCCGCGCAACCCACCATCCGGTTGCCGCCAGAGGTGGGTTGCGCGGCGCGGACGCCGCTGACCCACCCTATTTCTGTTGACCTATTTTAGGGATTTACGCGAATTTTCGTGGAAATGTTGTCGCAAAAGGCTTGACAAATCGGGGCGGGGGATTACTAATCAATAACTCTCTAGGCAATTCTGCGCTCCTGCGTCAAGCGAAGTCGGTGGCCATGCTGTCATGCGTTTCGGTCGTCGTCAAAGGGCGATCGTTGGTACGGCATGCGCCCTTCCGATTCACGGAGAGTGTACTATGATGTCATGCAACTTGAATTCGTCAAAGTCCACGGCGAACCTCGGTAGTGGCCTGGTCTTGAGAAGATCTCTGACCCGGGAACTGTCCACGTTGATCACGGCCATCGCCGCGTTCGTCGTCGTATTCACCGCCGCGGCCGGACCAGCCAGGGGCGATGCCACATTCACATATACGACACTTGACTACACGGGGGCTGGGCAGCCGGTCAACACGTTTCTCACCGGGATTCGCGGGGGATACATCACGGGTTTCTACTCGTACCCGTCGGATCCGACGACGTTTCACGGGCTGATCTACAACCAATCCACCTCGAGCTGGACTCAGCTCGACGTTCCCGTTCCCGGTTCCCCCGGCATGTACTACCCCACGTCGCCCTATGGCCCCGATCCGGTCACCGGCGGGCTGCAAGTCGTGGGGAGCTACGGGCCGGACCCAGCCCACCAGCAGGCGTTCTACTACGATTCGACACAGCCGGCCGGTTCGCAATTCGTCACATTAGATCTCAGTGGGATCACTAACAACGGGCATGTCCTGCCGGGCACACCGAATAACAATTATGCACACAGCATTTACGGCAATCAGGTCGTCGGCAACTACAATACAACACAAGACCCGTTGGGGCATGCCTTCCTCTCCGTCGTCGGAGCCACCCCGGCTAACAACATCGACAAGCTGAGCGCTCCCACCACAACCGCCTACGGCATCTGGGGAAACTTTGTCGCCGGCGGCTACCTCGACCCGAGCGGGAATGGAATAGAACACGCGTATCTGAGCGACCTGACTGCCTATCCGGCTGGGTTCAAGACGTTCGATTATCCTGGAACAGGTGTGACTGGCACGCACTTTAACGGTATCACCGGCAACGGCACCGGTGGTTTCAACTTTGTCGGCGATTACGCGATGGGCACGACGCTGAACGGCTTCTTTTTCGACGGGACCAACTGGACCACGCTGGCAGACCCCAACGCGGTCGGCGCAACGTCGGGCAACTCCGTGGACGGTCAGACGGTCGTCGGGGTCTATACAGACGTGAATGGCCTTATTCATGGCTACGTTGCCAACGAGGTCGTCCCCGAGCCCTCCTCGCTGGTACTGGTCTGCACCGGCGGCTTGATTGGCCTGTTCGCCCTCGCCCGTCGTCGCAGCACAAAGTTTCGTAGGGTGCGTCAAGATTTGTAGGGTGGGTCAGCGGCGTCCTGCGCCGCGCAACCCACCATCCGGTTGGTTGACAGAGGTGGGTTGCGCGGCGAGGACGCCGCTGACCCACCCTATTACCCCGGCAAGAAAGTAGGTCGGACAATCCTGTCCGACTCCCCCGGCCTGTCGGACAGGATTGTCCGACCTACAGGAGGATCTTCTTTGCCGGGGTAATACTTCAGCAGCCACGTCCCAGCCGGCGGAAGGCCTCGCCGCAGGCGCGGTAGTTCTCGGCCGACATGCCCATCACGCTGTATTCCTCCACGTAGCCGATGAAGCCGCCCGCGGGCGTGGCCAGCAGCTCATAAAGGCGGCGGGCTTCGGCGTGGATCTCCTCCGGCGTGCCCTGGATCGACACCGTCTGATAGCTGATCGGCATCAGGAAGCATTGCCGGCCCCGCAGGCGGCGGCCTACTGCCGCCACATCGACCACGTTCGGCTGGGAAATGTTGAGGACATCGACGCCGATCTCGTGGAAGTCGTCCATGATCGGGTCGAAGTTGCCGCAGCAGTGATACCACGTGTGCTAGGCCTAAGCTCGTGGGCGCAGGCGAACTGCCGGGCATAGTAGGGTTTGAACAGCCGTCGCCACAGGGCGGGTGAGATCATCAGGCCCTTCTGCGTGCCCCAGTCGTCGGCGAAGTGGATGCCGTGGAACCCGTGGCGCGCGGCCAGGCGCATCAGGTCGCACTCGAACGCGACGATGCGATCCATGAGCGTCGCGAAGCCGTCCGGGTCCAGGACGAAATCCTGCATGGCGTTCTCGAAGCCGCGCAGCAGCGTGTAGACGGTGAACCCGCTCAGGTCGAAACTGGCCAGCCGGTAGCGGTCGCCACACGTGGCGAGAAAGGCCGGCACGGCGGACATCCGCTCCGCTTCGCGCAAGGGCGGCACGCGGATGGCCTCGGCGGCGGGGAGGTCCGGATACAAAGGCGCTGACGGATAGCCCATGGTGCCGTCGCCGCCTGATTCCAGACGGTAGCCCCATTCGTTCTCCGACCAGTTCCAGGCGTTCGGCGTGCCGTCGCCGGGTGCGCCGAGCGCCAGGTGATAGAGCATCACGTCGCCCTCGGTCTGGTCGCGGTTCCAGAAGACAATCGGCACGCGCTCGGGAGAGCCAAAGTGGATCGCCTGGTCCACGAGTTCCTTGCGGGAGACGCTCATGTCGGCTGGCCTGGGGGTCGTCGGGTCTGGCTTCCTCAGAGGGTGTACGAGAAGGGGATGGATGGGTTTTTCTGTGTAGCGGCGGCCGTCTCGGCCGCTCCGGGGCCCCAGAACCGGAGCGGCCGAGACGGCCGCCGCTACACAGAAAAACTCGTCTCGTACTCCCTCTCGCACCGGGCGCGAGTCTAACGCGGCTTGGCTATAATTGCCATGAGTGCCAGGCTCCAAGGTGGGAGGACGCCGATCATGACGACCATGAATATTTCCATCCCCGAGGACATGAAGGCGTTCATCGAAGCTCGGATGGCTGCGGAGGGATATGCCTCGACCAGTGAATATCTCCGACTCTGATCCGCGACGCCCAGAAACGACGGGCCCAAGATGAGTTGGAAGCGAAATTGCTGGAAGGGCTGCAAGGCCCGGCCGTCACCATGACGCACGAGGATTGGGACGCCATCGAGCGGGACGCTCTGGAGGAATCCTCCAGCGCGCCGCTGCGCCCTTGAGCCAGGTCCTCCGCGGACCGTCCGCACGGCATCAACGCGGACGCTGACGATGAGGCCGATCGTGCGGACGAGACCTGATCGAGGGCAGTCTTGTAGGGTGGCTCGGCCCACCACTTTAGGCGCGGCGGCCTGGATGGTGGGCCGAGCCCACCCTACGAAGACCAGGAATCCAGCCCCTCGATGACTCCCTCGATGGTGCTCGGCGCGTGGCCTTCCAGTCGATTGTTGACGAACAGAAACGCCGGCCTGTGCTGCTGGCGGGCGATCGTGGCGATCTTGCCCAGCGCGGCGCGAGCGGGCGGGTTCGGTTCCTGGACGAGGCGGTACGGCTCGAACTTCTGGACCGCCTGCTCGTAGGGCTGGCCCTTCGACAGCAAGGCGCGGGCGACGGTGAAATCGGCCGTGAACGAACCCGGGATGTCGATCTGGTCGCCGAGCGCCGGCATGCGCGTCCAGGCGTTGAAGAGGTGGGCCACATTGTGCGCGGACAGGGTCCCGAAGTAGGCCGGGACCAGGAACTCGGGGTTGCGGATCTCGACCGCGTAGCGAAAGCCTCCCGGAAGATCGCCGAGGAACGTCGCCAGCCGCGCGCAGAACTCGGCCGGGTCGGAGAAGGTGAACCGGGGGAAAGCGCCGAATTCGAACATGAGCACGGCGACCCGGTCGCGGTAGGGCTCCAGCGGGCGCAGGAAGAGGCGATCGAGAACCTCCGCGTCGAGGAACTCGGGATTGCGGCCGCCGGCGCGCTGGCCGTAGCGCACGTGCGCCGGCCAGGTGTGGACGGTGAGGTTCTCGGGCACCTTCAGACCGAAGCCGAGCGTGGCGGGCGTCTCGTCAAAGAGGCGGCCCCAGGAATCGGGCGCGGGGAACTGGTAGAACGAGAAGTCGCCGCCCACGACCGGGAAGGTCGCGGCGTACTCGCGCAAGCATTCGGCCTCGAACTTGCGCAGGGAGAACTTGCCCCGCACCTGGTATTTTTCGGGAGAATAGATCGTGCCTTGCCAGCCGGGGTATTTCCACGAGCTGGTGCCGAAGTAGATCCCCTGCCGCGCCAGGGCCTGGAGCCGGGGCGCCAGGCGACGGGCCTGCGGCGGAGTGTCCTCGGCGGATTCGTCGAACAGGTTGAGCTGGGCCATGAGGATGCCGGTGCGCGAAGGGCGATTCGCGGAAGTGGGCCGCGTCTCTCGTCTCCATTGCATAGGCCGGGCCGGCACAGTGCTCGGAAACCGGGTGCCACGCGTCCGTCCATGAACCCGAACCGCGGCTCGATGCGGTCCGGTCTTGGATTCGTCGGCACCCCCACCGTCCCGCAAGCGGGAGAGAGGGATCCGCGAAAGTCTCTGACTTCGCTCGATCAGATACCGGGCAGACACGACTCGACGTCCGCGGGTCAGGCGGGCCGGCGCACCAGGAGAGCGCTGAAAAGGGCCGCCGCGTACAGGCCCATCGCGATCAGGTAGAGGAACTGGAAACCGAAGTACATCGCGTTGTATTCGAGCAGCCCGCCGCACATGGCGCCCATCAGGTTCATGGCCAGGGCCGCGCTGACGTCCCCCGTGCGCGCCAGCAGCGACGAGAAGGCGATCCCCGAGAATAAGAGCGGGCAGGTCAGGACGACCACGGCGGCCAGTTGCCCCGCGGTCGTGGCGGGGAACCCGCCCTGCTTCGCCAGCGCGAGGCCCCCGCCCAGGGCCAAGAGAACCAGCAAGAGCGGCACGGCGGGCCGCCGCAGGCCAAGGCGCACGACCGCCAGGTTCGCCAGAAAGGCCATCACCAGAATGGCCGCGATGACGATCCCGATCACCTGCCACGTGTTGCCGAACAAGAGCCCCAGCTCGGTGATCCCCTTGGTCTCGACCAGCATGAACCCCGCCCCCATGAAGAAATAGCCGAGGTGGCTGAACCGGGGACGCTCGCCAAGGAAGTTCCCGAACAAGAACGCCGAGAGCACCAGGATCAGGACAATCATCCACACATAGGAAACAGGATAAATACGCCGGGGCATGTAGAAAAACGGCCAGTCGTCGGTCGAGACGTCCGTCTTGAGGCGCGGATCGGCGTAGCGGCCGGAACGGTCCTCGAAGTCCGATCCCCGCAACAGGGCCGGGTCGAGCCGCAGGTCGCCGCGCTGCGACTGCGCGAAGATCACCGACTCGTCGTACCGCGCCCAGATGCACACCGGCGGCTGGCCGTCGAAGGCCTCCTGCATCATGAGATAGATCTTCCGGCCCATCTCGGGCGCGAGCACGCAGAAGGAGAGCGACACCACGCCGTCGTCGCTCAGGTGGCGTCGCGCGTCGCGCAGGCCCTCCACGGTGTAGACGAACGAGTCGAGCCGGACGCTCGAGGCATGGCTGAGCAGCGTGTGCGAGTCGAGCAGCCCGTAGACGATCAGGTCGTAGCGGTGCGACGTGCTCCGGAGGAACGTGCGGGCATCGTTGATGATGGTCGTGACGTGCGGGTCGCGGTAGGGCCGCTCGGGATGGTAGGAGCGGCCGATCTGCACGATGGCCGGATCGATCTCGATGGCATCGACGTGCCCCGCCCCCATGCGCAACGCCGCGGCGACGTCATTGCCCGTCCCCGCGCCGACGATGGCCACGCGTCCCGGATGGGGATGGAGCCGGTAGGGCAGCTCGTAATAGCGCGCACGCTCGCGGGCCTCGACGCTGGTCTCCTGGGCGCTCGCGGACAGGTCGAGAATGCGTTGAAAATAGTGCCCGGCCGCCTTCACGGTCGTGAGGCCATGCTCGCCGGGACCAAGTTCGAGAAGCTGGTATGGCGAGTAGATGCGCTCGGACGGAAACACGACCGGCCAGTCGAGCACCGCGACCGCCACCAGCGCGGCCACGAGCCCGACCAGGAGCGCGCGGGTGTGGACGGCCTGGAGCACCACGAGCACCGCGAAACACGGCACGAACCAGAGCACCGGGGGCGTCCACAGGAAGCTGAGGACCATCATCCCCACCACCCCGGCGAGGCTGCCCAGCAGGTTCAGGCCGTAGGCGCGAAGCTGCGTCCTGCGTTCGAGCAGCCGTCCGCAAAGCTGTCCGACTGGGAGAAACGCCAGCGCCGTCAGCAGCAGGACCGCGCTCAGGAACCAGTACACGACCACGAGCACCCGCAGGCTGGCGATGCCGAGGCCCATGTTCAACTGCTCGCGGATCGGCGTCGAGCGCAGGCTGTCGAGCAGCGCCGCGGGCATCCCGTACCGCAGCGCGATCAGAAAGAGCATCTGGAAGGCGAGCACCGGCACGACCATCACCGCGGGCACGCGGTCCCGCCGCGCGAGGGCATAACCCAGCCCCAGGCCGGCAAAGCACGAGAGGAGGCTGAAGTTCTTGTAGAAGGCGAAGATCTCCCAGACCGTGCCCTGCCAGCGGATGACCGCCAGCTCCAGCGCCAGGCTGACAGCCGCGCTCGCCACGATGGCCAGCGACGCCCAGCGCTCGGGCAACCGGTCCAGAAACGTCGCCTCTTCGGCCGCCAGGTTCTCAATCGCCGGCCGCAGCCGTCGCAGCAGCCGGCTCGCCACGACGCTCAGCCCGGCCGCGAGGATCAGCAGCAGCGCCGTGATCCTCCAGAAAGCGGCGGTCTTTCCCTGGGCGCTAAACGAGCTGCCCACATAGATCTCGGCGGGCAGGAAAAGACAAAGGGCCACAGTGATGCGCGTCAACCGCAGATAGGCGGAAACCATCCGTCCGGGCTCCTTCTCGATCCTTGGGAAACGAGCCGAGCTTACCCGGGCGCGGGGCGGGGGTCGAGAAGCCGCCCAATCGGGAAAAGGCCGAGGATTGGCACGGGGTTCGCTAAACCCCATCCCGTTTGCGTGGCGCACGGACCAAACCAATGGGAGGCGCGGCCATGAGCATGGGACCGGGTGGAATGTTCAACGGTGGCGGCTGGTACCATCCGAGCGGGCCCTACGGCGGCTACCCCGGCTGCGGGTGCAGCGGGGTGTTGATGGTCATTGCCGGCATCCTGCTGGTCCTGGCCGGCATGTTTCGCGGATGCAACATGTGAACGTATCTTCCCGGTGATACGCCCCGACCCGACGGACAGAACAGAGAGGATTCCACGATGCGAGCGCTCAGTGCCGCCATCATCAGCGCAGCCGCCCTGCTCGGTCTGGGACTGGCCGGCGTGGGCATCGGCCTGCGGTATCAGCACCTGGAGCCCCATACCGGTACGCTCGTCTACATCAGGTGGGGCCAGCTCGACACGCCGATGATGCTCGTCGTCGTGGTGCTGCTGGCCTCCCTCGTGGTCGGCCTGGCGACGATGTTCCTCGGCCTGGCCTACCACCACGAGCGCCGGCATTTTGAGCGAACCCGCGCCGGGCGAGAAGCCGGGTGCTCATCTTCATTCGTAAGGTCTGGATTCGGGATTCGAAAACAACGGGCGCATGCGCTGACGCTGCGGGCTTCTTGAGCCAGGGCGCCACCCGAACGGGAACCCCACCGGCGCACGGAAGTCCACACTTCCGGAACGGGCCCGATCGCCCGGAACCTTGGCCCCTCGCCCGCGCGAGCAAGTGGAACAGGAATTATTTCTTACGGCTTGATTGACAGGCTCAGCGCGAGTTGCTATCTCTGGAATTTGGGATGGCCCGACTGTGCGTGCAAAGCAGGGCCTCCCGGCTATGGTAGCCAGGGCGCGACGAGGGCCCGCGCCGGGCTGGCTCGATGTGTTGGGGGCGAAGACGTGCCCTCGGTCAACCTGGGTTTTTTGCGCTTTGCGTCGGACGGGACGTCGAGTTGGGACTGCGCGGAGGACGGCGCGCGATGGCACATGGGCTCCGCGTCGTGGGTATAGGTAGTCCGCACGGAGATGACCGGATCGGCTGGCAGTTGGTGCAAGAGGTTGCGGCTGCGCGCCCTGCGCTGGGGGCGACCGTGCTCGTCAGTCCGCTGGATCTGCTCGAAGTGTCCCTGGATTGTCGCCTGTTGATCGTGGTCGATGCCTGTCGTACGGGAGCGCCGGTCGGGTCGGTGATCGAGCGGGTCTGGCCCTGGGAGGCGGACACCGCCGTCGAACACTCGACGCACGGCGTGGGCCTGACCGCGGCGCTGACGCTGGCGGCCTCGTTGGGGCGCTTGCCGGCCGCGGTCCGGCTCTTCGGGGTCGAAGCCGGAGAGGGCGCGCCTCTGGGCGCGTTCAGCCCCGCGCTCGCGGGTGTGTTCGGCACCCTGAGCCGACAGCTCCTGACGCGGCTGGATGAACTGGAGCGTTGCATCGTCTGAGACTGCCGCTCGCGGCCGTGGTCGGAACCGGCCGGCCCTCTCGGGGTCCGGCGGTCCGGCGCGCCTTCTCGCGTCGTTGGGAGGCGAACCCGCGGCGCGGGCGTGTGGGCCAGGCGTTCACGGGGCGGCTCAGAAACGATCTCGAAACCCGCCTGGGTGGCCGGGGTTTCCAGGGCGAAACCCCGGCCACCCGACGCAGACTCGACGGCAAGCCACAACGACTCACTCCTCGGGACCCGCGTGATGGATACTCAAGACATGCTCGAAACCCTGCAAGGCGTGCAATTCTTGCACGACATTGCCGACAACGATCTGAAGCTGATCGCCCCGATCGCGGAACGGGTCGAGTTCCCGGCCGGGGCGATTTTGTTCCGGGAGGGCCATGCACATTCGCACTTTTATCTCCTATTGCAAGGGTCGGTGGCCCTCGACATGCGGGTCTCGCCACGCGAAGTCAAGCGGCTGCAGACGGTGGGCGCGGGCGAGCTGCTCGGCTGGTCGCCGCTTTTGGGCCAGCCCGAGATGACCGCCACCGGCCGCGCCGTGCAGCCGACGGCGGCCGTGGCCATCGCGGCCAACCAGTTGCTGGCCCTCTGCCAGCAGCACCCGAAGCTCGGCTACGAGTTCATGAGGCGCACCGCCGAGGCGCTCTCGCGCCGGCTCAGCGCCACCCGGCTCCAGCTTGTGAACGTGTATAGCCAGGCCCTGCCCGACGCCCCTTCCGGTCAGGAGAAGTGAGCATGGACTTCAACCTCCCGATCGGCTGCTACGTCTGCACCGACAAGTCCGCCCTGCAAGCCGTCTTCGACCGGCTCCGGGAGCTGGGCTTCCGCCTCATCGGCCCGCGTCTCTCGGAGTCGTCGATCATCTACGACGACATCGAGCGGATGGAGGATCTGCCGGCCGGCTACACCGATGCGCAGGACGCCGGCAAATACCGGCTGGAGCGCACCGAGCCGGGGATGTATTTCGACTACGTGGTCGGCCCGCAGTCGCTCAAGAAGTTCCTGTTCCCGGCGCGGACGACGCTGCTGGAAACGACCTGCAACGGCCAGGGCTGGGAAACGCACGTGCCCGAGCCGCCGTCGCAACCCTTGGCGATCGTGGGCGTGCGCGCCTGCGACATCGCCGCCCTGGAGAAGCAGGATCGGGTCTTCCTGTCCGACCGCTTCCCGAACCGCGACTACGAGGCGCGCCGGCGCGACCTGTTCATCCTGGCCGTCCAGTGCGGCCGGGCGGCGCCGACCTGCTTCTGCACGTCGCTGGGCACCGGCCCGTCGGTGACCGCGGGCTTCGACCTGGCGATCACCGAGCTGCCCAACGGCTTCGTCATCGAGGTCGGCTCGGAACGGGGCGGCCAGATCGTCTCGGCCGCGCCCTGGGTGCCGTGCAGCACCCGCGCCGTCGCCGAGGCGCAGGGCATCCCCCACAAGGCCGCCCGCGAGATGGAACAGCGCCGCTACAGCCACAACGGCGGCGGGCGCTGGCTCGACACCAGCGGCCTGCATGACCTGCTTTTAAACAACCTCGAACACGAGCACTGGGACGAGATCGCCGAGCGCTGTCTGGCCTGCGGCAACTGCACGATGGTCTGCCCGACCTGCTTCTGCGCGACCGTCGAGGAAGTCTCCGACCTGAGTGCCACGCACGTGAAGCGCGACCGGTTCTGGGACTCGTGCTTCTCGCCCGATCACTCGTACATGAACAGCGGCACGGTCCGCAAGGCGACCCGCGCCCGTTACCGCCAGTGGCTGACGCACAAGCTGGCCACCTGGGTCGATCAGTTCGGCTCCCCCGGCTGCGTTGGGTGCGGCCGGTGCATCACCTGGTGTCCGGTCGGCATCGACCTGACCCAGGAAGTGGCCGCCATCCGAGGAGGCACGACGTGACCGCTCTTGCATTCACGCCGACCACGGTGTCGGCCACCAATCCCTGGGTCCCCGACGTGGCGACCATCGGGGCCATCATCCACGAAGTGACGGGCATCACGACCTACCGGGTCGATTTTGTCGATCCCCGGGTGGCCGCGACCTTCCGCTTCGAGGCGGGCCAGTTCAACATGCTGTACCTGCCGGGGATCGGCGAAGTCGCCATCTCGATCAGCTCGGACCCGGCCAAGTCCACCGAGCTCTTGCACACCATCCGCGCGGCCGGCAACGTCACGTCGGCCCTGGCGCGAAACAGGTCGGCGAGCGCCTCGGCCTGCGCGGGCCGTTCGGCACGAGCTGGCCGATGGATCAGTGCAAGGGGCAGGACATCGTCATCGCCTGCGGCGGCGTCGGCCTGGCACCGTTGCGGCCGGCGATCTACCACCTGATCCGCCACCGCGGCGACTTCGGCCGCATCCATCTGCTCTACGGCGCCCGCACGCCCGGCGACCTGCTCTACGGCAACGAGTACAGCCGCTGGCGCGACGCCGACATCGAGGTGACCACCACCGTCGATATCGGCGACGGCGACTGGCGCGGCAACATCGGCGTCGTGCCGGTGCTGTTCTACCGCCTGCGGCTCAACGCGGCCAAGACCCGCGTGTTCACCTGCGGCCCCGAGATCATGATCCGGTTCGTCATCTTCGAGGCGCTGGCCCGCAAGATCGCCGCCGACCGGATCTACCTGTCCATGGAACGCAGCATGAACTGCGGCCTGGGCCACTGCGGCCACTGCCAGATCGGGCCGGTGTTCGTCTGCAAGGACGGCCCGGTGTTCACCTACAAGCAAGTCGAGCCGTACCTGCACGTGGAGGACCTCTGAGATGCCCAAGCCCAAGCTGGCCGTCTTCAAGTTCGCCTCGTGCGACGGCTGCCAACTCTCGCTGCTCGATGCCGAGGATGAGCTTCTGGCCATCACCAACGCCGTCGAGATGGCGTACTTCCTCGAGGCCCGCACCCAGGAAATCCCCGGCCCGTATGACGTCGGCCTGGTCGAGGGCTCGATCACCACGGCGCACGACGCCGAGCGGATCAAGCAGATCCGCCAGCCAGTGCCAGTTCCTGGTCACCATCGGCGCCTGTGCCACCTCGGGCGGTATCCAGGCGCTGAAGAACTGGGCCAACGTCGGCCGACTACGTCCACGCCGTCTACGCCAAGCCCGAATACATCCGCACGCTGGCCACCAGCACCCCGATCGGCGACCACGTCTGGGTCGACTTCGAGCTGCGCGGCTGCCCCATCAACAAGAACCAACTGATCGACCTGGTCACCTCGCTGCTCATCGGCCGGCGGCCGAAGGTGCCCCGCTACAGCGTCTGCATGGAGTGCAAGCGGCGGGGGACGGTCTGCGTGGCCGTCGCGCAGGGCATCGCCTGCCTCGGCCCGGTCACCCAGGCCGGCTGCGGCGCGATCTGCCCGTCGTACAACCGCGAGTGCTTCGGCTGCTACGGGCCGAAGGAAGAGCCCAACCTGGTCAGCCTGCACAACCACTACCTCGCCACCGGCCAAGATCGCGCCCACCTCGTGCGGCTGACCCGCGGCTTCAGCGGCAACGCGCCCGAGTTCCGCGACGCCAGCAACACGCTGCAACAGTCCACCGGACCCGGCAAGGCTTGACCATCGTGTCGTCTGTCACGTTGCCCTTCGTCCCTTGTCCCGGCCCCGGGAGAAGGGACACCGGGCAGCGGCCATCGTCGGAGGGAGATCATCGATCATGCCTGCGAATCGGTCCTTCGAGGTCAAGACCCTGTCGCGCGTCGAGGGTGAAGGGGCGCTGTACGTCAAGCTCGACGGCGACAAGGTCGAGCACATCGAGTTCAACATCTACGAGCCGCCCCGGTTCTTCGAGGCGTTCCTGCAAGGCCGCGAGGTGCGCGAGGTGCCCGACATCACCGCGCGGATCTGCGGCATCTGCCCGGTCGCCTACCAGATGTCGTCGTGCCACGCGCTCGAAAAAGCCCTCGGAATTAACCCGGGTCCGGAGATCCGCCGCCTGCGGCGGCTGCTGTACTGCGCCGAGTGGATCGAGAGCCACGCGCTGCACATTTACTTGCTGCACGCGCCCGATTTCCTCGGCTACGAGAGCGGCCTGAGCCTGGCCGCCGACCATCGCGAGACGGTCGAGATGGGCCTGCGGCTCAAGAAGATCGGCAACGATCTGCTCGATGTCATGGGCGGCCGTGCCATCCACCCGATCAACGTGGCCGTGGGCGGCTTCCATCGCGCCCCCAGCCCGAAGGCGCTCAAGGCCCTTCTGCCCGACCTGGAATGGGCCCTGGAAGCCTCGATCAAGACGCTCCAGCTCGTGGCGACGTTCGAGTTCCCGGACCTGGAGATGGACTATGAGTCGGTCTGTATCCGCCGGCCCGACGAGTATCCCATGAACGACGGGAACGTGGTGTCCAGCCGCGGCCTGGACGTGCCCGTCGAGGAGTACGAGAGCCACTTCGCCGAGCGGCACCGCTCCTACGCGAACGCCTTGCACAGCGTCCGGCTGCCGGGCGAGACGTCCTATCTGGTCGGCCCCTTGGCCCGCGTCAACCTGTGCTTCGACCAGCTTTCGCCGATCGCCCGGCGCGAGGCCGAGGCGATGCGGCTTCACCGTGCCGTGCCAGCAACAACTTCAAGAGCATCATCGCCCGCGCCATGGAGCTGATCCACGCCTGCGAGGAGGCGATCGCCATCATCCGGGCCTATAACCGCGAGCCCTCGCCCAGCCGCGTGCCGTTCACGCCCCGCGCCGGGCACGGGCTGCCACGCCACCGAGGCCCCGCGCGGCATGATTTATCACCGCTACACCATCGGCGCCGACGGGCTGATCGCCGCGGCCAAGATCGTGCCGCCGACCTCGCAGAACCAGGGCCAGATCGAGGCCGACCTGCGTGCGTACGTGCCCCGCGTCGTCTCCTACGACGATGCCGAGGCCACCCGCCGTTGTGAACAGATGATTCGCAACTATGACCCGTGCATCAGTTGCGCCACCCATTTCCTCAAGCTCCGCCTGGACCGGGGCTGAGAGGCTATTGGGAAAGCCCCGAAGGGGCGGCAGTGAATAGCCCGGGGCGTCAGCCCCGGGACGGAAGAACGGTGCCCCAAAACGCCTCTCCGAAGCCCCAAAGGGGCGACAGAGCCCATGGCCGTCGCGGGATTTTCTGTCGCCCCTTCGGGGCTCCGGATGCGGATGGCACGGGGACGGGGCCGGTACCCGGGGCTGACGCCCCGGGCTATTCACTGCCGCCCCTTCGGGGCTAATACCGGTCTTACCACTTGAGAGGATCCGAATCCACTGCGGGATCTCGTACCGATAAACAATCATCCTATTTCTGTTGACTTTCCCTCATTGCGCATTCAAGATCAGAATGAGAGGAACCTTCCCCACGAAGCTGTGGGTGACGCGGCGGTGATTCTTTCGCTCATATGTCCAGATCCATGTGTGCACCTTGACGACCGGAGGGAGGCGATTGCGATGCCGAACATTCCACTGGAAGCCGATCATCTTGAAGAGCGCGTGCACAACCTGAAAGTCGATGATGCTTTGTACGACGCCACGGCGCGTCGGTTGCGGGCGGCGCTGGACCATCTGGCGGCGAGCCGGAAGGACGACGACGAGGCCGATCGCATCGGCCGGCGCCTGGAGAGGCTGACGGGGAAGCTGGCCGCGGTCAAGACGAGCACGGTGTCCTACTTCGAGGTCGATCCGTACGACCGGACCAAGGCGGCAGATTCTCCAGGATCTCGCCCTGAGTCTGGCCGATTGCGCCGAGAACATGGTGCGCCGCTTCGAGGTTAGCCATTCTCCCGCCGAGGTCCTGGCCAGCCTCGACAAGCTCGTCGAGGATTTCGAGTACTATCTCGATTCCTGTTTCCTGAGCCCGAAGTAACGCGCGACGGGTGGCCGGGGTTTGTCCGCGAAACCCCGGCCATCCGTCTGTTGTTACAGCTTATCAATGGGTTAGGCGGCTGGGAGGCGAAGGCCCGTGATGAAATTCGAGCCCATTCCCACGGAATACAAGGGCTACCGCTTCCGGTCGAAAACCGAAGCTCGGTGGGCCGTTTTTCTTCGATGGACTTGGCCTCGCCTGGATCTATGAGGAGCAGGGCTTCGACATGGACGGAACGTGGTATCTACCCGACTTCAGCATCAACGAATGGAACAGTTACGTCGAGATCAAGGGCCAAGAGCCGTCTTCGAAAGAAGTCGAGAAGTGCAAGCGTCTCAATGAGGGATCTAATCGGACAGTCCTTCTGATCTACGGCCAGCCCTATCCGAAGGAGTATAAAGTCGTCGCGTACGATGGCGAGACTTTATGCGAAGACGGCCAGTTCTTACAGTGTCGAAAGTGCGATGGGATTTGGGTGACAGGAGATTATTCGGGCCTCTCTCTTGATCAGAAGGCGCGCAGTTGCGATAAGTGCCCAGATAAGTATCCTGTTCTGAGCGACCAGATCCAAGAAGCATTCACGCGCATCCGCGCGTTCCGCTTCTCGTAGTCTTGTAGGGTGGGTTAGCGGCGTCTTCGCCGCGCAACCCACCTCGGAAAGCGAGGGATGGTGGGTTGCGGCGGGGTGGCACTGGCAGGGGAGGCTCGTCCCTGGGTGCCACTGGCTTTGCCAGTGCCGAGCCGAGCACTGGCAAAGCCAGTGGCACCCAAAAAACAAAGACATCGCCGAACCTTCGACCGCGGGTGGCCCCGGTTACTGTAACCGGGGCGGCGCAGCCGCAAGGGGTCGCTGGAAAAACCCATCGGGCCGACCTGAAACCTCTCGTCGCTGCGCGACCCCGGTTGCCGCAACCGGGGCTACCCGGGGCAGTCTTGTAGGGTGGGTCAGCGGCGTCCTCGCCGCGCCACCCACCTCGGAAAGGGATGGTGGGTTGCGCGGCGCGGACGCCGCTGACCCACCCTACGAGGATGGGTAAAGTCCACTTCTCGTTTAGCCTCGTTCCTCGGGTCCGACATCGGCCAGCCCACGGCTCTTGACGAGCTGGCGGGTCAGGGCGATTTCCAGGCAGAGGCCCATCAAGGCGGCCAGCACCAGGAACCGCCAGATCGGGTGCTGCTGGCTGGGGCCGGTGACGAGTAATAAATCGGCGATGCGGTTCGGGTCGGCGACGAAGGACAGCGGCCAGCCGTCGGCCAGACGCTTCTGATCGGCGTCGGCCAGGGGCGTGAGGTCGCTCTCGCGCGGGTCGGATTCGACTGCGACGTGCAAGGGACCTGCGGGCCGCGACACCGTGTAAATCCCCGGCTCATAGGCTGCCTCGAGCCGGGCACGGGCGCGGCCGCCCTCGCGCTCGATCGGCATGGCGAGGGTTTCACCTGTCGGCGTGGTGACGGAGCACGTTTTCACATCCGCCGGTGGGGCCGGGTCGAGATCGACCACGATCGGCTCGCCGGGACGCACCGAGCGCGACGAGGCGGCATCGGCCAGGTGGTAGACGAGCTCGTGCATCAAGGGGACGAAGTCGGGGTTGACCGGCAAGGTGCCGCCCTCGGCGTCGACCGGGCCGGCGAGCAAAACGACCCGGCCTTTGCGGAAAGGCCGCTCGACAATCCAGGGATCGCCCGTGTCGAGCCGGGCCAGCACGGTGGCGGCGGGCGCCCTGGTGGCGGGCGTCAGGACGCGGTAGGAGAACAGGTCCGCTTCGGCCAGCGCGGGCGCGTCGCCGGTGCCGAACGGCGCCAGGCTGGGGCTCTGGAAGGTCGGCGGGCTGGGGTGCGCCTCGGCCTTCCGCGCCGAGAACACGCCGCGCGCGTCGCCCAGCCGGGCCGGCAGCCAGCCAGTGCCGTTGCGGTCGATCTGCTCGTTCCAGAACGCCGCGTCCGTCTTCTTTCCAGGTGCGACCAGCACGCCGCCGCCCGCGTCGAGCACGCCCGCAATCGCCGCCATCTGCCCGGCGTCGAGCCGATCGACGTTCGCCAGCACGACCACGCTCTGGCCCTGGACCGCTTCCGGCTTGAAGTCGGCGAGCTTCACGACCGTGGCGGCGACCTGCGGCGTGTCGTCGCCGGTCGGCGCCAGGGCCGCGCGGAGGAAGTCGGTCTCGGAGGTGAGCGGCTCCAGGCCCGGCTCGCCATCGACCAGGAGCACGGGCAGCGCCTTGGTGACCTCGACGGGCCGCGACGCTTCATCGTTGGCCGCCAGCGGATCGTCGCCAGGTGCCAGCCGGACGGTCAGGACGTGCGAGCCGGGATCGGTCAGGGCCGTCTTGAACTCGACCGGCGTGGTGCCGCCGACGGGCACCGGGCCGACGACCTGGGCCGCGCCGGGGGCAGGCTGACCGTCGATGAGCAGCTCGACGGTGCGCGTGAGCGAACCGGGTCCGGCGTTGGCGACGGCCGTGCGCACCAGGATCGGCAACTGCGGCGGTACCAGCGTGCGCGGCAGTTCGAGCGGCCCGACCGCGCCGTCGGCCCCTTTGGGCTTCAAGCCCGTGCCGAACGTGACCGACCAGACGGCCGGCGTCACGCCGAGCCGGCGGGTGAAATCGCGGTGCAGCTCGCGCAGCAACGCCCAGCGCGGCGGCTCGTCGGTCCGCCAGGGCCGCTTCTGGCCGTCGGTCAGCACGATGATGTCCCGCGCGGGGTTCTCGGTCGCTTCGAGCAGACTCAGCCCGTCGACCATCGCCGCCGGCAGGTCGCTCGACCCGCGCGAGGCGGCGATCGTGCCCAGCGCCTTGTCCACCTTCGTCAGATCGAAGCTGGGCGTGGCGACGAGCGGCTGCACGCGGTCGCGCGCCACCAGCACGGCGACGGTGCTACCGGGCGCCAGTTTTTTCAAGAAGTCGCGTGACCATGCGATCGCCTGTTCGCGTGGCGAGGTACCGTCCATCTTGCGGTCCATGCTGGCCGAGCCGTCGATCACGAGCACGACATCGCGCCGCGACGCCGCGCCCCCCCTGCCCTTTGCGGTCGCAGCGGCGCTTTCCTTCGGCGTCCAGAACGGCCGCGTCAGGGCCAGGGCCACCAGTCCCAGGAGCACCATGCGCGCGGTCATGAGCAGAAGCTCGGTAAGCTGGATCTTGCGTCGGGCGCACGGCCCAGATCGAGAAATTGCATCGCCCCCCAGTCCACCGTCACCGCCCGCCGCCGATTGAGCAGGTGGATGATGATCGGAATGGCCACGCCCAGGAGGCCGAGGAGCATCAGCGGATTCGCCAGGTGCCAGAGCATGGGTACGTTCCGGAGGGATCGCGGATGGTGTCGGGGGATGGACTCTCACGGCGTCGAGGGCGGCGGCTGTTGCGCGAGGATCTTGAGGGCCTGGTCGCACGCTTCGACGATCTGGCGGTTCTCGATGGGGATGGCCGCCCAGCGCCGCCGGGTCATTTCGATCGACGCGACGGCCTGCGGGTCGCCGATCGTGCCCAGGGCGAGAACCGCATCATAGACCTCTCCATAAATGTTCCGGCGCTGCTGCGTGAGCGGGCTCTCGACGGACCTGTTCCACCAGCCGGGTTCGAGATCCTGCTTCGCCCAGAAGGCGTCGTGCTCCTTCAGGAGATCGATCAGGGCCGGCACGCAACCACGATACTTCATCAGCCTCCACGACGAAATGATCGCTGCGCGGTGGGAGCGATGCTCGGGCGCGGAAGGACTGGAGAAGGTACGGGCCGGCGATCTCTCCGCAGGCGATGATTCCTTGCTCGGCCTCAAAATGGTGGTCCCAGAAGCTCCTCTTGAAGTAATAAGGGAGGAGCTTTTCGACCCGTTCTTTGGGGTCCTTCAAGTTGAGAATCCGCTGAACTTCCCGATGGTCGAAATAACGCTGAGCGCGTTTCGCGAGCTCGGGCCTCTCCGATACGTGGCGTCGCACGGCCTGTTCCGGGTCCGCGGACAAATAGGCCAGGAAATAGGCTTTCAGGGAGAGCGGCTGGACGTCTTCCGGATCGACGATCCCATAGAGGCCATTTCCCGGCTCTCTGCCATAGATTCCGCTTCGCTTTCTCAGGAACCAGAGTCCATCCTCTCTGGCATCCTTCACCACGGGAGGCCCGCCGCGGATGCTGTTTCCGGTGTCGAAGATCTCGATGATGTCCTTCGGATAGTCGTCTTTTCGGGGCCCGTGCCGGTCGATCCTGAAGTTGTCCCGCTGAACAAAACCGCCCACAACCGGGGTCAGCCCGTAATGAATGATGATGGGGAGCGTCGCCGGCTGCGGCTCTCCCTTGAGGACCTCGGTGATGACCAGGGTCACATGATGTTCATAGCTCGCTCCCTCGTTGGGTCCGCGGGCGTGCGGAACATACTGGATCGAGCCGGGTTGCACGTGCCCGACGACAATGAGTTCCGAGCGCTGCGCGAGCTCGGCATCCTCGAAGTGCGGGCGCGTCCACGCGTGGGCAGGGGTCGTGAACAGGCCCATGATGAGGACCAAGGTTATCCTCATGAGGGAAACGTGCGGGTGGAAAAGTCGTTCTCGTGTAAAATACATAGCTTTATTAATAAATATATAGCCGCGGCAGGCGCGGTTCCGCATCGAGCGTGGCGCAGCCGCCGGGTGCATTGTCATGGAAGGCGCACGTGCCGTCCAGATCCCAGTGGCGATGGTCGCTGGCCTGCGGGAAGGATACGCGCTGGGAGCGGTTTCTTTGCGGGCTTGCGGAGCGTCTGGGTTACTCCAGCGTGAACCGCTCTCGATTACCTGCTGGAGACGTGGGCTCCGACCCGGGTTGATGCTGCGCAACAGAAAGTCGGGCCCGTCTCCACACAAGAACCATGGGAAGAGAGACCAGGTGCGCATACGGCCGCAGGGTGGCCCCGGTGACGGCGCCGGCGACCAGGCCGAGGTCGGCGGCGAAGACAAGGCTCGTCCGCCCGGAGGCCAGCCACGCCACCAGCCCGACGGCGATTCCACACGTGGCCCCGAGCAGGGTCTCTTCCGGACTGCCCCCGATCAGGCCGAAGATGGCCCCGAAGGCGGCCATCTCGATTGCTCCCGCCACCGTCCCGGCGATGGCCCCGATGGGCCCCCCGCTCTCCATCCCGAGGCTCATCCCCATCACGGCCCCAAGGCACGCCCAGGCGGTCACCATCCGCAGCACCCGCTGGCGCAGTGTCGGGCTGGATGGAGGCGTCGTGGGGAGGGCCTGGGGTCTGGTCGTGCTCATGGCGTTCTCGATCCGTGCCGAGTCTCTCCTATCAGAACATAGATCCCTTCTTGACGCCTGGCCGGCCGGTGGGAGGGAGCGCGCATCCGAGCCTGGCTGAAGCCGCTGCCGGGTTGTACGGGCGCGGGCGATCGGTTGCAATACGGCGCCCGATGAGTCGGGTGCGAAAAACCGGCGGACGGGGCTCGCATCCATTCGGACAATCGCCGATGATCATGATCCGATGAGCGGTCATTCCGGAGACCTGCGATGCTCGGGCCCATCGTCAACGTCGCTCTCTTCCTGACGTGTTGTTTCTCGATCCCGGATAGCCCGCCGGTCGTGAAGCTGGCCGGGGAGGTGCACGACCGAGGATGGATCGTCTCCTCGGCGCGGACCGACCGGGGAGATTGGGACCTGTTCGCGTGCCGCCCGGATGGCTCCGGCATGCGGAACCTCACGAACTCGCCGGCGTGGAACGAAGCCTACCCGCAGTTCTCGCGCGACGGCCGCCGGCTGCTGTACCGCCGGCTGGCACGCAAGGAGAACATCGACGGCAACACCTACGGCACCCAGGGCCAGCTCATGCTCGCCGACGCCGACGGCTCGAAGCCCACGCCGCTCGGCCAGGAGGGCGAATTCCCCTGGGCAAGCTGGAGCCGGACGGCCGGCAGATCGCCTGCCTGGCCATCAAGGGGATCTCCATTATCGATCTCGATACCAAGCATGTCGTCCGCACGATGCCCCGCAAGGGCTTCTTCCAGCAGCTCGTCTGGTCGCCGGATGGAAAATGGTTCACGGGCGTGGCGAACTCGTTCGGCACAAGCTGGACCGTGGCGCGCATGGACGTCGCCTCGGGCGCGACCAACGCCGTCAGCCGGGTCGATTGCTGCACGCCCGACTGGTTCCCCGACGGCCGGTCGATCCTCTTTTCAAACCGTCCCCCCGGCCAGAAAGGGAACAACGGCAACGGCTGGACTCAGCTCTGGATGGCCGACGCGGAAGGGAAAGAGCGCAGGCTGGTCTACGGCGAGGACGGCCGGCACGTCTACGGGGGATGTCTCTCGCCCGACGGAAAGTATGTGCTGTTTACGGGCAACGTGCAGGAAAACGGCGATCCCGGTCACAGCGGTGCGCCGATGGGCCTGATCCGGCTGGCCGACGCCCCGATCATCGGGGGCGCCAGTCCCGAGCTGCGCAAGCAGTTTCCTGCGGCCAAGGACGGCCCCGTGCTGGTCCTCCCCGCCGGCTGGGAGCCGTGCTGGACGTCCGCCGAGATCTTCCCAGAAGCGCCGCCCGTTGATGAGAACGCCACCGCACTCGCCGACGAAGTGTGTACCAAGGGCTGGATCGCCTTCAGCGCTCCCACCGACCGAAACAACTGGGACCTCTTCCTGATCCGCCCGGATGGCTCTCAGCGGCGCAACCTGACGCAGACGCCGGACGTGAACGAAGTGGGCGTGCGGTTCTCGCCCGACGGCAAGAGGATGTTCTACTACCGGATGCCCCGGAACGAGCCGGTCGATAACAACACCTATGGCACCTATGAGCTGATCCTCGCGGATGCCGACGCTTCTCATCCGGTGGTCTTCGGGCGCGGCACCACGTGGGCCTCGTGGGGGCCGGACGGGACGCAACTGGCCTGCCTCGACAAGAAAGAGGGCATTCGCATCATCGACGTTACGACCCGCGCGGTGGTCCGGACGCTGCCCCGCAAGGGGATCATCCAGCAGCTTGGCTGGTCGCCCGACGGCAAGTGGTTCGCAGGCACGGCCAACGGCCTGGGACCGTACTGGAATATCGGCCGGATGGACGCGCAGACCGGCCAGTTCAATCTCGTCAGCGAGCCGGAGCGTTACAACTGCACGCCGGACTGGCTGCCAGACTCGCGGTCGATCGTCTACTCGCGCGGCATCCGGCCCGAGGTCGGCGGTTATGCCGAGATCTGGAAGGCCGGCGGTGACGGCAACGACAAACAGATGCTCTACGCCGAGGAGGGCCGCCACCTGTACGGCGGCTGTGTCTCGCCCGATGGAAAATATCTGCTCTTCACGCGCAGCGAGGCCGATCTCGGCCGGGTGGACAACAACCGCACCAGCATGGCGATCGTCCGGATGGCGGATACGCCCATCGTGGGCGGCCCCGGCGAGGCCACCCGGAAAGCCTACCCCGACGCCCGCCACGGGCCGCGGCTCGACCTCTCCTGGGGCTGGGAGCCGCACTGGACCTATGCTGAGATTCACATTACGGAGCCGACAGCACACTGAGAGACGATTGGGAGAAGAAGATTCCAGCCCCGCAGAGGCGGCCGTTTATAGCCAGGGGTGCAAACCCCTGGATGAGTCGATGGCGTTCCATAACGCCATTCTGAAGCTGGAGCGTGCGTAACAATGGAACAGAAAACCGATGAGAGGGAGAAAGACATGAGAGTGTCAAAGGAGCCCGAAGCTCACTGTGGCTGGCCTCATGCTGGTCGTCGCTGTCTTCGCACTTCTTTTTGCCTTCGTCCGTATCAACAGACCGAGAGGTGAGGCAGAAGCACTGAGATTAGCGACAGAGTATTACCCCGGCAAAGAAGATCCTCCTGTAGGTCGGACAATCCTGTCCGACAGGCCGGGGGAGTCGGACAGGATTGTCCGACCTACTTTCTTGCCGGGGTAATATGCCAAGGCGGTCGTCATCATTGACCACTCCTTCAGTGACTTCAAAATAGAAATCTCCAGGAGTGGCAAGAACCCTACAGGATGGGGCAGCCTTTTCCAGAATGGCAGTCGTAAAATATGGGTCTTTATCCCAGACCCCTATTACGAGTATCTCGGTTGGAAGCCCCTGGTACGTACAAACTACCCTGTTGTGGGAGCAGAAGGGGGACGGAATAAACGGAACATCGAGGTGTACAAGAAGGAATAGAGCCTTGTAGGGTGCGTCGAGTCCGCGACGACGCACCGTCTTCGTTCCACTCCAACGCGGACTCAGGAACAGAGAAGAGGTGCGTCGTCGCGGACTCGACGCACCCTACACGTTGCGGCTCCGCCGCGCCATGAGGAACCGTGAGGCCCCGATGAGATTGCTGGCGATTCTTCTTGTCTGCTTGGTTTGCGTTTCCTGCGCGAAGCACCCCAACCCGCAAGCATCGAACGCGGGCCAGGATACCGGCGTGACCAGCCATGGCAGTATCGAGGTGACGGCGAAGCTGCTCGAAGTCCCGGAAGGGGCCATCTTCAAGCGCGACCTGTATGATTATGCCACAATCCTGAAATACCAGGTCCTCGAAGTCCACCGGGGGAAGATGGACGGCACGACGATTTACGTCGGCCACTACGATCCGTTCAAGCCGCGCGCCGAGGCCGCCGACAAGCGCGTGCCGGGCATTGGTGGCGATCTGAAGACCTTCCGCGCCGGTCAAGTACACCGCATGGCCCTGGAGGTGCCGATCGACGAGCACTACATGGGAGGCATCGTGAACAAGTATTTCGGGCAGGACGTGGACCCGATCTACTGGGCGGTCTGGACCAACCTGGTCCGCGAGTGAGGCACGGCCCGGAGCCAGGCGGATCGATGGTTTTCACCACATACCTGTTCGTTTTCTACTTCCTGCCGCTGGTGCTCCTGCTGTACTACGGAGTCCAGGCCCTGGCGCACCTTGGCGGCGCTTCCGATGCCGGGACCACGCTGGCGCTCAATGCCCTCTTGCTCGTGGCCAGCTACGTTTTTTACGGCTGGTGGAATCCCTGGTACATCCTCTTGATGTGCGCCGTCACGGTCGTGAATTACCTCTGCGGCCGGATGCTCGGCCGGGCGGGAATCTCACACGGGCAGCGGCTCGCCTGGGTCAGCGCGGCCATCACGGTCAGCCTGGCGACGCTCGGATTCTTCAAATATGTCGGGTTTTTCGAAACCAACCTCAACCAGCTTCTGGACTGGTTCGGGTCGAGCCCGGTCTATGTGCTCAAGGTGGCCTTGCCGATCGGCATCTCGTTCTACACGTTCCATGCACTCAGCTACACGATCGATGTGTACCGCGGCACGGCGCCGCCGGTGCGGTCGTTCGTGGACTTCGCCTGTTACATCGCGCTGTTCCCGCAACTGGTCGCCGGGCCGATCATCCGCTACAACACGATCGCCGGTCAGCTCGTGACGCGGACCCACTCCTGGGAGAAGTTCTCGTCCGGAGTGGCGCTGTTCGTATTGGGGTTCTCGAAGAAGATCCTGCTGGCCAACCCGATGGGACGGGTCGCCGACGCCGCCTTCAACGCCCAGTCGCTGACGGCCCCCGACGCCTGGTTCGGCGCCGTCGCGTACGCCTTCCAGATCTATTTCGATTTCTCGGGCTACTCCGACATGGCCGTCGGCCTGGGCCGGATGATCGGCTTCGAGTTCCCGAAGAACTTCGACGCCCCCTATCAGGCCGAGAGCATCACCGATTTCTGGCGCAGGTGGCATATCTCGCTGAGCACGTTCCTGCGCGATTATCTCTATATTCCCCTGGGCGGGAACCGCAAAGGCCCCTGGAGCACTTATATTAATCTCACGATCGTCATGCTGCTGGGCGGCCTCTGGCACGGGGCAAGCTGGACGTTCGTGGCCTGGGGGGCCTATCACGGCGTGCTGCTGGCCTACGAGCGCTACCGGGGCAAGCAGAGCCTCTATCAGAAGCTGCCGCAATGCGTCCGCGTGGCAGTGACGTTCCTCCTCGTCTTGTTCTCGTGGGTGCTGTTCCGCTCGGCGAGCTTTCACGACGCGGTCAACTACCTGGCGGCCATGTTCGGCGGCGGCGCGGCCAGTCCCGGCGTGCTGCTCTTGCCCGCCCAGCTTTACACCCGGGGAACGCTCCTGATCGCGGCGATCTGTGCCCTTTTCGTGGCCTGTCCGATCCAGGCGTTCGACTGGTCCGAAACGATCACCTGGCCGAAGGCCGTGCTCGTGCATCCTTTGTTCGTCGTGTCGCTGCTGGTGATGTTTTCGCAGTCGTTCAACCCGTTCCTTTACTTCCAGTTTTGAAAGGGTGTACGAGAAGGGTTTCTCCATGTAGCGGCGGCCGTCTCGGCCGCTCTGTGACTGGGAGCCCGGAGCGGCCGAGACGGCCGCCGCTACACAGAGAGAGCGATCCGACCCCTTTCGTACACCTTATGAGTCCCCGACGTGCCGGCATCACGCACCGCCCAGGTCTTCATGACAGTCGGCTTCCTCGTCGTGATCGGGAGCGCGGGCCTGTTTCAGACCGCAATCGAGTTCGGGCGCGGCGAGCGGCCCCAGGCTCTCGATATTTTCGATCGGCCGCCGACCGCCGCGAACCTCCATGCCTTCGAGAGCACTCTGGAAGAGTCCAGCCTGGTGGCGAACACATCGCGGCCCTGGATGCAGTACGCTCAATTCCAGCTCCTGGCCGATGCGGGCGAGAAGGCGCTCATCGGTCGAGAGGGCTGGCTGTTCTACCGGCCCGGCGTGCGCTATGCGACCGAGCGGTTCACGGAAAGCGAACCGTCCAACCCTCTGGCGGCGATCCGCTGCTTCCGCGATCAGTTGGCGGAGCGCGGCATCAAGCTCCTGGTTGTCCCCGTGCCGGACAAGGAGAGCGTCTATCCGGACTTCCTTTCAGAGAGGGCGAAAGGCGTCGACGGCATCATCTGTCCTCAGACTCGTATGCTTCTGGAGGGGCTCCGCGCATCGGGCATCGAGGTGGTGGACCTGTTTGAGAACCTTCCGCCGTGCCCGGCAGAGCGAGAGCCCGCGCCGCTATTACCTGCCCCGCGACAGCCACTGGTCGCCGGAAGGCATGCAACAGGCGGTGGACGCGGTGGCCGCGCGCATCATCGAGCTGGGTTGCGGCGAGGTCGGACAGGTCGAATACGAGACGCGGCCGGTTCAGGTAGAGCACCTCGGCGACGTGCTCCAGATGCTCCGGGTACCTCAGCTTGAACGCGCGATCGGCGCGGATGCGATCATGTGTTCGCAAGTCGTCGAGCGCAATACGGAGCAGCCTTACCGGGATGAGCCTGATGCTCGCATTTTCGTCATTGGTGACAGTTTTTTACGCATTTATGAGCGTGATGAGCCCGGCTCGGCGGGATTCGTCGCGCATCTGGCCCGCGCACTCAAGCAGCCGCTGACGACGATCATCAACGACGGCGGCGCCTCCACCCTGGTGCGCCAGGAGCTGGCGCGCCGGCCGAAGCTGCTGATGAACAAGACCCTCGTGATCTGGGAATTCGTCGAGCGCGACATCCGCGATGGAGCCGAAGGCTGGCAGATTCTGCCGTTGCCAGCGGGGAAACGCGATCGGAGGTGACGCATGAAGTCCGCGGCGCACGTTCTGATGATCGTTCTGATGGGGGCGAGCCTGACCCACGCCCAGCCGCGCGGTCACGGTGACGGTCCACTTCGACGAACCACAAGGCCCGCTCGAAATCGACCGCATCGGGCTCGGTCAGGGCGGACTGTCCGACGAGCCGATGTGGGACGGCCGGATCGCGGAGATCCGGCGCTGCGGCCACGGCTCATCCGCCTGTTCATCCAGGAATATTTTCAACTCTTGCCGGAACGGGGGCGCGATCATTTCGAGACCCTGGACCGCTCCGTCGAGACCATCCTCAAGACGGGCGCGAAGCCGCTCATGTGCCTGTGCTTCAAGCCGCGCGTGCTGTTTCCGACCATCGACCAGGACCGCGTCGAGCCGAACGATACCGCGGAATGGGATCGGCTGATCTTCAGCCTGGTGAAGCACTACAAGGACCAGGGCGCGGGGATTCGCTACTGGGAGGTGGCCAACGAGCCCGACATCGGCGAATCGGGCGGTTGTCCCTATCGCTTCCAGCCCGACTCCTATGTCCACTACTACAAGAAGACGGCCGCGGCCATTCTCCGGGCCGATCCCAACGCGAAAGTTGGCGGTCCCGCGCTGGCCGGCGTGCGCTCGCCGATCCTGCCCGCGCTGCTGGAGGCTTGCGAGAAGGAACCGACGATCCCGCTCTACTTCGTCTCCTGGCATATTTACAGCAGTAGTCCGAATCAGATCCGCGATACCATTACCTATGCGAAAAGCTTGCTGGCGAAGCACCCCGCGCTGAAGCCGGAGACGGTTCTCGACGAGTGGAACATGGACCTCATGAACCCCTCGCTCGACCCGCGCTTCCAGCCTTGCTACCTGCTGGAGACGGCCTGGCAAATGAAGGAGGCCGCCCTGGACTGGTCGTGCTACTACCAGATCCGCGACTACCACGTCGCTTACGAGCAGTTCGCGCCCTTCATGTCACCCCAGGGGGCGGCGTTCATGACGCGATGGTGGAACTGGATGCCGCAGTTCGACGGCCTGTTCGATTACCAGAACCACGTACGGCCCTCGTACTTCGCCTTCAAGCTGCTCTCGCGCCTGAGCGGCGACCGGCTCCGCGTGACCACGTCCGATCCGGCCGTTCACGGATTTGCATCCCATGATGAGAAGTTCCAGGTCGATAATCTTCTGCTCTGGAACTTCTCCGGCGCGCCGGCGCGACGTCGAGCTGGAACTGAAGGATCTGCCCAGGGCGATGCTCATGCGGCACGTCGACGCTCGATGCAACGGCCCCGAGCGACGACGAGAACGCCCGCCTGCGTCCCGTGCCGGCCGCGCGCGTGGCCAAGGGTAGCTCGCACCGTGCGGTCGAATTCAAACCGTATGCCGTGCAAGCGTGGTCGTTCGAGGAGTGATGGGGTGTGACTCGATCCGCCTCCCAGGCCTGATTCCAGAGCGTGTGAGGCAGGTGACTCGACGCTGCCTCCCACCGGCCAGCCGAGGCATCACTTGGGAGCATCCTGCCCCTGCTTGGACTCGGTTTCCCGCAGAGCGCGGGCCCGTTGCTCAAGCGGTCTAGCCTCGCTGGGCCGTTTCAGTTTCCGCAGCACGTCGGCGTAGTTGTCCAGGACCTTGGCGGTGCCGATCGGATCGCCCGCCTTTTCCTGGATCGTCACGGCACGCTTGCAGCAGGACTCGGCCTCGTCAGGCCGACCCATGTCGCAGCAGACTTTGCCCATCTTGGCGCAGCACCGGGCGACGTGGGGGTGATCCTCTCCGAGAGCCTTCTCGTAGATCGCCAGGGCTCGCTTCAGGAGCGGCTCCGCCTCTGCGGCCTTCCCTTGCTTGGCGTAGAGCCATCCCAGACTCTCCAGGCTCGTCGCCACCTCGGGATGGTCCGCTCCGAGCGCTTTTTCACGGATGGCCAGAGACCGCTTGAAAAGCGGCTCGGCCTCGGCGTACTGCTCTTTCTCCAGATAGAGCGTCGCGAGATTGTGCAGGGTCGGCGCCAGGTCGATCTCCTTGGCTCCGGCCGTCTTCTCGCGAATGGCCAGCGCTCGCTTGTAGGCGGCTTCGGCCTCGGCTTCCTTTCCGAGGGCATGATTCACGGTGGCCAGGTTGTCGAGGATGGCCGCGACTGTCTCGTGCTGCGGCCCGTGCAACTTCTCCGCCAGGGCCAGGCACCGCTCATAGATCGGTCGGGCCTCGGCGGGCTGGCCTTCCATGTCATAGAGGCACGCCAGGGTGTTCAGGCTCTTCAGCACATCCGCGTGCTCGGCACCGAGCGTCTTTTCACGGATGGCCAGCGCCGATTTCGCCAGCGGCTCCGCCGCGGTCGCCTTCCCCTCGGCGCAGAGCACCCAGGAGAGGTGATCGAGCGTGGTCGCGAGCCTGGGATCCTCCGGGCCGAAAGTCCGAGCTGCTTGCTCGGCCGCACGGAGTTGCTTCTCCGCCTCGTCGAGACGGCCTTGCTGATAGGCCTTCCAGCCCGCTTCATCGGCTGCCTGCCACGGCTGGGCCTGGGCGAATCCTGGACTCGGGATGCACGCCCATCCGAATGCCACCACCAGCCAGGTTGTCCTCAGATGCATCGTAGTCTCCTTCATTTTGGTGCCATGTCGTCGGGATTCCGATCAGAGTGCTTGTCGTTCTCTCCTGGCTGGTCTTCAGTCAATGGGTCGAAGCCAAGGCTTCGACAGCGGCAGGTTGCTCCGGCCCGTGGTCCAATCGCGGGAGCTGGACGAGACACCGGTGGACCCGCCATACATCGGGGCCGCGTAAGCGGGTGCCGGGCTGCTCGCGGCCGGAGCGGCGGTACCGGGACTGGTGTACTGGTAGTAGCCGTAACCGTAATAGCCCGGTGCGTACGTATAGCGGGGCACAGTCGGTGCCGGTGTCGGAAGCGGGGCGGGCCGGCCGGGCGACGTGGGCGCGAACTCAAGCGGAACGGTGAACGTCACCGTCGATTCGGTAGAGTCCGGCAGACCGGAAATCTCAAAGACGACCTTCACTCCCGTGGCTGGAACGTTGCCCAGCCCGATGGCCAGGTCGAGCGAGGTCGATGTTTGGCCCGGAGTGGTTTTCTCAGCCCGGAGTGGCCGAGTGAACCACGGCTGGGGTGAATTGGGGTGATAGAACGTCGCGGCCCCGGACAGGCCCGCGGCGTCGAGCGGTCGACCGGCCGCATCCCGTGGAACGACGCGAACGCCGGTCTTGAGGAAGGAAACCGCGAACTCGTAGTGCCCCGCCTTGGCGAGGAGATTGCCCCGTGCCGTCCGGCGCGGAGCGGTTGAACGCGCGCGCTCCTGGCCCTGAAGCCAGGGAGCGACCAGGACCGTCAGGCCCGCTGCCAACACGCCAACCTTCATTGCAGGACGCATCGTGCCCACCTCACTGGTTCGGGAAAGACCAAAAGCCCTTGCCCGGTGCGAGGGTGAGCCCTCCCGCGCAACCAGGTATTCCACCTTGAGCGTCGCACAACGTCAAGGAAATTGCCGTGGCGCGGAACAGCGACCGAACCACCGTGTCCTTCCGTCCGTTATCCCGCGGCCAGAAATCGAGTGCCCCTGTGTCTGCCTGCCGCCATCAGGTTTCCTTTCTCTGCGGGGTCCAGTTGAAAGAACACGACCGTCACGTCGTCGTCACGCGGTACGCCACTTCGGAACGCTTCCTCATGGTCGAGCAAGTGCTTCAGGCTTGCCTCAGGGCGAAGGACACACTCGTTGCGCAACCAGTCGAGCAGCTCTTCCGTGCCCCAGAGCACGCCCTCCGGGTTGCGCGCCTCGGTCAGTCCATCGGTGTACAGCAGGACCGCGGCTCCGGGTTCGAGTGTGACGCAGCGCTCATCCATTCTCTCATCAGGGAGGATGCCCAGCGGCGGCCCCGTGGCCGAGAGCTCCTCGACACGCCCATCAGGACGACGCAGGAGAGCCGCCGGGTGGCCCGCATTGGCGTAGACCAGACGACGCGACTCGGGATCGAACCAGGCCAGAAGAGCGGAGGCGAAATGGTCCTCGGGCAGGTCGTGACAGAGCTGCTGGTTGAGGTGATTGAGGACCTGCGCCGGTGAAGCGGCCTGCTCGGTCTCCCGCGTGACCAGGCCGCGAACCAAGGCGGTGTTCAGCGCCGCCGCGACGTTGTGTCCCGAGAGGTCCGCGACCAGGACGGAAATACGCCCATCCGGCAGCAACTGCACGTCGTAGACGTCACCGCCGACCGCCCCTTTCTGGATACATTGGCCAGCGATCACCACGTTGCCGACGCGCAGTTCCGCCGGGGGTAACAGGTGCGATTGGACTCGCTCCGCGGCTTCCAATTCGCGGCGATTCACCTTCGCTTCGAGCGCCAGGCGCGAGACATCGTATTGAACCGGCTACTCAGGGCACCGAATTCATCACGTCCCGGCCAATGGACCTGGACGCCAAGCTGGCCCTCCTCGACTTGCTGCGCCGCCCGGTACAAACGCCGGATCGGTCGGAGCACCACCCGACGCATGACCGCGTTGACGGTCAGGAGCAGCAGCAGACCCAATCCCAGGATTCCGAGGGCATGCCTCCAGAGGGCATCGTTGACTCGCTGTCGAAGGGTGCGCGTGGATTCGGCGACCACCACACGACGATTTCCGTCGTCAACAACTCGTACCAGATAGGTTTCGCCGCGTTCCTGGTGCGTCCCAAACCCTTCCCCACGTCCTGCGAGGCGGGTCAGATCCATCGGGTGATGGGCATGTTCGGCGGCCCTGGCCAGCATCTGGCCGTTCCGGTCCAGCAGGGCAACCTGATGCTCGGGAGAGGCGACCGCATCGGTGGCACGGCAGAACCCTGCCAGGAAAGCCGTGAACCTCGGCGTGACGCCGAAGGTGCGTGCCGCCGTATGAACGAAGCGCGCCTCCTCGCTGAGCCTCGAGCGCAAAATGGCCCGCTCGGCCTGTTCCAGCCGCCGCCACTCCCAGCCGAGCGACGTTGCGAGAACCAGGACAAGAATGAAATTGATGGGCAACACGAACTTGAATCGAAGTGACATGATCGTCCCTGCTCCTGGACTCCCGCGCCGTGACCGATGGCTCGTGACCGTCGATCCGGTTGGGCTGGGAGCGAGTCGTTCGCGTGAACTTATTCCACTCCGGTTCGATCCGCCGCCCGCCGGACCCGGCTGGACCCGAGGGGACGTCCCGTGCGGGGCTCAAAGTACGCAACGGGCCGCCCGATCGAGGCTTCACCGAGAGACGAGCGGCGGATCGAACCGGAGTGGAATGGCCAGAGAACCGAGTGATGGCTCCTGACTCAATGATGATGAGCCGCAGTGCGTTTGGAAAGCTTCATGCCGCAGATCGGGCAATTGCCGGGCGTGCTGCGCACGACGTTGGAGTGCATCGCACAGACGTACTCGGCGGTCGGGGCGGGCGCCGCGGCCGCCAGGTACTTGTCGGGATTGGCCTTGATCTTGGCCACGCACCCGTCGCAGCAGACGAAGACAGCGCGGTTGCCGCGCGAGACCTTCACCGGCATGCCCATCTCGTGCAAGTCATCGCCACTGATGGGGCAGGTCTTCTGCGCCGCGATGGCCGCGGCATCGGCCGCCGTGGCCGTGGCGACGGTGATCGGCAGGGCTGTGGCCGGCGCGTACGGAACGGTGAACTGGGCGGAGGACGCGGCCGGAGCGGGCAGGCCGTGGATCTCGACCGCCACCGTGACACCCTGGGCCGGGAGGGCCTGGCTCAGATTCATCCGTAACGCCAGCGCCGTGGGGGGCCGCGACGCACTGACTGCGGCCGGCTGCAACGGCCGGACGAGCCACGGCGCTGACGTCGCCGGTGCATAGAACGTCGCCGTGCCGGTCCATCGTGTCGTATCGAGCGGCTGGTTGGCTGTGGTGACGGGATAGACCGTGATTCCGTCAGCCGCGGAGACCACCTCGAACCGGGTCGTGTTCGCGGCGACGACCACACCGCCGTGGGGACCGACCGAGGCCGGGCTGTCGTCGGCCCGGACGATGCCGGCGAGACCGAATCCCGCGGTGAGCAGGGCGAGAATCAAGGCGTGGCAATGACGCATGGGATGGTTCCTTTCGGGTTCTGTCCAGGGATCGGACGGGGTCAACGATTCGGGACGGCTTGCATGTCCAGGCGACTCGGCTCATGGAGCCGCCGCCAGCGGATTTTCTGCACGGCGAAGTAGAGCACGGGCAGGAAGACGTCGATCACCTCGTCGGCGATCAGCAGGCCGCCGAGCACCGGCGCGGCCATCGGCCGGATCACCTCGGCGCCGACGCCGCGTGGCCCAGAGCATCGGCGCGATCGAGATGATCGCCGCCCCTTCGGTCAGCAGCTTGGGCCGCAGCCGGTGGACCGCCCCTTCGAGGATCGCCTGCCGCAGCTCGGCGATCGAGCCGATCCGCTCCAGCCCGCCGCGCTCGTCGATCGCCTCGCGGAGGTAGACGAGCATGACGACGCCCGTCTCGACGGCCATGCCGAAGCAGGCGATGTAGCCGACCTGCACGGCCACGCTGAAGTTGAAGCCGAAGAGCCACTGGAAGATCGCCCCGCCGGCCAGCGCCCCGAGCACGCTGGTCATCATCAGCAGGGCGTCGATCCAGCTCGTGATAGGTCAGGTAGAGGATCAGCACGATCATGGCGATGACGGCCGGGAAGACGAGCCGCAGCGTCTTCTGGGCGCGGACCTGGTGCTCGAACTGTGCCCGACCATTCCAGGTACATGCCGGCCGGCAGCTTCACCTTCTGCTCGACGACCCGCCGGGCCTCCTCGACGAAGCCGACCTCGTCGCGGTCGCGGACGCTGAGCTGGACATACGCGCGGAGCAGGCCGTTCTCGCTCTTGATCATCGACGGGCCTTCGACCACCGGACGTCGGCCACCTCGGCGAGCGGGACCTGGAGCGGCGGCGTCGGCGGAGCTGGCCGCGGCGGCGGCTCGCTCATCACCACCGTCCCATGCCTCCGCCGCTTTCCGGCATCGGGGCCGCGGGCGGAGACGAGGATGCGCTTGAGGGCCTCGACATCGTCGCGGAAGGCGCGGGCGTAGCGGACGCGGACCGGGTAGCGCTCGCGGCCCTCGACGGTCATCGTCAGCGGGCTTGCCGCCCATCGCGACCTCGACGACGTCCTGGATGTCGCCGACGTTGATCCCGTAGCGGGCCGCCTTCTCGCGGTCGATCTGGATCTCGACATAGCCCTTGCCGACGATCTGGTCGGGGAACGACGTCGGCCGCGCCGCGGACCTCGCGGAGCACCGCGGCGATCTCCTGGCTGACGCGCTGGATCTCGTCGAGGTTCGAGCCGAAGACCTTCACGCCGACCGGCGAGCCGCACGCCGGTCGAGAGCATCTCGATCCGGTTGACGATCGGCTGGGTGAAGATGTTGCCCCAGCCGGGCATCTGCAAGCGCCGTGCTCCATCTCCTCGACCAGGTCGTCCTTCGTCTTCTGCCAGAGCAGGAGCCGGTCGGCGAACGGCTTCTCGAGCGCGGCGCGGAGGGCCTGCAGTTCCTCGGCGAGTCGCGTCGCGCGCGGCCAGCGTTGCGCTCGCGTCCCAGCTTCGATCAGCTCCTCGATGGCCGCCCAGGTCGGCGGCGCCGACGGCGCGGTCGAACAGCTCCCAGTTGAGCGACTTGCGTCCGCTCCTTGAGCCGGCGCTCGTGCGCGGCGATCGAGGTGATCGGTCGATCCGGGTGAACAGGGTCGGGCGTGCGAGGCCCGAGCACGTCGCCGGCGACCTCGGCGGCCTGCTCCAGCGGAGCCGGGCGGCGGCGTGAGCAGGTCGGGACGGTCGCGGAGCACGCCCAGCGCGACCAGCCGGCGGCACGGCCTCGCTGACCAGGCCGGCCACGTCGTCGGAGCAGGACTCCAGCGGCCAGGCGGTCGCCGTAGGTCGTCGCCAGGGCCTCGATCAGCGCGCTCGTTCGCTCGGCGGACGTCAGGCTTGCGTGACGATCGCTTGCGGATCGACGCGGCCGAGCAGGTCATCGACCGCCTCGCCGACCAGGGCGCGGCCCAGCTCGGGGCGGAACTCGGCCAGCCGCAGCATGGCCAGGTCGCGGAGGATCGTCATCGACCTGGCCGGCGACGTTCATCGCCGCCTCGTTGACCAGCCCCTTGCGCACGTCTGGCTTCTCGCGGCGGAGCAGGCCCTTGCTTCCAGCGCCGCGAGCGTGGCCTCGGTCTGGGCCAGGGCGTCCTCGAACTGCAGCTTCCGCTTGGGCCAGAGCGCGTGGTCGCGGAGGTTGATGACGGTCTCGACCATGTCGAGCGGCGAGGGTCGGTCGGCGTCTCGGCGCGGCCCGCCTTGCCGACGACCTGCCAGACCTCGGGGAAGCCGCGCAGGATCGCGTCGCGGACCTTCAGGTCGTCGGTCGACCTGGGCGATCGACGCCCGCGGGCACGGTCGTCGGCATGTCCATGATGCTCTCCTCGTCCAGGTCGGGCATGAACTCGCGGCCCAGCTTCGTCGAGGCGACGTAGCCCAGGCCGACGATGACGCGAACAGCCAGCAGACCAGCGTCGTGCCGGTCCATCAGCCACGAGAGCATCGGCTTGAAGATCTCGATCATCGTGCGGACGAGCCAGTTCTCGTCCTCCGACTTGATCCGCCCCTTGAGGAAGATCGGGATCAGGGCCGGCACCAGCGTGATCGACAGCAGCGCCACGCCGACCAGGGCGAATGTCTTGGTATAGGCCAGCGGGTGGAACATCTTCCCCTCGCGGCCCGTCAGGGCGAAGACCGGCAGGAACGACAGGATCGTGATCAGCACCGAGAAGAAGATCGGCCGGCCGACGGTGCGGCAGGCCGCGGATGACGATCTCGGTCGTGTCGCCGCGTGACCCGCTCGATGGCCGAAGTGGCGCGTCAGGTGGTGCGCGGCGTTCTCGCCCATGACGACCGCCTGGTCGATCAGGATGCCGACCGAGATCGAGATCCCCGCCAGGCTCATGATGTTCGACGACATGCCGAAGAGCCGCATCATCAGGAAGCTGAACAGGATCGCCATCGGCAGCGTGACCGCGACGACGAACGCGTTGCCGAGGTGGCCCATCACCAGCAGGATGGCGATCGTGCAGACGATCAGCTCCTCCTTGACCGTGCCGCTGACGGTCTCGATCGCCTTGTGGATCAGCGGCGTGCGGTCGTAGAACGGGACGATCCGCACGCCCGCGGGCAGGCCGGCCTGGAGGGTCGTGATCTTCTCCTTGATCCGGCGGGTGACCTCGAGCGGGTTCTCGCCGTAGCGCATCAGGACGACGCCGCCGACGACCTCCTTGCCGTCCTTCTCCAGCACGCTGCGGCGGAACGCCGGGCCGACCTGCACGATGCCGAGGTCCCGACGAAGATCGGCGTGCCCTTGCGCGCTGGGCGACGACCGTGTCGCGGATGTCGTCGAGGTTCTCGATCCAGCCGACGGAGCGGATCAGGTATTCGGCGTTCCCCTGGTGGATGACCCGGCCGCCGACGGACGAGTTCGACCGCGCGACGGCCGAGTAGACCTCGCCCAGGCTGATGCCGTAGGCCCGGAGCTTGTTCGGGTCGAGGTCGATCTGGTACTCCCTCGGCGCACCGCCGACGCGAGGCGACCTCGGCCACGCCCGGCACGCTGTTGAGCTGGTAGCGGACGTACCAGTCCTGGATCGACCGCAGCTCGCCCAGGTCCTTGCCGTCGCCCTCGACGGTGTACCAGAAGATCTGGCCGACGGCCGTGGCGTCGGGGGCCATGTAGGGGACGACGCCCGGCGGCATCTCGGCGAGGCGATCGTGGCAGCCGCTCCAGCACGCGCTGGCGGGCGAAGTAGTAGTCGGTCGCGTCGTCGAAGATGATCGTGATCATCGAGAAGTTGAACTCGCTCGACGACCGCACCACCTTCACGCCGGCCAGCCCCTGGAGCTTCGACCGAGAGCGGATAGGTGACCTGGTCCTCGATCTCCTGCGGGCTGCGGCCCATCCAGTCGGTGAAGACGATGACCTGGTTCTCGGACAGGTCGGGGATCGCGTCGACCGGCATCGTCAGCATGGCGCGGACGCCCGCGACGCCGAGCAGCCAGCGACGGCCAGGATGACGAGGAAGCGGTTGCGGATCGACCACTCGATGATCGATTCGATCATGGTCCTTATTCCTTTGACTCAGTAGCCGGTGGGTCAGCGGCGTCGGCCGCGCGACCCGCCTCGGAACGGGACGGTGGGTTGCGCGGCGCAGACGCCGCTGACCGCGGCCTGCGACAACTCCGCGCGTCCGCGTCACGAGCCGGGATTGAGCCGGCTCTCGGCGTCGATCAGGAACGCCCCGGCGCCGCCACCTTCTCGCCGGGGCCGAGTCCTTCCAGCACGGGAAGCGGTCGCCGATGCGCGGCCCGAGGACGACCTCCGGCCCTCGAAGACGCCCGGCTCGGTCTCGACGTAGACCACCTTGCGGTTGCCGGTGTCGATGACCGCCGACTCGGGCACGCTGAGCACCTCGTCCCGCGGCGGCGGCGTCCAGCCGGGCCAGGTACCTGGCGGGCTGCGGCCTTCAGCTTGGGCGGGCAGGCCGGCGCAGCAGGTCCAGACCTTCCGGCCCTCGACCTCGACCGGCGATCGGCTCGCCCATCGAGCCGAGCTTCGCGTTGGTCACGGGGCAGGTCTTCTGCTCGTCGACGGTCAGGTTGGCCGTGCCGGACGTGCGCGCCGGGCGGAGTCGCGCGGCCAGACGGGTCCGGAACGGCGGGCGTGTCGGCCACGGGTGTCTTCAAGCGTCACCGTCGCGAACATCCCGGGCCGGAGCCGCCGTCCGGGGTTGTCCAGGTCGTAGCGGACCTCGACGGTGCGGGTCGTCGGGTCGAAGGCCGGGTGGATGAACGCGACCTTGCCCTGGAAGACCTGGCCGGGAAAGGCCTCGACGGTCGCCTCGACCTCCTGGCCCACGCGGACCAGCCCCAACTGATCCTCGTAGACCTGCGCCTGGACCCAGACGTGCGCAGGTCGGCGACCTCGAACATCGGCTCGCCCTCGGCACATCCTGGCCCTCGACGACGTTCTTCTTGACCACCATGCCGCCGATCGGCGCGAGGATCGGGAATCGTGTCCTCGGCCTTGCCCTGCGCGAGGATCTCGTCGATCTGCGCCTGGGTGATCCCCCAGACGCCTGAGCTTCTCCGGCGCGAGGCGGACCAGCTCGCCCGCGATCGCCGAGCAGCGAGCGGCCCAGCGGCCGTCTGCAGTCCGGCCGCGGATCGCTCGCCGGCGCTGGGCGAGCGAGCAACTCCTGGATCGGCCTGGTACAGCTCGGGGCTGTAGAGCTCGGCCAGCGGCTCGCCCGCCTTCGACGTCGTGTGCCCGTGAAGTTGACGAGGAGCTTCTCGACCCGCGACGTGCCCTGGACCTTCGAGGCGATCGTGGCCAGCCGCCGCTCGTCGAAGCCGACGTAGCCGACCGTCGTCACCGTCTCGGCGAGCGGCGCGTAGCCGACCTCGGCCGTCTCGATGCCCGCCTGCGCGACGCGGAACGGCGCGAGCTGGACGCGGGCCGTCACGCCCTCGGGCAAGCGTCTGCCTTCTCGCCCTTCTTCCGCTTCGACAGCGGCATGCCGCAGATCGGGCAGTTGCCCGGCTCGTCGCTGCACGACGCTGCGGGTGCATCGGGCAGTAATACTCGATGTCCGAGACCGCCGCGCGTGCGTCTCGGCGGCCGGCCGCATCCACTTCTCGTAATGGTTCCAGAGCGTGTCCCAGTAGGCGAACGACCAGCCCGGTGATCGCCATCAGGGCGATGAACCGCAGCCGCAGCTCGACCACCTTGATGACGAGCCGAACTTCTGCCACCGCGTCAAGCCCCGGCTCCAGCGCCGACCGGATCGAGATTCTCGTGCGTGGACATGTTCCTGCGCTCCCCGTGCCGCTCCTTGGAGAAGGAAACGGCCTTCGCACCCGCATTGCGAACCGTGGTCAGACGAGTGGACGGTCGTAGCTGGTATCCGCCGAGGACCCGGAATGGACACACTCCGGTCCGGGCGGACGACCCCGGCGCAGGGAGACGCTCAAATGTTGATATGCACGGTCAGCAGAACGCGAGGAACGTGTGCGTTCGTCGCCGCGAGCAGGACGCTCGACGGCAAGGCGGGTGCGGCGATGGGACCGGTGCCGGGACCATCACAGACCCGGCGGCTTCGTTTTGATGATCCTTACCGGAGGCGGATTCCGGCCGGGAGAGCGGGCTGGCGGGCTCGCTCGTCGCGGCATTCGCAGGACGAGGCGGGTTCGGTGAGGATCCCCCGCCGGGAGCTCTCACGATGCTCGCAGGATGGGCGCCGCGGGGAGCGGAAGTCGAGGCTTTCGAGCCGCAGCAGGAGCAACTGTGGACCAGCGTCGCCCGGGCACAGCAGGACGGGGCCGAGCCTTGGCCCTTCGCGGCGCACGCCGAAACCTCACCTCCCACCAACAACGTCCCCAGCATCGCCGCCAGGGCGACCACGGAAGACGGAGGGAAGAAGAAGACGGTTCATGGCCACGTCGCCCGAAAAGAGAATTTGTGGATACGATTCCGGTTACTTATTATATCGTCCCCATCTGGTCGAGCAAGCCGAATTGTTCGAATTCGTCATCTCCGAAGTCGGCCCGGCTCGTTGCTCCAGCCCCATCGGACGCGGGCCGGGTTGAGAGGAAATCCTGCCGCCCCGGCCGGACCGGCCTTTCCGGTCGTTTTGCCATAGTCGGACATCCCTCTGGCCGATCGTTTCGGTGGGCTCAGAGGAATTCGGCAACATGCCGGTCGCGCTGAGGATGCGCGCCATGCGGCAAGCCGGCCCAACAAGACGAGGCTGCCGATGAGCCGACGATGGCCCCCTTCCTGGCTGCTGGCCTGCTGGCTCGGCTGCGGCGGGTTCGGTTGTGCGCCGATGTGGACCCGCCCCAGCGACCGCGTCGAGCCGCATGCCGGAGTGGTGCCCGCGTCGTTTCGACGCGGAGGATGTCCCGCCTCGGCCTTCACCGTGCCCGCCGCGGCGCCCACGCCGGGCTGAGCGGACCCCAGCCGGTGGATGTGTATATCCAGCACGCTCTGACCGCCAATGCGACGGTCCGGGCAGCCCAGTTCAACGTGCTGGCGCTGCGGCACCGGATTCCCCAGGTGACGGCCCTCGATGATCCGATCCTGTCCAACACCATCTTCCCGATTCCGTCGGCCGCGCCACAATATTCCCTGATGGGCTACATGCCCTGGGGAGCGCTGCTGGCCCAGCAGTTTCCCTGGTTCGGCACCTTGCGGCTGCGCGGTCGAGGCGGCCGAACAGGACGTCAAGATCGCCCTCTACGAGCTGGCCGCGACCCAGCTTGATGTGGTCTCGAACGTGAAACGGGCCTACCACGATCTGCACTTCAACGAACGCGCCGAGGCGATCCTCCGGCAGAACCGGGCGCTCGCCGAGGATTTCCTCCAGGTGGCGCAGCAGCGTTACAAGACGGCCACGGCCTCGCAGGCCGACGTGCTCCGCGCCGAGGTGGCCATCAGCGACATCGACCGCGAGCTGGAAACGACCCGCCAGGCCCAGACCGAAGCCCGATCGGAGCTGGCGCGGCTGCTCCATGTCAGCCCCGAGTCGGATCTCCGGACGCTTCCCACCGTGCCCGTCGGCGGTGTGCCCGCCGAGGTGCAGCGGCTTTACCAGCTTGCCATCGTCAGCCGCCCCGACTTGCAAGGCCGGCTGGCCGCCATCGCCCGCGACCAGACGGCCGTCGAGCTGGCCCAGAAGCGGTACTATCCGAATCTCACGCTCGGCCTGGTCTACCAGCAGATGGAGAAGACCAACGCCGTGACACCCCAGACGGCCTCGGGCGATGCCCAACGTCGGCCTGTTCGTCGGCTTCAACCTGCCCGTCTATCAGAAAAAACTGGCGGCCGGCGTGTGCGAGGCGCGCGCCCGCGCCAGCGCCGACGCGGCTCTCTACGAGGCCGAGCGCGACCAGTCGCACCGCGACATCAAGGACCTCTTCGTGCAGGCGCAGGTGCAGCAGAACATCCTCGGCCTGCTCACGAGAACCAATCTCCCCGCGGCGCGCCAGGTGCTGGAGACGACCGCCAGCGACTACCGGGCGGGGAATGCCGGGGTGGATTACCTGAGCATTCTTTCCGCCTGGCGCGACCTGCTCCAGCTCGAGCTGCAAGTGGCCCAGATCGAGTCCGAGCTGGGCAAGACGCTGGCCGCGCTCGAGCGGGCCGTCGGCTGCAGCTCAACGAGCATCCGCCTGATCCCGCGGCGCTGGCGCCGCCGGTCTCGGCTCGGGGCCGTTTCATGCCGGTGCTCCCGAGCCCGTGAAGCGCCCACGCCCGTCCGGTAGACATCCCCAGCAGGAAACCAGTGCCGGAGCGACAGACGATGATGCGAATCGTCTCAAAGGGTGTACGAGCAGGGACTTCGCTGTCGTAGTGGCGGCCGCCCGGCCGACTCCGGCTCATTGAACGCCCGAGAGCGGCCGGGACGGCCGCCGAATAGCACAGAAAGAGCCGGACAATCTACCTCCGCAGAAGGGCCATTCCTTGCGGCTGTCCTTCTCGGCCTGGCCTTCCTCTCGACGGGAACATCGAGACCCATGCCCAGAGCTACGGCGTGAGCCCGAGTTACCCCTATGCGACTGGAGAGCGCATCTTACCTTCCCTACGGCGGCGGCGGGTTCGTGCCGTACAGCGGCGGTCCCGGGGGTGGTCTGGGCGTGATGCCCCGCATGGCCGCACCCGCCATGCGCACCCCGCTCGACCTCGATGGGAGGCATGGGAGGTGGAGTGGGCTCCCGCCCTGGGCCATGCCGCGCACTTCGATCACGCCCCTGGCCCCGATCCGGGTGCTGAGCGGCGGTCTGCGACGGCGGGATGGCCGGTGGGTCGATGATCCAGCGCGCTCCGATGGGCGGCGGCATGAACAGCATGAGCCGGCCCCCGGTCGGGAGCTATCCCTTCCGGCAACCGCCCAGCCTGAACGGGCCCGCCGCCCCGGTGATGTCCATGTCGATGTAGCCCTGGGCGGGGGCAGGCGGCGGTCCGTGGGGACCGCCGTCCGTTCCCGATGCCTGACCTGTCCTCACGGCAAGGGACGCAGCCAGGGCTTCGAGAGCGGCAAGTTGTCACGTCCGGTCGAGTAGTCACGCGTCGCGCTGGACCAGGTGCTCTGCGGGCGGGACACCATGGGGTAGGTCGCGTAGGTGGTCTGGGTGAAGTTCCGGCGCGGGGTGATCACGCTGGGCAGGAACCGGGACGTGTACGTGCCGGGCATGACGAGAGAGCGGGGAGCGTGCGTCATGCCGCTCGGAACCTGTGCCTGCAGCGACGATGCGCCAAACCCCATCCCCACGACCGAGAGAATTCCCGTCGCCACCATCAGCTTGCTCAGGCGAATCATTGGTCGGCTCCTGTCTGGTCTCAGCGAATCTCGCGGCGACCGTCGCCGCGTGCCTCTGCTTGCCTATCAACAGCCGGGGGACCGACCCGCCAGTCCGCGCGGCGATTTCGAACCCAGAACCTCGGGCGGGCGATAGAATCGGATAGAGGCAGACCCGCAATGACTTCCACACGGGCCATCGGCGGCCACGGAGAAACGCATGCCGAGCGAGGCCGAGGGTTCCGTCACCCGCTGGGTAGGCGAGCTCCGGGCGGGCGAGCTGGACGATGCCGCCCGCCAGCTCTGGGGCCGGTATTTCGACCGGCTCGCCCGCTTGGCCCGCGTCAAGCTGCGCGATGCCCCGCGCGGCCCGGCCGACGAGGAAGACGTGGCGTTGAGCGCGTTCGAGAGCTTCTGTGCGGGCGCGGCCGCCGGCGCGTTCCCCCAGCTTGGCGGCCGCGACGACCTCTGGCGACTCCTGGTGACCATCACCGCACGCAAGGCCGTCAATCAGCGCCGGCACGAGCAGCGGCAAAAGCGCGGCGGCGGGCATGTGCTCCGCGAGGCCGCCTTCGACGGCGCCGATGCGGAAGACGACCGGGCACTGGAGCAGATCCTCGGCGATGAGCCGGCGCCCGAGTTTGCCGCGATGGTTGCCGAAGAATGCCGCCGCCGCCTCGACAGTCTCCGGGATGACACGTTGCGTCAGGTCGCCCTGCTCCGGATGGAAGGCTACCGCAATGAGGAGATTGCCGCCCGGCTCGACATCGGCTTGCGTTCAGTGGAGCGCAAGCTCGAATTGATCCGTCAGCGCTGGCAGCCGGAGGAAGAGCCATGAACGGCGGGGGCACGGGTCCTGGCGCCCTGTCGACGGCCGTGCTGGAGCACGTGGATGAGGTCTGCGACCGGTTCGAGCGGGCCTGGAGGTCGGGTCCGAAGCCCCGGCTCGAAGACTATCTCCGCGACGAGACCGAACCCCAGCGCCAGGCCCTGGTGCACGAATTGCTCCTGGCCGAGCTGGACTGGCGCCGCCGGTGCGGCGAGCGTCCGGAGCCATCAGAATACCTGGAGCGGCTCGCGGGCCACGCACACCAAGTCCGGGCCGCGTTCGACGCCGCCGGGGACGCCAATCACCGCTTGGTCCCGCCTTCGGCCCGTGCGGACGACCCGAACCCGGACGCCACGCTCCCCCACGTGACCCGACACGCGACGGGAAATCCCACCGGTCCGCCACGCCCCGGAGACCAACGCTATCGCATTCTGCGCCTCCATGCCGAAGGCGGTCTGGGTGTTGTCTACCGCGCCCAGGACGAAGAACTCCACCGCGAGGTCGCCCTCAAGGAGATCCGGCCCCAGCTCGCCATTCGTGCCGAGACATGCCGCCCGCTTCCTGCGCGAGGCGGAGATCACCGGCGGACTGGAGCACCCCGGCATCGTGCCCGTCTACAGCCTCGGCCAGCACCCGGACGGGCGGCCCTACTACGCGATGCGGCTTGTCCAGGGCACGAACCTCAAGGAGGCCATCGACGCGTATCACCGCATGGCGCCATCGCCCCGCGATGCAGGGGCACGGGCCCTGGCTCTTCGCAAGCTCCTCGATCGGTTCCGCGACGTCTGCGATGCGCTCTCCTATGCCCATAGTCGCGGGGTCCTGCACCGCGACGTCAAGCCCCAAAATATCCTGGTGGGCCGCTACGGCGAGACGCTGCTCGTGGACTGGGGCTTGGCCAAGGCCACGGGGCATCCCGAGCTGCGAGCCGACGACGGCTCACAGCCGCTTCGTCCGCTCGCCGCCGGGGATTCCGAAGACACCGCAGCCGGTGCGACGATCGGAACGCCTTCCTATATGAGCCCCGAGCAGGCCGGAGGTCATCTCGACCAGTTGGGGCCGGAGAGCGACATCTACAGCCTGGGGACGACGCTTTACTATCTCCTGACCGGCCGGCCCGCGTTTGAGGGTAGTCTGGTGGAGGTTTTGGAGCGCGTCCAGCGCGGAGACTTCCCGTCTCCCCGTGCCGTCCGACATGACATCCCCCGCGCGCTCGAGGCGGTGTGCCTGACGGCGATGGCGCGTAGGCCCGAGAACCGTTATGTGACGGTGCGTGCGCTCGCCGACGACATCGAGCGCTGGCAGGCCGACGAGCCGGTCTCGGCCTACCCCGAACCGTGGTACCTGCGGCTCAGGCGGTGGGTCAAGCGCCACCGAGTTCTCGTCACCGCAACAGTGGCCGCCGTAATGCTCACGCTGCTCGCCCTGAGCGGCTGCGTCCTGCTCTGGTGCCTCCAGAACCATGTTCATCTGACGCGGGCCGTGCATCGGGCCGGATGAACGTACCCCCGATCCTAACGCCGTTCCCTATTCGCCGACGGGACCCCGGCCCAGCAAGTGGAACATAAAGCCCGCTATCGGACGAAGACCAGCAACGCCAGGCGAGACCTGAGTCCCGCCGGGCGTTTGCCTTTCTTGCTTCCCTGCCCTCTCGATCCCGGGACGGGGCCACACGCCACCTGGACATCACCACCAGGAGGTGTCATAAGAACATCATCCGGGGTACCGCCACGGAACCGTTGCCCCGGGGGACCTGCCCCGTGACTCACCGCTGTCCTCTTGGCTCAAACAGGCTGCGGCTTATACGGACCCAAAAACTTCGGCCCATTGAAATGGATCATGTGATCGGGCGTGGCCGCGATCCAGACCTCAGTTTCCCAGGCGATATCCGCGGCGTATTTCCTGAAGTCGCTGATCGCCAGAAACGCCGTGACGTAGACCCTCTCCGACGTGCAGCCTTTCAGGAATGCCTCGATCTCACGGTGGCGTTTCGGCGAAACCGGCCCGTGCGAGGTGACGGCTTCGATGAGGAACAGCCACTTCTTCGCCGGATCGAACAGCACGACGTCCGGCAGCTTGTCGTGCTCGGTGATCGGCACGCCGAGCCGGGCAAGCTGGTCTTGCTCGTAGATCACATGCTTTTTGGCGGTATCACCCACATAGAGCACCATCGCCCCCGGTGCGAAGCGCGGTCCGAAGTCTTCGATGATGGCGACTTGGAGCGTGTTATGCTCGCCGGGCGAAAGAGAGGCCGTCGAGCCATCGGGCAGTCGGAGCGGGATTTGGTGAGAAGTCCTGGCCCGCTCATACGCGGCCTTGAGCGTACCGAATTGCGCGATGAAGGTGGCGACCGCCTGGTCGAAACCCGCCGACCCGAATGCCTTGAGGACCTCGACGACTTCCTCGGTCAGACGGTAAGCGTTCTTACCGCTATTCGTCGGCCGATCCGGCTCATCGGGATTGCGATCAACCAGCCGAGCCTGCTCGAACTGGTGAATCGTTTGGCGGCGGATGGTCTCGCGGCTGTTTGGCTTGTAGTCTTTTCCGTACTCCACCCGCATGAATTCCATGATATCCACGGTCCGCAGTAACGGCCGCTCGACATGGGCCCAGGACGCATCCGGCCCGAGCTTGGCGAGAGCGAGCAGCGTCAGGGCGGATCGCTCATTTTGCTGACTACGTGGCAGGCCGAGGGCCGCCAGAATCTCAACGGCTTCGTCGGTCTTGCTCACGGCAACGATCCCGTCAGGTAGTCCGCGACCCGGCCGTTGATCCCCAGCTCTTCGAGCACAAGCCGTTCCACCTTATCCGACCGGAATTCGCCCAGCTCCTCGACACGCTGCCCGATCGCCGCCACCTGTTTGAGCTTCGGGAACGGGATGGTCCGGATCTCCGTGGCGTTGACCTGCGTGTTGCCGCTGATGATACGGAAGTAGCGATCCAGCAACGCGGAGTTGAACAGGGCGGTCAGCCCGTAAACCTCATCAACCGTCAACTCACGGTCTGCGTGATAGACGTAGTTGAGGTGGTTCTCCAGAGCCAGATAGGGCCGCGTCCCTTCCGCCCGCAGGAACCAGCTGGCTGTCAGGCGTCGCCGCTCCTCCTTTGCACTAAAACGCCGCAGCAAGACGTAGTTTCGCGTTGGCACCAAATGCTTGAGCGATTCCCGGCAGACCCGGAAAGCCGTCGGCTTGCCCCGCTTTTCCACGGGCCAGGCGGTCGCAAATGCCTTGACGTTGTGCGGCTCCAGGAGCGGGGCAGATTCCTCGCCGTCGAGCGTGGCGAGAAGGAACTCACGTGTCCGAAACAGCACGACCGGGCCGGTGGAAATGCAAAGCCCTAAATCGGCGAACCGGTCGGGCCAAGCTTCCACCGCGTCTAGGATCGCTGTATCTTCCGCCGAGGCCGGGATGCGGAGGACCATATCTCCGGATGAATCATCGAGTACCGTTGCCGCTGGCAAGGTGAGAGCATCCAGGCTTTCGGGGATATCTTTGCCGAAGCTTGTGGTGATCGACGTGGAAGGTCCGGCAACGCCAAGACGGTGCGTAAGCGTAATGAGGCTCTCCTGGAGGACATCTTCAAACGTGTTGCGTCGGCACTCGAAGAGATGGACGTGACGAAGGGCCATGCGGGAGAAAAACCAACGCCTGAAATGCTTGAAATAAAGGCCGTTGCAGTAGCTGCGCGGCGTGATGGCCACCATCTCGCCGTTCGGCCGTAACAACTCGGCAGCTTTTGCCATAAACATCATGTAGATATTCGTCTGCCCTTGGAAAGCATCTCCCATCGCCAGGGCGTGAGCGGAATCCGCCCCTGTCTTGAAATAGGGCGGGTTCATGATGACCGCGTCAAACTCATCCCCGACATCGCCGTTATCGAACAGCATCCGCTGCTCTCGCCGGCCACGGCTATTCAGGATGAAATCCTCGTCGCGGATCGTAAAGCACAAGTCGTGACCGACGGCCGCCAAGGCCGAGCGGCAATGCCGCATGTTCTCTTCGAGCAGCGGCAATAACACCGGATCGCTCTCATACAGCGTAATTTCCAGCCGATCGGGAGACGACAGGGACAGCACCCGTTCGCAGAACGCCGCCGCCAGTGAGCCCACACCCGCACCCGCATCGAGGAGCCGCATGCGATCGGGAATCCGCGTGAACAACCCCGCCATGTACCGGCAAATGCTAACGGGCGTGAAAACTTGACCACTTTCCTTTCCGCGATTGGACCGTGGTGGCGGCTTCATGCCGCTTCTGGAGAGCGGAGGCAAACGCCATCAGATCGACCGGCGTCGACTTTCTTGCGACCGGCATTGCCCCGCCCTGCTTATCCGATTGCATGATAGTGTGATAGTTCATAAATACATAATAACATAAAATACGAAAATGTTATCACAATACATTAATTTTACTTCATGTCATCTAATTACCATTATTAGGGATTGAGTGCGAATAGTCTTTGGCCGAAGGCAGCATCGTTTGTTTCCGCCGTTTTGAGCCGTTTGAGGCTATCCGCCAGTGCTGGTGCATGGATGACCAGGACGGTCCGTTCTTTCGCCAGGCTGGCCCTGCCGAGCGGACTTTGGTGCCCATACCGGATGCCGGTCCCCGGATAATGCGTTGCCAGGCTCTTTCTGAACCTGACGAACGGTACCGGCTTGAATTCGCAGGTTCCTTCCGCCAAGCGTCCACCCGCCATGCTCACCTGGTCAGCATCAAACGTGCCGGTGAACAGAGTGGCGTTCGTGACGATAAGGGGCATGAATAATCGCCATTCGGCGCTGGAAAGGTTTCCGGCAGATTTCAGGCTCATCTCTTCAAATCCTACGGCTTCGGCCGCAGGTAGAAGAGCATCGGCAATCCGCTCCAGGAGCGGATTCTTTTCGTCCTGCGTACGGAAGACGCAGTAAGAAGCCTCGGGCGAAACAGGATCGAAGTCGAAATCACACCAGCCCAGGTAGGCCTTGGCATCACGGTCCTTCTTGTTGGTGCAGAGGGCGGAGATCCGCCGCTTGTCACCCGCATAGTCACGGGGCATGAGAAACAGCCACTTACCGTCTTCCTTCACCCTTTTGCACTCGATCAAAATGGTAAAAATATAATTTTGATGGCTGATAATAAGGTCGATAAAGCCGGAGCTTTTGGCGGTCGGGTGATGCCAATAATGCTCTTCCGCGTCCACGGCCCAGCCATGGTTTGGCATCGTCCGCTCGATTTCCCTCCGCACGCCGATTTGAAAAGGGAAGCCCGATCCGTTCAGCAGATCGAGCAATTCGCCCTGGTTCTTGTCCATCGTCCCGCCTCAATCAAAGTCCTCGACATCGTTTTCCTCCTGCCCTTTTGCCGATCGCGACTTCTTGCCGCTGGATATTCTATCCATATGTTCCCTATATCTCCAACGGATTCTCGATTTCCCAATGCATCCACGCAATCGCTTCTTTTCCGAGCTTGGCGAGTTCCTTATCGCCCGGAGTGTACTTGCGAAACCGCCAGGCGCATCCCGCCCGCACAAGCTCGTCATTCCGGGTCCTTCCGTATCGGTCCCTGTCTTTCGGCTGGACATTGACGAGCTTGCCGAAGGTCAGGCCCAACGTCAGCGCCTTGGCCGTTGCCCCGAAGTCTTGACTGGATTCCGGACAGTCGATGCCGTGGAGCACGGTGATGGTCTCGCCGTCCGAAACGCCGATGACCTTGCCCGTGAAGCCGGGTTCAGAAGCGGTTGAGGCATGGGTCGAAAGGATGACCCAGAAAAAGCTGACGGTGAGGGCAAGCCGGAATTGGGGCATGGCGTACGGTTCCTCAGTAGCTGTCCAGCTTACAGCACGGCCGAAGCCAGGTCACTTGGCCGCCCTGCCGCCACGGGCCTCACCGGGGCCCGTGGCGGGGGCGACATGGAGTGGTCGGAACGGGAGGGCGCCGGTGAGGAGCGAACCTGGGAACGCCCGCTCTGTCTGCCCGAAGGCCGAAGGCAACGGCGATCTCCCTTGCCCTACCCTGCGGCCCCCGCCCAGTTCGGAGTCTTTCTCTCCCAACGTCAAGCAACCCCAATCCGGTTCTTGCTCCGTCCCCGGCCGTTTCGCTTGGCCTCCTCCCGGCAGGCGTCATGTTAGTTGGTGGTGCAGACGATCAGTTGAGGGAGAAATCGCGTCCCCAGAAGGCCTCCCACTGTCCTTTCTCGCTGCGGTAGAACGCGCGGAGGTGGCAGACGGCATGGCTCCGTCCTCGCCCAGCGCATCCCGGCCAGCTTCAGACGCTGGCCCACCACCGTCTTGCAGGCGCTCTCCACCGCGCCGCTACCGATGCACCAGCCTTTGGCCAAGTAGTCCGGATACTCCATCCGGTGCGCGTTCCGCTCCAGGTAACCGATCACCTCGTCCACCGCCTCCTTCAGGCCGGCCCGACGGGGCCAATCCCATTCGCGCAAGATCGCTGCCAGCACCGCACCCCTTCGTCCTTGAGCCACGCGGCACCACTGCCGTGCTTGATCTTCGGCGTGCTCCTCGTCCTGGGGGTACAACCGCCGCGCCAAGCCGGTGAGCTTCTCCGCGGGGTGGTAGAAGTCGAGAATGATCAATTCCACACGAGGAAAGTTCTCCTGGAGTCGAGCCTCCAAGCCCGAACCGCCGTCGCTCAAGCCGATCCAGCGATCGGCGCGGTCCATACCCACATGCCCGGCGAGCGGGCACAGCAAGGGCGTGAAGTCCTCCGGGGATACAGTCCCGAGAGGTAACGGGCCGGCATCGGCTGGGGCTTCTCGTCGGGCCACGGCCAGTCCGGGCAGGGGTTGCAGACCATCCCCACGTAGGCCATGCGCCCTCGGCCGGGCCGCCCCCGACGCCCTGTAGACGGACGCCGGTGGCGTCTAGTTCGACATAGGCACACGTCTTGCCTTCATAATCCTTGTGCCAGGACCAGTCTTTCTGAGGACCGAGTGTCGTGCCCGCCGCGACGGCGTCGGCCAGACGCTCTCCGGCGTCTTCGGTGGTCCGCTCCACGGTCGACTCCGAGAGCCGCACACCGG
>CAWHUG010000017.1:0-210277 GCA_963832405.1 uncultured Isosphaeraceae bacterium
GCACATCTGCGTGAGAATATCTGGGAATATTCTCCGGCGGGCGTGATCAGGGATCAGCGCTCGATAGGCCCTCGGGATTCCCAGCAGGCGGAGCACCTGGCGTTGCACGCGGGTCAGTTCCGTGGTGAACAGCGTGGTGGGTTTCGCGTCGGTCGTCAGTTCGTGTCGTTGCACGTCGTCGAACAGGTCGAGGATCCGCCGTGCCGTGGGGCGGCGGCAGGGGCGGCCCTCGGGATACAGCGGCAGGCTCTCGGTCCCCGTTTGCTCCCTCGCGCGGCGCACCTCCCGCTCCAGGAGCGACTCCACGACCAAGGCGAAGAAGTACACACACAGCAACGCTTGAACCCGGCTGGCCTCCTTCAGGAACACGGGGGCCACCACGAAGTCCGTCTTCAGTTGCTGGAAACGTTTCTCGATCAGAGGTTGTTGTTTGTAAGACAGGAGCAACTCCAGCGGGGACAGCGTCTGGTCGTTGGTGATCAGCGGGAAGGCCCCATCGCAGAGCACTTCCTCCGCCAACCGCTCAGGGCGAAACTGGATCGTGATATCGAAGCGTAAACGTTCCTCTTTGACGTAACGCATGTTGGTAGTCGGACGGCCGCGGTGCTCCTGGCGGTAGCGTTCCTCCACTTTCTCCACGACCGTCACGTCGAGCCACTCGGCGACTTCGTACTCGGCCAGGATCGTCTCGACCGCCTTGATCACCTGCGTTCGATCGCGGTAGCGCATGCGCGGGGAAGCGAGCTTCTCCCTGAGTTCGGTCAGTTGTTTCCCGGCCCGCTCCAGCCGACGGTGTCGGGCATGCGCATCGCACTCGGCCTTGCGCCGCTGTAATACCAGAGCACGCGGTAGCCCTCGGCGCTGGCCCGTTCGGCTCGTGAATCAGGAAGTGGTCGACGACCTCACCGTGCTCGTCCACCTTGTCGTGGAGGTGTCGCCAACGGGCCTGGCCCCGACGCGTCTCGGCGCGAAAGGCCGCATCTTCACTGCGTGTCCGGGGCAGTACGCTGACGAACCGGCCGCCGTTCTGGTGTAGGTGGGCCATGTTTTCGGTGGTGGCCAGCTTGCAGTCGGCCACATAGAGGAAGTCGCGCCGGCCGGTCAACTGGCAGAGGAAGTCCCAGGTCTGGCGATGAGTGGAGTCGTCGGTGGTGTTGCCGCTCTCCACTCGGAACTGTACAGGGACAGCACCATCACGCGTCACCGTGAGGACGTACAGCAACTGCTTCAGGTCGGGGCGATGGTCCTTGTTGTGGCCCCAGGTAATGGCCTGGCGCAGTTGTCCGCGGAGGGTGCGTTCCGCGTCGGCGTGCTCGTAGTCGCCGTGGAAGGTAATGGTGGTGGAGTCGTTGTGGAGTTCGTCGAGGGACACGCCGAAGACACGCACCAGGTGCTGGGCCACGCGCAGGGTCAAGGTGGGGATGGCGGCATCGAAGAGGTGATCGAGGCTGCGGCCGGCGCGATCGTCATTGAGCGCGGTGACTTGCTCGGGGGACAGGCCCAAGAGCGGGAACGTAGCGGCGTGCCCATGCGCCCACGCCGTAGAGGGGTTCGCGGGCCAGCAAGATGTTCTTCAACAGCACGAGCAGGGTCGTCGCGGAGGCGACGCGTGTGCGGGGGTCTGTGCCGGGGAGGTACTCGCGGAGGAACTCGGCAAGGCGCAGTTTCTCCAGGACGTGGTCGAGGAGAGGCAGCGCGGCGACTTGACGCGACGTGAGCGTTCGCCCGTCGGCGCGGGCGACCGCGCCGGCGCAGGGCCGCTGCGCGCGCTCGGGATCGTGCTCGGCGTGGGGACCGTGATGTTGCTCGGGCGCTTCATGGGAGTGGCTCCTGGCATGGGTGGGGGACGCGCGGGCGCCGACACCTGTGGCGCGCGTCTGTCGCGGCGTGTCCCACGAACAGGATTGTCCCCGAGGCAAGCGTGTCGGGCCGTCAGAGCATTGACGTATGATGAATGGACCGGCCCATTATCCGGAACGCGGTGAAGAACCGAAATTCACCACGAGGACAACGTGATTGTCGCATGAAATCAGGTGTTTGCGCGGCGCTCTTCCGGGCGCGCATCGCCCTTTGGTGAGAGGGCGTCCGTGGGGGGCCGCCAAAGTTATGTGCGTGGGACGACCAGGACACCTGGTCTGCTTGACAGCGGGAAAGGATTCGACGTACGGGTCGCGTGGCTGTGCGGGCGTGAGGGCCGGCCGCGGCGGGATTCGCGGCCGAGCACCAGCCAGCCCTCTTCCGCGTCAGGCGTTCGCCAGCCGGCGTGGGACACGCCACCGCCGGAGGCACGCCTCCGGTCCGCGGACTCGCCAACCGGTCGGAAATTCGGAGATATGGGTCGGCAGATGTGCGGAAAAGAAGATGTCAAGGAAAAACAAAAAGCCTGATCGTCACGGATTTTGGGGGAGTGGACGTCGGTACCCGCCGAGGGACGCGGACACCAACAGGTTCTGCAGCCAACTGTCGTGGTAACGGTGTCGGTTGAGTCGCTCGGCCGGGCACCGCCAGCCCTCGTTCGCACGTGCTGATGCCGGGTGCCATGGCGCGAAGTTCCACAACAACGCCCACGCCCGGCAGTGGAGCCGGCCGGCCGCGAGCGAGCCATGGAGGTGTTGACCGTGGTCGAAGTACTGGTTCATCCCCCGCATCTGGCGGTCGAGCATGTTGCTCGTGCGATGGCCGCCGGGGTGACGGTACGCCACCGCGAACTGACGACCCTTGCGACACAGGTCCAGCACTTTCTCCAGAACGACTCCCTCGAGGTGCTGGCCGGCCCACTCCCGCAGCCGACGCAACCGTTGCCCGAAGCCTCTCCGGTCGGGGGCGTGGTACACTTCCCAGACGCGCCGCGAGACCTCCGAGAACAGGTCTTTCAGGTGCTTGGCCCGGTCCCGGATCTTGATCCACCCGTGCAAGAAGCACAGGAGAAGAACCACTCCTTTGAACAACGCCTTCCAGGCCGCTTGCGTCCCTTTCCAGCCGTCGGTGCTGACGGTCTTGGGAGTGTACTTCGGGGCCACGTCGCGGGCCTCCTCCTGGAAGACCGCGTAGGCCATTTTCAGCTCGTCGGTGCCGGCGGCCTGGGCCGGCTCGGCCCCCAGGCAACACCCCTCGCCGACGGTGGTGGCGATGTACACCTTCTGCCCGTCGAGCGACTGATGGTGCTCGTCCGCCAGGAGATGTTCGGGGAGGTCCACTTGGCGCACGGTCGTGCCCACGATGCGGAACCGGCCCAGCCCACACTCCAGACGGAACCAGTACATCGGGTCGCCGCCGAAGACGTGGGCCAACGCCCAGTACGGCACGCCGAACTTGCGGAGAAACAGCGGGCCTTCGACGTCCCCAACGCGCGCCGTCATGTAGGGCATGAGGAACGAGGGCCGGATGCTGTAGGCGGTCCCGTCTCTCGAGAGGATGCGCCGGATCAGGAGTCCCTGTTTCCCCGACATGCGGCCGTCCTTCAACTCGTAGCCCTGTGCGAAGTTCGGCGGAAACAGCTCGGGCGTGGTTCGGAAGCCTTCATCAAGCAGACGTCGGAACGCGGCCGGGTCGTGAACGGCTTGCGTGTAGGCGTCTTCCGAGACGGGCAAGCAGATGGTACGATGCCCACGCGACGACCGTGTCGCGCTTTCCTTCGGCCATGATCCACCTCCTTCCAGGCACCGTGGATCATGGCCATTTTGTCTCCTCATGTCAGCATGCTGGCAGTCGCCCCCCAAAATCCGTGACGGTCAGCAAAAAGCGATTTCGTCTGGCTTGATTCTCCCTGCGGACGCGGGCGCGATGTCCGGTTCTTTCGGCGGCCGGGGAACGTACGAGGCGATCCTCGATCGACGCGATCCTCCAGACGGCCCCGGATACCAATGTGCTGGCCCGCTGGGCTGCCTCAGTTTCCCTCATACCGTAATGATTCTGCAGATCGGATTCCTGGACACCTCCGAGATAACTAACCCAATCTTGACCCGATGATGCCCATCGTGAGCGGCGTAAGGCGAGACAAGAAATTTTGTATTTCAGAATACTCAGATTTTGAAAAAGTATGTCATAAACCTTTCTTTGTCACTGCCAGCATCCTCCCAGCTATAACCGTAACGTCCGTAATGCCACAGCCGGAACGATGTGTCCGCTAGAGGCGTTACACCGATCTGCTGGAGACGATAGCTGAAGGCCCAGTCCTCTCCCAGGTAGTGCAGGCCTCCCGTCGACTGGGGCACGATCAGGGGTAAGAAGAAGGGCCAACAGCCTCGGCCCCACTGGGTGTTGCACAGAGGCAACTTCAACTCTTGGATCATGCGTCGTAGCACTTCCGCTCGGATTCTCAAGAATCCCGTCGCCGCATATCGCAACGGGTATAGGCCAGGTGATTCCGGCCCAAAGAGAATGTCGCTGATACCAGGAGCGAAGGTGCTGGCGAATTCCCGGCGGACTTTCTTGGGGTATATCCCTGCAAGAACCGGTTCGGGCCGGGCGAGTAGCCGCAGGGCATCCTGAAACTCGAAACCGGTATCCGAGTCGATAAACATCAGGGACTCGAAGCCATCATGGAGGGCATCCGAGGCCATCTCATTACGGGCGACGTCGATTGCCGAGCATCCGGCCCGCCGGATGATGCGGACCCCGGCCTGCTCCAGTTGAGACAGAGAGTGTTCGCATTCCGGCTCGATCCCGTTCAGGTGAGGAACTAAGATTACCGATTTAGCCCGTCCGGGCGGGGGAGTGCTTTCGATAACTGCCTTTCGGGCCTGACGAATGAGCATCCACCCTCGGGCCCCAACCCGCTCAACGGTCATGCCCTGACGCGTTGCGAAGGCATCTACCGCCTGCCGGACCCCCGGCCAATCGTAGTCGTCTCCGACCAATGTTGCATCGGGGAATAGGCTATATCCCAGGTCTAAGGGCGCGTAAAAAAATAATCGTTACAAACGAGGAGGAAGCAGCTATCATGCCGGGATGAACAAAGCAGAAGAACTGGAGCGGAAGTACGCCGTCCTGTTTCCGCATCTCAATGCGCGACAGCAACACTTGGTCGCTGCCTTCGATGGACAACGATTGGGGCGTGGAGGTATTGCCCTCGTCTCTCGTGTTACCGGGTTTTCTCGCCCGACCATCTATCGGGCCATCGAGAGCCTTTCTCAACATCCCCCCCCGTTGAGCGCGTACGGCACTCGGGAGCCGGCCGGAAGGCCTTGGTCCAGCATGACCCCCTCTTGATCCAATCCTTGGAAGCTTTGATCGACCCCGAGACTCGGGGCGATCCCATGTCTCCGTTACGGTGGACCTGTAAGAGTACTCGCCAGTTAGCCAGCCAACTGACGGCCCAGGGACATCCCATCAGTCATATGACGGTCGCCCAGTTGTTACATGACTTACACTACAGTTTGCAAGGGAATGCCAAGACTAAAGAAGGAAAGCAACATCCCGACCGAGATGCTCAGTTTCGCTACATCCAACGCCAGAGCGAGTCGTTCTTGCGCCGAGGCTGGCCCGTCATCTCGGTCGACACCAAGAAGAAGGAACTGATCGGAAACTACGGGAATTCTGGGCAGGAATGGCAGCCCGAAGGGCAACCTGTTGAGGTAGGCGTGCATGATTTCCCCGACCCGGCCATTCCCAAAGCAGTGCCTCGTGGTGTCTACGATCAGCAGCGCAATGTGGGGTGGGTGACCGTGGGTTGTTCTCATGACATGTCCAGTTTTGCCGTGGAGAGTATTCGCCGGTGGTGGAGAGAGATGGGCCACCCTCTTTATCCCAAGGCAGGGGGGATCTTGATTTGTGCTGATAGTGGGGGCAGTAATGGCTATCGCCTTCGGCTCTGGAAGTTGGAATTGCAGCGTTGGGCAAACGAGACGGGGTTGGACGTCACTGTGTGTCATTATCCGCCAGGCACCAGCAAGTGGAACAAGATTGAGCATCGGCTGTTTTCCGAGATTACGAAGAATTGGCGAGGCCGTCCCTTGGAGAGCTACCAGGTCGTTGTCAATCTGATCGGGGCGACGACAACGGAAACAGGGCTGCAGGTACGGGCGGACTTGGACAGCGAGGTCTATCCAACCAAGGTGAAGGTCACGGATATGGAGCTGGCAACTGTGGATTTACATCCTCACCACTTCCATGAGGAGTGGAACTATACCATCAAGCAACAAACCACTGGAGTGTAACGATTAATGTTTTACGCGCCCTAACTCGGCGGAGACGGCTGCGAGGCTATGCTCCGCGTCGACGAAGATCAGATCCGGGGCGAGCGCAAACTGGCCCACCATTCGAAGTCCTTCAAGGGTGGTCATCCGCAAGGGGACGATCCGCTCTCGGTAGGGCCAACAGAGAGACAGGAAGGTTTCGTATAAGGTGGGCAGCATATCTCTCCATTCCGAACTGATCCGATGCTCGGGGCTGCCCTGCCAGTGGTCGATGCTTACAACAACGGCATTCGGGGCATGGTCGGCGATGAATCGGGTGGACCTCCCCAACCAGGCCCCGAGTTCCACCACCAGCCTTGTTTCTGACGACAGGACGCGAGCGAGGAGTTGATCGGTCCCCTCGCCCAGCCAGCCGGGGCTCTCTCCGGACACCTCTCGCGGTTTCTGGCCCGGCCAAGGGAACTGGTCAGCCAAGGCATGAATCTTCTCGGAAAACGTCACTGGATCATCACCCGAGAGTGGGGTGGATTTCGTCCCGTGTTTCGCGAGAGCCGTGAAGCATTGAGCGTAGTCTTCCCCCACAATCTCCGGAGACCAGCGCCGAGCCTCATGCAAAGCTCGATGATGATGCTCCGTGAAGAGTTCCTCATCGTCCCACAGCTTGATGATAGACTCGATCCAGGGTGCGACCTCTTCGGCCGTGGGGAGCATCCGGGTGGCTGGGGTCAGACGTTCCGGCAAAGGCAAGACCACACTTGCAGAGCCCATAAACTCGGGTAGGGGCCCACGGTCAGATCCAATTATAGGTATCCCGTTAGTCAATGCTTCGATAACCCTGATCGGGCGGCCTGCCCAGCCTACTGCGCGTTGCATAAAGAACTAAAGTTCTTCGGACTCGATCGAGCCATTGTGGGCGGTACGATCAAGCCGAGGAACCGAGAGTAGCCCTTGTTTTCAGGCTTTCCGACTGTCCTATGTCTTGGATCGTCTCATGATCGCCGGTTGAAGGGATGCTGCCGAAAGTTTACTTCTCTATGCAACGCTCAGTAGTAACGGCAGTAGGCAAATTCGTGTGGCATCCCAGATGTCCCGCCGATCGGGCGCGCTCTCTCGGAAGGTGATGTTTCTATTCGAGCGAAGTTCAGGACAGATTTCAGCCGGGGAAGTTCCGCCGCTTGGTTTTTCAACCAGCAGCATCCGGATATCGGGGCGACGGTGGCAAAGCTCCCTCGCGATTCGAGCGGAAACATAACCGCCCTCCTCGGCGGCTGGACTCAAGATGGTCAAGTACTTCGGCTGGAGACGACTTGCTCTCGCCCGTTCGGCATCGACGAGCGGAGGCAGCACTGTGCAAGCTAGCGAGAGAGCTTCGTGATAGTAGTCAGCTGCAAAGCGTGAAGGCGTCAGGACCATATCCGCGTGGAGAAATGGTTCGGCTCGGCGATACTCAAAGCTGTCCAGAATCAAGGCGGTGGCAATCCCGCGGATTCGAGCCTGGGCCAGAACCTCGGTGGTAAGCGAGTCACAACCGCACGCTGCGAGAATACTCGTTGGATGACCGGTCAATAACGAATCGAGGAGGCGGAGGATGTCTGCTTTTTCGAGGTCGTCAGGCTCCTGGGGAGGACGCAGGACGCGATGAGGAACCGTAATGGAAACCCCGCCCACCTCGGTCCTCAAGTGAGGCGTCCCAAACCCGGCGACTCCAAGATTTCCTTTCTGCCCCACATCGCTCCCCGAAGCTCCGAGAGCATAGCCCCTTTCGGTCAGGATCTCGGCAGGGTCTACTTGGCGGCAGGCTCTAACAAGGCAACCGCAGAGCACTTCTGCAGCGAAACCGCGATGAGCCAAGGTCTCTAGCATGACACGATTGGCCTCGGCACAATCGGTATCATCGAGGTAGAATGAACGTTGAAATAAAAGAATTCTGTTAATGATAAGTACTCCCGAGAGGGAAGGACTATTTGTCCTTCAGATTGTCCAAGTGTATCGACCGTAATGTCCATTCCTGGGATCTAGAATCCCTCGCCTTCCAGGCGACCACCTCCAGTACGTCGGAGAAGCCGGACGAACCGGTGGCAACCGACTGAACACACTCTGATGTCCGAGAGCCGTGGCTGCAGGGCGCCCGCTCAAGCCGTCGAGTGCGGGCACCGGGGGCCTTTAGTCGGGGTTTCAGCCGACTTGCGAACCCACCGGCTTCCAGCCGGTGGTGGCTCAGTCGCCCCAGGCGTCCACATGGCGAGGGGCAATCCCTCGCAAATCCCCCCGGCCTAGCACATCAAACCCCGAAATCCTGCTCACATGGCCATCAAACACCGTTGAATATCAGGCCCCGTAGGAAGCATGTCAAGGGAAAATACACGCAATGAAGCTGTGCCGGGCTGTGGGGGAGCACGTCTCCGGGACGGACATAAGCTCGACAGCACAGCCCGCCTCTGGGACGCGGCCGGCGGTCACTTCCTCGGCGAGCCGCTGCGGCATCGCAGCCAGGTCTGGACCCTGGCGTTCAGCCCCGACGGCCGGACCCTCCTGACCGGCGGCGACGACCAAACGGCACGACTCTGGGACGTTGCCACCGGCAAGCCCTTGGTCCCCCCCTGGCGGCATCACGGTCCGGTAACAGCCGTGATGTTCCGCCCCGACGGCCGGATCATCACGACGGGAGATCAAGAGGGCATCCGCCGCCGCAGTGTCCCCACGCCGGCCCTCGGAGACATCGAGGCGCTGATTCATCGAACACAAGCCCTCACCGGCCTGCGATTCGATGATCAGGGAGCACTTCAGTTCCTGAGAGTTACGAACTGGCCGCGATGACGGGAGGGGGTTCAACGGCAAGAGCGTGTGACGGAGTGGGCGAAGTTGTCGTGGGCAACACATCTGATCATGGTCCTGGAGCACGGCGCACGAGCGATGGCCGCTGTGAGAATGAAGCTCGCCGAGAGCCTGCTCGATGTCTCACGCTTCAGCGTGTGCAGGGGGTGCCGAAATGACGGTCGCTCAGCGTTTTTCAACCTGCACGCCCACTCTTCCGACTCGCAAGTGCAAATCCCAGGCGACTTCCCGTTCGCGGTGCGGATCTCCCCAAGCGCCTGCCAGTTCCTCTCGGACCACGTCGAGTGGGTCTCGCCCCGTTGCGTTGCGATAACGCTGCCGCCGGACCACGTGCCCATGTAGGCGGCGAGACGGTCCCTGTCCCACGTCTGCACGAGCCGGAACGGCGGTGGCGTGATTTCGTCGATTGGGAACGGCAGTGAGCGGTATCTGTCCTCGAAGTGCCGGATCTCCGGCGGCCAGTACGGTCCCAAGACATCGGCGTAGAGCGTGTGCACGACGGCATCGACCTCGGGGCAGACCGTCTGGATGTGGTACGTCCAGCAGGCCAGGACCCGACCGGCACGGACCACCCGGCGTACCTCGGCGTAGAAACGGTCCCGGTCGAACCAGTGGAAGGCGCGGGCGACGGTCACCAGATCAACCGACGCAGCGGCCAGGGGCGTCCGTTCCGCGGGGGCCATGAGGTAGGTTTCGCGGTCGTGGGTCGGGCCAGGGCGACCTGCTGGGGCTGGCGTCGGCGGCGATAACGACCCGGAAGTGCGGCTTCAGCCTGATCGCCGCCTGCCCGTTGCCAGTGGCGCAATCCCAGGCCAGGTCGTGTGCGGGTACCAGCGAGGCCGGGTAGGCGTAGAGGGCCTCCGGATACGTGGGGGGGGTACGTTTCGTAACGGTCGGAGTGGTCCGAGAAGCTGTCGGGGAAGGTCTCGGTTCTGACTCTGAAGCCGAGCCTATCGGACCCGTGGCTTCCCGTGTGTCCGCCGCCACATGCTTGCGTGGACGGTTCGCTCGACTTAGGATAAGTGAGGCAACCAGGCAATACAAGCGGCTCCTCGGCAGTCGAGACCGTCTTCGACGGGGAACCACGGCATGGCGACGGCACTCGCCAGCGCCCCGGAGCAGGGGCAACTGGTCAGCGTTCGGTCCCGCAACTGGATCGTCAACGAGGTCGTCCCCAGCACGCTGCCGACCAGCGGTTTGCAAGGGATCTCCGACCCCCAGACCCTCGTCTCGCTGGCGTCGGTCGAGGACGACGGCCTCGGCGAGGAGATCCAGGTCGTCTGGGAGTTGGAGCCCGGTGCCCGGCTCATCGAGAAGGTCGCCCTGCCCGATCCCACCGGCTTCGACCCGCCCGACCAACTCAACGCCTTCCTCGATGCCGTCCGCTGGGGGGCTTCCTCCTCGGCGGACGTGCGCAACATCCAGTCGCCGTTCCGCTCGGGCATCGACATCGAGGACTACCAGCTTGACCCCGTGGTCCGGGCCATCCAGATGCCACGGGTCAACCTGCTGGTCGCCGACGACGTGGGCCTGGGCAAGACGATCGAGGCGGGGATGGTCGCCCTCGAACTGATCATCCGGCACCGTGCCCGGAAGATCCTGATCGTCTGCCCGTCCTCGCTCCAGGTCCAGTGGCAGGAGCAGATGCGGGACAAGTTCGGGCTCGACTTCCGCATCGTGAACAGCGAACTGATGAGGGACCTTCGGCGCGCAGCCGGGGCATCCACGTCAACCCGTGGAACCACTTCCCCCGGCTGATCACCACCATCGACTTCCTCAAGCGGGAGCGACCGCTGCGGCTGTTCCGGGAGACTCCTGCCGGGGCCGGACGAGCCGGTCTTTCCCCGCAAGTTCGACCTGCTGATCGTGGACGAGGCCCACAACTGCGCCCCGTCCGGTCGGGGCAAGTACGCCACCGACTCGCTGCGGACCAAGGCCCTCCGGCTGCTGGCCCCGCACTTCGAGCACAAGCTGTTCCTGACGGCCACGCCGCACAACGGCTACCCCGAGAGCTTCTCGGCGCTGCTCGAACTGCTCGACAACCAGCGGTTCGCCCGCAGCACGCCAGCCCGACCGCAAGCAACTCAATGCCGTCATGGTCCGGCGCATGAAGTCGGAACTGCCGCCGAAGTGGGACGGCTCGCCCCGGTTCCCGAAGCGGGTGCTGGAGCCGCTCGAGGTGCCGTACACGGACGAGGAGACGGGCGATCCACGCCGCGCTGAAGCAGTACGCCGAACTGCGGGTCGAAGCGGGCCCAGGACAACGCCGAGAAGATGGCGACCGACTTCGTGCTCAAGACGCTCAAGAAGCGGCTCTTCTCCAGCCCGGCTGCGTTCCTCACCACGCTCGATCAGCACGAGAAATCGCTGCGGCAGGCCAAGCGAGGCAAGGCTGTCCGCAAGCCGTCCATCGGCATCTTGAAGCAGGGACATCGACCGCATCGACGAGGACTACGCCGACGACGAGGAGTACGACGAGGCGACGACCGACGCCGTGGACGCCGCCTCGCTGCTGTTCAGCGAGCCATCTGCGAACGAACTGGCCCTGCTCAAGCAGATGCGGGACTGGGCGGAACGGGCGTCGGGCCAGCTCGACTCCAAGGTGAAGTGCCTGATCGCCTGGCTGAACGCGCACATTCGCCCCGGCAAGAAGTGGAGCAACGAGCGGGTCATCATCTTCACCGAGTACCGGGCCACGCAGAACTGGCTGAAGGAAGTCCTCGCCCAGCAGGGCTTCACCGAAGGACGACCGGCTGCTGACGATGTACGGCGGCATGGACTTGGAGGAGCGGGAGGAGGTCAAGGCCGCCTTCCAGTCGTCCCCCGAAGTCAGAGCCCGGTCCGCATCCTGCTGGCCACCGACGCCGCCTCCGAAGGCATCGAACCTCCAGAACCACTGCTACCGGCTCATCCACTACGAAATCCCGTGGAACCCGAACCGGCTGGAGCAGCGCAACGGGCGCATCGACCGCCACGGGCAGAAGGGCTTCCTCGCCGCCAACGGCGAGCGCCAGGTCTTCGTCTACCACTTCGTCGGCAAGGGCTACAAGCAGCGCCAGCAGTCGTCGCTCTCCAGCCGGGCCGCGGACCTGGACGCCGACCTGGAGTTCCTGATGCGGGTGGCGCAGAAGGTCGAGACGATCCGGGAAGACCTGGGCAGCTACGGCAGGTGCTGGCCGATGATGTCGAGGAGGCGATGCTGGGGCGTGGCTACTCGATGCCGGGCGTCAGCCGGGCCGACACCAAGGTCCGAACCCGTGCGCAAGATGCTCAAGTTCGAGCGGGACTTGGCGAAGCAGATCAGCGCACTTCTCGAGCAGTACCGGGAAACGCAGCGGGAACTGCGGCTGTCGCCGGACAACATCCGGAAGGTGGTCGAGGTCGGGCTGGCGCTCGCCGAGCAGCCGCCACTGATCCCGATCCAGCACCCGTCCGGCAAGCCGGTCTTCACGCTGCCCGCCTTGAAGCACAGCTGGGCGGCGTGTGCCGAGGGGCTGGAGCATCCCCACACCAAGGACATCCGCCCGATCACCTTCGACCATGCCGCCGCCGATGGCCGGGACGACGTGGTGCTGGTCCACCTGAACCACCGGCTCGTCCAGATGAGCCTGCGGCTGCTGCGGGCCGAGGTCTGGTCGGTGAAGGGCCGCAAGCGGCTGCACCGGATCACGGCCCGGGTCGTGCCGGATCACGTCCTCAATGCGCCTGCGGTCGTCGCCCACGCCCGGCTGGTCGTCATCGGCGGCGACAGCCACCGGCTGCACGAGGAGATCATCACGGCGGGCGGGATGCTGAAGGAAGGCCGGTTCTCCCGGCTGAACGTCGGCGAGTTGGACAAGCTGCTGGCCGCCGCCACCGATGACGAAGCCTTCCGAGCCGATGAAGAAGCACCTGCTCGAACTCTGGGACCAGTTTCGCCCCGGCGCTGGCACAGTCGCTGGAAGCCCGCATGAAGGACCGCACCAGCGGCCTCCAGAAGAAGCTGGGCGAGCGGGCCGAGAAGGAAGCCGAGGACATTCGGGCGATCCTGCTGGAATTCAAGAAGGCCATCGACACGGAACTGGACGACCCGGAGTACCAGCAACTCACCCTGTTCGATGATCCCGGAGAAGGAGCAGTTCGAGCGGAACAAGGACTTCCTGCGGGACAGGTCGAAGGCGATCCCCGCCGAGATCGAGCGGGAGACGGCGGCGATCCGGGCACGGTTCGCCGACCCGCAGCCCCGGATGTTCCCCGTGGCGGTGACGTTCCTCGTGCCGGAACGGATGAGGAAGGGGTAACAGTTGGCGGAACCACTTTGAAAATCGGATCGCGTCGTGAGAGAGAGATGTCCATCACCCGCCACCACAACGAATGGCTGTCGCTCGTGCCGAACTCAGGCCCGTTCCTGAGCTTGCCGGTGCTGGCACAGGCGTTTCCGCAGGGCCTCGACGCCCACGATGCGGATCATGCTCGGCGGCTGCGGCTGGCGTTCGAGGAGTGGGACGACAACCAGTCGGGCCAGCGGCCCGATCCGGGCATTCATCGGGCGTGGATCAAGTTCGTGCTGGACGAGACGCTGGGCTACGACGAAGTGCTCGCCGAGGGGCAGGCGATCCCGCAGACGCTCAAGAGCGAGTGTCGCCGAGTACGGCGAGACGCTGCGGCCCGATTGGATCGTCAACGACCCGGCCACGCAGGAAGGCCCGGCTGCTGGTCCAGGTCTATCCCCGGTCGCAGTCGCTCACCAAGCCCGTGGCGTCGTCTCGGTGGAAGACCTCGCCTGACACCCGGATGATGCAACTGCTGCACGACACGGGCATCCGGCTGGGCATCGTCACCAACGGCGATCACTGGATGCTGGTGAACGCCCCGAAGAACGAGACGACCGGCTACGCCTCCTGGTACGCAAATCTCTGGCTGGAGGAGCCGGTCACGCTGCGGGCTTTCCGCACGCTTGCTGGGCGCCGACCGGTTCTTCAGCGTGCCGGACAACGAAACGCTCGAAGCCCTGCTCGACAAGAGCGCCGACGACCAGCAGGAAGTCACCGACCAGCTTGGCTATCAGGTCCGCAAGGCGGTCGAGGTCTTGATCCAGGCGCTCGACAAGGCCGACCAGGACACGGGCGGAAGCTCCTGGCCGACGTGGACGAGAAGGTTCTCTACGAGTCGGCCCTGACGGTCATGATGCGGCTGGTGTTCCTGTTCTGCGCCGAGGAGCGGGAACTGCTGCTCCTGGGCGACGAACTCTACGACAAGAACTACGCCGTCACCACGCTGCGGGAGCAGCTGCGGGTCACGGCGGACCAGTTCGGCGAGGAAATGCTCGGGCTGCGGTACGACGCCTGGACCCGGCTGCTGACGACGTTCCGGGCGGTCTACGCCGGGGTGCAAGCACGACCGGCTCAAGCTCCCGGCCTACGGCGGCAGCCTGTTCGATCCCGACCGATTCCCGTTCCTCGAAGGCCGCAAGCTCGGGCACGACTTGGAAGACACGCCGAGGCCACGCCGCTGCCGGTCGAGCAACCGCACGGTGCTGCACCTGCTCGAAGCCTTGCAAGTGCTGCAAACCAAGGTCGGCGGCACGACCGAGGCCCGCAAGCTGAGCTTCCGGGCGCTCGACATCGAACAGATCGGCCACGTCTACGAGGGCCTGCTCGACCACACCGCCAAGCGTGCCACGGAGCCGGTGCTGGGCCTGGCGGGGACACGGGACAAGGAGCCGGAAATCGCCCTGGCCGAACTGGAGAAGCTCGCCGCCAAGGGCGAGGAGGAACTGCTCAAGTTCCTCAAGGACGAAACGGGCCGGTCGGAGTCGGCACTCAAGAAGGGCGCTGAACGCCGAGCTTGACGATCAACTCGCCAGCCGGTTCCGCACCGCCTGCCAGGACTCGAACCTCTGGAAGCGGGTGAAGCCGTTCGCCGGGCTGGTCCGGCTCGATGACGTCGGACTACCCGGTCGTCATCACCACGGGCAGCGTCTTCGTCACGGCGGGGACCGACCGGCGCAGCAGCGGCACGCACTACACGCCCAAGAGCCTGACCGAACCCATCGTGCAGTACACGCTGGAGCCGCTGGTCTACGTCGGCCCCGCCGAGGGGCTGCCCAAGGAGCAGTGGAAGCTCCGGCTCGGCCAAGGAACTGCTCGACCTGAAGATCTGCGACATGGCGTGCGGCTCCGGGGCGTTCCTGGTCCAAGCCTGCCGCTACCTGGCGGCGCGGCTGCTCGAAGCGTGGGACGACGTCGCAGCGAGCGGCACCCCGGCACGGTGCCGGATCACGCCCGAAGGCGCAGCCCTCGACCGGGCCAGCCCGGCGAGCATGCTGATCCCCGTCGATCCCGACGAGCGGCAGACCTACGCCCTGCGGATCGTGGCCCAGCGGTGCCTGTACGGTGTGGACAAGAACCCGCTGGCGGTCGGAGATGGCGAAGCTGTCGCTCTGGCTGCTGACGCTGGCCAAGGACAAGCCGTTCACGTTCCTCGACCACGCCATCCGGTGCGGCGACTCGCTGGTCGGCGTCAGCAACGAGAGCCAGTTGAAGACGTTCTCGCTGGACGGCCAGGGGATCGGCATCACGCTGCCGAACTTCCTGGACATGATCCCGAAGATCATGGAGGCGACCCGGCACCTGCGGATTCGCCTGGAGAAGATCGCCGACGACACGATCGGCAACATCGAGGAGAAGCAGCGGCTCTTCGACCACATCCGGTTCCAGACGAAGCGGCTGAACTACGCCGCCGACCGCCTGCTGGCGGCAAGCTGGCAACCGTCGAAACCGACCGAGCGAACGGCGTTGCTGAGGAAGGCGCTCCAGGAGGTGGACGACCGGATTCGAGACGTAGCCCCGGACAAGCTGGAGGCCGAGGGGCGAGCATTTCGGGCAGAGGTCGGGATGTCCCCAGCCGTTCCACTGGCCGCTGGAGTTTCCCGAGGTCTTCCTCGACCGGGGCGGGTTTGATGCGTTCGTCTGTAATCCACCGTTCATGGGTGGGCAGAAGATCACCGGCAACATTGGTGTTGACTACCGGGATTATCTCGTCGAGCATCTGGCCCAAGGCAAGCGGGGCAGCGCCGACCTGTGCGCCTACTTCTTCCTGCGGGCCGGGGGTTTGCTGCGCGAGGACGGTCAATGCGGCCTGCTGGCGACCAACACCATCGCCAAGGGCGATACCCGAGAGGTGGGCCTCGACCAACTGACGGCCAACGGTTGCGTTTTTCCCCGAGCGGTCCCCAGCCGCAAGTGGCCGGGCACGGCGAACCTCGAAGTCGCCCATGTCTGGATGCGGAAGGGACGTTGGACCTCGCCCTGTCGTGCTCGACGAGAAGACGGTTTCAGGGATCACGGCCTTCCTCACCGTGCCGGGCGCTGTCACCGGCTGCCACACCGTCTCGCCGCCAACGCCGGGAAGTCCTTCATAGGCTCCTACGTGCTCGGCATGGGCTTTGTGCTGGAGCCAGACGAGGCTCGGCGGCTCATCGACAAGAACCCTCGCAACAAGGACGTGCTGTTCCCATACCTCAACGGCGAAGACCTCAACTCCCGGCCTGACCAGTCGCCGAGCCGGTGGGTCATCAACTTCTTCGACTGGCCGCTCGACCGGAAGACGGCCCCCAAAGACTACGAATGGCCCTGTAGCGGCCGATTATCCCGATTGCCTTGCGATTGTTGAGGAGAAGGTCAAGCCGGAGCGAGAAAAACTCCGGTATAACAACGTGACTAGGAGCGACAGAGCGGATAAATGGTGGCGTTACGCGGAGAAGCGTGCCAGCAACTTCTATCTGACCATCGCCGGGATGGAACGGGTGTTAGTCGGCGTGCTCGACACGAAGCATTGGTCAGTTGCTATTCATGCCATGACAAGTTGTTTTCTCACATGCAATCTGTTGTCTTCGCCTTGCGAAGATCTCGCCTCGCTTGCTTTACTTCAGTCCTTCATTCATGAAGCTTGGACTCGTGAATACTCTCGTTCGCTCGAAACTCGGATGCGGTACACGCCCTCCGACTGCTTCGAGACCTTTCCGTTCCCACAGATGCCACCGGACTCGCAACCATCGGTCGAGACCTACCACGACCATCGCCGTCAGAGTCATGCTCTCTCGTCAGGAGGGCCTGACCAAGACCTACAACCGCTTCCACAACCCCGACGAATCCGCCGCCGACATCCAGAAACTCCGCGACCTCCACGTCGAGATGGACAAGGCCGTCGCCGCCGCCTACGGCTGGACCGACCTCGACCTCGGCCACGGCTTCCACGAGACCAAGCAGGGCATCCGGTTCACGATCAGCGAGTCCGCCCGCCGCGAAGTCCTCGCCCGCCTGCTCAAGCTCAACCACGAGCGCTACGCCGAGGAAGTGAAGCAAGGACTGCACGACAAGAAGAAGCCCAAGGCCGCGAAGGGCAAGAAGGCCGCGAAGGCGAACCCCCAGGCGGAACCGTCTCTCTTCCAGGACGAGGAGGAGGACGCATGAACGCCAGCGACATCCTGGCCGCGGTCCATGCCGGGGAAGACAAGGATTGGGAATTCAAGTCCGCCAAGGGCGGCACGCCGGGCAGCCTGTGGGAAACCTACACGCGCCATGGCGAACACCGACGGCGGCGTGATTGTGCTGGGAGTCAGGGAGAAAGACGGCGACTTCGAGGTTCAAGGTCTGGACGACCCGACGAAGACCGAGCGGGATTTCTGGACCACGATCAACAACCGGGGCAAGGTCAGCGTCAACCTGCTCGCCAACAGCGACGTGCAAATCGTGCCGGTGGACGGCAAGCCACTCCTGGTCGTGCAAGTGCCTCGTGCCTCTCGTCGGCAGCGCCGATCTTCGTGGGCCAGAATCCCCTGGAAGGAACCTACCGGCGCTATAGCGACGGGGATTACCTGTGCAGCCGGGATGAAGTCGGCCGGATGCTGGCCGATCAAGCCGACCAGCCTGCCGACTGCGAAATCCTGCCCGGCTTCCGGCTGGAAGACCTCGACAAGAGGAGTCTGGAGCAATATCGCAATCGCTTCGCTTCCCGGTCCCCGGCTCACCCCTGGCTCAAACTCGACGACCAGTGCCTGCTCGAAAAGCTCGGTGGGTGGCGCACGGATCGAAACTCCGGTCGGAGAGGTCTGACCGTCGCCGGGTTGCTGATGTTCGGTCAGGACGAGGCGATCCGTGACCCGGCCGCTGTGCCGCAGTACCACGTCGATTATCGGGAACGTCTTTCGAGCGACCCGCAGGTGCGGTGGACGGATCGCATCTGGCCGGACGGGACATGGGCTGCGAACCTGTTCCAGTTCTTCGAGCGGGTCTACCCCCGGCTCGTCGTGGACCTCAAGATTCCGTTCCAGTTCACGGCCTTGCGTCCGGGCGAGACGACGACCACGCCACCGCCCGATCTTTTTCAGCGGCACGACGAAACCATCGTCCACGAGGGGATCCGGGAGGCGCTCGTCAATTCGATGATCCACGCTGACTATCGTGGGCAGGGCGGGATCATCATCGAGCGGTATCGGGACCGGCTGGAGTTCTCGAACCCTGGCACGCTGCTGCTGGGAATCGAGCAAATCCTGAAGGGTGGGGTGAGCGAGTGCCGCAACAAGACGTTGCAGGGCATCTTCGCCATGCTGGGCTATGGCGAGAAGGCTGGGTCGGGCATCGACAAGATTCGCCAGGGCTGGGCCTCGCAAAAGTGGCGCTGGCCGATGATCCAAGAGCAGCACCGGCCCGATCGCGTGCGTCTGACACTGCCGATGGTCAGCCTGCTGCCGGAAGAGTCGCTGACTCGCCTGCGAACGGTGCTCGGCGAGGGTCTTGCCGGTCTGAACGGACGTGAGGTTCAGGCATTGGTGACGGCGGACGTGGAAGGGAGCGTCACCAACCAGCGACTCCAGCAGTTCTGCACCGACCACACCACCGATATTACCCGTTTACTGCAAGACCTTGTAGCAAAATGGCTTCTGGAAAAAGACGGGTACGGCAGATGGGCATCGTACCGACTGTCCGAGCGGTTGGCGGGGTCCAGACACACGGACGGAGGAACTCCGGATACAACGCCGGAGGGCTCCAGACATAGCGGGACAACTCCGGTCACAGCGGATCAAGCTCCGGATGTAAACCCGGAGGAAGACCCGGCGCTGCTGGCGATCGCCGAACCGGCCCGCATGCAGAAGCGGCTCGGCCCGGACAAGATGCGGCGGCTGATCCGGGCGCTGTGCCAGGGACGATTCCTGACCTTCCGGCAACTGGCGACCCTGCTGAGTCGGGAGCCGAACGGCCTTCAGCGGTGGACGCTCAGGCCGATGGCCCAAGACAGGCAACTGGTGATGGCTTACCCGGAGACGCCGAACCATCCCAAGCAAGCGTACAAGACGAATCCCGCCTGGAGAGAGCAATGAATGCAAACACGTTGAGCAAACCGCCTTCGCCGCTCCAACTGCGGGACGAACTCGAAGCGATGGTCCTCAAGGAACTGCTCGGCCCCGGCAGCGCCGAGGAGGAGATCATCGAGTCGCCCGGCACTCGCTACTTCGTCGGCGTGCTGGCTCCTCGCAAGCGGGCCAAGGCGGGCGCCGCGCCTGCCCAGGCTGCCGTCGTGCCACCGCCACCCGCCGAAGACGAAGAAGTAGAAGCAGACGGTGAAATCCTCGACGGCGACGAACTGGCCCTCGGTGGCCGGGACACCACGCAGGACGGCACGACCGATCAGGCCCCGGCGCAGGACAAGGCCCTGATCCCGTCGTCGTTCGGCATGACGTTCTCCCTCAACCTGGAAGCCAAGGAACTGCAACTGTCGGCGGCCTGGGGCCAGTACGTCAAGGAGGTCAGCGAATACTCGTCAGCGAAAAGACCGGCAACCCACGGCGAGTCTGGAAGCGGCATCCCCGTGGCGGCAAGCATCGCCTGACGCTCAAGGAAGGCCCGATTCAGCCGATCTCCGTCGATCCCAACTGCCCGGAAGTCGTCGTCCAGGGACTCATCCGCAAACGCAGCGATCACTGGTGCGTCACGCTGTTCCTGGTCAACGAGCAGCAGGAGCCGGAGAAGCTGCAAGGACACCGCCTGGGTCTTCCAGCCGGAACTGATGGCCGAGGGCGTGGACGGTGCGGCGGTCATCCACAAGCGGCACACGATCCTCGAACTCAGCGGCACGGACCCGGCAGTGAAGGCCGAGAACGATCTGCTGGCGATGCTCTATCGTCGGCACGTCGAGTTCGCCGTGGGGCATGGCATCGGCGTCCATGTCGATGTGTCGCCCGACCCGAACCATGCCGTGCGGGTCCGCACCAAGGTCGTGCCGAGCTACGAGATTCCCCGCACGACCCCGCCCCGGCCCGAAGACGCCGAGATCAACCCGGCCTTCGCCAAGCTGGAGGGTCTGGTCCTCGACATGAAGCTGTTGGCCGAGGCCAACCCGAAGCAATACCGCCCGAAGCTCAAGCCGCTGGTCGAAGCCTACCAGGACTGGATCGACCGGGAAGAGAAGCGGATCACCGATCCCGCCGAGGGGCTGGCGACCTTCAAGCACGCCGCCCAGCAAGCGATTGCTCGTTGCCGCACGACGCTCAAGCGGATCGAGGCCGGGCTGGACTTGCTCGACAAGGACGACAAGGCAGCCCAGGCGTTCCAGTTCATGAACCGGGCCATGTGGCTCCAGCGGACGCACTCGCTCTTTGCCGAGCGGGTGCGCCGGGGCGACGAGAAGCCCGACATGGGGACCATCGACATCGCCGAGAACCGCTCGTGGTATCCGTTCCAGCTTGCGTTCATCCTGCTGAACCTGCCGGGGATCACGAAGTTCGATCACCCCGAACGGAGCGAAGTCGCCGGAAGCCATGGCCGATCTGCTCTGGTTCCCCACGGGCGGTGGAAAGACGGAAGCCTACCTGGGTCTGACGGCCTACACGCTGGGCCTGCGACGACTGCAAGGGACGGTCGAAGGTCGCTCCGGCGAGAACGGCGTCACGGTGCTGATGCGGTACACGCTGCGGCTGCTGACGCTCCAGCAATTCCAGCGGGCCGCCGCCCTGATCTGCGCCTGCGAGGATATTCGCCGCACGGCCATGAGCAACGGCGACAATCGCTGGGGCAAGACGCCGTTCCGCATCGGCCTGTGGGTCGGCGGCAGCACCACGCCCAACTGGACCAGCGATTCCGATGAAGCGGTGAAAGTCGGCGCACGGCGGCAAGCCGAGGTCGGGTGCGGTCGGCGGCGTGGGATCGCCGCACCAACTGACCAACTGCCCGTGGTGCGGAACCAAGATCGACCCCGGCAAGCACATCAAGGTCGAGAAATACAACGAGGGGGCCTGCCGCACGCTGATCTACTGCGGGGCCAAGTTCGGCCAGTGCAAGTTCTCGAAGGCTCTTCTCCAAAGCGTGTGGGTAACTTTGGACCGATTTTCAGATTTCTGGCAGCATGCACGTGAGGATTTTGAGGCGGAGGTACTCTTCGTCTCGAAGTCCGTAGGCCCGTCGTTGGATGACTCGGATCTTGTTGTTGATGCCTTCCACGAAGCCCAAGGGCACCTTGTTCTCCTCCTGGTAATACGACGCGATCCCGTCCCAGTGGTCCTCGACCATCCGGGCGAACTTCTCGTACGGCTTGAGGCGCTGCCATCTCAAGGCCGACTTCCAGCGCTCGAAGAATCGCCGCGCCCACACCTCTCGCTTATAGTCCCACAGTTGGCGGAACATCTCCTTGAGCAGGTAGGCCTTGTTCAACCTCCTGTTCGCCGCGAACAACGCCTTCAACGACTGACGCCCCCCCTGCTTCAAGTTGGCCCAGCGGGACAGCAAGGTGTACTTCTGGCCCTTGATGAATCGCCGGTCCTTTCCCGAGAGCCGGGCGTACTCGCGCTTTCGAACCTTGTCCAAGGCCTCGTTCAATTTCTTGAGGATGTGAAACTTGTCGTACAGGATCCCGGCTTGAGGCGCGTTTCCCGCCTTGAGCGTGGAGTTGCGGAACGGCTTCCACATGTCCATGACGGCCAGGCGGATCCCCGTGCATTTCCGCGGCCCCAGCCACTGGAAGAAGAGAGCCATGCTCTTCTCGGATCGGTCCGTACCTCCGAACCAGATCGGCCGGCCGCGGACCAGGTCGCTGACGATGATGCGGTAGTTGTGTCCCCTGCCGACGGAGAGTTCGTCGATGCCGAGCACCTTCGGACCGGGCGTCCCGGCCCGTCGGAGTTGCTCGCGCATAGACTCCATCTCCAGCGACTTGACCGCTTTCCAATCGAGGCGGAGTTCGCGCGCCACATCCCGGAGTGTTGAGGCCCGACAGCGCCGCCCGACATAGAAGGCGAACCGTTTGGTGTAGAAGGGGTTGTTGGCCAACCAGGGCAGATGTTCCCGCTTCACGGCGCCGCAGCTCCGGCAAGAGACGCGCCGCACCTCGAACTCCAGGTACACCCGGGTGTCGCCACAGGAGAGGTCGCGTACGCGACGGGTCGTGCGGTCGTAGAAGGTTCGCTGACTCTGCCCACAGGCTCCGCAGTCCGTTTTTTTCCCCGCGCAGGAGCCGCACGATCCGCGCCTTGGGATCTCCGAAGAGGCCACGGACCGTGGGCTCCGGACGGAAACCGATAAACCGGTACGCATCATCCAGCCGACGTTGTTTTCGCATCCGGTCATCATGCCAGATTCTCCGCGCCGAGGAGAAGCCAAAATATCCTTGAAACGAAGGTCTTCGCGGCCCTCACACACGGTTTTTTTACCCACACGCTTTGGAGAAGAGCCTGTATTTTCAACGACACGACAGCGGGCTAGAACGTAGGCGTTTTCGCACGTATCCTGTTACCGTGCCTTCACCATCGACGAATCTCACCAGGACAGGGAGGTTGGCACGATGCCTTATAAGTGGCCCGAGGATACCGATTTCGCTCTCTGGGAACTCGACGTTCTCGACCGCGCTTGCCCGGCCTGTGGGCGCACGATGTACATCTGCGACCATCGGTATCGGCACTTTCACACGCTCGAAGGCCCCGTGGAGTTGGTCTGCAAGCTGAATCATTGCCCCGATCCGGACTGTCCCGGTCACGCCAAGACGAAGAGTCCCGAACTTGAAGCCACGATCGCCCCACCGAACTGGGCGATTGGCTGGGATGTCTTCTGCTGGATTGGACATCGACGCTGCTCGCGCCACATGTCCGTTCCCCATATCCAATCCGAACTCCTGGACACCTACGCGATCCGGCTTTCGGACGATGCCATCGCGCAGTACATCCAGCGTTACCACTTCTTTTCCGCACATCTGCCGACCCATATCTCCGAATTTCCGACCGGTTGGCGAGTCCGCGGACCGGAGGCGTGCCTCCGGCGGTGGCGTGTCCCACGCCGGCTGGCGAACGCCTGACGCGGAAGAGGGCTGGCTGGTGCTCGGCCGCGCAATCCCGCCGCGGCCGGCCCTCACGCCCGCACAGCCACTCGACCCGTACGTCGAATCCTTTCCTGCTGTCAAGCAGACCAGGTGTCCTGGTCGTCCCACGCACATAACTTTGGCGGCCCCCCACGGACGCCCTCTCACCAAAGGGCGATGCGCGCCGGAAGAGCGCCGCGCAAACACCTGATTTCATGCGACAATCACGTTGTCCTCGTGGTGAATTTCGGTTCTTCACCGCGTTCCGGATAATGGGCCGGTCCATTCATCATACGTCAATGCTCTGACGGCCCGACACGCTTGCCTCTGGGACAATCCTGTTCGTGGGACACGCCGCGATAGACGCGCGCCACAGGTGTCGGCGCCCGCGCGTCCCCCACCCATGCCAGGAGCCACTCCCATGAAGCGCCCCGAGCAAAATCACGGTCCCCACGCCGAGCACGATCCCGAGCGCCAGCAGCGGCCCTGCACCGGCGTGGTCGCCCGCGCCGACGGGCGAACGCTCACGTCGCGTCAAATCGCCGCGCTGCCTCTCCTCGACCACGTCCTGGAGAAACTGCGCCTCGCCGAGTTCCTCCGCGAGTACCTCCCCGGCACAGACCCCCGCACACGCGTCGCCTCCGCGACGACCCTGCTCGTGCTGTTGAAGAACATCTTGCTGGCCCGCGAACCCCTCTACGGCGTAGGCGCATGGGCACGCCGCTACGTTCCCGAACTCTTGGGCCTGTCGCCCGAGCAAGTCACCGCGCTCAATGACGATCGCGCCGGCCGCAGCCTCGATCACCTCTTCGATGCCGCCATCCCCACCTTGACCCTGCGCGTGGCCCAGCACCTGGTGCGTGTCTTCGGCGTGTCCCTCGACGAACTCCACAACGACTCCACCACCATTACCTTCCACGGCGACTACGAGCACGCCGACGCGGAACGCACCCTCCGCGGACAACTGCGCCAGGCCATTACCTGGGGCCACAACAAGGACCATCGCCCCGACCTGAAGCAGTTGCTGTACGTCCTCACGGTGACGCGTGATGGTGCTGTCCCTGTACAGTTCCGAGTGGAGAGCGGCAATACCACCGACGACTCCACTCATCGCCAGACCTGGGACTTCCTCTGCCAGTTGACCGGCCGGCGCGACTTCCTCTATGTGGCCGACTGCAAGCTGGCCACCACCGAAAACATGGCCCACCTACACGAGAACGGCGGCCGGTTCGTCAGCGTACTGCCCCGGACACGCAGTGAAGATGCGGCCTTTCGCGCCGAGACGCGTCGGGGCCAGGCCCGTTGGCGACACCTCCACGACAAGGTGGACGAGCACGGTGAGGTCGTCGACCACTTCCTGATTCACGAGCCCGAACGGGCCAGCGCCGAGGGCTACCGCGTGCTCTGGTATTACAGCGCGCGCAAGGCCGAGTGCGATGCCCACGCCCGACACCGTCGGCTGGAGCGGGCCGGGAAACAACTGACCGAACTCAGGGAGAAGCTCGCTTCCCCGCGCACGCGCTACCGCGATCGAACGCAGGTGATCAAGGCGGTCGAGACCATCCTGGCCGAGTACGAAGTCGCCGAGTGGCTCGACGTGACGGTCGTGGAGAAAGTGGAGGAACGCTACCGCCAGGAGCACCGCGGCCGTCCGACTGCCAACACGCGTTACGTCAAAGAGGAACGTTTACGCTTCGATATCACGATCCAGTTTCGCCCTGAGCGGTTGGCGGAGGAAGCGCTCTGCGATGGGGCCTTCCCGCTGATCACCAACGACCAGACGCTGTCCCCGCTGGAGTTGCTCCTGTCTTACAAACAACAACCTCTGATCGAGAAACGTTTCCAGCAACTGAAGACGGACTTCGTGGTGGCCCCCGTGTTCCTGAAGGAGGCCAGCCGGGTTCAAGCGTTGCTGTGTGTGTACTTCTTCGCCTTGGTCGTGGAGTCGCTCCTGGAGCGGGAGGTGCGCCGCGCGAGGGAGCAAACGGGGACCGAGAGCCTGCCGCTGTATCCCGAGGGCCGCCCCTGCCGCCGCCCCACGGCACGGCGGATCCTCGACCTGTTCGACGACGTGCAACGACACGAACTGACGACCGACGCGAAACCCACCACGCTGTTCACCACGGAACTGACCCGCGTGCAACGCCAGGTGCTCCGCCTGCTGGGAATCCCGAGGGCCTATGAGCGCTGATCCCTGATCACGCCCGCCGGAGAATATTCCCAGATATTCTCACGCAGATGTGCGGAAAGTAGGGTAAATGTATTCACACGCATGATAAAAATCGATCACCCATTCCCACTCCAGCCGCTGACCGGAATGACGGGGATGGCACATCCGCTTGAGCACCCGGCGGAAATACCGCGTCTGTTGGTATCCCCCATCGGTGATGTAGGCCAACCGCGGCAATGGTCCCGTCCACTGCTCCAACACCGCCACGAGCAACGCCGTCAACTGCCGCGACAGCGTCTCCTGACCGGACTCAGGCATCCGGCCCAGGTACACCGTCCCCAACTGCCGACCCCTCCGGTCGTACACCGAGAGCGTCGCCGTCGCGCCTTCCCGGTAACACTCGTGATCACGGATCGGCAACATCAACCCGTCACGACCCACCGCCAACACCGGCTTGCGGCCACCCCGGGATTGGAACGCCTGTTCCAACAGCTTCAAGACGTGAGCCAACTGGGCGTCCTGGCGGTGGGGATCCATACCCTCGACGACTCCCGCGAGGACAGTACGCAAACTCGCCACCGACCAACACACGCCATGAGCACGCTGGAGGTGGGCCAAGACGGCGCTCTGGGTGGAGACCGCCGCCGCCTGAGCCGCGCGCTCAGCCAAGGCGGGCGTGGCCAAGCCGGCTTCCAGTCCCAAGCGGATCTCCAACGGAACGATCGACCGTTCGATGCCGTGCAAGGGCTGGTACAGCATCCGCCACAGGGTGATCGTTCCGAACAAGGTCGCCACGGTGCGGTTGGGGGACTTGAAGCGGCGGCGATACCCCACTCCCTGGAAGCACATCTGGTTGGGCATGTCCCGACGGTCATGCGGTTCGAGGTGATTGAAGGTCCATTCGACAAGGAGCCGACCCAGTTCCCGAAGCAGAACTTGCAACTGGGTCTCGAACTGGTGGCAGGTCTGGGGAGTCACCTCCGCCCTGAGGCTGTGAATTTTTCGACTTGGGTGCAACCTACCGACCGGGATCGATCCGGTGACTTGGCCGGGTCTGGATCATGGTCGAGAGTCCTTGCACCCCCTTTGGAAACATTCGGTCGGTTCGCGGAAGGCCGAGAACACCGGGACATCGTGGGTCTGAGCGCCTTTGTGGGCGGGCCCTTGGCCTCTCACGACAGCGCCGCGCGCAGGTGGACGATGTTGTAGGCCAGGACACTCCAAAGAACCACGCAGAACGCCTTGGCCAGGCCGCGGACCCGGAGCGGGGCCAGGCCACGAAGCGTCTTCAACTCGCCGTTGACCGTCTCGATCGTCGCCGCTCGCTGCTTGTAGATCGTCTTGGCTTCGGGCGTCCCCATGCGTTGCCGCCACGCGGCCACGGCCGCGCTGTCCGTCTTCTTCGGTTGGTGCGGGTCGGTCCCCGCCTTCCGCGGCTTGGGCACCGGCATGTAGATGGTCGTTCCCGCCGCGGCCGCCTGGTCCATCTCCTCCAGCTTCACGAAACCGCCGTCTATCAACTGATCATTTACATGTTGACCGGTTTGTTCCTCGATCTGATCGCGCATCGGCTCGGCCAAGCCCGCGTCGCTACCGGCGTTGGTCACGGCCACCCCGAGGATCGCCCGGCTCTGGGTGTCCACCGCCAGTTGGATGTTCACCGCCGGACGTGTGCCACCGTCGGGCATGTGCAGAAACCGGGCCTGCGGGTCGGTCGTCGAGGCCCGCGGCGGGTTCGTCTTGGTCGGCTTGTCCTTCTGCTGGGCCTTGGCCGCTTCAACCTGCGCCAACTCCTCCAGGGCTTTCTCCACCCGTTCCACCCGTTCCCGGGCGGCGCGTTCCCGGGCCGCCTCGCGGCGCGTGGCGGAGGCCGCGCCGCGGTGCGCCTGCTGTTGGAGAATCTCGAGGTGGCGCGCGCCTGTTGCAGCGCCCGCTCGAGGGTCTCCTTTCTCTTGAAACTGTTCGACCCGGCGCCGATGCGCACCCGGGTGCCATCCTGGGCGATCCGTTCGACCGTGACCGTGCCGCTCTGGATGAGGACGGCGAGCATCTTGATCAAGAGGTCCTGGACGGCCGCGCCGTGGCCGACGCGAAAATCGTCGAGGGTATGGTAATTGAGCGACACCCCGCCGCAGATCCAGCGGTACGGGGCGCTTTCCTCGCACAGTCGGGCCAGTTCGCGCCCCGTGGACACTCCTCGGAGGGAGGCGTAGAGCCAGAGCGTGATCAAAATGCGCGGGTCCGTCGCGGCCCGCCCCGGCGCCTCGCCCCGGGCGCGGATGGCATCGAGGAACTTGGAGAGGTCCCAGCCCGAGACCAGGTTCCAGACGAACCGGGCATCGTGATCGGCCGGAATCAGTTCGTCCAACGCCATGGGGACCAGGCGCACCTGTTGGCGATCGGCCAGGCGCAGCCGTGGCGGCGCCGGCGGCTCGGGATCGGGCCGCGGCCGGGGCGGCGTGCCCGAGTCGTCGGCATCGGGGAAAAGGGGTGTCTCGCTCATGGCGTCATGATACAAAACGGAAAAGGAAAAATTCACAGCCTCCCTGCGGAACCGGACGATGAGGGGACCGATCTGAGCGATCACGGGGATCAAGCGAACGGTCAGCGGGAACAAAGAGGTGGCGAAGTGCGTTGCGAGCAGCGCGGCAGCGGCCGTAGCATGGTCCATCGAGTCGGCCTCTCTGGTGAGGTGGCAAGGTTTGTTCACCTCCAACTCACCGAGAAGCCGGCTCATTCTTCAAGCCGCTGGCCGCATAAACAGCGGAACTAAAGGCAATACCGTTCAACGGCGCATGACGATGGACTCAGCAAACCCCTTGGTGGGCTGTGGGTAGTGACGATGCTCGGGCTGTTTCTTCCTCCAGTTGCTCATCTTCCGCTTGATGACCCGCGGGTTGATCCGATCGCGCCGTTCGGGCAACACCTCCTCGGCGATTTCCGCCACCAAGTTGTGATACCACCGGCTGCGACCGCGACGGCTCGCCGGGCATTCGGGCAAGCGGCACCGCAGGATCTTCAAGGCCCCGGTGAACGACATCCGCTGCGGGTCCAACCCCTGGCGGGCCGCCGCCTCCTGCATCAGCACGCGGATGATGTAGTGCCCCAGCAGAAACCCGTACAACTCCTGCACCACACCGCCGGGCGTCTGGCTCCGCAGCACGGGTCGCTCCCGTTGATGGGTCTTCAATTCATCCAGTGTGACCTCCTCTTCCCACCGCTCGTGGTACAGCACGATCAAGGTCTCGGCCGGATCGAGTTTCTCGTCCAGCAGCGTCGTCAGCAGCCGGTGCGTCTCCCCGGAGCCGGGGCGGCCGGGGTCCTCGAAGGTGTACTCGATGATCCGCACCAGGATGCCATTGCGGTCCTTCTGGCGATCCGCGGGACTCGGGTAGAGCTTGGCCAGATACGAGCCGTCGTCGAGCACGCGGATCGGCTCGAAGATGAGGTTGGACTTGATGCGGGCCAGTAGATGTGCACCGGTGCGGAGCACCTCGGAGACGGTCTGGTAGCTCAAGAAGTTGCGATCCCACAACAGCAGCATGTCCTTCTGAAGGAACCGCAGCAGGTAATGGGCCATAGTGACCTCGCCGCACGTGCAGGGCTTGATCAGCGACCGCCAAAGGACGTGGCTGCCGGTCTCACACAAGGCCAGAACGCGGGCCTGGGGGAAGGCGGCGCGGGCGCGGCCGCTGCCGGGGCGACCGAAGGCCCGTTCGTTGGCCGCCGTATCGGGCAGATCGACGACGAACCCATCCAGGGCCATGGTCCGCATGCCGCGGTAGAAGGCCCCCGGGGTCTCGGGGCGTCCCAGCAGGCGGATGGCCTCTTGGGCCAAGTGGCGCATCGGGGCGACGCCGAGGCGTTTTCGCGCCTCGCAGAAGGTGGAACGTGGCGGGATCGCGTGGGGTCGGAAGGGCTGAAGCCAGCGGAAGACCTGGCGGTAGCAGTCGCGGCAGAACAGGCCGAGAGCGATGACGAACCAGACCAGGAACCAGCCCGGCAATCGCGGGCAGTGGGTCTGGTCGTGGCCGGTGCGCGCGAGGACTTCTTCCACGCGGGCGCGGGGGATGATACGCTTCAGAGCGCGGAGACGCTCGCGCGTGGGCCAGGACGCGATCGCGTCGGCCTCCTTGCGGATGTTGATCACCGTAGCCTCCTGATCAGCTATGGAGTTGTGGCAAACTCATGCTGATCGGAGGCTTTCTCTTTGGCAACCCCATTGGACGGTATTGGAACTAAAGGCCCTTGTGGGCAAAAAACCACGCGATTCCCGGGGAAACCTTTGGCAGTGGCGCGATTGCACCCTCCTGATCAGCGACGACGCGGCCGTGTACGCCCACTTCACGCACGCGCAAAAGTGCTGGGCCCATTTGCTCCGCAAGGCGATCAAGCTCACGCTGCAGGACCCGACCAACGCGGCCTACCGGACCTTCACGGACCGCTTGTTGGAGATTTACCGCGCGGCGTGTCGCGTCCAGCGCGACGGGCGGCTGAGCGACGCGGGGCGGGGCAGGAAAGTCCGTGCCCTCGACGACGAAATCTTCGACTTGTGCGTTGCGAACTGGCTCCCGGACGAGCCGCCGTCCCAGGGACTCGAGAAGGATTATCGCCTCTTGGTCCATGAGGTTCTGCGGCTGTTGCTCCGCGAGGAATTGCTCACGTTCGTGACCGCCCCGCCGACCACGCAGCCCAACGGAACGACCAAACCGGTCGATGGGACGAACAACGAGGCCGAGCGCACGTTACGTGACGCGGCGCAGCGCGCCTGACGGGTCGCACCAGCAAGACGATCGACGGCGCCCGCCGCCAAACGATTCTGACCAGCGTTCTGCAATCGCTTCGTCTCTACCTGCCGATCTTCACGCTTTCGAGCGTGCTCGCGGAGTTGAAGCGGTGGTGGGCGACCGGGCGAAATTGCTTCGCGGAGCTTCTGGAAAAGCTCGACCTCACACCGCCTGAGCAATCCGTCATAGATCAGGTCCTTCCAGGTCCGAGCGGGTAAACCGCGAGGCGGTTCACAAGAAGCGGGAGAGGTGGTGGCTCGACACGGACAGTTGGCGTAAACGGCGCCAAGAGACGTGCGCACCAGCCCCACAAAGGGATCCCGCCCGCATTTCCGTCACAACTCACGCGCATCGCCTATGCCGACATGAAAAAACCTCGGCTTGCTTCGTCCTGCGCACAGATTTGACAACTACGCGCTGCTGCCTTACAAAGAAGCTCAGCGTCGGGTAGCACTGGTGGCGCCGTGCCTCCAGTGCAGTCGAAAGCCCCACTCTAGCACTGGTGGCACGGCGCCACCAGTGCCACCCGACGAAACGCCCTGACGAGAACGGGTGGACAGAGCCCCAGACAGGCGTCATTATCGAGGTGAGGAGTCTTTCGCACGCGGTTTTGGCGCACGGATACGAGCATTGGCCATGATCGTTCTTCTGGTCGCGTTGTTGGTCGGAGCGGACGAACACAACACACCGCCGCCGCCCGTGTGCGTGCCGTTGAGCGCGGCGGGCGAGCTCGACCTGGGTGAGTTCGTGGGCCGGTTGGAGGAAGCGACGGGACTCAAAGGGGTGTCGCGGCCGGGGGGACGCTTGTGCGTGCCGTTGCGCGGGGTGGCCGGGGTGCTCGGGCGCAAGGTGCTGACCGATGCGCTGGGATCGGCCGTCCAGTTGCGTTTCGAGGCGGGGCAGGTGGTTGTGGTGGTGCCACCTGACGCCCTGTCGCCGGCGCATCGGGCGGATTTTGCCGCGCGGCTGGAGCGGCTGGCGGAGACGGTCCAATCGGCCGCGCGGGTGGCCGGGTCGTACGGGATGCGGGCGCGGCCGTCCTACCGGCCGAACGACCCGGCGCGGCGGACGGTCTGCCTGGTACACGGGCTGAACTCCACCTCGGACTCTTTCGTCTACCTGGCCCCGGCCCTGGAAGAGGCCGGGTTCGGGATCGTGCTTTATGATTATCCGTTCAACCGCGACGTGGCGACCTCGGCCGCGGCCTTCGGCGAGGCCTGGCGGTCGTTCCGGGTCGCTCACAGCGATCGGCAGCCCTGGGCGATCTTGACGCACTCGATGGGCGCGTATCTGGCGCGCGCGTATGTCGAGGGAGACCATTACGGCGGGGATGTCTCCACGCTGATCCTCATCGCCCCGCCGAACCACGGCGCGGCACTGGCGCGGAACCAGTCGTTGCTCCAGTTGGTCCAGGGCATCCAGGCGGCGAGTTCCGATCGCATCGCCGCGCTGGCCAACCTGAGCAACGGCATCGGTGAGGCCGCCGCCGACCTGATGCCCGACAGCGCTTTCTTGAAGTCGCTCAACGCGCGGCCACGCCGCGCGGGGGTCGCTTATCACATCCTGGCCGGCAGCGCGGGGTTTGTGACGCCCGAGACCCGCCGGCGGGTGGAACACCAGCTTGGCCTGTTGTCGCAAGGCGGCGGACTGGTCGGCGGCCTGGCTCGGCTGGCTGCGGGATCACTCCAGGCCCAGCTTGATGAGGCCAGTGCCGGCACCGGCGACGGTTGCGTGACCATCGCCTCGACGCGACTGGAGGGCGTCGCCGACCACGTCGTGATTCCCGCCAATCACGTCGAATTGATCCGGGCCCCGTTGCTCTACCCCGATCCGGGGCCGATTGTGGGTTTGCCCTACGTGCTTCGCTGGCTGAAGTGATTCCATGTTCGTAGACACAATGGTTGGACCAGTCACTCACGCCATCGTGGGTTACACTGAACGCTCGTCGCGTGCAGTGCAGAGCCAATACCGGGAGGACTGGTCCGTGACTGATTCTAACACAACCCGGTTCGTCGGACTCGATGTCCACAAGGAGACGATCGCCATCGCCGTCGCCGACGGGGCCCTGTCGGCCAAGGTCCTGTCGACCATCCCGAACGACTTTGCCACGCTCCTGAAGACCCTCCGTCGACTGGGACCGCCGGAGTCGATTCTCTGCTGCTACGAGGCCGGCCCGACCGGGTACGGACTCTACCGCCAACTCCGGGCCGCCGGCTGGACCTGTCACGTCGTCGCTCCGTCGATGGTCCCGGTGCAGTCCGGGTGTCGCATCAAGACCGACCGCCGCGACGCGGCCAAACTGGCGCATTTCCTGCGCTCAGGAGACTTGACATCGATCTACGTCCCCGACGAGGTCACCGAGGCCATCCGCGACCTGGAGCGGGCCCGCGACGATGCCAAGATCGCCGAACGCGTGACACGTCATCATCTCTCTAAGTTTTTGCTCCGACACGGGCGGGTCTATCCGGGCAAGACCGCCTGGACCCCGGCCTACATGGCGTGGGTCGCGCAGCAGGGCTTCGATCAGCCTGCGGACCGGCAGGTCCTGGCCGACTACCGCGAGGCCGTCGAACTGGCCGGCGCCCGGGTCGGTCGGCTCACGGCCCGCATGGGGGAAGCCCTGGAGACCTGGGAGAAGGCGCCCCTGGTGCTGGCGCTGCAGGCGCTGCGGGGCGTCGACCTGGTCAGCGCCGTGACGCTGGTCGCCGAGGTCGGCGACTTCCGCCGGTTCGCGACGGCGGGCGACCTGATGGCGTTCGTGGGGGTGGTCCCCTCGGAGCACTCCAGCGGCGGCCGTCGCCGCCAGGGTCGGATCACCCGCACGGGCAACGGGCACGTCCGGCGGATCGTGGTGGAAGCGGCCTGGCATTACCGCCGCCAGCCGCGGATGAGCAAGGCGATCCGGCGGCGCAACGACGTGGTCTCGCCCGGCGTGCGGGGAATCGCCTGGAAGGCACAGAAGCGGCTGCACGCGCGTCTGAACCGGCTTCTGGGACGGAACAAGCCGGCGTGCCAGGCGGTGGTCGCGGTGGCCCGCGAGTTGGTCGGATTCCTCTGGGCGATTTCGCGTGAGGAGGTGCTCTTGGCCGGATAGAATTGCATCGTGAAACACCCGCGGCCGGAACGGACCGCCAGCGTCCGGCGGCCGGGGGGGCAGTCCCTGGCGCGTGTACGGTAGGGGGAACCCTCGTCGCACCCTTGGGCCGGCACTCGGCGCCGACGCCCGCCTGATGGTTTTTGACTCTCAAAATCGGTAAAATTGCTACAACCGCCCCACCCATCATGCATGCACTCAAGATCAGGAGCCACTGATGGTCCGCCGGACCCTGACTTTGACCGAAGAGCAACGTCAGGAACTCCTTCGGTTGCGCGATCACGACCCACGCCCCTACGTCCGCGAGCGCGGCGCGGCCCTGCTGAAGATCGCCGACGGTCAAGCCCCTCATCGCGTGGCGCGGCAGGGACTGCTGAAGCCACGCGATCCGGATACCGTGTATGCATGGCTGGATTACTACCAGACGGCGGGGGTCGCAGGGCTGGTCGCCCACCCCCAGGGTGGCTCCCACGGGAGGCGTCTTTGTCGATCCGGAACCGCTGATCGAACGACTCCACCAGGGGCCCGCGGAGGAGGCCCGCCAAGAAAGGGCCGTCACCGACACCAGCCCGCCGCCGAGTCGGTGGACGTTGCGAACCATCCGCGCCACCTTCGAGGAGTTCCACGACCTGACCCTCGGGGGCGTCTGGCGGGCTCTGGAGCGGTGCCACGTGGGATTGCGTTCGGGCGTCGTGCAACACTATAGTCCCGATCCGGACTACATCTCTAAGTGTGACCATTTGTTCAAATGCTTGAATGAAGCGGCCACGAGGCCGGATCGCGTGGTCCTGGTCTTCCTCGATGAGATGGGCTACACCCGCTGGCCTGAGGCGGCGTGCGATTGGATGGGCCGGGCCCCCGCTGCGCCGCCCCGAGCCGATCGCGCCGAGAGTCCCAACCGTCTCTGGCGCATCATCGGCGCGTTGAACGCCGTGACGGGCCGGGTGGATTTTCTGGACGCTTACATCGTGGGTCGAGCGAAGGTCATTAAGTTTTATGAACAATTGAATCTTGCATATCCGAATGTGGAACGTCTGCTGGTGGTCCAGGACAATTGGTCGATCCATACTCATGAAGACGTTTTGGAAGCGTTGAAGCAGTGGCCGCGGATCGAGCCGGTCTGGTTGCCGACGTACGCGCCGTGGCTCAACCCCATCGAGAAGCTGTGGCGGTGGCTGCGTCAGGACGTGCTGAAGATGCATCGTCTGGCGGGGGACTGGCCCCGTTTGCGCGGCCGGGTCAATCAGTTCCTGGGCCAATTCGCCACGGGTTCTCAAGACTTGCTCCGCTACGTGGGACTCTTGGGCAAGGGGAAACTGGCCCAGGCCCTCCGGGTCCCGCCCTGATTACCGATTTTGAGAGTCAAAACCCATTAGAGAGAGGCCGCCCCTGACGGATCGAGTCCTGCGTTAACCAACACGCGAATATCAGAATGATCCACCGTCGTAACGATCTCGCCCCGGACTGTCCCCCCGGCCGCCGGCAGGAGGAGAACAAAGAAACGAACAAGCCCCGCAGGTGAGACCCTTGCAGGCGTGCGCCGCGAGGCGGACGGCAACCCCGTGGTGTCGTCATCGCCGTCTCGCCTCCACGGCTGAGAAGAGGGGTGCAATCGCGCCACTGCCAAAGGTTTCCCCGGGAATCGCGTGGTTTTTTGCCCACAAGGGCCTTTAGTTCCGCTGTTTATGCGGCCAGCGGCTTGAAGAATGAGCCGGCTTCTCGGTGAGTTGGAGGTGAACAAACCTTGCCACCTCACCAGAGAGGCCGACTCGATGGACCATGCTACGGCCGCTGCCGCGCTGCTCGCAACGCACTTCGCCACCTCTTTGTTCCCGCTGACCGTTCGCTTGATCCCCGTGATCGCTCAGATCGGTCCCCTCATCGTCCGGTTCCGCAGGGCGGAGGTGACTCCCCAGACCTGCCACCAGTTCGAGCCCCAATTGCAAGTTCAGCTTCGGGAACTGGGTCGGATCCTCGTCGAATGGACCTTCAATCACCTCGAACCGCATGACCATCGAGACATGCCCAACCAGATGTGCTTCCAGGGAGTGGGGTATCGCCGCCGCTTCAAGTCCCCCAACCGCACCGTGGCGACCTTGTTCGGAACGATCACCCTGTGGCGGATGCTGTACCAGCCCTTGCACGGCATCGAACGGTCGATCGTTCCGTTGGAGATCCGCTTGGGACTGGAAGCCGGCTTGGCCACGCCCGCCTTGGCTGAGCGCGGCTCAGGCGGCGGCGGTCTCCACCCAGCAGCGCGAAGACCTTGCGGCGCAGTCACGATCGCAAGGACGGGCTGGGTGCTCTGCATTCGGTCAGAGTGTGGGACAGTGAGTATGGCCTGTCTCTCGGCCAGGTGGCCTGCGACGAGAAGTCGAACGAGATCACGGCCATCCCCGAAATTCTGCGGTTGGTGGACATCGAGGGGGCGATCATCACCATCGACGCGATGGGCACACAGAAGGCGATCGCCGCGCAGATCCTCGCGGGCAAGGCCGACTATGTGTTGGCGTTGAAGGGGAACCAGGAGGCACTTCTATGAGGCGGTCATCGAGCACATCGACGAGCAGCTTGAGGGGGACCTGTCCGAGGCGCAGGAGTCTGTGACGACGGAGAGAGGCTCACGGGCGCGAGGAGGTGCGGACGTATCTCCAGCTCCCGGTCCCCGAGGACCTGCCCGGCTTCGACGCAGTGGAAGGGGCTTCAAGTCGATTGGGATGGCAACGTCGTGCTGTCTTCGAGACGGTGAGGAGACGATCAAGGTCCGGTCTCCACCCAGAGCACGTCTTGGCCCACCTCCAGCGTGCTCATGGCGTGTGTTGGTCGGTGGCGAGTTTGCGTACTGTCCTCGCGGGAGTCGTCGAGGGTATGGATCCCCACCGCCAGGACGCCCAGTTGGCTCACGTCTTGAATCTGTTGGAACAGGCGTTTCAATCCCGGGGTGGCCGCAAGCCGGTGTTGGCGGTGGGTCGTGACGGGTTGATGTTGCCGATCCGTGATCACGAGTGTTACCGGGAAGGCGCGACGGCGACGCTCTCGGTGTACGACCGGAGGGGTCGGCGGTTGGGGACGGTGTACCTGGGCCGGATGCCTGAGTCCGGTCAGGAGACGCTGTCGCGGCAGTTGACGGCGTTGCTCGTGGCGGTGTTGGAGCCGTGGACGGGACCATTGCCGCGGTTGGCCTACATCACCGATGGGGGATACCAACAGACGCGGTATTTCCGCCGGGTGCTCAAGCGGATGTGCCATCCCCGTCATTCCGGTCAGCGGCTGGAGTGGGAATGGGTGATCGATTTTTATCATGCGTGTGAATACATTTACAAACTGGCGGAGGCGTTATTTTCGGACGCGAAGCGTGCCCAGGGCTGGGCGCGAAAGATGTGCCGCTGGCTGAAGACGAAACCGCGGGGGATCAACCGCGTGTTGCACTCGGCGGCCGCGATCCGACGACGGCGGATCGTGATGGGGAAGAAGCGGGAGCAATATCGCAGCGCTTACAACTACTTGCGGAAGCGGATTCGGTTCCTGGATTATTGTCAGTACCGAAACAACCACCTTCCCATCGGCAGCGGGGTGACCGAGGCGGCGTGCAAGACGGTGTTCACACAACGGCTGAAACAGTCGGGCATGACCTGGAAACTGGAAGGGGGTCAGTGGATCGTGGACCTGCGCGTGATCCAACTGAGCGGGATCTGGCCGGAGGTGTATCAGGCATATTTAGAAGCGAAAACTCTTCCCGACATGGGGACTCAGGGGGGTATCGGGAAGAACAAGTCCAAAAAGGTCGCGTAATCGATGGCACTGGCGCGATTGCACCCGAGAAGAGGGGGAGCCTTGAGGGCAAAAGGCCGCAGAGAAAAATCCACAGCCGAGGCTTGACGGGTCCAACCATATCAGGGTGCGTCGAGTCCGCGATGACGCACCTCCTCCAGGATTCCGCCCCGTGCGGGGGCTCGTAAGCACAACGAAGAGGTGCGTCGGCGCGGACTTGACGCACCCTACGAAACTCGTTCAGCCCAGCAGCGTTTCGAGCTCCCGCCGCTCGGCCTCGGCCATGAAATCGACCGCGCGGACGACGGCGATGTTCGCCTTCAGTTGCGCCACGTTCGCCACGCCGACGACCGCTACCGAGATCGGCAGCCCCAGCGTGTAACGCAACAAAGCGCGAGCGTCAACCTGGTGCGACGTCTGGTCGTGATACGGCAGCAGGACCTTCCGGAACGGGTTGCCGGACACCAGGCAGCCGTTGCCGCCGCCCATGACCTTCATGGCGATCACGCCCATTCCCTTGCGGTTGGCCGCCGGCAGCAGGTCCTCGCGGAACGGCCGCCGCCGGCTGACCGGGTTGAGGGTCGTCAACAGCGTGTCGAATTCATACAAATCGATCGCCTTGTGCAAGGCCGGGGCTCTCGTGACCCGTGACACCGAAGAAGCGGATGACTTTTTGCTCGCGCAGCTTGCGCAGGGCCGTCAGCACGCCGTCGGGCTTGTCCCATTTTTCGGGTTGATCGTTGGGGCCGACGCCGTGGACTTGCAGCAGATCGACGTGATCGGTGCGGAGGCGTTTCAGGCTCTGCTCGACGCTGCGCAAGGTGCCATCGCAGGAGCGGTCGCCGGTCTTGGTCGCCAGGAAGACCTCCTTGCGCCGGCGGGCGAGCACCGGGCCGTAGTTGGTCTCTGACTGGCCATTGTTGTACGCGGGCGCGGTGTCGAAGTAGGTGATGCCCAGGTCGAGCACCGCCTCGGCCAGGGCCGACGGGTCGTGGTCCTTCGTCGGCGGCAACTGCATGCCGATGACGCCCCCGAGGGCCAGCGCGCTGACCTCGACACCCGTCTTGCCCAGCTTGCGCCGCGGCAGCGCCGCGGTCTCCTCCGCTCTCACGCCGATCCCCGCGGCCGACAGCGCGGCCAGCGCCTTGACGAACTCGCGACGCTTCATGAAAGCACCCTTTCCCTGGTCGTGGGCGGTGGGACGCTGACGAAAGAAGGCCCCCACTTCCGGCTCTCCCCCTTGTTAAGGGAGTCGGAGGGGGTTCTTCCAGGGCATGGTAGCCGAGCGCGTCGTGTGCGAACAGCCTCAAGAGGATCATGCCCGGCTGGGCGGGTGGCCGGGACCAAGGGGAGTGCAGCGCCCCGTGCCCCGGCCACCCGGCCATCGGTCGGCTACCCTTGACTCATGGTACAGGGGTCGAAAACAGTTCCTTGCCGGCGGCATCGAAGGTTTTCAGCAGGCCCGATCCGTTGGGCTTCAGTTCAATGGCGGCTTGCTGTGGACCGCCCGTGGACTTGCCGAGACTGAGACCGAACTTGTCATTCGGCAGCCCGCCAAACCGGATCGCGTGTTGCCAATCCCCGGAGTAAAGGGCCAGCGTGCCTCCCGTTGGCTTGGCGCCGAGCGCGAGGTAGGGCACGGGGCGATCGGCGTAGAAATCGGCGAAGCCGATGGTTCCCTTCGGGATCTGTGGCCAGCCGGACGAGCGGTTTCTCCCCCGCGTCCATCAGGGCTACCCGGCCTGCGCCGTTTGGTTGTATGCCCAGCGAGATGCGCTGTTTTTGGTTCTTGTCGTTGATTGCCAGTGCCGGGTCAGTTCCTTGCTCACCCATGAGGCCAAGAGCGACCCGAGCCTTACTCTCTTCATCGTAGAACGTCGCGTTCGCTTCTCCTCCCACTGGGCTGACACTCAATTTGATGCGGGCCTCTCCCGGCGCAGCCCCGCGTCCATAGAGGCACAAGGAGGACCAATCCTCATGTGTCGTGCCAAGGATGACCCGTGGGTTATTATTTTCATCGTAGACACTCAGACCAACACCCCTCTTTGGGAGTTCCACTCCAAGAGCGGTTCGGCTGTTGCCTCTCTCATCGAAGAGGTTCAAAGCCGGGTTGCCTTGCTGGTCCATGTCCAGGACGATCCGGTTCTTTCCCTTTTCATCGTAGAAGGCCAGGATCGGCCCACGATCCGGGGCCATGTCGAGAATGGCCCGCATCCGACCTTGTTTGTCGCGCAAGAGGAAGCGCTCCGCCTCGACGGTCTTGGGACCGTTCTTGGCGACTTGTCGTGCTCCAAGGGTTGTCAGCAGGGAAGCGCCGATGAGGCAACCCAGACACAACCGCCTCAACTGGCGGTTCTGCCGCTCCAGGCGGTCGAATCGCGCCGTTAAATCCTCTGAACTCGTGTGAATCATGGAAAGCTCCTTTGATCATTCTTGATGGTCGATCCGCTGTCTCGCCTCAATCTCGTAGGGTGCGTCAAGTCCGCGCGGACGCACCATGACGTCAGCGCGCAAGAAGAGGTGCGTCCGCGCGGACTTGACGCACCCTACAAGACTGCGATCGGGAGCTGATCGTTCTCGGACGCCGATGTCGAAAGTGCGGATCTACGAATGAGCGGTCAGCGAAGAGGTAAACGTGACGGACGACGTTCTTCGGTGTCGTCCTTTCCTCATCAGAAGTTTGACTCAAGTGTCTTGAGGATCGCCGCGCGGCAAGTCCGTGTCAAGAAAAATTTGAGGTTTATGAAATCATTGATGGACATTCGCTTGCGCGGAAAGGTCCCTGGGGTTTTGCGGGCTGGCTGGTACCATCTTCCCCGTGACGCCCGGCGTGGCGATACTGCCGGGGTGGGCAAGAAACCAAACCCGTGAGAGATCGTCCGATGTCCCAACGACGTTTTCCGCCACGGCCCGCCGACGGTCGTGCCGTGCTGTCCCGCCGTCATTTCTTGCAGGCCGCCACCGCGGCGCTGGCCGCCGGCGCGTCGGGAATCGCCCGGGCGCAGACGTCGTCCGAGCGTCCCGTGATCGTCGGCGCCCATCCCTGGGTTTATGCCGCGACGCAGCCGAAAAACGACATCTACCCGATCCTCGACCGTATCTTCGCCGACATGGCGTACGCTGGCATGGGGGGCATCGAGTTGATGCATACCGCCCTGCGCCCGGACGGTGCGGTCGAGCACATCGCCAAGCTCTCGCAGACGAACCGCCTGCCCGTCCTCGGCATGTCGTTCGGCGGCACGATGTGGGACCGGGCCCATCATCAAGAGGTGCTCGACGACGCGAATCTGGTCATTCCCCGCCTGGGACAGCTCGGCGGCAAGACGCTGGGCACCTCGGTCGGCGCCGCCCCCAAGCTGAAGACGCCCGCCCAGCTCGACGCCCAGGCCGAGCTGCTCCGCAAGTTGATGGCCCTGTGCGCCTCGCACGGAATCGTGCTCAACTTGCACAATCATACGTATGAAGTCGAGAACCAGTTGCACGACCTCAAGGGAACGCTCGAACGCGTGCCCGAGGTCAAGCTGGGACCCGATTTGAACTGGCTGCTGCGCGGGGGCGTGGACTCCGTCGCGTTCATTCACCAGCACGGCGACCGGATTGTCTTCCTGCACCTGCGGGACCAGAAGGCGGACGGCAAGTGGTCGGAAGCCATGGGCGAAGGCGACATGGACTACGCCGCCATCGGGCGAGCCTTGCACGCGATCCCCTTCCGCGGCTACGCCGTTATCGAGCTGGCCCATGAAGGCGGCTTCCAGCCGACCCGGCCGTTGCGGGAGAGCCTCAAGATGAGCCGGGAATATGTGCGCAAGACGATGGGCTATTGAGAGGGAAGACCGGAATGACTGATGGTGGAGGCGACGGAAGGAATCCGTCATCCGCCATCCGCTTTGCCCGCTCAGAGGTATCCCAGATCCGCGAGCCTCTGCTGGATCGCGGCATCTTCCTCGACCGTGTAGCCCGACTCGGCCGGTTTGGCGCCGTGCGCCGACGTGGTGGTGGCGAGTGCCGCGTCCGGCGCGGGACGCATCGAGGATCTCGGTCAGGACACGGCCGTCCATGTCGTCGGGCACGGGCACGCCGAGCAGGTGCAGGACCGTCGGCGCGATGTCCAGGATCGAGGCCCCCTGCGGTGTCGCGCCGGGACGGAACCCGGGGCCGACGCCGATGAAGATGCCCTCCATCCGATGGTCGCCGGTCGGGCCGAACGCGGGGGAGATCGTCCGGTTCGTGGTGAAGTCGTGCAGGCCGATCGTGCGGTACCGCCAGTCGCGCAGGACCACCGTCAGGTCGGGGGCGAGGTGCGCATGCGGGCCTTGGTACAGCTCATCGCGCTCGTAGACCCGCTCGACCAGCGGCTGGCCTGTCTCGGGGTGAGGGATCGCCAGCAGCCCGGCCTTCAGGTCGTTCAGGAGCGGACGCAGGTCGGCCGGGTCTACGCAACCTTGCGGCTGACGGCCTTTCAGGTTCACGAAGAACTGGCCGAAATTCCCCTGTGCATAGACGCGGGTCCGCGACCAGTCGATGTGCCGCTTCGACAGGAACATGGCGTCGGCCAGCCGGTCGAGCCGGCTGATCTGCTTGCCCCGGAACCGGCTCACGCGGTTTTCCGCCAGGCCCAGCTTCGTCATCAGGCCGTAGAGCCACCGCGGCGTGATGCCGCGCCGGTAGAACCAGGCTTTCTGCCGGACGTAGAACGAATCCTCGAGCGCGATGAAGCCCTCTTCGAGCAGCCAGACGTTGAAGTTGACGTACCACTCGATCGGCCCGAAGCCGTGGTCGCTCATCAGGATCAGCGCCGCGTCGGCCGGCAGCGCGGCGTCGATCTCGCCGATGCCCTCGTCGAGCCTTTCCCAGAACGCCAGCAGTTGGCCGCGCACCGCTGCCAGGTCGCGCCCCGCGCCGCGCGGTGCGAGGGGTCCCAGACGTGCCAGAGCTCGTGCTGGATGCGGTCGGTGGCCATCAGGTCGAACATGAACAGGTCCCACGGACACCGATCCATCAAGAACCGCACGGCCTTCAGGTGCTGGTCGAGGAAGTCGGTCAGGTCGGCGAGCACCTGGGCCTCACGGCCGCCGTCGTGGACCGCGGTGGTCCAGGGCGATACGGGCCGGCCGAGATGACGCTCCAGCTCGGCGAAGAGCGCCGGGTCGCTGGCGAAATCGGTCGCGTCGCGCGGCGCGAGGAAGTCGCCCAGGAAGAAGCCCGGCGCCTTGCGGGGCGGATAGCTCATCGGCACCCCGCCCGCCACCGTTGTCTTCCCGTACCGCCCGGCAATCTCCCAGACCAGCTCGGACTGGATCGCCCGCGACGAATTCACCCGCCCCCCCAGCGGGCAGTGCTCATATTCCAGAAACTCGAAGATCCCGTGACTACCCGAATTCTTGCCCGTCATGATCGTCGTCCAGGCCACGGGACTGAGCGGTGGGAAGACCGACCCGAGCACGCCCACGCTACCCTGACCCCGGAGCCGCGCCAGATTGGGTAGGCGGCCCTGTTCCAAGAGCGGACCCAGGACGTCCCACGTCGCACCATCCCAGCCGAGGACGAAAACCTTCATGTCAGAAATCTCACCCACGTGCGTAGGTCGACGGTGACGCGCATAGACTGTGCATTTTCATCAACCCAACCTACTCTCAGCCCGCTCGCCACCGCCATACCGATCCGTGCCCGTTCCCCCAAAGAAGTGATTCGTGGTTTCGCGCACAGTCCCACAGTCCTGGTCTTGGTGCTGAAATTCGCGACATGACCTGCCTATATTAGCGGCAAGACAGGAATCAGCGGAGCCTGAACCGAGCCTGGGAACCAGTGCGCCAGAACATGAAAGTCCTTACAAGGCGTTGGTTTACGGCCATTCCAAGAAAAACTTGGAGTTCTCACCGCGCATGGGCGCGGTAAATGCACAGAACATCGCACGAGCCAGGACACTCGTCGGCTCAGGTCGGCAGGTCCGGGTGAGACCAAGAGCGAGCGTCGTTCTCCCTGGCTGTGCCCGGCCCCCTCGGGGGGGGCCGGGCCTTATTTTTTATTTGCTTACGCCGCAAGACTTAGGATAATCGGAAAGGAGGCAGGGGCACCAAAGGGACACCAGATGAAACCGCACAATAGCAAGCCGTTCTTCCGGGAATCGAAACAGGCGTGGTACTGCTGGATCGACGGTCAGCTCCGGTCCCTCGGCAAGAAGAAGCGGGCGGCGTATGACCGCTACCGTGACCTGCTGGGCGAAAAGGAAAAACCGTCTGGGCCGTGGACGGTTCGCCAGTGCTTCGACTACTACTTGGAACATGCATCCACGCTCCCAGGCAAGGCGTACAAGAACCGCAAGGCCGTGTTTGACCGGTTCTGTCGGGACGCCCGGGTCGGGGGGCTGCCCTCCGCCGATCTGACCGCGGACCATATCGAAGCGTGGGTCAAGAAGCAGAGTTGGGCAGCCAGTACCGCACGTTGCGCGATGAACTACATCACGTCGGCGCTCAACCACTGTGTCAAACGCGGCAAGATTCCGTCAAGTCCCATCAAGGGGCTCAAGAAACCGCGTTGGGAGCGTCGCAAGGCGGTCATCAACAAAGAGGACGAGCGGGCGGTCTACGACGCCTCCAAGGGGGCTTTCCGGGCGGTTCTGACGGTACTCAGGAGCACAGGGGCACGTCCGTCAGAGTTGTGCCGAGCGAAAGCCTCCGACTATCAGGGCGGCATGATCATTCTCTCGGAGCACAAGACGGATGAGACGGGGAAGGATCGGGTGATCTATTTACCGGAAGAAGCTCGGAATGTCGTGGAACAGCTGGTCGGAAACCGACAGCCGGACGAGTCCATCTTCTTAAACAGCAGGGGACAGCCTTGGACGCCGGATACCCTCTATTGCCGGTTCAAGCGACTGCGCAAGAAGCTGGGTCTGGGCGATGGGGTGTTCCCATATGCGCTCCGAACGAAGTTCACCTCCGACGCGATCAACTCCGGCAACGCCAATCCCGCCCTCGTCGCCAAGGCCCTTGGTCACGCCGACCTCAACATGCTCCTGAAACATTATTTACGAGAGGATCCCGAGGCGGTGAGGAGAATGCTGGACGACCTGAATAAATGAACAAGCCGCTCTTCCCTGAGCGGCTGTGCGATCAGTCCTCGAAGTCCTCGCGGCAGGCCATCAGGAACGCCTGCACCGCCTCGTCATCGACCAGAATCTTGCCTCTTTTGCCCCGCCCGCCGATCCGGTGATGCTCCAGTCTGCCCTCCTCGCAGAGTTGGTAGGCCATCGAGGTTGAGATCCGCAGGCGCTGGGCGATCTCCTTCACGGTCAGAAGCTGCTTGGTGTTCATGTCCTCCCCCGTGTGTGACGGCCCTCCGTGGCCTTGTCCGGTCACGACTCCCGCGTGACGCCACCATTGAAGGTGTCCGGCTCGGTGCGGTCTTCCAGGTGCAGCTTGACGTGCTTGAACACGTCCTGCCGCCCCATCGGCACCTCGCGCCCGTTCACCATCACGAAGTACACCTCGCACTGGGAGCGGCCGGAGAAGTCCTCCAAGTTCCGCGCCCACGCCGTCAGCTCGATCTTGGTCATAAGGATCTCCTAGAAGGCGACGTTCTCGTCAAAGCCCACGTTCTTTTCGAGCACCTTGGCGAGAGTCGGCTGAAAGAAGGACTGGATGATGTTGAGGTTCTGGTAAATCTTCCGCACGCACGACCAGCAGACCTCTTGGGTGAACGACTGGCCGTTGTTCATCGTGAACTCAGCGCGGAGGTTGCCGTTGTTGTAGCAATGGGCGCAGCGCGTGCGCTTGCCCGGTTCCGTGATGACGAGTTTCACAGCGATTCCCGCACTTTCTGCCAGGCGTCCTGGCACTTGTGTTCGATCTCTTTGGGTGACCACGGTGGGAGACACCGTGCCGAGTACTGCGTCATGGCCTGTACGAACGCGTTGTAGCTGAGGCCGGGGAAAGTCCGCAGCGTCCGGCAACACAGGCCGAAGAATTTCCCGTGGCCGTTCTGACCGGAGACCGCAGGCTCAGCCTTCTCGATGTAGCGGTAGACCCGCTCCACGTCCGGCGCGGCCGGCAGTTCGCAGACGGTTTTGACCCGAGCCCGCTCGGCGTCGGCCAGCAAGTCGGTCGGCATCACCGGCAGCTCGTTCGGGCGACACAACCCCTCAAGCCGCCACACTCCGCGTTCGCAGCGGGACGGGCAGGCGACGACTTGGCTCATCTGCGCGGATGTCGAGTTTGATCCCCATCACATTCAGGCGGTTGGGCGTGCTCCTTTCCGGGTCGAAGTAGAAAACGTGGAGCCCACCCCTCGGGGTGTGCTGGAACATCGGCGACGCGGGGAGGTTGCTCGCCACCCATTCCGCGGCGACATCCGAGTCGCAGTCGGCCACGGCGATGCCCGAGAGGCCGGTGTGGATTCCCAGATTCGCGGCGGGGCAGTAGTCCCACCACTGGTCGATCAGGTAGTGGGATGAACGCGTGCGCTGCCACCCGGGAAGGATCGGCTTCTTCCCGCCGGGTTCCAGCGGCAGCACGGCGTAGCCCGTGTCCTGCAGCCGGTGGGCGAATTCCCAGGTGGCACGCATCGACAGCATTTTACGCCTCGTGTGGCAGTTGCCGTTGACCTGACGCCAGACCTCCGAAGAGAGCCGCTACGGTCTCCGGCTCGATGTCGCCGTTGACCGTGATCGTTTCCCGGTGCGTGGTGCGCTGAAGACCGAGGAAGCCAGAGCGAATCACGGTCTCGCGCTCGAAGATGATGCGGCTGTCGTAGAAGCGCAGGGCACGCTCGAGGTTGCGTTTGTGTTCCTCGCTGGTCATGGGTTTGCCTTAGAAACTATCTCAAAACCCGGTTCCGGACCCTGTTTTCAAGTCTGTTTTCGAGGTTTTGAGATAGTCTCTATGGTCTTGCGGATGGTGCAGGTGATGGTGTTCCTTCGGGCGCAGGAGTCGGCGTTCCCGATGGCAGCACGGGCGGCACTGACGGCAAGGGGACGGGCGGTGGCCGATGCGTAATGGGGGGATTGTTCGGAGGACGCTCGATAGAAACCTTCTCCTCGTCGTTCAATACAACGCGCATGTCGCCATCGACGGTGACAAGTCGAACGCGCTTCTGACGAAGGAGTTCGCTCTTGATGTTGGCGGTCGCGGATTGGGCGCCGAACATGCAGCCCAGCCAGAAGCCGATAAGCAGTCCGGCACTGGGCAGGATGACTTGGCTGAACATCCGGCGCAGGACTGGCCACACATTCTCTTCTGGCAGTCCTTGAAGATTTCCAACGGTCATGTCAATTCTCCTGTGATTAAGGTTTTCAGACCCGACGTTCCGGGCGCCGGGCCTGAGGATCTCCTCAGTTGTCGAAGCTGGGAAACGGCGGGTTCTCGCGTTCGGCCATCTCGACGCGGTAGTTCTTGACGCCGCAGAAGATGAGCCGCTGAACCCAGCGACTTGTTTCGTTTTGATCGACGAAATAAAATCCGGCGATCCCGTTGCGCCATGCCAGTTCGCACAGCGAATGGTTCATGTATCCTTCCTCGTCATGCACTTCCGCCGGTGGCGTCTTGTCCAGCAGGTCGGAGAGCACGAACAGCGCCGGCCGTGCCTTGCCGCTCTGCACGCGGGGGTCGGAGAGCAGGTAGCTCATGGCGTGGCGGAGTCCGGTGTAAATCCGCGAACCGCCGGCGTCGGCGTGGCCCAGCAACTCTGTCCGGAACGCCTCGGCAGTCGGAAACTTCTGGCGGAGTTCCAGCGGCTTGCCATCGTAGATCAGCGAGCGATCCGAGCCGGAGAGCCGTGCGATGATCAGCCGGTCATCGGTGCCGATGCGGTCGCGGAAGTAGCGGTCGATCAGCTTCGTGGCGAACCTGTAGGCGCGTCCCTCCTCGGCCATCTGCTGCCGGAATGTGTCGGAGGTATCCACGACCAGGAGGACGAGGTAATCGGCCTCGGACGAGCCGAGCGAGATGGCCGACTGACCTCCTGGTGTTTGCGGCACGGCACTCGGCCCGTCCGCGACGGGCGTGCAGCCGATGATGATCAGGGTCAGGGACGCGGCGAACGTGAAACGAGTCATCAGTCCTCCTCCCGAAGTTTCTTGATGTTCTGGTGCAGGGACACACTCACGTAGGAGACGAAGATGAGCAGACCGATCCAGAGGACGGTCATCAGAATGGCCGGGAAGGAAAGCAAGCTCTCCGACCAGCCCATTTGCCGCGCGGCGGCATAGAAGAGCGCACCGTCCAGACCCGGGAACAGGATCGCGGACGCGTAGACCACGACGCGGGCGCGTTCCGGATCGAGGTTGTCGGTCTCGTCGTCGGTGAGCCACTTTTTGAGCCCACAGAACAGCGAGGTCATCGTGACGACCATCATGATGAGGGCGATAATCTGGGCCACATCGAGGTTGCGCGTCTCCTGGTAGCGTGCCAGCCAGGGATACTCGCGCGACAGCTTGACCGCCGTCATGGAATGCAGGAGCCGGATGCCCTCGGCGGTCATCTTCAGATAGGCCACCGACAGGAGCGATCCCATGCCCGTCTCCCACGCCAACAACTTCACGCGTGCCAGCAGCAACTCGGGGTTGAAAAATCCACGACGAGGGGCTTCGTCGCCGGGCGTCACAGGCTCGGTACTCATGGTGTCTCCTTGGTGACGGAAGAGGTGTGAACCGGGGCGGTCATGCTCCACGCGGTGCCGACGGATTTGACCTGGGGCTTGCTCGCCCGCGACCAGAAGCCCGGCGATGAATCCGAACGAGAAGCTGACGAGGCGCAGAATCAGGTTCTCCAGGACGTTTCCATCGTGCCTCCTAATTCTTTCGGAGTGTCGGACACAACGATCAACTTGAGGGGGAACAGCGTGGGGTGGGCGGGCCTCAAAAAGACCGGCTTATTTGCCGGTCACGACTCGTTTCCAGAATGGCTCCGTCGAGTGATCAGCCTCGACGCTGATGAGGTCGGCCAGGTTGCCGTCGAGGAGTTTGACGACTTTCCGCTTGGCCTCCTCGGGCGAGGTCGCGGAGATGCGGTAGAGTGGGATACCGGATGCGGTATTGCATGGGTGGATTGGGGAAGGAAGTAAGGCCCAGTCCAAGCAGGCGCGGTGCAAGGTGGAGACGCGCGTCACGTCAAAGCGTTCTACCTTGACCCGCCTGCTACACTGAGGCAGTACTGCCTGCCCCCGGAGGGAGACGGGCGGGTCCATGATGGGCGGGTCATTATCATAAAGATAATGGCACGGCAGGTGGGTGTTGCTCATCGCGTACCCTCCGCAACAGGGACTGCAATAGGGTGTGCAACAGGCTTCGCAACATGCCCTGTCTGGCCTTTGAGGTTGCGCCAGTGGTCGCCCCACGGGTCGGCGATGACGCGGTCAAGGGTCGTGGCGTAGAGACGCGGGTTGGTCGTCAGGGTCAGGGCCTCGCGCACCCGCCAGCCCTCCAGCGTGATGAACAGGACGGTGTTCGGACACTGGTCATATTTCGCCAGCGTCTTTCTGAGCTGGGCCGGGCGTTCGGTCTGGCGGTCGATCTCAACGCGGTAGACGCGCTCCGCAATGATGAGATCGAGGTCAGCTCGATAGGTCTGGTCGGCATCAATTCCCGCGAGCGCGTAGGCGTGCGGCCAGAAGGCATAGAAGGCGAGCATGGCGTCCACCTCGTGCTGCACGTTCTGGTCGGCAATCTTCGCGCCGACCACAGCGCGGACGCCCGGTGGGCGTGATGAACGTCGGTCGGGTGCGGGACAAGTGGGTGGATCATGGCCTTGTCTTCCAAAATCGAGAGCCGCCGCTGCGCTTCCTGCCTGTGTTTGAAAAATTTGATCCGCACGAGGAGGTTGGCCCACAGCGGGCCGATCATCGCCAGTCTCACGAGCCGAGCATCCCGCTGCGCCCCTCTTCGGTTGGAGGAATCGGGAGCAGTGTCGGCGCGGACTCGCTGTCGTTGTTGTTCTCGGGCTTCCATAAGGGTTGAAGAGGTTGATATTGCGGTCGGCTGCGCATCCGGTGGATCGCGCCGGAGCCGGTGCTCGTAGAGCGTCACCGTCGGCTCGGGAAATAGGTGACTGTCGGGGAGCAGCTTCGGGTTCACGTAGCCATTCTGGTAAGTCCAGACATCTCCCGGCAGAATCGTGTGCCCTTCCTCCCATCGATCCATCCCCCGGTAAATGAAGGAGCCGACGCCCAGGTTGCTGATCTTTCCCTTCGTCTCGTCGCGCTGGAGGTTCCACGACTTGTACCGGACGTCGGTGATGATCCGGTACTTGGCGCGGTAGCCGTGGTTGACGCTCTTCGACGCGGCTTCGCTCTGGTTCTTGCTCGTGACCAGTTCCTTCTCGATGTGCTTGCTCAGGCCCGCGTTGCTACTCTCGGACAGAGTGGTCACGGATTCCCACCCGTCGTGGATGGCTCTTTCCGTCTGCGCTTCCACGATGTCGGTGCGGTAGGCCTTGTCGCAGATGTCCTGCGCGGCGCGCTCGATGCCCGAACTCAGGTAGTGCCACACATGGTCGGAGAGTCCGAGAATCGTCTCGGTGGTGTCGGGCGGCAGGTCGGTCAGCGTCTGCGTCGCCAGCCACCAGGATGTGCCGCACTTGCGGTCTTCCCGCATGGACGTCAGCAGGTACGGCGTGTCGAACCGCATCGCCCCGACTTCATCCAGTGCGCAGACCAACGCGTGCTTTTTCCGCGTCCGGTTGAAGAGCCGGACGTTGGCCGTCCCCGCGTTGACGTAGGCGTTCACGCCCAGCGCGCGTTTGTGCGAGGGCGGCACGCCCGACAGGTCGAGCAGGATGATCCACTTCTTCTCGATGGCCTCTTCCCAGTTCAGGGAAGCGCCGTCGTGGGGGAAGATCGCGGCGGCGGACAGAATCGTCAGGAGCCGCTGCGCCGCGCCCGTCTCGATCTCCCACTGCTTGCCGTCGCGTCCGGCGCGGAGCTGGGCGGCGCACCACTGATCGACGGCGTCGCTGTCGGTTGATTCGTTGAGGAGCCGCTCACCGACCGGATCGTGCAGGATGAACAGGCGCAGCACCGTGTCGATGCGGGGTCGCGGGGAGTCGCCGCGCAGAATCCGCAGCGCGAGCTTGGCGAATTTGTCCGTGTAGGGCTTGTTCGTGCCGTCCTTCTCGCCCCGCAGCCCGAAGAGGCTGGTGAGCAGTTCCTCCAGGTTGGTATCGTCGTCATTGAGGCGGACGAGGAAGTCCTGGGCATCCGACGCCGTCAGCAGCGGCCACTGGAGGTGTGTTGGTTCAGCGGGAATGGGACAAACAGGGTTGCTCGTTAAGCTAGAGACTGGGGATAAGAACTGTGAATGGATTTATCGCTTTCGGGCCAATCCCGGTAGGCCGTGGGGCGGCATCGTGCCGCCCTCACCGGTCTTGGCACCTGGGTCGGCGCTCAGGTCGCGTCCCCGCGTTGCCCTATCCTCCGCCCAGGTCCTCTCAATGTAACTCAGGGGACTGTGACTGAGCAAACGTCTTCTCCTGGGTCTTGGCGCCGCCGGGCATCGGCCACTGCCAGTTTCTCGCTCCGCGCCGCCCAGATGGCCTCGGCGCACCGGCCAATTTGTCGGCCGGCGTGATGTAGGCGATTGCGCTATGCAAGCGCACTGTGTTGTAATAGGTCACGAACTCGGCAACCAAACGCCGTGCGTCCTCCAAGCTCAAAGGCGTCTGGGCACGAATGCATTCTCCTTTCAGGGTCTTGAACCAGCGTTCGATCTTGCCGTTGCTCTGGGGGTAGTAGGGCGACGTCTTGACGTGCGTCATACCGCAGATGCGGATGAAATCCTTGAAGTCCCGGGCGATGAACTGCGGGCCGTTGTCGGTGATGATCCTGGGGCGTTCACCGGGGAACTGCTCCGCGCCCGCTGGATGATCGTCTCGACCTCGGCTTCCTTCCTGGACTCGCGGATCTCCCAGTGGACGACGAATCGGCTGTAGCCGTCGAGGATGCTGCACAGGAAGAAAAATGTGCCGCAGATGTTGATGTAGGAGACATCGACGTGCCAGTGCTCATGCGGTCGCTGGGGCTGCTCGAAGCCCTTCCCCTTCTTGGAGGGCTTCCCACTTCGAGGAGCCAGCTTGCCAGCCGTTTTGAGCACGCGATAGACGCTGGAGGGGCTGACGGCCACGACATCGGCGTCGAGCATCATGTACGCCAACCGCCGATAGCCCTCCAAGGGATAGAGGTCGTGGAAGGCGATGATCTGGGCCTTCTCCCAGTCCTCCAACCAGAAGTCACGGGGAACGGTCCCGTTGTGCTGGTTCGGTTTCCCCAGCCGTTGGCGCCAGCGGTCGAACTTGCTGCGGGCCATTCCCAGCCATCGCAGCAATCGCCCGGCCGGCAGTTCGGTGCGCCCCGCCCAGTGGCTGATGAACTGGACGACCGCATCACGAAGGGACTGGGGAACCCAGGCTCCATTCAGAGTTCCCCAAGTTCTTTTTTTAGTTTGATATGTTCCTCCATGAGTTCGGAGAGGACCTCGTGCTTGCGCTGGAGCTTCTGCTCCAGGAGTGTGATCCTCCGGTCCTTGTCGTCGTTGACGCGGCGGGAGCGGGGCTCGAACGCAGCTGTGGCGTTCTCGAAGAACTCCTTCTGCCAGCGATAGAACATGGTGGGGTGGATGCCGTGCTGGTCACACAGATCCGAGACCGGCGTGTGTTCCAGGAGGTGAAGCCGCAGGATGGCGACCTTCTCCTGGGACGTGAAGCGCTTCCGGGTCTTCTTGGTCATGGGAGGATTCCCGCTCGATGTTGTAGCTTATTCGAGCAGACGATTTGTCCCATTTCAACTGAAGCAAAACACTACCACAATGAGACGGGCACTCCCAAGGTTGTGCGCATCGTGGGCGAAGCGGACTCGGAGCGCTACATCGTGCGCTTGACCTGGGTCGAGATCCTCTCCGGGCTCGCCAAGAAGGTCAGGATGGGAGTGATTCGATCCTCCGATTATGGCCAGCTCGAGCATCGCTTTCGGACCGACATCAAGCAGCACCTCCTTCGCCCCCTGAGGATGCTCAACGCTCATTTTGCCATGGCCAGCGGTTCCATCGGCATCCACGGATTGGGCCGTCAACTCCGGGCCCTCGATGCCATCCAACTGGCCGTCGCCCTTCAGCTCCATCGGACGGCCCCGCTCGATCACTTCGTCTGCGCCGACCAGAGGCTCTGTGACGTCGCAAACTTGGAAGGTTTCTCTGTCATCAACCCAGAGGCTCCATAGCCCGCGTTTTCGGGTGATGGTTCGGGCGGCGGACTACGAAGATGATAAGGAGCGACCGCGCCCCGGCCGCGTGCTGGTCTTTGGCAAGCCGTCTCCAGTCCGTCGTGATCCGGCCTGTCGATGCGCCGATCGAACCCAATTCGCGGGCGCCAAAACGAAGCCACGGGCAGGCGTTCGGGTGCCACGGGTGCCGCTTTGGGAACCCGTGTCTGCGGGCGGGGGGTCGAGCAGCGGCACGGGTTCCCAAAGCGGCACCCGTGGCACCCAGGAACGTTCTCCGCGGATAGCCCCGGCCTCGTGGTGAGAGTCTCCAATTCCGCGCGCAAAACGAAGCCACCAGCGGGCGCCGAACGAATCCAACCTCCCCTTGACTTTGTCCCGAACACCAGGTGTCCCGCCTTACAACCGGTCGTTCCGGATCTTGGAGATGCGCCGCATACGCACTTCAGAAGCCCTCTGCGAACAGGGCTGATGATGAGACGCCGCAAAGAGTTAGAGCGTCAGCGGTGAGCTTGTCACCGGTTCGCGCGTCGATCCTGGCCGCGCCGGTCCGGCACGAGGGAAAATTGCGTGCAAGCGGCACCTCCGAGAAACGATATTCATAGTCGGTCGGTGTTAAACGTATCGCCTTGCGAGATGTCGCCCGTCTCGAACCCCTTCTTGAACCAGTGCACGCGCTGTTCCGAGGTGCCGTGGGTGAACGAGTCGGGGACGACGTAGCCGCGGGCTTGCCGCTGGAGCGTGTCATCGCCGATGGCGCTGGCGGCGCGCAGGCCCGATTCGATATCGCCGGGTTCGAGAATGTTCTTCATGCGCTGGGCATGATGCGCCCAGACGCCCGCCAGGAAGTCGGCCTGGAGCTCCAGGCGCACCGAGAGGGCGTTCGATTCGGTCTGGGAGGCTCGGCGGCGCTGGGCATCGACGCGGCTGGAGACACCCATGAGGTTCTGGACGTGGTGGCCGATCTCGTGGGCGATGACGTACGCCTGGGCGAACTCGCCGGGGGCGTGGAAGCGCCGTTTCAGCTCGTCGTAGAAAGACAGATCGATATAAACCTTCTCGTCACCCGGGCAGTAGAACGGTCCCACCGCGGCGCTGGTCAGGCCGCAGGCCGACTGGACCCCGCCGCTGAAGAGCACGAGCTTGGGCTCGCGGTACTGCATGCCCATGCGTTGGAAGAGGTCGTTCCAGACGTCCTCGGTGTCGGCCAGGACGACCTTGACGAACTTGGCCTCTTGCTCCTGGGCCGGATCGATGGGGTGCGCCGGGCCGGCCTGGGGGGCCACCTGAGCGTTGCGCTGCATGTTCAGGAAGGGCCGCGGATCGACGCCAAAAAGGACCGCGACGACGACAATCACGAGCGTGCCCAGCCCGCCACCGACCATCACCCCCCCAGGGATACCGCTGCCTCTTTCATCCTCAACATTGTCGCTCTCGCGTCCGCCACGCCATCGCATGGTCATCACCGGCGCGACCGCCGCCTCATCTGGGAGCCAAAAGGACAACCTGGGAAGTGGGAGGCGATCCCCCCAACTCAGTTTACACGGGCCGTCGAGTTCCGTAGCGTGGGAACCGCCCACCGTCTTCCGAGTCCCTTCGGAGTTCGCTACCATCGAGAGAAAGGGACCAACCAGCCCGCCGTGGGACGAAGACGGGAGACGCGACCATGTCGGACCAGCCTTCCAGCAGCTCCTCGTCGTACGACGAGAATCCGGCCCGCCTGCTGGCCTGCGCGATGAGCCTGCGCGCGGCCGAACATATCGACCCGGACGCTCAAGAAGCCCTGGCCGAGCTGGTCATCGAGCTGGCCGGCGCCCTTGATCCCCAGGCACCGTCGGCGCAAACAACACATCTGGCCGAGAGTTCCGCGCATCTGGTCGAAGCCCTGCACGAGCAACGCAACGCCGGCCTGATCGCCGCCGCGCGCCGTCGTGTCGAGGAAGCCGCCGCCCGCGCGGAAGCCGGTGCGCCGGTCGCGACCGGCGTCGCCCGGCAGATGATCGACTTGCTCGCGGGGCTGGGAATCTGACTTCTTTTGTGGGGATTCCGGATGCCAGATGCCAGATTCCTGATGGCGGATGGCGGATGTCCGACTGAATCGCGAAGCTCGGTCATTCGCTATCAGCCATCAGCCATCGGGTATCCCCCCACGGATCAGCGATCGCGGATGGAGGCGGCGTGCGCGGCGAGCAGTTCCCGGACCGTTTCCGCCAGCAGCGGACGGCCGCCGAAGCTCATCCCCAGGGCCTGGATCTTGCCGGTGGCAATCTGGTGCCTGGGCGTCGGCACGGACCCGGATATGCGGGCCGGACTGCCGCTGAACTCCTTGGCGAGCGTGGCCACGTCGTGCTCGGTGACATACCCATCGCAGCAGTTGAATGCCTCGCCGCGGATTTGACTCACGTCCGCGTTGAGCAGGATCTCGATCGCCTTGGCGACATCGGCGGCGTGGACTTCCTTGCCGCCCCGAGAACAGGTCACGTCCTCCCCGCGCGATCAGGCCGACCAGGTCAAACCACTTGCTCCGCGACGGCGGGTGTGCCAGGCCGTAGACGCCTGTCGGCCGTAGCGCGCAGATGGAATAACCCTGCCCGCGGCCGTAACTCGAGACGAATGCCTCCAGCGCCGCCTTGTGGGCACCATAGTGACTCTTGGGCCAGAGCGGGTGGCGCTCGTCGAGGGGCCGGTCTTCGAGGATCTCATCATGCACGGCGCACGTCGAGACGAAGACGAACCGGCCCGCGCCCGCCGCCCGCGCCGCCTCGATCAGGCGAATCGTGCCGAGCAGGTTCCGGTCCAGGAACTTGATCAGATCGCCCTCGGCACCCACAAAGCCGGCACCGGGACGATACAAGGCCGCATGGACGACCGCCTCACAACCCCGAACCAGGTCCAGCGCTGCCGAGGGATCCCCCAGGTCACCGGGCACCCAATCGAGTGTCTTCGGTGAGACACTCTCGAATCCACCCTGATCGCTCGAAGCGCGATACCAGCATCGCAGAGAATGTCCCGAATCGGCCAGCCTGCGCACGACGTAGTGGCCGATGAAGCCGGTCGCGCCCGTGACCGCGATTCGCATATCCCTGGCCTCCACGACCATGGAGCCGGCCGTTCCACACGGCCCATTGGCCCCACGTGACACGATCTGGCAACAATGAGTGGAACGCTCACGCGGAATTCTACCGTCTCCTGGCCGCCGCGGGCAGGCGGGGCCAGCCGCAGATGGCACGGATGACCGGGGCCGATGCCGGTTCGCATCGGTAGCCCGAACCGGCTTTTTCGGAGCCGCGACCGGCTCTGGAAGGCGTCCGGGAGTGTCGAAGCGGATGCGGGGCGGATATTCTGTCATCAGAGCGGCATCGATCGACGGTACGGGGGATTCTCTGTCGAGGCGGAGATTGGCTCATGAAAGGTTTCATGCTCGCCAGACTGAAATGGCTCGTGGTCACGATCCCGCTTCTGGTGGCCGGGTCCGTCGAGGCCGCGTATCGCGTGCATGTGCTGCTGGTCCTGGATACCGATTCCAGGCTTCCCGGGATCGGCATCGATCGATACGCCATTCGAAACGTGCTCGCGGAAGGCTTTCCCAACCCGAACCGCTTCGAGGTCACGGAGCTGCGCGACAAGGCCGTGACGCCCGAGCGGGTGCTGGCGTATTACCGTCAGTTGCAGGTGGACCAGACCGACACGCTGTTGTGTTTCTATTCCGGCCATGGATCGTTTGATCCGACGCACGGTCAGGCGTTGATGATGGTCCACGGGGCGCTCTGGCGGTCGCAGCTCCGCGCGGCGATGGAAGCCAAGCGGGCGCGGCTCGTCGTGCTCTGGACCGACTGCTGTAGCACGACGCAAGTCCCCGTGGGAGTCGCCCAACGGCCGCCGCCGCCACCGGGGCCAGAGTCGAAGTTGCTCGTGAACCTGCTGTTGCAGCATCGCGGCGTGGTCGATCTGAACGCGTCCAGCCCTGGTCAGGCGGCCTGGGGGGACACGGTTCATGGCGGACTGTTCACCTTCGCGCTGACCGAGTCCTTGAAGCCCGAGCAGTTCGCCGCGATGGATACCGACCGCGATGGTTTCGTCGGGTGGTCGGAGTTCGTCCCGGCCGTCCGTCGGAAGCTGGACGAGGTGTTCGGGGAGTTCAAGGAGCGTTGTCTCACGGACCCCGGGATCCGCTCGCCGAAGCTCGATGAAACCCTGGGCCGGCAAGATCAACAGACGCTCTATGCCGGCTCGCTCGGGGACCGGCTTTCAGGGCTGGCGGCGGTGCCTCCTCCCGGTCCCGGTCGTACGGAATTCGACGCGCCGAACCTGGGTATCACCTTCGTGCTGGTCGCCTACGGCAATGCCCGGGCGCCCGCTTGACCCGGCCACCGCAGCCGGGTTCAGTGGCCGCCAGCCTCCAGCTCGAACCGGGCGACACGATCGTTTTTCTCGGTGGCCTGCCCCTCCGGCAGCCGCTCGATGTGGTTTACCACAAGGGTCAGACGCGCCTGGATTTTGTCAACGTCCGCACGGGCCGGGTCCAGGCGTACAACGTGACCATTCCCGAACAGACTCCTCGTCCCGAGTGGCTGCCGGCCTCGCAATATGCGGCCAACTTGATGGTCAACTACCATTTTGTGGATCTACAAGGCCAGCTTGGGGCGTGGGTCGCACACGCGCCCCGAGCCGGATCGCCCCTCGCGCCGCTGCAGCTCGATCCGGGTGACATGATCGTCGCGCTCGACGGCCAGCCGTTCCACAGCCCGGTCGATCTGCGCCAGCACGTCGGTGTGACTACGGTCGAGTTCATCAACATCCGCACCGGCCAGCGCCAGACCGGCACGATCCGGCTTCCAGACAAGGTCCTCGGCGAGGAGCCGTGACTCCCTGCCCGCTCCCGGGGTTGGCCGCAGGCTCTTACCGGGCGGCGATGTTGGTGACAGCCGCCTTGCGGTCGATGCGCTTCATCAGGCCGGCGAGCACGCGCCCGGGGCCGATCTCGAAGAAGGTGTCGTAACCATCGGCCCGCATGCGGCGCATCGAGTCTTCCCAGCGCACGCCGCCGACGACCTGGGCCACCAGCGTACGCCGGAGGTCTTCGGGATCGGTGTGGGGCTGGGCATCGACGTTGGAATAGACCGGGATGCGCGGCGGCTGGAAGTCCGCCTGGGCCAGGACCGCGGCGAGCGTGTCGGCGGCGGTTTGCATCAGGGGCGTGTGGAAGGCGCCGGCCACCGCCAGGGGGATCGTCTTCATCGCGCCCAGCGCGGCCGCGATCGGCTCGACGGCCGCCACGGCGGCCTTGTCGCCCGAGACGACGATGTTGCCTGGCCCGAGCAAGTTTGCCTTCCACAGCCGCCCTTGCGCGGCCACGCGGGCACACAGTTCGTCGACTTTGAGCTCGTCGAGTCCCAGAACGCTGGCCATACCGCTGGGACTGGCCACGGCGGCCGCTTGCATGGCCAGGCCGCGCTGGCGGACGATCTTCAGGCCGGTCTCGAAGTCGAGTGCCCCGGCGCAGACCAGCGCGGTGTACTCGCCGAGGCTCAGGCCGGCCGCGCCCGCGCACCGCGCGACCACGTCGGGCTGCTCGGCCTTGAGCGCTTCGAGCGCCGCCAGGCTGGCCACAAAGATGGCCGGCTGGCTGACATCGGTCGCCTCCAGCGCCTCGGGCGGCCCATCGAAACAGATCGCCTTGAGGTCAAAGCCGAGCAGGTCATTGGCCCGGTCGAACAAGGCGCGAGCCGCCGGCAACGTCTCGTCGAGTTCCTTGCCCATGCCGACGGCCTGGGCGCCTTGACCGGGAAACAGAAACGCGATCTTGGGCATCGTGGGACTCTCGGGCTCGGGATCAGCGGACTTCGTATCACCGTCGTCGAATCGGCTCTCCATTTCCGGAGCAGTTAAATCGCGATGGCGCCGAGGATGGCGCGGATGGCGTTCTCGTCGCGGGCACCACGCAGCGCCAGCGCCAGGCGAGCGTCGCGGACCAGGCGGCTGACCTGGGTCAGGAGATGCAGGTAGGCGTGGGCCTGGTCCGGGGACGTGATCATCATCAGGACCAGATCGACCGGGTCGGCGTCGAGGGCGTGGAAATCGATTGGCTGGCGGCTGACGGCCAGCGCTCCGAAACAAGGCCGGGAGAACCGGGGATGCCGCATGAGTGGAAGCGCCAGCCCGCCGCCGAGGCCCGAGCTGCTAATTTCCTCGCGTCGCAGACACGACTGAACGAAGTCCGGCACCAGCGTGGGGTCGATGTGACCGTCTGCGGCGAGCCGGTCGAGGATCGCCTGGATTGCGGCATCCCGACTGGAGGCCGATTCCCCATCGAGGATCAACACAGACGCGAAGAGGTCGCTGGCGGTCATGGTCGGCGGCCCCGATGCCGCGGAGGGTGGGTCAGTCCCCGGGCGCGACGGGCGCGGCGGAAAGCTGCGTGGTGATCTCACTGGAGATCCGGTCTTCGGCCATCAGCGCGGCGATCCGCAGCGCATTCTTGATCGCCCGCGCCCCGCTGGCACCATGACAGATGATGCAGGCGCCCTGGATGCCCAGGAGTTGACCGCCGCCGTATTCATGATACTCGAACCGCGTCTTGAGATCCTCGAGCGCCTGGGCGATGCGGGGACCGTCGCCGGGAGGAAGCGAGGGCAAGAGCCGGGAGAGCTCTTCTTCAGCTCGTCGAACAGGAACTCGACAGCTCCCTCGCCGGACTTCAACAGGACGTTGCCGGTGAAGCCCTCGCAAACCAGGACGCGGGCCTTGCCCTCGTACACGTCGCGGCCCTCGATGTTGCCGACGAACTGCGCAGCCAGGGGCCCCTGGCGGAACATCGCGTGCGCGGCGCGGACCAACTCGTTGCCCTTCTCGTCCTCCTCGCCCACGTTCAGGATGCCGATGGTGGGCGATTCCAGCCCCAGGACGTGCTTGGCGTAGACCGATCCCATGACGCCGTACTGGTACAGATCCTCGGGCTTGGGGCGCATGTCTGGCGCCGACATCGAGGATGACGAAGGGCCCGACGCGGCAGGGCAGCACCGCGGCGATCCCCGGCCGCCGCACGCCGGGCAGGAACATCTTGGCATGGACCAGCCCGGCGGCCACCATCGCCCCGGTATTGCCCGCCGAGACGACCGCCTGAACATCCCCCGCGGCCAGCAGCGCCCAGCATTTCGAGATCGAATTGTCCCGCTTTTTTCGCAACGCCTCGACGGGCTTGTCCTGCATGCCGACGACCTGGCTGGTATGCACGATCGGCAGGCGGTCGCGAGGCGCGTCGGGCACGCCGGCCAGCTCGGCCTCGACGGCCGTCCGATCGCCGACCAGAACGACTGTCAAGGCCTCGTTTTGTCGTACCGCGCCCAGGGCCCCCGCCACGATTGGGCCGGGGGCGTGGTCGCCTCCCATGGCATCCAGGGCGATCCGCATGGGACGATCCCCCACCACCACCTCGAGTCGTTCCATGACCACTCGCTTGGAAAAGACCCCTTCTTCTTCTGTCGGCAGGCCCCCTCGTCGGGTGGTTGATCCTAGGCCATGCCGCCCCGCGACGTCAAGCACCTCATCGCGGCAGAAAGACCCCCGCAGTGGAATCCTCTTCCTGCAACCGGCAGGCCCAAACTCGGAACGGAAATTGCAAGCCGGTGTCTGACTCCCCTGATGCCTCAAGATACGGAGCTGCACGCATGCCTGCAACTGGCCAACAACAGAAGACCTCCACCCCCACGTTCAACACGCGCATCGACCTGCCGGCCGAGAAACGCACCGAGCTGATCGAGATGTTGAACCAGAGCCTGGCGGCCTGTTTCGATCTGTTCTCCCAGACCAAGCAGGCGCACTGGAACGTCAAGGGGCGGGACTTCTTCCAGCTTCACGAACTCTTCGACTTGATCGCTGGGGAGTTGCTCGGATACGTGGACAAACTGGCCGAACGCGCAACGACGCTGGGCGGCTATGCCACCGGCACGGTCCGGATGGCTGCGTCGTCGTCGTTCTTGCCCGAGTATGAAATCACCACGAACAACGGCCTGGAACATGTCGCCGCCCTGGCCAACCGCTTCGCGGCCTTCGGCGAGCACGTGCGCGAGGCCATCGACCGCAGCGACGATCTGGGAGACATCGCCACCTCCGACCTCTACATCGAGATCACCCGCACCATCGACCTCCGACTCTGGTTCCTGGAAGCCCACATCCAGGACCAGGAGAATGAGTGACACCCGAAATACGATGAGAGCCAGCGGCGCCGGCTTAACCGGCGCCCTTGAGCAAGGCCCGCAGACGAGCAATTTCCGCCTCGGCCGCCTCGTGCGCCTGGCGTTCGGTGTCGGTGCGCTGGCGTTCGGCTTCGGCACGCTGACCTTGCGCCTCGGCGGACAGGCGGACGAGCTGGCCATCAGGAGTAAAGAAGCGAGGCCAGAGAGCGGGTTCCGTGACCTCCTCGAATGTTCCTTCCCAGAGACCCAGCCAGAGGTTGAGCGTCTCGCACCAGAACCAGCCGCGCGCGTCCGGGTCGATCGGCTGATAGCGCTGGTCCGCGTCCAGCCGCCAGCCCTCGGTTCGATTCGTCTCGGGGTCGTGCAGGAAGTACTCCCGGGTGTGGAAGGTCCGCTCGTAGATGGCCTTCTTGATCGTGCGGTCTTCCTTTTCCGTGGTGGGCGAGGTCAGCTCCAGGATGAAGTCGGGGAAACGATCGCCCTCCAGCCAGGTCACCCAGAACCGCCGGGTCGGGTGGCGAGGCACGCCGAGCACCACGTAGAAGTCGGGGCCCCGGAAATCGCGCTTCCGCGCCTGTTCGGCGCCTGAAGTAAATGAACATATTCCCGCCGGCGTAGAAATCGTCGCGGTCGCGCCAGTGCTGCGACAGCGCATCGAGCAACATCCCGATCGCCGCGCGGTGCCAGGGACTATCCATGGGTTCGCCGTCGCTGTCCACCAGTTCGGACACATCGGGCAGCAGGTGCTCGGGATCGTCGATCTCGACGGTTGCCATCACCACGCCTCCCAGGATGACCAAGCCGATATCAATCTGTTCCCAAGTTCAGTGTAATGTGACGGCCACCTGTCCCGCCACACTGTTGGGCTCCGGCACAGGTACGCCGCGAAGACGCAGCCCCTCAAAGTGAAACTCCAGCGCTTCTCGGAAATTCTGTTCGCACTCGTCGCGGGTTGTCCCCGTCGCGATACAGCCGGGCACATCCGGCGCATAGGCAGCCCAGTTGTGCTCCGCCTTCTCGAAGCTGACCAGGTATTCTTTCATGACCGATCCTTCCGTCTTTGTAGGGTGGGCTCGGCCCACCAACTCAAAACGAAGAGGTGGGCCGAGCCCACCCTACAAAGACCAGCTCCCCCTCAGCGCACCGGCCCGTACTCGACCCGCACCAACGCTTCCGGGTGCAGGTGCTTGCGAGCGGCGCGGCGGACCTGGGCGGGGGTGACGCGGGCCATCCGGGCGGGCCAGTGGAGCGGCTCATCGAGGGGCAACCCCCAGCGTTCCAGCTCCAGGAGCCGCTCGGCGCTGGCCGACCGTCTGGAAGTCGAAAACCCACGCGCCGGCCAGATAGCGGCGGGCGCGGTCCACCTCGTCGGCCGTGAACGCGCCGGCGTGCATGGCGGTGACTTGCTCGACGACGACGGCCGCGGCGCGGCGGGCCTCGTCGGGACCGGTGCCGACGTAGATGCGAAAGAGCCCCGGCACCAGGTCGGCCGAGTCGGTCAGACCGCCGCCCACCGTGTAGGCCAGCCCAAGCTCGTCGCGCAGGATGCGGCTGAGGCGGTCCGTGAACCCCGGGCCACTCCCTAAGATATGGTCGAGCACCATCAGCGCCTCGAAGTCGGGATCGTCACGCGCGATTCCGAGATGTCCCAAAAGCAGGTGAACCTGCTCGCCCGCGTGGGCCACGCGCCTGTTGCGTGCCTTGGGGAGGCGGACCGGCTGGGGATAGACCGCCGCCTCCGTTCCGCCCGGTTCCCAACGTCCCAGATGACGCTCGACCAGCGCGCGGAGGCCCCGGGGTTCGAAATCGCCGACACAGACCAGAAAGGCGTTCTCGGGACGGAAGAACCGCGCGTGGTGGGCTTGCACGTCCTCCCGGCGCAGTCCGCCGAGCTGCCGCACCGTGCCGCGCGGATCGCGCCCGTAGGGATGGTCGCCGTAGACCAGGGCGCGAAAAATCGCGTCCGCGCGGAAGGCCGGGTCATCGCGGTCGGCCTGGATCTCGGCGGCGATGCGCCGCGTCAACCAGTCCAGCGCAGTGGGTGGAAAGGCGGGGCGTAGCGTCAGGTCGCCCGTCAGCTCCAGGGCCAGGGCCAGATCCTCACCGCGCAGGCGCAGGGAAAGCCCCGTGGCGCTGACATCGAGCGTACCGCCCACATCCTCGACCGCCGCGGCGACCTCCTCGGCGCTGCGACGGGTCGTCCCCTCCTCGCGCAGCCGGCCGGTCAGGTGCGCCAGACCGGGCTTCGCCTCGCGCAACTGGCCGGCATCCACATAGAGGTCGAGTGCCACGGTGCCGGTGTCGGGGCGCGGTTCGTAGATCAGCCGCAAGCCGTTGGACAGTACGACGCGCCTCGGCCGGTAATCGGCGAGCGTCGAGCCGCCGACCGGCACGACCAGTCCCAAGGGCGCATCGGTTGCCGGAGGCGCCGCGGGACGTGGCGGCAAGGCGGGCAGCTCCACCACGGGCAGGGCGTCGGCCGCCTGGCCGCACAGCGACTGGGGCAGCGACCAGCCGACCGTCAGGCCCGTCTCGACCAGATATGTCCCGGCCACCCGGCGGATCTCGTCGGCCGTGACCGCCAGGGAGGCGCGGTGAGCCTCCTGCCAGGCCCGCCAGTCGCCCCAGAGCGCCACATGACCCAGTCCGGCCGCCAGGCCTGCCAGTTCTTCCTGCTCCCAGCGCCAGGCGGCTTCGAGCCGGTTGCGCGAGCGGGCCAGCTCGGCCCGGGTCGGACCTTCGTGGGCCAGTTCCGCGAGCACCTCGAAGAGCGCCGCCTCGATCGCCGTGGGGGTGGCGCCCAGCGCCGCTTCGACCTGGATGAGAAACTGGCCGGCCAGATGCGCGCCTTCCTGCGAGGCCTCGACCCACGTCGCCAGACGGTCGTGCTCGACGAGCCGGTCCCAGAGTCGCGCGCGCCGCCCGCAGGTCAGCAGGTCGGACAGCACGTCCAGCGCCGGCGCGTCCGGATGCGCGAACGGCACGCTGTGCCAGCCGATCAGACCGCGGGGCGCGGAATCGGACTCGACCAGCGTGAAGCCGCGCCGCCCCTTCTGGCGCGGCTCCGTCGCCGCGACGGCCGGCCGGCGCGCCGCACCCGCCGTCAGCGTGCCGAAGTGCGCCTCCACCCGGTCCAGAACCCGCGCCGGCTCCAGGTCGCCCACCACCACCAGCACCGCGCCGTCCGGCCGGTAATGCGCCCGGTAGAAGGTCGTCAGGTTGGCCACCGTCAAGTTCCGCACCTCCTCGGGCCAGCCCAGGATCGGGTTGCGGTAGGGATGCACCAGATAGGAGACCGCCAGGTGGTTCTGATCGAGCCGTCCTTGCGGGCTGTCGAGCTCCCGGGCACGCTCCTCGACGATGACGTGCCGCTCGGACTCGACCTCGCGCGGGTCGAAGACCGCCTCGTGCATGCGGTCTGCCTCGATGGCCAGCGCCAGCTCCCAGCAGTCTCGCGGGAAGGCGAACCAGTAGTGCGTCAGATCCTCACCCGTCTCGGCGTTCGACTGTCCCGCGGCGAGAAACGCCAGCCGGTCGATCTGCCCTTTGGGCAGCCGTCGCGTCCCTTTGAACAGCATGTGCTCGACAAAGTGCGCCAGCCCACTCTGGCCGGGCGGCTCATTAACCGAGCCGACCGGATAATATAGGTCGCACACCACCACCGGCGCCTGCGTGCGCGGCAGCGCCAGGGCCTTCAAACCATTGTCCAGTTTGCGCTCGAAGACCGGCAGGTCGCCGATCCAGGCCGGCAGGGGGCGTGCGGTCAATCGTCGAGCCATCGGTGCCCCCTTTTGTCTGTCAGGTTGTCGGAGACGGCCCGCCACCGGTCTCAGTTCGGCCGCGGCGCGATCGTCTTCAAGGCCAGATGGTTATTTGCCGCGCCCCGCGGTGCGGGTCCGCAGCCGGAGTCGGATACTCGTCATGGCCTCCCCTGAACCCCTAGCTTTCCTGAACAGGCAATCCCGAGGCGGAACCACGTTCTTTGGGAGAGGGTCCATGCGGAGGCTCTCACGAGCCTAGCACCTATTCTATTTCGGTATCGGCCGGCGTGCCAGAACTCAGTGCCCGTCGCTGGTCCGGACATCGAGTTCCGGCCGATCACGGGCGTGGCCTGGATTCCCGCGCGGGCGATCCAAGGGATACGCCTTCACTGGCGCTGCGAGCTTGTCAGAACGGCCTGACGCTCACTTGCCCCCGCCGAGAAAATCAAAGTTCCCCTTGATGCCCAGGATCACGGGGAACGACCCCTTGTAGAAGCTTCCCGGGTCCGCGCCCGGGTGGATCTCGCCCTGGGCGCCCCCTGAAGGAAAATCGCGCCGTCGAGCCTCGTGTCGTCACCCAGGAGTTTCTTGAGCAGGGGCGTCACGTTCAGGTTGGCGGTGACGGTGACATTGCCCCCGGCGGCGGGCGTCGGCTTGTCCTGGCCGGGAGGCGTTTGCGCCAGTTCGCGGATGGGTCTTGCAGCAACTGGATGTAAAGCTCGGCGCCGATGTCGATGCTGAACCACTCGTTTTTTGTCTTGTAGAAGTCGGCGCGCGTGAGCTGGACGAAGACCTGGTTGCTGTTACCCACCACCGTGCTGGTGTTGCGGTTGAGTTGCACGCCCACGGACCACTCATTGTGGCCGCGCACGTCCTGCAAAAGTCCGCCCGCGTTCTTGTTCGGCTGGACGAAGATCACCTGGCCGAGCACGAAATAGGTGGCATCGCCGGTCTGGACGCCGGTCTGGACTTCGACCTTCAGTCCGGCCTTGTCGTCGCCGCCACCCCCGCCTGTGGCGGACGGAGTCGGCGCCGGAGTGGAGCCCGACGGCGGCTTGACCGGGCAAGGCTTGTTCGGGTCCTCGGGCGGGTCCGAGAAGCCCAGGCTGTAGCGTGGTTTGTGTCGAGGGGCGATTCCCAGATCCTCGAGGGTGAGCACCCGGCGCTTCTGTTTGATCGTGTAGAGCGTAGTCGGAAACAGGAAATCCCAGGTGGCCGGCCCGACGATGCCGTCCACGGGCAGGCCGCAATGGCGCTGGAATTCCTGAACGGCAGCTTCCGTCTTGGGACCAAAGCTGCCGTCTTCCTTCAAGCGCGTCAGGTGCGTCTTGTGGCTCTCGTGCGCACCGGTCTCGGTGCTGGTTGGTTTGGAATGGTGACCCACGTGCCGCGCCGCGGCGAGCGCACCCGGAGCCCAGACATAACTCAGGTCGCTCCAGTTCTTGACCACGCCCCACGTGAGAATGGCCACCGGCTGCCGCAGCGGGTTGGCCTGGGCGCCCGGTCCCCCCACGCGCTGGGCCGCCTGCACCCACAAACTGGGCACACTCAATGGCCGCCGATACGGGGACGAAAACGGCAGCAGGCGGTTCAACATGTTCTGGACCAGGGTCACGTCCGTGCCCCGGTCGTGCAGTCCCAAGATACGTCGCATGACGAACCTTTCCTCGCGAACGCGGGTGTACTCTGCATGCTATGATGTGCGTGCATGCAAAATTCATGGGCCTGGAGATGTCAGAGATTGTACGCGCATCGTCATGCGATGTGACAGTTGGACCCGTGCTGGCTTCTTGTGTCGGGAGAGAAAGGAACCTACACTCTACCCCTGTCTGCCTGTCTCGTGGGGCCTCTATGTACAAAAGATCACTATGCCCACTTTTCTCGATGAGTCCGGGGACGTTGGCCCCTCGGAGAAGTCTGCCCTCTTTTTTCGCATTGCGGCTGTTTGGTTTGAAACCGACGACGATGTTCAGAGGTATGAGAATGCGATGAGGATTTTACGGAGAGAAACGCTCAAGTTGCCTGAGAGTTTCGAATTTCATTTCTCAAAGAATAGCCGGAAGCAGCGGGAAGCGTTCTTTGAGGCTATTTCACCACATAATTTCTTGTTTTTTATGGCCTCATTTGAGAAAGCAAAGGCGGAGCGGGCCTCTCTCACCAAGGAACTGATCCGAGAATCCACCATCAAGTGCCTGGTCGACACGTTGAGGGAGACGTACCTCCTCGCCGAAGCGTCCAAGGCAGGCACAGCCGGGCTCAATGAGCATGTTGTCTTTGACGAGTGTGACGATCCTGCCTACGAACAGGAGTTGAAGCGGCAGTTTAAGTCGCTCGCCTCAGGGCGCGGCCCGCACAAGAAACTCGTTCGATCGGTCAAACCCAGTCGGTCTCGATCCGACGTGCGCATTCAGTTGGTGGACATGGTTTGCGGTGCGGTGAGACTGCACCTCGGACAGGACAGCCGCTACTACAATGCAATCAAGGAGAAATGCATGGGTATCGTTCGGATACCGAAGAGAGAATAAAAAAGAGCGGCGGAATATTTTCCGCCGCTCTCACGAATGCTTGTGTGGGCACTCAGCCCAGCCGAAGCCGGACCTTGTCACGCCCCGGTCGATTTATAGTTACTCAGCCGATTAGGGGGGCTGAGCCCTCCGACACGGCTACCGCGGCGCTCAGTGCCCTAAAGGATATGTTACTCCGGAGTGACTCCGGAGTCAACCGCCTCCGACACGGCTACCGCGGCGCTCAGTGCCCTTGAAGGGGTCTAAGTAAAGCCTAGGGCCCAGGGAACCTGTCCATGATCCGCGTCCGCGACCTGCGCGTCGATTACGACCACGTGTGCGCCGTCCGCGATGTCTCGCTAGAGGTCCCGCCCGGCGAGGTGTGCGGGCTGATCGGCCCGAACGGCGCGGGCAAGACCAGCACGATGCGCGCCATGCTGGGTCTGATCGAGCCGACCTACGGCGAAGTCGAGCTGGCGGGGTTCGACATGCGCGAGCATCCCCGCGACGCTTGCCGCGCCGTCGGGTTCATGCCCGATTTCCCGCCGCTGTATGACGATCTGAAATGCTGGGAATTCCTCGACCTGTTCGCGGCCAGTTATGATGTGCCCCGCGCACGGCGCCGGGCGGTGATCGACGGGCACCTGGAGCTCGTGGGGTTGACCGAGAAGCGCGACGCGATGGTCGTCACGCTGTCGCGCGGCATGCGGCAGCGGCTCATGCTCGCCAAGACGCTGATTCCCGAGCCGCAGGTGCTCCTGTTGGATCGAGCCCGCCAGCGGGCTGGACCCCCAGGGGCGGATTGATCTGAAGACGATTCTGCGCGATCTCGGCGCGGCCGGGAAGACGGTGCTGATCTCCTCGCACATCCTCGTCGAGATGACCGATTTCTGCACATCGATGGCCGTGATGGAGCGGGGCCGGCTGGTCGTCAGTGGCACGATTGACGAGGTGCGGGCGCGGCTGTCGCAGGAATTGGTCCTGAACGTCGAGGTGATCGGCGGCGCGGAGGAGTTCCTGCGCGAGTTGCGCCAGGACCCGCTGGTGGGCGGCATCGAGCGTCGCAATGGGGCGTTCCGGGTCTCCTATCGGGGCGATCGCGCGCAGGCCGCCGATCTGCTGGGCACGCTGGTCCGCGCGGGGGTGCGCGTGGCGGCGTTCGCGCCTGTGAAGGAGGGTCTCGAGGAGCTGTTCCAGAAGATCGGGGCGAAGGAGTTATCGTGATGAGCCGGCTGGAGATCGTCCGCGACAATCCGATCCTCACGAAGTTCCTGCGCACGCGCCTGCGCCGGGCAATTGATGCCCTGGCTGATCGTGGTGGTGGTGCTCTGCTTCGCGATCGTCTGGGCGGCGCAGGCCTGGGACCTCTTGGCCAACGGAGCAGCGCTGACGTTCCTGATGGGGTTGCAGGTGATCCTGCTGCCGTTCATCGGGGCCTCGCAAGTCGGCGCGGCCGTCGGCGGCGTGCGCGAGAGCGGCATCATCGACTTTCATCGCATCTCGCCCCTGTCGCCGTGGCGGATGGCGGTCGGGTTCTTCCTGGGGGCGCCCATTCGCGAGTACGCCCTCTTCGCGGTGACGTTGCCGTTCGCGCTGCTGCTAGCCATCGCCAGCGACACGCCGGGCGTGATCGGCTGGCTCGAGCTGACGATTCCGCTGATCACCTCGGCGTGGGTGCTGCATGCGTTCGCCATGCTGATCGGTCTACTCGCGCAAGCCGAAGGGGGCGGCCCGGGGCGCCGGGGCGGGGTTCGTGGTCCTGGCGCTGTTCCTCGGCCAGCCGATCGGTTATGTGCTCTGGGCGGCCGTGCAGGCGCTGAAGCACGATACCGAGGGGGTCGCCTTCTTCGGTCTGAAGCTGCACTGGCTGCTGTTCGTGTTGCTCTATCAGGCGGCCGTGCTGGGCTTTGTGTTCCTGGCATCGGCGCGGCGGTTCCGCTCGGACCGGATGCACGCGCTGTCCAAGTCGCAGGCGGTCGCCTGCATGGCGATGATCACCACGCTGGTTCTGGGCGCCGCATGGAACTTCCAGGGTCAGTCGGAAGTCGTGCTGGTGGTCTTGTATCTGCTGGTGGTGGCCTCGCTGTTCATGACCACGACGATCACGGTGACGCAGTTCGAGTACGTGCGCGGCGTCCGGCGCGCGCTGCGCGTGGGCTTCCATCGGCCGTCGGCCTGGTCCGACGAGGGCGTCGGCTCGTGGGCCTTGTATGCGATCTGCGCCTGGTCTTCCTCGGCGCGACGGCAAGCTGGGAGCTCATCGCCGGCGCCGATCTGCGCAACCCCCGCCAGTACTCGCAGACCATCGCCGTCGGCGTCTTCGTGACCGCCTACTTCGGGCTGGGACTGCAATACTTCCAGCTCCGGCTGGCCAGGTCGGGCTCGGCCGTGATGACCGTCTTCCTCTTCTTCGTCTGGCTCCTGCCGGTTCTCCTGGGCTCGATCTCGTTCAGCGCGTGGGGAAACCGCAGTTTCTACGGTGCGATCCTCTGCCTCAGCCCCCTGACGGGCATCGCGATGTCGAGCGGTGTGATCGAGAACAGCATCAGCAAGGAAGACTACCTCAAGCTCTACGCCTTGCTGCCCGCCATCACGTTCGCAGGCGTCTTCCTTTACCTGCGCATCGCCATTCAGCGGAAGATTGACCTGACGATTCGCTCCAGCGTTCAGGCCAAGGTCCGTCAGCCCGATCCCTTCGACGAGCTGCTCGGGCCGGTTGCCAGTGCGAAGTCTTCGTAGTGCGGAACTCAGGGCGGGTTGCGTAGGCTGGATCGCGTAGGCTGGGTCTAGACCCAGCTTCCCAAGCGTGGAGGTGCCGCATCTTGTCTGGGAAGCTGGGTCTAGACCCAGCCTACGCGATCCAGCCTACGCAACCCGTCTCAGCCATCCGACATCGGCATCAGGCGCCCGCCTCGACCGCCGTCCATTGCCGTTCCCTGGCACTCCTGGCGATCGCCTCGCAGAGGGCGACCTCGCGGTGGCCGTCGGCGAAGGTGGGGAAGCCGGGCGCGCCTTTGCAACCATTGGCGATCCAGCCGTAGAAGGCCAGATCAAGCTGCTTGAAGGCATCCGGGAAGCCCTCGGCATGGCCGCCCGGGTAGTGGCTGAAGTCGCCGACGCCCGGCGCGAGGAGGGCCGGGTCGCGGTTCAACAAGGCGTTCGGCCCGCCGCGACGGCCCAGCCCGAGCAACTCGGGGTTCTCGCTGTCCCAGACCATCGCGCCCTCGGTGCCGCAGACTTCGAGGAACAAGCGGTTCTTGCGGCCAGCGTGCATCTGGCTGACGTGGTAGACGCCATGGGCCCCGCCGTTGAAGTGCATCAGCACGGCGCCGTAGTCCTCGGTCGTGATCTTGACCGACTCGGTCGCGCGCGCCCGGACGGTCCCGAGAACGTCTCCGCGCCGCCGACGGGCCGCTTGCGCTCCGGGTGGAACGTCGCCAGGTCGGCCTGAACGCTCTCGACGTGCAGGCCGGTGATGTACTGGGCCAGGTCCATCCAGTGCGTGCCGATGTCGGCGATGCGCGCAGGTTCGTGCCGCCGTCGGCCTCGACGCGCCAGTTGTAATCGTCCACCATCAGCAGCCAGTCCTGGGTGTACGAGCCGGACACGCTGACGATCCGCCCCAGGTCGCCGCGCACGACGCGGGCGCGCATCTCCTGGCAGAGGGCGTAGAAGCGCAGATTGTAGTTCACGCCCGCCGCCTGTTTGGGATGCGCCGCGGCCAGCTTGACGAGCGCGGCCGTCTCCTTCGTGCTGACCGCCAGGGGCTTCTCGCACAGCACGTGTTTACCCGCTTCGAGTGCCCGCCGGGCGTGCTCGAAGTGGACATTGTTCGGCGAGGCGATGTGGACCGAGCCGACCTCGGGGTCCGCCATCAACTCATCGAGGTCCTTGTACACCTTGGGGATGCCGAGCCGTTCGGCCTGCGGCCGGGCGCGTTCGGGCGTGATATCGAGCAGGCCGATCACGGGCACGCCGATGCGCCGCAGCGCTTCGGCATGGACCGGGCCGATGAAGCCGCCGCCGATCAGCGCGGCCTTGGGCGGATTGGCGAGGACGTGGGGAGCTCCCATGGCGTGTTCCTGCACGGGGACGGGAAAGGGAATCATCATCGCCCCCGGTTGCATCCGCGGGACACGGCCAATCGGGGGGCGGCCCACATTCTAACCCCGTCTTGGAGGTCTGCAACCGGCCGGCGAGGGAAGGAACTTCCGGGCTAGTACGGGACTGGGTAAACTACGAGACAGTTCGAGAAGGGGAGACTCTCTCTTGTAGGGTAGGCTTCAGCCTGCCAATCCCATATCCGTTGGATTCCTGTGGGATTGGCAGGCTGAAGCCTACCCTACAAGAGGGTTTCGCACATTGGGCGATTGAGCCGGAAGGGACGAGGGGCAGGGATGCACGAGCCGAAAGGGCGGTCGATCGGGCTGAGTGGGCCGCGCAGGTTCATGATCGATCTGGTCCACTTTGCCCGGAAGGTGCCGTCGGTGCCGGTGTCCCGGGTCATGGACCTCGCTCCGCTCGTGGCGGCGCGGCGGGCGCACCCGACGCGGCCCTCGTGGGCCTTGATCTTCATGCGGGCCTACGCGCTGGTCTGCACCCAGCATCCGCCGCTGCGGCGTGCCCTGATTGCATTTCCCTGGCCGCGGCTTTACGAGCATCCCCAGACCGTCTGCGCCCTGGCGATGGAGCGCGCGTTCGAGGGCGAGGAGTCCATCTTCGTCGGCCTCTTCCGCGCGCCCGAGCAGCCCTCGCTGGTGGCGCTCCAGGAACCGCTGGACTGGTATCTGCGTACCCCTTTGCGCGAGATCGGCTTCTTTCGACAGGCCCTGCGCATCAGCCGGCTCCCCTGGCCGCTGCGCTGGTTCTTGTGGTGGACGACCTTGAACCTCTCGGGCTTCAAGCGCGCAAGCGGTTCGGCACGTTCGGCCTGTCCAGCTACGGCCGGCTCGGCGCCGAGCAAATTCACCCCATCTCGCCCCTGACCACCACCCTGACCTACGGCCCGATCGATCCCGCCACCGGCCAGGTCTGCGTCAAGCTGATCTATGACCACCGTGTCCTCGACGGCGCCTACATCGCCCGACGGCTCCAGGATCTGGAAGCCACCCTCCTGGGGCCGATCCTCGATGAACTGAAGCAAGGAGCCGCCTCCCCCGATCATGGCCGGGCGGCTCCCGCTCCCAGCATCGTGATTCCGGACTCCTGACAATCGCTCGCTTCGTCGGGTGGGCCCAGGCCCACGTCCGTGTTTCGCGTCTCGCCATCGGACGTCAGTCCTTTCTGTGTAGCGGCGGCCGTCTCGGCCGCTCCGGAGGGGAACCAGTTCGGAGCGGCCGAGACGGCCGCCGCTACACAGAAACGCCCAGAAAACCAGCCCTCCGAGACGCGAAACACGTACCAGGCCCACCCGACCAAGAGATTCACCTTGCTCGGACACCCGCTCAGATCGGTTCCGAGGCCTCCTGGTCGGTCGTGATCCGCACCTCCATGCGGCTCATCAACTTCTTGAGCATTTCTTCCTTGCGTTTAATGTGGAGAACGTTTTCGAGCACGATCGACTTGGACTGACCGGGGATGTGCAACACGAGCCGTCCTGATCCGAGCAAGGCGAACTCGAGAATGTCCGGGATCTCCTTGTCGAACTTCAGACCCTGGGTCGGGAACCGCTCCAGATCGCCGAAGGGGCCGTGGTTGTGCAGGATCTCGTTGGGCAGGACCTCCCAGTAATCCAGCCAGCGCGTGACCCAGATCAACCCCAGGTTGAACAGGATGACCGTGGCGAACAGGAAGTAGAAGCTCTTGTTGGCCACGGCGAAGACGCTCTCCAGGAGATTGACCAGCGCGGGCAGGAGCTCAAAGTAGACGTTCAGCCAGAGCAAGAAGAAGGCGAACGCGGCAAACAGCAAGATCAGGGCAATCACGGTAAAACGGGGGAAATCAAGCGAAAGGACGATCAGGTTCAGCAGGAAGATCGTCAGAAAAAACATGCCCAGCACGTTCTGCACCGAGGAAAACCGGCGCACGATCTTGCCTGAAACGTCGGCTTGGTTGGTCTGCAGGGACGCCTTGGCCGCCTCGGCGGTCTTCTCGATCGGGACCGTCCTGAGGGCCTTGGCCGGGTCCTGCATGCTGTCGCCTTTCTTCCAAAGGCGGACGGTCACCTGGTCGGCTTCCTTCGGGATCGCGAGCGCGGGAGGCTTTAGGGGGTCCTGCGTGACGTTTCCCGAAGCCCACATCACGAACCCGCAGAAGAAGGCGGCGAACATGGTGGGGATGAGGAAGATGATCTTGGGATAGCTGAAGATTTTCATCCCCAGTTCGCTCGCCTCGCGGTTTGGGGCGGACGGCGGGGCCGGGGTCGAGGGGTGGCTCGGCGTGGCCTTGGGATCGGTGCTCATGGTCGGCTTGGCTCCAGGATCGGCCCGCGATCGCGCAGCGCGGACGAGGGCGGGGCGCGACGCTCATGCGGCATCCTAACGCCCCTCAGAACGTCGGTAAAGTGAGCGAATCCAGTTCCCGGCGGGTTCTGGACAGACTGAGGGGCTATCCGGCAAGCCTGGTCTTAGCCCCGAAGGGGCGGAAGTGAATAGCCCAGGGCGTCAGCCCTGGGAACCGGAGCGACACGCCACCAACCCTCTCCGGAGCCCCGAAGGGGCGACAGAAACCACGGCCCCGCGGGACGTTCTGTCGCCCCTTCGGGGCTCCGGAGGAGGATCTTGTCACGACGTCCAACTCCCCAGGGCTGACGCCCTGGGCTATTCACTGCCGCCCCTTCGGGGCTAAAACCGGGCATTCCGGATAGCCTCTGAGTGGCCTCAGTGTCTTCGGATCACATGGCCCGGGCTTGTCCTCTGCGCCCATTTTTGGGGGCGGAGCGGCCCGAGCGCGAACCCGGAGGGGGATTTCGACACGGGAGCACCGGCATCGTTGCTAACCGTGTCCGTGGCCGGTCCTCCGACCGCGTGAAACGGGCCGGTCACCGACCGTAAACTCTTGTCCCGACTGTCCTTTTCCCTCCTCCCGCCGGTGGCTTCATTCGCTCACTGGCGCCGGCCCCGTGCGCGGCTCTTTTGTGTGCCGTCAATCGTTCGTAAGCCCTGGATTCATCGGTGGTTCCGCTCCTTCTGCTCGTTGCTTTCAGCAGTCTCTTTGGGCGCGCCTCTCGGGACCGCGTCCGACGTGTCCGGGACGGCCGCACGCCCGCTCTGGGTTCGTTTGTACATTTTACGCAACGTATTGTCAAAGAACACGTTATGTCAAGTTGTGCGGCCTCTCTCGTCGCCCTCGGCGGGAACGACGAACCGGCCCCCGCACGCGCCGGGTGGCACTGGTGGACAAGCCACCAGTGCCACCCGGCGTCGCGTGCGGGGCCTTCCGACGAGGATACGATCGTTTCGACCCGCGCGGGAGTTTCCCCCATCTGCGCGGGCCTGTGTCGCGGACAAACCCCGTGGCCCCCGCGCCGTTCTCGCAGGCAGGCCGAAACCTCGACCTGGTCTCCTGGCTCCCGTCTCGGGATTTCCGACTTTTTCGCAGATTTCGTTCGCAACGCCGGTGTTCGACTTGTAAGATAAGGAAGTTCAGCGAAGCGAATCTCGAATTGCATGATTCCAGGGCTGTTCCCCGGATCTGATGCACGAAGCGCTTGCCGTTTCCTCTGGTTCGCGTTTTTGGGCCGTATCCGATGCCGGGTGCGGTTGTCTTGGAGGGGATGGCAGCGTACGATTGATTGAGGTGGGCGTCGCCCCAGTGTCCCGGCGCAACTCGTGATTCCTCGTAATTTTAGAATCGTTGTCTCCGACGTGAGAACGGGATGGCCCGGCCCATTCCCTGCGTCCCCGCCCGGGGTTGACTGGAGCGGTCTGGATGTGGGTCTGCGCGGGTCTAAGGAGAGAAATAGCACGATGAGCTCGACTGAATCCTTTGCCGCCCAGGATTGGAGGGCGGTGGCCTGTTTGAACCCGACGGGTGAGCGGCTCCTGTGCGTGGGGGGCAGTTCGGCGCAGGTGCGCGCGGCCTATGCCGGCGCTGGGGCGAGGTGATTCGCGACGAGGACCGTCCGACCGTCAAGAACATCTCCCTGCAGCACTGGTCCGGGCTGCTCTGGGCCGGGCAGTGGGAGCACCACGCCTGGCTGCCGCTGCCCGCCGGCGCCGGCACGCGCACGGGCAAGAACGGCGGGGACGCCGAGGAGACGGAGTAACTCCTTTCCTGGCCATCCATTTTTCGGACTCTTCTTCTCCCCCGGCTTGACCCGGGGGTTTTTTGTCTCTTGATCAGCGGGTTCGTGTATTACCCCGGCAAGAAAGTAGGTCGGACAATCCTGTCCGACAGACCGGGGGAGTCGGACAGGATTGTCCGACCTACAGGAGGATCTTCTTTGCCGGGGTAATATCAGACCAAACGCCAGGGGTCGTGCTCCGTGCGGCTGGGCCAGATGGTCAGGTCCGTGAAGGCCCGGGCCAGCCGGTCGGCGAGCGCCTCGACGCCGATCCGCTCGGTGGCGTGATGCCCCGCGACGATCAGGCCGAGCTGGAGCGACTCGGCCTCCAGGGCCCGGTGGAAGCGGGCCTCGCCGGTCAGCAGGACATCGGCCGACCTGCACCGGGCGTCGCGCAGGAAGTCGTCGCCGGCGCCGCAGGCGATCGCCACGCGTTCGATGGGCCGTGCGGGGTCGCCCACGAACCGGGTCCCCGGCGCATCCAGGAGCCGGGCCACGCGGCCGGCCAGCGCGCCGAGCGGTTCCGGTTGCGGCAAGTTCCCGACCCGCCCGATCCCCGGGCCGGTCGGCTCCGGCTTGAGCGCGTAGACGTCGATGGCCGGCTCCTCGTAGGAATGGGCCGCGCGGACCGCCGCGCGCACGCGGCCCAGGTCGGCCTCCGGGCAGAGCAGCTCGAGCCGGATCTCGGCCACCTGCTCGCGCCGGCCTTTCTGGCCGACGGCCGGGTGGGTGGACTCCGCGCCGAAGAACGTGCCGGTCCCCGGCGTCCCAAAAGCGCATTCACGATACGCCCCGATCCGGCCCGCGCCCGCGGCGAAGGCGGCGTCGAGGACGGCCTCGCGGTCGGATTCCGGCGTGAAGACGACCACCTTGCAGCACGGCGCGGGGACGGCGGGCCGGAGCGGTTCGACCTCGACGAGGCCGAGTCGCGCGGCCAGGGTGTCGTTGATGCCGCCGTTGCAGTTGTCAAACGCCGTGTGCGGGCTGACCACGGCCACGCCGGCGCGGGCCAGGTGCCAGAGGAAGGCGTGCGGGTTGTTCCCCTGCACCGTGATCCTTTGGACCGGCTGGAAGAGAATGGGATGGTGGCTGAGAATCAGCCCCGCGCCGGCCGTGATCGCCTCCTGCGCCGTCGTGTTCGTGACGGTCAGGCAAGTCATGACCTGGTCGATGACCGCGCCCGGATCGCCCCAGAGCAGGCCGACGTTGTCCCAGGATTCGGCCAGCCGAGGAGGCGCGAAGTCCTCCAGCCACATCACGAGATCGACGACGGCTTTCATGGGACCGAGCCTCGCGGCGGCTCTCGATGTTCGGCCCTCTGGTCGAATCGAGAGCAAAGTCGTTCAATGAAGGAAAGGACGGCCCTGCGTCCTGCTCTCTTATTGAATCCCAGTGCGGCCGGTCGCGCCAACAGACAGGACTCGGCCGGCCCGGAACGAGGTGCCATGATTCGCTTGCCGCTTGGTCTGCGCATTGCTTCCGGTCCCGGCTCCCACCTCCGCGATTCGATTCAGCGGGCCGCCCAGCTTGGGGCGCGGGGCATCATTCTCGACGCGGCCGGCGAGATGGCGCCCGAGAGGCTGGGCGAAACCGGCCGTCGCGCGCTGCGCCATCTGCTGCGCTCGCTCGAAGTCGGATTGATCGCGCTGAGCCTGCCGACGCGGCGGCCGTTTGATACCCTCGAACAGCTCGATGACCGCCTGGCCCGCGCCGATCGCGCCTTCGCCATGGCCTATGAGCTGGGAACGCGGCACGTGCTGGCGCGCGTGGGCGGTGTGCCCGAGGAATCAGACCCGTCGCGGCGGCACGTGTTCACGGCCGCCTTGCAGGAGCTGGGCGGCCGCGCCGATCGTCGCGGCGCGCGGCTGGCCATCGAAGCGGGCGCAGAACCGGGCGCGACGCTGCGCGCCTTTCTGGAGGCGCTGAACGTCCCGACGCTGGCCGCCAGCATCGACCCGTCGGCCTTCTTGCAAATGGGGTTCGACCCGGTGGCGGCGGTCCGCGATCTCGGCCCGTGGGTGGTTCATGCCTACGCCACGGATGCCGCCAATCGCGCACGGGGAACCCCTCCGCGCGGGCTGGGATTCCCGCCGGGGGCGCTGGATTGGGAAGAGTATCTGGGGGCGTTCGAACAGATCGACTACAGTGGGTTCCTGACCATCTGGCCCGACCCGGCGCGCGATATCGCCGCGCAGTTCGCCGCGATCAAGGCCCGGCTCGATCGGATCGTATAGTCGGCAGAAGACAGAGTCTGTTCCGAAAGCCCCGAACGGGCGGCCGTAAGAGACTGTCCGGGAAGTCCGGTCTTAGCCCCGAAGGGGCGGAAGTGAGTAGCCCAGGGCGTCAGCCCTGGGAACCGGGAAGGATGCCCTCAAACCCCCTCCGCAGCCCCGAAGGGGCGACAGAAAGACGCGGGCTTCTGCCTGGTTCCCAGGGCTGACGCCCTGGGCTACTCACTTCCGCCCCTTCGGGGCTGAAACCGAAATCACCGGATCGCCACTTCCGGGACAGACTCTCAGCCGGCAGCCGGCAGAAGAGTTGTCGATGACCGCCGGGGGGGCTAACATGAGAAGCCTTCACACCACGGATGCCGGGGGCCGTTGGCATGGCGCACGTCAAATACGTTTCGGGAGACCAGGCCGGCGACGCGCTGCGGCCCACGTATGAAAGTCTCGAACGATCGGTCGGCATGGTTCTCAACTTCCACAAGACGTTGGGGCACAGTCCCGAGCTGCTCCAGGGCTTTCTGAACCTCAACGGCGCCGTCACGCGGACCGAGCTCGATCCGAGGCTCCGCGAGCTGGCGTATTTGCGGGCCTCGGAGATCAACGGTTGCAACTACTGCCGCAGCTATCACCATGCCGCCGCGCGCAAGGCCGGCCTCGCCGAGCGGCAGGTTCATGACCTGGAAGAGTTCGAGAGCAGCGATTCCTACGACGAGCGCCAGAAGGCCGTGATTCGCTTCGCGGAACAGGTCACGCGGCACGCCCGCGCCGAGGCGGCGCTGATCGGCGAGCTCAAGGCCTTCCTTTCCGACCGCGAGCTGGTCGAGCTGACCGCCGCCGTCGCCCTGGCGAACTTCACCAACCGGATCAATAACACGCTCGATGTCGAGCTACCCTGATCACTGAGTGGTCCGTGATCTCATGAGCACAGCAACTCCCGAACGAACCTGGGTGCCCCTCACCGCCCGCGAACGGCGCGTGGTGGGCGTGATGGTCGAGAAGCAGAAGACGACCCCGGACAACTACCCGATGACCCTCAACGCCCTGGTCACGGGCTGCAACCAGAAGTCGAACCGGGACCCGGTGACCGATTACGACGCCGACGACGTGGAGGAGACGCTCCACAGCCTGCGCAAGAAGGGCGAGGCGGTGCTGTACGAGGGCCTGGGACGGGTCGAGAAATGGAAGCACTCGCTCTATGAGTGGCTCGACCTGCGGAACCGCCCGGTCGAGATGGCCGTGCTGGCCGAGCTGCTCCTGCGCGGCGCCCAGACCGAAGGCGACCTGCGCGCCCGGGCCAGCCGCATGGCGCCGCTGCCGGACCTGTCGGCGCTCCAGCAAGTGCTGGATTTTCTGGAAGCGCGGGGGCTGGTCGTCTATCTCTCGCCACGCGGGCAGCGGCGCGGGGTCGTGGTCACGCACAACCTGTACCCGCCCGAAGAGCTGGAGCGCGTGCGACAGGAGTTTGCGCGCTCGCCCCTGGCCCGCGACGAGGACGCCGCCGCCGCGCCTCGGAGTGCGGCCGGCCACGGCCTGTCGGCCGAGGTCGAGGCGCTGCGAGCGGAAGTTCAGGTGATGCGCGAGCAGATCGCGATGTTGGCGGCCGACGTTCAGGCGCTCAAGACGTCGCTCGGCGTTTGACTCTCTCCCACCAAGCTGCTTTTGAGGTCGTGATGACGGACGAAACCCCGCCGGAACCGGTCGCCAGCGAGCCCCTCTCCGGCCGCTGGAAGCTCGTGAGTCTGATTCCGGCCGATTCCTTCGAGATGGAGCCGCCGTTTGACGTATCGGAAACCCAGGCGCAGGCCATCTGGGCCGTGCGGTCCGCGCCCTGGCATCCCGCCGTGCTCGCCGACGCGGCGGCCTTGCCCCGGATCGAGACGGTCGAATCGCCGTCCGGGCCGGAGCGCGACGAGATCCGGATCGTGGCGGCGGGCCTCTGGGAACGGCTCCCCTCCGGTCACGACACCCAGGCGGCCGATGCCGGGGCGATCCTGTTCGAAGCCCCCGCCGAGCGGCTCGCGCTGGTCGGCACGATCCTCGAGCGCATGACCGGCGCGACGGCGGCCGAGGTGACGGTCGATCCCATCGCGCTCGATTTTCTGGCCCTGGGCACGGCACGCTGCTGGCTGCGCGACCTGACGGTGGCGATGGGGCACGCCGATGCCCTGGACCTCGAGAGCCTGACGCGCGAGGTCTTGACCGGTGCCCGGGCCTGGCGGCAGGGGGACTCCGCGACGGCCGCGGGCCGTCTCCGCGCGGCGTTCGAGCTGTTGACGCAGGCGCGCGAGCGGTTTTACCCGGTCGATGCCTACGTGATCGATCTGTGCCTGCTCGATGCCAGCTTGCCGGGGGGCGTGCTGGCCGATCCGCTCGATGCCCATGCGCCGGTCACGTTCGTGGCGTCGGCCCGGGCGATCGAAATGCAGGCCGCGCGCGACCCGGAGCAGCTCGCGCGGCTGTGCAAGGCCATCGAGGACGGCTGGGTCGATATCGTCGGCGGTCCCTACGGCGAGGCCGACGAGCCGCTCCGGCCCATCGAATCGGTCCTCTGGCAGCTCCGCAAGGGGCACGAAGCGTACCGCGCGCACCTGGAAGACCGCGCGGTGGAAACCTACGCGCGGCGGCGGTTCGGCCTGTACCCGCAACTGCCGCAGGTGGCCAAGCGGTGCGGGTTCCGGTACGCGCTGCACTGGAGCCTCGACGACGGCCAGTTCCCGACCCCGCAGGAAACGAAACGGCTGTGGGAAGCCCCCGACGGCTCGAACCTGGAATCGCTCACGCGCCCGCCGGTCGGGGCCGATCGGGCGGCCGAGGGCCTGCGCCTGCCCTGGCGGCTGGCACGCACGATGAAGGACGACCACGTCTCGACGCTGCCGCTGGTCCACTGGCCGGACCCGGTGGCCGACTGGTTCCGCGACTACCGGCGCGTCGCGGCATACTCGCCGGTGCTGGCCCGCTGGGTGACGGTCAACGATTTCTTTCATCTCACCGACCGCCCCTGGGAGATGTTCCGTCCCACGCCGGACGACTACAAGACGCCCTATCTGGTCCAGTCCGTCACGCGCCGGGAGTCGTCGCCGATTTCGCGGCGGGTCGTGCAAACCGCCCTGCGGGCGCGGCTGGACGCGCTGCTGGGACTGCGCGGTCTCGCCCAGGCTTTGCGCGTTGCCGAGAACGTCTCCGGCGAGAACCTGCCCGACGCGCTCGACATGGAGGACGCGGCCGAATCGGGGCGGTTCGAGGAGGCGACGGCGGGACTCGACCGGCTCGAACCGTCCTGGGCGGGCGCCATCTCGCAGGCCGTGCTCGCGGCGGGGACGCCGGGAGAGCGGCCCGGCTATCTGATCCTCAATCCGGTCGGCGTGGCGCGGACCACGGCTGTGCTTTTGCCGGATGCCGCCGCGGACCTGCGTCCGGAAGGTCCGTTGAAAGCCGCTCAGTTCACGGACGAAGGGGTCTGGGCGGTCGTCGAGCTGCCGGCGTTCGGCTTTGCGTGGGTCCCGCGCGACGAACCTGGACCTGCCGCCGTTGTCGGCCGGACTGGTCGGCGTGGAGGACCGTCTGCTGCACAACGACCGGATGGAGGTCGAACTCGATGCGACCACCGGCGGCATCCGGAGCTTGCGGGCGGCGCGAGGAAGCCTTCACCCGGCTCGGCCAGCAGCTCACGATTCTCGGGCTGACGGGTCCGACCGGCGAGCCGGCCAACAGCCGCATGCGGGGCGAGAAATTCGAAGTCGATTTCGCCGGCCCGGCCATGGTCCAGGCCTGGACCGAGGGGACTTTGTGCGATCCGCGCGACGACCGCGTCCTGGTCCGTTACCACCAGCGATTCCGGCTCTGGCACGCGCGGCCCTTGATGGAGCTGGAGATCACCATCTCGGATCTGGACCCGTCGTGGGTGGCCGGTCTGGCCGAGGCCGATCCCTGGCGGTACGCGCTGTCGTGCCGCTGGGCGTGGCCTGATGAGGACGCGGACCTGCGCCGAACGCTGCACCTGCGCCGACCGAGAACCTCGACGTTGCGTCCCGAGACGCCCGACGTGTTCGACATGACCACCCGCCGCCAGCGGACGTCGCTCGTGTTCGGCGGGCTGGCGCATCACCGCCGCCAGGGCGGGCGGATGCTCGACACGCTGCTGGTCGCCGGCCGCGAGACCTGCCGGCGGTTCCGGCTTGGCGTGGCGCTCGACCAGGAATACCCGTTCCACGCCGCGACCGACCTGCTCGCCCGGCCCGTGGTCGTGCCGACGGACACGGGCCCGCCCGCGGTGGGACCGACCGGCTGGTTCTTCCTGCTCGACAATCCGGGCGTGGCCGTCACGCGCGTCGAGCCGCTGGAGAACTCGGGCGACGGCCGGGGCTGGGGCCTGGCCTTTCACCTGCTGGAAACGACCGGCCGCCCCTGCCGCTGCCGGCTGCGATTGCTCCGCAACCCGATCTGGGCCCGCCAGACGGATTTCGCCGGTGAGCTGATCCTCGATCTCACGATCGACGGCGACGCCGTGAGCCTGGACCTGACCCCCCACGAACTGGCGCGGATTGATGTGACGCTGGGATAAGACCTTCTCCGTATGTAGGCTGGGTCGTGACCCAGCTTCCTCTTAGCTGGGTCACGACCCAGCCTACAAAGAGACAAGTGACAAACGGCAAATGGGTCGTGGCGCTGGCTCTGCTCGTCGGCGGGTTTCTGCTCGCCGATACGCGCTCTGCGCAGCTCGGCGACGTACGATGAGGTCGAGTATCTCCGCATCGCCGCGAGTTGGTGGCGCGGCGGTCCGCGGGACGAGATCAATCGCATCACGCGCATGGGCTCGCCGCTGACGTTTTTCAAGCTTCAGCAGGCCCCGGCCCTCTGGATGCTCGACCGCGCGGGGTTTGGCCGGCTTCTCGATGATCCCGAGGCGCACCAGGAGGCTCTCTTGCCACTGGTGCGCCTGGGGGCGATCTGGGTCTGGGTGGTGGCGCTCGGACTCACGGCCTGGTGGGCGTATCGCGAGCATGGGCCGCGGGCGATGGTGTTCGCGGCGTGGCTGTTTGCCCTGAGTCCGAACCTGATCGCCCACGGGGCGCTGGTGACGATGGAGTTGCCCCTGGTCGCCGGCGCGGCCGGGATGTACGTGTTCTGGTCGCGGTTTCTCGAAACGGGCCGCCGACGCTGGTTTCTCGCCACGGCCGCGCTGGGGGGGCTGGTCTTTTCGTGCAAGTTCACGGCGGTCCTGCTGCCGCCGCTGTTCGCCGTGGCCTGGTGGCTGGAACGCTGGCGGAAGAGGGGGGTGGCTGGGGCGGAGACCTGTAGGCTGGGTCGTGACCCAGCATCCCCCGGCAGCACCGGCGTCGCAACAGGTGAGCCCAGACAAGAGCTGGGTCACGACCCAGCCTACAAGACTGAGGAGGCAAGGTCCGTCATTCCGGCTCTCCCCCTTACTAAGGGGGAGTTGGAGGGGGTTCCGAGTGTGGCGGCGGTGGACCCGAAGAACCCCCCTCTATCCCCCCTTAGTAAGGGGGGAAGCCGGAAGGGCGGAATTCGGGAGAGGCTTGCGTCAGCGTTCCCCATGACCTTGCGGATCTTGGGCGGAATGCTCGTCTTTGGCCTCGTCATGGTGGCGGCGAACGTCGCCGTGACACGCGGCGCTCGCTTACCGATCAGCGAGCAGCACGGCGTGCATCCGCTTCTGGAGAAACGCCTCGGCCCCGAAAGCCGCCGCGCTGGCGCGCGGTGGTCGAAATGCCCGTGCCGCAGGACTGGGCCGGCTTCGTGCGGCAGATGCAACACCAGCGCTCCGGCGGGCCCAGCTATTTACTCGGCGAGCGCCGGATGCGCGGCTGGTGGTATTACGAGTTCGTCTGCCTGGCCGTGAAGGTGCCGCTGGCCTTCTGGGTGCTGGTGCTCGCGCGGGTGCTCTGTCGGAAGCACAACACGACCGGCGATCGCCTCGCGCTGACGACGATCCTCGGCGCCTTGATCGTGGTGGCGCTGGGATCGTCGCGGAATTACGGATATCGCTATCTCTTGTTCCTGGCCCCCGCCGCGATGGTCTGGCTCTCGGCACTGGCCGAAGGCGGACGCTGGGCGCAGCGGGTGGCCTGCCTCGGCCTGATCGGCTACGCGCTGGCGGTGGCCTCGATCCACCCCTACGAGCTGAGCTTCTTCCACCGCCTCGCTGGTGGACCCGAGGGCGGAAAAGACCTCCTCGCCGATTCCAATCTCGACTGGGGCCAGGGTGCAAAAGCTCTGGCACAGCTTCAGAGGCGACAACCCGCGCTCTGCGCTCTGACCTTGTTCTATTTCGGCGATACCGACCCGGCCCACTACGGCGTGGCCGGCACGCGCTACGTGGTCGGCGCGAACGGTTGCACGCCTCCGCTGCCGCCCCGATTGACGGTCACGACGCCCTACCTGGCGGTGTCGCGGTCGCTCCAGTACGGGCCTTGGGGCCCGGCCGGATATTTCCAGGTGCTCGATCGGATCCAACCCGCGGCCATCACGGTCGATCACACGATCGCGGTCTACCGCACGGCCGAGCTCAGGCGTCTTGGTGAAGGGAACTCGGCCCGCTAAGGTCGTCTTACTTGAGTGTTTGCAACAGCCGGACGCGCTCGTCCATCTGATGTTCGAGGCGCGTCAGATGCTCCTGGATCTCGGCGAGCCGATCGTGGCTCAGGTCCGGTTTGGTGAAATGGTGCGCGAGGTGCTCGGCGGTCTCGATGATCGCATGGTCGAGCGCGTAGATCGGTTCGAGCTGGTCGTGGGTGAAATCCGGCCCCGCGTAGAAGGAATCGACCCGGCTGCCGAAGCGTTTGAGCCGTTCCAGGATGCGATCGATGTGCAGGTCGATGCGTTCCAGGGCGGCTGATTTGGCTCAGGGCCTCGTGTTCGAGGCAGCCATGAATGGCCTCGCGGAGGTCGTGTTTCAGGGCTTCGAGCCGTCGCGTGAGGGCGTCCCGCAGCGCCAGGGCCGCTTGTTGCCGCAAGTGGCGATGGGAGTACCCGCCATAGCCCGGGATGACCATGTTGAGCCGATCGAGCCAGACCAGGTTTCGGGGATGGTGTAGAGTCGTCATGACTGGGCTCCCGGAGTGGACGTGAACAGGGCCGCGAAGGCGAACCGATCACCACCGTGGCGCCCTCGGAATGAGAAAGATCCGGTCAAGACATGCAAATGCAACGCCACCGCTGGTCGCGGCGGGTTCAGAACAAATCGCGACCGCGCGAGAGGCGGTCTTCCAGGCCGTCGGCCAGGCGCGCGATGCGCAGGACCAAGCTGGCGGCATCGAGCAGCCCGGCGGCCTCGACCACGACGTTGTGAACGACCACGAAGTAGGCTTCCCCGCGCAAGGTCTTGATCGCGAAGTGGCCCTCGGCGGCCCGCGCGTTGAGCTGCAAGAGGGTGCGGGCATCGCGATCGGTGGCCGGTCCGCAGACGGACACCAGCCCCAGGAGCGATCGGCCCTCGGAGTCGGTGCCCGCCGCACCCACGTAGACGGCTTGGTGCCGGTCCAGCTCGAGCGGCACGACCACGCGCCAGCCCGCGCCGAACGGCGTCGCTTCCAACCCGTTGCGCGTGATCAAAAGCCGGATCGCGGACTCGACGTGCTCATCCTCGAAGGGATCCGGCGGCTCGTAAGGCCCCAGCGCATCGAGTCCGGCCGCGGCATCGGGCCGGGGCACCCCCAGAGGCAGATCGCACCGGACACAAAACCGGTTCGACGGATGGTTCGCCGTCGCGCAGCGTGCACAGGCAAACGTGGCCGACGACATGGTGAGTTCGCTCCGAGCCCGACCCAATACTTAAGCCTACCTCATTCGCCGCCGCCCCGAAAGAGGTTGCACACTCGAAAACTCGGCACATTACCGGATGAGGGCCGGATATTCATGAGAATTCCAAGAGAAAACGCCGGCAGACGGCCGGATTCACCACAAAGTCACAGAGAACACCGAGTTCTCACAGAGTCTTTTCTCTGTGTCGGTCTCTGTGGCTCTGTGGTGAGAGGCTATCCGGAAAGCCCCGAAGGGGCGGCAGTGAATAGCCCGGGGCGTCAGCCCCGGGAACTGAGGCCGTGACCACGCCATTCGCCTCCGCAGCCCCGGAGGGGCGACAGAAACCGCGGCACCGCTTGGTCTTCTGTCGCCCCTCCGGGGCTGCGGAGGGGCGCTGTGGCGCGCCGTTCACCACTCCCGGGGCTGACGCCCCGGGCTATTGACTGCCGCCCCTTTGGGGCTAAGACCAGACTTCCCGGATAGCCTCTGAATCCGGCCGTCCACCGGCGCCCAGCCACCTGTTTGTTGCACACGGGCTTTCTGGAACCCGCCCCAGGGCTGGCCGGTCAGCTCTCGCGGTTCTTCTTGGCTTCATCGGGGGGGACCCAGTTCGGGTCGAGACCGGCCTGCGATCGGAGGTGTTCCATCCAGGCGCGGATCTGGTTCGTCGCGGCCTCGTTCTCGACCTCGCGCTCGATGGCGAACCTGGGGCCGCCGTAGGGTTTATAGAGGTCCGACATCTGGACCGGGAAGCGCTGGTTGAGCGTCATCACATAATAGACCGCCTTGGGCTGATCGGGCGCCACCTTGACCTGGTTGGGTTCGAGGCTGAAGAGCGCATTGCGCAGCGTTTCCCCCGCATCCGGGATCTGGCGCAGCTCGCTGGGGCGGGGTGGCTCCATCTGCGTCATGCTGAGCATCATGCCCGGAAGCATCTTGGGGACGGGCTCGGTCGTGATGTAGGGTTTTCTCGCCGGCACCTTGGGTAGATCGTAGCCCGCGGCCGCGACCTTTCGGGAAAAATCCTGGGCGTCTTTCTCGGCCAGCGTGCGGGCCTTCTGGAACTTCCAGGCGTGCACGACCTGGTCGCGGATTTCGTTCAGGGTGGGCACCCGCCGGGGTAGTCGGCGATCTTCCAGACGAGGAAGCGGCGGCCGAGATCGTCGGTCAGCTCACTCTCCTCGTAGAGGGGGTGGTGGGGATCGAAGAATTCCTCGACGAAGCTGGTGCCGCCGCCCTCGAGACCGCCGCCGTGGTGCGTGGAGCCGATGTCGGCCGCGGTCGCCGCCGACTGCCGATCCAGGGGCGGGGTGCGTCCGAAGTGCAAGCCCGGGGTCTTCTCGGCGGCCGTCTTGAGGGTCTCGCCCGCCTGGGGCAAGGGCTGGGGGGCCTTGCCCTCGTCCTTGGCTTCCTTGTTGGCGTCGAGAACCGCGCCGTACTTATCAGAGAAGGGGCGAATCACGTTGTCCTGGATCTGGCCGAAAGCCTTGTCGACCTCTTCCTGGGCACGCTCGCGGGCCACGGTCCGGGCGACGGTATCGCGGACTTCGAGGAACGGGTCGCGCTTGCTCGGAGTGAGCTTGCCCTGCGCATCGTCGGCGAAGAGGTTCGCGGGCAGCTCCGGCGGCGGCACCGGGAAGTCGCCCGGCCGCGCGGCGAAGATCTCGCGGACCTCCTTCTCGGTGAGCTGCGCCTCGATTTGCTGCGTGCGCGCGGCGGGGTCGGCCATGATGTACTCGACCTGCACCCTCTGCGGGATCTTGAAGCCGGGCGTCGCGCTGGTGCGATCGGGGAGCAGGTTCTTGTGCTTCTCGAAGAAGGCCGCGAGCTCGGCCTCGCTCGGCGCGGGCACCTCTTTGACGTAATCCTCGACGGGGAAGGGCAGGGCGTAGACCGACACGCGCTCGTTCTGGTCGCGGTAGGTCTGGTACAGGTCCAGCGGCGTGATCACCGGATCGCCGGGCAACATTTGCACCTGCCGCAGGCGCAACTGGTTGGCGATCTCCTCCAGCAACTGGACGTCGGTGACCTCGTTGGAGAAGTTGTGCTGGTGGTAAATCTGCTGGAACCGTTCGGTGGTCATCGGCGTGCGGGGCAGGCTCTGAAGCCAGCGGATGGCCAGTTCCTTGTCGGCGGGCAGGCCGAGGCGGTCCGCCTCGTGCTGGAGGATCAACGCATCGACGAGCGAGCGGGTATCGAGTGCTCGCCGAAGTACGGGACATAGGGCTGGCCGAGCATCAGCGAGATGAAGCGGTTGGCCCGGCTCCGCTGCGCCTGCAGGGCGTACAGGTCGCTCTGCCGGACCTTCTTGCCGTAGAGCGTGGCCACGGTCGGGTTCTGGCCGGCCCGGCCCATCGTGTTGCGGAACAAGGAGAAATCGAGGCTGAAGGCCACCATCGCGAAGATGGCCAGGGCGGCCATCATTTTCCGCTGATGGCGACGGAAGACCTGGAACGGCATGGAGTTTCCTCAAGAAGCGACGAGCCGGAGCCGGGGGTTGAAGCGGGAGCGTTGCACCGCCTGGAAACGCGCCCGCCAGGACGGTCGGCGCGGGTCGCGCATCCCGCCGTCCTGGAGGCCCCCCCCTTGACACGCTCCGATACGCTAGCTTATTGGATGACGCAAGCAATGGGCCGGTGGCCGTCTCCGCAGTTTACCAGGAATGGCCGCAACGGCAACGCCAATTAGGATTACGAGCCGGATTCCCGGCCCGTTTCGGCCTCTTGCCGCCGATCTCGCAGGCCGGTCCCGAACCAGGATAGGACGCAGTCGTGGCTCGAAAAACCGTGAAGACCGCCAAGCCCGCCGCCGCCAAGACCAAGAAGGCCGCCGCGCCCCGGACCAGGAAGACCACCACGCCCGTCGAGGGATCGGGGCGGGCCCTGGTGATCGTCGAGAGCCCCAAGAAGGCCAAGTCGATCAACAAGTTCCTCGGCTCGGGCTACGTCGTCAAGGCGAGCATGGGGCACGTCCGCGACCTGCCCAAGCGCAAGCTCGGCCTCGACGTCGCGCACGGCTACGAGCCCTCGTACGAGATCATGCCGGCCAAGAAGGACACGATCGGCGAGCTGAAGCGCGAGGCCGGCCAAGGCCGACGATGGTCTACCTGGCGACCGACCCCGACCGCGAGGGCGAGGCGATCGCCTGGCACCTCCAGGAGGCCCTCGGCCTGCCCGACGACCGGGTCCGCCGCGTCACTGTTCTACGAGATCACCGAGACGCGCCGTCAAGGAGGCGTTCAACCACGTCGGCCCGATCGACATGGACAAGGTCAACGCCCAGCAGGCGCGGCGGTTCCTCGACCGGTTCGTCGGCTACCAGCTCAGCCCGCTGCTCTGGAAGAAGGTCGCCCGGCACCTCAGCGCCGGCCGGGTCCAGTCGGTCGCCGTCCGCCTGATCGCCGACCGCGAGAAGGAGATCCGCGCGTTCGTCTCCGAGGAATACTGGAAGATCACCGCGACGCTCAGCCCGGCCGGCACGACCGCCGAGGCCGACCGCTTCGCGGCCGAGCTGGCCGAGTGGAAGGGCGCGAAGTTCGCGGCCAAGAACGAGACCGACGCCCGCGCCATCCGCGACGCCCTGGCCGCCGGCCGCCTACACGGTCGCCGAGCGTCGAGGAGAGTCGAGAAGCTCGACAAGGCCGACGCCCCCGTTCAAGACGAGCACGCTCCAGCAGCAGGCCGCGATCCGCCTGCGGTTCTCGGGCAAGCGGACCATGAAGGTCGCCCAGGAACTTTACGAGGGGATCGACGTCGACGGCTACGGTCCCGTCGGCCTGATCACCTACATGCGGACCGACAGCCTGCGCGTCTCCGACGAGGCGCTCGACGGCCGTCCGCGACCTGATCCGGCACCGAGTACGGCGAGCGCTACCTGCCCGCCAAGCCGAACCGCTACGCCGCCGGCAAGCATGGCCCAGGAGGCCCACGAGGCGATCCGGCCGACCGACCTGGCGCTCGACCCCCGAGAAGATCCGGGGCAAGCTCAGCGCACGACCAGTACAAGCTCTATCAGCTTGATCTACCGCCGGTTCGTCGCCAGCCAGATGACCCCCGCCGTCTTCGCGGTCACCAACGTCGACGATCGCCGCCGGCGAGGGCCTGTTCAAGACGCAGGGCAAGATCCTCAAGTTCGACGGCTACCGCCGCGTCCTGCCGCCCGGCCGGCAAGCAGGAAGACGCAGCTCCTGCCCGCCCTCGACGCCGGCCAGGCGCTCGACCTGCACGCGCTCGATGCCCACCCAGCACTTCACCCAGCCGCCGCCGCGGTACACCGAGGCCACGCTGATCAAGGCGCTGGAGAAGGAGAACATCGGCCGGCCCAGCACCTACGCCCCGATCATCCAGACGATCCAGGACCGCAACTACGTCGAGCAGAAGGAACGCCGGTTCTTCGCGACCGACCTGGGGATGGTCGTCACCGACCTCCTGGTCGAGCACTTCCCCAAGATCATGGACCTCAAGTTCACCGCCCACATGGAGGACGAGCTCGACGACATCGCCACGGCCAAGGAGGACATGGTCAAGGTGCTCGACGAGTTCTACCACCCGTTCCAGGACGTCGCTGAAGCTGGCCGAGACGAACATGCAGCGGGTCTCGGTCCCGTCGTCCGAGATCTGCCACGAGTGCGGCGCGCCGATGGTCGTGAAGTTCAGCAAGACCGGCCAGTTCCTGGGCTGCTCGAAATACCCCGAGTGCAAGGCGACCCGCCCGATCGGACGGCCAGCCCCGCGCGGCGGCCGTCGAGACCGAGCACACGCTGCCCGAAGTGCGGCAAGCCGCTGCTGCTCCGCGAGAGCAAGCGCGGGCCGTTCCTCTCCTGCTCGGGCTACCCGGCCTGCAAGGAGTCGTTCAACCTCGACGCCCAGGGCAACCCGGTCCCGTCGGTCGTCGAGACCGAGCACGTCTGCCAGAAGTGCGGCAAGCCGATGGCCTTGCGTCAAGGGTCGCGGGGCGCCTTCCTGGGCTGCACGGGCTACCCCAAGTGCCGCAACACGATGCCCGTCGACGACCCGGGCAAGCCGGTCGTGCCGGTCAAGGTCGAGGTCAAGTGCGAGAAGTGCGGCGGCCCGATGGGGGTCAAGCAAGGCCGCCGGGGGCCGTTCCTGGGCTGCCTGAACTATCCCAAGTGCCGCGGCACCGCGCCCGATTCCCGACGACCTCAAGGAGCAAGCTCGGCGAGCCGCCACCGCGCCGGCCGTCGAACGGGCCCCGACCTGAAGAGCGATCGTCGTCGAGGAAACCTGCGACGACTGCGGCGGCCCGATGACCGTCCGCCGCGGCCGCCGGGGCTTCTTCCTGGGCTGCTCCAACTATCCCAAGTGCAAGGGGCACCAAGGAGCCCGGCGAGGCGACGCTGGAGAAGATCAACGCGGTTGTCAATCCGGCGTGATCGGACCCCGTCCCGCAGTGAGCACGGAACTTAGAGGCTATCCGGGAAGCCCCGAAGGGGCGAAAGTGAATAGCCCGGGGCGTCAGCCCCGGGACGGGGAACGACGCGCCACGAACCCCCTCCGCAGCCCCGAAGGGGCGACAGAACCCATGGTCCCGCAGGATTTTCGGTCGCCCCTTCGGGGCTTTGGAGGAGGAGGGCGCAGGGGCGGCCCCGGTTCCCGGGGCTGACGCCCCGGGCTATTCACTGCCGCCCCTTTGGGGCTAAAACAGACTTCCCGGATAGCCTCTTACCTCAACGGGATCAAACTTGCACTCGCAGGTTGTTTCGGCTTCCTCATGGCTACCAGGTTGTGGCGCGCTCGCGGCGGCCCTATGATGCTGATAGGTAAACGTGCGAACTTTGCACGTTTTGCGGTCGTCCAACTCAATGGGTTCAGTAGACATGGCCCCACGGGCGAAGGAACGTGGAGAAGAGGGTCCAAAACCCAGAAGCGTTGGAGACGATCTCCATCTGGGTTGGGTGACCGTCACCGAGAAGTACAAGACGATTCGCGTCGTCGTTATTACGGTTACTGTTGGTGTCGTCTGCGTGGCTGCCTTGGCGGCGTGGACTTGCGTTAAGATATTCTCTCATGCATCCGTAGTAGACTTGCTGATTTCTGTTCTTGGGCCAAGCGGCATTGCGGGGTTCGTGGGCTGGCTATTTCTGAAGCGGCTGGGACACAAGGAACAGCAGAGCCGCGCGCCCTTGCTTTTGCCCACTCCAGAAACCGAACCAGCGGAAGGGGACGATTCATGAGCGCGAATAGCTTGATCATGCTGGGCTTGTGTTCGTTCACGCTCACCCTGCTGATTCAGTACGCGATCTGGACCCGTCTGCGTGTGATCAGGTTGCGGAACGATCTTCGGCGATTCGCTGCCGAGTTGCACACAGCCGCCCTGAGCGCAGGTCGAACGGGCGATCGTGCTTTCCTCGATGAGATGCGGTCCATGGAAGCGCACATCGCCTTGGCCGATGGCTACTCGGTGGCCGCCGCCAGCTATCTGCTATGGGCCGTGCACAAGTACCCCGAACTCTTCGGGGCCCAAGCCGTTCGCTCGGATAGCCCTTCTTTTCAGACGATCCTGGACCGTTCTCACAACCGGTTGGTGCGACGGATTGCGGATTACATGACTCATGAGACCTTGGGGGGATGGCTTGCAGCAGGCGTCTTGCGGTTTCTCCCCCGAAGTTCTCGGCGAGACATCCGACGAGAAGCAGCCGAGTCGTTCAGGCCGACGAATTTGGTTTGCGTGTCTTGACGGACAGCGTTGCGTAGCGGAGAGGTCAAGGACATACGGCGTCTGGCCCGATCAGTCTCTCGACTTTTTCAGGATCGGCCCCGGGTCCACCGCGGATGTCGGGTTTGCGCGATTCCATCACGAAGACCAGCGCGGGGACCGCTTCTCGAAAAACGCCGTGATGCCTTCCTGGGCGTCGGCTTCGCGGGCATCGCGGACCATGCAGGCGTTCGCCCGCTCGTAGGCGTCGGTTTCTGACAGCGTGAGTTGCTCATAAAATGCCTGCTTGCCGCGTCGGATGGCTTCCGGACTGACCGCAAGCAAGGCTGTGACGAGGGCTTCTACCTCGTCATCCAGCCATTCCGGCGGCACGACGCGGTTGACCAGGCCCAGATGCAGGGCGCGCTCGGCCGGGATCGGCTCGCCGGTCAGGAGCATCTCGAAGGCCGGCTTCGGGGCAATGGCACGCACCAGGGGAACCATCGGGGTCGTGCAGAACAGGCCGATCTTGACGCCCGGCGTGGAGAATGTGGCCGACGTGCTGGCCACCGCCAGGTCGCACGAGGCCACAAGCTGGCAGCCCGCCGCCAGCGCCGGGCCTTGCACGCGCGCGATCACCGGCTGCGGCAAACCGCGGAGCCGCTGCATCATGCGCGAGCAGGCTTCGAACACCGCCTGGTAATCCTCCTCGGACCGGCCGATCAGCTCGCGCAGGTCGTGCCCCGAGCTGAACACCGGCCCCTCGGCCGCCACGATCACGACCCGGGTCTGGGAATCCCCCGCGAGGTAGGCCAGCGCCTCGTCCAGCCAGCGCACCAGGTCTTGCGACAAGGCGTTGCGCCGCCGGCCGGTTCAGAACCAGGCGGGTGATCGGCCCGGCGCTTTCGAGCCTCAGAATCGGCTCCGGGTCGGACGCGGTCATTGGAAACATCTCGAATTCTTGGCGCAGTTGCGCTGGCCGGCGAAATACGCCTCGCGCACGCTCCGCAAGAGCGGGGCGAGGATGTCGGCGTGGTCCTGTTCGAAACCCTGGGCGATCAGGTCCAGCACCTCGGCCTCACGCGCGCGGCCCGAGGTCTGGGCCTCCTGCGACAACTGCTTGACCCGGGTGGCGAGATCCAGAGCCGTCATGGCTGCTCCTCCGAGAACCGCGGAATCGACGGGACGAAGACCGGCGGGCGACGCCCCACCTGCAAAAAAAGATCGTACCAATTCTCGTTCGCGCCGACCAAGGGCCGGTCTTAACGCATCAGCGACTTGTACTTGATCCGGTGCGGCTGGTCGGCGGCCAGGCCGAGCCGTTCCCGGCGCTGTTGCTCGTAGGTCTGGTAGTTGCCGTCACACCAGACGACCTGGCTGTCGCCTTCAAAGGCGAGGATGTGCGTGGCGATCCGGTCCAGGAACCAGCGATCGTGACTGATGACCACGGCGCAGCCGCCGAAATCCACCAGGGTGTCTTCGAGCGCCCGGAGCATGTCCACGTCGAGGTCGTTGGTCGGCTCGTCGAGCAGCAGGAGATTGCCGCCACTCTTCAACAACTTGGCCAGGTGGACGCGGTTGCGCTCGCCGCCGGAGAGGTTGCCGACCTTCTTTTCCTGATCGGGCCCCTTGAAATTGAAGCTGGCGACGTAGGCCCGCCCCGGCACCTTGCGTTTGCCGAGCACAATCTGATCGGCCCCGCCGGTGATTTCCTGGTAGATCGTGTGGTCGGGGTTGAGCGTCTCGCGGCTCTGGTCCACGTACGAGATCGCCACCGTGTCGCCGATGCGCAGATCGCCCGCCTCGGGCTGCTCCTGGCCGACGATCATGCGGAACAGCGTCGTCTTGCCCGCGCCATTCGGTCCGATGACGCCGACAATGCCACCGGGAGGCAAGCGGAAGCTCATGTTCTCGAAGAGGACGCGATCATCGTAAACCTTCTTCACGTTCCTTGGCCTCGACGACCAGATCGCCCAGGTGCGGACCCGGCGGGATGCGCAAGACGACCGCCTCGTCACGCTTGTCGGCCTCCTGGCTGGCAAGCTGCTCGTAGCGCTGGATGCGGGCGCGATTCTTGGCGACGCGCGCCGGGGCGACATGCGCACCCATTCGAGCTCGCGCTCAAGCGTCTTGCGGCGGGCCGATTCCTGCTTCTCCTCAAGCTCCAGCCGGGCCTGTTTCTGTTCCAGCCAGGAGGAATAATTCCCCTCCCAGGGGATGCCCCGGCCGCGGTCGAGCTCGAGAATCCAGCCGGCGACGTTGTCGAGGAAGTAGCGATCGTGGGTGACGGCGACCACCGTGCCGGGATACTCCTGCAAGTGCCGTTCGAGCCAGGCGACGCTCTCGGCGTCGAGGTGGTTCGTGGGCTCGTCGAGCAGGAGGATATCGGGCCGCTGGAGTAACAATTTGCACAATGCCACGCGGCGCTTCTCGCCGCCGGAGAGGGTCGCGACCTCGGCATCGCCGGGCGGCAGCCGCATGGCGTCCATGGCGATCTCGATGTGGCGGTCCAGCTCCCAGCCGTTGGCGGCCTCGATGGCATCCTGCACCCGGGCCTGCTCATCGAGAAGTCGTTCCAGCTCGTCGGCGTCCGCTCCCTCGGCGAGCCGGGTGTTGATCGCGTCGAACCGCTCCAGCAGGGCCTGGACGGGTCCGACCCCTTCCAGCACGTTGCCCAGCACGTCCTTCGAGGGATCGAGCACCGGTTCCTGGGGCAAGAACCCGATCGTGATTCCCGCCGCCGGCTTGGCCGAGCCGAGGAAGTCGCGGTCCACGCCGGCCATGATGCGCAGCAGCGTGCTTTTGCCGGCGCCGTTGGCGCCCAGAACACCGATCTTGGCACCCGGAAAGAACGCCAGCCAGATGTTCTTGAGGACCTCCTTCTTGTTGTGGACCTTGGTCAGATTCTCGATCTGGAAGATGTACTGTGGCGGCATTCTCGCTCTCGCGTCTCTTCAAGATTCTGGTACGTGTTTAGCGTCCCCTGTCGGCCGTAAGTCCTTTCTCTGTAGCGGCGGCCGTCTCGGCCGCTCCGGGCAGGATTCTCTCCGGAGCGGCCGAGACGGCCGCCGCTACATAAATAGCCCAGAAAACCGAGACTGTAGCATCGTTTCCGGGTTTTCTGAGCCCCAGCGGGGCGCGATCGTAAAGCCTGGGGCGTAAGCCCCAGGAAGAAGTCGCCCCACCACGCAACGCGATGTCGCCCCTGCGGGGCTCGAATAATTCCCTAATACCATGTTCGTTTCTTCCTGGGGCTCACGCCCCAGGCTTTACGATCGCGCCCCGCTGGGGCTCAGATGTTCAAGCCAGCCCGGTGACGTTGCTACAGACTCAGAAAACCAGCCCTCCGAGACGCTAAACACGGACAGACTTCAAGAAGCCCGCGGCAGCCGCGCGTGCATCAGTTTGGAATGATTCCAGGCGGATGCAAACGCGGACGCTGCGGGCTTCCCGGGCGGATGTGCAATTCCAGTGGGAATCGCTCTGGCGAATACTGTACCCGACGGGAACGGTCGCCCACAACACGAGCGCGATCCGTCCCTCGCCGACGCGGGCCGCCCGCTCATCGACTTTGGGTCCCGGTGTGGCGTGAACTCCCGGGAGCACTGGCGGAGGGTGAAATCGATCACCCAATGGGAAGGTGAATTCTGACCTCAGCATCAACTGCCCATCGCGCCGTCGACCGAGCTGAAGGTCTTGCTGGCGTTTGTCCCCAGGGAGGTGACGACGGTGATGCAGGCGACCAAAATCAGCGCCAGCATCACGGCATACTCGACTGCCGTCGGACCATCTTCGCTGGTCAGGAACCGTTGCACGCGAACTAGAGTGTCCTTCATCGAACTCTCTCCTCGGACGAGAAGACTTTCTGGTGGACCTTTCACCAGAAGAATAGGTTTCGAATTCCGTTTGTGCTGGTACGCTGTTTTGTTTCTGGAAATGAGTTGTTCTGGACGGGAAACGTCGCCCACTGTGTTTGAACCGTGTCTCGCGCCCCCGCGTTCCTGGCACAACGCCCTGTCTCGGCGGGGCGCATTGCGATACGATCGCGCGCGTGCCGGGCTGGACCGGGGCCAGGGCCGCCCTGATGCGCGGGTTCGTGATCATAGGCGTCATAGCGAGATCACAATGATGAAAAAGAGCCCCTATTCCGAGACTGTCGCGAGGATACCGGGTCCGTCTTCGGCTGTCTTGCAGGAAAGGCGGGGGGTGCCACGGGTTCCGCTTTGGGAACCCGTGTCTGCCGGCCCCGGACACACGGGTTCCCAAAGCGGAACCCGTGGCACCCGACCTCTCCAGCAACACACCCCGGTATCGTGGCTACAGTCTCCCTGTTTCAGCACATCCTGGTTCTCGGCATCCTGCTCTGGCCGGCCGTCGGGTGGGCGGGTTCCGCGGCCTGGCTGGGCCCTCAGCCTCCTGGCAACGCCTATCCCGCGGGCGAGGAAGACCGTCAGTTTGCCATGCTCGCGCACGATCTGTCGCGCCGCGAGGCATTCCAGAAAGTGGCCGCGCAGGCGTTCCGGCCAGACGCCCTGATCCGCGACTCCGACCGCGACCCGCTCGACGTGATCCTGCGGCGCGCCGAGGCCCTGCTGTCTCACCTCAAGGCGATGTCGCCCACGCCCGTTCTGGACGCGGCCGCGGCCGATCTGTCCGCCTTGCGTGTCGTTGCGAACGCGACCGCCGTGACCGACCTGGCCGCGCGGCGCGCGCTGTTCGACAAGACCTGCCATGTGCGGCGCCGCATCGCGCTGGCCAATCCGCGGCTCGATTTCACGGACATCCTCTTTGTCAAGCGGCAGCGCAGTTGCTTCAACCACATGTGCGACCAGTTCTACGGGATCGCCCAGCGCCCGGGCGGCGGCCTTTTCGTTCTCTCGGACGCCTTCGGGTCCAAGCCGGCGATGCGCGACCTGTTGGAAGGCCAGCCGCTCACGGGCGGTCCCCGGCGGCACTGGGATTTGATGCTCGACTTCGCCGGGAACCTTCACGGCGAAGAGACCGAGGGCGGGTCGTTCCTCTCTCCCGAGCTCTCCCCGGACGGCAAGACGGTGGTCTTCGCCTACGTGGAATGTCGCGGCGGCCGGAACCATCGGGAGCACACCGACCCGCTGAAAGGCCACTGGGACGCGGGACGGTGCTATCATTTGTTCCAGATCGGCATCGACGGCCGGGAACTCGTGCAACGGACCGACGGCACCTGGAACGACTTCCATCCCTGCTGGATGCCCAGTGGACGCATCGCTTTCATCAGCGAGCGGCGGGGCGGATACCTCCGGTGCGGGCGGGCCTGCCCCACGTTCACGGTCTTCGACATGGCCCAGGACGGCCGCGACATCCGCTGCCTGAGCTTCCATGAGACCAACGAGTGGTATCCCAGCGTGACGCACGAGGGATGCTCGTCTACACGCGCTGGGATTACGTGGATCGCAACGGCATGACGACCCACAATCCCTGGACCATGACCCCCGACGGCCGCAACCCGCGCGCGATCCATGCGAATTACGCCCTGCGCTATTCGCGGCCGGACATGGAACTCAACGTGCGGGCCATTCCGGGCTCGCACCGGTTCGTCGCCACGGCGGCCCCGCACCACGGCCAGGCGTTCGGCTCGCTGGTGGTGATCGACCCGCGCGTGCCCGACGACGACAAGATGGCGCCGGTCAAGCGGCTCACGCCCGAGGTCGATTTTCCCGAGAGCCAGGGCGGCACGGAATCCTACGGCGAGGCCTGGCCGCTGAGCGAAGACTATTACTTATGTTCGTATGATCCCGTGCAGGTGGCCGCCTTGAATCCGGCCGGCTTGGGCGCGCCGGGCGATCCGGGCACGGACTATCCCGACAAGCCGTTCGCGCGCAATCCCAACCCGCTGGGTTACTACGGGCTCTACCTCGTGGACAGCTTCGGCAACAAGGAGTTGATCTACCGCGATCCGGAGATCGGCTGTCTGCATCCGGTCCCGATCCAGCCGCGGCCGGCGCGGCCGGTTGTGGCCGAGGGCTCCGAGCGGCTGGCGGCGGACCGTCCGGCGGAAGCGACGATCGGCGTGGCGAACGCCTACCGCACCTCGCAGCCGTGGCCGGAGGGAACGAAGATCAGCGCCTCGCGCGTGTATGAGATCATTCCCCAATCGTTGCCCTCCAACTCCACGGCCCACACCGGCATCCCGATCCCCGACACGGCCTCGGTCAACCTGGCCCGCGCGGTGCTGGGGACCGTCCCGGTGGAGAAGGACGGCAGCGCCTACTTCACCGTACCGGCGCGCCGCGAGCTGTTTTTCCAGGCCCTCGATGAAAACGGCCTGGCAGTCACGTCGATGCGTTCCGGCACGCACTTTCAGCCGGGCGAGAACGTCACCTGCCTGGGCTGCCACGAGCCGAAGTCGCAGAGCCCCGTCGTGGATTTGACCCCACTGGCCATGCAGCGCCCGCCGTCGCGTCTGCGCGCCGACGTGGACGGCACCAACCCGTTCAGCTACCCGCGCCTGGTCCAGCCCGTGCTGGATAAGTACTGCGTCTCGTGCCACCGGGAGAATACGGAGAAAGCCCCGTCCCTGGAGCGTAACCTGGTGACGTACAAGCAAGGGTGGCGTCCGGCCGTGTACTTTGAGTCTTACCTGAACCTGACGCCGAAGTACGGTTTTTACAGTTATGGAGCCAGCGGATGGAATGACCCGAAGTTCTACCGCACGACTCCCGGCGCGTTCGGCGCCCGCGCGTCCAAGCTCTATGCCTTGCTCATGAAGGGTCATCACGACGTGCGGCTGGACCCCGACGCCCTGCACCGGCTGACCGTGTGGCTGGATTCCTGCTCCCTGTTCTACGGGGTGTATGAAATTGAAGGCCAGGAGGCGCAACTGCGCGGAGAGGTCGTCAAGCCGACGTTAGAGTAGGCTGGGTCAAGACCCAGCTTCTCCTGTGGGCTGGGTCTTGACCCAGCCTACGCCAGGAGCGTCCAGAACATGACGCCCGTGCCGCCGGAGGGCTTCCAGAAGTTGTTCGAAGTGCTCCGGCGTCGTCAGCGGATTGATGATCGTCGCGCAAGGCGCCGACGCCATTGATCCGGGTGGCCACGATGTAGAACTCGCCGGACTCGACCAGCCGGCGCCGCAGGTCGAACTGGAACTGGCCCAGGCGTTCGGGGAGCGCGTCGCGCAGGGCAGGGGGGATGTGCCGGAACACGACAATGTTGCACTGCGGCTCGTGCAAGGCGACGAAATCCGGCTGCGCCGTGAGTAGCTCAGCGAAGGTCCGTCCCAGGTCGAAGGTCACGTCCACCAGGTCGGCGAACAGTTGCGGGCCGAACAGCGACCAGATGCCCCACAGGCCAAAGACGGCCGCGCGCTTGGTGCATTCGATGGTTTTCAGGCCGCTGTCGTACTCGGCCAGGCCGGGCGCGGTCGGGTCGAACAGGTAGGGCGCGTCCTGGCGGAAGGCGTCGAAGCGGTGCGCCGCGTTGCGGAAGAAGACGAAGGCGCAGAGCGCGGGCATGAACAGCATTTTATGAGCATCCCAGACCACGCTGTCGGCGGCCTCCAGACCCGCGACGAGGTGCCGGTGTCGCTTGCTGAGCAGGGCCGAACCGCCGTGCGCGGCGTCCACGTGCAGCCAGACGTCATGCCGCCGGCACACATCCACGATCTCGGGCAGCGGGTCGAAGGCGCCCGTGGGCGTGGCACACGCACACGCGGACACGGCCACGATCGGCTGATTGCCGGCGCGTAGTCCGCCGAGCAGATCATCGAGCTGATTCGGGTCCATGCGGCGGCGGTCGTCCAGTCCCACGCGCAGGACGTGGCTGGTCCCCAGGCCGAGCACGCCCGCGGCCCGGGCGACGGAATAATGGGCATCGGCCTGGACGACCAGGACCGGCGGCGGCCCCGCGCGCGACAGGCCGCGTTCCCAGGCATCGCCCAGGGTCACATTGCGGGCGGTGAGCAGACCGGTGAGGTTCGCCAGCGAGCCGCCGTGCGTCACCAGGCCCGAGAATGAGCCGGGACGCCAGCCGATCCGCTCTCCCAGAATGTCGATCATGGCCTCTTCGGCGGCCGTCGCCCACGGTCCCATCTCGTAGATCGCCATCGGCTGGTTGGTCACCGACCCCACGGCATCAAACAGACCGGCGAGCGGCACGGACGCCGGCACCTGGTGGCCAATGTAGCGCGGATCATGCAGGTGGATTCCCCGCTCCAGCATCGTCCGGACGAGTCCCTCGAACCTTCCTATCCAGGCCGTGTGATCGCCGGGGGTTTCCCACCACGGATTCTGGGCCTGCGCGATCTCGGTGGCGAGGCGAATGTTCTCCGGCGGGCTGTGCCAGGGCAGCACGACCCCACGCGAGGCTTCCGCCGCCTCCAGATGATCAGCCAGCAACGCGACCAGTCGTAGCCCGGCCATGCGCAGCCACTGCGGATCGTAGACCGCCTTGATCCGCTTCCGAGCGGCATCCAGGGTGTCTCGAAAAACCATCACCCAAGCTCCTCTCCCGCGTCGCCTCGTTTTACCTCACCCCATTGGACCGCGTCCCCGGGAATCTGGAATCTGGAATCCGCGAATTTTTTTGGAAAATGTTCTCGCGTGCGCTAGACTACCGGTGTACATTACCAACCAAAGGGTCAGCTACTGATCGTCCGTCCCGCGAACCGTTCGTTCCGCGACGGGGCCTGGACCCTTGCAAGCTCCTCCAGCCTGGGAGTGCATTCATGGCCATTCACGACACCTTGACGAGCCGCCAGCGCGAGATTTACGAGTTCATCCGAAGTAAAATCCAGGGGCGGGGTTACGGGCCGACCGTGCGCGAGATCGGCACCGAGTTTGGCATCCGCAGCCCCAACGGCGTGATGTGCCACCTGAAGGCGTTGCAGAAAAAGGGCCTGATTCACCGCGAGCCGAACATGTCGCGGGCGATCCAGCTCCTGGAAGATCCGGCGACCGCGCCGGCCGGGCTGAAGCTGGTGGGCCGGATCGCCGCCGGTCAACCCCTCGAAGCGGTCGAGCAGGCCGAGACCCTGGGCTTCGACGACTGGGACGGCGCCACGGACAAGTTCGCGCTCAAGGTGTCCGGCGAGTCGATGATCGAAGCCCATATCGCCGATGGGGATTACGTCGTCATCAAGCAGCAGCAGCAAGCCCGCGATGGCCAGATCGTGGCGGTGCGCGACGAGGACGGCGAGGCGACCCTGAAGCGCTTCTTCCGCGAGAAGAACCGCATTCGCCTGGAACCCGCCAACAAGCACATGAAGCCGATCTTCCGCGACAAGGTCCAGATTTTGGGCGTGCTCGTCGGCGTGGTGCGCAAGTATCATTGAGCCGTCGCGTGGGAGTCGGCTCCCCGGTGGGAGCGACGCGCGATCCCCCCGGGGGAACGGATGTGCCATGGATGCAACGACTTCCGCGCCCGCGGATTTGGTCCAGCTTTTCACCGACGGCGCCTGCAGCGGCAACCCCGGTCCCGGCGGCTGGGCCTTCATCTTGAAGCACCCAGCCAGCGGCAAGGTCCTCGATGGCTCCGGGGCCGAGCCCGCGACCACGAACAACCGCATGGAGTTGATGGGCGCCATCGAGGGCCTCCGCCTGTTGAAGCGGCCCTGTCGCGTCGAGCTCGTGACCGACAGCCAGTACCTCGGCAAGGGCCTCACCGAGTGGATGCCCCGCTGGAAGGCTCAGGGCTGGAAGCGTAAGGAGGGCAAGGTTTACAAGCCGGTCGTCAACCTCGATCTCTGGCAGTCTCTGGACCAGCTTGCGGCGCCGCACCAGATCCAGGTCACGCTCGTACTCGGCCACACCGGGCACCCCGAAAACGAAGCCTGCGACCGTATGGCCGTGGCCGCCTACCGGGCGCTGCGTGCCGAACGCCGGGCCTGAACTCTCAGAGGGAAGAGGCCGGACCGGTTTCTTCTGTGTGGCGGCGGCCGTCCCGGCCGCTCCGGATCTGGATTCCAAATTCCCGATTCCGGATTCCAGATCCGGAGCGGCCGGGACGGCCGCCGCTACACAGAACAGAAGAGAGCCGTTTCGTAAACCCTCTCAGGGACCCTGCGCGGGGGGACTTTCGCTTTCGGCCGTCGGGGTGTCTGGTTCCTCCTGCCGCGTCGTTTTCTGTTGCCGGGCGCGTCGTTGCCGTAACAAAGCCCCGTGAGTCCCCTCGGCGATCTCGGGAAGCTCGTCCAGGGAAACGTCCGTCCAAGGATCGCGCCGGAGTGGGCGCTGCGGTGCGGCTTCGGTACTGGGGGCGTCGCTTTCGCACCAGCCGAGAAGCAGCGATCGCCGCCAGAACAACCCGCACGAGCGGCACTGGAAAAGGAAAACGCGACTCCGATACGACGGGATGCGCGCCAGGGTCGAGTCGCCGCAGTTCGGACAGCGGCGGCCTTGCAGGAACCGGAGTAGCACCTGCAGCAGGATGGCCGCCACGGCCAACAGTCCCACGACCAGCATCGCGCCGGAAATCCAGGACAGCCGGGTGTTCTCGGGAATCCAGGTTGCCATGACGCCGACCGTGACCACCACGGCCAGCGTCCACGGTGAGCCGAGCCAGGAAGACGGCCTGCGCGCGGGCATGGTGAGGTTCCCCGGGCGAGTGTCCGAGATCAGAGTCGATCCAGGCACAGAGCCACTTTTTCGATGAAGTACAGATCGCCCGGACACCACGGCAGATCGAGGTCGGCGCTGGCCGTCTTGCGAGATTCGTCCGGTCCGAGCAGCGCATGTGCGGCGAAGATTCCCTGGACATTGTCCGGATTGTCGATGAAGTTCTCCCCATAATGGACCGGCCGCTCGCCCCACGAGAGATACCAGGTCGGCATCGTGCGATCGATGGCGCCGATCAGGACGGTGGCATCGTCCCCGACCTCGGACCGGATTGCTCCGGCGGCACGCGGCGTGAGGCCCAGAAACAGGGCGATCTTGGACTTATGGCCGGAAATGGGCACCCAGAGACCATCACCCCGGGCGATCAACTCATCGACCCGGGCCACGCCGTGGATCGCCTCGACGCTTTGGCGCGACGCGGCCTTGTGCCACGCTTCGAGGATCTGGCCTGCGCAGCGACTGGGACCGAAGACGGGCTTCGGCTGCGATGTCCGGGTGGCCCGTCTGGCGCGCGATCTCCTCCATCGCCAGGCCATCGGCGAACACACGATTCCTGACGACCGCGGGGGCATGATCGAAGTCTGTTTTTTTCCAGGCATGGAGAACGGCCGTCCAGGAATCGGCAGCGTGGAGGAGGTCCCAGCCGGCCACGTGCTGAGCGTACAGCCCGACCGCGTTCAAGGCGCCCGGCTCCGGGTCAGTCGCCGGCCGCAGGGACGTGAGCCGGCCGGCGGGCACGTCGAAAAGCTCGCGGCGATGTCCTTGGTCCAGGGCGTAACGACCCCGGGCCGACAAGGGCGGCGCGGCGGCCCATTCCGCGGCCAGGTATGTCCGGACGCGTTCCTGCAGAGCTTCCGGCAGGTGCGGATACGCCAGCGAAAGAGCCTGGAAGACCGCCGCCGAATGCGTGAAGACAAACTCGCGGCCGCCGATCCCCTGATCGACATAGAGCGGAGCCCACGGGGCACCCTCGAGGAACCGGCGGACTTCCCGTTCCAGCAGGCGTTGCAAGTCATCGCTCGCAAGAGGTTTGCGCGTGACCGGAGAAAGCGGTTGGGGGCTGGCATCCTGGGGCTTGGTTGTACGTTCCGCACCCAAGCTCGATGCGAGACCGCCGCTTTCCACGGCGATCAGGCGGCTGCCGCTGAGCCAGTAGAGCCGTCCCTGACTGATGGCCGCGGCGCTCCGGGCCGGACCGTGCCATTCGTTGCGCAGACCGGGAAGACCAGGATAGCCGCCCCACGTGTCGCGCTGACCGGCGATCGGCTGAAGCTGGCATGTCGCCAGATTCAGCGCCGAGAGCGTGCCCTGGTGCGAAATGATGAGCAGATCGCCAGCCGAGGACAGGTTCTGGCTTTCATCGGCGGTGCCCCAGAAGGTGTTCCAGGGCGGTTGTGGGCCGCTCTCGTGCCGGATCGGCCGCACGCGGCCGGCGGCGAGATCCAAAAATCCCAGACCGACCAGAGGCGCGACGCCCAGGTTCCAGTTCGAGTAGGCCGTGCGCCAGCAGACGATCGGACCCTGATCCGTGAGCACCGGCGGCATGCCGACGCCCTGGCAGCCCGCCGCCCACAGGACGGGCAGGCGCTTCGTTTCCTGCCCCGTGGCCACGTCGAGCGCAAAACAGGTCCGGGCCGACGGGTCGGCCTCCAGGTGCTTCAGGATCGCTTGCTGCTCGGCCGCGATCCGCTCGGGCGTCCCCTGCGCGGCGGGGCTCTTGAGCCACGCTTCGAGGTCCTTCCAGCCAGTGACATTCAGCCCGGCGGCGCGGCGTCAGGACGGCCTGATCGATCCGCAGCCGTTCGGGCATGCTGGTGGCCGGGTTCGTGCGGAAGACCGCCACCTCGCCAAGAATCACCGGGTAGTAGTCCCGCAAGCTCTGGCCCGACAGCTTGGCCGATTTCCAGACGAGCCGGCCCGAGGCCCGATCCGCGGCATAGGCGTGCATATCGTCCGAGGCGAACAGGACCCGACCACCGGCCACGGCCGCCGTCGTGCGGATCGGTCCGTCCGTCGTCAGCGACCAAACCTCGATGCCGCTATCGAGCTTGACCGCATGGAACGTCCCGCGGCGATCGCCGATGAGCACGAGTCCCTCCGCGATCACAGGCGCCGCGGCGCAGCCGCCCGGCCCGATTTCAAAGCGCCAGCGCTCCCGCCCCGTGGCCGCGTTTACCGCCATGAGCCGCCGCCCGGCAGTCGCGAAGACGACCAGCCCATCGCCACAAGCGACTCGCGTGCAAGATCGGCCCGTCTCCCTCGACCTGCCAGAGCGTCGCGCCGGTCCGGGCATCGAGGGCCCAGAGGTGGCCGGACTCCGTGCCGACAAACACCCGGCCGTCGGCCACGATCGGCTCGGTGGCCGTGGCGATCATCTCGCCATCAAAATGACGCGCCCAGCTCACGGCCCAAGGCGGGCGGAGCACCTCCGTCGAGCATCCCGTGTGCTTCAGGTCGTGGCGCACGAGGGGCCAGTCCTCGGCCCGCGCCGCGATGGCTGCCAGGGCCAACATCAGACACTGACGTAAGAAGACGGGGAGGGGGTGCCTGGGACGGTGGGTGCCACGGGTTCCGTCCGCGGAACCCGTGTGTGTCGGCCCCGGACACGGGTTCCGCGGACGGAACCCGTGGCACCCCTCACCATTCCTTCGGGCGAACCGAAATCGATACAGTATCCCCGCGACAGCCTCCAACATGAGCAGGATTCGACAGCGCATGGCCAGGAGTCCGGAAAAGCCGGCAGTGGGAAACCCCGGCCACCATACAGCAGACCGGCGGTCTTCGCCACCGTCTCGCCGCCGCGCGCGGCGGCTTGATTCGGCCCGCGCTTCTACCTACACTCCCTCCAACTTCATGTCGCCCGCCCAGGGAGAACGACGGATGGCCGGGACCAGCGAGTTCGCCGAGGACAATCCCTTGCGGGCGTATCTGCCTCGCACCAAGGCTCCCGACCCTTGTTCCCTCGTCCTGTTCGGGGCCACCGGCGATCTGGCCCATCGCAAGCTGGTGCCAGCCCTTTACAAGCTGGCGCTCTCCGGCCAGCTCCCGACCGATTGTGCCCTCGTCGGCTTCGGCCGCCGCGACTGGAACGACGAGCAGTTTCGCGAACAGCTCAAGGCCAGCGCGGCCACCGAGAACGGACCGCCCGCCGAGGCGGAGTGGTCGCAGTTCGCCTCGCACGTCTTCTTCTGCGAGGGCTCATTTGACGACGAGAAAGCGTTCCAGTCGCTGCGCGACCGGCTCGAACAGATCGACGCCATGCACAACACGCACGGCAATCAGCTGTTCTACCTGGCCGTCGCCCCCGAGTTCTTCGCCACGATCATCGATCAGCTCGGCAAGGCGGGGTTGATCTATCCACATCAGCACTGTTTCAAAATATCGGCGATGAGAAAGAGGAATGCCCCTGGAGCCGGGTCGTCATCGAGAAGCCGTTCGGCCACGACCTCGAGAGCGCCCGCGCCTTGAACCGCGACGTCTCGCACGTCCTCGACGAGAGCCAGGTCTATCGCATCGACCACTACCTCGGCAAGGAGACGGTCCAGAACATCCTGGCCCTGCGGTTCGGCAACACGATCTTCGAGCCGATCTGGAACCGCCGGCACGTCGCGCTCGGTGCAGATCACGGTGGCCGAGGAGGTCGGCATGGCCGGCGGCCGGGGGGCCTATTACGACACCGCCGGCACGATCCGCGACATGGTCCAGAACCACATGATGCAGCTCCTCTGCCTGGTGGCGATGGAGCCGCCGGTCGACCTCTCGGCCGACGCCGTGCGCAACGAGAAGGTCAAGGTGCTCCAGGCCCTGCCGCGCTGGACGCCCGAGGACGTCGACCGCAACGTGGTCCGCGGCCAGTACACCGGCCGGCTCGATCCAGGGGAAGGAGGTCCCCGGCTACCTCGCAGGAGAAGGGGGTCGCGCCCGACTCGAAGACCGACACCTACGTCGCGATCCGGCTGGAGCTGAACAACTGGCGGTGGGCGGGCGTGCCGTTCTTCCTCCGGACCGGCAAGCGGCTGCCCAAGCGTGCCACCGAGATCGCCATCCAGTTCCGCCGGCCGCCGACCGAGCTCTTCGAGCCCGAGGCCGACGGCCAGAGCGGCGCCAATCAGCTCGTCCTGCGGATCCAGCCCAACGAGGGGGCCAGCCTGACCTTCGAGGCCAAGGTCCCCGGCTCGCGGCGGCGGCTCCAGGAGGTGCGCATGGACTTCCGCTACGGCACCGCGTTCGCCGTCCCGCCGCCCGAGGCCTACGAGCGGCTGCTGCTGGACGTGATGCTCGGCGACCCCACCCTGTACACCCGCACCGACGAGGTCGAGAGCGCCTGGCGGTTCATCACCCCGATCCTCGACGCCTGGAACCAGCCCGGCACCGAGCCCCGCATCCTATCAGGCCGGCACCTGGGGTCCGGCCGAGGCCGACGCCCTGCTCGAACGCGATGGGGGCGCTGGCGGAGGTTGTAAGAGTCTATTCCGAAAGCCCCGAAGGGGCGGCAGTGAATAGCCCGGGGCGTCAGCCCCGGGAACCGAGGCCGCGACCGCGCCCGCCTTCATCGGAGCCCCGCAGGGGCGACAGAAGATCCGGCGAGACCATGGCTTCTGTCGCCCCTGCGGGGCTCCGGAGAGAGGGTTTTGAGCGCCGTTCTTCCGTCCCGGGGCTGACGCCCCGGGCTACTCACTGCCGCCCCTTCGGGGCTTTCGGAACAGATTCTAAGTCGAAAGGGCCCGGGAGACGCGCCATGGCCAGCGAGACCGTAGACGCCTTCCTGAGCGGCGCGGGGATTCCCGTTGCGCTCCGCGATGTGGATGAGGAATTGTCCAAACTCTGGGGACCGGCCGCGGAGCGGGAGGGCGGTCCCGACCTCGAACACCCCACCGTCACGCGGCTGGCGCTCGCGAACCTGGTCCTGGCCGATCTGGAATCGGATGGCGCACGGTCGCGCGGCTTGTTGCAGGAGGTCTCGCGGCGGTATCCCAGCCGGACGATCGTGCTGCGGCGGCGGGATGAGCCGGGCCGGCAGATCGGCGCGGAGGTGTCCGCCGTCTGCCACCTGCCGGCGCCGGGGCTGCCGCAGGTCTGCGCGGAACAGATCGTGTTGTGGGCGGGTCCCGACGCCAGGGAATTGCTGCCGGGGGCGGTGCGGCCACTGCTTGAAGCCGACCTGCCGCTGATTCTCTGGTGGGACGGCGACCCGCGTCCCGCCGAGGCGCTCTTCCGCGACCTGGCCGACGAGTCCTCGCGGGTCATCCTCGACCTTCCCGATCCCGAAATCGAGCCGGACGCCCTCGGACTCGCGCTGGACCTGGCCGTCAATCCGTTCGGCCGCGATCTGGCGTGGTTCGGCATCACGCCCTGGCGCGAGCTGGTCTCGCACTTCTTTGATCCTCCCGGCGCCGAGAAGGCGCTGGACACGATTCGCCTGGTGCGCGTCGAAGCGGTCGCGCCGCAAGGCGCGACGCGCACGCCGCGCGTGGCCCTCTGGCTGGTCGCCTGGCTGGCCGGACAGCTAGGCTGGAAACCCAAGGCCCGTCTGGCGCGGGGAACGGAACTCTTCGGCGCCGTCTTCGATGGCCCGAGCGGTGGCATTGGCGTCGAATTCCAGACGGAACGCACATCGCCGGCGATTCTCCCCACCTGGTCGGCGTCATGCTGGATGCCGCGGATCGGGGTTCGTTCGAATTGAGCCGCGCAGGAGAGGCGCCCGAAGTCCGCTTGATGGCACGAACGCCGTCACAATTCGAGCATCCCCACATCCTCCGCGCCCGGAGTGGGACGAAGCCCGCCGCCTATCCGCCGCGCTCGAATCCGCCCGCGACGACCCACCGTATCGGCACGCCTTGCCACATATGCTTTGGCTGCTGGGAAAGGTTTGATTCCGGATTCCAGATTCCAGATTCCGGATGGTTTATGACTGACGGCTGATCCGGAATCTGGAATCTGGAATCTGGAATCTGGAATCTGGAATCTGGAATCCGGAATCTGCATCGCCCGCCCGTCCGGGCGTTCTCGGGCCGGTGCGGGCTTGCCCGGTGGTCGGTTGTGCGTTACACCTCGTTCTAGAGCGCTTCACGATTGGGTGGAGCACATTCATTGTAAGCCCGAAGCGCCAGCGAGTGCGTTTCCGTAGACATCCGGGGAGAGAACGCACTCGCTGGCGCTTCGGGCTTGCAAGATCGATGTCCAACACCATCGTGAAGCGCTCTAACGGGTCGATCCAGTCTGCCGAGCGAGGTCTTCGAAGTCATGAACGCCCAGGTTCGCGTGCTGGCGTTGCACGCTCATCCGGATGACATCGAGTTTCAGTGTGCGGGCACGCTCGCCCTGCTGCGGAGGCGGGCTGTGCGGTCACGATGGCGACCATGGCGCCCGGGGATTGCGGCACGGCCGAGCATGATGCCGAGACCATCGCGGCGATCCGCCGCGCCGAGGCCCGCGCGTCGGCGGAGCTGATCGGCGCCGAGTACGTCTGCCTGGAGTTCCGCGACCTGGCGATCTTCCACGATGACGAGTCCCGGCGCCGGGTCACGGAGGCGATTCGTCGTGCCCGTCCTGATCTCGTCCTGACCGCTCCGCCCGTCGATTATCTCTGCGACCACGAGACTACGAGCCTTTTGGTGCGGGATGCGTGTTTCGGCGCCTCCTTGCCGAACTACGTCACGCGGCAGTGGGAGCCCGCGCCTCCATTGTCGCGCACGCCGCACCTTTACTTCGTGGACCCGATCGAAGGCCAGGACCGCGACGGCCAGCCCGTGCCCGCCGGGTTCCTCGTGGACGTGACGCGTGTCTTCGCCACCAAACGCGCCATGCTCGCCTGCCATGCCAGCCAGCGCAACTGGTTGCTGCGCCAGCACGGCATCGACGAGTATCTGGACAGCCAGGCCAAGTGGTCCGCGCACCGAGGCCAGGAAATCGGCGTGGCCCATGCGGAGGGATTCCGCCAGTATCGCGGCCACGCCTATCCGCAAGACAACCTGCTGCTGAGCCTGATCGGCCAGGACGGGCGGGGGGGAACACGGCCCGCGGACTGAACACGAAACCGGTACGTGTTTAGCGTCCCCCCGTCGGACGTATGTCTTTTCTGTGTAGCGGCGGCCGTCTCGGCCGCTCCGGAGAGAATGGGACTTTCTCAGCGGGAGCGGACAGGCGCGGACAGTTTCAGTAGTGGACACTGAGGCATTAGGTGTACCAGAAGCCTCACTCTCGCTGATGGTTACGTCGGCTCCTTGGGGCGCGTAGGCCATCCAAAGTGTCCGCGCTGTCCACTGGTTCTGGCACTTGCAATGAGAAAGTCCCGAGAGAATTTGGCCCGGAGCGGCCGAGACGGCCGCCGCTACATGGAAATGCCCAGAAGAACAGCCAGCCGAGACGCTAAACACGTACCGAAACCGCGATCCGCGTCTTCTATTCGCCTTTGTAATCCCGCGCACGGATGTTCCGGAACGCGACCGGCCCATGATCGGCCTGGAGCATGATCGGGCCGCGCGGCTTCTCGGGCTTGGACCAGTTGTTGCCGGTCGGGCAGGGCACTTCCCGGTCTTTATGAATCACCTGGCCGTTGAGCACGGCCTTGACGATCTTCGCGCTGGCGGTCTTCTTGCCGCTCTCGTCGAAACGCGGGGCGAGGAAGATCACGTCCAGGGTCTGCCACTCGCCGGGCGCCTTGCAGGCGTTGACCAGCGGGGCGTAACCCTCGTCGAGGTGGTGGTACGTGGGCAACAGCTCGGCCCGGGGATAGATGCCACCGCAGTCCCCGCCATTGAGTGTCTTGCGGCCGTAGCTGTCGAAGATCTGGATTTCATAGACGTTCTCGAATTTCACGCCCGAGTTCGATCCCTTGGGGATGAGGAACTCGCAGTGAAACTCGACGTCGCCGAAGTCTTTCTTCGAGACCAGGTTGCCGGTCCGCCCGGTGGGACCGTTGATGATGACGCCCTCGCCCGGGACGCCGACGAGCAGCTTCGGGTTCGCCGGGTCCATCTTGGCGTCACCAGCGATGAACCAGGCGCCCTTCCCGGTGCGCCAGACGTCGTTGCCCAGGGACTGCGAGAGCACGGTCCAACCCGGCGCATCGTCGCTCCGTCCCACGACGGCGAGGCCCAGGGAAATCATCAAACTCGCCAGCAGGCTCGATCGAAACAGACGCATGAGGTGTGGCTCGCGATTCGGTAAGCAGTGGGGAGACACTTCCCGGCGTTTGAGGTTACACCCTCGGGGCGGAATTGCAATGGAGCAGCAACCGATCCCACGTGTATGCCTCTGGGGGGCGGGATTCCAGATTCCAAATACCGGATTCCACAGATTCCAAATACCGGATTCCAGATCGTTCAGGGCACCGAGTCGTCCAGCATTGATCATCAACTATCACGTCATCCGGAATCCGGTGTTTGGAATCTGGAATCCGGTATTTGGAATCTGGAATCCGGTATTTGGAATCTGGAATCCGGAATCACGGAGTCGCGTCCAATCTAGGGAGCGACATAATCCAGCAGCTCGGCCAGCACGTTCCGCAATTCCGCGCGGTGGACGATCCGGTCGATGAAGCCGTGCTCGAGCAGGAACTCGCTGGTCTGGAAGCCGTCGGGGAGCTGGACCCGGACGGTCTGCTGCGATGACCTTGGGGCCGGCGAAGCCGATCAGGGCTTTGGGCTCGGCCAGGATGATGTCGCCGAGCGAGGCGAAGCTGGCGGCGACGCCTCCCATCGTCGGGATGCGTCAGGACGCTGATATAGAGGCCGCCGGCCGCGTGGTGCCGCGCCAGCGCGGCGGAGACCTTGGCCATCTGCATCAGCGAGAAGATGCCCTCGTGCATCCGTGCTCCGCCGCCCGAGCCCGAGACGATCACCAGGGGCAGCTGTCTGCCGGGTGGCCTCCTCGATGGCCCGGGTGAGCTTCTCGCCGACGACCGAGCCCATGCTCCCCATGATGAAGCCGCTGTCGGTCAGGCCGAAGACGATGCGGATGCCCTTGATGAAGCCCTGGCCGACGACGGCCGCCTCGTTCAGGCCGGTGCGTTCCTGCTCGGCCTGCGGATGCGTTCGGGGTAGGGGCGGCGGTCGTTGAAGCCGAGCGGGTCGCCGGGGCGGAGGTCGGGGAACCACTCCTCGAAGGTGTCGGCGTCGAGCAACTGGGCGATCCGCTCGACGGCCGGGACGGCGAAGTGGTGGTGGCACTCGCGGGCAGACGCTGAGGTTCTCGCTCGACCTGCTTGCGGAAGAGCGTGGCCTGGCAGCCGTCGCAGCGCATCCAGACGCCTTCGGGGACGCGCTTGGGCTCGAAATGTCCGTGCCAGGAATGCGTCATCGCCGGGGTTCTTTCGGCCATGGGCGGCAGGAACTCCGTTTCGTCACAATCGCGGGCAGAAGGCAATGAATCCGTCCATACCAGGATGGGGCGTCCCGGACGAGACCAGTTCCGAGGTTGTCCTCAACTGGCGTCGCCGTTCTCGAATTCGTCCACGATCGACCTCGATCCGTTCGAAGCCGCCGGTGGGGACGTCGTCGTCGAGCTGCAAGCCGCGGCGTCGCGCGCGGAGGTAGCCGGCGATCAAGCTGGGCGATCGGCTCGGCGACGACCAGGCCGATCGCCTCGTCGTGGTGGCGGCTGGATCAGGGCTTCAGCGCGGTCTGGATGCGGTCCAGGGCATCCTCGACCGGTCTCGCCCTGCGGCGGGCAGACGGTCACGGGGATCGTCGAGCCACTGGCGGAACACGCGGGTATACCGGCGCTTGATCTCGTCGACCTGGCAGTCCTTGCCAGAGGCCCTGGTCGAGGTTGCGCAGATCGTCGATCCGCTTGGGCGCGGAGGCCGAGGGCCTTGCCGACGGCCTCGGCGGTGCGGACGCGCTTTCGCCGGGCCCGCAGTAGAGGGCGGCGGCGACAGTCGAGCGGTCGGCGAGACGTCTCGGCGAGGCTGGCGACCTCGGCCCGGCCCCGCTCGCTCAAGGGGAGATCGAGGACGCCCTGGACGCGGTTCTGCTCGTCGTAGGCCGTCGCGCCGGGTCGGATCAGGACGACCTGGGTCATGCAGGCGACGGCGGCCCGGCCGGATGGGCCGGGCCGCCGCCTCGTTGGAGGCCGCGGCGGGCGCCCTCGGCCAACTCGGCCAGGGCCGCCGCGTAGTTGCCATCGGGGCGAAAGACGGCCGAGCCGGCCACGAGCTGCGAGACGCCCGCGGCCACGGCCTGGCGCGGCGGTCGTCGGGCTTGATGCCGCCGTCGATCGAGATCCGCAGCTCCGGCCGCGCCGCGCGCAGAGTCCGCGACCTTGTCCAGGACCGACGGCGTCGAACGTCTGGCCGCCGAAGCCCGGCATCACGCTCATGACCAGGACCGCGTCGAGCCGCGTCGAGGAACGGCTCGATCCCGACAACGGCGTGGGCGGGTTCAGCGACAGACGCCGCCTGGCAGCCGGCGCGCGCGGATGCGTCCGCGAACAGGTCCAGCGGGTCGGGCACGGCCTCGATGTGGAAGATGATCCGTCGCACCCGGCCTGGACGAAGTCGTCGAGGTACCGCGCGGGATCGGAGATCATCAGGTGGGTGTCGAACGGGAAGTCGGTCACGCTTCCGCCAGTCGGCGATCACCGGGGCGCCGTAGCTCAGGTTGGGGACGAAATGGCCGTCCATCACGTCGAGGTGGACGCGCCACCACGCCGTCGCGCTTCAGCGCGTCGAGCTCCTCGGCCATCCGGGCGAAGTCGCAGTTCAGGAGCGACGGCGTGATGAACGGCCGAGTCGACGCGTCCCAGCGCTCGAGCCAGACGCTCGCGCGGCCGGCGTGGTCATCGGTTCACTCCGGTGCGCAGCCCGGGGACGGCGTGTCCGAGGTTCGCATGGCCGATCCGTCAGCGCATCGAGCGCATGCCGTCTCCGTTATCGATCCGGGATCGACCTTCAGCGAGTTGAACATTTTCCCTTCGAGGCACTCCAGGAAGGCGCCGCCGCCGGTCGAGACATGGGTCACCTTCTCGGCGAAGCCGAACTGCTCGACGGCCTCGGCCGTCTCGCCGCCGCCGACGACCGTCACGCCGGGCGACGCCGCCAGGGCCTCGGCGACGCCTGCGTTCCCTGGCGGAACGGCTCGTCCTCGAACTTGCCCATCGGGCCGTTCCAGACGACCGTGCCGGCCGTGCGATGATCTCGCCGTAGGACGCCGACCGTCGCCGGGCCGATGTCGATGCCGAACCAGCCGTCGGGCAGGTCGGAGCCGGTCGACGACCTGCGTCTCGGCGGTCGCGTCGAGCGTCGTTGGCGACCAGGTGGTCCTGGCGGCAGCACGATCTTGCCGCCGGCCAGCTCGAGCAGGTTGCGGGCCTCGTCGAGCTTGTCGGCCTCGACACGGCTCTTGCCGATCGAGTGGCCCTGGGCCTTCAGGAAGGTGTAGGTCATCGCGCCGCCGATCAGCAGCTTGTCGACCTTCGCAGAGGTTCTCGATGACGCAGGATCTTGTCCGAGACCTTGGCGCCGCCCATCACGGCGACCATCGGCCGCTTGGGATGGCCGAGCAGGGTGTCGAGGATTTGCAGCTCCTTCTCGACCAGGAAGCCGATCGCCGCGATGCTCGGGCGGGAAGCCCTCGGGGACGGCGACCATCGAGGCCTCGTCGCGGTGGCAGGTGCCGAAGGCGTCGTTGACGTAAAGTCGCCAGTCGGCCAGCCGCGGCGAAGCGGGTCGGCGAACTGCCGGGGTCGCCCTTCTTCTCGCCCTTGTTGAACCGGACGTTCTCGAGCACGCACGATCTCGCCCGGCTTGAGGGCCGCGCAGGCCGCCTGGGCCTCGGGGCCGACGGTGTCGTTGACCTTCTTGACCGGCCGGCCGATCAACTCCTGAGAGCCGCTGCGGCCACGCGGTCCAGCTTGAACGGGGCGTATTGCCTTCGGGGTGCCGGTCGGGGCGGCCGAGGTGGCTGACCAGGATCAGGCTCGCCCCGTGATCCAGGGCGTACTTCAGGGTCGGCAGCGCGGCCCGGATGCGGCGGTCGTCGGAGACGACGCCGTCTTTGGTCTGGGGCACGTTGAAATCGACCCGGACCAGCACCTTTTTCCCGCTCGAGGTCCAGGTCGCGAATCGTCTGCTTGGGCACCGGTGGGCTCCTGCGAGCAAGGGACCGGGATCGATCGCGGCGGGGATGTCCCGATGGCGGACACCGCCCCGGCGACGATCCCGGAAGAAGGGGACAGAGAGCGACGCGACTGCACTCAGCCCAGCTTCGCGAGCTTGGCGATCAGCTCGGCGGTGCGGCAGGAGTAGCCCCACTCGTTGTCGTACCAGGACGAGGACCTTGACCAGGTTGCCGCCGATGACCTGCGTCCAGTCGGGCGCGAAGATCAGGAGTGCGGGTTGCCGACGATGTCGCTGGAGACGAGCGGGTCGGTCGCAGTACTCGAGGATCCCCTTGAGCGGCGCCGTCGGCGGCGGCCTTGATCGCGGCGTTGACCTCGTCCTTGGTCGCGTCGCGGCTTGAGTCACGACGGTCAGGTCGGTGATCGTGCCGGTCGGGCACCGGCACGCGGAGGGCGATAGCCGGTCAGCTTGCCGTTGAGCTCGGGGATCACCTCGCCGACGGCCTTGGCGGCGCCGGTGGTCGTGGGGATGATGTTCAGGCCGCGGCGCGGGCGCGGTAGGGGTCCTCGTGGATCTGGTCGGCCACGCGCTGATCGTTGGTGTAGGCGTGGAAGGTGGTCATCAGGCCCTTCTCGATGCCGAACGTCTCGTGCAGCACCTTGGCCATCGGGGCCAGGCAGTTGGTCGTGCACGAGGCGTTCGAGACGATCCGCGTGGTCGGGCTTGAGGGTGTTGTCGTTGACGCCCAGGACGATCGTGCGCGTCGAGCTTGTCCTTGGCGGGGCGCCGTCAGGATCACCCGCTCGGCGCCGGCGTCGATGTGCTTCTGCAAGCCGCCTCGCGGTTCGTGAAGAAGCCCGGTCGACTCGAGCGGCGACCTGGCAGCCCAGCTCCTTCCAGGGCAGGTTGGCCGGGTCCTTCTCCTTGGTGATCGGGATCTCCTTGCCGTTGACGATCAGGGCGTTCTCGGCCGCCTCGACCGTGCCCTGGAACCGGCCGTGGACGCTGTCGTACTTCAGCAGCAGCGCCAGGGTGCTTGGCGTCGGACAGGTCGTTGATCGCGACGACCTCGAAATCGCTCGGCCGCTCCGCCAGGACGCGGAAAACCAGCCGACCGATCCGACCGAACCCATTGATACCCACGCGAACCGCCATTGCGGACTACTCCTGGCGATGTGCCATGGCGGCGGAATCAGGAGGCCACGGGACCCGCGTGCGTCGCAGGCTCTCAGCGCGAACCGCCTCCCGTCGATTTCCATCAGACGGGGATTATAGGGAGTCGTCCCGAGGGCTGTCAATCGCCCGCGAGGGACGGACACCCGCGGCCCGGCGCGGTTTTAGGAGCGTTCCGTAATAACTTTGCCAAAGGTGATCCAGTGTGGGACAGCCGCCCTCGGCCCTGATCGGACAGCCGAGGGCGGCTGTCCCACAGAAATCATCAAACATCCTCAATTGGCAAACTTAATTTGGAACGCGTCCAGACAGCGCCGGCCAGAACGACGTGGACAGAGGGCGTCACGCCATCATCGGCCGTTCCGCGCCGCAATGGGGGCAATAGCGGGCATCGGCTTCGAGCACGGCCCCGCACTTCGAGCAAGTCGGGGCCGCGAGCGCGGCGCCGCAGGTCTTGCAGAAGCGGGCGTCGGCATCGTTCCAGGCGCCGCAGGCGTGCTGGATCTTGGCCGGGGGAACATCGCCGGAGAAGCCCTCGCGCATCGCCCCCGCCATGCCGCGCCAGATCCTGGGCGGTGGGGGCGAACTCCCGCGCGGCATCCGTGGCCGGTGGGAGCGACTCGGCCAGCCCATAACGCAGGATACGGCCCGCGTTGCCGAAGGTCAGCATCTGGAAGCCGATCGAGGTCATGAAGCCGCCGACGATCATCAGGATCATGCCGATGATCGGCCGCACGGGCGGGCCAAACCCGTCAAACCCGGTGAAAAAGACCGATACAAACAGGACAAAACCGATCACGCCCAACGGTGCGCCAACCGCGACCAGGACGAGGCCCACACGGCTGAGGAAGGCACGTTTGGCATCGTGGTCGGGATCGACGTTCGAGCGAGGGGGAGACATGGTGCGACTCCGGTCCGATGATCAAGCCGCCTCGACCGGCCGAGGCACGGCGCGGCCGGCTTCCCGGGTCTCTTCGGCCGCGTCCTCGTGATATTCGGCGTCGGTGTTCACTTTCCAGGGGTCGAACGGGCCCTGGCCGAGGATGTTCCGCGCCGCCAGGAGGGCGGTCATCATCGAATGGTCCTGGTTATTGTACTTGTGCATGCCGTTGCGGCCGGCCAGCGCGAGGTTCGACAGCTTCGTGAGCCAGCCGCGGATCACGGCGAGGTGGTCCTGGTAGCGATCGTCGTAGACCGGGTACGCCTTGGGCATGCGGACGACGCAGCCATCAACCACGCGGTCGGCGGCGACCAGGCCGATGGCGTCGATCTCACGGCGGCCGAGCGCGATCAGCTCGGCGTCGGGCTTGGTCCAGAGGTCGTCGCCCTCGAAGCAGAAGTACTCCAGGCCCAGGCTGACTCGGGCCGGGTCGGGCACCAGGTCCGGCGACCAGTTCTTGAAGTTCTGCACGCGGCCCAGCTTGACGCCCGGCTCGTGAATGTAAATCCAGTTGTCCGGGAACAGGTCTCGGCCCGGTCGACGATCAGGACGACGGTCAGGAAGTCGCGGTACTTCAGGCCTCGGCCGCCGCCAGGATCTCCGGCGGGCGCGCGGACGGAGCGATGCGCGGATCAGGTCGCGAATCGGCAGGGTCGAGAGGAAGTGCGCGGCCATGGTAGCGCGTCGTCGCGCCCGGCGCGTCCGCGGCGACGAACGCGGTCACGGCCGAGCCATCGTGCTCGATGCGCACGACGCGGCGGTCCATGTGGACCGCGCCCCCGTTCTGGTTGACCTTGTCGCGGGCCGTCTCCCACATCTGGCCGGGGCCGAGCCGGGGATACTGGAACTCGTCGATCAGCGTCTTGATGACCTCGCCCTTGCGCGACTTGCGCCCGGCCGGTCAAGGCGTTCCAGACGGCCTTCGATGAGACTCAGGCCCTTGATGCGCTGCGCGGCCCAGTCGGCGGAGATCGCGCTCGTCGGCATGCCCCAGACCTTCTCCGTGTAGGTCTTGAAGAAGGTCTCGAACAGCATCGCGGCCGAACCGGTTGACGACCCAGTCCTCGAAGCTCCGCTCGGGCTCGGATCGGCTTCAAGCGGGCCTTGATGTAGCTGGCGAGGATCGCGCGCCGAGCGGCACGGCCCGAGCTTGCGGAAGGCGTTCGAGCGGCCGGAGCGGATAATGGAAGAACTTGCGGTCGTAATAGATCCGGCTCAGGCGGGGGCGGGTCAGGAACTCGTCGCCGAGGATCTCGCGCCAGATCCGGTTGACCTCGTCGCTCTTGGAGAAGAAGCGGTGGCCGCCGATATCGAAGCGATACCCTTTGTAGTGGTCGGTCCGGCTGATGCCGCCGACGAGTTCGGGGTCGGCCTCGAGCACGACGCAAGGGTGGCCGCGTCGGGTCAGCTCGAAGGCCGCCGTCAGCCCGGCCGGGCCGGCGCCGGCGATGACGGTCGGGAAGGCCGCGACGACCGCCGCGGCTGCGCGGGTCATCCACCTTGGTCCAGCGATGCGGCAGGTTGACTGCCCGCGACGTTTCCGGCCGAGGGGTGTCCGTCCCCATGCCTGGCTCCTCCCTCATCCCGGACCAGAAAGACCACCCAGAGCGGCCGGAGGGGGGAATCGTGGTGCCAGGCTCAGCAGCAGCGGCCGACATGCGGAAGGGGGTTGTGGCACATCCCGGCGGTTCGGTCAAGGCCGGTTCGGTCATCTTGGCGATCAGGCCGTCTGCCGCTTCCGAGCCAGCAGCGCGCGGATCTCGGAGACCATGTCCGACGGGACCGCCATCAGGGTGATCCCTTCCGCCTCCCGAGCGGCCTCGATCTCAGCGAATTGCTCGTCCTCCGTCTGGTCCTCATAATGGGCCAAGACTTGACGGACGCGCTCTTCATCCCAACCGGGCGGGAATTTCTGTTCTTTCATCGCGACTTCCTTCGCTGTCGGCGACGGTAGGCTTTCAATGTCTTGTCCCGCAGTTCATACGCTGTGACGACGAAAACGCTGTTGGGTTCTTCATCCGGGACGTAAATGATCTGAAGATAGCGTCCGGCAGCAGTCCGACCCAGCTTCATTCGCGAGTTGCGATGCGCCGGCAAGTCCTCACCGGGGCGGCGCAGAACTTCGGCAACTTCGTCCTCATGAACTCCATGGTCCTAGATGTGGGGTTGATCGGTTTCCGGGTTGAAATAGAAACGGATATCCATGTCTACTCCGTTTCCAAGCGAGCCATTGAGCTCGTTTTTTCCCTAATCTATCATACCCGACCCGCCCGGACGCCGCCCAGAGTCGCCTGTAAGGATCGGCATCACCGCCACGGTAACCACCAGACGCGGCCAACCTCAAGACCGTAGCCATTCAGAGGCTATCCGGGAAGTCTGGTTTTAGCCCCGAAGGGGCGGCCGCGTGTAGCCAGGGGCGTCAGCCCCTGGAAACGGGACCGCGACCGCGCCATTCGCCTCCGCAGCCCCGCAGGGGCGACGGAAGCCGTGGCGCCGCTTCGCCTTCTGTCGCCCCTGCGGGGCTGTGGAGGGGCGCCGTGGCGCGTCGTTCACCCCACCAGGGGCTGACGCCCCTGGCTCTGCGCTGCCGCCCCTTCGGGGCTTTCCGGATAGCCTCTCAGTCTTGTAGGGTGGGTCAGCGGCGTCGTCGCCGCGCAACCCACCTCTGTCGACAAGAACGGATGGTGGGTTGCGCGGCGAAGACGCCGCTGACCCACCCTACGAAGATTCCTTCCCGGCGGGTGTGAACGACCACTCCCGATGGGGGCCGGCACTGAGAAGCCCGCGCGGTGTCACAAGCTCCCAATCGGCCAGTTGGGGAAGTCCTTCCTCGTCGGGCTCATCCGGTTCCGAGGTCGTCGGCAGGACCAACAGCGTGCTGCCATCGGTCATTCGAAGTCGGAGCCCGAATCCCACCACGGGTTTCACCACGAAAGGAATGGCCGCGAGCACGCGACTTTCTGGTTCCACGAACGTGCCGGCCTCAAGCTGCTCTTTGCTCAAAGGCTCACCAAAATCGGGCGGCGCAGGATCGAAGAGGACCACTCCGGAAGAAATGACCACGGGTTCCGAACCGGATTTCAATATCCAGGGAGACCCACGCACGCCCAGAATGTAGGAGCCGTAGAGTTTGTGCTTGAGTCTCGGGGAACGGGCTGGCCGGAGATCTCCAAAGTGGATTGTGAGCTCATCCCCATACGATACTCGTGCGAATTGGAATGGTTCTCCGATCAACGGAAAAAGAGACGCGTACAGGCCGGGAAGGTCATCGTGTGGCGACTCATGTGCCCGACGCAGATCGATCAGGTTCGCCCCCATCATGTCTCTCCCCGAAACCCGGCCACCTTTTGCGCAACTCCTGATAAGTAAAGTCTCCGTCCTTGCCCGTTCCCTTCGCGCCGTTCCTCTTACACTCTTCGATGAAGTCGCCGAACTCACGTCGCTCGTCGGCGTCCATGTCGAATTCCCTGGCGATCGCCTCGATCTGGCGGATGTCGCGCTTCTTACCCATGACGTGCCGGTCGGCAAGAAAAACAAGCGGCCCGTGAAGTCCGCCTGGTGATATTGTATGTCGTAGAGGAAAGCTCAGGGGATTCCATTTACGCCGACACCCCCGCCGGGCTCGCGAGCAACTCCCGGGCACGCTGGACAAAAGCCCGGGCGGCGGCCAGGTTGTCGGCGGGGGTGGCCTTCAGGCCCTGGGCGCGTTCGAAGGCGATCAGGTGGGAGGGATCAAGCTGGTCCGGGCGCACGTACAGTTCCTCGCAGGCCAGGAGCAGGCAGCGCAGGCCGGCTTCGCGATAGCCCTTGGCGTAGACCAGAGCGCGCAACGCCGCGAACATCGCCTCGTAGCTCAACAGGCTGGAATCCGCCTGGTCGGCGGGCAGGGCCGAGGCTTGCAACGTGCCGGCCGCGTCGAGCCGTTCCCCGGCCATGGTCAACAAGGCGCCGATGCGCCCCGGGGCCTCGGGATCTTCAAATAAGTACGGCGTCTCCAGGCATTTGCGAAACGTGTTGACGATCGCCATCGGCGTCTCCGCAGGGGTGCTCGGCTTCCGCTGAGCCGTCGGTCACCGATTCGGGGTCCGGGCCGCGTCGGGGTGTGTGGGGGAGGACTCCACAATGCGGAACTCCGAGCGGTACGAGAGCATCGGACCCGCGGCGCCCCGCATCGTCTCGAGCAAAGGGGCGGACTCCACGCCGAAGCCGACGACCACGACCGTGGCCAGCACAATGGGCACGCTCAGGCACATCGGCGCGGCATGCACCACCCGGCGTCCGGGCGCTCGCAGGAACATCGCTTTGATCACGCGCACATAATAGAACGCCGAGACCACGCTGTTCGCCAGCGCCAGGCCCACCAGCCAGGTGAGGCTCAACTTGCCGCCCTCGCCCGAATTCAGAGCTTCCATGAACATATACAGCTTGCCGAAGAACCCCGCCATGGGCGGCACGCCGATCAGCGAGAGCATCAAGAGGACGATGCAGACGGCCAGGCCCGGACTGCGCTGGCCGATGCCGTTGAGGTCGTCGATGTCGTCGCGTTCCACGTCACGGGCCAGCCAGGCGGCCACGGCGAAGGCGCCGGCGGTTGTGATGCCGTAGACGATCAGGTAAAATAGCACGGCCCCTGCCGCCGCGGCATTGCTGGGACGCACGGCGATCGCCACCACGCCCACCAGGATGTAACCGGCGTGCGCGATGGACGAGTAGGCCAGCAGCCGTTTGAAATTCCGCTGCGCCAGGGCGGCCAGGTTTCCATAGGTCATGGTGATCGCGGCCACGACCGCCAGCACGCCCAGCCAGCCGGGACGCAACAGGTCGCCTCCCGGCGCGGCCCAGGCAATCAGCGCGTGGTTGAACACCTTCATCAGCGCGATGAAGCTGGCCACCTTCGACCCCGACGCGATCAGGGCGCTGATGGGCGCGGGCGCGCCTTCATAGGTATCGGGCGCCCACTGGTGAAACGGCACCGCCGCCACCTTGAAGCCGAAGCCGACCAAGAGCAGCAGCACGGCGGTCACGCCCGCCAGGTTCCCCGCCAGTCCCACGCCGCCGGGCGTCGGCGCCGACATCGCCAGACGGATCGCGTCCAGCCGCGTCGTGCCGGTCATGCCGTACAGCAAACTCAGGCCGAAGAGGAACAGGGCCGAGGAGACCGAGCCGTAGACGAAGTACTTGAGGCCCGCCTCGGGCGAGCGCCGCACGCCGCGCTGAAAGGCGCTCAGGAGGTAGAGGCAGAGCGTCATCGTTTCGAGGGTCAGGAACAGCGTGATCAGCTCGCTGGACGCGATCAGCAGCATCATCGCGACCGCCGCCCAGAAGAGCAGGGCATAGAATTCGCCCCAGTCGTCCGTCCACGTCGTGGCGATCGAGACCGAGACGGCGATCCCCAGCAGGGTCACGACGAGCAGGTTGAGCCAGAACGTGGACGGATCGCCGGCGATCGTGCCGAAGAAGAGCAAGGGGTCCACGGCGTCATACGCCATCCCCGTCCAGTGCGGCACGTCGAGCAGCACGGCCGCGAGCGCCACCACGATCCCCGCCAGGGCCAGCCCACCGAGCCAACGCCGGCGCGTCTCGGCCGGGCGGGTGCGCAACCATCCCACATCGACGAGCAACAGCGCCAGGCCCCAGACCGTCAACACCATCTCGGGCACGATGTAGAGGAAATCCCTGGCGGCAACTGTCGCTACAGGAGGCATCGGGAGTGAACCCTTGGGGAACGGCCTTGTAGGGTGGGCTCGGCCCACCATCCGGGCTTGGCAGACGGTGGGCCGAGCCCACCCTACGAAGAATCTATCCGCTCATACTGTCATATCGATCCACATCGGCCGCCTTCCAGCGGCGGAAGCACAGCAGGATCAGGCCAATGCCGACAGCGACCTCGGCCGCCGCGATGGTGATGACGAAGATCGCCAGCATGGGCCCGGTGAGCGGCCCCTCGCCGCGCGCGGGCGTGCCGTAGCGCCAGAAGGCGATCAGGTTGATGTTGGCCGCGTTGAGCATGATTTCAATGGCCATCAGCACGGCGATCGCATTGCGCCGCGCCAGCACGCCAAACAGTCCGATTGAAAAGACCGTGGCGGCGAAGATCAGAAACCACGTCAGAGGGATGTCGGTGGTCATGACGAAGCACTCGCGGAGGGCACAGGCGGAGGAGCGGCCGTCGCGGGACCGTCCGGGGAGGCGATCGGCTCCCGACGCCGTGACCGCGCCACCTCGGCGCCGGGCGGCTCGTCGCTTTCGCCATAGGCCAGCGCCACGGCGCCGACCAGCGCCGCGGTCAGCAAGAGGCCGGCCACTTCGAATGGAATCACGTACCGGGTCATCATCTCGACACCGACGGTCGCGGCCATCCCCGTCCGGATCGCGTCGGCGCGGGTCCTGTCCCGAGGCGGGACCCGCCGCGACGGCCGGCCGCTCGGTCATCTCCGACCAACTGAGACGCCGGCCGAGGCCGCGCTCGCGCACGATCCCGCTGACGAGCACCCCCAGGACCGCACAGGCCACAATCGCGGCGGGGATCTTCCCCAGCCAGCTTCCGCCCGTGGTCTCATCGCCCTGGATGTTCCGCGTGAGCATGATGCCGAACAGGAGCAGGACCGCCACGGCACCGATGTAAACAAGCACCTGGATGGCGGCCAGGAATTCGGCCTCCAGCAGCACGAACTGGCAGGCAATGACGAAGAAGAACGCCACCAGAAACAGCGCCGCGTGCACCAGGTTGCGGGCCAGAACGGTCCCCACCGCGCCGATGACGCCGACCGTCGAGATCAGGACAAACAGCATGCGGAGAATCACGAGGACAGCTCCCAGAATCGATCCGCCAGCGCGTTATCCGCGAACGCTCACACCCTGTTCGGCCAGCACCCGGCGACGGCCGCCCGGGACCGCCCGCATGCCCTGGCCCAACCGCGCGAGCAAGAACCACACCACCGCCACCACCAGCACCGCCGTGACGAGCCAGCCCCAGAGGTAATGCCGGCCGCCATCCCGGATCACGAACTCGTACCAGATCGCCGCCAGCGCGATGTTGACCAGGCTCAGCGGCACCAGGGCCTTCCAGGCGAAGTTCATCATCTGGTCCACGCGCAGCCGGGGCAGCGTCGCGCGGACCCAGAACATGACGAAAATATAGCCGGCCACTTTCGCCAGGAAAATCCCCAGCGCCAGCACGTTCACCAGCACCGTCCCAAACGCCGAGCCGCCCAGCAGTCCCCGGGGAAAATCCCACATCACGAAGGGGATCGGCAGCGAGCCGCCGCCGAAAAACAGCACCGTCCCCAGGCAACTGATCCCGAACAGGTTCATGTATTCGGCCAGAAAGAACAGGCCGAACCGCATGCCCGAGTACTCGGTGTGGAACCCGGCGATGATCTCCGACTCGGCCTCGGGCAGGTCGAACGGCGTGCGGTTGATCTCGGCGATGCTCGCGATGGTCAGGATGACAAACGCCAGGAAGCCGGGCGGAATGAAGACATTCCACAGCCCCGAACTCGCCTGCTGGTCCACGATCCGCACCAGGCTCAAGCTGCCCGCCCAGAGCAGGATCGGCACCGTCGCCAGTACTTGCGGGACCTCGTACGAGACGAGCTGTGCGACCGCCCGCATGGCCCCCATGAGCGAGTATTTGTTCCGGCTCGACCAGCCCGCCAGGAAGATCCCGAGCGTCGAGATGCTCGACACGGCGATCAGGTACAGCAGTCCGGCCGGCAAATCGACCGGCAGGAACCCCGACGACCGCCCGTCGGCCGTCCGCGTGCCAAACGCGAACGGCATCACCGCCAGCACCAGGAACGCCGACACGATCAGGATTACCGGCGCGAGCAGGTGGACGACCCCGTCGGCGGCCGTCGGCACAATGTCTTCCTTCGTGATCAGCTTGATCGCATCCGCGATCGGCTGCAACAGCCCGAACGGCCCGACCCGGTTCGGCCCCAGCCGGTCCTGAAACCGCCCGGCCACCTTGCGCTCGGCCCAGACCATGTAGGCCACGATTCCCGGCAGGATCGTGAAGAAACCGATCAGCAGCCAGGCGACCCAGGCGAGCCACTGCGCGAGCGCGATCCCCGCCAGGGTCGTGTCCCACCAGCTCGTCTGCTGGGCGAAAAGCCACACCGGATGGAAGGCCGGCACAAGATTCACTTTCCGATTCCCCCGGCAACGATGTCAGATTCCGGATGCCGGATGCCAGATTCCGGATTCAAATCCTCAAGAAACCTCCTGATATCCGGCATCCGGCATCCGGAATCTGACATCCGGCATCCGGAATCCGGCATCAGGAATCTGGAATCCGGAATCTGGAATCCGGAATCATCGGTCTCTTTCTGAAGACGCTTCACACCCACTTCAACACGCCCTTCGCCCACGCGTACACCAGGCCGGCCGCCAGCAAGAGCAGAAAGATCGCCATCTCCACCAGCGCGAACAGCCCTAACCGGCCGTAGCTGACCGCCCAGGGAAAGAGAAACACGGTCTCGATGTCGAACACGACGAACAAGAGTGCGTAAATGTAATATTGGACCCGGAACCGGACCCAGGTTTCGCCCGTGGTGATCAGGCCGCACTCGTAGGTGTCGCCCTTCGAGGCCGCCCGCTTGCGCGGGGCGAGGAGGGCCGCGATGAGCAGCGGCAGGATCGCGAAGCTGATCGCCACGATCATCAGCAGTCCGACGAAGATATAACGATCGAGCAGGCTCATGGGAAACCTCTCGGGAAAACCGCCGTCCGCCATCGATCCGATCAAGAGGCCAGGACCTCGACCTGGGTGTTCTCATCCAGGGCCACGACGCTGATCTCGCCGTCGTCACCGCGCAGCATCAGGGTCGGCTGGCGGCAATACCGATCCTTGGTCCCCATCTCCATGCCGCCGACGGGCCGGACGCTCTCGCCGGTCACGGCGCCGACAATCTGGGTCAGCCAGGAGCGCGACCCCACGCGCACACGCTGCACGACGCGCACGCGAGTGCCGGGGGCATAGCGCGGCTGGGGAGGGCTGGGAATCATCGTGGTCCTCGTTCAGGGCGGCATCTTACCGGGCAGCGGGGGCGGTCAGCAAGGGGGCGGCGTGGTTCCGGGCCTCATTCCGCACTCGGAGAAGACACCGCCGGGGCCGGTGCCGCCGATGCCGACCGCACCTTCTGGAGCCTCTGGTCCTTCTTCTTGCCCGCCTTGGCCCGTTCGGCCGTCTCCTCGGCGCTCGACCACGCGTCGGGGTGTGTCCGGGCGTAGAACGCGCTCGACACGAGCAAGTCCTGCAAGCTGTACACGTGCGACTGGTGCCGCTCGTAATTCGACAACTCGAAGTTCTGATCCATCTTGATCGCGTCGAACGGGCAGTACTCCGCGCACAGACCACAGTTCATGCACACATCCATGTCGATGAAGAACTCTTCCGGCAACGTGACCGGCTTGCCGTTGGGGCCCCGGGCGTGGACCATCCAGATGCACTGCGGCGGGCAGACCTTGGCGCAGATGTTGCAGCAGGTGCAACGGACGTTGCCGTCCTCCTCGTCGTAGATCAGCACGGGCAGGACGCGGAACCGCTCGTAGACCGGCAGCCGCTCGTCGGGGTACTCAACCGTGAAGAGGCCCTCGGTGCTGCGCATCCTGCACCACGGTCGGCTGTTCCGCGCGCTTGCGGCGCCGCCAGAGATCGACCCGCAGGTCGCCGCCACCGTGACGGTGGGCCGTTGCCCCATGGCCGACGAAGAAGGTGCGGAAGAACCGCCGGAGCGTGACCCAGTGGCCGGTGAGGACGCCCTTGCCAAGACTCATAATCGGACTCCGAGAATCAGACCGCACACGGGATCGAGGAAACTTCGGCCGTCCCGCTCAGACATCCCGCACGAGTGCTCAAGGTACGGTGTGAATCAAACCTTTCTATCCGGTGCCCAGCCCTTCGCAATCGCGTCCAGGGACGGGCTGAGCCGAGAAAGTCGCATTCTCCTCGAGATGTTCCGCACCAACTTGTTGATAGAGCTCCGCAAGCAGATCGAGCGCCTGGTCCGCGAGCGCAAACCACTCCGGCCGCTGGAGGCACGCGGGATGAGAGAGAATCCAACCATCGATCAAACGGACGAGACAATCGGTGCGATCGAGGAGCTCATGACAACCGAAGGTTCCCGGTCGGAATTCGTCCAGGGTGGGCTCGGTTCCGTTCTCCGCAAGATCCCTGAGCCGTTGCTGGCGATCCCGCTCCAGATCGAGGGCGTCCTTCGTCGGTGCGCTCATGGTTCCTCCATCCCCGCTTGTCGCAGAATACTCTTGAGCGTCCCACGAGGAAGATCGTCGGAAAGACGGCCGGGCACAGTGACCTTTCCCGGTTTCGACAGGTGTTTGAACTGGCGATGGCTTCCCCTTTGAGAGACCAAGACCCACCCGTCTTCCTCCAGTATGCGGATGATCTCTCGGACTTTCATCATCAAGCGCCGCTCTGCCTTTCACCGATCCACCTCGCCCAGCACGATATCCAGGCTCCCCAGAATACCGACCACGTCGGCGACCATGTGGCCCAGGCACATCGTTTCGAGGGCCGTCAGGTTGATGAAGCTGGGGCTGCGGACGTGGTAGCGGTAGGCATTGGTCTCGCCGGTCGAGATGAGGTAGTAGCCCAGCTCGCCCTTGGGATTCTCGACCCGTCCGTAGGCCTCGCCCGCCGGGACCTTGATCTGGTAGGCGACCTTCTTGGCCGGCTGGATCGGCCCCTCGGGAATGTCGCGCACGGCCTGCTTGAGGATCTTGACGCTCTGCCGCGCCTCTTCGAGCCGCACGATGTACCGCGCGAAGACGTCGCCTTCCGGTCGGCTGATGACCTGGAAATCGAACCGGTCGTAAATGCTGTAAGGCGCGGCCCGGCGGACGTCGTACGGCACGCCCGAGGCCCGCAGCACGGGCCCGGCCGTCGAGTAACCGATCGCGTCCTCCCGGCTCAGGCACCCGACCCCCAGGCAGCGGTCCTGGACGATCTCGTTGCCGGTCAGGTAGCGGTCGAGCTCGTCGATCTTGTGGTCGAGGCGGTCGTTGACGATCGCCCGGCAGCGTTCCAGCCAGCCCCGCGGCAGGTCGAAGGCCACGCCGCCGAACCGGAAGTAGTTGCACATCATCCGGCTGCCCGCGGCCCACTCGAACAGGTCGAGGATCAGCTCGCGCTCCTCGATCGCATAGAGCGCGGGCGTGAAAAACGCCCCCAGGTCGTTGAGCAAAAAGCCGATCGACCACAGGTGGCTCGCCACCCGCGTCAACTCGGCCATGATGACGCGAATGTACTCGGCCCGCTCGGGCGGCCTGGCCTCGTCGCCCAGAAGCTGCTCGACGGCCAAGGCGTAGCCGAAGTTGTTCCCCATGCTCGTGATGTAGTCGAGCCGGTCGGTGAACGGCATGTTCATGAGAAACGTGTTGCGCTCGCCGATCTTCTCATGATTGCGGTGCAGGTAGCCCACGACGGGCTTGAGTCCGACGACCGTCTCGCCGTCCACCCGCAGGTTCATGCGGAAGACGCCGTGCGTGCTGGGGTGCTGCGGGCCCATGCTGACGACGAACTGGTCGGTGTCGAGCTCGCTGATCTCGACGCCCGTCGGCTCACAGCCGGGGCCTTTCGCGTCGGCGCGGGGGTCCAGCTTGTCCCAGTCGCGGAAGTCCTTGGGAATCTTGATGTTCGTGCCGTGCGGATTGAACTCCTCGCCGCGGAAGTGCATGCCCAGGTCGTCTTCCACCCGGCTGTCGAGGACCTTGGTGGGGCCTTCGTAGTACGGCTCCAGGTAATCCTTGCGGAGCGGGTAGTACGCAAAGCCCTCCCACATCAGGATGCGCTTGAGGTTCGGGTGCCCGGCGAAGCGGACGCCCATCATGTCGTAGACCTCGCGCTCCTGGAAGTCGGCCCCCTTCCAGACCGAGTCGACGGACGGCACCGTGCCCTGGCCCTCGGCCTCGTCGCAGCGCACGCGGACGACGATGAGCGAGCCGGGCTGAACGGTGCTGTCGAGCTGATAGTTGACCTCGATGCAGTCGCTGTAATGGACGCTCTGGAGGCTGGCCAGGTAGTCGTAGCGGATCGGGTTCTGATCGCGCAGGAAGCGGGCGACCTTCAGCCATTTCTCCGCCGGCACGAGCAAGCCGGCCTGGACGATCGTGGCCGTGCCGGGTCCGAAGGTCGCGTCGAGGCGGTCGGCCAGCTCCTTGAGTCCTTCGATACCGAGCCAGACGAGACTGGGCCGGACCTCGGCCTTCTTGACCTTCTTGGCGACGACCGGCTTGGCCCCCGGTTTGGGCGCGGCCGGCGCGGCGGGAGCGGCTTCCGCGGTCTCGACCTGGGGCGCGGGCACCTTCACGGGAGGCGTCAAGGTGGCCTCGCGCTGTTCGACCAGGCCCATCGCGGTCCGCTCGGCGGTGATCTCCAGGGTCCGGATGTCGATCAGGTCGGGACCAAGGACGGGGACCGGAATATCGCGCTCGACGCCCGCCTTGTACCAGGGCGCCCCGGCGCCGAGACGACGCTCTCGCCGTCGATCTTCTTTTGCAGCGTGATCAGCCCGTGCAAGAGGGCCTGCGGCGTGGGCGGGCAGCCGGGGATGTACACATCGACGGGCAAGAACTTGTCCACGCCCGAAACGACGTTGTACCCCTCCTTGAACGGCCCGCCGCCCGTGGCGCAGGCGCCCATCGAGATGACGTACTTCGGCTCGGGCATCTGGTCGAACAGCCGCACGATGATCGGCATCATCGTCTTGGTGACCGTGCCCGAGACGATCATGACATCGGCCTGTCGCGGCGAGGCGCGGAAGACCTCCGCCCCGAAGCGGGCGATATCGAACCGCCCCGCGGCCGTGCAGATCATCTCGATGGCGCAGCAGGCCAGGCCGAAGCCCAGCGGCCACAAGCTGGAGCGCCGTCCCCAGTTGTAAATCGTATCGACCATCCCCAGCAGCTTGTCCCAGGAGGTCACCACGATGTGGCGCTCGAGCTCCTGCTGCAAGACCGGGTCAATGGCCGTCATCCACTCAGGGCGCATGTTCGTCGCCGGAGTCGTCATGTTGGGCTCCGCTCACCAGCGGGCATGTTCCGTTTCGCGTCCATGCCCCGGACGGGAATCTCCGGTCATCGTAAAGCGCCCGGCCTGATGCTGCCAGGGGGTGAATCCATCCCGCTTGGGCAGTGGAAGCACGATCACCGCATTCCCCGGAGTCTCGGGCAATCGGAACAACGGGAAACTCGGTCTGATCCCGGTCCCCTCAATCGGAAGACCCAAGAAGAAGCCAGAAATCGACTCTGGCCCCCTTTTTCCACACTGGCCATGAGGACAGGATGACGGTCAGGCCTCCAACCAGGCAGAACCCACCCGCGACAAGCGGCATAGCGTACCACCCGGCGACCCCACGCTCCCCGTGACAAATCTTATCCGGTTCGGCTTTGCGGACGACAGCCATTCGTGTCCCTGGACACAAGTAATGCAAGGAATTCAGGGAGCGTGTTCGGCGAACCATTGCCGCATCCGTTGATTTGTCCAGGTCCACTCGAAGGGATGGGCGTACAACTGGTTGTACTCTGGCCAAGAGGCCATCACATGGGCAATGTACTCTTCCCGGCTCAACCACGAACCCCGCTTCAGGTAGTGATACCGAAGGCGTGATTGAGCAACTCTCCCTGGTTGAACCACGAGGCGTGCCCGGGGTCAGCCGGGGTCGCCACCAGCCGTTACAACGGGAGAGATAGGCGGTCGTCTTGGCGGCGGTATGGCTGGGACCCCCGTCGTGGATCAGGAAGATGCCCCGCAACCGGCGATGGTCACGCCGGAATCGTTCGAGTTCCGGGATGTAGTGTTCGGCATCGTTGGCCGCCAGGCAGGCCGCCTTCATATCGCCCGTGTGGACGACCAGGAAGGTCAGGATGTTGACAGTGCCGTGGCGGATGTATTCGAACTCCTGTTGCTCGATCGAGCCGGGGATCGCCCGGCGGATCGGGTTGCGCTCCAGAACCTGCTTGTTGGGCATCTCGTCGGTGCAGACGATCCAGACCCCTCGCCGGGCCAACCGCTCGGCGTTGGCGTAGCACCAGAGCACCTTCTCGGCCCGATCTTTGAACTGGGCGTCGAGCCGGGCCGTCCGCCAGTAGCGGGTCCGATGTGGCTGGAGATCGACCTGGTTGAGAATCCGTCGGATGGTGCGGGACGTGATGGTCGAGACGATCCCGTCGAGCATCGCTTGGCGTGCCAGGTCTTCACTGGACCAATGGGTGATGTGCAGCCCTTTGGCGACGGGTTCCAAGCAGGCGAGTTGGACAATCTGGGCCCGCTGGAGGGGGGGAAATCCGGTCGGGATGTCCCAACCGGCGGGGCGGAGCCAGCAGTCCTTTCAACCCGGATTGCTCGTAGCGACGGCACGTCCTCCAGACGGTGGCCTCATCGCACTGCATCTGGAAGGCGATGGTGCTGGTCCTCACACCTCGGGCGTTGGCCAGGACGATCCGAGCACGCCGGACCTGGTACCAGGGCAAGGAATCGCTCCGAGCGACCTGCTGGAGAGTCTCCAGGTCACCTCGGGCGAGGGAAAGCGATTGGGGTCGTCGTCCACGCATCGGGCCACCTCAATACTCTGGGCCGTGTCCGATCCCAGCATAATCGGTGGCACCGAACTCCTTGCATTACTTACGTCCGGAGACACTAGAAGCCGTGCTGGCGCGAACTCAGCTCGGGCACCAGTATGATCCGCGAGAGCACCTTCAATTCTCCAGCGGGGCTCTCCCGTCGGACGCGGTGACGGACGTGCGGTAGGCTGGAGCACGGGAATGCCCTCATGGCGGTACGTATGTGACAGTCCGAGAACGGTTGCGCCATCGGGTACACGTAGATGCACAACGTGCGGCAAGTGACGCGGCGAGGATCGGCGGGAGAGGTGGTGGCGGAGGCAAAGCGCACGAAGCGGTGGCGTTCCAGCACGCGATCGAGCTGACTGACGACGAAAGTGGACGTGTCTCGAGACTGCCAATCCTCGGAACGAAGAAAGCAAGGCACGAGACGGATGGACGGTTCTTCTTCGCACACGCGAGAGGGCACGCGATACGCTCGATCGGGGGAGAGGTGCGGATCGTCGCGAATTTCAGGGGTCGTGGACGGGGCGATCGTCCTTGGTGACGAATGCCGGGGAACGGGCTGACGAGCGGGCTCACCTTAGGGCGACGGGAGGCGGCGCCTCCTCACGCCCGAACGGAGAAATCGCAGCAAGCGGTGAGGGGCCCCCGCCTGGGTTTAACACGTCGAGAAGTTGATACTCGACGGTCAGCCGGGATGTACTCGTGGGGCGCAGCGAGTCCGAGTTTCGGCGACTTTTCTCGTGGTGAAACGCGGAGACCGGCGTGAAGTCGGATTCAAGCGCCAGACGAGCCAGGCAACGAGCCTGCGGGGTCAAATCGGCCTTGTCTCGGTCGATCGCCCTGCGTTCCTCCGCGTCGAGTTTACCGAGGCTCGTTCCCGAGGTGCGTCGTTTCCTGCGGAGAAGTGGATCGATGCACGTCGATAGAGTTCCAGAACCGATCCGGACCCGCAGGACCAAGAGAAAGCTGAAGCGCCCACCTGGTGGACAGGGTGGCTCCAGGAAAACCGCACCACTCCCTTGTGGGACCCGAGTCAGTTTCGGGAAGGAGGGAGCGTAACCGAACCGGCCCGGACCAGGCTTAGAGGTCCAGTCTTTCTGGGCCTCGGCCGTTGTTCGCCTGGGCCAGCCTTCTCACCGGCACGGTGACCGTTCGGGTTTAACGAGTTGCGTGAATGGGTTGACCGGCAACGGGCCAATTCAGTAGCGGACCAACCAGGCAAAGCCCCGATCGGAATTGGCGATCCCCGTTGCGCAACGGGGTTGAGACTCCGAAACAGTCTTACTCGCGGATTGCCAAGCTTCGGTACACTCACCCGTGGAAGCGACGGTAAACGTCCGGTTCACGGGCTCAGAGCCTGCCGAACGAGCCGAATCGATTGAGATTCGCTTTCAGTAAGGAATGGAGGGATACGAAGCGTCTGTTCGTGAACCCGTCCTTCTGCCTTACTTCAAGCATCTAAGGACAATGGAGACCGAGCGGAAGAGCAAAGCTCCAGACCTGACTTACTTGTCAAAGCGTCATTTAGCTTCTCGTCTAGTGAAGGTTGACATCTTCGTTGAACCGACGGTCAGGCATAACTGAAGATGCTCGAACTGGAACAGAACCGGCTTCAGGTCTGACCGAACAGGAACTCAGTGTTACAACGTCGTTGGCCCGTACCAACCGCAGCCCGCGAATGAGTAATGCCAGCACCTGACGAATATCAGTACGATCAAGGATGGGACTGCGTGCGGAAATCGTTGTTCCTATCTTCCGGCCTTGAGAAGAAGTCCGGTCATCAGAACGAGTACGCCAGCCAGGAGGCCAAGGACACCATCAGAGTTATTGGGGAGCATCGGTATGCCCGGAGGTCCGAGCGGGTTGGCCCAAGATGGTTAACGAGGAAATCGAAGGGAGCAGGACTGAGTAGCTGCGAGTCAGCATCTAAGAGCATGCGGTTCGGAAGTGACCGCCTCTCCGCTTGACGCCCTGTTCCGGGACCGGAAATGAGGTCGAGAGCCGATCTCTGGCTTCGCCGCCATGGCCGGATGGCCGATGATCGATCCGGAACAGGGACCATCGGCCATCGCTCTTCCTCTCAATGGAGTTCCTTCACGCCGATGTTCCGGAACTCGACCGTCTCGCTGTGCGACTGGAGGCCGATGTAGCCTTCGGTGCGCTTGATGCCGGGGTGTTCGCTGACCGCGTCTTCGTGGTCCTTCAGGTTGCCGTCCGTGATCGTCGCGCCGTTGAGCTTGACGGTGATGTGCGGGCCTTTGGCGATGATCTCCATCGCGTTCCATTCTCCGGCCGGCTTGGTGTGGCCGCGCTCGCAGGCGATCACGCGGTAGACCGAACCGCAGTACTGGCCCGGCTGGAGATTCTTGTAAACGGGCGCGTCGTCGTCGAGGATCTGGATTTCCATGCCACTGTAGGCCGGATCGCCGCTGCGGGGGGAGCGGATGAAGACGCCCGAGTTTCCGCCGGGACGCAGGCGATATTCGAGTTTCAGGTCGAAATCGGCGTAGGTCCCGTCGGTGCTCAGCCAGCCGCCGCCCGCGCCTTTGGTGACGATCAGGCCATCCTGGACCAGCCAGTTGCCGGGTTGGCCGCCGACGACTGTCCAGCCCTTGAGCGACTGGCTGTCGAAGAGCGTGGTGAAGCCGTTGTCGTCGGCGGCGCGCACCGCCGCGGCGGACAGGAGCACCAGGACCGTCAGCAGCATCGTTCGTCGCATCGTCTCGATTCTCCCTGGGAGGCGGCATCTTTCAGGCACGCAGGCCCTTGCGAGCGCGATCCTGAGAACGCCTTGGCCGGGGATTGTCGCGCGCCCCGGCCGGCGCCGCCAGCGGGTCCCCGGTGGACGCTCTTCGTTCTTGTCGGCCTGGCCCTGCAAGCCAGAGACGGGTTCGGATCGGCGCGGGTGGCGAGGCCGGGTATGATCGCGGCGCACCTCGATCGCTCCGTCCGCTCGTTCGGCGTTCAAGCCCCGAGGAGCCCATGCCGATGGAACGGCAACTGACCCTTCTGCTGGTCGAGGACGAACAGGTGTTGCGGACGCTGGTCGCCGAGTTTCTCCGCCGCGCGGGGTACGTGGTGGCGGAAGCGGCCGACGGACCCAAAGCCCTGGAACGATACCGCGCCGAGGGCCCGTTCGACGCCCTCATGGTGGACCTGAACCTGCCGGGGTATTCGGGCGCGGAGGTCTGCCGCCGCGTCCGCCGCATCGACCCGGATCAGCCGATCCTGGTCGCCAGTGCCGCGATCCTGCCCGAGCACCGGGTGATTCTCGATGCTGTCGGGAACATCGAGAAGTTGACAAAACCGTATCACCCGGAAATCCTTCTGGCCCGACTCGACGCCTTGTGCGCCCAGCGACCTGCCGCGCCGCCCGCGCCGGGCTTCGGCCCGACGGAACTGACGGTCGCCCACGCGGTGCCGCTGGCCACAAGGACGGCCGTCGAGTAAGATAACGCGCATGGCGGCCTGTCTCGACGTGGCCCATGCGGGGGCGCCAGACGGGCCCTGGTCTCAAGAAGGTTGAGCCCCCGCCCTCACTCGCCAGAAGGATGTCCTCATGGCTGGGAAACCCCAGAATCGCCTCGAACTACGCCGCCAGTATGAAGCGGCCGAACCGCTGGACCCCGTTGAGGACGAGTCGGAGGAACTGACCGTCGAGACGGAGGATGAGGACGTCGAACGCCGTCCCAAGAAGAAGAAGGCCCCTGCCAAGCCGAAGGCGAAATCGGCGAAGCCGGCCAAGCCCACGGCGCGCATGCGGGTCGTCTGGACCGTCGTCAACGATGCGTTCAAGACCGTCGGCACCTTCGAGTTCGCCCAGAAGGACGCCGCCCTGGCCCGCGCCGCCGAACTGACCGCCAAGGGCAAAGGCACCCACTTTGTCCAGAAGGTCAAAGAGCCGATGCCCGAGAACGCCCCCGGCCTCGGTGCCAAGATTCCGCGCACCGCGACACCGCCTCCCCCCGTCGCCGCCGCCGTCACCCCCGTGGTCGAAGAAGAAGAGGAAATCCTCGACGAGGAAGACATCCTGGAAGAGGAGGCCGAGGAGGAAGAGGAGGAGGACGAGTAAGAGCCGATCCGGAACGGGTGGCTGGGGCGGTGTCGACAGCACCGGTCCGTGGTGGCCGGGGATGCCGGGGGGTCGCCGCCCCAGCCACCCTAAGTTCCCGATCCGCCGTTTGGCATACGTGCCGATCGCCTTCTCACCCCTGAGTCTTATTTCCCCGAAGGCGGTGAGTTGAGGCGGGCCAGCTTTTCGCGCAGGAACGCCACGCAGCCGGGGACCTGCGCTTCGCTCAGTCCGTGGAGCAACAGCGGCCCCGGGAAGCGTTGGCGGTGCAGCAAGGAAAGATAGCGATCGTAGTCCAGCTTGCCCTGGCCGGCCGCCAGGTGGCCCGCGTCGCCATCGTGGTCCAGGTCTTTGGCGTGCGCCAGGACAACATCCTGGCCCACGAGGGCAAACGCCTCATCGAGAATCTCTTTCATGCGCGGCAGCTCACCGGCATGGAAGAGGTTCGCCGGGTCCATCGTGACTTTGAGGGATGGAGAGCCGATCTCGTCCAGCAGCCGGCGCAGCTTTTTCGCGGAATCCACGACGTTGTTCACCTCGGGCTCGAAGGCCAGAACCACGTGCGCCTGCCGGGCGATGTCGGCCGCTTCGCGCACGCACGCGGCCATGTCGCGCCAGGTCGCCGGCAGGGTGTTGTCCGGGTGGCGCCGCCACATGCTGTCGGGATCGCGCGTGCCTGTGCAGATGTGAATTTTCGAGGTCCCCAACTGCGGGCAGGTCTCGGCCAGGACCCGGAGGCTTTTCAAACCGGCCTGGCGCTGTGCGGGGTCAGGGTGGCTCATGTTGAAGGTGCCCTGCACGGACGCGATCGTGATGCCGCGGTCAGCCGCCGCGCGGCGGATGCGGGCGATCGCTTCCGGCGGGATCGATTCGGGCATGGCGGGCAGGCCGGCGCAGTCCATGCTGAGCTGCACGCAGTCCAGCCCGCCGCTCTTGGCGGCATCCAGCCGGGCTTCCAGGGAACCGCGGCTGAAGGTGCCCAGCAGGATGCCGATCTGGATGGCCGGGGGTGGCGGAGGGGCCGGGTCGTCGCGGCTGGACGGCGCCGCCCCCAGCGCGCTTCGCCAGCCAGCCGCGCTCAGTGCCAGGGCGGCGACGGGTGTTGTGGTCTTCAGAAATTCACGACGTTTCCGCGGCCTGTTGAGTTCACTCATGAGATCCACTCTCCCGAACGCTTGGGGGTGCGCCAGGGCCATCGGGAGTGGATCGTATCCGCTGATCGAGTGGACGAGAAGGGGCCTCCCGGTCTTCGGTGCCAGGCGGGGCGAACCGGGTTCGTGTCTGGCCGCGGCATCGCGGGTCCGGTTATGCTCGCACCGAACCCGACAAGAGAAGTAGGCGGGTATTACCCCGGCAAAGAAATCCTCCTGTAGGTCGGACAATCCTGTCCGACAGGCCGGGGGAGTCGGACAGGATTGTCCGACCTACTTTCTTGCCGGGGTAATATTCATGACGCCGGGTCCTTGTGCGAGGGTCTTCCCGTGCAGAACGACGACGCTCAGGAAGGTCGGGAGCCGTCTCGAACGGCGCGGTCGGTGATGGTCGCCTTCGATGCTCTCGATCCGGTGCGCTGTCCCTGCGGCTGGGCACGCCGCGCCTTTGTCGGCTTGCCCGAGGCGCCGGCCAGCCTGCATCGCGTCGCGATCGAGAACCGACGCGCGCACCCATTATCACCGCGATCATACCGAGTACTACTACATCCTGGAGTGTGCCACCGGGGCCGCCCTGGAACTGGACGGCGCACGGGTGGATGTGCGGCCGGGCAGCGCCGTGCTGATTCCTCCCGGAGTACGACACCGCGCGGTCGGGCGCATGACGATCCTCAATGTCGTGGTGCCGCCCTTCGACCCGGCCGATGAGTGGTTTGATTGAGAGGGTGGACGAAGAAGGTTTTTCCATGTAGCGGCGGCCGTCTCGGCCGCACCGGAATTTGAGAACCGGAGCGGCCGAGACGGCCGCCGCTACACAGATTGACCGCTCCGACACCTCCTCATCCACCCCCCTCAGGCGTCCCATTCGCGCAGTTGATCGACCAGGTGCAAGACCTCCAGCCGTTTCCTCTCGAACACGGCGACCAGCGTGAGGATGAGCAGGCCCGTCAGGATGCCGCAGGCCCACCAAATCCAGGTTTGTTGCAGGTCCACGGCCGCGTACCAGATCATCGTGAACAGGGCCAGCGAGAGGAAGCCGATCCCGAGGAACAGGAACCCGCGCGCTCGCAAGAGAATCCCGGCGAAGAGTCCCACCAGGGCCAGCCCTCCCAGCACCAGCGGCAGCCAGGGCGCCTGGGAGACGCCCGTGAGCATGATATCGGCCGTCGAGGCCAGGTAGATCGCCAGCGCGGCGCCGTAGCGGATCGACACGAGCTGGCTCTCCGCGAGGCGGTCCCGGTTCAGGTGCGCGGCCACCAGCGTGCAAACGGCCAGCGGGATGACCCACAACTGGGGATGTTCCAGGAGCCCGCAGCCCGGCCAGCGGCCGAGGACCGTCCAGAGGGCGCCGTTGTACGCCAGGATCGCCAGCAGACCGAAACCCGGCCTCGACTGCCACCAGGCCATCGTCGTGTACAGGGCACCCGTGAGGAGCAAGAAGACCGTGTCCTGCCCGGGATCAGGCGTGGACCGCAGGGCGGCGATCAGCGGCAGCAGCGGCAGGAGCGGGATCGACCGTTCGAGCGGCTCGGCCAGAACAAGCCGGCCCTGGCGCCGGAAGACCTCGCTGAGTCCCACGCCGCCGAATGCCACGCCCATCACGACCAGCGCCCAGTAGCGGCCGAGGAACCCAGCGAACAGCTCGGGCATCGTCAGCCGCAGGTGGATGACCAGCACGCCGAGGATCACCTCACAGGCATAAACGTACCCCATGCGGCCGCGCTCGGAGAGGCCCAGCGGATCGCGCCCCGGCACGAGCGCCGCGATCAAGCCGGCCGCCGTGAGGACGAGCAGGGCCACACCCACGGCCAGGACCGCCGGGGGCGACATCACGACATCGTGACCGCTCAGACCGCCCTGAAGCTCGGACACGAGCACGATGCCCAGCGCCGAGGCACCCAGCACCAGCAGTTGCGGCACCACCCGCCGCGCCGCGCGGAGCCACTCCACGCTCGCGGGAAACAGCTTCGCCAGACCCAGGCCATACAGCACGCTCGTCCCCACGAGAGAGACAAACACCGCCACGAGCCGGTCCAGCAGCCCGGAGGGCGAGTCGGGCGCGATGCCCGACCAGCTCCACGCGATCAGGCCGACGACGCCGAGACACAGGCTTACAAGCTGGAGCTGCGACCGCCGCTCGCCGCGCGCCAGCAGGCCGACGGCCAGCGCCTGGGCCAGCACCGCCTGCGCGGCCACGAACCGCAGGCCGCCGTCTTCTTGATTCAGGACGGTCCCGAAGCCGAGCACCGTCACGGCCGCCGCCAGCGCCAGGTTCGCCGGCACGATCCAGCGATGATCGCGATCGTCGGCCATGTCCGCCGAGACGGGGAACCCCAGCCGCGCACCCATCCGCCTCAATCCCTCCCGGCGGCTCCACAGATAGCTGGTTCCCACGCCGTAAGCGGCCAGCACGATGGTCCCCGTCAAGACGAGCATGTCCAGCGGCAAGTGGAATTGATGCAGCGTCCAGCCGACGGCACACAGGCCGACCACGTACAGGCCAGCGACCTCGGCCCGCGCGCCTTCGTCGCGGAGGTTGGTCACGAGGCCGACCGCCACCGCCGCCAGGGCCGTCCAGCCGAGCCAGTCGAGCGGCCGGCTGCCACCACCGGCCACGTCGTCGGCCAGACTGGCGATCACGACGAACGCCAGCGCGGCCACCGACAACCCGGCCGCGACGCGAGGGCCGCTCAGCCCCGGTCCGTTGGTCGCACGCCGGATCATGGACCGCTCGGCCAGCCGCCACAGCGGGATCGGCAGCGCCAGGGCGAGGATATTCACGTTGAAGAAGTTCACCGGCCCGAATCCTTGCCGTTGTGGCCAGGGCGCTCCGAGCCACCAGATCGACGCGGCCACGTTCAGCAGGACGGCCGCCACCGTGAGGTACGACGCGCGCCGGACCATCCGGCCAGGGTCGCGGCCACCGGCACCATCGCCACCAGTCCGGCGATCGTCCACCACGGCCTTTGAGGATCACCTCCCAGAGCGCGCAGGGCCAGGAGCACCACGAGAGCGAGCGTCAGATGCATCCCGTGGATCACGGCCGCGCAGCGTCGCCTCGGGCACGGCCCCCAATCGCCGGCCGTGACGCTGCCAGGCCGCCAGGGCAATCTGCAGCGCCACGAGGGCCTGTCCCGCTAGCAGGCCATGATAGGTTGTCCAGTTGCCCGTATCGGTTACGGCCAGATTGAGCGCCACAAACAAGGCCCCAGCCACGACCGCGAGCACGCGCCAGCCGGGCGTGATCGATCGGCCCGCCTGCCGCGCCCGCAAAACCACGGCGGCCAGCGCCACCGCCAGCGCCGCCCATCCCAGCGGCCCGCCGACTGCCGTTAGCCAGGGAGACGGCGCCGGCAGCGGCACCGGCTCCAGGAATACGCCCAGCGCGGCCGAGACCCAGACAACCAGGTTCAGTGCCACGCCGAGAATCGTTGCCGCCGCCAGCAAGTCGCCCGTCGGTCCCACCGGCGCGATCCCTTGCCGCCGGCGCCAGGTCGCGATCGCTCCCATCCACGCCAGAGCATAAAGCGAGCTGACAATCGCATTGAGCTGGGCGAGCTGCGTCGCCAGCACGAGGTCGAACGGCCGGCCGCCGCCCACCGCGGCCAGCATGAAGGCGATCGTCGCGGCCAGGTTCAGGAACAGCCCGCCGGCCAGGGCGAAGCCCTCGCTACGCTCCCGGACCGCGTAGCCGATCAGCGCGATGGCCAGCAAGACGATCGGCGGCACATACGAGCCGCCGTTGCCGATCCGCGCGAAGAGAGAGGTCGGCTCCGGCCCGACCACCGCGTTGCCGATGAGCGACGTTCCCACGCCGTAGACCGTCACGGCCAGCAGCGGCAACGCGCCCAGCACCAGCAACACGAGGCTGGTCGGTCCGTGAGCGCCGTCGGCGGCATCTTCCGGATGGGTCCACATCGGCGCCAGCCGCACCGCCAGGCTCGCGCCTGCCAGGATCACGAAGAGGAAGCCACTCCAGCCCCAGAGCGTCTGGAGTCCGGGCGGGACGGGCCGATCCGTCAGCGCGACGCTGCCCACATATAGCGCCATCACCACCAGGGGCAGGAAGGAAAGGGCGAGCAGCGTGCCCGTCATCGACCGGACCAGCCCGGCCGTCAACATGGGTGGCCGGGGCGGAGTCTTCGACGCCCCAGGATCCTCCGGCCAGACATCCTGGGGCGTCGAAGACTCCGCCCCAGCCACCCAGCGCATGAGTGACTCCCGCCACCATATCAGGCTAGACAAGCCAAGCAGGACCAGCACGCTCGACCAGCGCCAGGCCGAGGCCACCGCGACGCCGCCCTCGAACCGGCACGCGATGAGAGGCGCCGCGAAGGCCGCCACGCCCAGCGCGACCACCAGGTCCCGGCCCCGGAACCGCTCCCGCTGTCCGGCCAGCAGCGCGGCCAGCACGATGAGCAACACCACCCACGACGCGAACCCTTGCGCGTGCTCGTGCGGAGCGACCGGGAGTTCGAACATCGAGGCCGGCGGGACAATCCGCGCCGCCAAAATCGGCGGGTCGGGATGCACCAGCCGCGCGGCCGCCAGGCGGGGCGTCAATTCCTGCGCGGTCCCGGCGCCACCGCGGTGACGCTCAGCACGACGAGCACCCCGACCAGCACGCCCCGCACGATGCGATCCCACGCCGGCCAGGGAGGATTGAGCAGGCGATCGAGCGTGGCGAGCCTCTCCGCGCCTCCCGGGGATCGATCCCGCCAGGCGCGAAACCGACGCGCAGTCCCGTCCAGCCCAGCCCGAGCACTCCCAGCGCGATCGCGTGCGCCTGGAGCATCCAGGGATCGAGCCAGGGGCGGGGCGAGGTCACGTACCAGGCTTGCCGCGCCAGCACGGTCGCCACACCGTAGACCACAACGCCGCTCAATGCCGCCTGGAACCCGGCAAACAGCGGCGGGGACTCGCTTCGCCACGACAGCACCAGCCAGACGCCCGCCAGCACCAGCATCCGCGCCAGCAACGGCGCGGGCGCGACGAAGGCCACGGCCACGACCAGCCCCGCCGCCGCCAGGATCGACGTGACCAGCGCCGACTGGTGCAGGATCGTCCGGACGATCGCCGCACGCCCTTCCGCGTCGCCGGTGATCGCCACCGAAAGCCCGGTTGCGAGCGCCGCATGGACCAGCAGGGCCACCATCCACGGCAGGGTCAAGCCGGCAACGATTCCCCCATAGACGAAGCCCTGAACGAGCGCGGCGAGCAGCGCGAGGGTCCCGATCCAGCCCAGCGCCCGGGTTTCGCCGGCCACCTGTGCGTCCGTGACAAAGATCGGTTCCCGGACCCGTCCCGCGAGCACCAGCGCGGCCGCGGCGTAGGTCGCGTACACCCAGGTCACGCCGCCCGGATCGCCGGCGCGGCCGAAGCCGTAGCAGGTCGCCAGACCCAGACTCAACAGCCCGCCGATCGTGGCCACCAGCACGTACGCCTGACTCTCGTTGCGGCGCCCGACCCGGCGCACCACCGCGGCGGCCGTGCCCATCATCAGCACGATCGGCACCAGCACCGTGCCGCTCGCGCTCGAGAACAGGGCCGTGACGGTCTCATCCGTTGTCGCCGCGGTCCAGCTCAACCCACCCGCCGCGACGTGCCAACCCAGCAGCGCGGCCAGCGCCAAGCAGCATCCCGCCAGCACATGAACCGACGCCAGGTTGCAGACAAAAGCAAGCGCGGTCAGGATCACGAAATCGACCAGCGCCACGATCACCAACATGGCCGGCGACGGCCAGGCGAGCGCCAGCCCCGCCAGCAGGATCAGAACGCCCAGGGCCGTCAGCGCCGTCCCGGCCGTGCGATATCCGACCAGCTCGCGCGGTCGTGCGTTGCCAGACGACCAGGCCCATCGTCAGCGCGGGCGCCCGGCAAGCGGTACCAGCCACGCCAGCCGGTGCAGCATCTCCACCACGGGCGGGTTCTGGCCGAGGACCAGTCCCAGCGCGATCACTGTCGCGAAGGCCGTCAGCCCGAAGAACTGGAGCACGTCCCGCGCGGACGCTTCATCCATGTCCGCCTTGCCGCGCCCTGCGCAGGACGATCGCCGTCAGGCCGTTCTGCACGATCAACGGCAGGGCGGCCAGGGCCAGCGGCGCCGCCTCCGGACTCCCGGCCCCTCCGTAGCGGCGGATCACGAGCAGCAGTGCCGAGGGCACGAGCACGCCGATCGCCAGTGCCAGCGGGTTCCCGGCCGTCAACGAGCGGCCGGCGCGATACGTCAACGCGGCGAAGACGCCGACGGCCAGGATTTCCCCGAGCAGGCCAAAGACCGTCTCGATCCCTGGCCCCCGACTCAGCGCCGCGACCGCCAGGAAGTTCAGCGGCGTCAGCAGCGAGGCGATGATCAGCAGCCCGCGCGAGGTCGTCGGCAACTTCCAGCTTCGCTCGACGTGCAGGCCGAGCAGGAACAGAAGCGCCGTCACGCCGTGAAACAGCCCGAACTTCAGGAACGGCCGCTCGGCGATGCTCGACCAGAAGCTGAGCACGAGCGCGATCGAGCAGCCCACGATGAGCAGGCCCCCGACCAGCTCACCCCAGCGGATGTTCTTCTCTTCGAGAAACGCCGCGAGGAACCGGAACAGCCGTTGCGAGTGTGGCGGTGCCGGAGGCGGTGTGAGAACGGGAACGCCGGCCTCGTCCCGCATCGCCTGGACCTTCCGGACGCGCGCCGCCACGGCCTCCGCCGGGGTGACAGCCTGCGCGGGAACGGGCGCGGGTTTCGGAGCGGTCGCGGGTCGAGGAGCAGGCGCGGGCCTGGGAGCCGAAGCGGGCGGCGCGGCGGGCGGGATCTCCAGGGATTCGAAGAACGCCCGATCGTCGACCGCTCGCGCTTGCACGGGAGCGGGTTTCGGTTGAGGCGCGGCCGCGGCTGCGGGTGCGGGTGCGGCAGTCACGGTGCCGGGCTGCTGCAACGCCTTCCAGAGATGGTCTCGCAGCGCGGCGTCGATCAAGCCCAGTCGCTGGAAATGCTCGACCCGCCGCCGCAGGTGAGCCAGCACGCCCTGCGGATCGGGCCGGGCCGGCGACATCGCCCCGCTGGTGGACCATCCACAGAAGACACAACGGCTGGCCGCGTTGATCTCGTCCCAGACCTCGCCGCAGCGCGGGCACACGAGCGCCGGTCGGGGCCGCCGCGGTGGGTCCTTCCCCAGATTGGCCAGCGCACGCACACAGGAGGCGGCCACGACCCAGATCGTGTGACCCACGACGGCAACCACCACGAGCGGAAGGATCAGCCAGAAGATCGCTTGCATGGTGGTCGCGCTCCGGGTGCCGCCATCGGTTTCGGACCAGCGCTACTCCTCATAAATAGCATGGCGAAACGTGCCCCGGATGTGACAGCGACTCGCCGCGATTCTCCAGCAGAGGGCGGAATCCTTCTCGTCGCGCGGCGAAGCCGCAAGCGACCCCGGCGCCGCTCGACCCGGCGTTCGTACGTGTTTCGCGTCTTGCCATCGGACGTCAGTCCTTTCTGTGTAGCGGCGGCCGTCTCGGCCGCTCCGGAGGGGAACCAGTTCGGAGCGGCCGAGACGGCCGCCGCTACACAGAAACGCCCAGAAAACCAGCCATCCGCGACGCGAAACACGTACGTTCCTTGTCCCGCAGAGCGTCAGGGATCGTCGGGGATACGGTATTGACTTAATAGTGTTAAAGTAATATAGTTAGAAAATCCGACGTGGAAATTGTCGCAGGACAACGACCAGGGTCCAGACTTGAGGAAGGACCGGCGGACTTCTCGTAGGTCCCGCAAGGAGCTTGTGTAATGAGTGTCGCCTACAGCCCAGCCGGGATTGCGACGATCCCGCCGCGGGCGCTCTACCAGCGCCATGAGTCCGGCGATCCCGTCGAGTTGATTGACGTGCGGACGCCGGCCGAGTATCGCAGTCTGCACGCCGCGTTTGCGCGGCTGGCACCGCTCGACGAGTGGAACCCGCGATCGCTCATGGAGTCGCGCGCGGCGCGGCGGGCGCCCCGCTGTATCTGATTTGCCGCTCGGGGACGCGCTCTGAGAAGGCCTGTGCCAAGCTGATCGCCGCCGGCTACACGAACGTGGTCAGCGTCGCGGGGGGCACGCTCGCCTGGGAGCAGGCCGGCCTGCCCGTGAAGCGTGGCACGTTCCAGGTACTGCCGCTCGACCGCCAGGTGCAGTTGACCGCCGGCCTGATGGCGCTGGGGGGTTTTCTCGTGGGCTGGTTCCGCGACCCGAACGGGTTTCTGCTCTCCGGCTTTGTCGGTGGCGGCCTCGTCTTCGCGGGCCTCACCGGCTTCTGCCCGATGGGTTGGCTGCTCGCGCATGCCCTGGAACCAGGCGGGGCGCAAAGAGGCGGTCTGCGGCGGCCAATCGTGCCGCCGCTGAAGGACGAAGTTGGATATTTCGTGACAATCCAGAACGGACGGGGGGGCGCAGCGATGCGAAGGACTGGCAAGAGCTGGATGGGGGGGATTATGATCATGGCCGGCATGATGACGACGGCACAGGGGTCGGAGTACACGACCGACCCGCTGGCAACGGTCCAAGCGCGCCTCGAGGCGCGGCAGGCGGTGCTGATCGACGTGCGGGAGCGGGCCGAGTGGGACCAGGGCCACTTGCAGGCCGCGATGCTCCTGCCCCTGAGCGTCCTGCAAGTCTGGAGCCGCGATGGGATTCCGCCGGCCAACCGGGCCCGCATCGAGAAAGCCATTCCCCAGGGCACGATCGTGTACTGCCACTGCGCCGCCGGCGCCCGGGCGGTGCCCGCCGCCGAGTGGTTGCGCGGCCTGGGGTTCCGGGCCGAGGCTCTCAAACAGGGCTATCGCAGCCTCCTGGCGGCCGGGTTCGTGCCGGCGGCACGCTGAGGACTCCGGGTGGCCGGGGCGTCAACGACCGCCTGTCTTCACCACAGAGGCACAGAGAACACGGAGTTCTCACAGAGGAGATCTTCTCTGTGTCCGCCTCTGTGCTTTCTCTGTGGTGAATCCGGGCCGTCGTTGCCCCCAGCCACCCACCGCCTGACCCCCCCACAGGAGATGGACGATGACGACGGCAAGTCTCGAAGAAAGACGCCAGGTGCCGGCACGCCCCCGGCGCCGCTGGCTGCGGACCGCGGGCGCGCTCCTGTTGACCGTGTTCTTCACGGCGGGGATCGTCGCCCTGATGCTGGCGCTCGCCGGTGTCTTCGAGCCGAAGGTGAAGCCGCCCGCGACCGCCGCGGCGGCGTCGGCGCCGGCTGGACCCACGGTCGAGGTCCAGCGGATCACCCGGCCGCGCAACGAGTCCGCCATCGGCACCATCCGCGCCATTCACGAGGTCAACGTCGCCTCCAAGATCCTGGCGCGTGTGAAAGAGGTCCGCGTCAAGGCCGGACAGAACGTGAACGCCCATGACGTGCTCGTCGTGCTCGACGACGCCGATCTGCAAGCCCGACTCCAGCAAGCCGACGCCGCCGAGGCCGCCGCCAAGGCCCGCCTCGAGCAGGCCCGCATCGACCTCGACCGCGCCCAGAAACTGCGCGAACGCCAGGCGATCTCGCCGTCGGAGCTCGACCAGGCCAGCACCGCCTTCCGCATGGCGAATGCCGAGCTGGAACGCACTCAGCGGGCTGTTCAGGAGGCGAAGATCGTGGTCGGCTATGCCACCGTGACCGCCCCGATCGGCGGCATCATCGTCGATAAGCGCGTCAACGAGGGCGACACGGTCAGCCCCGGTCAGACGCTCGTCTTCATGTATGATCCCGAACATATGCAGATGATCGCCACCGTGCGCGAGTCGCTGGCGATGAAGCTGGAGGTCGGCCAGCAGGTGCCCGCGCGGCTCGATGCGCTCGACCTGAACTGTCGCGCCACCATCACCGAGATCGTCCCCGAGGCCCAGGCCGAAAGCCGCTCCTTTCAGGTGAAAGTCACCGGCCCGTGCCCGCCGAACATCTACAGCGGCATGTTCGGACGCATCCTCATCCCGCTCGAAGACGAGGAGGTGCTCGTCGTGCCGGACGAAGCCGTGCGCCGGGTGGGGCAGCTTGACGAGGTGCTCGTCGTCGCGGACGGCACCGCCCACCGCCACGCCGTCCAGCTTGGCCGCACGCTGCCCGAGGGCCGCGAGGTCCTCTCCGGGCTGAAGGCGGGTGAGAAAGTCGTTCTCCTGAGACCGAGCGCAAAGCGGGAGGGCCGTTCATGAGTGCCCACGAAACGGCCGAAGCACGATTTTCTCAATGGCATCGTGCACCAGTTCCTTGTATTCAAACTTCTCGATTATCCTCATCATCGTCTCACTCCTCGTCGGCCTGGCGGTGCTCTTCGTCACGCCGCGTGAGGAAGACCCGCAGATCGTCGTCCCGCTGGCCGACGTGTATGTGAACGCCCCGGGCCTCTCGGCCGACCAGGTCGAGCAGCTCGTCGTCCACGCCGCTCGAAAAGATCCTCTACCAGATCGACGGCGTGGAATATGTCTACAGCATGAGCCGCGAGAACCAGGCGATCATCACGGTCCGGTTCTACGTCGGCCAGGACCGCGAGCGCAGCCTGGTCAAGCTGTTCAAGAAGCTCGACGAGCATCAGGACACGGTGCCGCCCGGCGTGACCGGCTGGGTGGTCAAGCCGGTCGAGATCGACGACGTGCCGATCGTGACGCTGACGCTCACCAGCGCCACGGATGACAGCCACGCGCTGCGGCGCGTCGGCGAGGAAGTTGTGCAGCGGCTCTCGTCATTATCCAACGTCTCGCGTGCCTACGTCGTGGGCGGCGAGCCGCGCACCGTCCGCGTGGATCTCGACCCCGAGCGGCTCCAGGCCTTCAGCGTCAGCCCGCTCGAAGTCCAGCAGGCGCTGCAAGGGGCCAACGTCATCCGCCCGGCCGGCGATTTCACGCGCAACGATGCGGTCTACCGCGTCGAGGCCGGCATGGTGCTCGACCGCCCCGAGCAACTGCCCGAGCTGGTCGTCGGCGTCTTCCAGGACCGGCCGGTCTTTCTCAAGGACGTGGCCACGGTGCGCGACGGCCCGGCCGAGGTTTCAAATTACGTGCGCCACGGCTGGGGACCGGCGCGGGGATTCCAAGCCGAGCCCGGCTCGGTCGGGTACGCTGATCGGCGACGGAGACGCATCGAATCCGAGTTCCTCGCCCGGCAGCCGCCCGGCGGTGACGATCGCCATCGCCAAGCAGAAGGGCACCAACGCCGTGGCCGTCGCCCAGGCCGTGTTGAAGGCGGCCGAAGAGCTGCGCAAGGAGGTCGTGCCGGGCGATGTCGAGCTGGTCGTCACGCGCAACTCGGGCCTGACCGCCGACGACAAGGTCAACGAGCTGGTCGAAGCCCTCTGGGTCGCCATCCTGATCGTGATCGCGCTCTTGACCCTGAGCCTGGGCTGGCGCGAGGCGATCATCGTCGCGGTGGCGGTGCCGGTCGTCTTCGGGCTGACGCTGGGCGTCAATCTCCTGTTCGGCTACACGATCAATCGCGTGACGCTATTTGCACTGATTCTTTCGCTGGGGCTGCTCGTTGACGACCCGATCGTCGATGTCGAGAACATCGCGCGGCACTTCGGCATGCGCGGCAAGGCGACGCGCGACATCGTGCTGGAGGCCGTCGCCGAGATCCGGCCGCCGCTGATCAGCGCCACACTGGCGGTCATCGTCAGCTTCCTGCCCATGTTCTTCATCACCGGCATGATGGGTCCGTACATGGCGCCCATGGCCCTGAACGTGCCGGTGGCCATGCTCATGTCGATGGTCGTGGCGTTCACGATCACCCCCTGGCTGGCCTATCAGCTCCTGCACAGGAAGTTCGCCTCGGGCGGCGGACATCATGAAGGCCACGATCCCGACGACCCCGACGCGATCAAGCAGACGCGGCTCTACAAGATCTTTTACCCCTTGATGACGACCGCTGCTGCACACCCGGGCCACCGCGCTCGCGTTCCTGCTTTTCATCGGCATCCTCACGGTCGCCGCCATGGGGCTGGCCGCGATGCGGGCCGTGCCGCTCAAGATGCTGCCGTTTGACAACAAGAATGAGCTTCTGATCACGCTCGATTTCGATGAAGGCACGACTCTCGAACGTTCCAACGTGGCCGTGCAGGAGGTCGAGAGCGTGCTGGCCGGCGTGCCCGAGGTGACGGATTTCACCAGCTATGTCGGCGTGTCCAGCCCGATGGATTTCAACGGCCTGGTGCGCCACTATTACCTGCGGCAGATGCCGCACCAGGCCGAGGTGCGCGTCAATCTCGTGGGCAAGAAGCACCGGCAAGCCCAGAGCCACGCGCTGGCGTTGCGGCTGCACGAGCCGCTCACGAAGCTGGCCGAGGCGCGCAAGGCGCAAACTCAAGATTGTCGAGCTGCCGCCCGGTCCGCCGGTGCTCTCGTCGCGTGGTGGCGGAAGTCTACGGCCGGCCCGACCAGTCCTATCCCGACCTGATCGCGGCGGCCGGCACCGTGGGCACCGCCTGCAAAAGGAGCCGGGCGTCATCGAGGTGGACGACACGGTCGAGGCGCCCGCGCCCAAGCTGGTCTTCCTCACCGACCAGGAGAAGGCCGCGCTCAACGGCATCTCCGTCGATGAGATCGCCCGCACGCTCCAGGTCGCGCTCCAGGGCGCCGCGGTCGGCACGGTGCGGCTGGCCGGCGAGCGCAATCCTCTAGGCATCGAGCTGCGCCTGCCCCGGCCGATCCGCTCCAGCCCGCACGACCTGGACGCGCATCCGGGTGAAGGGACGCACGGGCACCTTGTGCCCTTGGCGGAAATCGGCCGTGGGAGACGACCCGCGTCGATCAGACGGTCTACCACAAGAACCTGGAACGGGTCGTCTACGTCTTCGCCGAGACCGCCGGCCGCACGCCCGCCGAGTGCGTCCTCGACGTGAGCTTCGATCGCCAGGGCGGCGCCAGTCAAACCAGCGGCTTCGTGGCGCAGACGCCCCGCCCCGCCCGCTCGATGAGCGCAACTTCTTCCACAACGGCGGCGGCATCGCCTGGTCGGTGCCCGACGGCACGCGCGTCGAGTTCGCCGGCGAAGGCGAATGGAAGATCACCCTCGACGTCTTCCGCGACCTGGGCCTGGCCTTCGGCGCGGCGATGCTGATGATCTACGTCATCCTCGTCATGCAGACGAATTCCTTTGTCGTTCCGCTGGTGGTCATGCTGGCCATCCCACTGACGGTCCTCGGCGTGATGCCCGGCTTCTGGCTCCTGAACCGCCTGTCGGGCCAGACCGTCGGCGGCTTTGCCGACCCGGTCTTCTTCACGGCCACGGCCATGATCGGCATGATCGCCCTGGCGGGCATCGTCACGCGCGATTCGATCATCCTGGTCGATTTCATCCACCAGTCCGTCGCCAAGGGCCGGAGCCTCTTCGACGCCATCATGGAAAGCCGCGTGGTCCGCCTGCGGCCGATTCTCCTGACGGCCGGCGCGGCCATGCTGTCGAGCATCCCGATCACCCTTGACCCGATCTTCTCGGGCCTGGCCTGGTCGTTGATCTTCGGCCTGATCGCCTCGACCGTCTTCACCCTGTTCGTGATCCCCGTGACCTACTGGCTGCTCTACAGTCGTCGTGAAGAAGAACCGTCTTGAGAAAGCCGTAAGGTAGGGTGCGTCGCGTCTTCGATGACGCACCTTCCTCTACCCCGCCCCATTCGTGGAGCTCGTCAGCCCTGGGAAGAGGTGCGTCATCGCAGACTTGACGCACCCTACGGAACTACTTCGAGGGAACTTCCTTCAACTTCTCCATCACATCGTCGAGGTTGAAGCTGGCGGCCTTCTGCCGCTGCGGGTATTCCTTGAAGGTCATGAGGAACTTGCCGACATAGTCCTGGGCCGGGACCAGCAGAAAGGCATGGTCCAGCAACCAGTCGTAGTAAGTGTTCGAGGTGATGTCCGCCCGCTCGTACGGGTCCATCCGGAGGTTGAAGATCTTGGGTAACCGAAGCGGGACGAACGGCTCGGCCCAGATCTGCAAGGTCCCCTGCACACGTTGCTCCAGGAACACCAGCTTCCAGTTGTCGTAGCGCAGGCCGGTCACCTGCTGGTCGTCGTTGCAATAGATGAAGGACGCGCGTGGGGACTTCGCCGATTGCCCGGTCAGGTAGGGGAGGAGGTTGTAACCGTCAAGGTGGACCTTGTAGGTCATCTCGCCGACCTTGTACCCCTTCAGAAGCTTCTCGGTCACGTCGGCATCGCCCGCCATGGCCAGGATCGTCGGCAGCCAGTCGTGGTGGGCCACGATCTCGTTCGAGACCCCACCCGGCTTGATCTTGCCCGGCCAGCGGACCATGCACGGCACCCGGTAAGCACCTTCCCAGTTCGAGTTCTTCTCGTTGCGGAACGGCGTCATGGCGGCGTCGGGCCAACTATTCATATGCGGGCCATTGTCGGTCGAGTACATCACGAATGTGTTATCCGCAATCCCGGCATCCTCCAACGCCTTCAGCACCGTGCCCACGTTCTTGTCGTGGTCGATCATGGCGTCGGCGTATTCACTCATCCACCGGCCGGATTGGCCTCTGCTCTCCGGCTTGACGTGCGTGCGAAAGTGCATGTGGGTGAAGTTCACCCACACGAAGAACGGCCGGTCCGCCTTCGCCTGCCGCTGGATGTAGTCGGCCGCCCGGTTCGCCACATCGTCGTCGATCGTTTCCATCCGCTTGCGGGTCAGCGGTCCGGTGTCCTTGATCGTCTGCTTGCCGACCTTGCCAAACCGCGGGTCGATGGTCGTGTCGTCCTGATCGGTGGCTTTGCAGTCGAGCACCCCGCGCGGGCCGTACTTCTGGCGGAACGCCGGGTCCTTGGGGTAGTCCGGTAGTTCCGGCTCTTCCTCGGCGTTGAGGTGGTAGAGGTTGCCGTAGAACTCGTCGAAGCCGTGGACGGTCGGCAGGAACTCGTTGCGGTCGCCCAGGTGGTTCTTGCCGAACTGACCGGTGGCGTAACCGAGCGGCTTGAGCAACTCGGCGATGGTCGGGTCTTCCCTGCGCAGTCCCAGCGTGGCACCCGGCAGCCCGACCTTGGTGAGACCGGTGCGAAGGCCATGCTGCCCGGTGAGGAACGACGCCCGGCCCGCGGTGCAACTCTGCTCCGCATAATAATCGGTGAACATCATCCCTTCCTGGGCGATCCGGTCGATGTGCGGGGTGTGGTACCCCATCAACCCCAGGGAGTAGGCGCTGAGGTTCGACTGGCCAATGTCGTCGCCCCAGATGATCACGATGTTCGGCTTCTGGCCGCCGTGCGGCGAAACCAACGCGCCCGCCTCTGCGGCCGCCAGGTGAACGAGCCCCGCCCCAAGACCGATTATGAACATGATCTGACGCGTCATTTTTTTCACGATCGTGCGGCTCCAAGAGAGTGAGTGCGGAGAAGAGCGGGGCGGAAGAACCGTGGATCGGGTGCAGACAGGCCGCGACCTTGCCCGGTCGCTGCGCGGAGGAAGCACTATACCAGGCAGACGAACTGTCCGCCAAGTTGATGCTGGTGACTGAATCCAACTGGAGTCTACTTACTATATGGAATTTTATATATGAAGTACGTTATTCTTGCTTGGACGATGGTGCGATCCGTCGCTGTCGGGGCAGCGAAACGGGCCGGCGTGCAGACGACAACCAAGGCGTACCGGCCGCGATTCAGGTCCGCACGGGAGACGACAATGACCGGGTGCGGGCCTGCTTGATCGAAGTCGGCCACATCGATTTCGCCGGGCTCGATCACGGCTCCTCGTCCCTGCGGCCGATCGCGTTTCGCAGCGCCACCCGGCGAATCGCTCGCGGCCGCCGCTCCTCGTCCAGCACCTTGCGCGCCGCTTCATAATCCTGGACAGGAATGAGGACATACGCCGCGCTCGACCGGGGATCGACGAGCTTGGGTGGCCCGGAAACCGAAGCGATGTCAGGGCCACCCGCGGTATGGTCTGAGTCGGGGCTCACACGCCGAATGCGACTGGCAGGTAGGGGAAGGCATCTCCTGATCCACGTGGCAAAGAGGGCTGGGAACCATGTTCCGGACCAGGCTGAAGGCGGGCGTTGTTCCGCGGGCGACCGCACGCATCGTGCTGGTGGTCGCGATGGGCGCCGTGCCGCTCGGGGACATCCGCGGGGATGAAGCGAAGGTGACCGTCGAAGTCCTCAAGAAAACGGACATCCGACTCACCACGACCCAGCCCGGAACCGTCCATGCGATCGCGACGGCCAACCTGTTTCCCCGGGTGGCTGGTTACGTGAAGAGTCTCCAGGTGGACATTGGCGACACTGTCAAGCGCGGCCAGGTCCTCGCGGAGATCCACGCGCCGGAACTCCTCGCGGAGCGGGAGCAACGCCAGGCGGAGGTCGAACGGGCCAGTGCGTTTGTGATCAAGGCTCAGGCGGCCATCAAGGTCGTGGAAGCGGCGATGGGAGCGGCGCGTGCCCAGGTGGACGCGGCCAAGGCCGAAGCCGCCCGGGCCGAGGCGACAATCTCGTTCCGCCAGAAGGAACAACAGCGCCTCCAGGGCCTGAGCGAAAAAGGAGCCGTCGAGAGCCACGTCGTCGCGGAGGCCCAGGACCGGTTCGAGGCCGCCCAGGCCACACGCGCCACGGCGCAGGCCCAATTGCTCACCGCGCAGGCCGCCGTCGCGGAGAACCAAGCCCGGCGGGACGCGGCCCGGGCGGATCTCATGGTGGCCGAGGCCGAACTCAAGATCGCTCAGGCCCGCTTGCGCGGCCGAGAGCCGCGCGCAACAAGGCACCATCGTCGCGCCCCTGGGCGGCGTCGTGACCCGGCGCAGCATGCACGTGGGGGATTTTGTCCGGCCGGACGAGACGGCCGGCGCCCCTCTGTTGACGATCGACGAGACGGACAAGGTGCGCGTGGTCGTCGCGGTTCCCGAGCGGGACGCGCCGCTCCTGCACCCGGGAGCACCGGCCACGGTCGAGATCGACGCTCTGCCGGGCCGCGCCTTCCAGGCCACGATCGCGCGCAGGCGCCGGCCGAAGACGCCGCCACCCGGACCCTCCGGGCCGAGATCGAACTCGACAATGCCGATGGCCGCCTGTTGCCGGGACTGACGGCCGCGGTCACGATCCAGCTTCAAGAACGGCACGATGTTCTCACGGTCCCCGCCTCGGCCCTCATCGCCCAGGATGCGGACGGGAGTGCCGCCTGCTATCGCGTGGTGGACGGCCGCGCGGTCCGGACCCGGATCAAGACGGGCGTGGAGGCCGGCGATCGCGTGGAAGTTTGCGCGGGCCTGAATGCGGGAGATCGGGTCGTGGTCCACCCGGGCCCGGAAATCGCGGACGGCCAGAAAATCGAGACGGCCGCCCCCGGCGACGGCCGGACAGAGAACCGCCACGAAGTCGCGCCGAAGGACCCGGTCCCCGCCGCCCCACCAGGCCGGGCTCTGGTTCAGGAGCGCGCCGCGACGGCCCGCCAGATTGTCGAGCAGGACATGCAGCGGCTGAAGGCCGCGATGACTCTGCCCGGCGACGATTTCCCGGCCTGGTCGCGCCGCTGGATGGAAGAGCAGATCCGCCTGCACCCCGCCCCGGCCGAGCGGATCGCCGCGATCCAGGCCCACCTCGCACGGATGAAAGAACTCGAACAGATCCTGGACGGCTACGCCAAGACCGGACAGGGCCGGGTGGTGGATGCACTGAAAATGAAATACTTCCGGCTTGAGGCCGAGCAGATGCTCGCCGAAGGCAAGGCGATCGTCGGCGACCTTCCGCCGGTACCCTCACGCAAAGCCGACGAGAAGGGCGCCGTGCCTTCTCCAAGGCGATGACCGACGCGGAGTCTCGTAGGGCGCGTCGCGTCTGCGACGACGCACCCGCCAGGTGGCACTGTCGAAGGTGTGCCACTGGCTCGGCCCGTGCTCTCCGTCATCTGGCACTGGCAAAGCCGGTGGCACCCAACTCAAGCCTCATCGCCAGAGCCACCCCGCGACGCGAAACCGGAGTCATCAGCCATCGCCATAACCCCAACTTGGAGAGAGGCCGCCTAACGGCCAGGCTCAGCGGCCCGCCGCAGGCGGGTCCGCTGCAACCGTGGGTTAGGCGTCGTGCTTCCCTTCGGCCGGCGAGGCAATGGATCGTTTCTGCCAGCGTTTCTGCTCTGGCGATGGCGCGCCGCCCTCGACGACCTTGACCCGGATCTCATCCCCGACCGCAATACGGGGGGCATCCCACCAGATCAGTTCCCCGCTGACGGCGTCGCTTGCTTGCAGGAGTAGGTTCAGAATGCCGCCGTGGATCTCGACGATGACATGGACGACGCCGACAGGATGGCCCAGGCCGACCGTCTGGGGATGCAGCCCGTTCACGGTGACTTCGAGGGCCTTTTCCATCTGTGTCCTCCGATGCGCCGCCTAACGCTGGAATTCAGCGGCCCGTCGAAGGCGGGTCCGCTGCAATGATGAGTTAGGCTCTGTTCTACTCGCTTCGACGGAAAAACCAAAAGCAAAATCTGACCCCGGCTCCCCTCGGGCCGGGTCAGGTGCAGCGTTTGGTTCGACGCTCCGCAGCTCGGCGATGGATCGCCCTTATAGCCGCCAGATAGCTTGCCGCGCCGACTCCCACCGCAGCGAACATGGGACGGCGCTGCCCCCCCTTGTGGTCGTACTGCTTGTCCTGGCCCCAAAGTGTGAGAATCAGGTCGGAAAAGATGTACGAGTCCGGCGGTCGAGACAATTCATGGTCTGGCTCGTCGTACTCCTGAATCAGGGCCAGCAGTTCGTCAGCGGGGATATCGAAGATGTCAATGCCGTTGAAAACCACTTCGACCGACAAGGCACTTGTGACCTCAATGAAATCCGCTCGACCCGCATCGCCAAAGGACACCTGGAAGGCGTTGCGAAAGAAGCAGTCCGTATCCTTACTCCGCGACACTGGCAACCCGCCACCAATGCCGCTCATCGCAGCAACCACTTCTTCGCGGCTCATGCCGAAGGCAATCGGGCCGATACCCCGGTGTGGCTTGATGATGAATTGCATATGGTCCTCTGCGCCGCCTAACGACAAAGCTCAGCGGCCCGGCCACGCACCAAGGCCGCTCGCACGATGATACCGCGACCGCGTGGCCGGGTCCGCTGCAGCGAAGGTTAGGCGTCGGTCCGGACACGGTGCAAAGGACCAGTGTACCAGGAACGTCGCAGGAGCCAGTGGGCATAGTCGTGGAAGATCTTCGTGACACCTTTGGTCCGGCGATACTCGAAGAACTCCGATAGGAGCTGGCCGAGCTCCCGGATGGCTTGCTCATCCGAAGACCCCGCGCCCCCTGGCAGAAGCAGGCGTGCCAACCCCGACCAGTACAGGTTATTGCCGTTATTGAACCGGATGACGAGCCACTGATGAAGGCCAATGAGCGGGCCATGATTGCGAGCGGCGTCGAACCCGTCGAGGTAAGCGCACACCGCCCCGAAGCTCACAGGAGTCACGAACAATCCAGGACAACGGCAAAGGTTGGCGACGAGTTGCTCGAACTGCGGGTCGTGGATTTGCTCAGAGGAAGGGCTCCGACACCATCTATGTGCCCTCCGCCGCCTAACGACAAAGCTCAGCGGACCGGCCACGGACCACCAAGCCCTGAAGACACCAGGAAGCGCCGACCGGGGCCGGGTCCGCTGCAGCACAAGTTAGGCCCTGGACGGCACCACAGACATAGCCACGCACAAGAATGCTTTACTTCTCTCGGCCGCGCCACGCACTGAGCGCCGCGCGACCACCCGCCGATGATAACTGACGCACGACCCCAAGCTACGGCGTTCCGAGCGCCTAACGCCGGGATCAGCGGCCCGGCCTATGAACACCTCTCGCACGATCAACCAACCGCGTGGCCGGGTCCGCTGCAGCCGAGGTTAGGCTCCGGTCTCCGCTCACAGTTGTGGTATACGCTCTTTCCGTTCTTTGTTGTAGATCGGAGCACCCTCCGTACCGCCCAGATTGTCCCCACGAGCCAAGCCACAAGCTTCAATAGGAAGAACGCGCTTTGCACAATGGCAGGAATGGCGGAAGCCTGTTCAGTCATGATCCTCACCTCGCAAGCCAAGGGTCAGTCGCGGGTCCCTGCGGCCTAACTTGAATTCGGCGGAACAACATGTCCGCCTATCATCCTAATGAGAAACCCCAAACGCGGCCAGAATCATCCGCGTTTCGGGACCGAGTTTGCCGAGCCTACAGGGGCGAACCCCTTGTCCAGCCTGTTATTGTGTTCTTCGGCCGCGATTGCCGCACCGGAATTAGGCGGAATTCCAGGCCGCCGAATACGGGGGACAAACGCGGAACAGAACGGCGGATGCTTCAGAGCCGATCCGCGGGGCTTTTCACCCCCCGGCCTCCCTGGTTCAGAACGTGGGTGTAGATCATGGTGGTCGAGACGTCGCTGTGGCCGAGCAACTCCTGGATCGTCCGGATGTCGTAGCCGTCTTCCAGGAGATGCGTGGCAAACGAGTGACGCAACGTGTGGGGCGTGGCGTGCTTGACGATGCCGGCCGCGAGGACGGCCCGGCGCATCGCTTTCTGGATCGACGTCGGGTCCAGGTGGTGGCGACGCTCCAGGCCGCTGCGCGGGTCGAGCGACCGGCCGCTGGCGGGGAAGACATATTGCCAGCCCCACTCGCGGTGGGCATTGCGGTACTTCCGCTCCAAGGCGTCGGGCAAGTAGACGGACCCGTGCCCCGCCTCCAGGTTGCGCTGGTGCCACGCACGGACCGCGCGGAGATGCTCGGCCAGGGGCGTCTTGGCCACGCCGGGCAGCATCGTGATCCGGTCCTTCTGGCCCTTGCCGTCGCGGATCAGGAGCTCGTTGCGGTCGAACTCGATGTCCTTGGCCCGCAGCCGCAGCGCTTCGAGCAGCCGCAGGCCGGCTCCATAAAGCAGGGTCGCGACCAGTCGGGGCGTGCCGTCGAGCCGATCCAGGACGGCCTTGACCTCCGCGCGCGTCAGGACGACCGGCAACCGTTGTGGCCGCTTGGCCCGGATGACCGCGTCGCCGAGCGTCGCCAGTTCCACGCCGAGCACCTGCTGATAGAGGAACAGCAGGGCGCAGCGGGCCTGGTTCTGCGTCGAAGCAGCCACCTGCCCCCGGACCGCCAAATCCGTCAGGAACTGGTCGATCTCCGCGGCGCCCATCTCCAACGGATGACGCTTGCCGTGGAAGAGGATAAAGCGTCGCACCCAGGCGACGTAAGCGTCCTCGGTCCGAAGACTATAGTGCAGAGCCCGGACCGCCATCCGCACCCGGTCAAGCAATCGGGCGCACCCGCACCCGGCCCCGGCATTTTCATCTCGTGCTGATTGGGAAGTGCCTTCGGCCCCATCGGTGGACTCCGCATCCATACTCCTGAATTTCAGAGTGTGATCGACCCCAATCACGAAATCAAGAAAAAAACCAGTGGAGGGGGATATTTCGGAGAGGACAGGATTTGGGCATGATCCGGATTGGAGTGAGTACCCCCGAGCCTAAGGACCGCCCCCGGAGCAGAATCACAGAACGAACCAGGACGGAATTACGAATCTATCCAATCGCCCCGTCGTGTGTTCTCTGACAATCCGGCTGAGAGTCTGTCCCGAAAGCCCCCCGATGGTGTCAGGTCTTAGCCCCGAAGGGGCGGCAGTGAATAGCCCGGGGCGTCAGCCCCGGGAACCGAGACCGGCCTCACACCCCCTTCTCCAAAGCCCCGAAGGGGCGACAGAAGAGGCTGCGGAGCCGGGATTCTGTCGCCCCTTCGAGGCTGAGAAGAAGGGGTTTTTGCGCCGTTATTCCCTCCCGGGGCTGACGCCCCGGGCTATTCGCTGCCGCCCCTTCGGGGCTAAAACCAATACCGTTGAATTAGGAGCGGACGTACAGTAGTTGGGGGCCAGATTCTCGACGTAAGTCCTTATATTATGGTCAGCACCTACTGAATATTTGCTCCTAATTCAACGGTATTGGGGCTAAAACCAGAGTGACCGGATCGTCACTTCTGGGACAGACTCTGAAAGGAGAGGACCGAACTTCTGCCAGCTCCCCAGGCGCCAAACGAAGCCAAAATCCCAGCGCCGAACGAAGCCATTGACCCCTTGACTCTGTCCCAAAGACCAGGTGTCCCGCGTTGCAACCGGTTTTTTCGGACCTTCGGACGCGCCGGACGGCTCGTTCAAAGCCGTTCCCGGACACGGCTGATTCCCTTGCACTATAAGCGGTTACGGCGACCCCGACGAGCCTTGTTCGGGTTCGCACCAGGATCGCGTGCGGAAACTCGCATCCGGGGAAGCGTCGCGGATTGTGTCCGGGGAACGGTCGCTCTACATTGGTGGGGTTCGCGGGCGAACCTCATCGACGACGCGTTCTTCTCCTGGGCCTTATCCGGTTTCGGAGGTGCAAACATGACCGAGCAGAACCGCAGGACGTTTCTGACCAGCGCGGCGGGGGTGGTGGCCGCCGGGAGCCTGGCCGCGCGGGCGTCGGGCCAGTCGGGCCCAACGACACGATCCGCGCCGCGATCCTCGGCGTCAACGGCCGGGGCAAGACGCACATCGGAAGGCTTCATGGGCACCAAGGGCGTCAAGGTCGCCGTGCTCTGCGACCCCGACCGCGACGTGCTCGACAAGCGCGGCCGACGAGTTCGAGAAGCGAGTACGGCATACAAGGTCGAGACCGAGACCGACCTCCGCAAGGTCTTCGACCGCAAGGACGTCGACGTCGTCAGCGTCGCCACGCCCAACCACTGGCATTCCCTGGCGACGATCTGGGCCTGCCAGGCGGGCAAGGACGTCTACGTCGAGAAGCCCGGCAGCCACAACATCTTCGAAGGCCGCAAGATGGTCGAGGCGGCCAAGAAGTACGGCCGCATCGTCCAGCACGGCGTGCAGCTCCGCAGCTCGGAGGCGGTGCGCGAGGCCGTCGATCACCTCCGCAAGGGGCTGATCGGCAAGGTCTACATGGCCCGCGGGCTGGTCTTCCGCGACCGGCCCTCGATCGGCCACTTCAAGGACCCGGACACGCCGCCGAGCACGCTCGACTGGAACATCTGGCAAGGCCCCGCGCAGGAGCGGGCCTTCTCGCAAGCGGCTCGTCCACTACAACTGGCACTGGCACTGGGACTACGGCAACGGCGACGTCGGCAACCAGGGCGTCCACGAGACCGACATGTGCCTCTGGGGCCTGGGCCTGGAGACGCTTCCCAGCGAGATCGTCGCCATGGGCGGCAAGTTCCTCTGGGACGACGACAAGGAGACCCCCGAGGTTCTCTCGAGCACGCTACTACTTCCCCGAGACGAACCAGATGATCGAGTTCGAGGTCCGTCCCTGGGTCACGAACACCGAGGCAGGCGTCGGGCGTCGGCAACATCTTCTACGGCTCGGAAGGCTACCTGGCCATCAAGGGCTACAACACCTACGAGTCGTTCCTCGGCCGCGAAGGGCGAGCCGGGCCCGAAGAACGAGCGACGGCGACCCGGTCGGCAAGCACTTCGCCAACTTCATCGAGGCGGTGCGCAGCCGCGACCCGAAGATCCTCCACGGCCCGGTCGAGACCGCCCACACCAGCTCGGGCCTGGCCCACCTGGGCAACATCGCCTACCGCCTGGGCCGCAAGCTGAAGTTCGACCCGGCGACCGAGAAGTTCGTCGGCGACACCGAGGCCGACGCCATGCTCACCCGGCATTACCGGGCGCCGTTCGTGGTGCCGGAGAAGGTTTGAATGGATGACAGGTGACTAATGGCTGATGGCGGCTGGCCGACTCGGGACCGCCCCGCGCAAGTGTCTTGGAGCCGGCCGACCGCCCTCGTGGAATCGGGCGGGTGGGAGAAAATGGTGTCATCAGATCCTATTTCCCGACGGCAACTGGCGGAAATGAGATTCTGACATTGCGCCAGGAAGCTCAGGAAAGGAGGAAGAGACTCGAAACTCGGAAACCTTTCATCGGAACCCTGCGGGTGAACGAATCCCGCCCGGCAGAGCTTGGCCAGCAGCCGGAAGCGAGTCTTGCGTGGGGAGGAGTGATCCTCACTGCGAAGCGTAGACAGCGAGTGCCCAGGCCGTGCGATTGAGCCTCGAAAGCTTTCCGCGGGAGTCCTCGCGCTTGTCAGACGCGGGGACCACGCCGACACGCCGCAACGGGCCTGGCGCGTTCGGTCCCGCCGGGGTCGGAGAACAGGGCCAAGGCACACGAGGGGTCCCTGGGAACCTGGGAGACCCATCCGTCTCCACTCACAATTCCGGCTCGGGAACCGGAACATCAACTCCCCGGAGCCCACGGTCGCGCGTCGAGGCCGCTGGGAGCAAACAGCGACGCAAGGGTGGTATCGCCAAGCGAAGGCAACGAAGCGCGGCGAAAGGGACGGACGGGAGTCGGAGCGCCCCATAGTACCGCGGAGGCCGGGGAACCATTCCGAGGGACCCGGCGGAGGGAAGGGGGCGCCGTGTCAGGAAACCGTTGGAGGGAAACATGGCGGGTGCATCGGAACCCGTGGACGTGTCCACGAAACAACAACGGATCGCACAACTCGCTCGACAAAGCCCGGAGATGGGATTCACGTCTCTGGCTTACTTCATCGACCTCGACTGGCTGACAGAGGCGTTCGACCGCACCCGCAAAGACGGCGCGGTGGGCGTGGACGGACAGGATGGCGAGGACTACGCCGCGAACCTGAAGGACAACCTTCGGTCGCTGCGGGAACGAGCCAAGTCCGGCACGTACCAGGCACCGCCGGTGCGGCGGGTCCATATCCCCAAGGCCGGCTCGGCGACCGAAACCCGGCCGCTGGGGATTCCGACCTTTGAGGATAAGGTGCTCCAGCGGGCGGTCGTCATGGTGCTCGAAGCCGTCTACGAACAGGACTTCCAGGACTGCTCGTACGGCTTCCGCCCCGGACGATCGGCGCATCAGCGCTGGACAGTCTCTGGCGACAGACGATGGCGATCGGAGGCGGCTGGATCGTGGACGTCGATATTCGAAAATTTTTCGATACGATCGATCACGGCCATCTGCGGGACTTCCTCCAGCGTCGGGTGCGGGATGGGGTGCTGCTGCGACTGATCGGCAAATGGCTGAACGCTGGCGTCCTCGAGGACGGATGCGTCACGCATCCGGAGAAGGGGTCGCCGCAGGGCGGGGTAGTCAGCCCGATCCTCTCGAACGTCTTCCTGCACTACGTGCTGGACGAATGGTTCGAGCGGGAGGTCCAACCACGTCTGAAGGGGCACTCGTTCCTGATCCGCTACGCGGACGACTTCGTCATGGGTTTTTCCTGTGAAGAAGACGCCCGGCGGGTGATGGACGTGCTGCCCAAGCGTTTCGAGAAGTACGGCTTGACGATCCACCCGGAGAAGACGCGGTTGGTGCCGTTCGAGCGGCCCAGCAGCGCCCGCGATGGGGCGAACTCGGAAGGGCGGAACCCTCCAGGGACCTTTGACCTGCTGGGCTTCACGCACTACTGGGCGCGCTCTCGGAACGGGAACTGGGTGGTGAAGCGCAAGACGTCCGGGAGCCGCTTCCGCCGTGGATTGAAAGCTCTCTCGGAATGGTGTCGGGTCCACCGCCACCAGCCGATCGAGGACCAGCACCGGACCCTGAGTCAGAAACTGGTGGGCCACTTCGCGTACTACGGGATCACCGGCAACGCCCTGGCGCTGCAGCGATTTCGGAACGCGGCCACTTGGATCTGGAAGCGCTGGCTGTCGCGTCGTCGTCGACGTGGCGGTCGGATGACCTGGGACCATCTCCATCGCATCCTGAAGCGGACCCCGCTTCCACCTGCGATCGCGGTCCACTCGGTATGCCGTCCCGTAGCGTTCACGTGACATGACGAGCCGGATGCCTTAATTGGGCATGTCCGGATCTGTGGGAAGCCCCGGGAGAGTGATCCCCCGGGGCGACCCGGCCCATTTTCTACCTCTAGAATCGATCTATGTGTAAACGACATCGATAAGCCCATAGATTGCGAGTGCCATTCGGGATATAGCGAATTGTTCTGATATTCGCTGATCTACATTTATTGTTCGCTCGGGTTGCTCGGTCTTGCCCTTGTGCGATACCTTGTTGCTGGGAGGAGAGGAGGCGAATATGGTCGGAGTTGCGACCGCGGATTCGCTGGCTGCTTTGTATGCCGAAGATGAAACGGCGTGGCTGGAGGCGATGGCCGCTCTCGTCCATCGCCGGGATCTCGCGGGGCTGGACCTCGATAATCTGGGCGAGTATCTGACGGACATGGCACGACGCGACCGCCGCGAGGTGAAGAGCCGTCTCGTTGTCCTGCTGACGCACCTGTTGAGATGGGTGCAATCGCGCCACTGCCAAAGGTTTCCCCGGGAATCGCGTGGTTTTTTGCCCACAAGGGCCTTTAGTTCCGCTGTTTATGCGGCCAGCGGCTTGAAGAATGAGCCGGCTTCTCGGTGAGTTGGAGGTGAACAAACCTTGCCACCTCACCAGAGAGGCCGACTCGATGGACCATGCTACGGCCGCTGCCGCGCTGCTCGCAACGCACTTCGCCACCTCTTTGTTCCCGCTGACCGTTCGCTTGATCCCCGTGATCGCTCAGATCGGTCCCCTCATCGTCCGGTTCCGCAGGGCGGAGGTGACTCCCCAGACCTGCCACCAGTTCGAGACCCAGTTGCAAGTTCTGCTTCGGGAACTGGGTCGGCTCCTTGTCGAATGGACCTTCAATCACCTCGAACCGCATGACCGTCGGGACATGCCCAACCAGATGTGCTTCCAGGGAGTGGGGTATCGCCGCCGCTTCAAGTCCCCCAACCGCACCGTGGCGACCTTGTTCGGAACGATCACCAGGGCCAGCGCACACTAACATGTTGATCCAGTAGCGACTTCCATCAAGAAGGTCTCGCTCCAGCCACAGCTACGGCGTTTCATGGCCACGCTTTGCCGGTCGGGATGCTGCTTCAACAGCGACAACGCAAACCGGTTCAGCCACGCGAAGTTCTCACGCAGGTTCCGCTCGCGGATCCGGGACTCGTCCTCGCGGAACGTCATGTCCAAGGTCCAATGGCAGCTGTTCTCGATGCCCCAATGGCCTCGGATGGCACGGGCGAACTCCTGGACGTCCACCTCTAAGCTGCTGAGGTAGTAGCGGACCTCGATCGTCTCCTCACCGTCTCGAAGACAGCACGACGTTGCCATCCCAATCGACTTGAGCCCCTTCCACTGCTCGAAGCCGGGCAGGTCCTCGGGGACCGGGAGCTGGAGATACGTCCGCACCTCCGCGCACCCGTGAGCCTCCTCCGTCGTCACAGACTCCTGCGCCTCGGACAGGTCCCCCTCAAGCTGCTCGTCGATGTGCTCGATGACCGCCTCATAGAGCGCCTCCTGGTTCCCCTTCAACGCCAACACATAGTCGGCCTTGCCCGCGAGGATCTGCGCGGCGATCGCCTTCTGGGTGCCCATCGCGTCGATGGTGATGATCGCCCCCTCGATGTCCACCAACCGCAGAAGTTCGGGGATGGCCGTGATCTCGTTCGACTTCTCGTCGCAGGCCACCTGGCCGAGGGACAGGCCATACTCACTGGCCCACACGCTGACCGAATGCAGGGCACCCAGCCCGTCCTTGCGATCGTGACTGCGCCGCAAGGTCTTGCCGTCCACCGGCAGCACCGGCCGATCCACGCCGGTCTCCGCCATCGCCTCGGCACGCAACGACTGGAGCCAGCCGGCGAAGCAGGCCCGGAAGGCGGCCGGCTTCAGCGCCGTCAGGACGCGCCGGAAGACATCCTTGCGCGGGAGGCCGTTGGGCAAGTCGAGCACCCGCATGAGGAACTCCTGTTTCAGCCGGGCCCAGCGGGCGATCGCCGTCGGTCCGCCGGCGCCGGCGAGCACGGCCAGCAAGGCGATGACCACCACGCTGACCAGCGGGTGCCGTCGGTTGATCTCGGAGCGCGGGTCCTCGAGTTCCGCGAAATGCCGCACGACCTCATCCAGGCCGATTCGCTGAACGTCTGCCCATGGTTCACCCCCCGATGCGACGCGGTCATGGAAGCAACACAGGGGATGGTATGCACAAGAGCCAGCCAGGGCGCAGAGCCTTACAAATTACCAGAATTACCTATAAGTGTGCGCTGGCCCTGGAACGATCACCCTCTGGCGGATGCTGTACCAGCCCTTGCACGGCATCGAACGGTCGATCGTTCCGTTGGAGATCCGCTTGGGACTGGAAGCCGGCTTGGCCACGCCCGCCTTGGCTGAGCACGGCTCAGGCGGCGGCGGTCTCCACCCAGAGCGCCGTCTTGGCCCACCTCCAGCGTGCTCATGGCGTGTGTTGGTCGGTGGCGAGTTTGCGTACTGTCCTCGCGGGAGTCGTGGAGGGTATGGATACCCACCGCCAGGACGCCCAGTTGGCTCACGTCTTGAAGCTGTTGGAACAGGCGTTCCAATCCCGGGGTGGCCGCAAGCCGGTGTTGGCGGTGGGTCGTGACGGGTTGATGTTGCCGATCCGTGATCACGAGTGTTACCGGGAAGGCGCGACGGCGACGCTCTCGGTGTACGACCGGAGGGGTCGGCGGTTGGGGACGGTGTACCTGGGCCGGATGCCTGAGTCCGGTCAGGAGACGCTGTCGCGGCAGTTGACGGCGTTGCTCGTGGCGGTGTTGGAGCAGTGGACGGGACCATTGCCGCGGTTGGCCTACATCACCGATGGGGGATACCAACAGACGCGGTATTTCCGCCGGGTGCTCAAGCGGATGTGCCATCCCCGTCATTCCGGTCAGCGGCTGGAGTGGGAATGGGTGATCGATTTTTATCATGCGTGTGAATACATTTACAAACTGGCGGAGGCGTTATTTTCGGACGCGAAGCGTGCCCAGGGCTGGGCGCGAAAGATGTGCCGCTGGCTGAAGACGAAACCGCGGGGGATCAACCGCGTGTTGCACTCGGCGGCCGCGATCCGACGACGGCGGATCGTGATGGGGAAGAAGCGGGAGCAATATCGCAGCGCTTACAACTACTTGCGGAAGCGGATTCGGTTCCTGGATTATTGTCAGTACCGAAACAACCACCTTCCCATCGGCAGCGGGGTGACCGAGGCGGCGTGCAAGACGGTGTTCACACAACGGCTGAAACAGTCGGGCATGACCTGGAAACTGGAAGGGGGTCAGTGGATCGTGGACCTGCGCGTGATCCAACTGAGCGGGATCTGGCCGGAGGTGTATCAGGCATATTTAGAAGCGAAAACTCTTCCCGACATGGGGACTCAGGGGGGTATCGGGAAGAACAAGTCCAAAAAGGTCGCGTAATCGATGGCACTGGCGCGATTGCACCGTTGAGATGGCAGTTCCAGCGCGAGAAGCGGTCGCGGAGCTGGCGGACGACGGTGCTGAATCAGCGACAGGAACTGGCCGACCTTGCCGGCCGTGGCGTGCTCCGGGCCCATGCGGAGGCGGTCCTGGTGGAGGCGTACCAGAACGCCGTCGAACTGGCCGCGTCGGAAACCGGGTTGCCCGGTTCCTCATTTCCGGCGGATTGCCCGTACACCGTTGAGCAGTTGTTCGCAATCGACCTCTCGGCCGACGAAATCGCCTGACCGATCTGCCGGCAGGGGGCCCGGTGGCCTGTCAGGGGGATGAGCGGCCCAGGATCACCGTCCAGTAGGGCAGACCGTGCGACGACGCGGCGTAGCCGACGCCGATGTCGCGGAAGGGGCCAAGTAGATCAGGCCGATGATCGGTCGAATCCAGCCACGAGCGAATCACTTTCTCGGGAATCGGCTGACCAGAGGCATCACCCTCGGTCAACTCGCGGAACTTGTAACCAGACTGGGCCACGCGATCGAGCGGGGTTACTCCATCGATGTCTTCGGGAGCCAGTTTCTCCCTGGCGGCATTGTCCTGGGCATGACGGCGGGCCGCGGCCTGAAGCTTGGGATGGACTGTCAACGACGGCTTGCCTGCCTCGGCGCAGTGTCCGGTTCAGAGCGGCGCGGAAATCGGCGGCGGCTTGATCCGGATCGAGCTTCGGCCAGGGCCGCCCGAACTCGACGGCCCAGAAGACCTTGCCATCGGGATTCGTGGCCCGCGCGGCGCCCATGTCGCGGAAATCGCCCAGGATGTTCTCGCGATGAGGGGGGCTGTCCATCCAGCCGGCCAGGACCTCGTCGCTCGTCTTGTATCCTTCGGCCACGTTCTCGGCCAGGCGCTGGCCGTAATAACCGGCCTCGTGGATGCGCGTCTCCGGGTCGGAGCCGTCGCTGCCCTCGTGGCTCATCTTGTCGTGCGCGGCCATGTCGCGCGCATGACGGGCCGCCGCCGCAGCCAGCAGGCTATTTCCGCGCAGGGGAGACAGTTGCTTCTCGGCGCGGCGCTCGTTATGAGCCCGGAGCAGGTCGGGCAGGTCGGTGGAGACTTCGATTGACTTATCATCATCCCACATCGCGGCGGTCGCTCGGGCAGGCGGTTGCAGCGGAACACACGCGGAAAATGCCAGCACGATAACGGCCACGACCGCGACCGCGAGCCCGCTTCTCGGATATCTCATGGCCCCGCCTCCGGTCTGGATCGCCTCGAAAGTCGACCCGCATGATCGTATTCCAGGGGGGCGGCGTTACGAGAGCGACAAGAGATTCGCGCGCAATGGGGGGCGAAATCCGGTTTCGGGGGACGCTCTCATAGGCCGGCAGGGTGCGTCATCGCGGACTCGACGCACCCTGCAGGGAGAACATGCTCCGGATGACGAGACGCCCTGTCTCAGAGGGTGTACGAGAAGTTGTTCTTAGCCCCAACGGGGCGACAGTGAATAGCCCGGGGCGTCAGCCCCGGGACCGCGACACGCGTACTATTCCCCCCCCAGCCCCGCAGGGGCGACAGACGATCCGATGCCGCCGGGAATTCTGTCGCCCCTCTGGGGCTGGGCAGAAGAGGAGTGGGCGTCGTTCCTCGGTTCCCGGGGCTGACGCCCCGTACGTGTTTAGCGTCTCGCCATCGGACGTAAGTCCTTTCTGTGTAGCGGCGGCCGTCTCGGCCGCTCCGGAGGGGAACCAGCCCGGAGCGGCCGAGACGGCCGCCGCTACACGGAAAAGCCCAGAAAACCAGCCATCCGAGACGCTAAACACGTACGACGCCCCGGGCTATTCACTGTCGCCCCGTTGGGGCTAAAAAACCCACTCCTCGTACACCCTCTCAGTGGAACCGCCCACAGTGGTCCCTCAGGTACGCGATCGCGCCGCGGGCGGCTTCTTCCCAGGCGACTTTGCGGTAAATCTTCACCGAGACGAAGCGGTCGTAGCCTGACTGGGCCAGCGCGTCCAGGGCCTGCGGGATGTCCAGCCCGCCCGAGCCGAAGGGGCCGCCGTTGGTCTCGCACAACTGGAAATGCCAGGTGCGCGAGCCATAGCGGCGGATGGTCTCGATGGGAGAGCGCTCTTCGAGGTGCATGTGCATCGTGTCGAGCATGACCCCGGTCGCGGGCAAGCTGAGCTCATCGATCAGGGCCGCGACCTCGGCGGCCGTGTTGAAGAAGCTGCCCTGAAGATGGTTCACCGGCTTGAGCACGATGCGGGCGCCGAGGTCCACGGCGTAGCAGGACAACATTGCCAGACTGTCCTCGATGCGTTCGCGGCCCAGTTGCTGGTTGCGCTCGTCGTTCGACTGACCTTGCATGCGGCCGATGGAAAGCATCGACCCCAGCCGCGCCGCGCTGCGGGTGTACTGAATCAGCCGGCCGACCGCGCGGCCCCGCGCCACTTCATCCGGACTCGCCAGGCAAAGCCCTTCGCAGCCATACGACCAGCCGGTGGCCAGCGCGACGACCGGCAGCTCATTACGCCGGCTCAGGGCCTCGATCTCCTCGACGCTGTACGGCAAGGGGTGCGACACCGGCAAATCCACGCCCCGATAGCCCAGGTCCGACAGGGCCGCCATGCGGTGGTCGAGCTCGGCCACGTCCGGGACGATGTCCGTGAATAGGAAGCTCAACTTCATCGTGATCTTCCCTTTCGTTTCCAATCAAAACGCATTGTCCCCCGGCGTGCCATCCGGTACAAGAGCCAAACACGGCTCGCCTCTTCTATTCGTCGCGCCCGCCCCCGTCTTGGCCGCGAATCACGGCGGGACTCTCAGCCAAGGTCGGTTCTGGTGGGAGCCGGTTGCTGGCCTCCAGGGCCCGGAGCTGCTCGATGGGGGCAATGACCAGGATCTCGTCGCCCGCTGCGAGCCGTACGTCGTGGGACGGGTTGATGTTCGCGCCCGCCGCCCCGGAGTGCATCACGATGTTGACGAGCTGCGCGCGCTGCACCTGGCCGACCGTGCGTCCGACCAGTCGTCCGGCTTCGTACACAATCAGGTCGACGATGTGCAAGTTGCGCCCGCCCAACTGGAACGCCTGGTAGACGCGCTTCCCCGTCGCGGCCATGATAAACGCCGGGGCCGCAACCAGCGCCGTCGATATGGCCGGGATCGAAAAGGCGTCCCGCACCTTCGCCGCGAGCGACTCGTCGAACAGTCGCAAGACAATACGTGCTTTGGGGTTCAGATCGCGGGCCGTGAGACCGCCGTCGAGATTCGTCAGGTCGTCGCTGGTGGCCAGGATCACCGCCTTGGCCTGGCCCACCCCCGCCGAGACGAGCGTCTTGGCCGCCCGGCCGTCGCCCCGGATCGTGGGCACGCCGAGGTCCCGCAGCTCTTCCAGCAACACCGATTCGGTCTCGGTGGCACGCTCCACAATCACGACTGCTTCCCCGAGCGCGAGAAGGCCCTGGATGATCTGGTAGCCGACCTTGCCGGCGCCGACGACCACCGTGTGATCGCGATACAGACTGGCCATGATCTGCTGCCACTCCGGGAGGTTCGTCTTGCGCGAAGACCAGATACCCCAGCCGTACCACCGAGTCGGCCACCGCGCCCAGGCCGACGATCGGGATCAGGAAGAACAGCGGCTGCAAGTACCACTCGTCCGGGAAGGGGGTCGGCGGCTGGCCAAAAAAAACCATCTGGAAAACCACGAAGCAGGCCCCAGCATACGAGAGCATCTCGTGGTGGTACAGGTGGTGCAAGACCAGCCCGCCGACGCCGATCAAGCTCGCGAAGATGCCCAGCGGCCCGCGGAACTCCCAGATCAGGTAGCGCAGAAAGCGGGCGTGGAGCAGCAGCCAGGAAGGCGGGCGCATCGGCACGACGGTCCTCACGACGAGACTCGGCCCCGGAAAAAGCGCGCGCGGCGGCACGCGTTCGTCGGTCCCGAGCATAGAAAGGGAGAATCCCGCGCAGCAAGCCGCTTGATCGTGGTTCCCGCCTTTTTCCCGACCGCTGCGCCGGATTGCAGCGGGTCGGGGAGTCGGCTACAGTCGCGGGAAGGCGTCGGCTGGGCGCGCAGGTGTCCGCTTCTCTGAGGAGTCGCGAGAATGGACCTCATGCTGGCGGGAGAGGTCGTGGTCGTCGTGGGAGGGGGCGCGGTATCGGCGAGGCGATAGCCGTCGAGTGTGTCGAGGAAGGCGGCAATGTCGTTCTCTTCGACCGCGACCCGGACACCGCGGCGCTGGCGCGCCGCCTGGGCGCGACGCACGGGGTCGTGGTCGATGTGGTCGATGTCGCGGCCGTGCGTCAAGCGGCCGTCGAGGTGCGGGAACGCTTCGGCCACTGCGACCACGTCATCCACGCGGCCGCGATCGGCTCGGGAAAGTTCGGCATGCCGTTCTGGAACCTGGCGCCCGGCGACTGGGACCAGGTGCTGCGGGTGAACCTGATGGGCGCGGTCCATGTGGCCCATGCGTTCGCGCCGGGCATGGCGGAACGCAAGTCCGGCTCGCTGTTGTTCCTCGGCAGCGTGGCCGGCCAGATCGGATCGCCGACGGACCCGCCCTACAGCGCCTCGAAGGCCGCTCTCATCAACTTCGCGCAATGCGCTGCGCGGGACCTGGCACCGTTCGGCGTCCGGGTCAACACGCTCAATCCCGGTATGGTCAAGACGATGCTCAACCGGGCGGTCTGGGAAAGCTGGAACGACCTTCAGCCAGCGGCCGGGAAGCGCCTTCGAGGACTGGACGGCCGAGAAGATCGCGCGGCTGGTGCCTCTGAACCGCTGGCAGGAGCCCGGGGACATCGCCGCGATGGCCGCTTTTCTCTGCTCGCCCCGCGCCCGCAACATCACCGGCCAGACCATCAACGTCGATGGCGGCTATGTGATGCACTGGTAAGGGCCATCCGCGGCATCTTCAGAAAAAACGAACGATCCGTCAAAGTTTTTTGTTCTCGCCGCGCGTCCGGTTTCTTACAATAAGCTCGTCCTGCATGCTGAAGGGCCCCTGGCAAGGCTTGCGAAGGGGCAACCATGCTTTTTTCGGCCTGACCTTGGGCGTCTCCGCGGGGTTTTCCACCCCTCCAATTCCAGGTTTGCGGTCCCCAGAGCCGAGCCGGAGTGTGCCCCGACCATGATGGTGGGGCGAGGACTAAGGGCTGTCCCAGCACAAGGTGGTGTGAGGAGTGAGCATGCGAAGTGACGAGTTGGAGCTGTACAGCACCCAGGAACTCATCGACGAGTTGATGCGCCGGACGACCTTTCAGGGGATCGTCGTGCATTCCGCGGAGGAGGCCAAGCGCCGCGCTGGCGGGCGGAACGGGTCTTCAAAGTCCACTTCAACAGCAACCTGGACGCCGAACAAGCCGGGCGGCTGCTCGGCGTGGTGGGTGAGTATATGACCAATTCCAGTGAGTCGATCTGAAACGGCTCACGATGCGGTCCGGACGCTGCTCGAAACGCCCAACGCGCCAGCGCGTGCATTTCCGCGAAGATGCACGTACTGGCGCGTCGGGCGTTTCGGAGCATCCGCGGCACGGGTGCTCAGAGGCTATCCGGGAAGTCTGTTTTAGCCCCAAAGGGGCGGCAGTGAATAGCCCGGGGCGTCAGCCCCGGGAACCGGGGCCGCCCCTGCGCTCTCCTCCTCCAAAGCCCCGAAGGGGCGACCGAAAATCCTGCGGGACCATGGGTTCTGTCGCCCCTTCGGGGCTGCGGAGGGGGTTCGTGGCGCGTCGTTCCCCGTCCCGGGGCTGACGCCCCGGGCTATTCACTTTCGCCCCTTCGGGGCTAAAAACAGACGCCCCTTCGGGGCTTCCCGGATAGCCTCTCAGTGTTTGCCGGTTCCTTCGTCGCGGACGTGGACGTCGCCCTGGCGTTCGACGTGGACCTCTTCCTTGCGGACCTCGCCGCCGACTTTCTCGGTGTCCTGTACGATCTTCTTGCCGACGGTGACTTCCTCCTTGACGACCGGGTGTTTCTCGACGGAGACCTGCTCCTCCATGACGGGGACGCGGATCTCCTGGTGGCCGCTCGCGATGTCGGCGGAGGACGCGGTGTACTGGCCGCTGGGCGCGTGCCGCTCGACGATGACCTCCTCGTGCTGGACGGGAACGTCCATGGTCTTGTGCTCGGTGACGACGTCCTTGCGGACCGTCACCTCGCCGGCCTCGACCTGATGCTTGTGGGCCTGAAGCTCTTCCTCGCGGACCGGGATCGCCTGGCCGCCCGTCGTGGCGTGTATCTTCTCCGCGGTGGCATGGGCAGCGGTGTCCCTGGTCTTCATGTCGTAGGCGCCGTGACGGCGCAGAATCGCCTCGGCCTCGTCATGGCGGCCGTCGGCGCGGACGGTCACGATGGTGCGTCCGGCCTCGAATTCACCGTGATAATACTCGGCCTCCTCCGCGGGGATGCCCGCGCCGATGAGCGCGCCAGCCAGCCCGCCGATGGCCGCGCCGCCCGCGGCGTTGGCCAGCAGCGCCGCCAGGGTTCCGCCGGCAATCACCGGACCGATCGCGGGGATGATGCCCGCCAGGACACCCAGCCCCACCAGTCCTCCCAGCCCCGCGCCGGCCAGGACACCCGTCAAGGCTCCCGTGCCCGCGTGCGACTCCTCGCCGCTGGCCTCTTCCCCCTTCCAGGAGCCTTCGGGGTGACGGCCCGCGACGCCAATTTGGTCGTCTCGAAAGCCGGCTTGCCGCAGGTCGCTCACCGCGCGGTCCGCCGCTTGGTGGTCATGAAAAACGCCGACAACGGTGCTACGATTCGTGGAACTTGCCATCGCCATCGAGTTGCTCCTCTGGCTTGACTGTGGGCGATATGTGTGCTCCCCGCCGTCGGTACTGGACCGGAGGGGCAGACAGGGGCCGTGCCCGGGCACTAAGAACCTATCTCGGTAGGGTGCGTGAAACGCACCATTCTCTTTGTCGGACAAAGCCTTGGTGCGTTTCACGCACCCTACCGAGATAGGCTCTAAGTACCTAAACGCGAGCAAACACTGTGCCGGATAGACTTCCATATCGGGAGGCCGGATTCACCACAGAGTGAAGTGCGCCCCTCGGATCGGACAGGTGCATAATGAACCTGGAGGTCCGCAGGGAGACGCAATCGCATGAAGAAACGACGCCGATTCACGCCCGAGTTCAAGGCCCAGATCGTCCTGGAGATCTGGTCCGGTGTTCAGTCCTCGGCCGAGGCGTGCCGCAAGCACGCCCTCAGCCCCAACCTGCTGGCCACCTGGAAGGCCACCTTCCTGGAGCGAGCGCATACCCTCTTCGAGGGCGACGACCAGCATGACGAGGACCAGGCCCGCATCGCCGAGTTGGAGCAACTGCTCGGCCGGGCTACCCGGCAGATCGAGGTTTTAAAAAAAGCCTCGACACTGCTGGATGTGGCCTCGACCAGAAACGGGAGGTGATCCACCAACTCAAGGATCAATATCCGCTCCGATTCTTATGTGATACCCTCGACGTGCATCGCAGCGCCCTCTACCATCAACCCCGGCTGCCGGAGGACCAGCCGGTTCGAGACGCCTTGAAGGAATTGGCCGGTCAATGGCCCACCTACGGCTACCGGCGCTTGACCATCATGCTCCATCGTCAGGGCCACATCGTCAATTCCAAGGTTGTACGGAGGTTGATGCATGAACTGGGTATTGCTGGCCAGACCCCGAAAAGAAAGCCTCGGACGACCGACAGCGATCATCCGTACCCCCGCTACCCGAACCTCGTCGAGGGCCTGGAGGTGAGCCGCCCGGAACAGGTCTGGGTGGCCGACATCACGTACATCCGATTGAAAAAGGAGTTCGTGTATCTGGCAGTGTTAATGGACGTGTTCACCCGCTGCATCCGAGGCTGGCATCTGGGCCGCAGCCTGGAGCAAGAGTTGACGATCACGGCCCTGAAACGGGCGTTGGAACGAGGACGCCCGGAGATCCATCATTCCGACCAGGGGGTGCAGTATGCGGCCACGGCCTACGTCGAGATGCTGAAGGCGACACATTCGCAGATCAGCATGGCAAACGTGGGCGAACCCAAAGAGAATGGATATGCTGAGAGACTCATGAGAACAATTAAAGAGGAGGAGGTGGATTTGTCGGAGTACGAGGACTTCGCCGATGCCTGGCGGCATCTGGGACGATTCCTCGACGAGGTGTACAACCGGAAGCGGATTCACTCGGCGCTGGGGTACTTGACGCCGAGCGAGTTCGAGCAACAATGGATTAGCATGCAGCGATCACAGTGATAGGACTGACAAAAGATCGCCGTTTCGGTGGTCCGATTTCTGGGCGCACTTACACTCCGCCGCGCCATCGAAGTCTGCCTGCCGGACATCGAGGCGCGGAAGATCCATTTCGGTGTCGATCTCCCCGACGGCGCCTACCTGGTCGAGGCCGACGCCGCCCGACTCCAGCAGGTCTTCTGGAACCTGCTCAAGAACGGGATCAAGTTCACGCCGGTAGGCGGTTGCGTGGGTATCCGCGGTCGTCGCGACGGGGCCGACCAGATTGTGGTCGAGGTCAACGACAGCGGCGTGGGCATCGAGCCCGAGGCGCTGCCCCTGATCTTCCACGCCTTCGAGCAAGGCGAACGCAGCCGGACGCGGCAGTTCGGCGGGTTGGGACTGGGCCTGACGATCAGTAAAGCGATGGTCGAGTTGCACGGTGGAAGCATCGCGGCGTCCAACCCGGGCAAGGATCAGGGCGCGACGTTCCTGGTACGGTTGCCCCTGCTCACCGCCGCGGCCCGCCCCAGTGACCGGCATGATCGGAGATCCGAAGCGGTGGCCAAGCCGCCGGCCCGCCGGCTGCGGATCCTCTTGGTGGAGGAACACGGCGATACGGCGTGGGTCATGACCCGGCTCCTGAAAGCCAGCGGGCACCAGGTGGAGGCCGCCGCCGACGTGGCCACGGCGCTGAATCGGGCCGAAGAGGGCGAATTCGACCTGTTGCTGAGCGACCTGGGGCTCCCCGACGGCAGCGGTCTGGACCTGATGCGGGCGCTGCGGGCGCGTGGCTCGCAGTTGCCGGGCATCGCGCTGAGTGGCTACGGCCAGGAGCAGGACATCCAGCAGAGCCGCGACGCCGGCTTCACCGTCCACGTGACCAAGCCGGTGGACATCGACCGCCTGATGGAGGCGATCCGGCAGGTCACGGAGAGTCCGCCGGGATAGCGACCCTCGCCTTGCGAATGCGGCCTGTGAGGATCGCCCAGATTGACCCAGAACCGGCGAAATTCGCTTCGCTCCATGGCCGCCCACTGTCAAGACAAGCACTCCCTGATCCGTCAGGAGGACTGGCCTCAGCTCTCCTTGCTCAGGTCAATCGGGTAGGTCCGCAGCGGACGCCGTATATTGACCAGATCGCGGGGCGACCGGCCCGCGAAGGACCTGCTGTCGGCACACTTGGCTTGCTCCAAGGCGTACAGGAAGTCCTGCTTGCGGCTGGGATTGTCCTTTATGAGCCGCTGGCCGTCCCAGGGCTAGGCTCAATACCGTCCAACGGGGTTGCCAAATAGAAAGCCTCCGATCAGCATGAGTTTGCCACAACTCCATGACTGATCAGGAGGCTACGATGATCGACATCCGCAAGGAGGCCGACGCTTTCACGTCTTGGCCCACTCGTGAGCGTCTCCGCGCCTTGAAACGTATCATCCCCCGCGCCCGTGTGGAAGAAGTCCTCTCCCGCACCGGGCACGACTGCTCCCACTGCCCTCGGCTGCCGGGCTGGTTCATGCTCTGGTTTGTCATCGCCCTGGGCCTGTTCTGCCGCGACTGCTACCGCCAGGTCTTCCGTTGGCTCCAACCCTTCCGCAAGGGCGCCACACCGGGACGAACTACCTTGTGCGAGGCCCGCAAACGCCTGGGCATTGCCCCCATGCGCCTCCTGGCCGAACAGGTCATTCAGTTGCAGGGCAAGCCAACCACCCCTGGGGCGTTCTACCGGGGCATGCGGACCATGGCTCTGGACGGCTTCGTCGTCGACGTGCCTGATACCCCGGCCAATGTGCGGGCCTTCGGGCGCCCCGGCAGTAGCCGTGCCCCCGCTGCGTTCCCTCAGGCCCGCGTCCTCGCGCTGTGTGAGACCGGCAGTCATGTCCTCTGGCGCTTCTTGATCAAGCCCTGCTCTTGCGGTGAGGTCACCATGTCGCACTACCTCCTGCGATTCCTCCAGGAGGGCATGCTCTTGCTCTGGGACCGGAATTTCCTCAGCTATCAGACCATCTCCGAGGTGCGCCAGCGAAAGGCACATCTGTTGGCCCGAATCAAGAAGAACCTCATCTTCGAGCCTCTCCGCGTGCTCGACGACGGCTCCTACCTGTCGAAGATCTACCGCACCAGCTACGACCGGCAGAAGGACCGCAACGGTATCCCGGTGCGGATTATCGAGTACACCTTCGATGATCCCGGTCGCCCCGGCTCGGGCGAGCCTCACCGACTGTTGACGACGCTGTTGGACGAGCGACTCGACCCGGCCGAGACCTTGATCGTGCTCTATCACGAGAGATGGGAAGAAGAACTTACCATCGATGAGTTGAAGACCCATCAACGCGAGCGTCCGGTGCTGCGCAGCCAGACGCCTGGCGGCGTGGTGCAGGAACTGTACGGCCTGTTGTTGGGTCACTACGTCGTCCGGGTGCTGATGCAAGAGGCGGCAGTGACTCAGGGGATCGACCCGCATCGACTCTCGTTCACCGCCGCACTGAAGATCCTCCGGTGTCGGTTGCCCGAGTGCCCGGCGAGCCGTCGGGGTCGCAACCGGTGGTACCACAACTTGGTGGCGGAAATCGCCGAGGAGGTGTTGCCCGAACGGCGTGATCGGATCAACCCCCGCGTCATCAAACGGAAGATGAGCAACTGGGGGAAGAAGAGGCCCGAGCATCGCAATTATCCTCAACCCACCAAGGAGTTTGGCAAGGCGATCGTCATGCGCCGTTGAACGGTATTGGGGCTAGGCTCTGTTTGAAAATAGAACAAGTGTATAGAAAACATTCGGGTTTAGCACCCAGGTTCACCGGTCTATGCCGGAACACCGTGCCTGCTTTGCCAGAAAAGCCCGCCAATTAAGCGATTTGGCGTTTGGCTACTATCGCTAACAACTCCGTCAAATTGGCATTTCTGAATTAAACGCCTTGCGAACGTGCACGATTGTTCTATTGTTTTGCTTCAGTTGAAATGGGACAAATCGTCTGCTCGAATAAGCTACAACATCGAGCGGAGATCCTCCCATGACCAAGAAGACCCGGAAGCGCTTCACGTCCCAGGAGAAGGTCGCCATCCTGCGGCTTCACCTCCTGGAACACACGCCGGTCTCCGGATCTGTGTGACCAGCACGGCATCCACCCCACCATGTTCTATCGCTGGCAGAAGGAGTTCTTCGAGAACGCCACAGCTGCGTTCGAGCCCCGCTCCCGCCGCGTCAACGACGACAAGGACCGGAGGATCACACTCCTGGAGCAGAAGCTCCAGCGCAAGCACGAGGTCCTCTCCGAACTCATGGAGGAACATATCAAACTAAAAAAAGAACTTGGGGAACTCTGAATGGAGCCTGGGTTCCCCAGTCCCTTCGTGATGCGGTCGTCCAGTTCATCAGCCACTGGGCGGGGCGCACCGAACTGCCGGCCGGGCGATTGCTGCGATGGCTGGGAATGGCCCGCAGCAAGTTCGACCGCTGGCGCCAACGGCTGGGGAAACGGGTGCAATCTGCGCCAGTGCCATCGATTACGCGACCTTTTTGGACTTGTTCTTCCCGATACCCCCCTGAGTCCCCATGTCGGGAAGAGTTTTCGCTTCTAAATATGCCTGATACACCTCCGGCCAGATCCCGCTCAGTTGGATCACGCGCAGGTCCACGATCCACTGACCCCCTTCCAGTTTCCAGGTCATGCCCGACTGTTTCAGCCGTTGTGTGAACACCGTCTTGCACGCCGCCTCGGTCACCCCGCTGCCGATGGGAAGGTGGTTGTTTCGGTACTGACAATAATCCAGGAACCGAATCCGCTTCCGCAAGTAGTTGTAAGCGCTGCGATATTGCTCCCGCTTCTTCCCCATCACGATCCGCCGTCGTCGGATCGCGGCCGCCGAGTGCAACACGCGGTTGATCCCCCGCGGTTTCGTCTTCAGCCAGCGGCACATCTTTCGCGCCCAGCCCTGGGCACGCTTCGCGTCCGAGAATAACGCCTCCGCCAGTTTGTAAATGTATTCACACGCATGATAAAAATCGATCACCCATTCCCACTCCAGCCGCTGACCGGAATGACGGGGATGGCACATCCGCTTGAGCACCCGGCGGAAATACCGCGTCTGTTGGTATCCCCCATCGGTGACGTAGGCCAACCGCGGCAATGGTCCCGTCCACTGCTCCAACACCGCCACGAGCAACGCCGTCAACTGCCGCGACAGCGTCTCCTGACCGGACTCAGGCATCCGGCCCAGGTACACCGTCCCCAACCGCCGACCCCTCCGGTCGTACACCGAGAGCGTCGCCGTCGCGCCTTCCCGGTAACACTCGTGATCACGGATCGGCAACATCAGCCCGTCACGACCCACCGCCAACACCGGCTTGCGGCCACCCCGGGATTGGAACGCCTGTTCCAACAGCTTCAAGACGTGAGCCAACTGGGCGTCCTGGCGGTGAGGATCCATACCCTCGACGACTCCCGCGAGGACAGTGCGCAAACTCGCCACCGACCAACACACGCCATGAGCACGCTGGAGGTGGGCCAAAACGGCGCTCTGGGTGGAGACGGCCGCCGCCTGCGCCGCGCGCTCGGCCAAGGCGGGCGTGGCCAAGCCGGCTTCCAGTCCCAAGCGGATCTCCAACGGAACGATCGACCGTTCGATGCCGTGCAAGGGCTGGTACAGCATCCGCCAGAGGGTGATCGTTCCGAACAAGGTCGCCACGGTGCGGTTGGGGGACTTGAAGCGGCGGCGATACCCCACTCCCTGGAAGCACATCTGGTTGGGCATGTCCCGACGGTCATGCGGTTCGAGGTGATTGAAGGTCCATTCGACAAGGAGCCGACCCAGTTCCCGAAGCAGAACTTGCAACTGGGTCTCGAACTGGTGGCAGGTCTGGGGAGTCACCTCCGCCCTGCGGAACCGGACGATGAGGGGACCGATCTGAGCGATCACGGGGATCAAGCGAACGGTCAGCGGGAACAAAGAGGTGGCGAAGTGCGTTGCGAGCAGCGCGGCAGCGGCCGTAGCATGGTCCATCGAGTCGGCCTCTCTGGTGAGGTGGCAAGGTTTGTTCACCTCCAACTCACCGAGAAGCCGGCTCATTCTTCAAGCCGCTGGCCGCATAAACAGCGGAACTAAAGGCCCTTGTGGGCAAAAAACCACGCGATTCCCGGGGAAACCTTTGGCAGTGGCGCGATTGCACCCGTTTCAGGGCCGTGATCGTCAACTCTTGCTCCAGGCTGCGGCCCAGATGCCAGCCTCGGATGCAGCGGGTGAACACGTCCATTAACACTGCCAGATACACGAACTCCTTTTTCAATCGGATGTACGTGATGTCGGCCACCCAGACCTGTTCCGGGCGGCTCACCTCCAGGCCCTCGACGAGGTTCGGGTAGCGGGGGTACGGATGATCGCTGTCGGTCGTCCGAGGCTTTCTTTTCGGGGTCTGGCCAGCAATACCCAGTTCATGCATCAACCTCCGTACAACCTTGGAATTGACGATGTGGCCCTGACGATGGAGCATGATGGTCAAGCGCCGGTAGCCGTAGGTGGGCCATTGACCGGCCAATTCCTTCAAGGCGTCTCGAACCGGCTGGTCCTCCGGCAGCCGGGGTTGATGGTAGAGGGCGCTGCGATGCACGTCGAGGGTATCACATAAGAATCGGAGCGGATATTGATCCTTGAGTTGGTGGATCACCTCCCGTTTCTGGTCGAGGCCACATCCAGCAGTGTCGAGGCTTTTTTTAAAACCTCGATCTGCCGGGTAGCCCGGCCGAGCAGTTGCTCCAACTCGGCGATGCGGGCCTGGTCCTCGTCATGCTGGTCGTCGCCCTCGAAGAGGGTATGCGCTCGCTCCAGGAAGGTGGCCTTCCAGGTGGCCAGCAGGTTGGGGCTGAGGGCGTGCTTGCGGCACGCCTCGGCCGAGGACTGAACACCGGACCAGATCTCCAGGACGATCTGGGCCTTGAACTCGGGCGTGAATCGGCGTCGTTTCTTCATGCGATTGCGTCTCCCTGCGGACCTCCAGGTTCATTATGCACCTGTCCGATCCGAGGGGCGCACTTCAGAGGTTGAACAAGGCCTACCTGCTCAAGGAGATGTTCCGCCAACTGTGGGACTACAAGCGAGAGGTGTGGGCGCGGCGATTCTTCGAGCGCTGGAAGTCGGCCTTGAGATGGCAGCGTCTCAAGCCGTACGAGAAGTTCGCCCGGATGGTCGAGGACCACTGGGACGGGATCGCGTCGTATTACCAGGAGGAGAACAAGGTGCCCTTGGGCTTCGTGGAAGGCATCAACAACAAGATCCGAGTCATCCAACGACGGGCCTACGGACTTCGAGACGAAGAGTACCTCCGCCTCAAAATCCTCACGTGCATGCTGCCAGAAATCTGAAAATCGGTCCAAAGTTACCCACACGCTTTGGAGAAGAGCCAAAAATTAAGGAGAGCACAGACTTTGTCGAAAGACAGGCCGACGATATACACCAGGTAGGCGATCTCGGTGACGATCTCCAGACCGTACTCACTCCGGCCCAAGGCGCCGGGGATTTGGCCGTACCGGTTGCCCGGAGCGCGATAGATCTGGTACGCGACCAGCACCGCTCGACCGTGTTCCAGCCGCCATACCGGCCGAACATGCGACAAGCGACAGGCGTCCGGCGAGACACCCTCGGGAAAAACGGCTTCGGTTCGCTCCGCCTGCGCAACCTTGTCGTCGGTGGAGACGCGACCGCGTCGTCCCTTAGGCTTGCGCGGGCGTCGTTTCTTGCCGCGAGCCTCTTGGCGCTTTTCTTCCGCCCGAGTGGAGAAGGGTTCGGCGACCTTCGCCGTCGGCGCGCCAAGTTGTTTCTCAAGCTCTTCGATGCGTTGGTTCGCGGCTTCGAGTTTACGGCTCAGGTCCGCGACCAGATCAACGAGCCTTTCGGCGCTGATCCGCCCCTCTCTCGCATCCTGTTTGAGCGTCTCGATGGTATCCATACCCCATCGATTCTAACCAGTCCCATGGACCTCCGGGAAGAACGACTTCACAGAATGGACGGCTACTTTTCACCATCGTCCGCCAGAGCGAAGGTATCCGATAAATCGGGGCTCGCTCGCGGCGCTGCTCTGACCACCGGGGCCCGGCTCCACGCCGGCCATCCGGTGGTTCCTTTCGTGCTCTTCGCGGCCCTTTACGCCCTGGTGGCGTCCTGCTGGCTGGGTGTGGACGTGACCCGGACGCTGGCCGATCCCCGGCGGGATGGAGCCAGGTCCGGGGCCGTGCCTGCATCACGCCTTGGCGGCGCCGTCGCGCAGGTGGAGCGTCGCCCGCAGCACATTGGAATCGCCGACCGAAGTGACCTCGAAGCCAAGCTTCACGCAGAGCCGGCGCATACCCTCGTTGATCGTCATCAGATCGGCCGTGATGGACTTCAGGTTCTCGTCGCGGGCGATCTCGATGAGCCGCCCGAGCATCTCGGTCCCCAGCCCGCGGCGCTGGTAGCGATCGGTGATCAGCAGGGCGAACTCGGCTTCCTCGCCACCGGCCAGCTTGGTCAACCGCGCCACGCCCAGGACTTCACGCGCGCCCTTGTCGGCTTGCTCCACGGCCACCAGCGCCATCTCGCGGTCGTAGTCGTTGAAGCAGATGCGCGTGAGGCGCTCGTGCTTGGTCCGCTGATCGAGCCGCAGGCGCGGAAGTACCGCAGATAGACCGTGTTCTCGGAGAGCGTCTCGTGGAACCGGATCAGCTTGGGCTCGTCCTCGGGACGGATCGGACGGATGTAGACTTCCTGGCCCTCGGTGGGCGTCCAGTACGAGGCGTACTGCACGGGGTAGGGCCGGATCGCCGGGTGGGGCAGCTTCTCCCTGGGCACGTCGAGATCGTGCAGGACCACCCGCGCATCGAGCGCCAGCAAGCCTTCATGCGAGGCCAGCAGCGGATTGATGTCGATTTCCTTGATCCAGGGCTGCTCGCAGACCATGCGGCTGAAGTGGACCATGAGCCGCTCGAGGGCCTGGAGATCCACCGGCAGACGGCCGCGGACGCCCCCGAGGGCCTTGTAAATGCGGGTCTGCTCCATCAAGCGGCGCGCCAGCGTCGAGTTCAGCGGCGGCAACGCCAGGGCACGATCCTTCATGACCTCGACGAGCTGCCCGCCCGACCCGAACAAGAGCACCGGCCCGAACTGGGCGTCGAGGCTCGAGCCGACGATCAGCTCGTAGGCATCCTTGAGCTTGATCATGGGCTGCACGGTCACGCCCAGGAAGTGCCCCGCGCCAGCCTTCTCGCGGACCGACTTCTCGATCTGGCGGTAGCCCTGGGCCACGGCGTCGGCGTTGGCCAGATTCAGCAGCACGCCGCCCACGTCGGTCTTGTGCGTGATCGTCTCGGAGTGGAGCTTCAGCACGATCGGGTAGCCCAGCTTGTCGGCGTGGTGGACGGCCTCCTCCACGCTGGTGGCCACCTTGGTCGGCACCGTCGGGATGCCGTAGGCCGCGAGCAGCTCCTTGGACTCGAACTCGGTCAAGAGCGTGCGGCGGCTGCCGCGCACGGCCTGGATGATCGCCGTGGCGGTGTCGGGCACCTGGTCGTCGAGATCCGCCCCGCTGGTGAGGTTGGGCGTCTCGTAGAGGCCCTTGAGGTTGTACGTGTACCGCCACATGTAGGTGAAGGCCTGGGCGGCGATATCGGGATAGTCGAACGTGGGGATGCCGCTGCGGTTGAGAATCTCGTCACCCGCGGCCATGGCGGCGCCACCCATCATGCTGGCCAGGACGGGCTTGCCCTGGAAGATCGACCGGTCGTCGGCATCCTTCCGCAGCGCCAGGTCCTTGAGACGCTCGGCGGTCTGCGTCGGGTTGGTCATGGCCTGGGGCGTGAGGATCACGAGCAGACCGTCGCTATTGGGGTCCTTGGCGGCGATCTCGACGGCTTTGGCGTAGCGTTCCGGATCGGCGTCGCCGAGCACGTCGATCGGGTTGCCGTGGCTCCAGGCCGCCGGCAGGAAGGTGTTGAGCTCGGCGATCGTCTCGGGGGACGGCGTGGCGAGCTGACCGTCCATGCGGACCAGAGCGTCGGTCGCGAGCACGCCGGGGCCGCCCGCGTTGGTGATGATCGTCAGGCGCGGACCCTTCGGACGGGGCTGCTTGCCCAGGACCTCGGCCAGGCTGAACAGCTCGTTGATGCGGCTGACGCGGATCACGCCGCTGCGGCGGAAGGCGGCGTCGAGGACCTCATCGCTGCCGGCCAACGCCCCGGTGTGCGAGGCCGCCGCCTTGGCCGCCGCCTCGGTCCGGCCGGCCTTGATGACGATGATCGGCTTGGTCAGCGCGACCTCCCGCGCCGCCGACAGGAACGAGCGGGCATTGCCGATCGACTCCATGTACAGCACGATGCTCTTGGTGTGCGGATCGTTGCCCAGGTGGTCGATCAGGTCGCCCCAGTCCACGTCGAGCATCGAGCCGATCGACACGAACGAGCTGAAGCCGACGTTCTCCTTGAGGCTCCAGTCGAGCACGGCGGTGCACAAGGCGCCTGACTGGCTCACGAAGCCGACGTTGCCGGGACGGGCCATGACGCCCGCGAAGGTGGCGTTCAGGCCGCTGGTGGTGTTCATCAGGCCCAGGCAATTCGGGCCGATGATGCGCATGCGGCCGCGGCGCGCCTCGGCCAGCACTTGCCGCTCGAGCTCGACGCCCGCGGGGCCGGTCTCCTTGAAGCCCGCGGAGATGACGATGGCCCCCTGGACGCCGGCCTGGACGCACTCGCCGATGACGCCGGGGACCGTGGCCGCGGGCGTGACGACGATCGCCAGGTCCACCTGGTCGTTCACGGCGCCGATGGACGGATACGCCTTGATGCCCAGCACGGCGCTGCGCTGCTTGTTGATCGGGTAGACGATCCCGCCGAACGGGTTGCCGATCAGGTTCTGAAGGATCGTGCGGCCGACGCTGCCCTGCTTCTCGGTGGCGCCGACGAGCGCCACGCTCCGCGGGGAGAACAACGCGTCGAGCGCCGTCCGCTCGGCGTTGATCACGTCGTGCGCCTTCTCGGTCTTGGTCGTATGCAACGCTGTCATGATCAAAGGTCCTATGCTCCGCGCGGAGCCAAGGGGACAAGGCTCCTGGAGAACGTCGCGCCGCGCCCGGATGCGGGCGGCGCACACCTTTATGCAAACCCGGCGACGACCGCGGGTCGAAGAGAAAGGAGGCCCTGCCAAGGGGTGCCGACTGGAATTGCGATCCACAAGCAACCGATCCGCCAGCGGTCGGTTCTCCCAGAAGTGAAGCCCAAACCGGACCGGGAGGGCTCGAATCGGGTGGTCGATCCTTCAGAGGACTCCCTGGCCAACGACGTCGTCGGATGGAACCTACGGAAAGAGGGATCATACCATCACGCGCCATGCCCGGCAACGCGTCTTTGTCCACGTCCGACCCGATCGACACGAGACGGCGATTCTCCCCTTCCGTACTTGACAGTGAACGTAGACTTTTGGATCATGATATCCGATATGGAGAGGCATGCCAGGTCGCGTCGCCACCGGGCCGATGTGTGGGGCCGGCGCCTGGCCGGGGTTCACTGGATTGGGGAGGTCAACGACGGATGTTCTGCAACCAGTGCGAGCAGACGGCGCGTGGGGTGGGCTGCATCGTGAGTCCGGGCGTGTGCGGCAAGGACGCCGACGTTCAGTCCGTGCAGGAGCTGATCCTCTACGGCCTCAAGGGCATGGCGGCGTATGCCAGCCACGCGCGGCGGCTGGGCAAGTCGGACGAGGCGGTCAGCGCGTTCATCGAAGACGCCCTGTTCGCGACCATGACGAACGTCAACTTCGACCTGAACAGCCTTCTTGAGATCGCGCTCGAGGTCGGCCGCAAGAACCTGCGGGTGATGGAGCTGCTCGACGCGGGGCACGTCGAGACGTTCGGCAAGCCCGCCCCGACGATGGTCATGCGCGGCACGAAGGCCGGCCCGGGCATCTTGATCACCGGGCATGACCTGGTGGACCTGCGCGACCTCTTGCAGCAGGTCGAGGGGACGGACATCAACGTCTACACCCACGGCGAGATGCTGCCCGCGCACATGTATCCGAAGCTGCGCGAGCACCCGAACCTCGCCGGTCATTACGGCGGTCCCTGGCAGAAGCAGAAGCAGGAGTTCCCGGCGTTCCCGGGCCCGGTCGTGGCCACGACCAACTGCATCCTGATCCCGATGACGGATTACGCCGATCGCGTCTTCACGACCCGCTTCACGGCCGTGCCGGGCGGCACGCGGCTGCAGGGCAACGACTTCGGTCCGGTTCTCGCCAAGGCCCGGCAGTGCCCACCCTTGACGAAGGAAGTTCAGGGCGTCTTCCAGGTCGGCTTCCATCGCACCGTGCTGCTGGACGCCGCCGAGACGATCGTCCACGCGGTCAAGGCCGGCCAGATCCGCCGCTTCTTCGTCATCGGCGGTTGCGACGGCGCCGAGCCCGGCCGGAACTACTTCAGCGACTACGCCCAGGCTACCCCGCCCGACAGCTTCATCCTCACCCTCGGCTGCGGCAAGTTCCGCATCAACGACTACGATTACGGCACGCACCTCGGCCTGCCCCGCCTCCTCGACATGGGCCAGTGCAATGACGCCTATGGCGCGATCCAGGTGGCCCTCGCCCTGGCCAACGCCTTCCAGTGCGGCGTCAACGACCTGCCCCTGACCCTGGTCGTGAGCTGGTTCGAGCAGAAGGCCGTCGCCGTGCTGCTGACCTTGCTCTCCCTGGGCGTCAAGGGGATCACGATCGGTCCCAAGCCGCCCGCGTTCGTTTCGCCGAACGTGTTCCAGATCCTGCAAGAGACCTTCGACCTGCGACTGACCGGCGCCGACGCCCGCGCGGATCTCGCCACCGTGCTGGCGTGATTTCCGCGAGAGTTCCTCACGGCTTTGCCCTGAAAGCCCGACGCGCCAGCGAGTGCATTTCTGCCAGAGATGCACTCGCTGGCGCGTCGGGCTTTCAAGGCGAGGCCGAAGCTGCTCCAGCGGATTGACCGGCGGCCTCCGCTCATCCATACTCGTGAGAAAGTGTGGTCGGGCCGGGCGCGGAGAAGTGCGCACGAGGGGGTGCCTCATGTCGTCGAGGATATGCCTTGCCGTTCTCGTCGGGCTCGTCGGCGCCGCGGTGCCGGCCCGGGGCGGGGATGCCATCCTCCCCGAGACGCTCCGGGCGATCAAGGCCGCCACCGTTTACATCAAGGTGGAAACTTCGGACGGGACCGGCTCCGGCTCGGGCTTCGTGTTGAGAGTGGAGGGCCGGGAGGCCTTCATCGCCACCAACCACCACGTTGTCGATCATCCCGGTCGGGGCAAGCAAGAGAACGCCCGCCCAAAGGTCACCGTCGTCTTCGACAGCGGCACCAAGAGCGAACGGTCGCTGCCCGCCGAGGTGATCGCCAGCGACCCCGACCGTACCCGCGATCTGGCCATCTTGCGCATCTCGAACGTGGCCGATCTGCCGGCGCCGATTGCGTTCGCCCCTCCCGAAGAGGTTTTCGAGACCGAGCCGGTCTACGTCTTCGGCTTCCCGTTCGGGAAATTCCTCGATCCCGAGCGGCCGAACCCCGCCATCACCGTCGGCACGGGCACGGTCTCGAGCTTCCGCGCCAACGAATTCGGCCGGCGCAGGCGCGTCCAGATCGACGGCGACCTGAACCCGGGTAACAGCGGCGGCCCGGTCGTGGACGCTCACGGTCGCCTCGTCGGCATCGCCGTCGCCACCCTCTTCGGCACCCGGATCGGCCTGGCTGTCCCGCCCGAAGAACTGACCCGCATGCTCGACGGCCGCGTCGAACGCATGGACACCACCCTCCTGGCCCTGTCGCCGCACGCGGCCGAACTGGAGTTCACCGTCCACCTCATTGACCCGCTCAAGCGGATCAAGGCCGTGCAGCTCCGCTATGCGAAGGCCATCGACGTGCCGATCAAGATCCCGATGTGGGACGACCTGACCTGGCCGCTCATCCCGGGTGAAGTCCTCGACCTGCCCATCGCGGGGCCGACCGCGAAGGGGAGGTTGAAACTGGCGCTGCCGGGGCCGGTGGATCATCACTTGTTGCTTCAAGAAACCACCGTCAGCGCCGATGGCCGCGTCCGCGGCACGGGGCCCGTGGAACACATCATCGACGAGCTGGAGCCCGCACCGATTCCACGACCGAACGCCTCACCAGTCGTGTCCAAGGCATCGGGACCGAAGCGGCCCCTGGGCCCCTGGGGGCTGCCGACCGACCCGGACGGCGATTGTCAATTCCGCGTGGACGTGAGCCGGCTGCGGATCACGCTTCCCGCCACGCCGCACGATCTCCAGCCGGAGAAGAGCGTCGTGAACGCCCCGCGCGTGCTGATCGACGGACCGACGGACTTCGCCGCCCGCGTTTTCGTGCCGGTCGCGCCCAATCCCCGCGGGCCGCGCGTCCTCGCCAACCGGCCGGCGCTGCAGGCCGCCGGTCTGATCTTGTGGAAGGATGCGCAGAACTACGTCGTGTTCCTCCGGTACGTGATGCGCGAGCAACGCCGGCAGAGCCACATGATCCTTCTCCAGGCTCGTCGCGCGGGCAAGCGGACGTGTACCGAAACCGTCAAGGTCCCGGCGGATGAGAGCTCGTTCCTGATGCTCTCGCGCCGCGATGGCGAGGTCCGGGGCCTGTTCGGTCCCGACGGCAGACGCTGGCTCGCGCCGGAGAACCTGAGCACGAAGTTCCAGGACGCGGCGCAGGTCGGCGTGACGGCGTGGAACTTGACCACCGCTCCGTACGTCGTGGAGCTGACCGATTTCGCGGTCACGGACCCTCCGCCGCCAAACTCCCTTCTCCCGGGAGTCCTCTTGTTCGACTCGACGGGCGCGGGGACGACGTACGCATCGGCGGCACCCAGCCCGATCACGAACGGGCCGGAGCTCGACCGCAGTGGCCGCTGGGACCTGAACGCCCTGTCCGAGATGATGACCAAGACGCCCGTGCTGGTCGTGGTCGGCGCCGTGCTGGCCTGTTTGCTCGCCCTCTGGGTCCGGCTGAAAGGCCGCGCTCCTCGCCCCGTCGCCCGAGATGTGCCACCCCCGAACGCCGCCGCGCCGGACCTGGTGCTGCCGATCCTCCAAGAGCTTCAGGACGAACGTAACGCGGTCGCGAACAACCCGGAGCGCGCACCCGATCCCCGGCCAGAAGGCTCGTGATGGACGTGTTTCACGTCGAATACGCCGTTTGACGCCGAGGCACCGGGACGATAGACTAGCGTCCTTCGCAAACCCATTCCGAATTCTCTCGAGCACGGCCGCCGCGGGCAAGGCGCTCGCGGATTGCGGCCCGGAACTTGTTCTCAACGACGCGGGGAGGTCGATGTCGTGGCGCTCGCGGTGAAAGACCTGATCGACGCTGGCGTGCACTTCGGGCACCGGGCCAGCCGGTGGAACCCGAAGATGAAGCCGTATATTTACGGCAAGCGGAATCTCATTCATATCATTGACTTGAAGGAAACCGTCCGGGGCTTGCTCCGCGCGACGAAGTACTTCCATCGCGTCGCCGCCGGCAACGGGTTGGTCCTGTTCGTCGGCACCAAGCGGCAGGCGGCCGACACGATCATCCAGGAATGCCAGCGCGGCGGCATGCCGTATGTCACCGAACGGTGGCTGGGCGGCACCCTGACGAACTTCCGCACCATCCGCAGCCGGCTCGACCGCCTGGAGGAGCTCGAGGGCATCCTGGACACCGAGCAGGCCCTGACCTTCTCCAAGAAGATGATTTCCACGCTCACCCGCGAGCGTCGCAAGATTCAGCGCAACCTCGAAGGCATCCGGCACATGACCCGGCTACCCGAGGCGCTGTTCATCGTCGATCCGCACCGCGAGACGATCGCCGTGACCGAAGCCCGCAAGCTGGGCCTGAAGGTCGTGGCCCTGATGGACACGGACTGCGACCCCGACCTCATCGACCTGCCGATTCCCGGCAACGACGACAGCATGCGTTCCATCGAGCTGATCATCAAGCGGCTCATCGACGCGATCCTGGAAGGGAAAGCCGCCGCGCCCCCCGAGCCGCCACCTGGATCGCGTGCCGAGGAGCAGCAGGCGCGCGGCGGCGATCGCCGCGGCGATCGTCGGGGTGAAGGTCGTGGCGGCCCCGGCCTGGGCGGCCGTTCCCGCGGCCCCGCCCGCCCCGCGGCCCCGGCTCCGGAGGCGCCCGCGGCCCCGGCTCCGGAGGCGCCCGCGGAACCACCCGCTCCGGTGGCCGTCGAGTCTCCGGCCCCTCTCGAACCGTCGGCCGAGCCCACGCCGGCGCCTGCGCCGAGCGAGTGAAACCCGCGGCGATACCGGCTGGGTGCCACGGGTTCCGAGAACGGAGGCCGTGGCACCCACCACCGTTTCTTTGGGCCAGCCGTGACCGAACCGGTGTCCCAGGCGGCCGTGTCGAAAACCGTGTCCGGACTCATTCCGCGCCGCGGCCGACGATCCGCACGTTCGGCCGGGCCGGTCCTCCCATTCGCGGTGAGCGAATAAAGAGATTTGCAGAGGGAGAATGTGGCGATGGCTGAGATTTCCGCTCAGACGGTCAACGAGTTCCGCAAGCGCACCGGTCTGGGCTTGATGGAGTGCAAGGCCCTGCTCAAGGAGGCCGACGGCGACATCAAGAAGGCCGAGACGCTGGCCAAGGAAAAGGGCGTCATGAAGGCCGCCGGCCGCTCCGGACGCGCCACCAGCGCGGGGCGGATCGAGGCCGCCTTCAGCCCGGACAGCACGGCCGGCGCGCTGATCGAGCTGAACTGCGAGACCGACTTCGTGGCCCGCAATGATGCGTTCCGGCAGGCCGCCAAGGACCTGGTCCAGCAAGTGCTCGCCCGGGGTGCCGAGGGCCTGCTCGACCAGGCAATGGCTGGCAAGACGGTCCGCGAGGTCATCACCGACCTGAATGTCACGACCGGCGAGAACGTGGCCGTCGGCAAGGCCGTGAAGTTCGCCGGCGCGGGGCGGGTCGAGGCCTACGTCCATCACGATGCCAAGTCGGCCGCGCTCGTCGAAGTCACCGGGGCCGGGGTCAGCCCCGAGGTGCTCAGCTCCCTGGCGAAAGACCTGGCCTTGCAAGTCGTCGCCGCCAAGCCCCTGGCCGTCGGCCGCGAGCAGGTCCCGGCCGAGGTCGTCGCCGAGCAGAAGCGGATCTACCTGGCGCAGGTGGCCTCCCAGATGGCCGACAAGCCCGAGCCGATCCGCGAGAAGATCGCCACCGGCAAGCTCGACGCCTGGTTCCGCGAGAACACTTTGCTCGACCAGGAGTTCGTCAAGGACCCAACCAAGAAGGTCCGCGACGTGGTCGCCGCCGCCGGCAAGGACGTTTCCGTCGTCCGCTTCGCGCGGTTCGTCGTGGGCGAGACCGAGACGCCCGCCGGGGCGTGATTCGGACATCTTGATTGTGTGGGGATTCCAGATTCCGGATTCCAGATGCCGGATTCCAGATGCCGGATAGCTGATGGCTGATGGCCGATGACTAAACTCCGAGGTCGATTGGGCAGCAGGCCTTCGCCATGAGCCATCAGGCCTTCGCCATCAGCCATGAGCCATCAGCCATCAGCCATCAGCCATCAGCCATCAGCCATCAGCCATCAGCCATCAGCCATCAGGCATTTGCCATCAGTCATCAGGCATTTGCCATCCGCCATCAAATATCCGGAATCCTCTTGATCCACGCTTCTTCCCCTTGCCTTCTCGATCGAGGTCCCCCATGGACGCCACCTCCCACCAGCCTGGTCCTCCTGTCTTCCGCCGCGTCTTGCTCAAGCTTTCGGGCGATAGCTTCTGCCGTCCGGGCGAGGGGGGGCTGAGCGTCGAGGAGATCAGCCGCATCGCGCGGCAGGCCTCGCGGGTGGCCGCGCGGGGCGTCGAGCTGGCCATCGTGGTGGGCGGCGGCAATATTCTCCGCGGGGCCTCCTTGAGCCGGGGCCAGAGCGTCATCCAGGAATCGACGGCGCACTACATGGGCATGATGGCCACGGTCATCAACGGCCTGGGCCTGCAGGACGCGCTCGAACATCTCGGCTGTGAAACCCGCCTGATGACCTCGATCGAGATGAGCCAGGTGGCCGAGCCGTTCATCCGCCGCCGCGCGCTGACGCACTTGACCCGGGGGCGCATCATTATTCTGGCCACCGGCACCGGCAGCCCGTTCGTCACCACCGACACGGCCGCCGCCCTCAAGGGCAAGGAGCTGGGCGTCGAGGTCCTGCTGAAGGCGACCCGCGTCGATGGCGTCTACTCGGCCGACCCCGAGAAGAACCCGCACGCGGTCCGTTACGAGCACTTGACTTACGATCAGGTGATGCACGACGATCTGAAGGTCATGGACATGACGGCCATCGGCATGTGCCTGGATAACGCCCTGCCCATCCTGGTGTTCAACTTCAAGCGCGAGGGGAACATCGAACGGGCCATCGCCGGCGAGCCGATCGGGACCTGGATCGGAAAAGTGCCCCGGCCCCAGCCCGCCAATCTGGCCTGACAGGTTCGGTTCTGGCTCGCGTTTCCCGGAGGGGATCATGAGTATCGAAGAGATCGCGCTCGAAACCGAAGAACGGATGGAGAAATCGATCGCCCTGCTCGAGGACCAGCTCCGGGGCGTGCGCACCGGCCGGGCCCACACCGGCCTGGTGGACTCGATCCGCGTGCTGTACTACGGCTCACTCACGCCGCTCAAGCAGATGGCCAACCTGAGCACGCCCGAACCGCAGCAGATCCTGATCCGTCCCTTTGACCCCTCCGCCATCGGCGACATCATCAAGGCGATCCAGTCCAGCGACCTGGGCTTGACGCCCAACTCCGACAACAAGGTCATCCGCCTGAACGTTCCCTCCCTCTCGGTCGAACAGCGCAAGAAGCTGGTCAACCGCGTCAAGGAACTCGCCGAAGAGGCCCGCGTCTCCATCCGCAACATCCGCCGCGACGCCAACAAGCAGGCCGATCAGGAAAAGACCGACAAGGTCCTCACCGAGGACGAATGCGAGAGCTGCAAGGAGGAGACCCAGTCTCTGACCAAGCGGTTCGAGAGCAAGGTCAACGAACTGGCGGAGAAGAAGTCGGCCGAGATCCTGGAGGTCTGATCTCCCCGAGCTATCGGTTCCTGGGAAAGAAATGCCCGTTCTCCGCGTCCCGGAGGGATGAGAGCTATTAGAGGTGGACGAAGACTCCTCATCCCGGAGGGATGAGAGCCATTAGCCCCGGTTCGCGCAGCGCAACCGGGGTGGGTGGGCGAACATGCGTCTCCTCTCCTCACCGACCCCGGCGGGGTCGCCGAGCGCGGCCTTCCCGGTGGTGGCGCTGCGCTGACCACCGGCTAATGGCTTTCATCCCTCCGGGATGAACCGAAAGGACAGGACTTTCCCAGGGGTCGAAAAACGAGATCCAGCGGCTCGTGGAAGCGCACCGAGCCGAGTTCCGGGAGGCATGAGATGAGCACCTCGGCCAGGCCGAAAACTAAGTATCTGCGGTCCTACGTTCCCACCACGGCGCTGGCCAAGTCGGTGGAGTTCGACGCGGAGATGATGCGCGTCGCGTTCACCGACGGCCGCGTCCTGTGCGTGCCCCTGACGTGGTTCCCGGCCCTGCACGCCGCCACACCGGAGCAGCGCGCCCGCTACGAGATTGGCGGAGGGGGCGTTGGCCTGCACTGGCCGGAACTGGATGAGGATCTCTCTATCGCTGGCTTGATGGCCGGGGTGGATTGGCAGTCCGCTTGAGCTTGCATGCCCTCAACGTGTCCGTGTCGCGCAGGCACGACCCATTCATCGTCGGGGTGCTCTCCGTGACGCTCACGCATCGGGAATGGGCGCGCACAGCTCAAAATGCTCTAATCTCGGCCGTAAGACCTGTTCGGGGCACGGCTTCCGTCCGCGCCAGCGACAAATCGAAGCTGCGCGCCGACGAACCGCGTCATGTGCTGCCGGGCCGAACCGAAGTCCCTCTGCCGGCAGGGGTTTGCGCACGGTTTTCGAGTTGGCTTTTATCGCGCACTTTGCACGTGTCGTCTTGTCAAAGATCCGCGTGGGCTCCGGGCGGTAAACGCCCCGGCGTCAGGCGCGCACGCCGAACGCCGCCCCGTGATCAGGGGATGCCCGGGAGGTGGATCGACGGCTTACGGCGATGATGCGAATAAGAATAAGGAAGAGACACCGCTGCCGCCGGGGCCTGGCCCTCCAAACGGATATTATCGAAGGGAGGGCGAGAAAGATTCCGTCAAAAAGGAAACCCGGTTGTCGTGAAGGGCCGTCAGGCATCGCCCTGGAAAGCCCAAAGCGCCAGCGCGTGCATTTCTTTATTACCCCGGCAAAGAAGATCCTCCTGTAGGTCGGACAATCCTGTCCGACAGGCCGGGGGAGTCGGACAGGATTGTCCGACCTACTTTCTTGCCGGGACGCCCCGGCCCCACTCCCAGCCGCCCCAGAAGAGTCGGACAGGATTGTCCGACCTACTTTCTTGCCGGGGTAATACTCAGAAATGCACGCGCTGGCGCTTCGGGCTTCAAGACGTCTCGTCTCCAGGCTCGGTCCGATCACAAATACGGCGAGAAGAGCCGGGCCACGCCGTCGCGCAGCTTCGTCGGCAGGCTCCGGCCGTTCAGGTCGGCCATGGTCAGCGGCGCGGCCGCGGAGAGCTTGGCGTCGAAACGGTCGTGCAGGCGGCCGGCGAGCTCGGCGTCATAACACTCGACGTTGAATTCGAAGTTCAGACGCAAGCTGCGCACGTCCCAGTTGGCCGAGCCCAGGAACGTCCAGGCGCGATCCACGATCATGAGCTTGGAATGATCGAAGGGCGGCGGCGCGTACCAGACGCGGCAGCCGCCTTCGAGCACCTGGGACAACAATGCGCGCGACGCCCAGTGGACCGTCTTGAGGTTGTTCTCGCTGGGCAGCAGGATGTCGATCCCGACCCCGCGCATGGCCGTGACGTACAGGGCCGAGAGCAACGACGTATCGGGCAGGAAATAGGGCGTGACGATCGCCACCGACTCCTCGGCCGCCGCCAGCGCGCCAAGGATCGTCACTTGCACGCGGTCCTCATCCTGATCGGGTCCCGCCGCCACCCCGCGCCAGCACCGGGCCGACCGGCTCGATGTCCGGAAACCAGAGCGCGCCCTGGAGCGTCTCGTCGGTGGTGAAGTTCCAGTCGTCGATGAACGTGCGCATCAGGTCGGCCACCACCGGCCCGCGGATCTGGAAATGGAGATCGTTCTTGGGGTGCCGGGCGCGAGCTGGTGGAAGAAATCCCGATCGAGGTTCATGCCGCCGGTGAAGCCGATCCGGCCATCGACGACCAGGATCTTGCGGTGATTGCGCAGGTTCATGTAGGCCATGTAGCCCGGCGTCAGGGTCGGCAGGAAGCGGGCCACCGGGACGCCCTCTTTGCGCAGCGGCCGGAAGATGGTCGGCCAGTGATAGCGCGCCCCGAGATCGTCCACGAGCACGCGCACGGCGACGCCCCTTCGAACCGCTTTGCTCAGCGCCGCGACGAACTGCCGGCCGACCTCATCGTCGTTCATGATGTAACTGGCCAGGACCACCGAGCGCGCGGCGCCCTCGATCGCCTTGAGCATGGCCGGATAGGCGGCATCACCGCCGGAGAGCGACTCGACCGCGTTGCCGGCCAGGAGCGGCTGACCGGTGATCTGGCCGACCAGCCGGGCCAGACTCTCCAGGTGGCCCACACCGGGGCCGAGCCGCGTCTCCAGGCGATCGACCGAGCACGGATGATCGGTCGGCGTCTCGGTGCGCACCTGGTCGCGCCACAAGGAACGGGCCTTGCGGTTGATCCGGTTGATTCCCAGCAAGATATAAAGCACTGTGCCCAAAATGGGCGAGAGCCAGATCAACCCGATCCAGCCGATCGCCGCGCGGGTGTCCCGCTTGTGCAACACGACGTGCGCCGAGGCCGCCAGGCTGACGGCCACGGTCACGATCGGCACGAGGGCGGGGATCAGGATATGGTGGTCGCTCATGGTGTTTATGTGTAGGGCGGGCATCGCCCACCATCCGGGTGCGAAAAGATGGTGGGCGGTGCCCACCCTACGAGAGACCTTTATAGCACAAGCGCGGCTCTCGGGGGTATCGACAACGACCGCGAGACGTGACAACGTCCGGTCGGTGGGTGGCCGGAACAAAGGGGCGTTACGCTTGCCGGCGGCTTTACTTCAACGAGCCGGGCGGGTACGGTGGCTGGGAGAGTGCCCGCGCCGATTCCCTGTCGATCGTACGTATTGCGCCCAGGGGGGCTGTCATGCCGCAGGCCATTGTCGATCCGGGCGAGCTTCGCCGCTTCGCCCAGAACTTGAAGCGCTTCAATGAAGAGCTCCAGAACCAGCTCACGATGCTCCACGGCCAGCTCACCGGCCTGTCGAGCACCTGGCGCGACAAGGAGCACGACAAGTTCGTCGAGGAGTTCGAGCAGACCATGACCGTGGTCGCCCGCTTCGTCGACGCCGCCAACATGCACATCCCGTTTTTGCTCCGCAAGGCCGAGCGGATCGAGGATTACTTGCAGCAGCGTTGAGTTGGAGGGGCTTGAAGATCTCTTGTAGGGTAGGCTTTAGCCTGCCAATTTCATTTGGGACTGGCAGGCTAAAGCCTACCCTACGAGAGAGAACCCCCGCTTCTCGTGCCCATCTCGAATCCGCGGGCAGGGTGTTCGCCATGGCAGATTACGCTGATGTCCAGTCGATCGACGCCTTGCGCGATATCCGGGCGTCACTCTTGACCTTCCTCGACGATGCCAAGATCGCGCTGAGCGACGCCGAGTTCGACATTCGCCGCACGACCGAGTGGCTCACCAACGAGCAACCGATGTACTGGAAAGGCGAGATCAAGCACTGGTACCAGAAGCTGACCGAGGCCAAGGCCGACTTGGCCCGCAAGAAGATGGCCAAGTTCAGCGATCGGCAGCCCGACACGATCGTGGAGGAGAAGAAGGTCAAGCGTTGCGAGATGATGCTCGAGGAGGCGGAGCGCAAGCTCAAGCTGTGCAAGACCCTGATACCGGAGCTTCAGCACGCGATCCAGGAGTATCGGGGCCAGTCGATGCCTCTTCTGGGCATGGTGGACAACGACATTCCCCGGAGCGCCGTCTGGCTCGATCGCCTGGTCGAGTCGCTGGAGAATTACCTCCGGCTGGCCCCTCCCGAGACGCCCAAGCCAGCGGCCGTCGGTGGGGGCGCCGCGGCCGACACCATGACCCGGCCGCCGACCCCGCCGCCGCCCGCCAGGCCGGACGCCGATCTCGAAGCGGAACTCACCCCGGAAGGAGAAGACCCCGATGAGCGCCAGCGCGGGGGCGAACAAGCTCGGCAAGTCGATCCAGACCCTGCGTGAGAAGTGGGACTTGACCGAGGCCGACTGGCGTGACCAGAAGCGGCTGGAGCTGGCGCACGACCTGATCGAGCCGCTCGAGGTCGATGTCCAGACCGCCATGCGCGGGATGAAGCGGCTGGACGAGATCCTCGCGCGAATTCGCCGGGAATGTTCGCCGAGCCGAGATTATTAGCCACCTTTTCCGTATAATCTCGGGGGGGCGGGTCGCGCTCGGAAGGCCCATCCCGCCAAGCGGTTCCCTGGTTTCCGAGAGCCCGATGACGTGCCCATGAGCGACGCCACCCCAGTCGAACGGCAACGCGCGGCCCTCCGCGACATGCTGGCCCTGACCGCCGAGCGGGCGCGGACCGAAGCCCAGCTCTCCTCCACGTTCGCTTCCCGCAAGACGACGCTGGAGAAGACCAGCAAGCAAGAACGGGCCCAGATCGAGAATCGCCACGCGGGCGAAAAAGGGGACGCCGAGGCCGAGCTCGCCCAGGCCCGGCGCGACATCCCCGCGCGGGCCGAGCGGCTCACGGCCGAAGCCCGCGTCCGCTTCGACGCGGCGCGGCAGCATATCCTCGACACCTCCGATCAGACCAAGCGGCAGATCGACACCGAGGCTCGACCAGGCCCGCTGGGAAGCCGCCACGGTCTATGAGGCCGGCAAGGGGGCAGCCGATCAGACACTCAAGCAAAACCTGGCGCGGATCGTCAGCGAATCGGCCCACCTTGACGCCCTGTTTCAGGCCATCGACCAGTTCCTCGAACGCGGCGGCATGAGGCGCATCGCCGAGCTGTACGAGCCCGCCGAGCCGGCCGAGCCGACGCCCGACGAGCCGCTGGCCGAACTCAGCAAGACGAACGCCGACGCCGACGAGCGACTCGACCGCATCGAGTCGCTCAAGCTCCCCCGCTTGATCCAGGGCGGGCTCTACTTCATCCTCTGCTTGCTGATCTTTCTCGCCGTGACGGTGCCCGCGTCGCTGCATCTGAAGCCGCTCGTGGCCCTGCTGCTGGGCCTCGTCGCCACCGCCACGCTGGGCGTGGGGCTGTGCGTGGGACTGTACCTGCTGGCGCGGAAGCAAGTCGCGGCTCGTTACCCGGCCCTGATGGACTCCCTGGACCGCGCGGAATGGCTCGTCGGTGAAAGCAAGCGGACCGTGGCCGAGCAAGACCAGCGCCGCAAGACCGAGCTGAAGGATCGCCAATTCCAGGACGTGCGCAAAGCCGAGCGCAAGGCCGCCGCCCGCACCAGTGAAATCGAATCCTGGCGCGATGGCGAGCTGTCCCAGACCGACGCCGAGCGGACCCAGACCCTCGACGAGATCCGGCCCGCCACAAGGCGCAACTGGCCGAGGCCGAGACCGCCGCGCGCGCAAGCTGGCCGAGATCGAGCAGCGCTACCAGGAGGCGGTCCGCGCTTTCGAGAAACGCGACCGCGCCCGCCGCGAGCAGTTTCAGGCCGAAGTCGATCGCGCCTGGAACGACCTGGCGACCCGCTGGCGCGAAGGCATCCAGCACTGGGACCAGGAAGCCCGATCGCTGGATGCGCAGTGCCGCGCGCTCTTCCTCGACTGGAACCATCCCCATCCGTCCTGGCAGCCCCCCGCGCAGGTCGCCCCCTCGATGGCCTTCGGCCGCTTCGAGATCGATCGCTCCACCCTACCCGGCGGTCTACCGCGCGACGAACGGCTCAAGGACGACGGCAGTCTGCGCTACGTCGTGCCCGCGCTGCTGGCGTTTCCCGAAGCCGGCGGCTCCTTGATCCTCCGCGCCCCGAGCGACGGCCGCGAACCGGCCATCAACGTCGTCCAGGCCGTCATGCTCCGGCTGCTGACCTCGACGCCCCCCGGCAAGGTGCGCTTCACGATCGTCGATCCGGTCGGCCTGGGCCAGAATTTCGCCGCCTTCATGCACCTGGCCGACTACGACGAACAGCTCGTCACCAGCCGCATCTGGACCGAACCGCCGCACATCGAAAAGAAACTGGCCGAGCTCACCGAGCACATGGAGAAGGTGATCCAGAAATACCTGCGCAACGAGTACAACTCGATCCAGGAATACAACGCCGTGGCGGGCGAAGTGGCCGAGCCGTTCCGCGTCCTGGTCGTGGCCAACTTCCCCGCCAACTTCACCGAGCAGTCCGCCCGCCGGCTGGTCTCGATCGCGCAGAGCGGCCCCAAGTGCGGCGTGTACGTCCTCATGACGATCGATGAGCGCGAACCGCTGCCCACCGGCGTGACCCTGCCCGACCTGGAGAAGCCGAGCACCGTCCTGGTCTGGAAGCAGGGGAAATTCGTCTGGAACGATCCCGATTTCGGCAATTATCCGCTCCAGCTCGATCCGCCGCCCGGCGATGAGACACTGACGCCGCTCTTGCACGAGGTCGGCAACGCCGCCAAGGACGCCAACCGCGTCGAGGTCCCCTTCGAAATCATCGCACCGATCCCGGACGCCTACTGGACCGACGACAGCGGCGAAGGGCATCGACGTGCCATTAGGCCGCGTCGGCGCCACCAAGTTCCAGCACCTGCGGCTCGGCCGCGGCACATCGCAACACGCCCTCCTGGCCGGACGCACCGGCTCGGGCAAATCGACGCTCTTGCACGCCCTCGTGACCAACGCCTCGCTGCGTTACAGTCCCGATCAGCTTGAGTTGTATCTGATCGACTTCAAGAAAGGCGTCGAGTTCAAGACCTACGCCGCGCACCATTTGCCGCACGCCCGCGTGATCGCCATCGAGAGCGAGCGCGAGTTCGGCCTGAGCGTGCTCCAGCGCCTGGACGGCGAGATGAAGGCCCGCGGCGAGGCCTTCCGCGAAGTCGGCGCGCAAGATCTGGCCGGCTTCCGCGCGGCCCGTCCCGAGCAAGTGATGCCCCGCGTCATGCTCATCGTCGACGAGTTCCAGGAGTTCTTCGTCGATGACGACAAGCTGGCGCAGGAGGCCGCGCTCTTGCTCGACCGCCTGGTGCGCCAAGGCCGCGCCTTCGGCATCCATGTTCTGCTCGGCTCACAGACGCTCGGCGGGGCCTTCTCGCTGGCTCGTAGCACTCTGGGACAGATGGCGGTGCGCATCGCGCTTCAGTGCAGCGAGTCGGACGCGCACCTCATTCTCAGCGAGGACAACGGGGCCGCGCGGTTGCTGTCGCGTCCCGGCGAGGCGATCTACAACGACGCCAACGGCATGATCGAGGGCAACCACTTCTTCCAGGTCGTCTGGCTGGCCGAGGATCTGCGCGATTACTACCTGAACCAGATCACCGACCTCGACCACCGCGGCGGCCAGACGGTGCCGCGCCCGCAGATTGTCTTCGAGGGCAACATCCCGGCCGACATCGAGGCGAACCACCTGCTCGCCGCGGCCATCCAGACGCCCGAGATCACGACGATGCCGCGCGCTCCCAGCGTCTGGCTGGGCGACGCGGTGGCCATCAAAGATCCGACGGCCGCCGTCTTCCGCCGCCAGTCGGGTGCCAACCTCCTGATCATCGGCCAGAACGACGAGGCCGCGCTGGCGATCGCCCAGGCCGCCTTGCTGGGACTCTCGGCCCAGTACCCGTTTGCGAACGGTGCCGAGTCGCCGCCCTTGAAATTCTTCGTGCTCGACGGCACGCCCGACGACGCCCCGCTGGACGGCATCCTCGACAAGATGGCCGACATCTTCCCGCACCCGATGCGCATCGCCGGCTGGCGCGACACGGCCGAGATCATCAACGAGATCGCCGAGGAAGTGACGCGGCGGCAGTCCGACAGATTGTTTGATGAGGGATCAATCTACCTGATCATTCACGACGTGCCGCGCTTCCGCGACCTGCGCAAGTCGGACGACGATTTCGGCTTCGGCCTCTCGCGCGGCGACGGCGAATCGCGTCCCAGCCCGACGAAGCAGTTCGGCGATATTTTGCGCGAAGGCCCCGGCGTCGGCGTCCACGCGATCGTCTGGTGCGACAGCCTGAACAACCTCAACCGCACCTTCGACCGCCAGGCCCTGCGCGAGTTCGAGATGCGGGTCCTCTTCCAGATGAGTCCCAACGATTCGAGTTCCCTGATCGACAACCCAGCCGCCGGCCGCCTCGGCATGCACCGGGCCTTGTTTGCCAGTGAAGAGGAAGGCCGCCTGGAGAAGTTCCGGCCTTATGGGTTAGCGCCGGATGAGTGGTGGGACCAGATCCGGGCGCGGTTCCGGGCGCGGCGGCAGACGGTCAAGGCGGGGGCGGCCCCTTGAGCTTGTGGTTTCGGATTTGTTCAGAATCCAGTCAGAAACAAGCCGTGCCCGATGACCAAAGGCCCTTCAGGCTGCGAAGCCGGGGGCCCACAGTATTGATACATCCCGATATCTGTCAGCCACCTATTGACGTGGCCCTATTTGCTCGATAGGCTCGCGTGCGTCGAGCCGGCTACGCGGCTCGCACGGCGGCCTATCGCTCGCTGTGTGGCGTGTGAAAATGCGTCCGATCGGCCGTCTAATCAAGGTTAGGCGACTCGCAGTGGGGAGGTCCTTAGGGTAGGATCATAACATGGCTGATATTTATTATGTCGTTACGGGATTGGCCTGTCCGAAGTGCCATCAGCCGACTGTAGAGTGTCGTTATTGGGATAGCGGCGCTGGTTACCAGTTTTGGGATAACTTCTTCCACCTTTGTCTGTCACCCTCGTGTCAATACAACGATTACTGGGAGGCAGATGGCGGGGTTTCCCCGTATGAAAAGGAGAGCCCGCAGTGTCCGTTCTGCGGTCGCGAGGCAACGAGCGGTGAGCGCAAAGAGCGGCCGAGGGATTCCGAGGGCAACTTGCTCGACCCGCGAGGGTGAAGGGGATTCGTGTCACGTAAGGGCCTAACCTCTCCTGCAGCGGACCCGGCCCGCCGCGGCGCATAGTGTTCATGCGAAGGGTCTTGCTCGGCGGGCCGGTCCGCTGAACTTTTTCGTTAGGCGGTTCGGCGACCAAGCGGGAGGACTCGGTGGCCACATCGTATTGGGAGCAGCTTGAGAGGCTTGTCCTAGTTGCTGGGCACGCGGTATACGTGGGCCAGGACTTCCTACGTCCCGAAGATGACCGAAACTGGTTCCTCCAGCCTTTCCAGCGAGGCGAGCCTCCGTATTACATCGAGCATATCCGCGCGGGCATCGATCTCACGGCGCGAGACTCCCTATCGCTACTTATCTTCTCAGGGGGGCAGACACGCTTGGAAGCAGGCCCGCGCAGCGAGGCGCAAAGCTATTGGAATCTCGCTGATCATTATCGCTGGTGGTCGCTGCCGGGAGTTTCGAAGCGGGCTACAACCGAGGAGTTTGCACGCGACTCGTTCGAGAACCTGCTGTTCGGTATCTGCCGCTTCAGGGAATGCACGGGTCGCTATCCGGAAAGAGTCACAGTCGTGTCTTGGACTTTCAAGGAAGAGCGGTTCAGCCTTCACCGCGAAGCCCTGCGATTTCCAGAGTCCCGTTTCACATTCCACGGTGCGAATCAACCAGCCGATCTCCCGGCAGCGCAGAAGGGCGAAGCCAAGGCGATCGCGGACTTCACGTCAGATCCATACGGCATGGGAAACAATTTGGGCCAGAAGCGAGCCGACCGAAATCCCTTTGGGCGATGGCATCCTTATGCTCTGAGTTGTCCCGACCTCGCAGACCTGCTCCAGTACCCAGGCCCCAGCCGATACGCGGGGTCTATTCCATGGTAGCACCGAAGGGCAAACGGCGACCTAACCTCGCACTGCAACGGACCCGGCCCGCCGCAGCGGTTCTCGCTTCGATCCAAACACAAACAAAGGACACAAACAAAGGGGGACACAAACAAAGGGGACGTTCCTAATTGTCGTGGCCGATAGGGCAATTCAGGCAACTTCAGCCAAGTAGGGTGCGTCGAGTCTTCGATGACGCACCTTCCCCTGGAGCGCGACCGCACCCGATATCCTCACGCTGTCAGTCATTAAGCCTGAGGGTGCGTCAGCGCAGGACTCGACGCACCCTACACGGACTATTGTCCGATCCGTCGTTGAGTGACCTGGCGTACGGCGATGCACAAGAAGAGGAAGCCGGGGCTGAATGGCAAAGAAGCGGCCGATGATGTGCCGGGTTGGGCGCAGGGGAGCGGCCCCTGACGACCGAGAGCGGACACGACTTTGCCAAGCGGTTGCTCGACGATCAATACGGGGCCGGGAACTACCCGACCGGACCGGGCAGCGAGTTCAGCAAGATCAAGAAGTGGGGCGACCGGGCGTTCGAGTGTCGAGTGGGAGGCCGACAATGGCAAGCGTCTTCGTGCTCCAGCACGTGCATGTGCAGGAAGACGGCGTCGAGGATGTCAAGTTCATCGGCGTGTATTCTTCACGAGAGAACGCTGAGGCGGCCGTGGCGCGCCTGGGCCGCCTGCCCGGTTTCTCGGATGCCCCGGGCGGGTTTCACGTCGATGAGTACCGCGTCGATCAGGACCAGTGGGTTGAGGGGTACGTGGTCGCCGCGGGTGCGTGACGACTCCGGGCCGCGGGTGGCCCCGCCGGAATCTTGCGTGCCGGCGCCGGGGCGGATACGCTAGCGGTGTTCCCTACGATCATCGGAGGTGCGGACCCGTGCTGCCGACCTACCCCGCCATCCTCCGCGACGGCACGCTTGACTGGGGCGACGGCGGCCCACCACCCCTGCCGCCCGGGGCCGTCCCGGTTCACGTCACGCTCTTGGTGCCGCCCGCCTCGGCGACCGGCGGCCCGGCGATGGCGGCGGCGCTGGCGGCCCTCGCGGCCGCCGGCGGCCCTTCGGGTTTTGGTGACCCTGCCGAGTGGCAGCGGGAAGCCCGGGCCGAACGCCTCCTGCCCGGCCGGGATGCATGATCCTCGACAGCAACTTGATCATCTACGCCGCCCGCCCCGAGTACCCCGGTCTTCGCCGGCTCATCGCCGCCCATGCGCCGGCGGTTTCGGCCGTCAGCGTCGTGGAGGTCCTGGGCTACCACAAGCTCTCACCGGCCGAGCGGGCGCATTTCGAGGCATTCTTTGCGGCGGCGGCGGTGTTGCCGTTGAGCGACTCGGTGGTGGCGCGGGCGGTGTCGGTGCGGCAGGCGCGCAAGATGTCGCTGGGGGACGCGCTGGTGGCGGCGACGGCGTTGGTGTTCGGGCGGCAGCTGCTCACTCACAATCTCAAGGACTTCGCGGGGGTGCCGGGGCTGGTCGTGTCGGACCCGCTCTCGGGCGGCGACCCGGCGTAAGTCTTGTAGACTGAGTCTATAGCCTCCTAGGTAATTAATGTCCGGGGCAACGGGAGATCCGATTGGTGGAAGAAACTCGACAGCAACACCTGGTTGTCCCTGATTGCGTCCAACTCACGCACCACCGCCTTGTTCAAGTGGTGGGCATCCCGCGCGCGAAGTTGCACAGCCGTCCGTCCTTCAGCCACCGCCACAAGAACTCCAGCGGCATCAACTCCGGCGCATGCGCGGGCAAGGGCTCGATCTCCAAGCGTCCCTGGAACTCCTCCACCAAGGCCCGGATCGGGTCCCCCTTGTGCATGGTCCCGCCATCCCAGATGGCGATCACCGGACCGGGCAGCCCTTGCACCGCGCCGCCGATGAACTCGGCCACCTCCACGTTGCTGAAGTAGCCGTTGATCAACGTCTGGTAGGCCAGATGCAGCCGGTCCCGCAACGGCGGCAGCCACACCGCGGCCGCGACCGACACCTTTTCCCGATGCCCCGCTTTGTACTTCGACTCCGACGGGTGGCCCCGCGGCGCCCAACTGCGCCGCCGCAACGGGGCCATCAGCAGCCCGCTTTCGTCCAGCAACAACAGGCACGCACTGCGGCGGCGGGCTTTCTGTTTCATGCGCGGCCCGTCCTCGGCCAACCACCTGGCAATGGCTTCGTCATCATGTTCGCGGGCCACGCGCCGGGGCTTTTGCGGCGTGTACCCCCGTTGCCGCAGCCAGGTGCCCAGGTAGTCGGGGTGGAAGTGGACGCCAAACTCCTGCTCGACGAGTTGGGCCAAGCGTGGGGCAGACCACAGGTCGGTAAGAAAGCCGTGTTCGGTGGGGAGGTCGGACAGCCAGCGCAGCACGATTTTCTCCTGAGTGGTGGTCAGTTTGGGTGGCCGGCCGGGTCCAAGCTGGGCCGCCAAGCCCGCGGCACCATGTTGGCGGCTGGTGGCCATCCACCGCCGCACCGAGCGGGGATCGACGCCGAGAAAGTCCGCAACCTCCTGAGTTGTATAACCCTCGGCGATGCGCTGGACGGCGAGATACCGCCGGCGCTGCAGTTCTGCGGGTGTGCCTTCGGTTCTCATGCAAGTGGTTGCTGCAAACCGCAGGCCATGCGGACATTAATTACCTAGGACGCTATAGACCCAGCTTTTTGATAGCTGGGTCTAGACCCAGTCTACAAGACCCAGCCTACAAGACTACCCGACCGGACCGGGCAGCGAGTTCAGCAAGATCAAGAAGTGGGGCGAACGGGCGTTCGAGTGACGAGTGGGAGGCCGACCATGGCAAGCGTCTTCGTGCTCCAGCACGTGCATGTGCAGGAAGACGGCGTCGAGGATGTCAAGTTCATCGGCGTGTATTCCTCACGAGAGAACGCTGAGGCGGCCGTGGCGCGCCTGGGCCGCTTGCCCGGTTTCTCGGATGCCCCGGACGGGTTTCACGTCGATGAGTACCGCGTCGATCAGGACCACTGGGTTGAGGGGTACGTGGTCGCCGCGGGTGCGTGACGACTCCGGGCCGCGGGTGGCCCCGGTGGCTGCAACCGGGGCGGCGCAGCCGCAAGAGGTCACAGCCGTGTAGGGTGCGTCGAGTCTTCGATGACGCACCATCCGTCCCCGCGATACATCAGCAGACGGTGCGTCGTCGAAGATTCGACGCACCCTGATATGGTTGGACCCGTCAAGCCTCGGCTGTGGATTTTTCTCTGCGGCCTTTTCCCCTCAAGGCTCCCCCTCTTCTCAGCCGTGGAGGCGAGACGGCGATGACGACACCACGGGGTTGCCGTCCGCCTCGCGGCGCACGCCTGCAAGGGTTTCACCTGCGGGGCTTGTTCGTTTCTTTGTTCTCCTCCTGTCGGCGGCCGGGGGGACAGTCCGGGGCGAGATCGTTACGACGGTGGATCATTCTGATATTCGCGTGTTGGTTAACGCATGACTCGATCCGTCAGGGGCTGCCTCTCTCTACAGGCGGGCGTCGGCGCCGAAGCGCCGGCCCAAGGGTGGGACGAGGGTTCCCCCTACCGTACACGCGCCAGGGACTGCCCCCCCGGCCGCCGGACGCTGGCGGTCCGTTCCGGCCGCGGGTGTTTCACGATGCAATTCTATCCGGCCAAGAGCACCTCCTCACGCGAAATCGCCCAGAGGAATCCGACCAACTCGCGGGCCACCGCGACCACCGCCTGGCACGCCGGCTTGTTCCGTCCCAGAAGCCGGTTCAGACGCGCGTGCAGCCGCTTCTGTGCCTTCCAGGCGATTCCCCGCACGCCGGGCGAGACCACGTCGTTGCGCCGCCGGATCGCCTTGCTCATCCGCGGCTGGCGGCGGTAATGCCAGGCCGCTTCCACCACGATCCGCCGGACGTGGCCGTTGCCCGTGCGGGTGATCCGACCCTGGCGGCGACTGCCGCCGCTGGAGTGCTCCGAGGGGACCACCCCCACGAACGCCATCAGGTCGCCCGCCGTCGCGAACCGGCGGAAGTCGCCGACCTCGGCGACCAGCGTCACGGCGCTGACCAGGTCGACGCCCCGCAGCGCCTGCAGCGCCAGCACCAGGGGCGCCTTCTCCCAGGTCTCCAGGGCTTCGCCCATGCGGGCCGTGAGCCGACCGACCCGGGCGCCGGCCAGTTCGACCGCCTCGCGGTAGTCGGCCAGGACCTGCCGGTCCGCAGGCTGATCGAAGCCCTGCTGCGCGACCCACGCCATGTAGGCCGGGGTCCAGGCGGTCTTGCCCGGATAGACCCGCCCGTGTCGGAGCAAAAACTTAGAGAGATGATGACGTGTCACGCGTTCGGCGATCTTGGCATCGTCGCGGGCCCGCTCCAGGTCGCGGATGGCCTCGGTGACCTCGTCGGGGACGTAGATCGATGTCAAGTCTCCTGAGCGCAGGAAATGCGCCAGTTTGGCCGCGTCGCGGCGGTCGGTCTTGATGCGACACCCGGACTGCACCGGGACCATCGACGGAGCGACGACGTGACAGGTCAAGCCGGCGGCCCGGAGTTGGCGGTAGAGTCCGTACCCGGTCGGGCCGGCCTCGTAGCAGCAGAGAATCGACTCCGGCGGTCCCAGTCGACGGAGGGTCTTCAGGAGCGTGGCAAAGTCGTTCGGGATGGTCGACAGGACCTTGGCCGGCAGGGCCCCGTCGGCGACGGCGATGGCGATCGTCTCCTTGTGGACATCGAGTCCGACGAACCGGGTTGTGTTAGAATCAGTCACGGACCAGTCCTCCCGGTATTGGCTCTGCACTGCACGCGACGAGCGTTCAGTGTAACCCACGATGGCGTGAGTGACTGGTCCAACCATTGTGTCTACACAGTTGAGTCGTAGGGAGGCGCCGAGTCCGCAACATGGAATGGGAGATGATCTATTACAGCGAAGACCTGCAGCGCGTCATCCTGGGATTTCCGGCAAGCATGCAGGCCCGCTACATTCACCTCACACAGCGCATGCTCGCTTTCGGGCCGAATCTGGGCATGCCTCATTCCCGCGCGATAGGCGGGGGACTGTTTGAGTTGCGGCTGAAATCCGCAGAAAGGATCGGGCGAGTCTTTTACGGCATTCTGCCCAACCAACGGATCATGATGCTTGACGCTTTCGTGAAGAAGTCGCAGAAGACACCGGCCAAGGAATTGAAGGTCGCCCGCACACGGCTGAAGGAGGTCCAAGCTGATGCTGACGCATAAGGAGATGGTATCGAGGATGTTGAAGAATCCCGCCGTCCAGGCGGAGTATGACGCCCAGGAAGCGGAGTTCGCCTTGCTGGATGAGTTGTTGCGTGCGCGCCAGCGTGCCGGCTTAACTCAAGAGGAGGTCGCGGAGAGGATGGGGACCAAGGCGCCCGCCGTGGCCCGCCTGGAGTCGGGCGGCGGTAGTGAACGGCATTCACCGTCCATCGCCACTCTGCGGAAGTATGCGGAAGCGGTGGGGTGTCGTCTGGAGATCCGGTTGCTGCCTTGCCGAGGGCCATCCTCGGACACCTGACACATTCAGGAGAAGGCATTTATGGCCGGAGTCGCAACCGCAGAATCCCTGGCCGCCCTCTCTACGTTAGCGTCCGGGAAAACCATCCTTGCCAGGGTGGTTACGCTTCTGGGTTGGTCTCGTTTCACCCACCCAGGAGCCCGTTCATGGGGGTGCAATCGCGCCACTGCCAAAGGTTTCCCCGGGAATCGCGTGGTTTTTTGCCCACAAGGGCCTTTAGTTCCAATACCGTCCAATGGGGTTGCCAAAGAGAAAGCCTCCGATCAGCATGAGTTTGCCACAACTCCATAGCTGATCAGGAGGCTACGGTGATCAACATCCGCAAGGAGGCCGACGCGATCGCGTCCTGGCCCACGCGCGAGCGTCTCCGCGCTCTGAAGCGTATCATCCCCCGCGCCCGCGTGGAAGAAGTCCTCGCGCGCACCGGCCACGACCAGACCCACTGCCCGCGATTGCCGGGCTGGTTCCTGGTCTGGTTCGTCATCGCTCTCGGCCTGTTCTGCCGCGACTGCTACCGCCAGGTCTTCCGCTGGCTTCAGCCCTTCCGACCCCACGCGATCCCGCCACGTTCCACCTTCTGCGAGGCGCGAAAACGCCTCGGCGTCGCCCCGATGCGCCACTTGGCCCAAGAGGCCATCCGCCTGCTGGGACGCCCCGAGACCCCGGGGGCCTTCTACCGCGGCATGCGGACCATGGCCCTGGATGGGTTCGTCGTCGATCTGCCCGATACGGCGGCCAACGAACGGGCCTTCGGTCGCCCCGGCAGCGGCCGCGCCGCGCCGCCTTCCCCCAGGCCCGCGTTCTGGCCTTGTGTGAGACCGGCAGCCACGTCCTTTGGCGGTCGCTGATCAAGCCCTGCACGTGCGGCGAGGTCACTATGGCCCATTACCTGCTGCGGTTCCTTCAGAAGGACATGCTGCTGTTGTGGGATCGCAACTTCTTGAGCTACCAGACCGTCTCCGAGGTGCTCCGCACCGGTGCACATCTACTGGCCCGCATCAAGTCCAACCTCATCTTCGAGCCGATCCGCGTGCTCGACGACGGCTCGTATCTGGCCAAGCTCTACCCGAGTCCCGCGGATCGCCAGAAGGACCGCAATGGCATCCTGGTGCGGATCATCGAGTACACCTTCGAGGACCCCGGCCGCCCCGGCTCCGGGGAGACGCACCGGCTGCTGACGACGCTGCTGGACGAGAAACTCGATCCGGCCGAGACCTTGATCGTGCTGTACCACGAGCGGTGGGAAGAGGAGGTCACACTGGATGAATTGAAGACCCATCAACGGGAGCGACCAGTGCTGCGGAGCCAGACGCCCGGCGGTGTGGTGCAGGAGTTGTACGGGTTTCTGCTGGGGCACTACATCATCCGCGTGCTGATGCAGGAGGCGGCGGCCCGCCAGGGGTTGGACCCGCAGCGGATGTCGTTCACCGGGGCCTTGAAGATCCTGCGGTGCCGCTTGCCCGAATGCCCGGCGAGCCGTCGCGGTCGCAGCCGGTGGTATCACAACTTGGTGGCGGAAATCGCCGAGGAGGTGTTGCCCGAACGGCGCGATCGGATCAACCCGCGGGTCATCAAGCGGAAGATGAGCAACTGGAGGAAGAAACAGCCCGAGCATCGTCACTACCCACAGCCCACCAAGGGGTTTGCTGAGTCCATCGTCATGCGCCGTTGAACGGTATTGCCTTTAGTTCCGCTGTTTATGCGGCCAGCGGCTTGAAGAATGAGCCGGCTTCTCGGTGAGTTGGAGGTGAACAAACCTTGCCACCTCACCAGAGAGGCCGACTCGATGGACCATGCTACGGCCGCTGCCGCGCTGCTCGCAACGCACTTCGCCACCTCTTTGTTCCCGCTGACCGTTCGCTTGATCCCCGTGATCGCTCAGATCGGTCCCCTCATCGTCCGGTTCCGCAGGGCGGAGGTGACTCCCCAGACCTGCCACCAGTTCGAGACCCAGTTGCAAGTTCTGCTTCGGGAACTGGGTCGGCTCCTTGTCGAATGGACCTTCAATCACCTCGAACCGCATGACCGTCGGGACATGCCCAACCAGATGTGCTTCCAGGGAGTGGGGTATCGCCGCCGCTTCAAGTCCCCCAACCGCACCGTGGCGACCTTGTTCGGAACGATCACCCTCTGGCGGATGCTGTACCAGCCCTTGCACGGCATCGAACGGTCGATCGTTCCGTTGGAGATCCGCTTGGGACTGGAAGCCGGCTTGGCCACGCCCGCCTTGGCCGAGCGCGCGGCTCAGGCGGCGGCGGTCTCCACCCAGAGCGCCGTTTTGGCCCACCTCCAGCGTGCTCATGGCGTGTGTTGGTCGGTGGCGAGTTTGCGCACTGTCCTCGCGGGAGTCGTGGAGGGTATGGATCCTCACCGCCAGGACGCCCAGTTGGCTCACGTCTTGAAGCTGTTGGAACAGGCGTTTCAATCCCGGGGTGGCCGCAAGCCGGTGTTGGCGGTGGGTCGTGACGGGTTGATGTTGCCGATCCGTGATCACGAGTGTTACCGGGAAGGCGCGACGGCGACGCTCTCGGTGTACGACCGGAGGGGTCGGCGGTTGGGGACGGTGTACCTGGGCCGGATGCCTGAGTCCGGTCAGGAGACGCTGTCGCGGCAGTTGACGGCGTTGCTCGTGGCGGTGTTGGAGCCGTGGACGGGACCATTGCCGCGGTTGGCCTACATCACCGATGGGGGATACCAACAGACGCGGTATTTCCGCCGGGTGCTCAAGCGGATGTGCCATCCCCGTCATTCCGGTCAGCGGCTGGAGTGGGAATGGGTGATCGATTTTTATCATGCGTGTGAATACATTTACAAACTGGCGGAGGCGTTATTTTCGGACGCGAAGCGTGCCCAGGGCTGGGCGCGAAGATGTGCCGCTGGCTGAAGACGAAACCGCGGGGGATCAACCGCGTGTTGCACTCGGCGGCCGCGATCCGACGACGGCGGATCGTGATGGGGAAGAAGCGGGAGCAATATCGCAGCGCTTACAACTACTTGCGGAAGCGGATTCGGTTCCTGGATTATTGTCAGTACCGAAACAACCACCTTCCCATCGGCAGCGGGGTGACCGAGGCGGCGTGCAAGACGGTGTTCACACAACGGCTGAAACAGTCGGGCATGACCTGGAAACTGGAAGGGGGTCAGTGGATCGTGGACCTGCGCGTGATCCAACTGAGCGGGATCTGGCCGGAGGTGTATCAGGCATATTTAGAAGCGAAAACTCTTCCCGACATGGGGACTCAGG
>CAWHUG010000018.1:0-32083 GCA_963832405.1 uncultured Isosphaeraceae bacterium
GTGTAGGGGATTCCGGTACGACAACTGGCAACGCAGGGTCGCAATGACGACGGGTGGTCTGTGAAGGGACCCGCTCAGGTTGCGGCCTCATCGGCTTTTTTGTCGGCTTCCAGGACTGAGAACCGACGTCACGGCGGATTTTCCTTGGTGATGGTCCCAAAGACTGATTGACTTGGAGACGAAACATGAGTACATTTCTTGTCTATGAGCGTTGACGCTCGCGGCTCTGTGACCGGCGGGGCATGCCCGGCTTGAGGGGCTCTCGCCGTAGGAATCATCGCAAGGTTGGGTTGTTTCGCAGGCCCCCGAGATGGTGTCCCATGACCGGCTCTCGTCGCCCCACGTGTGGCCTTTGGATCGTCCTCGCGGCGATCGGCGGGGTACTGTCGGTGGTGGACGAAGCGTCGGCTTGTGGGTCGGCCGCGAGTTGCCAGTCCTCCATCACCTGCTGCTGCGCCTTGCCGCCTGCGCCTGAAGGTGCCTATCAGGGCCACATGGGGTCGATCTCTCAGGTCGAAGGCTTTGAGCGCTTGCTTTCTACCCTGGCTTCCGGAAGCGGGCTTGGCATCCCGGCCAACCCGTGCGTATGCTTCCGCGCAGGGGATCCGGCTGCGCCCAGCCCCCTGCCGGCATCACGCGTCTCCCAGGATCGCTCCGATGAGGCCTGCAGCGCGGGCATTCTCCTCGTCGCTCGCGCCCGTCCTGTAGTCACGTTCGTCCGTCTCTTCCCACCGACCGGCAGTTCACCGAAGACACCCCTCTACTTGCGCCACGCGCACCTTCTCATTTAACCCATCACTCACAGCGCTGCCTGCGTCGCGCGAACGCCCGTCGTCCGCGCCTCGGTCTCCGATGCGGCGGGCCGATGTGTCCGCCCTTCGTGACGAGGAAGGGCCCAGGTCGCGCATCCGCCGGACCGCCCAATCATCATCGTGATATCACAAGCAAATTCGATTACGGGTTTCACGTCTTCGGGAAGGAGTCGGTCATGGACCGTTATCTTCGCGTCATCGTGTCGGCCGCGCTGGCTTCGGGCAGTCTTCTGGCCTTGGTCCTGGAGGAGTCGAGTTTGGCCGGTTCGCCGCTGGCTGGAAAGAGTTCCTCGGTGACGGTACGCCGCACGGCGGCGACCCGTCATGCCGGATCGGTCGGACACACGCCCGCGGTCACCGAGGCCGCGGACCCCGCGACGGGACCCCTCAATCTGTTGGAGGGGCTGCACTCAGGACAACTGGGCGTCAAGGCGGTCGGCACCGGTGATGGCCGGATGACGCTGTCAGTCACCAATCAATCGAGCCGGCAGCTCCGCGTGGTGCTCCCGTCCGGCCTGATTGCCGCCGGCGCCAGCGGCCAATTCGGCGGCGGGGGTTTCGGCGGCCGGGGCGGTGGCGGTGGCGGTGGCGGGTTCGGTGGCGGTGGCGGTGGCCTCGGGGGTGGTGGCTTCGGCGGAGGCGGCCTCGGCGGGGGTGGTCTCGGCGGTGGCCTTGGGGGCGGCGGCGGCGGCATGGGCATGGGCGGCGGCATGGGCATGGGCGGTGGCGGTGGCATGGGTATGGGCGGCGGAAACATGCCGGCCTCCATGGGGATGATGATGCTGCGCGGCGTGATCCTGCAGTTGTGCGGCGATAAGGACAGTTGGGATAACAGTTCGATGATGGGCATGGGCGGCACGGGCGGTGGCATGGGCCGAGGGATGGGCACGGGCGGCATGGCCGGCATGGCCGGTGGTGGTTTCCGGTCGATCCCGGCCACCGATCTCCCGCAAGCAACCTTGAATCCCCATCAGACCCGCCACCTGCCGACGGCACTGGTGAGTCTGGCCGGCCCGACTGCCGAGGGCCGCGTCTCGGTGCCGGCCGAGGGCGAACCCCTGGTGGTGGCTGAGGTCAACAAGAACACCGGCGATACCTGGACGCAGGCCGCCCTGAAGCGGCTGGCGGAACACAAGGCCCCGCAGACAGTCGCCCAGCTGGTCCTATGGCACGTCACCGACGGCTTCTCGTGGGAGACGGTGGCCGGCGCTCTCACAGAGCTGGGCCAACCCTCATGAGCTGGCGCTGGCGCGTCAGTTCGTGAATGAGTTGCGGCGCGGGGGCGGGACGATCACCGAGCCGGAGTTGGGCACGTTGTACTGGGAGCTGACGAATCGTCGGCCCGACGGGGATCCGCTGGCCGATGCCCTCGCCACGCTGCTCCGAGAGCACACGGTGCTCGGGCTGCGGACCCACGAAGGGATGCCGCCGAAGCCCGAAGGCCCGGCCGTGGCCGTACGGATCCGGGTCGACGAGGGGGAGGAAATGGTGCAGATCGCGGTGACCGACCCCCTCGACGCCACTTGGAAGCCGGTCGGCAAGGCCCACCTGGGCCTGGAGACGGCTGCAGACCAGCCCCGTTCGGCGGCCGCGGTGGCGGACGCGATGGCCGAAGCGGTGCTCAGTCGCCTGGTCACGGCCCGCCTGACCGTCGGGCCAAGGACCAAAGGCAAGCCAACCTATCGGGTCACCATCGTCAATGCCTCACCGTTGATCCTCAACGGCCTGGCCGTCACCCGGACCGGCAGCGAATCGGACGATGCGCCCAGCGTGCTGGCCGGCATCAGCCTGTCGCCCATGAAGAACCTCACGGTGTCGGTCAGCAGCGAGCTGGTGGAACGGCTGGGCCTGAAGGGTGGGCTGCGGCTGGTGGCGGCCGACCTGAGCGGCCTGTGAAGTCAGTGGCTTTTGTCCCTGCGCCGCTGCGGCCCCGGCATTCCCACCGGGGCCGCAGCGGCGCATCCCTGACCAGCCCGGCCGGGTCACTTGTCGAAAAGGAAACAGACCATGTCCGCGAACGCGCCAGGAGCGGCGCAGGGGCCAGAACGAACCAGCCAGCCGCTCTGCTTGAGGATTCGGTCAGAGGTCCGCGCCGGCAATCCGCCCGTGATCCCGCGGGCTGCGATCAAGAAGCTGCACGGGTGGGCCTCGTCGCTCGCACTCCATGGTGTCCTCCTTCTGATCCTCGGAGTCTGGTCGGTCTCGACCCAATGGGTCCCCAGCGAAAGGGTCCCGAAACTGGAAACCCGGCTGCTCGCCGGCAGCGAGATGGGCGTCGAAGACGGTCTCACCACGGAGGGCGGCCTGAACACGCCGCTCGAACTGACGGCGGCCCCGGCCCCCGCGCCGGAGCCGACCCTTGTCTCGCCGACACCGCTCGACGTCTCGGCCTGGGGACTCGAGATCGTGTCACCCGCGTGGGCTGCGCTACCGAGTGGCGGGGGCGGCATCGAGAATCCCCATCCCGGGGCCGGTAACGGCCAGGGATCCGGTCTGGCCCGGCGCGGTGCGGGGGGCGAAGACATCAACGGCGTGACCGTGCAGAGCGGCGACCCCCAGTTCACCCTCCTTTGGGACTCGGAGGCCGACCTGGACCTTCATGTCATCGAGCCTGGTGGCAAAGAGATCTACTGGGAGGACCCCGACGGCGCGTTTGGCGGCGCGCTCGATGTCGACAATTTCCAGGGCTTCGGCCCGGAGAATGTCTACTGGCTTCGCCCGGTCGAAGGCGCTGGGCGGTCGGTCCCAGGGCCGGGACCGCCGGGCGTCTACAAGTGGTTTGTCGTCTACGCGGGCGCGCCGGGCGGTGTACTCCTGCCGACGCAGTGGAAGGTGCGGATCAAGCACGCAGGGAAAGTGTCCTTCGTGACGGGAATGCTCAAGTCACTCAACGAACGGAGCCGTGTCTACCCCCTGCGTGTGGAACCCCGGACCGCGGCGGCGAGCGAGGCCGTGACGGTCCCTTGAACATGAGCAGGCGTAGCTCCGGTACCGGAGCAAAGGCCGTGAACGCCGGGGTAACGACCCGGGAGCGGGATCGGCCACAGCGGGGCAGCCGGTGATCGAGGAGGTGTCAGCCCCACCTGATTCGGAGCGGTTTCAGACGGACCGGTTTTTCAACAGGAGGTTCAGATGCTGGTGCTGTCACGAAAGCGGAACGAGCAGATCCTCATCGGACGGGATGTCGTGATCACTGTTACCGGGATCTGCGGCGATCAAGTCCGGCTCGGGATCGCCGCCCCGGTGGCGATCCCGGTGCACCGGAGGGAGGTCCTGGCGAGGATCGACCGGCAGACGCCGAAGGAGGGATCGCGTAGGCGGTCGTGATCTTGGTCGAAGGCCCAGATCCTCCAAGAAAACCGCTCGTCTTCCTGCAATCATCGCTGCCCGCGCATCCGGGCAGGGGCGATTTCCGCTTTAACCGGTGGGGTATCGAGCCGCTCAAACCATCCATTCGGGCGAGGAAGGTAGACGCACGATTAGCCGTCTGGCGATTGCTGGCAGAGGTGCCGCCGAGGCCGATCCCCAGCCGCCCTCAACTTTATTTTCGTTGTCCTCAAGGAATATGAGGTTACAATCGAATAGTATCTAAAGATGTGGTACTCCCTACCGGGACGCTTTCGCGTCTTAAGGTCCGCTCGGGTCCCCTAGAAGGCGTGTCATGCCCCGATCTCATCGCCAAGGTCGATCTTGCTGGGTTGCCTGCGTGGCAATCTGGGGGATGTTCTTGGCTGTGGCTGGGGTCGTCGAGGCCAGCCGCACCGGGGACCGGCAAAGCGAGTCCGCAGGGATTCCGCGTTGCTGCGCGTGTCGTTCTGAGAACTGCAACAAGAGTTGCTGCAAGACAACGGTCGTGGTTCCCTCCCAGACCGACACGGATCAATCGGCGATTCGGGTTCGTCTGATTTCATCTCAAACGGCCTGCTCGCCGATCGCTTGCCAGTGTCATGCGAGCGAACCTATAGCCCCCGACCCGAAACCGATCCGCCGTACGGTGGAAGACCGCTGTGAATGCGGCGAAGATCTCGCCAGTGCCTGCATGGGTCCCGTCCTCGATCCCGCCTCAGCTCACCTCGCCTCCTGGGATGTGGGGGATCGTCTCAATCGACCCCTCCAGCTGCTCACGACCCATCTTCGCTTTTGACGCTCCCGCGGAGATGACCTTCTCTCGCGGCCGCGGCGTTGTCGTTTCGAGACTGCCCTTGCAGGCTCAATACGAACACCGGCCGGATCGCACCAAGGTTGCAGCGCACTTTTCCGAACGCCCGTGTGCGTCGGTGTTACCACACGTCCATGGGTATTTGTCGGCGGGCTCAGCTGCCTGTGTTGGTGATTCCCCATTCCTCTCCAGGGAGCAGAACGATGAACGGCATTCGCATGATGGTCCTGACGGGCGTCTTGACGGTCGGTGGCTGGGGGCTCATGGTCCCGCCCGCCCAGGCTCAGGTGCCGCCGAGGCCGATCCCGGCTCCGGCCCCGCGCTACTTCTACGGGTTCGGCCCGAGCGGTTACGGCTACTACTACTATCCGGCCGTCCCGACGGCCCCGGTCTATCGCGGTGGCTTCTACTCGAGCCCCCACACCCGTCGCGACCGCGCCAGCGACTCCTCCCGCGGCCCCGCGCACGACGCGACTGAGCAGCACGTCGCGTCCGGTCGCGGACCCGACCGGCCGCGACGTGCCGCTGTACAAGCCCTGGCTGCAGCCACTGCGGTAGCCGGTCAGGGAACGCGGAACTCTGGGACGGCCCGCTGAGGGAAGGGCCGTCCCAGGAGACACGCCATCAGCACCGCGGCTTCAGCCGAACCGCGACCGCTTGCTCGGCTTCGACCGGATGGCCTCGGCGCGGGTCCCCAGCTTCCGTGCTTGGTCCCCGCGGCCGGTCATCTTCAGGATCGAAGCGTAATCGTCGAGGGCCCTGGCCATGCCGGGCGTCTCGGCCTGCCCGTGGGTCTCGTAGATGGCCAGCGCCCGCTTGCAGCAGGTCTCGGCCTCCGCCAGGCGATCCAGCGAACGGCAGGCCTGGGCCATCGTGCACAGGCAGGCGGCCACGTCGGGATGGTCCGCACCCAGCGTTTTCTCGAAAATCGCCAGGGCTCGCTTGATGAGCGGCTCGGCCAGAGCGGCTTTTCCCTGTTTCACATAGAGCGTACCGAGGGCGTTCAAGCTCACGGCCACATCCGGGTGTTCGGGCCGAGCGCGGTCTCGCGGACGGCGAGCGCCCGCTGGTACAGCGGTTCGGCGGCGGTGAAGTTGCTTTCGTCCAAATAGAGCGTGGCCAAGTTGTGCAGGGTCGGCACCAGGTCTACCTGCTGTGCGGCGGCTGCCTTCTCGCGGATGGCCAGGGCCCGCTTGTAGTGCGATTCGGCCGCGTCGAATTGGCGCTGGGCGTGGCTGACGGTGGCCAGATTATCGAGCAGGGCGGCGGTGGCGGGGTGCTCGGGTCCCTTGAGTTTCTCGGACAGTCCGAGTGCCCGCTCGTAGAACGGCCCGGCCTCACGCTCCCGGCCCGCGGCACTGTAGAGGCAGGCCACGGTATTGAGGCTCTGCAACACGTCGGGGTGCTCAGGTCCGAGGACCTGCTCGCGCCAGGCGAGAGCCCACTTGGCGCAGGGCAGGGCGTCGCCGGCACGACCACGCGCACAGAGGACCCATGCCAGATGGTCGAACGTCGTCGCCAGCCTTGGATCTCTGGCGCCGAAGGTCCGCGCGTCCTTCTCCGCGTCCCGCAGGAGTGGCTCAGCCTCGTCGAAGTGCCCCTCTTGATACGCCCTCCATCCGGCATCGTGCAGCTTCTGCCAGGCCGTCTCATCGGCCTGTGTGACCATGGGTAAGAAGAGGACCAAGGAGAGAAACCAGGCCGATTTGATGCCGCCCATGGAGAGGGACCTCGCGTGCGGAAGACGGGCTGAAAGACATCCCGGTAGTGAGCGCGTGGAAAGACGCCGCGGCGATCAAGTAGGAAGGCTTGTGCCACCCGAGAGAGTAGGGGTTCACCTCGCCGCGAGGTGGGATGCTAATGCATGATGGGAGGGAGACTTGCGACTTGAGGTTTGCGTGAAAAGTGGGGCTGCGAAGATGCCGGGATGTGCTGCCAGGTTGGGCAGCCACGCTGTGAATCCGAGCATGCTGTTTGCGACCGAGTTATCCACCTTGGGCGGGCGCGATGAAGATCGATCCGCCCCTCGGCTTCGAGGAGAGAATCCCAAGGAGATGACTTTGAACTTCAAGTGATGATGCGTGTGCTGGTGCGGCGAGATTCGACAGTCGTATTGTGAGTCATTTGCGACCTCGGGGACCCGGCAGCGGCGTCTCGAAGACGTGTCCGAGGACCAATACATTGCCCTCGCTGTCGGAGGCCATCGTCGCTTCCTCGACTCTGGGCGTGGGCGAAACTTGCTTAGCCGGTTGAAGCTCTGCTGCCATTGTGGCTGCGGGAGTCGAAGACACGGCGTTGGGCACCCGGCGAGCAACGGTCCGCCCGACCTGCCCGTCACCAGCTGATAAGGAGGATTCCGTCCCTCAGTCTCCCGCCAACGCCACGCTGAGAGTTGTCACGCTCATGGCACGAACGGGCGCCCGGATACGCCGGGCCGATTCTATCGCGACGGGTTCCCGAACTTGCCAACGAGCGTGGCCGTACGATTGCTCACCAGTAACCTGTCCCTTCACTTGAAGATCCGCAAGGGTAATGGCCAAGATCCGGTCGTCAGGAGCGTTGTTGACGATCACTAGCACCGCGTGCCGCACCTTGTCGTCTTTGAAAGCAGTCACCAGCACGAGGCTGTCGTCACTGTTGGCCTCAAGTCGCACCGCGCCGCGGTTGAGCCACCGGGCGTAATGGCCGATGGCATAGCCCATGCCGGTAATCAGCACGGTATTATTATCGTTGTCCGCCAAGACGATAGTGTCCTCTTCGGTGAGATATGCGTTTGGCTTTTCCCCGCCCCGGCCCGCGAAATGCTCGGCATGGGTTTTCTTGTCCCACATGGCATTCATACCGTAGAATGCCGAAGTGTCCGCATAGACCATTTCATCGTGGATATGAATTGCCCGGCCACGCAAGTGGTCGAACGATCGCGGGTCCACCTCCGCGTGGGAGACCTCTGTCATCCAGGCGGGCAGGCCGTATTGCCGGCACAGATCTCGGAGGCGGCGGCGTTGTTCCATGGAAGCCGGATCGGGCTTGCCGCTACCGGAGGCCCTGAGGATCTTCGGGACAGAGGCATACGGCGAACCGTACGGATAGACATGGTATCCAACGGCAGCAACGTACTTGCGCACATCGGTGTCTTCCAGAATCACCTTCGCGACGGCAATTGAGCGCTCAACCGTCTCCTCATTGGGAACGACAAACTTCAGCTCCTTGAATCCAACTGCCCGGACTCGGTCCCCCGCACGCTTGACGATATCTCGTAACAACTTCGAGTCGGCACCGACGATCTCGCAGTTACCCGAGGTCGGCTCGTTGAAAATATGGACATATCGCGGGACACTTCCGGCGATCTTCTGCCAGTAGCTGACGGATGCCTCCACCTGTTCAGCGCATTCGTCCAGACACCGCTCTCGGTCCTTTTCGTAAATCCCTCGCAGCCACGGGCTCCCCCAGTTCCAGTTGATGTTTCCTTCCAGCGAGTAGTTGTCCAAGCCCATAGGTGCCGACGGTTTCACTACGTACTTCCACATGCTGTCGGCCTGGAATGTGTCAAAGCCTTTCCAGTTGATAACCTTGGGGTCATCGTTGTCGTTGCGTCGATGGTCCCATCCACCGGGGCTTTCCAGCAGGCCGATCGAGAGATTGCCCATGTTCAGCTTAACTTGCCCATAAAGCGCATCGAGCGCTTGGGGCCGAAGCTCCGACCCGAGGGAATCGCCCAGATGGCCCGGATGGACGAGGCCGAGGGTCGTCGCGCCGAACCCTTCGTAGAGCTGTCGGCTCTTGGTCCCGTCCACGTGAATCTCCACCTCCTTGGCCGAACCACAGGTTCCACAAGACATTATTCCTGCAAGCAGGACCGGACATGCGGCGTTCATGGGGCATATCGCCTTTATGTAAATGCAATACGATCATATTGTAAGAATGAGGGCTCTTCCGCAGAATCAATGGGACGGAATCTCGTGATCTTCCGACGAAAAGGGTCGGAGCTTGCTCGGGTTTTGCATCTGGGGGCTTCTTCGGTTAGGCCTTAGCGGGCCGTTGTCACGATGCGGAAATTGTCTGCCCCATCGACAAACGCTGTCGCCTTCGTCCCCGAAGTCGTCTTCCCGATCGTACCCTTCCTGCCGGCCCACTTTCCGTCGCGATCGTAAAGGGCCCACTTGACGGTCGCCGTGCCGGTGGTGGACATCGGGCCGACCTGCCATACGAGTAACACGTCCCCTGTGCGGTTCGCGACGGCGGTGGGATAAATCTCATCCTCCTCCGGCGAGGGCGTCTCCGCATGACCGTAGAACGCACTCACACGAGCGTCCGACTCGGCCCAGAAGACACGATGCCGGCTCATAAACGCGCAGATTTGCCGGCCATCCGGGGCGATCGTCAGCTCGGGCCCGCACATCGGACAGGTCTTGATCTCCCAGTTGTCTTGGTTGACGCGCACGGCGGTGAACGCATTCTCGGCGACCGGCGACGCGAGCACGAAGAAATCCCGCACGTTGCGTTCGGCGGATCGGAACGCGAGGTAAACGCGGCCATTGTCCCCGCACTGGGCACGCATCAAACACATCGAGCAGGCCAGCGCCGAGAGGTTGCTAATCTGCATCGGCTCGTCGTGCCGCCAGGACACCCCCCCGTCATCAGACCGCACCAGGCGCAGCCAGGTCGCTTGCGGGATTTCCTTCTGCGGCGGGTTCATGACGTGCCAGAACGCGATAACATGGCCCGCACGGTCGGCGGCGACCGTGATGCCATCGTTGCCGCTGGTCGACGAGAGAGTCTGACGGGGGCCGAACGACTTCCCGCCGTCCCCAGACCGGGCATAGCGTACGAACGTCTGGATGCCTGGCGACCAGCCGTCCGTCCAGATGACGTGCAACGCTCCGTCATCGCCCCGGGCCAATTTGGGACCGCGTCGCCCATCTTGAACTCGACCGTGCCTTCGGAATTGACGCGCACTGGCTTCGTCCAGGATGCGCCCTCATCGTGCGACTGGACGTACTCGGCGTTCTGGCCCAAGGCATAGACCATGTGTACCGTGCCCAACGCATCGCGGAGAACATCTGGCACGAAGCAATTCATCGGGGCGGAGATCACATGAACCTGGGGACGGGTCCCCTGGTCCTCCACTGCGCAGAGCCTGAGGCGAGCCCCCGATGACGATGATCCAAGTCCCGATGAGCAGGAGCAGACGGGCCAAAGAAAAGCGACAGGGCAGAGAGGAACGCCGGATGTATCGCATGATATGGACATTGATATGTGCCTGTATTTCACAGTCGCCGAGGGCCTTCGGTCGGAATTGAGCCAAGCGGTCCCTGGCACAAGCTCCAACCTTTCAGAAGGCACACCAGGAGGATACGATAACACCGGACACGACGCGCGTTTTCTTCGCGAGAGACCCACGGTTCGGTCCTTCCTCTGGCCAACCCGGACACACTTCGGAGTAGCCGGAAACGGTCCGGTCAAGTGTGCGCAGGAGAGCGCCAAACCATGATGCCTCCTGCGGCCGGCGGAAGGGGAGGGACCTCCACCACTTCATCCCTCGACTCATCCTTCCTCCCGCGCGTCAGGAACGCGGCGATCTCCGCTCACTCCTCGTGCACCGTGTTCGTTCAGCAGGCAGAAAGATCGACAGGAACGTTACTCCTTCGCGCCCTCGCTGGAATGTGGCTCCTTGATTGTCCTCCCTGGACGCCCCGATGTCTTCGGTTCAGGCGGGAGATCCCGTCGACGATACGCTAGATCGGACCCTTTCTGCATCTCGACCAAGGCCCAGGACTCGGTCCCAACGACTGCGCCAGTCTCCCAGGTTCCCTCCGACGCTTGGGTCAACCGCTCCGGATCTTCCCAAGTTACGCCACCATTCATCGACGTCATGTAGTAGACAGCGAGCGACTTTCGCGGCCCTTCAGGAGCATCCTGCCAGGTCAGATGCACCCGAGAACCGAAGGCATAGGCTTTGGCGTGGGTGCCAAAACCGTGGGGCGCATTGATGGCGGTGATTCGCCTGCTCTTTCTCCAGGTCTCCCCGTTATCGGTCGAGACGGCGGCGTAGAGTGCCGGGTCGCCGACCATCCCCGTGCCGTCGAATATCTGACCATCTTCCCAGATGCAGCAGACTTGGTTGCCAGGTGTGGCGACGATCTGTGGGTGCCGGGTGTGCATCGGTGTGTCCGTCATGCGCACTTCCGGGTCCCAACGAGCGCCACCATCTGTCGAGCGGCGGTAATAGATATCCCAATCCCAACCCGGCTTTTGCTTGGCCGCATCCTGGTCGTACCAGGCAACATGGACGAATCGGCCGGACGCGGCGACAACCGGACGCATGGCGGTACCGAGTTTCTGGTTCAGTCGCAACGGCTTCTCCCAGGTGGTGCCGCCGTCAAGAGAACACAGGTGATAGATGTCGCCCCAAGTCCAAGTCCAGGTGGATTGCCCGGCCGGGACCTTCTCCAGGCGCGATCTGCTGCCAAATACGATGTGGATGTTCTTTCCGGAGATGGCCGTGCCGAAGCGGAAGAAGTCGATACCTGGTGTGAGGCGCAGCTCTCTCCCCCACGTCCTCCCGGTATCCGTCGAGCGCATGTAATAGAGTTCCCACCCACCATTTCGACTATCCGTCCACATGAGATGCAGAACCGTACCGGCAAGTTCGAGTGAACAGGGATACTCCGCCTTCCCACTGGTCGTCAGCGTTACGGCTTCGGTCCAACTCCGTCCCGCATGGTAAGACCGCCGATACCGGATGGCCCCATCCTGCCACCAGACGGCATGGACGGTGTCGCCGTCCGTAACGAGAGGATGCGTACCTCCTGGAGATCCGATGGCGCCGCCCCCGGTTAACGACTGCGAGGGGCTCCGATTGCGCCCCAACAGACTGCACGAACACGCAAGACGCTATCATGCTGAGCACAAGACGACTTTCCAGGTTCAGGAATCGACTCCTCTCAGTCCGTACCTGATTCACCGCCTTTGTCGTCGTTTCGAGGGGCCTCGTTGTAGATGTCCAAATCCGAGTCATCCCACCCGGCCCGAAGCAGGCTTCGTTCGACGTGCGGGTAGAGTTCGCGCGGGTCGAACTCGTCTTCCTCGAAGAGGGACTTGACCATATCGACCACATAGATGGGCGTGCCGCCGGGTTGTTCGAGTGCCTGCCGCAAATCGTCCGTGAGGTGAGTCGTCATCGGAATGCTCGAAGAATGATCAACCAAGGTCACTATACCAGAACCTCCGTCAGCAGCATCAGGAAAACCCCAGATTCAAAGCCCCTTCCCCTGCAACGGACATTTGAACTCACGTACATACGCTACGTCGAAACGCACAGTCTTCGGCACCAACAGGGGGTAGACCGCTCAGGTGTTTCGCGACCGAGGGCCAGTGGAACCCGGATGAGGTGAGCTGAGGGGCAGCAGCGGCCCCATCGGCGCCCCGGGTCCCGTCTCCTCACTGGCGAGCCAGCGGAGACGGGACCGGAGCCGGCGGCTCGTGACGCGGATCAGAGGAGGCTGTTGTTGTCGTTGGCGGCCGCCGTCTGGACGGTCTGGCTGATCTGCATCGTGTTCAGACCGATGGTCATGTTGATCGACCGCACGAACTGCAACGCTGCGGTCTGGTTCCCCGCAGTCGGGGCCGGGAGGGCCAGCAACTGCGTCTGGAGGCTGGCCAGGCTGGCGTCGACGGCCGCGGTCGGATCAGACGCGCTGGACAGGCCCAGGTTGCTGATGGCCGTGTTCAGGGACGTCTGGTAGGCGCTCACCGCACTGCCCACCGCCGTGCTGTCGAGCGCCGTACCGCTGGAAATCGCACTTTGCGCGGCGCTGTTGATCGCCGTGTCGAAGCTCTGCAGCGCGGCGAGTTCGGCCTGGTTGTACGCCTGGAGCGTGGGCAAGGTGACCATGCCCATGACATGGTCGTTCATGATCGCCGTCATCGCCTGGCTCATGGCGCTCTGGCTGTAGCCGTTGACCTTCTGCTGCGCGGCCAGCATCGCCGCGCTGGTCGACCTGGTCAGGACCGAGCCGGCGTTCTCCAGCTCCGTCTGCAGGGTCGCGGTCTGGCCCATGATCGTCCTGGCCAGGGTGGTTCCCGTGCTCGGCAGGTTCTTCAAGTCCGCGGTGAGCGTCGTGTTCATCTTGCCGATGGCCGTGTCCACCGCCGCCTTGTACGCCTTCATGCCGGCCGCGGTCGGGGGCGCGGTGGTGGTCGCGGTCTGCCGCAGGTTCGCCAGGGCCGAGGTCATCGACGCGCCGAGGGTCTGGAACGCCTGCTGTGTCAACTGGGAATCTTGCGTCAGGAGGGGGCTGGTGGTCATGCCGACCGTCCCCGGATGCTGGCCCGGTTGGCCCATCGAGATCCCCATCCCACCGCCCATCATGGGCTGGCTGCCGAGGAGGCTGTTGTTGTCGTTGGCGACCGCCGTCTGGACGGTCTGGCTGATCTGCATCGTGTTCAGACCAATGGCCATGTTGATCGACCGCACGAACTGCAGCGCCGCGGTCTGGCTCCCCGCGGCCGGCGCCGGGATGGCCAGCAACTGCGTCTGGAGGCTGGCCAGGCTGGCGTCGACGGCCGCGGTCGGATCAGACGCGCTGGACAGGCCCAGGTTGCTGATGGCCGTGTCGAGCGACGCCTGGTAGGCACTCACCGCACTGCCCACCGCCGTGCTATCGAGCGCCGTACCGCCGGAGATCGCACTTTGCGCGGCGCTGTTGATCGCTGTGTCGAAGGTCTGCAGCGCGGCGAGTTCGGCCTGGTTGTACGCCTGGAGCTCAGGCGAGGTGACCATGCCCATGGTATGGTCGTTCATGATCGCCGTCATCATCTGGCTCATGGCGCTCTGGGTATAGCCGTTGACCTTCTGCTGGGCGGCCAGCATCGCCGCGCTGGTCGACCTGGTCAGGACCGAGCCGGCGTTCTCCAGCTCCGTCTGCAGGGTCGCGGTCTGGCCCATGATCGTCCTGGCCAGGGTGGTTCCCGTGCTCGGCAGGTTCTTCAAGTCCGCGGCGAGCGTCGTGTTCATCTTGCCGATGGCCGTGTCCACCGCCGCCTTGTACGCCTTCATGCCGGCCGCGGTCGGGGGCGCGGTGGTGGTCGCGGTCTGCCGCAGGTTCGCCAGGGCCGAGGTCATCGACGCGCCGAGGGTCTGGAACGCCTGCTGTGTCAACTGGGAATCTTGCGTCAGGAGGGGGCTGGCGGTCATGCCGACCGTCCCCGGATGCTGGCCAGGCTGGTTCATCGAGACCCCCATCCCACCACCCATGCCACCGCCCGACCCGCCGCCGCCCATCATGGACTGGCCGACCTGGATCGGTTGTGTCTGGATGGGCGAGATCATCCCCATCCCCGCGAAGCCGCTCGGCACCGCGCGGTCTTCCAGCGTGTCGTCGAGGTTCGGCCGGAACGTGATCGACTTCCTCATGGTCTCTCTCCACTCTGTTGGTGCAACGTCGCCAAGATAAGAAAACGGCCAGGCGCGCACCGACCTGGTGCGGCACCCCACATCGAAGTGCAACTTCGGCCCGCGCGGCCGCGAAGCTTCGCCCGGGTCGGCGCGACCCGAGAGACTGTCCGGCTGCGCGGTTCTCATCCCTCCTCGCCGGCACGGGACGGGCCCGACCGGCGCGGAGCGCGCGTCGGAACGAGGACGGGGACGACATGGGGGGAGTCTGGCGTCGGGCTCACGACCCCGAAGAAAGCCAGGGCGCAAACGCCGATCGGGCGCGCGCGGGATCTCCCCGCGCAGGGGGCGTGTCAAATCCGCAGGCGCGTCGTATTGAGCAGAAGAGGGGCCCGAGAAAGGCCAAAGGCGGGCACGCTGACCGGGGTGAAGACCGCCGATCGTGACGTTGCGACAGGCAGGGCGACGGCCCCGGACTGGTCCTGCTCGGCGCGCTGGTCGGCAGCCGGTATCTCCGGCTTGGAGGCCGGCACCGCCGGCTCGTCGGAGCGGCACGCGCAGGGGGCGGCGGGAAGAATTGTGAAACCGTCCCGGACGGGGGCGAGAGCCGCCGGAGGCACGGCCTTCGCGGGGCCGGACGGAGCGCTGGGCCCTCCGCAGCACCCCATCAGTGCAAAGCCCCTTCGCGCAACACGGACAGGCTTTGCCCGCGGCCGACGCCTCACCCGCCAGCGACAGCAGCCCCATGACCGCCGCGAGGGCGACCCAGGAGAGCCGGACGTCAGGAAGGAGGCGGGTCATGAAGGCACCAGAACTACTCGACTTACCAGCCAATCCGGTGATAATCACCCAGTCTCGTGATAATAGAACTTCTTAGTAGTAATGTCAAGGGCGACGGAGCTCCGGTTGTGTCGAAGAAACTCGACAGCAAGACCTGGTTGTCCCAGATGGCGTCCAGCTCACGGACCACGGCCTCATTCCAGGGGTAGACCCACCCGAGTGTCACTGTTGGGTCTACCCTCCATTGACCGGAATCGGGCTTTTGCTAAGATCCTGGGAACATGAGACTTCGATTTCTCCGGACCGTGACGACGTGGCTTTGCCTGGTGCCCTGCCTGATTTCTGGGCTGGCCCAGGAGCGGGGCCTCGTTTTGTGCTTCGGCCTGGATGGGCATTTCGACGTCAGCTCACTGGGGGACCGATGCACCGAATGCACCAAGAGCCCCTGCCTACCCGCTGCTGGTTCATGTGCTGGTGAGGTCGCTCCCGGCCAAGACTGGCCCTGCTGTCCCTGCATCGATGTCCCGGTGGAGTCGTCAGGCGGAATCGTGCGCCAAGACCTACCTCGCTTTTCCTCTGGGCTCGCAGGCACGCTGGTGTCCACGCACCCGACTTTCCTCTCGGGGGTGCAGCGATTCGATTCAGCCACTCCCATCGCTCTTCCCGCCTGGCTCCCCACAACGAGCCTCCCCCTCTCGCAACTCCGGAGCGTTGTGCTCCTCGTTTAAGTCGCCCCCCTGTCATGGGGCCTTGTCTCACGCACTCTCCGAAGAGGGGCGTGACGGTATAGCCCTTCGCTCATCTTCTTTGCCTTGTGGTCCTCCGTCCAACGGGTCCCCAAGGCGAAACGCAAGACACCGCATCAGGTCCGCGGTCGGCGGTCTTGCATTCCGAATCTCGGGGGAGGCGACTGATGAAGCGAGTTATTCTCGCCGCCTTGGGCCTTGTCGCCGTGACGGGAATCGTCCTGGGTGTGGCTCGGGTGCGGCCCGAGCTTGTCCCCGATTGGGCGCGCATCGGCCCGTTGCGCCAGGCTGGGCGAGCGGCCGATTCGGGGCCACTCTGCACGGAGCACGGCGTGCCGGAGAAACTCTGCACTCTCTGTCACCCGGAGCTGAAGGAGACGATTCTCCTGTGCCGGGAGCACGGCGACATCCCGGAAAGCCTCTGCACGCTCTGCCACCCCGAGGCAGCCAGGAAGTATGGTCTCGCCGTGTGCGAACACGGGTTGCCCAAGCATTTCTGCAAGGCATGTGCGGCCGAGCAGCAGGATTCAAACCTGGTCGATGACGGATGGTGCGCGCTGCACAACCAACCGGAGGAGACGTGCAGCGAGTGCGAAGATGGGCATCCGAAACGGAGCACCACTCCCACGGAAGCCACCTGCCGCAAACCGCTCCCGATGGTCCACTTCGCCACGGCAGAGCTCGCCGAAACCGTCGGCATCGAGACGGCCGAGGTGCGTGAGGAGCATCACGCTCACTTCCTGAAAGCGAACGCCGAGACGGCCTATGACGCCAACCGTTACGCCGAAATCAGCCCCCGAGTGGCCGGGTATCTCCGTGAGGTCCGGGCCGACTTGGGCCAGGCCGTCTCCGCAGGCGAGGTCCTGGCGGTGGTGGATTCCTCCGAGGTCAGTGCCGCCAAGTCGCAATACCTCTCATCTCAGGCGGTGCTGAGGCTCGCTCGCGAGAACTATGACCGGACATCGTCACTCACGCAGCAAAATGCGATGCCCCTGAAAGACGAAATGGCGGCCATGGCCGCCCTGAACCAGGCCCAAGCCGCGGACCAGGGCGCCGAGCAGAAGCTCCGGAACTTAGGCTTTGGCGTCGGCACGCTGGCCGAGACGCTCAAGGCCAAGGACATGTCGAGCAGGCTTGATATCGTGAGCCCCCTCGCAGGCACGGTGGTCGTGCGTCATGCGGTCCTGGGTGAGGCGGTCGAAGCCACGAGCAAACTCTTCGCCGTGGCCGACACCGCGAAGATATGGCTCTGGATTGACGTGTATGAAAGCGACATCGCCTCGGTGGCCCTTGGTCAGCCAGTGACCTTCACCATCTCGGGCACGGAAGGCCCAATCTTTGAGGGTCAGGTGACTTGGGCCGGGACCGAGGTGAATCAGACCACCCGGACCATTCGCATCCGGGCCGAAGTGGGAAACCCGGGCGGGAGGCTTCGGGCCAACCAGTTCGGCCGGGCCGATATTCGCGTCGGGGCCGAGCACCGGGCCGTGGTGGTCCCGAAGGAGGCCGTGCAGCGCAAGGACCACGTGGATGTTGTGTTTCTTCCGGTCGGGGAAGGGCGCTATCGGCCGCAGCGGGTAGCGACCAGGCCGAGCGGTCACAAGGACTTTCTTGAGGTGGTCTGGGGTCTGAAGCCCGGAGAGAAGGTCGTCACCACGGGGGCGTTCTTGCTCAAGACCGAGATCACCCAGGGTGCCATTGGTGCCGGGTGCAGTGAGTAAACCCGGAGGCACCGCGATGCTCAACGCCCTTATTAGCTTCAGCCTCAAGAACCGCTTCCTCGTTCTGCTGGCCGCGGCCCTGCTCATCGTCGTCGGGGTCCAGGCGGCCTTGCGGCTCCCCTTGGATGCCTTCCCGGATACGACCCCGGTCCAGGTGCAAATCAACACGGTGGCTTCCGAGCTCTCGCCCGAGGAGGTCGAGCGGCTTATTACGTTTCCTGTCGAGTATGCGATTGGCGGCTTGAAGGGCCTTCAGGAGGTGCGTTCGGTCTCAAAGTTCGGCTTCTCGCAGGTGGTGGCCATCTTCGAGGACGCTACGGACGTGTATTTCGCCCGGCAGCAAATCAACGAACGCCTGGGCGAAGTCGAGCTCCCGCAGGGAATCGCTCGGCCCGTCATGGGTCCGGTGGCCACCGGCTTGGGCGAGGTCTATCACTACATCCTGCACAGCGAGAACCCCCAGTATGATCTGACCGAACTGCGAGCGCTCCAGGATTGGGTCATCCGGCCCCGACTGCGCCGGGTCGCGGGTGTGGCGGAAGTGAACGTCTGGGGCGGACTGGCCAAGCAATTCGAGGTCCGGTCCGACCCGGTGAAGCTCGCCAAGTACGGGTTCACGTTCAATCAACTCATGGAAGCCCTGCGGCGCAACAACCAGAACGTAGGCGGCGGCACCATCGCCCGAGCGGGCGAGGCGAGCCTGATTCAGGGCGTGGGGCGGACGACGACCGCCGAGCAGATTAGCAACGTCGTCATCCAGTCACTCGATGGGGTGCCGATACGCGTGAAGGACGTGGCCGAAGTCGAAATTGGCCATGCAATTCGCCGCGGAGCGGTCACAGCCGAGGGCAAGGGCGAGGCGGTCCTGGGCCTGGCCTTCATGCGGATGGGGGAGAATTCGCCGCGAGGTGACCCTCGCCCTGGACCGGGCGATGGAGTCGGTCCGCAAGGCCTTGCCACCTGGGGTCAAGATCGATGTCGTCTATCGTCGCACCGACCTCGTCAATCACGTCCTGAAGACTGTCGAGCGCAATTTATTCGAGGGCGCCATTCTCGTCATCGCGGTGCTCTTCGCCTTCCTCGGGAACTTGCGGGCCGGGTTGATTGTCGCGTCCGCCATCCCGCTCTCGATGCTGTTTGCCGTCACGATGATGCAGAAGGTGGGAATTGCCGGGAGCCTGATGAGCCTCGGTGCCATCGATTTCGGGCTCATCGTCGATAGTTCGGTGGTGATGGTCGAAAACTGCGTGCGGCACCTCGCTCACGACCGTACCCATCGAAGCAAATTGGCCATCATCCGCGAAGCGGCCGTCGAGGTGAGGAAGCCCACCATGTTCGGTGAGCTGATCATCATGATTGTCTACCTGCCGATTCTCACCTTGCAGGGCGTCGAGGGGAAGCTCTTCCGGCCGATGGCGTTGACGGTCATTTTCGCCCTTGCCGCTTCACTGGTCCTGTCGCTGACGCTCATGCCCGTCCTGGCATCGCTTGGACTCCCGCGGCGGGTGTCCGAGAAGGAGACGTTGATCGACCGTGCGGCCCACTGGCTGTTTCAGCCGTTGCTGCGGACAGGGTCAACCACCCCGTCGCGACCCTCCTTCTGGTGGGCTTCATCACGGTGGCGACCATGATTTTAGGGCTGAATCTGGGCTCGGAATTTGTGCCGCGGCTCAACGAGGGCACGTTGACGATCAACACCATTCGCATGGCGGGAGTGAGCGTTTCGGAGTCGGTCCGTTACGGAACCCAAATCGAAAAGCTGCTACTGAAGAAATTCCCTCATGAGATTGACGACATCTGGAGCCGGACCGGCACGGCCGAGGTGGCAACCGACCCGATGGGCTTGGAACTGACCGACATCTTCATCACCCTCCGGCCGAAAGCCGACTGGCGGGAGGCGAAGACGCAGGAAGAGATCGTGTCGAAGATGGCCGAAGCGACGGGGAAACTCCCGGGAATGCGCGCCGTCTACACGCAACCCATTGAGATGCGCATCAACGAGATGGTGGCCGGAATCCGCGCGGATTTGGGTATCAAGCTCTACGGCGAAAGCCTGGAGGTGCTCAAAGAGAAGGCGGCGGAAATCGAGCGCGTCCTGAAGACGATACCGGGTGCGGCGGACGTGACGACTGAGCAAATCACAGGACAGCCCGTGTTCCGCGTCGTAGTGGACCAAGACGCCTTGGCCCGCTACAGGGTGCCGTCGGAAGACGTCCTCAATGCCGTCAAGGCCGCGGGTGGCATTGCGGTCGGCGAGGTGATCGAGCCCGACCGCAGATTTCCGCTCGTGGTCCGGCTCCCGATGGATTATCGCGACGACCCGCAGGCCCTCTCCGGAATTCTGATTCAGTCCGCCTCCGGCGAGCGGCTTCCGCTCACGCAACTTGCCCGACTGGAAGAAACCACCGGCCCTTCGACCATCCAGCGGGAATGGGGGCAGCGGCGGATCGTCATCCAGGTCAACGTGCGGGGCCGCGACATCGGCACGTTCGTCCAGGACGCCCAGCGGCGAATGAAACAGGGGGTGAAGCTTCCGCCGGGCTACACACTCGATTGGGGCGGCCAGTTCGAGAACATGCTCCGGGCCGAGCGGCGGCTCTATCTGGTCGTCCCTCTGGCCTTGGCCCTCATCCTGAGCCTGCTCTATCTCACCTTCCACTCGCTCCGCGACGCCCTGATGATCTTCAGCGGGGTGCTCTTTGCCCGTGTGGGTGGGGTGCTCGGGCTCTACGTGATGGGGCTCCCGTTCACGATTTCGGCCGGGGTCGGCTTCGTGGCCTTGGCCGGGGCGTCCATGCTCGAAGGCTTGGTGCTCGTTTCGGCCATCCGGGACCGCATGGCGCACGGCATGCCGAAGCGCGAAGCCATCGAGCAGGCTCGGCTGACCCGGCTTCGACCCGTGCTCATGACGGGCACGGTCGCGGCCCTGGGTTTCGTCCCGATGATGCTCTCGACGGGCGTCGGTGCCGAAGTGCAGAGGCCGCTGGCCACCGTCGTCGTCTTCGGCATGGCGTGCGACACGTTCCTGACGATGCTCGCCCTGCCCGTGCTGTATCTACTCTTCGGCAAGGGTCCGCAAGTTGACGCGACGGAAGAGGCCGAACCCATGGCAGACGCCCTCGACGGCATGGGGCCACAAGAGGCGATGGTCTGACGGTCTGACGCAAAGTCACCCCGAAACCGGCCGGTTTCGGGACGGGCTCGATTGCTGCCGGCATCCCAGTTTATGCTCTTTCTTTGCCGCTTGCCGCTGAACTGCCGAGAACACGAGTTGAAATCGATCCTTTGGTACTTGCTCGCTGCCTTGGGCGAAATCGCCGGGTGTTTCGCCTTTTGGGCCTGGCTGCGAATGCAGAAGAGCCTGCTCTGGGTCCTGCCCGGTATCGTCTCCCTCATTGTCTTCGCTCTGGCCCCGACGCGAATCGATGCCGCCGCTGCCGGTCGGGCCTATGCCGCCTATGGCGGAATCTACATCCTCTCGGCCCTCGCTTGGCTCTGGTTGGTCGAGGGAGTTCGGCCGGACCGTTGGGACGTGCTCGGTGCGAGCATCTGCCTGGCGGGAGCGGCGATGATCCTTTACGGCCCTCGGGCTCATTGAAACCAAGAAGCCGCCTAAGGTCGTCCACAACTTCTCGTCACCGACCGTTCATCGCGGGGTGAACTGCGAGAGGTCGTAGATTCCAAGCCGTCTCTCGATGCCCGCGACCCGGTCCACCATCTTCTCGAACCCATCCTCGCCGAAGAGCTCGTGCTCCTTCTTCTCGAAGTCTTCGCCGAGAGCGGCGTACTCGTGGGGCGTGACGATGCGGCGGAATGCCGGGAAGAGCACGGTGTCTTCCCGAGCCTCGTGCGGCGCGTACATCCGGATGAACTTCCGCAGCAAGTCGGCGAGCGTGTGGCGGTCGTCGGGGCTCTTCAGTCCCTGGAGCGTCGCAAGCCGGATGGTCACGTCGGTCAGCCGCCGGCCGACTCGGTGTTGCTCCGCGAGCACGTCCACGAGCTCCACGAGTTTCCCCGCCTTCTTGAACCGCGGGAAGAGGAACTCCTCTTCGAGCTTCTCGTGGTAGTCCTCGATGAACTCGCGGATGACCTTCGCCGCGTCGGCGAGCGGCTCGGGCGGCAGTTCCTCGCTCGCGGCGATGCGCTGGAGAGCCTCGCCGTAGACGAGCAGGACCCGCTTGAGGACCCCGTGCTCTCGCATCAGGTCCTCGGCCGGCGAGACTTCCTCTTCAGCCCCACCCTTGTCCTTGTCGTCGGCCCACGCGTGCCCGGTGGCCACGAGCAGCCCCGCGGCACCCGCCGCCGAAACGATCAACGACCTCCGGTCCGTCCCCATGATGAGCCTCCCCGAATTGAACGCCCCCGGCATTGTCCGTGATATCGGCGTCCAATATTGTAGTCGCGGGCCAAGCGAGAGTTCAACGAACATGATCGAGCGGGAGATACGCGGCGGCGGGGGACCGGCCGCGGGGCAAACGCGGCTCCGCGACCTCGCCGTGCTCTTCCTCCGGCACCCGGCACCTTGCCAGGACGTTCGCGGAACACTCTAATAATATTGGCTACCGATATCGGAGCGGCAAGACGTGAGCGATTTGCTGACCAGGATGTTCTTCGGGGGGTTCGTGCGGATGCACATCCTCTACCACGCGACGCGGGAGGACATCTTCGGCGTGGAGATGATGGAGGAGCTCCGCCGCCACGGCTACGACGTCGAGCCCGGCACGCTCTACCCGCTGCTCCATCAACTCGAGGAGGTCGGCTACCTCACGTCGCATGCCGAGGTCGTCGGCGGCAAGCAGCGCAAGTATTACCGGGCCACGCCCGAGGGGGCCGAGGCGCTGGTGCAGGCCGAGGCCAAGCTCCGCGAACTGGTCAAGGAAGTGCTGCACGACGACCCGCCCACGCCCTCGATCCGCATGGCGGGGCCCGGGCGGAAGGATCGGGCGAAACACGGTGATGACTGATGACGCCACGGCACTCAACCATCGCCTGCTGCTGGGCACCCGATGAGGCCTTCCGTGTCAATAACCTTCTCCCCGCAGGGGCAAAGGAGCCCGAACCGTGAACGGCGAAGAGCTGGAAGTCAGCATCCGCAAGGCACTGGAAGTCTGGACGCTGCAGAACCTCTGCGACGCGGCCATCGTGCTGCTGTTCGTGGCCCTGGCGCTGGTCGCCGGTCGCGGCTACCTGGAAAGGGTACCGCCCAGATGGGGGTAGACACTGTTGGGTCTACCCCCCTTACGCCGGTTCGCTGTTCCAGTACTACTTACGCCCCTATTTTCCGCAGCCGCAGCCCGGCATATCGCCCCAATCCTTCATCGTGTCCCCATCGGTCTCGCGGTCCATGAAGCCCCAGTAGAGCCGGATGTCCTCAACAAGGCCCTGCCAGTGCAGGGGCGTTTCATACGTACCGACCGGGGAGCCGGAATCGGCCCCGACACAGAACGGTTCCGTGGGGGTCTTTGCCAACTGTTTGCCCTTGGCATGGGCGACCGGCCAGGTGTTCACGATGAGCCAAACTTCCCCCCGGGCATCGACGGCCCCAATGAGGTGTACCCACTGGTTCAACGTCACGGGGTCGATGTCGGCGACCTCGGTCAGTTTCCCGGCAGACCGGACTGCGAAGTGCGGCACGCCCCCTTTCAGGTAAAGGCTAAACCCATTCACATTGTCGCCCATGGAAACCACCACGCCGTCAGGAGCGGCCGGGTTGCAGAGTGCCCCGACCGTCAGAGCCCGAGATTCTAGTTGGAGTGGGTCGGCGGAATCGGTGGCGAGCACCAGCCCCTTCCCATCGAACTTGATGGCGTTCTTTCGCTTCCCGAGAACAATCTCGCCGTTCTTAAGGACCCCGTCCCGGTTGTTGCCGGAAGCGTCGCTGATGTGCGCGCCCTCCGAGAGGAAAAGGTCATAATGGAGGGCCATCTTGACCCCTTCGCGGGCCGCACTCCGACCCCGTCGCTCGCCGTCGGCGGCTGCGGCAAGGGAGTGGGAAAGGACAAAGGCGACCAGGGCGGCAAGGAGCAGCGATTGTCGCTGCACGAGGGCCCTTTGAGCAGGACGCGGGCACGGCATCGTGGCCTCTCGATAAGGAGAATGACTGCGGGTAAGGGGAATGAGCTGCGCTGGGTTGTGTAGCTTGCGTTTTTACACCTTATCAGGCTGTTCGGTTGGCGGGTAGGCAACGGGGATAGGCAACGGGCGGAATGTGCTTCTCCTCAAGACGACAGAGGTCGTAAGTGCGGGGAAACCTTAGTCCCGCTCGCAGTTGCAGTCTTCAATCACCTCGACTTGAGGAAGCGGTGGGCTCCGCGGCAGACGGCGTGGAAGAGTTCGCGTTGAAGGCGGTCTGAGCCTTTGTCAAAAGGCTCGCCGTCTTGCTCGGGGGCGTTCGTGACATGGGCGACCACACCGACGGCGACTTTCCGGGCGGCGGCAAAGGCGAACAGGGAGGCCGCCTGCATTTCGACAGCCAGAGCCCCCATGCGTGCATACCGGTCGAGCTGCTCAGAGGTCTCGCGATAGGGTGCATCGGTTGTCCAAACGAGCCCGCGTCGAACCGGCAGGCCCACCGCTGTCACTTCGGCCTCCAACGCCTCGGCCAGGCCGGGCCAAGCTTCCACCGTCTCACTGGCAGGCAGGTAGTGGTAGCTCGTGCCCTCGTCTCGAACGGCCCGGTCGGCTACGACCACGCCGGGAACGGGCAGCCCGGAACCGACTCGCCCGGCCGAGGTGAGCCCGACGATGACGCGGACTCCGCACACGGCCAGTTGCTCGGCGACCAGCACCGCATACGGGCCGCCGACGGTACGGGCGATGAGGCCGCAACGGACCCCGCCAACCGGCAGGGTCCACATCGAGGTGTGAAAGCAGGGCCATTCTTCGCACGCCCGCACCTCGCGGGCGGCGACGAGGGCGTCGGTCAAATCCCCGTCAAAATCGAGCACGCAGACCTCGGGGAGGTCCAAGGCATGAAGCCGCCGCTGCCCTCGCACCGCTGCTACGAGGTCCTCGGGGCGGAACATCGACGGCTCATGGAGTGGGTGGTCAAGCAGTGGCAGAAGCGAGGCGTCATGCGGCGTTTTCGTGAATGTCATTCCATAGTGGTACGGGGGCAACTCGACTCGCTCCAGCCCGCTCGGCACAAATCCGGCTTCGATGGCCCACGCCCGGCATTGTTCGGGCCGAGGCCGAATGTCCATGCTCGGACCACGCGGCGTTTTCGGGTCATAGTTCCAATGCATCACCGCCAGTGTTCCGCCAGGCACCAGAACCCGCCACGCCTCCTTCAAGAGCCCAAGCGGCTGTTCGCAGTGCAGGATATTGAACAGCATCGCATAGCCGACGCTGCGGTCGGGAAGGCCGCTGCCCTCGGCGACGAAATCGCGGTGATAGGCACGCAGGTTCGGGAGTTCCGCGGCATTGGCCTTGGTTGCGGCCACCATCTCGGGCTCGATATCCGGGGCGTGGACGGTGCCCCGCACAATTCTGGCGGCGGGGATGGCAAACGTACCGTAACCACAGCCGAAGTCGACCACATCGCCGCTGTCAGGCTGTAATCCCAGCTTTTGCAACACCTCTTCGGGTCGAAAAAACCCCGACCACACGGATTCGTCTGGCATCCAACTTTCACGTGTTTTCATATTATGAATTATTCTATTTCAACTATCGTTACTTTGTACAACCACTCAGCTCGATGGGTTCCGCGTCTTCGGGATTGGTAGGAGCATTCTCACTTGCTGTTGATAACCCTGATATCGCTCGCCGTGGAAGCCCACCAAGTCCCGCTCTTCGAGTCGGAGGGCGAAGAGGATGTAGGCGGTTGTCGCCCCAGCAAACAGCAGGTGCCCGGCGGTCATCGTCGGTGCCGCCCAGAAGGCGAGGAGGAAGCCGAGCATGATGGGGTGCCGCACGTAGCGATAGAAGCCGGGGACCCTGAAGCCAACCGGGGTGTACGGACGCCCGGAAGCATGGAGATAAACCTGACGGAGCCCGAACAGGTCGAAGTGGTTAATCAGAAACGTGGACACGAGCACGACCGCCCAACCGGCCCAGAAGATGGCCTGGAGCAACCAGCGACCGACCGGGTTTGCGACGTGCCAGACGACAGCTGGAATCGGCCGCCACTGCCAGAAGAGAAGAGCAAGGGTGAGACTGCTCACGAGGACATACGTGCTCCGCTCCACCGGGGGCGGGACGAACTGTGTCCACCACCGCTTGAAGGCGGGTCGGGCCATGACGCTATGCGGGACGGCAAAGAGGAGAAGGAGCAGGGTATCGACCAGGACCGAGGCCGGGAGCGAGCCAGACGCCCCGGAATCCATCGATTTCGGAACGAGAACATTCCCGACGAAGCCGACCGCGTACAGGAACGCGGCGAGAAAGGCGAGGTAGCTCGCGACACCGTAGGCCAGGGCAAGGATTCGGCTCATGGCCGCCGGAAGACCCCGTAGAAGAACGCTTGCGAGGAGCCCCAGGGCGTTGTGTGCGTCTCTTTGGCCTCCCTGAGGAGTGAGAAGCCCTCGCCGAACTCGGCCGCCATTGTCGCGGCGTTATAGCGGCAGACATCCAGGTCGCTGCACCGCTTCGGCCCCTCGTCGGCGAAGCTTGCGATGATGAGATGGCCGCCGTTAGGGACCGTTTGTCGGGCCAGCTCGACATACTTCCTTCGGTCTGCCGCATTGGTCAGGAAGTGGAAGACGGCCCGGTCATGCCAGACATCAAAGGTGCCCAGGTCCGGGGCTTCGGTCACATCAGCCACCACCCATCGGACCCGTTCGGCACGCGGGCCAAGCCGAGCTTTTGCCTTCCCCAGAGCGGTTTCCGAGATATCGAGAACGGCGATTTCTTGGAAGGGACAGTCAAGGAGCCTATCGACGAGCAGGGAGGTCCCGCCACCCACGTCGATGATTCGCCTGTCCCGAGCGGGAGCAACGGACGTGATGAGTTCGAGCGAGAGGCGGGGGTCTGCCTGATACCAGCTCACCCCCGTCTCGCCCTTGGTCTGATAGACGGCTTCCCAATGCTCTTTGCGTTTTACCGGAATCATGAGGCCCATACTGGAGGAGCCTCGAAGAACCGGCCACGGGGTTTCTCCTGATAGGGAGCGTGAGGCTCATAAGCTCTGTTTATGGCTCACTCACCCCCGGTCGGGCTTTAAGGGATGGGCCTTCAGGAAGTTTAGGAAGGCGAAGGCCGCGGGGGAGAGCGGTCGGCGACGGTGATACACCGCGTAGAGATCCCGCGTCAGGGCCAGGCCGCGGACCAGCACCGCCCTCAGCTCGCCCGAAGCGAGTTCGCGTTCGACCGTCGAACGAGAGACGAACGAGACCCCGAGGCCGCGTTTCACGGCATCCTTGATGGCCGCGTTGCTCCCTATCTCAAGCGTGACGTTCATCGCGTCGAGCGACGAGCCGGCCCGCTCAAGCCCCCTCTTCAAGGCACAGCGCGGAGCCGGAACCCGGCTCGCGGATGATGAGCGGCTCTTGAGCGAGGGCTTTGAGCGAGAGGCTCTTGCGGCCCGCCAAACGGTGCTTCGGGGCCAGAATGAGGACGAGGGTATCGGTCCCGATGGGTTGGGATTCCAGACTCGGTTGCTCGGCCTTCTGGCCCACGAGGCCAAGGGTGGCCTTGCCCTTGGCGACATCCTTCATGACCAAGCTGCTATCGTTCACCGTGACCCGCACGTGGACTTGAGGGAATCGTTCGCGGAAGGAGGAGAGGAGAGCGGGCAAGTAGCACTCACCGGGAACCGAGCTGGCCGCAATCGGCAGGTCGCCGGAGATGCTCGGGTGGAAGCCGCCGAGGCTCTTTCTGGCCTGTTCGTGGAGGTCGAGAATTCGCCGTGCGTACTCATAGAGCCGCTGGCCCGCATCGGTGAGGGCGATTCGCCCGGCCCGGCGGTCGAAGAGCGAGACGCGAAGCGCGCCTTCGAGGGCGGCCATTCTCTGGCTCACGGCCGCTTGCGTGATGCCCAAGGCGACGGCGGCGGCGGTGAAGCTCCCTTGCTCCGCGGCTCTCACAAAGGTCGAGAGGTGCGGGAGTTCCGAGGGACCAGACGGGGGCGAAGAGTTGGCCATGCTCGCTCGATGCACGCGAAAGAGCACGACCCGAGCACGGAGCTCGGGTCGCGTGGAGGGCCGGTCGGGTCGGTGGTGGTGGTGGAATCGTTCGCCCCCGCTATGAGGGCACGGGAAGCTTACTCGCCCAGGGCCTTGGGGATGTCGGCCACGATGGTGCGGATGTTCTCCTCGGTCAGCTCGCCCTTGAAGGCGTGGTTGACCTTCACCTTGTGGCCGGACCACATCAGGACCGTGACGTCGGCTTCCTTCGACAGCTCGTAGTCGGGGACCTCGGCGGGGTCGCCGTGGATGGTCAGCGGGACGTGCTTGATGCCGGCATCCTTCGCCAGCTTCTTCAAGTCCTCCGCGGTCTTCTCGCCCGTCTCGGGTGAGGATGACCACGAAGCTCTTGAGCTTGCTGTTCTCGCCAATCTTCCCGTCAATCTGCTTGACCAAACTGGCCAAGGGCTCGGAGGTCTTGCGGGCGAAGACGCAGACCACCGGAGCGTTGCCGTACCTTCAGCGATAGCAGAGGGTCTTGCCCTTGTTCGGCCCGGTGATGTCCTCGACATCGAACGGGCTGACGAATCAGCCGGGCACCAGGCCCGACTTGACGGCATCTCCCGCGAGGCCGGTCCCCACCAAGACGATGGAGACCACCGCGACGGAGACGCCCGCAGCGAGGCGGAATCGCATGAGCTCCTCCTTCGGATGGACCCGACCGAAGTCCCCTGTATCCTAGTGTCGATGCCGCCTCGTCCCTGTCAAGGGAACGTCCACCGTTGCGGCATCGTGCCCGAACCCGTTCGGAGTCTTCGATGATGCCCGTGCCCGGCCCCGCCGAGACGACCCAGGACCAAGACATTGCGATCTCGCTCGCCCGCGACGGTTCGTTGGGCTTCGTCTCGGGGGCACTCCTCGGTACCGCAGCCGGGCTCATCGGCGTCGGGGGCGGTGAGTTCCGCATCCCGGTGCTCCTGTACGTGCTCCGGCTCCCGGTCAAGGCCGCGGCCGGAGCCAACACCGTCATCGGGCTTTTCGTCGTGGTCTTGAGCGTCGCCCGCCGCTGGGGCCAGCAGCGGTTGACCGCGGATGACGTCACCCTCGGGCTGGTGATGGCCGCGGCGTCCGTCTTCGGTGCGGTCCTGGGGGCCAGTCAGGCCCACCGACTCTCGACCCCGCTTCTCAAGCGGGTGGTCTGCGTCTATCTCCTCGCCGTGGGGATCTGGATGGTCGTCGAGGGGTTGGCCGAGGCGGAACACACGCTCTTGAACGCGAGCGGCCCGATGAGGTGGGTACTCGCCGCGGCGACCGGCTTCCTCATCGCCGCGGCCAGCGGTCCCCCCGGGGTGGCCGGTGGCGAGATGCGGATTCCGGCCCTTCTGTACCTCTTCGCCATGCCGGTGAAGGAGGCCGGGACGATAAGCCTCATGGCTTCGATTCCCACGGTCGCCGCAGGAGCCTGGACCTATCGCCGCCTGGGACATATCCCCAACCGAGTGCTCGTCCTATCGCTCCTCATGGGGGCGGGTTCCATCATCGGCGTCTTCGCCGGTGCGTCGCTCTTACCGCTCGTGGACAAGCACACAGTGAAGGCCCTCCTGGGAGCCGTCCTGCTCCTGGCGACGGCGTGCCTCACGGTACCGGGGTTGTTCCGCGAGAGACTGCCGGCCGCATAAAAGACCGCTCCGCGTTCGGGGACATCATACCGAGCAGGCCCTTTAGCTGTGTTCAGTTTTTCGGTACCTGGCACGGTTTCTTCGGAGCGATCGGGCACCTCACCTGGAAAGCATCTCGGGCGCGGAACCGGTCGGTACCCACTCCTTACATGACGAGGGCCGATATCACGGCACCCGCCAGCACAACCCATACGACATCGACCTTGTACAGCAACGCCGTCAAGGCCAGGGCGGCGACAAGGACGGACGGCACGTTCCATGGTGTCAGACAGGCCAACTGAGCCGTCACCGAGGCAAGCAGTCCCACGAAGGAGAGCACGAGCGCTAATTCGCGCCCCGAAACAGGTGCGATGAGCGAAGCCGTCCCCACGAGGGTTCCACGAGCATCACCGCAAAGAACGATGGCAAGAAGATGCAGACGGTGCCGATGACGGCTCCGGCGAGCCCGGCCACATAGTAGCCCACGAACGTGGCGGTGATGACGATCGGCCCGGGCGTCAATTGTCCGAGTGCGATGCCGTCCATGAAGACGTCCGGCGGTATCCAGTTTCGCGCGTCCACGGTTTCCCGGAACAGGAGTGGCACGGAGGCAAAGCCGCCGCCGAACGCGAACACGTCGACCCTCATCATGACGAGGCCGAGCTGCACGAGTTGTTTGCTCAGAAGAGAAAGCGTGACGACGAGCACCCCGCCCAGCGTAAGTACCAGACCCGCCGGACGGAACGCCGCCCAGCCTATCGGCTGCGGAGGCGGCTCCCACGATGGCGACCGCACCGGTCCGCGCAGGAGTAACGATCCCCCAAGTCCCGCGGCCACGAGGATCAAGAACGGGCTGCCACCCAGAAAGAAAAGGACCGACGCGGCGAGGCAGATCATGGCCTCGCGGAAGTTCTTCACCGAGGACCGGCCGAAGACCCAGGCGGCGTTTGCGACGAGCGCAACCACCAGGGCGCGAAGGCCCGTGAGTATCGAGGTCACCGGCTGGAGTTGAACGGCGTACCGGTACGCAATCGGAAGGAGAACATCAGCAGCAACGCGGGCAACCCGAAGCCGACATACGCCAAGACCGCTCCCCGCAACCCTCGAACCCGAGCCCAACATAGGCGGCGCACTGCATAGGGTCGCGCCGGGCACGGCCTGGCAGAGAGCGACACCGTGCTGAAAGTCGTCCTCGGAGAGCCAGCCCTTGGCGGGTCACCGCTAGACGCTGGATATAGGCGACCATCGCGGGACGCCGAACGACACGGCACCCAGACGCAGGAACGAAAGGAGTACCTCCCCGGAGGTCGGGCCCAGATGGCCCCGCTGGGGCCTGGTTGGCATCGCGATACGTACCCGGGTGCAAAACCGTCCTTTTAGTCAACGTTCGCGGCCTCCGTTAGTCCGGCTTCCGGAAGACCAGAAACGTCTGGTACGGGACAGATCGGCTCGCTCGGAGGCAAGGCCAAGTCCGGCCTGCGTCACCAACTCCAGCATCTGCGCGGGTGATCTTGGCCGATTCGGGCGGCCCCTCGGGCAGGTTACCCTCTTTGAACTCGATGAGAACCAACCGTCCGCCGGGCTTCATTTCCGTAACGAGCTTGGTCAGCCAAGCCGACCGGTCCGCGACGTGGTGAAGCACGTCGCACACGAAGACCAGGTCGGCCTGGGCCGGAATCTCAGGGTCGCCCGGCTGAATGAGCTTCGCATCGACATTGTTCACGTCCTCCGCCATCGCCTTGTGATAGAGATGGCGGATCATCTCGGCCTCGGTGTCGGCGGCCACGACCTCCCGGTCGGCAGCGCCTTGGCGAAGCGGAAGGTGAAGTAGCCGGAACCCGCCCCCAAGTCGACGACGGTTTCCGTCCCTTTGAGGCCGAGGGCCGTGACCACGTCGCCGGGCTTCTGCCATGCGGCGCGGTCGGCACGGTCGAGGAATGCGATGTACTTCTCGACCTCCGCGAACGGACGAGGTGGCTCGGATCGATCCCTTGCTTGCGCAACGGGCAGTCGATCGGCGGATGCAAGCTGTCGTCGGTTCCCTTTGGCTGTGCGGCCACACTGGCATTGCCAGGAACGTCGGGACCCGCGACCGGAGGCGCGGAAGCCAGAACCCGGCCACTGGCGACGGCGGGGGAGTCGCCCTTGTTTCTTGTTCAGGCATCCCGCGACGAGGACGGACCCGGCCAGCACACTGGCCGTGAGAATCCACGGACGACGTGTCATACTCATCACAAGTCTCCCTCAATCTCATCAGGCGACGTATCCCCGGAGTTACGGGGATCGATGGCATCAAATATGTACACAACCCGAGGGTCAGATATTATTTATTTCACAGATTTATATAGGTAAATAATTTATTAGGTTAGTTCATGGTATGTCCGATTTCCGCACGGTCCAGTCTCCCGTCCTCCATCTCGTACACCGTGTCGAAGAGGTCCAGGGCACGATGGTCGTGTGTGACCACGATCACACCGCCGTTCTGCTCGTGACCTGCCCGACGCAGAAGTTCCATGACTTGACGGCCCTGCTGCTTGTCCACGGCCGCCGTGGGCTCGTCGGCCAGGATGATGCTGGGGCGGTTCGCGATGGCCCGAGCCACGGCCACGCGCTGCTGTTCCCCGCCCGAGAGCATCGAAGGAAAGTTGTCGGCCCGGTCGGCGACGCCGAGATACTCAAGCAATTCGAGGCACGGCGGCGGGCGGCCCGCGGGTCCCGCCGTTCAGCTCGACGACGACCTGGACATTCTCGC
>CAWHUG010000019.1:0-92520 GCA_963832405.1 uncultured Isosphaeraceae bacterium
GGCCGGTGATGTCGCTCCGCCGAGGTGCCTCGAGGGTGTAGAACGACCGGCCCGTGATCCGCTCGAACCGCTCCAGCAGGTGGCGGAACGCCTGCAAGCCGCGGTCGATCTCGTCGAGCCGGCTGGGGCCGTAGTCGATCGGCCGCCGGTAGTGGCTCGACAGCAACAACGCCCGCAAGGTGTCGGGGTCGTATTTCTCCAGCAGGTCGCGCATGAGGATGACCGTGCTGGGGTCCGACTTGGCGATCTTCTTGCCGTCCTTGGTCAACAGGCCGTTGTGCAGCCAGTAACGGGCGAAGGGCCGGCCCGTGAACGACTCGGACTGGACGACCTCGTTTTCATGGTGCGGGAAGACCAGGTCGAGCCCGCCGCCGTGGATGTCGAAGCTGGGCCCGAGCAGCTTCATGCTCATGGCCGAGCACTCGATGTGCCAGCCGGGCCGCCCGGCGCCCCAGGGACTGTCCCACGACGGCTCGCCCGGCTTGGACGCCTTCCAGAGCGCGAAGTCGCCGGGGTGCCGCTTGCGCTCCGAGGGGCTCGATCCGCGCCCCGGCCAGGAGCGCCTCGGGATCGCGATGGCTGAGCTTGCCGTACTCGGCCGCCTTCGTCACGTCAAAATAGACGTCGCCCCCGGAGGCATACGCGAACCCCTTGTCGATCAGCCCTTGCGTGATCGCGAGGATCTCCGGGATGTTCTCGGTCGCCTTGGGCATGTGGTCGATGCCCTCGACGCCCAGCGCCTCCAGGCACGCGAGGTAGTCCGCCGTGATCCGCGCGGCCAGCTCGGCGACGGTCGTGCCCTCTTTCTGTGCCTGCACGATCAGCTTGTCGTCCACGTCGGTGATGTTGACGACCCACGTCACCTCAAAGCCGCGGTAGGCCAGGTACCGCTTGATCGTGTCGAAGATCACCGGGCCGACCATGTGCCCGACATGACTGTGCGAATACACCGTCGGGCCGCACACATACATCCCCACCCGGGGCGGATCGAGCGGCTGGAACGGCTCTTTGTCCTGGGTCAGCGTGTTATAGACGCGCAGCGGCATGGTGATGGGAAGGGGTCAAAGGGTACCGGGCCCGCGGAGAACGGGCGCCCGGGGAGAAGTCCAGAAACTTCGGAACGCTGCTGAAACCCGATCCCCGCTCTGGCTCTCCCCCTTACCAAGGGGGAGTGGGAGGGGGTTCTCTGCGCTCGCATCGCGTCCCGACCGGAACCCCCCTCAATCCCCCCTTGGTAAGGGGGGAAGCCGGACGGGCGCACTTCGGAAGGTGGTTTCTTCCAGCGTCCCATAAGGTTGTCCGGCAAGATCCCTGCGCCGTCAAGGGCAAGCCGTCAAGGTCAGACCCTGGACCCGCGATCCAGCAGCACGACGGCATGGACCGAGATCGCCTCGCCCCGGCCGATCGTGCCCACCTGCTCGCCGGTCTTGGCCTTGATGTTGACGGCATCGAGCGGCAGGTCCAGAAGCTGGGCCAGGCGCGCGCGCATCGCCGGCTTGTACGTTGTGAGCTTGGGACGCTGGGCGTGGATGATCAGGTCGCAGTTGACGATCTGCCACCCCGCGTTTTCCACCAGGTCCACGACATGCCGCAACAGCAAGGCGCTGTCGAGATGCTCCCAGCGCGGATCGGTGTCGGGGAAGTGCTCGCCGATGTCCCCCAGGGCGGCCGCGCCGAGCATCGCATCGGCCACCGCGTGCAGGACCGCGTCGGCGTCCGAGTACCCCAGCAAACCCTTCTCAAACTCGATCGGAACACCGCAGAGCCTCAACGGCCGCCCTTCGACCAAGCGGTGTGTATCATGGCCAATGCCCACTCGCACAGCGTGATTCCTCCAACGCGATGGCCCGTCCCCAACCGCCTCTCCAAGAACATCCTATCGCCCCCGGCGCTGCGGCGACCAGCCGTTACCCCGCGATCCGATCCCGGGATCACTGCTTGCATGCAATATAGCATGGAAAAAAGGACCAAATTGGCATTGAAAATACGTCCGTCCACTTGTACAAAATCATCCTGAGCGAGCGCGATGAGGAAACTCTTTCCGGACATAATACCTGAACCCGGAGCGATTTCGAGCATGATCCCCGCTCTCTGGCCGATTTTCGGCACGAGGGATGCAGAACTTGAATCGCATTCAGGACAACCGGGGATAACCCACGCGGGCCTTGTCTCTGGTGGGACAACGATGGCGTGAAGCAAGGAGGTGGCCATGCTGGTCTTGAGTCGCAAGCTGGGTGAGCGGATCGTGATCGACGGCGGCATCGTGATCACGGTGGTCAAGGTGGACCGGAACCAGGTCCGGCTGGGGGTCGAGGCGCCCTCCCAGATCGGTGTGTTCCGGGAGGAAGTGCTGCGCGGGCGGAGCGCCGAGCGGCCGGCGGTGGCGGAAGCCGTGGTGGGGGTTTGAACGGCCGGAGACACAAACCCGCGGATGCGGTCCGGTCTGGGATGTCTGACCCCCTCTCCCCTCGCGGGAGAGGGTTGGGGTGAGGGGTCTGGGGAACAACCATGGCCACACCCCATCCCCCTCTCCCTAACCCTCCCCCGCGAGGGGGGAGGGGACCGGAAAGTATCCGCAGATTCGTGAATGAGAAAACGGCTCTCTCCTCGACAGGCTGCGATGTGCTCGCGTAGTCTGGGACGCTGGCGATACTGCTTCTCCGAATCAACCGCCCTGGCCCCCTGCACGAGGAGGTACGAAGGATGTCGGAAGTCGGTCCCCAGTCTCTGCACCGTCGCGAGTTCCTCCAGGCCGGCGCCGTGGCGTCGGCCGCCGTCGTCGGCCTGGCGGCGGCTGAGTCGCCGGTCCGGGCCCAGGAAAACGCCGCCCAGGGCAAGGCGATTCTGCCCACGCGCAAACTGGGCCAGACGGGCGTCGAGGTGACCATCCTCAACGCCGGCACCTGGCGGGCGCCCGACTCCCTGCCCATGATCCTGCGGCGGACCTACAGCGAGGGCGTCCGCTACTACGACACCGCGCACGGCTACGGCACCGAGCCGACCTTCAAGAAGTGGTTCGAGGCCATGCCCGAGGTGCGCAAGAGCATCTTCCTGGCCACCAAGGAGCCGCCGCACGAATCGCCCGGCGCCATGCTCGCCAAGGTCGATGAGCGCTGCGCCGCGCTGGGCGTCGATCATATCGACCTGCTCTTCTATCACGGGATCGGCCGCAAGCACATCGAGTGGGTCAAGAGCAAGGAGATGAAGGAGGCGTGCGAGGCGATCAAGAAGACCGGCAAGGTGCGCTTTGTCGGCTTCTCGAGCCACGACCAGTCCCGGCCCGAACAGTTGATGGCGGCCGCCGAGGGCGGCTTCGTCGACGTGATCATGCTCCAGTTCAGCCCCTGGATCGAGAAGGACTCCGCGCTGAACAAGGCGCTCGACGCCTGCCACAAGAAGGGCATCGGCCTGGTGTCCATGAAGCAGATCGCGGGGAACACCCTCACCGAGACCTCTCAGCACATCCCGGACGTGCTGAAGAAGCGGAAACTGAACCCGGCCCAGGGCCTCTTGCAGGCCATCTGGACAGACGAGCGGTTCACCTGCGCGTGCGTGTCGATGAAGAACACCGACCAGGTGCAGGAGAACATCCACGCGGCGCGGACCTTCGCGCCGTTGACCCAGGCCGAGCTGGACGACCTGCGCGATGCCTACCTGGCCGCCGGTCCCACGATGTGCGCCAACTGCGACGGCCGTTGCGCCCGCGCCGCCGGCACCACGGCGAACCTGGGCGACCTGGCGCGGTTCTACACCTATCACGAACACCATGGCCACCGCTCGGAGGCGCGCCGGTACTATGCGGAACTGGCCCCCGAGGAGCGCGACTGGCACGGCGCTGACCTGGAAGCCGCCCGCGCGGCCTGTCCCAACCGGCTCGATTTCGCCCGCCTGCTCCCCGAGGCGGATCGCCTGCTGAGCTGAGCCGGCCCAGGAAGCATCCGTCCCATCCTGCCCGCCGGGGACGCAAGCCGCCCGTCGCTTGCCGTCCCGGCGGGCGTTTTCGCGCGCCACCGCGACCAGAAAAATCGCGCCCATGTGTGATTTTTCGCTTGTGTCGCGCGGGGAGGCGCGACATATTGTCCAAGAATGGCGGAATTTTTTTACGCCAAGGTGGAAGCGTCACATCCGGCTGATCGGCCGAGGACGACCGACGCCGCCGATGTGACGCCGGTCAAGGACGGGCAAGGGATTGGAAGAAGGCCGCATCATGGCGAAAAACATTTACGTGGGTAACCTCCCCTACGACACCACGAGCGACGAACTGGTGGAGCTGTTCCGGACGTACGGGGAGGTCGCGAGCGGGCAGGTCATCTTCGACAAGTTCAGCGGACGGAGCCGGGGCTTCGGGTTCATCGAAATGGCCGACGACAACGAGGCCCAGGCCGCCATCGAGGCCCTGAACGGCGCGGCCTTCGGCGGGCGCCCCCTGACGGTCAACGAAGCGCGTCCCCGCGATGAGCGCGGAGGCGGCCAGGGCCGAAGCGGGGGCGGGGGTTACGGCGGCGGGGGCGGTTACGGCGGGGGCGGCGGCGGCCGAGGAGGGTATGGCGGGGGCGGACGGGGAGGTTATAGTGATCGCGGCGAATATTGATGCTATTTGCTTTCTTTCGAGAAGATAGCAACGTCAGCGGGGGCTCTTCCAGACGTTTTCCTGCCGTCCGTCGAGGGGTCGGTCTTGGCGTGGCGCGTGCGGCACGTTATATTGGTACGCTTGCGATGGAGTTCCCACTGGGGGAAGCCCATCGGCCGAAGCGCGGAGGCATGACGGACAGCGGCTTTCGAGGGGGTGGTTGTGGTGAAGCTACGGGTACGTTCGGGCGAATCGATCCAGGATGCGGTGCGACGCTTCCGCAAACTCTGTGAACGCAGTGGTCTCCGCAAGGAGATGAGGCGCAAGGCCTACTACGAGAAGCCGAGCGAGCGACGCCGACGCGAGGAACTGAAGCGCCTCGCAAGGCCCGCCAGGCCGCGCGCGTCTGACTGGCTCCGAACGTCTTCGTCGGGTGGGTTGGATTCCAGATTCCAGATGGCAGATTCCAGATTCCGGATTGTGGATCTCAATTTCCGATCCGGAATCTGGAATCTGCCATCTGGAATCTGGAATCCCAAATCGAGCCCGCTCCCACGAACAGCCCTTTCAGACGCGCACCTCGCGCCGCTGGCGCGCAGGCCGGGATAGCGGCCGCGGATCGGCTCGACTTCCTGAACCAGGAACGCGTCGACCTGCTCGGGCGCGCGGCCGACGTACCGGCGGGGTTCGAGCACCGCGGCGAAATCGAGGCTGGCGAACGCCGGGTCGGCGCGCAGCCGGTCGATCAGGTCGTTGTCGCAGCTCCCTGCTTGATCCGGGCCGCCGCGGCCAGGCTGTGCGTGCGGATCCGCTCGTGCAGGTCCTGGCGATCGCCGCCGGCCTGGACGGCGGCCATGAGCAGGTTCTCGGTCGCCATGAACGGCAGCTCGCTCGGCGACGTGCCGCGCGATCACCGCCGGGTGGACGACCAGGCCCGGGCACGACGTTCAGGTAGAGGCTCAGGACGGCGTCGACGGCCAGGAACGCCTGCGGCAGCGATCAGCCGGCGGACCGCGCTGTCGTCCAGCGTGCGCTCCAGCCACTGGGTCGCCGCCGTCTGGCGCGGCGGCGGCCGGCAGGGCCATCACGAACCGGGCCAGCGAGCACATCCGCTCGGCCCGCATCGGGTTGCGCTTGTAGGCCATCGCCGAGGAGCCGATCTGCTCGGCCTCGAACGGCTCCTCGATCTCGCGCTCGTGGGCCAGCAGCCGCAGGTCGGTGCCGAACCGGTGCCCGCTCTCGGCCACGCCCGCCAGCGCGGCGAGCACCTGGGAGTCGACCTTGCGCGAGTAGGTCTGGCCCGAGACCGGGTACGATCTCGGCGAACCCGAACGCCTCGGCCACCATCCGGTCGAGCTGCTCGACCTTGGCGTGATCGCCGCCGAAGAGCGCCAGGAAGCTGGCCTGCGTGCCGGTCGTCCCCTTGACGCCCAGGAACTTCAGCTCGGCGATGCGACGCTCGACCTCGCGGAGGTCGAGGATCAGCTCGTGGCACCAGAGCGTCGCCCGCTTGCCGACGGTGACGAGCTGGGCCGGCTGGAAGTGGGTGTAGCCCAGGCAGGGCAGGTCCTTCCAGCGCCCGGCGAAGTCGGCCAGGGCGTCGATCGCGCCGACGAGGCCGTCGCGGACGAGCTGAAGTCCCTCGCGGATCAGGATCAGGTCGGTGTTGTCGGTGACGTAGCAGCTCGTCGCCCCCAGGTGGATGATCGGCCGGGCCAGCGGCGCCGCGTCGCCGTAGGCGTGGACGTGCGCCATCACGTCGTGCCGGAGCCGCTTCTCGTGCCGGCGCGGCGGCGTCGAAGTCGATGTCGTCGACCTGCGCCCGCAGCTCGGCGATCTGGCCTCGGTGATGGCCAGGCCCAGCGCCGCTCGGCCTCGGCCAGCGCCACCCAGAGCCGCCGCCAGGTCGAGAACTTGCGCTGCGGCGACCAGAGCTCGGCCATCGCCCGGCTGGCGTAGCGGGTGATCAAGGGGTTGTCATACGTCGCGTAGGAATCCATGAGTGCAGTCTGAGATGGCGTCTAGAGGTCGTAGGGTAGGCTTCAGCCTGCAATCCCATTCCGTTGAATTCATAATGGGATTGGCAGGCTGAACCTACCCTACAAGAGCACGGTCAGATCCCGCCCAGGACGCGGGCGCGGCCGACACGTGTGATGGCGAGCATGAAGGCGGCGGTACGCAGGGGAATGCCCTTGCGCTGGGCCAGGTCGAAGACCTTGTGGAAGCTTTCGACCATGCGGCTTTCCTGCTCGCGCTGGACCTGTTCGAGCGGCCAGCGGAAGTGCTGGAGGTTCTGGACCCACTCGAAGTAGCTGACGAGCACGCCGCCGGCGTTGGCCAGGATATCGGGGACGACCGGGATCTCGCGCTGCTGGAAGACCTCGTCGGCCTCGGGCCAGGTCGGGCTGTTGGCGGCCTCGACGATGAGCTTGGCCTGGACGGCCCGGGCCATCTCGGCGTCGAAGACGCCGCCGAGCGCGGCGGGGATCAGCACGTCGACCGGCATGGTCAGAAGCTGCTCGTTCGTGCCCGGCTCGCCTCCCTTGAAGCCCGACGACCTTGCGGTTGACGGCCACGTGGCGGTCGAGCGCGGCGATGTCGATCCCTTCGGGTTGGATCAGGGCGCCGGACGCGTCGGACACGGCGACGATCTTCGCCCCCGCCTGGTGACAGGAACCGCGCGGTGTAGCTGCCGACGTTGCCGTATCCCTGGATGGCGAACGGTCGTGCCCGGCGATCGACTCGTCCCAGCCTGCCGAGCATCTCGCGGGTGACCAGCGCCACCCCGTAGCCGGTCGCCGCTTCGCGCCCTGCCGAGCCGTGAAACTCGACCGGCTTGCCGGTGACGCAGGCGGGCTGGAAGCCGTGAAACTTCGCGTATTCGTTCATGATCCAGGCCATGACCTGGGCGTCGGTGCCCATGTCGGGGGCCGGGATGTCCTTGTCGGGGCCGATGAAGTCGTGGATCTTCTGGACGAACTTGCGGGTCAGCCGCTCGAGCTCGCCCGCGCGAGAGCTTGGTGCGGGTCGCAGTTGATACCCCCCTTGCCGCCGCCGAACGGGAGGTCGACGACCGCCGTCTTCCAGGTCATCAGGCTGGCCAGCGACCGCGCCTCGTCCTGGTCGACGTGCGGATGATAGCGCAGCCCCCCCTTGAAGGGACCGCGGGCGTTGTCGTGCTGGACCCGGTAGCCGATGAAATTGCCGATCTGGCCGGAGTCGAGTCTCGATGGCGATCTCGACCCGCAGCTCGCGATCGGGCGTGATCATCAGCGTCCGCATGTTGTCGGTCAGGTCCAGCCGGTTCCAGGCCTGGTCGAAGTACTGGTTGGTGGCCTCGAAATATTGCATGGAATTGATCGTACCGGACGGGCACGCGCGGCCGCAACCGCGCCCGGGGGCGGGAGAGTGGCCCTGGCTCGGTAGGCTCGTTTATAGTCTCAGAATGTAGTACGAAAAGCGTGCACTCCTTCTCGTAGGGTAGGCTTCAGCCTGCCAGGGCCATTTCCGTATCCGGATTATGGGACTGGCAGGCTGAAGCCTACCCTACGAAAAGCGTGCATTCCTTCTCGTAGGGTAGGCTTCAGCCTGCCAGGGCCATTTCCGTATCCGGATTATGGGACTGGCAGGCTGAAGCCTACCCTACGAGAGAGTTCGTCTCTGTTGAGGGCCCCCCATGCGTCCCTGGAACCTGGCTGAAACCAATCTCGGCGCGGTCCGCTCACAGCCGCCGTTCGAGGTCGCCGTGCTGCCGTTCGGCGCGACCGAGCCGCACAACCTCCACTTGCCTTACGGGACCGACACGTACCAGGTCGATGTCATTGCCGACCGGGCCTGCGGCACGGCCACCAGCCGCGGCGCACGGGTGGTCCGGCTGCCGACGATCCCCTATGGCACCGAGACCAACCAGATGCGCTTCCCGTGGACGATGAACCTCAACCCGACCACCCTGGCGGCCGTCGTCGCCGACCTGGTCGCCTCGCTGGCGGCGCACGGTCTGCGCAAGTGCGTGCTGCTCAACGGCCACGGCGGCAATGACATGAAGTGGATGCTGCGGCAGATGTACGGCACCACGCCCGTGCACCTGTTCCTGTGCAACTGGTACCGCATGGCCGCCGACCAGCACGCGGCGATTTTTCAGGATGCCGGCGATCATGCCGGCGAGATGGAAACCAGCCTGATGCTGGCCCACCTTCCCGACCTGGTCCACATGGAACAAGCCGACCCGGGCGATCGGCGCAAACCCGGTTCGCGGCCGTCAACCAGGGCTGGATCGACCTGACCCGCCCCTGGCACCTCTTGACCACCAACTCCGGGGCCGGCGACCCGCGCCCCGCCACGGCCGCCAAGGGACTCGCGCTGACCGATATCATCGTCGAACGCCTCGCCGGCTTCCTCGTCGACCTGTCGGCGAGCCCGGTCGATGAGACGTTTCCTTATTGATTATCACTTCCGTTATGAGTACGACCCAACGTGGGAAGGCGTTACGGATCAAGATATTACGGTCGAGTGGCCGGGGCGAAGTGCGCGGCGCTGCTGCTTCTGGCCGCGCTGTGCGGCTGCGGCCCGCGTGCGCGGCCGCCGGCCGCGCGGACGTACCCACTGCGCGGCCAGGTCGTGCGGGTCGATCGGCAGACGGGCACGGTGGCCATCCGGCATGAGGCCATCCCGGGCTTCATGCCCGCGATGACCATGCCCTTCGACCTGACAGGCCAGGAGCTGCTCGAGGATCTTCAGCCCGGCGACAAGGTGCGGGGCGTGCTCCGCATCGAGCACGGCCACTCGAAGCTGACCCTCCTGGAGATCACCGAGATGGCGCTGGAGGCGCCGCCACAACCGGAGGCGCTGCCCGCCTTGCTGCCGCTCGGCGCGGCGGTCCCGGACTTCACCATGACCACGCAAGACGGCCGCGGGCAACGGCTCTCCGACCTGCGGGGCCATGTCGTCGTCCTCACTTTCATCTACACACGATGCCCCTTGCCCGATTTCTGTCCGCTGACGGACCAGAAAATGGGCCGGCTGGCGGCGCTGATCGGGGCCGTTCCCAGCCGGGCCGCGCACGTGCGGCTGCTCTCGGTGAGCTTCGATCCCGACCACGACACCCCCGAGGTTCTGGCCCGCCATGCCCGTCTGCGCAGCGCGGCGCCGCCGCTCTGGACGTTTGCCGTCGCCACGCATGACGAACTGCGCAAGGTGGCTGAGAGTTTGGGGCTGACCTACGGCCCCACGGGCCACGAGATCGTCCACACGTTGAGCACGGCGGTGATCGCCCCCGACGGCACCCTGGCGCGGCTGGAGCGGGGGCAATCCTGGACGCCCGCCGGCCTCTTTCCGACGATTGTCCGTTGTCTCCCGGCCGATCCCGGAAAAACCCGGCCCATTGCGCCCCGCTCGACGCTCCCTTGATACCGGATGATGTCTACAGATTTGGGGTACAATCACGAAGAATCGAAAAAAATTGTTGTCAAAAGCGGGGATCGTGATACATTGGCCTCTCATAGGCATCGGATCGGCAACGGATCGTGATCAGACTCGACTTGAGGAGAGACCGGGCGAGGCGGCCTGGAGCGAAGCGGGGTGAAATCGGGGGTTTTGCACTCCGATCCCGGGAGCCGAGTCTGGGGCCGGCCCGAAGGTTCTTCGAGGTGTCGAGCGCGGACGGGCACTTGACCGTCCTACGTGGTGTCTCACAAACAGAGGAGTTCTTTCATGGCGACGCGAACCGCCTTAACGTCCGGGGGTGCGAAGGCGAGCACCAAAAAATCCACCAAAGAGGCCGATCAGCGGCTTCAGCAGGCCAAGCGTGCCTCGATCTTGCTGAAACACGTGAGCGATGCGACCCGCCTACAGGTCATCTTGATCCTGGGGGAAGGTGAGCAACACGTCGGCGCCTTGTGCACGCAGTTGAGCCAAAGCCAGCCCGCGGTCAGCCATCACCTGGCCCTCCTGCGGCATGGGGGGATCATTGCTCCCCGGCGTCAGGGTAAGAATAACTACTACAGTTTGACCGAGACGGGGATGGAACTGGCCAAGGTCGTCAACACGCTGCTGGCGCGATGACGAACCGGACCGACATGTTTCCGTGAAGATCCGGCCGGGCGGATTCCTGATTCCTGATTCCTGATTCCTGATTCCTGATTCCTGATTCCTGATTCCTGATTCCTGATTCCTGATTCCTGATTCCTGATTCCTGATGGCGGATGACTGATGGCGAGGTCCAGACTCAGTCATCCGCCATCTGGAATCTGGAATCCGCAATCTGGAATCTTCTTCCGGCTCAGGGCAGCAGCCGGCGGCCGACGGCCGTGTTCAGCTTGAGCATGCCGCGGCGGTGCTGGACGAGCAGGTCGCGGTACTGCCGCACCACGTCGTTGAAGTCGCGGCGGGCGGTGAGGTAGGCGACGATGTCCTTGTTGCCCTTCTCGAAGTTCAGCCGTTCGGTCTCCAGGATCTGGAAGGCGGCGGGCAAAAGGTCCTTCTCGACGCGCTGAACGGCGTTGCGGGTGACCTGGTAGTCTTTTTCGGCGTTGCGCACCTCGGCGACGATCGACCGCTCCAGGGCCGCCAGCTCGATCTGGGTCTGGGTGACATTCAGCCGCGCACGTTCGATGTTGCCCTGATTGCGGTTCACCAAAGGAAGAGGGATGGTCACGCCGGTGGCCCATGAGGTCGCGCTCTTGACGCCCTGGTAGGTCATGTCCTGGAAGGTGTAAGGCTGGACCAGCCAGTAGATATCGGCGTAACGATTGGCCCGGGCCAGCCGCACATCGGCCTCGGGCGCTGGATGCCGAGCCGGTAGGAGATCAGGTCGGGACGCCCTTGCAAGGCCATCTGGATCAATGCCTCGCTGCTGGGAGGCGGCGGGTAACGGTCCTGAAGCACGCCGCGGACTTCCAGGCTCTCGGCCTGCTCCGCGCGGTACGTTCAGCAGCGCCGCCAGGGTGTGCTGGGTCTTCCGGTAGGTTTCCTCCGCGCCGTCCAGTCCGACCTTGGCGAAATCGAGCTGGATCTGCACGCGGTTCACGTCGGCGAGCGCGATTACCTGGCGCTCCAATCGCTGGCGCATGGGTTCGAGAAGGCGTTCATATCCCTCCGCGCTCGTCTTGGCGAGGAGCACCGTCTCGCGCACCGCCAGGACATCGACGAAGGCCGTGTAGAGGTTGTCGATCGTCAGCCGGACCGCGTCTTGATACTGGGCTTCGAGGACCCGCTTGGCGAAACCGGCGGAGGTCATGCGCTTCTGACGCTTGTTGTTGACGTCCAGGGGGATCGACACGTTGACGTCATACTGTGTGGGTCCACCCGGCCGTTCGCGCGAGTACTGGCCGTAGGGCACAAGCTGGGTATCGGCGTAAAAGACCGGATTGGCGCGGAGGCTGGCGGTGAGGATGTCGGCCTCGGCCTGGGGGATCTCGTAGTACTTCGCGCGCAGGTCCAGGTTGTGGGCCAGGAGGCGTTCGATGGCCTGGTCGAGCGTCAGGCCGTTGGGCGGTCCTTCCGGCGTTCCCTCGGCGGGCAGCGCCAGCGAGCCGTAGACGGGTGGCAGCGTCGCATTCAGGCGGACCGTCCGGCTCATGCCCACGGGAGGCGGCGTGGCATCGGTCGCGCCCGGGACCGTGATCGTGGTGGGAACGCGGGGGAAGGTCGTGCCGGGCGGACCGCCCAGGATCGGCTGATTGGCACCCGGGACGTTCCCCAACGATGCCCCGCCCGCGCCGGGCGTGGGACCCATCGACGACGAGTTCGAGCCGGGGCTGCCGGTGGGCCCGGTATCGATGGTCGGCGCCTGGGCCGAGACGGGACCGCCGTCCAGGCCCACGAGCAGGGCGAGCAGCAACACTCCCCAGGGCGCTGTGGTGCGCTTCATCCCTGGCAGCCCTCCGTGACTCCGCGCAAGGGTCCGCTCATCCTGGCGGCACCGACAGAGCGGCGCCGATTGACCCTCACGGCTCGTGTTTGCTATCGGCCGGCCCGCGCGGCGTCGTTCAGCCCGGCAACTCCCCGCCGAGAGGGCCCGTCCGAGCAGATCCGACAACCCGCAAAACCCGACCGTCCCCGCACGGAGTTCCGGTTGGGAGTGGCATCCGGACCCCGCCTGTGTTGTGATGGCGCCAGGAGAGGACCCGGCGACAACGGGTGAGGAGCAAGTGTCATGGTCACCGCAGAGGAACTGTCACGGCGCACCTTTCTGCGCGTGGGCGGCCTGGGAGGGCTGAGCCTCGCGCTGGCCGCGCACCAGGCCAAGGCCGGCGGCACGCCAGACGACCGCGCCGTCATCTTGTTGCTGCTCGTGGGAGGACCCAGCCAGCTCGACTCGTTCGATCCGAAGCCGGACGCCCCGGCCGAGATCCGCGGACCGTTCCGGACGATCGCCACCCGCGTGCCCGGCCTGCGCGTCTGCGAGCACTTGCCCCGGCTGGCGCAACGGCTCGATCGGGTGGCCCTCGTGCGGTCCTTGCACCACGACGAGGCGCCGATCCACGAGGCGGGGCTCCAGCTTGTCCAGACCGGTCATCGGTTCGGCCTGGGAGAGGAACATCCCCATCTCGGTTCTTTGGCCGCGTGCCGGCTGGGACCGCGGGGCGAGATCCCGCCGTTTTGCGTGCTGCCCGGCCCCCTGGGGTCAACGGGCGTGAACGTCCCGCGCGGACAGTCGGCCGGTCCGCTGGGGCGCAATTTCGATCCTCTGGTCCTCGACGCGGCGCACGACCTGTCCGCCGAACCGGCGGCGATGCGCGACGCCTACGGTCACGACGCCTTCGGCCGAAGCTGTTTACGCGCGCGGCAACTGGTCGAGGCCGGCGCGGGTCGTCACCGTGAACATGTTCGAGACGGTCTTCGGCACCGTGAGCTGGGACTGCCACGGCCGGGCCCCGTTCAGTACCCTCGACGACTACGCCACGACCGTGCTGCCGACCTTCGACCGCGCCTATCACGCCCTCCTGAACGACCTGGAGCGGCGGGGACGATTGGACACGACGCTGGTCGTGGCCACGGGCGAGTTCGGCCGCACGCCCCGGCTCAACGAGGCCGGCGGCCGCGATCACTGGCCGGGCGTCTGCGAGCGCCCTGCTGGCCGGGGGCGGCATCCGGGGCGGTCAGACCATCGGCGCCAGCGACCCGCACGCCACCGCGCCCGCCGATCGGCCCGTTTCCCCCGCGGAACTGGTGGCGACCATGGCCCGCGGACTGGGCCTTGATCGGGAATTCGCCGCGTCTCTCGCGGATGCCCACCCGATCGCGGAAGCTTTTGCATGAGGATTCCCTGGTTCTCGATCTTGTAGGGTAGGCTTCAGCCTGCCAAGCCCATAGGAATGGAATCGGAAAGGGCTTGGCAGGCTGAAGCCTACCCTACAAGACAACAAATTCCCGGCACCCATGAGTGATCACGATCAGGACCTGAGCACGGCCTTTGATGCCCAGGCCGCGCGGTTTGAGCGGGCACCCGTGCAGAGCGATCCGGCCGCCCTGGCGCGGCTCACGCAGTTCGCCGCGTTGCCGGCGGACGCGGCCGTCATCGACGCCGGCTGCGGGCCGGGGCTGGTGGCCGAGGCGTTCCTTGATGCCGGCTGCCGTGTCTTTGGCGTGGACCTCTCGGCCGAGATGATCGCGCGGGCCGCGCGGCGTTGCGAACGCTTCGGCGACCGGGCCGCGCTTCGAGCAACGGTCGCTGTTCGACCCCACCCTGACCGGGTTGTTCGACGCGGCCCTCTCGCGGTTCGTCCTGCATCATGTCGAAGATCCCCGGGCATTCCTCGCGCGACAGGTTGAGCTCTTGTGCCCCGGCGGCATCCTGATCCTGGTAGACCACACGACCGATCCGGACCAGGCACGGGCGGCCTGGCACGAGGAGATCGAGCGGCTCCGTGACCGGACGCACACCCACACCCTTCCGCCCGGCGCCATGGTGGACTTGCTGGCGGCCGTTGGCCTGGGAGAGATCCAGCTTGTCGAGGAGCCGTACGATCTCGACTTCGACGAATGGTTCGATCGCGGCACCCCGACGCTGGACAAGGCCGCCGTGCGCGCGCGGCTCCTGAACGGCCCCGGCGCGCGGGGCTTCCAGCCTGAGCCCGCCCAGGTGGGGGACGCGATTCGAATCGCCGGCTGGCGGGCGCTGGTGCGCGGGGTCAAGGGGATGTAATCGTTACTGGATTTCAGATTCCGGATGCCGGATTCCAGATTCCAGATTGTTCCGAGAATCTCCGGGAATCCGGAATCTGGAATCCGGCATCCGGAATCCGGCATCCGGAATCCGGCATCCGGAATCCGGCATTCAAACGGGGAGGCGTGGCCATGCTCCAGGTGGGATTCGGCGTCGCGGACATCACTCCCAAGACCGGCATGGACATGCCGGGCGGGTTCTATCCGCATTACAGCAAGGGCGTGCTCGATCCGCTCTGGGCGGCGGCGTGCGTCGTGTTCGATGGCACGACGCCGGCCGCGCTCGTCGGCCTGGATGCGATCGCCATACCGCGCACGCTTGTCGAGCGCCGCGCAAGGCCATCGCGGGCGCGACCAAGATTCCGGCGGCGAATGTGCTGGTCGGCTGCAACCACACGCACGAGGGCGGGCCCATCGTGGATGTCGCCGACGAGATCGCCAGCGACGAGTACGGCGATCAGGTCGTCAACGCGATCGCCCAGGCCGCGACCTCGGCCTGGAACAGCCTGCACCCGGCCGAGCTCGGCATCGGCAGCGGCCGGCAGGAGGGGATCGCCTTTAATCGGCGGTTCGTGATGAAGGACGGCCGCGAGATCACCCATCCCGGCAAGCCGGGCACGCCGCACCACGCCGACATCGTCATGCCGGCCGGACCCGTCGATCCCGAGGTCGGCGTGCTGGCCGCGCGGACCCGACGGCACGATCCTGGGCGTGGTCGTCCAGTTCGGCTGTCACGGCACCGTGGTCGGCGGCGACCTGTTCTCGCCGGACTATTGCGGTTACCTCCGCAAGCACCTCAAGACGCGGTACGGCGAGCAAACTCCGGTCGTCTTCCTGCTCGGCCCGTGTGGGGACATCACACAGGTGGACAACCAATCCACCTCGCGCAATTTCGGCGTCGATCACGCCGACATGATGGGCCGCTTGCTGGCCGGCGAGACGATTCGCACGATCAACCGGATGTCGTGGCTGAAGGAAGCGCCGGTGGCCGTCGCGACCGAGACCGCCCGTTGCGCGATCCGTCCCGACCCCGATCCAGAAGTCGAGAAGCCGCCTTATGGACTGGGCAGCGCGTGGGACGAGCAGTTCGCCAAGGGCCGGGCGCAGGTGGCCGAGGAACGCAAGAAGAACCCCGTGCTCGACTGCGAGGTCCAGGGCGTGCGCATCGGCCCGCTGGGAATTGTCACCAACGGCGCGGAGTATTTCAGCGAGTTCGGCCTGCGCATCAAGGCGTGCTCGCCGCTGAAACCGACGTGGGTCATCGAGCTGGCCAACGAGTACATCGGCTACGTGCCCACGGCGCAAGCCTTTTGCGGCGGCGGTTACGAGACCCGCACCGCCCGCAGCAGCAAGCTGGCCGTGGATGCCGGGCAGCGCATCCTGGAAGCCTCGTTGCGGGCGTTGGGGAACGTGGCGCCGAAGGCGTGATGGCTCCTCCAAGGCTCCTGGGAGTTGGACCGCGAGGATTCCGGATTCCAGATTCCAGATTCCGGATTCCAGATTCCAGATTCCGGATTCCAGATTCCAGATTCCAGATTCCAGATGTTGGAGATTCGGGATTCGATTAGACAATCTGGAATCTGGAATCTGGAATCCGGAATCCGGAATCTGGAATCCCTCACCGCAACAGCATCCCCGCGTATCCAACAACCCGGCGCGTATCGCCGCTGACCTCGGCCGAGGTGGCGTAGCCCACGCGATCGCTGGCGGTCAGACCGCCGAGCTGGCGCAGGGTCTCCATCACGATCACGGCCGGCAGCACGCCGCACATGCTGATATCGTGCTCGGTGACGGTTTTCAGCAACTCGGGCGGGTCGAGCCGTTCCATGGCCTTCAGGGCGATCTCGTCCAGGCGGCGGTTCTCGCGGTCGGTCGCGAAGTGGTTCATGTCGCTGGAGATGACCAGCAGCGGACGCTTGGGAAGCGCGCGCAAAACCTCGGCGAGCTGCGCGGCGAACCTCTGGCAGTGCTCCCAGGAGGCGGCGCCGAGGGTGATGCCGACCACCCGGACCTGCGGGGCCAGTTTCGCCAGGAACGGTAATTCGACCTCGATGGCGTGCTCATACTGGTGGGCGGCGGCGTCGAGCGTCAGGCCCGTGATCGACGCCGCCAACGCTTGCGCCAGGGCCGGATCGGACGCGACGGTCGCGCCGGGGATCGACCACGCCTCGCAAGGCGCCACGGCCCAGTTGACGCCGTAGCGTGTGTGCTTCGGACCGAGCACGAGGACGGTCTCGGGGATTTCGAGCCGATTGAAGACCGCCGCCGCCAGCGGACCCGAGTAGATCAGCCCGGCATGCGGCACCATGGCCGCCGGCCAGGATTCCGGGCGGTGGTCACTGGCGGCGAGCTGGCGCTCGACCAGCCGCGTCAATTCGTTGGCCTGGCCCGGATAGAATGCGCCCGCCACGGCGGCCGGGCGCGTCTGGGCCGCCGCCACCGGCCGCGGCGCCGTGCCGAAAATCACTTCCGGCTCGGTCGAGTCCGCCGCCAGGCTGTACAGGCCGGCCGCTTCGGGATGGAGCACTTCCACTTGCCCGCGCACGGCGTGCAGCAGGGCCTCGGGCGTCTTCGAGGGCGCGAAGGCCCAGGCGGTCTTGTCATTCTCCACCAGCAGCAAGGCGCCGCCGGGCCGGGTCGAGGCCGCGCAGGTCGGGACGCTCGAGCGTGCCGTGAAGGGCCGGATCGGTCAAGAGCGTCACGCCGACGCGCATCCCCTCGGGCGCCAGACCCGCCTGGGCCAGACTCTGGGCGGCGGTCTCGCAGAGGCGGAAGAGCGTCGCTTGCAGCGGCAGGCCGGGCCGCAGCGACATCTGCGAGACATGCAAGGCGTCCGACCGGCCGGGCAGCCGCAGCGTCAAGGTCAGGCCGGCGACGTTGCCGTCCGCCATCCCGAACAGGTAATAATTCGGCGTCAGGCCCCGCACCAGGGCCTGGATGTTCTGGCTCGCGTGCGCGGCCAGTAACTGTAATTCCACGGGGCTGGCGGCGGCCGCGGACGTCATGTCGGCCGGGGCGGCCACACAAGGACCACCGAACTCGATGCTCTCGAACGTCAGGAGCCGCGTTTCGTCGTCGTCCCAGGACGTGCTCGGCAGGCCCGCCTTGCGGCACACCTGGCGCAGGAAGGTCTCGGCATCCCACTGGTGCTCGGTGGCGACGCTCGGCAAGAGCAGCCCGGAAAGTCCTCCCCGCTCGATGCGCAGACCGTGCCGGCCGACCTCGACGGCGGCGATCCGCTCGCGCCCCCGCGCCTCGACCGGCCGGAGGTGGTACAGCAGGTTCACGTCGAGATCGAGATAGGGCAGCTCCGTCGGCGAGATCGGCGGCAGGCGCAGATCCTCGGTCGCGGTGCGCAGGGCGGCGTGTTGCACCGCGTCGATCAGACGGCACGAGTCGGCCAGAAACCCGCAACAGGCCCGCAGGTGCCCCTGGCGCTTGAGCGTCACGAAGGCCCCCATGACGGGCATGTTGGCCACGCCTGCCAGGCTCGGGTCGGGCAACTGCGCGGCGCCGGCCCAGCAGGGCCGCCGTCACGATCTCGTCGGCCGCGTGCAAGACGAGGCGCTTCTGCTCCTCGGCCAGCTCGGGACGAGACGGCGGCGGCGGGACGATCGGCGCGGGGGTGCGTTCCAAGTTCGTCGTGGTCATCGGCGTCCTCGACGAGGTCGGGGAGGGTTTCGGGGGACTCGACACGAACTGCGCGATCGTGACCGACTCACGGCGGCGGCCCCAGTCCCCCGGACGGTCCTCGAACCGCCCGACGATCACGCCGCCGCAATGAGCGCATTGGTTGCCGCGCAGATGATACGCCCCCAGCTCGTACCAGTCACGCTCAATGACCAGCTTGCCGCAATGCGGACAGTACGTGCTCTGGTGCGTCACGTCATGGACGTTGCCCACGTAGACGAACTTCAGCCCCTCCTCTTGCGCAATCTCATAGCGCCCGAGCAAGCGTCTCGGGCGGCGTGTGCGGCCGGTCGCGCATGCGGAAGTCGGGGTGGAACGCCGTGAAGTGGAGCGGCACATCCGGTCGCCGCAGTGTTCGAGGACCCAGCCGCACATCCGGCGGATGTCGTCCATCGCGTCGTTGGCCTGGGGAATGACCAGGTTCGTGATCTCGAACCAGACGTCCGTTTCCGTCTTCAGCCACGCGAGCGTGTCGAGCACGGGCTGAAGGTGCGAATAGGTGATGTGGTGGTAGAAATCCTCGGTGAAGCCCTTGAGGTCGACGTTGGCCGCATCCATGACCTCGTAAGAACGGTCCGCGTGCCTCGGGAGTGATGTAGCCGGCCGTGACGGCCACGGTCTTGACCCCGACCGCGCGGCACGCCTTGCGCCGTGTCGATCGCGTATTCGGCCCAGATGACCGGGTCGTTGTAGGTGAATGCCACGCTCCGGCAGCCGTGATGCTGCGCGGCCGCGGCGATGGCCTCGGGCGTGGCGAGCTCGCTCAGCCGCTCGACCTCGCGCGACTTCGAGATGTCCCAGTTCTGGCAGAACTTGCAGCCCAGGTTGCAGCCGGCCGTGCCGAACGAGAGCACGCTCGTGCCCGGGTAGAAATGATTGAGCGGCTTCTTCTCGATCGGGTCGATGCAAAACCCGGTGCTGCGGCCGTAGGTGGTCAGCACCATCTCGCCGCCGACGTTTTCCCGCACGAAGCAGAAGCCGCGATCGCCCGGCTTGAGACTGCAGGCACGCGGGCAGAGGTCGCAGATGAATCCGCCCGGTATTTTCTGTCCTCGTGCCACCAGCCGCCCCGGAGCGTGCCGTCCGGGAGCAAACCCTCTGGTGGTGGTAAAGTGACGGTGCGTGACATGATCGCTGGGCCTCCTCTGCCCGGGCTGATGGATGAAGGTTTCGTCGGCGAAACCCGGCGACCCTCGTTCGATTTGCGAAGGCAACGCCTGGAATTATATACCGGGCCGAAACCGGATCACGGCCGATTCCTAGCGGCGTTCCGGGACCGCGCAGGCCGGGGCCGCCTCCTCGATCACGCGGCAGGCCGCGCCCAGCGGATCGCCCTGGCGGGTCCAGGCGGCGACCTCGCGGCAGCGGGCGGTGATCTGGGAGGAGTTCAGCAATTCGTCGAGCAACCGGACGACGGCCGGGGTCTGGAACCGCTTCGGCCGCAAGCCGCGGCCGACACCCAGGCGTTCCAGCCGCGCGGCGTTGTCGGGCTGGTCGTGGGCCATCGGCATGACAAGCTGCGGGATGCCGGCCGCCAGACCTTGCGCCGTCGTGCCGATCCCGCCGTGATGAACCACCGCCGCGCAACGGGGCAAGACCTGGCTGAACGGGACGTAGGAGAAGTGTCGGATGCCGATTGGCAAGTCGGCCGGGACCTGCTCGACGTATCGCGCCAGCAGCAACCCACGCCCGCCGCGACGCTGACACGCTTCGATGGCCACCCGGAAGAAATCCCGCCCGTGCTTCATCGCCGACCCAGGCGTGAACACAACCGGCGGCGGCCCAGCGGCGAGGAACGCTTCGAGATCCGGATTCGGGGGCGTCTCGCCCGCTTCGTCATAGAGCGGGAACCCGGTCAGCACGACATTGGGCGCCGGCCAATCGGGTTGGGCCGGTCCATACCATGAGGGGAACAGCCCGAGGTTGCACAGCGGCGAGTTCCACCAGTGCAAGATCCGGCGCACCGGGGCAGCCCCAGCTCGGCCCGAAAGGCATTGATCGCCGGCGCCAGCAGCGGATCCACAAACCCCGCGTCCGCCAGCCGGAAGACCAGCCGACGCCCCCAGACCGGCAACGGCTTGAGCAGGTGGTATCCCGGCCAGACCGGCATCTCGATCGCGCTGCGGGCCACTCCGGGCTGGAGATACACCGTCACCAGCGGGATGCCCAGCTTGTCCTGGGCGACCCGAGCGGCCACCGCCAGCACGGGCGCGGCCACGACCGTCTCGCCCGGCTCATAGCGCTCGGCGATCATGTGATACAAGGGCCGCAGGAACCGCGGAATCCACGAGGCGATCAGCCGGAAGCCCTTGACCGGGTCCCACAGGTCGGGATTCTCGGTCGCGTCGTGCATATCCTGCTCGGTCCCCAGCCCGACGAAATCGAGTCCGACCCGCTCGGCCAGCCCCGCGAAGGACGGGTTGGTGATCATCGTCACCCGATGCCCGCGCCGCCTTCAGCGCCACGCCCAGACCCACGAACGGGTGGACGTCGCCGTGACTGCCCAGCGGCACCAGGAGGATACGCACGATGGCCTCGAAATCGGGTATGCCGGATGGCTGTCAGGGTGTACGAGTTCGGTCGGAGAGGCCCCTCTTTGTAGCGGCGGCCGTCCCGGCCGCTCCGGATTCCGAATTCTCGATTCCGGATTTCCGATCCGGAGCGGCCGGGACGGCCGCCGCTACAAAGAGAAGACCCTTCTCGTACGCCCTCTCAGTCCTCCGGAATTCCGCTCCCGCGTTCTCACATCGTGTACGGCTTGCACAACAGCCGGCGCACAGCCACGAACTGGCCCGAGTGCATCAGCGCATGTGTGCCGCACAGGGCCAGAATCTGCCCGGCGGTGGGCGCAAACGGTGGGAAGCGATCGTCCTTGCGGTCGAGGTCGCCGTCCGACTGGCTCTCCAGGACTTTCCTCGTGGCGTCGCGCTGGGCTTTCCAGAGCGCCTGGTACTTTTCTCGAGTGTAGAACTTGGCGGGATCGTCCTCGCTGGAGGCGTTCCGGCTGTGGCCCGCCTCGAAATCCTCGGGCAGCGGCGGGCACGCGCCGGGCTGGATCATGTCGACGAAGTGACGCTCCGAGCCGATCAGGTGCCCAAGCTGCCAGGCGATGTGGTTCATCCCCGGGAGCGGCCGGACGCGCAGCTCGGCGTCTTCCAGGTCGCTGGATGTAGGTATTGATGATGTTGTCGCTCATGTCGAGCGTCACGCGAATCGCATCCTTGGTCGTCATGGTCAGACTGGCTCCGGTGCCGGGAAAAAAAGGGGGAACGAACGCTCACGGATGGATTGTCGTGAGCGAGAAATCCGCGAGGAAAAGCTGGCTGGTCTTGTCCGGCGTGCGGCCCTTTGCGGTCCACATCAGCCGCTTGCCGTCGGGACTGAAAACCGGCAGGCCGTCGAAGCCGTCCGCGTAGGTGATCCGCTCCTGCGCACCGGTGTCCACGTCCATGAGATAAAGCTCATAATTCTGGTGCCCGTGCCGGCTCGTCGCATAAATGATGTGCCGGCCGTCGGGATGCCAGTACGGACCCCAGTTCACGAAGCCGTTGTCCGTCAGTTGCCGCTCGGCGGTGCCCGCGGTGTTGTTGATGAAGAGTTGCAACAGATCATCATCGTGGCGATCGCTGCGGTAGACGATCCGCGTGCCGTCCGGCGAGAAGAACGGGCCGCCGTCGTAGCCCTTCGCGTGCGTGATCCGGCGCGGCTCGGAGCCGTCGGCGTTCATGATGTAGATCTCGCCGTCGCCGTCGCGGAACGACGTGAAGACGATCTGCTTCCCATCCGGAGAATAGCTGCCCTCGGCATCATAGCCCGGCGTATCGGTGAGCCGCGCCAGGTGCGATCCGTCGGGATCGGCCTGGAAGATATCCATCGTGTCGGGGAAATCCCAGCGATACCGGTCAGTGCGGCTGTAGGCCGGCCCCTTGCTCGGCTCGACCCTGTCGACGTTCGGGTCGAGGTGCGTCGAGGCGAACAGGATGTGCCTTCCATCGGGACTGAAGAAGCCGCACGTGCAGCGCCCTTTCCCTGTACTCACCATCTTCGGAACGGCATCAGCCTCAAGTGCGGCCACGAACATCTGGTAGGCGTCCTCGTTGGCCGTCGGCGTGTGAAAAATGGACGGCGGCAGGTGCGGCGTGGCCTGGAAGATGATCCGGCGGCCGTCGGGCGCGAAATACCCCTCGCCGGCGCGGGCGTAGCCGAACGTGACCTGGCGAATGTTCGACAGATGCCGCGCTTCGAGCCGGGCCGCCGCGGCCGGATCGAGTTCCGGCGGGGACGGCGGCTGCGCGAGCACGAACGTCATCACGATTGCGGGAACCAGCACGAGATGACCTCCGGATGGGACCTTCTCGCCGGGTGCGGCGATCCGCATAGTATAGGAGAGGACCGGCCGCCCCGCCAACCCGGGGGCCTGCGTCCGTCATCTCAAGGGGATACGAGAAAGGTCTTTTCTGTGTAGCGGCGGCCGTCCCGGCCGCTCCGGGATCTCAGAGTCGGAGCGGCCGGGACGGCCGCCACTACACAGAGAAACCAGTCCGTCCCCCCCTCTCATACACCATCTCGGCCACGGGAGCGCAGCGCGTGACGATCTCGACCAAGACCGGCGACGACGGCCGGACCGGCCTGCTCGGGCCGGGCCGCGTGAGCAAGGACGATCCCCGCATCGAAGCCTATGGCACGGTGGACGAGCTCGAACGCCGCGCTCGGCGTCGCCCGTGCCGCGGGTCGGAACGACCGCGCCGAGAGGCATCTCGCCCGCATCCAGCACGACCTGTTCCTCGTCGGCGCGGCCCTGGCCGATCCCGCCCCCCAGGGCCGTTTTCATGGAGCGGTCTCGGCGGACCTCATCGACGCCGCCGAGCATCTCATCGAGGAGCTGGAAGCCATTCTTCCGCCCCTGACGAGTTTCATCCTGCCGGGAGGCGCCGGCCGCCGCGCAGTTGCACCTGGCCCGGACCATCTGCCGCCGCGCCGAGCGCCGGGTGGTCGCGCTGGCCCGGATGCCCGGCGCGCACGTGCCCGAGAACATCGTGGTCTATCTCAACCGCCTGGGAGACGCCCTGTTTTTGCTCGCGCGCGGTGAATCAAGACGCCGGTTGCGCCGAGACGCCCTGGACGGGCACGGCGTCTCTCCCGTAGGGTAGGCTTTAGCCTGCCAATCTCATTTTGAGATGGAGTGGATTTGGCAGGCTGAAGCCTACCCTACAAGACCAAGACCCGTCACGCATGTCGATGCCGCACCATCGAGCCGCGTCGAGATCGCTCTGAGCGCCCGCTCGACCTCGTCGATCGTCTCATCGAGCGTGGACGTGCCGGCCGTCAATCCCACGACCGAGACGCCGAGAAACCACGATCCGTCCAGGTCGCGGGCGTCCTGCACGTGCCAGGTCGGCAGACCGTGCTCGCGGCCCAGCGTCACCAGCTCTCGGGTGTTGTTCGACTGGCTGCCGCCGACGACCACCAGCGCCTCGACCACGTCGAGCAACCGCTCCAGGGCGTGCTGTCGATCCCGGGTCGGCTGGCAGGTCGTATCCAGGAACCGGATCTCGGCGTGCGGGTTGCGCGCCTCGATGGCCGCGCGGATCTCCTGCACGCGACGCGGCGAGACCGTCGTCTGGCAGACCACCCCCAGCCGGCTCTGTGGATACGTCCGGACCGCCTCGGGACTGGGAATGACCTCGAACTGCTCCAGGTCCTCGACGATCCCCCGCACCTCGACATGCCCCGGCCGGCCGACGACCAAAATGTGGTAGCCCCGCGCCCGCAGGTTCCGGGCAGCCAGATGGACGCGATGCACGAGCGGACAGGTCGTGTCGATGAGCCGCTTGCCGGCCGCTTCCAGCCGCTCCCGGCGGACCGCGCTGAGTCCGTGGGCCGTCACCACCACGTCGGACGTCGCCGGCAGCCCGCCCCGGTCGGCCTCCTCGACCATCGCGAACCCGCGCCGCCGCAGCCGGTCCAGCACGACCTCGTTGTGGACCAGCTCGCCCTGAATGGTCGCTTGCCCCGGCGCGGCCACCGTCTCCAGCACCCCCAGCGCGTCCCGCACCCCGAAGCACATCCCCAGCGCCTCGCGCGGATGACTCGCATCGCGGTCCCCTCCTGTATCCTTTGCATTGCAAAGTGAAAGAGTAAAAAAATTTGGATCAGAATCAGGCTGGGGACCAGCCGGCGAGGCCCGGCCCGGGGGCCGGCTCGGTGCCGGCGCGGGTGGCGGCCAGGGTGTCGGCGATGACGTTCTCGAGCACGGTGATGTAGTCCAGAAAGCGGCGGCGGCCTTCGGGGGTGAGCCGGCAGAGGGTCTGGGGGCGGTTGCGGTGGCTGCCCTTCCAGATCTCGACCAGGCCCTCCTCGTGCAGCACCTGGAGGTGCCGGCTGAGGTTGCCGTCAGTCAAGGCGCAGAGCTCCTTCAGATCGGGAAAGAGCAGGCCCTCGGGATGCGAGACCAGCGAGGTGAGGATGCCCAGCCGGGCCTTCTCGTGAATGACGCGCTCCAGGCCGTCGTAGGAGAAACGGCCGGCCGTCGGGATGGTGTCCATGGGGGTTTTACGCTTCGGCATCGGGTCGCTCCAGCGTCCAGTAAAGGATGGCGGCGGTGAGCAACTGGCCCACGCCGAAGGGTACACCCATCGCCCAGAACGCCAGCGCCGCGTGCCCTCGGGCCATCACCAGGCAGCCCAGCCCCGTGGCCAGATACCACATGGCCACCACGACCAGCGCGCGCGGCATGTGGCGGATCGACGCGAAGATGCCCAGGCCGAAAAGAATCTGCCAGAGGCCGGGCAGCATCCAGACGACCTCGCGGGCGGTGGCCGCGAGCACGGCCGTCAGCAGACCGCCGACGACCAGGCACGGCACGAACTGTTCGATGGCCTGCCGCGTGACGCGCCGCCGCCAGGACGAGGCGACCGACCCGGCCAGCACCATCCCCGCGCCCGCCACCAGGCCGCTCAGGACCGCCGCGCTGAGCCAGAGACCTAAATACAGCCCGATTTGCTGCGTCGGGTCGGGGATCCAGACGATCTGGACGCCCGCCGCCGCCGCCGCCAGCGCGCCCGTCAGCGCCACCGGCCCGGCCCGAAAGCCCCGGAACACCTCCGCCGCGGCCATTTGAAGCCGGATCTCGTCGATCTGTGCCAGCGCGTCCTGTAATTCCATGGCCGCACTCTCCGCCGCAAGGGGGTGCGCTCGTGCGTTCTTTGCATGATAAAGTAACGCACGGACGGCCGGTCGTCAAGGTGTTCGATGCGCCGGCTCGGCGCAAGAGAACCGAGTCCGGCCTTGCAAACGGGGCCGACGCCTGATGGCGGATGGCGGATGACTGATGACTGATGGCTGATGCCCGAACTGATCATCAGTCATCCGCCATCCGCCATCCGCCATCCGTCATCCGCCATCAGTCATCAGTCATCAGTTCTATCTGCGGGCTTTCGCAGGCAACAAGCTCAGCCGAGGGTCATGGCCTCCTCCCGGACGTCTTCCGGATACTGCCGGGCGACGGCGTCGCTCTCGGTGGCGATCGACCAGCCGGTCTTCAGACCCAGCACGAACCACCCCAGCGCCAGGATGCCCACCGCGAAGATCGTGTCGCCGACGATCCGCAGCCAGCGCAGGGTGTCCATCGTGGGCGTCTGCATGAACTCGGCCGAGCGGGCGTACCAGGTGCCGTGCTCGACGCTCGCCCAGGTCTGCATCAGTCCCACCGGCAGCAGGCTCAGGAGCACCATCAGCGCCAGCCCGAGGTTGATCGCCCAGAAGGCGAACGCCAGCGGGCCGGTCCGCCAGGTCTTGTGCACCGTCAGGCCCTTGAGGCAGAAGAGCATCAGGCCGATGCCGAGCATGCCGTAGACGCCGAAGAGCGCCGTGTGGCCGTGGACCGGGGTCGTGTTCAGGCCCTGCATGTAGTACAGCGCGATCGGCGGGTTGATCAGGAACCCGAACAGGCCCGCCCCGACCAGGTTCCAGAACGCCACCGCGACGAAGAAGTAGATCGGCCACTTGTACGCCGCGACCCAGGGCCGCGCCCGGCTCAGCGTCAGGTTCTCGTAGGCCTCGAAGCCGATCAGCACCAGCGGGACCACCTCCAGCGCGCTGAAGGTCGCCCCCAGGGCCATCACGACCGTCGGCGTGCCGGTGAAATAGAGGTGGTGGAACGTGCCGATGATCCCGCCGGAGAGGAAGATCGTCGTCGAGAACAGGACGGCGGCCGCGGCCGTGGACGTCTTCAGCAGGCCCATGCGGGTGAACAGGAAGGCGATCACGACGGTGGCGAAGACCTCGAAGAAGCCCTCGACCCAGAGGTGCACCACCCACCATCGCCAGTACTCGGCGATCGCCAGGTTGGTGTGCCGGTGCCACATCAGCCCCGGCACGTAGAACAGCGGGATCGCCGCCGAGGCGAGCAGGAACAGCCCCAGCAGATGCCGGTTCGTGTCCGGGCTGCCGGAAGGCCGGCCACATCGCCCGGGCCATCATCGCCAGCCAGAGGAACAGGCCGACCGGCCAGGAACGATTGCCAGAACCGGCCCGAGGTCGACGTACTCGTAACCCTGGTGGCCGAACCAGAAGTTGCGCCACGTTGCCCAGCCGCTGCTGCACCGCGAGCCACTGGCCGGCCATCGACCCGACGACGATGATCAGCAAGCAGACGAACAGGAAGTTGACCCCCAGCCGCTGGAACCTCGGCTCGTGGCCCGAGACGGCCGGGGCCATGAACAGCCCGGTGGCCAGCCAGGCGCGTGGCGATCCAGAAGATGCCGAGCTGGGTGTGCCAGGTCCGGGTCACGCTGTACGGCAGCCACTTCGCCAGCGGGATGCCGTAGAAGCCCGACCCCTCGACGCCGTAGTGCGCCGTCACCGCCCCGAGGCCGACCTGGGCGACGATCAAGCGCCGTCACGACCCAGAAATACTTGAGCGTCGCCCGCATCGAGGGCGTGGGATGCAGCGCCAGCAGCGGGTCCTCCGCCGGCAGCGTCGTGGCCGTCGTCCTCGCGGCGCCTCTGGCACGGCGAAGTACCACGCCAGGGCGCCGATGCCGGCCAGCAGCAGCACGAAGCTGACGACCGACCAGACGACGATCTGGCCGCTGGGATGGTTGTCGATCAGCTCCTCGGAGGGCCAGTTATTCGTGTAGGTGATCTCGGACCCGGGCCGGTTCGTCGAGCAGGCCCACGAGGCCCAGAAGAAGAAGGCACTGAGCTGGCCCTGCCGCTCCGGGGTCTTGATCGCGTCGGCCGGGATGGCATAGGCATCGCGCAGCTTGTCGAGGGCCGGGTCGTGGCCGAACAGCGCCGCGTAATGCGCGGCGACGGCGGCCATCGCCTCGGCCCGCAGACGGCGAGATGGTCAGGTCGCCGGTCGCCGGGTCGTAGGTGTTGCGCCGCAGCTCCTCCTTGAGCCGCGCCTTCAGCGCGGCCTGCGTCCTCGACGCCCAGGTCCTGCGTACGTGCTGCCCGTGCTCGGCCTCGGCCCAGTGGTCGAGCAGCCAGGCCGCCTCGCGGTGGAGGTAGTCGGCCGACCAGTCGGGCGCGACGTAGGCCCCGTGGCCCCAGACCGTCCCGACCTCCTGGCCGCCCATCGATTGCCAGACGTTCTGGCCCTTCGTGGATGTCCGATGCGCCGTAAAGATCACCCGGCCGTCGGAGGTCACCACCCGCTCGCGGGATCGGCGGCGCCTGGCGGTAGAGCTCCCGCCCGAAGTAGCCCAGCACCGCGAACGAGCCGACGATCACCACGCCCAGCCCGAGCCACAACCGCGAGTATCGCATCGTTGCCCTCTCTCTCTCCTGATGCCCTCTCGGAAAGCTGGACCTTGCACCCGTGCTACTCTACGATCCTAAAACTGGATGTCAAGGTCCACATATCCAATTACAGTCGAAAGGCACACGACGACGGTTTCCCGCCGTCGCATGTGGAGGGACCGGAGAAGCAGGATGCGTGCCAGTCTTGTAGGGTGGGCTCGGCCCACCGTCTTCTTCGAGCCCGGCAGGTGGGCCGAGCCCACCCTACAAGACTCAGGCTGCGCCGGCCTCGACCGGTTGTTCGGCGTCTTTTGGCGTGAGCTCTTCGCGGAAGATGCTCAGGTGGTCGGGGGCCTCGATGCCAACGCGCACCGTGGACTTGTCGATCTTGACGATGGTGATCCGCACGTCGGGGCCGATCTGAAACCGTTGACCGAGCTTCCTGCTCAGGACCAACATGGTAGGCTCCTCCTTGAGAGCGACTGGCCGGGCGATCCTTCTGGCCGGCACGAGCAGCCCAATGCACCTGCCGTGCCAAGACCCGCCCGGTGTCCGAGCGTGCAAATCCTACAATGAAGACAAGCCCCGCATCAAGAGCAATTTGCGTCCCGAACCGACCGAGGAGCGCACCCGGCGGGCCACCGCCCGATAGTCAGATTGCCGCCGGCATTGTAAGGTTTTCCTCAAGAATGGCGGTTACTTCGCACCCAAACAAGGCGATCGGACGTGGCAGAGGCCGACGAGAAACGAACGACCAGGATGGCCCTCTTGATGCTGCTCGCCCTCCTGGCGGCCTGGCTCTGGCCGCTGGGAATCGGCGGCCGGATGCCGGTCGGGGGGGACGTGACCCGGTTCTCGTTCGGCCTGATGGGCTTCCTGCACCGCACCTTGCGAGCCGGCCGGCTGCCCCTCTGGAATGACCTGTGGGGCTACGGCTTCCCCGGCCTGGCCGAGAGCCAGATGGGGGTTTACTATCCGCCGCACCTGGTTTTGTACGGACTCCTGCCGACGGAATACGCCTACACGGCGAGCCTCGTTTTGCACACCTTCTGGGGCGGCCTGGGAGCATTCTGGGCGGCGCGGCGGTTCGGCGCCTCGGCAGCAGGTGCGGCTTTGGGAGGATTCGCCTGGGCGGCCTCCGGGTTTTTTGTGATCCACGAACCGCATCAGTGGGGCTACACCGTCGGGAGCTGGATGCCCTGGGCGTGGGGCCTGTCGTGGACGCTCGCGCGGGGCGTGGGCAGTGTCCGCGATGCCCTCCGGCTGGCGGCCGTGCTCACCTTGCAAGTTTTACCGGGACACTTCCAACTTGCCTTCATTACCCAGGTCGGCGTGCTGGGATTGGCCCTCTGGGGCCTGGTCGAGCACCCAAGCGGTTGGCGCAAAGCCCTTTACGGCAGTCTCGGCCTGGTCGCCGCGGTGGCCGCAGTGGCGTTGCTCGGGGCCTTGCAACTTTTACCGACCTGGGAACTTGCCCGGCTTGGCGTCGAGCCGCCGCGACTTTGAATATCTTTCCGGTTTCGCGGCCTCCCCCTTGCATCTTGTCAGTTACCTGGCCCCCGGTCTTTTCCATATTTCACCATTGTGGCGCCCGCTTGCCTGGGATCTTTTTCACACGTCGCCGGAGGAGCAGCTTGCCTATGTTGGATTGGTCCCGCTGTTTCTCGCTCTGGGTTCGTTTTTCTATGGTTGCCGGCGCGATCCGTCAGTGCGTGCACTCGCATGGCTGGCGTTGCTGGGCCTCGTGCTGAGTCTGGGACCGTACCTGCCGGGCTTTCACCATATGATCGTTTTGCCCGGCTTTTCCTATTTCCGCGCCGGCCCGATGGGGGCTGGCGACCGAGCTCGCCCTGGCATTGCTGGCGGCGAAGGGGTTCAGCGAGGTGCGGAACTGGGCCCGGCCGAGGTTGGAGCTCGGCGGCGTTCGTGCTGGTGGCGGCGGTGCTGGTGGCGCTCGTCGTGGCACCCTTCGAAATGACGCTTCGGGTCTGGGGGACTTCCGGCGCCGTGACAGGTCCCAGCCTGAAGACCCGGAAGTCGTTCGAGGCGGCGTATGAGCGATTCCAGGGCTGGCTGTCCTGGAAGACTCCCCCGCCGTGGCAGCTCCGGGCCGAGGTGACGCAACCTCCGACCAATTCGCTGGTCGTGAACGCCCTGGTCCGGCAGGGGCTGGACCCGTCGCGGCAGCGGCTCGATCGGGAGCGATTCGGCATCTATGCGCAAGAGCTCGGCGGGACGGGATTGCTCCTGGTGGTGCTTCTGGTCGTCGCTTTTCGGTTCCGGCGGAGTCGGGTTTTCGTGCCGAGCCTGGCGGTGCTGACGGCGCTCGATCTGCTCGTGCTCGGCCATGCCCTGCGGCCGGTGGAAACGGCGCCGCTGCGTCCGTTCACGGCGCAGAGTCCCGTGCTGGCGCGGTTGGCGGCGGAGCCGCGCGGGACGCGGGTCTTGTCCAGCCTGGGAAACTGGCCGATGGCCTTTGGCGTCGCGGCGTTGCCGCCCTACCGGACGCTGGACCGGCCGGTCCTGGGATGGCTCCCGGGCTGGGCTGGGGCGAACGATCCCCTTGATCCGGAGTGGATGCGGACAATCCTCGCTGCGCACCGCGACTGTGGAGCAGGACTGCGGGTCGTCGAGCCGCGCGCGGTGGGCGATCCGGTGATCGCGGCCTGGCCCGGCCGCGTGGAGCGCATCCGAGACCCGCAACTGGCCGCGTGGCTTTATGGCGCGGCGGCCTTGAAGAGTCGAAGCACGCCGTCAAACACGTTCGTCCTGTTGCGGTCCCCTGGGGCACCGGTGCCGCGCGTGGTTTCTCGCCGCGCCGGATGCCACCGCCGTACACAGGATCGAATCCATCATGGATTGGGACCCGTATGAGTTGTTGAACCTCATGCGAGATGCCACCCCCCTGCCCTGGCGATCGGCCGTACCGGAACGGGTCGAGACGGAGGCGCAGACGACCGGGCCCGGCTTTGTGGTCCTTTCCCAGCTCGACGACCCCGAATGGCGGGCCACGCTTCGAGGCCCGGACGGCGAACATCGCGTGCCGATTCCGCGTCTGTTCGCTTATGGCGGGACGGAGCATGGCGGCTGGCAGGGCATCCGCATCCCGGCGCGGGACACTGGACGCTCCGGCTCGAATATCAGGGCCGGGCGGCGTATCGCGGCCTGATCGTTTCCGCCGTGGCGTGGATTGTGTGGTTGGTGGCATACTGTCTAGTGAAACGCACCGAGCTCACGGTCGGACTTGGTGCGTTTCACGCACCCTACGAAACTGGGGACTCGGACGCCGCCGGACAAAGGACGGTTTTGTAGGGTAGGCTTCAGCCTGCCAGATCCATTTCCGCATCATTGTCTGCGGATCCAGATATGGATCTGGCAGGCTGAAGCCTACCCTACAAGACAAGACCCTGGGCGTCGAAGGGCACAGGGCCGGAAACAAGGGATAGACGCATGACGGACGTGGCGATTGTCGGCGCATCGGGCTACGCGGCGCGGGAGCTCTTCCGGATCTTGCTGGGCCATCCCGGCGCGGCTCGTGCTGACGACCTCGCGGCAGGACGCGGGGACGCGGGTCGATGCCTTGCACCCGAGTCTCGCCGGCCGCCTCGACCTGACCTGCGAGCCGTTCGACGCCGGCCGACTGGCCGACCGCGCACAGATGGCCTTTCTGGCCTTGCCGCACGTCGCCAGCATGGAGGCGGCCTCGCAGTTGCGGAAGCGCGGCGTCCGGGTCATCGACCTGAGCGCCGATTACCGCTTGAAGGACCCGCAGGTCTACGCCGACTGGTACGACCACGCCCATACCGATCCCGACGGCCTGCGCGAAGCCGTGTACGGGCTGCCCGAGCTGTACCGCGAGCGCATTCCCTCGGCCGATTTGATCGCCAACCCGGGCTGTTACACGTCCACCAGCATCCTCGGCCTGGCGCCTTTGATCGCGCACGACCGGATCGAGCGGACCGGCATCATCATCGACGCCAAGAGCGGCGTGTCGGCGCGGGGCGATCTCCGAAGCTGAACACGCACTTTCCCGAGTGCAACGAGAGCCTCTCGGCCTACGGCGTGGGGCGGCACCGGCACACGCCCGAGATCGACCAGGTGCTCACCGACCTGGGCAAGCCCCACGGCGGGCCCGTCGAGGTGATCTTCACGCCGCATCTTGTCCCCATGGACCGCGGCATCCTGGCGACGATCTACGCCACGCCGAAAGGCCCCGTCGCCGAGAACGAGCTGATCGGATCTCTACCGGGCGTTCTACAAGAACAGCCCGTTTGTGCGCATCGTCAAGAACCTGCCCGGAACCAAGGACTCCTCCCACACCAACTTCTGCGACATCACCGTGCGGGTCGTCCGGGGCAAGGTGCTCGTCATCGCCTGTCTCGACAATCTCATCAAGGGCGCGGCGGGTGTGGCCGTCCAGAACTTCAACCTCATGACCGGACACCCGGAGACCACGGCGTTGATGTAGGGACTTGTCGGGTGGCATGCCCACGTCTTCGTGGGCATGTTGGATGCGCCCGGGGATCGGGAACATGCCCACGAAGACGTGGGCATGCCACCCGACAAGGCTTCCGCGCCAGATCCCGATTCCCCCAGCTCGGAGGTGAGCGCTTCGCGCAGCTTCTGGATGGCGCGGGTCTTCTCGTTGCTGACCGTCTTGGGGGCGACACCCCAGGCCTGGGCAATTTCGGCCGGGGTCTTGCCCTGGAGCGTGTCGCGGATCAGGCTGGCCTCGCGCGGGGAGAGCGTGCGGTCGATGGCTTCGTCGAGCGCACCGGCCAGTCGGCCGAGGCACCATCGCTGCCGGCCGAGCCGGTTAATTCGTGGTAGTGATCGTCGAGCGAGACGTACGACCGCTCGCGCTGACTCCGCTTCTTGACCATGTCGATGGCGCGAAAAAGTCGGGCCCCTCGGACGTGTCCCGGTTCAGGACCACGCGGACCCCGTGCTGGCCGACGTCGCTCGCCAGGTGGTCAAACCCCGTGCGGCCCAGTTGCTCGAGCAACGTCTCGTACACGGCCTGCGTGCAGTCTTCGTGCTGCTGCGGGGCGATGCCGGCCCGGCTCCAGGCCCGGCCCAGATAGCGGTTGAGCTGGCTCAAGCCGTCGCGGATCGTCGCGGCGTCGGGCAGCGACCGCAACGCCGCCGGCCCGAGCCAGTCCCCCACGTGCGCCTGCCCAGCGCCGCATCCCAGGCCGCTTCGCTGGCCGCGCTGACCGCGTTCTGATCGGCCCCAACGCCCAACTCGGTCCGCTCGACCAGCGTCGGGGCCAGCAACGGACTGACGCCCGCGTCCAATAGCCGCAGCGCTTCCAGCGCCTCGACCTTGGGGCGATACGAGCGACCAGGTTTCCGTTGTGCAACAGGCACCCCTAGACTCCCTATCCCGTCTAGATTGCCGAGTCCCTATCCTATCACACGGCCCTCTTCGGCCGGAATCCCTCGAAAAACGCGGGCCCCGCCGTGGGGAGATCGGATGGACTCACGTGTACCTTAATCATTTCCGATGCCGCGATCGATCCCAATTCCCAAACCCCGTCTCCCCACCTTGTACGATACCATGCATGTAGCTGGTCGGTCCAGGCCAGGAATTCCCCCAAACAACAAGAGAGATACAGGTACCATAGAACACGGGGACGTCGATTCGAGGATTCTGGTTTCAGTCTTGTAGGGTAGGCTTTAGCCTGCCAATCCCATTTGATCTGAAATGGGATTGGCAGGCTAAAGCCTACCCTACAAGAAGAAGCGCCCCTTCTCGTCCCCTCTTTCAGAACGCTTTCAGGGCATGTCGCGCGACTTTCGCCACGTCCTCGTTCGTGTCCTTTTCCGCCTCCTGGATGACCTTGCGGGCTGAGGAAGCGGCGGCGTCAAGGCGGTCGAGGGCGGCGATCGCCTGGAGTCGCACCCATTCGCTGGGATTCTTCATGGCCGCGGTCAGAACCGGCAGCGCCGGTTCAATGCGGCCGAGGCGCGCCAGGGCGTCCGCAGCGGTCACGCGCAGCCAGGGCTTGGAGTCGTTCAGGGCCTGGAGCAGCGCGGATTCGCCGTCGCGTCCCTGACTTCCCAGAGCGCCTAAGCCAACGGCCGCCCAGTAACGTACGGCCGGGTCGGCCTCTTTGAGACACTCAATCAAGCCCGGAATGTTGCTCGCGGTGCGCGTGTTGGCCAGGTCGGCCGCGGCGGCGATGCGATCGAAGGGATACAGAGCGCGGTCCCGGCGCACGGCCTCGTAGGGCGCTTCGGAGCCGAATCGCGTGCGCAGGTCGGCCTCGGGCAGCAAGCCCAGGTCGAGGATCTCCTTCTGCCAGCGGCGATGTTCCGCGCGGAGGCGTTGGAGGATCTCCCGATGGTCGGGCGAATCCGCCAGGTTGTGGATCTCCCACGGGTCGGACTCGGTGTCGTAGAGCTCCTCGGTCGGCTTGGAGTGCGCCATGAAGACGGCCGGGGCGCCGGTGAGCTTTCCCGCGTCGGCCAGTTGCTGCCAGACGCGCATCGTGGGCATCTCGTAGCCGTACTCGATGAATTGCTCGTGGAACCAGGGCAGCTCGGGGTGATAGTTGCGGATGTACTTGTAGCGGCGGTCGCGCACCGAGCGGATCATGTCGGTGCGTTCGTCCATGCGGTCCCGGAAGCCGTAGACATACTCCCTGGGGGCGCGCGCCTGCGTGCCCAGGAACGCCTGGCCTTGCATCGCGTCCGGCACCGGCACGCCCGCCAGGCTCAAGACGCTCGGGCCGAAATCGACGAAGCTGACCAGCCGGTCCAGCGCCTCGCCGGGCGCGGCCGGGGCGAGGTTCTGGTATTTCTTCGGAAACCGCGCGATCACCGGCACGAGCGTGCTCGAATCATAGAGCCAGCGCTTGCTCCGGGGCATGCCGGTGCCGTGGTCGGGGAACCAGAAGACGATGGTGTTTTCGGCCAGGCCGTCGTCGTCGAGCTGCTTGAGCAGGGCGGCGACCTGTTTGTCCATCACGGTGATCATGTCGTAAAAGCGCGCCCAGTCCTGGCGGACCTCCGGCGTATCGGGGTGATACGGCGGAATCGGGGCGCGGGCCGGATCGTGGCGCTCCTGCGCGGTGAAGTTCTTCGTCCGATTCTGATACTGGGCCTCGGGCAGCCGGATCTGGCTCTCGTGCGTCGTCTCGATGTTGAAGACGCTGAAAAACGGCTGCCCTTGCTGGCGATTCCGCCAGTGCGCCTGCTTGCTGCAATCGTCCCAGGTGGGTTTCGGATAGACGAAGTTGTAATCCGTCTTGACGTTGTTCGAGCAGTAATACCCCGCGTGCCGGAGGTATTCCGGGAAGCAGCGGATCGCCTCCGGCAGCGTGGCCCGGCAGCGCATGTGGTGCGAGCCGACGGACGGGGCGTAAAGGCCCAGGATCAAGGTCGAACGCGACGGTGCGCACACGCCGATCGGCGCGAACGCTCTCGTATACCGCACCCCCTCGCGCGCAGCCGGTCGAGGTTCGGCGTCACGGCATACGTATCGCCGAAGCATCCCAGACTCGGGTCATGTCCTCGCAGGTGATCCAGAGAATGTTCGGCCCGGCCGGAGCCGCGGTGGCGAGCGTACAAAACGCCGCGAGAAGGGCCCCAGCGCCGAAGATGGAACGCATCGTCCGGATCATGGTGCAGTCTCTCCCTTGGGTGGCTCGACACGGTTTTGGGCTCCCACGTTAGCACCGCGCGCTGCGCCTCACAACGTCCTCGGGTCCGTCGTTGACCGCGAACGACTGTCGGGCGACAATCCCTACCCTGGAACGTGTCGCCTCCTGGCGAGAGGGTCTTGTAGGGCAGGCTTCAGCCTGCCAGGTTTCCTCAATCTCAAATGGGATTGGCAGGCTGAAGCCTGCCCTACAAGACGGAATCCGCACGTCTCGTCCACCTTCTGAGGGAGACCACAACCGATGATCCCACGACGTTGGCATCTTCTCTCCCTGGCCGTCCTGGGACTGCTGTTCCCGGCCGGTCTGCGCGCCTGCGCGGCCGACGCGCCCAACCAGCTTGTCATCCATGCCGATCAGGGCAAGGAGACGATCAATCGGAACATCTACGGCCATTTCTCCGAGCATCTGGGCCACTGCATCTATGACGGCTACTGGGTGGGCGAGGACAGCAAGATTCCCAACACCCGAGGCATTCGCAACGACATCGTGGCGGCCCTCAAGCGCATCGAAATCCCGGTCCTGCGCTGGCCGGGCGGCTGCTTCGCCGACGAGTACCACTGGCTCGACGGCGTCGGCCCGAAAGAAAAACGCCCGACGATGATCAACACCCACTGGGGCGGCGTCACCGAGAACAATCACTTCGGCACCCATGAATTCTTCGACCTCTGTGACCAGCTCGGCTGCGCGCCTTATATCTGCGGCAACGTCGGCAGCGGCACGGTGCGCGAGATGCAGCAGTGGGTCGAATACATCACCTCCGACAACGTCAGCCCGATGGCCGACATGAGGCGCAAGAACGGCCGCGCCGAACCCTGGAAGCTCCCCTATTTCGGCGTCGGCAACGAGAACTGGGGCTGCGGCGGGTCGATGACCCCGGAGTTCTACGCCGACCAGTTCCAGCGCTACGGCACCTACGTCCGCAACCTCAGCGGCAACCGCATCTCCAAGATCGCCTGCGGACCGAACGGCGCCGACGCCCGCTGGACCGAGGTCCTCATGCGCCAGGCCGCGCGGCAGATGTCCGGCCTGGCCCTCCACTATTACTGCGGCACCGGCAAGAAGAGCCGCTCGGCCACCCAGTTCGACGAGGATGACTGGTTCTTCCAACTGAAGAACGCCCTGAAGATGGAGGATCTCGTCACCAAGCACGCCGAGATCATGGATCAACATGATCCTCAGAAACGGGTCGCGCTGGTGGTCGACGAGTGGGGCGCCTGGCACGCCGTCGAGCCGGGCACGAACCCGGGCTTCCTCTACCAGCAGAACACCTTGCGCGATGCTCTGGTGGCCGGCGCGACGCTCAATATCTTCAACCGGCACTGCGACCGCGTCCGCATGGCCAACATCGCCCAGACGATCAACGTGCTCCAGGCCATGATCCTGACCGACAAGGAGAAGATGCTCCTGACGCCGACATATCATGTCTTTGAAATGTACACGGTCCACCACGACGCCCGGCTGTTGCCGGCCGAGCTGACCTGTGCGGACTATGCGCGGGGCGAGGAGAAGATCCCCGGCCTGAGCGTCTCCGCCTCGAAAGACAAGGCGGGCAAGATCCATGTCACCCTCTGCAACCTGAACGCGACCGCCCCGGCCGAGCTGTCTTGCGTGCTCAAGGGCGCGACGGCCAAGACCATCTCCGGGCGCGTTCTGACCGGTCCCGCGATCACGACGCACAACACGTTCGACCAGCCTGAGACCATCAAGCCGGCCCCGTTCCATGAGGTGAAGCCGAACGAGACCGGCTTTTCCGCCACGCTGCCGGCTCGATCGGTGGTCGTCCTCGAAATGGAGTGATCGCGGCCTCGTCCGCTGGCCCTTTGGCTTCCCTCCCACAAACACGGGGGGAAGCCAATCTATCGCATCTCAGGAAAGAAATGTCCGTTTCCCCCATCCCGGAGGGATGAGAGCCATTAGCCCCGGTTCGCGCAGCGCAACCGGGGTTCTCGAGAAGACGCCGGTTTCTCGACCCTGGAGGGGTTGCAGCGCGAACGGCCCCGATCCGCGCTGTGACCCTTCCGGGTCGGTTTCTTCTCTCATGGGTTCTTGTCCGGTGGTGGCGCTGCGCTGACCACCGGCTAATGGCTGTCATCCCTCCGGGATGGGGGAAACGGACCTTTCTTTCCTGAGAACCGATACCTGTCTGCCGCCAGCGTGCGGCGCACCAGCTCGGGGAGGTACTTGACCGGCAGCGTACCGTGCGCGAGGACCGCCTCGTGGTAGCGCGCCAGTTGGAACCGATCACCTTGTTCGCGCTGCACGGACTGGCGCAGCCGGTAGAAGGCGGTCCGGCCGACGAAGTAGGTCGAGAGCTGGGCCGATGACTGCTTCGACCGGATGATCTTGCCCAGGGCCTCGCCCTCGGTCTGGAAGGCGCGGTTCATGAGGAGATCCTTGGCCTCGGCGTCAGTCATGCGGCCGGCGTGCATCTCGTGGTCGAGGATCGCGTTGACGACGGCCCGCAGGTAAAACTTGAGCTGCTGCATGCGCAGCTTCAGATCGCCGCCGCCGAAGCCCTGGTCGAGCATCATCTGTTCGGTGTAGACGGCCCAGCCCTCGGCGAAGATGCCCGAGGAAAGCACCTTGCGGATCGGCGAGGGGCAGCGGTTCGAGTATTCGAGCTGGACATAATGGCCGGGGTAGGCCTCGTGGATGGTCAGGATCTTGAGCATCGCGCGGTTGTATTCGCGGAAGTAACTCTCGACCTGGGCCGCGGTCCAGTCCGCGGGCGGCGGGCTGACGGCGAACTCGCTGCTCGCTTTCGGGTCCAGCGGCGGCGCCGGGTTCAGGTACGCGGTCGAGTTGCCGCGCATGAACTCGGGCATCGTGACGATGCGGCACTGGTCGGGCTCGGGCAGGTCGAGAATCTTGCGCCCGGCGATGAACTGTTTGATCTGGCCGACGGTCGCCTTCACATCGGCGACGACGGTCTCGGCCGTGCTATGGTCCTCGCCGATCCGGGCCAGGACGCGGCCGATCATCGTGCGCCGGCCGGCTTCATCGTCGGGCGGGACGGGCTGATCGGGGAAGAACTCGGCCCAGAGTTGCCGCGCGAGGACGGCCATCTCGCGCTCGACGCGCGCCGCCTCGGAACGGGCTTCGGCCAGGATCTCGTCGGCGTTCAGGCCGGCGTCGAGCTCGATGTCGATCTTCTGGGCGAACAGGTCCGGACCGATCCGCCAGTTGTCGGCCTCCGAGCGGGGCAAGACGTCGTCCTTGAGGAAGGCCAGGTAGCTCTTGAGCACCGCGACGAGGCTCTGGCACTTCTCGGCGAGCGGCCCTTCGTTTTTCGAAACACCGGCCAGGGTGAAGATCTGGTCGCTGTAAAAGTCGATCGCGCCTTCCGTCTGGCGGATGGCCGTCTCGACTTTCACGCGGGCCGGTTTCGTGATCGTCCGGCGCACGACGTCCACCACGCGCGGGATGTGGTCCAACCGTTTCCAGGCGTTCTGGACGTTCGTCTCGCGCGGCAGGCTTGATTGCGTGAGCAACAGATAGATGCTCTCGGTCAGGTATTCGCCATAGACCCGCGGATCGTCCTCGAAGGGGTGGAACGTCTCCCGCAGCCAGATCGACCGCTTGAGGTCGTCGCGGAAGATCTCGTAGTCAATCTGGGCGTCGCGGCTGAGGCGGTCGTACGCGATCCGCTGAAGGTCGGCGAGCGCCTTCCGGTCGCGTTCGAGACAGCGCCCCGGGCCTCGGCGGAGACATCCTCGAGCTGGTCGTCGAACCGGTGGTCGCCCAGCCTGGTGGCCGAGAGCGGCTCCATGGCGAAGACGCGCTCCAGATGGGCCTGGAAGAAGGCGTAGAGCGTGGCGTCTTCCTCGGCCACCTCGACCGCGACCGCGCAGCGCGGGGAGGAACACAACGGCTGTCATCGCGGCGGCGATCAACCACAACTTCATGGGATACGGCTCCTGACGATCATGTGCGACGCCGGATTCTTGTAGGGTAGGCTTCAGCCTGCCAGTCCCATTATTAAATTCCGGGAAATGTGGAATTGGCAGGCTGAAGCCTACCCTACAAGACTGACAACCCCCGTTGTCTGCCCTCAGTCATCCGCCCTCAGTCATCCGTCATTTTTCGGCGGCGGCCTCCGGGCCCCTCGCACGACATCGACGGCCAGCAGGATCAGCCCGCCCAGGATCTCCGCGCCGAGCAGCCCGCCGAACGACGCCAGCAGCATCCAGGGCGAGACCGACTGCGGCCGCAGGGCCACGGCCGCGGCCACAATGACAAGCTGAACCATGCCAAAGAGGATACACGCATAGGCATTGACGATGAGGAAAATATGAACCCACGGTTCATTGAGCGAACGTCTTCTGGGAGTCACGGCCGGGCTGGGCGCGACGGCCGAGAAGGGAAACGGGGATTCCACAGGCGGCTGCCAGGCCACGGGCTGAGCGTCACGTTCCGGCGCGGGCGGCGGGGCCTCGGTCACAGGCTCGCGCCGGGCGAAGGCTTCCAGGGGCATGGATTCGTTCACCGCCAGGACACCGGGCCGGATCACGTTGTCCACGTCGCCGAAGTCCCCCGGCGCCAGCAACTCGGTCTCCGACACCGTGCCTACGTTCTGGTCGACGTGCGGGACGATCAGCACCATGTGACAGCGCGTACAGCGCGTCCGCCGGCCGGCGAACTCGGCGCGCGCCTTCAACAACTTGCCGCACGGACACGCAAACGTGATCGCCATCGGTGGAAGCCTCCGCCGTCTATCCCTTCCGGCCAGACTACGAGGCCCGCCCGGCGGTTGCAATGGCCGGGTGGCGTGGCTCACCCATCCTGTCAGCCCGACGCGCCAGCGAGTGCATTTCCGGGAAAACCCGGAGAGAGAATGCACTCGCTGGCGCGTCGGGCTGACAATCTGCCGGGGCCAACCGGGAAGGTGGGCGGTGCCCATCCGACAAAACGGAAGCGACGTTCATCGCGGCCCGAGGGCAATCGCTTTCTCGTAGACGTCCAGGTAGCGGTCGATGTTGCGGTCCATGCCGAAGTATTCGCGGGCGATCGGACCGGTCTGGGAGGCCAGGCGAGCGGCCAGGACGTCGTCGGTCAGAACGTCGATCAGACCGGCGGCGATCGCGGCGGGTTCGACGGCCGTCAAGAGGCCCGCGCCCGAGGTCCCGAGGAGGATTTGGTAGTCGCCGAAGTCGGTGGCCACGATCGGCCGGCCCGCGGCGAGGTAGACGGCCAGCTTGCTCTGGACCGAGTAGTTCTCGCGGCAGGCCAGCCGCGGGTGGACCAGAACGTCGGCGCGGCGGGTCAGCGCGACGACCTGCTCGGGCGTCCTGCCGGCCAGCACGATGAGCTTCTCGGCGTGCGGACCGAGGCGGCGGCGGTAGTCGTCGCCCGCCTCGGCCGGACCGCCCACGAGCACGCAACGCGCCTCGGGCACGCGGTCAAAGACCGCCGGCAGCGCGTCGATCAGCAGCGGCACGCCCTGGTTCGGATGCACGATGCTGCCGACGTACATGAGGACCTTGTGCAACGGGCCCGACGCCCGGAATCTCGGCCGGAGGGCCGGGGCGATCATATTCGCCCAGGTCAATGCCGGGATAGATCACCGCCACGCGCTCGGCCGGCACGCCCTTCTCGGTCACGACGACCTCGCGGACCGGCTCTCCCAGCACGACGACCATGGCCGCGTGGCGATAGACCCTGCGCTCCAGGGCCAGGTACGTGTTGAAGACGATCCCCCGGCCCAGCCGGTCGCGATCGACCTCCTCGCCCAGCAGCGAGTGGACCTCGTACACCATGGGCCAGCCGCCGAACCGGCAGGCGGCATAGGCGCGGGTGGCGCCGCCGTAGTGCTGGGCGTGGACGATCTCGAACGGTTGCTCGCGGGCGATCCGGCGCAGCCCGGACACCCACGACGGCGGCGAGAGCGTATAGAGCGGCGTGCCCTCGAATTCGGTGCATGTCGGCCGGACCCACGGCCGCCGCGCCTTCAGGTACGCCAGCACGACCTCGATCCCGCGGGATTTCAAGGCCCGCAGGATCTTGATCGGCAGCATGGCCGTGCCGTCGTACTCGCCGGGGATCGGAAACGACGTGACCAGGAGAATGCGCATCGGTGGCGGACTCCCTCCCTGGAGGTGGCTTCGCGGGCTGGACTCGATCCTGTCTTGCTCGGGAGACCCATGGCCCATGGCTGATGCCAGATGTACGAATCCATTATTACCCCGGCAAGAAAGTAGGTCGGACAATCCTGTCCGACTCCCCCGGCCTGTCGGACAGGATTGTCCGACCTACAGGAGGATCTTCTTTGCCGGGGTAATATCAGTCATTCGCCATCAGCCATCAGCCATGGGCCTTGCCGGATTCCGTAGCATAGTGGCCGGCCCGGGTGCCGAAAAGGCCAAACGCCAGGGGCATCAAGCCCCGTTCCCGTCGGACGGCGGATACACGAGCCGCACGGGCTCCCTTGCGGTGCCGGGCGTCGCGGGTCAGGGCGCCGCCGAGGCGACTGTCGAGAGCGGCGATGGCGGCATCAAGGACGCCGCGAACGGTGTCAAGGTGCTGGGGCCGTAAAGCATAAGGATCACGGGGCAGGCCCGTGCGGGGGAAGAGGAGCTGCGCGGCCGGGATCGCCAACCCAGCGGGGACCTGGTGGGGTTGCAGCGGTTCGTAGGAGGCACCGCGCTGCGCCGAGAGGTAGTACGCCCGACGCTGTTCGGGAAGGCCGGGATACGACCACGACTGCCGCAGCGCCAGCAGCTCCGCGAACTGCGGCCAGGGAGGGGCCTCGGGATCGAACGCGCCGACGGGGCCCGCGCCGAGGAGGGCCGGCAGCAGCTTCCAGACTTCCGACAAGGGCAGAGGGTGGGCCGGGTCGGCCAGGAACCCGGCGAGCGCGGGACGGCCCAGCTCGGCGGCGGCCTGGTGCGCGAGGGCCTCGGCCGCGCTCAGATAGAGCAAGAACGCCGCCCGCGCCAGCCGGCTGGCCTCGGCCTCGGACTGAGGCAGCCGCAGGCGGCTCTGGGTGTGGATCTCCAGCGCGTCCTGATACAGACAAGGAAACGGGCTGACGATCGTCTCGATCACCCCGCCGGTATCCGTCGGCGCGCGGCCGCGCGGATGGTGCGCCGCCGCGCCGAGAGGGATCACCTGGGCTCATGCCGCGGGCCTCCTCGCTCCTCACGTGAGGTCCAGTCGCGTTGGTTTCAACCTAACACACAATTCCAAATCCATGCCAGAATGTTCCGCGGAAACGCAGCGGACACAGGCCGCCGGATCGCTTTCCTTTCCGCGCCGACCCGCCGAATAATTGGGGACGTTTGAGGAGGCCGACATGGATTCTCACCCCGTCCCCAGAAGCCACGAACCGCTTCCCCAGATGGAGGGCGAGCTGTTCGAGGCCGTTCAAAGGGCCCGCGTGTTTCCCGACTCGAAGACCTTCCCGGACGGCATCGCCCTGCGCCCGGCCGCGGAGATCCTCCGCGAGTACCACGAGCATCGGGAAACGCCCGGGTTCGATCTCCGCGCGTTCGTCGGGCGCCACTTCGAGATGCCGCCGGAGCACGATGCCGGCGCACGCGTCAGCCTCTGCTCACTGCCGGCGAGTGTGAGCGACCGGGTCCGCCAGCTCTGGCCGGTGCTGCGGCGTCCGGCCGATCCGCCGCGAACCGGTTCGACGCTGATCCCGCTGAAGAATCCCTACATCGTTCCCGGGGGGCGATTCCGGGAGATCTATTACTGGGACACCTACTTCACCGGCATCGGCCTGGTCGCCTCGGGGCGCATGGACGACCTGATCGCGCTGGCGCGGAACTTCGCCGCGCTGATCGGCCAGTTCGGGCACGTGCCCAACGGCAATCGCTGGTACTACGTCTCCCGCTCGCAACCGCCGATGTTTGTCTGTCTGCTCGACCTGATCGAGCAGGCGTGCGGCTTCGATGCCGTGACCGAGTTTCTCGACCCGCTGGCGGCCGAGTATGACTTCTGGATGGATCGCCGGACGCCCCGTCGCGCGGTCGTGCTCGCGGACGGACTGGTCCTGAACCGTTACTGGGACGAGGACTCCATTCCCCGGGCGGAGTCGTGGCGCGAGGATACCCAGATCGGCGCGACGCTGCCCGAGGAGCGCCGGCCGGACTTCTACCGCAACGTGCGGGCCGCCTGCGAGTCCGGCTGGGACTTCAGCTCGCGCTGGCTGGCCGACCCCGCCAGGCTGGCCACCATCCGCACGACCCGGCTGTTGCCCGTGGATCTGAACAGCCTGCTGTACCACATGGAGGTCCGGCTCGCGGCCTGGCAGGCGCCGCGGGGCGCCCGTGCCCGACCACCTGGCCGCCGCTGCGCCGCGACGGCGCGAGGCGCTGCACCGACTCTTCTGGGACGCCGAGCAGGGGTTCTTCCTCGACTACGACCTGGACCGCCGGGCGCGCAGTCCTCATGCCTCGCTGGCCGGCGTGCTGCCCCTGTTCGTTCAGGCCGCCACGCCCGACCAGGCCGAACGGGTCGAAGGGGTGCTGCGCGAGCGTTTCCTCCGGCCCGGCGGGCTGGTCACGACGGCCCTCGACCGCCCCTCCGGCCAGCAATGGGACCCCCCCAACGGCTGGCCCCCGCTCCAGTGGCTGGCCGTCGCCGGCCTGCGCCATTATGGCCGCCTCAAGCTCGCCCGCGAGGTTGCCGCGCACTACTGCGCCCTCGTCGAGCGCGTCTACCACGACACCGGCCGGCTGATGGAGAAGTACAACGTCGTCGATCCCCACCTCACGGCCGGCGGCGGCGAGTACCCCAGCCAGGACGGCTTCGGCTGGACAAATGGGGTCTATCTGGGTCTCAAGCCGATCGCAGAAGGCGTCTGAAAAGGGTCTTTTCCATGTGGCGGCGGCCGTCTCGGCCGCTCCGGAATCCCAGACCGGAGCGGCCGAGACGGCCGCCGCTACACAGAGGGGCCGCTCCGACCCCTTCTCATACACCCGTTCAGGGGAGTGACGTCGCGAAGGGATTCGACCAGATGAGGGCCCGGGCGCGGAGCAAATTCCCATGCGCCTGGCCGGTCGGCTGCGGGGCCGCGTAATCGTGGATGGCCCCGGCGCGGTCGCCGAGCGCCTCCTTGATCCGGGCCAGGTTCGTCTGGGCGCCCCAGCGGTACTGGGAGAAATACGGCTTGACCTGCTGACCGTCGGGCTGCTGCCGCATGGCTTGCTCCCACTCGTCGAGCTGCTGGAGCGTCTGGCGGAAGAAATCGGCGGCGCGGTCGGGTTCCTTCTGGTCGAGCTTGGCCAGGCCGAGATAGTACGTCGCGTAAAAATCGAGGATCTGCTGGACCTGCGGCGGGATCGGCGTCTTGCCGTTGCTCTCGAGCGGGTTCTCGGCGAAGCGGAACGCGGCGTAGCTTTGCACGGCCGCCATCAGATCGCCCCGGAGCTGGCCCATGCGGGCGAACAGGAGCGGGTAGCGCGGGTCGAAGAATTGCAGGGAAAACTTGGCGGACTCGTTGAAGGCCGGGTCGGTAAACAGCCGGGTCTCGACCTCGATCGGCAAGGGCCAGAGCTCGGTGCCGCCGAAGCGGTCGCCGAACGCGCGGGCGAAGGCGGCGTCTTGCTCGGCCGCGTCGCGGAACAGGACCATGCGATCGTGGCCCGCCAGGTCGCGCTGAAGCTGTCGCATGCGGGGCGTAAGCAGACCCAGGGTCGAGTCGATCCAGATGGTCAGCTTGCCCGCGGCGGCGAGATCGGCCTGGTGTACGGGGTAAGGCTGGCCGGGCAGATCGAGCTGCGCCAGGAGGTTCGGCAGGGTGGCCGCCTGTTCGAGGGTGGCGACGCCCTGACCGTCGGGTCCCGGGATCGGCTGGCCGATGCGGCAGTCAAACAGGTACGGCACGCCGTCAATCAGCACGGCGACGGCCCAGACCCGCGGTTGGGAGTCCGCCTTCCCGGGAGGCGTCAGCCGCACCAGGCCGGCGTCGAAGCCGAGCTGCCGGCAGAAGCTCAGGAAGACCCAGCTTCGCTCGGCCCAGTCGTCCTGCTCGGTGGCCATGGCGCGGAGCAGCACGTCGTAGGGCCGGGCCGGGGCCTGCGGCAAGTTCGTGCCCGGCACGGCCAGACCGCCGGGCGGCACGAGCTGGACCTGGCGGACCAGCCAGTCAAAAACCCGCTGTACCCGCGCCAGGTCCTCGCCGTCGCCCGCCACCCGACGCGCCACGGTGCTCAGCAACAGGCAGTCCTCGATATGCCGCGAGTCCCGGAAGCTGAAGGTCGGCGCCTCCAGCGCCGGGATGATCCTGCCGGCGTTGTAATCGACCCGCTGGCTCAGCGCGGTCCGTGTCGCCTCCGGCACGTTGAGCTTCGTCAGGACCGCGTCCAGCGCGATCGGCAGCGTCCGCGAGAGGTACGCGCGCATCGGCTCTGACAGGGCGAACTCGGCCGGCTTGACGCCGACGAAATACTGATTGAGGTAATCCTTGGCGATATTGAAATGGTCGCCGCCGGGATTGACCGCCGCGCTCCGCAGCAACTGCACGACCGAGCGGAGCATGGCCTGGGGACTGACTGTGCTTTCTTCCGCGCCCGGGGCCTCGGACGTCGTCGAGGCGGCGGCCCCCTCCTCGGTCGGGGGGACATAAAGGGGCATGGTCTCCGAATCCGAGCCGCAACCGGACAGGGACAGGGAGAGCACCGCAACCGCGCAGAAGAGGCCGGACAGAGGCAGAATGAGTCGTGTCACGAGGCGGAATCTCCCAGCGGCGCCGTCGGGAAGGCCAGCCACCCGGCGGGGTATCAATTCGGCGGACGACAGCGACGAGGATGATCGTCGCCACGGCGGGCGGTCCCACCCACCCGAGACGCGGGCAGACTCCGAACCCACCCAGCCTCGGCGGGCCTTTCTCCGATTTACGATCGGGAACCCGCTTCGGTTCACTCGGGGATGAAGTCTCTCATGGACCCACGCCCGGGGCGGCACCGCGAGGTTTCCACAAGTCCGGGAGCGATTATCCTTGCCGCCTCGCCTCCCTGACAAGATCGGCCGGGATTCCAGATTCCAGATTCCAGATTCCAGATGCCGGATTCCAGATGCCAGATGCCAGATGCCAGATGCCAGATGCTCAGATCGTACAGTGCTTCGGAATCCGGAATCTGGAATCCGGAATCTGGAATCCGGAATCTGGAATCCCGGCCGTGTGGCCAGGCGATGCGGCTTCCTATCCTACTTCCGCTCCTGGATGCGGATGTTCCGCCAGCGGACTTCCAGCGCCTCGGTCTTGTTGCCGACACCGTGTACTTGCAAGGCGATGAATCCGCGGGGGGTCATCGCGTCGTGCAGATCGGCGGCGGGGACGCCGTTGATCCAGGTCTTGATCGAGTCGCCCCGGCACTCGATGCGGAAGCGATTCCACTCGTGGGGCTTGAACGCCTTGCGCACCGCTTCGTTGTCCTTCAGATCATTGAGCCAGCCGCGCCGGCCTTCGTCATAAATCCCGCCGCTCCAGGCCCGCGCCGAGGGGTCGATCTCCACCTGGTAGCCGTGCACGCGGCCGGCGGGGATCTTGATGGCCTTGCCCTGCCATTCGACGGTCTTCGGCTCGTCGAAACACTGGCTGCGGACCTGCACGCCCGAGTTCAGGCCGTCGTCCACCTTGAATTCGAGCTCGAGGACGAAGTCGCCGTAATCCTTCTTGGTACACAAGAAAGAGTTGCTCGTGTTGGGAACCGAGCGGCCGACAAGCTGGCCGTCCTCGGCGCTGTACTTGGCGTTGCCCCCGTGCTGGACCCAGCCGTCCAAATCCTTGCCATTGAACAGCTTGACCCAGTCGTCGTCGGCCGCGCGAACCGCGGCGAGACTGACCCAGGCCAGCGCCACGAACGCCAACAAGACCTGGTACCACAGTACATTACGTCGAATCATCAGAGATACCCTCGCCGTGTTTGGAACACGTCCCGTCGCGCGGCCGAGCCGCAATAAGCAGGTCTGGTAGGGTAGGCTTCAGCCTGCCATACCCATTCGGAATCCAACGGAAATAGGCTTGGCAGGCTGAAGCCTACCCTACCAGACGACCGAGTTCCCCGTTATGGGCGCACCCGTTCGGAAAGGCAAGGCGCAGGGGGTCGCGTCGTGCGCATTCTTTTTGCCTTTGCCCCCAGAACGCACCCCGTCCCCACCCAGAAACTCATTCCCGGGCGCGGATCTGGCACGGGGTTGGGAATATCGGGTATATTTTTGAGTTGAGTCCCCGCGCTCCGCCCCCCCTGGGCGAAGAGTCGCCCCCGCCGCTTCCGGTCAGGAGACGTGCGATGTCCACCGTCGGTAAGGTCCTGGTCGTCCTGGTCGCCCTCGCGGTCATTCCCGCGATCTTCCTCTATTCCATGGTCTCGCAACTGAACTCCAACTGGGGCAAGGAAATCCAACGCCTCGACAACGAAATCGCCCGGGTCCACAAGGACACCGCCGAGACGCGGCTGGAGCTCAACAAGACGCGGGCCAAGATCGAGCGCTCCCAGACCGATCGCAACAATGAATTGCAGGTGCTGCGCGCGGCTCTCTCCGATGTCGAGAAGCGCCAGACCCTGAACTTTGAGCAACTGGAACGGCTTTCTCTCCAGATCGCCACGTTGCAGGCGAGTCTCAAGGACGCCCAGCTCTCGGTCACGCGCCGTACCCAGGAAAAGCAGAAGACAGAGGAGGATCTCGCCGCGACCCGCGCGGCCAACCAGACGCTCCGCGCCGATGTCGATGCCAAGTTCCAGGAGCTGAGCAACTTGCGTTCGACGTTCAAGAAGATCTCGGACGAGAACCGGGCCTTGCTTCAGCGTCTCGGTCAGGCCGGCTCCGGCGCGCCGCCGGCGGCGGTGCACACGCGTCCGGCCTCTTTGCGGCACTGAGAAGCTGGCAGCCGATGAGCGATGACCGAAATACGTCCCTGCGTCTGCCCCATCGCTCACCGGCCGCCGCGTCCCCCATGACTGACCGGTCCTGGGTGGCGATCGCCGCCAATGCCAGCTCGGGGCTGGGCGGAGGTCGCTGGAAAGTCGAGCGCTTCGAGCGCGCCTGGAGCGCCAGGGGTGGACGCCGCGGGTCGCCTGGACGCTGGACGAGCGCGCCCGGCTGCTGGAAGAGACGCGCGTCGATCCGCGTTGCCGGTGCCTGGTGGCCGTCGGCGGCGACGGCACGGTGGCCGACCTGATCAATGCCGAGCCGCGCGTGCCGCTCACCGTGCTGCGGGCCGGGACCGAGAACCTGTTCGCGCACTATTTTGGCCTGCCGGGTCGTCCGGGGGCCCTGGCGGAGGTGATCCGACACGGCCGGATCGGGCCGCTCGACCTGGGCCGAGCCGCGGGGCGCCGGTTCGCCTTGATGGCGGGTTTCGGCTTTGATGCGGACGTCGTCACCCGGCATCACCGCGCAGGGTCGGGTCCAACGGCACCCCGCGCCGCACGCACCGCGCCGCCTACATTGCGCCCGTGCTTCAGGCAAGCTGGGCCTATCGTTTTCCGCCCTTGACGCTTCAGATCCTGGACCCAGGCGCCGAGGAAACCCTGACCGGGGCCACGGCGTTTGTGTTCAACCTGCCCCGATATGCGCTGGGACTGCCGTTCGCGCCGGCGGCTTCGGGAACGGACGGGCTGCTCGACCTGGTGGTCTTCCGCGATCCGGGCCCGTGGCGGGCCTTGCATTACTTGTGGCTGGTCTTTTGCAACGCGCATTTGCACCGGCCGGGGGTGTTTCACCGCCGGGTGCGGAAGGTGCTGATCTCCGCGCCCGAGATGGTGCCCGTGCAGCTCGACGGCGACCCCGCCGGCGGGGTGGCGCCGGGGCAGCCCTGGAGCGTCGAGGTCGTGCCGCACGCCATCCAGGTCCTGACCCCGGCGGCCCACCTTTGGGCGTTGAACGGCGTTCCGCATTGACCGTGTCTGGGTGGCATGCCCACGTCTTCGTGGGCATGTCCGCCGACCCAACGGACATGCCCACGAAGACGTGGGCATGCCACCCAGACGTTGGGCTTTCACCATTGACGGCGGGCCGTCGATGGCTATGGTCTTGGCGGAATCGGGAAGGATCGCGAAACCCACTGGAAGGATGCCTCGATGAACCCACCGAACCCCGTCCGCGTCGGTCCTCTGACGATCGGCCGCGACCGGCCGCTGGTGCTGATCGCCGGCCCTTGCGTCATGGAGCCGGGCGAAATGACCTTGCGCATCGCCCAGCGTCTGGCCGAGATCCGCGATGAGCTTGGCCTGCCGATCATCTTCAAGGCGTCGTTCGACAAGGCGAACCGGACGTCGAAATCGAGCTACCGCGGTCCCGGCCTGCAAGGCGGGCTGAAGGTGTTCGAGCAGGTCAAGGCCCAGACCGGCTTGCCCGTGACGACCGACATCCACGAAGCGCACCAGGCCGCACCCGTGGCCGACGTGGTGGACCTGCTCCAGATCCCGGCGTTTCTGGCCCGTCAGACCGACCTGCTCGAAGCCGCGGCCGCGACGGGGCGGCCCGTGAACGTCAAGAAAGGCCAGTTCATGGCCCCGTGGGACATGGCCCACGTGGTCGCCAAGGTGCTCGAACGGGGTTCGGGAGGCGTGCTGCTGACCGAGCGGGGGACCTTTTTCGGCTACGGCCGGCTGGTCAACGACCTGCGCGATCCCCCAGATGCAAGCCACCGGCGCGCCCGTGGTCTTCGACGCCACCCACTCGGTGCAACTGCCCAGTGCCGGCGCGGGCGTGTCCTCGGGCGAGCGGGAGATGGTCCCCGTGCTGGCGCGCGCCGCCGTGGCCGCCGGCTGCGACGCCTTGTTCCTGGAAGTCCATCCCCGGCCCGAGGAAGCCCTCTCGGACGGCCCGAACTCGTTGCGCCTCAACGACTTGCCCGCCCTGCTGCGCACCTGCCTGCGCCTCCAGGCGGCGCTCGACCGGCTGTCTGGTCCCCTCCCCCCGGCGGGGGAGGGCTAGAGCGGTTCACGCTTGGTGGGTGCGCCCTGTCTCAAGGAAGCCCAACGCGCCCGCGAGTGCATTTCTGCGGGACCCCAGAGAGCGAATGCACTCGCTGGCGCGTCGGGCTTTCAGGGCGAGTACGCATCCCAAGCGGGAACCGCTCTATTGCCGCACCTGCAAGGACCACTTCTCCGAGCGCAAAGGGACCGTCCTGGAGCAATCCCGCCTGCCCGACGCGAAGGCCCTGTTCAGAGAGAATATTACCCCGGCAAAGAAGATCCTCCTGTAGGTCGGACAATCCTGTCCGACAGGCCGGGGGAGTCGGACAGGATTGTCCGACCTACTTTTTTGCCGGGGTAATACGATGATCGAGAGGGGCACCGTCGGTTTCTCAGCAGAAAGTACCGCCGTGGGCGACATCCGTCTCTTGATGAGTCACACGCGGCTCGGTACGTTCGTGTCCGCGGTGGCCCCGAAGACGGTCATCGAGAGGAACGCTCGGAACTCGCCGAGACCACAGGAAATGGATCGACAACGACGAGAAGGAGCGACCACGATGCCGCGAATCTTCGCGCTCGGGACGGCCACGGCCCTCGTGCTTTCACTCGGTGCCCATCTCGCCTCGGCACGGGACGGTGCCGGCGACGACCCTGCATCAAAGCCAATCACGGTTCCCTTGAGGGCCCTTTCCACAAATCCCCACTACTTCACCGACGGTACCGGCAAAGCGATCTATTTGACGGGGTCTCATACGTGGAACAACCTCCAGGATTGGGGGACGAATGGCTCGATCCAGCCCCTGGACTTCACAGCGTACGTGAAGATGCTTGTTACGCACAACCATAATTTCACGTTGTTATGGACAACAGAACTGCCGACGTTCCATGGATTGCCCACCACGGCGAGCTCGCCACCGGATTACAGCGTCACTCCGCAGCCATGGCAGCGCACAGGGCCGGGCAACGCATCGGACGGGAAAGGAAAATTTGATCTCACAAAATTCAATCAAGCGTACTTTGACCGGCTCCGGGACCGCGTGCAGCAGCTCCGCGCGGCTGGCATTTACGCGGGAGTCTATCTTTTCAGCGGCGAATTCGTCCTCCGCTATCGCTTTTCCGGTGATGGTTATCCCTTTACCGGGTCAAACAACGTGAATGGATGTGACGATGGCGGTGGAACCAGGTCCGTGACGATGACGGCGCCTAATGCCATCACCGCGATTCAGGACGCCTATGTGCAAAAAGTGATCGATACTCTCAACGATCTGCCGAATGTTCTCTGGATCGTCTCCCAAGAAGCGCCGCGAGACTCAAAATGGTGGAACAGCCACCTGATCGCCCTCATCCGCTCCTCTGAGGCCGGGAAACCGCTTCAACACCCCATCGGCTACGGAGTGCTGGAGGATGGCCAGGATGCCACGATCCTGAACAGCGATGCCGACTGGATTGCCCCCGCCGCGCGAATCTCCCCAACCACCAGTTGTGGCAGCGGTCATCCGAGTTGCAAAGTGAACATCAACGATTCCGACCACAGTTACTTCGGCATGTGGAACGACTCGCCACAGACCAATAGAAATTACTTCTGGATCAACTTTACGAACGGGAATCAAACGCTGTTCATGGATCCCTATGTCGTCTATTATCCCCGAGAAAATCGTAATCTCTCCCCGTCTCCTGTTCACGGCATTGGTTCGGGGCCGGATACGCGTTGGGAGAATGTGCGTGATACCATGGGCACGATTCGTGGTTATGCCGATCGCATGAATCTGGCTGCCATGACGCCACAGGGGAAGCTCTCCTCCACCGGTCATACTCTTGCCAACACCAGCTCGATTCATCCTGAGTTGCTGGTCTATGCTCCTTCGGGCGGCAAGTTCACCGTCAATCTATCGAGCTGCGGCGGCCAGTTTGCGGTGGAATGGATGAACCCGGCAACGAATGTCAAAACCGCGGGTAAAGATGTAAGAGGTGGTACAACGAGAACCTTCTCTCCGCCTTTCAGTGGGGATGCTGTTTTATATCTGCATGGGAACGCGTCGAGCCGCGATCGGCCACGTTGAAGATGGACGGACCGCCGTGGCCGCAATGCCGAGAACTCAGCCAAAATCAGGGGGAACGTGGAAAGCGTAAGTTATTGGGGTCCAACAGTTTCCGGCCTTCGCGACGCGAGATGCTCCTCCATCTTCTGAAAGCTGTTGCTTTTCCCTAACCCGTTTTATACAAAGAAAGAACGGACAAGACAATCCCCCACTCTCAGCGGAATCTCAGGAAAATGCGCCGTCCCTTCTTTCGCCGGGACAACTGGACCTGGTACGTCGAGGTCGGCGGAAAGCAGATTCCGCTCGGCAAGGACAAGCGGTTCACCGCCCCGCCCAGGTCACGGCCCAAGGAACCACCGGATTACGTGCAGCAGAAGTACCTCATGGAGATGCAGAAGCAAGGCGAGCCGGAGGATCGGCTTCTCTCCTTCTGCATTGAGCAGTACATCCAATCACTCACGGAATGTACCGAGAGCACACGCTACCGATCTCGGCACTTCTTGGGCATTTTCCTCAAAGAGGTTGGGGATATGCCTGTCTCGAAGCTGCGAGGCGCACCACGTCTCCAATGTGGTCAAGAAACTCGACTGGAAGCCCAACTCCATCCATGCATTTATCGCCCGGATCGACGCCTGCCTGAACTATTGCGATCTCATGGGATGGATTGAGATCAACCATCTCAAGGGGAAACTCAAAAAACCGACGCCAGAACGTCGGGAAGAGATCATGAGCACCGAAGACCGCCAAAGGGTGCTCGACGCTTCCGATGGCTGTTTTCGCGCGGTGCTGATGTTCCTCAGTGAGACGGCCGTCCGTCCCATCGAAGCCCGCGAAGCGCGGATCGAGAAGTGCGACCTCGACAAAGGGGTGCTTCTGGTGCCGAACAAGACGAAGAAGAAGACCAAGATGAAGGAACGGCCCGTGTTCCTATCCTCGAAAGTGAGCGAACTCTGCCGGACCCAGATTGGGAACCGGACCGAGGGGTACATCTTCTTGAACTCGAAGGGCGGCAAGTGGACGCGGACCGCGACTGGAGCACCGCCTGCAGAAGTTATGCGCCGCGCTCGGGATCACCAAGGGGGCGACCCTCTACAGTTTCCGACACGGCTGGGCCAGCACCGCGATTAACGACAAGAAGATGAATCCCGCGATGGTGGCGATCCAGATGGGTCACACGGACCTCAAGATGCTGATGAAGACGTACCTGCATTCGGACTCGGACGCAATGCGGAAGATGCTCGACGGGGAGTGACTGTTTGTTGTTTTTGTTTGCCCACCTAGGTGTGTGGATGCAGCAGTGTAGCAATGACGATCCCGGCGGCAAGGTCGCATTCCGGTTTCTGCGGCAAGGGGTTTCCGCGCCCAGTTTTATTTTGAATATGGAAAGGGGCTTGGAAACCCGCACGCAGAAATCCGGCCTGCTCCCTTGCCTCTGGGCTGCGTCATTGCTGGTTTTTGACCATCCACTTCCCCACCAGCCCATGACGCGTCACACCACCGGCGACACATCCAACCACACATTCTATCTCCCATTTCCCCTTTCCACCTATGGGAACCATGAAGTCCCTTTTCACCATGCTGCAAGAAGCCCAGCAGCTACAGCGAAGCCAACCGCTTGAGACAGTTGACCTCCCGACGATCCTACGACTCGCATCCAGCGAGCGCAACGAATTCCGGCTGGATCCCGACGAGGACCGCTGGACCAACGACTGATTTCTTATCCGCCATTTCTCCAACTTTCCTATGGGACAATACTTCCAACCCGTGAACCTGGACAAGAAAGAGTACGTCTGCCCGTGGTGCCTCTCCGGCGGTGCCAAGCTCTGGGAATGGGCCGCCAACCCGCAGGCGCGATCTTGATCCTCCTCCTTCGCAAGAGCGACGAGGGCGGAGGCGGTGACTTCTTCGGCTATCACAAAGGCTACGGCGAGGGAAGCCCCGTGCCCGCCGATGCCATCGCCGGTCGCTGGGCTGGCGATCGGATCGTCATGATCGGCGACTACGACTCCAGCAAGCTTTGGGGCGAAACGCCGCGGTATCGGAACATCGCGCGGGAACTCGCCGAGACGTGGAACGCCTTCATCGAGCTTCCCGACGCGAAGTTGACGTATCGGGAATGTTCCTGCCACGGGAAACGTCAGCCGGTCGCGGCCTGACACACAGAGGGGAGGGTTTCCGGCTCTCCCCTCTTCCCTTTTTTATCTTTCCTTTCCCCACTGCCCATCATGTCTACCATCACCTACGGAACGCCCTACAAGATCGAATCCCAGCAGAGCCTGCGAAACAAACAGGCCGTGCTGGAGGCGGTGATTCAGCGGTTCCCCGCGTTCGCGGCCGACTGCATCCCCTACGTGAACGTCCTCACCTTCCACCAATGGAAGGCCCGCGGCTTCCACGTGAAGAAAGGCGAGCACGCCATCCGCATCCCGGTCCTCCGGGAGATCGAGGAGGACGACAAGAAGACCAAGCGGCTCATCCGCCAGACGGCGTGCCTCTTCGCACTGCCGCAAGTCGAGAGAGCGGCGTGAATCCCAGGGGCGGCTCACCACCGCCCCGTTTCACTTTCATTCCACCCACGCAACCATGCAACCCATCCGAACACCACCGGCTCGGAAGAACCCCGCCGGCGACCTGGTCGATGCCATCCAGCCCGTCATCGAACTTCTCTCGACACATGACCTCGCAGCGGAACAGTGCGTCGGACATCTCGTGGCCGCACGAGGCGAATACGTCCGCCGTTGTCTGATGCGGACAGGCCATCGCGGCATCAAACCCCATCCCGATCAGATACCGATCCCGACCATCGGCTGACTTCTATCCGCCACTTCCCCATCCACCATGAACCCCAACACAGCGTGGTTCACCCTCATCATCGAGGACATCCAGAACCAAGCCCAGACCGAGATCGGACGACCACTGACCGATGACAAGCTCGCATTCGTCATCCATCGAGCCGAACAGTGCATCGAATGGGTTGATCCCGTCTGCATCGCCATCGGGATGCTCTGACCCGCGGGGAGGGCTTCCGGCTCTCCCCTCTTCTATCTCTTTTCTCTCAATTTTCCCATGGAAACCACCAGCACATCACCGGCACACACGGCGGGGCCGTGGCACGTAACGACGAACAGCGGCTCCATGCTCACCGTCATGAGCGATCATGCCAACACGGTGGCTGCAATAGGATACGAAGATGAAGGATCCAATGCGGCCAACGCTCGTCTCATCGCCGCCGCACCGGACTTGCTGGCCGCCCTGAAAAACTGCCTCATGCAGTTGCGTGTTCTGCAAGATATTCCGATGAGCGAGACGCTTCAAAACGGCCACTTGTCCCCATGGGACGAGCGAAGACAGCCATTGCCAAGGCGGCCTGATCCACGGGGAGGGCTTCGGCTCTCGCCTCTTTTCTACTTTCTTCCCATTCTCATCATGTCCCGCATCTGTCTCCATTGCGGAGAGAACGAAACCACCGGCAATCACAAGGTCTGCGACACCTGCTTCGACAACGCCGGGGATTTCCTCGAAACGAACGTCGAAGTCATCAAGGCGATTCCCTGGCTGCTCGAAGCCTGCGGGCTGGCCCTCGAGGAAATCGGCCAGTGGGTCGAGGTGATGGGCGGCGCGGAAGACCCGCGCACCCGGCAGGCGATCGATGCCTTGAACGAAGCGATCGCCAAGGCAACAGCCAAGGCGTCCTGACCCCGGAGGGTGCGTACAACCCGTACTCACCCTCCTCTCCCTGTTATCTCTTTTCCCCATTCTCACATCATGGAAACCACCAACCACACCCCCGGTCCGTGGCTCGTTCAGAACCACAATGAAATCGTCGCCGATAATGAACACGAGACGCATATTGCGGATATCTTCGACGAAACGGACAACTGGCGAGCCAACGCACGCCTCATCGCCGCCGCCCCTCAACTGCTTGACCTCTGCAAAGTCCAGCTCGAAAACTGGCAGATGCTCCAGTCCGGCGCATGGGACGGGAGCGGCGAAGGCGTGCAGCTCGCCATCGACAACCTCCAGGACGCCATCGCCAAGGCGGCCTGACCCACGGTGAGGCGGTCACCTTCGGGGTGGCCGTCTCCCCTTTTTTCATGTGCTTTGGAACGGCGACGCGGCTGCGCTGACTTGCGCTGCGTTCACCGCTGCCCACCGGACGCCCGCGGCGGCTCACTGCGCTCCGTCAGCTGGCCGACGGTCGCCGTGTATGCAAGCCGGGGATCGTCGCTCCCGAACCGTCTGGGCACCACCGTTATGGCTGTCGCCAGTCCTCCAGCCGCAGCCCGGGAATCCAGGCGAAGTGTGTGGTGTTCCCGGTGACCAGGACCCGCCATGCTCCAGCGCCGTCGCGGCGATGATGAGATCGGCGTCGTTGTGGGGATGGCCACCCCGCCGGCCGGTCACCCACAGATCCGCCGCGCGGTCGAAGACGGCATCCGTCACCGCGAAGACGATGGCGTGCTGGCAGAAGACCGCGAAGCGGGCGAGGGGCTGCATCGCGTTCTGATCACGATAGCCGCGGAGGATTCTCGTACCGGGTCATCGACGAGAAGGCGAGCGGGCCATGCATCTGCGTGTAGGCGAGCGCCTTCTGCCGCACGACGGGATCACGGAGCTTGATGACCTCCGAGAGGATGTCGGTATCGAGCAGGGCAGGATCCATAGGCTATCTGAGAGCGCGTGTGAGATCGGCGCGCGGGCGGATGGCCTGATCGAGACGGTCCACATCCGCGTCGTTCAATCCTTCGTAGACGTTCCACCACGCCGGCACCTCTTGCGAGGAGGGAGATGCAAGCGTCTCTGGGTGTGCGAGGTCGAGGTTGACGACGCTGATGACGACCTGCTGGTGCTCGGCCAGGTGCTGGCCGATCAGGTGCTCGATCGCCCGCCGGTCGGCGGTGTCGATGTCGGCCACATTGCGGATGACTTTTTCCATCGTACTCATTGTACACCGTTCTTCGGGAATCCGGCAACCGAGAGGGGCCTTCCATTTCGCGTGCAAGCTCCGTCGCGTCGGAGCAGAGCCGGCCCCCGCCGCTTGTCGAGTTCGTCGAGGCACAAACGACGCCGAAGCTCCGGGAACTTGGGGAGATTGAGCCGCGGGTTCCGCGCAGGACCGTGCCCTCGATGGCCTGCCGCTCCGCGGCGGGCAGGGTGTCCCACGCGACGGCCAGCCGATCGTGCCGCTTCGCTTCGCGGCTGGAATCAGGATCGTCCCCCAGCGACCAGTTCTCGCTGGAACCACAAACCCGTGATACGCTATGGGCCATGCCGCCCGAATCGCACCCCGCCGCCAAGGCCATCACGATCATCAACCTGAAGGGCGGTGTGGGCAAGACGCACACCGCGTGGCTGATCGCGTCGGTGTGCCAGGAGCGGGCGCTGCGCGTGCTCGTGGTCGATACCGACGCGCAGGCCAACCTGACCAACTCCTTCCTGCCCGAGCGCGACGGCAAACCGGGCATCGAGGACTTGTTCAACCCGGCGGCCGACCAGCGGGCCCATGCGCTCATCCGCCGCACGCAATACTCGCATATCGACATCCTGCCCTCGGGGCCGGGGCTCGTCCACTTCGACTACACCGACCCCCGCCAGTGGGAGCAGACCGACCTCCATCTGGCGGTCCGAGACAGCATCCAGGAGGTGCGCCACCGCTACGACTTCATCGTCTTCGACTGTCCCCCGCGGCTCTCGGTCGTGAGTTACGCGGCGCTCTGCGCGTCCGACTACGTCATCATCCCGCTGGAGGCGGCCGACTGGGGCCGCCAGGGGATCATCCAGGTGACCGGGGCCATCCACCACGTACAGCAGCGCTACCACCCGAAGCTCGTGCTCTTGGGCTACCTCGTTTCCCGCTTCAAGCGGACCCGGTCGTACCAGCAGAGCTACCTCCAGCAACTGCGCACGCACTTCGGCGACCAGGCGTTTGACAGTGTCCTCCCGGATCTGGCACAGTTTGAGAAAGCCGTCACCGATGCCATCCCCCTCACCCTCCACTCTCCCCGAAGCGAAGAGGCCGACATCGCCCGAGGGTTCTTCGACGAGATCCTCCGTCGCATCGAAAGGCACCCGCGCGGCCGCCATCGCGATGGCGAAGCAGCGCTTCGGGGCCTTGCCGACGCCGCCAAACAGTCAGCCGTCGCCCGATTTAGGCAGAGAGACGGCCGTCAGCGGCTCGACGGCGCGTTCGCGATCGAGCTGAGGCGCATTCGGCCTGACCCGGACCAGCCCCGACGCGAGTGGAACACCGACGCGACGCGTGCGCTGGTGGCCTCGATTCGCCGCCTGGGTGTGCTCCAGCCGATCGCTGTCCGCTACATCGCCTCGGACGACATCTACCAGATCATCAGCGGCGAGCGTCGGTTCCACGCGTGCAAGGATGCCGGACTCGCCTCGATCCCCTGCTGGATTCAGACACCCCGGGATGAGGAGGTGCTGTTGCGGCAGATCGTCGAGAACTGGCAGCGGGCGGACTTGAACCCCTACGAACTCGCCGATTCCCTGGTCCGTCTCCGCGATGCCAACGGCTACAGCCAGCGCGACTTGGCCCGCGAGACCGGCAGGCCGGAGAGCGAGATCAGCCGATTACTGGCGATCCAGCGAGTCGATCCCGACGTGCAGAAAGTCGCCCGCGAGGAGGCCGCGCAGCCCTTCTCCAAGCGACACCTGTACGCGATCTCGCAGTTGGTCGATCCCCGCCAGCAGCGAGAGGTGGCCGCCGCCGTGAAGGAGCGCAGGCTCACCGCCCAGGAGACCGAGCGCGAAGTGGCCGCGCAAGCCGACAGCCGATGGCACGCGTCAGCGCGGAGCGCCACGCGCCCACTTCCGTTACGCGACGGCGCAGGCGACCGTCACCCTGAACTTCCGCAAACGGAACGTCACCACCGCCGACATTCTGGCCGCCTTGGACGAGGTCGGGGGGAAGATCCAGGCCAAGCGAACGGGCGCAACCGAGTGACCGGAGGCCAATTCCGTGCCACCGAGCCCTTCCAGAAGCGATCCGAGACGAACCTTTCACCGTGAAAGTCGCTGGGGACTCGTCGGATAGCGCGTCTCCGGTATCGAAAAATGCGAGTCTTTCGCTTTTCGTACGAGAAGCGGTCGGCACTCTGGGCACAATAACGCGGAACCTGCTTCGCGGTATTCCGGAATCGCTTTCGTCGGTCACTCCCCTCTTCTTCACCCGGAGAAACCGGACTTCCTTTCAGGCTCCCACCCCCTTGGACGTCGCCAGAGTCACCCAGGACCTTGAGGTGGAATGCACAACTCATCACACTCCCCTCTTCCATGCAACGCCATTTCTGGAACCCCCTTTTCCCTTGTGATCGTCCACCGACATCCTTCCGATACCCTATCGCAGAAATGCTTTCTTCCTCTTTCTTCAACGTCTGGTACCTTCCTGACGGCATCTCGAAACCCTGTCGGTACTGTGCCGTGGAATACTACCAGACAGCATTCCAACCACTGCCTACACCTTCCTCACTCCGAGAGCCTGTCAGTAGCGTTTCGCCACCGTCTCTCTGACACCTCTGGAAAGTCGTCTGGAAGCCGCTGGAACCCTGCTTGTGACCCCTGCGCGACCGTGTCGGTGGAAGGGGTATGACATGATGCCGGTACCCCTTCCCAGTCCCCTTTCAAGCTGCTACTCTTCCCGACACATACCTTTCCTCCTCCTCACCCGTGTCGCAGTTCATCACCGTCAAGGAAGCCGCCGCACTCACCGGCAAATCCCCCAGCTCCATCCGGCGCATCATCTACCCCATCATTCACGACAACGACCATCCGGACCGTCACCTGGTTCAGCCGAGCGTCGCGGAAGCGACCGAGCAACGGATGAAGGGCGAGAACTTCGCGTGGCGCGTCAGCGAGGAACTCTTGCGACGCGAGATCCCGCAAGACAGCGAGTCCGGCAAGGGGACGGACGCCCATGCCGCGGCGACAGGCACCGGCGAGGAAGGGGCGTTGCTCGCCATGCTCCGGCGCGAGCTCGACATCAAGAACCACCAGATCACCCAGCAGTCCGAACTCATCGGCAAGCAGATGGAACTCATCAGCGGGTTGAGCGAGAGGCTCCGGGAAGGGAACATCCTCATCGGCACACTCCAGCAGCGCCTCACACTCCCCGAGGCGAAGAGCGTCGATGCCGAGTACACCACTGCGCCTTCCCGTCCGACGCCTCCTCCCCAGCAGAAGGGGAGTAAGGCACCCCCGAAACCGGCCCCCAAGCCGAAGAAGGGGTTCTTCGGCCGTCTCTTCCGTTAAACCCAGCTCCATGAACACCCTCTCCGTGACACGGCCCGGCACCCCCACCGGAGAGCACGTCTCCCGCGCAGACCGTCCGGTGCCGCCACCGCGGACGCCCGCCGATCCTGTGAACGCGCTGCCGGCCGGCACAGCGGCGAAGCCGTACCGGTTACCGGGCATCGAGCGGGAGGGGATTGCCCAGTTGTCGCTTCTCGAAACCGCCCTCTGGCCACTGCAAGGCGGCACGCTGCCCGCGGGAGAGTTTCTCACGTCGTACGACTTCACGACGGATAAGGGCCGCAGGACAGCGCACGTCACGGTGCGCGCGCCACACGGTTTGCAGGCCATCGATGAGTACGTGCTGTGGGGCCTGCTCGGGGCCACGCTCTGCCGCCACGACGCCGAACCCGTCCTGCTCGCCACACCGTACTGGATGCTCAACCACCTCGGGCTCGCGACGGGCGGCTCGCAGTACGCCGCGTTCCGGGACTCCCTCCTGCGGCTGGCGATTTCCAGCTACGAGAGCACGGGTTTCTATAACCCGGTGTCGAAGGAGTGCGAGTACGTGGCGCTCCAGTTCCTCAGTATCCTGCTGCCGACGGTTGGTGGCGAAGGGGGATCGGTCGACACGAACCGTTGCTGGCGCATCGAGTGGAACCCCGCGTTCTTCCGGTTCTGCCAGGCGACCGGCAGCACGCTGCTCTTCGACCTGGAACTCTTCCGGCAACTGACCCCGTCGTCGCGCCGCCTGTTCCTCAAGCTCAAGGATCGCTTCTGGAGGTCCGAGCGTGTCTTCCTGAACGTCGATGACCTCACGGTGAACGGGCTCGGGTTCTCCGCCTCCCGGCCGCTGGCCAAACGCAAGTACGACCTGCTCGCCTGCATCCGCGAACTCCTACGGCACCAGGTCATCGCCCTCGGCAAGGGACAGACCGACCCCACGGAACTGTTTCTGAAGCGAGGAAAGGGCTCCTACGTCGCGACATTCTACGAAGGCGAGTATTTCCGCCGCCGGGAATCCCAACGCTCTATAACGCAAAAGAATGCGATTCTGGACGATCCTCTGTACGACCCGCTGTCGCAGATCGGCGTCGATCAGGCGGGCATCCGCCGCCTGCTCACCGACCATGGCCGGGGACTCATCCAGCGCTGGGTGAGCATCACCGACGCCGCCATGCACGAGAAACCACGCGGTTTCCCCGGCTTCAAGGTGTCGCCGGCCGCGTTCCTCATCAACGGTGTACAGAACAACCGCACGCCGCCGGACTGGTGGTTCGCTCACGAGAAACGTCGCGAGAAGGAGCAGTGGGAGAGCGAGCACGTCAACGGTCACGGACGAGCCGACGCTACGGCCCCTCTACGATCTGCACTCGCACGGAGGCACTGCGTGCCTTCCTCGCGTCGCCGGAGGGACAGCGCAGCTATGACGAGGCCGTGAAGATCTACCGCGTGTTCTACGGGGAGACCAACCCCCACGACTTCGAGCAGGTCGCCCACCGCGCCGCGCAGGAGCGCGTTGAGAAGTACAGTCTTCTCCTTCCCGACCTTCGACGCTTGGTCTCTGCAGCAGCACCCGAGCGAGACGTCTCCCGTGAAACCGGACGTCAATGAGTAGGGGAGTGACCACAGTCGGGTACCTTGACAGATATGCACAAACGACACTTTACTATCGGCATTTGCCGGATGTTTTTCGGATCGACTATCGGCATTTGCCGGATGTTTTTCCCGGCCGTGTATCGGCATTTGCCGGATGTTTTATCGGCATTCGCCGGATGTTTTTCGGTGAGTGCATCCCTCATTCATGGCAGAGACACGCGGAGAAGCACGGACCGTCCACTCTCCCTACAAAGCATATACAAACTGTATTCTTGTTCAAACAAAGGTGCGGGCTTCGCCCGTCTGCTTTTTCGATACGATGAAACGAGACGACCAACGGCCGAGTAGTGGTGGGAGCGGCCTGGCGGAGCAGGCCGCTCGCTTCGCTTGTCCGCCGGCTGGAGGCATACGCCTCGCAGAAGAGGCTGTGAGCGACGTAGGAAGCGGGAGAGGGGAGGAGCGAAGGTAGAATGGTCCGCGGCTGGTCCCCGGCGAGGCGGAACGCAGCTCAAATCCGTGGCGAAACTTTATAACATCACATCATGTCATGCACGTTATAAAGTTCCAATTCATCCTCCAGATTTCCAGCTGGACCCAGACGAGAGGGAGCAGGGGAGTCGCCCGGCCGGTGGCTCACGACTCTGCCGACGGCGGGCCAGTCTCCGGCACAGACGCCGGCGGCCGGAGGCCGACGCGGCGCCGCTTCCCCATGCGGGTTTTCGCCTCCTGAGCAGGGCACGCCACTCGCGGGACTTCGCCCGCGAGCCCCCCGCTTCCGACACGCCCGCGATTCGAAGACTCATCGACGTTGGCGGCTCCACCGGGGGTCGCGGCCTCCCGCACCCACGGTTGTCACCGTGCCGCGTCTCTCCCGCCGTCTCGGCTCCCGTTTTCCCGGGGCCGCGAGTGGCGTGCCGCACTCCGCACCCGCCCACGCGGGCGTTCGGCCGCGGAGCGGAACACCTCCCCGGCCGATCGGCACGGTGGAAAACAAGCGACTTTCTGCTTCCGCGCCGTCCTTCCCTGTGTTACACTGTGTACAGATGACACCCATCGCCTCACACCACAGGCAACAGCACTGACCGGCTTCTGGATCGCCTTCGCTGACGACGCGAGACGGTGCTCGCACGCGGCAGGACCGCCGAGGAGGTCTTCAAGAAGGCCCAGAAGAAGCACCCCGATACGCTCATCATCACGCAAGTGCCGCAGGAGGAGACGGAGATCCCCAACGACGACCTCATCGCCGCCATGAAAGTCGGCGGATGAGTACCTGAAGAGCGGAAAGCGCACCGTCTATAAAACGGTTGATGAGTTGATGGCATCGTTACAATAGTCGCGGCCTATGGACATCGAACGATCCCGGGCTTCGAGCAGCACTTCAAACAGAGAGCCAACCGAAGGATCAAGAAACTTTTCGCGAGCGATCCGTTCTGTTCCAGAAGAACCCGCACGATCCTTCCCTTCGCACACACTCCCTCTCGCACAACTGGAAAGGACACTGGAGCTTCAGCCTGACTGATGAGAAGGGGCAGGACGATTACCGCGTGATCTTCCGGAAGGAGAGAGGCAGCACCCTCTTCGTCGACTTCGGCACGCACGACCAGCTCTACCGGTCCTCGTGGCCGCGAGCCGATGAGAGGAAATAACCTCACACGAACGCCCACTCGTCGCCGTCGGCAGGGGAGAGGGGAGTGGCCTCGATCCCCTTATCCCGCGGCTCTTCGTCTCTCTTCCCGCGCGTCAGGAACGCGGCGATCTCCGCCCATTCCGCTCCGGTGAGCGACTCCGGCTGGCGGCCCTGGAACTTGCCGCCGTGCATGCGGCCGTTCCACGCGAGGCGCACCGGCGTGAGCTGCGCCAGATAGCCGAGTGCCTGCTTCATGCCGTTCTCGCCTTCGCTGTCGCAGTCGAGGAAGATCGTCACGACGCCGCCCGCGACCTCGCGCGCACGCTCTGCCACCCGCTCGGCTTGCTCGCGCGTGATCGTGTTCGAGCAGAGCGCCACGGCCGGCACGCCCAAGGCAGAGAGCCGGATCACGTCGTTCGGGCCCTCGACGAGCATCAGGCCCAACCCCTTGAGCTTCTCCGCCGCATCCGGCAGCGCGAGCCGCTCCTGTCCGAACAGCTCGATCCCGCGATGGAACCCCTTCACGAAGTGGAACTTCTCCGGCTCGCGCTCACTCCTGTCGGTGGCCTCCCACTGCCGGTGTTTCTCCTCGAATTCCGGGTCGCGGCCGAACCACGTGAGCAGTTGCCCGTCGGCGCCGTGGTACGCATACACGATCTTCCCGCGCATGGTGCCGCCGGCATGGTCGCCGCCGACTGTCGCGGGGCAGGTAGCCCACACGCCACGACGCACACACCTCGGGAGAGAGGAACGGCCGCCGCCGAAAATACGCCGACGCGGCGGGTGGCATCTGGCTGATGTCGCGGAGGAACTTCTCATCCAAGGTCACGAGCGAGCGTGCCCGCTCGTTGGGAGATGCGGCCAGCGGCACGTTCACCTTCGGCGGCTCCGGCTCGCGCGGCCGGGCCGGAGGAGGGGACTGGGCGGGTCGCTCCCCCTGGAGCACGCCGGTGACCATCGCCCGCAGATCGGCGGCAATCGCCTTGAACCGCTCGCCGCGCGGACGGCCGGTCGCGTCCGGCCCGCCCTTCATCCAGTCGCAGAGCGAGAGCAGGTTGCCCCCCTTGCCGCAGCCGTACTGGTGACAGTGCCAGCGCTTGGCCGGGTCGTCTTCGCGGATCGCCAGCACCCGATCGCCCGTCTCCTGCGCACGACCGCAGGCGAGGAAACACCGCGTGCGCGTCTCGCTACCCACGCGGTGCAGCTCGGGCAGGGGAATGCCGTAGTACCGCGCGGCTTGCTCCAGGCTGACCTGGGCCATCAGCGCATCGACGTTGACAAAGGGTGTTTTTTCCGGTGCCATGATTCTGTGTTGGGGAAGCCAAGAACCTATGGTAGAATGGTCCCCATGCCCGGCGCAAGTCCGGCCCCGCTCCGGCTCGTCACCCCCCGCGACATCGAGATTCTCGCGGCACTCGACTACGTGCCGCTGACCGCGACGCAACTCCTCAAGATCAGCCGCACCTTCGCTCTGCCGTTCCCGACCGAACGCCGCGTGCGCCAGCGACTGGGAGTTCTCGCTGCGTCGAAGCGCGTGCGGTGCGACCACTACGCCACGGCCGGACAGGGCGCAGCCCAACTACTACACGCTGACGCGGCTCGGGTATCGCTTGCTGCATGGGGACACCGCCGAGCCACCCACCAAGCGGGCGTTCGCGCCGATCGGACTGTCCCGTCAGCACCACACGCAGAGCCTGGCCGACTTCATCGTCCACACCGCCGTCGCCGCGCACGGAGCGGGGTATGCCTTCACGTCCTTCGCCCGCGAGAACACGCTGCGCATCGCGGTCGGCGCGGACTGCCTCTACCCCGACTGCGCCTTCGAGTTGATCGGCCCGACCGGCCACCGCTTCGCGTTCCTGGTCGAGATCGACGCCGGCAGCGAGCGCATCCGCTCGCCCAAGGACGTGGAGAGCTGGGAGCGGAAGATTCGTCTCTACGACCGGTACCAGGATGCGTCACCCGAGCGCTTTCGCGTGCTGATCGTCGCCACGCACGACCGCGCCCGCGCAGCGCGGCTCCTGCAGGCCGCCGCGACCTTGGTCGGTAATCCCCAGCGCTCGCTCTTCTACGGCATCAGCCTGCCTGCGTATCTGGCCTGCCCCGACGCGCTGCGTGCGCCCTGCTTCCGCGATCAGCGGGGCCGGGCGGTGGCGCTGGTCGCGCCCCGGCCTTCCCTCTCGCCTGCTTCGAGCCCGCTTCCGGTGCGAGGGCCGCCACCGTGCGCCCTCTCCTCTCTGCCAACGTAGGCACTCGGAGCACCGGCGGTCGGGGTTGACGTTGAGCCCAGAGACCGCCGCCGAGTCCGCGAGCGATCCGCTCCGCCTCCCCCAGATTGGGACCACATCGCGACGCCGTGGCACGGCAGGACCCACCCGCGGTCCGCACGAAGCCGGGGTGGGTTTCTCTGGTTCTTCAATCGCGCATCTATCACGCCGAAGGCAATTACCCTAGGGCCCTGGCTAATCCGTGCGGTTGTCTGCATACCTGCCGGCCAAAATGTCGCGGAACATCGACTTGCTGATGTAATCGCTCTATGGCGGTCAGCGTGCAGGCACGTGAACGACAGCCGGTTGTGAGACCCCCGCGGCATTGATGGCGGTGACCTGATAGTCATATCCCTTTGTCGGGTCCAAGCCCTTCACTGGAGCGTTCTTCTCGGTGACACCCTTATCGACATAGCGGGTCTCTACGAGCGCGGTCAAGTAGTGGTCGGGCCACACGAACGACGGTGGGTGTTCTGAGGAGCGGTAGATGACGTATCCCGTCGCGCCAGCGACCGGCGACCAGGTCAGCGTGATGACCTGACCATCGCGGGTTTTGCCCCACCGTCCGGCGAGTAACTGGATCGCGGTAGCGGGAGGGGCCGGGAGTGGCCGCACTGCAAGCGACGTGGACAGGGCGCTGGTTCCGGCTGGGCTGATCGCTTCAACAGCGTAGCGGTAATCGCGCCCGTCGGTCGGCGAAAGATCCGTATAGGTTTCCGCGGCCAGCGCGTCATCGAGCAAAACGCGGCCGACCGAATCGTATCCGCCGACGCCGTCCGCGTGCAGCGTCGTGCGCCAGATGCGGTAGACGCTGGCCCCCGGTGATGCGGTCCAAGCGAGGGCCACCTGATGGTGCCCGGAGGCGGTGACTTTGAGGTTCGCCGGCGCGGTCGGCGCGTCCCCAGATTGGTCGGGCGACGGCTTCGTGGCCGGGCTGGGAGGCGACACCTCGCTTTGACCAGCCGGGTTCACTGACGTCACCTTGTAGAAATACTCGGTGCCGTTGACGGCGGTCGCGTCCACATACACCGCCTGGCTCGGCCCGCTCCCGCTGACGGGGGCAACGAATTCTGTCGCCACCGGTGCGTATTGGCCGTCGCGGGAGGTCGATCGAAGCAGGTTGTAACTCGTCGCGCCAGGCACCAGCGGCCAACAGACCATCAGTCGATTGCTGCCGGCGTAGGCGCTGACGCGAGAGGGGGCTGGCGGAACGTAGCCGCTCATTTCCAGCCGCAGGTAATCGAGCATCAGATATGCGGTGAGTTTCCGCGCGCCCATCTGGATCGTGATCGTGTTCCGCCCGGCGTGGAGCAGTTTGGAGGAAAAGTTGATCCGCTCATCACAAAACGGGCCGTGGTTGCTCAGGTGGATGCTGGCGTCGTCGGAATAGGCGGGGTTGAAGCCGGAGGCGTCGATCGGCTGCGGGGCGGCGGTGATGCCGTCAGCCGTGCCGAGGTTGACACCGTTGACGCAGACAATGACGTGGCCGCCGTCATCGCCCGCACAGCCGATGTAGAGTGACGCGGCCGCGCCCTCGCGCGGCGGCGTGGGCAGGTCGAAGACGATCGTCCCGGTGCAAGTCTGCCAGGTGCCGTTGCGATCGGGCGCCGAGGGCAGGACATAGTTCCAGTCGATCGGCCAGCGGCTTTTGCCGACGGTGTAGGTCATGCCGTCGGGGAAGTCGAGCGGGAACTCGACCTGCCCGCCCCAGACCGGCGTCGGGTAGCCGACCTTGGGCGCGGGTGCGGGAGACCAGAAGTCGTCGCCGTGACGGAACTCGTCCGCCTTGCGGTTCGGGGTGCCCAGTTCGAAGACGGTCGCTCCCACGCGCCTTGGGGTCCAAATAATCGGTGCCCAGGTCGTTGGTCCGGCCGGCCGTCACGGTGACGGCGAACGGCCTGGCGGGCAGCGTGTACTCCAGCGGCGGCTTGCCGCCGGCCTGCTCCTGAGACAGGAACGTGCCCGCCGCCCCGGGACCGTACGCCCACAGCGTGTAGTTCGAACCCGCGATCACATGGGGCACGGTGAAGTTCCCGTCTTGATCCGCCTGCACCCAGAACTGGTAGGGCTTGAGCCACTTCTGAAAGTCGTAGAACCCCTTGATCGTCTGCGGTTGCTGTTCCAGGCCCACCCAGGTCCCGGCTGCGGAAGCGTTCGGGTTGCCGGCATCGTTGATGACGATCCTGCCCTTCACCGTTCCGCGACCCGAGGCCGGAACGTAGCCGGGGTGCTTGAACCACGCGTACGGCCAGGCCTTTGCCTCCGCGTCGGCTTGCGCCAGCGCGTCCTGATAGAGTTGCTGCGCCGCCTGTTTGGCGTCGGTGACGTCCGCCGGCACTTCGTTGAGGTAGTAGAACCACGGCCCGCACGTCTTCGACCACGACTCGCCGTCGGCGAGGAAGCCGTCGGAGCCCATGCCCAGCTCGCCGGTGAGGATCGAGTTGTTGAGTTCACTGTACGGGTAGACCGAGACGTCACGCTTCAGCGGCCCGCCGTTGCTGAACTCCATGTTCGTCATCAGCCAGACGCCGACGTTCAAGCCGGCCGGACCCACGCTGCTCCAGCCCCACGCGCGGAGATCCGCGTGGTCCTGCCCGTAGATGAACTTGTTGGCGTACTGGCCCTGCTGTGCGCCGTCGAGCAGGAGGGTGCTCTCGTGCGGTGCGTCGGGGACTCTCACACCGGTTTTGCTGCGCTGGCCGATGAAGAAGTTGCGGGACGCGTCGGCACTGAGCCAGTTGAACGCGGGCGTGACGCGGGTAACGACGCCCCACGCGCCCACCTCGAACTTCACGTCCTGCTTGCGGTGGGTCATGATGGCGGTGGAATAAAAGCCCGGCGAGCCGCGGTGCATGGAGAAGTGGACCTCCATGACCCCGTTGTGCTCACTATCGCTCAGCAACTTCACGTCGGCATACGCGCCGCCGTTGGCGGCCGGGTCGGTTGCCAGCGCAGTACTCGAACGCGCCGCTGCCGAGCGAGAACCCGCCGTAGTAGTATTGCCCGCGTCCCTTCGCACCCGGCAAGAGTACATCGCTGGTGCGCGTGCGGCCGTCGTTTCGATGCGTATAGGTCACCCGGTTGAGCCGGGCTCTGGCCGTGTCGATCACGATGGAGACGATGCCATTGGCGATCGTCACCGTCCCGTCGTGGTGATCGACGACGGTCACGTCCGGCCCCTGCCCCTTGCCGCCGCCAGCGACGTTTGCCAACGCCATCTGTGGCAGTAACGCGGCGGCCATTGCGAGTAGCAAGCGCAACTTAATCATCACTTCCCTTCGGCAGCTTGGGCAGCCGCCTTTTCCTGTTTGACGATTCCAGCCAGGTCGCGGTCCATCGCCGCGCCGTCGAATGGGACCACGATGACCTTGCTGCCGTGACGATCGTTGCCTTTGTTCTGTTCCTTGGGGATGTCGATCACGGCAAAGGTGAAGTGCGTGACGTGGCCGTTCTCGATGAACACCGCGGGCCGCTCGATCTTCTCCCATTGGTTGACGGTCCCGTCGGTGTAGCGAATGAAGTCGGTCGTCGGGTCGTAGGCCAGGCCGCGGAACTTCCAGTTCGTGAGCCCGTCCCCTGAGGTGAGGTGGAACGCTTTGCGCATCTTCCAACTGTTCACGACGATGTGATACAACCCGCCGCTGTACCATACGGCCGGGTCTTCGAGGTGTTCCTGGGGCAGGTCCTTAATGTCCTTGTAGATGGGCGGGCCCTGAACCATGTAAGGCCCGATAATCTCCCTGGCGAGCATGATCTGACCCGACCGCTGCACGATCATGTACTGCCCGTCGGGCCGGAGCATCGGCGTGACGTTCGAGGCCCGCCACTTGGGCTGGTCCTTGACCGTGATCTTTCCCAGTGATTCCCACGGCCCATCAGGCGATTTCGAGGCGAAGACTTCGCCGGGTCGAATCTCGCTGACGGTGACCGCGTAACGGCCGTCGGGCATGATCAGGGCCGTCACGTTGTGCCCCTTGCCGCCCATGTTGTCGGACCAGAGCATGCCCTTGTCTTCGTACGGGCCGATCACGTTGTCGCTCACGGCATGCACCGCCACGGAACTCGTCCACCCCTCGTGCCCCGTGGAATGCTCCCACCTGCTGGCAAACAGGTGGTACTTGCCGTCCGGAGATTTGATGATCTGCCCGTCCCAATAATCCCATTTCTGGATCGTGGGGTCTTCCAGCCCATTCTGCGGGTCGCGTGGCAACACTCCCGGCGCTCCCCAGACGTCCTTCGACAACGCGGCGCGGATCGGTATGGGCAGGAAGTAGTCGACGAGCGTCTTGCCCGCATCGGCCTTTTTGGGCGACGGTTGCGCGAACTCTGCGCCGGAGTTCAGCGCGATCGCCAACATCAGTGTCCAGAGCAAAGGCACTGATTGAAAGCGTGCCATCACACAATCCTCCACTTAGGGGTTGGTTCTGTTCCTGGCTGACTTCTGGTCGGAACCATCGCCGTGTTTGGCGGTGATGACGATGTACTTCATCCCCGCGTCCTCGGCCATACGCACCCACCGCTCGGCGTCGAACTCGGTCGGGTTGAATCGCCTGGCCAATTCCTCGTACTCCTTTACCGGGATTGGGACGTGGGCCATGATCCACTCGCTGCTGGGTCGCACGGGCTTGCCCTTCCACTCGCCGGCGACGTGGGGCGGGACCATCCGGCGGTTGAGGCTATCGTGCGCGAAGCTCTGGATAACATTCAGATCGACGACTAAATGCTGGCCACCCGTCTGCCCGTCCATGAGTCTGCTTCGGTCTGATTCTCCCGAGTCTTTCCGGTCTGCCGCCGAATAACCCCATTATCCGCACCCAAGAAGTCCTGTGCCAGCCACTGGATACCCACGAGGCCTACCCCCAAGCCAGCTTTGACCAGATGTGTTACTCTGCTGGGCATGCGTGTCACAGTGAGCATGCCGACCACCAACGAGCGCGGCCCGCTCTACATGGAACAGGCGCTGGCCGTCATCCACCAGGCGAATCCGCACCGTCTGCCGTTCACGCTCGACATCGGCCGCGACGGCGAGGCACTGAGCTTGGCACTCCGCTTCCCGCCCGAGCTGCGCGCGGTCATCACGTCGCAACTTTTCGCACAGTATCCCGGACTGCCGCATCCAGCCCGTACCGGAGGAGACTGTCCGAAGCGGTCATCAGGTCTGGTGGGTGATCTTGCGGCTCTGCCCCGACCTCTTCCCGATCCGGCGCTTTTCGCAGTTCGAGGACGCCCTCAACCGCCTCACCGCCGACCCACTGACGGCCCTCCTCTCGGCGATCCCCCAGAGACGCGACGGCACGATCCAGGGGCGGATCACGATCACCGTGCGGCCATGCACCCGCCAGCGCCGCAATCGCGCCGAGAAGGCACTGCGCACGCTCTCTCGACCGTTCCTGAAGAGCCATCCCCGTCTCGCCCATCTCTACGTCTCGCTCGCGCTCTCCCGCGTGCGGATGCTCCGGCTGACCGCCTGGCTTCTCGCCCGTCTCATTCCCACCGGCGAGGAGCGCCTCCTCCCTCCCCGCTCACGACGTCCGCCAGCCGCACCCACGAGCGCGAGGAGGACTTGCAGGCGGCCAGCGACAAGCTGAGCCGCCATCTCTTTCTGGCGAGCATCCGGCTCGTCGTCACCGCACCGGCGGAGGCGTCGGACACGGCACGGCGCACGCTCCGCGAACTGGCCGGCAGCTTCGGCCTCTTCAGCGCACCGCGTCTGGGCGTGTTCCGCGCTTCCCGAGCACGCACGGGTCGCACGCTGCCCTATAAGGCGGGCCCCACGTTCCTGCTCTCGACCGAGGAGCTGGCGACACTCTGGCACCCTTCCACCGTGACCGTGAAAGCCCCCGCACTGGCGCAGGTGGAGAGCCGCGAGTTCGAGCCGCCGACTTCGCTCCCCACACCGTCCACGCACCCCGACGTGGCCGTGCTGGGCGTGACGGCGTTCCGCGACCGCCGGGAGCGCTTCGGCATCCTGCCCGACGACCGCCTGCGCCACATCGCGATCCAGGGCAAGACCGGCATGGGCAAGAGCACGCTCCTCTTCAACTTGCTGGCGAGCGACATCGCCGCCGGCCGCGGGGTGGCGCTGATCGATCCCCACGGCGACCTGGCCGAGGCGATCCTGCCCGCGATCCCCAGGAGCCGCACCAACGACGTGGTGCTCTTCGATGCCGGCGACCAGTCCCACCCGCTCGCCTTCAATCCGCTCGCGTGCCGAGACCCGCTCCGTCGCCCGCTCGTGGCGTCGGGCGTCGTGTCCGCGTTCAAGAAGCTCTACGGCGACTCGTGGGGCCCGCGCCTCGAACACATCTTGCGAAACGCCCTCCTGGCCCTGCTCGAAATCCCCGGCAGCACGCTCGTCTCCGTGCTCCGGCTCCTCTCCGATGCGCGGTTCCGCCAGAGCGTCATCTCCCGGCTCCATGACCCGATCGTGCGCGCCTTCTGGGAGACCGAGTTTGCCGCGATGCCCCCGAAGCTCCAGGCCGAGGCGATCGCGCCGATCCAGAACAAGGTCGGGCAGTTCGTCTCGTCTCCGCTCCTGCGCAACATTCTGGGTCAGCCGCACGGCCGGCTCGACCTGCGCGCGGTGATGGACACGGGCAAGGTGCTCATCGTGAACCTGAGCAAGGGGCGGATCGGCGACGATGCGTCGATGCTCCTGGGTTCACTGCTCGTCACGAGCCTCCAGCTCAGCCGCCATGAGCCGCTCGGATATCCCCGAAGTGCAGAGGCGCGAGTTCTTCGTCTACGTCGATGAGTTCCAGAACTTCGCCACCGAGTCGTTCGCCACGATCCTGTCCGAGGCCCGCAAGTACCGCCTGAGTCTCACGCTGGCGAACCAGTATCTGGCGCAGATGGACGACCAGACCGCCGCCGCGGTGTTCGGCAACGTCGGCACGATGCTCGTGTTCCAGGTGGGGGCGCAGGATGCCGAAGTGCTCGCAGCAGCAGCTGGGCGGCGGCATCACGCCCGAGGACTTGATGACGCTTCCCCGCTACCAGGCGTACGCCCGCGTGCTCCTCTCCGGCCAGCCCAGTCGGCCGTTCTCCCTGCGCACACTTTCACCGGAAAGGCACAAGCTCGATCCGAAGCGCGAGGAGATCATCCGCCGGTACAGCCGTCAGCGGTATGGCCGACCGGCCACCCAAGTGGCTGAAAGCATCGCGAAGTCGCGCTGAGCGGACGCCGCCGCAATGGCAATCGTGATGACCGTGGCTCCGTCACCTTCGCACGGTGAGATGAACGTGCGCAGCTCCTGAGTCGTCAGCTTTTGCATCTGGCATCACCGTTCAGTACACTGTCGTGTAATCCGCTCTTCCCAACACCACCATGTGTGACTCGCTCACGTGTCCCGCCAAGCCGGCGCAAGACCATCCCACTCGTCGGAATGACTCCGGCTGTCGGCACACATCCGTTTTCCCGAAGCGGATGCTCCTCGGCAGCCTGGCCGTCCTCGGCCTCCTCTTCCTCTGTCCGCTCAAGGCGAGTGCGGCATCCACCATCACGGGTCGTGTGTTCGCGGATACCGGCTCGACAATGGGCTTGGGTGGCGTGACGGTTGCCGCAAGCCTCAACGGCGCCGCGAGTGCGGGGACGGCGGTGACGGATGGCAATGGCTACTTTACGGTCACGGGCATCGACTCCTTGTCGCTCACCGGCGGAACGGTCGTGACCCTCTTCATCGATGGGAACGCCACGCAGAAAGCGGTGACAGTGAGCCACGGCTCGGGCGGGAGCATGACGGGGATGACGCTCATCAAGAATGCTCTTGTGATCCAGAGCGGAACCGGCGGAAGTCAGATGGGAAGCCCCATCACTTCGGCGAACCTGGTGACGGCGAAGGCATCGAACTCGGCAGATTCGGACATCGCCGCAATTTTCACAATGAGCAGCAAGAACCTGACGGTGGTTGCCGGGAAGAACATGGAAGTGCGACAGGGAGGAGTGCTCGGACTTGGCGGAACGCTGACGACGAGCTATCTGCATTTGAGCGCTTTGAGCGGATCGGTGATACAGGGGAACAATGCAATGACGATCAATACGCTCTACACGCAGAGCGGAGGGACGTTCGTGGGAAGTAACGGAGGAGCGGCGATGACGCTCAACAACACTTCAAGAATCATTATCGAAGGCGGTCGCTTCACTGCGACGAACGGGACAACCCAGCTCGGCCCTTACGTCACACTCACCGGCAGTAGCCTATTCATGTCCAACAGCGGAACAGTGGTCACCTATAGCAGTGGTGTCATCACATATATGTGGCTGATTGGCTCTGTGGATTTCAATAATGTGACTCTCGGAGACGGCCCCTTATACATACAACCAAATGGCCTCATGCGTGTGCGCGGCAATCTCTCGATCCAAGGAATTAGCCACGGCCAGTTCTGCGGCCAGCTGCAAGCATTCTCCGGTGTCACCATCACCGGTGCCATGTACCCGCGCACCGATTGTGCGGACGGCGACCCGACGTGGACCATCAGGGTGCAATCGCGCCAGTGCCATCGATTACGCGACCTTTTTGGACTTGTTCTTCCCGATACCCCCCTGAGTCCCCATGTCGGGAAGAGTTTTCGCTTCTAAATATGCCTGATACACCTCCGGCCAGATCCCGCTCAGTTGGATCACGCGCAGGTCCACGATCCACTGACCCCCTTCCAGTTTCCAGGTCATGCCCGACTGTTTCAGCCGTTGTGTGAACACCGTCTTGCACGCCGCCTCGGTCACCCCGCTGCCGATGGGAAGGTGGTTGTTTCGGTACTGACAATAATCCAGGAACCGAATCCGCTTCCGCAAGTAGTTGTAAGCGCTGCGATATTGCTCCCGCTTCTTCCCCATCACGATCCGCCGTCGTCGGATCGCGGCCGCCGAGTGCAACACGCGGTTGATCCCCCGCGGTTTCGTCTTCAGCCAGCGGCACATCTTTCACGCCCAGCCCTGGGCACGCTTCGCGTCCGAAAATAACGCCTCCGCCAGTTTGTAAATGTATTCACACGCATGATAAAAATCGATCACCCATTCCCACTCCAGCCGCTGACCGGAATGACGGGGATGGCACATCCGCTTGAGCACCCGGCGGAAATACCGCGTCTGTTGGTATCCCCCATCGGTGATGTAGGCCAACCGCGGCAATGGTCCCGTCCACTGCTCCAACACCGCCACGAGCAACGCCGTCAACTGCCGCGACAGCGTCTCCTGACCGGACTCAGGCATCCGGCCCAGGTACACCGTCCCCAACCGCCGACCCCTCCGGTCGTACACCGAGAGCGTCGCCGTCGCGCCTTCCCGGTAACACTCGTGATCACGGATCGGCAACATCAACCCGTCACGACCCACCGCCAACACCGGCTTGCGGCCACCCCGGGATTGGAACGCCTGTTCCAACAGCTTCAAGACGTGAGCCAACTGGGCGTCCTGGCGGTGGGGATCCATACCCTCCACGACTCCCGCGAGGACAGTACGCAAACTCGCCACCGACCAACACACGCCATGAGCACGCTGGAGGTGGGCCAAGACGGCGCTCTGGGTGGAGACCGCCGCCGCCTGAGCCGCGCGCTCAGCCAAGGCGGGCGTGGCCAAGCCGGCTTCCAGTCCCAAGCGGATCTCCAACGGAACGATCGACCGTTCGATGCCGTGCAAGGGCTGGTACAGCATCCGCCAGAGGGTGATCGTTCCGAACAAGGTCGCCACGGTGCGGTTGGGGGACTTGAAGCGGCGGCGATACCCCACTCCCTGGAAGCACATCTGGTTGGGCATGTCCCGACGGTCATGCGGTTCGAGGTGATTGAAGGTCCATTCGACAAGGAGCCGACCCAGTTCCCGAAGCAGAACTTGCAACTGGGTCTCGAACTGGTGGCAGGTCTGGGGAGTCACCTCCGCCCTGCGGAACCGGACGATGAGGGGACCGATCTGAGCGATCACGGGGATCAAGCGAACGGTCAGCGGGAACAAAGAGGTGGCGAAGTGCGTTGCGAGCAGCGCGGCAGCGGCCGTAGCATGGTCCATCGAGTCGGCCTCTCTGGTGAGGTGGCAAGGTTTGTTCACCTCCAACTCACCGAGAAGCCGGCTCATTCTTCAAGCCGCTGGCCGCATAAACAGCGGAACTAAAGGCCCTTGTGGGCAAAAAACCACGCGATTCCCGGGGAAACCTTTGGCAGTGGCGCGATTGCACCCGACCATCACCGGTTCCGGTTCGCGCACCATCACGCTGCCGGACCTCACGTCTAACTACACGAATCCAAAGATCGTTCTCGACAGTCCCACTGTCACGCTCGTCGGGCCGAATGCCGGATACACGGATGCTCTGTATGGCCTCACGCTGCTGCGCGGCACGTTCCAGGGGCGCGGGGAATCTGACCATCGCTGATCGCTCACTCCGCCTGCAGGGAGGGACCTTCATCGCACCGTCCGGCACACTGACACTCCAGTCGGCCTTCATCAACAGTCCAGAGGGCTTCGTCTACACCAGCGGGTCCTTCGTGCACAACAATGGCACCCTTTCCTTCGCAAAACTCTCTTGGGATACCGTTCTCTCCACTGTTTCACGTCTCCATATTCATAATCTGATTGTAAACATGAGTGACCGTTCCCTCAGCACTACTGGTAGCGGCGTCATCGTCGATGGAACGCTCACGCTGCAGAGCGGCAAGTTTAACAACCCAAACCTCGTGGAGGCGCGTGGCAATGTGCAGATCAACGCTCCATTTGCCGGCAGTACCACCACATCCACGCTGCTGCTCGACGGCACCGGTGCGCAGCTCCTCGGCATGCAGGGAGGTTCCATCGCTCCTTCGGGCACATTCACCATCGCCAAACCCAGCGGCACGGTCACGCTCTCCGGCGCACTCGTTCTCAATTCCGCAGGCCAGAACCTGATCATGACCGGCGGCACCTTGAATCTGAACGGCTTCGGACTCACGGTGAACAAGAACCTGACGATCGGAACGGGAACAACGCTGAAACTCAAGGGGACGGAAACGCTGACGACGAGCAAGACGTTCCTCCAGAAAAACTCAACGGTCTGGTACACCGAGCCGAGCCAGACCGTGAGAATGAAATCGCTTGGTTCCAGTAATTACCAGAACTTAATTCTTGGATCGACGGGATCGGCGGTCTTCCAACTGCCGGCAAAAGGACTCTCGATGTCCGGCGCACTGACGATCTCCGGCGGGACGCTACAGGTCGATGGCGGACAAGCGCTCACGGTGTCCGGCTCGTGGCTGAAGACGAGTAACCCCGCTGCCGCCTTCTCGGCGGGCACCGGTACGGTGGTCCTCTCCGGCTCTCACCAAACCCTCTCCGGCTCCACGACCTTCTACACGCTCACGAAGACAACGAGCCTCCCGAAGGTGCTCACTGTCGCAGCCGGTTCTCTGCAGACCGTGACCCACGCTCTCACCCTGCAGGGGGCAAGCGGAAGTCTGCTTCTTCTTCGCTCGTCTCTCCCCGGGACTGCCTGGAGCATCGACCCGCAGGCCACCCGGTCGATGGCCTACCTCGACCTCCAGGATGGTAACAACATCAACGCCACCGCCATCGACTGCATAACCGGCTGCAGGGATAGCGGCAGGAACACCGGCTGGCTCTTTCCCGGGGAGAACATCACCACCACAACCCTCAGCACCTCCCCCTCGTCACCGATCTACGGCCAGAACGTCCTCCTCACCGCCACCGTCTCACCCTCCGCCGCCACCCACACCTTCACCTTCAAGGACGGAGCGACGACGCTCGGTACCGCAAATGTCGGACATGGGAGTGGAAGTTACACGGTGACGGCGCCGGCCGTGGGGAGCCATAGTTATACGGCGGTCTACTCAGGCGACACCACGTACCAAACCAGCACGTCGGCTGCGGTACCGGTGACGGTGGGTCAGATGCCGAGCACGACGACGCTCACCTCTTCCCTCAATCCGTCGACCTACAGTGTGGGCACACTCCTCACCGCGACCGTTTCTCCTTCTTTCGCTTCCGGTACCGTGACATTCTTCGACGGTGTGGTATCTCTTGGTACCGCCACCCTCAGTCACGGCTCGGGCACGCTCACCACGCATCCCCTGACCTTTGGCTCCCACTCGCTTACCGCTGTCTACGGCGGCAGCCTCACGGTCGGCGCATCAACTTCCACCGTCCTCACCCAGACGGTCACAATCCCGGGCCTCGATCTGCACCCGGGCAGCTACGGCGCCACCGCTGACCAGGGCGAAACCGATGATCCGGCCACCGACGGCGTGGCGTACGCAGGCAACGTCTACTACGTCGATTGCGTGAACGGCGACGATTCCTTGAGCGGCCTGTCATCGACCGTTTCCGGCTCCAACGGTCCGTGGAGGACGCTGGTGAACATCCGCACGAAGACGGAAATCAGCTACTGGGATACGGTGGGCCCGAACGGGAATACCAACCCGCCGTACCACGATCCCTGGACCGCTGCCCCGTCGTACTCAGCGTTCCTCCTCAAGCGCGGTTGTTCGTTCAGCGGCAGTATCGCAATTAATGTGACGTACCCTTCCTATAACGACCACTATACTTTCGGCGCCTATGGCGATCGCAGTCAGCCGCGACCGATCATCCGGTTGGCGGCGCTGCCGGCAGCAGGTCTGGGGCTTGGACAGGTGATCTGGGACAACGGCTTTCCCATCACCGTCCGTAATCTCCACCTCATCAGCACTCCTTCCGCGAATAACAGCGGCATCTGGTTACTCAACACGGATGGCGCATCGATTATCAATACGGTGATGGAGAACTCGGCCACGAATGGCATTGGCGCCGACGGAGCGGACAACCTGACCATCGAGAATTCGTTCTTCATCAACAATTACGGTCAAGGCTTCGGCGGCGGCGGCGCGAATCTGCGGATTCTCAATTCGACCTTCATCAACAATGGGAGCGACAAGATCGGTAATCATAACATCTATGCCCGGCACCTGAGCGGGGCGGTCATCCAAGGCAACCTTCTCATCGGCGGCGCTAACTTGGGAATCGTTCTGCATGGCACCAGCACCGGCGTCACGATCCGTGGCAACGACATCCACGGCAACAGCAACGGTCTGATGATCAGCGGCTACGGCGGCACCGACGGTGCCAGCGACTACTTCAAGAATCTCCTCATCGAGCACAACCTCATCCACGATAACGGCTACCGCGTCAGCGACCAAGGGTACGGCATCATGCTGCAGTCGCTCACCGGAGCGATCATTCGCAATAACCTCGTGTACGGAAATCGGCTGGGGACGCTGAATGTGAGCGACACCTACGTCGGCGACGTGCCGCTCACCAATGTGCAGATAGTGAACAACATCATCTCCGCTCCGAGGGCTGGTAATGTCGCACTCTCCGGACCGCATATCAAGAATCTCTCAATGTACAACAATATCTTCATGAACTATCAAGGCGGTACCAGTAACTCCGCTCTGACCAAGACCGCCATTTCCGGCTCGGAGCTGAGACTCGACAACAACCTGTACTACCAGCCCAACCGTTCGGATGGTAAGCTCATCAACTACGATGGCACCGACTACACACTCTCCGGCCTCACCGCTGCGACCGGCCAAGAGCCGCACGGCGTCAGTGCACAGCCGCTCTTTGCCGACGAGGCGCATGGCAACTACCGCACGCTGGCCGGTTCGCCCGTCATCAACGCCGGAACGGGATCGGCGGCAGTCCCGGATGACTTCAACGGCACCGCACGCCCGCAAGGCGGGAACATCGACATTGGTCCCTACCAGTACACCGGCGGCGATACGACACCGCCGACCGTCTCCGGCGTCCAGGCGACGAACCTCCGGACGACGACGGCGACCATCGGCTGGACGACCGGCGAAGCCGCCACGTCCCAGGTGCAGTTCGGCACGACGACCGACTACGGCCTCTCGACTCCCTTCGACTCCGGCGCCACCGTCTCGCACACGGTCTCGCTCGGCAGGCTGCTCTCCGGCACGGGCTACCACTTCCGCGTGGTGTCTGTCGATGTGGCCGGCAATATCGCCCTCTCCCCTGATGCGACGTTCAGTACGACCTCCTTAGAAACCGTGACCGTCCTTACGTCTTCCCAGAATCCCTCCGCTTCCGGCTCATCTGTCACGCTCACCGCCTCTGTCACGCCGAGCACTGCCACGGGGACACTGACGTTTCTTGATGGAGCGACGACCATCGGCACCGCAACCCTCGGCCACGGCTCGGGGAGCATCACAACTGGCAGCCTCGCGGTCGGCTCCCACTCCCTCACCGCCGTCTACGCCGGGAACAGCAGCTATCCGCCCTCGACCTCAAACACGGTGACCCAAGTGGTGGAATCAGCGGGTCTGACCGCCTCGACGACCACGCTCACATCGTCCGTGAATCCCACAATCTTCGGTGCCAGCACGATACTGACCGCCACCGTCTCCCCGGACACGGCCACCGGCACCGTCACGTTCAAGGATGGGTCCACCACGATTGGCACCGTCACCGTGAGTCACGGTTCGGGAACGCTTGCCATCAGCGCAGCTCGCCGTCGGCTCCCATTCCCTGACCGCCGTCTATGGCGGCGACAGCAGCGACGACGGCAGCACCTCGAACACCGTCACCCAGACCGTGAACCAGGCGACGAGCACGACCATTCTCACCTCCAATGCCAACCCGGCGGCCCTCGATGAACCGGTCACCTTCACGGCGACGGTCTCTCCCTCGTCGGCCACCGGCACCGTGACCTTCCTGGACGGGGAAACGACGATTGGTACGGCGACGCTCGGCCACGGCTCAGGAAGTATCACAACCAGCAGCCTTTCCGTTGGTACTCATTCCATGACGGCGGCGTACGGAGGGAATGGCAGCTACCTCACCTCCACGTCCTCTGCCATCTCGCAAGTCGTCTCGGCGACCATCCAGGCCAGCACGACCGTCCTCGCTTCGTCACTCAATCCTTCGATGGTCGGAGATGCGGTCACCTTCACCGCTACCGTCTCTCCTTCATCCGCCACCGGCACCGTCACCATCCTGGATGGCCAGGCGAGCATCGGCACCATCGTTCTCGGCAACGGTTCTGGCACGCTCGCCACAAGCACTCTCTCGGCCGGTAGCCACAGCATCACAGCCGTCTACGGCGGCGACGGCAATGATGCCGGGAGCACGTCGAGCATCCTGAGCCAGGTCGTCAGTCCGATCGCGACCTCCACCGCGCTCGTTTCCTCCCCCAATCCCTCCACCGTCGGCCAATCGATCACACTCACGGCGACGGTCACGCCCTCCACTGCCACCGGCACGGTGACTTTCCTTGACGACGCTCTGACCCTTGGCACGGCGGCTCTCAGCCACGGCTCGGGCACCCTGATCCTCTCCTCGCTCACTGCCGGCTCGCACAGCCTCACGGCCCTCTACGGTGGCAACGCGAACCACGCGACCAGCAACTCCGCCGCCTTGATACAGACGGTGAATGCGGCCGCTTCGTCCTCATCCTCTTCGTCCTCGTCCTCTTCGTCGTCTCCCACTGTGACGACGGGTGGCGAGGAGGAGGAGGTGGCACCATCGACGGCATACCGACCGTCACCTGCACGGGCGTCGGCGCGAAGCGGGTCTGCACGTCCGTGCTGCCGGCATCCGCCAGCTCCAGCGCATCGGCTGCCTCTTCGATCTCCTCCTCAAGCCCGGCTTTCACCTTCTCCGATGTCCCGGCAGGGAGCTGGTACGCCCCCGCGGTCTCCCATCTCATCTCCCTCTCATCATCAGCGGCTACCTCGACGCACAGGGCCGTCCGCTCGGCCTGTTCAAGCCAGGTAACCCCGTCACGACCGCCGAGGCGGTCAAGATGCTCCTTGCGACCCTCTCCGTTCCGCTCGTCTCCGGACCGCCAAAATACCTCTCGGCACAGAGCACCTGGGCGGCGCCGTCATCGCCACTGCCGAGCAGCGGGGACTCACGATCCTGAATTCTCAACTCAATGTCCACACCCCCATGAGCCGTGGCGCTGTCATCGAGAGTATGGTGGAGCTGGCGGGACTCACGGCAACCCCGGCCGCCAATCGCTTCTCCGATCTGCCGGCCTCCCATCCGTACGCTCACGCCATCCTCATGGCCGTCCAGCTCGGCCTCATCAAAGGCGACAATGGCAAGACGACCGTCCGCCCCGACGACCCGATCAGCCGCGCCGAGGTGGCCGTCCTGCTCACCCGACTGCAGGACCTCGATCGTGCGGCCTTCGCGAGCGTTCCGTCGTCCGCTCCGTCTTCCGCAAGCCCCGTCATCCGCCGCCCCCACGCTCCGGTTCACGACCGTCCCCGTCCACCTGCGGGCCGCGACCTCCGGCCATGCCGCTTCGCTCGCGCAGCTCAGGCCAACACACCGGTAACTCTGATTCAGGTTCTGACAGACTGGGCGAAGGTGAAGACCGCCGAAGGCAAGACCGGCTACGTGCTGCGGAAATACCTGCGCAGGTGAGCTGCCTTCCGATCAACGCAGCGGGATCTGCCGCTTCGCGCGTTTCGCAAGCCGGACTCATGCCACACTCTTGCCGCCCCTGCAAGAAAAACTCCATAGTGATAGCCAGTCCATCTGATACACTCGTGCCGTCCGTAACATCTTTCCACGGAAAAGGTTTCTATGTTTCAAGTTATTGATGACCAAGATGCCACTGGATTTAGTCAGATAGGGGGATCGCCGCTTGCACGCCCAGCGGCGGTTGGCGGTACTTACACCTACTTCGCAGCCAACACGGGGTCGGCAACCTACACGTTTACCGGCTTACCATCGGGGATCCCGCACCACTTCGGGCTGAACATCGACAACTGGACGGGATTCGGTGGATCTATTCCCTGGCAGGTCCTGGATTCAGACAATACGACGGTCCTTGCTTCAGGCACCTTCTCAGAGCAATCCGCTCCGTCCGACTATCACTACCTGGGACGTCCTTGGCTCGGATTGGGCACGACCTTTACACCCACAGGCGACACGCTCACACTGACCTTTGGTCCCGATCCAACAAGCGCATGGATGGCCGATGCGGCTTTCTGTCAGACGGCCAGTAACCTACCTCCCGCCGACACGATCGCGGACGGCAACTGGTCCAGTACCTCCACCTGGCGGGGTGGTGTGGTGCCGGGCGCGAACACTCCGGTCACGATCGCGCACACGGTTACAGTCGATGGACCTGTGACCACGGGCTCCCCGGGGAATGTGGCCGGCGTCGTGGTGGTAGACGGGAGCTTGACGGTCCTGGCTCCGCTCGTCGTGACCAATGGGATCTCGGTTCGTGCCATGAAGTCACTCACGGTCGATGCCACGGCAGGCGCGGCCGGTATCGAGTTCGTGGGGGAAGCTTTCCTGCCGCGCTACGTCAGTGGTGATCTCGCGCCCGGTCCCATGTTCGGAGTAGCCCTGGAGGGGGCCGCGCTCACGCTGACGGGCACCAGCGGGAGCCGTCCCTACCTGCGCACCCAGGCCGGCAACACCGCCAATGCATGTGTCTCGGGGCCGTATGTTAGCTATAACAGTGGCACCACGGTCACGATGTCCTACGCGGACCTGACCGACCTGGGGGACGCGACGCACTCCTCGTTCGGGCCCCGTTACCTCGGGTCTGGCTCCTGGAGCCTGGTCAAGTGGGACGCTTTTCACGCGACTGATTGCGTCTTCACGCGCTGTGCCCTTTACCTGGATATCTCCCAGAATACGGATGCCACGAGTGGCCTCGTGCGCACACGGTTCGCGTCATCCGTGAGTATCCCAGGATACGGTCTAAACGCGATCTATCTGCTTATGCCAGAGTCAGGGAAACCTCTTTTCACGATTGATACTTGTGCATTTGATATCGATGTGATTTTCAGTGCCATTGGTTCACCCACGACCGTCACGGATACGGTCTTCGGTAGCGTCATTTATCGTATTGGTAGTCTGTTGTTGACGGGTGCATTCGAGCGCAATTTCCTGCTGCAAGGGGACGACACGGACGGGATGTCCTATGTTTCCATCCCAATGGCCAGCAGTCTCATGAAGGACTGCTACCTCTTTAGCCTTTTCACGGGTCCGAATCCACACCTGACCAGTTATGCGGGCGGCGATCTGGTGATAGACGGCTGCATCGTGGACATGCCGCTGACCTACTCGGTCATCAAGGGGATGTCCGACAGCGGCGATACCTGGATCGCGGATTCCCAATACACGAGCCTGACAGTCCGGAATACTCTGTTCCTGCCGTTGCCTTTGGATCATCCCCGGGCGCCGGGAGCGATGCCGGACGAACATCTCAACATGATGTTTCCCATGCCGACGATCTGTGAGCACTGTACGAGTTACGCGACTTACGCCCTGCCCTATGTAAGTGGAACGCGGCTGGTGGAGGGGGGCGAATACGCGGTGATGACGCCGGGGTGGCTCGTCTCGGTGAAATCGAACCTCGTCTATCACACTCTGGGCAACCTGGCGGTCGTCAACTGGGCGGTGGCGACAAATGTCCAGGACGGCGCGAACGCGAGCGCAGCCGACCTCGACTACAACGGCGGCTATTTCGCCAACCCGCCGGCTGGCTCGGCGAACGGCTATGCGACAACACATCTGACCGGCATGCCGGCAACGATCGGAGATACGAGCAAGGTTGGCGCTCATGATGTGCATGGTGATCCGCAGTTCGCCGATCCCACGCGCAGCTTCGTCACCTGGAGCCGCACCCAGCGCGGCCACAACACGGGCACCTTGAACGGCGACGTGGCCGCGGGCCTGGCCGACCTCGTGGCCGACCCCACGCTCCTGTCCGGCATGATGGCCTGGGTGAAGGCCGGGTTCGCGCCGACCAATCCCGCCTTCCACGCCGCGCACGACGGCGGCTGGATCGGCGCGGTGGAAGGCGCTGCCATCACGGCGAGTTCCTACACGCTCAGCGGTCCGTCGCTCTCCGTGGCGAATCAGGCATCGGCGGCGTTCACCGTCACACCGGTCGGCGGTCCGTACACCGGCACGGTCACGCCGCATGCAAACGGACTTGCGGGAACTTTCACGCCATCAAGCCTCAGTTGGTCAGGCGAATCAGACGCGAAGACGTTCACCTTCACGCCCGCTGCCGCGGGCAGCGGGACGGTGTCCGTGACGGCCAGTCCCGCGATGGGAACGGATCCGACAGCGGTGGCATTCAGCGCATCGTCAGCGGCAGCAATGCTGATGGGGATGTGAAGACGTGAGCTTGAGAGTTGCATGCAAATCTGCTATCATAGGCAGAAACATTCACACAAAAAACATATGCCAACGCGAAAATTTTTCCGCACGTTCCTCGTCGTTGCGCTGCTCGGATGCATCGCAGCGGGAACGGCATACAAGTTCCTGACGACCCATGCGAGCGGCATCGCGTACAGTTCAACAAAGGCGGGCAACTGGGACGACCCGAGCATCTGGTCTCCGACCGGCGTTCCCGGCGACGGTGACACGGCGACCATCTACGCGCCGATCACGATCAACGGGAATGTCACCATCGGAACGAATGCGCCGGACCATACGGCGCTCGACATCCGCGCCGACATGGTAGTCGCGACGGGTGCGACGCTGACCCTCCACGGCAATGTGGTCCAGAATGCCGCTGATGGCGGCGACGAAAGGGGTAAATACGTGACGGCACTCGCAGGAAGCCGCATCGTCTTCGATGCGACGCGTGCGAGTCCGGCCTCCACGACGTGGACGTGGACGATCGGCATCGGGAGGCTGATACTGCAGGGCACCTCCGACGCGCGTATACGGGTGGAGTCTCTGGCCGGCGGCGGCAACGGGCGTTTTGCGAACGGCGACGTCATCAGCACCGGCAGCGTCGATGCAACGTATGCGGATTTCCTCCGCATCGGCGATGCGCTGCATGATGCGATACAGACGAATTTCTATTATTACCATCATGAATCCATCCTGCGGCTCAGCCACTGCACTATTGAGCAGAGCGGCGTTGTCAATGCAGCGTTGAGCTATGGCGCCGGAACGTTCGATATCAGTGACAGCCGGTTCATCCGTTCCGTCGGTCTTATGCCGCTCAATCTGGTATGGAACGGCGCACTCGGCGGCACGCAGCAGATCGTCAATACGGATTTTGACGCGCCGGTCTCCCTCCAGTCAGCCAACTTCACCATCTCCGGCAACACGTACCGCGCGCCCTGGGTGATCGACTCCGTCATACAGCCGGAGACGGCCGGCCCCTACCCGCCGCTTACCTACGCATTTAACTGGCCGGCGTGGCAGTCGCCCGCAAGCTTCCTTGCAGCGGACACGACGACGGGCGGGAACTGGACGGCATCCTACGGAGCCGACGGCTACCAGGTCATCGGCGGTACGGCGAGCCTGCCCTCCTACGCCACCGTCACGAACATCGGCACGACGGATTGCACGTGGGCCGCCGCCGGCACTACTACCGACGAGCGGGCTCCGTACACCTCTCCATCCGCCACAAGCCGTGCCGCTGCCTGTTGGTTCGGATTTGGCCATAGCCCGAATAGCTATAGCCCGTTTTCGGTCGACGTGAACATGACCGACGGAGCGGCGCACAAAGTGAGCCTCTACGCACTTGACTGGGACGGTGGCAACCGCGTCGAGCGCATCGATGTCATTGACGCCGTGAGCGGCCAGGTGCTCGACAGCAGATCGGTCTCCTCCTTCCAGAACGGGGCATACCTGTCGTGGAATATCCGGGGACACGTCGTGCTGCGGTTCATGGGTACCATAAACACCGCAGTCGTGAGCGGCCTCTTCTTCGATCCGCCGACCGGCACGCCGCCGTCACTCAACGTCGCACCGGCGCTCACGCGTGGATCTGCAACCACCTACACCGTCACGCTGCCCTCGACAGTGCCGTCGACGAGCGTCGTCTTCACGCCGTCAGACGCCGGCAAAGGCGGCACGTTCAACCCGACGAGCCTCACACTCACGAATGCGACGCCATCAGCAACATTCACATACACACCTACTGCTCTCGGCACCGGCGCGATCAGCATTGCCAACAACCAGGGATTGATGGATGCCGATCCGATTCCATTCACCGTCACGACGCCGGCGACGACCTACCTCCTCACGGCGCCGAGTCCGGCGACGAGCATCGCAGGCGAAGCCTCCGATCCCTTCACGGTCTCGCTCCTGCCCTTCACGCTCGTGACGGGAACGATGACGGTCACGCCCACGGACGGCGGCGCAGGCGGGACATTCTCACCTGCGAGCGTGTCTCTGTCGAACGCCAGCCCGTCTGCAACCTTCACCTATACCGCTCACGCGGGCGGAACGGTCACGATCTCGACGGCAAACGGCGGCGGACTGACCGATCCATCGTCTGCGACTCTCACCGTCGCCGGCTCGGCGCTCACGACGTACAGCTTCACTGGCGCAACGAGAGGCGAAGTGGCGCACGATGCCACGTTCACCGTCGGTCTGGAAGAGGGTACCATCAACGGCACCGTCACCGTCACGCCGCACGCCTCGAATGGGGACGGTACATTCAGTCCCGCAAACGTCAGCCTGACCAACTCCCGGCGGTCGGCGACTTTCGTCTACCGCCCGGCGAAGTGGGGAGCGCGGACGATCTCTGTCACCAATGACCGCGGGCTCGGCAATCCTTCCCCGGCATCGTTCCTCAGTATGATCCAGACCGGCAGGTCGGGCATGGCCCCGAGCGGCAATGCGACGCTCGACCTCGGCGGGTTCGATCTCTTCGCCAACGGCCCGTGGCTGCAGGAGTTCAAGCGGGACATCAGCAACGATCCTGCTGATCCCGATTCCGACCGCATCATGAACACAGATACGGGGCTGGTGAATACCACTCTGAATGTTAATAACTTCGCTGGTCGCTATGGCATGCCGATCAACGTCGTGCCCGGCACGCAACCTCTTGTGCCGGTAGAGCTGAAATCTCCCTGGAACAGTCAATGCGACGCGGGGCCGATGCCCATCCCGGCATATCCCAGTATGGAGGGATGGACCGATACCGGCATACTACCCACGGAAGGGAATTATGGCGACGGACACATGCTGATCCTTGTACGCAACGAGCAGACCGGCGGTGCCGATACGCTGTGGGAATCAAGTAGGATGTATGTCACCTCGACCGGCGCATGGGTATCGGGGTACGGCGATTTTAAATTCGATCTCACGACCGGCATACCGCGCCCCACGAACTGGACGAGCGGCGATGCGGCGGGTCTGCCGATCCTGCCGCTTCTGGTGCGCTATGACGAGGTCGTGCGCGGTGACATCGGGCATATTGTCCGCATATCGCTCAAAAATGAGTACACATCCCAGTCGTACGTGTGGCCGGCACGGAACGGGGCGTCTGGGGGACAGGGCAGAGGGAGCGGCGTCCCGTTCGGCGCGCGCTTCCGCCTGAAGCAGTCCTGGTACGACGCGCATAAGGACGAGTTCACCGGCCAGGCACGGGTGATCCTCGACGGGCTGCGGAAGTACGGCATGATCAATGCGGATAACACGGGTAACGACCCCCGTCCGCAGCTCAACCCCGTGCCGGACGACCGCTGGGACTGGAGCAATTTGCAGTCGCTCAACGGCGTCCCCATGTCGGCGTTCGACATCGTCGACATGCACCCCGTGGTGGAGGTCACCGGCCCCACCGTCGGCATCGTCGGTCAGCCCGTGACGATGACATTTTCCCATTGGCCGCCCTATGATCAGAATTTTTCTCACCCATATCTCGCTCTCATAGAAAACGGCGACGCCGGCAAAGGCTTAACCCCCTATGTGTTTTTGTGGCCCGGACATTCGCCGCAATTCGCTCCTTTTGTCCCGACAACTGCCGGCACTCTTTCCATCAGCATACTTGACACCAACTACGATCGTACCACCGCTCCTTTCACCTTCACCGCCATCAATCCTGAGAACGCACTGACACTGCGCACGTCTTTCCGCACGCTACGCGCCGGACAATCCGATCCGCCGCTCGCCACGCTCACGATCAAGGACGGCGGGGCGACGATCCTGACGCAGGACGTGACATTCACAAGCGGAAAGGGAATCGCGTCTCTGCCTGATGACGTGAAGAACAATACGCATACACTGACGTTGGCACTGACGGCGACCGGCTACACCGCCGTCAGCGCACAGGTTGCGGGTGGCGTCAGCGGCAAAGTGGTGACGCTCCCCGCGCTCACGTTCGGAGATTTGTCCGGCGGCAACAGCCAGGTGACGACGCCATCCGTGCTGCAGGCGATCCAGTGCCTCGCGTCGGCAACGAACTGCGGAGACATCCTCACGCCGCTCCTGCCGCTCACATTCAGCGACATCGTCCGGCTCATCCGCTTCATGCGCTGAGCATTCCGTATGCGCCCCCTTCTCCCTGTCTCCATGCACATTCTCCCTCTCCCTCGAAACGGCAGCCGCACATGGCCGGTCATAGGGATCATCGTGTGCTTCCTCCTCATCGGAAGCGGCACGGCGGCATACTTACTGAATGTCCATGCCGATTCCCCCGTCACCTTCCTGGGAACGGACACGGTCACGCAGGGCAGCTGGACGGGATTCTATGGCAGCGACGGCTACCAAGTCATCGGCGGCACGACGAGCCTTCCTTCCTATGCCACAGTCACGCCTGCAGATGCGTTGAGTTGGACCTATGCCGATGGCACGACCGATACCCGGGCATTGTACAAATCTTCTACGGATACCAGCCGCATTGCGAGCATCTGGTATACCGGCGTAAGCAATGCATACACGATTGATATGAACCTGACCGATGGCCGGATGCACAAGGTGAGTCTCTATGCGGCAGACTGGGACACGAAGAGTCGAGCAGAGCGCGTGGACGTGCTCGATACGGACGGCACCGTACTCGACAGCCGGGCAGTCCCCGTATTCATAGATGGTACTTACCTCTCTTGGAATGTCTCCGGCCACGTCGTGTTCCGGATGACCAATACCACTACGAATAACACCGGAGACCTGATCCAAAACGCCGTCATCAGCGGCCTGTTCTTCGATCCTGCGGCAAGCACCGTGCCACCCGCGTCCCCATCCGCCACTCTCAGCCTCAGCCCCGCTTCCCTGTCCGTTCCGTCCGGCAGCACCTTCATGGTCGACGCCGTGCTGAATACCGGCGGCCAGGCCGTTGCCGGTACGGAAGAGCACCTGCAGTACTCATCGAATCTGGAGTTTGTGAGCGCCGATGTCACAGGCAGCATCCTGCCACAGGAAGTGCTCACGGCGTCCGATCCGGCAAACCGCACGCTCACGTTCTCCCGGGTGCGGCTCGACAGCGGTTTCACCGGCAGCGGCCGGATTGTGCGCCTCACCTTCCGCGCCGTCAGTGCGGGCACGGCCACGGTCACCGTTAATCCGGCAACGTCTCTGGTACTGGAACCGGAGAACGGCGGCAACATGCTGCAATCCGTGGCGAACGGGTCGTACACGGTTACGTCGTCAGGCCAGACGCCCTCCTGCGGCGACAGTGTCTGCACGGCAGGAACCGAGACCTGCCGCCAGCTGTCCGGCGGACTGCGGCACTTGTCCGACTTCTTCCGCGCCGTCCTCTTCGTCTGCTCCGCCGGCTTCCTCTGTCGCTCCGCCACCGACTGGCGGAGGTGGAGGAGGTGGAGGCGGAGGCGGCGGAGGAGGCGGAGGCGGCACCATCGACGGCACGCCGACGGTCATCTGCACAGGAAAGGGAGCACTGAGAGTCTGCACAACCATCGGCGGATCATCCTCATCCTCCTCGTATTCCTCGCTGCACGCTGCCGCTCCGGCGAGTACCGATATCGCTTCCCTCGCGCTGCAGGCTCTCAATGCACCGGCCAAGGGTGTGACGCTCTCGATTTCCTACCGCGGGACTGCCATCCGGATCCGAGACGTCCTGAGCACCCAGTGGTTCTTCCCGTTCGTCCGGTTCCTGCTCGCTGCAGGGCTTGCCCAAGGCAAGAATGACGCAAGCGGCGTGCCCACCGGCCTCTTCGCTCCCGCGATGCCCGTCACCCACGCCGAAGCGATCAAGATGCTGCTGCTCGCGACGAAGGTCGATATGACGAAAGTGAGTGGGGCGCCGGGCAATCTCTCGGCCAAGGGTCAATGGTTTTCCTCCTTCTTCAAAGCGGCGGAGGATCGCAAGTGGCGGCTGCTGACGACGAGCCTCAACGGCAACGGTACGGCCTCCCGCGGTGCGGTCGCGAGGCACCTCATGGACGCTTTCGGGATTCCGGCGGCGACGTCTGCCGTCCATTTCTCCGACCTTCCTTCCAATCATCCCTTCGCATCCGACATCACTACCTTAGTCTCTCTCGGCATCATGAGCGGCGACGACGGGAAGACGACCGTCCGCCCCAACGATCCCATCAACCGCGCCGAGTTCGCCAAACTCGTCACGACGGCGATCAATGTCCTTGTCCGGACGGGGAAGTACCGGTAGAAGCGTTTCCGGTGCCGGTTCAGCTCAAAGCCGGCCGCATCTCCGTCCCACGATCTGAGCGGATGTACCTGAGGAAGTGATCGTCCCTTCTTTAGGCGTCTGTAGTGCGCCCAGAAATCGGACCACCGAAACGGCGATCTTTTGTCAATCCTATCACTGTGATCGCTGCATGCTAATCCATTGTTGCTCGAACTCGCTCGGCGTCAGTACCCAGCGCACGAGTGAATCCGCTTCCGGTTGTACACCTCGTCGAGGAATCGTCCCAGATGCCGCCAGGCATCGGCGAAGTCCTCGTACTCCGACAAATCCACCTCCTCCTCTTTAATTGTTCTCATGAGTCTCTCAGCATATCCATTCTCTTTGGGTTCGCCCACGTTTGCCATGCTGATCTGCGAATGTGTCGCCTTCAGCATCTCGACGTAGGCCGTGGCCGCATACTGCACCCCCTGGTCGGAATGATCGATCTCCGGGCGTCCTCGTTCCAACGCCCGTTTCAGGGCCGTGATCGTCAACTCTTGCTCCAGGCTGCGGCCCAGATGCCAGCCTCGGATGCAGCGGGTGAACACGTCCATTAACACTGCCAGATACACGAACTCCTTTTTCAATCGGATGTACGTGATGTCGGCCACCCAGACCTGTTCCGGGCGGCTCACCTCCAGGCCCTCGACGAGGTTCGGGTAGCGGGGGTACGGATGATCGCTGTCGGTCGTCCGAGGC
>CAWHUG010000020.1:0-3812 GCA_963832405.1 uncultured Isosphaeraceae bacterium
TGGGGCCGCCCACGTGCTCGATCAAGCCCGGCTCAGCCCGGCCGAGATCGCTCAGGCTATTGCGGGCCGCGCGCGCGGCGCGTTCCAGCCGGATGGCCTCCGCCGGCAGATCGAACTGGATCGCCAGGGCATCCAGGGCCGAGCAGAAGACCATGCCGTCGCCCGCCGACGAGTACATGCCCTTGGTCAGGCCCACGACCGTGTACGTTTCCTTGCCCAGCCGGATACGGTCACCCACCTCCAGGCCCACGATGCGGTCGGCAACCAGTTCGTAGTGGTTCTGAGCCAGAGCTCTTCCGGCAACGATCGGGAGCCAGGCGCCCTTGTCCGCAGGCCAGTCCAGGCCGAAGATGCTCATGCGCAGCGATCGGCCCTGGTAATGACGCTGGATAATGGTCGAGACGCATTCCCGCGCCTCTCTTCACCCCGGGCACCGCCGCAATGCGATCGCGGAGGTTCGTCGGCACGCGTGAAACCTCGGCGAACGGCCCCCGCGTGTCGCCCTGCACGACCCACAGGTCGGCCCCCACCACTTCGACCAGCAGGGTGGCGTCTTCCACGAGACCGCGGTAGATGCCGCCCATGCCCATGACGATCATGAGCAACAGGCCGATGCCGATCGACGTGAGGGCGAACCGGCCGCAGTTGTGCCGGACGTCTTTGAGTGCGAGATTCATAGCGGCGTCACCTTTCGCCCGCCCGTCACGGACCGGCCGTTGGCGTCGGCGGACATCAGCACACGCTCACCGGCCCTGAGCCCGGCGACGACCTCGACGGTCTCCCGGCCGCGCACGCCGAGCGTCAAGGGCCGCCACTGCGCCTGGCCCGCGCGCGCGACGAACGTGCCGGTTTGCTTGCCCCCCTCGACGAGAAACCGCACGGGCAGCGTGACCACGCCGGACCGCCGCGCCGCTTCGATGTAGACTTCCACTCGCTGCCCCACCGCCCATTGCGCCGGCAGGCGCTCGGGATTGACGTCCACCAGGAACTCGCGGGTCTCGCGGTCGGCCTCGCGGCCGAGCCGGACCACGGTGCCGCGATAATTGCGCTTCGGTTCGGAGCGAAAGACGACCCGAGTGGTCTGACCGGGATAAAGGCGGGCCATCTCGGTCTCGTCCACCCAGGTACTGGCCCAGATTTCCTGGGTCGAGACCATCGCCAGCATGGAGGTCCCCGGGACGACCACGTCCCCCGGATCACGGTCGCGCCGGATGATCAGCCCATCGCACGGGGCCTTCACGACCGTGTCCGCCAGGCGGGCACGCTGAAACTCACGGGTCCGCTCCGCGGCCATGAGCTGCTTGTGCCCTTCCACGAGGGCCGCCTCGGCGCGGACCAGATCGGCCTCCGCGACCTTCCGGGTCGTGATGTACCTGTCGAGCTCCTCCAGGGTGACCACGCCCCGCAGGACCAGCCGCTGGTAACGGTCGAAATCGTGCTGGGCGAGGTCCAGGGCGGCGGCCGCCCGTTTCTTCTCGGCTTGAAGCCGATTGATCGCGGCCTCTCTGGCGGTGACGTTCGCCGCTTCCGACTCCACTTGCTGCTTGAAATCGGTGTCGTCGAGCCGGACCAGGACCTGGCCCGCTTTCACCTGGTCGCCCTGATCGACCAGCACCTCGATGATCCGGTCGTTGATCTTCGAGCTGATCGTCACCTTGACATGCGCCTCTAGGGTGCCCGTCCCCATGACCTCGTTCACGACCGTGCCCAGCGCGACCTCCTGCGACCGCACGGCCAGGGGCGCGAACATCTGCTGGTAGACGACGGCCCCAACCCCCCCCAGGACTGCCAGGCCCAGACTGATCCGGACGATGGGGATTCGACCGCGCCGCCTGCTCCCGTGTCCCGGTGTGGCGACCTGGCCGTTCCGACTGCCGTTGGGAGTCGCGTCGGGGTGCAGGAACGGGGCTTGCCGCTCGTCGGTCAGGGTCGTCATGATTTTTCTCGCTTCTTGACGAATTTCCATCACATAAACTAAGGACTTGTCCGTTCAATATGGGCGTGGACACCTCCGCTCAGGCCGGACGGTCTCGCGTGTCGGCGGCGGAACGGTTGCAGTGCGAACGGCCTTCGTTCGGAGAGATTGTCTGCCCTTGGCTTTCCCCTGTGATCGCTCTGGGCGCGGGATGCACGACCCGCGGGAGACGCGGTTGCCTCAATCTTTGCCGGTCGGCCGAAGAACCTGTCCCAATCCTCGCTCGGGGCCGCGACCAGGAACCAGCATCGGCCCAGCGCCGTCGCAACCCATTCCCCTGCGCAGCATCTCAAACAGCCGTTGTTGCTGCTCGGCCGTGAGGACTTTCTTTTCGGTCATCAACTGGTCAATCACCAAACCCTGCATCCGGCGCTGGCCGGCAAGGATATCCCCTTGCTTCGCCTGGATAATGTCGAGATCGGGATGCGGGGTGGCCAGTTGGTCGACGATCCCTCTGCGCAGTTCACTGTTTTGTCGGGATATCTCGTCGGCGGAGGCGCGGAACGCCCGCAAGCGCGGCTCGATCTGCTCCCATTGGTCGGCACTGACTTTCAACTGGCGGTGCAGCGGACACCACACCGATGCGCTGTCTCCCGGCGCACAACGCTCTTCCCGCGATTCGACCTGAGAGACGGCCGCGGAGGCCACCCACACGCCCACAAACGCGAGGTTCAGAGCCATCGACAAGAGCATGAAGGCCGGCTTGATTTGTTTCCACATGGCTACGTTCCAGGTTGGTTCGGGACGTCGGTCAGCATCAGGTAGCTCTGGACGAGCGAACCGCTCGGGGCGTCCGTCAGAGAGTCCAGTTCATAAATGGCAACCGGATCGGGCGGCACGGTTGATTGCGGGCTCGGTGAATGCGCGGACCGCCACGTTTGGTGTCCCATGAAGACCCCGATCAAGAGTCCCGCTGCGAGTGTCATCGCTTGTGCGACCTTCCTGCCGATCGATACGGGCGGCGAGAGCCAACGAAGACGCCCGAGTGACCCCGGCACGGACTGACGACCGGGTCGCCGCCGGGCTGCCGCCATGAGACGGTCGCCGAATCCCTCGGGGACGGCCGGCGGCTGGGGAAGACTCGTCAGGAGGGTGGCCAGCCGCTCTTGCCCGGCCGCATGTCGGCGGCAGTCCGCGCACCCGCTCAAGTGAGCCTCGACACGCTCACGCATCCGAGGCGCCAGCTCTTGCCGGTTAAGGCGATCCAACTTGGCCAGGACGGCTTTGCAGCGCATGACTCACCTTCCTCACAGCAGAACTAACGCACCACGCCACCCAAACCCCCGCGGGATTTCGGCTAATCTTCCAGAAATCCACCCAAGCGGCTTTCCAGGGTCGCCCGCGCCCTGGCCAGGAGCCGTTCCACCCCCTTGTCCGTCGTGTTCAGGACGGCGGCCATCTCCCGGTAGCCGAGGTCCTGGTAATAGCGCAGAACCACGGCCATTTTCTGAGCCGGAGGGAGGGCGTCGAGGGCCTGCCGAACAGCGGCCGCGCGTTCTTCGTGGAGGGAGACGTCTTCGGGTGACGAGCAGTTCGCTGCAAGGTCGGGAAGGAGTTGGTGTCGTCGCAGACGCTTCCTCCGAGAGAGATCGAAGCACAACCGGGAGATGATTCGATAGAGGTAGGTTCGGAAGCTCGCCGTGGGCTCATAGCGGTCGGCCGAATCGAGGATCCTGAGAAACGCTTCCTGTACGATGTCTTCGGCGTCGGCCGCGTTGCCGAGGAAACGGTAGGCCGCATTCCAGGCCGCGGTCTGGTGCCGCGCGACGATTTGGCCGAAGGCGGAGAGATCTCCACCGGCCACGGCCAGCATCAGTTCCTCGTCACTCGGCACGAA
>CAWHUG010000021.1:0-244801 GCA_963832405.1 uncultured Isosphaeraceae bacterium
AAGGGCATCATGACCTCGCCGAGCACGAACTTCTTCTACGGCGGTGCCGGGATGTGGGGGGGATGGACGGGATCTCCACGACCGATGCCTACTTCCAGCCTCTGGTCGCGCGGCAGATGCTGAACTCCGCCCACTGGGACATCCAGACGGCCAAGAACGACGCCCTGCTCCAGACCGCCAACGCCTACTTCGGCGTGCACCAGTATCGCGGCATGTACGCCGGTGCCCTGTATACCGTCGAGCGGGGCGCGAGCTGGTCGAGCGCATCGCCACCTGAGCAAGGAGCTGGTCCCCAGGTCGAAATCGACCGGGCCCGGAACCTGCTTGCCGACCTGGAGCAGCGCGCCGCCGCGGCGCGCCAGGAGTGGCGGGTGGCCAGCGCCAACCTCACCCAGGTGCTGCGGCTCGACCCGCGCCCGTGGTCGTGCCGCTGGAGCATGACCACGCCCAGATCACCCTGATCGACCCCGGCCGGTCGCTCGACGATCTGATGCCGATCGCCCTGACCAACCGTCCCGAGTTGGCCTCCTCCCAGGCGCTCGTCCAGGCGACGATGGCAGATCCGCCGGGAAAGAGCGCGCCCCTCCTCCCCAACTTCTGCATCAATGGCTTCCAGACCCCCTACGAAATGCTCCAGGCCGGCATCTTCGGCCTCGGCCCCAACAGCAGCCTCAATCAGTGGCGGGGCCGCGATGACCTGAGCTATCAGCCCATGTGGCAGCTCGACGCGTTCGGCATCGGCAACCTCGCGCGGATCAAGGAACAGCGCGGGTATCCAGTCGCGGGCGATCATCGAGTTCTTCCGGACCCAGGACATGGTCGCGGCGGACGTGACCCGGGCCCAGGCGCGGGTCCAGTCGGCGGCGGCGCGGGTCGTCCAGGCCGATCGCGCCCTGCGCTCGGCCATCATCACTTTCAACGGCAACTACGAGGGCCTGGGCAGACCATCCGTTTCGGCAATGTTCTGGTCCAGATCAATCGGCCGCAGGAAGCAGTCTTCGCACTCCAGCTCTTGAAACTGGCCTTCGACGAATACTTCACGACGGTCGCCGAGTACAACCGGGCGCAGTTCGAGCTGTTCCACGCCCTGGGCTACCCGGCCCGCGAGGTCACTGCCCTGCGGACTCCGGGCACGGTCCAGCCCGTGAACACGGCGCGGCCGCCCTACTTGCCACCCGTGGGCAATGGGTCACCCCCCGCCACCCGCTGAACGCCACCCTCCAAAGGCAAGGGCGTGGGTACGGGTCTTTTTCCGGTGGGAGGGGCTTCGTCCATGCGTGAACGCCAGGTTGCACGATTTCGTCCCGGCCTGGAGCGGCTGGAAGCGAAACAACCGCTCAGCGGGAACGCGACCACGGTTCCCGTCGTGGATTTGAAGGCCGGCGCCCTCGCGCTGACCGCCGATCCGGTCCTTGTGCCGGCGGTTCCTCAAGCCGCCGGCAACGTCTCTGGGAACAACAACTTACAGGTCCCGTCCGACCCCACCATGTCCCCGGACGCCGTGCAGCCGCACTTCGGATTCCTCGTGTACCGCATCACGAACCCGAACCGGTTCAACAACAAGCTGGTCCCCCCTTTCAGCCACGTTCTCGTCCAGGCGCCCCAACCCGTGCCCGGCCAGGTTTACAACGTGCTCTATGTCGCGGTGCGGAACGGGACGGCGAGACGTTCGACGCGAGCAGCGGGTTCGCGGTGCGGTTCCCCGGGAACCCGACCTTTTTCCCCATTCTGACCGGGAATGAGCAATGGAAGCCGGGGCAGGAATTCGTCTTCTATGTGCTGACCAAGAAATACTATCCGATGCCGTCCCAGGTGACTTCCGGTTTCCAGTTCATTCTCGGCGGCGCGAGCTCGATCGCGATCCCGGGACCGTCGGGAATCTTTCTCAGGCTCAAATATAATCCGGCCACGTTCGACCGGACGCTCGATTCGATCGTTGCCTTCGGGCAGGGGCGCAAGGCGGCATTGGGGTGAAATTCGGCATGCCCGACACGGCGATCTGGGAATTCGTCTCGGCGAAAACCCAGCGCAACGATTTCGGCGGCTACTTCTAATCGGTCTTGATGTTAATGTAATAATATTATAAACATATAAACAGTAAACACATTCAGCGGTCCGTGAACGGAGCGGGGTTCGTGTGATGAAACGATCCACCTGGCCCTTGATCCTCAGCGGGAGCTTGATGCTCTCCGGGATCGATCCTGCGCTCAGCGTGGCTCAGCCGCCGCCGCCGTCCTCGCTTCCTTCCACGGTGTCCCCCGCCATCGAGCGTTTCGTGAAGGAGAGTGGCCGGGACGTGCCCTCCGCGCCGCTGTCGCCGCCGCCCCCGGTCGTCCCTCCTGCGAGGAGTCCGAGCGGTCGGCCGTCGCCGTTGACCGTGCCGCCGGCCGCACCCGCCCCGGCCGAGAGTCCGGGTGTCCCGACGCCCGGGGGCGGGGGTCCGGCGGCGAGAAGTCCCGCGCCCCTGGCGTCCCGCTTGACGCTCCAGCCCGCGCCGCTGGAGCCGACCGACGTGCGGTTCCCGATCAATCTGGCCACCGCGCTGCGGTTGTCCGACGCCCGGCCGCTGATCGTGGCCGCCGCGCAGGCCGGCGTGTGGGTGGCCGAGGCGCAGCTCACGCGGGCCAAGGTCCTCTGGATTCCCACGGCGCGGTTTGCCATCGATTACCTCCGACACGACGGCGGTGGCCCCGACCTCAACAAGGGCATCATGACCGCGCCCAGCACGAACTATTTCATGGGTGGTGCGGGCGCGACCATGTACGTCAACTTGACCGACGCCTACTTCCAGCCCCTGGTCCAGCGGCAGGTCCTGAATTCCGCGCACTGGAACGTCCAGTCCGCGAAGAATGACGCGCTGCTCCAGACCGCCGACGCCTACTTCCGGGTGCATCAGTACCGGGGACTCTACGCTGGGGCCCTCTACACGGTCGAGCGCGGCCAGGACCTGGTCGATAAGATCGCGCGCCTGAGCCGGGAATTGATCCCCGAGGACGAGGTCGCCCGGGCCCGCAACATGCTTGCCGACCTGGAGCAGCGCGCCGCCGCGGCGCGCCAGGAGTGGCGGGTGGCCAGCGCTGACCTTACCCAGGTCCTGCGTCTCGACCCCCGCGCCGTGGTCGTGCCGCTGGAGCACGACCACGTCCAGATCACGTTGATCGACCCTGGCAGGACGCTCGACGACCTGATGCCGATCGCGCTGACCAACCGCCCCGAGCTCGCCTCGTACCAGACGCTCGTTCAGGCAGCGGAGACGAGGATCCGCCGGGAGAAGATGCGGCCGCTCCTCCCGCTCGTCCTGCTCGGCGGCTTCCAGACCCCGGCCATGGATACTCAGGCGGGACTCTTCGCGCTGGGCCCCAACAGCAGCCTCAACCAGTGGCGGGGCCGCGAGGACGTGAGTGTCCAGCTCATGTGGCAGCTCGAAGGGTTCGGGATCGGCAACCTCGCGCGGATCAAGGCACAGCGCGGCAACGAGTCCCGGGCCATCATCGAGTTCCGCAAGACCCAGGACATGGTCGCGGCGGACGTGACGCGGGCGCTCGCGCGCGTCCAATCGGCGGCGGCCCGGGTTCTCCAGGCGGACCGCGCCTTGCGCACGGGCCTCATCACGTTTAACGGGCTCCTCGAGGGCCTGGGGCAGACCAGGCGGTTCGGAGACGTCCTGATCCTGGTCTACCGGCCGCAAGAAGCAGTTTATGCGCTGGAGCTTCTCTACACGGCCTTCAATGAGTACTTCGCCACCGTCGCGGAGTACAACCGGGCCCAGTTCGAGCTGTTTCACGCGCTGGGCTACCCGGCCGCCGAGGTCGCGCGGCGCCAACTCCCCGGCGCGGTCCAGCCCGTGAACACGGCGCGGCCGCCCTACCTGCCGCCGGTGGGACACGGGCCGCCGCCGGCCACGCGCTGATCGCCGTCGCGCGGCCGGACAGGCTGCGCAAACATCGCACGGGACGGAAAAGTAGAGGGTCGCGTCTCAGGCTCGGCTCCAAAACTCGGACAGGAGCACACCGATGGATTGGCAGATACGGGGTAGTGGCAGACGCGCGGTGAAAGCGCTGGTGCTGGTCCTGGCGACCTGGGCCGTTGCGGGTCTGTCGGCCAGCGCGGACGACGGCCCGGGGCAGGTCCCGCAAGGCGGCTCGGATTGCATCCCGCACAAGAACCCGGAGGGGCCGGGCGTCGGCACCCTGGGCTACGGCCCGCCTGGCCTTTTCCCGGGCTTTCAGGGCTTCGGACTCGGCTACCACCTGGGATACGGTTATGGCGGCGACGCGCTGGGCGTCGGCGCTTGTGGCGGCTATCCGTATTACGGCGGGCCGGGCTATCCGCATCCCTGGCCGCGTCTGCGGCGGATCGGCGGCATCACGCCCTTCCCGTACTACGGCGGACCCGGCTTCCCAACCCCCGCGCATCCGAATTACTTTGGCGGCGTCGGCCCGCTGGTCGCCGACCAGCCGGTCATCACGATCGGCGGTGAGCCCGGCGAGGGCGGGTACGCCAGTGGCTACGGCGCCTTCACGGGCGTTCTTCCCTATCCCGAGACGTCCTTCGCCCCCTTCACGGCCACGGCCGCGGCCGGGGGAACAGCCAGCGGGGTGAGTTCCGCCGCTCCGTCCCCGACCTCCGGGGCCACGCCCCCGATCCCGGGCGGTACTCCCGGCTCGCTCTCTGCCCCCCGGGCGCTCGGGATCGATGTGCAACCGGTCATCGACGTTGAGGGTGCGCGCGGAATGAAGATTACCATGGTCTACCCGGGCACTGCGGCGGAGAAGGCCGGTCTTCATGCTGGCGACGTGATTCTCTCAGCCAATGGCTACCTCACCGATCAACCAGGTCACCTCGCCTGGATCCTGGCCCACACGGCGTCCGGCCGGGCCCTCGTGATGAACGTGCGCTTCGTGAGTGATGGCAAGGTGCGTACCATTGCGATTCCGTCTCCCTGAGTCGGTCAGGGGCGACCGACAGTTTGCCACCCCCGGTTAGTGGACGAATGATTCAGCGCCGATTTCCGTGGCCCGAAATAAATCAACTACATTTCACATGTCATTGAATAACGGTAGTTGAATGCGAGGTGCCGCTTATGTAGCGAGGGATAGGAACCGGCTCACGGTCCAGGGCCGCTTTTATAGTGGACCCCAAATACTGGACCACTCGGCCCGGGGGTATTTGTTAAGGTCCTTCCCCCTTCAACCCCCCGCGAAACCCGCCCGATAGACCTCGGCGGGCGTCCGGTAACCGAGGGACTGATGGGGACGCTCCTCATCGTAGAACCGGAAGTAGGCCGTCAAACCCGATTCCAGTTCTGGAACATACTCATAATCATTGATGTAGATATCCTCGTATTTCACACTCCTCCACAGCCGTTCCACGAACACGTTGTCCAGCGCCCGCCCCCGACCGTCCCGGCTCACCGCGATCCCGGCCTCCTCCAGGCGGCCGGTGTACTCCCGCGACGTGAACTGCGAACCCAGGTCGGTGTTGAAGATCTCCGGCCGGCCTCGTGCCAAGGCCGCGTCGAGTGCCTCCAGGCAGAACCGTCCATCGAGGGTGTTCGACAGTCGCCAACTGAGCACGTACCGGCTGTACCAGTCGATCACCGCCGTCAGGTACATGAAACCGTGCCTCATGGGCACATAAGTAATGTCTGAACTCCAGATCTCGTCGCTGTGGGTCAACTTCCGGTCGCGGAGCAGGTACGGGTAGACCCGCACGTCCGAGGTCGCCGTCGTGACACGCGGCCTGGGGAAGATGGCCTCCAGGCCCATCAAGGCCATGAGTCGCTGAACCCGCTTGCGATTGACCGTCTCCCCGGCCCGTTCCAAACACGCCGTCATCCGTCGGCTGCCGTAGAACGGCGTCTTGAGGAACTGCTGGTCGATCAACCGCATCAAGCGCAGATCCGCCGCCGACGCGGTGGCCGGTGGGAGGTAGTAGCTCGATCGGTTGAGATCCATGAGTTCGCATTGCATACGTATGTTCATATGCGTATTGTCGGGTTCGACCAGGAGCCGCTTGAGGTCAACCGCCGCGGGCAGCTTTATTTTTCAACCACTCGACCTCCATGTTGAGTCGGCCGATCTGTTCATAAAGTTCCGCCTGGATGGCCTGGCTCTCGTCGCGGTCCCGGTGACGACCGTCACGGAAGAGCGACTCGATGCCATCCAGGAGGTAGCCGTCCATTCTGTGAAGTCGTTCTTCCCGGAGGTCCATGGGACTGGTTAGAATCGATGGGGTATGGATACCATCGAGACGCTCAAACAGGATGCGAGAGAGGGGCGGATCAGCGCCGAAAGGCTCGTTGATCTGGTCGCGGACCTGAGCCGTAAACTCGAAGCCGCGAACCAACGCATCGAAGAGCTTGAGAAACAACTTGGCGCACCGACGGCGAAGGTCGCCGAACCCTTCTCCACTCGGGCGGAAGAAAAGCGCCAAGGGGTGCAATCGCGCCACTGCCAAAGGTTTCCCCGGGAATCGCGTGGTTTTTTGCCCACAAGGGCCTTTAGTTCCGCTGTTTATGCGGCCAGCGGCTTGAAGAATGAGCCGGCTTCTCGGTGAGTTGGAGGTGAACAAACCTTGCCACCTCACCAGAGAGGCCGACTCGATGGACCATGCTACGGCCGCTGCCGCGCTGCTCGCAACGCACTTCGCCACCTCTTTGTTCCCGCTGACCGTTCGCTTGATCCCCGTGATCGCTCAGATCGGTCCCCTCATCGTCCGGTTCCGCAGGGCGGAGGTGACTCCCCAGACCTGCCACCAGTTCGAGACCCAGTTGCAAGTTCTGCTTCGGGAACTGGGTCGGCTCCTTGTCGAATGGACCTTCAATCACCTCGAACCGCATGACCGTCGGGACATGCCCAACCAGATGTGCTTCCAGGGAGTGGGGTATCGCCGCCGCTTCAAGTCCCCCAACCGCACCGTGGCGACCTTGTTCGGAACGATCACCCTCTGGCGGATGCTGTACCAGCCCTTGCACGGCATCGAACGGTCGATCGTTCCGTTGGAGATCCGCTTGGGACTGGAAGCCGGCTTGGCCACGCCCGCCTTGGCCGAGCGCGCGGCGCAGGCGGCGGCCGTCTCCACCCAGAGCGCCGTTTTGGCCCACCTCCAGCGTGCTCATGGCGTGTGTTGGTCGGTGGCGAGTTTGCGCACCGTCCTCGCGGGAGTCGTCGAGGGTATGGATCCTCACCGCCAGGACGCCCAGGTGGCTCACGTCTTGAATCTGTTGGAACAGGCGTTTCAATCCCGGGGTGGCCGCAAGCCGGTGTTGGCGGTGGGTCGTGACGGGCTGATGTTGCCGATCCGTGATCACGAGTGTTACCGGGAAGGCGCGACGGCGACGCTCTCGGTGTACGACCGGAGGGGTCGGCGGTTGGGGACGGTGTACCTGGGCCGGATGCCTGAGTCCGGTCAGGAGACGCTGTCGCGGCAGTTGACGGCGTTGCTCGTGGCGGTGTTGGAGCAGTGGACGGGACCATTGCCGCGGTTGGCCTACGTCACCGATGGGGGATACCAACAGACGCGGTATTTCCGCCGGGTGCTCAAGCGGATGTGCCATCCCCGTCATTCCGGTCAGCGGCTGGAGTGGGAATGGGTGATCGATTTTTATCATGCGTGTGAATACATTTACAAACTGGCGGAGGCGTTATTTTCGGACGCGAAGCGTGCCCAGGGCTGGGCGCGAAAGATGTGCCGCTGGCTGAAGACGAAACCGCGGGGGATCAACCGCGTGTTGCACTCGGCGGCCGCGATCCGACGACGGCGGATCGTGATGGGGAAGAAGCGGGAGCAATATCGCAGCGCTTACAACTACTTGCGGAAGCGGATTCGGTTCCTGGATTATTGTCAGTACCGAAACAACCACCTTCCCATCGGCAGCGGGGTGACCGAGGCAGCGTGCAAGACGGTGTTCACACAACGGCTGAAACAGTCGGGCATGACCTGGAAACTGGAAGGGGGTCAGTGGATCGTGGACCTGCGCGTGATCCAACTGAGCGGGATCTGGCCGGAGGTGTATCAGGCATATTTAGAAGCGAAAACTCTTCCCGACATGGGGACTCAGGGGGGTATCGGGAAGAACAAGTCCAAAAAGGTCGCGTAATCGATGGCACTGGCGCGATTGCACCCCGATAAATCGACTTCGGTGTGTCGGACGACGCGCGCAGACTACTGCGACACGGACCGCCCAAATGTTCTGAAGTGCGCCTGAAGTGCGCCCCTCGGATCGGACAGGTGCATAATGAACCTGGAGGTCCGCAGGGAGACGCAATCGCATGAAGAAACGACGCCGATTCACGCCCGAGTTCAAGGCCCAGATCGTCCTGGAGATCTGGTCCGGTGTTCAGTCCTCGGCCGAGGCGTGCCGCAAGCACGCCCTCAGCCCCAACCTGCTGGCCACCTGGAAGGCCACCTTCCTGGAGCGAGCGCATACCCTCTTCGAGGGCGACGACCAGCATGACGAGGACCAGGCCCGCATCGCCGAGTTGGAGCAACTGCTCGGCCGGGCTACCCGGCAGATCGAGGTTTTAAAAAAAGCCTCGACACTGCTGGATGTGGCCTCGACCAGAAACGGGAGGTGATCCACCAACTCAAGGATCAATATCCGCTCCGATTCTTATGTGATACCCTCGACGTGCATCGCAGCGCCCTCTACCATCAACCCCGGCTGCCGGAGGACCAGCCGGTTCGAGACGCCTTGAAGGAATTGGCCGGTCAATGGCCCACCTACGGCTACCGGCGCTTGACCATCATGCTCCATCGTCAGGGCCACATCGTCAATTCCAAGGTTGTACGGAGGTTGATGCATGAACTGGGTATTGCTGGCCAGACCCCGAAAAGAAAGCCTCGGACGACCGACAGCGATCATCCGTACCCCCGCTACCCGAACCTCGTCGAGGGCCTGGAGGTGAGCCGCCCGGAACAGGTCTGGGTGGCCGACATCACGTACATCCGATTGAAAAAGGAGTTCGTGTATCTGGCAGTGTTAATGGACGTGTTCACCCGCTGCATCCGAGGCTGGCATCTGGGCCGCAGCCTGGAGCAAGAGTTGACGATCACGGCCCTGAAACGGGCGTTGGAACGAGGACGCCCGGAGATCCATCATTCCGACCAGGGGGTGCAGTATGCGGCCACGGCCTACGTCGAGATGCTGAAGGCGACACATTCGCAGATCAGCATGGCAAACGTGGGCGAACCCAAAGAGAATGGATATGCTGAGAGACTCATGAGAACAATTAAAGAGGAGGAGGTGGATTTGTCGGAGTACGAGGACTTCGCCGATGCCTGGCGGCATCTGGGACGATTCCTCGACGAGGTGTACAACCGGAAGCGGATTCACTCGGCGCTGGGGTACTTGACGCCGAGCGAGTTCGAGCAACAATGGATTAGCATGCAGCGATCACAGTGATAGGATTGACAAAAGATCGCCGTTTCGGTGGTCCGATTTCTGGGTGCACTACATTCCTTTGACGAAGCTGGGATCAGCAGTCCATCAGCCCACGGATCACGTCCACGAGCCGATCGAGATCCGCTGGCTTGGTCAGATGCACGGCAAAGCCGGCGGCGAGACACTGAATGATGTCCTCCTCCTGACCGTAGCAAGAGAAGGCTATGGCCACGAGGGACTCATCCCGCGCGCGCAGTGTCCTCATCAGGTCTAGGCCCAATACCGTCCAATGGGGTTGCCAAAGAGAAAGCCTCCGATCAGCATGAGTTTGCCACAACTCCATAGCTGATCAGGAGGCTACGGTGATCAACATCCGCAAGGAGGCCGACGCGATCGCGTCCTGGCCCACGCGCGAGCGTCTCCGCGCTCTGAAGCGTATCATCCCCCGCGCCCGCGTGGAAGAAGTCCTCGCGCGCACCGGCCACGACCAGACCCACTGCCCGCGATTGCCGGGCTGGTTCCTGGTCTGGTTCGTCATCGCTCTCGGCCTGTTCTGCCGCGACTGCTACCGCCAGGTCTTCCGCTGGCTTCAGCCCTTCCGACCCCACGCGATCCCGCCACGTTCCACCTTCTGCGAGGCGCGAAAACGCCTCGGCGTCGCCCCGATGCGCCACTTGGCCCAAGAGGCCATCCGCCTGCTGGGACGCCCCGAGACCCCGGGGGCCTTCTACCGCGGCATGCGGACCATGGCCCTGGACGGGTTCGTCGTCGATCTGCCCGATACGGCGGCCAACGAACGGGCCTTCGGTCGCCCCGGCAGCGGCCGCGCCCGCGCCGCCTTCCCCCAGGCCCGCGTTCTGGCCTTGTGCGAGACCGGCAGCCACGTCCTTTGGCGGTCGCTGATCAAGCCCTGCACGTGCGGCGAGGTCACTATGGCCCATTACCTGCTGCGGTTCCTTCAGAAGGACATGCTGCTGTTGTGGGATCGCAACTTCTTCAGCTACCAGACCGTCTCCGAGGTGCTCCGCACCGGTGCACATCTACTGGCCCGCATCAAGTCCAACCTCATCTTCGAGCCGATCCGCGTGCTCGACGACGGCTCGTATCTGGCCAAGCTCTACCCGAGTCCCGCGGATCGCCAGAAGGACCGCAATGGCATCCTGGTGCGGATCATCGAGTACACCTTCGAGGACCCCGGCCGCCCCGGCTCCGGGGAGACGCACCGGCTGCTGACGACGCTGCTGGACGAGAAACTCGATCCGGCCGAGACCTTGATCGTGCTGTACCACGAGCGGTGGGAGGAGGAGGTCACAATGGATGAATTGAAGACCCATCAACGGGAGCGACCAGTGCTGCGGAGCCAGACGCCCGGCGGTGTGGTGCAGGAGTTGTACGGGTTTCTGCTGGGGCACTACATCATCCGCGTGCTGATGCAGGAGGCGGCGGCCCGCCAGGGGTTGGACCCGCAGCGGATGTCGTTCACCGGGGCCTTGAAGATCCTGCGGTGCCGCTTGCCCGAGTGCCCGGCGAGCCGTCGCGGTCGCAGCCGGTGGTATCACAACTTGGTGGCGGAAATCGCCGAGGAGGTGTTGCCCGAACGGCGCGATCGGATCAACCCGCGGGTCATCAAGCGGAAGATGAGCAACTGGAGGAAGAAACAGCCCGAGCATCGTCACTACCCACAGCCCACCAAGGGGTTTGCTGAGTCCATCGTCATGCGCCGTTGAACGGTATTGGGTCTAGGCCCAATACCGTTCAACGGCGCATGACGATCGCCTTGCCAAACTCCTTGGTGGGTTGAGGATAATTGCGATGCTCGGGCCTCTTCTTCCCCCAGTTGCTCATCTTCCGTTTGATGACGCGGGGGTTGATCCGATCACGCCGTTCGGGCAACACCTCCTCGGCGATTTCCGCCACCAAGTTGTGGTACCACCGGTTGCGACCCCGACGGCTCGCCGGGCACTCGGGCAACCGACACCGGAGGATTTCAGTGCGGCGGTGAACGAGAGTCGATGCGGGTCGATCCCCTGAGTCACTGCCGCCTCTTGCATCAGCACCCGGACGACGTAGTGACCCAACAACAGGCCGTACAGTTCCTGCACCACGCCGCCAGGCGTCTGGCTGCGCAGCACCGGACGCTCGCGTTGATGGGTCTTCAACTCATCGATGGTAAGTTCTTCTTCCCATCTCTCGTGATAGAGCACGATCAAGGTCTCGGCCGGGTCGAGTCGCTCGTCCAACAGCGTCGTCAACAGTCGGTGAGGCTCGCCCGAGCCGGGGCGACCGGGATCATCGAAGGTGTACTCGATAATCCGCACCGGGATACCGTTGCGGTCCTTCTGCCGGTCGTAGCTGGTGCGGTAAATCTTCGACAGGTAGGAGCCGTCGTCGAGCACGCGGAGAGGCTCGAAGATGAGGTTCTTCTTGATTCGGGCCAACAGATGCGCCTTTCGCTGGCGCACCTCGGAGATGGTCTGATAGCTGAGGAAATTCCGGTCCCAGAGCAAGAGCATGCCCTCCTGGAGGAATCGCAGGAGGTAGTGCGACATGGTGACCTCACCGCAAGAGCAGGGCTTGATCAAGAAGCGCCAGAGGACATGACTGCCGGTCTCACACAGCGCGAGGACGCGGGCCTGAGGGAACGCAGCGGGGGCACGGCTACTGCCGGGCGCCCGAAGGCCCGCACATTGGCCGGGGTATCAGGCACGTCGACGACGAAGCCGTCCAGAGCCATGGTCCGCATGCCCCGGTAGAACGCCCCAGGGGTGGTTGGCTTGCCCTGCAACTGAATGACCTGTTCGGCCAGGAGGCGCATGGGGGCAATGCCCAGGCGTTTGCGGGCCTCGCACAAGGTAGTTCGTCCCGGTGTGGCGCCCTTGCGGAAGGGTTGGAGCCAACGGAAGACCTGGCGGTAGCAGTCGCGGCAGAACAGGCCCAGGGCGATGACAAACCAGAGCATGAACCAGCCCGGCAGCCGAGGGCAGTGGGAGCAGTCGTGCCCGGTGCGGGAGAGGACTTCTTCCACACGGGCGCGGGGGATGATACGTTTCAAGGCGCGGAGACGCTCACGAGTGGGCCAAGACGTGAAAGCGTCGGCCTCCTTGCGGATGTCGATCATCGTAGCCTCCTGATCAGTCATGGAGTTGTGGCAAACTCATGCTGATCGGAGGCTTTCTATTTGGCAACCCCGTTGGACGGTATTGGGTCTAGGCCACTGCCATCCGGCAGCCCCAGGTCGCTCACCAGCAGGTCGAACTTCCGCTCGCTTGCCAGCTTCCTTGAGCACATTAACGGCATCTGGGTCCACCGTGCCATCCTGGTAGATACCGAGGTTGATCGTCACCGCGCCACCGTTGGCCTTGCACCGGCCGATGTAATCCCCCAACTCTTGGGCCGTGAACCGAGGTCTTGGCATTTCAACCTTTTCCTGCACCCAATAAGGCTCCATGATCAGCAAAGCGTGGTAGCGCAATCCCGCGCCGGGGCCGTGCTCTTGGGTCGTGCCGTTGCGCGGCAACTCGACGGGGCTGGCGGTTTCCCCAGCCCAATACTCCTGCCATTCGGAGACGTTCGGGTAGATCCAGGAGTTCAGCGCAACGATGCGATTCGGGTTCCCCACTTTGCAGGTATTGAAGAACTCGCGGAACGAGAAGCCTGGGTATCTTTCTTTAGCTTGATAACAGCAGTCGAACCAGTAGCCGGCCACCTTCTCCTTGTAGTGATCGCCGAACTCCGTCAGGATCTCAGTCATGATCCGGGTGAACTCCTCTTCGCTGGCCCTCGGGTATCGGGTGAGACTAGCCGCGTTCAAGTAGCACATCAGCTTGATGCCTTTGGCGCTGAGTGCATCGGCCATCTCGGCAATCAGGTCGCGTCGAGTTGTCTTGCCGGGGTGGTATTTCTCCCAGGCTTTGAGCGGCGCCGGACAATACGACTCGGCGTGGCCAATGGTAAGAATCACGTAGCCCGCTCCCGTTGCTTCCACCATTTCCGCAAAGCGGTTCACGTCAAATTCGTCAACGGCACGCGCATACGGCTTGTGTGTTCCGTCCTTGCCGATGCTCTGCGAGGTCCAATGGAACATCAGCCCGTAGCCGGCTTTGGTCAGCCACTCCGTGCTGGCCCGCGCACGCCGCGCCTCCTGTCGCTCTGCCTCGATGGCCGCGTTGGCGGCGACGGCAGTCAGCTCCAGACTGCGAAACGCGAGCACAACCATCGCTTTCGGCGCGTCCGGGATGCTGAGCGTGATCGACTGGGTTCCCGCCTCGAGGCGGAGCCGGCCCTTGATCGGCGTCATTTCATACGACTTGTTCCCGAAGACCCCTTTGGTCATCGCCAGCGTGTACCTGACCCTACTGTTACCACTGCTGACCTGCAAGTGCTGTCCAACCGCGTCGGGTTCCGCGGCGTGGCAAAGGGCGACCTCGTAGTCTCCGGCCCGGTCGACTTGTACCTTCCAGGTGATCTGTCCGCTGCCCTTCCAACGGAAGCTGTCCCCCGCTTGCTTCTTGACGCAATCGTCCGTCGAGGCCGCTTCGTCTCCGTACAGGGATGTGGGGGCATCGCCCTTGACCGGAATCGCGGTCGGTTCGGCTTGGACAACCCCCGTAATGGAGACGACGACAGCGAGTACGAGAAGTGCTGTTCCTCTTCGAATTCTCACGGCCGCTCCTCTCCGCCATGCACTTCCACGCGCCGCCGTCACCGCCGACGCCAACAGCCATACGGCTTGTAACTTCGTTATCATTCTACGGTCCTTTCCAAATCCGAGTTTACCCAGCATTGCTCGCCTCCTTTTCAACCACCACCGCTGCTGCCGGCAGGACGGGCGACCGGGCTTTGGCCTTGAGCCTCGGGCTGGTGACGCCGAACTGGTCCATGGGGAAGTTCTTGAAACCCAGCGCCAACGCCGGCGAGCCCGGCTGCACCCGGTAGTCGCCGTGCGCCGGGTCGACGAACATCGCGTCGGCCTCCACCGAGTGCGCGTCCATGCCGCTGATCTTCTGCAATCCCTTCGCCGGACGCGGCTCCGTCAAACCGGAAACCTGGACGAGATTGTCGTCCACTTCCTTCCCCACCCGCGGCGACATCTCGTAAGGTCGCCAGAAGATGTTCCGCCGCACGACGTCCTGGCAGCCGCGGAGCCAGACATGGGCGTGGAAGCCGTTGTTCACCGTAATGTTGTTTTCGTCAATGCGGAGACATCCCTCGCGATTCTTGATGCCGCCATTGAGGCAGAGGTTGTTGTAGATCCAGTAGTTCGAGGAACCGTCGTCGAGGTCGATATCCCACCCGTGGTCGCAGCGCCAGCGGTTGTTGCGGAGGACGTTCTGCTTCACGCAGTCCAGAAGCGGCAGGTCCTTCGTGTCTTCCTTGGAGAGCAGGTCGTTCATGCCGACGTCCTTCAGCCCCCACCACCGATCGCGGCCCCAGGAATTGAAGCTGCCGTGGTCCCCGGTCTCCTTGACGGTGTCGAAGACATCGCACCACTCGACCACATGGCCGCCCCAGCAGCCGTCGCCGATGTTGATCCCAGCCCGCGGCATGTCGTAGATCGAGCAGTGGCGAACGGTGATGTCTTGGGCCAGATCGATGTTGACGCCCGCCGTCTGCTTTTCCACGCGTCCGGTGAGATGAATCAGGCAGTCTTCCACCAGGCAATCGGCGGGGTAGTTGTCGGTCTTCGGCCCCGGCGTGCGGTCGAGGTCGGCGGCCCTTTGACGTTGGTCGTAGTTGAACAGCGGGTTCCGGGCCGCCTTGGGATCGCCCAGGAACACGACGCCGCTAGCCCCGGCCTTCACGATCTCGCACCCGCGGACGGTGACCCGGCGGTTGTAGTGGTTGACGAAGATCGCGTTTCCGCCTACTTGGTCAAGGAGCAGGTCTTCCAACAGGCAGTCTTCGGCGCCCTGGAGAAAGATCGCGCCGCCGCGATAGATCGTCCAGTCGGTCCGCAAGAGCGGCTCCTTCGTCTCCATGACCGTACGATTCGCATGCCGGAAGGTGATACCCCTCAGCGCCACCGAGCGGACGGGTTTCTCCCGGGCGCCGCGCAGCTCGACGAGCGTGGCCAGGCGCGTCACTTCCACCGTGGCGTGGGAGAGGTCGAGGCCGGCAGGCGGATAGAAATAGAGGGTGTGCGTCTTGCGATCGAGGAACCACTCGCCTGGCGCGTCGAGTTCCTCGAAGATGTTTTCCACAAAACGGATCGTCGGGTGCGCGGCGCCCCCTCGGTTGTTCTGCCAGCCGCCCTCCTTGGTAATCTCGCCGTTGGCGTCCTTGCCGGTGATCCGCCAGGTGAACCCACCCCACATCGCCGGATGCATGGCGTGGAAGTAACCCCCCGCGGGATCGGCCCAGCGGGCCGCCCGACCCTTGCTGATCGCATCGGCGGCGTAGCCGTGGAAATACTTGGCCTGCGGGTCGAGGTTGGGATAGCGGGCGAGGACCTGGCGCTGGCCGTTGACGAACAGTTCCTCGGTGACCAGGTCTTCCGGGATCTTCGCCTGCAGGATGCCGTCTTTGTAGGTCGTCCACTCGAGGTCGAGCTTCACCCCGCCGCTGACGATCGGGGTTTCACCTTCGTTGGCCTGCCAGGTGACCCCGGAGTCTTCCGGCCCGAGCACCAGCGTTTCGGGCAGGTAGTACGTGCCGCCGGCCAGATGAATGGTAACGGGCTTCGGCATTCCGCGGGCGGCGTCCCTGGCCTTTTGCAGGGTGGCGAAGGGCGTCGCGCGGGCCCCGCTTCCCTGATCGTTCCCCGCCGGCGAGACGAAGAGGTCGGCGGCGCAAACGCCACTCGTCGCTACGGCGAAAACCAACGGCGCAAGCAGCGCGGCGAGAAAGAGCGTTGATTGCTTCATGGCATCGTCCTTAATCTCAAGCAAGCATCAACGGGTATTCTTGATGATGAAATCCACGACCGACTTCGGGTCTTTCGGCGAAAGCGGAAAATGCCCTTCGCCCGCCCTGACGATCACCGTGATCTTTCCGCCGAGCTCCTTGATAGCGTTTCTCGACGACGCGAGTCTGGCTGTCCAACCAGGGATCCAAGGCGCCGCAGTCGTGCAGGACCGGCACGCCTGCTTTCGCCAACGCCGCAAGGTTGTCCATCGGCTGCGCTTTGCCCGCCATGAGACTGCGCATCAGCGGATTCCGGGCATAAATGCAGGAGACCTTGCCCGGGTTGGCAACCGCCCAAGCATAGGCTTCGCCTGCCTTCGGCCCGGTCCCTTTCAATACCGGCTTGGTCGAGAAACCATCGTCCACGAGGATTTTATAGGTATCGTCCCACTGTTTTTGCGACATACCCGTTCCTGTCAGCGCGACGATCACAACGTGGTAGCCCTTCGCCAGCAGCGCCTGCTCGACGGTCGCATCCCTCTCGATCGGATCCCCCGTGAACACCCAGGGTTTTCCCGGCGCCACGGTCTTGGGCACGATGATCGACATGCCGTCCGATCCTGAAGCTGCCGGAACCGCCTGCGTCGTAGCGGTCGTAGCACTCGGTGAACCCCGGCCCCCGGGCCGTGGCATAGGTGTCCTCTTCCTTCAGATAAATGAAGGAAGGCTCGAGGCTGTAGTAATACCCCTTCGCGAACTTCGCATCCACGAAGGCGGGCCGGTTGGCCGTGGACGGCGTCATATGCTGCTCGATCCAATCGGCAATCGGCTTGGGATTCTGCAGACTATGCGGGTGATGGGCGTGGCCTTCCTTGATCATCACCGTGATCAGGCCGCCCAACTCATGGTACGTGTTCTCGACGACCAGAGTATTCCGCTGCAACAGCGAATCCTCAGTGCCGCAAACGTGCAGCAGAGGCACGTCGTGCTTGGCCAGCTCCGGAACTTTGGCGAAGTCCTCGTCGTACAGGGCGGGATTATCGGCATAGATGCACGCCACCTTGTCGGGATTCACCACGCCCCAGTTGAACTCATTTACCCCGCCTTTGCTCATCCCGATGAACGCGGCCTTCTTCGACAGCCCATGCTTCTCCGTCAGGAACGCGTACCACGTGTCCCACGCTTTGCCTTGCCTGCCGCCGTCGGGTGCGACGAACGCGATATGGAAACCGCGCTTGAGCATCTCGACTTCGGTCTGAGGCTCGTGGTTCCAATAGCAGCCGCGCCACGGCCACGGGTAGCCCGGCGCCGCCTTCTTGGGGACGACCACCACGCACCGTCGTTTGCCGTCCTTCACCGCGCTGTCGACGCCGAAGCTCTTCACCTCGCCCGCGGGCGCCGTCATGGGCGTGATCGCGCCCGTGGCATCGTCCATGACGAAGTCACCACGGTCAAATCCCTCGTGCCACGCGGTCTTGGGACCGTCGAAGGGGACGTATCCCTCGGCCGCCGGCAAGCGCCGAGAAGTCAGCAGAATCGCCGATAGGGCGGCTGCTCCGAGGCCACGATGCAAGTATATTCTCATGTTATTGTTCATACGATAGATCGTTTACCTTGGATTTCCTGGTTCACGGCCTTCATATACTCCAGCGAGACTTCTCCCACTCCGACATCCTGGTAGATCTCCAGGTTGACGGCGGGGACAATCCCGTGGGTGATGCCTGCTTTCATATCCTGGACGAACTGCTCTTTCTTATATCACCTCCTTGTCTCCCATGAGAAGCGTAGGGCGGTCGCTCTTTATGCTGATCGGCCCGGACGGTCCGGGCGGGTCTTCCGTCTGCTGTCCACAATATCCGACAGACGGACATTTTCCTTGGATTCACAGGCGCGGGGTGGCGTTGCATCGATGCCGGGCCGACGACTGTTTCGTGTGACGGCCCGCGTAGGTGGTTGGCCACTTCTTCAGGTGCTCGTCGAGGAACTTCCACACGGCGGTGGTAATCTCTTTCTGGGATGGTTCCACAGGCGGGCCCCCGGCGACGGTATGGAAGGTCTGGCCGCCGTTCTTGACTACAATCAGTTTGAGACGTCCCGAAGCAGCTCGACCCCGTCGGGCGCTCGGTCTTGCCGGGGCGGGTCTTTCTGCAGCGCTGCCTTGACCGATGGGGCCGACTTCAGTCCCACGCTGTTGACCGCGATGACGCTATAGGCGTGCTCCTCGCCGGCCTTGGCCGAGGTGTCGAGGTAGCGCATCTCGGGCATCGGCTGCGAGGGCGTGTCGTGGTAGGTCATCGACTGGAACAACGGCCGGCCGAACTTGCCTACGGGCGTCTGAGGCACTTGGGTCAGTTCCTGCCCCTCGCGGAGCACGATGAAGCAGCGGATGCCGCTCTCGAAATCCGCGTCGGCGTTCCAGGTGATCTCCACTGCTTGGTCTCCCTTCGACGAGACCCGCACGTCGAAAGGAGCGGGCGGCGGAGTGGTGTCGCCGACGGCGCCGGTCTTGACGTACTGCATCCACGCCTTGGCCACGGCCTCGTTCGGCAACCAGACGGCCTCGTTGGGGTTGCCTTTGTAGGCGGCCGCCGGCTGGGCCTCTTCGCCGAGAAGCGGCGCCAGCCACGCCTGGCTCATGTCCACCGGCTTGAGGGTCTGGTCCTTGCTCCCCTTGTCGGGTAACCGCATCGCCAGGCAGGCGTCCAGGAACGGGATGGCGAGGTAGCGGCTGTCGCCGCACTCGTGGCCGGTCCGCGGGTCCGGCGCGAATCCGATCGGCGCGCCTTTCAGACGGTATTCCTTAAACGTGGCGAGCGTGCCTTTGTGCGGGCCGACCTCCTTCACCCCCGGGTTGCACATCGTCGGGACCGCATAGCGCCCGCGGGGATGTTGGGCTGGGGAAACTCGGGCCTGGGGCGGAACATGGCCGCGGAGCCGCTGCGCAGCCAGACCGCCACAACGCGGTCGGGATGCAGCGTGGTCATCACGTCGGACCAAATGCCGCCGCCCGAATGGCCCCAAAGGACCCACGGTACGTTCGCCAGCTCGGCGTGGCCCGACTTGGCGGCGAAGTCGTCGAGGGCCTTGAGGAACGTCTTCTCCGAGCCTCGGCGCGGATCGAACCAATGCTCGGAGCCGCCGGGCGTCAGATCGACCGCCTCGTTCCGCACGTGGTACGAGGAACTCCACAAGGCGCAGTCCCACTTCTTCGCCAGCGCCTGCCAGTGCAGGTCGTAGGCGCCGGTCGAGCCCTCGATCGAGGCCGTCGTGCCCGCGCCGTGCTGATGCACGATCAGGCCCCGCAGTTGCGTCGCGCCGTCGGGAATCCAGAGCCGATAACTGACGGGCGTTTGGAGGCCCATGGGGTCGGTGGACGCCGGATAATCAAGCCGGAAGTAAAGGCCGCTTCCGCCGGCGGGCGGCGGCGGAGGGGCGCTGGATCGCCCTTTGCCGTCTTGAGCCACGGTCGGCAACACCGAGAGGATCGTTGACAACAGCACCGCCGCTGCGCCTTTGAGTCCGCTTCGCATGGAACGCTCCTTTGGTTGCAACGTGGTCGTCACGAGGCGGCGGAGTACCCCACGCTCCTGGCCGACGAAATCAACCTGGATTCCCCGAAGTCCCCGGCTTGGCGATGACGCCCGTGAGCACATACTCGAAGCCCCAGGGGAAGGTCTTCTCGGCCAGCATTATCTGGCAAATGATACCCGTACCCTCTGGGGCGCACTACAGACCTGCCCATAATCGAGCGCCAGCGTTGTTTGAAGACATCATCAGCACGGCGAATCGGCTGAGTCAAAGCCGTCCTTGTAGCACGCGTCGGTCTGATCGCCCGGAGTCTCCGGCACTCCTTCCTACGCCACGGAGCGGGGCACAGATTCGACGCCTCTGTATTGTCGTCGCCCCGGGGGGTGAACGGGCACGGCGAATGGGTAGGTGCTACGGGTTCCGGCTGCGGAACCCGTGACGTTGCAGCCCACGCCTTGCGGGTTGCGGTCAGCCCGTGGCACCCGACGACGCGAGGACGGACATCTCCCGGCGAGGCTCCTAGCCCCAATACCGTTCAACGGCGCATGACGATGGACTCAGCAAACCCCTTGGTGGGCTGTGGGTAGTGACGATGCTCGGGCTGTTTCTTCCTCCAGTTGCTCATCTTCCGCTTGATGACCCGCGGGTTGATCCGATCGCGCCGTTCGGGCAACACCTCCTCGGCGATTTCCGCCACCAAGTTGTGATACCACCGGCTGCGACCGCGACGGCTCGCCGGGCATTCGGGCAAGCGGCACCGCAGGATCTTCAAGGCCCCGGTGAACGACATCCGCTGCGGGTCCAACCCCTGGCGGGCCGCCGCCTCCTGCATCAGCACGCGGATGATGTAGTGCCCCAGCAGAAACCCGTACAACTCCTGCACCACACCGCCGGGCGTCTGGCTCCGCAGCACTGGTCGCTCCCGTTGATGGGTCTTCAATTCATCCAGTGTGACCTCCTCTTCCCACCGCTCGTGGTACAGCACGATCAAGGTCTCGGCCGGATCGAGTTTCTCGTCCAGCAGCGTCGTCAGCAGCCGGTGCGTCTCCCCGGAGCCGGGGCGGCCGGGGTCCTCGAAGGTGTACTCGATGATCCGCACCAGGATGCCATTGCGGTCCTTCTGGCGATCCGCGGGACTCGGGTAGAGCTTGGCCAGATACGAGCCGTCGTCGAGCACGCGGATCGGCTCGAAGATGAGGTTGGACTTGATGCGGGCCAGTAGATGTGCACCGGTGCGGAGCACCTCGGAGACGGTCTGGTAGCTCAAGAAGTTGCGATCCCACAACAGCAGCATGTCCTTCTGAAGGAACCGCAGCAGGTAATGGGCCATAGTGACCTCGCCGCACGTGCAGGGCTTGATCAGCGACCGCCAAAGGACGTGGCTGCCGGTCTCACACAAGGCCAGAACGCGGGCCTGGGGGAAGGCGGCGCGGGCGCGGCCGCTGCCGGGGCGACCGAAGGCCCGTTCGTTGGCCGCCGTATCGGGCAGATCGACGACGAACCCATCCAGGGCCATGGTCCGCATGCCGCGGTAGAAGGCCCCCGGGGTCTCGGGGCGTCCCAGCAGGCGGATGGCCTCTTGGGCCAAGTGGCGCATCGGGGCGACGCCGAGGCGTTTTCGCGCCTCGCAGAAGGTGGAACGTGGCGGGATCGCGTGGGGTCGGAAGGGCTGAAGCCAGCGGAAGACCTGGCGGTAGCAGTCGCGGCAGAACAGGCCGAGAGCGATGACGAACCAGACCAGGAACCAGCCCGGCAATCGCGGGCAGTGGGTCTGGTCGTGGCCGGTGCGCGCGAGGACTTCTTCCACGCGGGCGCGGGGGATGATACGCTTCAGAGCGCGGAGACGCTCGCGCGTGGGCCAGGACGCGATCGCGTCGGCCTCCTTGCGGATGTTGATCACCGTAGCCTCCTGATCAGCTATGGAGTTGTGGCAAACTCATGCTGATCGGAGGCTTTCTCTTTGGCAAACCCATTGGACGGTATTGCTCCTAGCCCCCATCTGGTCGGCACGGCGGATTCTACGAATCACTCCTTGTTCAAGACACTCGCCACCGCCTCCTGGAATGCTTGCCGCACGGGGGAGGCGTCGGCGTTGGGGAAGTCAGCACGTTGGACCATGAGCACGTAGACCCGATGGTTCCGCGGGTCGACCCAGGCCTGGGTACCGTAGGCGCCGCCGTGGCCGAAGGAGCCGGGGGCGAGCATGGCCGTCACGCCCTGCGGCTCGCGCACCACGCAGCAGCCCAGGCCCCAGCCGTTGCCGGGCGTGAAACCCGTCTTGATGTCCGGAAACTGCACCGTCGTCATTTGCTTCACGGTCTCCGGCTTGAGGATACGCTGGCCGGCGAGCGTGCCCCCGGCGAGCAGCATGCGGCAGAATCGGCCGTAGTCGCCCGCCGTGGAGAAGAGGCCGCCATTACCCGCCGGATATCGGTCGCGGCTCGTGGGCGACTTGCCCAGCAGGAAGCCGATCGGCGTCTCCTCGAGTGAGCCGTTGGATCCCTTCTTGTACGACTTTGCCAGCCGCGCCGCCTGCTCGACGCTCAGGTAGAAGGTCGTGTCGCGCATCCCGAGCGGCTTGAAGATGCGGCTGTTGAGGAAGTCGGGGAACAACTGCCCGGAGACGATCTCCACAACCTGAGCCGCGGTGTTAATGCCCGACTGGCAATAGACCCACTTCGTGCCCGGCTCGAAAGCCACCGGCTGCGCCAGGTAATACGGGATCGCCTGGGCCAGGGTGGTCACCTGCCGCGCGTCGGTGTTGCTCATCTCGCCGAGGCCCGAGGTGTGCGTGAGGAGGTGCTTGACCGTGATGCGGGCCGGCTGGCCGTCGGCCGTCTTCAGTTCGGCGAACGCGGGGATGTACTTCGACACGGGGGCGTCGACCGAGAGTTTCCCCTCCTCCGCGAGGATCATCACGGCAACGGCTGTGACCGGCTTCGACATCGAAGCGATCCAGAAGATGGAGTCGAAATCCATGGCACGGTTCGCGGCGAGGTCGGCCATGCCAAAGGTCTGGCTCGTGAGCAACTGGTCCCCTTGGGCCACCAGGGTCACGGCGCCGGCGATCTCGCGATCGTCGATGCACTTCTCGATTGCCTGCCTCACCGCCTCCATCACGGCGCCCCTCGGCGGCGAGGAATTCTGGGCACGGGCCGGCGACATAACCACGCAGACGATCAACAGCGGGACCACACGTTGCAACCGGGACATTGCGTCCTCCCTTCACCGGCTCCCGGGGTATCTGTTTCTCGGAAGAAACCGCGGTGGATGAGGCAAACCTGCGGTATTGGGACCAAACGGCAAGGCTCGAGACGACGAGCCACGCCCGGGCAGTGGCCCTAGCATACCCGGCGCAACACGTCGATTCGACGGCTCGGTCGCCCAATTCCACGGGAATGACCGTTCCCGGGTCGGTGGGTAACAGGCGTACAGAAAGGCATCGAACTGCGAGAGTTCTTTGCCGGTTTCGGTCGGATCGACCGAAGCCGCAGGGCAAGTCTGGAACGTTGGTTGCCGTGAGTTGTTCACAGAACCGATCCTTTGCCAGCCCGGGCGGCCAACCCCAAGGCGGATCGGGTCATCGCGACGGCTCGGGGCTGGTCCCCATGTGCGCACAACCTCCGAGCGGACCCCGCACACGCAGGCGGAAGAGGGTTTGCGCTGGTGCGGGCGAGGCGCTCGCGCTCAAGCCGCTGGAGTCGATGGGCGGCGACGAGCGGGCTGTGGGTCGGAGACGCCGGCAGCGTGGTGCCCCAATTCGGCAACTTTGCCGAACAGCCAGAAAGTCGTGGCCCTGTTCTGCGCAGGGTCGGTCCGTGGCAATTCCGCACGCGTGCGGAATTGCCACGCTGCTCTCGATGGACCCGGTAGGTGGCAGAGGCCAGGTGGTCCTGAGGCGATCGCCGGGGCCCAACCTCCCCGGACCGGATCGTCGCGATGCCTGTCGTCCCGTCCCGCCGGACGTCGCCCCACATGGTCGCCCGTCGCGAGCTCCCAGCGCCGGTTTTCGTCGGTCTCCAGACCCGCCGGCACGTCGTGGGGGAGCACGGCGGTTGGGACCTCGGCCGATGGGACGGAGGCCACGTGTGCCAGGGCGTTCGGAAAGCCTCAGGACGCGTCCGCATCGATGGGCGGCCTGGTTTCTCGGGCCGCGGCCACCGTCGCGTCCCGGGATATTACCCCGGCAAAGAAGATCCTCCTGTAGGTCGGACAATCCTGTCCGACAGGCCGGGGGAGTCGGACAGGATTGTCCGACCTACTTTCTTGCCGGGGTAATACGCCCGGAGCCCAGCGCGAGCCGTTCGCTTGATGCGGATTTTACCGGGGAGCACCATGCGACACGGATGGCATGACCGCACCTCCTTCCGTGTCGCACTCCGACCGCGTACACTGCTGGAAGAGACCGGCCCCGCCGCCGACCCGCATTCGTGAACTTCTGTGGAGAAGTCCAGAGATGATGTCCCGCCCCGCACGAAAGTTATACCCCAGAGACATCCTCGTCGGCCTGTGCTCTTGCTGGGAGGTGGATTTCCCTCCTTCCTCCCGGCCGCCGAGACGACGAAGCCGAACATCATCTTTATTCTCGCGGATGACCTCGGCTACGGCGACCTCGGCTGCTACGGCCAGAAACTCATTCGCACGCCCAACCTGGACCGCCTCGCGGCACAAGGGATGCGCTTCACGCAGGCGTATGCCGGCTCCACCGTCTGCGCGCCGTCGCGCTGCGCACTGATGACCGGCCGCCACACCGGCCACACAGCCATCCGGGGCAACAAGGAGGTCGAACCCGAGGGCCAGACCCCGATGCCGGCCGGCACGCGCACCGTCGCTCATCTGATGAAGAACGCCGGCTATACCACCGGTCTGATCGGCAAGTGGGGCCTCGGTTATCCCGGCTCCGAGAGCACCCCGGGCAAGATGGGGTTCGATTACTTCTTCGGCTACAACTGCCAGCGCAAGGCGCACGAGTACTACCCGGAATACCTCTGGCGCGACGACCAGAAGGTCATACTCAACGGCAAGGCGTATTCCCATGACTTGATGGCGACGGAGGCCCTCGACTTCGTGCGCAAGAACCAGGACCGCCCCTTCTTCCTCGACCTGTCGTTTACCATCCCGCACGCCAACCTCCAGGTGCCCGACCTGGGCCCGTACGCGAACGAGCCGTGGCCGAAGGATCTCAAGACCCTGGCCGCGATGATCACGCGCATGGACGGCGACATTGGCCGCCTGATGGCCTTGCTCAAGGAGTTGAAGATCGACGAAAAGACGCTGGTGATCTTCGCCAGCGACAACGGGGCGGCCTACAACGATGCTCTCTTCCAGCACTCCGGGCCGCTCCGCGGCATGAAGCGCGACATGTACGAGGGCGGCGTGCGCACGCCCGCCATCGTGCGCTGGCCGGGCCACATCCGCCCAGGGACGGTCAGCGATCAGGTCTGGGCGTTCTGGGACGTGCTCCCCACGCTGGCGGAGCTCACGGGCCAGAAGGTCCCCGCGGGCCTCGACGGGATCTCCATCCTGCCCACGCTGCTGGAAGGCCGTACCGTGCCGCACCCGCCCCTCTACTTCGAGTTCCACGAGAGTGGCTTTGATCAGGCGGCGCGCATCGACGACTGGAAGGCCGTGCGCCACGGCCTCCACAAGCCGATCGAACTCTACGACCTGAAGGCCGATCCCGCCGAGCGGAACGATGTCGCCGACGCCCACCCGGACATCGTCCGGCGCTTCGAAACGTACCTGGCGACCGCCCGTGAGGATTCGAAGATCTGGCCGGTCCGCGAGGCCCCCGCGCGGAAAACCGCGGCCAAGAAGGGAGCGAAGTGATGGCCGCCGAGTCATCACGAGCGGACCAGGATGCATCCAGCTCGACCCGCCGCGCCTGGCTCCAGACGGTGACGGCCGCGTCCCTCGCGGCGATCGCGCCGCGGGCGGCATCCGCAAAGGCGGACCGGGTGCCGGCGGTCGTGGACTATCTGGCACGGCTGGCGCGCCCGGATGGCGGCTATGCCTGGGAGGACCAGGACGAATCGCACCTGACGCCCACCTTCGCCGTCATTGGCAGCTTCCGGCTGCTCGGGCTGGACCCGCCGGACAAGGACCGGCTGGCCGAGTTCGTCCGCACTCATCACCCTGCGGTGCTCAAGAAACTCGAACAGGAGCACCACGAGTTCGAATACCAGCAGATCCAGGCGCTGCTCTGGCTCGGTGCCGATGCCTCTGCGTTCCGTGCGATCGTCCGCCGCTGGACGCGGCCCGCGCATTACCTGCCCCAGTACGAGCAGCACGGCTGGCCGATCCTGCGCTTCGAGGCGATGGCCTTCGTCTGCCGCAAGCTTCTGGGCCTGCCGCTCGACGACCTTGACGCCGCATTCCTCGCGTACCTGGACGCCCGGCGACACGACAACGGCAGCTTCAACAACACTCCCGCCGCCGATGGCGGTGACGGCCACGTCACGAGCACCTGGTGGGGCCTGGGCGCGCTCGATGCGCTCGGCCGTGTGGAGGAGAAGGCGGCGGAGACGGTCGCCTGGCTCCGGTCCTGCCAGTTGCCATGCGGCGGGTTCACGTACCAGCCCGGGGCTTCGATCGGCGGGGTGGACGATGTGGCCTACACGCGGGCAGCGGTTCGTGCGCTGGCTCGACTCGGTCACGAACCGGCCGACCGCGCGGCGTGCGTTCGCTACCTCGGCACGCTCGCCAACGCCGACGGCGGCTTCGGCGATCGTCCCGGGTGGGCCAGCAACCCCATGGCCACCTTCTACGCGCTGGATGCTCTCTCGGCGCTCCGGCGCTGGAGACCGTCCCCCGCACACGCCGGACTCCGACGGCCCGAGGCGAGCGGCTGCCGTCGGACATGAAGGTCTATTCGATCCAGATCGAGGCGCATGGTGAAGGCAGCCCGGCCGATGCCGTCGAGTTGGCCCGCGCGCTCCGGATCCATCTCTGGGGTGCCAAGAACGCCCAGCCCGGCTGGATCGACCGCGCGCAGGCGCGGGCCGACCGACAGAACGTGCCGGTGCGGTTTTTCGTCGCGAATGAGGAGTACGGTTCCTGGGTCCGCGTCCCTGGATTCGGAACGTACAGCCACACCAGCGATGTCATCGCGCCGGCGGGTGCGGACATCGGGCCGTCGCTGGCCAATGCGGGCGTGGTCTCCTGGCCGGAGTTCCGCACGCGACGGCTGGACCCGCTGCAACGCGCCTGTGGACGGCTGGTCTGGCAGTTCGGCGAGAATGAGGATCTCGTCCGCATGTACCTCGATGACTCGATCGAGCGCGGCGGCTACGCGGCGATCAGCACGTTCCACTTCGGCAACCCGGATTTCACCAACAGCGAGCCGTTTCTGAACCGTTACCGGGGGCAGATTCCGTTTGTGGCGCTCGCAGGACGCGCACGGCGCGGAGCCGTGGTGGTTCGCCGACATGACGACCGGCTTCCGCACCCTTTTCGTCGCTTGCGAGCCATCCTGGGCCGGCTGGCTGGAGGCTCTCAAACGCAACCGGGTCGTTGCGGTGCGTCATGATGCGGCGAGCGGCTGGCGCACCTGGATGCACGGCGGGTCGGCCGCGATCCTCGATTTCGTGCGCGACCGCGCGCACGAGTGGCAATGGTGGGACAACCCCGCCGTCGGCCGCCCGCTCGTCTCGCTGGTGGCCGTGACGCCGGGTGATACGTTGGAGGCCGGTCGTCCCGCGCGGCGTCGCGCTGCGGGTGCGCTGCGCCTGGGAGAACACGACCCAGGGCCGACCGCGCCGGCCTCTCGCCGCGTTCGTGAAGCTGATGGTGGACGGGATGAACGTCAGCCCGGAGCTCGTCACGAAGACATCGCCGGGCGGGGCCGGCCTCATCGATCACTATCATCGCTTCCACCTCCCCGATCCGTTCCCCGGCATGCATACCGCCGAGCTCGTGGTGCGGGTGCTGGAGACGAACGAGCCCGTTGCGCCGGACGATCACTTTCCAGGCCGGCGCAGCTCCCTGACCGAAGCCGGCTCTCTGGTGCGCTCCCGCCACTCATCGAGCAACGCCGGATCGGCGGCGGCCAGGTAGGGGTAGCTCAACGCCTGGGCGATGACGAACACGGCCAGCCCCGCAAAGGCGGGCGTCAGGTGCCAGAGGTTCTCATATCCCACGACAAAATGCACGCCGATCGCGCAGGCGTAGCCCGGAATGCCGGCCAGCAGCAGCGTCCACCAGACCCAGCGCTCGCCCCGGCGGAAACCCCAGAGGGCGATGCCCAGGAAGCACAGCCCGGAGGCGACGATCATCCCGCCGAAGCTGGCGCGGTCGTGGGCGATCAGCGGCACGAGTCGCGGGCTGACCGAACGCAACGCCTCGGCGGTCGTCTGCATGAATTCGAGGTCCTCGGGCACGAACACCTCGGTCACGCCGACGAGGGCGATCGTCGTGCCGGCCGCGAGGAAGGCCATCGCCTGGGCGACGTGCAGGAGTTGGCCCCAGAGACCCAGCCGCCAGGAGCGGTCGTTGTGCAGGCTCGGCGGTGGGATCGGTGCCGGCGGGGCCAGGCGGCTGTGGAGCATCAGGAGCAAGAACTGGAACAGCACCACCGTGACAAAGGCGTGGAACGGGTCGAAGTAGCCGAAGCCGAGGAAGAGGAAGAAGCTGCCGAAGCCGGCGACAGGCCGAGAGCTGCACGGCGACCTGCGCCCAGTGGCGCCCGCGGCGCAGGCCGATCGCCGCGAGGCTGGTGTACAAGATGCCGATCGTCATCATCGTCCCGGCCAGCGAGACCCGATCGTGCGCCATGAAGGGCAGCAGCCGCGGGTTGACGGCCTCGAGCTGCGCGCGGCTCAGGCCGACGAAAGTCTCATCATACGTCAGCACGACCCGCGTCGCGGCGATCGCCAGGGCCAGCGCACTGCCCACCAGCATGCCCAAGCCCATGAGCAGCGCCCAGAACCAGTTCTGCTCGGGTGCGCGGACGGCGATCCCGTCTTCGATCGCGGAGTCCTCGCCCTTCCCGCGCGCCGGAGGCACGGTGTCATCCGCGAACACCAGCGCGTCGTTGATCCGCTTGGGCAGACCCGGTCCGCCGAAGACGAGGCCCGACTCGACCGCGACCAGCGTTGCGCCGCAGTCGAGCAGATCGAGGGCGTGGGCCGGCTCGTGGACGCCCCCACCCGCGATGATGGCGAGCTCGGGGCCGAACTGATCGCGGAGCCGCCGCACGGCATCCCGAACCGGTGGCCGCGCCGGGGCACCCAGCACACGGCGGCCGGCATCACCGGGCACAGAACCATCCACGACCACGCCCGCGATGCCCGCCTCGCGCCCAGAGCTGACGAGTCGCCCGCAGGCCGAATCGTCCAGCTCCGGCGGCACGCAGAGGAGGAGGCTCTGCGCCAGCCCGGACTCCTGGACCGTCTGCGCGACGGCTTGCAGATGCGCGCGGTACGCCTCGTCGTCCCAGCCGGCAGGCCGCCGCGACGCGAGGCGTGTCGAGCACGAACACGTCGACATAAGGTAGCCAATTGCAGGATCATCCGGCGCACGTCGCGGGTGGCCTCATCCGGCGTCGCGGCGGGTGCGACGACGATGCGGGCCAGGAGTGGCAGCCGGGGCCGGCCGGCGCGGGCCAATCGGCGTACCAGCGCGGCCAGGCCCGGATTCGGCGCGGGTCAGGCCGGGTGATCGCCTCCTGCCCGAGGTCGCGGGTGGTCGTCCCCGGCGCGGTGATCGGCTCGACGGTCACCGGGCCGAGCTCGAGAAATCCCACACCGAATCGCGCCAGGCCGGGCGTGGCGACGGCCGTCGGGTCCAGGCCCGCACCGAGGCCGACGGCCGTGGGAAAAACCCGGCCGAGAACGCACCGTCTCGAGCCGCGGGTCGGCCCGCATGTGGCCCAGGAAGTCGATCACCGCCGCGCCGATCCGCGAGCGGCCCAGCGCCCCGATCGTCTCCAAGCTCAGATCCCGCGCCGTCTCGGGCGGTAACAGGAACAAGAGCGGCTTCAGCAGCGTCTGGTAGGACCAATCTGGCATCGCCAGCCCCCCGCATGGACAACCTGGGGTGTCCTCTCCCACGCGCCTCCAGAGGAACCTCTGGTAGCTTGTTATTGGCCTCCATCTGGTCGACAGAGAGCCACGATGGGAACCCAGGCCCTGCCCTGTCTTGCCCTGTTTGTACCGAGCCTTCCGCTGGGTCTCAAGTTGTTCGGAGGAGTCAGGCGACGTCTGAGCGGGCCAGGCCGGGGCCGAAGGCTCGGGCGGCGCGGCGCTCCAACTCGGCAACGTTGCTGGAAAGGCGGGAAGCCTCGTCGTCCTCTTCCGGCGCGGGGGTGGGTCCGGTGCCAACTCCGCACGCGTGCGGAGTCGCCACCCCTCTCTCAGCTCGTCCCCGCACCGGACCATGAGACGGCTGCCGGGAGACCCCATTGCGTTGCCGACACCACCGCTCCGAAAGCTTCCGGCGGGAGCGACCCGTTGCCGGGTGGAAATCGCATCCGCGGAAGATCCGCACCTGTTCCCGGTGCACTCCTGCCGGAACCCTATTGGAACGGGTTCATTTGGCCTTTCGGCTCTCCTGCGAATGGGAGGCCATCGCTTTTCGGCTGGTATCACGTGTGGACGAGGGGACCTTGGGGGCGGCATGGGATGCCCGAGCCCGACCCGAGCCGTGAACCCGTTGGGTCATCTCCCGGCCCGCCTTGAACGACACCACGTTCCGGGCGGGCACATGGACGACCGCGCCGGTTCGGGGGTTCCGGGCACGGCGGCGGCGTCGCGCCGGACCGCGAAGACGCCGAAGTTCCGTAACTCGATCCGCCCCTCGGTGACCAGCGCGCCGATGATCGCATCGAAGGTGCGCTGGATGACATCCAGGACCTGGAGCTGAGTCAGGCCCGTGTCCTGGGCGATTCGCTGGGCGATGTCTTTCTTGGTCATCGTGAAGAACCGGTACGGGGAAAGCTGTCATGGGGGGCCATTTGAGCGTATCCTAAAAGTGGATTCCCACTTGCGTCAATGGGGCAGCGCCTCGGCGGTGGCTCGAAACGGTCCCAGGAAAGCCATCTTCGGGAAAGCTCCCGGTGCGAAGTTCTCCAAGACAGGAACTTCGCCCGGCTCATTGCGCCGTCGCTCGCATCGTTCTCGGGAGGGTCCACGACAGTGAGGACCTGAGGGCACCGGGTCACAGCTTCGCCACCTCTGGGCCTGCCGCTGCAGCGGCGGCCACGTCTGGCAAGGATGGTTCCAGAGTCCCGTCATCCAGGACGACGACCCCCTGCTTACCGTCCTCCGCTTCATCGAGGCCAACCCCCTCCGCGCCCGCATGGCCAAGACCGCCGACGACTGCCGCTGGTGCCGCTTCGACGCTCACGGTCCCGGCCGTCTCAATCGCGATTGCCTTGCTGCCCTGGTAGGCGGCGCACCCCACGATCAAGCCGATGACTACGATCATGCCCACAAGTCACGTCTCACAGGACGCTCGGGGAAGTGGTTCAGATGATCCCACGCCATCTGATCACCACCGCGGCGGGACATCTTCGACCTGCCGACCCTGGGCAACGCACGCACGCCGGGAGCCGGGACCTCACCTGGGACAAGCGGCCAGCCCAGGACCGGCTTGAACCGGAGAGCCGTGATGCGAGGTCCCCGGGCCGAGCCAGCCAGCACCCGCCGGTCTGGGAGGCCGCCAGAACGCGTCCGGGGCTGCAGCCGCTCATCCACCGGCACGGCGCTGTGGTATCACATCGGCCGGGTGCTGTTGCCCGATCCGCTGGGGATTGGGGCGCGAGCTGCGGTGGAATGGGAACACCGAAGCTGGTTCTCGACGTGCCCGGAGGACCGTGCGGCGGCGCTCGTGGCCGGGTTCATCCACCGCTGGCCGACCGGGCGCGCTGTTTGCGCACGCGTTGCATCAGGAGCGCCCGATCCCGGTTCGCACGGCGGCCTGGTTCCCGACCCCCCAGTTACGTTCTCGGACGTGTTGGCCGCCCCGGCTCGGAGTGGCTGACTATTCAGACATCCCCGCGCGACCCAACTTGGATGGAAATCCCCAGGGCTCGATTTGATCGGCTGTGGAACCCGGAGTGCGACTCGCATCGAAAAGGACAAAGTCAAACTCCGGTCCAGGCCGTCAAGCGCGTGGTCCCGGTTCGGCCACGCTCGTGCGGCCGATGCTGGTGCTGCGATCGAGCTTGGTGAGGACGCCCATCAGCTCGACGGGCACGGCGATCACGACGGTATTGGAGGCCGTTGGCCCCAGGCCGTCGATGGTTTGCAGGGTACGCAACTGCATGGCCCCGGGACTTTCGGCCATGGTCCGGGCGGCGGCGGCAAGGTTGATGGACGCCTCCTTGTCGCCCTCGGCCTTGGTGATCGTGGCGCGCTTCTCGCGCTCGGCCGAGGCCTGCCGGGACATCATCTTCTTGAGCTCTTCGGGCATGTCGACATCCTGAATCCGCAGCCCCGTGACTTCCAGCCCCCATCCCTTGGTGTCATGTTCGACATGGGCTTCGATCGCCTTGGCGATCTGCTCCCGTTCGGTCAAGAGCTGGTCCAGGGACCCCTGGCCGATGACGTCGCGGAGCGAGGTCTGGGCGAACTGGAGGATGATATTGCGGTAATCCTGCACCATGATGATCGCGTCGGCGGGGTTCACCACCCGGAAGAACAGGGCGGCGTCGATCGTCACCGGCACGTTGTCGCGGGTGATCACCTGCTGCTTAGGAATGTGCACGGCCAGGATCCGCGTGTCGATCATCCGGACTTGTTCGATCACCGGGATGATGAAGAACAGGCCGGGCCCCCGGATGTCCTGGAACTTGCCCAGCCGGAAGACGACCGCCCTTTGCCACTGTGCGGCGAGCTTGATGGCCGAGGACATGATCACGTCCGCGATCAGCCAGACGATCCCGACGATCACCGCGAGGCCAGGATGGATTGTCGCCAGCGGCGCGACGACCGCCCCACCCACCAACAGGAGGATCACGAACATCAGGGCAGAGATGTAGTTGACCATCGTTATCCCTCCACGCCCGCAGATCCGAGCCCCCGATGGACGCTCGTGCGGCGACCGCGCCGATCGCCTTCCGGGCCAAGCGTCGACCTCGGGAACGCATCTGCCAACCTGTAGAGTAATTCGGTCCACGGCCTATCGCAACGAGCATCGTGGTGGTAGGGGAGGTTTCATGAGAGCGAAAGCAGAGATGGCGCGCCGTAGGGTCCGTGAACCTCCACTGGTGGTGCGTCGGCGAAGGCCGTGTCACCCGTCTTGGAGGCAGGACGAGGCATCTTTGCTTGGCGATATCCCGTGCGCGCTTGACCGGATCGTTTCCGGTTGCTTCTATGAATGTTCAGGTTGGTCCGGGGGGAGACCGAAGCGTAGATCTCGCGCGTCCTCTGGGAAATGTCTCCCGGTGCCGATCAGAACCCAAGGAGCCTCCCGTGAATCCGCAACCGATCTTGGCGAAATGGCGGGTGTACTACGCCGGGGTCTTCCTGGGGGCGATCGCGCTGGGCTTGTGGAATGGAACGGCCACGGCCCAGGCGGAAAGAATGACATTCCGTCATCACTTCGTAGACCGCGACCTGCCGGGCAACTCCTGGGGACAAACTGCCGTGGCCGACCTGGACCGGGACGGGCGGCTGGATTTCATCACCGGGCGAAGCCGGGGGGAAATCCTCTGGTACCACAGGGACGCGCCCGACCACTGGGGACGACACGTGCTCGGCGAACAATCCCCTTCGGATGTGGGCGGCGCGGCTCTCGACGTGGACGGCGACGGCTGGGTGGACTTCGTGGCCGGCGGCGTCTGGTATCGCAACACCGGCAAGCCGCGCACGGAGCCGTTCGAGCGGCTCGTCTTCGACAAGGACCTCGAAGCGGTCCACGACCTGGTGATGGCAGATATCGACGGCGACGGGCGCCCCGACGTCCTCACCATGTCCGACAAGAACAACCTGCGCTGGTATCGCATTCACAAAGACCCGCGCCAGCCGTGGGAGCGGCACGACATCGGCCCCGGCGTCCACGCTGGCGTGGCGGTCGGCGACATCGATGGCGACGGCGACCTGGACATTGTGCGCTCGAACGTCTGGTTCGAGAACGCCGACGGCAAGGGGACGAAGTGGATCGAACATCCGATTCCGTTCGGCAATCCGAAACCGCCCTTTCCGCTGGCCACACGCTGCGTCGTGGCCGACATCGACCAGGATGGCCACAACGACCTTGTGATGACCGAAAATGAAATCCGCGGCGGCAAGATCGCTTGGCTGGAAAACGTCGGCGGCAAGGGACGGGAGTGGAACGTACATGAGTTGCCGCCCGGCGATCCGGCACCGCGCGGGGCGTATCATTCCCTCGCCGTCGCCGATTTCGACAACGACGGCGACTGGGACATCTTTACCGTCGAAATGGAGGGTATCGCGGGCGCCCGACCGCCGCGCTGGTTCATCTGGGAAAACGTGGACGGCAAGGGTGCGAGTTTCATCGAGCGCGTGATTCTCGACAAAGGACTGGGCGGCCACGAGGCCGTGGTGGGCGACTTCGACGGCGACGGCGACCTGGACATTGTCAGCAAGCTTTGGCGGCCGCGTCCCGACAACGCCAATAGCGGCAAGAACCACGTCGACTTCCTTGAGAATCTCCTGAACCCCACCGCGCCCGCACGTCGATAGGCCCCTGGGGGCGGAAGCGACGCGACGCGACGGCAAAGACGGCCCAAACTGACGACAGGCGTTGGTGAATCGAAGAACTCACCACCACATGAAGCCATGGCCCGAGGCCTTGGCGGACCTGGTCTTGGTGCCGCTTTCGGTCCCGTCGATCCGGGGTCGCGATCGCAGATGTTCGAGATGGCAAGTCCGCAACGTTGCGGACTTGCCGGCCGGGAGCAAACCACCGGGCGCGCCAGCTTCGGCCAGCTCGAACTGATACTCGTCGGTCGTCCCCGCACCGCCCTCGGACCGATCGCCGGATCGACACACCCGCCTTCGAGACGTGATGGTCAACCCGCCCACCCGGACCGCCACCGACCGGAACATCCTCACCCGCGTCTGGAAGGCCGACCCTGTGTGCGGGCAGTTCACCAGGACGGCTTCCCCCACAGTCCGGCCGCCCACGCCTCTGACGAAGCCCGGCTTGCTCTTGCTCAAGTTGTCCATCTGGCCGCCTCGTCGTGCGATGATCGAGCCGACCGAACCGGCCCACGGAAACGGCCCAGGAGCCCGCTGCTGAGCCCGCCGTCGCTTGGGTGGCGAAACACCGACCCCGTCCGTGGAGCCTGTCCAGGACGCTCCTGGGGGTCCACAGACGCCCGCTCATGATCGAGTGGTCGAGACGGGCTTGACCAAGGGGGCTCCCGCCGTCGAACCGGCCGCAGTTGTCGTCGTGGATCGCTGCCCAAGTTCTCCAGGGTCGCGGTACGCCTGAAGGAGCGGGATGCGATCACGGACGCTGTGGGGGCCTCCAAGCGGCTGAAGTACTGGCCGCCCGCACTCCCCGAGTGGACGACCAAGGGCGTGCGCGACATCTTCTTCTCGTCGCCGAGTTGCCCGTGCTTGCTGAACCGGGACTCCCTGAAGCGGACCATCGCCGACGGCGTGAACCAAGGGCTGTTCGCCGACGGCATCAAGATCGCCGACGGCCAGTATGAGCCGCTCCACTTCCGCCACGCCACCGGTCTTTCCGATCAGGACATCGACATCTCGGAAGATGCGGTCTTGCTCACCGCCGAGTCCGCCAAGCCGCGCATCGAGCTACATCGTCTGGCCCGGCTCGAAATCAAGCTGGCATCGATCCGAATCCAGCCGAAGGATTCAAACACATTCTCGGCCTCCGGTTCGATCACTACTGTAGCCCTTACCCCTGTCCGAGCGCCTCGAAGGCTTGCTCAGCAGGGGCCAGCGAAGATCGGGCACTCTGAATGGTCGGCGTGATGAAAGCCCATTCTTGAATCAGTGCTGGTCAGTATCGGAAGGTCGCCTGCAAGACGACACCCTGGTCCCAGAGCTGACCGTGCGAGCCTGAGTCGACCACCCTCTCCAGGGCGAACCAGCGTTCGTACTGGTAGCCCAGAAAGAAGCGTGCGGCGCGAACGCGCGGCGGCTGCCAGGTGACGCCCGTCTGAATGTTGATGATGGACGTGCCCTGGTGGAAGAAATCGCTGGTGACTCCGCGCAGGGGCCGCCCGGTCGCGCCGAGCGTCGTGGACTGCGTGTAGAAATTGTCGTAACCCGAGGTGAAGTCCGTCGAGAAATCGCCGCGGAACCGTAAGGCCAATCCCGAATCTCCCAGGTGGTGGGCCAGATCCAGCGCGGCGTGCGGGCCGGCGCCGAAGTTGAGATTGTTGTAGTCACGCGCCTGGAAGATGCCGCTGCCGGCCGCCGCCTGGTCGAAGGGCTGGGTCATCTGGGTGTCATGAAACTCGGTCAGCATGCGCAGACCCACGGTCCAGGTCATGTCCAGTTGGGGCCAGCACGCGAGCCAGCCGGAGACTTCGCTGTTTCTGTAATCCAGGTCGATGATGTTGAACGAGAGCCGGCTGTTGCGGGAAGCGAGTCCATCGGGACCCTGGATGCTGTCGCTTCCCGTCTGGTCCAGGAAGCGGTACGCCACCAGGAATTCGCCGAACCCGGAGGGGAAGCGGTAGCCGAGCTCAAAGCGGGGAGAGACCGTCCAGTCAAAAGTCGTGGCGCCCGAGCGCCACGGTCGTTGAGGTGTTGTTGGCCTTTTGATCGGCGTTCTGGACGGATTCACTCAGCCGGCTGACCAGGTGCGGCTTGACGAGCTGGATCTCCGCCCCGGCAAACCAGCCCGTGGGCGGGAATCCCGGCAGGTCGAGCAAAGGGTCTTGCTCGAGATACGGGGGATTCATGATCATGGGTGTCGTGGTGCGCTGGGGCGGCGGCGCGTACAGAGAGGCCGGCTGGGCGGGCGGTTGGGGGAGCGATCGGAGCATGGCGTCGCCATCGGCGGGCGCGGGTGCGTCCGGCAACGCCGGGGGCAGCACGGAAGCATCTTGCGCCCGTCCTGCGGACGAAAGCCCGAGAGCGACGGCGCCGGCCAGGAGCAGATGGGTCGTCTTGATCATGATGGACCCCTTAGAGACTCGCCGCGCTGGTGCGCCGCGATAGGCCGGACTCGGACAGGCCGGACGGCGGGGCCGCCACGGGAGGGGTCGGGGTGCCCGGGACGGGCATCGGTGCCAGCGGCTTGCGGTCCGGGTTCTCCGCGGCCAGGGCCGGCGCAGGCGCGCCTGCACCGGGGGCCCTCGTCGCGACGGGCACGGTCTGGACCCCAGGGTGCGGGCAGGGCCACGTGTTGAGCGTGTCCAGGTCGGGCAAGCGCGGCAGTTCCATCGGCTTGCCCAGTTGGTAGAGGTCGTCGGTCTGGAGGAAGTTGGCCACGTTCACGACCGAGGTCCAGAGCGTCCCCAGGGTTTGCAGGTAGGAAGCGACGTCCGTGGCGAGCAACTGCTGGGCCACCACCAGGTCGCCGAAGGCCGCCGCGGGATCGACCTTCCGCCGTTCGAAGACGCCCCGGTAATAGCGCACCAGGTCGGGCAGAATGTTCTGGCGGTAATACTCCATGGCATACAGGTTGGACTTGTACGCGGCATAGGCCGTGGCCACTCCCGAGGTCAGGGACACCTCGACCTGGTGCGGTCCCTCGGCGGCGCGGACCAGGCCGGCCTCGGCGGCCATGATGCCGCCCCTGTTCTTGTCCCAGAGCGGGAACGGGATGCTCACGCTCGCGGCCAGGTAGTTCTGCTTCGGCTGGACCGTGACCTCTTTCCACACCTCGCCGTGGACGTCGATGTCGGGCACGGGCGTGACCTGGGCCGACTTGAGGTTGTATTTCGCCGCTGACACGTTGTTGCGGGCGGCTGAGCATGTCGGTGTGATTGCGCAGGACGTGGGCGAGGACGGCATCGTAGTCATAATACGGGAATGAGCCGATCGATCTCCCCGTCCACGGCGGTCAGCGGCAACTGCTTGAGGCCCATGTCGGCGACGAGCTGTTTCCAGGCATAGATGTAGCTCTGGATGGCCTGCTGGTAGGACAGGCGGACGGTGTACGCCTGGGCCCGCAGGGCCGCCGGCTCGTGGCTGGCGGCGAACTCGCCCGCCAGCAGGTCGGCTTGCAGCCGGTAGATCTCGTCGGTGAAGCGGGCCAGGGCCTTGTTGACGCGGACCGTTTCCTTGGCGACCAGCAGATTGTAGTAATCCGTCCGGATGGTGGTGGCCAGGTCGAAGCGGGCCCGCTTCAGCGCCAGCTCGGCGTTCTGCAAACCCATCTGCGCCGCCGCGGCCTGGAGGGTCAGCTTGCCGCCGGTCTTGACCACCTGATCGAAGAAGTACGCATACGTGCCCGTGGCCGTGTTGTTGTTGTTGGGGCCAACCAGGTAGCCGATCGTGGGGTTGGGATACGTGCCGGCCTGGATCAAGAGCCCCTCGGGCCGCCGCGACATCGGAGGCCGCCTGGCGCAGCACGGGGTTATTGGCGGCCGCGAGCTGCTGGAGGTCGCCCAGCGTATACGGGCGGCCGTTCGGACCGGCCAGCGGCCTCGGCTCCGCGGGCAGGGGGGGCAGTGCCGGGAAGAGCTGGTTGATCGCCCGTTCCCGCGCGGCCGGTTCCTCGGGGAGCTTGACCAGCGGCGTCTCGGACCCCGGAACCTCCTTGGGAATCGTCAACTCGAACTTGCGCAACGGGGCCGCGGTCGCGTCGGTGGGGCCGCGGTCGATCTGAATGAAGGAGGTGCGGATGACGTGGTCGGTCGGCGCCGCCGGGGCGGGCGGCGGACTGGGAGTCGGCGGCGCGGTCCCCGTCGCCGCGCCGGTCGGGGGCGGCGGCGGGAGATCGGCGGGTTTCGGCGCCGCGGCGGCAGGCGTCGGGGTCGGCGCCACGTCGAAGGGACGGGAGGCGAGCGCGGCCACGGTCTGGTCGATCGTCTGCAAGGGCGGTGCGTGGCAGCCGCACACCAGCAGAAAGGCGCAGACCAGCGCCAACCGTCGTGGGAACATCGCAGGTCTCCGTACCCCGAGGCCGGTGAGAAGGGGGGGCGTACAACAGACAGCCCCCGGCCCCAGTACGAACAATGCAGACGGGATAGACTCTGCGGGTTATATCGACCGAAGCGGCGGCCGACATCATTACTTCCAGAAATCGCTAAAGATTCTCCCTGGATATCGCAGAGGGGCCGTGTACCGGGAGCCGCCGGGGGCCTGGGCTTCATCATCGGCGACGACCGGCTCGATTGGCGTGCTCTCAGGTCGCAGCACGCAACAAAACCGCACGGCGGCCCGGGTCGCAACGGCGCGCCACGATCTCCCGATCCGATGGGCTGCCGGACCCGTTTTCGCGCGCCAGACAGCCCGTTGGGTTCGTTTCTACATTTTGCCTATCTGGCTTCTCGTTTCTCGACTTGCGCCGCGTATTTTGAGGAATTTTCGGTTCAGACAGTTTTCACAGATAGAACCGTCTTGTCACAGAACTCGCTTGCGTTGCTTCCGTCTTATCATCGCGAGGGAATGCGGTACCGTTCACAAAAAGCGCGCCGGCACGGTGAGGGCCATTCTCGTCGCGCAGCGGCGCCGCCACCGACCCCGGCGCCGCTCGACCCGGCGTGAACGCCGTTCCTTCTCCTGCGCACCCGGTCAGTGGGCCATCCCCCCGCCCCCTGCCGGCGGCTCGCGGTGACCGTAGAAGCTGTAGAGCACCGGCATCAGGTAGCGGTCGAGGAAGAGCGTCACGGTCATGCCGCCGACCACGACGATGGCCAGCGGCTGCGCCGTCTGGGCGCCGATCTTGGTCGAGACGGCCGCGGGCAAGAGCCCCAGGATGGCCGTCATCGCGGTCATCATCACCGGCCGCACCCGCTTGAGCGGCGCCCTGGATGATGGCTTCGTGCAGCGGCAGCCCCTGGGCGCGCAGGGCGTTGAAGTACGAGATCAGCAGCAGGCCCTCCATGATGGCGATGCCGAACAGCGAGACGAAGCCGACGGCCGCCGAGATGCTGAAGTTGGTCCCGGTCAGGTACAAGCGCCCAGATGCCGCCCACCGCCACGTCGAAGACGTTGCTGAAGATCACGATCGTGTCCAGGAACGAGCGGAACGCCGAGTACAGCAGGATGAAGATCAGGCCGAGCGACAAGGGGATGATCCACATGAGCCGGCCGTTGGCTTCCTCCATCTGCTCGAACTCGCCGCTCCAGACCGCACGGTAGGGGACCTGGAAGAGGTCCTTGGTCTTCGCCCTGGCCTCGTCGACGGCGCTGCCCAGGTCGCGGCCGCGGACGCTGAACTTGATGGCGATCATGCGCTTGCCGTTCTCGCGGTAGATGGTCGAGGCGCCGGCGTCGATGAACTGAGCCGTCGGGGTCCGGGTCGAGGTTCTCGTCCACCGGCGTGACCAGGTCGCGGAGCCGGAGTCGCGGGGTGCTGCTGATCGGGTTGGACGTGTCGGCCAGGCTGCCGGCCACCGCGGGGGGCGGCAAGGCATGCCCGCTCGCGTTGGGCGTGAAGCCCGAGCCCTGCGCCAGGACCACCTGGTTGTTGATGATGTCCACCGGGATGTCCAGGATCGACGTCTCGTCGCTCCGCCGCCACTTGGGCCAGCGGATGGCGATGTCGAAGAGCTTCTCGCCCTCGACCATGCTGGACAGGGGCTGGGCGGCCATGGCGCTGGTGACGACGTTGTTGACGTCGGCCGTCGTCACGCCCCACTTCTGGCACTTCAGCGGATCGACGCGGAACTCGCAGGTGCGACTGCGCCGCGGACGTGGAAGATGCCCACGTTGGCGACGCCCTGGATGTCTTGCAGGATGTTCTTGGCCTTGTCGGCCAGCAGCTCCAGCTGGTCGAGGTCCGGGCCGAAGATCTTCAGCGGAGTTGTCGCCCTTGACCCCGGACAGCGCCTCCAGCACGTTGTCGCGGATGTTCTGCGAGAAGTTCCAGGTGACGCCCGGGATGTCGCGCTCCAGCTCGGCGTTCATCGCATCGACGAGCTCGCGTTTCGTCCGCGGCGCGCATGGGACCATAGACCCACCGCCGCCAGCCGGTCTGCCGGCATCACGCTTGGGCCAGTCTTCCTGGGGCCGCAGCGGCACGAAGTACTCGCCGCTGTAAAAACCCTCGGTGTCCGTGCCGTCGTCGGGCCGGCCGCTCTGGGTGACGATCGACTCGACCTCGGGGTAGCTGGCCATGATGGCCCGCGCCTGCTTGGCGATCTCCACCTGAGTGCTCCAGGTTCATGTTGAGCGCGCCGATGCCGCGGAGCCACAGGTTCCCTTCCTCCAGCTCGGGCATGAACTCGCGGCCGAGCTGCGGGATCAAGCAAGCGGTGCCGCCGATCAGGAAGGCCATCACGAGCACAGGTGGTCTTGCGGATACCTCAGGCAGAGCTGCAAGTTGCCACAGGTAGCGACACTTCGAGGCGCGGACCAGGACAGTTCTCCTGCGACCGGCTTGAAATTCTTGAAGAGCAGCATGCACAACACCGGCGTCAGCGTCAGGGCCAGCACCAGGGCGCCGGCCAGGGAGAACGCGTAGGTCTGCGCCATGGGCCCGAAGAGCTGTCCCTCCGGGCCGGTCATGGCGAACAGCGGCACGAAGGCGCACACCATGATCAGGATCGGAAAACAACAGCGCGTGGTCGATCTCGTGCACGAAGCGCAGGATCCGCTCCTTGAGCGGCAGGTCGGGGTAGTTGCCCGAGGCCAGGTTGCGGTAGATGTTCTCGACCACGACGACCGAGGAATCGACGATGATGCCGAAATCGACCGCCCCGATCGACAGCAGGTTCGCCGACTTGCCGCGCACGTAAAGCATCGTGAAGGCGAACAAGAGCGCCAGGGGAATGTTGATGGCGACGATGATCGCGGTCCGGATATTGTTCACGAACATGAACAGGATCGCGACGACAAGCGCGATGCCCAGGCAGAGGTTCTCGGTCACGGTCTCGGTGGTGAGGTGGAGCAAGTTCGGTGCGGTCGTAGTAGGGCTCGATCTTCGTCCCGGGCAACAGCCGGCCGGATGCGGGGTCGTTGATCTCCTCGACCTTGGCCTTGACGTCCTTCAGGGCGGGCAGCGTATCCTCGTCCTTGCGCAGGAGCACGATGCACTGCACCTTGTCGTCCTCGTCGTGACCGACGTCGGCGAGGGTCAGGGTCGAGCCCGAGGGCCGCTCGTGGTCGGCACTCCAATAGCCGATCCGCCCCAGGCGCGTCTGGTTGCTGACGACCACGCCCTGTTCGCCGGGCAACTGCCCCGGGAGCAGCCGTCCCCCCTCGACCACGTCCTCGACGCGGATCGGCTGGTTGTTGACCGAGGTGATGACCAGGCTGCGGATTTCCCGGATCCGGCGCAGTTCCTCCGCGCGGAGGATCGCGGCGGCGGCGGACGGGCTCTTCAGCCCCAGCACCTTGTTCACCGGGTCCAGGCCGCCGCCGAACAGGCCGACACTCCGCACCGTCATGGCAACCTGGCCCTGGTTGAGGTAGTCGCCGCCCACCGTGGCGTTGCTGTTCGGCCAGCGTCGCCTGGAGCTGGGCCAGCGTGATGCCGTAGCGGCGGAGGCGGTCCGGGTCGGGCTGAACCTCGTAGCGCCGCACCGTGCCGCCGAAGCTGGTGACGTCCACGATCCGCGGCACGGTGCGGAACTCGCGCTCCAGCACCCAGTCCTGCAGCGCCTTGATGTCGTTGAGCGTGTAGATCTCGTTGCCGGACAGCATCCTTGGGGACTTTCAGGATATAGCGGAAGATTTCGCCCGTGGGCGACTCCGGCGAGATGGCCGGGGTCACGTTCGGCGGCAGCGGCTGGGTGATCGTGGCCATGCGGTTGATCACTTCCTGCCGAGCCGCCTCGTAGGTGTACTCGCTGCCGTAGTGCCAGGTCATCTTGAGGTCGCTCAGGCCGAACAGCGACTTGCTGTTGATCTTCTTCAGGCCGGGCATGCCGGCGAACGTCACTTCCAGGGGGATGGTGACCTGCCGCTCGACCTCCTCGGCCGACGCGCCGGGGAACAGCGCGATCACCTCGACGATCGCCGGCGCCGGGTCGGGGTAGGCCTCGACGTTGACGTTCAGGAACGAGTAGACGCCGATCACCGCCAGGAAGACGGCGAGCAGGATGACGACCAGCGGATTATCGAGCGCCCAGGCGATGAGCTTGCGAACCATGGGAACCTTCCGAAGATCCAGGATCAGCTCTGCTGTCAGCCCTTGCCCGCTTTCGACTTCTTGCCGGTCGCGATTCGAGGTCCGTCGCCGATCGCGATTCGCCTTGGCGAGGTCGTCGGCTTCTCGAGGTCGCGACTCGAGGTCGAGCACGGCGGCCTTGAGTTCCACCGCCCCGGCCAGGAGGACGCGCTCGCCCGGCCGAAGGGGCTCTTTCGGCAAGAGGCCCTCTTCCGCCTCCTGGGCCGTCAATTGCTCTTCCTTGGGGATCGGCGTGCTCCGCACGAACACCGTGCGGTCGAAACGGTGCGTCACCTGGACGCGCCGCATCGTGAACTGGTGACGGCCGGCATCGGGCTGCACGAACACCACGCTCTGCTGGCCGTCGTCCACCAGGGCATCGATCGGAATCTCGACCACGTCGTTCGGCGGCGGGATGTTCACCGTGGCGGTGACGTACTGCCCCGCCCGGATGTGCTTGCCGGGGTTATCGACATATCCCTTGATGACCGCCGTGTGCTGATTGGGGTCGATCAGGTAGCCGATCTCGTCGATGGTTCCGGGAAGTCCCGTGGTCGCTTCCGTGCCCACCGTGCGCACGGTCCACCGCCTCTCGTCGCCGTGCAGGGCCTCCAGGGTCGGCAGAGCGTCCTCGGGGCAGTTGGCGATGACCAGCAGCCGGCTCACGTCGGCGATCTGAAACAGGTTGACCGTGTTGTCCACCACCATCTCGTCCATGTGGACGTTGCGCTCGACGATGATGCCGTCGAAGGGCGCGCGCAAGGTCACCCGGCCCCAGGGGTTCTCAAGCTCCTTGTCCGGATCGGCCTTGCCGGTCGTCGCTTGCTTCTCGCCCTTGACCCACCGGCCCTCCGGGGTCTTGAACCACGCGTTCTTGTCGGCACTGATCTTCTTGGCCTCGGCATGAAGCGCGTCGATCTCGTCCTGGGGAATGTCCCAGACCTTGAGGTTGTTGAGGGCCCGGTTGATGGCGTTGCGGTCGCCCTGCACGGCGCGCTGGTACGTGAGCAGAAAGACCTCCGGGAACCGCTTCCGCGTGTTTCTCGGCCTCGTCGAGAATCTTCTGGTCCAGCTCCAGTTGCACCAGGGCATCCAGGAGGTCGTTCTTCTTGGAGCCCACGTCCACGCTGTAGAAGACGCCCAGGAGATCGCCCTTCGAGACGCTGTCGCCCGGCCTCAGCTCGCGGTATTCCGTCTGTCCGGTCTTGGGGGAGCGATCCCAGACTTGGGCCGACCTCGACCACTCGGGCCGGAGCGAAGCGAGCGCGGATGCGGGCGAGGCGAGTCGGATCGAGGGCCGTGGAACCGGGAAGCACCAGCGGCCGCATCGTGGCCGGCTCCTGCGCGACCGCAATCGCGTCGTGCTCGCCCTTGCGGATTCCCAGGGCGGCGCAGACCTCGTCCGGGACAGCCACCGTGTGGGGATGGCCCGCGACCAGCGCGAGGCCCGGCGGGACGGGCACGGCGGCGGGCGTTTCCTCGCTCGTTCCCTGGTTGGACCCGGACGACCTGTGGAGAGAAAGGCCATACAAGTAGCTGCAAAATCCCGCCACCGAGGCCACGATGAGCACGGAGAAAAGCACTCTCCACCTCATCCGCGAAGCCGGTTTCGTCGGTGCCGCCTCGGCCTCCGGCGGCCGTGTCGGGGAGGACACCTGCGGGGAGGGCGAACCCGCGGCCTGATCATGAGGCGCTAGTTGGGTTGTCGTCACCATGAGCATTCACTCACTCACTCTCAGTGTACGAGTGCCTTCGCGGTCTTGTCTGATACTTCACGCTGGAGCGCCCGACGACGCGGGCGCGGCGTCAGGTCGGTTCCAGACCTCGAAGGGATTGGTTCACCGGGATACGTGGGCAACCGCCGTGCGAAGCCGCCGGCACGTTGCGCACACATCCAGGTCCAGTGGTTGCTGGATCCCCGCGACGAAACCCACCGGGAAGGAACGAGGGGCGTGACCACCCGTTGGCTGGGGTTGCCAACACCCACGCTCAGGGGCCGGACGGTCTACCGGCGCGGGGCAGGTCCACCAGGACTCAACAACGAAGTGGCGGAAGCATCAGGAAGGAGGGAGAAGGGATTCTGGTCCAGATCGGTGCCAACCCGGCGCCGGGCTCAACCTGGTGGATCAGCCAGGAAACCACGGCCTGCGCGACGACGCGGGAGGGCGCGTGGATCGGGTCGTCACCGTCCATGTCTTCCGGCCGGGCCGCTTCGAAAAACAACAGAAAGCGATCGTCCAATCGCATCGCGGGACCGTGGACCGGGGGAGCGATGCACCCGGGAGATTGTGCGGCGATGCGATCAAGCTTGACAGTCGGGAAGGAGCGGCGCTCTGAGATCAATCGGCCGGATTGAGACCCCAGGGCGGCCCCCAGCAACTTCCGTCTGACGCAAGCACCGTCGCACGGCATGGTGCGAGCTTGCACTGTCGCGGCTCCGGCCTGTCGATCGGCCGCGGACGGGCGGTCCTTCCCTACCATTTCGCGTGTTGATGCGTCGGCTGGAGCCAGCATCAACCCCGCGATGGTCGCGAGGACAAGCCTCCACCAATGCAGTGATAGCGGACGGATGTGGATCATCACGGAAACGAGGCGAAAAAAAAAGGGGGGATTCATTGATCGTAGTCAATATTCTCGCCAGCAGGCAACCCCAAGCTTGCCACCTTCCCACGTCTTTTCAATCGCCAAGAGAAGCGTAGCAATTGGGGTCACGCCGCGGACTGTTTTCTCTTGATGAGACAAGGAAGCAACTGGTGGGCCACCGCCTTACCGGCCTCTTTCCTATCATCTCATCGTGGTGCTTGCTCAACCGGCGACAGCTCGGCAGTCAAGAAAAAGTCCGTTCCCCGACCTGGCTGCCGTCATCGCGCAGACCTCGCCTTGGCAGGGCACCCCGCGTCCCGCTTTCGATGATCTGACGTTCATGGATTGATGCTCGAATTCCCAGTAAGAGGCTATCCGGGAAGCCCCGAAGGGGCGGCAGCGCATAGCCAGGGGCGTCAGCCCCTGGACCGGGGAACGAGGCGATACAGGGCCCCTGCGCAGCCCCGCAGGGGCGACAGAAGACCGAGTGGCATCCCAGCTTCTGTCGCCCCTGCGGGGCTGCGGAGTGTCTGGCGCGGCCGCGGCCCCAGCTCCAGGGGCTGACGCCCCTGGCTATGCGCTGCCGCCCCTTCGGGGCTAAGACCAGATTTCCCGGATAGCCTCTAATTTCGCGTTTCGCACTTTTGGGAAGCGTGGTATCCATATTCGACTTCGCAACGACTGCCCTGGCAGAGTCAGCCATGCCCGCTAGCGCGGCGCCGAAATTTCGGCGCACAGGTATTTGTTCACTACGAGTTTTGTGGATACCACTTCGTGAGCGCTCCTCTCAATAAATCTGGCGGGGTAGGTCCTGCCGCATTTTCAGTCAGTTCGAGCCCAAGAAAAGTGCGAAACGCGAACTAAGCCGTTATAAGAGCCGAACTGCGGATTCTGTTCACGTTTTTCTAACCCCTTTCTTGACTGCGACTTGTGGCCCGTTTCAGCCTGCCAGTCGGAGGCCGACCGACTCGAACAGTTCGTTCAGATCGCGATCCACCGCCGCGTACAAGCGATCCAGCAAGGCACGTCGCTCCAGCGGGAGTTGATCGTCCCACGGCACCGGTTCCAGGATGCCGGCCGTCAGCGGCGCGTAGATGCGGTGGAACAACTTTAGGTACAACACCGCGATCCGGTATCCTTCCGACGCAAGCCGGTATGACTGCGTACCGACAACCCGCTCCACCAACCCCTTGCCGCGCAACTTGGCCAGGTCGTACCGTAGTTGTCCCAGGGTGTAACTCTCCGTCGTCTTCCCTTGCGCCTCTGCGGCCGTCGCATGGAGGTCGGGCGTTCGGAAGCGGCCTCGCCCTGCCAGCAGGGCAAAGCCGACCAAGGCTTGGAGCACGGCCAAGAGTCGCGGGTCATCCAGCTTCAGACCCGGCGTCCGCCGTCCGCTCGGCGAGACGGTCGGCTGCCGCAACCGCTCCAGTTGACCGCGATCGACGAACGTTTCCAGCACGTCCTGCTGCACGTCCAGGTAGCGGTCGTTGGCCGCAGCCATCGTCTCGCGCAACTCCGGCAGGTGCTCCACACTCTTGTTCACCCCCAAGTCGGGTGTGTGGTAGCTGGTCGTCTCGGTCCGCAGCACCAGGTCATCGCGCGCGTACTGCTTGATCGAACTGCTCTTGTACTCGCTGCGGATGACCGGCTGACCCAGGTCGTGATCGAGGATCTGCGTCTTCAGGCCCGCGTCGGTGTGCTGGGTGATCCGCCGACCGAAGATCATGGCGATCTTGTCCGGGTGGCCGATCGAGCGGTTCAGGTCGAGGAGACGTTCGTGCAGGCGGTTCAGCGCCACGCGACGCTCGAAGATCAGATTGGTGCAGTACTCGATCTGGCTGACGAAGAGGCGATAGCCGAACCCCTGGTGGCGGCGCTCCCGGTCGGTGAAGAAGGGAACCAACTGGGCCAGCCAACGGTGGGCGCAGGCTTCGATATGGGCGGCCGAGAACTGATCGGCCAGTTCCTGCAGCCGGGCCGGGTCGGCGCAACTCCGGAAGGCGTTGGCGCACTGCTCGAAGGTGATGCCCTCCTGGCGCAACCGGCACGCCAGCCATTCATGGCCGTTGAGACAGATGCGGGCGCTGAAGGGGAAGTAGGGACAGATCCGCAGGAACATCCGGCCGAAGTCTTGATCCTGAAGGTAGAAGTAATACTGCTGGACGAAACGGTTGCAGCGTTCGACATGGTTGCCCTGGCGGGGGAAGCTCACGGCCACGCGGGCGTTCTCGCGGCTCTTGAGGATGACGGCGATACCGTTTTGGCCCTGCAAGTTTCGATAGAAGGGTTCCACCCACTCCTCACGACGGACATCCTTGGGAGGTTGGACGATCTCCACATGTCTCTGCTCGGCGAGGGCCTGGACGAAGAGATGGTAGTCGGTGGAAATGGCTCGGAAGTAGGCGGGGGTCACTTCGGTCGCCAGGCGTTTCTCTTTGAGGAAGCCGACGACACAGGCGGGGTTCTGCAGGACCTGAATGATCGCGTTGAGGAGGATGCGATCGAAGCAGGAGTAATCAAAGCGGATGGCCTGCTGGTGGTGTTCGATGAAGGCGTTCATGGCGGACCTCCGTGGGAGTGGTGATCACCCCCGATGATATCGGAATCCGCTTGTTCTTTGGGGATTTCAAGGGGCACAGCCCCTTGCCTAGTACTACAGCGCTAAGTTGGCCTTGAACCGATCTGTCAGGAAGGCGAAACTACCTGTATCCCAAGGGGTTCGGGAGGATCGCCCATGCTTATCTCCCAGAATCCAGCAGCTCCAGCCGAAGCTCGCGCAGTTTCTGCATCAGTTCGACGACTGTTTCCGGCGCAAAGAACACCGCGCCCATCTCCCCGTCTACATCACGGGCCAGTTGTCCGAGTCTACATCACGGGCCAGTTGTCCGACCTCCGCGAGAAGAGCGTCGAACCGATCGCCGTGAAGGCGGGCGTGCCGCCCCGCACCTTGCAGGAGTTCCTCACCCAGCTGTGCTGGGGCGAGGACCAGATGCGCGACCAGGTCCTCACGCGCATGCGTGACCGGCATGCCGGACCGCACGCCATCGGCATCATCGACGAGACCAGCTTCGTCAAGCGCGGCCCCAAGACGCCGGGCGTCAAACGGCAATACTGCGGCGCCGTGGGCAAAACGGAGAACTGCACCGTCACCGTCCACCTCGGGTTTGCCCGCGACGACTTTCACTGTCTGCTCGACAGCGAGTTGTTCCTGCCCGAAGACTGGTCGCAGGACCGAGAACGCTGCCGCGAGGCCGGCATCCCCAACGACATGGTCTACCGTCCCAAGTGGAAGATCGGCCTGGAACTGTACGACCGGGCCATCGCCCACGGCCTGCACTTCGATTGGATGACCTTCGACGAGGGCTATGGCGGCAAGCCGGACTTCTTGCGTGGTCTGACGGCGCGGCATCAGCCGTTCGTGGGTGAGGTCCCCCGGAACTTCGTCGGCTGGCTGAAGCCGCCGCGCGTCGTCACCCGCCCCTTCCACAAACACCGACGGGGACGGGGTCGCAAGGTCCCGCGGCTGGCCAGCGGCAGTCCCCCCGCGCGGCGCGTCGATGAACTGCTGGAGCAAGGCGTCCTCCGCAACCAGCCCTGGCAGCGGTGGCGCGTCAAGGAGGGTGAGAAAGGTCCCATGGTCTGGGAGGTCAAGCACGCGCGATTCACGCCCCAGGACGAGGCCGGCTTGCCGGCGGAGCCGATGCACCTGGTCGTGGCGCGGGACGTGTTGAACCCCAAGGAGGTGAAGTTCTTCGTCAGCAATGCACCGGCGCCGACCCCGGTCGGGACGCTGTTGCTGGTGGGTTTCTCGCGGTGGCATGTGGAGCGTTGTTTTGAGGACGACAAGGGCGAGATCGGCCTGGATCACTACGAGGGCCGGCGGTACCTGGGCTTGAAGCGCCATCTGATCCTCAGCGCCGTCAGCTTCCTGTTCCTGGCGGAGACGCGGCAGGAGTTCGGGGGGGAAAAACCCAGAGTGGACAGAGTGCCAGGTACACACGGCGTTGGGGGCGTTGATCCCGTGCTGGTGGCTGGGCCTGTGTCCGTCACCGCAGTTGCTGGAGCGTACGGCGTCGGAACTGGAGAGAACACAGCAGAGGAACGCCACGGCGCGACAGTGCCACACCAAAACCACACGGCGAAAGCTCCATGCTTTGGGCATCAAGCTCACCGAACTGCCCCGCTGCAAGTGGGAGCCGACTTACGCGCTGTAGTACTAGGCAAGGGGCTGTGCCCCTTGAAATCCCCAAAGAACAAGCGGATTCCGATATCATCGGGGGTGATCACCACTCCCACGGAGGTCCGCCATGAACGCCTTCATCGAACACCACCAGCAGGCCATCCGCTTTGATTACTCCTGCTTCGATCGCATCCTCCTCAACGCGATCATTCAGGTCCTGCAGAACCCCGCCTGTGTCGTCGGCTTCCTCAAAGAGAAACGCCTGGCGACCGAAGTGACCCCCGCCTACTTCCGAGCCATTTCCACCGACTACCATCTCTTCGTCCAGGCCCTCGCCGAGCAGAGACATGTGGAGATCGTCCAACCTCCCAAGGATGTCCGTCGTGAGGAGTGGGTGGAACCCTTCTATCGAAACTTGCAGGGCCAAAACGGTATCGCCGTCATCCTCAAGAGCCGCGAGAACGCCCGCGTGGCCGTGAGCTTCCCCCGCCAGGGCAACCATGTCGAACGCTGCAACCGTTTCGTCCAGCAGTATTACTTCTACCTTCAGGATCAAGACTTCGGCCGGATGTTCCTGCGGATCTGTCCCTACTTCCCCTTCAGCGCCCGCATCTGTCTCAACGGCCATGAATGGCTGGCGTGCCGGTTGCGCCAGGAGGGCATCACCTTCGAGCAGTGCGCCAACGCCTTCCGGAGTTGCGCCGACCCGGCCCGGCTGCAGGAACTGGCCGATCAGTTCTCGGCCGCCCATATCGAAGCCTGCGCCCACCGTTGGCTGGCCCAGTTGGTTCCCTTCTTCACCGACCGGGAGCGCCGCCACCAGGGGTTCGGCTATCGCCTCTTCGTCAGCCAGATCGAGTACTGCACCAATCTGATCTTCGAGCGTCGCGTGGCGCTGAACCGCCTGCACGAACGTCTCCTCGACCTGAACCGCTCGATCGGCCACCCGGACAAGATCGCCATGATCTTCGGTCGGCGGATCACCCAGCACACCGACGCGGGCCTGAAGACGCAGATCCTCGATCACGACCTGGGTCAGCCGGTCATCCGCAGCGAGTACAAGAGCAGTTCGATCAAGCAGTACGCGCGCGATGACCTGGTGCTGCGGACCGAGACGACCAACTACCACACACCCGACTTGGGGGTGAACCAGGGCCAGCGCGCACTGTAGGTAATCCTGGTAATCTGTAGCGCTCTGCGCCCTCGGTGATCTCTCGATATAACATCCCCGTGTGACTTCTCTCGCAGCGTGGCACCGGGGGTGAACCATGGCGGATGATCGGCGCATCGGGTTGGACGAGATCGTGCGGCACTTCCAGGAACTCGAGGACCCGCGCTCCTCCGTCAATCTCCGGCATCCTCTGATCCGTGTGGTCGTCCTCGCCCTCTTGGGCGTGCTCGCCGGCGCCGGCGGTCCCACGGGGATCGCCACCTGGGCCGCCACGAAACAGGAACTCCTCCAAGAGGTCCTCGATTTGCCCCACGGCGTCCCCGGCAAGGACGTCTTCCGACGTGTCCTCAGGACGCTCCAGCCGGGCGCCTTCCAAGCGTGTTTTGCCAACTGGCTGCAGTCCTTGCGTGCCACGGCCGCGGCCGCCACCGGCATCGAGCAACCGGTCCTGCCCATCGACGGCAAGACGTTGCGCCGCAGCCACGATCGCAAGAACGGCTTGGGCGCACTGCACTGTGTCAGCATCTGGGCCAGTGAATATGGCCTCTCGCTGGGCCAAGTGGCCTGCACCGAGAAGTCCAACGAGATCACGGCCATTCCCGAGTTGCTGCGGTTGGTGGATATCCAAGGCGCGATCGTCACGATCGATGCCATGGGTTGTCAGACGGCGATCGCCGCGCAGATCGTCGAGGGGAAGGCGGATTTTGTCCTGGCGTTGAAGGGGAACCAGGAGACGCTCCATCAGGCCGTCATCGACTATATCGATGAGCAGGCGGAACAGGACTTTGCGGACGCGAAGGCGCGTCGGTACGAGACCCGCGAGACCGGACATGGGCGTCAGGAGACGCGCCGTTACATCCAGATGCCGGTTCCCCAGAGCCTGCCCGGACGGGAGCGGTGGAAGGGCCTGAAGTCCATCGGTGTGGTGAATTCCACGTGCTTTCGCGACGGAAAGGAGACTGTTGAGACACGTTATTACATCAGCAGTCTTGATGTGGGCGTGAAGAAGTTCGCGCACGCGGTCCGGGGTCACTGGGGCATAGAGAACACCTGCCACTGGAGCCTGGACGTGACCTACCGCGAGGACGAGTCGCGCATCCGGGAGAAGCACTTGCGCGAGAATTTTGCGTGGCTCAATCGCTTCACGCTCTCGCTGTTGAAGCAACATCCCGGCCGTGGAAGCCTCGTCATGAAACGCCGAAAGTGTGGTTGGAGCCGGAGTTCCTGTTGGAAGTTATTACTGGGGCAATGGTTTAGTGAGCGCTGGCCCTGGTTCGTCGGACTCGATGTCCACAAGGAGACGATCGCCATCGCCGTCGCCGACGGGGCCCTGTCGGCCAAGGTCCTGTCGACCATCCCGAACGACTTTGCCACGCTCCTGAAGACCCTCCGTCGACTGGGACCGCCGGAGTCGATTCTCTGCTGCTACGAGGCCGGCCCGACCGGGTACGGACTCTACCGCCAACTCCGGGCCGCCGGCTGGACCTGTCACGTCGTCGCTCCGTCGATGGTCCCGGTGCAGTCCGGGTGTCGCATCAAGACCGACCGCCGCGACGCGGCCAAACTGGCGCATTTCCTGCGCTCAGGAGACTTGACATCGATCTACGTCCCCGACGAGGTCACCGAGGCCATCCGCGACCTGGAGCGGGCCCGCGACGATGCCAAGATCGCCGAACGCGTGACACGTCATCATCTCTCTAAGTTTTTGCTCCGACACGGGCGGGTCTATCCGGGCAAGACCGCCTGGACCCCGGCCTACATGGCGTGGGTCGCTCAGCAGGGCTTCGATCAGCCTGCGGACCGGCAGGTCCTGGCCGACTACCGCGAGGCCGTCGAACTGGCCGGCGCCCGGGTCGGTCGGCTCACGGCCCGCATGGGGGAAGCCCTGGAGACCTGGGAGAAGGCGCCCCTGGTGCTGGCGCTGCAGGCGCTGCGGGGCGTCGACCTGGTCAGCGCCGTGACGCTGGTCGCCGAGGTCGGCGACTTCCGCCGGTTCGCGACGGCGGGCGACCTGATGGCGTTCGTGGGGGTGGTCCCCTCGGAGCACTCCAGCGGCGGCCGTCGCCGCCAGGGTCGGATCACCCGCACGGGCAACGGGCACGTCCGGCGGATCGTGGTGGAAGCGGCCTGGCATTACCGCCGCCAGCCGCGGATGAGCAAGGCGATCCGGCGGCGCAACGACGTGGTCTCGCCCGGCGTGCGGGGAATCGCCTGGAAGGCACAGAAGCGGCTGCACGCGCGTCTGAACCGGCTTCTGGGACGGAACAAGCCGGCGTGCCAGGCGGTGGTCGCGGTGGCCCGCGAGTTGGTCGGATTCCTCTGGGCGATTTCGCGTGAGGAGGTGCTCTTGGCCGGATAGAATTGCATCGTGAAACACCCGCGGCCGGAACGGACCGCCAGCGTCCGGCGGCCGGGGGGGCAGTCCCTGGCGCGTGTACGGTAGGGGGAACCCTCGTCGCACCCTTGGGCCGGCGCTTTGGCGCCGACGCCCGCCTGTAGAGAGAGGCCGCCCCTGACGGATCGAGTCCTGCGTTAACCAACACGCGAATATCAGAATGATCCACCGTCGTAACGATCTCGCCCCGGACTGTCCCCCCGGCCGCCGGCAGGAGGAGAACAAAGAAACGAACAAGCCCCGCAGGTGAGACCCTTGCAGCTTCTTTTCCGCACATCTGCCGATCCATATCTCCGAATTTCCGCCTCCTGGCGAGTAAGCGGTCGTGAGGCGAGCCCAGGCAGTGGCGTGCCCTTCGCCGGTGAGGCGAACGCCTGACGCGGGAGGGCCGGTGCTCGGCCGCGCAATCCCGCCGCGGCCGGGCCTCACGCCCGCACAGCCACGCGACCCGTACGTCGAATCCTTTCCTGCTGTCAAGCAGACCAGGTGTCCTGGTCGTCCCACGCACATAACTTTGGCGGCCCCCCACGGACGCCCTCTCACCAAAGGGCGATGCGCGCCCGGAAGAGCGCCGCGCAAACACCTGATTTCATGCGACAATCACGTTGTCCTCGTGGTGAATTTCGGTTCTTCACCGCGTTCCGGATAATGGGCCGGTCTATTCATCATACGTCAATGCTCTGACGGCCCGACACGCTTGCCTCGGGGACAATCCTGTTCGTGGGACACGCCGCGATAGACGCGCGCCACAGGTGTCGGCGCCCGCGCGTCCCCCACCCATGCCAGGAGCCACTCCCATGAAGCGCCCCGAGCAACATCACGGTCCCCACGCCGAGCACGATCCCGAGCGCAGCAGCGGCCCTGCGCCGGCGCGGTCGCCCGCGCCGACGGGCGAACGCTCACGTCGCGTCAAGTCGCCGCGCTGCCTCTCCTCGACCACGTCCTGGAGAAACTGCGCCTCGCCGAGTTCCTCCGCGAGTACCTCCCCGGCACAGACCCCCGCACACGCGTCGCCTCCGCGACGACCCTGCTCGTGCTGTTGAAGAACATCTTGCTGGCCCGCGAACCCCTCTACGGCGTGGGCGCATGGGCACGCCGCTACGTTCCCGAACTCTTGGGCCTGTCCCCCGAGCAAGTCACCGCGCTCAATGACGATCGCGCCGGCCGCAGCCTCGATCACCTCTTCGATGCCGCCATCCCCACCTTGACCCTGCGCGTGGCCCAGCACCTGGTGCGTGTCTTCGGCGTGTCCCTCGACGAACTCCACAACGACTCCACCACCATTACCTTCCACGGCGACTACGAGCACGCCGACGAGGAACGCACCCTCCGCGGACAACTGCCCAGGCCATTACCTGGGGCCACAACAAGGACCATCGCCCCGACCTGAAGCAGTTGCTGTACGTCCTCACGGTGACGCGTGATGGTGCTGTCCCTGTACAGTTCCGAGTGGAGAGCGGCAACACCACCGACGACTCCACTCATCGCCAGACCTGGGACTTCCTCTGCCAGTTGACCGGCCGGCGCGACTTCCTCTATGTGGCCGACTGCAAGCTGGCCACCACCGAAAACATGGCCCACCTACACGAGAACGGCGGCCGGTTCGTCAGCGTACTGCCCCGGACACGCAGTGAAGATGCGGCCTTTCGCGCCCAGACGCGTCGGGGCCAGGCCCGTTGGCGACACCTCCACGACAAGGTGGACGAGCACGGTGAGGTCGTCGACCACTTCCTGATTCACGAGCCCGAACGGGCCAGCGCCGAGGGCTACCGCGTGCTCTGGTATCACAGCGCGCGCAAGGCCGAGTGCGATGCCCACGCCCGACACCGTCGGCTGGAACGGGCCGGGAAACAACTGACCGAGTTGCAGGAGAAGCTCGCTTCCCCCCGCACACGCTACCGGGATCGAACCCAGGTGGTGAAGGCGGTCGAGACGATCCTGGCCGAGTACGAAGTCGCCGAGTGGCTCGACGTGACGGTCGTGGAGAAAGTGGAGGAACGCTACCGCCAGGAGCACCGCGGCCGTCCGACTGCCAACACACGTTACGTCAAAGAGGAACGTTTACGCTTCGATATCACGATCCAGTTTCGCCCTGAGCGGTTGGCGGAGGAAGCGCTCTGCGATGGGGCCTTCCCGCTGATCACCAACGACCAGACGCTGTCCCCGCTGGAGTTGCTCCTGTCTTACAAACAACAACCTCTGATCGAGAAACGTTTCCAGCAACTGAAGACGGACTTCGTGGTGGCCCCCGTGTTCCTGAAGGAGGCCAGCCGGGTTCAAGCGTTGCTGTGTGTGTACTTCTTCGCCTTGGTCGTGGAGTCGCTCCTGGAGCGGGAGGTGCGCCGCGCGAGGGAGCAAACGGGGACCGAGAGCCTGCCGCTGTATCCCGAGGGCCGCCCCTGCCGCCGCCCCACGGCACGGCGGATCCTCGACCTGTTCGACGACGTGCAACGACACGAACTGACGACCGACGCGAAAACCACCACGCTGTTCACCACGGAACTGACCCGCGTGCAACGCCAGGTGCTCCGCCTGCTGGGAATCCCGAGGGCCTATGAGCGCTGATCCCTGATCACGCCCGCCGGAGAATATTCCCAGATATTCTCACGCAGATGTGCGGAAAGTAGGTAACAAGATAGAGATGTCCTGTGCGACAAAATTTCAGTGGTCGAGGGTCATCATGATTCACCTCCTGAACTCGCGCCTCCCAGCGAAACGGAGACCGCCATGAGCCTCGTCTATAGCATCGCCATCTTGGCCGGCAACTCGCGACTCGAACTCGGTTCCGATGACATGATCCGTGTCGAGGCACAGCGATTCGCCTTCAAAGCAGCTCTTGAGTTGGCGGTTAGGCGGCTCGCCAAAATAGATCGTCCGTTTCGACCTGTATTTTGTTACAGTATGGTTCATGCCGAACCTACTCACTCAGGTCGTCGAAGCGAAGTACATCACCCTCAAACCGCTCCTCGATGAGCGGGCTCGCCGCCTCTGGGCCGCCGTTGAAGCCCGATCGCTTGGCAGGGGCGGGATCATCCGGGTCGCCGAGGCCACCGGACTCGCACGGGCCACCATCCGAGCGGGATTGAAGGAACTGGATCTCCCCACCCCGGACGATGACGGACCACTCTCGGGTGGGCGTCTCCGTCCTCCCGGGGGCGGACGCAAGCCGCTGACCGAGCATGACCCGGACCTGCTGCGTGAATTGGAAGCCCTCGTCGGTCCGGTGACCCGTGGCGACCCGATGTCTCCCCTGCGGTGGACGTGCAAGAGTGCGGAGAAGTTGGCAGAGGGGCTCCGGCCCGAGGGCACGTCGTCAGCGAGCGGACGATCAATCGACTCCTCCATGACCTGGGCTACAGTCTCCAATCCAATCGCAAGACGATCGAGGGCAAAGGTCACCCGGATCGGGATGCCCAGTTCCAGTACATCAACCGAAGGGCCAGGGCGTTCCAGCGACGTAGCAGTTCACGGTCTGGTATTGAAAGTTGCCGATGAGGCCACTATACCGTCATCATGATCAATCCACGGCCCATCCCCGATGAACTCTGGGCCAAGGTGCCGCCGGACGCACAGGCGGCCATTGCCGCTGTCTTCCTGGCGATGCAGCAGCGGGTCGATGAACTGGAAACACGGGTCCGTGACCTCGAAGCCCGGCTCAAGCTCAACTCCACCAACTCGTCCAAGCCCCCCTCGTCCGACCCGATCGGGATGAAGCGGAAACCCCCGGCCCCTCCCAGCGGGAAGAAACGCGGCGGCCAGCCCGGACATCGCAAGGCCCGGCGCACCTTGGTACCGCCCGAGAAGGTCCGCGAGACGTTCGACTGCAAGCCGGACGCCTGTCGCCGCTGTGGTCATGGACTCGCCGGCGACGACCCCGAACCCTTGATCCATCAGGTCGCCGAACTGCCCAGGATCGAGCCGATCGTCGACGAGTATCGGCTCCATCGCCTGACCTGCCCCGCCTGTCGCGCGACGACCTGCGGCGCGTTGCCGGCGGGCGTCCCCACCGGGTGCTTCGGCCCCTACCTCCGGGCCGTGCTGGCGATGTTCGCGGGGGCCTATCGCCTCAGCAAGCGGCAGATCCGCCAGGTGGCCGCCGACCTGTTCACGCTCTCGATCTCCACCGGGATGATCTCCAAGCTGGAACGGCAGTCGGCCGCCGTCCTGGAAGCCCCCTACAACGAACTCGCGGTCGCGGTCCATCACGCCGAGGTGACGAACATCGACGAGACGTCGTGGCGCGAGCGGCTCCAGAAGGTCTGGTTGTGGGCGACGGTGACCCCCCTGTTCACGGTCTTCACCATCGCCAAGAACCGGAGCGGCGACGTCGCCAGGGCGCTCTTGGGGAGCGAAGACGGTCAGGTCGTCGGCAGCGACCGGTTCAGCGCGTATGACTGGATCATGGCGCGGTGGCGACAGATCTGCTGGGCGCACCTGCGGCGCGACTTTCAGGCGATGATCGACCGGGGCGGCGACGGTGAAGCGACCGGCCGGCGGTTGCTTTCGTTGTCGAACCGGTTGTTCCACCACTGGCACCGGGTGCGCGACGGGACTCTGGAGTGGAGTCCGTTCCAAAAGCGAGATGAGCCGCTTGCGTCGCGAGGTCAAGGAGGCCCTGTTGGAAGGGTCGCGGTGCCCGTGCGCGAAGACGGCGGCGACGTGCTTCGAGATCCTCAAGGTGGAGGAGGGTCTGTGGGCGTTCGCGCGTGTCAAGGGGTTGAGCCCACGAACAACGCGGTGGAACGTGCGTTGCGTCACGCGGTGATCTGGCGTCGGATCAGCGGCGGCACCGACAGCGTGGACGGGAGCCGGTTCGTGGAGCGGATGCTGACCGTCGTCGCGACCTGCCGGCAACAGGGTCGCAACGTCCTGGACTACCTGACCACGTGCTTTGAAGCAGACTGTCGTGGCCAAGCTCTTCCCTCCCTTCTGCCGGTCACCACGGCCGAATCCGAAGCCGCGTAATCCCACCTATCCCACCCTGTGAACGGCTACCCAGCGACAAGGCCAGCCCGTGGTCTCGGTCGATACCAAGAAGAAAGAGCTTGTAGGGCAGTACCGCAACGGCGGGCGGGAGTGGCAACCCAAGGGGAAGCCCGAGAAGGTGAAGGTCCATGACTTCATCGACAAGGGCCTGGGCAAGGCGATCCCCTATGGGGTCTATGACATGGCGGCCAACGCCGGTTGGGTCAGCGTCGGTGTCGATCACGACACCGCCGAGTTCGCCGTCGAGACAATCCGCCGGTGGTGGTATCGGATGGGCCGCCGGGTCTACCCGCAGGCGAAGAAGTTGCTGATCACGGCCGACGGCGGCGGCTCCAAGGGGAGCCGCTGCCGCCTCTGGAAGGTGGAGTTGCAGCGACTGGCCGACGAGATCGGGCTGAGCATCTCGGTGTGCCACTTCCCGCCGGGCACGAGCAAGTGGAATAAGATTGAGCACCGGATGTTCTGTCACATCACGGAGAACTGGAGGGGACGCCCGCTGGTCGACCGTGAGGTGGTCGTCAACCTGATCGGCGGTACGAAGACGAAGGCTGGGCTGGAGATCAAATCGGAGTTGGATGGCGGCATCTACCCGACAGCCCGAGAGGTCACGGATCAGCAGATGGACGGTCTCTCGATCAAGCGAGAGAAGTTCCACGGCGAGTGGAACTACACCATCCGCCCAAAGTAGCAAACGAGCAATCTAATTTGGCGAGCCGCCTTAGTCTACGTCCGGGGGGTTCAGTTCTATCACGCGGTGGGTGGCGGAGCGGCCATCCGCCTCAACGTGGTGGGTAAGGAGGGCGAAATCCGGCGGGGCTCTGTGGCCCATCCGACGAGTCAATCATTGGCCCAATGACGCGGTTATTACGCATTGCGTTACACCGGAACGGAGGGCAACTTCTCATGACGGAATCAACAGTGATCTACCTCGACAACAGCGCGACGACCCGTGTTGACCCACACGTGATTGACGCGATGACCCCGTTCTTCACGACCGATTACGGCAACGCGGCCAGCGAGTCTCATCTGTTCGGCCGGCGCCGCCGGATGGCTGTCGATGACGCGCGGAGCCAGATCGCTCATGCCGTGGGGGCCGCTTCCCCAGATGAGATCGTTTTCACCTCCGGAGCGACGGAGTCGATCAACCTGGCCCTGAAGGGCATCGCTGCCGCGCAGTGGCGCCGGGGTGCACCCCCGCACATTGTGACGGCCCAGACCGAACACAAGGCCGTGCTAGATAGTTGCCGCAGCTTGGAACGCCAGGGTGTGGAGGTCACGCGGCTTCCCGTCGCTCCCGACGGTGTGGTTTGCCCCGATGATGTGGGTGCCGCTTTGACGGACCGCACGGTCCTCGTGTCAATCATGGCGGCCAATAACGAGACAGGGGTGCTCGCCGACCTTTCCTCCATTGCGTCGGTGTGCACGGCTCGAGGTGTGCCGCTGCACACCGATGCCACACAGGCGATGGGCAAGATACCCTTCGATATCGGGAAGTTGGGGGTCAGTCTCGCGTCGTTCTCGGCCCACAAGTTTTACGGGGCCCAAAGGGATCGGTGCCGAATGGCACTGCCGCTTGCCCTTTTCGCTCGTCCGGCGCGCACCGGGGCCCCGCCGCGAGGCGCGCCTGGTTTGTTGGGGGGTGTCCGGCGATTTCCGACGGCCGCGTCCGAACTGGCCTTGGCGGTGAGACCCGCCTTGGTCTAGGATCGGTCCTCGGTGAGACCCGCCTTGGTCCGCGCTGCCAAGCTGGACCAGGGTGGGTCTCATGTCTTTTCGCACATCCGCCGCCGGCTTGCATAGGCGCTTCGACCTCGTGCGCCGGTCGTTGTTGCAGGCCCCCGGCCTGCCGTTCGCCGACGCGCTCTCCGCCGAACAGATCCAACACGCCTTCGACGCCGAAGAGGTCGACTTCGGCAACGACGATGACAAGGCCGTCTACACGCCGCCGGTCACGCTCTGGGCCATGCTCTCCCAGATGCTCTTCACCGGCGAACAGCGGTCCTGTGTGGCCGCGGTGGTGCGCGTGGCGGCGTTCTACGCGCTGCTCGGGCGCGAGGTCTGTAGCACCAACACAGGCGCTACTGCCGCGCGCGGGCCAAGGTGCCCGAGGGCCTCGTGCGGCGACTGACGCTCCAAGTCGCACGCGACTGCGAAGCACAGGCCCCGGCGGCCTGGCGCTGGAAGGGACGCAACGTGCGGCTGGTCGACGGCACGACCTTCTCGATGCCCGACACGGTCGAGAATCAGGCCGAGTATCCCCAATCCACGGTGCAGGCTGAGGGACTTGGCTTCCCGATCCTGCGTGCCGTCGCCCTCTGTTCGCTGGCCACGGGGATGGTCCTGGCGCTGGCCTGCGGCCCCTATGCGGGCAAGGAAACCGGCGAGACGGCGCTGTTGCGAACCCTGTTCGATGCGCTGTCGCGCGGCGACGTCGTGCTCGCCGATCGCTACTTCGGCGGCTGGTTCATGCTGGCGCTTTTGCAAGCGTTGGGCGTCGACTTCGTGTCCCGCTTGCACCAGTTGCGCAAGGCCGACTTTCCACGTGGTCGCCGGCTGGGCAAGGGGGATCACGTCGTTTGGTGGCCGAAGCCGGAACGGCCCGAGTGGATGGATCAAGAGACTTATGATCGGCTGCCACAACAAATCGAAGTGCGCGAATTGCATGTCAATGTGGATGTGCCCGGCTTTCGCACCGAGTCGCTGGTCGTCGTCACGTCGCTGCTCGATCCCAAGGAGTATTCGCGCGATGATCTGGCAAGTCTTTACCGCCGGCGCTGGGTCGTGGAACTGCACCTCCGCGACATCAAGACCGCGATGCAGTTGGATGTGCTCCGCTGCAAGACGCCGGCGATGGTGCGGCAAGAAACTCTGGACCGGATTGCTGGTGTACAACCTGATCCGTCAATCGATGCTCCAATCGGCTCACCAGACCGAACGGCAGCCCGACGAGTTGAGTTTCACGGCGACCATGCAGATGCTGGCGAACACCTGGTTGACGGCGGCCGTGGTCGTGGATGAGAACGGCGCGGCCGCGGACCCACTGGTCACGTTGCGTGTGATTCATGGCGGTTCGCATCGGGTCGGCAACCGGCCCGATCGGGTGGAACCGCGGGCGGTCAAACGCCGGCCCAAGCCGCACCCCCTGCTGACCAAACCACGCGCGCAAGCCCGCGCTGCGTTGGTCGCCAACGGCTCGACGTAACCTCAAACACCGCAAGCGGCAGTGCCATTCGGATCGGTGCCCTCTACGTGCAACGCTCAATCGGACCCGCCGGTCTAGCGGTGCAGATCGACGGCGGGGGGCAAGAGCGCGGGCTGCGCTCGGGCACGCTGAACGTTCCAGCCATCGTCGGCTTGGGCCGGGCGCTGACGATGGCTCGCAACGGGCTTGAGTCCGAAATGCGGCATCTGAAGATCATGAGGGAACACCTCTTTGCTCGACTCACCGACGGACTCGACGGGGTGACCCTTGTCGGGCACCCAACCTTTCGTGTGCCAGGTACGCTCAACATTAGCTTCGACTTGATCGAGGCCGAGGCGCTGATGAACGCTCTACCTGAACTAGCCGTCTCGGCTGGTTCGGCGTGCTCGGCCGCAGCCCGCAAGACATCTCACGTCCTGAGTGCGATGGGCTTCGATGACGAACAGGCCCGCTCGTGCATTCGCTTCAGTATCGGCCGGTTCAACACAATCGAGGAGATCGAACGCGCCGCGTCGCTCGTCATCCAGGCCGTCCAGTACTTACGCAATATCCTGGGCGTACCGGCAGTACTGAAGACGCAGCGGGTCGCAAGCCCGGCAGCCGCCCTGTGAAGCAACAACCGATGAGGGCCGAATAGTACACCCAAGCTGACGTGCTATTCGGCCTGTGAGTGGTCAGTTTTCCCGATCCCCGATCGATCGGTGGAAGCAACGCAATGGGGGACTAAACGCAATACCGTTCAACGGCGCATGACGATGGACTCAGCAAACCCCTTGGTGGGCTGTGGGTAGTGACGATGCTCGGGCTGTTTCTTCCTCCAGTTGCTCATCTTCCGCTTGATGACCCGCGGGTTGATCCGATCGCGCCGTTCGGGCAACACCTCCTCGGCGATTTCCGCCACCAAGTTGTGATACCACCGGCTGCGACCGCGACGGCTCGCCGGGCATTCGGGCAAGCGGCACCGCAGGATCTTCAAGGCCCCGGTGAACGACATCCGCTGCGGGTCCAACCCCTGGCGGGCCGCCGCCTCCTGCATCAGCACGCGGATGATGTAGTGCCCCAGCAGAAACCCGTACAACTCCTGCACCACACCGCCGGGCGTCTGGCTCCGCAGCACTGGTCGCTCCCGTTGATGGGTCTTCAATTCATCCAGTGTGACCTCCTCTTCCCACCGCTCGTGGTACAGCACGATCAAGGTCTCGGCCGGATCGAGTTTCTCGTCCAGCAGCGTCGTCAGCAGCCGGTGCGTCTCCCCGGAGCCGGGGCGGCCGGGGTCCTCGAAGGTGTACTCGATGATCCGCACCAGGATGCCATTGCGGTCCTTCTGGCGATCCGCGGGACTCGGGTAGAGCTTGGCCAGATACGAGCCGTCGTCGAGCACGCGGATCGGCTCGAAGATGAGGTTGGACTTGATGCGGGCCAGTAGATGTGCACCGGTGCGGAGCACCTCGGAGACGGTCTGGTAGCTCAAGAAGTTGCGATCCCACAACAGCAGCATGTCCTTCTGAAGGAACCGCAGCAGGTAATGGGCCATAGTGACCTCGCCGCACGTGCAGGGCTTGATCAGCGACCGCCAAAGGACGTGGCTGCCGGTCTCACACAAGGCCAGAACGCGGGCCTGGGGGAAGGCGGCGCGGGCGCGGCCGCTGCCGGGGCGACCGAAGGCCCGTTCGTTGGCCGCCGTATCGGGCAGATCGACGACGAACCCATCCAGGGCCATGGTCCGCATGCCGCGGTAGAAGGCCCCCGGGGTCTCGGGGCGTCCCAGCAGGCGGATGGCCTCTTGGGCCAAGTGGCGCATCGGGGCGACGCCGAGGCGTTTTCGCGCCTCGCAGAAGGTGGAACGTGGCGGGATCGCGTGGGGTCGGAAGGGCTGAAGCCAGCGGAAGACCTGGCGGTAGCAGTCGCGGCAGAACAGGCCGAGAGCGATGACGAACCAGACCAGGAACCAGCCCGGCAATCGCGGGCAGTGGGTCTGGTCGTGGCCGGTGCGCGCGAGGACTTCTTCCACGCGGGCGCGGGGGATGATACGCTTCAGAGCGCGGAGACGCTCGCGCGTGGGCCAGGACGCGATCGCGTCGGCCTCCTTGCGGATGTTGATCACCGTAGCCTCCTGATCAGCTATGGAGTTGTGGCAAACTCATGCTGATCGGAGGCTTTCTCTTTGGCAACCCCATTGGACGGTATTGGACCTAGGAGAGGAAAGCGTCATGGATGACATCGCAAGGATGCCACCGGCCGAGTTGAGGGACCTCTTTACCGAAGCCGCCAAACCGTTACGGTTCTACGCCCGAGGTCATGGAGAAGGACTTCTGGGTCACCTGGACCTTGAAGCACGTCTTTGACCTGGGGCCCTCCCCTGCCCAGCTCGTCTTCAAGGGCGGCACGTCGCTCTCCAAGGTCTACGGCCTGATCGAGCGGTTTTCCGAGGACGTCGATCTGTCCTTGAGTCGGGAAGACCTGGGCTTTGGCGGCGGGAAGGACCCGTACCAGGCTCCTTCCCGAAAGAAGCAGGACGCGCTCGTCGCGGAGCTTGTCGAGCGTTGCAAGACGGCGATCGCGGGCGAACTCGTGCCGCGCTGCCGGGCTATCTCAAGCCCTTCGTTCGGCTTGAGCTGGGGGCCCGCTCCGACCACTGGCCCGCCGAGGACCGCGTCATCCGGCCCCTTGTCAACGAGGCCATGCCGGGGGTCGTCAAGGCTGTGGAGGCGCGAGTTCGCGTGCTCAGTGCCGAGCGTACCTTCTGGGAGAAGGCCACGATCCTTCACGCGGAGTGCCATCGCCCGCCGGACAAGCCGTCCCAGGAGCGGTTGACGCGGCACTACTACGATGTGGTGAAGCTGTACCGGAGCCAAGTCGGTGAGGAGGCCCTGAACCGGCCGGAACTACTTCACGCGGTGGTCCGGCACAAAACGCTCTTCTTCCGCTCCGGCTGGGCGAACTACAAGGGGGCGAAACCCGGGTCGTTTCGCCTGGTCCCTCCGGCAGCGACGCTTCCCAGGCTGAAGGCCGATTACGCGGTGATGCAGGAAGTGATGATCTTCGGCGCGGCGCCGGACTTCAACGCGCTCCTCGATACGCTCAGACAACTCGAAGCCCGCATCAACCGTCTCCCGGCGTGAGCCGTGATGCGCTGGCCGCACGGACCAGCAACCCGCCTCCGGCGGACCCTCCCTGGTTCTCAAAACGTCGACGAGAGACGGATCTTCCCGAATTCGGGAACATCTGCACCCATACGGGGCAGGTGGATCGACTGGGCACACACCCGTAGAACAGCGCTCGGGCGCAGCCAAGCAAAGAGGCCCCGACACATCCGTGCTTGGGGCCTCTTTGGGAGCACGATGCTCGTCTTCAACCGGCAGCGGCCGGGGGTGGGCCACCCCCGACGGCCTGATCCTACGAGCCCCATGAAGAACCTGACAAGCCGTACAGGTTTTCACCAGAGCCAGACGATAGGACTCCTCGAAAGCCAGAGGATCGTGGAGAAGCTCGATGGCGAGATTGCGGCTCGTCCCTGCCCTTGGCCCCGGACAAGCCGGGCGTGCGAACCGGATCCGACAAGAACAAGCAACCCGCCTCCGGCGGACCCTTCTGGTTCTCGATCTGACGAACCTTTGGGGCATCCCTGCCCTGCCTTCCCCGCCCTGCCCGCCGTGTAACCCGCGCAACTCGGCATCGGAGACCGAGAGCTCACCCCGACCAAAGGTTACTTCAGCGGGGGTACGGCGGCCATGGGATCGGGTCGTACAGCGGCGTCGAGGCGTCGACCAGTTCGAACTCCACCCCCGTTGCCTCGATGCCCCGGAACCGAGGGACGTACAGGTCATGCCAGGCCCGCTCCAGGTCGCCCGGGGAGGGCTGCCAGGAGCCCCCGCGCGCGACGATCGTCGCGCTGTGTTCCGCCCACGGGCGCCATAGCAAGATGACGCGGTGCCGGGCCCCTGGGAAGGTGCGACGCAGGCATTCGATCCAGTGGTGGTGATCATACTGCCAGAAATGAAGGATGCAGTCCTCCGTGGCCTCGAAGACCAGGGCCAGCGGATGGAATTCGCGGTAGAAGCCGTGGGCGGCCGCCGTACCTTCCTCGACCCCGAATCGGTCGCGCAAGGCCCGCGATTCGTCCGCCAAGAGGGCCCGGATCAAAGTCTTCTTGCCGACCCCCGAATTGCCACAGACGGAGATGAACTGACGGGACATGAAACCTCCCCGGACCCGTCTCGCGAGTTCCGGCGATACTCGACCCAACGCAGATGCCCAGTTCCCTTGAGTGACTCGGCGGAGATCCGCGTCATTCCCGTGAAGGACCGCGTGTTCGAGCAGCTCCGGCAAGCCAAGGTACCCCCGGTCCGTGAGCCGGGGGCTAAGGTAGTGAGTCACTCCGGCGATGTCGTACGCGACCTCGCAGAGCATGAAGCAACGTGTCGACACGTCCAGGCGCCAGAAGCGGAAGGCCGCACCGACACCTCCCTTCCCTTGTGGGCCTACCCCTTGTTCCGTGCTTCGGTCAAGGAGCGTCGCCCCGCCCTTACTTGCCCTCGCCCGACTTGTTCTTCGTCGGGTCGGTCAGGTTGTATGTCATCCCTGGCTTGGGCGACGGGGGGAGCGGCTCGCCTTTGACGACCGTGACTTCCTTGCCCTTGCCGCCTTTCGGACCGACCTGGATGTACTGACCCGACTGCGGCGCCGTCTGTCCCGGCCTCAAGCCCGTGTTCTTGGCCATTGCCTGAATCCTCGTGAAAAAGTCTTCGATGGACCACACACACCCGGCGAAAGGGATGCCCTCTGCCTGCTAAGTTTATCAAGCAAAGCTTGGAGAGTCGAGCACGGGCTTAGATTCGGCTTGATTTATCAAGCAACCCGGGGGTAGGATTCCAACCGAAAGGTGCCACTGAATTGGCAGCATAAGAGGGGTCGGGCTATCTGATGGTTAAGAAGGAGGTTTCACCGCAGACTCCGCAACTTGGTCCGTACCTCCGTTCTCTCAGGGAGGCTCGCGGGCTCACGTTGAGGGAAGTCGAGGAGGCTTCCGGCGTCTCGAACGCTTATCTGAGTCAACTCGAAACGGGTAAAATCAGTAAGCCGTCACCCCACATCCTCCACAAACTGGCGGCCGTTTATGGGGTTCCCTACGAGATCCTCATGGAGAAAGCCGGCTACATCAGCCGGCCCGCCACCCCAGAGAGTGGGGACGAGCCCATAAGACCGGGTAGCCGGATTCCGGCTACGGCCCTCCGGGACCTGACTCCGGAGGAGGAAGACGCACTCCTCAGCTATCTCGAATACCTCCGATTCAAAAGGACAACCGGGTGAGACGGATCGACGGTTGCGAGCCGTCGCAGGACGTGACACTTGAAATCCGGCGGCTCGCTGATGTGTTGCTCAAGGAAGCGGGCTTATGGAAAGTTCCCGACACCGACGGCCAACCTGGTCGCCGCCGCTGGTCTCAGGGTTGAGCACGCGCTCTTCACGGATGAGCGCATCGTTCGGCAGATGGACGCCACCCCTGCTGAGCGGGTCAAGCGGGCCCGAGATGAACTACTCGGCGTAGTCGACATCCAGGGCCGGACAATCTACGTCAGGCCGGAGGTCCCACTCGGGAATCACCTGCCACCGCTTGCTCTACACGAGACCGCGCACGCCTATCTCCGTTGGCAGCGTGACATCTACCTATTCGTGCAGGAGGACGGTGCGGGGCTTCACCGCGACGTTAAAGATCAGTTCGAGCGCGAAGCGAACCAGTTCGCCTGGGAACTGGTGTTCCAACTGGACAAGTTCCAGCAAGACGCCGAGAGTGGCGAGTTCTCGCTCCGCACCCCGGCTAACCTCGCTCATCGCTATGGGACGACGCCCTACGCCGCCATCCGCCGTTTTGTGGAAACCAACCGTCGTTCCTGTGCTCTGTTGATTTGGAGCCTATTACCCAGGGCAGACGGGACGAGTTGGTCCCCCCCGCGGTCTGTGCAGTCGCCGAGCTTTTCTCGCACTTTTGGTGATGCGAGCTGGAGAAACGCCCTCAACCCGTTCGTGTGCAGCGAGTTGCTCGCTGGCTCCGACTATGGGGCAAGGTATCCGATCCACCTATCAGGCTCCGACCTGCGTCCTCTCGTTTGCGAAGCACAATCACTTCGCAATTACCGGCATCTATTCGTGCTCGTTTACCCGGAGCATGAACTGCTGGCCGTCCCGATGGTCTGATTCGTGGCAAACTTCTAACCGGGCCCTAAACCTATCAGGTTAGAGAGTACCGGCGCTGACCGGCATCAGCTCTTTAAGAAACTATCCGAGAACGTCAGGAACGCCTTTTGCTTGAAGTCGTGGGGAAAGTTAACCCCCTTCGGCATCTTCTTACCTGATCAGAAGGAGTTGAACTTCTATTTCACCTCTTCGAAGGTGACGAGGGATTTCCTCGTGGATCGGCTGGACCAGTGGTGGCAGGGGAATCGGGAACGCTATCCCCAGATCCGCAAGGTCCTGCTTGACCTGGACAACGGACCGGAGAACCACAGCCGTCGCAGCCAGTTCATCTATCGGCTGGTGCAATGGGCACAAGCGACCCAACTGACGGTGGAACTGGTGTACTATCCGCCGTACCGATGAAGCGGCGGCTCAAGGCCACCGGGCTGCCAGGGCAGTTCTCGCCGCACTCGTTCCGGGTGGCGACCGTGACGGACCTGCTGGAGCAGAACGTGCCGCTGGAGGACGTGCAGCACCTGGCCGGGCACTCCGACCCGCGTACCACGCGACTCTACGACCGGCGGCGGAAGAAAGTCACGCGGAACATCGTGGAGCGGATCTCGATCTGACCGGACCTTACCCGCTGTCCGTGCCCGGCACGGCCCGCGACCAGCAGCGCGCACGAAAACGAGACCGAAGGGGGCTTGACCGGAATCTCTAAAGCGTCTATCGTAGTTTTACGATTGTATAGGGGGAGGTACTCGTGGACGAGAAGTGTTGCTCCACCGCGAAGGGCCGCAATGCGTCCACCGCCCGGCCGGACAAAGCGCTCCCGTCGGATGTGGAGCTGGCGACCCTGGCCAAGGCCCTGGGCCATCCGGCCCGCGTGCAGATTGTTCGCTTCCTGCTCTCGCGGGACTCGTGCATGTGCGGCGACATCGTCGAGGAGCTGCCGCTGGCCCAGTCGACCGTCTCGCAGCACCTGAAGATGCTCAAGGAGTCGGGCCTGATCCGCGGCACGATCGACGGCCCGCGGGTCTGCTACTGCGTCGAGACCCAGGTGCTCGAGCGGCTCAAGCGACTGGTCTCCGGACTCTAGCAGGGCCGGGACTTTTTTTACTCGAAGCTATCGGCAATCGTCGATGGTCGAACCGGAGAGATGACCATGACCAAGCTCGCTGTCTATGACCCCCCGATGTGCTGCTCGACGGGTGTGTGCGGCCCGGTGGTCGACCCGGTCCTGCCGCGGATGGCCGCCGACCTCGACTGGCTGAAGCGGCAAGGCGTCGAGGTCGAACGCTACAACCTCGCCCAGCAGCCCCAGGCGTTCGCCTCGAACCCGACGGTCGTCCAGGCCCTGGAGGGCTACGGCGAGCGTTGCCTGCCGCTGGTCCTGGTCGATGGGCAGGTGGCCGTCCACGGTCGTTACCCGGGTCGCGATGAGCTGGCACAACTGGCGGGCCTTGCTGTCCCTTCCCGGAGCGAGACGCCGTTGGATGTGGCCTCCTCGTGCTGCTCGGCCCCGGCGTGGTAGCCATCGGCGGCGGCTCGAAGTCCTCCTGCACGTGTTGCTGACGGAAGGTGCTCAGCGATGGTCATTCCCGGTCCTCACACGCGAAACCTCTTCTTCACCGGCAAGGGCGGGGTCGGCAAGACCTCGGTCGCTTCGGCCACGGCGGTGGGCCTCGCGGAGGGCGGCAAGCGGGTGCTCCTGGTGAGCACCGACCCCGCCTCGAACCTGGGCGAGGTCTTCCAGGTCGAGCTGGGGATGACCACGACCGCGATTCCGGGCGTAGCGAACCTGTTCGCCATGAACATCGACCCGGAGACCGCGGCCCGCGCCTACCGTGAGCGGATGGTGGGCCCGTATCGGGGGCTTCTCCCCGAGGCCTCCGTGCGGAGCATGGAGGAGCAGTTCTCGGGGGCCTGTACCACGGAAATCGCGGCGTTCGATGAGTTCTCGAAGCTCCTGGGCGATGCGGCGGCCACGGCCGATTTTGACCATATTCTCTTCGATACCGCCCCCACCGGGCACACGCTCAGGCTCCTGCAACTGCCCGCGGCCTGGACGGTGTTTTTCGAGACCAACGTCGGGGGCAACTCGTGCCTGGGGCCCCTTTCGGGCCTGACCGCCCAGCGGGCCCTCTACGAAGCGGCGTTGAAGGCCCTCTCCGATGGCAATACGACGACGCTTGTGCTCGTAAGCCGCCCCGAGAAGACGGCCCTGCGTGAGGCCGACCGCTCGAGCCGCGAGCTGGCGGAACTCGGCATCAAGAATCAGCGGCTGGTCCTGAACGGCATCTTCCGGGCGAGCGACCCGCGTGATGCCACCGCCGCGGCGATGGAGGCCAGGAGCCTGGCGGCCTTCGAGGCGATGCCGCAAGGGTTGCGTTCCTTGCCGCGGACCGACGTGCCGCTCCTGCCCTTCGGCCTCGTGGGCCTCGCGGCCCTGCGCGCCCTGAATGACCCGAGTCGGGCCCGAGACGCGGCTCCGGTCGCGGTCCGTGATGAAGACGCGGACCCGTTCTCGTTGCCCCTGGATGCGCTCATCCCGGAGCTGACAGCCCGTGGCCACGGCGTCATCCTGACCATGGGCAAAGGCGGGGTTGGCAAGACCACGGTGGCCACTCGCCTGGCGGTCACGCTCGCCAGGCTCGGCCACAAGGTGCATCTCTCGACCACCGACCCGGCCGCCCACCTCGACCTGACGCTCGGCTCGCGAGTTCGAAACCTCACGGTCAGCCGCATCGACCCGGCCCGGGAAACGGCCGAATACACGGCCGAGGTGCTGGCGACGGCCGGCAAGGACCTCGACGAGCAGGGCCTTGCCCTGCTCGAGGAGGACCTGCGTTCCCCGTGTACCGAGGAGATTGCCGTCTTCCGGGCGTTTGCCCGCACCGTCGACCGGGGCAAGGCGGGTTTCGTCGTGCTCGACACCGCCCCGACGGGACACACTCTCCTCTTGCTCGATGCCACCGAGGCCTATCACCGCGACGTGCTGCGGAACCTGAGCGCCATGCCCGAGTCGGTCCGCGAGCTCCTGCCGCGGCTGCGTGACCGCGAGTTCACCAGGGTCTTGCTGGTCACCCTGCCCGAGGCCACGCCCGTGCACGAAGCCGCCGCGCTCCAGCAGGACCTCGTGCGGGCCGGTATCACGCCGTTTGCCTGGGTGATCAATCAGAGCCTGACGCCGCTCCCCGTCACCGACCCGGTGCTCCAGGCCCGGAAATCTCACGAATGTCCTTTTATAAGAGAAGTCGTCGAGGATCTCGAGCCGGCGCACGGCCCTCGTCCCGTGGCAGGCCGACGGTGCGGACGCCTCGCCCTCGGGCGGGTCGGGACGCTCGCGCGAACGGGAGGCCGTGTCATGAGGACGATTCAGGTGCTGGGGGCCGGCTGCTCGAAATGCCGGACGCTTGCCGCCAACGCCGAGCAGGCGGTCAAGGACTCGGGCATCGAAGGCGAGGTGGTCAAGGTCCAGAACATCGCCGACATCCTCACGTTCGACGGTGTCCGTGCCCTGCCCGCCCTGGCCGTCGATGGCCAGGTGAAAGTCTGCGGCCGGGTGCCGTCTGCGGCGGAAATCAAGACGCTCATCGGCTGAAGAGGACGCGAAGACAACGAGCTGGAGGGATGCATATGTCGGATGTGATTGAGCAGGCGGTCCGCTCGAAGTACGGCTCGGTCGCGACCAGCGGCCTTTCGAGCGAGCAATCGGGGGTGCGGGCGGTGGCGGAAGCCTTCGGCTACTCGGCCGAGGAGCTCGCGAGCATCCCGGCCGAGGCCAACATGGGCCTCTCGTGCGGCAACCCGACGGCCACGGCCAACCTCCGGCCCGGCGAGGTCGTCGTGGACCTGGGCTCGGGCGGCGGCCTGGACGTGTTCCTCGCCGCCCGGAAGGTCGGCCCCTTGGGCAAGGCCATCGGCATCGACATGACGCGGGAGATGATCGACCTGGCCCGCAGGAATGCGGAGAAGGCCGGTGTCACTAACGTCGCGTTCCACCTGGCCCGCATCGACCGCATGCCGCTGGCCGACGCCTCGGCCGACTGCGTCATCTCGAATTGCGTCCTGAACCTCGTGCCCGACAAGCCGGCCGCGTTCCGCGAGATCGCCCGCATCGTGAAGCCCGGCGGACGGCTGGCCGTCTCGGACATCGCCCTGAAGCGGCCCTTGCCCGCCGAGATCGCCTCGGACGTCATGGCCTATGTTGGCTGCATCGCCGGGGCCATCCTCATCGACGACTACAAGAACGCCCTGCTCGACGCGGGCTTTGCCCACGTCCAGGTCGTGGAGACCGGTGCCGACCTGAACGCCTACGCCAAGATCGAGAACCAGGCGAGCTGCTGCTCCCCGACCCCGCAATCGGCCCTTCCCCTGGTCGAAGACGCGCCGTGCTGCGGGTGGCGCCTGCCGAGCCGGGCTCGTGCTGCGGCACGGCGCCGGGGCAAACACCCCGGAGCTGCTGGCACGGATGGCCGAGCTGCTCCGGCGATACGACGTCAACGACTACGCGGCAAGCGTCCGCATCTACGCCATCAAGCCGCGCTGAGGTGGCGAGAGAACCGGGAAGAAGGAGGGATCGCTCATGGAGGCAACCGAGGACACCACGCCAGCAACGCGGCGGCTCCTGTTTCCCGCGATCGCGGCGCACCTCGAAACGCTCGCCACGACGCTCGATGCGGTCGGCGAGCCCCACCGCGCCGCCGGGCGAGAGCTCGCCGACTGGATCGCCACCGGCAACGGTCTCCGACCGATCATCGTGGTCTGCACCGGCAACTCGCGACGGAGCCTCCTCGGTGCCCTGATGGGCCGGGCCGCCGCCGCCTATTACGGGTTGCCCCGGGCGCCGTTCTTCAGCGGCGGGACGGCCCCGAGTGCCGTCAACGTGAGGACCATCCGGGCCCTGCAGGCGATCGGCTTCGAATGCGCGCCCATCGGCGCGGAGGCCCCGCGCGGCGAGCCGGACCTGCCCAACCCGAAGTATCGAATCCGCTGGGGAGGTGCGGGCACGGGGCTTGAGACCGTCGAGTTCTCGAAGCTCCATGGCGATCCCACCAACCCCCAGGGCGGGTTTGCCGCGCTCATGGTCTGCGACGAGGCCAACGCCGGCTGCCCCGTCGTCGCGGGGGCGGCGCTCCGGCTGCCGATGCCGTTTGCCGACCCCAAGGCCGCGGATGACTCGCCCGACGAGGCCGCGCACTACGGCCAGGCCCGCGATGCGTTGGGACGACTGATGATGGCGATCCTGGGCGAGGCCGCGGCCAGGCTCGGGCTTGCCTGACCCATTGATAGGGAGAATGACGCGTGTCCGAAGCCACCGTAACCTGCCACCCTCGCACGTCGGGGCGGCTGTCGTTCCTCGACCGCTACCTGACGCTCTGGATCTTCCTGGCCATGCTCCTGGGCGTGGGCCTGGGCTACGGCTTTCCGGGCGTTGCCCACGGCATCACGCGGCTGTCGGTCGGCACGACCTCAATTCCGATCGCCGTCGGGCTCATCCTCATGATGTACCCGCCGCTGGCCAAGGTGAAGTACGAGGAGCTGCCCGAGGTCTTCCGCAACACGCGGGTCCTGGCCCTCTCGCTCGTGCAGAACTGGGTCATCGGCCCGCTGCTGATGTTCGCCCTGGCGCTGGCCTTCCTCGCCGACCGGCCGGAGTACGTGATCGGGCTCATCATGATCGGCCTCGCCCGCTGCATCGCGATGGTCATCGTCTGGAACGAGCTGGCCGGGGGCGACACCGAGTATGCGGCCGGTCTGGTCGCGTTCAACTCGGTCTTCCAGGTGCTCTTCTACTCGGTCTATGCCTGGCTGTTCGTCAAGGTGCTGCCGCCGCTCGTCGGCGTGAACTTCGGCGCCGTCGACCTGTCGCGGATCACGATCGCCGCCATCGCCGAGAGCGTGTTCATCTACCTCGGCATCCCGTTCCTGGCCGGGATGCTCACGCGGCTGGTGCTCATCCAGGCCAAGGGCAAGGCGTGGTACGAGACGCGGTTCATCCCGGCGATCAGCCCGCTGACGCTCATCGCGCTGCTGTTCACCATCGTCGTGATGTTCTCGCTCAAGGGCGAGTACATCGTCCGGATCCCGCTCGACGTGGTGCGGATCGCCATCCCGCTGCTCATCTACTTCGTCGTGATGTTCCTGGTCTCGTTCTGGATGGGGCATAGGCTCGGGGCCGACTACTCCAAGACGGCGACGCTGGCGTTCACGGCGGCCTCCAACAACTTCGAGCTGGCGATCGCGGTGGCCGTCGCGGTGTTCGGCATCAATTCGGGGGCGGCGTTCGCGGCCGTGATCGGGCCGCTCGTCGAGGTGCCGGTGCTGATCGGGCTCGTGAACGTCGCCCTGTTCTTCCAGCGGCGATATTTCGCCCCGCTCGCCCCCGCGCCTGCGCCGGAGACCTGATGCGCCCGGGCGACTCGACAGGGAGCCATTCCATGTCCATTCCCAGCGCAGCGACGGACCTGGCGATCCTCGGCGGCGGCCCGGGCGGGTATGTCGCGGCCCTCGAGGCGGCCCGCCGGGGGGCCCAGGTCGTCCTGGTCGAGAGGGCCCAGCTCGGCGGCACGTGCCTGAATGTCGGCTGCATCCCCACCAAGGCCCTGGCCACGGCCGCCGACCTCCTGGTGCGGTCGCGCCGGGCGCAGGATTTCGGCCTGGCGATTCCGCAGGTCGCCGTCGACCTGGATGCCCTGATGGGCTACACGCGTTCGACCGTGGCGCAGCTCGTCGGTGGCGTCGAGCAGCTGCTCAGGGCCCGGCGCGTGCGGGTGGTGCGGGGCGTGGGCCGGCTCGACCGCCCGGGCGTGCTGTCGGTGGACCTCGGGGACGGCCGCCGCGAGGAGATCGCAGCCCGCGACGTCATCCTCGCACCCGGGTCGGTCCCGGCCATGCCGCCCGTCGAAGGTTTGGACCTTCCCGGGGTCATCGACAGTACCGGGGCGCTGGATATCGACGCCGTGCCGGCTCGTCTGGTGATCATCGGGGGCGGGGTGATCGGGCTGGAATTCGCCTGCATCTACGAGGCCCTGGGCAGCCAGGTCACGGTCCTGGAGATGGCCGATTCGGTCCTGCCCTCGGGCGTCGATGAGGTGGTCGCCAGGCGGCTCCAGGTCCAGCTCCGCCGCCGGGGCATGGCGATCCATGTCGGGACCACCGTACACCGGGTTGAACCCGTCGGGGAGACGCTCCGGGTGCGGGCGGCAGGAGCCGGTGGCGAGACGGATTTTGAGTGCGACCGGGTCCTGGTGGCGGCCGGCCGATGGCCGAACACGCAGGGCATGGGCTTCGCCGGAGCCGGACTGCGGATGAACGGCCGCGCGCTCGTCGTCGACGAGCACCTGGCGACCAGCCTGCCCCATGTCTGGGCCATCGGGGACGCCATCGGAGGCTGGATGCTGGCCCACAAGGCGATGGTCGAGGGCCGGGTCGTCGCCGAGAACGTCATGGGCGGACGGCGCCGGTGCGACGACCGGTCCGTCCCCAACGTGATCTTCACCCGCCCGGAAGTCGCCAGCGTCGGCTGGACGGAAGCCCAGGCGCGTAGCCTGGGCCTGGACATCAAGGTCGCGCAGTTCGGGTTCTCGGCCAACCCGCGCGCCGGATCCTGGGCGAGACCGACGGGTCTCGTGCGGCTCGTGTGCGAGGCGGGCAGCGGCCGGGTCCTCGGCGTCCACATGATGGGCCCGCACGTCACCGATCTCATCGCCGAGGGGGCGCTGGCGGTGCAGGCGGGGCTGACCGCCGACGATCTGGCCTGGACCACGCATGCCCATCCCACGCTGCCGGAAGCCATGCTCGAGGCGGCGCTGGGGTTTCGCGACGCGGCGATTCACATGCATTCGCGTTCCCGCTGAGGAGGAGCCATGCCCGAGTACCTCGAAACCACGGTCGACAAGTTCATCTTCAAGGTGGCCGCCGACCGCCTCTACAGCCCGGAGGGGGTCTGGGTCCTGTGGCTGGAACCGCAGGAAGGCGGACAAGTCCGCCTCGGGCTGACCGATTACCTCCAGCAGCACGGCGGGGACCTCACGTTCGCCACGGTCAAGCCGGTGGGCACGACGCTCGCGGCCGGCGAGGAATTCGCCGAGATCGAGACGATCAAGACGACCATCGTCCTGTACGCCCCGGTCGCGGGCGAGGTCGTAGCGGTGAATGCGGACCTCGAGCTGACCCCCGAGCTGGTGAACCAGGACCCCTACGGGGCGGGCTGGCTCGCCACGCTCCGCCCTGCGGACTGGGAGGCCGATCGGGCGAAGCTGCTCGACCCCGACGCGTACCTGGCCGAGATGAGGCGCCAGGCCGAAGAGGAGCTGAACCGGTCATGAGCCAGACAGCAACCTACCACACGACCGTGCGCTGGACCGGCGAGCACTGGGGCCAGGTGGTCCTGGGCAACGGCCCCGAGATGCGGTTCTCCGCGCCGCCGGACGCCCACGGACATCCCGGGGTCCTGACCCCCGAGGATGCCTTCGTCGCCGCGGCGAACACCTGCGTGATGATGATGTTCATCTGGGCGGCCGAGCGCTACAAGCTTGACCTGCTCTCCTTCGAGTGCCGGACGGAGGGCACGAAGCTCATCGAGCTCGACCGCACGGAGATCTTCACCCGACTCCACTTCCGGCCGGTCATCCGGGTGGGGGCGGGCGGGCAACCGCGGGAAGTGGTCGAGAACCGCGTGCGCCGGGCCCTCCAGTCGGCGCAGAAGTACAGCCTCGTGGCCAACTCGGTGAAGTCGGAGATCGTGGTCGATCCCGAGATCCTCGTGGACGAGTAAACGGCATCGGGCGGCGCGGGCCAGCCCGAGGCGCGTGACGGGAGTGTTACAGAGATGAAGATTCAAATCCTCGGGACGGGTTGCGGCAAGTGCAAGGCGCTCCACGAGACGGTGCGGCGCACCGTGGCCGAAGCTGGCGTGGAGGCCGTCGTGGAGAAGGTCCAGGACATCCAGCAGATCATGGCGTTTGACCTCCTGATGACCCCCGGGCTGGCGATCGACGGCGTGGTGAAGACCGCCGGCCGCCTCCCGGATCTGGCCGAGGTCAAGGCGCTGATCGAGGCGGCCCGGGGCGCCACATCACCCGCTCAATGAAGGGACGTCGGTCATGAGGCGCGATTCGAAATCCTCCGGACGTGCTGGTGATCCCGTGCAGCGGGATCGGGAAAGTCCACGGGCTGATGAGCCGCGAGGCGACGTACGGCGCCCTGGAACGGCTCCCCGGCCAGTCCAGCACGGTGTGTCTCGCCTTGCTGGTCAAGGGCGACGCCGAGACGCGCGACCGGGTGCGGACACACCCGAGCATCACGGTCGACGGCTGCCCGAAGCTCTGCGCCATGAAAAACGTGGAGCTGGCGGGCGGCACGGTGGTTCAGGCGGTGCGCGTCTACGAGACGCTGAAACAGCACCGGGGCGTGAATTTCGGCACCGCCACCGCCCTGACCCCGGAGGGACTGGTCGTGGCCGACGAGATCGGCGGCCAGATTGCCGAGGCGGCCCGACAGGCGATCGCGGCCGAAACGGAGGCGGAACATGGCTGAGAACAAGTTCAAGGTCGGAATCATTTCCTGTAGCGGAGAAGAGATCCCGGGCGGGACCGTCGCCCGGCTGGCGACCCGCCGCGTGCTCGAGGCCCTGCGGCCGCAGTCCACGGTGACCCTCTGCCTGCCCCTGTTCCTGGCCGGCGAGGAATCCGAGCGTCGGTTCGCGCGGCGCACCCGACGATCACCGTCGACGGCTGCGACAAGCTCTGCGCCAGGCACGGGACCGAGGCCTTCAGCGGGCAGGTGGCAGCCTCGCTGATCGTCCCGGACCTCGTGGGCGGCGAGCGGCTCGCGCGCTGCCACCGCTCGCAGCGGCACCTCGACCAGAACGACGAGGAAGCCGTCTGGATGGTCGAGGATCGCCTCGCCGCCGAGGTGGACAGCCTCCTGGCCACGGCACCCCAGACCCCGGCGCTGTCCGTGGTCGAAGGCCCGCCCGGCGCGACCGGCTCATGCGGTTGTGGCCAGCCCGGGCCGGAGGGGAGCTTGAGTATCCACGGCACTCCCGTCGTCATCAATGGCCTGCCGCTCATCTTCGAGCACCTGGCGAAGCGGGGACTCGAACCGGGCGCCGCCAGCGGCGAAACCCTGCTCAAAACCGTCCGTATTTACCATGTCATTGAGACGGGAGCGGACGAGGCCTACCGGACGGCGCTGGTCGCCGCTTATGAGGCGTTTTGCCTGCGACGATCACGCCGCGACGCAGGGGCCTGATCCGGCCGAGGACGCGATTGGACACGAGAGAAGGGAGCCATCGAGCGATGAAATGGAAGAACTTGACGACGGTCGTCCTGCTGGCGTTCGTGGGCGTCAGTCTGGTGGCGCTGGTGCGGAAAGAAACCCGGTCGAGCCCGGCGGGCACACCCGCACCGACGGTCGAAACGGCGACGGCCGCCCCGGGGGTGAAGCTCATCGCCTATTACATGCACGGCAAGGTGCGGTGTCCGTCGTGCATGGACATCGAGACGTTCGCCAGGGAGGCGGTGGAGTCGGGCTTCCCGGATGAGCTCAGGACGGGCGTGCTCGAGTGGCGCATCGTCAATTACGAGGAACCCGGCAACGAGCACTATGCGCACGACTACAAGCTCGCCGCCCCGTGCGTCGTGCTGGTGAGCCTGCGTGACGGTAAGCAGGCGTCGTGGAAGAGCCTGCCCGAGGTCTGGGAAAAGTTCAGCGACAAGCCAGAGTTCATCAAGTTCGTCCAGCAAAATGTCCGTGAGCTGCTCGCCGACCCGAAGGCCGGGCCTGCCGTCGGGACGGCGCAGGCAGCCGTCACCGCCTCGGCCAAGATACCCCGGCTCCTCGACGTGGGGGCGACCAAATGCATCCCGTGCAAGATGATGGCCCCGGTCCTCGAAGAACTGCGAGGGCAGTACAAGGACCGCCTCACGGTGGACTTCATTGATGTCTGGGAGAACCCGGACGCGGCCGAGAAGTACGACGTCTCGACCATCCCGACGCAGATCTTCTTCGATGCCGAGGGCAAGGAGCGATACCGACACATCGGATTCATCTCGAAGGATGACATCTTGAGAAAATGGAAGGAACTTGGGGTCGCTCTCGACGGCGAATCCAAGGCGTTGTAGCGGATGTCAGGGACACAATCAGTGAATACGGAGAACGCGTGATGATGACCGGAAGTGCGATGAAGCGCTCGATGATGGTGGCCATGCTCTTGGCCTTGACGACATGGGCCTCGACGGCGGACGCCCAGACACCACCGACCGCGGCGGCCCCGCCCAGGCCCGCTCGGCACGTGGTGGCGTGCTATTTCCACCGCACCGTGCGCTGCCCGACCTGCCTGAAGATCGGCGCCTCGATCGACGCGGCGCTCCGGACCGGCCTGGCGGCCGAACTGCAAGACGGGCGGCTGGAATGGATGATGCTCGACTTCCAGGACCCCCGCAACCAGACCTACACCACCGCGTTTCGGATCACGGCTCCGACGCTCGTCCTCATGGACGTGCAGAACGGGCAGGTCACGAGCTGGAAGCCGCTTCCCCGGGTCTGGAGCCTCATCGGCGACCCGAACGCGTTCTACCAGTACGTGCAGACGGAAGTCCGCGGTTTTCTCGCGGCGACGTCGGCGAGCACCAGGCCCGTGAGTGCGAAGTAACCCAAACAGGGAGGGAGAGCTGTGAACGGATATGACGGTAGTGCCTACCTCATCGGCCTTGCGTCGGCGCTGTGGCTGGGCGTCCTGACGTCCATCAGCCCGTGCCCGCTGGCGACGAACATCGCGGCGATCTCGTACATCGGGCGCCGGGTCGGCAGCCCCCGGCAGGTCTTCCTGACCGGACTGCTCTACGCGGTCGGCCGGTCGCTGGCCTACCTCGCCCTGGGGATGCTCCTGGTCGCCAGCGTCCTGTCGATCCCGCAGCTCTCCCTGTTCCTGCAGAAGTACATGAATAAATTGCTGGGCCCGGTCCTCATCGTCGTCGCCATGTTCCTGCTGGGCCTGATCCAGCTCAATATCTCCGGGCCGGGGATGAGCGCCGGGATGCAGAAGCGAGTGGACACCCTGGGCATGTGGGGAGGGCTCGTGCTCGGGGTGCTCTTCGCGCTGACGTTCTGCCCCGTCTCCGCGGCGCTCTTCTTCGGCAGCCTGATCCCGCTCGCCGTGAAGGTCCGCTCCGGCGTCGCGCTGCCGGGCCTTTATGGAATCGGCACGGCCCTGCCGGTCCTGATGTTTGCCGTGCTCATCGCCGTGAGCGCCCAGTCGGTCGGCAAGGCGTTCAACGCCCTTTCGCGGATCGAATGGTGGGTGCGGCGGATCACGGGCGTCGTGTTCCTGCTTGTCGGCCTGTACTACACGCTGAAGTTCGTCTTCGACGTGATTTGATGGACTCGTGATGACAGAACCCGAGGGCGATCATGACCATTCGGGCCGATGACGAATCGCAAACTGCGGCGATCACGTCCGCCCCGTCAGGGCGGCCAGGGTCGGCGACGAAGGCCACGAAACGGGGCGGACGATGGCGGCGGCACGTCGGGCAATTCGGCCTGGTCCTGCTCGTGCTGGCGGGAATCGGGGCCGTCGTCTATCAGCAGATGTTCGCGCCGCTGGCCGTGCGGTCCCAGGATGTCGCCCTGGGCACGGTTGTGAACGAGGTCATGGGGACGGGCACCCTGGAGGCGCACGTCAAGGTGACGATCAGCTCGAAGATCGGCGGCCGGATCACCGAGGTGCTGGTCGATCAGGGCGACCAGGTAAAGGCGGGGCAGGTCCTCGTCCGGCTCGATGACGCCGACTTCAAGCGGCAAGTCGAGACGGAGCAGGCCAACATCACCGCGAAACAGGCCGCGATCGATCGGCTCCAGGCGGAAAGAAAGCGTGCGGAAGCCACCCTGGAGCTGGCGCGGCACGACTTCGACCGCGTGAACCGGCTCGTCCAGAGGAATGTGAGTTCTCTGGAAGAGCTCGATAAGTACATCGAGGGCGTGAAGATCGCCGAGGCCGATCTCTCCCGCGCCGAGGCCGGCCTCGTGGAAGGACGCAAGCAGCTCATCGCCGCGGAGAAGGCCCACGAGTTCCAGCGTGCCCGGCTGGCCGACACGGTCGTGATGGCCCCGTTCGACGGGCTGATCGTGCGCCGCGACCGTGATCCGGGGGACGTGGTCGTCCCGGGGACCTCCGTGCTCGCGCTGGTCTCGACCAGGGAAATCTGGGCCAGCACCTGGGTGGACGAGACCGAGATGGCGCGGGTCCATCCCGGCCAATCCGCTCGGGTCGTCTTTCGCTCCGAGCCCGATCGCAACTATCGCGGTACCGTGGTCCGGCTGGGCCGCGAGGCCGACCGCGAAACCCGCGAGTTCCTGGTGGACGTCAATCCCGATAACCTGCCGTCGCAATGGGCGGTGGGACAGCGGGTGGAAGTCTACATCGAAACAGCCCGGAGGTCCGACGTGGTCACGTTGCCCGTGCGGTTCCTGGTCGAACGGGGGGAGCAATCCGGCACGTTCGTCGCGGTCGCGGGTCAATCTCGCTGGCGGCCGTTGACGCTCGGCCTTCGAGGCCAGGAGGCCATCGAAGTCGTTGCCGGGTTACGTGCCGGAGAGCAGATCCTGCGTCCCGCTGATCCCGGTGGTCGATCCTTGACGGACGGGCGGAGGGTGGCGGCGCCATGAATCTCGCACTCAAGGACGTCCGGCACAACAGCGGCCGGTTCGTCCTCACATCGATCGGCATCGGCCTCTTGCTCATGATCGTCATGGGCATGGGCGGCATCTACCGAGGTCTCGTGGAAGACGCCACGCTGCTGGTCGAAGAGGTCGGTGTCGACCTGTGGGTGGTGCAGGGCGACACGCGCGGGCCGTTCGCCGAGATCTCGCGGGTGCCGACGAACCTCCGGGATCGGATCGCGGCGGTGCCCGGCGTGAAGACGGCGCGGCAATGTGTCTACACCACGATCCAGCGTCGGTACCACGAGCGTCCCTTGCGCATGAGCGTCTTCGGCCTGGACTGGCCCGTTGACAAGGGGGCCTGGCTACCTCTCATCGCGGGTCGGCCCCTGGTCCAGAACCACTACGAAATGATCACCGACCGGATCGTGGGCCTGGAACTGGGCGACCGGGTCAAGCTGGGCAAGGAAACCTACACGGTCGTGGGCCTGACGAAGGGCATGTACTCGTCGGCGGGCGACGGCATGGCCTTTTTCACGATCCGGGACGCCCTGGCGATCCAGTTTGACGTTCCCGGAGAGAGCATTCGCCTGGAACGCGCCTCCCGTGAGGCCCGCAATAGCCGTAGCGATCTCGGCCGGACCCAGCCCGGCTTGATCGAGCATGTGGGCGGCCCCGGTTACACGCTGCCGGCGCTGGCCCTGCCGCAAGTCAGCGCCATCATGGTGACGGTCGAGGAGGGGGCGAATGCCGGACGGGTTGCCGATGTCATCAGCCGCTGGCCCGACGTCTCCGTCCTGACCAGCGAGGAACAGCGGCAACTGCTTCTGACGGGTCCCGTCGAGAAGTCGCGGCGGCAGATCGGCCTCTTCCGGGCGCTGCTCACCGTGATTTCCGCGATCATCATGACCTTGATTCTCTATACCTTGACCCTGGAACGGGTGGGTTCGATCGCCTTGCTGAAGCTCGTCGGCGCACCGAACCGCGTCATCCTGGGCATGATCCTCCAGCAGGCGCTCATGCTGGGCGCGGTCGGCTTCGGGGTCGCGTATCTGGTGGGCTTCAAGGTCTTCCCCTTGTTTCCGCGTCGCGTCATCATCCGCGGCGACGATCTTCTCCAGCTCGGCGCCGTGGTGGCCGGCATGTGCGTTCTGGCGAGCTTGCTCGGCATGTGGAAGGCGCTGCGGGTCAGTCCCAACGAGGTCCTGTCGTGAGCGAGGGTGCCGTGGACGAGACGCCGGCCATCGAGACCGTGAACCTCACCAAGATCTACGGCAGCGGGCACACCGAGGTCGTGGGCCTGCGCGACGCCACGATCCGCGTGCGGCGTGGCGAAGTCGTGGCCCTGCTCGGTCCCAGCGGTTCCGGCAAATCATCGTTCTTGACCGCCGTCGGCCTGATCAACCTGCCCACTTCCGGCCGCATCTGGATCGATGGGAACCTCGTGGTCGAAGGCCCCACCGCGTGGACCGATCTGCGTACCTACCGCCGCCAGCATATTGGTTACGTTTTCCAGAAGGCCCACCTGATTCCTTTTCTCACGGCCTGCGACAACGTCCAAATCGTCGTCGAGCTGAACGGCGAACTCCCGCGTGCTGCCCGCCGCCGCGCCTTGGAATTGCTCGATTCTCTCGGCGTCGGTGATCGAGCCGATAACTTTCCCTCGATGCTCTCGGGTGGGGAACAGCAGCGTGTGGCGGTAGCTCGGGCCATCGCGAACCGTCCCAGTATCATCCTGGCCGACGAGCCCACAGCAGCCCTCGACAAGCAGCGCGGCCGTCAGGTCATGGAACTTCTGCGCCAGGCCGGCCACCAACAGAATGGCGGCGTCATCGTGGTCACGCACGACCATCGCGCCCTCGATGTCTTCGACACGGTGTACGAGATGGAGGACGGACGCCTGAGAATCATGGAGGAGGCGACGACACCGATGGATGGGCCGAGTTGAAGAATCTAGAACAAATCACAATAAGTAATATAGGAAATATAAATCTGATGCAAGACCACGATCCCTGCGGCCACCACCACGGGGTACGGTCCACCGCGCAGAACCGCAAGCGGCTGGCGACGACCTTGGTCCTTGCGGGTGGGTACATGGTGGCCGAGTTCGTCGGCGGTCTCCTCACCAACTCGCTGGCCCTCCTTGCCGACGCGGGTCACATGCTGTCCGATGTCGCCGCCCTGGGCTTGAGCCTCTTTGCCCTCTGGTTTGCGACCCGCCCGGCGACGCCGCATCGCAGCTATGGGTATTACCGGGCCGAGATCCTGGCGGCCCTGGCCAACGGGGCTACGCTCGTCGCCATCGCCATCGCCATCGTGGTCGAGGCTTGCGGGCGGCTACGCCAGCCGCCGGTGGTGCAAGGGGGCCTCATGATGGGGATAGCGACCGGAGGTTTGCTGGTCAACCTGGCCGGCCTCTGGGTCCTTCATGCGGGGAAGGGCGAGAGCCTCAATGTGCGCGGAGCCTGGCTGCATGTGCTGACCGATGCCCTGGGGAGTGTCGGGGCCATCGTGGCGGGTTTGCTTATCTGGGCTCGGGGCTGGAACTGGGCCGACCCGGCGATGAGTGTCCTCATCGCCCTGCTCGTGGTCTATTCCTCGTGGTCGCTCCTTCAGGAGTCGGTCTCGGTGCTCATGGAGTGGGCACCCCGTGGCCTCGACGTGGATGCGGTGCGGGATGCGATGCGAGCGGTCCCGGGCGTCGTTGCCGTGCACGACCTCCACATCTGGACCATCACCAGCGGCATGGTTTCGCTCTCGGCCCATGTCGAGGCTGCGGAAGAGCGCGCCCGAGTTGCTCAGGGCCCTGCGCGACTGCCTGCACGACCACTTTGGAATCGAGCATGTGACGCTCCAGATCGAGCCGGAAAACTTCTGGAAATGAGCGCGTAAGCGGCGTTTTACGCGCTCATTTCCAGTGCTGTATCTCCTCTTCGGCCAGGGCCCGCGGGCCGACGACGGGGACTCGGAGGACCCGTTGGCCGGGGATGCCCTGGTCAGGATGAGACCGCAGGAGGTGATCGTCCGAGAGGCCGGTCGCGGAACGCCCCCAGACGGGCTGTTTCGCCGCTGGTGCTCTTGGGAGGCCCAGTGCCAGAAAGGACCTGGCTGGTCTGGACAGCCCCGGTGCGCTATCCTAATATTTCGTCATTTGGCGAACGATAGTAGATGAGGGGCGCCCCCGGCCCTGATTCGTTCCCCGCAATCTCGGCGTTCCAGAGCCCAGTCGCCGCGGACTGGTGACGCGACGGCGTGCCCCGTTCCGGGAGTCACAGACGTGAAGAAGCTCGGCCTTGTCCTGGGTATCTTCGTGGTCTCGGCGGTCGGTCTAGCCCTGGCGGCCGGGCGCGTCGCTTCACCCACGCCGAAAGGACCGCCCGTGGCGGCGGTGCCGGTCCCGGTGGCCGCAAGCCCGGCCCCGACCGGTGAATCGGCCCAGGTCGTCCCGGCCCGTACGGGCAGCGCCATGGCCGCCATCGCGCAGGCGGCCCGGGCCAAGAAGTACCTGTTCCTCTTCTTCTCGAAGGACAGCCTGGAGCCGACGCGGACCATGCGTACCGTGTTCCAGGCGGCGACAGCGAAGGTGACCGATCGGGCCGAGACTCTGGCCGTCGACGTGAATGACCCCGCCGAGAAGGAGATCGTCGCCAAGTTCATGCTCGACCGCGCCCCGATGCCGCTCGTGCTCGTCCTGGCCCCGAACGGCGCCATCACGGGGGGCTTCCCCACGAAATTCGAGGAGAAAGACCTCCTCGATGCCTTCGCCAGCCCTGGCACCGAGCAGTGCATGAAGCACCTCCAGGAGAACAAGCTCGTGCTTCTGTGCGTCCAGAACGAGCGGACGAAATCCAACGACGCGGCCCTGCAAGCGGCCCGCGACTTCAAGGCGGATGCGCGCTTCCGCGAGGCCGCGGAGATCGTCGTCCTCGATCCGGCCGACAAGGCGGAGGCCAAGTTCCTCTCCGACCTGAAGATCGACCCCGCGACCGCCGAGGCGATGACCGCCTTCCTGGCCCCGCCGGGCACGGCGATCGCGCTGTTCCAGGGACCTGTGACCAAGGACGCCCTGGTCAACACGCTCCAGACCGCCATGTCGAGCTCGTGTGCGGGCGGCACCTGCGGGCCGGGCGGCTGCGCCCCGAAGCCGTGAGCGGCCCTTTTTGACCCGAAGGATCGACCCCTTCGAACCACGGAGATCACGGATGATGAGACCCTTGCTCGTGTGGAGCATCGCCCTGGCCGCCACGTTCCCGATGTCCTTCGCCCGGGGGCAGGATCGACCCCGGACTGAAGGGGAAACGGCCGGGCAGTCACGCCCACCGGAAACCCTCGCGCGGAGGTCCGAGTCGATTGGGCCGCGGAGCGCGGGTCTGGCGGCCCTCCAGCGAGCCTCCGCAGCCAACAAGTTCCTCTTTCTCTTCTTCTGGAAAGACAAGGACCCGCGCACAACGTCGCTTTGGGGCGTGTACCAGTCCACGATGACCCGCCTGGCCGACCGGTCCGATGCGGTTGCGATCCGGGTCGATGATGCGACGGAAAAGGCGATCGTGGACCGGTTTGGTGCGGCCGGGGCACCGCTACCCCTGGTCCTGGCCGTGGCCCCCAACGGCGCCGTGACGAGGGGGTTTCCGGGGACGTTTGACGAAGCCCAGCTTGCGAGCGCCCTGGTCAGTTCCGGGACGGCTCGCTGCCTGAAGGCGCTCCAGGACCGCAAGCTCGTGCTCTTGAGCGTCCAGCACCTGTCCGCGGCTTCGAATCCGATCACGGTCCCGGTGGGCCTCGTCGCGTTCCAGAAGGACCCGAGCTATGCCCAGGTGACCGAGATCGTCGTGATTAACGCCGGGGACGCAGCCGAGACGTCGTTTCTGAAGGGGCTGGGGTCGATCCTCGCACGGCGCGGATGACGACAGTCCTTCTGGTCCCCCCCGGCACGGTCCTCGGCAAGTTCGAGGGGGCGGTCACCAAGGCCCAGTTGATGGCCCAGCTGGCCTCGGGTTCGTCGGGTGCCTGTGCCGGAGGCCGATGTGGTCCCAACGGCTGTGGTCCCCGGAAATAAGAGGAGACGGATGCGATGAAAATGCGGACGCTTGTCTGGCGAGATCTTCGAGCGCAAGAGCCAGCTCCTCACCAGCTTCCTGGCCATCGTCCTCGGGATCACCGTGATCGTCTCGATCAAGAACATCTCGTTCTTCTCGGAGAAGGCCGTCGCGCGGGAACTGGACGCCCTCGGGGCCAACGTCCTGGTGCTGCCCAAGTCCACCACGCTGCAGGATTATTACAGCGCCGACATGCAGGGGGACGTGATCCCGGAGGAATACGTCACGCGCCTGGCGATGTCCGATCTCCAGGGGCTCGACAACCTCTCACCGAAGCTGTCGATCCCCATCACGCTCCAGGGCCGGACCTTCACGTTCACCGGCATCCTGCCCAAGAGCGAGTTCCAGGCCAAGGCCGCCTGGCAAGGGGCGGGCATCTTCTCGCGCCCCGTCGGTTGCGGGACCGTGGCAAGCCTGCCCGGCAACGGCGCCCCGGCCGACAAGAAGCCGCTGGTTCGCAAGCGGGTCATCGAGACCTTGGCCAGCGACGAGGTGCTCCTCGGTGCCGAGGTCGCCACCGCGCTGGGCGTCAAGGACGGTGCGACGCTGACCCTCCTGGGCAGGCCCTTCACGGTCACGGCCGTCCTGCCGCAGACGGGCACCGTCGACGATTCCCGCATCTTCGCCCACCTGCACACGGTGCAGGACCTCGCCGGCAAGGGCGCGATGGTCAACGCGATCGAGGTCGTCGGCTGCTGCCAGGAGATCTCGAAGGGCTGGTCGAGAAGATCAACCGACTGCTCCCCGAAGCCAAGGTGGTGACGATCGCGCAGATTGCCGACGCCCAGATCAAGATCAATCGCATGATGGCCCGGCTCTCCTGGATGTTCCTGGTCATCATCATCTTGGTCGGCGGGGCCAGCATCGCCAATTACATGTACGCCAACGTCTATGAGCGCAGGCGTGAGATCGGCACGCTCATGGCCCTGGGGGCGGACTCCTTCCTGGTCCTGCGGATCTTCCTGCTCAAGGCGGTCGTCTTGGGGCTCGCCGGGGGAGTCGGCGGTTTCATCGCGGGCACGTTGCTGGCAATGGGCTCGGTCCCCGGATTGCCGGCGTCACGGTCCTGCCGATGCCCGTGCTCGCCCTCTGGGCGGTGGGCATTTCCGTGGTCCTGGCGATCCTCGCCAGTTACTTCCCCGCCCGGCGAGCCGCGCGGCTCGACCCGTGCGCCACGTTCCAGGAGGTCTGACCCATGCTGCGGATGGAGACGGTCAGCAAGAGTTATCGGCGGCGGGGCCAGACCGTGGCGGCCCTGAAAGACACGAGCCTCACCCTGTCTGCCGGGGAGTTCGTGGCCGTGGTCGGGCCGAGCGGAAGCGGCAAGAGTACCTTGCTCCTCATGCTGGGAGGGATGCTCTCCCCCTCCTCGGGCCGGGTCCTCCTGGAACAGCAATCCCTCTACGACTTGACCTCCGACCAGCGGGCCCGGCTCCGCCGCCAGAAAGTCGGCTTCGTGTTCCAGACGTTCAACCTGGTCCCATACCTCACGGCCCTGGAGAACGTCCAGGTCCCGCTCTACCTGGCCGGCCTGGACTCCCATATCCAGCGGCAGCGGGCCACCGCCCTGCTGGAACGAGTCGGCCTGGGCGACCGCCTGCACCACAAGCCGTGCGAACTGAGCGTCGGCCAGCAGCAGCGCGTCGCCCTGGCACGCACGCTCGCCAACGACCCGGCGCTGATCCTGGCCGACGAGCCGACCGGGAACCTCGACCCGGAGACGGGCGAGCAGATCGTCGGCTTCTTCGAGGAACTCCATCGGGAAGGCCGCACGATCGTCATGGTGACGCATGACGTCCGGGCCGCCGCGCGGGCAAGACGGGTGCTCAGGTTGTCGCAGGGGACGATCCTCGCGGACGGAGCGGGCGTCGGTCCGACCGCGGCTCCATTCCCCGGTGGCGGCCCCGCGCGGCCTGCACGTGGCCAGCGGTGCGTGACGGCCAGCGGTGCGGCCGCTAGAACCAGGCATCACGAAGAGATTCTTTTACGCGATCGGGCGGGGAGAGAGCGATGCTGGATTTCATGGCCATCGCCAAGGCCTTGGCCGACGAGAATCGAGTTCGACTCCTCCTCGCCCTGCAGAAGCGGGAGCTCTGCGTCTGCCAGCTCATCGAGCTGGTGGGGCTGGCGCCCTCAACCGTGTCCAAACACATGTCGATCCTCAAGCAGGCGCGACTGGTTGAGGCCCACAAGCAAGGCCGCTGGGTCTACTACGGCCTCGCTGGACGCGGCGCCTCGCCGGTCGTCCGCGAGGCCATCGCGTGGGTCCAGCGATCGTTGACCAATGAGTCCCAGGTAACCCGGGACGCTGCCCGGCTCGAAGCGATCCTCAAGCTCGACCCGGAGGCCTTGTGCGAGAAGCAGTGTGTCCCCCAGCGCGGCTGCACGAGGCCCGCTCGCCGATCGGCCGCGGCTGGGAAATGATCCTGCGGCTGCATGGAAGACGGTGCTTTGCTCCGTGCCAGGCCCCTGCCTGAACTCCCTGCCATCGCCATGCCACGGGCGAGGTCGCGGAGCGGGGCCGGATAGAGAACACAGGCGTCGTAAAGGACGATTCGGGCCACGGGTCAGTAGCCCATGCGGAGGTCTTGGCTCAACGCTTGGAGTTCGTCCAGGGCCGCGTGCCGCCGGTCCAGGAACGCTGCGCTTGTAGGCGAGCAGATCCTCCAGCAGAACGTGCCGGTGGGTTCCCACCTTCCAGCTCGGGATGGCTCCCTCATCGAGGAGTTTTACGAGGTGTGGGCGCGAGACGTTCAGGAGGTCGGCCGCCTGCTGGGTCGTTAGCTCCGCATGGATCGGGGTCAACGTCACCGCATTCCCCTGCCCCATTTCGGTCAGGGCATGGACAAGCAACCGCAACGCCGTGGCGGGGAGGACGACTTCTTCGCTCGTGGTGTCCGTCTTCACCTCCAAGCGAAGCCCGCTCCGCCGCTCCACATAGGTCGCAAGGACCTCGCCGGACGCCTTGGCCTGGGCCGCGTCCGCCTTCGTCGGTTTTACCACCTCATTTCCGTTCGCGAGTTGGGCCATGTTCGTTCCTCCTGCCTATTCGCCTTGAATTCATCTTATCACGGGACGTCCATAATCGCAATAATCGAAAAACTGGCCTGCGCCCAATTTTAGGTACCAAATCCCCTGGCCGAGCCCGTTTATCCTCAAATGCTAATCACCCCCCTATTGCCCCAATGACTGTTCATCGCGGCGGAAGTAGTGCTAGGCAAGGGGCTGTGCCCCTTGAAATCCCCAAAGAACAAGCGGATTCCGATATCATCGGGGGTGATCACCACTCCCACGGAGGTCCGCCATGAACGCCTTCATCGAACACCACCAGCAGGCCATCCGCTTTGATTACTCCTGCTTCGATCGCATCCTCCTCAACGCGATCATTCAGGTCCTGCAGAACCCCGCCTGTGTCGTCGGCTTCCTCAAAGAGAAACGCCTGGCGACCGAAGTGACCCCCGCCTACTTCCGAGCCATTTCCACCGACTACCATCTCTTCGTCCAGGCCCTCGCCGAGCAGAGACATGTGGAGATCGTCCAACCTCCCAAGGATGTCCGTCGTGAGGAGTGGGTGGAACCCTTCTATCGAAACTTGCAGGGCCAAAACGGTATCGCCGTCATCCTCAAGAGCCGCGAGAACGCCCGCGTGGCCGTGAGCTTCCCCCGCCAGGGCAACCATGTCGAACGCTGCAACCGTTTCGTCCAGCAGTATTACTTCTACCTTCAGGATCAAGACTTCGGCCGGATGTTCCTGCGGATTTGTCCCTACTTCCCCTTCAGCGCCCGCATCTGTCTCAACGGCCATGAATGGCTGGCGTGCCGGTTGCGCCAGGAGGGCATCACCTTCGAGCAGTGCGCCAACGCCTTCCGGAGTTGCGCCGACCCGGCCCGGCTGCAGGAACTGGCCGATCAGTTCTCGGCCGCCCATAGGCGGCTCGCCAAAATAGATCGTCCGTTTCGACCTGTATTTTGTTACAGTATGGTTCATGCCGAACCTACTCACTCAGGTCGTCGAAGCGAAGTACATCACCCTCAAACCGCTCCTCGATGAGCGGGGCTCGCCGCCTCTGGGCCGCCGTTGAAGCCCGATCGCTTGGCAGGGGCGGGATCATCCGGGTCGCCGAGGCCACCGGACTCGCACGGGCCACCATCCGAGCGGGATTGAAGGAACTGGATTCCCCCACCCCGGACGATGACGGACCACTCTCGGGTGGGCGTCTCCGTCCTCCCGGGGGCGGACGCAAGCCGCTGACCGAGCATGACCCGGACCTGCTGCGTGAATTGGAAGCCCTCGTCGGTCCGGTGACCCGTGGCGACCCGATGTCTCCCCTGCGGTGGACGTGCAAGAGTGCGGAGAAGTTGGCAGAGGGGTCCGGCCCGAGGGCACGTCGTCAGCGAGCGGACGATCAATCGACTCCTCCATGACCTGGGCTACAGTCTCCAATCCAATCGCAAGACGATCGAGGGCAAAGGTCACCCGGATCGGGATGCCCAGTTCCAGTACATCAACCGAAGGGCCAGGGCGTTCCAGCGACAAGGCCAGCCCGTGGTTCTCGGTCGATACCAAGAAGAAAGAGCTTGTAGGGCAGTACCGCAACGGCGGGCGGGAGTGGCAACCCAAGGGGAAGCCCGAGAAGGTGAAGGTCCATGACTTCATCGACAAGGGCCTGGGCAAGGCGATCCCCTATGGGGTCTATGACATGGCGGCCAACGCCGGTTGGGTCAGCGTCGGTGTCGATCACGACACCGCCGAGTTCGCCGTCGAGACAATCCGCCGGTGGTGGTATCGGATGGGCCGCCGGGTCTACCCGCAGGCGAAGAAGTTGCTGATCACGGCCGACGGCGGCGGCTCCAAGGGGAGCCGCTGCCGCCTCTGGAAGGTGGAGTTGCAGCGACTGGCCGACGAGATCGGGCTGAGCATCTCGGTGTGCCACTTCCCGCCGGGCACGAGCAAGTGGAATAAGATTGAGCACCGGATGTTCTGTCACATCACGGAGAACTGGAGGGGACGCCCGCTGGTCAGCCGTGAGGTGGTCGTCAACCTGATCGGCGGTACGAAGACGAAGGCTGGGCTGGAGATCAAATCGGAGTTGGATGGCGGCAGCTACCCGACAGCCCGAGAGGTCACGGATCAGCAGATGGACGGTCTCTCGATCAAGCGAGAGAAGTTCCACGGCGAGTGGAACTACACCATCCGCCCAAAGTAGCAAACGAGCAATCTAATTTGGCGAGCCGCCATATCGAAGCCTGCGCCCACCGTTGGCTGGCCCAGTTGGTTCCCTTCTTCACCGACCGGGATGCCGCCACCAGGGGTTCGGCTATCGCCTCTTCGTCAGCCAGATCGAGTACTGCACCAATCTGATCTTCGAGCGTCGCGTGGCGCTGAACCGCCTGCACGAACGTCTCCTCGACCTGAACCGCTCGATCGGCCACCCGGACAAGATCGCCATGATCTTCGGTCGGCGGATCACCCAGCACACCGACGCGGGCCTGAAGACGCAGATCCTCGATCACGACCTGGGTCAGCCGGTCATCCGCAGCGAGTACAAGAGCAGTTCGATCAAGCAGTACGCGCGCGATGACCTGGTGCTGCGGACCGAGACGACCAGTTACCACACACCCGACTTGGGGGTGAACAAGAGTGTGGAGCACCTGCCGGAGTTGCGCGAGACGATGGCTGCGGCCAACGACCGCTACCTGGACGTGCAGCAGGACGTGCTGGAAACGTTCGTCGATCGCGGTCAACTGGAGCGGTTGCGGCAGCCGACCGTCTCGCCGAGCGGACGGCGGACGCCGGGTCTGAAGCTGGATGACCCGCGACTCTTGGCCGTGCTCCAAGCCTTGGTCGGCTTTGCCCTGCTGGCAGGGCGAGGCCGCTTCCGAACGCCCGACCTCCATGCGACGGCCGCAGAGGCGCAAGGGAAGACGACGGAGAGTTACACCCTGGGACAACTACGGTACGACCTGGCCAAGTTGCGCGGCAAGGGGTTGGTGGAGCGGGTTGTCGGTACGCAGTCATACCGGCTTGCGTCGGAAGGATACCGGATCGCGGTGTTGTACCTAAAGTTGTTCCACCGCATCTACGCGCCGCTGACGGCCGGCATCCTGGAACCGGTGCCGTGGGACGATCAACTCCCGCTGGAGCGACGTGCCTTGCTGGATCGCTTGTACGCGGCGGTGGATCGCGATCTGAACGAACTGTTCGAGTCGGTCGGCCTCCGACTGGCAGGCTGAAACGGGCCACAAGTCGCAGTCAAGAAAGGGGTTAGAAAAACGTGAACAGAATCCGCAGTTCGGCTCTTATAACGGCCTAATCACTGCTTTCCCGAAAAAGCCACTCTTCTTCTGAACGTCTGAACCCTATTGATGAGAGTGCCTCCTGGGCGGTACGGGCCGGGGACATGTCCTTCCGCCCGGCATCACGTCAGGAGACACTCCCATGTCGCAGGCGCACATCTTCTGGACGATTTGGCTCGCCTTGCTCAAGCCCTTCGCGTGGGCGCATTTCACGCGCATCGGCTTCGGGTACTTCGTCGAGTGGATCACGGCGCTGGCCTTGCTCATCGAGGAGCACACCGTTACGGGATCGGTCACGGCCATGGATCGACCCGCCGATTGGCGGCGCTGGAGCGATTTGTGGAATACGGCGCCTGGGACGACACCGCCGTTACGGCCGTGTTGACGCATCAGGTCGAACAAGCTCCCGGACGGCTCTGGCACGGCTTTCACGTCTCGGCCGTCGATGACACCAAGGTCCACCGCAACAGCTCGGGTGTCTGGGGGACATGTACTTTCCATGAGTACACGGCGCGGTGCCCCAATCGCGCGCCCACGGTGCGCGCTCACAACTGGGTCGTCTGTGGGGCGCTGCTGGAGAACCCCGGCCGGCCCGCCTGGTTCGTCCCGCTGTCGGGGCAGTTGTACTTTCGCCAGTCCCCGTTGCCCACCTGTCCCGAAACACCAGGGTCCCGGGAAATCTTTCACACCAAGTGTGATCTCCTGGTGGCGTTGTTGCGGGAGCAGGCCGGTTCCACCGGTGGCCGACACCTGGGGGTCTTCGACGGCGCCTCTGCGGTTGCCTCGGTGGTCCAGCCCTTGATCCACCCGGAAGCGGGCGCTCCGTGCATCGACTTCTTGACGCGTTTGCGCCACGATGCGCGGTTGTACGACCTGCTCCTCACGCCCTGTCGTGCGAACCAGAAATGGGGCCGACGGTGGCCGCCCCCTCGTCCAGGTGGCTGGTGGTCCAGCCCGTGGCACACAGGCCAGGCGTTCGTCTCTGGCCGCCTGCGCCAGGTGCGCTGGAAGGAAATCGTCTGTCTCTGGCATGTGCTGGGAGACGACGTGCCCGTCAAGGCCGTGGTGGCCGAGGTGGAAGGATACAGCGAGCGGTTTACCCTGGTCACGTCGGCTCTGGAGTTGACGGGACTGCAGAGGGTGGCGTTGTTCGCCGCGCGGTTCCGCCAGGAGGATGCCTTTCGCGATTTGAAGCAACGGCTGGGGTGGGAGGAGTGCCGGGTCTGGACCAAGAACCCGATCGTGCGCACCAGCCAGGCGCTCTGGGTGACGATGACCCTGTTGCGGTTGGTGCAGTTCCGCCTGGACGCGGAGGCCCCCGGCGCGGCCCCGTGGTGGTCGGCGCCACCCTGGTATCCCACCAAGGATCGTCCCAGTGTGCTCGATGTGCAGCGGTTGCTCCGTCGCCACGGTACAGAGATCCAGCAACTTCTGTCGGACTGGCTGGGACCTGCGGGCACAGACGACTGAGTTCGCCCGGACGAGACATTCCAGACAGGGGGCCCACGGCCCTCGAACCGTATCTCCCACAAATCTCGGGCCTCGCCGATAGCCTCAAGGCGGCGAGGTCACGAAGACGGTATGCGCAATGCCGGTGAACGGAGTGGCATTATCGAGAAAGTAGTGGATAGGGAAGTACGATTCCGTCTATTGGGCGGCGCGTCTGACCGATCGGATCATCAAGACGGCATCACTCCCCGATGAAGCGGAAATAGAGGCATTCACTTCGATCTTGAGCGAACTCGGGGGTGATCCCGCTTCAGCCAATGCCGACCCCCCGCCGGCCACCCCCCCGGCGCCCGGCTCGCCCTCGGGGACTGAACCAACCCCGCCCCAAGCCGCCAACCCGGACGCGACGAAGCAGGCCAAGCCACCCCAACCCGCCCCTCTCGTAGTGCCAGGCCAGAAGGAGAAACTGGAGGCCGAGACTGGGCAAGAGATCGACTACGATAGGCTGGCCGATCACATCGGCAGCATATACGGAAAACTGATCCGGCATATGAAGGACAGAACGGGCGCCACCCATGAAGAGATTCTGGAAGCTGTTTACGACGGCTCGGAACGAGCATGGGGAACCATTAAAACACTTGCAAATAGAACAAATAATAAAATTTTAGACGCAATGAAAGAACTGAAGATCACGGGTGCCCGTCCTGTCTTCAAGGCGGATGGCCGCGCCTACCGAGTTACGAAACGAGTTTCAGGAGTTTCAAGGTTGAAACCCCAGTGAAACCGGCCTGAAACCGGCCGCCGCTATGCTGGCCCCTGTTCGATCAACGCATCGTTCAGAGGGACACCCAGCATGGAAAAGACAGACCTGACATTGCGCCAGGAAGCTCAGGAAAGGAGGAAGAGACTCGAAACTCGGAAACCTTTCATCGGAACCCTGCGGGTGAACGAATCCCGCCCGGCAGAGCTTGGCCAGCAGCCGGAAGCGAGTCTTGCGTGGGGAGGGGTGACCCTCACTGCGAAGCGTAGACAGCGAGTGCCCAGGCCGTGCGATTGAGCCCCGAAAGCTTTCCGCGGGAGTCCTCGCGCTTGTCAGACGCGGGGGCCACGCCGACACGCCGCAAGGGCCTGGCGCGTTCGGTCCCGCCGGGGTCGGAGAACAGGGCCAAGGCACACGAGGGGTCCCCGGGAACCTGGGAGACCCGTCCGTCTCCACTCACAATTCCGGCTCGGGAACCGGAACATCAACTCCCCGGAGCCCACGGCCGCGCGTCGGGCCGCTGGGAGCAAACAGCCGACGCAAGGGTGGTATCGCCAAGCGAAGGCAACGAAGTGCGGCGAAAGGGACGGACGGGAGTCGGAGCGCCCCATAGTACCGTTGAAGCCGGGGAACCATTCCGAGGGACCCGGCGGAGGGAAGGGGGCGCCGTGTCATGAAACCGTTGGAGGGAAACATGGCGGGTGCATCGAAACCCGTGGACGTGTCCACGAAACAACAACGGATAGCACAACTCGCTCGACAAAGCCCGGAGATGGGATTCACGTCTCTGGCCTACTACATCGACCTCGACTGGCTGACTTGAGGCTTCGACCGCACCCGCAAAGACGGCGCGGTGGGCGTGGACGGACAAGACGGCGAGGACTACGCGGCGAACCTGATGGACAACCTTCAGTCGCTGCTGGACCGAGCCAAGTCCGGCACGTACCAGGCACCGCCGGTGCGGCGGGTCCATATCCCCAAGGGCGGCTCGGCGACCGAAACCCGGCCGCTGGGGATTCCGACCTTTGAGGATAAGGTGCTCCAGCGGGCGGTCGTCATGGTGCTCGAAGCCGTCTACGAGCAGGACTTCAAGGACTGCTCGTACGGTTTCCGGCCCGGACGATCGGCGCATCAAGCGCTGGACAGTCTCTGGCGACAGACGATGGCGATCGGAGGCGGCTGGATCGTGGACGTGGACATCCGAAAATTCTTCGACACGATCGATCACGGCCATCTGCGGGACTTTCTCCAGCGTCGGGTGCGGGATGGGGTGCTGCTGCGACTGATCGGCAAATGGCTGAACGCGGGCGTCCTCGAGGACGGATGCGTCACGCATCCGGAGAAGGGGTCGCCGCAGGGCGGGGTAGTCAGCCCGATCCTCTCGAACGTCTTCCTGCACTACGTGCTGGACGAATGGTTCGAGCGGGAGGTCCAACCACGTCTGAAGGGGCGCTCGTTCCTGATCCGCTACGCGGACGACTTCGTCATGGGTTTTTCCTGTGAAGAAGACGCCCGGCGGGTGATGGACGTGCTGCCCAAGCGTTTCGAGAAGTACGGCTTGACGATCCACCCGGAGAAGACGCGGTTGGTGCCGTTCGAGCGGCCCAGCAGCGCCCGCGATGGGGCGAACTCGGAAGGGCGGAACCCTCCAGGGACCTTCGACCTGCTGGGCTTCACGCACTACTGGGCCCGCTCCCGGAACGGGAACTGGGTGGTGAAGCGCAAGACGTCCGAGAGCCGCTTCCGCCGTGGATTGAAAGCTCTCTCGGAATGGTGTCGGGTCAACCGCCACCAGCCGATCGAGGACCAGCACCAGACCCTGAGTCAGAAACTGGTGGGCCACTTCGCGTACTACGGGATCACCGGCAACTCCCTGGCGCTGCAGCGATTTCGGAACGCGGCCACTTGGATATGGAAGCGCTGGCTGTCGCGTCGTCGTCGACGTGGCGGTCGGATGACCTGGGACCATCTCCATCGCATCCTGAAGCGGAACCCGCTTCCGCCTGCGATCGCGGTCCACTCGGTATGCCGTCCCGTAGCGTTCACGTGACATGACGAGCCGGATGCCTTAATTGGGCAAGTCCGGATCTGTGGGAACCCCGGGAGAGTGATCCCCCGGGGCGACCCGGCCTGATCCCGCCTCCGCATGAGGTCAGGGATCACCTGGCCCGGAACCTGCGCGAGAATCGGTTGCTCCGATCCCTCCTGCGCATCTCCGAACGCGCCGCCGAGGAGCGGCCCCGCGAGTCGCCTACGGCCTTCGTTCCCCAGCCTCGGGGAAGGGAGGCCGGCTGACATGAACCCGAAGGACATCAGGCCCGCCCGCCCCCAGCCCGGCCCCGTCCACATCAGCGTACCGCTGGCCGTCATCAGGGAGCGGTTGGTGCGCCAGGGAATGCGCTTCCTGGCCCGCCGGCTTCAGGATGCCGACTTTGTAACGGCTGACGACCTGACGACCGCCCTTGGCAAGCTGCCCGAAGGGGTTGATCCGCGCTGGCCCACATCCGAGGCCTTCAAGCGACTTCAACGCTTGCGACTGATGCGCCGCGAAGGCGCGGTGCTATCGAGCCGCCGAGGAGGGTACACCGGCCTCTGGCGCGTCCGGGACCGGCCCGGCCTGGCCGAGTGGCTGAAGACGAACCCGCCCGCCGCGGACGATCCGCCGGTGACCCGTCAATTATCGCTGCCGATCTGACCCACCCCACGAACAAAGGCCGCCGGGGATGCGCCCCCGTGCGGCCCTGATCCGAAAGGACATCAGCCTTGAATCGCCCACAACAATCATATCCGAATCCGCCTGGATCGGACAGACCCGAGCGGCTGGCCTACCGACTGGCCGAGGCCGCTGTGGCCCTCGGTCTGAGCCGGCGCACCGTGGAACGCCTTCACGCCGCTGGCCGGTTCCCCAAGCCTGATCGGCGCGTCAACAAGGTTCCACTGTGGAGCCGCGAGACGCGGGCCGCCTGGCTCAAGGAAGGAGGCCAGGCATGATCGACCACTACACGGAGGAGGTCCACCCTGTGCCGCTGGCCGAGGCCGCGCGGATCGTGGGAATCGAGCCGGCCACGCTGGCTTGGTTTGCGGCACTTCAAGCGGAATCCGAACTCCCTCAGGATTACCGCCTGACCGTGATCGACGCTCCTGGTGGTCCGTTCTTCGTCGCCGAGGAGTGCGCGGCCCTGGCCGCCTTCTGGGATGCCCTGGGGGATCAGGAAGGAGGCAACGTATGAAGCCCATCGAAGCCTTCCTGATCCGCCGCGCCTTGATCGGCCACGACATGAACGGCCAGGCCGACGCCCTCTCAGGCCCCCTGCGCCGGCTGGCCGAGCACCTGGCCAGCTTGAACCTGGATGACCGTCTGAAGGCCTGGGAGGCCTTCCGCTGTGGCCTGCCCGACCCCCGACGCCGCGACGGCCGCCCTGGCCGCGGTGGACCCGCTGGGACCGATGCCCGAGGCTGACGCCGCACGGTTCGCCACCGTGGCCGATGTGCGCCGCGCCCTGTCCGAAACCCGCTGGCGCTGGGAGGGGTGGATACCCTCGGCGCGGATCGTCGGCATCGGCGCGTTCGAGGGGACCGGTAAGACCCGGTTCGCCCTGGACCTGTGCCGACGCGTCTACCTGAGTCTGGTCTGGCCCGACGGCCAGTCCCCGACCCTGCCGGCCGGTACGCGCTCCGTCTGGATGTGTGCCGACGCCCATCAGGATGAGCTGGCCGAGACGCTGCCCGCTTTCGGCCTGCCCGATGAGGCCATCGTATTCCCGACCGCGCCGGAAGAACCCTACGGCGGGACCGACTTGGACAACCCCGAGACACTGGCCGCGCTGGAGCAGGCCATCATCACGGTGAAGCCGGGTCTGGTGTTCGTCGATACCCTGACTTCGGCCACGTCTCGAGACTTGTGTGACCAGAAGTCCATGAAGCCGCTGAAGGCCCCGCTGGCCCGCCTGGCGCAGACCTACGGGGTGAGCATCATCCTTCAGGTTCACTTGAACCGCGAAGGCCAGGCCCTCGGCCGTCGCATCAAGGGGATCACGCGCACCCTGATCCACCTCGAATGTCCCGACCCCGACCGCCCCGAGCGGTTGCGACTGTGGGTGGAGAAATCCTACGCGAAGAAGCCGCCAGGGATGGGGGTCACGATGCACGGCGCCGGCAACGATTACGACTTCGACCCGCCGAAGCCGCCCGGGAAGAACCAGGGAGGCCGGCCGCCTGAGTCGCGCGAGAAGGCCGAGCGGTTCATCAGGGAGGAACTGGCCAGAGAGAATGACTGTAAGCTCCGTGACCTGTTGGCGGAATGGGAGAAGGCCGGGAACGACAAAAACGCTTTCTGGCGCGACCGTGACGCGATGGTCGAAGCCGGGGAACTGGTCTGTGACGGCAGACCCAAGATCATGCACCTGATCCAGACCGAGGCCCCCGGCAACGGGAAACCCGACCCCGACCGCCCTTACTGAACCGAATCTCAAAACCTCGGCGCCCTAGGGTTCTGGGGTTTTGAGATAAGAGACGCCTTATCTCAAAACCTCTCAAAACCGGGTTTCGAGACGTTTCGAGATAACCTGAAGGGGAAGACAATGAAACTGAAGGACTGGGAGATACACGTCAGGCACGCGAACATCGACTGGAAGACCGAGCGCGAACGGATCGACTTGGCCGCCGTGGTGACCGGCCTCCTCGGTCCCGGCCCCCGGCCGCCGCGGAGAGGCGCGGCGCCGCCTCTGGTGGCCCTGTCCGTTCCATCAGGATCGCAATCCATCGTTCGCTGTGGACCCCGGCAAGCCGTTCTGGCGCTGCTACGGGTGCAATGAACATGGTGACGCGGCGAACCTGCTGACGCGGCTGGAGAACCTGACGTTCCCCGAGGCCATCGCCCGGCTGACCGGCGCCCTGTTCCCTCCTCCTCGGCCGGCCGGCCGGCCCCGAGGCCCGCCAAGGCGCCACCCCCGGCCCCGCCGCCGTCGCCCTCGGGTCTGACCGCCGAGGCCGCGGTGGAGCTGGTGGAGGCCTCCGCCGCCCGGATCTGGACCGAGGAGGGGAAGGCGGCGCTGGCCTACTTGACCGGCCCGAAACGCGGCCTGACCCCTGAGACGATCCGCCGCGCCCGGCTGGGGTGGACGCCCTGCGTGGCCGTCCCGACCCGAGACGGGGACCGCAACTTTCGAGCCTCGGGGACTGTCATCTCGTGGTGCGCAGCCGGCCGCCTGGGTCTGGTCAAGATTCGCCAGCCCGCCGGCGCGAAGCCGAAGTATGCCGAGAGCTTCCGCGACCCGGCCGCCCTGACCGGCATCTATCCCGGCCCCGAGGCGATCCTGCCCGGCAAGCCGCTGGTGGTCGTCGAAGGTGAATTTGACTGCCCTCCTCCTCGGCCAGGCCCTCGGGGAACTGGCCGCCGTTGTGACTCTTGGTTCCGCGTCTGCCCGGCCCGCCCCGACCCTCCTCGGCCGCATGCTGGCTGCCGCGCCCTGGTACATCGCCACCGATGCGGACCCCGCCGGGGAGAAGACCGCGGCCGAGTGGCCCGCCTCGGCGCGGCGCGTCCGGCCGCCCGGTGCGTTCAAGGATTGGTGCGAAGCCCACGAAGGCGGGGTGGACTTACGCCGCTGGTGGTCTGACGTTCTGACCGGCAACCCGGCCCCGTCGCTATTCACCTGGGAGGAGCTATCAGGCTGGCGCTGGGGACCGACCCTGACCGATGCTCCCGGCCCCGATCAGTACGCCGAGGAGGAGCGGCTGGCGATTCAGAAGGAGTGTGACGAATGACCCAAACAACCGTGGTCTGTGATCGGTGCCGAGCCATCATCACGGTCGATCGGACACCGCTGCGCGTCGATTCCGGCCCCTTCCGCCACGTACTGGGAGACGTTGGCGCGGTGGACCTGTGCCGATCCTGCGCCGAAGCGTTTGCGGCCTGGCTGGCAACCGGGACCGAGGCTGTTGTCAGGGAGTGCGAAGCGCTCCCGGCCGAGAATCCAGCACCTTGATACTTGCTTTTGCGCTACGCATGGGATACGATCCTGGCATGGAGACCAAATCCTTGAGCGATCAGATACGTGCTGCGGTAGACGCCTCCCAGATGACCCGCTACCGCATCTGCAAAGAAATCGGTTGGCCCGAATCGTCGATGTCGCGGTTCATGGCCGGCAAGGGCGGTATGGAGTTGAGCACGCTGGACAAGCTGGCCGCACTGCTGGGACTGACCATCACGGTGAAGCCGAAGCGAAAGAGTAGGGGGTGACGGATGGGCTGAAATCATCAAGCGCGGTCGAAACTGGTACTACCGCTACACTGACGCCGATGGCCGTCGGGTCATGCAGAAAGGATGCACAGACCGCTGCGCAGACTGAAGGCCTGGCCGCGCAGGCCGAGGCCGAGGCCGCTCGCATCCGCGCGGGGTTGTCAGACCCGAGGGAGGAGAACTGTCGTCGGCATGCGGCCCGACCGCTGGTCGATCACCTGACGGACTTCCAGAACTATCTGACCGCCAAGGGGGGAACGAAGAACCACGCGGTCAAGACTCGACGCCGCGCCGAGAAGGTGCTGACTCTGGCCGGCGCCCGCAAGATCGCCGATGTATCGCTGTCGAAGTCCCTGGACGCCCTGGCCACCCTGCGCAACGGTGGCCTGAGTCTGGAAACGGTCAACCATCATATCCGTGCGGTGAAGGGGTTCTCCCGGTGGCTGTGGAAGGACGGCCGCGCCCGGGAGCATGCTTTGGCTCACCTGGCGACGGTCAATCCTGAAGCCGACCGCCGCCGAGTGCGCCGCGCTTGGCCCCCGAGGAGGCCGCCGCCCTGGTTCAAGCCGCCGAGAACCGGCCCGGTGGTTATGGGGTTGAGTGGTCCCGACCGCGCGATGCTCTACCGCGTCGCTCTGGGGAGCGGGTTCCGCGCCGAGGAATTGACCAGCCTGACCCCGACCGCGTTCCATCTCGATTCCGACCCGCCTCAAATCGTCTGTGCGGCCGGCTACACGAAGAACGGCCACCTGGCCGAGCAACCCATCGCGCGGCCCTGGCGGCAACCCTGCGGCCCTGGCTGACCACGAAACCGGCCGACAAGCCTGTCTTCCCCCTCCGGTCAGATATTACCCCGGCAAAGAAGATCCTCCCGTAGGTCGGACAATCCTGTCCGACAGGCCGGGGGAGTCGGACAGGATTGTCCGACCTACTTTCTTGCCGGGATAATAAGACGGCCGCTCTCCTTCGGCACGACCTGACCGCCGCCACGATTCCCTACGAGACTGCCTCGGGGGTCTGCGATTTCCACGCCCTCCGCGCCAGCTACATCTCCGCGCTGGTGGCCTCGGGCGCTCGGTCAAGACCTGTCAGATTCTCGCGCGGCACTCGACCCCCAGCCTGACCATCGGCATCTATGCCAAGGCATCCATCCATGACCTGACGGGCGCCGTGGAGGCACTGCCCGACCTGACCGGCCCCGCCCCGAGCGCCGACGCAATGGCCGCGACCGGGACCGACGGCCGAACCTATCGGAAAACTTTTGCGCCTTCCTTGCGCCTTTCGAGGGACGGAGAAGGCCAGGGATTGACGGTTGCTGGCGATTGTGACGTGATCGCATCGGCAATCCCGCAAGTGAGAAACACCCTGGAATTGCCGGAGAATGCCGCAACCTGTCGGTCTGAGTCAGAGTGCCGGCGGTGGGATTCAAACCCACACCCTGGTTCCCCAGGAGGGGATTTTAAGTCCCCAGACGGATGCCCGCAAGATCAAGTCTACCAAGCCGTTGCGTCTTTTGACCTATCCCATCGCAGCGCCTGGCGCAGCGGCGCAGGGGGGAAGCCGCACGAAACGCTACCCCCGGACCTGACCGCCATCATCGACGCTTGGCCCGACCTGCCCGAGCCGATCCGCGCCGGGATCATGGCGATGGTCAAGGCCACGCTCTCCTCTTGAAGAGCACCGCGTTTCCGACGTTTCCGACAGAACCCCCCCCTATAGGTGCATTGGAGCAACCAACCGATGTGTGGACCGTTACAGACGGTTTTAACGGTGGCGACCGCCGGTCATCCGGCCGGGGGTGGCCGATGACCCGCCGAATGAGGCACGCATTCTGCCAGGCCGTGCGCGCGGACCTGCAGGCGCTGATAGACGATCCTACCGCCGAGCGGGCCGTATGGGCGTTGGACGATGATCCCGCTCGGAGTGTTCCGCTCCCTGGGGTTCGTGAACCATCGCGAGGTCAAGGCCGCAATCCGGGCTGGCCTCACGTCGATGGCCAAGATCGCGCGGGACGAACCGGGGTTGACCCCGATGGAGTGTTCAACCATGCCCCCCAGCCTGAAGAAACATGCAGAATCTCGCATCACAGCGAAGCAGGAAAAAGCCGCCGTCGCGCTGGCCTCGGGCCGCACGGTCCATGATGCGGCCCTCGCGACGGGGGCGGCCGATCGGACGGTGTACCAGTGGCTACAGTCGCCCGACTTCCGCGCCGCTATCGGCGAGATGCGGGACCGCCTGCTTTCCGAGGCCATCGGCAAACTGTCTGAGGCCGCCAGCGCTGCCGTAGTGCGATTGCGGGCGCTGGTCGATGACGAGACGGCCACCATCGCCTTGCGGGCGAGCGTGGCGGTCCTGGACGCTCTGGTCAAGGTCCGCGAATTCGGCGAGTTGTCCGAACGTGTGGCCGCCCTACAAGAGCAAATCAATGTACTCACGAAAGAGCATTAAGGCATTAGTCGATGAGATGGAACGGGCCGTGGTCAAGTTGATCGGCCCGCTCGACGCCCCGGCGCGTGCTGGTCGTGGACAAAATCCGTGACCTTATGGCCAGCCTGACCGCCGAGCAAGAGGCGACGCTTGGACCCAACGACCTGGTTATCGAAATCGACTGTCGCGATCGTGACTATTACGAATCCCACCCGGACGAACGGCCGGAAATGGTCACTTGGACCCGCCGGCCGGATGGCATCCCGAGGCGAGCGGACGTACACTGATTAAGCATCGGGTGTGTCGGGTCGTCTTCGAAGTGATCCGGCCAAGCGGAAGCGTCGCGAGCGTGGTCCCCTTGCTACGGCCACGGCGCTTCTCGGCCCGATTTACAAGGGGAACAAGCATGTCAAACGACAACGCCGCCGCCGTTCCCGAGCCGTCGCGCCGCGCCGGCCATCGGGAAGCTGATCCGGCTGTGCAACAGGCTGGTCAGGGAGGGCGAGCAACTGGCCGCCGTCATGGCGGAAGGGACCGGCCCTGAACGATCGCACGTCCATTTGATCCCGATCCGTCACCTTGCCTCGGAAGCATTCCCGCTCTGCTCTGAGGCGGACCTTGAGAACGTCACGACCGTCAAGCCGGATTCGCGGTTGCTCTGGCTGCGCCGAGTCGCTGCTCGAAGCGTCTCGAGATGGACCCCGCAAACCTGGATGGCATCCGGGCGTTGTGGCGGATCGCGGAACAACTCCTATCGGTGCATTGGAAACCCGAGGCCCCGCCGCCCGGCTGTCTAGCGCTGCCATGTGAAATCGAGGCCCCGGCCACTCACGACGCCTCGGGGACCAGCCCGACCCCGCCGGCGCCCGACCGCCCGACCCCGATGGAGGGGACCGAGACCCCGGCCGCCCCGCAGTCGCTCGATAGCCGGGCGGTTGGGTTCGCCCATGAGATGAACAAAAGGGCAACGGAATCAACGTTTCCGAGGTTGCTCGTTTGCTCGGGTGCGATCGGGCGAAGCTGTACGACCTGCCCGGATTCAGGGCCATGGTCGAAGGGGATCGGAAGAGCAAGGAAGCCGCCAAGAAGGGCCGGACCCGAGGTTCGAAGGACAAGAGAACAGGGACCGTGGAAGCGTGGCAGGACGACGGTTGACCCCCACGCTTTGACATTTGTCAGAACACTTTGCTCCACACTCACATTTTTTTCGTTCGGCATTTCCAGGGGTTTACCTCGCTGTAGACTCCACACACACCCCACACTCGCCCCGATCCTACGGGTACGCCGCGACGGTCAAAGGGACCATCAAGGCGGCCCGGAAGGATGGGGACATGCCGAGTCCTACCCCGCTACTGAAGCCCGAACCCGCCCCGAGGATTCCCCGGTGGCGTGGTTCTCGGAACTGCTCCATTGCCGATGACCGCGGCGACTTCCGCCGCGCGTCGGAGTCGCAAGCGGAGCTAGCCCGCCTCGGGTGGCAGGTCAAGCGGAAGCCCCCGCAAGCCCGCCAACAGGCCCCCGGCCGGGAGGGTGGACGATGACCCATCCTGCCCGTTCCGAGGCCGCCATGCGGCCGACTGGCCGCCCTGCGCCCGCTCGACGATCTGCGCTTGACGACGGCCGATCGTATCGAAGCGCTGTACACCATCACGACGTTGGCCGCCTTCCTGGCGGTCGACACGCGGACCATCCATCGCATGCTGGCCGCCGGCAAGCTGCCACGACCCGACCTGCGCGTCGGGACCGGCCCGCGTGGCGCGCCACGCTGGCGGAAAGCGACCATCGACCGATGGATCGCGAAGGGGGTGGCCAATTATGAGTATGTCCCTACCCGATGCATGGGTCATAGCGAAGCTGCTCTGTGGCCACACGCTCAACGGCGAGCTGGCCACCATCTCGGCACCGTGGCGCCCGCTGGCCGATCGACTGGCCGCGCTGCCCTTGGATGATCGCCAGGCCGCGATGGATGCGGCCCTGGCGGACCGGCCCGACCGAGACGACATCATCATGTCGCTCGCACGCGCGGACATCGACGGCCCGATGCCCGAGGCCGATGAGGATGATGAGGCCGGCGACGGATGGGGACCGATCCGCCTCGGGACGCTGCCCCCGGTCGAACCGTTCCCCCTGATCGTTCTACCCGGCCCGGCCCGCGACCTGGCGGAAGCCGCCGCCCGGTCGATCGGCTGCCCGGTCGATTTCCCCGCCGTCGGCGATCCTGGCCGCCGCCTCGGGGATCATCGGCCGATCGGCCAGCCTACTGATCAAGCCGGGATACTTCGACTCGGCATCGCCTCTACGCGGCCCTGGTGGGAGGCCCGTCAAGCGGCAAGTCCCCAGCCCTGCGCCACGCCCTGGCCCCGGTCGTGGCGATCGCCGGAAATCCTCTATGACGAGTGGCGACCGAGATGGACGCCTGGAAAGCCGCCAAGCCCGAGCGACGGGGAGAGGAACCGACCTTGCGACGGATCGTCACGACCGACCCCACGACCGAGGCCCTCGGGCCGATCCTGGCGAACAACCCGAGCGGGTCTGATCGTCGCCCCGGACGAGATGACGAAGTGGGTTATGTCGATGGATCAATACAAGGGCGGCAAGGGCGGGGACCGGCCGTTCTACCTGTCGGCATGGAACGGGGAACCGGTCTACATCGACCGCGCCAAGCACATGAGAGAACCGATCGTCGGTTCCTCATCCCTTCCTGACCGTCATCGGGGGGATGACGCCCGACATGCTTTCGACGCTGCCCGAGGGGACGCGGACGGGATGACGGATTCATGGCCCGGCTGTTGTTCGCCTATCCCGACCGGATGCCCCGCCGTTACTCCGAGGAAGGGGTATCCCGAGGCCGTGGCGCGAAGCCTGGGACGACCTGGCGTTCGTCGCTCTGGCGTCGGCCGATGCGAGAGCTTGACGGCAAGCCGACGCCCCACCTGGTCGTCACGATGACCCCCGAGGCCGCGCCGGGAGTGGGCGGCGTGGTGCCAGGCCCACTACGCGGAGCAAGAGGCCGACGAATTCCCTCGAGAGCATGGAAGGCCCGTGGGGGAAGCTGGAAGCCTACGCGGCCCGGCTGGCCCTGATCCTGCACCTGATGGACCTGGCCGCCGATCCGACCCGCCCGGCGGCCGACGATCCGCCCGAGCTGCCCCGGCGGATCATCGAGGACGCGGCCCGCCTCGTGGCTTACTTCAAGAGCCATGCCCTACGGGTCTACGCCGCGATGGGTGGCAAGGCCGACGACGGCGGGGATGACGTCCGGGCGCTGGTCCGGTGGATCATCCGCAAGGGACCGGGCCGAGTTCTCGACGCGCGACATCGACCACAACTTTGATCGGTTCAAGGATGACCCCGCCGCGCTGGCGGATGCCCTCGGGTGGATGACCAGCCACAACCTCATCCGAGCCAAGCCCGACCCCGAACCATCCCGCAAGGGTGGCCGCAAGCCATCGCCCTCTTTCCAGGTCAATCCCTTGCTCCACACAAGCCGCCGTTTCCTCCATTTCCGCCGAAACCCCGGTCGATGACCCCGGTATTGGAGGAAACGGAGGAAATGACGGGGTTTCCCCAGAAAGAGAAACGACCGAACCATGATCTCTGCTCCCGACCGCTCGCGCCCCCGTTTCGACCGGGAAGCCCTCTTGGCCCGTGCCGACTTGGCCCGGATCATCACCGATGACCGCGGCCCTCCGGATCGGTCCCGACGGTGGCTCTGCCCGTTCCATGATGACCACCATCCCAGCCTCGGGCTGTCGCGCGACGGCCGCCGGTTCCAATGCTGGTCATGCGGCGCGAAAGGGAACGCTATCGACTGGTACATGCAGCGGGAGGGTCTTTCTTTCTGGGAAGCCGTCGGCCGGATCGACCCGAGCGCGGCCCCCTCGGGAGTGACCCGCCGCAAGGCCGCCAGCAAGCCGCCAGAGCGATCGTCGGCGCGGGACGGCCAATCGACCGCCCTGAGGCCCGCCCCGCCCGAGCCTCGACGGCATGGCGCCCGAGGGAGCGGACGCGCTGGTCGATGAGGCCGCCGCCCGGTTGTGGACGCCCGAGGGAGCGGACGCGCCTGGCCTATCCTGACCGACCGGGGGCTCTGACCCCGAGACGATCCGCCGCGCCCGGCTGGGGTGGACGCCTCGGGCCGACTGGCGGTCGCACTGGAACCCACCGGGAGTGACCATCCCGTGGTTCGATGCGGACCGGCTGGCGTTCGTCAAGGTTCGGCCCCCGGACGAGTGGCGCAAGCGCTTCCCGACGGATAAGCGACCGCCGAAGTATCTCGCCGCCTCGGGACTGGCATCGGCCCCCGACGATCTACCCCAGCCCCGCGACGATCCGCCCCGGCCGCCCTCTGATCGTCGTGCGAAGGGGAGTTTGACGCCCTGCTTCTCGGCCAAGCCCTCGGGGAGCTGGCCGCCGTCATGACGCTGGGGAGCGCTTCCGCCAGGCCCGAGGCCGCCGTCGTGTCTCGGCCTCATTGACCGCCGCGCCCTGGTTCGTCGCCACTGGACGCCGACACCGCTGGGGACCGATCCGCCGCCGATTGGACCGCCGACGCCCTCGAGCGCGTCGAGTCCGCCCCCCGATCGGCAAGGATTGGACCGAGGCCGCCGCAAGGCGGGGTGGACCTGCGCCGCTGGTGGCAGGAAACCATATCCTTGAGCAATCGTTGTTGAGACTCCAAACGCGCGGCGTTCGGATGGATGGCAGGATGATCTATCCCCGGATTGCCATCGGGACCGTGACGGGGCGCGTCACTTACAGTGCTCCCGGTCTACAAAACCTGCCCGCGACGGATCGACTATCCCGCCTTACGCCCGTGGTTCGTAGGCCTCGCCATCGTCCGCGCCGACTATGGCCAGATTGAGCCGCGCATCTTACTGGCCATCCTGCAAAGGCAAGGATGGGTCGCCTGGGAAGCGGGAAACGACCTTTATGAAACCCTGACCGAAGGCGCGACCGACCGCGACACGGCCAAGACGATCGTCAACCGGATCATCAATGGTGGCCACCCGCCCGAAGGCCGCGACCGGCCGACTGGCCGCCTTCATCGGCGCCGCAAACGCCTACCGCGCCACGCTGGCGACCGAGGCCAAGGTCAAGGGGTTCGTCCGAACCCTGACCGGCCGCATGATCCCCCTTCCGGCCGATGAGGACAATCACGGCGGAAAGGCGGTCAACCGTGTGATACAGGGAACGGCTGCGGATATCTTCAACCGAGCCGCTGTCGGCGTTGCTTCGGCCCTTGACGCTCGCCGTCTGGGCGATATCGCGTTCTTACTATTTGATGAATTGTGGTGTGAATGCGATTCCGACGACGTTGCGACCGTTGCCGAGTTGATCGAAGCCGAGATGATGACCGCCGCCCTGGCACTCGGCGTATTCGTGCCAGTACGAATGAACCCGCCCCCCGACCGACCGGCGCCGTTCGCGTGGGAACAATTGGCCCGCTGGCGCTGGGGACCGGCCGTCGATGACCCCGAGTCTGGAATCGTGGTTCCAAACCTGACCCGAGAGGAACAACCATGCGACACTTGACCGTCATTTGCGACCATTGCGGCGAGACCATGACCGAGGAGTCTCACCCCATGTTCTCGCATTCGTCGCGGGACCGCGGCACGGTCAAGACCATATCGACCTGTGCGGACCCTGCCTGCCGATGCGCTCCTGGCTTGGCTGGCGAACCGGCCGGATGCCGAGACGAACCAAGGCCCCGGACTGCCTAGTTGACGTTGTGACAGACACGATGTAGAATCACGATATGAGACAACCAACCTTTACTGACGAGATTCGGCGCGGCCGTCGTCCACTCGGGCGTGTCGCTCTACCGCATCTCGAAAGAGACTGGCATCGACGATTCGGCGCATGTGCCGTTTCGTCAGTGGCGAGCGCGGATTGACGATCGAAAGCATCGACAAGTTAGCTGTGTACCTCGGGCTTCACGTCGCCGTGGCCAAGCCTAGGAGTAGGGGGTTGATCTGATGGCATCCATCTTCAAGCGAAAAGCCGACCGCAAACGACCGGGAGCGCCGTGGTACATCGCCTACGCTGACGAGAACGGCAAGCGCCGCACGGTCAAGGGCGCGACCGATCGGGAAGTGACCCAGCGCCTGGCGAACCGGCTTGAAGATGAGGCCCGCCAGAAGCGCGACGGATTGATTGACCCTCGGGCCGAAACGCTTCGGGACCACGGGGCCAAGCCCCTGGTGGATCACCTGGCGGACTTCCAACAGTACCTGACCGCCAAGGGCGGGACCAAGTCCCACGCCGTCAAGACGCGTCGCCGTGCCGAGAAGGTGTTGACCCGGACCGGCGCCGCAAGATCAGCGACCTGTCGCTCTCCAAGGTTCTGGATGCCTTGGCGACGCTTCGGGACGGGGGGTTGAGTCTGGAGTCGGTCAACCACCATATCCGGGCGGTCAAGGCGTTCTCCCGATGGCTGTGGAAGGACGGCCGCGCCCGGGAGCATGCCTTGGCTCACCTGGCGACGGTCAACCCCGAGTCCGACCGCCGCCGCGTCCGTCGCGCCCTGACCCCCGAGGAAGCCGCCGCCCTGGTTCAAGCCGCCGAGAACGGCGCGGTCGTCATGGGGTTGAGCGGTCCGGACCGTGCCACGCTCTACCGGGTGGCGATGGGGACCGGGTTCCGCGCCGAGGAACTGACCAGTTTGACCCCGGCCGCGTTCCATCTTGATTCTGACCCGCCGGAAATCGTCTGCGCGGCCGCCTACACGAAGAACGGCCACCTGGCCGAGCAACCCGTCAGCGCGGCCCTGGCGACGATCCTGCGCCCTTGGCTGGCCACGAAACCGGCCGGCACGCCGGTCTTTTCCCTCCGGGCGGACAAGACCGCCGAGTTGATCCGGCACGACCTGGAAGCCGCGGGCGTCCCCTACGTCGATGAGGACGGGCGGTATGCGGACTTCCACGCCCTGCGCGTGACCTACATCTCGGGACTGGTCGCCTCGGGCGCCTCAGTCAAGACGTGCCAGACGCTGGCCCGGCACTCGACCCCGAGCTTGACCATCGGGATCTACGCCAAGGCATCCATCCATGACCTGACCGGCGCGGTCGAATCCCTACCCGACTTGACCGGCCCCGCCCCCAAGCCCGAGGCCGCCGTCATGGCCCCGACCGGGACCGACGGAGCGACCCCCTTGACCTTGGGGCGCAGCGCCGGCGCACTGCCGCAGAGGACGGAACGGGTCGGAATCTGTCGCTCGCTGTCGCAAGTGACAACGTGACCACGGATTCACAAGCCGGGCTGTCGATGGGGCGGAAGCCCTTGGAGGTAGGGGACTTGGACGCTTACAGTCGGGAGTTGTCGGCCCCTGTCGTGATTGCCGGCGGTGGGATTCGAACCCACACCCTGGTTCCCCAGGAGGGGATTTTAAGTCCCCAGCGTCTGCCATTCCGCCACGCCGGCCGACGGGGCCTGGTGGGAAGGAGAGGAAGGTTCTCTGTCTCCAAAAGGCGTGTGTGCGATGGGCGGGGCCAGGCGGCCCGAAAACGCCCACAGGGAGCCGCGACCGCGGGGACGGCCGGGGCTCCCAAACCTGTGCGCGCCGACTTGGGTGCCGACGCTCAGAGGGATTCCTTGTAGACCTTCAGCGGCACAATTTTGATGCGCGTGCGGGCCGGCTTGGCCTTGACCGTCATCATCTCGCCCGGCTTGAACGGATTGGGCTTTGTCGTGGCTTTGCTCGCGGGAAGGCGGGTTGCCTTGATTTTGGCCATGCCCGGCAGAAGGACGACGCCCGGGCCCTTCTTGCCCAGTTCCTTCTTGGTCAGTTCGCAGTAGGCGTCGAAGATGCTGGCGACCTGCTTCTTCGTCAGGCCGGTCTTCTCCGCCAGGTTGCCATAGATGTCGGCCTTCGTGGAGGCCTTGACCTTGGCGGACTTTTCGGCCGGGGCGGGCTTCGCCTCGGCGGCCTTGGGTGCGGCGGCTTTCTTGGCCATGGCTGGATGGATCCTCCTCGTTCTTGAGGTGAAGCCTCATGAACCCTGCGGAATCGACCTCCCCCTGAGGGCGAAATCCCAGGCTCCTGCGGAAACCTCATCGACGAGTTCCCTGGAAACATACAGAGTTTTCCGGCAATTTCTAGGCATCACTCCAAAAATCCCCCAGAATTTCAGGGTCTGGCGTCCCGAGGCTACCACCTGGGGTCTTTTTTCCACCGCGGGGCTCAATCGCCGACCGCGCGGGCGGTGCCACGGCGCGGGTCGGGCACGCCCTCGATGCGGCGGGACGCGGGATCGACGGCGATCGTGTGCGCGTCTCCCTGCAGGGCTTCCCGGCCCAGGGAATGGCCCAAACGCTCGAGGGCGCGGCGGGTCTCGGGATTCCAGCCGTCGCCTTCGAGGTCCAGGCGGTCGGGAAACCAGGCGTGGTGCGTGCGCAGAGCGCGGACCGCGGCGGCGGGTTCCAGGCCGAATTCGAGCACGTTGAGCAGCACCCAGAGCACGGTGTTGGGGATGGTGCGGCCGCCGGGCGAGCCCGTGACCAGCCGGACGCGGCCGTCGCGCAGGACCATCGTCGGCGCCTGCGAGCTGAGCATGCGTTTGTGCGGGGCGATGAGGTTGGCCGTCGTGCCGATGCGGCCGGCGGTGTCGGTCTGGCCAGGGATCAGATTGAAGTCGCCCATCTCGTTGTTGAGCAAGAAGCCCGCCCCCGGCACGACGGCCTTCGAGCCGAAGTTGTCTTCCAGCGTGTACGTCAGCGCGACGGCGTTGCCCTCCGCGTCGAGGGTCGAGAGGTGGGTCGTGTCCGCGCCTTCCGCGTCGGCGATGGGGAAATCCGCCAGCGACCGGCTGGGCGTGGCGTGGTCGTCCGCGATCGTGGCGGACAATGGTGCCGCGAAGGCTTTCGAGGTCAGCCGCGCGACGGGCACGGGGACGAAGTCCGGGTCGCCCAGCTCGGTGGCGCGGACGTAGTACGCGCGGCGCATCGCTTCGGTGACTCGGTGTAGCGTGCGGGGGGAATCATGCCCATCGGCCTTCAGGTCGAAGCGTTCGAGCTGATTGAGCATCAGGGCCACGACGATCCCGCCGGAGGAGGGGGGACCGACGCCGTAGATGTCGCCGCCGCGGAAGGTCGTATGCACGGCGGGCCGGATCTGGGCTGCGTACGAGGCCAGGTCGTCGGCCGTGATGAGACCGCCGCCGGAGGTCATGCAGGCCACGAGCTTCCGCGCGGTCTCGCCCCGGTAGAAGTCGTCGGGGCCGTGCTGGGCGATGCGTTCGAGCGTGGCGGCCAGATCGGGCTGGACGAGCCGGTCGCCCGGCTGCCAGCGGGTGCCGTCGGGCTTGCGGTACGCGGCCACCGAGGCGGGGAAGTCGGCCAGGCGATCGGTCGTCTTCGCGCCGAAGAGCTGGGCGTTGAGCGATCGCGCCAGGGCCTCGGGAGACCGGGAACCCCTCGCGGGCCAGTTTCGCGGCCGGGCGCACGAGCTCGGGCCAGGGTCGCTTGCCGAAGCGGTCGTGTGCCAGGGCCAGCCCGCGCACGGTACCCGGTACCCCGGCGTCGCGAGGGCCGGCGCGATGGTGCGCGCGCAGCTTGTCATCGGGACCCAGATACATCCGCGGCGTCGCGGCGGCCGGCGCCATTTCGCGGAAATCGACGGTCACGACCGCGCGCCGATCCGCCAGGAACGCCACGAGGAATCCGCCCCCACCGAGGTTGCCCGCGGCCGGGTGCGTCACCGCCAGGGCAAAGGCGGTGGCCACGGCGGCATCGATCGCGTTGCCTCCTTTTCGCAACACGTCGCGGCCCACCTCGGCGGAGAGGCCCTCCTGGGCCACGACGACCTGCCGGGAGAATTCCTCGGCCCTCAGCCCGGCCCGCGCCACCAGCAAGAGGACCACGACCAGGCTGGCTCGGTGGAAACGCGTCATGGGAGAGGCTCCGGAGGACGGATCGGATACGCACCCGGCTCGTCACAAAGACGTATAGCCAGAGAAGCATGGGTGTGCTCGTTCCCACGCTCGGCCTGGAGATGTCTCTGAAACGCGAGAACGCCTTCTTGTAGGGTAGGCTTTAGCCTGCCAATCCCATTTCCATTTGAGTCCAATGGGATTGGCAGGCTAAAGCCTACCCTACAAGACCTCTTCATACACCCTTTGAGGATCTTACACTCCCGGCGACCCACTGCGAGACATCTCTCTTCTCGTGTCCTCCCAGCCTCCTGAGCCGAGTCCGCGCCAAACCGGGGGCGACAGGGGCGCTCGGAATCGCTAAAGTGGGCCGCATTCCCGGCACCTCAACGGATGGGTGCCAGGCCTGCCCAGTTCGAGTGGACCCCAGGGAGAGGGGAAGCCGGCATGGATGCCTTTCGGCCTCGTCGGGCGACCGGGCGCTGCGGTGCCGTCGCATGCGTGCTCGCGGCGTTGCCGATGCTCTGCGGAGCGTCTTACCGGACGCGCAACTTCACGGTCGAGGCCCCCACGATGGACGCCGCGCGGCGGATCGGCGAACACGCCGAGGTCTGTCGCAAGGTCATCGCCCAGGCCTGGCTCGGCGAGGAGATGCCGCCCTGGGCGTCGCCGTGTCCGATCCAGGTCAAGCTGACCGGCGGCGAAGCCGGGGGAGTGACCGCGTTCGACTTCGCCCGGGGCAAGGTGCTCGGCCAGGACATGACCCTGGAGGGCCGCCTCGACCGCATCCTGGCTTCCGCCTTGCCGCACGAAGTGACGCACACGGTCTTCGCCGCCTACTTCGGCAAGCCGATGCCGCGCTGGGCTGACGAGGGAGCCTCCCTCTTGAGCGAAGATCTCCGGGAGAAACATCGGCACGATCAGATTGCCACCGACCTGCTGGCCCGTCGCGGCGATTTACCCCTGTCGCGCTTGTTTCGCGTCGAGCAGTATCCCCATGACCTGATGGGGTTCTACGGCCAGGGTTACTCCGTCTCGCGGTTCCTGATCGAGATTGGCGGCCGGCCCCGGTTCTTGCAGTTTGTCCGTGAGGGGCAACAAGCGGGCTGGGACCAGGCCACGCGGACGCATTACGGCCTGGCCGATTGCCGCGAGCTCGACCGCGCCTGGCGGTCCTGGCACGCAGTCAAGACCGCGACGGCCTCGACCGGCGGGCTGGCGCTGCGGGCGGCCACGCAGTGACGGGACGGGTGGGCGTGGGCGATCCAGAGACGCTTTTCAAGAGTGCGGACAGATTCCAGATTCCAGATTTCAGATTTCAGATTCCGGATGACGGATGACGGATGACGGATGACGGATGACGGATGCCAGATGCCAGATGCCAGGTTCCAGATGCTAGATGCCAGGTTCCAGATGCTAGATGCCCGGTGCCGGATGCCGGATGCCGGATGCCCGATGCCAGCCATCAGCCATTAGGCATCCTGCATCTGCCATCCGGAATCCCCGAGACACCGGGAAGACCTTTAGTATGGCCTCTTGTTTCTCGAACGAGACGCAAGTCCGCGAGCGGATTCTGGTTTCCCCACCCCTGCGCCGGGTATGCTTAAGACGGGGCCAGCGGCCGAGGATGACAGGGCTGTCCCCCATGCAGGCGGGAGGCAACAGCGTGGCAACGATCCTCTTGGCCGACGACTGCGCCGAGCTTCGAAATGGTCTACGCCAGCTTCCTGCGGCACCAGGGGCACCATGTCTTCGAAGCCTCGGACGGCGAGGAAACGCTGGCGCTGGTGCGATCGTGTCGGCCGGACCTTCTCTTGCTTGACATCTGGATGCCGAAGCGCAACGGCCTGGAAGTGCTCGATGCGCTGCGGTTCGATCCTGCGGCCGCACAAATGCGCGTGGCGATGGTGTCGGTCCTGAACGACTCGGACGTGCAGCTCGAGGCGTTCGGCGGCGGCGCGGTGGAATACATGGTCAAGGGCCTGTCGCTGGCGGACTTCCTGGCGCGCGTCGAGGCGATCCTGGCCGGGGATGGCTCGGTCGCACAGGCGGATTCGTGTGACACCGCGGGGCCCGCCGGCCGGTTCTCATGACCGACGCCTATCTCGACAGCCTCGATTACTTGTACAGCCGGCTCAATTACGAGCGGGTCGGGATGCCCCGCCTCTCCGCCGAGCTGCGACTGGGACGGACGCGGCGACTCCTGCGCGCGCTGGGCGACCCCCAGGACGCGCTGCGGATCATCCACGTGGCCGGGACCAAGGGCAAGGGTTCCACGGCCGCCATGCTGGCCGCCGCGCTGTCGGCCGCGGGGGTGCGTACCGGGCTGTTCTGCTCCCCGCACCTGCACCGCCTCGAAGAACGGTTCCGGATCGACGGCCGCGACGCGACCGCCGCGGAACTCGTGGCCCTGGTCGAGGCCGTGCGCCCGGCCGTTGCCGCGCTCGACGCGCGCAGCGCCCCCCTGGGTGGTCGGGGTGCGACCTTCTTCGAGATCACGACCGCCATGGGCCTGCTGCACTACGCACGCCAAGGCGCCGCGCGGCCGTCCTGGAGGTCGGCATGGGCGGCCGGCTCGACTCGACCAACGCCGTCCGGCCCGTCGTCTGCGTGCTCACCTCGATCTCGTTCGACCATACGCGCCAGCTCGGCAACACGCTCGGCGCCATTGCCTATGAGAAAGCCGGCATCATCAAGCGCGGCCGCCCGGTCGTCAGCGGCGTGCGCGGCGCCGAGGCCCGGGCCGTCATCCGGCGCGTCGCCGGCCCGCGTCATGCGCACCTCCGAGAACTCGACACGGATTACGAATTCACGTACGACCCTCCCATTTCACCAATTGAACGTGCGGAGGCGGGCCGCGTCTCGGTGCGGACCTGGCGAACCTCGTGGGGCGCACTGCCCTTACCCTTGCTGGGGCCGCACCAGGCGCAGAACGCGGCCACCGCGCTGGCGACGCTGGACGCCTGGGCGGACGCCGGTCTGCCGACAGTCGGGCCCGGCGCCGTGGCACGCGGGTTTGCGAACCTGCGGCTGCCGGCGCACGTCGAGGTGCTGGGCCAGGCGCCCTGGCTGGTGATCGACGGCGCCCACAACGTCGCCTCGGCCCAGGCGCTGGCCGACACGCTCCGGCTGTGTCTTCCCGATGTCCCCCGGACGCTGATCTTCGGCACGACCCGAGACAAGGATCTCGCCGGCCAGCTTGCGGTCCTGTTGCCGCTGTTCACGACGTGCGTGGCCACCCGTTACGTCGAGAACCCGCGCACCGTGCCAATCGAAGAGGTGGCCGAAGCCGTGCACAAGCTCTCGGGACGCGAAGCGATCCTCGCGTCGGAACCGGCCGAAGCGCTGGCCGAGGCGCACGGCGCACGCCCGAGCGCGGCCTGATCTGCGTGGCCGGCTCGTTCTTCCTGGCGGCCGAAACCCGCGCCCTGGTGCTCGGTCTGGAACCCGCTCCGGCGGGCGCCGCCGTGGTGCCCTGAGAGAATGTACAAGAAAGCGCCTTTCTGTGTAGTGGCGGCCGTCTCGGCCGCTCCGGTTCGGGGAGTCCGGAGCGGCCGAGACGGCCGCCACTACACAGAAAGGCGCTCCGTACCCTTTTCGTACACCCTTCGAACCGGCCCGCCCACGTAGCTCTCGATTGTTCAAGCTTGGAAACGACTTCGGCGACCGGGGCGGCGGTTTTTTTCCAAACTCGCCGGGCGGCAACGGTCGATAAGCTCTGTGCCACCGCGACGACCGGTCAACTTTGAACGCAACAACCTGGGCCAACGCATCGCGTGTCCGGAGATTCGTCCGGATCTGGATAAATCCCGGGGGCCAGTCTCGACTTGAGGCTGGCCCCCGTGGGTGGCACCGAACCTCGGCGGGCGGGGCGACGCTCGCTTACTTGCTGCTGCGCAAGCTCTGGACTCTTTGGGCGTCATCCGCGGAGATACCGGCCGGGATCGTGCCGGCGGGCAAGGGACTGGGCGGGGTGGGCGTGCCGGACGCCGCCGGCTTGCTCGGATTCGCGGCGGCGGGCGCGGCCGGGGTCGCGCTGCGCTGGATCTGGGCATCGGCCGGCGCTTGCATCTCCTCCGCCTTCGACGGCTTGATCTGGCCGGTCAGGCGGTTCTCGATCGCCGCATCCCGCATCAGGCCGGAGAGGAGATCGTTGACCTCGTACTGGAGCTTGGCCTCGAAGAGACTCTCCTGGACCTGCCGCCGGATCTCGGGATTCTTCTCGTCATACGACCGGGCCGGGATCACGCCCTCGCGCTTGAAGATCGCCCAGGTGGCATCGGTCACCTGGACGATGCCGCTGATGTCGCCGTCCTTCGGCTTGAACTTCTCGAAATCCGGGCTCTTGCGGTCCACGCTGGGATCGACATCGACGAGCTGGGCGAAGATCTTGTCGGACACGTCCCGGGGGTTGGCGTGGCGGGCAAGGGCCTCGGGCAGCATGCCGCCGGCAGCCCTTGTGGACGGGTCGATCGACTTCTCCTGCGCAATCTTCTCGAACAGGGGCGGGTTCTTCTTGACATCCTCCCAGACCTGGGTGGCAATCCGCGCGTCGTTCAGCAGGATCATGCGGCACTTGATGCGCTCGCCGAACTGGGCCTCGTAGGCGTCCTTCATGTCCTGCTCGGTGACCTTGACCCGGGGCCGGGCCAGCTTGCGCAGGCGCAGGGCCGGATAGATCACGTCGCGGGCATAGCGCTCCGGGCTGATCTTGCGTTCCTTGGAGAGCGTGGCGAGCCAGCGCTCGCGCGTCACATTGGCGACGTTCAGGGCGACGCGGTCGATCTCCTCGTTCACTTCCGCCGGCGTCACCTCGATCTTGTTGGCCCGCATCGCCTGCGCGATGAGCTTGCGGGCGATGAGCATTTCGAGGATCTCCGAACCTTTCTGGGCGACGCACTCATCGGCCAGTTGCTGGCGGGTGATCGGCTCGTTGTTCACGAGCGCAATCGGCTCGTTCGGGCTGACCAGATGGGCGACGGGCTTGAGCGTGATCGCGGGCTCCTCGGTGGCCGCCGCCGGTTTGGCGGCCGGCTCGGTCGCCTTGGTCGTGGCCGCCGTGTTGCGCCGGAGCAGACCCTGAGCCTGGGCGGTGCTGATCGCGCCGCCGACGATCCCCAGTGCCACGGCCAGCCTGAGACCGACCCCCGCTGTCCCTCGACCGTGCGTCATCGCCGCCTCCCTCCTTGGATCATCAGCGCCGGGCCAAACGCTCTGAAACCCCCAGCGCGAAACGGCCGCGACTTTAGAATTTCCCCCCTGTTCGGTCAACGCCAATCGGCGGTCCGGTCCCTTGCCGGGCCGGGAGCCCAACACATCACATGGTTCGCGGCGCGGCGTGGACGCCGGGCTGGGCATGGGGAGCGGAACGGAACGGGAGCCGTGGGGCTGGGACGCGTCGCGGTCGGGAGCGAGCGAGCGAGGGTTCCCGAAGAGACAACGCGAGCACTCGGAGCCATCCCTGGCACGATTCTCACCGGCTCCCATTCCGGGACGGACTCACGACGGGATCGACTTGGTGTCGTGATTGTCCTGCGGGTCGGCCATGACCACTGCGATTGACCAGGTTCGGAACCGGCCCGGGCCCAGCCTCGTCACCTCGAAGCCGCACCGCCGGCACCGTTCCGAGCGGCCCCCCTCCCCGAGCGACCGGCCGATCGGTCGCGGAAGTGGTGCCGAAAGAGGGGCTAGTTGGCGTTATAGGTCCAGTAGCTGCCGTTGCCGGCCAGACCGATGCGGGTGATCGTCGGGTCCAGCAGCGCGGCCCGGTGCGCCGCGTCGCTCATCCACATCGAACCGATCGAGCCGGCATCGCCGACGGCAGCGTTCTGACGCCGGGCGGGTCCCATGACGTAATGCCCCAGCCCGCGTGCGGCCTGCTGCGCATTGTTCGAGGCCGCCCAGCTTGCCAGGTTGGGGTCGTAGCCGACGGCCGCCAGCCCGTACTGGGCCCGAACGCCGTTGAGCCAGTTCAAGAACCCGTAGGGATCACCCGAGGACGCCGCCGTCGCGGCGGGCTGGGCGTAAGTCGGACTCTGGGCGTACGTGGTCGCGGCGGCCGCCGGAGTGCGGTAGTTGCTCTGATAGGCGGTCGCCGTGTTCGCATAGGTATAGGCCGGAGTCGCGGCCTGGTTGGCATACGTGTACGCGGTCGCCCGATATGTATTGGGATATGCGTATTGGGTTTGCGGCCGGTACTGGTACGTCTGCGCCGGGGTGGTCGGGTAGTAGTACGACGGCGTGGTCCGGTACGTCTGACCCAGAACGGCCGTCGCCCCGTGCGCGGCGAACAACATGGTTGCAAGGAGGGCCGCCGTGGCCCGGGTGCCGATCCTGTTGTGGTTTTCTGAAAGCAATGTTCCAATCTCCTTCACGATCACACGGACCCGGACCACCCCATTGCAGTCCGTCTCCTTCGGATAGTTGGGTGGCGATAACAACATCGCATGACCGCCGACACCCAAACTCTCAGCCCGTGTTTCGTGACAAGATGAACGGATTGCGACGACTTTTCAAGCATTTTCTCAAATTTTTTCCGAATTTTACTTGACCAAGGGATATGCACATCTCCATACCAAGTCGCTCCCGAGAACCTGCCTGACGGTCGATTTCGCCTCCCGGAGGGGCTCTCGACGTCCCGCCGGGACGCGCCTATACCATAGGTGGTGTTCGCATTGGAACGGAACGGTACCAATAGCTCCCATCGGAGCGGAGTTCCCTGGCATGATTGCGGAAGGTCAGCTCGCGCCGAACTTCACGCTGCCCGATCAGGATGACCAGCCCGTGACGCTTTCCGCGCTCAGAGGGTTCCCCGTCGTTCTCTATTTTTATCCGAAGGATGACACGCCGGGCTGCACGAAGGAGGCCTGTGCCTTCCGGGATGCGGAGTGTTTACGAGGAGGCGGGTGCGAAGGTCCTGGGCGTGAGTCCGGACTCGGTGGCCTCGCACCGCAAGTTCGCCGACAAGTTCGGGCTGCCGTTCACGCTGCTGGCCGACCCGGACAAGACCGTGTGCAACCTGTACGGGGTCTACAAGGAGAAGACCCTCATGGGCCGGATCGGGCTGGGCGTGGAGCGGACGACGGTCGTCATCGACCGGGCGGGCACGATCGCCAAGATCTTCCCCAAGGTGAAGGTGGACGGTCACGCCGAGGAGGTCTTGAAGGCGATCCAGGCCGTTTCGAAATGAGCTTGGCTCAGTCAGCCCGACGCGCCAGCGAGTGCATTCTTTCAGAGATGCACTCGCTGGCGCGTCGGGCTGACAAGGGGGGCAGTCAACCGACCAGGCGGGAGGGGGACGGGTTTTCGGCCGGTTCGGCGGCCAGGTCGAGCTCGGTGCGGCGGCCGGACAGGTGGCGCTCCAGCTTGCGGAGGGCCTTGTACTTCTCGTCACTGACGCGGGCGACGGGCAGATTGAGAAGGTGGGCGATCTCCGGCACGGGCGCGCCGTTGGTCCAGAGCTCGATGATGCGGTCCTGGCGGTCGGTCAGGACGGCGCGGCGTGCCGCTTCGAGGATCTCGCCCAGCTCCTGGCGATCGCGCCAGCGGCCGTCGTGATCGGGTGACGGCACCTCGGCCCCCTCCATCGGCTGGAACCGCCGGGCCCGCTGCACGCGCTTGCGCACCATGTCGATGGCCCGCACCAGCTCGCGACGCTCGGGGGAATCTTCGGAGAGGACCCGCCCCAGGTCGAGCTCGCCGGCGCGGGCCTTGCCCAGCAGGCGGCAGCAGACTTCCTGGGTGCAATCGTCCCAGAGCATCGGGTCGAGGTGCGCGTTGCGCCAGCAGGCCACGCAGTAGCGCTGAATATCACGGACCACGTCGGATTCAGTGGCCTGCGCGGTCAGGGCGGCCAGCCCCATGACCAGGGCCATCGCGGCCGGACCCGCGCGGTAAGGCCGGGGGCCCTTGGCCGAGGAGTCGCTGGGGTTGTGAAGCATGCCTGGGACACTCCCGTTCGGAGGACGCGCGCCGAACCGATGGGCCCGGGTCCCGATTTCCTTCCGGCGACGGCGGGGTCCAGGACCGGTTCAGAATCCGCCGCACCGATCGTCGGGGTCGTCTCGGCCGAACCACGATCCACCCTCGTGCCGCGGCAAGGCGCTTCAGCTTGCCGCGGGGATGAACCACAACGGCCTGACCCACCCGTTCCAACAAGGCCCGATCACTCCAATTATCTGCGTACGCGGCGGCTTCGTCCATCGAAATCCCGTGTGCCCGGGCCCACTCCTCGACCCAGTGCAGTTTCCCTTCGCCGTAACAGGGCGGTCCGGCCCCCATGCCGACCAGGCGGCCGCCCTCGATCTGGACCGGCGTGGTCAGCAGCGCCGCGCAGCCCAGAAACAGGCCCAGGGGCTCGATCACCAGACCCGGCGAAGAGGACACGAGCACGACGGGCGTGCCGCGCTGCCGCAACTCGGCGAGGTGCTCGACCACGCCCGGAAACAGCCGCGGACGAATGTGCTCGGCGAAGTTCTCGTAGGCAATGCGTTCGAGCTCCACGACCGGGATGCCCGCGATCGCGCAGACCGAACGCGACGAGCCGACCATAATCCAGCCGCCCGAAGCGATGCTGCAACCCATGATACATGGCCCGCAACAGAATCGACCGTTTCAGCAAGCCCTTGCGGCGCAGCACCCGGGCGAAGAGGTAAGTCGTCGTCTCCGCCAGCAAGGTCCCATCCACATCCAAAAAGGCGGCCTGGGGCGCGCGCTCAAAGACAGGCCAGGCCGTCGGGGTGGCCGGTGTCGGGTCCGCACGCCGCGACGATGAGAAACGCCGGCGCCGATCAGGAATCGAATGGCTCGTCGTCATGGTCGAACATCCCGCCCCGTCGAAGCCGGAGGCGGTCCGGTCTTTGCTCCGAATCGGGGCCAGGGCGGATGGCTGACGGCGGATGGCTGATGGCTGATGGCTGATGGCTGACAGGGTGGGATCGGTCGTGGATGTTCTCGCACAGAGTCGCCGCCCCGGCGTCCCTCTTCCGTCATCAGTCATCCGCCATCAGTCATCTGTTATTTCCGCCAGGGAAAATTCCCTACACCTCGCGAGGACCCTCATCAGGTCTTGATCCATTTCCGCATGGCGTCGGTCAACTGCTGGGCGCGATCCGGGTCGGCGGCCTCGGTGATGACGCGGACGATGGGCTCGGTGTTGCTGGCGCGGACATGGGCCCAACCGTCCGGCCAGTCGAGCCGGAGTCCGTCGTTGCGATCCGCCTGGGCGTCGGGGTAGACCTCGACGAGCCGCAGGAAGAGCTCCTCCACGGGGGGCGAGTCGAGGCGGATCGGCACCTTGGTCTTGAGCATGGCGTATCGCGGCAGCGCGGCGACCAGCTCGGAGAGGCGCCGGCCGGTCGCGGCCAGCAGGTCGAGCACGAGCGCCATGCCGACGAAGCTGTCGCGCACGAAGCCGACGCGGGGGTCGATGACGCCGCCGTTGCCTTCGCCTCCCAGGACGGCCCCTTCCGCCCGCATCCGTTCGACGACATGAATCTCGCCCACCGGCGAGCGCAGGACCGGGCAGCCGAACCGCGCGGCGACATCCTCGATGACCCGAGAGGTGGACAGGTTGATGACCACCGGCCCCTTGGCTTGTTCCAGCCGGCGGGTGGCGGCCAGAGCGAGCGTGAGCTCCTCGCCGATGTAATGGCCGCGCTCGTCGATGATCGCCAGGCGGTCGGCATCCGGGTCCTGGGCGAAGCCGATGTCGGCCGATTCCTTGGAAACCAGGCCGCAGACGGTCTGCAAGTTGGCCTCGGTCGGCTCCGGGGGGTGGTCGTAATGTCCATCGGGCGCATCGCCCACGATGGTCGTGCGGCATCCGAGGGCCGACAGCAGCGCCAGGCCGAGCCGTCCGCCCGCGCCGTGGCAGGAGTCGAGCACCACGCCGAACTGTCGTGCCCGGATCGACTGGACATCAACCAGCCGCAGGATCGCCTCGAGGTGTTCGGAATCAGGATTGTGCAGTGTGTGGACCTTGCCCAGGGCGTTCCAGGGCGCCCAGCCGAACTCGCGCCGGCCGACCCGCACGAGGATGGCCCGGCCCGCCTCGGCGCCGAGGATCATGCCGCCGGTCTGGAAGAACTTCAGGCCGTTGTATTCCGGCGGGTTGTGCGAGGCCGTGATCTGGATCGCCCCGCTGGCGGAACGCTCGCGGATCAATCGTCCCAGGGTCGGCGTGGCGACCGGTCCCGCCAGCAAGGCATCACGGCCCGTGGCCGTCACGCCCGCCAGCACGGCGTGGACGAACACCGTGGCCGACATGCGGCCGTCGTGGCCGACCACGATCGGCCCGGGTCCGCAACCGGACGCGTAGGCGGCCGCGAATTCCACCGTCGTCGCGGGGTCGAGACCGTTGCCCACGATACCCCGTATCCCCGATACGCTTGTGATCCGGGTCGCTCCCACGGCCTTCTCCCCATTCGCGCTGCTAGACTTCGGACTTTCCCACACCTTAGATTATCCCCGGCCCCTCCAACAAGCCCCTTGACGGTTCCCCGGGTTCGCTTTTCACCACGGGGTGTTCCCGGCGCGGGGAAAGATTCCGGATGGCGGATCCCGGATTCCAGATTCCGGATGTTCCGTCGAATTCCGAAGCCCCCCCTCCGCCGTCTGCCTTCTACCATCTGCCGTTCTCTGGAATCTGGAATGAGGACTGTCCCAGGGCACCCCATCCCGTATGCTGTCTCCATCCCGGAACCGTCCCCCAGAACCATAGGAATGCAATCGGTGGAGGGCTCACCCATGCAACAACGGGTCCTGATCGTCACGGCCGTCATCCTCCTTGCGAGGATGGTCCCAGGCGCGGAATGGCACGTGGCTCCCGATGGAACGGCAAACGGTCAGGGGACCATCGCCGCGCCCTGGGATCTCGCCTCCGCATGCGGCGGCGGCCAGAAGATCGAGCCGGGCGATACAATCTGGCTGCACAAGGGAACCTACCGCGCGATCGCCAAGGAGCGCGTGGGCAGCATGGGGTACGAGGTGCGGCTCGCCGGTCGGGAGGATGCCCCGATCCGCGTCCGCGCCGTGCCGGGCGAGCGTGTCACCATCGACGGCGGGTTGAAAGTCCAGCCGCCGTCCACGTTTCTGGAGATCCGGGACCTGGAGATCCTGGTTTCGGACCCCCGCCCGGCGCAGCCCGTGCCGCCCGACCCCTCGTACCGCAACGTGAACCGCCCCTGGGGCGGTCTGAATATCTATTCGGGCGAGCGCTGCAAGTTCCTCAACCTGGTGATTCACGACAACAGCCAGGGCGTGAGCTGGTGGGTCGCGTCCAGGAACAGCGAACTGTACGGATGCCTGATCTATGACAACGGCTGGGCCGGCACCGACCGCGGCCACGGTCACGCCATTTACACCCAGAACGCCGACGGCGTGAAAACGGTCGCCGACTGCATCATGACGGGCGGCTTTGGCTACACCTTGCACGCGTATGGCTCGAAGAAGGCCGACGTGGACAATTACCTGGCCGAGGGCAACATCGTCTACCACGCCGGACCCTTCCTCATCGGCGGCGGCAAGCCGAGCCACGGCATCCGCGTCCGGGACAACGTCCTGTACGGATCGCCCATGCTCATCGGTTACTCCGCCCCGTTCAACGAGGATTGCGCGGTGCGCGACAACGTGGTTGTCAATGCGGATATCACAATCAATAAATACAAAACGATCGTCAAGGAAAACAATCTCGTGCTGGCTCCGGGTGCCCCGCGGCCGAGTGGGTCCCGCGTGTTCCTGCGTCCCAATCGCTACGACCCCCGCCGCGCCCATCTGGCTGTGTTCAACTGGGAGCACAAGCCCGAAGTGGCCGTGGACACCGGCGCATTTCTGAAGAATGGCGACCAGTATCGCCTGCTGAATCCGTGCGATTTTTACGGGGCCCCCGTCCAAGCCGGCACGGCCGACGGTCCCGTGATCCGTGTGCCCATGAATGGCGAATTCGCCGCGTTCGTGCTGGTCAAGACGCAATGAGCTGCCCTTCCTGCAAGCCCGAAGCGCCCGCGAGTGCATTTGTCTTTGGGTCCACAGGACAAATGCACTCGCGGGCGCTTCGGGCTTACAAATGGGAGAACCACCCGACCGCGCGCGCTCGCTTCTGGTAGAAAAGCCCCAGCCGGCGCATCAGCACCATGCCCTCGTACCAGAAGAACACCCAGAACAGGTACACCCCGACCACGGTCGCCAGGATGTTCGGGATGTGATACAAGAGCGCGGCCCAGGTCGCAGTCACCGCACACGCGAGCCCGAAGAGCAGGCTGATCCCCAGGTAGCCCCGGCCCGACCGCACGATCGCGGCAAGAACGAGGATCGGGTTGGCCGCGCGAACGCTCTGGTGCAGGGTCACGGCCAGGATCGACATCGGCCAGAACAGTCCCCCCAGACCGAACAGGACCGCCGTGATGAGCTCGACGTAACCGCGTCGTGCGGCCTCGGGAAAGTCGGCTGTTTGCGCTTGATACACCCACGCCAGGGCGACGCCGATGGCCAGCCCGAATGCCAGCGCGCCCAGCCAGCGCCCCAGGCAGGTCAGGATCTCGAAGACGTTCGATCGCGACCACCGCGGCGGCCGGTCCTCGCCGCGCGTCGAGGATTCCAGCACCTGCTCCAGGTACCGCAACCCCGTGCCCAGGATCAGCATGAGCAGGATGAGCGCGGGGAAGACCATGGTCAGCGCGCCCATCGTCATCACCTCGTTGCCCGAGAAGACGAACTCGCGCAGGCCGAACGAAAACACCGACGTGACCACGCACAGCGGCGGGAAGATCCCCAGCAGCGCCAGCCCGCTGGCCTCGCGGAAAGGATAGCCCAGGCTCTCGTGAAAGCGGGCCTCGACCGCCTTCGGCGCACGCTTCTTCCGCGCCCGCGGCGCGGTTTCCCGCGTCGCTGCGCCGCCCGCGTCCGGCTGGAGGACATATCCGGCGGGCGCCGCGATCCCGGTCGGCGCGGGATCGGCTTCCGGGACGTGCAGCGTTGCCCCACAGCGCGGACATCGGCCAGTGCGGCCAGGCACGGCGCCCGGGGCACGGACGCGGGCGCCACACGCACACTCCAAGACCATCTCCATGCCCGGCCCCCGAGATCTTTGTAGGGTGGGCTCGGCCCACCATCCGGTAGTCAGGATGGTGGGCCGAGCCCACCCTACGAAGACGTGCGTAACTCATTCTTACGCTTTGGGCTTTTTCCCCTTGCGGCCGGTCATCTCTTCCAGCAGCGACCGCACCTCCTGCGCCTGGTCCGGGGCGAGCGGGTGCTCTTTCAGCAGGTGCAAGACCAGGAGACCGGGCTCACCCTGATAGAGCTTTTCGACCAGGCTCTTGACACGCTTTTGCCGCACTTGTTGTTCGGAGATCGCCGGCTTGAACACGAAGGCCAGCTCGCGGCGATCGCTGGTCACCATCCCCTTGGCTTCGAGGCGGTCGAGCAGGGTGGCGACCGTGGCGTACGACCAGTCCCGACCGGCCTCTTTCAAGGTCGTCAGGACCTCGCGGACAGTCCCCTGGCCCCGGTCCCAGAGGACTTTCAAAACGTCGAGCTCCGAGTCCGGGATTGTCGGAGGTCGCTTGGGCATGACGAAGACTCTCGAATGAATTAGGATGAGGCGTCACCCTGCGGCCGTGCGCACCACAACCGTTCATCCTAAGACAATTGTCTCACAGCGTCAACACGGATTCTGACAAGTGTCTGAACGCGGCGAACAAGCGGCGAACGCGGGTCACGGCGCGAAGCCGCCGGGGGTGCTGACCTGCCCCTCGTGTGGGAACGGTCTGCCGAGCCCCGGGCCGGACGTGGGGGAAGTCGTCGCGTTGCGCTGTCGGTCCTGCGGCGAGACGGTCCGCTTGCGCCGTCGGGGGGTTGCGGCCGACGAGGCGACGACGGTGCGCACGGTCGAGCCGGCCGCGCCGCCCGTGGGTGGGCTGGTGCTGACCGTTCGGCTCCTGGCCCTCCAGGTCCTGGAAGGAGTTTACCACCTGGGAGTCGCGGTGGGCGTTCTGTTCCTGTTGCCGCTGGGGGGATTCGTGCCGGTGCTGGCGCGCTGGCTGCGGGACGAGGTGCGGACCCGCGCCGACGTGGTCGAGGCGCTGGGCGGCGTGCCGATCGAGCGTGCGCAGGCCGATGCGGATGCCGACCTGGGACCCGTCTTGGCCCGGACGGACGCCCCGCCGCTGTTCGAGGAGCTGACGGCGCTGGCGCGTCGGCTCGGCGCGCGATCGCCGCAGGAGGTCCGGCTAACGTACTTGCCCTGCTGCGTGGCGACGGCCTGGGGCCGGACGAACGTGCTGGTGGTGGGATTGCCGCTCTTGCACGTCTTGAACCGGGCCGAGCTCCGCTCGGTGCTGGCCCACGAACTGGCGCACCTGGCCAGGGGCGATGCGACCCGCGCGGCGCGGCGCGTTCGGTTCGTGGAGGGTCTGACCCAGGCACTGGAGAGTGGGCGGGGGCTTTCCCTGAGCCCCTTGCGCTGCTGGGCGCGGCTCTGCCACGCGATCGGCGAGGCGCTGGTCGCGCCGGTCGCGCACGGCCAGGAGGCGCGGGCCGACCGGGCCGCCGCCAGCACCGCCGGCGGCAATGCGGCCGCCTCGGCACTGGTCAAGGTCGCGCTGGTTCAGCCCCTGTTTCGCGCCGTGCTCGAACATTACGACCCGCGCGAGAATCACCTGTCCAATCTCTACGCCTTCTTTCGCGCGTTCTGGCGCGGCTCCCGGAGGACTTCCAGACCCAGTCGCGGCACCGGCTGCTGTCCCAGGCCGCGCCTCACGCCGCGGCGCGCGGATCGCACCCGGCCCTGCTCGATCGCCTGGCCGCCATCCAGTCTTACCCGAGCCGCGCGTTGTCCGAGGTGGATGTCTTACCCGCCGCCAGCGTTCTCGGCGACGTGGAAGCCTTCGAGCAGTTGCTCCACAACCGCCTGTTCGCCGTCGGCGCCATCACGCCCAGCGTTTTTCACAAGGCGGGGTCCTGAGGATTCCAGATTCCAGATGCCGGATTCCGGATGCCAGATGCCTTGCAGCACGATGTATCCGGAATCTGGAATCCGGCATCCGGAATCCGTCAGGTGGTCCTGTTCACCCCGCGTCCACCCACGAGAGCACCAGGTCCAGGTTCCCCGAAGCGACGGGCACCGTCACGGAGGACTTCGTCGTGTCGCCCGGCTTGTGCTGGGCGATGAACCTGGGGATCTCGCGCAGGCAGCCTTCCAGCAGCTCCAGCTCCCAGGCCAGCGGCGGGCGCATGGACATGCCCCGCTCCTTGCGATAGACCGAAGGGTACGCCTCGGGGCTGGCGATTTCCCAGCCGTGTTCCCGCGCCGAAGCCACGTCCTTGGGATTCGTGTCCGTGGCGGGATCGAAGGTGACGGCGAGGGCCACCGTGCGCCGGGCGTTCTCCTCGTCCGAGAGCTTGCCCGCCCAGAGCTTCTTGAGCAGCGTCAGGTTCTCGTAGAGGGCGACGCCCAGCGTCATGCCGGATTGGCCCATGACCACGGCGTACCAGGGGCCACTTTCGAACTGGCTGCATTCGACGCGGATCGCTTCTTCGTAACCCAACCGCCGCCAGGGCGCCTGGCGGTAGAACTCGGCCGCGGCGTGGTAGAAGCTGGCCACGCGCTCCGGCGTCATCCCCGGCACCTCGAGCAAGCCGGGCGGCATGTCCTCGCCGAGGTGCTCGGCCAAGGACTGGAAGATGTCGTCGAGCAGGTCGGACTCGGTGAGGGTCTCGCAGGCGACCCCGACCGCATCCAGATGCGGCCGGAGCTCGTCCCAGCGCGGGTCGGGCTGGACCAAGAGCGTGGTGGGCCGATGGGGTTTGACCTTGGGGGGCTTCTGCATGGGCGCTGCGAGCAGGTCCCAGAGCTGCTCCGGAGTCGGTTCGTGAGCGACGATCGTCGTGTTCAGCAGCATGCCGCTGCTCATACTGGCGACGATGACCGCCCAGGGCTGAACGCCCTCGCCGCCTTCCTCGATCCAGATCGGCAGCTGCCGCCAGCCCGCCTGCCACTGGTCGAAGGTCTGGGGCAGCCGCGTGAGCCGTTCCAGACTCTGGGCCGAGGGTGCGAAGGACTTGGCCTCTGGAATCGTGCGCCGCTTTTTCGGCTTCAAGGCGTCTCGCACCCAGGCCATCGCCCCGGGCGTCGATCTCCAGGCACTCAGGGCGCTGGCCACATAGAGGATGGCGTCGTCCTCGTCCCCGACCGAGTACGACGACGGCAACGGCTGGGGCAATTCCTCCTCTCCGAGCAAGTAATCCGGCACGTGCTTGTTCCACTTCACGGCCGCCTTGAGCAGCTTCTGGGACGCGGGTGTGTCGCCCTCGCGCCGGTACGTGAGCAGGGCCTTGGAGTAAACGGTGGTGGTTGTGGGTTCGTCGTACGTCTTCAACAGCTTCGCCAGGTCCTCGTCTCGATCCAGATTCAGGAGCCAGGAGGTCAGCGTATAGCGCACTCCTTGATTGTCGCCGGGATTGAGCCGCAACATTTCCTGGAGATGGGCGGCGGCCTCCTCGCGTCGCCCCAGGGCCCAGAGGGTGTGTGCCAGCCCTTCCCGCGCGCATGTAGGGGCGGGTTTCCAGCAGGCCCCAGAAATGCCCGACTTCGTTCTGAAAGAACGCCGGCCCCAGAGCCCGCTCGCCGGCCGCGACTCCTTTCTCGTAATAGTCCAGCGATTCCTTGCGGCTCGGGGCCTCCTCGGCGAGCAGAACGTACGCATCGGCACAATCCGGAGAGAGGTCAAGAGCCTGTTTCGCCAGCTTGACCCGCTCCGCGGCCGACGGCATGTCGAACGCCCGGTAGATCAGTTCCTGCGCCCGATCGAGCGGGGTCTCGGCCTCGGAATTGCCCGTCAAGCGTCCCACGAGTTCCCGCATGACCCCTTCCATCGCCCGCCGATCCGGCAGCTCGGGTGTGGGGCGCGAGCGGGAGGAACCGGAACCTCCGGACGGCTTCTTGGGAGACGGACGTCGTTTCTTGGCCATGGGACGATCCGTGGTCTGGGGGAAATTGGTCGTTCCCGTACATGATACCCGGGCGGAGTGGTCCGTGGTCAGGGAAGATAGCGAACCGCACGCCAATCAGGTTCTTCTTCCACTGACCACGAGAGCGGTTCACGCTTGGATAGCGCCCTGGCTCAGGAAGCCCGAAGCGCCAGCGAGTGCATTCCCTCTCTGGGCTTCCCCAGAAATGCACTCGCTGGCGCTTCGGGCTTCCAGGACGGCTGAGGAACGCCATCGTGAATCGCTCTCACCCCGGCTATGATGAAAGAGTGGCCCCGTCCGGTGGCAGAGCCGACCGGGTTCTCGGGGACGGGCCCGATGACGCAGTGCGGGAGAGTCGCTTTGGTGAGTGAGAACTTCCAGACGGTGGCGCGGGTGGGTGACATTCCCGAGGGCGAAGGGCGCTCCGTCGAAGTCAACGGCCGCATGATCGCGGTCTTTCGGGAACAAGACCAGTATTATGCTCTCGAGGATTCCTGTCCCCACCAGGGTTCCCCTCTGGCCGACGGCGCGGTCGAGGAGAAGCGCGTCACCTGTGCCTGGCATGGCTGGCGGTTCAGTCTCGAAGACGGCCGGTGGCTCGATAGCCCCAAGACCAGGTTACGCGTGCCGTGCTATCCTGTGCGGGTCGTGGGCGAGGAAATCCAGGTGGCCGTCGATTAGGCTTGGTGGAAGGTCCCTCTCATGCGCGCTGCCTTCATCGAACAGACGGGTGGGCCCGAGGTGATCCGCGTGGGCGAGCTGCCCGCGCCGACACCGGGGCCGGGGCAAGTGCTGGTACGGGTCCGGGCCGTGGCGCTGAACCCGATTGACCTGTACGTAAGGTCCGGACTGGTGGCGATGCCGCTGGCGTTTCCGTACGTCATTGGCTGCGACCTGGCGGGCACCGTCGAGGCGCTGGGCCGCGGGCGTCGCCGGCCTGAAGGTCGGGGACCGGGTCTGGGGCTCGAACCAGGGGCTGCTGGGCCGGCCGGGCGTGGCGTGCGCGCTGGCCGCCGTGAACGCCGAGTGGCTCTACCCGATCCCGTCCGGCCAGTCGTTCCCGGACGCGGCCGCGCTGGCGCTGGTGGGCATCACGGCCCACCAGGGGCTGTTTCGTTGCGGCCGGCTCGCGGTCGGCGAGACGGTCTACGTGCCCGGCGGCGCGGGCGGCGTCGGGTCGAGCGTCGTCCAGATGGCCAAGGCCGCTGGAGCACGCGTCGCGACCTGCGCCGGCAGCCCGGAGAAGCTCGATCTGTGCCGCCGCCTGGGCGCCGACCTGGCCTTGAACTACAAGACCGACGACATCCCCACGCGGCTGCGCGAGTTCGCTCCCGACGGCATCGATCTCTGGTACGAAACCCAGCGCGAGCCGAACCTGGAGGTCCACGTTCCCCTGCTGCGCAAGCGTGGACGGATGATCCTCATGGCCGGCCGGACCGCCAAGCCGGCTCTGCCCCTGGGCGCGTTCTATCCCCGCGACTGTTCCTTGCTGGGCTTCGCGATGTTCAACGCCACCCCCGAGGAACAGCGGCGCTCCGCCGAGGACATGCACCGCTGGGTCGAGGCCGGACAACTCCAGGCCCAGATCGGCTGCGTCTTTCCCCTGGCCGAGGCGGCCGAGGCGGAGCGCTTCCTCGAAGCCAACACCCTCGCCGGCGCCGGCACGCTCCGCGGCAAGGTCCTGCTGGCGATCGAGGGATGAATGCCGGCTAGTGGCTGACCGCTTTCAGCTTTCACCAGACAAGAAACGAGACTGTCGCAAGGATATCGGGTTGATCACGGCCTCCTTGCGGAAACGGTCGTGGGTGCCACGGGTTCCGCTTGGGGAACCCGTGTCGAACGGCCCCGGACACGGGTTCCCCAAGCGGAACCCGTGGCGATCAGCTTTCCGCCCTCGTAGGGTCCGCTGTGCGGACCGTCTGGAACAAGACCGGTTCGCACAGCGGACCCTACGAACACCGATAGCTGCCAGCCTTCCACATCTTCACGCGCTGATGGCTTTGAGGATGGGGCCTGCCCCGTCGGCGATTGGCGCACCGACATTCTCATCCCAGCACCAGATGGCGTCGCGGCCGGCCAATTTCGCCTGGTAGAGGGCGTGGTCGGCCCGGGTCAGCAGGCTGTGTGAGTCGGTCGCGGCCGGGTTGCGTGTGCTGGCGATGCCGACGCTGGCCGTCACCGGGTGGCTCAGGCCGGGCTGTGTGTGCAGCGCGGTGTGGAAGCGCCGGGCGATGTCGAGGGCGCCACTCGCGTCGCAGTCGGCGGCGACGACCACGAATTCCTCGCCCCCGTAACGTGCCGTGAAGTCGCCGGCGCGGACGGTGGAACGCAACACCGTGGCGATCTGGCGCAGGGCGTCATCCCCGGCGAGATGGCCAAACGCGTCGTTGTACCGCTTGAAGTGATCGACGTCCGCGAACAGAATCGACAGCGGCCCGCCGCGCTGCCGCGACTGCGGCCAGATCCGTTGCAGGTGCTCATCCAGGGCCAGACGGTTGTTCAAGCCGGTCAAGGCGTCCAGATCAGCCCGCTCCTCGAGCAGATCGAGCAGGTACTTGGTCCGCAGGGCCGCCCGGAGCGCGCCCGTAACTCGATGGCACTGAACGGTTTGATGACGAAATCGACCGCCCCCAGGTCCAGGCCGCGGACACGCTCCTCGATCGTGGCCTGGCCGGAGATCAGAATGGAGGGGATGGAGCGCGTCTCTGGGTCCTCCTGCATCCGGCGCAGCACCTCGTAGCCGTTCAAGACCGGCAAGTGCAGATCCAAAAGGACCAGGGCCGGCCGCAGCGCGCGGCAATAGGTCAGTCCGGTCGCGCCGTCCGACGCCTCGTACCACTCGAGCCGTTCCCGGGCCAGTTGTTCCCGGATCAAGCGGCGGACGGAATCCGAGTCCTCGATCAGCAAGATGCGTCGATTCATCAGCCACATGCGTCTCGAACCCGGGTCGATTACCCTGGAGGAAGGGAAGCGGCACACGGCCCTCGCCCCAAACGAGAGCTTCCACAACCTCAACGTAGATTACGGCGGCTCCTCCGGCGACTTCCGGCCGCGGGGGACGGCATTGAGTCGTGCCCCGGCACACAGTACGTTGAATCGCGGCAACGTCACGATCTTCCTGCACCACACCACGCGTCGCGGAGCGCATGACATGGCGATGAACCTCATCTCCACGCTGGCCGGTTCCTTGATGGAAGGTTTCCTCCCCGCCGGCTGGGACCTGGCCCGGATCGATGCCTGCTGCGCGGTCCCTCCCGAACGCATCCAGGAACCGCAAGCCTGGTGGCATCCCGAGTTCGCGCCGATCGCCTGCGACTCCGTGGCGGATTTTGATGTCATGATGGGCCACGAGATCGCCCGGACGATTCGGCGCACCCGCCAGGCGGAGCGGCCCGCGGCCCTGATCCTGCCGGTCGGTCCCATGGGGATGTACCGCTGGGCCGTCTACTTTCCTGAAAGAATGGGACGTGGCCTGCGATCATGTTCACGGATTCAACATGGACGAATGGAGCGACCACGCGGGCAACACGCTCCCGGCCGAGGACCCGGGGGCCTTTCAGAACGCGATGGAGGCGGCGTTTTACGGTCCGCTCGGCGCCCGCACCGTGCCCGCCGCGCAGCGCTGGTATGCCACGTCCGACCGGCTGCCGCATTACGCCGAGCGCATCGCCGAACTGAAGCTCCAGGGCGCCGAGCTGACGGTGATCTTCGGCATCGGCCGGGTCTGCCACATCGCCTTCTGGGAGCCGCACTTCGCCGCCGAGTTCGACACGCTCGACGCACTGGAAGGCCCAGACGCACCGGCTCGGAGCCCGGCTCCACCCGCTGACCATCGAGCAGAACGCCTTGACCAGCTTCAAGAGCCGCACCACGCTCGTGCCGGCCTTCGCCAACACGATCGGCCCCGGCCTGTTCCTCCAGGCCGACCGCATCATCGGCGGCGCCGACGGCATCTTCGGCCGGGGCATGCAATGGCAAGGCGCCAGCCTGTGGATGACCCTGCGCTACGGCCCCGACCCCTGGGTCCCCAGCTCCTTCATGCCGACCCTGCCCGGCCGCCTGTTCTATCTCAAGGAACTCGCCGGCCCGCTGGTGCCCGAGATGAATTAGTCTTGTAGGGTGGGCTCGGCCCACCTTTTCTCTGGCTCTCGGATGGTGGGCCAAGCCCACCCTACGAGATTATTCCCACAACGCCACCGCCGCCATCAAACCGACGCCCGCGAGCAAGGCCGCCGACAGCTTGAACCGATCATGGGCGTGGAACTGGAGCTCGGGGAGCAGGTCACTCAACGCGATGCACAGAAACGTGCCCGCCGAGAAGGCCAGCGCGGCGGAGGTGATCGGCACGGCGTCGGTCGGATCGAACCAACGAATCCCCACCAGGAACAGGGCCATTCCCGTCGGGATCATGAGGGCGAAGATCAGATTGACCAGGTGGGCCAGCGGGCGCCGCACGCCGCCGCGCAGCATCAGGCTGACGATGGTCAGAGCATCGGCCGGCTTGTGCACGAGCGTGGCCAGGAACACGCCCCAGGCCGCGGCCCCGCGCCACCCCGCGCGCCCGACACCGCGGCACTGGCCAGCGAGACACCCCCGACCAGACTGTGTACGGCCAGCCCGATCGCCGCCATCTGCCACTGGATTTGACCGCTCTTGGCCCCTCCCGGCGCGGCGGCATCGATCAGTCCGGCCGCATGTCCCAAGCCCGCCGCGTGCGCGTGCGGCTCGGTCGGGCAGGGGTCGTCGGGATTGTCCGGGGCTTCGTGATGGTGGAACGCGAAGAACCGTTCCAGGAAGAACAGCGCCAGCAAGCCCGCCGCCGTCCAGGCCAGGGCCCGGCTCGCCCCCGGCACGACCGCCTCCGGCAGCATGTGAAAAAACGCCGCCCCCAGCATCGCCCCGGCCGCGAAGCTCAAATAGAGCTGCAACCGGGTGTGCGTCAGGAGCGTGGCCAGGGGCAGCAGGCCTCCCAGCAGGCTCGCCCCCACAATGGCCACGCTGAACACGATCCACATCGCGATCGTCATCGATCCGCCCAGCCCGCCGATCCGCCGGAACGCTCAGCCTTTCCGGTCTTCCGGACGCTTCGGACCGGTCTGGCCCGCGGCCAGCCGACGAAACTTGGTCTTCGGCAGGTTGTACACGCCCTGCGTGGGCGTCCAACGCTCCTCTTCCTGCAACACCGCGAGCCGCTCGGGCCGCGTCAACACATTCCGGGAGCGGGCCAGCGACCCGCCCTTGCGTAGGCTCTTGTCCATCGACACGGTTGACTGTCTCCCCACCCGGGATGCTGGAAGATACAAAGGGGTGTAGTGTACTCGGTCTTGGCCCAACCCGCAAGGCGCGGCGAGCGGCCGGACTCGTTTCACGCGCGGGCGCCGACGCAGCCACGTGATGAGAAACGATCCGAGAACTACCGTAAGTCCCTGGTCTTCTGAGGGTAACACCCCGTTCTCGGATGATTTCTAAAGGGCCTTGCGCGAACCTGCCGCGTACCCCCGCAATCCGCGTAAGTCCCGAGGTGCCAAGCCAGTTGCGATCATTTCCCTTGGCTTCGTTCGCGCACTGCGCACGGCTCGTCACAACGCCTTTTGGCGCCGTCTGGCGCGACCCGCCGAACCGCGCGTCCGGCCCGAGAACCGGCAGAACCCGCAAAGGCGGTCGCCCGGGTTCGTCGGTGCTCGGTCGTTGGTTTGGATCTCTGGTTCACGACCGGCTTGTCAAAGAGCCTGCGTTTGGTCTATCGCATAAGATCGTATTTCCGAGCCGGCCCGTGCTGGTTTTCTGGACCGGCCGGGAGTTCAGGAACGTCGGCGTCGTGTCCTCGATAACGTACCTTCGTACGTGTTTAGCGTCTCGGAAGGCTGATTTTCTGGGCTCTTTCTAGCGGCGGCCGTTCCGGCCGCTCCGAAGGGGACCCATCCCGGAGCGGCCGGGACGGCCGCCGCTACAAAGAAAGGACTTACGGCTGACAGGGGTGCGAACACGTACGCGACGCCTTCGACGAGATTCAGAGTCTGTCCCGAACGCTCTGGATGCGTCTTTCCGGCCCCCTCTCCCGCCAGGGGAGAGGGGGCCGGAAAGGCCCCTCACCCCAACCCTCTCCCGCCAGGGGAGAGGGGGTCAGAGAGGCCGTTCGAGCACTTCCGGGACAGACTCTCATTCCAGCGGCAAGAGGTCTTGTCTGTCCAGGCTTTCGCGCTTGGCTTTCTTGAAGTTGAGATCGGGCACATAGTCGGGGTGTTCGGCGCGCATCGTGCCTGAGAGGAGCCCCTCGATCGTGAGGAGCTGGACGCGCGGGTACTTCTTGCCGCTGCTGCTTTCGTAGAAGCCAGCCGCCGCCGCGTCGGCCTTCATGCCGGGGCTGGGCGGGTTCAACGTGAGAAAGAGAGCGATCTCGGCGGCCTCGCGCTCGCGGACGTGGTTCAAGGCCCGCACATCGTCGGCCTTGATGCCCCCTCCCTTGACGCTGACGACGATCTTGCGCGCCTCATGGCCCTCCAGATCGTAGAAATACTTGATGCCGTCGATGCCGCGGTCCGCTCCTTTCTTCTTACCCTGGTAGGGCTGGGCATTCACGAGCGAGACGGCCCACCACTGGAACTGGTACTTGTCGCGCGCGGCGAGGTCGCGGGCGGCGTCGAGGTCCTTGGGCGTACCGTGGACCTCGAACTTGCAGGCTTGCGCCGAACGCGTCCTTGAGCCGCTTCTCGATGAGCGAGATGGCCAGGTGGGTGATGTCGATGCCGATCCACGTGCGCTTGAGCTTCTGCGCGGCGTGGACGGCGGTGCCGCACCCGCAGAACGGATCGAGCACCACGTCGCCTTCGTTGCTGCTCGCGGAGATGATGCGCTCGAGCAGGGCGAGGGGCTTCTGCGTAGGGTAGCCGAGACGCTCTTGCTCACTGGCGACAAGCGGGTAGATATCCAGCCACAGGTCCTGAAGCGGGACGCCGGGATTCTCGTCCAAATAACGCCGAAACTGCGGAAAGCCGGTGCTGCGATGGACGATCTGACCGGCGTTCCACATCGTGATCATATTGGCCTTGGAATACGCCCAGTAGCGCTCTTGTACGGATAGACGCCGAGGTACTCCCAGCCCTCCCGCGGATCGAGATACTCGTCCGTCAGGTCGGCAACCCAGCGCCTCTGTCGAGTTCATGCGCCGCTTCACACGCCATTCATAACTCACGTCGCCGCCCGGCCTGCGCCGCGGTCAGATTGTCCTCCCGATACCGCCGGTTGTTCTCATCCCTGAACCTGTACATCATCTCGATGTATGCTGGATCGTGCGCGGTGAACACGGGGTTCCAGACGTAGTCGTTTGTTTTTGCGTAAAAAAAGATGCTGTCGTGAATCCGGCCGCATCGTTTCATTCCCTGCTTTGTATCGCCGTGGCTGCTGCTGCGTTTCCAGACGATTTCGTTCTGAACCCCTTCTTGCCGAACACCCCGTCCAGCACGACCTTCAAATAGTGCGATGCGGTGGGATCGCAATGAAGATAGAGCGACCCGGTGGACTTGAGGACGCGTTGCAGTTCCAGCAGCCGGTTGGCCATCATGGTGAGGTAGGCCATGACGTCGTTTTCGTGGAGGAAACCGCGGAAGGCCTTCATCATCTCCGCCACGTCCGTGTTGGACTGGTGGAGCAGTTCGTCGAACTCGCGCTCGGCTTGCTGGTTCCAGTGCCAGGTGTCCTCGAAGGCTTCAATCTGGGCCGCGCTGGTGTGGCCCTTGGGCGATTTGAAGAGGAGATTGTAGTCGCGCTTCGAGTTGAACGGCGGGTCGAGGTAAATGAGATCGACCGACTCGTCCGCGATGGACTCGCGCAGGACGTGGAGGTTGTCGCCGTAGAAGAGCTGGTTGTCCGCCATGGACGCGAATCCAAACGAGGGATGCGGGAGGGCGCGAGTTGGGTCCAGACCCAGCCATTGTGTTAGCTTGGACGCCGCGGTGCAACTCCTTTCGTGGGGATTGCTGGGTCGTGGCTCAGCCAACACAACTCTTCTTGCCACACTTGGTGTGAACGCAACGTTAGCCCGCCACGATCATGATGAGGTACCGCCGCGCCTGCGGCGCCGCAGGGTCTTTGGCAAGCCGGATCAAGTCCATCCCGATCGTGCCAGACTCGGCGTGCCAAACGAAGCCATGCTCATCCACCGAGCGACGAACGAACCTAATTTGCCTCTTGACTCTATCCCGCTGACCAGGTGTCCCGCGTTACAACCGGTCTTTCCGGACCTTGAGGCGTGCCGTGTTCGCCCCACAAAGCCATTCCCGGTCGCGCGTGATCCTGATACAGGACAGGAAGTTACGGAGCTATCACCGAGTGTGTCGCGGGTTCGCGCCGCGATGCCGCGGGAGCGCTCGTCGGTATTCTCCACGCGGTGCGTCCTTGTCAGTCTGGCCGGTTGTGAAGGGGGCCGATCGGCCGTAAGATGAGGCACATGGGTCCAGAAGGACAGACCAGGACATTCCCCAGCCGTGCGGCTTGGGGCGAGCGGGAGGGTCGGACGGTTGCACACGATTGGAGTGGTTGCCGGGGATGGAGTGGGTCCGGAGGTGGTCGCGGTTGCGCTCGACGTGCTCCGGGACGTGGCGGGGGACCAGGTGGAGCTGGTGCCTTTCGACCTCGGGAGCGGGCGGTACTTGCGGACCGGTGAGGTGCTGCCCGATAGCGTCGAGAACGAGCTGCGCGGTTGCGACGCGATCCTGCTGGGGGCCGTGGGTGATCCTCGGGTGCCGCCAGGGGTGCTCGAGAAGGGACTGCTCCTGCGCCTGCGGTTTGATTTCCACCAGTACATTAACCTGCGGCCGGTGCGGCTGTTCCCGGGGGTGGAATCGCCCGTCCGGAACAAGGGCGCCGAGCAGATCGACCTGGTGGTCGTCCGCGAGAACAACGAGGATCTGTACGTCGGCGCGGGGGGATTCACCTACAAGGGGACGTCCGAGGAAGTGGCGATCCAGACGTCGATCAACACCCGGGCGGGGGTCGAGCGGTGCCTGCGGTTCGCGTTCGAGCTGGCGCGTTCGCGTGGCCGGGTGCGGCCGTTCCCGGGTCTGACCGCCGCCGATCGCGCGGCCGGGCTGGTCGGGCAGGTCACGCTCGTGGCCAAGACCAACGTGCTGACCTACGCCCACGACCTCTGGATGCGGGCGTTCACCGAAGTCGCACGCGATTATGCCGACGTGAAAACGGATTATAATCACGTCGATGCCTGTTGCATGCGGATGGTAGTGAGTCCGGAACGCTACGACGTGATCGCCACGACGAACATGTTCGGCGACATCATCACCGACCTGGGCGCGGTGCTTCAGGGCGGGATGGGGCTGGCGGCATCGGGCAACCTGAACCCGTTGCGGACGGCGCCGAGCATGTTCGAGCCGGTCCACGGGTCGGCCCCGGATATCGCCGGCAAGAACATCGCCAACCCCATCGCGGCGATCCTGTCGGTGGGTATGATGCTCGACCACCTGGGCCTGCCCGGTCCCGCTGAGACAGTGCGGAGTGCCGTGGCGCGCGTGCTCGCCGCGGGCCGTCCTCGCACACCCGACCTCGGGGGGGACGCGAGCACAACGGTTGTCGGGCAGGCCGTGCGCGAGGCGCTGGGGCGGAAATGATCGCCCGGATTCACCACAGAGACACGGAGAACACAGAGTTCTCACAGAGGTATTCTCTGTGAGAACTCTGTGTTCTCCGTGACTCTGTGGTGAATCCGGCCCTTCAATCCTTGGCCAGGTCCGCCGGCTTGATCCCCTTCTTGTGGCCGCCGCCACCGATAGGCGATGGCTTATATGTGCCGACGAGATCGACGTTGGACTTGGCCGGGATCTGATCTTCGCGGCCGACGGCCCAGAGGCAGGCATTGACCAGCAGGCGGCGGAAGCCGTCGCACTCGAAGTCGCCGGCATGGCCCATCGTGGTCGTGAAGATGCGGGCCGGCTTGCCGGATGTCCCTGTGAAGGTCTTGATCCAGGCAACCGGTACCAGGTGCTTGTCCGGGTTCGGGCCGTTGATCGGCTTCATGCCCGTGAGGACCTGTCCCATCACGATCGGCTGGCTGTCGCCCGAGAGGGTCGTGATCTCATAAACGTCTGATGGCCCCCAGATGCTCTGAATGCCCCGGACGATCGGGTGCTCCTTCATCTCCTTGACGATCAGCCCGCGCGTGCTTTCGACCTGATGGTGGCCGTAGTGGTTGATCCACGTCTCGCCCAGCACCTCGCGCCCGAAGCCGCCCTTGGGATCGGGGCTATTGAAGCTGTACCTGGCGAACGGGCTGTCCTTGTGCTCGGAGTAGTTGAAGGCGTGCGTCGAGGTCCGCAAGGCGACGATCGGCTTGCCCGCGTTGACATAATCCATGAACAGCTTCATCTGATCGTCGGGTAGCTCGCGGAATCGCGCGAACAAGACGAGCAAGTCGGCCGACTTGAGCGCATCGAGGCCGGGGATGTTGTCGCGGACCGCGGGGTTGATCGTGCCATCCTTCTTGTCGATGGCGAACAGCACGGTGCAGGTAAAGCCCTGCCGCCTGGCCAGGATCTTCGCCAGTTGCGGGATCAACTCCTCGGAGCGGTACTCGTCGTCGGCCGCGATCAGGACGACATGCTTGCCCTGACCGGGTCCTTCGCCCCCCTTGAAGACGATCCACGGGTCCTCCGCGCGGCCAGCCCGCGCCAACATCGCCGCCGCGGTCATCGTCAAGACCCAGATCACGCGCTGCATGCTTCGCATGGTGCTCACCCTTGAACCGGGAACCGGGACAGACCGCTCATGAGCCTACCGCGCCGGCCTGGGCTCTGCGAGTCCGTCCCGAGCGAACATGAGAGAGTGACTGGGCGGCCTGGCCGTCCCGGCATAGAACGATAGAGGCACTCGCCCAAGGAAAGGAGACGGACATGCCCCAGGAAACGGTGATCACCGCCTGCCTGATCTGTGGCGGCCCGCTCTCGTACCTCCAGCAGATGCTCAAGGAGCGGTTCTGCGGCGCACCTTGCCGCTGGAAGTACGCGACCCTCGCCCCGCACCAGGTCTGCGAAGCGTGCGGCCGGCCGCTTTCCCCGACCGAGTTCGGGGCCCGCTTCTGTGCCTCTCTCGCCTGCCGGTCGAAGCTCGAACAGCAGAGGCGGGAGCACGAACGCCGGCAGCGCGCGGCTCTCGCACAGATGGCCAGCCGGACCCGCGACCGAGGAGGCCGCGCGTGCTCGGAATCCAGGAGCCGGACACCTATCGGCTGACCGTGATCCCGACCCTCCGCTGGCGGATTACCAACCTCCCGGAGCGCCGTCGGCGTGCCTTCCGCGATGGCCTGAACCGCCTGATCAGCGCGGCGAGTGCCCATCCGGCCGCGCACGCACCGATGCCGGAGCCGGTCGTCTCCCCGGCGCCCGAAATCCAGGCCGTGCTGGGCCGGGCGTGTGCGCTCTGCCAGGGTTTCTGTTGCCGGGCCGGGGGCAATCACGCCTATCTGACGGTCGAAACCATCCGCCGGTACATGGCCGAGCATCCCGACCTGCGGCCCCGCGATGTGCTCGCGGCCTATCTGGGCCGCGTCGGCCCCAAGACCGTCGAGAAGTCGTGCGTCTTCCACGGACCCGAGGGTTGCCGCCTGTCGCGCGACATGCGTTCGGACACCTGCAACGAGTTCTACTGCGGGGGCCTGAACGAACTCCGGTCGAGCCAGAACGACCAAGAACCCGTCCGCGCCTTCTTCGTGGCGATGGCCGGGGCGACCATCCTGACCGCGGCGTTCTGCGACCAGAACGAGTCCCGGGTTGTCCCGCTGACCTCGGTGACGGACGAGGAGCCCTGATTCTTCTTGATCTCAAACGTGAGAGCATGGCTCTAGAGAACGTGGGAGGTGCGTCGTCGCGGACTCGACGCGCTCTACGGACCCGGGCGATCTCGCAGAAGAGCCTGGAAGCCCGCCTGAACGAAGTGCTGATCGAAGGTCAGCGCGGCGGAGACTCCCGCGTCGCGCATCACCACGAACGAGATGCAGTCAATCAACCCCCATTCCTTGTCCCGATGCGTCTTGTAAAGCTGAAAAGCGCAGTCGAACAGGGTGGGCGTGAGATAAACAATCTCCACGTCTTCTGAGGAAAGGAAGGTCTCGATGACGTCAACAGCCTCGCGCCGGTAAGCTCGGGCCAAGGCGTTGCCGATTTCCAGCAGGACCGCGTCCGTGATGAGCAGTGGTTGCCCATCGTAGCGTTCTGCGAGTTTCTCCGCAGGCTCATGGTACTGGTCACGCTCGTTGATCAGCGCGACGACAAACAGCGTATCAACGAAGGTCTTGTTCACAGGCAAGCGGTTTTTCTCCGTTGAGATACAGATCCAGGTTCGCCGCGAAGTCTTCGGCGCGCGAATCTTGATCTGCCTGAGCCTACTGAGAGCACCCGGCTTGCGAGCAGGGGGGGCTTTCGTCTCGGCAAAGCGCCGGATCACCTGATAAAGCTCGCCGAGATCCTCTTCGCGGAGGTTCTCAATCTCGGCATGAATCAACGCCCGGGTTGTCATGATGGCCTCTTTCACTAGCGGCAGAAGAGGTGCGTCCTCGAAGACTCGACGTGCCCTACGTACTGTCGGCGGCCTATCCGTGGGATCCTACGGCCGGACGGCGGGTCTGGCAACGGGCACGATCGGGGTTAATCCCACTACACCGAAGGACACATCAGAAGGATTAATACCAATACTGTGTTCTGCCGGGCGAATCGCCGATTCCACGCTTTCGCCAATGCGCTCCTTCCCAGTAGTTTCCACCTTGCTTAGTAACCCAAACGATTGTATTAATTCAGCGCTAGCTCAGTTTACGGAATTGGTAAAGGACTAGGCGGTCGATCGCCATCTCACCATTGTCGCCTACGTAAACAAACTCAGGACCGAATAATCTTTGGATTTGGGCGACGGCTTCAACTTGCAGCAATTCGTCGTTCTCATCTATCTGTGCAATCATCCATTGAGCGATTTCCGTGGGTGTCGCCATTAGATTTCGTCCCTCTCGCCCTGAAAATGTTCACCGCTCCCTCCGGCTTCATCGCTCCGCCGTCCGCACCGCCTGGAACGCCAGCGGGTCGGGCTGGGCGACGGCGGCGACGCCGGCCTCGTGCGACATCCGGAACAGAGGGCCGGGGAACAGGCCCACGACCAGCGAGAGAACCGCGCACGCTGCCACGGCGACCATTGCGGGCAAGCTGGCGCGCATCGAGACAGGATCGCCCACGGGGGGCCGCAGATACATGACCACGACGATGCGCAAGTAATAGTAAGCACCAACCGCCGCGTTGAGGCAGCCCAGGACCGCCAGCGAGAGCAAGATCGGCGTGCCGCTTTGCGAGGCGTGCAGGGCCGAGGCGAAGACCAGGAACTTGCCGAAGAAGCCGGCCAGGGGCGGCACGCCCGCCAGGCTGAACAGGCAGAGCGCCAGGCCCAGCGGCGGCCAGGGGTTGTGTGCGGGCCAGGCCGGTCAGGTCCTCGACCGTCTCGACCCGTCGCTCGGGCGTGTCCAGGATCAGGATGAAGCCGAAGACGCCGAGCGTCATCAGGGCGTAGGCCGCCAGGTAGAAGAGGATGCCCATCGCGCCCAGGAGACGCCGCCGGCGCCGGGGCCGCCCGTGAACGCGGCCGTCACGCCGATCAAGAGGTAGCCCGCGTGCGCGATCGACGAATAGGCCAGCAGCCGCTTCAGGTCGTCTTGCAAGAGGGCCACGGTGTTGCCCAGCGTCATCGTCGCCACCGCCAGCACCCAGCCCAGCACGATTGCCTTGTCGGCCAGCAGCGAGCCGCCCAGCACGGAGGTCAACACCCGGATCATCGCCAGGAAGCCGATCGCCTTGGGGACCCAGGCCAGCAAGGCCGCGATGATCGTCGGCGAGCCTTGATACACGTCGGGGGCATAGAAGTGGAACGGCACCGCCGCCACGCGGAAGCCCAGACCGGCCATCACGAACAGCACCGCGATCAGCCCGAACCAGCGCGACATCAGCCCCGGCGCGTAATGGACCACATATCCCAGGGCCTTCAGGTTGCTCACGCCCGCCAGGCCGTACAGGTACGCCAGGCCGAAGAGCAACAGGGCCGACGAAAAAATGCTCAGATAGAAATACTTGGTGGCCGCCTCCTGGGTCGTCGCGTTGCGGCGCGGCAGGTACAAGCAGCAGATAGGTGGGGATGCTCACCAGCTCGAGGCCGACGAAGAGGAAGACCATCTCGTTCGCCGTGGCGACGAGCATGGCTCCGGCGTGGACCATCAAGAGCGCGCCGAAGAACTCGGCCGCGCGGTCGTCGTCCACCTGGTCGTGGGCCAGCGCCAGGATGATGAAGCCGGCCAGGACCAGGCCCAGTCTGGCGAAGCTGGACAAAGCGTCGTTGAGCGCCACGGCGCCATAGACGATGTGGTCGGTGTTGACTTCCTGCAAGGCCAGCAAAGCGATGAAGGCCACGCCCAGCGTGCCCGCGGCGAGTCCCGCCCACCGCCGCCGCGGCCATCGTACAAAAGCCCCCGCGGTCATCATCGCGGTCGCCGCCAGGATCATCAGGATTTCGGGAAGCAGCACCAGCAGGGTCTGCTTCGAGACGAACAGGGCGTCGGTGCTCATCGGGCACGGTCCTGGGCGGAGGTCGCGACGACAGTCAGCGCACGCGAAGATGCCGTCATCGGTTGCCGTTGCGGCACGGGCGGGAAGGTCACGGCCAGCTCGTGAACCGGGCTGGCTTGCCGCTCGAAGATCGGGTTGGGATAAACGCCGATGAGGACGATCAGCGCCATCAACGGCGCCAGGCCGGCGATCTCGTGCCAGCCCACGCGGCCGGATCGGCGCGGCGGCCTCGTGGTTGTGATCCTGGTCATGCCCGCCCGGCTCGCGCAGCGGTCCGAAGACGACCTTCTGGAGCATGTGGAGCAAGTAGTACGCGCCGAGCAACATGCCGGGCACGGCCAGCACGGCGGCCGTCGGATTGCGCGAGAAGGTCCCGACCAGGATGGGGAACTCGCCCACAAAGCCGTTCAGGCCGGGCACCGCCGCCGATCCCAGCGACGACAGGATGAAGAAGAAGGCGAGCAGCGGCAGCCGCTCCCACAAGCCGCCCAGTTCGGCCATTTCGCGGGTGTGATAACGCTCGTAGAAGATGCCCACGCAGGCGAACAGGGCGCCCGTCGTCAGGCCATGGTTGACCATCTGGATCAAGGCGCCGTTGACGCCGGTGGTCGTCAGCGAGAAGAGGCCGAGCACGACGAATCCCATGTGGCTCACCGAGCTATACGCCACCAGTTTCTTCACGTCGGTCTGCGCCAATGCGGTCAGGGCGCCATAAAGGATACCGACGACCGCCAGCGTCAGCACCAGCGGCATCCAGTAGACGGCCCCGTGCGGGGTCATGGCGAGGTTGAAGCGGTACAAGCCGTAGCCGCCGACCTTGAGCAAGACGCCCGCCAGCAGGATCGACCCGGCCGTCGGCGCCTCGACGTGCGCCAGGGGAAGCCACGTATGGAACGGGAACAGCGGCACCTTCACCGCGAACCCGGCGAACAGGAGCAGGAAGATCAGCGCCTGCGGACTGCGCCAGGAAGTCGCCGGGTTCTGCCACGACGGCCAGGGCAAATGCAGCCAGGCCTTGCGTCAACTCGGGGATCGAGAAGGTCAGCGTTTTCAACGGGCTGTATTGCCAGTGGATGACCACCAGCGCGATCACGCCGATGAGCGTCAGCAGGCTGCCCGCCAGGGTGTACAAGAAGAAGTAGATCGACGCCCGCCGCCGTTCCGGGCCGCCATAAAGACCGATCAGGAAGAAGAGCGGAATCAGCGTGAACTCGAAGAAGACGTAGAAGAGCACGACATCGAGCGCCGCGAACAGTCCGAGCAGGCCGGTGGCCAGCGCCAGCATCAGGGCGTAGTGATTCGCCGCCCGTTCCTGGACCGATTCCCAGGAGGCGAAGACCGACGGCAGCATCAACAGCGCCGTCAGCACGAACAGCGACAGGCTGACGCCATCGAGTCCGAGCGCGAACCGCACCCCCGGCCCGCTGGCCGCGGTCAACCAGGGCACGCCGTAGGTCACGGCGCGACCGCCCGCCTGCGCATCGACGAGTGCGAACTGGGGTCCGATCCGATCGGCTTCGAAGAGCGCCGCCATGAGCAGGCTCAGCGCCAGGGTCGCCAGCACGCACCCGAGTGCCACCTGCCGGGCCGATCGGTAGTCGAGCCGCGGCATCGACCAGAGCGCCAGGCTCCCCGCAAACGGGAGCAGGACCGTGATTACCAGCAGGGTCGCCATCGCAGGGTTCCGAGGCCGGGGTTAAATCATCAACAAGTACAGCATCAGCACGGTCAGGCCCAGGGCCGTGACCGCCGCGTAGAACTGGATCAGCCCGTTCTGGAACGGCGCCAGCAGGTCGCGGCCGACGAAGCGCGGCATCCAGGCCGTCAGCCCGACCAGGCCGTCCACCACGTACTCATCGAACAGCCGGCAGAAGTGTGCCCAGAACCAGGTGAAGGCGATCACCGTCCGGTTGTAGATCTCGTCCACCCAGAACTTGCGGTACGACGCCTCGTAGAGCGGCCGGAGCCGCGTCGCCAGCCGCGCGGGAATCGGGTTGGGGATCGCGTAGAACCAGTAGCTCAGCCCCAGGCCGGCCAGCCCGACGACCGTGCCCAGCGCGCCCATGCCCAGCGCCGCCAGCCAGCTTGTGGTGGGCTCGACATAACCCAGCAGCTCCAGGCCGGGCGTGCGCTCCAGGTGGTGGCTGAACCAGTGCGTCGGCCCAAAGATCATCCCCACGAGCAAGGCGCCAGCCGCCAGCACGATCAGGGGGATGGTCATGATCCGGGGCGACTCGTGGCCGAAGTGCGGGTCGTGCGACGGGTCGTGGCCGTGAGGCTCCGGCTCGGACTCAGGAGCGTCGAACGTGGGGAGCTTCTCCGGCCCCCAGAACGTCAGGAAAAAGGCCCGGCCCGTGTAGAACGCCGTCAGGAACGCCGTGAACAAGGCCGTCCAGAAGATCAGGACGTACAGCCAGCCCCAGCCCAGGTTCTGGTCGCGGGCCGTGTGCGCCGCGAGCTGGATCGTGGCGAGGATTTCCTCCTTCGACCAGAACCCGGCGAAAGGAACAATGCCCGACAGCGCCAGGCCGCCCACCGCGAACGTGATGCACGTGATCGGCATGCGATGCCGCAAGCCGCCGAAGCGCCGCATGTCGATCACGTGGCCCATCGAGGTCATCACGCTGCCCGCCCCGAGGAAGAGGAGGGCCTTGAAGAACGCGTGCGTGAACAGATGAAACATCGCCGCGATGACCGCCATCCGCATCACCCCGCCGACGCCCGAACCGAGGGCCATGAACATGTAACCAAGCTGGCTGATCGTCGAATAGGCCAGCACCCGCTTCAGGTCGTACTGGGTCACGGCGATCGACGCCGAGAGCAAGGCCGTCGCGCAGCCGATCACGCAAATGATCAGCGGCACGATCGGGCTGCTGAGCATGACCAGCGGCGCCGACCGGGCGATCAGATAGACGCCGGCCGTCACCATCGTCGCCGCGTGGATCAGGGCCGAGACGGGCGTCGGGCCTTCCATCGCGTCGGGCAGCCAGACGTAGAGCGGAATCTGCGCACTCTTGGCCGTCGCCGCCCAGAACAGCAGCAAGGCCAGGCCGATCTTCGTTCCGGCCGACAGGTTCGTGAGCGTCGTGTTGCTCAAGACATTGTCATAGCCGAGGTCGTGATGGGGCACGACCGACCAGAGCCAGAACAGCGCGAGCGCAAACCCCAGATCGCCCAGCCGGTTCACCAGAAACGCCTTCTTGGCCGCCGCCGAGGCCGCCGGTTTGCTGTGCCAGAACCCGATCAACAGATAGCTGCACACGCCGACGCCTTCCCAACAGCCATACGTCAGCACGTAGTTGTTGGAAAGCACCAGGCCGGTCATCGAGGCGACGAACAGGCCAATCTCGGCGAAGAACCGGACGAAGCCGGGATCGCCTTCCATGTAGCCGACCGCGAAGATCGCGATGAGCAGCGCGACGAACGTGACCATCGCCGCCATCATCGTGGACAGGCCATCGGCCCGCAGGCTGATCGGCACGTGCAGATCGCCCGCGTCGATCCAGTCATACACCACGACCGTCGGCGCGTCGGCCACCCTCTCGCCCGGCTCAACGACCGACGGCGGCGCTGTGTTCCAGAGCGGCACGGCGATCAGGAACGCCAGCGCGATGCCGGCGATGACGGGGATGTGCGCCCAGAGCTTCAGCCAGCGGCCGCCCACTGCCGTGATGAAGGCGCCCAGGAGCGGCAGGAACGGGATCAACCAGCAGAGCTTAATCACGGCGCTGCTCCCACGGTTGCTGCGGATGCGGCGGCTCGACGCCGGCCGGCGTCAGATGCGGATACGATTCCGGACCCGGCACCGGCTCGAGTGGCTCGATCTCCTCGGGCAACTCCTCGGCCGGCGGCGGTAGGCCCGGCTCGCGGATGTCCTGCCAGAGGGTCACGTCGAGCGACTCGCGACGGTTGTACAGGACCAGGATCAGCGCCAGCGCGAGGGCCGCCTCGCTGGCCGCCACGGTCAGGATGATGATCGTGAAGACCTGCCCGGTCCAGTTGCCGTGGTAACGGCCGAACGCCACCAGGGTCAGCGCCGTGCCTTGCAGCATCAGTTCGGCCGACAGGAACATCACGATCAGGTTGCGCCGCGTCAGGAACCCGAGCATCCCCAGGGCCATCAGGGCGGCGCCGACGATCAGGTAGTTGCTCAGGACGTCAAGATTGAACATGTCGGGATCTCCAGATTCCAGATTCGAGATTCCAGATGCCGAATTCCGGATGCCAGATGCCGAATTCCGGGGGACCGGGGACGGCGCGTTATTCGGACTCCGCGCGGGGCCGGGCGTTCGACCGGGGGACCGCGATCGCGGCGGCGCCGACGAGGGCGATGAACAGGATCGCGCCGGCGATTTCGACGGCGATCAGGTGGTCGGTGTAGAGCGTCGCGCCCAGGCCGGCGACGTGCGGCGCCGGCACGCCGGGGGCCGGGGACGGGGATTGCACCATCCGCGCCGTCTCGGGTCGTACCGCCTGATTGAGCACGGCCGCGATCCGTTCACGGCGCGGGGCATTCACTTGCGCCGCCAGGGCGCGCGTCGGGACCAGACGAAGGTCGAAACCGGCGGGATTCGTCTCCACGACGGTCGCTGGATGCCGCACCATCTGGATGCAATACAGCAACGCCCACAAGAGCAGGAAGCAACACAGCGTGGCCCGCCCCGGCATCCGCGCCGCGCGGTCGTAGGACGCCTGGCCGCTGGCCTGCGCCAGCATGATGACGAACAGGAACATCACGATGATCGCCCCGGCGTAGACGATCACCGTGCCCGCCGCCAGGAACGACGCGCCGGCCAGCAGGAACAGTCCCGAAGTGGACAGCACGACCGACGCGAACCACAAGGCGCTCGATCACGGGACTCTTGTCCGTGATCATCAGCACCGCGCCGGCCAGGGCGGTCAGCGCGAACACATAAAAGAACAGGCTCGTCAGGAACGATCCCGGCGGCGTCCAGAACGCGAGCAACAAGAGCGCCGCCGCCGCCGCGACGAGTCCGGCCCCTACCAGATGCACCCGCCGCGGTTTGGTCGTGCCGAGCCGGTGCGGCAGCAGCAGCCACGTGCCGACCCCGCCGAGCACCACGACCAGGATGGCCAGGACCATGTCGCTTCTCATGACCCACTCCCCGAGGCCGGGCCGGTCAGCATGCGGGTCGCGTCCGGGCCGGGCGCCGTCGCGGGCGGATTGCCCGTCCGCATCGGCTCGGCGTCCTTGGTGACGTCGAACACCGACAGCAGTTTCGCCTTGTCGAAGATCATCTCTTCCCGGGACAGCCCCGTCATGTCGTACAGCTTCGTCAGCTCGATGGCATCGACCGGGCACGCCTCCTCGCACATGCCGCAGTAAATGCACCGCAGTTCGTCGATGACGAAGTTCTGGGGTACTTCTCGCGATCCGGCCACTCGGGCGGGGCCGTCGCGCCTACGATGTCGATGCAATGCGCCGGGCAAGCCGTCGCGCAGAGCATGCACGCCACGCACTTGACCCGCCCTTGCTCGTCCTTGTTGAGCCGGTGCACGCCCCGGTAATTGTCCGACCGCCGGGTCTCTTCCTCCGGATACTGCACCGTCATGACCTGCCCGCGTACCAACGAATCGAACGCATGCCGGCCCGTGACGAGCATCCCGTCCAGGATCTGAGGGAGGTACGTCTGCTCTACCACGTCAGCTTGGGAGGTTCCAGCCGCTTCAGACTGGGGTCGTCAGGTCGCACGGAAGTCTCCTTCAAGCTATCAGTGATCGTTCTTGTAGGGTGCGTGAAACGCACCTGTTTTTGTCCAACAAAAATATTGGTGCGTTTCACGCACCCTACAAGACCGGCGGATTGCAGCTTCCCCCATCCAACGAAGATCATCCCCGGCACAATTGCACGATGCTCGCCGTCAGAACCAGGTTGACCAGGCCCAGCGGGATCAGCGACTTCCAGGCCAGGTCCATCAGTTGGTCGTAGCGGAACCGCGGCAGGGTCCAGCGCACCCACATGATGAACAGGATCACGATCGTGACCTTGACGATCATGACGAGCACCTTCAAGAGCGCCCAGATCCACCCCGTCTGCCCCTGATTCAAGAACGGGAAGTCCCAGCCGCCGAAGAAGAGCACGACCGTCAGGTAGCTGACCGTGATCACGTGCAGGTATTCGCCCAAATAAAACATGCCGAACTTCATCGCCGAATACTCGGTATGAAATCCGCCGACGAGCTCCTGTTCGGCCTCGGGCAGGTCGAACGGCAGCCGGTTCGTCTCGGCGAACGCGCTGATGAGGAACAGCAAGCAGCCGACCGGCTGGACGAAAATGCCCCAGACGTGCCCGTCCTGCCAGTTGATGATCGTGTTCAGATCGAGCGACCGGCGATCAGCACCATGCCCAGGATCGACAGGCCGAGCGGGATCTCATAGCTGATGAGCTGGGCGCTGGACCGCAGCCCGCCGAGGAACGAATACTTGTTATTCGACGCCCAGCCCGCCAGGATCACGCCGTAGACCGCCAGGCTGCCGATCGCGAAGATGTAGACGATGCCGACGTCGACCCCCGGCGCGATCTGGAACTGGATCGGGCCGTTCCCGAAGAAATAGACGCCCGTGTTGCCGACCGGTCCGAACGGCACCACGGCGAAGGCGATCATCGCCGCGATGAACGCGATCAAGGCGCAAGCAGGAACAAGGATTTCGTCACGTAACGCGGAATGACGTCTTCCTTGAGGAACATCTTCAGCCCGTCGGCCGGGGGCTGCAAGAAACCGATCCGCGCAGCGGGGTGAGCCACTTGTAGCCGAACTCGACCCCCGCGCGGTTCGGCCCGATGCGGTCCTGCGTCCACGAGGCGACCTTGCGCTCGACGAGGATCAGGTACGCGACCGCGCCCTGGGTGATTCCCACCACGATGAGGATTTTGACCAGGATGCCGATCACGGCCATGGCGATCTCGCCTCGATGTTCTTCGTGGTCCAGTTATGCCTTCACTTCAATCGGCAACGCGGCCCGATCCTCGCGGTTCTGGAACCAGGCATCACGGAAGACGAACGGCCTGCCAACGGCCGCGGCCGGCTCGCCCAGAACCGCGCCGAAGACCGGCAGCCGGCCGTCCTTGGCGACGGCGAAGGCGGGCACCGTCTCGGCCAGCTCGGCGAGAACGAGCCGCGACGAGATCGGGCCAACGCCGTGGCCTTGCAGGATCGCCAGCAGGTCGAGGTCGGGCAGGCTGCCGTCGCGCGGCGGCAGGGCCGCCTCGGAGTACTGCAGCCGGCCCTCCGCATTGACGTAACAGCCCGCCTTCTCGGCGAAGGTCGCGCCGGCGAGGACCACGTCGGCCGCCTGGGCCAGCGGCGTGACGTGTAGTCCTGCACGACCAGGAACTCGACCTCCGGCCGCAGCCGGGTGACGTCGCCCTCGGTGAACGCCGGGTCGATCGCGCTCGAAGTCACATACAGTCCGCGGAACTCGCCCTTGCCGGCCCGCGCGGCCAGGGCGTCGTAGTCGATGACCTCGCCCTGGAAGTGCTCGAGGACCTCCTCGACGCCCCGCCGGTTCGGGCACTTCTCGGCGTGGATCGTGAACGGCCGGCAGACGACGAAGCTGGTGTCGCCGGTGCGGCCCTTGGTGGTCGGGCGTGAAGGTCTGGTCCTGTCCCACGACCGGCACCGGCCCCAGCGCCAGCACGTTCGCCGGGTTCAGATTCTTGAGGTAGCGAGCCAGCAGGAACGCTTCCTCGACCGTCAGGAACGGCGAGAGGACGCCCGCGATCGTGCCCCCCTCCTGTCGAATCCGCTCAAACCCCGCCCGCACGGCCGCCAGCGCCTGGTCGATGGGACGCGGCTGCAGGTCGCCGTTCTCGCGGACGTACATGGCAGCCAGCAAGTTCGGGTCGTTGGCCGCCTTGTAGCTGTAGCGGCCCTCGTCGCAGATCCAGTAGTCGTTGACGTGCGGATTGTGCCGGGCCTGAACCGCCAGAGCTGCCCCCGGTTCTCCTCGGCGACGATGTTGCAGCCGGTCGAGCAGCGGGTGCAGATCGCGTCGTGCCGAGCAGGAACCAGACCCGCTGCTTGTGCAGGAAATCCTTGTCGAGAAGCGCTCCGACCGGGCAGAGGTCGACGACGTTGCCGGCCAGCGGGTTGTCGACCGGATGGCCGGGGAAGATGTCGATCTCGGCGTGATTGCCGCGCCGCATCACTTCGAGCTCGCCGGTCCGGGTGATCTCGCGGGTGAACCGGACGCACCGCGTGCACATGATGCAGCGGTCCTGGTTGAGCTGGATCAGGTCCGAGACGTCCTTGCGCGGGTTGACGGTCCGCTCCTCGACGAACCGGTGGACGCCTGGCCGTACTCGTAGCTGTAGTCCTGCAGGCCGCACTCGCCGGCCTGGTCGCAGACCGGGCAATCGAGCGGGATGGTTGATCAGGAGATACTCCATGACCATCCGCTGGTGCTCCTTGACCTTCGGGCTGTCGGTGACGAGCACGGTCCCGTCCTTGGCGGCGTCTGGCAGCCGGGGACCAGCTTGGGGAGCATCTTGATCTCGCCGGTCTTGGGGTCCTTGGTGCCGACCTCGATCTCGCACATCCGGCAGTTGGCCACGACCGAGAGCGCGGGGTGCCAGCAGTAGTACGGGATCTCGATCCCGACCCGCATGCGCGGCCTGGATGGCGTTGAGCTTCTCCCCCTCGGGGAGCGTGTATTCCTGGCCATTGATGATGATCGTCGCCATCGGGATTCCTCGGAGAAGAGATTTCAACGCAAAGATCGCGAAGACCGCGAAAGAAAAAGAATTAGTGAATAAATTTCAATTAATTCATCATTTTCCTTTTTTTATCTCTTTCTTCTTTGCGGTCTTGCGTGAAATCTCTTGGATTCAATTAGTGAATAACTTTCTGAATTAATTCATCATTTTCTTTTTTTATCTCGTCTTCTGCGCTTTGCGGTCTTTGCGTTGAAATCTCTTGGATCTGATTACCTGTTCCGAAATTGCCGGTGGCAGTTCCGGCAGGGCAGTGTTCCAGGGTTCGGGCGAGGCCCCTGGGCGATCGCCTCCTGGAGCGGCGTGACGGCGGCGGCCGGGTACTGGTGGGTGCGGATGTACTCCTCGAGCTCGCCGCGGAACTTGGCGAGCGCGTTCTTGATCGGCCAGGCCGCGCCGTCGGCCAGGCCGCAGATCGTCGTGCCCGGCATGATGCCCATGTTGTTGGCCATGTTGAGCATGATGTCGAGGTCTTCGAGCCGGCCGCCGCCGGCCTTGATCCGCTTGATCGTCTTGTAGATCCAGCCGGTCCCCTCGCGGCAGGGGGTGCACTGGCCGCAGCTCTCGTGGGCGAAGAAGCGGCAGGTGTTGTAGAGGTAGTCGACGATGCTGGTCTGGTCGTCGATGACGGTGACGGCGGCCGTGCCCAGGCCGAGGCAGCCGGGCTTGCGGAGGCTCTCGAAGTCGAGCGGCGTGTCGAGCTCGTCGGCCGAGAGCAGCCCCATGCTGATCCCGCCCGGCACGGCGGCCTTGGCCTTCCGGCCCTTCCAGACGCCGCCGGCGTGCTCGTCGATCAGCTGGCGCGGCAGGTGACGCCCAGCGGCAGCTCGACGCAGACCTGCTTGTTGACGTGGCCCGAGACGCAGTAGAGCTTCGGCCCGTAGCTCTTGGGCGTGCCGATCGACTTGAACCAGTCGGCCCCGCGCTCGACGATGTGCGGCACGCAGCAGAGCGTCTCGACGTTGTTGACGACCGTCGGCTTGCGGAACGCCCCTTCGATGGCCGGGAACGGCGGCTTGATCCGCGGCCAGCCGCGCTTGCCTTCGAGGCTCTCGATCAGCCCGGTCTCCTCGCCGCAGATGTACGCCCCGGCCCCGCGGTGGCAGTAGATGTCCAGGTCGAAGCCCGAGCCGTAGATGTTCTTGCCCAGGTGCCCGGCCGCGCGGGCCTCGGCGATCGCCGCCTCGAGGATGCGGTAGGCGTGGATGTACTCGAACCGCAGGTAGAGGTAGGCCGTCGCTCGCCTTGGTGGCGAAGCAGGCGATCAGGATCCCCTCGAGGAACTGGTGGGGATCCTTCTCCATCAGGAGGCGGTTGTTGAACGTCGCCGGCTCGCTCTCGTCGGCGTTGATGCACATGAGCGTTTCCTTCCGGTCCTTGGGCAGGAAGCGTCCACTTCAGCCCGCACGGGAAACCCGGCGCCGCCGCGGCCGCGCAGCTCCGAGTCCTTGACGATGTCGACGACCGAGTCGGGGTCATCGTCGTCAGCGCCTTGCGCGCCGCCTGGTAGCCGCCCGCGCGACTCGTACACCTTGAGCGTGTGGCTGTCGGGCACGTTCCAGTTGCGGCTCAGGACGGGTTCAAAGGTGGCCACGGTCCGTCATCTCCGTCATCGATCGAGTCGAGCGATCGGATCGTCGGTCGATGTCACGGCGCCGCGATTCTTCGGCGTCCCGCTTCAGCTCGTCGAGCATCGCATCGACCGATTCCTCGTCGAGCGGCCCGAAGACCCGGCCGTCGTCGGCCAGGGCGGCCGGGGCGAAGTCGCAGATGCCCAGGCACTCGGCGAACTCGACGGTCAGCTTGCCGTCGGCGGTCGTCTCGCCCGGCTCGATCGCCGAGCCGCTGGCAGGCGTGCTCGAGCAGCTCGTCGCCGCCGCGGAGCATGCACGAGAGCGACCGGCAGACCCAGACCCGGACGTCGCCGATGCGGCGCCTGCGGGAAGAAGCCGTAGAAGCTCATCGTGTCGTGGACCTCGGCCGGCGTGATCTCCAGCAGCTCGGCGATCTCGGCCATCGCCTGGTACGGGCACGCAGCGGAGGTGCTCCTGCACGAGGTGCAGGGCCGGCAGCGTGACCGCCCGCTTGCTCGGATAGCGCGGGAGAGCGCCCGGATCTTCTCCCGGAGCGCCTCGCTCAGGATCGGCATCGGTCGTCGCGTCGGCGGTCATCGGCGATCGCTCACTCGTGTCGGTCGTCGATGGCAGTCGCATGATCGACATCGGCAGTCTCAGCGGTCGAGCTCGGCCGCGATGATGTTCAGGCTCCCCAGCACGGCCACCACGTCGGCGAGCAGGTGGTCCTTGATCATGTGCGGGAAGACCGGAAAGTGGATGAACGACGGCGGCCGGGTGCGGACCCGCCAGGCGGTCTGGCTGCCGTCGGCGACCAGGTAATAGCCGAGCTCGCCGTTGGGGCTCTCGACCGCCGCGTAGACCTCGTCGCGCGGGCGTCTCGAAGCCGCGGTTGGGCATGATCAGCTCGAAGTGCTGGATCAGGCCTTCCATGCTGTTGTAGGTCGTCAGCTTGTCGGGCAGCGGGAACTTCTCGGCGATCGGCACGTTGACCGGGCCGGCCGGGCAGCTTCTCGACCGCCTGCTCGAGGATCCGGTGGCTCTGCCGCATCTCCTCCATCCGGACGATGAACCGGGCCCAGCAGTCGCCCTCGGTCGGTGTAGGGCACCTCGAAGTCGAAGCTCGGGATAGACGAGGTACGGCTCGTCCTTGCGGAGGTCGTAGGTCACGCCGCTGGCCCGCGCGATCGGCCCGGTGCAGGAGTAGGCGATCGCGTCGGCCTTGCGTCAGGACGCCGACGCCCCGCAGCCGGTCGAGGAAGATCCGGTTGCGGAACAGCAGCTTCTCCATGTCGGCATAGACCTTGGGGAAGCTGTCCAGCACCTGCCTGGATCCGGTCGAGCACGCGGTCGTTGAAGTCGTAGAGCACGCCGCCGACCCGCGTGTAGCCGGGGTGGAACCGATAGCCCGACATCTCTTCGTAGACGTCGTAGATCAGCTCGCGCAGGTTGAACGCGATACAGGAACGCCGTGAACGCCCCCAGGTCGAGCGCCGCGGCGCCGGTGCAGAGCAGGTGGTCGCTGATCCGCGCCAGCTCGGCGATGATCACGCGGATGTACTGGCAGCGCGGGGTCAGCTCGATGCCCAGCAGCTTCTCGACCGCGTGGTGCCAGGCCACCTCGTTCATCGGCGGGCTGATGTAGTTCTTGCGGTCGACGATCGTGACGTACTGGTTGAAGTTCAGGTGCTCGCCGAGCTTCTCGAACCCCGAGTGCAGGTAGCCGATGTCGGGCGTCGCCTTGACGATCCGCTCGCCGTCGAGCTCGAGGATCAGCCGCAGGGTCGTGTGCGTGGCGGGGTGCTGCGGCCCGAAGTTGAGCGTCCAGGTGCGCCTGCTTCGCTTCGGTCTGCCGAGCTCCGGGTTCGTCGAGCAAGTTGGCCGGCATCGGTCGTCATCCTGTCTCGTCGGGACGTCGGCCGGTCGAATCGACCGGCTCGGCGATCCGACGGTCCGTCACGATTCGCCGCGCGTCAGCCGCGGGAAGTTGTGCCGCTCGCCGCGGCCGCGGAGCGGATAATCCTTGCGGAGCGGGATAGGCGGTGAACTCCTCGGGCATCAGGATCCGCCGCAGGTCGGGATGGCCGTCGAAGCGGATGCCGAACATGTCGAAAACCTCGCGCTCCATCCAGTCGGCCCCCGGCCAGAGCGGGACGGCCGAGGGGAGCGTCGGGTCGGGGTCGTCGACGCCCGCCTTGACGACCAGGCGCTCGGGCGTCTCGAGGTTCCGGAGCACGTAGTGGACCTCGAACCGCGGCCGCGGTCCGGCCGGGATAGCCGAGGTAATCGGTCGCCGCCCAGCTCGGAGAGCAGGTCGAAGCCGCACTCGTCCTTCGAGGACCGTCAGCAGCTCGATCAGCCGCGCCGGCGGCACGAAGAGCCGCAGGTTGTCGCGGAACCGCGACGTGCTGAAGACGCCGTCGCCGAGGACGCTGCGCCAGGGTCGCCAGGGTCGCGGCGTGGGGATCGGTCGGCGGCGGTCGGTCGCGGTGCTCATCCCGGTCGTGTCCTCAGTTGCGGTCCGTCGACGCTCGACTCACTTCGTCTCGTCCGCGCCGAGCCGGGCCGGGCCTCCGGGCAGGCGGTAGCCGAAGCGGTCCTCGTCGCCGCGCTCGCCGGCGAGGCGCGAGCCCGGCGGGAGCATCGCGCTTCTCGGCGAGCATCTTCTCGCGCTCGAGCATCTCGGGCAGGCCGGTGCCGGACAGCGAGCCGCCCTTCTGGATCTTGTCCTGGATGTCCATCAGCGCCCGGAGGATCTGCTCGGGCCGCGGCGGGCAGCCGGGGATGTAGACGTCGACCGGGATGAACCGGTCGACCCCCTGCACGACGGCGTAGGTGTCGAAGATGCCGCCCGGTCGAGGCACAGGCGCCCATGCTGATGCACCACTTCGGCTCGGGCATCTGGAGCCAGATCCGCTGCAGGACCGGCATCATCTTCATGGCCACCCGGCCGGCGACGATCATCAGGTCGCACTGCCGCGGGCTGAACCGCATCACCTCGGCGCCGAACCGGGCGATGTCGAACCGGCTGGCGCCGACGGCCATCAGCTCGATCCCGCAGCAGGCCGTGGCGAACGGCATCGGCCAGAGGCTGTACTTGCGGCACCAGTTGACGACCGAGTCGAGCGTCGTCACGATCATGTTCTCGGGCACCTCGAGCGCGCCGGCCGGCTGGAGCGACCAGGGTCGAGCCGCGTCGGGCGCCGCGTGCCGGGCCGGGACCGCCGTCGGTTCCGTGTGCCTACCGCCATTCGAACACCCCTTTCCGCCAGGCATAGGCGAACGCCGCCGCCAGGATCGACGATGAAGACCAGGATCTCCCAGAAGACCAGCCGCGGAACTCGGCGGGAATGCCCACGACGACCACCGGCACCGTCGCATCCGGGCCGACTGCGGCCGCTGCGACGGGCGCATCGACGCTCCACTGCGCCACCGCCCAGGGATAGAGGAACAGCAGCTCGACGTCGAACAGCAGGAACACGATCGCCACCAGGTAGAAGCGCACGTCGAACCGCTGCCGGGCGTCGCCGATCGGGTCCATGCCCGACTCGTACGGCATCTGCTTGACGGCCGTCTTCTTCTTCGGGCCGAGGATATGGGTGATGGCCAGGAAGAAGAACGCGATCAGCACCGCGACCAGGATGAACAGAAAGATCGGCGTGAATTCCGCGCCCATGGGACCCGGGGTTTGTGCCGACTTTCACAAAGTCGTGGGAAAAAGAGTCCCAGCCGGGGCCGGGACGGTGACACGCTGCGTTCACACAATACTCCCCCCGAGGCGACCCTCGCAAGGGGGCACCGCGTCCGCGGTGGTCCGCGGGTCCGGAGGGGAGAGAGCGGCGGACGGATGATCCTCAATCCTGTAACTGGGCAGACGGTTACTTCGTCTCCGGCTCGTCCAGGTCGAGCGGCGGCAGGGGCATCCTGGGGAGCGTGGGGGGAACGATATTCAGGCCCGCCGGCTGGTTGAGATCAGGCAGCAAAGAAGAGCCGCGCCGTGGGTCCAGAAGGCGGGACCGGTTCAGCACGTCCAGCGGATCGGGGCCGGAGGTGGCATTCGGGCTCGCCGCGGTCGGGGCCGTTGCGCGGGGTCGTGCGGCCGCCGCCGACGGTGGCGTCGCCAGGCTGGTGGCGGCCGGTACGGCGGGTTTCGCGCGGGTGCCGGTGCGGTGCTGGCCGGCGGCCTGGGGGCGGTTCCCTTGCGCTGGTGGCTGGTCGAAGCCGAGGCCTCGCGGCTCGCCTGGCGGTTCTCCTCGGCGATCTTTTTGAGCATCTCGGCGCGTTTCTTCGGATCCTTCTCGCGCAGGGCCTCGAAGTAGCGTTTCTCCCGCTCCTTCTGATCGGCGAAGAAGCTGTCGTCGCGGTTCGGTTTATAGGAGCGATCCAGCACGTCGTCCAGACCTGCCCGATTGTTCCTCCAGTAAGGCGTGAACCGGCCGCCGGGCCGGCTCAGTCGGCCGAACGGGTCGTCCAGGGGCACGTCCGCGTAGGGCTGGTAGGGATTGGCGCCTTCCAGCAAGCCGTAGCGTCCCTGGTTGGGCATCGCCGGGTTGATCGGCGCGGTCGGAAAGATGTACTGGCGGTACGCTGTGTTCCAGGGATCATAGGGATCGATGAGCGTCTGCGCGGCTGCGGACCCACCCAGAGCCAGCCCGCCACCGCCCGCCACCAGGAGCAGAATCCACCCATAGGGCCGTCGTGCCGACATGATCCGCCCTCCTCATCCTGGCACCCGGCCGCCGGGTCGCGCGGGGGCCGCGCGGGCCACCTCGGTCAAGGTCCCTGCTGTATTCTACCGCGCCCGGCCCGAAAGAAGCAGCCGGTGACCGTGTCTGTGGCCGGTCCTCCGACCGCGGGAAACGGCCTGTCACCGACCGTAAACTCCTGTCCCGTCTGTCCTTTCACTCCTCCCGCCGGTGGTTTTGAACGGTCTCTGGCGCCTACCCTGTTTCCGGCTGCGCCGGGTTCCGGAAATTGCTCGTAAGCCCTTGATTCATCAATGGTTCCGCTCCTCCTGCCCGACGCTTTTCACGGGTCTCTTTCGGCGCGCCTCTCCGAACCACGCCCGACGTGTCTGCGACGGACATTTTCCCCTGTTGGGTGCGTTTGCGCATTTTACGCAACATATTGTAAAAGAACATATTACGTCGATTTACGTGGCTTCTCTCGTCGCCCTCGGGACGGACGACGAACGCTCCCCCGCGTTGGGGGGTACTCCCGGAAGACGGCCCGACGACCTGCGGCGAAGAGAAGTATGAAGGAGGATGAAACACCGTTGCCGTCGCGTGCTGGGCCTTCCGACGAGGAGACGATCGTTTCGACCCGCGCGGGCATTCACCGAATCCGCAGCGCCAGCGAGTGCATGGATTTGAATGGTTCCAGGACCGAAGCCCTCGCTGGGGCTACGGGCTCATGGAGCAGAGGCGCAATCCCCGAGTGAGCCACTCCAGGCCGGCACCAACTCGTGCCACCGGGAACGGTGTCGAGTTCGTCCCGATCAGTCGATCGGCGGCGCGGGGGTCTCCCGCGGTGGTCCGCCGAGTTCGCTCGTGGGGCCGCGACGGCGGACGTCTGCAACAACCTCTTGTGACAACACCTTCATGGAGGCAGATCCGATGCATAACTTGACCTTATCATCTCGCAGGGTCGGCCTGCTGTTCGTACTGGGCGCGGTGGCTTTGACTCCTCATCTGGCCCTGGGCAACGTTGTGTATTACCCCGGCAAGGAAGATCCTCCTGTAGGTCGGACAATCCTGTCCGACAGACCGGGGGAGTCGGACAGGATTGTCCGACCTCCTTTCTTGCCGGGGTAATACACCTTTACCGCTCTGGACGACAAGGCCACGGGGACCCTCGTCGTGCGCGACTCGGCCAGGACCAACGGCCTGATCGCCTTCTCCGACGTGCTGGATTTTTCCTTCTCCCTCGATATCCCGCCGTTGCGGTCGTTTTCCCTGGCGGATCTCTCCTCCGGCACGAGTTTTCCCATCCCCATCTCCAGGAGGACGGGAGAACCCACCGGCACGCTGGCGTCGTTCACCGCGATCAGCGCGACGGCCGGCCGCGTCACGCTCCAGTTCGATCGGAATGGGAACGGCCCGGGACAGGAGTTCGCAAGCTACACCGACCCGAGCGGCCATCTCTACACCACGCCAGGCCGCTGGACCGTCGCCCACGAGGTCAAGGCCCCCGAACCGACCACCGTCGCGTTGGTGGTGATGGGCGTGGTCTGCTGTATCGCCTATTACTATTCCGTGCGGTATTGCCGGCTGAGCTACACGAGCGCATGATTGCGGCAGTGGGTCATCTTGTTTTTCCAGGGAAGCTCTCTGAGAGGCTATCTGGGAAGTCCGGTTTTAGCCCCAAAGGGGCGGCAGTGAATAGCCCAGGGCGTCAGCCCTGGGTCGGTGGATGTCGCGATATGATCCTCCTCCGGAGCCCCGCAGGGGCGGCAGAAGGTCAAGCGAGGCAGTGGCTTCTGTCGCCCCTGCGGGGCTCCGGAGAGGGTTTCTAACGCGTCGCTGCGGTTCCCAGGGCTGACGCCCTGGGCTATGGACTTCCGCCCCTTCGGGGCTAAAACCGGACTTCCCGGACAGTCTCTGAGATCGCCCTCCTTCCGCGATCAAGCGCACCGCCCGGACAACATCGTCGTTGCCCGAGCGGTGCGAGGATGCGCCAGGATGAAAGAACCGTTCATGCCACCGAACGGGATCGGCGGCGGCGCCAAGCGTAAGACAGCCCAAGCAACGCGGATGTTCCCGAAAAGAGCAACATCGCGGAAGGGCTCAGGCACAACGCCGACGTTAGGGGATAGCACAGGCACGACAGTGACCAAACCGTCGCTGGAAGAACCGACCATGGTCCCGAACCACCTGGCGTTGCATCGCCCAACGACGGGTCATTGGTCCCGACGCTGATTTGCACGGCCAGACCGCTATCCGTCGCGGTTCGGGTCGAATGCGGAGGCATTGAATAGCACATGCCCCGGCGCACATCGTCCATGAATAATGAGAAGGTCGCAACAGGAAAACGCTGCGGATGTTGTCGGGCGCGGCCGTAACCACGTCGCCCGGGAAAGTCACGTTGAAGGACAGTAAGTCTGCCGAAGGTGATCCTCTGGAAGTAATCGTTGCCGACAAAGAGATGGGTTGTGTCGACGGTGACGTTCGTGAAGGCGATGTTATTCCCGCCAGGATCGAGAGTCCCCGTGAGTTTCCAGAGGGCTGGATCATTGGTCGCGGACATCAAGTTCCCCCGGACTGCAGTGACACCGGTCGACGGATCGCATGGCGTGGTTGGTACGGCGCTGCCCAGCGGATTGAAGCGGAAGGATCGACAACCCCGGCCGGAAGCGGGTTTCGTCGAAAGCATCGGTGGCACTCTTGATGAGGTAATGAGATTGAGTGAAATGTCTGAATGGGCTCGCCGGCGGCGGCCTCCGCCGGCGCTCCGACGCCCAGCGATCGGCAGAGTCTTCGCAGATCGACTCCGAGCAATGATCACGTCGGTCGTTTGACTGCTCATTGCCGCCGTCGATTGGAATCGGCGAAGAGTTGAGGCGTGCCAAACGAGGGTTGCGCCCACCAGTCGGCGTCGGTGACAGTCCCATCCCCATCAAAGTCCCCGTAGGGCACGGGCGGTTGACCGAACTGCCCGGCGCTTGCCGGCGCCATCGGTGATGCCCTGGAGGCTGGTGTTGATAAATACCGTCTGCCGTCGCATGGGTGCCAGGCAGAGTGGTGGTGCCTAGGCCGGCGAAACCGGTCGCGGTCACGCCGCTCAGGCTGCTGATGGAGGCGGTTGTGATCGGTTGCTGTAGACGACTGAGTCCCCGTGATCTGCCAGGGCGCATCGAAGCGAGGCGACCGGTCAGGGTTGTAGCTCATGCCGGTTGCGAGGCAGGACGCTGTAGACACCACGTGGGCGCGGACGTATCGACCGTCCAGGCGTAGGCCGTGCTCGCGGGGCCGATGTTCCCCGCGTTGTCCACCGCGCGGACGGCCAGGGTATGGCCACCGTCGGTCAGGCCGGTCAGGGTCAACGGGCTGGTGGCCGCGACCCAAGACGTACTATCAAGCGAGTATTGGGTGTAGTTGACCCCCGACACCGAGTTGACGCCGTTCGGGGTTGGGTCGGTTGCCGAGTAATTGAACGTGGCACTGGTGCTACTCGTCAAACTGGCTGGCCCGCTCAGGATCGTCGCCGTTGGCGCCGTCTTGTCGATCAGGATCGGCTTGAAGGTCACGGGGGCCTGATTGCCCGCGTTGTCGATGGCCGTGCCGGAAACCGAATCGGTCTCGCCCTCGGCGCTGACCGTCAGATCCGCCGCGACGCTGGCCAGGCCCGAAGTCGCATCGCTGGCCGTGAAGTGGACGGTGACGTCCTGGTTGGTCCAGACGCCCGCGGTGTAGGGGGAGTTGTCCGCGTTCTTGGCACTCGCGTTGATCGACGGCGCCGTGGCGTCGATCTTGATCGTGACCGTGTGGACAGTCTCGATGTTACCTGCCTTGTCGGTGCTGGAATACGTGACCGTATGTGTCCCGTCACCCGACACGACGAACGGGGTGCCGTAAGGCTGCGACGACCCGTTATCGATCGTGTAGGAGGTGCTCGCCACGCCACTGAGGCTGTCTGAGGCGTTGAGAGTGATGGTCACATTGCTGGTGTACCAGTTATTGTTCCCGAGCGTGCCCGCCAGGCTCGCGGTGGTCGCCGGGGCCGTGGTGTCGTAGATCACCGACGCAATGTTCGAGGCGATGTTGTAGTTACTGGCCATGTCGTAGGCCGAGCCGGCGTTGACCTGGAGGGTCACCGGGCCCTGGGCCGAGGGGGTGACCTGCACGGTGTAATTGGTAGGCGAGCTGTGAGCCAACGTGCCGATCGTGCCGTTGGTCACCGTGAGGTTGCTGGTCGACAGGAAGCTATTCATCGCCTCGGAGAACGTGATCGCGAACGTGATAGGCTTCTGGTTGGTCGCTGTGCCAGAGGGTGTGACGGTTGGCGTGGGGGGGGTCGTGTCGACGACGATGTTGTTGCCGGCCCAGACGGAAGACGGGACCGTCGGCCACGACACCGGGTTCCCCGCGTAGTCGGTGATCGACCCGGCGATCAAGATATTCCCGCTGGCGAAATCGAGATGAGAGACGTTCTGGCCGGCCACTGCGGTGTAGGGGCCGCAGAGCACGGACGATCCCGGCGTGACAGGGACTGCGGCCGTTCCACCACTGTTCAGGGCGATCTTCGTCCCAGGCGCGATGACCACGGACTCGCTGAAGTACAGCCAGAAATAGAGCGATTTGCCCGCGTTCATATAGTAGTTCGTGGTCGCCGTCAGGGAACTCACCGTCGGCGCCACGGTATCGTAGGTGATGGACGCCGTGTTCGAGAGCGTGTTCGACTGCGCGGGGAAGCTCGCGTTCTGGGCCGCGCCGGCGTTGGCCTGGAGAGTCACCGCGCCCTGGCCGGACGGGGTCACCGACACCGTGTACGACGCGCCGCTGCCGCTCACGGTGCCCACGGTGCCGTTGGTCACCGTGAACCCGGACGGCGACAGCCCCGTCACGGCGACGTTGAAGGCGACGTTGAATGTGAGGGACGGAGCGTTGGAGTAATAGATCCCGTACGCGGCCGTGCCGGTGGGGGTGACCGTGGCCGTGGGGTACTGGCCATTTACGATGGTCCCCTCCACCGGCGCACTCCAGTTGCCGGCGGCATCTTGCGCATCCACGTAGAACGTGTAGGGGTTGCCGGACGGGCTGATAACTCCCGTCGCGATGGCCGTCGCGCCGTTGGGAGTGAGTGTCAGGGGCGTACCCTGGCCAGGAGTACCTGGCGTGCCGACGAAGTACTCCGCTTTAGCGACACTGATATTGTCGCTGATGCTCGCGTGGATCGTGGGAGTCGCGATCGATGGGATCGGAGTTACGGTCACGCTCGTAACCGTTGGCGCAGTCGTATCCTTCGTGAAGGCCGCCGCCAGCGTCGGACTCCAGTTGCCGGCCGCATCCACTGCATCCACGTAGATCGTGTGGATGCCATCGGGCAGGGTGGCGAAGTTCGGCAGAACCATTGTCGCGGTTGCTGTCGCGCCGTTGGGGGTGATCTGCAGGCTAGTACCACCGCCAGCAGAACCCAGCGTGTCGATGAAGTATTCCGCGCCCACGATAAAGTTGTTGTCGGCGAAGCTCGCGTTGATCGTGGGCGCCACGCTGGTCATGCTCGGCTCCACCTTCAGGGAGCTCACTGTCGGCGCCACGGTATCGTAGGTGATGGACGCCGTGTTCGAGAGCGTGTTCGACTGCGCGGGGAAGCTCGCGTTCTGGGCCGCGCCGGCATTGACCTGGAGACTCACCGCGCCCTGGCCCGACGGGGTCACCGACACCGTGTACGACGCGCCGCTGCCGCTCACGGTGCCCACGGTGCCCACGGTGCCGTTGGTCACCGTGAACCCGGACGGCGACAGCCCCGTCACGGCGGCGTTGAAGGCGACGTTGAACGTGGGGGACGAAGCGTTGGAGTAGTAGTTCCCGTTTATGGCCGTCCCGGTGGGCGTAACCGTGGCCGTGGGGAACTGGGCGTTCACGATGGCCGCCATCACCGGCGTACTCCAGTTGCCGGCGGCATCTCGCATCCACATAGATCGTGTAGGGGTCGCTGGAGGGGCTGACGACTCCCGTCGCGGTTGCCGTCGCGCCGCTGGGAGTGAGTGTCAGGGGCGTTCCTTGGCCAGGAGTACCTGGCGCGCCGACAAAGTACTCCGCGGCGGCGACACCGATGTTATCGCTGATGCTCGCGTTGATCGTCGGCGTCGCGATCGTCGGGCTGGGCGTCACGGTCAGGTTCGAGACCGTCGGCGCCTTGGTGTCGATCTGAATGCCCAACGTTTGGGTGGACTCGACGTTCCCGAGGTTATCGGTGCTGTAGTAGGTGACGAGGTGCGTGCCGTCGCCCGAGACGGCGAACGGGACGGTGTAGGTCTGAGCGGAGCCGCCATCGATCGTGTAAGTTGTGCTGGCCACGCCCGCCGGGCCCTTATCGGTGGCCCTGAGCGTCACAGTGACCGGGCTGGTGACAACCCAGCCGTAGGCGTTGGAGGAGGGACGGAACGCCGCCGTGGTGGTTGGAGGCGCCGCGTCAATGGGGTTGGAGTAGTTATAGACACCGTTGTTCGTCGTCGAGGGCAGTGTCAGATTGACGGTGTTGCCAGTGCTCTTGATCGTGCTACCGTTATAGTTCGCGAGAGAAGTTGTCGCCTTATAGTCCAGTCGCGAAACGTAGTCCCCCGCTTGCACGGTGTAGGTGAAGTTGAGCGTGGTGAACGTCCCGTTCCCACCTGTGTAGATGGCGTATTCGGTGGGGCTGGTATTCAACTGAATGCGCGGCGTTCCCGTCACCGTCACGGGGCTTCCGAAAGTCACGGTGATGGGATACTGGAACCCGACACCGTAAGAGGCGCTATTGGTCGCAGTGGTACCCACGCTGCTGACCGTGATGGTCCCGTCCGTGAAGTCAGCCGTCGCCACCTCGCCCGTCGTCAGGTCGGTGGCGGTGAGCTGGAGCGAGGCGCCGGCCGAGCTGGCGGGGTCGACGTACCAGCTCGACGTGATTGTGCCGTCGGGGTTGGCGACGACCGTCCAGGGGTCGTTGGCCGGGCTGACGTCCGGGTTCCCGTCGGTGTGGGTGACCTGGAACTGGATCGGGTCCCCGGGCACAAAGCCGCTGGCGCTGATCTGGGCCGTGGCGCCGGGGGCGTAGTCCGACTGGTTCGTCGTCACGAACAGCGAGAGTAGGGCCCGCTCCTCCAGCGGCTCGCACCACAACCGGGCCGAGGCCCGTCTCGCGTGGCCGCACGGCCCGCCGCGCCGCGGTCAGTCAGTCCGGAACCCTCCGGCCGCCGGAACCGCCCGAATCTGATGTCAAACATAAGTCTCTCCCTTCGATTTCGTCGTAATGCATGTATGAATGGACCTTCGGACGTTTCCCGGCAATCGCGGGCGGGATCGAAGGAGAACCTCAACGTCGCGATTTGCGCAGCCAAACACTGGCGGCGGATCGCCTTTCGGGACGAAGCCTCAGCCTACAGATTGGAGAAATTCTGCAACTCGACCATTCCCGGCGGAGCGTCACGGACGGTAGCCTCGCACCCTGTCTGGAAACGAGAATCCAGCCGCGTCACTCCTGTCTCGGGCCAGAGGACCCCCCACTTCCGGCATCTCCGAAAGGAGAGGGAACTCGACGCAGGGGGAACCAGGAATTTCAGGACGATTTCCCAGCGGCCGGGCGAAGTCCGCGCAAAAATCCACGCCGCCGACCCCTCGGTATCCGCCTCGGCCTGGTTGCCTCGTAACAAGTCGAAGAAAAAAAGGTGCTGTCCAGTTTCTCTCAGTTCTGCCGTGACCGTCTGGCGTCACGACAAGCCTGTGGGAGTGGCTCCTCTTCAAGAAGTTGAACAGGGCCAAGCGCGCCGCGTGCTCGTCGCACGTCAGCGGACTGGATCGGAGAGGAAGGGCTGGAAAACGCTCGTCTCGTCCCGGACCACCCACGACGTCTGGGTTGCCCGAGAATCCTCGACCAAGGTTTCCTCCAGCATTTCTCGACCCGTCTGGCATATGAGAACAAATGTGATGGATTGAGTCAAGAGGCTTGCTCGCAAGAAATCACGAAACCACGAAGTGCTGTCTGCATGCTACAAATGGTGGGCGGATGTTTTTCAAATGTTTGATAAACGAGTCAAGGGGTTTGTTCTTGGCGGGGGTGGGAACCGCGTCTTGCCAGCCCGTGGGGGAGCGCGCGGCCAGGGGGCTTGAGCCTGGGGCCCCCGCCTCGGCTATGATGGGGTGGTCCCGACCGCGCATCGCGCGTTGCGCGGCAACGGGCCGACCCGGGCATGGCTGGGGGGAGGACGCGCGATGAACGTGGCACACTGGGCGGTCATCGGCCTGCTGATGCTGGGAGCAGGTCGAGACGATCCCGCGTCTCTGGTCGAGCAACTCGGCGCACCGCGCTTTGCGGATCGCGAGCAGGCCAGCCGCGCCCTGGAGGCTCTCGGCCGGGAGGCCTTGCCTCTGCTGCGCGAGGCACGAAACTCGAAAGATCCCGAGGTCCAGACGCGGGCGACCACCTTGATCGACCGCATCGAGAGCAAGCTGATGGTCCGGCCGACCCTGGTGCAGCTCGATTTCCACGATCAGCCTCTGCCCGTCGTGGTCAAGACGCTCGCCGAGCGCACGGGCGTTCCCATGGCGCTGGTGCCCGAGAACAGCCCGGTGTGGCCGTCGCGGCGCGTGACGATCGAGGCCGCCGAGCCGGTCACGTTCTGGCAGATGCTCGACCGCGTCGCGGCCGCCGGCCAGCTCCAGCACAACATCGGCCTGGGCTTCGCGGCCAATGGTCGCAGCGGCGTGCAGTTCCTGGCGGGCAATGGCGCGTTCCGGGAAGCTCTCTGAGATCGCCCTCCTTCCGCGATCAAGCGAACCGCCCGGACAACATCGTCGTTGCCCGGGCGGTGCGAGGAAGCGAGATAACGTCAACGAACTCACGCCGCCAACCGGAATCGCTGACGGCGGCGCCAGGCGTAAGACAGCCCGAGCAACGCGGATGTCCCCGAAAAGAGCAACATCGCGGATGGCTCCGGTACAACGCCGACGTTAGGGGATGTCCCAGGCGCGACAATGACCGAACCGCCGGGAGAAACCAACCATGGCGTCACCACGGGGGTCACACCTGACGTCCCATTGGGTACAAGGTCGATCTGCGCGGCCAGGCCGTTACCGGAAGTATCAGTCGTAAGGCTGGCCCCATTCTTGTCGAGGATCAAGAAGAAAAAGCTGTTGAGATCCAACGTGCTCGTAGGCGAATCACCCCTGAATGTCACGTCGAAGGACAGGGTGCTGCCGAACGTGATGCCTTCCTTGTATTCGTTGGAACCTGACACGGTAGTGTCCGTGTTCGTCAAGATCAATCCCGGGGGCAAGGTGGGATCTCCCGAAACGTCTCCATAGGTAACCACGGAGCCTGGGTTGAGGAATCCACCAATCACTGACAAACTGGTCACGGTTGCCGTTGCCGTGGCCGGGGGAGGGGTGAGGCCCACAGTAGGATTGAACTGGAAGTCGATATAGCCCGACGTGCCGGAAGTCAGGACCGACGTATCGGCTGTGACGGAGAAAGTCACGGGAGCCATCGGGTTTGCATGGCACGTCGAGAACCGGCCCGAGAAGAAGCACTGCAAGCCCCAGGAGTGCCAGCCCCCGAAGGGATGATGGTGTCATGATCAGATTCTCCTAGTAAGTCCTCGTCTGTTAGGAGAGGAGGGTACCCGCGTAGACCTTCGGGGTGTACGTTGTCGGTGAAACCAACTTGTTGAAGGTCACTGAGATAGTGATCGATTGACCGGGGGCCAGGCTCTGGGCCAGGCCGATCTGGACGTAGGGGCTGAGGTTAGTCCCGCTGGATGGCGTGCCCTTCGTGACCGTGACTCCAGTAGTCGAACTGGAAGTACTGACGAGGGTCACTCCTGTGCTTGGCGACAAACCGGAAAGCACCAGGACCAACGGTCCTGAGATGGCGGTCGCGGTGTTGTTGGTCAGCGTGATCGTTCCAGTGTAATTGCCAGTCGTGCGGTTGAGCATGAGGGCGGACCGCACCACGTTGAACTGGGGGGTCACGTCGCCCAAGATCGTGAGGTTGGCACCCGTGAAGGCGATCGTGTAGTTGGAACCGGCGCTCAGCGAACCCTGCTGGATCGCGTAGGTGCCCGGGTCCTCGCCGGAAACCCGCGTCAGGCTACCCGTGAACACGCTCTTCGTGTCGGGGTACTTCAGGTCGCTCGTCGTGTACGTGTAGGTCAGCATCGGGTCGGGCCCGTCGGAGACCTTGGTCTCGGCTTCCGCCACGACGTGCAGCGTCGCCTGGGCGACATTGACCGTCACGGTGCCGTTCACGGTCGTGTAATCGGTGGTGTCGGTGGGCGTGAAGGTGACTTGCTCGGTCTGGCTGTTGTCGGCGTTCAGGATCGTCCCCACGGGGTTGGCGCTGGTGTAGGAGAAAGTGCCAGCCACAGTCGTGGTGCCGAACATCGCGGTCTCGGTGCTCAACTGGCTGTTGGCCAGGGCGGTGCCGTAGGTGATGTTCACAGGGTTGAGGTTGAGCGTCGTCGGCGTCGCCTTGCTGATGGAGAACGGCGTCATGTTGACGCTCACCACCCCGCCGTTGGCATTCAGAGTGAAGGTCCCCGTGGCACCGTAGCCCCCGGGGTAGCTGAAGGTCATGGTCGGCGGCGAGGTGTAGCCGCTGCCAGGGTTGACGATGTTGACGCCCACCACGTACCCGGCGTTGTGCGTGGGGTCGGAGAGGACAACGGTCCCGGTGGCCGTGGTGCCGGAGCCGCCGGGGGCGCTGAAGGTGACGGTCGGGCTCGAGTTCGCGGGGTAAAACGTATTGCCGCCGTAATTGGACGAAACGGCGGTCCCGCCCTTGTTCGCCCCGCTTGTTGCATAGACAGTCACGTGCCAGTAGGGGCCCTCGATCGGAATGCCGTTGGCGTTGTTGGGGCCGTTGGCGTTCAACGCGGTGAACGTGTAGCTCCACGTTCCGGGCACGCCACCGGGATTGATCACCCACGACGGGTTCGTGATGTTGGCGAGCTTGTTCGCATTGGGGTAGGTCACCTGGTCGTCCATGCTGAGCGTCAGGGGCGCGGTCGCAGAAAGACCGGAGGGGCCTGCGGTCCACGTCCCGGTGACCGTGATCGGCACGCCGTAGATGGTGTTGGGCGGCTCGTTCACCGTGAGGGTCGGTGATGTGGTGTCGATATTGATCGCCAGGGTGTGCTTGGACTCGGTGTTGCCGGCGTTGTCCACGCTCCAGTACGCCAGCGTGTAAGTCCCGTTGCCTGCCGCGGTGCTGCCGACGGCCGCAAGGTTGCTGCTATTGTAGGTCTGCTGCGCTTCCACGGTCCCGTTCGGGTCGGTGACCTGGTAATACGTGTTGGTGACGTACGTCCCAAAGGCACTGGCGGAGAGGGCGACGTAGACCGTCGCGTAGCTGAACCAGCCCGAGGCGCTGGGCGAAATCGCATACTGGGAGTAAGTGAGATGGTAGTTGTACGTCCCCGTGACCGTGGTCACGGGAGGCACGTCGTCGGTGGGGTGCACGGTGATGTTCTGGCTGGAGAGCGCGTTGCTCGAGGACGGCGTCGGGATCACGACGGGGTTGCCGGCCGCGTCGGTCAACGTTCCGCCCGTGAAGGGTGTGATGCTCGCGAGGTCGAGCGGGACACTCGATGTCTGCCCCGAGGGCACCGTGACCGCGAAGACGATCGTACTCGTGCCGCTGCCGGAGGAGTAGTTCAGCGTCATACCATTGTTGAGTTGCACCGCGACAGGGCCGGGGCTGCTGTGGACGACCACATTCTCGTTGAACGTGAGATCGAGGTACGTGTAGAGGTTCGGCACGAGGACCGTCCCCGCGGGCCAGGCGGGGTAGGGGTAGTTGGTGTTGACGAAAGCAGCCCCGGTCATCACCGGTGCGACATCATCGAACGTCACCGTGACCTGGGAGGTGGCGGGGCTTGGGTCGTGAGCCCCGAGGTAATTCAAGTTCGCGCTCTGGAACGCGCCGGCATTCAACTGGAGCGACACCGTCTCGCCCGTTTGCGGCGTGGGATTGACGGTGGGAGTGACAGGGATGGTCCAGACCTTGCCCGTGGAGTCACTCGAGGGAACTCCGACGGAACCTCCCGTCGGGACGATCTTGGTGGCGTTCACCAGGGCCACCGGCACGCTGAACGTGGCGGTGAAGTTGATGGGCGACGCGTTCGTTCCCGTCAGATACGATGGGATCGTCGGCCCCGCCAGTGACACCGACGGGATCTGCGAGTCCTCGATGAAGGCGACCGAGCTCAGCGCGCTCCAGTTGCCCGCGCCGTCCCTTGCCTCCACGTAGATCGTGTGCGGGCCGTCGGCCACGCTGCTAGGGGTCCCGTACGCTTCCCAGTAGTACTGCTGAGTCTGGTTGTTGTAAGCCTGGTACACGGTGAGGGGCGTGCCCGTGCCCGGGGTCGGCGGATTCAGCGGGTCAATGTCCAGGAAGTAATCCGCCCCGGTCACGGGGTTGGCGTCGGTGATCGGGTACGCCGTGATCTGAGGGGGCGTGGCGGTTGGACTGGCGGACACGTACGAGGCCGCGATCACCGGCGCGATGGTGTCCTTCACGAAGGTCTTCGAGACCTTCGCGCTCCAATTGCCGGCGTTGTCCTGGGCGTCGACGTAGACCGTGTAGGTGCCGTCGGGGCCGCTGAAGGACGGCACGACCGTCGAGTAGGTGCTGCCGGAGCTGAGCGGCAGGTTTGTTCCCGTACCCGCCGCGCCCGGCGCGCTGCCTCCCGGGGCGACTACCCAGTACTCCGCCTGTTTGACGCCGCTGGTGGCGTCGGTGATGGTCGCGCTGATCGTGGGGGCCGTCTTGGTCGGGCTCGTGAAGGCCGCGAGCGACACCGAGGGCACCACAGTGTCCTTCACGAATGTCTGCGAGAACCTGCGCCCCCCAGCCCCCGAGGGAGTCCTTCGCGTCCACGTAGATTGTGTGGGTGCCCTGGGACAGGCTCCCGAAGGTGGAGGGCGTCCCTGTCACGCTCCAGGTGTTCGCGCCGGTGGAAGTCAAGGATGATGTCAGAGACGTCCCCGTGCCAGGAGTCCCAGAAGCGTTGTCGACGAAGTACTCCGCAGCCGTGACGCTATGCGCGGTATCGGAGATCGACGCCGTGATCGTGGGCGCCGTGCTGGTCGGACTCGGCAACACGCTCAGGGTGGTGACCGTCGGCGGGTTCAAGTCCACCGTGAAGGTCTGCGAGATCGGCGTGCTCCAGTTGCCGGCGTTGTCCTTCGCATCCACCCAGATCGTGTACGTCCCACCGTCGCTCAGGCCGCTGAAGGTCGATGACGACAGGGTTGCGGAATAGGTGGTGCCGGAGTAGAGCGGCAGGTTCGTTCCCGAGCCGGCGGTCCCTGGCGTCGCACCGAGGAAGTACTCCGCCTGTTTGACGCCGCTGGTGGCGTCGGTGATGGTCGCGCTGATCGTGGGGGGCGTGGTGGCCGGGCTCGGCAACACGCTCACGGTGGTGACCGTCGGCGCCGTCGTGTCCTTGACGAACGTGGTCGAAACGAAGGTACCCCAGGAGCTCCCGCTGTTCTTCGCATTGACCCACACTGTGTAGGTGCCATCGGCGCCGGCCGGGAGGGGCAACGGTGCATTTATACTCAAAGTGGTCGTGGCGGTAACGGTAGTGACCGTTCCAGCGCCGTTGGCCGGTGCCGTCGAACCGATGTAGTACTCCCAGGCAGTGACCTTCGCACTGGTGGTGCCAGTCGCCGTCGCCGTGATCGTGGGCGACGAGTTTGTGGGACTCGGCGCCACTCGGAGATTGGTAATGGCCGGTGGATTCGCGTCCGTGAAGTACTCCGTCGCCACGTCGCCCGTGATCGGGTCAGTCGCGGTGAGCAAGAGCGAGTCGCCGGCGGAACTGGCGGGGTCGACGTACCAGCTCGACGAGACGTTGCCGTTGGTATCAGCGACGACCGTCCAGGGGTCGTTCGCGGGGCTGACGTCGGCGTTGCCGTCGGTGTGGGTGACCTGGAGCGTGATGGCGTCGCCGGGCACGAAGCCGCTGCCGCTGATCAGGGCCGTGGAGCCGGGGGCGTAATCCAGTTGGTCCGTCGCAATAGTGAGGGCCGAGAGCAAGGCCCGCTCCTCCAGCGGTTCGCACAACAGCCGGCGCAGCGTGGCCCGCTTCGTGCGGACGCGTGCCGCGCGGGCGGTCCCGCTGGACTCCTTGGAGAATCGGGATCGGATAAAGCCGGTGCTGAACATGGATGTTCCCCTTCACTCGATCGCGTAATGATGCTTGTAATGAACTTGCACACCTGGAGTTTCCCGACTATCGCGGGCGGGATCGGGGAATAACATCAACGTCACAGTTTGCACGGTCGAACACCGGCCGCGCATCACCTCTCGGGACGGTTATCAACCAACGGGTCCGAGACGCTTCGTACCTCGGTCTCGATCGTTCCATGCGGTGCATCGTCTGTCTCGAACCTCGTGTATCATCCATTTCCGGCACCTCCGAAAATGGAGGGAAATCGGCGCGGTGGGAAGCGAATCACAGGACGGTTTTTCAGCGGACGAGCGGTGTCTGCGCGCACCTTCCACGCATCCGAGTCGATCTTGGACTCGGCACCCTGATCCTGACCTGTTCCCTTGGCGGCAACAGTCAAGAAGAAAGCGACACCAATTTATTCTCTCAGTTTAGCCGCGACCGTCCCGTGTCACGGCTCTCCGACACGCCTGGACTGCCATTCATGAGGTTGAACAGAGCCAAACACGCCGCGTGCTCGTCGCACATCGTCGGACTGGATTGAAGATGAGAGAGGGAGGGGGGGGAACCTGGAAAACGTTGTCTTTTCCCGGACCACCCGCGCCGTCTGGGGTGTCCGGAAATCCTCGGCCACGTCTCATCCAGGCATCTTCAACCAGTCTCACGTATAAGAACAAATGTGATAGCTTGGGTCAAGGAAAATCCTGACAATAATCCACGGAACCACGAAATGGTGTCTGCACGCTACGAATGGTGTGTGAATGTGTTTCAATTGTTTGACAACCTAATTAAGCGGACCGCCACGGGTGTGGACGTGTGAGGGCCACTCCGGCTGGCAAGGAAAAGCGAACAGCTGTATGTAGATACGAGTGAAAGGCGCTCCGGAATTGCAGGGAAAAGCCAAAATAGCACTTGACCGAGGAGGTAAGACCGCCTCTTCCGTGGGCGGGCGTTTCGTGGAAATCGCGCGGGCAAGGGCTTGAGCCGGGTGCCCCCACCTGGGCTATGATGGGGTGATCCCGATCGCGCCGGGGGGCGGGGCGTCGGACCGACCTAGGCCAGACTGGGGGGAGGACGCGCGATGAACGTGGCACACTGGGCGGTCATCGGCCTGCTGATGCTAGGAGCAGGTCGAGATGACCCCGCGTCTCTGGTCGAGCAGCTCGGCGCGTCGCGCTTCGCCGACCGCGAGCAGGCGAGCCGCGCCCTGGAGGCCCTCGGCCGGGACGCGTTGCCTCGGCTGCGCGAGGCACGAAATTCGAAGATCCCGAGGTCCAGACCCGGGCGACCACCTTGATCGACCGCATCGAGAGCAAGCTGATGGTGCGGCCGACCCTGGTGCAGCTCGATTTCCATGATCAGCCCCTGCCCGTCGTGGTCAAGACGCTCGCCGATGCGCACGGGCGTTCCCATGGCCTTGGTGCCCGAGAACAGCCCGGCGTGGACCGCGCGCCGCGTGACGATCGAGGCCGCCGAGCCGGTCACGTTCTGGCAGATGCTGGACCGCGTCGCGGCCGCCGGCCAGCTTCAGCACAACATCGGCATGGGCTTCGCGGCCAACGGTCGCAACGGCGTGCAGTTTCTGGCCGGCAGCGGCGCGTCGTCCTTCCCCACCTCCGACAGCGGGCCGTTCCGCGTGACCGTGCACGGCGTCCACCTGCACCGTGACCTCAGTTTCGGCCCCGGCCCCATGGCCACCGTCCCGAACGCGCGCATCGCGGGGGCCGGCCTCCATGCGCTGCCTCAAGGCGGCCAGGCGGCCATCGCGGTGCAGTTCTCCGTGGACCTGCAAATCGTGGCGGAACCGCGCATGATCGTCACCCAGAACGGCGCGATCAAGCTCATCGAGGCCGTCGATGATCGCGGCCAGAGTCTCGTGCCGGCGGGGGCCTCGGCGGGTGCGGTCCAGCGGCCGGCCGGCTATTTCGGCGCCTATGGCACCGGCATGACCATGTTCACCGCGCAGGCCCAGCTCCAGACGCCACCCCAGACCGGCGCGAAAATCGACCGCCTACGGGGCCTCATTCCCGTGCTCGTGGCCGCCCGCAAGGAGGACCCGCTCACCGTCACCCTGGCCGAGGCCAAGGGAAAAACCTTCCAGACCGGCGATCTGTCCGTCACCATCCATGCCGTCCAGCCCGACCCCGGTCAGAACGGTGCCAGCTCGATCGATCTGAGCATCCGCCCCAACAACACGAGCAGCGACCCGATGGCCCGCCTGAACCGCAATCCCTTCGAGACCTTCACCCTGCGATCGCCCCAGATGACCCAGACCCAGATCGAGATCCTGGACAGTCAGGGCCGCATCTACACCCAGTGGATCACCACCTCGATCCAGGTCAACAACGAGGAGTCGCGCATGAGCCTGCGGATGATGCCCAACGAACAACTGGGCGCCCGCGCAGCTCCGCATCTACGACCTGGCGCCGCCCAGGCCGACGCCACCTTCGACTTCCGCGACATCCCGATTCCGTGAGCCCATGAGGCGAACCGAGAACAGCGGTCGGGAGCGAATGGCACGAGGAGACGCGCCTGGCGGAAGCGGATTTCCCAGGGATCCTTCGTCTCCATGACCACACATGATCCTCCTGGACAAGAAGTCAGAGGCTATCCGGGAAGTCTGGTTTTAGCCCCGAAGGGGCGGCAGTGAATAGCCAGGGGCGTCAGCCCCTGGAACTGGGGCCGTGACCACGCCATTCGCCTCCGCAGCCCCGGAGCGGCGACAGAAACCGCGGCGCTGCATGGTCTTCTGTCGCCGCTCCGGGGCTGCGGAGGGGCGCTGTCGCGCACCGTTCACCTCTCCAGGGGCTGACGCCCCTGGCTATTCACTGCCGCCCCTTCGGGGCTTTCCGGACAGACTCTCAGGCAGTACCCGTCTTACGGCGTCCCATCCACATCCTCATCGGGCAAATGGTCCCGGGCCTCGGCGCCGGCGACGCCATCATCGAGGATGTGCTCGCCGGGAGGCACCGGCGCGGCGGCGGCCGCCTCGGGGAGCGCCTCGACCTCGATCTCTTCCTCGGGCAGCTTGGCCAAAGAGCCGACGCAGTCCCCCTCATCCAGGCGGATCAGGCGCACGCCCTGCGTGTTGCGGCCGATCAGGTTGATATCGCCGACGCGCGTGCGGATGATGATGCCGCCGACGGTCGTGAGCATCACCTCGTCATTGTCCGTGACCTTGGCGACCGCCACCACCGGGCCGTTGCGGTCACTCGTCTTGATGTCGATGACGCCCTTGCCGCCGCGCGACTGCGAGCGATATTCGGTCAGGGCCGTGCGCTTGCCGTAGCCCCGGGCACAGACGGTCAAGAGACTGGCCGGGTCGTCCTGGCCGTTGACGACCACCATGCCGACGACCTCGTCGCCGTCCTCCAGGTTGATCCCCCGCACGCCGTGCGCCTGCCGGCCCATGGCGCGGACATCCGACTCGTCGAAGCGGATGGACATGCCGTCCTTGGTCGAGAGCACGACCTGGTCGCCGGCCTTGGTGCGGGCGACGCCGATCAGGGTGTCCCCCTCGTCCAGCCCCAGGGCGATGATGCCGCGGCCGAGCGGCCGCTTGAAGGCGGGCAGCCCGGTCTTCTTGACCGTGCCCCGGCGCGTGACCATGAACAGGCACTCGTCCTCGGAGAACGAGCGCACGGGGACCAGCCCCGTGACCTTCTCGCCCTCCTCGAGCTGAAGCAAGTTGACGATCGCGCGGCCGTTGGCGGTGCGCGCGGCCTGCGGCACGTCGTAGACCTTCAGCCAGTAGACCTTGCCGCGATCGGTGAAGAACAGGATGTAGTCGTGAGTCAAGGCCACGAACATATATTCGAGGAAATCGCCCTCGCGCGTGTTCGTCGCCGTGATCCCCCGGCCGCCGCGCCCCTGGGCCCGATACGTGCTGGGAGGCAGCCGCTTGATGTAGCCCTCGTGGGTGATGGTGACGATCATGTACTCCTCGCGGATCAGCGCCTCCTTGTCGAAGTCGCCGATCTCCTCGTCGGAGAGCTGGCTGCGGCGCACGTTGGCGTACTTCTCCTTCAGCTCGCGCAGGTCGGCGCGGATCAGATCCAGGATGAGCCGCTCGTCGCCGAGGATCGCCTCGTAGCGGCCGATGTCGGCCCTCAGCTCGTGATATTCCTGGGCCAGCTTGTCGGCTTCCAGCCCGGTGAGGCGCTGAAGCTGCATGGCCAGGATGGCGTCGGCCTGCATGCGCGTCAGGCTGGTGGTGGCCTTGGCGTTCTCGTCGCCGAGCGCGCGCTGAAGGACCTGCGCCGAGACCTCCAGACCCATCAAACGCGCCCGCGCCTCGGCCGGGTTGGCCGACTGGCGGATCACGCGGATGATCTCGTCGATGTGGTGCAAGGCGATCAAGAGCCCCTCGACGAGGTGGCTGCGGGCCCGCGCCTGCCGGAGCTGATATTGCGTGCGGCGGCGGATGACGTTGATGCGGTGTTCGAGGAACAGCCGCAGGAACTCTTTCAGCGGCAACGTCCGGGGACGGCCATCGACGAGCGCCAGCATGATGACGCTGAAGCTGTCTTGCAGGGGCGTATATTGATACAGTTGATTGAGCGTGACGTTCGGGTCCTCGCCGCGCTTCAGCCGCACGACGATGCGCACCGGGGTCTTGCGGTCGGACTCGTCCAGGGGTTCGCCCGCGGCGCCGGGGATGCGGCCGTTCTCGATCTGCTCGGCGATCTTCTTGAGGACCGATTCCTTGGTCTGCTGGTAGGGGATGTCACTGAAGACGAGCTGCACGCGGCCGTCCTTGTGCTCCTCGGTGTTGCACGTCGCCCGCAGCACGACCTTGCCGCGGCCGGTGCGGTAGGCTTCGAGGATGCCGTAGCGCCCGCAGAGGATGCCGCCGGTGGGAAAGTCGGGCGCCGGCAGGTGCTCCATCAGCTCGTCGAGACTCAATTTGCGGGTTGTCGATCAGGGCGACGAGCGCGTCGCAGACTTCCCCCAAGTTGTGCGGCGGGATGCTCGTGGCCATGCCCACGGCGATGCCGCCCGAGCCGTTGACGAGCAGGTTCGGGAACTTGCCCGGCAAGACGCGGGGCTCGGAATATTTCTCGTCGTAATTGGGCTGGAAGTCGACCGTGTCGAGCTTGATGTCCTCGAGCATCTCGGCGGCGACCGGGCTGAGCTTGGCCTCGGTGTACCGCATGGCGGCCGGCGGCAGGCCATGGATGCTGCCGAAGTTCCCCTGCGGCGTGATCAACAGGTGCCGCATGTTCCACCACTGGGCCATGCGGGTCAGGGTGGGATAGATCGAGTTGTCGCCGTGGGGGTGATACCGCTTCATCGTCTCGCCGACGATGCCCGCGCACTTGCTCGTCGAGCCGCCCGGCATCAGTCCCAGGTCGAGCATCGCGGCCAGGATGCGCCGCTGCGAGGGCTTCAGGCCGTCGCGCACGTCGGGCAAGGCGCGGCTGATGATGACCGACATCGCGTAGTTGAGGTAGCTCTCCTTGAGCTCATCCTCGATGTTCAACGGCGGCGTCGGCAACGCGGCGGGTGGGTCGAGCGGTTCAGGGGGCGGTCCCTCGGCCGGCGGAACGGCAGTGCTCACGATTCTTCGATCCCTCAACAGGGCGGGGCGGGTGGCGCTTTTCGGCCGCAACCCGTGATTTCATCGAAGTTTATTTTACCTCGAACCCGCCCCGAGACGCAATCCCAATCGGGGTTGGCGGAGTGATTGGAAGCGATTGGAAATCAAGGACTTAAGCCGGCTTCTCACTCGGGCGGCGGCTCATCGACGAAGAGGGTGGCCAGATCGAGGCGCAGGCCGGGGATGAGAGTACCGCCGTCGAGCACGTCGCCCCGGCCCAGATGGCGGCTCTGCCCCGGCGTGGCGGCGTCGAAGATATGGATCTCGGCCTCATCGGGATAGACCACCCAGACGGCCCGCGCCGCCCGCCTTCAAATACTCGCGGACCTTGGCCAGCATGCCGGTGGCGGAGTTGGACGGGCTGATGACCTCGATGGCCAGGTCGGGGACCAGCGCCCAGGACTCGCCGCGCGGCGCCAGGCGACCAACCGGCCAGCGCTGAGCCGAAACGAAGGCCACATCCGGACGGCGATCGCGCGCGACGGCCGGTCGCAGGCTGAACAGCATCTCCATATAGAGTTCACCCAGCCGGTTCGCCCACACATGGGGTCCCATCAACCGAATGAGCAGGTTCGCGAGGCCCGTTTCATAGGCTCCCATGGGCGGCTTCTCCACCATTTGATCGCCGACGACCTCGTAGAGACTGTCGGGCGCGATCACGGCGCCTCGGTCGGCATGACGGCGGTGGCCATGGTTGGTCCTCCTACTTCAAGTCCGGGACGATTCGATGCATCCTACAAGACATCGCGCACGGGCGCCGGCTCGTCCACGAAAAGGGCGGCCAGGTCGAGCCGCAGGCCGGGGATCAGGGTGCCGCCGTCGAGCACGTCGCCCCGGTGCAACAGGCGGCTCTGGCCCGGCGTGGCGGCATCGAAGATGTGGATCTCGGCCTCATCGGGATAGACCACCCAGACGGCCCGCGCGGCCCGCTTTCAAATACTCGCGGACCTTGGCCAGCATGCCGGCGGCGGTGTTGGTCGGGCTGATGATCTCGATGGCCAGGTCGGGGACGAGCTGCCAGGCGTCGGTCGCTCGCGGCGCCCGGCGGTCGATGGGCCAGCGCTCCACGGACACGAAGGCGAGATCGGGGCGACGGTCGCGATCCACCTTCGGCCGCAGGCTGAAGAGAGTCTCCGAGACCACCTGACCCAGCCGGTGGGATCGAGCGAACGGGCCGATCAACTCGAAAAGCAACGAGGCCAGGGTGGCTTCATAGGCTCCCATGGGCGGCTTCTCCACGACTTGATCGCCGACGACTTCGTACAGGCTGTCGGGCGCGGTCGCCGGCGCCTCGGGCGGCATTACGGCGGTGGTCATGCGTGCTCCTCCGACCTGAATCCGGGACGAGCGGGTCCTCTTGGCCCATCATACCCGATTCCGCGTTCCTGTCGTGATCGGGGGTATGGGTGCGATTGGTCTTCAGGCGGATCGGCGGTGCGGCTATGATAACGCCCACATCCGAGCCGGAGCTGGACCGTTCCCCGCGCCAAGGAAGGACGCCCCCGTTGAGCACGGTAGCTGTGACCTCCAGCGCTCCTGCCCCCCAGGCTCGCGCGCTGCCCCCCGTGCTGGGGAGGCTGTTGCGCGGCTCCTTCTGGCTGGCGCTGCGGACGCCGTTACAGGCGGTTCTCGCCTTCTGGTCCGTGCCGCTGATCATGCGGCATATCGGCGTCGAGAGCTTCGGCGCGTACGGGTTCGCCTGGGGCTTCGGGTTCATCCAGTTCCTGCTCGAATTCGGCATGAGCTCGGCGCTGCAGCGGCAGATCTCCGACTGCTGGACGCGCGGCGACCGTGCCGGCGTGAACCGGGTGATTGCCTGCGGGATGTCGTTCTACGCCGTGCTGGCGGTCGTGCAGGCGGCCGCGCTCGTGGCCATCATGATCTGGGCGGTGCCGCATGCCGGCTACGCCGGGGCCGAGCGGCGGCTGGTCGTGCAACTGCTGCTCCTGCAAGCGATCACGGCGCCCTGTTATGGCTTCTCGACGGTCGTCAACAGCATCCTCCAGGCGGCCCGTCATTATGATTTCATCCCCCGCCTGGAACTGCTGACCGTCACCGGACGGTTCGTGATCCTGGTTGTTGGGCTGGAAACGGGCGTGCCCTTCATCACGATCGTGGCCGCGCAGGTGATCTTCCAGATCATCGTCGTGCTCGGTCCGTCGCTCTGGGTGATGACCCGCGAGCTGGGCTACCTGCCCCACTTCCGGGCGCGAGCTGGGTCGAGTTCCGCGGGCTGATGGTGATCAGCGGATACGTCTTCTTGATCCAGCTCAGCGTGGTGCTGGCCGACCGGCTCGATACGACGGTGCTCGGCTTCGCGCTGCCGCAAGGCGTGGCGGGCACGGCGACGGCCATTTACCAGGTCGTGAGCAAGCCGTTCATGCAGATCCGCCAGATGGGCTGGATGCTCACGTACCTGGTCATGCCGGCGGTGGCCAGCCTGGCGGCGGCCGGCGATCGCGACGACCTGGAACGGCTCAAATATGACGGCTCGCGGATGCTGATCGGGCTGTTGATGCCGATCGCGCTGCTGGCCGCGCTGGAGGCCGGGCCGTTCTTGACCATCTGGGTCGGGTCGAAATACACGAATGACGCCCGGCTCTTGCGGCTGTTCCTGATCGCGACGATGCCGATGGCCCTCTTGGTGCTCGTGCAGATGTCGATCGGCCTGGGGCGTGTGCGCTTCATCGCGCTGGCGGCCCTGGGAGGGGCGGCCATCAATTTGCCGGTCAGCTATTTCCTGACGGTGCGGATCGGCCTGGCGGGCGTGATCTGGGGCACGGTCTTGACGACCTTGTTCTCGAACCTTCTGCTGCCGGGCTGGTACACGTTCCGGACCCTCGACGTGAAGCCGCTCGTTTTCGCCCGGCGCACCCTGGCGGCGCCCTTCTGCGGCGCGGCGGCGCTGGTGCTGGTGGCCTTGATCGCGCGCGGCTGGGCCTGCACCCCGACCCGTTCCACACCACGGCCGACGCGATGGCGCTGTGGCTGCCCAACATCCCGGTCAAGCTGGCCCGCGGCCTGCCCTTCCTGGCGGATCTTTCGCTGGCCTCGCTCGCCTACCTCGCCGGCTACACCCTGGACCCCCACGGCCGCGACGACCTGCGGACCCTGGCCCGGAAGCTGCGACGGGCGAAGCCGTCGGTCGGGTCTTTGTAGGCTGGGTCAAGACCCAGCGACCCCAGGCGCCGCGCTTGGGGGGCTGGGTCTTGACCCAGCCTACAAAGACCCGGCCGACGAAGACCCGGCGAACTTCGTCTTGAGCGCCCCGGCCAGGTCAAGAAACTCCTCGACGTTGAGCGTCTCGGCGCGGACCTGACCGGTCTCGGCCAGGCCCATGGTCGTGAGCATCGCATCGACCTCGGCCTTGTCCTTCCAGTGGTCGCGCCATTCACTGTAAAGGACGCCGCGCAGGTTCTTCCGGCGGTGGAGAAAGATCTTGCGCACGACGGAATGGAACCAGATCAGGTCGCCGACGGCCGCGCGTTTTTCCGCGCTGGGCGTGATCTTGACGATCGCCGAATCGACCTTCGGCCGCGGCCAGAACACCTTCGGCGAGAGCGTCCGCACGATCTCGACGTCGGCCAGCGCCTGCACGAGCACCGACAGACCGCTGTATGGCTCGGTCGCCGGCGCGGCCAGCATCCGCTCCGCCAGCTCGCGCTGAATGGTCACGACCAAAAGCGCTGGATTCAACTCGGCATGAACCAGTAAATTCGTGATCAGCGGCGTGGCGATGTTGTACGGCAGGTTGGCCACCAGCTTGAGCCGGCGATCGGGTGCAAACGCCAGGCCGGCGCACGTTGTCCACGAGGACCGGATTGAGCGTGTTCTTGCCGGCTAAAGCGTCGATGTTCAGGACGCGCACATGGAGATGGCCCGAGACCGCGTCGGTCGTGAGCCGCGCCAGCGCGGGATCGATCTCGACGGCGACGACCGCCGAGACCAGCGGCGCCATCAGCACCGTCAAGGCCCCCGCGCCCGGACCGACCTCCAGCACCACGTCGGCCGGCCCGAGCTCGGCCGTGCGCAATCAACTCGTGCAGATTCAAATCAATCAAGAAGTTCTGCCCGAGCTGGCGCTGCGGCGCAATGCCCCGGTGGGCGAACAGATTTCGAAGATAAGAGAAGGTTTGTCTCATGAGGCCGCCGGATGCACCCAGGGCGTGCGATACGCCCGCGTCAACAGCCGGTTGGCCTCATCATCGTGGACGACCCGCCCCGCGCCGGGGTCCCAGGTCAGCGTCCGGCCGAGCTTCATGGCGTCGTTCGCCAGGATGCAACTGGCCGTCGAGATGTACCCCTGCTCGATGTCCGCCACCGGCTTGCCGCGCGTCTCGATCGCCTTCAAGAAGTCGATCATGTGCCCCCGCACCGCCGAGGCCACGTGCCGCTCGAGGTCCTTCTCGGTCCGGTCCTCGGGGAACTTGTCATACTCGAAAAGCGCGTCTCCGTGCAGGCGCTGGCCCGCGCCGCTGGGCGTGAAGTCGTAGCTGTTGACGCTCGCCTTCAAGGTCCCCTTCTCGCCGTAGAACGTCGCCGCCCAGGTGTACTTCGGGTCCGGCGGATCGCCCCAGGTGCGATGCTGCCAGACAATGTCCACGTCGCCGTGATCGAACGTGATCGTCTGCGTGTCCGAGATGTTCGACTTCGAATTCGTGTTCACCAGGATGCCGCCCGCCGAGCCGACCCGCTTCGGCCAGCCCAGGTCGAGCATCCAGCGGACCATGTCGTACATATGAATGCACATATCGCCCACGATGCCGTTGCCGTACTCCATGAACGCGCGCCAGCCGCGGGGATGCATGATCGGATTGAACGGCCGCAGCGGCGCCGGGCCGGTCCACATCTCGTAATCCAGGTAATCGGGCGGGTTCGTGTCGGGCGGGTTGCTGTTATTGCGCATGTGATAATAGCAGCAGATCTCGACCAGCCCGATCTTGCCGAGCTTCCCCTCGCGCAGGACGCGGTCGCGCGCCTCGATCAGGTGCGGCGTGCTGCGGCGCTGGATGCCGACCTGGACGACCCGGCCGTGTGTGCGCACGGCGGCGAGCATCGCCTGGCCCTCGGTCACATCGACGCTGATCGGCTTCTGGCAGTAGACGTCGGCCCCGGCCTCGACGGCCGCGATCATCGGCAGCGCGTGCCAGTGGTCGGGCGTGGCCACCAGGACGATGTCCAGGTCCTTCTCCTTGAGCATCTCGCGGTAGTCGTGATACGTGCGGGGCGTCTTCTTCGACGCCTGCCGGTGGCCGATGATCGCGGCGGCCTCGGCGAGCATCCGCTTGTCCACGTCGCACAGCGAGACGACCTCGGTATCAGGCGCAACCTGGAGCAGCCGGATCAGGTCGATCTTGCCGTACCAGCCCGTGCCGATCAGCCCGGCGCGCTTCGGCCTGGCCGCGACCGCTCCCATGACCCGACTGCCCACCGCCGAGACCGCCAGACTGGCCGCGCTGGTTTGCAGGAACCCCCGACGATTCATGACGCGTCTCCCCGCCCTGGACCCGACCCGTTGGGAACACCGGAACGATCGACTCTAGCCGATCGGCCGACCTTTTTCGACACTGTCGCAAGGATCCCGGGTCGATTCTGGGCCTCCGTGCGGAAACGGTGTGGGGTGCCACGGGTTCCCAAAGCGGAACCCGTGGCACCCCACACCTCTGTCCACAGGCCCCGGTTTCGTTGCTACAGGATCCCTTATTACCCCGGCAAAGAAGATCCTCCTGTAGGTCGGACAATCCTGTCCGACAGGCCGGGGGAGTCGGACAGGATTGTCCGACCTACTTTCTTGCCGGGGTAATATTCGAGGGGACGGCGGCCAATGGAGCGCAACCGAGCGGTTCGGGTAGAGTAGGGGAGGGGAGGGGAGGGCGAACCCCACGCATTTCCGGACCGGAGGCGGACCATGGCGACTGTCGCTCAGGAAATGACCACGGACGAGTTCCTCAAGCTGCCCGAGAACGGCGTCGATCGGGAGCTGATCCACGGCGAAGTGCGGGAGCGGCCAACGACGACGAGAAATGCGGAGCACAGTCGGGTCAACGCTCTGATTCCGTACCATCTTCTCGCCTGGCTGGAACGCCAACCCGCGCCGCGCGGCATCGTCTATTGCGGTGAGGCACGCTTCCGCATCCGGACCAATCCCGATACGACCATCGGCATCGACGTGGCCTATATCAGTCCCGAGCACGCCGCCCGCACGCCCCGCCCGTCCCGTTTTGTCGATGGGCCACCCGTGCTGGCGGTCGAGATCCTCTCGCCCACCGACCAGCACGAGGACATCGCCGAGAAGGTCCGCCTTTATCTCGACGCGGGCGTCTTCCTCGTCTGGGTCGTGGACACCGAATTCGAGACCGTGACGGTCCATCGCCCCGATGCGCTGCCCGTCCTGTTCAACGCCGCGCAGGAAATCGACGCCGAGCCCCACCTACCCGGCTTCCGCGTGCCGGTGGCGCGATTCTTCGATTGAACCCATTCCACGCTACGTGTTTCGCGTCCCACCGTTTCCCATGACTCCTTCTATTCCGGCAGCGGCTGCCCGTGCGTCTCGGGGGCGAAGGGCAGCACGAGCAGGCCGATGAGGTAGAACGAGCACATGGTGATGCCGGCATAGCGCAGGGCGTCGGGCCCATATCCTTTGAAGACGGAGCTGGACAGCAGCCCGAGCGTCAGTGGACCGGCGGCGGCAACAAGGCGGCCGACGTTATAGCAGAACGAGGTGCCCGTGCTCCGTAGCCGCGTCGGGAACAGCTCGGGCAGGTAGATCGAGTAGCCGCCGAACAGCGCGAGCTGGCAGAAGCCCATGAACGGCACCAGCACGAAGATCTGCCAGAAGGCGTTCAGGAACCAGAACGTCAGGATCGTCGAAAAGGCCGCCAGCACGAAGAAGATGGCGAAGGTGGGCCGCCGGCCGAGTCGGTGCGTGATGCGCGCGAAGGCGTAGACGCCGAAGAACGCCCCGGTGTTCTGGATCAGCGAGGCCATCCCCTTCCAGAAGGTCAGCTTGCCCTTGATCTCTTGCGGCGAGAGCCCGACGAACTGCTTGCGGAAGACCTGGTCGATGAGGTCGGGCGTGAAAAAGCCAATGCCCCAGAGGCCGACGACGCCCGAGAGCGCCAGCAGCATGCCGACGATCGTGTTCCGGCGCCAGCGTGGTTGGCCGAAGAGCTCCGACATCGAGCCCATCTTGGCGGTCGAACCGCTCGCCTTGGCCGCCTTCCACTTCTCGGGTTCTTCGAGCTTCAAGAACACCGGGATCGCCAGCACGACCGGTACGAAGCCGATGAGAAAGAGGATGCGCCAGGAGTCCTGGATCTGGCCCGCCTGCTGCATCATCCCCAGGATCAGGTTGAAGGTCCCCGCCAGCATGTTGCCGGCCGCCGAGAGGGCTTGCAGCCAGCCGAGCGCGAAGGGGCGGGAGCGGTCGGGAAGGACCTCCGCGACGAGCGAGACGCCCAGCGAGAACTGCCCGCCCACCCCCAGGCCCGCCAGGAACCGGTAGAGCGCGAAGTCCCAGAAGTGGACCGAGAAGGCACTCAGACCGGAGAAGGCTGAGTAGAACAGGATCGTCAGGATCATCGACTTCGCCCGGCCGATCTTGTCGCCGAGGATGCCCACGCCGATGCCGCCCAGCGCCCAGCCGATCATGAAGATCATGGTGGCGAGGCCCGCGTACCAGTTGGCAATGGTGGCCTGGATCTTGTCGGCGGCGTTGATGTGCAGCACGCTCTCGATCGCCGAGATCCGCGCCAGCGTGAAGATCTGCTGGCCCATCGTGTCGAACATCCAGCCCAGCGTGGCCACGATGAAGACGAACCACATGTATTTCGTCAGGCCCTTGTACCAGGGCAGGGGGGCAGCGGTCGGGGGCACCTCGATCGACATCGTTCGGGTTCTCCGGCAAGCCGTCCGGTCCGCATCGAGACCGATCCGGTTTTGGCAGCAGGAATAGGCGGTCAAACACGATGATCTCAGCATGGAATCGGACTGGCTGCAACCGGCCGGCCCGTTTTTCTCGTCCGCGCGAAGAAAAGAATCGGGCGGCTGGGGTGGTGGCGACGGCCCTCTTCACCACAGAGGCACAGAGAACACAGAGGCGGACACAGAGAAGATCCTCTGTGAGAACTCCGTGTCCTCGGTGACTCTGTGGTGAACAAGGCCCGCGCCGCCCCCCCGGCCATCCGTTCTCCTCGTCACCCGGAGCGCAAAACGCTAAGATCCGCCCATGCGACGCTCTCTCGCCATCGCCGTTTTCGGTTTTCAAATCGCGCTCGTGACCGGGCTGGCGTTTATCCTATTGCGGCCGGGGATTGTCCCGCTCGGCGTGCCCGGTCAGTGGGAATGGCCGCGGCTGTCCGTGCCGCCCGAACTGCTCGGGCTGATGGTGGCCGTGCCGGCGCTCGGGCTCTTTGCCGCCTTCGTCGCCCTGGGCTGGAAGGTTCTGGACGAGACTTCCTCCCAGATGCGCGAAGCCGGCTGGGTGGCGGGACTCGGCCTCGCGTCGGTCGTGGTTCAGGTCCTGGTGCTGACCGGCGCGCCGAGCGGCTACGGCCTGGCGAAATGGGTCACGCTCGGCCTGAATGGCTCCAGCGGCTATTTCTCCACCGCGCGCCGCGAGATCCGCGATCCCTGGCGCTTCTGGGCATCGTATCCGTCGTGGATCGCCCGCCAGGATTCGTTGCACATCGGCACGCATCCGCCGGGGTTGCTGCTGGCATCGTGGACATTGCGGCACACCTTCGAGGCGCATCCCGCCTGGCGCGGGCCGTGGACGAGGGCCTGCCGGCGCCGGTGCGCGTCGGGTTCGATCAGATCCTGGGGCCGCTTTCGCGCGCCGAACGCGCGGCGATGGCCGTCGCCGGCCTGCTGACCTTGCTGGTGTGCGCGGGGACCGTCGTGCCCCTTTACGTTCTGGCCCGCACCGCCGCGCCCGCCCGGACGGCCTGGAGCACGGCCGCGCTCTGGCCTTTGGTGCCGGCGGCGTTGCTCTTTCATCCCACAGCCGACACGGCCTACCCGTTTCTCGCGGCCACGGTCCTGGCGCTCGCCGCTCTGGCCGCGCGCGGCCGCGCGCTCTGGGCTGTTTTTGCGGGGCTGGGCCTGGGCCTGGGCACGCAGTTCTCGCTGGCGTTTGTGCCGATCGGACTCATCGTGGCGCTGATGCTGGTGTTCCTGCCCGGGCCCGCATGCGCGCAGGCCGGAAAGGTCGGGTGCCACGGGTTCCGCTTGGGGAACCCGTGCCTGTGGGCCCCGGACACGGGTTCCCCAAGCGGAACCCGTGGCACCCACCACCGTTTCCACAAGAAGGCCGAAATCGACCCGGTCTCCCCGCGACAGTCTCCGCGGATGCTGGTGTTCCTGCCCGGGCCCGCATGGCGCGGTCGCGCGCTGCGGATCGGGGCCGTCGGCGCGGGGTTCCTGGCCGTGACGCTCGGCCTCTGGGCCCTCTCCCGGGCGAACCCGTTCGTCATCTGGTCCTGGAACGCCTACCACCACGCGCGGTTCTACGCCGAATACCCGCGGCGCTACCTGTCCTGGGTGCTCATCAACCCGGTCGAGCTCGCGGTCGGCCTGGGACTGCCGCTGGCGGTCTGGCTGGCGCTGGGCCTGGATCGAACCACCGTGGTGTCCTGGGCCACGCTCGTCGTGCTCGCGCTGCTCACACTCACCGGGCGCAACCTGGGCGAAGTGGCCCGCCTCTGGCTGCCCTTTTTGCCCGGTCTGGTGTTTGCCGCGGGACACGGTCTGGAGCGCCGCGCGGCCGGTCCGCGCAGCCTGGCGGCGACCGTCTTGCTGACAGGGCTTCAGACGCTCATCCTCCAGGTGACCATCCAGGTGGTTTATCCGTTTTGACGGAGGCGAGAATACTCGATTTCGTAGGGTGGGCTCGGCCCACCATCTTCTGATGGACAACCGGATGGTGGGCCGAGCCCACCCTACAAGAAGATATGAGTTACTCTTACGCCTAGCTCCGTGTCAATCTGGACCAGTTCGCCGCGCGCGACGAGACGGCCGTTGGAGGTCAGCTCGACGGGTTCGCGGGCGTGGCGCGCGAGTGCGAGCACGTCGCCCGGCTTCAGGTCGGCGACCTGGTGCACGGGCAGGCTGATCCGGCCCAATTCGACGACCAGGGTGACGGGCACGTCGGCCGGTGAAACGGCACCGGCGGGAGGTTCGCTCGGCATACTCACGGGGATCGGCTCCCTTGGCAAGGCGTCGCGGCGCAGCGGCGCGCAGAGGGTCAAACGGCCGCCGCCGGACATCGGCACGGCTTGGGCCTCGAAGCAGCAACGGCCGTCGGCAGCGCGGAGGGCCAGCTCCACCCGGCCGGCCGGGCTGGCCGGCGTGCCCTGGAGGCGGGCGCCGTCGATGGGCAGCACGCCGCCGACCCGGAGCCGTCCCAGGCCCCGCGGCATCGTCACCGCGCCGGCCTCGGCGCGCCAGGCACCGGCCAGCGTGCCGAAGCGCTGTCGCAACACGTCGGCCAAAGCCGGCGGGGGGGCCGGCATGTCCCGCTCCAGTTCTTCGAGCAGCGCTTCGGCCAGCCAGAGCCGCACCGAGCCGGTGGTCGCGCCGATCCGCACCGGCCAGCGCAGGGTGACCGGCCGCGGGATCAAGTCGGTCGCCAAGGGCTCGGCCCGACCCGGTCCAGGAGCAGGTCGGGGCGCTGTCGGCCGCGAGATCGGCCAGGCAGCGCGCCAGGATGTAGGTGAGCACACCCCATTCCACGGGCGTGACCTGCAACCGCTCCTCGCCGGGGCGGCGCTCGAAGCCGAGCAGGCCATCGATCAGGGCGTGGACCAGCACGGTCTCGAAGCCGAGTCCCAGACGCGCCCGCCGCCCCGGCCAGCTCAACTGGGCGGTCACGCCCGGCCGCCCGAGGCCCGCGCCGCGCCAGAGGACTTCGACCGGCCCGATCTCGATGGTGCCGCCCAGCGGCGCGGTCAGCCAGGAGAGGGCCTGCGCAGCCGGCTCCCCGTCGCGCCGTGGACCAGGACCCGCTCGAGCCGGGCCTGTCTGGCATCCACGAAGGGCAAGACCCCCAGGGGGCCGGGACAAAGGGCGACGGCGGGGGAAGGGACACTGGCACGACTCACGGCGCGCTCCCTTGCGAGGGGCTCGGTGTCCAGCCGTTCCTGGGCCAGGGCCAGCATCCGCTCTTCCCAGGCCATGAGCATCGCCCGGCTGACGAAGGGCGAGCCCAGCTTCATCTGGGCGCCCACGTGCTTGGCGACGCCGTAGGGCAGGTGTTGCAGCGCCCAGCGCACGCGGCGCGGCTCGACGAGGGTCAGCAAGCGGGCGAGCGTCACCAGCCCCAAACGTGGCAGATCCTGGGCCAGCTCGCCGGCGTGCTCGGCCAGGTCCAGCCGCGCGACCTGCACCAGCCGGGGATCGCGCTGGCCCCAGCGGTCCTGGAAGGCGCCGAAGCGCTCCTGCTTGCGCGCGGACCAGGACGGCTCGGCCGCCGCCTCCGGCACATAGGCACGCTTGGCCAGCCCGAGGAACCCGATCAGGTGGACCAACAGCGCGCGGTCCGGGCCGGTCAGGGCCACGATCACGGGCGGGTCGCTCGCGGGGTCCGGCCGGCCGCCGACGAATCGCTCGGACCAGAGGACCCGGGCACAGGCGACGAGGTCGGCATGCGGGGCCGTCGCGGCGCGGGGGGGATCGGCGCCGGACGGCACCAGCGTTCCCAGCGCGGCGGCGACGGGCTCCGGGGCCTGGTCGAGAAGGGTGCGCAGCACGGCGGGCGACTCGATGCGCGCAGCCCGGAGCATCCATGAGGCATGAATGCGCTCGAATTCGGGACGCGCCTCCGCCGCGTGCTCCTGCCGCAGCAGGTCGAACGCTTCGGCGGGCGTCGGCTCGGCGGCGGGGGCCTCCAGCACGCGCGCCAGCCAGGACGGATCGAGGCGGTCCCAGACCCGGAATGCATCCCCCCAGACGCGGATGGCCCGGCGCAAGGCGCGCGTGGCCGCGCGCGACCCGGACGGGTGCGCCGCAGCCCGGTGTCGTGTTCCGCGGTCCGATCGGTCAGGAGCAGCCATCGCGTGGGGTGCAATATTTGACCAGGAGGATTTCGTGCCCGGACGGCGTCGGCCCGGACTCGTCAAAGACCTCTTCCAGACGCGGCTCGAAACCCGCGGAGGCCTCCGTGAAGTCGCCGCCGCTGGTCCAGCCGGACTGATCCCGGATGGTGACGGCCACCCGGTCGGGATCGATTTGATAGCGTGCCGTGGCGACCGGCTCGACCTGGTGCCGGCCGCACCAGCGGCACGCGTCCTGACCGATCAGGCGGAGCACCGTGATCAGGTCGTGTCCGCGCGTGTCGTCCAGGGTGGTTCGCGCCAGCAGCAAGGCGCGGAACCGGGCCAGGTCGCGCTCGAGCTGATCATCGCAGGAGCCGAGCGCGAACTCTCCCCGGCCGCCGCATTGCTCGAGCTCGGCCCGCCAGGCCGCCCCGCCGGCCAGGGCCTGGAAGATCTGGTCGGGCGTGTAGGGCTTGGCGATGTAGCTTTGCGCGCCGAGCTGATAGGCCCGCGCCCGGTTCTCCGCCGCCAGGCGGGCGGTGACGATGACCACCGGAAGGAAGCTGGTCTGGGGATCGACTTGATCTCGCGGCACACGTCATAGCCATTGATTTCCGGCAGCATCAGGTCGAGGAAGACGATGTCCGGCCGGTTCGTCGCCATGTAGGCCAGCGCCTCCGCCCCCGAGAAGACCGACGCGGTCTGATAGCCGCGGAACTGGATGAGCCGCGCCAGCAAGACGTTGGCCTCGGGCTCGTCATCGACGATCAGGGCGGTGGGCATCACCGTGTCCTTCGGAGTGTCGCGGAACGCGCCGCCACGGGCACGCATCTCAGGCAGGCTCGGGTGGGGGCGGGCCTCTCTCCCATGTCCGGATCATCCTGTTCCGTGGTCGGCGAAGTGGGTCCTTCTCCGCCGGACAACCAATCTAGACGCCGGTGGGGTACCCGTTGGGCTCCGGATCGCTGTAGGTGTGGACCTCTTCCCATTCTACGCCGGACCCGGGGCCCGCACAGGGCTTCCTGGGCAAGTGGATGGTCACGCTGGTGCCCTGGTCCGGCACGCTCTGGGCCGAGACGGTGCCGCCGTGCATCTCGACGAACGTCTTGACCAGATACAGGCCCAGCCCGAGGCCCCGCTTGCCGAAGCCGTACTCGCCCGAGGAGTGGGACTTGGGATCGAATTCGGTGAAGAAGGGCGAGAACAGCCGGTTCAGCGCCCGCGGCTCCAGGCCGATGCCACGGTCGGCGACCTGGATCTCGGCCGCGTCGGGCTCGACCAGCCGGGCCGTGAGGCGAATCGCGCCGTGGTCCGGGGTGAACTTGATGGCGTTGGTGAGCAGGTTCATCAGCACGTCCCGGATCTTGTCGGCGTCGATCTCGAAGAACCCGAGATCGGCGGCCACCTCGGCGTCCAGGTGCAGGCTGCGGGCCCGCACGAACGGCCCGACCCGCTCGATGGTCTCCCACACGAGCGAATGCAGCTCGGTCGGCTGCGTCCGGAGCCGCTCGCGGAAATCGCCCAGACCCACCAGCTTGAGCATGTTCGAGACCAGCTTGCCGAGCTGGCGGGTGCCCTCGCTGATCTGCCGCAGCAGCTCGCACTCCGAGTTGGGCGCTCGAGTCGGTCAGCAGCAACAGGTCGCTGAGTCCCTGGATGATCGTGATCGGCGTGTTCAGCTCGTGGCTGGCGACCTCCAGGAACGCGGTCTTGAGCTGATCGGCCTCGGCGAGCGCGCGGTTGGCCCGCACCAACCGGGTGTTGGCCTGCTGGAGCTCGGCGACGAGCCGCCGGCGTTCGGCGAGCAAGTCGTATTGCTCGACGGCCTGGCGCAGGATGGTTTCCAGCTCGAGCGGGTCCCACGGCTTGACGATGTAGCGGAAGATGCCGGCGTGGTTGATGGCGTTGATGACCGCCTCGATGTGCGCGTAGCCGGTGAACAGCAGGCGGATGGCGTCGGGGGCGATCTGGCGGGCGCGGGCCAGGAACTCGTCGCCCGTCATGCTGGGCATGCGTTGATCGGACAGGATCACGTGGATGGCGCCCGGCGACTGGCCGAGCTGCTGGAGGGCCGCGGCCGCGGAGCTCGCGGTCAGCACGTCGTACTCGCGATGGAACAGGTGCCGCAAGCTTTCCAGGACGTTCGGCTCGTCGTCCACGATCAGGATCGTATGCCGGCTGGGCGTCATGAATAGCCTCGTGGTGGATCTCGGGCCCGCCCGTCACGATCCGGCGGTATCGAGGGTGGGGATGGCGGGCTGGGAGCCGCTGATCTGGGCGAGGCGCTGCTCCAGGGCCATGACCCGCTGTTTCAGCTCGCGGATTTCCTCGCGCAGCCGGTCATTCTCCTCGGCATCGACCACGAGCCGGTCGTATTCCAGCGCCGCCATGCGTACGGACTCGATCAGCTCCTCGGGCTGCCACGGCTTTTTCAGAAACTGAAAGATGTGCCCCTGGTTGATCGCGGCCACGATCGACTCCAGGTCCGCGTAGCCGGTGAAAAGCATGCGCACCGCCTGGGGTTTGCGCACCTTGGCCTTGGCCAGCAGCTCGACGCCGGTGACCAGCGGCATCCGCTGGTCGGTCATGATGATATGGACCTCTTCCTCCTGCATGATCCGCAGCCCTTCCTGCGCGCTGGTCGCCTTCAAGACGCGGAACTCGCGGCGCAGCAGGTCGTGCACGGAATCGCACACATCGGGCTCGTCGTCAATGACGAGCAGGGAATGCTTGGAAGGCAAGGCCATCACACGATTCCTTGTGGGGGGCGGTAGACAGCGGGCAGAAGGCCGACCACCGCGCGAACCCGGCCTCGGAATTTGGTCTATTGTGCCCCAACTCGGGCCGCCCGACCAGTCGAGTCTCGGGGGGTCCAGGGTCCAGATCTCTTCGCGCTCTGAGAGGGTGTACGAGAAGGTTCTTCTCTGTGTAGCGGCGGCCGTCTCGGCCGCTCCGGTCTGAGTTGGACTTCGGAGCGGCCGAGACGGCCGCCGCTACACAGAAAGGCCGCTCCAGACCTTTTTCGCACACCCTTTGAGTTGCTCTCGACGCCCGGCACTTTCCTGTGAACGTCCGGCCGACGGACTACGATGTTGATGACGGTGGCCGCGCCGCCACCATTCCCCCGCGTCTTTGGCAAGCCGGCTACAAGCTGTCCCGATCCGCTTTCTCCCCGCGCCGAACGAACGCAATCGCCCCTTGACTGTGTGCCGGAAACCATGTGTTCGGGGTCAAATCCGGCATTTCCTGGCCATGAGGCGCTTCCCGCGGCCATTTCAAAGCCACTCTCGAACGTGACTGATCATGCTAAACTTCAAGGACTTACCGCTATATCGACGAGATGTCGGCAAGTTCGTCCTGCAGTCAGCAGGGAGGCATTTTAAGCTAAAGAAGGCAACAGAGTTCCGCTTGAGGGCCCGCCGGCTTTTTCTCAGGTTGGCGCCCTTCCAGGCCCGATAATCGTCCTGGTCACACAGCACCGCGCGGTCTCCCGGACGTTCGGACGGGACCCGGCGCGACGAGTCGGAATCGCCCGAAAAGGGCAGGAATACCGCCCGGCGCGGGCCAAGGAGGGGCCATGGACCACGGAAAGACCAGGACGCGGCGGCAGGCTCGATGGTTGCCCTGCGGCGAACAACTCGAGTCGCGGGCCCTGTTGACCGGAGGCGCCGGCAGCCTCTTCGCACTGGAGCCGGGCACGATCGCCACGCCCGGCGGCGCGGATGCCCAGACCTTCACCATCGACCCGGCACAGTTCACGATGCCGCGGCATTCGATGGTCCTCGGCGTGGACGTGGCCGCGTCGACCGGCGCGACGATCACGCCGGCCATCACCTCGGTCGATTCGACCGCGACCCAGACGCCGCTGGCCGTGACCCGGACCACCGGACACAACGCGGTGCTCGTGCCGATCCAGAGCGGGGGCCGGTATCAAGCCGCCGGGCGCAGTCCTTCAAGACGACCGTGACGGATAGCGCGGGCACCGCCAGCACGACGAGCGGCACCGCCACGAATGGCGACTACCTGCTCGGTTACTACCTGCCGGGCGATGCCGATGGCGACGGGATCGTCAACCAGAACGACTTGCGCGCGATCGCCGCCGCGATGGGGTCGAAGGCCGGCGACGCCCGGTACAATTTCGAGGCCGATGCCAACCGCGACGGCAAGATTGATAGCAAAGACCTCGCCCTCGCCAAGCAGAACCTCGGCGTGCAGACCAAGATCCAGCCGTCGGTCACCGCCAACCTCGATCCGGCCAGCGATTCGGGTACGCTCGACCGGATCACGGTGTACCAGGACGTGATCTTCGAAGGGACGGGCACGCCGGGCGCGACGGTCACGTATTCCGAGACGGGCCAGAAGGCGCCGGACCTCACCGCCACGATCAAACCCGATGGCACCTACACCCTGACCGAACACCTGGCCGAGGGGAGCAACACCTTCAAGGTCACGTCGGTCGACGGGTTCGGCCAGAAGATCACCGGCACGATCCAGCCCGTGACCTACCAGACGCCGGAGACGCCGGTCACGTCGCCGACCACGCCCAAGAGTCCGCCGACGGCGCTCTATCCCACGGCGACCGCAGAGCACTCGCCTCGGCAAGGGGTCCTCGCGCCATCTCTCCAAGGACCAGGCGGCCTTGCTGCGTCTGCAGCCGCTCAGCAGGCGGCTGCCGCGGCGGCCACGACCCCGGCCACGACCACCACGACACCAACGACCGCCTCGGCGATGATCCCCACAACCCCGACGACCGGCACAACCACCACGACGCCGACAACCGCCACGACCACGGACAGTACCACGACGGCCGCGACCACCGCGGCGACGACATCGACCACCGCGACGACAGGAACAACCTCCACCACGACGCCGCCGTCCACCACGGCGACGCCGCCAACCACCACGACGCCGTCAACGACCGGTTGACCGATCCTCTTCGGCCATGATGACATCCAGGGCCCGGGCGGCGGCTTCCCGCACGTCCGGGTCCGGGTCGTTGAGGAGCCGCTTCAAGGCGGGGATGGCGCGGACCGCGCGGCGTGATCCCAGGACCGCGGCGGCATTGCGGATCAGGCCCGCGCGCCTGGCCCGGCTCAGGGCGGTCCCCTTCAGCGAACGGCGGAAGGTCTCGGCATCGGCTTCCAGCCAGGCGAGCAGGTCCGGGTTGGTCCACTCCGGACGAGGCGCGAGCCGCGGCTCCCGCGCCGGCGGGGCCTTGCGATTCCACGGACAGACGTCCTGGCAGATGTCGCAGCCGAACACCCAGCCGTGCAGGTTCGCGGCCACCGGCGCGGGGATCGGTCCCTTGTGCTCGATCGTCCAGTAGCTGATACAGCGGCGGGCATCGAGCTGGTACGGTCCGGCGAACGCGTCGGTCGGGCAGGCATCGAGGCAGCGCGTGCAGGTCCCGCAGTGCGAGGACTCGTGGGGCGGGTCGTAGAGCAGCTCGAGATCGATGAGCAAGGCCCCCAGCAACGTGAAGCTGCCCAGCGTCCGGTTGATGAGCATCGTATTCTTGCCGATCCAGCCCAGCCCGGCCAGCCGGGCGAAGTCGCGTTCGAGCAGCGGGGCAGTGTCGGCCACGGCCCGACCCTGCAAGCCCGGACATTCCTGCTGGAGCCAGGCCAGCAGGGCTTCGAGGCGCCGCCAGAGGACCTCATGATAATCCTCACCCCGCGCATAGCGGGCGACCCGGCCTTGCGTGTCCGTTGGGGGAGCCTCCGCGGCCTGCCCGTAGACGAACATGCCGACGACGATCGACCGGACGCCCTCGAGGACGTGCGACGGATGCGCCCGGGCTCGGCCCGGCGTTCCAGGTAGGCCATGCCTGCCGCGTGGCCGTGATCCAGCCAGGCCCGGAAGTGCTCATAGCCGGGCGGCGCGACCGCCGGCGCGATCCCAGGGCTCGAATCCCAGCCGGGTCGCCTCGGCCTTGAGGCGGCCGGTCAGTTCGGCCAGGGAGGACGACGCGGTCGCGCTCATGCCGGCCTCGGTCCGTCTATCCGACCCGCAGCGCGACCGAATCCTTGACGCCCAGGTTCTCGTAGATCTGCCGGGTCGCGTCCGACTGGTTCAGCGTGTAGAAGTGGATGCCGCGGACCTGGTTGTCGAGCAGGTCGCGGCATTGCTCGGTCGCCCAGTGGATGCCGACCTTGCGACGGCATCGGTCGTCGTCACAGCGGTCGACCGCGCGTAGCAGCTTGCCGGGGAAGCGCGCTCCGAGGGCCAGCTCGGCCATGCGCACCATGTCCGCCTTGCGAGTCGATCGGCATGATCCCGGCGAGGATCGGCACGCGGATGCCGGCCAGCTCGCAGCGCTCGCGGAAGTCGTAGAAGTCGCGGTTCTCGAAGAAGAGCTGGGTGCAGATGTAATCGGCCCCGGCGTCGACCTTCCGCTTGAGATAGTCCATCTCCTTGAGGCGGTTGGGCGTGCCGGGGTGCCCCTCGGGGAAGCCGGCGACGCCGATGCCGAACCCGCGCGGGTCGGGCGGGTGGCGGATGCGACCGGATGAACTGGACGAGGCTGCTCGGCGTACTGGAAGGCGTCGTTCGAGCGGTCGTAGTCCGGCCGGTTGCGGGGCGGGTCGCCGCCCAGGGCGAGGATGTTCTCGATGCCCGAGTCCGCGTAGCGGTCGAGGATCGCCGCCAGCTCCTCCCGGGAGTGGCAGACGCACGTCAGGTGCGAGACGGCCGTCAGGCGGGTCTCGTTCTGGATCCGCACGATCAGGTCGTGGGTCCGCTCGCGGGTCGAGCCGCCGGCGCCGTAGGTCACCGAGACGAACGAGGGCCGAAGCGACTGGAGCTGGGCGATCGTCGCGAACAGACGCTCCCGAGGCCCGTCGGTCTGCGGCGGGAAGAACTCGAAGCTGAAGGTGGTCCGGTCCGCGGCGAAGATGTCCTGGATGTGCATCGGCAAGGTCTCGGGGCCTCGGCGGGGGCGTTGGCCGGCAGCCTGATTGTGACGGATTCGCACCGGGAAAGACAAGACCTATCATGGCCGTGCCGGTCGAGTCGCGCGATCCACCGCACATGCTTCACGCGGACCCTCGCACCCCCGCGCAGGGCAGAATGATGCCAGCGGGCAGGCCGAACAACGCGGCCGCTGGGCCTTGCAGACGGCCCGGCCGTGGTGGATCAGACGGTGACTGAGGTTGATCCACTCTTTCCGCGGGACCAGGGCTTCGAGGTCGGCTTCGATCCGCTCGGGATCGGTCTGCTCGGTCAGGCCGAGCCGGAACGCGAGCCGCTTGACATGTGTGTCCACAACCACGCCCGAGGGAATGCCGAACGCGGTCCCCAGCACGACATGGGCCGTCTTGCGGCCGACCCCGGCGAGTCTCGTCAGGGCCTCCAGCTCGGCAGGCACCGCGCCGTCGTGCTGCGCGACCAGGGTCTGGGCCATGCCGATCAAGTTCTTGGCCTTGGACCGGAAGAAACCCGTAGACCGGATGACCGCCTCCAGCTCGGCTGGGTCGGCGAGCGCCAGCGCCCGCGCGTCCGGATAGCGTGCGAAGAGTTGCGGCGTGACCTGATTGACCCGGGTATCCGTGCACTGGGCCGAGAGGATCGTGGCCACGATGAGCTCGAACGGGCTGCGATGATCGAGCGCAGCAATGCGCGTCTGGATAAGCCTGGGCCAGTGTGCGGACGACCCGCGCCGCCTGGCGATGGCGGTCGAGACCGGAATCGGCACCGGGTGGCCGCGCCCGGAAGATCGTGGCGAGAGGTTCTTCGTGGAGGGGTTGTCGGCCATCCTCGCGTTCCTACAATGCCCCTGCCTTCGACAATCCAGCCCGTTCGGTCCGCCCAGGACGGCCGAATTTCGCTCGTGCCTTCGACAGCCCCCGGGCCATGGGACGCGTCGAGCATACCGCCCGGCGGTGCGCTTGACAAACCTTGTGGTTTGCAATCGCTATTGGCCGTCGTGATCGCGGGGCGACCACAGACCCGAGAGTCCGCACCTGTAAAGTCATGACGAGCCGACGCCCATGCACGATGACGTGGACTTGAAGGACTTTCAGGGGACGGGCCGGTTGTTCCCGTTGCCGGGCGTGGTGCTCTTCCCTCATGTCGTCATGCCGCTCCACATTTTCGAGCCTCGTTACCGCCAACTGACCGAAGACGCCCTGAGTGGCGACCGCCTGGTGACACTCGTGCAGGTCGCGCCCGACATCTGCTGGCCTGGCAAGGGCGAGCCGCCCCTGGCTGCGGTCGGTTGTCTCGGTCGCATTCTGGAGTACGAACGGCTCGCCGACGGCCGGTTCAATTTCCTTCTGCTCGGCCGCAAGCGCGTGCGGATTGTCCGCGAAATCACGGCTCCCACGCTGTATCGCCAGGCCGAGCTGGAAATCCTGGAGGATCTCGAATCCGATCCGACCGCCAGCGCACGTCGGGACGAGCTCGTGGGACTGTTCCGAGCCTGCGTCAGTCGCCTGGGCCCGATCGATTCCGACCTCGACCAGCTCCTTCAGGGCGAACTCTCGCTCGGCGTGCTGACTGACATCCTGGCCCACGCGCTGGGACTGCCCGCGGTCTTGAAACAGCAGTTGCTCGATGAACGCCGGGTGGAGCGACGCGCCGAGATCCTCTGCCACCTCTTGTCGGCCACGGTCCTGGGCACGACGGGACCGCGGCATCCCCCGTACCCGCCGCCGATCAGCCCGAACTGAGAGTCTGTTCCGAAAGCCCCGAAGGGGCGGCAGTGAATAGCCCGGGGCGTCAGCCCCGGGAACCGAGGCCGCGACCATGGCTTCTGTCGCCCCTGCGGGGCTCCGAAGAGAGGGTTTTGAGCGCCGTTCTTCCGTCCCGGGGCTGACGCCCCGGGCTATTCACTGCCGCCCCTTCGGGGCTTTCGGAACAGATTTTGAGGCAAGAGGCCACGGACGGAATGCCTTGAGCGCGCACCGCCGGGCTCCTAGAATGATTCGTTGCGACAAGATGAACTTTCCATAAACACCGGACTTGGAGTCTGTCCCGGAAGTGCTCGAACGCCCTCTCTTACCCCCCTCTCCCCTGGCGGGAGAGGGGGCCGGAAAGACTCTTACTTACGATCGCCCTTTGCACGAGTCTCGCTCATGCCTGACAACGGTTCTTGCCTGGAAACCCTGGCCGCCGCCCTGGCCGGAACCCACGATCTCGCCCTGGATCGTCCCGCCACGCCGCCCGTCGATCTGGACCGCATCCGCCGCGCCGTGCGCGAGATCCTGCTGGCCATTGGCGAGGACCCCGACCGCGAGGGCTTGGTCGAGACGCCCGACCGCGTCGCCCGCATGTATGCCGAGGTGTTCCAGGGCCTGCACCAGGACCCGCGGCCGGAAATCAAGAAGCTGTTCCACCAGGAATACGACGAGATGGTGGTGCTGCCGAACATCCAGTTCGAGAGCTTCTGCGAGCACCATCTCTTACCGTTTGTGGGCAAGGTCCATGTTGCCTACCTGCCCAACGGGCGCATCGTGGGGCTCTCGAAGATCCCCCGCGTGATCAACGTACTGGCCCGCCGGCCGCAGGTGCAGGAACGGCTCACGGTCCAGATCGCCGATTTCCTGATGCGTGAGCTCCAGGCCAAGGGTGTCGCAGTCGTGGTGGAGGCACAGCACGCCTGCATGTCACTGCGTGGGGTCCGCAAGCCCGAGAGCACCTGCGTGACCAGCGCGATGCTCGGCGCCTTCCGCGATAAGCCCGCGACGCGGGCGGAGTTCCTCTCGCTGATTCATGGCGGGAAGTTCTGATGCCGCTGCTGGTGGATTTCGCCGTGCGGCTGGCGGGCGGGTTGGCCGGTTGGCTCTTGCTGACACCCTGGCGGCTCGTGCCGCCGGCTTTTTTCCGCACGCATGGCCTCGTGATGCTGGGATTGCTCGCGCTGGCGTCGTACTTCGCGCCGGCGGGGACGGTGCGCATCCTCCTGATCGTGGCGGCAGTACTTGCCTACCTGGCCTCGATCGGTTGGGGACTCGGTCTCCAGCGCCTGGGCGCTCCCGCGACCTGGGGCGTCCTGCTGGCGGCGGGTATCGTGCTTGTCTGGGGTTGCTGGGGCGATGCCGTCGTGCTGCCATCGGGCGCCCGGCTGGCATCCGGGTTCCTCATGGGATCGACCTTGAGTGCGATGCTGCTGGGGCATCATTATCTGATCGCGCCGGCGATGTCGATCGCGCCCTTGCGGCGGTTCGTGCGCGGGATGGCCGTCGCGTTGGCCGTCCGTGCCGCGTTGGCGTTACCGGGATCGTGGGCCTGGGTCAGCGCGGCGATGGGATCGCGCACGGACCGCACGGCTTGGCTGCTTTTTTTCGTGCGCTGGGGAATGGGCATCGCCGCGGCGGCACTGGCTTGCGGCATGGCCTGGAAGACGGTCCAGATCCGGTCCACCCAGTCCGCGACCGGCATCCTTTACATTGCCATGACGCTCGTTCTGATGGGAGAGCTCACAGCAATGGTCCTGACGCGGGACACGGGGATGCTGTTCTGATACACTCCGAGCGAGCCAGATGGTGCGGGCTGTCTCTTTGTAGGGTGGGCTCGGCCCACCTCTTTGATATCGGAGAAAAGGCAGGTGGGCCAAGCCCACCCTACAAGATACGTTCATGGAACTCACTTTTTCGTGCTCCCAGTGTGATGCAACCGGCCGGGTCGATGCGGTCGAGAGGGCTGAGGTGGCGGCCTGCGCGTGTGGGATGAGCCGGCCGTTACACCCGGAGGCGATCGAGAACGGCCGCTTGCGCGGCTGCCCCTGGTGCGGCACGACCGACCTGTATGTCCAGAAGGATTTTCCGCACGGGCTGGGGCTGGCCGTGGTGGTGGCGGGGTTCGCGGCGAGCACCGTCTTCTGGTACTTCTATCTGCCGGTGGCGGCGCTGGGGATCCTGCTGGGGACAGCGCTGCTGGACCTGGTCCTCTATTACGTCGTGCCGGAAGTGACGATCTGTTATCGTTGTCTGGGGCAGATTCGCGGCGCGGGCCGCAATCCGGAGGGACGATTTCGTCCGTTCGACCTGGCGATCGGTGAGCGCTATCGCCAGGAGCGGCTTCGTGTCGCCGCGCTGCGCGAACGCGCCCGGGCGACGGAATCGGGACCGGCCTCCTAACGCGGGGAGGGTGCAGCCGTTTTGTGGACGAACGTCGTGCGCGGATTCATGATGACCTGTGCGGCCTGATCACGGGTGATCTCCATTTCGATCCCGTGGGACGGGCCCCGTACGCGCATGACGCCAGTCTCTACGAGATCGACCCGCTCGGCGTCGTCGTGCCCCGGTCGGTCGCGGACCTGATCGCGACGATCCGCTATGCGGCGGAGCGGTCGCTGTGCGTGCACGCCCGGGGCGCGGGCACCGGTCTGGCCGGCGAGAGCCTGGGGCCGGGGCTGATCGTGGACTTCAGCCGGTACTTTCGGCGCATCCTGGCGATCCGGCCGGAAAGCGTGGTCGTCCAGCCCGGCGTCGTCCTCGACGAGCTCAACGCCCAGCTCGCGCCGTTGGGAAGGCGACTCGGACCTGATCCCAGCGGGTCGGCAAGCTGTACCATCGGCGGCATGATCGCGGGCGACGCGGCCGGCGCCCGCTCGTTGAAGTACGGTACCACGGCCGACGCGGTCGAGACCCTCGATGTCGTTTTCGCCAACGGCGAAACCGCCACGCTGGGCCGCGAGCCCTGGCCGTCGAGCGAGCTCGACCCGGAGGACTTCAAGGGCGCGGTCCTGCGCCGGGTGGCGCTGCACTTGAACTGGCACGCCGATCTGATCGCCCGGATGGCGCCGAAAGCCCCGCGCAACCGCGCCGGCTATGCCCTCGGCCAGGTCGCCCGTCCGGACGGAATCGACCTGGCGCGGCTGATGGTCGGCTCGGAAGGCACGCTGGCCCTGGTGACGAGCGCGACGCTGCGCACGGTGCCGGTGCCCACGGCGCAAACCGCGGTGTTGCTCCCCTTCGGCCGTCTGAGCGATGCGGCCGAGGCCGTCGCGGCCTGTCTCGAAGAGGACCCGGCGGCCTGCGAGCTCTTTGACTGGCGGCGGTTGAACCTGGCGCGACGCCGACGCTGACCTCCGGGCCTGGCTGCCCGAGACGGCCGAAGCCGCGATGATCGTCGTCTTCGAGGGGGACGACGCCGAGGACATCACGCGGCGCGTGCGGTTGCTCATCCGTCGCCTGCAACACCGCAGCCGGCTCGTCGCCGAGCCGGTGGAAGTGACGCGGCGCGCGGACCTGGAACGCCTGATGAACCTGCGCGAGATCATCCGGCCGCAGCTCATGCGGTCCCACGGTCCGGCCCGGCCGGTGCCGCTGATCGAGGATGTGGCCGTGCCGTGCGCAGGCCCTGCCCGAATTCCTCCAGAAGCTCCAGACGATCCTCAAGGCCCATGGCGTCAACTGGATCTTTCATGCCCACGCCGGCCACGGTCAGACCCACGTCCGGCCGTTCCTGGATCTGGCCGATCCCGACCATCTGGCCCGGCTTGAGCCGCTGGCCAGCGATGTTTATGAAGCCGCCTTGGCGCTGGGAGGCACGATTTCCGGCGAGCACGGCTGCGGCCTGGTCCGCTCGCAGTTCTTGCGCCGGCAGTACGGCGAGCTGACTCAGGTGTTCCGGGAAATCAAGTACGCGTTCGATGCCCGTAATCTTTTGAATCCCGGCAAGATCGTGGGAGCGGAGCCGCACCAGTTGACCCGGCACCTGAAGCTGCGGCCTCCCAGCGACGAGCACGGCCGTCTCACGACGGGTGCGTTGCCGGTGCTCAACGCGCCGCTGTTCTGGGGCGAGCCCGGCCGGGCCGGGCAGATGGAAGCCTGTAATGGCTGCGGCGACTGCCGCTCGCAGGACCCGCGTCTGCGGATGTGCCCGACGTTCCGCGCCTCGCTTTCCGAGGCGGCCTCCCCGCGTGCGAAGGCCAACCTGCTGCGGCAGATTGCCGTCGGGGCGCTCGATCCGCGGCTCTGGGGCGCCGAGGAGCTGCGCGCGAATGCCGATCTGTGCGTCCACTGCGGTCTGTGCCGCATCGAGTGCCCGGCGGGGGTGGACGTGTCCAGCCTGATGATCGAGGCCAAGGCGGCCTACGTGGAGAACCACGGGCTGACGCCCACCGACTGGACGTTCTCACACGTCGATCTCTGGGCGCGGTGGGCCAGCCGCCTGCCCTCGTTCAGTAACGCGCTCTTGTGCCACCGGCCGGCCCGCTGGCTGCTGGAACGTTTCTTCGGCCTGGCACGCCACCGGATCATGCCCAGGCCGCACCCGGGCATGTTTCTCGCCGCGCCGAGCGGCTCGGCCTGACGCGGCCCCGGTCGCAGCAAGCGGGGCCGCGCGTGGCTTACTTCGTGGACATGTTCGCCAACCATTTCGACCAGGAGCTGGCCGAGGCGGTGGTGGCCGTGCTCGGGCATGCGGGCGTGAACGTCTATGTTCCGCGCCGACAGCGCGGTTGCGGGATGCCCGCCCTGGTGGCCGGCGACCTCGAACGCGCTCGATCCTTGCTCGCCGCCAATCTCCGCGTGCTGGGCGACGCCGTCCGCGACGGCTACACGATCGTCTGCTCCGAGCCCACGGCCACGCTGATGCTCACGTTCGAGGCCCTCAAGCTGACCGATGACCTCGACGCGGCCCTGGTGGCGAAGAACACGATGGACGTGGGCCAGTACCTGGCCGGCCTGGCCGCGCGGGGGGCCTGCCCGAACCCACCGAGCCGGTCGTCACCCGTGTCGGCTACCATCAGCCCTGCCACCTTCGGCGCTGGAAATCGGCACCCCGGGACTCGACCTGATCCGGCACATTCCCGGGCTGGAAGCCGAGTTCATCGACCGTGGCTGCTCGGGCGCCGCGGGCGTTTTCGGACTGACGCGGCGCAACTTCCGCATGTCGCTCCGCGCCGGCCGCGGCCTCCACAACCGTCTCCGGGACCCCGATATCGAGCTCGGCTCGACCGAGTGCTGCACCTGCCGGATGCAGATGGAACAGGGTCTGACCAAACGCACGCTCCACCCGATGAAGCTGCTCGCCCTGAGCTACGGCCTGAATCCCTCGCTCCGCCGCCACGTGCTCGAACCGAAGCCGCGGCACGCCATCAGTGATTGATGGGGTGGGGCGGTTCTCAAAGGGTGTACGAGAGGGGGATTGCCTGGCACTTTCTGTGTAGCGGCGGCCGTCTCGGCCGCTCCGGATCTTTGGGACCCGGAGCGGCCGAGACGGCCGCCGCTACACAGAGAAGACTCTTCTCGCACAGCCTCTCATTTCGCCTTGCCGGCCTGTTCGAGCTCCTGGACGATCCCGGGCAAGAGCGCCGGGTCGCGCTTGTCGAGGACGTGTTGCACGCGGCTTTCGGGCAAGCCCAGCCGGGTCAAGGTCTGTGCCACCTGGGTCCAGAGCCGCTCCCGCTTCTTGCCTTCAGCCAGGTAGATCTCGGTGGCGAGCTCGGCGAGGCGCTGGAGCTGCGAGGTGTCGCGGTTGTCATAGTAACGCTTGATGATCTTCTGCTGATAGGGCGAATAATCGCGCTCGGCCATCGGACGAATCCTCGACGGGGCCAGGAATTACGATACTGTCACAACGATACCGGGCTCTCCTGCAAGAGGTCGGGTGCCACGGGTTCCGCCTTGGGAACCCGTGCCGGTCGGCCCCGAACACGGGTTCCCAAGGCGGAACCCGTGGCACCCAACGCCGTTCCCGTAAGGACTCCGAAATATCGACTCGGTATCCTCGCGACAGTCCCGGAATTACTCGATCGGTGGCGCCTTGCGGTCGCGTTTGCGGGCCGAGCGGATCGTCTTCTGCTCGACACGGCGGCGCTGCGAGGCTTTCGTCGGGCGCGTGGGAATACGGGGCCGCGGCGGGCGGGCGGCGGCCAGGACCAAAAGGCGCAGCTTCTCCAGGCAATCCTCCACGTTCCGCGCCTGATCGCGGGTGCGCTGCGAGGTCAGTACAAGCTCGCCCTCGGTGGTCAACCGCGCGGCCAGCCGCCGCAACAAGCGCGCCCGCACGTCTTCCGGCAGGCTCGGGCTGGCCGCCGGACGCCATCGTAAGGTGGCCTTCGACGCCACCTTGTTGACGTTCTGTCCCCCCGGTCCGCCCGAGCGCGCGAACTCGAACTGGAATTCGTCCCGAGGAATGCGGATGCGTTCATCGACGATGAGCATGGCCCCAAGTCTCGAAAACGGCCCGGACGGACAGGACCGAAACAGCGTGGCCCGCCGCGCCGCCCGGCAGCACGGTGGGCCAGTGCTTTGGTTCATTGTATCCCAACGTCGTGCCGCCCGTCAGACCGCCAGCGAGCTGACCGACCCGCCCGCCGCGCTGGAGTCCACGATCACGTTGCTGGGCTGGACCGTTTGACCGGAGCTGGTGGGGATCGTGACGACCGGAGTGCGACCGGACAGACGGCCGGTCGCGGGCGCCAACCGACCCGCCGAGCCGGTGATCACGCGCACGTTCCTGGGCCGTGCCGCGGTGCCCGAAATCATGGGGATCGCGACGGTCGGCGCACTTGCCGCCGCGCTGGTCGCGTTGCCCGAGCCGGTGTCGATCACCAGCGGTGTGGGCTGCGTGAGCGTGCCCGCGCTCGTGGGAATCGTCACGGTCGGCGCGATCGATGTTGTGCTGCCGGTCGTGTTCGAGCCGGTATCGATCACGAGAGGCGTCGGCTGAGTCACGGTGCCCGAGCTCGTGGGGATCGTGACGGTCGGCGTCGATCGCCGCCGGGCTCGGGCTGCCCGCCGTGCTGGCGTCGATCGTCAGGGGCACGGGCTGGGTCACGGTGCCCGAGTTCGTGGGAATCGTGACCGTGGTGGGCGTGCTGGCATTGTCCGTGGGGGACAAAGTCGGCGTGCTGGCGCCGCTCTGGTCCGCCGCGCTGCCCACGAGGGCCGCGAGGGCCGCGTCGTTGACCGCCGACTGCGCCGCCTGGGGCTGCGCGAGCGGTTGGGCCTGGGTTTGCGCGGCCGGACTCACCGGGATCAGGAACGGCGTCCCGCCGAACCTCTTCTGATCGGGGGTAAGGAACGCCAGGGCACCTTCTTGGGACTGTCGCAAAAGCTGCGCAGCCTGTTCATGCTGCGTGTAGAAGCTGATGTTGCGGTTGAAGACGAGGGCCGTGTTCTGGAACGTCTGCCCGTTGGACAAGTTGCCGGTGATGGTCGCGTCGGTCAGGCCGGCGGGGAGCTGGATGTCGGAGCCGCGGAAGACAAAGACCTTGTCGGGCAGGGAGTCGCTGTTGATGAGCCGCGACGGCTCGGTGTAGATCGGGGTGGCGCCGCCGAGCGTGACCGAGGCCGGGATCGATCTGGTCGACGGGCAGGTCGGTCGTGCCGAAGACGTAGACCTTCACGTCGGTGGGATGGGCCGTGTTAATATGGAAGTCTTGGTGGGGATTGATCGAGATAGGAGGGGTCAGGGGCTGTGGGGTGGGCAGGGTGGCCTGGCCGATGTTGACCGGCTTGTAGTTGAGAATGGTGGATCGGAAGGTCGGCGCCGTCGTGTTGGCGAAGAGTCCGATCGAAATCGTACTTGCGGGCGTGAGTGTCTGCCCGGTTTCTTGTTGATACAGCTCGCGGAAGTTCTTGATCTGGAATTCCAGGTCCGGGTGGTTTGGGTTGTTGTTGAGGTAAACGTTCCCCGTGAAGGCCGGGCCGAGGTCGGTACCGAAGGTCGGAGGCACCAGACTGGGATTGTCAGCCGTGGCGACTTCGTATACCTTCGCCGCGCCGTTGGGCCCGAAGTCGGTCGTCAATGGGAAACCCGCGACGACCTGGGCCGTGCTATTCCCGTTCAGGTCGAGGAAGGCGTAGATCTCTTCGCCGAGCTGAAGGTCGGGGTAGTCCACGAAGGAAACGGAGTTGCCGTTGCCGTCCACCGGCGGAAAGTTGGCGTTGACGTACGTCTGAACTGCCGGGCTCAAGTTGCCGGAGTTGCCGTTGTTGTCGAGATCGCCGGAAATGATGGGCAGATTATCCGCAGGGATCAAGCCGATATTCAGGGTATCCGCGGTGGGGTCGTAGGACACCCGGAAAGCCGTGAAATTGAAACCGTTTTCGCTGAGCCCATCCGGCGTCACGCCGATCAGGCCGTTGAGAGTGGCATCGTTGATCGTCGAGGCCTGGTCGGTGACGGGGTTGAAGTTCGACTGGACCACGCCGTGGTTGAGCAAACTATCAGGGAAATCGAGTGTAGTGTTTCCACTGAATGTAATGCCTGTGCTCAAGAGTTGCCGATGATCCAGGTGTTCGAGCGTCACGACGGCGCGCTGGGAGGTCTTCGGACCGCCACGACGGTGCCGCCACGTGCGAACAGCCTGTAGGAGGAACCGAAAGAGTGACATTGCGCCGTCGTCCTTTCTGACGGGAGCACCGGGTCCTACCGTGAGACCGGTTCCCCGGCGAGGGGGATGAGTCGCCCGATCCGAGGCGGAGTACAACTCGGACCGGTTACCATCTGCGGAGCGGTCTGTTCCGCCCATCGGGCTGGTCGTTCGGGTGTGAATCGAATCCCCCGAGCGATACGCTCTTCTACGACAGAGTTCGCCGCGAGACCCCGATGTGCGCGGATCCCTCGGCGACGGACGAACCCATCACGTGGAAGGAGTCTCGTCATGGTTCGCCGCAGCTTGGTTCTTGGAACGTTCGTGCTCTTGGGCTTGTCCTTGGTCCGAAGCACATTGGCTGCTCCGATCAACTTTACCGGTAACGTCGCGAACGACTTTCCGACCGCGGCCACCGGCAACGGCATTCTGACGACCAACGCCCTGGCCGTGCAGCACGCGACGCTGCCGGACTGGATGAAAGCCATTCCCGGCCGGAACACCGGCATGGACTTCAACAGCGTCAGTCTGTCGTACGATCAGAAGACCGACGTGCTGTCGGTGGGCATCAAGTTCAACGGCGTCGGCGGCGACCTGGACGGCAATGGCACTGTCGGCACCGTCGATTCCCCCGGGACGCCTCTGGGGATGACCGAACCGAAGAACTTCGGCGGCCAGCAAATCGTCGCGCTGGGCATCTCCGTGAACAAGAGCGGAAACCCGGACATCGCGGTCGGCATTCCGCTGAACAAACCGACGAACCCGGCCACCGGCAAGCCGATGGACGGCGTTTCGGCGTTCACCCTGGCGGCGTACAACAACAACCAGATGGGCCTGGTCAACGGCTTCGGCAGCACGACGGTCGGCGGCGTGAACCTGCTCGATCACCTCGGCGCGAAGTCGATCGCCACCTCGTCCTCGAGCCCGGACATGGAGTTCCAGATCAAGGACTTCACGCAGGTGGCCAAGCTGTTCAATCCGAACTTCGACCCGACCAAGGATTCGCTGACCCTCATCGGCTACAGCGCCGACCTGGGCTCGGTGGTCGGCAAGTCGGTCCTCGACCAGAAGTTCACGACGCCCCTGGCCGAGACCATCACGCCCGAGCCAGCCACGCTTTTGGCCTGGTCGGCCGTGCTGGGGCTGGCCGTCGCCTACCGTGTTCGGCGGCACGCGCGTTGCGCGGATGTCCGTGCCTGAGATAATGGCGATCCCTCGCCGACGCATCCGGAACCTCCGTGACGATACGGGGACGGGTATCGTGATCCCTGGATACCCGTCCTTGTCTATCGTCCTCCACCGTCGCGCGATCTTCCCTGAATCCCGCGGATTCGCCGCGGGGTTGGTGCATCAACCCGCCTTGATCGCACGTCTTCCGCGACCGCGCGCCCTGCCGTAACGCGCAGGGCTTTCCGGTCGCTCAAAGCCTCTCGAACACCCCGGCGCGAGACGGCTTCTCTCTCCACGTCACAACTCGTTGCTCGGCCGCCCGGACGATCCCTTCGACGGGATTTTGCCGGTTGTGACGGTTCGTCCAAAGATCGGAACCAGCCCGCGTCGATCTTGATCCCGGGCCCGGGAGGGCCGACGTGGACTCATCGCGTCGTGTCGGGTGTGATCGAAGGGGAAACCGACTTGCGCGCCGTACCTTGGCTGGTCGGAGGACTCGCACTGGTCTTGGCCGGCGGCTGTCAGTCGCTGGGCGAGATCGACCGTCCGCCGCCCACCCTGCCGGAAAGCGTGCAGGCGTGCGGCCGGCTGCCGGGGATCGACCCGACGTTCTACGCCTACCTCTATTACAAGGGGACCGCCAGCCAGGTCTACCGCGCGGGGGTGCCCGAGGTGACCGCCTCCACCCTCGACGCCCTGTGCGAGCTGGGATATCGCGCGGTCCACGTCCAGGAGGAAGCCGGGCGCGTGCGCATCGACGCCAAGACGCTCGACGGCCGGCCCGCGGCCATGACGATCCGGTCCCAGTATGGCATGGCCAAGCTGACTGTGCGTATCGGCGCCCTGGGAGACGAGCCGGTGTCGAAGACGTTGATCGAGCGGGTGGCCTTCTATTCCGGCACGCTCCCCCCGGTGATGATTCCGCTCGAGCCGGCGCTGGCGCGGCGACTGGCGTTGCGGCCGCGGCCCGCGGCGGCCGGAACGTCCCCGATCACCATTCCGCCCGCCACCCCCGAGGGATCGACCACGGCGATCCCCATCGAGCCTCCCCCTCCCGCCGCCGGCGCGTCCGAGAGTCCTTTCCAGCCCCCGACCGAAGACACGAGCACGATGTCCCCGCTCGCGGAACCAGGCTGATCGGTGCGGGCGGACGAAAAGAGAAAGTCTCTGCAATCGAGACTGTCGCGTCGTTTCCGGGTTTTCTCAGCCCCGTAGGGGCGCGATCGTAAAGCCTGGGGCGTGAGCCCCAGGAAGAAGAAGGAGTCGCTCCCCACCACGCAACGCCATGTCGCCCCTGCGGGGCTCAAAAATCCCAGAACACCATGCTTGTTCCTTCCTGGGGCTCACGCCCCAGGCTTTACGATCGCGCCCCTACGGGGCTGAGATGTTCCAGCCAGCCCGGTGACGTGGCTACAGAATCCTGCAATCGCTCAATTGCTCAAGATCGACGCCGATCTGGTCGATCCTGGTCTTTGGCGAGCATCGCTCGTCCTGCGCCCCGTCCTTTCCGGCTCGCCGCGGGGTGATAGGCGTGTGATCGGTCTGGCGCGGCATCATGCCGGCCCAGAGGTTCGCCCGGGCAAGGATGGACCCTCTTGGATCGATCCGTTCGCACTGGACTGATCCTCATCGTGGCGCTGGCTCATCCGGCGGCCGTCCGGGGCCAGGCCCCGACCGCGGCGGCGCGTCCGGCCGTGACGCAGGTACCCCCGCTCGCCGCGGCGGCAGCCCTGCCTGGTCCTGACAGCGGCCCTCTCACCGTGACGCAACGGAGCGCCACCGTGCCGCCCCCGCCGGCGCCCGCGGCTTTGTCCAATACCCCCCTCGATGCGACAACGCCCATCCAGATTGGCGAGGATGGCCGCATTACCCTGCACTCCGAGAACCTGGATGTCCGCCAGGTGCTGGAGTTATTGAGCCGCCAGGCCCGTCTGAACTTCCTCTTCTCACCGCGCGTGGCGCGCAGAAGATCACCATTCATCTCGACAACGCGACCCTGGACCAGACGATCAACGCCATCCTCAAGATGAGCGGGTTGCTCGCCCAGCAAACCAACGGCGTCTACTTTATCTTCTCGGCCGACGAGCCGGACGGTCTCGACCCGGTGCAGACGCGCGTCTACAAGCTCAATTACATGCGCAGTAACGACCTGAAACTCATGCTGGACGAGCTGCTCAAGGGCAAGAACGTCTCCACGGTCAGCACCCCGGCCAGCGCCGTCGGCATCAGCGAGAGCCCCGCCTTCTCGGCCACGAGCGGCCCGGGAGGTGGCGGTGGCGGCGGTGGGGGTGGGGGCGCGGGTGCCGGCAGCGCGGGCACGACGGGCGGCAATACGCTCTCCGGCGCCGATGTCCTGATCGTGCAGGCCAAGGAGTCGATCCTCAAGACGGTGGACGAGATTGTCCGGCAGCTCGACGTGCAGCCGATCCAGGTCCTCATCGAGGCGGTCATCGTCAGCGTGGAGCTGGACAAGTCGTGCGAGCTGGGCGTCAACTTCGCCGTGGTGGATAACCTCGGCCGCACGATCGGCGAGGTCGGCAACTCGGCCACGATGGCCAGCAACGTGGGGTTCACGCCGCTCCAGGTCGTCACGAACACGGGCACGACCGCGGGCAAGATCCTGGGAAGTACCGCACCACCCGGCCTGGATTCGGACTTCAACGGGATCAAGTTCGGTTTCATCGGCTCGAACACGACCGCCTTCGTCCACGCGCTCGAAACCATCGGCGAGGTCAACGTGCTGGCCAGTCCGCGCATCCTCGTCCTGAACAAGCAACGCGCCGACATCCAGCTTGGCCAGCGCCTGGGCTACCAGACGCTCAGCCAGAACCTGACGAGCACGATCCAGCAAGTCCAGTTCCTGAACGTGGGCACGCTGCTGCGGCTGCGGCCGTATATCTCCGAGGATCGCATGATCCGCATGGAGATCCACCCGGAGCGAAGCTCGGGCAGTGTGACCAATAACCTGCCCAGCCAGAACATCTCGGCCGTGACCACCAACGTGATGGTGCCCGACGGCGCGACGATCGTCATCGGCGGCCTGATCGACCACGAGGACACGTTCCAGTACCAGGGCCTCCCCGGCCTGAACCGGCTGCCCCTGCTGGGGACGATCTTCGGCTTCCGCCAGCGCACCAACGCGAAGCGGGAACTGATCGTGCTCTTGACCCCCCACATCTGGGACCCGAACGGCAGCCTCGGCGCGAGTCCCGCCCTGGCGGGGGGCAACCGCGCGCCGGGTGCGGCGGCGCCTCGTGACGCGGCGGTTGCGGTCGCGCCGGGAAGCTCGACCACCGGCGCGACTCGTCCCACTCCCACCGCGCCTCCCCGGCCCTCCTCGGGCCTCCTGTCCCGTCTTCGCGCCTTCAGGACGAGCCGGAACGGGACCAGCCCCGCCGTGGCGTCCTACTCTCCGCGTCGCGACGACGCGGTCGTTCGAACCGCGGCTCCGCCTTCCGATCGCGATGTTGGTACGGCGTTTCACCTCGTGCGGCGCGGCGAGACCCTGGCCAGCATCGCCCGCGACCGCCTCGGCGACTCCCGCCGCGCCGCCGAACTGTACCAGCTCAATCGCGACACGATCGCCGACGCCAACCACCTCGTTCCCGGTCAGCGCCTCGTCCTGCCTGCCCCGGATTCCAGGTAAGAGTCTGTCCCAGAAGTGCTTGTCTGGTGATTTCGGTTTCAGCCCCGTAGGGGCGACAGCGAATAGCCCAGGGCGTCAGCCCTGGGACCGCGAAACGGGCACAAGAACCCTCTCCGCAGTCCCGACGGGGCGAAAGAAAGACGCGGGCTTCTACCGCCCTGGTTCCCAGGGCTGACGCCCTGGGCTATTCACTTTCGCCCCTACGGGGCTGAAACCGAAATCACCAGATCGCCCCTTCTGGGACAGACTCTAAGGTGAGTTGCGTGGCGAATCGGCGGCATCGTCTCCAATTCAAGCCGGCAGCGCCAGCGAGTGCGTCGGCGTTCGGGCTTTCAAAGCGACGCACTCGCTGGCGCGTCGGGCTTGGAGAACAGGTGCGCCACCAAAGCGCGACCGGGCCTACCCGGCGAAAACGCGGCCCGTCCAGGTGGCCGGAGACGTCCAGCCCCACGGAAAGACGATCCAAAGATGCTTCAAGTCATCATTGCCACTTTTTGACACGCCGAAGCCGGCGACCTAAGAGATCCTTGAGATGCGAAGCGGGATGAGACGGGTGGACTGAAGTCACCTTTCTCACCGCCGCCAGGTCGATCCGAGGGAGCGTCGGTGGCATGTCGTCGTAGAGCCCTGGAGCCACCACCTCAATGCTCCTCATGAGCGGGAACAGGCACGGTTGAAGGCGGTACCACGCATCCAGGCTTCCAGGGGCAGCCAACAGATCGTTGGGGACCACACAGAAGAGGAAGGAACATGAACACGCTTCGCAGTCGCATCAAGGCCCTCCGGGGGTTCACGCTGGTCGAGCTTGCGGTGGTCATTGTGATCATCGGCGTGCTCGCCGCCTTCGGCGTGCCGCGCTTCCTGAAATCGGTGGAACGCTCCAAGGCATCGGAAGCGTTCGCCTACCTGTCCGCCGTCCGTTCGGCCCAGGAGCGGTATCTGTCCCGCGAGGGTACCTACGCCACCAACATCACGGACCTGGACATCAGCGTGTCGGCACCGAAGTACTTCAGTGTGGGTGAACCCTTCACGGCTGGTACGGCCGATGCGGGGGCCGACGGCTCGACCCCGACGGCCACCCTGCAAAACTCGTGGACGCTCACCTTGACCCGCACGGGGAACTCGGGCGGCTACGGGGACTATACCGTGACATTCGGCCAGAACGGCTACAACAGTGACGTGACCAAGAGCACGATCGAGACTTTTCCCGACATCAATCCGATGGTGACCACCTCCACCTCCACGGGTGGCTCGGGTGGCAGTTGATTCGAGCTGGACCAGTAGGCATGGTATCCAGGGGCGACCGGTTCTCGTGGCCGGCCGCCCCTGGTCTTGATCCCGCGGGAGTTCCCATGGGCCTCTTGATCCCGCACGCCGCGATGCGGAAGACCATCGGCGTTCTGGTGGACGACCAGCAACTGGTCGCCAGCCTGGTGGCCTGGACACCGCTGGGGCCCGTCGAGGTCGAGCGCGTGCGGGAGAGCTACATCACGGACGATTTGACCGCCGCGCTGGACCAACTCCTGCGGCCTCTGCTGGGAACACGGCGGTTTCAAGGCGCGGTCGGGTTATCGGCGCGGAAGGTGTTTTGCACGACGCGCCCCGATCGCGACGGCTTGCTGGGCACCGCGCCCGAGATGATGTTGCAGAACGCGCTGCGGTCCCGCAACGTGATCGTCGATGACATGGCCATCGATGTGATCCGGTCCCGGGTTCGAAAGGGCGAGATCGTCAGCCTGGCGTCGTGTCGCAAACGGTACCTCTCCGGCGTGCTCGCCTCTCTGAACGAGGTGCCGCTCCGCTTGCTGCGCGTCGAGCCCGCCCCGTGCGCGCTGGCCCGGGTGGCCGCGCACTGGCAGCGCAAGCCGCTGCGGGCCCGGACCGTCGTCCGCCTCGTGCTGGGCCAGGGCCGGGGTATGGCGATCCTGGTGACAGCGGAACAACCGCTGATCTGGCGCGTCTTCGACCTGCCGCCCACCGGCCTGGTCCTGGCCCTGGCGTCGGTGGTGCGGTCGATGCGGGTGATGGGGACCGCGTGCGGCATGGACGAACCGGCGGATGCCCTCATCGTCCACGGTCGTCCCGACCTGCTGACCCGGAGCGACATCGCCACGCTCAAGGAGCAGTTCGGCGTGCCCATCCTCCGATGCAGCCGTCCCGAGCTGGGTGACGGCGCCGAGGCGCTGGGCCTGGCGCTGGGCTGTCAGGTCACGGTGAAAGCCTTCGATCTGGCGCGGCTGCTCAAACCACCCGCGTCGATCCGGGACGTCTTCCCCTTCGGCGAGCTGGCCGTCCAGGCCGCGTTGATCCTGTGCGCCGGCCTGTTCCTGTACTGCCGGGCCGATAGCTTGAAAGCGGAACTCGCCCGCGCCGGGCTCAGACCACGAAACATGCCTGGGCCGCCAAGCGGTCCGAAGCGGACATCGAAAAGATGCACGCGACCCTCACGAAACGAGTCGAGATCGCCCGGAGCTTCGCCGCGACCCGCCTGTGCTGGACGGCGTACACGCGGGACCTGAGCGTGCGTCTGAACCGGACCATCCGGCTCCAGAGCTTCCAGGGGGCGTGCGGCTTCGAGGGCGCGAACAAGAAAACCAGAGCGGCCAAGCGCCTGTTGCTCAGTTTTCGCGCGCCTCTGGGGCACACCAGCTCGGTCATCCCCAAGGAGATCGACGAGTTCATGGGCGAGCTCCGCGAGCATCCCCTCTTGAAGCACGACTTCCCGCTCGTCGAGCTTGGGGAGCTGAAATGGCAGCCGGCCCGGGGCAGGGCCGATGCCCTGGCCGAGTTCACCGTGGTCTGTCTGCCCAAGCTGGAAGCCGAGTCCAAGACCACGCCAGCCGCGCGACACTGAGGAACATCCGGACGGAAGGTGAACCTGCCCCTGTCCCTGGTCGGAACCGGGATACACCGAGGCGATCATGGCGGATACAACCACGGCCCCCTTACCGCTCAGGGCCCTTCTGCGCCACCTGCGCGATCCGTTCAAGCTTCGTTTCCTCCTGACCCTGCTCGTCGGGGTGGGATGGTATTTCGGCGTCTACATGACGTTCAGCCAGGAGGTCGAGCTGGCCCGGCAAGGGATCGCCCGGGAGCAGCGCATTGAGAATCTGGCCGTGGGTGTCGAACAGCTCAAGAAGCAGGTCGAGCGGTTCGACGACCGGGTTCCCCCCATGACCGATATCAACGAGTGGGTCCAGTACCTGCTGGCCGGGACCCGCCAGTTTCCCATCCACCTGACCACCCTCGACCCACAGCCCACCACGGAAGCCCCGCCCTATGTTTTTCTGCGCTTCAAGATCGATGTCGAGGGCTCGTACGCCGACCTGGACGATTTCTTGCACTGGATCGAGGACAACCCGCGGCTGTTGCGGATTGATTCCATCACCGTGACCCCGATTCCCGTGGCCAAGACCAACGGGGGGGGCGTGGTGGCCCAACTGATGGTTCTGGGCATCATGACGAAATCCCCATGAGCAGCGTCAAGCTCATCACGAAGCTCCCGATCGGCCTGATCGCGGCGGGCCTGGTCTATTGCCTCTGGCCCTACCTCTGGTCCGAGCCCGCGCCGAAACTTCCGCCATCCAAGGTGACGGAATTCGGCGAAACCCTCCTCACGCGGGATTTCGGGGCGGAACCGGTGATCGACCCGTTCACGGGTGGGCCCGCGCGGCTTACGGACGCATCCCGGCCGGAAGCGAAGACCGGCGGCATGTCGGGCCTGGCGGGAGCGAAAACGCCGGGCCCGGACCATCCCGTCGCTGCCAAGACCGCCGCGACGCCGCCGATCGACGAGCGGCCACCGTTCGTGCTTCAAGCGACTTCCACCGTGAGACACCGTGACCTGGCCGTCATCGATGGCCGGGTGGTCGCGGTCGGTGATCTGCTCCCGGGCCGCGCCGCGGGGGACAAAGGATGGCTCGTCTGGGCCATCGAACCGAATCGTGTTCTCTTGCTTCATGCGGGCGACTGCGTGGCGCTCGGCTTTCCTCGGAGCGAGCCGGCGCAAGGTCCGACCGGGCACTCTGGCGGCGACGCAGGCCCGCCCGAATCCCAGGCCACACCCGACCCCAAAACATTGAAAGCCCATGGCAAGCTCGTTCGATCCCGATACCGGCAATCCGCTGATTGTCCAGTCCCTCCTCGACCGCGGCGTGGTCGAAACCTCGCAGCTCGCCTCCATCCGTGAGGCCCTGACCAATAAGGATGAGGAATCGATCGAGAGCATGCTCGTGCGTAATGGCTACGCGATGGAACATGAGATCGCGAGCGCCTACGCCGAGCAATTCAGCCTGCCGATGTATCAGCCCGCCGAGGGGGATGAGCCGGTCGGTCCGGAACTGGCACACATTCTGCCGGAAAAGCTCTGCCGCGAGCAAATGATCGCGCCCGTGGCCATGCGCGGCGATGTGCTCGACATGGCCTTCCTCACGCCCCAGGATCTCCTGATCGTCGATGAACTCCAGCTCGTGACCGGCTTGACGGTCCGGCCGCTGATCGCGCCTTTGAGCGTGGTCGAGTCCGTTCTGGACCATCTCTACAACAAGGAGCGTCCGTCCCGGAGCTTCATGGCAGCCTCGAGCGGGTTCGAGCCGATCGAGGACGAGGAGCCGGAACAACAAGCGGAGGAGATCGGTGAGGCGGATGAGGTGCTCGAGCTCGACCAGCCGCCCCCGCCCGGCAAGGGCGGGCGCATCATCCGGATGGTCAACCAGATCCTGGAGCAGGCCGTCCGCTCCAGCGCCAGCGACATTCACCTGGAGCCGTTCGAGGACAACTGCAAGCTGCGCCTGCGCGTGGACGGCATCCTGCACGAGCTGCCGGCGCTCTCGAAATCACTCTTCATCATGGTCATCTCGCGGTTCAAGATCCTGGCCAAGATGGACATCGCCGAAAAACGCATTCCGCAAGACGGCGCGATCGCCATCAAGACCGCCGAACGTCGCATCGACCTCCGCGTCAGCACCGTGCCGACGGTCTACGGCGAAAAGATGGTGCTCCGGCTCCTCGATAAGGCCGCCATCCCGCTGCAACTGACCGGCCTGGGACTCGATGAACGCCAGGCCAAGGACCTGATCGAGTCCATCCAGATGCCTTACGGCCTGTTGCTCGTGACCGGGCCGACCGGTAGCGGCAAGAGCACGACGCTCTATTCCTGCCTGAACCTGCTCAACGAGCCCAAGGTCAACATCTGCACGGTCGAGGATCCGGTCGAATACAAGTTCAAGGGCCTGAACCAGATCCAGGTCAAGTCGCAGGTCGGCCTCACGTTTGCCAGCGCGCTACGGGCCTTCTTGCGGCAAGACCCGGACATCATCATGGTCGGCGAGGTGCGCGACCCGGAGACCGCGCAGATCTGTCTGCGGGCCGCGCTGACGGGCCACTTCGTGCTCTCGACGATCCACACCAACGATGCGCTCTCGGCCGTGGCTCGTCTGGAAGACATGAGCATCGAGCCATTCTTGATTGCTTCGACCTTGCGCTGCCTGCAAGCGCAGCGGCTCGTGCGCCGGCTCTGCAAGGAGTGCAAGCAACCGTACTCGGCGACATCGGACATCGCCACGCGGTACGGCATCGAGGCGGGGAGCACGCTCTATCGTCCCAAAGGCTGCGACCACTGCCGGGGCACCGGATATCGCGGCCGCGTGGGCATCTTCGAGGTCATCCGGATCACGCCGAACCTGGCCCACCTGATCCAGGTGCGCACCCCGCTGCCTGAGCTCCGCGAAGCGGCGGTCGCCGAGGGCATGAAAATGCTGATTCACAGCGGCATCGACAAGGCCCAACAGGGCCTGACCAGCCTCGAGACCGTCCTCGCCGTGTCCATGACCGGCGAGGAGTAAAGCGGGCTCGATTCCAGATTCCAGATGCCGGATTCCAGATTCCAGATGGCGGATGATCAATGCCTGACGCCTGATCCATTTCCGTGGGTCAACCATCGGCTATCCGCCATCGGCCATCGGCCATCGGCCATCTGGAATCTGGAATCCGGCATCTGGAATCTGGAATCCACAGCAAGAGCAGAGCTAAGCTTCTCCTGGGAGTCCGTGGAGGGGAAACGGGATGGAATTCGAGGTCTTTGTCGCCGAGCATGCCCGGACGTCGAGCAAGCCTCACGCGGGGCTCAAGCTCGACGACACGATGAGTTTCTTTCATCACCTCTCCACGCTCGTCAACGCGGGTACGCCGTTGTTGCAGGCGATCCAGATCTGTTCCGAGCAGACCCAGAGCAACAAGCTGCGCAAGGTGCTCGATGAGATCGCCTTCCGAGTGGCCTCAGGCAGTGCGCTCTATACTGCGGCGGCCGCGCATCCCCAAGTTTTCCAGAACCACTGGGTCGAGGTCATCCGTACCGGCGAAGTCACCGGTAAGATGGGCGAAGTGTTGCTCGAGCTCAACATGCAGATCCGCGACAGCCGCGAGACCAGGCGCAAGGTCATGGGGGCCTTGATGTATCCCATGATCCTGGTCGTCGTGGCGGTGATCGCGGTGACGATCATGCTCTGGATGGTCGTGCCCACGTTCGCCGACATGTTCAAGGACATGGGCGCTGAGCTGCCCCAGATGACCCAGATGGTCGTCGACGGCTCGCATTTCATCACCCGCAACGGTCCTTACATCGCTGTCGGCGTGGTGATCTTCGTCCTGGCCTTTCGCTCCTTCGCGAAGACGGAAACCGGTCGCCGCACCTTGATCGGCGTGGGACTGGTCTTGCCGACGGTCGGCGATCTGCTCGTCCAGTCGGCCATGTACCGCTTCTCCTCGAACGTCGCGCTGTTGCTCCGCAGCGGCGTGCCCATGCTCGAGACGATCCAGACGCTCATCTGCGTCTTTCAATACAACCCCCTGTATCGCCGTGCGCTGCAACAGGTTCAGACCATGGTCTCGTCCGGCCGTCCCCTGGCGTCGTCCCTGGCCGAAACGCGGCTGTTCACCTCCATGCTCGTCAGCATGGTTCGCATCGGCGAGGAGTCGGGTGAGCTGGCGAACGTGATGAACCAGATCGCGCCCTATTACAAGGAGAAGATGGAGAGTATGGTCATGAAAGTCACAAAACTCCTTGAGCCAATTATTATCATGGGAATGGGTACGAGCATCGCCGGCATCATGCTGGCGATCTACATGCCGATGTTCGAGATGGCCGGCAAGGTCCACTGAGAGTCTGTTCCAAAAGCCCCAAAGGGGCGGCAGTACATAGCCCGGGGCGTCAGCCCCGGGACGGAGAACGACGCCTAAAATCCTCTCTCCGGAGCCCCGAAGGGGCGACAGAAACCATGCTCTCGCAGGACCTTCTGTCGCCCCTTCGGGGCTCCGGAGAAGGCGGGCGCGGGCGCGGCCTCGGTTCCCGGGGCTGACGCCCCGGGCTATTCACTTTCGCCCCTTCGGGGCTTTTGAAAAAGACTCTAAGAGTGCCGGGTGTTCGGGGGATATCGAACCATGTCCACGCGGCGTCCTGGTGTGTCGAGACGGGCGGGGCACACGCTCGTCGAGCTCATGACCGTGGCGGTGATCCTGGTCGTGCTGGCCGGTTTTTCCGCCCCCTCCTTCCGGCGCGCCGTCGAGCAGACCAAGGCGGACATCGCCGGGGCCAACCTCCGCGCCATCTGGGCGGCCGAGCGGTTGTACTGGCTGAAGAATCGCTCGTACACGGCGAATTACGCCGCCCTCCGCGGGCAAACCGAAGGTTCGGAGCCGCTCCTCGATCCGCGGATTCCTTTCCAGGACTCCGAGGTCGATGGGGCGCACCCGTCACCCTACTTGTACACCATCACGGAAGCGACGACCACCACGCTGACGGTCAAGGCCATCCGTTGGTCGTACCAGAACACGACGTGGAACGGCGTGCTGGTGATCAATCAGGATGGTGAATTTGTCGATACCACGCACAATTACGTGACGGATGGGAATCCCGCCGTCCAGATCGTCCCTGGCTTCCGCTGAGAGTCCCTCATGCGCACCCCCAGACGCCGCGGGCACACGACAAAGAGGGGGAGCTCCGCGCTGGAATTTCAGGTTTCCCTGGTTGTCTTCGCGCTGGCGCTCGCGGGTGTCTTCCCGGTCGTGGCGACTCAGATGAAGCTGGCTCAGCGCCTGGACGCGACCATGCCAACCTACAGCGCATCGGGCGCGGGCACGACGCACTATCTGATTCCACCTTCGTATCCCTGGAACGGGCGTTGTGGTCCGGCGTGGGTTCAGACGACGCTGCCGGTCCCGCCGCCCAGGACGCTCGACGACGCGGACCCGTCCGTGACGTTCACGGGCGGCAGCCAGGAGGGCTGGGAGACGGTCAGCTCGGCCTCCGCGTATCACGGCGGTTTCCATCGCCACCCTGCCAGCCCCGACGGTTCCGGCAGCGTGACATGGTCCTTTGCGGCGTCCGCGTCGGGAACGACCGGACTTCCGCCCGGCATCTACGCCATCTACGTGACGTGGCCCAAGGCGCCGGACCTGTCCACCCAGGTTCCCATCCAGGTGCTCGGCGCCGAGCCGCTCGATGGCGGCCCCGAACCCGTGCTGGACCAGACGCAGGCGCCCAAGCCCGACCTGGCGGGCTTCGAAGGAAGCGACTGGCAGCGGCTCGCGCACCTGTACCGGATCAGCGACGGCCGGTTCCAGGTCCAGTTGCAAGCCGATCACAACCGCGCCATCGTCGCGGATGCGGTCCGCATCGTGCCCACTCCCCGCACTGTCCAGCTCCAGTCGATGCAGACGGATGCGGACGGCGCGGTGACCCTCCAGGCCCAGGTGCAGTGAGGCGAAGCCATGACCACGCGCCGGCGTGCCGGCAGAACCGGCTTCACCATGATGGAACTGGTGGTCGTCGCGGCCCTGATGAGCCTGCTCGTGGTCGTGCTCGCCAATGTCTGGAAAGGGTTCGTCAAGCCGGCCCTGTACGCCGAACAGGTCTGCCGCGTCGCACTCGAGGCCCGGATGGCCCGCGAGGCGCTCGCACGCGACTTCAGCGGGTCGGCGCCCGAGAAGGTGCCAAACCCGAGCGACAATCCCAGCGGCGCATACGATTACCGGCTCCTGGACGTGACCCCCGGCAGCGACGGCCACGAGCTCGCTCTCGCTTACAACAATTGCATCCATGTCAATTACAGTGTGATCCAGGACGGACCGAATACACCGCGGCTGGTGCGGCAATACACCGAGTTTCCGGGCTGTGCGACGGACGGTGCGGCCGTGACGACCTCGTTCGTCGTGGCGCACTACGTCACGGGCTTCCAGGTCCATTGGCTTCCTCCGCAGGTTCCCGGCCCCGACGCACCGGGACTGGTCGAGATCCTCATGACGTTTCAGCTTGGCGACGTTCCGGAACGTCAGTATCGGCTGGTCGGAGTCATCGCGCCATGACATGCGCTCCACGACGCCGGGGCTTCGCCTTGGTCCTGGTCACTCTCTTCGCGCTCTTGATCATGTCCATCTGGTCCGTGGTTTATCGGGACCTCAGCACACTCTTGCGCATTCAGGCGGCGCAGGAGGCCCGGATCGACCCACAGGCGGAAACGCTCACCGTCGTCGGCTCGGCCTTGAATCTGCTCGCAACCCAGAACAACACCCCGCAAGCGGAGTACACCTGCCAGATCAACCAGAAGATGGTCACATTCACTCTCGTCGAGAACGGCGTGTGGACCGTCCGGATCACGGACCTCCCGCCGGGCACGAGCCCTCCCAGCATGCCCGCGGTCTTTCCTTGACGATAGCCGCCCCAGCAAAACGACCGCACTCAGAGTCTGTCCCAGAAGTGGCGATCCGGTCATTCTGGTTTCAGCCCGAAGGGGTGGCCGTGAACCGTCCGGGGCGTCCGCCCCAGGGACCAAGGCTCTTCAGCCCCGAAGGGGCGACAGTCAATAGCCCAGGGCGTCAGCCCTGGGACAGGACAGCGACACGGGCACAATCACCCCCTCCGCAGCCCCGAAGGGGCGAAAGTATTACCCCGGCAAGAAAGTAGGTCGGACAATCCTGTCCGACTCCCCCGGCCTGTCGGACAGGATTGTCCGACCTACAGGAGGATCTTCTTTGCCGGGGTAATAAGACGCGGACTTCGGCCGCCCTGGTACCCAGGGCTGACGCCCTGGGCTATTCGCTTCCGCCCCTTCGGGGCTAAAACCAGAATGACCGGATCGTCACTTCTGGGACAGACGCTCCGCCTCGTCCGGACCCCGCTCGACCCATCGATTCAGGGATTCGGCATCGATCTGGTCGACGACGGCAGGCCGGCGGTCCGGGGTCCGCGCCTGCGCCAACTGGCGGCGCAATTGCAGGGACAGGCGGATACCGATGGAAAGGGTCAGGACGACCAGCAACACGACCAGCCAGGAGTCCCCATGAAGCCAGTCCTGCGCCGGCTGCGCGGGGCTCGCCTTCGGGGCTGGGGGAAATCGACCCACCAGCACCGGGGCGACCCGCATGGTGTCGGCGGCCTGGTAGGCCAGCAGCTTGAGAAAGAAGCCGTCGAAGCTGATCCGCTGCCGCAGGTCGTCGCCGACCTGAAGCCGCGCGGGGGCTTCCTCAAAAACGAGGAACCAGGGGAAGCTGCCGCTATCGGGCGTGATCGCGTACGCCTCGAAATAGGCACCGCCCGGAAAGAGTCTCGAGCCGGGCGTCTCCTGGCGCAGCACGCGCAGGACCGTCCCTTCGAGGTGGATCGGCAGACCACGGTAGCGCTGCGGGGCATCGATGAGCTGGCTGAAAAACACGTCGCGGCGGCACTGGCGGGCCAGATCGTCATACGAGGTCGTGCGCACCCGGCGGAGGAGCTCGGCGTAGGCCGCGTTATCACGCAGGGACAGCGGCCGGCGGTCCTGCACGCCCTGGAACTCCGGGCCCGCGTCGGCCGGCGGCAGGGGCACGAGATGCAGGGCCGTGCGCGGCGGGGGAGGCGGGGGGGCACCCGGCCGGGAACAATACACGAACACCGCGATCCAGCCCGCGACCATGACCACGGCCAGAAGCAGCAGCCGGCCCAGCTCGGCGCCTCGGAAAAAGCTCCTGTCGGGCTTCCGGGTCAAGGTACCGCTACCCTCCGTTCTCGCCCAGTTCCGAGAAGCTGATCTTGGTGACGTTCTCGGAGGCGAACACGTCGATGACCTTCATCAGATCCGCGTACTTCAGGCGGGGATCGACCTCGATGAGCACCTGCTCGAACGGCTGCTCGTTCGAGCCGAAGATCGCCTTGACCTGGATGCGCAGGGCGTCGAGGGTGGTCATCGCCTCGTTCTCGCCGATCTGGATGCGGGCCAGCGTGCCGTCATCTTCGGCGCGGAGCATGGTCGTCAGGGTCCGGACCGGCGCGGGCAGATCGACGGGGCCGGCGGGCGGCGCCTCGGCGGGCGGCGCGGCGTTCATGTCCATGGCCGGCGCGGCGGGCAACAGGCTCATGGCGAACTGCCCCTCCACCGGCATGGGATGATACGTCAGGATGAAGAAGGTCAGAAGCTGGAAAGCCATGTCCAGCATCGGCGTGACCTGGATCTGCACTTCTTCCGGGCCCTTGCGTTTCACGAGATCAGCCCTCCGCGTTCATGGCCTTGAGGTTGAACTTGGTGAAGCCGTTGGCCTGGCACGCGGTGATGAACCGATAAAGCTGGGCAAACTCGGACCGGCGGTCGGCCCGCAGCACGATGACCGTGGGCAGCGGGTCGCCCGCCTTGGGCTCCTTGCCGGTCGTGACCTTCAGGCTCAAACGCACGAGCGCCGCCTGATTCTTGATTTCCTTGATGGCCCGGTCGTAGTCCAGGGACTGGCTGTTCCAGATCAGGTTCCCGCGCTCGTCGATGTTCATGACGATGCGGTCTTCCACCTTCTGATTGGCCTCGACCGGACGCGCCGAGCCGGCGACCGGCAGCTTGACGCGCGCGTCGAAGTTCTCGCCACTGATCCGGAAGATCAACATGAAGAAGGTGATGAGCTGGAAGACGACGTCCAGCATCGGCGTCAGGTTCGGCTCGGCCTTGATCTCGCCCAAGACGACGGAGCCAGCCATGTGTGAGAAGCTCCCTTATCGTCTCAGACCTTGGTGGTGGCCTGGCCGGGCTGCTTGGCCGCGGCCCAGAACGCGGAGATCGTGCGGTCCGCGACCTTGGCCGCTTCCATCGCGATGGTGGCGATCTGGGTACGGAAGTAAGCATAGAAGAAGATGGCCGGCACCGACAGCGACACCCCTTCCAGCGTGATGAACAGCGCCGTGGCGATACCGCTGGCCACCTGGTCGGCCCGGGGTTGCGAGCCGCCCGCGAAGGCGATCTTCTGGAAGCTGTGAATCATGCCCCAGACCGTGCCGACCAGCCCGATCATCGGGCCGAGCGTGCCGATGGTCGCCAGGTAGGTGATCCGCGACTCCATGGTCACGACGATCTCCTCGGCCGTCACGTTCATGGCCTCCTTGGCCTCGGCGCGGCCGGTGGGGAGGTTGGCAATGCCGGTGCGGATCAGCCGGGAGACGAACGAATTGTCATCGCGGCAGGCGTCGTAGGCTTCCTGGAACTTGCGCTCCTTGATGGCCTCCTCCAGCGTGTCGATCAGCGCGGGGGGCACGGCCTCGCTGACGCGATATTCCATGCCCAGCCGGATGACCTGCGCGACGAAGTAGACCGACAGACCCAGGAGGACCAGGCCGATGAACGCCGCGAACGGATCGCTATGGGCCCGCAGCAAGGCGGTCAGCATCGTGCCTTCCTGGGGCGCGGCTTCCGTGGCCAGCGGCCGCGCCGCGGGCGCGGGGCCGGCGCCGCGGCGGCGGGGGCCGGCGCGGCCTTCGCGGGGGCTTCGGCGGGTTTTTTCTCCTCCTGAGCCGACGCCAGCAGGGCCAGCCCCATCACCCACGCCAGGGCCACTGCCGTCCAGACCCGGAGGTGCCCTCCACGCGACAGCCTCGACAACCACGGCATCGACGGGTTCTCCCTCGAAGGAGTCGATTCGCACGAGCGACGGGGGGATCAACGCCCATTCCCGGAACTCAATAAGAATTACTTTCCCCGATCGCAACGAAGCTGTCAACGACCCCAGCCTCCCGGCGCCTCCATCACGCATCAGGGCTGTTCCTCAAAAGAGTGTACGAGAAGGGGTCGGCGCGGTCCATCCATGTAGCGGCGGCCGTCTCGGCCGCTCCGGTTCGGGAATCCGGAGCGGCCGAGACGGCCGCCGCTACATGGAAAAGACCCTTCTCGTACACCCTTTCAGGTCTGCTCCAGATCGATCCAGAGCGGACCGGGCGGCGGCGGCGCAAACACCGGCAAGGCGGCCGCCATCTCCTCGGGATTGTCCGACACCAGCAGAAGCTTCAGATGTTCGGCGCGGACGAACCGCTCGGCCACGGCGTGATCGAGCAAGGACAGCAACGGATCGAAGTAACCCGCCACGTTGAGCAGGCCGATCGGCTTGTTGTGGATGCCGAGCGCGGCCCAGGTCAGGATCTCGAAGAACTCCTCGAACGTGCCCATCCCGCCGGGCAAGGCCAAAAAGGCGGCCGCCTTCGAGGCCATCAGGGCCTTGCGCTCGTGCATGCTGTCCACGATGATCAGCTCGGTCACGCCCTCGTGGGCAATCTCCTTGGCCGCCAGCCGCTGCGGGATGACGCCGACGACCGCGCCGCCCGCTTCCAGCACCGCATCGGCCACCACGCCCATGATCCCCACCCGGCCGCCGCCGAAGACCAGGCCGAGTCCCCGTCGGGCCAGCGCCGCACCGAGCCGCCGCGCCGCCGCGACGTACTCCGGCCGCGCCCGCGCGACGATCCGCAAAAAACACAGAATCCAGAGAGGTTCGCTCACCGCGGCCGAAACTCCTGCAACTTGGGTCTTGTTCACAGCAAGAAGCGAGCCACCATCATGACCAAAAGACGCGCTGCCGGGAATTCCAAAAACGGTCTCCGGGAACGTGCCGATCGCGCCTGGGTGCCACGGGTTCCGCTCGGGGTACCCGTGTCTGCGGGCTGGGGGTCGAGCGGCACGGGTTCCCCAAGCGGAACCCGTGGCACCCGGCAGAACCCCAGTCGGACATGGGTCGGGGGCATCCTTGACAGCGCTGCACGGGTACGATGTGCTTGTTCCGCGGTAGCCCCGAGCAGGAATCGGACGGCGACTCTCCGAGGAGGAACCATGTGTGAGCGAGAAGCGCGATGGGTGATGGGCACGTGGGCGCTGATCATGGCGATCGGAGCGGGCGCCGCCGCGGACGACCGCGGCCCGGGGTCCGCCCTGATCCACGTCGGCATCGACGCGGGCGACATCCGCGGCAGCGATCAGCGGGCGCTCCAGGCCGCCGTGGACCAGGTTGCCGACCTCGGCGGCGGGACCGTTTTCATCGGGCCCGGCCGCTACATGATGCGCAACGCTCTGCGATTGCGCGATCATGTCACCATCCGTGGCGTGCCGGGACAGACCATCCTGGCCGCCTGCGACGGCGCCGAGTCGCGGCTGTCCTGTGACGGCGACTGCAACGAGCGGCAGGTCACGCTGGACGATCCCGCCGCCTTCCACGTCGGAGACGGCGTATCCATCCAGGATGAGCACCTCGGCGGCGGATTCACGGTCACGACCGCGACCTTGACCGCCCGGCTCGACGACCACACCTTCGCGATCTCGGCGCCTCTGTACCTGGACTACATGGTCGCCCATCGCGCCACCGCCCGGATCGCCTTTCCGATCGTCGGCGGCTGGGGCGTGCGCGACGCGGCCGTCGCGGGCCTGACGATCGCCGGCAACCGCGCCCGGCGCGGCCCGCTCGACGGCTGCCGCGGCGGCGGCATCTACTGTTTCGAGTGCGAGAATATCACGATACGCGACTGCGTCGTCCGCGATTACAACGGCGACGGCATCAGCTTCCAGGTCTCGCAACGGGTCACGGTCGAGAACTGCACGGCGGAAGGCAATGCCGGGCTCGGCCTCCACCCGGGCAGCGGGTCGCAGCATCCGACCGTGCGGAACAATCGCTCGACCGGCAACGGCGGCGACGGGCTGTTCGTGTGCTGGCGGGTCAAGTACGGTGAGTTCTCGGGCAATGAAGTGCGCGACAACAAGGGGGCCGGCATCTCGATCGGCCACAAAGACTCCGACAACGTGTTCCGGGACAATGTGATCGAAGGCAACGGCGGGACGGGCGTGTTGTTCCGCAATGAGACCGAGGCCATGGGGGCGCATCGGAACGTCTTCGAGAGCAACCGCATCGTCGACAACGGCCGAGCGCATGGCCTCGGGGCAGGGGGCCGCAATCACGGTGCGGGGCTACCATCACGACCTGGTCTTCCGCGGCAATACGATCGGGTCCACCGAACCGAGCGCGACCTCGGCAGTCGGCATTCTCCGTGACGAACAGGCCCGCGGTCTTCGGTCTGAAGGGAACAAGTTCCTCAACGTCCGGGCGGAAGTCGAGACGGCGAAGTGAGCCCATCATCCTGTTGCGAGGAGAGCAAAATGGACCCGGCGAGACTTCATCGAATCGTGGCGATGGTCGTCCTCCTTGCCGCTATCGGGGTGACTCCACTCCGCGCGGAGAGTGGAGTGTCCATCGCGCCCGCGGAACTGGCCCGGAAAACGGAATGGGTTCAACACCATCTCTCGGCCGAGAACGCGGCGTTCTTCTCCTTTGCCTATGGTGGGAAAACCTCGGGTGCCCTGTTGCCCCGCTGGGAGAAACAGACGAAGCAGACCAAGCTCGACGATCAGCGCACCGAGCACGAGCTGACCTGGACCGATCCCCGAACCGGGCTCGTGGTGCGTTGTCGGGCGGTGGAGTATCACGACTTTCCCACGGTGGAGTGGACGCTCTACCTGAAGAATACAGGAGTGGAAGCCACACCGATCCTGGAGCAGATCCAGGCGCTCGATCTGGTATTGAATCGTCAGTCGCCGGGAGAGTTTCTCCTCCACTCTCAAACCGGCGACAATTGCTCCGCACACAGTTATGAGCCGCACGAGACCCGCTTGAACGCCGGCGCGTCACAGCGTTTCGCTCCCGACGGAGGGCGGCCGACCAACGGGGCGTATCCCTACTTCAACGTCGCGTATGACGGCGGCGGTGTGATTGCCGTCATCGGCTGGCCGGGGCAATGGGCGGCGCGGTTCGAGCGCGACGCGGGCACGGCCCTGCGTATCACCGCCGGTCAGGAACGGACGCATTTCCAGCTCCTGCCCGGCGAGGAAGTGCGCTCGCCGCTGGTCGTGCTCCAGTTCTGGAACGGAGACCGCATCCGGGCGCAGAACCTCTGGCGGCGCTGGATGGTCGCGCACAATCTTCCCCGCCCCGGCGGCAAGCTGCCCGCCCCGTTCACGTCCGCCTGCATGGGGCTGCACCAGTCGGAGAACAGCGAGATCGGTTACATCGACGCCTACCTGAAAGGGGGCGCGAAGCTCGATTACTGGTGGATGGACGCCGGCTGGTATCCCTGCCGCGATTGGCCCGAGACCGGCACCTGGGAGCCCGACCCCGCGCGATTCCCGCGCGGTATCCGGGCCGTCTCTGACCATGCCCACGCGCGCGACATGAAGCTGGTGCTCTGGTTCGAGCCCGAGCGCGTCCATGCGGGTTCGTGGCTCTTCGAGAACCATCCCGGCTGGCTGCTCGGCGCGGGAGGCGACCGGCTCTTGAACCTGGGTGATCCGGACGCACGCCACTGGCTCACCGATCACGTGGACAAATTTCTGACCGAGCAAGGTATCGACCTCTACCGCCAGGATTTCAACATCGACCCGCTCGACTTCTGGCGCGGCCACGACGCCGAAAACCGCCAGGGGATCACCGAGATCCGCCACGTCGAAGGCTACCTGGCCTTCTGGGACGAACTGCGGCGGCGCCATCCCGATCTGCTCATCGATAGCTGTGCGTCGGGCGGCCGCCGCAACGACCTGGAGACGTTGCGACGCGCCGTTCCCTTGCTGCGCAGCGATTTCCAGGCCCCGCAGAATCCCGACGCCCGCGACATGCTCGTGGGCAATCAGGGCCATACCTACGGCCTCTCCTTCTGGGTTCCCTATTACGGCACGGGCGTTTTCTACAACGACGTCTACGCCGTCCGCAGCCACCTGACGCCAGCCTTCGGCATCGGCTTTTCAGGAGACCCGAACAACGTCGATTGGGCGGCGATGCGGCGCCGGATCGAGGACTGGAAGCAGGTGGCCGACGATTTCCTGGGCGACTATTACCCCCTGACTCCCTACAGCCTGGCCGAACGCGACTGGATCGCCTGGCAGTTCGATCGTCCCGAAGCGGCAGCGGGCATGATCCAGGCGTTCCGGCGCCAGGGGAGCGAAGAGGAATCACGCTCTTTGAAGCTCCGAGGACTGGACGCCGGGGCCGTCTACGAGCTGCGGGACCTCGATCGGGAGAGCGGCACGCGGGCTTCCGGCCGTGCGCTGATGGAAACGGGCTTGCCGGTGACTCTCTCCCACCGACCCCAGGCCGCCCTGATCGCGTATCGCCGTCTCACGGGACTGGCCGCGGTCGTCGCGGGGCCCTTGTCGGAGTGTGAGGTCGGCGAGGAAGTCGCTCTGTCGGCCAAGGACTCGCACGCGCCCGCCGGTGAAATCGCCAGTGCTCACTGGGAGCTCGGCGACGGGACCACCGCCGAGGGATTCGCCGTCACTCATGCTTATAAAAACCCCGGAACGTACACGGTCAAGCTGTCCGTCCGCGACCGGCAGGGTACCGCCGACACGACACACTATCGTCATCACGGCGAAGCCCGTGGACACGACCCCGCCGACGATTGTTGCCGTGGCGTCGGGGAAAGCGGATCGTGTCACCGCGACCTTCAGCGAGCCGGTCGAACACGCCAGCGCCGTTTCCCCGGCGAACTATGCGATCGACGCGCAGGTCAAAGTGCTCGGGGCCGCGCTCGCGGCCGATCGGAAGACGGTCACGCTCACCACGTCGCCGCTTTCCGAGGCCACGACGTATACGCTGACGGTGAATCACGTCCGCGATCGCGCCCGGACGCCGCACGAGATCGCGGCGGACTCCCGGCGGACCTTTTCGTATACCGGCCTGTACGGCTGGTGGCGGCTGGACGACGGCCAGGGAACCATGGCCCTGGATTCCTCGGGGAACGGGCGCCACGGCACGCTGTCCGGCGGCGCAGGCGGTCCGAAGTGGACCAGCGATGCGCGCGGTCCGGCCTTGAGCTTCGACGGCCGGGGCAACGTGGTCGAGACCGAGACGTCCCTGCCGGATCTGGTCATGCCCTTCTCGATCACGCTCTGGGTCCGTCCCGCGTCCACGCAGGTCGAGCATGCCGACATCCTGGGCAATCATGGCGAGCCGTTCGTCGGCCTCGACCTCCAGCAAGAGGGTAAGAACACGAACCTGTTCGGCTTCGGCTACGGCGACGGCAAGCGCTGGCAAGGCGCCGGCCCCACGCAGCTCAAGGCGGACACCTGGCAGCATGTCGCCATCGTCTGCGACGGGCATGATGCGGTCCTCTACGTCAACGGCGCGGAGAGAAGCCGGGCACCGGCGCGCGGCCCGTTCGCGGACAACCCCAATCAGAACTTCAAGCTGGGCCAGGGGTATCATTCCGGCCGCTACTTCCACGGCCTGCTCAGCGACGTGCGCATCCACCGCAAGGCCCTCTCCGCCGCCGAGGTCGGCGCCTGGCGAACGCCCCGGCGTCGCCGGCGCCCCGTTGACAGGGTGGCATGCCCACGTCTGCGTGGGCATGTCCGCCGGTCTCGGGGCCGGCAAGGAACCCGGACATGCCCACGCAGACGTGGGCATGCCACCCAGGACGGCGGACGAGGGCGGTGAAGATCGGCGAGGAGTCTCAATCTGTCCCGTCCTCTTGCGTCGCTGCCCGGCGCTCAAGAGGATGGGGGAACGGAGGCCGGGAGAGCCCGGGCTATTATGCCCACTGTTCTGGTGGGCGTCTCGGCCCGGTTCGTTCCGAGAAACAAGTACCCCCAGAGGTAAATCATGAATGAATCTTCGAGTTCGCATATGACCAAAAATACCAAGATCACGCGCAGGACCCTCCTCCAAGGCGCGGCGGGCGCCACGGCGGCGTTCTCCATCATCCCGGGGCACGTGCTGGGCGCGCCGGGTCAAGCGTCATCGAATGAAAAATTGAACATCGCGGGCATCGGCATCGGCGGCATGGGCGGGCACAATCTGTCCATGTGCGCGGCCGAGAACATCGTGGCCCTGTGCGATGTCGATTCGTCCTACGCGGGCAAGACGTTCGCCACCTACCCGCGGGCCAAGCGGTACACCGATTTCCGCGTCATGCTGGACGAGCAGAAGGACATCGACGCGGTGATCGTGGCCACGCCCGATCATTCCCACGCCATGATCGCGCTGGCGGCCATGGAGCGCGGCAAGCACGTTTACGTGCAAAAGCCGCTGGCCCATTCGGTGGCCGAGGCGCGGGCGATGACCGAGGCCGCCCGCAAGCACAAGGTCATGACCCAGATGGGCAACCAGGGGCACTCCGGCGACGGCGTGCGCGACCTCTGCGAATGGATCTGGGACGGCGCCATCGGCGACGGTCCGCGAGGTCCACGCCTGGACCAACCGCCCCGTCTGGCCCCAGGGGATCGAGGTGGAGCGGCCCAAGGAGACACCGCCCGTCCCGTCCAGCCTCGATTGGGACAAGTGGATCGGCCCCGCGCCGTTCCGCCCCTACAATCCCGCTTATCATCCGGGGAACTGGCGGGCCTGGTGGGACTTCGGCACCGGTTCGCTCGGCGATCTCGGCTGCCACATCCTCGATGCGCCCTTCTGGGCCTTGAAGCTGAAGTACCCGGTCAGCGTGGAAGGGTGCATCTCGACCTACTGGCATGACCTCTGGAAGGAAACCAAGCCGAGGAACGAGACGTATCCCCGCTCGACGATCGTGCGCTTCAAGTTCCCCGCGCGGGAGGGCATGCCGGACGTCAAGCTGACCTGGTGGGACGGCGGCATGATGCCGCCCCGGCCCGACGAGCTCGAACCCGGCCGCCCGATGGGCGACAGCGACGGCGGCGTGCTGTTCCTCGGCGACAAGGGCATCTTGATGTGCGGCTGCTACGGCCGCAACCCGCAGTTCATCCCGGAATCGCGGATGAAGGAGTACAAGCGGCCCGCCCGGACGATCGAGCGTATCCCCGGCGGCCAGGACGGCCACGAACAAGACTGGGTCCGCGCCTGCAAGGAGGGCAAAGCCGGCGAGCGCGAACTTCGACTACTCCGGCCCGCTGGTCGGAGATGGTGCTCATGGGCAACCTCGCCGTCCGGTACCCGAACCGTCTGCTCCTCTGGAACGGCGAGAAGATGGAAGTGACCAACGACGCGGACGCCAACAGCTACGTCCGCCGCAAGTACCGCAGACGGCTGGACGCTGTGAGAATCTCTCGTAGGGTGGGCTTGGCCCACCATCTTCGGTCTCACGGGGATGGTGGGCCGAGCCCACCCTACGAACACCTGATTGCACACGCTCAGATATCGCGAGGGGGCGATCATGAACCGGAGCTCGTTTCGCCGCTGGCTCGGCGTGGTCTGGCTGGTGGCGATTGTGTCATCAGGCCCACCCGCGGCCGTGCTGGGTGCTGAGCCACACGTCGGGTTCCTGGTCTGGAAAGCCATTCCCGACAAACCCGACGCCGAGATCGACATGGCCCGGGAAACGGCCGAGCGGCTGACACCCCTGACCGCCTTCCGGCCGACCGCCGACGGGCGGTTCGTGGACGATCAGGGAGCGAATGTTGATATCCATCAATTTGGCGTGGTGTGGGTTCACAATGGCCATGCCAGCCCGTCGCAAGGTCCGGCCCTCGATTCTCGGGCGGTGGACGCGTTGCGGCGGTTTGTCACAGAAGGGCATGGGCTTTTGCTCTCGGGTGGCGCAACAGCACTGGTCGAGCCCCTGGGGATCGACACGGTCCGCATCCAGCCCTTGGATTTCGGAAATGATCGCGCGCAGGCTGGGCTCGCCCCGCTCGACGCGCGGCATCCGGCCTTTCAAGGTGCCGACCTGGAGCGCGGCGTTCTCTGGATGACCAACGCCGCGTTCCCCGCATTCGCTGAGTTCCACCCTCTGAGCAGCCCGGCGAAGGGAATGCTTCTGGCGCAGACGCCCGGCGGTCCCGAAAACCCGCTCATCGAGTACGCGCTCGGCCAGGGGCGCGTGATCGTGCTGGGCTGGCGGCTGGGGCGTCTCTCTGGCGCGGCCCCCGCGTCGTACCGGCACAACGTCGAGCGTCTGGCCGCGAATCTCGTGGGCTACCTGGGAAAACCGACGGCCTGGCAACCGCTGTCGATGCCACCCGACGGCCGCCCGCTGGCCGCCGCGCCGAAGCCGGCCGTGTCCGAAAGCGAGTGGCACGCGCTCGAACTCGCCATTCGTGACCTGATCGAGACCTTCTCCGATCGGTATCCCCGGGGACCGGACTTCTGGAAGCGTCTGGAGACGCTGCGGAAGGAACCGGACTCCGTCGAGATCGCGCGCCAGTTCGGGCAGCTTCGCACGGAAGCCTTGCTGGCCAATCCGCTGCTGGATTTCGCGCGGCTGATCCTGGTCCGGCGGGGCGCCGGCCAGCTTGGATTGCCGATGAACTACCTGAGCAACTCCAGCTTGCCGCAAACGGGCTACGACAATCAGATCGCCGTCCTGTCTCCCGTTCGCCCCGAGGGGAAGCTGACGACCTTGTACCGGCCCGAGGGCGGCCGGTTCGTGGGCGATGTCGATCTCCACTACGACGCCCAACGGCTGCTCTTTTCCATGCCGGGGACCAACGGCCGCTGGCAGGTCTGCGAGATCCACGCCGACGGCTCCGGCCTGCGCGAACTGCCGCTCATTCGTCAGCCTGACGTGGACAACTACGACGCCTGCTACCTGCCCGATGGGCGGATCATCTTCGCGTCTACCGCATGTTTCACGGGCGTTCCCTGCGTCAACGGCACCGGGCACGTCTGCAACTTGTACTTGCTCGCGACAAATGGTTCGATTCGCCAGCTCACCGTGGAGCAGGACCACGACTGGTGCCCGACAGTGCTCAATAACGGCCGGGTGTTGTACCTGCGCTGGGAGTACACCGACCTGCCGCACGCCTTCTCGCGCATTCTCTTCCACATGAACCCCGATGGCACCGATCAGAAAGAGTATTACGGGAGCAACTCTTACTGGCCGGCCTCGATGTTCTATGCCCGGCCGATTCCGAACCATCCGACCAAGGTGGTGGCCGTGGTGGGCGGGCATCACGAGCTGCCGCGCATGGGCGACCTGGTGATCTTCGATCCGGCCCTGGGACGGTTCGAAGCCGACGGCGCGGTCCAGCGGATTCCTGGTCATGGCCGCAAGGTGGAACCAATTGTTTCGGATCTGCCCATCGCCCAGCGCTGGCCCAAGTTCCTCCATCCCTATCCGCTCAGCGACAAGTACTTCCTGGTCTCGTGCCAGCCGGCGGCCGATGCGCAATGGGGCATCTACCTGGTCGATGTGTTCGACAATTTCGTCCTGCTCCACGAGGAACCCGGCTATGCGATGCTGGAGCCGATCCCGCTGCGCAAGGTGCCCCGGCCGCCGATCATTGCGGACAAGGTGGATACCCGCCGCAACGATGCCCAGGTGTTCGTGGCCGACGTCTATCGCGGCGACGGTCTGCGCGGAGTGCCGCGGGGAACGATCAAATCGTTGCGCGTGATCGGCTACCAGTTCGCGTTTCAAGGCATGGGCGCGGAGCCGTACAGCGTGGGTCTGGACGGACCCTGGGACCCGAAGCGCGTGCTGGGCACGGTGCCGGTCGCCGAGGACGGCTCGGCCTTCTTCCGCGTGCCCGCGTACACGCCCTTCGCCGTGCAGCCGCTCGACGCCGAGGGGAAGGCCGTGCAGTTGATGCGGAGCTGGATCACCGCCATGCCGGGGGAAGTGGTCTCGTGCGTGGGCTGCCATGAGAAACAGAACACGACCCCGCCGATGCCGCAGACAATCGCGTTCGGCCGGCCGGCGTCGGAGCTTCAGCCCTGGCATGGACCCCCGCGCGGGTTTTCCTTCCGCCGGGAAGTTCAGCCCGTGCTGGATCGCTACTGCCTCGGCTGTCACGACGGCAAGACCCGGGGGGATGATCGCGCGATCCCCGACTTCACCGCCGGGTCGCCCGTGCCGATGCTGGAAAACAAGGCCCCCATCAATTTGGGATCACGCTTTTCCCTGTCCTACTATCAGTTGCGGCGGTTCGTGCGGACGCCCACCAAGGAAGGCGACATGCACCTCCTGATGCCCTGGGAATATCACGCCGACACGACCCGGCTTGTCCAGATGCTCGCGAAGGGGCATCACGGCGTCGCGCTCGACGCGGAGGCCTGGGACCGGCTCATCACCTGGATCGATCTGAACGCGCCTTTTTATGGGAGCTGGACCGAGATCCGCGGCGGTGAGATCGGCCCCGAAGTCGAGCATCAGCGGCAGCGCCGCCGTGAAATGCGAAGGCTTTACGCCGGGATGGATGATGACCCGGAGGTGGTGGATACGACTTCGCCCGCAGTGATATTACCCCGGCAAGAAAGTAGGTCGGACAATCCTGTCCGACTCCCCCGGCCTGTCGGACAGGATTGTCCGACCTACAGGAGGATCTTCTTTGCCGGGGTAATAGTCCGTCCCGAAAGCTCCGGATGCGTCTATTCTGGTCCCCTCCCCCCTGGCGGGGGAGGGTCAGGGAGAGGGGGAAGGATCGAGGCGCGGGCGACGTTCGAATCCCCCTCACCCCAACCCTCTCCCGCCAGGGGAGAGGGGGACAGAGGCATGCTGTCTGTCCCGCTGGCCCCGGGGATCACCCTGGACATGGCGCCGATCCCGGCGGGCGCGTTCGTGATGGGTCAGCCCGACGGCTGCCCGGACGAGCAACCAGCCTGCCCGGTCAAGGTCGAAAAGCCGTTCTGGATGGGCCGCTGCGAGGTGACGAACGAACAATATGCCTTGTTTGATCCGGCGCATGACAGCCGCTTCGAGCCCGGGGATTTCATCCAGTTCAGCCCGGGGGAACGGGGCTGGACGGTCTCGCGTCCCCGGCAGCCGGTGGTGCGCGTTTCCTGGAACCAGGCGCTCGCCTTCTGCCGCTGGCTCTCGCAGAAGACCGGCCGATCGTTCCGCTTGCCGACCGAGGCCCAGTGGGAATATGCCTGTCGCGCGGGCACGGCCACGCCGCTCTGGTACGGAGCACGCCGGAGAGTGATTTCTCCCCGTTCGCCAACCTCTCCGATGCCAGCCATCAGGCGATCGACCCGTTCAGTTGGTCCGGCCGGACCGAGGTCATTCCGCCCTGGCGGCCGGCCGTTACGCGCTATGACGACGGCAGCCGTGTCTCCGCGCCCGTGGGCCGCTATCAGCCCAATCCGTGGGGACTGTTTCGACATGCACGGCAACGCGGCCGAGTGGACCCGCTCGGAATACCGCCCGTATCCGTACCACGAGGACGACGGCCGCAACCGCATCGTTGCCGGTGGTCGAAAAGTCGTCCGCGGCGGCTCCTGGTACGATCGCCCCGAGCGCGGCCGTTCCGCCTTCCGGCAGGTTTACAGGGCCGATCAGCCCGTCTACGATGTCGGCTTTCGCGTGATCTGTGAGCCGGGGGAAGGAACACCATGAGCCGTTTTGTGACCACCCTGAGCCTGGCGGCGATTCTCGGGGGCACCTCCGGTGTCATGCTGGCGGCTGAGCCCGAAACGGCCTAGCGGACGGGTGGCCGGGGCAGGAGGAATCGCAGCGCACCGTGCCCCGGTGGTAGACGCCCGCACTTCCGGGACACGGTGCATTGCGCTTCTCTTTGCCCCGGCCACCCGCCGGGTCCTACAATCTACATTATTTGTCAAAAACGTGAATACCGTCTTCCGTAATGAGCGCCTTCTTGGCCGGTTCGTTCGAGATTGTGAGAAAGATACGGTCAATGTCCTTTTTGTCACTAAGAATCAACCCGCGCCTTCCATCCTTGAGTATGTTCATAATTATACCAGTTTTTCCATTCTCGTCACTCAAGGTAATGTTTGGTAAACCTTGAGAATCCACAGCGAGCAGGATGCCACCCTTTCCGCCGGGACCACGCAGGGAAACCAGGGGATGGCCATCAGGCTCGATTCGAGAGCTTGCGCGGGGCTGTCCAGCGGGGTCAAAGAACACCAGCGAAAACGCCCCTGTATTGTCGCTGCTTAGAAGCACACGAGAATCATTCGTTTTGTTGAATAAGGCGACGCGGGGGAGGCCGCCTGAACTCAGACCCACCATCAGGGTCGGCTTGTGATCAGGCCCAAGAGAGTTCGACATGGGGTTACCGTTCTTGTCAACCGTCCAAGTGGAAACGACTCTTCCATGTTGATCTCGAACTCAAATCGATCGGCAGAGATTGTCTGAGCCGGTGCCTCAGGCCTGGGCTCGCCTCGAGCCAGGTAGCAGGCGATGCACAGAAGCAAAAGCGCAAGCGGAACGAACAACTTTCTGATTGACAGAGTAGTCATCGGGTTTGGTCTGCCTTTCTTGATGACCGCTGCACAAGAAAGATCAAGTTGTTGACAAGATATTGACCTTGTTTATGAATCGGTCCGAACCGACGACTTGATGCTATTTGCACAGCGATCAGCGGTATGGCGTCGAAGGTGGAGGTCAAGCGGCCTAATTCTGGGGAGACGGCGACGAGTCCAGGTTAGTCCGCCGATATGGTGGAACTCCATTGAGGAATTAGGTCGATGACGTATCTCCATTGTATTTCTTGCGTTCGGCGATCTGAAAACGCCTTGAGCCTTTCAAGCTCCTTTTCGGCCAACTGCAATTCCAGTCGGTTTGACTCAAACGTCTTGAGGATCGCCGCCATCCAGGACGTGTCAAGGAAAAAATTTGATCCCCTATGAAATCATGAGTTGACGGTCGCTTGCACAGAGTCCTCCGAGCTTCTCTGGCGGTCCGATGACGGTCTTCCAAATCGCTCTCGTTCCGCCTTCCGGCAGGTTTACAGGGCCGATCAGCCCCGTCTACATGTCGGCTTCCGCGTGATCCGCGAGTCGGGGAAGGAACACCATGAGCCGATTTGTGACCACTCTGAGCCTGGCGGCGATTCTCGGGGGCGCCTCGATTGCAACAATGGCGGCCGAGCCGGAAACGGCGTGGCGGACGGGCCAGCCGCGGGCGTGCTTCCATCATGGCGAGGAGCTGCTCGCGTGGTTCCAGGATCGCGCGAAGAATCTCGGCCGGGACGGCAAGCTGCGGATTCTGATCATCGGCGATAGTCTCAGCGACGGCGGCTATCACTGGTCCCACTACTTTCGGCGCAGCCTTCAGGCTGCCTACGGCAACGGCGGTCCAGGCGCCATCTGGGCTGTCCACGCGGGCGGTGCCGGGGCAAGGCTTCGCGCCGGACTGGTTGTTCGGGCCCGAGGATTTCGTCAGCTACAAAGGGGCCAAGGGTGCGTGGCGCAACAGTTGGGGCGGGCGCGGCGACATCTGGCCTTACCTCGGCTGGAACGGCACGTTCCTCATGACGGACTCTCCCGAAGCCGAGTATGTCCTCGAAGCCGCCGGCAGCCGCTTCACGGTCGTGACCAGCACGGGCACGTTCACGAGTTTCAATGGCCGGCCGGTCGAAAATCGCGCGGCCGGCTTCACGGCGCGGTTTGACGATCAGTCCAGGATCGTGGCGCCGGCCGCATCGGGCCAGCCGCTGGATATCGGGCTGACCCGTTTCGAGGCGCCGGAAGGCCGGCATCGGCTGCACATCAGCGCGGTGAACGGCGGGGACCTGTTCCTGCACGGCGTGTTGGTGGAGAAGTCCGCGCCCGGCGTGGTGGTGGACAACATCTCGCGCGGCGGTTACTCGGCGCACGACTATATCTGGCGCCAGCCCGGCTGGGAGAAGATCCTGGCCGAGATCAACCCCGACTTGACGATCTTCTTCCTGAGCAAGCCCGAGAGCGGCGGCAGCGCCGGCCCGGCCGACCCGCGCCGTAATGTGGAGTCGGAAATGCTGGTGACGCGGGTAACCAACGCGATCCCCCACACACGCCTCTTGTTCATGATCAACTGGGCACCGCGCGACGGCCAGAGCCCGCCCGACGCCCAGACCGTCAAGGAGCGCGTGGCGTGGTACGACGCGCATCGTTACCCTTATCTCCATCTCGAGGAAGGCCTGGACAGCGCGGTCATGAAAAAGCTGGGCTGGTTCCACGACAACATCCACCTTGCGCAGCCAGGCGGGCAAGGCATCGGCGAGGCGATCGCGAGCTTGTTCTTGCCATGAGACGGTGTAGCCGTAGCCCGTTGTCTTGGAGACACACAATGCTTCGCATGGTTCCCCGGTGCATATCTCTGGCGGTCGCCCTTGGGTTCATCAGCCCGATGGCCCGCGCGGCGGCCACACCCGACGGCCCGATTCCGGCAACGCCGCCGGTCGTGATCCTGAAACTCGACGATGTGTTTCCAAGCGGGGAAGCAGGGGGGCCGGTTTCACCGCGCTGGAAGCGCGTGGCCGATTACCTGGAGAAGGGCGGGCTGAAGAGCAGCTTCGGGATCATCTGTTCGTCGCTGGAGGTGGACAACCCAGCCTATTTCGACTGGATCAAGGACCACCAGAAGAAGGGACTCGTCGAGTTCTGGCTCCACGGCTACCGGCAGCGGAAAGCCACCGACCCGACCGGCGAGTTCGAGCAGGGCACGTGGGAAGAGCAGAAAGCCGCGCTGGCCCGATCCGAGGCGCTCTCGCAGCAGACGCTGGGCTTTTCCCTGCCGGCCTTCGGTCCCCACTGGAGCGGGACGACCGACGAGACCGACCGGGCACTGGCGGCCATTCCGGAAGTGAAAATCTGGCTGTACGGCCCGAAAGCTCCCAGGTTCTTCAAGGGACTCTCGCTCGAACACGTCATGGCGATCGAGGACCCGACCTTCGTGCCGGACTTCGAGAAGTTCCGGGCCTCTTACGAAAAGCGGGGCAAACAACAGCGCGTCCTGGTGCTCCAGGGACACCCCGACATGTGGAACGAATCGAGGTGGGAGGGGTTCGTCAAGATCGTCGCGTTCCTCAAATCCCAGGGCTGTTCCTTCACGACGCCATCCGAGTACCTGAAGAGCTCCGCCGGCCCCGCCGCGGCGCCGGCCGACGCATCGCCCCGGCGGCCCAACATCGTCATCCTGTTATGTGATGACCTGGGATACGGCGATCTGGGTTGCTTCGCTAACCCGGTGATCCAGACGCCGAACCTCGACCGCCTCGCCGCGGAGGGGGTCCGGCTGACGCACTGCTATTCGTCCTCGCCGGTCTGCTCGCCGTCGCGCGCCGGGCTGCTGACGGGCCGCAATCCCAACCGATTGGGCATTCGCGATTGGATCCCCGAGAACAGCGGCATCTTTCTGCGGCCGGGCGAGGTGACGATCGCCCAGCTCCTGAAGCAGGCCGGTTATCGCACGCTGCACGCCGGCAAGTGGCATCTCAACAGCCGCACCGACGGCTCCGAGCGCACGCCCGGCGCGGCCGGGTTCGACCACTGGCTCTACACGCAGAATAATGCCGCCCCTTCACATTTAAATCCGACGAACTTCGTGCGCAATGGGAAGCCCGTCGGACCGCTCCAGGGCGCATCGTCCGAGATTGTCGTCAACGAGGCGATCCGGTTCCTCGACGAAAGCAAGTCGAACGCGCCGTTCTTCCTGAACCTCTGGTTCCACGAGACGCACGAGCCGGTGGCGGCGCAGGATCGGTTCCTGGCGATGTACCCGGACGATTCGAACCTCGACCGCCGCCATTACCACGGCGACGCCTCGCAGATGGACCACAACGTCGGGCGGTTGCTGAAGTACCTCGACGACCACGGGCTGAGCGGCAATACGTTCGTGTTCTTCAGCAGTGACAACGGCCCGGAAACGCTCAACCGCTACGCCACGGCCAACCGGAGTTACGGCTCGCCGGGGCCTTTGCGCGGGATGAAGCTGCACATCACCGAGGCCGGCTACCGCGTGCCGGGCATCGTGCGCTGGCCGGGCCACACCAGGGCCGGGACGGTCTGCACCGAGCCGGTGTGCCACCTGGACCTGCTGCCCACACTTTGTGAGATCGTCGGCGTCACGCCACCGAAGGACCGCGCGCTCGATGGCGCGAGCCTCCGGCCACTCTTCGACGGCCGGCCGATCGTCCGGCCCCACCCGCTCTACTGGCAATACGACTTCGCGATCAGCAAACCGTGGGAAGTCTCCCTGCGGGACGGGCCCTGGAAGCTGCTGGCCAACAAGGCGCTGAACCGGTTCGAACTCTACAACCTTGTCGAAGACATCGGCGAGGCGACGAACCTGGCGGACCAGTATCCGGATCGCGTGCGGGACATGACCGCGGTGATGAAACGGCTGCACGCCGAGATCAACGCCGAAGGCGCGTCTTCGGGCAACCCCAAGCCGCGGTTGTGACACGACTCCGTCTTGTAGGCTGGGTCTGGACCCAGGCGCACCGCCTTTTTGGGGCTGGGTCCAGACCCAGCCTACTTACTTACGGGATCTTGTAGGCCCGCGTCTCGGCGATGAGTTGGGCGAGCCATTGCAGGTAGGGCGTCCCGCCGGTCCCGCGCGGGTCATCCACCCATCGGGCGATGTACGCCTGGGCGAAGCTCAGGTGAGTCTCGCGGAACGTCGCCAGGGCTTCCAGGGCCTCGTTGAAGATGGCCTTGTCCACCAGACCGCGGAGGGAAGGCATCCGTTCCACGCTGCTCGAGGAAGGCGCGGTGCTCGGCCGGCATGAACCGCCGCATGTCGGCCAGGTGGTCGGTCAGTATGCGTTGGCCGGTGCGGGACTTTCAGGAACGCCACGAGGGTCGGGATCACGCTGCTCTGCGCCCCGGTCTCGCCGCGGTGATCCATCGGGGCGGCGTTCACGCCCTCGTAGACGACCTCCTCGAAGAACCGGATGTAGGGGCGGAACGTCTGGTAATAGAGCGCCGGGTCCATCTTCTCGGGAATCCGCCGCAGCACGCTGCACCTGCTGCCAGGTGGTGTCGACGACCCGCTTCATGGCAACGTCGAGGGCGGCGCGGTCGTTCGAGGCGAGGGCCTTCTCGGCGTCCAGGATTGCCCGCCAGTTGCCCGGCCGCGAGCGCCTCGATCTCGACGTGCACCAGGATGAACCAGTGCTCGTCGTAGAGGTGTACGAAGTTCTGGATCGTGTCGATGTTGCCCAGCGCGACCGGTCCGGCGGGGTCGAACCGCTTCCAGTTGTACAGGGCGTAACCGTCATAGCTGAGGATCGGCGGCCGTCCCAGGCGCTGGCAGACGTCGCAGAGCGGAGCAGCGAGGTTGCGGGGCAGAACCTTGGCCGGCTCCTGGCCGACCTGGTTGACGTAGGCCGAGGCCAGGAACCCCAGCCGGACGTAATAGAGCCGGAGCACGGGCAGCGGCACGTCGCGGTCGGGCAGGGGGGGAATGCGCAGGCCGCGGGCGAATGCCCGGAAGCCGCCGTCTTGCAGCAAGCTGGGCAGGTCGCGGCCGAGATCATCCAGCGGGGCGAACTCCGAGTCGTCCCCAAAGCGCATGCGCGGGTCCTCGGCGGGAAGGAATCCATAACGGGCATACTGCGCGTCCAGGTTCATGACGGGATCTCGCCGGAGCGTCGTGTGTGGGACGCGGCCATTGGGGACGGCCCACATCCAAATCATTCGTCCCGGACGCGTCGTCGGCAACCCATCCCTACGACTGCGGGAGAGCGAACTTGACGGCGGCCCCGGGGCGGGTCAGCATGATCCGGTCACGAAGCGAGAAGGGGTTCTTCTGTGTCGCGGCGGCCGTCTCGGCCGCTCCGGGCTCCCAGAACCGGAGCGGCCGAGACGGCCGCCGCGACACAGAAAGGACGGTCCGAACCCTTCTCATACACCTTTGAGACACAAGACCCTGTCCCAGCAGTGGGAAGGTGGAAGGCGGTCGTCATGCTCATTGCGAACGTGTCCGTGACCCGATCGCTGGCTGGCCTCGCCGGCGCCTTGGCTGTCGTGGCGATG
>CAWHUG010000022.1:0-7501 GCA_963832405.1 uncultured Isosphaeraceae bacterium
TAGCGCGGCGAAGCCGCCAGCGACCCCGCGCCGCTCGACCCGGCGTGAACGCCGGGCCTAAGACCGCGGCGCGGCACGCCCGGTGAACCGGGCGAAAGACCACACGCTCAGGCGCGCATCTCCCAGCCCGGTTTACCGGGCTTCTTCCCTCTTCGGCCCGGCGTTCACGCCGGGTCGTTCCGCGCAGCAGGGACCATCCACGCGGAAAGACCACAAACGCCAAGGTAACAAGGTCGGGTGGGCACCGCCCACCCTCTCCCTCGTGGCAACCGGGTTCGCCCTTCTCTCAATGGGCATTGGCTTCCAGCCACTTCTCGCAGTCCATCGCGGCCCGCAGCCGCTGCCAGCGGCGGTGATGGCCTGGCGATAGTGGGTGTCCACGACATCGCCGCACGCGAACACGCCCGGAACGTTCGTGGCGGTCCCGTAGTTCGGGAAGTCCTCCGGCGCACGCCGCCGGTGGCGACGCCGTTCCAGGCCAGCGCCATCCGGTTCACGAGGTAGCCGTCGGCGGTCATCGCGAGCTGGCCCCGGAACGCGGCCGTGTTCGGATCGTGGCCGATCGCCACGAACAGGCCGTCGAGCGGCAGGTCGCGGATGGAGCCATCCACGGTCGATTTCAGCTTCACGCCCTTGAGCAGCGGGTACGGCTCGGTCTCGCCGTAGACTTCGCTGACGACCGCGTTCCAGGCCATCTCGACCTTGGGATTGGCGTAGAGCCGTTCCTGCATGATCTTCGAGGCGCGGAGCTGATCGCGGCGGTGGATGAGAGTGACCTTGCTGGCGAAGCGGGTCAAGAAGGTGGCCTCTTCGACGGCCGTGTCGCCGCCGCCCACGACGGCGATCGGCTTGCCCCGGTAGAAATGGCCGTCGCAGGTGGCGCACGTGCTGACGCCCGCGCCCTTGAACGGCCCCTCGATGCCCAGCCAGCGCGCCGCCGCGCCGGTGGCGACGATCAGGGCCGCCGCCGTGTAGTCGCGCGTGGTGCCGCTGTCGGGATCACCGCTGGGGTCATCGGTGGTGCGCACGAGGAAGGGACGGCGGGACAGGTCCACGGCGAAGACCGTTTCCCACCGCGTGTCGGCGCCGAAGCGCTGGGCTTGCGACCGCATCCGCTCCATCAACTCCGGTCCCGGGATGCCCTCGGGGAAGCCGGGGAAGTTGTCCACGGCGGTCGTCACGGTCAATTGACCGCCCGGCTCGCCTCCTTCAAACACCAGGGGCGCAGATTCGCGCGGGCCGCATACAACGCGGCCGTCAAACCCGCTGACCCGGAGCCGACGACGATCACTGGGACGGAATGAGACATCTTGCCCTCGCACGCCCTGGTCCGAGACGCAAACGCGGTCCCGTTCGTTGATTGAGGAAGAAATGTATTATCCCCACCGCGCGGCCAAATAGCGATCCCCGAGTCCCGCTCCCGGCGAACGGCCATGAGGTTTCGGGTGGCATGCCCACGTCCGTACGTGTTTAGCGTCCCCTGTCGGCCGTAAGTCCTTTCTATGTAGCGGCGGCCGTCTCGGCCGCTCCGGGATGGGTCCCCTTCGTGGCGGCCGAGACGGCCGCCGCTACACAGAAAAGTCCGGAAAAACAGGCATTCGAGACGCTAAACACGTACGACGTCACGTTCGCGTGGGCATGTCCGACCCCGTACGCACAGCAACAGCGGACATGCCCACGCGGACGTGGGCATGCCACCCAAAACAGGGGCATACTCACTCGATATGGGAATAGGGCACAATCCGAGTGGCCCCGGACCACACCACCCATTCTGAAGGCAGCACCGTCGGGAACCATGTTCTAGGCTTGAGTTAAGTAAGCGTGAACCGGCCGGGTGTGCCCGGGCCCGTGCGGCCTTGGAGGTGGTTCCGTCCCGGCGTCGCGCGTGTTGTGGGAAGTCTCACGAGGAGTTCCGGACCATGCTGGTTCTGACGCGGAAGTTGATGGAACGGCTTTACATCGGTGACGAGATTTGCGTGACCGTCGTCCGGCTGGAGGGCGGGCAAGTCCGACTCGGCATCGACGCGCCCCGCCATATCCGGGTCATCCGGGGCGAGTTGACCCAGCGTTCGGCGCCCACCGCGCCTGTCAGCGCCGAGCCGCCCGCGCCGCGCCGCCGCGCCCGGTCCGGTCGCGGATCATGCGTCCTCGACCACTTTCTCGCGGAACCGGTAGCCCACTCCCCGCACCGTCTCGATAAGGTCCGACTCTTCTCCCCGAGTTTCTTCCGCAGACTCTTGACGTGGACGTCGATGGTGCGTTCCAGGACGATGGCGTCCTCGCCGATCGCGGCGTCCATCAACTCATGCCGGGTGAAGGCCCGGCCCGGCTGGCGCAACATCACTTCCAGAAGACGGAACTCGGTCGGGGTCAGGGCCAGTTCCTTGTCGTCGAACAGCGCGCGATGGCGGTGCCGGTCCACCACCACGCCCCGGCACTCGATGACCTCGCCCTGCGGCGTCGCCTCGCGCTCGCGCCGCCGGCGCAGCTCTTTCTTGATCCGCTCGATGAGTACTTTCATGCTGTACGGCTTGGTCACGTAATCGTCGGCCCCGACCGCGAAGCCGATCAACTGGTCGCTCTCCTCGGCCTTGGCCGTGAGCATGACGATGGGAATGTCCCGCGTCTGGCTGCCCGCCCGGAGCGCGCGGCAGACTTCCAGCCCCGGCTTCAAGGGGAGCATCAAATCGAGCACGATCAGGTCCGGCAAGCGCACCTGGGCCTGCCGCAGTCCATCCTGTCCGTCGAACGAAGCGATGACCTCAAACCCCTCACGCTCCAGGTTGTAGGTCAACGGCTCGACCAGACCCCGTTCATCCTCGATGATCAGAATCTTGGGCTTGGACATCGGAAGGCGGGGCTCCCACCGGGTTCTTCTCAAAGCGTGCAGGAAACGCCCGGATCGAGTCTTGTAGGGTAGGCTTTAGCCTGCCAATTCCCTAATCCGGATACGGAATTGGCAGGCTAAAGCCTACCCTACAAGAGGGAATCCACTGCGCTTCGTACAAGCTCTCAGTCTAACCCCGGCCGCCCCGTTTCCGATGAGGGTTTGATGAAGAATCCCGTGAAGCTCGGGGCGGGACGCGGCCCGATCTTGGAGTCTGTCCCAGAAGTGGCTATCCGGTCATTCTGGTTTCAGCCCCGAAGGGGCGGTAGTGAATAGCCCAGGGCGTCAGCCCTGGGGACAGACAGCGAAACGGGCACAATCACCCCTCCGCAGCCCCGAAGGGGCGACAGAAAGACGCGGGCTTCTGCCGCCCTGGTTCCCAGGGCTGACGCCCTGGGCTATTCACTATCGCCCCTTCGGGGCTGAAAACCGAAATCACCAGATAGCCACTTCTGGGACAGACTCTTATCCCCAGGGGGTCTCGACCAGTCGTCGCACGAGCTCGACCATGTTGCCGCCGGTCTCGCGCCAGAGGGCGAGCTGGCGTTCCGAACCGGTGGGTTCTTCCGACATGGCCAGGGCGATTTCGAGATAGGCGACGCAATCGAGCTCGCGCCACGCCCATCAAATTCGAGACCAGTTTGTGGACGATGTGGCGGGCTGGCTGCGGTTCCAGGGTGTAGGGATCGACCAGGTCGCCCGTCAATCCATGACGGCAGGCGCGCCACTTATTCAGGCGGACCATCATCGGATGGCTGTCGAACTGGTAGGTGCCCCGGTCGATCTCGGTCGAGAGCGCCTGCACGAGACACTGGATCAGCGCCGTCAGGCCGAGGACCGCGCCAGGTTGGCCGGCAAGTCGCAGATGCGGATCTCGATCGTCCCGAAGTTCGGATGCGGCCGCACGTCCCACCAGACTTCGCGGATCGTCTGGATGAACTGGGTGTTGACCATGTGCCGCAGCAGCCAGGCATATTCGCTCCAGTTCCGCATCAGCGGCGGGAGGCCCGAGGTCGGCAGGTCGGCCATGATCTTGGAACGCTGCGAGTGCAGCCCCGTGTTCCGGCCGCTCCAGAACGGGCTGTTGGCCGAGAGTGCCAGCAGCGTCGGCAAGTGGCGCAGCAGCCGGTCGGAAATCATGACCGCCTTGTCGCCCGAGTCGAGTCCGACATGCACGTGCAAGCCGAAGACGACCAGCCGCGCGCGGTCTCCTGGAGCAGCTCGACCAGGCCCAGGTAGCGCTCTTTGGGCGTGATCTGCTGCTCGTACCAGGGCGAGAACGGGTGCGTCGCCGACCAGAGCAGCTTGACGCCGACGCGCTGGGCGGCCTCCTCGACTATCAGGATCTTCTCTTTCAGGTCCCGCTCGACGTCGGCGACCGTGCGGCAGACCTCGGTGTTGAGTTCGAGGTAGCACTGCATCAGCTCGGGCTTGACCTTCTCGCGGAACGGCTCGGGAACGCCCGCGAGGACGGCGTCGAAGGCGCTGGTCAGGGCCATCGTCTGCGCGTCCACGAGCTGAAGCTCGATCTCGACGCCCAGCGTGGGCCGGTCGTTGGGATGGAACCGGGGAATCTCCACGGGCGGCCTCCGGGGGGGAAGCGGATGGTGCGGCGCGTCGCCTGCCTCCATTATCGCAAGTCAAGGGCTGGTGGCCAGTAAAACCGCGCTCCGGGCCAGTATCCGGGCGCCGATGACCAGCGCGCGCTCATCGATGTCGAAGAGCGGCGAATGCAACGACGGCCACGGCCCGGCGCCGGGGGAGGCGACGCCCAGGCGAAACATGCACCCCGGCGTGTGGTCGAGATACGCCGCGAAATCCTCGCCGCCCAGACTGGGATGAACGAGTTCCGAGACCCGCTCGGTGCCCACGACCTCCATGGCCGCCCGGCTGACGACCGCGGTGACGGCCGGATCGTTGACGACCGCGTCGGGACCGTGCAGGAAGGTCAGCTCGATGGTCGTGCCCGACGCCTCGCCAACCGCCCGGCCGATGGCGCGAAGTTTGCGATCGATGGCCGCGGTCTGGACGCGGCTGAAGGTGCGGATGGTGCCGCGCAGCAACACCTTGTCGGGGATGACGTTGGAAGCGGTCCCCCCGCTGATCGCGCCGAAGGTGACGACGCTCGGCTCGCGGGAATCGACCGACCGGGGCACGTTCTGATAGACCGACGAGATGAACTGGACGGTGGCGGCGATCGGGTCGATCGCCTGGTGCGGACGCGCCGCGTGCCCGCCCCGGCCGTGGATGGCGACGTGCATCTCCGTGCAACAGGCGGTCATGGGACCATCCCGGCGCACGATCCGGCCGACTTCCTGCTCGGGATCGACGTGCAGGGCGACGATGGCCGCGACGCCCTCCACGGCGCCGGCCTCGACCATCTCGGCCGCGCCCCCGCCGCTCTCCTCGGCGGGTTGAAAAATCGCCCGCCAGGCCGCCGGTTCGGGCAAGATTCCGTGGACGTGCTGCAAGGCCAGGGCCGTCCCGAGCACGATGGCCGTGTGCGCATCGTGGCCGCAGCCGTGCATCAGGCCGTCTTTGGCCGAGCGATAAGGAACACTTTTCTGATCCTGCATGCGGAGCGCGTCCATGTCCCCGCGCACGGCGATGAGCCGTTGCCCGGCTCTCGGCTCCGGCCCGGCGATGATCCCCCGCTCCGACGGTGCGATGCGGTAGGGGATCGCGGCCTCATCGAGGCGTCGCGCCAGCCACTTCGTCGTCTGGTACTCCTCGCGGCTGGGCTCGGGGTGCGCGTGCAGGTGGCGGCGGGCGTTGCGCAGGAACTCGACCCGGTCCGTCAGGAAGTCGTCAATCGCGGCGCACCAATCAGGCATGAGTTGAAGGATACGTGATCGGGCGTCTTGATCCAAGGGGAGCCTTCAGTGCGTTTAGCTGTTCCCCGCCTTTCCTCAATGATGGTTCATGCGGTTTGGAGTTACGCAGTTGGTCGATTCGGGTGTAACATCCCAGTCGACCAACTGCGTAACTCCCATCCTCAATGACTTCAGGGCGGGAAACCGCGACTCACGGAATCGGCCGTCGGGTGCTTCCGTGCGGAAGTTGAGCGGGCGGCTTCGTCCAGGACCAGGAGGAGCGACTGCTCCAGCTCGCGGGGTTTGAATCCAAACGGTCCCCGCCCGCTCTTGTAGACGACGATCCCCTCGCAGTCGATCACGTAGAGCCGGCTGGGCATGCCGCTGTAACGGGCCCCGACTCGGTCGTCGAGACGATCGACGAGGACGGGGAAGCCCAGATCCAGGCGGCTTGTGCATATCTGGGCGACTTCGAAACGCTCGGCGTCGCTGCGAGGCTGCCGCAGGGCGACCCCGACGCGCTGGTTGCTTTCCATGTTCCAGCCGTCGGTCGGGTGCGCCTCGCGGACGTAGACCATCAGGAAGTCTGCACGGTCCCGATAGCGCCGGTAGAGTTTTTCAATATTCCCGGCTTGGCTGCGAAACGGGCCGCAGGTGAAGTTGCCGAAGATCAGAACGACCGGCTTCGCACCGATGTGCTGCGAGAGCGTCACCGGCTGCTTATTCACACTCATCAGGGTGAAGTCCGGCCTCGCTCGCCGACGATCGGACCCGGCTGGAGCGAGCCGATCTCCTGGGTGAACAGTCCTTTCAAAAGCGTCCACCGATCGGGTCCCCGCGAGGTCGCATCAGGACGCGTGGGAAACGCCAGCGCCTCCTGGGCATCACCCAGCGACAGAAAACCGAGCCTGCCGCTGTCGGCCTGGTCGAAGAACGCCTCCAGTTCCGCGCGGGTCAGCTTCCCGTTGCCGTCCCGATCGGCCCGGGAGAACCACAACGACCCCACCGAAGGCATCAGCGCGTGCGGCGTGAAGTCGAAATCGGCGGCGGTCAAGACCCCATTGCCGTCGCGGTCGAGGCGGGCGAAATCCGCATCGGGACCAGCGAATTCGGCCAGGACGATCCGGCCGTCGCCATCGCGATCGAGACAGCGCCGAACCCCGTCCCAATCGTAGCGCGATTGGGCCACCGCCCGGCGAAACCAGCCGTCCTCGGGACCGAGCTGGCTCCCCTGGAGGATGTCCACCAGCATGGCCAACCACTCGGGATGATCGGGCCAGATCGCCTCCAGCACGACGACCGCCCGCGGCGCCTCGGCGGGCGCTGCGCCGCGATCGTCCGCCTGTGCCGGCGGGTTCGACACGATCCCGGCCCAGGCCAGTCCGGCCAGGACGATTCTCAGGAAAGAGGGAGGAACGTGGAAACGGTGAACTCTCATGGCTTATCCATCCCACGCACGAAGAAATGCCAGCGAGATGATGTGTGGACGGGCCGCCGCCGCTTCCACGACGCTCTCAGGATAGGGCAACGGGCCGCGCTGCCGCAAGCAGCCCGCGCTCGGGACACAACTCCGTTACTGGCCGCGATGCGTCCTCACATCAAAGATCACGCTCGATCGCGATTGCCCAATCGTCAAGGTCCGGGGCCTGGGGAGGTGGCTTTTCATCAGCCCGGAACTTGATTGTGCTTACCCGTTCGAAAACAAGTGTCATGGGCGTTTGTACACAATCCAACGGGGAATAGGACGCATGGCGTCATCTTGCGCGCTGGCACCACGGTTCCGATCACAGCTTGTAGCCGA
>CAWHUG010000023.1:0-45821 GCA_963832405.1 uncultured Isosphaeraceae bacterium
CGGTTCGCTTGTCTTCGGGGTGGATTTCGGGAATGGAGGGATGTGCGTAAACTGAAAGAATGAACACTGCCGAACCCCGCTTGCTGCGTGTGGAAGTCGTGGCCGACCTCCCCGTCCTGTGGGCCACCTTCCAGCGTCTGGACCTGCCGGCCACCCTGGACCGACACTTCCCCACTCCGCTGCACTGGAAAGGGCCGCTCACACCGGGCGAGGTTCTGGCCGTCTGGCTTCTCTTCCTCGTCTCCCAAGGGGACCACTGCCTCAACCACGTCCAGCCGTGGGTCGCCCAGCACCAGGGCACACTCTCCGCCCTGCTGGGCAAAACGGTCCTGCCCAGCCATGCCCACGACGACCGGCTCGCCGACTGCCTCACCCGGCTTGGCAGCGGCGACGCCTTCAGCGCCTTGGAACGCGATCTGAACCAGCAGACCATCCGCGTCTACCAACTTCCCACCGCTCTGGTCCGCATCGACACCACCACGGCCAACTCCTACGCCGACGTCCTGTCCGAACAGGGACTCCTACAGTTCGGCCACAGCAAGGATGACCCCGACCGGCCCCAGTTCAAAATCGCGGCGGCCGTCCTCGACCCGCTGGGCCTGCCGCTGGCCACGGCCGTCGTGCCCGGCAACGCGGCGACGATCCGTTGTATATCCCGGCCATCCAGGCGGTGCGACAATGCCCTCGGTGTGGGTGGCCGGACTTATGTGGGGGACTGCAAGATGGCCGCGTTGGCTACCCGCGGCTTCGTGGCGTCCGGGGGCGACTTCTACCTGTGCCCGCTGGCGGAGACGCAGCTCAGCCGGGCCGAGCGGCGTGCGTTGTTGCAGCCGGTGTGGGACGGCAGGCAGGCGTTGCAGCCGGTGTGGCGCCCTGGCAGCCAGGGGCAAGCGGACGAGCTGGTGGCCAGGGGTTCGCGGTGGATGTGGCGTTGACGGCAACGGTGGAGGACAAGGAGGTGCGTGTGGACGGAGCGACGCTGGTTGGTTCGTTCGCAGGCGTATGCGCAGTCCCAAGAGGCGGCGTTGGAGCGTCGCCTGGCGACGGCCACGGCAGCCTTGAGTGAGTTGACCGTGCGCAAGCAGGGGAAGAAGCCGTTGTTTCACGCGGAGTTGCGGCGGTCGGCGGAGTCCATCGTGACGGGTGCAGGGGTGACGGACTTGCTGAGTTACACCGTGCAAGCGCTGGCGACGACGCGGCCGAAGCGTGCCTATGGGGTTCGACCCGCGCGGCGGGAGACGGCGGTGTCGTTCGTAGTCGAAGTGCAACGCCAGGCGACGCGGATCGAGGAGAAGAAGCGGGAGCTGGGCTGGCAGGTCTACGGCACCAATGCTGGCTATGGTTTTGCCGCAGGTGGTGTGGGCGTACCGGGGCCAGTATCGGATCGAGAACGACTGGTCGCGGTCTGAAGGGCCGACCTCTGGGCTTGACGCCGCTGTACCTACAGGACGAGGACACGGATTCAAGGGCTGGTGTATTTGTTGAGTCTGGCGTTGCGGGTGCTGACGCTGCTGGAATGGGTGGTGCGTGAGCGGCTGCGGAAGGAGGGCGCGAAGTTACAGGAGATCTATGCCGGTCAGCCGGGCCGCAAGACGGCTCGTCCCAGCGCGGAGTTGCTGCTGCGGGCGATGAAGACGATTAGTGTGAGCGTGGTGGAGATCAACGGCCAGACGCATGCGCTGTTGTCACCGTTGACAGAGGTGCAGCAACGCCTTCTCGAACTCTGGAATCTGCCACCTGACTTGTATGAAAAGGTCACACGCGGATTCCCAAAATCACCTGCAAATACGAGCGAACCATAGGCTGCAGCGCCGCCCTGATGGAATCCACGTAATCCCAGGTGTCGCCGATCATCCGCGTCGCGGTCAGCGACATGACCAGCACATACATGACCGCGGCGCCGAGCAGCCGCACAGCACCTCGATCAAAAACGCGATAACGGGCCGCGCCGGCGGGCAAGGTCCGGGGCGGTCGGTCCCGGGGGTCAAGCATCTGGGAGTCTCACAAGGTGCGTCGAGTCCGCGATGACGCCCCGCTTCCCCTCACGAGCCCCGATGGACCGGGACAGGAAAAGGTGCATCCTCGCGGACTCGACCCACTCTACGAGACGGACTGTGCCAGTGCCACCCCCGCCGCCACCAGAAGGCCAGGGCTATCTGATTTCTGGGTGGCCGGGACAACTTACCTGTTGTCCCGGCTTGCATGACATCCCTGCCACGTCGTCAAATTTTATCAAAATTTCCTGGCCCATAGAAACTCGCCACGTTAAGATCGAGGTCACGGGACAGATGTGGTCTTTGTAGCAAGCACGTCACTTCGTCATGCACCCATCCAGTCCCGGGGGAATCCGACCATGATGCGCACCTGGAAGGGCAGTCTGCTGATCGCCTCGATGGTCGTCGTCGTGTGGACGACGTCCTCGGAGGCTTGCCACCGGCGTCGGGCCTGCGCACCCAACCCGTGTTATCAACAGACGTACACGTACGCGAGCCCCCGCAGACTGCTGTGGCGGCGGGGGCGGCTACGGCACGGCGGGTGGGGCGTACACGACGGGCGGGGCGTACACGACGGGTGGGGCGTACTATGGCGGTGGGTATGCCGGCGGTACGGCCGGCTATCCCGGCGGGTACGACTACGGTCGGCCCGGCTACAACCCGGGCGGGCTGGGCGGGCCGATGTCCGGGCTGGGGGTGCGGCCCGGCCTGGGCGTCGGCGGTTTCGGCCCGGGCGCTAACCGTCCACAGGTTCGCCGATCACCCTGCGGGGGCGCCCCGGCCTGGGCCTACGGGTTCACTCGGGGCGGTGTCGGCGGTGGTCAAATGATGGGTGCCGCGGTGGCTACCGCAGCCGGCGGCAGGTAAGGAAATCCATACGGTAATCGACACGGCCGGGCGTCACTGCGGTGGCGATCCGGCCAGTCGATCACATCGAGCGACCTCTCAGGAGAGGGCATCCGGCACGCGGGGATGGACTCTACGTCCGCAGCCCGCGACGACTGTTGTAGCGGATGCGTACATGCCGCACACGGACGACGAGTTCCAAACCACCCCAGAAATGAAAATCCCGCCGCCCTGAACCAGATTGAGCCAAGTCGGCGCCAGCGTCCGGCCGAAAAGAAGACAGGCTCTAAGAGAACTCTGGGGAGAATAGGCAACCTGGTTAATTGCCCGGGATCTGTGAGTGCCTGCCTGGATTCTAACCACTTCGCGGAACACACCACGGCGATGGAAGCCAGGTGATTGCCGACATACGCGCTCCCCATCGTACGATGCGGATGCGTGAAACCCAATACTGTGCGAGGGGACCGATGGCAGGAAGTCCGCCCCTTTGTCTTCGTCGCGGCCCATGCGCGGCCGCGTTCGCCGTCTCTATTCTCACGCTCGCGAGTGGCGTGCGTGCGCAAGACACGCCGCCACCAGCCGGCGCGCCCGCCATGGTGGTTACCGAGGGCGTGGCATCCGCTGTCCCGCCGGTAGCGATGCCCGTACCGATGGCCGTTCCCGGACCCACGGTCTACCCCGTCTCCGGCGGGACACCGACGGCACCCCGGGTCGAACTGGGGCTCTTCGACACGATCGCCGAGTCGATTTCGGCGAGGCCGATCCGGACACTGTGGCGTCCGCTGCCGCTCTCGACGCTCTTCAGCGAGGGTTGGCACGAAGCCTGGGTGCCGTCGCCGAACGGCTCGGGCGGCGCGCCCCGGCAAGGCTGGATCAATGCCATGGACGGCAACCTGTACCGGCTGTGGTTCTTCACGTTCGCTCAGGGGTTCAACAACGCCCCCGAAGGGCAACGCCTACCTCGGTTCCTACACGATTTTCACGCCGCTGAGCCGTCGCCTGGAGCTGATCATGAACATCCCCTTCGTGCTGCGCAACAATGCCGTCCAGCGGCTTGCCCATCATCGACCCGGGCAATCCGCTGCGGCGCACGTCGCAGAGCCACTCGGGATTCGGCGACATCTCGTTCACGCCCCGCGTCTTGCTTCACGAGACGCAGGACTTCTCGCTCACGTCCGAGCTGGCGATCGTGACCCCGACCGGCACCCAGCCTCTTGCGGGGAAAACAACCACCCTGATCCCGGCCCTCGGCTTCTGGAACAACTTCGCGGGCGGTTGGGTGATCCGGGGCGGGCTCGGTGTCGCGATCCCGATGAACGGCAGCGGGGATAAACTGATCAGCCAGCTCGCCATCGGCCAGACCTTGACCGATCATGACGTGCCGCTGTTCGGCGACTTCACCTACTACCTCTCGGCGGTGGCGAACACCCCCCTCGCCAACAGTGACCAGACCAGCGTGGTGCTGACCCCCGGCCTGCGCACGCACGTGGGCAATAACTGGTATTTCCTGGCCGGGCTCCCAACGCCGGTGACGAAAGAGCGCGTCGCCGACATCGGGATGATCTTCTGGTTCATGAAGGCGTGGTGAGCGGAGGCGGAACCTGGCGCAAGCCGCCGAGTGACGTAGCGCGGCGAAACCGCAAGCGACCCCGGCGCCGCTCGAACCGGCGTCCACGCCGGGTCGTTCCGCGCAGCAGGGACAATCCACGCAGAAAGACCACAAACGCCAAGTTAACAATGTCGGGTGCGTCGCGTCCGCGATGACGCACCTCTTCTCTCACCCCCGATGGGACGGGAAAGTGGCAGGTGCGTCATCGCGGACGCGACGCACCCGACGAGACTGTGCAGACCGTGAGGCGACATCCGTGGAAGCGATCCGCACGGCCGCGCTACGGGGATAGGCGATGGGCGATACACAGAAGCAACCCAGGGCTTACGCATCACTTTTCTCAGGTATTTGAGCCAGAACCTTCACTGAACTTTCGCAGATTTCGGGGGAGGAGAACGGGGGGAGAACTTCTGTATACTTAGGGGTGAAACCGTGTCTTTGACACTCCCCCAAGACCCCAGGAGCCAGGGCCAGCGCGCATAAATAGGTAATCTGTACAGTCTGGCGCGATCGACCGCGCCATGTTACATCTTGGCGTATCACGGTGCTCGCGTTCTGGCGTGATCCAGGGTTACGCCGCGAGGCCGTGCACCTCATGCCAGGATGCGTTGCATGGCCACCCGATGGATAAACATCGAAGCGATCGGTTCCTACTTCGAGTCGCTCTCGGACCCGCGACATCTGAGGAATCGCAAGCATCTGTTGATCGACATCGTCGTGATCGCGGTGTGTGGCATGGTGTGTGGCTGTGATGGTCCCACGGCCATTCATCGCTGGGCGTCCAACCGCCGCGAGTGGCTGGAGCAGTTTCTGGCGCTGCCCAACGGCATCCCCTCGCGCGACTGCATCCGTCGTCTGTTGATCGCGCTCAGGCCCGAGACCTTCCAGAAGTGCTTTCAGGAGTGGGTCATCGACGCGATGCCGCCCGACGAGAGCAACCCGGACCGGCTGATCGCCATCGACGGCAAGACCAATCGGGGGTCTCACGATGCGGCGCAGGACCTTCGTCCGCTGCACATCGTCAGCGCGTGGGCCAGTGAGGAAGGAATCGCTCTGGGCCAGGTCGCGACCGAGGAGAAATCCAACGAAATCACGGCGATCCCCCTGCTCCTGGAGCAGATCGAACTGACGGACGCGGTGGTCACGATCGACGCCATGGGGTGCCAGAAGGAGATCGCACGCGACATCGTCGACGGCGGCGGCGACTTCGTGATCAGTGTCAAGGACAACCAGCCGACGCTCCGCGAGACGGTCGAATCGTACTTCGAGAAACACCTCGAGCGCGACCTGGCCGATCTCAAGTATCGCAGCTATGAAACCAGCGAAGCCGCGCACGGCCGGATCGATGAGCGGTCGTACTTTCTCACCAAGGTTCCGCCCGACTTCGCGCTCAAGAAGGAATGGCCGTGGGTCAAAGCCATCGGCTACTCCCTGCGGGTGACCCAACACGCCGACGGCCATGAAACCGACGAGACGCGATACTACATTCTCAGCCGGTATCTCAGCGGCAAGCGCTTCTGCGAGGCGGTGCGTGGTCATTGGGGCATCGAGTCAATACACTGGGTGTTGGACGTGAACTTTCGCGAGGACGACAGTCGCACGCTGGGCAACAATCTCAGCTGGTTGCGGCGCTTCGCGGTGACGCTTCTGAAGCGTCATCCCGTCAAAGACAGCCTCCGCGGCAAGATGGCCCGTTGCATGATGAACACGGCGTTCCTCACGGAAGTCCTGACTCTTCAACGACATTGATATGCGCTGGCCCTGCCCCAGGAGCCTCCCCCGTGTGGTCGATCATCCCATCCCTCGACACCCTCTTGCAAGGTATAGCTGTCGCCTTCACCGAACCAAGTTTCCAGACCCACAGAGACATCCTCCTCGGCTGGATCATGTGCATCGGCCAGCGCACCGAGTACCGTGTCTTCCAGACCATCCAGGCCAGCACCGTGGTCTCCAGGGTGGAGCATCATCCCTTCGATCGCTTCTACAATTTCTTCAGCCGCAGCACCTGGACTGTGAAGTCCTTGGCCCATCAGGTCTGTGTGGCCGTCGTCCTGGCTCTCAATCCCACAGGCTGGCTCTCCTTGGTGGTCGACGACACCCTGCTGCACAAACGCGGCACGAAGGTCTACGGCCTGGGCTGGTTCCGCGACGCGGTCGCCTCCACGGCCAAGCGGGTCGCCACGGCGTCGGGGAACAACTGGGTGGTCCTGGGGCTGGCCATCCCCATCCCGTTCTGTCCGGATCCGATCCTCTGTCTGCCCCTGTTGGCCCGCTTGCACTTGCCTGGCAAGGGATCACCGAGTTGTGTGGACTTGGCCGCGGAGATGCTTGGTGAGATTCTCCAAAGGTTTCCGGATCGTCAGGTCGTCCTGATCGGGGATGGAGCCGATGCGGCCCACGGCTTGCTGGGGAGCTTGGATCCGCGAGTCCAGTACGTGGGGCGGATGCGCGGGGACGCGGAGATCTACGATCCGCAGGTTCCCCCTCAGCCCCCCGGCAAGCGGGGCCGCAAGCCGCAGAAGGGACCGCGACTGCTCAGCCCGAGCGCGGTGGCGAACCGGGCCGATCGCCATCGCAACGGCACGGGCCCCTGGGTGTGGCACGACATCGAGGTGACCGTTTATGGGGTGACCCGGATGCTCCGCGTCTTGGCGTATCAGGCGGTGTGGCCCGAGGTACTGGGGTTGCGCCGATTCAGATCGTGGTGGTGCGCGACCCTGCGGGGAAGTTCCGTGATGCGTACTTGTTCACGACGGACTTGGGGGCGAGCTTGTCGTGGGTGGTGGCGACGTTCGCCCGCCGCTGGTCGATTGAGGTGATGTTCAAAGCGAGCAAACAGGTGATGGGCATCGAAGGGCCACAGCACTGGTGCCAGGAGAGCATCGAGAAGCTGGCGCCGTGGGTATGGCTGATGCAGAGCGTCGTCAGTCTGTGGTATCTGACGGTGGGCCATGCGCTGCCGGAGGCGGAGTCAGCGCGGCGGAATTTGGGCCCGTGGGACACGGAATGGTCGCTGGGTCATTGGGTGCGTATCCTCCGGATCGCGACCATGGCGGCGACAATTCATCCCGACTTGGACGAAAATGGCGACTGCCAGGAATTGATGGAACGCGTGAAAAACTACCTATTTTATGTTGCGTCCGCAGCTTGATCCTTGCGAAAGTTCAGCTAAGAGACAGGCGTTCACGCCGGTTCGAGCGGCGCCGGGGTCGCTCGCGGCTTCGCCGCGCTACGAACATGGGTAAAGAAACCACGTATCGGGAGAAACGTTCATGGACAACAGTCGAAGGAATATCTGCATCCTCACCGCCGATGCCGGTCAGGGTCATCGCATGACGGCCTCGGCGCTCAAGACAGTGATGGAAGAACGCTATCCCTGGAACGTCCGCATCGTCAACCCGTACCAGGACGTGCTCGGCGATCTCGATGAATTCCACAAACGATTCGGAATCCGCGGTGAGGACGTTTACAACAAATGGATCCTCCGCCGCGGCAATCATGCGCTTTACCCGGTCTTCTTTCATCTTTGTAATATCAATATGCGTATGAACTGGCAGCGCGGGCTGAAGATGCTGCGGGCGTTCTGGCCGCAAGTGAAGCCCGACCTTGTCCTGTCGGTGATCCCGTTCATGATCAACGGCGCTCTGTTGACGAGCTTGCACGAGGTCTTCCCGGACGTTCCCTACGTGTCGCTGATGACCGACCTGCAGGAGTGCAAGCCCGGTTTCTGGCTGGTCCACCCGGACCAGTACTTCATCGTCGGCACGGCCGCGGCGGCCGAGCGCACCCGGGCGATCGGGCACCGCGCCGAGCGCCTGTTCCAGGTCTCCGGCATGGTGATCGACCCATCCTTCTATGTGCCGGAAATTCTGGATCGCCACGCCGCGCGCGCCGCACTGGGCTTGGCGGCCGACACGTCGACCGCGCTCGTTATGATGGGCGGCCATGGTTCTCGCACCATGGTCAAGATCGCCGAGATCCTGGACCGGACTGCGCTGAATCTCCAGGCGATCTTCCTCTGCGGACACGCACGGTCCGCGGCCGAGGCGATCCGCAAGATGCCGACGCGCTATCCCAAGGCCGTGGTCGATTTCACGTCCGAAGTGGGGCATTATATGTCGCTGGCCGATTTCTTCATCGGCAAGCCCGGACCGGGAAGCATCACCGAAGCCCTCGTCAAGAAGCTTCCTCTGCTCATCCACTGCAACCGTTTCATGCTGCCCACCGAACGGCCCAACGGCCCCTGGGTGGAACGCCAGGGGTTCGGGATCTCGTTCCAGTACCTACGCCGGCTCCCCGGGGCGTTGCAGCGTCTGCTCGAGCCTGGGGCCTTCGCCGCTTACAAGAAGAACGTCGAGGACTTTCGCTCTCAGGCGCTCTTCGAGGTCCCCGAGATCGTGAATCGGATTCTCACAGATCAGGCGCCATGATCCTGCTTGTAGGATAGGCTTCAGCCTGCCAAGCCCGAATCCTTACTGGTGTTTTGCAAAGTCAGGATAGCCCCAATTGGGCCATCACATGACCAATAGGACGTTCCCTCTCGGTGACTTGCTCGATGGCCCAGGTCAGGGTCGTGCGCAGCGTCTCCCGGAGCATGGCCCGACAGGCTTCGCCGATGGTCATCAGCCGATGGAGCGCCCACTCCTTCGCACGGCCCTGCTTCAACTGGCCCATGAGCAGACTGTACGCCAGCATGACCAGGTACATGTGCCGGGTCTGGCCCTGGGGATCACGCAACTGACAGTCGCCCAGCCCAAGTTGCTGCTTGCCGTCCCGATGAAAGGTCTCCGTCCCTGTCCAGCGATGCCGGTACACCCGCACCGTCCGACTCACTTCCCAGGTGATCCGATTCGTCACCAAAATCTTGATCGGCTCGGGGTCATTCCGATGCTTCCAGAGGATGACGATCCGCACCTTGTGCGTCACGTCGGGGATGCGCAGCGTCACCGTGAAATACCACTCTCGCTCGTCGCCGATCCGCAATTCCTTCCGATCCTCGGGCGGGATCGAGGCGGCCAGTTCGCGCGCCTGGATCGTCCGGCCTTTCCACTCCAGCTTGCGGTTGGTCTTCAGGTCGCCGACATACCCCCGGGGTCGCCCCAACCGATCCTTCTGGCTGTGGATGTGGTTGAGGACCTCGGCACTGGTGAAGTAACAATCCATGGTGAAGTCACCGGGGATGTTCCGCGCAGACCCAGTCGATCAGGTCACAACACAGCTTGGTATGGTTGCGGAAGGGTTCCTTCCGGGCCTGGCAGACTTCCTCCTTGCGGAAGAGGCGGAACTCCAGGGGATCGTGTTTGCCGCTGGTGCAGACGTAGTTGACGAAGAGGTAGTCCTGGGCGATCTTGTGCCGCTCCTCGGCGTGGTCCCAAAACCAACCGGCGTCGGGGATGAGTTGACCGGCCCGATCCACCAAGGTGTTGTCGATGGGGATGACCCCCAGGGCCAGCGCACACTGTAGGTAATCCTGGTAATCTGTAGCGCTTGCGCCCTCGGTGATCTCTCGATATAACATCCCCGTGTGACTTCTCTCGCAGCGTGGCACCGGGGGTGAACCATGGCGGATGATCGGCGCATCGGGTTGGACGAGATCGTGCGGCACTTCCAGGAACTCGAGGACCCGCGCTCCTCCGTCAATCTCCGGCATCCTCTGATCCGTGTGGTCGTCCTCGCCCTCTTGGGCGTGCTCGCCGGCGCCGGCGGTCCCACGGGGATCGCCACCTGGGCCGCCACGAAACAGGAACTCCTCCAAGAGGTCCTCGATTTGCCCCACGGCGTCCCCGGCAAGGACGTCTTCCGACGTGTCCTCAGAACGCTCCAGCCGGGCGCCTTCCAAGCGTGTTTTGCCAACTGGCTGCAGTCCTTGCGTGCCACGGCCGCGGCCGCCACCGGCATCGAGCAACCGGTCCTGCCCATCGACGGCAAGACGTTGCGCCGCAGCCACGATCGCAAGAACGGCTTCGGCGCACTGCACTGTGTCAGCATCTGGGCCAGTGAATATGGCCTCTCGCTGGGCCAAGTGGCCTGCACCGAGAAGTCCAACGAGATCACGGCCATTCCCGAGTTGCTGCGGTTGGTGGATATCCAAGGCGCGATCGTCACGATCGATGCCATGGGTTGTCAGACGGCGATCGCCGCGCAGATCGTCGAGGGGAAGGCGGATTTTGTCCTGGCGTTGAAGGGGAACCAGGAGACGCTCCATCAGGCCGTCATCGACTATATCGATGAGCAGGCGGAACAGGACTTTGCGGACGCGAAGGCGCGTCGGTACGAGACCCGCGAGACCGGACATGGGCGTCAGGAGACGCGCCGTTACATCCAGATGCCGGTTCCCCAGAGCCTGCCCGGACGGGAGCGGTGGAAGGGCCTGAAGTCCATCGGTGTGGTGAATTCCACGTGCTTTCGCGACGGAAAGGAGACTGTTGAGACACGTTATTACATCAGCAGTCTTGATGTGGGCGTGAAGAAGTTCGCGCACGCGGTCCGGGGTCACTGGGGCATAGAGAACACCTGCCACTGGAGCCTGGACGTGACCTACCGCGAGGACGAGTCGCGCATCCGGGAGAAGCACTTGCGCGAGAATTTTGCGTGGCTCAATCGCTTCACGCTCTCGCTGTTGAAGCAACATCCCGGCCGTGGAAGCCTCGTCATGAAACGCCGAAAGTGTGGTTGGAGCCCGGAGTTCCTGTTGGAAGTTATTACTGGGGCAATGGTTTAGTGAGCGCTGGCCCTGGAGGGGTCGAAGACCAGCACGGCGTCGGGGCGGCCCAGGTCGCGGACCACCTGGCCATTCAATTCGTCGATCAGCGGTGCGTGCTCCCAGGGGGAGATGCCGAGATCGGTCTGGAGCGTCTGGCGGTCGAGGTCGTAGCGATAGGCAATGGCCTCGGCGTTTTTGTGTTCCAGGTCGGAGAGCAGCCCGGCGAGATAGGTGCCGGTATACTGCCGGCTCTCGGGACTCGGGAGCGTGGCGACGAACGGCTGGGCGAACGCCTCCAGCCGTTGGACGGCGCCGCGGAAGGTGGTGGGTGGGACCTGGCAGTCGGCGAGCACTTGAGCCTTGCGTTCTTGGAATCGGGGTTCCATGGTCTGACTCCTTCCATCGAGGTGAGGCTCCCTCTGGAAGGTATTGATACAAATAGTGGTTACGTCCGGTCAAGCGATCCCAGACAGTAGAACTAGGCAAGGGGCTGTGCCCCTTGAAATCCCCAAAGAACAAGCGGATTCCGATATCATCGGGGGTGATCACCACTCCCACGGAGGTCCGCCATGAACGCCTTCATCGAACACCACCAGCAGGCCATCCGCTTTGATTACTCCTGCTTCGATCGCATCCTCCTCAACGCGATCATTCAGGTCCTGCAGAACCCCGCCTGTGTCGTCGGCTTCCTCAAAGAGAAACGCCTGGCGACCGAAGTGACCCCCGCCTACTTCCGAGCCATTTCCACCGACTACCATCTCTTCGTCCAGGCCCTCGCCGAGCAGAGACATGTGGAGATCGTCCAACCTCCCAAGGATGTCCGTCGTGAGGAGTGGGTGGAACCCTTCTATCGAAACTTGCAGGGCCAAAACGGTATCGCCGTCATCCTCAAGAGCCGCGAGAACGCCCGCGTGGCCGTGAGCTTCCCCCGCCAGGGCAACCATGTCGAACGCTGCAACCGTTTCGTCCAGCAGTATTACTTCTACCTCCAGGATCAAGACTTCGGCCGGATGTTCCTGCGGATCTGTCCCTACTTCCCCTTCAGCGCCCGCATCTGTCTCAACGGCCATGAATGGCTGGCGTGCCGGTTGCGCCAGGAGGGCATCACCTTCGAGCAGTGCGCCAACGCCTTCCGGAGTTGCGCCGACCCGGCCCGGCTGCAGGAACTGGCCGATCAGTTCTCGGCCGCCCATATCGAAGCCTGCGCCCACCGTTGGCTGGCCCAGTTGGTTCCCTTCTTCACCGACCGGGAGCGCCGCCACCAGGGGTTCGGCTATCGCCTCTTCGTCAGCCAGATCGAGTACTGCACCAATCTGATCTTCGAGCGTCGCGTGGCGCTGAACCGCCTGCACGAACGTCTCCTCGACCTGAACCGCTCGATCGGCCACCCGGACAAGATCGCCATGATCTTCGGTCGGCGGATCACCCAGCACACCGACGCGGGCCTGAAGACGCAGATCCTCGATCACGACCTGGGTCAGCCGGTCATCCGCAGCGAGTACAAGAGCAGTTCGATCAAGCAGTACGCGCGCGATGACCTGGTGCTGCGGACCGAGACGACCAGCTACCCAGGGCTTACGCACCAGGTTTCTCGGGGATTTGGGCCAGTACTCTCAAGAGATAGTCGTTCTTCCATCCCGCAATCAGGCGCCGAGTGGCAATACTCTTGCCTTTGCTGGTCTTCTCCGCCTTGAGCAGACATAACGCCAGCTTGCGGAGCCACGCCAAGTTCATCGCGCTGTTCCCGGCCCAGTGCCGTTGGTCATCCTCACGGAAGCAGACGTCCAGAACCCAGTGCAGCGAGTTCTCGATCCCCCAATGACCCCGCACCCATCGCAGATACTGCTCCGCCGTCGCGGCCGTGCTGCTGATGAAGTAACGGATCTCAATGCTCGCCACACCATCGACCAGCCGATGGCTGATCACCATCACGATCGCCGTCAGTCCGATCCAAAGGTCCGCGTTCCGGATCCCCTCCGGATGGGTGATCACACAGCAGGTGCGGGTCTCCTGGCGAGCGCTGCGAACCTCTTCCGTCTGACACTCGGTGAAGTCCACCCCGGGTTCGCCCTGATCCAACGCGGTATCGAACGCCCGCTTGATGTCCTCGTAGAGATGCGGCTGATTCTCCTTGGCGGCCAGCACGTAGTGACCACCTCGGCCGACGATGTCAGCAGCGATCTCCTTCTGACAGCCCATGGCGTCGATGGTCACCACGGCCCCGTTCAAGTCGAGCAGTTCGAGCAACTCGGGAATGGCGGTAATCTCGTTGGATTTGGCGTCGGTGGCCACTTGCCCCAAGGTCAAATGATTCTCGACCGACCCGGCGCTGACGACAGGGAGCGCCGATCGGCCGACGGTACGCCGGGCGGAGCCGCGTTGGGCCTTGCCGTCGATGGCGATCCGTGTCAGTTCGGGCGGAGCCGTGGCGATCGGAGTCAATCCGTTTCGAGCCCCTCAGCGCCGTGATCCAGGCGGAGAAGCCCTTCTGAAAGGCCACCGGGTCGAGCCGGCAGAAGACTCGTCGGAAGGTGTCGTGCGAGGGGATGCCGCCAGGCAAGGTGAGGAAGGTCTCGAGCCAGTCGCGCTTGGAGTGACCGTAGTCGGCGATCTGCACCCAGGTATCGGCGCCGCAGAAGACAGCGCAGGTGGCGATGAAGACGATCTCATCGAGTCGGTGGATTCGCCCCTGTTCGCGGCGGGGATCGGGCAAGTCCGCGAAATGATCGAGGATGGAGACCGGGTTGCTGGCCGGAGTCATGGCGGTCGTGTCTGAGCCGACGGTCCTCGCGTGGACATCCCTGAAGAAGTCGAAATCTCCAGGTGGTCGATGCTACAAAAGCCGTCCGATACCCTGCCAGCCGGACTGGACAACAGAGGCGAGTCGCAATTTCCCAGAGCACCCAGACAGCCCAGGCTGATGCGTAAACCCTGGGTTCACGCTCGGGTTGCGCGTCTGCCCAGTCAGCCCGACGCGCCAGCGAGTGCATTCTCTTTCTGGGCCTCCACTGCAATGCACTCGCTGGCGCATCGGGCTGGCAAGAGAGATGTCCAAAGCCATCGTGTAGCGCTCCAGGTCGATGAGAGTGGCAGGCTGAAGCCTATCCTACAAGATGCCAGGCCGGCTGAGACGGAAGCGGTAATCGGGCCAGAGCGGGCAGTTCAGGTCGATCCAGCATTTCACCCGCTGCCGTTCCTCGGGGGTGAGCCGGACGCCGTGATGTTCGGCATCGAGGATCGGCTGCAGCCGGCTTTGGACCGTGCCGAAGCTGCGTGGGTCCGCCTTGTGGTGCTCCTGGCCCCAGGTGAAATCGAAGTAGTGGACCCATCCTTGCGCAATGAGTGTGCGATACGAAGCCGGGATGCGTTCGGCATCGAGCGTGCCAGTGAAATCCAGTTTACGAGGGTCCTGGGCGTTGTGGCAGGCGACGCATCGAACGTTCCAGACCGGCTGCACGACCTGCTCGTAGGAAAACGGCACCGCGCCCCAGGGTGGCGGCTCGAGCCGGCTCGGTTCTCGAAGGGCCACCGCGATGGTGTGGGCCGGTGGCGCCGAGGTCCGGCTCTCATGACAGCCGATGCAACCGCGCCGCTCGCCGGGCTGAAGCTGCACGACGCTGCGCATGCGCTGGATTTCGTTGAAATTCTCGTCGAGCACCTCGAAGTAGAGCACCTTTCCCGCCGGGGCGGTGAAGCGCGCCGAGCCATCCGGTTTGACCTTCGCCAAGCCCAGCGACGCCTTGGCGACATAGCTGGGCCAGCCGAACGGACCGCGGAGCTTGTGCGTTGGCGAGGCGTAGTAATCCTCGAACGGCTCGTGGTCGTTGCGGTAGGCCCCCCCGGGCAGCGCTTCGAGCTCGGATCGAACCTCCTGGCAGACGCGAATGTACTTGATCGTGCCGCGCGGTACCGCCGGCCCCAGACCTTGATAGACGTCGGCCACGAAGAACTCGCCCTCGTCCGCGCTGTCACCATGCCCGAGGACCGGCGGGACCTCCACCGCGCAGAAGGGTCGGGCACATGCTGCCGATCGCCGGGTCCAGGTAGAGCACCTCGCGATTGCCGTAGCGATCGATGACGTACAACCCGAACCGGTCCCCCGGCGCGTGGCTGACGAGCAGGTGATCGCGCGCGATCGGCACCGAGTCGCGGAAACACTCCTTCAAAGGCCAGCTCATATGATAGTGCGGTGCCACGTCGGGCGTGATGTTCGTGACCGCCCCCGTGGCAAACGGCCCGCGGCTGAGATCGATCAAACCGATCGGCCCGTTCAGATCCCCGCCGTGTGAAAACAGCGTACATGCGATCTCGTTCGTGCCGGGCACTTCATGCGCCCCGACGTAGCAGTTGCGCGTGTCGTTGCCGAAGAGCAGCGTGGGATGCGTCCCGTCGGGATGGATGGCCCAGAGGGTGTGTCCAAAATCGGCCCCCTTGTCGAGATACTCCGAGCGCGTCCACAAGATCCGCCCGTCGCGCATCACCGTCGGCGCCCATTCGCTGAGGTTCGCGTGCGAGAGCGGTGTGATCTTGCCGCCGCCGGCATCCATCCGGAAGAGCACAAAGGCCTGCGGGCGCCAGCACAGAAACCGCGACCGGCAGCGCGTCGAGACAAACGCCAGCCCGCCGTCGGGCAGCGGACACGGATAATCATCCTGGAACGGCCCCGAGGTCCGTTCGCGCAGGTGGCCGCCGTCGGCATCCATCTCCATCACGTGCCAGTAGGAGAGGGCTCCTGCCGGGACGTGGGGACGAAAGGCGAAGTACACCTTCGACCCGTCGAACGCGGCCACGGCATCACGAGCAATGCCGCTGGTGGCGTCGAAAAGACATTGTAAACGCCCCTCGGCCGGCTCGATGCGACCGTCCCCGCGCGGCAGTTCCAGCATGAAGACTCCACCGCCCGGCCGGAACGCCGAGTCGAGGATGTCGCTGTAATTGTGCGAGGGCGTGTACGGGTGCCGCTTCACAAACAAGATCCGTTGGAGTGGAGCCAGATCCGGATCGCGCAAGAACAGCCGGCGCTTGGCGTGCCGCGCTTCGAGATAGAGCGCGGTCTGCCCGTCTTCATGGTCGGCGCCGGCCGCCAGCGCGGATTCCTTGCGGCGGAGTTCGGCCAGTTGCGCCCGCTCCTTCGTCACATCCAGACCCTTGTGCGCCAGCCGCTCGATCAGGGCTTCCATCTGCCGTAGGGTGCGAGCGGTCGCATCCAGACCCGCCAGCGCGGCCCATTCCGGGCGGTCCGGGTGGAACGGTGAGAGCGGATCGTTCTGCGATATCGACATCCGCTCCCATGTGTCGCGCTCGCTGAGGAACGCATACGTCAAGAGCGCCTCCCACGTGAGCGACACCGGCAGCGCCCGGGTGACGTCGGCCGCCATCACCTCGCGGACGGTTTCCCAGCGCTGGCCGTCCCGCGAGACTTGCACTTCCAGATGCGCGGGCAAGCGGTCCTTGTAGGCCCCCAGACGATCGCGCGAGAAGACGACCTGCACCACGTCGTGCAATTGAGGCAACTCGATCTGCGCCCACTCCTCGCCGGCCGTCGCGGCGATCCAGCTATGATCGTTGCCATAGTGGCCATCATTGAGGTGATTGATCTGATGGATCGCATACCCGGGCAGGCACGACGATGCCGACGCCTTGGCTCCATCTGCCGCCAGCGCGAGGTTGCGCGAGCCCGAGGCGTCGTAGATTTCCAGCTCATCGAGGCAAGGCGCGCCGTTCTCACTCGCGTGGATCACGAGCCGGACGAAGCGCGCCGCGACGGCCGGGAAGCGGATCACGTTGGCCTTGTCGGCCATGATGGGCCGCCGTTCCGACCGTCCAGCGGGCGCCGCCACACCCGCACTCACGCTGGGCACGAACCCCGCGGAATTCAGCATCAGCACCGTCAGGATGGAGGTCAGAACTCTCACGGCGGTCCCTCCCTTCTCGTCGGGTGGCTTTGTCGGCAGTGCTGAACCCCATCATACGGTCTGGATTCTCACTTTTCATTGCTCTTGGCGTGGGAATCGCTCTCCCGGCCGATCTGTTCGCGGGCTCGGGCCATCACGTTTTCGATCGTGACGGGGGCGCCGCCGTGCTTGGCGCTTTCGTCGGCGGCCTGCATGAACGCGACGAGCTCGATCGTTTCGGCGGCGGGGACGGGCGGGCGGCCGGTGCGGAAGAACTTGCAGATCTCCACCACCAGCGGCTCATATCCGCCGTACCCGTGTCCGTCGACGATCCCGGCCGAGCCGAAGGCGAGCACGCCGTAGTCGGACTTGCCCTGGCGGATGCCGCGGAAGGTGCCGATGCGGCCGTCCTTCCAGGTGCCGACGGCCAGGTCGGTCCCCTCCGTGTGGACCCGCGTCACCGAGTCACAGCCGGTCCCCATGACGGTGAAGAGCGACTCTACACCGTGGATGCCGTACCAGAAAAGGTCGGGATGGTGCTCCTCCAATGGGCACGGTCCGTAGGCGGCGCAGCCAACGACCTTGCCCACCTCGGCACTGTTCCTCAGGCCCATGATGCTGGGACTGAAACGCAACGAGGAACTGGAGAAACAGGGTGTACCCGTCTTCTCGGCCAGGTCGAAGATCTGGATCGTATCGGCCAGGGACGCGGCCACCGGCTTGTCGATGAAGACCGGCTTGTGCGCCTCCAGCACGGGACGCGCCTGCGCCAGGTGCGGCCGGCCGTCGACACTCTCCAGCAGCACCACATCGACCTTCTGGAGCAGGGCCGGGATCGACTCGACGATCTCGACACCGAACTGCTCGTGGAGCTGCTTGGTGTAGCCCGCGAGCCGGTCCCGGCTGGAGGGCAGGTCGGGACTGCCGCCCGGATAGGCGGCGACCACGCGCACGCCGGCCAGATCGCCGGCGGCTTTCGGATTGTTGAGCACTTGCGTGAAAGCCACCACGTGCGAGGTATCCAGCCCGATGATGCCCGCCCGGAGCGGCTTGGGGGACTCCTGGGCGCGGCTCAGTGATGGGGTAAGAAAAACGGCAAGGGCGAAGGACAGCATGGCGGCAAGTCGTGTCATGTCTCGATCTCCGAGCAGTGTGGTTCGTGAAGAGAAGAACAGAAGGCGGATTAGAGATGGCAGACGGCAGAACACCCGCCATCTGCCGTGGACCGTGTTCACCCCAGCGGTCCCTACTTCATCTTCTCGATGGCCGCGCGGTAGGCGCTGTCGTCGTGGGGCTGCTTCCAGCCGTCGGTCGGCGCCGGCAGGGTGGAGCGATGCCGGGCCCACATTTCGTTGACAAAGGCATCCCAGGCCTGACCCTGGCGGGCCCATTCCCGGTCGTGATCCTTGCCGGTCGCCTGCTTGATGGTCTGGACGAACTGGGAATCGTCCTCGAACATCCAGCGATCGACATAATCCAGGAAGGCGTCGTGATGCCAGGTCTTCTCGGCGTGCAGCAAACGGAGGGCCAGACCCTGCGCCACCCAGCCGACGCTCGTACAGCAGCGGCGGTAAGCCTCGCTGGTATTGTTGCCATCTTTCCAGTCGGAGGGGGGACGGTGTTCGTACGGCCCCCAGCCGCTGTTGCGCGAACGGCCCGCGCCGGTGGCCGCGTCGATACCTGAGTGTCCGGTGAAGACCACCTGGGCGCCGGTCCAGGCATGGCCGTAGGCGGTTTGCTCGTCCTCGCCGAAGCTCGCCTTGGGGAATGAGGTGTTGATGTTCGCCAGTTGTTCATCGCCCAGGAGCAGCCCCGCGAAGACGATCGGCAGCTTGCGACCGCTGCCGTGTCCGCCCCAGCCGGTCCAGCCAGGATGGCCCGCGCGGATGATGCCGCCCAGGTCAATGCCGACCTGGACGTAGTTGATGAGCAGCGGCTCTTTCTTCTCGGGCGGGAGGTCCGTACACAGGAGCAGCGCGGAGATGCCCGAAACGCGGCCGTATTCCAGGCCGTACGAGGGCATGTTCTCGACGGGTTCCTCGAAGCCGAAGAAGCAGGTGCCGACCCAGGGGCGCTGGGTGAAGCGGACATACTGTTCCATCTTCGGCGTGCTCTTGGTCGCGGCCGCCGTGGGCAGCAGGTCGCGCTTCAGGTCGCGCGCGCGATAGATTTTCTGCTGGCGATCGCAGAAGGCGGGCCGGAAGGCGTCCGGCGGCGGCGGCGCGGCCACGCAGGTCAGGACGGCGGCCGTGCGGATCGGGCTGCTGTCATCGACGCCGCGCTCGATCTTGTTCCGCAGCGGAGCATGGAGTATCAGGCCCTTGGGCATGCTGATGGTCGAGACCAGAGCGTCGCCCGGCTTCATCGACACGGGAAGCTTCTGGATCAGCGCCGGGTCGAACCAGTTGCGCACGCCGCTGTCGTAGGAGACCTTCATCTCGGCGGGCGGATCGAGCATGAAGCCGTTGCGGACGCGCTGGCGTTCCGGACGTTCCTTGTCCTGGGAATCGAGCTGGCGCTTGGGGATCTCGCCGCCGTATAGCGGCTTGGGATCGATCGCCTGGACGGTCACCGGGCCGACAACGTACCAGTCGCCGTTGACGAACTGCCCGACGCGGGCCGGCTTGTCGAAGGTCCAGGTGATGCCGTACTGGGAAACGCTCTCCCGGAGCGGCAGCTCGTCGAGCTTGGGGGCAGGCGGAGCGTGGTCCTTGGTGTAAACCGCGCGGGGCCATGCCGGTGGCTGGCTCCACTCTTTCTCGGCGTAGGGATCGGCCTCCATCACGGGGATAACATTCACCGGCCCTCCCAGCGTGACGGACACGTCGGACACCCAGATCGTCTGCGCGCGGCCGCCGGTCTCATCGCCCCAGATGGCGATGCCGCTGAAACCTTTCAGGCCGGCCTTGCCGGAGTCGAAGGAGTGAATTTCCTTATCGTTGTGCGCAATCTCCAGGCCGGCCTCGGGATCGAAGTCGAAGGTCCACTTGTGCCAGCCGGCCCTTCCGCGCGGGGTGCTGAGCCAGAAGAGCTGGTCGAACCATTTCTGGCCATCGCAGGCGGTGGCGGTGTAGCCTTCGTTGCCGCCGAGATAGCTCGCATAGAGGCTGCCGACGACCAGCACTTTCCCATCGCTCTGGACCAGCCCCCAGCGGGGTCCGACGCGCGACGCCTTGGGGTTCTCGGGCGTGGTGCCGTCGTCGTAGACCCAGAACTCGACCTTGCCCGAGCCCTCCTGCGGGCGCAGGGCCAGCACGGCCTTGCCGCCCGGTGCGACCTTGAGCGCGCCGGCCTTGCCCTGGCGGTCGCGCGTCATGTCGATGGCGACATCGCCCGTGACCTTCCAGCCGGTCAGGGCGTCGTGGCTGTTCAGGGCAAAGTCCTTGTGCTCTCCAGCGGCAACAGGTTTTTCCTGGCCCTGGACCCTGCCCGAGACGCCGGCGGCCAGCGCCATGCCCAGAGCCAGCGCGCGGAACGTTCTCGACATCATGGTTTCTCCAAAGGGGGAAGCGTCTCTGCCTCTTCCCGTCCGGTCAAGACTGTGGACGGTTCGTCATGATACTCCCGCCCGCTCAGCCCGGGAATCATCCACTCGCCCGCTCGTGCGCAGATTCTCCGCTTGCGTCGCAAGCGTCGGTGATGGATACTGGCGTACACTCGAAATAATCTCCCGGATGTGCATGACTGAGAATCGGAATGCCCCCTCGTCCGCGACCGAAGTCCGCCCCTTCTGGACCGGAACCGCTCCCCGACCGTCCGCTGGAGATCGACGCGGAGCTGCCGGTCGTGAGCGTCCGATCCGATGGTCAGCATCCGTTTGTCTATCGCAAGATGGTCATCGGACCGATCGGCGGGCCGCGCCGCGCGGCGGCGACCTGGTGCGGGTTGTGGACCGCGACCAGATCCCGCTCGGCTTCGGGCTCTGGAATATCAAGTCGCAGATCGCGGTGCGGCTCTTGAGCCGGCAGACCGAGCCGCCCGGTCCGGCGTTCTGGGCGGCCCGGCTCGACCAGGCGATCGGCTTGCGGCGCGACGTGCTCAGGCTCGACGCGACGACCGACGCCTTCCGCGTCGTTCACGCCGAGGGCGACGGCCTGACCGGCCTGATCGTCGATCGCTTCGCCGACGTGCTCTCGATCGAGGCGTTCAGCCTGGGCATCTACCAGCGTCTCGGGGCGATCAGCCGGCTGCTCACGGAGCGCCTGGGAACGGCCCACGTCCGCGCACAGGTGGACGAACCGATCGCGCTGGCCGAGGACTTCGCGGGGCGTCCCGTGGCGACGCGCGAGGCCCCCGATGAGGTCATGATCCGCGAGCACGGCCTCCGCTTCCGGGTGCGCTTCGAGGGCGGCCACAAGACCGGCTTTTTCTGCGATCAGCGCGACAACCGCCGCGACCTGGCCCCCTTCTGCGCCGACCGCACCGTGCTCGATCTCTGCTCGTACTCCGGCGGCTTCGCGCTCAATGCCCTGATCCGGGGGCGGGCGCGAGGCGACCGCCGTCGATCTGGACGAGAAGGCCATCGCCGTCGCCCGCGAAAACGCCAACCTGAATCAAGTACGGTTGTCGCTGGTGCATGCCGATGCGTTTGGCTTCGCCCGGCAGATGGCGGTCAACGGGCGCACCTTCGGCGTGGTCGTGCTCGATCCTCCCAAATTGATTCCGGGGCGGCTCGACATCGCGTCCGGAAAACGCAAGTACTTTGATTTGAACGTGCTGGCGATGAACCTGGTCGAGCCGGGCGGCATCTTCCTGACGTGCTCCTGCTCGGGGCTGTTGCCGCCGGCCGAGTTCCTGATCTTGCTCCGCGCCGCGGCCCGCAAGGCGGGACGAGCGGCGCAGATCCTGGCCGTCACCGGCGCGGCCGCCGATCACCCGATCGGCCTCGATGCGCTCGAAGGGGCCTATCTCAAGGCGGTCTGGATGCGCATGGGAGAGCGCGTGCCGCAGCCGCCGGCGCCCGTGTCCGACGAGATTGAATGAACCTGTTGGGAGTCATCGCTGTCCGGGAATGATCCAGCACGATTCATGGCGGGTCATGCCAATATGCGGGTAATACTCGCGGGCCTTGGGAGCCGCCAGCAAGATCAGCATCGTCCGGAGCCCGGCCGCCTCGTGGGTCCGGCGGATCAACTCCTGGCCGATGCCCTGCCGCTGGAAGGCTTCGTCCACGGCCAGGTCAGACAAATATGTGCAGAAGCTGAAGTCCGTGATCGCCCGGGAGACGCCCACCAGCCGGCCGTCGACGCGGGCTGTCAACACAATGTCGGCGTGTCGCAGCATGCCCGCGATCGTCGCGGGTTGATCGACCGGCCGGCGCTCGGCCAGGGTCGAGCGCTCCAGGATGTCGCGGAATTCGTCCGCGCTCAGGTCCGGTTCAAGCGAGTAGCTCACGTCCATCGGATGGACCCCTGGTGACCACTCAATACGCCGCGGCATGCCGGCCCGCCCGGGGATCGCCGGCGTCGGGTGGCACTGGTGGCTTGTCCACCAGTGTTCCGAGGCTGAGAAAGCACTGGTGGACAAGCCACCAGTGCCACCCGACGGGAGTCCGGAGCGGCCGAGACGGCCGCCACTACACAGATGGGCCGGTCCGTACCCTTTTCGTACACCCTTTCAATACGCCGCGGCATGCCGGCCCGCGCGGGAATCGCCAGCGGCCTCGATGCGGCCGCTCGTCCGGTCGATCCGCAGCACGATCGGCGCGCCGACCGGCCCCGGCGCGATGTGGACAACATGGCCGCGGGCCTTGAGGGCGTTGATGGTCTCCGAGCTGAAGTCCGGGTTGAGGGTCAGGCTGCCCAGTTGCGGCGGCGGCTGCTGGAACGACCCGATGTGATGCGCCGTCGAGAAGCGCGGGCCGGTCACGGTCTCGGCGGGCGACTGGCCGAAGTCGATCAAATCGAGCAGCAGTTGCAGCGTCACCTGGTCCTGGAGGTCGCCGCCCGCGACGCTCACGGCGATCACCGGCCGACCGTCTTGCAAGACGAGGGTCGGCGAGAGGGTGATGCGCGGACGCTTGCCGGCCTCGATCACGTTCGGGTGGCCTTCCCACGTGTTGAAGCTCTGGAGCCTGGAGCCGAGCCAGACGCCCGTGGCGCCGGCCACCACGCCCGACCAGCCGCTGGGCGTGGCCGCGACCACGTTGCCGCGGCCATCGGCGACGAGGCAGGTCGTCGTGTCGTGTGCGCTGTTGGAAAAGCCTGGGGGCCAGTGAATGTCCGCGCACGGCCGGTGCTGGAGCGGATCGCCGGGCCGCAGGATCAGCGAGGCATGGGCCGGGTCGATGAGCGGCCGGCGCATCTCCACATACGTCGGCGCGAGCAATCGGGCCAAAGGCACGTCGGCGAAGAGCGGATCGGCGTAGTAGACGTCACGGTCGGCCAGCGCGAGCTTCGAGCGCCTCAACGGCGAGATGGACGGCGTCCGGATTATCGCGCGCGAGCGTCTTCAGGTCGAAGCCGTCGAGCAACTGAAGGGATTGCAGCAAGGCCGGCCCCTGGGTCCAGGGACCGCACTTGACCACGGTGCGGCCTCGGTAGGACGCCGTCACCGGGTCCTCGATGCGGGTGACGTACGTGGCCAGGTCCTCGAAGCGGATCAGGCCGCCCTGGGCGCGGGACCAGGCGTCAATCTCGCGCAATCGAACCCCGGTAGAAACAGTCGGCGACGCGCCGCAGGCCCTGGCGGCGGTCCTGGGACGTCTGCTCGGCCGCGATGAGCACGCGGATCGTGCGGGCCAGGTCGGCGTGCCAGGGCTGTTCGTGGCGGTCCAGGATACGGAGCGTGGGCGCGACGGCCGCGGCGAAGGTGCGGGTGCCGTGGCGGTCGAGCAGGGTCAAGATGGCGTCGAGGGCCGCCGGGACCGCCGCGGCCTCGATCCCGCGCGGGGATGCCGCCGCGTTCGACAAAATGGGCGCGCGTCGCCAGCCGAGGCGCGCCGCCCTGGCCGGCGAGCACCTCGACGACGCCGCTCGATGCCTCATAGACCAGGATCGGCACCTCGCCGCCGAAACAGAACTGGTTGGCGTCGGTCACGCTCTGCGCCAGGAGGGTCGTGGCGGCGGCATCGGCCGCATTGCCGCCATCGCGGAGCATGCCCAGACCTGCCGCGACGGCCTCCGCGCCCCCTGCGGCGACTGCGCCGTGAGTTCCGGTCGCCTGCCATTGCCGCTGCTGTTCGCCGGCCGGCGGTTTCGTTGGCCGCGGTCCGGATTCGTCACTCCCGAGCGCCGCGGCGATCGACATCCACGTTCCCAGGATCATCCCCAGCGTGCTCCTCAACATGGTCGTGCGCCTCCGATCCGTTCGTGCCCCGGATGGAGACTATCTTGGACGCGAGCCGGCGATCGACGCAACGGGCCAGGGGTTGTGGATGCGTATTTCCTCCCTCGCCGGGTGGCATGCCACCCGGCGAAACCGCCCTCAGCGCGTCGTGGCCGCGGGGGCGAGCGCCTGCGAGATCTGCTCCAGGGACGAACCCAGGTTGGGGGCGTCTTGAAGCGTGTCCAAGAGGTCCTTGTCGGGTCCGGCCATCTTGACCGCCAGCGTCTCACGCAAGTTGGCCCGGGTGACGTCACCGCGCCGGGCTTGCGCGGCCAGTTGAGCCAGGGCCGTTGCCTGGGCCAGGCGGTAGGTTCGGGCCGCCTCGGCGGAAGGCGAGAGCGCCACCGCCGGCACCGACGCGGCGGCCGGCGGCGGCGGGCCGTAGCATCCCAGCAAGAGCACCACCGCCACCAGCGCCGCCAGCGGTGGAAGACTCGACTGATAGATCCGCGAGGACCACTTCACCAGCGTTTCGATCGTCATGGGTGTGATACTGCTCCCGGTGTCCGTTCTTGATCGTCCCGTCCCTGGCGCGGGCGGGACCAGCGACATTATCGTTATGAGAACGCGGATCTATTCGCGGACCAGAGGCCGTCGCTCCCCAGGATCTTACAAATATGACAACCCTATTAACCCATGTAATCCACACAACCTGTGTAGTCCGAATTCCTTCCGTGACCCCTTGAGATTAGCGCGGCGGCGGGCGACGATGGTAGCGACCGGGATTCGCTGCGGGTCGGAGCGCGGCCCGAGACGAGTCTCTGCATCTCGCTCAAGGGGAGGACCGCATGCGTTGCGGGTTTGCCATCGCTTCGGGGTTGATCATCACTCTGGGCGTGTCCGCCACCGGACTGCGGGCGCAGACGCCCGAGTCGCCGGCCCGGCTGGATGTCCAGGCGATCGTCGAGCAGGCCAAGGGCCGAAGCCACGAGGGGCCGGGCGGCTCCGAAAAGAAGTTCGGCGACTTCAACGAGGTCACCAAGAACGCCCAGAAGCTGGACGGATTCTATACGCTCTATCGCAAGGACGATAACCTCTACGCCGAGATCCGGCCGCACCAGTTCGAGCAGCCGATGCTGGCGCCGATCACCATCGCCCAGGGACTCGCCATGGCCGGCAACCCGGTCAACCTGTTCGACGAGTGGGTGCTGGTCTTCAAGCGCGTCGGCGACCGGATCCAGCTCATCCGGCGCAACATTCACTACAAGGCCGCCTCGGGCACGCCCCTCGAAAAAGCCGTCAAGCTCAACTACACCGACTCGATCCTGATGGCCCTGCCCATCGTCGCCATCAACCCCGCCGGCCAGGGCGTGCTCATCAACTTGAATGAGATCTTCTTCTCGGACTTCGCCGAGATCGGCCTGGGCTCGATCGACCGCAACCGTTCGAGCTGGCACAAGATCAAGGCGTTTCCGAACAACCTCGAGCTCGAGGTGGAGGCGACCTTCGGCCGGGGCGGTTCCGGCCGTTCGTTCGGCCGGGGTGGCGGTGACGCCGCCGCCGATCCGCGCGGCATTACCCTGGTCATCCACTACAGCCTCGTGAAGTTGCCCGAGGCCGGTTACAGGCCCCGCCTGGCGGACGACCGCGTTGGCTTCTTCATCTCGGCGAACAAGGACTTCAGCGCTCCTCGCCTGATACCCAGTTCGTGCGCCAGATCGACCGCTGGCGGCTCGAAAAGGCCGACCCGAAGGCCAAGCTGTCGGCGCCGAAGAAGCAGATTGTCTGGTGGATCGAGGACACTGTACCGTTCGAATACCGCCCGTTCGTCGAGGAGGGCATCCTCGAATGGAACAAGGCGTTCGAGAAGGTCGGCTTCCGGAACGCGGTCGCCGTGCGCTGGCAGCAGGACGGCCTGCGCGACGAATTCGACCCGGAGGACATCAATTACTGCACGTTCCGCTGGATCACCACGCCCAGCACGTATGCGATGTCCTGCCTGCGCGCCAACCCGTTCACCGGCGAGATGATCGACGGCGACGTGGTCTTTGACGCGAGCTGGATTCGCCACTGGAAGCAGGAATACGCCCTCTTGACGGCCAACCCGCCCGCAAGCGCCGCCGCGAATGAGCCGGGCGCGATGCAGCCCCTGGCGCTGGGGCGGATCATCAGTCCGATCATGGCGGCCCAGTATGGCTTTGGCCAGCCGTTCCCGTCGCCCGAGAGCCGCCTGGCGCGGCAGCAGAACCCGAGCGCGCTGGTGCCGGATCTGATCCCGGCCGAGTGGGGCACCGATGCGGCCCAGGTGCAGTTGCGCCGTCGAACGATGAGCGGACAGTACAACGGCTGCCAGTTCGCGCTCGGCATGCGTCCCGAGCTCACTCTGGCCGCGCTCGCCCTGGCCGCCCGCGCCGACGACGATGCCGTCAAGATCGAACGCTGTGACAAGTGCAAGGACAAGCCCGAACCGTGCGACGAGTGCAAGGAGAAAGCCAAGAAGGCCAAGAAGGACGCGGCCGTCAAGCTGCCCGAGGAGTTCATCGGCCAGATGATCAAGGAAGTCGTCATGCACGAGGTCGGCCACTCGCTCGGCCTGCGGCACAACTTCCATGGCTCGACGATGCTCTCGGCCGATCAGCTCAACGATACCGAGCTGACGCACAAGAAGGGCATGGTCGGCAGCGTCATGGACTACAACCCGATGAATATCGCCCCCAAGGGCACCAAGCAGGGCGATTTCACCACGACCACCATTGGTCCGTATGACTACTGGGCCATCGAGTACGCCTACAAGCCGATCGACGGCGACGAGGAGAAGAGCTCAAGAAGATCGCCGCGCGCTCGCCCGAGCCCGACCTGGCCTACGGCACCGACGACGACATGAGCAACGACGACCCGCTCGTCCACGCCTACGACCTGGGCAACGACCCGGCGCGCTACGGCACCGACCGCATCAAGCTGGCCGTCGAGTTGCTCAAGAGCATCGACAAGCAGGTCGTCCGCAATGACGAATCGTGGGCCCGCATGCGCAGTGCGTTCTCGACCTTGCTCAATCAGTGGGGCAACGCCGCGTTCCTGGTCTCCGCGCACATCGGCGGGCAGTACGTCAACTACGACCACCGCGCCGAGAAGGATGCCCGCGACCCGATCGCGCCCGTCAAGGGTGCCAAGCAGCGCGAGGCGCTGAAGATCCTCGTCGAGGAGATCCTCTCCGACAAGGCGTTCAAGTTCTCGCCGGCCCTGCTGCGCAAGCTGTCCACCGAGCGGTGGTACCACTGGGGCAGCGAGAACTTCCGCTATGGCGGCGAGGTCTATTACCCGATCAACGACGAGATCCTGGGCATCCAGCAGATCGTCCTGAGCCGGTGCCTCTCGCCGTCCACGCTGGCAAGGCTCCAGGACCACGAGGCCATGACCGACGACGGCGGCGAGCCGCTGCACATGGCCGAGGTCTTCCGCGCCTTGACCGACGGCATCTGGTCCGATTGCCCGGCGCCGGGCAAGGACATGCCCGGTGCGGTCAAGCTCTCGACGGTGCGCCGCAATCTCCAGCGGGCCCACCTCCAGAGGCTCAGCCGGCTCGTCCTCGGAAACCGCTCCGGCGGCTACGAGGATCTCTACGGCTACATCATCATCATGGGCGGCTCGTCCAATACCCCGCCCGACGCCAAGAGCCTGCGCGCATGCACCTGAAGGAAATCGACGGCCGTATCGAGCGCACCCTGAACCGCAAGGAAACCCAGCTCGACGACGCCACCCGCGCCCACCTGGAGGAATGCCGCCAGCGCATCGCCAAGGTGCTCGGGGCAACACTCAACGCCAACGAGCCGTGATGGGAGTGATGTAGGCTGGGTTAGACTCAGCCTACACGACTTCAAGCCCGAAGCGCCAGCGAGTGCATCGGTTTTTGGAACCATTCCAACCCATGCACTCGCTGGCGCTTCGGGCTTTCTGAACAAGGCCAGCTTCAGAACGGCGTCGAGCCCGCCGGCCTTTGGACCTTCGCCTTGGCGGGCGTCGTGACGGCCGCGGGCGCGGCGGGCTTGGGCGTCAGCCAGAGCACGCAACGGAAGCCCAGATCCGGCATGTGCGACTCCGGCCGCATGTCAGCGCGCAGGAGGCATCCCAGGTGGGCGAGCCGCCCTTGATGGTCAGCCCGGGAGACCGCGAACGGCTGCGCGGCGGTCCCTGGGGATCCACGGACGGGGTGGTCAGGAACTGCTGGAAGTAGCGGGCATCGAACCAATCGGCCGTCCATTCGCGGACATTGCCGGCGAGGTCGAAAACCCCGTAGGGGGACAGGTCGAGGGGGAACGACTCGACCGGGTCGATCTGGCCCGGCTTGCGCGGTTTGCTCCAGCCGGGCGGGGCCGAGCCCCACGGGTGCAAGCGGCCGTCCGGGGTGCGCGCGGCCATTTCCCATTGAGCTTCGGTCGGCAGCGACTTGCCGGTCCAGTCGGCGTAGTCCTTGGCGTCGCGGGCCGTGACGCGCACCATGGGCCAGTCCGGACCGCGCTGCGCATCAGCTTCCGCCTCGGCGGGCAGCTTGCGGCCGGTGGCCTGGAGGAACCAGCGGTACTGGCGCACCGTCACTTCGTGCTGGTCGATGAAGTAGGGCGAGAGCGTCACGCGGTGCGCGGGCCGTTCGACGGCGGGGCCGTTGTCGCGGCCCATCAAAAAGGTGCCGCCGGGCACCAGCACCATGGGCGCGCCGTCCTTGTCGCCGGTGATTTCCAGGGGCCATCCCGTGTCCTTGTGCACGCCGGCTTCGGCGTGCGCTCGGAACCCGGCCGGAAGCGGTTTGGGGGGGATCTCGGCGGTCTCTCGGGGCAAGTCGATCTTCACATAGGGCTCGGGCGTGACCACCCCCGGCGCCAGTTCCGCGCTCGCCGCGCCGGGCGGCGGTTTGGGAGAAGTCGTGGCCTCGACGACCACCGGGGGCGGCGGTTCGGGCGCTAACGGGGGTGTGACTTTCTTGGCCAGCACCAGAGGCGCGTCCACGAACAAGGGCAGACCCTCTTCGCCGCGCGCGAGGGCATCGCCGGCCTCCTTGGCCGCCGCCGTCTTGGGGTAGGACTTGACGACCACCTGGAGCCGCTTGAGCGTGTTGGCGGCGTCGTTCTTGCGAGCAAAGGCCCGGGCTGCTTCGAGCACCAGCCGCGCCTCGGATTCCGTCGGTCCGCTGGCGGCGGCTTTCTTGGAGATGCCCGGCGCAGCGGGCACCGCGCCGACGGGATCGGCGGGCGGCAGGTCGCTGAGGTTCACATTGTCCGCCGCGCCGGACCCCAGGAAGGGCCGGAGGACGACGATGAGGGCCACGATCACAACACTGAACAGAATGAACCCCACCACAAGACGGATCTTGGTACGTGCCTCGTACGTGTCAAGATGGGGTGTTTGCTCCTCAAGCACGCTCTCCTTCTCGTCCGACGGGTTCGCGCCGGGCAGGCTTCTTCGCGGGCTTGGGCTTGGATTTGGGTTTGGGCTCGGGCTTCGGCTGGACGCGAGGGGGTAAGCTGGCCGGAGCGCCCTCGTCCGGCTGCGAGAACCGCACCAGCCGCGGCAGCGGTTTGACAGGCGGCGGAGCCTGCGGCGGCGGAGGCGGTTTGTCGTCCGGCTCGTCGAGGTCGTAGGACTGATCCTGATCCGCCATGATCTCGGCCCAGAGGTGAACTCAAGTTCGTACTTCTTTTCAGCTTACTCCCGCGTGCCACGCTGAACAAGGCGGGCCAAGCCGCGCGGAGCTCAGACCTTGCGATGCGGCGTGCTGGCCGCGCGGCTGCCGTCGGGGAGATCGATCAGCGTATAATCGCCGAAGAGGTTCGGCGCCGCGGTCTGAAGCAGTTCGAGCATGGCCACGGCCACCTTGCGGATCTCGGCGTCGGCGGCCGGGTCGGCACGCTGCTCGATCACATTGCGCAGGGCGCGGGCGTTGGCGGTCACGAAGATCTTGGTCTCGGTTGCGTTCGGCAGCACCGACCGGGCGGCCTCGCGCGCCTTCTTGCGCCGGAGCGTCTTGTCGGGGATGTCGGCGAATTTCGCCGCCAGACCGTCCGCCAGGCGGCGATACGCTTCCTGGCTGGCCGTGACCGCTTCGAGCCAGATCTGGTGCAGCTCCGGATCGTCGGCGATCGGCCCCGGCTCGACGAACTCGCAGTCGGACTCATCGACAAAACGTTGACTCAATTGCGAATATCCAAACCCCGCGCGATGCCGCACCAGCTCGTGCGTGAAGCTCCGCGACACGCCGGTGATGATGAAGTTGAAGACCGCGTGTTCGAGCACCGATCCGTGGCCGACTTCGAGGATGTGACCGAGATAGGACGCATTGCCGCCGGGACGGGGCCGGGCGAACGACATGTAGCACAACCGGCCCGCGACCTCGACCAGCGTCTCGCCCGCCTCGTCGGTGTCGGTGGACCAGCGCTCGATGTGATGATCGGCCAGAAATTGCGCCAGAGCCGATTCGTCGACGGTCTGACGGCCGACCAGGTAGACGTGCGGATCGCGGAGGATCGTGGTACGCGGTTCGGACTCCATTCCTGTATCCTCATGACATGATGATCTCATATTAACGCCGGCTTCGCGTTGTGTTCTCCGGGTTACGCGAGGGACAGGATTCATTATAATACAGCCGTGAGGCACGCCGAGGAATGCCAAAGGCCGGGATGGAGCCGCCGATGAGTGTGCCGTCGCCACCAGTGCCGGGGGACGAGGCCCCGGCCGCGCCGGAGTCGATCATGTCCGAGCTGGCGCGGCAGCTTGAGGACGATCCCGAGGGCGTCTGGCTGGCGCTGCAAGGGATCGAGAGTGTCGAGCCCGCGGCGCGTCGGGCGATCATCGCGCGCCTGGCCGGGCAGCCCCTGCGACCGGGACTGGTCGAACTCTTGCGGCTGCTGAGCTGCGCCGAGGACGCCCCGACGCGTTCCACGGCGTTGGCCGCCTTGCGCGGCATGCCGCCCGGCCTGCTGCCGCCACCAGCACGGCCGCGCCTCGCGGGCAGTCTCGTCACGGCCCTCGACGAGCAGGGGCGCGGTTTCGTCGTGCTCTGGTCGGTGCGGCGGGACACCTGGGCGGCGGCGGCCTTCACGTGCGATGCGTTCGCGGGCATCGTCGCGGTCCGGGGCACGCTGGCCCGCGACGAGATCCAGGCTCGGTCGTTCGCGGCCGCGTTCGCCACCCGGCCCGATCTCGACGTGATCGAGGATCAGCACGAGCTTGCGCTCAACCTGCTCGCCGGCAGCTTTCTGTTGGGCGGTCGCGTGCCGGCACCCACGTTGCGGTACTGGATCGACCAGACGGCTGGCGCCGATCTGCAACCGCGACCGTTCGCGGAGCGCAATCCGGACCGCCATCCCAGCGGGTTGACGCACGCCGCCGCCGAGGCCTTGCTGGACACCTGCCCGAGCTGGCTCGATCGCTCCACCTTGACATTCGAGCTGGCCGAGGAGATCCAGCTTCGCGAGCCCGGTTCGCCGCCTGACCCCGCGCGGGATGCGGGCCTGGCACGCTTCCTGTTCGAGCGCCGGTTTCTCGATCGCGTCGAGCTCGACCGCCGCCGGCTCACCTGGATGGCCGCATTCTGGCACGCCTCAGCGCCAGCGGACTGGCGCACGCGGCACGGGCGGCGGCCGCGGAGCTCTGGGAGGCTCAGAACATCGTCCCCGGCCACCCGTTCTACACGGCGTTGGCGATGCGCAGCCTGGCCGCAGCCCTCGATCATCTGCGAGGCGGCCGCCCCGAGCCGCTCTGATCTGAGAACAACATCAGCCGCAGGCCCGCGCGGCACGCGATCGAGGCCCGCGGCTGACGGAGTATCCACTCGTGCTCACTTCTTCTTGCCGGCCGACTTCTCGGCCCCCTTCTTCTCGGTCGCTTTCTTGCCCTTTTCCTTGTCCTTCGGCGCCTTGTCGCCCATGTCAGCTCGCTCCCCAAGAAAGGGTTGAGACAGGACCACTCGCACGTGCGGATGGGACCGACACGGTCCCCCCGTTGCAATCTGCATCAGTCGCCATTTTGAAGCAAGGTCAAGATGACCCATTTTGACCCGTTTTTTTCGATTTCTCGGCCCAGGCCACTTCTTCCAGGGACTTTGACGACCGGAATTCCGGATTCCGGATTCCGGATTCCAGATTCCAGATTCCAGATTCCAGAGTCAGGACATCCGTCATCCGTCATCCGTCATCCGTCATCCGCCGTCAGCTCTCCGCGGGCAGGTCGAGCCGCGGTCCCCACTCGTTCCACGAGCCGTCATAGTTCGTCAGGTCCAGGCGGCCGAGACGGAACAGGTTGAAGAGGACGACCGTCGCGGCCACACCGCCGTTGCAGTAAGCGATGACCGACACGTCGGGCTGCACGCCCCGCTCGTCGAAGCGGCGGCGCACTTCCGCCTCGGACAGAAAACCGCCTCCGTCGGCGAAAAAGAGCTCGCGCGGCACGTGGAGCGCGCCCGGGATGTGCCCGCCGCGCGGACCGCGACGCTTCGCACCGGTGTACTGGCCGGCATCGCGCGCGTCGAGGATCTGAATGTCACCGCGACCGAGTTTCGCGCGCACCTCGTCGGCCGTCGTGCGCCAGGAGGGACGCAAACGCGGTGTGAACACGTCGGGAACGACCGTGACCGGGCCGTTTTCCAGAGGCCGACCCTCCTCGACCCAGCGGTGATGGCCGCCGTCGAGCACCGACACGCGATCGTGGCCGTAGTAGGTCAACGCCCACCAGAGCCGCGTGGCGAACTGGCTTCCCACATGGTCCACGGCGACCACGTGCGTCACGTCGCCGATGCCATTGCGCCCCAGGATCGCCGCGAACCGCTCCGGAGGCGCGATCTGCGCCGGCACCGGGTCGTCGAGATCGACGATGTCCTTTGTCCAGTCGAGGAAGACCGCGCCGGAATGTGCCCGGCCAGGTACTCTGCCGGAGCGCCCGGTAAGTCGCCTCCTCGACGCCGGGCGCGACGGCCCGGGTTGTGACGTACCCGCGCATGTCGACGACGCGGACATCGTGGTCATTGAGGTGCTTCTCAAGCCAGTCGGTCGAGACGATCGGATCGATGTCGGGCATCGGATGAGGTCCTGGGTGGGTGGCGATGGTGAATGGCTGATGGCTGAGTCGACCTTCAGCCATCAGCCATCAGTCATCCGGAATTCCACTCGGTAGTGGGCTTTCTGGCTCCTCACCGTTAGGATAGCCGGCAACCGCGCATCGGGCGAGCCGCCTGGCCGAGCCCGTGTCCATCAAAGGAACGTGCCGATGTTTCGATCCACGCTCATCATCGCCTGCGTGTTCGGCCTGACTCTGGCGCAGCGTATCGGGATCGCCAGCGATGGTCCCAGGACGGACGATGCCCCCCCCGCCCTGCATCCTCTCGCGCTGACGCCCCTGCCCCTCGGCGCGATCCGACCCGCCGGGTGGCTCAAGGACCAGCTCCGCATCCAGGCCGGCGGGCAGAGCGGCCATCTCGATGAGTTCTGGCCCGATATCAAGGATAGCTCCTGGATCGGCGGGAAGGCCGAGGGCTGGGAGCGCGTCCCCTACTGGCTCGACGGCGTGGTCCCGCTGGCGTACTTGCTTGATGACGAGACCCTCAAGGGCAAGGTCAAGCGGTACATCGACACCATCCTCGACCACCAGCAGCCTGACGGCTGGCTGGGTCCGATCGGCGACACCCAGAAGCACAAGCCGTACGACGTCTGGCCGCTCTTTCCGCTGTTCAAGGCCCTGACCCAGTATCAAGAAGCCACCGGCGATCCGCGCGTGATCCCGGCCTTGTGGAAATGCGCGAAGAAGATCGACGAGGTCATCAGCAAGGAGCCACTCTATAGCTGGGCCCAGGTCCGCGCGGCCGATTTCGCCGTCTCCCTCTACTGGCTCCACGATCGCACGCACGAGGCCTGGCTGCTCGACCTGGCGCGCAAGGCCTTCGCTCAGAGTCACGACTGGACGAAGACCTACGACCCCGACAATTACCCCTTCAAGGAGAAGACGACGAAGGGGCACAGCCTGATCGATCACGGCGTGAACACGGGCATGGCGCTGAAGTATGGCGCGGTGCGATGGCGGCTGACCGGGACGACCGACGACTTCCGCGCCCGCAGCGCATGCTCGCGCTGCTCGACCAGTACCACGGCCAGCCGACCGGCATCTTCTCCTGCGACGAGCACCTCGCCGGCCGCGAGCCGTTCCAGGGCACCGAGCTGTGTACCGTCGTCGAGGCGATGTATGCGCTCGAAGAGGACATCGCCATCACCCGTGACCCCCAGCTCGGCGACCGTCTGGAAATGCTTGCCTTCAACGCCTTGCCGGGCACCTTCAAGCCCGACATGACGGCCCACCCCTACGACCAGCAGGCCAACCAGGTCGTCTGCAAGGTGTCGCCGGACCGCGTTTACACCTCGAACGGGCCCGACGCAAATATCTACGGCCTGGAGCCGAACTTCGGCTGTTGCACGGCCAACCAGCATCAGGGCTGGCCCAAGTTCGCGTCGCACCTCTGGATGAAGACACCCGACGGTGGCGTGGCGGCCGTCGCCTATGCGCCTTGCGTCGTGACGACGAAGCTTCAGGGCGCGGATGTGCGGATCGAGGTGAAGACCGACTACCCGTTCCGCGATGATGTCACGGTCATCGTCACGCCGTCGGCCCCGGCGACGTTCCCGGTCGCATTTCGCATCCCGTCCTGGCTGATGGGTGCGGCGTCGCTCATGGTGGACGGCGCCGCCCGCGGCGCCGATGCCCGGTCAGTTCTATCCGCTCCGTCGTGAGTGGAAGGGCGCGACCACGGTCAAACTCCACTTCCCGGCCCCGCTGCATCGCGAGACCGGTCCGCACAACAGCACGATCATTTCCAGCGGCCCACTTGTCTACTCCTTGAAGGTGGGCGCCGACTGGAAGAAGCTGCGCGATCGCGGACCCTTCGCCGACTGGGAGGTCTTGCCCACGACGCCCTGGAATTATGCTCTCGAGGTCGATTTCGAGGGAAACCCGCTGGACGCCTTCCGCTGGGAACAGCGGCCCGTCGGCCCGATGCCGTTCTCGCCCGACGGTGCGCCCATCTTTGCCCACGTCAAGGGCCGCCGCGTCCCCGGGTGGAAGCTTGAGCACAACGCCGCGGGGCCGGTCCCATCGAGCCCGGTTGCGACCAAGGAGCCGCTCGAAGATCTGACGCTGGTTCCCTACGGTTGCACCACGCTACGGATCACCGAGTTCCCGACGACGAAGTGAAGACGCATGAACCCGGGGGAATCTCCGCGCATGAAGGCCCTTGTCTTCGACCGATTCGGCGACCCCGCCGAGGTCCTCCACGTCCGCGACGTACCACTACCTGAGCCTGGTCCGGGGCAAGTACGCATCAAGATGATCGCCAGCCCGATCAACCCGTCGGATTTGATGGTCGTTCAAGGCCGCTACGGCGTGTTGCCGAAGCTTCCGGCCACGCCCGGCTTCGAAGGTGTCGGCATCGTGGAAAAAGTCGGGCCGGGCCTGCTCGGCAAGCTGGTGCGAGGCAAGCGCGTGACGGTCATCAACAACGCGGGCGGTAACTGGGCGGAGTATGCCGTCATCCCCGCCCGACAAGCGCGACCCGTGCCGGAGGACCTGCCCGACGAGCAGGCGGCCTCGTTCTTCGTCAACCCGGCGACCGTCCTGGCCCTGGTCCGGCATGTTCTCAAGGTGCCGAAGGGGGCTGGCTGCTCCAGTCGGCGGCGAATTCGAACCTGGGCAAGATGGTCATCCGCCTGGCGAAACACGACGGCATCCGCACCCTCAACATCGTCCGCCGACCCGACGTGAAGGCCGAGCTCGCAGCGCTCGGGGCCGACCTCGTGATCGCGGCCAGCGACGGGCCGATCGAAGACCAGGTGCGCACCGCGATCGGCAACGACACAATACGTCACGCCCTCGACCCGGTCGGCGGCGCGATCGGCACAAGCGTCTTCCGCGCCCTCGGACCGGACGGGCGTCTGGTCGTTTACGGCTCACTTTCCGGCGAGCCGCTCCAGATCGAATCCCGCCCGTTGATCTCGGAAAACAAGACGATCCAGGGCTTCTGGCTGGGCCACTGGATGCGCAGCCGGAGCGTCCCGCAAGCCTTGCTGCTGTTCCGCGAGATCGGCCGGCTGACGCGCGCCGGCGTGCTCTCGACCCAGCCCGGCCCGCACTTTGGACTCGACGATATCAAGGCGGCCGTCGCGGCCTCCGAGGCGGCCGCGCGGCAGGGCAAGGCGCTGCTCACCCTGAAGTGGACCCCATATACTGGACCACTCGGGATGTTAAACTGATCGAAGGTCTCTGTTCCATCCCGAGGTGTCATCATGGACAGGCACACGCAAGCGACATCCGGCCGCCTTCAAGGCCAAGGTCGCCCTGGAGGCCGCCAAGCAGACCAGGACCCTGGCCGAGCTGTCACGGCCTTCCAGGTCCACCCGGTCCAGATCAGCCAGTGGAAGAAGCAACTCCTCGACGGCATCGAGTCGCTCTTCGGCGACGGCCGCCGCCGCGAGCACGACGACGAGCCAGGCCGTCCAGGCCGAACTCTACGAGCAGATCGGCCGGCTCAACATGGAGGTCGAGTGGTTGAAAAAAAAAGCTGCCCGCTGCGGTTGACCTCAAGCGGCCCCTGGTCGAACCCGACAATCCTCATCTGAGCATCCGTCGGCAATGCGAACTCCTGGGCCTCAACCGATCGAGCTACTACCTCCCGCCGGCCACGAGTCGGAGGAGGACCTGCGGCTGATGCGGCTGATCGACCAGCAGTTCCTCGAGACCCCGTTCTACGGCAGCCGGCGGATGACGGCGTGTCTGGAGCGTGCCGGGGAGGAGGTCAATCGCAAGCGGGTCCAGCGGCTGATGGCGGTGATGGGCCTGGAGGCGCTGCACCCCAAGCCGCGGACCACGACCGCGGCGCCGGGCGCGCGGGTCTACCCGTACTTGCTCCGCGATCGGGTGCTGACCCACGTCGACGAGGTCTGGAGTTCGGACATCACGTATGTGCCGATGAGGCATGGCTTCATGTACCTGACGGCGGTGATCGACTGGTACAGCCGGTACGTGCTGTCGTGGCGGCTGTCGAACACGCTGGACGGGCGGTTCTGCCTGGAGGCGTTGGACGAGGCGTTGGCGACGGGCCGGCCGGAGATCTTCAACACCGACCAGGGGTCGCAGTTCACGTCGCGGGAGTACACCGGCCGCCTGGAGGAGGCCGGGATCGCGGTGAGCCGGGACGGTCGGGGGCGGGCGTTGGACAACGTGTTCGTGGAGCGGCTGTGGAGGAGCGTGAAATACGAAGACATCTACATCAAGGACTATGAACGAGTGCCCGAGCTGGAGTCGGGCCTGACGGCCTACTTCCGGTTCTACGACGAGGAGCGTCCCCATCAGTCCCTGGGCTACCGGACTCCGGGCGAGGTCTATCGGGCGGGGCTCGCGGGGGGCTGAAGGGGGAAGACCTTAACAAATACCCCCCGGCCGAGTGGTCCAGTTTTTGGGGTCCACTATACAGCGCCATCGAGCTACGTGAAGATATTGGGATCGCCCAACGGGACGGTGATTGACCGACAGTCCACCGCGACGAACGCGACGGGGATTCGTGTTCGTGGAGATTACGTTCAGGTGGAAGGTCTGACGGTCCAAGGTGGGTATTATCACTGCTTTCCCGAAAAAGCCACTCTTCTTCTGAACGTCTGAACCCTATTGATGAGAGTGCCTCCTGGGCGGTACGGGCCGGGGACATGTCCTTCCGCCCGGCATCACGTCAGGAGACACTCCCATGTCGCAGGCGCACATCTTCTGGACGATTTGGCTCGCCTTGCTCAAGCCCTTCGCGTCGGGCGCATTTCACGCGCATCGGCTTCGGGTACTTCGTCGAGTGGATCACGGCGCTGGCCTTGCTCATCGAGGAGCACACCGTTACGGGATCGGTCACGGCCATGGATCGACCCGCCGATTGGCGCGCTGGAGCGATTTGTGGAATACGGCGCCTGGGACGACACCGCCGTTACGGCCGTGTTGACGCATCAGGTCGAACAAGCTCCCGGACGGCTCTGGCACGGCTTTCACGTCTCGGCCGTCGATGACACCAAGGTCCACCGCAACAGCTCGGGTGTCTGGGGGACATGTACTTTCCATGAGTACACGGCGCGGTGCCCCAATCGCGCGCCCACGGTGCGCGCTCGACAACTGGGTCGTCTGTGGGGCGCTGCTGGAGAACCCCGGCCGGCCCGCCTGGTTCGTCCCGCTGTCGGGGCAGTTGTACTTTCGCCAGTCCCCGTTGCCCACCTGTCCCGAAACACCAGGGTCCCGGGAAATCTTTCACACCAAGTGTGATCTCCTGGTGGCGTTGTTGCGGGAGCAGGCCGGTCTCACCGGTGGCCGACACCTGGGGGTCTTCGACGGCGCCTCTGCGGTTGCCTCGGTGGTCCAGCCCTTGATCCACCCGGAAGCGGGCACTCGCGCATCGACTTCTTGACGCGTTTGCGCCACGACGCGCGGTTGTACGACCTGCTCCTCACGCCCTGTCGCGCGAACCAGAAATGGGGCCGACGGTGGCCGCCCCCTCGTCCAGGTGGCTGGTGGTCCAGCCCGTGGCACACAGGCCAGGCGTTCGTCTCTGGCCGCCTGCGCAGGTGCGCTGGAAGGAAATCGTCTGTCTCTGGCATGTGCTGGGAGACGACGTGCCCGTCAAGGCCGTGGTGGCCGAGGTGGAAGGATACAGCGAAGCCGTTTACCCTGGTCACGTCGGCTCTGGAGTTGACGGGACTGCAGAGGGTGGCGTTGTTCGCCGCGCGGTTCCGCCAGGAGGATGCCTTTCGCGATTTGAAGCAACGGCTGGGGTGGGAGGAGTGCCGGGCCTGGACCAGAACCCGATCGTGCGCACCAGCCAGGCGCTCTGGGTGACGATGACCCTGTTGCGGTTGGTGCATTGGGTGACGATCAGGGCTTACGCACCAGGTTTCTCGGGGATTTGGGCCAGTACTCTCAAGAGATAGTCGTTCTTCCATCCCGCAATCAGGCGCCGAGTGGCAATACTCTTGCCTTTGCTGGTCTTCTCCGCCTTGAGCAGACATAACGCCAGCTTGCGGAGCCACGCCAAGTTCATCGCGCTGTTCCCGGCCCAGTGCCGTTGGTCATCCTCACGGAAGCAGACGTCCAGAACCCAGTGCAGCGAGTTCTCGATCCCCCAATGACCCCGCACCCATCGCAGATACTGCTCCGCCGTCGCGGCCGTGCTGCTGATGAAGTAACGGATCTCAATGCTCGCCACACCATCGACCAGCCGATGGCTGATCACCATCACGATCGCCGTCAGTCCGATCCAAAGGTCCGCGTTCCGGATCCCCTCCGGATGGGTGATCACACAGCAGGTGCGGGTCTCCTGGCGAGCGCTGCGAACCTCTTCCGTCTGACACTCGGTGAAGTCCACCCCGGGTTCGCCCTGATCCAACGCGGTATCGAACGCCCGCTTGATGTCCTCGTAGAGATGCGGCTGATTCTCCTTGGCGGCCAGCACGTAGTGACCACCTCGGCCGACGATGTCAGCAGCGATCTCCTTCTGACAGCCCATGGCGTCGATGGTCACCACGGCCCCGTTCCAGTCGGGCAGTTCGAGCAACTCGGGAATGGCGGTAATCTCGTTGGATTTGGCGTCGGTGGCCACTTGCCCCAAGGTCAAATGATTCTCGACCGACCCGGCGCTGACGACAGGGAGCGCCGATCGGCCGACGGTACGCCGGGCGGAGCCGCGTTGGGCCTTGCCGTCGATGGCGATCCGTGTCAGTTCGGGCGGAGCCGTGGCGATCGGAGTCAATCCGTTTCGAGCCCTCAGCGCCGTGATCCAGGCGGAGAAGCCCTTCTGAAAGGCCACCGGGTCGAGCCGGCAGAAGACTCGTCGGAAGGTGTCGTGCGAGGGGATGCCGCCAGGCAAGGTGAGGAAGGTCTCGAGCCAGTCGCGCTTGGAGTGACCGTAGTCGGCGATCTGCACCCAGGTATCGGCGCCGCAGAAGACAGCGCAGGTGGCGATGAAGACGATCTCATCGAGTCGGTGGATTCGCCCCTGTTCGCGGCGGGGATCGGGCAAGTCCGCGAAATGATCGAGGATGGAGACCGGGTTGCTGGCCGGAGTCATGGCGGTCGTGTCTGAGCCGACGGTCCTCGCGTGGACATCCCTGAAGAAGTCGAAATCTCCAGGTGGTCGATGCTACAAAAGCCGTCCGATACCCTGCCAGCCGGACTGGACAACAGAGGCGAGTCGCAATTTCCCAGAGCACCCAGACAGCCCAGGCTGATGCGTAAACCCTGGGTGAACGGAGTGGCATTATCGAGTTCTACTGTATCCGCTACAACCTCAGTCGATTCTTCAGTGGTGGCAGGATGTTACGAGAATGATAGTAATAGAACCGAGCGAACTCGCTCCGTTCCTGCCAGCGCGTGCTGCACCGTTCCTGCTTCGACGGCTCGTTGACCTTCAGGTGCTCTTCGATGTAGCCGTCCATTCTGTGAAGTCGTTCTTCCCGGAGGTCCATGGGACCAGGGCCAGCGCTCACTAAACCATTGCCCCAGTAATTCTACTGTCTGGGATCGCTTGACCGGACGTAACCACTATTTGTATCAATACTTTCCAGAGGGAGCCTCACCTCGATGGAAGGAGTCAACCATGGAACCCCGATTCCAAGAACGCAAGGCTCAAGTGCTCGCCGACTGCCAGGTCCCACCCACCACCTTCCGCGGCGCCGTCCAACGGCTGGAGGCGTTCGCCCAGCCGTTCGTCGCCACGCTCCCGAGTCCCGAGAGCCGGCAGTATACCGGCACCTATCTCGCCGGGCTGCTCTCCGACCTGGAACACAAAAACGCCGAGGCCATTGCCTATCGCTACGACCTCGACCGCCAGACGCTCCAGACCGATCTCGGCATCTCCCCCTGGGAGCACGCACCGCTGATCGACGAATTGAATGGCCAGGTGGTCCGCGACCTGGGCCGCCCCGACGCCGTGCTGGTCTTCGACCCCTCCGCCTTCCCCAAGAAGGGGAACGCCTCGGTCGGGGTGCAGCGGCAATGGTGCGGACGCCTCGGCAAGGTCGAGAATTGCCAGGTCGGCCTGTTCCTGGGCTATGTCACCGATGAGGAGCACGTCCTGGTCGATTTCCGACTCTACTTGCCCAAGGAGTGGGCCCGAGGACAAGAAGCGCCGGAAGCGCTGTGGAGTCCCCAAGGAGGTCCGCTACCGCCCCAGGGCCAGCGCACACTAACATGTTGATCCGGTAACGACTTCCATCAAGAAGGTGTCGCTCCAGCCGCAACTTCGGCGTTTCATGACCAAGCTTTGGCGGCCAGGATGCTGCTTGAGCAGGGACAAAGCAAAGCGGTTCAACCATGCAAAGTTCTCGCGTAAATGCTGCTCACGGATCCGAGACTCGTCCTCTCGGAACGTCATGTCGAGACTCCAATGGAGGGTGTTCTCGATCCCCCAATGTCCTCGCACGGCGCGGGCGAACTGCTTGACATCCACCGCCAGGCTGCTGATGTAGTAGCGAACCTCAACGCTTTCCTTTCCGTCCCGCAGACAACGGGAGGTCACAATGCCGATCGACTTGAGCCCTTTCCACTGCAGGTATCCGGGAAGCTCCTCCGGAGCCGGAAATTGCAGATAGGTTCGTACCTCCTCACGACCGTGTCCTTCCTCCGTGGTCACATGCTCTTGTGCACTGGCTTGATCAGTTTCCAGTTGGTCATCGATATAATCGATCACAGCTTGATGCATCGTCTCCTGGTTCCCCTTGAGAGCCAAGAGATAGTCGGCCTTGCTATCGACAATCTGTGCCGCGATCGCTTTTTGGGTCCCCATCGCGTCGATGGTGATGATCGCCCCGTTGATGTCCACCAGCCTCAAAAGCTCGGGAATTGCCGTGATTTCGTTGGATTTCTCAGCACAAGCAACCTGCCCCAGCGACAGCCCGTATTCGCTGGCCCAGACGCTGACCGCATGCAAGGCGCCCAGTCCGTTTTGACTATCATGACTCCGCCGCGCTGTCTTGCCGTCGACTGCCATCACGGGTCGCTCCACGCCGGTCGCCGCCATGGCATCGGCCCGCAACGATTTCAGCCAGTTGGTAAAGCAGGCCTGGAACGCGGCCGGCTTGAGCACCATCAGGACACGTCGGAACACATCCTTGCGCGGTATCCCGTGGGGCAGATCGAGGACTGTGTTGGTTCAGCGGGAATGGGACAAACAGGGTTGCTCGTTAAGCTAGAGACTGGGGATAAGAACTGTGAATGGATTTATCGCTTTCGGGCCAATCCCGGTAGGCCGTGGGGCGGCATCGTGCCGCCCTCACCGGTCTTGGCACCTGGGTCGGCGCTCAGGTCGCGTCCCCGCGTTGCCCTATCCTCCGCCCAGGTCCTCTCAATGTAACTCAGGGGACTGTGACTGAGCAAACGTCTTCTCCTGGGTCTTGGCGCGCCGCCGGGCATCGGCCACTGCCAGTTTCTCGCGCCGCGCCGCCCAGATGGCCTCGGCGCGACCGGCCAATTTGTCGGCCGGCGTGATGTAGGCGATTGCGCTATGCAAGCGCACTGTGTTGTAATAGGTCACGAACTCGGCAACCAAACGCCGTGCGTCCTCCAAGCTCAAAGGCGTCTGGGCACGAATGCATTCTCCTTTCAGGGTCTTGAACCAGCGTTCGATCTTGCCGTTGCTCTGGGGGTAGTAGGGCGACGTCTTGACGTGCGTCATACCGCAGATGCGGATGAAATCCTTGAAGTCCCGGGCGATGAACTGCGGGCCGTTGTCGGTGATGATCCTGGGGCGTTCACCGGGGAACTGCTCGCGCGCCCGCTGGATGATCGTCTCGACCTCGGCTTCCTTCCTGGACTCGCGGATCTCCCAGTGGACGACGAATCGGCTGTAGCCGTCGAGGATGCTGCACAGGAAGAAAAATGTGCCGCAGATGTTGATGTAGGAGACATCGACGTGCCAGTGCTCATGCGGTCGCTGGGGCTGCTCGAAGCCCTTCCCCTTCTTGGAGGGCTTCCCACTTCGAGGAGCCAGCTTGCCAGCCGTTTTGAGCACGCGATAGACGCTGGAGGGGCTGACGGCCACGACATCGGCGTCGAGCATCATGTACGCCAACCGCCGATAGCCCTCCAAGGGATAGAGGTCGTGGAAGGCGATGATCTGGGCCTTCTCCCAGTCCTCCAACCAGAAGTCACGGGGAACGGTCCCGTTGTGCTGGTTCGGTTTCCCCAGCCGTTGGCGCCAGCGGTCGAACTTGCTGCGGGCCATTCCCAGCCATCGCAGCAATCGCCCGGCCGGCAGTTCGGTGCGCCCCGCCCAGTGGCTGATGAACTGGACGACCGCATCACGAAGGGACTGGGGAACCCAGGCTCCATTCAGAGTTCCCCAAGTTCTTTTTTTAGTTTGATATGTTCCTCCATGAGTTCGGAGAGGACCTCGTGCTTGCGCTGGAGCTTCTGCTCCAGGAGTGTGATCCTCCGGTCCTTGTCGTCGTTGACGCGGCGGGAGCGGGGCTCGAACGCAGCTGTGGCGTTCTCGAAGAACTCCTTCTGCCAGCGATAGAACATGGTGGGGTGGATGCCGTGCTGGTCACACAGATCCGGAGACCGGCGTGTGTTCCAGGAGGTGAAGCCGCAGGATGGCGACCTTCTCCTGGGACGTGAAGCGCTTCCGGGTCTTCTTGGTCATGGGAGGATCTTCCGCTCGATGTTGTAGCTTATTCGAGCAGACGATTTGTCCCATTTCAACTGAAGCAAAACACTCAGCGCAGGGGTCTGGATTTTTTCCCCGCCGCGTCTCCTGATTCAGGAACCACGCGGCCAGCAGCGCCAAGGTTTGGTGATGATGCCAGGCCATCCCGTTCCGCACCTGATAGTCCCCCAGACCAGCCTCCCCCTTGGCGCGTTCCAGACATTCTTCAATCCGGTGCGCCGCCTTGGCCACGCGGGCAAATTCCTCCAACGGCACCTTCGGATCGGCATTAGACATATAATAATCATGCTTGAACGTGCCGTTCGCCTGACGCTCCCGCGTGAGGAACAGCACCTCGTCCGGGCCGGTCCCGCCCGTCGGCGTCCGCGCCCGCACGCGGCACTTCACCACCTCCACTGTGAGCGGCCCCTTCGCCGTCCCGGACGTCGATCGTCGTCCAGGCGGACGGCGGCACCGCGGCGCACCAGCGGTCCACCCGCACGAACGGGTTCTGGGGATGAGGGCAGGGCCAGCGCACACTTATAGGTAATTCTGGTAATTTGTAAGGCTTGCGCCCTGGCTGGCTCTTGTGCATACCATCCCCTGTGTTGCTTCCATGACCGCGTCGCATCGGGGGGTGAACCATGGCAGACGTTCAGCGAATCGGCCTGGATGAGGTCGTGCGGCATTTCGCGGAACTCGAGGACCCGCGCTCCGAGATCAACCGACGGCACCCGCTGGTCAGCGTGGTGGTCATCGCCTTGCTGGCCGTGCTCGCCGGCGCCGGCGGACCGACGGCGATCGCCCGCTGGGCCCGGCTGAAACAGGAGTTCCTCATGCGGGTGCTCGACTTGCCCAACGGCCTCCCGCGCAAGGATGTCTTCCGGCGCGTCCTGATGGCGCTGAAGCCGGCCGCCTTCCGGGCCTGCTTCGCCGGCTGGCTCCAGTCGTTGCGTGCCGAGGCGATGGCGGAGACCGGCGTGGATCGGCCGGTGCTGCCGGTGGACGGCAAGACCTTGCGGCGCAGTCACGATCGCAAGGACGGGCTGGGTGCCCTGCATTCGGTCAGCGTGTGGGCCAGTGAGTATGGCCTGTCCCTCGGCCAGGTGGCCTGCGACGAGAAGTCGAACGAGATCACGGCCATCCCCGAACTTCTGCGGTTGGTGGACATCGAGGGGGCGATCATCACCATCGACGCGATGGGCACCCAGAAGGCGATCGCCGCGCAGATCCTCGCGGGCAAGGCCGACTATGTGTTGGCGTTGAAGGGGAACCAGGAGGCGCTCTATGAGGCGGTCATCGAGCACATCGACGAGCAGCTTGAGGGGGACCTGTCCGAGGCGCAGGAGTCTGTGACGACGGAGGAGGCTCACGGGCGCGCGGAGGTGCGGACGTATCTCCAGCTCCCGGTCCCCGAGGACCTGCCCGGCTTCGAGCAGTGGAAGGGGCTCAAGTCGATTGGGATGGCAACGTCGTGCTGTCTTCGAGACGGTGAGGAGACGATCGAGGTCCGCTACTACCTCAGCAGCTTAGGGGTGGACGTCCAGGAGTTCGCCCGTGCCATCCGAGGCCATTGGGGCATCGAGAACAGCTGCCATTGGACCTTGGACATGACGTTCCGCGAGGACGAGTCCCGGATCCGCGAGCGGAACCTGCGTGAGAACTTCGCGTGGCTGAACCGGTTTGCGTTGTCGCTGTTGAAGCAGCATCCTGACCGGCAAAGCGTGGCCATGAAACGCCGTAGCTGTGGCTGGAGCGAGACCTTCTTGATGGAAGTCGCTACTGGATCAACATGTTAGTGTGCGCTGGCCCT
>CAWHUG010000024.1:0-533620 GCA_963832405.1 uncultured Isosphaeraceae bacterium
CCTACGACGCACCCCCGCCCACCGAGACGTGGTTCCCCACGTCCGCACATCGCAGACGCTGTCGCTCGTGGAACGACCCTGTCCTACCACGGCTACCGCATCACCAGCCAGCGGCTGGCCGTGGACAAGGAGGGGGCCCGGTTCTTCTCCGTCATCGACCTCGACAGTGAGATCGTCCCCGGCCTGACGCTGGCCATCGGGCTGCGCAACAGCTACGACCAGTCGTATCCCTACGGCCTGGTCGGCGGCACGCGCACCTTCGTCTGCTCGAACTTGGCCTTCTCCGGCGACCTCATCAACGTCCGCCGCAAGCACACGCAAGAACGGGCAGGTTCGCTTCGAGGAAGCGACGCTCGACGCCATCGGCAAGCTCGACAGCTTCCGCGCCATCGAGCAGCGGAGCATCGAGAGCTACCAGCTCACGTCGCTCACGACCAGGGCGCGAGCCACGCCATCCTGAAGGCCTACCGGCGACGAGATCATCTCGCCGCGCGTCTTGAAACCCGTCTGGGATGCGTGGGCCGAGCCACAGCATGACTTCGGCCCGCCGTCCGTCTTCCGGCTCTTTCAGGCGTTCACGGCGGTCTTGACCGACCGCGTGAACCGCCAGCCGACCGCGTTCTCCGCGCAGACGATCCGTCTGCACGGCCTGCTCGACGGGCTGATTTCTCCCCGTGGGGGAGACGGTTCCGCCGAGTTTCCCTTTGGTTCCGAGGTGATCCGTGGGCAGGAAGAAAGCTGAGGCCAACACGGCGGAAACGCCGCCCGAGCAGACACAGGTTGACCCGCCGCTTGAGCCGCTTGACCGGCAAGACGCCCATCAAGACGCTCAAGACCGGAACCTGCCGATTCAGGTCATCCGGTTCGGCGTCGTCAAGGGCCTGATCTGGAAGAACCTCGGACGACCAGGGACGCTGCCGCTACGGCGTCTCCTTCCAGCGACTCTACCGCACGCCCGAGGGCGAGTGGGCCATCAGCCACTCGTTCTCCGCCCGCGAACTGCTGGCACTCGCCCAGGTCGCCGAGGCATGTTGGAGATGGATCGTGGAACAGTATGCCAACGGTGACACGCCCTTCTAGAGGGACCGCCCCCTGTCCAGAAATGGATGGGGGGATTTTCATGCGTGGCACGTGCTCAGCACGTGATCGGCCTTGGCAGGACACTCCCGGTATCGGTGAGCGGTACCGGCTGGAGCCGCGGGGATGTGCGTTCTCCGCGGGAGTGCCGGACAGGCCCTCAAAACCACGTACCCCTTCTTCGACTTTCTGCTGGCACGCAGTTCACCTTTGGGGGTAGAATACACCCATGGAATCCGTCACTGTCCGCAATGTTCGGGAACTGCCGAGCGACGAAAAGCAATCGCTCGAAACCCTCCTCAAGCAACCGCTCGAAGAGGGCCAGCAGGTCTTCATCATGACCTTCCGGTCGGGTGCCGTCCCAGACGAGGCCACCCGTCTCCAGTCCCACCAAGCCCTCCTCCGAACGCTCGACGCCGCCCATGAGCACGCGCGATCTCACGGAATTCCGGCGGACGAGGCCGACGCGGCCGTAGACGAAGCCATGCGGCACGTCCGTCCCCGGCCTTCCTGATGCGCATCGTCCTCGACACCAACATCCTGGCGCGCCGTCACGGGTCCGAACGGGCCCGCCGCCGCAGTCCTTCGCAGTGTCAGCTCAGCTCATATCTTGGTTCTCTCGCCGTTTCTCCTCTCCGAGTTGACACGCGTGCTCGGCTACGAGCGGTTGCGCCGTATGCATGGCTGGGATGACACCAAAATCGCCCAGTACGTCGCCGATCTCCAGGGCGGCGCGCTGGTCGTGCAACCCGCCGATGAATCGATTCCCCGTACCGTTCCCCACGATCCGAACGACGATCCCATCGTGGCCACGGCGTTGGCCGGCCAAGCCGACGTGCTGTGTACGCTCGACCATCACCTCCATCACGCCGATGTGCTCGCCTACTGTGCGTCTCACGGCATCCGCGTGCTGACCGATAGCGAGTTGCTCGCTGAGTTCCGCGCCGAGCAAGCCGAGCCAGAACCGCTCGACCCCCACGCGAAAGCCGACGAATAGGGCCTTCACCCCACTGGAGAACCCGAGCCTCGCAGACGCTTCCTCTTTGAGACACCGACCTCAGCCAGGTAGCCGTTCCCAGTCTGGGTCGCCGTTCACGGCTGGTGAGGCCGTGAGCGGCTACTCTTGAAGATTGATCCCCAGCCGGCGCGCTTCCTCCAGATCCGAACGGGCCTGGGCTTCGAGACGTTTTGCTTCTGTGGGATCATGGGCGTCTCGGGCCATCTGGGCGTACGCCTTGCCGCGGTTCCAGAAGCTCCACGCATTCACCGGATCGGCGTCCAGAGACCGGCTATAGGCACCAATTGCGGACGGAATGTCACCCAACCCCCAATAGGCGTCGCCCAGATTGTGGTAGGCCCAGCTGAACTCTCTGTTGAGACTCGATGGCTGCCTGGCTCTCTCGGATGGCCGCCTCGAAAGAGCGACGGCTTTCCACCGATCCTTTTTCGTAGAACCGTCCGAGTTCGTTGTACGCCCATGCCAGAGTGTTATGAATGTCGTCTGCGAACACGTCTCTCTCAAACTGCTTGTGGTCCGCAGCTTGCCTACTGTTCTCCAGCAAGCGAAGTGCGTCCTGCAAGTCGCGGACCGCACTCTGGAGCAATCGTTCCTTCTCTGCACGCTCTTGGACACGGTCCTTCGTTCCGCTCTCCTGGATCGAGGCCCACCCCCGGTCTCCGAGCACGAGAATCTGATCGCGCGTGGTCCGACTGTGCTTCTCTGCCTCCTCAAAGAGCGGACGACTTCTGGTGAAATCCTGATCGGCGGCGTAGGCCCAGCCTTTCTTGCTGAGCGCCCGCACGTTCCCGGGGTCCACCTCCAGGGCTTGATCGAATTGAGCGATGGCTTGCCCGCGACTTCTCAGGCCAAGATAGGCCTCTCCGAGTTCGTTACAATACTCGGCCCGCGGTGCAACCTCGATCGCCGCACGAAGCTGTTTGACCGCGTCTTCGTACCGACGCCGACGGTTAAAGAAAACGCCGCGCTCATAGGCAGCCTCCGCCCTCTGTACGCGTGCTGCCCTCACCTGGGTACGCAGGTCCGCCGCCGCCCGGGAGGTGTACAGCCCTACCGCCACCATGAAAAACAAGACGACCGCGACCGCGAGGAAACACTCACGTAGAACCCAGATCGCTTCGCCCTGTCCTCCTCTGCCGAATCTCCGGAGCGTCTCCAGGTGATCCACGTACTCGCCCCAGCCGTCCGTGTCCGGCAACGCCCGGAGATCCAGCCTCAGTTTCGTCCTCATCGGCGCACCTCTTCCGTAGACAATTCGCCCGCCGCCAGCAGGAACACCTCGCGCCATTCCTTTTCGAGTCGCTCCAGGTCAGAGACGGAGGCGATCTGCCACGGTAGTTGTAGTGTCTTGTAATAGGAGGAAATGAGTCTTTGTGATCGCGATTACTTGATGATCTTCTTGGAATCCTCTCAAGATCGAGCCTCGTTCCTGCACCTCCTGGCCTCTTGCCATTCCGCAGTCAGGAGGGCATTCGCCAAGCAGACGCCCTCTTCGTACGTCATCTCCTTTCTGTCGGTTTCGCTCGTTCCCTGACCCGTCTGGAGTTCTCTCTTCTTCGCCCGAATGCAGGCGGCCGCCTCGATCCATCCCCCCAGAACGGCCAGCTCGTCCTTCTCTTCATGAAAACGCCTTTTGAAGAGATGATCCACCGTCGAAATATGGGGGCCGCTCAGTTTTCTCCTGCCGAACATCCGGGTGATCGCGTTCGCGGTCACACGGAGAACCTTCCCGATCTCCTCGTTATTCCCGTAGCGCTCCTTGAGGAGTCGTAACGCCGTTTCCGAATGGGCAACATAAATGCCCTCTCTCATGGAAAGAATGATGGAGAGTTTATATTTTTCGTATGCGGTGTTTCCCCACAATGCGCGCCCATCCTCCTGCAAACTCGCGATCTCGCCTCCGTACTGTGTCCGAATCTCCCTGAGGAGCTCCCCCAAGTCCTCGTTCATTCCCCGATCTCCTCAGGTCCCTTTCTCAATTTGTGACAAATTGTCACGTGACAGGGCTTCAGGGCAGTCGGTAAAAATGACGCTCGCGGTGGCGGGTTCGTTTCCATCGTCCCTCCATCGGGCAACGAAGCCAACCTTACAGGCCCATGGAGTCCAGGATAACGAATCGGTTTCCGCTGGCCAAGCACAGGGTGCCACGCACCCGTGGGGAGTCCCCTGCGCCGGGTTCAGCCCGCCTGCGACGTCGTCCGTCCATCACCCCGTTGACTTGTGAGGAGCTGATCGTTGAACGCCGATCGACCGAGTCGCCGGAATACCGTCCAGAGCCGACATCGTCCGCTTCCGGAAATCCACCTGCTGTTCGACCATCCGCCGCCCCGTGTGTCGCCCGACCCCGAGGCCATGGCCTGCCTCCAGGAAATGGCCATGGACCGGCTCAGCCCCGCCCTCAAGCGGCTCTGGGACCTGATCTATCGTGGCCGGTTCGACATCACGAATCCGATCGACCGCGAGCTCGTTGCTCTCACGTGCCATGTCGAGTTGCACCGGCTGCGGGCGTACCTCCACAAGATGAGGCAGATTCTCGCACCCCTGCATGAGGACTTCCGGTTCCTCATCCGGGACGATGCGGACTTTTTTTAATGCCGACGCGGTGGCGCTTCGGCGGTTTCCCATGAGTCTATAGAGGGCACACGGATTCGTGCCCTTCCCACCGGCTCACGGATGGTCTGTCCGCGTCGTCCTGTTGGCGTCCATGCTGCACGCGGCGCTGAGTGCCGCCGTTCGCTCCCCGCGCTGACACCACGTCGTGCACCCGACGAGACGGGTGTCCCGCGCACCCCTGGAGGATTTCCCGTGCACCAGCAGGTGATCCCGATCACGATCCTCGTGTCCCTCGTGGAATGGCTCACGGGCCATGAGGACTATGTTTTGCCGACGTGGGAAGCGGCCATCGGGCTGATCCTCTTCGTCGAAGCGATGAAGGTTTTGGGCAGAGGCTTGTCCCGGTTCAGCGCGTGGTGGTCGTTCCGCTCGGCCCAGCGCAGGAAAGCCCGCGAGGAGAAGCGGAACCAGAAACATCAGTTCAAGATGGCGCAGGCGTATGCCCGTACTCGGAAGAACGCCCCGCCGCCCGTGCAGATCGACCCGCTCTTGGCGGAACGGACGCGGCACGAACTGGCCTCGAAAAAGATCGCGGAATGTGGCCTGCCCGAAGAACGCATCCGCTCGCTTCAGGCCCAGGAGAACGAGGAGTACGAACGCACGATTCAAATCCTGCTTGGACTCCCGCCAGAGTAAAGCATGTATTGCTGATGAGGATGTTGTGCGACTACCTCCGGCACCGCGTCCCGACCGACACGTACCGCAGACAGGTGAGACAGGCACTCCGCAAGAGGAAGGAGATGGACTCATGGGATCTCGCCCCCGACTGCAAACGCTCGCCGTCTTTCGCCGTCCGCCGGGCGCTGGAGGACGCGGCCAAAGAGTACGGCAAGCTCGGACTCCCCCCAGGGATTGCAGCTCGATCCGCATCGGTGCGACGGGCAGCGGCAAGTCCGAAAACCTCCTCGGCGATCTGGACTGGCGCCGCCGCAACCGAAAAGCGACCGTCTTGCTCGATTCCAAGGGCGATACGGCCCGGGCCGCGTACGCGAACGCGATGGCCGCCGGCGCGGACAACGCGATCTACATCAAGCTCAACAGCGCGTGGGTGCTCGGCGTCGACCTCTTGCGCTGGAGCAAGAACATCGACCTGTACATCCGCGAGAACACGAACCGCCAGATCGCCGGCTGGTTCAAGCAGATTTTCATCGCCTCGCAAGACGATTCCACCGACCGCGACCAGCCGTGGAAGCAGGACTGGGTGGACGCCATCCAGATGCTCCACCGCTACCAGATCACCCCCAAGCCGCTCACGCACCTGTACTGGGGACTCGACCTCAACAGCCCCGAGTACAAGCAGATGCTCCGAGATTGTACAAACCCGGACATGATCCGGAAGTTCGCGGGCATGGAGGAGATCGTCAAGCGGAACCCGGTGCAAGCGGACGCGCAGCTCGGTGGTGCCCGGCGACGCCTCAAGCCCGTGACGAGTCCCCTCATCGCCGCCGCCACCACGGCCAAACACAAGATGAGCATGGAATGGCTGATCCAGGGCGGTTACCAGCTTTATGTGGACGGCGCGGGAACGGACAAGGAAGAGTTTCGCGTCTACGCCCTGATGATGACGCTCCTGACCATGGCCACGGCCAAGGACATCGCCGATCGGACCAACGAGACGCCCGGCGTCCACATCGACCTGGAAGAGGCCGGGGCCGGGGAGCTGGTCCCGAACTTCGTGGTCGAAGGCACGATGACGCTGCGGAGCGTGGCCTGCTTCTTCGATGTCCTGAGCCAGTCGCTGCTCGACCTCGGCGACAACGCCAGCCGCCTGTTGCAGAACTGCCCGCTGAAACGGTTCTTCAACTCGACGTCCGACGAGGACGTGAGCCGGATTTCCGGCATGCTCACGATGGCGAGTTTCGACTCGCGCGAAGTGCACTACACGACCCAGCGCTCTTTGAGCCGGGGCGTGAAGGAGATCAAGACGAAAACGACCAGCCGCAACAAGACCGGCAGCATCCAGAAGCAGATGGGGGCGAAAGACCGCGTCAGCGAGGGCGCGAGCGAGAACGAAACCGAGGGCACGGCCTACATCCCGGACACCGAGATCGTCACCGACGAGCACTACGTTTCGACCGACATCGACCGCCACAAGCATTCGCGGAACCTTTACGGTTTCGATCCGGGCTGGTTCTACGAGCTCCTGAGCGGCGTCGTCCGCATCGACTACCACCCGATGATCCAAAACCCGTGGGACAACACCGTCCGCTTCCCCGTCCAGGGGCTGCCCGGCGAAGAACTGTTCCCGACCGGCGCGGCAACCCTCTATGAGTACCGTTTCGCGCGCGCTGTGGCCGCCCAGTCCGAGAGATTCCCCTTCATCCAACGATCCACATGGCAACCGACCACCATACCGCCCGAGGTTCCCGCGACGAACGGACAGAACAGTGCGAACAGAGCGCGTGCCAGAGCCGCGAAGAAGAACTCCTCGCAGAGCTGACGCAGCACACCTTCACGAACCAGCAGGCAGTCCAATGGGGCTACTTCCACAACATCGAGACGGCGGCACGGCGATTTCGCCGGTGGCGTCACAAGGGACTCCTCGCATGGGACGGCTGTGTGATCCAGTTTGGCAACGGCAGGCCGCAGAAGATGTGGTCACGCGGGTGGCTCCCCAAGACGAACCAGCCGCTGCACGAATATCTTCTGACCGACGCCTGTCTGGCCGTCGACGCCGACCGGATCGAGCGCCAGCAGGCGGACAAAGTGATCCGGCCGGACGCCGAGGCGTGGTGGTACGCGGTGCCCGACGACGACGGGCCGCAGGACGAACACTGGTACATCGAACTCTCGACCGGCACGGGATCCATGACCGTGAAGGAGATCGCCGAGAAACGCTTCCCCAAGTACCGGGATGTCGCCGATCCCGCCCTCTGGGTCTGCCACGGCAAGACGCGCGAGGAGGCCGAGCAGTGGAGCCGGTGGCTGGCCAAGCGGGCACTCTCGTATCCGGGCTTCTTCTTCACGACCACCTACCGGCTGATCGACGACGAAGACCCGACCATCTTCGATGCCGCCGGCAAGGAGGCCAGGCTCCCCGAAAGCGGTCCGGAAAGTCGTCCGGAAACCTGTCCGGAAACAGACGAGACGGATTCGCCCGAAGTCTCAGCGGCAAACCCTGTTACCGTCTGTGCGTTGGACTAAGGGTAGTGGGGCCGACGGAATACTATCCCGATGTACACATTCGGCAGGGCGGCCTGCCGTACCAAGCCACTTTGCGAGGGCGTCTGTCTCAGGGGACAGGCACCCTCGTCCGTGGGCTGGCCGGGCTCGTGGCACGGCTGGCATCTATCCCGGCTGACCGCCACGTCAGCCATTCTCCCGAACACCCATGAAACCCCATTTCAAGGTGCGGTTCCGGTTCTACGGCGTCCGCGCTTCATCGAAGAAGGAAGCCGTGGAAAAGGCCATCGCCGAGATCAAGAAGGACCCGGAGGGCTTCGTACTGAGTGCCGAAGAGGACCAGTCCGACCGCTCCATCGTGTCCCGACTGATCTTCGGGTGACGGGATTTCCCCCCAACCCTCGCTTTATGGACAACACGAGAACGACCATCGTTCAAGGGGCTTTCGGCAAGATCGACGTGTTTCTCGCCCGCCCCGATGAAATCAGCCCGCAGCCCCGCGTCTATCTGATCGACCGGGACAGCGGCAGAGAACTGATTGGACTGAACGGCGATCAAATCCTGGAGGCATGTCGCATCTTCTCGGAGATGCACAGGCAGATCACGACGTCTGCCGCCTTCTAGGACTTCAGAGCCGGACCCCTGAACCGGCTCTGAAACCCCTGGACTGCGGATACGGGCCGGACTCCCGGGACACTCCGTCCGAAAGTCCGAATTCCTTAGGAGATGCACCATGACCAAGACGCTCTCGCTCGTGCTCGTGTGCCTCGGGATCGGATCCACCGCGATGGCGCAGTCGGAAGCCGACCGACTTCGATCGCTCGCCGGGAAGATCACGGGGCAGGCCAAGGACAATCCATCCGATCGTCCCTGGATGAGGAAGATGACTCAGGCGGATTGGATCAGCAAGACCAACGACTGCTGGGCAGGGCTGTCCCTGCGCCCGGGAACATCGCCCGAGGAAGGCATGGTCTGGCTGATTCAATTCTCGTCCGAGCAGAAGTACGCCTGCCGTGGCACGTACCGCATTCGCGAAATGTCCGACCCCGACATGATCGGCGTGCGACTGGCCTTCAACCGTCGGTTTATCTACTCAGGCAGCGGCACCTGGAGGATGGATAACAACTACGAGGAGGAACCGACGGGCGTGTGGCTGGAACTGGCGCGGGAGGAAGTCGAGACCGGGACCGTGACGGCCACCGTCACCGAGAAGTTCTATCTCACCCGGAAGCTCATCGGTGATAACGAAGTCGGTTCGACACACCACTTGGCTAAGGGGAAATCTACACGTTCAAGATCGGCGGGACCATCAGGGTGGGTCGTGATAAATCCCTTGTCCCGCCCGGCTTCATCCCTCGGAAGCCCAATAAGTAAACACCACTTTGAGTGTGAGATCGTCGTGCGTTCCGGCCTCTTCGGACGCCGGATCATCACCCGTGAAATCCTCACCTGCGATGGTGAGATTACACCGGAACTCGCCGCAACCATCGTCCGCATCTGGGGAGGCGTCCCTCCACACAACGGCTGGAACCAACGGACCGATGTTCGGAGAGGCACGGGCAGATCACGACGTCTGCCGTCTTCTCGGACTTCAGAGCCGGCTCCCAGACCGGCTCTGAAACCCTTCACACAACCCGGAGGACACCATGACGCACGAGCGATGCGTGGAAGGTCTGGTCTTGCGCCTGGTCAGTTTCGCGTTCGGATTCGTCGCCGGACTGATGGTCGGTGGCGACCTCTCCGAGAAACATCATGCCACGTTTCACGCGTCTTGCCCCCACAAGGCGGACGAGGTGAAGTCCGTCGGCACCGCCTACCAGCACACCGTCCCGGTTCACACTTCGTCTGCCACGAAGGAGGCACCATGAGTTCGGAGACCGTATCACGCAACCGCAATCCGGAGCCCGCGCCCATCGTGCGGGCCGTGCCACCTGAGCCGCGCATCCAGCCGATCCACTGGCCGCTGGTCCTGGCGTGGCTGAAGTACATCCTCTGGCAGATCGTCACCAAGCTCGTGCTCGTCCCGATCTACCTCACGGTGGTCGCGGAGGGCTTCCGGTGCGTCATCCCCACGCTCGCCGCCCCCGTCCTGGGCGACGACGAGGAGGGCGTGGATCGTGCCATGTTGTTTGCCGCCATCCTGCTGGTCGCCGTCTGGCTCCTCTGGGAGCGGGCGCTCCTGCTCTGGCTCAATGACGACACGGAGTATGAGGCCAGTAGTTGGTCCCCGGAGAATCATCGCAACCTGATTCTCATCCTCTCCGTGATCATCCTCGGCGTCGACGGATGTCTCTTCTTCCTCGGCTGCTCGCAACTTGGGTTGGGGCGGCGGGTTCAGCTTCCCCGCGCTGCTGGCCACCCTGGCGTACATGGCGGTGATCGTCTTCGTGTCCTACGAGTCGATCACCATCAAGCGTTCCATTCATGAGACCAAGAATCGAGGTGAATGATGCGGCGCTGTCTGCTTCTCCTCAGTCTGCTCGCGGTCGGCTGCTCCAGCGCAGCCGGCGAGACCAAGCCGACGCGGTACGTCCTGGTCGTCGCGGTCGATCTCTCGGGATCGTTCGCGGAGAAGATGGCCACGGACGGCAAGGCCTACGAGTTCCTCGTCGCCGTCGTCGAGCGCTACTTCCGTGATCGGATCGGCAAGCCCGATCGGGTCATCGTGGCCCAGCTCAGTGGCACCAACCGCTCCCTGCTCTGGGAAGGGCCGCCCCGCAACCTGATGCGCGACTTCAGCGCCCGGACGTTCCGGGACTACCTGCTGTCGAAAGCCGATCCCAACGGCTCGCATCTCCACGACGGGATCATGCACGCCCTGGAATACCTGATGAGCGATCCGCAGGTGACAAACGGCCAGGCGCACTCCGCGCTCTTCATCCTGTCGGACATGCTGGACAACGCGGACCGGCCCGAGGAGTCCGAGGCGAAGCTGGTGGCCATGCTCGGCGCCTACGCCCGCGTGGGCGGGACGCTCGGGATGTACTACGTGGACCAATTCCAGCTTCCGAAGTGGCGCAAGCATGCCCAGGAGGCCGGGTTTGTCGATCCCATGATCGAGTCCGAGATCGTCGGCCGGCCCACGCTGCCGAGTTTCAAGAAGCTGGCCAAAGCACCGCTCAATGTCGCGGCGAATGCCGCCAGCTTGCCTGTCGCCGCCAACCCCGTCGCCGTCCCTGTGGCCGCGAATCAGGCGGTGCTTCCCGTAGCGCACAATCCCGTGGCGACGCCGATGGCGGCACGACCGATCGTCACGAACAAGGCCCCGAGCGTCGTCACTCCGGCTCCACCCGACGACGAGGAGGAAGACGTTTCCGAACCGCTGAATGATCATGACCAGAATCGTCCACAGAAGCCAGACGTGACGACTCGCGCCGGCAACGCATGCACGGCTGAAGACACAGCCGAAGGCGCAGCCCTGAGGACATGGCGGATCAAGAGGATGAGGAACCCGCTCCCAAGCCTCAACCGAAAAAACCGAAGGCGAAGAGGCCGCCCAAGGCCAAGCCGGTTGCGGCGAACGAAACGCAGGCGATCCAGGAGCAGATCGAACTCCTGAAACAGCTCAAGGCCGAACGCGATGCCCTCCTGAAGGAGAAGCAACAGCACGAGAGCACTTACAAGCCAAGTGCCTCGGAGTCCAAGACCAAAGACGAGAAGGCACAACCTTCAACAAAGAAAGAGGATCTCACGGCCCTCGCGCGAGCGCTGTCCGGATCCGATTGGACGTCCGACCGTATCTAGAACGTGTCCAGCGACGACTGGATCCTGGCCTGGACGCTCCTGTCGCTCCGGCCCAACGACGACCCCCGGGATGGCTCGGTTTGGCTGATCCAGGTCTATGGCGGTAGAGGCTATTACGCCTGCCGTGGCGTCTACAGCATCCGCGAGGGCAGCGACCCGAACGTGTTGCTCGTGCGGCTCGGGTTCTGGTGAAGTCCAACCAGCGCAGGAAGGTCAACCCTACACGCCGGACACGCAACTACGACTCAAAGCTGGCAGGAGTCGAGTTGGAAGTGCCGCGTGCGCAGATCGGCACCGGCAGGCTGACCCCACCGTCGTTCGCCAGTTCCACGTCAACAAGATCGGTCGGGAGCAAGAGCCGAAGAAGTCCCATTCAATTCACCGGCCATCTCGGCCAGGGCCAGGTGTACCCGTTCCGGACCGGTGGGACGCCAGGAAAAAGACCGGGAAGCTTCCTTCCGACTTGAGGAGCGTCCGGCGCTCGTGAAGTGAGGCGTACAATGTTGTCAATGCGTGCCACCTGGGAATTCGCTCACCGGCTGCAGGACGCGGGCTACGCCGTGCTGCCGCTGGAACCCGGCGGGAAGAAACCGATCCTTCCCGGGTGGCAGCGCACGCGTTCGTCCCACTTCCTCATCGACCAGTGGTGGGACTACTGCCCCGCCGCGAATCTCGGCATCCACACCGGCCTCTCGGGCATCGCCGTGGCGGACTGCGATTCGGACATCGCCGCCGAATGGGTGGCGAACAATCTCCCCGAATCGCCCATGTTCCAGCACACGCCGAGAGGCGGTCTCCACGTCTTCTACGCCGACCCAGAAAGGAGCGTGCCCAACCGCCTGAATGTGATGGGGATCAAGCTCGACATCCGCGCAGATGAGCCAGGTCGTCGCCTTCCCGTCCCGCTGCGAGCGCGGGACATGGCAGCTTCATGGTCTGTGCCGCCCGGATGAGCTGACGGGGATGCCGACCGACTGGCTCGCCGACGCCGAACGGGCCCAGGTCAAGACCGTCTGCGAGCGGCCGAGCACGCCGGACATGGAGCGGGTTTACCGCTACGCCGACAAGGCGGAGCCGGCCATCTCCGGTCAGAACGGCCACGGGAAATTCTTCGGCCTGTGCTGCCGGACGCTACGGACTTTCCCCGGCCTCAGCTACGCCGCGTTCGTGCAGGCCATGACGCAGTACTCGGCACGGTGCCTGCCACCGTGGTCACCCAAAGAGATCGAGCACAAGTGCCAGAATGCCTGGCAAAAGGAACGAGATGAATGACGAATAACGAGATCGCTGATTGCTATGCCGGCGTCTCGGTCATCAAGCTCGTCATCACGCTGCCGCGCCCGGCGCACAGCAGCGAGCGTTGCCTGCACTGCTACCACAGTAGCAGTCTGAATGCCGAGTTCACGATGGCCAACGGAAAATCGTTCACCCAGCAGGTCTGCTGGTCGTGCGTGCGAAAGATTTACCAGAACCTCAACATCATCCAGTCCTTCTTCCGGCCGCCTCTCGTCGAGGTGCTGGAAGAAGAGGACGACGAGGACGTTGCTTTCTAGGAGAACCCCATGAGCGGCATCACCATCACAAGTTACGAATGGCAGCAGATTGAGGACTCGGATCGGAAGACGATGATCGTCCACTACCATGTGGACGGTCGCGAGAAGTCCGCTCCGTTCAAGAAGCTGGCGACGCTTATCGAGGCCATGCTTCGAGAGGGCGCGCCCGCCAGTCAACCGGTCAACGGCCATGAACTGGCGTGAGCGGATCGAAACCGAGGCGAGGCGGCAGGGCATGACGCTCTCGGGCTACCTGACCTGCCGCTTCGCCTATTCCGACCTGGCAACCCACATCCTCGCGGAGATCGCGGGGAAGATCCGAGGAGGACATGCATCAAACCAATCAACTATTGACCGTGAAGGAAGTCGCCCAGCGTCTGCGGATTTCCACGTCGATGGCCTACCAGCTCTGCGAGGAGGGCAGACTGGAGCATCACCGGATCGGCGGACGCGGCCGCAGGGGCAAGATTCTCGTCGATGATGACGCGGTGCAGGCGTTCCTGATGGCCTGCCGAGAGGACTTCGAGGACTGACCGCAAAGCCGCTCAGGGAAGAGCGGATTGCTTATTTGTCGATGCACGGTTCTCTCACCAAAACGGTGCAAAACCCGCACAAACGGTGCATTTTCCGGGAAACGATGGAAACAGCAAGGTCCTGAGACCACAGTCTTTTACGGCAAAAGAGCGGAAAAATCACGTTCTACGTGGGAGAATCCTGATATCCAAGCGCGGTGGTTTCGCGTGCTCAAGCCGCGTTTCGGGAGCAGCCCGCGCCGCGGTCGCGCGGTGTTCCGTTCGCACAATCAAGCCCGCCCCGCCCCCCGCCGATAACCTAATGGCCACGCCTGACAGACTGTAACGGAAGCGAGCCCCCTCGCTCGGTGACATGGTGAACACAGCCGCGTCCAGGCTGTGGTCGGTGGAAAAGGCGGTGTGGTCGTGGCAGCGAACGGGCAGGTGGCGGCCTGGTCTGACCTGGGCCGCCGCCTGCCCGCTCGGCGCGCACCGCGAGTAAGCGGCATGAGAACTGGCACCTTTGAGGCCGCACCGCGTGGTGGTCCCGTTCCCGATCTTCCCCGGTGACACCCTGGAGTCCGGCCACTCCGGTCGGGACGGGACCGCCATGCCTGGCTCAAACCCCGGGCGCGGCCATCGGCCTGTTGGCCCTCGGCCCAGGGCTTGCTGGCCCATCTTCAATTTCTGTTGGCCAATCGCGGGCATCTCGCCTAAGCTTAGAGAAAGAGAGACTGTCGCGAGGCTACCGGTTCGTTTTCGGCTCGCCTAGAGGAAGTGTGTTGGGTGCCACGGGTTCCGCTTTGGGAACCCGTGTCCGGGGCCTTCAGGCACGGGTTCCCAAAGCGGAACCCGTGGCACCCAATGTTCCTGGTCCGGCCCGGCTTCCCGGTATCGTTGCAACAGTGTCGAGAAAGACCCGTCTTGCCGTTCCGGCCCGCAGGGTGGATGCTGCTCCATGACGACGATGCGACGGTGGTGGATGGGCGCCGGGCTTGTGCTGGCGCTGGTATTCGCGGCGCAGGCCCCGGCCGATGCGGGTCCGAAGCGCGATCCGACAATCGGCCGGTCGTTCCAGGTGCCCTACCGGCTCACCGAGACGAACCACTGGCTGGTGCGCGTGCGGATCAACGAGAAGGGGCCGTTCAACTTCCTGGTCGATAGCGGCGCCCCGGCCCTCTACATCGGCACGCAGGCCGCCAAGGCCATCGACCTGAAGCCGGCCGAGAACGATTACTGGACGCGCGTGGACAAGCTGGAGATGGAAGGAGGCGCGGTCCTGCGCGACATGAACGCGCGCATCGAGGACCCCTTCCAGCTTGTCGGCATGAACGCGCTGGGCCTGCCGGGCGCCTCGATCGACGGCATCCTGGGGTTCACGGTGCTGGCGCGCTACCGGCTTGAACTCGATCCGACGCGCGATCGCATGACCTGGACGCGGATTGACTACGAGCCGAAGGAGCCGTTTTTGCCCCGGTTCGCCCGCACCAAGGAAGGCCCCGCCGCGCCGGGCGAAGTCCAGGTCATGCAGGCGATGGGGCCGGTGATGAAGCTCATGGCGGCGTTCGTGGGCAAGCAACCGGAGGAGCAGCTCCGCCCCCGCGGGTTCCTGGGCCTGGAGCTGGTGGCTGAGGATGGCGGCGTGCGCATTGGCCGCGTCCTGGCCGACTCGCCGGCCGCCGCCGCCGGACTGGAGCCGGGCGATCGGCTGGTCCGGCTGCGCGATCGGGCCGTCACCAGCCTGGCCGGCGCTCGATGAGGCCGTCGCCGACCTCCAGCCCGGTCAGACGATCACCGTCTCGGTCCGCCGTCGAGGCAAGCTCCGCGAGGCGACATTGACGGCCGGGGAGGGGTTTTGAGGTCCATGTCCCTCATCCGAAGCAGTCCGAAGGTACTCATGATGCGATACCGGCTCTTGAGCGTGGTGCTGGTGGGGAGCTTGCTGCCGGTCCTGGCCGGGGTGGCGCGGTCGGACCGTGAGCACGATCGGCCGCGGGTCGTGCCGTTCGAGATGCTGCCGTCGAACCACATGGTTGTCCGCGACGACTGAACGGGAAAGGTCCCTACCGGCTGATCTTCGACCTGGGTTCGCCGGTGACGCTGCTCAGCGGCAAGGCGGCCGAGGAGTCGGGGGCGATCCCCAAGGAACGCGCCTCGGGCGTTTCTGTTCGGGGTCCGAGGCGAGGGCCGGCTCAAGACGCTCGAAGTGGGCGAACTGACCGCGCGGGACGTGCCGGTGATCGTCATGGACCACCCCGCGCTGAAGGCCCTGGCCGGTTTCCTGGGCAAACCGCTCGACGGGATCGTGGGCTATACGTTCTTCGCCCACTTCCGCACGACCATCGATTACAAGGCCCATGAGCTGACCTTCGTGCCCGTGGACTTCGAGGTGCGGGACCTGATGAAGGACCTCCAGGAACGGATGCTCGGCCCGCGGGTGGCGAAGACGCGAGTGCTGGCGGCGCCCGGACTCTGGGGTCTGAGCGTGGGCGATCCTGAAGGGGGTGTGACGGCGCGGGGCGTGCCGATCACCGCCGTGCGCGGCGACTCGCCCGCGGCTGCCGCCGGCTTGAAGGCCGGCGACATCCTGACCAGCCTCGATGGCCGCTGGACGGCCTCCGTCGCCGACACCTTCGCCGCCGCGGCCACCGTGCCTCCCGGTCGGGCCGTGCGCGTGGTCATCCTGCGCGATGGCGAGGAGCAGACCCGCACCGTCACGCCCGCCGACGGGCTCTGATCTCTGGTCCCCTCCCCCACAAGGGGAGAGGGGGCAAGATTGACCGCGCGTGGCACTTCACTTGCACAAAAAGTCCTCTGTTCATGACCCGGCACCGACCGCGCCGCGGGGCGTGCTCGGGCCGGCGAACCGGAGGAACCCAGCCCCATGGCTCGCAAGTACAGCAAGAAAGCCTCGGAAGAGGTCAAGGAAACGATGCACGAATACAAGGAGGGCACGCTCACGAGTGGCAAGTCGGGGAAGAAGGTCACGAACCCGAAGCAAGCCGTGGCCATCGGCCTGTCCAAGGCCCGCAAGGAAGGCGCGCGGGTGCCGGAGAAGAAGGAAAATTGAACCCCCCGAGGATGCCGGATTCCAGATGCCGGATGTCGAATGCGAAATGACTGATGCTTGACGAATTGCGTGGTTCAGCCATCAGCCATCAGCCATCAGCCATCCGCCATTCGGAATCTGGAATCCGGCATCTGGAATCCGGCATCCGAGAGCGTAGCATGGCCCCGTTCCAGCCGTCGTAGCGGACGGACACCGGGGCGGTCCCGAGTGGCTTCTGTCCACGCGGCGGCGGGGTTCGTAGGTGACTCTCCCCATGCGGAACGACCGACGCGGGTCGCGGATGCTTCTGGCCTGCTGTGCCGGGCTTTGGGCTGTCTCTTTGGGTGCGGCCGCGGGCGATGAGCCCGGACCCTGGACGAGCTTGTTCAATGGCAAGGACCTCGCCGGCTGGAACGTCCAGTGCGCGCCCCAGGACCGAGCCAAGACCTTCTGGACGGTGGCCGACGGTGCAATCGTGTGCGACTCGATGGGCCGCCCCGACCACAATTATGTCTGGCTCATGACCGATCGCGAGTTCGGCGACTTCGAGCTGACGCTGAAGTTCCAGGCGTATCGGGACTCGCCCGGCAATAGCGGCGTGCAGTTCCGCAGCCGGTTCGATCCGACCGCGCCCGGCGGCGGCCGGCTGGACGGTCCGCAGGTCGATATCCACCCCCCGGCCCTGATGAACTGGCGCACCGGGCTGATCTATGACGAGACCCGCGGCGAGTCGCGCTGGATCTTCCCCAGCTTGAAGAACGCCCAGATGGACCCCAAATTCAAGCCGGAACACTCCACATTCCGGTATGCTGATGAGAGCGCCAACTGGAACGACCTGACGCTGATCTGCCGGGGCCTGCACGTCAAGACGATCGTCAACGGCGATGTCCGCACCGACTGGGACGGGGCAGGAGTGCTCGACAACGCCGCCCACCAGGAGCATCACGTCGGCCGCACCGGTCACATCGCGCTTCAACTTCATTCGGGCGACCAGTTGCGCATCCGATTCAAGGAGATTCGCATTCGAAAAGTTGGCAGCGAGCAGTCAAGCAGCAGATATGAAGACTACGGCTTCTGCGGAAGGGAATCTCCTGCGGCACCGGCTTGTGCTCATGGAGCCGGCGCGCGGCCTCGCCCACAAGGCGCAGGTACCAGTCGCTGGGCAATCCCTCGTTGCTGACGAAGTGAGCCTGGGTGGGCGGTGCGTCGGCGATCTTGAAGATCGCGGTGCCCTCGTCCACCTCGTCGAACATGGCGACGTAGAGCGTCTCGGCGCCAAGCTGGGAAGCCGTGTGAAGTTGTTCCCAGAGGAACCGGCCGCCGCGGCGCGGGAAACCGCTCGTGCCGGGCGGCAGATGTTTGAGGTGATCCCAGCTAAAGCCCGGGTAGACCACGGGCATCCAGAGCATGCCGACTTTTTCGCACGCGCGCTGATCGTCGGCCCAGGTTTGCGTGCTGGCGTGCTGGTCGCCGGCCTGGTCGATCCAGCGGTTGCCCACGTTCCAGGGCGCATACGCATCGAACCGGCGCAGGAAGCCCTGCCACTCGGGGTCGGCATTCCGCCGCCAGTTCCAGTCGCCGCCGCCGACGAGGTAGGCGCGATACGGCCCGGCGGCGTGGAAGAAGTCGATGAGCCGGTTCGCCAGCTCGGCCGTCATGGGGTCGTGGGCGTTCTCGTGGTAGAAGCCCCAGATTTGCACGACCGGCCGCCCGCCCTCGTGCAGGTAACGGGGGTCCTCGATGACCTTCGTGTCCACCTGCTTCTTCCAGTCGGCGGTGAGCACGTCGTAGATACGTTCGAGACGCATGCCGGCGATGTCGTACGACAAGGCCCACGCGCGGCCGGTCTGGTTCGCGGCCGCGCGGACGTGGTTCAACACCCGCAGACGCGACGTGTACCGTTCCTTCACCTTCCCGTCCGGCGGGAGATCGACCAGGAAATGCTGAAGCCAGGCGCCGTCGATGCCGTAATCGCGCATCCAGCGAAAATGCCGCAAGACGGTTGCCGGATGGTCCGCGCTAAACAGGGACGCCTGGGAACCATCCGGGTGCGTGAACCCCGGCGCGGGGAAGCGCTCCTCGGCCGGATACTCGGTCATGTCGGGCCAGATGTCGAACGTGAGGAGTTCGGCGCGATGCGCCGGGAATCGCGGCTCCAGTGAACCCATCCCAGACCGGCGGCATCGCCCGGACAGCGGAACCAGCCCTGATAGCCGCACATCACCTTTCCGCGCAAGGTGGTGGCATCAACAGCAGGACCGGCGGGTTCGTTTGAATCCGCGAAACCGTCACGAGCGATTGCGGCCGTGAGCAGCATGAGGACAGCCAGGACGCCGTTTCGCATCATCGTCGATCTCACCCCGCGTTGTGAAAAATCAGCCCCGCGGTCTGCAAGGCTTCCAGCAGCAGCTCGACGGCCAGCGCGGCGAGGACCAGTCCCAGGACACGGATGACCGCCTCGGCGCCGGCCTTTCCGAGTACGCGATGGACCGGGTCGGCCAGCAAGAGTAGGCCGTACGTCAAAGCCAGCACGAGCACCAGCGCCAGCGCGGTCAGGGCCTGCTGGGCGATCGAAAAGGTGTTGTTGTCCGTGAGCACGACGACGGCCGTCAGCGCCGGGGCTGGCGATCGACGGCAGCGCCAGCGGGAACACGGCCGGATCGTGGCCCGGCTCCGGTCCCAGGTCCGTCGCACCGGCCGGCATGCGGAAGGTGAGCTGGGCGCCGAAAAAAACAGAAAGAGCGCCGGCGATCTGAAACGAGTGCAAGGCAATGTGCATCGCCGACAGCACGAGCTGCCCGACCACGATGAACGCCAGCAAGATCGCCCCCGCGACCAGAACGGCGCGGGACCCGCCGCCGCTCGGCGCGATCGCGGTCCCGCATCAAGGCCAGGAACACGATCAGCGTGCCGATCGGGTCGAGCGTCGCAAACAGAATCACCGCGTCTTTGAGGAACTTGGTCGCCATGGTCGGTCACGCCCAGGGCAAGTCGGTCGTGGCTCCCGCCTGATCATCGCGCCGCGTTTCCAGCCTAGCCGAGCACATCTCCACGCTCAAGGCGGCCGGTCCCGCGCCGCACCACGGTCCCGGTTTTCCCCGTGGTCGCATGGACAATTGCGCTGCGCGAGTCCACAATAAGCGAATGTTCGGACCGACGCTGTCCGATGGGGGGAGTGCCCGCCGGTCGGGCAAGGACGACTGTCCACCCTCGGGACATTGACGGATCGGCCCGGCGACCTGACGACCCTCCTCATGAGCACCACGACGCGCGACGAGCCAGCCCTGGCGGCGCATCTGCGGGACCTGCGCCGGCGGGTCGAGGACGCGCTGGACCACTTCCTGCCCACGGTACAGAACGACTCCTCCGGCACGGGCTGCCCGGCGCGGCTGGCCGAGGCGATGCGCTACAGCGTCCAGGCGGGCGGCAAGCGGCTGCGGCCGGTGCTCTGCCTGCTGGCCGCGGAAGCCTGCGGCACCGACCCGGCTTTGGCCTTGCCGGCGGCCTGCGCGCTGGAGCTGGTTCACACCTACTCCCTGATCCACGACGACCTGCCCGCCATGGACGACGACGACCTGCGGCGCGGCCGGCCGACCTGCCACAAGGCGTTCGACGAGGCCACCGCGATTCTCGCGGGCGACGGCCTGCTGACGCTGGCCTTCGAGGTGATCGCGGCCCACACCCGGCCGCTCGAGACCGCCGCGGCCTGCGTCCGGGCGCTGGCCGAGGGGGCGGGACCCGCCGGCATGGTCGGCGGCCAGATGGCCGACCTCCAGGCCGAAGGCCGCACCGATGCCACCGTCGCCGCCCTCGAAGCGATCCACCGCCGCAAGACCGGCGCCCTGCTCCGCGCCGCGCTCCGCATGGGAGGGCTGGTGGCGGCCGCGCCCGCCCCCATCCTCCAGGCCCTTGACACCTACGGCCACGCCGTCGGGCTGGCCTTCCAGATCATCGACGATCTGCTGGACGTGCAGGGCGATGAGGCCAAGCTGGGCAAGCGCGTCCAGAAAGACGCCGAACTCGGCAAGTGGACCTACCCCGCCCTGATCGGCCTCGACGGCAGCCGCCAGAAGGCGCGCCAGCTTGCCGATGAGGCCGTCGCCGCGATCGAACCACTGGGGGAAGACGCGCGGTTCCTGCGCCAGGTGGCCTGGGAATTACTGGAACGAGACCGGTAGGGTCCGCTCCGCGGACCGCGTTCACGATGTCCCTGCCGGATGGTCCCCCCCGCGGACCCTACGAGGATTCACCACGACGATGCCAAACAGTGCGATCCTGCCCCGCATCGGCTCACCGTCCGATCTGAAGACGCTCTCGGAGAAGGAACTCACCCAGTTGGCGCAGGAAATGCGCCAGGAGCTGATCGGGGTGGTCGGCCGCCGGGCGGCGCACTTCGCCTCGAACCTGGGGGTCGTCGAGCTCTGCCTGGCGCTGCACCTGACGTTCGATTTTACCCGGGACCGCCTGATCTGGGACACCGGCCACCAGGTCTACCCGCACAAATTGATCACGGGCCGGGCGGCGCAATTGCCCACGATCCGCACGCGGGGCGGCCTGATGGGCTACCCGAACCCGGCCGAAAGCGACTTCGACCTGTTCATGACCGGCCACGCCGGCTGCGCGCCGCCACCGCGCTGGGGCTGAAGGTCGGCGACGAGCTCATGGGCCGGCCCGAGCGGTACTCCGTCGCCGTCATCGGCGACGGCGCGTTCCCCTCCGGTATCGTCTTCGAGGCCCTCAACCACGCTGGGGGCACGAAGACCAAGTTCCTGGTCATCTTGAATGATAACAAGATGTCGATCTGCCCGCGCGTCGGCGGCCTGGCCAACTACCTCGACCGCGCCCGCATGTCGGCCACGTATCACGACTGGAACAACTGGGTCAAGAAGCTCCTGCCGTCGATTCCCCTCGTCGGCGACCAGGCCGAGAAGATGCTCCAGCAGTTCAAGGACGCCGTCAAGGCGTCGCTGCGGCACGGCATGCTCTTCGAGGAGCTCGGCTTCACCTACTTCGGGCCGATCGACGGCCACGACCTGAAGACGCTGCGGCAATACCTGGCCAAGGTCAAGGCGATGACCGGCCCAGTGCTGCTGCACGTGCTGACCGACAAGGGCCACGGCTTCGCGCCCGCCGAGCAAGACCCCGTCAAGTTCCACGCCCCGGCGCCCTTCAAGCCGGTCGAAAACGGCATCGTGCCGCTGAAAACCTCGACGAGCCGGGCCTACACCGACGCCGTCAGCGCCGCCATCCAGCGCGCCATGGAGCGCGACCCGAAGGTGTGCGTGCTGACCGCCGGCATGTGCGAGGGGAACAAGCTCCAGACCATCCGCGCGACTTTCCCCCGGCGGTTCTTCGATGTGGGCATCTGCGAGGGCCACGCCGTCGCCTTCGCCGCAGGCATGGCCAAGACCGGCGCCCGGCCCATCGTGGACATCTACAGCACCTTCCTCCAGCGCTCCTTCGACCAGATCTTCCAGGAGGTCTCCCTCCAGAACCTGCCCGTGGTCTTCTGCCTGGACCGCGCCGGCCTGGTCGGCGCCGATGGCCCGACCCACCATGGCAGCTACGATCTGGCTTATATGCGCATGTTCCCCAACATGGTCGTCATGGCCCCAGGCGACGAGCGCGACATCGCCCCCATGCTCGATTTCGCCCTGGTGCAAGACGCCCCCGTGTCGATCCGCTACCCCCGCGCCGTGCTCGAAACGATCGAGCGCGACGTGCAGCCGATCGAGTTGGGCCAGGCCGAGATCCTGGAGTGGGAAACCGACGGCATGCTCATCGCCTGCGGCGCCCTGGTGGGCACCTGCCTGCGCGCCGCCGAACGGTTGCGGGCACACCACGGCCTGCGCGTCGGCGTGATCAACGCCCGCTTCGCCAAGCCGCTCGACAAGGCGACCCTTCTCAAGGCGATCGAGGAATGCGGCTTCGTGTTGACCGTCGAGGAAGGCGTCCTCATGGGCGGCTTCGGCTCGGCCGTGCTCGAAGCGGCCAGCGACGCCGGTCTGAACACGTCCCATGTCCGCCGGCTGGGACTCCCCGACCGCTTCATTCTCCACGCCGAGCGCGACGAACAGCTTGCCGAGGTCGGCCTCGACGTCGAGGGCCTGGTCGCCGCCGCCCTCGACCTGGCCCGCACCGTCGGCCACGCCGCGGGCAATGGGCAGGTCGTGGCGCGGTAAGATAGCCGTAGCCGGTTCCCCTCGCCTGGAGAAACCTCCCCCGGAGCCACCCACCATGTCCACCGTTCGGAAACCACGCACCGCTCGCTCCCGTCACGTCTGCCGGCTCGTTTCTCCTGGAAGGCATTAGCTGGCGGACATATGAATCGCTGCTCCGTGACTTCGAGCGGAGCGACTCGAATGTGCGCATGACCTACGACCGGGGGAGGCTGGAATTCATGTCGCCCGCGCTGGAACATGAGGGGCCGAAAAAACTGTTCGGTCGCATGGTCGAGACTCTGACGGAAGAGATGAATATCCCGATCAAGAGCGGCGGTTCCACCACATACCGCCGCAAGCTCAAGAAACGCGGGCTGGAGCCGGACGAATGCTACTGGATCGCCCACGAGCTCTCGATGCGCGGTAAGACCCATCTCGACCTCGAGACCGATCCGCCTCCCGACCTGGCGATGGAGGTGGAGAACACCCAGCGGCTCATCGAGCGTCTGCCGGTCTACGCCGCGCTGGGGTTTCCCGAGATCTGGCGGTGCGACGGCCAGCGGCTGGAGGTGGGCCACCTGCAAGACAACGGCTCGTACCGCTGGGACGATCGCAGCACGTGCTTTCCCTTCCTGCCGATGGGGGAGTTGGTCCGCTTCCTGAGTCTGGCGACGACGACCGACGAGACGACCTGGATTCGCTCCTTCCGCGCCTGGGTCCGCGCCGCGCTCGCGGCGGGACCCGGCCCGGTGGAAGGGTGAATCCGTGCGCAGGCGCCCCCGCTCAACGGCGCCGTCCCCAGCCCGCCCGCACGATCGGCGCCGGGCCGGCTGGTGGGGTCAGGCCAGGATCGGCGATGATCGTGATGAAGTTGCCCCCCGGCTGGCCGTCGTTGTTGCCGTCAAGCAAGAGTCCGTGGGTGTCGGTCAGCCCGGCGAAGTTGCCGTTGACCTGGAGCTGGTACGGAACCCCGGGAGTGAGCGGATGTTGCGTCACCAGCGTGACCGTCCGCGTGGCCGGGTTGTACACCGCCGCGCCGAGATCCTGCACATTGTTGTGCGACCCGAACAGCCCGTGGATCCCCACCTCGCCCACGATGTAGTTGGTGAAGTTCTGGACCGTCGCCGGGTTCATGTCCTGGCTGAAAGTCAGGTAGATCTGCGTGTGTTGCGGATTCGTCAGCGTGCGTGGCATCAGCGGGAACGACAAGACCCGCTGGACCTGCACGCTGATGATCGTCGGCGGCGCGGCGAGGAGCTCGCGACCCTCCAGCGCCTCGATCCGTGGCCGAACTCCCCGCCGCTTGTCCCTGCCGTTGCGCGCTCGCCCAAACATCGTCACGCCCCCAACCGGGCCCGTCGCCCTGAACGGTACGAACAACCTCCGTGTGTTCGACCGGTAAATTTGCGTTATTTGCGCGTACTGGAGACAATACGCCAGGTAAGTATAGTCGATGGTCTGGGCGGGGCAAATGCGCGGGCGGGCGGCCTTCTTTATGGAACGGCCGCTCCCGTCGCGGCGCGGACGACGGACAAGCTTGGCACCTTCGCGTAGTCGGCAATGTTGAAGGTCCAGACCGAGGCGTGAGACGCGAGTGCCGTCGCCGCGATCCGCGCGTCGTCTTTCAGTTCCTGGCGAAACGGGCTGGAAACGCCTGGTAAATCTGCTCAGCCGCAGTCTCGTAAGGCAGGATCAACCCCCGCCAGCGACCGAGGTATTCGGTCAGGTCTTGCAACAGACGGAAAGCCGAGATGAGGTCTCGGCGTTCTTTCTTCCGCCGATCAATGAGGGCGGCGGCCCCACCCAGTATTTCGTAGGCGCTGACCGTTGTGATCCGAATCTCGCGATCAGCAGAGGCGTCGAGCCTGGTCTCGATCAAAATGCCGAGCGGGTCCTTTTTCTGGAGATGGCTCAGCACGTCGGTATCCAGGATGATCACGAGGCCGGATCCTCCGCCCGACGTGTCTTCAAGACTTCGACATACTCCCGGTAAAGGTCCTCGTCTCGAAACGCGGGGAGAGCCGCGTGCCAAGGTTCCTCACCAGCGCGATTCCGGGGCCGTGGGAGGATCGTCACGACCGCACCGTCATGCAGTGGCCACGCCTCCGCAATCGGGAGTCCGTCCACGAAAATGGCCTCATCCGTCGTCGCAATCTCGGCCCGACGTAGAAGGTCGGCGAGCGTCCCGCCCTCGGGCAGCTGGTAAGACCGGGTGCCGTCGTCGGGACGGACAAGGTGGACCATGATCTCGGCTGTTGCTGTCTGTGGCTCGCTCATGGACCCCTCCGGGAACTCTCGACGCGATCCCCTCGCTGATTCTATCGCGCGGAAGGCGGAGGCGGCGACCCTCTCAGCCACCCGGCCGAGAGGATCAGATCAGGAGAAGTCTCGGGCGGGTCGAAACGATCGTGTCTTCGTCGGAAGGCCCAGCACGCGACGACAACGGTGTGTCATTATCCTTCATTCGTTTCTTCGCCGCAGGTCGTCGGGCCGTCTTCCGGGAGCACCCCCGCATGCGGGGGACCGTTCGCCGACCGTCGTGAAGGTGGCGAAAGAGGGGACATGGATTTCCGCAAACTGTTATTTGACAATATGTTGTGTAAAACGCGCAAAGGAACCCAACGCGGGAGTGCGACCCGCGCGGACGCGTCGGGAGCCGGGCGGAGAGACGAGCCAAAGTGGCCGTTGAAAGCCACGGCAGGACGAGCGGAACCCTCGATAAATCCAGAGGTTATGGACGATTGCCGGCCCGATTTCGCGGTTCGCGGCGCACCGACAAGACGGGTGCGCGCAGAGACAGCCCAGAGCCACCGGTGAGAGGAGGGGAAACCCGGACGGGAAAAAAGCTTACGGTCGGTGACAGACCCGTTTCCCGCGGTCGGATCACCGGCCGCAGAGACGGGAGCAACGCTCTCGTGCTGTTGCTCCCGTGTCGGTCAGGGCTGCGGTTTCTCCGAGGACGCTGGAACCGTCGGGATGGTCAGAGGCAGGCCGTTCTGGAGCGACTGCCGGATCAGCGCTTTCTGGCTCTCGTCGAGGCCGGGAAGGTGCGCGGCCCAGGCCCAGAAGTCGGACCAGGCTTGGAGTTGCGCTTGCGCTGCGCCTCGGTCTGGGTGGTCGTGTCGGGGCCCGCCTCCGTGCGCAGGGTGTAGTTCGTGCCGGCAAACTTGAAGCTCAAGCTGAACGGCGCGGTGGCGGTCGTGGGCAGGCTCGCGGCAGGCCACTGGAAGGAACGCAGCATGAAATTGTACGCCAGCATCGCGCCGGTCAGGCTGTTCAGGGCGCCGTCAGCCGGTCGATCTGCACGGCCGTGTCGCTCAGAGGATGCCGGCCGACGACGAGACGATCGCCGGGCAGGATCTGGAGGTTGGCGGTGCGATCGCCGCGGTGGATGGCCTCCCAGTCGATCCGAAATTCCCGGGCGGCCTGCTTGCCGTGAGCGGGCCGGCAGAGGCGGATGTTCTTGGGATCGGCGACCGAGTGCAGGCCGCCCGCGTAGTTGAGGGCGTCGAGCACGGTTTCATTGCCCGTGAAGGGCAGCCGGCCCGCGGCCATGACGTCGCCCTGCACGAAATAGACCTTGCTGTTGTAGGCCGTCACATCCACGTAGACCCGATCGGAGTCGCCCGGTGGAACGGGGACCATCTGGCCGGTGTCGGGGTCCTCCTCAATGAGTCCGAGCACTTCATCATTGAGGTACTTGCGCAGGTGGAGGATGACCTTGGTCTTGATCTGATCGGTGGTCAGTCCTCGGACTGGAAGACGCCCGTAAAAATCGAGGCTGATCGTGCCGTCCGGCCGGACCAGCCGCTCACCGCTGATGGGGCGGCCGGGGAGGGCTTCCAGCACCTCGACGACGATCAGGTCCGGCGGCTCGACCACGTAGGGGGGGATGCTGACCATGGCCCCTTCGTGCGGCGGCGGCTCGGGTGCTTCCCAGGGCGGCGGGGGCTGGATATTGGCGTACTGGGCGAGATACTTCTCGATACGCTGATCGAGCTCCTTCTGCTCTTTCTCCTTCTCTTGCTTCAGACGCAGCCGTTCGGCCAGAAGGGACTTCTCGCGTTCGAGGACTTCCATCTTCGCCTGGATGTCGGCGGAAGATTCCTCGTACTGGTCTTCCGCGGGCGGCTGGGCGACCTGCTTGTCCTTGTCGGCGGGCGCTGGCTGCGGCCTTTCGGGGCGGCTCTTTCTTTGAAAATACGCGCTCGGGGGACCCGTGGGTTTGGTCTGTTTCGAATTCGGGTCGTCTCCACCCAGTGACAGCAAACCCAGCAAGGACACCATCAGCGACGACACCAGACTGACACAGGGCCGTTGCTTCGTCATGGCCATCTCCGGTCGATCGAACAAATCGGCGCAAGACAGGGCACGTCAAAGCACGAGTTTGGCCGACTCACGATCGAGATACAAGACGGCCCCGGGGTGCCGGCGCAGAGCGGTAGCGGGGCAGGTTTCGCCAATCGGGCCCTTGAGCGTGGCCAGCACGGCATCGGCCAGGCGTGGCCCGGGCACGACGACCGCGACCACCGGCGCCGCCAGCAGCGCGGGCACGGTCAGCGTGTAGGCGTGCGTCGGCACGTCCGCGATCTGCTCGACACCGCTGTCGTGGACCGGCTCCCATCGGCTCGGCTCGTCGAGCCGGACGACCTTGACCCGGACCGGGTCGCGGAAGTCGGCCACACCCGGGTGGTTGAAGGCCAGGTGGCCGTGCTCGCCGATGCCCATGCAAACGATGTCGGCGGGATCATGGAGCAGGAGGTCCTCGTAGTCCAGGCAGACTTTGAGGGGTCGATCGGTCCGCTCACCCGCAATCAGCCGCGCGTGGTCGCCGGTCAGACCGACGAGTCCGAAGAGGTGTTCGCGGAGGTAGCGGCGGTGCGCAGCGGGATGATCGGCCGGAAGTCCCAGGTACTCGTCCGCGTGGAACCCGACTACGCGTGACCAGTCGAGGCCTTCCGTGGCGACCAGCCCGGCCAGGAACTCATCCTGGCTGGCGGCGGCGGCGAAGAGGACGTTCGCCCGGTCCGATTGCAGCAGGCGGGCCCGGAGGGCGTTCGCGACGTCGAGGGCCGCGGCCCGGCCGAGCTGGAAGCGATCGGCGTAGACCCGCACCTGCAAGGCATCGACGGGAAACACCGCGACGGGCGCAGACGGGCTCATGGCCTCGGGCTCCAGACTCCGATAAACGCAACCGGCTCGTCACAAGCTAATGGCCTGCGACCAGCCGGGCAAGAGTCTGACCATCCCAATCGGGGACGAGGTCCGTCTTCACGCTCTCAACGCGAGGCGACCAGCGCGCGGTGGGAGGCACCTCCCTGCAATTGTTCGCACAGGTGGCGACACTCGTTCAGATCGACCAGCAGCGCCTCGGTCAAAAACGTCTCGGCCGAGCCGTCCGCCGTCCACTGGAGCTGGGCCTGGCACTGCGACATGTGCTCGATCAAATCCTTCATCCAGAGCAGAGTTTCGCGGCGCTTGGACATCTCGGCGGGTCCCTTGAGGTTCATAAGATTCACTCAACGGTTCGAGTCTGCTGAAGAGCAATCGTCGTACCAAGGGCCAAAAACGGGTGCATCGATCCGTGCCGAAGCGTCCGCGCGGGCGGAACTTGAGACATTCTCAAAAAAAGGAGCGGGCGTTCTTGCCGCCGGAGCGGTTGTAAGGATTACACATGCGGCCGTTTCTGCCCCGACTTTCCTTCCGGTGCGGCGATCACTAGACTAACAAGGGCTGCGCCTATGCTCGCCAGCGCGCTCGAGAAAGGCGGAGCCCTGGGGACCGGTATGGAACCGTCGGACGTTCGCTCCCCGACTGCGATCCAGCCCGCCTTCGGCACGACCAGCCGCTGGCGTCTGCGCTCCTGGCTTGCGAACTGGCTGCGCGGCCGGCGCGGTGGCGTCTCGCCCGCGGACGCCGTGGCGGCACCGGTCGCGCGGTACCGGAATATCGCCATCAGCCGCGAGGCCGGCGCCGGCGGCGGCACCCTCGCGCGCCTGGTGGGCAGCCGGCTCGACTGGCGGGTCTACGACCACGAGCTGCTCGAAGCCATCGCCCAACGCATGGAGGTCCCGCTCGAAGAGGCGCGCCGTCTCGACGAGCTGGCGCCCAGCGTCTTGCAGGACTGGATTCTCCCCCTGGGCGAGGAGCATTACGCGCCGCATGAGGCCTATCTGGACCATCTGGCCAAGCTGGTCGAGGCGATCGGCAAGGCGGGCGAGTCGATCATTGTCGGCCGGGGCGCGGGCTTTTTGCTCCCCCGCGATTCGACGCTTTCCGTCCGCATCATCGCGCCGCTGAAGGCCCGCGCCCAACGGCTCGCCGAGCGGCTCGGCGTCTCGTACTACACGGCCCGGCGCACGGCCCGGGACCTCGACCGCCGCAGCGTTCGTTTCGCGCGCGTCATGCACCGGGTCGATCCGACCGACCCCCACCACTACGATCTCGTGCTCGATTCCCACAGCCTGGGGCTGGCCATCGCCACCGAGGTCCTCGTCCGCGCCGTCGAGGCCGGCCGACCGCCCGGTGTGAAGACGTCCGGCCCGATCGTCTTTGAAGTCGAGAGCGCGGGCGATCCTTCCTTTCCGACAGAGTAGGGTGCGTCAAGTCCGCGACGACGCACCGTCTTCGAATCGTCGGGGCTCGTGAAGGGAGGTGCGTCAGCGCGGACTCGACGCACCCTACTCGGAAGCCGGCTCAACGGCCACAATCGCCAGCCCATAGCGGTCGGCCAGCGCGACGACTTCCGGCTGATCGAGGACGATGGTCTTGCCCGCCTCGATGGCCAGGACGGCCGCGCCCGCCTTGTGCAGGTTCTCGATCGTGTTGCAGCCAATCGTGGGCACGTCGAACCGCATGTCTTGTTGCGGCTTGGCGACTTTGACGAGCGTCCAGCCGCCGGCGCGACAGAGCTGGCCGGCGCGCTCGATGCAGCGATCGGTACCCTCGATGGCCTCGACGGCCAGGGCGGCGCACTCCTTGACGGCGACGGACTGGCCCACGTCCAGCCGACCCATCTCCTTGGCCAGCTTCCAGCCGAACTCGATGTCTTTGCGCTCCGTCGGGGTCGGCCGCCGGCGCGTGAGGATTCCCGTCTTCACGAGCAGCTCCGGGCAATAGTCCAGGGCCGAATCGATGGTCATGCCATCGCGCTCGAATTCGGCGATGACGCTCAACAGCAAGGAGTCGTCCTTGTTATCCCGGCGGTTCGAGCGGTACCACCACTGAATCGTCCGCCAGTCGGGCCAGAGCTGGACGATGCGCCAGGGCGTGTAGATGACACTCTTGGTCACCTTGCCGGCCATGACGACGCGCGTGACGCCCCGTTTCTTGAAGGCGCGGATGAACCCGCCCATCTTCGAGATGCCGGCGAACTGGAACGAGTCGCAGAGCGCGGCCAGCTCGGGGCTGGCCTCGTACTTGATGCCGACGCAGGCGACCTTCAACCCCTGTCGCTGCGCGGCCGCGGCGAACAGGATCGGGAACCGCCCGCTGCCGGCCAAAAGGCCGATGGGCGCGGTGCCGGTGGCCGTGTTCGCGCGGCCGTCCTGCCGGCCTGTCGTGTTCAGAGTCATCACGGCTTTGAACCCTGATTCCTTCACCGGGAAGATGACTGATGACTGATGGCTGATGACTGAAGACCGACCGGGATTCGAGGGGCCACCCGCCATCAGTCATCAGCCATCAGCCATCCGGCATCAGTCATCAGTCATCAGCCATCCGGCATCAGTCATCGGTATTCTCCTCAGCCGCCTCGACCGGCGCGTCGGGGAAGTGGTGGGCGACGGTGGCGGCCAGATCGCGGAGTTGCTTGTGCATCTCGGGCAAGCGGGCGATCATCTGGAACAGCCGGCGCTGCTCGCGGACCGGGATGGCCGGCGATCCCAGCACCTGCTGGCCGGCTGGGATGTTGCGGTGGACGCCCGCCTGGGCACCGACCATCGCACGGTCGCCAATCTCGACGTGGTCCTTGATGCCCGCTTTGCCGGCCATGACCACGTAGTCGCCGGTCGTGCAGCTCCCGGCGATCCCGACCTGGCCGCACAGCAGATTGTGCCGGCCGATCCGGTTGTTGTGGCCGATCATGACGAGATTGTCGATCTTCGACCCCTCGCCGATCGTGGTCGCGGCAAAGGTGCCCCGGTCGACCGCGCAGTTGGCGCCGATCTCGACATCGGGCCCGACCTCGAGCGTGCCGGTCTGGGGGATCTTGACGTGCCGGCCCTCGATCACGCGGTAGCCGAAGCCGTCGGCGCCCAGCACGGCGCCGGAATGCACTTCGACCCGCTCGCCCAGGATGACCCCTTCATAAAGCACAGCGTTCGGGTGGACGACCACCCCCGCCCCCAGCTTGCAGCGCGCGCCGACGACCGCTCCGGGATGGATCGTGCAGCCCTCGCCGAGTTCCGCCTCGTCGCCGACATAAGCGAAGGGATAGACCGTCACTCCGGCTCCCAGCCGGGCGGAGGGCGCCACAAACGCTCTCTCATGCACGCCCGACCAGCGCGTCTGGAAACCGCCGGCCAGATGCCCCCGGACGGCAATGAACGCCTCGCGCGGGTCGGCCACCTCGATCAGCGCCGGCCCCAGTTCGCCATCGGGGATCGGGCAAGACGGCCCCACCAGCACCGCGGAGACGGGCGAAGAGCGCAGATGCCGGGCGTAACGCTCGTCATCCACGAAGCTGATGTCGCCTGGTCCGGCCTCCGAGACTGGTCGCGCGGCCTGGATGACGATCGATCCGTCGCCCACGACCCGACCACCGACCAGGGCGGCCAGTTGTTCCACTGTGGCGACCATGTTGTCCCCCTTTCTTCCCTGAAAGAGGTTGAGAGCCAGCCGGGACCGGCCGTCATGCCTCGGAATCTCGCGGCCGGAATCGTACTTGAGGTCCCCTGCCCTTACAAGTCGAGTCCGCAAACCCGCTCGCCCGCGATCGACCCGACGGACTGCGCCAACTCCCAGAGGTTCGCGATACCGGGCACGTCGCCGTTTCGTGATGGATCTCGAACCAGCAGCAGGGCCGAGAAGCCCGCGCGGCGCGGGCCGTGGTAATCGTTCTCGGGGTCGTCGCCCGCCCACAAGACGCGATCGGGAGGCAGATTCAGGCTCGCGCAGACGGCGTGATAGAAGGCAGCGTGAGGTTTGCGAAAGCCCACGTCCGCCGAGATCACCACGGCGGTTCGCCACGAGGCGAGGTCTGGCAGACCGGCCACCACGCGTCTCAGGCGGCCGTCGAAATTCGACGCGATCCGCACCGCCAACCGGGCGGCGTCGAAGGCGCAGGGCTGGTGCGACATCCGGATACAACCGCCACGATTCGGGCCGCGCGAAGTGTTCCCAGAGCTCGACAAAGGCACGCTCGGGGTCCGGCACCTCGGGCAGCGTCTCGAACACGATCCGTCGCCAGCGGCGGTGCTCGGTGGCCTCGTCAGTCGCCATCGGCCCCCGCAGTTCGTCCTCTTCATCCGCGCCGAAGTGCCGATGGAATCTGGACTTCACCTCGACCGTGTCCAGTTTGACCCCCTGCCGCCGCGCGGCCGCCGCATACGCCGTCGCCACGGCGGGCCAGGGTTCGATTAAAGTCCCGACCGCATCGAGGACGATACCCTCGATTGGCCTTCTTAGAGATTCACGGAACGTCGTCATCGCAAAAAACGAACATCATGTTAAAAGGTTGCAAGCATCTACTGTCCCGAGGGACGATCAGCCACGTAGGTTGTCCAGAGACGATCCTGGTGACGCGGTTCTGAGAGTGGCAGGGAGGCTGGTCCCGGAAATGTCTGCTGGTACCTGCGAGACCGAGAGGCCCCCATGCAACACGACCTGAATCCAGCACGTTCCTACGCGACTCAAGGCTCGAACCCGCCCGCCGAGGTCCCGGACTCTCAGCGCCGCGCGCTGGAGCGCCGGCACGCGCTCAACGAACAGCAGCGGCAGTTTCCTCAAAACGTCCCGGCCCCGCATTTTATCCGGCCACGGCCACCGGGATGAGGACAGGTTTCAACGCAAAGCTCGCGAAGAACGCAAAAAAGAAAGAAATAATAGAAAAGAAGATAGATACGGTGAGTAGACAGCAACCAAGAATAGAACTACCCAACTCAATTCTCTGTTCTCCTTTTGTCTCTCCTATCATTCTCTCTTCTTCGCGTTCTTCGCGACCTTTGCGTTGCCATCTCTTGGTCTTATTAGCCCCGCCTGGACATCGCAATCGAGGGGGGCCGTCTGCCCGGCGACGAGTTTCGGGAAGGCGACGGCGCCGAGGGCGGCGTTGTCCGTGCAGAGTGACAGGGGCGGGATGAACAGCTCGATGTTCTCCTCCGCGGCGAACGTGGCGAGGCGGTTGCGGAGGGCCGCGTTGGCCGCGACGCCGCCACCGACGCCGAGCCGTTTCAAGCCCGTCTGGCGCACGGCCTGACGGGTCTTGCTGATGAGCACGTCGAGGACGGCCTCCTGAAAGCTCGCCGCGAGGTCGGCCACCAGGGCAGGCGGTGGGGTCGTTGCCGGCTGGGTGGCGTTCTGGCCGCGGAGGGCATAGAGCACGGCCGTCTTGAGGCCCGAGAAGCTGAAGTCGAGACGCTCCTCGTGGCGAAAGGCGCGCGGGAACGCGAACGCACGCGGGTTGCCGCCGCGGGCGGCGCGCTCGATGCCGGGGCCGCCGGGGTAGCCGAGTCCCAGCAGGCTGGCGACCTTATCGAAGGCCTCGCCCGCGGCATCATCGATCGTGCCGCCCAGGAGGTCAGCCTCGATCGGGCCCCGGCAGTGATACAGGCTCGTGTGGCCTCCCGAGACAATCAGGCCGACGGTGGGATAGACTTCCCGATCCGGGTAGGCAAGCTGGCAGGCGTAGAGATGGCCTTCGAGGTGATCCACGGCCACCAGCGGCACATCGAGTGAAAGTGCCAGAACCTTCGCGGCGGTCAAGCCGACGACCAGGGCCCCGACCAGGCCGGGCCGGGTCGCCACCGCCACCGCGCCGATCTCGGGAAGACTCACGCCGGCCCGGCGCAGGGCCTCGTCGATGACCGGCAGAAGCTGTCGCAGGTGCGCACGAGCGGCGATCTCGGGAACGACCCCGCCGAACCGCTCGTGCAGGTCGATCTGCGATGCCACCGCGCTCGACCGCACGCGCGGCACACCGACGGCCGGCGGTCGCGGACCTTCCAGCACGGCCGCGCCGGTCTCGTCACAGGTCGATTCGATGGCTAATATGAGAAGATGGGATGCTGGGACTTGCATGACTCTTGTAGGGTAGGCTTTAGCCTGCCATTCTTTCTTGATCGTAAAGCGTTGTGGCAGGCTAAAGCCTACCCTACAAGAGTGATTTCCCGTCTCACGCCGCCGCCTTCTTCTGCTCGTTCTCCTGGGCCAGTTTCGACTTGATGACTTCGAGCGCCTTGTCGAGCTGTTTATCGTGCTTGGCGGGCTCGGCGCCGCGGTCGATGGTTTCCTTGGGCTTTTCGGGATTGAGGCGGGAGATCATGTCGCGCTGGCGGCGGGCCTCGGCCCACGATTCGTACTCGGAGCGATTCAGCTTCACTTCCATGCCTGGATTGGGCGAGACCCCCCACTCATCGGACTCCTTGGCGTCTTTGAACCGATGGATGTTCTTGCCCGAGGGGCGCCAGTAGGTGGCGACGGTCAACTTGAGGATGCTCTGGCCATTGTCCAGCGGCAGGATGTTCTGGACGGACCCCTTGCCGAAGCTGCGCTGGCCGACGACGACGGCGCGTTGATGGTCCTGCAAGGCGGCGGCGACGATCTCCGAGGCCGAGGCGGAATGCTGGTTGATCAAAACGACCATCGGGAAGCCGCGGAACGTGCCGTCTTTCTCGGCCTCGTACACCTTGTCGCGCTGGTTGCGGCCCTTGGTCGTGACGATCTTGCCCTCGTCCAGGAACAGGTCGGCGACTTCAACGGCCGAACTGAGCAGTCCGCCGGGATCGTCGCGCAGGTCGAGCACCAGTCCGCGCATCCCCTGGGCGGTCAGCTCATCCAGGGCCTTTTTCAGATCGCCGGCCGTGTTCTGGATGAAGTTGGTGATGCGCACGTAGCCGATCTTCTTGTCCTTGTCGAGCATGAAGTCCCAGTGATCGTCGGGCTTGCGGACATCGCCCAGGACGCTCGGCAGCTCGATGATGGCGCGCGACAACGTGAGCGTGACGGGCTTCTCGGCCTTGGGATGGAGCACGGAGAGCGTGACCTGCGTGCCGGGACGCCCCTGGATGGCCTCGATCGCCTTGTCGTGCGAGAGTCCCTCGGTGGGTTTGCCATCAATTTCCAGAATCGAGTCGCCCGGCAAGACGCCAGCGGCATACGCGGGCGAGCCCGGCAAGGGTGCGAGCACCTTCAGGCGATGGGTGTCCGGGTCGATCGTGATCGACACGCCGATGCCCGTGAAACTGCCCTCGATCTGCTTGCGGAACTGGTTCCACTCGGCCTCGGAGAAGTACGCCGAGTGCGGGTCGAGATCTTCGAGCATGCCGCGCAAGGCATTTTCGAGCAACTCCTTGCGCGAGACGGGCTTGACATAGTTGGCTTCGACTTGCTCAACGGCGTCGACGAACACGCCGTACAGCTCCATCATCTCGTCCCGGGGCTGCTTGGGCTGGGCCTGGATGCGGCCCAAGCAGTACAGGCACAAGCCCCCGACCGCCACGGTCGCCAGCAGGCTGCGGCGTGTCATCTCGTCCCATCCTCCAGAAAGGCGCCCGACCGCGGCGCAGAGTGACGGCCCCGCGGTCGGCACAGGTCTCCCGATAATCCTAGACGATGTTCCTCGATCGCGGCAAGCGGGGCGCCTTCTCGATCAACCGCGCCGTGGCCGGTTTCTCCTGGCAACCTCAGCTTCTGGCGGGGAATTGCGGAATCCAGAATGGCGGATGGCCAATGCCTGATGGCTAATGACTGATGACGGCGCTCGCAATCATCCGGCATCCGCCATCCGGCATCCGCCATCCGGCATCCGCCATGAATCATCAGCCGGGGAAAATCCCCTACCCCTTCGCCCCGGGCAAAGCCCACGGCGCGCGGTAGGGGCGGCTGAGCATGCGCGCGGCTTCGCTGTCGTCGCGGATCGTCTCCTGGACCGGGTCCCATTTCAAGGTGCGCCCGGTGCGGATGGCGAGGTTCGCCAGATGGCAGACGGTGGCCGAGCGGTGACCGATCGCCACATCGGCGATGGGCGTCTTGCGAGTGCGCACGCAGTCGAGCCAGTTGCCGTGATGGTCCTTACTGACTTCGAGATGGACATCCGCCCCGCGCAGCTTGGTCTTGAGCAGGTCGGCGGGGTCGGCCTCGATCTTGCCACGATCCACTTTCAGAGTGGCCGAGGCGCCCTCGAACGTCACCGCCCAGCCGCCCTTGCCGCCTTGCTCCACAACCACGGGCGTGCCGTCGTCGTACTGCAAGCGAATGTGGCTGGTCATGGGCACCTCGTACCAGTGCTGGGGATGGAACGTGGCGGTGGCCTCGACCTGGACGGGGCCGGAGTCATCGCGGCCAAGGGCCCACTGAACGATGTCGAGTTGGTGGGCGCCGAAGTTCGTCATCTGGCCGCCGGAATAGTCCCAGAAGAACCGGAAGAGGTAGTGAACGTGCTTGACATTGTAGGGCTTCTGGGCGCCGGGCCGAGCCAGAAGTCGTAGTCGAGCTCGGGTGGCGGCGTGCTGTCCGCGACCGCCGGGCCGTCGAAATTGACGGCCGGCAGGCGCACGGTGATCGTCTTGATCTTGCCGAGATAACCGTTGCGGACCAACTCGCACGCCTGACGGAAGCGCGCATCGGACCGTTGCTGGCTGCCCGTCTGCACGACGCGCTTGGTGCGCCGCGCCGTCGTGACCATGGCGCGACCTTCGGCGACGGTCAAGGACAGGGGCTTCTCGCAGTAAACGTCCTTGCCCGCCTCGCAGGCGGCCATGGTGATCAGCGCATGCCAGTGGTCGGGCGTGGTGACGACGACGGCATCGACGTCCTTGCGGTCGAGCACGCGGCGAAAATCGCCCAGGGTGGCCACCACCGGACGCGTTGCGCCTTTGGTGGCCAGGTCGTGGGCCTTGGCCAGCACGTCGCGATCGACGTCACAGAGGGCAACGACCGCGACATCGTCGCGCTTCAAGAACGCCTTGAGGTTGTTCGTGCCCTGGTTGCGCACGCCGACGAAACCCAGGGTAATGCGTTCGCCGGCGCCCCGGCGCGGGCCGGCAAGACCATCGGGAAGGCCGCCGCCGCACACGCGGCCGCCCCTGTGCGCAAGACATCGCGGCGTGTGCAAGCACGAGTCTGAGACGAAGTCATCGGCTGAACTCCGGACGGAAGGCGGGAATCCTCGGGCAGATGGGTTCCCGATCGCATGTCATGGTGGCGCGTGCCGAATCCGCCGTCAAGCGCTCCCGGCACAGGATCAACCCGGCCTCGACGCGATCGCCCAGATCACGTACGATTTGCCCGCGCTGCGCCGGGCCGGGCGCGACGATTCGCAGTCGATCCGGACCACCTGTTGTGAAAGATTTGCAAAGAATCTTGGAAGACGCGCCTACGGCCCTAAGTCATGCCCTGATTGGGCGCCGGCAGTGCCAGCGCGGCGTCGCATGCGGCTCAAAGTCGGTCGGCGGAGACGGAAACCTGTTGGCGGAGGCCGAGGCGCGAGGTAAGAAATGGAGACCGACCGTGGAACCGGGGCTGTCCCCGGAGGGGACCGAAGGAGCCTAACCACGATGGTCCAAGCTAATCGCTTTCAACGCGTCCTCGGCGCCATGCTCGGCAAGGCTGTGGGTGATGCCCTCGGGGCACCCCTGGAAGGCCTCAGCGCCCAGCAGATCCACCAGCACTACGGCACCGTGGTGGATTACGTCGATGGCGCGGCCGCCTGGAAACGCAAGCCGTATCGCTGGCGGCTGCCGGGCTTGTATTCCGACGATACGCAGCAAGCGCTCGTGCTCACCGACGTGCTGCTGGAGCGGGGTTATCTGGACGCCGATCGCGTAGCGGCCCTTTATCTCGCGCTCGCGACGCCCCCCGGCACGTTCGTCGGTGCGCACCGCGGCATCGGCCGCAGCTTCCGCCAGGTCCTCAAGCTGCTGGAAGAGGGCGCCTCGCCGCGCGACTCCGGCCAGATCTCGGCGGGCACGGGCGCGGCCATGCGGATCGCGCCCGTGGCGCTGTTTTTCGAAGGCCGGCCCGAGGCGCTGTTTCAGGCCGTCATGACCGCCAGCTTGATGACGCATCGCGACTGCCGCAGCCTGACCGCCGCCCTGGCCGTCGCGTTCGCCATCCACCGACTGGCCGACGGCGCCGAACGCAGAGCCGGCTTGCTCTTCGAGCTGGCCAACGACGTGTATAAGGCCGAGCAAGCGCTCGCGGCCGAACAAGATTGTCGCATCGTAGGTTTGAAGACCTATCCCTACAGCTTATCCACGGCGATCGCCCACGTCGAGCGGCTGCTGGAGATCCCCCACCGCGACCGGGCCCTGGCCGCCCTGGTGGAAGAGGCCAACCGGCACGGGCCGAGCGAGCTCTGCCGGCGGCCCACGATGGGCTTCGCGCCCGCGCTGATCCCGACCTGCCTGTACCTGTTGCTGACCACCGACTCGTTCGCGGAAGCCATCACCGAAGCGGTGAATCTCGGCGGCGACGCCGATACGGCGGGTGCGATCCTGGGCGCGATGGCCGGCGCTGCATTACGGCGTGGACGAGATCCCCGAGCGCTGGCTCGCGGGATTGCGCAACCGCGACGGGATCACCTTGCGTGCCCAGGCCCTGGCCTGCCGCAGCACGGAGGGACTGCACATCCCCGACCTGGTCACCACCGAGCGCCAGCTCAGCGACGAGGAGGCGGCGTGCCGTGACGAGCTCCTGGCCGAACGACAGAGTGGCGGCGACCTCGGCGCCAATCGGCGGCTTTGAGGCTGGCCGGGGACGCGGACCAGAGGAGTGAATGCCCTGACGACGTGCCGCGCCGATCGGATACAATAGCCCCGGGGAACCCGCGGGCCGGTTCCCGGGCAAGGGCGCGGAAGGTGGTGGCGCGATGGCGCGGCAGGACCCAGATCCGATTGTCCGGCGGCTCGACCAGGCCGAGGGCTATCTGATGCTCGACCTCCCCGAGCGGGCCCTGGCCATCCTGGAGTCGCGCGGCGACTGGGCGACGATGCAGTTCGAGGCCAGTCTGCTGACGGGTGAGGCCCTGCGCCGGCTGGGACGCTTTCGCGAGGCCCTGGTGCCGTTGGAGCGGGCCGCCGCCCTGCGGCCGGCGCACGTCGGCGTGGCGATCGCCCTGGGCTGGTGTTACAAGCGCACCCATCGGATCGCCCAGGCCATCGACGCGCTGGAACGTGCCGTCCGCGAGGCGCCCGAGGAACCGCTGCTCCACTACAACCTCGCCTGTTACTGGAGCCTCGTCGGCAACGCACCGCACGCGATCGATGAGCTGAGCACGGCCCTCGAACTCGATCCCGAGCTGCGCGACCGGATCGCCGCCGAACCCGACTTCGAATCGTTGCACGGCAACCCGGAATTCGAGCGGATCGTCCTCGGCAGCACGCCGCTGGCCTGAGCGGGTGTACGAAGAGGGCCTTTTCTTTGTAGTGGCGGCCGTCTCGGCCGCTCCGGATTCCGGATTCCGGATTTCAGATTCCAAATCCGGAGCGGCCGAGACGGCCGCCGCTACAAAGAGAAGGCCCTCCGATCTCCTCTCGTACACCCCTTGAAACGCCCCCGCTCAACCGTTCTGGACCTCGAACAGAGACTGAGTCCGCACGATCGCCCGCTCGTCGGGGAAGGTGTGGAAGGCGTGGAGGGTCAGGCCCCCGGGGCGGGTATCAATCTCGATGCGGCTCAAGGCCACGGGGGTCAGGCGTGTCTTGCCCGGAGCATGATGAATCAGGGCGGCGCGGCGCGGCGCGGTGGCGAGCTCGTCGCTGAGATGCGTGAAGACTTCCGGATCGAGCCGCTCGACGGCGAAGCAGGTCTGATAGACCGTCCCACTGCCCGGACGAATCGTCGTCGAGCGTTCCTGGCGCAGCGGGGAACGGAACAGCAACCCCGGCTCGGGAAGAACCGTGTCGGGACCGGCGAGGACTTCGGCCAGCCGCGTCCGGCCGCACCCCCAGAGCACGACGTGCCCCCCGGCGACGATCCGCACATCGGCCTCCCACCCCGCCTGGGCGTAGCGGCGATGGACATGGACGGAGAACCACTCGGGGTGCAAGGTGCGACCGAACACCTGGAACAACAGGTCGCCGACCCGTGTCTGTCCGGGACTCACACTCATACCGATGGCTCTCCGTCTGCGAACGTGGTTGCGAACGTGTCCCGGACGACGAATCCAAGCTGATTATAAGCCATCGCGTCCCGCAGGCAAACCCGTCGTGATGCCGGGCGGCCACCCCACGGATCGGCTTGACCGGGCCGGGAAGGTGACATAGAGTCTGTCCCGCCGTCTTCGTAGGGTGGGCTCGGCCCACCATCCGGGCATCGAAGAGGGTGGGCCGAGCCCACCCTACGAAGAGCGGGCACCGTAAAGAGAAACGCAAAAAACGCCCGCGCCCGCGCGAGCAGGAGCACGGAGGCCCTGCGGCGTGGAACGCTCGAGCTTGCTCCCGTTGCCGGTCCGGGCCTGGTCCGCCTGGCGCGACCGGGGATCACACTACGTCTGGCACAAAACGTTGCGGCGCGCGCTGGGCCGCTGGCCGTCCTGGAAACGGCGGCTGCTTTATGCCGATCCACGCTCCTACTGGACCCTGCGCGGCGGCGCGGACTACTTTCGCGAGCAGGAAGATCAGCCCGGCCGGGCTGTCCGCGCCCGCTGGCTGGCCCAACGGATCGCAGGTTATCGGCCCGCGACGATCCTCGAAGTCGGCTGCGGCTACGGCAAGCAGATCCGCGATCCGCCAGGAGCTCGACGTGCCGATCGTGGGGCTCGACTTCAGCCCGTCGCAGCTTGCCCGGGGACGTGAGTATCTGGCCGGCCTGGATCGCGTCGCGCTGGTGCTCGGCTCGGGCGCGGCACTACCGTTTGCGGACCAGTCCTTCGACCTGGTGCTGACCTCGGCGGTGATCCTGCACAACCGGCCGGAGGTGGCCGAGCGCATGCGCCGCGAGGTCCTCCGCGTGGCCCGGCGCTGGGCGGCGCACAACGAGGATACGGACGTGTCGTACAACCGGTTCGGCTACGACACGGCCGCCTGGTATCGCGCGGCGGGCATCCCGCTGGCCGAGGCGGGGCCGATCCCGGTCGCTCTCGACCGCGAGCGGACGCAATTCTGCGTGGCGATCCTGGAGCGGCCATGAGCACCGCCGTCGCGACTGAGGTTTCGCGCGCGTCCGCCGCCGGTTCTCACGCCGATCGCCGGTTGGTGCGCGACAGCCTGATCGTCAGCCTGGGGGGCCAACTCGAGCGCGTTCTGGGCACGGTCACGTCCCTGGTGATTCGCTGGGGCCTGGACCCCGCGCGGTTGGGGGTGTACTCGGGGCTGCGGATTTATCTCGACCAGACCAACCGGTCGAGCCTTGGCATCGGGCTCGGTGCCGTTCAAGAGATTCCCGATCCTGCGCGCTGCCGGGCGGCACGCCGAGGCGCGGCGCGTGGCGGACGTGGCCTGCACGGCCAACACGCTGACGTGCACGCTCTACGCGCTGGCTCTGCTCGTCTGGGCCGCACTGCGTGCGCCGCTGGTGGCGGGTGATCCACTCGGCGCCGAATGGACCTGGGGCCTGGTGCTGATCGCCGCGCTGACGCTCCTGCAACGGCGTCTGAGCTTTCATATCGCCGTGCTGCGCGCCGATCAGGAATTCGCGCTGACGACCGAATTGGACGTCGCCGAGGCCCTTGCTTCGGCTGTATTGACGGCCCTCGGGATCTGGTTGGCCGGGTTCTGGGGACTGCTGGTGGCGGTCGGGTTGCTGCTGAGCTTCAAGATCGTCTATCTGCACGTCCGGCATCCCCTGCGTTTCGACTGGGCGTGGGACTGGGCGCTGGCCTGGCGGCTGATGGTCGAGGGGATGCCCATCTTCGCATGTACGGCCGTGTTCGGTTTCCTGCTGAACGTGGATCAAGTGCTCATCCTCTGGCTGGTGCCCGACGGCGCCCGCGCGGCGGGGCTCTATTCGATCGCGCTGCTGGGCACGAGCTGGAGCCTGGACCTGGCCGGCCGCATCGTGACCGTCTTATATCCTCATTTTCAGACCACGCTGGGACGGACCGGCGACCTGCGCACGGTGGCGCTGGCGGCGGTGCGGGCGACCGAAGCGCAAGCGCCGATCCTGGCGGCGGGCAGCGCGGTGGCGGCGGTGGTGGGACCGACTTTCCTGGGACTGCTCATGCCGCGTTACATCGCCGGCCTGCCCGCGTTGCGACCGCTGCTGCCCGGCGTGCTCCTGTTGAGCCTGGCGTGGCCGGCGCGGCAGATGCTGATCACGATCGACCGGCCGTACCGCCTGGGCCTGGCCACCGGGCTGGGCCTGGCCGCGACCGCCGCCCTGGGCGCGCTCGGCGCGGGCCGCGCCGGGATCGTCGGCGTGGCGTGGGGCGTGTCGCTGGGATATGGAATCACGTATCTACTTACGAGCCTGTGCGGGTTCCTCCCCCTTCTGGGCTGGCGGGGCTGGGGACGGCACCAGGCCCGGCTCGCGGGCGGGATGCTCTGGCCGGCCGCCGGCGCTCGGGGCGGGGATGCTGCCGCTGGGTTCGTACGGGCCGGTGATCGAGGCGGTCTGGCGCGGGGTCGTCCTGACGGTCTGGCTGGGGCTGGGACTGCTCGCGTGGGTTCATTGCTCCCCACGATGGCGCGAGACGTTCTGACGCACCGAGGCACGGATGCTCGATCTTGTTTTCGTCGCCCTGCTCGCGGGTTGGTCGTGCGCCGTCGGCGCACGATTGCTGGCGGCTCTGCGCGTGCGTCCCGCAGCCAGAACCGACCTCGTGGCGCTGGCCTTGCCGCTGGGTCTGGGCGTGCTCGTGATGGCCGTATTGGGACTGGCTGAAGCGGGTCGGCTGACGAGGGCCTGGCTTGGCGTGGTGTTCGCTCTCGGCTGTCTGGGTGTGTCCGCGTTTCGCGTCTGGCGTGTCGGTTTTCGTAGGGTCCGCTGTGCGGACCAGGGCTCTTGGCGGAAGTCTTGTAGGCTGGGTCTAGACCCAGCTCTTGTGTCCGTTTGGCTGTCGCGGCGCCGTGCCTTCCGGGGGAAGCTGGGTCTAGACCCAGCCTACAAGACTGCGAAGCGAATCGGGTCCGCATGGCCGGGTGGCTGGGGCATCGGCGGAAGCCGAAGTTCCCCTTCCGGCTCTCCCCCTTACCAAGGGGGAGTGGGAGGGGGTTCTTCCGGGTGGCCGCGGTGGACTCGAAAAACCCCCCTCGATCCCCCCTTGGTAAGGGGGGAAGCCGGAAAGGCGCCGGGCGGCTGGGGCGTCCGTGGACTCGATATCGCCCTCGCCGCGTGCCTGGTCGGCTCCTTTCTCACTGCCCTCGCACCTGTCACGGATGGCGATGCGCTTTGCTATCATCTCCAGGTGCCGAAGGTGTTTCTGTCCGCGCGGGCCCTGGTCTTCGAGCCGGACCTGCACGAGACGGTCTATCCGCTGGTGACGGAATTTCTCTACGCCGTCGCATTAGCGTTTCGCGGCCCGGTGGCGTGCCGGCTGATTTCGTGGATGCTGGGCGCTGTCTTCGCCCTGAACGTGACGGCCCTGGCGCGTCCGGTCCTGGGATCGCGTGCGCGCTGGGCGGGCGCGATCGCGCTCTTGGTTCCGGCGGTGTCCAACGGCATGAGCGCCCCGCTCAATGACGTTGCGCTGGCGGCGTTCGGCACCGCGGCGTTGCATGGCTGGGTTCGCTGGTGGGATCGTCCGCGTGTCGCCAGCGCCGCTCCTCGCGGGCATGCTCGCCGGTCTGGCCCTGGGGGTGAAATACCCGGCGCTGGTCTGGGTCGGACTTCTGGGGCTGGCGATGGCCGGGGCGTGTCTGTGTGCGGGCCGCTTCTCGGAACGCCGCCTCAGGCATGTCCTGATCTTCGGCCTGGCGGCGCTGCTGGTCGGCGGCGGCTGGTATCTCCGGGCCGGGGTCTACACGGGCAACCCCGTGCATCCGTTCTTCCGGCATCTCTTTGGCGGCGCGGGCATCGACGACGTGCTCGACCCGATCAAGAGACCGCTCGCGCCGACGCCCTGGAAGCTGTTGACGGCGCTCGGGCCGATGACGCTCGACCCGGACCGCTTCGACAGCTTCGCGCATCAGTTTGGACCGGCGTTCTTGCTGTTCCTGCCGGGCGTGTTCTTGTTTCGACCGCCGCGGCGTGTTCTCGCCCTGGTCGCGCTGGGATGGTCGTTCCTGACGCTCTGTCTGACGGCCCGGCAGAGCATGCGGTTTGTCCTGCTCGCGGTCGGTCCCATGGCGGTGGGCGTGGCCTGGCTGGCGGCCTGCTGGTGGGATCGGCGGACGATCGCCGCCAGGTTGCTGGGAGCCGCCGTCCTCCTGATCGTCGGCTTCGAGGCGATGATTGCCGTCGGACACGCGCGGCACGGCCTCACGGTCGTCCTCGGCCGGGAATCGGCGGAATCCTATCTCGCCCAGCACGAGCCGACCTGGCGGGTGGGACGTTGGATTGACAAGAACCTACCGGCCGAAGCGCGGCTGGTTGGCCAGGACCATCGGGGCTATTATCTGCCCCGGCCCTACACGATGGAGCTCGCCCATCGTCGCCGCACCGGCCTGGGGACGCGGGGAGTCGGCCGCCCTGATCGTGGAACACCTGCGGAAGTGCGGTTTCACGCACCTGTTGCTCTGTCCACCGGAGCCGGAGAATGCTGTCGAGTTCGACCCGACGCTCTCGCGTCTGCTTGCGCCCTGGTTGGGCGATCAGAAACCGCTTTACCGCGCGGATTTGACCGATGGCGATGGCGTCGTGCGGCGCTATGCGATCTATGCTCTGACAGCCGGCAGCGGGCAGCGGATAGCCGACCGAACCGAGAGGGCACGCCGATGAACCGGTCTCCCACGCTGTCCGAGCTTCGCGTGCGCGTGCAAAAAGACCGGCATCGTGAGATCGGCAACTGGCTGGCGCGGCGATGGGGACGGCCGACGGCCGTCTATGGGACGTGGCTGGCGGTGCGGCTGGGACTTTCCGCGAATCAAGTGACGCTCCTGGCGCTGCTGGCCGGTCTCGCTTCGGCGGTGGCGGTCGCCTCGGGAAGCCGCACCGGATTCGTGGCCGGCGCGGCGCTGGCGCACCTGGCTTTCTGGCTCGATCACGTGGACGGCCAGGTGGCGCGCTGGCGCGGCACGGCCGGGCTGGGGGGCGTCTATTTCGATTACGTGATGCACCATGCGCAGACGCTGGCGCTGGGCTTCGGGCTGGGCTACGGACTGGCCGCGCGCAGCGGCGACGTGCGCTGGGCGGCGGCGGGCTTCACGATGGCGGTGGGATGGATGTTCCTGGGCCTGCACAATGACTGCCGCTACAAGGCGTTCTTTCAGCGCTTGAAGGTGGAGACGCGCACGTTCCGGGTCGATGGCGGCGCCGGGGGCCGCCCCGCGCCGGCGGCGCCGTGGCCGCGCCGCGGCTGGGGCATGCTGACCTGGCCCGCGTTCAAGGCGTGCGAGCCGCACGTCGTGCTCATGGGCATCACCGCCCTGGCGGTGCTGGCGCTCGCCGCGCCCCGCCTCTGGGTTGTCTTCTGGACGGCCGGCGTGCGCGGGATGGCCGTGGGAGCGCCGCTGCTGGCCTGCGCCCGGGTGGCCCGGGCCCTTGCGCGGGACGCGGTCAAGGCGGAGTTCGATCGCTGGTTCCAGCCCTGTGAGAGGGAGGCCGGGTAGCGCTCAGACTTCGACCGCGGCCGGATCGGGCATGACGCCGACCGCATCGAGCACCGCGCCGACGCGGCGGGAGGTGGCCTCGTCGAGCGACCGCAAGGGATGCGCCAGCATCCGGTCGAGCAGGCCCCGGTGTCGCATGGCCGCTTCGAGGCAAGCCAGGTACGGCCCGAAAGTCGTCGCCCGCACGAGGCGGCAGAAGCGCGTCTGAAGGCGAAACGCACGTTCGGCATCGTCGGCCTGGGCCGCTTCCCAGATCGCGACGGCGAGTTCCGGGAACGCATTGGCCAGGCTGATGACGAAGCCGTCGGCGCCCAGGTCGGTCGAGAGCCCGAGCAGGTCGTTGCCGTGAAGGTAGCTGAAGCCGAGCCGCCGGCGCTCGGTGCGGGGCCAGTCGAGCGTGCGGGTCAGGCTGGGGGTGACGTCCTTGCAGCCGACGATCCGGGGGTGCTCGGCGAGCCGTCGCAGGTCGTCGAAGGACAGCATGTTCGAGACCCAGGGCGCGTTGTAAATGACCAGGGGCCGGGCCAGCTCGTCGGCCAGGGCGCGGAAGTAATCGACCACCTCGGCCGGGGATATCGGCTGATACCAGGGAGGCAGCGCGGCGTAGTAGTCGTACGGCAGGTCGTCGAACATCCGCGACCGCGACAGGGTGCGCCGGGTGCCCTGATCGGAGACGTTCAGGACCAGGGGGACCCGCCCGCCCACCGCTCGTGCGACCACCTCGGCCACGAGCCGCTGGTGGCCGTCCGGGACGAGATCGAAGCGGGCCGTTGTGCCCATGATCCAGAGTCCGTGCACACCCGCGCCGAGCTGAAACGCGACGAGCCGCTCGAGGGCGTCGGTGTCGATCGCCTCGTCGGGCAAGAAGGGCGTGGCCAGGGGCGGCACGATGCCGTGCAGGGTGGGCAGATCCAGGTCCATGCCGTTCTCCAGGTGTTGAGCTGGAAGCGCCGGGAAGAGGGACGACCACTTTCAGTATGACGCCCCGCGATCACGGTGCCAATCGGGTGGAGCAAGACCACGAACGGGCGCGGATCGCGCCGGGTGGATGGATTTTGGTTGATGTCCGGACCGATCGGCAGCCGATCTCCAGGATTGTGGACCAAGGGAACGGAGCGCGAGTCGGGCCGGGAGTGTCCCGATCGTCGCCACCGGAACCTACTTTCTTCAACCCTCTCTCTCGCACGCTCGCTCGCGGGTCCGCGGCCGCCATCCGCGGCCAACCCCGAGGCATTTGTCCGCACGGAGGAGGAGATCCGATGGCGACCGCTCGTCTCCGCGTCTTCCCCCGTCCCGATGACGAGGCGCCCGCATCCGCGCATGGCCCCGCCATACCGATCCGCCTGGCCGATCTGTATCCGTTGCTGGCACAGGCCTACCGCGATCATTACGTATGGCTGCGTGATTTCGAGGAAGACGAGCTTCTGGTCAGTCCCGACCTGTTCGAGGTCGTGCGGGCGTTCGCCGGCTGCCGGCCCTCGGCGTAGAGAATGCGCGCGACGCTCCTGTTCTTGTAGGGTAGGCTTTAGCCTGCCAATCCCATATCTGTTTGACTTCCATGGGATTGGCAGGCTAAAGCCTACCCTACAAGAACAGGAGCGTCGCGCGCATTCTCTTGGGCGGCGGAAGCCTCTTGTCATGCGGCGCACCGGGCGCTAGGCTGTCTAGAAGCAAGGTGTGCGGACTTCGTTTTTCGCAGCCGCGCCGGACCGGCCGATCCCGGTGGCAAGGTCTCCATGTGATGAGCGCACACGAATCCGGTGACGTGTTCACGATCGAGCAGCACGGCGATGTGACGGTGGTCCTGGCGTCGGCGGCGTTGGAGAACCTGGACCCGACCCTGGTCGGTCCGGCCGCCGAGTTCATTTTGGCCCCGCTCCGAGGCCGCGAAGGCCCGCTCGTGGTCATCGACCTGACCGAGGTCGATTACTTCGGCTCGGTGTTCCTCCAGCTCTTGCTCAAGTGCTGGAACCTCGTCGCCAAGCGCGAGGGTGGACAGATGGTCCTGGCCGGCGTTTCGAAGCGGGCGCGCGAGTTGCTTCACATCACCTCGCTGGACATGATCTGGCCCATTTACGCCAGCCGCCAGGAGGCGATCGAGGCCCTACTGGCAGACTGAACGGGCCCGTTCGGCCCGTGCGGTGGCCGGGTCCTAAGAGGCTATCCGGGAAGTCTGTTTTAGCCCCAAAGGGGCGGCAGTGAATAGCCCGGGGCGTCAGCCCCGGGAACCGGGGCCGCCCCTGCGCCCTCCTCCTCCAAAGCCCCGAAGGGGCGACCGAAAATCCTGCGGGACCATGGGTTCTGTCGCCCCTTCGGGGCTGCGGAGGGGGTTCGTGGCGCGTCGTTCCCCGTCCCGGGGCTGACGCCCCGGGCTATTCACTTTCGCCCCTTCGGGGCTAAAAACAGACGCCCCTTCGGGGCTTCCCGGATAGCCTCTAACTGCCGTTGACAGAGCGGAAGGCGCGGCCGATCATGAGGAGAGCGCCGGTCGTCTTTCCGTCCTTCCCCGTCATGTCGGGACGCACCGTCCGCCGGAGCCGGCATGGGCATTCACGACCGCGAATATTATCGAGACGAGACGAGCGGCAGCGGCTGGCTCACGGGCGTCGCCCCGGTCACGCGGGCGCTGATCCTGATCAATGTGGGCCTGTTCCTTTTGCAGTGGTTGGCCCGCGATTGGAACGTGACCAAGTACCTGGCCTCGTCCTCGTCCAGGTCTTTCAGCACGGCTGGATCTGGCAGCTTCTGACCGTCCGCTTTCTATCACGAAATGGCCGTGGCACATCGTCGATCAACATGGTGGTCCTCTGGTGGGTGGGCCGCGAGTTGGAGTCCATGTACGGCAGTCGCGAGTTTCTTTTCTTCTATCTCGCGGCGGCGGTCGTGAGCATGTTCTGCTGGGCGGCTCTGGACTTCTTCGTGCTCGGGATGGGCACCGCGCATCGCCCTGGGGGCATCGAGCGCCGTGATGGCGCTGTTCGTCATCTACGCGTTGTATTACCCCCGACGCGAAATCCTGGTGTTCTTCGTGTTGCCGATGCCGATCTGGCTGGCCCTGGTGCTGTTCCTGGGCCTCGACCTGTTCTCGCTGGCAGAACAGCTCCGCGGCGGACCGCCGGCCAGCATCGCCTTCGCGGCACACCTCGGAGGCGCGGCTTACGGTTATCTCTACAAGCGATATGACCTGCGCTGGTCCCGCCTCCTGGGCCAGAGAATGTTCCGCCCGAAACTGCGGATCGTCCGTCCGGAACCGCGCGATCGGGGGCCGACGATCGTTCCGAGTCGCCCCACGCCGGCGCCGGTCTCCCGCCCGTCGCCCTCGACGGTCTTCCCGCCGGAACAACTCGACGCCCGGGTCGACGAGATCCTGGCCAAGATCGCGCGCGAAGGCCGCGGCAGCTTGACCGACGAGGAGAACCAGATCCTCCAGGAAGCCAGCCGCCGCGCGCGACCGCCGCAGCGAGCGCATCCGATGAGCGCGACGGTCCACATTCGCGCCGCGCGTCCCGGCGACCAGGCCGATCTCGTCGCGTTCAACGCCGCACTGGCCATTGAGAGCGAGAACAAGGTTCTCGACCGGACCGTTCTCGCTCTCGGCGTGGAACAAGCCCTGGCCGAGCCCGACCGTCTGCGCTACTGGGTGGCCGAAACCGGGGGCGTGCTCATCGGCCAGGCCGCCATCACCCGCGAATGGAGCGACTGGCGCAACGGCTGGCTCTGGTGGTTTCAGAGCGTTTACGTGGCCCGGGAGTGGCGTCGCCGGGGTGTCTTCCGCGGGCTCTTCGAGACGATCCGCCACGCCGCCGTGACGGAGGGCAACGTGGTCGGCCTGCGGCTCTACGTCGAAAACGAGAACTTGCGGGCGCAGCGAACCTATGAGGCGATGGGTTTGCGCCCGGGAGGTTATCACGTCTACGAGGACATCTGGAACGGTCTCTTGTAGGGTAGGCTTCAGCCTGCCAAGCTCATTTCCGTTGAATTCCCCTGGGATTGGCAGGCTGAAGCCTACCCTACAAGACTTTTTCACAAGGTCGCTTCGATGACCGATTTGAGCCGCCGCAGCGCCACGGCGGATTCCTGTTCGATCAGGGGGCCGGTCTCGGACCAGACGCCGGGCGGGAAATCGGCCTGGAATGTCAGCTCGCGGAGGAACATCGTGCTGCCGTCGGGCTCGGCCGACAGGGTATACGAAATGGTCGTGGTTGTTCCCGGCGCCAGCGACCCCGTGATGGCCCAGCGAGTTGGCGGCTGACGTTCGCTCACGGTCCAGACGATCTGCCCCTCGCGCCCGACGACACGGAAGTGTTCCTCGACGTGCTCGCCGAGCTCCAGCGGATGGTCGCTGGCTCCCGACACGGCCCGCGAGGCGGGGTGCCAGCGCGGCCAGTGCGCCGGCGTGGTCGCGTAGGCGAAGACCGCTTCGATCGGCCGCTCGATCCGGATGCTCGTGCGAATGACAGTCACGTAATTCTCTTATGTTTCTCGACACTATAGCAACGAGACCGGGGCGTCCTGCAGGAGAGATCGGGTGCCACGGGTTCCGCTTGGGGAACCCGTGCCGATCGACCCCCAGCCCGTAGACACGGGTTCCCCAAGCGGAACCCGTGGCACCCAGGAATGTTCTTCTCGGATGGCCCCGGTCTCGTTGCTGCAGTCTCAAAATCGACCCGGTATCCTCGCTACAGTCTCTGGCTCACACGGTTCACGAATGACTGAGGCGCGACCAGTGTTCGAGAAGACTCCGCGTCGCCCGGAATCGATCGCCTGGGCCGCGCGGGCCACGCCTTCGCGCAGATCGGCGACGATTCCCGCGATCAGCAACGCCGCGGCCGTGTTCGCCAGCACGACGTAACGCACTGGTCCCGGCGCGCCCGCGAGCATCCGCCGCAATTGCCCGGCACTGTCGGCGGGTCCCTGGACGCGCAGATCGGCCACGGCGACCGCCGGCAAATCGAAGTCGGCGGGCGTCCAGACTTGTTCCAGGGTCTGCTCCGGCTCGACCCAGAGCACCCGGTTGGGGCCGGACAGGGAAACCTCATCGAGCCGGCCGGCACCCGTCACGACCGCCGCGCGCGCCACGCCCAGACCGGGCAGCGTCGCGGCGACGAGGTCCGCCAGGTGGGGGTCGGGGATGCCGATGAGTTGATACCGCGGCCGCGCGGGGTTCACGAGCGGCCCGACGAGATTGAACAGCGTCCGGAAGGGCAATTGCTTGCGCACCGGCCCGACGTGGCGCAACGCCGGATGAAACCGCGGCGCGAACAGAAAGGTGATGCCGAGCTCGCTCAGACAGCGGTGCAACACAGCCGGCGCGGGCTCGATGGCGACGCCCAGTTCGGTCAGGACCTCGGCGCTGCCCGAGTTGCCCGAGGCCGAGCGGTTGCCGTGCTTGGCGACCGTCGCGCCGCACGCGGCACACAGCAAGGCGGTGGCCGTCGAGATGTTGATCGTGGCCGCGCCGTCGCCGCCGGTGCCGCAGGTGTCGAGCAGCGACGGATAGGGGCCCTCCAACGTCACCATGCGCTCGCGGATCGCCCGCACTGCGCCGGCCAGCGCGACGGCCGTCTCGCCGCGGACGCGCAGGGCCGTCAGAAAAGCCGCGATCAGCGCATCGGGCGCGGTCCCCGCGATGACTTCGGAGACGGATTCGTAGACGTCCTCGGCGGTCAGCTCGGTGCCTGCGACCAGCCGTTTCAGAGCCCCCGCCAGGGCCGTCATGGCCGGGCTTCCGGTGTCGGCGCCGCGCGGTTCGGCCGCCGGACGGGCGCCGCATCGCGCGCTGGTGGGCGGGCCGCGGCCGTCGCGGTCAGAAGCTGATCCTGGTCGGCGATCGCCACCCGCGCCGACAGCGACTTGCGATCGCGCCAGAGCACGACTTCGACCTCCTGGCCGATCGGCGTGCGCGAGACCAGGTTGATAAGTTGGTTGATGTTGATCACATCGACACTGTTGTAACGCAACACGATGTCGCCGTCACGGATGCCGGCTCGTGCCGCTGGGGTATTGTCGCGGACGTAAAGCACGCAGGCCCCGCGGGGACGGTCCAGCCCGCGGCGGGCGGCGCCGTCGGCATCGAGATCCTGAAGGTTGACCCCCAGCGCGCCGCGGCTGACGCGTCCCCGGCTGACGAGCTGGCCCATGATCCACCGGGCCAGATTGACCGGAATGCTGAAACCGACCCCCTCGCTGCCCCCACCATTCGAGGCGATCGCCGTGTTGATGCCGATGACCTCGCCCTTGAGGTTGACCAGCGGACCGCCCGAGTTGCCCGGGTTGATCGCGGCGTCGGTCTGAAGGAACTCCTGGTTCTCCACGCCGTCGTCCTCGAGCTCTTCCTCGTGCCGGTTGCGCGCGCTGATGATGCCGTGACTGACCGAGTGCGTCAGGCCGAACGGACTGCCGACGGCCAGCACCCAGGTACCGACCGCGATCTTGTCGCTGTCGCCCAGCCGGGCGCAGGGCAGGTCGTCGCGTCCCAGATGCAGCACGGCGATGTCAGCCTTGCGGTCCGCCCAGAACCGGTCGGGACGGATCACCCGGCCGTCGTGCAAGGTGATGGCGACATGGGCCGCCTGCGCCCCATCGACCACGTGATTGTTGGTCAGTACGTACAGCTCGCGTCCCGTCTCGGGCCGAACGATGACGCCCGAGCCGGTTTCTTCAAAATACTGCGTGCCGGAATGCTGTTCACTGCGAGGACCGGGCTTCTTGGCCACGATATGGACCACCGCCGGCGCCACGGCGCGCGCCGCGAGCTCGAAGGTGCGATTGACGTGCTCAAACTGGGTGTACTGCCGTTCCAGTTCGTCGTAAATAGCGGCCTCGCCCACGGCCTTGGTCACGGTTGGCCCGCTCGTGGCGCGGGTTGCGGCAGGCTTGGCCGGGGCCTGGCGCGCCGTGAGGACCGGCCCGGACCGCCCCAGCAGCAGTCCCACGACCAGTCCCAGGAGCAAGGTCGTGACCAGAGGCCAGGGATGGGAGCCACGCGTCATGTGGCGCTCTCCGCACCGATCGATCGCGCTGGGATATCCAGTAGAACGGGCCAACCGCGCGCCGCCGTGCGCCCGTTGCCCGAGACCGGCCATAGCAATATACCCCGGCGCGCCGGCCAAGGTCAAAACGGTTTACGGACGCGGAGTGCGCCGGGGTGGAACTCAAGACCAAAAAAAAACGCCGCCAGCAAAAGCCAGCGGCGATCGGCAGACGCGGGCAACGCGGGTCCCATCAGCGGCCTGTCTCGGTCAGGTCCATCTCGAAGTCACTCAGGTTGACCTCGCCGTCGGATTCATCCATCGACTTGTCGGTGATCTTGGCCCAGCGGTGGGCGTCGGAGGGCCGGCTGAACCCGAAATCCCCGGTGCGCTCATGTTCACGCTGGCAATCGATGCACGTGTTCGTATAGGGCAAGGCGTTCAGCCGCGCCTCGGAAATCTTGCCGCGGCAAAACTCACAACGGCCGTACATCCCCTTGACGATCCGATCCAGCGCCCGCTCGATCTGTTCGAGCTCGCGGCTTTCCAGCTCGGCGAGCTGGGTATTGATTTCATCATTCGCCGTATCGACGGCGGCGTCGCCATTATCGCCAACCTCAAAAGTGGCGTTGTACGCCCGGAGGGAGTCCAGATCGCCGCTGAGGGCTTTTCGCAAGGCATCGCGGCGCAGGACCAGCCGCGCGTGAAGTCGAAGCAAGGCGTCTTTCCGGGCCATCATGCACCTCCGGGTGTCAGACTCTCGTGTCTCAGGCCAACCGGCCCGGGCCCGAGGAGGTCGTCCCCCACCCCTGCACGCATATTATGCGCCGAAGGCAAGGGCTCAGGGGCGTATCCGTCGCACAACACCGTATCTACGTAGCACGGCGGCAAAGGTTTGCCAAAAAATCCGAAGAAATTTCGGCGCGTGCTGGGCGGGTTGGAATGGTGGGACGGGCCAATCCCGGTGTTGTGACAAGACGGCCAACTCTTTAGCAAATTTGTCTCCCGAATGCAAGTCCGTAGCAGTCAAGATCAAAATCCGGCGTTTATTCGGTCGACGCTCGTCCCCGGCGCGCCGCGCCGAGTGGACTCTCTCCTGAGTTCGAAATCCGCCCGCTTCCCGCGACCTCGGTGGGTGAGCGAAGTGCATGGTTTCCTTCTTGTAGGGTAGGCTTCAGCCTGCCAGGTTCCATGAAAGAATTTCGGAACCTGGCAGGCTGAAGCCTACCCTACAAGACCTTTCGTCCACCCGCTCAGGAACAGAGCCGGGTCTGGCGTTCCGGGTTCGCGGTGGTGGTGGGGCGATCGTCAAGGGCGCAGACCGCCACTGGCCACGACGGTCGGTCGGGATTGGCCCGCGTGGACCAGGAAGTTGACGAATTTCACCGGACGGCTGGCGCCGTTTAGATAGACCCACTGGTTCGAGGATTCTGGCCCTGGGTGACCACGCGGACAATCCGGTTGGGCTTGTCGAGCTGTTCCCGAACCTCCTCGCGCGTCAGGCCTTCGAGCGAATCGGCGGCACCGCGGGCCCGGGCGGGGGAGCGGCGGCCACCGCAGCCGGCGGCGGCTCCGCCTGGGCTGGGGCCATCCATTGGCCGTTGCGCAACGAGAAGCCGCGACGCCGGAACGCGTCGGTCAGGGCCGGCGCTTCGGGGTCGATCTTCCAGGCTTCCTGGAGCAGCGCGGCGGCCGTGGCCTGATCGCCGAGCAGGTCCTCGTACTGGCCGGCCAGCAGCAGCCGGCCTTCGGCGTCGGTCGGGCTGAGGCGATGGGCCCGCTGATCGTCGAGCCAGCGCCGCAGGAGGTTGCGCGCCTGGTCGGGGGCGCCTTGCTGTTCGTAGAGCCGGGCCCGCTCCTGAACCTCGGCCAGCCGCAGGGCGCCGACGTCGGTGGCGTCGAGCCCCTGACGCTTCAACCCTTTAGCGACCTCGGGGCGGTCGGATATGCGGGCCGCCGCCTGGTCGGCCAGGGCCAGGGCCTCGTTCGGGTGCTCGGCGGCTTTCTTCGTGAGAGACTGCTCGAGCGCGTCGGCCACGAGCCGGCGGTCGAGCGCCGCGCGGATCGGGGCGGGCGCCTGGCGGTAGACGCCGGTGGGGTCGCCCTTGTAGCGCGCTTCCCAGGACGCCAGGTCGGGGGGACTGTCGACCGGCTGCGCGGCGGGGAAGAACGCGCTGATCTGGCCGGCGAGCGTCTCGGCCTCGGCCGCCGAGGACACGTCTTTGAGCAGCGGCCGGAAGGCGCCATGGGCCAGGGCCGACGGCTCCGGTTCGGGCACCTGCCGCGTGCGGGCACGCTGGGCCAGTTCGAGCTGTCGGCGCGGGGCCTTGTTCGCGGTCTGCTCGGCCTCGAGGCGGATCACCTCGCCGACGACGCGGTGTGCCTCCTGGAGGAGCTCGGAGTCCTTGTGGTACTCGGCCTCGCGTTGCTCGGCCCAGCGGACCCAGTCCTCGCGGCCGGCGATGTCGCGGGGCGGCAAACCGGCCACCTCCTTGCGCAGCCGCTCGGGGTCGCTGAGGAGCGGTTCGTAGGTGGACACGTCGCACACCAGCCCCTCCGGTCCCCGGCTCAGGATGCCCCGGAACCGGAGCACGGCGAACTTCGGCGGCGACCGGAATCCCATGCGCACCGGCAGCCGGAACCGGACGGGAACGCCCGCGAACGTGAACTCGTTCCAGCCACCTTCCTTGGTCGGCTCGAAATGCGGCGCGCGGCCTTCGACGATCACCTGCTCATCAACATGGTGGGTCAGGTCCGCGAGCGGGATGACCTCGGCGCCGGGTGGGGGCGGCACCAGCACGACCAGGATCTCAGCGAGCCGCTCCCAGCGGGCGGCCGCGTCGGGCGCGAGGGCGGAGTGGGGAGGACCGCCCAGCGTCTCGAAGGCCTTCCAGCTCTGCTCCGTGTTGAGGAACACGCCGCTGTCGGGTTCGAGGGTGATCCGCCAGACATCGTCGTTGTCCAGGCGGAGCGCCTTCAGACGCGCGGCGAACGTCACCGCATCGCCCGGCTTCTTGCCATCGAGGAGGTGAAAACCCGCCAGGTCGATCCGCCCCCGGTGGCGGCCCGCCATGATCACGTAATTCAGCCCGGGGGCGGGCTCGTCCGTGAGGGCATCGTTGATGAGGACGGAGCGGCCCTTATAGAGCGTGTCAAACCAGGCCTGCGCTGTCGGGCTTCGTGGCGGCCTGGTCGACGATCTCCTCGAGGCCGCGGCCGGCCAGGTCGGCCCAGCCGGCCGCCTCGCGCGCCGCCTGGCGGACCGTCCCCGCGTCGGGGTCGTGCAGTCGTTCCAGGGCGCGGGCGGCCGCTTCCAGCTTCTGCCGGGCCAGATCGAAGTGGGTTGCCTCCAGCGCCTCCAGGCCTTCCGCGCCCTTCCCGGGCAATCCTGGGCAGTTGTTCGATTCCCTCGTTCCAGAGGCGTCCGCCCACCGTGCCGAGGACCAGCACGACCACGCCGAGAATCGCCAGGGGCACCCGGTACTCTCGCAGCCGCACGCTCAGACTCGGGCCCGCCCGGACCGGCAGCGCGGTGCCGTCGTCGGGCACGGTCTCGGCCAGGTCCGGCTCCGCGGGCTGTGGCTGTGGGCGTGGCCGTCGCGTCTTGCCTTCCGACGCGGGACGCAACGCCGGCGGCGGCTTGGGCGGTGGCGGGGCCGCCGGTCGCGGACGGGGCGGCGGGCTGGGCTCGTCCCACTCGATCTCGACGTCGGGCGCGGGGACAGTCGGCGCGGCCAGGACTTCCGCGGCCGGCTCGGTCCAGACGATCGGCTCATCTTCCACGGGCCGCGCGGGTCGGCGCCGGGACGCTCGGCCACCGGCGCCGGCGGGTCGGGCAGCGGACTGACCGGCAGGATGAACACACCTTGCCCGCAGGCCGGACAGCGCAGGGCCTGATAGCCCTCGGTGCGCTGCCCGCGCAGGATATGGCCCTCGGGACACGCCACGCGATAGAGCTGGGGCGCGGAGGACTCCGCCGGCCCCAGCGTCTGGAGCATCTTCCGCGCGCGACCGAGCAGGTTCAAGGATGGGAACTCCGAACGCGTCGCCCGACCGCCCTGAGCCCCAGGGCGCATCCATGCGTATTATCCCGAGCCGGTCGCCCCGAGGCTAGCCCGACGTGCCTCGAAGTGCGACCCGGCGTCGGGATCTCGTTCACGCCGAGCGTGCCCGGATTCCCTGGGCGGAACGCCTTACTTGGTCACGTTCCCCTGGATCTCGACCTTCCGGGGCTTGGCCGTGGCGGCCTTCCGGAACGTCAGCAGGAGCAGGCCGTTCTCGAGACCCGCCTGGACGCTCTCGGGGTCCACGGTCTCGGGCAACGAGACCACGCGCTCGAACTGGGCGTAGGAGCGACCGTCGTAGAGGTACTTGCGGCCCTCGACGGGCTTCCGCGCGCCCGAATGTGCAACAACCCCTTGTGGACCGTCAGGTCGATCTCGTCCTGCTTCAGGCCCGGCATCTCGGCCTCGATGTAGAGGTGATCCTCGTCCTCCCACATCGCGAGCGGCACGCCGCTCCACGACCCGGCGGGCATGCCCGCGTTCTCGAAGACCTGGTCCATGTCCTCGAACACCCGGCCCAGGAACGACTCCAGTCGGGGGGCCACGCGGCTCGGGACCAGGCCACCACCATTGCGGTGCAGAATCGGCAACATCTCGAAAACCTCCCTTGGAACTCGCTCTTGTCACCGCGCCCAGCGGGCGAACGGTCCAGTCTCATCAGCCCGGAACCGGCCCGCCCTCGCGAGCTACTCGGCTCTCAGGCTCTCGAGAACCACAGAGTAGCAAGGGACATGCCAAATCGGCAATAGATTTTGTAAGTATATTACAGTAAAAGTGTTAAGATTTTTCTCAGCTTCCTATGCCGCGTTCGCCCAAGAACCTGGACGACTCAATTGGCAGTCATCTAATGCCAAACTGGCAATAGGCTGAATCCATTGGCGCTTTTGTGCCAAAGTGGCAGTTCGGTAGGCTGGGTCCAGACCCAGCCTACACGTTGCGTGCGGGGCCTTGTCGCGTTACAGCTCGCAGGGCCGTGTGCCGGCCATGTTCACGCCGCTGCCGATGATGAGGTTATGGCGGTAGGCCCAATCATAGAGCCGGCCGGAACGGGCGGGAGAGAGCGCGACGAGATCGGTGAAACCTTCCGCGCGGAACCAGCTTTCGAGCTCGGCGAGGGTGTGATGCGACTGGTATTTCGGCGCGTACCAGTCGAAGTTGTCGCAGACGCGGAGGGTCCAATCGGGGTGGTTGGAGAAATTGGCGATCTTGTTGAGGATCTGTTTCAGGACGGGCACGCCGCCGAGCACGCCCAGGCCGGCGCAGGCGACTTCCAGCATGCGGGGCGGCATGCGCGAGCTGACGCACCGCAGGGCAGTGTTCAACATTTCCTGGGGCGGGGTGTTCTTGCGATAGAGCCAGACGGCCAGGCGTCCTCCGGGGCGGACCCGGCGCGCGATCTGGGCGAAGGCGCGGCGGGGGTCGGGGCTGTGGTGCAAGACGCCGATCGAGAAGACGACGTCAAAGACCGCTTCGGCCAGCGGCAGGTTGAGCAGGTCGGCCCGGACGATCGTGACCTCGGGCAGCTCGCGACAGAGCGCGGCGGCCTTGGTCACGGCCGCGCTCAGATCGACCCCGACCACGCGGGCGCCGTAGCGTCCCAAGAGTCGGGTATAACGCCCGCCGCCGCAACCGGCATCGAGTATCCGTTTTCCGGCCAGGTCGCGCGGGTCCAGGCCGGTCTTGACCTGGAACACGGCGGCGTCTTCATCGTCCCGCGCCACGTCGTAGCGGTTCCACTGACGGCCGAAGCTAGAGACGTAACTCTGGTGCCTTGTCACAGGTCGCTGGTCTTTCGTAGGGTAGGCTTCAGCCTGCCACTTCAACAGAGCATGAGATTGGCAGGCTGAAGCCTACCCTACGAAAGACCAGGGATCAGCGACAAGATGGACCGCGCCCGCCGCAGGTTACAACGGTGGCGCGGCCCGAGGAAAACTCGGGCCGGGCGTGGTGGTTGCGGTGTCGGGAGGGAGTGACAGCGTCGGGCTCTTGCGGCTCTTGCACGCAGAGGCGCCGGGGCTGGGCTCGTCCTGACGGTGGCGCATCTGGACCACGGGGTGCGGGGCGCGGCCGCGGCCGCCGATGCGCGGTTCGTCGCCGAGCTGGCCGAGAGGTTGGGACTGCCTTGCTTCCTGGGACACTGGCGGCCGGCGCGGGAGGCCCATTTCGAAGCCGATGCGCGGCGGGCGCGGTTTGCGTGGCTGCTCGAGGTGGCCCGGGACCGCCAGGCAAGCGCGGTGGCGCTCGGGCACACGTGCGACGATCAGGCCGAGACGATCTTGCACCGCATCGTGCGCGGGACCGGTCTGCGAGGACTGGCCGGCATGCCCGCGCGGCGGCGCTGACGCCTGAAATCGACCTGGTCCGGCCCTTGCTGGAGGTGTGGCGGGACGAGATCCGCGCATACCTGACCGCGCTCGGGCAGGACTGCGCGAGGATGCCACCAACGCGGATCGGACTCGCACCCGCGCGGCTGCGTCATGACCTGCTGCCGAAGCTGGCCGCCGAGTACAACCCGCGCGTGATGGAGGCCCTGGTGCGGCTGGGACATCTGGCCGGCTCGGCCCAGAGGCAGTTCGACCGCCGCCTGTCCCGGCTGGCGCAGGCGGCGACGGTCGAGGTCGGCCCACTTGCGGTCGTGCTCCTGGTCCATCGGTTGAGGGTCTTGCCACCAGGGGTGCGCGCGGAGGTGATCCGCTGGGTCTGGAAGCGGGCCGGTTGGGGTGAAGGGGGCATGACCCTGACACACTGGTATGAGCTGGCCGCGCTGGTCGGCCGCGAACGCGGCCGGCTGACCCTCCCGGGCGGGATCGACGCCTGGCGCTCCGACGACATCCTGCTCGGCGCCTGCGCCTCCCATCGCGGAGACACGCCCGGCCCCGTGCCGCGTTTCGTTTCCCGTGCCCGGCTCCGTGTTCTGGGATGACGGCCGGCTGGTGGCCACGTTTGACGCCGCGGAAGAGTGTCACGAGTGGATCGACTTCGATGCCCTCCAGCCGTTTTCCACCACCGACGGCCGGCCGATCCTCTGGCTTCGTGCGTCCCAAGAAGGCGATCGTTTCGAGCCGCTCGGCCTGGGCGGTCACTCTCAGCCGCTGAACGACTTTTTCCGAGGGCGCAAGCGCGCCCCCGAGCAGCGGACGCGCGTACCGCTGCTCTGCGACCGCGCCGGGATCATCTGGGTCGTCGGCCACCGCATCGCCGAGCGGGTCAAGTGTACCGAGCAGACCACGCAGGCGCTGGGGTTGCGGTGGGAACCAAGGATGGAGTGAGAGAACGATGCCGGATTCCGGATTCCAGATTCCGGATGCCGGATGCCGGATGCCGGATGCCGGATTCAGATAAGCAGATGGCAGATTCCAGATGGCGGATCGCTGACGACTGATGGCCAAGCCTCGGGGTTGGGCCGGACATCCGCCATCACCCATCCGGCATCGGGAATCCCGCGCCAGTAATGATGCCTGTGGCGATTGCCCCGGTTCTGCCGCAAGTGCTTCCGGCCCATCCTACGATCGTGGTTTTCCTGCGCGGAATTTCCGGTACGGAAACCGTTCCAAGTTCTCAGGGTGGGACCGGGAACCGGTGGCGCGGCGGCCGATAGAACCTTGTGATACGGGAGCAGGGGAATCCCGCCCAGGGAAGGGACAGGTGAATCGATGAGGAGCCAGGGACGAACCAGACCGGGTTCGCGGACGGCACGGGTTCGCCGTGTCGCCGTCGAAGCACTGGAAACACGGACGTTACTGGCGGCGGTGACCGAGGTCTTCGTCGCCCCGCCATCGGTACCGCGCCTGATTCATCACCTGTCGCACACGGGCAGGAGCGCCGCGCACACGATTGCCGCGGAGCTGATCCAGGCGTTTCAAACGCAGCTCAGCTACGGCCCCGTCGCCGACCTGAACGCCGGCAAGGTCAGCGTCAGCGAGTTCAACACGGAAGTTCAAAGCCTGGAGACGAGCTTCCAGCAATACACGGGGGGGCACTTCTGGTCCAAGTTCGCCAGTCTGAACATCCTGGTGAACTTCCAGGCCGAGCAAATCGCCAACAGCACGATCGCGTTGCAGGTCGGCCGGTCGGCGACTCTCGCCAGCGTCTCGGGCACGGCCACGGGCAGTCTCGCGACCCTGACCGCCACCCTCACGGCGACCAGCACCGCCCAGCCGATCGCGGGCGGGACCGTCACCTTCACCCTGGACGGCAAGGCGGTGGGGCAGGCCACGACGAATGCCAGCGGCGTCGCCACCTTGGCGAATGTCGCGACGACCGATACCGCCGGCACACACACCGGCGCCGTGGTCGCCAACTTCGCCGGCAACACCAACTTCGCCAGCGCCAGTGCCACGGGCGACCTGACGGTCAACCAGGCCACCGCCTTCAGCCTTGTCTCGGGGAGCGGCACCACGGGCGGGGTCCTCACCCTGAGGGCGACGCTGAACACGGCCGCCGGCACGGCGGTGCCCGATGGCCAGAGCGTCACCTTCAGCGTCAACGGCACCCAACTGGGGCAACCCGTCACCACCGTCTCCGGGCTGGCGACCACGACCATCACGACGCCGGCGGGTCTGACCTCCGGCACGCTGACCGCCACCTACGCGGGCAGCCCGACCAGTTTCCTCCTCGCCAGCAGCGGCACGGGCCCTCTGACGATCGCCTGATCCCACGGGCGAGACGGTTCCCGCCCCCGGCCAAGGCGGCGGGGACCGGCCTCGCCCTGTCTCGCATCACGATCCGGACACGCCGCGGAGTGTCCCGATCCACCCGCCGTGGCGCATCTCGCAAGCGCACCTCGATTTTCCCCCGTGCCCCGGCCCGGTGATGGTTGTCGCCACCGTTTGGACCCTCTGAAAACGATTCCCGCCGCCCGGCATGGACCCGCGGACGGCCCACGAAGCAAATCATCCGTACGTCTTGAAAACAAGGTGAGGGGCAGGACAATCACGTCCAATCTAGGGAAGGGTGAACAGATGAAGGCTCGACAGAACAACAATCTCGGTTCGCGGACCCAGCGGGAACGGCGCATCGCCCTGGAGCCGCTGGAAACCCGGGCCTTGCTGGCGGTGGCGAACGAGGTGTTCCTCGGGCCGCCGCTGACACCCCTGAAAGTCCTGGCCCGCGAGGGCGTCAACACGGCGCCCGTGGCGATCGCCTGGATGCTCTCGGCCTACGAGTCGCAGCTCGCCAGCGGCCCCATCGCCGACCTGCAGGCCGGCCGGGCCACGAGCGCCGAGTTCGTCACCGAGGTGACCAACCTGGAGGCGAGCTTCGAGCAGAACGTCAGCCAGCAGCTCTACCCTGAGTTCCCCGGCGTGGACGCCATCCTCCGCTACGACGGCCAGGTGATCGCGGCCAACGTGATCGCGGCCTTCAGCTAAATCGACGCCGGTCCTGACCGCGACCCAACTGATCGACGTCTCGGGCAGCGGCGCCGTGAGCGGGAACACCACCCTGAATGCCACACTCCAGACCGACGCCGGCACACCGATCGATGGCGTGACCGTCACCTTCACCATCAAGGACGCCGCCGGCACCGTCGTGGACACGGAAACCTCCGACCTGACCGTGAACGGCGTGGCGACCAAGACCTTCCCGACAACACTGGCTGCGGGCGATTACACCCTGACGGCCAGCTTCGCGGGCAACACCACCTTCGCCGCCAGCACCTCCACTCCGGTCACCATGACCATCACCGCGGCCCAGACCGCGACCGAAATCACCGCCGTCTCGGGGACGGCCACGCAGGTGGGCGCGACCGAGGTCGCCGTGACCGCCAAGCTCACCGAGGCCGACGGTGTGACCGCGCTGCCGGTGGGCACGACCGTCGACTTCGCCATCACGGATCTGGCCGGCAACCCCGTCCCCGGGGCCACGGGCAGCGGCACGATCACCGATAACACGGGTGTCGTGAACGCCACCGTGACCGTGCCGGCGACCTTCACCGGTGCCTTCGGCCATGTCGGCACGGTGACCGCCAGCTTCGCGGGCGATACCACGTTTGCCCCCGCCCAGGCTACGGGCGACGTGACGATCAGTCCGGCTGTCGCGACCGACACCCAGGTGACCCTCGTCAGCGGTACCGCCGTGCAGGGTCAGCCTGCCACCCTGACCGCCACCCTGACCACGACGGACGTGACACCGATCCCGATCGCGGGCGAGACCGTCGACTTCACCCTGAGCGATGGCACCACGGCGAGCGCCGTGACCGATGCGAATGGCGTGGCCACCGTGGCCAATGTCACGACGGGCCTGACCTCCAGTCCGCTCGGCATCCAGGCCGGCGCGGTGACTGCGAACTTCACGGGCGTCCCCGCCTTGAACTTGAACGCCGCCCTCTCCCCCGGCACGGGCAACCTGGCCGTCAGCCCGGCCGCCGCCACCCCCACCCAGGTGACCGACGTCATGGGCACCGGGACGGTGAATCCTGGGGATTCCACCGTGTCCGCGAGGCTCACCACGACGGACGTGACACCGATCCCGATCGCGGGCGCGACCGTCACCTTCACCCTCAGCGACGCCGCTGGCACTCAGGCGACCGCCGTGACCGATGCCAACGGCCTGGCGACCACGACGATTACCCCGACCCCGGCCGACCTCACCCAGGGGAATTCCACCCTGACCGCGACCTACGCGGGCGACCTCCCCAATTTGGAGGCCCCCATCACACCCGGCACGGGGACGCTGACCATCAACCAGACGACCGCCCTGAGCAATGTTACGCTCAGCGGCACCTCGGCCACCAACGGGGCCACGCTGACCGCGACCCTCCTGGAAGGCACCGGCGCGCCTGTGCCTGTGCCCGATGGCGAGCTCGTCCACTTTGTGGTCTTCGACAGCAGCGGGAACACGGTGTATACGTCATCGCCAGACATCCCGACTGTCAGCGGCGTCGCGACCACCACGACGACCCTGCCCGACGGCACTTATTCGATGACCGTCAGCTACGCGGGCAGCACCACCAATTTCCTGGCCGCCGCCCCCGATGTCACGGTCATCAACCAGATGATCACCGGTTGACCCTGGACCGCTCCGGGTCATGGCTGATGACTGATGGCTGATGGCTGACGGCTGATGAGCGGGTCCCTTGACTCACCTCATCAGTCATCAGCCATCAGTCATTTCCACGCCAGCCCACTGTGATTGGCCGGCCGCCAGTTGCGATTGACCATCCTGGGAGCCTGTCGTACCATCCCGGGGCCGGTCGGAAGGAAGCTGCGCCGGGGTGGGGCGGCTGATTTCATCTCCCCTGGTTCGAAACCGCTTATGCCTGAAACGGCGTCTCGACCCCGGTGGCTGCCGTGTTGGCTCGCGGGCGGGTTGGCCGCGCGGCTGCTGGCCGCCCTCGTGGTGCAGTGGGCGGCGGCGCGGAGGGGGACGCGGTGCCTGTTCCCGGATACGGAAATCTACTGGCAGTTGGGCCAGGCGTTGCGGCGCGGCGCGGCGTTCGTGGTGTCGCAGTGGGGCGTGCCGCACTTCGCGCTGCGGACGCCCGGGTATCCGCTGTTCCTGGCGTTCTGCCAGATGCTCTTCGGCGATCACACGCTGCCGGCCCGGCTCGCGCAAGCTGTGCTGGGAGCAGCGTGCATCGGGATCGTCTACCGGTTCGTCGCCCGAGTGATGAAGGGAACGCCCCGCGGCGCCTCGGCCGCGCTGGTGGCCGCGGCCTTGACGGCCTTCGATCCGGGCACGGTGGGTCTGTCGGCGCTGTTGCTCTCCGAGGCGGTCTTCGTGCCGCTGATGCTGCTGGGCCTGTGGGGTCTGGCGGCGCTCTGGCAGGACGAGCCGCCGCGCCGAAGTGGCGGGATCGCACTGGGCACGGGCGCGGCCTGGGCGCGGCGATTCTGGTCAAGCCCTCCTGGGAGCTGTTCCCGCCGCTGGCGGTGCTGGCCTGGCTGATCGCGGCACGTGGAAAGCGTACCGCACTGGTCGGGACGATCCTGATCGCGGTCGGCCTGGCCGCGACGATGGCGCCGTGGTGGGTGCGCAATTACCGGGTGTTCGGTCATTTCGTGCCGACCGCACTCTGGCGCGGCGCCAGCCTGTACGACGGTCTGAACCCGTCGGCGACCGGCGGCAGCGACATGCGCTTTCTGGACGCGCCCGACCTGCGCAGTTCTCTCGGAGGAGGACCAGGACGCCGTCTTGACGGCCCGCGCGGTCGCTTTCGCCCGGCGCATCCTGCGCCAGGTCGCGCATCTGGCTCTCGTCAAGCTCGGCGCTGACTGGTGCCCATGGCCGCGCGGCGAGATTGTGCGCGCGCCGGCCCTCAATTTCGTCAGCGCCATTGTCACCATACCCATTTATCTTCTCATGCTGGCCGGGCTCTGGGATCGCCGCCGTGATCTCCGCGCCTTGGTCCTGCTGGCCGGGCCGGTCTGCTATTTCGCGGCGATCCATGTCGTTTTCGTCAGCTCGATCCGCTACCGGTTACCCGGGATGGTGCCCGCTTTTGGAATGGTGGGGATCGCGGTCCGTAAAGACCGTTCCTCGTAGGGTGGGCTCGGCCCACCATCCGGAATCGACCATCCGCGGAGTGGAATGGAAGATGGTGGGCGGAGCCCACCCTACGAAGACCCAGGGAGGGAACCCCATGCCCAAGCCCGGCCGCATTCGCAAGGTGCTGTTCTGGGGACTGGTGTTGATCCTGGTGGGGATCGCCGGGGCGCTGGGGTTTGCCTATGCGTACGTGACCGACGGGGCGAAGCTGGCGGCGTTGATCCGGCAGGAGGCGCCGCGGTATGTGCCGGGGGCGACGGTCGAGCTGGGGCGCGTGCTGTGGCGGCCGCTGCTGGGACAGATCACACTCCGCCAGGTTCAGCTTGTACAGACGCTCGACGAGCAGCCGCACCCGGCGCTGCAGGTCGCCTGGCTGAACGTGCGGTTCCACCTGAACGCACTGATCCACGGGCAGTTCGTGCCGACCGAGGTCAACGTCGTGCAGCCGACGTTGCGTCTGAAGCGGCGGCGGGATGGGACGTGGAATCTTCAAGGGCTGCTGGCCGATCCCTGGCCGGGTCCGCCGCTGGCCGCCGCGCCCGTGCTGTCGATCAAGAACGGGAAGGTCGAGCTGAGCGACGAGGCCCAGTCAGCGCCGATGATGGTGCTGCGCGACGTGGATCTTCACGCCGTGCCGACCACGACCTATGGCCTGCTCCGGTTCGAGGCGACGGCGCGGGGCGGGCCGTTCGACCGGCTGCGGCTGGAAGGGACGTTCGATACCCGTTCGGGCAAGATCGAGCTGGCCAAGGGCGACCTGAGCCGGCTGGAACTCTCGGAACAACTCTGCCAGTGTCTGCCGGGCGACATTCGGCCGTCGTTCACGAAGCTGGGCCTGAGCGGGGGCGAGGCGGATCTGGCCTGGACCGGGGCGTGCTTCGACCCGCTCGCGCCGGAGCCGCAGCGGGTGCGCTGCGCCGGTTCGGTCCAGTTGCGGGGCGCGACGCTGGAACGGCCGGACGAGCTGCCGTTTCCGCTCACGGGCCTGGACCTGCGGGCGGCCTTCACGCAGGACCAGATCACCATCGAGCAGGCCGAGGGGCACAACGGCAAGACGCTGGTCCGCCTGCGCGGGACGCTCGCGACGGCCGACCCGCGGCACGGGCCGTTCGATCTGCACGTCGAGGCGACCGACCTGGAGCTCGACGGCCGCCTGCGGGCCAAGACGCCCCCCGCATTTCAACCGCTCTGGGAAGAATACCGCCCCGAGGGCTGGATTCATGTCGGTTTGAACCTGGCGCGGGCCCAGACCGACGCGCCGATCGGCTTCGGGCTGACCGTCGGCTGCCAGGATGTGGGGCTGATCTACCGCCTGTTCCCGTATCCGGTCCACCATGCCCAGGGGACGTTGACCTGGCAAAACGACCAACTGACGATCGACATGCGGGCCTTGATCGGCAGCGACTGGGCGACCTGCAAAGGCACCGTCGACCACCCCGGCCCCGATGCGTTGGCGCAGCTCGACTTCGCGGGGCGGTCGATGCCCGTGGATGAGACGCTGATCAAGGCCATGCCGCCCGACATCCGCGCCGTGGTCCGCGAGTTCCATCCCGCCGGCTCGGTGCGCGGCAGCATGCACGTGACCCGCCGCCCGCCCGACGCCACCGACCCGAAAGGCCCGGTGGCGATCACCGCCGAGCTCGACCTGAACGAGGGTTGCGCCATCCGCTGGGAGGGCATGCCCTACCCGGTGAGCGACCTGACCGGACACCTCCAGATCAAGCCGAACCTGTGGACCTTCACGAACATGAAGGGCCGCAACGGCACCGCGTCGATCGCCGCCGACGGCCAGGTCAAGAAGGTCGGCCCGGGGATGCGCGACATCTCCTCGGTGGTCCACATCCACGCCCAGCATCTGCCGTTCGAGCAGCAGTTGCGCAACGCCCTGCCGGCGCAGTGGCGCGAGACCTGGGCGACGCTCAACCCGAGCGGCTTCAGCCAGGTGGACGCCAACATCACCGCGCCCGCCGGCCAGGAGCCGCACTACCACCTGATGATCGTGCCCGAGCCGGCCGAGACGCGCATCCAGCTTGTGCTGGCGCCCGTGCAAGGCGCGCCGGCGTCGGCGCGGCCCGTGGTCCTGCCACCGATGGAGAACATCGCCGGCACGTTCCTGTACGACGACGGTTCCATCACCATGACCGACGCCTCGTTCGTCTTCCGCGAGGCCCCGGTGCGCTTCAAGCTCGGCAAGGTCGTGCTCGACGGCAATGGTGCCTTCCGCATGGGCGTGGAGGACCTGCTCGTGACCAAGCTGCGGCTCGACGCCGAGCTGCGGCGGATCATGCCGCCGATCATGGCCCAGTTCGCCAGCCGGCTCGACGACGGCCGCGGTTTTTACCTCCGCGGCGACCTGGGCATCGACTGGTCGGGCCAGCCCGGCACCCCCGCGCTGCGAGTGGCGCAACGCGATTGTCGTGCTCAACGGCAACACGATCCAGTCGGGCGTGCCCCTGGAACAGCTTCAAGGCCAGGTGGACCATGTGAGCGGCTCGTCCGATGGTCGCGGCATCGAGGTCAAGGGCATCGTCAACCTGGCCAGCGTGCGGCTCCAGGGCCAGCAGATTACCGACGTGCGCACCCCCCTGGCCATCGCCGACGGCCAGGCGACGCTCGAGTACATCCAGGCGAACGTCCTGGGCGGCAAGATCTTCGGCCCCGTCACCTTGACCCTCGACGAGGTTCCGCACTACCACGCCGACCTTCAGCTCGTGGGCGCGGACCTGTCCCGCTATATGGTGACGCTGCCCGGCCAGCAGAAGAGGCTCCGCGGGCTGGTCTCGGGCCGGGTGATCGTGGATGGCAAGGGGAACGATCTGCGCTCCTGCACGGGCGAGGGTCAGGCGACCGTCACCCAGGGCGACCTGGGCCAGCTTCCCCAGGCCTTGCGCTGGATGAAGGTGGGCAACTTCCGGCCGCCGACCAAGACCGCCTTCGACACGGCCGAGTTCCACGCCACGCTCGGCGACGGCCGCGCCAACTTCGACCGCATCAGCTTCATCGGCGACGCGTTTACTCTGACCGGCGCCGGCACCGTCCAGCTTCAGGGCGACCGCCTGCTCGACCTGCACCTCAGTCCCCGCTATGGCCGCGACGAGCGCCGGCTGCCGCTGATCGGCGACGCCATGCGCGAGGCCAGCACCCGCATGTTCGACCTGCACGTGACCGGCCCGATGGCCACGCCGACGATCCTCCCCGTGCCGCTCGACGTCCTCACCCGCGCCAGCGATGCGTTCCGCGGCCGTCGGACGGAGCGTGCGACGCGGGAGCGGCCGTGATGGGCGGCCACCCGCCCCCGGGCCCCGGGGGTGATCGTGGACCCGTCACGAGATCACCCTGGCTCAGTAGGTTGTGTAGAACCGCCCGCAAGGCTATCCTGGCTAAGAGTCTGTCCCAGAAGGGGCGATCTGGTGATTCGGTTTCAGCCCCGAAGGGGCGACAGTGAGTAGCCCAGGGCGTCAGCCCTGGGAACCAGGGCTGTCGAAGCCCGCGTCTTTCTTTCGCCCCGTCGGGACTGCGGAGAGGGTTCTTGTGCCCGTTTCGCGGTCCCAGGGCTGACGCCCTGGGCTATTCGCTGTCGCCCCTTCGGGGCTGAAACCGAAATCACCAGACAAGCACTTCTGGGACAGACTCTAACAGAAAATACATGGGGTACCAGGTCTCGGCTCGTTGCGAACACTTCCAGGGATCGAATCTCATGTCGAGTCCTCCGGTCAACTGGGAAGAGGGGATGTTCCTCCGGCCGCATCACTTCCAGGCCGCGCAGCGGCACTGGGCCCTGGAGACGTCGCTCGGCAACAAGTGGAACCTGCACTATAACTGGGGCCTCCGCGCGCTGGAGCTGAACCAGGACGGTCTGGCGAACTCCCGCTTCGAGGTCCGCACGCTGCGGGCCCGGCTGCGCGACGGCACGCTCGTTTCGGTCCCCGAGGACGGCGTGTTGCCCGCGCTGGAGCTCAAGACGGTCCTCGAAGGCGGTCGCAAGGTCATGATCTATCTGGCCGTGCCCGCTTATAACCCGAGCCGCAACAACGTCCCGATCGGCGGGCAGGATGGCGACGTGCGCTACCGCATCGAGTCCTTGCGTTGCGAGGACGAGAACACCGGCGTCAACCCGCAAACCTTGCGGTTCCGGCGGCTGAACCTCAAGCTCCTGGTCGAGGGGCAGGATCGCACCGGCTATGAGACGTTGCCCATCGCCCGCCTGGGACAATCGGCCCGCGCGGAAGCGACGCCCGAGCTCGACAAGGATTACATCCCGCCGCTGCTGGCCTGTGAGGCCTGGCCGCCGCTGAGCCAGGACATCCTCCGGGCGATCTACGACCGGCTGGGACGCAAGATCGAATTGCTCGCGGCCCAGGCCGTCTCGCGCAAGATCCCCCTGGACAGCACGGGCCGCACCGATATGCAGATCTTCGGGCAGCTCCGCGAGATGAACCCGGCGTACGCCGCGCTCGGCGTGCTCACCTTCGCCGAGGGCATCCACCCCCTGACCGCCTACGTCGAGCTCGCCCGCCTGGTCGGCCAGCTCGCCCTGTTCGATCAGGACACGCGGCGCACGCCCGATCTCCCCAGGTACGATCACGACGACCTGGGGCGGTGTTTCTACGCCATCAAGAAGTACATCAACGCCTTCCTCGATCTGTTCGTCGAGCCGGAGTACAAGGAACGGCCCTTCGTCGGCGCGGCCTTGCGGATGCAGGTCGAGCTGGAATCGTCCTGGATCGAACCGAACTGGGAGATGTACATCGGCGTGCAAAGCCCGCTGGAGCGGGACGAGTGCGTCCGGCTGCTGACGACGGCGGGACTGCTCGACATGAAAGTCGGCAGCGCCGCCGGGTGGACACGATCTTCAAGGCGCGCGACATCGGCCTGCGGTTCGCCGCCCGGCCGAGCCCGCCACGCGACCTGCCCCGGCTGCCCGGCCTGATCTACTTCCAGATCGATCCCGATAGCGAACCCGAGGAGTGGCTCTACGTGCGGCAGTCGCGCTCGCTGGCCATCCGATTGAACGAGAAACAGCTCGAAGGTAATATCCAGGACCAGACGATCTTCACGATCCGCAAGCCGGACGGTCAGACCACGACGATGCAGTTCACGCTGTTCGTCGTCCCCGCGCAGGGTGGTGCGAAGTCGGCGGCGGGGTCCGCGTGAACCCGCCCGGCACCCGGAGAAGGATGCCGGCGTCTCGACCGCGTGCTTCCGGAACCCGCACACCGGATCCCCGCGCCCTCGGGCACATTCCCTTCCTACGCAGTGACGAAAAGATGATGATTTGGGTAGAATAAATGCATTCAGGTGGCTTTGCCCATGAACCCCGCCATCGCCGGATATGTGCAGCCGATCCTCGACCGCGGGCTCGAGTTGAAGCGCCAGCTCGACAGCGGCCCGGCGCCGGATTTCGAGCTGGCCCAGCGCGAGCTCATGGACCTGCTCAAGCGCGAGGTCGAGACCCGCTACCGCGGCGATGTCGAGGGGGAAAAGGACTTCCTGGGGATTCGCTACATCCTGGCGTGCTGGCTCGATGAAATCTTCATCATGGGCTCGCCCTGGGCCGGCGAGTGGGTCGCCAAGACGCTCGAATGGACCATGTACGGCGACCGTCAGGCCGCGCGGCGGTTCTGGACCCAGGCCGACATGGCCATGAAGTCGCGCAGCGGCGACGTGGTCGAGGCCATCTTCTTGTGCGTGCTCCTCGGCTTCCGGGGCCGCTACCGCGACGATCCCGAGCGGCTCCGCCAGGAGTTCGTCGAGCCGGCGCGGCGGGAACTGAAGCGATTGCTCAGCAAGAAGCTGGACGAGCCCCGCAAGAAAGCCCCGCCCCAGAACGTGCCGCCACTGCGCGGTCGTGAGCGGTTTCAGCGCATGATCCTCGCCGGACTCGTGACGATCATCCCGCTGGCGATTGCCATCGTGGCCGTGTACATCCATTTTGAGGCACGCTAAGTCTCATCCAGCCAGGGGCCGCGATGATCTCCTTCCAACGCATCCGGAACGGCCTGAGACGTGCGCTCGCGCTGATTCTGCCGATGTTTGCCCGCGTCCGCGAGCACACCCAGAACGAATCGCTGTTCTGGGTCCTGCACGCCGTGACCTTGGGCGTCATCCTCATCGTTCTGGAGGTCGTGCACATCCGCTACGACTTTCAGAGCATGCTCGAATCGGTCCCGTTACTCAACCAGATCAACCAGATCTGGCTACCCCTGCTGTTCTTGATGTTCTATTTGCTCTGCTGGCTGGTCTGGTGGTTCTGGAGGCTGCTGAGCATCGTGCCCGAAGCCTCGCCGTTCCCGGACATCGACCGGGCCTGGGACGAGGCGATCACGGCCCTGAGTGAAAAGCACATCGACGTGACCGACTTCCCTCTGTTCCTGGTGCTGGGACGGCCCGAGGAGGGCGAGGAGGTCCTCTTCTCCGGCACCCGGCTGCAGGTCGCCGGCTCACCCCGCCGCGAGGACGCGCCCTTGCACGTCTACGCGGGGAAAGATGCCCAGGGCCGGGAGGCGGTCTACGTGACCTGCGTCGGCGCGTCGCTCTCGGGCTTCCAGTCGCTGATCCTCACGGGCGAGCTGGACCTCAGCGCCGCGCCCTCCACGACCGATCCCGTCGCGGGCGGGTCCGGGCCGATGACCATGATGCCCCGCAATACCCTGATGCCCGAGAGCGAGGACGAGGCCAAGCAGGTGCTGGACCGCTACCGCGTCATCAAGGCCATCGAGGACGCGGCCAAGGGAGAGAACCGCGCTGACCCGCTCCGAACGGATGCAGATCACCCGCCTGAACCGCCAGATCCGGCGCGGCGATCGGCCCGAGATGCTGCACAACTTCGTCGCCGTCGTCGAGGAGCGCACCGCCCGGCTCCAACATCTCTGCGGACTGATCGCGCGCCCGCCGGCCCTTCTGCGGTCTCAATGGCATCCTGCTCGTCTTCCCCCTGGCGGCCACCAATAACGATGAGGACGCCGTCGAGACCGGCACGTGTTGCCGCGGCGATCTCGAGACGGCCCGCGCGGCGTTCCAGGTCGATTGCCCCGTGATCACGCTGGTCTCCGGCCTGGAACAAATCGAAGGCTTCGACACCTGGGTCGAGAACATCCCCCGCGACGTGCTCAACAACCGGCTCGGCCAGCGCTTCCCGCTCATCCCCGAGCTCGACCAGAAAGGGACCGAGCAGATGGTCGCCGACGGCATCGGCTGGACCGCCACGACGATGTTCCCCAGCCTGGCGCTGCCGAGCTGGCGGCTGGAGACCCCCGATCGGCTCGATGTCAACGAGCCGATCCGTCACAACACGAACCTGTACCACTTCCTGTCCGAGGTCCGCGCCCGGCTCGACCGTCTGGCCCGGGGCCTGAACCGTTGCGCCGGCACGGTCATGTCCGGCGGCTGCTACGTGGCCGGCACGGGCCGCGACACCGACCGCGACCACGCGTTCCTGCCCGGCGTCCTCGTGCGCCTGACCGACGAGCAGGACAACGTCACCTGGACCGACACCGCTTTCGAAGAAGAGGATCGCTACCGACATCTGACCCGCGGCGGCTATATCACCCTGGCCGTGGTCGTGCTTCTGGGTCTGGCCGCGATCGCGTACCGGGTCCTTCTGAGCTAGGCCGCGGAGATTGCCAAGGCGGGCGGTCTTGTCTTGTAGGGTAGGCTTTAGCCTGCCAGTCCCATTTCCTAAAATACCGAATGGGCTTGGCAGGCTAAAGCCTACCCTACAAGACAAGACCGATTGTGGGTAAGCCGCGATACGAGATCACCGCGAGAGTACCAGCTCCGCCGTCGCCGTCTTGTCGCTCTCGACGGTCAAACGGCGCTGCGCCCGGGTCTGAGAGGCGTTATCGACGACGTAGAGCAAATACGCGCCCGGCTTGACGTCGCGGAACGTGAACTGGCCTTTCTCGTCGGTCTGGGCGCGTTTTGGCTCCTTCGGTTCCTTGGGCTTGGGGTCGAGGATCTCGTACAGGGCCACGCTCAGACCGCTCTGGGCGATGCTGTTCTCGGTCACCGTGCCCACGATCGTCCCGGGGCCGGCCTTCTTCTTCGTCTCGGCCGAGTCCTCGGTCATGACGGGCTTGGGCGCGGCGAACGCCACCGTCCGGGTATCGAAGGCGCTCAGGCCGACGCGGTTCTCGAACTCGACACTCACGTCGATCGGCCCGACCTCGCTGCCTTGAAGGGGGATCTTCGCCGTCCAGGTCTGGTTGTCTCGGCTCAGAACGCCGGGAATGGGCCGGGCGCCTTCGGGCCGCTTGTTCTTGATCGGCGCGCCCAGGAAGAAATTCACGCGCTTGATGCCGGAGGGGGATCGGCCGGTGGCCGCGACTTCGAGCTCGGCGAGCTTGTTGGGCGCCTGGTCGCGCCAGCGGACGAACGTCACGTCGGCCGGCGGCTGGTCGTCGAACAACACGCGGGCCGAGGCGGTCGCGAGGACATCGCCGCCGGGCCCTTGCAGCCAGGCCCAGACCGTGTGCGGGCCGCGAATGCCCCCGACATCGAAGGTGATCGTCCAGTCGTGGACGAACCCCTCGAACACGAGCGCACCGTTCTGGGGATCGAGCTTGAATCCCAGGTGGCGTTCCTTCACGTCCGGCCGCGCCTGCCTGCGAATGTAGACCGCGTTCGGGCCACCCGCCGGGGCCAGCGCAAGCTGGATCGTGGACCCGGGCGGCGCGTTGTCCACCAGGGCCTTGACCGGCAGCGGTTCGCTGGACAGGGCAATCCCGGCCGCCTCCAACCGCAGCGCGGGGGCGTCGTCCTCGCGCACCGGCTGGCGCGGCCCCTGGCGCGGGAAGTTCGCCACGAAGGTCAAGGCCCGGGGAAAATCGTCCACCATCAGCGAGAATTGGCCCCGCTGGTTGACCACGCCCACGTCCAGGGGCAAGTCTTCCGCGAACAGTGTGACGTGCTGGTCCTGTTGCGAGAGCTCCTTGAAGGCCAGGTTGCGCACCTTGGGATCACCCTTCAGACCGGGAATCCGATCCAGCACCAGCTCGACCGCCGCGGGCGCTTTGGGCAACGCCCGCAAGGTCCGTAACTCGACGGCCAGCCGGTTCTTCCCATCGGCCGCGGTCCCGGTCGGCGTGAACGTGCCCTCGACGACCTCGACGTATTCGGTCGGTTCGGCCAATCGCACGGGAAGGCTGACGGGCACGTCCTGGCCGGCGTCCGGCGCGCTCAGCCGGATCTCGAGCGGCCCCTGGAACTCGGGCCAGGGCGTTCCGGCCGGCGGCGGCGGGGACGTGGGAGGCGGCGTCTTGGGGGCCGCGAAGGCCGGCACCCGGGCGATGGCGTTCGGGCCGACCTTCACCTCCGCCGCGCCTCCCGGCAAATCCTCGTTCCCGACCCGGACCTGAACGCGGACGGTCCGTTCCCGGTCCGCCGAATTGCGCACGAACAGGTAGAACGGTTGCGGGGCCATCTTGGGACGGACGCGGATCTCGGTCAACGGCGAGACGGGCGGGTCCGAGCGCTCCAGTCCGACCAGCAGCTCGGGCGGGTCGATCCCCAGCGCGCCACTGACGGGCACGAGCAACGGATAGGGTCGCTGGTCGAGCGTCGCCACGACGACGAACCCTTTCAAGGGCGTGCGCAACCGACCGCCCTCGGGGCGCGGTCCGCCGGGGTCCCACTGAACCAGGAGCTTCGGCTCGGAGTACTGCTCGGGCGAGAGGCGGAGCCGCTCCGCGTCCCCCGCGGCGGGGACCACCTTGAGGCGGCCGTCGGGGGGCGGCAGCACGCTCAAGGCGGCCTGGGCCGCGCGGCTCGCTTCCACCAGCTCGATGCGGATCACCACGGTGGCGGTGGGCTGGTCGGCACTCAGACGCGGCGTGAGGCCGTTGGGCTTGATCTGAAGCGAGGGGTCATGTAGAAGCTCCGCGCCCGCCGCGCGCACCGGCTGACCGCAGTCGCTGGCCGCCACCTCGTCGAACCGCAGGCGATGGGAGTTGTCTCCCAGGATCTGCCCTTCGTAACGGTAGCGGTTGGCCGTCCAGCGCCAGAAGTCGAGCAGGTCGCGCGCGAACTGGACGGCGGTCGGATTGGTGCGGGGATCATCGAGCGCCCGGGCGGTTCGCAGCGGCGGCACGACCCGGCCGCGCCGCTCGATCGCGCGCGGCTCCACGCCCTTTCCCGGGGGCGCGGCCAGACCCGCCCAGGCTTGGCGCACGGCTTCGCCCAGATCGAGACGCGCATCGGCCGTCATCTGGTCGAGTCGGGTGATGTTCCGGAGTGGCTGTCGCAGCTTCGCGGTGGGCGCTCCACCCAGCTCCAGGATGCTCAGCGCACGCTGCAACCGCTCCAGGTCCGCGCCTTCGGCGGCCCTTTCCACGGTTGTGCCGCGAACACTCTGGGGACCCGGCGTGCCCTCGTCGAGCTTGCGGGCCAGGTGCGCGGCGGCCTCGCAGAGCCGGGGACGATCGGCCGGACTCACGAACGGAGTGTTCAGGACCGCGTCGAGCCGCCGGTAAGGTTCCGGGCCGGTGGCGGCGCGGCTGTCCTCGATGAGCCGGTCGAGCTCGGGTTTCTGGAAGGGGCGGTCGAGTTCCGCGAGCGCATCGCGGAGCCGGCCCACCAGCGGCATCAGCTCGTCCACGATCCAGGCGCTCTCGCTGCTGGCCTGCGCGGCGTGATGGTCCAGCAGCTCGTGGCCGCGCCGCTGAGCGCGACCGCGTCGCGCCAGGACGCCTCGGTGCGCGTGTCGAGCTGAGGCGCGCAGTCGAGATAGCGGCGATAGGGCAAGAGCGTCGCCAGGGCGGTGTCGAGCGTTGCGCGGGCGTCGAGCAACAGCGCCTGGAGGCGCTGGATCTCGCCGCCGCGGGCCTCCAGCCGGCTCCACGACGACTCGACCTCGGCCGGAGCGACGAACCCGGCAGCTCGCAACAGGAGAAATTCGGCGGTGGCGCGGTCGTTCAGAACCTGATCGAACCCGGGCCGGAGCCAGGGAAAGGTCAGGAAAGGACTCTCGGCCTGCTCCGCGCCGGACGATCTCCCAGGCCCGCTTTTGCTGTTCGGGCGGGACCGTGTCCCCCGTGGCCTGGAGTTCTTGCAAGAACACAAACTCGCCGAAGAGGCTCGCAAGCGGGTCCGGCTGGCGCTTCCGGCTGGCTTCCGCGACCACGCGCAGCCGAAGCGGGAACTCACCGGGATCGCCGGCCGAGAGGGCGTCGGCCAGCGCCCAGCCCAGGTCGAAGTTCGATTTCGCGCTGGCACCGGCCAGGAACTTCTCGATCGCCTGCGGATTGACCGCCGGCGCCGGGGTCGTTCCCGTGGTCGGCGGAACCTGCTGTGCGAGCCAGGTTCGAACGGAGGCGGCCAGCTCGCGGTCCGGGGTTTTTCCCGCCGCGAGTGCCTGGGCCAGCGAATACGCCAACCGCGGCTGGGGCCAGGCGGTGGCCAGCCAGTTGGCCTCGAATTGGGCTGCCTCTGATGGCGTGGTCATCGGCCCGGTGAGCTCGCGGAGCTGCTGGCGCACGGTCTCGGGATCGGCGCCGAAGCGCCAGGCGCGCTCGGCGCAGGAGGGCCGCTTCCAGCCGCTGGAACGGCCGGGGGGCGATGCGGTGGAAAGAAACGGCCGAGCCGCCCGAGCGCCAGCGGGCGTGGACCTTCCAGCCGTCGGCCAGCCAGTCCGGGTAGGACGGCGCCGACTTCTCGGGAGCGGCCTTGGCGGCGTCCTTCTTGACGGTTTCCTTGCTGACGACGGCCTTCGCGGGCGCGTTGCGCGCCGTTCTTTGGGCTTTGGAGAGAACGACCAGGGTGAAATCCAGCTTGTCCGGACCGCTCAGAACGGGCGTCTGGGATGCTCCCAGGTTGTGCCGGGTCCACATCTCGACGCGCTCGCACACATAATCGCCGAGCTCCCGCGCCGAGATCCGGCCGAACGGCTCGCGGGTGTCCGCGCGGCCGTTCAAACCCTCGGCCACGAAGTGATTGAAGACCGATCGCCCCAGGGCCTCCGACGCCTGCGCGACCTGCCCCGGCGCACACGCGGACAGCACGAGCCGGCCGCGATCCGGCACGGCCTCCAGCTCGCGCGGCAGGGCGTCGGCCACATCGTCGCGCAGCACGCCGCGCTCGGGACTGGCCAGCGGTCGCATCAGGTCGAGAATCAGCAGCTTCTGACGCGACGGGCACGCCTTGAGCGCTTCGAGAAGGGACCGCAACGGCGTGCCGGTCAGATGGTCCACCGTGGCGCCGGCCGGCAAGAGCAGGATGCGCTCGGCGTCCGTTCGCGGAGCGTCGCCCTCGACGCGGCCGGTGCGCGCGAGTGCGGACACACAGACGACCACCGGCTGATCGGTCTTCACGGGTTTGAGCCGGGCCTGGAGAGTGGCCAGGTCATCCGGCCCGGACAATGTGGTCAGGTTCTGCGACTGGCCACCGAGGGCCTGGCGGAACGCCTGTTCGTCGCGCGGGGCGGTCGGGTCGGCCGGCAAGGCGCGATCGGTGTAATCGGTCGTCCAGATCGAGACAAACTCCGTCGCCGGATTCGGGACGATCAGCCGGAGCAGTAACAGAACCAGCCCGGTCAGGACCGCGATGATCGTCCCGAGACCGATGAACAGTCCACGGCGCGACGCCCGGGACTGTGCCTTGCGGGCCTGGACCGCACCGGCGCGCCAGCTTCGAGGGGCCGGGGTGTTGGACGAGTTGGACATGGTGTCGCACCAGGGAAGATGGCCATGCGGTTTGGAGTTGTCTGCGATCAGGGGAGAACGAGTCGGATTTCAGATTCCGGATTTCAGATTCCGGATTCCAGATTCCGGATTCCAGAATGGATGAACGGCATCATGGTCTGACTCTGGAATCTGGAATCCGGAATCTGGAATCTGGAATCCGGAATCTGGAATCCGGAATCTGGATCCGCCATTTCTGGGCGACGGTCATGGGGCCTTCAACGGGATTGGCGCCGGGGGCCGTTGCGGGATGCCGTTGGGCACGAGGTTCTCGATGCGGGTCGTGAAGCCGCGCGTGGTCGCTTCGCGCTTGAAGGCCGCGACCGAGACGAGGCTGAGGCTCTTGAGCTGGTCGCGGACCTGATCGCGCGACACGGGCCAGAACAATCCGGTAGAGCGGCCGACGCTCGTGAAAAACCGGTGCTCGACGTGGGCCGGGGCGGGATCGATCCCGGCGACGCGCACGTACACCGGCTTGCCCACCGCGTGCTGGAGCCGCACCACCAGGCAGCGCTGCGACTCCGCCTTGCCGCCGGGCTCGCTGACGACGTTGTGGTCCTCGACGTCGAAGCCCTCGATCACGACCTCGTCGCCGTCCACGCCGGTGAGCGTGCGGTGGGGAAGCTGCTGGAACGGGTCCTGGAAGTCGGCGTCCCGTTCGAGCTCAACCTCGGCCACGGCCTTCTGGTCGGGGCTCCACCAGACGGTCAAGGCGGCGGGCGACGGCGTGCGGGGCTTGATCTGGGGCCATTCCGGCGCATCGAGCCGCCAGGTGGGCGCGGGATAGGCGTGGTGGCCCGCCCAGCGCACGCCGACCGGGTCCGTCACGCCGGGGGCGGCCTGCAATTCGAACCAGACCTCCTGGGGGCGGAACTGGGTCAGCACCAACTGCCGCGGGTCAAAGCGCTTCTCGAGCGTGGCCCACATCTGGACGTCCCCGCGCTCCTGGCCGGGCGCGACCTGGTTCTGAAGGACGGCCAGCGTCCAGTCCTTCTGATTGATCTGGGGCCGGCCCCGGTTGGCCGGCTCGCGTGCATTCAAGATGGTTTCCAGGTTCGGCTGGCCGTTCTTTTCGACGAGTCGCAACAGCAGGCAATCCCCATCGTCGAGCAGAAACCGCCGCTCCAGCGGCGGCCGGAACGCATCCACCACGGCGAAGTACGGTCCGGCGGCCAGCGGCGGGCTGAACCACGAGTCGGGACCGATCGGCACGCCGCCGCGCTCTTCGCCGGCCACCAGGGTGCGATCGGTCGTCTCGACGCGATACCGCAGCACGCGCTTCAAGGCCGCGGCTGAGCGTCTCGGCCAGGCGCCGGGCGTTCTCGTTCGGGTCCTGGTCTTTCTCCACCGTGTAGATCTTGCCGGGCAGCGGCAGCCGCTCGATCACGCCGAGTTGCCGCAGGGCCAGCGCCTTCTCGTCCGGGTCGGCGCCGAAGATCACCGTGTTGACCATGATGCCCGTATTCCCGAACGCCGGCTGCAAATCCCGGGCGATCAGGTCGGCATGGGCGTTCTTGTCCTTGATCTCGCGCAGGCCGCCGCGGGTGGTGATCTGCTCGAAGCGGGATTTCTGGTATTCGGTGTCCATGCCGTCGGTGAGCACGACCAGGGTCTTGAAGCCGGTCGTGTTCACCCTCAGAAGATCGTCGCGGGCCCGCAGCATCGCATCGACGAGGGGCGTCTCATAAAAGGGGATCAGGTTCTTGACCTGTTTCATGGCCTCCTGGGCTTGCGCGGAGTTCCAGGAGACGGGCCGGACGAGCTGCTGGATGGTGGCCGTCGCGGGTTGCTTCTGGTTGTGGAAGTCCTGTCCCTTCCACTCGCTGAAGACCCAGAGGCTGACCATGGTTCCGGGCGGGACGCTGTTGAGGACCTCTTCCAGGGCGCGGCACGCCTGGACGAACTTCCATTTCGAGTCGGTCAGCGGACCGTGCGGTCCGCGGCCGTCGCCCATGCTGCCCGAGCAGTCGAGCACGACGGCGACCGCGCCGTTGCCGGCGCCGAAGCGCTGGATCATGGCGGGATCGGCCTCGACGGCGATGTCGGCGCCACGAGGCGCGACATCGCGCGCCGCGACGATCTCGGGGGCGGGGTGAAGGGAGATCGGCGTTTTCGCCAAAATTTGCCGGCCCCGGTAGAAGCCGACCGCCTGGAACGTGGTGTCTTCCGTGGCTGGCCGGCGGGGCGGTTCGAGCTCGGCCTGATCGAGGAGGGGGCTGCCCACCGTGAAGGCCACCGCCTGGGACGGGGTCGCATCCGTGGCCGCGGGTTTGGTCCCGACTTCGCGCACGGCGCGGAGACCGGCCCGCGAGGGGGCCTTCCATGCGAGGTCCTTGCCGGTCTGGCCCCAGACCACGGCGAAGCCCGGGGGCACCGTGGCGCCGTCGGCCGCTTCCAGACGATAGGTGAGATCCCGGTGGCGCTCGGTGGTCAGGGCGACCTCGTGGCGATCGAGGGGCGTGAGGCGGAGCGTATCCGGCCGGTGCAGCCGTTGTTTCGCGTCGGCCACCACCGTGCTCCGGGGAGCCAGGGCATCCGCGTCTTCCAGGTAACGGTCGCCGGCTTGTTCGTAGTAACGGGCGGTCGCGTCCGCGCCGTACCAGTGATCGAGCCAGTCGCGCTCGGTCTGGTTCAAGAGCAGGTCCACGAGCAAGCGTTTGCGGAGCGTCCACGTGGGCGGCGGCACATCGTCGCCGAGGCGCACCCCGCCGTCGAGCTGCCGGGCCAGGGCATCGGCCGTGCGGAGGTTGGCCAGGGCCTGCTTCGGATCGAGATTGCCCACGCCCGTGCTCAGAAGCTGGTCGATCTTGCGGGCCATGCCGCGCCAGCGGCGGCCGATCTGGTCGCCCATGTCGGCCACAATCCCGGTCCACTCCGCGGACACCGGGTGCTCGGCCAGGTCGCCCAGACGCTTGAGCACCTCCTGGTATTCGATCAGGTCCTTGGAGCCGGATTCCTGGCGGAATGCGTCAAACCAGCGCGGGCCAAGCTGGGCGAGCGCCAGTCGTCCCTGGACGAGGGACCGCTTCTCGACCCATTCCGCCTGCCGGGTCGCCACGTTCGCGTCGGGCCGGACGGTCCCGGCTCGGCTGGACAGCTCGCGGCGATTGCGGCGCGGGGTTTCCCAGAACGGGACTTCGCGCGCGACATCCGCCTGCCAGTCGCGCGGCAGGTCCGCGGGCCGGGTCAAGGCCGCGTCCAGGTCGTCGGCGAAATGATCCTCTATCTCCTTCAAGCCGCTGTCGATCTCGGCGGCCTTTGCGGTCAGCGGGGCCGGGTCGCTGGGCTGTTCGAGAGCGGCGGCCAGCGTGTGGGTCTGACCCCAGAGCTTTTCCAGATGATCCACCAGCACGGCGGCGGGCTCGCCGCGCGCGGTCGCTTCGGCTACCGAGTACCGATGCGCCAGGTACCGGGTGTAATCGGGCAAGTCGGCCAGGGCGCGGTCGTGGACAAGAATGGCCGCGCGCACCTGGCCGGCCTGGCTTTCGGCCTGGCGATAGAGCGTCTCGGCCTGGTCCAGCGCGGCCGCCGCCTGGCGCAGATGTTCCGGGTCGGTGGCGAAGAGCAGGTCCTCGCCCTGCCGCCGTTGCTCGTCGGCCCGCCGGATCAGCGGCGCGATCCAGGGTACGACCTGCTCACAGACGGAATCGACACCGGGATAAACCCCCAGGGCGGCGCGCTCGGCGCGGGCACGCAAGGCGATCGCGCGGCGCAAAGAGTCGGCGGGGCTGTCCTCGGGCGCGTGGGTCAGGAGCATCGTCGTGAAGTGGACCTCCGCCGGCGCGGGCTGGTCCAGTTGGGGGATGCCCAGCATCTTCAGCGCCTTGGGGCGGTCGAGCGGCCGCTTCGGATCACCGAGCCGGTCCAGGACGAAGTCGAAGAAACGCAGCTTCCGCAAGGGCGCCGGATCGGTCTTGAGCTGATCCACCTTCTCGACCACCGCGCCCGCGGCCGTGGCGTCCCAGATCTCCGTGAAGTCGGTCCGATCCGGGTCCGATTCGGGCACGACCGCGCCCTGGGCGGCTCCATGGTCAAGGTGCGCCGCCAGGAACTCTCGAGCGGGACCAGCCGGGCCTCGTCGATCCGTTGCCGGGTCGCGGCCAGCCGCTTTTCGATCTCCTTGGCGCGATCATCGCGGGGATAGCCGGCGCGCGCAAGCTGGTCGTAACGGACCAGCAGATCGCGGTACTGCCGCCAGGCGTGGGGCGCGACCCGTGCCGGACTCGGGACCTGTCCTTTCAGTCGGGGATAATCGTCCAACCAGTAGCGGTCGGCTTGCTCTTGAAGCTCTCCGCCGCTTCGGCCTGAAGGCGTCGCGCTGTTCGTCGCGGTGCGCCGGCCGATCACGGTCAGCTCGACCGCGCGGCGCGGGCCAGCGTCCTGCGATCGGTCGCCAGCAGGACGGGGACCTGCACCGCGCCCCGGTGGGTCGCCACCCACTCCTGGACGTTCTTGCGGACGTAATCGACCAGCTCCTGCAGGTTGACCCGGTTGTCGCGCCCGGTGGCGGCGCCCGTCAGGCCCTCGACGACAAAGTGCGCGAAGACGCTCTGCGCGGCGTCATCGTAGCTCCACGACCTCTCGTCGGGACCGCTGGCGCTGAGAATCCACAGGTTCGGAATGCGGGCGAGATCCGGCTGCAAGGCTTCCAGTGTGCGGGCAAAGTCGTTGTGGAGCATCCCCAGCGGCCAGTGGTCGGCCAACTGCGTGCCGTCCAGGATCAGGACCTTGTTCTTGTTCGCGATCTCCTTGGCCTTCAGCGCCTGCACGACGGTCGAGAGACGGAGCCGGTATTCGGACGCGGGCACCTCCTCGCCTTCCGACGGGCGCCGCAGGAAATCCACGTCGGGGAGAACATAGCCGCCCTGGGCGTCCGAGCCGCCATGCGCGGCCAGTACCAGGATGAGGGTACGCTCCCGGAACGGCTTCTTGAGGATGTTCTCGACTCGACTCCAGTCGGTCACGGCCGCGAGCGGCACCGGGTCGTCCTGGAGCCGCAACGGGTGGGACTTCCATAAGGGGAAGCCGACCTCGCGGTCACTGAGCTGCTTGAGGTCACGGATCGCGCGCCACCCGGCCAGGTTCGGGGGAATCGCCAGGTTCTCGACGTAATCGGCGCCGACGAGCACCAATCGAGCCGGGTGCGGGGGCCAGATCAAGTAAAGCAAACCGATGATGGCCGCGACACAACCGAGCAGCAGCAGGCCCGCCCGGAGCAATTTCGCGGGCCGCGACGAGCCCTCGGCCGGGCGCGGCTCCGCGCGGTCCCGCTGCCAGCCCCGGCTCTGTTTCCGAGCCACCGGCGCACTGCCTTGCTTCCAGGACCGTTTCGAAGATCCCGAGCGATCTGGAGCCATGATCGTGCCTTCCTGGGAGGTGTCTCGTGATCCTTACGATCTTAATGGCTTGGCGTGTCGCCGGGAAATGAGTTCTCCGGAACAGGACTCCCAGAACGGGAAAATGGCTGATGGCTGATGGCTGATGACTGATGGCTAGTCCACCATCGCGGGACTAGCCATCAGTCATCAGTCATCAGTCATCAGCCATCAGTCATCAGCCATCAAGCCGGGGCTCTCAATACAACACGCGGAGCTCGACCCGCAGGAAGGTGCTATAGAGCCGGTTTGTGTCCGTGAGCGGAAAGGCGACCGCGCCGCCGAAGTCGTACCGGTTGCACACCGAGAACCGCAGGCCGGGACCGGCGCTGCAGAAGTCCTGGCCGCTCGCCTTCGCGTAGGGACCGAGGATCGGATCGGTGTAGGAGCCGGCCTGGAAGCTATAGCCATTGAACTCGGCCGTGCCGATGAGCATCGAGTTGGGCACCGGCCGCCAGAGCACCTGGTCCAGCGCGGCGTGATAGTGCAGAACCGAACCCTGGTAGGCCGGCGTCCCGCCAATCGGAATCCACTCCGCGAGCTGGCCCTGGAAATACGTGTCGGGGGTCAGCTTCACCGCGGTCATCAGCGACGGTTCCAGCGAGACGTGGCCGGTGCCCAGGCCATTGCCCGGATTGCCGGTCGGCATGATCGCCTTGAACTGGAAGGTGAACAGCAGGATCTCGGTGTCGATCCACGCGGCCTTGGCACCGAAGTTCATGTCGCCGAACATGGACGCGCCGTTGGTGTCCGCCGGGAAGCGGTTCGGGTTCGCCGTGTAGTACCGTGGGTCGGTGGCCAGGTACGAGCCCTCGACGAAGAAGCTGGCCCGGTTGGCGGCGACTTCCTGGTACAGGTAGAGATCATCATAGCTGACCCTCAGGGCCCCGAAGGCGGGATACCGGGTCTGAGCCAGCGGTGCGACCTTCGTGTAGTTCTTGTAGGCGGGCGGCGGCACCTTGGGACCCTTGCCGACGGCGTCGGGGATGTTCTTCGGCGTGCTCAAGACGCCCGTCACCGGGTCGGGACGGCTGACTTGCAAGACCTGAGTCGCGTCGATGTTCTGCTTGGCCCAGAAGAACTCCGCCCGGTCGGGGACGGCCATGTCCCAGTTGTGGTCCCAGCGCAGGCGGGTGACGGTGTACGGCTGGGCGTAGTCCTGGAAGAACGCGGCGTTCTCCTGGGGAATCCAGCCCGGCTGGAAACACGGGTCGGGACAGCACAGGGCCTGGTAGAAATTCGTGCAGAAACGGCCCAGGACCGTATCACTGTGGGCCGGCACGAAACAGGGCCGGCGGCCGGGGACGCACGTGCCTCGGCCGCCACAGGTCGGGCACGCGGAACCGAACATGGGCAGTCCCAGCAGCGTGTCCAGGTGGCCGGAGCCGCCGCATGTCGCGCACGTGGTCAGCTTGACATCCTCGTCCGAGAGCGGATTGGCGGGCGCCGTGTCCGTGCCGTTGGCCGCCGTGCTCGCGGCCTGTGCCAGATCGGGCGCGGCCATCATGTTGCCGGGTGCCGGTGCCGTCCCGGTGTCGGCGGGAACGGGGGACGTCTGCGCCCGGCCGATGCCTGCCGGGCCGAGCGTCAGCGCCAGCGCCAGCATAACTATCTCAAGGATGCCGCCTCGATTTCGTTCGCGGCGATCCCAGTCCGACGTGTGGGTCATCGCTCTGTCTCCCTGAAACCGGGGCGATCGCGATTCTGAAGCCCCGGGTCGTGTGATGAAGGAATGCGAGAGAATACGGTTGCGTCCGGACCTGGAGTGATCACTCCGCGCGCTTCAGCTTCTGGGCGATGATGCTGAACAGACCGCGCGAAGGTGGGGGCTGGTCCTGCTCGAGTGCAGGATCGCCGCTGGACTCCAGACTGGACGGGGAGACAGCGGGCGCATCGATGGCCGCCGCGGAAACCGGGGGCGTGTACGGGGGCAACGCCGAGGTGGCATTGGGCGGCAGCACGTTGTTGATGGGATCGGCGGGCGGATTCGTGTCCGGGGGTAGCTCCGGCGTGGGGTGCCCCAGGCGCCGGAGGGCATCGAGCAGGCGGCGCGGCCGGCGCGGTGCGTCCGGGACGCCGTCAAACGCCTCCGCCGGGCTGTTCGCGAGCGGCGGCTCCAGACTGCTTGATTCCAGGGAGCGGGACGGAAGCGGTGGCGTGGCGAGGCTCACCGGCGGCGCGGCGGGCGTGTAACTCGCCGGGATCGGGTTCGTGTTGACCGGCGGGGGCGTATAGCTTGCCGGGATCGGGTTCGTGTTGACCGGCGGGGGCGTGTACGTCGCGGGCGCCGGTTGGTCGAAGGTCACGGGGGCCGGTGGATTGGAGGTCGCGGGGGCTGGTAGGTTGGGCAGAACCGGCGGGTAATACGTGGTTTGCGCCGGCATGGTCATCTCGACAGGGCCGGTCATGGGCGCCGGGGTGGGCGGCTGCTGGGGTTGTGGGGCCGGCTTGGTGGTGCGGATCGCGTCGGCCAGGGCATGGTAGACGCTGCGATTGCCCGTGACCACCACGCCGCCGCCACCCTGACGCATCCAGGGGCTCGTCTTGCGCAGGGCGTCGCGGGCGTCGTTCAGAACCTCCGCGGACGGCTTCTCGCGGTCGAGCTTATCGTAATAGGCCATGAGACGGACGGTGTCGCCGTCCTGTGCCGTCTTCGCGTCCGAGACGCGAGGGGCCGGCGGCATACGCAACGTCTCGGGCGGTGCGGGGGTCGCCTCGGGCTTGGCGTTACCGATCGCCGGTGGGCTGGCGGGTGTCTCGACCTTGGGCGTCTCCGGCGGATTGGGAACCTCGGGAGGCGTCGGCGGCGGCACCGGCCGGGGCGTCGCCGGCTCGGAGTAGCAGGCCAGGCACCGCTGGAGCGCGACGAAGGCGATGGACCGCACGCGCGGCGAGTTCTCGGACGGAGCCCCGTCCTTCGTGGCGCCCGTCACCGTGTTGCTCGAGCGCCTCGATCGTCTTTTTATTGCAGCAGCAGCCGGTCAAGAGGGCCTTGGCGGCGGCGAGCCGGACGCACTCGTTTTTGTCCTTGCGGAGCGCCGCGGTGAGTCCCGCGGTGACCTCGGTTTCCCAGTAGTGGCAATCCACCGTGGCGAGGTACTCGACGGCGGCCACGCGCTGCTTGGCGGTGGCCTCGTCCGCTTGCACCGCCGCGGCGGCGGCCATGGCCGGGTTGCCCGCCATGTTGGGACCCATGTTCGCGAGCTGGTTCGCGGTGGGCACCAGCGGGCAGCAGCCCGTCGGTATCAAGCCGCCGGAGAAACCCGAGATGGGCGCCATGCCGTTCGTCATCAAGGTCCCGATGGGTGAGGCACACAGCTTTTGCTTCATCTGGGAGAGATGTCCGGGCTGAAAACCCAGGAACGTCCAGATCGACCGCGGCGCGGCCGTGGCGGCCGGGGCCGCCGTCGCCAGGGCCGGCGCCACCCGCCGCCAGGGGAGAGCCCGTCAAAGGTGGTAGCGCGGGCACCTGCGCCCGGGCCAGCGGCGAAAGGCCGGCCAGGAGCAACAGTCCCGCGACGGAGGTCAGTCTTCGTTTCATCGTTTCGCCTCCTCAGTTCGTCCTTGAGGGTTCCCGAGGCGCGGTCGCGCCGACATCCGACCGGGACAAATCTCAATCTCGCCCTGGAGCGGACTCAAGACCCGCTCACACGGCATGTTCAGCATAATCGGTAGATCTTGTTGCCTTCCTTCGGTAATTTGTGCCGGTACTGCGGGTTCTTCCGGATGCTGATTGGATGTGTGACATGCTCAATTCTCCGTTCCCCTGTGAGGCTCCCATGTCCCCACGCGCCTCCGACAGCAGCGTCCCGGTACATTCCGCACCCGAGGCGATCGCCCGGCGGCGGGCCACCCGCCACTTCGACGCGAACCGGCCGTTGGGTGAGGAGACGCTCAAGCAAATCCTTCACCTGGCGACCCTGGCGCCGTCGAGCTACAACCTCCAGCCCTGGCGGTTCGTGGTCGTGCGCTCGGCGGCCAACCGCGAACGGCTCCGTCAATGTGCGTATGGACAGGCCAAGATCGGCGAGGCGCCGGTGGTCGTGATCGTGCTGGGATACCATTACCCGCACCGCAGCCACCTCGACGCGATGATCGATGAGCAGGTGGCGCGGGGATCGGTCACGCCCGAGACCGGCGCGACCATCCGCGGCATGGTCTACGCGGCGCGCGAGCGGGGGGCGGAGTTTCCTCTCTGGGCGACGCGCTCGGCCATGCTCGCGGCGGCCACGATGATGATCGCCGCCGAATCGCTCGGCGTGGCCACGGCCCCGATGGAAGGCTTCGAGCCCGAGAAAGTCCGCGCCGCCTTCGGCGTGCCCGACGACCATACCGTCTGCTGCCTGGTCGCCCTCGGCTACGCCGCGGAAAGCAAGCCGTTTCCCGGACGGTTCGGTCTGGCCGACGTCTGCTACGAGGAACACTTCGGCCAGCCCTGGACGCTGGGCGAGGCGTAACGACCTTCGCGGGGCTCTGGGAGTTCACCACAGAGGCACGGAGGACACGGAGTTCTCACAGAGAAGAACCTCTGTGTCCGCCTCTGTGTTCTCCGTGCCTCTGTGGTGAAGACCAGCCCCGCGACACCGCTGGCACCGGAAGGATCGAATCGTTATGATATGGGGCCGTGGGACGGCCCCCGAGAGCTCGGCGGGCCGTTCTTCGTCCCGCGAGCGAGCAGCGAGACCCATGCCGGCCTATCACTTCCAGAAGATCGAGCCGCAAGTGGCAGGCCTACTGGGAGCGAGCACCAGACCTTCCAGGCCCGAGACCTCGTCCCCGGCCGGCCCAAGCTCTACGTCCTCGACATGTTCCCCTATCCCAGCGGCGCGGGCCTGCACGTCGGCCACCCCGAAGGCTACACCGCCACCGATATCCTCTGCCGCTACAAGCGGATGCGCGGCTTCAACGTGCTGCACCCGATGGGCTGGGACGCCTTCGGCCTGCCCGCCGAGCAGTACGCCGTCGAGACCGACACGTCCACCCCCGCATCACGACCCAGGCCAACATCGCCACCTTCCGCCGCCAGATCAAGTCGCTCGGCTTCTCCTACGACTGGGACCGCGAGGTCGACACCACCGACCCCGGCTACTACAAGTGGACGCAGTGGATCTTCCTGCAGATCTTCGACACCTGGTACGACCCCGACTTCGACTGGACCGATGCCCAGGGGCCGAGCACGCAAGGGCAAGGGCCGGCCGATCGCCGAGCTGCCGATCCCGCCAGGGCGTGCCGACCCGGACGCCTACCGCGATTCGAAGCGCCTGGCCTACCGCGCCGAGGTCCCCGTCAACTGGTGCCCGGCGCTGGGGACCGTGCTGGCCAACGAGGAGGTGATCGACGGCAAGAGCGAGCGCGGCGGCTACCCGGTCGTCCGGATGCCGCTCAAGCAGTGGATGCTCCGCATCACCGCCTACGCCGAGCGGCTGGTCGACGACCTGGAACTGGTCGACTGGCCCCGCGCCATCAAGGACATGCAGCGCAACTGGGTCGGCCGCAGCGAAGGGGCCGAGGTCGATTTCCTGATCCAGGGGCCGGATTCTTCCATCCTGGTCGCAACGGCGACAATCCGCCGGCTGGCCGGAATCCCAGCCCGACGACGTCATCCGCGTCTTCACGACCCGGCCCGACACCCTCTTCGGCGCGACGTACATGGTGCTCGCCCCCGAGCACCCGCTGGTCGATCGGATCACGACCGCGCAGCAAAAGCGCTGCCGTCGCCGCCTATCGCGAGCAAGCCACCCGCAAGAGCGACCTCGACCGCACCGACCTGGCCAAGACGAAGACCGGCGTCTTCACCGGCGGTTACGCGATCAACCCCGTCAACGGTCAGCCGGTTCCCGTCTGGATCGCCGATTACGTGCTGATGGGCTACGGCACCGGCGCGATCATGGCCGTGCCCGGACACGACGAGCGCGACTTCGAGTTCGCCAAGCAGTTCGGCCTGCCGATCGTCCGCGTCGTCGCCCCCGATCCGTCGATCAGGCCGAGGCCGCCGCTCGACAGCCGCCGATGTCGAGCGACGGCGTCGCGCGTCAATTCGCCGCAACGCCGAGATCACCCTCGACGGCCTGCCCACGCCCGAGGCCAAGGCCGCCATCACCGCCTGGCTGGCAGACGAAGGGCCTGGGCAAGAAGGCGATCAACTACAAGCTCCGCGACTGGCTCTTCTCGCCGCCAGCGCTACTGGGGCGAGCCGTTCCCGATCGTGCTCGACGAGCACGACCGGCGCCCATGCCGTCCCCGAATCGCGAGCTGCCCGTCCTGCTCCCCGAGCTCGACGACTTCCAGCCCACCGGCAACCCCGAGCCGCCGCTCGGCAAGGCGACGGACTGGGTTCGCTACTCCGACACGCTACCGGCGCGAGACCAACACCATGCCCCAGTGGGCCGGCTCGTGCTGGTACTACCTGCGCTACCTCGACCCGAAGAACGACCAGGCGCCCTGGGACCCGGCCAAAGAGAAGTACTGGATGCCGGTGGACCTCTACGTCGGCGGCGCCGAGCACGCGGTCTTGCACCTGCTCTACAGCCGGTTCTGGCACAAGGTGCTGTTCGACCGCGGGCACGTCAGCACGCCCGAGCCGTTCCAGAGGCTGGTCAACCAGGGGATGATCCTGGGCGAGATGGAATACACCGGCTTCCAGAAGGCCGACGACGGCGCGTGGGTCTCGTCCGCCGACGTCGAGGAGCACGACCATCACGGCAACGTTCTGAAAGGCACGATCACGCACGGTCGAGGCCGTCAAGCTGGCCGAGGACCAGGTCGTCAAGAAGGGCGAGGGCTTCGTGCTGGCGGAACGACACCGACGATCCGCGTCGACGCCCGCGCCCACAAGATGTCCAAGAGCCGGGGCAACGTCATCAACCCCGACGCCGTCGTCGCCGAGTACGGCGCGGACAGCCTGCGGCTCTACGAGATGTTCATGGGTCCGCTCGAAGCCGTCAAGCCCTGGAGCATGAAGGGCGTCGAAGGCGTGTACCGGTTCCTCGGCCGGGCCTGGCGGATGATCGTCGACTTCGAGGCCGACGAGGTCCGGCTCGACCCGCAGGTGCAGGATGTCGCGCTGACCACGGACCAGGCCAAGCTCGTCGCGCGGACCGTCGCGGCCGTGACCGACGATCTCGAGGCCTTGCGGTTCAACACGGCGATCAGCCGGCTGATGGAGTTCGTCAACGCCTTCACCGGCCAGGACGTGCGGCCGAAGGTCGGCGATGGAGACCTTCACGCTGCTTGCTCTCGCCCCTGGCGCCGCACATCGGCCGAGGAGCTCTGGCAGGTGCTCGGCCACACGACCAGCCTGGCCTACGAACCCTGGCCGAGCTTTGATCCCGCCCTGCTCAAGGATGACGAGATCGAGATCCCCGTGCAGGTCAACGGCAAGCTCAGGGGCCGGGTGATCGTCCCCGCCGACGCCGAACAAGCAGGCCATCGAGCACGCCGCCCGCGACGATGAGAAAATCACCGCCCTGCTCGATGGCAAGATCGTCAAGAAGGTCGTCGTCGTGCCGGGCAAGCTGGTCAATTCGTCGTTTGAACCTTCGCAGGCGCTGGACCCTTCGCCGCACTTTCTGATGGGCTGGCCAACAAGACATCTGAGGAGACGCCCCTTGGCGCCGGATTTCGCGAAACAGAACGGCCTCGTGGCCGCGATCGCTCAGGATGTCGAGACGGGCGAGGTGCTCATGCTCGCCTGGATGAACCAGGAAGCTTACGAGGAGACCCTGCGCACCGGGGTTGCCTGCTACTTCAGCCGCAGCCGCAACCGCCTCTGGCGCAAGGGCGAGGAGAGCGGCCACGTCCAGGATGTCGAGGCGGTCTACATTGATTGCGACGCCGACGCCGTTCTCTTGAAAGTCCACCAGCGCGGCGGCGCCGCCTGCCATGAGGGCTACAAGAGCTGCTTCTTCCGCAAGATCGAAGACGGCCAGGCCCGCATCATCGCCGAGCGCATCTTCGACCCGCGCCAGGTTTACAAGAAGTCGTAGCCCTCTGCTGAGGTCCCACCCCGATGCCTGAATCCAAGTTGAAGCTCGGACTCCCCGCCGGCAGCCTGCAACAGGCGACGCTGGAGCTCTTCGGCAAGGCCGGCTACGTCATCACGCACTCGTCGCGGAGCTACTATCCGCAGATCGACGATCCCGAGATCGAGTGTACCCTCCTGCGCGCCCAGGAGATGGCCCGATACGTCGCCGACGGCGTGCTCGATTGCGGCCTGACCGGCTATGACTGGGTGCTGGAAAGCGGCGCCGAGGTCGTCGAGCTCGGCGAGCTCGTCTTCAGCAAAGTGAGCCGCCGGCCCGTCCGCTGGGTGCTGGCCGTCCCCAACGATTCGCCCATCCAGTCGGTCAAAGACCTGGAGGGCAAGCGGATCTCGACCGAGGTCGTCAACCTCACCCAGCGCTGGCTGGAAAAACACGGCGTCCACGCCCACGTCGAGTTCAGTTGGGGCGCGACCGAGGTCAAACCTCCCCGGCTGGCCGACGCCATCGTCGAGGTGACCGAGACCGGCTCGTCGCTCAAGGCGAACAACCTGCGCATCGTGGACGAGCTCCTGCAAAGCACGACGCGCTTCATCGCCAACGCCCAGGCGGTTCAGGACCCCTGGAAGAAACAGAAGCTGGACGACATGCTCCTGATGCTCAAGGCGGCCATCACCGCCGAGGGACAGGTCGGTCTGATGATGAACGTCCAGCGCCGGGATCTCGAGAAGGTGCTCGCCCTCTTGCCCTCGCTCGGGACGCCGACGATTTCTCCGCTGTCCAACGCGGACTGGGTGGCCGTGAACACGATTCTCGACGAGCGGAGCGTCCGCAAGCTGGCCCCGCGTCTGAAGGACGCCGGAGCCTCGGGGATCGTCGAGTATGGCCTGAACAAGATCATTCCTTGATTCAGGTCTCTTGTCGAAACGCCCGACCCGGCGTGAACGCCGGGCCTATCAGAGAAACAAGCCCGGTGAACCGGGCTGGGGAACGCGCACGAGAGCGCGGGTTATTCCGCCCGGTTCACCGGGCGACCCGCGCAGCGGTCGTCGGCCCGGCGTTGACGCCGGGTGACGCGTGACCCGGCGTCAACGCCGGGCCAATGAGCAGGAAGCCCGGTAAACCGGGCAGAGGAACGCGCACGAGAGCGCGGGTTATTCCGCCCGGTTCACCGGGCGACCCGCGCAGCGGTCGTCGGCCCGGCGTTCACGCCGGGTGACGGTTAGTTCGCGCACGGGCCGATCCAGGCCGGCCTGTTGCGGGGGCGTGGGCAGATAGCGCTGGATCATGAGCGACTCGAACCGGGCGGGGATCAACGACGCGGCCTCGGCACGTTCGCCCGGGGCCAACGCGCGGATCAGGCCGGCGACGGTCGCGGCGCCCTCGGGCGCGGAGACGAGCGGCAGGAACCGCTGGCCTTGCGCAGGATCGCGCCGGGAAGATACTCGGGTCCCAGCCCGCCGTCAAAGCGGATCTCGCCCGCGCGGTTCAGCTCGAAGGAAAGGCCCAGCGCCTGGAACTCGAACTCCGGACGGGTCAAGCTGAGCCGCTCGGCGAGCCGGAAACGCATCTGTCCCTGGAGCGCCTGGAGCAGGCGGGTGCTGATCGTGCCGCTACCGCCGGTGAGTCGTCCCCGGGCCTCGACCCAGCCCGGCCCGCGCCCCGCCTGATCGGCCCAGCGGGCTTGCTGCAGATCCAGCCGGGCCCGGCCCGTCAAGCGGTGTCGCGGCGCGATGTGGCCCAGCAGCGCGGCCAGGTCGAGATCCTGAATGTTCCCCTGGAAATCGGCGTCCCAGTCCCCTGCCCCGGTCTGTCGCAGGGTCAGCTCGCCCTCGACCCGCGCTCGGGCGCCGAGCCAGTCGGACGAGTTGAAGAACACGTCGAGCACCTGCGCCGGCAGCGGCACGCTGTCCATGGTTTTGAGGGCCAGCACCGTGCGCACCGCCTCGTTGCGACGCTCTCGGGTCAGCTTCAGCTCGCAGCGCGGGGCCGCCGCGCCGTTCTCAACGCGATAGCTCGCGGTGACGACCGTGCCGCCCTCCGTCATCCGCAAGGAGCCGGCCACGTCCCGCAGCGCGAACGCGGGCAAGCCCGCGCCGAGATCGACGACGCACGACGGCGCCACCAGGTCGATCTGATCGACATCCGGCCCCGCCGTGTGCAACAGGAACTGGCCGACCTGGGCCATGGCCTGCCGGGGGCTATCCGCGTGGAGCTTCAGCCCGTCGGCCTCGATGGTCCACTGCCGCCCCTCGTGATGGACGCGCAGACGGTCCACGCCGGCGAGCTCGGCGGGCGGCGTTCCCTTGCGCCAGCCCCGGCACCCGCACGCTCACCTGGCGGAACGCCATCAGCCGGGGCTGCGGATAGCGCAGGCTACCGATCGTCACTTCCAGCCCAAGCTGGCGGCTCAGGTCGCGCTCGACCTCGTGCCGGTGCTCGGGCTGCTGGACCCGCCAGCAAGTCCAGCCCACGTAGCCGGTCGGGACGACCAGGAAAGCGAAAACGGCCAGCGTGGCCAGGGCCTGGCGGTGCGGTCGCGAAAGGGTCAACATCCATGTTCTCCTTTCGGTCAGATCAGGTGTCGTCCTCAGGTTTCCAATACGCGGCCAGGTGGGCGATGGCCAGCTCATGCTGAGCGGCCAGCGCGCGCCGGATGGCTTCGAGGCTGGTGCCGACGTATTTCTCGACGACGGCCGCGGCGATCTCGAAGGCGACGACGTTCTCGACGATGACGCTCGCGGCCGGCACGGCGCAGACGTCGGAGCGTTCGTAGGAGGCGGGCTGGGGGGCCTTCGTCGCCATGTTCACCGACGGGCCGCGCGCGGCCAGGGTGCTGATCGGCTTCTTGGCGGCGCGGACCACGATCGGCTCGCCGTTGGACGTGCCGCCCTCGATGCCGCCGGCGTTGTTCGTCGGCCGGCGGAAGCCGAAGCGGCGGTCGGTCGGGCGGTGATCGGGCTCGTAGCTCGATCGGGTCCATGACCCGCGATCCCGGCCGCCGGGCCGCCTCGATGCCCAGGCCGATCTCGACCGCCTTGATCGCCTGGATGCTCATCACGGCCAGCGCCAGCCGGGCGTCGAGCTTGCGGTCCCACTGGGCATGGCTGCCCAGGCCGATCGGGCAGCCGGTCACGATCGTCTCGACGACGCCGCCGAGCGTGTCGCCCGCCGCGCGGGCCTGCGTCGATCGCCGCGACGATCGCCGGGTCGGCCTCGGGGTTGAGCGTGTAGACCGGGCTGGCGTCGCGGATCGTCCGGGTCGAAGCGATTGCGGCGGCGGCGACGATCCCGCCCAGCTCGCGGACGTAGCCGAAGACCGTGATCCCGAGCTCTCCAGCAAGAGCTTGGCCAGGGCCCCGACGGCGACCCGGAGCGCGGTCTCGCGGGCGCTGGCGCGTTCGAGAACCTGGCGGATGCCGGTCTGGTAATTGATCGACCCGGCCAGGTCGATATGCCCGCCGCGGGGCGAGGCCGGCTCGGGCAGGCGCTCGAGCTTGGCGTCGTTGTTGACGAGCCGCAGCGTGATCGGCGCGCCGGTCGTCACGCCGTGATAGATGCCCGACTCGACGATGACCCGGTCGGTCTCCAGCGTCTGCCGCTTGCCCCGCCCGTAGCCCCCCTGGCGCCGCTTCAGCTCGCGGTTGATGAACTCGGCATCGAGCGGGACGCCCGACGGGAAACCCTTCGACGATCGCGGTCAAGGCCGGCCCGTGCGACTCGCCGGCGGTCAGGTAGCGGAGCATGGGCAATCACTTCCAGGGAAACGACTGGCCGGTAAGGATCTCGTACGCCTCGAATGTACTTCTCGCGGGTCCTGCGCCACGACGTCGGCGGGCAAGGGCGGCGGGGGACTGGCCTTGTCCCAGCCCGAGGCGTCCAGCCAGTCGCGGACGTACTGCTTGTCGAACGACGGCTGCGGTCCGCCCGGCCGGTATGGATCCTGGCGGCCAGTACCGCGAGCTGTCGGGCGTCAGCACCTCGTCGATCAGCAGCAGCTAGCCGGTCTCGGGATCGAGGCCCCACTCGAATTTGGTGTCGGCCAGGATCAGGCCACGGCGACTCGGCCACGTGCGCCGCCTGGCGGTAGAGGTCCAGGCTCCGGGCGGCCACGAAGTCGGCCAGCTCCCCGCCGACCGCCTCCTCCATCCGTTCGATCGAGACGTTCTCGTCGTGTCCCGTCTCGGCCTTGGTCGCGGGCGTGAAGATCGGGCTCGATCCAGACGCTGGCTTTCGATCAGGCCCGGCGGCAGCGGCACGCCGCAGACCGGCCCGACTCGCCGGTATTCGCGCCAGCCGCTCCCCGACAGATAGCCGCGCACCACGCACTCGAACGGGATGATCTCGGACCTTCCGCACGATCATCGACCGTCCTACCAGATGGGCCCGCACATCCTCCGGCAAGCCGAGCCCGGCGGAGTCCAGATCCGTCGAGATCAAATGATGCCGGATGCTGGTGGGCCGACCGGGCCCGGGCACCGGCACAAACGCCTCTTCGATCCAGCGGAACCAGAAGGCGCTGATCCCGGTCAGCACGCGCCCCTTGTCCGGAATGCCCACGGGCAGCACCCAGTCAAACGCGCTGATGCGGTCCGTGGCCACGAGCAAAAGCCGGTCGCCCAGATCGTACACATCGCGCACCTTGCCGCGCTTCTTGGGCAGTCCGGCCAGATTCGTTTCCAGCAGCGCCGTCATGAACTCACTCCACGCCCGCCCCGGTCTCCTCGGCGAATGTAAACCAAACGCCCGAAACCGACAAGGCCGCAAGGCCGGTGCCTGCCGGATCGCCGGATCGGCCGGTGGAAACGACGGACGGCTGGGGAACCGCGATCGGCACTCGGGAACAGACGGCGCGTGGCGAAGGGCCTCGTCCCGTGCCGTTTTTCCCGGATTCATGTGTCACGTGTCAACGAGCCGAATTCGTGTGTAAGGCTGAGGATGGTGGAATGTCCCAGGATAGCGCCGGCGGACGAGCCAGACTCGCGCCGGCCGTCTTGATCGATGAGGTTCCATGATCGATGGTCGACAAGGGGATGGGGGAAACGGATATTTCTTTCCTGAGATGCGATCAAGCCAGGCTTCCCGCATCGTCTCTGAGTGCTCACGAGCGGGGCGGGGGATCGATCCCGCGCAGAGCGCCGGCGGCGGTGCGTCCGGGTTGCGTTCCGACAGCGCGCGCAGCAACTCCCAGGTGTAGAGGCCCGAGCTGTGTCCGTCGTTCCAGGAGAGCTGAACGGCATAATTGCCGATCTGACTCATGCCTTCGAGCTTCAGGTCGGGACGGATCGTGGCCGGGTCCAGCAGCCGCTCGCCGGTCCACTCATTGCGGCACGAGGCGCACGGACATTGCGAGCGGAGAAACGTGTACCGCAGCCGGGACGTCGTTTCGTTCTCCCAGACGAGTTCCAGAACCTGCTCCGCCTGGAGGGCGCGGATGTTCGTCGGCGGGTCGGTCATGGGCGGGCGCGTCCTCTCGAACCGGAACAGTTCGGGCGGTGCCGAAGGATCAGAGAACACCTAGAGCGCTTCACGGTGGCGTGGGACATCGCTCTGGAAAGCCCGAAGCGCCAGCGAGTGCATTTCTGTGGAGGCCCAGACAGAGAATGCACTCGCGGGCGCGTCGGGCTGTCTGGGCGGTCGCGCAACCCAATCGTGAACCACTCTAGCTTATCAAAGAGCCCGGGCCCGGGAAATGAACAACGGGGAGGGACCCCATTCCCCCGGAAAACAAGCACGCCCCACGTGATGCCCGCCGCGCCTTCGTGGCGGCGGGTCCGAACGGCGGTGATCCCGATCGCGACCGAAATCACCCCCCGAATGATTGCATTGACCGCGCGGATCGAATACGCTTAAAGTAAGGCAACCGCGGTCGAGTCCGCGCGGTCGGGGTCCAGGGGAGAGGGCGTCATGCAGCTCATGGGAACGAACCGACGATGGGGGTTCCGAACCGGGTTCACGCTGATCGAGCTTCTGGTGGTCATTGCGATCATCGGCGTCCTCGTCGCGCTGATTCTGCCCGCCGTTCAGGCGGCCCGCGAGGCCGGCCGCCGCACCCAGTGCATCAACAATTTGAAACAGCTCGGGCTGGCCTGCCAGCAGTACCACGACAACTACCAGAGTTTCCCCTCGGGCTGGTATTGCGACGAGACCGACGCCGCCTGCGTGCCCTACTCGGCCTCGCCCACGATGTGGAGCGGCCTGCCCTGCCTGTTCCTGAAGATGGAAGGCGAAACGCTGTACAACGAGCTGAACATGCAGCTTCCGCCACTGTACCTCGACGCCAACGGCAAGCCCCGGCCGTATCCCGACAATTCGACCTCGGTGCGGCGCACGCTCTCCTTCCTGTTGTGCCCGTCGAACTCGCGGATCAGTCCCACCGCGAACCCCCAGCAGACGCCCGGGGTACCTGCGCCCACCGCCACGAGCCAGGGCATCGGCTTCTCCGACTACCGCTTCAACATGGCCGCCGGGCGGCAGCTCAACTGCACCCCCACCACCGGGGCCGGCTACGACGACTGCGCGTATTATGATAATGGCGTCGCCTACAAGAATTCGACGGTCAGCATCGCCGACATGAGCGACGGCACCAACAACACCGTGTTGATGGGCGAAGTCCGGGACGGGACCTGGCCCGACGCCACGAGCTGCTGCGTGCGCACCGCGACCGACCGCACCATCAACGTCCCCCTCAAGGGCGCCGATGGCCTGCCCCACTACTACTACTGGGCCAGCCAGCATAACGGCGTGGTCAACTTCGCCTTCGGCGACGGCAGCGTGCGGTCGTTGAACGCGAGGCTCAAGAAGGACGTCCTCACCAAGATCATGACCCGCAACGGCGGCGAGGCCATCACCAGCGACGATCTGAAGTGAGGTACGCGCGCGGTTCGCGTGCCGCAGGCGAAAACAGAAACCCCGACGGACCACCGCATGCAGCGGTCCGTCGGGGTTTCCTCGTCTCGATAGGTCCGGCCCGATCGGATCAGTGCTTCTTGCGCGACTGGTCGCAGTTGGCACCCTCGAGCGGCGCCTTCTTCTCGGTGATGACCGGATACTTGGGGGCCTCGTCGCGGTTCAGCTCGATGAATTCCTTCCACTCGTCGGGGACGTTGTCCTCGAGGAAAATCGCCTCGACCGGGCACTCGGGCACGCACGCCTCGCAGTCGATGCACTCCTCGGGGTGGATGAAAAGCATCTGCGGCCCCTCGTAGAAGCAATCGACGGGGCAGACCACGACGCAATCGGTGTACTTGCAGTCGAAGCAGGGCTCGCAGACGATGTGAGCCATGGGGAATCGGCTCCTCAAAGGGGTGTGACCTGTACGCGGGATTATCTTAGAGACGGCCCCAGGCCGGGTCAAGGGTGCGGCCGCGCGGTCACTTCCCCTTGCGCTTGGCGGACTTGACCACGATCGGCTTGGTCGGATACCCCTCGCTGACGCGCGTCTGGGTGGTCGGCACCTTGGCCATCGCGTCGACCACATCCATGCCCTCGACGACCTTGCCGAAGACGGCGTAGCCGACACGGTCGGCGGTGCGCTCGCGGTCCAGGAAGCTGTTATCGACCAGGTTGACGAAGAACTGGGCGGTGGCCGAATTGGGATCGGAGGTGCGGGCCATGGCCACCGTGCCCCGGGCATTCTTCAGGCCGTTGCCCGCTTCGTTCTTGATCCCGGCGCCGCTTGGCTTCTCGCGATTGTCCTCGGTGAAGCCGCCCCCCTGGATCATGAAGCCCGGGATCACGCGGTGGAAGATCGTGCCGTTGAAGTGGCCGCTATCGACGTATTTCAGGAAGTTCTCGACGGTGATCGGCGCCTTGGCGCGGTCGAGCTCGAGGGTGAAGTTTCCCATGTTGGTCTCGAAGACCACCTGGGGATTGGTCTGGTCGTCGGCCGCCGCCGATCCCGCGCCGGCGACAGCGAACAGACCCACCAGGACAAGGCAAGCAAGGCACGTGTAGAGCATCGGTCGTCCCTGGTTCATGGCGTCCTCACGGTGTACACACACGGTCGATCCCACGCCCGACCGGTCCGCTCCGGCCCTGATGGCCGAGCGGAATGACAACGCCTGTGACTCTAACCCAGGACGAGGCGGTCTGTCGAGAAGACGTTCCGGGCACGGACTCGCGTGGCGTGGCTATGGAAAGACCAATGGCGGATGGCGGATTCCAGATTCCAGATCCAGATTCCAGATGCCAGATTCCAGATGCCGGATGCCAGATGCCGGATGACTGATGGCCGATCTCCGGAATCAGTCATGGATCATCAGTCATCCGGGATCTCGGCATCCGGCATCTGGAATCTGGCATCTGGAATCTGGCATCTGGAATCTGGCATCTGGAATCTGGAATCTGGAATCCGGAATCCGCCTCACGTCCGGATGCGGTCCCAGCGGGACACGGCCAGGGTGCCGAAGAGGAAAAGCGGCGCCCAGGCCGCGAGCTCGGGCCACAGGACGTGGTTGTTGGACAGGTACCCGAACACGAACAGGGCGCTGTAGAACAAGGCCGAGGTGCCCAGCGACAGCCCGAGGTTCAAGAACATGCCGCCGCTGCCCCCGCCCAGCACCAGCGGCAGGCTCAGCAGCAGCAAGGTCAGTGATGTCAGCGGGCGCAGGTTCCGCGCGTGCAGGAAGGTGCTGATCTCGGTCCGTTCGGTGTTGCCGATCGGCTCGCGCAGGGTGCGCATCAACTCGGGTGTCGAGGCGAACCAGTACCACTGCAAGCTGCGGGTGGCGACCTCGAAGGTGACATTACTGCGGAGAAAATAGGCCGGGCCGGTCAGCTTGGCCGGATCGCCGTGCGAGGGAGGGAAGTCTTTGAGGTCCTCGGGCGGAACTTCGACCAGCAGCCGGTGATCGTCGTTCATCGCCTCGGGCGGGAAGCGTGCGCCCCGCAACAGCCAGCCGCCCCGCAGCGGGCTGCGCTGATCGGTTTCAGGAATGTAGCGCGCCTCCTTGGCCTCGAGGTTCAACGAGTCGAACCGCGTGATCGGCAGCGTGGCATCGAACGGTACCAGCGTCTTCGCCTCGCGGATGCCCTCGCCGCCGTGAATGCCGATGCCGTTGAGGTCCGTCCGCGCGTGGACCACCAGCGCGCGTTTGCCGTCGTCCGCATGGTCCAATTGCAGCTCCGGACCCAGCGGCGGCATGATCCATTCCTGGTTGACGATGGCAAAGGCGCTCACCAGCACCGCCGAGACGGCCACGGGCCGGATCGTCCGCGGCGTGCTGATGCCGGCCGCCATCATGGCTAATAGCTCATTGTTGCGCTGCATCCAGGTGACGGTGAAGATCGCCGCCATCATGCCGATCACGCCGCAGAGCCGGTCATAGAACAAGCTGGTGCGGATCAGGTAAAACCGCCCCATGCGCGCCAGCAGGCCGAGCGTGCTGTCGTGGATCTTCGTGAACTCATCGGCATTCGAGAACGCGTCGAAGACGACGTAAATCCCCACGAGCGACACGAAGCAGATGACGTACGCCTTCAGATAGTCCCAGTACCGCTGGCGGTCGAGAATGCGCATGGCGGGAACCCCTCTCCTCCGCGGTCTTCGTAGGGTGCGTGAAACGCACCATTCGCCTTGCCGGACAAAGATTCGGTGCGTTTCACGCACCCTACGGGGATCGGCTCTAATGTTTGAGGACCGGCGGCAGCGCGAACAGCGACGCGATCACGAGCAGCACCAGATCGCCCGACCAGACGATCCAGGGGCCGTAGACGCCTTCCTTGCCCATGTTGATGCCGGCCAGCACGAGCGGGTAATACAGCAGAATGATCGGGATGAAGCAGGTGATGAAGGCGCTCGAGAAATCGCGCTTGGCGAACAGGATGCCGACCGGCGCGCCCAGCAGCACGAAACAAAACGCGCCGAAGGCCAGTGCCAGCCGCATGTGCGACTCGGTCTGGAGCGCGCAGGATTTGAGCCTCCAGAACTCTTCATCGCGATAGGCCTTGCCGACGTCCGGCCAGTAGATGCGGTCGAGCCGCCCCGAGGCGATCCACAGGCCGGCGGCCAGCGACTGGCGGATGCGCTCGGTGCGCAGCTTGTAGAGCACGATGGCGTGCTCCGCCCGGATCTCGGTGTTGGTCATCTCCTGGACCCGCTTGTCCGCGCCCGAGAGGTTGGTGCCTTCGGGCATGGAGTAATCCAAGGGACAGGAAGGTCCTTTCGAGAACGCGCCGTTGGCATCCTGCAAGACGTAGTTGGTCAGCTCGACGAGGACGAGCTTGCGCTTGTCGTCGAAGTGGATCACCCCCTTGTCGGCCTGGAGCGTCAGGTCGAACGAATTGGGGTTGCCTACGCCTTTGGCCCGGCGCTTGAACGTGGGGCCGATCATGACACGGTTCGCGATGTCCACGTCCGTGACGCTGATGTAGAACGACCAGCCCGGGTTGGCGAATTCGCGCTCGCGTTTCAAGATCAGGAAGAAGCTTTCTTCGGTGTCCTTGAACAGGGCCGACTTGAAGCCGAAGGTCGCGCGGGATCAGATCGCTGCTGAGGGCGACCAGCACGGCGCTGACGACGCCGGCCAGGATCAGCGACGGCCCCAGCGCCGCCCAGGCGCTGCACCCGGCCGACTTGATGGCGACGATCTCGTTGTCCGAGGCGAGCCGGCCGTAAATGACCGACACGGCAAAGAGCAGCGCCACCGGCACCGTGTACGGCAGCGTGCTCGGAATGATGAACGGCACAAGCTTGACGATCGCCTGCGGCGACAGCCCTTGCCGGCTGGCCTCGGCCATCAACATGAACAACACGATGATGGCGGTCAGGGCGGTCAGCGCCATGAGGAACGCGCAGGACCTGGCCGATCACGTAGCGTTGCAGGATTCCTAAGAACACCACGTCCCCCCGGCATCCTTGCCGCCGCTGGCCAGGACCACGTCGCTCAGGCCACGAGGTCGAGACAGTCTTGCGTTGCCCCCGCCAGCCGCCGTACGCCCTCGGCGAGCGCCGGGCCCTCCGCCACGCCGAAGCTCAAGCGCGCCCGGTTCGTGGGCACCGGCCCCGGCTCGTCGGCGTAGGCCAGCGCTCCCGGCACGTACAGCACGCCGCGCTCGACACAACGCGCGAAGAACGCCCCATTGCGCCCCGTGTCCACGCCCTCGGGCAGCTTCAGCCACACATACAGGCCGCCCCTGGGCTCGGTCCACGAGACCCCCTCGATGTTCCCGAACGATTGCTCCAGCGCCGCCAGGATCGCGTCCCGCTTGCCGCGGTAAGTCCGCGTCAGCCGCTCGATCTGCCGGTCGTAACCGCCGTCGGCCACGACCGCCGCGAGCACCCGCTGATTGAAATGGGCCGACCCGAAATCGTGATTGCCCTTCAGATGCAAGATCGGCGCGACGAGGGGCTCGGGGACAATTCCATAGCCCGTCTTCAACCCCGGGCTGAACGTCTTGCTGAAGGTCCGCGCGTGGATGACGATCTCGCCGTCGGGATCGTGCTGCCAGACGGTGGGAGGCTCGGGACCGTCGAACGTCAGGCCGCGATAGGCGGCGTCTTCGAGGATAAAGATGGCGTGCCGCCGCGACCAGCGCCGGACGGTCTCGACGAGCGGCCCGCGCCGGTCGGCGGCCAGGCTCAACCCGGTCGGGTTCGAGTGCTCGCTGATCGTGTAGACCAGCTTGACCCGTTCGAGCTCACCCGCGGCATCGAGGCGGGCGAAGGTGTCTTCCAGGCCGTCGATCCGCAGGCCGCCCGTGTCGGTCGGCACGCCGATGACCCGCGCCCGGACGACTGGAGCACGCCCAGGAAGACAAAATACGTCGGTGACTCGACCAGCACGATGTCGCCTGGATCCAGCAGTGCCTCGGCCAGCAGATAGAGCAACTGCTGCGATCCCGACGTGACGACCGTGCGCCGCACGACGGCCTCGGCCTGCGCGGGGAGGATCTCGCCCAGCCGCGCCAGCCGTTCGACGACCCCTTGGCGGAACTCGATGTCGCCCCGGGTCGTGCCGTACTGCAAGGCGCGCCGCCCTTCCAGCGCGTTCGCGCAAACGGCCGCGACGGCGCGCGCGGTGGCCTCGACCGGCAAGGTCGCATTATCGACGAACCCGGCCGCCAGCGAGATCAGGTCGGGCGCCGCCAGGGCCCGGGCCATCAAATCGCTGATCGGCGAGTCCGCCGTGCGTCGGCACCGAACGCTGAAGCGGATCGGAACGGTCATCGGAGGGGAGAGGTCCTGTGTGTGACGAATCGAATCGCGGGCACGGCGAACCCGGTCGATCCGTCGCGAATCGACCCCACGCCCAATCGTATGTTACGGGGCGCGACAACTCTAACGACGCTGAGGGACCTGTCAAGGTCGAGAGCCGTCTGGGGCTCGATCCCGCGTAAATTGACCGGAAGGTTGCTCATCGATACAATCAAGCCAAAATCGCCGCTCCACATCGGGAGGATGACGCGATGCCGATCGAAATCGATAAGAGGGTCGCCGAGGAATTCGGAAAGTATTTCGGCGAGTATCTCGGCACGTTCCGGAGTGAGCACGGACAAGTCCGCGCCGAACTCTTCCGCCGCGGAAAGCAGCTTGAGGCTCATGTCGTCTTCCTCGACGGACTCGAACGCGACGCTGTGACCGATCGTTACGTCAGCGAGATCTATGCTTACGCCCAGGAACACGATCTCCCGACTCCCCATCTGATCTTCTCCTCGTGAGGACTCTCGACACCATGCCGAGACTTCAGATCGAGATAGTACTCCCCTATTTTCTCCGTCTTCGTGAGAATGCCTACCCCACCTCGTCCAAAGGAGACGGAGAGCCTATTCAGGTGAAGCAACCCCCGCTCTTGGAGGGAACGAAACTTCTGACGGCGATCCAGGCCGACTTTGACTATGATCCGACGGTCACGAACCTGGATGAGATCGATGAATCCCGTCATCGGTTCGGGAATCAACTTCTCCGGAGAACGAATCAACTCCTCCGCTGGTATCGCGCAACCAGTGGTCAACCCGAAATCATCGAGCTGACGCGGACTCGTTGTAGTCCTTTCACATTCTCGGTCCCGGATGACTCCGCATCCCCGGCGTGGAGCGAGCCGCTGGTTTTCGAGGCGGAAGGCCCAAGTGGACCGCGGCTGAGCTTGGACGATCAGACCACGCGGGTCCGAGACGGGCTCTCCAGCGGCCACGATCCCGCCGTGGCGGATCTGTGCCTGCTCGACGCCAGGCGATCCCTGCACGAAGGCCGGTTTCGCGAAGCCGTGCTGTTCTGCTGGAGCACGATCGATGCGACGTTCAACCAGAAATATGAAGCGTTGGTGGAGGAGAAGCTCGCGGGTGAATGGAACAGCGCCCGCGAATTCTTCACGGGCGTCGATTTTGGCCTCAGAAACAAGATGACCGCGGCCTTGTTCCTGGTTGCAGGCCGGTCGTTGTTTCGGGACTCGGCTTCCGACTGGAATGAGTTGACCGCCAGCTATAGAAAGCGAAATGGCATCATCCATAGCGGGGAGAACGCGACGGAAGAGGACGCCGAGCTCGCCTTGAGAGTCGCGCGTCGCGTTGTTGCCGCGATGGCAACGCTCTGAAGAAGATCATGCCCGTCACCGCCGGTCCGGAATCCCGTGAGACTTGGCGTTACGAGGGATCGCGCCGACCGCCCGTCTCGTCGGCCAGGTGCGTCAGATTGGCGTGGGACAGGGCGTAGGGATCGACCGAGCCGGCGGCATTTCGTTTCAATTCGCGGGCCGTGGCATCGGCCTGCGCCCGCTCCGGGGCGAGGCGGGGCAGGGTGTGGTTATACAGAAGCGTGACCGACGCTTTGGGGCGGCAGCCCCGATGCTGCTCGATCTCCCGCAGCACCTCGACGAGCGGCCGGCCTTCAATCGCAAACCGATACAAGCCCAGCCAGGCGGGCGTGCGGTCCATGCAGGCGTGACAGTGGACCAGGATCGGCCAGGCGCTGGGGTCCTGGGCGAGCCGCAGGGTCTCGTCCAGGAAGGCGTCGGCTTGCGACGGGTCGGCCGGACTGCGCACGAAGCGGATCTCGGGATGCTCCTTCACGAACCGCAGTTCCTCCGGCCAGAGCGAACTTTGCAGCGGGGTGTCCTCGGGAAACAGGTCCATAATCGTCTTGAAGTGATGCCGCCGCTGGACGAGCTCCAGGCCGTGATGACTGGGCATCGCGCTGATGAAGATCCGGCCCGGCACCACCTGCTTGAAGCGCGCGATCGGCCGGTGCCACTTCACCAGCGCGATGCCGCCGTACGTCAGCCCAAGCCATCCGGCCGCGAGGGCCAGTCCCCAGCCGACGATCCTCGTCGGGTGGACTCGGCCCACCGTTTTCATTCCGGGATGGTGGGCCGAGCCCACCCGACAAAGACGGACTAAAGCCAGGTCGAACGCGATCAAACCCCAGGCGAACGCCCAGCGCGGCCAGTATCCGGCCGGCTCGGCGCCGGGGATCTCGACCTGCCGGGCGAGGACCAACAGCCCGGCGATGACGAGAAGTCCCAGCGTGTGGGACTCCCGCGCCTGCATCACCAGGGCGCGACGTTCGGGCCACGCCAGGACCATCACCGCCGCGAAGCTCGCAGTCATTCCCAGCGCCAGCAGGCCCAGGACGACTCTCCAGCCTCCGGGGGCGGTAGCATCGCCGAGAATGCGCCAGCCAAGCCCGTGCCAGCCCGCGGGGTTGGGCCCGGGCGTCGCGGCGTGATACCAGGCGGCCAGCATGAGCACCAGCGCTGCCGGCCAGAGCGACCGCCGCTCCCGGCGCGTCCATCCCAGCAGCGCCAGCACCACCCCCGCCGAGGCGGCATACAGCGACACGCGGTCGATCGTGTCGCCCGGCTCGGCCAGGCGATAGGCGGCGGGCGGCCGTTGGCTGTAGGTCGCACGCGCGACCTGGGGGAATTCCGGATCGATGTCGGTCTCGAACTCGAGCACCGACCAGACCGCCGGCACGACCGCCGCCAGCAACACCAGCCAGGGCCAGAATCGACCGAAGAGACGCCGCGGGTCCGGCATAAGAGCGTGCCCCTGGGAGTGGACGTTGCGCAGACATTCCCGGGCGGGCACGATACCGGGGCGCGGACGTTCGGGCAACCTCAGCCGGTTCACGCCTCAGCGCCTGCCACCACCCGGTCGTCCGCCTGGAACCAGGAGACGTACTCGTTGCCGTTGGCCGGGTCGAGGCGAAGCTGGGCCTCGATCTCGTCGAGGCAGTTCTGGACCAGCCGGGGCGCCTGGCCGGTGGCGATCGCATGGGCCGGGACGGGAAACGCCGGGCGGAATTCCAGCTCGTAGGTGCCGGCGGGCGTCATGCGACAAAAATTGGGCACGACCGGCGCCCGGGCCAGCGCCGCCAGGGCCACCCAGGTGGCGGTGAACGTGTAGGTCTGTCCCAGGAACTGCGCCGGCGCCGTGTTCGGACCGCTCCAGCGCACGTCGCCCGCCAGGCAGAGGATCATGCCCGCCTGAAGGACCTTCACCGCCCGGAAGATCGAGCCGGCCGATTCCATCGTGTTCGTCTTCCGCGAGATCAGCAGCCGGGCTTGTCCCAGCGGTCCGTCGCTGTCGAAATGCCGCGCCAGCAGGCGCGAGACGTGATGGGGCCGCTCCATGTAGAGTCGCAGCGGGTATCCGTGCCGCAACAGCCAGTGCGATGGCACGAGGTGCGAGCCAAAATGGTTCCCCAGCAGGACCACCCCCCGGCCCTCGGCGAGCGCCGCGTCGAGCCGATCGCGGCCGACGATCCGGACCAGATCCTCGAGCCGGTGGTCGGAAAGCCCATCCAGCAGCAGGTCGCGGGCCTGCCACCGCACCTCGTTGCCCGCCAGGTCGCGGCTGATCCGCGGCTCGTCCCAGCGACATCCCAGATGGTGCGCCCACTGATGCACGGCCGCGTCGTGCCGGAGCCGTGTGCCCGGCACCAGGGCGTACTCGAGGCGTCCCAGCGCGGTCAGCACCCGCGCGGTGGCGTGCGGCGACATCGTTCGCAGGACCGGCATCACGGCCCGCACCAGCGTTTTCCGGATCTTGTGCCAGTGCCGGGACATGAGCGGTCACTCTATCAGTCTTGTAGGGTGGGTCAACGCAGCGCAACCCACCATCGATACGGATCGGTGGGTTGCGCTGCGTTGACCCACCCTACCAGATCGTCACGCCGCCGAGGCCGAGCGCGCCTGCTCGACATAATCGGCCAGGTCGGCGATCCGGCCCAGCCGGGGCAGGTCATTTTCGTCGATGACAACGCCATACTCGTCCTGGACGCTCAGATAGATGCCGACGAGGTCCAGGGAGTCGATGCCCAGATCCTCGACCAGGCGGCTTTCCGGCTGGACGACGACGGTGGCGGGCAGGTGGGACACGTGTCGGATCGAGCGGATGAGGTCCGCGACCAGGGCGGATTCAGCCATGAGACCACCTCCGGAAGACCAAGGCGTTATTCGTGCCACCAAAACCGAATGAGGCGCTGAGGACCGTCTCCAGGCGCGCGGATCGGGCCGTGTCGGGCACGTAATCCAGATCCAGCTCGGGATCGGGCCGGTAGTTGATCGTGGGCGGAATCGTCTGGGACAAAAGGGCCCGCACGCAAGCGGCCGCTTCGATCGCCGAGGCCGCACCGAGACTATGTCCCAGGGCCCCTTTGATCGAGCTGACCGGCATCCGCGCCGCGTGGGCGCCGAAGACGTCCTTGATCGCCTGGGTCTCGACCCGATCGTTGACGGTGGTGCTGGTGCCGTGGGCGTTGTAGTAGTCGATCTGGTCGGGGCGGACCCCGGTGCGCTGCAAGGCCAGCGCCAGGCACTGGGCGATGCGCGTCTGGTCGGGCATGGCGACGTGGTAGCCGTCGGAGTTCAGCGCCCAGCCGACGAGCTCGGCCTGGGGCGTCAGGCCCAGCCGTTTCACGGCCGATTCGCTCGCCAGCACGAGGATGCCCGACCCTTCGGACAGGATGAAGCCGGCGCGGTCCACGCTGAACGGCCGGCTGGCCTGCGAGGGGTCGTCATTCGAGCGGTCATTCGTCTTGCGGCCGAAGAGGGCCTTCATGGTGGCGAAGCCGTTGACGATGGCTGGCGTGAAGGTGCTCTCGGTCGCGCCGCAGAGCGCCAGGTCGGCCTCGCCGGCGCGGAGCAACAGGCCGCCGATGGCCAGCGCGTGCCCGCCGCAGGCGCAGGCGTTCGCGGGCGAAATGCTCGGCCCGTACAGACATAGATGCTGGGCGATCTGGGCCGCGGCCATGTTGTTGATGACGCCCGGCACCAGGTACGGACTGGCCGCCAGGCTCTTGCGCTGGGCCATGCGGGCTTGCTCGGCCTCGAGCATGTCCATGCCGGCCAGCGCCGAGCTGACCACGAGGGCCACCCGTTGCGGATCGTGGCCCGATTCGGCCGCGGTCCCCAGGCCGGCATCGGCCCAGGCGGCGCGCGCGGCCGCCAGCGCCAGATGGATCGAGCGCGTCGGCAGCTTGGCGACGGCCGGGTCCTCGGACGCCGTGCCGGGACCGAAGTCCGCCACAAAGCCGGCGATGTTCTGGAGATAGACGTCAGCCGCCAGCGCCTCCTGACGGCCCAGACCCGAGCGGCCGGCGATCAGGCCGGCCCAGGTCGCGTCCATGTCGCGTCCCAGGCAGGTCACGGCCGCGTGGCCGACCACAAGGATGCGCTCCGACATCCTGTCCTCCTTGACGAACCGGCGCATCCGTGCGCAGATCCGATCTCCGCAGTTCTTCCACCATCGGCCGGAGCGGGGACGAGACTTGAGGTTTCCGGGCGCGGATGGGATGATCGACGCGCCTTTTCCGGGTGCGGCCGACCGCTCTCGGCGGCGTTACAATACGAAGGATCGCCCCATGCGGCTAGTCAAGTTTCGAGCCCACGCCCCCGATCCGATCCGCGTCGGCCTGGTCGAGGGTGACACGATCCGGCCGCTGAAGGCCGGTTGCACTCTGTCGGACGTCCTGCACGTCTCCGACCCGGCCCTTCTCGCCGGTGGTCTCGTGACGAGCGAGACGCCGATTCCGGTCGCGCAGGCCGCGATCCTGCCGCCGATTGATGCGCAGGAAGTTTGGGGAGCGGGCGTCACCTACGAAAGAAGCAAGGTGGCCCGGCAGGAAGAATCCGAGGCGGGCGGGTCGTTCTACGATCAAGTCTATCGAGCCGACCGGCCGGAATTATTCTTCAAGGCGACCCCCCGGCGCGTCGTCGGACCGGAGCAGCCCATCCGCGTCCGGGCCGACTCGCGCTGGAGCGTGCCGGAACCCGAGCTGGCGCTGGTCCTGGCGCCCGACTTGCGACTGGTCGGCTGCACCATCGGCAACGATGTCAGCGCCCGCGACATCGAGGGCCGCAATCCTCTGTATCTTCCCCAGGCGAAAGTCTACAACGGCTGCTGTGCGCTCGGCCCGGTTGTCACCCTGCTGCCGGCCATGCCGCCCGAATCGGCCATCGGCATCGGTCTGCGCATCCTTCGGGATGCGACCGTGGTCTTTGAAGGCCGCACCTCGACCGCCCGCATGGCGCGGCGGTTCGCCGACCTCATCGCCTGGCTCGGCCGCGAGAACGCTTTCCCCGACGGCGTGATCCTCCTGACGGGCACGGGGATCGTTCCCCCCGACGAGTTCGCCCTCCAGAACGGCGACCGGGTCGAGATCACCATCGACGGCATCGGCACCCTGGCCAACCCGGTCGTGCAGACGCCGGACTCCCAATGACCATCGGCTTAGAGTCTGTCCCCGAAGTGACGATCCGGTCATTCTGGTTTTAGCCCCAAAGGGGCGGCAGTGAATAGCCCGGGGCGTCAGCCCCGGGAACCGCGACCGGCCCCACACCCCCTTCTCCAAAGCCCCGAAGGGGCGACAGAAGAGGCTGCGGAGACCGGGGTTCTGTCGCCCCTTCGAGGCTGAGAAGAAGGGGGTTTGCGCGGTTGTTCCCTCCCGGGGCTGACGCCCCGGGCTATTCACTGCCGCCCCCTTGGGGCTAAAACCAGACGCCCTCGGGGGCTTTCGGGACAGACTCTTATCGAGTTCCGTAGGTTGGGTCCAGACCCAGCCTCCACGCTCCTCGTTCCCAGTGCGAAAACGAGATCCCTGGCCGGCTTTGTCACGTTCCAGCCGCACCTGGCGTTTCTCTATAGGGGGACCTCTCGCTCCGTCGCGGGCGGCCGGTTCCGATCCCCCTTGAGACTTGCGGCCGAAGGAGGGGCTCGGCTTCACTGGAAACGTGGGCGGGCCCCCTCCACCACGGCCGCCTGCAAGGAGTCCCGCCATGTCCGAGCCGCAGGTTGAGGTCATCCCGATTCGCGGCGCCGTCCGCTCCGAGACCGCCACCGATCTCGATGTCCTGGTGCGGATCACGCCGCCGGCCGTACCGATCAGCGCCAGCACGCGGCCGCCGATCAACCTGGGCGTGGTGCTCGACCGCTCCGGTTCGATGGGGGGCGCAAAAAAATGGCCAACGCCCGCCAGGCGGCCATCTTCGCGGTCGAGCAGCTCCTGCCCACCGATCGGGTGAGCGTGACGATCTTTGACGATCGGGTCGAGACGATCGTCCCGAACACGGCAGTCACGGAAAAGGCGTCCATCGTGGCACGCCTGGCGCGGATCGAACCCCGCGGCACGACCGCGCTGCACGCCGCCTGGGCCGAGGGCGCCACCCAGGTCGCCGGCAACCGGATTGCCAACGGGCTGAACCGGGTCTTGCTCCTGTCCGATGGCCTGGCCAATGTCGGCCTGACCGATCCGAAGGCCATCGCCGCCGAGGTCCACGGCCGCCACGAGCACGGCGTCAGCACGACGACCCTGGGCGTGGGCGACGACTACAACGAAGACCTCATGCAGGCGATGGCCCTGGCCGGCGACGGGAATTACTACTTCGTCGAATCGGCCGTGCAGCTTCCCGATCTGTTCCAGACCGAGCTCCATGGCCTGATGGCGACGATGGGCCGCGATGTCCGGCTGCACCTCGAACCCCAGCACGATACCGAGGTCGCCGACCTGCTCAACGACTTCGAGAAGCTCGATCCGTACCAGTGGCGGCTGCCGAATCTGGTCGCAGGCATGACGATCGAGGTCCTCGTGCGGCTCCGCGTGCCGCCCCTGGCGGGTGTGTCGGAGATCCTCCGGGTCCGGCTTTCGTGGGACCAGCCGGGCCAGACCCAGACCGATCGGCCGCAGGTGGGAAAGCTGCTCATCGTCCCCGCCGTGTCCGCCGCGGAATGGGACCGGTTGCCGGAGGACCCGGCCGTCCGCGAGCGTGCCCTGCTGCTGACCACGGCCCGCGTCAAGCTCCAGGCCGCCGCGGCGATGGAACAGGGGGACGTCGAGACGACCGCCTCGTTGCTCGGCGCCAGCGTCGCCCTGTGGCAGAGCCAGCCCGTGACGGAGTCGGCCGGCAGCGAGTTGAACGACTTATCCCAACTGCAGCACGACCTCGACACCGGCGCCGCCGCCCGGCTCGTGAAACGATCCAAGTTCCAGCATTACACGCGCGGCCGCAGCCGGCCCCCGACCGACCCGGGCAAAAACCGCGGCGAACCGAAGTAGTGTTCCGTCCACCTTCAATGGACGGGTGGGACCGGGTGGCTGGGGCGGAGTCGGCGACGGCGGGGTGGCACTGGCGACGGGTCTTGATCTGGGTGCCACTGGCTCTGCCAGTGCTCGGTTTCGGATCGGCACTGGCAGAGCCAGTGGCACCCAGACGTCGGGTGCGTCGCGTCTTCGATGACGCGGGTGGCCCCGGTTGCTTCAACCGGGGCGGCGCAGCCGCAAGAGGTCGCTGGGAAAACCACCGGGCCTACCCGGAACCTCTTGTCGCTGCGCGACCCCAGTTGAAGCAACCGGGGCCACCCGCGCGCCCGACATGCCCACGAAGACGTGAGCATGCCACCCCGCCGCCAGAATCCGCTGGCGCACCCGGCCCTCGGTCACCGCCGCCCTGAGCCGGACCTCTCTTGTCGTGGGGCGTGTGCGACCCGGATAATATCAGGTTGCCGCCCGACTGGCCGTGTGTGAGAGCACGTCTCGGAACCGTCATGGAACCTGTCCCGCCGAACACCGCGCCGACGCAGCTACCCGAGCTGACCGTCCTGGCCATGCCTCCCCGACCTCCCCTGCCCGCCACGCGCGCGGAGATGGCACGCCGGGGGTGGGAGGCGGTCGATGTCGTGTTCGTGACGGGCGACGCTTACGTCGATCATCCCTCGTTCGCCAACGGCATCCTGGCGCGGGTGCTGGAGGCGGCCGGGTTCCGGGTGGCCGTGCTGGCGCAGCCGGATTGGAGAAGCGCCGACGCCTGGCGCACGTTCGGCCGGCCGCGCCTGTTCTTCGCCATCAGCGCGGGGAACATGGACAGCATGATCAACCACTACACGGCCAACAAGAAGGTCCGCAACGACGACGCCTACAGCCCCGGCGGCCGGATCGGCCTGCGTCCCGACCGTGCCACCCTGCCCTATTGCCAGCGCGCCCGCGAGGCGTTCCCCGGCGTGCCCGTCATCGCCGGCGGCGTCGAGGCCAGTCTGCGGCGGCTGGCGCATTACGATTACTGGTCCGACACCGTCGCCGCTCGATCTTGCTCGACAGCAAGGCCGATCTCGTCGTCTTCGGCATGGGCGAGCAATCCATCATCGAGATCGCCCGGCGGCTCGCGGCCGGTCAGACCGTCAAGGATCTCCGCGACCTGCGCGGCATCGCTTACGCCCTGGGGGCCAGTGAAACACCGCCCGGCGATGCGCTCGTCTTGCCCACGTATGAAGAGGTGAAAGCCGACAAGCGCCAGTTCGCCCGCGCCACCAAGATCATCCACACCGAGACGAACCCGCTCAACGCGCGCCGGCTGGTGCAATATCACGATCGCCAGGCGATCGTCTGCAACCCCCCTGCCCTGCCCATCAGCCAGGAGGACATGGACCGCATTTACGGCCTGCCGTTCACGAGGCGGCCGCATCCCGATGTACCGCGCGAGCCGATCCCGGCTCACGAGGCGATCCAGGACTCGGTCACGCTCATGCGCGGGTGTTTCGGCGGCTGCACCTTCTGCTCGATCACCGCGCATCAGGGACGGATCGTCCAGTCGCGCTCGCCGGAATCGGTGCTCGCCGAGCTGCGGCAACTGGGGCAGGACCCGGACTTCAAGGGGGTCGTCTCGGACATCGGCGGGCCGACGGCGAACATGTACCAGATGCGCTGTACGAGGCCGGAGGTGGAGGCGAAGTGCAAGCGGCTCTCGTGCGTCTATCCCAAGGTCTGCAAGCTGCTGGGCACCGATCACGGGCCGCTCGTCGAGCTGATGAAGGCCAGCCGCGAGGTTGAGGGCGTGCGCAAGGTGCTGGTCTCCTCGGGCGTCCGGATGGACCTGGCCCAGCGTCGCCGGAGTATCTCCGCGAGCTGGCCGCGCACCACGTCGGCGGGCATCTGAAGGTCGCGCCCGAGCATACCGACCCCGACGTGCTCCGGCGCATGAAGAAGCCCGAGATCAACGATTACAAGGGCTTCGATGAAAAGTTCAAAGAGGCGAGCGTCCAGGGCGGCAAGCCGAAGCAGTACACGGTGCCGTACTTCATCGCCTCGCACCCGGGCTGCGACCTGCCCGCGATGATCGACCTGGCCGTGTTCCTGAAACGCAACGGCTATCGCCCCGACCAGGTGCAGGACTTCATCCCCGCGCCGTTCGACATCGCCACGGCACTTTACTATACGGGGATCGACCCCTTCACCGGTGAGGAGGTGTACGTCGCTAAGAACTTGCGGGACAGGAAGATGCAACGGGCGCTGATGCAGTTCTTCAAGCCCGAGAACTACTTCATGGTCCGGGAGGCTTTGCTCAAGGCTGGGCGAGCGGACCTGATCGGATCGGGGTGCGACTGCCTTATCCCGAGCCAGCCGCCGAAGGCAGCCCTGCGTGCACGCATGGAGAAAGCGAACGAGTCGCTGGGTGACGGGAAGTACGTCCACCAGATCCCAAGTCCAGAATCCGGGAAGGGCTACCGACCGGGGCGCAAGACAGCCCGCCGTCAGGACAAGAAGCGCGAACGGGAAGGCGGCGGTTCAGGCCCGCGACCGTAGCCAACAGTTGACCGCCCTATCAAACGCTTCGGGCTCACCCCGAACGTTCAGGGGTTCGCTAGTACGTGGCGTCACGGCTTCGGTCGATCAGACCGAAGCAACCAGACCGGTGGCAAAAAGCAGCTATTGGAGCTTTCCGTTTTGCAACCATATGTTCGTTGCATAATAAAACAGCAGGCTATGAGCCAGGCGAGTCGGCTTTCCGACCGATGGTTGCACTTGACAGGTGTACTTTGCGATGCAAAGCTAAGCTGAGTGGGCCGTGCATCGCATCATAACGTATTGCACCGCGGGGATAGCGATCATGAGACTGCCGCGCCTTCGAGTCCGCACGTACATGCTGCTTGTGGGCGTCGTGGCCCTGCTCGTCTGGGGCACTATGATGGGGGGCTTGTCGTACCGCTACTACCAGCGCGCGAGGACTTACAGCATCCAGGAGCGCCAGTGGAGAGAAATCGCCCGACGCGACCTCGACCAGGGCAACACGCAAACCATTGCGGCGAGGTGGGGTATGCAGATCGCCGACCACTACGCGCCGCTGGTGCGGAAGTATCGCCGCGCGACGTGGCGCCCGTGGGTCCCCGTCGACTACGAGCCCCCACTCTTCTACCCCGCCGGCCCGCCTCCTGCCGAGATCCCTCAGCGACCGCCCGACAACCGGTAACCCACCCGAGCGGGATGCCGAGGATTTGATCCGTCCGGCGGATAGCTCATCGGAAACAAAGGGATCCCTTCTTCAACGTCAACGGCTGTTCGCAACCCGTCGTCCCCCGCCCGGGCAAGCCACCTTCAATCACTCGTGCGTCGCGCCCAGGCAGCGGCCTGGAAGCGGGAGTCGTTGCGTGTCTCGGTCCGAAACCCCAACGTCCGCAAGGGCCTTGTTGAATAGACTTTATGGGCAATAACGCCGATTCCGACTTAAGGCCAAGAATAAAGAGGACTTACGTCAATAACGGCGGTCTGGCGTATCTCCTTTGACTGGCTGACTTTACCTCGATTTCCGGTTAATGCCCATAAACTCTAATGTACAGGCTCGGTCGATCAGACCGGAGCACCTTCAGTGGCCACAGACACAGAACCTGGCGCTCGGTATGCAACTTCGCACGCGCACCTACGTTCATCACACGCGGGCCGATTTATCGCCCGACGCCGACGGCGTGAACCGGGAAAACGCGCCAGGGCATGCGAGCGGCCCACCGCCGCCGCGGAAACCGGCGGCCTTAGGGGCCAGGGCGCTCGTCGCGTGCCGTGTCGTACAGCGCCTTGATGTAGCCGATGCTGTAGGCCCAGGCCGTGCGGCGGTCCCCGATCATCTGCGGCACGTGGTCGGCGATGAGAATGCCGCGAAAATCCACGGCCACCAGGACGCGCATGACCCGCTTCATGTCCGTATAGCCGTTGTCCACAAAGGTCTCGACGAAACCCGGAATGGGCGCGCTGACGTTGCGGAAATGGATCTTCCAGAGCTTGCCCATGTTGGCGAAGGCCCGCGTCGCTTCCAAGACGTCCTTGCCCATTCCGCGGCCGCCTTCCATCCAGGTGCCACAACAGAGACAGACGCCGATGTTCGGACTGTTGGCGATTTCCAGGGCGCGGCGTAGCCGTCGAAGCTGCCGAAGATGCAGCGCGGCACACCGCCCAGCTCCGGCACCGGCGGGTCATCCGGGTGAATGCCGATCCGTATCCCAAGCTCTTCGGCTACGGGCGCCACCCGCTTGATGAAGAAGGTGTAGTTATCCCACAGCTCTTCCTGCGTGAACTTGCGCCCGTGCGTCAGCGGCGACTCGAAGGTCTTGCCATTCCACGAGACCGTGGCGGTCTCGAGGCGGAAGGCGCGGGCGGCCGCGCCGCCGCGCGTCGTTTCCCGTGGCGAGCTCCAGATGCCGTTTCCCATGTGCGCGTAGGTCGTGTAAAAGATCCCGGCCCTGGCCAGGTCGCGCAGGTACTTCTTGTATTCTTCGATTTTCTGATCGCGACCGGGCAGGTTGAGTGTAACCTCGGGCATGTTATGGACGTTGGCGTTGCCGATGTTCGCGACATTTAGACCGGCGGCCAGGGCGCACTGCTTGTGACGGGCGAAGGTCTCGTAGGTGCCGCCACGGGTCGGGATGCTGACAAACTCGACACCCAGTTGTTTGGCGAATACCAGATCTTGCGCGGTGAAGTCGCCGGGGATCTGCAGGGAAATCTTAATGCCGGGCGAGAGCGGATCGAGGGGCCGCCCACCGGCGAAGACGGGGCCGGCCCCAACAGCGGCGGCGCCGACGGCGCGGACGAAATCACGTCGGTCCAAGGTGCGATCGCGGTATCTCATAGCGACTGCCTGCTTGAGACGGTTACAAGGCGCGCCAGCTCGACCTCAACCGACTAGGTCAGGATTCCGTCCCAGCCTTTCCGGTACGGACGCCGGATGAACTGGTCGGCTTCCGGCGCATTACGGCGCGCAAGTTGACGGAGTCCCACTCGAGCTTTTTCCCGGTCCGGTAGGCCACGTTGCCGAGGTGGTTCGACTCGGTGACCCAACCGGAATACAGGAAGTTGGAACCGGGCGCCGGGCCCTGGCCCTTGCACGCCTGGATCCATTCAACGTAGTGGCCGGGCGAGCGCGGCAGGGTCTCCGGCGGTGTCGGGTAATCCTTGAACCTCTCCTCGGGCAGCAGCAGGGGCCCGCCGCGCCCACCGATGTAGAGCATGCCCTTGTCGCCGATGAACAGCTGGCCGCGGTCGCCCATCTTTCTTGCGTCAAACTGCGGCGGCCTGCCCTCTCCCTGGTACCAGACGAGCTTGAGCGGCGGGTGGGAGTCGCGGGCCGGGAATTCATACGTCACGGTCATCGTTGCCGGCGCCAATTCCGGGTGGGCCTTGCCCATCGGGGACACGGCCTCGACCGTCAGGGGAGAACGGATGTCCAACACCTGGAACACGACGTCGTTGTCGTGGCCGCCGAGATCGCTCATCGTGCCGTTGCCGAAGTCCCACCAGCGGTACCAGCGCGGTCCGGGCAGGTACGTCGCATGGAACGGCCGCATCGGCGCGGGACCGATCCACAGATCCCAGTGGATGTTCGGCGGGACGGGCATCGCTTCCCGGAAACGCTCGGTGATCTGGACGCCGTTGTAAAACCCGTGGGGCTTGTCGTACTTCGCCGCCGACGCGGCGCTCTGCAGCCCCCACGCACGGCCCGCCCAGACGTGCGCCTCGCGCCACCGGCCCGATCGCGCCGGCCGTGAGCAGTTCCTGGATCTGCCGCCGCACCGGCGAGGCATGGCCCTGATTGCCCGTCTGCGTGGCGAGCCTCGGGTACTTCGCGGCGGTCTCACGAATCAGCCTCGCCTCCCAGACATCGTGCGTGAGCGGCTTCTCACAGTAGACGTGTTTGCCGTGGGTCAGCGCCAGATAGGTGGCGAGGGTATGGGTGTGCTCGGTGGTGCTGACTATGACGGCATCGAAGTCGTTCGGATGGTCGAACACCCGCCGGAAGTCATTGTATTTCTTAGCCCCCGGGAACCTCTGGGCCGCCGCATCCACGGCATGCTGGTTGACGTCGCAGAGGACCGTGATGTTCTCGGCCGGAATCCCTGTGGGAGGGCCGGATGGGGCGTCTCCCTCGCGGTGCCGGCCGCCGCCATCGCCGTTCATGTTCGCGAGGGCACGGCCGCCGCAGGCGATCATCGCTATGTTCAGCTTGTTGTGAAGGTTCAGGGCCCGCAGAAAGGTCGGCGCACCCGTGATCACGCCGGCAGCAGCCAGAGCGCTGCCGACCATCTGGCGCCGGGTAATCTCACGCTCGTGCGTGGTGTTGGTGACCTTTTTCTTCATCGGGTACTCCTTCCGGGCGAGAGGTACTTCGCATCGTTGGCGGAGCGAGCAGGCAGTCGGACCTGAAATTGGCTGCTGACGATGACGTAGGCCCGGGCCGCGGTCAGCCGTGGGCCGAGCATGTGGGCGCGGATGGCGGCGGGGGTCGGTTGGCCGTGAGCAGCATCGCGGCGGCCAGAGTCGTTCGCATCCGCATGGTGCCGTCTCCTGTCGTTGAGGCGCAAGGTGGAGAGGTACCGGGTGCCATTCTATCCCGACGCGGGCCGACGGCCGCGCGCCGGCAACCGCCGGGCAACTGCGACGGCCCAGGCTCGAACCGGGTGCGGGCCGCCCTTGCCGCCGGTTGCGACTGTAATCGGCCGGATGTCCTTCGTCCACAACCCGGCGATCGGGTCGGTCGATTCCTCCTGGCGGCCCCACCCCGGCAGTCCACTGACATGCGCCCCCGGTGCCCCGACTGTGCGCGTTGGAAGGAATTCTTGCGTGCTTCGGTCCGACACCCCGAGGTCGATCAGACCAACGCGCCAAACCGACTCCATGACGAGATGGTGCCCGTTTGTCGGCCTTGCGGCAGCCCCATTTCGACGGAACACGCACAAGGGTAGTATGACTGGAATTGCCCGACGTCTTAACACACGTCGGCGACGGAACACACATTGGCCGGACGGTCACGCGCGACATGATCGCCAGGAAGACCTGCCCCGCCTGCGGGAAACGGTTGTCGGCGGGCGCGTTCAACGGCTCGGCCAGGACGCTCGACGGGCTGGCGCACCTGCCGGGCGTGCACAAATGCCCGCCGCCGCCAGCGGGAGCGTTCCGGCGTTCGACGCCTGCCCAAGGAGGCCCTGTCCACGGTCTTGGCGACGGCGCTCCGCCACGGTGACATCACCACCGTGCAAAAGCTCGTACGGGGCGGCACGACGGCGCGCTGGGACTGGGTCTGCGAGACGATGCGGGAAGGTCACCTCGACCTCGCCGAAGCGCTCCTCGAATCTGGTGTCGAGCGTAACGTCTTCACCATGGCGGCCATGGGGTGTGTTGGTTCAGCGGGAATGGGACAAACAGGGTTGCTCGTTAAGCTAGAGACTGGGGATAAGAACTGTGAATGGATTTATCGCTTTCGGGCCAATCCCGGTAGGCCGTGGGGCGGCATCGTGCCGCCCTCACCGGTCTTGGCACCTGGGTCGGCGCTCAGGTCGCGTCCCCGCGTTGCCCTATCCTCCGCCCAGGTCCTCTCAATGTAACTCAGGGGACTGTGACTGAGCAAACGTCTTCTCCTGGGTCTTGGCGCGCCGCCGGGCATCGGCCACTGCCAGTTTCTCGCGCCGCGCCGCCCAGATGGCCTCGGCGCGACCGGCCAATTTGTCGGCCGGCGTGATGTAGGCGATTGCGCTATGCAAGCGCACTGTGTTGTAATAGGTCACGAACTCGGCAACCAAACGCCGTGCGTCCTCCAAGCTCAAAGGCGTCTGGGCACGAATGCATTCTCCTTTCAGGGTCTTGAACCAGCGTTCGATCTTGCCGTTGCTCTGGGGGTAGTAGGGCGACGTCTTGACGTGCGTCATACCGCAGATGCGGATGAAATCCTTGAAGTCCCGGGCGATGAACTGCGGGCCGTTGTCGGTGATGATCCTGGGGCGTTCACCGGGGAACTGCTCGCGCGCCCGCTGGATGATCGTCTCGACCTCGGCTTCCTTCCTGGACTCGCGGATCTCCCAGTGGACGACGAATCGGCTGTAGCCGTCGAGGATGCTGCACAGGAAGAAAAATGTGCCGCAGATGTTGATGTAGGAGACATCGACGTGCCAGTGCTCATGCGGTCGCTGGGGCTGCTCGAAGCCCTTCCCCTTCTTGGAGGGCTTCCCACTTCGAGGAGCCAGCTTGCCAGCCGTTTTGAGCACGCGATAGACGCTGGAGGGGCTGACGGCCACGACATCGGCGTCGAGCATCATGTACGCCAACCGCCGATAGCCCTCCAAGGGATAGAGGTCGTGGAAGGCGATGATCTGGGCCTTCTCCCAGTCCTCCAACCAGAAGTCACGGGGAACGGTCCCGTTGTGCTGGTTCGGTTTCCCCAGCCGTTGGCGCCAGCGGTCGAACTTGCTGCGGGCCATTCCCAGCCATCGCAGCAATCGCCCGGCCGGCAGTTCGGTGCGCCCCGCCCAGTGGCTGATGAACTGGACGACCGCATCACGAAGGGACTGGGGAACCCAGGCTCCATTCAGAGTTCCCCAAGTTCTTTTTTTAGTTTGATATGTTCCTCCATGAGTTCGGAGAGGACCTCGTGCTTGCGCTGGAGCTTCTGCTCCAGGAGTGTGATCCTCCGGTCCTTGTCGTCGTTGACGCGGCGGGAGCGGGGCTCGAACGCAGCTGTGGCGTTCTCGAAGAACTCCTTCTGCCAGCGATAGAACATGGTGGGGTGGATGCCGTGCTGGTCACACAGATCCGAGACCGGCGTGTGTTCCAGGAGGTGAAGCCGCAGGATGGCGACCTTCTCCTGGGACGTGAAGCGCTTCCGGGTCTTCTTGGTCATGGGAGGATCTCCGCTCGATGTTGTAGCTTATTCGAGCAGACGATTTGTCCCATTTCAACTGAAGCAAAACACCCAAGCCAGAGCATAGCCCCAAACAAACGCTGCCCAACCCCAGCCGAGGGGTGTCATGAACAGCCCATAAACCGCAATCAACGTCGCCACGGCCTGCGTGCCGAGCACCGCCATCCACAGGATCCGCGCGGGGCGTATAGACCAGAATGGGCCGCGCGTGCGTGTCAAGAAAATCGTCAGATGTCCGGCCACGGAGAGCTTCAGGTACATCAGCGTCTGGATATGCGGGCGGTCGAGGTGAAAGACACGCTCGCCCAGATAGAAACAGGCCAAACGCGGACACGACCCCGATGACGCCCAGCACCGTGGAAACCCCGAGCACCAGGCGCATGTTCCAGGCCTCGGGCTTATCCTTGTAATGAACGTTGTCGTAGGCGATGGACAGGATGGCGCCGTCGTTGAGCAACGCCAGCATCACGATCATCACCGCCGTCAACGGATAGAAGTTGAACACCAGGATCGCCAGCGTCATGAAGAACAGCACGCGGAGCGTTTCGGCGATACGGTAGATGGCATAGCTAGTTCATCCGCTGGAAGATGCGGCGGCTTTCCTTGATCGCGTCGATGATCACCGATAGGCCGGACGTCAACAGCACGATGGACGCCGCCGCGCGCGCCGCGTCTGTCGCGCCCGAAACAGCGATGCCACAGTCGGCTTTCTTCAGCGCGGGGGCGTCGTTCACCCCATCGCCGGTCATGCCGACGATGTGGCCGCGCTGCTGCAAGACATCCACAATGTGGAACTTATGTTCGGGGAATACCTGGGCGAAGCCGTCTGCTTTTTCGATGGACTCCGCCGACTGTGCCGTCTCGTGATGCTTGGTGTCGCCCAATCCGCTGGCATCCAGGATGTTCGTACCCATCCCCAGTTGTCGGGCAGTTTCTTGAGCGATGGCCACTTGATCGCCGGTCACCATCTTGACGGTCACGCCCATCTGCCGGGCGCTCGCGATGGTTGCCTTGGCCTGCTCGCGCGGCGGATCGAACAAGGGCAACACGCCAACAAACTGCCACTTGCCTTCCTGATCCGCCCGGGCCACGCCCAAGGATCGAAAGCCGCGTCCCGCAAACTCGTTGACGGCTTTCTCGACGGCGGCCTTGACCTCACCGGCGTTTGTCGACATCGCCAGAATCACCTGCGGCGCTCCCTTGGCCACAAAGAACTGGTTTCCGTCCCCGCCTTTGACGGTGGCTTCGGTGCGCTTATGCACCGGGTCGAACGGCTGGAAATGGACTACCTGATAGCCCTCCAAGGCTTGATCGTCCTTCACGCCGCCGATCACCGCGAGGTCGATCGTGTCCTTGTCTTCGGCGCGCGAAGCGAGTGCAGCCCAGAGGATGACTTGGTCGGAGGGAATGCCATTCACGGTGAATGGATCGCCCAGCGTCAGCTTGTTCTGGGTCAGAGTGCCGGTCTTGTCCGAGCAGAGCACGTCCACGCCCGCTAGTTCCTCGATCGCCGCCAACCGCGTCACAATCGCTTCTTTTTTCGCCAGCAGACGTGCGCCGACCGCCATGGTCACGGACAGCACCGTAGGCATCGCCACGGGAATCGCGGCCACGGTCAGCACCAAGGCGAACTGCAACGTGGCGAGGAACGGGTCGCCGCGGAAGAGAGCGACGGTAATGATCACCGCCACCAGAGCCACCGCGAGAATGATCAGGTAATCGCCAATCTTCAGCACGGCACGCTGGAAATGGCTGACGGTGTGTGCCTCCTGCACCAGTTGCGCGGTCTTGCCGAAATAGGTGTTCGCCCCGGTGGCGTAAACCATCGCTTCGATTTCGCCCCGGCGCATAATCGATCCCGAGAACACGGCCTCGCCGGGTTTGCGCTCCGCGGGCAAAGATTCTCCCGTCAACGCGGACTGATCCACCTCCACCGGGTCGCCTGCCAGTAAGCGCGCATCCGCCGGCACAATGTCGCCCAGGCGCAGGCGGATGACATCGCCCGGCACCACCTCACGCGCCGCCGGGTCGGTCCACTTCCCATCACGCTTCACCTTGGCTTTGATCGCCAGCTTGGCCTTCAGAGCCGCGATGGCGTTGCCCGCCTGGCGTTCTTCCCAGAATCCGACCACGGCATTGGAAACCAGCAAGAGGAGGATGATGAAGAAATCCGGCCAGTGCCCGACCACGCCCGACAGAATCACCGCCACTTCGATCATCCACGGGATGGGGCCCCAAAAATAGGTGAGGAATTTCAGAAACGGATTGGTTTTCTTCTCCGTGATCTCGTTAGGTCCATATTGGGTCAGCCGTTTTTGCGCCTCGGCTTGACTGAGGCCGTCCGGCGACGATCCCAGTTTTGATCGCAGTTCCGGCATGGGAAGGGATTTCAGATCGTCCTTCGCACTGGGCTGCGATCCTGGCTGCGATTCGGGAGCCTCGGGCTGGTCGGCAGCGTGTTTCATGATGGGTATCCTTCCTGTCGTTGCTCCGGCTAGCGGTCGATGGCGTTTCCGATCACGTCGAACATTCGCGAAAGAATCCCCTTGCCGACCGGTACCTTCAATGGCCCGCCGAAGTCCTCCACGGCCATGTCGCGAGTGAGGCCCGTCGTAGGATGGAGTGCGATTCCCCGGACATCATGGAACTTGAGCTGCATCAGCACCTCGATGGCAATTCGCGTTTTCTTCCCTGCTCGCAGCAATGAGTAGATGGGGGGCAAGCTGTCTTCGAACCGAGCATCCACCACGCTTCCATGCGCCGACGTGACCATGCTGTGATTCGAGTGCTCGGTTCCTTGAACTGACATCGCCGAATAGGTCATTGTAGCGCCTGGCTCTTGGATGCGATGCAGGCCATGAGCTCTGTCCAGGACTTGACGAATGATTTGGCCCCTTCATCCTGGAGCTGAGTGGCCAAGGCATCGATGTCGATGCCGGCTCTGGTGAACCTAGTGAGCACCTCCTCGCAGTCCCCACCGTCAGTGGGGAGAATGGCTTCGACCTCACCATGCTCAGCCAGCGAGTTCAACGTACCCTCGGGCATGGTGTTCACCGTGAACGGGGCGGCGAGGGCCTTGATGTAGAGGAGATCGGATGCCGACGGGTCCTTGGTTCCCGTGCTGGCCCACAGGAGGCGCTGCGGGCGGGCGCCGGCGTTGAGAACCCGCTGGTAACGTGGGGAGTCGATCAGAGTGCGATACGCCTTGTAGGTACGTTCTGCGATGGCGATGCCGAGCTTGTTCCACAGGTTCTCGGGCGCCTTCCCCATGACCGCGACGTCCCAACGACTGATGAACATCGAAGCCACAGAGCTGACGTCGGGGTTCCGCCCGGCGGTGATCCGCCGCTCGATGCCTCGCAGATACGCCTCAGCGGCGGCCATGTATTGTTCGCGGGAGAACAACAAGGTCACGTTGACTGGCACACCCGCGAAGATGGCTTCCTCGATGGCGTGCAGGCCCTCGTTGGTCCCCGGGATCTTGATGTACATGTTCGGCCGCCTGCCCCGGGCATGCAGTTCCTTGGCGGCGGCGAGTGTGTTCGTCGTGTCGTGTGCGAGCAGCGGCGAGACCTCCAGAGAGACCCATCCGTCCACACCATCGGTCTGATCGTAGATCGGCCGAAACAGGTCTGCTGCCTGCGCGAGATCCTCCAGCGCCAGCTCGAAGAACATCGCCTCGCCCAACTTGCCTTCCTTCATTTTCTGACGGATCGCGTCGTCGTAAGCGTGACTGTTCTTGACGGCGTGATCGAAGATCGTGGGGTTTGAGGTGAGCCCCGTGACCGAAAACTCCTGGATGTAACGGCGGAGCGTGCCGCTGGTCAGAAGACCACGCGTGATGTTGTCGAGCCAGAGGCTTTGGCCCATTTCATGAAGTGCTTGGGTTGGTTTCATCATTTCTTACCTACAGTTGGTTCCGATGCGGTTTTGTTACTTCCGATCCGGTTGGGCTCGAGCAGAGCGGGCAGGTCGTATCGGAGCAGGTCACCGATGTGCTCGATCGTGATGTCCGCGGGCGGGTTTGTGGCCAGGGCCTCGATGTCGGAAGCGTAGTGTCCCTGGCGGGGGAAGATGGTGGTCAGGCGTGACCCCCAGGCCTTCTTCGCTGCCGTCAGGATGCGAAGCTTGTCGTCCACCAGGACGTAGTGACGGGCTGGATAATGCTTCTCGACGTCGTCCAGTTGCCGCTCCTTGTGGATGTAGATGAGCACATGCCCCTCAACCGCCTTGAACAGTCCGGATCGCTCGATCTTGCGCGGCTGGAAGACCACGTCGCCGTCGGTGAGGATGACCGTCGGCCCCCAGGTTCGCAGGCGCTCGATCACATCCAACGAGCCTGAGTAGAGGCGGTTGGCGAACGGATAGTCCAGGAGGAACAAGGAGATCTGCAAGAAGTGCGGGTCGCACGGGTTCTCGGCCCGGTAACGCTGGAGGGCACCAAGGTAATCGACGTAACCGAGTTCCGCACGCCGCTTTTCAAAGATCGCCCAGTAGCGTTCTTGGCGCTCGGCCCCAAACGCTTGCGTGAGGTGTTGTTTCAGGTCGGCTACGATCCGATCGCCGTCGAGCAGGGTGTTATCGACGTCGAGCAGGAATACGACTGGTGCCAGTTGCGTCATCCGGACACCCTCTCGGGCTCAGGGTTATGCCAAGAACCGTCTGCTGCGATGAGGACGTCAGCCTCTTTCGGCCCCCAACTGCCGCACTGGTAGGAGCACGCCTGGTGATGGGCCCTCAAAACGGGCTCGACGACCGCCCAGGCGGCTTCAATCGCGTCCTCTCGGGTGAAGAGCGCACCGTCGCCAGCCATGGCGTCGCCCAAGAGCCGTTCGTAAGGCAACTCCGCTCCCGGCAGTTCTTCGAGCAGGTAGAGTTCGTGCTGGTCGCCGACGAACTCCTTCCCGGCACGCTTGACGCGCGCGGCAAGAGCAACAGCGGAACTAGGGGAAAGCCGAAAGCGCAGATAGTTGGCCCGGCCGGTCGTCAGGGAGGAGTCGGCGAAGAGCTCCTGCGGCGGCGGCTTCAACTCCACCAACACCTCGTGTGCCGTCGCGGCCAGGCACTTGCCGGAACGTAGGTACCAGGGAACTCCCTTCCAACGCCAAGAATCGATGAATAACCGCAGGGCGCAGAAAGTCTCGACGTCGGAGTTCTTCGCCACGTTCGACTCTGTCCGATAGCCAGCGTACTGGCCACGGACCAAGTCGTCTGGTTTCAGAGGGCGCATGGCCTGGAAGACCTTGGCTTTCTCGCTATGCACGGCCCCAAAGCCCCTGTAGGCTGGCGGCTCCATGGCAAGCAGGGCGACGACCTGGAAGAGGTGGTTCTGGATCACGTCGCGCAGACAGCCGGCAGTCTCGTAAAACGCGCCACGGTTCTCCACGCCGAAACCCTCCGCCAGGGTTATCTGGACGCTGGCCACGTAGTTGCGGTTCCAGATCGGCTCCAGGAACGAATTGGCGAACCGGAAATAGAGGATATTCATGATCGCCTCCTTCCCGAGGAAGTGATCGATGCGGAAGATCGAGTCTTCCGGGAACACCGACGTCGCAATGCGGTTGAGTTCTTGCGCAGAGGCCAAGTCGCGGCCGAAAGGCTTCTCGACGATGACGCGCGGCATGATTGGCCAGGTCTGCGGCGCCGAGCCCTGTGATCACCGTCGCGAAGAGCGAGGGCGGGATGGCAAGGTAGTGAGCCGGGCACCGAGCACTACCCAGCGCCTTCTTTAGCGACGTGAAAGTACCTCGGTCGTTATAGTCCCCGCTCACGTAACTGAGCAGGGACTGAAGATGGTGGAGGGCGTCCTGGTTATCGATCTCGTTCGATCGCGTTATGCTGTCCTTGACTCGGTCATGCAACTGCGCAAGACTCCACTCCGGGGAGGCGACGCCGATGACCGGGACATTCAGGGCGTCTCGTTTCGACAGCGCATAGAGTGCGGGGAAGATCATCTTGTGGGCGAGATCGCCCGTCACACCGAAGAGCACCAGCGCATCCGAATGCACGGCGGTCATCAGACGCCTCCCATCTTGGCGGCCGCCTTTTCCTCATGGCCACCGAACTGGTAACGAAGGGCGGACAACAGCTTCTCGGCGCCAACGTGCTGCATCACGATCGGTCTATCGGTCTGGGGGCTGATGACCCGAAGGTGCCCACATTCGTCCAGTTCGAGCAGAGCAATCGCGTCTGAGTGTGTCATGTTGGCGATGAGCCTTTTCTGATCGTGAGCGGGGCCCCATGACGACTCTCTGTTTGAGATTGACCGTCGATCGGAAGTGAGCCCTTGGCTCGGGGCAGGTCGGCGCGTGCCCCTGGCGGCAGTAATTCCGGCACGTCCAGACGCGCCACGCCGATGCGGTTGTCGGCCATGCCGTAATAAACGTCGAAGCGGTCCGGCACGCCGAGATCGTCGCGCCGGTCGATGCCCGTGGGAAACACGACGTTGGCGACGGTTCCCTGGCATTCCTGCGGAAGCACCGGCGTCAACACCGGTTCCGCCGAACGATAGAGGAGCACGCGTGGATGATCCCTTGAGAGCACCATGACCCCGGCCGAGTAGCAGAGATGGTGTTCGTCATTGCCAGGCTCCGACACTTTGCTTACACCGTGGTAAACAATCAGCCATCCATGCCGGGTGAGGACAGGTGGAGTACCGCCGCCGATTTTCAGCATCTCCCAGGGCGACACCGGAGTCGCCAGCCGGTGGTGCGAATTAAACAGGCCAAGGCGCTGCGGTTCGATCCCATCCAAGGCCATCGGGCAGTAGGAAATCCAGATGCTTTCGTGATCGAGATCCACCACACGCGACGCGACCTGGCAGGCGGTTTCCTCGGGACGAGTGCCGGGGAACAGGGGGCGATGGAGGATGGCCAGTTGCATTTTCCCGGCGTGATTGGGAATGGCGACGGGGAAGAGGCTGGCATCCTTGTTGTCCACATGGACGAAATCAATGCCGTGATACGGAGCGAAGGTCGCGAGCCCCAGACGCTTCCAGTGAAACAAATCCTCCGATACCGCCAGGGCGATCCGTGGGCCTATAGGCGAATGCGCCGTGTAAGTCATCACGTAGCGCTGGAACCGTTCCACGAACGTGATGCGCGGATCCTCACAGCCGCCACTGCCGTCAGACCGCAACTCGTAATCTGCCTCCGGCTCCAGAGCGATGCCGAGCCGCTCAACGCCCGCCGGGTCGCCGGTCTCATTGAACTTCACTCGTGCTATGCCAATGCGCGAGTAATTTCCCTTCGCGACCAGACGCGGGAAGAGATAAAACTGACCATCAGGCCCGCGAACCCCGGCCGGGTTCAGGACCCCTTCGACCTCCAGCGGATTGCCTGGTTCCGGCTCCATCATCAACCCAAGCCGACGCATTTGAAATCCAGCCATCACCCCTCCTCACAAGATTACGCTCGTCTGACTCAACTTAGACAAGCAACGATTGCTTCGATAACCCGTTTGGTCTCCTCTGGATCTCGGACCCGGATCGAAACGACGCCGGCTTGCTCGGCGGGATAGTCGTTGCCGCCAGGGAACAGGGCGTCCCCAATAAAGATCATCTCCTCAATGGCAATCCCGAGAATGTCTCGGAGCTTTTTGATCCCGTAGGATTTGTCGATTCCCAGTTTCGTGACATCGATAGACGTCGAGCCCCCCAATCGGACGGAAAACTCGGGAATCAACGTGTCAAGGATCGCTTTCATCTTCTTCCGCTTGGTGAAATCAGGATCCCATTTCACCTTTTCTTTCAGCGGAGCTTCCTGTCCTAATGCAGAAAAGGTGATTTGACTTCCCCTGTTTTGAATCACTTCTCCCCAGACGTTTTCGGGCTTCAGGCCCGATTGCTCGATCGCCTTCTTCAGTGAACTTATAATGTTATTTTCTTGTTCACTGGTAAAATCTTCCGCGTAAAGCTTTTCCCAACCTTTTTTGTATCTGTAAAACTGCGTTCCACATGTAGGAAGAAGCGAAAGATTCTTCAGGCGTTCGTCACTGGCAAGGTAGGAGAGCACTTGTTTTTGAAATTGCGCCCAATCGCCGCCGGATATAACCGAAACCTTGATGTGACAAAGAAGCTGGTTCAAAAGTGTTGCCATCTCCGCATCAAGCGATGACTTGCTCTGGGCCAGTGTTCCGTCCAGGTCGAAAACGACGAGCTTTTTCATCGTTACTGTTTCCGTGTTCGTGGCTCTGCTCACGATCCCGACCCTGCCCGGCCGGTCCTATTCCGGCAGGGCGACTTCCAGCAAGCTGACGGCAGTGCGCGGCCGGTAGGAACACGCGCCGACCTCCGCCGGCAAGAGCACGACGTCGCCGCGGCCGACGGGATAATTGGTGCTACTGTACTCCAGCTCCCCCTCGCCGACGATGCCAACCAGCACCCGCGGCGTGCCCACGGCACCGACCATGAACGGAGCTTGTCTCGTGTGCCGCCACACCGAGAAATGTTCACAATGAAAGAGTCGCTCTCGTTGCGCCGGCACCTCCTCCTCCGGCTCCACCGGACCGATTGTGACTTGCTCGAAATCGATGCAGGCAATCGCCTGCTCGACTTGCAGAGGTCGAGGCTTGCCTGTCTTGGGGTCGACGCGATCCCAGTCGAACAGGCGAAACGTGACGTCGCTGTTTTCCTGCACTTCGAACACCACAAGGCCGCTGAGGGAGTGGACGGTCCCAGCGCGGAGGAAGACGGCGTCGCCGACCCTCGGCGTGAAGCTTGCTAAAAGGTCCGCCACCGCCCGGTTCGCAAGCGCCCGCTTGAGATCGTCTCGGGTGGTGCCTGCCTTCAGGCCCGCGTAGATACGGCTAGTCGGTGACGCCTCCAGCACGACCCAGGCTTCGGTCTTACCGCTTTCGCCCGCTGGGATAGAGTCCTTCCGCCCATCGTCGGGATGCACTTGGACCGAGAGCTTGTCCTGTGCGTCGAGGAACTTGAGAAGCACGGGGAACCGTTGGAAACGACCCGCCCGTTTTCCCAGTAACTGGTCTGGCGACCGCTCCAGCAATTGCCGGATGGTCCATCCTTTAAGCGGCCCGGCGGCGACCCTGCTGGGATGGTCATCGCGATCGCTCAGTAGCCAGGCTTCGCCGATGGGTCCGTCGCCGGGCAGCGGTGCCGTGAGCAGCTCGGCCAGCCGCCGGCCGCCCCAGAGACGATACTGGTAGATCGGTTCGAATCGCAACGGATACATTGGCACTTTGATCATGTCCTGTCTCCGATTCAAGCCTGGCGGAGCCTCCGCCGGCGCATTCTCCCGAAGCGGAGCCTTTCCCGTCAGTGGCTATGCTTCTTCGCTGAGTGATACTCCTTGCGAATGTGCTCGATATCCACCGAAGGCGGCGGGAACGTCATTTTCAGCCCTTCCAGGTGCTCCACGACGATCCGGGCCACGGCGAGGTTCCTGAACCACTTGTGGTCGGCAGGGATGATAAACCAGGGGGCGTTTTCGGTGCTGCAACGGGAAAGTGCATCCTCGTATGCCGCCATGTAGTCGTCCCAGTAGGTTCGCTCCTTGTAATCGGCCTCACTGATTTTCCATTGCTTGGCAGGGTCGTCAAGTCGATCCTTGAAGCGTTTCAGTTGCTCTCCTTTGGAGATGTGCAGGTAGAACTTGAGGATATGGGTGTCGTCCTGGACGAGGCCGCTCTCGAACGCATTGATTCGATCGTAACGGCGGGACCATACCTCTTGTGGGACGAGATTATGAACGCGTGCGATCAGAACGTCCTCGTAGTGCGAACGGTTGAAGATGGTCACTACGCCCCGGGCCGGCGTGGCACGATGGATCCGCCACAGAAAATCGTGCGCCAGCTCCTCGGCGGAAGGCTGCTTGAACCCCACCACAGTGCAGCCTTGTGGATTCATCGAACCCAGGATGTGACTGATCGTCCCGTCCTTGCCCCCCGCGTCCAGCGCCTGTAGGCAGATCAAAACCGAGCGCCGTCCGTCCGCATAGAGGAGTCCTTGCAGTTCCCTCAGTTTCTGCCGGTAGTGTTCGATCTCCTTGGCGGCCTCCTCGCGGCCTTCGTAGTGGTTCTTGAACTTTGGGTCGATGTCCCTGAGCTTGACGGTGGTACCGGGAAGCACTCTGAAGCGTTCCACAAAGTTCACTTGGCTCCTCCTGCCGATACCAAGTGGCCGGACCAATTGGTCTTGATCACGAACTCGTCCCCCACCGGGGCAGAGGGCACGTCATTCCCGGATTTGACATCCTGGGCGCCACGATTGGTTTTTTGTCTACATCATTGATCGCTCACGTGAGGCGCCATGATCTCCCTCTCGGCCTCGAACCAATACCGCTCTCTGGACGCATCGCCGTCCGGTTTACCAGCCTGTTCCCACAGGCTGTAGGCGCGGACCTGAATCAATCGGGATCGCTCCTCGTCGCTGACTCCCTGCCTGGTGCGACTGAGCTTCTCAGCAGATCCCTTGTTCATCTCGATGTTGCTCGCGTGGTCGGGGTGATTGTGCCGACGTGTTTTCGTGGACATCTAGTTCCCCTTTCTGAAAGAGGTTTATGGAATATCTCCGTGGTTTCCTGTTACACGCCAACGGCGACCGATTCGCCATGGACCGTCGTTGAATTCGCATCAGTCTGATGCAGAACCCCCTTGGCACGTTCGACTTCCTCGGACGTTCCGTGGGCGATCAAGAGGAGCTTGCCGTTCTCCACCTGGGTTTCGTAATGCAGGACACTGTTTTGCGGAATGCCGATACTGAACAGGGCGGCGCCCAAAGCACTGAGCCCACCCACGACAGCGGCGCGATCGAGCGCGCCGACGATCCAAGGGTACCGACCAGGACGATGTCAAGCGGGTCGTGCGGAGGACCATCCCAAGGCCATCGGGCGATTTCCATCGCGCCGCCCGCGACTGGACACGAGTTGAGTCTCCGGGAAAGCAGGTGGTCGCGGGGCCGAATCATGTCTCCTCCGAGGCCAGGGCCGGTTTCCCCGCCCTGACAGCCTGCTCGACCCACCACGCCTCGGCCCTGCGGGCGTCCCACTCGCCGGTCGAAGCGCAGCTCGCGAGCGCATAGCCGAGCGCTTTCACATCGGGATAGCGCTCGTTGGGCTTCTTCGCCAGGCAGCACAGAATGACCTCCTTCAGATCGCTCGGAATGTCCGACCGATGTTTTGAGGGCGGCTCGACGGGATCGCGGGCGTGGGCGATCATCAGGGCCGTCGGGTTGGTTTCGGTGAACGGCGGGCGGCTGGTTAGCACGTACACGTCGTATTGGCCGCCCCGGGGGAATCATCGCCAGTGGTCAGGCAGCTTTCCAGATGCACTCCACCGGACGGACACACATCTTCGGCAACACCAGGACGCCACCACCGACGAGCGCGACGACCAGCAAGAGGGTTCTGACGGGTCGCCGTAAGACGAAGACGAGGGGATTCATCCACGAGGCTCCAGAACGAATTACGGTCTCGACACCGAAATCGCGTCGGTGGGCGTCGGCCCGAAGGTTGGGGAGAGTTCCTGGTCCCTGAACCACGGGAACGAAACCGGGCAGTCGAGTGCCGGATCACGAGTTCGTTCTCGTCGCCCCCCTCGTCCACGGACACCCGAGGTTTCCAAGGGACGACAGGGGGCCGTTACTCGATGCCTTCGACGGCCGCGAGGTGGCTCAACACCGGAGGGGATGGGGCATCACGAGAAATGATGGCGAGACACGATCACCGAGAAGCCCAGGAGAGGTGTTGCGACCTTCGTCGGACATGCAGAGACGGGGACAATCATCCCCACTCAGGTTCTCTTTCCGCTTCTCCTTCGGGAGGAAGGGCCTTGAGCCGGATAGGCGTGGAAGCGAGTGCCCTCGTGGTCTGATGAGGCAAGTGGGTCCGGGTGTGAGGTGCAAGAGGAACGCGACCCGATTGCGTCGTGCTATCCACCCAACTCGACTGGCAGATCGGTGACAACACAGCGCTCACGAGCAGCGCGGCGACTGCCACGATAGGGACCCAGCAGCTACTGGTCGATCTGCCGCTCATCGTTCCCGGGACCTCGCTCTCTCTAGATAGAGTTTTAGTACATCGTCAAGCCCCTCGGCACAAGGCCGGCCCCGTGGTGCCAGCCCAGAGAAATCGGGAATTCGTCGCACCTCAACCCCGTGCCACGGCAGCGACAGCCCATCGTCGTTGTGGGTCAGCAGCGACGACTTCCCAGTTGGGGCGAAGGTCGAATCCGCTCACGAGCTGAACGCTGCGTTCAAGGCCGGCTGGCTGGGATTCGAGACCATCCATCGGTTCCCGTTGTCGGCGATAGCCGAAGCCCATGAGGCCGCCGAGAGTCGGACGGTTCGAGGGCGGGTCGTCGTGACGCTCTAGCCACGAAACATAAAGGCGCATTATGAGACGTTGGCTCTGGCCAAAGCCGCCTCGCAGGCCTCCCGTTCCCTTCTCTGGGTTGAGGCTTGGCATCGAGCGGATAATCGTGACCGGAATCTCCAAGTTTCGGCCAGGGCCGCCCGAGCGATGTTCTGCATCCATGTGCTCCGGGATGGCCATCTTGCGCGGTCGGTCCGACACACCGAAGCGGGTTTTCGACCGTAGCGAGGAGGAAACGATCGTTCATTGCTCGGCATGGATGTGAACATGCATTCTTGGTGGCCGTCGGCGGTTACTTCCAATTGATGCAATCTCCGGATATGCTGAACTTTATGCGAATGGCCATCGACATCGCCACCTGCATGTATTACACCGGCCTCGATCCGTTCACGGGCGAGGATGTGTACGTGGCCCGCCACCTGGGCGACCGCAAGCTCCAGCGGGCGCTCTTGCAGTTCTTCAAGCCGGAGAATTATTTCGAGGTGCGTGAGGCGCTGCTGAAGGCCGGCCGGTCCGACCTGATCGGCTCGGGCTGCGAGGCGCTGATCCCGTCGCAGCCTAAGGCCGCGCTGCGGGCCGCATGGAGAAGACCAATCGCCGTGAGCGAGGCCTCCTACAGTGCCGCACGGTGGACCGCGGCCGCGCATGGAAAACGACCGGCCGCGTCGGCCTGCGCGCAGGAGCGCGTTCCGTCCCCCCGGACTTAGAGCCTCTCCCGGCTAGCAAAACGACCGTCTTTGCCGAACTATCGAGCCTCGCCCGGCAGGGAGCGTGAAACGCGCCAATTTCTTTGCCGCCCGGACTTAGAGCCTCTCCCGGTAGGGTGCGTGAAACGCACCAATTTCTTTGCCGACCAAAGCCGCGGTGCGTTTCACGCACCCTACGGAGCTTTCCCGGGCCCGAAAGGTCGAGATCGCCGAGAGAGCCCCTTGCCTCCGGCGCCACGCCCTTGTATGTTCAAAAAGAGTTCCACACTTTTTGGTCGATGACCGACGACTTGGTACCCGATGACGAGGAGTTGAGCCTTGCGACGTTTCGTTCCTGGAATATCGTTCCCGTGGTCCTGAGCTTGGGCATTAGCGGCGTCCTGGCCCTCACCAGTGGCTGCGGCGAGGACGCGAAGACGGGTTCCGCCCCCGCCATGGCGAGCCGGAAGCCAAGGCCGAACAGGACGCCCAGGCGAAGTTCTACGCCGAGAAGGCCGCCCAGAAGGGCGCCCAGAAGCCTGCCGCCGAGAAGAAAGCCCCGTGATCCGGTCGCTCCGTGCGGAGACCCCTTGAGGTCTTGGCGCTGAGGACCCCCGCCCCCGCATCCCGCCGGTTTGTGAAGAACCCTCCTACTTTCCCCCACAGGCCAGGCATCACACCGTTTGCCGTGATTCGGGGCCCTGCCTTGTCAGGTGCTCCCGAATCGAAAGACACCGCGATCCGAATGTGATGATCCATCCCCCTCGTTGGAGGGGCGGTGTCGAGGCCCCGTTGCGTTTTCGTTTTCCGGATCCCGGATCGGAGTTCATCATGCGAGAATCTTCCCGACGCGGTTTCACCCTGATCGAGCTGCTGGTGGTGATCGCCATCATCGGCGTCTTGATCGCCCTGCTGCTGCCGGCCGTGCAGGCGGGCGAGGCGCCCGCGCAGTCGAGGCCGCCCGCCGCAGCCAGTGCGTCAACAACCTCAAGCAGATCGGCCTGGGGATGCACAATTACGAATCGGCCATGCAGTCCTTCCCGATCGGCCAGTCCCGCGGCTATGCCGATCCGGATAACTACCAGGGTTGGTGCGAGTGGGGCGCTGGCCATGCTGCTGCCCTACATGGAGCAGGCGCCGGTCTACAGCGCGATCAACTTCAGCTTCCTCGCCGACGGCGGCACGAATCCGCTGATGATGGCCACGGTCGTCAACAACACGGCCTACACCACCAAGCTCAACGCGTATCTCTGCCCGTCGGACCCGTACGCGGGCTCTCGAATCTGAACAGCTATTACGGTTCCGTGGGCACCACCGGCCGGCGCGGTTCGGACGATGAGTACACGGGCGTCTTCGGCAAGCACCACTGCTACTCGATCGCGGCCATCACCGACGGCACGGCCAATACCATCGCGTTCTCCGAAGGCGCCACTGGCCGGCCCTCGGGCAGCGGCAAGGGCGTGGCGATCTCCTGGAATGCCTCGAACAACGCTCTCGACGGCATTTCCGACATGTGGTCCACCGTCCCGGCGGGCACCCAGCCGCCGAGCACGACGCTCGCCACGTTCCTGCAATGGTGCAATACCAACTACCAGGGCGGCACGAACCTGAGCCGGACCAAGGGCTTCCGCTGGGGTTGGGGCGAGACCGGCATCTCGCTGTTCCACACCCTGGTGCCGCCGAACAGCACGCAGTACCCGTGGTCGGCCTGCCGCGTGGACGGCTGCGGCGGCTGCAACCCCGACGGCGCGATCACCAACGCCCAGAGCTACCACTCGGGCGGCGTCAACTGCCTGATGACCGACGGCAGCGTGCGGTTCATCAAGGACTCGATTAGCTGGGCGACCTGGTGGTCGCTGGGCACCAAGGGCAACGGCGAAACCATCGACGCGACCAGCTATTGATCAGCGCCGCATGGGTTGTCGGAGCGTCTGTTTTTAAAGCCCCGAAGGGGCGGCAGTGAATAGCCCGGGGCGTCAGCCCCGGGAACCGAGGCCGCGACGAGAGAATCTTCCTCCGGAGCCCCGAAGGGGCGACAGAAGGTCCTACGGGACCGTGGGTTCTGTCGCCCCGTCGGGGCTTCGAAGAAATTCATTTTCCGCCGTTGTTGGTCCCGGGGCTGACGCCCCGGGCTATTCACTGCCGCCCCTTCGGGGCTAAGACCAGACGCTCCTGCGCGGGCTTTCGGAACAGACTCTGACCTCAAGAACACCGACCGGCTTTCCCGCCGGCCGGTGTTTTTTTGTGGTCTGCCGCTTCGGGATGTGGTCGCCTCGAATGCACGAGGGCCGCCGGTCGTCATAAGGAAGGAGGATACGAGGCATCCGGAGGCCCGTTGATCATGCCGGGATGGTCGCGCTGGCGCGTCTGGGTCGTCGTGCTGATGGGACTTTGCCTCGTTGCGCCGGTCCGCTGCGCCTCAGAAGCGCAAGCCAGTACGCCGCGTCCCCGCGGCCGCGCCGCGTGCGGCGCTGACACGCCGCCCCCGTGTCCGATCACCTTCGCAAAGCCGGCCCCACCGAACCGGCAGCCCCCGCCGCGCAGTATGCCCGAAATGTTCTCCCGCATGGCTGATAGCTTCGCGCGCAACCCGGCCACCGGCTTCCAGAACTGGCTCAACGAGCTCAGTTCGCTGGAAGGGCCCGCGCTCGAAGGCGTGACCCTCAGCGCGGCCGAGGAGCGGCAAGCCGGCAAGCAGGGCGCGACGAGTATCTGCGGCAGGCCAAGGCCAGGGGCTATCTGGTCGTCACGGACCCGGACAAGCTGCGGTACCTGCGCGAGCTCGTCGCGGGCCTCGCCCGGCACATGACCCACCGCGCCCGCTACCGCGACCTCGACATCACCTTGATCGACGCCCCGATCGCCGACGGCCAGTCGTTCCCCGGCGGCTCTCTGGTCTTCACCACGGCGCTGTTGAAGGAGCCCGACGAAGCGACCGTGGCCGGCGTCGTGGCGCACGAACTGGCGCACCTCGACCTGGGCCACCTCTACGAATACGCCCGCCGCGGCAAGCTGGCCGAGGCCACCTACGGCCGGCCGCCCGGCATGGGGGCCGATTTTGACCAGTTCTTCACTCGCCAGATGGCTCTGTTCGGCCTCCTGATGAACCCGTTCCGCCCCGAGGACGAGCACGCCGCCGACTGCGCGAGCACCACCTGGCTGTATCTCGACGGCTACGACCCGAAAGGTTCTCGTCGCCTTCTTCGAGCGGATGCACCGACGCCAGCAAGACCAGCCCGAGAACCCCTTCTTCAACTTCGGCCGGTCCCATCCCTTCACGCTCGACCGCCGCTGCGGCACGTCCTCGCCCGCCTGGACCAGCTCCAACGATGGCGTCCGCGCCACGATCTGGGACTCTACGCCGAGAACCTCCAGAAACGGGAATCACGGTTCCGCGCGCGGGCTGACGAGGCCAAGGCGGACAAGGGCAAATGACACCAATGGCGGATAGCGGATAGCGGATTCCAGATTCCGGATTCCTGATGCCTGATGACTGATGACTGAACCCCATCGAATTCCGACGATCCGCCATCGGGCATCGGGCATCAGGCATCAGGCATCAGGATAGAAATCTGGCATCTGGCATCACGGCCCCTTGCCGAACTGCTCGGCGAGCTTGTCCTTATCGTCGAACAGCACGAAGTCCTGGAACTGAGCGCTGAAGGGCCGGCGCAACACGTTCGAGGCGGTCAGACCGACCTGGACCTTGCCGGGGAATTCCTGTTCCAGGTCGCGGAAGGTGACCAGGCTGCGGCCGTCGGGACTGAACAGGCAGCGCACCCGGCCTTGCTGCCGGACGATCAGCAGATCGATCGGCGCGAGGGATTGCCCGGCAGCGCGATGTAATAATGGTCGGTCACCTGGCCCGAGCGAATCACCTCGACCAGCAGCTCGCGCACCAGCACCCGTCCCTCGCTCTGGCAGGCGCGCTCCAGCCGGAAGAAATTGGACTTGTCCTGATAGACAATCAAGCCGGCCCCCTGGAACGTGAAGGGCAACGTGCGGCCCAGCGGGTCCTTGGCGGGCACGGTGCCGGGGTTCATGTTCCCCGTGACCTGAACCGAGATCAGGAAGTCTCCCTCCACGTCGGTCAGGCTCATCGGCGCGTTGTGGAGCGGCTGACCCTTGCGCTTGAGCAACGGCGAGAGCGTGAAGAGCTTCTCCGGCATGGTGATCTCGACCTTGTGCGTTTGCTCATTCTTGACGAGCTTGCATTCCTTGTCCGGGTCCACCAGCGCGCCGAGCTTGGCCACGCTGCGACGCGCCAGGTCGATCTTCAAGGCCAGGAGCTTGTTTCCGGAGAGAATCGGTCCGGGACGATCGGGCAGAAGGACCATGCGCGGGCTGTTGTAGACGAGCTTGCCCTCGACGTTGCGATAGGCGGTCTGGACGAGGACTTTGCGGGCTTCGGGGCCCTGGCCGTTGAGGGCGACGTGGACGCTCCCGGACGCCTCGGCGTGGTCGATCTTCAGCGGGACGGGCGTGGTGCCGGGCAGGGCCGACCAGGAGCCGTCGGGGTTCGGATGAAACAGGGGCGCGCCCGGACGCCGGCACGATGCCGACCTGCACTTCCTTGATCTTGTTCAGGGGATCGACCACCTGGGCCGTGACTTGCAACTCGGCGGCGTTGGCGGGGCCGGGGCCGAGGACCAGGTTCAGCGCGCCGACGCGGCCATCGAGCACCAGGGCCAGCTCGGGCGCGGGGATGGCCAGGCCGATGGTGTCGGCCGCCGCCAGCTTGGCGACCGCCACGCCGAGCAGCCGGCCTTTCTCGTCCACCAGCGGCCCGCCGCTGTTGCCCGGCTGGAGCGAGCCATCGAGCTGGATGGCCACCAGGTGCCCGTGCTCATCCTTGCGCAGGGCCGAGACGGTCCCGCTCGTGACCGTGATCGAAGGGTTGCCCGCGGTGCCGAGGCTCTTGGAGAAGTCGCCGAACGGGAAGCCATACGCGGTGTACTTCATCGTCTCGACCAGATCCACCCGGGCTGGCGGCTCGATGGGCGCCGGCGGATTTTTGACGCCCTGGACCGCGAGGATGGCCAGGTCATGCTGGATCTCCTCCGACTCGTCGATCGCGACGACCTCCGCCGGGCACGTGTGTTCGAGCGCGGGACCCTGGCCGCTGCGGAAGACGACGGTGATCGTCGGCTTGACCGCGTTCGGGTCCTGCTGGCGGATGGCCTGGGGAGTGCGGTGCGGGCTGACGACGTGGCGGTTCGTGGCGATGAGGATCGTCTCCCCCTGGCGGCGGACGACGAAGCCGGTGCCGGTCCCGCCCACGCGGCCGGCCATGACCTTGATGTAAACCGTGGCGTCCTTGATGCGCTGCACGGTGGCCAGCGGGTCGGCGGAGACGACCGATGCCGGCGCCGCCACGGGGACCACAACCGCGGCCGGCGCGGCGGCGGCTGCGGGCTCCGCTTCCGGTTCAACCGCGTTCTTGGCGACCGCCGGCGCAGGTGCGCGGCGCCGCCGCCGCCGCCTCCCCGGGCCAGCATCACGGCGATGACTCCGAGCAAAATCACGGCCACGCCTCCCAGGCCGATCGCCGCGATCACGGCCGGGGACATCCCGCCGCCCGCGTTTGGGAGGCCGCGCGCTGACCGGCCGGCGCTCCAGGGCCTCGTCCGGCGCGGCGGCTTCCATGCCCTCGTCGAGGAGAATCGGCGCCTTGCGCGGCACGACGGGCGGAGCCTTCGGAGCGGGCCGATTGCGTCCCGGCACCGCAAATTTGTGGCCACACTTCGGGCAGGCTATCCGGCCGCCCGCGAAGGTATCCGGCACGGAACCGCGGTTCTGGCATTGCGGACAGGTCAATAAGGTGGGCACGGCATTCCCCCCACTGAGGAAGATCGTGAGCACGTTCGAGCCCGGCAAAGAAACAACCGCAGCCCATACCGCGAATGGGGGCCCGAACAATGCCCTGCACTCGGAATTGGATCGGAATGGGCGCTCGGCCGCCAGCAAAATCCGGGGGAAGGAATCCTCGTAGGGTGGGCTCGGCCCACCATCTTCTTCCCTGTGCCGCCCGGAGGTGGGCCGAGCCCACCCTACAAGGATTCTTCACACGCCCGCTCAGCTCAGTGCAGCAGGAGGACCAAGGCATTCGTGACCACCGACAGGGCGAGCAGGACGGCCAGACCGGCGATGATGTTGGCGCGGCCGTTCACATAGCCGGCCATCTCGACCATCTCGGCCTCCGTGGCACCGGCATGGCCCGTGGCCTCGTCGCTGTCGCCCTGGGCCAGCGTCGCCAGCGCCTCCGCTTTCTGCGAGGCGATCATCGGCGCGTCGCCCGCGATCAGACACTTCAGGTCGAGGATCAGGTCGTCCGGGTTGCGGTAACGGTCCTCGCGGTTCTTGGCCATCATCGTCTCGACCACTTCGCCGAGACCGCTCGAGAGGTTCGTATTGAGGTGGTCGGGCGGGACCAGCACGACGTTCTTGTCCAGGTGCTTCTTCATGACCTCGGTGGGCGTCTCGCCGCTGTACGGCACCTGGCCGGTAACCATGTGGTAGAAGGTCGCACCGAGACTGTAAATGTCCGCGCGGATATCGACATCGACCTGCCCGCGCACCTGCTCGGGACTGATGTAATACGGCGTGCCGATGGCCATGCCCGCCTCGGCCATGGCCCATTTCTCGTCCGAGGTCAGCCGCGCCAGGCCGAGATCGGCCAGCTTCACGCCGCCGTCCTTGGTCAGAATGACGTTCTCGGGCTTGATATCGCGATGGATCAATCCCCGTTGATGGGCGTGTTTGAGGGCTTCGGCGACGGCCAGGATGATCTTCAGCGCCGTTTTTTCATCGAAGATGCGGCCCTTTTCGAGGAAGTCCTTGATCGTGTCTCCCTCGACGTACTCCATCACGAAGTAATAATGGCCGTTGACCTCGCCCGCGTCGATGGCGTTGACGATGTTGTTGTGCGAGAGCTTGGCGGCGATCTTCGACTCGCGGTCGAACCGCTTGATGAACTCTTTGTTCTGCGCGAGCTGGTCGAGCAGCACCTTGACGGCGACGATGCGGTCGACGCTCAGTTGCTTGGCCTTGAAGACCGCCCCCATCGAGCCCTTGCCCAGGCGTTCCAGGATCTGGTAGCCGGGGATATCGAGCTTCTTCTGCTGGGACTCGCTGACGGCGATTTCCTGGCAGAGCCGGCGGACCTGGTTTTCGGTTACGGCCTTGGCGGCGACGAGGACCTGGACCAGCCCGACCGGCTCGCCCTTCTCCCGGACGATCCGGCCCCGCTGCTGCTTGCAATACTCGATCTCTTGCGGGGTGGCCAGGCCGCGGCGGATGAGCGACTTTTCGAGCGCGGACTCGTCGAAGGCGGACAGCCCCTTGAGATCCTTGCCGGCGCCGTTGCTGCTGCGCGCGGCCGCGTCGGGCCGGGTCGCGCCCGCACCGGGTGGATTCGAGGTGGACGGTACCGGCAGGGGCGTCGCCTCGGCCGCAGACGGCGACGGGGCACTTCGAGCCGGCTGGGGGCGTTCGGAGGCGGTGGCCATGGGCCTCTCCGGTCAAGACGGATCATACCCCGGTGCGCGAATGACCGCCGGAGCACACAGTTCCCAGATCAGAACGATCGAATCCCGAGCCACGGAACCGGGCCGATGAATGGGCTTTCGGACAGGAACACGCGCCCACGACCCAACTTGTAGTATGAATTCCTCATCGGCGTTGTCAATGGCTGTCTGCCGGGGGCAACGCGCCCAGCGCCTGGAAAGGCACGATTCGGGGAGACTGTAGCAACGATACCGGGGTGTGTTGTCGGAGATGACGGGTGCCACGGGTTCCGCTTTGGGAACCCGTGTCTGCCGGCCCCGGACACACGGGTTCCCCAAGCGGAGTACGTGTTTCGCGTCTCGACTGGCTGTTTTTCTGGCCTTTTCTTTGTAGCGGCGGCCGTCTCGGCCGCTCCGGAGGGGAACCAGCCCGGAGCGGCCGAGACGGCCGCCGCTACAAAGAAAGGACTTACGTCCCATGGCGAGACGCTAAACACGTACCAAGCGGAACCCGTGGCACCCCCGCCTTTTCTACAAGTCAGCCGAAGACGGACCCGGTATCCTCGCGACAGTCTCGGTTCGGGTCCGTCTTTCACGCCCCGTCGCGCCGGAAAAGAGGGGGGCCGGGTCGGAGACGGAACCCAAGACGGTGCCGATCGAGAGCGGGCTCCGGATTCTCGCGCGGGCCTCTGATCGCTTGCGTCGTGCCGACGCGGGGATATGATAGGGCCGCAGTCCGCGGAGGGCGGGAGTGCGAGGCCCCCCTCCGTATTGCCTCCGAGACCTGGAAATTCAGCCGAATCGACGGGACCGGATTCGGGGTCAGGGGAGTCTGCGCGCTGTAGAGCGCGATGAGCCAGGGCGGACTGCCCAGACCGGGCGGCCTGTTCCCGGCCAGGGAGTACCCACGCGGCGAGGCTCGCCGCCGTGGGCACCGGGCCCCGAGCCGCTTGTCGACGACGCCGGATTTCCCTACCCGCTCGGACCCTGCCGAGCTGGGCCGGATCCCACGACGAACTCCGCGGACGGAACGTGCATGGTTCGAACCTTCTTCCTCCCATGAGGCCCCCCCATGAACCTTCGAACGCCGAATGCGTCCACCGCCAATGGAACCGTCAATCGCTCCCGGAACGTCGTGCCCATGTCCGGGCTCTGCGGAGTGCCTGGACGGCTGCAAGGGCGCCTGCGAGATTCTGGCTTTCCTCCTTCCGAGGCCGCGAGGTGATCTACCCGGGCCCGTTCGGCCACATCACGGCCGGGGCGGACAAGGATTACCCCGTGGATTACTCGCACCTGAGCATCCAGGGGTACGCGGTCGGCGCCGGGGCATCCGCGGCGCGACCGAGGCCAACCCGGACACAGCCATCTTCCCGGCCGTGGACACGGAAACCGAGTACGGCTGGGACCAGAAGGTGAAGATGCAACTGCCCATCTTCACCGGCGCCCTGGGCTCGACCGAGATCGCGCGCAAGAACTGGGAGCACTTCGCCATCGGCGCCGCCATCACGGGCATCACGCTCGTCTGCGGCGAGAACGTCTGCGGCATTGACCCGGGCCTCGAGCTGGTCCACGGCAAGATCCAGAAGTCCCCGGAAATGGACCGCCGCATCGCGACCTACCAGCAGTTCCGCGATGACCACGGCGAAATCCTCGTGCAAATGAACGTCGAGGACACGCGGCTGGGCGTCGCCGAGTACGTCCTCCAGAAGCACGGCCTGGAGACCATCGAGCTGAAGTGGGGCCAGGGCGCCAAGTGCATCGGCGGCGAGATCAAGGTCAAGGACCTCGACCGCGCCCTGGAGCTGAAGCGCCGGGGCTACATCGTCACGCCCGACCCCACGCAGAGCGAAATCCAGGAAGCCTACAAGCACGGCGCGATCCGCGAGTTCGAGCGGCACTCCCGTCTCGGCTTCGTCACCCGCGAGGGCTTCCTCGGCGAGGTGGAGCGGCTGCGCAAGCTCGGCTTCAAGCGGATCACGCTCAAGACGGGCGCCTACTCGATGGTCGAGCTCGCCATGGCCATCCGCTGGAGCGCCGAGGCGAAGATCGACCTCTTGACCATCGACGGCGCCCCCGGCGGCACGGGCATGAGCCCCTGGCCGATGATGAACGAGTGGGGCATTCCCACATTCTACCTCCAGTCCCTGGCCTACGAGTTCGCCTCGAAGCTCCAGGCGCGCGGCATCCGGGTGCCCGACCTGGCCATCGCGGGCGGCTTCTCGACCGAGGACGGCGTCTTCAAGGCGCTCGCCATGGGCGCGCCCTTCTTCAAGGCCGTTTGCATGGGACGCGCCCTGATGATCCCCGGCATGGTCGGCAAGAACATCGGCGAATGGCTCGCGGCCGAGGACCTGCCCAAGACCGTGTCCAAGTACGGCAGCACGCCCGACCAGATCTTCGTCACTTACGAGGAACTCAAGGAGAAGTACGGCAAGGACTTCAAGAGGATCCCGCTGGGTGCCGTCGGCCTTTACACCTTCGGGCAGAAGTTCCGCGTGGGACTCCAGCAGTTGATGGCCGGCAGCCGCAACTTCAACCTGTCCCTCCTGAGCCGTGACGACGTGATGGCCCTGACCGAGGAGGCCGCCAAGATCTCGGGCATCTCCTACGTGATGGATGCCCGCCGCGCCGAGGCGGAGAAGATCCTGGCCGAGTAACCACGCCCTCGGGCTCGCGGCACTGGTGCGGGAATGCCTTGTAGGGTGGGCTCGGCCCACCATCTTCTGAGGGATCAGGGATGGTGGGCCGAGCCCACCCTACGGATAATCCAGACCTGGCAATCGACCGACGATCCCTTTCCATGAGGTCGTTCCATGAGACGGCGCAGCGTCTTCGCAGGCATGACAACAGCCATCCTGGGACTGACAGTAACCATCGGTGCGATCGGCGCGGACGCCCCTGTTGAGAAAGCGCTCTTTGTGGGGAGGCAAGACGGGTACGCGCTCTATCGCATCCCGGGGATCGTCGTGACGCCCAAGGGGACGGTGCTGGCCTATTGCGAAGCGCGCCGGACCGGCAAGAGCGATTGGGACACCATCGACATCATGCTGCGTCGCGGTCCCGACGGGGGCCGTACCTGGGGACCGGCCCGGGTAATCGCCGCGGTCCCCGGGCCGAAGACCAAGAACCCGACCGCGCTCCAGCGGAAGATGACCAATCCCGAGCGACGTGACCTACAACAACCCCCTGGCCATCGCCGGCTCGCGACGGCACGGTGCATTTTCTCTTCTGCCTCGAATACATGCGCTGCTTTTACCTGCGCAGTGAGGATGACGGGGAAACCTTCTCCGCCCCCGTCGAGATCACCTCGGCGTTCGAGGAATTTCGCGCGCACTACCCGTGGAAAGTCCTGGCGACCGGCCCCGGCCATGGAATCGAGCTGAAGACGGGCCGGCTCGTGGTGCCCGTGTGGCTCTCGCGGCAGAGCGATCAGCCGGGCGGAGATCATCGGCCCTCATGCGTGAGCACGATTACCAGCGACGACCACGGCCATTCCTGGCATGCCGGCGCGATCGTGGTCGATCATCCCCAGTTGAAGAACCCGAGCGAATCCACCGTGGTCGAACTGGCCGACGGCCGCGTCATGATCAACATCCGCAGCGAAGGGGCCGAGCATCGCCGCGCTGTCTCTTACAGTGCGGATGGAGCCCACGACTGGACCAAGCCGGTGCTCGATCCCGCGTTGCTCGAACCGGTCTGCATGGCGAGCCTGGTCCGGTTCTCGACGCACCCGCCCGCGGACCGCGACCGCATCCTGTTCTCGAACCCGGCCAATCTCGACCCCGCGCCGGCGCGCGTGCCGGCGCCGGGCCGATGCGCCGCAACCTCACGATCCGGCTCAGTTATGACGAAGGCAAGACCTGGCCGGTGAAGAAAGTGCTCGAGCCGGGACCGGCGGGATACTCCGACCTGGCCGTGGGGCCGGATGGCTCCATCTTCTGCTTCTTCGAACGCGGCGGTTTCTCCGGCGACCCCTTCCAGACACACGAGTTGTGCCTGTCCCGCTGTCACGCTCGACTGGCTGACGGACGGCGCGACCACGGGGCGTCCTCTCCCTGACGCGGCGCGTACCCAGACAGGTAGGGTGCGTCGAGTCCGCGATGACGCACCTCTTTCCCCACGGACCCCGATGGTTTACGGTAGGAGAAGGTTCGTCATCGGGGACGGGACGCACCCAACGACACTGGGCCAAGCACAGAGGAGCCTTTCCATGTCTCAAACCCGCCTGATCGCGCTGCCCTGCCGGATCTCACAGGGCGTCGTCTCCGACGAGCGGGTCTTTGAGATCACCCTGACGGACCCGCGGGCGCCCTATGCGAGCGTGGCACCCGTCCATTATTTTTGGAATGCGCATGGCGAACGTCTGCGCCCGGATGAGCCGACCAACGACACGGAGATTGAGGGCAAGATTGCGGCTCGTCTCCTCGAACGGCAGAATGGGGTGGCCCTGGTGTCGATCCCCGATGGTTGCGTGATCGAGGTCAAGGCCGAGTCGCTTCAAGAGCGTCCCACGGAGGTGCGCTTCGATGTACCTGTCGGACCGCGATCTTGAGTGGGCCATCGAGTGTGGCCGACTCATCATCAGTCCCAAGCCAACCAAGATCGACGCCACGTCCATCGATCTCCACCTGGATAGCGCGGAGAAGGCCCGTGTCTGGGATGTCGCCAGTTACCTGAGTGATAACGTCGATTCAGGACACGAGGGGAAGGAATTGCGCATGTAAGATCGTTTACAAGAATTTCGCGCGGAAGTATCAGATTCCGGTCCCCACGGACAGCAAGGAACTCGTATTCCGAAGACATAATCAGATCATCGTGAAGCCAGGCGGCTTCCTGCTCTGGCAGACGCAGGAAGTCGTCGGCACGCCCGAAGAAAACGCGGACCTGATCTGTTTCGTGGACGGAAAGAGCACGCGGGCACGGACGGGGTTCGTCGTGCATCTCACGGCGCCGACGATTCACGCGGGTTGGTCCGGCAAGATCACGCTGGAGATCGCCAACCTGGGACCCTTTGATCTGCTCTTTCAAGAATATGAGGATACCATCGCCCAGCTTACGGTCTCCACGATCTCCAGTCCGCCCATCGAGAAAATGAAGACCCACGTGACCTACGGTCAAACCGATGTGGGGGCATCATTCGATTGACGGCGGGTGGCTCCGGCGGCTCGACAACCGGGGCTACCCGCGGGTTGCGCTGCGCTGACCCACCCTACAAGACTACAGAACTAATCAATTCGTTCTTTTTCGCCGCCGAGCCATCCCGATCACCCCTAACACCGCGAGTCCCCAGCAGGCCAACGACGCCGGTTCGGGGATTGGCACGGCCTGCAAGGTGTCGATTGTCCCGGCGTAGAGCTGCCGTTCGCCGGGGTTCGTCAACTCGCTCACGATCAGTTTCGCGTCCGGGAAGTCGGTCAGGTTCAAGACCGAAGGCGGGGCTAGCGAGCCAAAGACCGACCGGGAGTTGTTGTCCAGACCCAGGTCGACAATCGGCCCGTTCGCGTAGTCGCCGATATTCGAATTGGTGATGCTGAGCTTCGTGAACGGACCGATCGGCCCGTTCGCGTCCCGGTAGCCATATTGCCCCGGATACTCCAGTTCATACACCGAGATGGTGACCCCCCCGGGGTTGCTCAGGACAGTCCGATCCCCCACCTGGAACGTGATCCCCGAGCCATCGGCTACCGCGCCGACGTAATTGGCCTTCCCGTACGAATACTGGTTCATACCCTCGATCATAAGCGGCGGAGGCGTCACGGCGGGATCGTAGGTGAACGTGCCGGAGAAGCGGGTGCCGGGCGCGATCCCGGTGGACGTGTCAGCCGAGGTGATGACCCCTCCATACTCATACTTGATCGGCGTGGCCTGCGATTCGGCACACAGGCACACGAGTGCAACAAGAACCAATCCCAGCCCGCGACCCTTCCTTGCTGTTTTCACGATTGGCGCTCCATCGACCGGGTTCGTCATTGGGCCATGACAGGAAAGACACTGCGGCCGGTGATCCCGTCACGACCTCCGAAATCCTTGCGTCGACGCGACAGCCGGCGCGGCGCTGCGATCTTACCCTCGGTCGGCAGGCACACAAGACCAATATCTATAAACCTCATACGGATAATGAGAACGGGAATCTGTTTGATGGAGACCTTTCGTGTATCTTCTCCATGCCCGCGTGATCGCGGGTGGCCCGGACAACGCCGCGTTGTCCGGGCGGCATGGCCGCAAGAGACGTCGGGGTGAACGTCGGACGTCCCCTTGGCTCCGTCCGGGTGGCTGGGGCGGAGTCTTCGACGCCCCAGTCCGGGAAGCCGTACGACCTGGGGCGTTGAAGACTCCGAACTGACCCATCGAGGCAGGCGCTGCGGGCTTACCCGCCGCACCCGCCGCTGACCTTCAGGAGCGGCCGGTCGAATTTGACCTTGGCCTTGAAGACCGGCTCGGGGGTCGTCCAGCGGTCGGGGTTGCTGGCCGGGTAGCGCGCGCCAAGGGCCGCCAGGAACTCGTAACGCGCGGCCTCGGGACACGCGGGCGGGGCCGGCCGGCGGGCGAGGTCTTTGCCATACACCTTCAGCCAGCCGTTGACCCCGCCGGCCAGGATGTAAACCTGCCGGATGCCCCGCGACATCAGCACGCGAGCGGTCTCATTCGCCGCCTGCTCCTCGTTCGACATGACGATCTTGATCGCATCCGGCGGCAGCGTTTTGGGCCAGTCGCTCCGGACTCGCTCGGGCGTGACGCGGATGGCGTCGACGAGGTGGAAGAGGTTGTAGTCGGACTCGTTGCGGGCATCGAGGATGCGCAGGCGGATCTGGTTGTTGTGCAGCAGCGAGAGCAATTCACCAAGCTCGATGTGGCGCTCGCGACTGGCGATGATCCGGTCGGCCTCGCGCTGGAGGCGCGGCGCGGCGGGGTCGGGCACGAACAGCGAGAAGATCGCCAGGCCGCCCGCGACCGTCACCAGCGCCGCCGCGCCGGCCGGCACGAACCAGGGACGCCGGGTGCCGGCGCCGCGCCGCGACGACGTCGCAGCCAGCCTTCCAGCCACTCCGCGCCCGCGAACATCCCCAGCGCCATCAGCACGACCAGCAGCACGACCACCCCGTAGCTCAGGCCGAGCCACTCGGGAATCGTGAACCGGCCCAGAAAACCCGAGGTTTCCCAGAAGGTCCAGAACCACGGTACCGTCAGCCCGAACGCGAAAATGCCCAGCAGACAGCCCAGGAAGAACACCAGGCCGTCGAGCTTGAGCGTGGCCGCCGCCACGAGCGACGTTCCCGGGCAATAGCCGCCGATGATGAAGCCGACCCCCAGGAAGAGCCCGCCGATGATCCCCGGCCAGAGATACGTCGGGTTCACCCAGACCCGCTCGAAGTCGAGCAGGCCGAGGCCCGTGGTGGTGTAGATCAACACCATCGCCACGACGATGGCCGTGAACATGACCTTCAAGACCGACTGGTCGTCAAAGTAGAACTGCGACGCCAGTTTCTTGGCGTTGCCGAAGCCCGCGCGTTCGAGTACGAACCCGAAGCCGACGCCGAGGCCCAGATTGACCAGATTCTGGCCCACGTGGCCCAGCACGGAGAGATCCAGGGGAGCCATCTCCTCACCTCCAGAGCCGCCGCAGCGTGTAAGCCAGGGCGTAGGCGCCGCCGAAGACCGAGAACATGAACGCCCAGCTTCCCACCGAAAGGACCGCCCCGCCGGATAACGCCTGCCCCGAGGTGCAGCCCCGGGCCCACTGCGAGCCATAGCCCATCAGCGCGCCGCCGAGCAAGGCCGCGCCCAGCCGCACCGGCACCGAGATGCGCGGGCCGCGGTGGACCTCGTACTTCCACCGTCCAGCCAGCCCGCCGGAAAGCACGGCGCCCAGGAGTGCTCCCAGCACCATCCACATCAGCCAGTGATCGAGAGCACCGGACAACGGCCGGGCCAGGACGACGAGGAAGCTGTTGCGCTCCACTGCGCAGGGCGCCGCACGGTCCGCCGTCACCGCCACGACGCGGTTCATCGCGCCGGACGCGCCCAGGCCGTGACCCGTCACGAAGTTCGCCAGGAACAACACCACCCCGAGCAGCGCCCCGGCGAGGTAGGGGTTCATGTACGGCGCGGAGGCGGGAGCCGGCTCAATTGCGGACGGACGCGGCGACGGCATGGGGGTGTCCCTCGGTGGGATGGTGATCCGCGGTCTCGTCCCACCCGACGACCATGGTGCGGAACAGCGCCAGGGGAGTGGGCCCCGTGGTAGCGAGGTAGACATGGGCGATCATGAACGCGGCGAAGAGCCACGCCCCCAGCGAATGGACATGGGCCAGCGTCGACAGCCCGCCGAGCGACGCGACCCAGTCCGGCCAGCGCTGCGCTCCCCACATCAGGAAGCCGCTCAGGATCTGAAGAGGCAAGAGAAGGTTCAAGATCACCAGATACGTGATCTTCTGAAGCGGGTTGAGCCGGCTCAGCGGGCTGCGCCCGAACGGGTGCGGCGCGCCGCGGAAGATCCCTCTGAGGTAGTACCGCGCCTGCTGCACGGCCATCGTGACAAAGTCCTCGGGATCGGGCAGGTACTGGCGGATCTCACCCGTGGCCAGGTGATAGAACAGCGCCAGCAAGGCATTGCCCACGAGCAGGAAGCCGAGCAGGCTGTGGACCGTGACGGCCCCCGCGAAGCCGAGCCACGGGACCGTCCCCGGCCAGTGCATCTCGATGCCGGTCAGGAACAGGCCCAGCATGGAAAGGGCCTGGAGCCAGTGCCAGATACGCTCGTAGAGCGAGTAGAAATCGACGCGCCGGGACATGTCTCAAAGGACCTTTCTGGCCGCGAGCAGCCGCAGCCCACCGTGAACGCCCACGCCCAGCATGACGCCGGCCAGGGCCAGCATGCCGAGCGTATCGCCCAGCCTCCAGCGATCCCGCCCCAGCACGTAGAGCGGCACGCTGGCCGTCGCGGGACGATACACGAGTCGGCCGCCCGCGGTGCGTTCCATGCGGCCGTTCCAGACGACATTCGCATCCGCGACCATCTTCGGCAGCACGCCGCCGGGCACATAACTCGCCAGTTCGATCGGGGTGTCGGTCCGCGACGCCGGCCCGTGGCACTCCACGCACTGCCGCACGGCCCAGGAATGCGTCGCCACGCCGTGGTGCAGGCTGTAGGGCTGGATCTGGCCGACGATGCGCGGGTTCTTCAGTCCCAGCGCCGCCAGCCGCGCGGCGATGGCGTCGGCCTTGGCCGTCGTGTCGAGCCGGAGCTCGGCGGCATCCACCTCGCCGTCATGGCTGGCATCGAGCAGCGTCTTGATCTCCGGCCGGAAGTCGTCGCCGTCGAGGAACACCTTGCGGAGCGTGTCCAGCGGCACGGGCGCGGGCGGATCGCCGGCCACCCAGTACCAGGTGGTGATGAGATTGTGCGGCGTGAGCTTGCGCGTGCCGTCGAGTTCCTCGCGGGGCAGCAAGACGGGCTGGAAACCCCGTAGCAGCGTGGCAGGCGCGCGCGGATCACCGTCGGCCCCGCGATAGGCCACGACCGGCGCGCCGTCGGGCTGGATCACGGTCCAGTCGGTCTGTTGCCGGGCGGGTGTGAACACTTTCGGAATGTGGCACGCCTCGCAATTCATGGCCTGGAAGTGCCGGCTCGGATAAGGCAGCCAGGCGTGGGAGGACGCCGCGTCATGGCACTGTTCACAGCGCCGCATGGTGCCGTCGGATTTCGCGGGCGACGGTGCCTTGCGGCGTGTGCCCCTTGGCCAGGTTGTGGTTCGGACGCATGAGGTAGTCGCCCGGGCTGACCCGGCGCGGCTCGAAGACCAGGTGCTCGGGGGTGTTTCGCGCCACGCCCGAGAACTGCGCGGGGTTGTTGATCGTCGAGTGGCAGTCGCCGCACTGGAGGAGCCGCTCGGCGTGAATGTCGAAGGGCCGGGCGAGCTGGTCCTTGTCCGCGAGGTTCAGGCCCGAATTGCGCAGAAGCTGCGCGGAGAAGACCTCGCCCTTCGTCTCCGTGCTCCGGTTGGTCTGGCCTGGAGGGAGGACGAAGGGAGTCAGATCCGTCTGGACCGCGCCGTGACACTGGCCACAATTCCGGCTGGTCGTGGCGCGCGGGCGCAGGGCGTTGCGGATCGGTTCGCCCTCGGCCGTGAACGCTTTTTTGTCCCACGTCCAGCCGTGTTCCGTCCTCTCGGCCACGCCGGTCGCGGCCAGCGTGGCGGTCGCCGCCCATTCGAAGCGGCCGGCCGCAAGCTCGTTTTGCCGGGCCTGGTGGTCCGGGTCCGACAAGTGGCAGAGGAAGCAATCCATCTCGACCTTGAGGGCCTGCGCCGGTCCGCCGCCGACGTGCCGCGCGCGGGTGTGCCGGACCCATTCCGCCAGGTCGAGCTTCGGCCCGGCAGGTCCATACGTGAGCGGGTCCCAGCGACCGAAGAGACCCGTGCCGATCCGGTCCGCGCCGGCCAGCGCGTGATAGCTGTGCGCGGCGATATAGGACGTGTCGTGACAGACGCCGCACGAGGTCATGGTCGAGACCGGCCGACCCGACTCGATCACGGGGCGACCGGCGGCATCGAGCAGCTTGAACGGCGGGTGCAACGGCCGCGGCGCCTCGGGAGGCTCCGCCCGCGCGACCGGCTCCATCGCCAGGCACAGAACCGCGAGAAGAATGGAGATTGTCGCGAGGATACCGGGTCGATTTCGGCCTGCTTGCAGAAAAGACGGTGGGTGCCACGGGTTCCGTCTGCGGAACCCGTGTCCGAGTCCGACCGGCACGGGTTCGGAAGCCCGAACCCGTGGCACCCCACCTCTTCGGCAGGACGCCCCGGTCTTGTGGCTCCAGTCTCGAAGGATGCATCTCATCGCTCGACCTCCTGGCGCGACGGCTCGGCGGTGCGGAGCAGGGGGGTGCGGCTGCCGCGCCGCGCCGGGTCGCCGTCGTAGCCCAGGGCCTGCCAGTTCATGCGGCCGGTCGCGCCGTGGCAATCGACGCACTGGAGGGCCTTGTCCTTGGTGGAGACCATGTGCGAGAGCGGCCAGTACATCTCCGTCTCCGCGAAACCGTATCGACCGCTGTAGGGCAAGCCGGTGGCCGCTGCGCCGAGCCGGAACGCCTTGTCCCAGTCGAAGTCGGTCCAGAACCCGCCGTGTCCCGAGGTCTGCGGCACGATCAGCACGCGGCTGACCACGTCAAACGGCTGCTTGCCGCGGTGGACCTTGAACGGCCAGATCCTGGCCTGGGGGTCACGGGCACTCCCGCGCGGGAAGTTCAGGTGCGTGACCTTCTCCGGGTCGATCGTGTCACCCATGAGGTAGCGATCGGCGGTACCGTTGTACCAATAATAATCCGGAGTCACGTCCTTTGCAAAGGTGAAACTGCCCTTGGTCTTCGTGTACTGGTGCGGATTCGTGCCCGGCGGCGGGTCGTGCCCGGCCGTGGACCAGTCCCAGACGAGCTTCGTCTCGGCCTCGACGGCCATCTTCGGGATGTGGCAGGTCTGGCAGGCCACCGTCTTCGTGTGGCCGTCGAGCCGCTCCTCGTGGTGCGGGGTGGGCGAGTGGCAGTCGGTACACGCGATGCGGTTGTGGTCGTCCACGCTGACGGACATCGACCGTCCCGGAACGGCGTGCCCTTTGGTGCGGTGGCATTCCTGGCAGTCGAAGTCGAGCTTGCCCATGTGCACGTCGATGCGTTCGGTGGGCAGGTACATGGTGCCGTCCAGGTCGCCGTGCTTGACCGCGTCACCCCCGCCGCCCGCGAAGTGGCACACCCCGCAATTGCGCCGCGACGGCAGGCCGACGCCCTGCGCCACCGCGACCAGATCCACGCCCTGGGCGACAATGCCGCCGCGCTCCGGGTCCTTTTTGTAGAGGCCGGTCGTATCGTGGCAGACCAGGCAGTCCAGGTTGTCTTGCTTCGTGAAATCGAACGAGGCATCGACCCAGCCGTAGCCGGCATGGCAGGCCGTGCAGTGCGCCAGGTTGGGCTGAACGCCGATGCAGAAGTTGTTGATCAGGTTGGCCTTGCCGATCCGCGCCGGGCGGTCGTGCCCGGGGACGTTCACTTCCTGTCCGAGCCAGGTCCAGTGCGCGGTCGCCATCACCTCGTGCGCCGTGTTCGGATGGCATTTCAAACAGGCGGCCGTGACTGCCGGCCCGTCCGGAAACGGGCCCCGGAGCAACCCCTTGTGATCGGTATGGGGCAAACGTACACGCAGACGGGCCGTCGGATTCTCGACCAGAGCGGCATGACGCCGGGTCGTGCGCGCCCCTGCCGCGGCGAGGGCGAATAGGGCGACGCAGCCGATTCCCAAAACGATAATGAAGTGGCGCAGACGCATGGAAGGTGGCCCTGTCTTGATCTCGGTTTTCGCGTTCCTTCGACGCGCCTGGGCACTCCGGGCCAGGAAAGCGCACGAGCCCGTGATCCGCAGCCGCTGCCGCCCATCGACACGAGGCACGCTCCGCCTCACCACGCTCGCCCGCAGACACAGCCGGCGTATGACTCGATTACTCTATATCTCTAAGGTTATACTATAGCGGAATCGACCCGGGCATCAAGGCGAATTCAGGAAAAATGGGAAAAGAGAGTACGAGACGGTCTTGCTCCGTGGAACATCTGCCGACGTGGTCATATTGCCGTAAGTCGTTCTTTGACAATCTATTGCGTAAGATGTGCAAGCGACGCGAACACGAAAAGCGTGTCCCGGAGAGACGAGCGCAAGGGACCATACAAAACCACCAGCAGGATGAGCGGAATTCTCGATGGATCCAGAGGTTATGGTCGGTGGCCGGCACGCTTTTCCGGTTCGCGGCGCGTACGTGTTTAGCGTCTCGGATGGCTGGTTTTCTGGACTTTTCTGTGTAGCGGCGGCCGTCTCGGCCGCTCCGGAGGGGACCCAGACCGGAGCGGCCGAGACGGCCGCCGCTACACAGAAAGGACTTACGTCCGATGGCGAGACGCTAAACACGTACCGCGGCGCAGCCGCGAAAAAGGCGTGCGCCCGACACCATTCATAGCCATCGGTGGGAGCAGCGAAATCACAGGCGGGACAAGAGGTTACGGTCGGTGGCGGGCCCCTCTCAAGCGGTCGGAAAGACAGCGAGATGCGGGTTGAGCGAGCCCATGCGCCACCCGATGGGGAAGCGCACTACCAAGGTCGGCTTTCGCCTGCCTCTCTCGTACACCTTCTCAGAGTGCTTCTTCGAGGATCCCGCGCAGTTCCTCGTCGGACAGCTTCACGGGATTACCCTGCATGCTGCTGGCACGCTGGGCGAGCGGGATGAGCCGGTCGCAATCGGCCAGAGACAGGCCCGCCTCGCGCAGGGGCGGGATCTTCATCTCGGTGCAGAGAGCGTGGCACCCAGGAGACTCCGCTCGCGGCGTCGGCCGCGGGATCGCCGGTCAAGATCCGGGCGATCTCGATGTAACGCTGGAGCGATGGCGCCGGTCGCCGCGTTCCCCGACCGCGCGAATGTTGGCCTCCATGACGAAGGGGAGCAGCCGGGCGCAGATGGCGCCGTGGGCCTGGCCGGTGGCACCGCCCAGGACGCCGGCGAACCCGTGCACCGCGCCGAGCCTGGCATTCGCCAGGGCGATCCCGCCGAAGAGGGCGGCGAGCGCCATGTCCTCGCGGGCCGCGACGGTCGGACCCGTCGCGATAGGCACGGGCCAGCGATCGTGCCGCCCGCGCGAGCCCCTCGCGGCAAACGCCGTCGGTCAACGGGTTGGCGGCGTTGCTGACGAACGGTTCGATCAGTTGCGTCAGCGCGTCCATGCCGGTATAGGCGGTGATCGCGGGCGGCAGCGACAGGGTGAGCTCGGGATCGATGACGGCCAGCCGGGCCAGCAGGTGCGGGCTCCGCAGGCTGGCCTTCACCTTGTGCTCGGGGACGTCGAGCACGGCGTTGCGGGTCACCTCGGTGCCCGTGCCCGCCGTGGTGGGAACGGCGAGGAACGGCACGCCGGGCTTGAGCAGCGGCTTTCCTCCTCCCACCAGCTCCAGGTAATCCAGCACCTCTCCCGGATTCGCGAGCAGGCCCGCCACGGCCTTGCCGGCGTCGATCACGCTGCCGCCGCCCACGGGAGATCACCAGGTCGCAGCCCTCCGCGCGGGCGATCCGCGGTCGCCTGGTCCACCAGGTGGGTGGTGGGCTCGCCGCTCACGTTGAAGACCACCGGGCGGACGCCGGCGTCGCTCAGCCCCTTCGTCAGCGCCTCGCGTCCGCGGTTGGAGCCGCCCAGGACCACGAGGGCACGGTGGCCGAGGTCTCGGGCCAGGGCGGGGATCTGCCGCGACTTGCCGCGGCCGAAGAGGATGCGTCCGGCGGTGGCGAACTCGAACGTCATGGGAGTCCCGCTTCGGGGTAGACCTTGTCGAACTTCACGCTGGATCGCGGCACGGCCATCATGTCGGCCACGGTCTCGGCCCACTCCTGGTAGTGCGCCGTCTGCTTGTGGGCCGCCGGGGCTTCGGCCGAGCGATAGACCTCGACCAGCAGGAACCGGGTGGGATCGTCCTGCTGCTGCAGCACGTCGAACCGCGCGATGCCCGGCTCTTGCAGGCTGTTCCGCGAGTTCTCGATGCAGGCGGCCTTGAAGGCATCCACCTGATCGGGTTTCACCTGGATATGGACGTGGACGATCAGCATGGGCGGCCCCCGGATCGAGCGGAAAGACGACTGCTGACATTCTTGTCCACGCGGGTGGCGGATTCAAGCTCCGCAGTCACGGGAATAGCTGGGTCCAGACCCAGCCTACAAGACTGCGTGGGACATCGCTCTTGCCAGCCCGACGCGCCAGCGAGTGCATTTCTGCGGGATCCCAGAGAGCGAATGCACTCGCTGGCGCGTCGGGCTTTCCGGGCGACTCCGAGGCGATTCCCATGGCCGGATCGATGGCTGCCCTCGACCGACTTCCAGGAGAGACAGAAGAGCGTCGGTGGGTTGCATTGCGAGGGTGGATGTTTCAAGATGGGTGACGCGCGGCCCAAGGGGGCGGTGATCCAGAACGACCCATTTGGATTCGAGGCCGATGATGGGCCGGTCGAAGAAACGACCGACGGACGAGCCGAAATTTGACGCGTTCACGCACCCGCAGGCCGAGAGTCCGATGCGGCCGGATATCGGGGTGCAGGCGAGCTTCAAGAAGAAGAAGCCGCCGGCCACGTATCGGTATGACTCGTCGCTCGCGCCGGCGCATGGAGTGGGACGGCCAGAACCCGGCGCGGGCGGTCGGCGAGTGGCTGATCGCCGTGGCCCAGGAGGCGGCGGCCCTCGACCCGCCCCACGAGTTTCCCACGCCCCGCGTGATGAAGGACGGCCGGGCGAGGTCGTCGCCTCGGTGCGCGGGCTGGGCGATCATCGAGACGCTGGCCGGGCACAAGAAGGAGCAAGAGACCCAGGGCACCCTGTTCGACCTGTTCGGCGACCCGGGCCACTGTTGGCCGCGGATCAACGCGGATGAACGCAGATTGGGATGGGATGGGATGGGCGGGGAGGACACGATGGGGCGGGAACAGATGTGTGTCGATGGGGGCGTCGTTTCTGGGGTCGAGCTCGCGCATCGCGAGTTGACCGGACGGATATTGAAGGTCTTTTATGAGGTTTATAACGGGCCTCGGGCCGGGTTTCTCGAATCGGTCTACGAAAAGGCAATGCACCTGGCACTGGGGCAGGCGGGGATCTCGGCCCAGGCCCAGCGCGAGATCGATGTCTGGTTCCGTGGCGTTTGCGTGGGGCAGTTCCGGGCCGACTTGCTCGTGGAGGATCGCGTGATCCTCGAATTGAAGGCCGTCCGTCAGTTGGATGGCGCACACCAGGCCCAGCTCTTGAACTACCTCCGCGCCACGGAAGTCGAAGTCGGACTGCTCCTGAACTTCGGAGAAAAACCTGAGTTCAAACGCCTCGCGTTCTCCAACAGTCGCAAACGCCGCCCAGCATCAAACGCATCCGAAACTCCATCGGCATCTTCCTCGCCTCCCCCTTCCGATCCGCGTTCGCGCCTTCCTCGCCTCCCCCTTCCGATCCGCGTTGCGCGCCTTCCTCGCCTCCCTCTTCCGATCCGCGTTGCGCGCCTTCCTCGCCTCCCCCTTCCGATCCGCGTTCCCCGCGATCATCCGCGGCAAGAGAACCACCAAACCAACCATGAGCGGCTACGAAGTTTCCGAGCCGATCCTGAACTCCCCCTTCGACCCGCCGACGCGGCACTGGCACATCGTCGAGGGCGAGCCGCCCGAGAGGCGCACCGGGCGGCGTCCAGCGATGTATTATTACCCCGGCAAGAAAGTAGGTCGGACAATCCGGTCCGATAGGCCGGGGGAGTCGGACCGGATTGTCCGACCTACTTTCTTGCCGGGGTAATACAGCCAATCCCTTCGATCCACCGGACGTTGAAGTACCCATCAATCGAGATGTCGATCGGATCGCGGCCACCCGCGACGTCGAACTCGGCGACGTGTTTTTCCTTGGTCACCGTCGCCTTCTGCTCGCCCGCGGCCGTTTTCACGGTGATCACGCCGGTGGCGGCAAAGGGTTCGGCGGAGATGCGCAGGTGGTTCTTGCCGGGTGCGAGGCGCAGGCGGAACACGTTCTCTTTGCCGGCACGGCAAGCGTCGCGTTCCCGGCCATCGGCGATCCAGGGAGCGTCCTCGTCGCTCATCGCCGCGACCGTCCAGCCATAGCCGCGCTGGTCGTCCCACAGGACGTCCTTGTTCACCGGGGTGTTGGGACGCGGTCGCCCGTAGCCCCTCGTCAGGCCGGCCACCTTCTTTGGGGGACCGAAATCGAGCAGCGTCATTGGCAGCGCGGCCAGGCGGGCGCGTTCGGCGGTCCGGGCCTTCGCGCGAGCACGACCGGCGGCGGCCAATTCCTCGAAAGCTGGGCTCGGCTTGGTGACGGTAAGATACGTCGGCAGTTCGCTGAGCACGATGCCAGCGGTGTCGGCAGGCGCCGTGCAGCGGCCGAAGCCGTCGCAAACCGTGGTCGTGCCGAGATCGACGCCGAGCTTGCTGGTGCCCTCATAGCGCCAGGCGGTGATGAGTTTGCGACGACCGTCCTCCCACAGGTACATCCACACCCGGGAATCATCCGAGGGCAGCCGCAAGGCGCGGCCATGGAATCCCTGCAGTTGGCGGATCATCGTCGCCACCGTCAGCCAGGAGGGACGGACGCTCCCGTCGTTGCGCAACAGGCCGGCGCCCGCATGCATCGCCGCGTTCGAGCCACTCTCACGGTAGATCATCACCTTCTCGACGCCGGCGGCGAGGGCGAGCATCACGCAACGCGGCAACTTGGTGGCCTGGACGCGCTCGGTGCGGCCGATCGGCCCGCCGACGTCATAGCCGGTCTCGGTCAGCCAGAATCTCGGCCTTGGGCTTGAGCTGGTCGCGCCAGGCAACGAGGTCCTCGAGCAAGTCGGGGTACGTCTGCCATCCTTGGATGGCGCTTCGCGGATGGCATTGGGGTCCCAGTTGCAGGTCTCCGGCTCCTGGCGGCCGCTGTAGTAGTGGACGTTAATGATGTCGATCAGGTCGAGCGGAGCCTTGCCGTCGGCGTAGTGGTAGTCGGCCAGCGGCCCGACCATCGCCAGGTCGATGCCGGAGATGCCGGCACAACTGACCGGCAGGTTGGGATCGGCGCGATGGGCACCCTCGACGCCGGAGCGCATCGTCTCGAAGTACTGCGCCATCGTCCCGACGTAAGTGCCCCACCCCGGGTCATTCCAGTTGGGCTCGTTCCATAGCTCGACGGCGTCGATGAGCTTCAGGCCCGACTTCTTGTCGGCGGTCCTGAGCCGGGAAGGATCGACGTGGGCCGAACCCATGCGGGCGACGAGCTGGAAGATGGCCTCGCCGTAGTCGGCGTTGACGCGAGGCGGATAGGCCGAGGTGTTTTTGGCGCCCTGGGGGGCGCTGGAGGCCCATTCCGGGACCATGAACACGTAGGGCAGGACCTGCATCCCCAGCGCCTGGTACTCGGTAAAGTAGTTGTCGAGCGGCACCTTCCAGGGGGCGATCCCGTGGGTGAAGTCGAAGTGGTCTTGGGCATCGGAGAAGAACATCCACTTGGCGTTCTCGAACCGCACCCCGCCGAAGCCGCAGCGGCGCATCTCCGGGGCCATGCCGATGTTCGCTGAGTTGATGCCGAAGCGGCGAGTACGGCTGGTGTCCACCGGATCGGCGGGACGGACGAAGACGTGTGACCAGTTCACCTCCTTCTTGCCCTCGCGTTCCCACTCGAGGCCGAGCAGGTAGCCGCCAGGGGCCAGCGCCTCGGTGCCGGCGACAACCAGTTCGGCGAGTTCATGGGCCGAGACCGTGCACCGAACGCTCCCCGAGCCTACGCTCGGGCCGACGGTGGGGACGGCGATGTCGTCGTTGGCGATGCCGTCATAGACCATGATGGTCGGCGGGATGCGGATGCAATTGGTGGTCTTGCCGTCGTTGTGGAAGCGGAATCGCAGAGACCGCGCCGTGAACGGCTGGGCGATGGGGAACTCGACCCGAACCCCCACCGGCCCTGCATGACGACGCCCTGAGCGCCCTCGACTGGCTGCCAGTGGGTGTGGTCGGTGGAAGCCGCGAGGTCGGCCTTGAAGACCCAGTTGGCATCGCCGGCGTTCCAGCGCAACGCCGTCACCCGGCGGGCCTGGCCGAGATCGATGTTTACCAGAGCCTCGGTGTAGCCCTTGCCCCACGGAGTCTCGTCGTTGGAGAAGTCGTCGCCGTCGCAGACCGCAGACGGGCCCTTGTCGACCCCGTCGACCGACCAGGTGCTGCGGCAGCCGACCGCGTGGTCATAGCCCTGGACCGGGTCCGGGATCGCCGGATCGGCGAAGGTCGGGTTGGCCTGCAAGGACCAGCGGACGTTCACCGTCTTGCGGGTGGCGCCGCTGTTCTCGACGGCGAAGTGGACGGCCAGCGGCTTGCCCGGTTCGAACACGTTGTTGCCGAGTTGGGCCAACTGCACGCCGTCGGCATCCGACTGGGGTGTGGTGCAAGCGGTCAGGCCGTCGAAAATGAGCGAGGTCGGCCCGGCGGCGCGGGTGTACCAGATCAGATGGACGCTGGTAATCGGCATGTCGACCTTGCCGTTCTGGTCCTTCTGCTCGTATCCCGGGATCATACCACCGGCCGAGGGATCGATCTCGATCTGCTTCCAACCCTTCCAGTCGACCGGCACGGTCTGCAGCAGGCATTCCTTCTTGGCGTCGACGATCTGGAAGCCGACCGCCTTGGCGTTGCTCGCCTCGGAGACATGGACCCAGACCGCCAGTTTGCGGCACCCCTGCAGTTCGCCGTTGAAGAGGGGAGCATCGACCTTGCCGTCAGCCGTAGCGACGCCGGAGATCTGGATCGCGACGTTGCCGCACTTGGCGTTAACCCCGGCGGCGCAGCTCCCCTTCAGCGCATCGACCCGCCAGGCGCCGAGGCCCGGGATGTCCGGGCTCTCCAGGGCATTGAGCAGGCGGGCCTGCAGAGGAGGCTTGGTCTCGCCAGCGGCAAGGACCAGCGGGAGGGTGAGGAACACGGACAGAATCGTGCGGAAACGGCTGAACATGCGCGGTGTCTCGAACGTGTCTACCCATGCGGGCCCTGCACGGCGACGTGCCGAGCAACAACGGTATGCCTAGGTTAACGAGACGGCCCGCGTTTCACCATTCGGCCGCCGACTCACGGTCATGATGCTCGACATCCGTTTTCCCGTCAGTAATCCCGGGCGTTCCGTGGCAATTCCGGAAGAATGTGCAGGTCGCAAATGCTGAAATCGTGCGGCGGGGTCATTTCACCCGTGCGCCCGGCCGGGCTATGATCGGTAGCTGGTCCGAGAGCCAACGGAGAGGTGGTTGCGATGTCCGAGCCCCCAGCCGATCCCAACCAACCCGAGCCGGTTGGTCCCGCCGTCCCCCGCCGAGTGGTCAGCGATTGGGAGTACCGAACGTCCTACATTGAACTCTTTCAGGTGCGAATCCCTGCGGGCTTACATGAGCGGCTTCGGGAATGGGCCGAGCAAGAGCACAAACCGCTGACAGACCTCGTCATCGCGGTTCTTGAGGAAGCGGTCCGTCGTCGCCCCCTGGAGTCGCCGGAGGATCCGATCGCTCACAGCGAGGTCCAGCGATCGTCTCGGGGGGACACGATCGGCAAGAGTCAGCCCCCCTGATCGTGTGGCAGCGGCAGGCGTCATGTTAGTTGGTGGTACAGACGATCAGTTGAGGGAGAAATCGCGTCCCCAGAAGGCCTCCCACTGTCCTTTCTCGCTGCGGTAGAGCGCGCGGAGGTGGCAGACGGCATGGGCTCCGTCCTCGCCCCAGCGCATCCCGGCCAGCTTCAGACGCTGGCTGGCCCACCACCGTCTTGCAGGCATCTCCACCGCGCCGCTACCGATGCACCAGCCTTTGGCCAAGTAGTCCGGATACTCCATCCGGTGCGCGTTCCGCTCCAGGTAACCGATCACCTCGTCCACCGCCTCCTTCAGGCCGGCCCGACGGGGCCAATCCCATTCGCGCAAGATCGCTGCCAGCACCGCACCCCTTCGTCCTTGAGCCACGCGCACCACTGCCGTGCTTGATCTTCGGCGTGCTCCTCGTCCTGGGGGTACAACCGCCGCGCCAAGCCGGTGAGCTTCTCCGCGGGGTGGTAGAAGTCGAGAATGATCAATTCCACACGAGGAAAGTTCTCCTGGAGTCGAGCCTCCAAGCCCGAACCGCCGTCGCTCAAGCCGATCCAGCGATCGGCGCGGTCCATACCCACATGCCCGGCGAGCGGGCGCAGCAAGGGCGTGAAGTCCTCCAGGGGATACAGTCCCGAGAGGTAACGGGCCGGCATCGGCTGGGGCTTCTCGTCGGGCCACGGCCAGTCCGGGCAGGGGTTGCAGACCATCCCCACGTAGGCCATGCGCCCCTCGGCCGGGCCGCCCCCGACGCCCTGTTGACGGACGCCGGTGGCGTCTAGTTCGACATAGGCACACGTCTTGCCTTCATAATCCTTGTGCCAGGACCAGTCTTTCTGAGGACCGAGTGTCGTGCCCGCCGCGACGGCGTCGGCCAGACGCTCTCCGGCGTCTTCGGTGGTCCGCTCCACGGTCGACTCCGAGAGCCGCACACCGGCCATCTCCTCCAACAGTTCGGCGCCTTTCTCGAAGCTATCGGCGACCGCCCCGGCCAAGGTGGCGACGCGTTCCAAGGCCGGTGTCAGGTCACGGGTCGTCAGGCCCGCATCGCGATCGAAGGGGAACAGGCCTTGGCCGCAGCGCCGACAGAGGTAGTAGGCGCGGCGGTAACGGATGGGTCCCACGAGGCTCAGGGAGGTGTGCGTGCGGTGCGAGTGGAACTCGGCGGCTTGGCCGCAGTGCGGGCAAGTCACGGAACTGCCTTCGTAGCCGTTTTTTTTTCCGCCAAGTGCTGCTCGACCGCCTTGGCGGCGATCTTGTGGGCGAGCGCCGGATCTTGAACTCGTTCTGGCCAAAGAGGTGGGCATCGTCGGTCGTGGCCAGGTTGGCGGCCAGTTCGCTGATCTCGGTGTCGACCGCCTCGCGAATGGCGTGCGCGAGCGTCTCGATCTCGGCTTGTTTCTCGGGCGAAAGAGGTTCGGGCAGCATAGGTGGACTCCGGTTCCTTCGTCAGGTTCTCCTCAACGATCACCACTTTCGCTCTTGTGTACAAAGATTCCGCCAACTTTCAAGATGCCCGCCGAGGCCGGGTCGGGCTACACCTTCCTGGCACTGATCATTACCTACATGCCCTTGCTCGACCAAGCCTACAATGCGCGCGAGGTCGGTAGCCTGCTGATCCACTCGCGGGCCGGCCGCCCGCCGGGCGCCATCCGGCTGCTGGGCCGCTACGCCGCCGCCGACGGTTCCGAGGTTCTTCGGGGCAACTTGCGCGAGGCCGAGCGCTGGATGGCCGAGACCCTCCAGAGCCACCTGTCCCACCCCGTGCTCTCGTTGTACCGGCGCAACAACTGGGCCGATCCTGGCTGATCTCCCTGGCGACGGTCCTCGATAGTTGCACCTTGCTGATCGTGGGCAGCGAAGGCTTGCTGGCGGCTCAGGCGCGGCTCACCTACGGCATGGGCGTCCGCATGCTCGAAGACCTGACGAAGGCCCTGGGGATTTCGGTCGATCCGCACTGCCGAGTGCGGCTGACCGCGGCCGACCTGCCGGCACTCGTCGAGGCTGCGAAGGCTGCGAGGCTCGCACTGACCCTCGGCCCGGATACTGGTCCCGAACTCCTCCGGCTCGTCCGCCGGTATGACGATCATCTCGTCACCCTGTCCGCCTGGCTTGTGATCCCGTTGCCCTCGTGGATCACGCCCGCTGAGCCCGTGCAGGAGACAGAAACCACTGCGGAGCCGGACGACTTGGATGATTGACACCTCCTCGGACGCGATCGAGGCCACTCGTCGGCTTAGGCGAACGAAAGAAAATAGGCTGATCGTCACGGATTTTGGGGGAGTGGACGTCGGTACCCGCCGAGGGACGCGGACACCAACAGGTTCTGCAGCCAACTGTCGTGGTAACGGTGTCGGTTGAGTCGCTCGGCCGGGCACCGCCAGCCCTCGTTCGCACGTGCTGATGCCGGGTGCCATGGCGCGAAGTTCCACAACAACGCCCACGCCCGGCAGTGGAGCCGGCCGGCCGCGAGCGAGCCATGGAGGTGTTGACCGTGGTCGAAGTACTGGTTCATCCCCCGCATCTGGCGGTCGAGCATGTTGCTCGTGCGATGGCCGCCGGGGTGACGGTACGCCACCGCGAACTGACGACCCTTGCGACACAGGTCCAGCACTTTCTCCAGAACGACTCCCTCGAGGTGCTGGCCGGCCCACTCCCGCAGCCGACGCAACCGTTGCCCGAAGCCTCTCCGGTCGGGGGCGTGGTACACTTCCCAGACGCGCCGCGAGACCTCCGAGAACAGGTCTTTCAGGTGCTTGGCCCGGTCCCGGATCTTGATCCACCCGTGCAAGAAGCACAGGAGAAGAACCACTCCTTTGAACAACGCCTTCCAGGCCGCTTGCGTCCCTTTCCAGCCGTCGGTGCTGACGGTCTTGGGAGTGTACTTCGGGGCCACGTCGCGGGCCTCCTCCTGGAAGACCGCGTAGGCCATTTTCAGCTCGTCGGTGCCGGCGGCCTGGGCCGGCTCGGCCCCCAGGCAACACCCCTCGCCGACGGTGGTGGCGATGTACACCTTCTGCCCGTCGAGCGACTGATGGTGCTCGTCCGCCAGGAGATGTTCGGGGAGGTCCACTTGGCGCACGGTCGTGCCCACGATGCGGAACCGGCCCAGCCCACACTCCAGACGGAACCAGTACATCGGGTCGCCGCCGAAGACGTGGGCCAACGCCCAGTACGGCACGCCGAACTTGCGGAGAAACAGCGGGCCTTCGACGTCCCCGACGCGCACCGTCATGTAGGGCATGAGGAACGAGGGCCGGATGCTGTAGGCGGTCCCGTCTCTCGAGAGGATGCGCCGGATCAGGAGTCCCTGTTTCCCCGACATGCGGCCGTCCTTCAACTCGTAGCCCTGTGCGAAGTTCGGCGGAAACAGCTCGGGCGTGGTTCGGAAGCCTTCATCAAGCAGACGTCGGAACGCGGCCGGGTCGTGAACGGCTTGCGTGTAGGCGTCTTCCGAGACGGGCAAGCAGATGGTACGATGTCCCCGCGACGACCGTGTCGCGCTTCCTTCGGCCATGATCCACCTCCTTCCAGGCACCGTGGATCATGGCCATTTTGTCTCCTCATGTCAGCATGCTGGCAGTCGCCCCCCAAAATCCGTGACGGTCAGCGTTTGTTGAATCCGGCATTTCGCTTGACCGGCTTGCGCCGCGAACGCGCTCCAGGACTCATCCCGTTCCAGCAGGGCCTTGAGCAAGCAGGCCGCCTTGTGCGTGATGTCGTAAATGTCGAGCGTCTGCGGATGCTCCTTCCGGAACAACGCAATGCCACCGGCCAAGTCGCCACCGTGGTCACTGATGATCGCGCGGGACACCGGTCTTGGCCACATTGGCTTTCAATTGCCGGTAGACCACCTGCTTGTCCGACGCGATGACGGGTTCCAATTCGATCGCTTCCATCTGGGTCAGGCGGAGGGGGAAGTCTTCGCCCGGTGGCGGCAATTGCGCAGGCGCACCCCGAGAATCACCAGGCATTTCTCCTGGCCGATCTGATTCGAGTGGTCGATGATCCAGACCCAGTCGTCGCCCCGTTCCTTGGGCCGAGTCAAGTGGTAATGACCCAACCGCAACAGCCAGAGGCGCACGGTCGTGCAATGGGGGACGGGGAAGTCGAACCCCCAATCCACATCCATCTCTCGCATCCATGCGAGGGCGTTGCACGTGCCTCGAAGGGGAATCCCGCTGAGGACCCAACCCAGCATGAGCACAATCTGCACCGAGGAGAATTGATGATGGGCCGGAGTCCGCTCGAAGACCGGGTCAGGACGTGCGATGCCGGTCAGTTCCGCGCGGGGGGACTGCTCGACTCGTTGTCGCATCGCGGCGCGGAGATCATCGCGTTGTTGTTTGAGAGCCTCGGCCTTGGCCTGCCATCGATCGCGCGACCGTCGCAGAATCCCGCACCTCGGTACGGAAGGCTTTGATCCGTTCCTGCAACGCTTGGTACTTCGCCTTCCAGCGATCCCGGCTCCTTTCGAATGCGCGGGCGAGTACCCGCCAAGGGCTGCGATACGAACGAGATTGCTCCGGCGCTGTCTCCGAGCAAGTGGTCATGTCCGACTCCATCCCCGTGAAAGAGAGTTCCTTACGTCCCAAGCGGTAGCGCAACAGATTTCTCCGATTTCGCAAGCCCAATTACCGCCGAAAACGACCACTTTTCAACATCCCAGCTTCCCCCTCACCTGCCTGCTGCGCAGGCGACCTCTCCCGCCAGGGGAGAGGTGTTCGGACGGCCGGTTCGTCCCACCTCTCCTCTGGCGGGAGAGGTCGCCTGCGCAGCAGGCGGGTGAGGGGGAGCCGCTCCTGTGCCCAACGCATCCGTGAAGCGCTCTAGACCCAGCCTACAAAACCGGTAACCGTTCAGTCCCCAAGTCGGCCCAATAGTTGCGGAGCGGGAAGGCCGGCCCGATGAGCTACGATCGCACGATACAAGTAATCCAGCACCGGACGTTTCTGCAGTCGCAGCGTCTGGACCACCGTCAGCATCCGCTCCACGAACCGGCACCCCGCGGCGCTGTGACAGCCGAAGGCGTTCTTTCGCCACAGAACACCCAAGCGCAGGATCCGTTCCGCGTGGTTGTTCGTCGGCTCGACCCCCTCGATGGCCGCGAACAGCCACAACGCCGGATACAACGCCAAGACGTTGGCGCAAAAGGTCGCCGCCTTGGAATCCGCGCAGCCACACCCCTGCTCCAAGACACCTTGGAGTTCGCGCGCGATCGGGTCCAACCGGGATTGCAGGCCCGCTCGGTCCAGTTCGCCGCGGCGGAACGCCCACCAATCGGCGAACAGGCATTCGACCACCTCCAAGCCCACCCGGCCAATTGCGTCAGCGGGTCCTCCGCGATCGACCAGCTTCTGAAAGTCGCGTTTCAGATGGGCCCAGCAGATTGGCGCAGTTCCAGCGGCAGCTTGCTATAAGCCGCCCAGCGGTCGCTACAGATGACGCCGGTGATCGTCTCGCCCAGCAGGGCCTGAAGGCCCTCAAAACTCCGCCGCAGGTGGATCACGAAGAAGGCCACCGTCGTGGTTGCCGCCGTCCACAGCCAGCGCTTCTGTCCCTTCTCGCTCCAGCCGCTCTCGTCGGTGTTCTTCACCGGGGCCTCACGAACGGCCGCCTGTGCCTCTTGATACGGACTGGCCAGGGCCGCACAGGTCTCGGCTTCGAGCGTGCTGATGGAGCCCAGGGAGGTCGGCACGTCGAAGACGGTCTCCACGACTTCTTCCACAGCCCGTCGGCCGATATGAAGACGGCCGGTGAAGTAAGACATCACCGCGGCCAAGCGTGGTCCGATGACATGAGCGCGGATCTCCGGAGGGAATCTCGCCTCGATTGAGGTGGCCACAGCCGGGGCAGATGCGCGCGTGCCCTTGATGCTCGGTGATCACCGCCGCCAGTTCGGGGAGTTCGGCCACCTGATGCCAGGTCGGCTCGGGGTCACCAGGCCCGGGCTCGGTGGGCAACACCGCTTGGCAGTGGGTGCAGATCGTGGGTACATAGGGGACGATATTCGTGACCCGCTCCGGCGGGAGGCGGTGGCGATGGTGTCCAGGATGTCCTCTTTGACCGCCCGGCTTGCGCCCACTCGGGGTCTTGACCACGGGCTTGGGAGCGTCGAGCGGATTGGCCGAAGGCGGGATGGAGGAGTTGGACGAGTTCCGGTTCAGCCGATCTTGGAGGTCACGGACGAGGGCTTCAAGCTCGGCGATCCGCTTACGGAGCTGAGCGCACTCAGGGCAAGCCGGCACGGGGATAGAAGCCGAATCGTCCATGGCGAAACGCTACACACAACCCAGCGCAGATTGCAAGCACTTGACTGATTCTCGCCAACCTCAGCACGATCGATGCCAAGAGGGGGACTGAACGGTTACCAAAACCGATTCAGGACAGCCGAGGGCGGCTGTCCCACAGAAATCATCAAACATCCTCAATTGGCAAACGGAATTGGGAACGCGCCCTTGCTCCAGCCCTGCATCGCCTTCGCGATCTTCCCCATGACAGGTCCCCCTTTCGTTCGGGATCATGATCGCACGTGACCAGGGCGAATGCCACAATGCAGTTCACGTGAGCGGGCAACGCCAGGAACGGAGATGAGATTCGCGTGGATGACGGTAAGATGGAGAGGCGGTCTGGAAAGCCCCGAGGCTCGATCTCCTCATGGTTGGCGATGTCCTGGTCGTGCCCCGGATGTCGTGGCCGCCGGACGGCTTCGGCGTGGAGGTGGACGACCGCGATCCGCTCTCGTGATTCGGAGGATGCGCATGACACGCTCGAAGTTCCTGTCCTTCCCCGCGGCCCTGGTGCTGGGCACATTCCTGCTGCTGGCGACCGGTGCTGCGCCGGCCCAGACGACGCTGGTGACGCCGCGCGGGCAAGAGGCCGTCAAACGACCGGCTGCCGCCCCGCATGATTTCGCCCGCTGGGAAAAGGAGATCGCCGCGTACGAAGCCTCGGACCGCGCCAGCCCGCCGCCCAAGGGCGGCACCCTCTTCATCGGCTCCTCGACCATCCGGCTCTGGAAGTCGCTCGCCGAGGACTTCCCGGATTACAAGGTCATCAACCGGGGCTTCGGCGGGTCCGAGATCGCCGACTCGACCCACTTCGCCGATCGCATCATCTTCCCCTATGAGCCCAAGCAGATCTTCCTGCGCGCCGGGGGCAACGACATCCATGCCGGCCGGCTTCCGGAAGAGGTGGCGGCCGACTTCGCGGATTTCGTCCGCGTGGTGCATGGCCGCCTCCTGAACACGGAAATTGTCTACATCGCCGTCAACCCGGCCCCCGCGCTGGGGCGAGAACAACAAGTACCGCGCGCTCAACAAGAAGATTCGCAGACTGGCCCTGCACATGCCCCGCGTCAGCTTCGTGGACGCCTACGACGTGAGCCTCGCCCCCGACGGACGGGGACGCTCCGAACTCTTCGTCGCCGACCAGCTCCATTTCAACGCCGAAGGCTACAAGCTCCTGGCCGACCGGGTCCGGCCCTATTTGCCGACGACGAAGTGATTGCCGCGATGGTGGTCGCCGTGCGGGGTGCCCCGGTCAACGATTCTGCGGCGCGTTGTGATCGGCCGCCTCGAACCATTCCTCGCCGATCACGCGGCCCAGCAGGAAGAACTTGCGGTCGGGATACCAGAGCACCGCCTTGCCCCGGCGCACGGTGAAGCTGGCGTAGAGGGCCAGATCGATGCGTCCGGGTGTGCCGGGCTTGCCCAGGCTCACGCCGTCGTGGTCCATGAAGAACTTCGGCTCGTCGAACCACACCGGCTGGTCGGCGCCGGCCTGGAACCGGCCGGGCACGAGGTAGACCGGCCGCCGGTTGAAACTCGTGTCGGTCGGGCCGTAGCCCTTGTAATGGCCGTCGTGGTTGTGGATGAAGAGCACATAACGGCCGCTGCCGGCGGTGTTGCCGCCGACATCGTAGAGAGGACAGGGTGAGAGCGGATGAAGCAGCGGCGCACCGCCGTCCCGCGCAAGAGCCGGCGCGGCGGCGCCCAGGTCTCCCCACCGTCCGCACTGACCGACCAGAACGGGCTGCCCGAGGCCGTGCGCATGACCACGAACAGCCGGCCGTCGGGGAGCTTCACGAGCGAGGGCTCCTGGCAGGCGCTGACCTCCGGATGACCGGGATACGGCACCGCGAGGGCCTGCTCGTTGGCGGCGAACCAGCGGATCTTGAGATCCTGGACCGCGGGATTTTCATCCACGTTCTCAAAGCGCATGAACTCGACGCGGGCGTCGTGCGAGAGCCAGTCCTTCGTCGGGTTCTTCCGCACGGCGCTGCTGGTCCAGCGCGTGAAGCCGGCGAAGTATTTGCCATCCTTTCCCAGGCGCAGCGGCTTCTGCCAGCAGAGCATGTTCGGCGGGAAGCTCGTGTCGGGGTTGTCATTGATGCTGCGCGCGACCGGAATGTTCTCCGGCCGCGACCACGTCCGGCCGTTGTCATCACTGAAAATGCCGTGCAGCCAGCCGGTGTGGTGGAAGAACGTATCAAACTTGCCGATATGCTGACTGTAGAGGACATAAATGCGGCCCGACCGGCTCACCAGGGGATAGCCCCAGCTCGCCATGAAGCCGTCGCCGGCTTTCCTCGGCCCCGCGATGATGCGCGGTTTCGTCCAGGTGATGCCCTCATCGGGGCTGCGGGCGAAGACGATGTGCTGATCGGGCTGGGCCTCGGCCGAGCTCTGCGTCCAGACCGCCATGAGCGAACCGTCCGGCCCGTCGAAGACGAGGAAGTGCTCGTTGCCGGTGTCACTCACCGCGCCGCTCTTGATCTCGGGCACGAAGACGACATAGTCGGGCCGGGTCACGCGCAACTCCGTCTTGATCCGTGCGGCCAGGTCCGCGGCATCGGCGATCAAGCCCGGCCGCGCCGGCGTCTGGCCGACGGCGCGCCCGGAAAGGAATACGGCTCCAAAGAAGGACACCATCAGCCCCATCGCCCGGATCGTGTTCATGAATGGAACCTTCCTCTGTAATCTCCGGATTCCGTGGTCGCAACCTCAGGTGTGTACGAGAAGGTTCTTCTCTGTGTAGCGGCGGCCGTCTCGGCCGCTCCGAAGACCATTCAGATCGGAGCGGCCGAGACGGCCGCCGCTACACAGAAAGGCCGCTCCGTACATTTTTCGTACCCCCTCTCACGGCAGGGCGCCCGCTGGGAATCCGCTCTCATCGGCGAGGGACCGCGCCGGGCTCTGGGGGGCCAGGTGAAAATCCTGGTGGGCGGGGTCGCGGAACTTCGGATCGGCCACCATCGAATGCCGGTCCAGTCCGCGCGGGTGCAGGAAACGCCCGAACCCGTCCGCCGACACGGACTCCTCGCCCCAGAGCAGCAAGGGTCCGCTCGGCTGGTACCAGACATTGAAATCCATGGTGAGGGCCGCCGTCCAGTCGCGGCCGTGCAGCCGCAACAGGCTGTCCGTGGCCTGGGAGAAGATGTTGGAGCGGATGACAACGTCGTCCGTGGCCGCGGTGTTGTCGAAGAACATCAGGTGCCGCCCGTTCGGGTCGGGCCGCTGGGCGTGGCCCCAGCCATACCCTGCGTTCACGCAGGTGTTGTGCTCGAAGCGGATGTGGCGGGTCCGGCTGGCGCGGTCGCGGTTCCAGAACTCGAAGGAATATTCACAGTTCCAGATCTGATTGCCGCGGTAGGTGATGTTCTCCTGCACGTTGGTGCCGCCGCCCTGGTTGGTGAGGGCGGCGTCGTAGATCTCCCAGAGCCGACAGCCTTCCACCAGGCAGTCGCGCGCATCGGACCAGAACTCGATCCCGTTGCCGAAGCGGACGGGTTTTCCATCGGGACGGGTCATCTGGTGTCCGCCGCCGATGTAGGAGATGTCGCAGTTGCGGGCCGTGATGCCCTGCACGCCGCTGCCGCCGATACCGTGGGCCGCGCCGTAGCGCAGGTCGAGGTCTTCGTAGGTCACGTGGCCGCGCCCGCTCTGGTCGATGATGTGCCGCCTCAGGGCCAGCTCGATGCTGTGGTAGCGCGTGGCGGGATTCGCCTCCAGGCGGAGCTTGACCTGCCAGGTCCGGGGGTCGTAGAAGAACTCGCCCGGATGCTGAAGCTCAGCTTCGCTCCATTTCTTGACGCCGGTCGCCTGGCCCTGGTCGAAGATGAGGTTGCCGACATCGACGGACAGCGGCACGGGTTGACTGCTGCGGGCTGTGGCCAGGGTTCCCGGCTCGAACAAAAGCGACGCGCCCGCCGGCAACGCGCCGCCCAGGAAGAACGTCAGGCGCGCATCCTGGGCCGACTGGGTTGCGTGGAATGGGATCGCCAGGTCGGTCCAATCTTCACCGATCCTGGGAAGGGCGGCCCGGGAGTCGGCATAGGACGTCCAGGGCGGTGCGTCCTTCATCAGCGCCACCCGCGCGGGGGTGAACGGCCGGGTGCTCCTGGCGCGGAAGGTCGCCAGATAATCCTGTCCCTCCTGGACCGTCAGGCCCGAGATGCTGAGCTGGATGTGGTTGGCGCTGGTGCCTGGCTGCTGGCATTCGACCCGGAACACGGTCTGTCCCGGACGGTCCGGCTCGGGGCGGAACGAGCAGGCGGCCCCCGCTTCGTGATGGAGCCAGACGCGCTGGCGGCCCAGCTCGGCCTGGACCGCGATCGGCTCGAAGCGAATCGGGACTGTCTCCCAGAGGCCCGGGGCGGTCTCGTGCCAGTCCTCGGCACGGTCCCTGGCGACCGAGCCGAGGAGCCTGGGTTTGGGGCCGTCTCCGAACGCTCCATAGAGGATGGGCGCGCCGGGGCGGCCGCGGCACGGGACGAGCTGACCGCGCCAGGTCTCGCCGCGTCGGAACAGCACCCGATCGCCCGGATTCAAGTTGGCCCGACTCACTCGCTCCAGCGAGCGCCAGGCCGCTTCCGGCCGGAGGCCGTCCTGGTCGTCGTCGCCGTGCGAGGCGTCGACATGATAGGTCCGGGGCGCGGTCGCGGGACGATACTCGGCGGCCGTGGCCAGGGGCCAGCCCGCCAGGACGGCGAGCGCCGCGACGGTTCCCAGAAGATCGCGTCGGTTCATCGACCGTCCCTCCCCCTGCGCCGGGATCTGCCAGGCCCCAAGAACGCTCGTGGCGTTCGCGTTGCATCGTCGCTCCGGCGCGGGCCGGCTGCAAGGCCCGAGATTGCCTCCCGGGGAATCCGGCGGAACAGGCGTCCGAACCTGACCCCCCTGCGCGGAGGTGGCCGGCCCTCGTGCCACATGGATTTCGAAATTCGCGCGAACATCTCGACCGCCTCGATCGTCTGAACTCTTGCGTGGCCCGAAGTCGCATTCGGACATGCCGAAGGCCTGCACCCGACCGCGAGAGCTTACACACTGGTCCGACCAACCCGTGGGTTTGGTCGTAGGTTCGAATCCTACTCTCCTCCCCCCGGGCCACCCGATGGGTGGGTCGCGGGGAGGAGAGCGAGTGCTCTTGGAACTTGTGCGGGTCGTTCGTTTCACGCGAGAGGAGGACGCTCATGGCCGAAGTGCTCAGAACGACCGCCGTCGTGCACATCCGCTTCGAGGGCCGGAGCCCCGACATCCCGCTGTGCGAGCTCGATCTTCGACCCGATGCGCAGGACGCCGAGATCAAGCGGGCCCTGGCCCGGCACCTGGAGGTCCCGGTGGGCAAGCTGCGCGACTACGTCGTCGACCGGCATGAGACCGGCAACCTGACCGTCCGGCCCGAGGCCGTGTTCGGTTAAAGGGATATTCAGGGGACCAACCCGTACCCAACAGCTCAAGCGTACAAACAAACCGTTACGGACGGAGAGGTTGAGGGTTCGAATCCCTCCCGGCCCGCTGTTCGATGCACCGGGCCCGTAGCTCAATGGTAGAGCGCTTAGTTACACCGCTTCGGCGACTTGTACGGGTCGGAACACACTGGGGGAGCAAGCCGCACCCAACTGGCACAGAGCCTTACAAACACGGGGGTCAGACCCGCATGGGCCTGATCATGTTCTTCAAGCTTGCGTGACTTGCGCGGGTTCGGTTTCGAGAGGAGGGCGACGTCATGGCGGCCCGCGAGCAGGACCTGCGGCTGGAGATCCTGAACACGCTGCTGACGACGCCCCACCGCAAGCTGGAGCAGATCTGGCCGGTCCACGCGAGCTGGTCGAGCAGGACCCGCGGTTCTACGTCCGGCTGGCGGCCTGGTACCACGACCATGGCGACGTCCGCGACCACAAGGAGATGTTCATCATCACGCTGGTCCTGAGCGCCTTCGAGGGCCACCGCGACGTCGGCCTGGCGTTGCTCCGCGGGCTGCCGCCCTACCAGGTCGTCCGGGTCCTCGACTTCATCCACGGCCGCAAGGCGACGCGGAAGGTCCGCGCCGTGCGCCGAGCGAAGGCGAAGGACGGCCAACGGCACGACGAGGCTCGCCGCGCCGGCCGCGACGGTCGTCGAGGAGTTCGGCCTGTTCCGCAACCCGCCGCGGGCGCTGCGGACCGAGATCGTGCGCTACCTGCGCGAGCGCGAGGCGGAGCCCGAGTGGTTCGACAGCACCGTGCTGGTCGCGCGCAAGGCCCTCAAGCGGATGTACGCGCTGCTGCACGTCGCGCCGGGCGAGCGGGCGCAGAAGATCCTCTTCGACGAGGACCCGCCGGCCGACAGCCGGCTGCTTCGCCCTGAAGGAGCTGGCCAAGGCCGAGAGCCCGGCCGACCAGGCCCGCGCGATCATCGAGCACGCGATCCCGTACCGGGTCGCGGCCACGGTCATCAAGCAGATGACCCCGACGGTCCTGCTGGCCCTGATCGAGCGGATGAGCCCGCAGGAGCTGATCAACAACCTCGGTGCCCTGCAGCGCCGCGGGGCGTTCGACAACCCGGACCTCAAGGCCGCTGATCGAGGCCAAGCTCCAGGAGGCCAAGACCGCCGAGCGCGTCAGCGCCTTCAAGGCCGAGGAGGCCATGAAGGCGGCCGACCTGTCCGACGACGTCCGCCGTACGCTGGAGGAGGTCGCCGACGCGCAGGTCAAGGCCAAGGGCCGGATCGACCGGCCGACCGCGCTTGCTGATCGACAAGTCGGGGTCGATGAGCGTGGCGATCGAGCTGGGCAAGCGGATCGGCGCCCTGGTCTCGAGCGTCAGCGCGCAGGCGCTGTACGTCTACGCCTTCGACACGCTCGCCTACCCGATCGAGGCCGCCGGCACCGACCTGGCCGCCTGGGAGAAGGCGCTCAAGGGCATCACGGCCGGCGGCGGGACCTCGTGCGGCGTGGCCGTCGAGATGATGCGGCGCAAGAAGCAGTACGTCGAGCAGATCATCGTGGTCACCGACGAGGGGGAGAACACCGCTCCGCTGTTCGTCGAGACCCTGAAGAAGTACCGCGAGGAGGTCAAGGCCGACCCGAACGTCTGCTTCGTCCGCACGCCGGGCGGCCGGACGCTGCTGGAGGACCAGTGCCGGCAGGCCGGGATCATGGCCGACGCGTTCCAGTTCACGGGCGACTACTACGCCCTGCCGAACCTGGTGCCGCTGCTGTCCCGGCCGTCGAAGCTGGACCTGCTGATGGAAATCCTGGAGTACCCGCTGCCGGTCCGCAAGCCGGCCTGAGCGGGTCGCCGCAAGGTCTCGCAGCCGCGAGCTCGGCCACCATCTCCGGACTGTCGATCCGGATGGTGGGCCGAGCCGACCTCGGGAACCGCGCCGAAGTTGTCCCTTGTTCGCGGCCATCCCCGGGATACGATTCCGACACCGGGGCGCTGCCCGACCGCAAGAGCTTACAAACATCCCGAAAGTGCTTGAGCGAAGTTCGCTCCTGGAACTTGCAGCAGTCCCCGGCTGTCATGACCGCCAGCTCGTCACGATCCATCGTGCACTCCGTGGCATCCAAGAAGCAGCTGCACGAGACCCTGGAGCGACTGGCCGCGGCCGAGGAGCGCGCCTTCGCCTGCGAGTTCCTGGCGCCGATGCTGCGCGGGGGCGTGGTCCAGGTCCGGATCGCCGGCGTCGTCTGCCGGTTCAAGGTGACCGCCGGATGACTTCGAGGGCTGGGGCGTCTTCCGGCCGACGTCCGCCGACCACGGCCGAGCTGGTCCGACCGGCCCGGCTGGCCGAGCGGCGGCAGTACCTCGATCTGCTCCCCCTGCTCCGGCATGATCGTCTGCCTGCGCGACGGACGACCAGTGGCTGGCGATCCCCGCGCACCGGGCGGACACGCGGTTCCGGATCGAGGGGCTGGTCCCGATCCGGCTGGTCGAGGAGGCCCAGCTTTTCGAGGTCCTCCTGACGCGGTTCGACGGCGCGCAGTGCTGGTACGACGGGCCGGACCCGCGCCGCGATCCCGGGACGGCGGCCTACCTGCGCGAGGCGCTCGGCCGGATGGTCGAGCCCGAGCAGTTGAGCCGGCCCGGCCTGACGGCCGAGGAGCGGGCGGCCTACGCGCTGAACTACGCGCCGAGGCTCCAGGCCGAGCTGGAGGCCCAGCGCGACCGGGTCGAGGAGCGGCTCCGCGCGGCCCTGGCTCACGCCGGCGCCGAGTTCCGAGACGTACCAGGAGCGGGGCGACGTCTACCGGGTCACCTACGAGGTCGACGGCCGCCGGCACGTCTCGGTCGTCGCCGCAACGACCTGTCCGTCCAGGTCGCCGGCATCTGCCTGAGCGGCCAGGACCGCCACTTCGACCTGCAAAGCCTGGTCGGCGTGCTCCGCGAGGGTCAACGGAGCGGCGAGGTCGTCCGGGTCGGCTTCGAGAACGGCGGAATGCCGGAGGAAGACTATTGGGACGTTCATCCTCCCGCACCTGACGCACCCGGTCGAGCAATGCTGGACGCTCGTCGGGGCACGGCGCGGCCGGATCTGGTACGTGCGCCGGATCGATCCCCGTACCGGTGCGCAGACGAGCGTCTGTTTTGACGGCCTGAAGACGCTCCGGCGCGAGGAAACGCGGCACGACGTGCTGGGTTTCTTCCACACGCACCCCGACGGTCCGCCGCGGCCGAGCCGTCGGGATGTCCGGACCATGCGCGCCTGGTGCTCGGCCTTCGGCAAGCCGCTCCTGTGCGTGATCGCCAGCCCCGAGGGATTGGCCGGCTTTCGGTTCGAGAACGAGTCGTCGCGCGGCGTTCCCCTGGCGACGCTCGCCGTCTTCCCGCGCGGGGTGGTCATTGGAGTCGAGACCGATGGCGAACAAGTTCCACCATGAGGCGCTCTATCGCGGCCCGGATTCACTGGCTCGACTGGCGGCCGTCCCGATCCGCCTCTGTGGCGCGGGGCGCTGGGATCGCTCCTGGCCGACAACCTGGCGCGCCAGGGGTTCCGCCAGTGGAAGGTCATCGACCGCGATCGCGTCGAGGAGCACAACGTCGGCACGCAACTTTACGGCGAGGCCGAAGTCGGCGCCTGGAAGGTCGAGGCCTTGCGCAACCGGCTGTTCCGCGCCGTGGGCGTCGAGATCGACGCCGTCGCCAAGGAGTTGACCGAGCGCAACGCCCGCCGTCTGCTGGCGGGACCCGGCCTCGTGATCGACACGTTCGACAATTCCACCGCCCGCCGGCTCGTCCAGGAGCGCTGCCGCGCGGAGGGCTTCGCCTGCCTGCACGTCGGCCTCTTCGCCGACTACGCCGAAGTGATCTGGGATGAAAACTACCGCGTGCCGAACGACGTGGGCGGCGATGTCTGCGACTATCCGCTCGCCCGCAACCTCGTGCTCCTGGCGGTCGCGGTCGCCTCGGAAGCCCTGATCCGGTCTGTCCTCGGCCAGACCCGATGCAACTGGTCGGTCACCCTCCGCGATTTCGCCATTCAACCTCTGGAGACGGCGTAGGGGAAGGAACCGACCGCGTCACCACCGCCGCCGCTCCGGATTGCCGGCCTCGGCAACCTCTTGCTCGGCGATGACGGCGTCGGGGTTCACGCCATGCGGGAGCTGCTCCAGGACCCGCCCCCAGGCGCGATCGTCGCCGAGGTCGTCGCTCCACGAGCTCGGCCTGGTGGAAGCCCTCGCCATGATGCCGCGCGCGGTCGTGCCGCGCATCGTCATCGTGGGCGTCGAGCCTCAGAGGGTGTACGAGAAGGGTCTTCTCTGTGTAGCGGCGGCCGTCCCGGCCGCTCCGGAATCCCCAATCCGGAGCGGCCGGGACGGCCGCCGCTACACAGAAAGGCCGCTCTAGACCTTCTCGTACACCCTCTCAGGTCATCGACTACGGCATCCGCCTCTCGCCCCCGGTCCAGGACGCCATCCCGGATCTCCTCGCGCTCGTCCGCAAGCTGGCCAGGTTCTGGACCGAGCACCCGGCCGCCTCCGCGCGAACTTCTTGCGGAATTCCAGCGGCACATGGGCGAACAGGAACGGAACCTGGGCGCGGCGCTTGACCAGAGGCGACCTCGATCCCGATCGGGGGAGTCGGAGAGGGTTCCGGGTGTGGCCGCGGCGGACAGCAGGAAGAACCCCCCTCAATCCCTCCTTGGTTGGGTACGGGGAAGGCCCGGCGCAACGATCCTGGGACACCACCCCGGACGAGGGTGCGGATTCAGTCATGCTTGCTCGATGCCCGCCAAAAAGCACGACCCGAGCACCGAGCTCGGGTCGCCAGGGAGTCGGTCGGGTCACCGGTGATGGAATCGTTCGCCCCCGCGACGAGGGCGCGGAAGGCTTACTCGCCCAGGATCTTCGGGATGTCGGCCACGATGGTGCGAATGTTCTCCTCGGTCAGCTCGCCCTTGAAGGCGTGGTTGACCTTCACCTTGTGGCCGGACCACATCAGGACCGTGACGTCCGCGTCCTTCGACAGCTCGTAGTCGGGGACTTCGGCAGGGTCTTGATGGATGGTCAGCGGCACGTGCCGGATGCCGGCATCCTTCGCCCGCTCCTTCAAGTCCGCCGCGGTCTTCTCGCCCTCGCGGGTCAGGATGACCACAAAGCTCTTGAGCTTGCTGTTCTCGCCAATCTTGCCGTCAATCTGCTTGACCAAACTGGTCAAGGGCGCGGAGGTCTTGCGGGCGAAGACGCAGACCACCGGTGCGCTGCCGTAGTTTCAGCGATAGCACAGAGTCCTGCCCGCGTTCGGTCCGGTGATGTCCTCGACCTCGAACGCGCCGGCGAATGAGCCGGGCGCCAGGCCCGACTTGACGGCATCTCCCGCACGGCCGGTCCCCACCAGGATGATGGAGACCACCGCGAGGGAGACACCCACAGCGAGGCGGAATTGCATGAGTTTCTCCTTCGAATGGACCCGACCGGAATCCCTCGTACCCCAGTGTCGGGGCTGCACCGTCGCTGTCAAGGGAGCACCTTGTGCGCCTTCCCCCCCGACGGAGACGAACCGGGCGAATGGGCATGGCCGGGCGCCGACGAGGCGGTCCTGATCGTCGGCGGCGAAGCCTCGTCAGAACTTGAAGATGTCGCGGAGGTCCAGGATCTCGCCCTCGCGGGTCATCAGCTTGTCCTTGACCCCGTTGGCGTCGAGCGTGTACCACTGCTTCTTGGCCTGGATCGGCAGCTTGACCTGGTACGGCTTGCAGTGGGGCAACTCGGCCATCGCCCGCTTCGCCCCCTCGAACAGCGCCTGGCGTGTCTCCGCGAACGGGTACAGCTCGGCCGCTTCCCGAGCCAGGCCCCGCTTCACCGCCACCGTGACACAAGGCTCACCCAGGAACTTCCTCGCTTCGCGGCAGGTCGCCTCGTCGCCCGTGACCAGGATCGGCGGCACGTGATAGTATGAGGCCAGCATCGCCGTCTGGCCGATCTCGCCCGTCTCCACGCCGTTGTACCAGTAGCGGTTCTCGGGCTTCGAGGACTGCGTATGGCAGAGCACCCCATCGGGCGTGCCCATCATCGCGTGGAAGCCCACCATGGCGATCCCCGCGCACGTCTCGTCCAGCCCGCAGGCATCCGCGGGAGGGCGTGGCTTACCCGTGATGTACTTCGCCCCGGCTCCATGAGCCGCGGCAGGAAAGCTTGGTTGCCGTGGCCGTCGGCGACGATGATCTCGGTGGCGCCGCCGGCCCGCAGCCCGCGCACGACCGCGGCGATGTCGCCCATCAGAAACGCGCAGGCTTCACGGTTCAGCGGCGTGTCCTTCTCGCGGGTCTGGTTGAATTGGAACACGCCGCTGGCCCCTTCCAGGTCGGTCTCGATGTAAATCTTCAGGGACTTGGCGGGTTTGTCGGCCCCCGCCAGCACGGCCAGCAGAGCCCCCAGGCCCAGAAAACGCAGGACGAGTCGAGCGGACATGGACTGAGTCTCCATCGAAGAGCGGGTAGGAAATCGCTGGACCGTCGCCGCTTCCGGCGTTCGGTGCGCACGCTGTCTTCGAGCCCCGGCACCACCAGCAGCCCTGGGAGACGTCCTCGTACCCTGAGTGGCGAGGTCGATCGTCAGTACGGAATGGCTCCCATTCTGGGACATCTCCGGCATGGAAGCAATTGGCTGTGCATCGGGGACTGCCACACCGGCGGGCATCTTGAAAGTTGGCGGAATCTTTGTACACAAGAGCGAAAGTGGTGATCGTTGAGGAGAACCTGACGAAGGAACCGGAGTCCACCTATGCTGCCCGAACCTCTTTCGCCCGAGAAACAAGCCGAGATCGAGACGCTCGCGCACGCCATTCGCGAGGCGGTCGACACCGAGATCAGCGAACTGGCCGCCAACCTGGCCACGACCGACGATGCCCACCTCTTTGGCCAGAACGAGTTCAAGATCCGGGCGCTCGCCCACAAGATCGCCGCCAAGGCGGTCGAGCAGCACTTGGCGGAAAAAAAAACGGCTACGAAGGCAGTTCCGTGACTTGCCCGCACTGCGGCCAAGCCGCCGAGTTCCACTCGCACCGCACGCACACCTCCCTGAGCCTCGTGGGACCCATCCGTTACCGCCGCGCCTACTACCTCTGTCGGCGCTGCGGCCAAGGCCTGTTCCCCTTCGATCGCGATGCGGGCCTGACGACCCGTGACCTGACACCGGCCTTGGAACGCGTCGCCACCTTGGCCGGGGCGGTCGCCGATAGCTTCGAGAAAGGCGCCGAACTGTTGGAGGAGATGGCCGGTGTGCGGCTCTCGGAGTCGACCGTGGAGCGGACCACCGAAGACGCCGGAGAGCGTCTGGCCGACGCCGTCGCGGCGGGCACGACACTCGGTCCTCAGAAAGACTGGTCCTGGCACAAGGATTATGAAGGCAAGACGTGTGCCTATGTCGAACTAGACGCCACCGGCGTCCGTCAACAGGGCGTCGGGGGCGGCCCGGCCGAGGGGCGCATGGCCTACGTGGGGATGGTCTGCAACCCCTGCCCGGACTGGCCGTGGCCCGACGAGAAGCCCCAGCCGATGCCGGCCCGTTACCTCTCGGGACTGTATCCCCTGGAGGACTTCACGCCCTTGCTGCGCCCGCTCGCCGGGCATGTGGGTATGGACCGCGCCGATCGCTGGATCGGCTTGAGCGACGGCGGTTCGGGCTTGGAGGCTCGACTCCAGGAGAACTTTCCTCGTGTGGAATTGATCATTCTCGACTTCTACCACCCCGCGGAGAAGCTCACCGGCTTGGCGCGGCGGTTGTACCCCCAGGACGAGGAGCACGCCGAAGATCAAGCACGGCAGTGGCGCGCGTGGCTCAAGGACGAAGGGGGCGCGGTGCTGGCAGCGATCTTGCGCGAATGGGATTGGCCCCGTCGGGCCGGCCTGAAGGAGGCGGTGGACGAGGTGATCGGTTACCTGGAGCGGAACGCGCACCGGATGGAGTATCCGGACTACTTGGCCAAAGGCTGGTGCCTCGGTAGCGGCGCGGTGGAGAGCGCCTGCAAGACGGTGGTGGGCCAGCGTCTGAAGCTGGCCGGGATGCGCTGGGGCGAGGACGGAGCCCATGCCGTCTGCCACCTCCGCGCGCTCTACCGCAGCGAGAAAGGACAGTGGGAGGCCTTCTGGGGACGCGATTTCTCCCTCAACTGATCGTCTGTACCACCAACTAACATGACGCCTGCCGACCCGGCCTCGAGCAGGATGAACAACCGGCCGACCGGGTCCGACGACGTGACGTCCCCGAGCCCGAGGGTCAGGAACGTGGACCCGCTCATGTATAGGAGGGTGCCGAAGCCGACCAGACCGGCCGCCGCCTCAAACCGCGGTCCCAACCCGTGGTAGATCAGTGCAAACGCGACGATGATCAGCCCGCCCCAGAGGGCGAGCAGGAGCATGACCGAGAGGGGGCCGTAGACGGCCAGGTAGCTCAATCGCAGCTCCGGCTGGAGAATTCGACGCCCTGCCAGAGCCCAGAGTTGCCAGCTCCACCTGGTGAACCTGCCGGACAGGCGTCTCGTCGGGTCCACGGTCCGCGGCAGAACGATGCTGGCGAACCCGTCCCAGAGCACGCCACACCAGACCAAGAGCCCGACTGCCAGTTCAATTCGTCCGATCATCGTGGTCGCCGCCGAGGACGCCGGCCGTGGCCCGAGCGATCATGACCTCTTCATCGGTCCGGATGACCCGCACTGTCACCGGCCCACCGTCGGCCGAGATCACGGCCGCGCCGGCCTCGTTGCGGGCTCCGTCCAGAGCGACCCCGAGGAACCCGAGTCCGTCGCAAACTCGTCGCCTCACCTCGGGTGCGTTCTCGCCGATCCCTCCGGCGAAGACCAGCGTCTCCAGCCCTCCCAGCGCCGCGGCGAGCGCGCCGATGCCGGTCTTCACCCGGTAGCAGAACAATTCCACCGCCTCCGCCGCGCGCACGTCCTCACCTTGCCGGGCCAGCAGGTCGCGGAGGTCGGGGCTGGTTTGCGAGACGCCCAGCAGTCCCGACTCGTCATTCACCAAGGCGTGGAACGCCTCGACCGAGAGCCCCTCGGCCTTCATCAGGAACCGCACCAGCCCGGGGTCGAGGTCGCCGCAGCGGGTGCTCATGACAAGCCCCGAGGCCGGCGTGAAGCCCATCGTCGTATCGACGGGTCGGCCGCCGTGAACCGCCGCCAGGCTCGCGCCCGATCCCAGGTGCGCCAGGATGATCCGACCCTGCGCCTCGTCCGGCCCCGCCACCCGATCGATCTCGTCCATCAGGAAGGCGTACGACAGGCCATGGAACCCGTAGCGGCGCACCCCGGCCGCTTCGAACCGGCGGGGGATCGGCACGATTTGCGCCACCCGCGGTAAGTTGTGGTGGAACGCCGTGTCGAAGCACGCGATCTGCGGCAGGGCCGGGTCGAGCCGCCGGAACGCGTCGATCAGGTCGATCTCCTCGGGCAGGTGGTCCGGATCATACGGGCCAATCCGCCGTAGCTCAGCGAGCAGCTCGTCAGTGACCGGCTCCGGCCGGTAGTACCGGCCCCCGCCATGTACCACCCGGTGCCCGACCGCCGCGAGCGCCTCGACCCCCACCTCGCGCCCCAGCCACTCGACCAGCAGTTCCACCGCGGCCTGCTGATCCGGTGCTTCCACCTCAGCTTCGTGTCGCGTCCCACCGGCCCCGGCGACGACCAACTGCGGGTGCTGGAGCCCGATCCGCTCGATCCGGCCCGAGGCACGCCGCGCGGGTGGGTCGGCGTGATCGAACAGCGCGAACTTCAGGCTCGACGACCCGCCGTTGACGGTCAGGATGCACGACCGGTCTGGCGGCCTCGGGGCCACGTCATCCGGCCTGTTCTCATCAGGGAAGCGTCGGGTAAGTGCGTCCGTCACGTCGGCCTCCTCGTTACGAATGGACTCTCGATCAGTGGTGAATGAGCAGGCCGGCGCGTACGCTTCATCCCGCGCCGGACCTGGAGACCGGGTCCGGGATCAGTTGCTGGCGCGGCGGGGTGAAGAATCGGAGTACCGCCAGGGGGAGTCCGAGGCCGAGCATCGTGAGGCTGAGGAACTTCAGGCCGTTCTGGAACCCGCGGGCCACGCTCTCGGCCGTGACGAACGTCCCCAGCGCGGTGCCGGTCAACGTCGTCAGTTCGGGTCCGTCCACGCCGCGCTGACGGTAGTCGTCCGCTACGCGGGCCTGGGCCTCGCGGACGGGCACGCGCTCCTCCCGGAGGTTGAGCCGCTGGCTGTCCAGGGCGCGGTCGGTCCACGCGGAGATCGCCGTGCCGGTCGCGATCGGCACGACCAGCAGCGGAAGCACCAGGAAGACGACCGCGACCGCCCCGCCGTAGAGCATGTCTCGCCGCTCCAGGGCCTCCACCTCGTCGGTCAGGAAGACCGGCGGGAACAGGCCGAGGAACAGTCCCCAGCCGGCGAGGCCCGCGGCCACTTGCTCCTTGGGCGTGAAGTTGTCGATGCCCGAGAGCCACCACAGGCAGCCTGCACTGCCCAGAACGCCCGCCAGCAGCCAGAAGGGCCGCAACGCGCGGCGGTGGAAGACCGTGGTCAGGAGGGTCGAGACCGCCATCGCCGGCGCCGCCGGGGCCATCACCCAGCCCGCGACGTCGCGCGGGTAGTCGCGCAGCTCGACCAGGTACTTCCCCATCACCGCCAGGACCGCCGAGAAGTTGACCAGCAGGAGCATCCGCACGCACATCGCCAGGACGTAGCCCCGCACCCGGATCAGCCGCTGCAGGTGCTCATCCGGCGAGAAGCCCGAGGCGGCCCAGACGAGCAGCACGAACGGCAGCACGGCGGAGCAAGTCGCGGTCACGGTGAACGCCTGCGAGGTCCAGCCGCCCCACCTGCCGGTACCAGCCGCAGGTGAACAGCAGGCACGACACCCAGGCCGCGAAGAGCGTCACGGCGATCCAGTCGATCCGCAGTGGCAGCGGCTTCGGCGGCCGGTCCGGGCGGAAGTTCCGGAGGACCAGGACGAGGCCGAGCAGGGCGATCGGCACGTTGACCCAGTAGATCCAGCGCCAGGAGAGCAGGTCGTTGACGTAGGCCGTCACGAGCGGGGTCAGCGGCCGGGTCGAGTAGGCGATGACGCCGTAGATGCCGACCGCGATGAGGACCGCCCGGTCGAACTGGCGGTAGAGCGTGGCCCGGTAGAGCCCGATCACCATCCCCTTGCCGATCCCCTCGACCAGCCGCGCGGCGGCGAGCGTGGGGACGTCGATGCTCGCCCCGCAGAGCCCGTTGCCCAGCGCGAAGATGGCCAGGCCGATGGAGATCGTCTGCCGGGCCCCGATCCGGGCCATCGCCGACATCCCGAGGAAGATCCCGTAGAGGGTCGCGATGCCCCACGTCAGGTTCGTCCAGAGCATCTGGTACGAGTCGCCCTCGATCCCCTTGCGGATCACGTCGCCGGTCACGTCGGTCAGCACGAGCGTCTGGTAGACCGTCGCCAGGACGGGCACGACGGCGATCACCGCCAGGACCGACTGCCGGAGGACGGGCGCCGTCGCGGGCGGCTCTCGAACAGCGGTCACGCTCATCGGGTGACCTCCCCGGCAAGGTCTCCCGACGAGACGCCGGGCGTGAATATGGCCGACTCTCCTGGTTGATTGAAGCGGCGCTCCAGCTCGGCCATCTGTCCGCGCGGCCTGTTCGGCCCAGTCGGGGTCGCCCGGGCCGTGCGTTATGGACACGTGGACCGATAGCCCGGCGCGGAGCTGCGGCCAGCGCGGGTCGTCCCGCTCGATCCAGATCCGGACCGGGACCCGCTGCACGACCTTGGTGAACTCGCCGGAGACGACGTTGCGGGGCATCAGCGCGAACTGGGCCCCGGTCGACTTGTTGACCCAGACCACACGGCCCCGGAACGGCTCGGGAAAGGCATCGACATCGAGCCGGGCCGCCACGCCGGGCGCCACGCCAGGCAAACGGGTCTCCTCCAGGTTGGCCGTGACGTAGAGGAGCTCGGGGTTGTACATGCTCAGCACCGCGACGCCGGCCGAGGCGAAGTCGCCGAGGTGGCGGAACCGCTTGACGACCATGCCGGAGACCGGGGCGCGGACCTGGGTGTAGGCCAGGTCGTGCTCGGCCGCCTCCAGCGCGCGGCGGGCCTCCTCCACGGTTTTCTTCTTGACCTCGGCCAGCAGCTCGACGACCCGGATCTGATCGTTGCCGGTCTCGGCCAGGTCGATCCCTTTCTCGGCCTTCTGGGCGGCGGTCTGGGCCGCCTCGAGCGAGCGGCGGGCGACCTCGATCTGGGTCCTCGAAGCCAGCGCCTTGGCGAGCCTGCGCCATCGGCGAGGTCGACCTGGGCCTGGGCGGCGTCACGCGACCGCGTCACTTCCTGCGACCGTCGCTGGGCCACGGCCTCCTGGCGGTACAGGTTCGTGAAGCGACTGTACTCCTGCTGGGCCAGCAGGTCGTCGGCCCTGGCGGCCTTCACACCCGCGCGGGCCTCGTCGATGCCGCTGCTCGACATCGTCGTCGGTGAGCTTGAGCGACTCCTCGGCCTTGCGCCGATCGGCCACGGCGGCGGCGAGCGTCCGTCGGGCGATCTCGATCTGGATCGGAACCTCCCGCCGGAGCCGTTCGAGGTCGGCCTGCTGTCGTACCAGCTCCTCCTTCGCGGAGTCGAGCTTGGCCGCGGCGAGGCTCACCTTGTCGCGGTAGGGGATCGGATCGATCTCGGCGAGCACCTGGCCGCGCTCGACCGTGTCGTTCTCGTCGACCAGGAAGCGGACGATCCGCCCCGAGACCATCTCCGGGGCGACGTTGATGATGTGTGCCTCGATGAAGGCATCGTCGGTGATCGAGTGCCCCAGGCGGTACCTCACCCACCGGGTCAGCGGCACGAGGCCGAGGATCAATAGCGCCAGCAACACGACCGCCCAGACGGCCCGACGAAACCAACGCCGGCCCTGGGACGGGGCGGGCACCACGGCCGGAGGTGATGGACCGGGAGGGGTTGGGGGCGGAGTGGGGACCGGACTCGGCGAGGCTTCGGTAGGGCTCATGGTGCGACTCCGGGTTGTCAGGCTTCGCGGGGACCGCCGGGTTCGACCGGGACGGGATCAGCGGCCCACCTGGTTGAGCGGCGAGGGGGAAACCCCCATGACGAATTCGAGCTGCGCGATCGCCGACAGGTAATCGTAGACAGAGTTGAGGTAGTTCTGTTCGGCGCGGGTCAGGGCGGTCTGGGCGTCGATGATCTCCGACGGGGTGGCGTCGCCTTCGGCGGCACGCGCCCGAACCAGGCGGTAGTTCTCGCGGGCCTGTTCGACGGCGGGGCGGGCGCGGTCGATTCCCAGGCGAGCGGTGACCAACCTCCGGTAGTTCTCGTTGACCTGGAAGGCGATCGTATCGGCGATGGACTCGGCCTGAGCCATCGCCTCGCGCACCTTCGAGTCGGCCACGCGGTGGACGGCCACCCGCCGGCCCCCCTCGAACATCGTCCATTCCAGGCCGATGAACCCGAGGGCGACGTCGGCATGGCCGCGGGGGGCGGCCCACTGGAGGTCGACCAGCCTCCCCTCCGCGACGACCCGGGGCGCGAACGATGCGACCGCCACCCGGTCCCCCTGCTGGGCGACCTCAACGGACCGCCGGGCGACCTGGAACTCGCGGCGCCGGCCGATCGCCGTCTCCAGGCAGTCGCGGAGACTGGACCGGAACTCGGGGACCGCCGGGGGCTCGATGACTCCGACCGCCTCGTCGGGCTTCAGCCCGACCGCGAGGTTCAAGGCGGCGTAGGCCACCCCGACCGCCTGCTCGGCCGTGTCGAGGAGCCGCTGGCTCTCGGCGAGCTGGACTTCGGCGCGGAGGACCTGCTCGCGTTCGAGGACGCCGCCCCCGGCCAGCTTCCGGGCCACATCCCGCTGATCCTCGGCCCGCCGCACCGCCTCCCGGGCGGTCCGCCGCAGGGCCTGGGTCCGCAGGACATTGTAATAGGTGACCGCGACCTCGTTCGCCACCGTCTGGTAGGCGCGGTCGGTCTGCAACTGGGCGATGTCGACACCGAGCTTCGCCGCCTCGTAGGTGCCCAGGCGCCGGCCGAAGTCGAGCAACAGCCATTGCAGTTTCAGCTCGGCCAGCTCGAAGCCGGTGCTCAGGTTCACCCCGATCGGTAGCGCCAAGCCCGAGGGTATGTTCAGGCCCGGTATGTTCAGGCCCGGGATCTGACCTCCCGGCGTCGCAAGATGGACCGGTATGCCCCCCGATGTCAGGTTGAGGCCGCCCACGAGGGCGTTCGTGCCGACGGTGGGGAAGAACAGGGATTGGGCGATTCCCTTCTGACCCCGCGCCTGTTCGATGCTCTCCAGGACCGCGCGCAACCGGGGCTGGCGCCGGAACGCCAGCCCGATCACTTCCTGGAGCGGCAGAGGTTTGCCGGTGTGATCGACGTCGTCTCCCGCGGGGGCAACCGGGGCCGAGGGTGCGGGCGGTCTTGGAGTGGCCGGACTCGAGACAGGTAAGGCTTCTGGTAAGGTCGGGTCGCCGCCCGATTGTGTCCGCCCCGGCGTCTCCAGGGCGGCCGGCTGGACCTTGGCATCACCTGGAGCCGTCGCGCCGGCCGGCTCTCGCCCCAGCCGGTCGAGATGCTGGAGGTTGTTTGCCTGGCCCGGAGAGGCGCGCTCGACGGGGCTCTTCTGAAAGCCGAGCCGCGTGTGCGCACAGCCCACGACCAGGAGGAGCGGGCCGACAAGGAGGCACGCCCTGGGCCATGCGCACCGTCGCAGAGGCTCGATCAGTCGCATCTTACCGTGCCCCAACGTGGCCCACCCGGTCGGACATTTTCCCCGCCCATCACTCTATTTATCGGATCTGCACAGGCTGCGGATAAGAGGGATTCTCGGGACGCTCCGGGTTCCAACGACCCTCAACGGGGCTGAGAGGGTGTACGACAAGGTGCTTCTTCTATGTCTTGCCCAGAGAAGGGCGCCGTGGGTGGCCGGGGCAGCAGGAGCGCGCCGCGGCTCATTTCCACGGACGAGACAGAAATCCTCCTCCTCGTACGCCCTCTCAGAGACAAACCGCCCGGCTCACCGGAGCGAAGGCCGCGGCGGGTTGTTCTCCAGGGCCTGGACCTTGGCGAGCCGGCGCTCGTGACGCTCCTCGTGCGTGAACGATGCGCCGAGGAACGCCCGGACGAGCTCGTGGGCCAGCTCGGGACCGATCACCCGGGCGCCCATCACCAGCACGTTCATGGCGTCGTGCTCGACCCCCTGGTGAGCCGAGTAGGTGTCGTGACAGAGGCCGGCCCGCACGCCGGGCAGCTTGTTCGCCGCGACCGAGGCCCCGACCCCCGACCCGCAGAGCAGGATGCCGCGGTCGGCCCGCCCCTGCTGCACGACCTGGCCGACCGCGGAGGCGAAGTCGGGGTAGTCGTCCGGTTGCGAGGGGTCGTGCGTCCCCAGGTCGACCACGTTGTGGCCTTGTCTGGTCAGAACCATGATCAGATCTTGCTTCATGTCAAAGGCGGCGTGGTCTCCGCCGATCGCGATCTTCACCGTTCACCTCCTCGTTTCGACTGTTCCGTGAGTCTCGACGAAGCCTCTGGAAGGCGAGAGCCGGAGAGCATGTCGTCGGTGAACCGCCACCTCCAGTTGCCCTCCGCGCTTCCGGGCCGGTTCATCCGGGCCTCCGATGCCAGGTTCAACACGTCCTGCAAGCGGAGCCATGGCCAAGCGTGGCGACCGAGGACCAAGCCAGGCGGATCAGCTCCCAGGCGACATCGCCACCCTCGCCGGGTGACCGCCCGAGATAGCTCCACACGACCCGTTTCTCGTGTTCGGGCAACGCCTCGTACCAGCCGCGGGTCGTGTCATTGTCGTGGGTGCCGGTGTACACCACGAAATCGGGGCCGTAGTTGTGCGGGAGGAACGGGTTGTCGGGGTTGCCGTCGAAGGCGAATTGCAGCACTTTCATCCCGGGGAGGTGGAACTCCTCGCGTAGTCGGCGGACGTCGGGCGTGATCAGCCCCAGGTCCTCGGCGATGAGCGGCAGCCGGCCCAGCGCCTCCCGGGTGGCGCGGAAGAGGTCGGCGCCCGGGCCAGGAACCCACTGGCCGGATCGGGCCGTGGTGGCCCCGGCCGGTATATGCCAGGCGGCCGCGAAGCCGCGGAAATGGTCGAGGCGGACCAGGTCCACGTGGACCAGCAGGGCGCGGAGGCGGTCCACCCACCAGCGGTAACCCGTCCGGCGGAGGGCGTCCCAGTCGTAGACGGGATTGCCCCAGAGCTGGCCCTCCGGGCTGAAATCGTCGGGAGGCACCCCGGCGACGAACCTGGGACGGAGCTGATCATCCAGTGGAAAGAACTCCGGATTGGCCCACACATCCGACGAATCGGGGGAGACGAAGAAGGGCAAGTCGCCGATGAAGCGGATTCCGCGTGCGCGGGCGTACTCCCTGAGGCGGCCTCCCTGGGTGGCCAGCAGGAACTGCCCGAAGCGCGCCAGCGTCGATGAGGTCCGGCGAGCTCCCGCCGCGCCGCGTCGAGAGCCACCGGCTCACGGCGGACAAGTGCTTCAGGCCACTCCAGGTAATAGGCGCCGCCGTGCCGGATATTCAAGGCCCGGAACAGGGCGTAATCGTCTAGCCAGTGGGCCTGGTCGTTGCAGTATCGATCGAAGGCCGGGCCCAGGTCCGGGCGTGCCCCCGCGTGGAAGTTGGACCACGCGCGCTCCAGCAACCGATGCTTGAATCGGATGACTGCCGGGTAATCGACTTCACCCGTCGGGAACGATGCCCCGTCGAGGTCACTCGCCCGGAGGAGGCCATCCTCGACCAGGCGGTCGGGGCTGATCAGGAGGATGTTGCCCGCGAAGGACGAGAGGGATTGATACGGCGAGTTGCCGTACCCCGTGGGGCCGAGCGGCAGCGCCTGCCACCAGGATTGCCCCGCCTGGGCGAGACGGTCGACCCAGGCGAACGCGGACGGTCCCACGTCGCCAATGCCGTAAGGGGAGGGCAACGACGTAACGTGCAGCAATACGCCCGAGGCGCGGTAGTCCGGTGGGAACGGGGAAGAGCTCGTTGGAGAGATGTTGTTGCTCATGGTCGCCCTACCGCTTGCTGGGGAGTGGAGTTAGCGACCCCACCGAGCGCTTCAATTCTTATCAGGGACAGCACCGGCCGCGGCTTCACGGAGGAGCAACTCCGTCTCGCTGTCCAGGCTGATCTTCACGATGTCCCGCGGGAACAGCAGCGCAAAGGTCCAGTCGCTCATGATGCGCAGCCGCCGGCTCCAACCCGGCATCTGGAGCAGGTAATACGTGCGCCGCACGAACCACGCCAGGACGCCGTGGACCCGGACCTTGAGGATCTCGCCAAACGCCCGGCTGTGACCCAGCGAGCCCATCATCCCCAGGGTGTTGTAGAGAAACGGTCGGGGCGGCTGGCCATTCAGAACACCATGAATGTTGCGGGCCAGAAGCTTGGCCTCTCGCAGGGCATGCTGGGCCAGGTTGGGGTAAGGATGACTGTCTGGGGCGGGGATGCACGCGCAATCGCCGAGCGCCCACACCTCCGGGTGGCTCACACTCCGCATGGTCCCATCGACCACAATGTGCCCGCGTTTGTCTTTCTCCACGGGCAGGCTCGCGACGACCGGGTTCGGGACGATTCCGGCGGCCAGGACGATGGTCTCCGCCTCGATGGTTTCGTCCGGCAAGTGGACCTTGCCCGGCTCGATAGCGCGCACGGCGGCCTGGGTTCGGATATCCGCCCCGCGACGCCCGCGCAGCACCTGAACTCCATAATCCGCCAGCTTCGTGTCGATTTCCGGCATGATCCGGTCGGCCGCTTGGAGCAAGAGGAAACGGACTTCATTGCGGCCCACGTGCCGGTAGAGTGGTGTGATCTCGTCCACGAAGGCGGTCAACTCGCCGAACAGCTCCACACCGACCAACCCGCCTCCAATGACCACGAACGTGAGCATTCTGCGTTTGCATTGCGGGTCCGGCTCCACGTCGGCTCGCTCGAAGCGCTCGATCAAGTGATTGCGGAGGAGGAAGGCGTCGGCGAGGGTCTTGAACGTGAAGGCGTGCTCCGAACCGGGGATCATGTTCCGATTGGTCATGGCCCCGAGGGCCAGGACCAGATGGTCGTAGGCCAGCTCACCGCCTTGCTCGCCCGCGGTCACGTGGACCACCCGGCGCAACGGGTCGATGCCCTGAACCGTGGCCTCGACGAACCGGGTGGTTCGCAAGAAGGCACGAATCGGGAAGCAGCAGTGTCGGGCATCGAGAGTTCCGGAGCAGACCTCAAACAGCAGCGGCGTCATGACGAGGAAGTTGTCACGGCTCACGAGCACGATCTCGACATCCCGACGATGCTGGCAAAGCTTCTCCAGGTGGCGGGCGGTGTAGACTCCACCGAAGCCGCCACCGAGAATCAAGATCCGAGTTCTCGGAATCTGAGAATCGGCACCTGCTGCCCGCTCGCGGATCACAACGTCTGTCTGACTCAAGGGATGATCTCCACTCCGGCTCAGCTTGTCACGATTGGGTTTTGCCAGCCTCCCGGCGGTGAGACTTTCTCGTCGACCGCACTCGGCCCCCAGGTCCTCGGTTCGTATTCGTAGGGCGCGGTTCTCGCATTCAGCACCGGATCGACGATTCGCCACGCCTCTTCCACGTAGTCTTCCCGGGCGAACAGGGTGGCGTCACCCGCCATGGCGTCTCCCAGCACTCGTTCGTACGCATCTATCTCACCCGCGGCGGGCCGGTGGCTCGCCAGCAGCTCCACCGATTGGCCGACCATCTTCTCTTCCCGGTCCATCACAGTCACACCGAATGCGAGGGTCACCTCGGGGCTGATGCGGAACCGGAAGTAGTTGGGCGCGGGACAACAGGCAGGAAAGACGGTCGGCGGCCGGCGCAAGCGGACAACGACTTCCGTGCAGGTTACGGGCAGAGATTTCCCGGCCCGGATATAGAACGGAACCCCTTGCCAGCGCCAGGAGTTGACTTCCAGACGCAGGGCGACAAAGGTTTCCACCAACGAATCCGGCGCCACGCCCTGCTCCGCGCGGTAGCCACGGAACTGCCCGCGGACAAGGTTCCGTGCATCGAGTGGCGGGATGGTCTTGAGGACCTTGACCTTTTCATCCCGCATCGATTCACTGTCCGTCCGCACGGGAGGCTCCATGGCCAGGTTGGCCAGGACCTGGAACAGATGGTTCTGGACGACGTCGCGGATGGTGCCCGTCTGATCGTAGAAAGCGCCCCGGCCCTGGACTCCGAAGTCTTCCGCCATGGTAATCTGCACGCTCTCGACCTGGCTGCGGTTCCAGAACGACTCCAGCAACGAATTCGCGAAGCGATGGAAGACCATGTCATGCACCGGCCGCTTCCCCAGGTAATGGTCGATGCGGAAGATCGCCGTCTCGTCAAAGGTTGCGAGCAGGGTCCGATTGAGTTCCCGGGCCGAGGCGAGGTCATGTCCGAAAGGCTTCTCGAGGATGACGCGAGCGCCCTTGGTGCAGCCCGACCGGGCGAGTTGCTCCACCACCACTCCGAACAGCAAGGGCGGGATGGCGAGGTAGTGCGCCGGCCGCTGCGCGGAACCGAATTCCTTGCGGATGGCCTGAAACGTTGCCGGGTCGTTGTAGTCGCCGTCAACGTAGCGCAGCAAGCCGCAGAGCTGGTCAAAGGCCGCGGCATCAACGCCGCCGTGCTTCTCCAAGCTGTCGCGTGCCCGCGCCTGGAGCTGGTCGATGGTCCAACCGGACTTGGCCACGCCGATGACGGGCACGTTGAGATGGCCGCGCTTCAACAAGGCCTGGACGCCGGGAAGATCTTCTTGTAAGCCAGATCACCCGTGGCACCGAAGAAGACCAAGGCGTCGGAGTGGGATTCGCTCATCGTGCCCTCGCGTTCGCGCCGTCACTGGGTGGCGTTTTTTTCACGGTGTCCGCCGAACTGGAATCGCATGGCGGACAGCACCTTGTCCTGGAAATCCGCGTCGCCGCGCGAGGAGAAGCGCTCGATAGAGCGCCGTGGTGAGAACGGGCACGGGGACCGCCTCGTCGATGGCGGCCTTGATCGTCCACCGCCCCTCGCCCGAGTCCGAGACCCGGCCCGCGAATTCGGAAAGCTCGGCGTCTTTGACCAGGGCGGCCGCCGTCAGGTCGAGCAACCACGAGGCGATCACGCTGCCGCGCCGCCACACCTCGGCGATGTCGCGCAGGTTGAGGTCATACTGGTAGTGCTCCGGGTCGCGCAAGGGCGTCGTTTCCGCGTCGATTTCATGGGGCCGCTGGCCGATGTTGGCGGCACGCAAGACGCCCAGCCCCTCGGCGTAGGCGGCCATGACGCCGTATTCGATGCCGTTGTGAACCATCTTGACGAAGTGGCCGGCGCCCGAGGGCCCGCAGTGCAGGTAGCCCTGCTCGGCGGTGCCGCCGATCGTCTCGCGTCCCGGGGTGCGCGCGATCTCGCCCACGCCCGGCGCCAGTGTCTGGAACACCGGATCGAGGCGCTGCACGGCCTGATCCGGGCCGCCGATCATCATGCAGTACCCGCGTTCCAGGCCCCAGACTCCACCGCTCGTCCCCACGTCCATGTAATGAATCTGTTTCGAGGCGAGTTCCTGGGCACGTCGGATGTCGTCCACGTAGTAGGAATTGCCACCGTCGATGAGGATGTCTCCTGGCTCAATATGGGGCAAGAGGCCGGCGATGGTCCTGTCCACGACGGCCGCCGGGACCATCAGCCAGATCGCGCGCGGCTTGTCCAGTTTCTTCACGAGGTCTTGCAGCGAGGACACCCCCATCGCCGTTTCCTGGACCAGTTGCTCCACAGCCTGCGGCGACATGTCGAAGACCACGCAGTGGTGGCCGGCCTTGAGAAGCCGCCGCACCATGTTCGCGCCCATGCGGCCGAGTCCGATCATTCCGAGTTGCAAGGCTGGCTCCTTTGGGAAAAACAGGTTCGCGGAACGACAGGGCCCAAGCTTCACGAGATCGCCGCGGCCACGATCCGCTGCGCTTCTTCCACGATGGAATCGAGGTGGCCCTGGTCCTTGAAGCTCTCCGCGTAGATCTTGTAGACGTCCTCCGTGCCCGAGGGCCGGGCCGCGAACCAGCCGCTGGCCGCGGTGACCTTCAGGCCGCCGATCGGCTCGTCGATGCCCGTGGTCCTCGTCAGCTTCGCCGTGATCGGCTCGCCGGCCAACTCCGTCGCCTGGACCGACTCGGGCGACAGCTTTTGCAACAGCGCCTTCTGTGCGGGCGTCGCCAGCGCGTCGATCCGAGTGTAGAGCGGCGTCCCGTATTCGGCAGTCAGCGCGCCGTAGTGTTCTCCCGGGTCCTTGCCGGTCTTCGCGGTGATCTCCGCCGCCAGCAGGTCGAGGAGCGGCCCGTCCTTGTCGGTCGTCCAGACGGTCCCATCCCGCCGCAGGAAGCTGGCCCCGGCGCTCTCCTCGCCCGCGAAGCCGAGGAAGCCGTTGAACAGCCCCGCCACGAACCACTTGAACCCGACCGGGACCTCCACGAGCTTCCGCCCCAGCCCCTCGACCACCCGGTCAATGATCCCGCTGCTGACCACCGTCTTGCCGACCGCCGCGTGCGTGGGCCAGCCGGGCCGGCGGGTCAAGAGGTAGCGGATCGCGACGGCAAGGAAGTGGTTCGGATTCATCAGGCCCGACGACCTCGTGACAATCCCGTGCCGGTCGCTGTCGGGGTCGTTGCCGAAAGCGACATCGAACCGATCCTTGAGTTTGACCAGGCCGGCCATCGCGTAGGGGCTGGAGCAATCCATCCGGATCTGGCCGTCGTGGTCCAGCGTCATGAACCGGAAGGTCGGGTCGACCGCCGGGTTGGTGACAGTGATGTCCAGACCATACCGGTCGGCGATCGGCTGCCAGTAGTGGGCCGCCGCGCCGCCGAGGGGGTCCACGCCCAGCTTGAGGCCGGCGGAGCGGATTGCATCCATGTCGATGGCGTTCGACAGATCCTCCACGTAGGGAGCGACGAAGTCGACCTGATGCGTCGTCCGGGCCCGGATCGCCTTCTCGAAGGGGATGCGTCTGACCTCGCCCTCGCCGGCGCGGAGGAGGGCGTTGGCGCGGTCCTGGATCCAGGAGGTGACGCCGGTCTCGGCCGGGCCGCCGTGGGGCGGGTCGTACTTGAACCCGCCGTCGGCCGGGGGGTTATGCGACGGCGTGACGACGATGCCGTCGGCGCGGCTGGCCCGGCGGGCTCGGTTGTGGGTCAGGATCGCGTGGGAGATGACCGGCGTCGGCGTCACGCCGTCGTCGCGCTGCATCATCACTTCCACGCCGTGGGCGGCCAGAACCTCGAGCGCGGTCCGCTGGGCCGGGGCGGACAGGGCGTGGGTGTCCTTGCCCAGGAACAGCGGGCCGGTGATCTCCCAACGAGCGCGGTACTCACAAATCGCCTGGGTGATGGCCAGGATATGCGCCTCGTTGAAGGACTTGTCGAACGACGACCCGCGGTGGCCGCTGGTCCCGAAGGCAACGCCCTGCCGCGGATTTCCCGGATCGGGCCGCCACTGGTAATAGGCGTTCTCCAGCGCGCTCACGTCGATCAACATGTCCAACGGCGCGGGTTGTCCCGCCAGAGGGTGAATCGCCACGGAATCGACTCCTTGGAGACGGAACGGCGCTGGTCGCGGTATTCGGCTGTTCACAAAGGGCCGAGTGGGCCGGCCGGCGACGGGTCGATCGGGTTTCCTGGCTCCGGGTAGCAGCCGAGCTGGCAAGTGGCGCAGCTTGTCATAGTCGTTGAGGACGGTGGCCACGAATCCTTCGTTGTTGTAGCCGACGGAGCCGTAGGCCACCTCTGCGGCCGTGAAGGCGTCCAGGGCAGTCAGTTCGGCCAGGTCGGCGGTGGAGTGCTCGATGGCACTGAGGAGCTTGCGCGCCTCCGCCGTCTTCGTCCCCTGCGACTCGGCCTTTTCTCTTTCCCGGTTGTGGATGACGTGCCAGGCGGCGAGGGCCGCATGGGCCGCCTCGGCGGCGGCGGCCGCGGCGTTCCGGCTGCTGACAGAGCCGCCTGATTCGGTCCGGATGGCGTCGACCGCGGCGACCACGGAGTCCTCGGGAGGCGCAACGGAGCCGGCCGCGAACTGTTCGGCCATCCGGAGGGCGGCCTCGACGGCATTCCGACGTTTCTCCCGCTCCGGATTACCGTCGGGTAGCTGCGCCAGGTCTTCGACCCTCCTGGCGCAGCGGGCGGCAAACGCGACGATTGCCCGGAGCGGCAATTGCTTGAGGTGCTCGGCCGTGAAATCGGGCAGTAACATGGTCATCTCGAAGAGTTGGAGAATCGAGATTCCACCTACGAGAAGGGTATGGAGTCTTGTAGTCTTGTAGGGTGGGTCAGCGGCGTTTTCGCCGTGCAACCCACCGACTTCTTCGGATGGTGGGTTGCGCGGCGAAAACGCCGCTGACCCACTCTACGAAGCGGGGGAAAAGTCCACGTCTCGTACACTCTCTCAGTCCACCGAGCACGGCTCGGCGTCCCAGATGTCGGCCGCGTACTCCGTGATCGTGCGGTCGCTGGAGAACCTGCCGGAGTGCCCCACGTTGAGAATCGCCTTGCGTGCCCAGGCGTCCGGCTGCTTGTAGAGAGAGCCGGCTTGCTCCTGGGCCTTCACGTAAGACGTCAAGTCGGCCAGGTGCATGTAGTGGTCGCCGTGGGTCAGGAGGGCGTCCAGGATCGGCGTGAACACCCCCGGCTCGCCCCGGTCGAACGCGCCGGCGCGGATCAGGTCGAGGGCCTGGCGCGTCTCGGGCTCGTGCTCGACGTGCCAGAACGGGCTGTACCAGCCCCGGCTGCCCGCGACCTGCTCGGCGGTCAGGCCGAACAGGAAGAAGTTGTCCTCGCCGGCCGCCTCCGCCATCTCGATGGTGGCCCCGTCGCGGGTGCCGACGGTCAGGGCCCCGTTCATCATGAACTTCATGTTACTCGTGCCGCTGGCCTCGTACCCGGCGGTCGAGATCTGCTCCGAGACATCGGCCGCGGGGATCAGCCGCTGGGCGAGCGTGACGTTGTAATCGGGAAGGAACAGAACCTTCAGCCGCCCGCGCACCGCCGGGTCGGCGTCGATCATCGCGGCGACGTTGTTGATCAGGTGGATGATCGTCTTGGCCAGATGATACGCCGGCGCCGCCTTGCCGGCGAAGAAGACCGTGCGCGGCGGCACGTCGAGGGCCGGGTTTTCGCGCAGGCGGTTGTAAAGGACCAACACGTGCAGGACGTTCAGGAGCTGCCGCTTGTACTCGTGAATGCGTTTGATCTGCACGTCGAAGAGCGAGTCGGGGTCGACCGACTCCCCGAGCGATTCCCGCAGCCAGTCGGCGAACCGGGTCTTGGCCTGCGCGCTTGGCCCCGCGGAACCCCTGCGCGGAAGGCGGGGTCGTCCGCCAGGGGGACGATCCCCCGAAGTTGAGAGAGGTCCGTGACCCAGCCGTCACCGACCGCGTCGGTGAGAAGTGTGGACAGGCCGGGATTGGCCAGGAGCAGCCAGCGCCGGGGGGTGACGCCGTTGGTCTTGTTGTTGAACCGGTCGGGGAAGAGCCCGGCGAGGTCCTTCAAGACGGTCTCCCGCAACAGGCGGGAGTGGAGTGCGGCGACGCCGTTGGTGCTGTGCGACCCGACGACCGCCAGGTGGGCCATCCGGACCTTCCTCTCCGGGCCCTCCTCGATCAGGCTGACCCGCGCCACGAGGCCCTCGTCGCCGGGGGACTTCGCACGCACCTCGTCGAGGAACCGGCGGTTGACCTCGTAGACGATCTCCAGCAGCCTCGGGGCCACCAGCTCGAAGAAACGGACGGGCCACCTCTCCAGGGCCTCCGGCAGGAGCGTGTGGTTGGTGTAGGCCAGCGTGCGGCGGGTCAGGTCCCACGCCTCGTCCCAGCCGAGCCCGGCCTCGTCCAGGAGGATTCGCATCAGCTCGGCGACGGCCAGCGCGGGGTGGGTGTCATTGAGCTGGATGGCCACCTTGTCGGGGAGGGCCTTCCAGTCATTGCCGCGGTTACGGAACCGCCGGACGATGTCGGCCAGCGAGCAGCAGACGAGGAAGTACTCCTGCGCGAACCGCAGCCGTTCGCCGGCCGAGGTCGAGTCGTCCGGGTAGAGAACACGGGTCACATTCTCGGCCATGACCTTCTTGTGCACGGCGCCGAAGAAATCGCCGCTGCTGAATTCGGCGAAGTCGAAGACGTCCACCGGCACCGCGCCCCAGAGACGAAGCGTGTTGACCGTCTCGCCTCCGTAGCCGACGACCGGCCGGTCGTAGGGGATGCCCCGGAAACGGGTCGGACGGCAGGCGATCAGGGTCGGCGTCTCGCCGTGGACCTCGACCGTGAAATTGACGGAGACATCCACCACCTCTGAGGGGCGGTCGATCTCCCAGGGGTCGGGCCGGCGCAGCCAGTTGTCGGGCTGCTCCACCTGCCGGCCGTCTGCGGATCTCCTGCTGGAAGATCCCGTACTCGTAGCGCAGGCCGTATCCGATCGCCGGGATCGCGAGCGTGGCCAGCGAGTCGATGAAACAGGCGGCGAGCCGCCCGAGGCCGCCGTTGCCGAGCCCGGCATCGGGTTCCTCCTCCGACGAGCTCGGCGAGCGTCCACACCGTTCTTCCTCATCTCCTCCTGCACCAGCGGCTCGACGATGAGGTTCAGGACGTTGTTCGTCAGGGAGCGGCCGATGAGGAACTCCATGGACAGGTAATAGACCTGCTTCGGGTTCTCGCGGTCGTAGGCGTCGCGGGTCTTCAGCCAGCGCTGGGAGAGCAGGTCGCGGAGCGACCACGCCAGGGCCTCGAACCGCTCGCGCGCGGTGGCGTCCGCGGGCTTGACCACGTGGTCGAAGACCAGGTGCCGTTCATAACGAGGCATTGGGGTCGCCCGAGAACTGGATCGGCCCGCACTCGTACCGCGTCAGAATGTCCCGGCGCCGCCCCATCGCTTTTGCTGGCCGTGGCGGTCTTCTGGTGAACGGAGTTCATCGCTTGGGCTCCGTGGGGGCGGAAGTCGCCGCGGGCTTCTTCGGCTCCACTCCCGAGGGTTTCGCCGTGGCTTCCGGGGCATGGGTGGGGGCGATGGTCGCGGCGGGGGACTTCACGACCATCACGGGACAGCGCGCCTCGCGGACCACCTGCTCGGTCAGGCCACCGAAGAGGCGGTGCTTCAACCCCGTGATGCCGTGGGTTCCCATCACGATCAGGTCGCACCCCGCCGCCTCGACCATCTTCAGAACATGAGAAGCATCGAGCCGGTCGGTCACGACCACCTCATGCTCGACGTGGACCGAGGTGTCGGTCGGCTGGATCGCCCGAAGCTTGTCCCACACGTCCTTCTCCTCATCGGCCGGTGTCGACAGCGGCCGGGCGCCGTCGGAGACCATGGCCGGGGACCGGGACACGTGGAGCACGACGACGCTCGCCCCCGTCGCCTTGGCCAGGTCGTGGGCCACGCGGAACGCCTCCTCGGCGTGCGGGGAAAAGTCGGTCGGGACGAGGATCTTCCGGATCGGTCTCATGGCGCTGTCTCCATAGGTCGGGGGGTCGTCCGTCGAAATTCGATTCCATCAAGGCTCCACGTGGCGGTCGTCGTTCCAGAGCCGGACGGCCGGGTCGTCCAGGGTGTGCTCGTAGCTCAGGACGCTCAGGGACGCCGTGCTCATCAGCAGGTGACACGCGTCGCTCGGGGGGCAAGCCGATCCAACGGGCGGCCAGGACGCGGAAGAAGTGGCCGTGGCCGAACAACAGAGCGTGGCCGCCGGCCGCCCGCAGGCGGGCGATCACGCGGTCGGCGCGGGCACCGACGTCGGCGACCGACTCGCCCCCCGGGCAGCCGTCGCGGAAGAGGTACCAGCCCGGCCGCTCCGCGCGGATCTCGGCGGTCCGCCGGCCCTCGTACGCGCCGTAGTCCCACTCGGTCAGGTCGGGGACGACCTCGGCGACCGCCGCGAAGCCGGCCAGCTCGCAGGTGCGGCGGGCGCGCGCGAGCGGGCTGACCAGGACGCGCGAGAAGGTCAGCCCCCGGAGCCGATCGCGGAGGTTGGCCGCGTTCCGCTCGCCCCGCTCGGTCAGGGGCAGGTCGGTCCGGCCGGTGTGCCGGTTGGCGACCGTCCAGGCCGTCTCGCCGTGCCGCGCCAGGTAGACTTCCGGAAGCGTCTCGGACATGGGTCGGGCCTCGGCTCGCTCTGCTGGGATGGGGGATCGATCAAGGTCAGGCCCCCGGAGTGCCTTTCCATTTCCATTGAACGACCTCGGGCATGTCGATGCCGTGCTCGTAGGAGTAGGCCCGGCACTGCATCTGGCGGTCGAGCAGCCGCTCGCGGGCGTGGGCGCCGACCGTCGCCAGCGCCGGCACCCGGTCGATCGCGTCGATCGCCAGGCTGAACCGATCGATCTGGTTGCGGATCGCCAGCTCCATCGGCGTGTTGATGTTCCCCTTCTCCTTGTAGCCCCGGACGTGGATGTTGTGCTGGTTCGGGCGGCGGTAGGTCAGCCGGTGGATCAGCCAGGGGTAGGAGTGGAAGTTCAGGATGACCGGCCGGTCCGGGGTGAACAGGCTCTCGAACTCCCGGTCCGAGAGCCCGTGCGGGTGCTCGCGCTCGGGGACGAGCCGGAACAGGTCGACGACGTTGACGAACCGGACCTTGAGGCCGGGGAAGTGCTCGCGGAGCAGCTCGGTCGCGGCCAGGGCCTCCATCGTCGCCACGTCGCCGCACGAGGCCATCACCACGTCGGGCTCGGCGCCCTGGTCGTTGCTGGCCCAGTCCCAGATGCCGATCCCCTTGGTGCAGTGCCGGATCGCGGCGTCCATGTCGAGGTACTGCAGGTGCGGCTGCTTGTCGGCGACGATCACGTTGACGTAGCCGGTGCTCCGCAGGCAGTGGTCGCCCACCGACAGCAGGCAGTTGGCGTCCGGCGGCAGGTAGATGCGGACGACCTCGGGGCTCTTGTTGGCGACCACGTCGAGCAGGCCCGGGTCCTGGTGGCTGAACCCGTTGTGGTCCTGCCGCCAGACGGTCGAGGTGATCAGCAGGTTGAGCGACGAGACCTTCGCCCGCCACGGCACCTCGTTGGACTTCTCCAGCCACTTGCAGTGCTGGTTGACCATCGAGTCGATGACGTGGGCGAACGCCTCGTAGGTCGAGAAGAAGCCGTGCCGGCCGGTCAGGAGGTAGCCCTCGAGCCAGCCCTCCAGGGTGTGCTCGCTGAGCATCTCCATCACGCGGCCGTCGGGGGAGAGCAGGCCGCCGTCGGCGTCCTCGGGGAAGGTCTCGCCGAGCCAGGCCTTCCCCGTGACCTCGAACGAGCGCCGTGAGCCGGTTCGAGACCGTCTCGTCGGGGCAGAACACCCGGAAGTTCGTCGGGTTGAGCCGGACGATGTCGCGGAGGAGGTTGCCGAGGACCTTGGTCGGCTCGGCCTCGCTCGCGCCCGGTCGCTTCACCTCGACGGCGTAGCCGCGGAAGTCGGGGATGTCCAGCGGCTTGCGGATCAGGCCGCCGTTGGTCGCGGGGTTGGCGCTCATCCGTCGCGGGCCCTTGGGCGGCAGGTCCCGCAGCTCGGGGATCAGTCGGCCCGCCGCGTCGAACAGCTTCTCCGGCTGGTAACTCCGCAGCCACTGCTCCAGGATCTTCAGGTGCGCGGGGTTCTCGCGGACGTCCCCGATCGGCACCTGGTGCGACCGCCAGAAGCCCTCGAGGTAGTGGCCGTCCACCTCGCGCGGGGCCGGTCCAGCCCTTCGGGCTGCGGAGGACGACCATCGGCCAGGGCGGCCGCCGGGCGACGCCCGTCTGCCGGGCGTCCTCCTGGATCGCCCGGATCTCCCCGACGCAGTGCTCGAGCGTCGCGGCCATCGCCTGGTGCATGCTCTCGGGCTCGGAGCCCTCGACGAAGTACGGCGTGTAGCCGTACCCCTCGAACAACGCCTCCAGCTCCCGGTGGCTGATCCGGGCGAGGATCGACGGGTTGTTGATCTTGTAGCCGTTCAGGTGGAGGACCGGCAGCACGGCGCCGTCGCGGATGGGGTTGAGGAACTTGTTGGAGTGCCAGGCGGTCGCCAGCGGGCCGGTCTCCGCCTCGCCGTCGCCGACCATGACCACGACGACCCGGTCGGGGGCGTCGAAGGCCGCTCCGTAGGCGTGCGAGACGGAGTAGCCGAGCTCGCCCCCCTCGTGGATCGAGCCCGGGGTCTCGGGGGTGCAGTGGCTGCCGATGCCGCCGGGGAAGGAGAACTGCTTTGAAGAACTTCCGCAGCCCGTCGAGGTCCTCGCTCTTGTCGGGGTAGACTTCGGAGTAGGTCCCTTCCAGGTAGGCGTTGGACAGCAAGGCCGGCGCCCCGTGGCCGGGGCCGGAGAGGAAGATCACGTCGAGGTCGTCCTTCTTGATCAGCCGGTTCAGGTGGATGTAGACGAAGCTCTGGCCGGGGTCGGAGCCCCAGTGGCCGAGGAGGCGGGTCTTCAGGTGGTCGAGAGTGATGGGCTCGCGGAGCAGCGGGTTGTCCTTCAGGTAGATCATCCCGAGGCACAGGTAAAGGCTGGCCCGCCAGTAGGCGTCCATCCGGCGCAGCTCGTCCGCGGTGAGGGGCGATCCCTCGATCGTCGAGCGGGCCTCGCCGTAGGCGCTCAGGGAATCGGGTTCGGTCGCAACGGTGGTCATGGGTGTCTCCGGAAGAGAGCGAGCTGGCCGTCCTCGTCGGTGCGTTCTGCACTCCGAGACGTCTGATCTCCTGAGCGCTCGGGGAGGACACCCCGGTCCGAGGATCTGACCCGCGCCGGGAGTGCGAGCGAAGCGGAGTGCTCGAGGAGCACTCGGCGGACCTCCCGGACCACGTCCGGGTGCTTCAGGCAGAGGTGGTGGGTCCGCACCACGACCTCGGACCGGGCACCGCCGAGCCGGGCGCTGGCGACGGGTACGATGCCGTCGGTCGCCCCCTTGGCGGACGGATCGTTGAGGGCCGCGATGATCGAGTGGCAGGGGACTCCCGCGTCGGCCCTGGCATGTTCCAGGTCCTTGAGGAGCGAGTGGTCCCAGGTGACTTCGTCGATGCTCGTTGGAGGCCAGAGGGCGTTCTCAACACCCGCGGCCTTTCTCGCGAACATGGAGGGACTGACCACGCGAGTGAGACAGGCGCCGACCGACCGCACGACGCCGCTGTCGGGAGCAGATCCGCGGTGGGGAGTGGCGATGAAGATGATGCGCCCTACCCGCACCATCGGAGGCGTGCCCGACGGTGGCCCGTCCGCGGCAGGCCGAGGACCAAAAGCGCGGGCGGCGGCCGCCTTGGCGACCAGGCCGCCCAGGCTGTGACCCACCAGGACGACCCGGTCGAAGGAGTCATCGCGCCCTTCGGGATCGCACCGTCGCCGCGCCTCGACCAAGGCGTCTCGAAGTTCCCGCCCCGACTCGGGAATCGACTGGAGACTGTTGTAGCCGAACGTCAGGAGCTGGAACCTCTCGCCGATCGAGCGGTCGGCACTGAGTCGGTCGATCATGAACGACCAGTTTGCAGGAGTGCCGAGCATCCCATGAATGAACACGATGGGGACTTTCCCCTTCACACGGGGAGAGATCGAACTCAACTCGGTCCCTTCTGAGCTGACGACCAGCCGGTCCTCGAAGCCTCTTGGCGAACCCGAGGGAAGTGGCTTCGAGGTGAGCTGCGCCAGGCAGCCGGAGGAGCCGGCACCATTCCCATCGCCCACCGCTCCACCTCGTGGCGCCATCGTGCCTGGAGCCGCCCTCGCCGGATGGGGAGTGATCACCGTTCCCGGCAACGCTCGTCGAAGCTCCGCGATCCCGGCTTCCGTGACCCGCGGGAACGAGAGGTCGAGCGCTTGCAGGTTGGTCAGACTCTTCAGGTGGACCAGGCCGGCGTCGGTGACGTGAATCAGGTTGTCGGTCGTCGCGCCGCTACGGGCCCAATTATATTCATGGCCTTGATTGCGGGGCTCGCCGCGACTCCGGGTATCGAATCGGCCGAAATTGAGCTCACGAGTCTCGGCGAGGATCTCCACCCAGTTGCGGGCGACCGCGCGATTGGGCGGGTAGAACTGGTACTCGTCGGAGTAGCTGTCGTCCAGCACGCCGATCCCGCCAATCGGCCCGGCCTGCGTAGACGCGAGCGGGGCAGCCAGCAACACGACCGCCAACCACTCGGGACGATAGGTCTTCATCGTGGGTGCATTCCGCTGGAATCGTGATCGTCTGTGGTTCGGATACCTTGAAATGTTCCGCCAGCGGGTCTCATTTCGACCTGCCGGCATGAGCGATAAACATCACAATCCTCCACACGTACCAATGACGTTGCGATGGTGCCTCGGATGGCTTCACGAGTCGGCTACTTGCCCACTGGGGTCCCGGAGGTATTCCGCTCGGCGGCGATCTTCCAGACTCCGGACTCCAGCACGCGAATGGTCACGGCCCGGCCCCGGATGGGACCGGCGTTGTCGGGAAGCCCCGTGATCTCGAAATCGAGATCGGCGATCAGCACGTCCGGCCGGATCAGCCGGGCTCGGGTGACAGTCTGTTTGAGCCTGGTGTCCGGATAGACCTCGAAGAACGTCTCGTGGCAGATCACAATCTCCTGACGGCCGCGGACCAAGATGTAAGCGAGTTTCTCGACGCTGGATCCCTCGAGGACCGCAATGTCAGCGTCCGGGGTGCGGAGGGCGGTGAGGTCCTTCGTCTTGTGCTCATTGAACGCCGTGACGTACACCGCCGATTCCCGCGTTGCCAGCATCAGGGCGGCCCTGGAGAGATCCTGATCCTGCGTCTGTCCCCGAGCCGTCAACCCCAGGACCGCCAGGGCGGCCGTGAGGCACACCATCGACATCGCGCGTCTCATCGCATCCTCCTTCACGCGGCATCCGGAGTCGACCTGTTCAGCGAACCAACTTGTTGATCTCGACCTTGCCCGCAGGATCGATCAAGGTTGCGATCGCTCGGAAATGCAACAAATGATGAACTAGCGATTTCCAGATACGGTGTCTCGAAGGGACATGTCGGTGAAGTCTGCGAGTCTCCCCTTGGCAGCGCCTGTGCCGAAGCGGTCGGAGAGCAAGCTTCTCGAACGAACCCGGGTCCTGAAGAGCGACCCGGAGACTATTTCCGTCCTGGATCGGGAGCCACGAAGGGCACGGAAACGGCATCGATGGGCCGCGGCAAGGGCTCCTGGAGCCGTCCTGAGTCGCGTCGAGTTGTCCCTGACGTGGTAGCCGTCTGACCGGTCCGGCCGGAAATCTACCGGTCGCTCTGGCGGTCGCGCGTTGATGCGCTCCTTCGCGGGCGGAAGGGCGGTCCTACGGTCGGTCGTCTTCCTCGACCTCGGTGGAGCGTTTGACGTAGAGCCCCAGGTCGCGGAGCTTCTGTCGCAAGGTTTGCCGCGCAATCCCCAGGAGGCGCACCGCCTGCTGGAGATTCCCCTGCGCATAATCTAGAACGAGGGACAGCAAGAGCCGGTCGACCTGGCCGTGCGTTTCCGCGTACAGGTCACAGGCCTCGGGCCCGAGCCGCTGACGGATGAACACCTTCAAGTCGAGGTCGTCTGCGACAGACAACTCCGCGGCCGGTTCGCTCGCTCCCTGCAGATGTGGGGGCAGGAAGACCGGCAGCAGGACCGTGCCGCTGGCCTGGAGCAAGGCTTTCTTGAGGACGCTCTGAAGCTCCCGGATGTTTCCCGGCCAGGAGTAGCTGCGGAGCCGCTCCAGCGTCTCCGGGGCGACGTCGCCGATCTCTCGCCCCAGATCACGATTGAACCGCCGCAGGTAGTGCTGCACGAGCAGCGGCAGGTCGTCGCCCCGCTCGCGCAGCGGGGGTAGGTGGATCGTGAACACGTCCAGCCGGTAATACAGGTCCGTGCGGAACTTTCCCTGCTCGGACCAGGCCTTCAGGTCGCGGTGGGTCGCGGCGATCAGCCGCACGTCGGTCCGGACCGTCTCGTTGCCGCCGACACGCTCGAAGGATTGCTCCTGCAGCAAGCGCAGGATCTTTGATTGGACGGCCAGCGGCATGTCGCCGACCTCGTCGAGGAAGATGGTACCGCCGTTGCACTGCTCAAACTTGCCGATGCGGCGTCGGTCGGCCCCCGTAAAGGCCCCCTTCTCATGGCCGAACAACTCGCTCTCCAACAAGTTCTCCGGGATCGCTGCGCAGTTCATGGCCAGGAATGGTGCCCTGGCCCTGGGACCGTGCTGGTAGATGGCGCGGGCGACGAGTTCCTTGCCGGTCCCGCTTTCGCCGGTGATGAGCACGGGCATGTCCTGGCCGGCGACGCGGCCGATGGCCTTGTACACCTCGCGCATCGCCGGGCAGGAGCCGACGATGGCACCCTCCACATCGGGGTCCGGCACGGTTTCGGCAACGACGGCCGGCGTGCGCATCCGCCGGGCCACCTCGAACGCCTCCCCTACCACCTGTGTCAGTTGGAGCAGGTCGAGCGGCTTGAACAGGTAGTCGTAGGCGCCTTGCTTCATCGCCTCGATGGCCGCGTCCGCCCCCTTGGCCATGGTGACGAAGATGACCGGAATCCGCGCGTCGATCTGGCGGATCTGCTGATAGACGTCCAGACCGGACTGGCCGGGCAGGCGCAGGTCCAGGAGAATCACATCGGGCGGATCGGTACGGACACGCTCGACCCCCTGGGCTCCGGTGACGGCGACCTCGGCTCGGTGGAGAGGGGCAGGGAACGCCCGGCGCAACTGGTCCAGGATCAAGTCCGGGTCATCATCGATGAGTAGCAGGTGCGCCATGGTCCACTCGCTCCCGGAACATAGGCGTGGGGAAGCGAAGACAGCGGGCTCATCTTCGGGGCGCCGGTTCGGCCTGTCCAGCCCAGGAGACCATGCTCTCAGCTCGAACTCACCGCCTGCCCATTTGGTATCCTGTTCTTGATCGTGCGGATGGCGCAATGCGGGCCTCACGACGGTCGGTCCGCTCCTCGGACGAGTTGTTGCGAGAATCGCGGTCATCAAGAGGTATTTTATTGTACTAAGAGGTTCGCATGCGCGAAAGCCCCCGCGCCGGTGTGGCTGCCTATGGCGCGGCCGTCTTGGCCACTGCGGTCTCGCTGCTGGTCCGCTGGCCGCTCTGGCCGGCGCTGGGGTCCAGTTCCCCGTTCCTCACATTCGTCCCGGCCGTCCTCTTCGCCGCATACTATAGGGGCCTGCGGCCCGGGTTGGTGGCCACGCTCCTCGGCGCCGCGGCCGCGGACTTTTTCCTCATCGAGCCGTTCTTCTCGCTCCGGATCACCAGCATACCCAACGCGGTGGTCCTGATCCTGTTTCTGCTGATCGGCACGCTGATCAGCGTCCTCTGCGAGTCACTGCACCGAGCCCGGGCTCGCCTGCTGGCCCACGAGCGCCAGCGGGCCAAGGAGGCCCTGCGCGAGACCGAGGAGCGCTTCCGTCAACTCGCGGAGAACATCCGCGAGATCTTCTGGATGCAGGAGGGCAACTGGACGCGCACGCTCTACGTGGACCCGACCTACGAAGTGGTCTGGGGGCGAACGTGCCAGAGCCTCTACGAACAGCCGCGTTCCTGGATCGAGAGCGTCCATCCGCAGGACCGGGACGTCGTCTTGGCGCACCTGGAGCAACAGGAGCGCGGCGTCTCCACCGACACGGAATTTCGCGTGATGCGGCCGGATCACTCGATCCGCTGGGTCCGCTGCCGCGCTTTTCCCATCAAGAACCAAGCCGGGCAAGTGCATCGAATCGCCGGGCTGGCGGAAGACATCACCGAGCGCAAGCAGGCCGAAGAGGCCCTGATGCAAGAACGGTACCTGTTGCACACGCTCATGGATAACCTTCCCGACAACATGTACTTCAAGGACGCCGACAGTCGCTTCGTTCGCATCAACCAGGCCCTGACCACGTACTTTGGCCTCGGCGACCCCGCGCAAGCGCTGGGCAAGACGGACTTCGACTTCTATACCGAGGAACACGCACGAGAGGCCTACGCGGACGAGCAGGAGATCATCCGCACCGGTCAACCGGTCGTGGGCAAAGAAGAGAAGGAGACCTGGCTCGATGGCCGCGTGAAGTGGGTTTCCAGCACCAAGATGCCTTTTCGCGACCAGGACGGCCAGATCATCGGCACGTTCGGCGTCTCCCGCGACATTACCGACCTCAAACGGCTGGAGTCTGGGCTGCGCCAGGCGAACGAGCGATTGGAGCTGGCCATTCGTGGCTCGAATATCTGCCTTTGGGAACATGACATGCCGGATGGCATCCTCGAGCGCGGCCGGCTGTCCCTCATCAGCTCGTTGCAGCCAATCAGCGACGAGTGCCCTCTGCCTACCGACGCCGCGGGCGCGCTGGCGCGCGTGCATCCCGAGGACCGGGAGCGCGTGATGCAGATGTATGACGCCCTCCTGCCCAGCACCGGCACGGAGTTCGAGCTTGAGTATCGGATCCAGCCGGAGGGCGGTTCGTGCCGCCACCTCCTGACCCGCGGCCTGGTTGTTCGGGACGCTCAAGGAAGACCCGAGCGCCTCCTGGGGACCAGCATCGATGTCACCGACCTCAAGCGTGCCGAGGTGTCGTTGCGAGAGAGCGAGCGACGGTTCCGAACGTTCGTGGACCACGCCACGGATGCGTTCTTCCTGCTCGAAAACAATTTGGTCATCCTGGACGTGAATTGTCAGGCTTGCCAGAGCTTGGGATATACACGGGAAGAGCTCGTCGGGATGACCCAGACCGACCTCGACCCCAACGTTACCCCTGCCGATCTGGAGAACATCGGCCGGAGACTCCACACCGGTGAGACGATCGCGATTGAGTCCCGCCATCGTCGCAAGGACGGGACGATCTTCCCCGTCGAGATCCGGGCTCAGGCGTTCCGCGAGGGCGGGCGTTGGTTCACGGTGGCGCTGGCGCGGGACATCACCGAGCGGAAGCAGGCCGAGGAAAAGCTGCGGGAAAGTGAGGAGAGGTTCCGCACGCTGGCCGACAACATCGCCCAGCTCATCTGGATGGCGGACGAGAACCGGTGGGATCTTCTGGTACAACCGCCGCTGGTTCGACTACACCGGCACGACCTGGGAGGAGATGCAGCGCTGGGGTTGGCGGCAGGTCCACCACCCCGACCATGTCCGCCGCGTCGTCCAAAGAATCCGCCGCTGCTTCGAGACCGGCGCAGATCTGGGAGGATACCTTCCCCCTCCGCGGCCAGGACGGCGGCTACCGCTGGTTCCTCTCCCGCGCCGTTCCCGTCCGCGACGCGTCCGGCCGGGTACTCCGCTGGCTGGGGACCCACACGGACGTGACGGCCCAGCGCGAGGCCAAGGAGGCGGCGGAGGCCGCTAACCGGGCCAAGGATGAGTTCCTGGCCAACGTCAGCCACGAGATCCGCACCCCCATGAATGCCATCCTCGGCATGACCGAGCTGGTCCTCGACACGCCCCTGTCGGACGACCAGAGGCACGGCCTGAAGACGGTCAAGTCCGCGGCCGACAACCTGCTGGGCGTCATCAACGACCTGCTCGACTTATCCAAGATCGAGGCCGGCAAGCTGAAGTTGGACCCCGCCGGCTTCTCCCTGCGCACGGCGCTGGGCGACACGCTTCGTACCCTGGCCATGAAGGCCCACCGCAAGAGCCTGGAGCTGGTCAGCCACGTGCAGCCGGATGTCCCCGACGCTCTGGTCGGCGATGCCGGCCGGCTCCGCCAGGTGCTGCTCAACCTGGTCGGCAACGCCATCAAGTTCACGGAGGAGGGCGAGGTGGTCGTGCAGGTGGAAGACGTTGGCGAACCCGCGACCGATGGGAAAGTCGGCCTACGCTTCGTGGTCAAGGACACCGGCATCGGCATCCCAGCCGACAAGCAAGAGACGGTCTTCCGGGCCTTCGAGCAGGAGGATTCCTCCACGACACGGAGGTACGGTGGGACCGGGTTGGGCCTGACGATCGCCACCCAGCTCGTGGCCCTCATGGGCGGGACGATCGCGGTCCATAGCGAGCCGGGCCGGGGCAGCACGTTCACCTTCACGGCGCGGTTCGAGCGCCAGCCAAGCCCCCCGGAACCCATCGCCGCCCGGCCCCCGGTCCTGCTCTACGGCCTGCGCGTGATCATCGTGGACGATAACGCCACCAACTGCCGGATTCTGGAAGAGTGGCTCCGCGGCTGGCAGATGGAGCCGGTGGCACGCAGCGATGGACTGACGGCCCTGGATGCCCTCCGGCAGGGCACAACCATGGGGCGGCCGTATGCTCTCGTGCTCCTGGACTCACGCATGCCCGACACGGATGGACTGACTTTGGCCGCCACGATCCGGTTGCGGGCCGAGCTGGCCGCCACCCGCATCATTCTGCTGACCTCCGGAGACCTCCCGGGTGATCTGGCCCCCTTGCGTGCGCTGCGGATCGATGCCCACCTCTTGAAGCCGGTCCAGCAGCAGGAGTTGTTCGAGACGATCTATCAAGTGATGGACCAAACCAAGAGCGACGCACCGATGGCGATCCTGCCTGCGCCAGTCATGGCGCCCTTCCCAGCACCGGCACCGGCCGCGATGCCGCTGCACATCCTGGTGGCCGAGGACAACGAGTTCAATGCACAACTCCTGGTGCAGATCCTGGCCCGACCGGGCCACGACGTGCGCCTGGCGAGCAACGGCCGGGAGGCGCTGGCTCTGGCGGCGGGAGGTGTCTTCGACCTGCTGCTCCTGGACGTCCACATGCCGGAGCTGGACGGCTTCCAAGTCGTCCGGGCAGTCCGGGAGCGGGAACAGACCTTGGGGGGGCATCTTCCCGTCATCGCCTTGACGGCGCGCTCGCGGGAAGAAGACCGCGCACGGTGCCTCGCGGCGGGAATGGACGATTTCCTCTCGAAGCCCGTCCGGCCCGCCGACCTGTGGGCGGCGATTGACCGGGTCGTGAGGGTCCATCCGCCAGCCGAGCGAGCGAGACCGGGCCTGCTCGACCCCCGTGTGCTGCTGGCCACCTGCGGGGGCGACCCTGCAACGCTCGGTCAGATCTGCCAGACATTTCGGACACGCCTGCCCGGTCATCTGGCGGCCGTCGGGGATGCCCTTCGGGACCAGGACGCGACGCGGTTGAGAGAGGCCGCCCACAAGCTTTGCGGCATGATCTCCGTATTCTCCACGATCGCGAGTGGCGTTGCTTCGGACCTCGAGGATCTGGCGGCGATCGGCAAAATCGAAGAGTGCCGGCCCCTGCTGGCACGACTCCAGACGATGGCCAGGGATCTCATGCAGCAGGCGTGCGGGCTGTCGATCGAAGGCCTGCGCCAGCAGACAGGGGCTACCGACGACCCCGACAGGACGAGTGGCCCCTGATACCAGAGTTGGGGACGCTGGTTAGAGCGCTTCACGATTGGCTTGAGTACAGAGGCCAGCTTCCCCCTCACCCGCCTGCGCAGCAGGCGGGTGAGGGGGAGCCGCTCCTGTGCCCAACGCATCCGTGAAGCGCTCTAGTCCCCGAGGTACAACGAACAGTGGCTGATCGAGCGGCACGGGTACCGGACGCCGAACCGGACGAGGATCGATTCTCGGCGGCAGCAGGGGTTGTGGTGACAGACCCACATATCGTAAAGTGGGGTGAGCTCAATCCGGAATCCTCTCCCGTGCAGACCGCCCCTCTCGCGAATCGCAATTCATGACCGGCCCGGCCGAGCACCTGGAGGGTGAGGGATGGACATCAAGTCGGTCCTGTCGGACGCCATTGCTGCCGACGTCGTCGAGGTGCCGTTCGTCGGGCACCTGCTGCTCGAACGCCCCTTGTTGAACAAGGGGACCGCGTTCACGACGGAAGAACGGCGTGACCTTCGGCCTGCTCGGCCTGCTGCCGCCGCACGAGGAGACGCTCGACGAGCAGGCGGCCCGTGCCTATCGAGGCCTATGGACATAAGACGACCGACCTCGAACGGCACATCTATCTGCGCCAGCTCCAGGACACCAACGAGACGCTGTTCTACCGGCTGCTGCTCGACCACCTGGCCGAGATGATGCCGATCATCTACACGCCGACGGTCGGCCTGGCCTGCGAGCAGTTCAGCCACATCTATCCGCCGCCCGCGCGGGCTGTTCATCGCGTATCCCGAGCGCGACGACATCGACGCGATCCTGGACAACGCCGCGTCGCCGCAGGTCGAGGTGATCGTCGTCACCGACGGCGAGCGGATCCTCGGCCTGGGCGACCAGGGGGCCGGCGGCATGGGCATCCCGATCGGCAAGCTCTCGCTCTACACGGCCTGCGGCGGCATCCACCCCGCCACGACCCTGCCGATCCTGCTCGACGTCGGCACCAACAACGAGGAGCGGCTGCGACGACCCGCTCTACATCGGCTGGCGGCACGAGCGGATCAGCGGCGCGGACTACGACGCCTTCGTCGACGCGTTCGTGCAGGCGGTCAAGCGAAAGTTCCCCGGCGTCCTGCTCCAGTGGGAAGACTTCGCCCAGCGCAACGCCGAGCCGTCTGCTCGATCGCTATCGCGACCAGCTCTGCACCTTCAACGACGACATCCAGGGGACGGCGGCGGTGACCACCGGCACGCTTGCTGGCGGCGGTGGCGGCGACCGGCGGGCGGCTCCGCGACCAGCGCGTCGCCATCCTGGGCGCCGGCTCGGCCGGCTGCGGCATCGCCGAGCAACTGGTCGCCGCCATGGTGGACGAGGGGCTGCCGCGAGGCCGAGGCGCGCGCCAACTTCTTCCTCATCGACCGGCCAGGACTGCTCCACGACGGGCTGGACGGGCTGCGGAGCCTTCCAGAGGAAGCTCGCCCAGCCGAAGGACCGGGTGGCCCGCTGGCGATCGGCCGAAGGCCAGCCGATCAGCCTGCTCGACGTGGTGACGCACGCCCGCCCGACGATCCTGATCGGCACCTCGGGCCAGCCGGGGACGTTCACCGAGGAGATCGTCCGCGCGATGGCCGACGTACGCCGAGCGGCCGATCATCTTCCCGCTCTCGAACCCGACCTCGCGAGCCGAGGCCACTCCGGCCGACCTGATCGCCTGGACCGACGGCCGCGCCCTGATCGCCACCGGCAGCCCGTTCGAGGACGTCTCGTACGGCGGCCGGCGGTACCCGATCGCCCAGTGCAACAACAGCTACATCTTCCCGGGGCTGGGCCTGGGCGTCCTCGCGTCGGGGGCACGCCGCGTCAGCGACGCGATGTTCATGGCCGCCGCGCGGGCCCTCGCTGATTCCTCGACGGCAAGTCGCGACCCGGCCGCGCCGCTCCTGCCCCCGCTGGTCGAATCACGTCGTGTCGCACGCGCCATCGCCCTGGCCGTCGCCGCCGCGGCCCAGCGTGACGGACTCGCCGAACCCCGTGAGGACGAGGAGAATGAACGGCTCGTCGACTGCGAAGATGTGGGAACCTCGCTACTTGCCGATGAAGCTCAAGCGGAGCTGACCGACGCATCCCGGAGAGGAGATCCGTCCATGACCGAGCCGGAACGGGCACAGACCGGTGCGCGGCTTCTGGTCCGATGTCTGGAAGCCGAAGGAGTGCCCTTCGTCTTCGGCATCCCGGGCGGGGCGATCTCGCCGATCCTCGAGGCGCTGGCCGACGGCGGGCCGCGGTTCATCACCGTGCGGCATGAGACCGCCGGGGCGTTCATGGCCCAGGCGTACGGCCGGTGTACCGGGAGGCCGGGGGTCGTGCTCACGACCTCGGGGCCGGGCCTCATCAACGCCGTTTGCGGCGTCGCCACCGCCCAGGCCGACCGCGACCCGATCGTGGCGATCACGGGCCAGGTCCCCCGGGGGATGCGGTTCAAGTCGTACCACCAGTATCTCGACACGGTCGGGCTGTTCGCCCCGATCACCAAGTGGAGTGTGGGGGTCGAGGAGCCGGGGACGATCCCCGAGGTGCTGGCCAACGCCTTCCGGGTCGCCGCCCGGCCCCGCCCGGGGGCCGTCCACGTCAGCATCCCGTCCGACGTGTCGCGCGGCCACCATGGGCGAGCCCTTGTCCCCGTCGGCCTCGGCCTCGGGCGGCCTGCCCCCGGATGAGGCACTCGGCCGCGCCGCCGACCTTCTGCGGTCGGCCCGGCGGCCGGTGCTCTTGCTCGGGCGTGGGGGCGGGCGAGGCTGCCGCGACCGCGGCCATCCGGCGCCTGCTCCGCGAAGCCGCGCTGCCGGTGGCCTGCACGTTCGAGGGCAACGGCGTGGTTCCCCGCGACCTGCTCGACCGCTTCGTCGGCCGCGTCGGCTACGCCCACAACCAGCCCGCCGACCGGCTGCTGCAGGAGGCCGACGTCGTCGCCTGCGTCGGCTATGACCTGATCGAGTACGACCCGACCGAGTGGCTCGGGCCGGCGACGGCCGTCATCCACCTGGACGAGGTCCCCGCGACGATCGACCGCGCCTACCGCCCGGCGGTCGAGCTGGTTGGCGACCTCGGCCGCACGATCGACGCCCTGGCCGAACGCCTCGGGCGCGGTCGCGGCGGACGAGACCGAGCTGGTTCACGAGGCGAGGCGGCAGCTCGAGGACGAGCAGTCGCGGGGGGCGGGCTTCGGGGGGTATCCTGTCCATCCGCTCCGCATCCTGCACGACCTGGGGCAGGTCGTCGGCGACGACGCGACGGTCGCCTGCGACGTGGGGGCGCACCAGATCTGGACGGCGCGGTACTTCTTCCGCTTCGCGCCGCGGCGGCTGCTCTTCAGCATGGGCCACCAGACGATGGGCGTCGGTCTGCCCTGGGCGATCGGTGCCGCCCTGGCGCGGCCGGGCGAGCCGGCCGTCTCGATTTCCGGCGACGGCTCCTTCCTGATGACCTGCATGGAATTGGAGACCGCCGTGCGGCTGAAGCTGCCGACGGTGCATCTGGTCTGGCGCGATGGCAGCTATAATCTCGTGGGATTGCTCGCCCTGCGGGAATACGGCCGCGAGGTCGGGACCCACTTCGGGCCGACCGACTTCGTGGCCCTGGCGCAGTCGTTCGGCGCCGCGGGGTTCCGCGTGAACGACGCCGACGAGTTCCGGCCGACCCTGGAGCGGGCGCTCGCCCTGAAGTCGCCAGCGGTCATCGAGATCCCGATCGACTACCGCGAGAACCTGCCCCTGGTGCAGCCGATGCGGCTCCGGCCGATCGATTGAGAGCGACCCGAGTCACGCGCGATGCAAACCCCGCGGTCGGACAGTCGTACCGTCCAGGCCCTCCGCGTCGCCGCGACGGCGGCGATCGCGCTGATCGTTGCCGAATGGTGGCACCTGCCCCACGCCAACCTCGCCGTGTGGACGACCCATATGGTCATGTCGTCCCACCCGCACACCACGTTCCAGAAGGGGTTCGAGCGGATCGTGGGCCGCGGCACCGGGATCCTCCTCGGGACGCTCATCGTCAGCCTGTTCGACGAGCAGAAGCTCCTCGCGTTGGGGCTGGAAGTGGTGGGGCTGCTGGTCCTCTTCTACGCCCACTTCTGCGGCCGGCTCGCCTACACGTATCAGAATGCGGGGCTCTATCTCCAGGCGATGCTCCAGCTCGGCGACGGCGACCCCAGCGCCGCCTGGGTCAACGGCGGCTGGATGTTCCTGGCGATCGTCGTGGGGGTGGCCGTCTCCTACCTGGTCTCCGTTATTGCGGAACCGGGCGCTCCACCTGCCGATGCTCGTTGCCCTGGTCGTCCTGGGCGAATTCGTGGCGTCGTATCTCGCGCAATCGAAGGGGAACATCCGGTTCGTCCGGACCGAGATGGGGATGATCTTCCCCCTCATGATGGTCATCCCGTGGGACCGGGTTCAGTCGCCCTACACGACGCTCTACAACATCATTGCGCTGTTCACCTACACGCTGATTGCGGTGGTCGTCGGCCGGGCCTGGTTCGCGTTGGGGCTGGTCCCCGACCGACCCGCGGAAACCGCTGGCCGTCGGCCGCACGATGCGTGGCCTTGCGATAGCAGACGGACCAGAACCAACGGGCTATAGTGATCGCCACCGTGATCCTAAACCGGGAGAGATCCATGAACGGGGCTCAATCGTTATTCAAGTCGCTGGTGGATGCGGGGATCACGACCTGCTTTGCGAACCCCGGCACATCCGAGATGCAGCTCGTCTATGAAATCGGCATGGCCGACGCGGTGCGTCCCGTCTTGTGTTTGCAGGAGGACGTCGTCACCGGGGCCGCGGACGGATACGGGCGTATGAAGGGCGCCCCAGCCTTCACCCTCCTGCACGTCGCCAGCGGCTTCGCCAACGGCATCGCCATGCTGCACAATGCCGGCCGGGCCAATACTCCCGTCGTCAACGTCGTCGGCGCGAACGCCTCCTACCACCAGCCCAATTACCCGGAACACGAGTTGATCAACGGTCGCGTGACGGACCTCGCCCGCGCGGTGTCGCACTGGTGCCACGAGGCGCGGAGCGCCTCCCATCTCGGCGAGCTGGGCGCGGAGGCGGCGGCCCTTGCGAAGATGGGCAAGGTCTGCACCATCGTGGCGCCCACCAACTGCCACTGGGACGAGGCCAACCCCCCGCCGACTCCTCCCTCGTCGTCAGGCCGGCCGGAGGTCGCCCCCGAGGCCATCACGCGCGCCGCGTTGATGCTCTCGAACGGCAAGAAAACCGGCCTGGTTCTCGGCAACCTCGCCCTCCAGGGCGAGGCGCTGGAAATCGCCGCGCGTGTCGCCGCCAAGTCGGGCGCGGCCCTCTTGGCCGAGACGTTTCCTTCGCGACACCTCTCGCGCGGCGAGGGGCGACCGACCGTGGATCTGATCCCTTACGAATATGAAATCGGCGTCCAGTTCCTGGAGCCATTCGAACAACTGATTTTTGTCGGCGCACCCTTTCCGGTCGCGACCTTCGCCTACAAGAACAAGCCGACTTTCAAGAGCCCGCCGGGGTGCGATCTCTTCGAGATGGCCTCGGCGGGACAGGATCTCGAGACGGCGCTCGCATCGCTCGCGGCGGCGACCGGCGCGACCGGCGCGTCGGCGCCCCGTCAGCCTCGCACGGCGGCGGCACAGCCTTCCGGAGAGCTGACGGCGAAGACGATCGGGCAGACGCTCTGCATGCTCTTGCCGGAGGATGTGATCCTCGTCGACGAGGCGGCCACGAACGGCCCGCCCATCTTCGAGGCGACCAAGGGGGCCCGTGCGCACGATTACCTCAACCCCGTCAACGGCGGGGCGATCGGCGGCGGTCTGCCCATGGCTCTCGGAGCGGCGATCGCTTGCCCCGACCGGAAGGTCGTTCATCTCCAGGCGGATGGCAGCGGCATGTATACCGTCCAGGCGCTCTGGTCGATGGCGCGGGAGAAAGCCGACGTCGTCATCATCGTCCTCAAGAACGACGCCTATGCCATTCTCGACCTCGAGATGGCCCGAGTTCGCGAACGCGAAATGAACGCGAAGATGAAGTCGATGCTGGATCTTGGCAATCCGTCGCTCGACTGGGTAAATATCGCGACCGGTCTCGGCGTGCCCGCAACCCGGGCGGGAACGGCCGAAGAGTTCCACCAACGTTTCGAGGCCGCTCTCGCCGCGAATGGACCACGGCTCATCGAGTGTCAGGTCGCCATCCCGAAAGAGTGGTTCGCGCTCGAAGAGTATATCCACCGAGACACGTTGAAGCCTCATGCGCCCACGCCTGGCATCACGTCGGAGTCGCCAGAGCCGTCTAGCCTCGATTTCCACGGAGGGGATTTGGGCCCTTGAGATTACCCCCATCTGCTCGGAAACCCCTTGTTTCATGGAGTTTTCTCGTTTTTCGCGTTAGCCGCATCGATGACTTAAATTCCTCGGATGCCGGTGCTATCTTGGGAACTCACCCTTCGTTTCTCGCTCGGCCCCCTGGAGTTAGCACCCTCCTACCCTGGCTATCAGTCCTCGAAACGGCCTCACGGACGACCCGCAGGTGCGCGACCTCGTGGGAGGGGAGTTGCTCGACGTCGTAGGCGCGGAGGGCCTCGTACGGTCGTGGAAGCGGCGATTCGGGGGCCAGAAAGAAGTGCGCCTGCGGGTCGTCCGTGAGGCCGTTTCGAGGACTGATAGCCAGGGTAGGAGGGTGCTACTGAGTGTTGCAGAGAGAAGTAAACTGGTCCGGTCCTACAATGGGGCATGCAACCCGTTGATTCTCGACCTCATGACTGGAGGGAATGGAGGCGGATGAGGGCGCTGGATCTCGCGCGGCAGGGCTGGAGGCAGTGCGACATCGCGGTCGCCCTCGATGCCTCGAAAGGTGCCGTTAGCCGCAGGGTTTACGCATCAGCCTGGGCTGTCTGGGTGTTCTGGGAAATTGCGACTCGCCTCTGTTGTCCAGTCCGGCTGGCAGGGTATCGGACGGCTTTTGTAGCATCGACCACCTGGAGATTTCGACTTCTTCAGGGATGTCCACGCGAGGACCGTCGGCTCAGACACGACCGCCATGACTCCGGCCAGCAACCCGGTCTCCATCCTCGATCATTTCGCGGACTTGCCCGATCCCCGCCGCGAACAGGGGCGAATCCACCGACTCGATGAGATCGTCTTCATCGCCACCTGCGCTGTCTTCTGCGGCGCCGATACCTGGGTGCAGATCGCCGACTACGGTCACTCCAAGCGCGACTGGCTCGAGACCTTCCTCACCTTGCCTGGCGGCATCCCCTCGCACGACACCTTCCGACGAGTCTTCTGCCGGCTCGACCCGGTGGCCTTTCAGAAGGGCTTCTCCGCCTGGATCACGGCGCTGAGGCTCGAAACGGATTGACTCCGATCGCCACGGCTCCGCCCGAACTGACACGGATCGCCATCGACGGCAAGGCCCAACGCGGCTCCGCCCGGCGTACCGTCGGCCGATCGGCGCTCCCTGTCGTCAGCGCCGGGTCGGTCGAGAATCATTTGACCTTGGGGCAAGTGGCCACCGACGCCAAATCCAACGAGATTACCGCCATTCCCGAGTTGCTCGAACTGCTCGACTTGAACGGGGCCGTGGTGACCATCGACGCCATGGGCTGTCAGAAGGAGATCGCTGCTGACATCGTCGGCCGAGGTGGTCACTACGTGCTGGCCGCCAAGGAGAATCAGCCGCATCTCTACGAGGACATCAAGCGGGCGTTCGATACCGCGTTGGATCAGGGCGAACCCGGGGTGGACTTCACCGAGTGTCAGACGGAAGAGGTTCGCACGCTCGCCAGGAGACCCGCACCTGCTGTGTGATCACCCATCCGGAGGGGATCCGGAACGCGGACCTTTGGATCGGACTGACGGCGATCGTGATGGTGATCAGCCATCGGCTGGTCGATGGTGTGGCGAGCATTGAGATCCGTTACTTCATCAGCAGCACGGCCGCGACGGCGGAGCAGTATCTGCGATGGGTGCGGGGTCATTGGGGGATCGAGAACTCGCTGCACTGGGTTCTGGACGTCTGCTTCCGTGAGGATGACCAACGGCACTGGGCCGGGAACAGCGCGATGAACTTGGCGTGGCTCCGCAAGCTGGCGTTATGCCTGCTCAAGGCGGAGAAGACCAGCAAAGGCAAGAGTATTGCCACTCGGCGCCTGATTGCGGGATGGAAGAACGACTATCTCTTGAGAGTACTGGCCCAAATCCCCGAGAAACCTGGTGCGTAAGCCCTGGCGGTTCCGTGTCGGCGAACCACGCCCCGACCGCCACTTCCAAGGACTCAAACACCGATCGCCCTTGTTGCGTGCACGTCGCAATCACGGTCCCGATCCGTTCGCACCAGCGGTTGCCCTTCTCACTCCGGGTCCCCTGTGTGATCAGCCGGTCAATCACCACGAACCGGATCGCTTGCTCCGCCAGGTTGTTGGTCGGCTCCACGCCCGGGGTCGTGATGAACCGGAAATAACTTGCCCCGTGCTTCTCGAACCGCTTCGCAAGGTTGCGATAGTGCTTCGTCGCGGGCACGTCGCACGTGGCACATCGCAGCACTTCGGCCCGCGCTGCCTCAAGCTGAGTCGGGAACGACTCGGCCGTGAGGTGCTCCCGGTGGTGGATGACCCCAAAGAGCGCACGCAACGCCTCGCGCAACCTCGTCCCATACGCCTGTTCCCTCGCGTCGGGCCGCGTCGCCAGAAACTTCACATCGCGGATCAGGTGGGCCAAACAGAACTGGAGCGTCTCATCGAACTCACGATGGTAACGCCGGTAGGCCGAGAAATAGTCGCACCCCAGAACCCCATTGAACTCCGTGCCCAGAACCTCGATCAACACATCACCGCTCCGCGTCGGGTCGATCTTGAAGAGCGTGTACAGACTGGCCCGGAAGCACCCGATCCACTGCCCAAGGCGATTTTGCTTGTGACCAGTCTCGTCGACATTGAGCCGCTCTTGATCCGGCAGACTCTCCCGCAGTTCTTGATAGGGTTGCTCCAATGCCTGACTCACCTTCGCGATGATGTTCGCCAGTTGCCCACGCGAGATCGTCAAGCCCACAACGTCGCGGAGGAACTTGCGGACGGTGGAAAAGGATGCGTGGCAGACTCCCTTGAGGTAGGCAATGACCGTGGTGAGCCTGGGCCCGACCAGGCCGCCGCGTTCGATCCCGAGGGGCAACGGAGCCTCGAACTGCTTCTGACAGTGCGAGCACCACCCGGGATGACCGCGATGCTCCTGGATCTCCAGCGGGACGTCCTTGATGTCGACTTGCTGGATCACTCGAGGCGCGATCGTCAGCATGGGTTGCAGGTCATGCCCACAGCAGGGACAGACATCGAGGCGATAGTCGACCGACGCGCCGGTGATCGCTTCCGCCGGGAAGGCGGCGCGTTCGTGCTTGGGGTGACCGGGTTGTCCGCCGATGCGTCGTCGCTCCTGACCCTCCGGCGGGTCCGGCTTGGGCGGTTTGACGATGTCGGAGGACGGCGGCTTGGAGGAAGTCGAGGAATCCTTCCGCGCCGCGGCGCGTTGCGCCTGGAGACGTGCGACAGTGGCCTCGAGCGCCTTCAGTCGCGACTCTTGGGCGTCCAACATCGCTTGCAATCGCCGACAATTCGGGCAAGACTTCCGTGCCTTGGCTTTCATGGCTGGCTATGCTACATCCCTGACCGCGATTACACAACACCGGTGAACGGCTACGATTCGCGAAGAGTGGCATTACTATCGGGGTTTCGGCATTACCAAAACATTACCCGCAGAACGGGCGTGATCCCAAAATGCAGTCATGCGGCACTACGCTTAGATTGTTTTCTCGTTGATGTTTGCGTCACGTCGTCGTCCTCTTCATCGAGCGCTTTCAACTCCGCCAGGCATTCCGGCGGTGTCCAGCGCCAGTCTCGTGCGGCGGTCCCTCGCCATCGCTTCCCGCGTGTGGTCCACGATCTCTTCCCACCGCCCTGACACGACGGCCGCCCGCAGTTGGAACACCGCTTCCGCATTGTCCTCCGTCCAGTAAATGCTGTTCCCCTTGAGCCGGAGGTTGATGACCCGGCGGATCGTACTCTCGATGGCACCGCTCCCCAGCGGTACGCCTCGGTTTCGGAAACAATCGTACCGCAGCCGGCCCGCCTCGGAGTGTCGGGTCAAGTAGTTGATCTCACGCCACACCGGTGAGTCTTCGGGTTGGCCCGCCGCCAATTCCTCCAAGGCCTCGATCAGCACATCTCGACTCTTGCCGGCTCTTGAGCAGGCTGCGAAGCCGGCCGTACTGCTCCTGCCCGCTGGTCCTCGGCCAGATCCAACGCCGCCAACGCCAGGCTCAGGTGATGCACGCCGTGACACCAGTCGAGCACCTCGACCACCCGGGCTGGGTCCAGCTTGACCTGGGCGATCACCCAATCCAACCGCGCCCAGATCCAAGGCGCACCGTCGGCCGCGAAGGTCACCAACTTGGCTTTGGCGGCACCCAGTCGGTGCAGGTGAAACGCCACCAGTTCGATCAACGCATCCGGGCCTTGCAACGTGCCGTCGATGACCGGTCGGCTCCCCTTGACCATCCGCCCCTTCTCATCGGTCTGGAACAGGATGACCACCTTGGGCTCGCGCCACTCGATCCGGAACTTCCTCCGCTTCTTCTTGCCACGGACGCGGATCTTCTCGATGACAGTCCGCACCCGGACCCGGCCGCCATCGATCCCGACCGCGACCCTCTTGCCCGCGAATTCGTCGCCCGCGGGCAAATCGCCGGCACGGAACCGGAGCAGGTCGCGGGTGCGGGTCGCCAGCATCTGCTCTCCCAGTTCGCCCGCGATTCGCCGCACCGCTTTCTCGTCCAGTTCCAGGCCCCGTCGAGCCAACTCGGCGCGGGCCTGCTCGATCGGCAACTGACCGACCAGGCGGCCCACTTCGGCTTGGACGTTGGGGCTGGACCCCTCGCTGATCCGATAGGCCGCCAGTTCCGGGTAGAGCCCACTTCCCTCCGAGCCTCGACCCTTGCCGGTGCGCCCCCGAGGCGAGCAGTACAGCGTCATCACCGTGATCGCCAGGCCCCCCAGAAGGCGGACCACCAGGGGGCGTCTTTTTTTTCAACCGGGCGCAGCGGGACTTCCGCCTCGGTCGATCACTTTGTCGACGTGTGGCGTCGTCTCAGGGTGCTCGCTGGCCTTGGCCAAGCAGCCCAGCGACGTACAGATCGGCCTGCCGCCGCGCTTGGTCGTGAACCTCCCGTTCCACGGCGGCAAAGCTCGCTGGATCATCCACCAAACGATCCAGCCATTCGCGCCTCACGCTCGGCCAAGAGCCGTCCCGTCTGGTCTGCCACGGCGGCTGGCGACGAGTGCCGGCGGGCCGTTGGGACGTTGACGCTTTCCTCGTCCCTTCTCCTTGTTCCGGGCCATTTGCTCTTCCGACTCCAGAAGCACTTCCATGACGGGCTCCTTCCCCGTTGCTGATCATCTGTGTTGTTCGGCCTCCGCCGGTTCAGATATCTTAAGCGAAGCCCCTATCGCGCGTCACCGCTTTTTGGGATCGGACCCCCCGCAGAACAGTGGATCACGTCTGAGCAGCGGGGTTCGAGGCGTGTGCAACAAAGAACCTCCGGGGCATCCAACAGACCGCCTTGAAGTCAGGCATGCATAAATATAAAATTATCATCTATGTATATTTTAATAATGAGCCTGTTTCCTACTGGACCATGAGATCCCTCGTCGTCAGGTCTTCGCAAATTGCGTCCATCACCGAATCGACGAGCGAGCGTTCCTTGAGCCACAAGAAGGTTTTGAGGAATGCACGAGTTGGAGGACCCCAACCCCAACCCCGGACGTTCTGGTCGATCAGGGCACATCCGACGTGGTGGAGACGATATTGAATCTTCGGACGCAAGTCGTGGATTTCGTCCACAGTCATTTTCGGCCAGATGGGCGGCGGCACGTCCGGGCGGGCCGTTCCGAGCAAGGGAATGATCGGCAAGCGGGGCAGGACGTCTTCCGGCTCGAGAGGATGGTCTGTCTTCCTGCCTCCCCGGACGACTCGATGCGCGACCCGCGCCTCGGCGGTCCAATCGTCGAACAGCTTGTTACGCCTCTCGTCGTTCTCGTCCTTGGAGGGCAGCACGAAATACTGCTGGAGGAACCACTGGCAATTGCGGCGGCCGAGTTGGTAGTCGTGTTCGCGGAAACGCCGACAGAGGAAGCCGCCGAAGCCACCGAGCGAGCCGCAGGCGATCGCGTACGGTTCCGGCGTCTCCTTGCCCTCAATCCATCGGCGAGGGACAACGAGGAAGCGGCTGAACACGTTCAGATCACCCGCGAGCGCCAGTTCCTCGGGCTTGAAGCGGGCCTGGGTGATCAGGCTATTGAAGGTCGTGAAGAGCAACCGGAAGAGATTCCCAGGACTTTCATACGTGGCCCGGAACAGGTCGGCGTTGGGGAAGGGCAATACCATAATGATGGCCCTCGTTGCCTTGTCGCCCTCGCGCGGGTTCGAACCCTGGGGGCCGGCCAGGATGCGTCGGGCAAGGTCGAGCGGTTCATTGTTCATGACTCCGCCGTCCACGCAGAGGAACTCGTACGCGAATGGTGTCTTTGAATCCGCCTTCCTGACCGCCTCTTCGATCTCGGGCCAGGTGGGGGGGATGTCCTTCCAATACGTGCAATAGTGAACTCCGTTGATCTCATAGGGCCCGGGCAAAGCCCACTGGCGATGGGTGTACTGGGATGGCGGCCGTTTCAGCAGGCGCGGTGCGAGCCCGAGGGGAAAGGCTCCTGTCGCCAGCGCCGCGGTCTGGAGCACCCCCCAGGTTTCGGGGTCGCCGAAGTCGTTGGATTTGAGGCAGAAGGCTTCCTCGTCCGGGGAGAATGGGTTCGAACTGACGATGAAGTGCATGTGGTCGGCATGCATGGTCATTTCGTATTGCTGTTTCTTCACCCAGTTATCGAACGGGATCGCGTACGGGACGCCTCTCAGATTGGTGACGGTGAGCAGCACGTGGAGAGGGTCGGCGACGTACGACCGGTGTATCTTCTCGTCCGGACGCTCGAAGCAGAAGGCATCCCGGGCGATGTCGGATAGGATCGACGAGTCGAGGACCGATCGTACCGGGGCACCGCCGTCCTCCTGAAGATCTCTCCGCCCAAGGAGAGGATCGATGTCGATCATGTTGACCCAGCTTCGGTACAGGTTGTTGTTCGTCGGGTGGGCGGGCCGGTCGGGCAGCGGTTGTTGCGTCACAGACTCGAACCGCATGCCGAGCAAACCGGCAGCGAGTCCCGCGGTCATGCCGCCAGCGGAGGACCCGGCCATGACCTTGAGGCGAACCTCGTGCATCGGACACTCTCGGGCAGCGGGATTGTCAGGATGGGCGCGTGCGAATGACTTGGTCTTCTCCCACTCGTCGAGCGCCTCGATCAGGAAATCCATAACGCCGGCGGTATAGGCCCCAGCGGAGATCGCGCCGGCCATGACCAGGCCGATCTCGAAGGGTGTATCCGGCCCGGGTGTCCGTGTCTCGGGTACGGCGGGCTCGGCGGAGGCCTCGCTGGAATCTGTGCACATCGATGCTTCTCCTGTTCAGGAGACGGTGTACTCGATATAGAGGTCGGTCTTGACTTTGGTCCCGAACGCAGGCACCGGCGCTGGGACGTCTGGGTCGGGCCTCAGCGACGGGTTGTCGTCGGATGGCGTGTCGTCTTCATCGATGCGGATCAGGCCGCCCTGGGTGTGCCGGAGAAGGTCATGGACGAGATCGGGGAGGGGCATGTCGCCGTAACCGGCCTTGGTGCGGGCGATGATCTCATTGACGGGGATCATGGCCACGAAGTCGCCAACCTGGCGGGCGGTGGGCATCAGCTTCAGGCCGCTCTCACGGAGCGTCGCGTTGTGGCTGCCGTGATGGCCGACCTTGTAGAGGACGGTGCGTCTCAAGAGGTCGGCGGCGGTCACGGCCGGGGCCCCGTTCGCGCCGGGCCACGAGAGCACCTTGCCGATGTCCTGCACGCTGGGCTTGCTGTCCTTGGGGTCCGGGACGCGCACCGAGACGGGTCCGAACCAGGAGAGCCAGTTCCCCACCTGGGCGTCGGCGGGGAAGAGCAAGACCTTGCCCGCGCCAGGCGGACCGATCTCGATGGCGAGCGCCAGGCTCGTGTTGTTGGTCTTGTTGTCGAGCTGGAGGGCGAAGGGGCCGGCGACGCTGGCCCAATCGTCGTCAATCTTTCGCCACGGGGCAGCTTCGAAACAATCGGTGTAACCGACGATTGATGTGACAGCAGGGATGACCCGGTCCTCCTCGCTCCGAGTCATCTTGTGGGGGGGCCACAAGCCCTGGAGTTGCCTCTTGAGGTATTCAATTTGTCGGGCTTGTCCCGTCAGACGCTTCTCATCGGTGTCCACGGCCTTCTTGCCATCGCTGTCGAAGATGCGGAAGTGGAGCACCTCACCCACGGCGGCCACGACGACCAGGTTCTTGCCCTCTGTCGGGATGCCACTGACGTCGCTCTCCGGAGACATCAATCGTAGGTCAGACCCGAAATAATGATCCTTGAAGAACTCACCGTGGGCCGCCGCGGACCGTTGGATTTGGTGGCACTCGTCGAAGGGAGAGCTCATCCGGCGGGCCTCGCGGAGGTCTTCCTCGTTGGAAAGCCCCCGGGCCGGGGCCGCGGCGCCGAAGGCGAGGAAGGCCGCGCTGGCGAGGTCCCAGTCGAGGCCCAACCGGTAGGTCGTGCCGGCCCGGTCGCAGATCTTCAGCAGCGACTCGTCCTCGGGCGGGCCGAGGATATAGACGCGCACACCGTCCACCTGGGGCAGGGACAGCGGCCCGTCGCCGGGGTGCAGGAACTGCTTGCGGGCCTTCTGGGCCAGCGTGTCCTGGATGAACTCCATGGCTGCGTGGGTCTGGTTCTCCTTCTGGGCCGCGCCGAAGAAATCGAGGACCTTGGCAATGAGCTCGTGGGTCGCGCTGGCCTGGAGCCCCTATCGCGCAGGCCGGACGCGGCGAGCGCCAGCGCTTCCCGGTCGCTCTTGATCTCGCCCTTGAGGCGTGCGGCGAGGGAGTTCTTCGGGTCCTCCGTCCAGGCCATCCAGAGTGCGCCGACCGTCATCGGCTGGAAGATGTCCTGGGCCTGCGAGGTGTGGAACCCTGAGACGTGGTCCCAGTGCTCGTGCGTGATCACGAGCAGATCGAGATGTCCGCCGGTGGCCGCCTTGATGTGTTGGGCGACGTCTCGCATCCGCTGCTTCGCTTCGTGCGTTGCCTTGAAGACGCCACAGTCGATGAGCATATAGAAGGCATCGGCCCCGCTCTTGGGGAAGGCGAGCAGGAAGCAATCGCCGAGCCCGACGCGGTACATGCGAACGGTCACACCAGACGCCGGCGGCAGCATGCACTCGGGCTTCACAGACGCCGGTCGCGGCTTGCTTTGCTTCTTGGGCTGAGCAGGGGCGCTTCGTTTCTTGCCCATGAGAGAGGCCTCCGGTCAATAGCCACGGTGGAGCAGAGCAAAAGGCTCGTGGGCGGCAGCGTTGCGGGCGGTCGGGTCATAGGTCGCTCGCAGCGAAGGGGTGTTCTGTTCGGCGATAAAGTCCCGCTGGCGAAGCAGCCGGGACGGGCTGAGGATGTGCTTGACGATGAGGGAGCGGACGTTGCCGCTCTCGCCGTCGATCAGAAGCGTGCAGCCGCCGCGAAGGATGAAATCGGGCTGAAGGTCGGACTGGGGGTTGTCGAACCGGGGGTCGTTGGTCGCGAGGGCGTCGATCCGTTTTTGCTTCTCGGCGCTCAGATAGCCGCGCCGCCGCTGGGTGATCTCGATGACTAGGTCGGTGATCGTGCGGCCGTCGAGGACGGGCCGGGCGCGACGCGGACGGAGTTGACATCGAGCGCGGGCAGGCCGTCGAACGCGCTCCGATAGACGGTCGGGAGCGCGTTGGCCATCAGTGTCAGGCCAAGCGCGTCGACTGCGGTCATGAAGCCGGGATCGGGGGGCTTATCCCGGTAGCGGTTGGCGCTCTTGCCGAGCTTCTTCTTTATCCACAGCCTGGTGAGATACTGAAAGTGGCGATTGCGCTCGGCCAACTCCTCGCGTTCGCCTGTCGTCTGCCATTCCAGAGTCGGCTCCGCCCGGTCGCCGCTCGGGCGGCGGGCTCCCATGAAGCTGTTGAGCAGCTCCTTGAACGGGAGCATGACGTCATCGTCGGGCTCTTGCCAGCGGAGGGCATCGGCCGCGAGAGTGCGGACGTCGCGCGGGTAGATGCCGCGGCGGCGGAAGGCCTCGATGATCGCGATCCGATAACCCCAGGCGTCTTCGGGCACGAGGTCGGCGTCGCTGGAGACCAGGGCGCGGAGGTACTCGCCGAAGGTGATGTCTACCGGCGGGCAATAGTCGAGGGCCCGGATCACGATCCGCAGGAAGTGCCCGGCGATCTTGGCAGCCTCCTCGGCGAGGCGCTGAACGAGATCGGGGTGGATGTGCCCGCTCGGCAGGACGCCCGATCCCCCCGTGGCGATCCGGATGAGGTCCTCGGTCCGTGCGCCATAGATCGCCAGGTAGGCGTCGAATATCGCCGCGACGAGGACCGCCCCGCGCGCGTGCGCCTCGGTCGCGTCCGAGTAGTCGTTGGGACTCGGTACGTGCCGCACCCACGTCTTCGTGTCCGGGTCGATCTCGCCGATCGCGTCTCGGAGGGAGCCGTGCTGGCCGATGGCCTGGCCGAATTGCTGGGCGAGCTGACCGAGCAGGTTCTCGCTGCCGGCCAGGTCGCCCCGCGTCCGGGCGATCTGGTCCTTGAGCGCCTCCGGCTGGTTGAAGTGCTGGAACAACGCGCACAGATCGGCGAAGCCCTCGTGGAAGGCGAGCACGTCCGGGTTGCTCGGCTCGGCGAAATACCGGTGCAGACCGTCGAGGAGCGCGTGCGTTGTCTCGTGCGCGACCACGTCGTGCGACAGGCAGGTGAAGACCATGCCGCCCGGCAGGTTCCGACCCGGATCGTCCTGGACCGCCGGGAAGTAGCCGAACAACAATGCCTTCTTCTCAGGGCTGTAATAGGCGTTCGCCTCCCGCAGTGCGTGCGGATAGATCCGCAACTGGGGAACGTATTTGACTATCAGCTGGTTCGTCTTGGGATCGTGCCGCACCTGTTGCGTGACGGGGTCGCGATCGAAGTGCGGCGACCAGAGTGCCTTGCGGCCCAGGGCTGATTTCGAAATTGTGAATCGTGGTCATGGCGACCGCGTACACCATCTGCTGGTGAAACTGCGGATTCCCCTCCGACGGCGGCAGGCCATCCTGCGCAAGTACAAGTGGATCGTTCAGGTCCACCGGCGTATAGAAGCAATCACTGGCCGGGTCATGATCGACGACCTCGATATACTCGCCCACCGGGCCCGGCATGAGATTGTGCTCCCACGGCACCCGGAAGACCATCTCGTTGATGAGGGCCGTGTCGAGCTGGGTCGCAAGGCTCGGGTCGAACGCGTACCCGCGCAGCCGGCGATACGTGGGCGGTTGGGTCGACCGCTTCGGACTCGATCTGGGCATCGGTTTCGCTCCCTGAGGTTCCGGGCAGGGGGTCTTCGAGGCCTACCTCGAAGACCCAAACCATCCCATCAACCGCGAGCACGAGGGCTCGCCCCACGCCGACTCAGTGCAGGAACGGCGTGAAGAATACCCGCAGGAGGCCGCTCGTGGAGTAACTGACGGCCGCGATCAGGGCCAGGATCGGCGCGACGTACGTGGAAATCTTGGTCAGGAAGTCGATATTGAACAGCGATCGATTCAACGGTGTGTTGTTCACGTGCGCCAGCATTTCGTTGCGGTTGATCCCGACCAGCACGCGCAGGACGGAAAACACCGCCAGCGCGGCGACGATGAGCGTCCAGAGGAGCAATCGCCCCGCTGGCTGGAACGGGTAGCTGTCCACCGCGCAGATCAGGAGCAGTGTCAGGATTGTCAGCGCGAAGACCCGGATCCAGACGACCTGCAGATACCGGTTGAAGCGCCAGACCAGCTCGAGCGCGACATACTCCTCGGCCTCTTGCTCGAACTTCCGCCGCGGGTTCGCGTCTCCCTCCGTGCGCTCCTCAGCGGGCTTGCCCTGCGTGTCTGCGTACGATTCATGGAGGCTGCGCGTCGGCCACACGTCCTTCATGAGCCATCGGAGCAAACGCTTGGGGTAAGACGCGGGATGGTGATCGTCTTCCAACGCGATGTCCGTAAGCTCCCGTAACTTCTCCAGTCGCGTTCGCAGGTGATCCCGCAGGTGGGCGATCCGGAGATTATCCGTCTCTTTATTGCCCTCATTGCCGACCAGCGTCTCGGTGAACGCGCTGAAGCGATTGGCCAGGCGCGACGGCATGCGGTCCAGCGTCGGCCCCAAGGGGAGCAATAACAGCGACGAGGTCGTGCGCTCGAAAGCGTCCCAGGTCCGGTCGAGACGGGCGCTCTCCCAGAGCACGGCGAGGAAGAGCGCGACCAAGGATACCCGTAACAGCCAGGTCACCCCCTCATACGGCTCGAAGGCCGAGACGACCAACAGCAGGAACGCGGCCAGGAACACACCGAGCAAGAGCTTCAGGGTGTCAAGCCAGGTCCAGCTCGCTCGGGTGCGTGGGCCGAGCCAGCGATTCACTGCGACAGTGATCAAGCTCAGCCCGATCATGACCAGGAGCGGGATCAGCAGCGCGTTGCCGAAGGGGCCGAAGGGGCCGAACAGGCCGAAGAGCCAGACCGCGCCCAAGATCGACGTCAGGATGATCGGCGCTATACGGAGCCAAGCCCAACCGAACGGGAGCAGGGTGGGTCTCCGGAACCAGGTCCATTTCCAGGGCCATCGTGGGGAACACGTCTCACACGCTGTCCGCAGATCGCTCGCGCACTCGCGAATCGTCCCCCAGGACGGGGGGTCCTGGGCCTGCCTCTCGGGAAGATCAATCATCTCCTCTTCATTGCACAGCTTGCGCTGGCGCCACCACCGCAGGAAGGGGAAAAGCAACAACAGCGCCAAGGCTATCCCGAACGGGAACAGCGGAGTCACGCCGCTCAGGGGGTGCCAGAAGCGGTGTCCAAACAGCTCCGCGTTGCGGGAACCGACCTTTTCGGATTCGGCGTTCGGAGACTTCTTGGCGCTCCAGAGCCGATAATCGCCGCTTTCGACTGGCTTGCGGACCTGCAAGGGGAGAAACCCGTCCATGCTCGCGACCGAGATCCAGACGGGTGGGGCTGTCGCCCGGGGATCGCCCGGCCAACCGTAGCCGATCAAGGGGTAACGGTCCGATCCGACATGCGGTTTTCCATCGGCGCCCGTCTTTAGTTTCCGATCAAGTTCGTTCAGATGAGCCAAGGTCGCGTTGTAACTTGCATAGCTGCCGTCGGCGGGCAGGGCCAGCAGGGGGAGTTCATTGTCTTGGCCACCGAATTCGGTCCCATCCCACACGGTCCAGTCTTTGTCCTGGTTTCCGAGCCAGAGGGGGTAGGTCGAGGCGCAGAACATGCCACGGGTTACCGAGATCTTCTCGTGGTGGACGTAGCGATGGTCCAGGCCGCTCGCCAGTAATTGAATGTTGGGGCATTGCTCGTGGAGGATGCGGGCCACGAACAGGGCGTCGCGCAGGTCGGAGGCGGCGATCCACGCGAACCGGATGCCGCGCTCGTTGATGTCGCACGCCACGCGGAGCAGCCGCTGCTCGTCGCTGAGCGCCGTCATGCGGGGCGACTCGACGCGGATCATCTCGGGGGTGTCCGATCCCTCATCCTCGGCGAAATCGAGATGCTCCGCCGATTTCAGGGCGACCCGTTCCCCGCTCGAATTATCGGTGCGCAACTGATACTCCCGCCGCACCTCGGAAATGTGCGCCGCGAACGTATACTTGTAAACCGCGGAGAATGGCGGCTTATTATTCTGTGCCTGTTGCGCCTGCTGTCCCGGCTGCGCCTGATTCTTTTTCGGCAGAAAGGATACCGTATTCCCGTACCGGGTGGTTTCCTCGGTAAGGAACGCCACCGTGTTTTCACCGGACAGGTGTGTAATCGTGTTCGAACACGAATCCAAGAGGTACTTGAAGAGCTCCGCCCGGATCGTGGTCGAGTCATGGGCGACGCTCAGGAACTCGATCGTCCCCTCAGCGGACTGATTGATCGGGCTCTCGATAGCCTGGCGAGGGATCGCGACGGCCTCGCTATCGATCCAGCGAATCAAGGGCTGGCGCACATCCTTCAATCGTTTCTGAAGGTCGCGGAAGGAATCGCGGTTCGCGGCCTTGTCGCGCCAGGTGGTCACGGCGCGGACGATCGAGGAGGTCGAACCCGAGAAGCACGGGCCGACCACGCGGATCACGGGCCCGGTCGCCGCCGATAAATTGCCGTCGTGGCTAATTCGCGCATGTTCGAGGACCACGTCGAGGCTCCTCTCGAGCATCATCGTATTCACGCCCCGGACGGGCGTCTCGGCGACGAGCAGGAGCGCGAGGAGGGAGGTCTGCGGTATGGATGGGTCCACGGTCCGTCTCAAGAGCACCAGCCCCGGAAGACGTGGAGGGGTGGTCATCGCGGTCGGACGCGAGTCCATTGCCGATTGCTCCCCGCTCGACGTGCTTCGTCCCGCGGGCCCGGTGCTCTTGGCGGGCTTGGGCTTCCAGTCGATCGCGAAGTTGTCGAGCACGTAGTTCGCCCGTCGCAGCGCGAGCATGAGAGCGCTGATCGTCTGGTCGTACCTGAAGGGACTGCCCGACCGTGCCGGGTCGGGCACGCAGGCGATCAGGAAGTGAAGCTCGTCCGCGTCCGACTCGGGGTTCGCGTATGTCTTCGGTTCCAGCAACCATCGGACCAGGTCCTCCTGATTCTTCGGAAGCTTCTCCTTGGGCATCGCGTCGAGCCGGGGCTTGTAGAAATGCCAGAGCGGATCGAGGACCCTCAGCTTCTGGTTGGTGGTGAAATCATAAACATGAGGGTCCTCCACGTTCACTTCGGGGGCAGGCGGCCCAGTGTCGGCGGCCCGCGCTTCGGGGGATCGGCCCTGTGCGGTCGTTGTCGGGGCCCGGGCTTGGCCGTTCTCCGCGAACTGCCGGAAACCGAACACCGCCAAAATGACCATCAGGATTCCGGGTAAGGTCCGTGACCCCGGAGCATTTCCCGCGGCATCGTCACGGCTAGCCATGGTCCCCTCCCGTAAAGAATAGGAAACCACTCAAAATCGAAAATGGAAATGAGTCTATCCAGTCAATTTGACTCCCGCCCCGACTGCCAAAGGAAGCGACCGAGCCGGTCATGTTACGCAGCGTGAGGATTCCCGTCGTGACCAGGGAGTCCCGCGAGACGCGGTGGACGGCGCTCACCCTGTCGATGACTGCAGGACCGAGGGACCAATCCGTTCGGAACTCCGATCAGGAACGGTTCAACTCGGTCCGACTAGGCTTTCTCTTTCCGCATTCACGCCTATTTAGATTGGACCTGAACGGTCTTGCCAAATCAAGACAATTCGACCTGGTTTGGCATACTTTCTTTCTTGAGCTTTCTCTGGACCGCTCCTGGCCGCACGGCCGGCCCGAGATCAACACGCCGGTCGCGCCATTCGTGCGGTTCGGAGACGCGATTATTCCTGTCACGGCTGGCGCGTGTGTGTCGGTTGCGCGGGTTTTCTCAAGCCATGGGGAAAGGCGGCCGATAAACAGAGTATCTAATCGCGTCTCTTGACCGTATGGCTCGCTCCACGGAAGGACGTGCCATGTCCAGACAGAGGAAATCCCGACACACCCTCGGCCTGGCTGGGTCGCTGCTTCTTGTTGCTCTCACCGGATGCATGATGGTGCCGCCGATTCCGACACGCAGCCGATCGGACGCGGGCAAGAGCGCACGCGAAGGTTCGGTTCGTGACGACCCCGCGGCGGCGCTGCGCGAGACGGCTATCGCGTCCGCGCCCACCCACACTGGGGCGGGGGGGAGCGGCAAGGACGAGAAGGCTGCGGAGAAGACGGACGACCGGGGCCTGGTCAAAACCATGCTGGTGGACGCGGCGTCCGATGGTCCTGTGGGCGGTCCCACGCCACCGGCGCCACTGGTACCGCCTCAGACCGCGAACGCCGAGGCCGCGGTGCTCCGTGCCGACGCGGGCGACGACCAGGTCGGTTTCGTCGGACGCCAGATGACGCTCAACGGCAGCCGTAGCGAGCCGCGCGGCAAGATCGGCTACCGTTGGCTCCAGCTCGGCGGACCCGATGTCAAGCTGAAGATCGAGGACGGCTACATTTTTACTTTCGTGCCGTCCGAGCCGGGCATCTACCGGTTCGCTCTCGTCGTGGGGGAGGGCGGGCGGATTCTCGGCCCCGGACACGGTCGACGTCCTGGTTCATCCAGCGGGCCAGCCGATGCCCACATCGGTCCCGGCCCTGGCCCAGACACCGACCCAGTCGCCGATGCCCGCAGTGGCACCGACGTCGATGGTTGCACCCGCCCCGCCACCGGGGCCGGACGCGATCGCGCGGACCGCCTTGATCGGGATTCCGGGCGGTGTGGACGCGGCCGAGAGTCTCGCTCAGGTCTTCGAGGAGATTCTCGTTTCGGATCAACCTCTACGGCTCCTATGCTGAGGTCTTCCGCGAGTTGTCGCAGCGTCTCGACAGCTTCTTGCCGGCCGATCCGTGCCAGCGCCGTGAGTGGACCGATCGGCTGTTCCAGCCCTTGACCGTACAGTTGATCGACGCGATGCTCAGCGAGGGGCTCGATCTGCGATCGCCCCAGACCCAGGCTACGCCTCTCTCGGTGAACCAGAAGAGCCGGCTTGCGGATCAGTTCCGGAGCATCGCCGCTGGTTTCCGATCGCTCGTGGCGTTGCGCGGGGGCGAATCCCTCGGAAGGCTCGAAGCCGGTCGCGGACGGTCGGCGGCCGGGATGATGACCTGTGCGTCGCTCTCATCCCACCGCACGCTCGACCGGCTGTCGCGGTGCTTTGACCCTCAGATGAGGAACCAAGAGATGGATCGACTGTTCCGACGGACGAGGGCGGGCGTCGCGCTCCTTCTGGGCGTGTTGCTGTTGCCGGCCGTGGGGGAGACTCCCGGACCGGCACACAGCCGGACACCGGCCCCAGCGGCGGCGACAAACACGTCGCTTTCCGAGGCGTTGAAACTCACCATCGAGGACGGAACGCCCACAGTGGTGATCGTGACCTCACGATCGGTTCCGGCCTCGCAACAGCTTTATCAGACGCTCTCCGCCGACCGGATTCGAAGCGTATTGCGGACCCGCGCAGCTCGGTGAGATGCCCGTTGAAGTCTACGGCGAGACGGTCCAACGGCTGGGTATCCGCCATTTTCCGACCATTCTGGTTTATCGCCGGGGCGCGAACCACCGGCTCGATCTCGCAGGTCAGCAGACAGAGCCCGCTGACATCGAGACGACCCTGAAGTGGATTGCGTCGCTGGTAGACACCCCGACCGAACTGGAGGTGGGAGACCGCCGCGGCCTGGCGCGAACCGATCCGGAGATCCAACGCACGGATTATCCGACGGGTCAGTCGTACCCGAGCTCGCAGGGGTACCAACCTCCGACGGTACAGCCCCCCGCGCCGCCGAAGACGCCGCTGGGGCCGGTGCCGTACACGTTTGCACCGCCGACGGTCCCGGCGAACGTGCCACCGGTGTATACGGCCGCGCCGCCCCAGCCAACGGTCGTGTCGCCGCCATCTGCGCCGGTCGTGGTCCAGCCGATGGCGCCGACGATCGTGGTGGGTCCGACACCACAGCCGAACATTATTTTCGCCGCATCTCCGGCGCCGACGATTAGCTACGCCGCGCCCGTCGTGGCGAGCGCACCCGCGCCGGTGGCGAGCGCACTGCGCCGAACCTGTTCACTTCGGCTCCGGCGCCGGCCCCGAGTTATGCTCCGGCGCCGGCCCCGAGTTATGCTCCGGCGCCGAGTTATGCTCCGGCGCCGAGTTATGCCCCGGCGCCGAGTTACGCGCCTCCGATGCTGGCGAGCGCGCCCTCGGCCGGGCAGTCGCCGATGCTGTCGGCGGCGATACTGACCAATCCCAGGTTAACCGAGCGGTTGCTCGGGGCCTTCGGCGAGCACCTGGCGCAGTTGCGAAATCCGCGCCTCCAGATGGGCCAGGCGCCCACGTACGCGCCGATGCCCACCGCGTTCGCGCCGGTGGCATCGGCACCGGCCGCGATGCCGATGGCGGCTTACGCGCCTTGGGGAGCGTATGCCCCGTTCGGTCCAGGCTACGGTCCCGGTTATGGTTTCGGCCCCGGTTCGTTTGGTCCGGGAGGCGGCTACGGACCACAGGGAGGCGGCGCTCCGCCCGAGATGCCGTCTTACCCGACACCTTCGCCCCAGAGCAACGGGTCGCGGTGGCACTCTTGGTTCCACTGAGCCGGTCGTCGGAAGCCTCGTGAGACCTGTGCCGGGACTCATCGGGCCGGTACAGTGGCTGTGGGCAAACATCCGAACTCCCAAGTCCAGTGCAGTCGGGTGGGTCGAACCCTCGCTTGATCGCCACGAAGGCTCGCCCCACCCATTGATGACATGAGCGTCAGCGTTCCACGCGGATCTGGATCGAGGTTGCTCGCTGGAACGGCTTGGGCGGCTCGGGCTCAGGTGACTTGACCTCCTCGACCGGGTCCTTGCGGACGTTCTTGACGCCCGCGGCGATGGCGGCGGCGCGGCGATCGGCGTCGTTCTTGCCAGGGTCCTCCGGCGCGATGTTCTTGCTCACCTGAGTCGACTCGGCCTGGATCAGGACCCGGTATTCCTGGCCCTTTTCGATCTGGTCGAGCGAGATGAGCGTGGTGTAGATGCCGTCGTCGGCCTTGAGGTCGCCGTAGGTCTTGCCGTCATCGTAGAAGTCCTGGGCGATCGGGTTGATCATCGCAGTCCCCGTGTCGAGCTTGTGCAGCACGCCCCGGATCGAGGCACCGAGCACCGAGGTGCCGCCGTAGACTTGCACCTCGACCTTCACCCGCCGGTCCATCACGCGGGCCAGGCCGCGGTTGGGCGGGGGCGGGACCAGGCCGGGGTCGTTGGGCATCTGCACCTGCGCCGCGGTGAGGCGGAAGTTCGGGCGGGTCGAGGCCACGCTGAACGTGAGGTTGACCGTGTCCAGTCCGAGCCGGCGCAGGGTGCCCTTCTTGAGCAGGAAAGCCCCGGTATACCAGCCTGTCTCGCCGAACTCGGGACTGAAGCGATAGATCAGGCAGGTCGGTGTCGACAGGTCGCGGTCGAGATGGAGCGACGGCGTGTTCACGAGCTGCCCATTGTCGTTGTAGAGGCGCAGATCGGGGAGGACCTCGGTCTTCTGGTCACGAATGGCATCGGAGTCGACACCCGGCAGCGGCTCCGACAGGCCGACGATCAGCTCGAACTCGGCCAGGGGCTGTTGCGGGTCGAACCTCACGTTCTCGGCGTAGAACCGGGGGAGGCGTTTGGCGTCGGGCTTCGGATCGCCCTTCTCGTCCAGGGTATCAACCGGCGCCAGCGGCGCCCGGCTGACCTGGCCCGGCACCCCGGCGATGAACCCGGGGGCGGCGTCCTGGATCCGCCGGTTCGCCAGCACCAGGGCCTTGCGGTCGATCCGCCGGAAGAGCGGCGTCTGGTCGGCGCCGGCGAGGTCGTTCTCGATGTGATCGAGGAAGGCGCCGACGGCGCGGAGTTGCACTTCCTGCTTCTTCAGGGCGAGGTAGGCCTTGGTCGCGTTGTTGTAGCCCTTTTTCCCCTTCTCCAACTCGTCGCCGAGCCGATCCTCCATCTCATCGAGAAATGCGAGGAACCGGGATTTGGACCGGGCCTCGGTCGCCTTCATCTTGGCAGATGCCTCGTTTGCCAACTCCTTGGCTTTATCGAGTCTCTTACCGGCCGACGCGAAGTTGGCTTCGGCGTCCTTTTTCTGTTCGGGTTTGGCGCTCTGCGCTGCAACTTGGCCGCATTCAACTCATCGCTCGCTTTTGTGAGTTCCTTATTCAACCTGTCGAATTCCTGTTGTGCTGCCAGAAAGTCGCACCCTTCATCCGGACGGGCGTCGTCCATGCGCCTCTTGAGCTTCTCGGCGCTGTTGGCATCGTGGAAGTGGAAGAGATCGTCCTCATTGTAGTTCGGGGAGAGCGACTCCTCGTGCGCGGCCAGTCCCAGGTTGAGAAGCGACTTGAGTTCCTGGTACATCGAACGGGTGCGGATAACGTGCTCGATGATGGCGAACTTCATCTCATTGCCGGCGCCGGGGTCGCGATTGTTGTAGATCTGGATGACGTTCTCTGAGGTTCTCCAACTCGGCGATCAGTCCGTAGTCGGCCAGCTCGGCGAGCACCCCCTGATCGGCGGCTTGGCCGGGCTGGCCGCCGGCCTGGAAGGTTCCGTTGAGTGCCTTGTTCACGTAGTCGATGAGGACCTTGTAGGCAGTCGGCGGCATGATGCTGGCCTTGGACAGGTCGGTCTCCGCCTGCGAGGCAGCCTTGTCGTTGGGATGGGTGAAGTACTTCTTGATCTCGTCCAGGCGGAATTTGACGTCCTGGTAAGGCCCGTCGATGGGGTCGACGAGGAACTTCCCGCGCAGGGGGTCCTGGAGGATCCACGACTCGGCCCGGGGCTGGTTGTCGGCCCGGGCAGCCAGGGTTTCGGCGATCTGGTCCTGGAACGGGAGAATCACCCAGCGCCGGAGGTCTGCTCGTTCTTGAGCCGCTGGGCGACGGCGCCGACCTCGTCGATGTCGGCGATCGTGACGACCGACCCGCCGCTTCCCACGGCGATGTCGCGGAGCTCGAAGGGGACGTCGGCCGAGTTCACGAGCACCAGGTCGAGGCGAACATCGCCCTTGATCAAGAGCTGCCTGCGGAGCGTCTCGAAGACCTGGCCCATGTCGTGGGGCAGGCCCCCGGGGGGCACGAGGAAGACGATGTTTTCCAGCCGGTTCTGCCGCGCCTGCACCATCAGGTTGCCGATCGCGGAGCGGAGGTCCGCCTCGCGCTGGGAGCGCACCTTGCTCCGGTCGGCCAGCTCGGCGAGTCGCCGATAGCGATCGGCCCGTTGCCGCTCTCCGGCGGACCTGGTGAACCGCTCCCTCCGCGCGACCGCCCGGCTCTTCTGCTGCTCGGTGGTGAGCAGCTCGATCTTCGACCGCTCGACCAGCTTCGTGAAGAGATCGACATACTGGTCGCGGAGGTCGGAATAACGGTAGATGCCCGATTGCGTGACCACAAAGTCGTCGCGCGGGTCGATCGGGTCGGGGTCGATGATCATTGTGCGGCGCAGGCCGGAACCCGACGAGGCGGTGCGGCCGGGGAGGAACTTGCGGAGGTCGGCGTCGACCTCGCCCAACGCGGCGAGGCGCTTCTCGATCCCCACCACCCCCACCTCGCCGGCGATGTCGAGGATGTTCCGGGCGGACTCACGCTCGAGCTTCATGTAGGCGATTGTCGTGTCGTAGAGGCTCGTCGTTGAGCTTCTTTTCGTCCGACTGCGCCACGACCGCCATGGCGACGTGCTCGAGGTAGCGGCGTTCCTCGGATGTAAGCGGCCCGTTGGCCGTCGGCGCGTTGGTGCCCATCCCTGAGACGAACGCCAGCAGCGTCCGCACGATCTTCTGCCGCTTCGTGGTCTCGCTATCCTTGGGGGACTGCTCGTTCAGCTCCTTGGCCTTCGCCGCGGCAATCTTGGCGAGCGCGTTGGAGATGAGGCTGAATTGCGGCGGGATCGCCACCTTCACGAGCCCGGCGGCCTGCTTGAGCACGCCGTCGATCAGCTTGCTGGTCTCGTCGGACGAGAGACCGACCTGGTTCTGCTTGAGCTGCGACTCGAGGAAGGTCCGGGCGAAGCCCCGCAGCGCCGTGATGGAGGTGAGCGCCCCGCCCCCCTTCTTGTCCTTGTTCCGCGCCTCGGCCTCCTCACGCACCTTGCCGATCGTGGCGCGGGTGATGTTGTCGATCACCGACTTCGTCTGGTCGGCCTTCACGGTACCGGCGGCTATGGCCGCCGGGGTCGACGGGTCGGTCGCCGGGCCGGGGGTAGTCACGCCGTGATCGCGAAAGAACTTGTCCGCGATATCCTGGCAGGACTGCGGCTGCGAGGGATCGGCGTAGTGGTCGGTCGCGCAGAGTCGGCCGTACCAGCCGTGCCGGGTGCCCAACGACAGGTAGTTGTCCATCAGGCAGCCCGGCCCACCGGGGTTCGCCTGTGGGCAGCCGGCAGGGAAGTTGTACTCGTCGACGAACCCGAAGATGTAGTGGCAAACCTCGTGCGCGGCGGTGAGCACGTAGTCTTGCTCCCACTCGGCCGCGAGGGTCTGATAGTAGAGCCCGATCTGCCCAGGACGGCCCTCGATGGCTCCCACCATGGCCCATCCGCCACGATCCGGCTTGCCAGTCAACGAGATCACGATATCGGCCGATTTCACGTCGGGCACCGACTCGAGCGAGGAGATCTTCAGCCGGCCGGCGGTCACCTTCGAGAGCGCGTCGCTTACCTTCAGCACGACCGTCCGCACCTTGGCATCCTGATCGGTTGTCGGCTGCTGCGGGGCGCCGATGGCCGCCTCACCGGCCAGCCCCTCGGCCAGCGCGGCATAGGTATAGGTCATCCGGATCGACCGGTTTTCCGGGTCGTACCGGGCCGGACCCGCCCAAAGTGTTCCAACGGCTCCGAGCCAGACCGTAAGGCTCAAACGAGTCGTCCAAGTTGCTTTTTTCGAAACCTGCAGGCTCATGATACCACCTCCACACCACGGTGATGTCGCTTGAGGCGACACCGCCGTCCACTCGTGATCGTACGCCTGGGACAACTCGCATGAACGTAGCGGGCTCACCGGACAGGAGTCTCGAACCCGAACCGCGGCTGTCAGGGGGCGAGAGGGTGCAGCACGGCCCAAGAGAAGACCCCTGCCTGACGTTCACGGGTCAGAAAAGAGGCGGCCCGATATCCCAAGAACCTAGTCGTCAACGGCTTCACTTCGAACAACTTGCTGCCCTAATTCTCACGCGGGCCAAGAGTGAAAAAACGAATCCGACGAGTTCCCTGATAACTCCTCAGTGGATGTAAGTCTGCCCTCGGGATCGGGGGTAGGCAATGAAAATCAGGGTGATTCGCTTGAACCGCCGCTCGGTGCTCTGTGGAGTTCTCCGCGAGTTTCTCAAGGACAGCTTGCGGTCGGTATGGTATGCTCTCAACAGATCCGCGCAAACGCCGGGGGGTTATTGCGCCCGCCGGGTCGCGGCGTGCGTGCGGCGAACGGAGTCGTTCTCACCCCGCCGAAAGCAAACACACATCACAAAGGATTTTGAAGGATGAAGACCATATACTGCTCCGGAACGAGACTTCTGATGCTCGGTCTCGTGCTGGGCGGCCACGGGATCCTCACGACGCCTTCCCTGGCCGGGGGGCATAATCAGGTCTACGTCCCGGTGGCTGCGCAGGGCGGATATGCCGCACCTGTGAGTTACGCTCCCGTCGCCGGTTGGGCGACTTACGCGGCGCCGATGCCGACGATGTATGCTCCGGTCCCCGCAGGTTACTATCAACAAGCCCCGACGCCGAACTACTTGGTCCCGCAAACCTATCAGGCGCCGGCGGCCGTCACGGCCCAGGCACCGATCGTCAATTACCCATACCCCCAGCAAGTGCAGCAGTCGCCCGCCGTCTTGATGTCCAGTCCGACCACCAGCACTGCCGCCACCGGGATGGCCCCAACCTCGGTCACCGGCAATCTCGACACCATCTCGTCCCCGGCAGTGCGAACCGAGCTCATCATGGGACTGCTCGAGTTCTACAAGAAGTCCGACACGGGAAGCTCCCGACTTGATAAGCTCCAGGAACTGCGGCGCGAGGCCCGCGAGCGTTATCAGAACCTACTTCAGAAGGATGACGCGGCAGAGGAGGTGGCGCCGAACGCCAAGGACGTGGATGCCATCGTCGAGCGGGTCCTCGAGCAAGCCTCGGCCGAGACCGGCAGCGGCAATGGCAACCCATATTTGTACGACTACCTCCGCCCGCCACACTCGGGGGGGTGGGGTGGTTACGGCCAGCCGTCCCCGGCGTTTGCGCCGGCCCCAATCTATTATCAACAGCCGGTCGCGAGCCCGATGATGGTTCCGATGGTCCCTGTCAAGGTCAAGCATTTTCATGGGTGGTGAAGTCTGAGCCCCCGCTGGAAGAGGACCAGGCTAAGGGAGCAACGCTATGACCAGGCGATCCGAATGGGTCGGCACCACCGCAATCCTCCTCTTGTACCTCAATCCGGTCTATGCGGAGATGCCTGCCGGCGAGAGTTGTCTTCTGCAGGACCATGAACGGATCGTCTTCATCGGGGACAGCAGTACCCAGAATGAGTCGTATCTCGCCAACATCGAATACTACTTGATGACCCGGTTTCCGGACCGGGTCTTCACGATCGTGGACGCGACCGAGGACCTGGACACCATCTCCACACCGGCGAAGCCGGGACCGGCTCAAGCGTCGGTGCGAGATCGCTTTGTTACACGCGTCGTTCCCTGGAAGCCGGACGTGCTCGTGGTCTGCTACGGCATGCACGACGGTGGGTTTCAATCGGCTTCCGCCGCCGACTTGGAGCTGATGCGGGAGCGGTATCAATCCGGCATCCAGGAACTGATCCAGCGTGCGATGCAGGAAGCCTCGATCAAGGCAATCATGGTTCTGACACCGCCCCCCTTCGATCCCTATTACCCCGGCAAAGAAGATCCTCCTGATGGTTTTTGACTCTCAAAATCGGTAAAATTGCTACAACCGCCCCGCCCATCATGCATGCACTCAAGATCAGGAGCCACTGATGGTCCGCCGGACCCTGACTTTGACCGAAGAGCAACGTCAGGAACTCCTTCGGTTGCGCGATCACGACCCACGCCCCTACGTCCGCGAGCGCGGCGCGGCCCTGCTGAAGATCGCCGACGGTCAAGCCCCTCATCGCGTGGCGCGGCAGGGACTGCTGAAGCCACGCGATCCGGATACCGTGTATGCATGGCTGGATTACTACCAGACGGCGGGGGTCGCAGGGCTGGTCGCCCACCCCCAGGGTGGCTCCCACGGGAGGCGTCTTTGTCGATCCGGAACCGCTGATCGAACGACTCCACCAGGGGCCCGCGGAGGAGGCCCGCCAAGAAAGGGCCGTCACCGACACCAGCCCGCCGCCGAGTCGGTGGACGTTGCGAACCATCCGCGCCACCTTCGAGGAGTTCCACGACCTGACCCTCGGGGGCGTCTGGCGGGCTCTGGAGCGGTGCCACGTGGGATTGCGTTCGGGCGTCGTGCAACACTATAGTCCCGATCCGGACTACATCCCTAAGTGTGACCATTTGTTCAAATGCTTGAATGAAGCGGCCACGAGGCCGGATCGCGTGGTCCTGGTCTTCCTCGATGAGATGGGCTACACCCGCTGGCCTGAGGCGGCGTGCGATTGGATGGGCCGGGCCCCCGCTGCGCCGCCCCGAGCCGATCGCGCCGAGAGTCCCAACCGTCTCTGGCGCATCATCGGCGCGTTGAACGCCGTGACGGGCCGGGTGGATTTTCTGGACGCTTACATCGTGGGTCGAGCGAAGGTCATTAAGTTTTATGAACAATTGAATCTTGCATATCCGAATGTGGAACGTCTGCTGGTGGTCCAGGACAATTGGTCGATCCATACTCATGAAGACGTTTTGGAAGCGTTGAAGCAGTGGCCGCGGATCGAGCCGGTCTGGTTGCCGACGTACGCGCCGTGGCTCAACCCCATCGAGAAGCTGTGGCGGTGGCTGCGTCAGGACGTGCTGAAGATGCATCGTCTGGCGGGGGACTGGCCCCGTTTGCGCGGCCGGGTCAATCAGTTCCTGGGCCAATTCGCCACGGGTTCTCAAGACTTGCTCCGCTACGTGGGACTCTTGGGCAAGGGGAAACTGGCCCAGGCCCTCCGGGTCCCGCCCTGATTACCGATTTTGAGAGTCAAAACCCATTAGGTCGGACAATCCTGTCCGACAGGCCGGGGGAGTCGGACAGGATTGTCCGACCTACTTTCTTGCCGGGGTAATACCGGCGCAAGGTGCAGAATCCCCACGCGGTACAGTTCGGCTCGCCCTTTCCGGCGGTCGACTACGATCGTGTGCTCGAGACGTTCAGCCGATGCCTCATGAGCCGCCCCCGCGACAAGACGAATCGGGAACGGATCGTGGATGTTCATGACGCCCTGAGCTCGAGTCTGCGCGTCCGTCGCTCCACCCGGGCCAGCTTCAGCCTCACCACGGACGGTTTCTCACCCAGCGAGACCGGATCTTGGCTGATCGCGGCGCAACTGCTGAAGGCCTGGCACGTCCCCGGCACCGTCGCGGTCGCGGAGATCGATGCCGCGAACAAGAAGGTGACCGGAGGTGACATCCGAAACGTCGTGTTTCCTGATCCGAACACGACTCCAGACCTCTCGTTCATATGGCGCACGCTCGTGCCCATGGCATTCGACAAGGAGTGCGACGCCCAATGTCTGAAGACCGAGAGAACTGCTGAGGTCGGATCCGGTCTGAACGCCCACCGACTGAGAATCTCTGGCCTGGGTGATCGCACCTATCGGCTTCATTGTGAATATGTTTACAAAAACAACTCCTTCGCCGGGGACTATCCGCGACTCCTCAGTGGCCAGGAATTGAGGGACCTGGATCCTACTTTCCGCACATCTGCGTGAGAATATCTGGGAATATTCTCCGGCGGGCGTGATCAGGGATCAGCGCGCTCATAGGCCCTCGGGATTCCCAGCAGGCGGAGCACCTGGCGTTGCACGCGGGTCAGTTCCGTGGTGAACAGCGTGGTGGTTTTCGCGTCGGTCGTCAGTTCGTGTTGTTGCACGTCGTCGAACAGGTCGAGGATCCGCCGTGCCGTGGGGCGGCGGCAGGGGCGGCCCTCGGGATACGGCGGCAGGCTCTCGGTCCCCGTTTGCTCCATCGCGCGGCGCACCTCCCGCTCCAGGAGCGACTCCACGACCAAGGCGAAGAAGTACACACACAGCAACGCTTGAACCCGACTGGCCTCCTTCAGGAACACGGGGGCCACCACGAAGTCCGTCTTCAGTTGCTGGAAACGTTTCTCGATCAGAGGTTGTTGTTTGTAAGACAGGAGCAACTCCAGCGGGGACAGCGTCTGGTCGTTGGTGATCAGCGGGAAGGCCCCATCGCAGAGCGCTTCCTCCGCCAACCGCTCAGGGCGAAACTGGATCGTGATATCGAAGCGTAAACGTTCCTCTTTGACGTAACGCGTGTTGGCAGTCGGACGGCCGCGGTGCTCCTGGCGGTAGCGTTCCTCCACTTTCTCCACGACCGTCACGTCGAGCCACTCGGCGACTTCGTACTCGGCCAGGATCGTCTCGACCGCCTTGATCACCTGCGTTCGATCGCGGTAGCGCGTGCGCGGGGAAGCGAGCTTCTCCCTGAGTTCGGTCAGTTGTTTCCCGGCCCGCTCCAGCCGACGGTGTCGGGCGTGGGCATCGCACTCGGCCTTGCGCGCGCTGTAATACCAGAGCACGCGGTAGCCCTCGGCGCTGGCCCGTTCGGGCTCGTGAATCAGGAAGTGGTCGACGACCTCACCGTGCTCGTCCACCTTGTCGTGGAGGTGTCGCCAACGGGCCTGGCCCCGACGCGTCTGGGCGCGAAAGGCCGCATCTTCACTGCGTGTCCGGGGCAGTACGCTGACGAACCGGCCGCCGTTCTCGTGTAGGTGGGCCATGTTTTCGGTGGTGGCCAGCTTGCAGTCGGCCACATAGAGGAAGTCGCGCCGGCCGGTCAACTGGCAGAGGAAGTCCCAGGTCTGGCGATGAGTGGAGTCGTCGGTGGTGTTGCCGCTCTCCACTCGGAACTGTACAGGGACAGCACCATCACGCGTCACCGTGAGGACGTACAGCAACTGCTTCAGGTCGGGGCGATGGTCCTTGTTGTGGCCCCAGGTAATGGCCTGGCGCAGTTGTCCGCGGAGGGTGCGTTCCTCGTCGGCGTGCTCGTAGTCGCCGTGGAAGGTAATGGTGGTGGAGTCGTTGTGGAGTTCGTCGAGGGACACGCCGAAGACACGCACCAGGTGCTGGGCCACGCGCAGGGTCAAGGTGGGGATGGCGGCATCGAAGAGGTGATCGAGGCTGCGGCCGGCGCGATCGTCATTGAGCGCGGTGACTTGCTCGGGCGACAGGCCCAAGAGTTCGGGAACGTAGCGGCGTGCCCATGCGCCTACGCCGTAGAGGGGTTCGCGGGCCAGCAAGATGTTCTTCAACAGCACGAGCAGGGTCGTCGCGGAGGCGACGCGCGTGCGGGGGTCTGCGCCGGGGAGGTGCTCGCGGAGGAACTCGGCGAGGCGCAGTTTCTCCAGGACGTGGTCGAGGAGAGGCAGCGCGGCGATTTGACGCGACGTGAGCGTTCGCCCGTCGGCGCGGGCGACCATGTCGGCGCAGGGCCGCTGCTGGCGCTCGGGATCGTGCTCGGCGTGGGGACCGTGATTTTGCTCGGGGCGCTTCACGGGAGTGGCTCCTGGCATGGGTGGGGGACGCGCGGGCGCCGACACCTGTCGCGCGCGGCGGGCATCTTGAAAGTTGGCGGAATCTTTGTACACAAGAGCGAAAGTGGTGATCGTTGAGGAGAACCTGACGAAGGAACCGGAGTCCACCTATGCTGCCCGAACCTCTTTCGCCCGAGAAACAAGCCGAGATCGAGACGCTCGCGCACGCCATTCGCGAGGCGGTCGACACCGAGATCAGCGAACTGGCCGCCAACCTGGCCACGACCGACGATGCCCACCTCTTTGGCCAGAACGAGTTCAAGATCCGGGCGCTCGCCCACAAGATCGCCGCCAAGGCGGTCGAGCAGCACTTGGCGGAAAAAAAAACGGCTACGAAGGCAGTTCCGTGACTTGCCCGCACTGCGGCCAAGCCGCCGAGTTCCACTCGCACCGCACGCACACCTCCCTGAGCCTCGTGGGACCCATCCGTTACCGCCGCGCCTACTACCTCTGTCGGCGCTGCGGCCAAGGCCTGTTCCCCTTCGATCGCGATGCGGGCCTGACGACCCGTGACCTGACACCGGCCTTGGAACGCGTCGCCACCTTGGCCGGGGCGGTCGCCGATAGCTTCGAGAAAGGCGCCGAACTGTTGGAGGAGATGGCCGGTGTGCGGCTCTCGGAGTCGACCGTGGAGCGGACCACCGAAGACGCCGGAGAGCGTCTGGCCGACGCCGTCGCGGCGGGCACGACACTCGGTCCTCAGAAAGACTGGTCCTGGCACAAGGATTATGAAGGCAAGACGTGTGCCTATGTCGAACTAGACGCCACCGGCGTCCGTCAACAGGGCGTCGGGGGCGGCCCGGCCGAGGGGCGCATGGCCTACGTGGGGATGGTCTGCAACCCCTGCCCGGACTGGCCGTGGCCCGACGAGAAGCCCCAGCCGATGCCGGCCCGTTACCTCTCGGGACTGTATCCCCTGGAGGACTTCACGCCCTTGCTGCGCCCGCTCGCCGGGCATGTGGGTATGGACCGCGCCGATCGCTGGATCGGCTTGAGCGACGGCGGTTCGGGCTTGGAGGCTCGACTCCAGGAGAACTTTCCTCGTGTGGAATTGATCATTCTCGACTTCTACCACCCCGCGGAGAAGCTCACCGGCTTGGCGCGGCGGTTGTACCCCCAGGACGAGGAGCACGCCGAAGATCAAGCACGGCAGTGGCGCGCGTGGCTCAAGGACGAAGGGGGCGCGGTGCTGGCAGCGATCTTGCGCGAATGGGATTGGCCCCGTCGGGCCGGCCTGAAGGAGGCGGTGGACGAGGTGATCGGTTACCTGGAGCGGAACGCGCACCGGATGGAGTATCCGGACTACTTGGCCAAAGGCTGGTGCCTCGGTAGCGGCGCGGTGGAGAGCGCCTGCAAGACGGTGGTGGGCCAGCGTCTGAAGCTGGCCGGGATGCGCTGGGGCGAGGACGGAGCCCATGCCGTCTGCCACCTCCGCGCGCTCTACCGCAGCGAGAAAGGACAGTGGGAGGCCTTCTGGGGACGCGATTTCTCCCTCAACTGATCGTCTGTACCACCAACTAACATGACGCCTGCCGGTGCTTCACTACGATCGACTCCACGAAGGCTTCAGGGACGATCTCGTGGGCTGTCCCAGACCAATGGCACCAGGAATCGCACCAGCGAAGAAGCCCGCAACCTAGGTTGCTCCTGATCGCCACCGCTACTTCATGCTCGTAACACAACTGTGTGTAGTGCTCAGACATCTCATTGTGCTCTTATCTACGTAGTGAATAATCAGTCATTCCAGGTCCAGGGTTGGTCGAAGAAGGGCTTCAGCCCAGGGTGCCTGGAAAGCAACTCCTGGCGGATATCCGTGTCGAAATGCCCCCAATAGAGGACGCCGCTCTCGGTCGTGTTCGTGATGATGTGGGTTTCGACGTGATCGCCGGTCGCCAGGAGAATCAACATGGTGGGGGGACGGGTGGGCTCCCCTGCGAGGTCGGCATGGAGCCAGCCCTCCCTAGCGGCTTCCTGGGTCTCGACGGCAAGGAACGTGAAATCCGGTCCTTCCGTGAGAACCTCGATCACGTACGAGCTTCGACCGCCTATGGATGGCAACTCCGATGGGGGTCTTGATCCCTACCTTCTTGTATTTCTACTGTCTGGGATCGCTTGACCGGACGTAACCACTATTTGTATCAATACCTTCCAGAGGGAGCCTCACCTCGATGGAAGGAGTCAGACCATGGAACCCCGATTCCAAGAACGCAAGGCTCAAGTGCTCGCCGACTGCCAGGTCCCACCCACCACCTTCCGCGGCGCCGTCCAACGGCTGGAGGCGTTCGCCCAGCCGTTCGTCGCCACGCTCCCGAGTCCCGAGAGCCGGCAGTATACCGGCACCTATCTCGCCGGGCTGCTCTCCGACCTGGAACACAAAAACGCCGAGGCCATTGCCTATCGCTACGACCTCGACCGCCAGACGCTCCAGACCGATCTCGGCATCTCCCCCTGGGAGCACGCACCGCTGATCGACGAATTGAATGGCCAGGTGGTCCGCGACCTGGGCCGCCCCGACGCCGTGCTGGTCTTCGACCCCTCCGCCTTCCCCAAGAAGGGGAACGCCTCGGTCGGGGTGCAGCGGCAATGGTGCGGACGCCTCGGCAAGGTCGAGAATTGCCAGGTCGGCCTGTTCCTGGGCTATGTCACCGATGAGGAGCACGTCCTGGTCGATTTCCGACTCTACTTGCCCAAGGAGTGGGCCCAGGACAAGAAGCGCCGGAAGCGCTGTGGAGTCCCCAAGGAGGTCCGCTACCGCACGCGGCACGAGTTGGCGTTGGAAATGCTCGACCGCCGTGGTGCCACATTACCGCACGGCTGGATCAGTGGCGACGACGAGATGGGTCGCCCGGCGTGGTTCCGCCGCAAGTTGGCGGCGCGCACGAGCGGTACCTGTTGGCCGTGCCGTCGAACACGAGCGTCCGCGACCGGGAGGCCGAGCCGCCGCCGTATCGGGGTCGCGGTCCCCATCCCAAGCCGCCGTTCGTGGGCGTGCGTGCCTGGTGCGCGGCGTTACCCGCGGACGCGTGGACCCACCTGACGGTGCGCGATGGAGAGAAAGGCCCGTTGGAGGTCGAGATGGCGCGGCAGGTGGAGTCGAAGGTGGAGCGTCGGGTGGTGGGTTTGAGGAGGTGTTGTTGGATGTCAGGTGGCGCGGCAGGTGGAGTCGAAGGTGGAGCGTCGGGTGGTGGGTTTCGAGGAGGTGTTGGTGGCGGTGCGGTATGAAGAGAACGGCCAGTGGAAGTATGATTATTACCTCTCCAACGCCGCGCGTGCCACACCGCTGGCGGAATTCGCGCGGGTGGCCAAGGCCGAGCACCGCATCGAGGAGTGCCTGAAGCGGGGCAAGAGCGAGGCGGGCTTGGGGGATTATCAGGTGCGGAACTGGCGGGGCTGGCACCATCACATGGCGCTGTCGCTGCTGGCGTTGTGGTTCTTGGCCGGGGAGGCTCGGCGGGGGAAAAAAGCGGGCGCCGGCGTTGACGCTGCCGCAAGCGCGACTGGGGCTGGCGCTGATCTTTCGGCAGGCATGCCGCTGCGATACGCAAACCCGCAGTTGCCGCGAGCGCACGCGCTGGCTGGAGCGCAACGAACTGGCGCGGCTGTACCACTACAAGGCGCGTAAACAGTTGCCACCCTTGAAGAACAATCGACACGGTCCGCTCAGACAGTAGAATTAGAGAGGGATTCGACAGGGCAGTCCGAGTCACAGGCGTAGCCGCACGGTTTCCGTCGCTCGACGAGCGGGTGGCGAATGAGTCTCACGAAGCAGGTTCAATTCTAAGTGCAATACCGTTCAACGGCGCATGACGATCGCCTTGCCAAACTCCTTGGTGGGTTGAGGATAATTGCGATGCTCGGGCCTCTTCTTCCCCCAGTTGCTCATCTTCCGTTTGATGACGCGGGGGTTGATCCGATCACGCCGTTCGGGCAACACCTCCTCGGCGATTTCCGCCACCAAGTTGTGGTACCACCGGTTGCGACCCCGACGGCTCGCCGGGCACTCGGGCAACCGACACCGGAGGATCTTCAGTGCGGCGGTGAACGAGAGTCGATGCGGGTCGATCCCCTGAGTCACTGCCGCCTCTTGCATCAGCACCCGGACGACGTAGTGACCCAACAACAGGCCGTACAGTTCCTGCACCACGCCGCCAGGCGTCTGGCTGCGCAGCACCGGACGCTCGCGTTGATGGGTCTTCAACTCATCGATGGTAAGTTCTTCTTCCCATCTCTCGTGATAGAGCACGATCAAGGTCTCGGCCGGGTCGAGTCGCTCGTCCAACAGCGTCGTCAACAGTCGGTGAGGCTCGCCCGAGCCGGGGCGATCGGGATCATCGAAGGTGTACTCGATAATCCGCACCGGGATACCGTTGCGGTCCTTCTGCCGGTCGTAGCTGGTGCGGTAGATCTTCGACAGGTAGGAGCCGTCGTCGAGCACGCGGAGAGGCTCGAAGATGAGGTTCTTCTTGATTCGGGCCAACAGATGCGCCTTTCGCTGGCGCACCTCGGAGATGGTCTGATAGCTGAGGAAATTCCGGTCCCAGAGCAAGAGCATGCCCTCCTGGAGGAATCGCAGGAGGTAGTGCGACATGGTGACCTCACCGCAAGAGCAGGGCTTGATCAAGAAGCGCCAGAGGACATGACTGCCGGTCTCACACAGCGCGAGGACGCGGGCCTGAGGGAACGCAGCGGGGGCACGGCTACTGCCGGGGCGCCCGAAGGCCCGCACATTGGCCGGGGTATCAGGCACGTCGACGACGAAGCCGTCCAGAGCCATGGTCCGCATGCCCCGGTAGAACGCCCCAGGGGTGGTTGGCTTGCCCTGCAACTGAATGACCTGTTCGGCCAGGAGGCGCATGGGGGCAATGCCCAGGCGTTTGCGGGCCTCGCACAAGGTAGTTCGTCCCGGTGTGGCGCCCTTGCGGAAGGGTTGGAGCCAACGGAAGACCTGGCGGTAGCAGTCGCGGCAGAACAGGCCCAGGGCGATGACAAACCAGAGCATGAACCAGCCCGGCAGCCGAGGGCAGTGGGAGCAGTCGTGCCCGGTGCGGGAGAGGACTTCTTCCACACGGGCGCGGGGGATGATACGTTTCAAGGCGCGGAGACGCTCACGAGTGGGCCAAGACGTGAAAGCGTCGGCCTCCTTGCGGATGTCGATCATCGTAGCCTCCTGATCAGTCATGGAGTTGTGGCAAACTCATGCTGATCGGAGGCTTTCTATTTGGCAACCCCGTTGGACGGTATTGATTCTAAGTGACTCCACCCTGCGTCATGAGATGGGTGCTATAGAGGGGGTGTTTTGGGTGCTATACGGCTCGCTCTTGCAAAAATGCAAGTTCCATAAGACTATACTATGATTAGCTTTATGGGATTGTTGTTTTCCCTAACTTGTATCCCCGCCGCCTCCACTACTTACGTCAACTGACAGCTCCTGACTGTCAGTGACAAGAAACGACGAAACCCCTTCCTTGGAAGGGGTTTTTTCGTTTCCCAGGGACTTGGCCTCGTCGGCTTCCATGCCACGAGGCGACACCTCCCGACTCACCGCGCCGCCCAAAACCCGACCCATTTCCGACCCGTTGGCGATGTTTGATGCGACGGGGGGGGCAGACCGGCCAAGGCCGCAGGGCTTACGCATCACGATGGGCAATCTTGGCGATCCCGTGTTGTCACCGGGCGATTCAAAACCAGCCACTCATGGGCGCTTCAAAACCAGCCACGACTCTTGGGGGTTCTCGTCCACATCTTGACTGTAACCAGGTTGGCTCTCGGTTCAAAGTCCAGGGCTTACGCACCAGGTTTCTCGGGGATTTGGGCCAGTACTCTCAAGAGATAGTCGTTCTTCCATCCCGCAATCAGGCGCCGAGTGGCAATACTCTTGCCTTTGCTGGTCTTCTCCGCCTTGAGCAGACATAACGCCAGCTTGCGGAGCCACGCCAAGTTCATCGCGCTGTTCCCGGCCCAGTGCCGTTGGTCATCCTCACGGAAGCAGACGTCCAGAACCCAGTGCAGCGAGTTCTCGATCCCCCAATGACCCCGCACCCATCGCAGATACTGCTCCGCCGTCGCGGCCGTGCTGCTGATGAAGTAACGGATCTCAATGCTCGCCACACCATCGACCAGCCGATGGCTGATCACCATCACGATCGCCGTCAGTCCGATCCAAAGGTCCGCGTTCCGGATCCCCTCCGGATGGGTGATCACACAGCAGGTGCGGGTCTCCTGGCGAGCGCTGCGAACCTCTTCCGTCTGACACTCGGTGAAGTCCACCCCGGGTTCGCCCTGATCCAACGCGGTATCGAACGCCCGCTTGATGTCCTCGTAGAGATGCGGCTGATTCTCCTTGGCGGCCAGCACGTAGTGACCACCTCGGCCGACGATGTCAGCAGCGATCTCCTTCTGACAGCCCATGGCGTCGATGGTCACCACGGCCCCGTTCAAGTCGAGCAGTTCGAGCAACTCGGGAATGGCGGTAATCTCGTTGGATTTGGCGTCGGTGGCCACTTGCCCCAAGGTCAAATGATTCTCGACCGACCCGGCGCTGACGACAGGGAGCGCCGATCGGCCGACGGTACGCCGGGCGGAGCCGCGTTGGGCCTTGCCGTCGATGGCGATCCGTGTCAGTTCGGGCGGAGCCGTGGCGATCGGAGTCAATCCGTTTCGAGCCCTCAGCGCCGTGATCCAGGCGGAGAAGCCCTTCTGAAAGGCCACCGGGTCGAGCCGGCAGAAGACTCGTCGGAAGGTGTCGTGCGAGGGGATGCCGCCAGGCAAGGTGAGGAAGGTCTCGAGCCAGTCGCGCTTGGAGTGACCGTAGTCGGCGATCTGCACCCAGGTATCGGCGCCGCAGAAGACGGCGCAGGTGGCGATGAAGACGATCTCATCGAGTCGGTGGATTCGCCCCTGTTCGCGGCGGGGATCGGGCAAGTCCGCGAAATGATCGAGGATGGAGACCGGGTTGCTGGCCGGAGTCATGGCGGTCGTGTCTGAGCCGACGGTCCTCGCGTGGACATCCCTGAAGAAGTCGAAATCTCCAGGTGGTCGATGCTACAAAAGCCGTCCGATACCCTGCCAGCCGGACTGGACAACAGAGGCGAGTCGCAATTTCCCAGAGCACCCAGACAGCCCAGGCTGATGCGTAAACCCTGAGCGCGGCTTCGGCCGGGTGGTCGGCTCGGCCGTCGATATCGGCGCCGTGGAGATGGGCCCCGTCGTCACCAGCGTCGGCCCGGTCGCTCCCACACCGCGTAATACGACGGTCCCGACGGTCGATGTCACCTTCTCCGCTCCCATCGATCTGTCCACCTTCAACACCGCCGACCTGTCGCTCACGCGCAACGGTTCGGCCGTGACGCTCGGCGGATTGACCTTCACCCTCGTCGCGGACTCGACCTATCGCATCGGCGGGCTGAGCAGTGCCACCGCCGCCGACGGAAGCTACATGCTGACCGTCAACGGCGCGGGCATCAACGCCCCGGCCGGCAACCCCGGCCTGGGTTCGGCCGCGACGACGTGGATGATGGACACAATCGCACCGTTTGTGACCTCACTTGCTACAGTCATACCCAACCCACGCTCCACGCCGCTCGCCACCGAGGATGTGACCTTCTCCGAGCCCATCGACCTGGCCACCTTCGACTTCCACGACCTGACGCTCACTCTCAACGGCAGCGCGGTCACCCTCGACAATACCGTGACCGCCAGCCTCCTCGCCGGCAACAGCTACCGCATCAGCGGCCTGAGCAACTTCACCACCGCTGTGGGGAACTATGTCCTGACCGTCAACATGGCCGGCATCCATGACCCGGCCGGCAATGCCGGCAACGAATCGGCCCCGGTCGCCTGGACGACCGTGACTCCACCCCTGGCCGTCCAGACCTTCACCTCCAATCCCACCGGCTTCACCGTGCAGTTCAATCACGCGTTCAACCCCACTCCACTCCACCTGTACGCCGGCACCCCCAACCTCACCCTGGTCAACACCGGCACGGGCATCTCGGTCCGCGGCTCGCTGCTGGTCAGTGCCGATCATCAGACCATCACCTTCGTCCGCACCGGCACGACCTCCACCACGGCCCATGAAGGCTTCCTGCCCGACGGCACCTACCGCCTCACCCTTTCCAGTAGCAACGCCGGGTTCGTGGACACCGACGGCAGCCTCCTCGACGGCGACAACGGGACCATCTCCAGCGTGGATGCCTCGATGGTCAGCCAGTTCGCCGTGCGTCTGGTTACAGGCTTTGCCCGGTACAAGGATCTCGATCCGATCCTCATCGGCGACGTGACGCAGAACGGGGCGATCACCAGTGTGGACGCCTCGTACATCTCGCAGTTCTCGGTGCGCTTGGCGCCGGCCATGATCCCACCGCTGCCCACGGGCATCACGCTGATGCCGGGAGGCCCGGATCCGCGCATTTGGATTTCCCAGAGCCTCTCGGCCGCGCCGGGCGCGACGCTGGCCGTGCCGGTGCAGTTCCTGCAGACCAGCAGCGCGATGATCGGTCTGGAGGAGTTCGAGCTGGCCCTTTCGTTCGATCCGGCGGTGCTGCGGATCGAGGGCGTGCAGCTTGGCTCCTTGCCCGCGGGCTTCAACCTGAACTGGTCGGTGGACGCGGCGGCGGGCCAGTTGTTGATTTCGGGAGCGGCGCCCTCGGGCACGCTGTCGCTGTCGCCCGGCGCGGCCGGTTCGCTGGTGTCGATTCAGGCCGCGGTGCTGCGCGGGACGCCATCGGGGAGCACGGTGATCAACCTGCGGCGCTCGCTGTCGACGCCGGGCGGTCCGCTCTTGACGGGCTTGAACGAGGGGAACTTGGTGCTGGTGCCCGCGCCGACGGATGCCGCCGACGATGCGGTGGATGGTCGGATCACGATTCGCGGGGCGGCTCCGGCGTTCTCCCCGGCGGCGCCTGGCGGCGGTGTCGCCACGGCCGCGGCGGTGGCGGTGGGGTTGGAGACGCCCCTGGTCCGTTCCCAGCGGTCCCCGCGCACGCCTGCGGCGGCGGTCGGGCTGCCGGCGTCGTTGTTGTTGTCTACCGGGAGCGCGCGGCTGTTGCGGTGCATCCCGCAGGGTCCCCGCGCGTACAACACCGCCCGACGACCCTGGAGCGTCCTCTGAAAAGGTGTTCGAGAAGGGTCTTCCCTGTGCCGCGGCGTCCGTCGTCCGGACGCCGTGGCACAGAAAAAACCAGTCCGTCCTCTTCTCCTTCACCCTTTCAATCGAAGTCGAGCGTTTCGTGCGGTTTCCGCGCGGACGGACCGAGCGCCTCATGGACCAGCTCGACCAGGCGCGACCCATCAACCAGCTCGATCGGGTGGTCTGCGGCGAACCGCTCGGCGGCGAGGCTGAAGGCGCGCGTCGTGACGAAAAAACCCTTGTGGCTTCGGGTGTGATGAATCGTGCCGAGGAACTTCTGGAGCTCGGGCGAACCAATCACGCCTCGGCCCTTGGAGTACTTGCACTGGACGACCCCGCGCAGGCCGCCTCGAGCCACCAGCAGATCGGCCCCTTCGTCGCCGCTGCCGCCCACCACCTCGACTTGAAACCCGAGGGCATCGAATAGCTCGGCGACGAATTCTTCAAAACCTTCGGGCGTGAGCGTGTCGAGCTGCGCCAACTTCAGATCGGCGCGGTGCGCTTGCCGCTGCTGCCTTTCGAGACGTTCGCGCCCTTCGCGGGCTGCCTCCCGGATCGTTCCACAGATCGCATCGGCCCGCGGCGCTCGGGACCGTCGAGCCGTTCGAGGTAGCGTTCCACCTTGAACAGCGCGTTGCGGATCGTGTTGTCGAGCCGGCTCCGCTCGGCGCGGGTCACCTGGTTTTCGTAGCGTCGGAACACGGCGTATTCGAGATGTTCGACCGCGCCCCGCAGTTCTCCCTCGTCATGAATGGCCGGGGCGTCTTCGCGGTAGGGAAGCGCCAGCCAGAGCGAGTTTTGCCGCTCACGCGACGCCGGCCCCGCGCCTTCCGAGGATTCCGCCAATTGCGTTCGCAGCCAGGCCACCAACTCCGCGAGCCATTGTGGTGTCGCCGTGTCCATGATCCATCCATTCCGACCAGGGGACCGATTCCGGACTCCAGATCCCGGATTCCCAATGGCTGATGGCAGATGCCGGATGTTCAGTCCAATTCCGAAACTCAGCCATCCGCCATCCAGAATCCGCGATTTCCATGATACCGTCCGCCTCGATCCGAGGGTGTACGAAAATACCGGCCGCGTGGACCGGCAGGGTCCGGTTGACAGGTCCAGCGGCGGCAACCGACAATCAGCACGGCGTGCCTGTGCGTCAGGCCGAGAGGAGTCGCCAAGATGGGTCCCTTCGCCGTGATCCTGCCTGCCGCGGGGCGTTCGTCGCGTTTCGGCGACCCGCGGCAAAAGAAGATCTTCGCCGAGCTCGACGGCCGCGCCATCTGGCTGCGGGCCGTCGAGCCGTTCTTGAACCGGGACGATGTCGCGCAGATCCTGCTGGCCATCGCACCGGAAGACCGCGAGCTGTTCGAGCGCCGCTACCGGCCGAGCGTCGTATTCATGAATATCCGCGTCCTCGACGGCGGCGCGGAGCGGCACGACACGGTCGCCAAAGCGCTCGCACAGGTGGACCCGGCCTGCGAATTCGTCGCGGTCCACGACGCCGCGCGACCGTGCTTGAGCCACGAGTTGATCGACGCCGTTTTTGACGCCGCGAGACAGCACGGCGCCGCGCTGCCCGGCCTGCCCGTCACCGATACGCTCAAGCGCATCGACGCCGAGGGCCGCGCCGGGAAACCATGGCCCGCGGTGACCTGGTCGCCGTCCAGACCCCGCAGGTGTTCCGCCGCGACTGGCTCGAAGAAGCCTACGCCCGACGTCCTCAACTGACCGTGCCGATCACCGACGATGCCCAGCTCGTCGAGGCCCTCGGCCACCCGGTCCAGGTCGTCGAAGGTTCACGCTGGAACATCAAGATCACCACCCGCGACGATCTGCGGCTCGCCGGAATGATCCTCCCGCTCATGGAGCGACCCCGCCCCGAAACCTCCATGCACCCATTCGCGGACGAGGAACAGAAATGGGGCGGACCACCTATCAAACCCAACGACATTTTTAAAGATTAATTTCGACGCAAAGATCGCAAAAACCGCGAAGGAAGACGGGGAAATAGAAAAAGGAAAAGTCTCATGATATGAGAGAACCAATCCTTTCAGGGGCTCTCCCCCCTCTCTTGTTCTCATTCCCCAACTATCTTCTTTTCTTTGCGATCTCCGCGATCTTCGCGATGAAATCCTCTTCTATTCTTCCATCATCTTCCACAAGGTTGGCTCGGTGGCGTCGGCCCAGATCCGGTATCCCTTGAGGCTCAGGTGCAGGTAGTCGGGCATGATCTCCTTGGGGAGTTTGCCGTTGGCGGCAAGGAACTTGGGGCCGATGTCGAGGTACGCGACCATCTTGCCGTCGTCGAGCGACTGGATGCGTTCGTTGATTTGACCAATCTTGGGATTGAGAGCGGATTCGGTCGCGTCCTGGGCGGCCGAGCCGTCGCCGCGAGGGAAGACGGCCAGCAACAGGATTTTCGTCTTGGGCAGTTTGGAGCGGAGCTCGGCGACGATCGCCTTGATGCCGTCGGCGATCTCCTCCGCGCTGTTCGAGCCGGTGTTATTGGTGCCGATCATCAGTACGGCGGCTTTGGGGCTGATGCCGTCGATCTCGCCGTTCTGGATGCGCCAGAGGACGTGCTCGGTGCGGTCGCCGCCGATGCCGAAGTTGGCGGCGCGGCGCGGTCCGTAGTAGCGCTGCCAGACCTCGTTGTTGTTCCAGCCCTGGGTGATCGAGTCGCCCAGGAACAGCAAATCGACCGGTTCTTTCTGCTTGCGTTCGAGGAACGACTTATGGAGATTCATCCACCACTCGTCATTGCGAGGGGTGGGCGTGACGGTCGCGGGCTTCTTGTCCTGGGCGAGCGCGGTCGACGCCGCCAGCGCCAGCAGGGCGATCCCGATCGCCCAGGAGACGGACCGGAAAACCTTGCGCATGGTGTCTTGTCCTCGGGGTGAGTCCGTGTTGCCGGAATGACGGCGCCCTCAATCGGGCGCATGGTCGCATCGTACTGGCACCGACGGCGGCGGTCCAGCGACTTGCCCGGCACGCGCAGGCTCACTCACGAGGATCCCCGTAGGCTGGGTCTGGACCCAGCTTCTCCAACCACAAGAAGAAGCTGGGTCCAGACCCAGCCTACAAGAAGAGCTGAGCGTCCCAGCCGCCGCCCCAGGCCCCCGGCGATTCCTTCCATTCCGCATGGGACGAGACCGATTGGTCGGGACCGGCCGGGGATGCCGGCGAGTGAAAGAAATAGGCCCTGGTGGGAGGAAATTACAAACGATCGTCGGGGAAATGCGTTCGGGACTTGAGAAAAACCCAGGAAAAATTCCGGAGTGGACCGCCTGTCGTTCTGACGGCGTGTAGACTTGAGTCGAAATCCGAGATAATGGGCCGCACCCGAGCCCTTGGGCGCGGTCGGGGTGGCACCCCGGTTGCGGTAGAGGAAGACCGGCCGCCGTCGTCGCGTGAACCGACAACCCTTATCCGGATCGGGGAGGTGAAGCATGAGCGTGTCCTCACACGCGTCGTTCGTCGTCCGTCTTCGGCGGGTCGGTCTGGTCCTGGGATCGGCCCTCCTGGTGTTGTGGATCGGAGGTTGCAGTCATACCCGAAGCGCGATGCGACCGGTGTACGTCGCGCCTCCGCCGGCCACGGTCGTCCCCGCGGTGCCGGCCACCGTCGTTCCGGCCTCGCCCTGCCCGGCGGGGGTCAATTGCGGCTCGGCCGCGGTGTCGGGCAGCCTGGCACCGGTTGTGGAGGGCAACGGCGCGGGGGTTTCGACCCCCGCCTGGACACCGCCGCGCAGCGTCAGCCCGCCCGCTGTCATCAAACCGAACGGAGAGCCCGCGCTGGACCGCTCGATCATCACGCCGCCCGCCGCACCGGAACTGACTCCTCCCGCGGCGACCACGCCCGAGGCGCAGCCAGCCGGGTCCGGCGGCGCGCAACGTCAACTTGCGCACTCGGCTGGCTTCCTTCGTGAACGACCCCGGCGATCTGTTCCAGCCTCCCAAGGCCGACCGCGGCTGGCGCTACATCGTGATCCACCATAGCGCCAGCGCCTCGGGGAGCTACGCCAGCATCGACCGCCAGCACCGCAGCCGGCTGGGCACGGACGGCTGCGGCTACCATTTTGTCATCGGCAACGGTTCCGACAGCCCCGACGGTCAGATCGAGGTCACCCGGCGCTGGGCCGAGCAAAAGGCGGGCGCGCATTGCCGCGATGCCACGACCAGCGATGTCAATGATTACGGCATCGGCATCTGTCTCGTCGGAGACTTCGACCAGGGCGCTCCCACCCCGCGCAGCTCGAAGCGATGAGAACGCTCGTGGCCTATCTGAGCGACCGCTACCACATCTCGACCGATCACGTCGGCGTCCACGCCCGGTTCGCCCGCACGCCCACCGATTGCCCCGGCAAAGCCTTCCCCGTCCAGGCCGTGCTTGGCTCCCAGAGTGTCCTTCACTGACGCCTCGTCGCGCAGGATGCGCCGCTTAACGCTTGCGCCGCAGGGCCTCGTGCAAAAGCGCGATGACGCTCATCGAATCGGTGATGACACCCGTTTCGAGCATCTGCCAGGCAGCTTCCCAGGAGACCCGCCGTACTTCGAGGCGCTCGCACCCTTCCGGCGCCGCCGGGCCGGGAATGAGTTCCGACGCGCGGTAAACGAGTGCCCACTCGTCGCTGACCGAATTGGACAGGTGCGACCGGCCGATCAGCTCCAGTCTTCCGGCGGCCAGACCGGTTTCCTCGCGCAGCTCGCGCCGCGCGGTCTCATGCGGCTCCTCGCCCTTGGGACAGCCGCCTTCGGGGATCTCCCAGGAAAAGCACCCCAGCGGATAACGATACTGCCCCACCAGCCAGATCGAGCCATCGGCCTCGACCGGCAACACGCCGACAGCGCGGTTGCGGAAATGGACCACGCCGTAGATCCCCGGCTGACCGTCCGGCCGCAAGACCTGGTCCTCGCGGACGGCGATCCAGGGATTCTCGTAAACCGGCCGGCTGGACAGCGTGGTCCAGCCGTGATCGATCGCGGCGGATGGCGGATGGCGGATGCTTGATGACTGATGACTGAGGACTGATGGCTCAGGGCCAGCACAGGGATGCGCGACCGCAGCCGATTCCGGTGCGGAGGGTAGGTCCTGACCATCCTTGTCCTGTTCCATGCGACCGTGATCTCTTTCTCCCAGGGTGCGGTATTCCGCCCAGGTATCCGGCATCAGTCATCCGGTATCAGCCATCAGCCATCAGTCATCCGGCATCCTCATCTATCGCAGCGCCTCCCGCAGCGCCGTTCCCATGTCGGCCGGGCTCTTGGCGACGCGGATGCCGGCGGCTTCGAGGGCGGCGATCTTGTCGGACGCCTTGCCCGAGCCGCCCGAGATGATCGCGCCGGCGTGGCCCATCCGCTTGCCCGGCGGCGCGGTCTGGCCGGCGATGAAGGCGGCCAGCGGCTTGGTGAACTTGCCCGACGCCTTGAGCGCCGCGGCCTGCTCCTCGGCGTTGCCGCCGATCTCGCCCATCATCAGCACGGCGTCGGTGTCGGGGTCGGCCTGGAACAGCGTCGAGGGCGTCGACGAAGCTCGTGCCGTTGACCGGGTCGCCGCCGATGCCGACGCACGTGCTCTGGCCGATGCCCAGGTTGGTGAGCTGCCAGACGCCTTCGTAGGTCAGCGTCCCCGACCGGCTGACGACGCCGACCCGGCCCGGCTTGTGGATATAGCCCGGCATGATGCCGATCTTGCACTGGCCGGGCGTGATGACCCCCGGGCAGTTCGGGCCGATCAGCCGGACCGCCGGGATGATGCGCCTTCAGGTACGCCACCGCGCGGGCCATGTCGAGCACCGGGATGCCCTCGGTGATCGCGACGATCACCGCGATGCCGGCGTCGGCCGCTTCCATGATCGCGTCGGCGGCGAACGGCGGCGGCACGAAGATCATCGTGGCGTTGGCGCCGGTCGCCTGCGACGGCCTCGGCGCAGGTGTCGAAGACCGGCACGCCCAGCGTCGGTCGTCCCGCCCCGGCCGGGCGTGATCCCGCCGACCAGGTTCGTGCCGTACGCCTGGCACTGCTCGGAGTGGAACGCCCCGGCCTTGCCGGTGATGCCCTGACAGATCAGCCGCGTGTTCTTGTCGACCAGGATGCTCATGTCGGGATTCCGTGGAGTAAGCTGGGCTCACCCGTGATGGCTAATCGGCAATCCGGGAGACTTCCTGGGCGATCATCCAGATGGGTTCACTGCCCGGGAGTCGCCGTGCCAGGCGGTTCCGGCAGGCTTCGGCCTCTTCCATCGTGGCGAAGCGAAGCTGAGGTTTCTCGTTCCCCGCGAGGATCGAAGCGCCTTCCTCGACCATGGCGCTGCGGCACTGCTCGGGGGAAAAGGGATCGTCTTTCCGCAGAGCGGGGAGAACCTGATACGGAAGCAAGCCCGATTCGCTCGCCTCGGGTACCGTGAGGCCCACCGCGATCGCGATGCGGTCACGAGTCTCCTTACCCTCCGCCTCCTCGTACGCCTGCAAGATCGTGTCGGTGCGTTCCTCGTCGGGGACACGGTCCCACCGATCCCAGATCACATAGACACGGATCGCACCCGATTCGGGAAATCGTTGCTCGTCGATGATCGGTTGCCCGGACTCGTGACTTGCGCGGAGTTCTTCCACCAGCCGCGCGACGAGTTCCGGATGCCTGGGCCTGACGAGTCGGTCGGTGCCTCGAATGATGCGCGGCATGGTCAGTGCTCAGAGGTCGTGATATTGGGAGAGAAACCACTCGGCCGCCTCTCGGACCTTCTGGACCTCGTATTCGTAGGCGACGTTCTTATGATACCGTAAGGTTTCCCTCCAGACCCGTTGAACCAGTAAGCTTTGAGAGAGAACCCGGCTTCCGAATCGAATGGGATATGCCGTCGCCGTGTGTGTGCGCCGGAAGACGAGCAATTGGCCCCACAAGCTCAGGTCATGGAGTTGATTCGGGTTCGGCCAGACGACGCCGACGGCCGATGCGCTTCGTGCGGCTCCGGTCAGGTCGGGACGCGTGATCGGCTGGTCCTCCGCATAGCCGATGAGCCGGAAGTAGGCGGCTTTCAGTACCATTTCGACGCAGTAGCCCCAAAGATAGATCGCCGCCGTTCGGCGCTCCTTCTCGACCAGGGAAACCGCGTCTCGAAACCGCTGCTGAGATGCGGCGCGGAACTCGCGGATACTATCTGGGGCACACCGGTTGGGAAGACTCCTGGGCATGGCTTTGGACTCGCTCAATCCGCTTACGAAGACGATTCCCGCTCCACGGCTCGGACCAGCTTGCGGAACGCGGGACGGAGCGACTTATCAAGGTGCCGGGCGAATTCCCCGGTCAATGCGTGGCACCGGATCAATCCGATGACGTCGGCCAGATCCTGAGCACGCACGAGGTTCCTGGTTCCGCTGCGGAGTTTCATGGCGATCAGATCCGGCAACGAGGCCGTCAGGATGCCTTCGATCTCGATGCCTCGATCCGGCGGGGTGCCGGTCTGTTCGGGGAGGACCAACTGAACGGGAATGTCCTCCCGGACAAACTCGCGACGGGCCGCGACGAGTTCAAAACCATGGGCGACGAGCAGGTCGGCGACCGGTTCCAGCGGCGGCGCGACGAGCAGGTCGATGTCTCGCGTTGCCCGCCAGTGTCCGTGCAGCACGACGGCGATGCCACCGATGACGACGGCCGGCACATGCGCGTCTCGCAACAAGGCGCTCACGCCCCGAGCCGCGTCGAGGATGGGGCCACGTCGGTCCATCAATGCCAGCGCCGCCGCGCGGTGTGTCTGGGAGGAAGTCGGAGCCATCGCCATCGTCATTGATCCCGGTTGCGGACGATCACGCCGCCCCCTTGGCCGCCGCGACGACCTTCTGGGCCGCGTCGGTCAGGCCGTCGGCGGTGATGATCTTGCGGCCGCTCTTCTTCGAGGAGCTGCCTTGCCGGTCTCGACGTTCGTCCCTTCGAGGCGGACGACCAGCGGGACGCGGAAATCGAGCTCGTCGTAGGCGGCCAGGAGGGCGGCGGCGATGTGTCGCACTTCATGATGCCGCCGAAGATGTTGACCAGCACGGCCTTGACCCGCGGCGCGCCGAGCAGGATGCGGAACCCTTCGAGCACCTGGTCCTTGTTGGCGCCGCCGCCGACGTCGAGGAAGTTGGCCGGCTCGCCGCCGTGGTACTTGATCAGGTCCATCGTGCTCATCGCCAGCCCGGCGCCGTTGACCAGGCAGGCGATGTCGCCGTCGAGGCTGACGTAGCTCAGGCCGCTCTGCGCCGGCCCGCAGCTCGGCCGGGTCTTCCTCGGCCTCGTCGAGCATCGCGGCGATGTCGGGGTGGCGGAACAGCGGCGTTGTCGTCGAAGTTGAGCTTGCAGTCGAGCGCCAGCACGTCGCCGCTCGTCGGTGACGATCAGCGGGTTGATCTCGGCGAGCGAGGCGTCCGTGTCGAGGAACAGCTTGACGAAGTTCTTGAAGAACGACCGCGCCCTTCTTGGCCGAGTCGCCGGTGAGGCCGAGCGCCTTGCAGACCTTGCGGGCCTGGAAATCGGCCAGGCCGAGCGCCGACGTCGATCGGCTCGCGGTGGATCTTCTCGGGCGTCTTGTGCGGCGACGGTCTCGATCTCGACGCCCCCCTCGGTCGAGGCCATCAGCACCGGGCACTTGCAGGCCGCGGTCGATCGGCCATGCCCGAGGTAGAGCTCGCGGGCGATGTCGTGGCCGACCGTGACCAGCACCTTGGAGATCGAGCTGGCCCTGCGGCGCCGGTCTGGTAGGTCACCAGCGTCTTGCCGAGCAGGCTGCGCGGCGGCCTGCGCGGCCTCGTCGCGCGACTGGACGAGCTGAACGCCCTTGGCCATGCCCGTCGGGCCGGGGCTTGCCGGCCGCTGGCGATCTCCAGCGCCAGCGTCGCGATCGTCGCTCGGGGCCGACCGCCACCCCCTTGCCGCGGCCGCCGGCGTGCACCTGGGCCTTGACGACGATCAAGCCGCCGCCCAGCGTGTCGTAGGCCTCGGCCGCCTCGTCCGGCGTGGTCACCACGATCCCCTCCGGAACCGCGACCCCGGCCTTCTTGAGCAGTTCTTTCGCCTGGTATTCGTGGACCTTCATCCCAGCAGTGCCTGTCTCGTGACCACGGTTTCCACCCGCGCGCCCGTCGCGGCGAGAGGCTCGCTCTTGATCCTCGTTGTATCACACCCGGAAACCCCCCAGCCAGTGTGTACCCCGTCCCACGACGGACCCGCGGGCGTCCTGGGAGGAACCGCGCCGCCCTGGATTCCGCGCATTTCGGGAAGAAATGGGTACGCAAGTTGCAGGCACCCTCCTGGATCGTGGTTCCCCTGGATCTTCTTTCCGAAGTTCTCGGATTCGCGCTTGACCGAGGGTCTGGGGAGGGTTAGCTTGAGCTTGGTAGCGGGGGAGTTCTTCCGTCCCTTTCCCCTTCAACCAAGGAGGGTTACATGTCCTGCTGCGAGCAAGAAGCCGCGTTCGCGACGCTGGATCTGCCGGATGACTTTCTCGATCTCGACGGTTTGCTGGAAGCGGATCTGCGGGCGATCGTCACGATGGTGACCGAGCGTGCGCACGAACGACTGTTCCTCACCCGCCGCGAGCAACGCGCGCTCCAGGCCCGGCTCTGGAACGGCATGGTCGCGGTGCTTTGCGAGGCGATGGAGCCCCTCTCGGTGGAGAATCGCTGACACGTGATGTGTCCTCGGGGCGCGAAGCGAGTATAGTAAAGGTGGTCTCTTCGGCTTTCCGCGTTTCCTGCCCCCACGTGGCATCATGGCTCGGATCGTATTGGGAGTGACCGGTTCGGTCGCGGCGCTGCGCACGCCAGCGTTGTTTCACCAGCTCCAGGCTGACGGCCACGATATCCGCGTGGTGGCGACCGAGCCTGCGCTCTATTTTTTCGACGCCGTCGAGATCGTGGCGGAGAACCGCCTGTACCGCGACGCCGACGAGTGGCCCGGCCGGTTATTTCAGCGGGGCGATCCGGTCCTGCACATCGAGTTTCGCTCCTGGGCCGATCTGCTCGTGGTGGCGCCCCTGGATGCCAACACCTTGGGCAAGTTTGCCCTGGGTCTGTGCGACAACTTCTTGACGTGCGTGTTCCGGGCGTGGGATTTTGGCCACAAAGCGGTGATGCTCGCCCCGGCCATGAACACGCTGATGTGGGAGAGCCCCATCACCGTCCGCCACCTGCGCCAACTGATCGAGGACCAAGGCGAGAGTCCGCAGCCCGAGCGGTGGACCCTGGACGAAGCGGGGGCGATCTTCGCGCGTCATGCGCCGCGCTTGATTTTTCTACCCCCCGTGTCGAAACGCCTGGCCTGCGGCGATGTCGGCATGGGGGCGATGGTCGAGGTCGAGACGATCATCGCCGCCGTGCGCGAATGGGAGAGAGGGCCGGCAAGGTCTTCGTAGGGTGGGCTCGGCCCACTTGTATTTCGAAAAAAGGGAAGGGCTGGATCTGGACCCAGCCTACAAGACTGGGGCGGAATCCGCGACGCTGGGTGCCACGGGTTCTGCTTGGGGGTACGTGTATAGCGTCTCGCCATTGGACGTAAGTCCTTTCTTTGTAGCGGCGGCCGTCTCGGCCGCTCCGGGCTGGTTCCCCTCTGGAGCGGCCGAGACGGCCGCCGCTACAAAGAAAAGGCCAGAAAAACAGCCAGTCGAGACGCTAAACACGTACGCTTGGGGAACCCGTGCCGATCGACCCCCAGTCCGCAGACACGGGTTCCCCAAGCGGAACCCGTGGCACCCAGGCGCGGATTCCAGATTCGAGAGGGCAGATGTCCAGGAGCGGCAGGGGTGGCCGGGGCACGGTGCGCTGCGCTCCCCTTTGCCCCGGCCACCCGACGGCTTCCGTCATCAGTCATCGGCCATCTGGCACCATCATGTCGCCGGCGCGACAATAAGCCGCAGGCCCGCGGGCAGGGAATCGCCGAGCGCCTGATCTTGCTGGGCCGTTTCGAGCTCGTGGAACTCGCGCACCGGGCGGAGCACGGCCTCGGCCACGCCCCACTGTTCGAGCCGAGCGAGCACCGCCTGGCGGGTCGCGTCGTCCAGGTCGCGGGCGCGATCGCCCGAGACGCGGGCCAGCATGGAGAGAGCAAACGTGGCGTCGGCGATCTCGCGCTCGTTCGAAAACGTTCGCCCCAAGAGCCGCTCGACCCAGCGCGTGACGAGCTCGGGGCCGACGACCGTGTTGGCCGGTCCATACAGAAGGACCCGCGCTCCCAGGCGTCCCAGCGACCAGAGCACATGGGGCCCGAGGGCGGGCCGCGTCAGCTCGGCGGCCAGGGCCTCGCCCAGCGGCTCCTTGCTCGTTGCCGACAGGCGTTCGAGCGCGGCGGCGCAGCGCCACATCTCGGCGATCTCGTGCGCCTCCGGCTTGGGACGGCCCGGCCTCTTGCCGCCCGCGCCGCCCTTGGGAGGCAGCAGAAACGGACGCAGCCGGCGGTCGATCTCCTCGTGATGCGCGCGGGTCAGACCGGCCGCGACGCGACGCCAGAGGACCCACCATTCGACCCAGCACTGCGTGTCCTTGGCGTGCAAGACATTGCCGTGGAAGACCGGCCAGAGGGCCTTGATCCGCAGCTCATCGAGGGGCACGCCCACGCCCGGCCGCAGACAGTAGCCCGCCAGGTTCAGCCAGCGCGACTCGTGCTGGGGCGAGGTCGAGCGCGTGTCGAGACTCTCGTGCAGCGGGTCCCACAAGGCGCACAGGGCCGACGGCGGCCACTGGTCGCGCGGCGCGTCGAGGGCCTCCTCCAGACGCTTGACCAAACGGGAGACGCCGTGCTCGTCCGCGGGCCGCAGCGTGGCGAACGCCTGGCGGATCGCCGCGCAGCCGGCGTCGATCTCGGATTGTTCGATGATGACCGCCTCGGTCCGCTCGTCCGCAATCGGCAAGGACAGACGTTTCGGTGCCGACGGGCCGCGGAGCTGGATCTGGAGCCGCCAGCGCCGCTCGTCGGTGCGAGAGCGGCACCAGAGCTCGACGGTGCCGACCTCGGTGACGCGCGCTGAAAGCTGCACGGGCACCAGATCGGCCCGCGCCTTGCGGCCGACCCGCATCAGGCCGACGAGCGGGGGAGCTCACGAATCGAGTCCGGATCGGCCGGCACGAGGTCGCCGGGCCGGTCCTGCGGGCGCACCGACGAGCTGGCCAGCGGGAACAGCACCGGCTGGCCCATGCGGAGCTCGAGGTCATGGCCGGAGACGGCGACCTCGTCGCCTTCCTGGGCGTCGCGCGGAATGACGCACAGCCAGGGCGTGTCGGTCGCGGTCGCGGCCTCGAAGCCGACATAGAACGACCGGGCCGTGCCGCCGCCGATGCGGATGCCGCCACCCCGCCGCACCACGCCGTAGTACGCCGCGCCCAGCGCCACGGCCAGATCGAGCGACTCGTTGCTGAGCACCCGGGGGCGATACGCGCCGGCGGTTTCCGCGGCAAACCACGAGGTGACGACCGCGACGATCCGGTCGCGGACCATCTGCGGCGTCAAGGCGCCGCCGTTGAACAGGATCGCGTCGGGACGCGCCAGGCGCCGTCGGATCGAACGACGCGCCCATGACGGCCTCGGCCCGATGGCGCCGGAGAAACGCCGCCAGATGCTTCGGAATGGCCGGGTCCGAGACAAAAGGCAGGCCGAATTCCTGCAAACCCAGCTTCCGGTCGTGCGAAGGCATCTCGTCGCGCGCCGAGACGGGCAGGAAGCCGTTGATCACGACATCGGTGGCCTCGTCGCGCGTCAACTCCGACTGGAACCCGCCGCCGATCAGCTTCGACCCCCGGCCGGCGATCGTGACCGGCCAGCGCGTGCTGGTGGCATCATCCGCCAGGAGCTTTTCCTTGGCGGTGCGGCAGGCGAACCGCAGGCCGTTCCACTGTTCGGTATCGAGCCGGCGCCTCCCAGCTTGGCCTCGACCCGGTGCGCCAGGGCCAGGTCGATGTTGTCGCCGCCGAGCATGAGATGATCGCCCACGGCCACCCGCCGGAAGCCGGGACCGGTGGGCGTCTCGATGACCGTGATGAGGCTAAAATCGGTCGTGCCGCCGCCGATGTCGCAGACCAGGATCAATTCCCCCGCGCGGACCTCGTGCTGCCAGACCTCGGAATGGCCAACGATCCAGCAGTAAAAGGCCGCCTGGGGTTCTTCCAGGAGCGTCAAATGGTCCAGGCCCGCCCGCTTGGCCGCCTGGACGGTGAGCTCGCGCGCGGCCTCGTCGAACGAGGCGGGCACGGTCAAGACGACCTCCTGATCTTCCAGCCTGGAGGCGGGATCTGTCTTCGTGAACTGCTCGTTCCAGGCGTCGCGGATATGGCGCAAGAAGGCGGCGGCGGCTTCGACGGGCGAGACCCGGGGCACGTCTTTCGCGGCGCCCCAGGGCAGAATCGCGGCGTCGCGATCGACGCCGCCGTGACACAGCCAACTCTTGGCGCTGGCGACGAGTCGAGCGGGCACCCGGGCTCCTGCACGCGCGCGAACTCGCCGACGATCCGGTCCGATTGCTCGCGCCAGGGTAGCCGGGTGGCCCCCGCGGGCAGCTCATGTGCGCCGACCAGATACAGGAACGAAGGCAGCATCGGCCGCGGCACGGTTTCCCCGGGCGCGACCAGTTGCGGCACCTCGAAGAGCCGCAGATCGGCCGAGGGCCGCTCGCGCCCCCGCGTGTCCACGTAGGCGACCGCACAGTTGGTCGTGCCCAGGTCAATGCCGACGATATATCTTGATCGTGCCATGAGCCATGCCGGGGGTCAGGGGGTCGTCGTACTTATCCCAACCCATTATAAACGACCTCGCCCACGACTTGGCTTGCACGCCGGTTCCTTCTGACCGCTCGCCGGTCCGGCCCGAGCGCGATAGGATGAATACCGCTTTGCAACGGGAGTGGAGACCGCCCCATGTTCGGCTGGCTGCGTCCGCGACCACCGCTCGACACTGGACAGAAGACCTGGACCGAGATGCGCCTGCGCTGGCTGGTCGAGCACCTGGGACTCGACCGTGTCCGGCGCGTCGGCCTCTTGCGTCCGGATGACCCCATACTGTCCGCGCCGATCACGACCGATACCGAGCTCCGCCGGCTGTTCGAACGCCTCGGGGCGCAGATGGGCGTCGCGACCGGCACGATGGAGCTCGCCGTCTACGACGACCGTGCCAATCCGGACGCCCCCGAAGTCGAGGAGACCGCCAGCGCCAAGACCATCTGGGTGCCGCTGAGCCTGGTCGCCGACCCGACCTGGCTGGTGGCGACCCTTGCCCATGACCTGGCGCGATCGCTGCTGGACACGCTGCAACTGCCCCATCGCCGGCCGGAAGACAGTGGCACCGTGATCGGCCTGGTTCCGGTCTTGCTCGGAGTGGGCGTGTTCACGGCCAACGCGAGCGGCCTTTTCGTGGAGACCGAACCCCACCACCGTTGTGTGCGCTGGAACCGCTGGGCCGCCCAGGGGGAAACGCTGGCGCCGCCGCTGCTCGGCTACGCGCTGGCCGTCTTCGCCGACCTTCGCGACGAGGAGGCGCCGGCGTGGGCAAGCTGGCTGCGCTTCGCCGCCGCGGACACCTTTCGATCGGGCCTGCGGTACATCCGGGAGACGGGCGATTCGCTCTGCCGGCCCGCGTCGCTGCGCTCTCCCCAGCGGCCCCTGACGCTCGACGAAGCGCTCAGCCGGATGGAGGCCGGCACGCCCAGCGAGCGCCTGGCCAACCTCTGGCGCATCCGCGAGGAACGGCTGGTCCATCCCCGACTGGTCGCCCCCTTGGCGGCGTTGCTCAAGGACCGGGATAACGACATCGCCGCCGGGGCCGCCGCCGCGCTGGCGATCCAGGCGCCACTGGCCCAGGAGCCACTCTCCGCGATCCTGACCGCGATGCGCAAGCGCGATACGCTCGTCCGCAAGGTGGCGGCGGCGCGGTCCTCCAGCTTCATCCCCCGGCGGCCCTCGCCGTGCCCGCGTTCGAGGAGCTGACCCGCGACGAGAACCGCGTGCTCTCCGAGCTCGGCCTGATCGGGCTGTTATCCTACGGCCCCGAGGCGGTTTCCGCCGCGCGGACCGCCTGCGACGCCCTGATCTTGGCCCAGGTGGATTGCGAAAGCCGCCTGGCCGCCGCCGCGGCCGACGCGCTGATGGCCATGCAAGAGGGGGCCGCCGAAACCATCCGGGAGGCCCTCGCCACGCTCGACGACGAACTGGCCCGGCTCGTGAGCCACGAGCTCGCCGCCGCCCGCATCCGCGCCGAGAAGGACCAGGCCGAGAAGGACCAGGCCGAGAACGCCGCGCAGGATTCCTCCGTTCCGTAGGCTGGGTCCAGACCCAGCTTCCCCAAGCGTTGGCACACTCCAAACCCTTGCCTGAGGAAGCTGGGTCCAGACCCAGCCTACAAAGCTGGGTCCAGACCCAGCCTACAAAACTGGCCTTGATGATCCGGCATCAGTCATCAGTCATCAGCCATCCGTCATCAGTCTTCCCGCATCCGCCTTCAGCCCCCAGCCCCGACGGCCGTGTGGGAGGCCATCAACCTCTCCAGATCCCGCGCAGCGCGATCGGCAGCACGGCTTCGTCGTCATTCCAGGCGGGATCGAGGTCGAGACCGCCGCTCACTGCCGCGGGCGGGGCGGGCGCGGTTGGCTTCGTTTTGCACTCCGGGGCCGGCGGACGCGCCGACGACGCGGGGGCCGGTTCCCGCCCCATGAGCTTCTTCAAACAGCGGTCGAACGTCCGGTCGGCCGCCGCGCCCAGACGACGCACCTGCTGCACCTCGGGGCTGGTATCGAGGCGGCTATCCGATTCCAGCACGGCGTAATCATACTCGTCGATCTTGCTCCGGCGCTCGACCAGCGTCTTCAGCGCGGCGATCTCCTCGGTGACAAGATTGCGCAGGCGCTTTCCGCGACGCGGCCGCGGTGGCGGCATCGACCGGAACATCCCCCGTGAGGTGCATCCAGAGGCTTTGATACTCCACGGCCACGGCGTCCAGGTGCCGCTCGCTTTCCCGCACCCCTAAAAGGTCGAGCGCGCGCACCATCTCCTCCAGGCTCCAGACGTAGTCCTCTTGTTCCAGGGACGCGGCGAGGTTCTCCCAGCGCGCAATCGAGCCATGCGCAGCCCGCCGCCGTTTGCAGCAGCCGCAGCACGGTCCCGGCGGGGTCTTCGCTGATGTGCGCGCCGAGAGCCTCGGCGGCCTCGGAGCGGTCGATGTCGAAGCGTTCCAGGTCGCGCCGGCGGTTCGCTTCGGTGAGGGACATTTCGACATGAAAACAGCGGCGGGAGCGCACCGCGGACAGCGCCAGGCGGTGGACCAGTTCACGTTCGACATCATTGGTCGGTTTCAGGTCGCGCGCGAAGGCGGCCGTCTTGTCCTGCACCTCGGCTTCCATCTCGGGCGGCAGCGCGAGGCCCTGGCCGCTCAGGCCGTGTTTGACCGCGTTGGCCCGCGACTTCTGCTTGCCCTCGTCGGTGATCGGCCCGGTGCTTTTCTTGGCATTGGCCTGGTTGGCCGCCCGCTTCGCCTCGCTGCACGCCATGGTGAATCCTCCGGCTGAGAAAAGGGGATGATCTTTCTCACCGGGATCGTCTGCGGCGGCTTTGCGGGTTCGGGAAAATGTCTAATTTGGCTTGATTGAGGTGGAGCGAGAGCGGATGTGCGGGTTCTGCCGAGCGCAGCCGGCTGCGGTTTTTCGTCGCGCGGCGGCGCCGCAACCGACCCGGCGCCGCTCGACCCGCCGTGAACGCCGGGCCTATGACCGCGGCGCGGATCGCCCGGTGAACCGGGCGAAAGACCACGCGCTCAGGTGCGCCTCTCCCAGCCCGGTTCACCGGGCTTTTTCTCTCTTCGGCCCGGCGTTCACGCCGGGTCGTCCGGAACCCGGCGTGAACGCCGGGCCTATGACCGCGGCGCGGTATCGCCCGGTGAACCGGGCGAAAGACCACGCGCTCAGGCGCGCCTCTCCCAGCCCGGTTCAGCGGGCTTTTTCTCTCTTCGGCCCGGCGTTCACGCCGGGTCGTCCGGAACCCGGCGTGAACGCCGGGCCTATGACCGCGGCGCGGTACGCCCGGTGAACCGGGCGAAAGACCACGCGCTCAGGCGCGCCTCTCCCAGCCCGGTTCAGCGGGCTTTTTCTCTCTTCGGCCCGGCGTTCACGCCGGGTCGTTCCTCCAGGTCTGCGAAACTCTCTCACGGCTTGGGCGGATCGATGCGATAAACCTGGCCCTGGAGCTTGACCGTCACCGGCTCGGTGAAGGTCAAATACTGGTTGTACTCCGGGCCCTGCGACTTGGCGAGCGTGAAGTAGGCGTCGCTGAACTGGACGATGGTCTGGGCCTTGGCCTCTTCCTCGGCCTTGACCTCGGCATCGACCCAGCGGTTATTGCGGCGGTAGAACGTCTTGGCGCCGACAGTGCGGACCGATTCGGCGACCATCTCGCGGCCCTCGGCGTCCTTGGCCAGGGCGACCTGGCCCGGGAGGGCTTTGGTCTTGTCCGAAGACGCGTAGTAGGAGGGAGTGGTCGCCAAGCCCCGGCCGCCGCCCATGCCGCCATAAGCGTAGCCGCCACCACCTTGCGCCGCCTGGTTGGCCGCCGTCGGCCCGCCCATTCCCACGATCAGGGCGCTCGGGCCCTTCCGGCGGTCGCGGGCGCCGTGGCTGCGGGCGCTGCGGGTGCGGAAGACGAGGACATCGACGAGCTATCCATGCCCCGATCGGCCATCATGTACGACTGCTTGGCCGCGCGCTGACCGACCCCCGCCACGCCCTTCTCCTCGCGGAGCTGCCCCAGCGACTCGCCGGCGCGCCGATACTGATCCACGCTGGCGTGCAAGGGCACGTTCTCGTCGGCCAGGAACGAGGTGTAGGGCGTCAGGATGCCGTACTCTGTGCTCAGCGCGACCAGCTCGTCGACCAGCTCCTTGTTCTGGCCGTGCAGGTCGATCTGGTCGATGAGGAAGCCGACCCGGCGGACGGCCCAGAGCCGCTCGACGAAGTCGTACGAGCTGCCCCGGCCCGGCTCGGCCAGCTCGGCGGGGAACTCGAAGCTCTGCGTCTCGCCGCCGACCTTGCCCGTGATCCGGATGGTGGTCCGGCCCGACTGGCGATAGCGGCCGGCCCAGACGAGCTGGCCGCCTTCGAACAGGTCGGGGATGTCGCGGGGATAGGTCCGGTTGACGTCGATCCCGGCGAAGTCGAGGTGGATGTCGGCGAGCACGGGGCTGGTCATCTTGGAGTAGAAGCGGCCGACGTGCGTCTCGATGTCCTCGTCGGGCTTGACGTACTCGCTGGTCCCGCTGTTGCCGCCGCTGAGCCGGTCGAGCAGCCGGGCGTTGACGTCGTAGCCGACGCCGAAGCAGAAGATCCGCGCATGCGTGCTTGTTGGCCGTCTGCGGCAGTGCTCGGCGATCGGCCGTCTCGTCGCGTCTCGCCGGCCGTGGGCAGGCCGTCGGTCAGGAACAGGACGTAGCTCGGCCGCGACGTCGTCGTGGATCATCCCCAGGGCCGTCTTGCAGGGCCGCGTCGATGTTGGTGCTGCCGCCCTCGCGGATGTTGTCGACGAACCGCTCGGCCTCCGTCGCGCTTCGCGGACGATGTACCGCTGGAGCTCGGGCTTGAAGCGTCTCGACCCGGTCGTCGTAGGCGACGATGTTGAACAGGTCGTCGTCGCGGAGGTTGTTGAGCACGGACTTGAGCGCCTGCCGGGCCTGCTCGATCTTCTTGCCGGCCATCGACCCCGAGCGGTCGAGCACGAAGATCGACCGTCTTGGGCAGCGGCCGGCGTCGTCGGCCTTCGACCTCGGGGCTGGCCAGGAGCAGGAAATAGCCGTCCTCGGACTCGCTCGGCCGGTAGCTCGAGGAACGGTCGCCGACACGCCCCCTCGGCGAGCGTGTAGACCAGCCGGAAGTCGGCCGTCGGGATCACGTCGTGCTGCGTCGAGCCTGACGGTCGACCTCGTGATCGCCCGAGCGGTGGATCGTCGGCGTCGTCGCTCGGGCAGTAGACCGACTTGATCGCCTCCTTGCTCTCGAGCCGCAGCGTCGACGACCAGCCGCTGGATCGGCTTGGCGGTGAACTTCTGGGTGCTGAGCGGATAGGACGAACTCGACGACGTCGCGGTCGCGCTTGCAGAGCTGGGTGTAGCGCATCGTGACCTTGCGATCGGCGCCCGGCGGGATCGGGAAGACGCTGGTGCGGTAGAGCCCGCGGCCCATGTATTCGAGCAGGGCCGGGTCGCGCTTGCGTGCGGACGATCTCCTCGTAGATCCGCCGGGCCTCGTCCTTGGGCAAGAGCCGGCCGGGCAGCTCGCGGCCGTCGACCATCAGCACGAAGTTCTGAACGGCCCCCTCCTCGGGCAGCGGGAACAGGAACTCGGCCTCGATCGGAAACGAGCCGGGGTTGTGGAACGTCTGCGAGACCTGGACCTCGGCCACCTGGTCGCGGACCCGGCCGTCGAGCTGACCTCGCGGATCTCGTAGACCGCGCGATCGGGATGTTCGGCCGGCGATCGACGATGATGATCTGACCGACCGCCGGGACCACCAGCCCCAGCACGAACAAGACGGGCAAGGCACGCGGAATGCGACGCATGGCGAATCCCTCCTGACCGGACGAGAGCCACGATCGAAGCCAATCGATTGGACGCCGACGGGGAGCCGCTCGTTCCGGAAGGGCTCCTTCAGAAATAACGCCCCAGCGGCGAAGAACATAGTGGTGAGTCTGAAAACGGGCTGCACCCTCTGAGCGCTTGCCCATGCCCGGCGCAGGCTCTGTTACAATCAGGGGAGATACGGCGACTCGGGGCCTCCGTTGTGATGATATGGGGAACCCGTGGCACCCACAACCGTTCCTTTGGGCGAACCGAAATCGACCTGGTATCGTCGTGACAGTCTTACTACTCGGGGCCACGACCACAGCGTAACCCTGGAGACCCTGACCGTGAGCGAGGGCCTGAAACGCGTTTACGGGATCGACCTGGGCACGACCTACTCGGCGATCGCCTACGTGGACGAGCACGGCAAGCCCGTGATCGTGCCCAATCAGGAAAGCGAGCGGATCACGCCGTCGGTGGTCCTGTTCGACGGTGAGAACGTCATCGTGGGCAACACGGCCAAGGAGTCGGCCAAGGTCGAGGCCGACCGGGTCGTCACGCGCGTCAAGCAGCACATGGGCGACCCGCACTTCGTCTTCCAGTGCGACGGGCAGACCTACGGCCCCGAGGACATCAGCTCGTTCATCCTCCGCAAGGTGGTCGGCGACGCCGAGATCGCACTGGGCGAAGCGATCACCGACGTCGTCATCACCTGCCCGGCGTATTTCGGCGTCGATGAGCGCGAGGCCACGGCCAACGCCGGTAAGCTGGCCGGGCTGAACGTCCGTGCCATTTTGAATGAGCCGACGGCCGCCGCGATCGCCTATGGACTGGAACAGGGCGAGGACCAGACGGTGCTCGTCTGGGACCTGGGCGGCGGCACCTTCGACGTGACGATGATCGACATCCAGGACCGGCTCATCCGCGTCATCTGCACCGGAGGCGACCACCGCCTCGGCGGGTTGCTCTGGGACGAGGCGATCGTCGTTTACCTGGCCGACGAGTTCAAACGGCAGACCGGCCTCGATGCCGACCCGCATGGACGATCCCGAGGTCCTGAACGACCTGTTCCTTCAGGCCGAGCGCGGCAAGAAGACGCTCACCCTGCGCGAGAAGGCCCCGTTCCGCATCACGCATGCCGGCCAGCAGGTCCGCGTCGAGCTCGATCGCGCCCAGCTTCGAGGAGCTGACCCGGCACCTGCTCGACCGCACCCTGGAGTTGACGCGCGAGATGCTCGCCGACGCAAAACAGAAAGGGTGCGAGCGGTTCGACAAGATCGTCCTGGTCGGCGGCGCGACCCGGATGCCGCAGGTGCGCGACCGGCTCGTCGCCGAGTTCGGCATGGAGCCCGAGATCTACGACCCCGACGAGGCCGTCGCCAAGGGGGCGGCCCTGTTCGGCCTGAAGGAATCGCTCTCCGATGAGGTCAAGGACATCCTCGCCCACCATGCCCGGCGCCGAGGGACAGGGGGGCGCGCTCGACCTCGAGGCCGTCTCGCCCGAAGCAGATCGCCGAGGCGCTCGACAAGATCGAGAGCGCCGTCGGCTTGACCCTGACCGGCCCCGTGCGCGAGCTGGTGCAGACGCGGATCGTCAACGTCCTGTCCAAGAGTCTCGGCGTCATCGCCAAGGACGAGACCGGCAAGGAGGTGGTCGTCTACCTCCTGCCGCGCAACGGCGAGGTGCCCATGGAATCGACCCAGGACTTCGGCACCGACCAGGCGAACCAGGCCGGCGTCGAGATCCAGGTCATGGCCGGCGAGCGCGACAGCCCCGAGCCGCTCGACTGCCAGGACGTCGGCACGGCGATGCTCGAATCTGCCCCCCAACCTGCCCGAAAAGAGCCCGATCCGCGTGACCTTCGCCATCAACCGCGACGGCCGCCTGGCCGTCTCGGCCGTGGATCTGACCGGCGGCGGCTCGATCGACGTCGAGTTCGAGACCGAGGCCGTCATGAACGCGGAGGACGTGGCAGAACGCTCCCAGGCGCTGCGGCTTTTGAACGTCTCGTGAGGAGGCCAGCATGTCCACGACGACCGAGAGCATCCCGCAAGTCGAGCCGACCGCCGTCCCGGAGACCGGGGCCGCACCCGCACCCGCGCCGGGCGAGCAGCGTTTTCTTCTCAGCGGCATCGGCTGGGAGGGTTATGAAAAACTGCTGGACATCATCGGCGATGGGCCGATTCGCGTGACCTACGATCGGGGGGACGCCGAGCTCATGTCACCGCTTTACAAGCACGAACGCAATCGGTCAATCTTGGGCCAGATCGTGGAGATTATCACCGAGGAGCTGGAGATCCCCCGGTCTTCGTCCGCGTCGACAACCTTGAAGTTGAAAGAACTCGACCGCGGCCTGGAAGCCGACGAGAGCTTCTATTTATTCGATCTCGACCGGCTTCACGATCCGGATAACATCGACCTGACCGTCGATCCTCCGCCGGATCTGGCGGTCGAGATCGAGATCACCCGCAGTATTTTGAATCGTCTGGGCATCTATGGCGCCCTCGGCGTTCCGGAAATCTGGCGGTTCGATGGTCAGCGACTTGCGGGTTTTGCTGCTCCAGGCTGACGGCACGTACCGGGAAAGCGAGACAAGCGCCGCGTTTCCCTACTTGCCGACCGCCGAAGTTGCGCGGTTCCTCACCGAGGAAGACACCAAAGACGAGTCACGGTGGGCGCGCCGTTTCCGCGTCTGGGTGCGTACGGAGGTCCTGCCGCGTTTTCAGAGAGGGCCGGGCGCAGAGTGATATGACGAGGAGTTCCCGTGAACATCACGTTTTCTTGCCCGCATTGCGGCCGGCGCCACGAGGTCGATGCGGCCCTGGCGGGCCGATCGGGACACTGCAAGGGGTGCAGCCAGCGGATGACGGTGCCCGCCGCCGTGCCCGTCGATGATGACGATGGTACGCCCTACGGTCTGGCCGAACCGTTGCCTGAGCCGGTCGCCGCCGCGGCGCCGAGCAGTCCACGTTCGTACGCGCACCGAGCGAAGATGATGAGCCCGCGCGACCGAAACGCCGCGCAAAGCGCACGGGTTCCAAGCCATCGAAGCGATCGCGCAATAACGCCCAGCCTATCCCCGCCCTGCCCTGGCTCGTCGGCGTCCCGCTGGGAATGGTCGTGATCCTGTGCGCCATCGCCCTGCTTGTGCCCGGCTGGAGGACGATCGCGGGCCTGTTCCTGCTCTCGACCGGCACGCTGATGATCCTGGGCGGCTATTGCGTCGGGGCGTACTCGGCCTTCCGTGAAGACGCCATCTACGGCATCCTTTATCTCACGATACCGTTGTACACCGCCTATTATCTCGTCACGCGCTGGGAGGACCTCTGGCCGTTCGTCACCGTGATGACTGCGGGCGCGGCGATCGCCTCACTGGCTTTGTGGATACTGGAACCAGCCGCCGCCGCCGAAGCCCCACCCGATGAGAGCCATGCCGCGGCGCAAGGCGAATGGGCGCCGGGCGTTGTCCGATTGGTATGATGATTCAGGAAGAAAGCGGAGACTGTAGCAAGCTCGCTGGGTCGTTGGGTCGTTGAACGATCGGGTGCCACGGTTTCCGCTTTGGGAACCCGTGCCTGTGGGCTGCGGGTCGCTCGGCACGGGTTCCCAAAGCGGAACCCGTGGCACCCAGGAACGTTCTCCTCGGATGGCCTCGGTCTCTTGCTTCAGTCTCAGGAAGCGGGGAGATTTATGCGCGTTCTTTCCTCAGTGATGGCCCACGAGCTGACGGATTCGCTTGTGCGTGAATTCGATCCCGATCGGATCGTCCTGTTCGGCTCGCACGCCTGGGGCCAGCCGGGCGAGGACAGCGATCTGGATATCCTGGTGGTTGTGCCTCGAAGCGCGGAGCGCCCCGCACAGCGCACGGCGCACGCCCATCGTTGTCTGCGCGGGATACTGGCCCCGATGGATGTCCTCGTACGAACCCGCGCTGAGATGGAGTCTCTCGGCCGTGTTCCTTCGTCTCTGGAAGCGGATATTCTCCAGCGCGGTAAGGTGCTCTATGAGCGAAGCCAAGCGGGAGCTGGTTCGGAGCTGGCTCCTGAAAGCGCGGCACGATCTTGAGGCCGCCGAGCGGCTGGCCCAGCCGCCGGGGTCGCTCTTCGACGTGGCCGTTTATCACTGCCAGCAGGCCGCGGAGAAGGCGCTCAAAGGCTACCTGGCCTTCTGGGACCAGCGCATCGAGAGAACACACGACGTCGGCTTGCTCCTGGATCGTGCGCAAGTGATCGAACCCTGTTTCGGTACGTGGATCGACGCCGCGGACCGTCTGACCCCACTCGCGACGGCGTACCGTTATCCGGGGCTCATCGACCAGCCCGAGCAAGAAGACTACGACGAAGCCATCGACGACGCCCGTTGCATCGTCAACCAAGTGCTGGCTTTCCTCCCGCCGGATTACCATCCCGTGCCGTCCGCGGCTGACGGAGGGTCCTGAATGTCCGCCGTCGTCGGCATCGACCTGGGGACGACCAATTCCGTCGTGGCGTATCGCAACGCCTACGGCCGGCCGGAGGTGATTCCCGGCCGCGATGGGAGCAATGTCACGCCGTCGGTGATCTATTTCGGCGTGATCCCGCCCGTGGTCGGGCAGGAGGCCAAGGAATATGCCCGGCTGGGCAACGACGAGATCGCCAGCTTCTTCAAGCCCCACATGGGCAACCCGCTCTTTCGCCTGCATTTCCACGGGCGCGACTATGATGCCACGGACCTGTCGGCCCTCGTCTTGAAACGGCTCAAGGAGGACGCCGAGACCAAGCTCGGCGCGGCCGTCGATCGGGCCGTCATCACCGTACCGGCCTATTTCGCCGACCCCCAGCGCCTCGCGACCATCGAGGCGGGCCGCCGCGCGGGGCTGGAGGTGCTGCGCATCATCAACGAGCCCACCGCCGCCGCGCTGGCCTACGGGCTGCAAAAAACGGACGCCGACGAAACCGTCCTCATCTATGACCTGGGCGGCGGCACCTTCGACGTGACGGTCGCCCGCATCACGCCGCGCGACATCACCGTCCTGGCCACGGCCGGCGATCATGACCTCGGCGGCAAGAACTGGGACGACCGCATCGCCACCTTCCTGGCCGAACAGTTCGCCGCCGCGACCGGCATCGACCCGCTCGATGACCCCCTCATGCTCAACGAGGTGCTCACCGTCAGCGAGCGGGCCAAGTGGACGCTCTCGGAACGCGCCTCGGCCCGGATCACGCTCCAGCTCGGAACCCAGCGCAAAAGCTTCGAGCTGAGCCGCGCGGAGTTCGAGGCGATGACCTTCCCGCTCATGGATCGCACCCGGCGGCTCACCGAGGAGGCGCTCGCCGAGGCCGGTTTGACCTGGGAGGGCCTGACCGGCGCCCTCCTGGTCGGCGGCTCGACGCGCATGCCGATGGTGCGCCAGTACGTCACGGGGATGTCGGGCAAACCGCCGCGGGGCGGCGTCAACGTCGATGAAGTCGTCGCGCTGGGCGCCGCCATCCAGGCGGCCAGCGCGGTGGGCCAGGGAACCGCCGCCGCCACGCCCCGGTTCACCCTCGCCGGCGCCCCAGAGTCCACGACGTCATGTCCCATAGCCTGGGCGTCGTCGCGGTCAGCGAAGACCAGTCGGCTTATATCAATGATATCATCATTCGCCGCAATGTTCCGATCCCCACCGCGAACACCAAGTCGTATTTGCACGCCACCCACGCCGGCCGCAATGAACGGCTCGAGATTTACTTGACCCAGGGCGAGAGTGTCCACCCGCTCAACGGCGCGATCCTGGGCAAGTACGCCTTCGCCGGCATCCAGCCGACCGACGCGGAGGTGACCATCGACGTCCAGCTTTCCTATGACATCAACGGCGTGGTCCAGGTCCAGGCCCTTCAGCGCGACACCTGCAAGGTGCTGGCCATGACCGTCGAGCCCGTGCCCGACGACCTCTCCTGGCTGGGCCGCCCGCCCGCCGCGGCCACCGTCGAGGTGCCCGGCGAACGCATCCGCGTTTACCTTCTCATCGACAGCTCGGCCAGCATGACCGGCGCGCCTCTCGTCCAGGCGAAAGCCGCGGCGCACGAGTTCCTCGCCCGCTGCGACTTCGCGCACATGGAAGTCGGCCTCATCGGCTTCGCCAGCGAGGTCGCCCTGCTCTGCGAGGCCACCGACAACCCCCGCCGGCTCGAGGCGGCCATCCAGCGCCTGGAAGCGGAAGGAACCACCAACCTCAGCGACGCCCTGGCGCTGGCCAGCGCCGAGTTGGGCGAGCCCGACCGCAAGCGTTTCGTGGTCATCCTCACCGACGGCTTCCCCGACGCCGCGGGCAGCGCCATCGAGCAGGCCGAGCGCGTCCGCAGCCAGGACATCGAGATCGTGGCCATCGGCACCGGCGAGGCCGACCTGAATTACCTCCGACGCATCTCCAGCAGCGAGGAAGGCTCGATCTTCGCCCCGCAAGGCGAGCTCGTGCAGACCTTCGGCCACATCGCCCGCGTCATCGCCGCAGGCGGCCGGGCCCTGCGCGGACTCTGAGAGTCTGTCCCAGAAGTGGCGATTCGGTGATTCCGGTCTGAGCCTCGCCGATGCGGCGGTACACTTGTCTTCAGCCCCAAAGGGGCGAAAGTGAATAGCCCAGGGCGTCAGCCCTGGGACAGACAGCGAAAGGGGCGTAATCACTCCTCTCCGCAGCCCCGAAGGGGCGAAAGACGATCCTGCGGGGTGATGGTTTCTGCCGCCCCTTCGGGGCTGAGAAAGGCGCGGTCGCCGCGCTGGTTCCCAGGGCTGACGCCCTGTACGTGTTTAGCGCCCTGTCGGCCGTAAGTCCTTTCTATGTAGCGGCGGCCGTCTCGGCCGCTCCGGGATGGGTCCCCTCCGGAGCGGCCGAGACGGCCGCCGCTACAAAGAAAAGGCCAGAAAAACAGCCAGTCGAGACGCTAAACACGTACGACGCCCTGGGCTATTCACTTTCGCCCCTTCGGGGCTGAACCCGGAATGACCGGATCGCCACTTCTGGGACAGACTCTGACAGGTGGTCGGCGGAGCGGCCACGCCCAAGGGATGCTAAAAAAACCACACAGTTTCACGGTATAGTTACAAATTAAAAAAAATATTTATGTGAATGTATGTTTGTACGTGCCCAGGCGGGGCCGGGCTGTCGCACATCGATCCGAAGGACATCGGCGGGCGAAAGCCTCCCCGACGAGAACGAATCCACGCCGCGGGTGCAACCGTCCTGTGGTATGATTTGTCCGGCGGGGGAGGAGCGCGGCCGTTCGTGTTTGCGCGTGGGTTTGCCCGCATGCCGACCGCTCCAGCCGCCCCCGCGCCGCTGTGGTGAGGCGCTGCCGTGAGGCTGCCGGAGATCCGCTACCCGCTCTTCTGGATCGTGGGGGCGGTCCTGCTCGGCGTGCTGGCCTGGCGGGGCTGGCCCTGGACCGAGCCCTTGCGGGATACGTTCCAGGCCCGCTGGACACGGGCCGTCGCGGGGCCGCCGGTGCCTTGCTCGGCCGAGCCGAAGATCTGGTCGGGACCTCTCCCACGACGGGCGTTGCTCTTACGTGACGGACTTGTCGCCGCCGACCGTCCCGATGGCGCGCCCGTCGAGACGATCGGCCGGCGCATGTTTGTGGACATCTACGACGTCTGGCCGCTCGCCGGCCCGCCGACGCACTACCGGGTCGGCAACCGCCGTCCGTTCGGCTGGCTGCCGGCCGCCAGCGCCCTGCCCTGGGACTCACGGCTGGTGCTGCGCGATCCCGCGGCGGACGCCCCCGCGCGGCCCGTGCTGGCCTGGGACGCCGACCGCGTGCGCATGGCGCTCTGGGACGCCGCCGCGCCCTGGAGCAAGGTCGAGCGCGAGCAATGGCAGCCCCGCCCCGCCGCCGGCACGCCGGCGCAGCTCGTGAGCCGGCCGGAGCTGCTCGCCCTCCTGCGCCGACTGCTCGGCGAGGAACCCGCGGAAGCGGTCCGCGTGCGCACCCTGCTCGGCCACCTCCTGGAAGCCCGTCCCGTCTCGGCCGCGGTGCGCGACGCTGCGCACCGCGTCTTGCCGCCCTGGGTGTTCGCGGCGGCCGCGCCCAGCCGCGACGAAGCCATCGCCCGCCTCTCCCGCCGCAACGAGCAGTGGACGCCCGACGCCTCCTGGTCCGGCCTGGAATTCGTCACCCTGCCCCTGGCCGATCTCCCTTGATCCCCGCGCCGTCGCGTTTCGATCCGGCAAGAGGTTGCTTTACGATGCCGCGCCCCGAGAATCACGAACGTGCCGGAAGTAGACGCGTGGCGGGCACGCAACGACCGCTGACGAAACAAAGTCCCGAATTGGCTCTCCCCCTTACCAAGGGGGAGTTGGAGGGGGTTCTGAGTAATGTCGTGGCGGACAGGAGGAACCCCCCTCCATCCCCCCTTGGTAAGGGGGGAAGCCAGACAGCCAGACCTCGGGAGGTGATTTCGTGGGCGTTCCCTACGACCGCAATGACGAGGAGCCGGAGTCGATATGAGCACTCTTTCCAGACGTGACTTCTTCACCCGAAGCGCAGCGGGCCTGGCTGTGGCGTCCCTGGGCCTGACGGCCAGGACGCTCCGGGCCGACCCGCTGGGCATGCCGATCGGATTCCAGACGTATTCCGTCCGCGACCAGATCGCCAAGGACTTCAAGGGCACCCTCGCGCACCTGGCGGGGATCGGCTACCGGAGCGTCGAGATGTGCTCGCCGCCCGGTTACCCCGGACCGGGATTCGGTTCCCTGATCGGCATGAAGGCGTCCGAACTGCGCCGGACGATCGAGGACGCGGGCCTGCACTGCCCGAGCTGCCACTACCAGTTCCGCGAGCTCAAGGAGAACCTGGACGAGCGGATCGCCTTCGCGAAGGAACTCGGCCTGCGGCAGATGATCGTGGCCTCCTTCGGCCTGCGCCCGGAGGCCACCCTCGACGAGTGGAAGCGAGCGGCCGACCAGCTCAATGCCATCGGCGAGAAGACGCACGCCGCGGGCCTGCAGTGCGGTTATCACAACCACGACATGGAATTCGAGACGCGCGACGGCACCCTCATCTACGACGCGATCGCCACGACCTTCGACCCGAAGCTCGTCAAGCTCCAGTTCCAGGTAGCCGTGATCCGTCTCGGGTACAAGGCCGCGACCTACTTCACGAAGTATCCGGGCCACTTCGTCTCCATCCACCTCGCGGACTGGTCGAGCGAGACGAAGCGCACGGTGGCCGTCGGCCAGGGTGTCGTGGACTGGAAGACGCTCTTCGCCGCCGCCCGGACGGGAGGGGTCGAGAACTACTTCGTCGAGCTGGACCCCAACCTCATGCCGGAGAGCTACACGTACCTCCACGACCTGAAGGTGTGACCGGCACTGGTGACGTGGAGAAAAGACGGTTCGGACACGGACCGAGAGGCTGTCCGGAAGAATTCGTTCGCATGTCCGACGCGCGGGACAAACCGGGGTCATGGGTGGCTGGGGCATCGTGGATTTGGCCCCAGCCACCCGGCGGAAATTCCGCCCTCGGCGTCGCGGTCAATGGGCAGGGGGAGAGTTGAACTCCCGACACACGGATTTTCAGTCCGTTGCTCTACCGACTGAGCTACCTGCCCGTCGCGATCTCCGCGTAAAACCGTAGCCCCCGGCTCCGCAACCATCGGTGCCAGCGGAGCCTCTCAGCCCTGTGCTCAACCTGGTGAGCTACGGCTCGATCACTCTCGTGCCTACTAAGATAACGTTCGAAGGGGAGGTTTGCAACCGGGCATACAAGGAAGCAATAGCCGTCGGCACGAGGCGGCGGAAAACGCGTTGCCGGGAGCTCACATCAAGACAGCCGCGTCGTAGGGTACCCGGGTGGTGGGACCGGCACGGTGCCGACGGTACGGGCGTGGACGCGCGGGATGGGGGCGGCCGTGGTCGCACGCGACCAACTTTGTCGGTTGTTTCAGATTCTCATCGCACTGCGGAGCCACGCCGCTCCCAACGCGGAGGTGCTGGCGCGCGTGTGTGAGGTCAGCCGGCGCACGGTTTACCGCGACCTGGCCACCCTGTTTCAGGCCGGCGTGCCCGTGCGCTTCAGGCCCGAGCGCCGCGGGTATGAACTGGCCCCGGAGTTCCGCTTCGAGACGCCGCGCCTGGACGAGCGCGAGGCCATGGCGTTGATCGTGAGCGTGGCGGCGAGCAACGACCTGGAGGCTCTCGGGCTCAGTCGCGAGGCGCGTGCGGCGCTCGGCAAGCTGTTGCTCGGTCTGCCTGAAGGCACGCGGTGGTGGCTCGTCGATCTGCTGGAACGCGTGGGCACCGCAGACGAGGCGGGACTGATCGAGGCCGATCAACGCACGGTCTTCGAGACGCTCATCCACGCCCTGATCCGGCGGCGGCAGGTGCGGGTGCAACTGGACAGCCCGGGCGACGCGGATTTCGGCCAGACGACGCGCCTCAGCCCGTATCGTTTGCTCCGCGTACGCTCGCGCTGGACGATCGTGGGACGTTCCAGCCTGCATCGCGCGGTGCGCACGTTTCCCCTGGCCCGCCTGCAACGCGCGTGGTTGACGGAAGACGAGTACGAGCTGCCGCCTCGTTTTCAATGTCCGCCGCCCCCGCAGCCGCGGTCGAAATCGGCTTCCACACCGGTCCGATTGCGATTCGCGGCGCCGGTGGCGTCGCTGGCCCGCGAGCAGTTTCGCGGGAGCGGCGTCGTGGCGTCGCGACGGGACGACGGGCGTCTCGAGCTGCAGATCGCTGGCGCCGATCCGGAGGCGGTCTTCGAGTTGGTCCTCTCCTTCGGTGAGTTTGTCGAGGTCCTCGACCCCCCCGAGTTGCGCGAACGACTGCTGACCACCGCCCGGCGCGTGATCATGAATCACGTCCCGATGAATGTCGTCCCACCGGACTCGATTTCGCAGCGTGCCTGAGCCGCGCTGCGCCCATTTCGACCGGAATGGTGGGAAGAGGCGGGCTAACCGGTTGACACGTTCACCAGGAAGAGTACAATTTCCCCCGTCGGCTGTTGCGGGCGCATAGCTCAGTTGGCTAGAGCGCACCCCTGATAAGGGTGAGGTCCGAAGTTCGAATCTTCGTGCGCCCATTGCCATGACCCCTTTCGCCGACACGAGTTGAGTGTACCCGCCGACGGTCGGCGGAGCGGCCTTGACCCCTTGCGAACCCGGTAGACTACCGGATTCCGCAGGAAGGACGCTTCGCTATGGCCCGTCCGTCGCCTTCCCCGTTACCGGCTCCACAAGCCCACCGGACAAGCCGTTGTCACGCTCGACGGCCGTGACATCTACCTGGGGAAACACGGAACCCAGACCAGTCGGGCTGAGTATGATCGCTTGATCGGCGAGTGGTTCGCCCATGGGCGACGACTGCCCACCAGCGCGACCGGCCACCCCGCGGACTTGACCGTCAGCGAGGCCGTGGCTGCGTATTGGCGGCATATCGAAACGTACTACGTGAAGAACGGTCGTCCCACCAGCCAGCAGCACCAGATCCGGGCGGCCCTGCGCCGGCTCGTGAAACGCTACGGGCACACCCAGGTGGTCGCCTTCGGCCCCCTGGCCCTGGAAGCCCTGCGCCAAGGATGGGTGGATGCGGGGCTGTGCCGGAACGAGTGCAACCGCCACGCCGCCCAGATCGTCCGGATGTTCCGGTGGCTGGTCAGTAAGGAGATGGTGCCGGCCACGGTACACCAGGCCCTGAAAGCCCTGGCCGGGCTCCGCCGTGGCCGCACCCCGGCCCGGGAAACGCCCCCGGTTGCGCCCGTACCCATGACGGACGTGGAGGCCACCCTGCCGTTCCTGAACCGCCGGGTGGCCGCGATGGTCAAGCTTCAGCTCTTGACCGCCTGCGCCCCACCGAGGTCTGCTTGATGACGACCGGCGCCCTCGACCGCTCCGGCACCGTCTGGACCTACCAGCCCCCCGAGCACAAGTGCGAGCATCACGGTCGGAGTCGAACCATTTTTCTCGGGCCAAGTCGCAAGAGCTCGTCAAGGAATGGCTCCGGGCGGACCCCGCCGCCTATCTCTTCTCGCCGATCGAAGCGAAGGCTGAGTACGCCGTGGCGGCCCGCGCGGCGCGGAAGACGAAGGTGCAGCCGTCCCAGCAGAACCGGAAGCGGAAGGCCATGCCGAAGCGGGCGCCCCAAGGTCACTACACGCACACCAGCTACGCGCGGGCGATCGCCCGTGGCTGTCAAGAGGCCGGCGTCCCGCACTGGGCGCCGAACAGGCTGAGGCACGCGGCAGCCACGCGCATCCGGGCGGAATTCGGCTTGGAAGTCGCTCAGATCCTGCTGGGCCATGCCAAGGCTGACATCACCCAGCTTTACGCGGAGCGGGATGAGGCGAAGGCCGTCGAGGTCATGAAGCGCTTCGGTTGATCGTTGGCCGTTCTGTGGTAATGTATGTTCACCGGGGACCGTGCCGACTTGCAAGCGGCGCAGTCTGAAATCGGCTCCCGTGCGGTGGGCGTCCTCAGCCGTCCGCCGTCGGGGGCGGCCCGGAGCGATGCTGAGGCGCCCATGAACGAGCCATCAAGACCAGTCCCCTTGCCCCTTGCGGCCACGTGCGATCCCCACCCCGAGCTTTACGATCCCTACCGTGTCGTCTCCATCGTGAACCTGGACGGTGAGACGGAACCGATCAATACGGCCGGTGCCATCACGCTGCGCTATTACGAGCATCGGCCCGAAGCTCGTCTCTGTGAGCTTGGGCTGCCGGTGTTCTGGCACCCCACGAAGCCGGATCGACGGCTCCACGCTGTCAAATTGGTTTGGATCGGCGAGCGATTCCTCGTGGAGGCGCTGGTCAAGAGGCCGGGGGAATCGGTCAGTATGGGCGAAATCGCGAACCTTCCCGTGGGGCTGAATGCCTCGGAAGCCGTGGCCCTTTTCGAGATTGATCCGAGCGAAGCGGAGCCGCTGATTCGGGCGGCCTGGCCGGGCACGTCCACGGAACCCGGCTTGCCCCTGGAACTGGAAACCAACCTGCAACGGGCGGTCGCCAAGAATCAGGGATGGATTTCCGGGACCGAGGCCCACAAGCTCGCCCACGGGATGGGATGCGGCCTGTCCTTGCCCACGCTCAAACGCCACGGGGAAGCGGGCGAGTTTCCCTGCCGGCCCGGACGGAGCCGCGTTCGTTGGGAAACTCGTGAGCGACCATTTCGATTCTGGGTATTTCAACAAATCGCGAAGCAGGTCAAGCTTTCCTGATCGGGCCTATCCCACGGGTCCAAGTGTCCACACTTCCATTTGCCATCGCTGGTACGTAAAAACACCTGAAATCTAGGCACTTTCCCCACTGGACCCGCCCGCGACACTTTCAAGGACACTTTCACCTCGCAACGCCCCCAAAATTCCTCGACGCCGCAAAAAACCTGCAACCGCCGAGGATTAGCAATGGGCACTCCCACACTCACCGAGCTCGCCCGGAACGTGTATGGCCTGCCGCTGGCCCAAGCGCGTCGACTGATCGGAGTCCATCCCGCCACCGGATCGCGATGGATTCTGGAGGGCAGGCTGATGCGTGATAGCACAAGGAAGCGACTCGCAGCCACCAGGACTCCGGGGGGGTGGCGGGTGCGGCCGGAGGATCTGGACGCCTTCCTTCAGGCGATCACCGCTGATCGCCTCAGCCGCCCGGCCGATCCCGCATCCCTGCCCCGCTCGCCGGCCCAAGCTCGCCGCGAACACGCCGCTGCCGAGCGCACGCTGACCTCTGCCGGATTCTGACCGCGCAAGCAAACGGCCCCGGTCGGGAAGCAATCCCTACCTGGCATGATGCGCGCTGAGCCGCCTGCACACCTTGAGTCCGCACGGCGGGGGAGGGCGATACCATGGGCGTTGTAAGTTTTGAGGCAATCGACTCTCCCCGTGAGCAAGCTAACCCGAGGGTCGAAAACTTCAACTACAGTCGCGAGGACTGGACCCTGTTCCGCACCGCGGCCGGTCTGTGCCAGAAGGCCGGTTGCCGGCAGGAGGAATTGGGTGGGGTGGTGGTCAAGGAGTTGGTCGACAACGCCCTGGACGCGGTTGGGGACTGTAATGCCGACTGGCTTGATGGGACCGTGACCATCCGGGACTCGGGCGCCGGCATCCCCGGAGATGATGAAGAGGTCGCGTCGCTTTTCTCGGTGGCGCGGCCCCTTACCTCCTCGAAGTATGAGCGTCGCCCCTCGCGCGGCGCTGGGCAATGGCATCCGGGTTGCCGTTGGCGCCGTTCTGGCCACGAACGGAACGCTGTTCGTGGCCACGCGTGGCCGTCGGCTGCGGATCGTGCCCGACGCTCGCACCGGATGGTCACGAGCCGAATGCGTCGGCCCCTACGATGAACCGGGAACCGAGATCGAGATTCGCCTGGGAGCGCCGCTGGTGCTCACCCCGAGCGATCTTGAGTTCGCCGAAGTTGCGCGGATCGCCGCCGGCGCGACGGAGCAGGTCTACAAGGGCAAGTCATCGCCCCACTGGTACGATGGCGAATCCTTCCACGAGCTGTGTCTGTCGGCCCCGGAATCCGTCTCGGTGCGAGAGTTGATCGCTCGCCTGGACGGTTGCACGGGAGCCAAGGCGGGGTCGATCGCCGCCGAGTTCAAGGGTCGCCCTGCGCGGAGCCTGACCCGCGACGAGGCGATCCGGCTGCTCGTGGCCGCGCGGGGGTTGGCTCGCTCGGTCAACCCCGATCGCCTGGGGAAGATCGCCGACGACGCCTTTCCCGGCGTGTACGTCCGCGATGCCAATTTCGCGGTCTTCCCGCGGGGTAGCGATGGCCTGAAACTGAACATCCCGGTCGTGGTCGAGGTCTGGGCCGAGCCCTACGAAGGCAACGCGACCGCCGTCTTCCTCGTCAACGGGACGTAGCTGTTCACAGGTCGTCGAGCCTATTTTCCAGGGGTTTCCGCAATATCTGACAGTCGTAAATGGTTATTCTACGATTGTACGACCATGGGAAAATGCCTTGTTTTTAGGCACCCCGGCCTGTGAACGGCTACAACGGGACAGCCTGTGTGACCGAGGCCGACGTCTGGCACTTGGCCAAAGAGAAGTCCAATCGTTTCTATGTCGATGATTTCAGCTTCCAGGTCAAGAGCCGCACGGGCGTGATCTGTCACATCAACCTGACGACTCCGTACATGCCGATCAAGTCGGATGGCAAGGCCCCAAACTTGGCAATCTACGGCCAGCACATCAGGAAAGCGGTCGAGAAGGCGACGCGACGAATTCAGTCGCGGTCTTCCTCAGTGCGGAATGGGGACGAAGCCAACACCGTCAAGAGTGTCGTCTTCGCGCATATGGAGGAGGCCATCCGGATCGTCAGTGGCAGCCGCCAACACCGCTTTGGCTGGCGCCAGGTGTATTACCGACTCCGGCCGACCGTTCAGAACAAACTGGGCCAACCGCTGGAGTGGAACTACTTCGCCCAGACGATCGTGACGGAATGGGAGGAGGACAGCGGGCAAGACCCGCTCGCCTACCGCGACCCGCGCGGCACGTTCTACCACCCTCACGAAGGCACGGAGATCCCACTGGGGACGATCGCGGTGGAGCAATACCACCGTCCCAAATGGCTGTTCAACAAAGTCCTGTACATCGAGAAGGAAGGATTCTTCCACGCTCTACGTGCGGCGGGATGGCCCGATCGCAACGACTGCGCCTTGATCACCAGCAAGGGCCAACCGACCCGCGCCGCACGGGACATCCTGGATCTGATCGGGGCGAGTAGCGAGCCCGTTCAGGTCTTTTGCATTCATGATGCCGATGCGGCGGGGACACTGATCTATCAGAGCCTCCAAGAGGAAACCCGCGCCCGACCCCGCCGCAATATCGAGGTCATCAACCTTGGCCTGGACCCCCAGGAAGCGGTGGAGTTAGCCGACGCGGGGGTCGTGGAAATCGAGGATTGCCCCCACGACAAAGAGCAGCCCGTGGCACAGTATGTTCCGCCCGAGTGGGCAGATTGGCTACAGGAGCACCGGGTTGAGCTGAACGCCTTCACGACGCCGCAATTCCTCGAATGGCTCGATCGCAAGATCAGCCCCTATCTCGGGAAGGTCATCCCGCCAACCACCGTCCAGGAGGACCGATACCGCGAGATGATCGCGGTTCAAGTGCGCGAAGCCATCGAGCAACGCATTCTCGCCGAGGCTCGTGTCGATGACCAGATTCTGCATGTTCCGGAGGATCTCGAACCGGCAATTGTCGATCGCTTGAATTCACTGAGGAACAGCCTGGATCTGGCACTCGACCGCGAGCCTGAGCGCCATTGGGAGGATGTTGTGAATGCCTTGGCCACTGATCTCGTCCGGGGTCTGGAAGGAGGCCATGCATGAACCGCGCCGACACCCGCAAGCCAACGGCCCGCGACACTGCCATCAAGCTCCTCACGGATGGATACTGGCCGACGGTCATCTATCCAGCTGGTGTCGTGGCAGGGCGGAAAACGGAACCCAGATCCGGCAAGGAACCCATGGGCGACGGCTGGGGACAAGTCCGCATCACGATCGGCCTGATTCACAACCGTTTTCGGCGCTATACTCATGCTGGTGCCGGTGTCTGTCTCGGGCCGGGTCGTGGCCCTGATGATGCGTTTTTCGCCACCCTGACCGCCGATCCGACCGCTACGCCCGCCCCTCGCACGCCCGCCCAACTCGCCGCGCACGAGCGGGCCGAGAAGGAGCTTGCCAGCCACGGCATCTAAAACATGCTTATACGTTATACATGCAAAACATCGACGCACCACCTGCCAGAGTGAGGCGTCGATGTGCGATGAGAGGTCTGCCACCGCAGAGGAAGCCGCTATGCCTAGTGAAGTTTACCAAACCAGTCGGGAAAGTCAAGATTCCCCCGCCACCCCGGCCGACGCGCTCGCGCCCACGCCGCCCCGGCTCGTCGAGCGCCCGCCGGTCCCGCCGCCTCCAGACGGCTCAACCCCTGGAGGCGAGCATGAGCACGTCCAGTACGTTCGGCAGGACCAAGAGCAAGTTCGACCCTATCAAATTCGCGCCGCGATGGCTCATCGGGTTTCTGGGCTGGGGTCCGCGTCGCATCGATGCCGTGTTGTCTCATGCGGGGCACGAGGGTTACACCGCCGAGACCATCCACCAAGCGGCCGAAGTGGTGGTGCTCGACCTGTGGATATCGACGGCCAGCCCGGATGGACCAATCCTGCGCACATTCCGCCCCGGCCCAAGGTGCAATAGACTTTATTGGGAATAACGGTTGTCGGTGATCGGTGAATTGCGCCCGGTTCGGGCAAGCCATGTTTCTCACACCAGGGATCGGGATGCCAAACGGAGGTTGAACAACCCGCAGGCGGTCTCCATCACCAGGTCCACAAACCCCTCTTTGATGTTGCGGAAGATATCCGCCACGATGCGAAACACCTTCACTCCACCAATACTGTGCTCCACCTTCACCCGCACCCGGGAGATGAGCCGATTGGACTCCTTTTCCTCGGGCGTCAACTCTTTGCCCCGGGGCTTCTTCTTGGGCTGATGCGTGTGGACACCTTCCGGTTCATACCCCTGGAAGCCCGTGTCCTTGTACAACAAACTTTATTGGCATTAGGTCGTCTCTGGGGTAGGCTCTCCCTTTTGGCCTGCTTCGGGGAGTGCTGGCATGCTGAACTTCCAGAAGATCCACACTCGGCCCCGCATCTTCCAGCAGTTGACCGGCCTGACGCTGGCCGCTTTCCAGACTCTGCTGGCGGACTTCGAGCGGGCCTACGAGGACGATCGCCAGCAGCGAGACCTAAAGCACCCCACACCACGCCAGCGCCGCCCCGGTGGGGGGGCCAAGGGCGCCTTACCCACCCCGGCCGACAAGCTCGTCTTCCTCCTCTTCTACTTCCGGCAGTACCCCACTCAGGAGACCTTGGCCTTCTTCTTCGGGTTCAGTCAGGGGCAGGCCTGCCAGTGGATCCACCGCCTGACCCCGATCGTCAACCGGACCCTGGGCTATGAACTCCAATTGCCGGCCCGCCAACCGACTCCACTCCAGGAGGTTCTGAAGTCCTGCCCGGGACTGGAGTTTCTCATCGATGGCACCGAGCGACCGATCCGGCGCCCCAAGGACGACCAACGTCGCCGGGACGACTATAGCGGCAAGAAAAAGCGGCACACCAAGAAGAACATCGTGATCACCGACAAGGCCACGGGCAAGGTCGTCGGTTTGGGGCCGACCCACGCCGGCAGTCGCCACGACAAGGCGTGTGCCGACGCCGATGGGTATGTCTTCCCGCCGGGCAGTACGTTGTACAAGGACACGGGCTTCCAGGGGTATGAACCGGAAGGTGTCAACACCCAGGGCCAGCGCACACTTATAGGTAATTCTGGTAATTTGTAACCTCCTTTCCGCACATCTGGTGGGGGATATCTCGGAATATCCTGCAGTCAGGAGTGATCAGCGGTCAGAGCTCATAGGCCCTCGGGATGTCCAGCAGGCGCAAGACTCGTCGTTGGACGCGGGATAGTTCGGTGGTGAATGTGATGGTGTTCTGACCGTCGGTCGTCAGTTCGTGTCGTTGCATGTCTTCGAACAGGTCGAGGATGCGCCGGGCCGTGGGGCGACGGCACGGGCGGCCCTCGGGATACAGGGGCAGGCTGTCAAGGGCGGATCGTTCCATCGCCTGACGCAGTTCCCGCTCCAAGAGCGACTCCACGAGCAAGGCGAAGAAGTACACGCACAGCAAGCCTTGAATCCGGCTGGCCTCCTTCAGGAACACCGGGGCGACCACGAAGTCGCTCTTGAGTTGCTGGAACCGCTTCTCGATCAGCGGTTGTTGTTTGTAGGCCAAGAGCAAGTCCAAGGGCGAGAGTGTCTTGTCATTGGTGATGAGGGGAAAGGCCCCATCACAGAGCGCCTCTTCCATCAAGCGCTCGTGACGCAACTGGATCGTGATGTCGAAGCGGAGGCATTCTTCCTTGATGTACCTGGTCTTGGCATTCGGGCGACCACGGTGCTCTTGGCGATAGTGTTCCTCCACTTTCTCCACCACGGTCACGTCGAACCACTCGGTGACTTCACACTCGGTGAGTATCTTCTCCACAGCCTGAGAGACACGGGTCCGATCGCGCAACCGCGTACGAGGTGAAGTCAGCAGGGTTTACGCATCAGCCTGGGCTGTCTGGGTGTTCTGGGAAATTGCGACTCGCCTCTGTTGTCCAGTCCGGCTGGCAGGGTATCGGACGGCTTTTGTAGCATCGACCACCTGGAGATTTCGACTTCTTCAGGGATGTCCACGCGAGGACCGTCGGCTCAGACACGACCGCCATGACTCCGGCCAGCAACCCGGTCTCCATCCTCGATCATTTCGCGGACTTGCCCGATCCCCGCCGCGAACAGGGGCGAATCCACCGACTCGATGAGATCGTCTTCATCGCCACCTGCGCTGTCTTCTGCGGCGCCGATACCTGGGTGCAGATCGCCGACTACGGTCACTCCAAGCGCGACTGGCTCGAGACCTTCCTCACCTTGCCTGGCGGCATCCCCTCGCACGACACCTTCCGACGAGTCTTCTGCCGGCTCGACCCGGTGGCCTTTCAGAAGGGCTTCTCCGCCTGGATCACGGCGCTGAGGGCTCGAAACGGATTGACTCCGATCGCCACGGCTCCGCCCGAACTGACACGGATCGCCATCGACGGCAAGGCCCAACGCGGCTCCGCCCGGCGTACCGTCGGCCGATCGGCGCTCCCTGTCGTCAGCGCCGGGTCGGTCGAGAATCATTTGACCTTGGGGCAAGTGGCCACCGACGCCAAATCCAACGAGATTACCGCCATTCCCGAGTTGCTCGAACTGCTCGACTTGAACGGGGCCGTGGTGACCATCGACGCCATGGGCTGTCAGAAGGAGATCGCTGCTGACATCGTCGGCCGAGGTGGTCACTACGTGCTGGCCGCCAAGGAGAATCAGCCGCATCTCTACGAGGACATCAAGCGGGCGTTCGATACCGCGTTGGATCAGGGCGAACCCGGGGTGGACTTCACCGAGTGTCAGACGGAAGAGGTTCGCAGCGCTCGCCAGGAGACCCGCACCTGCTGTGTGATCACCCATCCGGAGGGGATCCGGAACGCGGACCTTTGGATCGGACTGACGGCGATCGTGATGGTGATCAGCCATCGGCTGGTCGATGGTGTGGCGAGCATTGAGATCCGTTACTTCATCAGCAGCACGGCCGCGACGGCGGAGCAGTATCTGCGATGGGTGCGGGGTCATTGGGGGATCGAGAACTCGCTGCACTGGGTTCTGGACGTCTGCTTCCGTGAGGATGACCAACGGCACTGGGCCGGGAACAGCGCGATGAACTTGGCGTGGCTCCGCAAGCTGGCGTTATGTCTGCTCAAGGCGGAGAAGACCAGCAAAGGCAAGAGTATTGCCACTCGGCGCCTGATTGCGGGATGGAAGAACGACTATCTCTTGAGAGTACTGGCCCAAATCCCCGAGAAACCTGGTGCGTAAGCCCTGGGCAGTACCCCAGGGCCAGCGCACACTTATAGGTAATTCTGGTAATTTGTAAGGCTTGCGCCCTGGCTGGCTCTTGTGCATACCATCCCCTGTGTTGCTTCCATGACCGCGTCGCATCGGGGGGTGAACCATGGCAGACGTTCAGCGAATCGGCCTGGATGAGGTCGTGCGGCATTTCGCGGAACTCGAGGACCCGCGCTCCGAGATCAACCGACGGCACCCGCTGGTCAGCGTGGTGGTCATCGCCTTGCTGGCCGTGCTCGCCGGCGCCGGCGGACCGACGGCGATCGCCCGCTGGGCCCGGCTGAAACAGGAGTTCCTCATGCGGGTGCTCGACTTGCCCAACGGCCTCCCGCGCAAGGATGTCTTCCGGCGCGTCCTGATGGCGCTGAAGCCGGCCGCCTTCCGGGCCTGCTTCGCCGGCTGGCTCCAGTCGTTGCGTGCCGAGGCGATGGCGGAGACCGGCGTGGATCGGCCGGTGCTGCCGGTGGACGGCAAGACCTTGCGGCGCAGTCACGATCGCAAGGACGGGCTGGGTGCCCTGCATTCGGTCAGCGTGTGGGCCAGTGAGTATGGCCTGTCCCTCGGCCAGGTGGCCTGCGACGAGAAGTCGAACGAGATCACGGCCATCCCCGAACTTCTGCGGTTGGTGGACATCGAGGGGGCGATCATCACCATCGACGCGATGGGCACCCAGAAGGCGATCGCCGCGCAGATCCTCGCGGGCAAGGCCGACTATGTGTTGGCGTTGAAGGGGAACCAGGAGGCGCTCTATGAGGCGGTCATCGAGCACATCGACGAGCAGCTTGAGGGGGACCTGTCCGAGGCGCAGGAGTCTGTGACGACGGAGGAGGCTCACGGGCGCGCGGAGGTGCGGACGTATCTCCAGCTCCCGGTCCCCGAGGACCTGCCCGGCTTCGAGCAGTGGAAGGGGCTCAAGTCGATTGGGATGGCAACGTCGTGCTGTCTTCGAGACGGTGAGGAGACGATCGAGGTCCGCTACTACCTCAGCAGCTTAGAGGTGGACGTCCAGGAGTTCGCCCGTGCCATCCGAGGCCATTGGGGCATCGAGAACAGCTGCCATTGGACCTTGGACATGACGTTCCGCGAGGACGAGTCCCGGATCCGCGAGCGGAACCTGCGTGAGAACTTCGCGTGGCTGAACCGGTTTGCGTTGTCGCTGTTGAAGCAGCATCCCGACCGGCAAAGCGTGGCCATGAAACGCCGTAGCTGTGGCTGGAGCGAGACCTTCTTGATGGAAGTCGCTACTGGATCAACATGTTAGGCGGCTCGCCAAATTAGATTGCTCGTTTGCTACTTTGGGCGGATGGTGTAGTTCCACTCGCCGTGGAACTTCTCTCGCTTGATCGAGAGACCGTCCATCTGCTGATCCGTGACCTCTCGGGCTGTCGGGTAGCTGCCGCCATCCAACTCCGATTTGATCTCCAGCCCAGCCTTCGTCTTCGTACCGCCGATCAGGTTGACGACCACCTCACGGCTGACCAGCGGGCGTCCCCTCCAGTTCTCCGTGATGTGACAGAACATCCGGTGCTCAATCTTATTCCACTTGCTCGTGCCCGGCGGGAAGTGGCACACCGAGATGCTCAGCCCGATCTCGTCGGCCAGTCGCTGCAACTCCACCTTCCAGAGGCGGCAGCGGCTCCCCTTGGAGCCGCCGCCGTCGGCCGTGATCAGCAACTTCTTCGCCTGCGGGTAGACCCGGCGGCCCATCCGATACCACCACCGGCGGATTGTCTCGACGGCGAACTCGGCGGTGTCGTGATCGACACCGACGCTGACCCAACCGGCGTTGGCCGCCATGTCATAGACCCCATAGGGGATCGCCTTGCCCAGGCCCTTGTCGATGAAGTCATGGACCTTCACCTTCTCGGGCTTCCCCTTGGGTTGCCACTCCCGCCCGCCGTTGCGGTACTGCCCTACAAGCTCTTTCTTCTTGGTATCGACCGAGACCACGGGCTGGCCTTGTCGCTGGAACGCCCTGGCCCTTCGGTTGATGTACTGGAACTGGGCATCCCGATCCGGGTGACCTTTGCCCTCGATCGTCTTGCGATTGGATTGGAGACTGTAGCCCAGGTCATGGAGGAGTCGATTGATCGTCCGCTCGCTGACGACGTGCCCTCGGGCCCGGAGCCCCTCTGCCAACTTCTCCGCACTCTTGCACGTCCACCGCAGGGGAGACATCGGGTCGCCACGGGTCACCGGACCGACGAGGGCTTCCAATTCACGCAGCAGGTCCGGGTCATGCTCGGTCAGCGGCTTGCGTCCGCCCCCGGGAGGACGGAGACGCCCACCCGAGAGTGGTCCGTCATCGTCCGGGGTGGGGAGATCCAGTTCCTTCAATCCCGCTCGGATGGTGGCCCGTGCGAGTCCGGTGGCCTCGGCGACCCGGATGATCCCGCCCCTGCCAAGCGATCGGGCTTCAACGGCGGCCCAGAGGCGGCGAGCCCGCTCATCGAGGAGCGGTTTGAGGGTGATGTACTTCGCTTCGACGACCTGAGTGAGTAGGTTCGGCATGAACCATACTGTAACAAAATACAGGTCGAAACGGACGATCTATTTTGGCGAGCCGCCTTAGTGTGCGCTGGCCCTGGGGGTCATCCCCATCGACAACACCTTGGTGGATCGGGCCGGTCAACTCATCCCCGACGCCGGTTGGTTTTGGGACCACGCCGAGGAGCGGCACAAGATCGCCCAGGACTACCTCTTCGTCAACTACGTCTGCACCAGCGGCAAACACTATCCCCTGGAGTTCCGCCTCTTCCGCAAGGAGGAAGTCTGCCAGGCCCGGAAGGAACCCTTCCGCAACCATACCAAGCTGTGTTGTGACCTGATCGACTGGGTCTGCGCGGAACATCCCCGGTGACTTCACCATGGATTGTTACTTCACCAGTGCCGAGGTATGTAGTGCGCCCCAGAAATCGGACCACCGAAACGGCGATCTTTTGTCAATCCTATCACTGTGATCGCTGCATGCTAATCCATTGTTGCTCGAACTCGCTCGGCGTCAAGTACCCCAGCGCCGAGTGAATCCGCTTCCGGTTGTACACCTCGTCGAGGAATCGTCCCAGATGCCGCCAGGCATCGGCGAAGTCCTCGTACTCCGACAAATCCACCTCCTCCTCTTTAATTGTTCTCATGAGTCTCTCAGCATATCCATTCTCTTTGGGTTCGCCCACGTTTGCCATGCTGATCTGCGAATGTGTCGCCTTCAGCATCTCGACGTAGGCCGTGGCCGCATACTGCACCCCCTGGTCGGAATGATGGATCTCCGGGCGTCCTCGTTCCAACGCCCGTTTCAGGGCCGTGATCGTCAACTCTTGCTCCAGGCTGCGGCCCAGATGCCAGCCTCGGATGCAGCGGGTGAACACGTCCATTAACACTGCCAGATACACGAACTCCTTTTTCAATCGGATGTACGTGATGTCGGCCACCCAGACCTGTTCCGGGCGGCTCACCTCCAGGCCCTCGACGAGGTTCGGGTAGCGGGGGTACGGATGATCGCTGTCGGTCGTCCGAGGCTTTCTTTTCGGGGTCTGGCCAGCAATACCCAGTTCATGCATCAACCTCCGTACAACCTTGGAATTGACGATGTGGCCCTGACGATGGAGCATGATGGTCAAGCGCCGGTAGCCGTAGGTGGGCCATTGACCGGCCAATTCCTTCAAGGCGTCTCGAACCGGCTGGTCCTCCGGCAGCCGGGGTTGATGGTAGAGGGCGCTGCGATGCACGTCGAGGGTATCACATAAGAATCGGAGCGGATATTGATCCTTGAGTTGGTGGATCACCTCCCGTTTCTGGTCGAGGCCACATCCAGCAGTGTCGAGGCTTTTTTTAAAACCTCGATCTGCCGGGTAGCCCGGCCGAGCAGTTGCTCCAACTCGGCGATGCGGGCCTGGTCCTCGTCATGCTGGTCGTCGCCCTCGAAGAGGGTATGCGCTCGCTCCAGGAAGGTGGCCTTCCAGGTGGCCAGCAGGTTGGGGCTGAGGGCGTGCTTGCGGCACGCCTCGGCCGAGGACTGAACACCGGACCAGATCTCCAGGACGATCTGGGCCTTGAACTCGGGCGTGAATCGGCGTCGTTTCTTCATGCGATTGCGTCTCCCTGCGGACCTCCAGGTTCATTATGCACCTGTCCGATCCGAGGGGCGCACTTCAGTATCGGAATGACCCCGAGCCGATCAAGATCCTGGTGACGAATCGGATCACCTGGGAAGTGAGTCGGACGGTGCGGGTGTACCGGCATCGCTGGACAGGGACGGAGACCTTCCATCGGGACGGCAAGCAGCAACTCGGACTGGGCGACTGTCAGTTGCGTGATCCCCAGGGCCAGACCCGGCACATGTACCTGGTCATGCTGGCGTACAGTCTGCTCATGGGCCAGTTGAAGCAGGGCCGTGCGAAGGAATGGGCGCTCCATCGGCTGATGACCATCGGCGAAGCCTGTCGGGCCATGCTCCGGGAGACTCTGCGCACGACCCTGACCTGGGCCATCGAGCAAGTCACCGAGAGGGAACGTCCTATTGGTCATGTGATGGCCCAATTGGGGCTATCCTGACTTTGCAAAACACCAGTTCTAACATGGAAAAACAGCACAGACTGGACAGCCTAGCCTGGGCCACGTGAAGAACCACGACGCTGGCGCCGGTGGCCTTGGCCAGGCTGAATGCCTGGCGGAACGCCTCCTCGGCGTGCGGGGAAAAATCGGTCGGGACGAGGATCTTCCGAATCGATCCCACGGGAGTCTCTCCGTTTTCTGGGTGGTGGGTCAGCCGATGTGCTCTCAATCCACCTTCACGAGATGTCTGCTCAGAATGGTCGTTCTATTCTTGGTATCGCCGAACCCGTTGACCAAACCGATTCTGGATGCCACGGAATCAAGGCTCCACGTGGCGGTCATCGTTCCAGAGTCGGACGGCCACCCGGACGCGACACAGAAAGGCCGCTCCGTACCCTTCTCGTACACCCTCTCAGGCCCCCGGAGTGCCTTTCCATTTCCATTGAATGACCTCGGGCATGTCGATGCCGTGCTCGTAGGAGTAGGCCCGGCACTGCATCTGGCGGTCGGGCAGCCGCTCGCGGGCGTGGGCGCCGACCGTCGCCATCGCCGACATCCGGTCGATCGCGTCGATCGCCAGGCTGAACCGATCGATCTGGTTGCGGATCGCCAGCTCCATCGGCGTGTTGATGTTCCCCTTCTCCTTGTAGCCCCGGACGTGGATGTTGTGCTGGTTCGGGCGGCGGTAGGTCAGCCGGTGGATCAGCCAGGGATAGGAGTGGAAGTTCAGGATGACCGGCCGGTCCGGGGTGAACAGGCTCAGGAACTCCCGGTCCGAGAGCCCGTGGGGGTGCTCGCGCTCGGGGACGAGCCGGAACAGGTCGACGATGTTGACGAATCGGACCTTGAGGCCGGGAAAGTGCTCGCGCAGGAGTTCGGTCGCGGCCAGGGCCTCCATCGTCGCCACGTCCCCGCACGAGGCCATCACCACGTCGGGCTCGGCGCCCTGGTCGTTGCTGGCCCAGTCCCAGATGCTGATCCCCTTGGTGCAGTGCCGGATCGCGGCGTCCATGTCGAGGTAGTTCAGGTGCGGCTGCTTGTCGGCGACGATCACGTTGACATAACCGGTGCTCCGCAAGCAGTGGTCGCCCACCGACAGCAGGCAGTTGGCGTCCGGCGGCAGGTAGATACGGACGACCTCGGGGCTCTTGTTGGCGACCACGTCGAGCAGGCCCGGGTCCTGGTGGCTGAACCCGTTGTGGTCCTGGCGCCAGACGGTCGAGGTGATCAGCAGGTTGAGCGACGCGACCTTCGCCCGCCACGGCACCTCGTTGGACTTCTCCAGCCACTTGCAGTGCTGGTTGACCATCGAGTCGATGACGTGGGCGAACGCCTCGTAGGTCGAGAAGAAGCCGTGCCGGTCGGTCAGGAGGTAGCCCTCGAGCCAGCCCTCCAGGGTGTGCTCGCTGAGCATCTCCATCACGCGGCCGTCGGGGGAGAGCAGGCCGCCGTCAGCGTCCTCGGGGAAGGTCTCGCCGAGCCAGGCCTCCCCCGTGACCTCGAAGAGCGCCGTGAGTCGGTTCGAGACCGTCTCATCGGGGCAGAACACCCGGAAATTCGTCGGGTTGAGCCGGACGATGTCGCGGAGCAGGGTACCGAGGACCTTGGTCGGCTCGGCCTCGCTGGCGCCCGGTTGCTTTACCGCGACGGCGTAGCCTCGGAAATCGGGGAGGTCCAGCGGCTTGCGGATCAGGCCGCCGTTGGTCGCGGGGTTGGCGCTCATGCGTCGCGGCCCCGAGGGCGGCAGGTCCCGCAGTTCGGGGATCAATCGGCCCTTCTGGTCGAAGAGCGAATCCGGGTCGTAGGAGCGCAGCCACTGCTCCAGGACCTTCAGGTGCGCGGGGTTGTCGCGCACGTCCCCCATCGGTACCTGGTGTGCCCGCCAGAAGCCTTCGAAGTAGTGGCCGTCCACCTCTCGCGGGGCCGTCCAGCCCCAGCTCCCGGTGGCTGATCCGGGCGAGGACCGACGGGTTGTTGATCTTGTACCCATTCAAGTGGAGGATCGGCAGCACGGCGCCGTCGCGGATGGGGTTGAGGAACTTGTTGGAGTGCCAGGCCGTCGCCAGCGGGCCGGTTTCCGACTCGCCGTCGCCGACCATGACCACGACGATCCGGTCGGGTGCGTCGAAGGCCGCCCCGTAGGCGTGCGAGACGGAGTAGCCCAGCTCGCCCCCCTCGTGGATCGAGCCGGGGGTCTCGGGAGTGCAATGGCTGCCGATGCCGCCGGGGAAGGAGAACTGCTTGAAGAACCGCCGCAGGCCGTCGATGTCCTGGCTCTTGTCGGGTAGACCTCCGAGTAGGTCCCTTCCAGGTAGGCGTTGGACAAGAGCGCCGGTGCACCGTGGCCGGGGCCGGAGAGGAAGATCACGTCGAGGTCGAGCTTCTTGATCAAGCGGTTCAGGTGGACGTAGACGAGGCTCTGGCCGGGGTCGGAGCCCCAGTGACCGCGCAGGCGGACCTTCAGGTGCTCGAGCGCGAGCGGCTCGCGGAGCAGCGGGTTGTCCCTCAGGTAGATCATCCCGAGACACAGGTACAGGCTGGCTCGCCAGTAGGCGTCCATGCGGCGCAGCTCGTCGGACGTGAGGGGCGCCGCCCTCGATCGTCGAGCGCGCCTCTCCGTAGGCGCTGAGGGAATCGCGTTCGGTCGCAATGGTGGCCATAGGTATCTCCGGTGGCGTCGCCTCTCCGGGCTCGTGTCAGGGTGTGTCGGGTTCAGGATCGACTCCGGGGCAGATCCGACGGGGCGCATTGGTCGCGCTCTCGCGTTTCACCGTGCGAGCGTGGCGACCACCGGCGCCGCGGCCGGCCGTCCGAGACGACGTCGCTCACTGGTGATCATGATCTCACGTCATTGTTCGTGGTCCACGAGACGGGGTCGGGGTCCGATGCGTCCACTACTTCGAAGCGGGGGTCCCGGACACGATTCGCTCGGCGGCGATCTTCCAGGACCCGGACTCCAGTACGCGGATGGGCACGGCACGGCCCCGGATCGGGCCGGCGTTGCCGGGAAGCCCCGTGATCTCGAAGTCGTAATCCGCGATCAGCACGTCCGGCCGGATCAGCCGGGCATCGGTGACGGTCCGCTTGAGCTTGATGTCCGGATACATCTCGAAGAGCGTCTCGTGGCAGACCATGATCTTCTGCCGTCCGCAAACCAGGCTGTGTGCGAGCTTGTCGACGGTGGACCCCTCGAGGACTGTGACATCGGCGTCCGGGGTCAACAGGACGGCGAGATCCTGGAGCTTGCGCTCGTTGAACGCCTTGACATATTACCCCGGCAAAGAAGATCCTCCCGTAGGTCGGACAATCCTGTCCGACAGGCCGGGGGAGTCGGACAGGATTGTCCGACCTACTTTCTTGCCGGGGTAATAGCTTGCCGATTCCCGGGTCGCCAGCGCGACGACGACCCCGGAGAGATCCGCCGCGTCGGCCTGGGCCTGCCCCCGGGCTGCGAGCCCGGGGGCCATCAGGATCGCCGCGAGGCACACCACCAGCGGTGCGCGTCTCATCTCAAGCCTCCCTTTCCGCGCATTCGAGCTCGATCCCTCACGAATCCCACTCGTGACTCGAACGTGCCCGGAGCGTTGCATCGCGGCCACCGCGCGCCGGCTGCCGGTCCTGTGCCGCCATGTGGCGGGTGAGCCGCAGGGTATGTTCGGCGATCATCCGCTCTTCGTCCGTGGGGATGACCCAGACCGAAGGGCGATGACCTTCCGGGGAGATGAGCGTATCGCCCCGGCGATTGGCGTCTTCGTCGAGGGCGACGCCCAGCCAGGCGGCGCCGCGGCAGACCCGCGCCCGGATCTCGGCCGCGTGCTCGCCGATCCCGGCGGTGAACACCAGCGCGTCCAGGCCGCCGAGCACCGCGGTCAGCGCGCCCAGCTCGCGGCCGATCCGGTCGACGAAGTAGTCGATGGCCAGACGCGCATCGGGGTGATCGGACTCCAGCAGGTCTCGCATGTCGTTGGAGACCCCGGAGAGGCCCTTCAGGCCGGAGTGCTTGTACAGCAGGTCCTCGACATGGTCGAGACTCAGGCCGCGCTGCCGCATCAGGTAGAGCAGCACGCCCGGATCGATCTGGCCGCACCGGCTGCCCATCGGCAGGCCGTCGAGCCCGGTGAAGCCCATCGTGCAGCCGAGGCTGGAGCCATTCCAGATGGCCGCCATGCTGCAGCCGTTGCCCAGGTGGGCGACGACCAGCCGCCCGAGGGCGGCGGCCGGGTCCCGCTTCGCGAGGGCCTGGACGATGTATTCGTACGACAGGCCGTGAAAGCCATACCGGCGCACGCCCGCGTCGAAGAGCGAGCGCGGCAGGGCATACAGCTCCGCGACCGTCGGCGCCGTGCGGTGGAAGGCCGTGTCGAAGCAGGCCACCTGCGGTATGTTGGGGCGGAGCTTCGCCAGGGCGCGGATCGGGGCGAGGTTGTGGGGCTGGTGCGCGGGGACGAGCGGGATGAAGCCGGTGAGCACCTCGAGCACCCGGTCGTCGACCAGGATCGGCTCGCCGTAGACCGGCCCGCCGTGGGCGACCCGATGGCCGACCGCGATCAGGTCCAGGCCCGCTTCGTGGCCCTTCAGCCAGCCGGCGAGATGCTGCACGGCGTCTTCCTGGCTGGCGATCGCCTCGGGCGAAAGCGCTCGCTGGCGACCGTGACGTTGACCATGTCCGTGGCGTGAAAATGGGGTGCGGTCCCGATCCCGTCGAACGCGCCCCGGAACAACGGCCGCAGGCCCTCCCCGGCGACCGCGAAGACGGCGAACTTGACGCTCGACGAGCCGGCGTTGAGCACCAGGAGGACGCGTGTCATCTCCGGATCTCCTTCGCCTTGCGGGCCAGGAGGAGAGCGATCGCGCAGGACGCCATGCGGACCATCGGCGTATCGGTGAAGCCCGGGTGGATGACGGCGCTGTGGATCCCGTAGAAGATCGCCTCTTTGGCCAGCGTCGCCTCGGCGCCGTCGAGCCCCGCCTTGACCGAGGAGTAGGCGATCTGGCCGGGGTTGCCGTGCGCCGAGATCGAGCTGATGAAGACCACCGAGCCCTGGATCCCCTCCTCGGTCTTCCAGCGACCGAGGCCGCGGCGGTGGCGCGCCTCGGCGATCCGCCCGATCATCTCCAGCGCCCAGTAGACGGGGGCGATCAGGTCCACCTCGACCACGAGGCGGAAGGTCTCGCGCGGGTAGAGGACGGCACGCCCGGTCTCCTTGTCGACCTTGACCGCGAGCTGGTCGCGCGTGATCCCCGCGGCGGGGACGCAGATAGTGGGGGTGCCGTACTGGGCGACCATCCGATCGAAGGTCTGGGTCTTGAACAGCGCGTCGGTGACGTCGCCGACGAAGGGCTCGGCGAGCTTTTGACCGCCGCCGCTGGCCACATTGATTCCATCGGCGACCGTGTACACGGACTCGGTGCGGTCGACGAGCCCGAGGGCCTTAACGCCGCGCTGGGCGAGTCGGACGGCGATGGCTTCGCCGATGCCGCTGCCGGCGCCGGTGACGATGGCGATTTGGCCGCGAATATCCATGATCATCTCCTGAGAATAGAGGGGACCACCGAGCTCGGGCAGGGTGCCGAGTCCGGTGAAGCCTTTTCCTGATCGGGCTCCTCACTTCAAAGAGTACCTGTCTGGCTTTCCCCCTTCCCAAGGGGGGGATTATTACCCCGGCAAGAAAGTAGGTCGGACAATCCTGTCCGACTCCCCCGGCCTGTCGGACAGGATTGTCCGACCTACAGGAGGATCTTCTTTGCCGGGGTAATAAGGGGGGGTCTGATTGCCTGCTGTGGCTGCCCCCCCTCCGACTCCCACTTGGAATGGGGAGAGCCGGAAGGGGGACTTTGTTATCGTCAGCGTTCCCGTGTGCCTGACGCCCCCTACTCCTGGAGGACGTAGCTTCCCGGAGCGTTTGCGAGCGGGAGCAGTCCGGCCTCCGGGGCCCCCATGGGGGGGACCGCTGCGGGGCCGCTCGAATGCCGGTCCAGCCAGGATTCCCAGGCCAGCCACCACGACCCCTCCTGAGACGGGGTGATGGCCTGCCAGGTATCGGCATCGACGTACGGGGCGCCCTCGGCATGGGTCGCCATCTGATACTGGCGGCGCGGGTGGCCCGGCTCGCTCACGATCCCGGCGTTGTGGCCGCCCGAGGTCAGGACGAACGTCACGTCGGTGCCGGCCAGCCGGTGGATCTTGAAGACCGAGCGCCAGGGAGCGACATGGTCCTTGACCGTGCCAACCACGAAGATCGGCACGCGGATGTCCGACAGGCTGATCGGCCGGCCGCCCACCCGGAAGCGCCCTCGGCCAGGTCGTTGTGGAGGTAGCTGGTGCGCAGGATACTCGGAGTGCATCCGGGACGGCAGGCGGGTCCCGTCGGCGTTCCAGGCCATCAGGTCGTTCATGGGCGCCCGCTCGCCGAGGTAGTAGTCGTGGACCACGCGGGACCAGATCAGGTCGTTCGACCGCAGCAACTGAAAGGCCCCGCCCATCTGCCGGGAGTCGAGAACGCCCTGGTCCCACATCACGTCCTCCAGGAGGGCCACTTCCGACTCGTCGATGAACAGGGCCAGCTCCCCGGGCTCCGTGAAGTCGGTCTGCGCCGCGAGGAGGGTCATGCTCCGGAGGCGGTCGTCGCCGTCGCGCGCCAGGGCCGCCGCGGTGATCGCCAGCATCGTGCCGCCGAGGCAGTAGCCCACCGCGTGGACCTTGCGACCCGGGACGACCGTCGCGACGGCCTTCAGGGCCTCCATCACGCCGAGGGTCCGGTAGTCGTCCATGCCCAGGTCGCGGTCCTCGGCCCCGGGTTCTTCCACGAGATCATGAAGACGGTGTGCCCCTTGTCGACCAGGAACTTCACCAGCGAGTTCCGCGGGGACAGGTCAAGGATGTAGTACTTCATGATCCACGCCGGCACGATCAGGACCGGCTCGGCGTGGACATCCGGCGTCGTCGGCGCGTACTGGATCAGCTCGATGAGCCGGTTGCGGTAGATGACCTTGCCCGGGGTGACGGCCACGGCCTGGCCGACCGGGAACGCCTCGGCCCCCGCCGGCTTGAGGCCGAGCACGGCCCGCCACCAGTCCTCGGCGAAGTTGAAGAGCGCCCCAGACCAGGTTGCCCCCGGCCTGGGCGCACGTGGCCGCGAGGACCTCGGGGTTGGTCGCGATGAAGTTGGTGGGGGCGAAGCGATCGAGCTCCTGCCGCCCGAGGAACGTCATGACCTGCTCGGCGTGCGGCGAGACGCCGCGGACGCCGGTCGTGGTGTTCTGCACCCATTGCTGGAAGAGCAGGAACGACTGGTAGTACAGGTTGAAGGGCCACTGCGCCCAGGCGGGCCCGGCGAACCGCCGGTCCTGGGGGAGCGACTCGACGACGGGTGGCGTGTCCGGCAGGGCCGCGGCGCGGGTGGCGTAGGGGGCGAACTCCAGGGCCTTGCGCAGCCCCTTGCGCATGAGGTCCAGTTGCTTTCCCGGCGACCCGGCCAGGTGCATCCCCCAGTCGAGCTGGGCGAGCAGCAGGGACGCCGGCGACACGCCGAGGGTGAGGCGGCCGACCCGCGACCGGAACAACCGATCGAGCTCGGCCGCGGCGTCGGGCGCGAGCGGGTCGCTCGCCGGCCCCTCCGGGACGGCCCGGCAGGGAAAAATACCCGGCTCCCGAGGCGTGACGGCTTGAAGCGTACTCATGGCTTGCTCCCGGGAAATCGGGGCGACGGCACGCGTGCGGCCCGATCGGCCGGCGGCATCGCGGATGCGGGGCGCACCCGGAGGGGTGCGCGCGAGCCGCCCGGCGCCCCGTCCGCAGCCCGCCATGGACCGAAAAGTCAACCGTCGTTGACATGATTGTAGGGCGGTTGACTTTCGAAGTCAACTCTGGTTTACTTGAAGTGAGGGAAGAGGCCGGAGGAGTCGAGAGATGCCCGAGCTGAGAGATGATGCACGCCCGAAGCGGCGGCGCGACGCCGCCGCGACCCGCGAGGCGATCCTCGAGGCGGCCACCCGCCGCTTCGCCACCCAGGGCTACGCCCGCGCCGGCGTCCGCGAGATCGCCGCGGACGTCGGCGTGAACGCCGCGCTGGTCAACCGCTACTTCGGCTCCAAGGAGGGGCTCTTCGCCGAGGCGATCGAGCACGCCTTCGACATCCGGCACCTGCTCCAGGGCCAGCGGGGGGACTTGGCCGACCACCTCGCCCGGGTCATGGTATGCGGGGATGAGAGCCTCCGGGATCGCGGGTACACGCCGCTGCTGCTCCTGATGCAGTCCGCCACGGAGCCCCACGCAATCGAGCTGTTCCGGGAGGACCTCAACCGGACCAACCTCCGGCCTCTCGCCAGGCACATCGGCGGCGAGGGCGCCTCGGCCCGGGCCGCCATGGTCATCGCCGTGCTCGCGGGGTTCGCGATGATGTACCACCTGCTCCGCCCTGAGGCGTTCGCCAACGTCCGCGACGAGAAGCTGGTGGCCCTCCTGTCGCGGAGCCTCGCCGCCTGCATCGACTGAGCCCTGACCCGGCCCGGAGACGCGGCCGGTCCGGCCTCCCGAAAAATCAAGTAAACTTGGGTTGACATCTGGAGAAGGTCGTCCTACCGTAAGTCAGCAGATGTTGACTTCGCACCGACAAGGGCAGGTCTCCGGATCAGCCCCCCGCACCCGGTCATCGCGACGGAAATGGCGCCCGATGTACGGGCCCGGGTCGCGGTGACCGGGTGAGCATCGCGGGGGCGGGGAATGATCTCGATGCGAATCCATGCGCGGGTGCGGGTCCTCGCCTGGTACGATCACCCCGCCCTCCTCGGGGCCCGCCGACGCGGGGCCGAGGTCGTCGGCACGGTCGTCCGCATCGACGATGTCGCGAGCGGCACCATCCTGTCGGTCCGGGTCGACGGGGTCGACGGGACGTTCGCCTTCCGGCGCGGTGACGTCGAGTTGCTATCGGGAGCCTCGTAGCGCGGGTCCGCTCGGGGCCGGGACGCGGCCCTGAGCACCCGCTGATCGGGGCACAGATTCATGATCGGGGCGCAGACTCATACCGCGTAAGCCAGTTGGCCATCGGCCGCGGTCGAGCACCGCGCCGGGTCGGTCCCGGCGCCCGAGGGTTTTGCGCGCCCGGTTGGGCCATCCCGGACGAAGGGGTGAGATCGATGTCAACCCAGGACGTACTCGGACGGCGGAAACGGTCGGACAAGAGGGACCGAGCCGTGCCGGAGCGGCGCGTCACGACTGACGGTCCGATCGACCGCGGGTACTCCCCCGGAGACCAAGCCGGCGTGAGGTTCAGCACCTACGCTTCTCGCTCGATCGCGAGGAGCCTGACCCGGGCGGCCAGCACCGAGGCCCGCTGGCGCCGCCGGTTCGTGACGGGCTACCCGGCGCTGTCCGAGGTCGCCTCCGAACCGCGCGACGACGCGCAGGGGCCCGAGGCCGACCCGGGCAAGACCCAGGTGTCCGTCCGGGAGATGATCGGCCGGCTGAGCGGCCGCGAGCGGGCGGTGATTGCCGCCCGCTTCGGCCTGGGCGCAGAGGGCTGGAAAACCTTCCGCCAACTCGGCCAGGAGATGGGGGTCACCCGGGAGCGCGCCCGTCAGATCCAGTCCGTCGCCCTGGAGAGGCTCCGCAGGCTCGCGCGGGAACAGGGGATCGGCCCGCGGGCGGCCTGACGGCCCTGCTGGCGCGGACCCTTGTGTGGTGCCGAGCTGCGCCCCGTCGATCGTGGACGAGTGCTCGCGACCAGACGATTGATCATTCGAGGTCACCATGCAATTACCAGACTTCACGTTCGAACACCTCAAGAAGTTGCCGCTCCGAGCGATCGTGGCGTTCGCCGCCCGATGCGCCCGCCGGGTCGAACACCTGGCGCAGCTGCCCGCAGGGCACCCGCAGGGGGAGGGCCGGCGGATGGCCGTCGAGGCCGCCCTGCGGATGGCCGAGGCGTTCGCGAGGGGATCGGACGCGCCCCCCGACGAGGTGGTATTCGCGGCGCTCCATGCCACCCGGGGTGTCGCGGGGGAACCCGCCGGCAGCCAGGCTACCACGGCCGCCGCCGAGGCGGCCCATGCGATGGCGTCCGCCTGGCACCTGGCCGCTCCCCGCGATGCGGACGTCCATGAGCCCTTCGAGCTGCGGACGCCCGAGGCCCGGGCGTTCCTCGGCCGCCTCGCCACCGCCACGGCCGAGCTCGCCGCGCTCGAGGCCTTCACCGCCGCGGAGGAGGCCTTCACCGCCGTCGGCTACCACAACGAAGACTTCGTGGGCGCGGCCCGGAACGACTACGACAAGCTGCTCCGCCTGCGGCTCGGACGCTACCCGGAGGCGGGGGAACCGATCGACTCCTCCCCGAGCGGTCCCCTCGGTCCTCTCTGAGCTATTCGTTACCTCGCGTTGCCTTCCGGGAAGCAGGCCGCATCGAGGACCCCGCCGACGTCCCGGTGCCGCGGGAGGACTCGACCCATCCGGTCTCGCGGCGAAGTCAACACACGTTTACAGAAGGCGGTGGTCGGATCAGGATATTACCCCGGCAAAGAAGATCCTCCTGTAGGTCGGACAATCCTGTCCGACTCCCCCGGCCTGTCGGACAGGATTGTCCGACCTACTTTCTTGCCGGGGTAATAGGTCAACAATAGTTGACTTATGTCGCGCTTCCCACACCTCGGGCCCGGGCGGGGAGCGGATGCCGGGTCCCGCCCGGTCGGAACGCATCGGAGTGTCCTTCGAGTCATCAACACGGAAGGAGTCGCCCGCCATGCTGGTCCTGAGTCGCAAGGTCAACGAGTCGATCGTCATCGACGGCCAGATTCGCGTCACGCTCCTGATGATCCGCGGCAACCAAGTCCGCGTCGGCATCGCCGCCCCGGGGCGGATTGCCGTCGTCCGCGAGGAGTTGTTGGGCACGGACCGCACACCGATCCGTGCGGCCGCCGCGAGCCCCCGAACGCCCGTCCGACGCCGGGGCGCCCCCGGTCGCCGGGCCCGGCGGCCCGCCGGCGGCACCGGGACGGCAGGAGCCGCCGGCCGCGTGAGCCGGTGAGCGTCGTGCTCGGGCGCCGCCCGTCCGGTCGGGGCGGCCGACGGGGGTGAGCATGTCCCGGAATGGCACCGAATCGAATCGGTCCTCGATCCCCGGACGAGGACGGGCGAGACCCTTCGTCGGGGGGATGGCGGCATGAGACCCGCGTCGTGCCCGTTCACGGTTCGGGGGCTGACACGCGCACAGGCCCCCACCGCCTTGCGGGCGTCGACTTCGGGACTATTCCGGCCGCCACACAGTCGCAAGCGATGCCACCCGTGATGCCACTTCTCGAAGATGGCACTTTCCGCTCGAAGATGGCACTTTCCGCCGCGGGACGCTGCTCCCTTTCTCCGTACCGGACACCGATGAGAACCTCGACCAGGGCCGTCCTCAACCGCCAGCGGCGATTTCGAGAAGCTCCTCCCGGCACACGACGCTGAAATCCCGGATCGGATCGAGTCGGTCCCGTTCGAAAGCGACGCGGATTTGCTCGACCGTCATGTTCGGCTTGGCGTAGAGGTCGACGAGTTGGCGAGTGCACGCTTCGGCTGCGGCCAGGACCGGATCCGCCGCCACGAGCCGAATGCGGCCGAGAACGCCGTAGAGCTTCACGAACGTGTCGGGTTGTTCCAACGAGTGGCTCAACGCCTCTATGGTCAGGCGCGAGGCCTCCGTGATGAATTCGCCGTAGAGCGCCTGGCGGTCGCGGAGCATCGCTTCCCTCTCCGCGTGGACCCTCTGCGTGCGCTGCGTGATCCAGGTGGTGACGATGGTCGCCGCGGCGCCGACCAGGGACCCACAAGTCGCCGCGATTGCCGGGATGATGGTCGAGTTCATGGTTTCTGGTGCCGGCGTGGAGGGACAATGAGTTCGTGTCAGAAATGGCTGGCCCGACCATCTGGGAGCCCTCGCTACGCCGAACCGTCTCCGGGGCGTCCAGCCGGGCCGGGGAGAATTCGACCTGCGGCACTGGTGCCGGCCGGTGTGGCGCCAGGAGGATCAGGAGCCACCAACGAACAGCGGCATGGGTCGAGATCTTCCGGCACGGCCCGGGCGGGGTCTCTGTCCCTTTCGAGCTTCCACGTGATGTACCAGACCAGCAGGTCGATCGTGAACAGGTCGGTGGCCCTGCCCAGGTGCCGGTCGCGAGCCCGTGTGCTCGCATTGGCGTAGTGCATCTGAGAGCGCAGGGTGGCGAGCCCCGCTGTCGTCACCCGGCCGTCCCGCACGAGATTCGCGTCGTCCCGGAACGCCGACTCGAGGAACAGCTCACCGCGCGGGATGTGGATCCCGAACTCGCGCTCCAGGCGGAACACGATATCGAGCATGTCGATGGACTCCGCGCCGAGGTCGCCGATCAGCGTCGCGGAGGCTGTGACCTCGTCCTCGTCGACACCCAGTGCGTGCACGATCACGGACCTGACTCTCGCAAGGATCTCTTCCGAAGCTGCCATGGTCCCGTCCTAATGTAAGGAACGCGAGTGAGACGAACCCGGCTGCGGGCATGGAACATTGCGAGCCACTCGTCTGAGGGCCGCTTGGTGTCAGCGAGACGCATGCTCGACCAGGATGCGCCGGACCTCGCCGATCACGGCGCGATGCTCCTGGCACAGGTGGCCGGACGAGACCAGAAATTCGGACGCCACCCCGTCGAGGTGGGCGCGATCGTAGGGGACAAGACCGTCACTGCCGCCGGCCCGGGGCGGATTGTGCAGGTCCGCGATGATGGAATGGGCCGTAACCCCCGCGGTCAGTCCCAGACCCGAGAGGGTGTCGAGGACGGGCGAATCCCACATCAGCTCGTCGATGCTCGTGGGCAGGCCCGTGCGCAGCGGCCCCTCGAAGAACGCCGGCCCGTTGCGGGCCATCAGACGCCCGCAGGCGAGCCGGAGCGGCTCCTCGGGGCGGACGAGCCGCGCACCGAGTCTCCCCAGCCGCCCCCGGTCGATGCGGCTGCCGCGGTGCGGCGTGGCGATGAAGACCACGCGGCGGACCTCCGGGCGGGGCCGGTAGAACAGGACGCGGCGGGCCAGCTCGCGGTCCGCCGGGTCACCCGCGAGCGCCTCGAACGGCCGGTCGCTGACGAGCCGCCAGAGCCGGCCCTCGCTGTCCTGGACCATCATCTTCGCCAGCAGCCCGCCCATGCTGTGCCCGACGAGGACCATCCGATCGAACGCCGGGTCCGAGCCGCCGGGGTCGAACGTCTGCCGCGCGTCGTCGAGGGCGCGGCGCAGCCGCCAGGCCGAGTACGGGATCGGGTCGCCCGTCGCGTAGCCGAAGGTCCAGAACTGGTAACGGTCGCGGAGTGCCGGATCCTCCTCCAGCGCCTCGATCATCGGCGACCACGACCATGGGCCCGACCATAATCCGTGGATGAAGACGACCGGGACCCGCCCACACCGGTAAGCCTTGGGTATGGTGAGCCCAATCGGTTTGTAGCGAGGGGTCCCCGCGACCTCCGCCGCCGGGGGTCCTGCCGGCTGCCACGCGGGTGTGTCCCCGGGCTGGTCGGAGGTCCAGGCCACGGTGATCGCCGCCAGGGTCGCGATGCCCATCGAGGTCAAGCCGCATGGCATATCGTCTACCTCCTCCGGGCCATGTCGTCCGAGAGACGCTCGGGTCACGGCTTGCTGCGGGTCTTGGTGTGCGGGACGGCAGTGGTGAAGGGGCCGGGCCGGGTCGCGACCGCGGGGAAGTCGCCCCGCAGCCGCTGGCCGGCGTTCGGACCCGCGGGCCGGTCGTAGATGCGGATAGAGGGCACGACCGAGAGGCCGCAGAATAGCGGGGTGTCGGGCGGGTTGCCGCCGACCAGATCGACCCGGACCGGCAGCCGCTGGACAATCTTCACGAAGTTGCCCGTGGCGTTCTCGGCCGGCAGCAGCGCCGTGGACGACCCGGTGCCGGGGCTGAAGCCCGAGACCCGGCCGCGGAAGACCTTGCCCGGGTAGGCATCCAGGGTCAGGTCCACCGGCTGGCCGATCCGGATCGGCTCGAGCTGGGTCTCCTTGAAATTGCAGTCGATCCAGGTGTCGTCGAACGCCCGGATCGCCAGCAGCCGCTGCCCGGAGGCGACCCGGTCGCCGGGATTGACGCTGCGGTTGGAGATGAAGCCGTCGATATCGGCGCGGATCTCGCAATAGCTCAGGTTGAGCCGGGCCATCGCCAGGTCCTTCTCGGCGCGTTCGACCTGCGCCGCGCCGAGGCGACCCCCGGGGACCTCGCCACCGTCTCCTCGATCGCCACGTCGATGTCGCCGTCCGGGGCCAGCGCCTGGAGCCGCTCGACGTAGGCGGTGGGCGTCTCGCGGTAGCGGGGCAGCGCCAGCCCGAGATCGGCCATGTTCTGCGCGAAGGCGGCCAGGGCGCTGATGACGCTCGAATGGCGCTGGTCCAGACCGTCGGGGACCGCGTCCAGCGCCTGATTGGGCGGCCGCTCGGGCAGCTCCAGGGCGACCCGGATCTGGTTGATCTGCTCGAGGGCCTGGCGGGTCTTCGCCCGGGCCGTGTCGTACTCGGCCTGACGGATATCCATCTCCTCGCGTGTCTCCGACGACCGGCTGCTGAGCGCGCGGGACCGCTCGGATCTCGACCAGCGCCAGCCGCTCCGCGGCCTGCGCCTCGTCCAGCTTGGCGATCGCCGTCCGCAGGCTGGCGACCTGGTTGCGCACGCTCGTCATGGCCGATTCCAGCTTGTAGCGGTTGGCGATGCCCATCCCGGCCAGCGCCCGGGCCGAGGCCAGTTGCTGTTCCACCGCGCAGCGCACGATGCCCAGCGCCGCTTCCGCCTGCGCGACGGCGGTCCGCTCCACGTCCTTGTCCAGGGTGACGAGCAGGTCGCCCTTCTTGACGAAGTCGTTGTCATCGACCAGGACCGCGACGACGGTCTCCGCGATCCGGGGCGCCACCTGCGTGATGTGCGCATTGACGTAGGCGTCGTCGGTGGTGACCGTCGTCAGCACGCGCCGGACCCTCGGCGCGAGGAAGAGGACGGATGCGATCGCGCCAATCACAACCAGAATCGTCAGAATCAGGAGGCGCAGCCGGCGCCGGCCCGGTGCCGGCGCGGCCGGCGGAGACGGCTCCGGGGCGGGTCCGGTTGGGTTCGGTTCCGGCGCTCGGGTGTCTGGTGCTGTCATGTTGGGAGTACTCACGAAGGACCTCCTTTCGGGAAGCGCTGTGCTCGACGAACTAGTGTGCCGAGATGTGCACACCCTCCTCGGCCAGCGACTTCCGCATGAAGAGCGCGAGGGGGATGATGACCAGTGCCAGGACGGCGAACAGCCAGTAGGCGTCGAGGTAGGCCATCGCGGCGGCCTGCTGCTGCCGGAGGCTGTCGATCGCCTTGAGGGCCATCGTCTGCGAGCCCTGCGGGTCGCCGGTCAAGTGGTAGAAGTACGCCTGCGCCGACCGGGCCGCCTCGTTGAAGCGCGGGGCTGTACAGGTTGAGGTGCTCGCCGAGGCGGCTGGTGTGCAGCGGCAGCCGGCGCGTCGACGATCGTCTTGCCCAGCGTGGTGCCGAGGCTGCCGCCCTCCTTGCGCAGGGCGGCGAAGATGCCCGCGGCCGGGCCCCGCAGCTCCGTGGGCAAGTACAGGAACACGGCCACGCTCAGCGGAGCGAACAGGCCGACGATCCCGACCTGCTGCGAGCACGCGCGGCCAGATGAGCTGACCCGGGCCGACCTCGAGGTTCATCTGCGAGTACCAGTACGACCCGGCCGCCATCAGGCACGCCCCGGCGATGATCAACCACCGCGCATCGATCCGCTTGCCGACCAGGTATCCGGAGAGGACGATCGTCGGGATCGAGAAGAGCCCGGCCGGCGACATCACCAGGCCGGACCACGTCGCGTTGTAGCCGAAGAGCGTCTGGAGCATGCCCGGCAGCAGCACCATGGCGGCGTACATGATGGCGTAAGGCGGCATAGGCGACCAGCCCGCCCAGCGCGAAGTTGCGGTCCCGGAACGGCGCCAGGTTGAGGATCGGGGCGGGATGGCGGCAGCTCCCAGAGGACCAGGCCGACGAAACCGAGACCGAGACCGAGGACCAGCATCTGCACCCGGCCGAACGGGTCGCCGAACCAGTCCCATTCCTGCCCCTTGCTGAGGAGGATCTCCATGCAGGCCATCGCCAGCACGATCAGGCCCAGCCCGACGTAGTCGAAGCGCAGCCGTTTGCGATGAAGCTCCGCCCGCTGCTCCTTGAGGTAAGGCGGGTCGTGCAGGACCATGTAATTGATGACGAGCGACAGGATGCCGGGCGGGATGTTGATGAAGAAGATCCACTCCCAGCCGATAGTTGTCGGCGATGTAGCCGCCCGAGCGTCGGCCCGAGCACCGGCGCGATCAGCGCCGAGATGCCGAACATCGCCTGCGCCGCCCCCTGCTTCTCCGGGGGGAAGCTGTCCACCAGCACCGCCTGCGTGACCGGCTGGAGTCCGCCCCCGCCCAGCCCCTGGAGGATGCGGAACAGGATCAGCTGCCGGCAGCGACCGCGCGAACCCGCAGGCCGCCGAGGCTGACCGTGAAGATCGTCAGCGAGGCCAGGTAGTAATTGCGCCGGCCGAAGTACGACGAGAGCCAGCCCGAGAGCAGCAGCACCGAGGCGTTCGCGGCGAGGTAGCTGGTGATGACCCACTCGCTGTCGCTCTCGGCGGCCGAGAGGCCCCCGGCGATGTAGCGCAGGGCGACGTTGGCGATGCTCGTGTCGAGCACCTCCATGAACGTGGCGATCGTCACCGCGACGGCGATGAGCCACGGGTTGACCACCCGTCCGCCGCCCCCAAGTCCGTTGCTCGCTCTGGTCCCGCTCATGATCGAGTGCCTCCCCGTCCCACGGGCGACAGCCAAAGTCAACTCCTGTTGACTTAATGGTAGCCGGGCGAATTTCGAAGTCAACAGTGGTTTACTCTAAAAAAGGCGAAGCCTCGAAGGGGCCGGGACCCGCCCGGCCGTCGTCAGGGGGCGGGGGCGGCGATGTGCCGCTCCAGCACCAGCGCGCGGAGCTTCTTCAGGGCCCGCGCCTCGATCTGGCGGACCCGCTCCTTGGTGACCCCCAGCTCCACCCCGAGCTGCTCGAGGGTCAGCTTGCCGGCGCCGTCGAGGCCGTAGCGGCCGGCGATGACCCGGTGCTCCCGGTCGTCGAGCCGGTTCAGCAGGTTCCGGACGGCCTCCTGCATCCGCTCCCGGGCACACGCGCTCTCGTGCTCGTCGGTGCGGTAGTCGGCGGCCTCCTGCAGCGCCTCCTCGGGGCCGGTGACAAACCGGGAGCGGCGGGCCTTCACCTCGGAGAGGCTCCGGGCGTAGTCATTCAGGATCGCCCGCGAGGCGTAGGTGCTGAACTTGAACCCGCGCGCGTAGTCGAACTTCTCGGCGGCCCGCATCAGGCTCAGGTTGCCGTCGCTGATCCGCTCGGAGAGGCTCTCGCCCGGGCCGACCCGCTTCCTGGCGATCGCGACGACGAGCCGGAGGTTGGCCCGGATGATCTGGTCCCGGACCGCCCGGGCTTCCGCCTCGAGCCGCTCGATCTCGTCACGCTCGGCGGCCCGGGGGCCAGCCGGGAGGATCCCCTCGCTCAGCCTGGCGGCGCGGTACTTCAGGTAGTTCCACTTGCGAAACAGGTGGTTCTCCTGCTCGCGGCTGAGCAACGGGGCGTCGCCGTAGCCGCGGACGAGGTGCGGAGGCGGGCCGGTGGGGGCCCCGGCCTCAGGGTTCGCGTCGTGCGCCGCGGCGGGCATCGGGGCGAGGATCGTCGCCGCCGCGTCGGGGGCGTCGAAGCTCGCGTTGTACACGTAGCCGCGCTTCCGCCCCGGGACGCGGCGCGGCCGCCCCTCGGGGATCGTCGGCACGATCCTCAGCCGGCACCGGCCGTCCGGCTCCGCGGGATCCGCGACCGGACCCCCTCGCCGCCACCGCCGATCGGTCGGCCCCCCGGTCGCCTCATCGTGCGGGACCGGTCGCACCGCGACGGCACCGCCCTGTCCCCACTGGACCGGTCCGCTCCGCGTCTCAAGGAGTGCTTGCTGCGCGATCATGGTTCCCCTCCCATCGCCTTGTGACGCCTCGCCGTGCCCTCGCCCCGGTCCTTCCGGGCCGTCGGCCCATCCCGGGACCCCTGGCTTCCGACCACACCCGGCATTGTCCCGGATTCGCGGTCGGCTCGCGACGACCGACGACCTTATTACCTGAGAGCCTCACTACCCCCTGGGCTTCTCGACCGATTCGCCCAGCGAGCGGAGGAACGAGCTGTGGCGCGGGGTCCGGTGCCGGGCGTAGTCGGAGCGCCTCGCGGAGTCGCGCATGAGCTTGTGGTATTTCTTCCAGCCGATGTCACCGGGGGCTTTCATGGCGATCCCCTGCCTTTCCCCGAGCGCCCTCTCCCTACCGGAGGATGCACCCGCGCCTCAGCCCCGGACCTGTCGGGCGCAGGGCGGCCCGTGGCCGAGCAGGTCCCCGGCCCCGGAAATCAGCCTCCGGGCCAGGTCCAGGGCCACCGGTACGAGTGCGATCACGAAGGACCAGACCACCAGGTCGATCATCTCCCGCCTCCTTCGCATCGAGCGGGCAAGGGAGCAAGTCAACTGCCGTTTACTTCATCGTAGGGGGGTTGACTTTCGAAGTCAACACGAGTTTACTTCGAATGGGGGAGAGAACCGAAGGAGTCGAACATGCTCGAGCATCGAGTCGCTGTACGCTCGAACCGGCGACGGGACGCCGCCGCGACCCGGGAGGCCATCCTCGAGGCGGCCATCCATCGCTTCGCGTCCCAGGGATACGAGCACGCCGGTGTGCGCGACATCGCCGGCGACGCCGGGGTGACCGCCGCCCTGGTCAATCGCTACTTCGGGTCCAAGGAGGGGCTCTTCTCCGAGGCCGTCGAGCGCACCTTCGCCCTGCGCGACCTCATCGGCGACGGCGAGCGGGCGACCCTCGCCGAGGGCCTGGCGCACCGGATGGTGTACGGGCGGGGGAGTGCCCCGGATCATGACCGCATCTCGCGGCTCTTCCTACTCCGCTCCGCCGCGGAGCCGCGCGCGGCCGAGATCCTCCTGCCGCACCTGGACGTGCGGCTGCGATCGCTCGCCGAGTGCCTCGGCGGCCCCGACGCTGACGCCCGGGCGGCGGTGATCATGGCCCAGCTCGCCGGGTTCGCGATGCTGCACGAGCTGCTCCGGCCCCGGGCCCTGGAGGACGCCCCGCGGGAGCGCCTGGTGAGGCTCCTGAGCGGGAGCCTAGACCGACTTTTCGTAGTTGAAAGCCAATGAAGCAAGAGACATTCCCAGGATTGTTCTCCTACCCAGCTTCACGCCGCGGCCTTCATCAGCGGACGACCCGTGTACGTCCAGCGGAACGGCTTGGCGAACACCCGATTGAAGTACTCCATGAAGTTCAACAGCTTCGTGCGCAAGTCCTCCACCGAGGTGAACGACCCACGCCGGATCACCTTCCGCATGATCACGCCGAAGATCACCTCGATCTGGTTCAGCCACGAACTGTGCTTCGGCAGATACACGAACCGAATCCGATGGCTCGAATCCGACAAGAACGCTTGCCGGCTCGCCACCGACTTCAGCACCCCGCGCTTCCCCTTCTGGCCCAGATCCGTGGGGACTCCGCACGTCTTGGCCACCAGCTTCACCAAGCTCTCCGAACAATGGATGTTCAAGTTATCCACGACAAACACCCACGATCCCTCCGGGTCGGTGGCCACCGTCTGCTCGATGTGGCGGGCGAAGTCGGTCTCCGTCCGCGTCGGACCGATCGTCGGCCTGAGCAATTCGCCGGTCGTCACCACCAAGTTGCCGATCAGGCACAACGTCCCGTGCCGGGTGTACTCGAACTCGATGAGTTCGCACTTCCCCGCGATCATCGCCTTGCTGGGGGCGATCCGCTCCAACGCCTGCATGCCGGTCATCTCGTCCACGCTGACCGTGTGGGTCTGGTGGACCCGCTCTTGCTCCGGCGCCGCGAGGTACGTGTCACAGACCGTCTGGACTTGCTCCTCAAAGCGCTGGGGATCCTTCTCGGTGGTGTTGAGCCAATAGCGACTTTTGTGGGGCTGCAAGGCGGCCTCGCGCAGGTAGCGATGGACCTGGGACACCGAGATCGACGTCACGATGCCGCGCTGGATGACCTCATCGGTCAGTTCCGCGAGTCGTCCAGTGGGTGATCGGCCGGCCGGACTTCTCGGGCGGTTCGCAGGCGACGGCCAGGATCTGGGTGACCTGTTCGGGGGTGAACTGTGCCCGGGGCGCCGGGTCGGGGTTCGTCGGTGAGGACCGCTTCGATGGCGCGGCGCAAGGCGGCGTGGGACTCGCAGCACTCGATGTCCACGAGTCGGTTCCAGGCGTTCGCCCAGCGCCGTCGCCAGCGTCCGACTTGGCGGCGCGTGAGGCCGACGCGTTCGGCGATGTCTTCATTGAGCAGGCCGTCGAAGGCCATCAGGATGATGGAGGCGCGTTGCCGGAGCCGCGACGGTGCGGTGACGGAACGCGAGAAGGTCTGAAGGATGTCCTGCTGACGTTCGGTGATGGTGATCTTGGCCGCCTTGCCCGGCATGGTGAGCGAACTCCTGGTGACTGGGAAGCTAGCAAAACCAGGGAATTCTAGGGCGACGGTCAATTTCTTGGGCTCTCGAATGCGAAAAGTCGGTCTAGGCGGTCGCGCTTCCGGAAGAGAGTCTGTTCACGAAACTGATCGACATTCACCCCGAGCAGCTTGACGAGTGGCGGCCCCAGGGAGTCACCAGCGAGCGACAGGTCCGAACCGACGATGAGTAACCTTTGGTACGAGGTGGTGGGGCCGGAAGCCCGCTTGACTCAAGGCGACATCATCCTGGAGTGCCCCCTGCTCACGTGGCGACTGGACGACGCCGGCGAAGGGGAACCGAAGGCATCGGGCAAGCGCCTGTTCCAGGCGGCCCGGGGGATCAAGGCCGACATCGTCGTGATGACCCAGGCGTGCGATCTCGAACAGGGCAAGGTCTCGGATGTGGTCCTGTGCCCGTGCTACCCCCTCTCCAGGTACCTTCCTGGCAACGCCGAATCGTCAAGAATCCCGTCGCGGCACGCTACAGCTTCTCTTTGATTCTTCGACCTGATTTCTTGCCCGGGAGAAGCCGGGAATGTGGTCGGACTGTCGGCCAGTTCGGGCCGGTAAGAGCGTGTTGAGAAAGCCGGTCTGGGAGTTGCTTGTCCAGTTCGGCATAACTACGCGAGCACCCTACCCGAGTGACCTGAGCGATCGAGAGTGGTCCCAGGTCTGTCGTTTCATTCCGGCCCCCAAACCGGGCGGCCGGCCCGCCAAGTACGAACGCCGGGAGATCGTCAATGCGCTCCTGTACCTGGACCGTACCGGTTGCCAGTGGCGGGCTCTGCCCCACGACTTCCCCCCCTGGCAGGCGGTGTACTGGTACTTCCGCACCGGGAAGAAAGACGGCACCTTCGACCGCCTCCATGACGAACTGCGAGGCGACCTGCGGCAAGCCGAAGGCAACCCCCGGCAGCCCTCCGCAGCGATCCTCGATTCGCAGACGGTCAAGACCACGGAAGCAGGAGGCCCCAAAGGGTATGACGGTGGCAAGAAGACCGTGGGCCGCAAGCGGCACCTCTTGGTGGACACGCTGGGGTTGATTCTCACCGTGGTGGTCCATGCCGCCCACATCCAGGATGACGAGGGAGCCAAGCTGGTCTTCGCGACGATCCGAGGCCGGTTCTGTCGGTTGAAGTTGGTCTGGGCGGAGGGAATCTATCAGAGGATCGTCGACTGGGTGGCCCATTGGCGGCCGGCGTGGCCGATCCGGTTGGTGATCGTCCCGCGTGAGGAACCCGGTTTCCAGGTCCTGCTGCGGCGCTGGGTGGTCGAGCGGCACGTTCGCCTGGCTGGGGCGGTGTCGGCGACTGTGCAAAGACTACGAGGCGACGACCGGAAGCAGCGAGGGGTGGGTCAAGCTGGCGATGATCCATCTCATGGCCCGCCGACTGGTCCGCATTTTGTAGCTTTCTCAACACGCTCTGAGGAAGACGCAAGCGGGAGGCGTGCGTCAGGTACCAACGCGCGGCTCGTATCCGGTTCGATGACGGCGCGGACCTTCCCCGGAATGGTCGCCGTTCACAGGTGTTGTAGACTCCCGAGCAAGGATGTAGCATAGTCCGCCATATTACTTCTCAGCGTACCGGCGTGACTTTGACAACCCGCCAACCCCGTGCCCCAGACACAACTGGAGGACGTCTACGCACCGGCCAGGTCGCCGTATGAGCGGCACAAGGCCGGAAACAATCTCGTCCTGCAGGCCGGGTCGCCGTCGTCGTGATCCCATCGGGTTCAAGACTTCGGAGCATCATTCCGTGATGAAGAAAAAGTGTGCGAACGTATCGAATGCTGGCCGGGCGACGGCCTGGCTTTTCCTGCTCGGCTTCTTGTTTCCGGGCACTCCGACGGAGCTGTCGGCGCGGCGCGCGAAGAGGCCCCCCCAACGGGGATCGTGCTGGAAAACTCGTTCGTGCGCATCACGGTGGATGCCTCCAGTGGAGCCATCCTGAGGATCACCAACCGGAAGACGCAGACCGAGTGCGTGGCGGAACGGCGTGAGGCAAAACCGCCCGTCATCGTGGACGCCTACTCTGCCAACCAGGCGGTCTACATCCGCGACCCCTTCGAGCAGCAATCGGGCGGATTCTCGCTGTACAATCCCGCAACGTCTGCCGGCATCAAGGGCGACCTTTCGCATCTGCGCGATCCTGCGCCGGGAACGGTGCGCGTCCAACGCGAGAACACCGAAGCCGGCGCACGGCTGGTGTGCCGCTACCGCTTGCCCGGCGGCATCGCCGTGGGCTACTCCATCACCTTGCGCGACGATGCGCCGTGGACCGAATGGCGTGTGCAGGTCGAGAATCACGGCGGCACGCCCCCGGCCGACGACGTCCGGGTCTACCGGGTGGCCTTCCCCGTCCTGGATGGCCTGCGGATCGGCGATCGGCATGAATCGAACCTCCTCGCCCGACCGTATGCCCAGGGAGAGCTGATCCCCGACCCGGTCACAGACGAGTTTCAGCGGCCGAGGAAGGCGGCGCCGACCAACGTGCTGACCTACATTGGCTGGGCCTCCATGCCCTGGCAAGATCTCTTCGATCCACGCGGCGGCGGGCTCTATCTGGCCAGTTGCGACCCGTCGTTCCAGCAGATCGATCTCGAAAGCTGGCCGGACCGGGCCGCCGGCACGCTCACGCTCGACGTGCGCACGCTGGCTTTTCTGGAGCCCGGTCAGTCCTGGTCCTCGCCACCGTTCGACGTCGGGGTCCACGAGGGCGACTGGCACACCGCCGCCGATCACTATCGCCAGTGGGCTCGTGCTCATCATCGGCCGTTTACGGGACCGGCCTGGGTCCGCAACGATTGCGATGGCTGGCTGGGGACCGGCGTGCCGACGCGCTCCTATGCGGATTATCTGGCGATGTTCGAGGATGCCCGCTGGCTGGGTCTGAATTATCTCCAGATCTGGTCCGAGATGCTCGAAAAGGTCGGTCCGAACAAGGCGCGCAAGGCCTATTACTGCTTCCTCTGGCCCGATCCGGAACGGGGCGGCGAGGCGGAGCTGACACGCGTGGTGCAGGCGATCCGGTCCCAGGGCGGACACATCGGCTTTTACCACAACCTCTGGACCTGGGACGCCGAGATGGCCCAGGGCCTGGAACAATGGCGCAAGGAACTTCCGCCCGACGTGCACGTCCCGTCGTGGTGGGGCGAGTCGCGGCGCTGGGCTTCCGTGTTCCCGGACGGTACGCGGCAGGCCGGCAATTACACGCAAGGCTACGCCGGCATGTGCCCCGCTGCCCGAGGGTATCAGGATTACATCCTCTCCTGGGTCGTGGATCGCTACGTGAAGCGCTACGGCGCGGATACCTGGTACTTCGACAGCATGCCCGTGACGATGTTCGGCGCCTCGCGCATCTGCTTCAGCGACGAGCATGGTCCGACCCAACCTCACGGTGTGGGTCGCGGAATGATCGAACTGCTCGAGCGGGCGCGCACCGCGGCCCGTCCCCACGGCGATCTGGCGATCACCTCCGAGACGATCAGCGATGCTCTGATGCAGTTCAACAGCCATGCCCTGGGCATCGAGCTAGTCGAAGGGATCACGCGCCATCCCAGGCCGGAGATCTATACGTACACCTTCCCCGAGCACGCCATCTTCAGCGGCAGTTGCAACGGAGCGGGCAGCGGTTTGCACTACTACGATCCGGAACTGACGAAGCCACGCCGCGAGGACACGCTCAATCAGGTCTTTCTGATGGGCTATCGCTTCGATCTGCTGTTCGGGCGGTTGGACCGCAACGACCCTCTGGTCCAGTATGTGCGGCGGCTGATCGCGCTGCGGCAGCAGGTGAAGGCGGACCTCTACGCCAGCGACTTCCGCGACGAGATCGGCGTGGGTGTCCTCCCGGCGCATGTCTCCGCGAAGCTGTTCCGCCGGCGCGACGGTGGCAGCCTGACGGTGAACCTGCTCGATCGTCGCCCCGGGAAGAAGGAGGGGTTCGACCTGTCCCTCGATCTGGCATCCCAGGATTTCTTCCGGCCGGGAGCCGCCACGCTTTATGAGCTCGATGCCCATCCGACGGTCTTGACTGCGGAGATGAGCCCCGGGCGGCTGATCCTCAAGATCCCACCACGGGAGGGCGACGTGGCGGCCATCGTCATCTCGAAAATTCGGTCCTTGCGCCGCAAGGGGTTACGTCGCGCGACCCCAAACAGGGGCCACGCGCCGCGCGGATCAGATCCGGAGGAAGAGTCTCCGGCGATACATCCATAGCAGGATGAGCCACAGGACGACCAGGACCGCGCCCCGTTCGAGCATCGTCGTGTAGTCCGGCCCCAAGCTCTCGAAGACGTGCCGGCCGAGATGGCGCTGGACGTTCTCCTTGATGAATCCCCCCATCAACTGCCACAGGCCATACAGCGCGATGGCGTTCATCCCGGCGACGACCAGCGGGACGCTCCAGCGCCTCCAGCCTTGCCAGTCGATGATCCCGTAGAAGGCGGCCAGGACCACCGCCACGACCCCGGCGCTGAAGATTGTCCAGGAGGGCGTCCAGATCCGCTTGACGATCGGGCAGAGGCCGGCCGCCGCGACCACGGCCCCGAGGACGATGCCGGCAAGGCCGAAGATCACCAGTCGCGCCACCTTTGCCCCGGGGGCCCGCTCGCTGCGCAGCAACCGCCCGGCCTGCATCCCGAAGATCATCGTCGCCAGGGAGGGGATGAAGTTGAGCGTCTGGTAGCCGCCCTCGTTGAAGACGAACGGGGCCGGCCGCGGAAACAGATTCAGGAACCAGCGGTCGAAGGTGGCGGCGCAGTTGGCGCCCTTCTCCCAGTGGGCGGCGAAGCCCGCCAGGTGTGGCCAGTCGGCCGGCACGCCCACGGCCTTCCAGTCGAAGTTCGACGCCGGGAGCGGATGGAGCGCGAATGCAAGCCAGTACGCGACCAGGATGCCGATGGCGGCGAGCCATTGCGTCCGGGGCTGGGTGAATGCCAGGAGGAACAGGAACGGGTACCCGAGACCGATCTGCGCCAGGACATTGGTGAAGACCCAGACCGTGCGCGGACTCCAGGCGGAGGTGAGGAAGACTGCCAGCAAGATCAGCGCGAGCGATCGCCAGAGCGCGTGGGTGAGCAAGGCGCCGAAAGACTGCCCGCGTGCCGTGCGGCTCGCGAGCGACCACGGCAACGCCACGCCCACCAGGAACATGAACGCCGGCTGGATGAAGTCCCAGAGCGTGGCGCCGGCCCACGCGGCATGTTCGACCTGCGGGCCGATCCATTTCCAGGGCGAGCCGGGATCGAGATTGTGCGTCGCCTGCGCCAGGCCGAGGCCGCCCGAGGCCATCAGGAGCATGACGGCCCCCCGGTACGCGTCGAGCGAGACCAACCGCGCAGGCTGAGGTGGGTCAGGAGATTTCATGATGATGTCCTGGGACGAGGAGGACTCTCGGCTCGGGCTTTCCTGGGATCGGCCGGGCGACCCGCGACACGGCCGCGACCAATCTACCAGAGACATGGTCCGCCGTCTGGCCATCGCGCGCCGAACCGGTGACAAAACGCGTCCCCGATCGCGCGGTGGTCTGTGGCCTTTTCCCACCACCCCGGTACACTCGACATCCGGAAGCTGCTGGACGCACGCACCGACGTCCCACCGGGGGAGGGCCTCGCATGCCTCGCGCACGCGCCTGTTCGAGATGGATCCTGATCGCCGCGTTGGTGTGTCCGGTCCCCTGGGCGCGTGCCGACGAACCGGAAGCCCGCGGAGCGCGCCCGCCCGGCACGACCGGCCGCCGCGGAAGGTCATCATCGGGACCACCATGACGCACTGGTACAGCGATTACCCCGGTCTCGACGGGCGGCTCGAACAGATGCGTGGGTTGATCGACGCGATGGCGGCGGAAGCGCGCGCACCAAGTACGGCCGGTCCCTCGACCTGGCGCTGTTCACCGAATACGCGGCGACCGCCGGCAAGCCCGGATCGGCCGCCGAGGTCGCCGTCCCACTCGACGACCAGATCCTCCAGGCCCTCGGCTCCAAGGCGCGTGAGCACCACACCTACATCGTCTTCGGCGGTGTGTTTCGCGACGACCCGGCCACCGGTACCTGCTTGAACGCGGCCGTCGTGCTCGACCGTCAGGGCAGGCCGGTGGGCCGGTACGTCAAGGTCCACCCTGTGCTCGATCGGGTCGGGCCGGAGGGGCAAGTCGTGCTGGAAGGAGGCGTCCAACCCGGAGCGGAGTACAACGTCTTCGACCTCGACTTCGGTCGCGTCGGCGTGCAGATTTGTTACGACGTCGAGTATCCCGAAGGCTGGCGCCGCCTGGCGGAGCGGGGCGCCGAGCTCGTGCTCTACCCCACGCAATCCCCGCAGCTCACTCGCCCCGCCATGTACGCCGCCACCCACGAATACTGGGTGGTCTCCGCCACGTTCCGGAACAACGCGTCCTTCTTCGAGCCGGGAACGGGTCTCGTCGCCGCCCAGATCACCGAGCCGAAGCAAACTCTGGTCCACGAGATCGACCTCAGCTACCTCATCCTTCCCTGGTCGTCGCGGTTACAAAACGGCGCGGCCTTCCGCGCGGCGTTCGGCGATCGCGTCGGATATCACTACTCCGAGTCCGAGGATCGCGGCGTCTTCTGGTCCAATGACGCGGGCCAGTCGATCGGCGCGATGGCCCGATCCCTGGGCCTGCTCGAGACCCCGGCCGAGCAGCAGGCGCACGCCCGCGCGGCGCAGGATCGCCTGCGAGGCGGCCCCGCGCGCTGACCGGCGCCCCGCTCCGATCAGAACGCTGCGTACGTGGCGTGGCCCCCCGGATCCGAACCCGACGATCAACCGAACCGGGTTCGTGATGATCAGTCCCCGGTGCTCATCGGCGACAGCGACGCGCCCGCGCCGCATCCGCTCGGCGGAGCGACACGCTCCGCCTGTTCCTCCTGCGGCCGCAGGCGTTCTTGAACGAAGCCACGGGACGACCCCACGCATCCTCAGCCGAATGGGCCGGAGGAGCTACTCAGAAACGGCGCATCTTGGGCAGAATGGTGCAGAGATCGAGAGCATCCCCCCTCGAGTGTTTCGGATCGGAGAGGCCAGCGATGAACGGGCGCGTTGGACGACCGGCTGCCGAAACTCTGGGTGTGCTGGAACCCCCGGCGCCGCTGGCGACCCTGGCCCGACAGACCTGGGACGTGATCGTCGTCGGCGCGGGCCACAACGGCCTGACCTGTGCCGCGTATCTGGCCCAGGCGGGCCAACGCGTCCTGGTCCTCGAAGCCCGCCGCCGCATCGGCGGCGCCTGCACACTCGACGAGCCCTGGCCGGGCGTGCGCGTCTCGCCCTGCGCCCATCTGCTCGGCCTGCTGCATCCGCGCGTGATCGACGAGCTCGACTTGGTGGCCTGGGGCCTGCGCTGGTCGCCCGCCACCAACGGGCTGTTCGTGCCGTTCGAGGATGGTACGAGCCTCCAGCTCTGGGAGGACGAGGCGGCGTGCGCGGCCGAGATCCATCGCTTCGCGCCGGGGACCGCGCCGGTTGGCACGCGATGAACGACGTCAAGCGGCGGCTGCGCGATGCGCTGCGACCGCCCAACGACCGGGATCTCTGGATCGGCCGCGCACCGACGCGCGCGGACATCGAGCGGCGGCTGGCCGGTGATCTTGAAGCACTCGGCATGCTGTTCGATTGGTCGATGGTGGAGTATGTGGAGCGGTATCTCGACGATGAGCGGCTCCAGTGCGCCTACCTGGGCCAGGGCGTCATCGGCACGAACGCCAGTCCGCACGACCCGGGCACGGCCTCCATCCACTTCCACCATCAGTCCGGCCGGCTGGGAGGTTGTCCCGGACAGTGGGGCTATGTGCGGGGCGGCATGGGCATGGTCTCGATGATCCTGGGCGATGTCGCCCGCGCCGCCGGCGCCGTGGTGCTGACGGGCGTGCCGGTCGCCCGCATCGTGCCCGGTCAAGGGGTCGAGCTGGAGGCCGGCGAACGGATCGACGCGCCGGCGGTGGTCTCCAACGCCGATCCGCGTACGACCCTCGGGTTGCTCGGCGCCGCCGCCGATCCGTCCTGGCGGGCCCAGGTCGAGGCGGTTCCGATGGAAGGCTGTACGGTCAAGCTCAATGTCGTGTTGCGCGAGCTGCCCGACTTCACGGCCCGCCCCGGCACGTTCGCGCCGCACCACCTGGGACAGATCAACACGCCCTTGACCAAGCCGGAGTGGCACCAGGCATACCAGACCGCGCGGTCGGGTGGCCTACCGGCGCGGCTCTGGACCGAGCTGTATTTCCAGAGCACCCATGACCGGAGCGTCGTGCCGGCGGGCATCGAGACGATGAGTGTCTTCGCCCAGTATGTGCCCTACCGCTTCGCCGCGGGGGACTGGGAGAGCCGCCGCACAGAGGTCGAGCGGCTGGCTCTGGACTCCATCGGCCGGTTCTGCTCGAACCTGCCCGGCGCGGTCGTGGCGGCGCAGGTGCTCGGCCCGCCCGACATCGAGAGAGAGGTCGGCCTGGCCGGCGGACATATTTTCCAGGGCGAATGCTTACCCGTGTTCATGTGGGACCGGCGGCTCCGTCCCCGGACGCCGATGCTGGGCGTCTTCCTGTGCGGCGCCGGGACGTATCCCGGTGGCAGTGTCATCGGCATCAACGGCCGCAACGCGGCTCAGGAATTGCTGGGGACCCTTCCGCGCGGTTGAGGCCCGGCTCGAGATCACAGGGTTCCTACTCCCGGTCCGGCCGGTATGGCCACGCGGAACCGCACCGTCATAGGTCCAGGGCTTACGCACCAGGTTTCTCGGGGATTTGGGCCAGTACTCTCAAGAGATAGTCGTTCTTCCATCCCGCAATCAGGCGCCGAGTGGCAATACTCTTGCCTTTGCTGGTCTTCTCCGCCTTGAGCAGACATAACGCCAGCTTGCGGAGCCACGCCAAGTTCATCGCGCTGTTCCCGGCCCAGTGCCGTTGGTCATCCTCACGGAAGCAGACGTCCAGAACCCAGTGCAGCGAGTTCTCGATCCCCCAATGACCCCGCACCCATCGCAGATACTGCTCCGCCGTCGCGGCCGTGCTGCTGATGAAGTAACGGATCTCAATGCTCGCCACACCATCGACCAGCCGATGGCTGATCACCATCACGATCGCCGTCAGTCCGATCCAAAGGTCCGCGTTCCGGATCCCCTCCGGATGGGTGATCACACAGCAGGTGCGGGTCTCCTGGCGAGCGCTGCGAACCTCTTCCGTCTGACACTCGGTGAAGTCCACCCCGGGTTCGCCCTGATCCAACGCGGTATCGAACGCCCGCTTGATGTCCTCGTAGAGATGCGGCTGATTCTCCTTGGCGGCCAGCACGTAGTGACCACCTCGGCCGACGATGTCAGCACTGGCGTTTTGCAAAGTGGTCGTCCCAGGCGTTAAAATAGGTAAAATCGCTTCGTTTTCCCTCCTATTGGCTCTGGTGCAGTTGGATTGCGGAGCACATAATCATGGCCGGCATCATCGACTTCCCCACGGTCGTCCAGGAGGCCCTCCAGCAGTTCGGCGATCTGCTGCCCAACGAACCCCAGCGCCGCCACTTCGCCGAATACCTCACCGGACTCTTTGTGGCCCACGCAAGAACGTCTGTGGCATCAACCGCGCAATTCGCACGAGACCACCGACCAGTCCTGCCTCAACCGCTTCCTCACCGACGCCGACTGGGACACCGGCCCAAATCAACCAGCGCCGCCTTGAATTCCTGCAACAGGACCCCTCCACCCGCTACTGCGCCCACGGCGTCATCCCCATCGACAACACCCTCATCGACCATGTCGGCCAACTGATCGAGGATGCCGGCTGGTTCTGGGACCACGCCGAGGAACGCTTACAAGATCGCCCACGACTACTTGATCGTCAACTACGTCTGCACCACCGGCAAGCACTACCCGCTGGACTTCCGCCGCTTTCAGAAAGCAAGACCTGTGTGAGACCCTGGAAGGACCCCGTTCAAGGACCACACCGTCTTGTGCCAGGAGTTGATCGACTGGGTGTGCGCCGACGACATCCCCGGCACCTTCGCCTTCGACAGTTACTTCACCAATGCGCCGAATCCTGAACCACATCCACGGCAAGCAGTTAGCGGATGGGCAGCCCCGCGGTTACGTCGGCTCGCTGAAGTTCAACCGCAAGCTGGAGTACCGCGGGCGGGTCGTCAAGGCGTCGGAGTTGGCCGCGCAGATCGACCCCGCCGCCCGCAAGGAGTTGCGGAGCGGGGACCGGCGGCAGTGGTATTTCACCTGCACGTTGCGCATCCCGGGCGTCGAGGCACAAGGTGCGCGATCGTCATCCTCTGGCCGACGGCAACACGACCCGTCGCCCCGGATCATCCTGGTGACGAATCGGGCATGGTGGGAGGTCAGTCGGGTAGTGCGAGTGTATCGGCACCGCTGGACAGGCACGGAGACCTTTCATCGGGATGGCAAGCAGCAGTTGGGCATGGGGGACTGTCAGCTGCGTGACGGCGAGGGCCAGACCCGGCACATGCACCTGGTCATGCTGGCGTACAGTCTCTTGATGCGGCAACTGCGGCAGGGCCATGCGTATGAGTGGGCGTACCGGAAGCTGACGACCATCGGCGAAGCCTGTCGGGCGATCCTCGTGCGAAACCCTGCGCCAGACGCTGACGTGGGCGATGGAGCAGTAGAGAGGGAGGAGATAGTATGGCCCAATTGGGGAGATGAAAACAGTCAGCAGCGATCTCCTTCTGACAGCCCATGGCGTCGATGGTCACCACGGCCCCGTTCCAGTCGAGCAGTTCGAGCAACTCGGGAATGGCGGTAATCTCGTTGGATTTGGCGTCGGTGGCCACTTGCCCCAAGGTCAAATGATTCTCGACCGACCCGGCGCTGACGACAGGGAGCGCCGATCGGCCGACGGTACGCCGGGCGGAGCCGCGTTGGGCCTTGCCGTCGATGGCGATCCGTGTCAGTTCGGGCGGAGCCGTGGCGATCGGAGTCAATCCGTTTCGAGCCCTCAGCGCCGTGATCCAGGCGGAGAAGCCCTTCTGAAAGGCCACCGGGTCGAGCCGGCAGAAGACTCGTCGGAAGGTGTCGTGCGAGGGGATGCCGCCAGGCAAGGTGAGGAAGGTCTCGAGCCAGTCGCGCTTGGAGTGACCGTAGTCGGCGATCTGCACCCAGGTATCGGCGCCGCAGAAGACGGCGCAGGTGGCGATGAAGACGATCTCATCGAGTCGGTGGATTCGCCCCTGTTCGCGGCGGGGATCGGGCAAGTCCGCGAAATGATCGAGGATGGAGACCGGGTTGCTGGCCGGAGTCATGGCGGTCGTGTCTGAGCCGACGGTCCTCGCGTGGACATCCCTGAAGAAGTCGAAATCTCCAGGTGGTCGATGCTACAAAAGCCGTCCGATACCCTGCCAGCCGGACTGGACAACAGAGGCGAGTCGCAATTTCCCAGAGCACCCAGACAGCCCAGGCTGATGCGTAAACCCTGAGGTAATGGCCTGGCGCAGTTGTCCGCGGAGGGTGCGTTCCGCGTCGGCGTGCTCGTAGTCGCCGTGGAAGGTAATGGTGGTGGAGTCGTTGTGGAGTTCGTCGAGGGACACGCCGAAGACACGCACCAGGTGCTGGGCCACGCGCAGGGTCAAGGTGGGGATGGCGGCATCGAAGAGGTGATCGAGGCTGCGGCCGGCGCGATCGTCATTGAGCGCGGTGACTTGCTCGGGGGACAGGCCCAAGAGTTCGGGAACGTAGCGGCGTGCCCATGCGCCCACGCCGTAGAGGGGTTCGCGGGCCAGCAAGATGTTCTTCAACAGCACGAGCAGGGTCGTCGCGGAGGCGACGCGTGTGCGGGGGTCTGTGCCGGGGAGGTACTCGCGGAGGAACTCGGCGAGGCGCAGTTTCTCCAGGACGTGGTCGAGGAGAGGCAGCGCGGCGACTTGACGCGACGTGAGCGTTCGCCCGTCGGCGCGGGCGACCGCGCCGGCGCAGGGCCGCTGGCGGCGCTCGGGATCGTGCTCGGCGTGGGGACCGTGATGTTGCTCGGGGCGCTTCATGGGAGTGGCTCCTGGCATGGGTGGGGGACGCGCGGGCGCCGACACCTGTGGCGCGCGTCTATCGCGGCGTGTCCCACGAACAGGATTGTCCCCGAGGCAAGCGTGTCGGGCCGTCAGAGCATTGACGTATGATGAATGGACCGGCCCATTATCCGGAACGCGGTGAAGAACCGAAATTCACCACGAGGACAACGTGATTGTCGCATGAAATCAGGTGTTTGCGCGGCGCCTTCCGGCGCGCAGCGCCCTTTGGTGAGAGGGCGTCCGTGGGGGGCCGCCAAAGTTATGTGCGTGGGACGACCAGGACACCTGGTCTGCTTGACAGCGGGAAAGGATTCGACGTACGGGTCGAGTGGCTGTGCGGGCGTGAGGCCCGGCCGCGGCGGGATTGCGCGGCCGAGCACCAGCCAGCCCTCTTCCGCGTCAGGCGTTCGCCAGCCGGCGTGGGACACGCCACCGCCGGAGGCACGCCTCCGGTCCGCGGACTCGCCAACCGGTCGGAAATTCGGAGATATGGGGAGACTTTAGCACCACCACCGGGAGTTTCTTGCCCCGGAATGATGGACGGTCCTCATCCGCCTGCGTCCCGCAGGCACCTCGGACGGCCCCAGACTTGTCCCGGAGAGACTTCAGGACAAAGCATGGCGTGTAACTCGTTGACCAGCAACGTTCCGCCCTGTTTCTGAGGCCCCGCCAAGATCCAGTTTCCTCAAATCCCCGGTGATGGTGCTAAAGTCTCGATATGGGTCGGCAGATGTGCGGAAAAGAAGCTTGATGGAACGGTTGCATCAAGTTTATCCCGGCCGGTTTCCGGACGGGCAACTGCGAACCCTGCAACGCCGCATCCGGGAGTGGCGTCATGTGATGGCGCGATCGCTTGTTCATGTTATCCGAGATGGGAACGGAGCTGATGAAGAGCCGATCGTCGTCGGTGCAGGAGAGAACGGGTGAGACAGGAGGGAGAGGCGACTCAAGCCCGTGTTCAGTAGTCGTTTTGTCCAGTGAAACGGCCCCGGAGGAGCCGTTCACGACGTCGGAGGGGGGATAGATATGGGCTCGATTCGGAGGCCTCGTAGGGTCTCCGTTGAGCGAGGGAACCGCAGATTATGTTCACTTGTTGTGTTGTTCAGTATCGGCAGCCCTGGGGGGAACCGCGAGCGACGTCGGAGGGGAGAGTCGGGGTCATGAGAACGAGACGGTTCGAGGGACCTCAGTCGTAGGGCGGCCGGGGGTCGATAAGGCGCGAACTCGTAAGGATTCGGGTCCCTTGACGGAGACCAATTTCTGCGTGGCGAAACGGCGGCATACTGCGGCGCTTTGGCTGTCAATCCACTGGTAACATTCTTCGATGAGGCAACACGGGGGAAGTGTAGTTGTCGCTAATCACTGCTTTCCCGAAAAAGCCACTCTTCTTCTGAACGTCTGAACCCTATTGATGAGAGTGCCTCCTGGGCGGTACGGGCCGGGGACATGTCCTTCCGCCCGGCATCACGTCAGGAGACACTCCCATGTCGCAGGCGCACATCTTCTGGACGATTTGGCTCGCCTTGCTCAAGCCCTTCGCGTGGGCGCATTTCACGCGCATCGGCTTCGGGTACTTCGTCGAGTGGATCACGGCGCTGGCCTTGCTCATCGAGGAGCACACCGTTACGGGATCGGTCACGGCCATGGATCGACCCGCCGATTGGCGTGCGCTGGAGCGATTTGTGGAATACGGCGCCTGGGACGACACCGCCGTTACGGCCGTGTTGACGCATCAGGTCGAACAAGCTCCCGGACGGCTCTGGCACGGCTTTCACGTCTCGGCCGTCGATGACACCAAGGTCCACCGCAACAGCTCGGGTGTCTGGGGGACATGTACTTTCCATGAGTACACGGCGCGGTGCCCCAATCGCGCGCCCACGGTGCGCGCTCACAACTGGGTCGTCTGTGGGGCGCTGCTGGAGAACCCCGGCCGGCCCGCCTGGTTCGTCCCGCTGTCGGGGCAGTTGTACTTTCGCCAGTCCCCGTTGCCCACCTGTCCCGAAACACCAGGGTCCCGGGAAATCTTTCACACCAAGTGTGATCTCCTGGTGGCGTTGTTGCGGGAGCAGGCCGGTTCTCACCGGTGGCCGACACCTGGGGGTCTTCGACGGCGCCTCTGCGGTTGCCTCGGTGGTCCAGCCCTTGATCCACCCGGAAGCGGGCGCTCTGCGCATCGACTTCTTGACGCGTTTGCGCCACGACGCGCGGTTGTACGACCTGCTCCTCACGCCCTGTCGCGCGAACCAGAAATGGGGCCGACGGTGGCCGCCCCCTCGTCCAGGTGGCTGGTGGTCCAGCCCGTGGCACACAGGCCAGGCGTTCGTCTCTGGCCGCCTGCGCCAGGTGCGCTGGAAGGAAATCGTCTGTCTCTGGCATGTGCTGGGAGACGACGTGCCCGTCAAGGCCGTGGTGGCCGAGGTGGAAGGATACAGCGAGCAGTTTACCCTGGTCACGTCGGCTCTGGAGTTGACGGGACTGCAGAGGGTGGCGTTGTTCGCCGCGCGGTTCCGCCAGGAGGATGCCTTTCGCGATTTGAAGCAACGGCTGGGGTGGGAGGACAGGGCTTACGCATCACGATGGGCAATCTTGGCGATCCCGTTAAGTTTCAAGACTGCCTCCCACACCATGCATCTGGGCTGGAATGAGACACCGAAGGTATGATCTTCGGACTCGATTGCACCACTCCGTCAAGGACGACACCCATGACGCGCGACCACGACGCCACGCCCCTCCCCCAAGACCCGGCCTCGATCCTCGAGCACTTCGCCGTACTCCCGGATCCGCGGCGCGAACATCGGCGGATCCACCCACTGGACGAGATCGTGTTCCTGGCCATCTGTGCCGTCTTGTGTGGAGCCGATAGCTGGCAGGATATCGCGGACTACGCGGAGTCGAAGTTCGACTGGCTGAAGACCTTCCTGACCTTGCCAGGAGGTGTCCCGTCGCACGACACATTCCGCCGCGTCTTCTGCCTGCTCGACCCGCTGGCCTTCCAGAAGTGTTTCTTCGCCTGGATGACCGCGCTGATGAAGCGGCATGGCTTGATCCCCATCCTCCGCGATCGGCCGGCACTGCGGCCCGTCGCCATCGATGGGAAGACCCAGCGTGGTTCGGCCCGGCGCACCGTCGGTCGATCGCCTCTGCACATGGTCAGCGCCTGGGCGGTGGAGAATCACCTGACCTTGGGCCAGGTAGCGACCGACGCGAAATCCAACGAGATCACGGCCATCCCCGAACTGCTCAAGATCTTGGATCTCGAAGGAGCCGTGGTGACCGTCGATGCCATGGGCTGTCAGAAGGAGATCGCCGCCGGGATCGTCCCAGGGAAGGGCGCGTTCGTGCTGGCCGTGAAGGAGAACCAACCGCATCTCTACGAAGACATCGGGCAGGCGTTCGACGAAGTTCTGGAGCAGGGCCAGGGCCAGCGCGCACTGTAGGTAATCCTGGTAATCTGTAGCGCTTGCGCCCTCGGTGATCTCTCGATATAACATCCCCGTGTGACTTCTCTCGCAGCGTGGCACCGGGGGTGAACCATGGCGGATGATCGGCGCATCGGGTTGGACGAGATCGTGCGGCACTTCCAGGAACTCGAGGACCCGCGCTCCTCCGTCAATCTCCGGCATCCTCTGATCCGTGTGGTCGTCCTCGCCCTCTTGGGCGTGCTCGCCGGCGCCGGCGGTCCCACGGGGATCGCCACCTGGGCCGCCACGAAACAGGAACTCCTCCAAGAGGTCCTCGATTTGCCCCACGGCGTCCCCGGCAAGGACGTCTTCCGACGTGTCCTCAGGACGCTCCAGCCGGGCGCCTTCCAAGCGTGTTTTGCCAACTGGCTGCAGTCCTTGCGTGCCACGGCCGCGGCCGCCACCGGCATCGAGCAACCGGTCCTGCCCATCGACGGCAAGACGTTGCGCCGCAGCCACGATCGCAAGAACGGCTTGGGCGCACTGCACTGTGTCAGCATCTGGGCCAGTGAATATGGCCTCTCGCTGGGCCAAGTGGCCTGCACCGAGAAGTCCAACGAGATCACGGCCATTCCCGAGTTGCTGCGGTTGGTGGATATCCAAGGCGCGATCGTCACGATCGATGCCATGGGTTGTCAGACGGCGATCGCCGCGCAGATCGTCGAGGGGAAGGCGGATTTTGTCCTGGCGTTGAAGGGGAACCAGGAGACGCTCCATCAGGCCGTCATCGACTATATCGATGAGCAGGCGGAACAGGACTTTGCGGACGCGAAGGCGCGTCGGTACGAGACCCGCGAGACCGGACATGGGCGTCAGGAGACGCGCCGTTACATCCAGATGCCGGTTCCCCAGAGCCTGCCCGGACGGGAGCGGTGGAAGGGCCTGAAGTCCATCGGTGTGGTGAATTCCACGTGCTTTCGCGACGGAAAGGAGACTGTTGAGACACGTTATTACATCAGCAGTCTTGATGTGGGCGTGAAGAAGTTCGCGCACGCGGTCCGGGGTCACTGGGGCATAGAGAACACCTGCCACTGGAGCCTGGACGTGACCTACCGCGAGGACGAGTCGCGCATCCGGGAGAAGCACTTGCGCGAGAATTTTGCGTGGCTCAATCGCTTCACGCTCTCGCTGTTGAAGCAACATCCCGGCCGTGGAAGCCTCGTCATGAAACGCCGAAAGTGTGGTTGGAGCCCGGAGTTCCTGTTGGAAGTTATTACTGGGGCAATGGTTTAGTGAGCGCTGGCCCTGGGAGCAGGGCGAACCCGGCGTGGACTTCACCGAATGTCGTACGCAGGAGGTCCGCAGTGGTCGCCAGGAGACGCGCATGTGTTGTGTGATCATGAACCCGAGTGGCATCCGGGACAAGAGCCTGTGGACCAAACTGACAGCGCTGCGCATGGTGGTGAGCGAGCGCGTGGTGAACGGCGTTGCGAGCAGTGAGGTCCGCTATTTCATCGGGAGCGTGGCCGGCACGGCGGAGGCGTATTTGCAGTGGGTGCGTGGTCACTGGGGGATCGAGAACTCGTTGCACTGGGTGCTGGATGTCTGTTTCCGCGAGGATGACCAACGCCATTGGGCTGGCAACAGTGCGGAGAATCTGGCGTGGATCCGCAAGCTGGCACTCTGCCTGCTCAAAGCCGAGAAGACCAGCAAAGGTAAGAGCATCAACCGCCGGCGTCATCGCGCCGGCTGGAGTGACGACTACTTGTTGAACTGAACTTTCGCAGATTTCAGGGGAGGAGAACGGGGGAGAACTTCTGTATACTTAGGGGTGAAACCGTGTCTTTGACACTCCCCCAAGACCCCAGGAGCCTCCCCCGTGTGGTCGATCATCCCATCCCTCGACACCCTCTTGCAAGGTTTGGCTGTCGCCTTCACCGAACCCAGTTTCCAGACCCACAGAGACATCCTCCTCGGCTGGATCATGTGCATCGGCCAGCGCACCGAGTACCGTATCTTCCAGACCATCCAGGCCAGCACCGTGGTCTCCAGGGTGGAGCATCATCCCTTCGATCGCTTCTACAATTTCTTCAGCCGCAGCACCTGGACTGTGAAGTCCTTGGCCCATCAGGTCTGTGTGGCCGTCGTCCTGGCTCTCAATCCCACAGGCTGGCTCTCCTTGGTGGTCGACGACACCCTGCTGCACAAACGCGGCACGAAGGTCTACGGCCTGGGCTGGTTCCGCGACGCGGTCGCCTCCACGGCCAAGCGAGTCGCCACGGCGTCGGGGAACAACTGGGTGGTCCTGGGGCTGGCCATCCCCATCCCGTTCTGTCCGGATCCGATCCTCTGTCTGCCCCTGTTGACCCGCTTGCACTTGCCTGGCAAGGGATCACCGAGTTGTGTGGACTTGGCCGCGGAGATGCTCGGTGAGATTCTCCAAAGGTTTCCGGATCGTCAGGTCGTCCTGATCGGGGATGGAGCCGATGCGGCCCACGGCTTGCTGGGGAGCTTGGATCCGCGAGTCCAGTACGTGGGGCGGATGCGCGGGGACGCGGAGATCTACGATCCGCAGGTTCCCCCTCAGCCCTCCGGCAAGCGGGGCCGCAAGCCGCAGAAGGGACCGCGACTGCCCAGCCCGAGCGCGGCGGCGAACCGGGCCGATCGCCATCGCAACGGCACGGGCCCCTGGGTGTGGCACGACATCGAGGTGACCGTTTATGGGGTGACCCGGATGCTCTGCGTCTTGGCGTATCAGGCGGTGTGGCCCGAGGTACTGGGGTTGCGCCCGATTCAGATCGTGGTGGTGCGCGACCCTGCGGGGAAGTTCCGTGATGCGTACTTGTTCACGACGGACTTGGGGGCGAGCTTGTCGTGGGTGGTGGCGACGTTCGCCCGCCGCTGGTCGATTGAGGTGATGTTCAAAGCGAGCAAACAGGTGATGGGCATCGAAGGGCCACAGCACTGGTGCCAGGAGAGCATCGAGAAGCTGGCGCCCTGGGTGTGGCTGATGCAGAGCGTCGTCAGCCTGTGGTATCTGACGGTCGGCCATGCGCTGCCGGAGGCGGAGTCGGCGCGGCGGAATTTGGGTGCGTGGGACACGGAATGGTCGCTGGGTCATTGGGTGCGTATCCTTCGGATCGCGACCATGGCGGCGACAATTAATCCGGACTTGGACGAAAATGGCGACTGCCAGGAATTGATGGAACGCGTGAAAAACTACCTATTTTATGTTGCGTCCGCAGCTTGATCCTTGCGAAAGTTCAGCTATAGCGTCCTAGGTAATTAATGTCCGCATGGCCTGCGGTTTGCAGCAACCACTTGCATGAGAACCGAAGGCACACCCGCAGAACTGCAGCGCCGGCGGTATCTCGCCGTCCAGCGCATCGCCGAGGGTTATACAACTCAGGAGGTTGCGGACTTTCTCGGCGTCGATCCCCGCTCGGTGCGGCGGTGGATGGCCACCAGCCGCCAACATGGTGCCGCGGGCTTGGCGGCCCAGCTTGGACCCGGCCGGCCACCCAAACTGACCACCACTCAGGAGAAAATCGTGCTGCGCTGGCTGTCCGACCTCCCCACCGAACACGGCTTTCTTACCGACCTGTGGTCTGCCCCACGCTTGGCCCAACTCGTCGAGCAGGAGTTTGGCGTCCACTTCCACCCCGACTACCTGGGCACCTGGCTGCGGCAACGGGGGTACACGCCGCAAAAGCCCCGGCGCGTGGCCCGCGAACATGATGACGAAGCCATTGCCAGGTGGTTGGCCGAGGACGGGCCGCGCATGAAACAGAAAGCCCGCCGCCGCAGTGCGTGCCTGTTGTTGCTGGACGAAAGCGGGCTGCTGATGGCCCCGTTGCGGCGGCGCAGTTGGGCGCCGCGGGGCCACCCGTCGGAGTCGAAGTACAAAGCGGGGCATCGGGAAAAGGTGTCGGTCGCGGCCGCGGTGTGGCTGCCGCCGTTGCGGGACCGGCTGCATCTGGCCTACCAGACGTTGATCAACGGCTACTTCAGCAACGTGGAGGTGGCCGAGTTCATCGGCGGCGCGGTGCAAGGGCTGCCCGGTCCGGTGATCGCCATCTGGGATGGCGGGACCATGCACAAGGGGGACCCGATCCGGGCCTTGGTGGAGGAGTTCCAGGGACGCTTGGAGATCGAGCCCTTGCCCGCGCATGCGCCGGAGTTGATGCCGCTGGAGTTCTTGTGGCGGTGGCTGAAGGACGGACGGCTGTGCAACTTCGCGCCGCGGGATGCCCACCACTTGAACAAGGCGGTGGTGCGTGAGTTGGACGCAATCAGGGACAACCAGGTGTTGCTGTCGAGTTTCTTCCACCAATCGGATCTCCCGTTGCCCCGGACATTAATTACCTAGGAGGCTATAGCCCTGAACCAAGCGTCACTCGAAGCCAATTGAGGACATGAGACTCGAAAACCTCCTGGTTTTGTGGATAATCGAGGTTCTTCGCCAGCCTCAGTCATCCCCAACCAGGAGGTTTTCGAGTGAACGCCAGTGTCCGTCGCCAACTCGCCCGACGCCAGCGGAAAATCCGCAAGCGGCTCAAGCCCCGACCCGGTGTCGAACGTCCCAAACCGATGATGGCCGCCTCCAATATCCACTACGAGATCGCCGAGAAGGTCCAGGGCATCGCCGCAGGGGGCATCGGCGCCATCCATCTCCTGGCCCAGAAGGTGGGACTGATCGACGACATCAATCGAGAACTTCCTGACCGTCACGGATTTTGGGGGGCGACTGCCAGCATGCTGACATGAGGAGACAAAATGGCCATGATCCACGGTGCCTGGAAGGAGGTGGATCATGGCCGAAGGAAGCGCGACACGGTCGTCGCGGGGACATCGTACCATCTGCTTGCCCGTCTCGGAAGACGCCTACACGCAAGCCGTTCACGACCCGGCCGCGTTCCGACGTCTGCTTGATGAAGGCTTCCGAACCACGCCCGAGCTGTTTCCGCCGAACTTCGCACAGGGCTACGAGTTGAAGGACGGCCGCATGTCGGGGAAACAGGGACTCCTGATCCGGCGCATCCTCTCGAGAGACGGGACCGCCTACAGCATCCGGCCCTCGTTCCTCATGCCCTACATGACGGTGCGCGTCGGGGACGTCGAAGGCCCGCTGTTTCTCCGCAAGTTCGGCGTGCCGTACTGGGCGTTGGCCCACGTCTTCGGCGGCGACCCGATGTACTGGTTCCGTCTGGAGTGTGGGCTGGGCCGGTTCCGCATCGTGGGCACGACCGTCCGCCAAGTGGACCTCCCCGAACATCTCCTGGCGGACGAGCACCATCAGTCGCTCGACGGGCAGAAGGTGTACATCGCCACCACCGTCGGCGAGGGGTGTTGCCTGGGGGCCGAGCCGGCCCAGGCCGCCGGCACCGACGAGCTGAAAATGGCCTACGCGGTCTTCCAGGAGGAGGCCCGCGACGTGGCCCCGAAGTACACTCCCAAGACCGTCAGCACCGACGGCTGGAAAGGGACGCAAGCGGCCTGGAAGGCGTTGTTCAAAGGAGTGGTTCTTCTCCTGTGCTTCTTGCACGGGTGGATCAAAGATCCGGGACCGGGCCAAGCACCTGAAAGACCTGTTCTCGGAGGTCTCGCGGCGCGTCTGGGAAGTGTACCACGCCCCCGACCGGAGAGGCTTCGGGCAACGGTTGCGTCGGCTGCGGGAGTGGGCCGGCCAGCACCTCGAGGGAGTCGTTCTGGAGAAAGTGCTGGACCTGTGTCGCAAGGGTCGTCAGTTCGCGGTGGCGTACCGTCACCCCGGCGGCCATCGCACGAGCAACATGCTCGACCGCCAGATGCGGGGGATGAACCAGTACTTCGACCACGGTCAACACCTCCATGGCTCGCTCGCGGCCGGCCGGCTCCACTGCCGGGCGTGGGCGTTGTTGTGGAACTTCGCGCCATGGCACCCGGCATCAGCACGTGCGAACGAGGGCTGGCGGTGCCCGGCCGAGCGACTCAACCGACACCGTTACCACGACAGTTGGCTGCAGAACCTGTTGGTGTCCGCGTCCCTCGGCGGGTACCGACGTCCACTCCCCCAAAATCCGTGACGATCAGAGAACTTCACCTGCTCAAGCGGCATCAGCCGTACCACGAGAGTGATCATGTCCTGAACATCGCTTACAACATCCTCGCCGGGGGCAATCGCCTGGAGCACATCGAGGTCCGACGCCACGACGAGGTGTACCTCGATGCCCTGGTGCCGAGTCCATTCCCGATCCCACCACGGCCGGGGATTTCTGCCGTCGTTTCACCGCGAGCGACGTCGAGCTCTTGATGGACATCTTCAACGAGACCCGGCTCCGGGTCTGGAAAGCGCAGCCCGACGACTTTTTCGAGGAAGCGTTCCTGGATGCGGATGGGACACTCGCGCCCACCAACGGTTGGTGTAAGCAAGGGGTGGATATCGCCTACAACGGGACGTGGTGTTACCACCCGCTGGTGGTTTCCCTGGCCAACACCGCCGAGCCGTTGTTCCTGATCAACCGCAGTGGCAACCGTCCTTCGCACGAGCAGGCCGATGTCTACCTGGACAAGGCGGCCGCTCTCTGCCGCCGGGCGGGCTTCCGCAAGATCACCTTCCGGGGCGACACGGACTTCAGCCAGACCAAACACCTGGACCGCTGGGACCAGGGGTCAGGGCTTACGCATCACTTTTCTCAGGTATTTGAGCCAGAACCTTCACTGAACTTTCGCAAGGATCAAGCTGCGGACGCAACATAAAATAGGTAGTTTTTCACGCGTTCCATCAATTCCTGGCAGTCGCCATTTTCGTCCAAGTCCGGATTAATTGTCGCCGCCATGGTCGCGATCCGAAGGATACGCACCCAATGACCCAGCGACCATTCCGTGTCCCACGCACCCAAATTCCGCCGCGCCGACTCCGCCTCCGGCAGCGCATGGCCGACCGTCAGATACCACAGGCTGACGACGCTCTGCATCAGCCACACCCAGGGCGCCAGCTTCTCGATGCTCTCCTGGCACCAGTGCTGTGGCCCTTCGATGCCCATCACCTGTTTGCTCGCTTTGAACATCACCTCAATCGACCAGCGGCGGGCGAACGTCGCTACCACCCACGCCAGGCTCGCCCCCAGGTCCGTCGTGAACAAGTACGCATCACGGAACTTCCCCGCAGGATCGCGCACCACCACGATCTGGATCGGGCGCAACCCCAGCACCTCGGGCCACACCGCCTGGTACGCCAAGACGCAGAGCATCCGGGTCACCCCATAAACGGTCACCTCGATGTCGTGCCACACCCAGGGGCCCGTGCCGTTGCGATGGCGATCGGCCCGGTTCGCCGCCGCGCTCGGGCTGGGCAGTCGCGGTCCCTTCTGCGGCTTGCGGCCCCGCTTGCCGGGGGGCTGGGGGGGAACCTGCGGATCGTAAGATCTCCGCGTCCCCGCGCATCCGCCCCACGTACTGGACTCGCGGATCCAAGCTCCCCAGCAAGCCGTGGGCCGCATCGGCTCCATCCCCGATCAGGACGATCTGACGATCAGGAAACCTTTGGAGGATCTCACCGAGCATCTCCGCGGCCAAGTCCACACAACTCGGTGATCCCTTGCCAGGCAAGTGCAAGCGGGTCAACAGAGGCAGACAAAGGATCGGATCGGGACAGAACGGGATGGGGATGGCCAGCCCCAGGACCACCCAGTTGTTCCCCGACGCCGTGGCGACTCGCTTGGCCGTGGAGGCGACCGCGTCGCGGAACCAGCCCAGGCCGTAGACCTTCGTGCCGCGTTTGTGCAGCAGGGTGTCGTCGACCACCAAGGAGAGCCAGCCTGTGGGATTGAGAGCCAGGACGACGGCCACACAGACCTGATGGGCCAAGGACTTCACAGTCCAGGTGCTGCGGCTGAAGAAATTGTCTGATCGTCACGGATTTTGGGGGAGTGGACGTCGGTACCCGCCGAGGGACGCGGACACCAACAGGTTCTGCAGCCAACTGTCGTGGTAACGGTGTCGGTTGAGTCGCTCGGCCGGGCACCGCCAGCCCTCGTTCGCACGTGCTGATGCCGGGTGCCATGGCGCGAAGTTCCACAACAACGCCCACGCCCGGCAGTGGAGCCGGCCGGCCGCGAGCGAGCCATGGAGGTGTTGACCGTGGTCGAAGTACTGGTTCATCCCCCGCATCTGGCGGTCGAGCATGTTGCTCGTGCGATGGCCGCCGGGGTGACGGTACGCCACCGCGAACTGACGACCCTTGCGACACAGGTCCAGCACTTTCTCCAGAACGACTCCCTCGAGGTGCTGGCCGGCCCACTCCCGCAGCCGACGCAACCGTTGCCCGAAGCCTCTCCGGTCGGGGGCGTGGTACACTTCCCAGACGCGCCGCGAGACCTCCGAGAACAGGTCTTTCAGGTGCTCGGCCCGGTCCCGGATCTTGATCCACCCGTGCAAGAAGCACAGGAGAAGAACCACTCCTTTGAACAACGCCTTCCAGGCCGCTTGCGTCCCTTTCCAGCCGTCGGTGCTGACGGTCTTGGGAGTGTACTTCGGGGCCACGTCGCGGGCCTCCTCCTGGAAGACCGCGTAGGCCATTTTCAGCTCGTCGGTGCCGGCGGCCTGGGCCGGCTCGGCCCCCAGGCAACACCCCTCGCCGACGGTGGTGGCGATGTACACCTTCTGCCCGTCGAGCGACTGATGGTGCTCGTCCGCCAGGAGATGTTCGGGGAGGTCCACCTGGCGCACGGTCGTGCCCACGATGCGGAACCGGCCCAGCCCACACTCCAGACGGAACCAGTACATCGGGTCGCCGCCGAAGACGTGGGCCAACGCCCAGTACGGCACGCCGAACTTGCGGAGAAACAGCGGGCCTTCGACGTCCCCGACGCGCGCCGTCATGTAGGGCATGAGGAACGAGGGCCGGATGCTGTAGGCGGTCCCGTCTCTCGAGAGGATGGCCGGATCAGGAGTCCCTGTTTCCCCGACATGCGGCCGTCCTTCAACTTGTAGCCCTGTGCGAAGTTCGGCGGAAACAGCTCGGGCGTGGTTCGGAAGCCTTCATCAAGCAGACGTCGGAACGCGGCCGGGTCGTGAACGGCTTGCGTGTAGGCGTCTTCCGAGACGGGCAAGCAGATGGTACGATGTCCCCGCGACGACCGTGTTGCGCTTCCTTCGGCCATGATCCACCTCCTTCCAGGCACCGTGGATCATGGCCATTTTGTCTCCTCATGTCAGCATGCTGGCAGTCGCCCCCCAAAATCCGTGACGGTCAGGAAATTGTAGAAGCGATCGAAGGGATGATGCTCCACCCTGGAGACCACGGTGCTGGCCTGGATGGTCTGGAAGATACGGTACTCGGTGCGCTGGCCGATGCACATGATCCAGCCGAGGAGGATGTCTCTGTGGGTCTGGAAACTGGGTTCGGTGAAGGCGACAGCCAAACCTTGCAAGAGGGTGTCGAGGGATGGGATGATCGACCACACGGGGGAGGCTCCTGGGGTCTTGGGGGAGTGTCAAAGACACGGTTTCACCCCTAAGTATACAGAAGTTCTCCCCCGTTCTCCTCCCCTGAAATCTGCGAAAGTTCAGATAGTGGACCTTCCATCTTCGATTGACGGGTCCAAATGGGTGGCACAGGCATCTTGCCTGTGCGGAATGGGACCCTGCGCACAGGCAAGATGCCTGTGCCACCCAGACACAGCACTTTCCGCACCCACCCGTCAATCGAAGATGGAAGGACCACTAGAGCGGTTTACGATGGCGTGGCTCATCCGTCCTGCAAGCCCGAAGCGCCAGCGAGTGCATCTCTGGCGAAGCCCAGAGAGAGAGAATGCACTCGCTGGCGCTTCGGGCTTACTGAGAAAAGCGCCACCCAAACGGGAACCGCTCTCGCTTGCCACTCGCGCCGGGTCGAGACCTCAGGCGGCCCGGCGGCGCCGCAGGCACCGCACCGCGAGGAGCAACACGCCGCCGGAACTCATGACGACGAGTCCGGTCGGTTCGGGGACCACCGCCGCGGGGTCGCCGTTGCCCAGCGTCAGGCCCACCACGCCCCACTGCGCCATCCCCGCGTAGGACCCGCCCCAGGCCATGGTGTGGGAGAGGTCGTCCCAGGTGTCGTGCAGGATGATATTGCCATTCGTGTCATAGCCGTAGCCAAACATGCTGTGCCCGGCGACCTGAATGATCATGGGCCGACCGGCGTCGATCTCGGCCTCGTACTGGGCGAAGGTGAATCCCAGCGGGGCGTTGGCGCTGGCGATGAGCTGGGTGAACAGCGACGTGTAGCCGTAACCGACGTGCGCGAGATATTGCCCGATGCCGTACATCCCATCCTTCCCCGCGAGGCCATAGTTCAGGACATCGGCCGCGGTAAACGGTGCGCCGTTGGTCCAGTAGTAGAACGTCGTCGAGCCGTTCACATTGGTGGCGGAGTCCTGGCTGGTGCCCATGAAGTCGGCCAGGCAGTTGAACGTGTGCGAGAGGGGATGGTCGTCCCCCGAGGACAGATAGCCGCCGGCGTAAAAGTCGGCGATATGGCCGGCACTGGCGATCACGTCATTGACGAGATACGGGCCAGTCCCGAACGTGTTGGCCTCGGCCACGCCTCCCGGGACCAGATTGCTGTACTGCTGACCCTGGTATCCATTCCGATCGTAATACCCCATGACCATGCCCGCCGAGGTGGGCGAGCACCCGTACCACCAGTTGTACGCCCCGTCGTTGGGCAAGCTGCCCCCCTGGCTGTACCAGCCGATCTCGCCCCCGGGCAGCGTCCCGGAGATGGTATCGGCATGCAACGTACTCCCCACCAGCGCGATGAGGCCTGTGGCCACCACCCACACGACACCAAGAAAGCGGTTCCTGCGCATGCGGCACCCCATTGTGCAAAGGTGACATTATTTGCGACTCCGTTTCGGTTAGCCAAGAGACACACTCATTGGCCCAGTAACGGTTCCACCGTGACGTGCATTGGAACGAGAATGTTGTCAAAATTCAAGAAAAAAAATGCAACAATCGGTTCATAATCCGATCATAACGATTTAAAAAATGAATAATCCACGCCAAGGCGATGGCAACAACTCTAAATCTTGCCAATTATTTTCAATAAATGGCGAAGCTGCCTTTCGTCCCGGACCCCCAGCCGTGCGCTGTTCCCGCGTGGAGCCCGGTGCATCCGGTCGCGCGTGCCGGTATCCTGGTGTCGGCGGGCGCGTCGCAGGGTGGCGGCTCTGAACGAGGGGCTGCGCTCCGGTCAGACGCGGAAATGGGCCATGGCCCTGACGCCGCGGACCGCCGCGCCGTGCGGGCGCTCCGGCCCGCCGTCCGATTCACGCGAAGGTCATTTTTCTATGCAAACCCGACGATCCTTCCTGCACGTCACGGCCGCCGCCGCGGCCCAGCTTGCGGTCTCGAACCCGGCGCGGGGCGACGAGCGATTTTCCAGCCGCCGGCCTCCCGCACCTCAGCGGAAATTCACCAGCGAGGCGGTCGAAGCCAAGATCGCCGAGGTCGCCAAGACGATCGCCGACCCCGAGCTGGCCTGGCTGTTCGAGAACTGCTTCCCGAACACCCTGGATACGACCGTGCGCACCGGCACGATCGAGGGCAAGCCGGACACGTTCGTCATCACGGGCGACATCCCCGCGATGTGGCTGCGTGATTCCACCGCGCAGGTGTGGCCCTATCTGCCGCTGGCCAAGGAGGACCCGAAGCTCAAGACGCTGCTGGCCGGCGTCATCCATCGCCAGGCGCGCTGCATTCGGATTGATCCCTATGCGAATGCCTTCAACTTCGGCCCGACGGGCAGCGAGTGGGCCAAAGACCACACGCGCATGAAGCCCGAGCTTCATGAGCGCAAGTGGGAAATCGACTCGCTCTGCTACCCGGTCCGGCTGGCGCACGGATACTGGAAGACCACCGGCGACGCCTCCATCTTCGACGACGACTGGCAGGCCGCCGTCGCGCTCATCGTGCAGACGTTCCGCGCACAGCAGCGGCTCAAGGACCGCGGCCCCTACACCTTTCAGCGCACCACGGCGAACCCGTCCGACTCGCTCCCCCAGGGCGGTTACGGCAACCCGACGCGTCCTTGCGGCTTGATCCACTCCGGCTTCCGGCCCTCGGACGACGCCTGCATCTTCCCGTTCCTGGTCCCGTCGAACCTGTTCGCCGTCACGGCGCTCGAACAGCTCCGCGAGATCTACACCGCCGAATTGCCGAACAAGACGGCCCACGAATGCCAGGAACTGGCCGACCAGGTGCGCGAGGCCATTGGCACGCACGCGAAAGCTCAGCGCCAGGGGCACGAGGTGTACGCCTACGAGGTGGACGGCTTCGGCAACCAGTTGTTCATCGATGACGCGAACGTCCCCAGCCTGCTGTCTCTGCCTTATCTCGGCTGCTGCGCGACCGACGACCCGATTTACATCCACACCCGGGCGTGGGTCCTCAGCGACGACAACCCATACTACTATCGCGGTTCCGCGGGAGATGGCCTGGGCGGTCCGCACTCGGGCCTGGGCATGATCTGGCCGCTGGGCATCATCATGCGCGCCTTGACGAGCCGGTCCGAGCCGGAAGTCGCCGCCTGCCTGGCGATGCTCAAGCGGACCCACGCCGGGACCGGTTTCATGCACGAGTCCTTCTCGAAGGATGATGCCAAGAAGTTCACGCGATCGTGGTTCGCCTGGGCCAACACGCTGTTCGGCGAGCTGATCCTGACGGTTCATGAACGCTATCCGCGGCTGCTGCGGGCATGAAAGTCTATTGATCAATTTCCTATTCCTGGAGGCTATCGTGTCCCTCACGTTCCTTTGTCTGAGCTCGCTCCTGTGGACCGGTCCGCTGGCCGCCGAAGAGGAAGCGCCTCGTCTCCAGGTCGCGCGCTGGGAGCCGCACGACTTTGTTTTCAAGGGGCCGGGCGGGATCGAGAACCCGTTCCGGGTCCGGTTCTCGGCCGAGCGCGCGGGCCGGGCGGGGTCGCGCTCGCGATGCCCGGTTTTTACAACGGCGAGGGAACCTGGATCGTGCGGCTCGCGCCGACCGTCGCGGGGAATTGGTCGGTCGTCACCCGGTCCGATCAGCCCGAGCTCGACGGCCGCCGCGCCGAGCTTCGTCTGTGTGGCGAACTCATCGGCAAACATGCACGGTGGATTGCGCATCGATCCCGAGCACCCGCGCCATTTCGTGTTCGACGACGGTGCGCGTTGTTTCCTGATGGGTTATGAGTGCGACTGGCTCTGGGCGCTCGATCTGGGCAAGCCGGATTTGAAGACGACCGAAGCGTTTCTCGACAAGCTCAAGGCGTCCGGCTTCAACTACATCATCCTGAATGCCTACGCGCACGACACGACGTGGGCCAAGGGCAAGACGGCCGGCGACGACTTCGGGCCGCCGCCGCTGTTCGCGTGGGAGGGCACCAACGAGCGGCCCGATCATGGGCGGTTCCAGTTGGATTACTGGAAGCACTACGACCGCGTCATCACGGCCATGCACCAGCGCGGCATGATCGCCCATGTGATGATCAAGGTCTACAACAAGATGGTGCACTGGCCGGCGCCGGGGAGTGCCGAGGATGACCTGTATTTCCGCTGGCTGATCGCCCGCTATGCCGCCTTCCCCAACATCCATTGGGATTTCTCCAAGGAGGCGAACAACGAGAAGAGCCTCGTCTACAAGCTCAACCGTCTACAGTTTCTGCGTGCGAATGATCCTTACCATCGTTTGATTACAGTCCACGACGATCGCAAGACTTACGACGATGGAGCTTACAATAACCTGCTCGATTACCGTTCCGACCAGCAACATTCCCAGTGGCACGCCACGCTTCTCGACCACCGTGCGCAACACGTCTGGCCGGTGGTGAATGTCGAGCTCGGCTATGAACAAGGCCCCAAGGGTCCGAAGGATTACACGTACAACGTGGTCCAGTCGCCGCACGAAGTCTGCCGCCGGGCGTGGGACGTGTGCCTGGCGGGCGGCTATGCAACCTATTACTACACGTACACCGCCTGGGACATCATTCGCCCGGAAGACACATCACCCGGCTATGTCCTTTTCAAGAACTTGTGCGCGTTTTTTGAAAGCACCGATTACTGGCGCATGGAACCCGCCGACGATCTGACCAGCGCGGGCTTCTGTCTGGCCGATCCGGGCCGGGAGTATGTCTTCTACGCAAGGTCAGCTCAACCGTTGACCCTCAAGCTGGACGGCCTCAATGCACCGGCGCGGGCGGAGTGGTTCCAGCCGTTCACGGGCGAGCGCAAGGACGCCGGGACTGTGACGAAAGGCACCGTCTCCCTGACCCCGCCGTCATCCTGGGGCGATGCGCCGGCGGTTCTCCATGTGGATGGCCGGCGGCCGTGAGTGGGACGTGCTTTTTCGCTGACCCACCCTACAGGACTGGACGGATACCGGCGTCGACGCGAGATGGGCGGAAAGGAAGATAATCGGACCCTTGGTTATTGCAATCGCTTCTGAACATTGCTAGCATCACCCTCGCGTCCACTGGGGGGGTTGGACACCTGGGTTGGCACGGATCCCGGTTACAGACGCGCGGGCGTTGATTTGGGATCGAGGAAGAACCGCGCACTCCCACTCGCCGCGCAGCCGCACTCGCATGGTGCAGCGACGAGGTATTGTCGCGCGCACCCCGGGCTCCGCCCTTGAGTCGCCCGAACCAAAGAGGAGCCATCGTGAAGACCACCTTCGCCGCCCTGGCGCTGGCGCTCGCATGCGCGGCGCCGGCGCTCGGCGCGTCGGTAACGGCGCTGTTTGCTGGAAGCTACACTTTGGTCGACATCGCCGGCCCGCCGGCCGGCGTCGCCGGTGGGACGGGAGGTCTTGCGTTCTCGCCGACCAACCCGAACGTCCTATACTTCACGGCGAACTGGGATACCACCAATGCCCAGGTTTTCTCGGTCGGACTGGCGCGAGACGCGGCGGGACACATCGACGGCTTCAACGGTCCGGCCACTTTCTACGCGACCGACCCTGCCGCCGACGACGGGCTCGTCTTCGCCGTCAACGGCACCCTCCTATTCAACACCGGCCCCACGGAGATTCAAATCGGGCAAATCAAACCGGGGAGCACGTCGCCGGATGCCCTGACGAACCTCCCGGGGGCCTTGAGAGGCGGGTGCTCGCCTTCGTTCCGAGCGGTTATGGCAATTCTGGTCAGTTGCTCAGTATGAACGGCGTCACTGGCGCGATCTATAGCCTCATTCTCACGCCTGACGGCACGGGCCTGTTCAGCTTCGCGGGCTCGGTTGCCGGCGGCCTTAACGGGATCGGCCGGCCCAGCGGGTTTGGATACGTGAATCCCGGTTCGCCGGTGTTCAGCGGGCCGACCATGCTCGTGGATGACTACGTCGGCTCGGAGGGCGTCGCTGCGTATTCCGTGGACTCCAACGGCATTCCGATCGGGCCGCCGACCACGGTCGTTACGGGGATCAGCGCCCCCGCGGCGGGGCGATTGATCCGCTCACGGGCGACTACATCTTCGCGTCCGACAATAACGGGACAAGCAACCTCTATGTGCTGAGCGGGTTCGCCCCGAGCGCCGTGCCCGAGCCCGCCACGATCGTGATGGCCGGCATTGGCGGCGTGCTGATCACGGCGGGCGCATGGCGCCGCCGCGCCCGTCGTCGGGCGGCAGCCCGGTAGTATCGTAGGGTGGGTCAGCGTAGCGCAACCCACCATCAATCATAAAGAAGCGGTGGGTTGCCTACGCTGACCCACCCTACGAGATTCATTCTCAAACATCCACGATCAGCACATCGACGTGCTCGGCCTCGCGGAGCAGTCGTTCGATGATCGACTCTTTCCAGAGGCGGGTGTACCAGGGCTGGCGGCTCTTGCCCATGACGACGACCCTGATGTCGTACTCGCGGGCGAAGGCGGCGATCGTGCTGGCGACGTCCTGGCCGCGGAACGTCATGGGGATGCCGCCGAGCTGCTGGGCCAGCTCGAGGTTCTTGCTGAGGATGCGCTGGGTGGCGGCATCGATGCGCGTCAGGTCCTCGGACGGGGTCTGGATGTAGACGGCGTACCAGGGGGCGTTGAGCCGGTCGGCCAGGCGGCGCCTTTGCGCAGCAGCGCCGGGGCGTTCGGGCTGCGGCTGGAGAGGCCGACCATCACCCGCTCGGTGGCCGAGGCGGCGGCGTCGCCGACGTCTTCCTCACGGTGGCGGCGGTCGATCAGGTGGGCCATCTCGGTCAGCGTCAGCTCGCGCAGGCGCGTGAGGTTGGCCGGCGTGAAGAAATTCTCCAGGGCCCGCTCGGCCCGCTCGGGGGGATAGACCTTGCCGGCGCTTGAGCCGCTCGAGCAGGTCCTCGGCCGAGATGTCGACGTTGACGATCTGGTCGGCCTCGGCCAGCACCGAGTCGGGCAGCCGCTCCTTGACCTTCACGCCGGTGGCCCGCTCGACCTCGTCGTAGAGGCTCTCCAGGTGCTGGACGTTGACCGTCGTGATGACGTGGATACCGGCGCGGAGCAGGTCCTCGACATCCTGATAACGCTTGGGGTGGCGGCTGCCGGGCGCATTGGTGTGGGCCAGCTCGTCGACGAGGCAGACCGTCGGATGGCGCGCGAGGATGGCATCGAGGTCCATCTCGCGCAGGGTCACGCCGCGGTACTCGATCGTCGCGGGGCGGGATGACCTCCAGGTCGCCGATCTGCTCGGCGGTCTCGGCGCGGCCGTGGGTCTCGACGAAGCCGATCGCGACGTCGACGCCCTGCTGCTTGAGCCGGTGCCCCTCGCGGAGCATCGCGTAGGTCTTGCCCACGCCCGCCGCCGAGCCGAGGTAGACCTTGAGCCGGCCCCGCTCCTGGCGGCGGATCAGGTGGAGGAATTGCTCGGGCGTGGGGCGGGTTAACTCGCCGCTGGCCATACGATGCCCCCGGATTATCTCATGGCGCAGTCGTCCCCATCTTCGTAGGGTGGCTCAGCCCACCATCCGAGATGGGAAGAGGTGGGCCGAGCCATCCTACGAGGACCGCAGGTCGTCGAGGCACGGTTCAGGAGGAGCACGTTGACGCGCGGCGGAGCGCCGATGATCGCCCCGGAGCGCTCGACGTGCTGATCGATCAGTCTCGCGAACGCGTTCGACCGGCAGCTTGCGCGCGGCGGCGACGCGCGCCGCCTGGTAGTTGGCCGCCTCGGGGCTGATGTGCGGGTCGAGCCCGGAGCCCGAGGCCGTCACCAGGTCGACCGGCGCCGGGTCCGTCGCGGTCGCCTTCAGCGCTTCGGCCCGCTCGGCGATCTTCTTGCGGAGGTCGGGGTTCTTCGTGCCGAGGTTCGAGCCGCCCGCCGCGTCGGCCTTGTAGTCGACGGCCGAGGGGCGGGGGTAGAAGTACTTGTCGGAGGCGAACGGCTGGGCGATCAGCTCCGAGCCGATCACGGTCCGGTCGCGGCTGTAGACCAGGCTCCCCTCGGCCTCGTGGGGAAAGGTCAAGCTGGGCCAGCCCCAGACCACCGCCGGATAGGCGACGGCGCAGAGGAGGAAGGTCACCAGGCAGGCGACCAGGGCGTTGACGTCTCGCGGATCATATCGGGTCGGTCCCGTAAGATGTTTCGAGGAACAGACGGCAGACGGCAGATGACAGCTCAGCTCCATGCCCGACCAGAGTGCCAGCAGCGGGTCGATGGCCAGGTCGATCAGCTTGATGCCGATGAACGGCGCGATCACGCCGCCGAGGCCGTACTACAGCAGGTTGCGCCGCAGCAGGGCGCCGGCGCCGACGGGCCGGTACGTGACGCCCTTCGAGCGCGATCGGGATCAAGCAGCGGGATGATGATCGCGTTGAAGATCACCGCCGCGAGGATCGCCGAGTACGCGCCGCCCCGGGTCGCCAGGCCCATGAGGTCGAGCACCTTGCAGCTCGGGCAGGGTGACGATGAACATGGCCGGGATCACGGCGAAGTACTTGGCCAGGTCGTTGGCGATCGAGAAGGTGGTCAGGGCGCCTCGGGTCATCAGCAGTTGCTTGCCGATCTCGACGACCTCGATGAGCTTGGTCGGGTCGCTGTCGAGGTCGACCATGTTGCCGGCCTCCTTGGCGGCCTGGGTGCCGGAGTTCATCGCCACGCCGATATCGGCCTGGGCCAGGGCGGGGGCGTCGTTGGTGCCGTCGCCCATCATGGCGACGAGCTTGCCGCCGTGCTGCTCCTTGCGGATGTAGGCGAGCTTGGCCTCGGGCGTGGCCTGGGCGATGAAGTCGTCGACGCCGGCCTGCTCGGCGATCGCCTTGGCGGTCAGCGGGTTGTCGCCGGTGACCATCACGACCCGCAGGCCCATCTGGCGGAGCCGGGCGAACCGCTCGCGGATGCCCGGCTTGAGGATGTCTTCGAGCTTGATCACGCCGACGATGCCGGTCGTCCTCGGCGACGGCCAGCGGGCGTGGCGCCGCCGGAGGCGATGGCGTCGACGGTCTGTCTGATAGCCGTCGGGGATCGTGCCGCCCTGGTCGCTGGACGTAGCGGGCGACGGTGTCCGGCGCACCCTTGCGGAGCCGGGGGCCGTCGGGCAGGTTGACGCCGCTCATCCGGGTCTGGGCGGTGAACTCGATGAACGTCGCAGCCGGCGGGCGCCTCGCCGTCGACGGCCGCCTGCTGGCGGGCGAGGTCGAGGATGCTCTTGCCTTCGGGCGTCTGGTCGGCCATCGAGGCCAGGCCCGCCAGCCGCGCCAGGTCGCGCGGTCGATCGCGCCGCCGAGGGGCACGAACTGGGTCGCCTTGCGGTTGCCGATGCGTGATCGTGCCGGTCTTGTCCAGGAGCAGCGTGTCGATGTCGCCGGCCAGCTCGACCGCCTTGCCGCTCTTGGCGATGATGTTGGCCATCAGGGCCCGGTCCATGCCCGCGATGCCGATCGCCGCCAGCAGGGCGCCGATGGTCGTCGGGATCAGGCAGACGAGCAAGCGCGATCAGCGTGGGGATGTCGAGCGTCAGGTCGAAGTAGCGGGCCATCGGGTAGAGCGCGGCGGTGACGATCAGGAAGATGATCGAGAAGGCGGCCAGGACGATCGTCAGCGCGATCTCGTTGGGCGTCTTCTGGCGGATCGCGCCCTTCGACCAGCGCGATCATCCGGTCGAGGAAGCTCTGGCCGGGCTCGGCGGTGACCTGGACGACGATCCGGTCGGAGAGCACGCGCGTGCCGCCGGTGACGCCCGAGTGGTCGCCGCCGGCCTCGCGGATCACCGGGGCGCTCTCGCCGGTGATGGCCGACTTCGTCGACCGAGGCGACGCCCTCGACGACCTCGCCGTCGGCCGGGATCACCTGCCCGGCCTCGACGGCGACGAGGTCGCCGGCGCGGAGCTGGGTCGAGGAGACGATCTGGCCGCTCGCCGACGCCGAGGCCGGTCGAGCCGGAAGGCCGGCGTGTCCTGCGCGGGTCGCGCGGAGGCTGTCGGCCTGGGCCTTGCCGCGGGCCTCGGCCAGCGCCTCGGCGAAGTTGGCGAAGAGGACCGTCAGCAGCAGCAGGAGCGTCAGCGACGCCTGGTAGACGATCAGGCCGGTCGCCGCGCTGGTCGACGATCGACTGGACGGTGACGATCGCGGTCAGGACGGTGCCGACCTCGACCAGGAACATGACCGGGTTGCGCATCATGTTCCGCGGGTCGAGCATGACGAACGACCGCCAGGCGGCCATGCGGACCAGCGCCGGCTCGAAGAGCTTGAGCTGTCCGCGCCTGGCGGCGCTGGATCTTGAAGGCCTGGGCTTCGGCGGCGGTCCGCTTGGGCAGCCCCGATCTCGGGTATCAAGGCTCATGGAGCTTCGTTCCCGTGAAGGATTGTGTTCGTGAGATCGACTTGCGTGCGATGCAGGCGACGGACCGTCGGCTAAGGCCTCGATGGCCGATCAGGTGGTCGGCCACCGGGCCGAGCACCACCGCCGGCATGAACGACAGCGCGCCGACCAGGAGCACGGTGCCCAGCAGCATCCCGGCGAACGTCAGGTTGTCGGTCCGCAGCGTGCCGGTGGTCTGCGGGCACGCGCTTCTTCACCGCCAGGAACCCGGCGACCGCCAGCGGCAGGATCAGCGCGCGGGAACCGGCCCAGCAGGAGGACGATGCCCGTGGCGATGTTCCAGGCCGGGTTGTTGTCGCCCAGGCCCTCGAACCCCGAGCCGTTGTTGGCCGCGGCCGAGGTGAACTCGTAGAGGATCTCGCTGAAGCCGTGCGGGCCGGGGTTGGCCACCGTCTTCGCGCCCCAGACCGTCGCCGCGAACAGGCCCGCGCCGGCGCAGATCAAGAGCGGGTGGAGCAGCATCGGCCAGCATCGCCAGCTTGACCTCCTTCGCCTCGACCTTCTTGCCCAGGTACTCGGGCGTCCGGCCCGACCATCAGCCCGGCGAGGAACACGGCGACGATGATGTACATCAGCATGTTCACGAACCCGGCGCCGATGCCGCTGAAGACGACGTTGAGCATCATCGTTCGCCATCGGCACCATGCCCGGCGATCGGGTTGAGGCTGTCGTGCATGCTGTTGACCGAGCCGTTGGAGGTGGCCGTGGTCATCGCCGCCCAGGTCGCCGAGGCGACCGGCCCGAACCGGACCTCCTTGCCCTCCATGTTCGGGCCCGCGGCCACCGGCAGGCCCGTCGGTGGCGGCGCTGGGCTGGACCTCGGACGAGACGGCGACGACGACGCCGGCGACCAGGAAGGCCAGCATCACGCCGTAGATCACCGCCGCGTGCGCGCGGTTCTTGAGCATCAGCCCGAGCCATGACGAGCGAGGACATCGGCAGCACGACGATCGAGACGATCTCGATCAGGTTGCTCCAGGGCGACGGGTTCTCGAACGGGTGGGTCGAGTTCGGCCCGAAGAACCCGCCGCCGTTGGTCCCGAGCTGCTTGATCGCCACCAGCGCGGCCACCGGGCCGCGGGCGATCGTCTGGGTGTCCATCTTGGTCGGCCGCGCCGTCGAGCGTGGTCGCCTGCGCCGCCCCCTCGAAGGTCATCGGCATCGCCGGTGCCGACCAGCAGCGACGGCGACGATCAGGGCCAGCGGGCACGAAGACGAAGACCAGGCTCCGCATCAGGTCGACATAGAAGTCGCCCAGGTGCTTGTCGCCCCGCAGGCCGCGGAGCGTCGCCAGCATCACGCACAGGCCGGCCGCCGGGCGTGACGAACTGCAGCCAGACGATCCCGCCGAGCTGGCTGAAGTACGACAGGTGCTGCTCGCCCGAGTAGTGCTGGAGGTTCGTGTTGGTGACGAACGAGCAGACGGTGTTGAAGACCACGCCGGTATCGGCGCCGGGGTGGTCGACGCCGGCGGCGTCCTTGTAGCCCAGCGCGCCGAGCGACCCCTTGCCGTCGGGGTTCAGCGGCAGGTGCTGCTGGACGTAGAGCAGGCCGAAGGTGAGGACGAACAGCGCGGCGTTGAACGCCAGCAACGCGAAGGCGTAGCGCTTCCAGTCCATCCGCGCCGGCGTCGCGCCGGCCGAGCAGGCGGCAGAGGAACATCGGCAGGGCGTCGAGGCCCCGGCCGGCCCGGTCGTCGGGCACGTCGAGCGACGCGGGACATCAGCCAGCCGATCGGGAACGACAGCCGCGATCGGCAAGCCGAGCGCCCAGAAGGGAGGGAGCCAAGCTGGGGTTGTACCCACGGCAAGTTCCTCATGCGGTTCGTGTCGGGATTCCTCAGAAGCGTTCGGGCCGGATCATGGCGTACCCGAGGTACACCAGCGCGGCCACGGCAGTGCAGGCGGTCAGGTAGAGCACGGGCAGTCCTCCTCTCTCCGAGGTGCGACGGTCAGAGCCGGTCGCAGGCTGCGATCAACACGAAGAACAGGGCGAACAAGGCCGCGCCGATGCCGAATGTCAACAGGGCCATTTCCAGACTCCTCCGGTCTTGATAGCGGGACAGATGGCTGATGACTGATGGCGGATGACTGATGGCTGATGACTAATGGCCGTCGATCGAGTCGCCATCAGCCATCTGGCATCTGGCATCGGCATCTTGCATATGTTTAAGATACATGTGTTCATACTATTTGTGCCTGTGTGGGCCTCGTTTCCTCGCGGCGGCCTCAAGATTCTCGTGCGGCCGGGTTGATGGCCGGGTTGGAGAAATCCATCCCGTGCTTGGTGCAATACCGTTGCAAGTTTTCGAGGGCCGGGGCGTAGTGCGCGGTCGGCCTTCAGGGCGGTGCGGTAGGCGTGGAAGGCCGCGTGCGTCTGGCCGCGGCTTTCGTACAGCACGCCGATCAGGTTGTGGGCTTCGGCGGAGGTGGGGTATTAGCTCGATGGCCTCTTCGAGCAGGTCGAGCGCCTGGTCGAAGTCGCGCTGGTTGAGGGCGCGTTTCGCCCGGGAAAGATCGAGGACGGCGGCCGTGACCGTCACGACGGTCGGACCCGGCTCGACGGGTCGGGGCGTCTCGTCGTGCCGTCGCAGGATGTCGGCCACCACGGCGCGGAGCTGCTCGGGCGCGAGCGGCTTGGCCAGAAAGTCGATGGCGCCGAGCTTCATGGCCTCGACCGCGTCGGGCACGCTGCCGTGCGCGGTGACGATCACGACCGAGCACGTTGTTGCCCTCGGCCCGGATGCGGCGGAGCACCTCCAGTCCGTCCATCTCGGGCATGCGCAGGTCGAGCAGGACGAGGTCGATGGGATGCGCGGCCAGCGTGTCCATCGCCTCGGCGCCGTCGGCCGCCGTGTGGATGATCGTGCCCGTGGATTCGAGCACGGTGCGGAAGACCAGCCGGACGTTCGGCTCGTCATCCACGATCAGAATTTGATGTGCTTGTTTTCATGACATGGTTTTCTCATTGTGGTCTGGACAGTCCGTCCGCGGGGGCGAGAGGCAAGTGGAACGTGAAGGTGGTGCCCTGTCCCGGGCGGCTCTCGACGTCGATCTGGCCGCCGTGGGCGGCGACGATCTCGCGGGCGATGGCCAGCCCGAGGCCCAGCGCCTTGCCTGGCGGCGTGGCCCGGCACGCGGTAGAACGTCTCGAAGACGCGGGAGAGGTGCTCGGCCGGGATGCCCTCGCCGGTGTCGGCCACGGCGAAGCGCACGGTGCGGCCGTCGGCCTCGGCGTCGGCCGAGACGCGGATGCGGCCGCCCGCGGCGGTGTGCGCCAGGGCGTTGCCGACCAGGTTGTCGAAGACGTGCTCGATCCGCTCGCGGTCCGCCAGCACCGGCGGCAGGCCGAACGCCACAGCGGCGCTCGAGCTCGATCCCCGCGTCTCGCGCCCGCGCCTCGAACCGCTCGATGGCCTCCGCGACCAGGTCGGCCGGGGCGACCGGCTGGAGGTCGAGCTGGACCCGGCCCTGCTCGATCCGGGTCAGGTCGAGCAGGTCGTTGATCATCGCCAGCAGCCGGTCCGAGTCCTGCCGCGCGGCCAGCAGCAGCTCGACCTGCTTGGCGTTGAGCGGGCCGACGACCTCTTCCAGCAGCAGGTGGACGGCCATCTGGATGCTCGTCAGCGGGGTCTTCAGCTCGTGGCTGACGGTCGAGACCATGTCGCTCTTGAGCTGGTCGACCAGGCGGAACTTGGTCACGTCGGTGAGGACCACCGCCGCGCCGAGCAGGCCCTCGGCGGCATCCTCGGATGGCCAGCACGTGCGGCAGGAAGAAGCGCTCCTGGCCGTCGTCGCGCAGGCAGAGGGCGTGGTCCAGGCTCGGCGATGCAGGACGGTCGGGCGGCCGCCGAGGACCTCGGCTGAGCGCGGATCGCAGCAGCCGCGGGCGGCGCCCAGGGCGTGGCGTTGGCCGCGACGGTCACGCCGAGGAGCCGGCGCGCCGCCGGGTTGGCCCGCTCGACGGCGCCGGTCGGGTCGACCACCACGACCGGGTCGGGGAACGAGTCGATCGTCGCCTGCGCCGTCTTCTGCGCCCGTACCAGCCGGGCGGTCCCGGCCTGGCGGAACTCGCGGATCGTCCGGGCCATGGTCGTTGAACGCCGCGGCCAGCTCGCCCAGCTCGTCGTGCGTGGTGGCCGGCACCACCTGGTCGAGATCGCCCCGCGCCATCGCCCGGGTCGCGCGCGGTCACGGCGCGGATCGGCTCGAGGATCGAACGGCTCAGCGCCACGGCGATCAGCGTGGCGACGACCGCCGAGATCAACAAGGCGATCACCATCAGCCGGATCGACGAGGCGGCCGCCTTGCGCGCCGCGGTCGTTCTCGTCCTCCATGTTCCGCTGGTTCAGGTCGAGCACCGCGTCGGCCTGGTGCTTGATCGCCTGGAACGTCGGCAAGAGCTGGGTGAAGTACAGCTTCGTCCGCTCTTCTTTCTGTGCCGGCGTCAGGGCGAAAAAACCGCTCCGTGAGCTTCTTGTACTTGGCCCAGAGGCGGGTCAAGGCGTCGGCCATCTCTTGCTCGCCGGGCAGGGTCACGTTGTGCTGCTCGACCTTCAGGTTCGGCTCGAACTGCTGCAGATACTCGTCGTACTGCTCCCGCGCGGACTGCTCCTCGCCCCCGATGGCGAACAGCAGAGCGGAATCCATCCGCTCCAGCGCCTCCTTCATCCTCTCGGCGGCCAGCACGCTGCGATAGTTCTCCCGGAGGATCACGTCGATGTTGTTCCCCAGCCGGGAGAACATCATGATGGCCCAGACCCCCAGGCCGACCATGATCGCCAGCAGCGGCGCAAAGCCGATCAACAGCTTGGTTCGCAAGGTCGTGATCATCGCGGCCCTCACGCACAGGATTGAGAGCAAGATGCGCGCCAGGGCGAACGGATCGCCCGATGAGATTGGTATACCAGGGAGTTACGCTTCTTCATCCGCAGTCTGTCAAGACACGTCGCGCGGCCGTGGCGTGCATTATGCACGTCGGCCCGTGCAGGTTGCACGATGAAAGGGGACGCAGTAGAGCCGTCTTTGTAGGGTGCGTCGAGTCTGCGATGACGCACCTTCCTCCCGTCCGCGCGCGTGGTTTGCCGAGCGCCTTCCCATGCGGATGGTGCGTCATCGCAGACTCGACGCACCCTACAGGGCTATGGTCAGAGACCGTATTGCCTGCGTTTGCGGTACAGGGTGCTCGGGTCGATGCCCAGGGTGCGGGCGGCCACGTCCAGGGTGGCCGAATCGGTCAGGACGCGGCGGATGTGTTCGATCTCCAGTTGCTCCAGGGTCACGGGCCCTCCCACCGTGAACGCCGCGGCCGGGCGCTGGCGCGGCTGGGCGATGCGCTCGGGAAGGTCGGCCAGACCGACCTCGGGACCCGGGGCGAGGATGACGGCGCGCTCGACGACGTTGCGCAGCTCGCGGAGGTTGCCCGGCCAGGCGTGCTGGCTCAAAGCGGCGCGCGCCTCGGCGGTGAAGCCTGTCAGGGAGCGGCCCGTCTGCCGCGCGAAGAACGCGAGCAGGTGCTCGGCGAGCTCCATGCGATCGGCGCGGGCGCGCAGCGGCGGCGTGGTCAGCTCGACCACGTTGAGCCGGTACAACAGGTCCTCGCGGAACTGGCCGGCGGCGGCCATTGCCTCCAGGTCGCGATGGGTTGCGGCCACCATGCGCACATCGGCCATGCGGGTCTTGGTCTCGCCCACCCGCTCGAACTTGTGCTCTTGCAGGAACCGCAAGAGCTTGGGCTGCAGCGCCAGGGGCAGGTCGCCCACCTCGTCGAGGAGGAGCGTCCCCCCTTGCGCCGCGGCCACTTTGCCGGCGGCATCGCGCACGGCGCCCGTGAAGGCGCCCTTGGCGTGGCCGAACAGGTCGCTTTCGAGGAGTTCCGGACTGAGGCTCGGACAACTGACCGTGACAAAGGGCCCGTCGGCGCGCCGGCTCCAGGCATGGATCGCGCGGGCCAGCACGCCCTTGCCCGTACCGCTCTCGCCCCGGATCAGCACGGCGGCTTCGGCGCTCGCCACGGTGCGCGCCAGCTCGAGCACGCGCTGAACCTGGGGGTCGGGACTCTCGAGGGTGACTTCGGGCACTTCCGCCCGCACCTGGTCCTCCAGGCCGGCGACGCGATCGCGCAGGCCCTGGACCCGTTCGACTCGTTCCAGGACCGCGCGGATCTGGCCGGGTGTGAACGGCTTGGGCAGATAATCGAACGCCCCCCGGCGCATCGCCTCGACGGCCGTGTCGACCGAGGCATGCGCCGTGATCACGACGACCGCCAGTCGGGGCGCTTGTTCCAGCAGGGGGCCGAGCAGGTCGAGTCCCGACTCGCTTCCCAGGCGCAGATCGACCAGGGCCATGTCGGCGGGCTGGACCTCGACCGCGCTCTGCGCCTGCGACGCCGTGGCGGCCTCCTCGACCGCGTGCCCAGCCGCCTCCAGGGCCACGCGCAGGGTGCGCCGGATGTTGGGTTCGTCGTCCACGATCAGAATGCGCATGCCAGAGCCTATCAAGAGTCTCGACGCAGGTCGATTGGAGTGGAAGAGTCGCGTTCCCGCGCACGGGACGCGGCGGAAACGCCGCTGTGGCGACAAATCACTACCCGGCGTCCATTTCGTGCAGACGGGGTTTGTGTCGCGGCCACGTTCAGGATAGGCTTGCAATAGGCGTATGCGACGAACGCTCAGGCTCTGGATCTCGCGCGGCCCGACGAACCCGGCGGCGCCAGCGTGACAGAGAGAAAGTGGGCGTCGCGGCGGACCTGCTCGTCAGGGATAGCGCCGATCATGCTATCTTATCTACGAGCAGACCGCGGCGAAGGCGAACGAGGCGTTCCTGGATTTCTTCGGCAGACAGCTCCCGCCGTGAGGTGGCCGAAACCGCCGCCTCGGGCTTCCGGAAGTCGACACAAAGGCTCCCCGCCGAAGAGAGGTATCCTGCGATGTCGCAACGGGGACAATCACCAAGCAACGTGCGCCTGCAAGGCATGGCGCGGCTCATGGTGCGTGCGGACCTCGAGGACTACGAATGGGTCGACGAACTGTTGCGCGACCCAGCAACTGGATCATCGGGACCGCAGCCGCCTCCAGGCGCTGCTGGAACAACTTCAAGAACGCCCCGCGCCGCGCTCCGCCTCCTAGACGATGAGATCGCTCCATGTGCGTTCCGGGCATCTTCGGCTGCATTTTCTTTTTCACTCGTGCCCCAGTCCCTTGACCAGGGGGCCCGGAACGTGCAAGATCCGGTTGTGTGCCGTTTTGGGAATCCGATGGTGGTCCAGAGCGGACAATCCGTGAGCAAAGCTTGCTGACGTGGCACCACACGCTCGATCAATCGTGCGTGCGTGTGAATGCGTCGAGTGGGATGAGGACGAATGCGCCGACGACCCGCCGAGAACGGTCCCAGACCTGCGCCGCATGACGCGGCGGACGGATCTCCCCCGTTGCGGAGGAAGATTCAGCAGCGGGGGTCGAACATCATCCCCTGGACCCTCGATCTCTTGAGAGACGCCGACCGCCCACCCGAACCCGCACCCGTACCGGCGGAGTCGGCGTCCGGGCCGGCTCGTCCCCGAGAGAACGGCGCACACTCCGTGGAAGAAGCGCCGGCGATGCCCCCGACGGTGCCGGTGGCGCCCAGGCCCGCGATTGCCCCGGATGATCGCCACCAGCTCTATGAAGAGTACATGGTCGATGTCGTCGAGGCGATCAGCTTCGACGCCACCTGGCGGCGCTTGCTCTGGGATGCGCCCTGAGCGAGCGCATCGAAATCGATGCCCAGACGCTGGGCGAGATCCGGGGCGAGCGGGGCCGTGTCATCCGGGACAACCAGCTCCGATACGCCGTGTTCCACGAGAGCGACACCGCCGATGGCGGCTGCGTGCTCGGCTTCGCGTCTGTCGAGTTCCCCGAGATCGTGTCGTACGTGACCCACACCGGCGGAGCCTACGCCTAGAGCGGCTCAGATTGGGTTGCGTACGCACCCTGAAAGCCCGACGCGCCAGCGAGTGCATTTCTGGGGAGGCCCAGAGAGAATGCACTCGCTGGCGCGTCGGGCTTTTCACAAAGTGCTCGGGTTGGGGTTGCTCTGGACGCATTCTTGCCCTAGTATCCCGCTTCCCATGACGTGCCCGGGGGATGTCCACGGACCACGGACACGCGGGCAAGATGGCCGGTGGGCAGGGAGGCCGCCGTTCATGTCGGTCCGACGCTTTGATCCCCCCCAGCAGTCGGCGCCTTCGCGTGCGCCACGCGGCGGGTGGAAGACGATTTGCGCGGCCGGCACGCTCTCGGTCGTGATTCCGGCCAGGAACGAGGCGGCGTGTCTCGCGCGCCTGGTGGAAGAGATCGTCGCGGCCCTCCGGCCGCTCGGCGCCCGGCCGGCGAGCCAGAACCCACTGGAGCGCTTCGAGATCGTCCTCGTGGACGACGGCTCGACGGACGAGACGCCGGCGGTGCTCCGCGCGCTGTCGGCCTGCTATCCCGAATTGCGGCCGATCCGGCTGGGGGAAAACGTCGGCCAGACGTCGGCCACGGTGGCCGGTCTTTGCGCGGCGCGTGGCGCATGGGTGGCGACCCTCGACGCCGATCTACAAAACCCGCCCGCGGAGCTGGTCACGCTCTGGGACGCCCTGCCCGGGTTCGATGCCGCGCTCGGCTGGCGGGTGAAGCGCGAGGATGTCTGGTACCGGCGGCTCATCAGCCGCTGGGCCAACCGGATTCGCAACGCGGTGCTCGGGCAGGAGATCAAGGACACCGGCTGCTCGGCGCGGATCTTCCGCGCGCGGTGGCGCTGCGGCTGCCGGTGTTCCGGGGCGCACATCGGTTCTTCGGGCCGCTGTTGCTGCGCGAAGGCTGCCGGATCGTGCAGGTGCCCGTCGCGCACCGGCCCCGACCGTGCGGCCGGAGCCATTATGATCTCTGGAACCGTTCGTTCAACGTGGTCGTGGACCTGCTCGGCGTCGCCTGGCTGCTGCGCCGGCCGGTCCGTTACGAGATCCTGGAGGCGGGCACGCTCGCGGCCGCCGCGACGGCCGCGCGGGAGGCCGACCGGCCATGAGCGGGATCACTCTCGAACGGGTCTGGCTCGCCATCGGCTTTCTGAGCCAGGGCCTCTTCACCGCGCGGTTTTTGGTCCAGTGGGTCGCCTCCGAGCGCAAACGCGATTCGGTCGTGCCGGTCGCCTTCTGGTGGCTGAGCCTGCTGGGCGGACTGATGCTCTTGGGCTACGCCGTCCACCGCCAGGACCCGGTCTTCATCGTCGGCCAGGCCGCGGGCGTGCTCATCTATGTGCGCAACCTGATGTTGATCACCAAGGGGAAACGGCGCGTGCGCAAACGTGCCCACCGGGCACAGGCCGCCTCATCGGCCATTCCCCGGCCGCACGTCGCGGTGGAACAGACTTCCGTCACGGCGTCGGAGCGGACGTGAGGCCCGGGGATCGTCAAGCATCGCTTGGCACGTCCCACATGTCGGCGGCGGCCAGCAGCGGCGCCAGCGGCAGCTCGAAGCCCGGCAACAGCGGCGTCCGGTAGGTCTCGCCTTCGGGGACGACGAGATCCTCGGCGCCCGGCCGGCAGACGGTCAGCGTGCGCCGGAAGCGGTCGATGATCCAGTACTCACGGATGCCGATGGCCAGGTACTCGGCCCGCTTCTCGACGTAATCCCGCTTCCGGTCCCGCTTCGACGCCGAAACGAATTCGACGGCGACCGCCGGCACGTCCTCCTTGATCCGAGGCAAGCGCCCGAGACCGGCCCAGATCAATCGGTCGGCGCGGCGGCGGCTGTCGCCGGTGCGGACGTACTGCTCCATCAACGTGTAGTCGAGGCAGGCGCCCTGCGGGTGCTGCTCGCGATAGCTCAAGAGCCAGTGCCCCAATTTCTCGTTGGGGCTGGTTTCCTGGGCGAGCGGAATAGGCGTCACGACAAGCACTCCGTGAATCAGTTCGTAGTTGAACTCGTCGTCCCATTCCTCGACGGCATCGAACTCCTCGGGCGACATCAGGGTGCCGGCCAGGCCGGGCTCGAGGTAGAGCTTCTCAGTCGCGATGCTCATGGGTCGGACTCCATCCACGGTGGGGATGGTTTCATTCTCGCCTGGTGGATCGCTCGGCGGCAACCCGGGTTGTATGATGGGCCGGTCCTCTTCTTTCCCTCATGCCTGGATCGACGAATGATGAGCACACCCGGCGAGCCGAAACCCGTGGCGCGACTGGCGTCGATCGACGCCTATCGCGGTCTGGTGATGTTTCTGATGATGGCCGAGGTGCTGCGTTTCTGCGCGGTGGCCGCGGCGCAGAAGGAAAATCCGGTCTGGGCGTTCCTGTGTCATCATCAGACGCACGTGGAGTGGGTCGGCTGCTCGCTGCACGACCTGATCCAGCCGTCGTTTTCGTTTCTGGTCGGGGTGGCGCTGCCGTTCTCGATCGCGGGACGCCTGGCGCGGGGGCAGTCGCGCCGGCGCATGACGTGGCACGCCGCCTGGCGCGCCCTGGTGCTGATCGCGCTGGGGATCTTCCTGCGGTCGCTGGGACGCGGCCAGACGAACTACACGTTTGAAGACACGCTCACGCAGATCGGCCTCGGCTATGTCTTCCTGTTCCTGCTCGGCTTCCGGCCGGCGCGGGACCAACTGATCGCCCTGGTGTTGATTCTGCTCGGCTACTGGGCGGCCTTCGCCTTGTATCCCCTGCCCCGCGCGGACTTTGACTACGCGGCGGTGGGCGTGCCGGCCTCGTGGCCGCACCTTCAAACCGGGTTCGCCGCGCACTGGAACAAGAACAGCAACCTGGCCTGGGCGGCCGACGTCTGGTTCCTGAACCTGTTTCCGCGCGAGCATGTGTTCACACACAACGGCGGCGGCTATGCGACGCTCAGCTTCCTGCCGACGCTCGGCACGATGATCCTCGGCCTGCTGGCCGGCAACATGCTCCGCGCCGCGCGTTCGGTCCGGGTCAAGATCGCCTGGTTGATCGGCGCGGGGGCGGTTTGCCTGCTGGCGGGCTGGGGACTGGGGCGGCTGGGGATCTGTCCGGTGGTCAAGCGGATCTGGACGCCGAGCTGGACCCTGTTCAGCGGGGGCTGGTGCTTCTTGCTCCTGGCGGGATTCTACGCGGTGATCGACGGGCTGGGGCTGCGGCGCTGGGCGTTTCCGCTCGTGGTCATCGGCATGAACTCGATCGCGGCGTACTGCCTCAGCCACCTCATTGAAGACTTCATCGTCGGCAACATCCGGACGCATCTGGGCCGCGATGTGTTCCAGGTTTTCGGCCCGGCTTATGCGCCGCTCGTTCAAGGCGGGGCGGTGCTGCTGGTGTTGTGGCTCATCTTGTTCTGGATGTACCGGCGCAGGCTGTTCTTGCGGATCTGACGCGGCTGGGGAAGTGGCAATCGCATCTCAGGAATGAAATGTCCGTTCCCCCCATCCCGGAGGGATGGCAGCCATTAGCCCCGGTTCGCGCAGCGCAACCGGGGTGGGCGAACACGTTCTCTTCATCCCGGAGGGATGGCAGCCATTAGCCCCGGTTCGCGCAGCGCAACCGGGGTGTGGGCGAACACGTTCTCTTCATCCCGGAGGGATGGCAGCCATTAGCCCCGGTTCGCGCAGCGCAACCGGGGTGTGGGCGAACACGCATCTACGGACCGACCCCGGAGGGGTCGCAGAGCGCGATCGGCCCTTCGGGCGGCGACCCCTCCGGGGTCGGTCCTCTTCGCTTGCCTTACCGGTGGTGGCGCTGCGCTGACCACCGGCTAATGGCTTTCATCCCTCCGGGATGAAGGCACTACTGCCGGCTCATGATCTGGAGCCGGACGTGCTCTTCGAGCGACTTGTCCAGCGCCATGACGCGGCGGAAGTTGTCCTTGGTCATGACGAAGACTTCGAGCTCGGTCTTGGCCCGGACGGTGTCCGGGATGGGCACGGGATGCGCCGTGGTCGTGATCTGGCCGAAGAGGGCGCCCTCGGAGAGCGTGCGCACGACCTGATCGTCGCGGATCACCTCGGCCTGGCCGTGGCCGATGACGTAGAAGCGGTCGCCTTCCGTGCCTTCGCGCGTGAGGATCTCGCCCGGCTGGTGGACCTCGACGAGCATGTGGTCGGCGAGGCGGGTCAGCGTCGCGGGGCTGAGGAGGGCGAGGTCCGAGTTCTTCTGGAGAATCCGGACAACGCGGATCGTCACCGCGGGCTGGACGTTGGAAACGACATGTCCGCCGACGAGGTTGATGATGCGGTCGGCGCGGTCGAGCACGCGCTGATCGTGGGTGACAATCAGGATCGTGGAACGGGTCGGGCCGTCGGCCAGCTCGTGGAGGATGTTCAGGACCTCTTGGCCGGACTCGGCGTCGAGGGCGGCGGTCGGCTCGTCGGCGAGGACAATCCCGGGATCATTGACCAGCGCCCGCGCGATCGCCACGCGCTGGCGCTGGCCGCCCGAAAGCCGCGCGGGGAGATAATGAAGCCGGTCGCTCAGGCCCAGGCGCTCGAGCAGCGCGCCGGCGCGGCCGTTCATCTCGGCGATCGTGCCGGGCCGCAGCACCGTGGCCATGCGCACGTTCTCGATCGCCGACAAGGACGTGAACAGATTATGGTGCTGAAAAATGAAGCCGATCTCGCGGCGCAGCCGGACTTGCCCCCGCGAATTCACGCCCGCCAGCTCGTGCCCGAGCACCTGGACGCTGCCGCCGTGGCGCTCGACCCGCCGCAACGCGCCGATCAGGGTCAGAAGCGTCGTCTTCCCCGATCCCGAGGGGCCGGTCAAGATGACCACCTCGCCCCGGCCAATCTCCAGGTTCACATCGAAGAGCACCTGCGAGCGGACATCCCCCGTGCCGAACCAGTAGTTCACGTCGTGGATGACGATGGCCTGGTTGCCATTGACGGTGGCTTGCGACATGTTCGGGCCTCTCCGACGCGAATCATCCATACAATTCCGCGGGATCGACCCGCGCGAGGCGGCGGCCCGCCAGCAGGCCGGACAGCACGCACATGAGGACCGTCAGGACCAGGATCACGGCCAGGTCGGGTGGTTTGAGAGTCATGTTCAGACCGGTCTGACGCTGGAGCCAGGCGAACAGCCCCGCCGAAACCGCCACGCCCGCCGCGTAGCCGAGCACGGCCAGGTACACGCCCTCCTGCACGATCAGGGACAACAGCGCGCCGTTGGTGTAACCCATCGCCTTGAGGGTGGCGAACTCGGCCACGCGGTCGCTGACCTCGGAGAACAGCACCTGGTAACAGATCGCCAGACCGACGATGAAGCCCATCACAACGCCGATGTCGAAGACGATGCCGACGGGCGTGACGTGCTCCCAGAAGTCGCGCTCCTTGTCGCGCAGCTCGTCCCTGGTCAACACGATGACATCGCGCGGTAAACGGTCCCTCAGCGCGCCTGGACATCCTCGGGGCGAGCACCGATTCCAGCCGGAGCACGCCGACGTCGATCGGCACGTCGCCCCAGTTCGGCCGCCGCCGCGCGGGGAAGTAGCGCAGCAGGTTCTCCTCGCTCAAAACGAGCGTGCCGTTGCTGCGAAAATCGGTCCCCAGCGCGAAGTCGCCGACGATCCGCAGCCGCCGTCCCATCAATTCGGAGACCGTGCCCGGCCGCAGCGGACCGTAAAAAACCGACTTGGAACGGTTGTCGGCCAGCGCCACGTCGGGAAGGTCCCACCGCACGCGCGGATCGCGCACCGCGTCCAGTTCGAGCAGCCTGTCCGCGGGTCGAAACGCGAGGACGCGGATGCGGCGCGACAGGCCCGTGAGCGGGTTCCGCCAGCGCGATTGCTCCGCGTCGAAATACAGCGGCAGGGCCTCGGCCACCCCGGCCGCGCCCCGCGCAGCTCCAGCCGGCGCCTCGGGAACGGTACCGGCTCCGCCAGGACATAGCGCGTCGGCGCGGTCAAAAAGAGCTCGCCGTCAAGGTGCACGATCACCGCCACCATGTTGTCCAAAAGCGCGTTGCGAAACCCGTTCTGGACCAGCATCAACACCACCGCGAAGGCGGTGCCGGCCACCGAGGCGGCCAGCCGCCAGGGGTTCTCCGTGAGATTCTTCCAGGCCAGCCAGATGCGCCGGGGCGGACGGGACATGGTGGGCCCTCGTGCCGGGGCCGCTTACCCGCCAGCCCCACGTCGCCCATCATAATGCCCCGACGCGCCATCAAGACACGGCGCACCGGGAATTTCTTTCTTCTCCAGAGCGCGCCGCCTCTACGCCCATACGTGTTTAGCGTCTCGCCATCGGACGTAAGGTTTTTCTGTGTAGCGGCGGCCGTCTCGGCCGCTCCGGTCTGGTTCCCCTCCGGAGCGGCCGAGACGGCCGCCGCTACATAGATAAGAGGCTATCCGGGAAACCCCGAAGAGGCGTCGGTTTTTAGCCCCGAAGGGGCGAAAGTGCATAGCCCGGGGCGTCAGCCCCGGGACGGGAAACGACGCGCCACGAACCCCCTCCGCAGCCCCGAAGGGGCGACAGAACCCATGGTCCCGCGAGGATCTTCGGTCGCCCCTTCGGGGCTGCGGAGAAGGCGGGCGCAGGGGCGGCCCCGGTTCCCGGGGCTGACGCCCCGGGCTATTCACTGCCGCCCCTTTGGGGCTAAAACAGACTTCCCGGATAGCCTCTAAGTCCAGAAAACCAGCCATCCGAGGCGTTGAGAACACGTACCGCCCCCGAGTAGCCCACGACGAAGTGAGCAGGCCGCCGAGCCATTCCCGACCCGGTCGAGGACACAACTCTCGCGTGGCTTGTGGAATCTGGTGCGATCAGGAAATGTCGAATACCTGAGAAGAGTCGTCGGTAGAACGAATATAAGTAGACTGCAAAATTTAGAAAAAATGGGAGATGCGGAGAAAAAAATTTTGACTCGACACGGTTGATGTGGAATATCGTGTTGGAGTCCGTCGCGTCGGGGCGCTGTGTATCGGGCCCCCCGCGACGTGGGCGAAGAGAATGCCGCTTCTCGAAGCGGCCGGTGGTCTGCAAGTCGTCTCACGCACCGTGATGGATCGTCGGCTGGCCGGCCTGGCATGGGGCGGCCGGCGTTCGAGCCCCGCGCAGGGGACGAATCGCTCTCGGGATCAGAGCACGGTCTTCGCCTTCGCTACCGGGACCGCGTCCAGGCGGGGCCGGGGAGCTGGGGCTCCCTATTTTCTGTATAGTTAATATGTTTATATTTGGATATAATATGATCATTTCCGGGGAGAGCACGAACGAGAAGAAGGCGCGATGATAAAGCAGTAAGATTGGGTAATTTAGGTAGTTTGAGTTGACTTTGATGTGGTAGTCTGGTAAAGATAGGGGGGTACAGTGAAGGTGATACGGCCGACGGGGGCCGGGCACAGAGACAGGAATGGTCGGGGTCTGGGAAGCGCGTACGTGTCTCTTTTTGGATCTATCAAATCCAGTAATTTTCATGGTTCTTCGTTCAGCGGTTCCGCTTTGCGAGTCGAGTCCGGGAGGCTTCCCCGGAGGGAAGCTCGGGAGAACTGAAATCGGGCGAGATCACTGGAAGACCAGGAAACGACGGAGCGCCGGTGATGCGCCAGGGCCACACGGGATGATCTTTGGTTGATCCAACCCCGTGATCGCGGAGAACGAGACGTGAAGAGCACTCGAAATCAGCTCAGTGCGACCATGCGGAAGAAGACGCAGCGGCGCACGACTCTGGAACGGCTCGAAGAACGGGCGCTGCTGAGCTTCGCGCCGATTCCCCAGCCGGATGCCGCGTACCTGGCGGCGACGACGAATATTCCGATCACGATTGCGGATGGCACGACCACCACGTCGCTGGCGGACGCCACCGAGACGGTCACGTTCTCGCAGGCGATGACCGCGGCCACGGTGCCCGCGGGCGGATGGACCACCTGGGGCGCGCCGCCCGCGACCGAAAGCAGCACGCCGCGCGTGTTGAGTTCGGATACTTCCAATTCGGTGACCGTGTCCTTCAGCCGCCCCACCGCGACCTTCGGGGTGGAAATGGAGCCCTTCGACTTCGGCTCCCACTCGATGACCGCCACGTTCTTCGAGGGGACGACCCAGATTGGCTCGATCACCCAGGATGTGGAAGGGGATGCCGGGGCCCTGCTCTTCGCGGCGAGTACTCCGGACCAGGCCTTCACGAGCGTCGTGTTGACCACGGACGGCACCTCCGGCGGCTTTGCCATCGCGCAGGTGCGGTATACCCCGGCCAACGCGGTCCTGACCGCGACCAAGGCGGTCTCCGGCCGACCAGGCGAACCCGGGCACGCAACGTCACGTATACGATCTCCACCACCAATAGCGGGCCGAACGATGCGGTGAACGCCGTGGTGTCCGACGCGCTGCCGGCCGGGACGACCTTCGTGTGCCGGTGACCGCCGCGGCGGGAGGATGGACGCCGACGACACCGCCGGTCGGGTCGGGCGGGACCGTCTCGTTCTCCGCGCCGATCCTGGCGCCCGGGGGGACCGCCAGCTTCACCATCACCGTCCAGGTCGGCGCCGCCGTTCCCGTGGGTACGGTCCTGAGCGATACCGCCTCGGCCGCCAGCGCCAGCAGCACGACCGTCGCCTCGAACGCCGTCACGACCACGGTCGTCAGCCCGAATCGTCAAGCTGATACGCGTGACCCGCACCGAACAACACGGCTTCACGATCAAGAATGGATGACCGACGGGAACCCGGACGTACATCGACGTCTCACCGTAAACGGACCTGTTCACGAAGTGCAGCCAATTGGCGAGCACGGTCAGCGAAATCATACGTCTACGGGCAGGATCGGCAACGATACGCTGACCGTGGACAGCTCGAACGGCCTGATCATCCCGACCTACACCGATCCGGCCGATCCCAGCGGCGACCACAGCATCCATTTCGACGGCGGGTCCGGGTTCAACTCGCTCGACCTCAAGGCCGATAGTGCCACCGCCCCCATCACCTCCGACACCTACAGCCCTGGTCCGCAGCTCGGCGAGGGCACGAGCAAGCTCGTGTCGGCCGTCGGCACGGAGACGGTCCACTTCTTCAATCTGGCGCCGGTGACCGACAGCGTCCCCAGCCTCCTGTTGACGGTCAACGGCACCGACGCGAACAACACCATCAATTACACCGAGGGCCTCATTCCCGGCACGACGACCCCGTCGGTCCACTGGGGTCTGGTCACGGTCGACATCCTCGAGTCCATCAACTTCCAGAACAAGGCGGCCCTGACGCTCAACGGCCTGGGCGGCGACAATACCATCACGGTCAACAACCCGAACATCGCCTCCGGACATCCGGCCGGCTCGTTGGCAATGCGTCACAGTCGACGGCGGCCTCGGCCACAACACGTTGGTCGTCAATGCCCAGAACGATGCCCGTGACGCAAGCGAACATCACGGGGACGACCGTCAACATCACGGGCGCAATCGCCGGGGAGCCTCAATTACACGCAACATCGCGAAGGTCAACATCATCAACGCGCAGGCCGCGTTGGTGTCGGGCGCGACCGTCGCGGTCCACGCGACCGAGGGCGTGCCGCTGGTCAACGTGCCGGTCGCCACGTTCCACTTCAGCGACACGACGCCCCCGTCGGTCTTCGGCGCCGCCGCGGACTTCGTGGCCACGATCAACTGGGGTGACGGCACGAGCAGCGCCGGCACGATCGTCCAGCTCGCTCCTGATCCCGTTACCGGTCTGGTCAACTTCCAGGTGTCGGGTTCGCACACCTATGCCGAGGAGACTCCGACCACCCCGCCGCTGACACCTTCGGTGACGATCACCGATAAGGGGAGCACGCGCAGCTTCACCATCGGCAACGCGCCGGGCGGCGTTGCTGTCACCATTCAGGATAACTTCCCGGTGACCCTCGCGGCGACGGCCCCCACGGTCACGGTGGCCGACGCCCCGTTGACCGCGCAAGGTGCGTCCATCCAGGCCGTCGAAGGGCAGCCGGTCGGAGCGACCGCACCGGGCATCCTCGTGGCGACGTTCACCGATGCCAACCCGAACGCGACGGTGGCCGACTTCAATTCGGCTCCCGCCCCCATCACTCTGACCCCGCCCACGCCCAGTTCCGTCACGGTGGACTGGGGTGACGGCACCATCTCGACCACGACCCGATCGCGGGACGGGCCTCGTCACGGTCACCTTGGTCGGCGGCGTTTTTCAAGTCACTCGCCACCAAGCCCACCCCGGCTGCCGCCCTTGCCGTGAACGCCTACGCCGAGGAGGGGAGCTAACAGGTCATCGTGACGATCGTCGATGACGGTGGCAGCCAGGCCATCGCGCACGGTGAGGCCGACGTGGCCGAGGCCGCCCTGGCCGCCCCGGCCGCCGCCACGGACCAGCCGACCGTCACCAAGAACGAGGCCACGATCTTCCCGGTCCCGGTCTTCGGGAAACCGACCGACTTCGACGCGGCCGCGCCGCGCCCCTGAACGCGATTGCCGCGTTTGTTGACGCCAACCCCGGCGCCACCGCCAGCGACTTCACCGCCATCATCGACTGGGGCGACGGCACGCCCACCGCGACCGCGTCGGCCGCGACGCCTGATCCCACCATCGTTGGTCCGGTCGCGTTGCCCAGTGGAGCCCTCGGCTTCTACGTGATCGGCACCCACACCTACGCCGACTCGGGCGCAGTCGCCGGCGTGATCCCGCCGGGAGGCACCGGCACCGCCGGCACCTACACGATCCGCGTCCACGTCGTCGATCAGGGCGGCGCGTCGGTGAACGTGTCCAACACGGCCACCATCAACGATCGTCTCGATCACGCCCGAGCCGAAGTTCGACGGCAGCTTCCTGAACCCGGCCAGCGACAGCGGCGTGTCGAAGTTCGACGCCATCACCAACGTCGCTCAGCCGAACTTCCAGGGCACCTCCGAGCCGTTCTCGACCGTCCGGCTCTTCCAGACCCCGATGGCGGGCGGCGCCCGACCCAGATCGGCCAGGCCACGGCCGGCGCGGACGGCTCGTGGAGCATCACCACCAGCCACCTGGCGGATGGCGCCTACGTCATCAGCGCCACGGCCACCGACCAGTTCGGCCAGACCATCGCGCTCGTGGCCCCCGCGGGCCACTTCCTCGTTGACCCGACCACGCTCCAGATCCTGCCCACCACCACGCAGGGCCCGCTGGTCATCGACACCGTCGGCCCCAAGGTCAGCAACGTCGCCTACGCCTTCCCGTTCACCGGCCAGGTCAACGTCAGCTACACCGACGAGCTGTCGGGTCTGGTGCCCAGCACCCTGACCGATGCCGCCAACTACAGCCTGACCAAGAACAAGCAGGCGTTCAAGTCGTTCCTGGTCAACGGCGCCGCGCTCACCGGCGACCCGCTGAACGCGACTGTCAACCTGCTCATCAACGACGGGTCGCCCCTCAAGGGCGGCGTCTACAACCTGACGATCCACGCCGCGGGCGTGCACGTCGTCTCGGGCGTGCAGGACGCCGCGGGCAACCCGCTCGACGGCGAGTTCTACGGGACGTTCCCGTCGGGCAACAACACCCCGGGCGGCGACTTTGTCGCGCAGCTCGACTCGGTGCACCGGCTCGTCTTCCCGGCGCAGACGGTCATCGGCACGGCCGCTCCGGTCGCCCCGCCAGCCCTGCCTTCGTTCCCGTTCTCCCGGGCCGCCACCCGGACCGCCGCCGCGACCAGGTTGGCGACCTCGCTCAACCAGGGCGCGCTGCCCAAGGTCAACCACGGCGCCTGCCCAAGGTCAAGCTCCCCGTGCGCTGGGGCCGCGGCCGGTAAGTCGCTACTTTCGCGGACAAGACCGCGCCGGCCGGACCGGCGCGGTTGACCTGACACCCCCTTTCGCGACCATGACCGCCGCCCGCGCGGTCATGGTCGTTTCCTTTCGAACCCGCTGGGGGTCTGCCCGATCGGCGCACCGCGTGTATCCTGAGAAGGGAGATCGAGAAAGAGTCCCGTGGAGGGTGCTTGAGTTGCACGACCCAGCCTATGTCGCCGGAGGCTCCGCATGCGGCCCGGACTACTCACGACCGAGCAATTGTCCCGGTACGAGCGCGATGGCTTCGTGCTGGTCAAGACGATGTTTGACGCGGAGGAAATCGGCCTGTTGCTCCGGTCGGCCAAGGAAGACCGGGCACTCGACGAGCATTCCTTCCAGCGCAGCGACGGCGAGGGCGGCCAGGTGCGCCTCTCGCTCTGGAACCATCCTGGCGAGGGCATCTACGGCATGTTCGCGCGCTGCCGCCGCATCGTCGAGGCCTGCGAGCAGATCCTCGACGACGAGGTCTATCATTATCATTCCAAGATGATCATGAAGGACCCCCGCGTCGGCGGCGCCTGGACCTGGCACCAGGACTACGGCTACTGGTATCAGAACGGCGTGCTCTTTCCCGACCTGGTCAGCGTCTTCCTCGCCGTCGATCCTTGTACGCGGGAGAACGGCTGTCTTCAGGTCATTCCCGGCTCGCAGCGCCTGGGGCGCATCGATCACATCCTCTCCGGCGACCAGGCCGGCGCCGACATGGGACGGGTCGCCGAGGTGCTCAAGCGGCTCCCCCTCGAATACGTCGAGATGACCCCCGGCGACGCCCTGTTCTTCCATCCCAACCTGCTGCACCGCTCCGACCGCAACGAGTCGCCGAACCCGCGCTGGAGCTTGATCTGCTGCTACAATGCGCGGCACAACGATCCCTACAAGGAGTCGCACCACCCGCGCTACACGCCCTTGCACAAGGTGGATGACGGGATGATCCGCGAAGTCGGCATCAAACGCTTCGCCGACGACCGCAGCAACGTGGCCTGGCTGGACCCCAATCAGGACGTCAGCGCCACGTCGCTGAAGCAGGAGGAATCCGGCGGTTGACTTCGTCGTGCTTCCTCGATTCCGGATTCCGGAATCCGGATTCCCAATTGATCTGGAAATCCGGTATCCGGAATCCGGAATCTGAAATGGTGGGCCGAGCCCACCCTACGAGAGCGCCGCGCGGGTGCGCTGGACGAGCTGGTTGTCCTTCTCGCCCGAGCCGGGCAAGAGGTACAGGCTGGCGGCGAGGAAGCGGTCGCGCCAGCCGGGCGAGGCGTGATCGTAGTCCTCCAGCACGGCCGAGCTGAACTTGTAGTCGTGGGGGTCGTCGCCCTTGAGGAAGACCAGCCGCCGGGCCGCGTGGATCAAGGGGACGGCGTCGGTGCTCTCCCTCAAGTAGGTGAGCGTCTTGCGGGCCGCGTGCGCGCGGTCGCGGCTGGCGTCGGCGAAAATTTCCTCGATCGCCCCGGGGCCCTTTTCGGCCGTGGCCAGCGGCTCGAGCTGATCGATGCGCGCCGTGCCGACCTGGCCGCGGCCTCCCAGGGCCTCGCGGAACAGGACGAGGAACGCGGCGTTCTGGAGGAGCAACAGCCGCCGGTTGTGGTCCCGGCTGCTGACGCGAAACGCATGGTGGAGCGCGTTCGTCGAGGTCACCGCGTGCAGCGCGACGATCCCTGGCTGGCGCATCAGCAGCTCCCCTGCCCCGGCGAACAGCGCATCCCACAACGATTGCGGCGCGACGCCGCGCTTGACCAACTCGACAACCTGACGGCTGGCGTCCTCGTCGGAGCCTTGCCGCAGGGTCGAGAGCAGGTCGGCCGTCGCGGCATCGTCACACCGGCCGCCCTGCCAGCTTGCGGGGAACTGCTGGGCCAGCATCTCGTTGCGCCGGCCGGGGCGATCGGCCGGAGCGTCGCGGTCGGCCGGGTTGCCCTCCTCATGCTGGAGCAGCGCATAGGCCAGCGACCGCAGGACCGGCTCGGCGTGTTGCCAGCCGATGCACTGGAGCGTCCGGTAGCTGTTGGCCACGAAGATCGCCTTGTGGCCGATCGCGCGGAAATCGCGGGCCCCCAGGCCGAAGAACATTTCATAGATTTCATTGGCCCCCGCCGATGCGCGCCAGCCCAGCGACGGCCGCGTCGGCTGCCGCTTCATCCCAGCGTTCCATCGCGTGCAAGAATGCCCCGCGGGCCTGCGCCGCGGTCGGCACGGCCGCTTCGTCCACCGGGGCCATCGTCCAGTTGTTCTCGCGCTCGTCCTGGGCCTGGGCGTTCTGAAATAATCCAGGGCCCAGAAGATCGGCAGCCAGCGGTCCGCGTCCGGCGACGACAGGCTCGCCAGATGGGCCGAGTTGACCACGAGCACGGCATGGAACTTGAACCCGACGCTCGGCCGCGGCTGGACATTCCGCACGCCCGCCAGCAAGAGCGCCGTGAGGACCTCGCGATAGGTCGTCCCCCGCTGAATCCGCGCCGCCACCTCTTCGAGCAGCCGCGCGCGGGGCGTTTCCTCCAGCAGCCGGACCAGCGGCTCGATCTCCGGCCGGAAGCGAACCATCTTCGGATCGAGCCGCGCCTCCTGGGCCGAGACCGGCCGCAGCCGAGCCAGAAACGCCAGGTCGCCCAGACCCATGGCCGCGCCCGTGGCCGCGGCGGTTTGCAGGAAGCGTCGTCGATCGTGGCACAAAGACATGCGGGAACCTCCCTGGTACTGGACATGCACGCATGAAGGTTGTTCATGGACCCAGAAGTCATTATCGCGCCCCGGGGCGTTGGCGAGAAAGACCAGCCGGCCGTTCCACGACGCGACCTGGCGTGAACGCCGGGCCGAAGAGAAAATAAGCCCGGTGAACCGGGCTGTGCTTCGCTGCCCGGTTCACCGGGCTTTCCGCGCAGCGGTAATCGACCCGGCGTTCACGCCGGTACGTGTTTAGCGTCTCGCCATCGGACGTAAGTCCTTTCTGTGTAGCGGCGGCCGTCCCGGCCGCTCCGGTCTGAATGGTCTTCGGAGCGGCCGGGACGGCCGCCGCTACACAGAAAGGCCCAGAAAAACAGCCAGCCGAGACGCTAAACACGTACTCACGCCGGGCCGTGCGCTTGGCGTCACTCCCGCGCGCGTCGCACCGCCGTAACATACGCCTCGGGCAGCTTGACCCGGCCTCCCTCCTCGGACCACCACCGCGGCGTTTCGGTATAGATCCACACGTATTCATCGCTGCGATCAAGGGCCCACCTCAGGCTCATTTCGAACGCCTCGGGAGTGAAGGCGTTCTTCGTGGGGTCGTCCGCGTTCCAGCCCTTCTTGCGCCAGTCCAGGTCGAGCCAGAGTCCGAATCCAGCAGAAATGACATGATTATATTTTTGGTTATCGGCGACGATAGGCAGCACGCCTTCGCGCATGAGCCGATACGCTTTCTCGAACTGACTTCTTTCCTTGTATCCGTACGCGAGTTCGCAGCCATCGACGAGGCGCGTCTTGCCGCGCGCGGCGTCCACCAGGCCGTCGAGGAAGGGCGCGAGCAGGCCGTACGAGCAATCCTGGAGCGGCTTCCGGCCGTTGTCGGACGTGGTGCGAGGCAGGTTGTAGCCGAAAGTCAGGAACACGGTCAGGTCGGGATAACCGGCCTGGAAGGCGTCCATGACCTCGCGGCCCCGGCGGCGCGCCTGGGCGGCGTATTCGTCCCAGGATCGCGTGGATGCATCACGTTGCTTCGAAAACGTGAAGAGCTTGCTCTCGTATTCCTCGATATCGAAGAGCAGCCCCGCGCAACGGCCTTCACGAGCCACATGGGCGGCGAGCCGGGCATTGTTCACGATCGCGGCGAAGTCGTCGAACCAGTCGAGATCGGCCGGCGCGGTATTGAAGCGCAGGAAGTTGTGGGTGAAGCGGCGGTACGGCGTCGCCTTCAGCTCGTCGAGCGCGGGCGCAGCTCGGCCTCGGAGAAGGCACGCTTGCCCCAGCATTGCCACGTGAAATTGGTGCGCGTCCCCGGCGCGGTCGTCGCCATGACGTGAAACACACAGCCGTCAAACGGCGTCTGCTCCATGGCCGCGATGTGCGTCCGCAGGAAGGACGTATCGGGCTCGTCCCAGCCGAACTCGATCAACTTTTTTTGCGGCGGCTCCGGGCGGTCCTGGGCGCGACTCGCCAGGGGCAGGGCTGCCAACAAGAGGGAACAGAAAATTTCGACGCATCGCAAGATTCTCATAATCACATCTCGTTTCACAACGTTGCGGTAACTCGTAGGGTCCGCTGTGCGGACCGTGCCATCTGCCGGACGGTCCGCACAGCGGACCCTAGTGCGTCTGCAAGTGTGTCAGGTCCGAGAGGTGGAAGTCCTCTTCAGGCACGCACTCTCCGGCCTGTAACTGAAGATAACTGCGTCGCCGCGAGGCGGGGTGGAGAGCAATCGGAGGTGAACGACTGGTCCGCAACGCACGTGAACTCGATTCGGCCTTGTCGCGTGGCGAGCCTGCTAGGGTAAGGCGAAGCCCGGACCGGAGCGATCCGGAAGCCCATGACGCTGAGGGGTAGTGTGTCAAAGCGATCACGGGACCGACTGGGTGGTTGGAGGCGGAACGGTCGGACGGCCCGACACATGAAGCAGAGAGACCTGTCCGGACCAGACGGGCGTTCATGACCATCCCGGTCCGAAGAACCCGCCGGGCAGGAGTCAGAGGAGCCATAGTAGCGACGAAACCGGGTAACGCCGGGGGAGCGAAGGGCTCCAGGAAGATGGATGCGTCATGACCCGACCGACGAAAGACACACCGGCGACAGTGCCGCTGGCTCAACAAGCCGGAGAGATCCTCTCGCGCTGGCGATGGGTCGAACCGACGGTCTGGACCGTGCGCATGGTGACGACTCTCGAACAGGGAGTGGAGGGAGGCAAGTGGTTTCGGCTGTTTGACAAGGTTTTCGCCGAACGGAACCTGCTGGCGGCGTTCCAACAAGTGGCGTCGAAGCACGGCGCGGCCGGGGTCGACCACGTCACCGTGGCGCAATTCGAGCGGGCCCTTCCCGAGTCGCTCTGGGAGGTCTCGGACGAATTGAAGCACGGCACGTATCAGCCCCAGTCGATCCGTCGCGTTCTCATCCCCAAGCCGGGCACCACCGAGACTCGACCGCTGGGCATTCCCACGGTGCGCGATCGAATGGTCCAGGCGGCGGTGGTGAACGTGATCGCACCGATCTTCGAGCGGGACTTCGCGGAGCACAGCTACGGGTTCCGGCCGGGGCGCGGCTGCAAAGACGCCCTGCGACGGGTCGATCAGCTTCTCCAAGCCGGTCACGTCTACGTCGTGGACGCCGACTTGAAAGGCTACTTTGACTCGATTCCCCACGACCGCCTGATGGCCCTCCTGAAGGAAAAGATCGCCGACGGCCCCGTGCTGGCGCTGATCGAATCCTTCCTGAAGGCGAACATCTGGGACGGTCTGACGGAATGGACCCCGGCGACGGGCGCGCCGAAGGGGCCGTCCTGAGCCCGCTTTTGAGCAACATCTACCTCGACCCGCTCGACCACCTGGTCGCGCAGGCGGGGTTCGCGATGGTGCGCTACGCCGACGACTTCGTGATCCTGTGCCGGACGCCGGACGAGGCGGCCCGCGCCCTGGAACTGGTGCAGACGTGGGTGTCGGCCGCCGGCCTCACACTGCATCCGACGAAGACGAAGGTGGTCGAGGCCCGGACCGAAGGTTTTGACTTTTTGGGCTACCACTTCCAGGGCGGCAGCCGCTGGCCTCGGGAGAAGAGCCTGAGGAAGTTCCAGGACACGATCCGTGCCGAGACAAAGCGGACGAACGGGACCTCGCTGCCGTCGATCATCGCCGTGTTGAACCCGATCCTTCGGGGCTGGTTCGCCTACTTCCAACACAGTCGTCCCTGGATCTTCCGGCGGCTCGACGGTTGGATTCGCCGCCGGCTTCGGAGTCTGCTCCGAAAACGGGAGAAACGCCGAGGCCTGGGCCGCGGTTGGGATCACCGCCGCTGGCCCAACGCCTTCTTCGCCGACCTGGGGCTTTTCAGTCTGGAGCGAGCCCATGCGTTGGCCCGTCAACCCTCTTTGAGGTAAAACCATCAACCGGAGAGCCGTATGCGGGAGATCCGCCCGTACGGTTCGGAGGGAGGGGGGAACCAAGTCAATGGGTCCTCCCTACCCCTATCAAGAACCGATTCCAACCCAGGAAACAACGCCTTACGCCAGCACGGGCTCGATGTTCTGGAGGCGGCAGAACTGGAGAAGCTCCTTCTTGAAGTCACCGTAGAAGAAGAGCTGGTGGAAGCCGGGGAATTCGAGGACATTGGTATCGCCGTCGAACTTGACCATGACGGAGATGACGCAGCCGCCGGCCGGCGGGACGGCGACGTTTTCCAGCACGGTGCCGGCGGCGACGACCATCTGGGTGGGCGTCTTCGCGTTGCCCGGCAAGACATCGGCGAGGGTCACGCGCTGGCCGATTTTCCATTCCGTGCGCGCGGTGGCGTCGCGCACGCCGTGATGGTGGACGATGTCGTAAGGCTCCGGCGCCGTGCCAAAACCGTTCAAGCGGGTGGCGCACGAGCAATCGGGCGCCGATGACGGCGTCGCGCGCGGTCTCGCCGACGGGGTCTTGCTGGAAGCCGGGGCGATCGAACAGGTACTGCACGATGATGTGCGTGGCGACCGCGCCCAGGTCGGCCTCGCAGGCGGCCGGGATGCCGTCGTCGTTCATCTTCGACCAGGCGATGCAGGGCAGGCTGGTCTGCGTCGGGCCGAGCGCGCCGAGGCAGTCCATGGTGATGGCGTCGGCCTCTTCGCGCGCAGCAGCGATCGCGCCACGACGTAGCTCTTGATGCCGTTGAGCACGTCTTGCTCGGTGGCGCCAACCTGGCGGCGGGCACCTTTCATCAAGTCGGCGGCCAGGGCGCGGACTTCCTGGTCAATCGGTGTTTTTTGATATTCATCCAAAAACACATGGGCCGGAAGATAGCGCAGCTTGATGCCCAGATGGGCCATCTCGGTCTCGTGGCTCTTCTCGCCCGCGATGACCAGGCAGCGCATGGCGCGCATGCGGGCGCCGGCCTGGATCATCTTCAGGCCGTACGCGCACCGGGCGAAAGTCGTCGGTGGAGATGATCACGCTGTTGGGCTTCTTCGCCAGAGGCGCGGTGTTCGTCGTGAACGACGTGCCGACGGGGCTGAATACGACGGTCGGCAGGCCCGTGTCGATGGCCTTGGCCGCGGTTGGCCAGGCGTGCTCCTGGCGGTCGAGAAGGACGATCAGGAGACCATCGGGCCGGGCTGCGGTTGCGCCGGCGATCCAGGCTTCCGCCGCGTCGAGGCTGTAAAGCGGGGCGGCCGTCAGGTCGAGCTTGATCTTGAGCTCCCGCGCGGCCTGCTCGATCTGATCGCGATATCTCTTGAGGGCCGCGTCGCCGTCATAAACCGCGCCCGGCCAGCGCAGGCCGTAATCGCCCTCGCGCCGGACGAAGCACGCCTTGATCGTCGGCACGCAGCGCGACGCCGGGCCGTGCGGCACGACCTTCCCTCCCGGCGCCGTGCCGGCGAGCAGTGTTGTGCCCAGCGAGGTCGTGAGCAAAAACGTCCGGCGGTTCACGTCGTGGCAGGAAGGGCAGTGCGCCGCACATCGAGATTTGCGCATGGAACACCTTCGTTTCCGGGGTATCGAGGTTGGCAGCTCAGCCGCCGTGATTTTACCCGGATCGAACGGCTGGGGCGATCACTTGGCGGCCTCATTCACCACCGAGTCCTCACAGAGATTCTCTGTGTCCGCCACTTGTGTCCTCTGTGACTCTGTGGTGAACAAGGCGTCGAGATCCCTATGACGCGAAAAAGTTCTGGCAAGCCCGCCCCGGTCCGACAAGAATCAGGCTGATAGGACAGACCTCCACTTGGGAGAGCCTGCGATGATGCTCGCCTCACGCCTTCGGACTGGACTTCTCCTTCTCGCCGCCCTGACCTGCGGGCGCCTGCTTGCCGCCGCGAAGCCGGTCGTCGAGGTCGAGGAGACCGTGACAACCTGCCAGCCGCCGAACAACGGCGCCGGCCCCTTCTGGTGTTACGGTGCGCCGCTGGTCGTCCGCGACGCCGACCGCGTCTTCGTCAGCGCGATGGAAACCCTGCCCGACGTGCCGCCCTTGTGCAACACCCGCTGGCGGCTCTTCGAGAGGAACGCGACCGGCTGGCACCTGGCACAGGCCGAGACGCCCGACCGTGAGCGCGAACCCTGTCCGCTGGCGACCACCGGTCCCGGCCGGCTCGTGCTCTCGGTGAACCCATCGCGGACGGCTCCCGGCTCGAAGTATCAAGCGTGCCAACCGCACTTGCTGCAATTCGAGAGCCGCCACGCGGACCGACCACCCCAGGCCATCGAGCCGTTATGGGTGGGCACTCCCCATTTCACCGATCATTCCTACCGTGGTTTCGCCGCGGACGGAACGACGGGCGATCTGATCGCGCTCAACATCGACGCCGTGACGAGCGAGCAACAGTGGTTCTACCGCTCCAACGACGGCTCCACGACCCGCAGTGGAGCGATCCGCTTTTCGATCCGGGCGTGTTATCCCCAGGTCGCGCTCCGGGGCAAGGCGGCCCATGTGCTGGCCATCGGCGATATCGTCGAGCCGAACGAGGAATGGCGCACGTACAAGCATCAGAAGACCGGCGCCGACTGGGATTACGTCTTTCGGCGCCTCTTCTACACCTGGACCCCGGACATCACCCGGAGCGAATTCGACCCTCCTGTCGAAATGGACACGGTGGAAGCCACCGCGGGCCATATCACCAATCTGGACGTCTGGCTCGCCGCGGACGGGACCGCGCATTTGCTGTACCTGAAGGCCAACATGACGCCCCTGCTGCGCGACCGCAACTGGCCCGGTCAGAAGATCGTCACGACACTGGAACATGTCGTCGTGAATCACGGCCGCGTGCAAAATCGGGTGACATTGCTTCGTGGTGAGGAAGGAGTCGTCACGTTGCCAACCCCGCGTTATGCACGATTCCAGGCCCTGGAGGACGGCCGGTTGCTCGCCATCTGCGCGGTGGAGGAATCATCCCAGAACGGGTCGCGCCGACTGGTGAACGTGATCGTTCCGGCCCTGTCCGAGCCAGCCTCGTTTTCCGTGGATAAGATTACTCTCAAGGAGCCTTTGTCGATCTTCTTCAACGCTACCGAGCGCGGCGGCAACCGGCCGTCCCACGTTGTGGACCTGTTCGGCGCGGGTCGGGACGGCCAGAGCCTGCATTATGTTCGTGTGCGGCTGCCGTAGTGATTCCGTCGCGCCCAGCGCCCGCCCGCGGCATGGTTCTTCTCAGGGCCTGGGCTCGACCGTCGATTCCTTGGCCACGAAGAGCGCCTCATCCGGCAACCCGGCCACCCGGCGCCCTCGGCGTGGACCCGCTCCTTGGGCAGGTCGAGAATCTCCGGCACCAGTCCGGGACGCAGGCTGAAGGTCAATACGCGCCACTCGCGGGGTGCCGGACGACCGTGTGAAGTTGCTCCAGTGAGGTGTCTTCCAGCTTCAGGTTGAGCTTGCCGATGCTGGCCCCGGTGGCGGCGTGCAGGCCGTCGGCCATGCACGTGTACTGCACCTTCATCGGACAGTAATGGGTGACGAACAACCCGGAGTTGTCGTGGCCCAGCCGGGGAATCCCCAGCTCCTTCAACGCGCGCATCCCGATCCGGTAGCCAATGACCGCCCAGGGTCCGGCGCCGCCGTGATAGTCCTGGACGCGGCTCAAACAGGTCTCCACCTCGCTCGGCGTGGGCGTGTGCTCCGGGGCCGCGTCCGCGCCCAGGAACAGGCCCAGCACCGCGAGCATCCCCAGGGGTCGATACGATCGCTTCGGCATGGTCGATCTTCCTTTCGCTAGAAGGCGTCCGCGCTGAGGGCCTCGCCGCCATTGCGGGTGCCGAGGGCGCGCCAGGAGGTAAGGTTGACGGAGTCCTTGACGAACTGAACGTGGCCGTCGCAGAACAGCACATTCGAACCGCCGGAATGGAAGCTGCGCACGGCTTTCCAGGCGGGACGGAGAGGATTCTGCGGGCCCATACAGTCGTTCGCCTTGGCGTTTGGAGTGAGATAGTGGTTGTACAGTGTACTACGCATGCCGCCTTCCCACCAGCCGACGCCCTTGTCCAGCTCCCAGCCGGCGGCGGCGGCCGCGCAGCCGGCGTCGTCCGGCGTGGTGGCGGAACTGCGCGCGAGGGACCGCCGCACGTCCGATGGGAGCGGCGTAGGCGCGCTCAGCGTGGTCGGCCCCTGGATGCCCACCAGTTGCTCGGCCGCCGCCGCCGTCATGCTCGATCCGTCCGTGATCGTCGCGAGGGACTGCGGCGGACCCAGGATAAACGCGCCGTTCGAAGCGGTCGGATCACCGGGGCCCGCAGTGCCGCTCAGGCCATCGCCAGTGCAGAAGACATAATTGGTCGGCCCCGAGGTCGCGTCGGGCGGGGCCGCGCCGTCGCTCGGGCAGAGGAAAGAGTTCACCTTGATGCCCACGGCCGTCGTGTTCGCCAGAAAGATCGCAAACGGCGGCGCCCCGAAGCCCGGAAAACCGGGTGCCGTGCGCACCGGAAAGTTGAAGTTGATCGCGTTGTAAACCGCCGACTGCTCCATATAGGGCGTCATCTGCGCCAGCACCGACCAGGCGTAATGGTCCGGAAACGAGAGCAGCGGCGCGTTCGGCGCCGGTGTGATGTACCCCACCGGGAAACAGCCCACGGCCGAATGATAATTGTGCAGGGCAATGCCAAGCTGCTTCAGGTTGTTGACACACGAGGCCCGCCGCGCCGCCTCGCGCGCCGCCTGCACGGCCGGTAACAACAAGGCGATCAACACGCCGATGATCGCGATCACCACCAGAAGCTCAATAAGCGTGAAGCCGCGCCGCCGCATCACGGCCCTCCCCTCTGCCGCGTTTCGACCGGGCGTATTACGTTCACAAGAATCGTAACACGCGGCTCGTGATGGTATCACTGCGCCCGCCGCGCCGCAAGCGGGTGGCCGGATCAATTTTGACGGCGGTCTCTCAACGAGGGTCAGGCGAGCCTCGTAGGGTGCGTCCAGTCCGCGCCGACGCACCTCTTTCTGGCTCGCCCCAGGCCATGGTCTGGTGTGCAGAGAAGAGGTGCGTCGGCGCGGACTGGACGCACCCTACATGGCTTACAAGGTTGAACCTCACGCGCTCGATGGCGCTCGCTCCGCCAGCCGTCTCCTCCGCCGGTGTCCCGCCGGTTCCGATCCGGGTTCAGGGCAGCCGCCGTAGCGGTCCCGCCTTTGCCCGCAGACTCTCCAGGGTGGCGGTGAAGTCTGAATGATTCGGGGGTCCTGGATCTCCCGTCCGATTTGGATGGCCTGATCGTAGCAGCCGATGGCCTGATTCAATTGGCCCATGCGGGCGTACGCGAGTGCCCAGGTTGCCAAGGTCGATGGCCTCAACCCGACGGTCGCCGATCTCGCGGTCGATCGCCAGAGAATGGTCGAATAATAGTCGATGGCCTCGTCCCAACTGGCCCAGATAACCGTAGGCGACCCCTAGATTACCAAGGGCGCTTTCCCTCGCTCCGCCGGTTGCCGATCTCCCGAGCGATCATCAGAGCCGGCTCGAAAGAACTCGATGGCCCGATCCACTTTGCCCACTCGGCGGTGATAAGCGGTGCCCAGGTTGCCGAGGGTGATAGATTCGCCCCGCCGGTCGCCGATCTCGCGGGCGATCGCCGAAGTCCTGCTCGTAAAAGGCGATGGCCCGCTCCCACTGGCCCCAGTCGAGCGTAGGCGAGCCCAGGTTCCCGAGCGTGGCTCCTTGCCGCCGATCGGTCGCCGATTTCGCGGGAGATGACGAGACCTGCTCGTAGAGGCCAATGGCCCTTTCCATCTGGCCTAAGTCGGCGTAGGAGACGCCAGGTTGCCGAGAGCGGTACCCTCGCCCCACCGATCGCCGATCTCGCGATAGAGAGATAAAGCCTCGATCAAGGCTCTCGATCGCCGCGGTCGGATCAGACAAGCATGGTGAGTCAGTCCCAGTTCCCTCAGAAGATTCGCCCGGCGTGCCTTGTTGCCCGGCGACTCGTGGTCTTCGGCGAGATCCAGTTCAGACAGCAAATCGCGAAGCAGGCCGATTCGCTCGCTCTTGCGCGACGCAGCAAGAATATCCGTTTCGATGTCCGAGAGTTGCAACCAACTCCCTTTCCATCCGTGTGCGGGCTTCCGGCTCGCCGGTGAAGGTGAACGTGCCGGAGCGCCAGTGCCAGAGATCGGGGGCGGACTGGGCGAAGGCGGTGGTGGCGAAAGGGCTGAGCCAGAGGACCACGGCGGCCGGGCAGAGCTGGGGGAAGGAATCGCGCTGAAAGTTGGCGTTGTGCAGGAGCGGGCCGCCCCTGGCGCGGCGGCCGTCGGGCGTGCGGTGGAAGTCGATCGCCGCTTCCAGGCCGACGACCATGATCGCCGGATGCTGGCCTTCGGGGGCGGGATTGGCCTGGAGGTGTTCCCGCAGACGCTTCAGGAGCAACTCCTCACCGGGAGCGCGGGTCAGGTCAAGCCGGGTCAGATGTACGGGACGATCGGCGACGGCTTCGGCCAGACGTTGCAGATACGCATCGCGCGTCTCGGGCACGTCGTAGGTCGCCAGGCCAAGCTGGAAGCCGGGGCTTTCCTCCACGAACACGGCCAGCTCGCGCAGGTTGAGCGTGTTCTCGTCGAGCGGCGGCGGTTCAGTCTTCTTGCGACGGGTGCGGGCCATGGCTCAGGGTGTTTCGGACTCCGACGCGGTGCGGAAGGCGCGGATCTTCCGGATGACCGGGTGGACGTCGTACCAGGTCTCGCTCCCGTTGTACTCCAGGACGGAGCCGTTGGTCAGCAATTCGCTGAAGAAGACGCGATAGCTCTCGACCTTCGCGGGATCGGGCGTGGCCTCTTTCGGGGCGCCGTCGGTCTTGGTTTCGTGGATGCGGGCCAGCAGGGGGAAATAGCTGCCCGCCGGGACGAGGAGTTTCTCGTAATCAAGCCGGATCTTGTCGGCCGCGCGCTGGGCGGAGTTGCTGTCGATGGTTTCCTTGTCCTGGGCGCGAGCCGCCAGTTGGGCGTAGCCGACCAGGCGCATCAGGTCTCGGATACTGCCGCCGGAGCTTTTCGCCAGGTCACGGACGACGCTTCGTGAGGCGAAGACGGCGTCCAGGTCAATCCGCTTCGCGACGACCTCGACCAGGGCTTCAAGCCCGCGCGCGAAGGTTGTTCCCTCTCTGGTCCGCACCTTGACCATCGGCAAAGTGAAGAACGATTCAAAAACTCTGCCGATGTAATCGGGCGACAGGGCGATGGAGATCGGGACCGTGTAGAGCATGTGGGCGCGGGGCATCTTGAGCAGGTCGCCCCCGGCGAAATACAACCGCCGGCCCATCTCGGGGGTGAGCCGATCGAGGTTATCCACGACGATCAGCAGGTTGGCTGGTTTCTCGGCCTCGTGAAGCGCGCCGTGGGCGTTGTCCAGCAGGAGGTTGAACCGGCGGATGAGCTCGAGCGGGTCTTGCTGGAGCTTGTAGCGGACCTGCCGGCGCTTCTCGAGACTGCCGGCAATCTTCGACTTGAGCTTCATCAACAGGCCCACGCTCATCCAGAACAGGCCGTATTTCGCCTTGAGCTCGGCTTCCGCGTCGAGCGTGATCTCGCTCTTGACCTTCTCGGTCTCGTCCCGCGTCACCTCCGCGAACCACTGGGCGATATCCTCCGCCAGTTTGGCATTGAGAGAGATTTTCCACTCTTGAAACTGGCGAATCAGCTCGTTCGTCAAGTCGAGGAAAAGCTCGGCATAGTCATAGTCGGCGATAATCTCATCTTCGGTCGCGTAGAAGTGCAACGCCGTGAACTGGCCGGCCAGGTCATGCTCGATGCGAAGCAGTTCGGTCGATTTGCCGCACCCGCGATGGCCGGTAAACGCGACCTTGGCGAACTGGTTCTGGGCGGCATCGAAGTCCTTCAGATTCTCGCGCATCTCCCGAAGCGCACTGGTGAGCCGGCCCGGAGACATATCCACGTACCGCTCGTCGCCGGAAGGGAGCGGCTGGACGCGGACCGCCTCGCTGACGTCTCGGAGTCGGGTCACCGGTGGGTGTTGCGTCATTGTGGATCACCTTCTTACAGTTCGTTCACGACACCTTCAGCCCATCCGGCACCAGCGGCAAACCGCGCAGGCGCATGCCGGTGGCGTCGCAGATGGCGGCGGCGATCGCGGGGGCCACGCCGACCATGGGGGTCTCGCCGCCGCCCGCGGAGGGGATGTCCTTGCGATCGAGGAGCACGACTTCCTGCTTCGGCATGTCGCGGAAGCGGGGAACGCGGTAGCTCGACAGGCGGGGATTGCGGAGCTTGCCGTCCTGGAAACGGATGCGTTCGAACAAAGCGCCGCCGAGGGCCATCATCTGCATGCCTTCGACCTGGTTCGAGAGGTGGTCGGGGTTGACGATCGCGCCGCAGTCGAAGGCGGTCACGAGGCGCAGCACCTTCACTTGCCCTTGTGCGCGGTCGATGGCGACCTCGGCGCAGGTGGCGGCGAAGCTGTTTTTCTCGGTCCCGCCCGCGATGCCGACGCCCCGGTCGGTGCCGGCTTTCGACTTTCCCCAGCCGAACCGCTCGGCGGCGGCCTGGAAGACGGCACGCAATCGCTCCTCGCGCAGGTTCTTCAGGCGGAATTCGAGCGGGTCCATCTTCAAGGCGCGGGCCATCTCGTCCATCAGCGACTCGCGGGCGAAGTGGTTGAAGGTGGCCGCCAGGGCGCGGTAGGACCCCTGTTTCAAGGGAGAACTCGCGTTGTGCGACGCGACAACGCGGTGCGGCACGTCGTAGGGCGTGGCCACACCGGACCCGCCCGCGTTGTAAACGTGGAACTCCCAGGCCGTGAGCGTGCCGTCCTTGCGCGCGCCGGCGGCGGCTTCGACCAGTCCGGCCGGGCGGAAGTAGGCCCATGTGAACTCTTCTTCACGGGTCCAGATCACCTTGACCGGCCGGCGCGTTGCGCGGGCCAGACGGGCAGCCTCAATGGCGGCCTCGCCGGTCTGCTTGCCGCCGTAGCCGCTGCCCGTATCGGGCACGATCACGTGTACCGCGTCGGCGGGCAGGCCGAACGCCTGCATCAGCTCGGAGCGCACGCCAAAGGGTCGCTGCGAGCCGGCCCAGACCATCAGCTTCTCGCCCTCCCATTCGGCGACGGCCGCGCGCGGTTCCAACGGAATGTGGGCGATGTATAAGGCGGTGTAAGATTGTTCGATCGTCACGTCGGCGGTCTTGAGCGCCTCCTTCAAAGCGGGATCGCGGTCGCCGCCGTCGGCGTGGGCCTTGAGGTATTCGAAGATGGTGCGATCGTTGCAGGTCTTCGGCGGACTCTTCCACTCGGCCTTGATAGCGGCGAGGGCCTTCTCGGCTGTCAGCTCATCGGCCGCGGCGACGCCGACGAAATCGCCCTCGTGGACGACGGTCACGCCCGGCAAGGCCTCGGCCGCGGAAGTATCGACGGATGCCAGCGCGGCGCCGATGGCCGGGCCGCGCAGCACCTTGCCGCGCAGGGTGCCGGGGCGTTTCTGATCCGAGCTATAATGATGCTGGCCCGTGACGTGCGTGCGGCCGTTGATCTTCGAGATGGAGTGGCCGGCGACCTGCCAATGGTCGGCGGGCGTCAGAGGCACGTCGTCGCCGATGGTCTTGAGCAGCTTCTGCCCGCGCGTCAAGGCGCCGTAGGAGAGCGTGCGCTGCGCGGCGGCGTGCTCGATCTTTCCCTGGGCGGCGGTCGAGAGCGCCGCGGTCGGTCTTCCACTCGGCGGCGGCCAGATCGATGAGTGTCTCACGGGCGGCGGCGGCCGCGCGGCGGAGCTGGCGGTTCATGTTGGGCGTGGTCTGGCTGCCGAACGTGCCCATGTCGAAGGGCGTGCGGGCGGTGTCGGCCATGATCAGGGTGACGGATTCGATCGGCACGCGGAGCTCCTCGGCGACGGCCTGCGAGAGCGACGTGCGGACGTTCTGGCCAAGCTCGACCTTGCCGGTGTAGGCCGTGACGGCGCCGTCCTCGGCGATGTGCAGCCAGGCGCTGATCTCGCGGGGCGCGGCCCCGCCGCCGAATCCGCCACGGCGCCCGCCGGGCTGCTGCAGGGCCTCGGCGCTGGAGGCCCAGCAGAGGACCACCAGCCCGCCGCCCACGCGCCGCAGGAAAGAGCGCCGGTCCAGCGCCCCGGCTCGCCGGTGGCCGCCTCGCGTTCGAGCTGTTCCCACTCTGTTTCGACGACGACGGGGTGATCGGACATCGCTCACCTCCCTGGATCATCCGGGTGGCCTGGGACCCTCGCGGCGCGGCGCCGCACTGGAACGACCATCGTACCCGCGCGGCCCGCTCGTCCATAGACCCGGCCGGCAGATCGTGGCCGACAACGCCACGAGAACGCCGGGTGACGCTTCCCTGTTCCCGACCGCACGCGCATGCTATGGTACGGGCTCGTGACCGCACCTACCCCTCCTGCAAGGGTCGGACCATGTGGCGTATCGCACTCTTTCTCGGGATCGCCGTCATTGTCGGTGACCTCAAAAAAGCCGCCGCGCAAGATCCTCCCACATCCCCTCCCTGGAAAGGGAATCGCGCGGGAATCAGCGACGAGGTGCTTCCACCCTGGACGCCGGTAGCCGCCTCGGCGAACAAGGTCGAGGTCTGGGGCCGGACGTACCGCTTCGGCGCGTTGCCGATGCCCACATCCGCGCTGTCCCGCGACGCCGAACTTTTGGCCGGCCCGATCACCTTGACCGGCACAGTGAACGGCCAGCCGATCGCGTGGACCGGAGCCGAATGCCGCCTGCGGGAAACCAAGCCGAATTTCGCGCGACTGGAGGCGATGGCCGAATCCGCCGCCTTGCGTTGCGAAGGAGAAGCCCGCGTCGAAAATGATGGTATGATCCGCTGCGACTTCCATCTTGATCCCAAAGGCGGGAAAGCGACGGTCGAACGCCTCGCGTTAGAAATTCCCTTACACGCTCAGAATGCGCTCTTACTCCACACCTGGCCCGGTCGTTGGGGCAGCGCGGGGAATTCCGCCGCGCTAGCCGGAAAAGGGATACCGCGGGCCGTTCAAGCCGATTGTCTGGCTGGGAGACAACGAACGGGGACTCTGCTGGTTCGCGGAATCCGATCGCAATTTCTCCAATCCCAAAGGCGCGGACGTACTGGAGATCGAACGCGCCGGGGATCGGGTTGTCCTGCGGGTCCACCTGATCTCGACACCGACGACCATCGACGGTCCACTGGAGTACACCTTCGGCATTCAGGCCACGCCGGTGAAGCCTGCCCAGCCCGATGCCTGGGACTTCCGCATCGTGCACATGGGCAGTTACAGCCTGGACGGCGCGACCCTCGACAAGCTGGCGGGGCTTGGAGTCCGCACGATCTGTTTCCACGAACACTGGACCGACATCCAGAACTACACCAGGACCACACACGGCCCCGAACTGGCCAAACTCGTCGCCGCGTGCCATGAGAGGAAGATCCAGCTCCTTCTCTATTTCGGCTACGAGATGAGCAATATCGCCCCCGAGTGGGACCGCTACCACGAGGAATGCCTGGTGTTTCCTCGTGCGGGGGGATACAAGCGGAAGCCCGAACAGACCGCGTATATCGTCTGTTACCGTAGCCACTGGCAGGACTTCCTGGCCGAGGGCATCGACCGGGTGATGTCCGAGTACGGCATCGACGGCGTCTACCTCGATGGCACGTCCGAACCGTTTGGCTGTGCCAATCGCCGGCACGGCTGCGGTTATGAGCGTCCGGATGGCCTGGTCGGCACGACGTATCCGTTCTTCGCCACGCGGCAGATGATGAAGCGGATCAACACCATTGTCCAGCATCATAATCCAGCCGGGCAGGTGAATGTCCATCAATCGACGTGCATGACGATTCCGACGCTGGCCTTCGCCACGAGCTACTGGGACGGGGAGCAGTTGCAGAGTCTGCCGCGGCGGGCATCGTCGCTGGAGGTGCTGCCCCTGGATGCCTTCCGCGCGGAGTTCATGGGACACAACTGGGGCGTGCCGGCGGAGTTGCTCTGGTACGCGAACGGGCCGTTCCGCCGCGTCGAGGCGATGTCGCTGGGACTGCTGCACGATGTGCCCGTGCGCCCGGCAGCATGGCCGATGTCGAGGTGTCGGGGCGATTGTGGAAGACGTTCGACGCCTTCGGTCGTCATGAGGCGGCCTGGGTGCCCTACTGGGCTTCTGACCGTTTCGTCCGCGCGGAGCCCGCGAGCACGAAGGTTTCCTTGTACAACCGCCCCGGCAAAGGGTTGATTGCGGTCCTTGTCAACACGGGCGATCAACCGAGCCAGGCACAGGCCGCTTTCGATCTGGCCGCGCTCGGGCAGTCGGCGGACCTGGATGCCCGCGATGTCTTGACCGACCAGCCCCTGCCCTGCCCCGGCGGTCGCGTGCAGGTGCCGCTCGGGCCGCTGGAACATGCGGTGGTGTGGCTGAAAGCGAAGTGAGGGATGTTCCGAACGTCTTCGTAGGGTGGGCTCGGCCCACCATCCGGAAACATCATGAAAAAGTACCACGTTGGCATCGTCGGCTACGGCTGGGCGGCGGGGCGCACATTGCAGCGATCAATGGCGGTGCGCTCGGCCAGGTCGCGGCTGTTTGCTCATCGCGCCCATTGGATGCGGGTGTGCTCTCGGCCGCTCATGGTTGTGCGCTGCGGGTCTACAACAATCTTGACGCCATGCTGGCCGATCCTGGCCTGAACGTGATCTCAATTTGCAGTTACCATCGCCAGCACAAGGAGCATGTCCTGGCTGCGGTCCGGGCGGGCAAGCACGTCATTGTGGAGAAGCCGCTCGCGTTGTCCTGGGCCGAGGTGCGCGAGATCGAGCGGGCGGTGCGCGCGGCCGGCGTGGGGTTCTGCCTCTGTTTCGAGCTGCGGTTCTCCGCACAACTCCGCGAGACCAAAGGCGTTGCTCGATCGGGGTGTGCTCGGTAGAGTCCACTACGGCGAGGTGGATTACTACCACGGCATCGGCCCCTGGTACCGCGAGTTCGAGTGGTGTACCACGATCGCCGGCTGCGGCAGTAGTCTGCTGGAGGCGGGCTGCCATGGCGCTCGACTCGCTCCTGTTCTACATGGGCGACGATGTCGAGGAGGTGGTCAGTTATGGCGCCAAGTCGTCCAGCCCGACCTTCGCGGCCTACGAGTATCCCAGCACGACCGTGACGCTCTTGAAGTATTCGGACGGCCGGATCGGTAAGGTGGGATCGGTCATTGATTGCTGGCAGCCGTATTACTTCCATACCCACCTGATCGGCAGCGAAGGCAGCGTGCTCGACAACCGATTCCACTCCAATGTACTCCACGGCGAGGATCGTCAACAATGGAAGGGACTCCCTTTCCGGCCGGTGGACTCCGGCGACGTGTCGGATCATCCCTATCAAACTCAGTTCGATCGGTTCTTCGAGTCCCTCGATCGGAGCGAGGACATGCCGCTCACCGGCTTGAAGGAAGCCGCGCGGACGCATGAGGTTCTCTTCGCGGCGGATCGGTCGTGGAAGGAGAATCGCCCCGTGAGACTGGCGGAGATGCGTTCGGAACGATGACGACACTTTTTCTCACCCGGGAAGAGACTTGCCATGAGCGTTGACAAACTGGCCATCGAAGGCGGCCCGAGCGCCGTGAAAGACCAACTGCCCCCGTGGCCGTGTTTGGACGAGCCCGCGATCAAGGCCGTCGAGGAGGTGCTGCGATCCGGCAAGGTCAATTACTGGACCGGCCGCCAGGGAATGGAGTTCGAGCAGGAATTCGCCGAGTGGCAGGGCAGCCGGTTCGCCATCAGCACGACCAACGGCACGTCGGCCCTGCACGTCGGCTTGACGGCGCTGGGCATCGGGCCCGGCGACGAGGTCATCGTGCCCAGCTACACCTTCATCGCCAGCAGCTTCTCGATCGTGCAGGCCGGGGCCATTCCGCGCTTCGCCGACGTGAACCTCGACGATCACTGCATCAGCCTCGCGTCCGCCGAGAAACTCGTCAATGAGCGCACCCGGGCCATCATGCCCGTGCACCTCTACGGCAACGTCTGCGACATGGACAAGATCCATGAATTCGCTCGGAAGCATCGGCTGCTCGTGATCGAAGACAATGCGGAAGCCTTCGGAGGCTCTTACAAGGGTAAGAAGACCGGCACGCTCGGTGCCATCGCGGCGTGCAGCTTCTGCCAGAACAAGACCTTCACCACGGGTGGCGAAGGCGGCATGGTCACCACGGATAATGAGGATCTCGCCTGGATCGCCCGCAGCTTCCGCGACCATGGCTACGACGTGAAGGAGCGGCTCAGCCTGCTCGATCTCGAGCAGAAGCTGCCTTACATTCACAACATGGTCGGCTGGAATTACCGGATGACGGAGATGCAATCGGCGATCGGCCTTGCCGAGTTGTCGCGGATGGATTCCTGGAACATGCCGCGCCGGCGTCGCAATGCGCAGATCATCATGGACGCACTCGCGGAGGAGCCGCTCGTCAAGTTCCGGCCGATGGACACCCCCGAGCGTCAAAATGGCTGGTATGTGCTGGCTTTTTCGCTCGATATCGAGAAGATGCGCTGTAACATCGACGAGTTCGTCAAGGCCGCAGGCGCCGAAGGCGCGCCCTGCTGGAAGGTCTTCTGGCCGCAATGCCACACCGAGCGAGCCTTCCGCGCGGGCAATGCTTTCGGCCGTTCGGGATTCCCGTTCAAGTCGAAGGAATACACCAGTCCGGCGAGCGTCGATTACGCGCACGTCGACGTGCCCAACGCCGTCTGGCATCAGAGCCACACGTTTACCTGCTTCGCCTACCCGACCTACGAGCCGTATCACTGCGAACAGATCGGCGCGGCGGTCAAGAAGGTGATCCGGGCTTACGCGGAGTGAACGGAAATCAGCCGGTTCCAGAATCCGGATTCCGGATTCCAGATTCCACATTCCAGATTCCGGATTCCAGATTCCGGATGGGATCTCCAATGTTCCGAATCTGGAATCTGGAATCCGGAATCTGGAATCCGGAATCTGGAATGTGGAATCTTGTCGATCAAATAGGAACACGATATGGGCGCAAGAATTCGCTGGGGCGTCATCGGTTGCGGCGGTATTGCGCGCGGCGCACGATTCCGGAAGGTATTGTCCCTGCCTCGAACACCGAGTTGGTCGCCGTCTGCGACCCGGCCGCCGAGACCAACCGCGCGGTCGCCGAGCAATTCCAGGCCCGGGCCGCCGGCAGCGTGGAGGAATTGCTGCGCTATGATCTCGATGCGGTTTATATTGCCTCACCGCCCGCCGCGCATCGGGACCAGGCGATCGCGTGTGCCCGCGCCGGCAAGCATGTCTTGTCCGAGAAGCCTCTCGGCATGACCGTGGCCGACGCCGACGCCATGATCGCGGCCTGTCGAGACGCGGGCGTTCGGCTCGGCACGGCGTTCATGATGCGTTTCCTTGCTCAGCATCGTGCCGCCTTGAAGCTCATCCGTGATGGCAGGCTGGGCAAGCCGGTCTTTGCCCGCGCAGCTATCCTGCTGGTATCCGCCCATCGCGGGCGCCTGGCGGCAAGATCCGGCCACCGGCGGCGGCGGTTCGCTCATGGACATGGGCGGCCACTGCATCGACCTGCTGGAGATGTTCTTCGGCCCGATCCGCGCGGTGGGTTGTTTTACCAATCGCACCGTCCATGATTATGCCTCCGAGGATAGCGCCGTTGTGTCGCTCAGCTTCGAGAACGGCGCCCTGGGCGTCGTGGACACGTTCTTCTGCATGCCCGACGAGGCCAGCGAGAACCGCCTCGAGGCTCTACGGCTCCCTGGGTAGTGTGCTCGCCCGGGGCACGATCGGTCAGGGCGCCGAGGGCGAGATGATCGCTCACTTGAAGGAAGATGCCGCCGGCTACGATGCCCAGCAAGCGCGGTCCTCCGAGGGCGGTCTGATTCTCAAGCCAACGCCCGTGAATACGTATCGCGCTGAGATCGAGGAATTCAACCAGGCGATCCTCGATCACCGTGAACCCGAGAACCATGCGGCGCTCGGCCGTCACAGCCAACGTGTGCTCGCGGCTTGTTACGAGTCCGCGCGCACGGGCCGGGTTGTGGATGTGCGGTAAGCGACAATCCACTTGTGGATCTTACCAGGACCGAAAAACCCAGGAACCACCGATGTCCTCAAGAACAACCCTGCTCACACTGGCGCTGGCCCTGACCTTTCACGCCGGCGCGATCGCGGACCCGCTTCCCTACACGGGAGTGAACCTGGCCGGCGGCGAATTCTACAAGCCGAAGCCGGGGGTTCGACCCGTCTACGGGAAGAACTTCACCTATCCGACGAAGGCCGAGATCGATGATTTTGCTGGCGCCGGCATGAACATCTTCCGCTACCCGTTCCTCTGGGAAACCCTCCAGCCCAAGGCACGCGAGCCGCTCGATCCAGCGGAAGTGGAACGACTGAAAACCTCGGTCCGGCTGGCCACCGCGCAAGCTCGTCGTCATTCTCGACCCGCACAACTACGCCCGCTATTACGGTAAGACGGTTGGCGGGCCCGAGGTGAGCCATGCGGACTTCGCCGATTTCTGGGGGCGGCTCGCCAAGGAATTCGCGGACGATCCGCTCGTGTGGTTCGGCCTGGTGAACGAGCCCCATGATATGCCCACCAAACAATGGTTCGATGCCGCCAATGCCGCCATCGCCGCCATTCGACAGGCCGGGGCCAAGAACCTCGTGCTCGTTCCCGGCAACGCCTGGACCGGTGCCCATTCCTGGACTTCAAACTCGTACGGCGGCGGCAGCAATGCCCAGCACGTTTTGGAGGTCAAGGACCCGCTCGATCACTGGATCATCGAGGTCCATCAATACCTGGATGCCGACTCGTCCGGCACCAAGCGCGAGGTCGTCAGTGCGACCATCGGCTCGGAACGGCTCAAGGCGTTCGTGGCCTGGTGCCGCGAGCACCACAAGCAAGCCTTCCTGGGAGAATTCGGCGTGCCGGCGACGCCCCTGAGCGAACAGGCCCTCACGGACATGCTGCGCAGCATGGAACGCGACCGCGACGTCTGGCAGGGCTGGACCTGGTGGGCGGCCGGGGCGTGGTGGGGCGATTATATGTTCTCCATTGAGCCGAAGGACGGCAAGGACCGCCCGCAAATGGAGCTGGCTGCGGCCGTTCTTGCACGGGATCGAGAGGTAAGTCGAAAGGATGGGGACCTTATTACCCCGGCAAAGAAGATTCCTCCTGTAGGTCGGACAATCCTGTCCGACAGGCCGGGGGAGTCGGACAGGATTGTCCGACCTACTTTCTTGCCGGGGTAATAAGGCCCCCGATTGTTTCTCACCATGATCAGAAAGGAAAGCGATGCGACATTCAATCCGCCTGCAAGTCCTCGTCTTCAGTCTCGGATGCTGCACCCTGGCCGCCGCACAACCGCCATCGAGACCTTTCCGCGGCCTGGACATGAACCTGGGAACGCTCTCCCGGCTGTCCGACGCCAAGACGCGCTCGATCAGCCCGGAGAACTTCACGGGCGAGAAGGGCAAGGCCGGCATGGCCACGGAGGGCACGGGCAGGAACGCCGCGCGAGATCTGGGCCAGGGCTGGAAGGTCTCGCCCTCGGTGCCCATCAAGGCCGGCACCACATTCACCATGGCCGAGATCGACGGACCGGGCGCGATCCAGCAGATCTGGATGACCCCCGCGCCCTCGACAAGACCCGTTTCTACATCCTCCGTTTCTACTGGGACGGCGAGACCGAGCCCTCCGTCGTCGTCCCCATGGGCGACTTCTTCGCCTGCGGCTGGGGACAGTATTGCCAGATCAACTCCCTGCCGATCTGCGTCAATCCGGGCAGCGCGTTCAATTGTTACTGGTCGATGCCCTTTCGCAAGAAGGCGAAGATCACGCTGGAGAATCTCGACGACAAGGACATGACGCTGTACTACCAGGTCAATTACACGCTGACCGAGGTCCCGGCCGACGCGGCGTATTTCCACGCCCAGTTCCGCCGCGTGAACAAGCTCAACGCGAAGGACGTTTATACCATCCTGGACGGCGTGCGGGGCCGCGGCCATTACGTGGGGACCTACCTGGCCTGGGAGGTTCATAGCCCCGGCTGGTGGGGCGAGGGCGAGATCAAGTTCTATTTCGATGGCGACAAGGAGTTCCCCACCATCTGCGGCACCGGCACGGAAGATTACTTCTGCGGCTCTTACAACTTTGAGAACCGCGCGACCCGCCGCTACCAGACGTTCAGCACGCCCTATACAGGACTGGCCCAGGTGCTGCCTCCCGACGTGATCTACGTGCCCGGCCAGCGTTTCGGCCTGTACCGCTGGCACATCGTCGACCCGGTGCGCTTCGAGAAAGATCTGAAGGTCACCATCCAGGCCCTCGGCTGGAAGAAGGACGGCACTTACCTGCCGCTGGAAGACGACATCGCCTCGGTGGCCTGCTGGTACCAGACCGAGCCCCACGCGCCGTTCCCCGCCCTGCCGCACAAGGACGCTCTGGCCATCAAGCCGCTCAGCCTCGCAGCGCCCAAGGAGGCCAGCAAGTAGGACGGCGGCAGATTCAACGGGTGTACGAAACGCTCTTGCGCGGTCGAAAAGCCAAGGCACACGGCCCGGGTGACATGCCCACGTCTGTACGTGCAATCTCTGCTGCGGAGCACTGGTGGACAAGCCACCAGTACCACCCGGCGCTCCACGTGGGAACGAAAATACCCACGCTTCAATCCTTCGGTGACGGCAGCTTCACCGGAATCGTCTCCGAGAGCGGGCACCTCGCCGCGGATCATCTGCGTGGCCGCGCCGGTCAGCTTCAGGTACCAGTCCGAGGGGAGCCCCTCGTAGGTCACGAAGTATTTTCCCACGGGGATCTGATTGGCCACCTTGTAGATCGCCGTCGCCTTCGTTGACTTCGTCGAACATGCCGACGAAGACCGTGCGGATTCCCAGGGCCTTGAAGATGGCGAACTGCCGCCAGTAGAACTCGCCCTTGCGCCGCGGGATCAGTGGTCGCGCCTGGCTGTGCCTGGCGCAGGTTATCCCAGGAGAAGCCGGGAAACGCCGTCGGCATGTAACCGATGCCCGGGCCCTTCAGCTCGGCCAGGTCAGCCTTCCCAGACCTCCTTGCGCAGGCGGTCCATGCTGGCGTCGTCCCGATAGCGTCCGGCGTTCCAGGGACTGATCGCGTCGAACATCCGGTAGACCTTCTGCCAGGCCGCATCGGGACGCGATTCGCCGCGCAGCGTCCGCCAGTGGGGGTCGATTCCGCCGATGAGATAGACGCCCCCGTACTTCGGGTCGTTCTTGAAGAACTTGACCAGCTCTTCGCCTTGCTCGGGCGTCCAGGGACGGTCCCGGAACCCCAGCCCCCACAGCAGCACGACGGGCTTTCCCTGGTGGTGCAGGTAGCGCGAGTCTTCGCGGATCTGGACCTGGTCGCAGAGGAACTTCCAGTCGTTGATGGCGACCGCCGTGGTGGCGCCGCGGCCCATCGAGAGGTCGAGCATCATCGCCCAGACCCTTCCCTCGCGGTGACACCCTTCGCGCACGTTGGCCAGCACCTGGTTGACGTGGCGCGCCCGCGCGGGGCTGGTCGGTCTCGCCGACAAAGCGGCTCAGGAACACGCCGTCGATCCCATACTGCCGCATCCACTTGCAGTGCAGCAGCACCGGCCCCTTGCGAAAAGCGCTGTAGAGCCGGGCCGGCGTGCCGTCGGGCATTTTCAGACCGGGAACCTCGCACAGATCCTGCGGGTCGTACTCCGACACGTCGGGCCACATGTCCACGACGAACCGTCCGCCGCCCGGCCGATTCAGTCCCTGGCCCCAGTGACTGAAACCGAAATCCGTGCCGTCGCCGGGGGTGTTGAACCAGCCTTGATAACCACAGAGGACCTTGCCGTCGAGCGTCGTGGCGTCAATGTCCGTGCGCGTGGGCCCGTTGTAGGGACTCAGCCACGGCTCGTCGGTGGTCTCCGCGGCACGTGCGCCGCCCGCGAGCAGCATCAGGACGATCGGAATGAGAACGGCCGCACCCCTGCCGGATGGTCCCGTCAGAGACTCTCGTGGGATTCGCGTCATCGGCTTGCACCTGCCTTTCGTGGATAACGTTCACCGGCATCTTTTACAAGACGGTCGCGAGAATACCGGGTTGATTTCGAAATCCTTGTGGAAACGGCGGTGGGTGCCACGGGTTCCGCTTTGGGAACCCGTGTCCGGAGCCGCAGACACGGGTTCCCAAAGCGGAACCCGTGGCACCCAACCTTTTCTGCAGGAGAGCCCCGGTATCGTTGCTACAGTATCGCTCTTGCGTCCTTTTACCAGATCCTGGCGCAACCACGGAAGATGGTGGGCCGAGCCCACCCTACGAAGCTCGGAAGGCACGGCGTACGCACGGGAGGGGCTTCGCTGTATAATGACCCGGTCCCGGAAGCGAATCCACGTCCACTCGCACGGAAAAGCCGATGATCGACGCGTTTCTGACCGAGACCACCCGCCTCTTAGCCAGGCTCGATCGCGGGGCGATCGGCACCGCGCGGGACATGCTCCTCGACTGTTATCACGCGGAGGGCCGCGTTTATACGGCCGGCAACGGCGGGTCGGCCTCGACCGCGCAGCACTTCGCGTGCGACCTGGCCAAGTTCGTCATCCCGCCGGGTGGACGGCCGTTCGATACGCGCTGCCTGACCGACAACATTTCCCTTTACACCGCCTGGGCCAACGACGCCGCGCACGAGGAGGTCTTCGCCAACCTGCTGCGCGGGCTGCTCACGCCCCGGGACGTGCTGATTCTCATCTCCGTCCACGGCGGGACGGGATTCTCGGCCGACCTGGTCCGGGCCGTTCGCTACGCCAACGAGATGGGGGCCAAGAGCATCGCGCTGGTCGGGTTCGACGGCGGGCTGCTCCACGAGGAATCGACCTGCTCGATCCTCGTGCCGGTCGATTCGACGCCGCAGACGGAAGCCATTCATCTGGTGATCGAGCATTTACTCATGCACCTGATCCGGCACGAACTGGCGAAGGGAGCGGCGGGGTGATCGACGTGTTGTGCGTCGGGCACGCGGCCTGGGACCTGATCGTGCGCGTGCCCGAGCTGCCGGCCGAGGATACCAAGGTCGAGGCGACCGGCCTGTCCGAGTCGGGCGGCGGGCCGGCGGCGAATGCGGCCTACTTGCTCGCGGCCTGGGGCGTGCGGTGCGGATTCGCGGGCGTGGTCGGCGACGACGCGGCGGGCCGGCGCATCGCGGATGAGTTTCACAGCGTCGGCGTCAATCTGGACGGGATGGAAATGAGGCCCGGCCACGCCACGCCGGTCTCGATCGTGCTGGTCAGCGCGCGAACGGCAGCCGGACGATCGTCACGCGCAAGAGCCAACCTACCCGTTCGCGCTACCGCCGCTGGCCGTTTCGCCGCGTGTGTTGCTTTTTGACGGCCACGAGCTGCCCGCGGCGCTGGAGGCGATCCGCGCCTATCCGGACGCGACCACGATCCTCGACGCCGGTTCGGTCCGCGACGGCACGCGGGAACTGGCGCAACGCGTCGATCACCTGGTTTCTTCCGAGCGGTTCGCCCGCCAGATCACAGGTCTGGGCCCGCTGGACGCAACGAGCGATCGGGCGGCGGCCGTGGCGGCGCTGTCCCGCATGAACGGCCGGCCGGTGGTCGTCACGCTGGGAAGCCGGGGACTCGTTTACGGCACGGATGCCGGCATCGACCACCTTCCTCCTTTCCCGGCGCATACGGTGGACACGACGGCCGCCGGGGACATTTTTCACGGGGCGTTTGCGTACGGCGTGTGGACGGGGTTGCCCTTGCGTGACACCTTGCGGCTGGCGGCGATGGCCGCCGCGTTGTCCGTGGAAGTGCCGGGTGGGCGGTCCTCCATCACCACGCTCGACCGGGTCCGGGAGGCCCTGTCCCATGCTGGATGAATCGGCGTTCGCGGGCGTGCCGCTGTCGGTGGTCGGCAGCCTCTGTCGCGACGTGAAAACCGCCCCGCTCAACCCGAGCGACTCCTTGCTGCGCGATGGTGAGACCCCGGCGGCGTTCCTTGTCGAGACGCTCGGCGGTGGCGGGGCGAACACGGCGGCGATGGCCGCCGGGCTGGGCGCGCACGCGGCCTTTGCCGGCAAGGTCGGCGCGGATTCCCTGGGCGACCGGCTCGCCACGGTGCTCGAATGGGCCGGGGTGCGCGTGTTCGTCCGCCGCGATCCGGCGGTGGCCACCGGCAGCTCGATTGCCCTGACCTACAGCGACGGACAGCGGCACTTCATCAGCCATCAGCCGAACAATGCGACGCTCGATGTTTCCGACATCGACCCGGCGGTGTTTCCCCCGCCCGGCGGGCACCTGCTGCGGGCCGACGTTTGGTTCGCCGAACCGATGCTCCAGGGCGGCAACGCCCGCCTGTTCGCCGCGGCGCGCGGCCGGCGCGGCCACGTCCCTCGACCTGAACTGGGACCCGCTCTGGAACGTCGCCGCGCCGGACGTGATCGAGCAACGCATCGCGGCCGTGCGGGCCCTGTTGCCCTTGGTCGATCTGGCTCACGGGAATGTCCGCGAGCTGAACCGCTTCGCCGGGTCGGACGACCTCGACGTCACCCTCCGCCGGCTGACCGACTGGGGCGCGGGCGCTGTCGTTCTGCACCTCGGCGAGCGCGGGGCCGGCTATTATTGCCGGGGCGAGCTGGTGATCGTCCCGTGTGCGCCGGTGGAACGCGTGGTGAACACCGCCGGCACGGGCGACCTGTTGAGCACCTGCATGATGCTCTTGCACCACCGCGCCGATGTGCCCATCGCGGAACGACTTCGGCTGGCGAACCATGTCGTGGCCGGGTTCATCGCAGGCCGGCGCAATTTGCTCCCGCCGCTCTGAACCGGGGCTCCAGACGGAGGACCAGCCTCTCGTAGCGCGGCGAAGCCGCAAGTGACCCCGGCGCCGCTCGACCCGGCGTAAACGCCGGGCCGAAGAGGGAAGAAGCCCGGTGAACCGGGCGGGGAGAGGCACACCTGAGCGCGTGGTCTTTCGCCCGGTTCACCGGGCGTGCCGCGTCGCGGTCCTCGGCCCGGCGTTCACGCCGGGTCGTTCCTTCACCCCCGGAGAAGCTGGGAATTTCGTTGGATCTGGACCGATCGGAAAGAGTAAGCTATCCTCTCGGTACGAGACGCGGCTTGCCTGAACCTGGTATGGTACCACGCACAGTCTCGGCACCTTGGCGACCACCACGGGTTGCTTTCGAAGACCGGTATAGAGCACCTTGAGGTGCCATGGTTCGGATTGAGCGAACCTTGGCCGCTTTCTTTTTCCTGACGAGACGGGAATCGGGCACAGTCTCTCGGCGGGTCGGCCGCTATCGACGCCCCCACTCCCTGCCGAGCGATGAGGCCATCTGAAACCTCCTCGGCAAGCTCTTCCTGGGCACGCACTCTGGGAGGCGCTCTCGGTTCCCCCCACCGGGCACGCCTCGCGGCCACGGCCTTGATGATACGGAGCGCTCCGAATGCGTCCCCGGCTGTCGACATCGGGCAGTGGATTTCGCTATGGCCTGGCCGTCCTGGGGGTCGCGTTCGCGGTCGTGCTGCGCTGGTGGCTGCTCGCGCTCGTCGGCGAAATGCCGCTTTTCATCACGTTCTATCCGGTCGTGGCGCTGGTGGCCCTGTTCGCGGGCGCACGGGCGGGTGTGCTGACGACGGTCCTTTCGGCCATCACGGCGAGTTATTTCTTCATAACACCCACGTTCAGCCTGGCCATCGCCGAGATGCACGATGCCGTCGCGGTGGGTCTGTTCACGACAGCGGGTCTGGTCGTGAGCGCGCTGGCGGGCCGGCTCGACCGGGCGCGACGGCGCGAGGCCGAGGCCGCCGAACGCGAACGTTCCCGCGAGGAACTGGCGCACGCGGCGGCGGAAAGTGAGCGTCAGCGGCAGCTTCTGGCCGTCACGCTGGGCAGCATCGGCGATGCCGTGATCGTGACGGATGCGCGGGGGCACATCACCTTCATCAACGGCGAAGCCCAGCGGCTGACCGGCTGGTCGCGTGCCGAGGCCGTCGGCCAGTCCCTGGAGGCCGTCTTCCGGATCGTCAACGAGCAGACCCGTCGGACCGTGGAAAGCCCCGTGGAGAAGGTCTTGCGTCTGGGGACGGTCGTCGGGCTGGCGAACCACACGATCCTGATCGCCCGCGACGGCCGGGAATTCCCCATCGACGATAGCGGCGCGCCCATTCGCCAGGCCGACGGCACCGTGCAAGGCGTGGTGCTGGTCTTCCGCGATTTCACTGAGCGCAAGGCGGCCGAGAAGCGGGTGGAGCGGCAGGCGCGACTGCTCGATCTGTCCAATGACGCCATCTTCGTCTGGGACTTTGACGGCGCCATCGAGTACTGGAACGAGGGCGCCGAAACGCTCTACGGCTACCGCCGCGACGAAGCGGTCGGCCGCGTCAGCCACGAGCTGCTGGCGACGGTCCACGCCAACGGCGGCGTGGCCACGTTCCGAGCGGCGCTTGAACGCGACGGCGAGTGGCGGGGCGAACTGTCTCATACGGCCCGGGACGGCCGCATCGTGATCGTCGAATCCCGCCTGCAATTGGTGGTCCAGGACGGCCGCCGGCTGGTGCTGGAGACCAACCGCGACATCACCGAGCGCAAGCGGGCCGAGAAGGAGCTGCGGGAGAGCGAGGAGCGCTTCCGCACGATGGCCAACGCCATCCCCCAACTGGCCTGGGTCGCCCAGGCCGACGGGTACATCGACTGGTATAACCAACGCTGGTACGACTACACCGGAACCACCCCGGCGCAGATGGAAGGCTGGGGCTGGCAGAGCGTCCACGATCCGGACGCCCTCCCCGAGGTGATGGAGGAATGGAAGGCATCGCTGGCCACGGGCGCGCCCTTCGACATGACCTTCCCCCTGCGCGGCGCCGATGGCCTCTTCCGGCCGTTCCTGACGCGAGTCATGCCGCTCAAGGACGAGCAGGGCCGCGTCCAGCACTGGTTCGGGACCAACACCGACGTGTCGGAACAAAAGCGGACCGAGGACGCCCTGGCCGCCGCGAAACGCAGCGCCGAACAGGCCAAGGAGGTGGCCGAAACCGCCAGCAAGGCCAAGGACCAGTTCATCGCCGTGCTGTCGCACGAATTGCGCACGCCGCTGACGCCCGCCGTGGCCGTGCTGTCGATGTTGCGGACCGATGTGCGCCTCCCGGCCGACGTGCGCGAGGATCTCGATGTGGTCGCGCGCAACCTGGACCTCGAAGTGCGGCTCATCGCCGACCTGCTCGACGTGTCGCGCATCATCTCCGGCAAGCTGCACCTGGAAAACCGGCGGGTCGACGTGGCCGACGCCATCCGCGAAGCCGCGAACATCGTCGGCAGCGACCTGCACGCCAAGGGCCAGACCCTCATCATCGAGGCTCCCGGCTCGCCGTATTTGGCCGTCGCCGACGCCGCCCGCTTGCAGCAGGTCTTCTGGAATCTGCTCCGCAACGCCATCAAATTCAGCCCCGAACGGGGCCGTATCGATGTCCGCGCCGTCGTGGTTCCCGTGGACCACTGCCCGCTGGCGGCCCCGATCTGCCCCATCGGCGTGGGCCGGTGCCCGCTGCCCCAGGCCGGCGTGAGCGACGGTTCGATCTGTAGCGGGAACCTGATCGTGACGGTCTCCGACCACGGCAGCGGCATCGCGCCGGAGATGCTCCCGCGCCTGTTTCAGGCCTTCGAGCAAGGGCAGCAGGCGCGCAGCTTCGGCGGCCTGGGACTGGGCCTGTCGATCTGCAAGGCGGTCGTCGAGATGCACGGCGGCATGATCCTCGCCCAGAGCGACGGCCCCGGCTGTGGCGCGACCTTCACGGTCCGCCTGCCCGTCGCGCAATGCCCCCTGTCCGGGAGCGGCACCCGTCCCTCCCTGAGCGGAACGCCGGCCGGCGGCGGCGCGGCCGCGCGGAAAGACAACCGGCGCTGGAAAATCTTGCTCGTCGAGGACCACGACGACAGGCGCGAATCGTACGCCGGCTGCTTACGGCCGCGGGGCACGAGGTGACCTGGGTCGGCAGTGTCGCGGCGGGCCTGGCGGCCGTCTCGGAGACGAATCCTGATGTGCTCATCTCCGACCTGGGCCTGCCCGATGGCTCCGGCCTGGACCTCATGCGGCAGCTCATCGAGCGCGGCCGATCGATTCCCGCCATCGCCCTGTCCGGCTACGGCACGCCGGCCGACGTCGAGCGCAGCAAGGCGGCGGGCTTCGCCGAGCACCTGACCAAGCCGCTGAGCGGCATCGAGACGCTCCTGGCCACGATCACGCGACTGGTAGAACGCACGCCGCCAGCTCTGTGAGCGGTCGGATGGTCTTATTACCCCGGCAAAGAAGATCCTCCTGTAGGTCGGACAATCCTGTCCGACAGGCCGGGGGAGTCGGACAGGATTGTCCGACCTACTTTCTTGCCGGGGTAATACCGTCTTGTAGTCTTGTCGGGTGGGCACCGCCCACCATCCGGAAAGGAACGACCCGGCGTGAACGCCGGAGTCGCTTGCGGCTTCGCCGCGCTACGAACTCTGGATGACGGGAAACGGACCACGGCCGCCCCGGAATCCTCCGGGACGGCCGCATGTGAGGATCGCGTGGTCCTTGCGGAATCTGCTTACTTGTCGCGGCTGATCAGCCCGCCGCCCGCGAGCGCGGCCTGCGCGGCGGCCAGGCGGGCGATCGGCACGCGGAACGGCGAGCAGGAGACGTAGTCCATGCCCACCTTGTGGCAGAAGGCGACGCTGTCGGGGTCGCCGCCGTGCTCGCCGCAGATGCCGACCTTCAGGTGCTCGCCGTGCTTCTCCTGGCGGGCCTTGCGGCCCTTGGTCGACGCCGATCTCGATCGAGCTGGCCGACGCCCTTGACGTCGAGCGTCTGGAACGGGTCGACCGGCAGGATCTTCTGCTCGAGGTAGGTCGGCATGAACGAGCCGATGTCGTCGCGGCTGAAGCCGAAGGTCATCTGGGTCAGGTCGTTGGTGCCGAACGAGAAGAACTCGGCCTCCTCGGCGATCTGGTCGGCCGTCAGGGCGGCGCGCGGGATCTCGATCATCGTGCCGATCAGGTACTCGACCTTCGACGCCGGCCTTCTTCATCTGCTTCCTCGGCGACCGCGATCGCCCGCTTCTTGAGGAACGTCAGCTCCTCGACGGTGCCGACCAGCGGGATCATGATCTCGGGCAGGACCGTCTTGCCCTTCTTCTTGACCTCGATGGCGGCCTCGATGATGGCGCGGACCTGCATGTCGCCGATCTCGGGGTAGACTGATCGGCAGCCGGCAGCCGCGGAGGCCGAGCATCGGGTTGAACTCGTGGAGCTGCTCGACCCGGCTGCTTGACCTTCTCGACCGGGATGCCGAGCTGCTCGGCGACCTCGGCCTGGCCGCTCGTCGTCGTGCGGCAGGAACTCGTGCAGCGGCGGGTCGAGCAGGCGGATCGTCACCGGCAGGCCGTCCATCGCCTCGAAGATGCCGATGAAGTCCTCGCTTCTGGAACGGCTCGAGCTCGGCCAGGGCGGCCTTGCGGCCGGCCTCGTCGTCGGCCAGGATCATCTTCCGCATGGCGACGATCCGCTGGCTCGCCGAAGAACATGTGCTCGGTGCGGCACAGGCCGATCCCCTCGGCGCCGAACTCGCGGGCCTTGGCGGCGTCCTCGGGCGTGTCGGCGTTGGTGCGGACCTTGAGCGTGCGGACCTTGTCGGCCCACTCCATCAAGCGTGGCGAAGTCGCCGGAGATCGTCGGGCTCGACGGTCGGCACCTTGCCGATCATGACGTCGCCGGTCGTGCCGTTGATCGTGAGGAAGTCGCCGGCCTTGACGATCTGGCCGCCGATCGTGATCTGGCCGGCCTTCTCGTCGATCTGCGATGGCGTCGCAGCCGACGACGCAGGGCTTGCCCCAGCCGCGGGCGACGACGGCCGCGTGGCTGGCCTTGCCGCCGGTGGCGGTGAGGATGCCCTCGGCCAGGTGCATGCCGGCGACGTCCTCGGGGCTGGTCTCCTTGCGGACCAGCAGGATCGGCTCGTCGGGGTGCTCCTCGGCGATGCTCGACGGCGGCCTCGGCCGAGAGGACGACCTTGCCGCAGGCCGCGCCGGGGCTGGCGGCGATCCCCTGCGCGACCGGCTTCGTCTTGGCCTTGGGGTCGAGCTGCGGCAGGAGCAGGTGGTTGAGGCTGTCGGGGCTGACCCGCTTGAGGGCCGTCTTCTCGTCGATCAGCCCTTCCTTGACCATCTCGACGGCGATCCGCACGGCGGCGGTGCCGGTCCGCTTGCCGGTGCGGGTCTGGAGCATGTAGAGCTTGCCGTCCTGCGACCGTGAACTCGATGTCCTGCATCTCCTTGTAGTGCGTCTCGAGCTTCTTGCGGATGTCCATGCAACTGCTCGTAGACCTTGGGCATCTCCTCGTCGAGCTGGCTGATCGGCTCGGGGGTGCGGATGCCGGCGACGACGTCCTCGCCCTGGGCGTTGATCAGGTAGTCGCCGTAGAAGTCGTTCTCGCCGGTGTTCGGGTCGCGGGTGAAGGCGACGCCGGTGCCCGAGTTGTTGCCCGTGTTGCCGAAGACCATCGCCTGGACGTTGACGGCCGTGCCCTTCAGGCCGGTGATCCGCTCGATCCGGCGGTACTCGACGGCCTTGTTGCCCATCCAGCTATTGAAGACGGCCATGATGGCCTTCCAGAGCTGGTCCTTGGGGTCCTGCGGGAACGGCTCGCCGACGTGCTTCTTGTAGACGGCCTTGTACCGCTTGACCAGCTCCTTGAGGTCGTCGGCCGTCAGGTCGGTGTCGAGCTTGACCCCCTTCTCCTTCTTGAGCGCGGTCGAGCTCGTGCTCGAACTGCTCGTGCTCGACGTCCATGGCGGTCGAGCCGAACATGTCGATGAGGCGGCGGTAGCCGTCGTAGGCGAACGCGGAGTTGCCGGTCTTCTTGGCCAGGCCCTCGACCGAGGCGTCGGTCAGGCCGAGGTTGAGGATGGTGTTCATCATGCCCGGCATCGACAGCGCGGCGCCGGAGCGGACGCTGACCAGCAGCGGGTCGGCCGGGTCGCCGAACTTCTTGCCGACCGGCTCCTCCATCCTGCTTGAGCGCGGCCTCGACCTGCGGCTTGACCGCCTCGGGCAGCTTCTCGCCGTGCTCGTAGTAGGCGGCGCAGACCTCGGTGGTGATGGTGAAGCCCGGGGGGACCGGGATGCCGATCGAGCTCATCTCGGCCAGGTTGGCCCCCTTGCCGCCGAGCAGGTCCTTCATGTCGGCCGGCCGTCGGCCTTGCCGCCGCCGAACGAATAAACGTACTTCTGCGAGTCAGACATCTGGATTCGCACTCCGGTTCCCTCGGCCAGGAACGCAGTTCGGACGCCGAACCGCGCGGTCACGAAGGGGCTCGGGCGATCGGGCGCCCGATGCGCGCGCAAAATAATAGGAGGGGTCGGGCCAGCTTACAAGCCCGGCCCGACCGCCGTCAAGGGGTCCGCGTGGCCGGTGGCCCGAGCCGGGCCCGAGCCAGGAACGACCCGGCATGAACGCCGGGTCGTTCCGCTTGACTTGCACACGGATTCACGCGGTCGGGCGCAGCTCGACGGTGAAGATCGTGCCCACATCCGGCCGGGACACGAACGACACCCGGCCCCCCAGGTACTTCTCGACCAGCAGCTTGACGCTGTAGCTGCCGACGCCGCGGCCGGTCGCGGCCTTGGTGCTGAAGGAGGCGCTGAAAGACCTGGAGCTGAACCTCGTCGGCCATCACCCCCTCATTGTGGATGGCGATGGTGGGCCGCCCGTGGTTGCGGTAGGCGACGGTGATGGTCTGGCCGGGCAGCGAGGCCTCAAGAGCATTCTTGAGCAGGTTGCCGACCACCCGGCGCAGGAGCACCTCGTCGGTCGTGATCCGCGCCGGGCCCTCGAACCAGGGGGGCGGAATGCGCTTGTTCTGGGCCAGCGCGTGGTGGGAGTAGAGGATGCAGATATGCGTCAGGAGCTCGGACACATCCACGGTCTGGGGGTGAGTGATCAGGTCGCCGCGTTCGGCCGCGGAGAGGTCGCGCTGGGATTCGATCTCCTCGATGATCTGGCGCACGAGGTCGTGGGCCATCTGGGAAAATTCGCGCTGATCCTCGCCGGTCAGGCTGGGCCAGAGTTCGATGATGGATTGCAGGCCGCCGACGGCGTTGAGCACGTCGTGGAAAAACAGGCGTTCCAGTACGCGCCGGCGCTTCTCGTCCGAGATGTCGCGGACGGTGAACAAGGTGAAGTCGAGACCGTCCAGGACCAGGGGCGTGGCCCAGACGCGCACATCGAGGGGCGTGGTCGCGCCTTCGAGGGCCTGGCTGATCCGGCACTCCTGAACGGACAGGGCGCCTCGGTGCTGGCTGTCGAGGATCGCGCCCACGGCGCCGCAGACGCGGCAGAAGAGCGAGGTGCCGCACCCTCCCGGGCAGTCGTGGGCGTGGACGCACTTGAGCGCCTCGCCGGGACGCTGGCCGATCAGGTCGTCCAGGGAGCATTCGAGCAGGTCGGCCAGACGGCGATTGGCCAGCACGATCTGGCGCCGCGTGTTCAGGACCAGGACCGGATCGGGCAGCCGGTCGATCAGGTCGGCGACCAGCGGCAGCGCCGTCAAGCACGCACGCTGCGACGCCAGCTCGGCGGGCGTCGCCCGCTCGACCGGCGCGAACCACGTCGTTGCAAGGTCGTTATCTAGCATCACCACGCCGTCTCGTCCCATCTCGGGCGGTGTTTCCGCAGGGGAACCGAGACTGTAGCAACGATACCGGGGTGTGTTGCTGGAGAGGTCGGGTGCCACGGGTTCCGCTTTGGGAACCCGTGTGTCCGGGGCCGGTAGACACGGGTTCCCAAAGCGGAACCCGTGGCACCCCCCGCCTTTCCTGCAAGATTGCCGAAGACGGACCCGGTATCTTCGCTACAGTCTCGGGGAATCTGAATTCTAGCGCACGCCGCGGAGGGGGGGAAGTGATCTTCCCCAGGGGACGGCGGCACCGAATGCGCAAACCCGCTGCCACCGGGCCGATCGACTCGCTATAATCCCGGATGGCTGCCCGGATCCGCGCACCCTCCAGGGGACGACACGGCCTTGAAGTACGATCACCGCGAAAGCCTTCCCTTCTGGATCATCTCGACCGCCCACGCCCTGGAAGTCGAGCTGAACGAGGTGCTGGCGCCGTTGGGCGTCACGTTCCGACAAGCGGAGGTTCTCGCGCTTCTGGCGGTGGAAGGAACGCTTTCGCAGGTCGAGGTGGCCCGCCGCATGGGCGTCGAGGCGCCGACCCTGGCCGGCATCGTGGCCCGCATGGAGGCGGCCGGCTGGATCGTCCGCGAACCGTGTGCCACCGACCGGCGCAAGAAGCTGCTCCGGACGACCGAGCGGGTCGATCCCATCTGGGCGAACGTGATGGAACGCGCGCGCCATGTCCGCACGCGGCTGGTCGCGGGCCTGACGCCCGACGAGGTCCAGGAGATCATCGCCAGGCTGGAGCTCCTGCAAAATAACCTCCGGACCGGCGATCCCTTCGATCACGAGACGGCCTGCTCGTCAGAAACCCCGATCGCCGAGGTGAAGTGAAGTGACACCGCGGACGCTCCAGACCGCCGTTGCCACACAAGTGTCTAGGAGGCGGCCGACCGCCCTCGTACAATCAGGCCGGTTGGACCCGAAACGGGTGGAGTTCCCCGCGACTCGGTTCATTGACCCTAGCCGATGGAACATGCCGGTATGAAAACGCGTTGGATTACTTTGGCGAGCCTGGCCGGACTGGGCCTGGCCCTGGGATGGACGGCCTTCGCGCAGCAGGCCGAGAAGCCCCACGTGGGGTACAAGGACACGCCGATGCTGCCGGGCGGCAAGTGGCACGTCCACGACAGCGACCGGCCGTTCCCGCCGGTCATCACGCCGGGCACGTGCAGCACGCAGGAGCAGCCCGGCAAAGCGCCCTCGGACGCGATCGTCCTGTTCGATGGCAAGGACCTCTCGCAGTGGCGCAGCGGCAACGGCCCGGCCAAGTGGAAGCTCGAGGATGGGGCGATGGTGACCGGCAGCGGCACCGGCTCGCTCGCGACCAAGGAGGAGTTCGGCGATTGCCAGCTCCACGTCGAGTGGTCGGCGCCCGACCCTCCGAAGGGCTCGCGACCAGGGGCGCGGCAACAGCGGCGTGATCCTCATGAGCCGCTACGAGATCCAGGTCCTCGACAGCTACGAGAACATCACCTACGCCGACGGTCAGGCCGCCGCGATCTACGGGCAATACCCGCCCCTGGTCAACGCCTGCCGCAAGCCCGGCGAATGGCAGACCTATGACATCATCTTCACGGCCCCGCGCTTCAAGCAGGACGGCACGGTCGAGACGCCCGCCTATGTCACCCTGCTGCACAACGGCGTGATGGTGCACAACCACGTCGCCCTGCTGGGTCCGATGGTCTATCGCGCCCTGGCCCACTACACGCCCCACGGCCCGAAGGCGCCGCTGTCGCTCCAGGACCACGGCAATCCGGTCCGGTATCGCAACATCTGGATCCGGCCGCTCAAGAGTGCGGATGAGTCGTGATTCGGGGGATAACTGATGACTGATGACTGAATGAACTCTTTTCGATCATCAGCGCATCAGCCATCAGCCATCAGTCAGCCATCAGTCATCAGTCATCAGTCATGCGTCACCTAATAGTACGTTGGTGAGGAGTTCGTGATGAACAAGCCTTCGTCCGCCTCTCGGGTGCGTGTGGCGATCGTCGGCGCCGGTGCGGTCAGCGACTATCACCATGTCCCCGGTTTGCGGCTCGACCCCCGCGCCGAGCTGGTCGCCGCCTGTGACGCGAACGCCGACTTACTCGAAAAACGCAAGGTGGACTGGAACCTGACCAAGGTCACGACCGACGTTGAAGCGCTGTGTGCCGACCCGGAAATCGACGCCGTCGTCATTGCCACGCCGAACGACACGCACTGCCCCATCGCGGTGGCCGCGGCGCGGCACGGCAAGCACGTTTTGTGCGAGAAGCCCCTCGGGCGCAGCGCCGCCGAGGTGCGGCGGATGTATGAGGCCTGCCGCGACGCGGGCGTGGTCCACATGACGGCGTTCACGTACCGGTTCGCGCCGGCCATGCGTTACCTGCGGCACCTGGTCCACTCGGGAATGCTGGGCACACCCCGGCATTTTCGCTCGCAACGTTTTCTCGACTGGCCCGAGACAAGCTGGGGCTGGCGGCAGTACAAGGACCGCGCGGCGCCGGCGACCTGTTCGACATGACGATCCACCGCATCGACTTCGCCATCGACCTGCTCGGCCCGATCGCGCGGGTCTGCGGCGCCGTGGCGCGGTTCGCCCCGCGCGACATCACCAAGGACGGCACGGCTTGCCCGCCTTCCGAGGTGGACGACTGGTCGTGCCTGATCGGCGAGTTCCAGTCGGGCGCCACCGGTGTCTGGGAAGGCACGACGCTCGCCAAGGGCTACCACCGCGACGGCTTCGGCCATGAGTGGGCCGAGATCAACGCCTCGGAAGGCTCGGCCGTCTACCGCCTGCACGAGCCCAACACGATCCTCCTGGGCAAGACCGGCCACGACCTGGCGCCGGTGCCCGTGCCGGACGAATATCTCAAGCCGCCCGGCAGTCCCCGTGATCCCGCCGAGGGCGTGCCGGCGACCGTCTTCCGTTACGATCTGGTTTATGAGTTCGTCTCGGCCATCGTCGAGAACCGGAACGCGGTTCCGAGCTTCCTCGACGGCCTGAACGCCCAGATGGTCGCGGATGCCGTGCTCGAATCGCACGCCCGGCGCACCTGGATCGAGTTACCGGCCCCTGTGGCCTAGCCCAGAGCCCACCCCAGCCCTCTCCCCTTGCGGGAGAGGGCTGGGGTGAGGGGGGATTCGAGCGTCGCCGGGGCGTCGAGCTTCCCCCTCACCCTAACCCTCCCCCGCGAGGGGGGAGGGGACCAGATAGTGTCTGCGGGTCGTTACCGCACGACCTGTCCTTGCAGACTCTGGAACACGGGGATCATGCCCTTCTCGATGACCGGACCGACGCAGCTCGGCACGACGAGGTGGAACTCGTAGCCGTTGGGGGCGGCCGGCGACAGCGACAGGCCGAAGAGAGCGGCTTCCTTGGGCATATCGCCGGGGGGTTTCAGGTCGGGCTTGTTCAGCACGGCCGCGAACTGGTTGGCAAACATCTTGACCAGCCCTTGCATGCTGACGAGCACCATCAAGTTCGCCTTCTCGGGCAGCTTGCCGCGGACCGCCTTGAAGCTGGCGTTGGTGCCGATGCCGCCCTCACCCTTCATGAAGACATCGAGTTGGGCCTTCGCCTCATCCCAGGTGTTGGCGATGACCTGGATGACGCGCTTGCCGTCGGTGCCCAGCCAGTAGGTCATCTTGCCATCGCGGAACATGCTCTTCAGGCTCGCGGCGGCCGCCGGATTGGCCTGAAGCTTGGCCAGCTTGTCGAGGTCGATGACGACGGTCGTGCGGTCAAAGGCGAAGCCCTGGTAGGTTCTCGGCCGCCTTCTCGGTCTTGACATCCTTGTAGACGCTCAGCGGGCCCTCGCCCCCCTTCATGGATTCCAGCATGGCGTGGGTGGAGCCGATGTAGGTCTTCGGCTCGGAGGTCGTGATGACGGTCAGACCCTTTATGCCCTGGTCCATGCTCATGGCACCCAGGTTCTCGATCTGGCCGAGCTGGCGCATCTGGTCCATGGCCTTTTGCATCTCGGGCGAGGGTTTGCCCTCGGGGTTGATCGTGCGCATGCCGAGCGCCTGGAGGCGATTGATGACATCGGCGTTCAGCTTCATGTAGACGAAGAACGCGGCATCGGCGGGCAGCTTGCCCAGGTCGGCGGTGCTGCCCGGGTTGGCGTTGGCGATCGCCTTGGCGGCGTCGCTGTCGGGCTTGACGGCCAGGACGCCGGAAAGGTCCAGCCCCTCGGCGGCGAGATCGACGTTCAAGGCGAGCATGTCCGCCACCTTGAGCGAATCGAACATCGCGCCGATAGATCTCCTTGGCGGACTTCATCGCGGCTTCATTGCCCATCTGCTGGCCGGCCTGGTCGAGGGCGTTCATGAGGCCCTGTCGCGCCTGGTCGATCTGGTCGCCAAAACGCTTCACCAGCGTGGCGGCGTTGACATAAACCCCGGCGTCACCGCCCAGGAAGGCCGTCTTCAGCGCGGGCGTCAGGACCGTGGCCAGCGTTTTTTCGCCCGGCTTGGCCACGGCCGACATGAGGGTCTGGTCCGGGCCGAACGCGACGAAGCCGGTTCCCTTGAAGGCATACCAGCTCGCGGCGGCCTCGCTCGTGAAGGTGTCCAGACCGTTCTCGTGGTGGACGAGCTTGGGGTCCTGGCCGCCCGCCGCCGCCTTGAGGACGCCCTCGTAGTTGTCCGACAGGACCAGGACCGCAAACGGCTGCGCGCGATCCTGGCCGGGCGGCACGATCCGCATCAAGGTGACGAACGGGGTCTTGGTCGCGGGTTCGTCGTACTTCTTGCGGAACTGGTCGAGCTGCGCCTCCAGCGCCGGCAGGGCCGACTTCGCCAGCGCGGGGCTTGCCTCCTTGAGCATGGCGACCAGGTCCTGGCGGACCGCGTCCAGGCCCCGCACACGCACCGCGACATCCACGTCGGCCGGGATCGCCTTGAGCCAGTCGGCGTCCGCCGGGGCCTGACTGATGGCCGCCGCCAGGACCCACATCGAGAGATGTGCAAGCATCATCCGATTACCCCTCCGATTCGGTGGCAGTGATCTACACTCCACGCCTCGACCAGCCGAGACGGTGCTTAGAGTGGCAAATCCCGGGCCACCTTATACGAAGGCATTCGGACCCGCAAGCAAGGAATTAAGTCGCGGTCGAGTCTTTTGGGGGATTATCGTACGCGGTCTTCTCTTGCAGGGTAAGCTTTCGCCTGCCAGTCCCATAGTCTTGAAACTGGGTTATTACCCCGGCAAAGAAGATCCTCCTGTAGGTCGGACAATCCTGTCCGACAGGCCGGGGGAGTCGGACAGGATTGTCCGACCTACTTTCTTGCCGGGGTAATATTGGGACTGGCAGGCTAAAGCCTACCCTACAAGAATGGCGGATTTCGGCTCGGCCGCCCGGCGAGCGCGCCGACGGGCCTGGCGGCGTGCCCGCGCGGCGTCCTCGATCTGGCGGGAAACGGCGGGACCGGGCCGGCACCGGCGCGGCGCGTTCCGGTTCCCGGTGTCGCAGCCCCAGCGATCACACCAGAGGCAATACGCATCCGGACGGAGCCGATTCGAACCACAGACCGGGCAGGGAGTGCCGCGAGGGCGGCTCTGAGGCCCCGGCCACGAGGCACGCGACAGCCCGATCAGATGGACCGGCCGCCGCCACGGGCTGTCCCGGCGCCGCCGGGTCGCGCCTTCGGGAGCGTCCGGGAACGCGTCGGGAGCGGGTTGATCGTCGGGCACATCCTCGAGCCGGTCCCGGCCCGGAGCCGAACGACGCCTGGAAGCCGGAGGTGGCAGGAAATGGCCAGCTCGGACCCAGCGCGGATGGGTATCGGGAGCCGTCGCGAGCAGCCCCACGCCGAGCCGGGCGGCGGCCAGCGGGGTCAAGGTCACGACCAGAGCGTCGGGACGCTCCCAGACCGCGATCCAGCCGGCCACATCCAGGTCGGCCAGAACATCACACGTGGTGTCCAGGTCCCAACCCAGGTCCGCGGCCAGCTCCGCGGGCGTGCGCCAGGCGACCGGACCCTCACAAAGAGCCTGGAGAACGACGCGGCCGATGTCCGAGAGCGTCTCGTTAGAGATCAAGATCGGTTTCATGGTAATGGCCTCACGCGCTGCGGGTACGAGTATTCGTAGGGTCCGCTGTGCGGACCATCCGGAAGAAGCCCGGTCCGCACAGCGGACCCTACGGGGATGACAGCACGGTCTCTCACGAATCGGCCCGGTCGGTCGCCGGAGCGGCCGGGGTCTGGAGTGCGGCGTATTCCTCGGCGGTCAAGCCGCGGTGCGTCAGGTGCAGGCCGACCGGCTGGTCGGCAGTGGCGACGGGGAGCGCATCGAGTCGGGCCAGGCGATCGAGCTCGGCGGCCGTGGGAGGCGTGACGCCCGGCAGGCCGGCTTCGGACTCGATCAGGGCGATGGCGTACTCGGCGCGGCTGCGCGGCGTCGGCCTCGTGGCGGCGGGTTTCGGCTTCCCAGGTTCGCAGGGCCGTCAGCGCGGCGTCCGGGAACGCTTTCAGCCCATCGAGCACCTGGCGCGTCCAGGACTGGTCGGCACCCTGGGGAACGTCTCGTGCCAGCGCGAACGCGGCGCAACAGGCGTTGGCGTCGCGCGTCTCGAGGGCCTGGGCGACGAAGCCGTCCAGGGTCTCGGGCGCCGCCTCCTGGAGTGCTTCGAGGTAACGGGCGACCAGGGTCGGGTTGACCCGGTCGGGACGGTCGCACGCCAGATCGACGCGGTGCTGGTCCTCGGCGCTGGGAAGCTGGGGCCGCAAGCCTTCAAGCTGGCGGCGGGCCCATTCCTGGGCGGCATCATCGCCGGCCTGGGCGGCGTGGTCGTGGAACGAAAGGAGGCTGTCGATCGTCGGCGCCGGCTGGCCGCCCGCCAGCGGCCGCACGTAGGCACGGCTTTCGAACTCGCCCGCCCGCGTCACGACTTGCTGCTCGATCAGGGCTTGACGCAACAGCCGGTTCGTCTCGCGCTGCAGGGTGTCGAGCGAGGCGTTCTCGCGGGCCGCCTTGCGGGCGTCCGCGACCTGCACGAGCCGCTCGAAGAACAGGCGGGGGGATGGACTGTAGCCCGCGAACGGGCCCGCAGGCCCTGGCGGAGTTCGGCGGCGGCCTCGGCCGCGCGACCGCGCGCCACCTTCACGGTCAACTCGCCCCGCTGAACCTGCCGCTCCAGGTCCGAGCGGACGGCGCGGAAGCGCGCCAGGGCGGCCTCGGCCTCGTCGCGGAAGGGCGTATCCTGGTGATACGCCGAGCGGCCCAGCCGGGAAACCACGTCACGAAGAGGATTCAACGCCATGATTGCGAGCACTCCAGAGTAAGAGTCTGTCTCAGGAGACTCGGGACCGGATTCTCCGAACCCTCTCCCCTGGCGGGAGAGGGCAGGGTGAGGGGGTCTTCGAACGGTTTTCCACCCCCTCACCCCAACCCTCTCCCGCCAGGGGAGAGGGGGTCAGAGGCCAAGGCCCCGGATCTCACGCAGCGCCCGTCGGCGCGCGCGATGGCCGCGCAGCGGGTCCGACCCGCGCGCTCGATCGTCTGGGGAACGTCGGGACACGACAGCCGCGCCTGCCAGCGGCCGTCCTCGTACCGCGACCAGCTCACCAGCCAGCCCCGCCGCCCGAACCGCCGCCGTCGGCGACGGGCACGCCGGTCGTCCAGCCAGTCCCAGAGCTTCCCCAACCGATCCCACACCGGAATGACCTCGACGCGCGTCGCCCGGCCGCTCCCCGGGGCACCTTGCCCGGCGGGACGGCCCTTCAGGCGACACTATCGAGTCTGGCGCTCGCAGCGTTCACGTAAAATGCGCGGACAGGGCCGGCCGGCGGGCTTCGGGGACCGCATCCCACACTCACAGGGTTCGACGGTTCCTGCGGCGTCAATGTGACGGCCCAAGCAGGCCCGAATCGCTCAGCGGCCAGTCGGAGGCGTCGAACGGCTTGTACTGGATGTTCACGAAGTTGATGTCGTGGAACGTCTTCCACTTCACGCCGCGGCGGTCGAGGTCGCGGATGCGGTTGGCCGATAGGTTGGTGACCTCCACCACCAGTACATTCCCGGCAGGCTTCAGATTCGCTACATCCTGCGCGAACGGCAGGGCGAACGACGTACCCAGGTCTTGGCCGTTGAGCCGCACCGCGGCGCGGGCAGACTAGTCCCAGGTAGAGAAGCCACCGGTAGGTGGTGCCGGTAGGAGCATCGAAAACGAGAGTGTACGCGCGTGCCGGCAAAGCGTGGGCCTCCGGATCGTCGCGGGAGGTACGAGACGAGGGACGTTGTCGGAAGCCGGGCTTTCTGTGCCGCGTCGGGGAAGTACTGGCCAGGGGCAACGGAGCGGGACCGCCGTAGCCGGCCGTCTTGAGATAGGGCTATCCGGACCCGGATCTGGCGATCGGCGAACGTGCGCAGGATCAACGAGCCGCCGGGTGGAACCTGGAGGTAGGCTTCGGTGCTACCCTGTGCGAGGTGCGGATCTTGCCGATGCCGACGCGGCCGGTCGTCGGGTCCATGAGTGCGACGGCGTGTAAGGCAACGCTCAGCGGCATCCATCCGTCGAGCGGTTTCTCGCGTGGTTGGCGATGAAGTAATGATGGCCGCTCTCCCACGAGCGGCGGAGGATGCTAAGCTGGGATGATCGACCACGGCCTCCCGCTGATGCCGGCGACTCCAGGCGCAGGTTGGAGGGACCCCGACGAGCACACGGCCTCGGCCAACCAGGGCCTGATGCACGCCGGACCTCGACGCGGGCTCCAGGTGGAGTGCGTACAGACGGCGATGCAAGTTCGTGAGCGGGCTTTCATGTGCCGCAGGCCGGGCAGTGGCCGGGCAAAAAGGCCTCGCAGATCACGGCCCGCCCCGGATCGGCCAGCGCGATAAGAGCAGTTAGCGTCTCGGAGGGCTGGTTTTTTATGAAGGAACGACCAGACGCGATAGGTCCCTCCCGGCACGTGATTGCCCGTCCCTGGTTTGCACCTCAGAATCTGGCGGTCGGAGGCGTAATCGAACAGGAAGCCCCGGCCGAGAGCACCCGCCGATCGCGCGACTGGCTGCTGCGGTAGCGAGGGACTATGCACGGTGAGGTTCTGGACGAGTCTCTTGGGGTCGTGCCAGAGGTCGGCGATCGGCCAGTAGAGGAGTACGTCGCTGTCCGGGTTGCCCGCCTGGAGAATCGCCAGGCAGCGGGCGATGTAGGTGTTTAGAGCGGCACGTCTCGCACAGAAGGCGTTGCGCGGGTTCATTTCGGTCGCGGCGTAGAACAGCCAGCCGGGCCAGGGGGCCTCGTCGGGTGAGTAGCAGGTGCCATGAGAGAAGACGTGATTGACGCCCGAGACGAAAAAGTCGTCCATGAGCAGCTTGAGCTCGCTGGGCTTTTCTGTGTAGTGGCGGCCGTCTCGGCCGCTCCGAAGACCATTCAGACCGGAGCGGCCGAGAGACGGCCGCCACGACACCGGTCAAGAGAAGAACTGGACTTACGTCCGGCGGGGAGGACGAGCAGGTTGGCGGGCGACTTGTGGCGCTCGTGGCGCCGATCATTCCGGCGCTGGTGTGCCCAGGCGATCCAGGGCGGATTGAAATTCTCGATCATCATGTCCGACACGTCACGCGATAGTCTCCCTTCACGCGGCGGTGCGGTCGTCGCGTCGCCATCGCGGGCGAACATGTACCGGCAGGTGTTCTTGGAGCCGATAGCCGAGACGGAGGGTGAACTCGGTGAGGAGGTCGGGCGACCAGTCGTTGTTATACTCATACGAGTCGTGGTAGATCGCGCATGACGAGGGCCGTCGAAGCCGTCGAAGGCGGCTGTGAACCGCTCCAGGAAGCGCCGGACGGCCGCGCCAGAGAACGAGTTGAGCATCGGCACTTCGCTTCGCGGGCGTTGACCATCTGGCAGGAGAACATGCGAGACCGCGATCACGCCGCAGGGGCTGTAGTAGGGCGTACAGTGGTGATGGGCTTTCGTGTGGTAGGCGGAGCAGGTCCTGCGTCCTCGCAGCCGGACCGAAGGCCATCAGAACCGGAGTTTACGGGCTTTCGGTGAGTGTTGTAGCGGAACATGAGCAAGGCCTTCACGTCGAAGGTCTTGGACACGATCCGCGCATTGCCCAGCTCTGGAGGCATATTCGGCCCGCCGAAGCACCAGCCGGTGCCGAGCGTCATGTCGGGGGCCATCCAGAGCAGGGAATGCACTCGGCCACGGTGAACCGAGCATCTCGGGCTGGCGAGGACTGAGGAAGCGATCGCAGATCCTCGTAACCGCTGACTCCGTAGATCGGAATGATGTGGACGGACGTAGCCGGCCTCGCGGAAGCCGCATCAGCTCGCACGTGAGGATGCGCCGCGATCAACCGCGTGCGAATGATGAGACCAGAGGAAAGAGGGTGGGCGGGGCCGGATCCTACAAGACTGAGAGGGTGTACGCGTCGCAGCCTGAGAAGATGGTGGGCAGCCATCAAAGACTGAGAGCATGAACGGTACTATCTCTGTGTTCCCGTGGGTGGCCCGACATGGATTAGACCCTTTCTGAGGAATCGATCACGGAGCCGGGCTCAGCCGGAGCATGACAACACCGTGACGAGGGACGCTGGCCGTGTACGAATCGGCCGACGTCTCGATGTCCTTCTGCCGCCAGAGGTCGCGGACGACCTGCTTGCCGCTGAGGCCCAGGTCTTGCCAGCGGGCTGTCACCTTGGTCGGGAACTCACCGCGATTGAACAGCCCGACGGCCTTGGAACCATCCTCGAGCGTGCGCATCCAGACCTCGGTGTCCTTCGCGTCGTCGCGCGTGATGCGGCGGCCGGGGCGGCCGAGGGCGTCCTGGTTGACGGCGAGCACTTCGTCATTGGACAGGAGACTCAGCGTGAAATCATCGAGCCGGGTGATGTCGCCGCTGAGGATCAAGGGCGCGGCGATCAGGCACCAGAGCGAGACTTGTGTGTACTGTTCGTTGGGCGTCAGCGAGGTCGGCACGGTCTGACCTCTCCAGTTGCTGAGGTAGCCGATCAGCAGGTAATCGGGATCGTTCCAGCCGCCGGGGCCGCCGAACTTGTGCAGCTCGCGCTTGGAGTAAAGGTCGAAGCCGTCGCGGAACAGGCCGGCCGAGATCCCCTCGAAGTTGTATCCCAGGTCGCCGGCCGTGCGCCAGCTCTGGCCGCCGACCTGCTTGCCCCACTCCCAGACGTCGCCCATGCCGTACTGGCACAGGTTCAGCACGATGTCGCGGGGCTGGCGCTTGAGGATCGCGCTCATCTGGCGATAGGGCCGCTCCAGCGCGGCGCGGTCCGGCTTCGGCGCGATCTGGCCGTAGCTGCACCAGTCGTGCTTGAGGAAGTCAAAGCCCCAATCGACGAACTGCTGGACATCCTCCTCCTCGTGCTGGTACGCCGCCGACGTGGCCGGCACAGGTCAAGGGGCCGGGCGAGGTGTAGATGCCGGCCTTCAGGCCCTTGGAGTGGATGTAGTCGGTCAGCGCCTTCATGTCCGGGAAGCGCTTGTTCGCGTTCACGCGGCCGCGCTCGTCGCGCGGCGTGCCGTCGAGCATGGGGTCCTTCGCGCCGGGCTTGACGGCCCAGCAGTCGTCGATGTTCACGTACATGAATCCGTGATCGATCAGGCCGGTGCTCACCATCGCGTCGGCGGCCTCGCGCATGATCTTGTCGGTGACGCGGTTCTCCCAGATGTACCAGCTATTCCAGCCCATGTGCGGGGTGAGCGCCAGGGTCTCGCCGCAGACGATCTTGAAGGGGCGGGCGTCTTTGCCCTGGGCGTTGGCGGCTTCGAGGGTGACGGCGAATGTGCCGGGCTGGGCGATGGCGCCGCTGATGCGGCCGGTGGCCGGGTCGAGGCGGAGCCCTTCCGGAAGGCCCTGGGTGGAGAAGGTCATCGGCCGCGTGCCGGTGGCCGGGATGGTGAAGAGGAACGGCGCGCCGGGGCGGACGCCGAAGATCCGCGCGCCGTTGATGCGCGGAGCCGGGCCCGGCTTGGGCGTGAGAATGACGGCCTCTTCCTTTGGCCCCCCGATGGCCGTGGGCTTGGTTCCCGTGACCAGAAAGCGGGCCTCCGCCCAGTCGGCGTGATCGGAGTTGACGCCATCGTGATTGTCGCCGACGAGCAGCAGGAGGTCTTGCACGCCCTTGAGGTCCACATCGACCTCGCGCGCCGGTTGGCCGGGACGGACGAGGCCCGAATCGTACAGCTTGCGGCCGTCGCCGTAGACCTGGAAGACGACGCTGCCCTCGGAGTTGAGGGCCGTGTCATCGAGTCCGACCTGCGCCTGGAACCGTTCCGAACCGCCACCGAGACGGACCCAGAGCGTGCTGACGGCGTGGGTGCCGACGCCTTTCTCGAAGGTGCGGCCGTGGATCGAGAGCGGCTTCTTCGTCACCGACAGATTGACCGCCGGCTTGCCCCAGCCCTGCCGCATGTAGTTCAGATCGAGAGAGGAGAGCCAGACGGTCTCCGCGGCCGGGCGCGTGCCGGCATCAGGGCCAGGGCCGTCAGGAGGAGAGTGAAAACCCCTTTGTGAATCATGTTATGCATTGATATTTTCCTGATTCGAGTAGCGATATTTCAGTGCTCCCGCGTGACGCCGTCCTTGGCCCCCATATTACTCCGGCAAAGAAGATCCTCCTGTAGGTCGGACAATCCTGTCCGACTCCCCCGGCCTGTCGGACAGGATTGTCCGACCTACTTTCTTGCCGGGGTAATATCCTCGTTCCCACGCTCGGCGTGGGAATGCCGTCCGGGACGCTCGGAACGCCCACGAAACCAGTTCCCTCTTCCGGCTCTCCCCCTTACCAAGGGGGAGTGGGAGGGGGTTCTTCGTGAGGCCGCGGCGCACACCAGGAACCCCCCTCGATCCCCCCTTGGTAAGGGGGAAGCCAATCCGCCCGAATTCGGGACGTGATTTCGTGGGCGTTCCTCGCGTCCTCCGCGACCGGCGGTCGGACCGACGCAGAGCGTCGAAGAACGCATTCCCACGCGGAGCGTGGGAACGAGGTTGTCACCCCCAGTCGACCAAATGCGTAACTCCTATTCTCCATGGCCATCCGTGACGCCGTCCGTGATCCCCGAGACCTTCTCGGCGGTCGCGCTGACGGCGACGGGCGACTTGCAATAGGGGCCTGGGTCCTTGATGGTGTTCCGCTCCAGGACGACATCGCGGCACAGGCTCAGGGAGATGACTGAGTCCGGGTCCACGCCGTGATCGGCGCCGTTGCGGCAGGGGAACTGGTTGGGTCGAACGAAGTGGTTGCCCGTCACGACCACGCCCTGGGCGTGATCGATCTGAAGATTCGCGCCGCGGATATCCTCGAACGTGTTGTCTTCGATCCGGATATCCTGATGGCCCAGGCCCTTGCCCTCGCCGGTCAGCGACAGGCCGGCGGCCTGGTTCATCCAGGGGCCGGTGGTGGCGTAGCCGGTGTGGCGGATCGTGTTTCCGCGCACGATCAGGTGGTGGGTGTAATCGGCCTCGTTCCAGTACAGCGGCTCGGGGGCGATGGCGATGCCGGAAATCGTGCTGCCATCGACGATGTTCCCCTCGACCAGCCCGTTATCGGCTTTCAGCAACATGCCGCGGGCGCGATGGTTGCGGATCGTGTTCTTGCGCGATGAAGCCCGCGCCACACAGGGCGGGATTCGCGGCCAGGGAATCAAATCCGGCCGCGAGCGGCTTGTCGAGCGTCAGGGCGAAGTAGTGCAGCGTGCGGCCCTGGAACGCCCGTAGCTTCGAAGCGCCCGAGGGCTTCCGATCCGAGGCGCTTGTCGATCTGCTTGACGACCGCCGCGCCAACCGGGACGCCCTGGTGGTCGTACACGCGGATCGGGTCGCCGGGCGCGAACATGGTGGGGCCGCCCAGGGTGCCCACGATGAGCACGTTCCCCTCGCTGCGGTCGATCTGCTCGTAGTGGCCGTGGATGGCGATGCCGTCGTCGGGCATTCCCTCGAAGGAACAGCCCTCCAGGACGGGCCCTTGCGCACGCCGCTGCTGTGGAAGGCGTCCGCGTTGCAGGCGATGAGCGGGTCGGACGTCGCGCCGGTGGGACGAGGACCGTACGTCAGCCTGAACCGGTAGTGGTTTCCGCCCGGCCCGCTCGATTCATGAACGCAGAAGCCGCCGCCGTTCTGGATCGTGACGCCGTCAAGCGCGACGTTCTCGCAGTCGGCCAGGTGGACATCTTGCCGGCCCTTGCCCCGGAAGGCCATCAGGTCATCGACCTCGATCGGGTCCTTCGCGTGGTTGCCGCCCACATGGAGCCGGAACAGGCCCGCGTCGAGCCGTTCCGCGCGCTCGCAGTAGCAATCGACGGTCCCCGTCTTCCACTGCCGCGTGCTCGGGTCGAAGATGTAGCCGACCGGATTGGCCGGGAAGTAGCGGGGATCATCAAACTCGGCCGGATAGCCGGCGTCGATGCGGACATCGAGCGTCCGCTTCTCGGCCCCGATCGCGACGATCTTCCCTTGTGTGAAGGGCATGACCTCGTGGCGCAGGGTGGCGCCCTGAAGCGTCACGTTCTTGCAGTGAGCGAACTCGATCCCGCCCTCCGTGCGGCCCTGCCAGAGGAAGACCGCGCCGTCGGCCTGGATGGTGAGGTCGGAGAGGTCCGCGAAACGCAGGTGCCAGCCCGAGCGGCCCGGCGCGATCTTGTACACGCCGGGCGGCACTACGACTGTTTTCTGACCCTTCTGGGCTGCCGCCACGATTCCGGTTTGCACGCTCGCCGGATCGTCGGGCGAGATCGCGGCCGGACTCGCCGCCGTGGCGAGCAGGAACAGGACCATCCCTGCGGCAAGATTCTTGATCGACCAACTCATGGATCTATGGCCTCGGAGGATCGTCTGTCGCGTCACGGTGCCGCATTGTAACCACACCCGCGCGGCGGTGGGATAGGCCGGCGTCTCCGATCCCGCCTTGATGCCAAACCCGAACGGCACGAGTAAGATGCACGCCGGTCCCCCGACGATTTCCACCTTCTCCCTCAAGGAATCGAGTCCCGCCATGCGAACCCTGCTGGTCTCTCTCCTGCTCGTTTGCAGCGCCAGTGCGGCCCTCGCGGCCGACCGCTATCCCGACCGCTTCGTCTGGGTCTTCGGCTGGAACCTGGGTAAGGACAGTGATGTCGAAGCCATCACGCCGGTGCTCGAATCGGCCGCGCAGCACGGCCTCAACGGCGCGGTCCTCTCCGCCCAGTTGGATGTCCTCTGCAAGCAATCCCCCGCCTACTTCCAGCGTCTGGATGCTGTCCAGCGGGCTTGCGAGAAGAACCACCTGGAATTGATCCCCGCCATTTTCTCGGTCGGCTACGGCAGCGCCGCGCTGGCGCACAACCGCAATCTGGCCGAGGGCATGCCCGTGGTGGACGCTCCTTTCCTCGTGAGCGGCACCGAGGCCCGGCTCGTGCCCGATGAGACGGCCCGGATCGTCAACGGCGATTTCGAGTCCTACAAGGGCAATACGTTCGCGGGTTATACTTTCCACGACCAACCGGGGCAGATCAGCTTCGTCGATACCGAGGTCACACACGGCGGCAAGGCGGCGCTGCGGCTCGAAAACTTCACGGCCAACCAATACGGACACGGCCGCGTCATGCAAAAAGTCGCGGTGCGGCCGCACCGCTGCTACCGCGTCAGTTTCTGGGTCAAGACCGACGGCCTGGAACCGGCCCGCGCCTTCCGCGCCACCGTTCTGGCAAAGGACCGTGAGCTGGCGCCGCGCTCCTTCAACATCCCGGCCACGTCCGACTGGCGCAAGATCACGTTCCTGTTCAACAGCATGGACGTTGATTCTGTGAACATCTACACGGGCGTCTGGGGCGGCAAGTCGGGCCGGGTCTGGATCGACGACTGGACGGTCGAGGAGGTCGGCCCGACGAGTGTGCTGCACCGTCCCGGCACGCCGGTCACGGTCAAGAGCGCCGACGGCGCGACGGTCTATGAGGAAGGGAAGGATTTCGCGCCACTGGGCGGTCCGGCCGGCTCCTTCGGCAACGGCGATCGCGCCGGGGTGCCGCTGAAAATCCTGCCCGGCAGCCGCATTCGCGACGGCCAGAAACTGCTCGTCACGTATTATCACCCGATGTCGATCAATGAGGGCCAGGTGACCGTCTGCATGGCCGAGCCCGAGCTGTACGAGATCTTCGACCACGAGGCCAAGCTGCTCGCCGAGCACCTCAAGCCGCGCCGGGTGCTCTTGAACATGGACGAGATCCGCATGGGAGGCACCTGCAAGGCGTGCCAGGGCCGCAACATGGGCGAGCTGCTCGGCGAGTGCATCACCAAGCAGGTTGAGACTCCTCCGGCGGCACAACCCGGGCATCGAGGTCATGATCTGGTCGGACATGCTCGACCCGAACCACAATGCCCACGGCCGCTATTACCTCGTCGATGGCGATTTCACCGGCTCGTGGAAGCACGTCCCCAAGGACCTGACCATCGCCGTGTGGGGCGGAGCCCGCGCCGAAGAGCCTGCATTTCTTCGGCGACGAAGGCTTCCGCACGCTCGTCGCCTGCTACTACGACGCCGACAACCTGAACGAGGTCAAAGGCTGGATGGACCTCGCCCGCACCGTCCCGAATGTGCAGGGCTTCATGTACACGCCCTGGCAGCGCAAGTATGGGTTGCTGCCGGAGTTTGGAGACTTGTTGAAGTAAATCTAACTGATGGCTGATGGCTGATGGCTGATGGCAGACAGCTGCTTTGGACATCAGTCATCTGCCATCAGTCATCTCTCCTACGGATTGTGGCAAACTTCCTCCATTTCGGCCCACCACTCGCCCGGCGCGGCCGGGCAGCGGTTCCTGGCAGGGGTCGGTCAGCTTCCACCATTTCTGCGTGGTCGGGTCGGCGGCCATCCTGCGCATGTCGGCCTCGAAATCATCGCCGACGTATTCGAAGTACATGAAGAGGTAATGCTTCCCGTCCGGCAGGGTGCGGTGGAAGATCGTGAAGTTGCGCATGTTGCAGGCGCTGATCATGGCGTTGACCTCGGGCCAGACCGCCGCGTGCAAGCGCAAGTATTCGTCGAGCTTCTCCGCCTTCACGCCGATCACCTTGCCGTACCGCTTGAGTTTGCCGCTCATGGGGCCTCGTCTCCAGGCCAGGGTTCTCGAACACCTCCCCGGTGAGGTTACTCGACCAGGCGGGCGGACGCTATCCACCAGGGACCCGAGCCGCTATTCTGAGGATCATACCCCGAACCCGCCGGAGCGATTTCCATGCCCCGATTGTCTCGTTCGATGTCTGTGCGCTGGTGTCCGGGCCTTCTCGTTGCGCTCGTGCTGATCCTTCCCGGCCTGGCAACCGCGCAGGCGACCAAAGCCGACGCCGACGCGAAAGAGCCTCTTTACCTGCTCACCTACGATCACGGCGGCCTGATCCTCTGGGGACGCGCCAAGTTCGCCGACCGCCTGCGCGACGCCATCTCCTGGCTCGACCGTCATCCCGACTTCAAGATCGGCCTGGACAACGAAGCGTACATCTACGACGACCTCGCCGAACATGATCCCAAGCTGCTGGACGAGCTGCGCGAGGACCTCAAGAAATACGCCGGCCGGTTCGGGATCGGCACGTGTACTTATGGTCAACCGCTGTCGCAGTTCGTCAATGAGGAGTCGAACATCCGCCAGGTCGTCTACGCGCTCCGCACCGACCAGCGGCGGCTCGGCGTCGCGCCCAGGTACTACCTGATGAGCGAGCACGCCATGCACAGCCAGATCCCGCAGATCCTCGCCGGCTGCGGGTTTCAGGGCGCGATCATGCGCACGCACTTCATGATGTACGGCTACAACCCGACGTTCGACGTGCCGATCGGCTGGTGGGTGGGCCTCGACGGCACGCGCATCGCGACCGTGCCGACCTATCCGGGAGAAGGAGCCTCGTTCGGCCGCACGACGGCCGACAACCAGTTCCTGACGCGCTGGCCCGGCCCCGAGGCTCCCGATGGGCCGGACGAGTATCGCCGTCGTTTTTCTCATATTCACCCGCTGCTGGCCACGCGCGCCGACGACGCCCCCTTGCGCAAGGAGGAACTGGTCAAGCGGACCGAGGGCCGTTCCGAATACCGCTGGATTCTCCTGGAAGATCTGCCCGCGATCCTGCCCCGCCCCACCGCCGAGATGAAGACCGGGCCGGAAGACTTCCACGTTCGCATGCCCTGGGGCTACTGCGGCAACGAGATTCTGGAACGTGAGCCGCCAGGCCGAAGTCGGCGTGCTCACCGCCGAGCGCCTGGCCGCGCTCGACCTCATGCTTGGCGGCGCCGATCAGGAAGCCGAGCTTCAGGAGTCCTGGCGAACCTGCTCGTCGGCCAGCATCATGATATTCAGATCTGCGGATTACTTCCCGACGCCCGGAACTACCTGCCCGCCTCCATCACGGCCTCGACGCGCGTCAAGGACAAAGCCCTCCAGAGCCTGGCCGTCGCGCATGAAGGCCGACGGCTTCCTGCAAGCGACCGTCTTCAATCCCGTCTCCTGGCGACGACAGCAATGGATCGAGGTGGACGTGTCCCGGCTCAAGGGCGAGGCCAAGGCGTTCGCCGTTTCGTGCGGGGGAAAGCCGGTTCCGTCCGTGCTCCTCTCCGCCCACCGCTTCTCCGATGGCAGCATCCTTGAAGGACGCCTGGCGTTTCTCACCGACCAGCCCGGTCTGAGCGTGGCCTCCTATGCCATCAAGGCCGCGCCCGAGTCACCCCGAGAAAAAGCCGACATTCCGCGCGTGGACGTGGACCAACCGTCACTCCGGATCAAGACGCCGCACATCCACGCGACGCTGAACCCCGATGGTGGCATCGCCACGCTGACCGATGCCAAGAGTGGCGAGCCGCTGTTCGCACCCGGCAAGCGGAGCGGTTTCTTCGCGGGCAAGATCGACGGCGCGGAGCGCGAGTCGCACGGCAAGTGGACCCTGGAAACGGCCGGCGCGGACGCTCCCTGGGTGACGGCCCGCGAGAACGGATTCATCGGCGCCATTCCCTACACGCTCGCGCTCACCTTCCACGCCGACACGCCCCGCATGGACGGCCGCGTCCAGTTTCACATCCAGGGCCAGAAGATCGGCCGCGTCAGCGACGTGGTGCGCGATGGTGTCTCGGGCTTCGTCCACGAGGACAAGCTGCGGCTGAAGCTGTTCCCGAACGTGGATGCCGCCGCCGTGGGCGTGCGCGACCTGCCGTTCGCCGTCTCGGAGACGACCGCGAAGTACATCGAGGGCATTTACTGGATGGCGCTGGCGGACCGCGATCGAGGCGTGGCCTTTTTCAATCGCGGCGCGATGGGCGCTGTGCGCGAGGCCGACGGCGGTTTCTCGCTGCCCTTGACCTTCGCCATGAATTACATCTGGGGTACGCGGATGCTCTCGGGCGATTTCTCGTATGATTTCGCTATTTATCCCTTCACAGGCGAATGGCGGCAAGCCGACCTGCACCGCCAGGCCATTGCCTACAACTTCCCGGCCGTCTTCACGAGCGGCCCGCCTGGCGCGGGCCAGCTTGGCGCGGAGGTCCAGCCGATCGAGATCGCCTCGGACCGTGTGCTCCTCTCCGCGCTCTACAGCGAAGGTGGCAAGATCCTCGCGCGCCTTTACGAGTGTGAAGGCCGCGACCAGAACGCCACGCTCACCCGGCGCGACCGCCCGGCCCTGCTCAAAGCGACCGACTTGCTCGGCCGTGGCGATGAGGCGGTGAAGAACCCGATCGCGTTCCACCCCTGGCAGTTCCGCACCCTGCGGATCGAGTCGCCTTGAGCCCGAACGAGAACTCTTGTAGGGTGGGCTCCGCCCACCTTCCGGGTCCGCACTCAAAAAGATGGTGGGCCGAGCCCACCCTACAAGAGATCATCCACCCTCTACAGACCGAGCAACCGGTGCGCGTCGGCGACGCCCGGCGCGGGGTGGCCGTATTCACTGGCGGTCACACGCGCGAGGGCGGCCAGGTGGCGCCAGCGGAAGGCCGGCGCGGGTCGTGGCGAATTCCTCGGTCACGGTGCGGTAGTACTTCTCGGCGTGCAAGGCGCCGTCCTCGCTGATGGCGTAGCGGAGCAACAGGTCGAAGACGGGCCGGGCCGGGCGGCCGAGCTCGCCGGTAGCGATGGACCAGGGCGCAGGCGCGGGCCTGGTCGCTCGCCTTGATCGCGGATTCCGCCTCGGGGAGCAGGGCGTCGGGGGCCACGTCCTGGACCTTCTCCAGGTGTTCGGCGAGCGGATAAGGCTGCGGGTTCAAGCTCCCCGCCTGACCGGCCGTGTGGTAGGCGCCGACGATCAGGCTGGCCAGCGTGTTGCGGCGGTTGCTGACGCGGGCGATATTCCGCCAGGCGTTGGCCGCGTCGGAGGCATGAACGCCGACCGAGGCGCCGTGGACGCTCCCCTTGGGCTTCGCGGGCGACTCGTCCTTCGAGCGGCCGGGGTCGTGGAGGACGAGCTGGTTCGCGGCCAGGGAGATGGCCTCGCCGACCACTTCGGGCGCGATGCCCTCGGCCAGCGCGGCCGCGACGGCGTCGGCGGCCTGTTCCGGACGGGACGCATAGATCGTGTGGCCCAGCCGTTCGACCCAGGCGTCGTCCGGCTGCCGCATCGTCCGAGGAGCGGCTCGAGCAGGTGGTACTGGTCGAGCAGGCGCGGGAGGAGGGCCCGCAGGGCCGCCGCGGGTGTTGCGACTTGCGCTTCCTCGTCCACGCAGAACCGCACCGACTGGCGGAGCAAGGTGTGCGCGTGCTCCTTGCCGGTCAGGTCGAGCAGCGCCCAGGCGCGCCAGGCGAGAACGACCCGGTGGACGTCGATGTAGTCCTGGACGAGGTACTGAAGGTCGTTGTACGCCGCGTCGAGCGGCCCGCGTGCCAGAGCGGCGAAGGTCCGCTCGGCCGCCTCCATGTCCCGACGTCGGGTCGCTGTACGCAGTTCTTCGGCCCCCGGCTCACCACCGGCAGGCGCGACGGGGTGGAGAATCTCGTGCGACCGGCCTCCCAACTGCTGGATGTGGTTCGTGTTGCGGTAGAGCACCTTCAGGACGGGCAAGGCCCGCTGAGTCTCGGAAAGCTCCTGGGCCATCTGGTACGAGGGGGCCAGTGCCATGAAAGCGTGATAGCCCTCGTAGTCCTGGCCGCCGAACGTGCGGGCGTTGGCCAGCGCGGCCGCCGCGACCAGGTCGCGGAGATCCGTCCCGCCGTGCAGTCGCTCCACGACGGCCGGCAAGAGCCGGTCGGCGGGCGTCTCCTGCATCAGGGCCACGAGCGGCTCCATCGCGCCCGAACGTCAGCCGGCCGGACTCGTCCTCCGCCAAAGCGGCCGGCGCCAGGCCCAGATCCTGGGCCAGGGTCGCCCCCACGCTCGCGACCAGCATGCCGCGACCCACGTCCGCGAGGAACTCACGACGATGATAACGCTCCATGGTCCGCCCCCTCCTAAGACTAAGGAACCGCGAAAGAATAACTTGAGCCCTTTTTCTCCTGTGGGACAGCCGCCCTCGGCTGTTCCGTCAGACGACAGCCGAGGGCGGCTGTCCCACATTCAGAATCTCGAATACGACGATTTGATCAACTTATTTTTTCGCGGTTCCAAACTCTTTCTGAGCCTCCGAAGTGATCGGCCACGTCCGAACATGGGAGATATTCTAGGAACGAGAATTGTTCTTGGTAGGTCCAATTATCCTGCAACCGACGAATCGTTCATGGGGTCATCCATCGGGACTGGTCCGTTGCCTCGGACGGGGAAGTGTGTTGCACTCGCGGGGAGTTCCTGGGCAATCGATCTTGTGAGCGCGGGGATCAGGGAGACTCCAGCCATGGCCGAGCGCGGTAGCCGTCGGCGTTTTCTGGGGCGGACGATTCAGGGTGCGGGCGGGCTCTTGATCTTGAAGGAGGCCCGGTCCGCGTTCAGTTACCAGGCCAACGAGAAGCTGAACGTGGCCCTCGTCGGCTGTGGTGGGCGCGGAAGCTGGTTCGTGGACACGATCCCGCACATGGAAAACCTGGTCGCGCTCTGCGATGTCAACGACCAGAGGGCGGCCGAGGCGTACAAAAAGCTGCCGGACCTGCCGCGAGAGCCGGATTACCGCAAGCTGCTGGAGAAGCGCGGCAAGACGATCGACGCGGTGATCATCGCGGCGCCCGACCACATCCACGCGCCTTGCACGCTCCTGGCCATGCGGCTGGGCAAGCATGTGTTTTGTGAAAAGCCGTTGACGCAGAACATCCACGAGGCCCGGGTTGTCCGCCAGACCGCGGCCCGCAGTCCCGTGGCCACGCAGATGGGCAACCAGGGCACCGCCAGCGAGGCTTTCCGCCGCGCGTTCGAGCTGCTCCAGGCCGGCGTCATCGGCGAGGTGCGCGAAGTCCACGCCTGGAACGAGAGCGGCGGTCCCGGCTGGACCAAGCGGCCCGAGGGCGAACAGCCCGTGCCCGATACCTTGAAATGGGATCTCTGGCAAGGTCCGGTGCCGCCCCGGCCCTATCATTCCGAGTGGATGAACTGGCACGGCTGGCGCGCGTTCGGCACGGGACAGCTCGGCAACTGGGCCTCACACACGATGAACCTGCCGTTCAAGGCGCTCCAGCTCGATGCGCTCTGGAACGAACCTTCGAGTCCCGGGGCCGCCGCGAACAAGGTCCGCGTGCGCGCCGAGAGCGAGAGCGTGAACCGGTTCAGCTTCCCGCGCTGGGAGATCATCACCTACGAGTTCCCCCAGCGCGACACGCTGCCGCCGGTCACGCTGCGCTGGTACAACGGCCACAACATCCCGGCATCCCAGCGCCAGAAGCTCGAAGACTTGCTCGGGCGCAAGCTCGACTGGGGCGACGCGGGCGAGAAGAAATGGAACGACTACGCCGGCTGCATCCTGGTCGGCTCGAAAGGCTTGATCCACGCGACGGGCCACAACATGTCGTTCAGCCTGCTGCCCGAAGCCCGCTTCCGCGACTTCGACGGTCCGCCCAAGACCCTCCCGCGCACCCCCGGCCACGAAGTCGAATGGTTCCAGGCGTGCCGCGGCGGCCCCAAGGCCATGTCCAACTTCGAGTACGCCGGCCGGCTGGCCGAGTTCGTCCTGCTCGGGAACATCGCCACGCAGTTCTCCGAAGCCCTCGAATTCGATCCGGTCGCGTGCTCCTTCGGCAGCCACGCCGAGGCGAACCAGGCCCTCCGGCGCGATGTTTACCGTCCCGGCTGGGAGATCTGAAAGGATGTACGAGAAGGGGATGACCGGCTCTTCTGTGTAGCGGCGGCCGTCTCGGCCGCTCCGACTCCCATACCGGAGCGGCCGAGACGGCCGCCGCTACACAGAAAGAACCTTCTCAAAGGAGACTCGGGAGATGACCGGCTCCGCTCGATGCTTTCTCTTACTGCTGTTGAGCCTCCTGGTGCCGGCGTCCTGGTGCCGGGGCCAGCTCGCGCCCGACCAGGCCGAGCACATTCGCAAGGCAGCGCCGCGCCAGGCGCGGGTCACGCCCAAAAAGCCTCGGACGGTGCTCATCTGGAACACCCCCCCGGCCTTCATGGACAAGGACCCGCACAAGGGCTACACGATCCCGCAGGGCGAATGCGCCTTCCGCACCCTGGCGCGCAGACCGGCGCCTACCGGCCCGTCGTGCGCGATGACGTGCGGGCCTTTCTGCCCGAGAACCTCAAGGCGTTTGACGCGATCGTCATGAACAACAGCTCCGGCCCCTGGATTCGCCCCACCGCGGCCGACATGGAAGGGCTCAAGGCGTATGGGTCGGATGCCGACGCCGTGGAAGCCCTCCTGCGCCGCAGCCTGCTGGACTTCGTCGACCACGGCGGCGGGATCGTCGCCACGCACTACGCGATCGCCGCCAATCCCCAGTGGCCCCAGTTCCGGGAGCTCATCGGCGGCGACTTCATCGGCCATCCCTGGAACGAAGAGGTCGGCATCCGCCTCGAAGAGCCGAGCCATCCTCTTCTGGCCGCCTTCGGCGCGAAGGATTTTCGCCTGGCCGACGAGAATCTACGAGTTCGGCGACGTCTTCGACCGCGCCCGCGTCCGGGTACTGCTTTCGCTCGACACGAGGGCGACCAACATGAAGGTGCCCTGGATTCACCGCAAGGACGGCGACTTCGCCCAGGCGTGGGTCAAGCGTCAAGGCGCGGGCCGCATCCTCTATTGCGGCTTTGGCCACCGCACGGAGATTCGGTGGAACCCGAGCATCCTCCAGTTCTACCTCGACGCCGTCCAGTTCGCCTGCGGAGACCTGGACGCTCCGGCTGATCCCCGGCCATCGCAAACGGACGCCAGAGCGCTCACGGCTCCGTTGCGCTGATTCCTCTTTGGAGCTCGATCATGGACTGCTGACTTATCTGGAGAAAACCCTGCTGGGGACGATCAAGATCGACGATCAGCGTCATGACCGTGGAAAATGCCAGGACGAGCGCGAAGACCGCCAGCGACCTGCCGGTGCCGGCCAGTCCGGCATGGTATCCCATCACAGATGTGCCGACGATGGCCACGAAATAGAGCGCCACCCAGATTGATCCCGGAATGCGGCTTCGCATTCCGAGTGCGAGTCGCTTGGCATGGAGGTCGATCGTCTCGTTGAGCGACGCGATGAAAAGGCCCACCACAATCGAACCCGGGTTCTTCTCCCCGACGGCCTCCGCATGTGCCCAGAGTTGGGCCTGCAACTCCTCGGATCGGCTAAGGTTCTGGCTCCGTTTGTCCGGCTGGACGGCCTCCAGGCGAACGTCCACGTATTCACGAAGCAGGTTTCGAACGTCCGTCCGATGGGGCTCGGGGAGGAGACCGGCACGCAGGTAGGTCGTACCGATCGCGTTGGATTCATCGACGACCAAACCTCTTCGAACATCAAAGCGGGAGGCGGCCAGCCCGAACGTGAAGACGAGCATGAACCCGAGCAACGCGAGCGTGGCCGCCACCATCTCGCCGACGGGCGGCCGATCCTCCTGTTCCGAACGCCGACGCCGGTACTTCCCCAGCCAGAAACCGCCCTCGATCGCCAGGAGGATGAGTGCCACCGTGGCCGGGAAGACGGCCCAGATCGGCAGAAGATCAAGCAGCCCATCGAACTGCATACGGCGCGTCCTCCATCGTCCATCAGTCATCAGCAATCAGTCATCAGCAATCAGTCATCAGCAATCAATCATCAGCAATCAGTCATCAGCAATCAGTCATCAGGGATCGGCCATTTCCTTTCTCTTTCTTATCAAGAACCCGGTACGGTCACTTCCCACGCCCAGGCCGTGCGGGGCGGGAAGGTGGCCGGACGCTCGATGTGAGGCGAAGACGTGTCGCGCTCGCCGGCTCCCTCGGGGGTGATTTTCGTCAGGCTCACGGCCGGTCCGGCGAAGCCGTACGGTCGGGTGTCGAAATCGACGTGAGCAGTCACGGCATCATCACTCACGTTGACGAACACCAGCACCAGGCGGCGCGCGGCCGGCTGGAACCACGCGCCGGTCAAGACGGCGTCGGTGGTGACCCAGTCCGTGCCGCCCCATTGCCAGTCGGCGCGAACGGCGGGAACCGTGCCCACCAGTCGCGGCGGCCGGGCCATCTCGCCCGCGGAGAAAAAGCCGGCGAGACGGCGCCGCAGGTGGACCACATCGCGGAAGAACGCGCCGTTCTCCTTGTGGCCGAGCACGCGATCAGGCCCGAGCCAGCCGATCTGCTCGCCGAAGACAAGCTGTTGCCCGGCCCGCATGCGCAGGGCGAGATCTTGCGACGGTCCTCCCCCGTAAGAACGGCCGAACATCTGGATCGCGCCGCCGTACACGGCCGGGAACGCGGGGACCTGGCCGTCATATTGCCAGTGCCAGGTCAGGTAGCCGTCGAGAACGCGGATATAGGGTTCGCCGTTGCACTCGGTCGTGATCATGCAGTCGGCGGGCATCTCTTTCCGGATGCCTTCCAGCATCTTCCAGTAACCCTCGGTCCACCAGTGCCCGCCGCCGAGCGGGTGGCCGTGCGTCTTGTCGAAGCACAACGTCGGCTGTGCCGCGGCGATCTGGTCGATGTAGACACCCTTCACGCCGCACTCGTTCATCAGGCGCAGCACGATCTCCTTGACGCGCGACTGCCAGAGCGCGGTGCTCGGACACATCACCCCCAGGCGCACCCGGCTGCCGTCCTGCTCCTTGCTGCCGTACATCTCGATGTACGGCTCGCCCTTCTCGTTTTTGGAGACGGCCGGCAGGGCGACCTTGGTGAACTCGAAATCCTCCTGGCCGCGATCGCGCGTATCCCACAATCGCCCATTGATATAGGGCATCACATACGTTCCCGACGACTGAAGGGCCCGCACGCCGTCGGCGAATCCGGGCTTGGTCGGGAAATAGTGGGGATAGTCGTTGTCGAACGGGATCTGGTGCCACTGGTACCAGTGGACCGCGGCCGGCGGCTGGAGGAACTCGGTGAAAGCCTTCACACGCGGGACACACTGCTCCTGCGTCCCGTTGTCGAGTGCCCAGACGGACAGCTCACGCATCCACTTCGGCGTGTCGGCGCGGCCTTCCGCCGTGAGCTTGGGATACCACTTCGCTTCCTTGCGGACCCAGTTGCGGTAGGTCAGCGCGGCGTCAAACCAGTCGCCGCGCAGGAGCTGCCAGACGGCCTCGCCGCTCAGCTCGAAGTGGTTGCCGGGCTGGCCCATGTCGGGCGCGGGATGGTCGAAGGCCAGGACCACGGCGGCCTCGCTCGGCCGGGATTCGGCCAGCAGGTCCTTCGTACTGCCCCAGGGGTCATGCACACCGACATACAGGCCGGTCTGTTGCGCCTCGTCATACGCGGCCAGATACGCCATGCTCGTCCAGCCGCTGGGATAGGTGCCCGCGAACCGGAACGACCGCGACCAGACACCGCGCTGTACTTCTCCGGCCGCTTTCGGGAAGAAGACCGCCCCCTTGGGACCGAGATCGCTGACGGCCACCTGTGGGAACACCACGCGCCAGACGCTCCACGACGGCGGGACCTTGTCCACCGCGATCGTCCACCGCAGCGCATGGTTCGAGGCATCCGGAATCAGCCGAGCGAGGACGTGCAAATCGCCCAAGCGGCCATCGCGCGGCTTCCACCACTGGAGTGCCACGCCCTGCGCACCCGATTCGACCAGTTCGACCTCGCTCCAACCTTGTTCGGAGGAGAGCGTCACGGGCTCGTCCTTGCCGGCCTCGCGCAATTTGAGGCTGAACAGAGGCAGCGGCTGGGACGAGACCAGGCACACGTCCCGGTCCGCATCAAAGAGGCTCACGAGGCGGATGCCGTCGGCCGTGCGTTCCAGGATCACGCCGAGGTCGCCCGCGTTGGTCGTCGTCCATGGCGCGGGCTTCGCGCCATCGGCCACGCGGACGGCCTCATCGAGGCGGCCCTGAGCTTCGAGCTGGCTGGCCCCCTGAACCTGCCACCAGGCACGCTGGCGTTGCGCGACGGGGGTTCCCTTCAGGCGTTCGCGCGCGGCCGCGATGCGATCGTGGACCGCATCCACGAAGACCGCCAGGTGCGTTCCGCCCGAGGGCGTCTGGGCCGCTGCGCGGACAGCCGCGGGCGGCTGCGCGTCGCTGCCAATCCAGAGCCACGCCGAGAAATCGCGCCGGGTGCCGCTCCACTCCTGCCAGACCGAATCGCCGTGCGCCTGAAGATAGCTCCCCGCGCCGCCGTCGTAGAGCAGGGCCTGGCCGCACCGGAACATGCCGATGCCGTTTTGCCCATCGTGGACCACGCCCCATTCGGACTGGGGCAGGCTCTTGTGCGTGCCCTGGAAGGATCCCTCCGCGCGCGGCTCGCCGCCCGCCCAGCGCGGCAGCGCGGCGGCCGGGTAATTCATTTCGAGGAAGTGCAGCTCGTGCCAGGTAAAAGGCTTTTCTTGACGGATGGTGGCGGTGACATAGGCCAGCGGCCGGTCGTGGAAGTAATACCAGTCATAGACGGCAGCAGGCAGCGCGGCAGCCGGCTTTCCGCCTTGAACAAATCGGCCCCGCACGCGGACCACCGTACACAGCGGACCCTCACTGACGCGCTCGACGCTCGACTGTGGATCGTCGCACACGCAGAAGCTCCCGAGCTGGCGATGGTGAACGCGGTTATTCCAGCGCATCGTGTCGAACGACTTCCCACTCGCCCGGAAGGTCACGCGCCAGGGCAGCCCGCCTTGCTTCACGGGATCGTGCTCGACGATATATGACGACGTGGTGACTTTCCCGTTCCAGGCTTCCGCCGGGGCAGGCTCCTTTGATTGAAAGACCAGCCTCAGCCGCGCCGATCCCGGGCTGGGAAGCTGTACCAGGATCGTTCCAGCCGCGTGCGTCTGGGCCTGGAAGTCAGGATCGGGGACGAACTGAAGCGGGACTTCCTTCCCCGTGGCCGCGTCCACGGCCCCGAGCAGCCGGGGCATCACCGGCAGGGCCTGTCCCCAGCGCGCGGCCGCCGTCAAGTCCACATGCCCCGCCACGAGGCCATCGGCCGGCGCGTGGTCGATCCTGATCTCGACACGCGCGGGTTCCGCGCCTGCCCCCACACCAAGACCCAGGCTGGCCACGCCACAAAGCAGATAGATGTTTTTCATGGATTGCGATCCGGAACCTTGATCCACAACGACCAGGAACGCCTCATGGTTCTTCACACTATCACGCGCGGGCAGGCAAGAAGCGAAAAGTTTCCGGACCCATGACGGATGGCGGATGGCTAATGGCTGATGACTGATGACTGATGATCGAGCCAACCATCCGCCCCCAGCGATCCGCCCTCAGCCATCCGGCATCAGTCATCTCTCCGCAAGTCAGACCCGTGGCTTCCACGCCTTGTGGCCATTGACGCGCACGGCTGGTGCCGGCCGATCGTTGATCCGTGTCACCTGTCCGTGGATCGGATCGACCTCCACGGTCTCGCCGTCCGTGAGCGAATGGAACGCCCCCCGGGCATTGACCACGCTGGAGATACCCGCCTCGCGCAGCAGGATCGCCGCATGGCTCAGCTCGCCGCCCAGTTCCGCCACCACGGCGGAGAAGCGCGGGAAGACGACCGACCAGGACGGCTCGAGCGTCGCGACGACCAGCACGGCCGGATCGGCACCGCCGGCGATGCGAAACACGTCGCCGATCTCGTGCGCGCGCACGACGACCCCGCGCACGCATCGTGAACCCAGACCGATTCCCTGGAAGCTCTTGTACGAAGGAACCGGTTCACTCGGTAGCTTCTGCGCCATCCGTCGTTCCAGGGTGTCGCGCTCCGCCGTGTCGGGCAATCTCAGCGACCGGGCCGCCTCCCAGCGCGCGCGACGCGCCACCACGCGCGACCGCCAGGAAATCGGCTCGGTATCCAGATCCTCGCCACGCAGGAAGAAGACGTCCTCGGCTCGATCCAGAAAACCCTCGGCCACGGCGCGATGGGCCGCGTCCAGGATGCGCATGCGCAGGGTCTGCATCCGGCGCATCAGCGCGTCCCGGAACCATTCGCGGCGCCATTCAAACAGGCTCAAGAGTCGGGTCCAGACCCCGCCCCGCCGCCGGTTCGGCTCGGCGGAAGGCGTGGTGGCGGTGGCCGACCGTTCCAGATCGGCCAGGAGCTCGCTCGCAGCTCGAGAAACCGCGGCCGCGCCGGGTCGGTTTCCAGCGGCCCGCGATGACCGTAGCGGCTCAACCAGCGGTCGAGTCCCGCGCCCGGGCCAGGGGATTGGTCTCGCAAGAGAGGGCCGCGTATTCGTCCATCATGGCCCTTGTGATCGGCTGCGCCGCCGCGTTCATGCCCAGCCAGCGCCTCAGCCCGGCCAGGACTGTGGCCATCGTGATCAAGACGAAATTCTCTTGAACCGACAGCACGTGCGCCTGGACGCAAGCGCGCGAGAGCGCGGGCAATGTGTGCGCCCCGGCGATGGCTGTATCGAGCCGTTGCAAGCCCCGGCTTGCGGCCAGGTCCGTCTGCAAGCAGACCAGACCCATGCGGAACTTGGAAGGGAACGTCCACCAGAACCGGCCGTGCGCGAACCGGCCGTCGCCCGGTCCGGTGCCCGCGCCTCCCAGTCCGCGACAGACCACCGACCGCGGCACGCCCCAGTAATCCATGAGCCGGAACAGGGCCGAGTAGTTCAACCACGGCCGCTCGCCCAGCTCGACGACGTAGGGTTCGTCCGAACCTGGTACATGAGGGTCCGCACGCCTCGCCACGTCGAGCACGGGGTTGCCGAGGGAACCCACAATGCCGACGATCCAGGGACTCGGCGGATCGCCCAGGACCTCCTTGTAGTTGGCCCGGCTGAGGGTCTCGTTGCGGCGCACCGGAAACAGCGCCGGGCGAACCTGGAGCAGCGTGCGGCGGCCTTCGTCCGTCTCGGTCCACTCGATGTCGATCGGACCGGAAAAAAGACGGTGGACCTGACGTAGCCAATCGCTCCGCGGCTCCCCCGGCCGCACCTGGCCACGCTCGACTTGCCCGCGCTCCTGTCCCGAGGTCAAGCCCTGGTTCGTGCCCGGCGTGGAGGCTTCCTCGAAGTAGAACCCGTCGAAGGCCGTGATGCCCGCGCGGCCCCTTTCAGAAACGGCTGGATCAAGACCGCCCCGCGCCGACGACCGGCCATGACCGGCAGGGATTCCAGGACACGCCGGAACACGTCGGCCGCCTCGTCCGGTCGCTCCACTTTCTCGCTGTGGAATCGCCCGGCATTGGAGGTCGCGTCGGTGTCTTCATTCGGCGCGGCCGACCGCACGATGCAAGGCAGGGGGAATCCATCCGGCAAACCCACGGGCGGCGGCCGTTTCTCCAATTCTGCCGCCCAGGCCCAATAGGTCGGCTCCGGAATGGCCAGACCCGAACGCCGCGCGCGTTTCAAATGGAGGATCTTGGCCGGCAGGCCACACTTCACCACCGCTAACGACTGCCACAGCGACTCCCGGCACCACACGCCTGGGCTCCTGGTTCATCCGAAAGGCGGTGAATAAACTTGGAGCAATCGCCGTGCCAGTCGCGCAAGTCCCGATCCGCGGCCCCGATTCGCTCAGAGGGTGTGCGAGAGGGGACTTCTGTGTAGCGGCGGCCGTCCCGGCCGCTCCGGTCTATCACATCGGAGCGGCCGGGACGGCCGCCGCTACACAGAAAAAGCCGGGCAATCCCCCTTCTCGCACACCCCCTCTCAGCCCCCACGCGGGGCCGGGCGGCTTGCAGGCTTGGTGCTGTCGGAGTACTGAGCGGGGGTCGCGGGATAGACCGTTTCCAGGTACGGCGAGGACCAGATTCCATGCCGCTCGTTGCCTGGACAGAACACCGGCTGGTCGAGTGAGACGGGCTGATCAAGAGTGACCCAGGACAGCACGCGCATCAGGAAGACGCAGATCGGGAACTCGCGGAAATGCTCCATGTCGCGGATGCGCACCGGCTGCGAGAGCACCAGGCCCTGCGAACGAAAAGCCTTCTCGGCCATCTCGACACAGTACAGCTCGTTGTCGTCGGGCCGCAGATTGTAGTCAAAAGGCACCTGATGCTGATACACCCGGTGCAGGTAGGCCACCACGCCGGGAATCCGGCGCGAAACGCCGGCTTGAGCCGCTTGACGCCGAGCGTCTCCAGATCGTCCAGGACCCAGATGTAAAACGGCTGTCGGCGCACGCCGGTCTTGGACGTGTCATACACGACCGGATCACCGTGCTCGATCGCCACCACGCCGACGTGCGAATACCGGCTGCCCGTCAGGTTCGCCAGGAAACGGCTGAAGGGAAAGTATCCGAACAAGATCCGACATTGCCCCGGCGAAACAACAGGTCGCCGTCGCGCAGTACGGTGCGCCCCCAGGCGTCCCATTGTTTCATGTAGGGCGTCACCGCCACCGGCGGCAAGGCACCGGTCTCGCGGGCACGCGTCGCCGCCGGACCCCACGGATTGCCCCGCCAGCCGGCCGCGACGAGTCGGTCCGTCGGCTCCAGGCCGTCGCCGCCCCACGTGGCGAAAACCGTGAACAAGTAGAGTGTATGAACCAGTGTGGCCATGGATAACCTTCATTCGGAGAGAGGCTCTTACAAGTAGGAATTATCGGGCGGGCTCGGACCATCGTCCAGGGTCCCGAGCCGACAGACCGCGCCCCCGAAGTGAAAACCCGCAATCATCATGCCGGTTCCCGGCGTTGCCTCCGTGAGGCAGCGCGATCCGCCAGGAATCGTTCCCACCTCTTGCCAGAACCGGCGCGGGTGGGTCAGATGGGGACGTGCGGAAGGCCAGATGCGACTCCGGGAAAAATAACAAAGAGGGGTAAGATACGTGAAGAGGCGTGACTTTCTCACCGCGATGGCACTCGGCCCGTACAGTCTGGTCGTGCTGGCGGACGACGCACCCACGACGGCGGGCACGACCCGGTCGGTCGCGCAGTACCGCCACGATCTGGACCAGATCGCCCCGCCGCACCCCGCCGCCACCAGCACGCCGATGGAGCCGCACATGACGCCGGTGCGTCTGGAAGCGGACGTCTTCGTGGCGGGCGGCGGCCTGGCCGGCGTCTGCGCGGCGGTCGCCGCGGCCCGGCATGGCGCCAAAGTCGTGCTCGTGCAGGACCGCTCGCGGCTCGGCGGCAACTCCTCGAGCGAAGTGAAGATGCACGTCGTCGGCGCCAACTGCCACAACGGCCGTCCCGGCTGGCGCGAGGGGGGGCTGCTCGAGGAGTTCCGCCTCGACGACGCCGTGAACAACCCCCAGCGCTGCTTCGGAGCTCTGGGACCTGCTGCTCTACGACAAGGTCGTCAGCGAGCCCAACATCACCCTGCTGCTCGATACCGGTCCTCTTCGCCGCCGACTCCAGGGACGGCCGGATCGAGCGCGTCTCGCCCGCTGCGACAAGACCGAGCACCTTTACGAGATCAAGGCGAAGCTCTATCTCGACTGCACGGGCGACTGCCGCCTCGGCCTCGAAGCCGGCGCCGAGATGCGCTACGGCCGCGAGGGCCGCGCCGAGTTCGGCGAATCGCTGGCCCCCGAGGAAGCCCGACCAGGAGACGCTCGGCAGCAGCATCCTGTTCACCTCCCGGAAGTTCGACCAGCCGATGCCGTTCACGCCGCCGAAGTGGGCGCGCAAGGTCACCAAGCGAGCAGCTCTGGAAGCGGCCCATCACATCCTGGGAATACGGTTACTGGTGGATCGAGTGGGGCGGCCAGATCAACACGATCCGCGACAACGAGCGCATCCGCTTCGAGCTGCTTGGCGATCGTCATGGGCGTCTGGGACTACATCAAGAACAGCGGCGACCACCCCGAGAGTGCCAACTGGGCGCTGGACTGGGTGGGCATGATGCCCGGCAAGCGCGAGAGCCGGCGGCTGGTCGGCGATCACATCCTGACGCAGAACGACTTGATGGGCCTCTCGAACGCGCGACTTCGACGACGCCGTCGCCATCGGCGGCTGGCCGATGGACGATCATCCCCCCGGCGGCTTCGATCGCGCCGATCTGCCGCCCGACGATCTCGATCACGCACGCCGAGGTCTACAACATCCCGCTGCGGTCGCTCTACAGCAAGAACGTCGTCCAACCTGCTGATGGCCGGCCGGAACATCAGCGCCAGCCACGTGGCCTTCACCTCGACCCGCGTGATGGCCACCTGCGCCGTCGTCGGCCAGGCCGCCGGCACCGCCGCCGCGCTGGTGCAGCCGGCGCGGGCTCGACCCCGCGGGAGATCGGCAAAGACAAGGGCCGGCTCGCCGAGCTGCAGCAGAGCCTTGCTCCGCGACGACCAGTCGATCGACGGCCTTGCGAACGAGGACGCGCGTCGACCTGGCCCGGCAGGCCCGGGTGACGGCCTCGGCCGACCGCGAAGACGCCCGGCCGCGAAGATCCTCGACGGCTACGTCCGCGATGCGTCCCGGCGGCGACGTCGCAACCGCTGGAGCGCGCCGCTGGAATCGGATGGCGCCTGGATCGAGCTCGCCTGGGACCAGCCGCAAAGCGTCCGGCACGTCCAGATCACGTTCGACACCGGCTTCCAGCGCGAGCTGACGCTGACCGCCTCGGACGCGATCAACAAAGGCATCATCCGCGCCCCGCAGCCGGAGACCGTCCGCGACTACCGCCTGCTCGCGCAGGTCGAGGGACAGGACGGCTGGAAGGAGCTCGCCGCCGTCACCGGCAACCATCAGCGCCTCCGCCGCCACGATCTCGACCCCGTGGCCGTCCGCGCGATCCGCCTCCAGATCACCGCCACCAACGGCGATCCTCTGGCCCGGGTCTTCGAGATACGCTGCTACGGTTGAATCTCGTCGCGGCTCCGCCGCGCTACGAGACTCTCAGAGGCTATCCGGGAAGCCCCGAAGGGGCGTCTGTTTTTAGCCCCGAAGGGGCGGCCGTGAATAGCCCGGGGCGTCAGCCCCGGGACGGGGAACGACGCGCCACGAATCCCCTCCGCAGCCCCGAAGGGGCGACAGAACCCATGGTCCCGCGGGATCTTTGGTCGCCCCTTCGGGGCTTTGGAGGAGGCGGGCGCAGGGGCGGCGCCGGGTCCCGGGGCTGACGCCCCGGGCTATGCACTTTCGCCCCTTCGGGGCTAAAAAACAGACGCCCCTTCGGGGCTTCCCGGATAGCCTCTCAGTGCTTTTCCGCCGTGACCCAGATCAGGCACGGCCGCGGCGGCGCGGGCTTCGAGGCGCCTGCAGGACGAGGCTCGGGGCGGTTCTCCGGATCAGGAGGCGTGTTCGAAGGGGGGCCGTCCGACCCGCGGAGAGCCATCGTGCCGGTCACCTCGGCCGGTGGCTTGTCGAGACGCGTGGATGGCCGGGCCGGACTTTCGAAGAAGCGCATCTGGTCCGCATCCGCCAGCCGGGCCGCGACTTCGGGCGCGATCGGCGCGGCCATGCGGACCTGGCCGGGAAGCCGCTGATGGAGACGGCTCATCAAGGTGTTGAGCTCCGTCCCATCGAGCATCGTCAGATAAATGACCGCCGCTCCGGGACGCGCCGGGTCCACCACGCGATTCGGATCGAGCCGGATCTCGGCCTGGAGGGAAAGGTTCGGGGCCGTATCGCGGATGGCCGTCCGGACCACCTCCAGCGCCTTGGCGTCAAGCGAATCCACGCCCACGAGCACGGTCGTCGGTTCCGACCCGTCCAGGAACGCATGGGCGCGCTGGCGATCCTCGGCCAGAGCCGTCCCGCGCGCATCGGGCACGGCCGGCCTGGGAGCTGCGGGGGGGGCGGATGGGGGCGTCGCCGGAGCCACGATGGTCGGGGTGGGAGCGACCGCCACGTTCGCTGGTGCCGGCGCGGGCTTCGGGTGCGGTCGATCGTGTGTGCGGAAGAACGGCGTGACGGCCACCATCACCGCCGCCGCCGCTGCGAGCATGGTCGCAACCGGCCGCCAGGGCGCCACAATGCGGCGCGGCTGCGCGGGCAACGACGCCAGGACCGCCGGCGCGAGGTCTCCGGGCGCCTTCGAACGCGACAGACCCGCGACCAGCGCCCGCACCGCCGCCAGCTCGCGCAGCCGCTGCGCCAGGCGGGCGTCGCGTGCCAGGGCCGCCTCGAGCGCCAGCCGCTGGGCCGGGGCCAGCGCGCCGTCCAGATAGGCACTCAGCAGGGATTCGTCATCGCGTGTCATGGCTTCCGTGTCCGGTCAGGTCGGTGATGGTCTTGCCGCCGCCACCGCGCTCCCGCGCTGGCTCCTGGGCGAGGAGATCCACAAGCCGCTCTCGCAGCTCGGCGCGCGCCCGATGCAGCCGGCTGCGCACCGTGCCGATCGGGATACCCAGCGTGGTGGCGATTTCTTCATAGGGAAGCCCATCGAGATCTTTCATGACAATCACGACACGGTGGTCGACCGCCAGCGCATCGAGCGCGCCCTGAACCTGTCGCTCGCGCTCGGCTTGCTCCAAGGGCAAGGCCGGATCGGTCAGCGCCGGGTCGTCGGCCGGTTCCACCGACTCCAGGTCGCATTCGTGCCGCCGACCCCGGGCGCGGTGACGCCGCCGATCGCTCAGCGCGAGGTTGACCATCAGCCGGTAGAGCCAGGTATAGAACGAGCTACGACCTTGAAACCGCTCCAGCTTCCGATACGCCCGCAGGAACGCCTCCTGGAGCAGATCGAGGGCGTCCTCGGCATGTCCCGTGAGCCGGAGCGCGGTTGGGTAGAGCCGGTCCTGATAGCGCCGGACCAGCATCCCAAAGGCTTCCTTGTCCCCGGCACGGCAGGCCGCGACCAGGGAAAGGTCGTCATCGCGTCCCATCGTCACGTTCCTTTGGACGCCGCCAGCGCTGGATCGGTTCCCATGATGCCCCGCCTGGTCCATTGTAGGAGGTTCTACAAGAAGCGTGGATTCCGTCTTGTAGGGTAGGCTTCAGCCTGCCAATTCCATTTGGATTATGGAATTGGCAGGCTGAAGCCTACCCTACAAGACACATTTGCAAGCTGTGGCGCCGCTACGTTACGAAAGTGACGCCCCGTCAGCGCCCAGATGATAAAGCAAAATCCCCGCCGCCACCGCCACATTGAGCGAATCGGCCCCCGGCCGCATCGGAATGGTGATTCGGTGCTCGCACCGCGCCGCCCATTCCGGCGCCAGGCCCGCGCTCTCGCTGCCCAGCACGAGGGCCAGCCGCGTGGGGCGATCAAACCGATCGAGGGACACCGCCTCCCGATCCGTGACCGCCGCCGCGAAATGGACGCCCCATTCTTCGTGCAACCGATGCCAGTCCGCCTCAAGCTGCTCCGTGGCAATGACCGGCATCCGCAAGGCCGCTCCCATGGACACACGCAGCACGCGCCGAGACAGCGGGTCCGGACAACGGCCGCCCACCACGACCGCCGCCACACCGAAAACATCGGCGATCCGCACCAGAGAACCCAGATTCTCTGGATTATCCAGACGCGGGCAGACCACCGCGGTCCAGGGAGTTCCCTCCCGGGGCACCAGCCCATCGAGGCGCGGCGCCGGTCCTCGTCGGGCGCTCGAAATCACACCTTGGTGGAAGTCGAACCCGACGAGCGCATCGATGCGGTCTTGCGGCACAACGTACAGAGGCACGTCGGGTGGGAGCCAGGCCGCGATCGCGGCCTCGTTGCGGTCGGTCACGAGCGCCGAGACGAGCGGATAGGAACTCGCCAGCAACGCCTTCAGGAGCTTCACGCCCTCCAGCACGAACTGGCCGCTGTGCCGCGTCTGGTTCGTCGCCTTGATGTTCCGGTAGACAGCGATCCGAGGATCGTCCAGGTCATCGATCGGGATTCGGGGCATACTTTCATCGTCCCTCGGTCATCCGCCATCAGTCATCCGCCATCAGTCATCCGCCATCCGCCATCCGTCATCATTGATCCCCGCCCCCCTCAATGATACTGAGATCCACCGGCTCATCGTGAGCAATGAGCAGCTTGCGGCGCAGGCGTGGGAGCAGGTCTTGCAAGGCGTCGCGGTAGAGGCGACGGACGGTCAAGGCCCGATCCCGGCGCACTTCCACGAGCAGGGCGTTGAAGCGGTCGGCGCGGGCGTGGGCGAGGGTGACGAGGCGGTCGGCCGCCGATTCGGCGCGCACGAGCCGGGCCTGAGCCTCCGCCTGCGCGGCGGTCCGGGTCGTCTCGGCGCGGGACTTCGCCTCGCTGAGACGCTGGTCGCGGACGTTGCGCGCCGCCTGGGCGGCGATGAAGTCCGGCTCGACCTCGGCGGGAGGCCGGGCCTCGATCACCTGGACGCTCAGGATGGACAGACCCAGCTTGCAATGGTTGCTCAGTTCCGAAAGTGTGGCCGTCGCTTCGCGCGCGACTTCGGCACGGTGGCCGTGCAAGACCTCGTCGATCGACCGTCCCGCCAGCGCACGCGCCAGGCTGGACTCGGCGAGCCGGGACAAAAGGGGTTCAACCCGGTCGCCCGCCAGGACGAACGGTACCGGATCGGCCACGCGGTATTGTACGACGGCCTGGACCCGGACCAGATTGCGGTCGCCGGTGAGGTACTCCCCCGCGCCGGGATGATCCTCGCGGCCGACCTCCAGTCGCCGCACAGCGTCGGTGCGCACGCGCGCGGCGTGGTCGATGCCGGCGGGATAGCCGGCGTGCAAGCCCGGCCCCCAGGGACGCAACTGGAGGCGCCCAGGCGTCGCACCACGACGACCTCTCCGGGCGCAACCAGCGTCACACCGGACGCGAGAAGGGCCAGAGCCGCGAGCGCGGCCGCGATGAGGGCCGCCCGTTTCTTCACCGCGAGCCCCCTTCGGTTGTGGCATCATTTTCGCGCAGAAGCGATTCGGGAGGACCCTGGGTCAAGAGGCGGAGCAACGGACTGGCGGCCGAGAGGACCACGGTCGTTTTTTCGTCGAGCGCGGCCTTGTACGTTTCCAGCGTGCGGCTGAACTCATAGAAGGCCGGGTCGCGGGCGTGCGCGGCGTTGAGAACGCGGGTGGATTCGGCCTCGCCCTGACTCTTGATCCGTTCGGCCTCGGCCTCGGCGCGGGCGAGAATCGTGTCCCGCTGGCTGTCGGCCTCGGCGGTGATGGCCACATACTGGGCCTCGCCCTCGGCCCGCAGCGCCGCGGCCACTTGTTTCCGCTCGCTACGGATCAGGTCAAAAACGGCCGGGCGGACTTCGAGCGGGTGATTGAAACGCCGCAGGCGGACATCGACGACCGCGACGCCCAGTTCGGTCTCGGCAGGCCCGGCGACCGCGGCCAGGACCTCGGCGGTCAGCGCGTCGAGTTGCCAGACGTGCGGATCGGTGGATGCCAGGCTGTCCAGCGTGCGGTGGCCGATCGTGGTGCTGAGCGCGGCGGCGACCCGTTCCTCCAGACGCTGGCTCGCGGCGTCGAGCGTGCCGGCCGTGCGCAGGAAGCGCTCGGGGTCGCGGATGCGCCAGACGACATAACCGGCCACCTCCAGGTTCTTCTTGTCGCCCGTGATGACCTCGCGCGGCGCGGGGTCGGACACCTGCAAGCGGCGGTCGAGGGCCGTGGCGGTCTGCCAGGGCCATTTCCCGTGCAGACCCGTTTCGCCGGGATCGTCGCCATAGACCGCGACCGGCCGGCCGAACGTCGTGATGAGCACGAACTGCGTCTCATCGACGATCACCCAGGCCCGCGCCAGGCGCAACCCCGCGACGAGGATGCCGCCGATCAGGAACAACCAGGACCGATGCCTCATGAGGTTCGACCTCGAAGTCCTGTAGGCTGGGCTTCGTAGGCTGGAGTCCGCGACCGCTTCTCCCTGGAGGAATGGCGTCGCCACACCTGAGCCAGGAAGAGCTGGGTCCAGACCCAGCCTCCGAAGACCCAGCCACCCGGGTTGTCAAGGCTTCCGACTTCGGTCCCACAACGGCTGCCTTGGCGCCTCCGGCGGCGTGCCCAGCGACCCATCCGGCAAGATCAAATGATGGCGCACCGGCGGGCTGGGGTCGAGGACCACCTTGCGTTTCCCGGCCAGCACCCGGCGACAGTGTCCCAGTAGAGCCGATGATCGGTCAGCGCGGCCGCACCTTGGCGAGCATCAAGAAGATTCTGGAACGCGGCCGCCGTGCCCCCGGCGCGGGCGATCCGGCCGTCCCGATCGGCCTCGGCGGCGTGCAGAATGGCGGCGGCTTGGCCGTGCGCCGCGGCGACCTTCTCCGCGCGATAGGCCGCGCCTTCATGGCCGCGCCGCTGCCGATCGCTCTCGCGCGCGAGACGTCCCGGAACGCATCCACCACCCCCCGGGGCGGATGTACGTCCTGAAAGGCGACCTGCACGATGTTCAGGCCCAATCCGTATGCCTCGATCCGCGCCTGTAATAACGCCGCGATCGCGCGTTCGGACTCCTGACGGCGGCCGGTAAGCACGTCGTCGCCGATGCGCTGGCCGACCACCGCCCGCACGGCCGCCTCCGCGAGCGGACGCACGGCCGCCTCCGGCTCCGAGGCGCCGAACGCATACCGCCGCAGTGCTTCGGGACGCGGATCGAGCCGGAACTGCACGACCGCCGTCAACTCGACGAGCCGCCCGTCGCCCGATAAGACGAGCGATTCCTCCTCGCTGCGGGCAGTCAAATCCTGCGCGTGCGACGATTCCCATCTCACCGTGCGGGCTGCCGACGCCTCGGGACGCTCCGACCGAAAGCCGATCGCGACGCTCCGCAGTTGCTCCGGCCGGACCCGCGCCACTGTCTCGAACGGCGGCGGCCCGCATAAATGCAAGCCCGGCCGCAGCACGCCGCGCGAAGCGTCCCCAGCGGCACAATAACCCCACCTCATCCGGTCCGAGCGGTCCAGCCCCATGTTCCATACACCACCAGTCCGCCGACGGCGAGCAGGGCCAGCCCCGCGCGCAGCGTCTCAGCAAAGCCTCGAATACCGCCCCCGGGTCCAGCAGGTCATCGAACCTGCGCATGGCCGCGCCGGCGTGTCGCAGCCCTCGCACCGGCGCAAACTGGTCCCAGGCGCCGAAGACGAGCAAGCGCATCGAATTGAGCAGCACCAGGAGCGATCCGACCTGGTGCAGCACCGCCGCGGCGACCGGCCCGAGCACGCCCAGCATGGCCGCGGCCATCGCCACCGCGTTCAAAGCGAAGGCGAAGCCGAGGATGTTCTGCCGCAGGATGGCCACCGTCCGGCACGCGCAGGAGCACCAGGTCCGGCAGCACCTGGAGCGGCTCTCCCAGCAGGAGGATCTCGCCCGCCTCGGCCGCCAGGTCGCAGCCGGCGCCGCCGATCGCGATGCCGACGTCGGCCGCCGCCAGCGCGGGGGCGTCATTGATCCCGTCGCCGACCATGACCACCCGCCGCCCCGCCTCCTGCCGCCCGCCAATCCACGCCGCCTTGTCGGCCGGCAGGAGCTCGGCTTCGACAAGGGAAATGTGCGTCTGCTGCGCCACCCGCCGGGCGGCCGGCGCGCGATCGCCGGTCAAGAGGGCGATCTCGGTGATACGAGCATGTTTCAGGTCGTGGATAACGTCGTGGGCCTCGGGTCGAACCGCGTCGTTCAGTCCGAGCAGGCCGACGGGGCGGCCGTCCACGGCGACGATCAGGGGCGTGGCCCCTTGCGCATCGAGGGCTTCAAGCGCGGCGATCTCGTCTGGTAACAGGGTCGCGCCGTGCTCGTCGAGCAGACGGCGGTTGCCGACCAGCACGGCGCGGCCAGGCTCGTCGTCCGAATCATGCCAGAGGGCCGACATGCCCGCGCCGGGCTGCGCGAGGATGTCCGTAACGGGGAACGGTTCCAGGTTGCGCGCGCTGGCCTCCGCACAGACCGCGACGGCCAGAGGATGCCGGCTGCCGCTCTCGACCGCGGCGGCCAGCCGGAGCACAGCCGCTTCGTCCCAGTCCGCCAGCGGCACCACGGCCGAGAGTTCGGGACAGCCGCGTGTGAGAGTGCCGGTCTTGTCGAATGCGAAGGTGTCGCAGGCCGCTAGCCGCTCCAGCGCCGCGCCGCCTTTGAGGACCACGCCATGACGCGCCAGCCAGCCCATTGCCGCGAGGATGGCCGCGGGTGTGGCCAGCACCAGCGCGCAAGGGCAGGCCACCACCAGCACGGCCACCGTGCGTTGCCAGACGTCGGGCCAGCCGCGCCAGGTGCCCACGAGCCAGGTCAGGACCGCGACGGTCTCGACGACGGGCAGGAACCAGCGCGCTAGCGATCGGCCGCGCGCTGAAGAGGGGCCTTGCGACGCTGCGCCTCGGCCATCAACCGGGCGGCCTGGCCGAGCGTCGTGGCGGTCCCGACCCGCTCGGCGCGGACTTCCAGCCGGCCAAACTGGTTGACCGAACCGGCGAAGACCGGCTCGCCCGGCCCCCGGTCGATCGGCAGTGATTCGCCGGTCAAGACCGACTGGTCCACGGCCGAGCGGCCGGCAAGGATCGTCCCATCCGCTGCCAGCTTCTCGCCAGGCGCCACGATCAAGAGGTCGCCGACAACGACCTGCGCGACGGGAATCTCGATTTCCACCCCCTCGCGCCGGACGCGGGCCGTGCGGGGCGCTGCGCGAACAGCCGGCCGATGGCCCGCAGGGCGCTCTCGGCGGTGATCGCTTCGAGGGACTCCCCGAGCAGAGCGATGAAGACGACTTCGGCCGCGACCAGGTGGTCTCCGAGAAACAGGGCCGCGACACACGCCTGCGCCAGGGCCAGGTCCGCGCCGATCCGTCCCGTGAGCAGGGCCTCCAGCGCCACATACACGATCCGCACGCCGCCGAGGACGGCCGCCACCAGCGCCAGCGAGATGCCAAACGGCAGTCGCACTTCCGCCAGTCCCAGCGCCACGTCAGCCGCGATCAGGGTGCCCAGCAAGATCGTGAGGCCGAACACGCGCGATGACCGCCGGCACCCGCTTCCTGGGCGGGCGTGGGCAGACGGCTCATTTCTTCCGGGCGGTACTCGCGGTGCATCTCTTTCCGGGTCGTTCAGACGTCGATGCGGATTCCGGATACCAGATTCCGGATTCCGGATGCCGAATGCCAGATGCTACCCGCGCGTTTCCGGCACGGGGTTGCTCGGCGGGGCGGGTTGCGGTAGATTGATAAGTCTTCCCGCCCGGAGATCGGGTCGGCTGTTCGGTCTTGTCTTCTCGTCAACCAATCAGAGCAGGAGTGGGTATGGCTAGCCGCCGCCGTGGGAAAGGTCGTCGCAAGGTGGGACGGAAAAAGCGCCGTAATCGCAGCCGGATCCGTCACCGTAAGAGGTAGGCTGACTCCTGTTCCTGGTCCGCGCATGCGCCCCCGGGAGGCCGGGGGGCCTGTTTGTCACGAGGCGGACCGCAAGCCCTCCGGCCGGGTGCGACGCCGCCATGATCCAGGTCGAGAACCTGACACGACGTTTCGGCGCCGTTTGCGCGATCGACCGGCTCACCTTCGAGGTGGGCCGGGGCGAGGTCGTCGGCCTGCTGGGCCCGAACGGGGCCGGCAAGACGACGACGATGCGCGTCCTGAGCACATTCCTGGCGCCGACCGCCGGCCGCGCCCGACTGGCGGGACATGACGTGCTCGACGAGCCATTGGCCGTGCCGGCGCGCCTCGGCTATCTGCCCGAGAACGTGCCGCTCTATCCCGAAATGCGGGTCCGCGAATATCTCGACTACCGGGCCCGGCTCAAGGACGTCTCCGGCATCAAGCGGCGCGCCGCCCTCGCTCGCGTGCTGGAGGCGTGCCGGCTGCGCGAGGTGGAATCGCGCATCGTCGGCCAGCTTTCGCACGGGTACCGCCAGCGGGTCGGGCTGGCCGATGCCTTGATCCACGATCCCGACATCCTCATCCTGGACGAGCCGACGAGCGGGCTCGACCCGATCCAGATCCGCGAGGTCCGCGCGTTGATCCGGGAGTTGGGCCAGCGGCACACGATCTTGCTCTCGACCCACATCATGCAGGAGGTCGAGGCCGTCTGCTCGCGCGTCATTTTGATCGCCGGGGGGCGAGTGGTGCTGGATGACGCTCTGGACCATCTGCGGGCGGAGATCGCCATCGTGATCGAGGCGACCGGGCCGGTGGACGTGCTGCGGCGCGCCTTGGAGACGGCCCCCGATGTCGCCCGCGTGCTCGTGCGCGGCGAGGAGGACGGCGCGCACCGCTTCGAAATCCGGGTCAAGCCCGGCACCGATCCTCGTGCCGCGCTGGCCGAGCGGGTCATGCGCAACAACGGTGGTCTGCGACGGCTGGACTGGCAGCGTTCGAGCCTGGAGGACCGCTTCGTCGCGGCGGTCGCCCAGGCCGCCCGCGGCAACGACGAGGCCGCCTGACCATGCGCCATGTGCCGACCCTCTTGCGCCGCGAGCTGGCCGCTTATTTTCTCAGCCCGATGGCGTACCTCATTTTGCTGGCGTTCCAGGCGATCGCCTGGCTCAATTTCTGGCAGCTCATCGAGACGCTCAAGGACCGCCAGGTGGTCTTCTCGGGCCTGAGCGATCCGATGACGGTTTATATCTCGGGGAGCACGCCGTTCTGGGTCGCGCTGCTGGTCGCGGTGCCGGCCCTGACGATGCGGTTGGTGGCCGAGGAGCGCCGTTCGGGCACGCTCGAACCGCTCTTGACCGTGCCCGTGACCGAGGCCGAAGTCACGGTGGCGAAGTGGCTCTCCGGGGTCGTGATGTACTGGGTCTTGCTCCTGCCGTTTGCCCTGTACTTGCCCTTCCTCCGTCACTTCGGCCATTACGATTTCGACCCCGGCCCGCTCCTGAGCCTGGCGCTGGGGCTGACGACGATCGGCATGATGTTCGTCTCCATCGGGCTGTTTTTTACGCGCTCGAGCAAGAACCAGATCGTGGCGGCGGTGGAGACCTTCGCGGTGCTGTTCCTGCTCCTGGTGGTGACGCTCCTGGCCACGTCCTACGGCGCGGCCAGCCGGGCAAGCTGGACCGATGCGGCGCGGTTCGTCTCGGTGCTCGACCAGGTGCAGTCCTTCGCCTGGGGCAAGCTCGACCTGCGGTTCCTGGCGCTGCACCTTTCCGTGACGGTCTTGATGCTCTTCGGCACGGCCAAGGCGCTCGAGCTGAGGCGGGGGATGTGAACGGATGGGGACGCGGCTGTTGACGCTCCTGGCGCAGCCCGAGGCCTGGATCGGCGGCCTGGCCTTGGTCGCCTTCGTGGCGCTCTACATCCTGCTTCGGGGCACGCTCCGAGCGGGCGAGCAAGCCGGCGGCGCCGGCCCCGGCATCGGGTATCGCGATGCGATGATCGCGACCTCGGTCGGCTGCCTGGTGTTGATCGCCCTGGGCGCGCTCGCCGCGATGTGGGTGGGCGTGCCGTGGTCCTTGCCGCTCTTTGGCGTGGGTTTCGGCGGCTTGATCGTGCTCGTGAGCCGGAACCGGCGTTTTCGACATGAGAGCCCGACGCTGCGCCGGGTGGTCCAGTTCGCCGACGCGGCCTTGACGATCTCGCTGCTGGCGGGCGTGCTGGTCGTGGGCAATGTGCTGGCGTTCCGGTACGCCGAACGGCCGTGGGATTTCACCCGGGACCGCGCCTTCAGCCTGGCCTCGCTCACGGTCCGGCAGCTCCGCGACCTGAAGCAGCCGGTGACGTTCACGGTCTTTCACGGCAACAGCGCGGTGGCGGCCCGTCAGCGCACGCGAGTCCACCAGCTTCTGGACCTCTTCCAGGCGGCGAATCCGCGGCGGGTCCGCATCGAGGACGTGTCGCGCTACGGCGACCCGGTCCGTCTGGACGAGCTGATCAAGCGGGTGCCGGACGTGGCCATCACGCCGGGCGGCGGCGTGGTCGTCGAGCTGGGCGCAGGCGCGGCGCGCACCACGCGGTGGCCCGCTTCGCCGAGATGTTCGAGGCCGCGCCCAGCGACGCCCCCGAGCAATTTGCCGCGAGCTTCAAGGGCGAGGATGTTCTGACCTCCACATTGATCCGGCTCAGCGCGGGCAAGCCGCTCAAGATCGCCTTCACGACCGGCCACGGCGAGCCCTCGGTACAGGACGTGCAAGACCCGGCCGGCCTGGGCTTGTTCCGGGCGCGGCTGAATTCTTACGGGGCCGAAGTGGGGACGATCAGCCTCGTGCGCGATCCCCCTCCCGAGGATCTCGGATCTCCTGTTCATCGTCCGGGCGCAGTCGCCGTTCGACGCGCGCGAGGCGGAGCGTCTGCGGGGCTTCGTCGCGCAGGGCGGCCGGGTGGTGGTCTTGCTCGACGGCCGCAAGCGGACCGGGCTGGAGGAGTGGCTCAAGACGTTCCGGATCGAGGTCGGCGCGGATGTCGTCATCGACCCGCGTTTCAACCTGGGCCGCGCGGACTTGCCGTTCGCGCTCATCACCGGGCCGACGCTGCACCCGGTAGTCGCGCCGCTGGCGAACCAGGCGGTCTTGATCCCGGGGGCGGTGCCGCTCTCGATCGCGACCGCGAACACGCCCGGCATGCCCCCGCCCGACCCGCGCTGGCAAACGCAACCGGTGCTGCGTACCACGCCCGAAGCCCGGCTGCTGCCATCGCGCCCGGAGGCCGCCGGTCCGACCGCGAGTGCCGGTCCGATCGCGCCGTTCACCGTCGGCATGGCCGTGACCGAGACGGCCAAATCCGCGGAGAAAGGCAAGGAGGAATCCCCCCGGCTGGTGGTCTACAGCAGCCCTTTCCTGGCGGACAACCAGATTGCCCAGACCGATCCGGTGAACCAGGACCTATTGATCAACACCGTCGGCTGGCTGCGCGGGCGGTCGTCGCTGGCGGGCATCGCCCCCAAGACGCACGTCGCGTTGACGCTGACCGCCGATCCGAATCTGCGCGCCCGGCTGGTGCTCTTGCCGACCTTGCTGGCGTTCTCCCTGATCATCGGGCTGGGCGTGTTTGTGTATCTGGCCAGAAGGCAGTGAGAACCTCTCCCAGTAGGGTGCGTGACACGCACCTATCTCTTTGCCAGATAAAGGCTTGGTGCGTTTCACGCACCCTACGAAACTCCGCCCCAGCCACTCACCGCCGGCAGACGGGACTTCCATGAAACCGCGGACTTTGACCGTTCTGTTGCTCTTGTTCTTCGGCGGACTGCTCGCGCTGTGGTGGGCGGAATGGTCGGGCGTGCCGACCGCCGCGGAACGACAGCGACGGGCCGGAGTCGTCCTGCCCGCGCTGCTGGATGTGCCGGCGGCCGAGATCCGCCGGATCACGATCCACGACGCGCGGGGAGACATCCTCATCGAGCGCCAGGGTCCGCGGCGCTGGCGGCTGCGGCACGGTTCGGACACGCTGGCGGACGCGGCCCGCGTGGAAAGCTTGCTGGCAAATCTCAAGACGCTCACCCCGCTGCCCGACTCCGGCGTTTTGAAAGAGCCGCCCAAGCACTTTGGCCTGGGGCCAGAGGGCCGCACCGTGGCCGTTTTCGGCCGGGATCTCCAGCGTCCCCTGGCGACTCTCGAACTGGGCCAGACCCATCGTGATGCGCGTTATGTGCGCCCGTTGCCGGGATCAAACATCCTCATCGTGGATGCAAAGCCACTGGCCAGCCTGGATCTGCCGGCTGAGTCCTGGCGCGAAACGCGGCTCTTGCCCGCCTTTCCGATGGATGTCCAGAAGATCGTCCTCACACGGCAGGGTCAGATGATGCGACTGGAGCGAGGCGAAGAGGGCTGGCGCATCGTCGCGCCGTTCCAGGCACCGGCCGGGGACGAGGCGATCGGCGGCCTGCTGGCCGACCTCGCGGCGATGAAGGTGGAGCGGTTTCTCGACGGCTCCTCGGAGCGGATCGTTCCTCCCTGGCTGACTGTCGGGATCGGCACGTCCGCCGGGAACGATCCGGACTTGACGCTCCAGGTAGGAGCGGCGATTCCCGGTTCTCCCAACCACTTCGAAGCGAGCCGGGGCGGGGACCTGGTCGAGATCAACGGCGCACCCCTGATCAAACTGCCCACGAACCCGTTCGTGCTGCGGAGCAAGAAGGCCCTGGCGTTCGAGGCGCGGCGGGTGGAGTGGATCGTGGTGCGCGAGGGAGAGCGCGAACACGTCCTGGTCCGCCGCACGCGGGGCTGGGTCACACTTCACCCCGACCCGGCGCGGCCGATCCGCTGGCCGTCAACCAGCTTCTGCACGGGCTCGAGACGCTCGAAGCGGTCTCGGTGCTGGCGCCGGTCGCGGTGGCGAATCCGGGCCTGGACCCGCCGACGGCCGTGGTGCGGCTCTGGTACGGCGCGGCGAGCGACGCGGCCGCGGAGCCACCGAAGCGGCCGCCCGATGCCGAGCTCGACCTGGGCCGGGACGATACCGCCACGCGGCAACTCTTCGCCCGCACGGCCGGTGACCAGTCGATCTTGTCCTTGAGCGAATCCTCCGGCGCGATCGTTCCGCGCGGGCGGTTCGCCTTCCGCGATCGCGGCATCAACGCGCTGCCCGCCGATCGTATCGCCACGATCCGCGTCGAGCATGGCGGTACGACAGTCGCGGTCGCCGCCTCGGGAACGCCCCGCGATTACTCCCACTGGCGCATGACGGCGCCGGTCCCGGCCACCGTCGATGCACGGGCGGTGGCCGAGCTCGATGTCCTGCTCAGCCGGCTCCGTGCCGCCGATCTGATCGCGGAAGAGGTCCAGGACGGGAAGCCATACGGGCTCGATGCGCCCTGGGCCGAATCTCGTGGACCCTGGCCGCACTTCCCGGTCAGGAGACGCCGCCGGGCGGTAGTTTGATTCTCGGCAAGGAGGTGCCCGGCAAGCGCGGGCAGCGGTATGCGACGATCCGCGGGACCGGCCGGGTCTTCACGCTGGTGCCGGAAGCGATCTCGATCCTGACCGCCGAATTGCACGACCGCACGGTGCTGAGCTTCCCGGCCGACGGCGTGCGCCGCCTGACGGTGCGCTGGCCGGACGGGTCAAGCTGGACCGTCGCGCGGCAGGAAGCGGCCTTCCAGGGCCAACCCGGCTGGACGACGACCGCCGGCGCCGGCCCGAGCGGGTTCGGACCGGCGCAGCTCAACACCCTGGTGGAACAGCTTGCGAACCTCAACGCGGTCTCGTTCGCGCAGTATCCGGGCCCCTTCCCGCCCACCGCCGGTTTGAATCCGCCCCGACTGCGGATCGAGGTCGAGCTCGTGGGAGGTCTGGGCACCCGCCTGCTCCGACTGGGTCATAAAGCGGCCAGCGGCACGTTCCACGCGACGGCCGAGAGCGACGAGTCCGGTCTCGTCGCCCTCGTCGCCGCCGCACCCTTCGCCTCCTGGCTCCGAGCCCCCTCCAAGGCGAGTGAGCTGCCGGCGGACGTGTTCGCACACTGAGAGGTTCATTTCCATGTAGCGGCGGCCGTCCCGGCCGCTCCGGTTAGGGAATCCTGAAGCGGCCGGGACGGCCGCCGCTACATGGAAATAGGCTATTTCTTGCCGATCCGTTCCAGGAACTTCGCCACCGGTTCCCCCTCGCGGATCTGCCCGATGCCGTATTGCTTGACCTTGCCGGCCACGCGGTCGGCGAGTGCCTCGTGCGTCAGGCCGCCCGGCGCGGGCTTATCGGGCTTGGACCGCATGAGCTGCACGTACTCCAGCGCCAGGCGGGCCCGCTGCACCTGATCCAGCGCCACGGGATCGTTCGCGGCGGCTTTCTCGGCCTCGTCGAAGAGCTTCGTGCCCTCGATGAGCAATTCGTCGGACAGGTACGGCGCCGTCGGCGGGTCGTAGATCCGGGCGTGGACTTTGCTCTCGCGGGCCGGCTTGTGGACCAGGTCGAGCCAGTTTGGTGATCTGCGGCGCGGCGGGACCGAACACGCCGTCCAGGAACTCGGCGATGATCGCCTTCGCGTCGCGGGACGGGTCCCACATCAGCTTGGCCATCAGGTACGCCTTCAGCTCCGACATCTCGCCGCCGCCGCCCGGGGCCATGTCGCCCTCGTAAAAGATGCCGACGACGCCCTTCTTCTTGAACAGGGGAATCGTGCCCGCGATCTCGTCCAGGTCGGGCAACGGCTGGAGGAAGTTGGCGAAATTCGTGCTGTAGTGCCAGATGTAGAGCTGGTCCGTGATCGCCCGCCCAGGCGTTGAGGTTGGCCAGCGGCGTGCGGTTGGCGTCGCAGCCGTCGAGCGGATGCGCGACGCACGCCCCGATCGGCGCGAGGCGGATGCGGACGTTCGGCCGCGGCCGGACGTGCTGCGGTGGCTTCTCGGTCCACTGGTAGGCCAGAGTGTCAATCAGGACGTTCGGGTGGTCCTTCTCGATCGCCTCGGCCACCGCGTTGACGAACCGCAGCACGACGCCCGACGGAGCGCCTTCCTCGGCCTCGACGGCCTTGCACTTGTCACACTGGCAATGGCCGTCGGTATCGTTTTGTGAGACGCTGAAGATCGTCGCGCTGGGGTGCTCCTTGATCCATTGGCGAACCTTCTCGATGCTGATCCTGAGCACGTCCGGGATTGGTCAGGCAAAGTTGATAATATCCTTTCATCCGCTTGCCGTTGACCATCGAGAAGTATTCGGGGTGCTCATCGAAATACTTGCTCGGTGGGCACGAGCGAGCTGAACGTGTGGACGAACGGCCCGTACTGAACCTTGCCGCCGACGGAATCATCGAGGTGCTGGGCGTTGCCGTTGGTGCGGTTGCGGACGGCCCAGTCGCGGTCGAACGCTTCGGTGTAATAAGGCTCACGATACTCGAACGCGGGCTTCTGGCTGATGTGCAGCGGGCCGACGGTGAGGGTCGCCTTCTTCGGGACCTTCGTGATCCTGGACGTGTACCAGCGGCAGCCGACCACATCTTCCAGGAAGGCATAACAGCCATAGAGCAGGCCGCGGCGGGCGTCGCCGGAGATCGTGATCCCGGCCGGGGTGGTGTCGATGCGGAACGACTCGGAACCGAGCGTTTCATCCAGCCGGAGAAGGATCGGACTACCGGGCTGCGCGCCTTTCGGCTCGACGATCGGCAATTCCGCTCCGGTCATCATTTTCAGATGTTTTTGAATCTCCTCGGCGCCGTGGCGCACGGGGGCCGTCGCGCCTTGCGGCAGGACGATCACCCAGTCCGTCTTTCCATCGCGGACCACGGTCAGGGCGGGACCGTCATCGGGCGCCGCGGTGAGACACAGCAGGCAGGTAAAGGCGAGAGAGAACATGGAAGTCACTCCCGGGAGGAAGGATCGAGCATGGCTGGGGTGCCGCAATGGCTGAATTCACCACAGAGGCACGGAGAGCACAGAGTTCTCACAGAGGAAGATTCCTCTCTGTGTCTGCCTCTGTGTTCTCCGTGTCTCTGTGGTGAATTCAGCCATTGCGGCACCCCAGCCAACCGGACGGATCACTAAGAGACTATCCGGAAAGCCCCGAAGGGGCGACAGCGAATAGCCCGGGGCGTCAGCCCCGGGAAGGAAGCGGAGCCGCGGCGAGAGAATCTTCCTCCGCAGCCCCAAAGGGGCGACAGAACGGTCCGTGGAACAACGACATCGGCCGCCCCTTCGGGGCTTTGGAGAGGGTTTGTAGCGCGTCGTTCTCGGTTCCCGGGGCTGACGCCCCGGGCTATTCACTGCCGCCCCTTCGGGGCTAATACCAGACTTCCCGGATAGCCTCTAATGGAACCGAGCCAGGCACCAGAGCAAGAACGCCGCCACGACCACGATCACGGCGGCCCGCCAGATCAGGACGCGAGCGGACGGGCGCAGCGCCTGGTCGGGGAACTCACGAGAGACGAACTCGTCGTAGTCGAAGGTGCCTTCGCCGTCGTAGCCGCCGTCGGGGAGGTCGTCCTCCTCGTCGAAACCCTTGTTCCAACCGAACTCGTCGTCGGCGCCGCACTCCCGGCAGAAGCGGGCATCGATCGGCAGCTCGGCGCCGCAGTGGGGACAGATGAAGAAGTCGCGGGGCGGTCGTGGTTTCATGGCGCCGAGCCTACCGCGCGGGGGGCGGCCAGTCCACGTTCGAGAGGCGCGCCAGGGCCAGCATCAGCGCGTGGGTGCCGTCGCGTGCGTGTCCCTGGGCTTCGACGGCGCGGTAAAGCTGCTCGGCCAGGCCCAGGCCCGGCAGGCTCAGCTTCATGCGCCGCGCCTCGGCGAGGGCGATGCCCATGTCCTTGAGGAAATGCTCGACGAAGAACCCCGGCTCGAACCGGCCCGCGATCATCCGCGGCGCCAGGTTCGACAGGCTCCACGACCCGGCCGCGCCCGGCGTGACGCTCTGGAGCACCGTGTTCAAGTCAAGCCCGGCCTTGTAGCCGTACAGAAGGGCTTCACAAATCCCGATCATGCCGGTCGAGATCAGGATCTGGTTGACCATCTTGGTGTGCTGCCCGGCGCCGGCGGGACCTTGATGGATAATTGTCTTGCCCATCGCCTGGAACAGCGGCATGAGCGCCTGGACGACCTCCGCCTCGCCGCCGACCATGATCGACAGCCGGGCCTCGCGCGCGCCAATGTCGCCGCCGGAGACCGGCGCATCGACGGCGTGGACGCCCTTCGCTTTGGCGGCTTCGAAGATCTCGACGGCCAGCGACGGCTCGCTGGTCGTCATGTCCACCAGGATCATCCCCGGCCGGGCGCCGGCGAGCGTGCCCTCGGGGCCGAGCGTGACCGCGCGCACGTCGCGGGGATAGCCGACGATCGTGAACACCACGTCTGATGCCTCGGCCACCGCGCGGGGCGAGTCGGCGGCCTGCGCGCCCTTGTCGAGCAGGGGCTGGAGCTTGGCCTTCGTGCGATTGGAGACCGTCGCCGCATAGCCCGCCGCCAGCAGGTGCCCGCACATCGACGAGCCCATGACGCCCGTGCCAATCCAGCCGATCCTCGTGGCGCCGGGAGCGATTTGCATGACCATGACCAGCTCCGAAACCAGGACGGCCGAACTTCTCCAATCCGGCCCGCACTGGGACAAAACACCGTTGTTCTCAAGAATGGTTTTTCAGCATCCCGCTGCGCGGGTACGGCGTCAAGATGCGCCACGCGGCGACCGAACCGTTTCCACGCGGAGGAGAAGAATGGGCGGTCTGGGAAAGGATCGACGAGCAATGGACAGAGAAGCCGCGTTCGGCTAGAGTCCCTTGGGGTTCCAAACCGAAAGGAATGTGGGCCAGCCGCCCTCGGCTGGCTCAGGGCAGCCGAGGGCGGCTGCCCCACACGGCTCAAGGAGGAGCGATGCGTCGCGTGGCCGAACTCGATGCCCTGCGCGGGATCGCGGCCCTCATGGTGTTGAGCTTACACCTGGGCCTGGGAGCCTCCTACGCGGTCCTGGCCTCGGCCGTGGATCTCTTCTTCGTGCTCTCGGGCTATCTGATCACGCGCATCATTCTCGATCACGGCACCCAGACCGGCTTTCTGGCCCGGTTCTACGTGCGGCGCAGCCTGCGGATCTGGCCCATCTATTATGCCTCGATTCTGACCCTGGTTCTCGTCAACCGCTGGCTCCCGCACCGGCAGGCCATGGATGGGCTCGGGAATTATTTGACATACACGCAGTTCATCCAGCACTACTGGTTTGGCCGTCCTCCCTGGTTCAGCATGTATTTTGCTCATACGTGGACATTAGCGGCCGAGGAGCAGTTTTACATCTTCTGGCCGCTGCTGGCGGTCTTGCTGGGCGCAGGGGATTGCGCGTGGCGATCCCGGTCTTGATCACATCGGCCTTCGCCGCGCGGCTGTTTTTCATGCCGATCCTGCTGGTCACGAACTGGGATGGCTTCGCCCTGGGAGCACTTCTGGCCTGGCTTCTGGGTGCGCCGGGGGCTTCGACCCAGCGCGGGCGCGGGTGGGCCTGGGGATTGGCGGCTCTTGCGGCCGTGACGCTGAGTTATCCCCTCTGGCGCGCGCACGTCGAGGTGCTCCTTCAGAACGGCTGGCCGACGCTCTGGGAGAAGCTGGCGTTCTCGATCAACGCGAGCCGGCTGTTCGGGCTCTATTTCGCGGTGGTGGGGCTGACCGTGATCTGCGCGGGGCAGTCCTGGCTCCGGCCGTTGCGGCATCCCGTCCTGGTCTATCTCGGGACGATCAGCTACGGTCTTTATCTCTACCACGCACCGCTCTATGTCGTGATCTCGGCCTCGCACTACGACATCACCTGCCACGACTCGATGGCCCTCGACGCGCTCAAATTGGCCGTGGTCTTCGCGGTGGCGATTCTGTCGTGGGAGTTCTTCGAGAAGCCGATTCTCCGGTTGAAGGATCGGTTTCCGTATTCACGGGGAGAATCCGTGCGGCGCCCGCACATGGCTTTGGGATCGCGCGACAAAGAACAGACTCAGCGCGGGGCCGATTCCCATTCGCCGGTCTTCAGGTAGGCGTCGATGGATGCCGCCGCGGTGCGGCCCGCGCCCATGGCCAGGATCACGGTCGCGGCGCCGGTGACGATGTCGCCGGCCGGCGAAGACGCCCCGCTTCGAGGTGCGCAGGCTCTCCGGGTCGGCCGCGATGTAGCCCCGCCGGTCCGTTTTCAGGTCGGGCGTCGTCGATTGCACGAGCGGATTGGCCCCGGTGCCCAGCGCGATGACCGCCATCGCCGACCGGCATCTCGAACTCGGAGCCCGGCAGCGGCACCGGCGACCGCCTGCCCGAGGCATCGGGCTCGCCCAGCTCCATCCGGATGCAGCGCATCGCGGTGAGGTTGCCCTTCTCGTCGCCCAGGAACGCCACCGGGTTGGTCAGGCACACGGAAGACGATGCCCTCTTCCTTGGCGTGCTTGGCCTCCTCGAGCGCGGGCCGGCATCTCGTTCTCGGTGCGGCGGTAGAACAAGATAACTCGGTGTGCGCGCCAAGGCGGCAGGCCGTGCGCACCGCGTCCATCGCCGTGTTGCCGCCGCCGACGACCGCGATCGTCCTTGCCCTGGCAGTCGAAGACCGGCTCGTCGTACTCCGGGAACTCGTTGGCGCGCATCAGGTTGACGCGGGTCAGGAACTCGTTGGCCGAGTAGACGCCGTTGAAGTGCTCGCCAGGCACGCCCAGGAACTTCGGCAGGCCCGCGCCGGTGGCGATCAGCACCGCGTCGTAGCCTTCCTCGGTCATCAGCTCGTCGATCGTGACCGTCTTGCCGATGACGACGTTGGTCTGGAAATCGACGCCCATCTGCCGCATCACGTCCACTTCCTGGCGGACGATGTCCTTGGGCAGCCGGAACTCGGGGATGCCGTAAATCAGCACGCCGCCGATCTCGTGCAGCGCCTCGAAGACGGTGACGGCGTGTCCCCAACGGACCAGGTCGCCCGCGGCGCTCAGGCCGGCCGGGCCGCTGCCCACGATGGCGACCTTCTTGCCGGTCGGCGGCGCGATCTGCGGGCAGGCCGTGCGTGCCGTGCTCGCGCTCGTAATCGGCGACGAACCGCTCCAGGTAGCCGATCCCCAGCGGCTCGAACTTCTTGCCCAGGATGCAGCACCCCTCGCACTGGGTTTCCTGCGGGCAGACGCGGCCGGTGATCGCCGGCAGGATGTTGTCCTCGCGGATCTTGGCCGCGGCGCCGAGGTAATCGCCCGTCGGCGATCAAGCTGACGAACTCGCGGATGTTGACGTCGACCGGGCAGCCGTCCATGCATTGCGGCTTGGCGCATTCGAGGCAGCGCAGGGCCTCGGTGGTGGCGCCCAGGACGGTCAGGCCCTGGTTGACCTCCTCGAAGTTGCGCCGGCGCGCCTCGGCGTCCTGCTCGGGCATGTGCTGCCGGGGGATCTTCATGCGCTCCTTGGGCGAAAGCGTGTGGTCGCTCATGGGAGTCGGGCCTCACGGGATGCGCACCTCCGGATAGGCGGCTTCAAGCCGGCATGACTCGCAAGCCTGGCTGCTGCCTGCTCGGGTGCTCAAGGAACCGTTTGAGCGACTCGGCCTCGAACGTGGCGTACATCCGGTTGCGCTGGGCGAGGATGTCGAAATCGACCGTGTGGGCGTCGAATTCGGGGCCGTCCACGCAGGCGAACTTCGCCCCCTCGGTCGTGATGATCCGGCAGCCGCCGCACATGCCGGTGCCGTCGACCATGAGCGAGTTCAGGCTGACGACCGTCTGGATCTGGTGCGGCCGGGTCACCTCGGCCACCGCCTGCATCATCCGCACGGGGCCGATCGCCAGCACCAGGTCGAGCGTGCGGCCGGCCGCGATCATCGCCTTGAGCGGGTCGATCACCAGACCCTTCTGGCCGTACTGCCGTCGTCGGTGGTGATGATGACCTCGTCGCTGATGGCCCGGATCTCGGGTTCGAGCAGAACCAGGTCCTGGTTGCGACCGCCCAGGATCGCGATGACGTGGTTGCCCGCCTCGTGCAGTGCCTTGGCGGTCGGATAGGCGATGGCCGCGCCGACGCCGCCGCCGATGACGACCACCGTGCCGAAGTTCGCACCTCCGACGGCTTGCCCAGCGGTCCCACCAGGTCCAGCAGGGCATCGCCCGCGCCCAGGATGTTCATCAGCTTGGTGGTCTTGCCGATGCCCTGGACGATCAGGGTGATCGTCCCGCGCTCGCGGTCGCTGTCGGCGATCGTCAGCGGGATGCGCTCGCCCTGCTCGTGGATGCGCACGATAACGAACTGCCCGGCCTGCCGTTTGCGGGCAATGCGTGGGGCTTCGATGACAAATCGTTTAATATCCGGCGCGAGGAACTCGGCCTCGAAGATTGGATACATCCAGGTCGTCTCGCTCACGGAGAGGGACGGTCGCATACCTCCCGCCACGTCTTCCCGAAGGTGGCGGACGCGACACGGGGATCAAGTAGGGATGAAACGAGTTTAGCGTCCCCCCGCGCCGCTGACAAGCAAACGCGAAGGCCGCCGGCCCTATCGTTCTTGTCGGGTGCGTCCCGCCCGCGCCGACGCACCTCTTCCTGTCCCCTAACGAATGTTGCCGAGCGTGGAGAAGAGGTGCGTCGGCGCGGACGGGACACACCCGACATTGTTACCACGGCGATGGTTGTCTTTCCGCGTGGATTGTTCCTGCTGCGCAGAACGACCCGGCGTCAACGCCGGGCCGAAGAGGGACAAAGCCCGGTGAACCGGGCTGGGGAATGCGCATGATGAGCGCGGGGGCTTTCGCCCGGTTCACCGGGCGCGCCGCGCCGCGGTCATCGGCCCGGCGTTCACGCTGGGTTCCGGGCGACCCGGCGTCAACGCCGGGCCGAAGAGAGAAAAAGCCCGGTGAACCGGGCTGGGAGAGGCGCACCCGAGCGCGTGGTCTTTCGCCCGGTTCACCGGGCGTGCCGCGCCGCGGTCATAGGCCCGGCGTTCACGCCGGGTCGAGCGGCGCCGGGGTCGGTGGCGGCTCCGCCGCGCGACGAAGACTCGGCGGCGGTCTACCACTCACCGCGCCAGGTAGAGGACGCGCGGCGTCTGGAACTTCATGAGGGAGTTCGGCGAGATCTCCCAGGGGGTCCGGGATGCGGACATGCTGAGCAGGGCGTCGGCCAGGCTCAGGGGGCGGGCGTACTTGATGACGCGGGCGGTGTTTAACTTGGCCTGCCGCTCGGCGGCCAGGATGGCATCGTCGAGATAGCCGATCTCGGAAATGAGCTTGTTGCTAAGAGCCTCGTCGGTGGTGTAAATCTTGCCGTCGGCCAGGTTCTTGACGGTCTCGAGCGGTAGGTTGCGGCCGTGCGCGACGATCCGCACGAAGCGCTGATAGGACGAATCGATCATCTGCCGCCAGCGCTCGCGTTCGGCGGGGCTCAGCGGCCGGAAGTAGGAGCCGGTGTCTTTCCAGGGGCCGGTGGCGATGGTTTCCATCTTCACGCCGAGCTTGTCCATCAGGCCCTCGATGTTGGGCAGCTCGCTGATGACGCCGATCGAGCCGGTCAGCGTGGTCGGCTCGGCGATGATCGGGTCGGCGGCGACGGCCACGTAATAGCCGCCCGAGGCCGCCAGGCCGCCCAGCGAGGCGACGACCGGCTTGCCCGCCTTCTTGAGCAGCTCGACCTCGCGCCAGACCTGGTCGGCGCCCGAGACCGTGCCGCCGGGCGAGTCGATCCGGAGCACGACCGCACGGACCGAGTCGTCGTAGCGCGCCTGCCGCACCTGCTTGATCAGGTGCTCGATCTCCTGGTCGAAGATCAGGCTGCCCACTTCAATGATGGCGACTTTCGAGGCGGACCACTCGCCGGCCACGTAACGTTCGGAAAGCCGCGTGGGGAAGCCCTGGTCGCGCGTCAGGTAGGTGCTCAGAAACGCGAGCAAAACGAAAACCCAGAACAACGTCGTGACAATTCGGCGGACCCATCCGCCCCGCTCACGCTGCTGAATGACGATCGTCTGCGTGGGAGGTGCAGGCTGCTGGGGGCTGCTTTCCATGGGGACGGGTCCTGGTTCGTTGGCGATGGAGCGATGACCGATTCTTGTTTGTAGGGTGGGCTCGGCCCACCATCCGGGTCGGCAGAGAGAAGAGAAAAGGTGGGCCTACGAGAGCGTCACAAGATGATAACCCCCGCCGACCCGGCCTGTCAGCCCAGGCGATCTCCGGGACGAACGCGATATCCGCGCAAGAACTCGGCGGCAGGGGAAACCTTCTTGCCGGGAATCTGGACCAGGAGCAACCGCACCGCTCCTGCCGCGGCAGCGACAAGAATTCGGTCGCCGTCCGCTTCCAGCACGGTCCCGGCTGGGCCAGAGCCGTCCGCGACGGCCGTCTGATGGACGATCAACGGCACCGGCTCCTGGACACTCTCGGCGGGATGCCAGGCGGTGCGGGCGGTGGGCCAGGGCTGCATCGCGCGGACCAGGTTGTGAATCACCCGTGCGGGTTTGGTCCAGTCAATCCGGCCGTCGTCCTTGGTCAGCTTGGGCGCCTTGGTGACCTTCGACTTCTCTTGGGGCAGCACCTGAGCTGTCCCGGCCACCAGGTCCGCGATCGTCGCGACGAGCAGCGGCGCCCCGAGCTGAGCAAGGCGGTCTTCGAGCGCGCCGGCGGTCTCGTCCGGGTCGATCGGCGTGCGGGCGATGGACAAGATCCCGCCCGCATCGATCCGGGGCGTCATGCGAATGACCGTCACGCCGGTCTCGGTCTCCCCGTGCTGGATGGCCCGCGCCACGGCGCGGCGCCCCGATATGAGGGCAGGATCGACCCGTGCAGGTTGAGGCCGCCCAGCCGGGGAATGCTGAGCACCTCGGCCGAGAGGATCTGGCCATAGGCGGCCGTCACCAGGAGATCCGGTTCGAGCGATCGCAACAGCGCCACACTCGTCGGCGCGTTGATGTCCTCGGGCTGCTCGACCGGGATGCCCCGCTCCAGCGCGGCCATCTTGATCCGGCTCGGGATCAACTCCTGCTTGCGACCTTGCGGCCGGTCGGGCTGGGTGATCAGCGCAGCCACGTCGAGGCCGCTCTCCAGCAACCGCAAGAACGCCGGCAGTGCGAAATCCCCGGTGCCGAGCATCACCAGTCTTGGTACCTGGCCCCTGGTCATGCGTTCTTTCTTACGAGGGACACGTAACCAGTGACAAGTGACCAGTGGCGAGAGCGTCAAGCTGCCGCGTCAGATCGGCGTCGGACGGGACGTCCCCGGCGTATTGAGCGTGGTGGAACTGCAGGACCATTTCGCGGATCTTCGGCTCGATCGGGGCGAAGGCGGCCGGGGCCAGATGGTCGATGAAAAGCTTGCCGTCGAGATGATCGGTCTCGTGCTGAATCGCCCGGCTCAGGAGGTTCTCGGCATCGACCTGGAGGGCATTGCCGTCGAGATCGAAGAACCGCACCCGGATCTTCTTGGCGCGCTGGACCTTGGCATAAAGGCCGGGGAAGCTCAGGCAGCCCTCCTCGTCCTCGATCCAGGAATGCCGCTTGATGATCTCGGGATTGACCAGGACCAGCTCTTTGTCTTTCTGTGCCGGGTCGCCCGCGGGGTTCAAGATGAAGAACCGGAACGGCAGAGCGACCTGGTTGGCCGCCAGCCCGATCCCTTTGTGCTCGTACATCAGGTCGAACATGGCCCGGACCTGGGACCGCAACGTATCGTCAATCCGCTCGACGGGCCGCGAAAGGTATCGAAGGGCCGGATGCGGATAAGGGACGATCTGCAGCACGAGCCGACTCCTGCGAAGAGGCGATGGGGCCAATCCCGTGCAATTATAAGACGCCGTCCAGCGCTTCGCCAACCGGAAACGGACCAGCGTCCGCAACCCGCGCCCTCCTTTTCTTGTAGGGTAGGCTTCAGCCTGCCTCCGCAGAATTTGGGCTTGGCAGGCTGAAGCCTACCCTACAAGACCGGGCGCTGCGGGGACGGACGCAAGCGTCTGGCGCAGCCCGTCTTCGAACGATACGATCGGCCGGTAGCCGAGCGCGGCCTGGATGCGATCCAAACTGGCCTGCGAGTGCCGCACGTCGCCCGCGCGGCGGGGCAAACTCGGGCTGGAGGTCGGTCCCCAGGCACTCGTTGATCGTGGCGACCAGATCGAGGAGCGTGATCCGCCGGCCGGTGCCGACATTGTAGACCTCGCCGCCAAGGGGGCCGGGCGTGCGCATCGCGAGCAGGTTGGCGGCCACGGCATTGGCCACGAAGGTAAAGTCGCGACTCTGGAGCCCATCGCCGAAGATCTTCGGGCGCCGGCCTTCGCTCATCCACCGGGCAAACAGCGAGATCACGCCGCTGTAGGGACTGGACGGGTCTTGCCGCGGGCCGAAGACGTTGAAATAGCGCAGGCTCACGCCATCGAGTCCCATCGTGTGTGCATAGACGCGGATATAGTGTTCGCCGGCCAGCTTGCCGGCGGCATAGGGACTGAGCGGGTTGGGATAGATGCCCTCGTGCTTGGGCATCTCCTCGGTCTCGCCATAGGCGCTGGAGGACGCGGCGAAGATCACCCGCCGCGCCGGCCTGGCGGGCCGCTTCGAGGACGTTCAAGGTCGCGGTCGGGCCGGCGGCGTGCGACTCCAGCGGCTCCCGCACCGATCGCGGCACGCTTGGGATCGCCGCCTCGTGAAAAACGATCTCCGCCCCCTCAAGGGCGTGTTTCGCGACGGCGAAATCCGCCAGATCGCCCTGGATGAACTCGTAACCGTTCAGGTGGGCCAAATTCTCGCGCCGGCCGGTGCTCAGGTTGTCCACGACGCGGACGCGGCGACCTTCGCCCAGCAACGCCTCGACGAGATGCGACCCGATGAACCCCGCGCCGCCCGTGACCACAACCAGGCCGTTATCGCTCACGATGCCACCTCGAAGCCGGGGAGTAACTCAATTCCAGGCATACTATAAAACGTTTCCCGTCGTGGGGCCACTCGCCGGATGGTCGCCCAAGGTGCGAACCCTACGGTATGGGTTCCCACGGTCGCTTGGGCCAATAGCAGAAACGACCGCCGCACGACCGGCACCAGTAGGCCTTGCGTGGTGGCACCGCGAACATCAGATCGCGGTCGCCCGCGCGATCCCGGAGCAGCCAGTGATGACGACAGTTCGGACACCGCTTCGGGATCAGAGAACGAATCAGGAGGCCAGATAAGAAAAGGGAGCAAAGCGAACCATCGGCTGCCAGAAAGACCACGGTCCAGTCTCTCCTTGCCATGAAAAACACGGTCGCGCATACGAACAGGACATCGAGGAGGAACAGAGCACAGCCCGGGCGGTAGGCAGACAAGAATCCAGACCAGCCAGTCCCGAGTCGGATGAGGCCTGAGCAGTACTTGGAACGAGACGACGAAGACCACAAACGAGACAAGTCCCGTCAACAGGACCGCGCCCGTTCGATCCGGGTGTTCGAACTGGAAGATCGGCGTAAGTATGGCGCAGGCGAGCGCAAAGACGGCAATGAGTAGCATCAGCCGTCCTAGAGTGAAGCGGAAACAGACCGGGCGGCGATCAACATGGGTGCGCACGTCCTCGGCCCTCCATCGGGACGGAGGCCCGATCTACCCGGGAAACTCGCACAGCGACAGCACATGATCCCGGCTGCCGTCGTTGACCCAGCCATCGAGCTGGGCGGGGTCTTTGAGCTGCTGGCCGCGGCGGCGATCGACGGCCAGGAACGCGCAGGGCATGTCGGGCAGGCTGGTCAGGTCGCCCCAGATCTTCTCGAACTGGGCGACCGGGAAGACGTCTTCCTGGCCGTGGCCCCAGCGACGCTTGACGTCCTTGATGGTCACATAGGTCGGCACCCGTGCCGCCAGGCTGCGGACGGCGGCCGTGACCTTCTCGGGCTCGGCGATCGCCTCGTCGCGGGTCAGGCCAAGAGCGGCCAGCAGGCCGTCCAGGTTCACCCAGGTGGACAGGGTGTTGTAATAGCGCAGGTCGAACTCGATCTCCTCGCGGGGCAGCGCCAGACCTTCCACGAGCCGGAGCCGGCCGTTGACCCGGGCCAGGCCGCCACCGCGGTCGTCGATGCGACGGGGGATGACCTCGAAGCTGAGCGTCGCTCCCGACTCGATGGCCAGCCCCAGCACGCCGGGATCGAGGTTCGCGCCCAGGGTGTCGATGTTGTGGACCAAGAGCCAGCGCAAGTTGGGGAAATCGGCCAGCAGCCGGCTCAAGGCACCGCTGCGCAGAAGGTTCGGCACCTCGTAGAAATGGCCCGGGGGATTGAAACGCTGGATCGGCAGGTTGTCGGTGTAGTCGCTGCCCTCGCCGGTGGCGCGGGCCCAGTCGAGAATGGCCCGGCGGCCGGCTTCGCGGACCTTCTGCTTGTTCTCGTCGAGCAGTTCCTGTGCGACTTCCTCCCAGATGTAGGTCAGATCGCGCGCCATGGGCACGAGCCGCTGGCCGATCGACTGGCCGCGCGAGAGGTAGACCGGCCCGTCGTGGCCGTAATTCGCGGTACGCGCCAGATGCCGTTCCAGGGCGTTATGGGTCAGGAAGCTGGTCGTGACGACGTGCGGGATCGTCACGCCGTATTCCCGGGCGGTCTTGCGCGTCTTGGCCAGGTGGATTTCCAGAAAGCTGCGATGATGGCCCGCCAGCAGCACGAACGGGTTGACCGCCTTGACCACGCCGGCGCCGGTCGTCCAGCGGCTGCCCACGCCCGCGGCCAGCGACACCATGGCCACCTCACCGCGCAGGATGGCCTTGTAGCCAAGACTGCGCCTGCGCCGGGATGGCCGTCCCGGACGCCGCGATCAGGTCGGCGTCGTCCACGTCGCGGATGTCGGTATCGACGGGCAGGCGGTTGCGTGCCACGCCGATACGGCCGCGCATCAGATCCGCGCGAAGCTGCTCGTGCTGGACCGCGTCGAAGCCGTTCTCGCGGCGGATGCGCTCGGCCTGCCGGTCCCAGGCGGACCGGGCCGTGTCGGCCGCGGCGCGAGGCACCGGGAACAGGTTGTTGATCATCGTGCGGAAGGTCCGCAACAGCTCGCCCGTGTCGTGGCAATGGTTGCTGAAATGGTCGATGTCGGCCTTGCGCAGCGGGTCGAGTTGGCCCCCCTCGGCGATCATGCGGGGCACCTGGAGCGTGTAGTACCGGCCGGGCATCATCGCGTCGGTCCCCGAGCGTAGCTCGGCGAAGGTACCCTGCGGGTTGATCGCGAAGTCGTAGACGACCGGCTCCATGGCGAACGGCAAGGCATCGTCGAGCTCGCCCTTGACCCGCCGCATGATCTCCAGCACCTGGGAACGGAACTCGGCATGCCGCGCGGGCGCGACGAACAGGCCCATGCCGCCGCCCGACATGCCGCCGAGCATCAAAAAGCCCCAGAAATCCGCGCCCAGCGCCGCCTTGACCTCGGATATGACCGTCTCGGTGAAGCGATTGCTCACCCACGGGATGATCCGCTTGAGCGGCCCGTCCCAGTTGGCCGTCGTCAGCCGGCCGATGTCGCGGACATCGCTGCCGCGCACCGCCTGGACGATCCCATCGAAGATCGCCATGGCCTCGCGGCGCACGTCCCACTCGCGGTTGCCGCGCAACAGGTACTTTTCGGTGACCATGTTCAGGATGGGGCCGACATTCTGGGCCATCCCGCCGTGAATCAAGATGAGACTGCGCCAGCGCCTCGCGAAACCCCTCGTCCCCTTGAGCTCTTGTCCCCTTGTCCCCTTCTTGATCAAACAAAACATGATCCGGCAGCAACCGGCCGCGACTGACGCCCCATTCGGGATCGCTCTCACCGGCGGGCACGCCGTGAATGATCTTGGTGCCCGGGAAGATCCCGCCCGAGTCCTGCCAGCCGCCTCCCGAGCCTCCCAGCCACTCTCCCAGGATCGCGCGGGCGACCACCACGCGGGCCGCCTCGGGATCGAGGGGGCCGGTCAAACTGCGGGCCTGGCCGGTGGCGCGCATCAAGAGCGTGATGAGCGAGGCGAGCAGGTTCGTCGAGACCGCCAGCCGCGAGCCCTTCGGAATGTCGTTGACCTTGCTGACCACCTCCAGGCCCAGCCCTGGTCGCAGAATCTGGCCCAGGATCACGCCCAGGTCGTGACCAGTGCCCTCGAACGACGGCGGGATCAGCCCCGAGGCGATCACGCCCGCCTTGACCAGACCGAGGTAGTCGTTGCCGAAGTTGAACAGCTCGTCGAGCGTCGTCACGTCCTTGCAGGCGTTCAGATCCACGCTGGTCAGACGCAGGAGCGGCTCGGTGAGGACGCGGCAGTACGTCTCGATGGGCGGGCGCGGCTGCGTATCGCGCCCGAAGACGCCGAGATCGACCGACAGGTTCAGGACCCGCGCGCCTTCGGGGAAATCCATGCCCAGGAAGAAGATATCGGACCAGCCGCTGTGCGACAGGTCAAGCCGCACCGGCGTGCGCTCGACCAGGATCGGAAAGAGGCCGTCGGGTCCGTCACGCTCCAGCAGGCGCGGGAGCACGCGAATCGGGTGCTCGTCGGGCGTACCGACGCGGAACATCCACCGATTGCCCGCGCAACTGCGGACCGACCGTCGCACCTGGTCGGCCAGGGTCTGAAACGTGACCTGCGCGTAAGCGTGCGCCAGCGCGCTGGCCATGGCGCTGTTCAGTCCGTCGCGCTGGGAGGCGGCCTGAAAACAGCCGATCGCCGACTCGAACCGCCGCTCGAGCAGGTCGGCCACGCCCTCGTGTGGGATCACGCCCGTCGTGGGCAGGTCGTCGGCCTCTTGGAGCCGGTAGCGATACAGGGCGTGCAAGTACATGGACGCCCGCACCCGCTCGTACAGGTTCTCCGCCGACAGCCGGAACGCCGCCAGTTCGTTGCAGGCCGCGTGGACCTCCGCGGTGGACCAGCCGGCCACGAGATCCCACACCGAGTGATCGCGGAGCGCCGGATCGCGGCCAGTGACCGACGCGATCAGCGGGTTCGTCAAGGTTGTCACGGGCACGGCCGGGCTCCGGTGGATTTCTGCCGAATCAGCTATCAGCTATCAGCCATCAGGCATCAGCCATCAGGCATCAGCCATCAGCCATCAGCCATCAGGCATGACGATGACTACGGCTTGCGCTGCTCGCTGCGAATGAGCAATTCCAGCAGGTGGGTCAACATCGTGTCACGATCGACGCCCGCCAGCGCCAGGGCGAGCTGGGCCTCGACGACCCCGAACTTCACGCCCAGGTTGTGACGCTCGCCCTGAGTCTCCAGCGCCAGGTAGCGCTCGCGGCGCCAGCACGTTCAAGGCAGTCGTGAGCTGGATCTGACCGCCCTCGCGGACATTGCCCCGGACCAACTCGTCCAGGAGCTCGAAGACGATCGGCGTCAGCACGTGCATGCCGAAGAAGCAGAGGTAATACCCGGCCCGCAGACCGGGCACCTGCAACCGCAGTTCGGCCAGGGTGGGCGTCGGTTTTTCGAGAATCTCGTCGATCTGATAGACATCATGCCGCTCGGCCAGCCGGCGGCCCGTGAGCGTGCCGTACTGGTGCACCAGGTGCTCCCGAGTCGCCTGCACGGCCGAGACCGGACAGCCCTCGGCACCGGCCAGGTCCAGCAATTGCTGGGCACAACGGCGCGATGCGCGAGAAATATACAGATGATCGCCGAGCAGGAGCAAGCAGGGATCGGTGCCGACGAACTCGCGCGCGCACCAGACAGCGTGGCCGTAGCCGTCGGGCTCGGGCTGCACGACGAACCGCAGCCGGGCTTCGAGATCCACCAGCCGCCGCGCCTGTTCCTCGGCCCAGGGAATGTTCTGGAAGGCCGACCGCAGGTTCTGAGCGTACGAGCGGAAATGATGACGATAGTACGCCTCGTCGCCGGGAGCGCTGACGACGCAGATCTCCTCGATGCCGCTCTCGATCGCCTCCTCGGCGATGATCTGCAGGACGGGCTTGGTCAGCCCGTCGCGATCGACCAGGGGCAGCATCGCCTTCTGCACGGTGTCGGACGCAGGATACTGCCGGGCGCCGCGCCCGGCCGCCGTGATGACCGCCTTGGTGATCTGCACGGGCCGAAGCTCCCCAGGGTGTTCCGGACGCCTGCCACTTTGCAGGCCGGCCCCTTAAGTTACTTTGCCAGGGCACGCGCGACAACCCCCGCTCGGGTTTCCCCCCGGGCCGTGTCCTGCTCGAAGAACGCGGCACGACCCCGGATCGCCCGATGAGGTCGAGCCAATCTACGTCCTCTTGAGCCGCGCCGAAGAGGCGGAAGGTGCCGCGCCGCCTCCGCCGCGATCAACCTTTTGGCGCGGGCGCCTGGCCGGCCCTCCCGGCGGCACGGCTGGGAAGCGACCGTGCAATCCATCGGAAGGCCCAAGAAGAACCAGAAATCGGCTCCTCTCCGCCTAATTCGCTACGTCCCCTTTTCCGCCCGTCCCGAATGCCGCGAAGTTAAGCCGCAACTTGCTTAGCGGCCAATTGCTTACGGAGCGCCGACCGGGGCTTCGTCATCAACGGGTACTGCTTGGGGCGGCGCTTCCTCACGCGCGGCTCGACACGCCCGCGCCGCGCCGGGTTGACCCGCAGGACCGACTCGTCCTCCTCCCCGTCACCCACCAGCCAGCGCACCGTGTCCACCAGGCTGATCCGCTCCGGCGCCACCCCCTGAAGCCGCCCCGATTCCACCATCGCCGACCGGATCAAATTATACACCAGCGAAAACACCGCCAACTCCTTCAACACCCCGTCCACCGTCTCGCACCGCAACACGTCCATCTTCATCGTGATTTTCATATGTCTGAAATTCAGCTCCACCTGCCATCGCCGGTAGTACAGATCCGCCAACGCCTCCGCCGGGTAACCGCCGCATCCAGCAGCGTCGTCACCAACGTGATCTCACGCGTTCGGTATCCCGGCACCTCGATCCGATACCGCAACTCACGCACCATCATCTCTTCCGGCAACTCCGCGTACTCCTCCGCCGTCATCCACTTCGGCTTGCTCTTGGGCTTGTACCAGATCACCACCTGATCCGATTCACCATGCCCGCACCCACCGCGAGTGGGGCAGCCCTGCCGCCCGCGCCCGCTTCGACTTCGCCGGGGCCTGGGACGCCCCGGTGTGAAGTCGACGATCCGCCGCTGATGCATGCGGAACACGCCGTGCAGGCCGCGCACGTGCAACCGGGCGATGTGAGCATACGAGCAGAACCCAGTCTCCCAGCACGACATCGCCCGGCTCCAGCTCGTCGGCGACCCCCCCGGCCTGGGCCATGTCGTGGGTCCGCAGCGGCGCCGTCGCCGAGCGGAGCAGCATCCCGGTCGCCACGTCGAACAGAGCCAGCCACCGCGCCACGGGGAAGCCGCAGCCCGGTTCTGGTTCCCCGGCTGGCCGAAATGGCGTTGCAATTCGGGGATGTCGGGCATCGAGAACCCGGAGCCGTCGACGACCCAGACGCGATGCCCGAACCAGTCGGAGGTCGCCGGCCGTGGCGGCCCGGAACGTCGCGGCGGTCCGCTCCAGGAGGGCGTGAAAGACCGCCAGCGGGAGTCGCTTGCGGGCCTGGCAGTAGGCCGAATCGGTGAACGACCAGCCGCCGAAATGGACGACGTGCTGACAGGCGGTGTTGCCGTGGAGGACCTGCATCAAGAAGAGGTAGATGGTGGTGGCGGGGTCGAGGAGCTCGTTTCCGCCAGGAGTGTCCGGCCTGGCGCGCGGCGGCTTCGATGGCCTCGGGAGTCAAACAGGCGGCGATGTCTTGGCGCAGTCGGCCCAGGATGGTGATGATGCGGTTCGGCATGGGAGGGCTCCGTCCAGCTGGGAGGTGGCTGTTGTGATCCACCCCTCAGAGTGCGCGGAGCCCCTCCCGTGCTCAAGGCGATAAAACGTTCAGTACCCAGGGGTTAGCACTATCTTCGCGGCATTCCGCCCCGTCCCCTTTTCCGCCCGTCGCTACGTCCCCTTTTCCGCCCGTCGCTACGTCCCCTTTTCCGCCCGTCGCTACGTCCCCTTTTCGCGCCTGCCCCGTTCTCTTTTCCGCCGTCTTTGCGTCGTTAGGTGGCGTTTATGAAGCCAGGAGCACCTTGCTTGTCGCTCGTCCGGCCTCGAAATCACCCATCGAGGGATATTCGCAAACCATGTCGTCCGAGATGACGACTATCCCCGACGCCTTCCTGAAGAACACGATCGAGATGCCGCCGCCGCTGTGCCAGGGTTCACCACCAAGGGCTTCGGCGACCATCTTTGCCCGATGTTCGTCCACCGTGTTCCTCCGATGCGCATGCCGAAGGTAATTCACGAGGGTGGGCGAAGAAATGCCCGGAGTTTCGATTCTAAGGTTCCAGCGTCCTTCGTCTCGCGATTCCCAGACAACAAGGAATTCCCAGGCCGGAGATACCTTGAGTTGCTGAAGGTTCCTCTGGTCCGGTGCCACGTTATCAGAGAACTTCTCCCGCCAGAAGTCCGGGTTGTTTTGTTGGGGTACGGCGAGAGGGCGACAGACCCCGTGTTGATGCCAGAAACAACCATGGATCAGGATAACCTTCTTGTGCCGGGCGAGAACGAGGTCGGGCTTCCCAGGGAGTTTCTTGTTGTGCAGGCGGTAGCGATACCCCATGCGATGCACCATGCGGCGGACACGCATTTCCGCCTTCGAGTCCTTGTTCTTTGACCCTGTGACATCCGGCTCGCTTCGCTGGGCCGGCGCTCGATGATGCTCGGACATCGTGAATCCCCGAATCACCCCTCCTTGCTCGTGACCGCTCTTCCGCCCCCATCCCATTCATTTTCTTCGGAGACCGTGCCACGTCAAGAAACGAAAGTCAGAATGCCGATCCAAGTAGCATGGCTATACCCTTTGACCGTGATCAGTTCATCCGAGCCATCGCCGAACTCGTCGAGTTCGGAAAGCCCGATGATACCGTCCTTTCAGGATGGAGTCGTCAGGGGAAAAAGGCATTGCTGAAAAAGATCGCTGATTGCATCGACTATCTGGAAGAAACGCGTCTTCACATAGAAGGAATACACCTTCCTTCATTTGTTTTTGACTTGTCCAACCCGGTCATTGCAGCTAGTACAATCGTTCACAGGCTGGAGTCCGAAAGAGCAATTCCCTTGTTGGACCTTCGAGGGGCAGCACTTTTTCGGGTCTGGAGTCTACATGCTGTACTATGCGCTGGACCGTTTGCCGCATACAATGCCATTAGCGGGACTATATGTCCAATCTACGTCGGATCGGCAAGTCCCGAAGATAAGACCGCTGGACACGCCCCGTAAACAGAAGACTGGGCTGTTTGACCGGCTGATGCACCATCTCAACAGGAGCATAATGACAGCTAGGACGACTCTCAATGCCGCAGACTTTTCCTGTAAATATCTGCTAGTTCAGACAGGACTTGAGCTAGCAGCAGAACAATTCTTGATACGGCAATACCATCCTGTTTGGAACAAGGAAGAAAAGGTCTGTGCCGGATTCGGCAAGCATGGGGACAGGTCGGAACCGGATGAAGAAACACCTCCAGGCGATGCCGAAACTGAGCCAGCAACCGACACGACAGAAGTAGCCACCGCCGCCCCCAAGGTTGGTGGTCGCAAAGAGAAATCACGCTGGGACATCCTTCATCCTGGCCGACCCTGGGCTGAAACCCAGGTATCCAGGAGGGGGATCACACCAGAGAGGGTCATATCTGACATCCAAGGCCATTTCTTGAGACATGCTCTCCGGGGACCCGGACCAGTGGGAACGTATCTTCAGCCCCGCTTGGATCGCAAGGCGACCGAGGTAGCCGGGGACGGAGGTTGGATCATCGAAGCCAACGGGCGTGCGACCGCTTCCGCCAGCTTCACCGGAACGGCGTTCCCCAACTGTCTCATGCTTTCCGTCCAAGACCCCTCGAAAGTCCAGTCATCGGGGAAGGTCTGGAGCCTCGCACATTCCCGTCACGGAGAAGTAACGCACGGATGTCATCCTCCAAGCGAAGGGTGTTCTCCCCGCCCGGAACACCGTGATCCCCTGCCTTCAATGCCTTTGCTGGTTCATCGTAGGGACTCCCCGTATGCCCTGGGTAGCTTCTCGCACCAGGGTTCAAGAAGTGATTCGCAAACGCTGGTACAGACGTGTCCCCCACACGCGATGTGCGGAAGGTCACTGATGGCGTCCCTGACTGTTCGCCAAGGCTGAAGCAACAGTCTCGGGAAAGCACATCTCGCAGTCGTATCAACCCGTTCGGGATATACGGCTTGGCAGAGCGAGCGACGGCCGCCTTTCTTCGGAATGCGATGTCGCTTCCCAATACTCGCCGGTGATCCACTGGCTATAGAGCAGAGCATCTTCTTCGTGCGTGGGCTGGGGGAAAGCAAAACTCGGCCTCGAGGTCTGACCGGATGCCGACGATAAATACTCGCCAACGGTGCTGGGGGATGCCGTAGTCCACGGCGTTCACCACCTGATAGACGACGTTGTAGCGGAGATCGACCTGTTCACCGCTAGTATGCAGACCGCTCCAAGCCGAGCCAGATGGTGCGGTCCATTCTTCTTCGCCCTCGGGGGATGACGGTCGGGAAACGAAGCTGGTGAATGATGTACGAGTAGTAGTTAGCGAAATTCTTCCGTCAATAACCCCTTGACGTTCTCGAATGACGAACGCCTTGGGTCGGACTTCTCGGACAACCCGCACCGCCTGAGGGAACATATTCCGGGTGATCTTGATGTCCCCGATGCTTGCCGCCCAGGGAGAACGGCTGGCAGGGCGGACCACCGCACACGAAATCGACATCATCCCGGTAGGGCATGAAGTCGCAGCAGGGCCACGTCGCTCTCGATGATCTCCCAGTCCCGGACGTGCCGCACCCCGGACGTCATGGTTCTTTCGCAAGCGTGGCGCAGGCGTTCGCGTCCCACTCGACGACGATCTTATGTTGGAAGCCGGCCTCGGCGGTGCCGAAGGCGAGTCCACCGGCTCCGGCGAAAAACTCGATCGACTTCATGGTGATTCTCCCGCCACCCTCAAAGCGGGCCACTTATTGCCCAATTCAGCCTTTTGATCAACCCCAAAATCGATGGACTGATACCCAGGTAATACTATACAAATTATCACGCCGAAACAAGATCGGAAAAGACTGCCATGTGGGAATTGCTGGCGCCGGACCCCGGAAAGGGGACAAGCCGGAAAGGGGTCACAAGCCGGAAAGGGGTCACAAGCCGGAAAGGGGTCAGGAGCCGATCCTGGACCAGGGCTGCGTCGGCCCCGCGATTTCGATGATACGCTGGACCGGTCAAGAACGAACTTGATGGAGAGCGACCGCGCCCGGCCGCGCGCTGATCTTTGGCAAGCCGTTCCTCACTCGCCCCGATCCTGCCTCTCGGTGCGCCAAAACGAAGCCAAAATTCCGGGCGCCAAACGAACGGTCATGATCCTCGGAAGGCGCACCCGACCCCATGAAAGTGCGTGCATGCACGCTGCCCCAGTGACGGGGACTTTCAGAGGAAGCCAATTCGTCACCAGGGGCAGGTTTGATCCCCTATTTCCCACCCGTGACGCGCCTTGTATGCTGCGGGTCGCTCGGATTGGTCGAACCTTGCGTATTATTCCCCTGACGAGGCCCCGACCGATGGGACCAAGACGGCCCATGTTCGATCGTGCTCTGAAACTGGCGGCGCTTTCCGCGCTTATGCTGGCCAGTCCGGCCGGCGCTCAGCCGGCGCCTGATGCCCCGAAGACGGAGCTCGTCCCCGCTCCACCGGCACCGACCCGCTCGATGGGGCGGCTCTGGCCCGCGACCACGCCGCCCGCCGATTGCCCGTTCCCACCCTCCACCGACCTGGTCGGCCTGGGCTTCACCGGCCGCCACGCCGCTTACACCAACGCCGACACCTGGTACCCGTCCTGGGCGGCCGACGGCAACATGTACTCGCCCTGGACCGACGGCAACGTCAACGGCCTCACGTCCGGTTCGGCCAGCAAAGACGCCACCACCGGCTTTGCCCGCATCGTCGGCGACGATCCAATGAAGCTCCAGGTGGACCAGCAGGGAGTGTACAAGTCCGACCCGTCGCCCTACGAAGGACGCTACCCGTGCGGCAGCCTGGTCCATAACGGCGTCTGGTACTACGGCACCTACTGCTTGCACCCGTCGGGCACCGTGTCGCACAAGGGCATGAACTACAACTGGCCCTGGCTGGGGCCGTTCGTCGGCTTCCGCTGGTCCACCGACCTGGGCAAGACCTGGACGCAAACCCCGTGTACGCCCGCCAAGCCCCTCTTCGGCGAATCCGCCCTGCACGGCGAACCGGTCAAGATCGGCAGCCCGCACTTCGTCGATTTCGGCAAGAACCTGGAGCACTGCGCCCGACGGCAAGGCCTACCTGGCCGGGCACGGCGCCGCCGACGGCCGCAACCGCCGCTTCGCCTTCGATAGCTGGATCACCGGCGACGAGATCTACCTGACCCGCGTCCAGCCTACCGTTGAGAATATGAACGACGCGACCAAGTACGAGTTCTTCGCCGGCCGCGACGAGCAAGACAAACCGGTCTGGAGCGGCGACTTTGCGAAGATCCGCCCCATCGCCGCCTGGCGCGACAACATGGGATGCGTCACCATCACCTACGACCCGCCCTTGAAAAAATTCTTGATGTGCGTCACTGATGGCACAAATACGGTTTCGTATTTTAATACCTATATTCTGGAATCCGACCAGATCGTCGGGCCCTGGAAGCTGGTGACGTACCTGAAGCATTTCGGCGAGCAGGCGTATTTTGTGAACATCCCCTCAAAGTTCATCAGCGCCGATGGGCGGACCCTCTGGCTCTGTTACGCGGCCAACTTCAGCCAGGGCTGGAACGGCGTGCGGTTCCAGTCACGTCCGCCGGGCAGCCGCTATGGGATGTGTCTTCAGGAAGTCCGCTTGCTGCGGCCCGACGAGCGGCCGTCCCGGACGGTGCTCACCAGCGATGCGAACATCGCCCCGCTGGCTCAGGTCACGGTCAGCTCGACGCACCGCGATTACCAGGCGGCGGGGCTGGTCGATGGCGCCGTCGGCGGTTATGCGGGCGATATCTCCCAGGAATGGGCCAGCGACGGCGAGAGGACCACCGCGATGCTCCGTCTGACCTGGGACGAGCCCCAGAGCATCGATCGGGTCTGGCTGTTCGACCGTCCCAACGACCTGGACCAGATCACCGGCGGGATGCTCGTCTTCAGCGACGGCTCGACGATCCCCACCGGTGCCCTGCCCGATGATGCCAAGCAGGGGCTGGCCGTCTCCTTTGCTCCCAGGAAGGCGCGGTGGATGGCCTTCCTGGTCACGGCCGTCAAGCCCACGAGCCAGAACATCGGCCTGTCCGAGATCGCGGTGTTCCGCTCAGGGGCCAAGTGAAAGGGAGTACGAGAGGGGTTCTTTCTGTGTAGCGGCGGCCGTCCCGGCCGCTCCGGGCTCTGCAAACCGGAGCGGCCGGGACGGCCGCCGCTACACAGAAAGGCTCAGTCGGGGTGCTCCTGGAGGAACCGTTCGATGGCGGTGAGATCGTCCGGGTCGAGGCGGAACTCGGCGGCGCCGAACAGGGCGCGCATCTGACCCGGCTTGCGCACGCCGACGATGGCGCTGGTCACGGCAGGATGGCGCAGGACCCAGGCGATGGCGACCTCGCCGGGGCTGCGGCCGTGCCGGGCGCCGATGGAGCGGAGCAGCTCGACCAGTTCGAGATTGCGCGACAGCCGCGGTTCCTGGTAGTTTGGGTTGTTCCGCCGCCAGTCGTCGGCGGGCAGCTTGGCGACGCGCTCGCGCGGTCATGGCGCCGGTCAGAAGCCCCGAGGCCATGGGCGAATACGCGATCACGCCGATGCCGTGGCGGGCGGCATAGGGCAGCTCCGCGGCTTCGATCTTGCGGTTCAAGAGCGAATAGGGCGGCTGCAAGGACGTGACGGGCGCGATCGCCTGGGCCCGCTCCATCTGGCTCACGTTGAAGTTGGACACGCCGATCCAGCGGACCTTGCCCTCGCGCTGGAGCGCGGCCAGGGTACTCCAGCCTTCCTCGATGTCCTCGTCGGGCTCGGGCCAGTGGATCTGGTACAGGTCGATGGTCTCGACCTGGAGCCGTTTGAGGCTGGCCTCGCACTCGCGGCGGATCGAATCGGCCTTCAGGCAGTGGCCGATCTGGCGCTTCTCGTTCCAGACGCGCTCGCACTTGGTGAAGATGTAAGGACGTTGCTGCATGCCCGCGAGGGTCGGCGCAACCACCTCCTCGGAATGGCCCAGGCCGTAGACGGCGGCGGTGTCGATCCAGTTCAGGCCCAGGTCGAGGGCTTCATGGATCACGGCGACCGACTGGTCATCATCCTGGGGCCCCCAGGCGAAGGCCCAGCCCGGACCGCCGATCGCCCAGGCGCCGATGCCGATGGGCGTGAGGTGCAGGTCGGAATTGCCGAGGCGTCTTTTTTCCATGGCGGTCGTGGTCTCCAGATGAGCCCGGATTCACCACAGAGACACAGAGAACACAGAGTTCTCACAGAGCAAGATCTTCTCTGTGTAGCCTCTGTGTTCTCTGCGCCTCTGTGGTGAATCCGGGTGTGGGCCAAAACACAGAGCTACTTGTTGGCCGGGATGGCCTCGAACTCGTTGAGAGTGGGCCCTTCGATGGCTTCGAGGATGTCCAGCGCAAGGCGCGGGTCGTGACGGGATCGAACCGAATGCGGAAGTTCTTGCCGATCTTGGTTCCCTTCAGGAGCGGTTTCCAGGCGTCGCCATCCTTGTATTGTACCTCGAAGGCGCGAACGCGGTCATACTCCTCGTCGATGCGCAGGCCGGAAATGGTCAAAAGCTTGCCGTAATCGACTTCGAGCCAGGCCTTGTGCGTGCCGCCGTCGGTCGCCCAGCGCGTATTGGGGTCGTGGTCCACGGCCATGTCGGCTTCGAAGTTCGTGTCATTCTGGAAGACGTTCGAGGCCCGGGCATTGACCTCCGAGGGCACCTTGATCGGCGCGATGTCCAATGCGGGACCGTCCAGATCGAGCTTGATGATGGTATCGATCGGCGGGCGGTCGGCAGTCGGCACGGTGATGGTCAATGCGCCGCTCGTCTGCGAGACGTCGGCTTTGCCGCCGCCCAGGACGCTCGCGGCTTTGACTTTCTTGGGCAGGGGCGGCAGCGTCAGTTGGTCGCCCGGCCAGGCGAAGATGTGGAGGTAAACGGTGTTTCCCTTGCGCGTGCTGGCGACCATCTTCGTCGGCCGGTAGGGACCGCCCCGGGTGCCGTAGACGCTCTCGCCGTTCTTCTGGAGCCACTGGCCCATCTCATGCAGGCGGGCCACTTGCCGGGCTTCGATCTCGCCGGTCGGCATGGGACCGACGTTGAACAACAGGTTACCGTCGCCGCCCGCCGAGAAGACCAGCGCCCGCAGGCACTCATCGAGCGATTTCATCTTGTCGTTCGGCTTCCAGGCCCATTGCTGGCAGATCGTCATGCAGGTTTCCCAGGGGCGGTTCATCTGGAAGCTGCCGATGTGCTGCTCGGGCGTGCCGTAGTCGCCGCCGGCGCCGGAGCGGTCATTGACGATGATGTTCGGCTGGAGCGAGCGGGTGTATTTCAAGAGGTCTTCCCCGCGCGCACCGCCGAACATCTGGGGCACGTCGAACCACATGATGCCCAGAGGGCCGTACTGGGTGATCAGCTCCTTGACCTGGGCCTTGAGGTAGCGGTTGTAGCTGTCCAGGTCGGGCTTCTCGCGCTGGACCGAGCCGCCGGGGCTGGTGAGCGGGAAATCAGGATGGTGCCAGTCGCAGACCGAGTGATAGGTGCAGAAGCGGATGCCCTGCGCTTGCAGGCTTCGGAGAGTTCCTTGCAGACATCGCGGTGAAACGGCGAGTTCATGATGTTGTGGTCGGTCTGCTTGGTGTCGAACATGCAGAAGCCATCGTGGTGCTTGGAGGTGAAGACGATATACTTCATGCCGGCGTCCTTGGCGATGCGCACCCACTCGTCGGCGTTGAACTTCGTGGGGTTGAACTGCTTGTAAAGGTTGTCGTACTCGGCGATCGGGATTCGGGCGCCGCGGGACCAGCCGATCTCGGTGCCCTTGATCGAGACGGGTCCCCAGTGAATGAACATGCCGAAGCGGGCGTCGCGCCACCACTGGAGGCGGGCGTCGCGCTGCTGGGGCGTTTCCGCGGGCGGCTTGTCGTCAGGCGTGGCCAGCGCCGGCGGGAGGAGACTGATCGCGAAGAGACCGAGTAATGCGAGGTTGCGTCGGATCATCGCCGTTCCCTCTTTCGAGGTGCTGGAAATCGGTTTCCGAGGAAGACCTTTTCATCGCTCCGCCTGATAGACGGCCCAGACATTCTCGGGCGGCACGTCGGGCTGGAACAGGTGCGCGGGGCCGAGGATGTAACCGCCGCCGGCGCCCAGGGTGCGGCAGTAGTGCGAGACGCCGGTGCGCACCTCCTCGGGCGTGCCGCGCGGCAGCAGTTGTTGCATGTCGATGCCGCCGTGGAAGCAGAGCCGGTCGCCGAACTCGGCCTTCAATCTCTCGGGCTGCATGGCCGGGCCGGTCGGCTGGATCGGGTCGAGGATGTCAATTCCCAGGCCGATGAGCTCGGGGATGAACCGGCCGATCGTGCCGCAACTGTGGTAGAGCACCCGGCCTCCCAGGTGATGAATGCGGTCGATCATCTCCTTGAGGTAAGGCGCGACGAACTGGCGGAACATCGGCAGCGAGATCAGCGGCCCGCGCTGGCTGCCGAGGTCGCTGATGAGCAAGTACAGGTCGATGCGGCCGTTCGTGATCTCGGCGGCGCGGGTGTAGTCTTCGAGGTAGAAGTCGGTGAACTTGCGGCAGAGGAAGTGGACCCAGTCGGGCTGTTCGCCCATGTCCACGAAGAAGCCTTCCCAGCCGCGCACCAGGGCGGGGCGCTGCCAGACATCGGCGAAGCCGTACAGCAGGGCGTGCGACTCGTTGCGCTGACACTGCGCGCGGAGCTGCGAGCGGTCCAGGCAGTCAGGCGAGGGCCAGGGGAACGCTTCCAGTTCGGCGAGGCTTTGCGCCTCGGCGAGCGCGCCCTTGATGTCCTCGCGCATGGGGCCCCAGGGGGTGGGGCGGTAGATGTAGCGTTCGCCCCAGTAGTTCTGGAACACGCCCGCGCCGACGGCGGTCTCGGGCGGCGCCGGCGCGTCGAGGTGGCGCACATCCACGCCCAGGTCATCGAGCAAGCGGTCTCGATCCTCGTGCCCGGCGTGCGCCAGCAGCCGTTTCCAGGTGGGCGGCTCGGCCCAGAAGTCGCACGGAGTGCGGTCGGGCTGCTCGTGCCGGAGAGCGGTCAAGACGCGTTCGCGGGATGTCATGGGCGTGGGTCTCTCAGATCAGTTTCGTCTTGCCCGGCAGGTACACGGGATAGCTGCCGTCGGGGCCGGGCTTGACGGGCGGCTCCATGTCGTCGTGGCAGTCCTCGGGCTTGGGGGCGTAGGCGAAGTCGGAGGCGTTGACCTCGTCCCAGGTGACCTGTTTGCCGGTGTAGCAGGAGAGCTGGCCCATGATACCGATCATCGTGCTGCGCGCCATGTAGTCGCCGTTGTTCACCGGATTGCCGTTGCGAATCCCGGCGAAGAGCTTGTCGTGCTCGATCTGGTAGGGGTCGCCCTGGCCCTTCCACTGCCAGTTGGTCTCGCCCCAGATGCGGCAGTCGAGGATCGAGGCCTTGCCGCGCGTGCCGAGGATGATGCTCGATGTCTCGTCGTAGCAGCCGTTGGTGGTGCGGCAGAAGGCGTACAGCCGCACGCCGTTGGCGAACTCGTAGACGACCGAGTGGTGATCGAAGACGTTGCCGTAGAGCGGCTCGGTCATGGTCGAGCGGCCGGCCAGACCGTGGCACTTGACGGGGGCCTGTTCTTTCATGACCCAGCTTGCGCGATCGAGGTTGTGGACCAGCGACTGGGGCACGTCGTCGCCCGAGAGCCACGTGAAATGATACTGGGTGCTGCACTGCCACTGGACTTCATTGAGGCCCGGCTGGCGCTGATAGACGCCGTACGGGGGACGGAGGAAATTCTCCTCGATCGAGACGATCTCGCCGATGGCGCCGTCGTGAATGCGCTGGACCGTCTCGATGTAGCCGGGATGGTGGCGGCTGTGCAGGCCCGAGGCCACGCTGAGCTTCTTCTGCTTGGCCAGCGCGCAGGCGGCCTTGAGGGTCTTGATGCCGTAGGGGTCGATGCCGTGGGGCTTTTCGACAAAAACATGCCGGCCGGCCTCGATGGCGGCCTTGGCGTGGAACGGGTGGAACTTCGCGGCGTTGGCGATCACGACGATGTCCGAGCATTCGATGACCTTCTTGTAGCCGTCGAAGCCCACGAAGCAGTGTTCGTCGGGCACTTCGACTTGCGCCGGCTTTGCGGCCTTGAGATCGTTGCGGCGGCCGCGAACGCGGTCGGCGAGGATGTCGCACATGGCGACCAGGCGGGCGCCGGAGTCGGCCGTCAGTGCTTGCGCGGCCGCGCCCGTGTTGCGGCCGCCGCAGCCGATCATGCCGACGCGGATGATGTCGCTGCCGGCGGCGTGGGCGTTGGGAGGAAGGTTCAGCCCGGCCAGCGTCGTCGCGGCGGCCGTGCCGACAGCCGTCTGCAAGAACTCTCGACGCGAGGTGCCGGCGGCGGCTTGAGACGAGTTCGGTGTCTTCATGAGCGTGTTGACCTCAAGGCGAGTCGCGCTGAAGGACGTTCTCCAGTCCCGCATTGGATAACGCGCACCGGCGGATTGCAAGGCGCGACCCGGTTGCGGGCGGCTTCTTCAGGGACTACCGTTGTGGCTGCCGAGGCTCGTCCACGGGGGACGGGCCGCCGAGGCGGAAGGAAACAACCGATGCACGCATTCCTGAACCGGCGGCAGTTTCTGGAAGGCACCGCGGCCAGCGGCGCGTTGCTGGCGGCCAATCTCGGGACCTCTGCCGCGCTGGCGGCGGGCGCGGAGGGCTGGCCCAAGCCGGCCCCGGTCAAGATTCACAAGCTCTATGCCGGCCGCACCGGCGACAGCTACCTGACGCGTCCCACCGAGGAATTCGGCCGGCTCGAAAAGTACCTCTCCGACCTGGAGAAAAAACTCGGCGACGTGACCTTCGTCGGCGGCGAGATGGTGCCCCCGGCCAAGGTCGAGGAGGTCGCCGCCAAGCTCAAGGACGCCGACGGTCTGCTCATCATCCACCTGTCCGGCCACGGCGGCGATGCGCCCGTCTTGAGCAAGCTCGTCGATGTCGGCCTGCCCACCGCGCTCTTCACGCAACCGTTCAGCGGCCACGGCTGGATGTACTTCCCCGCCTGGCACAAGCAGGGCAAGCGGGTCATCCTGCTGCCGTCGAGCAACTGGAGCGAGCTGGACCGCGCCGTCAACCTGCTGCGCGTGCCCGCGCGCATGAAACAGTCGCGCGATGCTGGCCATCGGCGGCCCCAAGGGCACGCCCGCGGCCTGCGCGGCCGAGAAGGTCAAGAAGGCGCTGGGAACGGACGTCGTGACCGTCTCCAACGACCGCGTCATGGAGTATTTCCAGGCCGTCGATCCCAAGGCCGCCGAGGCCGAGGCCCAGGAATACTGGATCAGCCAGGCGCGCAAGATCGTCGAGCCGAAGATCCCCGAGATCATCGACTCCGCCCGGCTGTATCTGGCCATCAAGAAGCTGATGATCGACGAGAAGGCCCAGGCGGTGTGCAGCTCGCACTGCATGGGCAACCCGCGCGGGTGCCTGACCTTCAGCAAGCTCAACGACCAGGGCTACGTCGGCGGCTGCGAGGGCGACATCGACTCGACGCTGACCATGCTCATGTTCTCGTATGCGTTCGGCGTGCCGGGCTTCATCACCGACCCGGTCATCGACACGGCCAAGAACGCGGTCATCCACTTCCACTGCACCTCGGCCACGAAGATGGACGGCCCCAACGGCCAGCGGCGGCCGTTCACGATTCGCACCCAGACCGACAGCAGGGGCGGCGTGGCGCTCGAGGTCGAGAACCGCGTCGGGCAACTGGTCACGTGCGCCAAGCTCGTCAACCTGGACACGATGCTGGTTTGCCCCGGCAAGATCATCGAGACCAGCACCAGCCCGCTGGCCTGCCGCACCCAGTTCACCCAGAGCGTCACCGACGCCCGCCGGGTGTTCCTGAACTGGGGCGCCGACGTCATCAAGGGCGACGTCATGACGCTGTTGCACCGCGTCGTCTTCTATGGCGATCTCACCAAGTCCATTCAGGATCTGGGTACCTTGATGGGCTTCAAAGTGATCGAGGAAGGCGGCCCGACCACGACCGCGTGAGAATGGCTGATGACTGATGGCTGATGACTGATGGCTGATCACTGATGACTGATGGCAGACGGCCGACGACTTCCGCTTCGTCTGCCGTCTGCCGTCTCCCATCTGCCGTCTGCCAGGGCCGATTCACCGCAAGCTCGGAGCTGATCTCACATCCCATGACCAGAGGGCTTTTCCGCGTTATCACCTGGTTTTCGCTGCTGGTTTCCTGCGTGATCCTGGCCCATGCCTTCCTGATCTTCGCATCGTTCCCGACGCTCTCCTCAATCGTTGATCGTGATGCGCCGATCGTGACGGTGGACCATGCGCTGCACCTGTATCATGGGGTGCTCGGGGCGCGGTTCTTGCGGGAGGCGGGGACGACGTGGGGCTTTGATCCGTTCTTCATGGCCGGCTATCCCGAGACGCCGGTGTGGGATTCGAGCAGCAACCTGGCCATCCTTTCGCAGGTGCTGGCCGGCGGGGGTGCGAGTCCCCGGGCGTACAAGCTGGCCGTGCTCACGAGCGGGCTGCTGGTCGTCCCCGTGCTCATCGGCACGGCCGCGCTGATCCGCGTGCGGCCGGCTGAGCAGGTGCTGGGGTGGATCTATTTCTGGGGGGGCGTTTCCCCGGTTCACGGCGGACTGGCCCGGATGACGGAGACATGGCTGGGCCTTTATGGCCGGCTCACCACGCGGCAGACCTTCGTTGTCGGCCTGCGTCCCGAGATGCGGGCGCTGGTCGAGACCCTCCGGAAGACGACCGACGGCTCGGCGCGCATTCTCTTCGAGGACCAACTCCGGCTGCTCGAAGTGACCGATCCCGAGAACACGCACTGGACGCCGCTGCTGCCGACGCTGCTGAAACCGCACCCCCGGCAGTTTCTCGGCGGCTTGTATCACGGGGCCTTCATCGCGCACTACCAGGGGACCGCCTTCGGCGATTTCCACCTCGCGGGCCGGCCCATCGTGGACTGGACGCCGCGCGAGCTCGACTGGTTCACGGCGCGTTACAACGTAGGCTGGCTCGTCTGCTGGTCGCCCCTGGCCCGTTTCGTTTTCGACCAGTACGCGCCGGCGCGGCGGATTGCCACCGTGCCCCGCTGGCACACGCCCGGCGTGCTCGTGCCGGCCGCCGAGGAGCAGTGGCAGGCGATCCCGGCGGCCGGTCGATCCGTCCAGGCCAACCGCTACGTCTTCGACGAGGGCAACTCGCAATACGCCGTCTACCGGCTCGACACCTGGCAGACCGACCCGCCCCTCCCGCTGGAACGCGTGCCGCTTGCGGGCGACCCCGTCGGGTTCGTGCGAATCCGCTTGCCGGGGCCCTTGAAACGCGTGAAGATCGAGAACCGCTACGGCCCGGACCGCTCAGAGTCTGTTCCGAAAGCCCCGAAGGGGCGGCCGTGAATAGCCCGGGGCGTCAGCCCCGGGAGCCGGAGCTGTGATGAGAGAATCTTCCTCCGAAGCCCCGAAGGGGCGACAGAACCGTCCGTGGGACAACGACATCGGCCGCCCCTTCGGGGCTTCGGAGAGAGTTTGTGGCGCGTCCTTCCCGGTTCCCGGGGCTGACGCCCCGGGCTATTCACTGCCGCCCCTTCGGGGCTTTTGGAACAGACTCTAAGGCATCCTCAGATTCAAACAAGAAAAGGAGTGCTGCGCATGTCGCGCATCGTGACGCTCATCACTGTTCTCGGCCTCATGGGCGGAAGCCCGTCCCGGGCCTCGGCAACGACGGCTGACTTCTTCGAAGGGCACGGCGACATCGGCGAGGTCCTGCTCCCCGGGAACGTCGCGTTCGATGCCGAGAAGAACACGTACACGCTGTCCGGCAGTGGTGCGAACATGTGGTTCACCGCCGATGCGTTCCAGTTCGCCTGGAAGAAGGCCCAGGGCGACCTGACGCTCACGGCCGACGTCTCTTTCCTGGGAACGGGCACCGACCCGCATCGCAAGGCGGTGCTCATGATCCGGCAGGGCCTCGAACCCGACGCGGCCTACGCCGATGTCGCTCTCCACGGCGAGGGGCTCACGTCGCTCCAGTTCCGCGAAACCAAAGGCGCGGCCACGCACGAGATCCAGGCGAACGTGACGGCCCCGAAGCGGCTACGGATCGAGAAGCGCGGAAAATATGTCCGCGTGTGGCTGGCGGCCGACGGCCGCGATCTGGCCTTCGCCGGCGCGGCCCAGAGAATCACCTTCGAGGAACCGTTCTACGTGGGCATCGGCGTCTGCGCGCACAACAAGGACGTCGTCGAGAAGGCCGTCTTCGCCCACATCGAGCTGGCGACCGACCTGAAGCCGTCCACCGACCCGCCGGCGCTCTACAGCACGCTCGAAACGCAGACGATCTCCTCCACCGATCGCCGCGTGGTCTACGTGACGAAAGACCGCATCGAAGCCCCCAACTGGCTGCCCGACGGCCAGACGATCCTGTTCAACGGCAACGGCCGGCTCCATCGCATTCCCGCGACCGGCGGCGCGCCCGAAGTCATCGACACCGGGTTCGCGACCCGCTGCAACAACGATCACGGCCTTTCGCCCGACGGCCTCCAGCTCGCCATCAGCGATGGGTCGCAGGGGGACCGCAAATCGCGCATTTACACGCTCCCGCTGGCCGGCGGGACGCCCCGGCTCGTCACCAAAGACGGCCCCTCGTACTGGCACGGCTGGTCGCCCGACGGCAAGACGCTCGCCTACTGCGCGAGCGCCACGGCGAGTTCGACATCTACACGATCCCCGTCGCGGGCGGCGCGAGATCCGTCTCACCACCGCCGAGGGCCTCGATGACGGACCCGAGTACGCACCCGACGGCAAGGGGATCTACTTCAACTCGGTCCGCACCGGCCTCATGCAGATCTGGCGCATGAAGCCCGACGGCTCGAACCAGGAGCCGGTCACGTCGGACGAATTCAACAACTGGTTCCCGCACCCCTCGCCCGACGGCCGCTACCTGGCCTTCCTTTCCTACGGCAAGGACGTGACCGGCCACCCCGAGAACAAGGATGTCACCCTGCGCCTGATGACGCTCGACGGCGGAAAAATCACCGTGCTCGCGCGCCTTTTCGGCGGACAGGGCACGATCAACGTCCCCTGCTGGTCGCCCGACAGTCGCAGGATTGCGTTCATGACGTATCAAATGATCCCATGACAGGCGCGTCACGGCCGCGCGGTTGTGTTATTACCCCGGCAAAGAAGATCCTCCTGTAGGTCGGACAATCCTGTCCGACAGGCCGGGGGAGTCGGACAGGATTGTCCGACCTACTTTCTTGCCGGGGTAATATCGCGTGGCTGCCACTGCCGCGCGAGCGTGATGTCTTGCCGCACTTTGTCTGTCAACGCGTTGAGATCCACCAGGCCGATGCGGGTGAGCCACTGCGGGCGATACTGCCGCGTGGCCACGGCCGCATACGCCCGCCAGTGGGTCAGGGCCGTCTCCAGATGGCCGACGGCGGCGGCTTTTTGCGCCTCCTCGGCGGAGGCATCGAACAGGGCAAGATCGGTCGCGGCCAGGATCTTCTCGGCGTAGTAATTCCCCAGGTGCGCCATGGCGGTCAGGTCGCCCAGCGTGAGCCGCAGTTCCTTGTTTGTCCCGGGGTCCATGCCGGCCACAAGATCGAGCGTCGTCCGGGCATGGGCCTGGAGCTGCGCGGCCACCTGCGGCGGCGTCAGGCCGTCGAGCGGCGCGTGCGCCCGCTGCTTCTGGACGTAATCGCGGATGCTCAAAATGCCGCTTTCCGGCATCGGCCGGCCGTCCATGAAATGGGCCACCGTATGGAAGCCCTTGAACTGCGGGTGGCTCAGGCAGGCTTCCGGGAACCACTTCAGGTCGATATCGTTCCAGTAGAAGCGCGTCACGAGCGGGATGATCCGGGAGGCCTCCGACGAGGCCTCGAAGAGCTTGGCGGCGGGCACTTCCGGGAACCGCACCGCCAGCGTCCGCTCGAAGAGGGCGTCGGGCAGCGTCGGATCGTAGCTCAGCCGCCCCCAGAGCAGGAAGCTGTACCATTGCTTCTTCAGCACCAGCTGGCGCGGCGTCTCCGGCTCGGTGCTGAGGAACTCGCGGCCCCAGATATAGCCATCCGGGCCCATGTAGATAGCCGGCCAGCTTGTCCGGACCCGGCAGGTTGCGGAGATACGCCCGGGCATAGGCCGGATCGCCCCAGCGGAAGCTGTAGATGTCGTCGTTGCGCACCGTCATCCAGGTCCGCAGACCGGCCGGAAGCTCGCGCCAGGGTTTTGCGCGCGAACAGCGGCGCCGGTGACGAGTACATATGCGCCACCGAGTACTTGTAGCTGAAGTCGAACGTGTCCGGGATACGCTTCCAGGCTGCCAGGATGGCCTGCTGGTCCGTCTGGTGGAAGCGATGGATGAGGCGGATCGACCGGTCCGGCTGCACTTTCTTCACGTCGCGAATGCCTTCGCCGTAGGTCTTCCAGAGCCAATTCTCGTTGGAGAATTCGCCCTTGCAGGTTCCGCATGTGCTCGCCCGCGGTGATGCCGAAGCCCGCCAGCAAGGGATAGGTCAGCAGCGTCTCGCGCACGCTCTTGCGGAAGTAGTCGATCGTGACCGGATTCGCCTGGTCCGAAGTGATGCCGTATTTGCCCTCGGCACCCCAGACGAAGATGTTCCAGGTGAAGAGATAGACTTCGATGCCGCGGTCGTGGGCATACTGCATGACCTCGCGCCAGAACCGGATCTTCTCGTCGATGGTCATCGTCTTGACCGTGGCCAGGTGGGCCAGGTGACTCGGGCGCACCATGTCGGTGCCGGAGAGACTGTACGAGGCGTCGAACGTCACGGTGGTGCGCATCACGTCGTCGAGCGCCACGTCGGGATACTCCGGCACCTTCACGAGCGAGGGGAACGGGTGCAGGTTCCAGAGCGAGAGGACGTTGAAGCGCTGGCGGGCCATCTCGTCGAGGAACTCGTGCCAGAAGTCCAGGCTCCACATCTCGGGGATGTTCTGCTGGGCGGCGTCGCCCGCGTCCGAGTAGCTGGGCGTGCGCGCATCGAGCGGGATATTGAACTTGATGCCGCGGCGCGCGATGAAGGGCGCGCGATCCACCTCCTTGAGTTCAGAAAGCGTCCCCAGACGGATCGCCTCGGCCAGATCGAGTCCCCCGTACATGGCACCGACGGGGTCCGCGGCCAGGGCGGCCCAGGTCGTTTGCGCGCCTTGCCTACGGACACGCAACGCGTAGGATTGAGGCCCTCCTCCGCGCCGGGTTCCACGCCCAGCTCGCCCGCCAGGTGCTTCGCCTCGTCGGCATCCGCGGCCAGGACGATGTGCACGCTCGGCGCGGTTCGATCGTGCTCATCGCGGAGTTCCCACGCGCGCTGGATTTCCTCGATGGCAAACTGGACCTGGGGCGATGGGCTGCGGGAACTCACGATCCCGTTCTTTTCGGCCGTCGCCGTCCCCAAGAGGAAGAAGCTGGCGGCGAGAACGAGCCATCCCGTGCCGATCCCGTGTCTCATCCGCATCGCCCTCGACATGCAAGAGGAGGAATCCACGTCGCCATGGCCGGTTGAGGAACTCCGTGTCGCTTCCGGCATAAGCTATCGCATGCCGAATTTCAAGGGCGCAAAGGAGGTTTTCGGATCGCGTCGAATACGGCAAGCGCAGGTTGCCGGGCCCCTCAAAGGGTGTACGAAACGGGTGCGGAGCGGCCTTTCTGTGTAGCGGCGGCCGTCTCGGCCGCTCCGGATTCCCGAACCGGAGCGGCCGAGACGGCCGCCGCTACACAGAAGATCCCTTCTCGTACATCCTCTCACGATCGTCGACGGCGGCCCCGTCCGCCTTCGGGCCGAGTCCCGTGTCCCAACAGGCCGGTCGGCCGCGTAGGCTCTGGGAAGCGTTCTCGCGGCGCTTGCGTGGCCGTTGCGCCGGGATGAGAATCGTCGGGAGTGCGCATCCCGAGGTGGCGCGGAACGATCCTTACGGGAGGAGTCATGGCGAGCTACACGCAATCCTTGCGCGAGATGGCGGTGTCGGTGGCCGGCCGGGACGACGTGCTGTTTCTCCGGGGGTTCCAGGGCAGCGAGGCCATCTCGCAACTCTTCCATTTCGAGATCGAATTGATGGCCCATGCGTCGCAGACGGTGGATTACAGCCAGATCCTGGGCGCGCCGATCACGCTCCGGCTCGGGCCGGTGGACGAGTCGCCGCGGTTTCTCAACGGCATCGTCAGCCGCTTCAGCCAGGGCGGGCGCGTCCGGGGCACGAAGTCGGACAACGTCCTCATCCAGTATCGCGCCGAGATGGTGCCCAAGCTCTGGCTGGCCACGCGCAACGCCCGCAGCCGGATCTTCGAAAAAAAATCGGTCCCCGACATCATCCGCTCCGTCTTTCAAGAGTACGGGCTGACCATCTCGAACAAGATCTCCGGCTCGTTCGACCCGCGGGAATATTGCGTCCAGTACCGCGAGACCGACTTCGCGTTCGCCAGCCGGCTCATGGAAGAGGAAGGGATTTATTACTACTTCACGCACACCTCGAGCGCGCATACGATGGTGCTGGCGAACACGCCGGCCGGGCACGTCGATATTCCCGGCGGCGCCACCGTGCTGTATGAGGAACTCGTGGCCGGCAAACCGACCCAGGAACGCATCACGAGCTGGGAGAAGATCCAGGAGATCCGCACGCCGAAGGTGAAGCTCTGGGATCACTGCTTCGAGGCGTCCGCGATCATCACCGATGTGAACCAGCCGATCCAGGCATCGGTCGCGGCCGGGTCCAGCACGCACCAGCTCCAGTCCACCGGCACCGCGGCGCTGGACCTCTACGACTACCCCGGCAGCTACGCCAAACGCTACGACGGCATCACCCACGGCGGCGGCGAACAGGCGGACCAGGTCGGCAAGATCCCCGACGACGGCACGCGCACCGTCAAGCTCCTTATGGAGACCGAGGCGTCGGAGGGCCTGTCCATCCTCGGCGCCAGCACGAGCCGGCGGCTGACCGCGGGCCATACCTTCGCCCTCTCGAAGCACTTCAGCGGCGACGGTCCCTACGTGCTGACCTCCGTCAGCCACAGCGGCAGCATGGGAGAAACCTACGTCGTGGGCGGCGCAGGAAGAGGTCGAGTACCAGTGCTCCTTCCGCTGCCTGCCGACCGCCCTGCCCTTCCGCCCGCCGCGCGTCACGCCCAAGGCACGCGTCGAGGGGACCCAGACGGCCGTCGTCGTCGGGACCGTCCGGGGCAGAGATCTTCACCGACAAGTACGGCCGCGTCAAGGTCCAGTTCCACTGGGACCGCGGACCGAACGACGCCGACAGCTCGTGCTGGGTCCGCGTCGGCACGCTCTGGGCCGGCACCAAGTGGGGGATCATCCACATCCCGCGCATCGGCCAGGAGGTGATCGTCGATTTCGTCGAAGGCGACCCCGACCGGCCGATCATCGTCGGCAGCGTCTACAACGCCGCGAACATGCCCCCCTACACCCTGCCCGACAACATGACCCAGAGCGGCATCAAGTCGCGCAGCACGACCCAGGGCACCCCCGACAACTTCAACGAGCTGCGGTTCGAGGACAAGAAAGGCTCGGAAGAGGTCTACTTCCACGCCGAGAAGGACTTCAACCGCGTCGTCGAGAACAACGACACCCTCAAGGTCGGCTTCGACAAGAAGGACAAGGGCGACCAGACGATCCGAGATCTACAACAACCAGTCGCTCAAGGTCGGCACCTCCGGCTGCGACGACGGCAGCCAGAAAACCGGATCTTCAACAACCAGTCGCTCAAGGTCGGCCAGGCCGGCTGTCCCGACGGCAGCCAGACTATCGAGATCTACAAGGACCGCACCACGACGGTCGAGACCGGCAACGACACCCTGGAGATCAAGCAGGGCAACCGTACCATGACCGTCGACATGGGCAACGACACCCACGAGGTCAAGATGGGCAACCGCGAGGTCACGCTCGACATGGGCAACGACACGCTGACCCTCAAGATGGGCAACCAGACCACCAAGCTCAACCTGGGCGCAGCTCGACCGAGGCCATGCAAAGTCGATCACCTTGAAGGTCGGCCAGAACAGCATCACGGTCGATCAGATGGGCGTCACGATCAAGGGGATGATGATCAGCGTCGAAGGCCAGGTTCAGACCCAGATCAAGGGCCTCATGACCCAGGTCAACGGCGACGCGATGCTCAGGTCAAGGGCGGCATCACGATGATCAACTGACGCTTGCTTTATCGATAAGCCCTGTCTTCGTAGGGTCCGCAGTGCGGACCTCTTCCGTGCGAAGGCTTCGCCCGGACGGTCCGCACAGCGGACCCTAATGGATGCGTCATGACCCGACCGACGAAAGACACACCGGCGACAGTGCCGCTGGCTCAACAAGCCGGAGAGATCCCTCGCGCTGGCGATGGGTCGAACCGACGGTCTGGACCGTGCGCATGGTGACGACTCTCGAACAGGGAGTGGAGGGAGGCAAGTGGTTTCGGCTGTTTGACAAGGTTTTCGCCGAACGGAACCTGCTGGCGGCGTTCCAACAAGTGGCATCGAAGCACGGCGCGGCCGGGGTCGACCACGTCACCGTGACGCAATTCGAGCGGGCCCTTCCCGAGTCGCTCTGGGAGGTTCTCGGACCAATTGAAGCACGGCACGTATCAGCCCCAGTCGATCCGTCGCGTTCTCATCCCCAAGCCGGGCACCACCGAGACTCGACCGCTGGGTATCCCCACGGTGCGCGATCGAATGGTCCAGGCGGCGGTGGTGAACGTGATCGAACCGATCTTCGAGCGGGACTTCGCGGAGCACAGCTACGGGTTCCGGCCGGGGCGCGTAGGCTGACTCGGCCCACGAGCCGTATTCTGCAGGGAAGAACGGAAGGTGGGTACCCTACAAAGACAGGGCTTTCGACGGAGCAACGCCGGCTCAGAACTCCCGCTTGGTGATGATCCCCGGCATCGGCCAGGGGTACTGGCCGTTCTTGCCCTTCTGCAGCGGAGCGGGCGATTCGAACGTGAGCTGATCGACGTACGGCGCGAACTCATGCTCGCAGTTGAGCATCTGGTCGAAGGTGATGGTCTGGCCGGTGTGGCAGGCCATGCGGCCCATCGAGGTCACCAGGCTGGCCTCGGCGCCGCGCTTGGCCTCGTTGTACGGCTTGTCCTCGCGGATGGCCGCGATCAGGTCTTGCCATTCGAGGTCATACGGACTCGTCTCGGGCTGCGGGAACGACCAGGTGAGATCCTCCTTGACGTTGAGGAACTGGCCCTTGTAGATGCGGCTCTTGGCCGGGAAGTGCGCCGAGGTCGAGATCACGGCCGAACCTTTCGAGCCGTGCGCGTAGCTGGCGAACTCCTGCTGGCAGCCGGGAATCGTCCGGGCGAAGGTCATCAGCTTCGAGCCGTCGGCGAAGGTGTATTCGATGGTATAGTGATCGAAGTTCTGATCGACCTTGTCCTCGCGATAGCAGCGCGCCGGAGCCCTGGGCCTGGACGGGCCAGGCGTCCTTCATCCAGCAGCATTCGTCGATGTTGTGGATGAGAAAGTCCATGAAGCAGCCGCCGCTGGCCCACATGAAGCTGTGGAAGTGGCGGATCTGCCAGAGCAGCTCGCTCATGTCGCTCGTGTTCGGCCCGACCTGGCCGCCGCCGCTGACCATGCGAAAGGCGCGCAACGTCACCAGGTCGCCGATCTCGCCGTTCTGGATCCGGTCGCGCAGCTCGCCGCGTGCCTTGCAGTGGCGGCACATCAGGCCGACGCCCACCTTGAGGTTCTTCTTCCTGGCCTGCTCGGCCAGCGCCAGCATCTTGCGCGTGCTGGGGCCATCGACCGTGACCGGCTTCTCCATGAAGACGTTGATGCCCTTCGCGATGGCGTAGGTGAATTGCACCCATCGGAAGGCCGGCGGGGTGGTCAACAGGACGACGTCGCCCGGCTTCAGACAGTCCATCGCCTTCTTGTAGGCGTCGAAGCCGATGAACTTGCGGTCGGCCGGCACGTCCACCTGTTTCGCATAGCGCTTGTTGATGTTTTCGTAGCTGCGGTCGAGGCGGTCCTGGAAGACGTCGGCCATGGCGACGAGCTTGATCGGGCCGTTCTTGACCTTCAGGGCGTTCTCGACGGCGCCGGTGCCCCGGCCGCCGCAGCCGACCAGGGCGATGTTGATCGTGTTGTTCTCGGCGGCGTGGACGTGGGGAATGGCCGTGCCGGCCAGCGCCGAGACGGCGGCCACGCCGCCGGTGTTCTTCATGAAATCGCGGCGTGTTGTGCCACTGTTCAGACCCGTCATCGGATCATCTCCTGGGGAAGAAACGCTGCGGTGACGCCTTCTCGTAGGGTGGGCTCGGCCCACCATCTGCCGTGCCCGGATGGTGGGCCTACGAAAGGCACCTGTTCATCCCTTCTCAGGCTAACAGCCCGCCCGCCGTTCGCAAAGGCACCGCTCGGAATCCGGGCGGGACCAGACAACCCTCTCCTCCCCTGGAGGCGATCCGTTATGCTTGAGGAGCGCCGCGCAGGCGGCACGCCGGCCGCCGGCAAGTGATCCCCCCTTCCATCCGCATCGGGAGCAAACATGCGACCCCTGTGTCTGCTCGCCCTGGGAATGATCGCGCTGGCCCAGTCCGTCCCGGCCGCTCTCGGTCACGATCGTGTCGATCCCGAGCGCCTGCGGGGAAGCCACCGCTGCGAGCGCGACGGCTGGATCTTCGTCCATCTTGAAGGCGCGCCTGAGCGTCTGGGCTACCAGCACGGCTACTTGCTCGCCGACGAGATCGCCGACCTGCTCGGCGTCGTCAAGCCGTACCTCGCGCACAATACGAAGCGGGACTGGGACTTCTTCCGCAAGACGGCCGAGGAGATGCTCTGGAAGGGCATTGATCCCGAATATCAGCGCGAGATCGACGCCATCGTGGCCGGTCTCGACGCCCAGGGCGTGAAGGCCGATCGCTGGGACCTCGTCGCGCTGAATGCCATCGAGGAGTTGCCGGACTATTATGTTCCCTGGCTCGACAAGCGCGAGGGCAAGGAACCCGCGACGCACGCGCCCGGCAATTGCAGCGCGTTCGTCGCCACGGGCAGCGATACGACAGACGGCCGCATCGTGATGGGCCACAACAACTGGACCAACTACGTCCTCGGCACCCGCTGCAACATCATCTTCGACCTCGTGCCGGAACAGGGTATTCCTATCTTGATGGATGGCATGCCGGGCGTCATCACCAGCGGCGACGACTTTGCGATCAACCGCGCCGGCCTGCTGGTCACGGAGACGACCATCACCCAGTTCGAGGGCTGGAACCCCGACGGCAAGCCCGAGTTCGCCCGCTCGCGCAAGGCGCTGCAATACGGCCGGTCGATCGATGATTTCGTGCGGATCATGCTCGACGGCAACAACGGCGGATATGCCAACGACTGGCTGCTCGGCGACAACAAGACGGGCGAGATCGCCCGCTTCGAGCTGGGCCTCAAGCACCACCGGGTCGATCGCACCAGGGACGGCTGTTTCGTGGGCGCGAACTTCGCGGTGGACGAAACGCTCATTGCCGAGGAAACCCGGTTCGACCCGAAGAAGCGGGACTCGTCACCGAACGCCCGCCGTACGCGCTGGGAAGCCTTGATGCCGGAGTGGAAGGGCCGCATCGACGTGGAGGTGGCGAAACGATTCGAGACCGACACCTTCGACGTGATCGACAACAAGGAAGAAGCGAGCGAGCGGACCTTGTGTGGCCGGGTCGAAGGCTCGCCCCGGGGCGCTCCCGAATGGGACTGGGCCCCGTTTTTTCCCGGTGGGACGGTCCAGGCCAAGGTCGTCGATGGCCGCATGGCCGACGCGATGACCTTCTGGGCGGCCATCGGCCATCATCAATGCCCGACTTCCGCGCGGCCGAGTTCCTCAAGGAGCACAAGGAGTATGCCTGGATGGAGGGCTTGCTCCGCGACCTGAAAAGCCGCCCCTGGAGCCGATTCGCGGCGGGGATGAAGCCTGCGCAGGGCGACCGTTGACCGCTCGGGTGCCACTGGCGGACTCGCCCGGAGAATCCCGCTCCTCTAGTCAGAGTCTGTCCCAGAAGTAGCTGTCTGGTGATTTCGGTTTCAGCCCCGAAGGGGCGACAGTGAATAGCCCAAGGTGTCCGCCCTGGGAACCGTGGCTTCCGCCGAAGCCCCGAAGATCCGACGGGACCATGGGCTCGGTCGCCCCGTTTATTACCCCGGCAAGAAAGTAGGTCGGACAATCCTGTCCGACTCCCCCGGCCTGTCGGACAGGATTGTCCGACCTACAGGAGGATCTTCCTTGCCGGGGTAATACTGGACTCATCGATCGATGCCGACCTGATCGAGCAGGAAGGCATATGCGAAGGCGGTCTCCCGCAGCGCGTCGTAGCGGCCGGAGGCGCCCGCGTGGCCGGCGTCCATGTCCATTCTCAGCAGCACCGGATTGCGGTCGGTCCGCGTGGCGCGCATCCGCGCGACGTACTTGGCCGGCTCCCAGAACGGCACCTGGCCGTCGTTCAAGGCCGAACGCACGAGCATGGCCGGGTAGTGCGTCGCGGCGATGTTCTCATAAGGTGAATAAGTTCGCATGATTTCGTAGTCTTCCCTGACGTCCGGATTCCCCCACTCGGGGTATTCGTGGACGGTCAGGGGCAGGCTGGGATCGGCCTGGGAGTTGATGACGTCGACGAACGGGACATCCAGGATGGCGGCGCGGCAGAGGTCGGGCCGCAGGTTGAGACTGGCGGCGACGAGCAGGCCGCCGGCGCTCATGCCGTGGATCACCATCCGGTCGCGGGACGTGTATCGATGCGCGACGAGATGGTCCGCGCACGCGAGGAAGTCGGTGAAACTGGTGCGTTTGTGCCGGCCCTTACCGGCGTGGTACCAGGCCTGGCCGAGCTCGCCGCCGCCGCGCACGTGGGCGAAGGCGACGATCAGACCGCGATCGAGCAGGCTCAGGTCGGCCGCGTGGAAAAGGTTTGAGAAGACGACCGCATACGCCCCGTAACCTCTCAAAAGCAGCGGCGCGGAGCCGTCCCGCGGCGTCGTGGTCCGCGCGACCAGCGAGACCGCAATGCGGGTGCCGTCGGGCGCGGTGGCGAAGATCCGTTCCGACCAGTACCGCGTTGGGTCGTAGCCGAGCACTTCGGTGCGCTTCACCAGCGTCGTCTCGTGCGCGTCCATGTCGTAGTCGAACACCGTGGGCGGCGTGACGTACGACTGGTAGCCGAACCGCAGGGTGCTCGTGTCGAATTCCGGGTTGGACTCGGCGTCCAGATCCAGCGCGTAGCAGGGTTCGGAGAAAGCCACCCGGTGCGAGTGGCCCGTGCGGAGGTCGTGGATTTCGAGGAAATGAAGCCCGCCGGTGCGTCCCAGGATCGCGGCGTGATGGCGGAACAAAAGCACGTCGAGCAGCGTGGTGTCGGGACGGCCGGGAACCAGATCCTGGGCGTGGGCGAGCTGGGGATCGTCCACGGGCACCGTGACGAAGCGATACTCGGGCGCATCCGCGTTGGTGCGAAGGAAGTACCGGCCCGCCCGGTGGCTGGCCACGTACTCGTGACCCTCCGCGCGCGGCACGATCACGCGGGGCGGCGCCTCGGGCGTGGCGGCGGGGATCGACCATTGTTCACTCGACGTCGAGCTTTCAGAGCAGAGGAAGAGATACTCCCGATCGCGCGACCGCGTGACGCTGACGTCAAAATGCCCGTCGGGGTCGTGATAAACGAGCGCATCCGTCGCGGGGTCGGTCCCCAGAACGTGGCGATAGACGCGATCGGAGCGCATCGCGGCGTTCTTGGCGCTGTAGAAGAGGGTTTCACTGTCGGCCGCCCAGGCGATCGAGCCGACGCGGGAGATGCGGTCGGCGAGCGTCGCGCCGGTGCGCAGATCGCGCACGTGCAGTTCATGATCGCGGTTCCCGGCGCGGTCGAGTGTATAGGCCAGCAGATGGCCGTCATCGCTGAGCGCCCGATCGATGATTCTCAGGTGTGCATGTCCTCGCGCCAGCTCGTTGGCGTCGAGGAGGATCTGCTCGGCGCATTGTCGCCGACGGGTTTGCGGCAATAGAGGGGATACTGCTTGCCTTCCTCGGTGCGCTCGTAGTAAACGAATTCGCCGTCGCGGACCGGCACGTCGAGATCGGTCTGCTGCATGCGCCCGAGTATTTCTTGATAGAGCGCTTCCTGGAGCGGTTCCAGGGGCTTCATCGCGGCATCCGTGAAGGCGTTCTCGGCTTCCAGGTAGGCGATCACCGCCGGGTCGGTGCGATCGCGGAGCCAGCCGTAAGGGTCCACCAGCGTCTCGCCGTGAAAGGCGCGCTCCCGCGGGACGATGCGGGCGACCGGCGCCGCGGCGGAACCCAGATGGATCTGCGAGGAAACCACAGGCATGACAGCAAGCTCCGCACCAACCCGACGAGGGCCGCGCGACGAAAAGGCACGTGCCGCCCCATCAAGCTGTCCCATTGTGGCGGCGTCGCGCGCATGCCGGCAAGGCCAGGCACGATGCGCGTGGAGGCTATCCGGGAAGCCCGGTTTTAGCCCCGAAGGGGCGGAAGTGAATAGCCCAGGGCGTCCGCCCTGGGTCGGTGGACGCCGCGCCGGGATCCTCCTGCGGAGCCCCGAAGAGGCGACAGAAAGTCCAGCGGGACAGCGGTTTCTGTCGTCCCTGCGGGGCTCCGGAGAGGGTTGGTGGCGCGTCGCTCCGGTTCCCAGGGCTGACGCCCTGGGCTAGGAACTTCCGCCCCTTCGGGGCTAAAACCGGACTGCCCGGACAGACTCGTGGGCCCGACCGCCTCGAACCGATCTCCGCCCGCCCCTGGAAAAACGGCCGGCGGCGCGGTATCTACGACTGGTCCGGGCCTCTTGACGTGCCGCCGCAAGATGGAGTTACGACATGAACACGAACCGTTGTCCACGATCCTGGCTGCTGCTCGCCTGCGTGCTCGGAGTCGGGATTTCGACCCGGGCCGGCGGCGGATTCCCTCGAACTGAAGCAGAGCGAGCCCTGGGCGCCGCTCGCCCTCGCGGCGCCTGTCACCGGCCGCGCCTCGGACGGCGTGATCTCCATCGAGGGCAACGGCACGCGGACCTGCTGCGGCGGCTGGCAATTCGTCTACGGCGGCGTCACCGGCAAGCAGGCGTATCGCATCCGGACGCGCGTCGAGCACCAGGGCCTGGCCCAGGCCCGAGATTCCCTGGTCGCCCTGGTGCTTTATGGCAACTGGCCGGCCAACCAGGCGGAAACGGGTCAGCACCTGTGCAATTATCTCGTACCGAAGTTCAACGCGGACAGCACCGCCGATTTCGAGGCCGTCGTGGTGCCGCCGGCCGGCGCCACCGTGATGACGGTCCGCTACATCTTCCGGTGGAACGAGCACGGCACCTCGCGCTGGACGGCGCCCCAGATCGAACCGACCGCGCGCGACCCGGCCGCCCGTCAAGGTGTGCGTCGTCGCCACGAGGACCCGGCCGCCCGCGCATACGAAAGTGCTCCCGCTCTCCAAAGGGTTGGACTTGCCGCGCGACGTGGCGGACAGCGTGGATCTCTGGGGCAGCCTGATTCTGGCCGCGTGTGAGCGCAAGCCGCAACTGATCGTGACGCCCGAGGTCGTGATCGGCGGCAAGTCGATGGTCGAAGGTTCGGTCACGGTGCCCGGCCCGGCCATGAAGCCGTTCGAGACGATCGCGCGCGAGCACAAGGTCCACCTCGTCCTGGGCACGAAGCAGCGCGACGGCGACGCGTTTTACAACAGCGCCGTGGTGATCGGCCCGAGGGCCAGCTCGTGGGCATCTATCACAAGGTCCATCTGGCGACTGGCGAAGGGTTCTCCGGCCTCTCCGCGGGCGATTCGTTCCCCGTCTTCCCGACGAGCATCGGCCGCATCGGCTGCTTGATTTGCATGGACACCACGGTCAGCGAATCGGCGCGCATGCTGGGGCTGAACGGGGCCGACTTCATCTGCTTCCCGATCATGGGCGACCTCCGCGCCGACCGCTTCTCGGCGGGCACGCCGCTGTTCCAGGAAGATCGCTGGAAGGCCATCATGCGCACCCGGGCCCTCGATAATCAGGTCGGCATGGTCGTGGCCCGCAATGAGGCCCAGGGCAGTTGCATCATCAATCGGAAAGGGGACATCCTGGCATGGAACGAGGGCGATGACGAGGTGATCGAAGCCACGCTGCCGCCGGACGAGGGATACCGCGTGTGGGACGGCACCGATTTCCGGGAGGTCACATACATGCTGCGCCGCCCGCACCTGTACGGCGCTTATACTGACGAGAACCAGATGGCGCCTCTGCAACGAACGCCGGAAACGAGCAGGTGAGAGGAGTCTTTCTTTGTAGCGGCGGCCGTCCCGGCCGCTCCGGATTCCGGAATCCGGAATCGAGAATCCGGAATCCGGAGCGGCCGGGACGGCCGCCGCTACAAAGAGAAAGAACCTTCTCTTTCAGTTCACGACGTTCCGCAGCGGCAGGCCGAGCAGCGCGCGCCGGCAGGCTTCCGCCGTCTTGCGGCGCAGCTCGCGCTGACCGTCTTCACAATACCAGGCGAGGTGTGGGTTGAGGATCAACCGGTGATGGGCGGGATGCCGCGGATCGCGCCAGGCCGCCACCAGCGGATCGTCGGGCAGGGGCGGCTCGTTTTCCAAAACGTCGATGCCCGCGCCCGCCAGTGGCCCGAAGGCCAATGCATCGGGCAGGGCCCGGGCATCCACGATTCCACCCCGCGCCGTGTTCACCAGGTAGGAGCCGGGCCTCATTTTCGATATCGCCCGGGCGTTGATCAGGTGGTGCGTTTCCGCACTCAGAGGACAGTGTAGGCTGACGACCAGCGCCTGGGCGAGCAGTTCCTCAAGCGTCTCGACGCGGCGAATCCCCAGCGCCTTGTCGTGGCCGTCGGGTTTGTAGGGGTCATAAAACGCGACATCCATGCCCAGCGCCTGGCCGCGCACGGCCACGGCCGTGCCGATCCGGCCCAGACCCACGATGCCCAGCACCCGCCCGCGCAGCCGGACCAGAGGGGCGGCGACCTGATACGCCCAGTCGTCCTGCGCATCCCGCAACCGGGAGCCGGCGCGATGGATGCCGCGCGTCAGTGAGAGCAACATCCCGAGGGCCGTGTCGGCCACTTCCTCCGTGCCGTAATCCGGCACGTTGACCACCGGGATGCCCCGCTCGCGCGCAAAGAGGCCATCCACATTGTCGAAGCCGACGCCGCCCCGGGCGATGATCCGGCACCGCTCCAGCCGGCCGATCGTCGCCCGGGTGAGCGCCAGCAAATGATACAAGATGATGCCGTCGGCCGGTTCGATCCGGCCCACCAGCTCCGCCTCGTCATGGGCCTGCAACGCGGTCACTTCGGCCAGGTCGCCCAGGACCTCTCGTTCCGGCGCGAGGTCGTCGTCGAGCAGATCGGTAATGATAACCTTGTATTCATTGCTCATAGGATTCGACTATTCCGGGATCGCCAGCGCGGCCAGCGTCCGGCGCAGCCAGGACAGCGAGCGCTCGATCATCGGGCCGCCGGCCCCCTCGCACTCCATGCTCAAAACGCCCTCGTAGCCGCGATCGCGGAGGATCGTGAGAATACGGCGGATGTTCTCGGCGTTGACGCCGTCGCCGATCGCGCACTGACTCACGGCAATGCCCGTTTCGTGCCCGCGAACGGCCCGCGCGAGCGACTCGCTCACGTCCTTGACATGGACGTGCGTGATGCGGTCCTGGAAGCGCTCGCAGAATGCCACCGGATCGCGGCCGGCGATGAAGCTGTTGCCCGTGTCGAGGTTCAAGCGCAGGTAGGGGCTCTCGGAAAACGCGAACATCCGCGCGAGCAAGTCGGGATTCGTGGTGAAATAACCGTGGACCTCGATGTTGATCGTGATCTCGTAGGCCTCGGCCACTTCGAGAATCTGGCCGTACGACCGCTTCATGGCCTCGAGCGCCTCGTCGTCGGAGAGGCCCTCGGGCTGGTGCAGCCCGTCCGTGGTCGCGATGCGCGGGCAGCCGGCGTGCTTGGCCCAGGGCAGCGTCTTGAGCACGTAGGGAACGCCGTACAGCGGGCCGTCCTTGCCCGACAACGGATAGGCGGCGTCCACCTGGGAAAACTGCACTCCATATCGTTCCATCTTGCGGCGCAGCAGCAGGGGGTCCTCGTACAGGGCCACGTGCGGCTGATAGCCCAGGCCCTGAATCCAGCTCACCCCGTCGATGAGCCCGCATTCGATGAAAGGAACATCGTGCTGCTGCGCCCACTGGAGACACTTCTCGAAGTTCCAGTAGGAGGAGTTGAAGGCATCGGTGTGGAAACTGATCTTCATGGACGTAGTGTCTCCTGCTTCCTTTCATCGGCGGGCGTACGAGACTGAGTGGCTCTCCGGGAAGTCTGGTTTTAGCCCCGAAGGGGCGGCAGTGAATAGCCAGGGGCGTCAGCCCCTGGAGGAGTGAACGTCGCGCCGCACTCCCCCCCGGGGCTGCGCAGGAAGATGGCGCGGTCGTGGCTGAGGTCCCAGGGGCTGACGCCCCGGGCTATTCACTGCCGCCCCTTCGGGGCTGTCTGGACAACCTCTGAGAAGCTCCCGAACCCTTCAAACATGCGTATCTTAAAACAACCCGCCTGGATTACAATCCCGCTCACTCCTTCAGGGATCGAGCTTCATGACGACCGCGGTCAGGTCGTCGCGGGAAACCTCGGTGCCGGTGTGGCGGACCACGGCACGGTACAGCGCATCGAGAATCTCCGCGGCGGGCCGGCCACGCGCGGCGCGGATGACTTCCAGCATGCCCTCCGAGTCGAACGGCTCTTCCTCGGGAGACACGGCTTCCAGGATGCCGTCGGTCACGAGCACCAGGATCTCTCCGGGGAAAAGCACGACCGGATCGGGCACCGGGAAGTCCGCGTACCGGATGATTCCCAGGGGTAAGGCATTGCTGGTCAGCTCCCTGCGCACGTGGCCGTCCGGGCTGAGCACCAGGCCGGGAGGGTGACCGGCGTTCGCGTACGTGACGGTGCGGGTCCGGGGGTCAAATCGGATCAGGGCCAAGGTCACGAAGCTGTCGCCCTCGGTCTCGTCGGCGACGTACTGGTTGACGCGGGTCATCATCTCGCCGAGCGTCGAGCAGGTATGAGCCAGGCTGCGCAGAAAGGCCTGGGTGGCGGTCATCAGCAGGGCGGCCGCGATGCCGTGGCCGCTCACGTCGCCGATGACGATGCCGAGATTGCCGCCCATGAGATCCAGGTAATCGTACATGTCGCCGCCCGCGAAGGCCGCCGGATAGGAGATGCCGGCGATGTCCAGGCCGGCCAGGCTCGGCGATCGCTTCGGCAGCAGGGCTTCCTGGATCTTCTGGGCGGACTGGAGCTGGATGAGGTTCTCGTTCAACTGCGCGGCCGTCTGCTTGTGGACCGAGATGTCGAGGTGCGAGCCGACGATCCGGAAGGGCCGCCCCGCGCGATCGCGCACGGCGGCGCCGCGGGACAGGATCCACCGGTACGTGCCGTCCTTGTGGCGCAGGCGGTGCTCCAGCTCGTATTCCGCGCTCCGGCCCGCGAGGTAATCCTCGACCGCCTTCTGCGCACGCTCGCGTTCCTCGGGATGGAGACGCGCTTCCCACTCGGAGAACTCGTTGCGGATCTCGTGCTCCGCATAGCCGAGCATGCTCTTCCAGCGGGCGGAATAAAACACCTCGTTGGTGCGCAGGTCCCAGTCCCAGATGCCGGCGTCGGTGCCGCGAATGGCCAGATCGAACCGTTCCTCGCTGCGGCGCAGGGCCTCCTCGGCGCGCTTGCGCTCGATGGTCCCGGCCAGCACCCGGGCGACCGAGGCCAGGAACGATTCCTCCTCGGGCCGTCGCGCGTGTGCGGGATCGCTGAGCAAGACGTTGATGACGCCGTAGAGCCGTTCCTCGGACTGGATCGGCACGCAGTAATGACCGTGCCGCGGCTGGCCCTCGTAACGATATTCGTGCCGGGACGCGAGGTCATCCGAGAAGACGCTCTCGCGGCGCTGGGCGGCCTGGCCACAGAGACAGTAACCCATCGGTACGGTCGCGCAGGCGTCCGTGACCTTGCCCGGCAGGTTGTGATTGGCCTTGAGAACCAGGGTGTCGGGATCGTCATCGACCAGGAAGATCCCCCCCTTGGCCTCCCGGGAGAACCAGGGGATCGACAGGATCAAGTCCAGCGTGCGCTTCAGGTGTTCCTCCAGAGAGATCGGCTCGAGCGAGGTCTGGAGGATCTGGCGGGTGACGTTCTGGATGGACAGGTTGGTCTCGATCTCCTCCCGGAGCCGATGGCGCTCGGTCATGTCGCGGATGCTGGCCACCGCGAAGCTCTCGCCGTGGCGTTCGAAGGAGTGGAGTGAGATATCCACGGGAAACACCGTGCCATCCTTGCGGCGGGCCCACAGGTCGCGACCCTCGTTCATGGACCGCTGCCGCCGTTCGGCGAGAAACCGCGCGGCCAGCCCGTGATGGTGCGCGTGGTAGCGCTCGGGGATCAGGACATCCAGAGACTGCCCCAGCAGCTCGCCCCGCGCGAAGCCGAACATGCGCGCGGTTTCCTGGTTGACCAGGACAATCCGGCCGTCTCGGTCCACCATGACCGTGCCGTCGGGCAAATATTCCACGACCGACTCGACCAGATCGCGGGCACGCTTCCGCTCCGTCACATCGAAGACGGTGACGAGGATCAAGAGCCGGCCCTCGTGGTGCAGGGGATGGAACACGAGCTGGAGATCGAGGAGCCGCCCATCCTTGCGCAGGCCGCGAATCTCGCGCGCGCACTGCCAGGGTTGCAACCCAGGGGCCTGGAGATGGTCCCGGACCACCCGGCACTGCGCCTCGCGCAACGGCTCCGGCACCAGCACCTCGACCGCCTGGCCGCGGAGCTCTTCGCGGGAGTAACCGAACAGGCTCTCCGCCTGCCGGTTCACCAGCGCGATCCTCCCGTCCTCATCGACCAGAAGAAGGCCGCTCGGGAGCGACTCGACGATGGGTTGAAACCATTGGTCGGCTTCGATCAAATCACCCACTCGATGCCCTCCACGACAGGGGCTGCGGGCCTAGCATCGGTCCCTACGAAATGGGATTCTGCGCGTTGATCTACCCTTTATAGTTGAAACTTCTCCAGATTCAATGCATCATGCATGGAATGAGATTTCAGGCGCGTGTTCAGCGCCCCCCCGTTGGACGTAAGTCTTTTCTGTGTAGCGGCGGCCGTCTCGGCCGCTCCGGAGGGGAACCAGCCCGGAGCGGCCGGGACGGCCGCCGCTACAAAGAAAGGACCTACGTCCCATGGCGAGACGCGAAACACGTACCCCCAAGCGGAACCCGTGGCACCCACGACCGTTTCCGCAAGGAGGCCGGAATCAACCCGATATTACCCCGGCGAAGAAGATCCTCCTGTAGGTCGGACAATCCTGTCCGACAGGCCGGGGGAGTCGGACAGGATTGTCCGACCTACGTTCTTGCCGGGGGAGTCGGACAGGATTGTCCGACCTACGTTCTTGCCGGGGGAGTCGGACAGGATTGTCCGACCTACGTTCTTGCCGGGGGAGTCGGACAGGATTGTCCGACCTACGTTCTTGCCGGGGGAGTCGGACAGGATTGTCCGACCTACGTTCTTGCCGGGGGAATATCCTTGCGACATTGTCCCCCTTCGGGGCGGAAACCGGAATCATCGGCATCGACCTTTGAGTCCCGCAAACGCGGGAGTCCGCCCGAGGACGGCCGGCTCATGTCTGGCCGCCGGCGCTCGCGCTCAGGACGGCGCGGGCGCTCTCGCGGGGAAGACCCATCGCTCCGGCAACCGCGGCGGCGGCCAGCACGTCCTCGACCGGGACAAGGCTGGGGGCTGTTTCGGTCCTCGTCACATCCGCCAGCGCGATCCATGCGTCCTCCCGGTCGCCCTCCGCAAGCACGACGATTCCGTCTCGAAGAAAGGCCGCACGGCCGCCGCGCGCCCGGTGCGCCTTGAGGACGGCATGACCGCCGTCGTCGGCGAAGAAGAGGACCGATCCCGGGCACGACTCGGCGAGGCCCACGACGCGCGGATCGGCCGCGTTCAGCACGGCGACGCCCGGGCCCGGTCGGACGCTGGCGACCAGCACCCGCGCCACGGCGGCACGACCCTCGGGCGACCGGAGATCCTCGGGCAGGTCCGGCCGGTCCTCCGCGCCGATGTGCGTCACGACGGCCACGTCGCAGCGGTCGAACGCCAGGCCCTCGCGGCGCAGACTCTCCCACGACGATTCGAGCACGGCGGCCTCGACGCGCTGGTAACGGAGCACATCGCGGGCATCCCGGTATCCACGGCGATCGCCGGCGCGGAGCGATCGGCCGTCGAAGTCGATGCCGTCGCGGCCGGTCCGGCCCACGTGCCGGCCCGTGCCGTGGAGGATGCGGGCGATCCGTTGCGAAAGACGCGACGGGGCGGGCGTCTCCGCCAGAGCGATCAGCGGAATGCGCCCGTCCTCTCCCTCCGGAAACAGAGCGGCCAGTATCAACCTGCCGACCGGCGTGGGCGGTCCGGAAGGAGGCAGGTGCATCTGGAGGCCGGGGCCGGCGTTCATCTCGACGAACGCGCCGCCCTGTTCCTCAAGGGGCCGGCTGATGTCCCGAGCGACCACGTCGATGCCGGCCACGTCCAGCCCCACGCAGCCGGCCGCGCGCTCGGCGAGGGCGGCGATGTCGGGATGAACGGCCGTGGTGACGTCCCAGGTGACGCCCCCATCATAAAAGCGGGCCCGACGGCCCAGCATCACGCGCACGCCGGGCGGCGGCACGGAACCGGGCTCGAAGCCCTGCTCGGCCAGCAGCTCCGGATCGAGGGCGACCGGTTCCGCCGGGCCCTTCTCGGCGTTGCGCCGCGCGACGAGCTGATCGATGCGCAGGCGGCCGTCGCCCAGCACATGCGAGGGCTCCCAGCGGGCGGCGGCGGCGAGCTTTCCGCCCACGACCAGCAGCCGGTGATCGACGCCCGGCACATAGCGTTCCACGATCACGCCCCGGCCGCGCGGCAAGGCGGCCTCGAAGGCGGCGGTGACCTCCTCGCGTGTCCTCAGATTCAAGGCGACGCCGCGGCCATGATTGCCGTCGCGCGGCTTGACCACGACCGGCCCGCCGATCTCGCGGGCGGCCGTCCAGGCATCCTCGGCGCTGGCCACCGCGCGTCCCTCGGGGACCGGCACGCCCGCGCCCGCAGCAGCGACCGCGTCAACTCCTTGTCCTGCGCGATCGACTCGGCGACGGCACTGGTCCGGTCGGTCTCCCCGGTCCGGAAGCGACGCTGCCGGGCACCGTGCCCGAGAAAGAGCAGGCTCTCCTCGGCCAGCGGCCGATCCACGGGAATCCCGCGCAGTGCGCCGCCTCGACGATCGCCCGCGTGCTCGGCCCGTAACCGTAATCGTCGGCCACCTCGCGCAGCCGCTCGATCGTGGCGGTCACATCGATCGGCCGGTCGTACCAGGCCGCGGTCACGATCGCGCAGGACGCTTCCAGAGAAGCGCGCCCAGTTCCTCCTGCTCGTACTCGACGACGACGCGGAGCACAACCTCATCCCGGGTCGTCCGCACCGCGCTGAAACCGACGGGCGTGCCGGCAAAATCCTGCAACGTCAGCGCGACCTGTCCCAGGATGGTTCCCAGGGCCAGGATCGTCTTCGTCGGCTCGGGGCCGTCCGCGCTGCGCCGGCGCTGGCTCCAGGCCGGCAGCCAGGCGCGCAGCCGCTCGTGGACACCCGCCGCCGCGTCCCCGGACGGCTGCCGGAATTCCCCGAGATCGATCTGCGCCTCGAGCACGGGAACCCGCGCCCAGATGTTCGGCCCGTGCAGCGCCAGCACGTTGCGATATTCCACGAGCTTCCCTCTCTCAGGCCCATGCGGTTCCATGACCAGCGTCTTACCAGCATACCCAGCGTGAGCGGTTGGGAGAACGTCTCCACGGGAGAGCGGCTGAACGAAATCCGACGCCCGCGGGCGTCGCTCTTGCCCCTTCCCAAATTGTTCCCAGCAGGTATACTGAAACGTCATACGCTCCCCGCTTCGGCCCGGGTGCGTTCGCCTTGTGGACCTCGGGCCCAGCGCTTCCTACCCGGCTGCGAGCGCGTACCGTCGAGGCACCGCGTGAAAGGACCGCGAAGCCGCGTTCATCGTCGTGATCTGCTGCGCTGCCTGGCGCCGGCCCCCGCACGCGGTTCGGAACCCCCGCTGGCGGCCAGCACGCCAAGCCGCGGCGATCTGCTCCGGGCGAGCCGGCCCGCCATGGGGTCGTATTTCGAGGTGCGCCTGCCCGCCCTGACACCCGGGGCGATTACCCTGGCCACTCGCACTCTGGACCTGATCGACGCCCTGGAAGCCCAGTTGACCGTCTACCGGGAAACCTCCGAGGTCAGCCGTCTGAACGCGACGGCCCACCTCGGCCCGGTCGCGGTCGAGCCTGGGCTGTTCGCCTTGCTGGAGCGGGCCCTGCGATTGGGGAGCGCCACTGGCGGGGCCTATGATGTCACGTCCGGCGCGCTGTCGGCCGCGTGGGGATTCTTCAAAGGCCCGAAGCGCCTGCCCGATCCCGAAACCCTCGCCGACGCCCGCGCCCGTACCGGCCAGCACCATCTGAGACTCGACCCCGACGCGCCGCGCCGTCGCCTTCGACCGGCCCGGGATCGTCATCAATCTGGGCAGTATCGGCAAGGGTTACGCTCTTGACCGCGCCGCGGCGCTGATCCGCGATTACTGGTGGCCCACGCCGGCCCTCTTGCACGGCGGCCAGTCGAGCGTGTACGCGCTCGGCTCACCGCCGGACAAGTTCGGCGGTCGCTGGGAAATCGACGTGCCGCACCCGGCCGAGCCGTCGCGGTCGCTGGGGGTGTTACGACTGCGGAACCGCGGCCTGGGGACCTCGGGCGCAGCCCTCCAGCAGTTCGAGGCGAACGGCCGGCGCTACGGCCATATCCTCGATCCCCGCACGGGCGAGCCGCCCGCCGACGGGCCGGTCTCCGTGACCGTGCTGGCCCCGACCGCCGCCGAAGCCGATGCGCTCTCGACGGCCTTCTATCTGCTCGGACCCGCAGGCGCGGCGCCGTACGCCGCGACGCATCCCGAGGTCGCCGCCCTGTTTGTCCTCGACGGTCCCGAGCTTATCACCCTGAACCTGACCGACGCCGATTTCGTACCTGCCTTGGACACGGTTGCCTCGTTTTACGCCCCTTGACCCCTTGTCCCCTGGCCCCTTTTTTGAGGAGGTGTCCCCTGGCCGCCTCGCGACGATACTACCCGGGCTTTCTCGCGGCCCTGTTCCTCGTGCTCCTGCGGATTGCCATCGGCTGGCATTTCGCTTACGAGGGCGTCTGGAAGCTGGACGCGAAAGAAGGCAAGCCGTTCACGGCCGAGGGCTACTTCCGCGCCTCCGCCGGTCCGCTGGCTCCCTACTTCCGCCTGCTCGTGCCCGATTTCGACAGCCTGGAGCGGCTGAAACGCACGCCCGAGGGCGTCTCGGAGGTCCTCAAGCTCGACTGGAAGAAGGACCTGGACCGCTACGCCCAGTACTACAAGTTCGACTCCAAGCAACGCGATCAAGCCGAAGCCGCCTATCAAGCGGCCGTCGCCGAGGCCGATGCCTGGTTCCACGACACCCCCAACGCCAACCGGCTCACGAAGTACGAGGCCGACGTCGCCCGCGTCCTGAAAATCGAGCGCGACGCGAACGCCCTCCCGTCACAGCGCGAAGTCATGTACAAGGACCGCCGGAAGCTCAACACCGAGCGCACCGAACTCCTCGGCACGCTCGAAGGCTGGTCGAAATCCCTCCATGGCAAGTGGACGAAGCTGGCCACGGAGGAACAGCTCAAGGCGGCTGGCACCCCCTCGCAGGCCCTGTTCGGCGTGGTCAAGTACGACTTCCGCAAGTTCGAGCCGGGAGAGCTTCCCTCTCCGATGACGCGGCTCGACTGGCTGAACACGATGACCATTTACGGTCTGCTCGCGGCCGGCGTGTGCCTGATGGCGGGGCTGTTCACGCGGCTGTCGGCGCTGTACTGCGCTGGCGTTCCTGGTCCTGATCTATCTGAGCTTGCCCCCCTGGCCCGGCCTGCCCGAGAATCCCCTGGTGGAAGGGCATTACATCTTCGTCAGCAAGAACCTGGTCGAGCTGCTGGCCTGCATGGCCTTCGTCTTCCTGCCCACCGGGCAGTGGATCGGCCTCGACGCCCTCCTCTTCGGCCGGCGCTACCGCCGCGCGATCGCGCGCGACCTGGCCCGGGAGGAAGCGGCCGCGCAACAGGCCGCAGGCAACGCCCCCTCATCTACCCGCGACGAGTCCCGTGGTCCCGCCGTCACAAGGAGCAGCCGCCGATGACGACCTTGACACCCGAGGAACGTGCCCTCGGCCGTACCAACGCCAACATCGCTCTGGGCTCCACCCGGCGCGATTTCTTGAAGGCCGCCGCCGCGCTGCCCGCCGTGGGGGCGTTCGGCGCCTACTATTTCGGTTATGACAAGATCGACCGGCCCGTCCGCGCCGCCTTGATCGGCACCGGCAACGAAGGCCGCGGCGCCATGATCAGCGGCCTCAAGTACCCCTCCAACCGCGACTACATCGACTACATCGGCTTCTGCGACATCCGGCCCTCCAACGCCAAGCTGGCCCTCGAGGAGTTCAAGAAGCACCCGCAGTACTCGGCGAAGGACATCGAGAAGATCAAGAAGAAGCAGTACGCCGACGCTGACGAGATGATCGCCGACCCCGACGTCGAGATGATCGTCATCGCGCTGCCGCTCTGGCTGCACGCGCCCATCGCCATCAAGGCGCTGAATGCCGGCAAGCACGTCTTCTCCGAGAAGCTCATGGCGCACTCGGTCGGCCAGTGCAAGGCCATGTGCCGCGTCGCCCGCGAGAAAAAGCTGCTGCTGGCCGTCGGCCATCAGCGGCACTACTCGGCGCTGTATGACAACGCCAATTACCTCGTCCAGAGCGGCTCTCTCGGCGACCTCCGCCACATCCGCGCCCAGTGGCACCGCAACAACGCCTGCCCGCAGTACGCCAAGAACGCCGACGGCTCGATCAAGTACGACGAGAAGGGCCAGCCCGAGCTTGTCAAGGACGAGAAGGGCAACGTCGTCTACTTCGATAGCTGGAAGCCGCCCATCCCCAAGGACGACCTGGACATCGACTTCAAGAAGTACGGCTACACCAGCCTCGACGAGCTGATCCGCTGGCGGCTGTACAACCGCACCGGCGCCGGCCTGATGGCCGAGCTCGGCAGCCACCAGCTCGACGCCTGCTCGATCTTCCTGGGCAAGCAGCACCCGCTGGCCGTCAGCGGCATCGGCGGCACCTATTTCTTCAAGGACGGCCGCGAGGTGGACGACCACGTCTTCACCACGTTCGAGTTCCCCGGCCCGGACGGTCCCTCGGGCAAGGAGAAGGTGATCGTCACCTATTCGTCGATCAACACCAACAGCTTCCCGGGCATGCCGTTGAGTTACGGCGAGATGGTCATGGGGTCGCGCGGCACGATGATCGTCGCCGGTGAGGAAGAGATCATGCTCTTCAAGGAGGTGGACCCGAACACCTTCAAGGCCGGCGACGGGGGTCCGCGCACAACCACGGTCAGCGTCGAGAACAAGGGCGGCAAGCCGGCCCTCGCGACCAGTCCCAGCCAGGCGGGCCAGACCGGCGTGGCGGTCCCCGGCACGGTCGACGGCGAAAAACCCTCCCGCGGCTACCGCGAGGAGCTCGAACACTTCGCCTTCTGCGTCCGCAAGCTCGAAAAGGACCAGGATCCCTACGCCATCCTCTCCTCGAACGACGAGAAGCAGATTCACACCCTGCTGCCGCGCTGCCGGGGCGAGGTCGCCATGGCCGACGCCATCATCGCCCTGACCAGCAACCTCGCCATGAAGGACAACCGCCGCATCGTCTTCGAGCCGGCCTGGTTCGATTACACCAAGGATGACGTGCCGGATGCCTCCAAGGGCGATCTGGCCATGAACGATTGAGCGTTTTCGCACGCGAACTGACCCGCGGGGCAGGCTTCTTCCGTGAAGGCGGCGGAAGTCCTGCCCCGTTGTGGATTTGGTCCCCTTCCGGCGGAGTTATCGCGGTGAATCGCGCCGAGTTGCAGCAACTGGCCGAGGATCGGATTATTACCCCGGCAAAGAAGATCCTCCTGTAGGTCGGACAATCCTGTCCGACAGGCCGGGGGAGTCGGACAGGATTGTCCGACCTACTTTCTTGCCGGGGTAATATGGACGCTCAGGCCTTGCTCGCGGCCGGGCGCTGGGCCGCCGCGTATTACCTGGCGGGATATGCTGTTGAATGCGCCCTGAAATCGTGCGTCCTGGCCCATATAATCAGGACGGGCGTCATCTTTGAGGATAAAAGGTACGCCGAGCGGTGCTGGACCCACAACCTTGAGGAACTGGTGAAGCTCGCCAACCTGGAGAAAGAATGGGGCCTCGCCCGGGGAGCTGACCCGATTCTGGAAGGATACTGGACGATCGTCAGGGATTGGTCCGAAACCAGCCGGTATCAACAGAAGACCCAAGCTGAGGCCCAGGATCTCTTTGGCGCGATTACGGACCCGACGAGTGGAGTCTTGCCATGGATAAAGGTCCGCTGGTGAAGGAAGAAATTGAGGCCGGGGCCGAGTTGGTGCGCGAGTTCAACAAGTTCATGCCGGTGAAAGCGGCCTGCTGGCTCAAGTCCTCCGAAACGGGACGGTGGCATCTCTATATCGCGACCGATGAGGTCAACGGTGGGAGCACTCTGCGCGGGTATGGCGAGATCGTGCGCCTGACGCACGCGAAGCGGAACTTCTATCTGGACTCGCAGCGGGTCAAGCTGATCGGGTCGGAAACGCCGATTGCGCGGGCCGTTCGGGACATTCAGGAGCTCTATCCGGGCCCGACGCCGATCCGATATAATGAGATGTTTTTTGGCGATACGAATGTGGACGAGGCTTATCTGTACCCGCTGCCGGAGACCGTTTCTAGCCCCGCCGGCTGACGGGTCCGCAGTGCTCGGGCCCGTCTTGTCTTTTCCGGCGATTGGTTGAGAATACGGTCAGAGCGCCGGACTCGACGATTTTTTCCGGTCCAGGAGCGACCGCGCATGGCCGTGGCCACTGATACGCGACCGCAGCCGGTGGCGGCTGCCCCATCGACGCCCGTGCACCGGCTGGGCGAGCGAGTCTTCGATGTGGTCTCCGAGGTCGGCGGCCTGGCGCAGTTCGCCGGGCAGACGTTCGCCTGGATGCTCCTGCGGCGGCCGCGCTGGTCGGTCCTGGTGCCGAACTTTTACGCCATCGGCGTCTCGAGCGTGTCGGTCGTGGCGATCACCGGCACCTTCATCGGCATGGTGCTCGCGGTGCAGGCGTACCACCAGTTCGCCATGATGGGGCTGGCCACGCGGCTCGGGTCGGTCATCAACATCTCGCTGGTCAAGGAGCTCGGCCCGGTGCTGGCGGCCACGATGCTGGCCGGGCGGATCGGGTCGTCCATGGCCGCCGAACTGGGCACGATGCGCGTCACCGAGCAGATCGACGCCTTGACCGCTCTGGGGACGAACCCGATCTATTATCTGGTGGTGCCGCGGTTTCTGGCCTGCGTGCTGTTGATCCCGCTCCTGACGCTGATGGCCGACTTCATGGGCGTGATCGGCGGCGCGGCGGTGAGCACGCAGATCATGCACGTGGACCCGTACCATTACTGGTATCACTCGCGGCAGTATGTCGGCGCGCTCGACATTTTTTCGGGGATCTTCAAGAGCTACTTCTTCGGCGCCGCGATCGCGCTGATTAGCTGCCATCGGGGGTTCAATTCGCGCGCCGGGGCCGAGGGGGTGGGCCGGGCGGCCACCGAGGCTTTCGTCTATTCGTTCATCGCGATCCTGTTTCTGGACTTCTGCCTCGGAATCATGTGGAACAACGTCTACAACTCGTTCTACCCGGAGTCGTCCCACCTGTTATGAACCTCCGCGACGGAACGGCCGGCGCCTCCGGCGCGGCGCCGATCATCGAGCTGGAGCGTGTGACGATGCGCTTCCGCCACCACACCGTGCTCCGCGATCTGAGCCTCCAGGTCCCCAAGGGCCAGACGCTCTGCGTCATCGGCGAGAGCGGCTGCGGCAAGACGGTGCTGCTGAAGCTGATGATCGGCCTGTTGCGGCCGACCCACGGCATCGTGCGGTTCCAGGGGCGCGATCTCGCCACCCTGAGCGATGCCGAGCTGACCCGCGTGCGCATCCGGTTCGGCTACCTGTTCCAGATGGCCGCGTTGTTCGACAGCTTGACGATCTTCGACAACGTGGCGTTCGGGCCCCGCGAGCACCATCTGTTCGATCCCCAGACCCTGACCCGGATCGTCGCCGAACGGCTCCAGGAGGTCGGTCTGCCGGCGGGCCTGGAGCACAAGAAACCGGCCGAGCTCTCGGGCGGCCAGCGCAAGCGCGTCGGCCTGGCCCGCGCCCTGGCGCTGAACCCGGAGGTCATGCTTTACGACGAGCCGACGACGGGCCTCGACCCGATCATGAGCGACGTCATCAACGAACTGATCCTGCAAACTCAGCGCAACAAGAAAACCACCGGCGTGGTCGTGACCCACGACATGAAAACCGTCACCAAGGTGGCCGACCGGGTGGCCATGCTCTACCCCCTGGCGCGCCTTCAGGGCGACGAGCCGCAGATTCTCTTCGACGGCCCGCCCGAGGACCTGGAATCGGCCCCCGACCCGCGCGTGGTGCAGTTCGTCCGCGGCGAGGCCGGCGAGCGCCTCCAGGAATTGGCCCAGGCCCGCGAGGATCTGGCATAATCGACGGGAAGCGGGCCGGATCACACCGGGACGGGAATACCCTGGTAAACTCCACATGGGCACGTCCAATTCTTTCTCGTAGGGTGCGTGAAACGCACCAGATCTTTGTCTGAAGAAGATCTGGTGCGTTTCACGCACCCTACGGGGAGAGATTCCAGGTGAGTGCGCGGAGACGATCATGAATGAACGGGTCATGCAATTCCGGCTCGGGATGTTCGTCATCGTGGCGGGCCTGGTCCTGACCATGCTGCTGGTCTGGTTCGGCGAGTCCCCGACCCTGTTTCAGTCGCACGCATTCGTGACCGTGCTCTACAAGGAAGCCCCCGGGGTGGCCATCGGCATCCCGGTGCGCAAGAGCGGCATCCGGGTCGGCGAGGTGTCCGCGATCGAATTCGACCACCGTCCCAACGGCGGCGACGGCGTGCTCGTGACCCTGGCGCTCGACCCCCGCTACCGCATCGGCGCCGGCGTGGTCCCCCGCCTGTCCCGGGCCTTGATCGGCGACGTGTCCATCGACCTGATCCCCGGGCCCGGACCCAACCGGGGCGAGCTCGTCCCGAGCAAGACGCCGCTCGAGTCCATGGCCAGCGACCGGATCATTCCCGGCGTCGTCGCCCCCGACCCCACGCTGGCGCTCGAGGCGGCCACCAAGGCGTTCGAGAAAGCCGGCGATACGCTCGTGGCCATCGACGAGGCCGCCAAGGGGATCTCGAAGCTCTCGAACAAGGTCCAGAACCTCGACCAGTTCCTGGCGACCTGGACCGCCACCGGCCAGAAGCTCGGCACGTTGTCGGACCGCGCCAATCAGTTCGTCGCCGAGAACCAGGGGGACATCAAACCGACGCTGGCCAGCATCCGCGATGCCACCGGCCGCTTCAATTCGACCTTCGACGAGGCGACCCAGAAAGACGTCAGGACCTCGATGCGGAACCTGGCCACCAGCACCGCCCGCCTCGACCGCGTGCTGGCCGATCTCGGCCCCCTGGCCAGCGATCTCGGCAACGCCAAGGCCACCGCGGCGACGACCAGCCTGGGCCAGGCCGTGCAGCGGCTGAACAAGATCACCTACGAGATCGGTCTCTTGACCGCCAGCCTCGCCGACCCCACCGGCCGGAAACTCAACCCCAACGGCACCCTTCAGCGCATCCTGACGCAGCCGGAACTGTACGACAACCTGAACCGGGCCTCGGTCGGCATCCAGGACCTCACCACCACCGCCCGGCCCGTCTTCCGCTCCCTGAACGAGTTCGCCGAACGTATCGCCCGCGACCCGGCCGCCCTCAGCCGCGGTCTCCTCCAGTCGCGCTGAGAGAGCATACGAGCCGTTCTGGCTTTGTCGTCAATCATCTGGTTCGGGGTGGCATGCCCACGTCTTCGTGGGCATGTCCGGGCTGAGGACGGGGGTCGGCGGACATGCCCACGAAGACGTGGGCATGCCACCCAAGCAGCTCGTCACCTGGCCCTTCGGTTGATTTCCCGCCCGAGTGACGCCATCATGGATGTCTTGGACTTGGTGATGCTCGCGGTCGGCGTGGTGAACGGGGAATGGCCGGGGGGTGGGAGCTCGTTCCCGGGAGGTAGCACCATCAGCTTCCCGGGAGGCACGAGCAGCGGCAGTCGGCCGGGGAGAGTCACCGGCGGGGACGAAGTCGTTCCACAGATCGAGCATGTTCCCTGGCATTGCCTGCCGATCGCTTTCAAGCCTTGACGTGCCCAGAACCGCGTGGCCCAATGCGGATCGTCCTGAGCCGCGCGTGTCAGAGCCATGTGGACTTCCGGGAGACTAGGTTTCATCTTGGCCAGCGAACACGCGGCGGCCTGCCGGACCTCCTCGTTTCCATCCAGAAGCAGGACCGTCACCAGCGAGATCGCCGCCTCGGGGTGGCATTGCCAGCTCACCTGCCGCAAAGCCCGCGCAGCCGCCCGGCGATCGCGCCAGCAGGGGGCGGTTTCCAGTTGCTCGATCCAGGCCGACACCCCAGCCTGGTCCATGCCGCAGACGTCACAGCGATCGGGTCTGGGACTGCACGGGTCCGTCCCACCCAACGCCACGAGCGCCACCATCCAAGTGCTCATCAAAGATGTCATGACCAGCGATCCTGGGTTGCCAGTCAGGTCGAACGCCTGATCGTTGCAACCGCTACAGTATACCCAGGCCCTAATCTCGGTGCTGCTTCCCCTTTTCTTTTCTTTGGCGTTTTGTTCTGATCTCTCAGACGGGGATGAGGTTGTGACGAGTGTGTTTTTTGGAATGGGTGCCGGGCTGGCGCTGGGCGCCGCGCTGGCGTGTGTGGTCTGGTGGCCGACGGGTGCGCCGGCGGTGGTGTTCGTCTGGCTGGGTTCCGCGCTCTGGGTGTTGATCAAGGCTGTGCGGGCCGCGCGCGGGACGGCGCTGCGCGGCGCCGTGGTCTGGAGCTTGGTGGCCGTAGTGTTGGGTATGGCGGGGCAAATCGTGGCGTTTCGCGAGCCGTGGGCGTTGGGACGGCCGTGGGCGGGGCACTGGGTCTATCTGGCGAGTCTGGCGGTCCTGGCGGCGCTGATCAGCGTGTTCAATGCGCGTCGTCCCGGGGCCGGCGCCGGGCCCTCTTGATGGGGATGCTCATGATCCTATTTTTGATCCCCTGGTTGGAGGGGTCGGGGCTGGATTTCGGCGCGGCGAGTCCCGCCCGGCGGCTCCGGCTGGAGGCGCCCTGGTCGCTGTTTTATCTCGGCCTGGCGGCGGCCGGGGTGATCAATTTCCTGCCCACGCGGTATGGTCCCGCCGCGGTGTTGCTCGGGATCGGACTGGGGTTGGAGTTCGCGGGTCTGGCCCGGTTCGAGCTCGACGCCTCGTGGCGGGGCCGCCTCTGGTCGGCGGTGCCGGTCTTTTTCGCGGCGGCGATCTGGTCGGGATATCGGATGTCGCGACCGAGCCCACTGGCGCGGTCGGACCTGGAACGGCTCTGGTTCTGGTTCCGCGATCACTGGGGCGTCGTCTGGTCCTTGCGCATTCTGGAGCGGTATAACCGGGCGGCATCCGCGACGCCCCGGGGCCTGCGGCTGACCTGGCACGGCCTCGATGGGCAAGAACCGAAAGGCTCGGCTGTGTTCGACGCCACGGCCCTGCTCGCGGGGCTCTTGCGACGGTTCGCGGACGCGGAGCGGATCGGCCACGAGGCGGTCAAGAAGTAGACGAACCTCGGAAACGAAGTACGTGTTTAGCGTCTCGCGTGCCTGTTTTCCTGGGTTTTTCTGTGTAGCGGCGGCCGTCTCGGCCGCTCCGAAGACCATTCAGACCGGAGCGGCCGAGACGGCCGCCGCTACACAGAAAGGACTTACGACACACGGCGGGACGCTAAACACGTACGGAAACGATGGAGACAGGAGCCCGGAGACCGGGTCGAGGTTCCGGGCCGCCCGCGCGGATTTGGTGAATTCCCGCGCGGGTGGAAACGATCATGTCCTCTTCGGAAGGCCCAGCACGCGACGGCAACGGTGTGTCTTCATCCTTTATTCTTCTCATCGCCGCAGGTCGTCGGGCCGTCTTCCGGGAGAACCCCCCAACGCGGGGGCCGGTTCGTCGTCCGTGTAGAGCGGTTCACGATGGCATTGGACATCGCTCTGGAAAGCCCGACGCGCCAGCGAGTGCATTCTCTCTCTGGGGCCCACCGAAATGCACTCGCTGGCGCGTCGGGCTTTCCAGAGGCCACAGAGATTGACGTAAGCCGTTCTTTGACAATTCGTTGCGTAAAATACGCGAGCGGAGAGGCGGGCCCAAAGAGACCGTGGAAAGCGCCCGGCAGAAGGAGCGGAACCACCGATGAATCAAGGGCTTACGAACGATTGACGGCACACGGAAGAGCCGCGCACAGGGCCGGCGCCAGTGACCGAACCAAGCTACCGGCGGGAAGAGTGAAAGGACAGACGGGACAGGAGCTTACGGTCGGTGACAGGTCTGCTTCCCGCGGTCGCACGACCGGCCACAGGCACGGTAGCACCGGTGCCGTTGCAACAGTGTCAACTATTTGGGGGGATTCCGGATTCCGGATTCCAGATTCCAGATTCCGGAAGCCGGATGCCGGATGCCTGATATCCAAACTTCAGAAATCCATTCGCCATCTGCCATCAGGCATCCGGCATCCGGCATCCGGCATCCGGCTTCCGGAATCTGGAATCTGGAATCTGGAATCCGGCATCCGGCATCCCCATTTCGCCCAACGACAATTGGTGAGTCCAAGCAGCTCCTCTTGAGATTTCCCGGCGGCTGGCGGATCATGAACAGAAGGCAATGCCGCTCGGGAGGACCGGCCGTTGGTCCGGAGGGAAACCAGCTTGGACCGGTCATCAGAGGTGGCTGCCTCGGCGCTAGTGGTGCTGGCCGTTCTGGGCGTGCTGGCCGCGCTTCATTTCATGCAGGCGATTCTCGTCCCGGTGGCGCTTGCGCTGGTGCTGGCCTGCGTCCTGTCCCCGTTCATCCGCATGTTGCGGCGGCTCCTGCCGTTGTCGGCGACGGGCGCGGCCGTGGTGCTGTTTTTGATCCTGACGGTCCTGGGATTGTTCCTGGCGTTCATGACGGCCGACAGTCTGGAGCAGGCCGCCGAGGCGCTGCCGAGCCACGCGGAGCGGCTCGCGGGCGCCTTGAGCCGGCAGGTCGAGCACGTGATCCAGTCGAAGCCGTTCTTGCGCGGGCTGCTGCCCGAGCCGGGCAAGATCGACGCGCTGGGCGACCGCAACGGCTCGCTCCTGGTCGAGACCTTGCGGTCGCGGCTGGGTGAGATGTGGACCTGGGTCGGCGAAGGGCTGATCATCCTGGTGCTGGCCGTGTTCCTGCTGGCCGAGAGCGAGATGCTCACGCCCCGGGTGATCCGCTTCTTCGCGCCGGGACCGGGAGCGGCCGCCGCGGCCGAGCGGACGTTTCAGGCGGTCATCCACAAGCTGCGGGCCTATCTGGTGACGTACACCGTCATCAACCTGGCGCTGGGGGTGGCGGTGGCCGTGTCGCTGAAGCTGCTCGGCGTCGAATTTCCGTGGGCCCTGGGGGCGATCACGGCGATCGCCAGTTTCATTCCGTATCTCGGACAGGTTGTCAGCGGCCTGCTGATTGTGCTGGTGTCGCTCTCACGTTCGGGCTCGCTGGGGGATGCCCTGATCGTGGCGGCGGTGTACGCTGGACTGGTGGGTCTGACGGGCTACGTCCTGCTGCCGATCGTGATGGGCCGTTCGCTCGACCTGAACGGCACGACGGTCTTGCTGGCGTGTCTGTTCTGGGGGTTTTTGTGGGGCCTGGTAGGGCTGTTTCTGGCCATTCCGATCACGGTGAGCCTGAAGCTGGTCTTGCAGCACACGTCCCACCAGCAGCGCTGGGCCGACTTGATGAGCCGCGACTGGCAAAGCCCACCGGCCCCGATGGTCGTCGAAGCGCTCACGGTGGCCGCCCCCGAGGCCGAAGATGTGAAGGCGTCGGCGTGACGGCCGGGATGTTTCCTTTTTGATCTCCTGGGAGGCAAACGCGATGGATGTGACTCTCGAATACTGCGCCCTTTGAAACTACGAGCCGCAAGCCGTCAGTTTGACGGCCCAGATCCTGCCGCGGTTCAAGCGGTCCATCGGCCAGTACACGCTCATTCCCTCCAAGGGCGGCTGCTTCGAGCTGACCGTCGGCGGGAAGCTGGTCTATTCCAAGCTCCAGACCGGGCAGTTTCCCAAGGAAGACGAGATTTTGAGGAAGCTTGAGGAGTTGCTCGGGGGTTGATCCGAAGTCTGACGGGCCGGATTCACCACAGAGTCACGGAGAACACAGAGGAATTTCTCTGTGAGAACTCTGTGTCCTCCGTGTCTCTGTGGTGAATCCGGGCCCCGATTCGCACGAAGGCCCTGCCACTGATGTCCGGCAGACAGAAACGACTGACCGACTACGCCAACTGCGCCGGGTGAGCGGGCAAGCTCTCCCCGCTGGGGATCGCGCAGGTCCTGCGCGAGCTGCCGCCCTTTCGCCCGGACCCGAACGTGCTGGTCGGGACCGCGACCTTCGACGATGCGGGCGTGTACCGCGTCTCGGGGAGCTTGCGCTCGTGCAGACGCTCGATTTTTTCCCGCCCTTGGTGGACGACCCATTCGTCTTCGGCCAGATCGCGGCGGCCAACGCGCTCTCCGATGTCTATGCGATGAATGGCCAGCCCTTGACGGCCCTGAACATCGTGGGCTTCCCGGACAACGAGCTGCCCCTGGAGGTGCTCGGCGCGATCCTGCGCGGCGGGGCCGATCGGGTCGCGCGGGCCGGCGCGGTGACCATCGGCGGCCATTCGGTGCGCGATGCGGAGATCAAGTATGGCTTGAGCGTCACCGGCCTGGTCCATCCTGACGCGGTCTGGACGAATGCCGGCGCTCAGCCGGGCGATGTCCTGGTCTTGACCAAGCCGCTGGGCACGGGCTTCATCACCACGGCGGCCAAGAAGGAACAGTGCCCGCCCGAGGTCCTCGATCGCGCCATCGCCTCGATGATCGAGCTCAACGCCGGCGCGCGCGATGCCCTGCGAGCGGCCGGCGGCGCGCACGCGGTGACCGACATCACCGGCTTCGGCCTCGCCGGCCACGGCGCCGAGATGGCCGCCGGTTCAGGCTGTACGCTGGAGCTCGATGTCGCCCGCTTGCCGATCATCCCCGGGTCGGAGACCCTGGCCGATGCACGGTTCTACAATCGGGCCAACAAGGGAAACCGCGACTACGTGGCGGGCCGATTGCGCATCGAGCCTGGCCTGGACCCGGTCCTCCTGGAATATGCCTTCGACCCGCAAACCTCCGGCGGCCTGCTGATTGCCCTCGTCCCGGAGCACGTTGAGGAGCTTTGCGACGCGCTCCGGCTGGCCGGGGCGCCGGCCGCCGCGATCGTGGGACGGGTCACGCAGCGGCAAGGACCGGATGAGATTGTCTTGCGGTAGGTTGCGATCAAACTCAACAAATGGCACCCGGCTGATCCTCATGGCCCCTCCACGACCGCCCAGAACTGCGCGGCGCCGGTGGCGCTGGCTCCTCGCGCTGGGGGTGCTGGCGTTGCACCCGGTGGAGGTCGCGCACGACGTGCACGCGCACGGACCGCGGCCCCAGGTCCCGAACATTCTCATCATCATCGGCGACGATCACGTTGCCGGAACCCTGGGCATCGACGGCGATCCCCGGCAAGCCACGCCGCGGCTCGATCGCCTGGCGCGGCAAGGCGTGCGGTTTCCACGTGCCTTCTGCAACGCGCCGCTCTGCACGCCCAGCCGGCAGTCGTTCATCACGGGTCTCTATCCTCACGCCGTCGGCGTGACCGCGCTGACGACCCCGCTGCCCGCCACGGCGGTCACGCTCGGCGATCGCCTGGCCGCGCTCGGCTACGCCACGGGCGCGATCGGCAAGATGCATTTCAACTCGTCGGCGCACCACGGATTCCGAGAACGCATCGACACGCCCGAGTGGCTCGATGCTCTGGCCCGCGGCCGCCTGCCGGGAGGAAAACCGCCCCGGCCGTTCCGGCCGTTCGTCGATCCCGCCCGGGTCTGGCTCAACGCCGACCATCGCGACGCGGGCGAGCCGGCAGCCGCCATGGAGGCGACCTTCTTCGCCGACCAGGCCGCGGCCTTTATCGATCACCACAAGGACGAGCCGTTTCTCCTGGTGGTCGGCTTTCACGAGCCTCACGCCCCGTTTGGCTTTCCTCGTGAGTACGCGGGACGCTTCACGCCCGCCAGCTTCTCGGTCCCCGCTCTGACCGAGCACGATCGCCGCGTGCAGCCGCGGGAGTTCCGCGGCTTGACGGCCGCCGATCAGCGGGGCATCCAGGCGGCGTACTTCACGTCGCTGGCGTTTCTCGATCAGCAGGTAGGCCGCGTTCTTGATGCGCTCGACACCGCCGGGCGGGCCGAGGACACGATCGTCGTCTATCTGGGCGACAATGGCTACCTGCTCGGCCAGCACGGCCGGTTCGAGAAGAACGTGCTCCTTGATCCCGCCGTGCGCGTCCCTCTGCTGGTGCGCTGGCCGGACCATTTGCCCGCCGGTCGCGTGGTCACGGACATGGTCGAGCTCGTCGATCTGGTGCCGACCCTGCTCGACCTCGCCGGTTTGCCGCGTCCCGAGGGCCTGCACGGTCGCAGTCTTGTCCCGCTCCTCAAGGGTGAACCTGGAGCGAAGGGTCGAGAGTTCGTCTTCAGTGAATACCTGCCGAACGGCGAGGCGATGATCCGGTCCGGGCGCTTCAAGCTGATCGTCGGCCGCGGGGAGAAGTACAGCGACCCGTTTCACTCCGCGCACGCTCCGAGCGGCCCTTATCTGCACCTCTTCGACCTTCGGGTTGACCCGGGCGAGACGACCGATGTGGGTGAGCGTGCGGACTTGGCCCCGGTGCGGGACTCTTTGAGGCACGAGCTTTACCATGTCCTGGAGTCCACACCCGGGGTGCGCGGAGCGGTGCCGGCGGGGCTGTCGGAACGCGCGGGGATTCTCTGGTGCCTTGTGCCGCGGGACCGGCCTTGAGGCGAGGCTGGGATTCACCACAGAGTCACAGAGGACACCGAGTTCTCACAGAGATTCTCTGTGTCTTCCTCGGTGTTCTCCGTGACTCTGTGGTGAACAAGGCCCCCGCGCGTCCATAATGGTGAGACGAGGAGGAACACGGTCCCGATGCGTCTCTGGCACCTGATCCTGGGCATCGTCTTCGTGGCGGTCGTGCTGGCGATCTCGCGGGAGGCCGTCGGCCGGGTGGCGCTGGTCGTGTTCATCACGGGCCTGGGCGAGTTCATCCTCGGTCTGACGGCCGTGATGACCTTGTTCCAGACCGTCGGCGCGATCGGTTATGCCCGGGACCTGTTCTCTTATCTTCAGGCGATCGCGGCCACCCTCATTGTCGTGGCCGTCGCCAGCGTGACGATGAACGCGCTGCTCTGGCTCGGGATTCAGGCGGTCCAGCGGGTCGTGCCTTGAACTTCTCGCACGGAGAGTTTCCGTCGGATGAACACCCACACGCACGACCGGCCGGTGCGTCGTCGCATCGGCCTGCGCCTCTGGCACTGGGCGGTGATTGTTCTGTTCGTGGCCGTCGCCATCGCGAACATCCAGGACCAGCGGATCACCAATCCTCGCCTGCTCGCCCTGGCGATCGTCGGCTTTGGCGGTTACGCGATCCTCGCTGTTCTCGGGTGGAAACTGTGCCGACGCCTTGAACCGCGGCTGGGGTTCCTGGCCGTGCTGATCCTGTATCTGACCGCGCTGGGGGTGCTGTTCGTGGTCGCGTCGTTTGTCTACGTGGCGATTTCGGACCTGTATCAGTTTGGAACATTGTGAGCCGGGAGCGATGAATGCTCGCAGCCGGTTACGAATTTGGCATCTGCTCCTGGTCAACTTGGTGGTGGCTTTGCTGGCTACGGTGGCGCGCCATCGGGAAGGCAGGGTCTTCCTGGTCGTGACAGGCATGGTTTTATTCGCAATACCCGGGTGGGTCTACCTCCGAGAAAGAGGCCCAGTCGTGATTCACGACCTGGAGGAATGGACCAAGACCCTACCCCCGGTCGTCCGCTGGCCGGTCTTCGGGTTGGGACTGATTGGATTCGGCTTTGGCCTGGCGCTTCTTGTGGGATTCCTCATGCTGGTCATGCTTACCGTATCCACATGGATTCTGCACCGGTGTTGATTCCGTCAATTGAAAGAGAGTTTCTTGTAGGGTCCGCTGTGCGGACCGGGCCGGCCGCGACGGTCCGCACAGCGGACCCTAGTGCGTCTGCAAGTGTGTCAGGTCCGAGAGGTGGAAGTCCTCTTCAGGCACGCACTCTCCGGCCTGTAACCGAACGTAACTGCGTCGCCGCGAGGCGGGGTGGAGAGCAACCGGAGGTGAACGACCAGTCCGCAACGCAAGTGAACTCGATTCGGCCTTGTCGCGTGGCGAGCCTGCTAGGGTAAGGCGAAGCCCAGACCGGAGCGATCCGGAAGCCCATGACGCTGAGGGGTAGTGTGTCAAAGCGATCGCGGGACCGACTGGGTGGTTGGAGGCGGAATGGTCGGAAGGCCCGACACATGAAGCAGAGAGACCTGCCCGGACCAGACGGGCGTTCATGACCATCCCGGTCCGAAGAACCCGCCGGGCAGGAGTCAGAGGAGCCATAGTAGCGTCGAAGCCGGGTAACGCCGGGGGAGCGAAGGGCTCCAGGAAGATGGATGCGTCATGACCCGACCGACGAAAGACACACCGGCGACAGTGCCGCTGGCTCAACAAGCCGGAGAGATCCTCTCGCGTTGGCGATGGGTCGAACCGACGGTCTGGACCGTGCGCATGTTGACGACTCTCGAACAGGGAGTGGAAGGAGGCAAGTGGTTCCGGCTGTTTGACAAGGTTTTCGCCGAACGGAACCTGCTGGCGGCGTTCCAACAAGTGGCGTCGAAGGACGGCGCGGCCGGGGTCGACCACGTCACCGTGGCGCAATTCGAGCGGGCCCTTCCCGAGTCGCTCTGGGAGGTCTCGGACCAGTTGAAGCACGGCACGTATCAGCCCCAGGCGATTCGTCGCGTTCACATCCCCAAGCCGGGCACCACCGAGACTCGACCGTTGGGCATTCCCACGGTGCGCGATCGGATGGTCCAGGCGGCGGTGGTGAACGTGATCGAGCCGATCTTCGAGCGGGACTTCGCGGAGCACAGCTACGGGTTCCGGCCGGGACGCGGCTGCAAAGATGCCTTGCGACGGGTCGATCAGCTGCTCCAAGCCGGTTACGTCTACGTCGTGGACGCCGACCTGAAGGGCTACTTCGACACGATTCCCCACGACCGCCTGATGGCGCGCCTGAAGGAAAAGATCGCCGACGGCCCCGTGCTGTCGCTGATCGAAACGTTCCTGAAGGCGGACATCCTGGACGGGCTGAAGGAATGGACTCCGGCGACGGGCGCGCCCCAAGGGGCGGTCCTGAGCCCGCTGTTGAGCAACATCTATCTCGACCCGCTCGACCACCTGGTGGCGCAGGCGGGGTTCGCGATGGTGCGCTACGCCGACGACTTCGTGATCCTGTGCCGGACGCCGGAAGAGGCGGCGCGGGCCTTGGAACTGGTGCAGACGATGGGTGACCGACAACGGCCTCACCCTGCATCCGACGAAGACGAAGGTGGTCGACGCCCGGACCGAAGGCTTTGACTTCCTGGGCTACCACTTCCAGGGCGCGCAGACGCTGGCCACGGGAGAAGAGCCTGAGCGAAGCTCAAGGACACGATCCGTGCGAAGACGAAGCGGACGCACGGGGACCTCGCTGCGCGTCGATCATCGCCGCGCTGAACCGGACCCTTCGTGGCTGGTTCGCCTACTTCCAGCACAGTCGGCCCTGGATCTTCCGGCGGCTCGACGGTTGGATTCGCCGCCGGCTTCGGAGTATCCTCCGCAAACGGGACGAAACGCCGAGGCCTGGGCCGCGGCCAGGATCACCACCGCTGGCCCAACGCCTTCTTCGCCGAGCAGGGGCTGTTCAGTCTGGCGCGAGGCCCATGCCTTGGCCCGTCAATCCTCTCGGAGGTAAAACCATCAACCGGAGAGCCGGATGCGGGAGATCCGCCCGTCCGGTTCGGAGGGAGGGGAGACCCAAGCCAATG
>CAWHUG010000025.1:0-4882 GCA_963832405.1 uncultured Isosphaeraceae bacterium
GAGTCGCTGGCGGCCCGGCCTATGCGTGATCGCGGAATAAATGAAGCGACACTATTTTCTCTGTTCGGCGCGGCCACCGACGGGCAGTCCGAGGGGTGAGATCGAGCGGACTTCGGATCGGCGGAAGCCCCGCACGCGAAATCCGCCCCGACTGGGGCTATGTCGCCGCGAGGCGGGAGATCGCGTTGAGCGCTTCCTCCTCATCGCAAATGATCCGAGTGCTGTACGCAGTGCCGAAGTCGAGGAGGCTGCTGGTGCAGGCCGTCTTCAGGAACTTCTCTGTGAGAAACACACCGCAGTACGGAATCGCTGCCGGCGCGTGACGCAGGTCGAATATGTCGTTGAACGTGAACGATGGCGGCCGCCGCTGCCAGCGAATGAACGCGTGCAACCCGGCGAGAATCCGGATGAACGGCAAGGCGCTGGGGCTTCGGGGCCGCGGCGGCACTGTACGCAAGATTGAAGCCGTGTTGTTCCACGGTCGAGGGGTCATGATCGTCCGCGCCGGCCGCCCGGAGCATCCCGGCCGCGTAGGGCCGAAACGCGTGGCCGATCTCCGCGCGGTGTGCGTCGATGAGTCCGGCGACCTCATCCACAAAGATCTGCTTGAAACTCCGCATTTCCGACGCGTGCTTGGCCGACAATTCCGTGATGCGCACGGCGTTCGCGCACAACGCGTCGTCGCTGCGGCCGTCCGGAACGGGCGTGTTGGTGAGAAGGTCTTCGAGTGAGCGCGTCCACGCATACGACAAGAACGCCTTGTTGATGGCGAGATCCTCGGCGGAGCCCCAGCCGCTGACCTGCGGGGTGCCGAGAAAGCTGTACGGCCGCACCCACACCCGACGGCAAGGTACCGTCGGAAGTTCCCGCCGCACGATGGCAGCATCGAAGAAGTCGTGGATTTCGCAAACGGCACGCTCGCACGAATTCTTGATGACGATACCCCGGCAGAGCCGGTCGATCATGCGGACCGTCTGCATCCGCCGTTCGGTATTGCCCTGTCGATCCACCTCGAAGAAGACCGCCTCGGTGATCGGGCAGACGAATCGCCCTTCGGAAACGCCCCGGAGCATCTCTTTCAAGAGCTTCGAGTGGACCAGTTTCTGCGGCTTCCCGAGGTCCGCATCCCGAAGGAAGATCCAGTACCGCAAATCGAGATACACCCGAGCCTTCCCCAGCGCCTCGCGCACGACGTCCTCTTCCAGCGATGCGAGGTGTTGGGCGAAGGTGATCTCGGGCCGCGCAGGTCGCTCCGCCAACGATGTCGCCACATCGGGACCGAGCTTCGGGTCGAATCGTGGCACGGTATTCTCCCGCTTGACACATTCGGACAGGCGTCGCCGGGTCAAGAGACCGCGGACTCCTTTCCTCATGACGCGGCAGCCGCCGCCGGGGTTCGGTCGTGTCCCCGAGAGACGGCTTGTTCATCGGAGTACCGCCCTCCCTCGCCGAACGCTAAGGCTAGGCTGGCGGGACCGCCTGCAAAAACGTTGAAACTCGAAAAACCAGGATGGCGGCCCCGGTCAGCTTCAGCCTATGGTTCGGCAAGGACAATCTACAAGGTCCCCTTTTCCCTTGGTTCGGCCCCGCTTGGAAAACGAGTTCAGCCTCTGCGCGCCTTGGTGATACGATCAATCCGGGTAATCGTTCAACGCTACGAGAGCAGTGAGGGGCAGGGTTGGCCGGTGCGATGGGCGAGGACAGCCTCATGCAGGTAATCCAGGACATTCTTCGCCTGCAACCGCCGGGTTTGCACCACGGTCAGAATCCGCTCGACGAAGCGACAGCCGTTCCCACTCCAGCAGCCGAAACTCCGCCTGCGCCACAGCACCGCCCGACGCAGCAGTCGTTCCACGTGGTTGTTCGTCGGCTCCACTCCCTCCGTCGTCACGAACGTCCACAGCGCAGGCTCCAACGCCAGCACGTTCTCGCAGAACCGCACCACCGTTGGGTCGGCGCCGAGGATCGCGCCTTCCAGCAGCACCCGGTTCATCCGTCGCATCACCGGGGCCAGCCGCGCTTCCAGTTGTGCCCGCGTGACCTGTCCGTCCCGGAACCCGTGCCACGCGGCGAAGACCTTCCTGACCAGTCGCCGCCCCTCCCGTCCGACCCACTCTTCGGGGCCGCCCCGGTCGATGATCTTCTGGAAATCCCGTTTCAGGTGCGCCCAGCAGATCTGCCGCCGCTGGGGCGGCACCCGGTTGTACGGGCCCCAGCGGTCGCTGCACAGGATCCCCAGGATCTCCAGGCCCAGGATCGCCGTCAGGCCCGCCGCGCTTCGGCGGGCGTGGATCACGAAGGCCACCACCCGGGTGGTGGCCGCCGCCCACAGCCAGCACAACGCCCCCGCGAGTTTCCAACTGGTCTCGTCGGCGTTCTTGACCGCCGCCTGGCGCACCGCCGCCACCGCCTCCTGGTGGGCCGTCTCCAGGGCGGCGCCGACTTCTTCCTCGAGGTTGCAGACCGTGCCCAAGGCGATCGGGGCGTCGAAGACCGCGTCGGCGATCTCCTCGACGCCGCGCTTGCTCAGGCCGTGACAGCCGGAGAAGTAGGACAGCGTGCCGGTCAGCCGCGGCCCGACACTGTGGGCGCGAACCGCCGCCGGGATGACCGCATGCGTCCGGTGGCCGCAGCAGGGGCAGGTGCGGGCGTGGCCCTGGTACTCGGTGACCTCGGCTATGACCGGGGGCAGTTCGATGGTTTGGAAGCGGGTGGGCTCGGGATCGCCCGGCGAGGGCTGGGCGGGCAGGGCCGCGGCACAGCGCTCACACCGCTTGGGGACCAAGTGCTTGAAATGGTTGACCCGCTCGGCGGGAAGCAACCGCCGCAGCTGCGGGGGATGGCCCAGTTGTCCGCCGGCTGGACGTTTGGACTTCTTTTTCTGGACCGGCTTGGGTGCGCCGGGGGGATTGGCGGACGGCGGCAGCGAGGAGTTGGAACTGTTGGTGCCGAGTCGGGCTTCCAACTCGGCGACGCGGCGTTCCAACTCGGCGATGCGCCTATCGCGTTCGCAGCATCCCGGGCACACGGAAGCGTCCATGCCACGATTTTAGCAGTCGGCTCTCGGCGCAGCTGCGCCGCTTTGCGAATTCCGCTGGACGGTTACCAATCCGGAAGGACTTGACTTTGCCATCTTTGTCGTCAAGAGCCGAATTGAATCACCCGAAACACCTTCAACCGTCACATGACGAGTAGTCGACTCACCGTCTGCTTTCGTATAGACGAAGACAATTTCATTGCCGCGTCCGGTATTTGAAATCAACTCCGCGATCTCTTCCGGACGCGCATGTGCGTTCAATGCATCGGTGAGAGAAGCAACCGAGGATCCGCGATTTTCGTCCCGCCAGTTACCCCTCATGATCTTGCTCAGGTGAGATCCTTTTTGGGCCAGATCGTTATCGACCGCCTCGGTAAGAAAGCGCTCATCGCACAGGTAGGATATATACCATGCTTCGCCGGTTCGGTCGGACACGATGTTGATTGCGGTTTTCGATCCGACGATACTACCGCCACCGCGCGTAACGTGACTTTACGTATCGTGATTTGGTCGTCGTCGATCGAATACTGAATATCGACACATACTTTAACAACGCCAACGCGGCTGCCCAGTGGCGTTTGAATCTTGTTTGAAAGCTTGATCGTGGTTTCGCACCAGTAGGCATTTACTTCCAGGTGGCCGGCAGTGTCGTTGGAGAACAGTCGCTTCAAGAAGCCGAACATTTGAAAGCCTCGTGACCCTTGAATACGCGAGACACTTGGGGTTGAACTGGTGAGTATGCTGACCGGCCCGGTCAGCATATGACCGATGCCGGTCAGCATATCAGAAGCGCCGGTCAGCACCTCAGCGAGGCCGGGGCTGGCGGACCCGCCCCGGTGAATCAGCAGTTCAATCCCACAGCCACCCCGCCGGGACTCGAACCCGGACCATCGACCGATGGCTTGCCCCCGGTCGGGCAAGGTGGACCGCCGTTTGGTTCAGGCACGGCATGGCCTGTTTGACCTGGCGTTGACGATACCGCCAGCCCCGGCTGTCGATCCGGGGCTGGGAGACGTGCAGACGATCTCCCCGTCTGCAAGGGGTCGGTAGACCTCTGCCCGCCCGGACGTGCCCTTGCCCGGAACTCGCGGCAGGCATGGATTCGCGCGTCCTCCCCCCGTCTACCAGGGGAGGCGCCTGTCCCCGAGAGGCAGCACGTCGCGCCCGTGCATTCCCCGCCATAGGGACTCCGGCATTGCAGCCGGATGCGAGATTACAGCCCAACGCGGGATACGCCACGCCGCGTTGATGAATCAGATTGTGTCGCCTTCTCCTTTCGCATGCCGATTACGGCTCGCCGCCGTCCAGGCCGGCCTGCTCAACGGCAAGTCGATCGATTTTCTGCCCTTCAAGGTACACCTTATCGACGCAATAGCAAGCAAAAAGCACAGCTGGCCTCGAAAATGGGTGCGGCAAAAACTCCGGGCGGCTCTTGTAGCACAAGCTTTAGCTTGTGCGGGCGGCACAAGCTAAAGCTTGTGCTACACCATATGCCGCCCCCCCGGATTGCAGTCTCTGTTCCGCGCCAGGAGAACTTGCCGCACCCCTCAAAAATCGCCAACGGGCATCGCAAATGAGTATTCCGTCCTCTCCGGCGTTCCGTCTTCCTTCTTTCTCCTCCTCTTCCCCTGCCCAGACGCCCCTCGGCCGTGGTACACTCGTCCTTCGCCCCAGGTCCCAGCAATGTCGGGTGCATCATGGCGAATCGTTCGTTCACTGCGGCCCACCGACCGCCGACCGCGGGCTGGCAGCCCACGCCGGCGATCCGGTGCGACAACGGCTTCCGCGCCCGGAGTGCGAGCAAGGAGAAGCAATGGGGGGGCCGACTACCTTGCGCAGTGGCGC
>CAWHUG010000026.1:0-6142 GCA_963832405.1 uncultured Isosphaeraceae bacterium
CCATGGCCGACTGATGACAGCGAATGAAATCGATCCAGCGATTGGCCACCAGCGGCAGCCACTCATTGCGATTGGTAAACAGCTCGCCCATGGCCAGCGGAGCCGATGTCTCCTGCCGGAAAATCTGGAACCAGCCCACATCTTCCGGGCTCAGCGGGTCTTCCATGTAAAACGGCCGATACTGTTCGACAGCCTTGCACAATTCGATGGACTGGTTGGGCGCTGGGCGCTCGTGGACATCGTGTACCAGGCCAATGTCGAAACCGACACTGGAACGAACATCCTCGAACATCTGAATGGTGCGCGTAAGGTAGCGTCCGGATCGAAAACCGGCGAGGCCGCCACGCCATCGGCCGCAATGCCTGCGTGGCATCTGACGTTTTTGCGCCGGAAACGCCGTAGCCCGACCATCCCGGCACGCCGAGCTGGATGCGGACACACTGATAGCCCTCGTCAATATACTTGCGCACCTGGTCATCGAGATCGGGCAGTTCCATTGCGGAGGCGTGGCCGTAAAGCGGCACCGCGGCCCGCACCTTGCCGCCCAGCAATTGGTACACTGGCACGCCGAGGCGCTTTCCCAGAATGTCCCACAAGCGCGCCATCAATGCCGCTGAGCGCGTCGTTGCTCTCCGGTCCCGACCGAAAATATTGCTGACGTAAGCCGACTGCCAGATGTCTTCGATCTCGTCGCAATTCTTTCCAACGACAAAGGGCTTCAGGCGCGTTTCAATGTAGGCCTGCGCGGCCTGCGGAATTTCCTGGTGCGTGGCCGAGCCCAGTCCGTAGAGCCCAGGCTCGCTGGTCTCCACTTTCACGATCGTCCAGTTGGAGCCGGCCGGCGCGGTTGCAATCACCTTTACGTCGGTGATCTTCAAGGGCGGCATGCCCCGGCGGGCCGCGTCGCGCGCCTGCGCAACCGGCCCGCCCGCACCCATGGTTGCAACCACGCCCGCTGCGCCCTCGGCGGAAAGCGTGCGGCCGCCAAGCGTGGTGACTGCACCCGCCGCCGCTGCGGCTGAAAGTGTTTTGAGCAGACTGCGTCGTTCCATTCGAGTTCCCCCCGCCATGCCGTACTGGATTCCACGCGCGAATCTCGGTCATCGGCATTGCAGGGCAAACTTACACTGCGGCATCGCGCCAGGGCAAGCGCTGCGCGCTCAGAGGTTCGAGTCGCGCATCTTGCCGGATGCTTGTCACCAGGTGCTCCTTGTGGAACGAGGAAGGCTGTGAGGATGCGGCGTTTGCCTGGCGAAAGTTCTTCGCAGAGCCGTCATCCCTCTGCCCACGCGCTCTGAAGCAACAAAGATTTGCCCCGCGGTGAGCCCGCCCGCCACGCGATGATGGCCCACCGCGGCCAGCTGCCATGAATGCAATGCAGCCGCACTGGCCGCAGTCCGGATCTCCACCGAACTGGCAAAGGCGTGATCTTCGTTTGCAGATCGGCCGAGATGGTTTGCGTGGTTCTCGCAAAGATGTATTTCCTCCGGGCTTTGAGGCGGAGATGCCAACTCTCGAATCAACGGCTCAGGCATGTCGAGCAAGGGATACGCTACGCGCAACCGCCGAAGCTCCGCAATCACCGAGGCCCTCTGTGGAGGCGTAAGAATCTCTGGGTCGGCGGCGCCGCGCTGCGCGGAACACGTCTCCCAGGGACCGCCGCCAGAAGTATTCGAGCAGGCGCCGCGGTCTTCCGGCGCTGGCCAGCGAGGCCATGGCGGCCTTGAGCGCCCGGTCGGGTTTCTTGGCCTTCTGCCACGCCAGCGCGGCCTCCTTGTAGTGCCAGGCGCTGAGCTTCGGGTCCGCCCGGGCGATCACCTCGAAGAGCTCCGCCCCTTCGGTGACTTTCCCGGCTCGCACAAGCTGGCTGGCGCGGCGGGCTTCTTCGCGCACGTCGATCGCCTTGCCGGCTTTCTGGTCCAGCGCGGCCAGCCGTTCCGCGATCCGGGCGCCCTTCTCGGGGTTCGGGTTGAGGCGGTCGTACACCTCGCTCAAGATGTAAAGCGATACCCGGTCGTCGGGGTCCTGCTTGAGCTTGGCCTCGTAGCGGTTGACCAGCGCGTCGATCTTTCCCCGCTCGTGGGCCGCCGCCATCATGGACGTGCGTGCGAGCGAGCGCCTCGGTGCCGAGGCGCCGTGCCGGATGATGTACTCGAGCGCGTCGAACAGCTTCGTCACATCGGGCAGGGCCCGGTAGGCCGGCAGCAGGGCGTGGTAAATCTTCACGCGATAGGCGGCATCCGGCGCCGGCTTCAGGGCCGCTTCAAGCGGCTCGCGGCTCTTCTCAACCTGCTTGAGCTGGAGGTAGGCGAGCCCCGCGCGATAAGCCTCCTCGGCCGTGTCGTACGTCGTCTCGCCCGGGTCCACCGTAGCCAGCGCCAGGGCGACCGGCTCGCGATCCGGTGCCGGTTCCGGCGCCGGGACCGCGACCGGGCGCGTCTTCGGCGGGGCAACCGCGCCGGGTCGGTGTGTCACTCCGAAGGCGAAGATGCCGCCCAGGCTGGCGAGCAGCACGAGCACCGCCCCCAGGGCGAGACCGCGCATCCGGCGGGGGGCCGGCGCGGGCACCGGGTGCTGAAGTTGCGCGAGACGCTGGCCGAGCAGCTCGGCCACCTCCTGGGCCGACGCGAAACGGTCGGCGGGGTTCTTGGCCTGGAGCCGCGCGATGATCGCGGCGAGCCAGTCGGGAACCTCCGGGTTGATCTCGCGCACCGGCCGGGTGCGCCTCGTCGACCACCCGCCGCAGCACCGCCAGCGGCATCTCGGCGCGGAAGGGAGCCAGCCCGGTGCACATGGCGTACAGCACGCTCCCCAGGCTGAACAGGTCGGCGCGATGGTCCACCGGGTCGCCCTTGGCCTGCTCCGGGGCCATGTACTGCGGCGTGCCCAGGACGACGCCGGTCTGGGTCAGGCCCGCATCGACGGCGCGGGCCAGTCCGAAGTCGGTGATCTTGACCCGCTCGACCCCGTTCTCCAGCAGGATGTTCGCGGGCTTGATGTCCCGGTGCACCAGCCCTTGCGCGTGGGCCGCGGCCAGGCCGCTGGCGACCTGCATGCCGATCCTCAGGATCTCCTTGGTCTCCAGCGGCCCGACGCGGTCGATCCGCTCCTGGAGCGACTCGCCGGCGACGTAGGGCATCACCAGGTAGGGGAGCCGGCCGGCCGCATCGACGCCATGGATGGCGAGGACGTGCTCGATGCGCGACGGCCGCGGCGGCCTTCGCCTCGCGGGCGAACCGCTGCCGCGCCGCGGCGCTGGTCGCCAGCTCGGGGGCCAGCACCTTGATCGCCACGAACCGGTTCAGCGCCGGGTCGAACCCCTTGAGCACGATGCCCATTCCCCCACGCCCGATCACGCCGCGGATCTCGCAGGGCCCAAGGGATCGGAGGCCCGTCGGGTCGTCGGCATCAATGGGAAAGAACGCGTCCAGGTCGTCGCGCTTTAACCCCTCCGGGTGGGTCCTGGTGGCGGGGCTGAGGAACGCGCGAACCCCCTCCCACCACGCCGGGTCGCCCGCGAGGGCGTCGAGCCCGCGGCGGCAGGAGTCACACGCTTCGAGGTGACCCGCGAGGGCCTTCTGCTCGCGCGAATCGAGCTGGTCATCGAGGAACCGGCGGAGCCGGTTCGGGTCGCAAGCCTCAGGTCGGGAAACCATCTCATCCTCCTCTCCGGTCGTGAAGGTCGTGTTGCTCACTCAGGGGCCTGGACTTGTTCAATCGTCGGCCGGATTCCGCATGAGCACGCGGCTCCGGGCCATGGCGACGGCGCCCTCGGAGAGCCCGAGAGCGGCGGCGGCCTCCTTCGCTTTCTTGCCCTCGACGGCGGTCTGCCAGAAGGCCTGCCACGTCGCTTCGCGGAACTCCCCACGCACCTTTTCGGCAGCCCACTGGAAGAGGCAGCGGCGGTACTCCAGCCCGAACTGCGAGGAATCCTCGGGCCCCGGTTCGGCCTGCGCCTCCAGCAGGTCCTTGACGCCGGTATCGCCCGTGGCCTGGGGGCGGCGGCGGGCGCTGGCCAGGAAGTTGATCATGAGGTTCTGAGCGATCCGGAACAGCCAGCCGCGGAACGACCCCCGCGCCGGGTCGGGATCCCAGCGATCGATGGCCCGGGCCACGGCCCGGAAGACCTCCTGGGTCAGGTCGTCGGCGTCGGCCTCTTGCAGCCCCCGCTGCCGCGCCAGGCGGTGGATCAGCGGCGTGTAGATCTCGAGGAACTCCGCCCACGCCCGCTCGTCCCGGGGATCGCGCAGGCGGATCAAGAGGCTCGCTCGCGTCGCGGGCCGATCGTCCATCAGATCTCCCTCGGATCGCACCTCAGCACCACACGGCTATCTTCTTACACAGCCCCGGGCCGAAATCCTCACGCGGCCGACGAAAAAAATCGAGTTTCGTGTGATCGTCAGGCCGGCTGGCCACGATGATGATAGGGTAGGACCACGCCGCCGGCGTTCCGAGCCTCCTTGGCAAGTCGGACACAGTCTGTTCTGATCGTGCTTCTCCGCTCGCCGAACGAAGCCACCTATGAGAGGGGGGAAGTCAAGCGGGCCGGTGCAGAGAAAATGGGTCGAGAGCTCCCGCACATCCCCCTCGCCGTCGGCGTCGGTCGATCTGGCCCATCTCCGACCCGCCCACGGTGCCGGTTCGTGCACTCCCGACACACATCCCCTGAGCCTGAGGCCAAGGGAGAGTCGCCCTCCGCCTCGTTTCACCACTGCGAGCCGATGCCGACGTGATCGTGACGCTCAACCATCTATACGGGATCATCCGATCGCTCGGACGTCGCCAGGAATCCGGAATCCAAGGGACGCCGCCATTCAATATCACGAAGGTCGGTGATGGGACCACCTTCCGGCTTCGTTACGGGGTCGTCCCATGGTCGTCACGCCCACCAAGGCACCGCCTGTCTCCCACACTCTGGTTCGATACGGTTCGTCCCGACGCACACTCAGGATCGCCTCGGTTCCCGCACACCCGCCGGCCGGGTTCAGGTCGGCTGCGGTTCACCGACTTTCAAGAAATCGTAGTTGGCGCCGTCGCGGAGCATCGCGTACATCACCCCCAAGAGCCGACGCGCCACCGCCACGATCGCCTTCTTGCCACCAGCCCGTTTCTTGATGCCTTCATAGATCCGCCGCCACGCGGCACTCTGACGCACCGCCCGCCAGGCCGCCTCCACCAAGGCCCAGCGCAACAGCGGCGAGCCTTCCTTGGTGATGCCCAGGTCCTTGCCCTTGCCCGCGCTCTGCCGCACCCGCGGCGCCAGCCCGGCGTAGGCGCTGACCGCCTTCGACGAGGCGAACCGGCTCACATCCCCCAGCTCGCTGACCACCACGTCGATGGTCACCGGACCGACCCCGGGGATCGTCCGCAGCTTGGCCCGCGCCTCGGCCTCGCGCGGCGGGGCGGCGGTCCCGAACTGCTGGAGCCGTTGCCGCAGGTCCCGCAGTTGCTCTTCCAGGTGTTGCCACTGGGTATGCAGTTGATCGAGCACGAACTGGTCGCTCTCATGGAGCCGGACTTCCTTTAGCGCCGCGGTCCAGCCCACGGTGGTGAACAGGTCGCGGCGGTCGGCGTTGTAGTTACTGAGGATCATGCGCATCTTCACCTTCAGGGCCGTGGCGCACTGCTTGAGGTACTGACGGTGGCGCACCAGGGTGCGGTGCGCACGCTGCCGCGGTGTCGGTCGAAAGGCCTCGGGGATCATGTCGCGGGCCAGGAACTCGGCCAGCACATACGCGTCGAGCTTGTCGGTCTTCTTGGTGCTCTCGGCGATGATGCGCAGCTTCTTGGGGTTGGCAAGCACGACCCGCTCGGCGAGCGGTTCGATCAGTTCCACCAGCCACTCGTAGCTGGCGGTGGCCTCGACGACGGCCCGGAATGGCCCCAGGCGGCGGAAGAAGGTGAGGAGGGCCTCGGTGTCGGTGCAGGCGAAGGTACCGCGGTGGAGGACCTTGCGGTCTTGGTTCAGGACGCAGAGGACGATAGTCTGTTTGTGGAGGTCGATGCCGACGTAGTTCACGGCGTGTCTCCGGGTCAGGAGGACTAAAGGGGTCTGGTACACACCTGAAGTCTGACACAGACTCGGGGGAGCTGTAGGCCGGCGGCTCGACCTCCCTCTCATAGTTTCAATTTCCCGGTGCCG
>CAWHUG010000027.1:0-7321 GCA_963832405.1 uncultured Isosphaeraceae bacterium
GCCATGGCCGGGAAGACCTTGACTGAAGGTACAGATTGCACCTTGCCGAATGCGAGCGATTCCCGCTGGGCCACCAGCGCGATGCTCCCCTGGAAGACGCCGCACTCAACCGCGCCGAAAGCGTGTCAATGGACAGACTCTTCAGGAACCCGGGCGAAGGCGTCAATGCCCGTGGGCATTGCTCTTTCCCCCGTGCTCAGAAGCGCGGACGCCTCGGAGCGAAACTGCTTCAGCTCCTCGTTGTTCGGCTGGTTCTCGTCCATCCAGGCCGTGGCCCGGTTCCACCAGCGGCGGGCTTCGTCGCGGTGGCCCTTTTTCTCGTGGGCCATCGCCAGGAAGAACCAGTCGGCGGCGGAACCGCCGCCGCGCGACTCCATCGACTTCGTCGAGCGCGGCGATCGCCGCATCGCCGTCGCCGGCGCGGAACTCGGCCACGCCGAGGGTATTCCAGTACATCCCGACCTGATCCGTGGTTGGTCCCAACTCGGTGGTGAAGGGCCTTTTCCGGATGTCCCCAGCCCTGGCGCGATTGGTGATCTGCTCGACGGCCGCGCGCCAGCGTGACCGCCCGGGACGGATCGCGGACCGCGGGAATCGGGCAGGTGGCCAGGAGCCAGGCCAGAGAGTTGCGGCACGAATAACCACCCGGGTAGATATCCAGGGAAGCTCGGTAAGTCCTCTCCGCCGCGCGGTAGACGGCCTCCGCCTCGTGGGCGCGTCCGCTGGAGTAGAGCAATCGTCCCAGCGCCTCTTGTCGAAAAGCCAGAGTCAAAATGTAGGCAAAGCTCTTCGGATAGGCATTCTCCAGTTGTTCGAGCACGGCGATGTCCTGACGCAACAAGTTCTCGGCCTCGCGGGGCCGACCGTAGAGCGGAAGAGCCGCCTCCAGGCCGGCGAGGTGCTGAGAAACCATGAACTGAGAGGCCGGAACTTTGGGAAACAGCGCCGCCAGTTGCCTCTGCTGCTCCCTGGCTTCGGCGAACGCCGTCGTCGCCGCCTCCGTGCGGCCCGCGGCCTGCGCCACCGCCTCGAGGCGAATAAGAGCGGACACTGCCATCGCAGGTGCATCGGGCGAGTGTGATTGTGTGATGTACCGCCGAGCACGGCTCAAGACACGGCCATAAAGCGCCTCAGCCTCGCCGGTCCGGCCCAGCTCCAAGAGCAAATCGCCCCGGCGCTGGTCGAACACGGTCTCCTCAAACGTATCCTGGTCTGCCGAACCGAAGTGCGAGGGTCCAATCTGCTCCCATGTCTCCAGGGTCCGCCGAAGGGCGGCACGGGCCTCCTCCACCCGATCCAGGGCCATCAGCATCCCGGCCCATCGCTCATAAGATTGCGCCAGCGCGGTACGCTCGGACCGGACTTCGAGAGCGACGGCTTCCTGATAGGTAATTGCGCGGCGGAACACGGCCTCAGCCTGGCTTGCCCGGCCGGTACGTTCGAGCAGACTGCCGAGACGTTCGTATTCCTTCGCCACCGAGCTTTTGTTCATGGGGTCCGAGAAGGGAACCGTCTCCAGAAAGGCGATGGTCCGGCGATACTCCGTCTCCTCGTCGTCAATTCGGCCGGTTTTTCGAAACATCCGGCCCAGGATGTCCACATCGTTGACCACAGAAATGGCCAGATCCTCGCGCCCGTCGACGTCGGGATGGACGTCAAACCAGGCCCGCACCCGGTCGATTCCTGCCCGTATCCTCTGCTCCGCCTCGACCTGCCTGCCGCTCGACTCCATCAGAAAAGAGAGGCGCTCGACTGTCATTTTCCCAGTTCCTGATGGCCTGGAGCGAGTTCGGGACCTCGGCCATCAGCGCCTCCCGGATCGCGATCGCGCGTCGCAAGAGCGGTTCCGCCTCGTTGTGCCGACCGGCTCCCACGAGGTGAAAGCCCGAGCTGCCCAGCGACGCAGCCAGCCGGTCTCGGGCCTCGACCGTGGGTCGGGGCCGAGCTGCCAGCGACTCGAACAGGGCCAGACTCTTGCGGTAGGCCGCCTCCCATTCGGCGGGCCACCGCTGCAGGAGGATGCTCAACCTCTGGTACGTCTCACCCAGGTCTTGCTGGTAGAGGGGGACGTCCGGGTACGCCTTCACCAGGTTCTCGAGCAGGGTGATCGGCGGTTCCACGGCCCGTTTCGTCTCGTCGAGCCCCAGAGGAGCTGGAGGGGGTTCACCGAACAACGGGGACCTCATGCGAAGGGACGCGCGTTGACGATAGGCCAGGGCGAGCTCGCGGCGGTAGCTCGGCTCGCCGGGCGACGCGGCCACGAGCTGTTCGAGCCGGTCCACGGCCGCCTGGATGGCCGAGCGGATGCGAGTCTGCCGGTCACTCACCTCCTTCTTGGAAGGCGGCCGCGGCCACCTCTCCAGGAGCTCGGCCAGGCGTAAGTCGGCCCAGGCGGTCTCCAGGCGGGACTCCGGGCTGGCGTCTTCGGCGGCGATGATCTCCTCGTACATGCGTATCGCCTGTTCCAGGAGCGCCTGGTTCGCCTCGTCGATCTTTGGTGCGTGTCTCAGGTCGCGCTTCGCCGTGAGGACGTCCGTCATCCGGTCGACCGATTTGAGCAGCCTCTGAAAGTTCGCCTCCGAATGCTGCGCAGCGACCGGGCGGTGTCGCGCTGATGCCGGAAGACGGCGGCGCTGACGGCGAGCACACCGGCCATGAAGATCAGGACCAGAACCGCCCCGAGCGCGGCCGCCCCATGCCGGCGCACCCATCGGGCCAGGTGCTCGGTCACGCTGGGCCGCCGCGCCGCGATCGGCCGGTCCTCCAGGAAACGTCGCAGGTCTTCGGCCAGCGCCCGAGCCGTTGCGTAGCGGTCCGATGGCTCCTTGGCGATCGCCTTGTGGACGATCGTCTCCAGCTCGCGGGGAATGGCGGGGTTGAGCCGGCGCAGGGGCCGGTGCTCGTCCTGCAGGATGCGCCGCAGGGTCTCAGCGCGGTCCGCGCCGGCGAAGGCCGGCTCCAGCGCCAGCAGCTCGTAGAGGGTCACGCCGAGCGAATAGATGTCGGTGCGGTGATCGACCACCGCCTGACCCCCGCCCCGGGTCTGCTCGGGACTCATGTAGCCAGGTGTGCCGATCACGTCGCCCGAGTCGGTCAGTCCGCTGTCGTCCTTCAGGCGAGCCAGCCCGAAATCGGTGATCCAGAGCCGGCCCTGCGCGTCGAGCATGAGGTTTGCCGGCTTGATGTCGCGGTGGACCACGCCCTCCTGGTGTGCGTACTCCAGCGCCTCGGCGGCCTCGATTCCCAGGCCGGCCACCGAACGGAGAAAGGCCCGGGTCTGTGCCGCGTGACTGCTGCCGGGCGTTTTCTTGGGGTCGCGGGCACGCGCCGGTTCGGCGGAGCGGGTGGGCGGGGCCGACGTTGTTCCGGGATCGGGATGCAGATCCACGGTCGAGGCCGGCGGTGGTGCCGGTGGAAACTGCCCCGTGGCCAGCGCTGTGGCAAGCGTGAGCGCGGCCGGAGCCGGATCAGACTCCGCAGGAGTGGGACGATCGTCCTGCCGGCGCAGCTCGCGGATCAGCTCCGCGACGGTGCAGCCATCGATGACCTGCATGGCGTAATAGTGCTGGCCGTGCTCGCTGCCGACGGCATGGACCGGCACGATGTGCGGGTGGTGCAACTGGGCGGCGGCATGCGCCTCAATCTGGAAGCGTCGGAGCTGGCGGGAATCGAGGGCGGCGATGCGGGGCAGCACCTTCAGCGCCACGCGGCGCCCGAGCGAGATCTGCTCGGCCTCGTAGACGACCCCCATCCCGCCGCGGCCGATCTCGCGCAGCAGTCGAAAATCACCGAGCTGGCCCAGGCCGGGGTCGAGAGCGGTCTCGGTGGAACCGAACGGCGAGTTTGGTGCGGGGTCAACGGTTGTGGCCGCCCGCCGCGTCGCGTCGTCGAGTTCATCCCGTTCCGATGTAGTGAAGTGACCGGCAGGCCGCTTTCCACCCATCCGGTCGGCCAGCCCGATCACCTCCAGGCACGCGCGCAGACCGTCGGCGATATCGGGATGCGCGGCCAGCAGCGCGGCGGGATCGCCCGCGCGGCCGGCGTCGCGGTCGGCCAGGTAGGCGTCGAGGACGTGCAGCAGCTTCGCTTCGGTACGATCCTCGTGGAGCGCGGCACCATCGGCGTTCATGGCGTCTCCTTCAACAACTGGGAGAGCCGCAACAGGGCCCGGCTCAGCAGCATGCGCGCGGCGCCGGGGGAACGTCCCATCTGACTGGAGATGAACTCGAAGGAGCGGTGCTCCAGATGGTGCAGGATGAAGACCTCGCGCTGATCGTCGGGCAGCCGCGCGACGGCGTCGGCCAGGCGGACGGCATCTTCGCGGCGGGCCGCCGCCGTGCTGGGCGACGTGATCGGCGCGGCCAGCACGCGGTGCAGCACAGCGCTGGAGCGGCCCAGCTCGTCTTCGAGCGACTGCTGCCGCCGCGCGTCGCGCTTGCCGGCGTGGTGATGCTCGACCAGGTGGGCCAGGTTGTGGACCAGGATCGTCCGCAGCCAGGTCAAAAGCTCGGGCTCGGCGGTGCCGAGGAACCGGGCGAAGTCGCGGTGCGCTTCCAGGTACGTCTCCTGAACGACGTCCGACGGGGCGACGCCGCCCGCAGGTCGGGGCCGATGAGCGAGTGAGCCATGATCTGCAGGTAGTTGCGGTACAATTGCAGGAGCTGCCCCAGCGCCTCGGCATCGCCGGCGCGGGCACGCTCGAGCAGCACACTGGGATGGTGGTCGGCCCGGGTCAAGGCGCGCCTCCCGCGTGGCTTGTTGGAAAGTCCTGTAGGGTCCGCGGTGCGGACCGTCCGGCGTCAGGCATGGTCCGCACCGCGGACCCTACAAAGTCAAGTAGGGTGCGTCGAGTCTGCGATGACGCATCTCTTCTCTCACGGGTTCTGTGGAGTGGAGTAGCAAGAAGGTGCGTCATCGCAGACTCGACGCACCCTACTTGATTACAGCCAGCGGCGGAACCGGGGCATGGTCGGCGCCAGGGGAAGGGCCATGCGCACGGGCGCAGGGACCTGTCCCAGGGGCGACAGAGAGCGGGTTCGGGGCGGTTCGGACCGGCGCGACCACGGTCGGCGCAGCGGCACCGGCCGTGACCACCGGGGCCGTTGCGATGATCGGCAAGGGGGCGGCGGCGGTCTGGGACGTGGCAAGCGAGGAGACCTGGACCGCCGGGGCGGCGGCCACGCTGGCCTTCATTCCTCCAGGCACCACGCCCGCCGGGACCACCAGGATGGCGTCGGCGTCGAACTTGCCGGAGATCGGGTCGCTGGCCGTGACCGTGATGGAACTGACGTTGGTCACCGTGCCCAGCCGGGCCCAGAACATATTGCCGACAGCAACGGTCTCGAAGTCGGTCGGGGCGACTTGCTGGTTGAACGGGCCGACCTTGGTCCCGTTGAGGCGGTAGTAGGCCGCCGCGGTGTCCTTGGTATCCACGGCCCAGCTCACGAAGACGTCATACGAGCCCAGGGGCACACTCAGCGTCCACGTGGCCGTATGCGTGCTATTGACCGTCTTCTGCACCAGGCTGTCGCCCAGGAAGCCGGCCAGGCCCGCGTTCCAGCCTGATCCCGTGGTCGAGAAACCCGGGCCGCCATCGTCCACGGAGGCGACATAACTGCCGATCGGCTTGACCCAGGAGGACGTACCGGACAAGGTGAGGTTCAGCAGGAAGCCATCGGTGCCAAAGCCGGTCTGACAGGTGAGGCCGTTGCCGAAGTTGGCCTGACCGGTGTAGAACTGGCCCCCCAATCGAACACTCTGGTTATCGGCGGCGATGCCTCCACTGAGATCCCCGTAGCACGTGGCCCGGGGATCGTTGGGCCCGCCGAAGTTGCGGACCCAACGAAAAGCACCGCTCGTGCCATCGACCGCCCACACGAAGACGTCCTGGAACCCGGCGGGCGTGACCGTATCGCCGGGCGAGGTGTGGGCGGCGTCGAAATCGACCGGGCCGTTGTCGCCATTGACTTCCCCCGCGGCGTAGACCATCCCGTTCGGGCTGACCGCCAGGCTCCGGAGCGCCGCCCCGTGTGTGGTCTCCGCGGCCCAGACCTCCTTGTTTCCCGAGATCTTGATGAGGGGCGTGCCCAGCGGCAACAGATTGCTCGTCTTGTAGCCAGGTGCCGGGTCGGGATCGCATTGCCCGCTATCGCCACCGAGATAGACGTTCCCCTGGCTATCGACCGTCAGCGCTTGCAGGCCGAGGTCTACAAACTGCCAGACGTCGAACGCTCCGCTGGGAAGCTTCTCGAACGACCCATCCGTGGCATTGAGCTTGACGACGCACGTGTCCGGGGCCGAGTTGCCCTTCGTGATGTCGACGCCCGTCAGCACGGCCTGGCCGTTCAACGTCAGGGTCTGGCCCGAACCCAGGCCAACCGCGACATAAACGGTCGTACCGTCGCTCGCCGACTCGTTCCGGGCATAATACAGAAACCCGGAAGTCGGCTCGATGGTCTGGACCCACTGGAATATACCACTTGAGCTGAACTTGGCGATGTGATTCATCCCGGCGGTCGTTGGCACCACGACGGTGCTGTTGACCGCCGGATTCGTGTTGTCCGGGTCGAAGTCGAAGGTGCCCGTGGGGTGGATCCAGCCGGCCAGGTACACCCCGCTCGCGTCGGCGGTCATGTTATGGTACGTGCTGGCCAGCGTGTCCGCTTGCCACGCCACGCCACCGTCGGGCGTCAGCGCCGCCAGCGTGAATGTCCGAGGTGCATTGGGAATACCGGCCGAGAGGCTGGGATCAGTAGCAGCGACGTAGATCGTGTCTTGCGCAGGAGCGGCGCCATACACGATCGCCAGGTCGGTAACGCTGTAAGGCGTGTAGCCGGTCGCTCCGAGTAGGGTACTCGTCGACTCGGCCCAGAGCAGGTTGCCGTTCGGGTCATACTTGGCCACAAACCCGTCCTGGCCCCGGTTTCCCGTCGCGGGCGGGGGTACGGTGTACTGAGCGGGGTTGGTGTTCGTCAGCTTCACGCCCCCGAAGTCGACGGTGTTGACGTACGAGCCGATGACGTAGCTGTCGCCCGCGGCATCAAGGACGGTCTGGATGACGTTGTCGTTGAAAAGACACCCCGTGGTCAGCAGCTTGCGGTCCTCCAGAGCCTCGAACCGAGGTGTCCGGGTGCGCCTCCGGCGGGATCGGTTCGGGCGGAAGTCCTTGCCAAGGAGTAAATTCGGGCGGATCATCACAGCGGCTCCTCTTCGAGACCTCGCGGCGCTGGAGGCCGGCTCCCCATCGCCGGCCCCTCCACCTTGGTGGGTCAGATCGCGGGCCGCGAGCGCCCTCTCCCGTATAAGGCCGGAAACGCCTCCC
>CAWHUG010000028.1:0-13469 GCA_963832405.1 uncultured Isosphaeraceae bacterium
TGCAAATCCGTTATCCCCCGGTTCGAATCCGGGCGGCGCCTCTGATCCTAAAGTACGCCGAGGCTTGGATTTAGCACACCCGTCCGGCGACGGACGGAGCGGCCCAAAACTCCGAGAAAGCCGGTAACTTACCGGAATGGAGATTGGACCGTGCGTGCAAGCACCACACGAACTCCGTCGTATCGGCTCCACAAGCCCACGGGGAAAGCGGTCGTGACCCTGGACGGCCGGGATCTCTACCTGGGGAAATACGGAACCCCGGAAAGCCGGGCGGAGTACGATCGGCTTCTGGCCGAGTGGCTCACCAATGGCCGGCGGCTCCCGGGTCGGACTTCGGAGTCGGGGCCGGATCGCACCGTCAACGAGATGGCCTTGGCGTATCTCGAACACGTCGATTCGTACTACGTCAAGAATGGCAAGCCTACCTCCGAGCCGAAGAACATCCGGCTCGCTATCCGACCACTCCGCCGGCTCTACGGGCACACTCCGGCGAGGGACTTCGGCCCATTGGCGCTGAAAGCGGTCCGCCAGGCCATGATGGACTCGGGGATCTGTCGGAACGAGATCAACAAGCGGGTCCGGCGGGTCGTGCGGCTGTTCAAGTGGGCGGTCGGGGAGGAGATGGTTCCGGCCTCGGTCCAGCACGGTCTCCGCGCGGTCGAGGGCCTCCGGCGGGGTCGGGCCGACGTGCGGGAGTCGGAGCCGGTCAAGCCGGTCCCTGAGGCGTTCGTTGATGCCCTCCGGCCGCACGTTCCGCGCCAGATCTGGGCCATGATTGAATTACAGCGCCTCACGGGAATGCGGCCCGGAGAGGTCGTCATCATGCGGACGTGCGATCTGGACACGTCGGGACGAATCTGGGTCTACCGGCCGTTGGAACACAAGACCGAACATCACGGCAAGGAACGGACAATCCAACTCGGCCCGCAAGCCCAAGAGATCCTCCGGCCGTGGCTCCGGTCCGATCTCTCGGCCTACCTGTTCTCCCCGGCTGAAGTCTTGGCGGAGCGTTCGGCCCGGCTCCGAGCAACCCGCAAGACTTCCGTCCAGCCCTCCCAACGGAACCGCCGCAAGCGGAACCCAAGCCACGCTCCGGGCAATCACTACACGAACAGATCGTATTGCTACGCGATCCAACGGGGTTGCCGGAAAGCCGACGTTCCACGATGGCACCCCCACCAGCTTCGCCACAACGCGGCCACCCGGCTCCGGCGGGAGTTCGGACTGGATACCGCGCGGGCTGTCTTGGGCCATTCGTCAACGGCGGTGACCGAGGTTTACGCGGAACTGGACGTGGCCAAAGCGGCGGAGGCGATGGCAAGGGTGGGTTGACGTCTAGGGGCAATACCGTCCAATGGGCTTGCCAAAGAGAAAGCCTCCGATCAGCATGAGTTTGCCACAACTCCATAGCTGATCAGGAGGCTACGGTGATCAACATCCGCAAGGAGGCCGACGCGATCGCGTCCTGGCCCACGCGCGAGCGTCTCCGCGCTCTGAAGCGTATCATCCCCCGCGCCCGCGTGGAAGAAGTCCTCGCGCGACACCGGCCACGACCAGACCCACTGCCCGCGATTGCCGGGCTGGTTCCTGGTCTGGTTCGTCATCGCTCTCGGCCTGTTCTGCCGCGACTGCTACCGCCAGGTCTTCCGCTGGCTTCAGCCCTTCCGACCCCACGCGATCCCGCCACGTTCCACCTTCTGCGAGGCGCGAAAACGCCTCGGCGTCGCCCCGATGCGCCACTTGGCCCAAGAGGCCATCCGCCTGCTGGGACGCCCCGAGACCCCGGGGGCCTTCTACCGCGGCATGCGGACCATGGCCCTGGATGGGTTCGTCGTCGATCTGCCCGATACGGCGGCCAACGAACGGGCCTTCGGTCGCCCCGGCAGCGGCCGCGCCCGCGCCGCCTTCCCCCAGGCCCGCGTTCTGGCCTTGTGTGAGACCGGCAGCCACGTCCTTTGGCGGTCGCTGATCAAGCCCTGCACGTGCGGCGAGGTCACTATGGCCCATTACCTGCTGCGGTTCCTTCAGAAGGACATGCTGCTGTTGTGGGATCGCAACTTCTTGAGCTACCAGACCGTCTCCGAGGTGCTCCGCACCGGTGCACATCTACTGGCCCGCATCAAGTCCAACCTCATCTTCGAGCCGATCCGCATGCTCGACGACGGCTCGTATCTGGCCAAGCTCTACCCGAGTCCCGCGGATCGCCAGAAGGACCGCAATGGCATCCTGGTGCGGATCATCGAGTACACCTTCGAGGACCCCGGCCGCCCCGGCTCCGGGGAGACGCACCGGCTGCTGACGACGCTGCTGGACGAGAAACTCGATCCGGCCGAGACCTTGATCGTGCTGTACCACGAGCGGTGGGAAGAGGAGGTCACACTGGATGAATTGAAGACCCATCAACGGGAGCGACCAGTGCTGCGGAGCCAGACGCCCGGCGGTGTGGTGCAGGAGTTGTACGGGTTTCTGCTGGGGCACTACATCATCCGCGTGCTGATGCAGGAGGCGGCGGCCCGCCAGGGGTTGGACCCGCAGCGGATGTCGTTCACCGGGGCCTTGAAGATCCTGCGGTGCCGCTTGCCCGAATGCCCGGCGAGCCGTCGCGGTCGCAGCCGGTGGTATCACAACTTGGTGGCGGAAATCGCCGAGGAGGTGTTGCCCGAACGGCGCGATCGGATCAACCCGCGGGTCATCAAGCGGAAGATGAGCAACTGGAGGAAGAAACAGCCCGAGCATCGTCACTACCCACAGCCCACCAAGGGGTTTGCTGAGTCCATCGTCATGCGCCGTTGAACGGTATTGGTTTTAGCCCCAAAGGGGCGGCAGTGAATAGCCCGGGGCGTCAGCCCCGGGAACCGGGGCCGCCCCTGCGCCCTCCTCCTCCAAAGCCCCAAAGGGGCGACCGAAAATCCTGCGGGACCATGGGTTCTGTCGCCCCTTCGGGGCTGCGGAGGGGGTTCGTGGCGCGTCGTTCCCCGTCCCGGGGCTGACGCCCCGGGCTATTCACTTTCGCCCCTTCGGGGCTATAAACAGACGCCCCTTCGGGGCTTCCCGGATAGCCTCTCAGTGGCTTCGTGGCGTTGGTCCTCTCCTGGCTCTGGAAGCGCGTCGGCCGCACCACGCCCATCGCGGTCGACCCACCCCGGGAGGCGGATTAATAAGGCCTAAACCCAACGAACGTGTCACCAAGGGCAAAGTAGCCTAATGCCTTGTGGGCATTGCACTTACGCAACACCATGCTGAGCTCGCGATGTTCTCGGGATATCGCCGGTGATTTCGCCTTTCGGTCCGGCGTTACGAAATTGACCCGGATTCATGCCGTTCTCCGGCTCTGAAAGCTCCTTTTGAGCGGTTTCATTTCGCCTTTCACCCCACTGCGAAATCGGAATCCCTACTTTACCCCCCATGGCGGGATTGTTGGGTTTGGGCTATGGGGTGATGTGCGCGGCCGCCGCCGCAGGTGCGGGACGGTCTCGAAGACCGGGTCCAGCCAGGCCGCGGGACCACCCACCTGCGGATGCAAAAGCAGGAACAACGCGTCCTCGATGGCCGCATGGTACGCGCGCAGGGTCGGGTAGATCGCGCGGGCCAGTGGGCCGTAGCGCGCATGGATCAGCTCCGACTGCGTCCGCACTCCCAGATTGCCGTCCCAGATCTGCTGGGCCAGCACACGCGGCTCGCAGGCCCGGCGCTCCTCGATGCCGTACCAGTGCGGGCGAAGACCGCCGGCACGCATATGGTCGACCAGCCGCTCCAGATCGCGACGATGCGGCGCCAGCGTGCCGCAGGCCGCCAGGCCCCGCGCGACCAGCTCGTCGGGATCGGCCGCGGCCAGGCCCGTGGCCGGCAGGCTGAGCAGTTGCTCGATCACCGCCTCGAAGAACGGCACCTGGTGCCCGTACACATGAAGCAGCCCGTCCGGCCCGGCGGCCCGGCCCAGCACGTACCACCGTGCCGACACCGCCTCGAAGCCCTCGGTGGTGATGGGCGGCGTGAGGATCCCCATCGCCTGCACCGTCGACCGGAGCTGGGGCCAGGGGGGCGAGATGGGCCGTGACGAGGCACGTCCCGCGCCAGCCACCGGTCTGGGCGGGGGCGGCACCAGATCGGGAACCAGCGCGAAGGGGTCGCGGAGGTCTAGCCCCTGCGGCCAGTCTTCCACGAAGCCGACCAGGTAGAGCAGTTCGGTCCCGCCGACGGCCGGCCCCCGCAAGCCCCGCCCGAGCATCTGCCGCAGTAGGATCTCGCTACGCGTCGGCCGCGCCAGGAGGACCGTCTGCGCGGTCGGCAGATCAACGCCCTCGGTCAACAAGAGCACGCTGACCAGCACGTCCAGGCCATCTTCCCGGCGTCGAAACCGTTCCAGCACGGATCGGTTGTCCCGGTCGTCGCGGCGGCGCGCCACGTAGTCGGCACGGACATTCACCATCCGCAAGCGTTCCACCAGGAGCACAGCGTGGTCCACGTCCAGCGCGAAGATCAGGGTCTTGCCGTACTTGGTCCGGTGCTGCAAATAGTGGTCGACGATCGCACGATTACGGCGCTCAAGGCTCGCCATGCGCCGCAACAAGGCCGGGCTGTAATCGCCCGTATCATCCCGGTCGGCCCACTCGTGGGCCGTCAGTGCGTCGCTGCCGTGCTCGTGGATCGTCACCCGCACCGGCACCGGTCGCGCCAGGATGCCGCGCTCGATCATGAGATCGAGGTCCTCCTCGTAGAGGATCCGGTTGCCAAAAGCCTGCGCGAGTACCGGCCGTTCCCGGGGCCGCGTCCGCGTCGGCGTGGCGGTCAGGCCCAGGCGGTGATGCCCAGGCGCCAGGCGGCTCAGCACGGCCTGGTAGCTCTCGGCTGGCCCATGATGCGCCTCGTCGACCACGAGGACGGTATCCCGGGTGCGCACCAGCGCGTCGAGACGCTCGGGACACCGGGTCAGCATCATCACGGAGGCGATCACGACGTCGTCGTCCGGCTCGATCTGGTCCACGGCATGATGATCGCCGGCGATGAGACGCATACGCAGGCGGTCACGCTGTTGCGCCAGACCGGCCATGCGGTGAAACGTGTCGGCCGCCTGCTCCAGCAGCTCATTGCGGTGTGCCAGCCAGAGGATCCGGCCTCCCCTCTGGTCGAGGATGCGGCGCGTCAGCCAATGGACTGCCGTGTAGGTCTTTCCCGACCCCGTCGGCATGACCAGCAAGCCTTTAAGAGGCGCCGGTGGCCTCGCCGTGCGCAGTTCGGCGTCCAGGTGCTCCCAGGCCTCGCGCTGGTGCGAGAAGGGACGTGGCCAGGTGGACGGCTGGCGGTCGGGCCGGAGCACCGCGTAGGACGGGATTGTGGCGAGGTCCTGCGCGAGTCTGGGCGGAGGAGGAAGATGTCGAAATCAAAGTCGTGCTCATCTCGAAAAGGCTCTCTCGGGAAAATGTCCGTCGTGATTGGGGATGATGGTGCCATGTCATCATGGCGGGACCCGTCAGGCGATCGCTTGCAGGGCCAGTAGCGCCGGGGCCGGTGACCAGGCGGCGAGACGGCCCTGCTCGTCGATCACCGGCACGGCCTGCTTGCTCCAGACGGTCGAGGCGACGACCTCGACCGCGATGCGCACGTCGGGGACGACTTCCCTCATGCCCGCGATCATCAGATCGCGAATTCTCGCCGCATGCGCGTCGAGGTCGTCGCGTGCGGGCACTTCGACCAGGAGTTCGTCGTGGATGAAGTTGGCGATCGCGTAGCCGGCGCGCCAGACCTTCCACAGCGGGGTAGACCCAACAGTCCTGTCACAGAGGGCCATTTGGCCTCATGAGGCGGTCGTAGCGTGCTCAAGAGCTGTGTGTCGCAAAAGCGGCAGGAACCGGTGTTCCCACCCTCGGCCATCGTATTCCGGCGAAAGTCGATTGTCAACCACTGTATATACACTGACCGGATTTTTTTCCTTTCGCATTTCTGGCACGTTGTCCCCTAAGCGGAATGGTGCGCTAGATAATTCACAAGGTCGATCAGAATCCCGCACACTTGGACAGCTACACGGAGATTCTCCGCTGCTTGACCCGAAGGCATACTGGTTGGTCGAGTACGAACCGCTTTCCTATGTGCGCGAATACATGGTAATAAAACTCTTAAAACGTTTTATGATTGGGCCGGTTTCTTACAGTTCTTCGGGATGATGCGGGACGAGATTCGCGAACCGCTCGCAGCAGAGGGTCGTTTCCGAAAGCTCATGCTTCCGTTGTGCCATTCCCAGAGTCTCTGGACAAACGTATTGTTGACTTCCAGGGAGACTCTCCATCAAGCCGATAGGCAGGGCTGTGTTCCATGGCCAAGGAAAAAGTGATCGTGATCCGTGTCGATGCCGAGACCAAACAGCGCATTGAGGAGGCCGCCGAGTCCGAGGGGCTGTCCTTGACCACGTTCGTCCTGCGCGCGGCCAGCAGGGCAGCCCGCGCTGTCGCCAAGAAACAGGCGAACCAAGAAAACGCGACTCCCTCCTCAAGCCGCACCAGATCCCGAGCGTGCCCTGTCTACTTCAAGAGAGCGATCCAGGAAGCGCGTCGCGGTGGCGACTTTGGCTATCTTGAGGCTGGCGAGAAACTGATGGGGAATGCCAAGTACCTGGTCGCGAGCAAGTCGCGCGAAGAGCTGATGGAGAAGTTCGATGATCTGGCCCAGATGATCGAGGGCTACGACGATGCCGGTGTCATCAGTTGGTTTGACCGCGAGTTACCTCGCTGTATGGTTCTGGTCCCCCCTCGGCGACGGCGCTCATTTCTTGAAGGAATCCACCTAGAAGCCAGGACTCGCAGCGAATGCCTCAAGCCTTGAGGGTTGAATTCGCCAGGGCTCTACGCCGAATTGCCGCCTTTTTCCGGTTCGAGTCCGACGACATCGCCTCCGGGTTCTCGGAGTTCCCCGGTTATGACATGCCCCGCAAGGTGATCGCCAGCCACGCGACGATGAAGACGGCCGGTACGGTTGTCAAGAAGATCGCCCGGTGGCTCGTTGAGCAGTGTTATACCGCGGACGACGAGACGAGCCAGGACATGGTCGGCGAGGCCGCCCGCGACCTCCTCGCCAGCCAGAAGGTGCTCGACGAGTTGTGCGACTGGCTCTCCGAGACCGGCCCGGTCCAGTCTGGTAATCGGCTGGGACATCGGCGGTGTCGTTGCACGGACCCGCGCGGTCTGGCGGCTGATCGAGGTCTGGAACGTCTCCCCATAACCACCGCTCCGCGATCGACCCGGTCCCGGAACGGCCCGCCGTCGCCTCATCGCGGAGCGCGTGAGCCCGGAGTCTCCCCATGAGCGCGTTGCGCTTCCCCGCGTCCCTCCGCAAGTTCATCGCGCGTCAGACGACCCTTCCGGTCGCCGACCTCTGGGACGGCGACCGAAAGGACGAACGCTCGCCGTACGGCAGTTACTGGTACCGGGCCGTCACCGGCATCCTCCTGTCCGGACGGGTCCAGGCCAAGAACGACGGCGCGCCCAACAGGACCGACGTGAACCGCGTCGGCAAGGAGGCGAGCTTCAACCCGTACCTCACCGAGCGGATCGGGAAGTTCCTCGTCGCGGCGGACGTGATCCGGTTCGGTCGCCAGAAGTCGGTATGAGGCCGGGACCGAACCTGGACGCGTTCTGGGACCACGATGCCGCCCGCCTGCCTGCGATCACACGGAGGGCCGTCTTGCGGCTGGTCGGCTACCAGACTGGCCATGCCTTCTGGAATCCCAGGGACCTGGAGGATGGGCACCTGATCGCAGTTATTGTCGCTGTTCTTCACGTGCTTCCAGGAGCAGGCGCTGGTCGAATCCAGGGTCGAGACGATCCTTCACGACTTTGCGTTGCTGCCCCGGGAGGACCTGCTCCAGGCGGCGCGGGGACTCGGGCTGACGTTGAACGACGCGGATGTCGCCGGATGGGAGCGGCGGCTCGATGACCGGGGCCAGAAGGCCTTGGTCGCCGCTCTCTACACCGCCGAGTGGGCCTATTCCGCCGAGCACAAGAAAACCGGCTGGTGGTTCGCCAGCCCGACCGGCCTGGCGACGTTCGGACGCGGGCCGCCCCTCCCCATGCCGGACCTGGCGACGGTGTTCCGGGTGCAGCCCGACCTGTCGGTGTTCGCGGGAGCGGGGCTGGGCTGGGCTGGAAGACGCTGGTGCCTCTGTTCCGCCACGCCACGATCCGGCGGATCGACCAGGTCTACGAATTCCGGCTCGATCGCAAGCGGCTGGCCGGGTCGTCCGCGAACACGGCCCCGGGTGAGGAACTTCGTGAAGTCTTCCGCGCGCTGGAGCCTTTGCCGGCGTCCGTCGCGGACCTGCTGACCACGAAGCCGAAAGTGGGCGGCCAGGTCAGCATTCGCTGGTGCAGTGCCCTGGTCAAGCCGGCGAGTCCCGAAGTGCTGGCCGTGATCCGCGAGCACCCCCAACTGAAGGGCTACCTCGAACCCGGCGCCCCACCCGGCTATCTGCTGCTCAAGAGCCGCTCGAACCCCAACAACTTCGTCCGGCGGTGTCAGGAACTGGGCTTCGACGTGAACACGCTGTGAGCCGCGCTCACGACGGGTGATGGCCTGCGATCCCTTCCGCGAGAACGCCGCAGGCCTCCAGGCAGGCCCGCAGCCAGGCAACCTCATCCGTCCCCGTCAGGCCGGTGAGGCGACCCAGAGCCAGGGCCGCGTCGATCACCGGTAGCTTCGAACTCGCGTCGCTTCCTTCGGCCTGCGCGGCGAGGTCCCGGGTGCTGCGGAGGGCCTCGGCGAGGAGTCCGAGGGTGAACGACTTGGGATCGTCCCAGCCGAGGTCGCCGCCCGAGATCGTGCCGATCCCCGTCGCCCGATCGAAGGTGAAGACAAACTGCTCGCTGTAGCGATTCTCGAAGTAGCCGTAGTACAACCCGGGGTTATCGGTGTTGCGAAGGCGTGGCGGAGTGCCGCATCGCTCGTGGTGGGTGTTGTGCGCGGCGAAGACGAGCCCAACATCGACGGGATCTTGACCTTTCATATTCACCATTGCCTTCAGTCTCTTGTGAGATTCCTGGTGGTTCCGTGTCATGACGGGCGGCCTCGGGGCCTCGGAGCTCGGCTGTCATTCTTACGCGTACCGCGCTCGTAAACCAATCTCCGGAGATCGCCCCCAATGGTCACCGAAACGCCTGGGGCAGTTGTTGGACCTGGGCGAGGTGGTCTTCACAATACGAGGACACATGTTGTACGACAACCGGGGGAAACGCCCACTCGGAACCTCCTGTGTTTGCCGGGCAATTCTGTCAAATGGTTCCTGGCGCCGCGACTGTTGGGTCTACCCCTTCAACACCGAGCGAACCACGATCAAGGAGTACTGGTTCGACGTCGCGGGCACGGACTTCCCGAAAGACTTCCCCGCGGGCGCTGGGCATGACCTGGGATGGCACGGGCGCCTTCGCGACTTGGTTCTCCGGGGACATCGACTGTATTCATGGCATCAACTGGTTGCCATTCACCTCCGCCTCGCTCTGGATGGGCCGCGTGCTCGGATATGTGCAGAGGAACCCCGCCCGGATCCTCGTGACCCGCAAGGACGGGCGCGACTACAACACCGGCTGGGGCGACCTCGTACTGATGTTCTCCGCGCTGGCGAACGCGGCCACCGCGGCGTGCGAGATCGACTCCCATCCCGACCTGGGGTCGGGTCTGGCAACGCGCGGGCGCTCCTGCGCCGAGCGTTTCCATCCAGCCGGCGGGTCGGGCTACGGCGCCCACCTGGACGCGTGCGAGCTGCTGGATTGGCTTGCCGTCGCGGGAAATCACTGCGATGGCGGCGTAGTTCGATCATGACCGTGCCCGGCTTGATCGGGCTGACCGGCTTGAGGAAGCTAGCAGCCCTCTGCGCACAAGGCGCATCAAGCGTTCAAACACCTCGGGGGTATCCATGTTCAGGCGGCCGGTGATGCTCTGAACTGTCTTCTTGACTGGGTCGATCAACCGGGACAGCTCAGAGGCAACCTTCGTTTTCGACGCCTCCGAGCCATAGACGACGATCGGCGGCACGCGGCCCCAGAGCTGCGCCAGCGTGCGGTGCTCGACGACCACGGGTGTATCCTCTTGCGCGTACCCCCTTGCAGAACATCAGCGCGGCGGCCGGGAACTGGCCCCACACGGTGGGCGTGGCGATGGTCCACTTCGCACGCGAGGCCGAATTCCACTCCGCGCCGTCGGCGTCGGCGTCGAACCATTCCGTTTCCCCCGTGCCGAATCGGTAGAATACGTCCACGCCCGTCAGCGACCGGGACGCGGTCGCCAGGAACGGTCCCCCCACCTGGTAGCTGGCGTCGCGCATGGCGCTGCCGAGGGGGGCCGTGGACATGAATAAAGCGCCGGAGCCAGGACCATATGCGTCGGCGGCGCCGGGACTCAAGCGCTGACCCAGGCTTCCTCAGAACCTGATATACGCCGGCACGGATCGGGGCCATGGTCCCCACGGAAAGGCCCCGCGGGTGCGCATTTTTCGCCCTTGTGTACGAAAAATCCCGCAATGCGTACCGAAAATCGGGTCCGAAGAGACGAAGTCCGACCGCGCTTTCGGTTCCGCGTAGGCGATTATTCGTCCCATTGGCCCGTTTTCTTGTCCCGTGGAGCTGTTTTTTGACCCGGCTGATCACGGTGACGGCGCCGACCGTGTGTGACTGTGTCCACCGCGAGAAGAGTAGGCGCCGTCCATCGAGACGGATCCGGATGGAGGCGATGGCTTTTTCGACCGGGCCTTGCGCGTCGGCGTCGTGCCTGGTGCGGGAGACCCGTTCGAGCGTTCCATCGCGCACGTCGGGCGCGGCCCGCTCAGGACGACGGTGGAAAGTGGGCGGGCATCCAATCGGGCAGGTCCGCCACGCTCTGCCGCGCGGCCGTGGAGGTCGGCACGCCCCACGCCTGGAAAAACGGCCCGAGATTCTGGTGGACCGCGCGCGAGAAGCGAACCAGCCACTGGTCGCGCTTCTCGTCGTCGCTGTGCGGCCGCTGGTCCGACGGCAAGGACCGGTATTCCGCGAAGACGTCCTGGTAGGCCTTCCAGCCAAAGGCGTGCTGAAGCTGGATGTACATGCACAACGCCAGGAAGGGATCCTGCTTCCACTCCTCGAAGTGCGCCCCACGCTGGAAGTAGGACCGGATCTTGGCGTCGAACTTCTCCGGGTCGGTCAGGTCGGGACGGCCCAGGTCACGGCGGTGGCAGATGGTGTCGTGGACATACATGGTGAACAGATTCACCGTCACCTCGCCCGTGCCCTCGAATGTCCAGTCGCCCGACTGGTGGTTGTGGCCGATCTCGTGGAAGTAACCCCAGGTGTCCTCGCCCTTGGCGATCTTCTCGGCCGTGACGATCGCGCGTTCCACGTCGAGATGCGCCATGATCGGATAGCCCGAGTGCATGTAGCCGGCGCTGATCTGCTCATCGAGCACGAACCGCTCAGGCCGCGCCCGCTCGTGGGGGATGCGGGCCAGATCGGCGTCGGCGTCCAGTACCTGGTCCCAAAGCGCAGGAGCGCTTCGGGGTCGTCCAGCGTGCGAATGGCGCGGGAGGGGACGGTCAAAATCAGCTTGGAGGTTGCCAGCTCCGCCCAGGGGGCGGGCCGGCTGCGGATGTGACGCACCCAGTCGGCCCGGGTGGTCGTGTCGAGCACGAACAGCGGCGCCGCGACGGCCCCGCGGATCGTCACGTCCAGCGTGCCCAGGGAACATCCGGTGGGAACATCGAGGTAGATCAAGCCGCCCAGGCTGCTGGCGGCCTCGGTAGCCGGTTCGCGCAGCGGCCAGGTGCGGCAGACCTCGGGCATCCGCCGCCAGGAGTCCAGGCCCCAGAGCGCGTCGCTGTGACAGCCGATGCGCAGGGTCAGGCCCTTGTCTACCGCGGCCGGCGGCAGCGTGACGGTGATCACCTTGCCGGGTGCGGCGTACAGGCCGGTGCTGTGCCAGGCCGGGATGCGCGTGTCGAGGTGAAGCGTGCTCGAGACAGGCTTGGCGCCGCGAGGCACGGGTCCCGGAAAGCTGTGGGCGGCAGGATGAGCCTGGACCGCGTGGGGCGGCCGGGTCTTCAGGTCATGAACGTCGAGCGCGATCAGGATGCGCCGGAGCGCGTCGTCGGCCGGTACGGGCGTCTCGTGCGACGGCCACCACGCGGTGCCGAGCGACTTGCGCCGCCCGGAGTTTCCCGAGGAGGACGGTGTCGGTCTCCGGCAGAACCGACAGCGCCAGGCTGATGCTGTCCTGGGCCTGCGCGAGTGCATCCTTGTCCAGTTTCCGCTGGCCGCGCTGATGTTCCATCACGAGCTTGAGCGCAGTGCCGGCGTTGAGCAATTCCGAAGGCAGCTTGCCGACCTGGAAGCCGGCGCGAGCGGTTCGCTCGCTGAAGCCGCCGGTCCAGATCAAGCCCGCGGGGTAGAGCAGCAGGTTGCCGGGATGGTCGGTGGTCAGGTTCAACCGGGGATGGAGCTGGGCCCAGCCCCAGGCACAGTCCGCGATCACCAGGCCACCTCCGTGGGTGACAAATGCAGCGACCGCGGCGCGCGCTTCCGGCCTCTCCAGCGGGCCAGGATCGATGACCAGCACGGCGACCGTCTTCAACGTCTCGGCCTCGATCGGCTTGGAGATGGCCACGGCGTCGACTGCGTGTTGCTCCAGCCAGCGTCCGAGTGCGGGGTGGTTCAGGACGGCGACGCGCCGGTGCGGCGGCGCAGCGGCCCCGGCCCATTGGATCGCGTTGACAAGGAGCCGGCCGGTGTCGGCGCTGTCGAGGGCCTCAGGCGCGAGATAGCCGTTATGGGCGAAGGCGACCACGCGGCCGGCCTCCCACGTGGTGCCGGCCACCAGGACGCGTGCCCGCGGTCCGAACGCGATCAGGGCCCCCGGTGCTCCCGGCGCGGCGATCTCGTGGACCCCGTCGAGAATCGGCGCCGGATCGACCGGCTCGGCTTTGGGCGCGGGTGCCGCGGCGACCTGGAATGGATTCGCAAGCCCGGCCCATGCCAGGCTCAGCGCCAGCCCGCAAGCGCACAGACGACGAAGCATCGACATGGTCCTTATGGCTGAGCCGGCAGCGCGAGGGCGCGGTAGCCTGTGTCCGCGTCCACCCCGTCCGGCCCGGAACCGGCCGTGAACCCGAATGGTGACCGCCGCAAAACGGCACGATGTCGGGTACGGCCATCACGCTGAACCGGTCGAGCCGGACTTCGGCCGGGACCGGTATACCACCACCGCCGCGCGGAAGTCGAGTGGCTCGCCCAGGGGTTGACGGCCGGTAACGTGCTCTGGCCGATCGGGGACGCACCGCAGTCCGCGTGATTGGAACACACGCCAAGGGAATTCCCGCCCGGCTCCGGACACGATGTCCGGCGTGATCATGGCCTGGGCGGCTGGCGGAGTGTTCTTCGCCGGGACATCGTGTGCATTTCCGTTCACGGTGAGGATGCCGGGGTGAGGTGGACCCCATTTTCTGGACCACTCGGGATGTT
>CAWHUG010000029.1:0-29545 GCA_963832405.1 uncultured Isosphaeraceae bacterium
GATGTGCACTCACGAGCGGTCGGGAACCCGGGGCACCGCGCGTCCTGCGGACGCGCTTGGCCCCGGCCACCCGCAGCCCTTCTCAACGACCGAACAGGGCACAGAACAGACCGCGACGGGGCGTCGAGGGCATCGCGCCGTCACCGTTGTTGCCACCAAAGGTCCCGCCCCGAGCGATCATCGGCCGGCGGCCGCCTCGTAGTGACCACCGGACGGAATTGCGGCGGCGGCCGGCCGAACCGGCTGCCGCCGCCGTTGGCGAGGTCGATCGCGCGGACGTTGGCCTCGGTGATAACGGGTTATGGCCGTGCCAGCGGGTCTCGACACTTCCATCAGATTCAGCGGGCAGAACATCGCCTCGCCGCCGACGGCGATCCAGTCGGTGTAGCCGGTCCCGTCTCGTCCACCTGGCCGTCGAGGCCGTAGTCAGGATGTACGAGTACGTGTTGAGCCGGGGCTTGGGGTCCTCGCTTGTTGAGGTTGGATCCCGAGTTGGCGACGAGCTCGACATCGAGGCGCACGTCCGGCCCCTTGGCCGGGCACGGCGTGGTACGTCGCGGTGTACTTGCCGATGCCGTGGTTCCAGACCTCGTTGATCGTCCCGGTAGGGGGGAAGGCCCGGAGGTTGCCGAGCAGCGCCTGCTGGCGGCCCCGGATGTGCGTCTCGAGCATGGCGTGGAACGGGGGACGAAGCGCGTCGGTCTAGTCGGGACCGGGCCGGGGGGGCCGGGGGGGATCTCGTTGGCGTAGTCGCCGATCCGGTGGTTGTAGTGGTTCTCGCCGAGCTCGGCCCAGAGCGCCTTCAGTTCGTCCTTAGTCATGCCGGAGCCGGTGCGGGCTCGGGCTCGTTGAGCATGATCGAGGCAATGGCGCCGCCCAGGCAGTGGCCCGGCCAGCGCTGATGTCCTGGTTCTGGCTGTTGGCCGCCTCCCAGCTCCGGGCCGAGGGGTTGAAGAGCTGGTCGTACTTGAGCATCGGCGAAGGGGTGCTGTAGAGCGTGCCGTCGGCCCCGCGGCAGGTCAGGTCGTCATAGAGGTTGGGGAACCAGGTCGAGGTGTCGCCCGGCGCCGGCGGGGTTTCCAGGATGCCGTTGGCACCCGGCAGGATGATGTCCTGGCCAGGGGCGATGTGATCGCCGAGCGCTTGACCTGAATGTCGTCGCCGAGCGGCATCTGCGTGTCAACCCGGCCATTGCCGCCGGCCCAGGGCTCGTGGACGCAGTCGGCCTTGGTCGGCCAGTAATAGAAGTTCCAGGGCATGCGGCTGGCCTGGCCGACCTGCACGAAGCCGCCTCGACCGTATAAGGCTTGTCGGCGCCGGCGACCTTGAAGGTGTACCAGCCGTGCTGGTCGTTGCCCACGTCCTCGCCATTGCGGCGCGGCCGGCCGTCGGGGCCCGTCGAGCCCTCGACCGTGCCGGCCGAGGCTTTGACCGTGAGTACGCCGCCGAAGCGGGTCGGAACATAGACGCCGAAGTATCGATCTCCCGCCTGATCGGAGAGGGAACCGCCAAGGGAAACCGGCTGGACGCGCTTCTCGGCATCCGCCCCGCGCGTGGGCTCGTCGACACCGCGACGGCGATGGCCAGGGCTATCGCGCCTCCAAGCCTGATGGCACTACGCATGCTGCCTCCCGTTGACCGGTGTTTCGCCCACCATCTTCTCTCCCCGGCCTGGAACCGGACCGATCCGCGTGCCGGTGAGGACCAAATACCACGTGGTTGCTCTCCAAGGTTCGGCATCTTTCACGGACTCCGTGGATGAATTCCCTCTCCTCTCATTGCCCAGAATACTACGACCCAGCAAACCCCCTACAGTTCGCCAGCCAGGCAGTCTCTGGATTTTCTCGGGTCAGGCTGAATCCCCGAGACTTCCTTGCCGATGTATAGCCTAGCCACCCCCGAAGGGTGCGGAGTTGAGGCGTGCCGTTCCGGCCGGCGACGGCGGACACGGTGGCTTGGAACTCCCCCGGCCTGATCCCGCGTGCGGGTTTGGGATCGGGAACGGGTTTCGAGAGGCGCACCGTGGCGCGGCTGGCCTTCGATCAAGGACGGGACGGCGGCGAAGCGACCTCGGTCGTCAGACGCATGGTAAGAAGCCGAGCCAAGCCTTGAGGGGTGTGTGGGCTTCGCAGCTATGAGACGGTTAACCACCTCATTCCGTTCGAGGACAACGCGATGATTTCGGCCAGTGCGATTCTGCTTTCGGTCGCTTTGAGCGGCGTGGGCCACTGGGGTTCTGACCTCGCCACCGCTCAGGCGCCCGGCAAGGTGATGCCTGCTCCGCAAGCGACCGGCAAGGTGATGCCTGCGCCGCAGGCGCCCAGCAAGGCGATGCCTGCTCCGCAGGCCCCCAGCAAGGTGATGCCGGCACCGCAGGCGCCCAGCAAGGTGATGCCCGCCCCGCAGGCGCCCAGCAAGGTGATGCCTGCTCCCCAAGCGCCGTCCAAGGCGATGCCCGCTCCGCAGGCGCCGCCCAAGGCGATGCCCGCTCCGCAGGCGCCGCCCAAGGCGATGCCCGCCCCGCAGGCGCCGCCCAAGGTGATGCCCGCCCCGCAGGCGCCCGCCAAAGAAATGCCGGCCCCGGCTCCGGTTCCCAGCAAGCAAGCTCCGGTGCCGGCCGCGCAGATGCCGCCGCCGGTGGCCAAGGCCGCCCCTCAAAGCTGATCGCGTTCGCGGACTCGCTCGCAAGGCGAGAACCCCAGGATACGAAATCACGATGCCCACCGGATTGTATCCGGTGGGCATCGTTGTTCGTTTGTACCTTGTCGTACGTTCACGTCGGCTGCGCGGCGGAGCCGGTGCGGTGGCGGTCGACCTCTTGAAGGAAGAGGGGAAGAGCCGTCACGGCCGGACCGGGCAGGGGGATCAAGCCGTGGTGGCGGGCGAGTCGCTGGTAATTCAGGACGCTGCGCCCGCCCACGAAGACGGCGAAGTCGTGCAGTTCGGCCAGTTCGCGAAACCGTTTGTTCACACTTCGGGACAGGGCGAAGGACAGCCCGACCGCGTCGGGCCGCCCTCTCAAGACGGCCTCGCGCAGCGGGGAAGGGCAAGTCCGTGCCCAGGATCACGGCGCGACAGCCCGCAAGCTCCAGGAGTAGGGCGAAGATCAGCATGCCGCCTTCGTGCCGCTCGCCCTGGAGCGTGGCCAGGATCGTCGTGCGGCTCGGGTGCCGGTTGCGCGCTGGGCCGCGTCGAGCAGGACATTGAGCTTGCGCCTCAGAAACGCCGACACACCGTGTTCCTGGTCGATGCCGCACTCGTTGCGGAACCAGCGCTCGCCGATGTCAATGAAGCATGGTTCGATGACCTGGGTGGCGACGCGAGCGGGTTCCAGGCCCGCGGTGAGCCGATCATAGGTCTGTTCCGCGGCCGCGAAATCGGCCGCCGCCAGCCCATCCACCAGGTCGGTCAACGAGTTCCTGGGTGCGGGTAGTCCCTCCCGCGACGCGGCTGGCGCGGTCTCCAGCCGGCCGTCCTGGAGCGCGGTCATCACCTCACCGATCGAGTGCCCTTGCCGCACCCAGGCGACGACGTGGTCGAGCAAACGCACCTGCTCGGCATCGTAACGCCGATGCCCGGTCTGGGAGCGGTGCGGCGTGGGAAACCCGTAGCGCCGTTCCCAGGCCCGCAACGCGTGACAGCTCACACCGGTCAATTTCGACACCGCCGCGATGGTGTACGACCCCTTCATGATGGCCATGATGACTGGACCCTCCGGGTTTCATGCGCGGAATGCTCCTTCACAGGGAGTGGGTCGAGCCGGACAGCATGTTGATCAGCGATCAAACAATCATTGTCCGCGGTCCCGGCGGGCGATGCCAGGGAGTGCCGCCACTTTCCGAGCGCACGACCCGCTTCGGGGTGGTTTCGCGGGACTTTTCCCCAAAGTTCACCGGCACGCGGCCAAGAGCAACCTAGGTTTGTCTCAGACAGGTGGAGAATCTATCGAGACCCGCCCGATGGTGTCGAGAACAGGTCCGTCACAGGGCTGGGATCGCTCGCGAACGGCTCCGCCCTGGTCCTGCAGGAGACCACACCATGTCACATGTGCCGCGTGCGCGATGCCGGCCCAGACATCTCGACCGCCAGCGACTTCGCCCCATGGCGGAGAATCTGGAAGAGCGCCTGATGCTGTATGCCACGCTCGGCGCGGAGTGGACCTACGGCAGCCGCATCACCTACAGCTTCGCCCCCGACGGCACCAGTATCGGTGGCGTCTCCAGCGCGTGGTTTCAGACGATGTCGAATCTCGGCATCTCGACCACCACCTGGCAGCAACAGTTCCAGAAGGCCGCCGCGCTCTGGGAAGCCGCGGCCAACATCAACCTCGTGCAGGTCAGCGACGACGGCTCCGACTTCGGCTGTACGGGCAACCAGCAAGGCGATCCCCGCTTCGGCGACATCCGCATCGGCGGCATCGCGCAGTCCTCGGGCATCCTCGCCGTCGCCTTCCTGCCGCCCCCGATCAACGGCGACAGCCTGGCCGGCGACATCGTCATGAATACCAACCAGGCCTGGAAGGTCAACAGCAACACGGACATCGAGAGCGTCGCGCTCCACGAGATTGGCCACGCCCTGGGCCTGGACCACTCCAGCATCTACAACGCGGTGATGTATGCGTACTACACCACAGTCAAGCAAACCTTGAACAGTGACGACACCCAGGGGATGCAGGCCGTCTACATCACCCGGCCCGGCGACGTCTTCGAGCCCAACAACACGTATCAGACGGCCACCAATATTACGTCCTACATCGACGGCCACGCCCAGATCAGCATTCCCGGGCTGGATATCAGTTCCACTCTCGACAGCGACTGGTTCAAGGTCGTCGTGCCCAGCAGCACCACCGGCACAATGACCATCAAGGTCCAGTCGGCCGGTCTCAGTTCGTTGCAGCCGCGGGTCATGCTCTACGATGCGTCGTTGCACTTGCTGGGGAACGATGCGCACACCAACTTCGGCGATACGGCCAGCCTGACCGTCAACGTTTCCCAGGGGCAGACGTACTACTTCCGTGCCGGGGCGTCCACCGGCGGTGCGGGTGCGATCGGCGCGTATGGCCTGCAGGTCAACTTCGGCTCCCAGGCGCAGGCGCCCATCGCGCCGCCCAACACGGTCGTTCCCGAGCAGCCCAACCAAGGCGGCGGCTCGAAGAGTCTGGACGCCGGCAATGCGCTGGTGGTCAATGCGATCGATGGCACGGTGAGTCTGTTTTCTCATGGGAAGTGGGGCACCGTCCCCATTACGCTCCTGAATCTCTTTCCCTCCCTCGTCAGCATGCTCTCGACCAGTCGCATTCAGGTCGGCAGCCTGAGCGGTCAAGGCGACCCGATGATGATCTTGCCCGCCGCGTCCCGGGCGCACGTCGTCCCCGGGCCGATGTACCCCACCAACGCGACACCTTGGATCGTGCTGGGCACGGATCTCGCCCCCGGCGCACCGCCGCCGCCGCCGGCCACGCCCACGCCGCATCCGACCACCAACATGGACTCATACGCCGCGGTCGACGCCGTTCTGGCAGGCTTGGACGCGTCCTGAGCCCTGCGCGAGGAAGGCCCCGATCCGGCGACGAAGCGCGGGCGGGGCAGCACGCGCTCTGGGAGCGCGCCGTGCCAGCGCGTGCATCGGCCTATGGGAACCTGAGAAGGCCAACGCACGCGCTGGCACTGCGCGGGTACCGCGCCTGCACAACCCGCGCCCAGAGTTGAGTCTTCGCAACACGCTCCGAGACGCGAGATAGGGTTCTTCCGAGCGAACCTGCGCAAAGTTGGGAACCGAATTCTCGCCCAGCAACGCCCGCCCCGATTCCGCCGTGGAGTTCACCGCGATGAAGAGGAACCTCCGACGTCCAGGCCTCCACAGGGGCCGCTGCCAGCCGCGCTGTGAGGTGCTGGAAGGCCGGCTCGTCCTCTCGATGCTGGCCCTCGAACCATCCCCAGCGTCCGCGTTGCCCTCGGAACAGACAACCGCCGATGCCCTTCGGCCGCTGACCTCCTGGCCTGCCCGCGGCACGGTCCTCTACCAGTCCCTCCAGGAGGTCGCCGTCGGCTTCAACATCGCGTTCGATCCGGGCTCGGTCTGGCCGGGGCAGGATCTGGTGCTCTACCGCGTCCAGGATGGCGGCGACATCGATTGGAACAACCCCATCACCGCCGCTACGGAACACCCCGATGAGACGGACCCCTGCCGGCTGGTCGCCACCTTCGATCCGCCGCTCGATCCGGGGCACTATGCCATCGTCCTCTCAGGAATGTCCATGCTGACGGGACTCGACGGCGAGTGGCTGGCCGACATGGGTACGGACCAGGTGCTCGGCGATTTCACGGTCGCACGAGCGGGCGTGAGCCGAAACGATGCCCAGCCGTTGCCGCCGCTCGATCCGGCCGGTGTGCAGCCCACGGTCGTCTCCGGCGCCTCGACTTCACCGCCAACCCGGGCGCGGTGGCCCTCTACTCGTTCACCGTGCCGGCCGGCACGAACCTCTGGCAGGTGGGCCTGGAAGTCGACGCCCAGCGGCTGGGCAGCGCGCTGCGGAGCGACCTGACGCTCTTTGACGCCGACGGCCAGGTGAAAGCCACCGCCCTGCACGGTCGTCCGGGCACGGAGAACGACCCGTACCTGTTCGCCGGCCTGGCGCCCGGGACGTACTACGTGGGGATCTCGGCCGCGAACAACGTGCCGGGCCAGCCGGACGGCTATGACCTGGCCACCGGCGCACCGGGCACGGCGGCCTGCGATCAAGCCGGCGGGGCGTTCACTTTGCGCCTCGTGGCCAACCCGGTCACCCAGCCCACCACGCTGATCGACTTCCGCCTCGACCACGCCGACCCGTATGCTTCGGCCCCCACCGGCTTCGCCGTCCAGTTCTCCGGCGCGATCAGCCTGACCAATGCCGATGGGAAAATGCAGCCCGTCGTGGACCACGGGCTCGAGGTCGTCGATCAGAACGGCCGCGCCTGGCCCGTCACCTGCGTCGGCTACAGCGAAGCGTCGTCTCAGCTCACCTACATTTTCCAGAATCAACTCCCGGCCGGCCATTACGCCATCCGGCTGCCCCGATCGGGCGGGCTGACCGACCTGGCCGGGCAGCCCCTGCGCGGCCAAGGGCGTGACCCCGCGATGCTCGCCACGTTCGAGGTCCCGCCAGAAAAGGCCGCCGCCGATCCCCACGAGATCGGCCCGTATTTCCCCGGCGACTTCCCGACAGGTGTCACGCGCGTCGTGAACCTGGAGCCCGGACAGACCGCCGTGTTCCGCGTCGTGACCCTGACCACGGACTTCCTCCGGACCACCACCTGGTCCGGCCGCGACCTGGCGCTGGACCTGATCGACGCGCAGACCGGCGTCGTTCGATCCCTTTTCTCCGGCACGTCGGGGACCACGTCGTTGCAGCACAGTCTCAGCTACCTCCCGGCCGGTACCTACTTGCTGCGCCTGCGCGATCGGTCTAAAGCCCGTGCAAGCCCAGTTGTGGTTCCAGTCGGGCGCGAATCTGAATGAAACCGAATCGCTGCTGCTCAATGGCGTGGGCCAATCCCCCGCGCTGGACCTGCGGATGGTGGCGCCGACGCCGAGCTTGACCGCGACGCCCGATGTGCCTCCGCCGACCCCGACGCCGACCGAGCTGGGACCGACGACCCTGGCCGCGATCACGGCGCCCGTGGTCACCGTGGTCGAAGGGCACGCGGGCAAGGACAACCCGTACACCGGCATGGTCTCGACGGTGCCGCAGACCCCCGCGGGTCTGCTGCTGACCCTTCCCAGCGCGCCGGTGGGCATGCCGAGCCTGGCCGCCGAGCACGTCGCGGCCGTCGGCACCGGCAACGGGCCCGGATCGGCCACGGCCGCGCTGGCCTATGACGGCGCACTGCCGCCGGCCGGCATACTGCTCGACCTCAACCCGGAAGGGGCGAGCGAGGAGGTGGCGGATGCGCCGGAGTCGCTCGCCACCGACGGCTCAAGGGCCGCGCGGCCGGCGAGAGCGGCCTGGAAACGCCGGCTCCCGTCGGCGCGCCGCCGTCCCCGCCGCCGTCCCCGCCTCGGTACCTGGGGGCGTGGGGGATCTCCGGTCCTTGGCGGGGACCCTCCTTGCGTCCGCGTTCCGGCCCTCCTCCGACCAGGCCGGCCCCGCGATTCCGGCTGCCGAAGCCGGCGGCTTGGCCGACAATGAAGACCCGGCGGACCCGGCAACCCCGTCCGCCGCCGGCATGGAAGTCCCGCCGGCCACGAGCCCACTCCGCCTCGAGGCGGTCAGCCTCGACCCGATCACGGTGCTGGGCTTCTTGACCGTCGCCGTGGCTCCCTTCCGTGACCGTCTGGCACACTACCTGAAAATGGCCCGCCCCCGGATGGGTCGTGCCGCGGCGCGGCGTGGCCGACACCCCGCGGCCGCAGTGCTCAGCCGCGGGCAACAGCCCGCCTGATCGAATTCCAGATTCCAGATTCCAGATTCCAGATTCCAGATGGCGGATGCCTGACGCAGCGGATGGCGGATCGAACTCCGAAGCTGCCATCCACCGTCAGTCATCTAACATCCGTCATCCGCCATCTGCCATCCGCCATCTGTCATCCGCTACCGGCCACCCGTAATCGGACCGTCACGGCGAAATGGTCGGAGGGTCCGCGCGGCGGGAGTCTCTCGGGTCCACCGAAGCGGAGAGGACCGCGGCGGGTGCCGGCTCGGAGGCGGGGGGCGTGGGCCACCTGGAGAGAATCGGGGACGAGCTGCCAGCCGGTCTCATCGAGCAAGCCGGGCGAAACCAGGATTTGGTCGTAAACGCACCACTGCTTCCCGAAGAGGTAGGTGCCGTCGCGCTGGGGGTCGAGACGAGCCGTCAGGTTCAAGAGGTTCGGCTGGTCCTGATCGGCGTGGACCTGGCCGGGATCGGCCACGCCGTGGAGGTGGTCGCGGACGGCCTCGTCTGAGGGCGTGTCGTTGAAATCGCCGCAGAGGAGGATGTCGGCGTTGGGGTCTTGCGTGTGGAGCTTGAGGAAGGTCTGGTACAGCACATCGGCGTAGGCGGCACGTTTCTCGTCGGAGACGGACTCGCCGCGGAGCCGGCTGGTCCAGTGGCTGGCCAGGACCCAGAGGGGGGCACCGGCGAGTTCAACGCGCGCCGCCAGGATGCGCCGGATGCCGAAGTCGCCGGACATCACCTCGCGGGCGGGGAGCCGCGTCAGGATGCCGGGGGCGTTGCGCCGGCCGGTGCGGTTGAGGTGGTGGATGACCCCCGACTCGGGGTATTGCCAGGCGGGCTCGAGCCGACGATTGAGGGTCTCTCGCAGCAAGTCCAGGGCACGGCGATTCTCGACCTCGATGAGCACGGCCAGGTCCGGTCCCCGGCCGCCGTCGAGCGCAACCAGGGCGTCGGCGAGGAGATCGAGCTTGGCCTGGAGCGCCGCCGGGTCGCGCGCGAACCAATCCTCGGTCGCGTCATGGTTGGTTGGGTCGTCCGTATCGTCGTCGAGGTTCTCGACGTTCCAGAGGCAGAATTCGTAACCCTGCGCACCGCGGTTCGTTACCGCCGGGGGCGCGGGGGAGCCGCCAGGCGCGCCGATCGCGGACGTAGGAGAGCGCGACGAGAACACCGAGCAGGAGCACCAGGAGGAGCCGCTCGACCCGTCCCAGGTCCTGCCACCGGGGAATCGGAAAAGGGCGGCGTCGCGTCATGCCCGGGCGTCCCTTTGTTTTTTTCGAGGGCGGAAATCCCGCCCGCTCACGTCTCGTCCGGGGCCAGGTACTTGCGTCCTTCACCGGTCAGCAGCCAGTGCGGATCGGTATGCGTGAGCACCAGGAACCGCAAGATGATCTGGGCCGGGATCGTGCAGCCGCCTTCGTAATTCACCCAGGTCCGGAAGGGAAGGCCCAGCTCCTCAGCCAGGAGGGGACCCCCGTGGGCGCCAAACAAATCTTCGCGGACCTCACGGACCCGGGCCGCCAATCCCGACTTCAAGACGAGCCAGTCGGTCACTGGAAAGGGGCGTTCCATGTGCAAAGAGTATCCATGTCGGGAGATCCCCGCCCAGCCCCAGGAGTATTTAAAAGCGGGCGGCGCCGGGCGAGCGGGGTATGTGAAGGCTCATTTCCGCCATCATAACGAAACGTTCAACGAGGGCAATGGCGACCTCGGGTGGAAAAGAAACAACATCACGCAGCCCGGAAGCAACACACCCACCGGGAGAATTGGGGTCAGGTTTCTTGCCGAAAAAAAGAATTCCGTTGTCGCGGGCGCCCGGGGATGGCGGTTGGATGGTAGGGGCCCTTCGTAGGCTCTCGGATGGAGGCATGGACCAGGAAGTCAAGGGACGGCATTCCTCAACACGCGGACTTGGTCATGCTTGTATTTCCCTCCTGTCTCGTCGTGCGTCTGGCCGATCGCATCCGCTGCGCCTACCTGCGGCGGTACGCGTCCCACGCCGCGCCGTGTGTGTCGTGGGGGGTGTGGAACGCGGCCGCCGGCCTCCTCCTCGACCTGCACCGAGCCGACCCTTCGATCCCTTTGGACCCGGAATTGTTCGTGGCGGCGCAGGTTCCGGAACCGGGCCTGGTCGATCCCTGGAGCCTGCTGACCTCACGCCGGGCCGAACGCGCCTATCGTCAACGCATCCTCCATATCGTGAATCAGTTACGCCGCGAGATCCAGGCGGAAATCCGTCTTGGCCGACGGCGGCTGCGGAGTGGGGTGGAGCTGGATGCCCTGTTCGCCGAGGGGCGCCGGAAGATCTCGCCGCTGGGCTATTTCGCGCTCGCGGTGCGGGCGGGTCGGCCTGATCTGGCCCAACGGTTTCGCGGGGCGGCCCACGCCCAGCATCAAGCGTGCCCTCTCTACCGTCAGGCGGTCGCCGGTCTGATCCCCGCCGACCTGTATCCGGGTGAAGATGCCCCTCCCGGGGACGAGCCGATCCCCTTGTCTTCGGCGCCGGACTCCCTCTTCCGCTGGAACTGATCGGGTCCCGCGCCGCGCTCCCACGTCTCGGGGCCGTGCCGGCATGGCTCTGAGCGGATGTACGAGAAGTAGACTTTACCCCTCTTCGTAGGGTGGGTCAGCGGCGTTCTCGCCGCGCAACCCACCTCGGAGAGCGAGAAGCCGCTGACCCACCCTACAAGACTTCGCCGCGTACACCCGCCCATGGGTTGCACATCGTGTTGAAAAATTTTTCGACGTGAATCCATCTGCCACTTCCGTTCTGCGCCGGGCTGGATCATAATGAGGGGCAATGGAGCCGATGAGGCAAGGATGATACGCTGTGTCGAGGTATCATGCCGATGCCGCCCAGGGCTTTGTGCGCGGCCCCTCTGAGATCAGGCGATCATGAGCACAGCATCGCAGCCCCTGGCCAGCGAATCCGAGAATCTGTTCGCCCGCGCGTGCCGGGGTGATCAGGACGCCTGGGAGGAATTGATCGCGGCGTGCTATAGCAAGGTGCGCCGGGTCGTCAGCCGCAAGCTGGATCGGCGCATGCGCTGCCTGTTCGACTCGGATGACTTTGCCAACGACGTGTTCAAGAGCCTGGTGGCCAAGTCGGATCGGTTTGATTTCCCGACGCTCGAGGCGCTCAAGGCGTTTCTGGTCCAGGCGGCCGAGCAGAAGGTGATCGACGCGTATCGCCACCAGCACCGGCGCAAGCGCGACCTCTCCCAGCAGGAGCGGCTCAGCGACCTGGAGGGCGAGGGACACCCGTTGGAGGTTCCCGGCCACGACCCGACGCCCAGCCAGTTGCGCAGGCGGAGGAGACGCGCGCACAGATTTTCTCCGGGCAGCCGGAGGTCGTGCGGCAAGTCCTCGAAATGAAGGCGATGAACTATTCCAACGAAGAGACTGCGGTGCGGACCGGCTTGCACGTGCGCAAGGTGCAGCGCCTGGTCAAGCAGGTCGGCGATTCCTGGAAGGCGTTCCGAGGAGATAAACCGCGATGAGAGCGGAGGCAACGCTGTTGTCCCGGCAGGCCGGGACCGCAAGCGGGAGCCTCTGGCGGTTTCTGAGTTCCTGGCGCTGGCATCGGTCCGTGCGTCCGATGGGCCGATGGTCTTCGCGGTCGGGAACCGGCACCGACCAGCAGGCCCCGACTCTGACCCCCGAAGAACGGGTCTCTCAGCTCAAAAACGACCTGCGGGCGCGTTTCGACCGGGGCGAACGCCCCACTGCGGCCGAGTATCTCGAGCGCTGCCCGGAGCTGCGCCGCGAACACGAGCGGGTTCTCAGCCTGGTGTACGAAGAGTATTGCCTTCTTGAGGAATGTGGCGCGGCCCCCGACCCTCACGAGTTTTGCGCGCGGTACGCCCCCTGGCGCGATTCGCTGATCTCGCAACTGCGTTACCATCGGGCGTTCAGCCAGATCCTGTCGCTGCCGAAGCGGACCAGCCAATTCCCGCGCGTGGGAGAGCAATTTCTTCGGTTCCGGCTCGACGCCGAGCTGGGCCGCGGCGGCGCCGGCCGCGTCTTCCTGGCCCGCGACGCGGCCCTGGGCGAGAAGAAGATCGCGCTGAAAATCTCGCCCGACCTGGGCGCGGAGCCGAGCCTGCAAGGGCGGCTGGATCATCCCCACATCGTGGCCGTTCATCACGTGGAGAACGATCCGGCCACCGGCCTGCGTGCGCTGGCCATGCCGTACTGGCCGGGCTTGCCGCTCGACGTGGTGATTGGCCGGATCGACCCGGCGGCGTCGCCGCCCCGCTCGGCCCAGGTGCTCTTCGACGCGCTCGGACCGCCCGCGGAGGAGGCCGACGAGCCGGGTCCATCCTGGCGGGACTTCCCCGCGCAGGCGCGTTATGCGGACGGGGCGGCCTGGATCGTGCTGAAGGTGGCCGAGGCGCTGGCGCACGCCCACGGCCGGGGCGTGCGGCACCGCGACGTCAAGCCGGCGAACGTGCTGTTGACCTACCGCGGCGGGCCGATGCTGCTCGATTTCAACCTGGCGCATGCGCCCAGAGCGCCGCACAGGCGGTCGCCGCCGCCACGGGCGGCACGCTGCCGTACATGGCGCCCGAGCAACTGGCCGCCTTTCTCGACCCGGATCGCTGGTCCGAGGTCGGCCCGGCCGCCGATCTGTATGCCCTCGGATTGGTGCTCCGCGAGCTCCTGACCGGCCAGCGCCCCGAACTGCCCGATCCGCGGCTGCCGACTCCGCGCGCGATCGCGGACCTGCTCGATCGCCGCCGTACGGCCCCGCCCGCACCCGCCCGCAGCCTGAATCCGCGCGTGCCGCGTGCCCTGGACGCCATCCTGGCGCACTGCCTGGCCCCGCGCGTCGAAGAGCGCTACCCGAGCGCGCGCGCTGGTCGAGGACCTCAAGTGCTACCTCGCGCGGCGCCCCTTGCGACATACGCCCAACCCCTCGCGACGCGAGCTGCTCGCGAATCAGAATCCACCGTCACCGACTGCCGGTCGCCCTCGCGCTGGTGGTCCTCACGCTGGTCGCGGTCCCGACCCTGACCGGGCCGGGTTCGCGGCTCCTGGCCCGGGAATGTCTGATCCGGGGCCGCCAGGCCATGAACCAGCAACAGCTTCCCCGGCGCGCGTCCTGTTCGAGTGGGCGCGCGCGCTGGATGGCCGGTCCTACGAGCCGAGCCTCTCGCTGGCCTGGGTGGAGTTTGCCCAGGGCCACGCCGAGGCGGGGCTGAACCAGGCCCGCCAGGCCATCGAGCTGGCCGGCAAAGAGCCGTCGGTTCCGGTGGCCCGGCAGATCGATCTGCGACGCTACCACGCCCGCCTGCTCGTCGAGCGGTCGGCCCAGCTTCGGCAAGCGGCCGCCGTGGCTTATCTTGAGAATCACCAGCACGCCAAGGACGCCTTCCAGGATGAATTCCTGCTGGCCGAGCGGGATCTCCAGGAGGCGCTCGACGAGCTCGACTGGGTGGAAATCCATTCGCCCGCCGGGCCGAGACCGCAAGACCAGCTCATCCTGGCCAAAGCCTGGGTCGGCCTGGGTGACGTCGCGTCCTGGAGCGACGACTACGATACGTCGATCGCCGCGTTTCGCGTCGCGCGGTATCACTTGCGACTCGTACCCCAGGCGGGCAAGGTTCCCCCGGGTCCGATCCAGGAAACCACCAGCTCCCTCGCCCGCCTGGTCTCCGAGCGGCTTCAAGTCGATTCCCACCGCCTGAGCCTGGACCGCTCCGTCCGCGGCTGAGAAGGTGCCCGAGACACTCAGCAAAGCAACAGGCCATCGACCATACAGGCATCCGTCGGCGCCGGCGTCACCGGCTGCAATCCGGCATCCACCCAGATGTCCGGCGTCGGTGTCGGACCGCCAGGTGTCAGCGGCCCAGGATCGATGCTCGTGGGTGGCGGCGGCAGGAAGACCGTGGGAGCGATACGGCCGGGCAGGGTGTCCAGCACCGGTCGAAACCGGCGACCGCGACGTTGGGAGGAAGAGAACATGGTTACGCTCCTGAATGATAAGATGAGGAATTGTCTCAATAGGACGGTCGAAAGGCATATGATAACGTAAACCCGCAAATGCGATTGTTTTTTTGAAATTCGAACTATCGACTGCCGGAAGGGTCGGTTCTGGGTGCGTGTCCTGGCCCAACGCATCGCTCGTCACACTGGATCAACCGTTTTTATCGGCGCGCCGCGACAGCGGCGATCAGTCGGGGTATCGAAATGGTTCGTTCCGGGGCGGGAAGCGGGTCATGGGGGGCGCTCGGGTCCCGAGCCGGCGGGGCGGCAGGTCGCTTGCCCGGGCGGGGCGGGTTGACGCTGACCGGGGGCGTGGGTTAGGCTCGACGGAGAGTGGGGATATCTCCGCGCCTGGCAGGCATCGGCAGAGGGCGGCGCTGTGGCCTCGCTGTTCGTCATCGAAGGGGCCGACCAGGGAAAGCGGTTCGAGTTGCCGCCGAAGGTGACGGCATTGGGGCGCGACGGGTCCAACCCGATCCGGCTCCATGATAATGAGGTTTCGCGCCGGCACGCCGAACTGCGGCCGGTGGACGAATGCACCTTCCGCATTGTCGACCTCGGATCGGCCAATGGCACGTTCGTCAACGGTCAACCGATCGATCAGGCCCGCCTTCATGGCGGCGACCAGATCCGGCTGGGGCGCACTATATTATTATATAGCGAGGGGCCGGTCCCGGCAGGGCGGGATCTGACCGCGCGGGTGGATCTTCTGAGCAAGGCCAGCCCCGAGGACCGCTCGGCGATCGTCCGCAGCATCCCGGCGGCGGAGGGCTCGCGGGTCCTCGAGGCGCCGGCCTCGGTGGGCGACTGGCTCAAGGTCCGCCTGGCGAACCTGGCGGTCATGTACCAGGCCACCCAGACCATCAGCCATACGCTCGATACCGACGAGCTCTTGCCGCGGATTCTCCAGCTCGTCTTCGACTCGATCAGCGCCGATCGCGCCGCCATTCTGCTGGCGGACGAAGAGAGTGGCGAGCTCTTGCCCAAGGTCGTCCGCTGGCGGGGCGAGGCCGATCCCGAGGAGCGCATGGCCATCTCGCAGACGATCGTCGAGCACGTGCGCGAGACGGGCCAGGGGGTCATCACCACCGACGCCTCGGCCGACGCGCGGTTCAGTCCCGGCCAGTCGATCGTCGATTACGGCATCCTCGAAGCGATCTGCGTTCCCATTCAGGGACGACACTCGACGCTCGGCGTGCTGTACGCCGATCTCCGCACCGGCAACGCCCTGGCCGAGGACGAGTCGGGGGCGGCTCGGGGCGCGGAACACGATCTCCGGCAAGGGCCGGTTCTCCAATGAGCACCTCATGCTCATGGCCGCCATCGGCCACCAGGCGGGTCTGGCCATCGAGAATACGCGGTTCTACGACGCCAAGCTCCAGGCTGAGCGCCTGGCGGCGGTGGGCCAGACGATCGCCACGCTGTCACACCACATCAAGAACATCCTCCAGGGTCTGCGCGGTGGCAGCTATCTGATCGAGATGGGCCTGAAGGATAAGAATGAGGAAGTCATCAGCCGGGGCTGGTCGATCGTCGAGAAGAACCAGGCCAAGATTTACAACCTGGTCATGGACATGCTCAGCTTCTCGAAAGACCGCGAGCCGGCCCTGGAGCCGGCCGATCTCAACGAGACGGTCGGCGACGTGGTCGAGTTGATGCAGTCGCGGGCCACCGAGCTCGGCGTCACGCTGCTCTGGGAGCCGGCCGCCGATCTGCCCGAGGTCCAGATCGACCCCGACGGCATTCATCGCGCGACCTTGAACCTGGTGACCAACGCGCTCGACGCGGCCGAGCATGCCGACGGTGGCGGCCGGGTGGTCGTGGCCACGTCCTGGGACGCGGAGGCGGGCCTCGCGCGCATCCGGGTGGCCGACAACGGCACCGGCATCGCGGCGGAGGATCTTCCCGAGGTTTTCCAGTTCTTCGCCTCGAGCAAGGGCACGCGCGGCACCGGCCTGGGCCTGCCCGTCTCGCGCAAGATCATCCGCGAACACGGCGGCGACATCGTGGTCGGCAGCACCCCGGGGCAGGGGGCGACGTTCACCATCGAGCTGCCGCAGAAACGAACGTGAGGGCGGTCGCGGTTTCCGGGACCCGCGCTTGAAGGCTGCTCCGGAATGGGGTTTTCGGCCTTCTGAACCCTCTCCCCTTGTGGGAGAGGGCAGGGTGGGGCTTAACGGCTCCAGGCCCCTCCCCCCACCCTCTCCCGCCAGGGGAGAGGGGGCCGGAAGGGGATCACGCTGTTCGCGCCGGCCTCTCACGTGCGCACGGCCAGCAGCTTGTAGGCCCGCGCGGAGCTGGTTCCAGGGCGGATCGAGCGGTGCCGGGTGGTCGGGGGGCTCGTCTTCCAGGGGTTCGGGACGGCCCTCGGCGTCGATCTGCACGAACTGCATCAGGCCGTCGAGCCAGGGACCGGGTCGGCTGGGCAGGGGGGTTCCCTGGATGGCAATGACGACCGAGGCGCGGCGCGGTGGACCTCGACGCCCCGGATTTCCACGACCTGGCCCACCGGGACCGGCTCGTAACAGCGCAGGTCGAGCACCCGTTTGAGCACGAGGTTGGCCGTATCCCCGGCGGCGCGGAAGGCGGTCGCGTAACCGGCTTCGAGCGCCAGGGACATCAGCACCCCGGCGTAGAGCGTGCCGTGATGATTGGCATCGCGGGGCAAGACCAGATGGTGCGTCAGCGTCACGTCGGCCATGGGTTCAAAGCTCAAGAAAACCGCTCACCATGCCGGAACAGGACCGCCCGAGCGCCTCGTGCCACGAGCGTACCACGGCGGTCCGTCTCGCCGCAACACGTTATCTCGCATGGGCCCGGGACAACTGAACAAGTGGAAGCCGCACCGTGTCCGGGACCGCGCGGCAGGCGATCCCGGAATGGTGCCCACGATTTTTTTGTCCGGGCGCGTCACAAAGGCACGCCCCCACCGTATCCCTCTTGAACGCGCGGCGGGCGCCGCTGCGTGCGGCTTTCTTCTTTTCCAACCCATTGCCTGAATTTGCTCGCCCCCCACACCGATTCTTCATACGCAGTTTGCCTTCCGGCGACCTTTGGGGAGAGCCGCCGACCGCGGCGCCGACTTCGCGGCGGGTGGTGGCGACATCGAAGGAATCGATCATGCATTCATCGATCGCCTCGTTCCTGGAGCACCTCCGCACCGAGCGGGGGGCCTCTGCCCACACCTTACGGTGCTACGAGGACGATCTCGCCCAGTTCATGCACTACTTGACGGGCCTGGGGCGGGGAGAGGTGGACCCGACCGCCGTGGATGCGCGCCGCCTGCGCGCGTACTCGGCCTGGATGAATGGGCAAGGACTGGCGCCCAGCACGATCGCCCGACGGCTGGCGTGTCTGCGGTCGTTCTTTCGCCACCAGAGGCGTCAAGGAACGGTGGCGGCCGACCCCACGACCGGTTTGCAGAACCCCAAGCAGCCCCGGCGGTTGCCCCGGCCGCTGCCGTACGAGGACGTGGTGCGGCTGCTCGAATCGATCGACACGACCACGCCGGCCGGCGTGCGCGATCGGACGCTGCTGGAAACCATGTACGGCGGGGGGCTGCGCGTCTCCGAGTTGGTCGGGCTGAACCTGGCCGATCTGGACGGCGAGCAAGTCTTGCTGCGGGTCCGCGGCAAGGGCCGTCGCGAGCGGCTCTGTCCGATCGGTGCGGAAGCGCTCGGCTGGCTCGGGCGCTGGATGGCCTTGCGGTGTCCCCGGCGGCCCGACGAGCCGCCCTGTTTCTCAACCGGTTCGGTACCAGGCTGACCACCCGGAGCGTCGGCCGGCTGTTTCACGAGTACCTGCGGCAGCTCAGTCCCCACCTGGACGGCAGCCCGCATTCTCTACGGCACAGTTTCGCCACGCATTTGCTCGATCACGGCGCGGACCTGCGCAGCGTCCAGGAGCTGCTCGGCCATCGCCGTCTCACCACGACCCAGATTTACACGCATGTGACGCCGGAGCGTTTGCTCGAAGCCTATGATCATGCGCACCCGCGTGCCTGAAACACGGCGCGGACGTCTTGATCTGGCCAGCTCGTGAGTCCGGAGCGACACCATGAGGTTTTTTGACGGCAAGGCCGTCACGACATATACCTTGAGCGATGCCTTGTGTGTTCGTTCTGTTTCCCCGATCATTGTGGGCTGGTGGCGGTCTTTGCTCCAGATGCGCCCGAAAGCCGCTTTTTTGATCTTTTCCATCCAGTTGCCCCTCCCCCCTGGCGATGATGCTGGGATGCCGGCCCGCCCGTGCTGCCCCCACGGCCGGGCATAGCTCCCGAGAAAGCGACTGCACCTATGAGCACTCCCCACCTGTTGATTGTCCACTCCGACGGCTCGACGCGCGGCCTGTTGACCTCGATGCTCCAGGCCCTGGGCCTGCAACTCGACGAAGCACCGAGCGATCGCGCGGCGGTGCGCTGGCTGGAACAGGGGTCCGCCGATGCGGTCATCGCCTTGGCCGACCCTGCGGACCCCGACGTTCTGGAGCTGCTCTCCTACGTGCGGCGCAAGCATCCGCGCACCGCGTTCATCCTGCTGTTGACCGAGGCCCATGCCGAGCGCATGCGGGAAGCGATGCTGTGGGGCGCCGCGTCGGTGTTGCGCTTCCCGCTGCCGGCGAATCAACTGCGGGCGGCGGTCGCCCAGTGTCTGGGTCTTCCCGAGGCGGCCGGCGGTCACGTACGGGTGGCGGCGGAACCGGTCCCCGCGCCGAGCATCCCGCCGAGCCGCACCCGTCGGTGTCGGAATTGCTGGGCAATGGCAAGAGCCACGGCCACACGAACGGGAGCGTCCGGCCGACGCCGACCGCGGCGGTGCCGACGCCGAACCTGGTCGGCTCCGACCGCAAGCTGCGGCACGCGATCGACCTGGCCGTGTCGATTGCCCCCACGACCGCACCGGTGCTGCTCATCGGCGAACCGGGCACGGGCAAGAGCCTCTTGGCGCGAAGCGTGCTGGTGGCGGTGGCGCCGCGGTCGGGACCGTTCCTCGCGGTCGACTGCTCCGCGCTGCACGAGACGCAACTGGAACACGAGTTGTTCGGCGTGGGCGAGCAGCCCGGCCGGCTTGCGCAGGCCGAGGGCGGCACGCTTCTGCTCGACGAGGTGGCGGCCCTGTCCGCGCCGCTGCAACTGCGCCTGGCACGCCTGCTCGAAGACGGCGAGTACGAGCCGGCCGGCTCGGGGCGCAGCGCCCGGGCCGACGTCCGGCTGATCTTCACCAGTCGCGTGGACCTGGCGGACCTGACCGATCGGGGTACATTCCGTCAGGACTTGTACTATCGGATGAGCGTGGTCACGATCTCTCTGCCCCCCCTGCGAGAACGCGGCGACGATGTCGAGCGGCTGGCGGATCATTTCCGCAGCCGGTTTGCCCGCGCGATCGGCAAAACCAGCGCGGGATTTTCGCTGGAGGCTTTGGAAACGCTGCGGGCCCATAGCTGGCCGGGCAACGTTCTGGAACTGGAGAACGTGGTCGAGCGCTCGGTGGTCGTCTGCCGCGGTCCCTGGATCGAGCCGGTCCATGTCGAGATCAGTCACGGCGGGGTGGCGCGTTTGCCCCGGTCCTCGGCGCCATCCCCATCCCCGCGCAATCACGTCAAGACTCCGATCCAGCCGCTGAAAGAGGCCCTCGAAGGCCCCGAGCGGCAGTTGATCCTCCAGGCGCTCGAAGCCCTCAACTGGAATCGCCAGGAGACGGCCCGCGTGCTCGACATTAACCGTACGACACTCTACAAGAAGATGAAGAAGTACGGCCTGCTTTTTGACGAGCCGGCCTGGGCGAACTGATCCGAGCCCAGTCTCCAAGGGGCTACGTCCCTGGGAGATCCTTGTCCTGTGCGGTCGACCAGGGGCCAGAGGTGAGTGAGAGTCGCGAGCCGACCGGGCTCCGGATGGCGGATGGCCGCTGTCCGGATCAGTCATCAGTCATCAGTCATCAGCCATTGGCTTCAGGATGACCGCAGACCAGGACGAAGCCCGGATCGCTTCGGAATATCCTCCCGCCGTGCGACGAAGAACCGGGCGGGGGCTCGATGGGCGCGCTGCTGGTCGGCTTGGGGCGGTTTGTGGACTTCAGTCTGAGGACGCTGCTGGCCTTGCCCGGCGCGCTGCGGCGGCGGCCGGGGGCGATCTTGCGACAGTTCGAACGGGTGGCCTGGGGCAGCCTGCCGCTGGTGCTGGTGGCCGGCCTGAGCGTGGGTCTGGTCACCTGGATGCAGACGCGCCGGCAACTGGCTCGGTATGAGCTCGAATCGGCCCTGCCGAGTCTGCTGGCGGTCGCGGTCTTTGTCGAGACGGGGCCGCTGCTGGCCTCGCTGCTGGTGGCGGGCCGGATGGGCGCGGGGCTGGCGGCGGAATTTGCGTCGATGGTTCTGACCGAAGAGATCGACGCCCGCGAGGCGCTCGGCGCCGCGACGATCCCGACGCTGGTGGCGCCCCGGGTCTGGGCCTGCGCCTGGCGATCCCCTTGCTGACGATCTGGCTGGATGCCGCCGCCTTCGCGGGCGGATTGCTGGCCGAGCTTGCCGCCGGCCGGCTGACGCCGGCGCTTTTCGGCGCCCGGTCGCTCGATTTCCTGCGCCTGATCGACATCGCGCCCGCGACCTTGAAAACGGCTTTGTTCGGCCTGCTGGTGGCCCTGATCGGCTGCTGGACCGGCCTGACCGCCGACCGCTCGACCGAAGCCGTCGGTCGTGCCGCCACGCGGGGGGTCGTCCGCGCGATGCTCGCCGTCTTCGCCGCCAACGTCGTGATCGTCCCCTGGCTCCAGGTCCTGGTCGAAGCGACGGGATGGACGGGCTGAATAGGATTAAGGAAGAACGCCCGGCCCTGGTGGCGGAGGAGAGGACATGAGGCGCGAGATCGGCGTCGTGCGCGCCCTGGCGGCCGCGCTGTTCGTACTGGCGGCGCTCGGGTTGGCCGGTTTTGGTGGGGTCGAGATCGCGCCCGGCACTGGCAATGGCAGCCGACCGTGCCGGTTGCGGTCGATTTCCCGACGGTCGCGGGCCTGGAAGTCGGCGCACGCGTTCAGGTCCAGGGACTCGACGCCGGGGTGGTCGAATCGATCGAGCCGCCGACCGTGCCGGGCGGCAGGGTGCGCGTGCGATTACGGCTGGATCGGCGGCTCGAAGCGCTGGTACGGTCCGACGCCACCGCGCGGATCGGCACGCAGGGGATCGTGGGGGCGAAGGTGCTGGAGATCGTCCCCGGCCGCGTCGATGCCCCGCCGCTGGCCGCCGGCCAGTCGCTCCGCGCCGAGGCCCCGCGCGAACTGGCGGACGTGATGCGCGACGCCTCGCAAGCGCTGGCCCGGCTCGACGCGGTGGCCGAAGCCGCCCGCGCGGGACTGGGCGACGTCGATGCGATCGCCGCCTCGATCCGCCGCGGCGAGGGGACGATCGGCCGCCTGGTGACCGAGGACGATGCCTACGAGCGGCTGGTCACACTCTCGGAACGGAGCGAGGCCGCGCTGACGGACCTTTCCGACAACCTGGCCGCGCTCAAGCAGACCTGGCCCCTGACGCGCTATTTCGACCGCCGGGGGTTCGAAGATATCGACCGGGTTTTGTATCAGCCTCGCGCGCGCGCGAGAGCTGGGTGCTGGCCGAGTCCGATCTGTTCGAACCCGGCCGCGCGGTGCTGACCGCGACCGGCCGGCAACGGCTGGACACGATCGCCGCGGGCTTCAAACGGCTGAAGCGCCCGCCCTCGGCCTCGTTCGTCATTGCCGCCTTCACCGACCGCGGACCCGGCGGCGACGAGGATCTCGGGCGCATTCTCACGCAGGAACAGGCCGAAGCGGTCAAGACCTACCTGACGGCCCGGCACAAGATCCAGTCCAACGGCTGGTTCACCTCCGCGCGCAAGGTGGCCGCCGTCGGTTTCGGCAGCCGTGCCCCTCATGTTCCTACCGCCGCCTCGCAGCCGGCGCGGCGGGTCGAGATCATCGTGTTCACACCGCAGGTATGAAGGGGTGGTCAGAGGTCAAGGGTTCTTGTAGGGTGGGCACCGCCCACCATCCGGGCCTGGCATCAGAGGACGGTGGGCCGTGCCCACTCTACAAGAACTGATCCCATGGCGACATCCTCTCCTGTTCTGGTCACCGGCGCGACCGGTCTTCTGGGTAGTCATCTGGTGGAACGTCTGGCCGCCCGCGGCGAGGCGGTGCGGGTGCTGGTTCGTGCGCATTCGAACACGGCATTTCTCGATACGCTGAACGTGGATCGCGTCGTCGGCGACTTGACCGACCCGGCCGCGTGTGCGCGGGCCGTCGCTGGGGTCGAGATCGTCTATCATGCCGCGGCCAAGGTCGGCGATTGGGGGACCTGGAAGCAGTTTCAGACCGACTGCCTGGACGCGACGGCCCACCTGGCCGATGCGGCGGTGCGCGCGGGGGTGCGGCGGTTTGTGCACATCAGCTCGACGAGTGCATATGGCCATCCACGCGAGGGCGGGCCTCCCGTGGTGGAGACGGCCCCGCTGGGCCAGCACTTCTGGCCGATCTGGGATGATTACACCCGGAGCAAGGTCGAGCAAGAGCGGCTCGTCTGGGACCGCATCGCGGGCCGGGGGACGGCGCTGACGGTCATCCGGCCGAGCTGGCTCTACGGCGAGCGCGACCGCACCACCACCGCCCGGCTGATCGCGCGGCTGCGGGCGGGACAGGTGCGTTTGATCGGGCCGGGCGACAATCCGCTCAGCGCCATCTACGCGGGCGAGGTGGCCGCGGCCGCCATCCTGGCCGCAAATGACCCCGGCTCGGCCGGCGAGGCGTACAATATCACCGACCAGGGCCCGATCACCCAGCGCGCGTACTTCACCCTCTGGGCCGAGGCCGTGGGCGCTCCTCCCATCACGCGCCACGTGTCCTATCACGCGACGTTTGCCGCCGCCTTGCTTTTCGAAGCCGCCGGCCGCCTGACGCACAGCGCGCGGCCTCCGTTCATCACGCGCTACGCCGCCTGGCTCATGGGCCGTCATGTCTCCTACAGCACCGCCAAGGCCCGCGAACGACTCGGCTGGCGGCCGTCCCTCAGCTACCAGGAAAGCATCGCCCGCACCGTGCGGTCGTTCCTCGACACGAAAAAGTGAGAGGCTCTCCGGGAAGCCTGGTTTCAGCCCCGAAGGGGCGGCAGTGCATAGCCAGGGGTGTAAACCCCTGGGACGGGTGATCGGCGACACCAGACCGTTCCCAGGGGTTTACACCCCTGGCTATGCACTGCCGCCCCTTCGGGGCTTTCCGGACCGAGAATCAAGCGAACTCAACCACCAGCGCCTGCCCGGCATCGACGACGAGCCGGACATCAAGCTGCACGCGCACCTTCGAACCTTCAACAACCACCTTCGCAGGCACGTTCTGGCCGTTGCAGATCACGCGGACGCTCGTGATCGGGTGGCCGTCGGGCGGCTCGAAGCCGAGCGACTGAACCTGGAGCCGGCCCCATTTCACGGTGAGCTCGGCGGTGCGCTTTTCGCCCTGGAAGGTCTGGCGATAAGTCCCCCAGCCTTCGGCGGCGGTGAAGGGGGCCTGGAAGTGCTCGGGGGTCAGTCGGGCGCGAAGGCGATGTGGCCTTTGGGGCCGTGGTAGTCGAACCCGCAGGCGGCGAGGAACGTTCCATGGCTCGACATGGCCCGCGCGTAGTGGTCGGAGCACTCGACCTCGTTGTACGGACTGCGTCGGGAGGCGTGGTGGCGGTCGTGGATCATCCGGGTGAGGACCAGGGCCTTGTCCACGAGTCCTTCCCAGAGCATGTGCGCGGCAAGCTGGTGCTCCTGGCCGGTCCAGACTTCGTTCATGTAATACGCGAAGTGGCCCTTGCCGCTGGCCGTCTCGGCGCCGCCGTGGGGGAAGCTGGTCATGACGACGCCCCCTTCGCCTTCCATCGCATACCACCGGCCGCCCTTGATGACGGGCTGCATCCGCTTCATGTACGCGCCGGCATCGGGGGTGAAATTGTACTTCCAGAGCGATTCGAGGGCGGAGAGCACCTCGGGGCGAGGCGCGATCCGCGGCAGGCCGACCTGCCAGGCCCAGGCCTGGCCCATCAACTGGTCGATATGGCAGCCGTTGTTCGAATTGGTCGTGCCGGGATGCTTCGGGTCGGGCCGGTGGATGAAGTACTCGCCGTTGTAAAGCTGCTTGACGAGCAGTGCCGAGCCGCGCTCGGCGATCGTCCGGCAGCGCGTGGCGAAGGCGGTGTCTTTCACGTCGGTCGCCATGGCCTCGCCGGCGCGGAGGGCGGCGATGTAGAACGAGCTGATCCAGGCCATCGCGCCGAACCAGGCCTCGTCGAGCGTGTTGTACTGTTCGCCTTCCAGGATGCCGTTCTCGTCGCCGTCGCAACCGATCAAAAACTCGATGGAACGGCGAATGCGCGGCCAGGTGGCCTTCAGGTAGGCATCATCGGCCGCGGTCAGGTGTTCGCGATAGGCGCGGAGGATCACGCCGCACTGGCCGTCGTGGGCGACGTGGCGGGCGCATTCGCCGCGGTAGTCGGTGGCGCCGTTCTCATGCCAGGCGGTGCCGAAATCGGTCCGCCGGCGCAGGTCGCGCTCCAGGTCGGGAAGATCCGCCCCACCGACTGCGCGTAGTTCCAGACGTGCTGGCAGGTCCCTTGGCAGCAGAGCACGCCTTCGAAGGCGTAGAACCGACCGCTGTCGAACTGGTACGCCGTGCTGGTCGCCAGCGTGCAGATCGGGATGAACGTGCGGTCCAGGAACCAGTGCGGCAGCGTCGAGTCGTACCACGTCTTGTTCCAGAGCCGGGTCTGGCCCGCGAGGCGGTCGAAGTTCGAGGCGATATGCTCGGCGACATCCTTCGCGGAGTGGAACCGCGTCGCGTAGGAGCGGCGGAGCTTGTCAATGTCGTTGAGCGGACCGAGCCCTTGCGCGGCAGGCCGGGGAAGTACCAGCAGACGAGGAACGTGAATTCGGCCTGCTCGCCTGGCTTCAGCGATGTTGAGCGACCCAGACCGCCGACTTGCTTCGTGCCGAGGGGCACAAGCGAGGCCTGGGGCGAATCGGTCTGAGCGGACTCGAACACCGCGACGGCCGGGTTCTCGGGCAGGCGCGTGTGTGCAAACAGACGGCCCGAACCATCGAGCAGCGCCAGGGCGATCGAGCCGAAGTCTTCCTGCTCGGCCAGCTTCAGCCGCACGCCGGCGGGCGCATCGGAGAAAACAATCTGATCGACGTTGACGTGGCCCCAGGGGCCGCTGGCCGTGTCCACGATCTCGATCCGGGCCTCTTTGCCCTCGAACTCGGCGACGTTCCAGAAGGCCCGTTCCAGCCGCTCGTTGTCGCGTCCCTGGGCGGAGCGCACGACCTTGCCATCAACGAGCAAGTTCATGCAGGTGGTTTTCGCCTGGTTGCCGCCGCCGATCAGGAACGCGATGAACTTGCGCTCGATGGTGAAAGGCTTCGAGGTGAGCTTGCCGGTCGTACCGTCGCCCTCGAAGAACGTGTTGACCAGCCGCTTGCCGACGAAGCCGCTCACCGGCTGCTGGTTCGGCAACGTTCCGGCGGCCGGCTCGGGTCCGAACGCTTTTCCCTCCACGGTCCACTTGCCGTAGCCGTTCTCGAAATCCTCAAAGAGGATCTCCGGCCGGGCCGGCGTCTGGCTGGCCGCGGGCGTCTCTTCGGCGGAGCCTTCCAGCGTGGCCAGTTTGCCCGGGAGGGTGCGCACTTCCATGCGCCGCTGACCCATTCCCAACGGGCCGCTGCCCAGGCAGGCGGCATTTTCCAGCCAGCCGGCCAGCGAGACCTCGATGTCCTTCTCGGACGTGTTCTTGATCGTGTAGTGCATCACCGTGGCCGGCAGCGCGGAGTCGTCCACGTTCAGCGGGCAGAACGGCGAGAACGCCTCAAGCTCGACCGTGACCGGAAAGGCCGGGTCGTGGTAAGTGACGAACGCCAACGGGTAGGGGCCCCGGAAGGCGATGTGCTTGGGGTCGAAACCTTCACTGTCGAGCCGTCGCGTCTGGGTTTTCTCCCCCGCCTTGACCCGGATGGCGAACCCTTGTTCGATGGGCGATTCGGCCTTCGGCGGATGGGCGTAATCGGGACCGCCGCCGCTGGTGAAATTGCCCGGCTGGGGCAGGTTGAAGATGTCCCAGTGCCAGAGCTTGCCATCGCCGCCGAGGTACAACTGCCCCGCGCCGATGCCGCCGATGGGCATGCCGATCGTGGCCAGCTCGGCGCCGCGGTAGACCGTCGGCTGACCGCGATCAGGGAGGGATTTCACCCACTTCGCGTCGAGCTTCTTGTCCCGCGGGATGATGGACGCGAAATCCTCGCTCTGGAACGGTCCGGCCACCACCTTGGAGAGTGCCAGGCCCGAGGCGGCCAGGCCGGTCAATTCGAGGAATCCGCGGCGCGTGACCGTCGTCGTCTGGCAGCCGCAGGAGGGGGAATCACACGACTCGTTTGGTTTCATCGCGGGCGGCCTTTCCTGAGCGGAGGGATTTTCCGGTTTCTTGAGGTCGTTTCTACTGCCTGAAGCGAGCGGAGACAAGCATGTCGCGCCTGCTGGGGCGTCGGCGACGGCCGGATTCACCACACTCTTCGTAGGGTGGCTCGGCCCACCATCCCCATTCCCTGACGCGTTAGGGATGGTGGGCCAGCCCCAGCCTACGAAGAGTCGCCACGGCCCCCGACGACCGGGTATGATACTCCGGTTCCGGGATCGATGGTGTCCCGCGATGACCGACGTTTCTCGATCGAGCCGCAGTTCCATGAGCAGTCCGTTTACTGGCGAGGTGATTTTCCGCCCGACGTTTGCGCCCCGGGCCGGCATCAGCCACGTTCTGTTCGACTTCGACGGCACGCTGTCGCTGATCCGCCAGGGCTGGCCCGACGTGATGGTGCCGATGTTCACCGAGATGATGCCGGCCCGCACGGCGAGACCGAGGCCGACCGCCGCCGGCTCGCCTTCGAGGACATCATGCGCCTCAACGGCAAGCAGACCATCTACCAGATGATCCAGCTTGCCGACCGCATCCGCGAACGCGGCGGCGAGCCGAAGGAGCCGCTCTGGTACAAGCACGAATACCTCCGCCGACTCGAACTGCGGATCCGCGACCGCGTCGAGGCCTGCGCAACGGCGCATCCGCGCCCGACGATATGCTCGTCCATGGGGCCCGGGGCTGCTGGAAGAACTCCGCCGGCGCGGCCTGCCGGTCTACCTGGCCAGCGGCACCGACGAGCCGTTCGTCAAGCACGAGGCCGAGCTGCTCGACCTGACCCGCTATTTCGGCCCGCACGTCTACGGCGCCCTCGACGACTACAAGACAGTTCTCCAAGAAGATGGTCATCGAGCGGATCCTCCGCGAAAACAGGATCCACGGCGAACAGCTGCTCTCCTTCGGCGACGGTTACGTCGAGATCGAGAACACCAAAGAGGTCGGTGGGCTGGCCGTCGCCGTCGCCAGCGACGAGGCCCACAACGGCTCGGGCCACATGGACGACTGGAAACGTGAGCGTCTCTCGGCGTCGGCGCCGATGTCGTCATCCCCGATTTCCGCGACGCCGTGCCCTTGCTGGAGATGATCCTGGATGCCGGAACGGTCTGATTCCCGGCCCCGCTGTCGTGCGTTTTTGCACGGTAGGCTTCAGCCTGCCAATCCCATTTCCGTTGATGCGAACGAGAATGGCAGGCTGAAGCCTACCCTACAAGTGAAGAGTTCGAGACATGAGCTCCAATCCACTCGACCTGAAACGCCTCCGCGTCCTCCCGCTCGCCGAGCGCGACAGCCTGACCCGGGTCGACGACATCCTGATCGATCCCGACGCGCCTCCTCGCCAGTGTCTGCACCGCAGGCCGTCGGGATCGCCGCGTGCGCCCGCGACATCCGCGCGGTCGCAAGCGCGGCGCGGGCGTGATCCTGATCTACGGCGCCCATCTGCTGCGCAACGGCGCCGCCCGCATTCTCGACCGGATGATGGAGCGCGGCTGGATCACCCACCTGGCCACCAACGGCGCCGGCACGATCCACGACTGGGAATACGCCTGGCTGGGCCGCTCGACCGAGAGCGTCCGCGACAACGTCGCCACCGGCACGTTCGGCACCTGGGATGAAACCGGCCGCAACATCCACCTCGCCCTCCTGGCCGGCGGCCTGCAGGGCGAAGGCTACGGGCAGGCTCTGGGCCGGTTCATCGCCGAGGACGGCACCACGCTCCCGACCGCCGAGGAGCTGGAAGATCCGATTCGCGCCGAGCCGTCGCATCCGCTCACTCCGGCGCGGGCCGACTGCTCGTGGCCATGCGAACGCACGGCCTGCCCGCCGGGCGGATTCACGTCGCCATCGCTGGAAACATGCCTCGATCCTGCGCCAGGCCTTCCGCCGCGGTGTGCCGATGACCGTCCACCCCGGCATCGGCTACGACATCATCGCCAACCACCCGATGTTCAACGGCGCCGTGATCGGCCGGGCGGCGGCCATCGATTTTCCGGCTCTTCGCGGCTCGGTCGAGACGCTCGACGGCGGCGTCGTCCTGTCGATCGGCTCGGCGATCATGGGCCCGCAGGTGTTCGAGAAGAGCCTGAGCTGCGTCAACAACCTCCGCCTCCAGGACGGCCGCCCGATCGTCGCCGGGCCACACGATCTACGTCGTCGACCTCCAGGACGGCGGCGGCTGGGACTGGACCGCGGGCGAGCCGCCCAAGACCAACCCCGCCTATTACCTCCGGTTCTGCAAGAGCTACGCCCGCATGGGGGGCGACGATGCATTACGTCCAGTGCGACAATGCCGCTTTCGTCCACCACCTTCTCATACCGGATCTCACGACATGACTCCCGAACGCTTCCGCCGATCACGTCGCGTTATCCGGGCCTGCGCATCGCGGTCGTCGGCGATTTCTGCCTCGACCGCTACCTGGAGATCGACCCGGCGCGCGCCGAGACGTCGATCGAGACCGGCCTGCCCGTCCACAACGTCGTGCGCGTCCGCGCCCAGCCCGGCGGCGCGGGGACGATCCTCAACAACCTCGTCGCCCTCGGCGTGGGCAGGATCGTCCCGGTCGGCTTCTGCGGCGACGACGGCGAGGGCTACGAGCTGCGCCGCGAGCTGGCGGCCTGCCGGGCGTGGAGCTGGCACACTTCGTCACCACGGCCGACCGCCGGACGTTCACCTATTGCAA
>CAWHUG010000030.1:0-22104 GCA_963832405.1 uncultured Isosphaeraceae bacterium
AAGGCGACCGGCAGCAATTACTTTACCTGCGGCTCGGTCGCTCTTGGTTTGATGGTGATGTCGTACTTCGGCAGGGTCGTCGAACGTTCCAGCCGCGCCTCGATACGGCTTCATCTCCTTGGCCGGGACACGGACACCGTCGGGGTACTCGCCCATGGAGCCGCTTCACCGTCGGATGCCGGCCCTTCCATCTCATCCGCAGGGCGCATTGCAGGACCACCTTCAGGCCGTTCAGCAACACCCCGTTCCACTTCTTCTCCAGCGCCGACCAGCACCGCTCGATCGGGTTGTACTTGCTGTGATACGGCGGATAGTACACCAAGCGGATCTCCAGGCCCGACCAGTCGGCGAACTCCACCATCCGCTTCAGGAACTGCGTCCGCCGCCCCGAGTTCTTCGGCCCGTTGTCCAGGTAGATCACCAGCCGCTTGATGCGACCCGAGGCCCGGCCGCGACCTGGATGCCACCACATCCGCAACGCATCGACCCAGGCGTCGCTGGTCTCGTGCGACCCGAACACGAGCATCAACGCCCCGCGTCGCCACCATCAGGATGCCGAAGGGGACCAGCTTCTCCTTCGCCGGCGGGTCGTGGTCCCAGCCCTTGGCCACTTCACCGTCGCCGCTCGTCCGGGTTTTTCCCCCCACGGGCGTAATCGCCCAGGGCCACCTTCGCCTTGGTGTCCATGGAGATCTCCAGCGTCTCGGGATCGTTCGCGGACCTGCTCCTGCACCGCCTTCACGTTGGCGAAGATCGCGTCGGTCTCCTCGGTCTTCTTCAGCGGCTTGCCCTTCTGGATCCGCTTGAGGCGGTAGTTCATCCGGTTGAGGATGTCCCGCATCGTCCGCTCGCTGGGCAACTTCCCCTCGGGATAGCCCTTCTGCGATCAAGGCGTCGCGCACCTCGGCGGCCGACAGGTTGGTGTACCGCCGTGCCGACTTGAGTTCCGGATCGGCGTAGGTGTGGGGCTCGACGATGGCGCGGATGTCGGCGGCCAGTTGCGGGTCCTTCTCCTCGCTGCGCCGCCGGCCCCGCGCGGCGAAGTTCTCCAGGCAGCGCATCGCCGTGCTGCAGTTCGTGCAGCCCCTTCTCGACCGTGTCGCGTCCCCAGCCGAAGCGGCGCTCGGCCTGGCGGGCATTGCCGCCGCACAGAGGCCGTGGCCACCTCGGCCTGGAACAAGCGGCGTTGGTATCCGGTCAGTCGCCTGGCCCCCGACCGGATCAAGGCGTCGTAGTGACTCGGGGAGTCTTCCATCACGGTGGTCCTGCCCGAGGCGAGACGGTGACCGACGGAACGAAGCAGCGCCAGCATCCGGACAGGATAGCTCGGATTGGGGGAGATTTCCATCCTCCGGTCGCCTAAACTGATAGAAGGCCCTTGATTCATCCCGAGGAGCATCATGACGGGCACACGCCAGCGACATCCGGCGGCCTTCAAGGCCCGGGTCGCTCTGGAGGCCACCAAGCAGACCAAGACCCTCGCCGAGCTGTCTCGGACCTTCCAGGTCCACGCCGTCCAGATCAGCCAGTGGAAGAAACAACTCCTGGATGTAGTTGTCAAATCTGTGCGCAGGACGAAGCAAGCCGAGGTTTTTTCATGTCGGCATAGGCGATGCGCGTGAGTTGTGACGGAAATGCGGGCGGGATCCCTTTGTGGGGCTGGTGCGCACGTCTCTTGGCGCCGTTTACGCCAACTGTCCGTGTCGAGCCACCACCTCTCCCGCTTCTTGTGAACCGCCTCGCGGTTTACCCGCTCGGACCTGGAAGGACCTGATCTATGACGGATTGCTCAGGCGGTGTGAGGTCGAGCTTTTCCAGAAGCTCCGCGAAGCAACTTCGCCCGGTCGCCCACCACCGCTTCAACTCCGCGAGCACGCTCGAAAGCGTGAAGGTCGGCAGGTAGAGACGAAGCGATTGCAGAACGCTGGTCAGAATCGTTTGGCGGCGGGCGCCGTCGATCGTCTTGCTGGTGCGACCCGTCACGCGCGCTTGCGCCGCGTCACGTAACGTGCGCTCGGCCTCGTTGTTCGTCCCATCGACCGGTTTGGTCGTTCCGTTGGGCTGCGTGGTCGGCGGGGCGGTCACGAACGTGAGCAATTCCTCGCGGAGCAACAGCCGCAGAACCTCATGGACCAAGAGGCGATAATCCTTCTCGAGTCCCTGGGACGGCGGCTCGTCCGGGAGCCAGTTCGCAACGCACAAGTCGAAGATTTCGTCGTCGAGGGCACGGACTTTCCTGCCCCGCCCCGCGTCGCTCAGCCGCCCGTCGCGCTGGACGCGACACGCCTCGCGGTAAATCTCCAACAAGCGGTCCGTGAAGGTCCGGTAGGCCGCGTTGGTCGGGTCCTGCAGCGTGAGCTTGATCGCCTTGCGGAGCAAATGGGCCCAGCACTTTTGCGCGTGCGTGAAGTGGGCGTACACGGCCGCGTCGTCGCTGATCAGGATGCCCGCGAAGGACGCCGGATCGAGGACCTTTTCGAGTGTCTCTGCATCCTTATGAACGCCGAACAACACCACGCGAGCCTTCTCGGACAGAAACGCCCAGACGCTGTTCAGGCTCCAACGCGTCTCGTCGGCATGCACCACCAGCGAGTGGGCCAGCAACGTGCAGAGCACGTTAAACTCGCGCTCCCAATCGCGCGACAATTGAGAAAGCAACGTGTTGGCTTGCGACTTGCCGAGACGCAGGTTCTGGAAGAAATGGAGGAGAGCACAGACTTTGTCGAAAGACAGGCCGACGATATACACCAGGTAGGCGATCTCGGTGACGATCTCCAGACCGTACTCACTCCGGCCCAAGACGCCGGGGATTTGGCCGTACCGGTTGCCCGGAGCGCGATAGATCTGGTACGCGACCAGCACCGCTCGACCGTGTTCCAGCCGCCATACCGGCCGAACATGCGACGTAACCGTTCAGTCCCCCTCTTGGCATCGATCGTGCTGAGGTTGGCGAGAATCAGTCAAGTGCTTGCAATCCGCGCTGGGTTGTGTGTAGCGTTTCGCCATGGACGATTCGGCTTCTATCCCCGTGCCGGCTTGCCCTGAGTGCGCTCAGCTCCGTAAGCGGATCGCCGAGCTTGAAGCCCTCGTCCGTGACCTCCAAGATCGGCTGAACCGGAACTCGTCCAACTCCTCCATCCCGCCTTCGGCCAATCCGCTCGACGCTCCCAAGCCCGTGGTCAAGACCCCGAGTGGCGCAAGCCGGGCGGTCAAAGAGGACATCCTGGACACCATCGCCACCGCCTCCCGCCGGAGCGGGTCACGAATATCGTCCCCTATGTACCCACGATCTGCACCCACTGCCAAGCGGTGTTGCCCACCGAGCCCGGGCCTGGTGACCCCGAGCCGACCTGGCATCAGGTGGCCGAACTCCCCGAACTGGCGGCGGTGATCACCGAGCATCAAGGGCACGCGCGCATCTGCCCCGGCTGTGGCCACCTCAATCGAGGCGAGATCCCTCCGGAGATCCGCGCTCATGTCATCGGACCACGCTTGGCCGCGGTGATGTCTTACTTCACCGGCCGTCTTCATATCGGCCGACGGGCTGTGGAAGAAGTCGTGGAGACCGTCTTCGACGTGCCGACCTCCCTGGGCTCCATCAGCACGCTCGAAGCCGAGACCTGTGCGGCCCTGGCCAGTCCGTATCAAGAGGCACAGGCGGCCGTTCGTGAGGCCCCGGTGAAGAACACCGACGAGAGCGGCTGGAGCGAGAAGGGACAGAAGCGCTGGCTGTGGACGGCGGCAACCACGACGGTGGCCTTCTTCGTGATCCACCTGCGGCGGAGTTTTGAGGGCCTTCAGGCCCTGCTGGGCGAGACGATTACCGGCGTCATCTGTAGCGACCGCTGGGCGGCTTATAGCAAGCTGCCGCTGGAACTGCGCCAGATCTGCTGGGCCCATCTGAAACGCGACTTTCAGAAGCTGGTCGATCGCGGAGGACCCGCTGACGCAATTGGCCGGGTGGGCTTGGAGGTGGTCGAATGCCTGTTCGCCGATTGGTGGGCGTTCCGCCGCGGCGAACTAGACCGAGCGGGCCTGCAATCCCGGTTGGACCCGATCGCGCGCGAACTCCAAGGTGTCTTGGAGCAGGGGTGTGGCTGGCGGATTCCAAGGCGGCGACCTTTTGCGCCAACGTCTTGGCGTTGTATCCGGCGTTGTGGCTGTTCGCGGCCATCGAGGGGGTCGAGCCGACGAACAACCACGCGGAACGGATCCTGCGCTTGGGTGTTCTGTGGCGAAAGAACGCCTTCGGCTGTCACAGCGCCGCGGGGTGCCGGTTCGTGGAGCGGATGCTGACGGTGGTCCAGACGCTGCGACTGCAGAAACGTCCGGTGCTGGATTACTTGTATCGTGCGATCGTAGCTCATCGGGCCGGCCTTCCCGCTCCGCAACTATTGGGCCGACTTGGGGACTGAACGGTTACCATGCGACAAGCGACAGGCGTCCGGCGAGACACCCTCGGGAAAAACGGCTTCGGTTCGCTCCGCCTGCGCAACCTTGTCGTCGGTGGAGACGCGACCGCGTCGTCCCTTAGGCTTGCGCGGGCGTCGTTTCTTGCCGCGAGCCTCTTGGCGCGGGTGCAATCGCGCCACTGCCAAAGGTTTCCCCGGGAATCGCGTGGTTTTTTGCCCACAAGGGCCTTTAGTTCCGCTGTTTATGCGGCCAGCGGCTTGAAGAATGAGCCGGCTTCTCGGTGAGTTGGAGGTGAACAAACCTTGCCACCTCACCAGAGAGGCCGACTCGATGGACCATGCTACGGCCGCTGCCGCGCTGCTCGCAACGCACTTCGCCACCTCTTTGTTCCCGCTGACCGTTCGCTTGATCCCCGTGATCGCTCAGATCGGTCCCCTCATCGTCCGGTTCCGCAGGGCGGAGGTGACTCCCCAGACCTGCCACCAGTTCGAGACCCAGTTGCAAGTTCTGCTTCGGGAACTGGGTCGGCTCCTTGTCGAATGGACCTTCAATCACCTCGAACCGCATGACCGTCGGGACATGCCCAACCAGATGTGCTTCCAGGGAGTGGGGTATCGCCGCCGCTTCAAGTCCCCCAACCGCACCGTGGCGACCTTGTTCGGAACGATCACCCTCTGGCGGATGCTGTACCAGCCCTTGCACGGCATCGAACGGTCGATCGTTCCGTTGGAGATCCGCTTGGGACTGGAAGCCGGCTTGGCCACGCCCGCCTTGGCCGAGCGCGCGGCTCAGGCGGCGGCCGTCTCCACCCAGAGCGCCGTTTTGGCCCACCTCCAGCGTGCTCATGGCGTGTGTTGGTCGGTGGCGAGTTTGCGCACTGTCCTCGCGGGAGTCGTCGAGGGTATGGATCCTCACCGCCAGGACGCCCAGTTGGCTCACGTCTTGAATCTGTTGGAACAGGCGTTTCAATCCCGGGGTGGCCGCAAGCCGGTGTTGGCGGTGGGTCGTGACGGGCTGATGTTGCCGATCCGTGATCACGAGTGTTACCGGGAAGGCGCGACGGCGACGCTCTCGGTGTACGACCGGAGGGGTCGGCGGTTGGGGACGGTGTACCTGGGCCGGATGCCTGAGTCCGGTCAGGAGACGCTGTCGCGGCAGTTGACGGCGTTGCTCGTGGCGGTGTTGGAGCAGTGGACGGGACCATTGCCGCGGTTGGCCTACGTCACCGATGGGGGATACCAACAGACGCGGTATTTCCGCCGGGTGCTCAAGCGGATGTGCCATCCCCGTCATTCCGGTCAGCGGCTGGAGTGGGAATGGGTGATCGATTTTTATCATGCGTGTGAATACATTTACAAACTGGCGGAGGCGTTATTTTCGGACGCGAAGCGTGCCCAGGGCTGGGCGCGAAAGATGTGCCGCTGGCTGAAGACGAAACCGCGGGGGATCAACCGCGTGTTGCACTCGGCGGCCGCGATCCGACGACGGCGGATCGTGATGGGGAAGAAGCGGGAGCAATATCGCAGCGCTTACAACTACTTGCGGAAGCGGATTCGGTTCCTGGATTATTGTCAGTACCGAAACAACCACCTTCCCATCGGCAGCGGGGTGACCGAGGCGGCGTGCAAGACGGTGTTCACACAACGGCTGAAACAGTCGGGCATGACCTGGAAACTGGAAGGGGGTCAGTGGATCGTGGACCTGCGCGTGATCCAACTGAGCGGGATCTGGCCGGAGGTGTATCAGGCATATTTAGAAGCGAAAACTCTTCCCGACATGGGGACTCAGGGGGGTATCGGGAAGAACAAGTCCAAAAAGGTCGCGTAATCGATGGCACTGGCGCGATTGCACCCATTTATCGAAAGTTGCTTCGGTCGATCAGACCGACGTGCGCAACATCTGGCCCAACCGAGCCATAGCGATGCACGCATTCCACACAGAGGGCTACTCGTGGGAATCATCGGCGTCACTGACGCCCTCTACGAACCCCTGGTGGCGCGGCAGACCCTGAACTCCCAACACTGGAGCATCCAGACGATGGAGAGCGATGTCTTGGTGCAGACTGCGGACGGCAGGCGTCATGTTAGTTGGTAGTACAGACGATCAGTTGAGGGAGAAATCGCGTCCCCAGAAGGCCTCCCACTGTCCTTTCTCGCTGCGGTAGAGGCGCGGAGGTGGCAGACGGCATGGGCTCCGTCCTCGCCCCAGCGCATCCCGGCCAGCTTCAGACGCTGGCCCACCACCGTCTTGCAGGCGCTCTCCACCGCGCCGCTACCGATGCACCAGCCTTTGGCCAAGTAGTCCGGATACTCCATCCGGTGCGCGTTCCGCTCCAGGTAACCGATCACCTCGTCCACCGCCTCCTTCAGGCCGGCCCGACGGGGCCAATCCCATTCGCGCAAGATCGCTGCCAGCACCGCGCCCCCTTCGTCCTTGAGCCACGCGCGCCACTGCCGTGCTTGATCTTCGGCGTGCTCCTCGTCCTGGGGGTACAACCGCCGCGCCAAGCCGGTGAGCTTCTCCGCGGGGTGGTAGAAGTCGAGAATGATCAATTCCACACGAGGAAAGTTCTCCTGGAGTCGAGCCTCCAAGCCCGAACCGCCGTCGCTCAAGCCGATCCAGCGATCGGCGCGGTCCATACCCACATGCCCGGCGAGCGGGCGCAGCAAGGGCGTGAAGTCCTCCAGGGGATACAGTCCCGAGAGGTAACGGGCCGGCATCGGCTGGGGCTTCTCGTCGGGCCACGGCCAGTCCGGGCAGGGGTTGCAGACCATCCCCACGTAGGCCATGCGCCCCTCGGCCGGGCCGCCCCCGACGCCCTGTTGACGGACGCCGGTGGCGTCTAGTTCGACATAGGCACACGTCTTGCATTCATAATCTTTGTGCCAGGACCAGTCTTTCTGAGGACCGAGTGTCGTGCCCGCCGCGACGGCGTCGGCCAGACGCTCTCCGGCGTCTTCGGTGGTCCGCTCCACGGTCGACTCCGAGAGCCGCACACCGGCCATCTCCTCCAACAGTTCGGCGCCTTTCTCGAAGCTATCGGCGACCGCCCCGGCCAAGGTGGCGACGCGTTCCAAGGCCGGTGTCAGGTCACGGGTCGTCAGGCCCGCATCGCGATCGAAGGGGAACAGGCCTTGGCCGCAGCGCCGACAGAGGTAGTAGGCGCGGCGGTAACGGATGGGTCCCACGAGGCTCAGGGAGGTGTGCGTGCGGTGCGAGTGGAACTCGGCGGCTTGGCCGCAGTGCGGGCAAGTCACGGAACTGCCTTCGTAGCCGTTTTTTTTTCCGCCAAGTGCTGCTCGACCGCCTTGGCGGCGATCTTGTGGGCGAGCGCCCGGATCTTGAACTCGTTCTGGCCAAAGAGGTGGGCATCGTCGGTCGTGGCCAGGTTGGCGGCCAGTTCGCTGATCTCGGTGTCGACCGCCTCGCGAATGGCGTGCGCGAGCGTCTCGATCTCGGCTTGTTTCTCGGGCGAAAGAGGTTCGGGCAGCATAGGTGGACTCCGGTTCCTTCGTCAGGTTCTCCTCAACGATCACCACTTTCGCTCTTGTGTACAAAGATTCCGCCAACTTTCAAGATGCCCGCCGGACTGCGGACACGCCTGTTTCATGGTCCACCAACGCCGCGGCATCTACGCTGGCGTTCTCTACACCGTCGGCCGGGCCTGCGCCGCGCCGACCGGATCGCCGGGCTCAGCCGCGACCTGGCCCCCCACTTCGAGGTCGACCGGGTGCGCAACATGCTCGCCGACCTGGAGCAGCGGGCGCCGTTGGCGCGGAGGCAGTGACGGGTTTCCATCGCCCGGCCGACGCGGGGGCTACGGCTGGACCCCCGTGCGGTGCTCGAACTGCTGGAGCACGACCACACGCAGATCACGCTCGTCGACCCCGGCCGCGCGCTCGACGACCTGACGCCGATCGCGCTGACGAACCGCCCGGAGGTTGCCTCACGCCAGGCCCTCGTCAAGGCAGGCGGCCGAGCTGAGATTCCGCCGCGAGAAGGCACGCCCGTTCATCCCCATCGTTTTGCTCGACGGATACCAGTCGCCCGGCGGCATGCTGATCCAAGCCGGCATTTTCGGCCTAGGTCCCAACAGCAGCATGAGCGAGTGGAAGGGCCGTGATGATGTCAGCCTCCAGCTCAGGCAGGTGGAGAACCTGGGGATCGGCAACCTCGCGTGGATCAAGCAATAACAACGCGGGAGTGAGTCCCAGGCGATTATTGACCTCCGCAAAGCCCAGGACACCGTGACGGAAGAGGTGACAGCCGCGCACAGGCGTCCAGTCGGCGGCCGTCCGCCACCCCCCACACGCTAACATGCTTCGATGTTCTGGGGCGGCGCGATGATGGCGCCGGCCCGCCGAGGTCTCGCAGATCAACACACTCGTTCATCACGATGTTCGGGACGAGGAATCGGCCCGATCACAGCATCAACCAAGTTCCCTATCCAACGATTGCATGATTGCATCAAATCATAAGCATTGACGATCCACGGTGGCCGTCATACAATGGCACTTGGATTCTCAGGCCCGTATTTCGAGGGGCAATGTTCTACCGAGACGGTCTCCAGACCAGGATCTGCCTTACACCCGCCCTGGCTCTGCTGGTGGCAGTGATGGCGTCCCCGGTTCGCCCGTCGATCTCCGAAATGCACTCGTTCCGGCCCGACTACCTTCGCCGCGATTTCGCTTCGCTCCCAACTCGCTCGATGTGTCCGCCTTCGGCGTCGATCTTACCATCATCGGGCGTAGTGAAAGCCGTCCGCACGGAGAAAGCCGTCCGCACGGAGACCGAGGAGGGCCGCGGCGGCTTGGCAGCTTTCTCGCCTTGCCCGTTCGATGAACCCGCCGGGCTTCCCTCAAGAATCCTTCCTTGGGTTGCCGCCCCCGGTCTCTCTCTCCCACCCCACCCATTGCGTTGTTCGAGCCCTCCGCTCAGCCCTGGCGCACCTGAACGAACCAGCGCGGCGGCCCGTCAGGGAGCTCGCCGCAATCCAGATCATCCAGATCTGTTTCGAGCCGGCACGTTGCGTTCGTGATGCCGGGCAGGTGCTCGCAAACCGTGCCGGGAGGATCGAGTCACAGCCTGGACGCGGATCGGGCCATGGTGGGCGTTGAGCTTCTCGTGAGCCCGCCCAAATGCGCGCGGTGCTCGGTGCGTCCCGCGGCCGACTCCGGGCACAATCCGCCGGGAACGTCACCTGCACTTGCAATTGGCGGTCATTCGACTCAAGATACGACTAAATGTATGTCATCCGCACAGAATGCATGTCCGCACATGCCATTGCTTATCCATGGAAAACCTCCTGTCGGGTCTGACAGAGGTTGATCGGGAGCCTGGTTGATGAATCCGACCGTCTTCGCCATGCGCCGCCCGGTGACGACCCTGATGCTGGTCGTGGCCCTCATCAGCGGCGGCGTGCTGGCCTACAACCGGATGCGGGTGGACATCTTCCCCTCGTTGAACACCCCGAAGATCTACGTCTTCCTCCAGTTCGGCGGCATGAGCCCCGCCCAGATGGAGGGCCTGATCGTCAACCAGTTCGAGCTGCTTTTCCAGTACGTGGACAGTGTCAAGGAGATCAAGTCGCGAAGCATCCAGCAAGTCGCGCTGCTCGAGCTGTCCTTCTTTCCGGGGACCGACATGGGCCAGGCGATGGGACAGGTGGTGGCGATGGCCAACCGGGCCATGTCGCGGATGCCGCCGGGGACGCTGCCACCGATGGTCTTTCGCATGGACGCCGGCAGCGTCCCGGTCGGTTACCTCGTGCTGGAGAGCAAGAAAACCTCGCTGGGGATGATGGGAGACCTGGCACAGAACATCATCCGGCCGCTGGTACAGGCGAACGTCCCCGGCACGGTGGCGATCTCTCCCTTCGGCCCGAACATGCGGTCGATCCTCGTCAACGTCGACCCCGACAAGCTCCGCGCCTACAACCTGACACCACAGGACGTCGTCAATGCCTTGATGATGGGAAACGCCGTGATCCCGGCGGGGAACCTCTACGTCAAGGACTCGATGCCGATGGTCCCCACCAACGCGATGGTCACGGATATCAAGGACCTGGGCACGATCCCGCTCAAGATGGGGCAGAATGTCTACTTCCGCGACGTGGCGACCATCCAGGACGACACCGACGTCACTTACGGATACGCTCTGGTCAATGGCAAGAAGTCGGTCTACCTGCCGATCATCAAGAAGAGCACCGCATCGACGTTGGCCGTCGTGGCCAATATCCGCAAGTCGTTGCAGTTGTTTCGCGACGCCGTCCCCGAGGACGTGACGATCAGCTTCGAGTTTGACGAGTCGCCCACCGTGGTCCAGGCGGTCAGGAGCGTGGCCACCGAGGGCCTGATCGGCGCGGGCTTGACCGGGCTGATGATCCTCCTGTTCCTCCGAGACTTGAGGAGCGTGTTCGTCGTCGTGATCACCATCCCGCTCGCCCTGCTCGGGGCGTTACTCGGGCTCTGGGTGACGGGCAACACGATCAACATCATGTCTCTGGGCGGCCTGGCGCTGGCGATCGGCATCCTCGTCGACATGGGGACGGTGATCATCGAGAGCGTGCACGTGCAGATGCAGCACACGGCGAACATCGGCACCGCCGTGCTTCACGGCAGCCTCATCACGGCGGTGCCGATCCTGCTGGCGCTGCTGTGCATTCTGTCCGTCTTCGTCCCGGCGTTCATCATGCAAGACCCGCTCCGGTCGCTCTTCATGCCGCTGACCCTGGCGGTCGGGTTCGCCATGATCTCGGCGTACCTGCTCGCCAGCACGTTCGTACCCATCCTGTGCGTGAAGCTGCTCAAGCACGGGGGGCATGGCGAGCAGAAGCATGGGCTGTTCGAACGGTTCCGCAGACTCTATCGCAAGGTCGTGGGTTGGTTCGTCCGCCTGCGTTGGTTGGTGGTCCTGACCTATCTGGCCGCGTGTGCTCTCGTCATCGGGCTACTGGGATTGCAGATTGGTACGGAGTTGTTCCCCCAGATCGACTCGGGAGAATTCGTGCTGCGGTTCCGACCTCCGCCCGGCTCGAACTTCGAGCTGACCCGGCAGATGGCGGTGAAGTGCCTCGAAGAGATCGAGCGTGAGGCGAAGCCGGAAAACGTTCAGATCACGATGGGTTACGTCGGCCAGATCGCCCCGAACTACGGCATGGACAATATCGTGCTCTTCATGCGCGGGCCGGACGACGGCCTGATGCGTGTTGCCCTGCGCGATGGCAGCGGCATCAAGTTGACGGAGTTCCGCGAGCGACTCCGGAAGGTCCTCCCCGAACGGGTGATCCCGTGGCTGGCGCAGCGGCTGGAGCAAGGAGGATTGTCCAAGGTGGCGGCCCTGCGGCAAGCCAGGATGTCGACCTTCGGCTTCGAGCCAGGCGATATCGTGACCGAGGTCATGAGCTTCGGCTCGTCGACACCGATCGAGGTCCGCGTCATCGGCACGGATCTGGCCAGGGTCCGGTCGCACGCGGAGAAGGTTGCCGGCGAGATGAAACGCATCCCCTTCCTCCGCGACATCCAGTTCGTGCAGACACTCGATTACCCCACCGTCCAGGTGGACATCGACCGCGAGAAAGCGGGTTTGAGCGATGTCAACGTTCAACAAGCCGGTAACGGCGTGATCGTCGCGACATCGTCGAGCCGTTTCATCGCACTGAACTACTGGCAGGACGTGAAGACCGGCTTCGACTACCAGGTCGAGGTGCTGGTACCGACGGCACGGATGACCACGGCGGCAGAGGTCGAGACGTTGCCCATCGAGCAGGTCAACCCCCTGGTCAACCTGATGGTCCGCGACGTGGCGACGGTTCACCAGGGCAACATGCCCGGCGAGATCGACCGCTCAGCGTCACAGCGTTTCATCGGTATTACCGCGAACGTCGAGGGTGAGGACATGGGCCGCGCCGCGCGCAGGTCGCCCGGGCGATCGCCGCCGCCGGAACACCGCCCCGCGGCGTGCGCGTCGAGCCCAAGGGCCAGCTCCCGCCGATGACCGAGATGTTCCAGGCGCTCGGGATCGGGCTGGCGGTGGCCGTGTTCGTGATCTTCGTGCTCTTGACGGCCTATTTCCAGTCGTTCCGCATGGCACTGATCTCGGTCGGCGCCGTGCCGGGAGTGATCACGGGCATTGCGATCATCCTCTATGTCACGAATACCACGCTCAACATCGAGTCGTTCATGGGCTCGATCATGTGTCTGGGCGTCTCCGTCTCGAACTCGGTGTTGCTCGTGGCGTTCATGGACGAACACTGGAAGGGAGGAGCGTCCTCGAACCACGCGGCCATCGCCGGCGCGGGCGAGCGCATGCGGCCGATCCTGATGACCGCCTGTGCGATGACCGTCGGCATGGTGCCGATGGCGCTGGCGCTGGAGCGCGGGAGCGAGATGCAGGCCCCGCTCGGCCTGGCGGTGATCGGCGGGCTGGTGATGTCGACGTTCGCCACCCTGCTGGTGCTCCCTTCGATCTTCTCGCTCGTGATCGGCCGGAGGGTGGCCCGTTCGCCATCGATCTACCCGGACGACCCCGAGAGCGCGCAGTACGACCCGATGGTCTTCGTCAACAAGGAGGAATCCGGCACTCACGGCGAGGCCGTCACACCTGAGACGGTCGCACAACACGGCACCGGGGATGTCCTCGCCTTTCTCAGAAGAATCCTCGACGAGGCCCGGGCGAAGAGGCATGACTTGGTCACACACTACACCGTCGATGATCTCCGCACCGCCCTTGGCTTCACCGACAAGGACAAGCCCGACGAGAACAGCCAGGACCCAGACAGCGGCCAGGCCCCGGGTTCCGCGCCCGATCATCCCCCGGCCGCACCTCCCTCACACGGAGATTCCTGATGCACCCTGAACCTGGAAAGACACCGGGGGCGGTGACTCGGATGGCCCGCCCCTGTAGCTGGAGATCCCCGATGCGCCGCGCTTTTTGGCCCATGGACTCGGATCGTTCCACCAGCGGCCGCGCGCTGGTGTTCTGCCTCCTGGCCACCCTTGCGGCGACGGCCTGTGGCCACCAGGAAAAGTCCCACTATACGAGCGTCTCGAAGCCCCCGACCGTACAGGTCATCCACCCGCAGGTCCGGAACATCGTCCGGGTCGTCGGGCAACCGAGCTTCATCGAGAGCTACGAGCGTACGTCGATCTTCCCGAAGCTGACCGGCTATATCGAGAAGTGGAACGTGGACATCGGCGACAAGGTGAAGAAAGACCAGATCCTCGCCACCCTCTTCGTGCCCGAGCTGGTCGAGGACTTCGGGACGAAGAAGGCGACCGTCAAGCTCGACGAGGAACGGGTCGACCTGGCCCGCAAGCTCGTGGAGGTGGCCGACGCCGATGTCAAGGCGGCCCAGGCGAGTCTGGAGGAGGCCAAGGCGATCCTGGCCAAGTACCAGTCCGAGGTCGATCGCTGGGACATCGAGGTCAAGCGGCTCCAGGTCGAGGTCGAGCGGCACGTGGTCGATCCCCAGATCCTGCTGGAATCGACCAACCAGTGGAGGTCGAGCACCGCCTCGCGGGACGCGGCCCGGGCGACCATCGCGAAGGCGGAGGCGGACCTGCTCTCCCGACAGGCCACGCTGGCGAAGGCCAAGGTCGACGTGTCCGTCGCTCAGGCCGATCTGGGCGTGGCCCAGAGCGAGGCAAAGCGGATCGAGGCCTGGGTGGGCTATATCCAACTGATCGCGCCGTACGACGGCGTGATCGTCGCCCGCAACGCCAACACCGGCGATTTCGTGGTGCCCACGATGGGCGATCCCACGGCGATGGCGCGGCTCCCTACCTGGCGCCCGAGCGGGAACGCGGCCCCGATCTACGTGGTCGACCGCACCGACATCGTCCGCATCTTCGTCGACATCCCCGAGCAGGACGCCAATTACGTCCACATCGGGACGAAGGCGACCGTGCTCGCCCACGCGTTCCGCGACGAGCCGATTCCGGGCACCGTCACGCGCACTTCCTGGGCCCTCAACATCAAGAGCCGCACGCTCCGTGCCGAGATCGACCTGCCCAACCCCGGCAGCCAGCTTCTGCCCGGGATGTACGCCTATGCCAAGGTGATCATCGATCGCCCCGGCGTGCGGGCGCTGCCGGTGGCCGCCCTTACCTACAGCGGCGACAAGACCTTCTGCTGGATGCACAAGGACGGCCATGCGGTGCGGACCGAGATCCGGACCGGTGTCAGCGACGGCGAGTGGATCGAGGTCACCAACCTCCAGCGCCCGGCGGCATCCCACGTCGAGCATCCCTGGAAGCCGGTCGATGGCTCGGAACAGGTCATCCTCGGCGACCTGTCGATCCTCGCCGACGGCAGCCCCGTCGAGGTCGCTTCGAACTCAGGCGAAGCGGAATCCGCGGGTGAGCACTCGGCTCGTGGCCACCGTCCGACGAAGACTCCCTCGGGCGCTCTGGCAAGTTTGCCTTGACCGGACTCGGGGCGGCGCTCGGTTTCCGGCACACGGTCGCCGCCTGGCCCGGTCGCATGCAACCATGTCCTGGCCCCGCGGAACGGGGCCGAGCGGTCGTGATCGCACGCGTATCTGGGCACAATCCGATTAAACCTATTTCTGACTAAAGAAACGACAACCCCAACTACCCCCCTGAGCCGATAAACCCGGTGATTCGGCGCGGTCGGAGCGGCCGATACCATAATCGGGCTGCGGACCGTGTGATGGAGCGAGGTTTGAAGCGATGGAACGAATCGCCTGGGCATGGATGCCCGTCGCGGCTCTGCTGCTCGTCCGGCCGGGTCCGTGCCGGCCGCGGCTCAGGTGGCCGTGCCGTCCTCGTCGGTGCCGCCGAACGCCAACCCCGCGGCGAGCATCCACCTCCCATCGGTCTCGCCGCTGGCATCCGCGCCGACGCCGCATCCTCCTGCGAGCGGGGGGAGTGCGATCGCGTTGCCACCCGCGCTGCCGAGGCCGCGCGAGTCCGCCCCCGCGCCGGCCGGCACCGGCCTGGCGGCGCCGGGAGCCAACCCGCTCGACACCGGCCTGACGCTGAAGCCCGCGCCGCTGGAGCCCACCGATCTCCGCTTCCCGATCAACCTGGCGACCGCGCTGCGGCTCTCCGACGCCCGGCCGCTGATCGTCGCCGCCGCGCAGGCCGGCGTCTGGGTGGCCGAGGCCGAGCTGACCCGGGCCAAGGTCCTCTGGATCCCCACGCTCAACATCGGCTTCGACTACATCCGCCACGACGGCGGCGGCCCGGACTTCAACAAGGGCATCATGACCGCGCCGAGCGTCGAACTTCTTCTACGGCGGTGCCGGGATGTGGGGGGATGGACGGCATCTCCACGACCGATGCCTATCTTCCAGCCCCTGGTCGCGCGGCAGATCCTGAACTCCGCCCACTGGGACATCCAGACCGCCAAGAACGACGCCCTGATGCAGACCGCCAACGCCTACTTCCAGCGTGCACCAGTACCGCGGCATGTACGCCGGCGCCCTCTACACCGTCGAGCGGGGCCGCGACCTGGTCGAGCGCATCGCCACCTGAGCAAGGAGCTGGTGCCCCAGGTCGAGGTCGACCGGGCCCGGAACATGCTCGCCGACCTGGAGCAGCAGGCCGTCTCGGCGCGCCAGGAGTGGCGGGTGGCCAGCGCCAACCTGACCCAGGTGCTGCGGCTCGACCCCCGCGCGGTGGTCGTGCCGCTGGAGCACGACCACGCCCAGATCACCCTGATCGACCCCGGCCGGTCGCTCGACGACCTGATGCCGATCGCCCTGACCAACCGCCCCGAGCTGGCCTCCTCACCAGGCGCTCGTCCAGGCGATGATGGAGCAGATCCGCCGGGAGAAGTGGCGGCCCTTCCTCCCCAACATCTTACTCAACGGCTTCCAGACCCCCTACGAAATGATCCAGGCCGGCATCTTCGGCCTCGGCCCCAACAGCAGCCTCAACCAGTGGCGGGGCCGCGACGACTTCAGCTATCAGCCCCTCTGGCAGCTCGACGCCTTCGGGCATCGGCAACCTCGCGCGGATCAAGGAGCAGCGCGGGATCCAGTCGCGGGCGATCATCGAGTTCTTCAGGACCCAGGACATGGTGGCGGCCGACGTGACCCGGGCCCAGGCGCGGGTCCAGTCGGCGGCGGCGCGGGTCCTCCAGGCCGACCGCGCCCTGCGCACGGCCATCATCACCTTCAACGGCAACTACGAGGGCCTGCAGCAGACCACCCGCCTCGGCAACGTCCTGGTCCTGGTCAACCGGCCGCAGGAGGCGGTCTTCGCCCTCCAGCTCTTGAACTGGCCTTCGACGAGTACTTCACCACGGTCGCCGAGTACAACCGGGCGCAGTTCGAGCTGTTCCACGCCCTGGGCTACCCGGCCCGCGAGGTCACTGCCCTGCGGACTCCGGGCGACGGTCCTGCCCGGTGGACACGGCGCGGCCGGCCTACCTGCCCCCGGTGGGCAACGGGCCGCCCCCGGCGACCCGCTGAGCGCCAGCCCTCCAGAGGACAAGGATGTGGGTTCGGGTCTTTTTCCGGATGGGAGGGGCTTCGTCCATGCGTGAACGCCCGATCGCACGATTTCGTCCCGGCCTCGAGCGGCTGGAAGCGAAGCAGCTGCTCAGCGGGACCGCGACCACGGTTCCCGTCGTGGATCCGAAGGCCGGCGCCCTCGCGCTGACCGCCGATCCGGTCCTCGTGCCGGCGGTTCCTCAAGCCGCCGGCAACGTCTCTGGGAACAACAACTTACAGGTCCCGTCCGACGCCCACCATGTCCGCCGGACGCCGTGAAGCCGCACTTCGGGTTCCTCGTGTACCGCATCACGAACCCGACCCGGTTCAACAACAAGCTGATCCCCCCCTTCAGCCACGTCCTGGTCCAGGCGCGCCAGCCGGTGCCCGGCCAGGTTTACAACATGCTCTAGGTCGCCGTGAGGAACGGGACGGCGCAGACGTTCGACGCGAGCAGCGGGTTCACGGTGCGGTTCCCCGGGAACCCGACACTTTTTCCCGATCCTGACCGGGAACGAGAAATGGAAGCCGGGGCAGGACTTCGTCTTCTACGTCCTGACCAAGAAGTACTATCCGCTGCCGTCCCAGGTACTTCCGGCTTCCAGTTCAACCTCGGCGGCGCGAGGTCGATCGCGATCCCGGGGCCGTCGGGGATCTTTCTGCGGCTCAAATATAACCCCGCCACGTTCGACCGGATCCTCGATTCGATCGTCGCCTTCGGGCCCGGGCGCAGAGGCGGCACGGGCATCAAGTACGGCATGCCCGACACGGCGATCAACGCGTTCGTCTCGGCGAAGACCACCGCAACGATTTCGGCGGCTACTTCTAATCGGTCCTGGCTGGATCGTCCAGATCGTAGATCAGCCATTACTGCAGGAGACCCATGCCTCGAACGGATCGAGGAACCACGTTACGGAGCGAGGTCGTCATGTGAAGGCAGTCGACCCGCGATCGGCCCGCCTTCGCTGCTGCATCGCGGCCGACTCGCCACGCGTGGCCCTTGATCCCGGCGACGGCGCGGAGCTCTGACCGCTGCCCCGCGGCATCGATCCTGCGTCGGCCAGCGCGGCGTCAGCCGCCGCCGCCGTCCTCGCTCGCCGTTGCCGCCGTCGACGGTGTCCCCCGCCATCGAGCGCTTCGTGAAGGAGAGTGGCCGGGACGTGCCCTCCGCGCCGCTGTCGCCGCCGCCCCCGGTCGTCCGACGCCGGCGACGAGTCCGAGCGGCCGGCCGTCGCCGTTGACCGGTGCCGCCGGCACCGCACCCGTCCCGGCCGAGCGCTCCGGGTGCCACGCCGACGCGCCGGCGGGCGGCCGTCCGGCGGCGACGAGTCCCGCGCCCCTCGGCGTCCCGCTTGAAGCTGAAGCCCGCGCCGCTGGAGCCGACCGACCTGCGCTTCCCGATCAACCTGGCCACGGCCCTGCGGCTCTCCGACGCCCGGCCGCTGATCGTGGCCGCCGCGCAGGCCAGCGTGTGGGTGGCCGAGGCCCAGCTCACGCGGGCCAAGGTCCTCTGGGTTCCCACGGCGCTGTTCGGCGTCGATTACATCCGCCACGACGGCGGCGGCCCCGACTTCAACAAGGGCATCATGACCGCGCCCGAGCGTCAACTACTTCATACGGCGGTGCCGGCGCTGACCAGTACGTCAACCTGACCGACGCCATCTTCGAGCCCCTGGTCGCGCGGCAGGTCCTGAATGCCGCGCACTGGGACGTCCAGACCGCCAAGAACGACGCCCTGCTCCAGACCGCCGACGCCTACTTCCGGGTGCACCAGTACCGCGGGATGTACGCCGGGGCCTCTACACCGTCGAGCGCGGCCACGACCTGGTCGATCCGGATCGCCCAACTGAGCCGGGAGCTGGTCCCCGAGGTCGAGGTCGACCGGGCCCGGAACATGCTCGCCGACCTCGAGCAGCGGGCCGTCTCGGCGCGCCAGGAGTGGCGGGTCGCCAGCGCCAACCTGACCCAGGTGCTGCGGCTCGACCCCCGCGCCGTGGTCGTGCCGCTGGAGCACGACCACACCCAGATCACGCTGATCGACCCCGGCCGGACGCTCGACGACCTGATGCCGATCGCCCTGACCAACCGCCCCGAGCTCGCCTCGCACCAGGCGCTCGTCCAGGCGGCGGAGGCGAGGGTCCGCCGGGAGAAGATGCGGCCGCTCCTCCCGCTCGTCATGCTCAACGGCTTCCAGACCCCGGCATGTACATCCAGGGCGGGATCTTCGGCCTCGGCCCCAACAGCAGCCTCAACCAGTGGCGGGGCCGCGACGACGTGAGCATCCAGCTCATGTGGCAGCTCGAAGGCTTCGGGATCGGCAACCTCGCGCGGATCAAGGCCCAGCGCGGCAACGAGTCGCGGGCCATCATCGACCTCCGCAAGGCCCAGGACATGGTGGCGGCGGACGTGACCCGGGCCCGTGCGCGCGTCCAGTCGGCGGCGGCCCGGGTCCTCCAGGCCGACCGCGCCTTGCGCACGGGCATCATCACCTTCAACGGCCACCTCGAGGGCCTGGGGCAGACCAGGCGGCTCGGAGAACGTCCTGGTCCTGACCTTCCGGCCGCAGGAAGCCGTCTACTCGCTGGAGCTCTCTGAACGTGGCCTTCAACGAGTACTTCACCACGGTCGCCGAGTACAACCGGGCGCAGTTCGAGCTGTTCCACGCGCTGGGCTACCCGGCCCGCGAGGTCGCGCGGCGCCGACTCCCCGGCGAGGTCCATGCCGGTGGACACGGCGCGGCCGCCCTACCTGCCCCCGGTGGGCAACGGGCCGCCGCCGGCGACCCGCTGATCGCCGTCTGCGCGGCCGGACAGGCTGCGCAAACATCGCACGGGACGGAAAAGTAGAGGGTCGCGTCTCAGGCTCGGCTCCAAAACTCGACAGGAGCACGCCGATGGATTGGCAGATACGGGGTAGTGGCAGACGCGCGGTGAAAGCGCTGGTGCTGGTCCTGGCGACCTGGGCCGTTGCGGGTCTGTCGGCCAGCGCGGACGACGGCCCGGGGCAGGTCCCGCAAGGCGGCTCGGATGCAACCCGCACAAGAACCCGGAGGGGCCGGGCGTCGGCACGCTGGGCTACGGCCCGCCCGGCCTTTTCCCGGGCTTCCAGGGCTTCGGCCTCGGCTACCACCTGGGCTACGGCTACGGCGGCGACGCCCTGGGCGTCGGCGCTTGTGGCGGCTATCCGTTCTACGGCGGGCCGGGCTATCCCCACCCCTGGCCGCGACTGCGGCGGATCGGCGGGATCACGCCCTTCCCGTACTTCGGCGGCCCCGGCTTCCCCACGCCCGCGCATCCCAATTACTTCGGCGGCGTCGGCCCGCTGGTCGCCGACCAGCCGGTCATCACGATCGGCGGTGAGCCCGGCGAGGCCGGGTACGCCAGTGGCTACGGCGCCTTCACCGGCGTTCTTCCCTATCCCGAGACGTCCTTCGCCCCGTTCACGACCACGGCCGCGGCCGGGGGAACATCCAGCGGGGTGAGTTCCGCCGCTCCGTCCCCGACCTCCGGGGCCACGCCCCCGATCCCGGGCGGTACTCCCGGCTCGCTCTCTGCCCCCCGGGTGCTCGGGATCGATGTGCAACCGGTCATCGACGTTGAGGGTGGGGCGGAATGAAGATTACCATGGTCTACCCGGGCACTGCGGCGGAGAAGGCCGGTGTTCATGCTGGCGACGTGATTCTCTCAGCCAATGGCTACCTCACCGATCAACCAGGTCACCTCGCCTGGATCTGGCCCACACGGCGTCCGGCCGGGCCCTTGGTGACGACGTCGCGGTTTGTGAGCGATGGCAAGGTGCTTACGATTGCGATTCCGTCTCCCTGAGTCGGTCAGGGGCGACCGACAAGTTTGCCACCCCCGGTTAGTGGACGAATGATTCAGCGCCCATTTCCGTGGCCCGAAATAAATCAACTACATTTCACATGTCATTGAATAACGGTAGTTGAATGCGAGGTGCCGCTTCTGTAGCGAGGGATAGGAACCGGCTCACGGTCCAGGGCCGCTTTTATAGTGGACCCCAAATACTGGACCACTCGGCCCGGGGGTATTTGTTAAGGTCCTTCCCCTCTTCAACCTGCCACAAAACCCGCCCGATAGACTCTGGCGGGCGTCCGGTAACCGAGGGACTGATGGGGACGCTCCTCATCGTAGAACCGGAAGTAGGCCGTCAAACCCGATTCCAGTTCTGGAACATACTCATAATCCTTGATGTAGATATCCTCGTATTTCACACTCCTCCACAGCCGTTCCACGAACACGTTGTCCACGCCCGCCCCCGACCGTCCCGGCTCACCGCGATCCCGGCCTCCTCCAGGCGGCCGGTGTACTCCCGCGACGTGAACTGCGAACCCAGGTCGGTGTTGAAGATCTCCGGCCGGCCTCGTGCCAAGGGCCGCGTCGAGTGCCTCCAGGCAGAACCGTCCATCGAGGGTGTTCGACAGTCGCCAAGGTGAGCACGTACCGGCTGTACCAGTCGATCACCGCCGTCAGGTACATGAAACCGTGCCTCATGGGCACATAAGTAATGTCTGAACTCCAGACCTCGTCGCTGTGGGTCAACTTCCGGTCGCGGAGCAGGTACGGGTAGACCCGCACGTCCGAGGTCGCCGTCGTGACACGCGGCCTGGGGAAGATGGCCTCCAGGCCCATCAAGGCCATGAGTCGCTGAACCCGCTTGCGATTGACCGTCTCCCCGGCCCGTTCCAAACACGCCGCCATCCGTCGGCTGCCGTAGAACGGCGTCTTGAGGAACTGCTGGTCGATCAACCGCATCAACTGCAGATTCGCCGCCGACGCGGTGGCCGTGGAGGTAGTAGCTCGATCGGTTGAGATCCAGGAGTTCGCATTGCCTACGTATGCTCAGATGCGTAATTGTCGGGTTCGACCAGGAGCCGCTTGAGGTCAACCGCCGCGGGCAGTTTTTTTTTCAACCACTCGACCTCCATGTTGAGCCGGCCGATCTGTTCGTAGAGTTCCGCCTGGATGGCCTGGCTCTCGTCGCGGTCCCGGTGACGACCGTCACGAAAGAGCGACTCGATGCCATCCAGGAGTTGTTTCTTCCACTGGCTGATCTGGACGGCGTGGACCTGGAAAGCGTCCAGACAGCTCGGCGAGGGTCTTGGCCTGCTTGGTGGCCTCCAGAGCGACCCGGGCCTTGAAGGCCGCCGGATGTCGCTGGCGTGTGCCCGTCATGATGCTCCTCGGGATGAAATCAAGGGCCTTTTATCAGTT